>NZ_NNRK01000010.1 GCF_002252475.1 Brucella rhizosphaerae | reverse complement strand
GGCACTCCTCTTGCAAACGACAATGACAAGACCTGGGGCGGGATCGGTGCTGGTGGCACCTATGCCTGGGCCGACGACAAATACGCGCTCGTTGGCGAAGTTGTTGAGGCTGGTGTTGATTGAGCCTTCGCCAACGAGCGCGTATTTGTCGTCGGCCCAGGCATAGGTGCCACCAGCACCGATCCCGCCCCAGGTCTTGTCATTGTCGTTTGCAAGAGGAGTGCCGGCATAGTTCATCCGCGCATTGCCTGAGAACTCCTGATAGAGATTGGCAATCCCATAGACCGAGGTGGAGACTGCACGACCGTCGGAGCCTGTGAAGCGATTAGCATAGCTTGCAGCCAGTCCCAGTCGCCCGATCAGGCTGTCGCCGTCATGATTGGAAATGCGCGCGCCATAGCTATCGGTAAAGGTGTCAAAATCAACAGACGACCAGGAGAGCTGCGCCTGCGGGGTCAGCGACCAGTTCTGGTCCATGGCAAAGCGCTGGCCCGCTTCAAGGCTTAGTGCATAGCCAAAGCCCTTGTTGCCATTGGCAAGCGACCGGTTGACGGCATCGACATCAAGATTGCTGTCATACCAGTTGGCCTGCGCCTGAGCATCAAGATAGAAGCCGGACGTTCCATACCAGGTGGCGGTTGCTCCAAGACCTCAGCCCTGAGTGTTGATCTCGCCGCTGCCGTCGCCGGTCAGATTGTCGATGCTGGAATGCGCATTGCCATATTGCCCGGTGATGCCGGCAATGAGCTTGCCGTTCTCGTTCTC
>NZ_NNRK01000009.1 GCF_002252475.1 Brucella rhizosphaerae | reverse complement strand
TCAGACCCCTTCGCCCAGATACTCTTGATGCCGCTGGCGATATTCGCAAAATCAATCGTACCGCCATTTTCGGCTATTGCTGTCCATGTGTCCGCACCCGATGCAGCAGTGGGATTTAAAGTGACATCGCTCACGGTCAGTACGCTGCCCGTGTCGACAGCATGAAACACCGCCGAGTCCTTACCCGTCACCGAGATATCAGTGGCAAGGTCGGCATCCCTGCCATAGGTTTTTGTTGCGCCACCCTCAATGGAAATTGCATGTGAGCCAACACCCGTGGTGCGGATGACCGTGGCATTATCCATGGTGATGTT
>NZ_NNRK01000008.1 GCF_002252475.1 Brucella rhizosphaerae | reverse complement strand
TAGGCTGTGCACTCATAAATAGGCTAGCTATTTGAATGGATTAGTGATTCAAAGGTCTCGGATTTGGAGGTCTTTGATGTCACGTCGCCGCTATGAGCTCACAGAACGGGAATGGTCAATTATTGCACCCCTGTTGCCGTGCAAACCTCGTGGAGTTCCACGGGTTGATGACCGCATGGTTCTCAACGGAATCCTGTGGCGGTTTCGCACCGGGTCATCATGGTCAGAAATCCCAGAGCGCTATGGTGTTGCAACGACTTGCTACAACCGGTTCGTTCGTTGGCGACGTGCTGGTGTCTGGGATCGACTGCTGGAGGCCGTCTCTCAAGCCTATGATGGTGATATCGTGATGATCGACAGTACCTGTGTCCGCGTTCACCAGCACGGAGCCACAGGAAAAAAGGGGATGCCGACGATGGTGGCATGGGACGTTCCCGTGGCGGCCTCACAAGCAAAATCCACGCAATTGTTGATGCAGAAGGCCGTCCGATCAATCTTTGCCTGACGGGTGGTCAGGTTGCTGACTGCTCGCAGGCGGAAGGTCTGATGGCCTGCGTTAAAGAAGGTGGCACGCTGCTTGCGGACAAGGCTTACGATACCGACGCAATCCGCAAGACAGCAGCAGACCTCAAAATCTGGGCCAATATCCCTCCCAAATCCAGCCGTAAAGACGTCTTCGCGTTCTCACCATGGGTCTATCGCCAGAGAAACCTGGTCGAACGCTTCTTTAACCGCATCAAACACTATCGTGGCATCGCCACACGTTACGATAAGAACCCTGCCAATTTCCTGGCCGCGGTCAAACTCATAGCTGTCCGCATCTGGTGCATCAGTTTATGAGTCTACGCTCTAG
>NZ_NNRK01000007.1 GCF_002252475.1 Brucella rhizosphaerae | reverse complement strand
ATTTATGAGTGCACAGCCTAGATCTTCGGCGCCTGTCGGCGCGGCGGCTTCGAGCTTCTCAATATGCAGAACGCCGTTTTCGAGCGACCCGCCGGGAATCGTGCCCGAGCGTGCCGCACGGCCAAGCTCGCGCAACCGCATGTCGAGGCGAGCGTGCCGGTCTGCCAGCCATTCCTCCGGCCGCAATGGTACGGCGAGACGGCCGCTTTCCGCCACGGCTTGCGCCGGAACAAGTGCGTGTTTCAGATCGCCATAGCGCCGGGACTTGGCAAGCCAAACGTCCCCGGAGCGGAACGCATCGCGCAAATGGAACAGCACCGCGATCTCCCAGAGGCGACTATCACCAGCCGTCTGGGCACGAAGATGGCGATGCCATTTGGAGCTCGGTCGCAGGAAGCAGGTCAGCGCGGGATCGTTCAAACTAGTACGCAGGGCCGTCACCGCTTCTAGAAGCGGCAGCGCGACTGGCGCAGCCCGCAAATCGAGCAAGCGCAACATGCGAGGAGCGTACCGGCGGAAACGGTGATAGCCGTCGAGCACATGATTGAGCGGATCGGCAGTCATGGTGGCGGTTAGCCTGGCAGCCATCGCGACAAGAGTTTTAAATCCATCCCACCCTGATCCGCTCGCGATAACGTCGTTCAGCGACTGGCCGTCATCTCGTGCATCGACCAGGGCCCCTCCAATTGCAGCGAAGGATTTCAGGGTGTCGCGCACCGCGTTCGCCTCGTCAGCGACCTTCGCTTGGCAAATGCGCTCCGACGCCCGGTAGAGACGGCCGACGATCCGGTCGTGGGTTTCGACCACGGCATCAGCAAGCATCGCCTGCCATTCAGACGCGCACACCGCCAGAATCGCAAGCCGCCTGTCTTCCGGGAGATCACGCATGCCGTCGGCGTAATACCGTTCGCCCTGCCTGCGCAAACGCGTCACCCGATGAGCAGGAACACCAGCAAGCATATCCTCGGGAAGATCGACACGTTGCAGATACTCGAGCCGGTCGAGCAGCCGGTTGGCCGACGACGAGTTCGAGCCGAGCTCGAACTGACGCAGCCATACGAAACGGGTCACCCGATCGTCAGCCGTCTCCTCTAGCAATGCCAGTAACTGTTCCCGGATAGGCATGGACAACCGATCGGCAATCCGCGCCTCGATTTGCCGCTCGGCATCGACCAGAGCCGTGGCGCAGAGGCGCTCGATCGTGGATGTCGCGGGAAGAACCGTGCGGGTGCGACGGCATTCAGCCACAAAGCGACGGGCAATATCCTCGTTCGACACCGCTATCTCGGCTTCCCGGCACAGCCAGTCCTTCAATTCGCGCGCACCACGTCCAGAGAATGTGCGGAATCCGTAGAGCGCCCGCAACTCCGCCAGATGCTCATGTCGCGTCTCCTCACGGGCGGCATAGTCAACCAGATCCTCGGCATGCAAGCCGAGTTGTGCGCCGATAAATTCGACGACCTCTGCTGGAATCAGTTCGCCGGGTGCCAGCACCCGACCGGGATAGCGCAGGACGCATAATTGCAGGGCGAAGCCGAACCTGTTGTGTGGACGGCGGCGAAGCTTGATGTGGCCGAGGTCTTCATCACTCAACGTATAATGCTTGAGTAAATCCACCAGCGAGATTGGCAGACGCAGCAGCGCGTCCCTTTGCCGATCAGTGAGAGTGACGCGACGCGGCATCCATGTTCCTTTATCAAAATTCGAGGATGTTCAAGACGCTCTGTTTATGAAGCTGGTTGAGATACATTTCCAGCGATCAAATCATTTGTGGCAAACGCACCGCCTCAAACCACCGTTTGTGTAACAGGGAATAACAGGCAATGAACCAACGTGACCCGGATGAGAACGGTTGGCTTAGCTCTTCTCAAGCGTGGATCGACAGAATGCCAGATGCCGGCGATTTCGCGCGCGAGTTCATCCTCGACAAGCCGATGCTGGAACGAGCCGAATTGTCGGGCGCGGCAAAAATGTTGGATATCGGCTGCGGCGAAGGACGGTTTTGCCGTATGGCAAAGGAGATCGGTATCGATGCTGTCGGAATTGATCCAATCGAACCGTTTATTGAAAGAGCACGAAACCGTGATCCAGCTGGTAAATATCTCAACGCTTTTGCCGAGAAATTGCCTTTCTATGATGAAGAGTTCGACCTCGCAGTATTCTACCTGAGCCTTATCGACATTGACGACATACACACGGCGGTTCGAGAAGCCACTCGCATTCTCAAGCCCGGCGGAAGAATTCTGATCGCAAACCTGACAAGTTTCTGCACTTCCAATGGCACAATTGGGTGGATCAAAGGCGAAGACGGTCGTGCGTACCATCCTCTTGGAAACTATTTTGGTGAACGGGCAGAGTGGTTCGAATGGGATGGCTTGCGAGTGCGAAACTGGCATCGCCCCTTGAGCACTTACATGTCTGCATTGCTTGATGAAGGCTTGAAACTGACGTTCTTCGATGAACCGAGACCATCTAGGGGTCCACAAGACAGGGTGCAAAGGTATCTCACGACGCCATTCACCATGGTCATGGAATGGCGGAAATGTTAATCGGCTATGGACGCATTTCCAAAGCTGATGGGTCTCAGTCGCTCGACCTGCAACGCGATGCCTTGAGCGCTGCCGGCGTCGAACAAAACAAGATCTATGAGGATCGCGCTTCCGGCAGCCGTGAGGATCGCCCTGGTCTGACCGCCTGCCTCAAAGCATTGCGTGACGGCGATGTGCTGGTTGTCTGGAAGCTTGACCGTCTCGGGCGGTCTCTTGCCCATCTGGTCAACACGGTGAAGGATCTGTCTGATCGCAATATCGGTTTGCGGGTGCTGACCGGAAAGGGCGCTCAGATCGACACCACAACAGCATCCGGCCGCATGGTCTTCGGCATTTTCGCAACCTTGGCCGAGTTCGAGCGTGACCTGATCCGCGAGCGCACCATGGCCGGTCTCGCTGCTGCAAGAGCGCGCGGTCGCAAAGGGGGCCGAAAATTTGCCCTCACCAAAGCACAGGTCCGTCTCGCACAGGCCGCCATGGCGCAGCGCGACACTTCCGTTTCCGATCTTTGCAAGGAACTTGGGATCGAGCGCGTCACTCTCTATCGCTATGTCGGCCCGAATGGCGAACTAAGGGACTACGGTAAGCGCGTTCTCGGCTTAACGTAGGATTTCGCCCCCTCCCGCAAACGCCCCCCGCAACAGCAGTTGGAGCTGCATTTCCCCGGCACCTCACCGACAATTCTCTGGCATCGCAAAACCAATGACGGCTTTACGACGGTTCCCAGGACGATGCCAATCGCCATGCAGGCTATTGACGCGCAGACAAAAGGTAGCCCGGCGGGCCACACACTTTTTGGGCTTTGGGCGCGCGCTCCGGATTTTCCGTTTGTGTCGATTGAGAACCCGACAACCTTTGCCGCCGAGGCGGGGTTTACGGGTGAGCGCGCGGTGGATACTTGGCGAAAGCGTATGAAGGCACTTCGTGATCTAGGGTTCATCGCCTGTAAGAAAGGGCCTTCGGGCGATTTCCATTACGTTATGCTCATCAACCCCAATGTGACCGTCGAATCACTGTACCAAAAGGGAAAGATCCAGGAGGGGCTTTATGCGCGCTTTATTGATCGTGTGATAGAAATTGGAGCTTTCGGCGAGATCGAAGCGTATAGGGAATATTTGGCAGCTTTGGACGCTCAGAACAAGGCGCAGGCAGCAAATTCGGAAAACGGTTCTGAAAGATTGGAAGAGCGGGTCGGCCCTTCGGCGGAACCTGCAAAATGATCTGGGTCAGAAACGAGAAAAACCCGCCAGAGGCGGGCCTTTCCTTTATATCGTATGACGATGAGGGTGGTGTTACCCCGCGACCTCACGCGCCTTTCGACAACCAACTTAGTCCGAACTGCCGTCGCTGTCAACGTCGGCAGTTCGATAAGGAATGACGCAATGCCTTTCACACCCGAAGAAATCCATAGTCTCCCCACGGTGCTATCAGCGCCACGGTTTGCGACTTATCTGGCGGAGAAGGCAAGTAATAAAGAGGCCGCGCTTGAACTCTATCGCTGGAATATGGAGTTGTCGGCGGCGTTCTTTGTTCCGCTTCAGATATGTGAAGTCAGCGTTCGCAATTCAATAGTCACGGCGATCGAGAGAACCTACGGTCCGAATTGGCCTTGGGAAAAGGGCTTCGAAATTAGTCTTCGTAACCCGGTGATCGGCTATAGTCCACGCCGGGATCTACTTGGCCTGAGCAGGCTACCGACGTCGGGGAAGATTGTAGCCGAACTAAAGTTTGTCTTCTGGGAGCGCATGTTCACGAAAAGCCATGATGCCGTAATCTGGAACAAGCAGTTCAAGACAGTCTTTCCGAATACGGATCCGCTGAAAACTATCCAGCAACTGCGAGCCGAGGGCTTTGATCGACTCGCGAGAATCCGCGATTTGCGCAATCGCATCGCTCATCACGAGCCAATTTTCAGGCGCAATGTTCAAGAGGAGTACGACAGGATTCGAGCCGTTGTGGCCTGGACCGATGAGACCGCCGCCGATTGGCTCGACAAGGTTGAGACTGTTACAACGATGATCGGACGAAAGCCTTGATGTCGTATCTAAATACTATGAATGGTGTGCTGCAACGACCTGTTCTGGAATAATTGGGACAACCCGCTAAAAACTAACACCAACGGTAACCTGGCGACAGCTGATACTGGAGCAGAATATTTAAGGCCAATCGGCGAACCAACCGGCATTGGCCAAGAATTTCTGACTGGCAATCAAAGCAGTGAGGCGCTTCTCAATGGTCAGTGGTGCACCGGTTCGGCGTGCATGCAATGGAAGAAAACCTCGCTTCGAAGCCGTCTTTCTTGGTTGATGCCGGAGAGAAAAACTCTAACCGACCGCCTGCTCCAGTAGCAATTGTTTTGGCAATGGCAAGACCAAGTCCTGCACCGCGCACAAGAGCCTGACCGCGCTCGAACGGCTCACTCAGCCGAGCAAGCGTTTCGGGCGGCACGACTGGGCCGCCATTAACAACACGCAGTTCCCCGTCGCTTTTAAGACTTACGAGAACAGGCATGTCCTGTGCACCGTGTTTGAGTGCGTTTTCGATCAGGTTTCGCGCCAGTATGGCAAAGGCATCCGCATCGATGCTCTTAAGCACCGGGCAATCGGGGAGAGTCATTTCGATGCGACCGACAGCATCGGTAAATCCGCTGACCTCGCTTACAACTAATCGAAGGATTGCAGCAATATTTACTGGCTTTTCGGCAAGGAGCCGTCCGCCCTCAGCTCTTGCCAGCTGCATCAGCTTTTCTGTCAAGCGGGAGAGGCGGCGTAGCGCCGTTTCCATGTCCTGCGCACGTTCGCGCGTGGTAGCATCGGGCGCCTCGGCGATCAGTCTTTGCGACTGTGCGAGCGCCGCTGCCACCGGGGTGCGCAATTCGTGGGCTGATTTGGCCGCAAGACTGCGTTCGGCTTCCAGGGTCAGTTTCAAACGGTCCAACAGCCGATTTACCGCTATGGCAACAGTGTCAATTTCGGAGGGAAGCCCATTTACGGCGACTGGATTAAGATCTCCGCTGCCACGCGCCTCAATCTGATCGCGAAAACTGCGAACCGGCGCCATGGAAAGACGTACGATGAACCAGACACCGATCAAGCCGAGGAGGACGGCCAGGGAGAGAGGTACAGCAAGCGTGTATAATATGTGCTTAGCCGTATCGCGCCGGTGGGAGAGGGGTTCAGCGACAGTAATTGTGAGACTACCCTGCATTGCGGCGTCAGAGTAGAGCCTGTGGGTTGGTGTGCTGCTGAAACCCATTTTTGAGTAGGGCGGAAAAATGGTCACATCCGCACTATGGGAACGCATCTGCACGGTTCCGGCTGCGTCACGCACCACATAGGTGAAATATTCGTCGTGTTGGCGCAGGGTCGCCACCCTCTGCTCGGTGTCGTCGGCATCGCGCCCCAGAATCTCGAGCGCCGCGACCGGCAGAATGCGTTGCGCCGTTTCTTCGAGGGCGCTGTCAAAGGCCTTATTCAGTTCCTGGCGCAGAAGGTGTGCTGTCACAATCGTTGTAACAACCCACAACAGGGCCGCGCCGAGCCCGAGCCAGAGCGAAAGTCTCCATTGCAGGCTCTTCGGTTGCATCATTTTGCGTTTCCAAGCCGGTATCCGATGCCGCGAACCGTCTCGATGATCGCATGTCCAAGCTTTTTGCGGAGACGGCTGACATGGACCTCAATTGTATTGCTCTCGACCTCTGAGCCAAAGGCATAGAGCCGGTCCTCGAGTTGCGACTTGGTCAATGCAATACCAGGTCGCTGCAGGAAGTTTTCTAGCAATGCCCATTCGCGACCGGTCAGTTCAACGGGACGCCCGTCCTGCCTCACGGTCTTGGCGGCCAGATCGATCTGGAGGTCGCCTATTTTGATCAATGGGTTGGGATTGCCGCTGTAACGTCGCGCAACGGCATTCAGTCGTGACGACAGTTCCGCCAGATCGAACGGTTTGATCATGTAATCGTCTGCCCCGGCATCGAGTCCTTCTATCCGGTCGGAAATCTGGTCCAGTGCCGTGAGGATAATGACAGGCGTGACACTGCCTTTGGCGCGAAGATTGCGTAAAAAATTGACACCCAGCCCGTCGGGAAGCATCAGGTCCAACAGCATTAGGTCGTAGACTGCAGAGTTGACATGCTCTGTTGCGTCGTCGAGCCGGGTCACCCAATCCACGGAATGGTTGACGGCGATATGGTCGCGAACGGCCTTGCCCAGGATTGTATCGTCTTCGATCAACAGAACCCGCATACAACAGCACCCTTTATTCAATAAGAAGCGGCCCCGTGTCGACCCGATTCAGTCAGATGTGAACATATTCTAACTGAAGCTGTAACCTGTCATTCCTCTGACGTCATATCCTTGCCAGCTTCAGCTGTTCGTCAGAAATGGCTGGCAATATTCTCTTCAAAGCGCATTGATCAGGAACAATGATATGATGGTAAATTACCTTGCTGCAATCTCCCTTTTATTGATTTCAGCAGGAAGCGGCGTGGCGCGAGCCGATGATGACTGCCATGTGTCGATGGACAAGTGGCAATCCAGGGACGCGGTTCAGGCCATGGCTACTTCTCGCGGCTGGACCGTAGCGCGGATCAAAATCGACGACGGCTGTTATGAGATCCGCGGCTCCGACAAAACCGGAATGGCTTTCAGGGCCAAAGTTGATCCGGCGACGCTTGCTATAGTCAAGATAAAACACAAGGTCGGCGAATCCGACCACGACGATGATCGCCGTCGCAAATCAAGAGATAACTAGGGATAGGTGTCAAGCGCTGCGTCGGCATGCTTTCCAGCCGCTTGCTCGAGAAAACTCCCCGCCAAATAAGCACCCGGCGCTCCGCTAATAGAGCGCGTTCAGTCAAGGAAAGACTTGTCATGCCTCGCAGTCCTGATCGTTATTCAAAAAGCATGGTTGTGATTCACTGGTTCACCGCAGCGTTGATCCTCGGAGCATGGTTGACGTCGGTGGGTGGACGCCGTATGGCGGAAAATCCGCCTTTGTTGCATTTTTCTCTAGGGCTTGCCGTGCTCGTGCTTGTTTTCCCACGCATTCTCTTGCGTCTTTCTGGCGCTGCGCCGTCAGCATCTCCGATGCAAGGGATGCTTGCGCTTTCGGCCAAGGCAGGTCATGCAATCCTCTATCTGTTTCTGCTCGCCTTGCCGCTCAGCGGCTGGTATGCCGCCTCGCGGATTGGCGTTCCCATATCATTCTTCGGCCTTTCCGTTCCAGCCATTACGGCCCCAGTGCAAGGCTCCCCCGGATTGATCGCCGACTTCCACGAGAATGCCGGCACCATCATTCTTTATCTGGCCGGTCTTCATGCGCTGATGGCGATATGGCACCAGTTCGTTTTGCGCGACGGCACGCTCAAGCGCATGTCGCTGCATTGATAACAGCCCGCATCGTCGGTTCTTAAAACGGTGGACTTGCTGGCAGGTCCACCGTTTTCGTTATGTCTTTCCTGACAAAGCGCTGAAGCAGAAATTACATCAGTGTCAGGCGGCGTTCAGCTCTTCTTGCGAGAGTGGCTGGCATGAACACGGATCCGGTTCAGGTCCGTGCGCCAGTTTCTTTGAAAGAGGTAGTCTGACATGAAAGTACTTCTCGCAGTATTGGCAATGACCACGGCACTTACGCTTCCGGGTATCGCCATGGCGCGACCCGTAACTCTGACCACGACGCTGAACAGCTATGGCGGGGACGGCGCTTATCTCGCCTATTATGTCACCGATGCTCAGGGCAAATATGCTGGTAGTCTTTGGATGGCTGGTGGCAAATCCAAGTATTACGAACACCTGTCTGGGTGGTATCGCGCAACGGGTGGCAACACGAGCGAAATCAATGGTATCACTGGCGCGAGCGTCGGGACGGGCAAGACGCTTAAAATCACGGTTGATCTGGCCGATGCGTTTTTTGATGCGGGCTACACATTGCACGTCGACGCTGCGGTGGAAGACATGCGCGACAGTCCCGATGAGGTGGTTATACCGCTGACATCCGGCGGTGTGAAAGCTCCAGTCAAAGGACGCCGTTACATCGCAACAGCCGATTATTCACTATAAACGGTGATTGCTATGTTCCGCGTTATCCATCGTTGGCCGGGACTTCTTGCCGCGTTGCTCCTGATTGTGCTCAGTATCAGCGGTGCAGCCCTGTCGATTTTTCCCGCTGTCGAAAGTATTTCGTCTCCACAGGCAGATGTGACACGTTCGATCGCCGATCTGGCGGCGCGTGTTCAAGCGGTCTATCCGCAGGTGGAGCAAATCCGGCGGGCGCCGTCTGGCCGGATGACGGCCTATTGGTTCGATAATGGTGCGTCTAACGCGGCGGTCATCGATCCCGTCACCGGTCAGGCTATCGCTTCTGCCGATCCGAATCCAGTCGAACGCTGGCTGACGGGTCTGCATCGTTCGCTCTTTCTTGATGATAGCGGTCGCATGGTCATGGCTGCGGGCGCTGCCGCCATGCTGGTGCTGAGCCTGTCCGGGGTGGCGCTTGTCGCACGTCGGGCCGGGGGTTGGCAGCACTGGTTCTCGCGCCTGCGTGGCCCGCTCTCCGGGCGTCTGCATGTCGAGGTCGCCCGACTGGCCGTCGCAGGCCTGCTGCTTTCCTCGGCCACGGCTTTGTGGATGACGGCCTCCACCTTCGACCTGTTGCCTGATAGTGCGGTTTCGCCGGTCATGCAGACTGAGGCAAGCGGCCAGACTGGAGCGCTTCCGGCGACGATGGAACCGCTGCGGCAGATACCGGTTGCGGAAATGCGCAGCCTGTCATTCGCCGATCCATCCAACCCGATGGACATTCTCACCCTTAAGACCGACCGGGGCACCGGCTATATCGATCAGGGCACGGGCGCTCTTCTCGGCTGGAGCGGCCTGACCGGATGGCAACGTCTGTCGGAAACCATTTATATGCTCCATACGGGACGGGGGGCTTCTGTTCTGGCGCTGATCCTTGGCCTGGCGGCTCTTGGTGTGCCAGTCATGGCGGGCACGGGCGTTGTTCTCTGGTTCGCCGGGCGTCGCGGACGGCCACGTATTCGCGGCAATGTTTCCGCAGGAAAGGCGGAGACGATCATTCTCGTCGGCAGTGAAGGCGGTAGCACATGGGGCTTTGCCGCTACGCTGCATGCGGCGCTGTCCGACGCCGGTCAGGCCGTCCATGCCGCGCCGATGTCGGCTTTCGACCCGGCCCGTTACGGGCAGGCGCGGCGCATCCTCATCCTGACCGCGACTTATGGCGACGGCGATGCACCCGCTTCGGCCAAGGGGTTTCTCGAAGGACTGTTATCTCAGGCAGCGGATTCGGCAATTCCGCTGGTTGTGCTCGGTTTTGGCGATAGTAGCTTTCCAGCCTATTGTGGATTCGCGCGAGCGGTGACGGATATGGCGCATGCCGTCGGATGGAGAATGCTCATACCCTTTGACACGGTGGACCGTCAGTCGCCGCAGGCTTTTGCCCGATGGGGACGGACACTCGGTGCTGCTTTGGGCATAAATCTTGAACTCACGCATCAGGTCGTTCACCCCCCCGCCGTCCCGCTCACGCTTGTGTCGCGCCGTGATTATGGCGCGGCAGTACAGGCACCCGCAGCAATCCTGCGCTTTGCCTTGCCAAAGCTTTCCTTCTGGCGGCAAGTGCTTGGCCACGGACTGGGGCACTTTGCGGCCGGCGATCTCATCGCCATCGTTCCTTCGGGATCGACAGTTCCCCGATTCTACTCGCTGGCTACTGGACGCAACGACGGCTTTGTCGAGATCGTCGTGAGAAAACATCCGGGTGGGCTATGCTCCTGCCAGCTCCTGGAACTGGAGCCCGGGGATACGATCAGCGCTTTCCTGCGCCGCAATCCCGGTTTCCATGCAGACGATCGGACACACATGCCCCTGATTTTGATCGGCGCGGGAACCGGAATCGCACCTTTGGCGGGTTTTATCCGTGCCAATACGCGACATCGCCCGATCCATTTGTTCTTTGGAATGCGCCGGACGAATAGCGATTTTTTCTTTGGCGACGAACTCCGTGAATGGAAGCAGAAGGGGCAAGTTGCGCACATTAGCTCCTGTTGTTCACGCGGGAAAATGCCGCGCTATGTGCAGCATGCTCTTCGGGAAGAAGCCGATGACGTCACTCGGCTGATTCAGGAGGGGGCGCGGATCATGGTATGTGGCGGACGCGATATGGCCAACGGAGTCTCGTTGGTTCTTGCCGATATTCTGGGTTCCACGGGGCTGACATTGGCCAAACTCAGGGCGGAGGGACGTTATGTCGAAGACGTCTACTGAGATGCAACGTCACGCTTTGAGCGGGCCTACCATGGGTACACGTTGGTCAGCGTTGTTTTACCAAGCAGCGGAGTTCGATCCACAATCCGTTCGGGCCGCACTTCAGGCGGCAGTGGACGCGGTGGACATGCAGATGTCAACATGGAAGCCGGATAGTAATCTAATGCAGGTGAACGCCGCGCCGGTGGGACACTGGATAAAGGTGCCGCAGCAACTGCTGGACGTTTTGCGCCTTGCGCTCGACATTGGCCGTGCATCGGGCGGCGCGTTTGATATCGGCATGGGGGATGCCGTAAGCGCCTGGGGTTTCGGGGCGTCAGAGGCGGTCCCTGAGCAGATGCGAGCAGCGCTCGAGCGCGAGCGCCGACCAGCCCATGACATTCTGGAACTGGACGTCAAGCTGGGAATGGTGCGAAAGTCGGCTCCCATCACGCTTGATCTCAATGGAATTGCCAAGGGATATGGCGTGGATCGTCTGGCGGAGACATTACTGTCTTTCGGGATTTCGTCCAGCCTCGTAGGAATCGATGGGGAGATGCGGGCGCTCGGGTTGCGGCCAGATGGGAGTCCTTGGTCGATTGCAGTTGAGGCTCCTGACTATGATCGTCGCGCAGCCCACTCGGTTTTGGCTCTTCAGGATGCGTCGGTCGCCACGTCGGGCGATTATCGGCATTGGATTAATGTCAACGATTACCGCCTGTCGCACACCATGGACCCACTTCGCGGTGCTCCCGTGATGGAGCCTCCGGCGTCAGTCACCATCGTGACACGTACCTGTGCCGAAGCGGATGCATGGGCAACAGCGCTAATGGTGCTTGGTTCGAAGACCGGCGCGGTACTGGCAAGGCGGTTAAGCTTCAATGTTCTGTTCTTATTGCGTGCTGCAGGAACGACAATTCGGTGCGAAGCTGTAGGTGACTTATTCACCAGTTCACATTCTGGTAAACCACGACGCCCTTTAGCCGATGTTGGGGGAGATTCTCAACGCCCGAAGCGCATTTAGGATGACAGCGACGTCAATCAGCTCCTGGAGCAATGCACCGTGAACAGGTTTTAGATAACCGAACGCTGCTGCGATCATGGCGATTACAGAAAGACCTATCCCCACCAAAACACTTTCGACAGCAATGCGCCTTGATCGCTTGGCAATTTCTATCCCGGCACGAAGTCTGTCTATTCTGTCTACGAGAAGAACGACATCGGCCGCTTCTGCCGAGGCTGCCGCTCCCCTCGCACCCATCGCAACGCCGACATCAGCCGCGGCAAGTGCGGGCGCGTCGTTGACCCCATCTCCGACCATCATCACGGGGCCGTTCTTACGCTCGCTGAGCACGGTCAGCACCTTTTGATCGGGTGAAAGTTCGGAGTAGATGGCATCAAGCTCCAAACCCTTGGCGATGCGTTTGGCCACTGCAGCACGATCACCTGTCGCCAGCACTATTCGCTTTACGCCATCTTTGCGTAAGCCCCGCAACGTATCGACTACTTCGCCGCGCAAGGGATCGGCCATAATGATATAACCCGCGATGCTACCGTCTATCGCGACTGCAACCAGGGCCGCTCCAGCTTCTGTATGGGGAATTTCACTCAGTATTGCGTTGACCTGTCTCTCAACGAAGCTATGTCCGCCGACAACGACGCTTTTGCGATCGACCCAGCCCGCCACGCCATCTCCGGCCAGTTCGCTTACATCGGTCGGCAATACAAGATTTATACCGCGCCGCTGAGCGGCCAGTACAAGAGCCTGCGCCATCGGATGTTTGGACACCTGGTCAAGGGAGGCGGCGAAACGCAGTAGATCATTTTCGCTCAATCCTGGCTGCGCATTGATTGAAGTAATTTGTGGGCGGCCATCTGTCAGTGTTCCAGTCTTGTCCAGCACTAACGTGTTGATACGAGCCATGTTCTCTAATGGACGAGCACCCTTTACCAGCACGCCGAAATGAGCGGCGCGCGATAGTCCCGCAACAAGAGCGACTGGCACCGCCAAGATGAGAGGACATGGTGTCGCCACGACGAGAACGGCGACCGACCTAATCGGGTCTCCCGTGAAAAACCACGCACCGAAGGCGATTAAGACGGTCACTATCAGAAAGCCGATAGACCACTGGTCTGCCAGTCTGGACATTGGAGCCTTGGAATGCTGTGCCTCCTCCACGAGGCGAACGATGCCAGCGTAGGTGCTATCCTTCGCTTCGTGCTTGGCAACGAGATCGAAAGCATCGCCGGCATTCGTCGAACCGCTTAGCACATCTGCTCCCGACGCTAGCGAAACCGGAAGTGACTCTCCCGTGAGCGCAGACGTGTTTATGAAGGCTTTTGCGGAGGCGATACGCCCATCAACGGGAATGACATCCCCTTGACGGATCAGGAGGCGATCACCCAGACGAACCGTATCCACGGCAATCTCTTCGAGATGGTCATCGATATAACGCATTGTCGTTCGCGGCGCACGGGACAGCAAAGCATGCATCTCACGGCGTGCCCGCCCTTCGGCAAAGCTTTCAAGAAAGGCTCCCCCAGTATACATGAGGGCGACGATCGAAGCGGCCAGCATTTCCTCAAATGCCAGTGCGGCCGACATAGACATCGCGGCGACGATATCCAGCCCGAACTCCTTTCGCCATAAACTCCGGAGAATTTCGACCAGCAAAGTTGCCAGCACAGGCAAAGTGGCGATAGTCCAGGTTAGCCGCGCGCCGTATGAGTGGCCGGAGAAGTGCAAGCCGAGCCCGATCACAAGTCCGCACAAGGCAAAAATCATCAGGATTGTTTTTGATCGATCTTCAACCGAGAACCGCATCCTCATAGTCTCCTCGACCTATAGAATGAGCAAATTCTAGAGTCCTGCCTCTCACTGACTTCGATAATTCTTCTTTACATATGTATTCCCTATAAACTCAGATCCCCTGTCAGACCGATGTGCCGACCAAGGCCCCAATACCAGCCGTGATTGCCATCGCCAATGCGCCCCAAAAAGTGACGCGGACGGTTGCCTTAAGCATATTAGCTCCTCCTGTCTTGGCGCCGATTGCGCCTAGAAACGCAAGAAACAGCAAGGAAGAGATAGCAACCGCGTAAAGCAAGATCGAGGGAGGCGCGATGACAGCCATCAGCAAGGGTAGGGCGGCCCCGATCGAGAACGTGGCCGCTGAGGTCAGCGCTGCTTGCACAGGCCGTGCTTCCATGTGTTCGACGATTCCCAGTTCGTCACGGGCATGAGCTGCCAGAGCATTGTGTGAGGTCAGCTGTATTGCCACCTGCCGCGCCAATTCCGGGGTTAGGCCGCGATCAATATAGGCTTGCATCAATTCATTGAGCTCTGCTTCGGGCTGAGTTTCGAGTTCCTTGCGTTCTCTGGCAAGATCTGCCAACTCCGTATCGGATTGAGAGCTGACAGAAACATACTCACCCGCCGCCATAGACATCGCGCCTGCGACAAGGCCCGCGATGCCAGCGACTACTATCTGCGTCGTTCCCGTTGAAGCAGATGCGACGCCCAAAATGAGGCTTGCCGTTGAGACAATACCATCATTGGCGCCGAGTACCGCTGCACGAAGCCATCCGATCCGGGATACGAGGTGTTTTTCTGTATGCAATCGGCTCATTGAGGTACCTCCGGGCATTTGATGCATATCATCATACCTTCATCGAGACGGTGTTGTCACGTTAAGTT
>NZ_NNRK01000006.1 GCF_002252475.1 Brucella rhizosphaerae | reverse complement strand
TCAGACCCCTTCGCCCAGATGCTCTTGATGCCGCTGGCGATATTCGCAAAATCAATCGTACCGCCATTTTCGGCTATGGCCGTCCATGAATCCGCACCCGACGCAGCAGTGGGATTTAAAGTGACATCGCTCACGGTCAGTACACTGCCCGTGTCGACAGCATGAAACACCGCCGAGTCCTTACCCGTCACCGAGATATCATAGGCAAGGTCGGCATCCATGCCATAGGTTTTTGTTGCGCCACCCTCAATGGAAATCGCATGTGAGCCAACACCCGTGGTGCTGATGACCGTAGCATTATCCATGGTGATGTT
>NZ_NNRK01000005.1 GCF_002252475.1 Brucella rhizosphaerae | reverse complement strand
CATCCCAAAATGCAGAAAATGGTAAAATTGCTGCGGAGTAACCAATTCCGCCTTTGGCACCATTGCCGCCAATGCCGCCAATGCCGCCAGTAATGGGGGTGGAGATATCATAAAGGCGCCCTGACAGAAGTGTGGACATAACACCACCGCCACCACCGCCACCGCCACTTCCCCCATCATGGCCAAAGTTACCGGGTGCCCAAATCCAGCCCTTTGCGACACCATTGGCCCCTTTGGTGCCGTCATTACCGGGCTGGTTCGATCGGCCGCCCCATCCTCCACCTCGAGCATGCGGACCGCTGCCGCCTTGCCCCCCAGTACCCTCCGAGGCTGAGGT
>NZ_NNRK01000004.1 GCF_002252475.1 Brucella rhizosphaerae | reverse complement strand
GAACTGTCGTCTCCAAGCACCGTGTTCAGCACAAGCATCCCGCCATTGCCCGTATAGTTGCCGGCCACATTGACGACAGCACCCGGATTGGTGCCGAAGTTCACTGTGCCGCTGTTGTTGAGCGAAGCGAGCGTGGTTTTATACCCGCCATTATCCAGTGTCGCATTGGCTGCAACAGTGTAGTCGGAAGCCGCACTGAATGATCCGCTCATCTTTTGTTGCAGCGTGCCTGCATTCACCCGTGTTGCACCGCTATAGGTGTTGGCACCGGTCATCAGTGTTGTGCCTGCACCATCCTGTGTGACCGATCCTGTGCCGCTGATGGCCTTGGAGAAGATCAGCTGATCGGAGCGATTAAAGGAAAGCGTGCCATTATTGGCCACATCACCGGCAATGCTGCCCGTGGTGCCGCCATTGCCGAGCTGCAATGTGCCTGCATTAATCGTCGTGCCGCCGGAATAGGAATTGTCAGCGGCCAGGACAGTTGTGCCTGTCCCATTCTGCTGCAAGGCACCTGTGCCGCCAACAGACCCATCAAGCACGAGCTTATCCGAACGATTGACGGCCAGAATACCGTCATTGCTTATAGTGCCACTGATGCTGCCCGAGGTGCCACCATCACCAAGCTGCAAGGTACCGGCACTGATCGTGGTGCCGCCTGTATAGGAATTATCACCCGTCAGGATCAGCGTGCCGGTTCCGTTCTGAGCAAGTGCACCCGATCCGCTGATCTTGCCGGATAGTTTATAGGCATCCGAGCGGTTCACAGCGAGCGTGGCATTGTTGAGGATATCGCCCTGCACACTGCCAGCTGTGCCGCCATCGCCCAATTGCAATGTGCCTTCACTGATGGTCGTGCCGCCTGCATAGGAGTTGTCAGCCGTCAGGATTAATGTGCCGTAATCTTGCTTGTTGAGCGAGCCTGTGCCCTTCAGCTCCGAGGCAATGGTTGCAGACATGCCCTTTCCGCTGCCGTTGCCCACGCCAACACGGATGATCGCCTCACCATCCTGAAGCGTGACAGCATCCCCTTCCACGCGATAGCCATCAACAGCAAACTGCATGCCATCGACCACGATATCGCCGCCGCTATTATCAACCGTTACGGTGCCTGCGGTGCCGGTGAACATGGCGAACTGGCCATCGCTCCAGTTGCCGTGCAAAGTGCCGTCTGTATCGGTCCAGTTGGTCTCGCCCTTCTTCCATGTACCGGTGCCGCCATCAATGGCGCCATTGCCGTGATTGGCCATATTGCTGCCATCCCAGAAGTTGAGATCGGCACCGCTCCGGTTGATGAGATTGACCTCACTGGCGACGTTTGTCTGGATCGACATCTGCGTGGCATCAAGGCCATCTGGTACGTCATTGATCGTCATGCCATTATCGCTCAGGGTGCCACCATAATCGATCAGTCGATAGAGCCCGGGGCCAAAGCCACCCAGATCGGTGACATTGAGCTTGCCGGCAAGGGTTACATCACCCGCCACATTGAACAGCCCCGAGGCTGTTGCCTCTTCCGGCGCACCAAGGGCAACGGTCGTGGTGCTTCCGGCATCCAGTGCCAGATTGCCCTGAATGGTGAGAACCTGCCCCTGACGACCGGCCAGATTGCCGCCTGCGGCCACAGACACATCGCCACCAATAGTGCCAGACCCACCCAGCGTCCCGCCGGTTACAGTGGCCGCACCACCGATCTGACCATCCACATAAAGACTACCGCCTGTCACCGAGACTGCACGCGTATAGGCGCTGTTATCACCCGTCAGCGTGGTGGAGCCGAGCCCATTGCCGCTTTTATCACCACGTATGAAGGCACCTGTACCCTCAAAAGTACCGGCATAAGAGGTTTTGGCATCACCGCTGATGGTGAGGTTGGTTGTGCCCAGATCAACATTGCCACCATCACCTTCGAGCGAAGCAATAGCGAAATTCGCGCCTGCATCCAGACCGCTCAGGACAAACAGGCCATTGGCATCCACGCGGGCTCTGATGTCGCCCAGGCTAGCCGACTGGCCACTGATAACAATTGTACCGATTGTATTGGCGTCAGACCCCTTCGCCCAGATACTCTTGATGCCGCTGGCGATATTAGCAAAATCAATCGTACCGCCATTTTCGGCTATGGCCGTCCATGAATCCGCACCAAGCGTAACCATTCCATCGTGATATATGCCATCCAGCTTCAGAACACTTCCTGTGCCCGTCGCATTGAAGGCGGCTGCATCTCTACCAGAAACTGAAATATGCTCTGACAAACTATTTGTTACCGGATTAACGCCGTCAAAGGTTTTAGTACCAGCACCTTGCACCGATATAGCATGAGAACCGACACCGGACGTGGAAAGCGTCGTTGCTCCATCCATAGTGATGGTATTTGTCGACCCATAAATCTGCACCGCATTCGACCCGTCACCCGTCGTCGTCAGCGAGGCGCCATTTAATGAGATTAAAGCATTCTTACTGTTGGGACTACTATGGCCACCAGCAGAAGCTGCTGCAGCATTACCTCCTCTTGTAACTAATTGCGTTCCGGTCAGTGTTGCAGTGACGGCACCCAAGACCTGTACCGCACCCGAACCTTCTCCGTTGGTAGAAACATTCGCGGCTCCAACGGTCATAGCGGCATAAGTTTGGATTCCGTATGAAATATTGCCCTTTGTGGAAATAGAAACGCCGTCACTTATGATAGTATTGGCATTGTAACTCTCATTATTGATAGCATGAGCATTATCGCCGATTGTTTCAATA
Organism: Brucella rhizosphaerae; assembly: GCF_002252475.1. Classification (GTDB taxonomy): domain Bacteria; phylum Pseudomonadota; class Alphaproteobacteria; order Rhizobiales; family Rhizobiaceae; genus Brucella; species Brucella rhizosphaerae. Next base: position 11,543 of record NZ_NNRK01000004.1, on the reverse strand, counting down.
TAAGCACTGCCACTGATTGTAAGCTGAGTATTACCGATGAGCCTAATTGCTGAGTTGCCGGAACCGGTAGCTGATACTTGAGTACCATCTAAATTGGCTTTCGCCGCGGCAAACACACCATAGATATTCAATGCCACATCGCCATCTGAATGAATCTTGGTAGTATTATCAGCAGTCATATTGGACTCAAATTGATACAAAGGGTTATCTTTGTCACTAGCATTGGAATAGACATCAACTGCAGTTGCCGCACTTGAACTAACCGTCACGCCGACCAGATTTACGCCCAGAACGCTGTTGGTAACGGCTATCCCAAATGCATCTACTCCTTTCGTTGCTATGGTAGCCCCGGTAATATTAGCACCACCTCCACGTGACAGAGCCCCTGACCCTGTGCCACTCGTGTTGACACCATACGCTCCTGTTCCGGTTGTCGTTATGGTATTATTGCCAGGGATTTCCAACGTCGTGCCGACCTTGCTCCACACACCATAACCGGCAGTGTTTGCCCTTGTGGTCGCAATCGTATCGCCATCCAGCAGGCTTGTGGTCTGCGTTGTCGTATAATCAGTCGCCATCGCAAAACCGGACAGCTGGGCCATAAGCCCCAGCATCATCAGCGAAGTGACTGCCACTCCGGCTGCCCGTCCTGTTGTCCTGAGGATCGCCAGCGGCGATACTGAATGGCTCAGCACACGCGTGCGGCGACTGTTGCGTGCGATAGGAAGAAGCAGAACGACTTGATTATCAGGCACTATACGCCCCTTTTAAAAATAGAATGCGGATCAGGCGACCGGAATAAGAAAATAAATAAGAATCGAGATTGCGACCAAACAGACAGCAAATTGCGATATTCATGACACTATATGCCATTATTGTACATATAGTGATTAACAATTCTGTTAAATGAAATATATATTGTATTAATCAATTACAATGTATTAAATTACTTATATAAACTATACTGAATGCAGATCGCATACTCATTATGTAATTTATGGGTTATCTGTTCTGATCAGCGACACAATCCCCGCAAAGTGCATACGGGATATGCTCAGACTGTTGCAGGAGCATGGTCTGCGGGAAACTCCCTTATCGCTGGATTGAGTGGGAAGATATCGCGTTGAAGGCACAGGCAAGTGCGTGTCGCCCTGAGCTTGCTGACGCCGAGTAATGATCCGCCGGTGAGACGGGTATCACAGCAGGCTCTGTCGCAAAGATTTCATGAATGTAAAAGCGGCCTTATCTGTAAACACAATTATGCAGCGAGCTCCGCGACCACTACGAATGGCGAGCGATTTTCATTTGCGAATTGCTTCTTGCGGATCATATGAGCCACTTTAATACCGGCAATTGTCGCTGATGCTGAATGAAACGCTTTGAAGCCCAACATGTGTTTGGTGACCCGCTTGATGAAACGATGATCCTGTTCAAGGATGTTGTTCAGGTATTTGACCTGCAGGATCTCAATCAGCTTTCCTGTACCGGTGATCTTAAGGATATTGTTTATTGCCTGCGCACCAGCTAAATTGGCGCCGCTTTTATCAATGACAATCTTGTTCGGAATGCTATTGTTCGCGATAGACTTTTTAAAGAAACGCCGCGCAGCGCTGAGGTTCCAGCGCTCAGAGAGCATCAAATCAACGGTTTGACCGTCTCTATCAACAGCCCGATACAGATACGTCCATTTCCCTTTGACCTTTATATAGGTCGCATCAACACGCCATGAGCTAAGTGCTGGACGTTTACGTCTGAGTGCCTGAGCTGCTATCTGCGGCGGGTATTTAACAACCCACCGGTTCAGTGTTGCATGGTCAATCTCTACGCCTCGTTCGGCCATGATTTCCTGAAGATCACGATACGAAACTGAATAACGAACATAGAAGAAAACGGCATACAGGATGACACTTTTGGGAAAATGAACTCCCTTGAAATCAACCATGGTCAATGCCTCGCTTCTATCTGCAATCGACGCAGCTCATCGCACATATGTTCAGACATGAAAAGTTTGCGACACCCCCGCGAGCCACATGTAGCCGATCGCAATGGGCGGAATCTTGCCATCGCCATCGATTCGTCGGGCCGGGTGTATTACGGTCATGATAGCATCGGTTCCGATCACGCGGTTGCTATCCATGGCGAAAACGTCTCGGATGCCTATGTTGCCGAGCTTCGCGAGGATGGCGTCTTGTACATTTTCGCAGGCCCGGACGGTGATGACCTCCCCGGCGCGATGGCCCAGCTTGCGAGCATCTTCGGCGTGAAGAAACTGCTCCTCGAAGGAGGCGGCACCACCAACGACGCCTTCCTTCGCCACAGGCTAATTGATGAATTCGGCCCGCCGTCTACGGCGTGGCCAGTGGGCCGAGCATTGTCGACTATCGTGGCGCGGATGGAGAACGACCGGGGGCAGGGAAGACGCTTCGGCTGATCGGCTGCGAAACCCTCGAAGGCGGAATGATCTGGCTGCGTCATGCCGTGGAAGAGGCGCAGGCAGACTAAGCATATATCCTGCCAGATAGGAGATCCCGATGGCGCGCGTCTTCATTACCGGCAGCACTGACGGCCTTGGGTTTGCGGCCGCCCCCATACCTTGCTGGGCGAGGGCCATGAGGTGGTCCTCATGCACGCTCGCAGGTTGTGTTGCAAAAATTTGGTCAGCCCGGAGCGCGCCTTAACTCTGAACGCAGTTATGCTGTGAGCGCTGTGAACTGTTGTTTGATGGAGAGAGCTTTCGTTGAGGCGAAGATGCATTGCTGCCTGCGCATCATGTGAATGAGTTCGATGCCGGCTAATGCGATGTTGGCAGTGGCTTCGGACTTGAAGCCAAGCATGGAGCGTATCCGGCATTTGATGCGGCGGTGATCCTGCTCAATCGTGTTGTTCATATATTTGCTGGAGCGAATGGCAATGGGCTTGCCAACCTGCGTAAGACGGTTTTCTGCATCGCATTGCAAGATAGCTGTTCTATTGGTCTGACTGCCATCGATGGTGATCCGTTCTGGTCTGCCATGGTGGGCCAAAGCCTTGCGAAGAAAGCGTTTGGCTGCAGCTAAATCACAATCTTTGCTGAAACAGAACTCAACCGTATCGCCATTGCTATCGATGGCACGGTAGAGATACATCCACACGCCTTTGACCTTCACATAGGTCTCGTCAAGGTGGTTCTGTCATAACCCATTATCGCCGCTGATGTTTACATTCAGGTTAAGGTAACGTTGCAGGATGGGGTGACAGAAAATTCTCGGCATAGCGCCATCGCCACAAGTGTGCTAATGTGGGTTTGTAAAATTGTACGGAGATAGCCCATGAGCCGCCTAACGATTGATATATCCGATAAGCAACATCAGAGCCTGAAGGCCCTTGCTGCCTTGCAAGGAAAAACCATTAAACAATATGCCTTAGAGCGGCTGTTTCCGGGTGACAACGATGCAGACAAAGCCTGGCAGGAATTAAAAGCCATAGTGGAAACCCGGGTTGAAGAAGGACTTTCGGGAAAAGTATCGAATAAGACTATTCGTGAGATTCTAAATGAAGAACTGATCGAAGGCCGCTCTTGAAAAACTATCTTCTGACCGCGAAAGCCGAAGCCGATTTTAGAAGTATTATTCGGTATACGCGTAAAGAGTGGGGAGATACGCAAACCCGGCGCTACATAGACAAACTGGAGCAGGGGATTGTGAGTCTCACTGATGGTAAAAGCGCGTCTCGAGATATGGGCGATCTGTATCCAAATTTGCGGATGAAAAAGTGCGAATACCATTATGTTTTTTGTCTACCCCGGGAAAACGAGCCATCGCTTATCATTGCGATTTTTCATGAGCGGATGGATCTTATGAGCCGACTGGCAGACAGGCTCCGTGATGGCAGTTAAAATGTTCAATGGCCATTCTGTGCGGCGACCAACTTTGAAGTTTCATTGATACGTGCGGGAATTCGAAGATCTTTATGGTTTGAAGAAAGAGCACGCTCGACTTCAGTTAGACCAATGCTTCAACAGTCAGCAGGGCACCGTTACCTTAACCTGAATGTAAACATCAGCGGCGATAACGGGTTATGACTGAACCTCATTCTTCGCTTTATCGCCGCCATCGTTATCCCGCTGAGATTATCGCCGAAGCGGTATGGTTGTATTTCCGCTTTCCACTGAGCTTCGCATGGTTGAAGATATGTTGGCTTATCGCGGGATCTTCGTCACACATAAGACAGTTTACGAATGGGCTGAAAAATTCGGACGGGTCTATGCCAGTAATGTCCGTCGCCGCACACCGCGCTTTGGTGATAAATGGCATCTGGATGAATGTGTGATGTCCATCAAAGGTGAGCATCACATTCTGTGGCGTGCCGTTGATCAGGATGGTTTTGTGTTAGATGTTCTGGTCCAGAAACGCCGCAATACCAAGGCTGCCAAGCGTTTCATGCGCAAGCTCCTCTCTGCACAGGGCTGCGCACCGCGGGTTATAGTCACTGATAAACTACGATCATATGGCGCTGCCAAACGAGCGATAGGCCTTAGCGTTTGCGATCATCGCCAACATAAGGGTTTGAACAATCGGGCAGAAAATTCGCATCAGCCGATCCAACGACGCGAGCGGGTTATGAAGCGCTTTAAATCAGCGCGACATGTGCAGAACTTCACGTCGATACATGATCCGATCTGCAACCTGCATTATTTCCCCCGCAACCAATTCAATGCTGCTGATCACCGTGAATTACGACAAGCCGCTACTGACATGTGGCGTGAAATCGCTTGCCTGAATACTGCATAGAAACTGCGCCAAAGAATGAGTTACGTTGCCCCCCAGGTTAAGGTAACGGTGCCCTTTCGACCGTTTCAGTTCGAAGTATGTGCAAAATTAGTCTCGGTGACGATCTGGCGAGGCTCCACATGTATCTGGAACACCAACAGGACAGGAAGCAAATCATTAAACCAACATGTGCAGGGCGAACTACTGAAGTCCTACATATCGCGCCCGGGGTCTGATCAAGCGGTTATCAAGATATTGCTCGATTGCATGGCCAATCCATCCAACCACTCGACCTATCGCGAGAATACTTAAACCATTGTGCGCTGATAAACCAAGGTGCAATGAGAGGATTGCCAGAGCCCCGTCGAAATTGAGTGGTTTTCCGGCGATCGATTGAATTATCGCAACATTGCGGTGAATATTTTCACTTTCTATGGTGTTGAACTCTTTTTCCATTAACGTCAGTAAGGTTTTTGCTCTGGGATCGCCTTGCAAATATAACGGATGACCAAATCCGGGAATAGTATCACCTCTGCGCATTGTCGCGGTGACAACCTCCGCGGGGTTTTCACTTCCTTGTATCTCTTGTAGCAGGCGAAATGTTCGCTCTATTTCGCCGCCGTGCCTTGCTCCTTGCAATGTTGCAAGGCCTGCAGCGGCTGCATGATATAGAGGAGCGCCCGCTGACGCTGCAACGCGAACCGTAAACGTCGACGCATTCAGCTCATGATCAGCTGCCAAAATAAGAGCTGATCTTATGAGGGATGCGTGTTTGCCCACATTCCAGGCTTCCGACAACGTTTCATGTGAGGCCTTGACTGCTGGTTGTGTGCCAGTCACCAAAGCTGTCATCAGACGAAGGACCCGCACTCCCGTTCTGGCCGCACCCTCCCGGGATCGATCATAGGCACTGAGATCTTTCTCACCGATCAATGGCAGTAGGGACTGACATATTACGAGCGGACGACCTGAGAGAGAGAGCAGCTGAATTGGTGCAAAGTCATCTGGGATTTCGGGTGGCGCATCCAGGAAATAGTCATCTGCACCACAGTTCCATATAAGACTTGCGACAGATTCGAGACCCGAACTTGTTGTCGCCAACAGTGAGCTATCCCTCCCTCTGAAAAAGAGCGTCTTGCCGTCCGTATAAGTGATCTCGGAATCTAGCAGTGGGGCTCCGAAATTCAGAATATTGGACGCATCGACATGCTTAGCAATTCTGTTTTTATCTGCTAGAGCGCGAATTTCCGCTGCGCGATAACGTCTTGAACGACTTCCCGGCTTCGCTTCAGAATGAACAACTCCTCTACTCACGTAAGCATAAAGGGTTGCGACGCTCACATTAAGTTCAGCTGCAGCTTCTTTCGCTGACATAAATCCTAAACCGTCAATCAAACCATTTCCGCCCAATAATATTGAATCAATCAATCAATATTGACCACATATCAATTGACTGTAAACAGCTTATTTGAATAACGTTCAAAATCCATAATCTGGAGTTGCGATGCCCTGGAAAATTGGAATAGTCGGCATGGGACCACGCGGGTTAGCCTTACTCGACAGAATATCAGATGCATTCTCTAATGTTGATCAAAGAGTTGAAATTTATATATTCGAACCATTAGAACCAGGTTGCGGCGTTCATTTCGTCGATCAACCTCAATACATACTGGCAAATACTGTATGCTCGCAAATAACTACTTTTGGTCCTGTGAAGCATTCTCATTTGCGCCCCATAGGTTGCCCTTCCCTTTTTGACTGGGCGCGGGACCGTGGTTACCGCGTAGCAGACCCAGAAGATGGTCATAGACTGGTTCAGGAGAACGATTATTTACCCCGTGCTATTCTGGGCCAATATCTTGCTTGGTCTTACAGATATATTGTACGCAACCTTCCCAGCAACATATCTGTAGTGCATCACAGCAGCAGCGCTATTTGTCTCAATCAATCAAGCACATTAGAACTTCGACTAGAAACTGACGCTGGCTCACTCATCAGCGTTGATAACGTTTTTATTTGCACTGGCCATTCTGCTAGACACCGAGGCGATGCTACTGCTTCTCAATTTTCAGATGACGACTGGCCTTACCCAGTTGAGAAGAAAATCCAGAGTCTTCCCGATGGATATCGCATAGGTGTCGAGGGGATGGGTTTAACGGCGCTCGATATCGTCTCAGCGGCCACCATTGGACGGGGTGGGACATTTGATCGAAATGGGGAGGATATCGTTTACAAGCCTTCGGGGCGAGAACTAAAGATTTTCTGTTTTTCCCGCACAGGTATCCCACTATTTGCTCGCGCGCGAAATCAAAAAGGGGCTCATTGGAACTTCCAGCCTCATTTTATATCCATCGGCAATATTGATCGCATAAGACAAAATAAATGTTTAACCGATGAGCAAAAATTGGGTCAACTAGACTTCGATTTGGATCTACTTCCGTTAATTGAGGCGGAAATGGAACTCGTCTACTACACAACATTCATCCGACAAACACAGGGACCAGACGATGCTGAGAAATTTGCCGAACACTATCTTTCGGCAGGACAGCAGTCTGCGGTGCCGCAAGATTATATCAGTCGTATACCCGTATCATCACATTTTTCTTTTTCATCGCTAATTGAGGCTGTGCCAGCATCAATTGCTAATGATGAAAACATATATCGCAGATGGCTCCTGTCTAGACTAAAGCAGGATATTGCCGAGGGACGCCTTGGCAATATCAACAGTCCAATAAAAGCAGCTTGTGATGTCCTAAGGGATGTGCGTCCCAGCCTTCGTTATGCAGTGGATTTCGCCGGTTTGACAGCCAAATCCCATAGTTTCTTTTTAGAACAGTTCGTACCTTTGATGAACCGGATAGCCGTTGGGCCACCACTGCAAAAGCTTGAGGAATTCTGCGCTTTGATAGAAGCAGGCGTTATAGATGTGGGACTTGGCCCAATCCAAACAGTTCAATCAGACGCCAAAGGACGTTTTACTTTGCGCGGAACTGCAGGCGAACGTGAGGTGGATCATCTCGTAAATGCAAGGATACCGCTGTCGTCAACCCTGTCGAAAACGCAAGGCATCGTCCATTCGATGATTGAATCAGGATTAGCGAAACCATTTCGTAATGGTGACTATTCACCCGGAGGTATCGCAGTAACCGAAACATATCGCGTGATACCAGAGAATAGTAAAACCTCTCCTCAAATTTGGGCGCTCGGCACACCCGTCGAAGGGGCAAGATTCTATACATTCGTCCTGTCGGCTCCAGGTGCTGCTTCTTCCCCATTAACTGAAGCTCAGACGTGTGTTGATGACATGATGCAAACATCGCGCAAGTCTTCGACTTTAATGACCCTAAAAAATGATAGGGCTAGAGAGCGTTCTCTCTTAGCTAACGTATCAGCCGCTTAATTATTGGTCTCTCAATTTCGAAAAAGAGTCTCTTCATGACCGCGTTAATACTTTGCACCCCAAAAGTCTTTCTACAGAGCTCTGCCAATGAATGGCGCGATGCGACAGGAGGAGACGCGATATTGCTATCGGGCAACGTCGATCACCCTACTTCCGAGGCTATCAAAGATAGAGCCAAGCAAAGCTTCCTCGAAGTCCATCTTTTTGATGATTACGAGAATAATGATTTAGTCGAGAAAATGGCAGTAGATATATCTAAGGCGCACCGCATCAACGCCATTTTGTCATTTTCAGAGGCGGACGTTTGCCGCGCCACTCGTATTCGCAAAGCAATTGGAATTATTGGCCAAACATTGGACGACGCGCAATTTTTCCGCGATAAAACACTCATGAAGCGCAGAGCTTGGGAACGTGGACTTACTGTGCCCCGGTTTGCGCAACTTACTTGTCCAGCCGATCTCTTGGATTTCATAGGCGCCAATAAGCTTCCCGTTGTTGTAAAGCCGTACGATGGAAGAGGATCTGCCGGAGTAGAAGTTCTGAAAAGCGATGATGACGTTCGTGCATTTCTGTCACGAGGTGTTTCGACATCAAAAGCTTTCACAGTTGAGGAATTTGTCCCGGGGGATATGTACCGTGTCGACGGACTTTATATTAACGGCCGTTTGGTCGTGATGCAGATCGGTCGTTACTTCAAGGATTGCCTGGCATTTATTCGCGGCGAGACAATTGGAACACATGCGCTTAATGAAGACAATCCATTGGTCGGTCGAATTGAGAGCTTCACCAAGCATCTTCTGGAACACGCACTACCTCTTCCTAAAACATCGATATTCCACCTCCAACTCTTCCATACCCCTGATAACAGGCTTGTATTGTGCGAAGTTGCAAGTCGGTTGGGGGGCGGAGTTATAAATGAAGAAGTCAGACTGGCCACCGGGATCGACATCAAAATGACTTATGTCAAGGCATCCGTCTCCAAAGACGAAAAATGGGGCCATGACTACAAATCGCCCTACACGCCAACAGCACGGATTATTATTCCGCCTCGACACGCGAAGCTCACCAAACTGCCGGAATCTTGCGACTTCGCTTGGGTTGATACCTATAAGGCTTATGGGGTTGTCGGACGTCAATACGGCGGCCCGGCAATGACAAACGCCGAAATAGCAAGTTTCGTATTTCACGGGAGCAATGAAATCGAACTTCAATCCCGTGCAGCAATTCTCGAAAATTGGTTCCACACCCATTCAGAATGGTCCACATGAAGACTGATGTTTTAACGGGTGAAAAAGCCGAACCGCTTTGGGCACCACTCCGAAACCGCCTGTTCCGTTCCTTGTGGATGGCCAACACAGTTTCAAATCTTGGAACATGGATGCAGGGAATGGGGGCTGCTTGGCTTATGGCTCAGCTCAGCCAGTCCACGCAAATGGTCGCCCTTGTGCAGACCGCAGTGACATTGCCGGTTTTTCTTTTTGTAGTTCCAGCGGGCATCCTCGCGGATCGAACGAACCGGGCAAGCTTTCTATTAGTCACTCACGGCATCATGGCGTTAGGCGCTCTAGGGCTGGGCATCGTAATCAGTTCAGGGCAAGTTACCCCAGGCATCCTGTTATTAGGCACATTTTTGATTGGATCTGGGGCGGCCCTGACAATGCCGGCATGGCAAGCCGCAGTTTCTACGCTTATTGAACCTCAGCAAATTCATAGCGCTGCGGCGCTCAACGGCATGAGCTTCAACTTCGCACGTACTGTAGGCCCAGCTGCGGCGGGTTTCATCGCACAGGCTGCTACTGTCGCTGCCATTTTTTGGATCAACGCGGTCTCGTTTTTTGGCATGATATTCGTTTTTTGGCGATGGAGGGCTGAAGGGGGCTTTACGACCAAAGAACAAGCTAAAACGTCTAACGCTGCATCAAGCTTCGTTTTCGCATCCATAATGCGACACAACGCTTTTCGTAGTTTGCTGTTGAGAACATTCATCTGTTTTTTCGGAGCAAGTAGCATGTGGAGCCTGCTGCCAGCATTCGCAGCTCTCAATCTCAACATGAAAGCCTCCGAAGTCGGTTTGCTAATGGGGACTATAGGAGCTGGCGCTGTATTAGGCGGAGTGCTTATTCCAAACGCCAAAGCTAAACTCGGCATCAATCACCTCATTGGGCTAGCATCATTAAAGCTTGGTTTGGCACTCATATTCACTGCCTGGAACGGGGTCATTGGCATCATTTGGCTATCTATGGTGCTGACTGGGGTCGGCTGGGCATTCATTGTTTCTGGCCTGAATGGTACAGCCCAAATCATGTTTCCTAAAGAAATTCGGGCGCGCGCGATTTCCACATATCTTATGGCTATGTATGGGGGAACAACACTTGGAAGCTTTTTCTGGGGGGTATTATCCTCACACACGGGGGTGAACACAACATTTCTCATTGCAGGTACGCTTTTGATACTTTCACCACTCCTTGGTTTGCGTTGGAAAGTTCAATAACCAGAAGCGACAAACAGAGATATTAAACACCTTCATGTCGTTGTTTGGATGACTTATAAGTGGCTTTCCGTCAACTACATCGCTGCTTGAACTGCGAGTGGTTGGCTCCAGTTTGGCCTCGGCGAGGCCTTGCCCCGGCACCGTTACCTTAACTTGGGGTGGGTAATTACCGCGGCTTCTCTGAGAACCCTCAGGAGTATGAAATGAAGCTATATTCAAAAGATCAGCGTGAGTGTTTTGTGAATCTTTTACGCCGTACGAAAGAAAGGCAGAAGAAATTATTCCTCAAAGCGTATAATACGGACCTCGATCTTGATAAAAGTACTATCCGCGCTATAGCCAACTTGGAATACTTAAGATCACAAGCAGTCCATTTATCGCGTTAACGCCCACGACACATATAGGGTCCTGGGTTGATAGCGACTGTCAAGATCGACGATATCGACGCCACCTTCTCCGAGAGCACGCAATGGCGTCTTGGTTGCGGGGTCTCCTGATGATATTGCTTTCCAATAGCGTTCAGTGGGCATCGGAACGACGTGCCATCGGCACAGGTTCATAATCCGATAAACAGGCACTTGCAGTCGCACCGCTAATAACGTCACCGGTTCCGACCAGACCTGATTGTAAAATTCCTGTCTTGTCAACATACGTCCCATTCATTGCCCCCTATTCTGAATCCTTTCTGTTCGCAGATATGGCCTCGTTTCCAGGGCCATAAGTTTGGGAGAGTTGTGCTTGTGTCCGGCTTCTGCGTTTGCTTTGGCTCAACTTCGTCAAGGTTGATCCGGCGTTTTCTCAAGTGTCGCGGGGATCACCACTTCGTTCTGAAGCCGATTGTTGCTTTGAGGGCATAGCTGTCAGCGAAGTTGTTGAGGCTGGTGTTGATGGAGCCTTCACCATA
>NZ_NNRK01000036.1 GCF_002252475.1 Brucella rhizosphaerae | reverse complement strand
CATTTCTGACCTCCAGTCAAAGTTAAAAATGGGTCTGGGCATTCTGATTTGGCTGAAGGACAACCTGTCCCCATCCCCTGATGAAAAAGTCGCCCCGAAGCGCTCCTTCTTCTGGATGTGAAGATACTCGCCAGCTCTTTCGTTTCAACATCGAATATCACTCCCAAGCTTTGTTGAGCGTCTATGAGGGAGGGTTGTTGCAGAAATGACACGAAATTGCCCCCTTTGGAGTGGGTATTTTAGACTTTATTAACGTATGTAAACGCCGGTTAACCGGTCTTAACGATTGAAAACACGTATTTTTTGACTCTCATGCACAGATTGACGCCCGAATCCCTCTCTCACCGACCCAAATATGGCAATCGCCCCTCTTAATTAAGAGCGACAAACCCAGCTGATGTGAAAATTCACCCGAATCTCTACCTGGCCTGCATGCGTACGCTGCTGTTTCAGAAGGGAGCAGAAGCCCGTAATTCCGGCTTATTCGCTCACGCCTATATATAAAAGGTGAAATTATGCTGGGAATTTTACCGTAAGCTGCGCAAATCGCTTGAAATGATGAAGCGTACCGGCTATCTCGCCTTTACCGGAGAGGTGGCCGAGTGGTCGAAGGCGCTCCCCTGCTAAGGGAGTAGACCTCATAAGGGTCTCGTGGGTTCGAATCCCATCCTCTCCGCCATCGTCAAATCGACGACCTTTGACCCTCCTTGCTGTTTTCCTTCCTTAGAATCGCTGATCTGCGTCCAGTAATCTGGGCTAAATGCTCTGCTTTGCGGCTTCCAGCGAATCCTGACATTTTCTGATTTAAAAACAGCAATCCGATCAAGTCATTGTATTTGCTATTTTTTTCACTTTGACCTCGATTCTTGACTGGAGGTCAGAAATG
>NZ_NNRK01000035.1 GCF_002252475.1 Brucella rhizosphaerae | reverse complement strand
CAAAGTTTCTTTCCACAGGGCATATGGTGCGTTTTAATAGAATATCAACCATTGCAGCCCGCCGATTCCAATCTTTGCGACAATGAAATGACAGAAATGACCATCAAGTATCACTTCGGGATCGATGGCGGCGGCACCGGATGCCGTGCCATCCTTACAGATCAGAGCGGCAAAGTGCTGGCTGCAGGTGCTTCTGGCCCGGCGAATATAGGTGCAGATACAGAGAACAGCATTCTTCATATATGCGAGGCGTTCGAACAAGCCCGCAAGAACGCCAGCTTGACCACTTCTATATATGGGTCGGCCAATGCCGTATTGGGCCTCGCCGGAGCCAACTCTGTCGAAGATCACACTCCTATATACAAGCGCCTACCATTTAAAGAGAGCATGATCGTTTCGGACACGCTCACCGCATTACAAGGAGCGATGGGGGACGGCGATGCTGCCATCGTGATTCTTGGCACGGGATCCGCCTTTGTCAGACGAACCAACGACGCGACCCGTATAGTCGGCGGACGTGGCTTTGTATTGAGCGATCATGCCGGAGGTGCATGGCTCGGTCGTAAACTGCTGGAACAGGTACTGCTCGCTGTTGACGGATTCGCGCAGCACTCAGACTTATCGCGCGCCGTTCTTGAGAGATTTGAGAACAATCCGCGTAACATAACGGTTTTCTCGCGAACGGCCCGCGCCGCCGACTATGCCGCTTTTGCACCCATGCTGTTTGAATTTGTGGCATTGAACGATCCGCTCGGCACAAACATCCTCGCCGACGCCTGTGAAATGATCCGCCATGGATTGGAGGCACTGCGAATCCGTGAGCTTCAACGTTTCAGCATCACCGGCGGGCTGGCGTCGTCTTACGCAGCACTCCCCTTCTTTCCTTATAGGGAGTTTTATCAAGAACCGCTCGGCGACAGCCTCCAAGGTGCGCTCGCGCTGGCGTTAAAATCAGCGATGCCTGCGTAGTGCGACGTGAAAGTAACTTGCCGGAGGAGCCCTAACTCCCTACTTCCTATATATACGTTCGTTTGAGAAATTGGGTTGTCCACTGGACATTGCAGCAGGGAAGCCATGCTAACCAAAAAAGGCAAATACGGCCTGAAGGCCATGGTGCATCTGGCCAGCATATCAGATGGTCAGCTGGCTTCAGCGAGCGAGATTGCGGTAAGGCATCATATACCGCGCAAATTTCTCGATAATATTTTCATCGAATTGCGAAATGCCGGCTTCGTATTGAGCCGCAAAGGCAAAGGTGGCGGATTTTGTCTTGCCCGCCCCGCGAGTGAAATCCACATTGGCAATATTATTCGCGCTCTGGATGGGGCACTGGCGCCCATCGCCTGTGCCAGCAAAACCGACTATCAGCCTTGTGACGATTGCGATGAGACCGAGTGCGAGGTTCGGCACATGATGTTGGATGTGCGTGAGGCGATCGCCAATGTGCTCGACCACCGCACCCTTGCCGACAGCAGGATATCTGAAATTACCGCGCTGTCGGCCGAATAAAGGATAGGTTACGCTGCGACTGACCAATTTGGGAACGGGTCAGCCAGTTTTTGCCAGTTTTGTGGCACGAAGAGCTGCTCAGGCACCAGACAAGCATCGAGTTCAGCGATAATCTCCGCCTTATTCATCGGGCTTATTCCGATAAATACAATCTCCTGCCTGCGATCGCCCCATTCAGCATCGAGATAAGGCTGCATCGCCTGATGCCATTCAGGTTCTGCCGGCCAATAGCTGCGGGGAATAGCCGACCACCAGCGTCCGCGCTTGTTGGTGCGGACCAACGCGCCCGCCTGACTCAGCTCGCCCACGTAATCAGGACGGGTTGCCAACCAGAAAAAGCCTTTTGTGCGGACGACCCCCGGCCAGCTTCTATCAATAAAATTTTGGAACCGCACTGGATCGAATGGACGACGCGCACGATAAACAAATGAATGCACGCCATACTCTTCTGTTTCCGGCACATGCTCATGGAAACCGTGAAGTTCTTTATACCAAAGCGGATGTTCATGGGCACGATTGAAATCGAACAAGCGTGTGTCGAGAATGGAATCAAGCGGGACTTGCCCGAAATCGACTTCTTCTATTCGCGCATCGGGGTTGAGCGACTTGATCACTTTGCGTGCAAGATCGCGTTCTTCAGCACTTGAAGTGGAGATCTTGTTGAGGACCACAATATCGGCAAACTCGATTTGTTCGACCAGAAGGTCAACCAGCGTCCGCTCATCCTCATCTCCAAGCGATTCGCCACGGTCGCGCAGAAAATCATTGGATGAATAGTCCTTAAGCAGATTGGCGGCATCAACCACCGTGACCATCGTGTCGAGACGCGCAAGATCGGAAAGGCTTTCGCCCTTCTCATCACGAAACTCAAATGTTGCTGCGACGGGCAGCGGTTCGGAAATACCGGTCGATTCGATAAGCAGGTAATCGAAGCGATCCTGTGACGCCAATTGCGCCACTTCTTTCAAAAGATCATCGCGTAATGTGCAACAAATGCAGCCATTGGTCATTTCAACGAGTTGCTCTTCGGTGCGGGATAAATCCGCTCCTCCCTCACGTACCAGGGCGGCATCAATATTGATTTCGCTCATATCGTTTACAATAACCGCTACCCGGCGATTTTCCCGATTGTTGAGCACATGATTGAGGAGCGTGGTTTTCCCTGCTCCGAGAAAGCCCGAAAGAACGGTGACTGGAAGCCTTTTCATGGCATCTCCTTTGCTGGCGGATTTTGTTTAAGAACTGCAAAAGCTCCGGTATGAAGGATTACGCAGTATTGCTGGCTATTAATGTTATATCATTACATTACTTCGGCAAAAAAGAGGCGGCAAAGCCACCCGGTTGAGAGAATGAAGCAGATAATCCAAAGCGCTAAACAATTTGCAGTGACGTCTCTGAAAATCGGCGTGCCGAACTGTCAGATTTCTCCAGCAGCTCGGCACTAAGAACTGATCGCTTCTGGGTGGGGGTCCAGAACGGGGGCGCGACCAGTACTACTTCGACAAACAGTTTTTAAGGGAATCTGCCAGATTTCGGATAAGCTCCGGATACAGATCAGGGCCGTCCTTCAATTCTGAACCAAGAGGATCAAGAACACCGGTTTTGGCATCAGTGCCATCGATGACTGTGTTAACCAGCTTGGGCTCAAACTGCGGCTCGGAGAATACACATACTGCACCGAGCGATTTGATCTTCTCGTGTATGTCCTTGATACGCCCTGCACCCGGCGCTTGTTCAGGGCTCACAGTGATCGAGCCAGCAGCCTTTACCTCGAACCGATTTTCAAAATACTGATAAGCATCGTGAAAGACGATAAAAGGCTTGTCTTTGACTGGCTGGAGTTCACTGCTGATATCTTTTGTCAGAACATCCAGCTTTTCAGCATAATCGGCAGCATTCTTTTCATATTGCGCCGCATGTTCGGGATCATTTTCACTCAGAACTTTAGCGATATCGCCAACCAGAACCTTGCCATTCTGAGGGTCGAGCCAGAAATGCAGGTCGAATTCTGCATGGTGGTGGTGATCATCGGCCTTTTCCGCAGCTTCATTGCCGTGGTCATGGTTATCCTGAGAACTGGCTTCGGCGCTGTGATCATGCCCCTCCCCATCGTGCTTTTCGTGCGCATGACCTTCGTCGCCATGTTCATGTGCCTCGAATGGGCCGCCTTCCCGGAACTTAAGCTTCGTCAATCCATCCGCTTCGCCAAGCGCAACAATTTTTGCACCCTCACCGAGAGTATCGAACGGCTTGTCCAGAAAAGTCTCCATTGAAGGCCCTGCCCAGAAAATGACCTTGGCGTGTTCAATGGCCTGAGCATCAGATGGTTTCAGGCTGTATGAATGTTCGGAACCTGCGCCCTGAACAATAAGCCGTGGGTCGCCAACGCCCTGCATCACGGCAGCGACCAACGAATGTAGCGGTTTGATCGAAACCACGACGCCGCTACGTTCGGCAGCGGAAGCCGCTCCGCCCAAAACAGCCATAAACGCGGATGCCAACAAAAAGGATTGGAAATGTTTCATGGGTCTCTCTTGAACGCCAGCCACAGTTGAACAACATATACAAGTGATATGTTATTCTATTACGTAATTTGCGTTATGCTATAACGTCTGCGATAAGGAGGCACAACCTCTTTTTGGAGAATTGTTCACAGCGCTTAACCGGGCGACGCAAACAAACCCGAATCGGCTTATCGTTCACACATCCTGAGACAAGAATTTCGAGAGCGCCGTTTGTCTTTCAAGACAATGTGCTGACGCTCTCACGAAGGCAGCGAAAGCTCATATTATATGGCCAGTAAGACCGCCCTCCCCGCATATTCCACGCGGGAACCATTGATCGAACTAAAAGGTGCTGGCGTTTATCGCGACGGGCGGTGGCTTGTGCGCAATGTTGACCTGACTATCCATCGTGGTGAAATCGTCACACTTATCGGCCCCAATGGTGCAGGTAAGAGCACGACGGCCAAAATGGCACTGCATATTCTCAAGCCCGATGAGGGCGCAATCCGTCACATAAAAGGCCTGCGAATTGGATATGTGCCGCAGAAGATCAATATTGACCGGACTATGCCGCTTTCTGTCGAGCGTTTGATGACGCTGACGGGTCCCCTGCCCAAGACAGACATTATCGGTGCGCTGGACGCCGTCGGGATCACACATCTCCTCAAGGCAGAGATCGCCAATCTATCCGGTGGCGAGTTTCAGCGCGCTCTGATGGCGCGGGCGCTCGCGCGCAAGCCGGACATTATGGTGCTTGATGAGCCGGTACAAGGCGTTGATTTTTCCGGCGAAGCAGCCCTTTACGAGCTGATTGCCAAATTGCGTGATGATACCGGTTGCGGCGTATTGCTGATTTCCCACGACCTTCATCTGGTTATGGCCGCTACTGACCGCGTCATATGCCTCAATGGTCATGTCTGCTGTAGTGGAACGCCACGCGATGTTACCGCCAGTCCGGAATATGTACGATTGTTCGGGAGCCGCGCCGTCGGCCCTCTCGCCGTTTATGAACACCACCATGATCACACCCATCTGCCTGACGGCCGCGTCTTACATGCCGACGGCTCAGTGACAGATCACTGCCACTCAGAAGACGGCCATCACCATGACGGTGAACATCATCACCATCATGAGGAAGGCAAACCCCATGCTTGACGATTTTTTCACCCGCGCTCTGATTGCCGGGGTCGGATTGGCGCTGACCACAGGCCCGCTTGGCTGCTTCATCGTGTGGAGACGGATGGCCTATTTCGGTGACACCATGGCCCACTCAGCGCTATTGGGCGTGGCTCTGGCGCTGATTCTCGATATCAATCTGATGATTGGTGTTTTTGCCGTGGCGGTCGCCATTTCAGCAATTCTTTTATTGCTGCAAAAAAGGCATTCACTGTCTGCGGATTCGCTTCTGGGCATTCTTTCGCACGCAACATTGTCTCTGGGACTGGTTATCGTCGCCTTCATGACATGGGTGCGCGTCGATCTGCTATCGTTCTTGTTTGGTGATCTGCTCGCCGTTTCGCGTCTCGACATCGCATTCATTTATGGTGGCGGAATTCTGGTTCTGGCAGTGATTGCATGGCTGTGGCGTCCACTGCTTGCCGCAACTGTCAGCGAAGATATTGCACGTGCGGAAGGGCTGAACCCCGCCTTGTCACGGATCATCTTCATGCTGTTGCTGGCACTTGTCATCGCTATCTCGATGAAGATCGTCGGCATTCTTCTGATAACATCGCTTTTGATTATTCCTGCCGCAACAGCCCGGCGGTTTGCCTCCACGCCTGAGCAGATGGCAATCATGGCGTCAATCATCGGCGCACTTGGCGTTATCGGCGGGCTCTATGGTTCGGTCGAATTTGACACGCCATCAGGCCCATCAATCGTCGTTGCCGCACTGGCTATTTTCATTTTAAGCCTCCTGCCATTACATAGGAGAGAGGCTTCACCGAAACGGAACGCTGGACAATGAGCAATCACCACGACCATCAGCACGCCCACAGTCACCCATCGCATGATCTGACCCGCAATCAGACGCTCGTTTTTGATGTGCTGTCCAAGTCGGATGGGCCCCTCAGTGCCTATACGATCCTCGATCAGCTTCGCGATGACGGTTTTCGCGCTCCGTTGCAGGTTTATCGTGCTTTGGAAAAGCTGCTTGATTACGGAATGGTACACCGTCTCGAAAGCCTGAATGCCTTCGTCGCCTGCGCGCACCCGCAATGTCACCAGCATGGCCTGATTGCTTTTGCCATCTGCGATCAATGCGGACAGGTGACGGAATTTTCCGATCCGGCTATCGAGAATCTCGTCAGCGCCTGGAGCGTCCAAAGTGGCTTCAAGTCACGCAAAACGACGCTTGAACTGCGTGGCCGCTGTGAAAAATGCGGTGAGCATTGAACTTAGGTAACGCTTACTAAATTGATGCCTGCTATATTTTCCATCCAGGGGAATAGCAGGCAGATCATTATGGTGCGCAACAAACCGTCTCACGAGCGACGCAGGGAAGAGCGACAGCGCACGCGGCTGCGATCAGGTAAGATTATCGACCTTGATGGACGCTTTATCATCGAGTGCCAGTTCTGCGATATTGCTCCGCATGGAGCAAGATTGAGAATCACTGACGTCCCCAGTCTCCCCGAACGCTTCTGGCTGTTTGACGACTTCTACGCGAGAGCACTTCTGGCCCAGATCGTCTGGCGCGATAAACGCGAAATCGGCGTTCAGTTCATTACCGACGCTTCAGTACCTACTCTCGATGAAGACCGTTTGAGCCAGTTGGCAGGGAAATATTACTCGCTGTGAGTGGCTGCGGCTGCCGCCTGCTTGCCAGCTATTTCCGATGAAGCTCCACCGCGCATGTTCATGGCGCGGATCTCTTCTGCCGAAATGTAGTTGAACTGTTCAACCAGTAAATCCTTGATTACCGGTTCTGGAAAGCGTGCGTTCAAATCGGTGATGACCGACGCCCGCACTGCTTCGAAGTTCACTTTCTCGACTTCCTTGGTATCGGAGTAGCTGCCGTAGAACTTGCGGAAAATCTCATCGCTGATGAAATATTCCAGCGGTACGGTGAGCTTTTTGCGAATATTCGAATCGACCGTATAGACCAGCTGCGCCACGACATATCCCGCAACGCTGCCATTGGAGATGATCGGCACGCTCATGACGTCGGTCTTGACGTAATCGAGCCCGCCAAACGCACCTCCATTCGCTTGCACCTCACCCGACGGCGCATCGTTCTGGCGCACGGCAAAGAACAGCGAACCAAGGGCGACAGCACATATCCAAAGACCGATTGCAATTATGCGGATCATCGGGCGTGACCGAGCCTCGCGCTCTGCATGCTGTAGGTGCCGTCTGCGTCCTGCGTTTCGAGAGCGCCACGGATAAGATCAGCGAGTTCGCCAACCGCACGCAGGTGCAACTGCAAAGCTTCGCAATTTTTCTCCAGCTTCTGCTTGAGGCTGTCGAGCAGTGGCTGCAATCCCTTCATCGTGGCAGGTTCAGCAAGGCTTGCAGCCTTTTTGATTGCCTTGTTGAAATCATAAAGACCGCGGCTTTTGCGCGAGTTGATGTCAGCAAGGTCTGGATGTCCACCTTCAAGCAAAAGGCGAGTTTCCGTATCGATGACGTCTTCAAGACGCTGAATAGCCCGCACAACCGGCTTAAGTACGGGCTGCTGCTCCAGTTCCTCTGCTGGATTGACATCCAATGCTACTTCCGGCGCTTGCGGCAGCAGGCTGATTTCGGAGCTTGTGTCGGTCATGTTCGGGTTTCCTCAATTATATGTATCAGCGGGTCGCGCTCTCGTTCACTCGCCAGAGCGGTTTCGGTAAAGGCGGATCAGCCTTAAGCGCGTTCTCCACTTTCATTGTTTTCCAGTTGTTTTTGAATGAGCTGCCGTTCAAATCCATGAACGATATCCTTCGATACCGTGTCCTGGCTCATTCCCTGTCCCAGATCGTTAACGACATCTCCCAAAGCCAAAGTTGCCGAATTCTCCGCCCGTTGCTTCATCGCTGCCTGCGCTTCAAGCATACGGGCGATGCCTACACCGCCCGTATCTGCCATCTTGTTAGCCATGGCCTCGGCCATCATCGATTTCCAGTAATCACCTGCGATACCCTTGCCAAAGGTGGCTGTCGTATCGCTGGTAAACATCGACTGGACAAAAGATTGCAGCATGAAAGCTTCAAACTTTCGATAGGCCGGATTGGTTGCATTCTGGCCTTCAGGGTTGATTCTTACCCCCGAGCCCAGACTTTCAGAAAAACTCACAAAATCACGTGGCAAACCTGTATCCGCATCAGCCACCATCGGGCCTGTGCTTGCCGATATCGACTTCAGTCGTTCAGTCGCCAAGCGATAGGCTTGCGGATCAGCCGCCCGCGCTACGTCCAGCACCAGATCTGACGGCGGATTGATCGCCATACAACTCGTCCTTCTTCATCTCTTGATTGCACAATAGTTCGCCAAACTTGACTGAAGCTTGCGGTACGAATCGGCTTCAGTTTTATGACAAAGGCGAGGTCAACGCGGTTTAAATAAGCTCACCAGGTTTTAACTAAGTCATTGTTATTATTATATAATAATCTTTACAATCTGTGATCCGATCAATCACGATGAGGACGTTTTCCGGCTGATAAGCTCTTCAATGAGACTTGCGAGCTCTCTTCTTTCGCTATCATTTCGTACCGTTTCCAGCCGATCTTCAAGAAGTTCTACCCGACGTTGTTCTTTTAAGAGGCCGCTGCGCTGTGATTCGATCTGTTGTTCAATGTGCTCACTTTCTGACGCATTGCCTCCGAGACGTTTGATAAGCAACGTGGGATCAACTGTGAATGCACTGCCATCGTATCGCCGATCCTGCATGGCGATCAGTGCTTCTCGCTCCTCATCAAGCACCTTCTTGCGATTATTGGATACAGCAAGGGATGCTTCCAGCCGGGCAGCGCCCAGCTTTTGTAATTCAATCAGCTTTTTGAGATTACGGGCATTGGTTTGGGCCATGAAATCCTCAGAACAGATTGCGCAACTGCGTAGACGTTTCGCCAATAAAAAACCGCAGCAGTTCCGGTAAAATGAAATAGACGACCAGCAAACCACCGCCGAGTACGAAAGGCATCGACACAAAATAGATAGGAATCGTCGGCGTAAGCTTATTGATCAGTCCAATGGCGAAATTGACCAGAATCGCGAAGACGATAAATGGAGCCGCAATACGCAAGGTTGCCAGAAATGCGGACGAAAGCGCGTCGCTGATATCGATCATCGCGGCATCAGGTCTGAAATGACCTTCAACGGGTATCGCGGTGTAGGAACTCAGCAGCGCCCGCAAAATCTCCAGATGCATATCCGTAACGAAAAAAAGAAACAGCGCACTGAACGTGACAATGGTCGCAAGCGTTGCCTGCGGCTCTGGCTCGGTAATCGCATCCGCCGGTGAACCGGAATAGCCCACCGCCATCGCCATCATATTGGCCATGAATTGCAGGGCCCAGAAATAAATATGTGCCAGAATCCCAATCACCGCACCGATGAACATCTCGCTCAACATCAAACGAAACATCGCCAGTGGATGGATGCCATCCAGACGGGGTACGATTGCCTCAATCACCAATGGCAGAACGGCGAATGAACAGGCGAGCGCAATGAACAACCGCACCTGCAACGGAATGCGCCCGCTGGAAATACCTGGCATCAGCATCAGGCAAGCACCAACGCGGCAGAATGCCAGCATGGCTGCGAAGACAAGCTCATTTATTGGCAGCTGTGTGATGGGCAACGGGTTCTCTCCCCGTCAGGAAATCGCGCCGAGCGATTTCACTTCGACACCACGTGCAATTTCAACATGCGACAGAACAGGCAAGGTCGCAAAAAGGCGCTCGATGATCATGCGGATATATGGACGCGCTTCAGGAGAAGAAACCAGAACAAACCGCTCACCGCTATCAAAATGCTTGCGTATGGCAGCCGTGGCTTCTGTTCCAAACTGCTCAAGCTGGCGCGGGTCAATGTCGAACTCGACGATTTCGCCCTTGTTGTCACGCTTTAAGCTCTGATGGAATACCAGATCCCAGCGGTTGCCAAGACGCAGAACATTGAGCACGCCATTATCCGACAGATCGCCACATATCTGCTGCGCCATACGCATACGAACATGTTCGACAATCATTTCAGGACGACGGACCAGGGGTGCGATCTCCGCAATCGATTCAAGAATCAGATGCAGGTTGCGGATTGAAACACGCTCCGCAAGCAGCAGCTTCAAAACAGCCTGAAGCCCTGAATAGGAGATATTTGCGGGGCAGATATCCTCAAGAAGCTTGCGATATTCCGGCCCAAGACGATCCAGCAGAATCCGCATATCTTTATATGAGAGAAGCTGTGCCAGATTGTTGCGAACAATTTCGCTCAAATGTGTGAGCAGCACCGACAGATTATCGACGGTCATATAGCCATCGCGACGCAGGTCAGACGTAAATGTCTCCGGCACAGAATAGGCGCGCATGCCAAAAGCCGGCTCGCGCACTTCTTCACCGGGAATAGACGGAATTGGACGTTCGCCCAGCACGACGAGAATTTCACCGACCCGCAGTTCATGGCTTGCAACCGCAGTGCCATGAATCTTGATGCGGTAGCTTTTGGGTGGCAGAGAAATATCGTCTGTCACTTTGATCTCAGGAATAACGAAACCGTATTCCTGCGCAAACTTCTTGCGCATCTTGGCAACGCGATGTGCCAGCTCCTGCTGCGATGCGATCAGGCGCGCTGAAAGCTGCTTGCCGAGGCACAGTTCAATCTGGGTGGTTTCCAGCGAAGCTTTAACGGAGTTGCGTTCCTGCTCATCGGCGTCTCGCTGCTTTGACTCAGCTTCCGCAGCGAGCGCATCACGTTCCTTGGCTTGTTTGCGTGGAACCGCGATCCCCACAAATGCCATTGCGCCGCCCAACAGGAAGAATGGAAATGCCGGGAGCCCGGGCATGATGCCCAAAACAAACATCAGGAATGATGCAATCAGAAGCGCCTTTGGATAAGCGCCGAGCTGTCCGAAAATCGCCTGATCGGCAGAGCCGCGTGTGCCGCCTTTGGAAACCAGAAGACCAGCCGCAAGCGAAACGATCAGCGCCGGGATTTGCGTGACAAGACCGTCACCAACGGAAAGCTTGGTAAAAACGTCGGCTGCTTCGGAAATATCCATGCCATGGCGGGTGACGCCAATGATGATACCGCCAAAAATATTGACCGCCGTGATGATCAGACCAGCAATCGCATCGCCGCGCACGAATTTTGAAGCACCGTCCATCGAACCGAAGAACGAGCTTTCCTCTTCCAGTTCACGACGACGATGCTGTGCCTGTTTCTCATCGATCAGACCAGAGGAAAGGTCAGCATCGATTGCCATCTGCTTACCGGGAATAGCGTCGAGCGTGAAGCGGGCACCGACTTCCGCGATACGCGTTGCACCCTTGGTGATGACAAGAAAGTTGACGATGATCAGGATAGAGAAAACGACAAGACCGATGACGAAATCGCCACCCATCACGAATTGCGAGAAGCCGTGAATCACATGGCCTGCTGCCTGATAGCCTTCATTGCCGTGCGTAAGAATAACACGCGTCGTCGCAATATTGAGAGACAGGCGCATCATGGTCGCGATCAGCAACACAGTCGGGAAAGCCGAGAAATCAAGCGGACGCTGAATCCACAGCGAAACCATCAGGATAAGCACGGAAAAGGCAATGGAAAAGGCCAGACCAATATCCAGCACAATTGCAGGCACAGGCAGAAAAAGCACAGTCAGAATAATGACCATGCCGGCAGCAAGACCCAAGTCGCTGCCTGTCAGAATTCCACTCTTTTTTGAAGGCTTAACTGCTGCCTGCTGCACGTCCGTCTCCTGTTGTCGGACGGAACATAAACGGTGAAGCTTGCGCGAGGGCTACGTCAGGGAAACAGACGTCTCTTCTGTAGTAAGGTTCTAAAACCCTTTTTCGATGCGCGAATAGGCAAGAAGCGTAAAGGAATTGATTTGTGCACCCACAAATGGGGCAGTAAAGGCAAGAACGACAAAAATGACGATGATTTTCGGCACGAAAGTCAGCGTCATTTCCTGAATTTGCGTCAAAGCCTGAAACAGCGCGATACCAATGCCCGCAAGCATTGCTGCAAGTACGGCCGGACCGCTGGCCATAAGCACGGTCCAGACCGCCGAATTAACGATATCGAGCGCATCAGCTTCGTTCACGAGAGTTGTCCTTAGCTGATCTTGACGCCCTGGCCAATCAGCATCGTCTTGCCGTCTTCCAGTTCGGCAAGCATACCCGATGACTGAATGGTCACGGATTTGACGACACCGGAAACCGTTCCGTCAGCGCTCGTCAAGGTGCGGCCAATCCAGCCTTCAGCCTGCGACAGCGATGAATTTGCGATCAGCGTTTCGAGCTTGCTGTTCATCTGAACAGCCTGCTCAACATTGGAGAAGGTGGCAAGCTGAGAAACATACTGCGTCGCATCCATCGGCTGCGTCGGATCCTGATTCTGCATCTGTGTGACCAGAAGCTTCAGAAAGGAATTGTAATCCACGCTGGCCTTGGCAGCGGCATTACTGCCAGACGAATTGGCTGTATTGTTCGTCGCATTGTTTGCACCGACTGTCGATGTGGTGGTCATAGACTTGCCTCCGTAGGCTTTTCGGATTGTTTGACAGGCGTGGTCGGGACAGTTTCGCCCATCAGCTCTGCCTCGCGCTGGTACTGCGCACGAATTGTCTTCAATGCTTCAAAGACACGCCCATTATGCACCAGCTCATCAACAAGCTTGAGCGCATTGAGGATTTCCGTGTCCTTGAATGCCGCAAACATGCCCTTCAGCATCTGTGCAAATGTATTGCGAGCCTGCTCTCTCAGAGCTGGCTCAATCAGGATCATCTGCGCCGCAAAGTAGAGCTGGCGCAGCGGCGTTGTCGTCTCATCAGGCTGCAGAACATGGTTTTCCAGCAGAAAAGTCGCATCATTCAACAGTTCGAGCGACACTTTCCGATCTGTTTTCAACACCGCGCCGTTGATGTAGATTTTCTCACCCGCGCGCAGCGAAAGACGGATTGCCGACTTGTCGTTGTTCGACTTGCTATTGGTCGTCATGTCAAAGACCATCCCGGATGGACTGGGTTATCTCGACCAGGGTGTCGTAATCGCTGCTTTCGCCCTGCCGAATGCGTTCCATCTCTTTGAGAATGAAGATGCCAACCGAAATGATCGCGGCCTTGAGCTCCTTCGGCAGCACATTTTCTTCTGATCCCAGATCATCAATGATCGTAGTCCAGAGTTTGGTGGTGAAGTAGGAAGCATCAATGCCTTCGCGCGATCCGGCTCCATTAGCCTTGGCAGCGGCAAGCATCTCGATCGAACGGTCAAAAAGCATCCGCTCGCGTTCCTTGGCGCTCGCCATATCATCATTCATGACGTCTTCGTAGCGCAGCTGGTACATATAGTCTCCGTTTTCCGGCACCACGCATACGGACCGCCTCATGCTGCCCGGTGCGTGATGTTCAACTTCGGGGCGGGTTAGCACCCCAGAGCATCGGCCCAAAAATCAGAATCGGTTTTTGGAAAGCGCGATGCGTCGATTCAATCATTCAGAGCATTCTTGTGCAGCGCCAGAACGAGCACACAGCGCTCCAATAGTCTAACTATTTCAAATAGTTGAGCAGGCTCATATTCTGCAGCTGAACTGTCAGTGCATAGGATGTTTCAATCTGTGTCATCAAAGCGTTGACGCGCGTTGCTGCCTCGTATGGATCGACTTCCTCGAGGTTGAGAACCGATTCATTGAGGATCTTCTGCTGTGCTGCGATGCGGGTTGTCGCGGCATTGGTACGTTGCTGCGCGAGGCCAAGCGTTGTCTGCTCTGAAGTTGTTTCCGTGATCGCCTGCGTTGTGGTCTGCATGGCCTGCGTCGTGAGCGCCTGAAACGCGGAATTGTTCAAGCCGATCGCCGCGAATTCGGAAACCATCACTGCCGACATGATGGTTTTGCGGAAACCGTCAGCATTGGCAGAAATCGAAGTTGCGGCAGTTTCGCTTGGTGAAATGCGGCTTTTGATTACCGTGTCAGAGGCGTTCGACCAATTGGCATCCCAGTTGGCATCATTGAATTGTTCAGCAAAATCGCCTTCCAGAAAGGCTTTCATGTCATCGCCGGTAATATTTGCAACCTGCGGGTCGTTCATACTGAAACCGAAATGGTCTTCAAATGCCTGACGCACTGCTGTCTGGGCGGCACTGCCTTCTGTGTAGTCAGCAACCGGCTTCACATCGGTGTTCACACCAGAGAAAATATACTCGCCATTATAGCTGGTATTGAGCAGCCCGGTGACCGAATCCAGCAAGGACTTTGCAGATTTTGCGGCCGTGTCAGCAGCCTCGACTGTACTGTTTGCGCCTGTCAGATCGCCCAGAAAATTCTGCGTGTCTGTAATAATGGTGCTGGTGGCGGTCTGAGTCGTCGTCATCCGCTGCTGGAGCAGCTTGTTCATATCGGTCAACACAGTCAGGCGATCATATTCCTTGCGCAAGGATATGGTCTGGCCAGACTTGGCGCCAAGCGCCAGACCAACATCAAACACCATGCCAGTGGTTGCTTCCTGCTGGGCTTTCCCAAGCTCAGCCTTGGTCTTTGCCACGAGGACCTTGAGAGCTGAAGCTGCACCATAAGTGGAAATAGATTGCGCTTTCATAAGCCTCACACCGCGTTTAGAAGGTCGTCGAGCATGGAGTTGATCGTCGTCAACACCCGGCTCGATGCCTGATAGGAATGTTCAAGATCAAGAAGCAACGCCATTTCAGTGTTGATATCGACACCATTGGCATTGGAGAGAGCCTGGTCGGCCTGCACAGCAACTGTCTGATTGTAGGAGAAATTGGCATTCGCGGCCTTCCGCTTGCCTTCCAGCCAACCAATTGAAGAAGCACTATAATCAATAAGGCTCGAACTTGAGCCGAGCCCTGCTGATGATGTAAAAGTCACCGGCTCCGAGAATGCTTCGTTCAAAGCGCGCAGACGATCACTGAAGCCTGACGCGCCTGTCGCATTGTATTTGTAATTGGCGCCATTCGCACCACCGTCGCGCAAAAGAAGCGAGCTGCCGCCTTCAGATGCCACAAACGCCGAAGACACCTTGATGGTGCCCGCTATGCCAGCCGAAACACCCGCGCCAGGCACTGCCGGGGAGTCTTCCCAGCTGAACAAGCCCGTCTGATCAGGACCTGCGCCTGTCTGGTCAGTTTCAGCAAACATCGTCACCAGACCACGTGCGATCTCGTCAAGCTGCATCTGGTATTGCGGCGCAACCTGATCGCGCAGCTGCAAGAGCCCACTGAGACGGCCTGTGCCATAAGGTTGATCGAACGTGTCGTGTGTAAGCGGCACACCATCAACCAGAACAGCGTTTCCAGCCACGCCGGCAGCCAGACCGCTCGACGTCTGAAAGCTGACCTGACGCGCCGTTGTTTCAAACAGCGTCACGCCGCTTTCTGCGAAAATGACCATGTCATTGTCGCCGCGAACCATCGTTGTAATACCGAGTTCACCGGAAAGCTGTTTGAGAAGTGAATCGCGCTGATCAAGGAAATCGGCAACATCGCTGCCCGCGCGCGTACCACTAACGATCTGCTGGTTGACCTTCTCGAATTTTGCAAGCACGTCGTTGATATTGGCAACTGAATCCGCGATTTCATTATCCGCATCGGTACGCAGCGACTGAATCTGCTTCGTACCGTTATTCAGTGCATTGGCCAGCGACTGCGCTGTCGATACGACGCCATCGCCTAGAGCCGAATTGGATGGTGATGCTGCAAAGACTTGAAGTGCGTCCCGAAGGTCGCCGATCAGAGCTGAGGGAGAGCCGGAAAAATTATCCGCAGAATAAAGCGATGAAAGGCGGTCAAGCCCGCCTGCAAGAATAGAAGAAGAGGATGCCGTGCTGTTGGACTGAATAAAGCGGTTGAACAGCGCCTCATCGGCGGACCTGCTAATGTTCACATAAAGCGAACCATAGGGTCCGGAAGCCAGCGAAGCAGTGCGCCGCGAATAATCGGGATCATTGACCCCCGCAATATTGCGAGAGACGACTGACGTCTGCTTGGACGTTGCCGCAAGCGAGCTTTTGGCCGTCAAAAGAGCAGAACTAAGCGACATCTTTTCCCCATCCTACTTCAAACCGCTTTTGTTGCGAAAACGGTCCAGTTACTTCGAGCATTCCCAGCAAAAGCGAAATGGCTCTGCGTAGGGTAAGTGCATAAAAACAAAGAGTTAGAGCAATTCCAACGATGCATTTTCATCAGGCATCGCTCTAATATCGAAATTCCGGGGAAGGAGGTCCCCACCTGCCCCGGAATTGTTTCAGCTTATCTTTTCAGGTTTACCAGCACGTCCATCAATTCTGAGCCGGTCTGAAAGACCTTCGAATTGGCGGTGTAACTGCGCTGAGCCTCAATCATGTCGGTCAGCTCTTGCGCAATATCAGCGTTGGATTCTTCGAGCGCGCCGGACGAAATCTTGCCCATACCGCCGCCTTCCGGGAAGCCAAGCTGGATGTTGCCGGATTCTGCACTTGGTGAGAACACGTTACCGCTGATAACCGACATGCGATCAGGGCTGGCGACTGTTCCCAATGGAATACGATAGAGCAGCTTCTGCGCGCCATTTTCGTAAAGCGCCACAACTGAACCGTCTTTGCCAATATCAACACCCTTGATCGACGAAGGTGCCTGACCGTTGATAACGGCTTCACTGATCGTATAGTCTTTGGCAAGCTGCTTGGAGGAGCCGAGATTAAGATCCAGTGACTGGCCGTTATAGCCGGTAAGATCAACAGCAACGTCACCGCCCGAAAGCAGCTTACCGTTGGTACCGTCAAAATTCAGCGTCGTTGTGCCGACTTCGACGCCATCAGCGGCATTCTTGATCGAAACATCCCAGGTGTTATCGCCGGTCTTGGTGAAATAGACGTCCAGCGTGATCTTGCCACCCAGATTGTCATAAGCGATCAGCGACGTTTTGTGATTAAATTCGCCGGTAGCGGGAACTTCATCAGTGGATGGCAGATTGACCGTGAAATCGCCCGAAGTACTTGGCGTAGCAACCAGATCGGACTGCTTGACATTCACCCGTTCCAGACCGTCAAAACCATTGGCAACCGTATTAACATTGCCATTTACGTCTGCCGGGTAACCCATCAGGTAGTAACCGGACGTATTGACAAGATTGCCATACTGGTCAGGCACAAACGACCCGGCACGCGTGAGGTAAGGCGTGCCGTCAGCATCGCTTACAACAAAATACCCATTACCATCGATAGCAAGATCGGTGGTTGAAGACGTAGGGCGAATGCCACCCTGATCGGAAATTCCGTAGCGGATATTGGTTTCTACGCTGCCCGAATTATATTGGCCTGCGGTGTTGGGCAGAACGAGAGACGAGAACTGCGCATCAGCGCGCTTATAACCGACCGTGCTCGCATTTGCGATGTTATCCGCGACTGCAGACAAGCGGTTGGCCTGCGCGTTCATACCCGAAACGCCGGTCCGCATCATACCGTAGAGGCTCATTGGCAACTCCTGAGAATTTGAGAATCCGCAGACAAGCTATCGGGCCACGCTTGCGTGAAACTGTAGCCTTTAGGATTTTTACGCTTTTACTGAGGACTCGATCAGTTTCAGGGGATGCCCAAAAAAGGACTACCTTTAAAAACTGCGAAATACTGGGTGTGAGCTTTCAAAGCCCGGAAGGCAGGGCACGAATCTCATTCGATATTGATTGAGTACCCAAGAAAACGTTTTGAATCAACAGGATCAAAACCGAGCTTTTCACGCAATTTCTTGCGGAGCTTGCTAATATGGCTTTCAACGACGTTTTCTTCGACTTCACTGTCGAAAATACCGTAAATCGCGCTGAAAATCTGTGCCTTATTGAGGCGACGACCGCGGTTCGCAATCAAATATTCCAGAATACGGCGCTCGCGACGTGGCAATGGAAAATCCACACCATTTATCTGTGGATCACGGCCATCAGAGAAGACACGGATCGGACCAAGCGCCGTTCCATCGTTGCCAGTCGAGTCCGACGCGCCGGTGCGACGACGGATAGCATTGATGCGGGCAAGTATTTCGCGGACATGAACCGGCTTGCGGACAACATCATCAACTCCGGATTGAAAAAGCTCCAGCGTATGTTCCAGCGATGGGCGATCATTCACGGCAATGACAGGTGCCTTGCAGCGTTCACGAATTCGGGCTGGAAGTCCATTCTGAGCCGCACATTCGCCGATCAGGAAGGCTTCAACAGCCATAATATCCTGATGGGGTACGCTCTCGACCCATTCATTGAAATCATCTGGTGTAAAGCCGGTTGTCGTGATGCCTTCTCGGCCGAACCAAGAGGAGTACCCCTCAGTCACAATATTCCGCTCATCCACGACTACGATCATCGGCCCGCCTTCCGAATCAATATGTTAACCCAAGCAAGACAGAAGTAACGGGCAGGAGGAGTCAGCGGCAATGACAAAAAGTTGCCCGCAATAAATTGGGAGGCATTTTAGTACCATCTAATTTAATGGGAATCGCGATGATTGCAGCGCTTGGGTACTCTTCGACTGAAAACCTTAACGATTGGTTAACGAGCTCA
Organism: Brucella rhizosphaerae; assembly: GCF_002252475.1. Taxonomy (GTDB): domain Bacteria; phylum Pseudomonadota; class Alphaproteobacteria; order Rhizobiales; family Rhizobiaceae; genus Brucella; species Brucella rhizosphaerae. Next base: position 328,512 of record NZ_NNRK01000035.1, on the reverse strand, counting down.
CGAAGTTTAACGATTCTTTACAAGCACTTAAAAAATTATCCTCTGTAATAGCTGATATACATATAACCAACCTGTGGTTGTGTGACCTGATTGCGCGTGTATTGCGCCACTCCCTACAACCGGCATTTTTCCTGCTAGCACATTCAACCGGCACAAAAGCTTTTTGCCTGTGGCGTCCAATTTCCGAAGCCTGTGGCGATCATATTTGTCATCACACGACACACATATCGCTTCTGCGCGGGATCATTATTCGGACCCGCATGATAGCGTGCCACGGCCATCGTCCAGTTACCTTCCCGTTCACGAAGACGCTTCAGAAAGCGTGCCGCATAATCCACGTTGAGGCCTGGTTGCAGCATCGCTCCGACGGATGGAAATTCACGCGAATGATAGTAATGATTGATCTGCATGCAGCCCAGATCGATTAGCTTTGCACCCTCGGCGTGTACTTGGGTGAAACGTCTTAAAGCGGCAGCTTGTGAAGGAAAGAATTCGGCCCGGCCCTCAATATTCATTGCATAGGGCTGGAGTGAATTCTTACGTCCGGTTTCGGTCAACCCAACGGCATAGAGAATACCAAGTGGTACATCATAGCGGACAGAGGCTCTGTGCATTTCGCGTTCGCAGACATTCTCTGCTTTGGCTGTTGCTGAACTAGACGACCAGACCGCGATTATGACCACCAAGCCCCAGAGAAGCTTCGCGCTCATTGGCATCAGCCGAAGCACGCGTGCGGGTATTGTTGCGCTCAGTCTGACCGGGTTCGCCATTTTGTCTGCCCTCTCCACCCATGAACTGCGTTTGCGACTGGCCCTGCGCATTACCCCGATTATCCGAGCCATTCTGCATGTCGAATGATTGCTGCCCTTGCTGCTGCGTGCCTGCCTGCTGATGGCCTGCACTCTGGCTTGCCGACGAATGCTGCACTGCGGCAGTGGCACCGCGCTCTGTGACCGTTACAGAAATCTTCGCATCATCGGCGACACCGGCAACCTTCAATGCCTTTTCGATCATTGAACGATCAGCTGCCAGCGCCTGCGCGCCATGCGCTTTATCAGCAACCAGATGCACTTCCACGCCATCGGCGACAAGACGAATACGCGCAGTCACTGCGCCAAGCTCCACCGGGTCGAGCCTGATCTGCAAAGTCTTCACCGCACCGAAGCTTCGCTCGGACAAAAGCTGAATGTCAGCGATGCGCGCTGCTGCGGTCGAGGTCGATTGAGCAGGAGACTTCACATCAACGACTGACGCTGATTTCGCACTTTGCTGCGGTTGTTGCGTGGTCGGACGATCTGGCTCAGCACCATCAGCCAGCGGAATAGAAGCATCGGACTTGAGCGTACTTGCAGCACTATCCGAGGCATTATCGACGGGCTGATCGTTAGATGCAGCAGACACAGTGGAGCTGGTGATATTTTCGCTCTTCTGGGCATTCTTAGGATCAATCAAGGCTGAGGCCTTCTTGTTCGCCTGAACGTTGCTCTTCTGATCCCTTTTCGGTTCCGCTTCAGCCATTGGCATATCAGTAGCAACGGCGCTCGTTGTTTCAGAAGCGACCTCACCCAGATCTGCGAATGCCGACATATTCGCATCCGGCTTGACCGTACTGCCGCCCGCTAAAGCCTGTTTTTCACCCGTCGCGGTCGTTAAGCCTGCGGCGAGGACAAGCAGGTTCTGTGATACGCCAAAGGCAGGTGACTGGGTCGGAGTTTGAGCCGCGGCTTCACGTTCCGTCTTATCGCTATCGTCCGACTGCGTATCGTCCTTCTGCTCGCTATCTCGCGACAACTTGTTCTGCGGCTTTTCAAGAAGCGCGCCAAAGATGTTTGCAGGCTCGGTTTGCTCCTGGTTTTCACCATTCGCTTTCGCCACAGTGCCCTGCTGGGTACCTGTTGCCTTGGCAAGCGAAGCCAATCTTCCAGCCGTATTGAGCAAAACATCTACGCTCATTGAATGGTCTTTCCTAGCAGGGCATCAATCTCCGCAAGCTTGCGCCGCGCGTCATCCATGGTCTTCTGCAAATCATCTTCTGCTTTTGCGGGCGAGGATGGCTTCCATCCAACCGCTGGCGCAACGTCCTGAGCCTCAGTCAATGCTGGCTCTTCTTCAGCATCTGCGATCGGCATTGCAGGAATGTCGGTCTCGCTTTTAACTGGCTTTGCCTTATCCGCCGTCGCAGTGGGCGTACGCGTGACAACCGACCCCACAGCCTCCGCCGCCTGCAAAAGCTGCCTGTCACGCTCCTGCAAGCGATCTGGTGAAATCTGCGATAGTTCCCGCAAGGCGTCTCCAGCGGAATCTGACGCCACATCGCTTGCCGCCGCATAGAGGTTGGCCCGGCTTGGATCAGTCTTCAGATGTTCAGCAAGTTTACGTGCCTCACCCGACATGAAACGGGCTCGCTCAGTCTGGCCGTTCACCAGGGCACCGCGCGCGATTTGCAAATAGAGCGAATATTGCATAACCGGATCGGCAGTACCGATAAGCTTTACCAGCTCTGCATTGCCTATACGGTCATTGAGCTTCAACGCGGCATCAACGAACTGTTTCATGAAATCACGCATGTAGGGCGAACGAGGAAAGCGCTGCAGATAATTGCGCGACAACATGCGTATCTTGTCAGCATCGCCCAACTTGGCCGCAATCGGCATAGAGCGACGGATTGCAGCCTCTTCAAAAAGCGTTCCCGGGCTCTCGAGCCGAACCTGATCAAGCCGCGTGAGGGCTGTGGCAGGATCAAAGGCTGTCATCTGGCTCGCAGTCACCAGAATGATGGAGGATCGCAGCTCTGCCGGCAGCTTTTGCGATAGCGGAACTGAAAACAGTTTCACAACTTCGATGTTCTGCCCCGAAGCATACGCCAACGCGCCTTTAACAAGTTCTAGCGGCACAGTTTCGGTATCCACGCCAGCCAATACTTTGCGTACGGCCTCCGGATTACCGCCATTGAAGAGATAGATAATTGCCGCGTAAATATTCTCAGGCTTCTCCCACACTTCCTTTGGAGCGCGCTCCATGTCGGAACTGACGAAAATGAGAAGCCTGTTGAGCATGACTACTGCTTCGGGTTTTCCCGAGACCAGCTGGTCCTGCAACATGCGCAGCGAACGAACGAGCTTGTACGGCTCGAGAACCGGCAGACTGCGTGGCGCTTCCGTTAAAGGTGTCTGGGCATAGGAAACCGTTCCCCCGCTGGCCAGCGGAAGGCTCGCAACAAATGCCAGCAAGGAACGGGCCACCAGTTTCTTCATGGATTGGACTTGAGGAAAATGTCGATGCGACGGTTTTCAGCGGCGTTCGGATCAGCTGCGTTCTTGGGCTGACGTTCAGCATAGCCTTCAACACGCAACACGCGCTTCTCATCCAGCCCGCCACGGACCAGCATGTAATAGGCCATCTGTGCACGTGCGGATGACAGACGCCAGTTATCATAGGTCGCGCTCTTGAAGGGGCGTGCATCAGTATGACCACTGATGATGACTTCGCCTGGCTGGCGCGAAATAACCTGTGCAATCCGCTCGAGCATCTGCACGACCCGCGCATCCGGCTTGGCCGATCCGATAGTGAACATGCCGAAATCAACCTTGTCAGTCAGCTGGATCATTACACCGCCGTCAACAGGAACCACGGTCACGTCTGGCATAGGCTCAGCTTTCGCGGCCTTGCCTCCATCGGTTACGGTCTCTCCGTCTGCGGCTTTCTTCAGATCAGAAATAAGCTGCTCCTGGCTTTCGGCAGGCTTTTCAACCGCTTCCTTCTTTTCCTCGACCTTCGCATCGGCAGTTTGCTGCGGCGGCGTTGCAGGTGCTGCTTCCGGCTGCGTCAGTTCTTCTGCAGCCTTGCTCGACCAATAATCCGGGCTGAATGGATCACGATAGGCATCACCACCATCGGCACCGGTTTGGGTGCCTGCCTGTGAACTGCCGCCCTCGCCCTTCGTAGACTGATTCTGAAGCACACCCGTCTCATGCGCGAGCTCGGACAAGACCGCATAAGGTTCGCGGAACATCCGGCTTTCTTCCTGCTCAAGCGGCAGAGAAGCTGCGCTGTCATTGATGACTTTGGTGCTGTTCTCTATCTGCTGGTCGCTCTCGAAGCGAACCTTGCCGTTCTGTTCGTCGATATCCTGCACACCTTTGGGGCTCGAATGCCGGTCCATCAGTTTGACGGGATTGAAGTAACTGACAACAGCAGCCTTGCTTTCCTCATTTGCAGCATTGATGAGCCACATGACGAGAAAAAACGCCATCATTGCAGTCATGAAATCGGCATAAGCGATCTTCCAGACGCCACCATGATGGCCGTCATCATCATCGCGCCTGCCGCGACGAACGATAATGATTTCGCGTTTGGTTTCCGGATCGATGCTCATCCTGCGGCAACCCTTAGTTCTTCCAGAACTGGTGCAACGCGCGTTTCAAGCACACGTTCACCAAAGGAAAATGAAAGTTCACCCGATGCTGTTTCCGTAAACCGGCATCCGGTTGGCAGTAGGTCGGCATGCTCCCGCAACGGTTCAAGCAGATGCGGCGGCCCTGCTATTTCCGGCGCTTCCCCCTCAAGAGCAAGCGTACTGATACGCTGCGCGAAACCAGAAACTGCATCGCGTTCCAGCTTTGCTGCGAGAAGAGGCGCAAGAACATCGGCAATCTGTGCTGAAAGGTTGTGTTCCAGACCGCTCAACGCGTCCGTCAAAGCGCCCGCCAGCAGGACTGCCTGTTCGCGGGAGAAATTGGCACGCAATGCCTCGATTTCAGCTTCGTGTTCACGCAAAAGCCTGGTCTTTTCGGCCTCATACAATGCCTCAGCTTCCTTGTGACCGTCTTCGCGACCGGCCTCGAATGCTGCCCGCTTCTCTTCTTCAACCGCGATGATGCGAGCAACTTCAGCCTGTTCGGCAAAAGCCGCCTTTTCTGCCGCTGACGCGTCTTGCACATCTACGCGTCTGGGATGCTCGGCAAGCGGCAAAGGGTGTACGGGCGCCGCAATAATCTCAACCGCATCGTCAGCAATCGGATGCGTTGAAAAATCTGGAAGATAGCGGCTGAGGGCGAGCGTGCTCATAATCAGGCTGCCTCAAGCTCCGGCATGACAGACCGCTGCGTCGATGCGGCTTCCTGCTTAATCGCAGTTTCATGAATCCATTGCTTAAGAACGGCAGCAACACGCTCCTCGTCCATCTCGATCATCTGCTCAAGACGCAACTTGGCTGGCATACGCATGCGCTGGCGCAAATCACTGAGACTGGTTTTCATCTGGTCGGCATAGGCTTCCGGTCCACCGATCACGGCCTTGGCACCTTCACCTGCAATTGCCTGCTGTGTATCGCCGACGAAATTCGGGGCGCCGACATCACCAGCTTCACGCAGAGCAACCTCAGTTCCTGCCGACTTGGCATTCTGGTCGCGCAGCAGCGGACGCACACCGAACCAGATCAGGAGCGCAACAGCCGCAAGGATCGCAAGTGCGTTCACGTAGGAACCGCTCTGACGCATCAGCTGCTCAGACCATGGCGTCGATACCGGGTCCATATCCGCACCTGCCGGATTGAGGAAGTTGACAGCAGTCACGTTGATCACATCACCACGATCAGCATTCAGACCGGCGGCGGTTGCAACGAGATCGCGGATTTTCAGAATCTGCTGGTCAACAAAATCGGCGGGCGGCGGGGTCGTTCCAGCAGTTTCAAGCAGACGCGCCTGATCAATGACCACGGCGATCGACAGACGCTTGACGGCATAGCCATCGCTGACCGTTGAAACAGTCTTGGTGTTCATTTCATAATTGGTCAGCTCTTCACGACGATCGGTCTTTTCCGTGGAGCTTTCGCCATTGCGGTTCTGAATTTCTTCCTGCGGAATATTCTGCTCAACACCCGTCGCATTATCATTGCGGGCGTTGCGGGAATCTCCGCTCTCACGAACAACCCGGACGGAACGTTCAACCCGCGATTCAGGGTCAAAGCTTGTCTCGTTGGTCTGGCGGCGGTCCGTGTCCAGCGAAGCCTGAACGCTGCTCTGGAAATGGCCGATACCAAGATAGGGAGCGAGCGCCTTACGGATGCTTTCGTCCACATTCGAAGCCACTTGCTGCTCAAGTGAGGCGGTCATGAGCGCCGCGCCATTTGCAGCGTCGCCAGCGGATGCCAGCAAACGTCCATTGGTATCAAGAACAGTCACGGAAGATGCATCGAGCGACGGCACTGCGGCAGCAACCAGCTGGCGGATCGACTGAGCGGATTCAGCAGCAAAGCCGCCTTCAGCACGAATGACGACGGACGCCGAAGGTTTCTGATCACCGCGACGGAAAGAGCCTTTTTCGGCCAGAACAATATGGACGCGTGCAGCCTTAACGCCGCGAATAGCCTGAATGGTGCGGGCAATTTCGCCTTCAAGCGCGCGAACGTGGGTGATTTCCTGCATGAAGGAGGTCAGGCCAAGTGAACCCATATTGTCGAACAGCTCGTAACCCGCATTGTTCGAGGTTGGTAAACCCTTCTCAGCCAGATACATGCGGGCCTGCCCAGCCTTACCGATAGGGACAAGCAATGACGAGCCGTCAGATTTGACGTCGAACGCGATTCCCGCTTCGCCGAGCGCCAGACCCATGCGGTTGACGTCATCGCGTGAAAGGCCAACATAAAGCGTTTCATAGGAGGGGCGGCTCAGATAAACGCTTGTATAAAGGATTGCGCCCATCAATGCAGCTCCGACAAGTCCGAGCGCTATAAGCTTTCGCGCGCCAAGCTTGCCGAGCGTTGCCTTAAGCTGTTCGAGTAATTGCTGGAAATTCTGCTGCATCGATACCACCGCCATCCTGATGCGAGCAAAATAGATCGCGAAGCTTGCGCGAAAGTGTCGGCTTGGATGAAGAGGTCATTTAAAAAGAAGAAGGGCGCGGAATGAACCCCGCGCCCTCCAACATAAGCCGTATCAGCTAAGTGATTAGCCGCGGAACAGCGACAGGATCGACTGGCTCGACGAGTTAGCGATCGAGAGAGCCTGAACGCCAAGCTGCTGCTGAACCTGCAGAGCCGACAAACGAGCCGATTCCTTGTTCATGTCGGCATCAACGAGCGTACCAACGCCCTTTTCAACCGAGTCGCTGAGCTTGGAGATGAAGCTCTTCTGGGTGTCGATGCGTGCCTTAGCAGCACCAAGCGAAGCTGCACCAGTGGTGAGCTTGTCCAGAGCAGTTTCAACCGTTTCCAGAGCAGTCTTGATAGCAGCGTCATCAAGCTTTGCAGTCGACGGATCGAAGAAAGTCGCGGCAACGAGATCGCCAGCGATACCGCCGGTACCGGCTGCATCGGCAAATACCTGTACGTCAGCAGCAGCAACGTCAACGGTGTCGATCGTTACAGTGGTGCCGGTACGGTTGTAAGATGCAACAACCTTAAGGTCCGAAGTTGCAGCTGCATCATTTACGAGCAGGTTCGAACCAGCGTAGTTCGCGTTGCTCGCTGACGACTTGATCTGCGACTGGATTGCCTGAAGTTCGGTGGCGACCTTCTTCTGGTCTTCCTGGCTGGCGCCCTGAGCGCTAACCAGAAGCGACTTCATCTTGTCAACCTGGTCCTTGATGTCGTTGATTGCAGTGTATGCAGTGTCAACCTTGCCTGCGCCGAGGCCGAGAGCGTCCTGAACAGCCGAGTTGGCCTTGTTGTCGGACTTCATCGATGTTGCGATCGACCAGTAAGATGCATTGTCAGCAGCTTCACCGATGCGCAGGCCGGTCGAAATACGGTTCTGCGTGGTTTCCAGCGACTTGTTGGTCGAGGAAAGTGTCTGAAGAGCGGTGAGAGCTGAAGAGTTGGTAAGAATGCTAGCCATTGTAATGCCCCTTGGGAAAACAAACTGAGGGACAGGCCGGATTTGAAGTTACCGGCATAGGGGAGCGGCGTCATGCCTGTCTCCACGAAACGCGCGGAGACCCACTATGAGTGCTACCTCTATAACCCAATTGTTAAGAATATATTAATAAAATGTCGATGTTTTTAACGTTCTGCATTTTTGCAATGCAAGCCGCACCCAGATGCTTAACAACCTCTTGATTTAGCACCGTGAACGCCCCGAAACATTCCTATGCTTCGAGGCTAAATTCACGAGAATGATCGTATCAGGCTTCCCACGAGGATATTCCAGCCATCGATCAGCACGAAAAACAATATCTTGAACGGCAAGGATATCACCGTCGGCGGCAACATCATCATACCCATAGACATGGTGAGTGTAGCAACCACAAGATCGATCACCAGAAATGGCAGAACGATCAGAAACCCGATCTCAAAACCGCGACGCAATTCCGAAATCATGAAGGCTGGGACCAGCACGCGGAAATCGACAATACCGTCTTCACCTGTGCGGAATGCCGGATCGGCGAGATCTTCAAACAGGCGCAAATCCTTGTCGCGCACTTCGCGCATCATGAACTCGCGAAACGGGGTCGAAATCTCACGAAAAGCCACTTCCTGTGTAATCTCGTTGCGCATCAATGGCTGCACGCCATTGTTCCAGGCGCGATCAAAAACCGGAGCCATGACGTAGAACGTCATGAACAATGCCAGCGAAATCATCACCATGCTCGCAGGCGCGGTCTGTAGTCCAAGCCCCGAACGCAAGAGGGAAAACGCAATTGCAAAGCGCGTGAAGCTCGTGACCATGATCAGCAGACCAGGCGCTACCGACAGGACAGTCAGAAGTCCGAAGAGCTGCACGATCTGCCCGCTCGCGGCCCCACTGCCAGCAGGCAGAAGATTATCCAGCGACAGGGCCTGTGAATGAGCAGCAGAAATAAATGCCAGCGTCAGCAGGCCAGTAAGGGCAACAATCTTTTTCATTCTACTACCAGCGTCGAAATGAAGACACGGTCCACCGCGCCTTCCGAACGCATCCGCGCCCTCTCTTCAAGATCGGCACGCAAATAAGCCAGCCCCGCCGCCCCTTGCAATTGCATGAGGTTGACGCTGCGCAGGAAGCTCATGAAGTCATCGCCCACACTTGCTGCAACATCTGCGGGAATTTCACGGCCCGGCTTTGCAACAAGTGAAGCCTCCAGCCGGACCCAAGTGGTCTGCGGGATGCCAAGATTGGTAACGATCGGCTGCAATGGCACGATTGTTCCGATGGAACGGGATTCGAATTCACCCTGTTTCGGCTTGTCGTCTTTCGTTGTCGACCTGGCAGCAGCTTGCTGATCGGCGGAAATTACGCCGCCAAGATACCAGCCGCCACCGCCGGCAATCGCGGTCAGCACAGCGACGGCAGCCAGCAGCCCCACCATGGAGGTCTTTGCTTTGCCGTCTTTATCGATTGCTGTATCGCTCATGCCTGCTCAACTTCAGAACGGAGAAATCTGATCGAGAATCTGCTGACCGTATGGCGGCTGCTGAACCTCGCTCAGGCGCCCGCGTCCCCCATAGGAAATGCGAGCTTCGGCGATTTTGTCGTAGGAAATTGTATTGTTTCCGGAAATGTCGCGCGGACGCACAACACCCACGACATTCAATACGCGCAGCTCATAGTTTACGCGGACTTCCTGCGAGCCTCGAATGATCATATTGCCGTTGGGCAATGTGTCGGTAACGATGGCAGCGACCTGCAAACGAATGTCTTCGCTGCGTTCGATCTTGCCTTTGCCCTTGGATGTACTGTTGGAACGGGTATTGACCGATGCATCGATATCACCGCCGCCAGCTGCGCCGGAAAGACTGCTGGTGTCGAACGACGCGCCACCACCGTAAAGGCCTTTCGACACACGCTCGCGGTCGGTCTTGTTATCCATATTCGCCCGATCATTGATCGAGATGATGACGGTCAACACATCCCCGGGCTCAGCTGCACGCGGGTCCTTGAAAAAATTGGTCGATCGCTGATCCCACAATGAATACGACGCCTTGCTCGGACGAGCGGGGTAGCCATTATATTGCGGATTGTTTTTCATGCCGAGATTGGCGGCAACCGGCGACAAGTCTGGCGCACGGCCGATTTCTTCGGGCTTCGTGGCACAACCTGCCAGAAGGGCCAGTATCGCTGTTGCAAGGATCGCTTTGTTCATGCTTCTCGTCATTGCACCGTATTCCCGGTTTCAGCCTGAGCGCTCTGAGCCCTGTTGGATTGAGGCGTTGCAGCCGTGCGCTGTGAACCAACAATGACCCGTGCAAGCTTTGCCGCCTTCTCAGGCGGCATTTCATTGAGAATGATACTCGATACCCGTGGGTTGAGCTTGAGGATCAAAGCGGCAGCCGCTTCATCACCGATAAGCGACATCTGAGCCGCTGCTGCATCGGGTTTCATCTTGGAAATGATATCGACCAGTGAATCCTGCGCCTTGCTGACGAACTCGTCACGACGCTTGAGCCACATCTCATATTCCTTACGCTTGTCTTCCAGCGCACGCATACGAGCTTCCACATCGGCCTTGAGGTCGTTGAGTTGCCTGGTTTGTAGCGCGAAGCGCGCATCTGCCGCCTGGTCATCGATATTGCCGCAAAACTTGCGGATTTCATCGAGATTGCCAATTGGCGCAGACGCCGCAAGCTGCTGCACGGCGGTTGTGGGTGCCACAGCCTTTGCAGACGTCGGGACAGGTGGAAGTGGCTGCTGTGCGAAAGCCGGAAGACTTGCACCAACGAGCAGTGCAAAAGCCGAGCCATAACGGATGATGTTTTTAGCCATGGTCATTGCACCACCAGTTCGGCATGAAGGGCGCCGGACGTCTTGATCGCCTGCAAAATAGCAATGATACCGTTCGGCTTAACGCCAATCTGGTTCAGGCCTTTCACCAGATTCTCGAGATTAGCTCCGGTCAGAATGCCAATTTTGGAATCGGCCTGATTGACGGCGATATCGGTGTTCGGTTCAACTTCCGTCTCGCCATAGCTGAATGGATCGGGCTGGACGACCATCGGCGTTTCTGTGACCCTCACCGTCAAACTGCCATGGCTGATAGCCACTTTGGAGATGCGCACTTTTTCGCCGATGACCACTGTTCCAGTGCGCTCATCCACCACAACACGCGCGACTTCATCGGTCGTAATTGGCAGGCCTTCAAGTTCCGCAAGGAAGCGCGCAGCAGGAACATTCTTCGGACGCTGAAGACGAATGGTTTTGGCATCACGTGCAATCGCCACCCCACGTCCGTAACGACGCTTGGCGAAAACATTGATTGTGTCAGCAGCGCGTACTGCAGTCGTGAAGTCAGGATCACGTAATTCGACAACCATTTCGCTGTCTTTGCCGAAATTGCCTGCAACTTCGCGCTCGACCAGCGCGCCATTGGGGATGCGGCCTGATGTCGGAACGCCTTGGGTTATGCTTGCGGCTTCGCCTTCGGCTGAAAAGCCTGAAACGATCATGTTACCCTGCGCAACCGCATAAATCTGATTATCCGCGCCCATAAGCGGCGTCATAACCAGCGTACCACCTTGCAGTGAGGTCGCATCACCAAGCGAGGATACAGTGATGTCAATACGCGAACCGGTTCCGGCAAAAGCGGGAAGATTGGCCGTCACGATAACAGCTGCTGTATTCTTGGAGCGGGTCGAATTGCGCGGTGCACTGATGCCAAGATTATCAAGCATGGCACGCATGGATTGCTCGGTAAAGGGCGAGTTGCGCAAGCTGTCACCACTGCCTTTAAGACCGATAACGAGACCATAGCCGACAAGCTGGTTTTCACGCACACCCTGAATAGTCGCAATGTCTTTAAGGCGCGCAACTGCGCTGCCCCTGCCAAGCTCGGCATAAGCCATTTTCGACGGATCACCACCAGAGCCGAGCCAGTCCGCATCAGCCTCAACGGCGTTGCCAAACTCACGCGCGTTTTTCGAGGACTCGTCGGCAAAACCAGCGATTGGCTGGAGTGCTATGACCAAAAGAGCGATCAGGGCTGCGCGCGTTTTTCTCACTGCATCCCCACCTGAATGCGACCATCGGCGAGCACAGTGCCTGACACGATGATGCCGCTGTCGATATTGCGAATTTTGATGAAGTCGCCGGCGGAACCTGATTCAAGCGGCGTCCCCATGGCGGTTATGACCAGCGTACCAGAAGTAAATACCAGCGGAGCAGGAACGCCGCGCTTCACCAGCGATGGTTCACCAAGTGCAGAAACGAGGATCGGTTTGCCCGGAAGCAGCGTCTTACGCGCTACTTTGCCTGTGGCCTGTTCCTGAGAGAGAACATACTGGCTTGCCGCTGGTGCACTGATGAAAAACTGCTTTTCCAGAAGTGCGGTATCGCTTACGATCTGACCAGGGTAGACGGTAGCCGATGGAACGACAAAGGCGATACGCTCGGCAGCGCTTGCGCCCGTCACTGCGAACAGCAGAAGGCCGGCGGTGATTGCCAGCCTTGTTTTCCGCGAAAGTGCCTTCGTATAACTCATCGCCATCACCGTTAGCGCAGGTTTTTCGATACGGTCGCAGCCATTTCATCGGCAGCCTGAATGACCTTGGAATTCATCTCATAGGCGCGCTGCGCCGTGATCAGATCAGTGATTTCTTTCACCGGATCGACATTGGATGCTTCGAGATAGCCCTGCTTGATCGCGCCGTAACCCGGATCACCGGGAACGCCGACAAGTGGTCCGCCAGAGGCTTCTGTTTCGCGGTACAGATTACCGCCAAGTGGCTCAAGACCGGCTTCATTGGTAAAATTTGCAAGCGTCAGCTGACCGAGATTGGTCTGATTAACCTGATCCTGCAGCTTGGCAAAGACCTGCCCGGTTTCCGTCACTGTCACCTCGATAGCATCAGGCGGAATAGTGATGGCTGGCTCTATCGCATTGCCATCAAGGGTGACCAGCTGGCCGTCAGCATTCTTGTTGAATGCGCCAGCACGTGTGTAAAGCGTTTCGCCCGTCGGGCTCTGAATCTGGAACCAACCGCGTCCGGTCAATGCCACGTCATACGGATTGCCAGTCTGGTTGAAGCTTCCCTGCATATGGAGATTGCGCACAGCCGCAGTCTGCACACCCAGCCCAACCAAAGCGCCTTCGGGCACAATTGCCTGATTGGCCTGATTGGGGACACCTGCCGTGCGTTCCGATTGATACAGCAAATCAGAAAACTCGGCGCGTGCACGCTTGAAGCCCGTTGTATTGATATTGGCGATGTTATTCGCAATCACTTCCAGATTGAGCTGCTGGGCGTTCATACCGGTTGCGGCAATCGTCAGGGCTTTCATGGCAGGTCCTTAAATCAAAGAGGGAAGCTCAGACTTGACTCAAACCGGCATACGGCTGATTTCGAGATAGGCCTGCACGATCTTGTCGCGGATCGCGATCGCCGTCTGAAGCGACTGTTCAGCTTCCATGACAGAGCTGACTACATCGCGCAGCGGAGCATCGCCTTTAATGCCCTGAATAGAGTTAGCTTCGGCAGCCTGCAGCTTCTGGCCGACCGAATCCGTCATTTGTGACAGGACTTCACCGAACGAAGCGCCCGGAGTGGCAGGAATAGCTTGCGGAGCCGATGTTGAGCCAACGCTCTTTTCAGCAACTGTTTCAGAAAGACGCGACAGGGCGTTGCGCGCCGAAACGCTCATAATCGAGTCGTACATTAAGTGCTCCTCAGGAGATCGATGGTCATCGAGATCAGCTCACGCGCCTGCTTGACGACCTGCAAATTGGCTTCATAAGAACGGTTGGCTTCACGCATGTCCGCCATTTCGACGACCATGTTGACGTTGGGATATTTCACATAGCCACGCGCATCCGCAGCCGGATGGCTTGGATCATATTCTTCGATAAAGGCGGAGGTGTCTTTGCCAACTTCGGCAACCCGGACCTCAGCAGCACCCGTGCTCTGCTCCACTTCCGTGCGGAAGGATACAGTTTTGCGGCGATAGGGATCAGCATCTGCCGTCTTGGCGGTCGCCTGCGCATTGGCAAGATTTTCAGAAACGACGCGCAAACGGGTCGACTGTGCCGACAGGCCCGATGCTGCGATCTTCAAGCTATTCTGCAAAGCGTCTGACATCGCTTACCCCTTCGCCACAGACAGCATCATGCGATGAAACGCTTTGACGATGCTTGTGTTGAGTGAATAGTCGCGGGCGACCTCGCCAGCCTTCATCATTTCGCGTTCAACATCGACCGTATTGCCGGAATGGGTCTGCTCGGTGATGTCTTCAGGACGCAGACGAGCACCCGCAATACCATTCGCTTCGACTTCCAGATGCTGAGGACTGGTTGCAGCCATAGTGAGCTGGGTCTTGTCCAACACATCTGCGAAGGGCTGAACGTCGCGCGCCCGGAAATCCGGCGTATTCGCATTGGCAACATTGCCCGCAACTGTGGCCTGTCGTACCGACAACCACTGCGCCTGCCTTGCAGCCAGATCGAAAAGATGAATGGAGCTCATGGAGTTTCCCGCCTTTATAGTTTGTTAACTTAAAGGTCGGAACTTGCGTCAAGCTTGCGTAGCTTACGTCATAGGGCGTAGGTGCAATGAGAAATTATGTCTTTTGATTAGGTGCGGTCAGTCTTTGGATAAGACCTGCGGTCAACACGAACAATGAGAACACGCAGACAGGTTTCCCTGCGGCTACTTGCGCATCTCAATCACATCACCGGAGGTTGTCGTGAGTTTCCACGTACCCGCCTGGTTGCCTCGCCCGATTGAAACAAGATGGCTGCCATCAGGCAGAAGCGAGCCTCTTTCCACGAACCAATAGCCGGATGTGTCCTCGATCATCGCCATGCCGCCGACCACTTCGCGCAGCGCAAATACCGGCTTTGGGAGAGATTGACCTTCGCCATTGCCATCGCCACCATTCCCAGCACCTGTTCCGGGCAATCCCTTGCCATTGGACATAACCGAACCAGTCGTCGTGCTATCGATGTTCTCATTCGGCGCAACCAGATCGTTGGGCCGGAACGAAGGGAACTGGCGCACAGTCTTCTGTTCCGAACGATCAAGCGGATCAACGATCTTGGTATCCGCCTTTTTGTCAGGACTGAGATCAACGCGCTGCAAATATGTAATGAAAGGAAGCATCGCGCAGCCGACCGCGAGCGTAATAGCCGCGATCTTGAGATAGCGGTCGACCTGGCTTTGCGGCTTTTTAGTTTCCGTTGCGGTAGCTGCTTCCACCTCTGCCGCAAGATCAGCGAGAACGTCCTCTTCCCGCCTCTTGCGAGACCCCTGCATCATGTTCTTCATGTCTGTTTTTCTCCGCGCAACGCTGCGGCAAGGTCGTGATAAGGGTCTTCCGAAAGGCCCGTTTCGGGCGACTGTTGCAGCGCATCATAAATACGCGGCACCAGATCGACGGCCTGATCCAACAACCCGTCATGCCCCTTTTGATAGGCTCCAATTGCGCGCAGATCGCGCGTTTCCTCAAACCGCGCCACCATACTGCGCAACTGTCCTGCAAGCTTGCGCTGTTCCGGCGTCCAGTTATGCTTCGCCAGACGCGATACCGATGCGGGAATATCAACCGCCGGGAACCGCCCCTGAGCCGCAATTGCCCGGTCGAGCACGATATGCCCATCCAGCGTGCCGCGAATGGTGTCTGAAACCGGATCATTATGATCATCGCCATCAACCAGCACCGAATAAATACCGGTGATACTGCCGCCTGCCTCGCTGATGCCCGGTCCCGCCCGTTCAAGAAGGCGTGGCAACTGGCTGAACACACTTGGCGGATAGCCGCGCGAAACTGGCGGTTCTTCAGCGGCAATAGCCACTTCGCGCGCCGCATGCGCAAAGCGGGTGACCGAATCCACGATCAGCAGGACGTTTTGTCCGAGATCGCGGAAATACTCGGCTATCGCCGTCGCGGTATTGGGGGCAAGGCGGCGCATCATCGGGCTCTCGTCACCAGTGGCAACCACCGTTACAGTCTTGTTGAGATGCCCCGCCATAGTCTCTTCAAGCATTTCACGCACTTCGCGGCCACGCTCGCCCGTCAGAGCCAGAACCACAGTGTCAAAATCAGCCGCGCGCGTCATCATGGCAAGCAATGTAGATTTGCCGACACCGGAGCCTGCAAAAATACCGATGCGCTGCCCGAAACAGAGCGGCGTGAAAATATCAATTACATTGACGCCAGTGCGAAGCCCGCGATCAACACGGGCACGGCGCAATGCAGCCAGAGCCAGGCTCTCGGACGCCATGGGCCGTGTGCCAGGCTGTAACGAACCCTTGCCGTCAACCGCTTCACCAAGCGCATTAATGACCCGGCCACGCCATTCCGGTGCCGGGCGAATGCGAAGTGGGCCTTCCTCAAAAACAGCCGCACCAAGTGAAGGAATAATGCGATCATCGAAAGGTTTCACCAGCACCTGACGGTCTGCAACGCGGATGATTTCCGCAAGGCTTTGTCCACCATCAGCACGGATCGCCACCGTATCACCCAAACGCGCATCACGTGACAACCCGCGCACAGCAATTGCCGAACGCGACACATCGCTCACCGTGCCGCCAATGCCGGTCAGCGGCTTTGGTGCTATCGATTGCTGACGTGCAAAAGCGGCGAGCCGCGCGAGCGGGAGGTCAGGTATCATCCGTTTTTGGAGCCCAGCGTTCTGATGGCTTCAGCGACTGTGTTCTCCTGCTGGCCAAGCAGATTGTTGACCTGCTCGAAAGCACGACTGACACTGATCAACCGTGTCATTTCCGTCATACCATCAACATTGGAGCCTTCAATCATGCCCTGCACAACGCCTGCGCTCATATCGTCAACGACTGGCTGCGCGGGCTTGTTCGGCACAACGCCGGAATTGCCCGCATAACTCAAATCCGCATCGGCAGGAATTGAGAATAGGCCGATGGCACCGATCTGCGCACCGTTCTGATAGACCGCGCCATCGCTCGAGATTTTCGGTGCTCCACCATCCGGATTGAGCACAATCGGTGCGCCACCAACGTCAAGAATGGAGTTTCCCGTCACAGACACCAGTTCGCCGGTCGGCATCATCTTCATGCGCCCGTCGCGGGTATAGACCAGACCTTGCGGCGTATTAACCGACATCCAGACATTGCCTTTGACCGCAACATCAAATGGATTGCCAGTTTCAAGCAACGATCCTGCTTCGGTTCGGATGAAGCTCTTGCCAGCAGTCGCAAAGTTTATGTCTTCGCTTGCCTTATTCGACACAATGGTATCGAACTTGGTGCCCTCGCCACGAAAGCCCGGGGTCGAAATATTCGCCACATTATGAGCGATGGCGTTCATCCGCCGCTCGAGCGTTACGAGCGAAGAAAGCCCGACATAGATGGAATTATTCTGCATCGATCAACGTCCGCCCGGCTTGAAGTTTTGCAATGTGGTCAGAATGTTGGCCGAAATGCCAACTGACGACGTTCCACCCAACAGCAGCGACGCAATGGAAGCAGGGCTGCTCGCCGTCGGATTGTTCATTTCATGCATGGCAGTGAAACGCGAAATCAGCTTCGACACATAGTCTGGATCGGACATCTTCGAGAAGTCGACTTTGGCATCGATCATCTTGGCCTGCTTATCGATGTCGGCATTCGACATAGCTGCAGGCCAGCCAAACGTCGTCTGCATCATCGTAAGCAACGCTTTGTCGCCGAGGATTTCGTAAGCATTGGTGATAGTAGATGCCTTGCGCTCAAAATAGAGCGCCAGACGAACGCCTTCATTCTGACTGCCTGCTTCTGTTTCAAGCGTCTGACGGACATATTTGTCCATCACACCTTGCTGTGGAGCAGTGCCTTCCGTCGCCTTGTCACCCTTGCCAGCAAAATCAAACGTTGTTGCGAATTCTTTGTAGCGCTTATCGGTCAGCTTGTTCGCCATGGCGTCATCGTTTTTGACACCTTCGGTAAGGATCTTGCGCACGAAAGCTTTCGCATAGGCCATATCTTCAAGGCCAAATGCCTTCATCGCGTAATTAAAAAGCCGGGTATCAGACATGAAATCGTCAATGGATTTAACCTTGCCGATATTCTCTTTGTAATACGCGGTTTCCCGCTCAACCACAGGCTCCTTCGAGACGCGCTGCAACGACCGCGTCATATCGGACGCAATCAGCCGATAACTCATCATCGTGTTGACCATGCGAGAACCCCCTGAAACTTTTCCCAGCCGTTATGCTCGATCAAGCTTGTCCGAAGCTGATTAAAAATTCAGGTCCACATGATCAGCGTCAAATGGCAAGCTTCGCACAAGGCGCATTCCTTAAGGTGTAAAAATAAGTTCGAACCAACGGGAGTCATGCGCTTTGGGTATTCTCATCGGCCTCGCCATCACACTGGGCTGCATGCTCGGCGGTTTCATCGCCATGGGCGGTCACGTCAGCGTGCTTATCCAGCCATGGGAATTCGTCATTATTCTGGGCGCAGCACTCGGCACATTCTTTGTCGCCAACCCACTCTCGCTGGTTAAAGATACAGGTAAGGCTTGCATGGAAGCCTTCGCAAATGCCGTACCAAAGCAGCGCGATTATCTCGACGTTCTGGGCCTGCTCTACAGCCTGATGCGGGAATTGCGCGCAAAGTCGCGCAATGAGGTGGAAGTCCATATCGACAATCCAAAAGAGTCCGCGATCTTCCAGGCCTATCCGAGCGTTCTGAAAAACGATGACCTCGTACACTTCATCTGCGATTATTGCCGTCTCATCATTGTCGGCAATGTACGTCCGCATGAAATTGAATCGCTGATGGATGAAGAAATCCACACGCTCTCGCGTGACAAGCTGAAGCCCTATCAGGCCATGGTGTCGATTTCGGAAGCGCTTCCGGCACTTGGCATCGTTGCCGCCGTTCTCGGTGTTATTAAAGCGATGGGCGCGCTCAATCAGTCCCCGGAAGTGCTTGGTCACCTGATCGGTGCAGCACTTGTCGGAACATTTGCCGGTATTTTCTTCTCCTATGGTGTCGTTGGCCCAATCGCGACCAAGATCAAATCAACCCGAGACAAGCAAAACCGTCTCTATACAGTCGTGAAGCAGACACTGCTTGCCTACATGAATGGCTCGCTGCCGCAGATCGCGCTCGAATATGGCCGCAAGACCATTTCAGCCTATGAGCGTCCAAGCATCGACGTGGTTGAGCAGGAAACCATGGCGACCACGCCGATCCAGCAGGCTGCCTGATTATGACTACACTGGGCCAAAACCGCAAAAACGACGTGCTTGCAGATAACCTTTTACGCGCAGCCGGACTTTCCGGCGACGACCTCAAATCGCTCGCGCATGTATTCAAGGATGCATCGTCCAATTTTTGTGGCCGTCTCAAACAGGGAAGCGCTGCCGCGTTCGATGCTGAAACTGGTCAGGTAGAAACGGCTGATGATGCCGCCATCAATGCCATTCTCGATCAGGCAGCAATTATCGCACCGCTCAAAGCCGACCGCTGGGGTTGCACTCTCTATCTGACGGCCGACGCAACGCTGGTGTTTTCAGTCATCGAAACCATGTTCGGTGCGCAGGGAAATCTTGGCAGCTTTGATCTCGAACGCCCCTTTGGCATGCTTGAACGCAAGGTTTCCGGCCAGCTGACATCGCATATGGCGGCAGCACTGGATCAGGTGTTTACCGGTGGTGGGCAATCGCTTTTCGCACCCGGCGAATGCTTGGACACAGCCGAATTCAATGGCGAAGACCTTGAGCGCTCGCGCCTCTTCGTCTGCCGGATCGACGTTGTCGCAGCAGGCAAGACCGGTGCTCTGCATCTCCTTTTGCCCAGAAACACGCATAAGCCAATGCAGGATGCAGTGGCTGCTTTCCTGCGCCGTCCGATGAACCAGGCCGACCCTGCCTGGTCCAAGAAGATGCGTAATGAAGTCAGCCGCGCCCGCATTGAGCTTGAGACATTCATTCAACAGGGCAGCATGACGCTGGAAGCCCTTTCAAAACTTGAAATCGGACAGGTGCTGAAACTCCCCGTCGATGCAATGGAGCAGGTACGGCTTCGCGCAGGCGATCAGCAGCTTTTCAAATGCACGCTCGGCAAATCGGGCATCCATTTCACAGTCAAAGTTGGCGACCCTGTCAATCAGGAAGAGGATCTTATCGATGAGCTTGTTGCTGGCTAATCTTCTATCGACGCTTCTGGCGCTCGGCTCGCTTGGCGCACTCATCATCGTGGGCCGCAAGGCCAACGAAACCATCAAACTTGGCAAACTGTTGACGCTGCGCGTGGCTGCGGCCTCTAATGGTCTGGAGCGCGTGGCCAAGTCGCTGCAAAGCCAGCGGACCGACCTGTCGGACGAAACACTCAAGCTGGAAGCCCGTCTTGCTGAAACAAGCCGTGTGCGCCGCGAAATGGACGAAGCAATTGAAGAGCTGAACCGGCTGCGTAAAGCGCTCACGCGCGATATGCGTCAGGCGCGCACCGTCACCGAAACGGCAACACGGATCGATGAGCAGCTGCTTTCGCCTGCAAGCGAGCCTGCGCCAAAAGAAAAAAACGCCTTGCCGGTTTTCGTGCGCCGAGCAGTCAAGAAGGCAACAGTTGAAATTGCGGGGCAGGCATGAGCACCGAAAACAAGGACGAAAATATGCAGCATGAGCTGGAAGAGGCGATTGAAGAATTGCGCGAAGAAAAGCCGCGCAGCGCCAAAGCTGGTGCCTCAAAGCCCAATCTTGAATTGATCATGGGTATCCCGGTTGACGTTCAGGTGGTTCTGGGCGGAACGACCATGCCCGTCGCAAACCTCATGAAGCTTGGTCGCGGTGCTGTCATCACGCTCGACAAGCAGATTGGTGACCCGGTCGATATCGTCGTCAATGGACGCGTGATCGCGCGTGGTGAAGTCATCGTGCTCGAAGACGACTCCTCACGGTTCGGCGTCAGCCTCACCGAAATCATCGGTAAGTAACGGATCGACCATGGCCGATAATGAAACGCAAAAGCCTTCCGACGACAACGTCAGCGGATTGATCGATACACTCACCGGTCCGCAAAAAGCGGCTGCGATCCTTGTCGCCATTGGCCGTCCATCCGCATCACGCCTCCTCAAACATTTCAATGCGGAAGATTTGCGCAAGCTCGCCGGTCATGCCCGAACGCTTGAACCCATTTCACCGCTTGATTTTGAACAGCTCGTAAAACAGTTCGAAGATTCTTTTGCCGAAGGCGCACCTGTGTCAGAAGCAGCGCAGCGTTTTGAAGGCCTGCTGCGTGAAGCACTGCCACAAGACGAAGCAGACGCCGTGTTTGAAGAGCGCGTTCAACCCCAGCTCGTGCAGGAATCCGTCTGGGCCGGGCTTGCACGGCTGCCAATTGAAGGGCTCCAAGCCTATCTCGCTGATCAGCATCCGCAGATCATCGCCTATATTGTTTCCAAGCTTCCATCAGATCTCGCAGCACGCATTTTTGTCGGACTGCCTCCGCAGTTGCGCAGTGCCGTGGTTCAGCGTTCCTTGCATATCGGCAATGTCGCCCCTGCTGCAGCAGATCTTTTGGAAGATGTGCTTCGTCGTGATCTTCTGGGACGCAGCGATGCTGGTCCAGTCAAAGCCCATCACGGCCAGATTGCCAACATCTTCAACCAGCTCGACCGGCAGGAAATGGAAGAGCTCATGGCGAGCCTCAAAGATCTCAGCCAGGACGACATTTCCCGCATCAAAGCAAAACTCTTCAACTTCGAAGATATTGAACGCCTGTCGCAGCGTGCCCGTCTTCTGCTCTTCGATGAAGTACAGACCGAGCAGATCGCAACAGCTCTGCGTGGCGCGGATTCGGCCCTTCAGGAAACGGTGCTTTCGTCGCTTTCTACACGCGGACGCCGCATGGTCGAAAGCGAGCTCGCCGCCGAGCAGGGCAATATCACCAGCCAGAACATTGCCGATGCAAGGCGAACAGTCGCCCGCATCGCGATCGATTTGTCGGAACGCGGCATCATAACGCTCGATTCAGGCGAAGACACAGAATAAGCCGTTGCCGCTTTTCCTGAAATCTTTCTAACTCTTTGTTTTCACGCATGTCTTTATCCAAAAACTGGTTTCCACTTTTGGGAGACATGCTCTAAGAACGCGTGTGACACATGTCCGATGATACCGACAAAGAGAGTAAAACAGAGGAAGCGAGCGAGAAGAAAATCCGCGACGCTCTCGATAAGGGTAATATGCCCTTTTCCCGCGAAGCGCCCATTCTCGCAGGCATCGCGTCCTTTCTGGTTATCGCTGTCTTTGTAGCAGCTCCGGCGACGACAAAACTCGCCGTCTTTTTGCGTGAGTTGATGGACCGCCCGGAGGATTGGACTCTCAACAGCGCAGAGGATGCCAGCCACCTGTTTGGCATTCTGGGAGTGTCAGTCGGTATGGCGCTCCTTCCGATATTCATCATTATTCCGCTGGCGGGTATTGCGGCTTCGGCTTTTCAGAACGCACCACGCATGGTGGGAGAGCGTATCCGCCCTCAGGCTTCCCGGATATCGCTCTTTAAAGGCTGGCAGCGGATTTTCGGGCGTGCCGGTCAGGTTGAATTCCTGAAATCGCTGGCAAAGTTCCTCGCCGCCAGCGTTATTGTTTTCTTCGTCTTCTTCAAAAGTAACAATCTTTTCACTGATGCCATTGCGACCGATCCGAGCGCATTACCGGAATTCCTGCGTGAAAATCTGGTCAGGCTGCTCGTCGCCAATGTGTTGGCAATCACAGCAATTGCCGGTTTCGACCTTGCATGGTCGCGCATTCACTGGAAGCAGGAATTGCGCATGACCAAGCAGGAAGTAAAAGATGAGCACAAGCAATCGGAAGGCGATCCGCTTGTAAAAGCACGCCAGCGCTCTCTGGGACGCGATCGCGCGCGCCGCCGCATGATCAACGCCGTACCGACTGCAACGCTTATTGTCGCAAATCCGACCCATTTCTCTGTAGCACTACGCTATCGACCCAATGAGGATGCAGCCCCAATTGTTGTTGCAAAGGGACAAGACCTGATCGCTCTCAAAATAAAAGAAGTAGCTGCCGCGAATTCGATCCCGGTTTTCGAGGATGTACAATTGGCCCGTGCACTTTATAAACAGGTGAATGTCGACCAGATGATCGCACCTGAATTCTATAAGGCTGTCGCTGAACTCATCCGTGTCATCAATGCTCGACATGCATTACATTGATAGGTTTTAAGATGACTTTAGTATATTCTAATATATTATATCTCTGTTCTTCCGGATCGGCGGTGACAAGATGAAGAGCCTGCAATTCTCAAACGAACGCGAGGCAATCATTGCCGAAAACATCCGCGAAGTCGTTGCTGAACTTCGGTTGGTTGATCCAGCCGACTATATTGCTTTCATCCGCTGCGAGCTGTTTGCCAATATTGCAGATATTGTCAGCTCGGCAACTGAATTGCACTTCTTTCCGGGCACGCTCGAACTGGGGCATGGCGGAGAATTTCACTGTGACTGGTTCACAAGCCCATCCATCGTTCTCGACATGGAGTTCCGTAACAAAGGCGTATATGCCTATTTTCGCCTGACACTTTCGGGGAAAACGGCAAGCGTTGAACTGAGCCATATTGTATTTGACAACCCGGACGACGATCCGGCGCAGAATACGACCCGTCTGATCGATGCTATCGACAATGCCCGCTTGCCTATGCGCAAGACGGCTTAATCGAGAATAACGCTTTTGATCCTGAAAAAGCTACACCGGAAGCTTCACGCATCCGGTGTAATAGTAGTTTTCGTGTAAGCGCGACATCACATCAAATGCTGCACTTCCGGCATTTCAATGATGCCCAGAGAGAGTGCTGTAGCCACTGCAGAAGTACGATTAGAACAATTGAGCTTAATCTTCGCATTTTGAAGATAAGTTACGACCGTCCATCGGGCGATGCTGAGAATTTCAGCGATTTCACCATCTGTCTTGCCGTTGGCTGCCCATCGCAAGCAATCTACCTCGCGTGGGGTCAGAAGAGATGCAGCTGATTTCGTGTTATCACAACCGCACAATGTATTGTGAATAATACCGGAAACACTCAGCAGACGCGGGCGCATCTTGAGAAGAAAATCTTCTCGTGCGACTTGGTCGCCAAGATCAAAGCAGAAAAGTGTACAGCCAACGGCACCCTTCGGGTTGCGGGCTGAGACGGCTATAAACGTATTCCCCAGCCCATGTTTCTCCGCATCTTGCATCATATCCGCGATATCAGGACATGCAGCAGCATCTTCCTTGAGATCGCGCACGATGCCGCTGGAATCATTCTGATAATAGGGAGCGTCATCCTGAAAAATAGGATCAATCAGGAAGTAGTTCTTCGCTGAATATCTCGTCGCCCAGGTCGAAGGAAACGTCATGACAACGGTCAGGTCGGAAGAGTTTGTCTTTGTACAATCACCCATACGCCCACGATATGTGTGCATGATATAGCGACATCCAATCTCGTCACGGATACGCGTCAGAAGCGCAAGCGTGTCGCCCTGGAACGAGGTGCCAAAGAAGGTCTTTTTAAAATTCGGAAAATGAATCAAGTCGAGAGTCATTGCGTAATATCCTTGGTAATAAAGGAAAAAAAGGGCTTCATCTGGTGCCACCCAAAATACCGGTAGCGAATCGACTCCTTCGGACCTTCAATCACTTATAAGTGACATAAAAAATGGGTCACGTTGCAACCCGCAATAAATTGATTGCTAAGTATTACACACAAGAACAGCGCCTAAATATGGCTCCCGCAAATGAAAACTACGTTACTAATGTAACTATGCGGTTTTAACCCTTCGGTAGATGGGCGAATGTTCTATTTTGAAACATCCTGATGGTGTTTCCCGTAAGCCCTGAAGAAGAAATCCAGTGCAGATTCAACATTCTTGATGATTGTCTGCTCAGAAGGAGGCTCACTCAGGACGCCAAAAAGGCGAGGCCGATAAAGGCCGGAAAGAAACAGATCCGAAAGCTGATAAGACTTTTCCAGCGGGTCAAAAGGCTCCAGTTCGCCTGCTTCGATCATCTTGGAAAGATAGTCTGCCATGATCAAATGGCTGCGTTTAGGTCCACGTTCATAAAAACGTGCCGACAGTTCAGGCTTCCGATCGCTCACACCGAGAATGATGCGTTGCGCACGAATTGCAGTCGTCGAAGTTATCAGCGTAACCAGCGTAACACCAAAATCAGCAAGCTCTTCCCGGGTGGAAAAGCCACGATCGATCTTGTCGACCAGCTTGCTGAAAGTCGTCATCCGATAGTGCTCGCACAGAGCGACGAACAGATCTTCCTTGCTGTTGAAATAAACGTAAATCGTTCCCTTTGAGACACCCGCTTCCCGCGTGATGTCGTTCATGCTGGCAGCATCAAATCCCATGCGCAGAAACACATTTTGCGCACCCTCAAGAATCTGCTGGCGCTTTATAGGGTCTTGTCCTGCGGCGAGACGCGTGCGTCCGCCTTCCCCATCAGGTTCAACCGCAAATGTGCCAGCCTCATTGCTATCCAGGGCAGCTGCAGCATTCTCTTCTATGCGGTGTTCACGATTCATTGTACAAAACTCATAATTTTCTCGAACCAATCGGTTCGATGTCACTTGATATGGGCAACTTATTGCTCTAAGTCAACATCGAACCGATTGGTTCGTTGAAGCGGTTATAAAGAAAGTTTCCAAATGTCCGCCCATAAGTCTGTTGATACGGCTGATATCCGTCCATTCCCGACCCCTGCGGCTCAGGGAGAACAGTCCAAAGTGAATGCAGAACCCCTGGGCGAACGGCCAGCACCGCAAACAGCCCCGGATACAGCTGCCCCTGGCGCCACACCTGAAACCGCAAAAGGCGGCAAGAAAAAGGGCTTCGGCAAGCGCGTTGTGCTTCCAGTCGTTATTATCGCTGCTGTAGCAGGTGGACTTTGGTACGGCTATAACTGGTGGACAGTTGGCCGCTTCATGGTTTCAACAGACGACGCTTATGTGCAGGGTGACATCGCGTCTATTGCACCGAAAGTCACGGGCTATATCGAAAATATCCCGGTTGTCGCGAACCAGCACATCAAGGCTGGCGATGTGATCTTCCAGCTTGATGCCGGGGATTACCAGATTGCGCTTAATGAAGCGGAAGCCAAGCTCGAGACACAAACGCAGACGCTTGCCCGGATTAATGCGGAAATCGATGCGGCACAGGCAGTGCTGCAGCAGGCTCAGGCCGATCAGCAGGCTTCGCAGGCTGTGTTGAAAAACGCCGAGAGCACGATGGTCCGCATTCAGAGGCTGCATGATACCCGGTTCTCGGCACAGGCAGAGCTTGATAATGCACAATCATCGCTTGATCAGGCCAAGGCCAAGCTCGCCGGGTCAAAGGCTCAGATTGCTTCCGCGAATGCCAATATCGAAGTTCTGAATGCACAGTACAAGGAATCGGAAAGCGGCATGCGCTCTCTTGAACTTGCACGTGACAAGGCTGCTCGTGATCTGGCATTCACCGCGCTGCGTGCGCCATTTGACGGCGTTGTCGGCAATCTCTCCGGCAAGAAGGGCGATCTCGTTTCGCCAGGCCAGAAGATTGCGGCGCTTGTTCCGGTCAACGAGCTCTACATCGATGCCAATTTCAAGGAAACGCAGCTCGGCCACATCAAAACTGGTGAGACAGCACGTATCTATGTCGATGCCATTGACGGCCCTTACTTTGAAGGAAAGGTCGCATCGGTTGCACCCGCATCGGGCGCTGTGTTCTCGCTGTTGCCGCCAGAAAATGCGACCGGCAACTTCACCAAGATTGTGCAACGTGTTCCTGTCCGCATCACGATTCCACAGGAAGCACTCGATTCCGGCAAAATCCGTGCTGGTCTCAGCGTGACGGTTGACGTGGATACGCGCACAGCCCCTGAAGACAAGACCAACTGACACAGTCGATAGCAGTTTTCCGGATACGCGTGAAAACTGATCATGAGAACATGCGGCGGCGCGGCCAACAGCTTTCGCGCCACCTTCCTCTTCCTTTTCGGAGTGCGCCGTCATGGCTGCAAACACCACGATGGGGCCTATGGCTCCCGCTGATGATCGCATCGATCCCAAGAAGGCGATTGCCTTTCTTGCGATGGTGTTCGGCATGTTCATGGCAATTCTGGATATCCAGATTGTATCTGCGTCGCTGTCTGAAATTCAGGCAGGTCTCAGCGCCAGCTCCGATGAAATTTCCTGGGTTCAGACATCCTATCTGATCGCAGAAGTCATTATGATTCCGTTGTCCGGGTTCCTCGGGCGCCTCGTCTCTACCCGTGTTCTGTTTACTGTTTCAGCTGCGGGCTTCACGCTTGCTTCCATGCTCTGTGCAACCGCGACCAACATCGATCAGATGATTGTTTATCGCGCCATTCAGGGCTTTATCGGCGGCGGCATGATACCAAGCGTTTTTGCCGCTGCGTTTACGATCTTCCCGCCGTCCAAACGTTCTATCGTTTCGCCGATGATTGGCCTTGTCGCAACGCTGGCGCCAACTATTGGACCAACCATTGGCGGCTATCTCAGCCATGCTTTCTCTTGGCACTGGTTGTTTCTGGTCAATGTCGGGCCTGGCATTCTGGTAACAATCGCTGCCTGGAACCTGATTGATTTTGATGAAGGCGACAGCTCGCTCCTGAGCAAGTTCGATTGGTGGGGACTTGCCGGTATGGCGGCGTTCCTCGGCTCCATGGAGTATGTTCTGGAAGAAGGCCCCCGCAATGACTGGCTTCAGGATGACGCGATCTTCGTTCTGTCGGGCGTTATGACGATTGGCGGCATTATCTTCTTCTATCGGGCTTTCACAGCTGAAGAACCCATCGTGGATTTACGAGCCTTCAAAAACGTCAACTTCGCGTTCGGCTCTCTGTTTTCCTTTGTCATGGGTGTCGGCCTTTATGGCCTGACTTACCTTTATCCGCTCTATCTGAGCAGTATACGTGGCTATGATGCACTGATGATCGGGGAAGCGCTTTTTGTGAGCGGTCTTGCCATGTTCTTCACGGCTCCGCTTGCTGGTTTCCTGTCTACACGCATGGATCCGCGTTTCATGATGATGATCGGTTTCCTTGGCTTCGCAGCTGGTACATGGATGGTGACGGGGCTCACCGCAGATTGGGATTTCTACGAGCTTCTGCTGCCACAGATTCTGCGCGGTTGTTCGCTGATGCTCTGTATGGTGCCGATCAACAATCTCGCACTTGGTACGTTGCCACCTTCTCTCATGAAGAACGCTTCCGGCCTGTTTAACCTCACGCGAAATCTCGGCGGCGCTGTCGGTCTGGCTGTCATCAACACGATCCTGATGCGCCGAAACGATATGCATTATGAACGGCTGGCCGAACATGTTCGCTGGGGCAATGCGGAAGCCGAACAGATGCTCGCCAACCTGACTGCCAAATACAATGCAGCTGGCATGGATGGCGCGACTGTCGCCATTGCCAAAATGTCAGGCATGGTGCGCCAACAATCGACGCTTATGTCCTTCATCGATGTCTTTTACATTCTGACGATGATGTTCTGCACACTTGCAATCTGCGCAATCTTGTTGCGCAAACCAAAGCAGGCAGCCGGAGGTGGTGGCGGTCACTAGAGCATGCCTGCCAAAAGCGGGGACCGGTTTTGGGATAATGGCATGCTTAAGAACAAAAAATTAAGGCGTGTCGCATGGATATGATAACACGCGACACGCTTCAGAGCGCCGGGCGCACTGTTGGGCGTACAAAGGTCGCTCTGGTGGTTTAAATCTGCAGCACAATCTACCTGAAACTAATAGAAGTTTGAGGAATTATGCAGTAAAAACCGCAATCATCTTACTCATAATCAGGTTTCATACGAAACTAATTATGCTTCGTCGGTATTTCACAAATTTTCGTTTGTCGGACACTTGCGCGCATCATGCCGCGCGCAGGCAAACTGCTGTCGTTTTGAGAAACGCGTCTTTTTAAAATGTGACAACGACGAAACCTTTGTCATATTTATTGTCATAAAAGTGCAGTTAACCCTTATGGATCAATTGCTAAGTCACTGAAAACGTGTTTCACTTTCTATCGTTGACATTTTGTGACAATCCACGAACTGTCATCCAACCGTCATCTAGGACGGCTATCGGGAGTGCGCGAACACTGGAATCGACCGGAAGCGTTCGCCCGACTTTAACAGGGGAGTCAAACAATGCTTGCATTTACTGCGCGTCTGCTGTCGCTTTCGACGGCAATCGCCGTTGGCGGGGTTTCTATTGCAGCTGCTGAACCATCGGCCGAACTCATCGCTGCGGCAAAGGCCGAAGGCGAACTGACCACGATCGCTCTTCCGCATGATTGGTGCGGTTACGGCGAAATCATCAAGAGCTTCAAAGACAAGTATGGCCTGAAGGTCAACGAGCTCAACCCAGATGCGGGTTCGGGCGACGAAATCGAAGCCATCAAGGCCAACAAAGACAATAAGGGCCCACAGGCTCCTGACGTTATCGACGTCGGCTTTGCCTTCGGCACCACCGCCAAGAAAGACGGCCTGATCCAGCCATACAAGGTCGCAACCTGGGACGAAATTCCAGATAGCGCCAAGGATGCTGAAGGCTATTGGTATGGCGACTATTACGGCGTTCTCGCTTTCGAAGTGAACAAGGACATCGTCAAGGACGTCCCACAGGATTGGGAAGACCTGCTCAAGAGCGATTATGCCAATTCAGTTGCTCTCGCTGGTGATCCACGCGTTTCCGCGCAGGCAATTCTCGGCGTTCACGCCGCAGGTATCGCACGCGGCGCAGAACCAGGTGTAGAAGCCGGCAAAAAGGGCCTTGAATTCTACAAGGAACTCAATGCCAACGGTAACTTCGTTCCTGTTATCGGCAAGGCTGCTTCGCTCGCACAGGGCTCGACCCCAATCGTTATCCGTTGGGATTATAACGCTCTCGCTGACCGCGATACGCTCAAGGGCAATCCGGAAATCGAAACAGTGATTCCTAAGACAGGCGTCATTGCCGGCGTTTACGTTCAGGCGATCAGCGCTTACGCACCGCATCCAAACGCTGCAAAGCTCTGGATGGAGCACATCTATTCGGATGAAGGCCAGCTCGGATACCTGAAGGGCTACTGCCATCCGATCCGCTTCAACGCGATGGCGAAGGCTGGCAAGATCCCTCAGGACCTGCTCGACAAGCTGCCACCGGCTGATTCTTATGAAAAGGCTATCTTCCCAACCCTGGAACAGATTGAAGCCGCTCAGGAAGAAATCACCAAGAGCTGGGACAGCGTCGTCGGCGCAAACGTTCAGTAAGCGACTTCATCTCGCCCTGTTTATGCCTGCGACGACCAGAAATGGTCGTCGCAGTGGTTCCTGAACGATCAGGCCCCAACTGCATAATTCCTTAAATCAATTTCGATTTAAGGAATTATGCAGCGAATTTAAGCTAATGAAGCGACCTTTGTGCATCCATTGGCGCGCGGCGCTCTGATAGAAACTGAGCCGAGAGAGATAATCCGCCTCTTAACTTCACGCATAATCGTCTCCGAAAGCCTATAAGTTTTTCGGGATTATGTTCTAAAGAAAGAACGCATGAGTTCATCAGCCGAAACAACTGCACCAATCAGCGGGGTGCGTAAGCGTCAATTGCCACTTTCGTGGATTGGCGTCGCGCCTTTCTTTCTGTTTGCCATTCTCTTCCTGTTATGGCCAACGATGTATCTTATCGTCGGCGCATTTCAGGACCCCGATGGCAATTTCACGCTTCAGAATGTCCATGATCTCTTCCAGCCTCAGATTCTGAGCGCCTACTGGATTTCGATCAAGGTGAGCCTCGCCTCCGCCCTTGGCGGCGCGTTGATTGGCTTCTTTCTGGCCTGGGCAGTGGTGCTTGGCAATCTGCCGCGCTGGCTGCGCCCGACCGTTCTGACCTTCTCTGGTGTCGCATCCAATTTCGCTGGCGTTCCGCTGGCTTTTGCCTTTCTGGCAACGCTTGGCCGCACCGGCTTTGTGACTATTCTGCTGCGCGAGTGGTTCGGCTTCAATCTTTATTCGACCGGCTTCAATCTGCTTAGCTTCTTCGGTCTGACCATCACTTATCTGTTCTTCCAGATCCCGCTGATGGTCCTGATTCTGACGCCTGCACTCGATGGCCTTAAAAAGGAATGGCGTGAGGCATCTTCGATCCTTGGAGCCACCAATCTTCAATATTGGCGCATGGTCGCGTTCCCGATCCTCTGGCCAAGCCTGCTTGGCACAACATTGCTTTTGTTTGCGAATGCCTTCGGTGCAATTGCGACAGCCTATGCGCTTACCGGGTCCTCGCTCAACATCGTTCCGATCCTGCTCTATGCGCAGATCCGCGGCGACGTCCTGCATAACCAGAACCTGGGTTACGCGCTGGCACTCGGTATGATCGTCATCACCGGGCTTTCCAACCTCCTTTACATCTGGCTGCGGATGCGCGCCGAAAGGTGGCAGCGATGAAAAAGGCGTTTAACGCTCAGAAGATCGGTGCATGGATCGCCTTTCTGATCGGTGCGATCTACTTCCTCGTGCCGCTGATTGGTACCTTTGAATTTTCGCTGCGCATGCGTCGCGGCGAATATTCCTTCGACGCTTACCGGGTCGTTTTCAGCGATCCGAATTTCCAGGCAACCTTCAGTTATTCGATCCTGCTCGGCATTCTGACCATCATATTCGGCGTCCTGCTTGTCGTGCCAACCGCCTATTGGGTTCGCCTGCGTCTGCCACATTTGCGGCCACTGATCGAGTTCATCACCTTGATGCCGCTGGTTATTCCAGCAATCGTCATCGTATTTGGCTACTTGCGCATCTATAATTCGTCATCATGGCTGCCATTCACGTCATCGACGCGGGCAACAGATCTGTTGCTGATGTTCGGTTATATGACCTTGTCGCTGCCATATATGTATCGCGCCGTCGATACGGCTATGCGCACGATTGATGTCCGCACGCTTACCGAAGCGGCACAAAGTCTTGGCGCTGGCTGGGGGCGGATCATGTTCAAGGTGATTTTCCCGAATGTGATGTCGGGCGTCATGAGCGGTGCGTTCATTACTTTTGCCATCGTTATTGGTGAATTCACGCTCGCATCGCTGCTCAATCGTCCAGCTTTCGGTCCGTATTTGCAGCTTGTCGGCGCCAATCGCGCTTATGAGCCTTCCGCGCTGGCGATCATTTCGTTTGGCATTACGTGGGTCAGCATCATCATGTTGCAGCTCGTCTCGCGCCTCAACAAATTCAAGACAACCGCCGGGTAACATTCATGGCTTTTCTTAATCTCAAGCACCTGAAAAAGAGCTTCGGCGCCAATACCGTCGTCCACGATTTTAATCTCGCAGTCGAAAAGGGCGAATTCGTCTCTTTTCTCGGCCCATCGGGCTGCGGCAAGACCACAGTTCTGCGCATGATTGCAGGCTTTGAAACCACCGATAGCGGCGCGATTGAAATCGACGGCAAGGATGTGGTCGATCTCAAGCCCAATCAGCGCAACATCGGCATGGTCTTTCAGGCCTATGCACTGTTCCCGAATATGACGGTTGCACAGAATGTGGCCTTCGGCCTTCGGGTATCAGGCAAGCCAAAAGCCGAAATCGATGCCACCGTTCAGGAAATGCTGAGCCTGATCCGGCTTGAACATCTTGCAGACCGCTATCCATATCAGATGTCCGGCGGACAGCAGCAGCGTGTTGCACTGGCTCGTGCGCTGGCAACCAAGCCTCAGGTGCTTTTGCTCGACGAACCGCTTTCTGCACTCGACGCAAAAATCCGTATTTCACTGCGTCAGGAAATCCGCGCAATCCAGCAGAAGCTGGGAATCACCACGGTTTTCGTGACCCACGATCAGGAAGAAGCGCTATCGATCTCTGATCGCATCGTCGTGATGCACGAGGGCAAGGCAGATCAGATTGGCACGCCTTTTGATATCTATAATCGCCCGGCTTCGCGCTTTGTTGCTTCTTTTGTCGGCACGCTCAACATGCTTGAAGCGTCAGTCAACGAACCCGGACAAAACAGCATTGAGCTCGACGGTTGTACGATCAAGGTCAATGATGAGCTCGGACATCATCCGAAGGGCAAGGCGATCACGCTGGCTCTGCGCCCCGAAGCTGTCAGCCTGGAAGCACGCAAGAGCCACGATACGTCGCTTGATGCAACGATTGAAGACGTCCATTTCCTTGGTTCTGTCATCCGTACACGCGTCGCACTGGGCAAGAATCAACTGTCATTTGACACATTCAATGATCCGACCCAGCAACCGCCACAGCGCGGAGACAAGGTGACTGTGCATTTTGCAGCACACGATCTACTCGTTCTTGCAGACTAAACACCAAACATCGAAACAAAAAAGCCGCCCATTGGGCGGCTTTTTTATATTGGAACTTACGTCTCTGGACTGTTGGGGTTTTGGTCCTGAGGAGACGAAATATCTCAGCCCCAAGGGCCGTGGAAGTCGCCTTCTTTATCCACACGCTTGAAGCCGTGCGAACCGAAGAAATCACGCTGCCCCTGAATGACATTGGCAGTACCCTGTGACTGCGTGAAGCTGTCGAAATAGCTGAGAGCCGAGCCAAGTGCCGGAAGCGGCAGACCAGCAAGGGCGGCCTGTGCCACGATCTTGC
This sequence comes from Brucella rhizosphaerae, assembly GCF_002252475.1. GTDB lineage: Bacteria > Pseudomonadota > Alphaproteobacteria > Rhizobiales > Rhizobiaceae > Brucella > Brucella rhizosphaerae. Next base: position 295,059 of record NZ_NNRK01000035.1, on the reverse strand, counting down.
GAAGTCCCTTCGATGCTTTGCCCATGCGCTCTACGAATGTTGGAACCAGCAGGAGGTTTTCGATTTCCTGACCTTCAAAAGCTTGCGCAATATCGTCGAGGAACAGCGAACGAATGATACAGCCTTCGCGCCAGATACGGGCGGTGGTTGCGAGCGGGATATTCCAGCCGTGTTCTTTTGAAGCAGCTGACATCACGGCAAAGCCCTGCGCATAGGCTGCAATCTTGCCAGCCAGCAGACCCTGTTCGAGGTCGGCGAGGAAACCTGCCTGATCAGCAATATTAAGCGTACGAGGAGCAGGCTTGTAAGCCTTCTCTGCGGCCTGACGTTCCACCTTGAGCGAAGAGAGCGAACGCGCTGCAACAGCGGCTTCGATACCCGTCGCCGGAACACCAAGCATCTGCGCTTCAATAGCCGCCCAGCGACCCGTTCCCTTCTGACCCGCTTCATCGAGGATCACATCGACCATCGCCTTGCCGGTTTCAGGATCGGTTGCCTTCAGAACCTTGGCAGTGATTTCGATGAGGTAGGAATTGAGCGGGCCCGCATTCCACTTCTCGAACACGTCACCAATTGCCGGAGCCGAAAGGCCCAGACCGTCGCGGAGAATGCCGTAGATTTCGGCAATCATCTGCATGTCCGCATATTCAATACCGTTGTGAACGGTCTTCACGAAGTGACCAGCGCCATCAGGGCCGACCAAGGCGCAGCAAGGCTCGCCCTTATATTTTGCGGCGGCAGCCAACAAGATTGGCGCGATGCGGTCATAGGCTTCCTGTGTGCCGCCAACCATCATCGATGGACCGTTGCGTGCGCCTTCAGCGCCGCCCGATACACCCATACCAACAAAAGTTGGATCATTCGGGCCAAGTGCCTTCAAACGACGCACCGTGTCACGATAGTCGGAATTACCCGCATCGATCATGATATCGCCCTTCTCAAGATAGGCCTTGAGGCGGGTGGTTTCCGCATCAACCGGCGCACCGGCTTTGATGAGGAAGATGATCGGACGTGGCTTGCGGATATTGTCAGCCAGCTCTTCAAACGTAGCGCAAGGGATGATCTTGTCACGCAGCGCGCCAGCTTTTTCGATGAATGCTTTCAGGACAGGCTCGTCGCGGTCATAGACGGCTACCGTGTAGCCCTTCTCGGCGATGTTCAGCGCGAGGTTCGAACCCATCACGCCAAGACCGACCATTCCGATATCTGCTTTTTCCATTTTTTGCCCTTTTGAAACACAGCCAACTGGCTTGTCATACAGAAATAGAGAGCCGACAGACTGGACTGTCGTAGCTGTTGCTGTCGCACTATGTAGCGCCCGCAACGCCAGTCTGTATCCTATTGTTGGATGATCTAGGGCATATGACGCAAATTTGATAGGTCTTTTTCTAAAAAACTAACCGATTTAAATGCTTAGACCCGCTCCAGTTTCTCATGCGGCAACGGTGGCAATTCAATCTTTATCAGGTCTCCTGCCTGCACGGTCCCACCTGCAAGAACCACCGACATGATGCCCGCTTTGCGCACCAGTTCACCGTCATCTTTTTTATCGAGAACAGCGCCCAGCAGACCTTTCTCGAAGTTTTCAATCTGAGAACATGGATTGCGCAAACCTGTGATTTCGAGAACCACATCATTGCCGATTTTGAGAATTGCCGACTTTGGGAGTGCAAGCAGATCAATCCCGCGCGTCGTGATGTTCTCACCCAGCTGCGCTGGCGAAACATCGAAACCTTTCTCAGTCAGCTCGTCGAAGAGCTCTGCCTGAATAAGATGGACCTGACGCAGGTTTGGCTGCGTTGGATCGGCCTTCACGCGTGAACGGTGTTTGACCGTCACACCTTTATGCGCATCACCTTCAACACCCTGCCCCGCAATAATGCTGATCTCAGAGACCAGCTGTTTCGAGAAACGATGCTCGGTGTCACGGGCAACGGCTACAACAATTCCACTCATATTTTTACCTTGATCACATGAAGAGGGAAACGGCAGGCAAAGCCGGTCGTAATCCCGCATATCATGCGATATACAACAGACAAATGACAAGGGTATCGCGAAGGGGTTGGCGGTAAAACCATGACGAGCAAGCAGCACGACGGCAAAAAATTTCGCTGGGGCATATGGGGAACGGGCACGATTGCCAGCACCTTTGCAGCCGATATTCAGGCAAGCCAGGATATGCGCGTAACCGCTGTTTGCTCCCGCTCGATTGACACTGCCGAAGACTTCAAAAGCCGCATCGGAGCAGACCGTGCCTTCGCGGATGCCGAAGCATTTCTAAACAGCGCTGATATCGATGCCGTTTACATTGCCACGCCCAATGCAATGCATGTCCCGCAGACTTTGCAGGCAATCGCCGCTGGCAAAGCCTGTCTTACGGAAAAGCCGCTGACGCTTGATGCTGAGGGTGCAAACCAGATCGCAACCGCAAGCCAAGCGCATAATGTCTTTGCCATGGAAGCAATGTGGAGCCGTTTTCTCCCGGCAGTTCATGCCGCGCGGGAACATATCAAAGTCGGACGGATCGGCACAGTGACGCGCATTGCGGCAGACCTTTCCTATTTCCGCGAGGAGAACCCGGAAAGTCGCTTTTTCAATCCCGCACTTGGCGGGGGTGCCGCTTTTGATCTTGGCGTTTATCCGGTTTCACTCACGCTGAGCTTCCTGGGTTTGCCCGAAGCTGTCAGCGGACGTTGGACGCGTGCCAACAGTGGCGTCGATATGCGTACGGAAATTGAACTGACCTATGCAAGCGCCAAAGCACAGCTCTCTTGCGGCTTTGATCATGACGGCAAAAACCAGATGCTGATTGAAGGCACAGACGGTGCAATTCTGCTGCACGCACAGTTCCTCAAAGCACAGCGCCTCACAATCTTTTCTGCAAAAGCAATGAACTCAGCCATTGGGCCCAAAGGTCCAGGCGGGCTGATTGGCAAGGTTCTCAATCGCTTGCCACTTCCTGGAAGAACGGTCGAGCATCATGGCTTTACGGGCAACGGGCTCCAGTTTCAGGCGCAAGCCGTGCGCGATGCCGTATCACGTGGCGAAATCTCCAGCCCGATCATGCCGCTTGAACACAGTGCTGCTGTTGCAAACATCGTCAGCACTGTGCTTGCGACAAAACCAGATTAGAAAGTGCTCTGCACCTTATAGGGCGCTGCATTTTCACCCGCATTGTTGAGGGCCAGCGCCACTTCTGTGATGTGCAAGGCCACGGCTCCTGAAAAGAATGCTGTGGCACGCGTTTCAATCGCCCGTGCCTGATCGGCCACACCACGCATGAAATCAATCTGCGACGGGAATGAAGGCAGACTGACAGCATCACTTTTGGGATACGACAGTTTGCTTCCAACTGCGGGCTTCCACGCCAGCGTCTTGCCAAGCTTGGCTTCAAGACGTCCAAACACACGCGACATCACGGAACGCTTTCTTTCCGTTGATTCAAGCCGAACCGCGGAACGGTTATCCCAAAGATCATCGACCGTGATAGAGCCCTTGTCGGCCACAATCGTGAGGCTACGATCCTTCGGCATCGCAAGGCCTGAAGTCAGGCGTGCAACCAGACCAGACCTGAAGCGCAGGCAGCCCACGGAAAAATCCGGTGCCATATGAAGATGTTCGGTGCCCGGCCCCTTGTTCTGGAAGGTGATCGAGGAGAAAGCGGTTACGCTTTCGACTGGTCCAAATAGCGACACCAGCCATGACAATGCATAACCCGCATGTTCCAGCGTGCAGCCAATCTCAAATTCATGCAGACCCGGCCAAGGTGCGCCTGATTGCGAGCGCCATGTCGCCCACTTGTCGCGAAACACCGGACCATCCTCCATTTCAGCATAGACCAGACGCGGGGTGCCAATCTCGCTCATCGCGCTTGAAACAAGCTTCTGTGCGTCGCTGAGGCCATTTGCCGGTGCGGCAGCCAGTGTCAGACCGTTGGTGGCAGCAAAATCGACCAGCGCTTTGGCATCATTAAAATCCATCGCCAGTGGCTTTTCCGAATAGACGTGCTTACCTGCCTCAAGTGCTGCGCGCGAAATAGCATAATGGCTTTCCGGCGTCGTAAGGTTCAGGACAATCTGAACATCAGAATCAGCCAGCACAGCCTCGTAGCTCTCATAGGCGCGCACACTGTAATGCGCTGCAAACACCTTGAGCCGTTCCGCAGAGCGATCAAAGACACCAAGCAGGCGCAGTTGCGGGTAGTTGCGCAGCGTGGTCATGTAATAATCGGCGACGAAGCCCGTGCCAATGATAGCAATATTCATGGTAACTCCGATTATATAGACCGCTTCGGGATGGTGATTTTGGCCGTCATGCGCAAACCAAAGATCGCAAAAATGAGCATGAGCCAAACCGGATCCATGCGACGGAAGAAGAAGCTTTCCAGCATCGCATTGAGCGTGCCGAAAAACACAAACATCAAAAAGAAATCAGCAAGAAGCAGGTTCTCGCGGGTTGGTCTGCACCGCGTATAATTGACCAGCGGCATGATGATGATCACGACAATCGCGCAGATAAGGCCGATGAGCCCCATCGAAAGCGTGATATCGAGATAGCCGTTATGGCCGTGCACGATGCCACGCACATCCCAGTCGAGATAATAAGGATTGGCTGCTTGCTTGACGAGGTTAGTTCCCCAGAAGCTCTCATAGCCAAAGCCCACCCATGGGTGACTGCGAAGGGCTTCAATTGCAAAACCCCAGATCGAGGTGCGCCCTGTAAACGTTGGGTCGACCGAGAATTGCAAAACGATCTGATGCAATGGCTCGAACAGCACCGTGCCAATAGTGAAGAGCGCAAAGACCACCTGAATGATGAAAATCATCAGCGGTGCCAGTCCACGCATACCAAACATGCCGGGACCAATCACCAGCAACATTGCGAATGGAACCAAAGCGGCAGTGGTTTTTGAGCCTGTATGGGCGACAAAGAACAACGCAAATAAAGCGATCAGCGCGCCACTGATCCGCCATCCACGCCGCCAAAGATAAATGCCTGCAAAAGCGAAAATCGCCATGACAGGCCCGGCGATGTTTTTGTGGGTGAAAACACCACGCCAAAGAAAGGAGTTCTGCGGCTCACCAGCATCAACACCATGTGTGCCAAGATTGGGTAAAAGCACCACACCAGCATAGGAGATGAAAATGACGATGGATGCCACAACAAGCAGCATCCATGAATAACCATCGGCATCTTGCGGCAAGGCAAGAACAGCGACGATGGCCAGCACACCGATCAGCGTCAGCATGATGCCACGAATGGCGGTCGATGGATCGGGACTAACGAAAGCTGATGCCAGCAAAAGGCCAAACATCAGCATCCATCCAAGGCTGACGAGCCGCAAAACCTTGCCAGGATCGGCAAACATTGCAAGCGATGCCAATGCAATGGCCCCGACAAGGCCAAAGCCAAGCTGATTGACGGCATCACCCGCCTGTTGACCATCGGCCGGAACAGCCGGTGAAAACGGGCGAAAAGAAATCAGCAGAATGCAGAATATAACCGTCGCGGTGACGAGCGCTATCTGGCGCATCGTCACTCGCAACGGTTCGGACGAACCTGGATTAGTTCTTGTCCGGGTTGCGGTACTGCTCATTCAAATATCCAAAATGCGCCATCACCCGGCCCAGACCAATATGGATGAAGTAGGTACCAGCGGGCGCAAAACCAGCAGCATAGCCCCTTCTGACAGCCTTGATCGGTGAATAGGCCAGAAGAGCCAGGCTCTTGAGGAAAACGCGCACCTGACCGAGCGGTTCATCTTTGCGCTTGCGCTGTTCGATCAAGGTCGAAAGAACGCCGTTGCGCAAACCGCGTGATCTGATCCAGTCGTTTTCGAGACGACGTGCCGGAATGGTTTCGCGCACGATACCTTCTGCACACCAGGCAACTTTGAAGCCCTTAGCGATTGAGCGGGACAAGAAGTCGGAATCGCCACCGCCGGTGAAGTTGAACTTCAGATCCATGAACGGATAGCCATGCGCTTCAAGCACAGGCCGCGCAATCAGCAGGTTGCCCGAAGAATAGATAATCGGAACCGGGCCGGTCTTATTATAATGCGGCAGGAAAACCGGATGCTTTGCCCACTGTTCCGAATTCGGCTTTTCAAAAATCGGATACTGCGGACCGCCAACCAGACTAACGTCATAACGCTCGGCTGTTGCGACCATGTTTTCGATCCAGTCCGGATCAGCCAGTTCATCATCATCGATGACGATGACATATTTGAAGTTCGGGAAAAACTTCGTCGCGGTCAGCCAGCCAGCATTATAGGCGTTGCAGTTGCCACGATGAGATTCACCGATAAGCATACCCTGATACTTGCCAGCCTCGAAAAGCGGAGCGGCGACGGTTGCGCCTTCCTTCTTTTCTGTTTCGTTCTCGATCACGACAACGGCCCATTTACGCTTGGTTGTCTGCGCATTCAGCGTGTCGAGCGTGCGTATCAGGTGCTCAGGACGCATAAATGTCGGGAGCGAAACGACGACTTCGATATCTTCATGACGAAGACCGGGTGTTTTAGCGATTACTTCAATATGATCCGGTAAATCTGGCATCTCAGCTTCCGATTATTTCAGAGAATTATGATTTTATGTTTATCTTGCCACTATTGATAAACGCTTAAAGAAAAGTTCACTGCATGGCTGTAGACACTATCTTCAATAAACATTCATTAAGAGCCGTCAGGAGTTGAATTGCAACCGTTTCGTCTTGTCTTCGTGACGTCACTTGTTCCTCATGCCGTCGCCTCAACGGGTTATGAAGTTGCGAACGCAGCTGTTATCGATGGCCTTCGTCGCGCAGGCGCCCATGTGACCGTGTTGGGCTTCACATGGCCGGGGCATAAAGCTGCCGAAAGTGCAGACACAATCGTGCTTGGCGAAGTGGAAGTACGCACGGAAGGTGCTGGCATCAAGCGCAAGATAGGTTGGGTGCTGAAATCCTTCCTCACGGGGCTTACGGTTTCTTCGGCAAAGTTGCGCGTGATTCCTGCGATCGAGCTGCACAATGCGATCACCGAACTTGGTGATTTCGATGCCTATGTGCTCAATGGTGTCACGTTGCCCGGAGCGTTTGAAGAAATTTTCAGGAACAAGCCTTCGCTGTTCATTGCGCATAATGTCGAGTATCGCTCGGCAGAAGAAAATGCGGCGGACGCCAAAGGTAAAGTACAGAAGTTCCTGTTCGGTCGTGAAGCCCGTATTCTGAAAAAACTGGAAAACAGACTGTGCAAACAGGCGAGTTTCGTTTTCACATTCGCGGAGGATGACGGTGCGGCACTCGGCCTCGGCACCGAAAAATTTGCGACACTCCCGCTTGTCATGCCGGGGAACGCTGTGGCCGCAACAGTGCCTGAAGCCAAATACGATCTGGCACTGATCGGAACATGGACATGGCACCCGAACCGCATTGGTCTTGAATGGTTCCTGCGCGAAGTAAAACCTTTACTGCCGAAAGACATTTCAATTGCTATTGCTGGAAATACACCGGCTGATCTGATTGCGGCATGGCCCGGCGTCAATTTCGTCGGCAAAGTGCCGGACGCGACCGAATTTGTTGAAGGCGGCAAGCTTGTGCCACTGATCAGCCGCGCGGGTACTGGTGTTCAGCTCAAGTCTATCGAGACGTTTGAACTTGGCATGCCAAGTGTCGCGACCGCCCATTCGGTTCGCGGCATTGGCAATGTTCCTGCTAATTGTACAATTGCCGACAAGCCTGCGGAATTTGCGGCAGCTGTTGTTGAGCGTCTAAAAGCAATAAACGATGGGGACCGCCAAAAACTTGATGGCAAAGCCTTCAAACAAGCACAAATCAAAGGCATGGACAGCGCTATCGCCCGAGGCCTTAAAACACTTCAGGACGTGACAGGAAAAGCAGACTGACATGACGAATAGTTCACCCGAAAAACTCGAATATCGAAATATTCTCGGCATCAAGGTTGTCTGTTTCGACTGGGACAGTTCGTTCGCCTATTTTGAAAAGCGGATTGAGAACCGCGAATTCATGAAGCAAGGTTGGCTCAATGCCAACAATGCCAATATTGCGCATGAAGACCCGGCCTATATGGCAGCTTTGAAAGATTTCCTGATTCTGCCTGATGGTATTGGCGTCGATATTGCCAGTAAAGCCGCCTATGGCGCGAAATTCCCGGCTAACCTGAATGGTACGGATTTCGTTCCGGGCCTGATGCAGCACATCAAGCGTCCTATGAAGATCGCCCTGTTGGGCGGTGGTCCCGGTGTTGCTGCAGAAGCCGCAGAGCTTTTCAAGCAGCAAATACCGCAGCACGAATTTCGCGTGATCTCAGATGGTTATTTCAAGCCAGCCGATCTTGATGGCATTCTGGGCCAGCTTGCCGATTATCATCCCGATATTCTGCTCGTCGCCATGGGCGTCCCACGGCAGGAGCTGTTCATCGACAAATACATCACAGCGGAACATTGCACGATAGCAAGCGCTGTCGGCGCCCTGTTTGATCTGCACACCGGCCGCGTACAGCGTGCGCCACACTGGGTCCGCACACTCAAAATGGAGTGGGTACACCGTTTGTTGCAGGAGCCTCGTCGTCTGGCAAAGCGCTATCTCGTCGGCAATCCGGTCTTTCTCTGGCGTGTGGCCAAGGAAAAGCTGTCAGGGGGCAAGCCTTGAAGACAGCTATCGTCACCGCAAGCTGGGATCAGGATTTTGAGCGTTGCAAGCTCCTATGCGAGACCATGGACAAACATGTCACCGGTTTCACCAAGCATTACATACTTGTTGACAGCAAAGATGTGGCACTGTTCCGGCAGATAGAAAGCGCCAATCGCATCGTGATTGATGAACGCGATCTGTTACCCTCATGGCTGCGCGCATTTCCCGATCCCACCTATCTCGGACGCCGCCGCGTCTGGTTGTCGTTCAAGACCAAGCCGTTGCGCGGATGGCATGTGCAGCAATTGCGGCGCATAGCGCTGGCAAGCAAGGTGGAAGAAGACGGTCTTCTCTATACCGATTCCGACACTGCTTTCGTGCGCGCCTTTGATTGCAGCACGCTCTGGCAAGGCGAAAAACTGCGGCTGTTCTACCGGCCCAATGCGCTAGCAAATCCTGAATGGCCCGAACACCCTGTCTGGGCGGAAAATGCTGGAAAGCTTCTTGGTGTCCCGAATGGCAAAAGCGCGCTCAACGACTATATCGGCCAGCTTGTTTCATGGCGCAGAGATTCAGTCGTCGGCATGTGTGACCGCATCGAGAAGCACACCGGCCAGCATTGGGTAGCTGCAATCGGAAACGTCCGCCGTTTCTCCGAGTGTTTTATCTACGGCCACTATGTCGATGACGTTCTGGAAGGTGCAGGCCACTTTCACGACACCCATGATTTGTGCCGGATGCAGTGGTTTGCACCACCGCCCACGGAAGAAGAATTCCGAACCTTCATTGCCGAAATGGAACCGCACCAGGTTGCCATCGGCATGCAGTCCTTCCTCAGCCTGTCGGTCAATGATATCCGCCGAATCATAGGTGGTTGAAATCTCAGGAAACCGGAGCGCCTGATACCAATATCCGATGAGTGCAACTCATTGGATATTGGCTAAGCTCGTGTGACGACAGAACATTTTCAAGGCGCAATGCGTCAGCATCGTAGCGCCTTGGTTTAATTGCGACGCTCTGGCTTTCAGACCCGCTTCGCAGGCCGCTTGATACTCGTATAGGTGAAAACCAGCGACAGGATGTAAATCCCAGCAAATACGAAATTGAGGCCAGCAATCCAGTCAGTGCTGTCCCCATAGTAAACCAGCAAAAGCCACACGAACAAAGCCTTGGCTGCGGTCATCAACATCATGTTCAGGGTGCGCAGACCAGACTGACCCCGCGCGTAGAGAATCTCGGTCTGATACTCGATAAGGTTGCGGAACCCCGGCACCAGCAACACCAATGGCAGCAGCCCCACAATTGGCGCAACGCTGGCGCCCAGTGCCTTCGGGAAGAATTGCAGAAAGACCACCATTGCACCCAAACCTGCCACCGATATGGCAAAGACCGCAAACTCCAGCCCTGCCCGGATACGCAGCGACGCCAGCATATCAGGCGTTCGCATCAGCTTCTGCACAAGCATCATATTGAAGGAACGAATCGGCAGTGCCGTGAGGTCGACAAGGCGCATAATGATCGCATAGATACCTGCCGTCGTTGGCCCACCGATGCTTAACACCAGAAGCTTATCGAGTTCGCTCTGAATATAGAACAAAAGCTCGGCACCCATCACAGCGATGGAATCAGATATGCGCCGGGCATAAAGGCGAGGTTCAAAACGCAGCTTCACCCTTGGGTAAAAGCGAAGCGCCACAATCAGCGCCACAGCATTGGCCCCAAAATACCACCATGCCCAATGAGCGACATCGTGCGTTGTTGCCAGAAACATGAACAAGACAGCGGCTACGGCGCGCGTCACTGTCCCAAAAATCACAAGCAATGCTGAAATGCCGAACCGCCGCAGCCCATTATTGACGATGATGATCATTTCCGTTGAGCGCCACAAAAGCGCTTCGGCAATAACCACAATGGCAAACGGCAAAAATGAAATGTCGCGGCTAAAAAAGACGAAGTAAACCAGCCACGAACAAATCGCAAAAAGCGGGAGGGAGGCCACAACCGCCGCGAGATAGCCGGCTGTGTATGTGCCAAGCAACAGCGGCTTCACCGTCGAAATACGATAAAGCGGCGAACTGAACCCCAGCGAAACAAGGCGCGATAAAACCACGCCAGTGCCTGACGCCGTGGCAAAGATACCGAAGTCTCCAGTCGGCAATGTATTTGCTAGCGCGATAAAATAAAGAAGCGAAACAACCAGTCGCCCGGCAGAACCAGAAAAGAGCGAGAAATAATCCCGCACCACTGCACCGCGGCTACCTGATAATTTCTGGAGTGCTTTCGCGATCACCCGAGGGCCTCGTCTTATCTTGCCTGTTATCTGGAGGCCGTGTCGCCGACCTGAGAGGGCAACTTAGCCAAAAAGGCTTAATTAAAAAGTACTAACCTGATTATCGATACGCATTTTAACCATTTGTTCTCCATAAAAAATCTATAGTCGAAAGCGTGAAGACTATTCTGGGGTACGGACATCTTTGACGATGAGTGGTGACGACAAGCGCAATAAGGGAAGAGAGGAAAAACCTCTTCTTGCATTTTCAGACGCGCCCGAGACAAGCCGCGAAGAATCTGACACGTCCAAACGTGAGCCTCAATCTATAACTCCTCCATGGACCCCGCCTGCAACCCCTGAGGAACGCGCTGAACTGTTTCGCTCCCAGCAGGAAAGCAAAACCGCCAAGGAAGAAGAGGTTTCCGAGCTTCGCAGCCGCATGGCCTCGATCAAGGCTGAACTTGAGCGCAAGATCGCAGAACGCGAACAGGGTGCAAATTCGTCCAGGGATGAAGTGGCTAAGGTCAACGCACAGGAGCCCACGACACCGGAACTCAAGGCACCAGAACCCAAGGCACCAGAACCCAAGGCAATTGTCGCGGACAACACCTGGCCAGCACCGCAACGCGAATCGTCGGGTACGGAATGGAAGCCGCTGGTTGATCCGCGTGTAGCGATTGAAATCGTCCGGGGCTCACGCAAACTGCTGATCGCGACAACGCTGATCGGCGGCATTGCTGCAGCACTCTATGCGATGACCATCCCGCAAATGTATATTGCATCGACTGATATTCTGGTCGACCCACGTAGCATCAAGACCGTTGGTACGGAATTGACCCCTGGACAATTACCAACCGATGCATCGCTTGCTATTGCTGAAAGCCAGGCGCGACTACTCGATTCGAGCAGTGTTCTGCTCAAGGTCATCAATCAAGCCGATCTGACCAAAGATCCGGAATTCAACGGAAGCTTTGTGCCCACCGGTATCGCTGGCTTTTTCGCGCAGCTTAAAAGTATGGTGAAGCCAAATACCGCGAGCGAGGGTCAGGCACTTGAAACCCGCGTTCTATATAATCTCTACGACAGCCTGACGATCGGGCGCGACGCCAAGACCTTCATCTATTCGATTTCGGTCAAGACACGCAGCCCTGAGAAATCGGCCGAGATAGCCAATCTCATTGGCACCGTGTTCCAGACAGAGCTCGATTCTCTTCAGTCCGATGCCGCCCGCCGTAATGCAGAAGAGCTTTCAAAACGCCTCGCCGATATGCGTGCAAGCGTCGAAAAAGCCGAACAAACCACAGCGGATTTCAGGGCGTCGCGTGATCTTGTCGATGTTGACGGCAAACTGATCAGCGACAATGACCTGACACGTCTGAATGATCAGCTTACCAATCAGCGTGCTGAGACCATGCGTCTTCAGGCACGTGTTCAGGTTCTCAATGATGCAACAACGGGCAGCGTCATTTCCGGCACTTTGCCGGAAGATTTGCGTTCCAACACGCTGACGGCTCTGCGAGCACAATATGCGCTGGCCAGTCAGAATGCGAATGGAGCATCCACTCAACTCGGGCCACGCCACCCGCAACTCATTCAGCTACAGTCTCAAAAGCAGACCGTTTTGAATGATATCGATGCCGAATTGCGCCGTATCCGCGCCTCCCTGCAAGTTGAAGTACAGCGCTCTGCGCAGCAGGAGCGTGATCTCAGTGCACGCCTCGCACAGCTCAAATCGCAACAGGCGAATAGCAATGATGATCGGGTGAAATTGCGAGAACTGGACCGTGAAGCTTCAACGCTTCGCTCGGTCTATGAGGCCTTCCTCCTGCGCTCGCGTGAAACCACCGAGCAGCAAGGCATCACGACCACCAATGTTCGTGTAATTTCCGAAGCACGCCCCCCGCTTGATCCAGCCGGGTCTTCACGCAAGCTGATTGTGATCGCCGGATTGATAGCTGGCTTTCTGGCTGGTCTCGCGATTACAGCCGTCCGCAACTTCGGACGGCTGGTGCGTTTATCCTAAAGCATGTCTCCCCAAAGTGGGAACCGGTTTTGGGACAAAGACATGCGTAAAAATAAAGAATTAAAGCGTGTCACATGGATATGATAAAACGTGACACGCTTTAGAAAAGGTCCAGCGATTTTGTGTCAGGCTGTCTGGCGTGAAGCTGTTTCAACACGCGGCAGCTTGCGACCGCTCGCACGCAAAATCCCCTGCGCTCCATCAAGATGGCCGGGCTTCAGCTCAATTGCCAGAAAGCGACGCTTCTCGAAAGGGCCTGGCATAGCAAGCTCGCCGGTCTTTGCCGCTGAAAAGCCAAAGCGCTCATAATATTCCGGATCACCGACGAGCAAAACGGCACTGTGGCCAAGCCGCTGGGCTTCGTTCAAGGCATGGCGCATCAGAGCCGAGCCAATACCGCAGCCAGCAGCTGATGGTTCAACCGCAAGCGGACCAAGCAGCAAAGCCGTAACAGGAAAACCGAAAGCATCAAGTCCGGCATGGACATTCCACAAGCGCACTGTACCTGCCAGCGAACCATCAGAACCGTTAGCAACGAACGCAAGACCTTCAGCCGGCAAACGACCACGACGCAGCTTTTCCGACGATTTTCTACGGCGGCCCTCGCCCATGGCGCGGTCGAGCAGCGCTTCACGTGCTGCAACATGCTCCGCCGTTTCGCTGACAATAGCGAAAGCGGCCTGAAAGCGCTGCGACAGGCTGGTTACAATATTTTCCTGAATTTCCGGATTTGTATTCATGACATCTATCCCCGCTGAGCGGCAGCAGCACATCCTGCCCGGCACTTTTCAGTGCCAGACAGATTGAGAGGATCGTTCAGGTTAAGCCCGAGCGATCAGATGACGTAGGATCGGAGTGGTTCAAAGCCATTGAAAGCCACCGCCGAATAGGTCGTGGTGTAGGCGCCCGTGCCTTCGATGAGGATTTCGTCACCAATGGTCAGCGAAACCGGCAGCGGATACGGTGTCTTTTCATAAAGAACATCCGCACTGTCGCAGGTTGGGCCAGCCAGCACGCAAGGTTCGGTTTCACCGCCGTCACGTGGGGTTACGATCTGATAGCGGATCGCTTCGTCCATGGTTTCGGCAAGACCACCGAATTTTCCGATGTCGAGATAAACCCAGCGCACATTGTCGTTGTCGGACTTGCGCGAAACCAGAACCACTTCGGTCTTGATCACGCCTGCATTGCCAACCATGCCGCGGCCCGGTTCGATAATGGTTTCCGGAATACGGTTGCCGAAGTGCTTGGACAGGGCATCGAAAATCGCCATGCCGTAAGCCTGAGCGGTTGGTACGTCCTTGAGGTAGCGGGTTGGGAAACCGCCGCCCATGTTGACCATGCGCAGAACAATGCCTTCGTCAGCCAGCGTGCGGAATACCGATGCTGCATCGCTCAATGCGCGATCCCATGCAGTAAGGTCCGTCTGCTGCGAGCCGACATGGAACGATACGCCGTAGGAGTCGAGGCCGAGCGCCTTTGCATGGCGCAGAACGTCGATTGCCATGGCAGGCACGCAACCGAATTTGCGCGACAGCGGCCATTCAGCGCCTTCACCGTCAGTCAACACGCGGCAGAATACGCGGCTGCCAGGAGCAGCGCGAGCAACCTTTTCGACTTCTTCAACGCAATCAACTGCATAGAGACGAATCCCCAGCTCGAAAGCACGCGCAACATCACGTTCTTTCTTGATGGTGTTGCCATAAGAAATGCGGTTTGGCGTTGCGCCAGCTTCGAGTGCCATTTCGATTTCAGCAACTGATGCCGTATCGAAGCACGAGCCAAGCGATGCCAGAAGGCGCAGGACTTCAGGTGCAGGATTTGCCTTCACAGCATAAAAAATGCGCGAATAAGGCAGTGCCTTCTCAAAATTCTGATAGTTTTCGCGCACGACATCGGTGTCGACGACGAGGCATGGGCCATCGGGACGGCGGGTGTTGAGGAAATCAATAATACGCTGCGTTGCCATGGTCGTTCTCCCGCGCGGCTTGATCTGCCGCATCTAGAGCGTGATCCCGGAAAGTCACAGACTTTCGAACAAAATCACGCAGAAAAAACACTTAGGGAATCTGACCAAACCACTAGAGGCCAAGAAATTCTCTAAGAGACAAAGTATGCATAAGCGCATCCGCGGTGAGGCCAGCCTTTGGAGATGCTGAGGTCACGCGAAAACTCATGCGGCGGTGGAACAACGCTAAACCCGCGTTACTCCGCTTTGTCTGCCTTGGATTGGAATTGGAGAACCGCATCCGCACTTTTGGCAATGAAGGTGTGCCTCTTCAGTAATTCCGGCTTTTGGACAGCCGAAAGACACCAGAAAGGCCCGCACCGTCGTTGCTTCAAGATGTCCTCGATCTGGCGGTTGGCCTACAGATCGACTGGAGCGGTTAGGTCCAGGTACCGTACCGAATTCCTCACCATTCGAGGATCGGCGGACACCCACAGGCACGTGCGACTTTGGGCAAGGGCGATATAATCTCAAACATGTGTTGATTCAATGACAAATGCGGGTCGTGCGAAAATAATTTTTAAGACAGACTTGCTGCCGAGTGCGCTTGCCATTGTTCAACATTAGTGAAACAATCGACCGCGTTAATTTCCCTTTCTTTAACCATAAATGCTGATTTCGGCAGCAAGTCGTGAACAATGACCCGCCTCGATTCCTTCAATGCTCTCATCGCCAAAGCTGAAAATGCACCTGTTCACGCAGCTTCTGGCCCGCTTCAAGGGGCAACTCTTGCGGTCAAGGACATCTATGATGTGGCTGGAATGAAAACTGGCTGCGGAAATCCGCAGATTTTGGCCGAATCACCTGTCGCCACCAGATCGGCACCAGCGGTTGAAAAACTGCTTCAGGCAGGCGCTTCTTTCATCGGTAAAACCCAGACTGATGAGCTGGCTTTTTCCCTGATGGGACAGAATTCCCACTACCCTTACCCAATCAATCCCGCTGCCCCTGATCGGGTCACGGGTGGTTCATCTTCAGGTTCGGCGGCGGCTGTTGCAGGCAGACTGGCAGATATCGCGCTTGGATCAGATACGGGTGGCTCAATCCGCGCACCAGCAAGCTTCTGCGGCCTTATTGGCCTGCGTTCCACTCATGGTCGCATCCCGCTCGAAGGTATCATGCCGCTTGCGCCATCTCTGGATACGATCGGTTGGTTTGCGCGCGATATCGATCTTTATGAAAAGGTTGGCGAACTGCTGCTCGGCGATGACAAGCAGACATTCGCTTTCTCGCAGCTTCTTTATATGCCTCTGCTGGAGCATCTGCTGCTCGACCATCCGGAAACCGACGCATACCGGGCGATGTTTGCTGCGGTGCGCCCGCATTTTGAAGGCCTCAAGGCCGCAAGCCAGCCAACGCTTTCGATAGACGAGCTGTATCTGACTTTCCGCCAGATACAGGGAGCAGAAGCGTGGGCAACGCATGGCGCATGGATTTCGTCGGACGACCGCCAGCTTGGCCCGGGCGTCGCGGATCGCTTCGCTTACGGATCAGAAATCACTGAAGAAGCCCTCACGCACCATCACAATCGCCGCGTGCGTTTCAGCCTCGAATTGGAAACAATCATCGGTGACAATGCGGTGCTGGCTCTGCCAACCGTACCAGGTGCCGCGCCTTTTTCCAAAGAACCATTCGAGGCACAGCAGGCTTATCGCGAACAGGCGTTACGCCTTCTCTGCCTCTCCGTTCTTTCCGGGCTGCCGCAGATTACAGTGCCTCTCGGAACGGTTCACGGCGCGCCGATGGGCATATCCTTTATCGGGCCGCGCGGCAGTGACCGCGCTTTGATTACACTCGCTAAAAACATTCTTATTCAGACACAAGGCTGAGCCATGGACACCCTCACACGTATGCGTGCATTTATCGACGTGGTCGAAGCGGAAGGCTTTTCCGCCGCTGCGCGAAAAATCGGACGTTCAAAGGCGCTGCTTTCCAAATATGTGCGCGAACTGGAAGACGAGCTCGGGGCGCGACTACTCAACCGTACAACACGCCAGTTCTCGCTCACCGAAGCCGGTCATACCTATTATCACCGCGCCATCGAAATCATTCGCGAGATTGATGCGCTTCAGGATGCTGTCAGCGAAACCAGTTCCGATGCACGTGGACGCATAAAACTTTCCGCCCCGCGTACCTTTGCCGATGCGGTTATCGGGCAATCGCTGATCGATTTCTGTCTCGCACACCCGGACATTGTACTCGATGTGCGGCTGGATGATCGTTTTGTCGATCTGGTGGAAGAAGGGTTCGACCTCGCAATCCGCATCACACGTCTGCAGGATTCATCGCTCATCGCAAAAAGGCTTTCACCCTTCCATTCTGTGCTGTGCGGTGCGCCAGAGCTTATCGCTCGCGTCGGTAAGCCGGAGCGGCCAGAAGATCTGGCGGACAGGCCGTGCATCATTGATACCAATGCGCGCTCGCGCAACAACTGGCATTTCCGCAATACGGACGGCTCAATGATGACCGTCAATGTGCATGGTCCGATTGAGGTCAACAGCCCCGTCGCCACCAAAACGGCGGCCATCGCCGGGCTTGGTTTCTGCTCACTGCCGGCGTTCATCGCCGAAGAGGAGATTGAGCGCGGCAGACTTATTCCATGTCTGGATGAATTCATCGTCAAGGATGGTGGTATCTATGCGGTTTACCCGCACCGTCGCTATCTGCCAGCCAAAATCCGCGCACTTGTCGACTTTCTGGCCCAGTGGTTTAAGGAGCGGGAACTGCGCGAAGACACAAAACTGTAGGTAAGTGCGGTTTAAAAGACGGTTATCGTCCCACTTTCGCCGCCTTCGCGGTTATGCCTTGCAGAAGAATTCACGGAACCCGTACATGCTTGATTTGCGCACATGGCTGAAAAGCCGCCTTGGCCCAGCCATAACACTGACGGCAGTGTTGGCGCCCTTGGCTGTGCAGGCGCATCCGCATGTTTTTGCCGATGCAAGGCTGGAGTTGACGATTGCGCCGGATGGTACGGTGGACAAGCTCGCTCATATCTGGCGTTTCGACGATGTTTTCTCGTCGACCGTTCTTATGGAGTTTGACAAGAATGGCGATTTACAACTCGACAAAAATGAGCTGATCGACCTCGGGCATGTCATCAACAGCTCCATTGCCGAGTTCAAATATTTTCAGACTGTGCTTGCCGATGGCAAAGATGTCAAAATGGCTCGCCCGAAAGATCTGGCGGCCGATTTTACCGACAATCACCTGCTGATTATCTTCACGAGCAAGCCTGAAAAACCGCTGAAGCTGGAACCCGGTCATACGGTGAGCTTTGGAGTTTACGATCCAACATTTTACACAGCCATCGACTATGTAAATGATAGCGAACTTGTCATCAAAGGCTTGCCGAAGGGATGCACGTCCAAAGTCGTTCGCCCTAATCCGGATGAAGCCATCGCCCAAAACCAGGCGTCGCTAACAGATGCTTTCTTCAACGACCCGGCTGGCACCGACATGTCGAAGATTTTTGCCACCCGTCTTGAAGTAACCTGCGCACCAAAAGGATAGACAGCCTTATGAAAAGAACGGTCCGTTTCATTCTCACCGCTACCCTCGTGATGATCGCTGCCAATGCGCTGGCACAATCGTCTCTGGGCATTGGTGCCAATGAAGTTGCCATGAAGCCGACCGGCCCGTTCGCGCATATCATCCTATGGATGAACGAACAGCAGCGCACATTCTATCTCGCCATGACCAATGCACTCAAAGCCATGCGCGACGATCCATGGCAGGCTTCTGTGCTGATCGGACTGTCGTTTATTTATGGCATCTTCCATGCGGCTGGCCCCGGCCACGGCAAAGCGGTCATTTCATCCTACATGATTGCCAATGAAACCGCGCTTCGCCGCGGCATTTTCCTGTCCTTCGTATCCTCGCTGTTGCAGGCCGTCATGGCCGTCTTCGTCGTGGGACTGGCATGGCTTGTCCTGCGCGGTACGGGAATTTCCATGAACCAGACCGCACGCTATATGGAGATTGCGAGCTTTGCGCTTGTGCTGCTCTTTGGCATGTGGCTGCTGGCGCGCAAATTGCCGCTTCTGTTTAAAAAGCCCGACAATGCAGACCCGTCGCCGACAAGCGCACTTTTAGCAATGGCACCGCAGACCGCGATGGCTGCCGGTCCAGCCTGGCAAGGAAGCGTTTCACAAAGCACACGGGCGCTCGCATCAAGCAGCACAGTCAAGCTTAACTATAAGCGCACAAACGCCGCAACTGATCATGTCTTCATCGGCGAAGGCGAGATTTGCGCAGACTGCGGCAATGCACATATTGCCGATCCATCGAAACTTGGTGATGATTTCAACTGGAAAACGGCATGGTCAGCCATTTTCTCTGTCGGTCTGCGTCCATGCTCCGGCGCACTCATCGTGCTCACCTTCGCGCTTCTCAATGGCTTGTTGGTCGGTGGTTTACTCTCGGTCTTTGCCATGGCCTTCGGCACATTTCTGACCGTCGCGTTTCTCGCAACGCTTGCCGTGACCGCCAAGAACACAGCATTGCGTTTTGCAGGCAGCAACGCCATGTCGGGCCGCCTGAAGGCGCTCATTGAAGTTGGCGCTGCTTTGTTTATTGCGCTGACCGGCGCTCTGCTGCTGAGCGCCGCCTTAGTTGGTTAGTCCCTGTTCTGGCGGCGCGAGCGCAGCCAGAATATGCCAAAAAAACCAAGCACGAAGAGTATCGCGAAGAGAGCCGCTGCAACATGCGAGCGTTTGCCAAGAGCAATCATGATGCTCGGCACGAAATAAGCGAGCACACCAAAGCTTATCAGGATGATTGCTGCGGCAATTGCCGGATTGCTCTTCTTCGGTTCAGCCACCAATGCGAAAATCCTCTAATTTTCTAAACTGCTGACCCTCATTATCAAAATTTTCTGGCGCAAGCCATGCCTGATAGGCCTGTTTCAGCTCGGGCCATTCACTGTCGATGACAGAAAACCATGATGTGTCGCGGTTATTTCCCTTTGTCACCATGTGCTGACGGAAGGTGCCTTCAAAATGAAAGCCGAACCGCTCCGCAGCGCGCTTGGAAGGTGCATTATTGTCGTTGCACTTCCATTCATAGCGACGATAGCCAAGCTCGTCGAAAATATACTGCATGAACAGGAACTGCGCTTCAGTCGCAGCCGGTTTGCGCGACACAAGCGGTCCCCAGTAAATATTACCGATCTCGATCGCTCCATGAACCGGATCGATACGCATCAATGCCTGACGACCAGCGACCTTGCCACTTGCCTTATCGATGACTGCAAAGAACAGTGGATCTTCGCTGCTCGATACCTTTTCAAGCCAGGGTTCAAAAGCCTCGCGTGTCGCAGGCGGAACCTCGAACAGCCATGTGAACCGCTGATCCGCGTCGGTCACGGACGAAGCGGCAAAAAGCTCGTCACCGTGTTTGGCTGCATCGAGCGGTTCAAGCCTGACATAACGGCCTTCCAGCGTTTTACGTTCAGGTTTCGGGCGAGTGGTCCAGTTCCGCAAATCAGTCATTTCTATGCTCCCATGTACCAACACAAGGAGCATAAAAGATGCGCGACTAAAACAGGAAAATTGTCACCCTTACTTTTCCCTGATTGCAGCCCGATCAACCGAAACAGCCTTGATCAGGGCGACAACCCGATCACCCACTGCCAAGCCAAGATCATCAACCGAACGACGTGTCAGACGGGCTCCGAGACGACGCCCCTGAAAATCGAGCGCAATATGCGCGTTCGGTCCCTCACTGGTTTCGATTGCAGTGATGGAAACAGGCAGCACGTTGCGAATGCTGATCGCATCGGGTGCTTTGCGTGCAATGGAAACATCGCGCGCGCGGACGCGAAGACGCACATGCATGTTCTGCGTCAGACCCGCGTCGCTAAGCTGGAACGTGCTTCCGCCGAGATCAATGTCCGCCAGTTTGTAGCGCTCGTCATAAGTTGAAACTGTGCCTTCGAGCAACACGCCAGCTCCCTCGCTCTCGCCGTCGATCAGCGGAAAAATGTCAGCCGCCCCGCCGCTTGCCTGCACTCTGCCGCCCGATAGCAGCACGATTTCGTCTGCAAGCCGCGCCACCTCATCAATTTCGTGGCTTACATAGACGATGGGTACATGGCTTTCATCGCGCAACCGCTCAATAAACGGCAATATTTCCTGGCGACGTGCATGATCGAGCGATGAAAGCGGCTCATCGAGCAGCAGGAGTGCCGGATCAGACAAAAGCGCACGACCAATCGCCACACGCTGCCGTTCACCACCAGAAAGCGTTGATGGACGACGGTCCAAAAGAGGTTCGATGCCGAGCAGTTTTACAACTTCATCGAAGCTGCGTGTGTTCTGCCGCTTTCCAGCCCAGCGCGCATAAGTCAGATTGCGCTTCACGCTCATATGCGGAAACAACCGCGCTTCCTGAAACACATAGCCGATGCGCCGCTTTTCAGGCGGCAGATTTATGCCCTTCTCAGCATCGAAAAGCGTGAAGTCGCCAACGGCTATCCGTCCACTTTCCGGGCGCAGCGTCCCGGCTATCATCTTGAGCAACGTTGTTTTGCCAGCACCCGAATGGCCGAACAATGCCGTGACACCCCAGCGAGCGGCGAAATCGGCTTCGACAGCAAATTTGCCGTTGCGTCCTGCGACGGAAACTTCGAGCCCACTCATTTCGCTTCTCCTGCAAGCCTGCGCTGCAACCACTCGGACAAGACAACGGCGGCAATGGAAATGCCTGCGGAGATCGCAATCAGACGGAAGGCTTCGGCATCACCGGTTGGCGTCTGCAACAATGCATAGATCGCCAGCGATAGCGTTTGCGTTTCGCCGGGAATGTTGGAGACAAAGGTTATGGTTGCGCCAAACTCTCCCAACGCTTTGGCAAAGCCCAAGACTGCGCCGGCCAGAATGCCGGGCAGCAATGGCGGCAAAATCACTGTGCAGAATGCGACGAACCTGTTTGCGCCAAGTGTGCGCGCCGCTTCTTCAAGTCCACGATCTAACCCTTCGATTGAAAGACGTATAGGGCGGACAAGCAGCGGAAACGCCATGACCCCGGCAGCCAGTGCTGCACCGGTCCAGCGGAAAGAGAAGGAAAGGCCGAGCCATTCCTGCAAGGGTGCACCAAGAGACCCGCGCGATCCGAACAGGATCAGCAGCAGGTAGCCCGTCACGACCGGTGGCAGAACCAGCGGCATGGTGACGACGGCTTGCACCAGTGACTTGCCCGGAAAATTGAACCGGGCAAGAATCCACGCGACGAGAAAGGCGACTGGCAGCGCGACAATGATGGCTATTCCGGCAACCCGGAGCGACAGAGCAACAATCTGCCAGACATTACTTTCCATCGTTATTGGCCATCATTACTCAGCAGCCTCTGCAGCTCCGACAAAACCCTTGTCCTTGATGATAGCCTGTCCGGCATCACTTTCAAGGAAAGCAAGGAATGCCTTTGCGGCATCGCTTTCATTCTTTGCAATCAGAGCTGCCGGATAAAGGATAGGCGCATGGCTGGAGGCCGGGAAACGATAAGCTTCTACGAGTTCAGGTGCTGCAGCGCGATCGGATGCATAGACAATCGCCGCCTTCACTTCTGCACGGCTCACATATTGCAGTGCCACACGGACATTCTCAGTGAAGACCGCATTCTTTTCGACGTCTTTCCAGATATCGAGCTTTTCAAGTGCGGCCTTGCCGTACTTACCGGCGGGCACATTTGACGGATCGCCCATTGCGAAACGACCAGCGTTCAGCAATTCCTTGGCCTCACCCTTTGGTGTTTCCTTCTGTGTCGCAATAACCAGCGCATTGCCGGCAATCACCTTGCGCGAAGCCTTGTCGATCTGATCGGCTTTCTCGACGTAATCCATCCAGTCGAGATCGGCAGAAATGAAAATCTGTGCTGGCGCACCCTGTTCAATCTGCTTCGCCAGAACCGAAGACGATGCAAAGGAAGCAACGACTTCTGTACCATCCTTGGCCTTGATCTGCCTGGCGGCTTCCTCAATCACATCCTTCATGCTGGCTGCGGCAAAAACCGTAACCTTGTCGGCGGCATGTGCAACCGAAGCAACACCAGCGGCAACTGTGATAAGCAATGCGGCGATAAGTTTTTTCATTGTAAGCCTCCATAGTGCCCGTAATTTTGGGCAAACATCATCACACGCCGGAGAAATCCGACGCTGTTTTGTTCGAGCATCACGTTTCAGTTTGATGCTTCGACTTGCGATGATGGGTATGATGGAGGCAAACGCGACCCGGATGCCGTCAGACCCTTTTCACACGGGCGTCCATGCAAAAGCCGCCCAAATTTCCATAACGAATTCATATCGTTCTGAAAACGAGGTCACCTTAAAGAGGTGTTTTAGCTTTGGCTAGTCCTGACGGGAACAATGCGGCAAAAGAACCGCATCAGAATGAAGCTCGTGCCCGAAAAGGGTAGAGCGGTTTTCGAGTAAAGACGCGCATTAACAAGTAAGAACGCGGTTAGCGTCCTATGTGCTTGTGGCTTGAGCCGCGCAGCTTGGCAAGTTTGACCTGCTTTTCACGCTCGGCAAACCGTGCACGATCTTCCGGGGTGCGCTCGTCATAACAACCCGCGCAAGAAATGCCTTCCTCGAAAAACCTGGAAAGCTTGTCTTCAGCGGTGACCGGACGACGGCAGGCGCGGCAAAGCTCGATGTCGCTTTCGGTCAGACCATGGCCGATAGCAACGCGCTCGTCGAACACAAAGCATTCGCCATTCCACATGCTTTCTTCGCTCGGTACTTCCTCAAGATACTTAAGAATGCCGCCCTTAAGGTGAAATACGTCGTCAAAGCCCAGACCTTTGACGAATGCAGTCGCCTTTTCGCAACGAATACCGCCTGTGCAAAACATGGCAATCTTCTTGCCTTCGAGCTTGTCGCGGTTCTGCTCAACCCATTCCGGAAATTCACGAAAGGTCTTGGTGTTCGGGTCAAGCGCACCTTCAAACGTGCCGATTGCATATTCGTAATCGTTGCGCGTATCGACGACGACTGTGTCTTCATCGGCAATTAGTGCATTCCAGTCCTTCGGCGCAATGTAAGTGCCAACGCTGTTCAGCGGATCAATCCCGTCAACGCCCATGGTGACGATTTCGCGCTTCAGCCGCACTTTCATACGGTAAAACGGCATTTCACTGGCATGAGAGTATTTGAGTTCCGGATTGGCCAGTTCCGGGATTGCCGTGATGTAAGCAACCAGCTTCTCAATCGCTGGCTGAGTGCCTGCAACTGTGCCGTTGATGCCTTCGGCTGCGAGCAGCAGCGTTCCCTTGATCCCGTTCGAGCAGCAAAGTTCGGCCAGCGGCTCACGCAGGCTTTCATATTGCGGCAAACGCGCAAAGCAATAAAGGGCAGCAACAGTAAAAGGCAGATTGCTCATCGTTCGATCTCTTCCAAATTTCCTTCGAACTAGTCCTCGAACGCGGCAAATTCAAGTTATTTATCCCCCTAGTCTTCAGAGCAGCGACAATCTGGCCTCGATAAACGCAGTTTGCAGAGGATAATTCAGATGTTTGACACCGATACGTTCGCAGCAATCATTTCAATGGCGGGTCACGCGGGAATTGAAGCCGCTGCCCTTCTGGCAGTCGCAGAAGTGGAAAGTGGCGGCCGCGCCCTCTTTGATATCAATGGCAAAAAGGAACCGGCTATCCGCTTTGAAGGGCATTACTTCGACCGCAGGCTTTCGGGCCGCATTCGCGATCAGGCCCGTCAGGCGGGGCTATCCGCTCCTGATGCCGGGCGCATACGCAATCCCAAGACACAGCGGGAGCGCTGGCTTCTGCTGGAACGAGCCATGTCGATCCACAAAAAGGCGGCGCTCGAATCCACATCCTGGGGTCTGGGCCAGGTGATGGGCGCACACTGGAATTGGCTTGGTTACCAGAATGTCGATGAACTGGTTGCAGAAGCGCGCAGCGACGTTGCGGGCCAAGTCCGGTTGATGTTGCGCTTCATTGAAAAGGCCGGGTTACACGAAACACTGCGGGCGCGCGACTGGCGCACATTTGCCCGTCGCTATAACGGACCGGCATTTGCGCGCAACCAATATGACAGCCGCATGGCGTCAGCCTTTGAGCGATGGAACAGAAGTCTGAGCCACATGTTGCAAGCGGCCTGAGCGCTCAATAGCCATGCCCACGCATCGGTTTTGATGCCCAGCATTCTGGCAGCTACGGTAGACAAACAAGCCAGCGCACTCTAAATCGATTTTAGCCATTCAATTTCAAGCAGAAGAGCAAGCCCATGCCACAGAAAACCGATCTTCTCGTTCCCGTGTTGCAAGGCCAACCAGTTATTCCAGTATTGCTGATCGACAAGGTCGAACATGCCGTTCCACTGGCCCGTGCGCTTGCCAAAGGTGGTTTGCCCGCAATCGAGATCACCTTGCGCACTGCTGCTGCACTGGACGCAATCCGCGCGGTTGCATCGGAAGTGCCAGAGGCAATCGTCGGCGCAGGCACAATTCTCAATGCAAAACAGTATGAAGATGCTGCCAAAGCAGGTTCACGCTTTATCGTGAGCCCGGGTGTCACGAAATACATTATTGCTGCAGCCAACGACAGCGATGTGCCACTTTTGCCTGCTGCTATCACGCCAAGCGAAATGCTGGCATTGCGTGAAGAAGGTTATACGCATCTGAAATTCTTCCCGGCCGAACAGGCGGGTGGCGCGCCTTTCCTGAAAGCGATGTCATCGCCATTGGCGGGCACCTTCTTCTGCCCAACAGGTGGCATTAGCCTTGCAAACGCTAAAACCTATCTCTCGCTGCCAAACGTTATTTGCGTCGGCGGCTCATGGGTTGCACCAAAGGAATTGGTTGAAGCAGGCGACTGGGACGCCATCACCAAACTGGCAAGTGAAGCCGCAGGTCTAAAAGGCTGAAAGCGCATCCCGAAAAGTGCGAAACGGCTTTCGGGGTGCGTGGGAGCACAAAAAAATAAGAGCTCCGATCTGGCTGATCTTACTGAATCAGTTCGGCGCTAAGAAAAATGAATTTCATGAACAAAAAAAGGGGCCTCAAAGGCCCCTTTTCTTTAATCTGTTAAGCGATCAATTGGTTTCAGTGAACTTTGCCACCGTCAGGAAGGTGACGGCATTGCCACTGAACTGATTAGCACGTTCGCTTGGCAGGTCACCACGCTGGAAGCCAGCTGTGTAGACCATTGCAGGTGCGGTACGCATCGCGTCATTGCGCAGGTTCGGATTGGTCGCTGGTGCCGTCTGCGAAACGGAATCAGAAGACATAGCAACAGCAGAAGCTGGGATCGCTGCCGGCTGCACAACAGGGCTTGGACGCGAACTTGCCTTGGCGGCGTGGCGATCACCCTTGCCCGAAGAACGGGCACTGTTCTTGGCTCCACTGCCAACGGCTGCAACATGCTGACGCGCTGGAGCAGGCACTGCTCTGGCTATCGAAGCCGTCTTCACTGGCACAATCTTTGCAGGTTCACGCTTTGCAGATGCCACGGGCTGGGTGTCGAAATCATCTTCCGGCGGGGCAATCAGCTCACCGATTTCATCTTTCTTCGAGACCATGGCCAGTTGCGTATTAGCACGCGGGGCCTCCTTCGGAACAGGATAAGCTGCGGCGGCACCCTGCTGAATTGCGTTGCCAGCATCGGCGACAGTCGTTGCCCCATCAGGAGCGTTATTCACGATCTGAGCAATTGCATCCTGCGGGTTCAACTGGTCGCGTTCAGGACGGGTACTCGGAACTGCAGCAGCAGAGGCAATCTGTGTAGCGGCTTCCTGCTGCGGACGTATGGACGGAATTGGAACGAAACCGGTCATCAGCGGATTAGTACCAGCGTCGGCGATCTCTTGCGCAGCAGCATCACCAGGTTGGGCAGCGGATGCAAGTGCAATCGCTTCCTGTACGGCGTTTGCCGGTTTACGGGCCGGGATCGGAACATTGAGAGCAGCAACAGGCACTTCCTCAGCCTGTTGTGGCACTTCAACGGTTGCTTCAGGACGTGGGGCCTGCATAGGCACTGGTGCCGCACGGGTCGGCAAGGCCGCAATCATAGCTTCCGGCTGCTGGACAGGTGCAGGCGGCGCGACTGCCGGAGCCTGACGCGCAGGCGCAGCACGGGCCGGACGAACCGTCGCCGGAGCGGGCGCGGAATCATTGCCGTTATCTTCTTCTTCGTCAGCACCACCGCCGCCGAACAGCGCACCAAACAGCGTCTTGCTCTTACGTGGTGCAGCATTGCTGGCCATCATGACGCCACCGCCACCAGCCTTACGCTTTTCAATCATCGCAAGTGCCTGCTCATAGCCCGGCAATGGCTTGCCATCAGCCGGAAGGTGGGCAGTCTTGCCGTCAGGGAACAGCGCGAGCAATTCGCGTCGGCTCATACGTGGCCAGGAGCGTACATTGCCCACGTCCATGTGCACGAAAGGCGAACCGGAACGCGGATAATAGCCAACGCCGCCGATCTGATAGCGCATACCGATGCCGCGCAGTTTTGCAAGCGGAACACCGGGAATGAAAAAATCCATGGCGCGACCCAGCGTATGCTGGCTCTTCTTGGCCACACCACTGGTTTTCGAGCGCAACATGTTGTTGGTCGCCGGCGAACGATAGGCGGAAACAACGGTTATATACTGGCTGGAGCCTGAAGAGCGATAAACCTGCCAGACCAGATCGAACAGACGCGGGTCCATCTTGGTCGGTTCATTGCGACGCCAGTCGCGGAGGAACACGTTCAGCTTCTTCAAACCATCAGGCAGAAAGCGTCCGTCCCGCTTGAAGGTGATTTCTGCTTTTTCGCCGGTATGGACATAATAAAGTCTGAGCGTACGGGTTTCGGCAGAAGCCTGCGACGGCGCCAATACCGTAACGACTGCGGCTGCAACCAAAGATACGGAAACAGAAGAACGAACCCGACATACGGAAGCTGACAATCCAGTCCATACTTTCGTCAAGCGCGCTTTAATGGTCGATATCCTGCTCATTGAATTATATCGCCTTACCGTGTTGTCCGCCCTAAGGGCCGTATCAGAGTTCGAGAAACGAATATGCTTGAACCCTGATTGTCGGATTTAATGGTTAATGGACGCTTAGTGAACAACAAATGAGGAAACACCATGGCAAAAAAGCCACACAGGTGCATCTATTTTCGTCATGGTAAATAAACTATTAACAATCTTCGTCGATGCTTACATTCTGGCAACACCGACAGGTGGCGGCCTATAAATTAATAAATTTCAATAATTTAAGTGCCTTTTAGCCGTTCATAACACGGTCCTGATCGGCATCATTATCGTCATCTGCGTCGTAGCGACCCTTGCCAGCTATCGACGCCACATCGATGCCATATTCCTTCAATTTTCGATAAAGTGTCGTTCTTCCGATCCCAAGACGACGCGCGACCTCGCTGATTTGGCCATCGTAATGGGCGATAGCGAAGCGGATCATCTCTTCTTCGGTGGCAGCAAGCGTGCGAACTTCTCCTTCAGGCGTAATCCCGCTTATCGATCCCACGCCGAAATTATCTTTATCCTGCGCTGATGGACTGTCGGCTAAAATTGAATTCAGGGACGCGCTTGCGCGAGCAGCGAACGCACTTCCTTCACCCATGTGGCGGAAGTCACGCACCGTCAGCGCATGTTCATCGCACAAAAGCACGGCGTGATAGATTGCGTTCTTAAGCTCCCGCACATTGCCGGGCCAATCATAGCTCTTGAGGCTTTCCAAAGCATAGGGCGTGATGCCGGTAATATGACCAAGCCGCTCTTCGCCCGCAAAGTGCATCAGAAACTGATGCGCAAGAATTGGAATATCTTCGAGGCGATTTCTCAGTGATGGCACTTCGATCGAGAACGACGAAATAAGATGATAGAGGCCGGGATGAAATCGGCCCATATGCACAAGCTCGGCCATCGCCTGACTGTTCGATGCAATAATACGTGTATCGGAAAGAGGTACACTGCCGTCTGTGGCAGTCGCATACTGCGATGCCTGCATAAGTTCGAACAGGCGAAGCTGGGTGCGATAGGGCAAGGCGCTCACCTCATCCAGAAACAATGTTCCGCCCTGCGCTTCCGCAAGCTTGCCTGCAATCTGGATAGGTGTGTTGTCCGGCTTCAAAGCACTTTGACTGCCCAGCTGTCCGAACAGGATCTGGTCGGCATTGCCCTTCGCAAGAGAACGACAATCGATCGCAACAAACTGGCCCTGCCAGCGAGTACCGCCACTGCTGATGGCACGGGCGAGCGTTTCTTTGCCTGTTCCGACTTCTCCCTCGATAAGCAACGGCGTATCCAGAGGCGTTACGCGGCGCGCAAGGACCGCCACCTTTTCCATTTCCGGGCTTTTCGTTACCATCTCGGAAAGCAGAATATGCGATTTCTGAGACGAGCGGGTTCGCTTGAGTTCTTGTGTCAGCGAATCAAGCTTGAAAGCATTAGCAACGGAAACCTGCATCCGCTCGACGACGACAGGTTTGGTCATGAAATCGACCGCACCAAGCCTGATCGCCTGCATCGCCTTTTCCATGTCGTCGTTCTGTACAAGAGCAATGACAGGAATATTGATGCCAGCTTCCCGCATTTTGGTGAGAACTGCGCAACCATCCATATCCGGCATGGTCAAATCGAGAAGTATGAGAGCGATATCCTTGCGATTGCCGATAAAGCTGAGCGCACTTATTCCGCCATCCGCAAGGATGGTTCGATGCCCCATGCGCAATACGGCCGCTTCAAGGCTCCTGCGCTGTATCGGATCATCATCCGCTATAAGAATACGCGTACTCATGGATGCTTCACTACCAGTGGTCTATGTGCCGGAACATCCCAATATTTAGTATGTGTCATATTTCAGGCATATCATTTGGAGCATCGTTCCGGATTAATGCAAGCCCGATGCACAGACATTCCCCCGTCATCCTCAGAATAGTCGGCCGGTCGAGCCCAGGCGTGCCCTCTTGGCGCCACGAAAAAGACATGCGAGAAGGGGGCAACAGGAGAATGCCAATGACCAATGCGATGAACCGTTTTTCAAAGCCCGCCATGTTGGACGCTACTCTTCATATGCCAGCCGGGGATGCCGGGGCCTCCAAGAAGCCCAATCTTGGAAATCTGCCGGAATGGAATCTGGCCGACCTTTATCCTTCTGCCGATAGCACAGAGCTAAAAGCCGACCTCGAAAAAGCAGCGAAGGATGCGGTAAACTTTGAAACGCGCTGGAAGGGCAAACTCGGAGACGAGGTTGCAAAATCCGATGGTGGCAATTTCGCTGATGCCATCAAGGAATACGAAGCGCTCAGTGAGCTGATGGGGCGTATCGGATCCTTCGCAGGCCTTTATTACTATGGCGACACGACCGATCCCCAGCGCATGAAGCTTTTTGGCGATGTGCAGCAGAAACTGACTGATACCAGCACGCCACTCATTTTCTTCAGCCTTGAAATCAACCGTATCGACGATGCGGCTCTGGAAAAGGCGATGGCTGCCAACCCAGCAATTGGTCACTATCGGCCATGGCTGGAAGATCTGCGTCTCGACAAGCCATATGAGCTGGAAGACAAGCTCGAACAGCTTTTCCATGAGAAGTCGATCACTGGCTATAGCGCATGGAACCGCCTGTTCGATGAAACCATGTCGAGCCTGCGCTTTGATATCGATGGCGAAGAACTGGCCATTGAGCAGACGCTTAATCTGCTGCAGGATTCCGATGGTTCAGTGCGAAAAAAGGCGTCCGAAGCACTTGCTAAGACCTTTGGCGCAAACCTGCGCACCTTTACCCTGATCACCAACACGCTTGCCAAGGATAAGGAAATTTCCGACCGCTGGCGTGGATTTGAAGATATTGCCGACAGTCGCCACCTTGCGAACCGCGTCGAACGTGATGTCGTTGATGCGCTGGCCAAGGCGGTTGAAGATGCCTATCCACGCCTTTCACATCGCTATTATGCCTTGAAAGCCAAGTGGCTCGGTCTTGAAAAGCTGGAGAACTGGGATCGCAATGCGCCTCTTCCAGAAACGCCGCAGGCATTGATCTCATGGGATGAAGCACGCGAAACAGTCCTTTCGGCTTATGGCAATTTCGCACCCGAAATGGCGCAGATTGCGCAAGACTTCTTCGACAAAAACTGGATTGATGCGCCGGTTCGTCCAGGCAAGGCTCCGGGCGCCTTCGCACATCCAACCGTACCGTCTGCCCATCCTTATGTGCTGCTCAACTATATGGGCAAACCGCGCGATGTCATGACGCTTGCGCACGAGCTCGGCCATGGCGTGCATCAGGTTCTGGCTGGTGAACAGGGTGCGCTGATGGCTTCAACACCGCTGACGCTGGCAGAGACCGCATCTGTGTTCGGCGAAATGCTGACCTTCCGCTCATTGCTGGAGCGGACGAAGGACAAGCGTGAGCGCAAGGCTATGCTGGCACAGAAGGCCGAGGACATGATCAATACGGTCGTGCGCCAGATCGCCTTTTATCAGTTCGAGCGCCGTGTCCACACAGAACGTCGGGAAGGCGAGCTTACGTCAGACCGCATCGGTGAAATCTGGATGGATGTGCAGCGCGAAAGCCTTGGCGATGCAGTCCACCTCAACCCGGGTTATGAGACCTTCTGGACCTATGTCCCGCATTTCATCCATTCGCCGTTCTACGTCTATGCCTATGCATTCGGTGATTGTCTGGTAAACTCGCTTTATGCCGTCTACCAGAATTCGGAAAAAGGCTTCCAGCAGAAGTATTTCGACCTGCTCAAAGCCGGTGGTACCAAGCATCACAAGGAATTGCTGGCGCCTTTCGGCCTTGATGCAACCGATCCGGATTTCTGGAGCAAGGGCCTGTCGGTGATTGAAGGCATTATCGATGAACTTGAAGCCATGGAAGACTGAGCACTGACGTGACATTGTCGGTTTCAGACAAACCGCTTATTTTGTTTCGAGATGACAAGGCGGGTCGTGAAGTTATCTTCACGACCCCTTCTGCAATCATCCGTGCTGATAGGCCGGAAGAATTCGATACCGCGTGGGAAGCGATGCAACGCGCCCATGAGGAAGGAAAGTGGCTTGCAGGCTATCTCTCCTATGAGGCTGGTTATCTGCTTGAACCAAAACTCAAGTCACTCCTGCCTGACGGACGGAAAGCGCCCCTCCTCTGCTTTGGTGTCTTTGATGGTCCGGCGGATACAAGCCTGCATCATCGCTGCAACGACAACATCACACATCTGCACGAGCCCGTCGCGCAATGGTCGTTCGAGGACTATGCGCCGCGCTTTGAAAAACTGCATCAGCATCTTCGTGCCGGCGATTGCTATCAGGGCAACCTGACCTTCCCGGTTCATGCTGAATGGGACGGCGACCCGCTCGTATTGTTCAACGCACTCGCAAAGCGCCAACCGGTCCGCTATGCCACCTATTGTGATCTGGGTGGGCCAATCGTTTTATCGCGCTCGCCGGAACTGTTCTTTGAAGTCGATAATGACGGCTGGATCGAAACCCACCCGATGAAGGGCACCATGCCACGCGGGGCGACATCTGAAGAAGATGAGAACAATCGACAGTTTCTGATGCACGATCCAAAGAATCAGGCGGAGAACCGCATGATTGTCGATCTTTTGCGCAATGATATTTCACTGGTGAGCGAAGTCGGAACGCTCGATGTGCCGGAACTGTTCAGGGTGGAAACTTATCCAACTGTCCATCAGATGATCAGCCGGGTGCGAGCGAAGCTGAAAGCCAATGTTTCACTCCGTTCGCTTTTTACAGCCCTTTTCCCATGCGGCTCCATCACGGGCGCTCCCAAAATCAGCGCCATGGAAATTCTGCGCAAACTGGAAACCGGGCCACGTGATATTTACTGTGGTTCATTGGGCTGGATTGAACCGGGCGGGCGTATGCGATTCAATGTCGCCATCCGAACGCTCTCGCTTCACAGCCAAAATCGTGCGATTTTCAATGTCGGGGGCGGTGTGGTCTTCGATTCCACAGCGCAAGCGGAGTATGAGGAATGTCTTCTGAAAGCGCGGTTCGCGACGGGTCAAGTGCCAGCAATGCGCAACCCGATTATCAACTGATCGAAACAATGCGCTGGGAGCCGTTATCCGGCATCCTGCGTTTCGATCTGCACATGGCACGGCTTGCAAAATCGGCCCGGGAGCTCGGTTTCCACTACAATATGGAGACCGTGCATCAGAAAATCGCCGAAATCGGTGCAGGCGACACCCCGCTCAAACTGCGGCTGACACTGGCACCTGATGGGCTGGTTACAATTGCAGCCCTGCCTTACGTGCCACTAGAGCCTCAGGCTGTCTGGCGTATTGCCGTTGCGCGTACACGCCTTAAACACGACGACCCGCTGTTGCGCCACAAGACAACACGGCGTCAGGTCTATATCGCGGCCCGTGAAGAATATTCGACGGCGGAAGTGGATGAAGTCATCCTCCTCAACGATCTTGATGAGGTCTGCGAAGGAACCATCACCTCGATTTTTCTCGATATCGGGGGTACCGCTTGCGTCACTCCAGCACTGTCTTGCGGACTGCTCGACGGCGTGCTGCGACGAGAACTTCTGAACAATGAAGTGGTTCAGGAGGGGACGGTCAAAGTCGATGAGCTTGCCAAAGCGCGCAACATTCTTGTCGGCAATTCCTTGCGTGGAATGATCCGCGCGCAACTGGTCACGATCTAAATTCATTAAACACGTATTCATGTCATAGGCTTGTGACGTTTCTTTCTTTCTATGAACCTGTGCTATCGTGGCAAATTAGCATTGTCCAACTCGTGACAATGCCAAGCGCTGCACCCTTGCAGCAGGAGAGAGAAAGAAAATGGCGAAAGCGAAATGGCCAGTCTATGGCGAAATTACCGGCCCTCTTATCATGATCGGCTTTGGCTCGATCGGGCGCGGTACCCTGCCGCTGATTGAACGCCACTTCAAATTCGACAAATCTCGTATGGTCGTCATCGATCCATCCGAGAAAAACCGTAAAATTCTCGACGAAAAGAAGATCCGCTTCATCAATGAAGCAATCACCCCTGAAAATTACAAGGACGTGCTCGGCCCGCTCTTGAAGGACGGAGGCGGTCAGCCTTTCATCGTCAATCTGTCGATTGATACCGGCTCGCTTGATTTGCTGCGCTTTAGTCGCGAACAGGGCGCGCTTTATATTGATACGGTCGTCGAACCCTGGCTGGGCTTTTATTTCGATACAGAGGCCGACAATGCTTCGCGTACAAACTATGCATTGCGCGAAACCGTCCGCGCCGAAAAGCGCAAACATCCCGGTGGTCCGACCGCCGTTTCCTGTTGCGGTGCAAATCCCGGGATGGTGTCCTGGTTTGTGAAGAAAGCGCTGATCGATCTCGCAACCGAGCTCAAACTCGACTTTGAAGAACCTGCGACGGATGATCGTCAGGGCTGGGCGAAGCTGATGAAGAAGGCTGGCGTGAAGGGTGTTCACATCGCCGAACGCGATACGCAGCGCGCCAAGGAACCAAAACCTTTCGATACGTTCTGGAACACCTGGTCTGTCGAAGGCTTCATCGCAGAGGGCTTGCAGCCGGCTGAGCTTGGCTGGGGCAGCCATGAAAACTGGAAGCCCAAGAATGCCCGTAAGCAGAAAAAGGGCAACAAGGCAGCGATCTTCCTCGAACAGCCCGGTGGCAGCACGCGCATTCGCACCTGGTGCCCGACCCATGGCGCGCAATATGGTCTGCTTGTCACCCATAATGAAGCGATTTCGATCGCGGATTTCTTCACAGTCCGCAACAAGAAGGGCAAGCTCGAATACCGCCCTACCTGCAATTACGCCTATCATCCGAGCAACGACGCCATCTTGTCGCTGGATGAAATGTTTGGCGCCAATGGCAAGGCACAGCCAGCGCAGCACGTGCTGGATGAATCCGAAATCCTCGATGGTTCGGATGAACTTGGCGTGCTTCTCTATGGTCACGACAAAAACGCCTATTGGTATGGCTCACAGCTAAGCGTTGAAGAAGCGCGCAAGCTCGCTCCTTACCAGAACGCAACCGGCTTGCAGGTATCATCCTCAGTACTGGCTGGCATGGTCTGGGCGCTGGAAAACCCTGAGCGCGGCATCGTTGAAACCGACGAAATGGATTATCGCCGCTGCCTCGAAGTGCAGTTGCCTTATCTCGGCCCGGTCAAAGGCTATTACACCGACTGGACCCCGCTTGAAGGACGCGGCAAGCTGTTTGAAGAAGATATCGACACCAAGGACCCTTGGCAGTTCCGCAATATTCTGGTGCGATAAATGGTCAGGATTGCCGGGCATTCGTCAGGCAATCCTCATTGCGACAGATGCGCAACAGTCTCATAATCCTCTTCAAAGGGGCTTGTATTCGTGTAAATTTCCATACATCACACGGTAAACACTCTTACGGAGAAGATGGACATGAAACGCTTCCGCATCATTGGCTCTACGGCAATCGTATCGCTCGCGCTTGCAGGATGTGTTGCAACCGGCCCGGGCGGCGGTGGCAATGTCCCTGTCGTTGATCGTGCACCAGCGGGCATCGACGGCAGATGGGCCGATCCTAATGGTATCGTTTCCTCCTTCAATGGTGGCATTTTCGAAACCCGCTCCACTGATACAAACGAAAAGCTGGCTGAAGGTAACTATCGTTACCAGTCGCCACAGCTCGTTGAGATCGACATGCGTTCAATCGTCCGTGGAACTTCATCGCGTGTAAATTGTGCGCTGGTTTCACAGAACCAGCTCAACTGCACCTCCTCGGCAGGCTCGCGTTTCTCGCTGACACGCCGCGCTTAAAGCGCTTCTGAAGGATAAAAATAACGGCATACGCTTTTAGCGTGTGCCGTTTTTTCATGGGTTCTTTTGTCGATTACCCGACAATTCGACTGCCGTCCCTATTGTTAGGATTGTAATTTGCCTGTTTTTGTCTAGTTTTCCGGCAAAGCAGGAGTCGGAACATGAGTGAGACGGATAAAGTGACCGCCAATCTGAACACCAGCAGGACGAAACAACCTAAAGTGGGTGTTCTGATTGTCAATCTCGGCACGCCCGACGGCACAAGCTATGCACCGATGCGCCGTTATCTGGCCGAATTCCTTTCCGACCGCCGTGTCATCGAATGGTCGCGTCTTTTCTGGTACCCGATCCTTTATGGCATTGTGCTCAACACGCGTCCGAAGCGCTCCGGCGCCCTGTACGACCGCATCTGGAACCACGAAAAGAATGAATCGCCGTTGCGTACCTACACGCGCGCGCAAGGCGAAAAGCTGGCTGTAGCACTCAAAGATCAGCCAAATGTCATTGTTGACTGGGCCATGCGCTATGGACAGCCCTCAATCGAAGAAGTGACGGATCGCCTGTTGAAACAGGGCTGCGAACGCATCGTCATGTTTCCGCTCTATCCGCAATATTCAGCGACAACCACAGCAACTGTGAATGATAAATTCTTTGAAGTGCTGATGAAAAAGCGCTTTATGCCAGCAATCCGCACGATCCCTTCTTACGAAGTGGAGCCTGTCTACATCGAAGCGTTGGCGCAGTCGATTGAGAAGCATCTGGCATCGCTCGATTTCAAGCCGGAAGTAATTCTTGCTTCCTATCACGGCATTCCAAAAAGCTATTCCGACAAGGGCGACCCATATCGCGCGCAATGCCTTGAGACATCACGACTTTTGCGTGCGCGCCTTGGCATGGATGACAAGCAGTTCCGCTCCACCTTCCAGTCCCGTTTCGGACCGGAGGAATGGCTCCAGCCTTACACGGATGAGACCTTGGAAGAACTGGCTAAGCAGGGCGTGAAATCAGTTGCCGTACTCAATCCTGGCTTTGTGGTAGACTGTCTTGAAACCGTTGATGAAATCGGTCACGAAGCTGCTGAGTCTTTCCATGAGGCCGGCGGCGAAAATTTCAGCCACATTCCATGTCTCAACGATAGTGAAGAAGGCATGAAAGTTATTGAAACGCTCGTGCGACGCGAATTGCAGGGCTGGGTCTGAGGCAGCAGGCATCACGTTTGCCCATCCCTCACTGCCTTTATTAAGGGGACGACATAATGACTGGTTTTGATATCACGCTGTTGATTTTAGCTGCACTTGTTCTGGCAACGCTGTTTGCCGGGATCAAGACGGTGCCGCAGGGCTACAATTACACGGTGGAGCGCTTTGGCCGCTACACGCGTACGCTTATGCCCGGCCTCAACCTGATCGTTCCGTTCTTCGACCGGATCGGCGCACGGCTCAATATGATGGAGCAGGTGCTCGACGTTCCAACACAGGAAGTCATCACCCGCGACAACGCCATTGTTGGCGTCGATGGCGTTGCCTTCTATCAGGTGTTGAACGCAGCTCAGGCCGCCTATCAGGTCTCCAATCTGCAATATGCAATCCTGAACCTCACCATGACCAACATCCGTAGTGTTATGGGCTCCATGGACCTTGACGAACTGCTCTCCAACCGTGATGCGATCAATGATCGCCTGCTGCGTGTTGTCGATGAAGCAGCGCACCCATGGGGTTTGAAAATGACCCGCGTCGAGATTAAGGACATCAATCCTCCCGCCGACATTATCAGTTCGATGGGCCGCCAGATGAAGGCCGAACGCGACAAGCGCGCACAGGTTCTGGAAGCAGAAGGCGACCGCAATGCGCAAATTTTGCGCGCTGAAGGTCAGAAGCAGTCCCAGATTCTGGAAGCAGAAGGCAAGCTGGAAGCTGCAAAGCGCGAAGCTGAGGCTCGTGAACGTCTGGCGGAAGCGGAAGCTCGGGCAACCACGCTCGTTTCCGATGCTGTGTCTTCCGGTAACGTGCAGGCGCTGAACTATTTCGTTGCGCAGAAATACACAGAAGCACTCGGCAATATTGCAAGCGCCAAGAACCAGAAAGTCATTCTGATGCCGCTTGAGGCGAGTGCTCTTATTGGCTCGCTGGCCGGTATTGGTGCAATTGCCAAGGAAGTGTTCGGCGATAGCGGCAATCCGGTTGACCCGACACCAGCCGCACCAAACCCACGCACCCGCAGCGTACCAACCACCAATCGCAGCTAAAGAGGCAGGGCGCCATGATTATTCATTTCCTGTCACAGCTTGGGCTTTGGGGCTGGTTCGTTTTAGGACTTGTCCTGCTCATTCTGGAAATTATGGCGCCCGGCTTTTTCTTTATCTGGTTTGGCCTGGCGGCCCTCGTCACCGGCGGGCTCGCTTTTCTGCTCGGCTCCATAATCGGCTTTGGCTGGCAAGTTCAGACAGTGCTGTTTCTGGTTCTGGCCATTGGGTTCGTGCTGGCGGGCCGCCGTTTATTCGGCTTCAGCGATCAGCAGGAAGAGCCGTTGCTCAACCGCCGCGGAGACCAGCTTGTCGGTCAGCGCGCGACGTTAAATGAGCCTATCGTCAATGGACGCGGACGCATCCACATCAACGACACGACATGGCGCGTCAGAGGCCCTGACCTCCCCGCAGGCACAGAAGTGCGGGTAGTGTCATTTGATCCGATTACGCTGGAAGTTGAAGTAACGGTCTAAGGCAATCCCGCTTTAGGACGACATGATCCAGGGAAGAATAAGTATTTCATCAATACCTATTCTCCCCGGACCTGTTCTATTGCGTCAAGCGACCCCTATGCGCAGCAGATCGTGGAAATGTACAAGGCCAATCGGACGATTGTCCTCAACCACGATCAGTGCACCTATATGATGTTCGTTGAGTATGCTCAACGCAGCACTGGCAAGCAGATTCTGGTCAACCGTCCGGGGCTTGCGTGTCATGATATCGTCGACAGCAAGTTCTGAGAGGTTGAGGCTCAGATTGCGCGAAATATCACCGTCCGTGATTATTCCGGCCAATGTGCCATCGTCGTTGACAACAATCACGCAGCCGAAGCTCTTTTGAGCCTGAACCTTCATAGCATCTGGCATCAGCGTGCCAGCCGCGACCAGCGGCAGACGTTCGCCTCTATGCATGATCTCGCGAACATGGGTAAGGCTCGCGCCAAGCGAGCCGCCCGGATGGAATGTCTTGAAATCTGTCGGGCTGAAGCCACGCGCTTCCAGAAGAGCGATAGCCAGTGCATCGCCAATGGCCAGCTGCATCATAGTGGATGTGGTAGGTGCCAGCCCATGCGGACAGGCCTCCTGTGCCTTTGGCAAGATCAAAGCGACGTTTGCCGCACGACCAAGCGCCGATTCTTCGCCTGACGTAATTGCAATCAGCGGAATGCGGAAGCGCTGCGAGTAATTGACAATGCCTTTGAGTTCAGCCGTTTCGCCTGACCATGAAAGGGCAAGGATCACATCATCGCGGCCGACCATGCCAAGATCGCCGTGATTGGCTTCCGCCGAATGCACAAAAAAAGCCGAAGTCCCGGTCGAGGCAAATGTAGCGGCAAGCTTGGTGCCAATATGGCCACTTTTCCCGACGCCCGTAACAACCAGACGACCTTTCGAGGCAACAATCGTCCTGACCGCTTCTGCAAATGGGGCAGAAAGGCCATTATTCAAGGCTTCTTCCAGCGCCACAAGGCCAGCATTCTCGGTCTTGATCGTACGCAGAGCCGAGGCAATCAAATCCTCCGCACGCGCGGTTGCATGTGTCGTGTCGAGCTTTGTCATGGCGCACAGGGTTAGCGCCTTCAAAGCTGGTTGTCCAAGCATTTGTTGCCGCAGAATACGGACACTCAAAACACAATTATCAATAAAGAATTAACCATGTCCGTTTACCGTTCACTTACCACGTTGCAACGGTTTGAAGACAATATGCTTTTTGCCAATCACCCATCCGGCGGATCATCGCCTTTTGCCCGCAGGTTGCGATGCCTGCTGCTGGCAGGGTGCGCCTTGGCAATCAGCCACTCGACAGCCTTTTCTCAGGATGCCCAGCTGCGTGGCAGTATGGACGAAGACACCCTCTCCGCTTCTTCGCCGGACCAGACCACAAATAGCGATATTGATCCGACAGATCCGAATGCGCCCGCATCTGCTGATTTCGCGGATAGTTCCTATACGCCCCCTGCCGACAGCACTGCCCAGCCGCCGCCCACCGAACCAGCACAGACCGCGCCAATTGCGAACGAGGAAGCACAGCGCTTCCTTACGACCGACAATATGCGCGTTGGTGCTGTCACCACTGAAGAGCAGAACGACACAGGTCGCGCCCGTCGCGAAAACCTGCCCGCAATTCCTGAACAAGGTCGCCGCGCTACACCTGAAGCTGATCCCTTTGCTCCGTTGGGCATTCGTGCAGGCACATTCGTGCTGCGCCCTTCTTTGGAACAGGGGATTCGTGCCACCACAAATGGCGATAACAGCTCAACCGGTTCGAGCGCCATCCTCTCGGAAACGACGCTGCGCCTCAATGCAGAATCCGATTGGGGACGCCATCATGCAACGCTGGATGCTTCGGGCACTTTGAGCAAATCGATCTCCGGTCAGGACGTGTCGGAACCACGCGTCGATGTTCAGGGCAATTTGCGACTGGATCTCAGCGACCAGACAACCGTCAATGCGGGAACGGGTTACCGCCTGCGCCGCGAAAGCGCGTCGAGCCCCAATGGTGTGACGGATGCTCTCAAACGCCCGCTTGTTCACACCATAAACGGAAGCCTTGGTATCGAACGCGACACAGGCCTGATCTTCGGTCGTGCAACGGGCCGCGTTGAGCATGAAATGTATGGCGATGCAGAACTGTCTTCAGGTGGCACCGTCAGCCAGAAAGATCGCGACAACACCTATGCCAGCATAACCTTGCGCGGTGGATTTGCCATTTCGCCAGCGCTTAAGCCTTTTGCCGAAGTCGAGCTGGGCAAGCGTATGTTCGATGAACGGGTGGACAGCAACGGCTATGAACGCAGCGGCGCGCAATATGCGGTGCGCGGTGGCCTGATGTTCGACCGGGGCGAAAAGTTCAATGGTGAATTCTCCGCTGGCTTCATGCGTGCCAATAGCGACGATTCCCGCCTGAGCGATGTGAGCGGACCGTCGCTTGCAGCAAGCATCAACTGGTCGCCGCTGCGTGGAACTGACGTGCAGCTTTACGCACAAACCACCGTTGATACTTCAACAACACCCGGCGTTGCTGGAGCACTCCTGCATTTCGCAAGCCTTGAAGTTACGCGCCGCGTGCGTTCAGATTTGAGCCTCAACGGTAAGCTCGACCTCAATGTCCGCGACAACAAGGATGGCACTGGAACCGACTATACCATCGGCGCTCAAGTCGGCGCGACCTACTGGATCAATCGCTTTGTCGGCATCGACGCGCGCTTGCGTCATGAGTTTCAGACCAGCCAAATCTCGGATAGGGAATATCGCGCCAACAGCATCTATGTCGGCATGAAAGTGCAGCGCTAAACCCAATCAAGACAAAGGACGGCTTTCGCCGTCCTTGTTATTTTTAATCCCAATTTCAGTCCCACTGAGGTGCCAACCCATCCGGGCTGACAATGCGGCCATCAGGCTTTGCAAGTGCATATATTGCCTGCATTTCCGTCTCGCTTAATG
This sequence comes from Brucella rhizosphaerae, assembly GCF_002252475.1. GTDB lineage: Bacteria > Pseudomonadota > Alphaproteobacteria > Rhizobiales > Rhizobiaceae > Brucella > Brucella rhizosphaerae. The sequence goes on along the minus strand of NZ_NNRK01000035.1, from coordinate 253,686 downwards.
CAAAGTCGAAAATAGCCAGGTTTTCCAGAATTCGAGCTTCGCTAACCGTCTTGGACAAGGCAATCACATTATCCTGCTGTACCAGCCAGCGAAGAACCACCTGCGCGACCGACTTGCCGTGCGCGGCAGCAATGTCCTTAAGCACTGCATCACTGAACACTTTACCATCAGCCATCGCATAATAGCCGGTGATCGACATGCCTGAAGCGGCAGCCGCTTCTATCACGCTACGCTGGTTCAGATAGGGATGGTATTCGATCTGATTCGTCACCAGCGGCAGATCGGAAAGCGCCTTTGCTTCTGCCATCAGTGTTGTGTTGAAATTTGACACACCAATGTGTCGAACCTTGCCAGCCTTTGCCACTTCGTTCAGCGCACCGATCTGTTCGGCAAGCGACACAGCTTCATTCGGCCAATGCAAGAGCAGCAGGTCGACATAGTCGGTCTTGAGCTTGGCCAGACTTTCATCCACAGATGCGATGAATGCGTCATGCTTGTAGTTCTCGACCCAGACTTTTGTAGTCAGGAAAATGTCGTTTCGCTGAATGCCCGAACCGGCAATTGCTTCACCGACTTCAGCTTCATTTCCATAAATCTGCGCAGTATCGACATGGCGAAAACCAGCCTTGAGCGCATAAGGAACGATACGAAGAACTTCTTCGCCGGGCATACGGAAAGTGCCGAGGCCCAACGCCGGAATGGTCGCACCATTGGTTGTGACATTATGCATTTTTGTTTTTCCTTTGATTTTTAAGCAACCGCGACGCGGGTTTCGGCGCGGCGATCAAGAGCGCCGCTTAAGACTGTAAGCCCGAGTGCACCAACGACGAGAATTGCACCAACCCATGGGGTGGCTATCAGACCAAGCTGGCTTTCCACCACCAGACCTCCGAGCCAGGCGCCAAGCGCAATGCCCAGATTGAAGGCAGCAATATTGAGTGCCGAAGCGACATCGATAGCACCGGGGCGATGTTCCTTGGCAAGCTGCACGACATAGAGCTGAAGACCGGGAACATTCGCGAATTGCAGGAAGCCGAGAGCAGCAAGAGTGATCAGCGTGAAGAGCGGCGAAACGGCGCTGAAACTGAACAACACAAGCACTATCGCCTGCAACGCAAACAGTATGGTCAGTGCGCGAACCGGATTGTCATTTGAAATGCGACCGCCAACAATGTTGCCGATAGCAATCGCAATGCCATAGAACATCAGAATGTAACTGACATAGCCTTCCGAAAAGCCGGTAATGTCTTGCAGGATCGGCGTGAGGTAGGTGAAGGCCACAAAAGTGCCGCCATAACCAAGCGCGGTCATGCCATAGACAATCAGCAGGCGTCCGGAGCCAAGCACACGCAGCTGATCCATGAGCGATGCAGGTTCTGCCTTCTGAAGCGTGCGCGGCAAAAGTGCAGCAATACCGACAAGTGCGACCAGGCCAATTGCCGAGACGGCCCAGAAGGTTGCACGCCAGCCGAAATTCTGGCCGATCCAGGTACCAAGCGGCACGCCGGTCACGATTGCAACCGTCAGACCCATGAACATCATGGCGATGGCAGAACCACGCTTGTTTTCCGGCACGAGATCAGCGGCAATCGTTGCACCGACCGAGAAGAAGACACCATGCGCGAACGCGGAAAGTACACGTCCGATCATGAGGATTTCATAGCTTGGTGCAGAGGCCGCCACCATGTTGCCTGCAATGAACAGCGCCATGAGGCCAAGCAACAATGGCTTGCGTTCAAGACGGCCGGTCAGAGCAGTCAGAATAGGGGCGCCGAAGGTAACGCCAAGCGCATAAACGCTGACGATCAGGCCAGCGAGAGGAAGAGTGATATGCAAATCCGAAGCAACCGTTGGCAGCAGACCAACGATCACAAATTCGGTTGTCCCGATCGCATAGGCCGCGATCGTAAGAGCGATAAGAGCGACAGGCATGGGAGGAGTTCCTGTGATTAATGTTGCCCTCATATCGCTCTCTGGATATCAAATGATAAGACTGATAATATTGCATATAACTGTTCATTAGATTCACAGGTGATGTTTTGGATAATCGCTTCGGTGAAATGGAAGTCTTTGCACGCGCAGTAGCAACGGGCAGTTTTTCGGCAGCAGCCCGCCAACTCAACATGACGCCCTCTGCGATAAGTCGCCTTGTGTCGCGGCTGGAGGATCGTTTGCAGGTGCGATTGCTGGTGCGGTCCACACGCAGCCTGACACCGACGCCCGAAGGCGAGATTTATCTGGCGGAAGCCCGCAGCTTGCTCGACAAGCTCACAGATATGGAAGCCCGGATTACCGATGGGGCACAGGCCGCAGTGCGTGGCCCCTTACGTGTCAGTTCGACGGTCGGCTTCGGTGCTACGGTGATTATGCCACTGGTGCCTGAATTTCTAAAACTATATCCAGAGGTTGAGCTGGATATCACGCTGAATGACAGTATCATCGATCTCTGGCAGGAGCGAACCGATCTGGCAATCCGCTCCGGTGCATTGAAGGATTCGGCTTTGAAAGCCCGTCCCATCACGCTGATGCGACGGTTGGTAGTCGTCTCCCCCGGCTATCTCGAAAAACATGGCACACCAGAAAGACCAGAAGACCTCCGGGGACATAATTGCCTGCGCTATAATTTTCAGCCAAGCGAGTGGGAGTTCGCAGACCCCGAAACCGGCCAAACATTACGCCAGGTTGTTTCAGGCAATTTTCTTGGCAGCGACGGAACCATCCTGCGCCGTATCTGCATTGAAGATGGTGGGTTGATGAAAACCGGCGAACATACTGTCGCGGATGATCTGGCAACAGGTCGGCTCGTTGAAGTTCTTGCGCCATGGTCGCCAAAGGAGCCCGAGAAAATCCACGCTGTTTTTCCCGGCCACCCTCACCTTGCAGCACGCATCCGCGCCTTTATCGATTTCCTTGCGGCGAAAGTTTGAACCTTGATCGCATGGGGCCCGCCATTCGTGAAAGGATGCCATCTTTCAGCACAAATCGATGGAACAGCGCTGCCATAATATGCGCGACAATCAAAACGCAAAGAACCCAGGATAGCAGGCTGTGCAGCATGTTCGCGGGCGCCATCATCCATTCGACTTTCTCGCCGGTCGCAGGCACGATATTGATACCCCATTGCTCGCGTCCCTTGCCGCTGCCATAGGCACGAAACAATGCAAGCGACGGAATGGCAAAGAGCAGCACATAAAAAGCATTGTGTGCCGCGCGCGCCAATTGACCCATGAACCCTGCCGCATGTGGTGGACGCTGGTTGCGATTGATGAATGTCCAGATGGCACGCACGGCAATCAGAACAATCGTCAGAAATCCGACAGTCCCATGCCCCGGACCAAAACCACTGATCACATCAAGAACCGGCGATGGGCCAACCAGTTTCCATGACAGGATCATCACGAACTGCCAGAGCAGAATATAGGCCATTCCCCAATGCAGAGCACGGCTTACAAGCCCGTAGTGCTCCGGTGAATCCATCCAGAGCGGCGTGTTCGTGTTCATCAGATTATCCTTTTCGCCCTAAAGCCCAAGCCAAATAAGGCGCACCGACCAGTGCTGCAAAGAGGCCCAGCGGCAATTCATAGGGGAAGGTCGCATTGCGCGAACCAAGATCGGCAATCACCATCAAAAGCGCGCCAAGCACTGCTGACGCGACCACGTGCGATCGTGCCTGATCAAAGCCCATGCGACGCGTCATGTGGGGCGCCATCAACCCCACGAAACTCAATGGCCCGACCAAAAGCGATGCGGCGGCACTGGCAATACAGGCCAGCAATATTGTGAGCATCCGCGCCGTCCGCACAGGCAAACCGAGCGAGATCGGAATGGTTTGCCCCAGCGGCAGGATCGTCAGCCAGCGCGAAGCAAGCAATGCAAGTGCTGTGATCCCCAATGCCAGAACCACGAGGAAAACTGCGCTTTCAGGCGTTGCCGTAGCAGATGAACCGCTCAGCCATGCAAGTATCTGCCACGAACGCTGATCGCCGATAGAAAGAAAGATACTCAAGATAGCCGAGGCGAGCGAGCCGACCGAAATGCCGGCCAGCAACAGGCGCGAGGATGACAGTCTTCTCCGGCTTGCAAAACTCAACACGACCAGCATGGCAATCAAAGCGCCGATCCCCGCACAAAGCAGTAGTTCCGCATTATTGGGTGAGGCAAAAATGGTCAGCGCGATTGCAAAGCCAATGCCTGCACCACCGCTCACGCCAATGACCTCGGGACTTGCGAGCGGATTTCCGGTAAGACGTTGCAGAACTGCACCGGCCATCGCAAGCAGGCTCCCAGCGGCAGCCGCGGCCAGAAGACGTGGCCAGCGCAAATGCAAAATCTCGCGGAATTCTTCACCGGTCAGCAGCAGCCAGCCCTGCGGCGTGCGTGCGAGTGATAAGGCAAGAAAGGATGCTATCAGCAGCGCCGCAAGAAGTGCGGCAAGTTTCTTATTGGATGCACGCTTGAAGACCTGTGCAGGACCAGACTGTTGCGAAGCAGCCGTCCGCACACGAGGGATAAGCCACAGCAGCAAGGGCCCGCCGATGAGTGCCGTAACTGCGCCTGTCGGGAAAGTCTCACCGAGACGACCCCCAAAAAACTGTACCGCTCCGTCACAAATCCAAAGCAGAACCGCACCGGCAATTGGTGAAGCAAGCAATATCGAGCCTGGCTTCCGGACGCCGAAGCCACGTACGATTGCAGGCGCTGCCAAGCCGATAAAGCTGATAAGGCCAACATTGGCCGCAACGCCCGCACTAAGGATTACAGCAACAGCTACAACAGCCACTCGAAGCCATGCCAGCGGGACGCCAAGCGAGCGGGCGCTGCTATCTCCAAGACCCGCAAGTGTCAGCGGGCGGCTCAACATGATAGCGGCAATAAGACAGACAATGAATTGCAGTGCGAGAGCAACGGTCGACGACCAATCCTGCTGGCTTAGCGAACCACCATTCCATGTCACCAGCGACATCAGATATTCGCCCTGCGATAATGTCATTGCGGCTGAAATCGCACTGCATGTGACACCAATCAACAAACCGGAGACTACCATCGTAACGGGGTCAAGCCGGCTACGCCAACCTAAAAGAAACACGATTGCAGTCGCCAAACCGGCCCCAGCAAGGGCAACGGCCCAACGAAATTGATCGAGCAATGTCGGAAAGAAAAGCGTCGCCGTGACAATCGCCAACTGTGCACCCGACGACACACCCAAAGTGGATGGATCGGCAATCGGATTATTCAAAAGCCGCTGCAACAAAGCGCCTGCTAATCCCAGAGCAGCTCCGGCAAAAATCGCAACGGAGGCGCGCGGCAACAATGCATAGACCAAAATGACCTGTTCGGTGCTCATTTTCTGCGGATCAAACGGCAGTGTGGGCCACCCACCAAATGGCAGAAACGCGTTGGCGTTCCAGAGAAACAGTCCAAGAGCAATCGCAACGCCGACGACAGCGTTTGAAATGAGTTTGGCATTAGTCACAGGGATGCCTCCCTGCTGGTCTGCAAGGCTTCTTTCAGGAGCCGGGCGAACCGCAATCCCGCAGTTATACCGCCATAGGGATTGATATTATCAAGCATATAGACCCGTCCTTCACGGACTGGCTTAAGCGACTGCCATATCACGCTGTTGCGCAGACTATTGCGCGATTCCACCGGAATTTCGGATATGATGATGATGCGAGCATCTGGATTTGCAGCCAGATTCTCCAAAGGAACAGGTGCTGCAAACGTATAGCGCGAGCGATCCGTCCAGGCATTCGGCAGTCCGAGCCTCTCCAGAATATCGCCGAACATACTGTCATTGCCAAAAGCACGGAAATGACGCGCGTCGCCTATATTGATGAGATAGGTCGGGCGGGAAGCAAACGGTTTCAGCGCCTCTTTTGTATCGAAGAGAAAGTTGGCCTGATTATTCAGAACTTCGACCGCTTTAGCATTCAGATCGAGTTTTCGCCCAAGTTCCGAAACGGCCTCAAGTGACTTCGCATAGGGTCCCTCGCCCCGCACATAGAACGGCAAGGACATGACAGGCGCTATCGATTTCAGTGCATCCTCATGCCGTGTGTAAAAAGGAGAACTCAGGATCAGGTCCGGTTTGAGCAGATAGAGAAGCTCAAAATTTGGCGAACCGCGCAAGCCAAGATCGATGACCGAAGCGGGGATTGCTGGTTCAACCGCATCTTCACGGAAGCGAATGAGTTCCGTGACAGCAGTTGGCGTGACGCCCAGCACCATCAGACATTCAAGCATGGCCCAATCGATTGCTGCAATGCGCGCAAATGGATTGGCACGCGCCACATTTGGCAAGGCCAAAGCCGCCAGAAGGCCAAGGGCTTTCCGGCGGCTGATTTTAGAGCGCTGTGCGTCCAAACCGCCGCACAAAGGAGCCTCTGACTTGCCGAACCTACGCATCGTGCTTTCCTAAAATCCATTCCGATTTTTGGGCCGATGCTGTTGGAGCAGCGAATATCGATCCGCGCTGCGGGTTTGTTACCATGTAAATGTCAGCTTGCTCATATAGGTTCTGCCGTCACCATAGTTACATCCGAAAGAACTGCAACTTGCGAGATACTTCTTGTCCGCAATATTCTTAATATTCAGCGACCCCTTGATGCCATCTTTCTGATAGTGGATCGCGGCATCTGCCAAGGTCACACCGTCAAGATCGAACGTATTTCCGGTATCGCCATAACGCTGGCCGAGATATCGCATCCCCCCGCCCACTCCAAATCCTTCAAGCGCCGAACCTTCCTGAAAAGTATAGTCGAGCCACAGGCTGGCTGCATGTTCCGGTACGTTTGGCGGGCGATTGCCATCATCCTTACCGCTAATAATTTCAGCCTTCATGTATGTGTAGGCCGCACGCAGGTCGAGGCCTTGGGTAAGGCTGGTCACACCTTCAAGCTCAAGTCCTTTAACTTGTATTTCGCCAATCTGTTCGGTGGTCGAGCCAACGCCGCCCGGCAGCGGAACGCTGGTCGGTACATTTTGCTGGCGCAGATCGTAGATCGAAGCAGCAAAGTAACCATCCCAGCCATTGGGCTGATATTTCACACCCGCTTCCCATTGTTTGCCGGTAGTCGGCTGGAGCACACCAGCCGTCGCTGATACGGCAACGGGTTCAAACGAAGTTGCATAGCTGACATAAGGCGCGATGCCATTATCGAACACATAGCCAAGGCCTGCGCGACCACTCAGCTTCTGGTCATCCTGATCAAGTGGACGCGGTGTATTGGTGTTGCGATTGGTTGAGGTGCCGCGTGTCGAGGCCCAATCCTGACGCAGACCAAAAGTGGCACGCCAGTTTTCATAGGCAAGCTCATCCTGTGCATAGACACCGACTTGCGTCATGCGAGAATCGACAAGTGTGTTCACAGACGGTCTAGCCGTCAGGTATTTGATCGGCCCACCATAAACAGGGTTATAAGCATCGAGTGTCGTAGCGCTCCAGAACTGCGTTCCGGCACTGTTGTCGAAATAACGATAATCGACACCGACAAGGAACTTGTGTTCGACCGGGCCTGTATCGAACTCGGCAACAAGGTTGTTGTCGATATTGAACGTGTTCAGACGCTCGTTCTGAACTGTTGCCGTACGATTGATAGTACGGCCATCCTTAGCAAGCCCGGTGGAAGCCATGCCCAGAGCGGTATAATCCCAGCGCTGATTTGTGTAGCGCGCATTCTGCCGGAAGGTCCATGTTTCGTTGATACGATGTTCAAGCTCATAGCCAAGATTGACGACGTTGCGGCTTGAATCATCATAGCTTGGATCACCGACAGAGAAGTCGCGCGGCAGGCTGTAATTGGTCGCATTCAGCGTGAGCTGCGGCGGCAGGCCCGAGGGCGAGCTTGGATTGTCGTGCTGGAAGCTCGTGAGGATCGTCAGTTTGGTGTCCTCGTCCGGCTTCCATGTGAAAGCCGGCGCTATGAAATAGCGGTCATTATCAAGATTGTCGGTCTGAGTGCCTGCTTTGCGCACCATCCCCGTCAAACGATAGGCGAAATGGTCGTTTTCCATAATCGGACCGCCGACATCGAAAAACGTACCATAGGTATTGTAACTACCGGCCTGAACGCCGATTTCGCCGAACTTCTCAAACGTTGGACGCTTGCTGATCATATTGATCAGGCCGCCGGGATTGCCCTGACCGAACATCACCGAGGCAGGACCACGCACAACTTCAATGCGTTCCAGCATGTAAGGATCGACGGCCGAGGCACCTGCAGTCCGCATAAGGCGAAGGCCATTGAGGAACTGCACCTGACGACCATCGAAACCACGGATCAGCGGTGAATCAAACCGCGGATCAGAACCATAGGGTTCTGAAACCACACCCGGTGTGTAGCCAAGCGCTTGCCCGAGTGTCTGGGCATCCTGTGCTTTCAACTGATCGGCTGTAATGACCGAGATCGACTGCGGAGTTTCAACCAGCGGAGTACCGGTCTTGGTCGCGCTGATGCTGGTCCTGGCCACATAGCCTTTAATGGGCGCTGTGGGATCTTCCGAACCGCCATTCACGACGATCGGCGCAAGCACAGTCGGGCTTGCGGGTTCCTGTGCATGCGCTCCGACAAGGGCGGCAAATGTGGTGCCGGACAGTATGACAACCGATAATGCGTGGCGGTTTCGGGCCAGGATTTTCACTTTGATCCCCTCAAAATTTAAACTGGACTCCAATAATCATCTTTTCTGAATCTATCCAATAATTCAAGGAGGTATTTTTCATAAGTATGAGTTATGATATTTAAAATCGTCATTGTTTTGAATTATTCAAAGAAACGATCATGCCAGAACAGCGCAGCAAACTCCTATCCTCCAAATCCTTTGAATTGCGCCATTTGCGCTATTTCTGTGCGCTTGTTGAGGAGAAAAACTTCGAGCGGGCAGCTGCAAAACTCGGCATCGCACAGCCCGGCCTGAGCCAGCAGATTATGGCTTTGGAAGCGATCCTCGGGGCGCCGCTTCTCGATCGCTCCCGCCGTGCCGTTCAACTCACGCAATCAGGGGAAGTGCTATACCGCGAGGCCGACAAAATTCTCATGCAGGTCGACGCCACCATGATTGCGGTCAACCGGGCCGGACGGGGAGAAATCGGACAAATTTCAATCGGTTATGTCGCCTCTGCAGCCTATTCCGGCATCGTGTTTGAGACCATCCGCACATTTAAGGATGAATATCCCGACGTCGCCGTCAATCTGGTGGAGATGGAGTTGCGGATGCAATTAACGCGCATTTCCGAAGGCTTGCTCGATATAGGTTTTGTACGCTGGCCCGCTCTTCTGCTGCCCGGTCTCACCAGTCTTGTTGTGCGCCGAGAACCGCTTATTGCGGTGCTCAGCGAAATGCATCCGTTGGCGCATCAATCGACTATTGAACTCACTGAACTCAAAGACGAGATTTTCATCACACCTCGGCAGCCAGCCGATATCGGGTTTCACGGAACAACACTGGAAGCGTGTCGCAGCGCTGGTTTTGAGCCGAATACCAGTGCACAGGCGCTTGATTTTACCGAGATCGCAAGCCGCGCCTCCATTGGAATGGGCGTGGCATTGGCTCCAAAATCGCTCAGCGCCGTTGGCCTGCCCGGCATCCGCTATATTGATGTCGCGGGCATTCCGACCACATCCGATGTGGCACTTGCCTTCCGTAAAAGCGAAGCATCACAGGCCGTCAAAAGCTTTATCGCCATGTGCCGCAGGATGGGGCTTTGATCTAAAGATTGCCATTCTCTACGATGAAATCAACGACCTCCTGCACGCCTTTACCGCGATGGAGATCAGTGAACCCATAAGGGCGCCTGGCGCGCATCCTAGCCGTATCACTTTCCATAACCTCAAGGTCCACATGAACATAAGGCGCAAGATCGCTCTTGTTGATGACCAGAAAATCGGAACGCGTAATTCCCGGCCCGCCTTTGCGCGGTATTTCCTCGCCCTGACAGACCGAAATCACATAAAGCGTCAGATCGGCCAAATCCGGCGAAAACGTCGCCGCAAGATTATCGCCACCAGATTCAATGAAAACAATATCAAGATCAGGGAACCGCTTGTTCATCTCAGCAATTGCCTGGAGATTGATCGAGGCGTCTTCGCGGATCGCTGTATGTGGACAGCCGCCAGTTTCCACACCCATAATGCGGTCTTCGGACAATGCCTGATGCTTTGCGAGGATAAGCGCATCCTCACGCGTATAGATATCGTTTGTGATAACCGCGATGGAATATTTATCGCGCAGCGCCTTACAGAGTTTTTCCGTCAACGTCGTCTTGCCTGAACCAACGGGTCCGCCAATACCAACGCGCAAAGGTCCGTTTCTCTGTGTCATGAGCGGAAAAGCCTCGAATGCTGTGTTTCATGTTTCATGGCGGTGATATCGGCAAGGAACGTCGCCGAACCGAGATCATCGAGTGTAGATTGCGCGGCACGTGCAGCCGTTGTTAGCAAGGTTGTTTCCAGTGCAGCCATCAAGGTAGTCACGCCACTTTGCCCTGTGACCGAAAGGCGGATCGACGCCTGCAAGAGATTGATACAATACGCCTGCAGATAGGCGCTCAGTGCTGACACCAATGGAATACCGTGCGCACCGGAGATAGCACCTACCGCCACCGGATAAGCGCAATCGGCAGGCAATTGCGCGAAGATTGCATGATCCCAGCTTCGCGCTGCCGTCACAAATGCAGCGCCTTGCAACATGGTTTCCATATGTCGCTCGCGCGACCCGCCAAGCGCTTCGGCAAGTTCCGCCACCGCATTAAGTTCATCATTTGATGCCCCAAGCCGCCAGCTTTCAGCAAACAGCACCGCATCGTTCCAGCCAGACCCATAGCTGACCAGCGAGTGCAACCAGTCCTTCAGGCTCTCAACGCCACTGACCAGACCGTCATGAACAGCACGCTCCAGCCCATTGCTATAGCTGAACGAGCCGACCGGAAACACCGGCGAAAGCCAGGCCATCAGACGCAGCAATGCGGTGTTGTGATCAGTCGTGATCGTGGTGGTGATGGTCATGATGGTGATGGTTGTGCCCGTGGCCATGCGACGAACGCCCACCGGAATAAGCGCCGCGCAGTGGGCTGAAGATGTCGACTGTATCCGTAACTTTGGCACCAAGCCCTTCAAGCATGGCTTTGATTACATGATCGCGCAGAATGAAAATACGATCAGGCTCGATCTGCGCGGCAAGGTGCCGGTTGCCGATGTGCCATGCAAGTTCGGCAATATGGAGCGCGTCACGTCCGTGAATTTCATAAAGCGCCTCTCGTGCAGCACGAATTTCGATTTCGCGCCCGTCTTCCAGCACCAGCCGATCACCATGATCGAGCACCACCGGCTCTGCAAAATCCACGAAGATTTTCTCACCATCTTCAAGCGCAATGGCTTTGCGACGCAGATGGCGCTCGTCGCGTTCGAGAATTGCGTGACCGGCCGGGACGGCATCAATCACTTCATGTGCACGAATTATCGATTTTACTTCTATCATTTCAAACCTTTGAAGCATTTGAGCCAAAAGCGCGAAGCAGTTTTGTGTAGGATAATGCGTAAAAACAAACCGTTAGAGCGGCTCCAACGATTCAGTCTTAGCGGGCATCGCTCTAATACAGGAAGTAGCGTTGGGCCATTGGGACGATATCGACAGGTTCACAGGTCAAAAGCTCGCCATTGGCACGCACTTCATAAGTCTCTGGATCTACTTCCATCTCCGGCATGGCGTCGTTTAAAATCATTGAGCGTTTGCCGATGCCATCTCGTGTATTTTTCACCGCAACCATCTGCTTGTCGACGCCAATTGCCTCACGCAGTCCCGCACTCATTGCGGCTTCCGAAACAAATGTGATGGAGCTGTTGGTGCGTGCTTTGCCGAACGAGCCGAACATTGGCCGGTAATGCATGGGTTGTGGTGTGGGAATGGATGCATTCGGATCGCCCATAGGTGCCGTTGCTATCCAACCTCCAAGCAAGACAAAATCCGGCTTTACGCCAAAGAATGCAGGGTTCCACAACACCAGATCGGCACGCTTTCCGACTGCCACTGAGCCAATTTCATGTGACATGCCATGGGCGATTGCCGGATTGATCGTATATTTCGCTACATAGCGACGGACACGATAATTATCATTGCCCGGTGTATCGTCTGAAAGAGAGCCGCGCTGGCGCTTCATCTTGTCGGCTGTCTGCCAGCAGCGGATGATCATTTCGCCCACACGACCCATAGCCTGACTGTCAGATGAAATGATTGAAAACGCACCCATGTCGTGGAGAATATCCTCCGCAGCGATTGTCTCCTTGCGGATACGGCTTTCGGCAAAGGCAATATCCTCCGGGATCGAAGGCGACAGATGATGACAGACCATCAGCATGTCGAGATGTTCGGCCACCGTGTTGACCGTATAAGGCCGTGTCGGATTGGTCGAAGCGGGCAACACATTCGGATATTGGCAGACCCGAATAATATCCGGCGCGTGCCCACCGCCTGCGCCTTCCGTATGGAATGAGTGGATCGTGCGCCCTTTGAATGCCGCCAGTGTATCTTCGACAAAGCCGGATTCGTTGAGCGTATCGGTATGGATTGCCACTTGCACATCAAAGCGATCCGCAACCGAGAGGCAATTATCAATGGAAGCAGGTGTCGTGCCCCAATCCTCATGCAATTTCAGACCGCAAGCTCCGGCAAGCACCATTTCTTCGAGTGCACCCGGCAAGGATGCATTACCCTTGCCAAACACGCCAAAATTCATCGCCATGCCATCAAAGGACTGGATGAGACGAGCAATATTCCATGGCCCCGGCGTGCATGTGGTTGCCAGCGTGCCATGAGCCGGACCGGTGCCACCACCAACCATACAGGTGACGCCGGAAGTAAGCGCTTCTTCCACCTGCTGCGGTGAAATGAAGTGAATGTGCGAGTCTATCGCGCCCGCAGTCAAAATACGGCCTTCGCCTGCAATAATCTCCGTGCCCGGCCCGATGATAATCGTCACGCCCGGTTGGGTATCGGGATTGCCAGCTTTGCCGATACCCGCAATGCGCCCATCGAGCAGCCCGACGTCAGCCTTGTAGATGCCAGTATGATCAAGGATCAGCGCATTGGTGATGACTGTATCCATGGCACCTTGTGCACGTGACAGCTGGCTTTGCCCCATACCATCGCGGATCACCTTGCCGCCGCCGAACTTCACTTCCTCACCATAAACGGTCAGGTCCTTCTCGACTTCGATGAACAGCTCCGTATCTGCAAGCCGAACCTTGTCACCGGTCGTTGGGCCGAACATCTGCGCATAGGTTGCGCGACTAATTCTGGCTGGCATGAAACTCCCCTTTTCCCGAGGTTAAAGCTTGCCCATGACAAGCTGACGGAAGCCATAAATCTCGCGTTTGCCACCGATCGGTACCAGCGTCACATCACGCTCCTGTCCCGGTTCAAAACGCACCGCTGTTCCCGCCGCAATGTCGAGCCTGAACCCGCGCGCCTGTTCGCGATCAAAGGACAAAGCCGCATTGACCTCATAGAAGTGGTAATGGCTGCCAACCTGGATTGGGCGGTCGCCGGTGTTGGCAACCTTGATGATTATAGTTGGCCGACCTTCATTGAGTTCTATGTCGCAATCAGCTGTAATGATTTCTCCAGGTATCATTGCTCACCTCACCCAGCCATCAGCATAAGACCGCCAAGCGCAGTCGCACCACCTGCAACGCGCAACGCAAGGCGTCCATTCGGTCCGCCCATCAAACGCCCCACTGCCAGACCCACGCCAATGCCTGCGACATGAAGCAGGATCGTCGCCAGAGCAAAACCAGCCCCATAGGTGAGAAATGCTGCACCACCAATTTCGCCACCATGCGCATGTCCATGGAAAAAGGCGAAGAACCCGACGATCATCGCGCCGACGACTGCTGAAACCGGCAAAGCCAAAGCGACCAGCAAGCCAATCACCACCACCGAGGCCAGAATTACAGGCTCAACGAATGGTACAGGAAGGCCTGCAAGTGCAGCCACGAAGCCCAGCAACATCACTCCGACAAAGGCTGCAGGCACCGCTAACAGCGCCCGCCCGCCCAGCATCGCTGCCCAAAGACCAACCGCCACCATCGCCAGAATATGATCCGCACCTGAAAGCGGGTGCGTGAAACCAGCCGCGAAAGAGCCATGCTCTGCCGGATTAAGATGTGCGAAGGCCGGGCTCGCAGTTAGTGCCAGAACTGCTGCTGCAAAAACCGTTGATTTCTTCATATTTATTCCCTCTTTTATGACTTTCCCGCCTCAGCGGATGGGTTCGTGCACGGTGACCAGCTTCGTGCCATCTGGGAACGTTGCCTCAACCTGAACGTCGTGGATCATCTCGGCCACACCTTCCATCACCTGCTCACGCGTAATCACATGCGCTCCAGCTTCCATGAGGTCGGCGACAGAGCGTCCATCTCGTGCACCCTCAACCACGAAGTCGCTGATCAACGCGATCGCTTCGGGATGATTGAGCTTAACGCCACGTTCAAGACGACGGCGTGCAACCATGGCTGCCATGGCGATCAGAAGCTTGTCTTTTTCTCTCGGCGTCAAATTCATAACTTTGTTCCAAATCGTCTTTCTTTAAAGCTGCGAAGCGTCACCTGACTTAAATTGACCAAACTTTAGGCAACCCTGCCTTTCCATTGAGCAGCGCCAGTAACGGGACCAGCCGCTTGCGCAGTTCATAGCTATCCGGCGCAATGAGCCGGATAATCAGCTTGGACGCCCGATTTGCATCCACAAGGCTACACCCGCCATCGTCGCCCACAATCACCCGTGCGGCATCAAGATGCCGTTCGGCTTGATCAGAAACCATCAGAACCGTAGCAATCGCCAACGCACCATTTGCTACCGCTCTGGCCTGCAATTGCTCTGCAACATCAGGCCCAAGGCGCAATTCTTCGGCGTGGACCAATCGCCCTTCCAGCCGCACGCGCCAGCGATCATGAAACAAGGCGCGCTCAACCGTTTCGCCCATGGCGAGACGCCCGAAGACATTTGCTTCCACCACCAGAAGATCAGCACCTTTCTCCATCTCGATATCGAGCCTGCGTGTGAGTGCAGATCGATTGAAAAGAATGGTCTCCTGTGGGAGCCATGCAAGACGCGTGCCTTTTGCAAGTTTGAGGCTTGTTGCAATGCGAGCTTCGCCACCGCCTGAGCGATATATGCGCTCGCAAGCCTGTGTGGTGACGACAGCAGACGCGTTTTCGCTTAATTCCACATCCCATCTCAGGCGGTCTCCGCCTGTTAAACCGCCGGAAGTATTGATGAGAATTGCTTCAAGAGGATCAACCAGCGTGCGCGGCATGCGTATCTTGGCTGCGCCCTCCTGATAAAGCTTTGCGATGCGTGTACGACCATCCCTGAACTGAAGCGACAATTGCCCCAGCCCATTAACGCGTTGCGACGAAAGCGCTTTCAGATGATCATCTGTTACTGTCATGTTCTCAACCTTCAGAGCGCACCACAAAAATCTGGAAGCGTCTTTGAAGTTTCAGTATGCGAGTTTCATGCCAGAAGAACGAAAAGCTTGTTTCAAACAAAAACCCCGCCATCATTTCTGAAAGCGGGGTCCGTTAGGTTCTGAACTACTATCAGGCCTATTCTGGCTTTATAGTCTTGAGAAGATCGGCAATCGAGACTTCGACCGTTGGGCGAATATCCTTCCGCCACAAGGCAAAAGCCACGTTGGCTTCGATGAACCCGGATTTCGAGCCGCAGTCGAATGTGCGGCCATGATAATCGAAACCGTAAAATTTCTGTGCGTCGGCAAGCTTCAGCATCGCATCAGTCAGCTGGATTTCATTACCCGCACCCTTTTCCTGCTTGCTCAGCAGTTCAAAGATTTCCGGCTGAAGAATATAGCGGCCATTGATATAGAGATTGGATGGCGCCGTGCCCTTGGCAGGCTTTTCAACCATCTGGTTGATTTCAAAGCCGTTGCCGATTGCATCGCCCTTGCCGACGATACCGTATTTGTGGGCTTCTTCAGGATTGCATTCCTGCACAGCAATGACATTGCCGCCGGTCTGCTCATACAGCTCGACCATTTCCTTCAAGCAGCCCTTTTTCGACTGCATGACCATATCAGGCAGGAGCAGAGCAAAAGGTTCATCGCCAACCAGCTCGCGGGCACACCATACGGCATGACCCAGACCCAGCGGAACCTGCTGGCGGGTAAAGCTCGTCGTGCCAGGCTGCGGCTGCAATTCCTGCAGATGCTCAAGCTCTGCCGTCTTCCCGCGCTCAGCCAGGGTCGCGTAGAGCTCAACCTGCGCATCGAAATAATCCTCGATGACAGCCTTATTGCGTCCGGTGACGAAAATCAGATGTTCGATACCCGCTTCGCGCGCTTCGTCCACCACATACTGGATGACAGGCTTGTCGACGACGGTGAGCATTTCCTTGGGGATGGACTTGGTCGCTGGAAGAAAGCGGGTGCCAAGACCGGCGACGGGGAAAACTGCCTTGCGGATTTTGCGGATCGAACTCATTCGTCTCCTCGATTTTTTTCACTAACGCTGATGTGCTATCAAAGCATTGAAACCACTGCATTTCAAATAGGGCGTTTTCATTAAGGAATGACGAAATTTCGTCTTATTCCTCATCACATTCGATGACCTTACCTTAATCTTACTTGATTCAAAAATTTCGCAAAACTTTCTGCAATTTTTTCGATGATCTCACCATGGTAAACCAAATGCTAACCTCAAGCCTCTAATGTGAACATGAAAAGGGTCGGCCCCAAATTCAACACTGGATAGTATTAATAACTTAATGCAATCTGATTGAAGCAGGCCCGGCATGACAGGCAACTCGCCGTTCGACACGGCAGAAACATGATTGCAGAAGGGAAACACAGAATGCTGCGATTTCCATTCACTCTGGGACGAGGAATGCGCGCCAAGATTACAGCAACCGTTGCGGTGGCAATGCTTGTATCTGGTCTGACGACCGGCAGCGCTTTGGCTGATGCCAATTTTCGAAAATGGGTTTCCAGTTTCCGCACAACAGCGATCCAGAATGGCGTATCCCCATCGACGTTCGACCGCGCATTCAGAGGCGTCGAATCGCCCGATCCTGAAGTTTTGCGCAAAGCCCGCTTTCAGCCGGAATTCAGCGAACCTGTCTGGAACTATATCGACAATCGCGTGAATGAACATTCCGTGGCTGTCGGCCAGAGCATGGCGAAAAAATGGGGCCCATGGCTCCAGCGCATAGAACAGCGCTTTTCAGTTGACCGCAATATCCTGCTTGCCATCTGGTCGATGGAAAGCAATTACGGCGAGATTCTCAAGCGCGACGATGTCATGATGGACACGATCCGTTCGCTTGCCACACTGGCCTATGCCGACCAGCGCCGTGCCAAATTTGGCCGCACTCAGCTGATCGCCGCTATGAAAATCCTCCAGACTGGCGATATTGATCGCGGTCACCTGACTGGTTCGTGGGCCGGAGCGATGGGTCACACCCAGTTCATCCCGACGAGCTATCAGGCTTATGCAGTCGATATGGATGGCAATGGCAAGCGCGATATCTGGAACTCGGTTCCTGATGCTCTTGGCACCGCCGCCAACCTTCTGCACCGCAATGGCTGGCAGCCCGGCCGCACATGGGGTTATGAAGTTGTACTTCCGGCCGGACGCAAGTTCCCATCTGGTGCGCTTTCCGCAGCCGAATGGCAGAAGCTCGGCGTTGTTCGTGCCAATGGCCGCCCTTTCCCGGATGCCAATGAGAAAATCACTCTGAAAGTCCTCGACGGTCGCCAGGGACCCGCTTTCCTGATGACCAAGAATTTCTTCATGATCAAACGCTATAACAACGCCGATAAATATGCGCTCGCAGTTGGCCTGCTTGCAGATCGTATCGGTGGTTATCAGGGTCTGCGTCAGGATTGGAACCGTCCTTTCACCCCCATCACCATGAACGAGCGCGAAGAATTGCAGACGCATCTCAAAGCTCTCGGCTATTATGATGGCAAGATTGACGGCAAGATCGGCTCGACATCGCGCAAAGCGATCGAGGCTTTCCAGCAACGCAATGGTTTGCAGCCAGACGGACATCCAAGCGCCGAAGTGCTTACGGTTCTCCGTCGTCGTTAAGAGCCACTTTAAAGCAAAGGAGCGTACATCAAATGTACGCTCCTTTTTCTTTTTGATGATCAGCGCTACTATTCTGGAAGCATGAAGGTGAGAGCAATGCAGGCAGAGCAGTTCAAAAGCACAACCGGCAGCGTTTTGAGGACGATGCTCGTTACCTTTGCAATAGCGCTGACTTCCTTGTCTTCCGTATCGGCACAGGAACGGCCTCGCACGATTTTTGATCTCTTGTTCGGACCAAAGCAGGCGCAACCGCAACGCCAGTATGAACAACCAAAACCACAACGCGTGCGCCCTGCAAAACCCAAACGCGCACCCAAGGCAGCCACCCCGACTGTACGATCTGCTAATGTTCCGGCTCCACAACCTGAAATCAATTTCGTAGAAAAGAACCCTGATGCCAAAAAGGTTCTGGTTGTCGGCGACTTCATTGGCAACGGTCTGGCGGAGGGGCTGGACATCGCCTTTGCGTCCAGTACCGACATGCAGATCGTGAGCCGCATCAATGGTTCATCCGGCTTTGTGCGCGATGACCATTTCGATTGGCCTGCAAATATCGGTAAAATTCTCGAAGAGGAAAAGCCTGCAGCCGTGGTCGTGATGATAGGCTCCAACGACCGGCAGGCGATCACCGTCAAAGGACAAAGCCTGACCGCCCGTTCACCAGAATGGACAGCTGAATATCAAAGCCGCGTTTCCAAATTCACGAAGGCAATCACGGATAAAAACTATCCGCTGATCTGGGTTGGGCAGCCGCCATTTCGTCCTCGCGGCATGTCGCAGGATATGCTGGCGCTCAATGAAATTTACCGCACCACATCCGAAAAGGCAGGCGCGAAATTTATCGATGTTTGGGATGGCTTTGTCGATGAGGAAGGCAATTTCAGCCAGACCGGCTTTGATATCAACGGCCAGACCGCGCGTCTGCGCGGCAATGACGGTATCAACACCACATCTGCTGGCAAACGCAAGCTCGCCTTCTATGCAGAAAAACCTCTGAAAGCTCTGTTTGGCGGCAACAAGGATAGTGAGCAACTGCTCCCGGCGGCTGGAACGCAGGATCCTTCAAAGCCTGTAGACCGGATTGCTCCGGTCAGTCTGCGTGACATTGATCGCGACAATAGCGGTGTTTTGCTGGGTGGCGTACTGGCTTCGCGCAAGAAGGACGATAAAAAGCCGTCCACCGAGCAAAAAAACGCGCCCGGGCGCGCCGACGATTTCTCCTGGCCACAACAAAGCGTAAATCCCTGAATAATAAGATTATTCGCGATCAAGCCATCAGGGATTGGCCGCAAATGCCGTGAAATATGCGGTATTTCTCAGCCTAAATGCTATATTTCTCGCGGTTCACATTTCAGATGAGCTCGTCTATCAGAAGATCGCGCAGTCCAATCTGGCCTTAAGGCATTTCCAGCAAACGTGCGAAGCGGTTTTGCGTTGGATGCTGCGTAAGAACTGAATAGTGAGATGCGGTTCCAAAGATTCAGTCTTAGCCGGAACCGCTCGAAGCGCGTCGCTGCATTGCATAAGAGGCATCTGAATGAATATTGCATCGAAGCCTCCCGTTGAAAACAACCGGGAGGAGGAACCCCATCTTGCACGCAATCTGTCCAATCGACATCTCCAGCTGATCGCTATTGGCGGCGCTATCGGCACAGGCCTTTTCATGGGCTCCGGCAAGACAATCTCGCTGGCCGGCCCATCCATTCTGCTGGTTTATGCGATCATCGGCTTCATGCTGTTCTTCGTGATGCGGGCACTTGGCGAAATCCTTCTTTCCAATCTGGAATACCGCTCCTTCGCCGATTTCGCGGGTGACTATCTCGGTCCCTGGGCGCAGTTCTTTACCGGCTGGACTTACTGGTTGTGCTGGATTGTAACCGGCATCGCCGATGTGGTGGCCGTATCAGGCTACGTATCGTTCTGGTATCCGGAATTGGCTCTTTGGGTCCCGGCACTGGGTCTTATCGGTGTGCTGCTGCTGCTCAACCTGCCGAATGTGCGCAATTTCGGTGAAATCGAGTTCTGGTTCGCGCTCATCAAGATCGTCGCCATTGTCGCTTTGATCATCGCGGGCGTTTACATGCTTTCGACAAGCTTCATGCTGCCCAATGGTACCAGGGCATCGGTCGAGCATCTGTGGTCACATGGCGGGTTCTTCCCCAACGGCTTCTTCGGCTTTGTCGCTGGTTTCCAGATAGCTGTTTTTGCATTCGTCGGTATCGAGCTGGTCGGCACGGCTGCCGCTGAAACCGAAAATCCGATGCGCAATCTGCCAAAGGCGATCAACTCTATCCCGATCCGCGTCGTACTTTTCTATGTTGGTGCGTTGTTCGTCATCATCACGGTCATTCCTTGGGATCAGGTCGATCCTAACTCCAGCCCGTTCGTGGCTATGTTCTCGCTTGCAGGCCTCGGCATTGCAGCGCATGTCGTGAATTTCGTGGTGCTAACCTCGGCAACGTCGAGCGCCAACTCCGGCATCTATTCAACCTCGCGTATGATCTACGGTCTGGCGACGGCGCGTCTGGCTCCGAAACTACTCGGCAAGCTCAACAGCCGTAAGGTGCCAGTGAATGCACTGTTCTTCTCCTGCATTTTCCTGCTTGCAGGCGTTGTGCTGCTTTATGCGGGCCAGAGCATCATCGAAGCATTTACAATCGTCACGACGATTTCAGCGCTTCTGTTCATCTTCATCTGGTCAATCATTCTGGCGTCCTACATTCAGTACCGCCGCAAGCGCCCTGATCTGCATGAACAGTCGACCTTCAAGCTGCCCGGCGGACGCGCTTCTGTCATTATGGTTTTTGCCTTCTTCGCCTTCATCCTTTGGGCGCTGGCACAGGAACCGGATACAGCCGTTGCGCTGAAAGTGACGCCCGTCTGGTTTGTGCTTTTGGCAGTTATCTATCTGATAGTTCGCAAGAAACGCCAACAAGACTAAAACGCAAAAAGCCCGGCTTAGCGCCGGGCTTTTTTATTACGCAACCGTTCTTGATCAGCGTGGCAATACAGACGAACCCATCAGATCGGCGTCAATCGCATGCGCTGCCTGACGGCCTTCACGGATGGCCCACACAACCAGCGACTGGCCGCGACGGACGTCACCAGCTGCATAGAGCTTGTCGACATTGGTGCGGTAATCATGCTCATTGGCCTTCACCGAAGTTCCGCCGCGGCGATCCGTTGCGATTTCCAGCTTCTCGCCCAGTTCCCTGAGCACGCTGTTATCTGCCGGACCGAAGAAGCCGATAGCGATGAATGCAAGATCAGCCTTGATGTAGAATTCAGAGCCTGCAATCGGCTTGCGCTTATCGTCAACCTGGCAGCACTTCACATGGGTCAGCTTGCCGTCTTCGCCGACAAATTCGAGTGTCGCTACCTGAAACTCGCGATTTGCACCTTCTGCCTGACTGGAAGAAGTACGCATCTTGGTGGCCCAATAAGGCCAGACGCTAAGCTTGTCTTCTCTTTCAGGCGGCTGCGGGCGAATATCGAGCTGTGTGACGTTGACAGCGCCCTGACGGAAAGCCGTTCCGACGCAGTCGGAAGCCGTATCACCACCACCAACAACGACAATGTGTTTGCCGCCAGCGAGAATTGGCGCTTCATGCCACGCAACCGATTCAATGTTTTCACGGCCAACGCGACGGTTCTGCTGAACCAGATAAGGCATGGCATCATGCACGCCTTCAAGGTCCGCACCCGGAATGCCCGCAGGACGCGGCTTTTCCGAACCGCCTGAATAAAGCACAGCATCATAAGTATCGAGCAGACCGCGCAGAGGCTTGTCGACACCGATATTTACGCCGCAAAGGAAGCGAACGCCTTCGCCTTCCATCTGCGTGACGCGACGGTCGATGAGATGCTTTTCCATCTTGAAGTCTGGAATACCATAACGCAGCAGCCCACCCGGACGGCTTTCGCGTTCATAGACGTCGACCATGTGTCCGGCACGCGCGAGCTGCTGCGCTGCAGCAAGACCCGCAGGCCCCGAACCGATGATTGCGACCGACTTGCCCGTCTTCTGTGCTGCAGGCTGTGGCACGATATGACCAAGCTCATAAGCCTTGTCACCCAGTGCCTGTTCAACCGTCTTGATTGCAACCGGTGCGTCTTCAAGGTTCAGCGTGCAGGCTTCCTCGCAGGGAGCCGGGCAGACGCGACCCGTGAATTCAGGAAAATTGTTGGTCAGATGCAGGTTGCGGATCGCCTGATCCCAGTTGTTGTTATAGACGAGGTCGTTCCAGTCCGGGATCTGGTTGTGTACGGGGCAGCCCGTCGGACCATGACAGAACGGAATGCCGCAATCCATGCAACGTGCCGCCTGCTTCTGCACTTCACCATCCGTCATGGGAAGCGTGAATTCGCGGAAGTGACGAATACGATCCGATGCAGGCTGGTACTTTGCTACCTGCCGGTCGATCTCAAGAAAACCAGTTACCTTACCCATTTTATGCTCCTCTCGCGGTGCGAGGCTCCCAGCGTCGCGCGCCTTTCAAGGCGCGCCGAAACGCCGGTCAAGATTTGTGACTTTTATTCCGCTGCAACGCCGATCTGCATGCATGCGCTCCATCTCTTCCAGAGCGCGGCGATATTCGACCGGCATGACCTTCACGAATTTCGGGCGATAGCTCTCCCAATTATCGAGAATGTCCTTGGCGCGCGTTGAGCCGGTGTAATGCAGATGATTGGCAATCAACTGCACCAGACGTTCTTCGTCATGGCGCGTCATGTTTGCCGAGACATCTACACGGCCCTTGTGCATCAGGTCACCGCCGTGATGGTGCAGCTTTTCGAGAATATCATCCTCTTCCGGCACCGGTTCCAGCTCGACCATCGCCATGTTGCAGCGCTGTGCGAAATCACCAACTTCATCAAGCACATAGGCGACGCCGCCCGACATGCCTGCTGCGAAGTTACGGCCAGTCTGACCGATAACCACGACAACACCGCCGGTCATATATTCGCAGCCGTGGTCACCCACGCCTTCGACAACCGTAACAGCGCCGGAGTTACGCACCGCGAAACGCTCGCCTGCCACACCGCGGAAATAGCACTCGCCTTCAAGCGCACCGTAAAGCACGGTATTGCCTGCGATAATCGAGTCTTCAGCCACAATACGCGTATCTTCTGGCGGACGTATGACAATGCGGCCACCCGAAAGGCCTTTGCCGATATAATCGTTGCCATCGCCGATCAGATCAAACGAAATACCGCGGGCGAGGAACGCACCGAAGGACTGACCAGCCGTACCGCGAAGGGTAACGGCAATCGTATCTTCCGGCAGACCCTTGTGGCGAAAGCGCTTGGCCACCTCACCCGAGAGCATGGCACCTGCCGAACGGTCAACGTTCTTGATGTCGACATCGATTTTGACCGGCGTCTTGTTTTCGAGCGCAGGCAAGGCCTGAGCAATCAACGTGCGATCAAGAACGTGTTCAATCGGATGATGCTGACGTTCGGTCCAGTAGATTTCGTGCTTCTCGGCTTCTGGCTTGTAGAAGATACGGCTGAAGTCGAGACCCTTGGCCTTCCAATGATCAATCATGTCCTGCTTTTCCAGAAGATCGGTTTCACCGATAATCTGTTCAAGCTTGGTAAAGCCCATTTCAGCCAGCAATGCGCGCACTTCTTCAGCCAGATAGAAGAAGAAGTTGATGACATGTTCTGGTGTGCCCTTGAAGCGCTTGCGCAGAACCGGGTCCTGCGTAGCAACGCCCACAGGGCAGGTGTTGAGATGGCATTTGCGCATCATGATGCAGCCGGCAGCAATCAGCGGAGCCGTCGAGAAACCGAACTCGTCAGCACCAAGCAGTGCTCCGATAATCACGTCACGACCGGTACGAAGACCGCCATCGACCTGAAGGGCGACACGCGAACGAAGACCGTTCAGCACCAGTGTCTGGTGGGTTTCGGCAAGACCAATTTCCCATGGCGAACCGGCGTGCTTGAGCGAGGTCAGCGGAGACGCACCTGTGCCGCCATCATAGCCCGACACCGTGATATGATCAGCGCGTGCCTTGGCAACACCAGCCGCAACCGTACCAACACCCACTTCGGACACCAGCTTGACCGAAATATCGGCCGCCGGATTGACGTTCTTCAGATCGTAGATCAGCTGTGCCAGATCTTCGATCGAATAGATGTCATGGTGCGGCGGAGGCGAAATGAGACCAACACCCGGCGTCGAGTGACGCGTCTTGGCAATCGTCGCATCAACCTTATGGCCCGGCAGCTGACCGCCTTCACCGGGCTTTGCTCCCTGTGCGACCTTGATCTGGATCATGTCGGAATTAACGAGATATTCTGCCGTCACACCAAAGCGGCCCGAGGCTACCTGCTTGATTGCAGAGCGTTCAGGGTTTGGTGTGCCATCCGGCAACGGATAGAAACGGTCTGGCTCTTCACCGCCCTCACCCGTGTTGGACTTGCCGCCAATGCTGTTCATGGCACGCGCAAGTGTGGTGTGTGCTTCGCGCGAGATCGAGCCGAAAGACATGGCACCCGTCGAGAAGCGCTTGACGATATCAGCAGCCGATTCAACCTCGTCAATCGACACTGGCTCGATATCACGTCCCTTGGCGAAGCGGATATCGAACAGACCACGAATGGTTTTTGCCTGCGCCGACTTGGAGTCGAGCATGCTCGTATATTCGGTAAATGTATCCGGGTTTGACGTGCGAACGGCGTGCTGGAGCTTTGCAACGGCATCCGGCGACCAGAGATGCGCTTCGCCGCGCATACGGTAGGCATATTCGCCACCCACTTCGAGTGCGGTCAGCAGAACCGGGTCGTTACCGAATGCATCGGTATGACGACGCACGGTTTCTTCCGCGATTTCTTCCAGACCAACGCCTTCAATGCTCGTTGCCGTTCCGAAAAAGAACTGATCGACAAAGCGTGTCTGCAAGCCGACAGCATCAAAAATCTGCGCACCGCAATAGGACTGGTAGGTCGAGATGCCCATCTTGGACATGACCTTGAGAATGCCCTTGCCGATCGACTTGATGTAGCGCTTAACCACTTCATACTCATCGACTTCCGGCGGAAATTCACGGCGACGATGCATGTCGAGCAGCGTATCAAAAGCGAGATATGGGTTGATCGCTTCCGCACCATAGCCTGCAAGGCAAGCAAAGTGGTGTACTTCGCGCGGCTCGCCCGATTCAACAACCAGCCCAACAGACGTACGCAGACCCTTGCGGATCAGGTGATGGTGAACGGCAGCGGTCGCAAGCAATGCCGGGATCGGAATGCGATCCGGACCAACCTGACGATCCGACAGGATAACGATGTTGTAGCCGCCATGTACTGCCGCTTCCGCGCGGTCGCACAGACGCTCAATGGCTCCATGCATACCGCTCGCGCCTTCACCTGTGTTATAGGTAATGTCGAGCGTCTTCGTATCGAAGCGATCTTCCGTATGACCGATGGAGCGGATCTTTTCGAGATCACCATTGGTCAGGATAGGCTGACGCACTTCCAGACGCTTGCGGCGCGAGGTGCCAACCAGATCAAAAATGTTCGGGCGCGGGCCAATGAACGAGACAAGGCTCATCACCAGCTCTTCGCGGATCGGATCAATTGGCGGGTTCGTAACCTGTGCGAAGTTCTGCTTGAAGTATGTGTAAAGCAGCTTCGACTTGTCAGACATTGCCGAAATCGGCGTGTCCGTACCCATTGAACCAATGGCTTCCTGACCGGTGGTCGCCATAGGCGACATCAGAAGCTTGGTGTCTTCCTGGCTGTAGCCGAATGACTGCTGACGGTCGAGCAGGCTCACGTCCTTGCGCAGTGCACGTGGTTCGACCGGGTTCAGGTCTTCCAGAATGAGCTGTGTGTTTGCAAGCCACTGCTTGTAAGGATGCTTCTGCGCAATCTGAGACTTGATTTCCTCGTCAGAGACAATGCGGCCTTCTTCCATATCAATAAGCAGCATGCGGCCCGGCTGCAGACGCCACTTCTTGACAACCTTCTTTTCCTCGACCGGCAGAACACCCGCTTCCGAAGCCAGAATGACAAAGTCATCATCCGTCACAAGATAACGGGCCGGACGCAGACCGTTCCGATCAAGCGTAGCACCAATCTGACGACCGTCGGTGAAAGCAACAGCGGCAGGGCCATCCCATGGCTCCATGAGAGCTGCATGATATTCGTAGAACGCGCGGCGTTCGTCTGACATCAGCTTATTGCCCGACCATGCTTCAGGGATCAGCATCATCATTGCATGCGCAAGGCTGTAACCGCCCTGATGCAGAAATTCGAGCGCATTGTCGAAGCAAGCCGTATCCGACTGACCTTCATAAGAGATCGGCCAAAGCTTGGAAATGTCGTTGCCGAACAGTTCCGAGTCCACCGAAGCCTGACGCGCAGCCATCCAGTTGACGTTGCCGCGCAGCGTGTTGATTTCGCCGTTATGCGCAACCATGCGATATGGGTGCGCCAGACGCCATGAAGGGAACGTGTTGGTCGAGAAGCGCTGGTGAACGAGCGCCACAGCACTTTCAAAACGCGGGTCTTTCAGGTCGTTATAATAGCTGCCGACCTGATAGGCCAGGAACATGCCCTTATAAACAACCGTGCGCGCCGACATCGAAACGATGTAGAAGCCCTGATCGTCACCGTCGTTTTCCTGATAAATGCGGTTGGAAATGACTTTGCGCAGCACGAACAGGCGACGTTCAAAATCATCATCCGATTCAATCGTCGCGCTGCGGCCGATGAAAACCTGAACATGAAATGGCTCAGTCGCGGCAATATCGGGTGCCTTTGACAGCGAAGCGTTATCAACCGGCACTTCGCGGAAACCGATGAAGGTCTGACCTTCTGCAGCAATGACCTCCTTGACGATTTCCTCAATATGCGCGCGCAGTTCAGCATCGCGCGGCATGAAGAGATAGCCTACGGCATAATGGCCCGGCTGCGGCAGGTCGATGCCCTGACGCGCCATTTCTTCACGAAAGAAGCGATCCGGAATCTGGACAAGTATGCCCGCACCGTCCCCCATCAAAGGGTCGGCACCAACCGCACCACGATGGGTGAGGTTTTCAAGCATCTTAAGACCGTTCTCGACGATCTGATGCGACTTCTGGCCCTTCATATGCGCGATGAAGCCAACGCCACAGGCGTCACGCTCGTTGCGGGGATCATAGAGCCCCTGGGCGGGCGGGGTACCCGCGGAAGTTCGCGTTTTTCGGGTCGCAGCGGTGGAATTAGTCGCACCAGCTTTGACCGTTCCGTTCTGACCGTTGTGTAAATCCACATGCGATACAGATGGCGTCAAATGCGGCATCGTCATTCCCTCCAGTGAGCGCGCAACCCTGCGTGCGATACGATAATGAACCGGAACGGCTATTCGTTCCGTACTGATTTTCTCGCGCATCTGATCCGAAAACCGCTTCGCATTTTTCGGAATGCGCTTTAAACTTAGATATGTGGGAGCCTTATCGAAAAGGCGTTGGACGACGTTCCGTGGCCGACGGCTGAACCATCGAGAGGAATATTGTTTTGGCGCCTTAGTCTTTCAGGCTCGGACAAGCGACCTCAGCCCGCCATATGGCGCACCAAACTCCCCTGCCTCAAATGAATGCCGCCTGTTGCCGGGTTGTCCCGATCCGCACGGCACTCTCTTTCTGCGACTTTCGGAGACTCTGACCAGAAACCCAATCAGTCGCAGTGATGAATTGGACAGCAACGATGAATTAGTCAGCATTACTGTCCTAATCACGTATGACAGAATTCAAATTCGCTCACAAGATGGAAACATGATTTTTTCGACCCTATTGCGTAATAAAGTGTCGCAGACATTCATGATTTCATTATTTAATTGCGTTTACCGCCTGTTGCGTCAGTTTGGCGCGGCTGACGGCAGCTGTTGGAAGCTCCAAAAAGTCACAGCGCCTACGCGCTTTTTAACACCCGAAGGCCTTACACCTGTAACCGAGTCCGGTTATAGACCTCTCCTATAAGGTCATACTGCCAGCGGAGAACAACGTGCATTTTGCTTCAGACAACTGGGCAGGCGCCCACCCGAAAATCGCTGAAAGTCTTTCACTTCACGCCAATGGTTTTGCAGCGGCTTATGGTGCCAGCGAAATCGATAAGCGCGTGGAACAACGTTTCAACGAGCTTTTCGAACGTGAAGTGGCGGTCTTCTTCGTCGGCACAGGCACAGCGGCCAACTCATTGGCACTCGCAAGCGTCAACCGCCCGGGCGGTGTCTCGCTCGTCCATCGTGAAGCCCACGTGATCGAAGATGAATGCGGTGCACCCGAATATTTTACAGGTGGCGCACGCCTGCACCCGATTGATGGTGCAATGGGCCGCATCGATCCTGAATTACTCAAGCGCGAGCTCAAGCGTTTCAATCCTGCTTTCGTTCATGCTGGTCAGCCCATGGCTGTCAGCATCACACAGGCAACCGAAGTTGGTACGCTTTATCAGCCGGAGCATATTTCGACTATTTCGGAAATCTGTCGTGGTGCAGGTCTGCCATTGCATATGGATGGTGCACGCTTTGCCAATGCGCTTGTGTCGCTCGACATGACGCCCGCAGAAATGACGTGGAAGCAGGGTGTCGACATCGTCTCCTTTGGCGGCACCAAGAATGGTTGCTGGTGTGCAGAAGCGCTCGTCTTCATGGACCCCGCCCGCGCCAAGGACCTGCCCTTCATTCGCAAGCGTGCGGCACAGCTTTTTTCGAAAACACGTTTCATCGCAGCTCAGTTCGATGCTTATCTCGCAGATGATCTCTGGATTGATCTGGCGAAACACTCCAATGCGCTTTCGGCACGTCTCGCCCGCTATATTGATGCGTCGAGCCAGATGCGGCTTGCATGGAAGCCAGAAGCCAACGAGGTTTTCGCTATCATGAAGCAGTCTGTCTATGACCGCCTGCGCGACGCTGGCGCAATCTTCTACGACTGGAACCCGCCGCATTCCGAAGTCAATCGTATCAGCGAAGGCGAAATTTTCGCACGCTTCGTGACAAGCTTTGCCAATACTGAGGAAGAAGTCGACCAGTTCGGCAAGCTGATCGCTTAAGGATTTTCGGCATAAAGCGTGAGCTGGTTTTGCGCAGGAAAATGCGTAAAGACGCTCTCAAACAAAAGCGGCGCTGAATGCGCCGCTTTCTTTTTACACATCTCTCAGCAGTTAGTGGGCGGTCTTCGCCTCGATCTGCTGGGCATCAGCCGTCGATGCCTGGGTTACTTCAATCTTGCGCGGCTTCATCTGTTCAGGGATTTCGCGCTTGAGATCGATATGGAGCAAGCCATTTTTAAGGCTCGCACCGGCAACTTCGACAAAATCAGCAAGCTGGAAGCGACGCTCAAAAGCGCGCGAAGCAATGCCGCGATAAAGCACTTCACCGGCTTCCGAAGCGCCGTCTTCGGCCTTCTGGCCCTTGACAGTCAACTGATTGCGGTGGGCCTCGATCTCGATTTCGCTTTCTGAAAAACCTGCAACGGCCATGGTGATGCGATAGGCGTTCTCACCGGTCCGCTCGATATTGTATGGCGGATAAGAGGATTGCGACCCTTCCGGCGATGCAAGTGTATCAAGCATTGAGGAGAAGAGGCGGTCGAAACCAACGGTGGAACGATAGAGCGGGGAAAAATCAACGTGACGCATATGTAAGCCCTCCTTAAGAGCGACAAGAATGCATTATACTGGCGGCAGAACTCCCATTCTGGCGAATTCTTCATGCCGGCGGCCCCGTATTCGGCGACCGCAAAACTCATTTGGGAATGCTGGTTTTTCATTTCAAGGCCGGTTTGAAAGTGCTTTTCAGAAAACACCGCCAGCCTTGCTCGTGTAACAAGAGAATATAGTTACACGGCTTATCACCTGCCGTAACAACTCCTGATCGTTTGGGACCCGCAAATTGGGGGATTCGCTGTGCAATGAACCCAAAATGAACATCATCTTCGGCGAGCGTTCAGGTGCTTGGGGCTACACATAGGCCCAGAAATCACAATCGATTTCTGGGAAGCTCGATGTGTAGTTTCAAACATCAAAGCGTCCTTTGTGCGCCTGGAAGGACGCACGGCGCTCTGATGTCCCACTATGCCTGCTGAGAAGCGGGTTCATCAAAGGATTACGGTTATGAAAAAAGCTTTTCTTGCTTTTGCCGCACTTGCCACCGTCGCCACCGGGATCGCGACCACATCCCATGCAGCCGATAATGGGCTGCGTGTTCAGGTTCAGTATTACGACGATGACGGCTATCGCCCGCCGATGCCGCCGCGCGGTGGTCCACGCCCAGGCTGGGATGGCCCAGATCGCGGGCATGATCGTGGACCTGGCCGGGGACCCGGCCCAGGACAAGGCTGGGGTGATGATTATGGCCGCCGCGACACACTCGGACCGCGTCAGGTCGCTCGTTCGCTGCAACGCCGTGGTTACGATGTTGGCGATATCCGCCGTGATCGCGGCACCTACTTCGTGAGGGCCACCCGTCCGAATGGTCGTCGTGTGATCGTGGTCGTGGACGCTTTCAGCGGACGCATCATCGATGAGCGTCGTGCCGGGCGAGGCTGGTAGTTCAGCCAGCACCAACAGATCAACCCGTGTGACGTCCCTTGCACAGGTTGTTTCCTGAACCGGAAGTTTGCTCGCAAACTTCCGGTTACTTTTTATCATCCTTTATCCCATTATATGACTGTGTAGAATTTAACCTGGGACAACAGTTTGAATGCCAGATTTCCTTTTTGAGACCGATGCGAACCCCATACCGCCGGGAACGCAATCTGGCATGCTTGAAACCAGAGACGGCAAGCACTTACGTTATGCGCTCGTCAAGTCACAGACCAAGCCATCACGCGGCACAATCATACTGCTGCAAGGTCGCAACGAGTTCATCGAGAAATATTTTGAGACAATAACCGATCTTACCAGTCGCGGCTTCACTGTCGCCACGCTCGACTGGCGCGGACAGGGTGGCTCGCACAGGCTGCTTAAGGACCGCTTGCGTGGTTATGTCGGTCGTTTCAGCGATTACACCAATGATCTCGACCAGTTTCTGACAGATGTTGTCTTGCCTGACTGCCCCTCTCCCTTCTACGTATTTGCCCACTCTGCGGGGGCACTGATTGCCTATTCATCAATGCCTAAACTTGCCTCGCGCGTTACCCGCATGGTGCTTTGTGCGCCATTGATGGGGCTTGGAGGATCGCAATCAAGCGATGACAAGATGCGCCGCATCACAACCGGCTTGCGCTGGTTCGGCTTTGGCAGGCTGTATGCTGCCGCAGGGCGCAAAATGATTGACCGGCCTTTTGCAAACAATCCGCTGACCAGCGATGCAGCGCGTTTCACACGCAACATGGAAGTTGTCCGTAACAATCCTGATCTGGCACTTGGTGGGCCGACAGTGCGGTGGCTTGCCGGTGCACTCGAAACCGCTTCCCGCATCAACCGGCCCGATTTTTATCAGGGGCCAGCGATACCAGTCCTTATAATCGCCGCTGGGGCTGATCAGGTCGTTTCTACACCAGCGATTGAACGCTTTGCTGCTAGCACGCGCAATATATCACTGGTCGTCGTTGATGGCGGGCGCCACGAATTGTTGCAGGAAGCCGATTTCTATCGGGAGCAGGTTCTGGCGGCTTTCGATGCTTTCATCCCCGGAACCTCGGAAATCGATGCGCCAGCGCAAACCACAGAACCTGCTAATCCCGATCAGGCTTGAAGCATCTCGATCCGGCTGTACCGGATCGAGATGCTTTGACATTTTTCGGGATGGGTTTTGTTTAGCTATTTAGCAATTCAAGTGCTGCCTGATGCAAAGCAGGGGAAGCGGCGGCAACAATATCGCCGCCCTTTTCTGCCGGGCCGCCATCGCGCTGCGTTACAATACCACCCGCCTGCTCGATGATCGGGATCAGTGCCACGATGTCATACGGCTGGAGACCAGCTTCCACCACGATATCCGCGAAACCGCCCGCAAGCATGGCGAAGGCGTAACAGTCGACACCATAGCGTGACAGGCGCACAGCACTTTCCAGCCGATCAAAACCGTTGCGCAGATCACCCTTGAAGAGTGCAGGCGTTGTCGTGAACATGGTTGCGTCTTCAAGCTTGGCCTGAGACCGCACCGTCAGTCGACGTTGATCTCCACCATCGCGCACCAGATAAGAACCGTCACCGTCACTGTAGAACAGCTCACCCGTAAAAGGCTGTGACATCATCCCAGCCTTGGCATCACCATCGACTGTCAGGCCCACAAGCGTTCCCCATACCGGCAGACCCGATATGAAGGCACGTGTGCCGTCGACCGGATCGATAACCCAGACATGACTGCGATCAATGTTTTCCGGGCCGTATTCTTCCCCGAGAATGCCATGGTCTGGAAACTCACGTCCAATCACAGCACGAATCGCGCGTTCTGCTGCGCGATCAGCTTCCGTCACCGGGTCGAAGCCCGTGGTATATTTGTTGTCGATCGCCGTGAACTGGCGGAATCGCGGCAAGGTTTCAGCTGCAGCCACCGAAGCGACTTCGGAAAAAAATGCCCTATCGATCAGCAATCCCAATCTCCCGTTTCCATAAGATGATGCATTCGTATGCAACCTGTACTAATATTGCCTATAATTTGAGCCACATGTTTTTTAGCTCAAAAATTACGCGTAATTCCTTGACGCATAAGGCTTTGCAGCGTAGCTTAAAGGTCAGACAGGCTGTCCTGTCGGTGCCTTTCGGGGCATTTCCTCCCTAGTCTTTGGCCGCGCTTTCTTCATTGGAGCGCGGCTCTTTTTATCTGGTGATGAAGCGTTCGTAAGCGCGCGCTCCAATGAGCGCATTGCAAGTGGCTCGCACAAAATCAGCCACTATTCGGCCGCAAGCGGCGGCACGACGAGAAGCTCGTCCGGCAAGGATGTCAGATCGCTCAGGAATTGATAGAGGTCTGCACAAAGTGCCTCGAAGCCAGCCAGTTTCTGCAAGCTCTGCTCATTCATATAAAGGCTGCGATTGATCTCAATCTGCAAGGCATAGCAAGCCGCTGCCGGCCTGCCATAATGCTCCGTGATGAAACCGCCTGCATATGGCTTGTTATGTGCGACTGTATAGCCAAGCCCCTGAAGCAGCTCGATAGCTGCTTGCGTCAACTGCTCGCTGCAAGAGCGGCCAAAGCGATCACCAATGATGAAATCAGGTCGACCGCCAAGTTCACCCGATCGCGTGCCGCCCGGCATGGAGTGGCAATCAATAAGTACTGAATAGCCAAAACGCTCATGGGTCGACTGCAACAGACCGTCGAGCGTATTATGATACGGTTTGTAGAGGTCTTCGATACGATAGAAGGCCTCCTGCAGTGATATACGCCCGGGATAAATGAGCTGCCCTTCACCGACCAGACGCGGAACAGTCCCCAGACCGCCTGCCACACGAGCAGACTGGCTGTTGACGAAAGGAGGCAGAGGCTCCGCGAACATGCGTGGATCAAGTTCAAACGGCTCGCGATTCACATCAAGAAAAGCGCGCGGAAAATGCGCTTTGAGCAAAGGCGCGCCGAGGCGCGGCACATCTGCAAAAAGCTCATCAACATAGCAGTCTTCAGAGTGCCGGATCGCCAGTGAGTCGAGTCGCGATTCTTCAAGAAATGACTTCGGATAGGCCCGTCCACTGTGCGGAGAATTGAAAACGAAGGGAATTCGCTGCTGCGCAGGCGCACAGACCTCATAAGGGGGTATCAGATGAAAATCGCGTTCCAGACTCATACTTCAACCCGTCTCGACTGTCTTTTTTTGACCGGCCAGATGATAGTTCTGCTTTAAAAGCAGTACCTTATATCAATCCGGCCAGACACAATATCCGAAATTGCAGAGCCCGCCGCTCCCTCTATGGACCAGCCCGCAAAACTGTGAAAAGCTGTAACACATAACAGCTTGTTGCCAAACACTGGCCATAACAATTAACATTTGCGAGAGCATTCATTTCATATTTACCAAAAACGCGTTTTCTATTGCGAGAGCTGAGTCGTTACCTGTGCCGAAATGCGCGAACGAACGACATGAAATTCGGACGGACCAATGAAAAGAATTCTGCTAGCTGAAGACGACAACGATATGCGTCGCTTCCTCGTGAAAGCACTGGAAAAAGCGGGCTATCACGTCACCCATTTCGACAATGGCGCCAGTGCCTACGAAAGGCTGCGCGAAGAACCATTCTCGTTGCTGCTGACCGACATTGTCATGCCGGAGATGGATGGCATTGAGCTGGCGCGTCGTGCGACCGAGATCGATCCAGACCTCAAGATCATGTTCATCACAGGCTTTGCTGCAGTCGCGCTCAATCCCGATTCGGATGCGCCGCGCGATGCGAAAGTGCTTTCCAAGCCTTTCCACTTGCGTGATCTTGTAAATGAAATCGAAAAAATGCTGATCGCCGCTTAAGGCGACCAGCAGCTTTCCCGGCACTCGATAAGCTATTCAACAACAAAGACGAATAAACTTCGCAAAAGGGCATTGACGGGCGCAACGCGATATGGTGTATGCGCCACATCGAATGGGCGTATAGCTCAGCGGGAGAGCACTACATTGACATTGTAGGGGTCACAGGTTCAATCCCTGTTACGCCCACCATTCGAACCCCCAGCATTAAATAGCATCATATCTTCAAGCGCTTAGGCGCTGGTGCGTTTTCGCTTGTTTTTCATGACGGACTTTTCAAGCGCGCCAATTCTTTCTGCTCCGCGGCCTCAAAAACAGCAGACTAATTTTAGCTATCGCTTAAATATTTTGGAACAAATCCCAACCTGCTGCGTTATTGCGCGCGGAGGTATGCGCCGGAATATTGCTCATGCGTATGCTCCAATCTGAGGCGGAGTGAATTTCCTTAATGTTCCAAAAGACAATTTCAGGACGGTATTGGCGATTGAAATCGGCAACCGGTCCTCACCATAATCGAGTTGATATATTGTGCAGCGATCTGGCTATGCTGGGATCGGAAGCCTCATACAAAAGCTATCTGCAGGCAAGCCTCGCGAGCTGTCTCCTTTTGGAATCGATGCTGGAAGCAAGTCACATCGAAGCACTTGTGCCGGACTGGAATGAACGCAAGCTCGAACCGACACTGGCCAGCGACATGGACGACCTCGGTGGAGACCTGCCGTCCGATGTGCTGCGTTTCAGGCGGGCAACACAGCCCGTCGATCTGCCGTCCGTCATCGGAACGTTTTATGCCTTGGAGGCTTCTGCTATTCGCGCTCAGGAACGAGCCGATCAGGTGAACAAGCTCGGCTTCACCGGAGAGTTCGGCGCGCGGCATCTTGCCAGACAAATCAACAATTTGCGTTCGTGGCATCAGGCACTTAAGCTGATCGATATCACTCCCTTTGATGACGACGATGAAGAGCGTTGCACATTTGCAGCCATCGCCGCATTCGGTGCCTTTGAATATAATTATCAGAAGGTTTTCAACCATGTCGCCAGACAGCCCGCTTGATCAGACTGCCTGCGACCGCGAACCAATTCATATACCCGGATCCATCCAACCCCATGGGATGCTTCTGGTCGCGGACCTGACAAGCGGACAGATCGTCGGCGGGGCCGGACATCTCGAAAACTATTTCGGCGAGGCGTGGCCAGGTCAGAACATCGATTATCTGTTGCAATTTGACGTGCTGGCGATGACTGCCGAAGCCCCCCGGGCCGATGAAATCATTCTGGGCAAACTGATCATTGGCGAGGAATCCTTTGATCTGCTTGGCCATATTCTCAATCAATATCTGCTCGTTGAAATCGAACCTGCGTTACAGTCGTTTGTAACGCCCGAGCAATCGCTTTCAGGCCTTGAAACGATCGCCCATCGGTTTGAGGCCGCTCCGGATGTCCGGACCCTCTTTCAAAAATCCGTCGTGGCTTTCCGCAAGCTGACTGGCTTTGACCGTGTCATGATCTATCAATTTCTTGAAGATGGATCAGGCGTTGTTCTGGCTGAAGATGGCAACGATAATTATCCGACATTTCTCAATCATCATTTTCCAGCGAGCGACATACCCAAACAGGCCCGCGCGCTTTATTTGCGCAATCGTGTGCGCGTCATACCCGATTCCTCATACATACCTGCCCCGCTGAGATGGTACGAGGACGCGCCGCAACAGCCGCTTGATCTGAGTGATGTCGCATTGCGCAGCGTCTCTCCCATTCACCTGCAATATCTCCGGAACATGGGAGTGGCTGCGAGTGCATCGGTTTCGATCATCAGGGATGGGGTTCTTTGGGGCCTGATTGCCTGCCACAATGCAACCCCGCTCGCGATGCCCTTTGCAACGCGCACTGCGGCACGTGCGCTGGCTGCAAGCCTTGCCAGACAGATGAAGTCGAAAGACGATGCTGAGAACGCTCGTGAGCGGCTAAGGCTTCGCTCACACGAAGACCGTCTGGTAGCAGCACTCCTCATCAACGCGCCGTTGGAAGAGCGTTTCACCGAAACTGCCGATAATCTGCGACAGACGATGCTCGCGGATGGTTTTGCGGTTGTCTCCAACGGCAAACTGGTCGCGCAGTCAGGAACATCACCGGATATCGCTGATCTTCGTAGCATCCTTGCAATGATCCAGAACAGGTTCAGGGACGGCCTTTTCTACTCTCATGAATTTGGGCTTCAGAAAGAACTGCCTGCCCATATGATACCGCTTGCCAGCGGCATTGCTGTGCTCAAACTATATCTTGACGAGGATGTTTTTCTGGTCTGGTCACGCGCTGAAAAGGTGCAGATAGTCGAATGGGCTGGCAATCCGCATAAGGATAATTCCACTTCGGCCTCTGCGCCCTTGACGCCACGCGCATCGTTTGACGCATGGTCAGAAGAGGTGCGTGGCCGGTCACGCTACTGGAACTTCAACAAGATTGATGCGATGCACCGTATTGGCCGCATCATTCATGAGGCCTATCAACGCCGCCGGATCGACAAGCTGAACCGCGAGTTGCAGAGAACTCTGGAGCAACAGGACAAGCTTCTGGAACAGAAAGATTTTCTGATGAAGGAAATCAATCACCGGGTGCAAAACAGCCTTCAGCTCGTTTCGACATTTCTCGGCATGCAGATGCGCGAAACCGATGACCCATTGATCGTGCAATATCTCACAGACGCGCGCAGCCGCATTGCTGCAGTAGCGCTCGTGCATCGACGTCTCTATTCTGACAGCTATGTCGGATCTGTAGACCTTGCCCGTTATCTCGATGAGCTGTCGAACGAACTCTTTCAGTCGATGGGCGAGGAATGGCGTAGCCACCATACCAGTAAACTCTCGCACGTCCTGATCAATGCCGACCGTGCGATCAATATTGGCTTGGTTTACTCAGAGCTCGTAACGAATGCCAATAAATATGCTTATGACGGCGCGCCCGGACCAACAAGCGTGACGCTCGATCAGCATTTCAATCAGGCTCGTCTGGTGGTGGCTGACAGTGGCACAGGTAAGACCCGAAGCAGGGCAGGCTTCGGCAGTAAAATGCTCAAAGCGATTGTTCTGGGGCTTGGTGGAGAGATGGAAGAACTCGACAACAGTCCCGGCCTTAAGGTCGTGGTGACGGTGCCTATCGAGCTGTAGACTGAGATGGCTGGAATGTTCCAGCCACCTGAGTTTCACATTTGGATCAGATCAGAACTGAGTTGTGAGGCCGACCATAAAGGTACGCCCGCGCCCAGTCTTTGCAGCCATTTCCCCGGATACCGCCGGGCTATAAGCAACATCGGTCAGGTTTTCGACATTCATGAAAGCCGTGGCATGTTTGTTGAACTTGTAGGAAGCATAGAGGTTATAAAGCGTATAGGATTCCTTTTGCTCGGTATCGCCAAAGCCCACGGCATAGCGGCTGCCACCGACATAGTTCATAGTCCCACCGACAGTCAGGGCTTCTTCAAAGGCACGGACGCCGACATCGATACTGGCGTAATCTTCAGGCAGGAAGGTTGAATCGCCGTTACCGATACCTGCGCCCCAGCCAACCGGCTGGTCATTGCTTGTATGGGTGTAGGACAGGTTCACATAAGCAAACCGCGCATCATAACCACCCTCGATTTCAAAGCCGCGCGAATGTGTCGTGCCCGGTACGTTGACCCAGATTGCCCTTTCATAAGGATCACCTGGCAAGGTCAGAAGGTTGTTGACGATATAATTTTCGATATCATAGCGGAAATAATTGACCTTCAGTCGTAAAGCGTCGCCCGCCATCAGAAGATCATCTTTGATGACATTCGTGCCAAATTCCCATCCCTTCGATTTTTCGGGATCAAGATAGAAGTTGGAGAACTGCCCACCACCGATTCCCGCGCCAATCGGAACCAGCGCCCAGAGCGCTTCTCGCGCAGATGGTGGTCTGAATGTGTGAGCATAGGTGACATAGGGCTGCAACCAGTCGACCGGCTTTGCAGACAGAGTGATTTTCGGATTGAGAGCGTTTTCGTTGCGCGAAACGTCCACATTCCCACCCGTCGGCGGGCAGAAGCCAACATTGGCCGTACAAGGGCTTTGATGCCCGCTCAGCGTCCAGTAGTCGTAGTTCAGTCCCGTATTCAACTCGAAAATGCCCTGCGACAAGGTAATATCGGTAAAGGCACGCGCTTTCTGCATTCTGCCGGGAGGATTTGCACCGCGGTAGTTGTTGACCTTGTAGTCATCTGACGAATAGGCCGCGCCATATTCCCACCGGGCACTGAGTTCATCCGTAATGTCGAAGCGGCTCGTATTGGTGATGTCGAACCCATAACCGTTGTCCCGCGTCTGACGCTGACGATATGAGCCGCCCGTGGTCGGGTCATAAGACATATCCGTGCGATTATAATAGGCGTTGATCTTCAGGTCGATCCAATCGCTGTCGGGGTTATAGGCGTAGTTGGCGGTGTAAGTGGAATTCGTCACGCCCCACTCATAACCCGATACAAGAAAGTTGTTCTTGTACCAGCGCGCACCAAGTTTCAGATCATGCACATCGTCTGGCTGGAAATGGAACTTCAACAATCCTGAACCGGGCTTATTGCTCGCATCAGGCGTGTTATAGACGCCATCGCCTCTCCGATAATTGTCATGGTCACTATAGCTGAATGCGCCCACAATGGAGGCCGTTCCAGAACCCGGAATATTTGTCCGTGCGCCACCGGCAATCATCCCCGAAAGGCCATAGCCATTATTCCCGGCCTTCATGATGGTCTTGACGCCCTGATCCTGCCCTTCAAGAACGACATCATCAAAATCAATGGTTCGGAAGTTGACGGCACCCGCCAGTGCTCCCATGCCGTGAGCGCCATTGACAGCACCACGCTCTGCACCCACGCCTGCCAAAAGGTTCGTATCCATGTAAAGCAGCTCGCCACCCGTCGAAGCGTGGCCTGCCGTGTTTCTGAACATCTGCGGGACACCATCAATCATGGTGTTGACCCGCCCATCCGATTCAAAGCCACGAATATTGACCGCAACGCCCGGCTGGCTCGACGATATGCGTGTAAACGTGCCCGGCATGGAACGAACAATCGCATTGGCATCGCCGCCATATTTCTCCTGAACGATATTGCCATCGATAACGCTGACCCCGCCCGGTGTCAGGTATGGCGCGTCCATGTCGACGCCCGCACTGATGATAATCGGCTGAAGCTCAACAGCACCTGTCGTCTTCTTTGCCTGAGACTTTTCGCTCGCCTTTGCACTCTGTTCAGTATCATTGGCTGTCTGCGCATAGGACACGACAGTGCCCGCCATGAATGCGCTATAAGCCACGCCGATTAAAAGAATGCCGTAGTGTTTGGAGTGTATCTTCTTCACTGTTTCCTCGCAAAAGTGGAAATCAGTGGCTGGCTACCTGAGAACTATTGCTTGCTTCTGATATGCTTGGTCTGTCCGCAAAACAGTATTTGCTGTTTGCAGACGGACAATTTTCAAAGGTAAAGATTTGCAGCGATAACAATCACTGCAAATAAACCAGCATAGGCTACCCAGAATCCGTCTCCTTCGACAAACCGATGGAGCGCCGACTTCTGACTATCTTTGTTATACATGACATTACCCGCCGTCAGGGATTTCCCCCGCCGCAACTTCTAGTTAACATGATATTTTGAGTCAAGTTAAATTACTTAAATATTCCCCGCTAATTTCAGGTATCAAAACGGGCAAATATTTGGCCTCAGCGCACCACAAATAATACCCCGCTTTGTCAAAACTATTTGCGGCCCGCACCCCACTTATGAAAAGAGTTAGAAGTGCATCCCGAAAAGGGTGAAACGTTTTTCGAACAAGATGCGTGTTAAAAGCGCGTGGGAATTGATGCTTTGCAGCAGTCTCTCTCAAGGATATCCTGCCGCATGTCGCGACTGTTAAGGGCCAGTGAATGAAAGAGAATTTCGTGTCTGTCGATGAAGAGCAGGAACGCGCACGCGTGGCCTGGCTTTATTTCATCGGCGGGCAGACCCAGCAGGAAATCGCGCAGCGCCTCAACATTACCCGGCTCAAGGTCAACAAGATCATTGGGCAGGTGCGGGAATCGGGCCAGATACAGATCAGCGTCAGCCTGCCATTGTCGGATTGCGTCGAGTTGGCAGAAAAAGTTGCGACACGCTATGGCCTGGCGGATGCAGTGGTCGTCCCCGATCTTGATGATTTTCTGGAACAGAAGCGCGTTATCGGGGAAGCCGCCGGAACCATGGCGGGCGAGCTGATTGACGGGCGCGATATGGGTGTGGGGATAGCATCCGGGCGAACGCTGAGTTTTGCTGTGCGCAGTTTGCGCGCGAAGCCAAAGCCCGAAAGCTGGGTCGTCGGACTGACCGGTGGCGTCACCAGCGGCTCATCAACCAACACATTTGAAGTCGCGACAGATTTTGCCCGTGCGCTTGGTGTCGAGTGTCACTATCTGACCGCACCGATTTACTGCGCCAATCGCGAAAGCCGCAATGCGATCCTGTTGAGCGACGAGCTGACAGACGTGCTGGCAAGAACCGAAATCGCCGACATCGGCCTGGTATCCTGCGGGCCGCTGACCTCAGAAACCTCACTCACGCATATTCGCGTCGTGAAGGACAATCTCGATACGGTACTGAAACTTGGGGCTGTTGGAGAGTTTCTGGGCTATTTTCTCGATGCTCAGGGCCGTCCGATTGATCATTTTCTCAATGATTCAATTATTGCCCTGCCACCAGACAAGCTCAAACTCAAACCGGCATCCGTTCTCGTCTCAGGTGGGCTGAACAAGATCCCGATCATTCGCGCTATTTTGCGAGGCGGCTATGTCAATCGCCTCGTCACAAACGAAGGTGTGGCGCGTGCATTATTACAGGGGCCGCGTTAGAGCGCCGATCTGATTCTATCAGATTAAAACGCGCTCTGACTTCTTCTGGTTAAGCATAATCTTACCGATACTCGTTTCGTTCCGGTCGGATTATGCTCTGAAGCCCAGCCCCTGTAACACTAAGATTTAGGCCTTTGCCTGAAGGGCTTCGGCCATGGCGCGCAGCGTGACGAATGTCGAAGCCGCACCCGGATCGATATGACCTATGGAACGCTCGCCAAGCTTCGCTGAACGTCCGCGACGCGACTCCATTGCAGCTGTTGCCTTCATCCCGGCTTCTGCACCATCACGCGCAGCAATCAGCACGTCCAATGTCGACTTTCCGTTTCCGGCAGCCGCCATCGCAGCTTCAACTGCAGGTACCCATGCGTCGATCATGGTCTTGTCACCCGGATCGGCACGACCACGATCCCGAATGCCCTGCGAAGCTGCCGCCAGCCAATCAGCCATGCCTGTGCTGTCGAGATTGAGCCGATTGCCAACTGCCGTACCTGCCCGCAGGAATGCAGTCGCATAAAGAGGACCGGAAGATGCACCAACCGCATCAAGAAACGCCTTGGCCATGCGCTTGCAGATAGCCTCAATCGTCTCATCGCCCTGCTCATCTTCAAGAGCGTGCTGTACCGCTTTCCAGCCAATTTCCATGGTCACGCCATGATCGCCATCACCGATCACGCCATCAAGTTCAGACAGCCAGTCCTTTTCGGCGATAATCTGATTGCCGACATTCATCATCATCGCTTTGAAGAGTGCAGGCGTGACATCGCCATCGGTGATAAGATTGCGCGGTGCTTCCTGCGCTGCTTCCTTGTGCTCGGTTGCGCGAACTACTTTGCGATGGGTTGCAGGCTCCCTGTCACCTGCCTGCACCGCACCAACGGTCAGCGCAGGAGTGCGGCAAGGATGATCCAGCATGGTCTGCAACGTATCATCAAGCTTCATGAGCGTGATTGAAGCACCGGCCATCTCGAGCGAGGTGGCATATTCGCCAACCCATGAAGCGTGAATGAGAACGCCCCTGGCATCCAGCAACTGCTTCGCACGGCGGAATACGAGGTAAAGCTCGATCTGCGAGGTTGCGCCAAGCCCGTTGACGAGAACTGCAACGCGATCCCCAGCGTTAAGC
This sequence comes from Brucella rhizosphaerae, assembly GCF_002252475.1. GTDB lineage: Bacteria > Pseudomonadota > Alphaproteobacteria > Rhizobiales > Rhizobiaceae > Brucella > Brucella rhizosphaerae. Next base: position 211,174 of record NZ_NNRK01000035.1, on the reverse strand, counting down.
GACAACTCGCCAATCAGCGCTGCCATCAACTCGTCGGTGACTTCGTCGGCAGGTGCCAACTTCTGGCGACGAATGCCCGGCTCACCATGCAGGCCCATGCCGATTTCCATCTCATCGTCACCGATGGTGAAATTCGGCTTACCCGTCTGCGGCAGCGAGCATGGGCTCAGCGCCACGCCCATCGAGCGGGTTGCTTCGTTAGCCGCCTGTGCCAGCGCTTCAACGCGCGAAAGAGATTCACCAAGATCAGCCGCAGCACCCGCTACCTTGAACACGAAGAAATCACCGGCAATACCGCGGCGTTCCGACTTACGATCAAGCGGCGCGGAAGCAACGTCATCAGCCACAGCGACATGGCGCACATCCATGCCGTCCTGCGCCAGTTCTTCTGCAGCCATGGTGAAATTAAGAACGTCGCCGGTGTAATTGCCGTAAAGCATAAGCACGCCAGCACCGCCATCAGCAGCACGTGCCGCTTCTGCGATGTGAGCTGGCGATGGCGAGGCAAAGACATTGCCCACGGCTGCAGCATCCGCAAGACCGCGTCCGACATAGCCCGCAAAGGCTGGTTCGTGACCTGAACCGCCACCCACCACAATACCGACCTTGCCTTCACGCGGGCCATCGACAGCAACGACCGCGCGACCGGTTTCGCCCTCAACACGCAGCATGTCCGGATGTGCACCAACCATACCTTCAATCATTTCTGCGATGATATTTTCAGGCGAATTGATCAGCTTCTTGGTTCTGACTTGTTCGTTCATATTTCCAGCTTTCTTAAACTCTTCGCGTGTTCAGGCGATTCAAATCTCTTGCTATTGATCAGTGGGCATCCCGGCGCAGATAACGACGCGAAATGGCATCGAACGAGATAGCCAGCACGACGATTGCACCCGAAACAATGCCCTGCCAATAAGGAGAGACACCGAACAGAACGATAATGTTTTCAATAATAGCGATGATACCAGCACCAAGGATAGCGCCAATCGGGCTGCCGATGCCGCCCGTGGTTGCAACACCGCCAATGACGGAAGCCGCAATTGGAGCCAGCACCCAGCTGTCACCAATGGATGGCTGAGCCGTGCCAAGACGGGCAACCATCAGCACACCAGCAAGACCGGCAATCGCACCCGCAGCACCAAACACCAGAAGACGCACACGATCCACCCGAATGCCCAACATGCGTGCGCCGTCGCGATTATTGCCGATGGCATACATGTAACGGCCAAATGGTGTTTTCAGCATCACGAAAGTCGCGATCAGCAGCACTGCAAACATGATTATGAAGGGCACTGGAATGCCGAAGAAATCGCCGCGTCCAAGGAAATGCACCTCACGCGGAATTCCCGTGATGGCGACACCACGCGTCAGCACCAGATTGGCACCGCCGAAAATGCCCGCAGTACCAATGGTCAGCACCAGCGAATGCAATCGCAGGAAGGTGACGAGAAAGCCATTGAACAGCCCAAGGCAAAGCCCGAGCAGAATGGCCAGCAACATCGCCGAATAAGGCTCTAACCCCATCCGCATCATCAGAATGCCGGATACGACACCGCTCAGTCCGCCAATCACGCCAAGCGAAAGATCAAGTTCGCCAAGTACCATCAGCATCGACTGGGCGATTGTGATGAGACCAACAAAGGCAAGCCCGCGCGCCACGACAGACAAATTATAGGGCGTCAGGAAGTAGGGCGACATGATCGCCGAAAGAGAAAATATCACCAGCAAGGCTACGAAAACGCCTGCCAGCGGTGTGCGGATGAGATTGGAAAAGGCTCTAGTTTGCATCGGCTTTTACCTCTGTTCCAAAGATCGCGCCCACGAGTGTTTCATTGTTGGTGTCGGTGGTTGAAAACTCACCGGTGATATGGCCGTTATGCATGGTGATGATCCGGCTCGCGCATTTCTGCAATTCGTTGATTTCCGAAGAAACGAGGATAACGCCCACGCCCTCCTCAGCGAGATTTTTCATGATGCGATAAATCTCGGATTTGGTTCTGATATCGATGCCCTTGGTCGGCTCATCAAAAATCAGCACGCGCGGGCGGGTGGCCATAGCGCGTCCGATAATCGCTTTCTGCTGATTGCCGCCAGAAAGTTGCGAGATCCGCTTGCCCATTCCGGAGGTGCGGATGCCGTAATCATCGATGATCTTCTGCACGATATTACGCTCGCGACTGTCGCTGATACCGAGTTTTCCACTGGTCAGAGACAAGACGGAAATACCGATATTTTCGCGCAACGACAGAAGCGGGAAAATACCGTGATGCTTCCGCTCTTCCGAAAGATAAAGCATACCGCCCGCAACTGAACGCGACGTGTCGTTAAGCGTCCAGCTTTCGCCTTCAACCTTCACTTCGCCGCCCTTGGCTTTAAGAAAGCCGAAGATTGTCTGCATCACTTCAGAGCGCCCTGCCCCGACCAGACCGGCAAAGCCCAAGATCTCGCCCTTGCGCAGATCGAAACTGATATCTTCAAACCGCGAGCCGGAAAGCCCGCGCACTTCCATGATGGTTTCAGCGGTGGGCGCGGACGGACGAAAATGCTCGTCAAAAGAAAGATCGCGACCAGACATGGCGCGGATCAGATTGGCTTCCGTAACGTCCTTGATGTTACCACTCTCAACCTTGGTGCCATTACGAAGAACCGTATAATCATCACCGATCTGGAAAACTTCTTCCATCTTGTGGCTGATGAAAACAATGGCATGGTCCCGATCGAGCAGACTACGGATAACCTTGAAGACGCGCTCTACTTCGACACGCGTCAAGGACGAGGTTGGCTCATCAAGAATAAGCACCTTCATCTGCTCATTGGTGCAGGCGCGCGCAATCTGCAAAAGCTGCTGATCAGACACCGAAATATTGGCAACCAGATCATCGGGCTGCGCTTCAATGCCGAAGCGGTTCAGATAGGATTTGGCCTCTTCCATCAACGCTTTGCGGTTGACGAGAAAGCCGCCATGCCCGGTCCGGCTGAATGGCATGAACAGGTTTTCCGCCACACTCATCTGCGGAAAAAGCGTCAGCTCCTGCGGAACATAGGCAACATTTTTATACAGAGCGGGCTCGGCTACCGGGTCGCGACCGTCAATCAGCACCTGACCGCGCGAGGCCTCGTCGGTTCCTGTGAGGATTTTAACCAGTGTGGATTTTCCGGCACCGTTTTCGCCAGCAAAAATGTGTGTGCGACCTAATTCAATTTTCAGGTCGACGCCGTCCAGCGCGGTCACGCCCGGAAAGTCCCGGCCTAATCCGCTTGTTTCAAGATAAGCCATGATGGACACCTTGCGTGCTTCTGGGTGCAGCCATCGAAGTCGTTCCGGTTAAAGCGATATCCGGACGCGTTTCGACAGAACAAGAAAGAATGGAGCACGGGAAAACCCGTGCCCCTGCAACATAATCGGAACGGATCAGTTGCCTACGTTTTCCTTGGTGAGGAATGCATTGCCAGTATCGATATAGCCCGGAACCGGCGCACCGGTTGCCTGTGCCCAAAGCACCATGACCGACCAGTAACCCTGAAGTTCAGGCTGCGAGGCGGACGAGCTGTCAGCAACACCATTGCGGATCATGTCGAGCATTTCTGGCAGATTATCGAGACCGACCAGCGTGACCTTGCCCTGCTTGCCTGCTTCTACGATAGCCTGACCGATGCCGATTGGACCAGCCGCATCCGATGCAACCCAGCCCTTGAGGTTTGGATTGGCCTGCATGATAGCTGCAGCCTGTTGCTGAGCAATTTCGATGCTGTCATTGTCGATGCCTTCAGCGACGACCTTGATGCCCGGATGTTCTTTGAAGACTTCGCGATGGCAATCAGCGCGGATAGAATGGTTTGGTGCGGTTGGCACGCCCATCATGATCGCGACTTCGCCTTCACCACCCAGAACTTCGACCAGACGACGAGCAGCAATCTTTGCCTGCTCGCAGAAATCCGATCCGATATGGGTGATAGTCATGCCTTCAGGCGGCACGGAATCGAACAGAACCAGTGGAATTTTCTGTCCCTGCGCTTCTTCAAGCGACGCACGGTTGCCTGACGGATCAAGCAAATCGAGTGCCAGGCCATCCGGACGTGTGGAAAGTGCGCTGTCGATAATCTGATTTTGCTGAACAACGTCTGCGCTCTGTGGAGCGGAGTAGACGATTTCAACATTCGCGCCGGTCTGAGCCTTGAGTGCAGCAGCGGCCTGCTGAGCACCGTCATTCACCTTGTCAAACCATGGATGAACGACCTTAGGAACGATCACGAAGCGATAGCTGTCCTTCTTCACCGTACCCGGCGCATCCTGTGCCATGGCGGAAACAGGCAGCGAAAAGGCAGCAAGAGCCGCCAGCGTAGCAAGCTTTTTCATAAATTCCTCCCTTGGAAACCAGACGAAACATCCTCCCGTCTGGCTGCTTGAAAGATCACCCGGGAAGGCTCCTCTGCCTCCAGCCCATAGCGAACTCGACTCTTGAATACATATGTATAATTAAAATTACAAGAGTAATTCTCGATGTGACGGCGAGCTGTGAACAGCTGCCTACGCAGCACTTCGGACAAAGCACTGACGGAATTGAATAATCGTGATGAGCAGACAGACGAACAAAATCGGCGGCAGACTTGCGCCCGCCGCCGATTGATTTTTATCGATTTCTATATGATCAGCTTGTGAAAGCGCCGGCTTTGGGAGCAGGCGTCTTTAAAGCAACGCTGGAATCACTTGCCCGCATAACCAGATTGGCACCCACCAGAATTTTGACCGGGGGCTGGGTTTCGGCCGTGTTGATCAGATCATCCAGTACGGTGACAGCCAGATTACCGATCTTGCGCTTGGAGACTTCAACCGTTGTCAGCCCCGGCTCCATGGTCGCACTTTGCGGCAAATTATCGAAGCCGATCACCGAAACATCGTCTGGAATGCGAATGCCTTTACCCTTCAGCGCCCGGATGAAGCCATAGGCAATAATATCGTTTGTGCAGAAATAGCATTCGGCCAGATCGAGCCCCGAATGCAGCATCGCGCACGTATCGCGATGCGCACCCTCATAGGTCGATTCAACCGAGAGTATGTCGCGCTCCTGAACGGCCAGGTCCAGACGCTGCATGTTCTTGAAAAACGCATCGCGGCGAAGACGGAAATTCGTCGTCTCTGTATGACTGGCGACGAAGCCGATGCGCGAAAAACCGAGCTGCTTGAAGCGCGACAATACCTTGAACACCGCATCTTCATTGTTCATGTCGACGAAGTTGGCTTCGATGACCTCATAGAACGTATCAATGAAAACAGTGGGCAGTCCGAGTCCCTGAATCATGTGGATATCTGCTGCCGACAATTCCGTGCCAAGCGCAATCACCCCACGGATCGGCGCACCAGCCAGCGATTCAGCGACCGCACTGATCGGCTGCCCTTCAAAGCTCACCACTTCAAGCGTGTAATTGCGGCGCGTCGCTTCCGACGACATGCCATCAATATAATCGGAAACGAAAACGCTGTGATCGCGATTGACCGTTAAACCATGCTTGGCAATTTTCAGAAAACGGATCGTCTCCCCACCGCCCGACCCGGTCTTGGCCGCGCGCGGCACGTAATTGAGACGGGACACCGACTCAAGAACCCGCGCACGCGTCTCCCCCGAAATCTCGCCTTTGCCATTCAGAACAAGCGAAACCGTTGCCGGCGAAACACCTGCATTCTCGGCAATATCTCTGATCGTAAAGGACTTTTTCTTTTTCATATTTTCCGAGCGGCACTTCGATATTAAGGGCGAATTGAACTGTCGTTTAGTAAACAGAAACACTGTGATTTAAAACGATTAGGGCAATTCCCTGTGTTAGGCAACCATAATTCCCCGATAATACGCTTGACAACCCCCAAGCTTGTGTTCATTTATTTAGTGAATAACAGTTTTGTTTACTAAACATGGTAGGAGGAGACCATGCAGAAGACAAGCAATCAGCTTGCTATGCTTGTTGTCATCAATCTCGGACTGCTCGCGCTTGGCGCGTATATTTCGGGAGGATCTTTCCTGTCGCTGTTCAACCTGCAATCGATGGCGGGTCAGGTGCCTGAAATTGGGCTTCTGGCGATCGGCGTCATGCTGGCCATGTGTGCGGGCAATGGTGGGATTGACCTTTCAGGTATTGCGCTGGCCAATCTTTCCGGCGTGCTTTCCGCAGTCATTGTTTCGATGTTCATCTCAAGTGCCGAGAACCAGCTTGGCTTCAGTCTCGCCTTCATGGGGCTGGCACTGGTGATTGGTCTCGCGGGCGGGATTATCAACGGAATCCTGATTGCCCGTTTCAACATCACCCCTATCCTTTGCACGCTTGGCACGCAGATGGCGTTTACGGGTCTTGCTGTTGTCGTTTCGAGTGGTCGCGCTGTCATGGTTGGCAGCCCCGATCTGTTGTCGCGTATCGGCAATGACATGTTTCTCGCCGTACCAATCAGCTTCCTGATCTTCATAGCGGTCGCTTTGCTGATCGCAGCGGTGGTGCGTTTTACCCCTTATGGCTATTGGCTGATGTTGATGGGCACCAACCCGAAAGCCGCAATCTTTGCGGGCTTTCCACGCAATGGCGTGCTGATTGCCACCTATGCAACGAGCGGATTTCTGGCAGCGATTGCAGGCATCATCATTGCTGCGCGCAACGTCAACGTGAAGTTCGACTATGGCAGCTCATATCTGCTGGTCGCAATTCTGATCGCCGTCATGGCCGGTGTTAAACCTGAAGGTGGCTATGGGCGCGTCATCTGCGTGGTGCTGAGCGCCGTAGCGTTGCAGCTGATGTCCAGCCTGCTCAACTTCGGCGGCCTTTCCAATTTCGTCCGCGACTTTGCCTGGGGCTTGCTGCTGCTCGCCTTCCTGGCAGTCGGCAAATACGACATCGCGGGATTCTTTACCCTCGGCAATCGCCGTCAGGGGACCATCGGTGCTCACCCCTCAGGCACCCGAACATAGACTCTGGGGGGATTGTAAGTGTGGAGGAAATCATGAAATCAATAACCAAGAAACTGCTCGCCGGCACCATCATTGGCGCAGCTATCGTCGCAGGTAGCGCAGGCACTCTCGTCGCGCAGGAAAAGCCGGTCATCGCAACAGTCGTCAAGATCAGCGGTATTCCCTGGTTCGACCGCATGAACACTGGCGTTGAAGCCTATCAGAAGGCCAACCCTGATGTGGTTGCAACCCAGAGCGGACCAGCAACTGCCGACGCAGCGCAGCAGCTTCAGATCGTACAGGACCTCGTTGCCAAGGGCGTTAACGCCCTTGCAGTCGTCCCAATGGATCCAGCTGTTCTCGAAGGTACTTTCAAGCGCGCCATCGAACGCGGCATCGTTGTTGTGACCCATGAAGCCGACAACCAGGTCAACACCATGGCCGACGTTGAAGCTTTTGATAATGCGGATTACGGCACGGCACTCAATGAGCGTCTCGCAGAATGCATGGGCAAGAGCGGCAAGTGGACGACTTTCGTCGGTTCGCTCGGCAGCCGTACCCACATGCAGTGGGTTGGTTCGGCTGAAGAAAATGCCAAGAAATATGCTGACATGCAGCTCGTTGATCCAAACAACGAATCCTTCGACGATGCCAACGGCACCTATGAAAAGGCCAAGGAAATTCTGCGCAAGCATCCTGACCTGAAGGGCTTCCAGACTTCTGCTGGCAACGACGTTCTCGGCGTTGGCCGTGCAATCGATGAAGCTGGTCTGAGCGGCAAGGTTTGCCTCGTCGGCACTGGCCTTCCGAACCCATCGGCTGATCTTCTTGAATCCGGCGCAATCACCGCAATCGGCTTCTGGGATCCGCAGAAGGCCGGCATGGCGATGAATGCGGTTGCCAAGCTTCTGCTCGAAAAGAAGGAAGTTACGGAAGGCACCGACCTCGGCGTTGAAGGCTATAACAAGGTCAGCGTTAAAAAGGGTGCCGGTGAAGGCCTTCTCGTCATCGGTAACGGCATGGTTATCGCTGACAAGAGCACTTACAAGGAACACCTGTTCTAGGCGTTTCTGCACAAGCTGACTGGCTCACAAGCTGACTGACTATCGTGCGGGGACATCGTTCAGCCTCGCGCGATAGTGTCAAAAGCCCGGATGCGCTCTGAATAGAGCTGCATCCGGGTGGCTGAACCCGGCTGATTGTCGATTAATTTATCACGGCAAATCATTTGCTCAGAGCGCATCTCAAAGCGTTAGCGCGGCAAGCCAAAGCCGACCGCTCCTACAGCTGTAGCGCCAATCGTAACCTCGCGCGACGGTGCAGCGACAAAGGAATTTAAAGTGTCAACTACGATGAACAATGCGATGGGCAATGTGACGAGCAATGACCGGTCTCCGGATCGCTTTCTCGAACTGCGCAACATCCATAAGCGGTTTGGTGGTGTTCACGCGCTGCGCGGCATTGATCTGACCATTGATCTTGGCCAAGCCTATCACCTTCTGGGCGAGAATGGCTGCGGCAAGAGCACCGTCATCAAGATCATGTCGGGCGCCCACGCACCCAGCGAAGGCGAGATCATTCTTGATGGAAAAACCTATACATCGCTGAACCCGATCCAGTCGCTCGCTGCTGGTATTGAAACTGTCTATCAGGATCTGTCACTTATCCCCAACCTGACCGTCGCCGAAAACGTAGCGCTGAATGAGCAGCTCGTTGAAGGCAATGGCCGACTGTTTCGCAGCGTCAAGCTTTCGCAGCTTCGTGAAACTGCAGAACGTGCGCTGAGCACCGTTGGTCTCCCGACAAACAAAGCTTTTCTCAACACAATCGTATCCGAATTGCCGCTTGCAATGCGCCAGCTGGTTGCGATTTCGCGCGCAATCGCGACACGCGCCAAGCTCGTCATCATGGATGAGCCGACTACATCGCTGACCCGCCGTGAAGTGGACAATCTGATTGAAGTGGTCGAGCGTTTGCGTGCTGAGCGCGTCGCCGTGCTGTTCGTCACCCACAAGCTTGATGAATGCTACCGCATCGGTGGCAATGCGGTGGTCTTCCGCGATGGCCAGTGCGTGGCACAGGGACCAATTGAAAACTACACCAAGAAACAGCTTTCAGAACTGATGATCGGCAGAGAAATCGATGCCGAGCGTTATCGCACGGGCCAACCGGGTGAAGCAGAACTTCTGACACTCGACAATCTGACGGCCTCCGGTTTCAAGAATATCGGGCTTAGCCTTCGCAAGGGTGAAATCCTTGGCATCACCGGCCTCGCCGATTCCGGGCGCAATGAACTTGCCATGGCGATTACCGGCGTCACTCCAGCCCATTCCGGCACGATCCGCCTTGAAGGCAAGACGACTGAGGTCAGAAGCCCCGCAGAGGCTATTAATCGCGGGATAGGCTATGTACCGGAAGATCGTCTGGCAGAAGGTCTTTTCCTCGACAAGTCGATCGTTGAAAATGAGATCGCACTGATCTTTAAGAAGCTCTGCAACAGTCTCGGCATTGTTGATCAGAAAAAGGGCCGGAATATCGCTGCATCGCTCATGCAGGAAATGCGGCTTAACACCACCAATCTTGACCTGCCGGTAGGCGCGCTTTCAGGCGGCAACCAGCAACGCGTGCTGATTGGCCGCTGGCTCAGCATCGGGCCGAAACTTCTGGTTCTTCACGGTCCGACCGTTGGCGTCGATGTGGGATCAAAAGATACGATCTATCGCGCAATTCAGGCGCTGGCTGAAGCTGGAATGGGCCTCATCATCGTCAGCGATGATCTGCCGGAGCTCCTGCAGAATGCAGACCGCATTCTCGTCATGAATGCCGGAAGTCTCGTTGCGGAATTCGATGCAGCACAGACAACCGAGGACCAGCTCTATCAAGCCATGATGTCGTCGCAGAAGGAACATGCCCAATGAGCGCGTCGCAATATGATCCAGATCTGGGCCGAGCCCAATCCTTCAAGCTGGGTGAGTTCATTCGCAAACGTCCGGAATCGATAACCTTCTTTCTGCTGGTCGCGATCTGCACGATTGTGTCCATCATCAATCCGGCCTTTCTGCAACCTTCGACACTGATCGATATTGGCCGTGCCAGTGTTGTGATGGGACTGTTCGCGCTTGGTGTATTCATCATCCTTGCGGCTGGTGGCATCGACGTTTCCTTCACCGCAATTGCTGCCTGCACGGTCTATTCGCTGACGCTATTGGTGCAGGCCTATATGCCGGAACTGCCAATTATCTTCATCATTCTGATGGCGATTGCCGGTGGTATTTTCCTTGGTATTCTCAATGGTTTGCTGGTGCATTACCTCAATGTGCCGTCACTGATCGTCACCATCGGCACGCAATATCTGTTCCGTGGCTTCCTGCTGGCTTTTGTCGGCACAGTCTGGATCATGTCCCTGCCGCCGACAATGGGCGCTTTTGGTCGCCTGCCGCTGTTCCAGCTTGAATCAGCAACAGGCGCCACCATCACCATGCCATTCTATTTTCTGGTGCTGCCTGCGGCTGCAATCCTGACATGGTGGATATTAAACCGCACATTGATGGGTCGCGCTATTTTCGCCATGGGCGGCAACAGCCAGATCGCCAGCCGTCTCGGATATAATCTGCGTACCATTCATATCTTCCTGTTTGGCTATGCAGGTGGTCTGGCAGGCCTTGCAGGTATCATCCATGTCTGCGCCAACCGTCAGTCGAGCCCGTTCGATTTTGTCGGAACTGAAATCAGTGTCATCGCAGCCGTTGTTCTCGGTGGTGCGCGCATCACTGGTGGTACCGGCACAGTGTTCGGCACCATCCTCGGCGTGCTTCTCATCGTCGTCATCAACAGTGTTCTGGTGCTCGTGGGCATCCCCAGCACGTGGCAGCGTCTCGTCGTCGGCTGCTTCATCCTGCTGGCTGCTGCCTTCTTCGTCACCCGCCAACGCAAGAAATAACCCGATACTCTCAAGAGGAAATCATGAAGAAATTCCTGAACGATCCCGTCAATTTCGTGGATGAGATGCTCGAAGGCATCTATCGGGCGCATCCCGAGCTTACTTTTGTCGATAACGACAAGCGCTGCATGGTCACAGCCAACATCAAATCCGGCAAGGTCGGCATTGCGACCGGCGGCGGCTCGGGCCATCTGCCACTGTTTCTGGGCTATATCGGCGAAGGCATGATCGATGGCGCGGCTGTCGGCGGCGTATTCCAGTCACCCAGCTCTGAACAGATGTATCAGGTGACCAAGGCTATCGATCAGGGTGCCGGCGTTCTTTACATCTACGGCAATTACAGCGGCGACATTATCAATTTCGATATGGCCGCAGAACTTGCTGATCTCGATGGCATCGCTGTCAAGCAGGTTGTTGGCAATGATGACGTCGCTTCATCTATTGTCGGCGAAGAACATAAGCGTCGCGGCGTTGCCGGTATCTTCTTTGTTTACAAGGCAGCTGGTGCAGCAGCGGCCAATGGCCTGTCGCTTGATGAAGTGACACGCCTTGCCGACAAGGCACGCCTGCGCACCCGCACCATGGGCGTCGCACTTTCGAGCTGCGTTGTGCCGGAAATTGGCCATGCAACCTTCTCCATTGGCGAAGACGAGATGGAAATCGGCATGGGCATCCATGGCGAACCAGGCATCAGCCGCAAGAAGCTTGCAAGCGCCGATGCAGTCATCGACGAGCTGATGGAGCGCATTTTCAATGAGCAGACCTATGCGAAGGGCGACGAAGTTGCCGTTCTGGTCAATGGCCTTGGCGGTACGCCGCTGGAAGAGCTTTACATCATGTTCCGTCGCGTTTCGCAGCTCTTTGATGAGCGTGGCGTAAAGGTCAAGCACGTCTGGATCGGCGAATTTGCCACTTCGATGGAAATGGCTGGCGCTTCGGTTTCCGTTCTGCATCTTGATGAAGAACTCGAGCCTCTCGTGGCCGCTTCCGCAAACACGCCATTCTTCAAGCACTTTGCCGGTTGAGGTCCGCTTATGAACGTCATTACAGCATCTGATCTGATTGATCTTTTCGACAGCTGGAAGCAGCTTTTCGCAGAACAGCGCGAATTCCTCATCGCGCTTGATGGAAAAGTTGGCGACAGCGATCTCGGCATCACCATGAGCAAGGCTTTTGCGGCGGCCTCTGAAGCCGCCCATGCAGAAGGCGAAGCCTCTGGCATCTCAAAACTGCTGCGTGTGGCCGGAACCACAATGGCACGCGTTGCGCCATCCACCATGGGTACATTGACTGCCACCGGCTTTTTGCGAGCAAGCAAGGCCTGCGACGGTGTCAACGAGCTGGGAACCGCAGAAATTGCGGCTTTCTGGCGCGCTTATCGCGATGGCATTGCCGAACGTGGCAAAGCCAAGGTCGGCGATAAGACACTTCTTGATGTGCTTGACCCGATTGCTGTCACGCTGGAAGCTCAGGCCGCCGCTGGTGCGTCCTTGACCGATGCACTGGCAGCAGCAGCAAAGGCTGCCGAAGATGCACTTGAAGCAACCAAAACCATGGTCGCCCAGCACGGCAAGGCTGCAGCCTTTCAGGAAAAGACCATCGGCCTTCAGGATGCAGGCGCAACAGTTGGAATGCTGCTGATTACCAGCATGTCGGCTTTCGTTTCGACGCACTAACAATAAAGCCGACAGTATTTGAGACAGAATGAGGCTCCGAGCTTACGAGTTCGGGGCTTCTTTCATTGCGTTGCGGATGCGTTTGACCACCGTAAGGATCAGAAGCGCGCAAAGGATGGGTTGCAACCAGAACATCCATTGAGGCAGCATACCGTCAATGGCGACCCAGGCACCAAGCACACCGAAGACCACAGCGCGGTCGCTCTTGCCCATAGGGCCGTCATAGCGACGGCTTGATCCGAGCGAAGCTGCAGTCACACCAATGAATTCGGTCAAAGTGGCGATAAAGATAATCGCGAAAATCCAAGCCGCAGAAAACGGTGCAATAATCGCAAAGGGCGCATAGAGTGCCGCGTCGGAAATCACATCACCAATTTCGTTGAGATAAGCACCCAGCACCGACTTCTGGCCATGCTCGCGCGCCAGCATTCCATCAACCGCATTCAGTGCCATGCGCAGGAAAAGCCAGATCGGCACCAGCGCAAACCAGATCGCATTTCCGCTCCAGCCAAGAAAAGCACCCAGAACGATGGACACTAAAGCAGCCGTCACAGTCACCTGATTGGCCGTTACGCCTGCCGATGCAAGCTTTACGACAAGAGGTCTCAATAAGTTCTGGAAGCGGGACTTAAGTTGATAAACTGACATAAGAAACTTTCGCGAAACTCATGGAAATGACGATTATGTAGAAATCAGCTATTTGCTACCGGCCTTAGCTCGTTTATTCAAACATTCTATTCTACTCAATAGTAATTGGGTTGAATAACTTGGAGTGCATCCCGAAAAGTGGGACAAGGCCTGTTGAGAGGAGAACTGATGAACCAGCGCGCAGAAATGCCGGGGCATGAAACGGCGTCACATCGTGAGCCGGAAGAATCCCAATTCATCACCCACGACGGTACATCACTGTTCTATCGCTTCTGGCCGGCACGGTCGCAAACGCCAAAAGGCGTGATTGTTCTCCTGCATCGTGGTCACGAACATAGCGGGCGTGTTGCGCACCTCGTCGATGAACTCGGCCTTGACGATTACGCTTTCTATGCGTGGGATGCGCGTGGCCATGGCCGCTCGCCCGGCGAACGTGGGTTTTCGCCATCGTTTGGTGCATCGATCCATGATCTCGATAGTTTTGTTGCACATATACGCGCTGAAACCGGCGTCCGAATAGAGGATGTGGCACTGATTGCACAAAGTGTCGGCGCGGTTCTCGCGAGCGCGTGGGTGCATGATTATGCGCCCAACATCCGCGCACTGGTGTTGGCATCACCTGCCTTTGACATCAAGCTTTACGTACCATTCGCCAAAGAGGGTATTGCGCTCTGGCAGAAGCTGAAGGGGACGTTTTATGTCAACTCCTATGTCAAACCACAGTTTCTGACCCATGATCCGGGGCGCATTGAATCCTATCGCACCGATCCGCTGATCACCCGCCCGATCGCCTCGCATATTCTGCTTCAGCTGCACGAGGCGGCACAACGTGTGGTGGATGACGCACGGGCCATTACAGTGCCAACGCAGTTGCTGATTTCCGGCAGCGATTTTGTCGTGCGTCCAACGCCGCAGCATCGCTTCTTTGAAAATCTTGGCAGCCGCATCAAAGAGCGCCATGTGCTCAAAGGATTCTATCACGACACGCTGGGCGAGAGAGATCGGAAACCTGCAATTGCATTGATCCATGATTTCATCGAAGCACGCTTTGCGGAAGAACCGCAGCGCGCTGATCTGACGGATGCCCATATTGCTGGCCATACGCGCGACGAGGCTGACAAATTGTCGAGCCCGCTGCCGCTGCTTTCTGCACGCGGTCTTTATTGGGCCTGGACACGCTCTTCAATCGGCTTTGGTGCGCTTTTGTCCGAAGGTTTGAAAGTTGGCCGCCGCACTGGCTTTGATTCCGGTTCGACGCTTGATTATGTGTATGAGAACGAAGCGCGCGGCCTGGGCCCGGGCGGCAAGCTCATCGACAAGCAGTTTCTTGAAGCCATCGGCTGGCGTGGTATTCGCCAGCGCAAGGTCCATCTTGAAGAGCTGATCGGCGCGGCCATCAAGCGGCTGAAAAGCGAAGGCCGCTCAACAAATATTCTCGACATCGCCTGCGGCCATGGCCGTTATGTCATTGATGCCGTGGCGCGCGCTGGCGAAATGCCGGACAGCATTCACTTGCGCGATTATTCGCCAATCAATGTGCTCGCTGGACGCAAACTGATCAAGGATCGTGGCCTTGATGCCATCGCCCACATGGAAGAAGGCGATGCGTTTGACGAAGAGAACCTCGCAGCAGTCACACCGCAACCCGATCTTGCGATCGTCTCCGGCCTTTACGAACTGTTTCCAGACAACGCGCTGATCGCCCGGTCTTTGTCAGGCCTCGCCCGCGTCCAGAAACCCGGCTCGCTGCTGATCTACACCAATCAACCATGGCATCCGCAGCTTGAAATGATTGCACGTGCGCTGACTTCCCACCGCGGCGGACAGGCATGGGTGATGCGTCGCCGCACACAAGGCGAAATGGATCAGCTTGTCGAAAAAGCTGGTTATCGAAAACTCGAACAGCGCATCGATCAATGGGGCATCTTCACCGTTTGCATCGCCGAACGGGTTGGAGAAACTCAAGCGTGACAGCGGCCATTGGGAGCATCGATGGGGTATCGCGGCGGCTTGTAATCCGCCGCGCGATCCTTTGGCTTCTGTTTCTCGGCCCGTTCTTTTATCTGACCTATGGTACATCCAATTGGCTGGCATCGCTGCGCCATGCGGTACCCAATCTTGCCTTTAACTGGGAAGGTCATATTCCCTTTATCGCGTGGAGCATTGTGCCTTATTGGTCGGTCAATCTGTTTTATGCGATTGCGCTTTTCATAAATGACAGCCCGGAGCAGGTTGATCGGTTGGCAAAGCGCTATCTCACGGCGCAGATCATTGCTGTTCTCTGCTTTGTCGCCTTTCCGCTGACGGCAACATTTGTGAAGCCTGAAACCTCCGGCCTGCCAGGCTTCATGTTTGAAGTGCTCGGCGGTTTCGACAAGCCGTTCAATCAGGCGCCGTCACTTCATATCGCGCTGCTGATTATCATCTGGGACCAGATGCGCCGAATGATGGGCGGTGCAATGCGCGTCGTCTGGCATGTCTGGTGTCTGTTGATCGGATTATCCGTACTGACCACCTATCAGCATCACGCCGTCGATATTCCTGCAGGCGCTTTGCTCGGGCTGTTCGCATTGTGGCTTTTCCCGCGTAACGGGTCGTCACCGCTTGCAGGTTTTCACTTGAATTCAAACCCAAAGGCACGCCGACTGGGTCTTTATTATCTCGCAGGCGCACTGCTTTTTCTGGCACTCGGCATCCATGGCCTTGGCACGACTGGCTATGCGATTTTCTGGTTCTGGCCTGGCGCTGCTTTGGCGATTGTTGCGCTCTGTTATCTGGGTACAGGTGTTGCGGTCTTTCAGAAACGCACAGATGGAACAGTCAGCCTGGCAAGTCGCTGGCTTCTGGCTCCCTATCGCTTCTTCGCGCGATTGAACATCCGGTTCTGGACACGCAAATTACCGCCGCATGTTGAACTTTCCGATGGCGTGTTTCTCGGCCGCTTTCCCAATGCCTCAGAACTCAATCAGTTTACGACCGTCATTGACCTGGCGGCCGAAATGGTTGCGCCACGCAATACGGTTGAATGGAAAAGCTTCAGCACAATGGATCTTATTGCCCCTGCACCTGACACAGTGCATCTGGCATCCAATGCGGTTGAAGCTGCACGACATCACGGCCCGGTTCTTATCTGCTGTGCGCTCGGTTTTCAACGCAGTGCAACAGTTGCCGTGGATTGGCTGATCGGAACAGGGCGCGTTGCCAACGCACGAGAAGCCGAAGCACTTGTTCGCTCCAAAGGCTGGCCTGTGCGCCTCCATAATCTCGAGGTGCCGGCATGAATTCGCAGGCGCTCGATATTGCAGGCCGTTTGCGGCGCAATGCATTTATCGGCATGGGTATTGCAGTGGCGATACTCGGTACTGTTCCATTCTTACGCTCAATCCATGATCTTGCATTCTGGCTCATCTGGCCTCTGCTGTTCGTGAGTGTTCTGATTGTTTTGGGCATCGCGACCCATCTGCTTTTTGATGCCGCACTTTTCCGATTGATCGCAGCCAGTGCAGATGAAAGGCAAGGGCTTACAGAAGTCGATAGCCTTCTTGTACGAATGGGATTGCGCGCCCAGCCTGAAACCTTGCGCCCGCTTATGGAGCGTATTGCAGGATCGAAGCGTATTCTTGGCCGTCTGCACTTTTTTCTGATTGCGGCAATCGTCTTATCAATCCTGATGGCCACATTGCCGCTTGGGGCGGAGCTTTGATATGCATGAATTGATCCGCCATCATGTGCAATCTACTTTCGGCTCGCTTCTCGCAATCTTGGCACGCGGGATCACCGGCGTTCGTCCGATCTGGAGCGGTACTGGGCCGTCGCTCAACCAGCGCATCTATTTTGCCAATCACACCAGCCATGGCGATTTCATTCTGCTCTCTTCGTGTCTCAATCAGGAAGAGCGTGCCCGCACTCGTGCCGTTGCCGGTGCAGATTACTGGCGCGGAAATCGCGTGCGGCAATTCATGGCGGAGGTGTTGCTGCGTACCGTGCTTGTTGAACGTAACTGGGTGGAGCGCACACAGGACCCGATGGAGGTCATGTTGAAGGCCTTGGCCGATGGCCATTCGCTCATCATCTTTCCTGAAGGCACCCGCAATATGACGGAGGAGGCACTGCTGCGCTTTCGTTCCGGTATCTACAATCTGGCGCTGACACGACCCGATGTGGAGCTCGTGCCGTGCTGGATAGAAAACATGTCGCGCGTGCTGCCCAAAGGCGCAATGCTGCCTGTGCCGCTTCTCTGCCGCGTCATTTTCGGTGCGCCGGTCCAGCTCCATGAGGGCGAAGACCGCAAGGAGTTTCTCATCCGCGCGCGCCAGAGCCTTCTCGATATTCAGCCCCATAATGGTAGTAACCCATGAGCGAAACGACCCAACTATTCCTTGGCCTCATGGGTGTTCTTGTAACCGCCAGCGCGGTTGCCGGGGTTCTTTCATGGCGTGCACCGAAGCCATTGTCCTCTACGCTCGTTAATCTCAATGCCCGCATCAAGGCATGGTGGATCATGGTCGGCGCCATGTGCATCGCTTTTTTGTTCGGCAAAGGTGGCGTTATCGTTCTGTTCGCGCTCATTTCATTCGCATCTTTGCGGGAATATGCAACGCTCACCCAGACACGCAGGGCCGACCACCGCGTGTTGCTGGGCATGTTCCTTCTGGTCATTCCGGTCCAGTATTATCTGATCTGGATTGACTGGTACGGGCTCTATTCGATTTTCATTCCGGTTTATTGCTTCCTGGCCATGCCGGTTCTGACCGCATTGTCTGGTGATACATCTCGGTTTCTCGAGCGCATCAGCGAACAGCAATGGGGCATTATGCTCTCGGTGTACTGCATCAGCCATGTGCCTGCGCTGATGACACTGGATATTCCGGGATTTGAAGGCAAAAAACTGCTGCTGATCGCATTTCTGGTCGCGACCGTTCAAGGTAGTGATGTGCTGCAATATGTTTTTGGCAAACTGTTCGGCAAACATCGCATTGCGCCCAATATATCGCCGTCCAAAACATGGGAAGGTTTTGTCGGCGGGGTTGCGGCTGCATCCTTGCTGGGTGCGAGCCTTGCATGGCTCACACCTTTTTCACCACTTCAGGCGGGAGCACTGGCCGCAACCGCTTGCGTCATGGGCTTTTTCGGTGGACTTGTTGCCTCTGCCATCAAGCGGGATCGCGGTGTCAAAGACTGGGGTCAGATGATTGAAGGTCATGGCGGAATGCTCGACCGCGCCGACAGTCTGGTCTTCTCGGCTCCCGTCTTCTTCCATATCGTGCGCTACTTCTGGGCGTAACTCTTCCAACCCGGAATGTGACGAAACAAAGCCTCTGAAACCCCATGTGCAGTAAAAACTTGTTACGCCGATTAGCAGGTCTTTATTTCGCGATGCCTTTTAAGCCTTTCAAAGCGGGTTCCGTTTTTCAGAACCTGCTCTATCTGTCCGTTCGGGCGGGAAATGCGATATTATTGAAAGGTTGAAACGATGAAAAATGCAGGTATCTGCGCTTTTATTCTGGCATCGGCCACCGCAGGCAGCGCCATGGCGCAAGGCCAGGCCACTCAGCAGATGACACCGGAAGCGCTCTATAAAGCAGCACAGAACCAGCTGGGCATCGTCGAATATTGCAAGGACAAAGGCTTCGCTACGCAGGAAGATATCGACAGCCAGCAGTCCATCATGAAGATTATGCAGGCGCCCGCCGACAAGTCTGGCCTTGAAGAGGCACAGGCAGCTGGCAAA
Source organism: Brucella rhizosphaerae (assembly GCF_002252475.1). Lineage (GTDB taxonomy): Bacteria > Pseudomonadota > Alphaproteobacteria > Rhizobiales > Rhizobiaceae > Brucella > Brucella rhizosphaerae. The sequence goes on along the minus strand of NZ_NNRK01000035.1, from coordinate 192,250 downwards.
AAGGGCGTTGTTCAGTCGATGGGTCAGGAGACCGACGTCGAGGATTACGCCAAAACCTCTGGCAAGAGCGTTGAGCCGTTCTGTCAACAGATCACATCGGCCATCAAGCAGGCCGCAGCTCAGCTGCCGAAGTAAAGCTTTACCCTCGTTCGCAACGGTGGAGTGCTCTCCATCGTTGCGAAGAGACGCGGGTTGTAGGCGAAATGCAACAGCAATCACATAAGATGAGTATTGCTCTCATATATTATTGCGTTTGAATAAGCGCATGCCTATGGTGCCGCCACAAAAATGTGGTGCCCGCCGTGAACCAATCTGACAAATCCAAGCTGACTTCGGCATTTCCTCTGCGGGAAATTGCTGACATCGATGCTGCCATTACAGATTATTATGACGAACTGTGTCGTGCAGTTCGTCGACGCGGACACGTATCTTCCAACGCCAATGAAATTGTCCATGATCTTTATGTGAGACTCAAGGACCGCAGGACTGATCTTGAAGGCAAGTCGTCGCTGCGTGCCTTCCTTACACGCGCGGCGATTAATCTCGGTCTCGACCGGTTCCGTCGCGAACGCTTTGAAGCAAAACTCTTTTCCGGCACCGAAGAAGAAGCCTCTAACATCATCTGCAAGGACGTAAATCCTGACATCGCGCTTGATACGCCGCGACGCCTCGCCTGCCTGCGCGATGCGATCATGGAGTTGCCATTGCGTCAGCGTCGCGTTTTCATCGCCAACCGGATTGGCAATCTGCCGCCAGATGAAATTGCCATCCGCTTCGGAATTACGCGCAATATGGTGGACAGACATCTTCGCAAAGCACTCATGCATTGCCTCATCAGGCTCGATGAACTGGATCAGGTATGATGCGCACAACAGCGAAGACACAAGACAAGGCCGAGCGTCTCATTCAGGAACAGGCTGTCGATTGGCTGATGCAGCTTCAGGCTTCGCCCAAAGACATGGCCATTGTCGAAGCCTGTGCATTCTGGCGCGCAAGCGACACAAGGCATGAATTGGCTTTTGACAAAGCTTCGCGTGTTTTCAGCGACACTCGCTTTCTTCTCCTGCAGGATGCGGATTTCGCCCGAACGGCTGCGAGAAAGCCGGGCTATCCGGTGCGGGCCGCTGTCAGTTCCATGGTGTTATTCGGGGCTCTCGCGGGTGGCTTTATTGCTTTCGACGGTCCGATGCGGATGCGCGCAGATGCCATGTCAGCAAGCGGCGAAATGCCGATCATCAAACTTGAAGATGGTTCGACCGTCCAGCTCAACGCAGGCTCGGCAATTGCTTTCGACATCACAACGAATAAACGTCAGGTTCAGCTTCTTCGTGGTGAAGCCTATTTCACCGTTGCGCCAGATCCTCAGAGGCCATTCACAGTCAGCGCGGCTTATGGCGAAGTAATCGCACTCGGTACGGAATTCGACGTGAAGCTGAAAGATGGCGGTGCGGATGTGGTTGTCACCGAACATGCCGTTCAGGTGCAGACCAGCGCCACGTCATCGGCCTTCAGTCCACGCGAAACGCTGCGTCTGGAACAGGGACAGAGTGTTTTCTACGATAATATTGCCGGTATCGGACAAGTCGCTATGGTCGATCCCGAACTCGCCGCATCGTGGCGCAGTGGCCGCTTGATCTTTGAAGATCAGCCGCTTGGTCATGTGGTCGAGGAGATTGCCCGCCATCTCCCCGGTGAGGTGGTGATTGCAAGCAGCGCTCTCGCCGAACGCAGGATAACCGGCACCTTCGATTTGTCTGCCCCATCAACAGCGCTTGATGATTTTATCAAAGCTTTCGAACTGAAAGCCGTGCGAGTGGGCTCATTACTCACAGTGCTACATAATTAATTTCCTGCCGAATGTCCCAAAGCCTCAATTTCATTCGTCCAGTCTATGAAAGGCAGTTTGTGCGCCACGCGCAAGTGCTTAAGCAACCGAACTCCCAACGCCTTGAACGTTGAGACTGGAAACGACATGAAAAGCCCCTCCTCACGCGTTTTAAACGCCTGCGCACGTCCCTTGTTTGCTTCGCTGCTTTTGAGTGGCACGATTTTAAGCCCCGTCCTGACCACACCCGCATTTGCACAGGCTGAAGCGCAATCCGTCGCTGTCAAAGTTCCGGCTGGTTCGCTTGCAACCGCTCTTAATCGCCTTGCCGTTCAAACGGGCCTGCAAATCGCATTTGATGCATCTGTAACCAGCGGGCTCAACACATCAGGCGTCAGCGGAACCATGGCGCCCGCAGAAGCGCTTTCCGCTTTGCTGCGCAACACAGATATCCAGTACCGCTTCACGGGTAATCGCACGGTGCGGCTGGAGCGTGAAGCAGCTGGAAACAACGCGACTTTACCTGCTGTCGAAGGTGCAGTGCAGCTCGATACGATCAGCTTTTCACAGATAACCGGCGTGAATTTTGTTGATCTCGACCCGCGCGTCTCTCAGATTACATCGGAACAGTTGCAGCAGGCACAGGCCTCGACAATTCCGGAACTTATCAAGAAGACCCCCGGCGTCGCAATGCTGGGCGGCGTTCGCACCGAAGGCCAGTCTATTTCGATCCGCGGTTTCTCACGCCAGACCGATGTGCGTATTTTGCTCGACGGAGCGCCCAAGAACTTTGAGAAATATGATCAGGGCACGATCTTTGTTGAACCTGAACTGCTCAAGCGCGTCGAGATCGAAAAAGGGGCAACTTCCGTTCGTTACGGGAATGGCGGCTTTGGCGGTACGATCAAGCTCGAAAGCAAGGACGCGGCTGATATGCTGCGTGAGGGCGAAAGCTGGGGTGCATGGGGCAAGACCGCCTATCAGACGGCCAACAAGCAGTTTCTTGAAACAGGCGCTGTCTATGGCCGCTCCAATCTCGGTACGGGCATGATTTTCGACGGGCTTGCAAGCCTCACCTGGCGCAAGGGCGACAACATGCGCATCGGTGGTGGCGAGACCTATAACTACTCAAGCTCTGAACTGACATCCTTCTCCGGCAAACTCTCCGGCGAATATGGCGGTCACAAGGTGAGGGCTTCGGTTCTTTACGGTGAAAGTGCCAATTGGGGACCACTCGCGGCAATTCGAGGCCAGCTTCAGCCCTCGAGCAACAGCCTTGTGCCCGGAACGCCTGCCTATAAGGAAGCAATGCGCAGGCTTCTTGCCTGGCGTGAGCTAAAGGATTTCACCTCCGTTTTCGAGCACACCTATGATGGCGACAGCGATCTCGTGAATACCCGCATCATGGCAAGCTATTCCTCGACAGACATGCATGCTGAACGCGCGACCGGCGTGAACGGTACAGCCTCTCTTGGCGGCACCGAAAATGATGCGAAATACTCGGATTTTCATATTGAGGCCGAAAACACCTCCAACTTTGAACTCGGCGGCATCGACCACAGCTTGAATTACGGCGTGCAATATAATCATCACGTTCGTGATGTGACGATGTTCGATATCACCAAAAAGAACGATAAGAGCTACAATTACGGCTATTACGCACCATGGATTATGCCTGCCGGCAAACAGGATGTTACGTCTTTCTTCATTCGTGACCGTATGGCTATCACTGACAAGCTGACGATCACTCCCGGTATTCGCTATGACTATGTGCGGTCCGAAGGCGTGCCAAACAGAGCCACGATCTATAACGATCCGAAAGCCGGACACGACTATTCGGCGACCTCACATCACGGTTTCACACCAGCACTCAGCGCTTCATACCAGATTACGCCAACCACACGGCTCTTCGCCGATTGGGCTTATGCCATGCGCGCGCCCAACATTGATGAAATCTATTCCGTGCAGAGTGGGCGCACCCAAACATCAGGAACCAGCCCCGATCTTAAAGTCGAGCGCAACAACACGATTAACATCGGTGCGGATACTTCATTCAGCGGTATCTTCACCGAGAGCGACGTATTGATGGTGCGTGGTTCCTTCTTTAACAACCATGTCACCAATCCTGTGGCGCGGCGTGTGGGCAGTGCGAACAAGGTCGGCCTGAAAGACGGCGAAGTTCCGTTTTACTGGAATATGCCTTCCTATTATTCGCGTGGCGTGGAGCTGGAAGCGCATTATGAGAACAGCTTCATGTTCGCAGATGCCAGTCTCACTTACATGATCGGCAGACGTCAGGGCACGCTCAACAACATCTACGGACCTGACAGCTACATCAATGACATCATGCCGACGACGGTTGTAACGACCCTCGGCTATAAGCTTCCCGATCAGGATATCAATTTTGGTTGGACGGGGACCTTTGTCGACAAGCAGGACAGAACCTCATATGTCAAAGGTGATTTGAGCTATAATCGGCCCAAGACCCCCGGCTATGCCGTGCATGATCTGTTCTTCAACTGGACGCCGACACAAGGCTTTATGAAGGATTCTGAACTGCGTCTGGCACTGGAAAACGTATTCGACAAGAACTACGAGCCTTATCTCAGCGATGGTATCTCAGCCATGCCGGGCCGTAACCTGAAAGTCTCTTTCAGCCGCAAATTCTAACATGAAGATACGCCGGAAATTTTTTTCGGCGTATCTGCTTATCGTCTGCTGAATTTGACTGGCGCCGTGATTGTTTTATTCACATCAGGCGGCGGGGCTGGCACAGGTGACGCGCGCTTTACAAGCGAGAGCACTTCTTCATCGAGCTCCGGCCAACCTGACGATCGTGCAAGTGCAGCCGACAGTACTTTGCCGGTATCGTCGATGCGGAAGCGAACATAAACCACCCCCTCTTCCCGACGCGATTTTGCACCGGAAGGATACTTCTTGCGACGCTCCAGATGCGCCATCAGGCGCGACTGCCAACGCGCTGGCGTCATGGATGAAGCAAACAGGCCGGAAGCCGTTTGTCGTGCCGCAGTACGGTTGGATTGTGCCACTTGCGCCTGTGCCTTGACGGCTTGCCTGGATGATGCCTGCTCCTGCTGGCGCTGCTTGACCGGCTTCTTCTTTGGCTCTTCCTTCCTGACGATTTCTTTCCTGGGTTCCGGTGGTTTTGGCTTTGCGACCGGCAGCGGAACCTCGACCTTGTCGAGCTGAGTCATTTCTTCTTGCGGCTCTTCTTCGACAGGCTCCGGCTCGTCCTGAACCAATTCCTGCTCGACCTCAGGCTCGTCAACCGCCTCTTCAACTTTCTCAGCCGCAGCACTTGCGTCGGACATCACCTCGTCGGGTGTTATCTCGTTTTCTTCGGTCTCAGATGCTTCCGGTGTTTCAGCGAGTTCAATCATGATCGCGGCTGGTGGTGCATTGTCGGCCGCCATCATTTCCGGCTTACGCAGAAGCCACATCGCAGCCCCCATATGCAAAGATAGCACGAGCACGCTCGCCCCCGCCCAAAGTGCAAGCTCCCTTGCGCCTCCGCGCAGACCCTTGCTATCGGTAGCCCCGTTCATGATACGCCAGCCCAGGCAGGCGCATCGGTGTAATCGCCTCTGCGCCGCAGCTCAGACAGCATCTGCCCGTGATTGATCAGCGTTCGCAGATCGCAATCAAGACAGGCCAGCCGTCCGTCGCTGCTTTCAATCGCAAGATCGGCAATGGTGAAATCGTCAAATGCTGCCACAAAGGAGCGCATCGCCGCTTGCAGCAGCATGCCGAATGCAGAGCCTGATGCGCTCTCCTTTGCTGCCTGCTCATCAAAGCCCGGCTGCATCAGACGCAGCACCGTGCCTACATTGATCGACCTGGGCAGTCGCGCCAGCCGAATACCGCCACCCCGCCCTCGCGTACCAACCAGAAACCCGTGATGAATAAGCTCGGATACGATCTGGGCTGCATGATCTTTCGTCGTGCCGGTTGCTTCTGCCGCCGTGCGCGTGGTGACGGCACTTCCGGCAGATGCCCGAGCGCAAAGAACGAGAAATTCTATCGAAAGCTCAGCCTGTCGGGTAAATCGCATCACAACAATCTTTATTTAGTCACGTGTTTTGTCTGACGGCGTTGAGGCCCCACAAAGAGCAACAGGCCCGCACACAGTATTCCGTTGATGACAAACTCCAGACACAGCGCACGAGGTCCGAATGCCAGCGCTGCCAGACAGATCACAGCAGGAACAGCGAGCAGGTAGAGCCTGAACAACCGAGGCCACGTGCCAAGCCTGCGCCACGTATCGATAAGACGGCGCGTGATCCTGTTTGTCTCCAGCCAGCACAGGGCTTTGGATGAGAGCTGCAAAAAACAAAGCAACGCAACGAAGACAAACAAGGCTGAAGGCATCAGCCGGACATGTGAGCCGACCAAGGCCGCAGCAACCAACAAAAGCCCCAGTGCGAGATAGCCAGCTCGCTGACGTTCATCGGGATAGGTGGCGTGGCGACAGGACATAGCAGCCTCACGCCCCGCAGATATCTGATCAGAGCCGGTCATGAAAGATTGTCCGCACCAGTTCGTGAACGCGGCGAAAGGCGGTTTCCGCCCCCGCAACAACACGCTCCTCTTCCGCATCGGTTAGCTCAATCTCGTCGAGAGCTGCGGTGAAGCTGCGCCAATGCAAACCTCGACCTTCCGGCGCACCAGCCAGATGACGGGCGCCAAGTTGGTCCGACAAACCAAGCTTCAAGGCTTCCTTGAGCAAAAATGCCGCGCCAAGGTTGGAGCCTTCAGCGACATAAAGCCAGCCCAGAGCAGTCGGCAGATCGACATCCTCGCCTGCTGAAAAAGCAAGAGAACCGTCAGCTGCCGGGAGGTCTGCGCCAAGATCAATCAAGTCCTGCCCCACAAGCCCGCAACGACGACGACCTTGCAAATCCGGCAGCAACGCATCGAGCGCCGCAACATCGTAGAGTGCATCTATATCGCGATGGAACTGATACTGAACCTCTACAAACAACGCATAACGTTCACGGCTGGCAAATGGATCGCCTGCCATAATGCTCTGATCAAGGCGTTCATGCGTCCCCGTCGTGCGCGCCTTCAGGCGTTTCGAACGAGGAAGAGCAATCGGTTGCTCAAGGACGTTGGCGTCAGTCATGTGGTATATCCCTGTTGGCAGGCGAGGTCTGGCCAATATGCAGCAGACGCAAGCCTTTCTCATTACTAAGACGATTGAGGGAGCTGTTTTTTGCAATGGAAAGGCAAAAAAATCTGCCTTTGCACAAAATGACGCACTTCAAATCAATCAGAAGTGGAAGTTGAGCCCCAGCTTGACCGTATGAGTGTCGAGAGAATTGGAAGCTTTGCGGCCATTTACGACATTCGAGCTGCCAGTGTGCTCCGTATACTTGTAGACGGGTGTTTCAGTTGGTTCGCAGAAGGAACCTCCCAAAATTTCGCACAGGAATGGTTCAGGCGGTGTAACTTCCACGCCCGTCTGCTCTCTGATTGTATAGTTACCACCAGTGCCCGCACGCGCATTTTCGAAATTGAAACTGCGATTGCCGAAGCGGCTGTAGGTATAATCGGCGTTCACCGACCAGCGGTCGTTGATTGCATATTCCACGCCACCGCCAACTGTAACGCCTGCCCGTGTTCCAGACTGCTTATCGACAAAAAACAGGCTCGAGTTCGGCTTACCCAGAATATCTTCCGCATAACGATACTGGTCGCGGGTCTGCTTTTCATGTGCGAACGCAACACCTGCCGTGCCGTAGACAAGCCAGCGGTTATCGAGCGCATAGCCAAGGCGCCCACGAATAGACCCCGTCCAGTCGATTTCATAATGGGTATTGGCTTGAATACCGGCAATGTCTTGCTGTGCAGCGATCCAGTCTTCCTGCATATAAGCTGCCTGTGTGCCCTTCAGACGGGTCTTGCTCACGTCAGCTTCGATGCCGATGACCACGCGGTTGTTGAACTGATAATTATAGCCAGCCTGTACACCGAAAAGCGCTGAGTTTCCAAAGCCACGATCCGCAGATTCACTACCAGAAATCGGATCAGCCGTGCCGTCAAATGCCGTCGTGGTTCCCCATGTACGCCCGGATGTCATACCAGCGTGAACACCGCCATAGAAGCCAGTCCAGTCGATGCCCGGCGCGCCGCCTTGCGAGCGCGAAAATGGCGAAAGCTGCGGCAAACGCTGATCGCCACCGAAATTGCTCGTAAGCCCTGCATAGAAAGTGCGGCCCGGTCCCGGCTGGTTCACCAGACCCAGCGGATCAACATAATACTGATCCGTCAGATTTTCGATGCGAGCCGTCGCTGTCAGACTGTTATTGATCTTATATTCAGCAAACACATCGATCAGCGTGTAAGGCTTCCAGCGCGTCTGCGAAATGAACTCACTTGCACCGACTGCCGTGACATCGCCATGACCGATAGCACGTGGACCAACATAGGAAACGCGGCCACCAAGGGTCAGTCTGTCTTCCAGCATTTTCTGGGAAACGGTAAGATCGACCGTATATTTTGGCGGTACCTGATTGGTGGCATAATCACCATAGAGCGACTTGTTTCCGCATGTGTCGGATGTGCGGCAAAACTCTACATCGAGATAATAGTTTGCCGCGAAATCAGCGGTAAATCCACCGGCCTCATAGCGGCTTGAGAATTCAAGGCCTGAGAAGCGTGCACGGTCGATATTGTAGACCTGCATACCGGAGAAGGAAAAATTACCGCCATCGTCGTAGAAATCGCGGAATGCGCGCGCCACATAATCTTTGACGTCCCAGTTGAAGTAACCGAACTTAACCATGCCTCGGTCGTCATCATTGAGCAGACCATCCTTGGTGAAGTTGGCACCCACTTCCCAATTGCTGGAGCGTTCCGGCTGCAAGCTGGTATTCGGAATGATGGTGAATGCCGACACAGATTCAAACAGGCTCGGATACCGCAGCGCATTGGAATAGTTCACATAAAGCTGACTGCCATCGAACGGCTCGACCGTGACGCCAATCGATGGGCTGAAGCCACCTGAATCACGGTTTGGTTCGGTATTGATCTGTGCGTCACTATTGGCCTCTGTGCGCCGGTCATGCGACCAATAATGCGAATAGCGCAGGCCGGCATTCAGTGTCAGCCAGTCCACTGGCTTATAGGCTGCCTTGGTGAAGATACCAAGTTCATCGCGATAGGCATCGCGCAGATTAAGCCAGCCTTCAAGCTCGTTGGTATAGTTGCTCGGACGTGTATCCTCCCTGATATAAGAGACGCCGTAATTCAGATCGAGATCACCATAATCCCCAAACGAGAACTTGGATTTATTGTTAACATCTCCGCCCCACATAATCGTATTCGATCCCGTGCGGAAATCTGGCGAAAGACCGAGCGACTCCGATGTCGGTATCATGTTGCCGCGCCGCGGATTACGCAGTTCCAGCTTCGTTACCCAGAGATTGGCCTTCAGATCGATGAGCTCATTGTCATCAGGGTTCCAATAATAACGCATGGTGCCTGTATCGAGCTTCGTGCCGGACGTAAGGTCCTGCTGCACCGGCTGAGAGCGGTCCCCTGTAAAGCGGGATGCCAACAAATCGCCAGCCTCGCCACGGAAACCCGTATAGCCAAGTTTCAGCGTGTGACCGCCATCAAAACGAAGCGTCGCTTTTGTCAGGAAGGATTTTGTTTCAAGCTGCGTATTGAGAATTTCTTCGCCTGCACGATAATTCGTAAGTCCGCCATTTTCGATATATTCGGGCCAGTTCTGGCACCAGGAACCGGACGAATTACAGGTCGTGGCAGGACCGATATTCACTGGATTTGCTGCAGGGCCATGTTTGCCTGCGTGATAATTGCCGCGCTTGCGGTAGGCATAGCCCGCGAAGATGTCGTAGTTCTCTTCCTTTATCGCAGCAACAACACTGGCAGAACCGTTGGTCGGGGTGAGGAACGACGGTCGATCCATTCCGTCTGGCGACCCAACCACCTCCGGAACATTGCTCGGCGAATACGGCCATGCATATCCACCTTTGGCACCCGCATGAGGCGAGGAGGAATTTGATCCGTACTCACCCTTCACACGCATTCCCCAACTATCGCCTTCCTTAACGATATCGTCAGCATCAAGGGTTCGGATAGCGACGTTGCCTGCGATACCGCGCGATGATGCATCCGACCCCTTGTTGATATCGATGCCTGCGATCAGATCAGGATCGATATAAGTGCGGTTGGAAAGTCCCTGATAACCCTGATAGACCGTCACGCTGTTTTCCGCGCCATCGATGGTAGTTGCAACACGACCCATGCCCTGCATACCGCGAATGTTGACGTCTACGGAACCCGCACCATTACGCGCTTCGCCGGACATCACACCCGGTGTGCCCCGGAAAATATCAGCCGGGCTTGAGCCGCGAAAACGTTCGATGGTTTCAGATGCAATATAAGATGTCGGTGCGGCGGTGTAATATGGAGCATCGGCTGCGACCGCACCGCTTCCACCCGTGACGGTGATCGTATCAAGCAAAGTCGTACCGTCGGCTGCCAGAGGGGCTTGCACTGCTGCCGACCGTTCGGAAAGAGCGACCGTATTGCTCCCGGTGAAACGATAGGAAAGGCTCGACCCGGACAGGACGCGTGACAAAGCATCTTGCGGTGACATGCTTCCTGATACAGCCGGTGCCTGCCTGGAAGCGGCAATTTGCGGCTGATAAGTGACCTGCATACCGGCCTGACGACCAAAACTTGCCAGCGCCGCAGAGAGCGAACCCGCAGGAATATTGAACGAAACCTGCCGTTGAGCCTGCGCCTGAGCGTTTGCCGTTACAGAAAGGGATAAGGCATAAATGCATGTCGACCCCAAAAGCGTGGCCGTCAAAACTCGCATTCCCAGCCGCCGCACAACACTATTACCGACACGAAGCCCCATCGCTCAACCACTCCATCAATTGGTGAAAAGGCGGTTGCATGGCAGCAGCTAACTTCCGACCCTGTTGCTTAAAACGAGTGGGGTTCGCCGATTTTCTCCCCCTGAGCAAAAAAATCTACATAAAAATGCAATCATCAAATCGATGAAATGACAGTCAGCCAAGGTGAAATCTGGCGGACCTTTCCTCCATAGGGCTCGACAACCGCCTCAAGCGCGGAGACAGGGTTATTAAGATCAAAAACGCCACTGATCCTTTGCGCTCCGAAACCCGGTTGAGCGAGAAGCACTCGGCCCGACTGCCAGCGCGCAATGCGTGCCACAACAGAAGAAATGGTATCGCGTTCAGCAATAATGATACCCTGACGCCATGCGGCGATCTGCGATATATCGCGATTGCCACGTTCAAAATCGTGGTTCTGTCCATTGAAAGTGAGCCAGTCTCCCTCGCCAAGCGGTGTCAGCGTATCGCGCGTACCGGTTGGCCTGACTGCAACCAGCCCATGGTTCACCGAAACCGTGAGATAGCCCGCATCACTGCTCACATCGAAGGCCGTTCCCAAAGCTGTCGCTACCAGATTACCAGTTTCAACGCTGAAAGGGCGCGCAGAATCAGGCTTAACGTCGAAAAATGCCATCCCTGAAAGAAGCTCGACACGGCGGGCACTTGCATCGAACTTCAGGCGGATCGCGCTATCAGGGCCAAGCGTTACCTTGCTGCCGTCAGAGAGTGAAACGTCCTGTAATTGAGCAGAAGCCGTCATATAGTCGGCTTGCGCCTGCAATATGAGCTGCGGCCCGAAAAGCGCTCCGCTTGCAACAACGGCGAGTCCCGCTGCCCCGCCTGTCAAAATCGAGCGTCGCGACATCTTGGGGCCACGGCTCGCACGGCGTTGATCCTGCATGACTTTACCGGCCATGCCGTAGATCTCCATAGCCTCGCGCCACGCTACTTCATGTTCGGGACCGCGTGCGCGCCAGCGGTTGACAAGATCGTGCGCGACCGGATTGTCCGGGTCATCCTGAATGCGGATGACAATATCCAGAGCCTCCTCGAACAGCTTTTCGCTTTTCGACAGTTTGTCATCCATGCAGCGTCAGTCCTCCCAGTTCAACCGCTTCACGCAGCCGAACAGCTTCTCATAAAACAGCTCTTATTGATTGTAACGAATGAAAGGCGAGAATTTTCTCTCCCGCGCGCGGACAAGATGCGCACTTAAACAAAGAACCTGGGTCCCGATCATACTCGTTCAGATCGCAGCTCCACGACTATACATCTTCATTCAAGCAGGCTCTCAAATGCACGTAGCCTCGTTTGATGAGCGTCCAGGTCCGGGATACAGACAGGCCCAATTCTCCCGCCACCTGGGCAATCGTCTTTTCATCGAGGCGATGGAGTTCAAAGGCCCGACGGGTCTGTTCGGGCAGCTCAAGAAGAGCTTTCTCAATAATCATAAGGCGCTGCCTGTCATAGACGATCGTCTCTGGCGTTGGCGTCACATCGGCAATGCGGCGCCATTCTTCATCCGGCATGTTTACATATTCGACAACACGCTCACGACGATAAAGATCAATTGAAAGATTGCGAGCCACCTGATGGAGATAGGCACGAGGATTGTTATCTTTGCCCGATTGCCCGGATGAACCAGAGGAGGATGCAGACATCACACGGACAAACGTGTCCTGCGTAAGATCAGCAGCTGTTTCTGCATTGTGTCCCCTGCGCCGGAAAAAGCGGTTCAATTCCCGCGCATGGTTCTGGAAAAGGCGTTGCAGATTCCACATCAGATCGAAACTCATTCGAAAAGCGCAAATTTCACGGCATCGGTCCGGCATGGGCCGATTACAAAATCCCCTGGCACGCCTGCTGTAGCAGCGTTATCTCTTACTGTTATATATGATTAAACTAGTCAACTTAAAATTGCTATGTTTCCGCTGGCAAACGCCCGAGCAAGGCCCAGGCAGGCACCGGCCGGCCAAAATACCAACCCTGCCCCACCGCATCAGAATGCAATGCAAGAACGTATTCCGCCTGCTCCCGGGTTTCCACACCTTCAACAATCAGCTTGAGTTCCAGTCGCCGGGCTATGTTGCAAATGTTCTCAACAATCTCGGCACTAACCGCTTCGGTTCCGATAGCCTGCGTAAACATACGATCTATTTTAATACCGCTGATCGGCAGTTTTGCCAGATAGGCAAGATTGGAATATCCCGTTCCGAAATCATCAATGAAGAACTCGTAGCCCCGCGCCCGAAAGGATTTCATGCTTTCAATAAGGTGCTCATGATGGGCTGTGGACCGCTCAGTGATCTCAAGCACGATTTGCTGTGCCGAAAGCCCATGCCGCCTGACTTCTTCATCCAAAAACTCAAGCGTGTTTGGATCAATGACATCATCGACCGAGAAATTCAGGCTGAGATAAAAGTCGGCATCGTTCCGCAGACAAGCCTGCATTTCATCGAGCGCCTTGCGCACCACGATACGTGTAAGATCTTTAATAATGCCGTGTTGCTCTGCGATCATAATGAACACATCAGGCGCAATCGGAGCCCCATGATTATCCGACAGGCGAGCCAGCACTTCGGCACCATTTACGTGCCCATCGCGCAATCGCACCAATGGCTGGTAAACAACATTCACCCGCCCCTCCGCTATCGACCGCTTTACCTGCTGAATGAGAGAAGAATGCCCGCGCCGCCATTGCACGGCGGCCACCCCCAACCCGCTGCCCGCGAGCCCGCCGAACGCAACAAGCGCCAACAGGACACCCGGCGACTGATGCAATATGCTGACACCCGTAAGCGCAGCAATCACACATATATCGACATCGCTGGAGCACCGGGATGCAAGCCGGTGGGAGCGCAAATCATACCAGGCGAGTTTTTCCGGCCGGTGGGTGGTCAATTGAGCAGCATCGCCAAATGTCCTGTAGATATATTGACCATCCTGACTGATGATGTGGGCACTCAGATTGGGTTGCGCGCGTTCATATAGGGCAAAGGCGACTGGTGATGTGAAAACAATGGCTGTGCCGTGCATGACCATATCGACTTTGGTCAGATGACTTCCGATATCTGCGGCCTGCCCCCACAATCGATGGCCACCGTCCACTTCCCTGTCTGCTGTGGGTAATTCAGCGGGCGGAGAAAGACGCCCCCAGAGCGCGGTACAGACAATGCGGTTGTTCAGAACCCGACCGATATCGCGCAGGTAATGCGCTTTGAATGTAAGAAGTCGCAATTCTTTCAGATTGTCATCGGAACATAACGTCTGACTGGTGTTATTGACGATCAACAGAGTATCGCGACCAGATTTCGCAACATTCAACGAATGGGACAGAAGGTTATCCCGATAGTCATTCAGACGAACATATGCAAGTCGGACCAGCTCCAGCTGTCCTAAGAGAATAGTTATTACGACGCCAACACACGCGACGAGCGCAACAAACCACCGATCCCCGTTGGTACGCAGCTTTATCATCAGGATAAATGTCCCCAAGCAGCAAATCAACGCCCCCGTTGTTTCGTCGAAGCTACACAAGTCCTGGCGTGAAGCCAATGCTTGCTGTGTTGAATTTATCAAGAAAATCAGACCAATCGTCAAACCTGTCACAAGAATGTTTCCGGCCCGGCTTCAGGATTTTACTTTAAATCCATGTGCACGGTTGACGTTGAATATCCGGACCGTAGATTAACTCACCATGACAAATATTGCGATTGATCAGAACTACCTACTCGAAAAACTAGGCGCCCTGTTGGCAATTCCAAGCCCAACGGGCTTCACAGATGAAGCGGTGCACTATGTTGCACGCGAACTGGAGAGGCTGGGCCTTGAGGTTATGCTGACGCGGCGCGGGGCAATTCGTGCCCGCCGTAACGGCAACTCCAGAAAACCAGCGCGTGGTATCGTTTCTCATCTCGATACGCTTGGCGCACAGGTCAAATATCTCAAATCGAACGGGCGGCTTGAGCTTGTTTCCATTGGCAACTGGTCAGCACGCTTTGCCGAAGGTGCACGCGTTTCGATATTTTCGTCCAAAGGCACCTATCGCGGTTCGATCCTGCCGCTCAAAGCCTCCGGACATACATTTAACGACGAAGTGGACACACTTCCCATCGGCTGGACCTATATCGAGTTACGCGTCGATGCTCTGGCTCGCAACAGGGAAGACCTGATTGAGCTGGGCATTGATGTCGGCGATATCGTCGCCGTCGATCCAATGCCGGAATTTATCGATAACGGTTTCATCGTTTCCCGGCATCTCGATGACAAGGCAGGGGTGGCCATCATGCTGGCTTCTCTTGAAGCAATGCAACGCCTTAAGGTCGAAACACCGGTCGATACATACTGGCTTTTCACCATCGGCGAGGAAGTCGGCGTCGGCGCTTCTGCGGTTGTGGTGCCAGACATAGCCTCATTGGTTGCTATCGATAATGGCACCACGGCGCCCGGGCAGAATTCGTCCGAATTTGGCGTCACTCTTGCCATGGCGGACCAGACCGGCCCTTTCGATTATCACCTGACCAAGAAGCTTTATGAGCTCTGCGGTGAGCATGAAATACCCGTCCAGAAAGACGTTTTCCGCTATTACCGCTCCGATGCTGCCTCTGCAGTGGAAGCCGGTCACGATGTTCGCACGGCACTTCTCACGTTCGGCGTCGATGCCTCACATGGCTATGAGCGTATTCACTTAAGTGCACTCACATCCATTGCAAAACTCACTGTTCACTATGCAATGAGCGACGTTGAGATCAAGCGCGACGCAGAGGAAACAGCCAAGGGAATCAAGGGGTTCACGCATCAGAAATCGACAACTGCCGAGCAGGATCTGAAGCCGCACGATACACCGACGGAATAGCACATAAACGCACATTAAACGAAGGCGGGGTTCACTCCGCCTTTTCTATGCGCACAAATTAATTATGATAATTTATTGATATACGTCATTTTCTCCCTATAAATTAAAGTCTGACAGATTTGGCCTACTGCATAATTTAATCTGTTAGAGCGACCTTTGTGCGCCCAGGAGGGCGCACGGCGCTCTAAACGAAAGGAACCGCTGATGAAGAGGTTATTTCGCGCCGTTTTAACAGCGGCAACTCTGGTTCTGGGCACAGCGACTTTTCAAGCCGCCGCACAGACACCACCCGATGTACTGATCGTCGGGCAGATCGCCGAACCGCAATCGCTTGACCCGCACACGGTCACGGCGACCAACGATTTCCGTATTCTCGTCAATATCTATGACGGTCTCGTTCGCTATAAGGACGGTACACTCGAAATAGAACCTGCCCTTGCGGAAAGCTGGACCATCTCAGACGATGGCAAGACTTATACGTTCAAGCTGAGACAGGGCGTGAAGTTCCACGATGGTTCCGATTTCAACGCGGAAGCGGTCAAGTTCAACTTCGAGCGTATGTTGAACAAGGATCACCCTTTCTACAATACCGGCCCCTTTCCGCTTTCCTTCAATTTTGAATCCATTGAGAGCGTTAACGCCATCAATGCGAACACGGTCGAGTTCAAGCTGAAAGAGCCATTTGCGCCCTTCCTTTCAAACCTTGCCTATCCGACGGGCCTCATCGTTTCGCCAGCCGCTGTCGAGCAATATGGCGCTGAATTTGGCCGCCATCCATCAGGCACCGGCCCATTCAAATTCGCGGAATGGCAGTCGGGACAACGTGTGGTAGTCGAGCGTAATCCCGATTACTGGGACACGGCCCCTATATTGAATGCCGTCGTTTTCCGTCCAATCACCGATGCCAACACGCGGGTTGCTGAAATGATGGCAGGCGGCATCGACATTATGGTCGAAGTGCCACCAGACAATCTCGTAAGTTTCAAACAGGATGCGAATTTCGCAGTTGCAGAACAGGCCGGACCGCATGTCTGGTTCAGTATTCTCAACACCAGGAGCGGGCCGTTCGCGGACAAGAAAGTACGTCAGGCTGCAAACTACGCAGTCAACAAGCAAGGCCTTGTCGATAATGTTCTGCAAGGTTCGGCCACTGTCGCAGCCGGTCCTGTGCCACCCGCATTCAACTGGGTTGAGGACAAAACAGAGCCTTATCCCTATGACCCTGAAAAAGCCAAAGCGCTGCTGCAGGAGGCTGGTGCTACCAATCCAGAACTC
The DNA here is from genome assembly GCF_002252475.1 of Brucella rhizosphaerae. Taxonomy (GTDB): domain Bacteria; phylum Pseudomonadota; class Alphaproteobacteria; order Rhizobiales; family Rhizobiaceae; genus Brucella; species Brucella rhizosphaerae. The sequence continues at coordinate 175,380 of NZ_NNRK01000035.1, read as the reverse complement.
ACATTCTATGTGACGGAAGGCGGTTCCGGGATGCTGGACCCGATCAATATGGGTGCTGCCATTCAGGCTGACCTTCAGGCCGTCGGCTTCAAGGTGAAAATCGAAACCTATGAGTGGAACACCTTCCTTGGTCGGGTGAACTCGGGCCTCGATGGCAAAGCCGATATGGCAGAAATGGCCTGGATGACCAATGATCCCGACACGGTTCCGTTCCTGACGCTGCGCACCGAAGCGCTGCCGGACAAAGGCGGTTTCAATTCCGGCTATTATTCCAATCCGAAGGTAGATGAGTTGCTGACCAAGGCCCGCACATCGACCGATCAGTCGGAACGCGGCAAGCTCTATGGCGAAATCCAGTCGATTGTCCACGACGATGCGCCATGGCTCTTCGTTGCCAACTGGAAGCAGAATGCAGTCACAACAGCAGCCGTGCAAGGCTTCAAACTCCAGCCGTCATTTCTGCTCAACCTCAGGGAAGTGACGAAACAATAAAGCTTTGCGCCAGCACTCAAAGCCGTTGGCGCAACTTTGCCAGTGGATTGAATTTGACGTTTGAATCCCGACTGCCATACACGCCGTTTTAAACGTCAGATTCGAAAAATCCAATAGATTCATATAGTTGCTAGTGTCTTTGCGACGCCGACATTTGTTTAACGTCAGTAACCGAGGGATGCAAATGTCGGAATCGGACCACCAGAGCACACCCCGAAAAGTGGGAACCGGTTTTCGGAACAAGATGTGCGTAAAAACAAAAAGGGTCAGAGCGCTGATGTGATTCCGTCAGATCGAAACGCGCTCTGAACAAAGCGGAGGAGGGCCAATGCCAGCCTATATCTTCAAGCGGCTCATCGCGGTCATTCCGGTGCTTTTCGGGCTATCCATCATCGTCTTTCTGGTGATGGCATCTATACCCGGCGACACCGCTACGGCCCTGCTCGGTTCTTATGCGACACCAGAAAATGTCGAACGCATCAACCGCGATCTTGGCCTCGACAAGCCACTGGTGCAGCAATATTTCATATGGATCGGCAATCTGTTACACGGCGATTTCGGCCGTTCCTTCGTGCTGAACCGTCCCGTTCTCGATGAAGTGCTGGAACGGTTTCAGGCCACGCTCATTCTGGCGGGTGTTGCCCTCGTGCTTTGCTCGATCTTCGGGCTTTTTGCGGGCATTATTTCCGCTGTTCGCCAGTTTGGCTGGGCGGACCGCACAATCACCTTCATTGTGTTGGCTGGCATTTCGATCCCGTCTTTCTGGCTTGGCCTTTTGCTGATTTATCTCTTTGCCGTTCATTGGCGTATTCTTCCAGCATCGGGCATGTATGCGGTCTATGGTGGCGGTGATCTCAAAGACCTCATCTGGCATCTGATCCTGCCCGCATCGACGCTCGCCGTGGTCGCAGCCGGTGTGATTGCCCGGCTGACACGTGCTGCGATGCTTGAAGTGCTGCGTCAGGATTATATCCGCACCGCTCGCGCCAAAGGGCTGAACGAGCGGCGCGTGATTTACGGCCACGCCTTCCGCGCAGCCCTTGTGAGCGTCATTCCGGTGATTGGTATACAGGCAGGTTTCGTGCTGGGTGGTGCGGTCTATATCGAAACGGTGTTTCAGTGGCCTGGTATCGGCGCCATGCTGGTAAAGGCCATTTCCACCCGCGACATCCTGCTTGTACAGGGTGGTGTGCTGATCGTGGCGGCCAGCTATGTGCTGTTCAATCTGCTCGCCGATGTTCTTCAAACCATGCTTGATCCGAGGATACGCACATGAGCGCCCTTTCGGAAACCTATACGCCCGCAACGCCTGCACGCCTTTCTTCGTGGCGCCTTCTGATGAGCAATCGGCTTGCAGCTTTCGGCTTTTTTCTGCTCGCTCTGATCTGCGTGCTGATCCTCATCGTGCCGATCCTGCCATTGCCAAACCCGGATGCAACGGCACCGGCAAGCAGGCTGCAACCCGTCTTCTCTGCTGGTCATCTGCTTGGCACCGACCAGCTCGGGCGGGATATTCTGAGCCGTCTTCTTTGGGGCGCACGTGTCTCGGTTGCGGTCGGCTTTGCAGCCACGCTGATTGCCGCTGTCATCGGCTCGGCCATCGGCCTTGTCTCAGGTTATGCGGGTGGACGCACGGATAATCTGATGATGCGCGGCATCGATATGCTGATGGCCTTTCCCTATATCCTGTTGGCCCTGGCAATCGTCGCGGCCCTTGGTCCGGGGCTGATGAATGCGCTTTATGCAATCGCCGTCGTCAATATTCCGTTCTTTGCACGTAATGTACGCGGCACAGCACTCGGCCTTGCCAATCGCGAATTTGTCGATGCCGCCCGGCTTTCGGGCAAAGGACATATTTCAATCCTGCTGAGCGAAGTGTTGCCGAATGTTCTGCCGGTGATCGTTATCACCATGTCAACGACTGCTGGCTGGATGATCCTTGAAACAGCGGGTTTGAGTTTTCTGGGTCTTGGCGCACAGCCGCCGCAGGCCGATCTCGGCTCCATGCTTGGCGAGGGCCGCGCGCAGATGTTCACCGCGCCGCACGTCTCTATCGTGCCGGGCCTGATGATTTTCCTGATTGTCATCAGCCTCAATGTGCTGGGCGATGGTATCCGCGATGTGCTTGATCCCCGTTTGCGCTCCGGCGCTCTGGCCCGTCCCGGTTCTGTAACGGCGATTGCCAAAAACAGAACCGCACCCAAAACAAAAATGCCGGATGCGGCATTGGCTGTTGAGAAACTCGAAACAGGCTTCATCAACAATGGCGGCTACACGCCTGCAGTCAGTAACGTCTCACTGCATCTCAATCGTGGCGAATGCCTTGGCCTGATCGGTGAAAGCGGCTCGGGCAAAAGCGTCACTGCACTGTCCATTATGGGTCTGGTCGCCTCCCCTCCCGGATTGATCCGTAACGGTGCCATCTATCTTGACGGTAAAGATGTGCTCGACATGACTGAAACCGAACTGACTGCCACGCGCGGCAGCAAAGTCGCTTATGTGTTTCAGGACCCGCTGACGACGCTGCACCCGATGTACTCGATCGGCAAACAGGTCGAGGAAGCCATTGCAGCGCATAAAACTGTCAGTGCATCGGAGCGCCGGGCAGAAGCCGTTGCATTGCTGGAAAAGGTCGGGATACCGGACGCAAAAGAGCGTGCGGATCACTATCCGCATCAGCTTTCCGGTGGTCAGCGCCAGCGTGTCGGCATTGCCATGGCACTTGCAAACGATCCCGATATCATCATTGCGGATGAGCCGACCACTGCACTCGATGTCACCGTGCAGGCGCGCATTCTCGAATTGCTGCGCGATCTGCAGCGCGAACGCGGCATGGCGTTGCTGTTCATCACCCATGACTTTGGCGTGGTCTCCGAAATCTGTGATCGCGTTGCCGTCATGAAAGACGGGATGATCGTTGAGACAGGAACGGCAACAGCCGTGCTCGCCAACCCACAGCACAGCTATACCAGGCGGCTGATTGCCTGCGTGCCGGAACTCGGTCAGGGCAAGACCTTCTATGAACGCGTGTCAAAGCTGTTCAGTCACAATGAGACGGAGGCGGCAACATGAGCGAAGCGGCAATCAGCGTGCGTAACCTGAGCAAAACCTTCGGCGGCGGGCGCACGCTTTTCGGCAAACAGCGCCACACCGTCGAAGCGGTAAAATCAGTTTCACTCAACCTCGCTCGCGGGGAAACACTGGCCATCGTTGGCGAAAGCGGCTCCGGCAAAAGCACGTTGGCGCGAATGCTGGTCGGTCTGACAGAGCCAAGTGATGGTACGATGGAAATTGCCGGTCAGGATGCGAGCGCACTTCGCCGCTCTGGCCCCCGCGCTTTTGGCAAAATGATCCAATATGTGTTTCAGGACCCTGTGGCCTCGCTCAATCCGCGCAAGACCATTCGCCAAATATTGGAAACGCCGCTGAAGCTGCTCAGCGAACTTGATCGCAACCAGCGTCAGAAGCGCATGGAAGAACTGCTTGATGCGGTTCAGATGCCAAAGGATACCTTGTTGCGCTATCCGCATGAGTTTTCTGGCGGACAGGCCCAGCGCATCGCCATTGCGCGTACGCTTGCAGCAGATGCCGAAATCATCGTGCTGGATGAGCCGGTGAGCGCGCTTGATGTTTCTGTTCAGGCGCAAGTGCTTCTGCTGCTTGATGAGCTAAAACAGCAGTTCGGCCTCTCTTATCTGTTCATCAGCCATGATCTTGCAGTGGTGGAAGCGATCAGTGACCGTGTCGCAGTCATGTATTATGGGGAAATCGTCGAGGAAGCCACAGCAGAAGCCCTTTTTGCCAACCCGCAACATGCCTATACACGTCAGCTGATAGACAGCGCACCGCGTATGAAAAGAGAGTAACCAGGCATGGCCCGGAACAGCCGCAGCAAACCAGAACGTGCATCGCTGACCAGAGCGAAGCGGCGGCCTGAGGTCATTGCTGACCGCATCAAGGATGTTATTCGGACGGATCATTTGAAGCCCGGTGACCGGCTGCCACAGGAAAAAGACCTGATTGACCAGTTCAAGGCGGCCAAGGGCACCGCGCGCGAGGCGATGAAGGCACTGGAAACCCAGGGCTTGCTGTTCACGCGTACAGGACCCGGTGGTGGTGTCTTCGTAGCCGAACCATCCGCGCAACATGCGATGGAGATGCTGGGTAACTATTTCTTCTTCGACCGGCCGGGTCTTCAGGAAATTTATGCCATCCGCAAGCTGCTTGAACCGGAAGTCGCGGCCTCTCTTGCAGGCAAGCTGAGCCAGGACGATCTGGAAAAGTTAGACAGCACGATGCGGTTTTATGATCGCCCACCGACCAATCTGGATGATCAGTTTGAACAGCGCGTGGCAGAGCTGGACTTTCACACACAGCTTGCACAACTATGCCCGAACCGGCTGCTCGGCTTTATGTCTGGCCTCACGCATAATCTGCTGCGCAACATGCCCGTTGCCCGCTCGATCTATGCCGATCCGACCCCTGCGTCCCGCGAAGAAGGTCTGCTCTTTCAGCATCGGCTTTTGACCGCTTTGATGGAGAATAGAGCCGAAGATGCGCGCAAAATCGCGTTGGAACACATGATTTCCGCCGAAAAATATATGCTTTTCAAGGAAAATGAACTGAAAAAGCCTGCAACCGCATAAAAATCAGAAATTTCGGAACCATCCCGGCGCGCACGCATTAGCAATTATACAGGCCGCCGCCAGAACTCACGCGACGGCCTTGCTTGTTGTGAATGACAATGGAGGTTTCGACCCTTTTTATGTGTGGAATTTGCGGAGAAGTCAGGTTCGATGGCGGTACGCCGTCGGTTACGGCAATCTCGAAAATGGCGGATATTCTTGCCCCCAGAGGGCCAGACGCGTCTGGCATCGTTGTGCGTGGCAATGTCGGCTTCGGACACCGGCGACTGAGAATCCTTGATCTGTCTGAAAAATCCCAGCAGCCCATGATTGATGCAGATCTTGGTATCAGCGTTGTTTTCAACGGCTGCATTTATAATTTCCGCGAATTGCGCGCTGAACTCGAAGCCAAAGGCTACCACTTCTTTTCCGACGGCGACACGGAAGTCATCATCAAGGCGTGGCACGCCTGGGGTGAGGAATGCGTGTCCCGCTTTTACGGCATGTTCGCCTTTGCCATCCACGAGCGCGACACAGGCAGACTGATCTTTGCCCGCGACCGTTTTGGTATCAAGCCACTCTATCTGGCGGAAGTCAGCGGCGCGCTGCGCTTTGCTTCTTCTTTGCCTGCGCTTGTGAAGGCTGGCGGCGTCGATACATCAATCGACCGCGCGGCACTGCATAACTATATGAGCTTTCATGCCGTGGTCCCGCCACCGCGCACCATTTACAATGGCGTGCGCAAACTGCCAGCAGCCACCATTCGTGTTTATCAGGCCAATGGCGAGTTTCGCGACCGCATTTACTGGCAGCCGCCGCATAGCCGACTGGCTGGCGACAGCGCAATGAGCCGCGAAGATTGGCAGGAGCAGCTGCTCGATATGCTGCGTGTTGCCGTAAAACGCCGCATGATTTCCGACGTACCTGTTGGCGTTCTGCTGTCGGGCGGCGTGGATTCAAGCCTCATCGTCGGTCTTTTGGCAGAAGCCGGCCAGACCGGCCTTATGAGTTTTTCGGTCGGCTTTGAAGAAGCCAATGGAGAAAAAGGCGATGAATTCGTCTATTCTGATCTGATTGCCAAGCACTTCGGCACCGACCATCACAAGATCTTTGTGCCATCTTCTGATCTGATGGATGCCCTTCCCGGCACCATTGCCGCCATGTCGGAACCAATGGTTTCCTATGACAATGTCGGCTTTTATCTGCTGTCGAAGGAAGTTTCCAAGCACATCAAGGTCGTGCAATCCGGTCAGGGTGCCGACGAGGTCTTCGCAGGTTACCACTGGTATCCGCCTTTGGTGGATTCCAATGATGTGGTCAGCGATTATGCGAAAGCCTTCTGTGACCGTTCGCATGACGTGCTCGGAACGCAGCTTTCACAAGAGTGGATGCCCGATCGCGATTATAGCCGCGAGCTGCTTGAAGAGCATTTGCTGCGCGATGGTGCGGATACGCCAGTTGATCGCGCGCTGCGTCTCGACAGCAATATCATGCTTGTCGATGACCCGGTCAAACGCGTCGATAACATGACCATGGCCTGGGGACTGGAAGCTCGCGTCCCGTTCCTCGATCATGAGCTGGTCGAACTCGCAGCCCGCATGCCCCCCGAAGAAAAGCTGCGCGATGGTGGCAAGGGCATCCTGAAGGACGTGGCCCGCAAGATTGTGCCAAGTGCTGTGATTGACCGCAAGAAGGGTTACTTCCCGGTGCCGCAGCTTAAGTATATCGCCGGTCCCTATCTCGATATGCTGCGTGATGCACTGTCATCGCAAAAGGCGCGCGAACGTGGATTGTTCCAGCGCGATTACCTTGATCGCCTGTTCGCAAACCCTTCCGATCACATCACGCCTCTGCGCGGTTCAGAACTCTGGCAGGCCGGACTTCTGGAAATGTGGCTTCAGACGCAGGAAGCCTGAGGTGACGAGGCCTAAAATGAAAAAGACAGGTGAGGTTGAAATGACCCGGCAGAAAGCAAGAGGGAGAAACGCTTTCTCGCACAGGCTGACAAGGCTGCGCACACCAGAAAGCGCGGGCTTTTATCAGGAGCAATTGCATGGGGGTAATCAGGAAGAAGGACACTCCGCCAACCGCAATGTGGTTCTCGATTGCGGTTGGGGCCGACTGCTTTTCGCGCAAACCTTTGAAAGCAACGAAGCAATCATCGAAGGCCTGCGTGCTGAGGCGCCAGCCAGCCGTGATATCCTTTTCTATGTCAGCGATCCTCATGTCCTGCTTTCACAAGCGCCACAGGAAATTTTCCTCGATCCATCGCATACTTTTCGGCTCGAACTTTCCAACTATCGAGCCGGTGGCCGCCAAACACGCGGTATCAGCATTCGCCGCGCAGTGTCCGAAATAGACGCAGACGGCATCAATGCCGTCTATGCCGCCTGCGGTATGGTGCAGCTGCGTGCTGATTTCTTTTCCTGCGAGCGTGATAATCGTGCCGTCACTTATTTTGTGGCCCAGGATGATGCAACCGGCGAGATTGTCGGTACCGTTACAGGGATCAACCACCAGCGACTGTTCAACGATCCTGATCAGGGTGGTTCGCTCTGGTGCCTTGCGGTGCACCCCCAGGCGCGGCAGCCGGGTATTGGCGAAAAGCTCGTGCGCAAGCTTGCTGAACATTTCCAGGCACGTGGTCTCAATCATGTTGATCTGTCGGTTCTCTATGACAATGACAATGCGATCCGGCTCTATGAGAAGCTGAAATTTCGCCGCGTTCCGCTTTTTGCAATCAAACGCAAGAACGCTATCAATGAGAAGTTTTTTGCACTTCCCATCAGCTCCGTTGATGCGCTCAACCCCTATGCGCGCATCATCGTCGATGAAGCATTGCGACGTGGTGTGCACGTGGACATTACCGATGCCAAGGGTGGTTTCTTCCGTCTGTCCCATGGCGGGCGTTCAATCCATTGCCGCGAGAGCCTGTCCGAAATGACTTCGGGCGTTGCAATGTCAATTTGCGATGACAAGGCAGTTACGCGACGCACGGTAGCCAAAGCGGGGATAGTCGTGCCTGAGCAAATTCCGGCCGATGGTTCGGATGAGACGCTTGCAGCTTTCCTTGAGAAGCACGGGCGACTGGTCGTAAAACCTTCCCGCGGAGAACAAGGACGCGGCATTTCAGTTGGTATTTCATCCATGAAAGACCTGCGTGCAGCGATCAGGCAGGCCCGCGAGGTCTGCGACATTGTTCTGCTCGAAGCTTGTTTCGAGGGTGAAGATTTGCGCCTGGTCATTATCGACTTCAAGCTGGTTGCGGCCGCTGTGCGACGCCCACCGCGCGTGATTGGCGATGGAAAATCGACCATACGCAAGCTCATCGAAGTTCAGTCCCGCCGCCGCCATGCTGCAACGGGTGGCGAAAGCCGTATTCCGATAGATGCTGAAACCAAGCGTTGTCTTGAACAACAAGGTCTGATACTAGATGACGTACTTGCAGACAGCCGTGAAATCACAGTTCGTAAGGCGGCTAATCTTCATACCGGTGGCACGATCCACGATGTGACGACAACCGTGGACAAGACATTGGTTGATGCTGCGTGTAAAGCAGCACGTGCGATTGACATTCCGGTAGTCGGCATCGATTTCATGGTGAAATCACCCGAAACACCGGAATATGTGTTCATCGAAGCCAACGAGCGGCCTGGCCTTGCAAATCATGAACCGCAGCCGACAGCTGCGCGTTTTATTGAATGTTTGTTTCCGCAATTGGGAACAAATATTCCATCATAAAAGTTCGTTTAGAGCGCATTCCTGAAAGTGTGAGACGGTTTTGGGACCAGGATGTGCGTCACAACAAACTGTTAGAGCACTGAAAATATCATTCACGATCCGGTAGCACAAACGTGACATCGGATTGTCGTGGATTCGGTCTATATTGCGACCTTCGCCCAAGATTCATCATTCGTGGAGCAAAATATATGCTGGCAGAAGCCAAAGTAGAACAGCTGGGTATTACGATCGATGTATATCAGCGAGAAGCACGTCACTGGATTGCATCCGGTGTATTCGATGGAAAACATATTGTTGTAGAAAATGTGACGCAGGGAACTGCAGTCAGCGCGTGGAGAGACTGCGCTCTGGCACTTTTGAACCAGGCCGCCTGAGTATTTTTCTTTAAATTACTGGACTTATTTATTGAGCGGCTTCTGCGATGATCGGTATGGCAGGAGTCTTTTTCTCGAGCGTCATAGTCTTGAGATTGCCTGAAAAAAGAATGCCCGTCACGGGAAGAACTGGCTCTAAGGGCAGTTCTTCCTGGTGAATGCTGTCTTTGGGAACATGTAGCTTATGCTCGGTTCCCTCTTCAGCACCAGACATGATAAGCGACACATTCCCGCGCGCTTCCAGAAGCTTCGTGCCATAAAGAAACTCGAAGCTCAGCATCGATACGAGGAATTTATAAGTTCCATCGCGCACACCACCCTTCATCATGGCGGCGCGGTGGACATCCTCACCAATCGCCACATCAAGCGGTGGAATGCGGGGATCGCAGACATAGCCAACTGCAAGCAGTTGCCCGTTATCAACCTCAAAACGCATCCTGTCTGAACCAAGATCAAGCGCCGAGATAGAGAACCGCCTGTTGCTATACTGCACCGGCACGCGCCCAAGCCGCTTGCAAAGTTGCTCGCCACTCAGCGCGCGCGCATTGGCAAAATGATCCGGATCAATTGCAAAGGGTAGCGCCTTTGGCCGATGCGGAACCGACAAAGCCGGTTCGAGAGCATCAGCAATCAAATTCGCAACGATTGTCGTTGAAACAGGGCGCGCATAATGGCCCTGATCAAGGTAGAAGCCGGGATTGCTGACGACATCACGGCCATATTGCTGCATCAGCATTCGTGATACATCCGCACAGATCGTGCCGTACCATTGCGAGATGTAATTGATACCGGCATCAATCGAGGCAACGGAATTCAGGAACGACCCATTGCGTGCACCAAACACGAGCGTTGCAATCCGCAGATTTGGGTTGCGCTCAAGCGCATATCGAATGATGCCCTCATAAAACCGTGCCCAATGCCTGAACGGTCTGCGCTCATCGCCGTAAACAAAAGCATCGTTAATCGCATATTCGATCAGCAGCAGCTCGCAGTCCTCGAGCTGATCAAACTGTTTGAGCTGATAGAGGCCAAGCGCACTTGTCGTACCCCCCACCGCGAGATCAGCAACGATATCAAGTTCAATGCCACGCCGTGCCATCGTCGACAACAGCGTCGGTAGATAGCCGGGCAACATAACGGTGTTTGAACCGCCAATGATTACAGTCTTGAGTTTCATTTCGTCACCGTTGCAGCGCGGGTTGCAGCTCGGGTTGCGGCTTTACCGGCAGGCGTCAGCGATCCGCAACGCCACACCCCGTAAGTACTTGCATCCCAATCAAAATAATATGCAGCCGCGATCTCGCCGCGATCCATCATCTGACGGAAGCGGTCACGCGCCTTCTCGACCAGCTGTTCGCGATTGTTGTCATTGGCCGGGCAGGCCTTGGACATATTGGCAAAGCCCCATTCTGTGATCCAGCATGGTTTGCCATCCTCACCGCCGCAGAAAGACAGCGCATTGCCTATATGGCTGGCGCGAGCAATTCGTGTGCCATTGCTACCGGGATAGATATGAATGCCGTAGCCATCGGCTGCATCATCCAGACCATACTTCTTGAGAAGATCGGTAAAGACAGCGGGATCGACGCTGTCTATTCCGCGCCGGTCGGCATCAATAAAGGGGATATCCGAAAGGCCAGCCGATACGATTTTTGCCTTGGCACTATGTTTGGTATCAGCCAATAACGCCCGCACAATACGCAAAAGCTCGACGTATTTTTCAGCTCCCTTTTCGACCAGCGGAAGCTCTTCCATTGCACTGAGAGAACGCGCGGTCTTCATCTTTTCTCTGGGTAAAATGGCGAGATCGCCATTATAGGCGCCCCAGTTGATCTCGTTGCCGGGTTCAACAGCCACCAGCGGCACACCCAGTGCATCGATCTTCTGCAAAGCGTCAGCTATTGCCTGCTGAAAACGATCCGGCGCAATATCAGAAAGCCGATACATGTCCCAGATGCGCCCACGGCCTGAACGTGGCTTGGTCCCTTCAGGATAGAAATCCGCATTGTTGAGCGAGATTTCGAGCAGAATGGCGAGGCCCTTTTCATGCGCAAGACGCACGGCATCGATACTTTGATCAATAGGTCTTGTCAGTGACAGCCGAACTGCCACCACGCCGTTTTCCACCATCTGATCGAATATCTGTTCGCGCTCTGCCGGCTTGAGCCAGGCCATATTGACCCGGTTGACGCCAAAGCGCGTATCCGCAAGAGCATCTTTGGGTTGGAATGCCAGCAACAAGGCGCTCATGAGCGTTGTCAGTGCCATTATCCCGCCCCCAATGCTCTTGCGGGTTTTCATCATCGGATACCGATATCCTTCAGTGCACCGTTGAAATTGGCTTCACATTCAGAATAGCGATTGATGGCCGCGGGCACATCAATCCTGGAAAGGAAATCACGCAGGAAAGCCTTTTTCTGCGGCTCACGATTCCAGACGCTGGCATCAATATGCGGAAAGCCGACAAAGCTCAGCATTTCGCGCATACGGTCATCGACGGCGATCATCAATCCGGGAATACCGGACTGCATGCCGATAATCGTGCCATGGAAACGGCGGCTCAGACCAAAATCCTGACTGGAAATCCAGCTGCGCCATTTATGGGTATCGAAAAATACCAACAGCTCGCTTTTGCGCTGCCATTTTTCCATATGTTTGTAATCGACGGGTGCCGTGATGCGGCTTGCGGCCTGATCATAGGCTTCAGAATGGTCTTCGCCCGCCATGTTCATATTGTAGACGATGACTTCGTCCTGAATGACATAGCTCGCGACGCTGTCCTTTTCGAGCAGCGCATGTGCATCGACAATCGTATCAGCAACGCTGCCGAGATAACCGCCGAAGGATATTTTCTGCGCATCTGCAAGAGTTGGATCAGCAAGACGGCTCAGTGAGAGCTTCATCTGGTCCGGTGCATAATAGAGCGACGGACAGCCGGTGGGGCGAACATATTTCATGCCCGCATCCTTCAAAAACTCGGCCGTAAAATGACCCCGTGTGAGGAAAAAACTGTCCTTGCGGCGCAGGATCTCGAGAAAGCGGCGTGTGCCCTCCGGCAGTTCAGCCTTCAGGTTTTCTTTCTTTTGAATGCCAATGCCCATGACCACAATCGGCATGTTCAGCTTTTCAAAAACGAAGGATTCAGTTGTTGCCGCATAGCCGGGGCGCAAAAGGTTCGCCGAAGCAAACAGGCAGAGATCGAAGCTTTCATTCAACGCGGCATAGGTGTCAGGCGAATTGAGACTATTGGCCAGATGCCAGAATGGCACATAGGTCACATCGTGGCCACGAACAGCGTTGGCCGCACCTTCACCAATGAGGTAGTTCCCGGTATTGGCGATTTTCTTAACCTGATCGATCACATCTTTCTTGGTGCGAATGGGCTCGAAATATGGGCGGTGTTTGACACTTGCCCCTGAAACGCTTTCGACTGTCCGCATCAAATATGACGGAATGCCGGTGATCATTATGCGCATGGTGATCCATCTTCGCTGGAGTTATAAAATGACCGTCGAATATGGGAGTTACCCGACGCCAATCTCTGAAAGCACGCTTCGGAAATTGCGTTCGCGTGCCGAATATTTCTCAATCACGTCAGGAATATTCATTGCCGCGATATGATCGCTTACAAAGGCCCGGCGATCATTGGCTGCATTGAGATCACGTGCATCGATTTTCGGCAGACCAGAGAAATTCAGCATTTCACGCATACGATCATCGACAGCGACCATCAGGCTCGGAACCCCTGCCTGCATCGAGATGATATTTCCATGGAAGCGGCGGCCAAATGAGAAATCCATCGTTGAACACCATGCACGCCATTGATTGGTATCGAGGAAGGCATGAACGCCGATCTTTTTCTTAAGATCGCCCGACCCCTTGTAAGCAAGGGGTCCAACGAGTTCCCCCGTTGTGGAGTCATAAGCACGGCCATTTGCGTCGTCTTCGACCTGCATGTCGAAGTGCAGAAGCTCGTCTTGAATGACATAGGCTGAACGCCCGTCGTCTGAGCTCAGCGCATTCATATCGCCAATGGTTTCAAGCTCCGCCCCCATATAGCCGGTGAAAACAGTGCGCCCCTCACCAACCTTGACTTCCGGCAGGCGATGAATGGCCTTGCGCATATTATCAGGACGGAAATAGAGCGATGGACAACCAACCGGCCGAACATATGAAAAGCCCTGATCGCGCAGATACCCGGCCGCATCTTCTCCGCGGGTGAGAAAATAGTGCTCACGGTCTTTGAGCACTTCAAGGAGTTTCTTCGTGCCTGCTGGCAGACCGTCATCAGCTTCGATATCAGGGCGGTTCTGAATACCAATACCGAGCATCACAACCGGCATATTCAGCTTGGACAATACGAGCGCTTCCGCATCTGCAGACAGGCCCTTGCGCAAGAGGTTGGCACAAGTGAAAACGCAGATATCAAACTCCTTGTTGATCTCTTCCATACCGGTGCCGTTGTTGACGCAATTATACAAGTGCCAGAACGGAACATGCTTGGCCGAGGGCAGCAGCGCCGACATTGCGCCCTCTCCGATCAGGTAGTTGCCAGTATTACTGATATTCTTAAGCTCCTGGATAAACTTATCCTTTGGCTCCGAGTTCGGCTGCTTTTCGGAATAGTAAATCTGCGACTTGTCCGCACGCTGGATAAAGCGCGTCAGATAGCTTGGAATACCGGTGACAAGAATGCGTGGGCTCTTGCTCATGAGGCGGCCTTTCTGAATTTCAAACATATGCACTTATGCGACTGCGCGACCTGGGAGGATGGCGACAGCGCGTGCATCATTGGGTGTCTCCGGCTGGGAAGGCCGGGATTGCGGGTAAACCGGACTGATTTCATTCGCCCAGTCAGTGAATTCGGAAAATGCGGAGGACCATGTGCGATGTGCCGCCGAAGCGAGCGCTCCTTCCGCAGTTCGCTTCAGTGCCTCACGATCCTGCGCAAGAATGGTCAGGATGCGGGTCATATCGGCAACGATTTGCGCGTCATTGCCATTGCGTATGAGAATGCCGTCGCGGCCATGATTGATGAGTTCATCAACTGCCCCCACCGCCGTCGCAACGGGAACACAACCGAGTTGCTGAGCTTCGGCAATCATCAGCGGCGCACCTTCCCAGCGCGACGGCATCAACAGAACGTCAGCCCATGCGAGATGGTTCGCGATATCCCTGCCGTCAAAAACCGGCGGCGAAACCTTCACGCCTGCATCTTTAAGACGCGTCATCCATGAAGCACTCGGATCGTCGGAGAGAATTTCGCCGCCAATGGCTTGCGCCTCAAACGGAATACCCTGTTCTTTCAGCTTCACGATCGCGTCGTGCAGCCGGTCGATGCCTTTCTGGCGGTCAAGGCGACCCATATAAAGCATCCGTATTGGTTTGCCCTTGCGCAATTCCTTGCGCGCCGATGTGACTTGCGCGCGCATCTTTGCATCGATGGAAAAGCTCGCGCCATTGGGTACCGAGAACACCTTCTCGAACGGAACACCAAAGCTGTGCAGATAGATTTTGAGCTGGTCCGAACAGGTGAGAAACGCATCATAGGCGTGTTCAAATGCGATAGCTGCATAGGGCTGCCCCGCCTGACGGCGGAACACCGTCTCATCCACCACATGAAGATAGCAGGCGGTGCGTGTTCCCTCTGAGCGCAACTTGCCCATAAGCGGGTGCGCTGCCATGACGTGATTGTTCACGACCAGATCAAAGCCGGAAAGCTGGCCACGCAAGATCCCCCAATCAAGCGGGTGATCATCGGTGATAAAATCCTGCCCCAAAAAGCGATTGGTATCGCCCCAGGCCGGAATGCCATCCTTCCAGAAGTGAAGGTAGTCGAAGGACTGATCAAATTCGTCAAGCACATCCATGCGTTCGTTGCCAAGGACGAACAGATGGGTTTCAAAACCCTGGTTCTTCAGTTCGCGTCCTGCCGCGTAAGCGACTTTCTCAGCACCGCCAAAAGAGGCATTAGGAACAAGAACAGCCGCTGTCTTCTTCCTGGCAGCATTATGGGCAAGCGGCAGCACCGGCCCGCCGCCAAGCTCGTCGCGCAACACCTGATACATTTCAGAAAGGGCTGGCAAACGGCGTGGACGCCACGTCCAGCGCATGGCTGCACTTTGCTTGAGCGGGCTTGTGGCAATCGATGTCACCAGATTGAGCATTGACTGCTCCGGCCGTGAAAGGGCCCGACGTTGACGCACGCGTGGAAAGGGGAACCGCACTTTCATACGCGCGGATGTCGGCCACAACTGCTGCGTACCAAGTGAAGCAAACCAGCTCAGTGCATCGTTCTCAATAATCTCGCGCATGAGGCGCGTTGAAACAAAAATCAGATCGGCAGGTCCCTGCCGCGCACCTGACGGCATGATTTCAGTATCAATCCGCCGCTCGTCTTCAACATTGGTCAGCTCCACGAAAACGACATTGGCCTGTTCGGCGAGCTTCTCCAATCGCGACAGAATATTGGGCAGCAACCGCGAACGCTCCAGAAGCTTCAGCGTCTCCGTATTTGAGGAAGCAAGAAACGGCGGGAAGTGAAAATTATCCGGCTCGGACATACTGCCCCAGAAGGTGCGAATTGCGTCATCAAACTTGAGATCTTTCGTGCCAAGGCTCAGATCGCTGAAAAGACTGACAGTCCCTTCACCTGCGCGGATTACGCCATAGCGCGGACATTCCTCGTGTTCAAAGCCGACCAGAGTCGGACGACGGAACAGCGCTTTGTGGCGTTTGCGCAGGAAGTTGATTGAGCCTGAGCGATCGCGATTGGCTTCCTTGAACCGGCTCTCGGCGCGCAAACGATATTCAAATCCGGTATCGTGACATGGGGCGCCGACAAACCCCGCTTCAATAGCCGATAACCAGAACTCCCAATCCTCAAATCCATTTTGCCGGTCGTCATCGAAGCGTACATCGCTTCTGAAAAGCTCCGCCGAAATCATCGAGCCGGTATCGCAAATATTGTCGGTAATGCAGTGGATCAGCCGCGAATAACTGTCGCCATAATGGGCGCGCCAGTTGACGGAGAAAGTATCGATATTGGTGTAAACCCAACCAGCGCCGCTCGATAGAAGCTTACGGTAAAGCGTTTCAATCGTGTGTGGCTGCACCCGATTGTCAGCATCCACAAAATAGACCGCTTTTACATCCGGCATTTCCTCCAGAATGTATTCGATAGCGCGATTGCGTGCGCCACCCGGCCCCGCATTCTCTCCGAAGATCACATGGATGTTCTGGTGGGCTGCTGCATAAAGAGCGAGGCTATCGAAAACCTCGCGGCGTGGATCACCATCAACTGAAACCACAATCTGAGTACGAAATACGGTTTCCGACGCCAGAAGCGTTTCCAGCGCTTCAAGTGCAAGCGCCGCATGACCGTAGAGTGGCATAGCGACAACGATCAAATCCTGGGATCTATCGTACATTCGCGACCTCTTTGAGTATGGTCTGAACGGGGGTTGCTTCAACATGTTTTACAAGGCGGAAATTAAAGACTTTCAGCCAGGAGAAATCGACCGAATCTCCCGCAGCCTTGCTCAGCACGATCAAGTCCATCGTTCGATCAATCGGCTCTTCAAGCATGAAATTGATATCGATCGGACGGTTGGGTGCTACTTCTGACCAGCCACTGAACAGAACCTGCTGGCGGCGGCGATCGAGACTGGAAATCGCATCGATTTCCTCTTTCACATCGGAAGCAAGGTTGACCAGCAGCAATCCGGCAACGCAGGGTTGGCCTTCCGGATGATCAATGACAGCACGCGCTGAAATGCGGACCGTACCGGGGGCTACGACCCGACGGATCGCTGCGGCGGTAATCCCCTCTTCGAGCGGATGGCAACCAATGGCATCTTCATGCTCCAGAAACCGCACAGTCGGAAAATCCGGGGTAAGCGGTGTAACGGAAACGTTGGCCACGTTGCGCAACAGCTCAATTGGCATCCGGTAATCATCGACCTTGCGGCCATTGATGAGCGATGTCGGCACGATTGCGTTGGGCAATGATGCAGGCCGAACGCCCGGAAGCCCCGTAAAAATACGAAGTGCCAGAGGGCGCATATCAAGATCGCCATGCGGGATGCGGGCGCGTGCCGCGTAGCGTTCATTGGCAATCACATTGCCCAACGAGAGTTCTGGAGGCACACCGCCAGTCGCCGAAATGCGCAGGCGCAGCGTTCTATGGCTGCCATCGCACCCTTTCGGCAAAGAGAAAAAGTTCCATTCCGCATGCAGCGTCGAATAGGGCACCAGCCATTCTGCGATGCCTTCGCCATTTTCGAGATAATCGAGCGTTACAATCAGCTGACCATTGCGATTTGCGGGCAAATCACGAAAATGCAGTGCAAAGCCGGAGACAGCATAACTTGAAACCGGGAAGAGCTGTTCAATTTCCGATTCGCGCAGCAGCTTCGCAAATCCCTCATCCTTGGGATCGACCAAAGGTGCATGAGAGAAAATCTCCGTCGAAGAATCCCAGTTTCGCGCATGGAATGCATCTTCAATGGCCCGATAATTCTCGAACATCGTTTCGCGCTCACGGCGCAGCATGGCAAGCTCTGTATGGACTTTGCTGACATGGCCAACGAGGCGATCCAGGCTGCTCTCGAGCAATTGCGAAACCAGCAAAGGAATGTTTTCAGGTGATGTCTCATCAATCCGCACGACAGGCACCTCTGGAAGGGTGCGCATGCGGTAGAGCTGCTGCAAGACGGAATTCAGTTCTTTCGCGCCTTCATCGGAGGCGGCAACAGCAACAAGTGGAAACGTGTTCGCCATCCGCAAAGGCTTACCGTCACTTTCGACAAAAGCAGTCAATGCGCCAAGAGCAGTCGATTCCAGCGCTTCACGATCACGCATCGAAGCAATGGCATAACGGCGGGCTTTCCGCGCCGAGATCGCAGGAAGTGGTGTGCTCAACATAGCCATCCATTGTGTAAGAGCCAACTTGGGAGGTTTGGCATCTGTGCTCAATCAGAAAATATAGACCATGTATTGTCAACAGTAATATAACGAAGACTATATGATAATATTGATAGTATTTGGAACTTATTTAATTCAAAATTTGAAGTAATCTGGATACGTATTGGACATATGGCACAAACACGCAGAAATACGGGCTTTTATATTATATCATCAGGCCTTGAATGCCCAATTGTCGCCATATAATATTTATTTTCCGCTCAATACTGCATCGATCAAGGTTTTTTGCTGTTGTAAACATTCCGACAACCGAAAGCGTTTTTCGACTGTTCGGCGCGCCGCAGCGCGCATCTGAAGGCATGCATCGGGGTCCCTGAGCACATTCAGAATGGTTTGCGCTAGAACATCTGTATCGTAGAACGGAACAAGCAGACCGTTTTGGCCCGACCTGATGACTTCACGCACCGGCGGAGTATCTGAACCGATAATGAGCGCGCCGCAAGCCATGGCTTCAACCACAGACCATGACAGAACGAATGGATATGTCAGATAAATGTGCGCCGTGGATATCTGATAGAGCTTTCGCAATTGCGCATGGGAAACTGTACCGGGAAACACAATGCGACTGGACTGATCAGGCGATAAATCCATCTTGTTGAGCAGATGTTCCCGCCAGGAACCCCCGCCAGGCGGTGGTGTTCCATAGCTTACGCCATCGCCACCAACGAAGACAAAGATCGCATCATTATTTTGCCGGATAACCTTTGCTGCCGCCTCAAAAGCTTGCGGAAACCCTCTGTAGGGCTCCAGATCACGGGCGACGAATGTGATGACACGCGAAGCACCCGCCTTCAGCGTCCGCCCGTCTGGCAACAGGATCGAGGCGTGCCTGTCGGGATAGAACAGTTTTGTATCGACGCCTTCATGCACAACGGCAATCCGGCTTTGAATGGCTTTGGGATAAAGGCTCTTCTGCCAATGTGTCGGGCTAAAACCACCGTCCATGCCATCAAGGGTCACCAGTTGAGCCATATTTCGAAGACGCAACCGCTTTCGCATTTCTGCGTCAGGCCTGTCATCCGGTGCAAAGCCTACATCGGCACCCTGAGCACGATAGAAGAATTCACAATAGCCCAGTGCGGGCGTTGTGGGCAGTACGTCTTTGACGAACATCATACTGCCCCAACCTATGTGACCGATTACAATGTCGGGCGCCTGTCCATGACGTGCCATGGATTCAAATGTTTCAGCCACCCGATGCCCGATCCTTGTGTGTTGATCGGGCACCTCCAGATATCTGGCCATCACACCTCTGGTGCGAGGAGCAGACTCTACTCGGTGGCGGATGACACGGACCGCTGGGAGGCGACGGTCCACTGTCTCGCAAATCAGGCTGACATCATGCCCACTGGTAGCCAGATGCTCGGCTAACGCAGCAAACTGACCAAAACCGCGCCTGTGCACAAAAGCTATACGCATGTCACAAAAAGTGTCCGGTTATCGGTCGAAAACCTGCCGTTATGCATCAGATGCCATAGCGAGCAGCATTGCCCCACACAAGCTCAAGCCTGTGCAAGGTTTGGTATGCGATCTCAAGATTTCGAAGATCGTCGTCATCACGGGCCAGTACACGACTGTAGGTTCTGCTCGCATTTCGCAAGCTTGTACACAGCCGTTCGCCCTTGTCCGTCAGGCGAATACGGGCCGATCGTTTGTCCCTCTGAGAGGCAACACGATCCACATATCCGCCGTCCGTAAGTTGTTTAAGGTAATAGGAAATGTTGGATCCGACATAGTGTCCGCGATCCAGTAGTTCACCCACAGTGAGCTCGACATCACCGATGGCCATCAGAACCAATGTCTGAGCAGGCCCGACGTCTTCCACGCCCAACTTGGTAAGCTCTGTCTTTAGAAGACTTACAAAGCGGCGGTTCACTCGCTCTATCATCCGTGCCAGTTCGAAATGCGTAATTACGACAGTATGGACCGGATGCCTGCGCTCCTGTTTCTCGGCGGTGACTTCAGGAAAGTCAACGGAAGTAAATCCATCGACTGATGTTTCGACTTCCACTCCCTCGTGCAGAAGTTTTTGCATCTCTTTCTCTCCATTTTTCAATTTTACTTCAAATTTTGAAGAAATTTATAGTTATATTTATTTGGCTCCTTTCACATTTCCCCGCCGAAAAAACTTTTTTCTGTCACATTCTCTGCAGTATTACTTTACTGATCTTGAGAACTAGAACACACTTTTTAGGGATATCCGCCACCTGTGACCATTACAAGGCAGATCGCGCATGAATGATACTCGCGAAAACAATCCGGTTGGCAAGAGCCCAGCGGATAAAAAAAGGCCCGACGATTCTGTCACCACGTCCAAAAGCCTTATTTTCAAGGCTCGACGCGTTTTCTTGTCAGGTCTTCTTTATGCAGTGCTTTTGAGTGCCTGTATCAATTTGCTACAACTCACTGTGCCCCTCTATATGTTGCAGGTTCATGATAGGGTGTTG
Organism: Brucella rhizosphaerae; assembly: GCF_002252475.1. GTDB lineage: Bacteria > Pseudomonadota > Alphaproteobacteria > Rhizobiales > Rhizobiaceae > Brucella > Brucella rhizosphaerae. Next base: position 154,716 of record NZ_NNRK01000035.1, on the reverse strand, counting down.
AACAGTCGAAGCATGGACACGCTGACCATGCTGACGATTCTTGCGGTTGGCGCCATGCTGGTGTTTGGCGTGCTGGAGTACATCCGGTCCCTCTCATTTCAGGCTATGGGCAGCGCTCTTGTTCGCCGGCTAAATCTCGCAGTTCTCACCGCAGCAGTTCAGGCTTCGGTCAATCAAGGACTGCCGAAGGCGACCCAGACACTGCGCGACCTGACAGAACTTCGTAGTTTTCTGACCTCCCCTGCAATCAACGCGCCATTCGATGCGGCATGGTCGCCAATCTTCCTTGGTGTTCTGTTCATGCTGCATCCGATGCTCGGTCTGATTGGCCTCGTTGCAGTGATCATTCTGGTTGCTTGTGGTGTGCTGACCGATCTTTTGACACGCAATCTCATTCAGGAAGCCAATCAGGCCAATGTTGAAGCTATTGCGAAAATTGGCAGCAGCCTGCGTCATGCGGAGGCGATCGAAGCCATGGGGATGCTTCCCGCACTGGCCCGGCGCTGGCGAACGATGCAGGTACAGGCACTTGAGGTCCTTGATCTCGGCGGGACGCGCGCGCGCGCCATGTCCTCCATTGCACGCACCGCACGCTTCATCGTCCAGATCGGCTCACTTGGTGCCGGTACGCTTCTGGCCATGCAGCAGGAAATCACGCCCGGCGCAATGATCGCGACCAGCATCATCATCGGCCGCTTGCTGATGCCCTTCGACCGCATTGTCGAAAACTGGCGCCAGTGGGTCAGTGCGATTGCGAGCTGGAAGCGCGTTCAGTCGCTGCTTTCCGAAAACCTTGCGGTGCGCCAGACCATGCCCACTCCGCGTCCTAATGGTGATCTGGTTGTCGATAAACTGATTTATGCAGCACCCGGCGTCGATGTCCCGATCATCAAGGGAATTTCCTTCGCCATCTCCCCCGGCGAGGTACTGGGGATCGTAGGGCCATCTGCTGCAGGCAAATCCACCCTCGCGCGACTGCTTATCGGCATCGTCAAACCAACCTCGGGCGGCGTCTTCCTGGACGGCAACAATGTCTATCTCTGGGAACGTGGCTCGTTTGGCGAAATTGCAGGTTACCTCCCGCAATCTGTTTCCCTTCTGGATGGGACGATCAAAGACAATATTGCGCGCATGGGCGATAGCGATCCACAACGGGTCCTTGAAGCCGCGCGCCTTGCCGATGTGCATGAAATGATCGGACGAATGCCGCTTGGTTACGATACACCGGTTGGCGATGGGCGGCTGACGCTTTCAGGTGGTCAACGTCAGCGCATCGGATTGGCCCGCTGCCTCTATAACCGGCCGCGCATCATCGTGCTCGACGAGCCAAACTCGAACCTCGATGCAGTCGGTGAACGCGCGCTGATGCGCGCCATCGAACATGCACGGGATGATGGTGCCATTGTCATCATGATCGCACACCGTCCGTCTATCATGCAGGTAGCGGACAAGCTTCTGGTGCTCGACAATGGGCGCATCACGCAGTTCGGCCCGCGAACGGATGTCGTCTCCTCACTCACTCCGGCCAGTAGTGGCCCGCAAATGGGAGCGGCAAGCGCATGATAGGCAAGTCCGTTATTCCGCGTCGTGTATCAAGTCTGCTCGCACCGCGTGCAGAATCGTCCGATCACAAGTCGCTCACACGGTTTGGTTCAGTAAAGCCTGAATGGGCGCTGGACATTGAGCAGGAAGATTCCAAATCACCCTTGCGAGGCCTCATCATTGCAGGGCTTGCCACAATAGGCGTTGCTTTTGGCGGCTTCTTCGCCTGGGCCTACTCGGCAAATCTGGGCAGTGCCGCTGTAGCGATTGGTACTGTCATTGTTGATTCCAAGCGAAAGACCATAAGCCATCTCGAAGGCGGCATTCTTGATCGCTTGCTGGTTCAGGAAGGCGATATTGTCACCGTTGATCAACCGCTTCTCCGGCTTGATGCGACCAAAGCACGTTCAGAACTACAATCGCTGGAAAGCCGTCGCATCGGATTGATTGCCAAGCTTGCGCGTCTTCGTGCTGAACAGTCCGGCACCAAGGAAATCGCCTTTCCGGACAAGTTTTCCGAGGGTGGAGAAAATGCGGAAAACGCAATTCGTGCCGAGAACATCTTCTTTCAAAAGCGCCTTGCTCAGAAGCTGAGTAAAATCGACATTCAGCAGAAAACCATTGAGCAGTACACCGAACAGGAAAAGGCTTCGACCTCGCAGATTACAGCCACAGATCGTCAGATTGAGCTTATCAGCGAACAGCGTCGGGCGATTGCAAGCCTCGTTGAAAAAGGCTTCGCTCAAAAGTCGAAGCTTACCGAAATCGACACACGCCTGAGCCAGCTTGCAGGTGATCGCGGCGAATATGCTGGCGACAAAGCGAAGGCCGGGCAGGCAAAGGCCGGGGCACAATTTGCACTGACTGGCATTGAGAGCGATCTGCAGTCAGAAATCGCGGGCGAGATAACATCAAGTCAGGTCGAGCTTTCCGACGTGCAAGAAAGAATCGTTGCAGCCAGGGATGTCATGCGCCGTGTCGAAGTTCGCTCCCCACAGCAAGGCTTTGTCGCCAACATCCGGCTTCGCACACCGGGTGGCGTTGTGGCACCGGGCGAACCAATCATGGATATCGTGCCTGAAAACGAACCGATGGTCGTCGAGATGAAGATAAGCCCACGGGATATCGACAGTATCTCAGTGGGCGCAAGCGCGCAGATCCGTCTGACCGCCTATAACCAGCGTTCAATGCCACCACTCGATGGCAGACTGACCTATATTGCCGCCGATCAATCGCTCGATGAAAAGACAGATACCGCTTATTTCGTAGCTCGGGCAGAGATCACACCGGAAGCGATGACCGCCAATCCGACGGCAAGGCTTTATCCGGGGATGCCGGCTGAAATCATTATCGTTCACAAAGAACGCCGGGCAATCGACTACCTCGTTTCGCCGATTACCGACAGCCTCAACAGGGCCTTCCGTGAAGACTAGAGCACATACCGAAAAATGGGGACCGATTTTCGGACCAGGATAGGCGTAAAAATGAACAGACAGAGCGGTTCGTTCGGGATTGAATCCCTGGAACCGCACTCACTATTTGTTTGACGCATGATCCAACGCAAAACCGCTACGCACCTTTGCTGGAAATGCTTCACCTCAATCAGGCTGCTGTTCTGAGCTTCAGATCAGTAGCCTGTCGAGAAGAGTATTTCACAATATAGATCATCCATAGGTTGAGATTCTCCGACGCGTTCAGTTAGCGCGAGACGCGATGCGCCTTCTGCCATGCTATTGAAACATATTAACTATTATTCCTATAGGGCTATATTTCAAATTTGAAATTAATTTACCACCAAATACAATGTAAATATAAATTATATTGATTATAAATATACATCATATTTCTTTTTATAAAACTGAAATATAAACTATTCGTAATAATTTGTTACTTATGACCGTCAAATTTATACCAACTAATAATGTTGCAATTGTAATTGATGCGGCGCAGACTACTACAAGCATAATGGTCGGACCATTTTCCGGCCTTTTTGTAAACCCATACAGGAACACAAGGAGAAGCAGATGGCCACTTTAGAAGGCGGCGCCTACGACGACGTGTTGTTCGGTTCCCGCTTTGACGATTTCATCCGCGCTCATGGCGGTGATGATCTCGTTTTCGGAGGTGATGGCAATGACACCATCTTCGGCGATAACGGGAATGACACCCTCTTCGGCGGAAACGGTGATGACCTCCTTTTCGGCGGAAACGGTAATGATGTTCTGTTCGGTGATGCAGGAAACGACGTCCTAAGCGGCGGCAATGGGAACGATGTGCTGTTTGGCGGCGCTGGAGACGATGTTCTCCAGGGCGGCAATGGCTCAGACCTTCTCTTTGGCGGCGACGGGAACGATATCCTGCAAGGTGGAAACGGCAACGACATCCTTGATGGCGGCGCCGGCAATGACATCCTTATCGGCGGTGCCGGTAGCGATGTCTTCTTGTTCAACGGCGGCGGCGGAAACGACGTCATCCTGGACTTCAACCCCGGTGAAGACATCCTCCAGATTCAGCAGGGCATTAACGGCCTTGATGTCAATTCGGCGGATGACCTCGCAGATCGCGTCACTCAGGTTGGTGGCAATGTTGTTGTCGATCTCGGCAATGGCGACACCGTTACCCTCGTGAACACCAGTGCAGACGACGTACAGTCCCATCCCGACCAGTACTTCACTGTTCACTGATTGAACGATTGAGTGCGTGCCCGACATCCTCCCGTCGGGCACGTTCCTTCTTCAACTGCCTTCCGATCTCGATTTCTGGCCTGTCACATCTGGCTTAGTGATGTGTTCGGGTTTGCATCCCCAACAAGAATGAAAGGGCGCTCGCATTGAACCTCGACCATTCGGCGGACACTGAAAGCAAAACTGAGAACCTCTCCATTTGCCGTCTTTGCGCCGATGTGGCTGTCGTCATCTGGGATATTCCCGGCCCGGCTCGCTCAACGACCAAATGTACGCTGGAAATGTCTGTCCAGCCTGTTCCCCTGCTCAGTATCGGCATCCCCCTTGAAAATGGTGGCATGCGTATGTTTTGGGCGATGAGAACTGGAACAGAACCAGTCGAATTATCGCTGTCCGCAGGCTCCATGGGCCCAACGGCACAGACGATCCTTTACCCGGCCAGTGAACTCGCGGCTTTCGATGTGGAATATGTGGTGCATGATCTCACCTTGCCGGGGCATATCAAGCTTCTGACAAATATCCTCACAACCTGGCGCAGCACATTTCGGCTCTCCCGTAATCAGACATTTGCGTCCCTTGTCCGCGATCTGACATTCGCGTTAACGCCAGAACCCCGGGAAGCGCAATATTGCGGCGAACCCGTTCGAGGTCACCATCTTCTGGAGACCGCTGTTGATCCGATGCTCGGCGAAGTGTCAGCTATTTACGGCGTTACACCGGGCAGTGTGATGGTGATCCCTCCGCGGTTTGTCGCAAGCAAGCAAGCGCGCAATGCCTGGCAGCCGTGCCATTTGCTGGTTGAGGCGCCCCAGGATCTGCCATCTTCCCTGTTGCTGATCCTGGCCGGACAAAAAGGCGTCGCCGTCCGCAAACTGGCAGCGCGCTCAGCTGAACAGGCAGACTTCACCATGTGGTGGAGCAAGTGGCAGGGCAATGGTGCTTTGCGCGAATTTCTTGTTCGCCAATTGGGAAAACTGAGTGTAGCCGGTACGGCTGTCGCAATTGATTTACAGACACGCTCCCCGTTACCCGTTCGTCAGATTTCACAATCAGCCACCCATCCGGCAGCCACCCATCCTGCAGCCGAAATCGACCTCGCTTTGGCGCTTGATAGTGGACTGATCGTTGGTGGATGGATGCACGATCCTTCCAGTTTGCTTACTGATATCGAATATCTGCCTGAAAGTGGCAGTGCGGTTTCACTGAAGCCGCATTTCCATAAATTCGCAGGCAAGATCGCGAAACGTGAAGATACGCCACAGCAAGACGTGACAGGTTTCGTTGCCTGGTTGCCTTCGGCCAAAAATCTTGGCCCCTTGTTACAGCCGCGTTTTCAAATGCGTCTTTCTTCCGGCGCAACCGCACCTCTGATACCAGCGCCGCAACCTTTTGAACCGTCAGCACAACGCATGCGGATCTTACGATCTGTTCCACCACAGCAAGCGCGGCCGCATGTGTTTGAACAGATACTGGCTCCTGCCCTGACAGAAGTTGAAAAGAAACTTGGCGCGACGGTACGAATTTCTGAAATCAAAGAATTTGGAGAGACGCCCGCATCTCCGCTCGCTTCCATCGTCATCCCACTTTACCGCAATCTCGATTTTCTGCGGTTTCAGTTCTCATCGATGGCGACTGATCCATGGCTGATGGAGAATGCTGAGTTCATCTTCGTGCTCGATTCTCCTGAAATTCAGGACGATACCGAGCATATGCTGGGTGGCCTGCACATCCTTCATGATATGCCATTCAAACTTGCGATCATGAACCGCAATGGCGGCTATGCCCGTGCCTGCAATGCTGGCGCAAGTCTCGCAACCGGCACGACTATTGTCATGCTGAACTCAGATGTGGTGCCGTCCGAACATGGCTGGTTGCAGCAGCTCATTCAGCCTTTGTTCGATGAACCGAAGCTTGGCGCAATCGGTCCGCGTCTGCTGTTCGAAGATGGCTCTTTGCAACATGCCGGGCTTTATTTCGCCCGCGATCGTCAGGGCATCTGGCTCAATCATCACTATCACAAGGGCATGCCCGGTAATTACGCACCGGCGCGACGTGCGCGCAATGTCCCTGGCGTCACCGGCGCCTGCCTGATCACCCGCAAGGATATATTCGATCTCGTGGGCGGCTTTAGCGAAGATTACGTCATTGGTGACTACGAAGACAGCGATCTGTGCCTGAAGATACGCCAGCTTGGTTTCCAGATTTTCTACGAACCGGGAGTTGCCCTCTACCATTTCGAGCGCCGCTCCATCCGCCGCAGTGCCGATTATATGCGCGGCCTCGCCAGCCAATATAATTCCTGGCTGCATACCCAGCGCTGGGATGAAGAAATCACAGAACTGATGACGCCACCACAAGAGGAGAACCAAATGATGGCTCCCTCGAATGTGATTGTGGCCAAATCTGAAAGGAGCGCCGCTTGACCGAAGTGGTAATGCTGAAACAGCCAGAACCTGAAGCCAAACCAGCAATACCCGAAGAACAGATTGACTGGCTGATACATTCTGTTTTGAAGAACCGCTTTCTGCCTTCGCCCGACCCGAACAGCGTTTTTGTCGGCGATGGAGATTATCGTGCGGTTGGCGCTGAATTTCTCGGCCATTTCATCCGCAAAGGCGGCTTGAAGCCCGATGCACGCGTGCTTGATATTGGTTCGGGAATTGGCCGCATGGCCGTGCCGCTGACGCAATATCTCGATATGGCGAAAGCGCGCTATGCCGGTATCGATCCGGTATCAGGCGGCGTCAACTGGTGCCGACAGAATATCACCGCGCATTACCCGAATTTTGAGTTCCGTCATATCGATATTGCGCATGACCTCTACAATCCGAAAGGTACTGTGAACGGTCTCAGTCTGACGCTTCCCTTTGCTGACGGAAGCTTTGACTTTGTCATCATGACGTCTGTAGTCACGCATCTGCCGTCTGATGAAGTGAAGACCTATCTCGAACAGGTATCACGCGTACTTGCACCAGGCGGAAAGCTCTTCATGACTGCATTCGTCGTTGATGATATCGCCGCTCGCGACCGCTTCGGTAAGCGCGACAAGCGCCTCGCCTTTGAACGTCATGGAGCCGGGCCATGCTGGTTTGTGCCAGAGCTTCCCCCCCTTGCAGCTGTCGGCTTTGAGAACGGATTTCTCGACCGCGCTCTTGCAGGCAGTAAGCTGGAGCTTGCAACGAAATCCTTCGGCCACTGGCGTGGTATTGATGCCGATCATTATCAGGATATCTTTATCGCTTCACGCGGAGGTGCCGCCTGATGGCCCCTCGTGTGCTCATCGCAGCTCATAATCATCCATCGCTTCATCCCGGCGGAACGGAAATTTTCGCCCATGATCTGTTCCGCGCCTATCAGCGTGCAGGATGCGAAGCGATGTTTATGGGGGCCACCAACAAGGTGCATCGTGAAGCACGTCCCGGCACAAGCTTTCAGAGCATCGGCAATGGCGGCGATGAAATTCTACTCTGGTCAGGGCACTTTGATCGCTTCTATATGAGCCAGATCGATCTTTATGGCATTGTACCGGATATCGTCGAACTGCTGCGCGATTTCAGACCTGACGTCGTGCATCTGCATCATCTGTTGCTGCTCGGCGCAGAGTTCCCGCATATCGTGCGCCGCACCCTGCCCGATTGCCGCATCGTTCTGACTTTGCATGACTATTACCCCATCTGCCACCATGATGGGCTGATGGTGCGCACCACAGGCAAAGAGCTGTGTCATGGTGCAAGCCCTGACCGTTGTCATGCCTGCTTCAAAGACATTGCGCTCGATAAGTTCGTATTGCGCGAAAGGCACATCAAATCGCTGCTTAGTGCCGTCGATGTCTTCGTCTCACCGAGCGAATTTCTCAAACAGCGCTATGTGGAATGGGGCCTTGCAGAAGATCGTATCGAGGTCATTCACAATGGTCAGCCGGAGCGGCCAGCAGTGGAATTTCGACAGCAGGAGCGGACAAAGCCAACCTTCGGCTATTTCGGCAATCTCAATCCATGGAAGGGCGCGACAGTCCTGCTTGAGGCCGCCCAACAGCTGATTTCCGAAGGCTTTGATTTCGAGCTGCGCGTTCATGGTGCAGCTCCTTTTCAGAGCGAAAGCTTTGTCGGCGAAATCGACCGGCTTTTTGCGCAAACATGGCCGATCGTGCAACGTCGTGGCGCATATCGCCGCGAAGACATCGCTCAACTTATCCAGTCTGTCGATTGCGCAATCATGCCTTCGATCTGGTGGGAGAATGCGCCGCTCGTCATTCAGGAAGCACAGGGACAAAACCGCCCTGTCATTTGCAGCAATATTGGTGGAATGGCCGAGATGATCACTGATGGCATCAATGGTCTCACCGTTCCGCCCAATGATCCGCTGGCGCTCGCCCAAGCAATGCGCCGCATGGCGGAAAACCCGGACTTGCGCCAATCGCTTGGCGAAAATGCGCGGCACCCGGACACCATCGACACCACCGCAGCCCGCTATCTCGCCATGATCGGGTCATTGCGCGCAGCGCGTGTCGAGGCAGCATGAGAGGTAGATCATGAACATCGCGACCAAAATTCCATCCGATGAGGCACAAAAGCCGGCTGAAGCGCAGAGTGCTTCGCCGACACCTCAAAGGACTGAAGCCATGAAAGGACGCGTTGACGCCATCGAAGAAGGCCGCCTTTACGGCTGGGCGTTCGATCCTTCATACCCGAGCGAACGGCTCATTATTCGCGTTCTGCTGGATGACAAGCCAATTGCTGAAGCGCCTGCCGACAAGGACAGACCCGACCTGAAGCGCAATGGCATCGGCGACGGAATGCATGCGTTCGAAGTGATGTTGCCTCAGTTTGCTGCGGCACGCTCAGGCGAACTGGTTGTGGTTGCCGCCAATGCCGCAGGCGTAGAGCAGAAACTGCGTGTGCCAAAACCCGATGAGCAAGCGGCAGAAGCACTGATCGCAGCGCCAATGACCCGCATTCTCGACAAGCTCGACATGCTGATGGCAGCCCAACGCCAGTTGCAGGTGAACCAGCGCTCGCTGCAACGCGCAGCGCCCACCATCGACAGCACTGGTAATGCTTCACCCACGGATCTGCTCGACATTGCCGGTTCGGTTGACACGCTGCGTACTGATCTCCACCAGCGCATGACCGAGCTTGATGTGCATATCATGCGCATGGACGGCGTCGTTGCTGGTCTTGAACAGCGTATGGAAGACGTGCGCAAAAGGAGTAGCGGAGACATCAAAGTTCTTTTCGTGCTTGCCGCCGTCTTGACCGGCTTTGTCGCTGGCGCGCTCCTCACACTCGCAATCATGCCCTGAGGGTCGCCGCATGACACAGGATGAAAGGCCAAACATTCAATCCGGCGCCAGAAATAGCCGCACGACCGAACGTCCTCCTATGATTATGGAGGGCGAAATGGTGGTGGGGTGCGTGATTGAAGACACGCTCGTCTTAGTGCTCGGCATTGGAAGTGCCACCACCGATCAGGTTACAGCGTTTCTCAATGGCGACCCGGCGATGAGCGTGAAAACAAGTCTCATAACCTGGCCCTTGAAAGAACCATCGCCCGCCGGAACACATGGTTTTGTCGCAATTGTGCCTACGAACGTGTTGCGCCGCGGTATCCTCAAGACCATCATGTTTCAGCATCGGGCGAAGGTCGCGCGCTATAACTTTGCATCGCGATCGGCATCTGTTCCGGATTTCGTTGCAATGATCGGAGATTTATCCGGTCAGAGCCTCTCAGGCGTCATCGATGAACTCGTCGAAGGATTGATATCGGGGCCCATCAGCCGGAAAAAATTGTCTGCAATCACGGTTTTATTGCAGGCAGGTGCGCGCTCGGACGGATGTATTGAACTCATTGGCGGAAGCGACGAAGGCGATATTTTCGTCCAGGGCTGGGCGCAGGATTTGACACCTGCAGTCACGCGGCTTCTGATCAGCGGTAAAAACTCATCACTCGCCGAATGCTCGATCAGTGTTTTTGCGCGCCCCGATCTTGAAGAACAAGCCTCTGGCTTTGCCGGGCTTCTTCTCGCCAATGAGCCGGTGGAAGCCAATGATATCGAGCGCATTTTGTTTCGCGGCCGCCGAGGCTGGCGGTTTACCGAAGTCTATGACCGCAGACTTCTCTCAGGCTCACGCGAAACACCCGCCCATATTCGCGCAATCCTGCCACGCGTGCGCAGTTCAACCGATATTCTTTTGCGTCTGCGTTCCGCCGCCAATCGTTTCGATGGTACAGATACGGTTTCCGCTCTGCCTTTTCCCGTTCGCATGGGCATCGACAATGTCTTTCGGGTTGAAGGCAGTGGCATATTGATTTCAGGCTGGCTGCTTGATCCCGACAGTCACGTTGAAAGCGTGCGGCTTCGGCGACATCGCGGCGACATCCAGATCGACACGACGTGGACACGCATCGACCGCTCCGATGTAACGCGTGAGTTTGATAATCATTCCCCCTTTAACGCAGGTCTTGATCCAAATCGCCACGCCCATGGCTTTGTGGCTTTTGCCCCTGAACTTGCAGGCGACAGCACTTCGCCGTTCTATCTGGAACTGGCAATCAGTGATGGGCGCCGCGCGTTCTTTCCGCTCACCCCCACCCGCGTGACGTCGCGCGATGCCATTGTTCGGCAGCTGCGTGCCACCGATCCCAATGCATGGGCGTTGCGCCACATCGTCGATCAACAGCTTGTACCACTGTTGCGTGGCGTCAATCGTCCAGCACCGGAAGTCTTTGGCGTGGTCGACCTTGGTCCCTTTGAGGACGCAGTCGGCCCGGCTATCATCATTGGTATTGACGAACGCGTCGAAGAAATAGAGCCGCTGCTTGCTCTGCTCGCACTCGATCCTGAAACGCGCATAGCGCCCATTGTGATTGCGGCGGCTACGGAAATCATCGACCGTATCGGGGTGCAGATCAGAAGACTTGCCGACTTTTATCGGCTGCGCATCCGGCTGGTTTCAGCCAATGGTTCGGAAGATCTTTATGATGCGCTTGAAGTGGGTGCACGTACGGTTTCCACCGATCAGGTCATTTTTCTCGCTGGCTCTCTGTTGCCACGACGTTCTGGCTGGCTCAACAAACTCATCAGCGCCTACGAGATGCACAAGGATTGCGTGCTTTCTCCGACACTTGCCTATGAAGATGACTCAATCCGCTGGGCGGGAACATGGGTGGCAGGGCCGCAGTCAGACCGCGCCCTTATCAGCCGCTATGCCGGCTACCCCATTGATGCAATATCCGGCATGCAATTGACGGAGGTAGCGACTGCAACCTTCGAATGCTGCATCATGCCTCGCGAAGCTCTATTTACCGCTGGTGGTTTTACCCGCGGTTATCTCGGCACCCATGAAAAGGGTCTCGACCTCGGCTTGAAACTCAAGCAATCCGGACTGCGTTCCTATTGGCTGCCTTCAGCACAAATGCTCGGGGCAGATGATGTTTCGGTAACAGATAAAGCATCGACCATCGCGCTTATCGAACGTATCGATCGTCAGGTTTTTGATGCACGCTGGTCCGCAATTCTTGCGGGCAAGCGCAAGGTCACGATGGAGGAACCCGCATGAGCGAAAAACTCCGTGTTCTCGTCATTTCCCATGCCCACCCGTCAATCTCACTCGGCGGCGGTGAAATCGCGTCCTACAATCTGCACAAGGGATTGAACGCGACACCGGGCGTGCAATCGGTTTATCTGGCGCGAGCCAGCCATCCTATCCCCCGGCACGGCACCACTGCTCTCATGAGCATGCGGCGCGCCAGTGACGAGATTCTGTTTCACGCCGACGAATATGATCATTTCTATCTGTCGAACAAAAACACCGACGAAATCCGTCGCGATCTCCTGCGGTTCGTACGTGACTTCGATCCGGATATTGTCCACTTTCATCATGTTCTTGGTCTTGGTCTCGAAACGCTTTATGCCATCCGAGAAGCACTGCCGGACCGCGTCATTCTAGTGACGTTCCACGAGTTTCTTTCCATCTGCAACAATGATGGCCAGATGGTGAAAGCGGGTACGTCGAAGCTCTGCAATGAAGCTTCCCCGATTGATTGCCACGCCTGCTTTCCGCACATACCGCCTGCCCGCTTTCTCAAACGCGAACGCTTTGTACGCGGCATGCTGGAACTCGCTGATGCTTTTGTGTCGCCGAGCGAATTTCTGGCAAATCGTTATCGCGAATGGGGGATCAATCCCGACAAGATGGCCGTCATCGAGAATGGTATCGCGATCACACAAACAACGCCACCACGCGAGCTGACCGGACCCGATCCGCGACGCAGTCGTTTCGCATTCTTCGGACAGATCAATCCGTTCAAGGGTATTGATGTGCTTGTTGATGCAGTTTCGCGTGTTCCTGAGCAGGTGTGGGGCGAGGATTCGCGCCTGATGATCTTTGGCGGAAACCTTGAAAAACAACCGTCAGCCTTTCAGGAACGAATGCAAAAACTGATCGAAGAGGCAGGCCCGCGTGTTCGCTTTTACGGCGCTTATCAGAATTCAGAGATGCCGCGCCTCATGCAGTCGGTAGATTGGGTTGTGATGCCGTCGATCTGGTGGGAAAACTCGCCCATCGTCATTCAGGAAGCACTGCATCATCGTCGTCCGGTCATCTGCTCCAACATTGGCGGTATGGCAGAAAAAATCCGCGATGGTGAGGATGGGCTGCATTTCCGTGTCCGCAGCGCGGAAGATCTGGCTGATCGTTTTACCGAAGTGCTGAGCGATCCGCACATCTGGAACCGCCTGCATCAATCCATCCGCAAACCGGTTCACTACGTCGATTGTGCGAGAGCACATCTCGATCTTTACAACCAGCTGCGCGAGGCCAAACCTCGCAGACTGAAACCTGCGGTCACAGAAACCGCACTTTCTCAGGCAAGCTGAGCCTGGCTCGCCTGCATCTGTTTATAAAAGAAGGAATAGCCTATGGCACGCGCCCTCGTCATGATCCCGGCAGGAGAAGTGTACGATCACGACAATGTCCGATGGTATCGTCATACTGACGTGCAGGGCAGCATTAATCACTACCATAACATTGGCGACGCGTTCGTTTTCGAGTCGTCGCTGAAGCTGATGAATTATGAGAAGGCGGCCGAGCTGCCGATCACCAACTTTTCACCCGAAAAGATCGATCAGCTGCGGGAAGAATATGATTATGTCATCCTGCGCGGCTCGAACTACATCAACAAGGACATGAACTGGCGCGATACGATCCCGGTGCTCCAACGATTGAAACTGCCTGTTATTGCGTTTGGCATCGGTGCACAGGCGCCGGTGCGCGGCGAAATCCAGCTTTCTGAAGAAACGAAAGCCGTGTTGCGCATGATCTCCGATTCAACTGTTTCTGTCGGTGTACGGGGCGCTTATACGGCACAGGTCCTCAACGATATTGGCATTCAAAATGTCCGTATCATTGGCTGCCCGACGGCGTTTCGTCGCAACAATCAACATCTTCGCATCAAACTGCCACCGCTCGAAGAGGTCAGGCAGGTGGGTGTCACCGTACGCCGCGAGGTATCGCCAGCTTATGCGCAGGATATTGAACAATATCTGACCCGCCACCGCGATCTCATCCGGTCCATGGCCCAACGTTTCGATATCACGCTGATGGCACAGGGCGAGATTGAAGAGAAGAAGATGGTGTTCGGTACGCCCGAACAAAAAGAAGAGGCGATTGCAGCGCTTAAAGCGCATCGCTGGACAGCTGACTGGTATCTCGATGACGATATCGAAAACCTCTATCGCCATCGTATGTTCTATTCGGACGTTGTAGCAGATTACGAAAATCTCGTACATGAGCAGCAACTTGTCCTTGGCTACCGTCTGCACGGCAACCTGATGGCGCTCGCCAACGGCATTCCGTCTATCTACTTCACTTATGACAGCCGCACGGCAGAGTTTGCCGAAACCTATAAAATTCCGAGCTATGATGTTTTCAGCGAGAAGCAATTTCGCTTGGAAGACTATTGGGACCAGTCGTTGTTCGACAAATATAACCGCGCATGGTTTGAAACCTATGCCGAGATGAAACAGTTTCTCGATGAGAATGGCGTCGATAACAAAATGACCGACACCGGCCTGTCTATCGCGGAGCTGAAGGTCGCCTGATCCCTATTGTGCTGCGGCGGGAGGGGTCGGGGTTGTTTCCGGTTCAGGCTTATGGAGACGAACCTCGAACGGTGCAATAAGCTGTTTGGGTTTGTCACTCGCCATATCCGGTGTGAATGGTGGAAACGCCGCGCCAGCCGTCGGCACTTTCAAAGCCGCTGCGTCAACCAGATCGTCACCCGAGCTTTCGACAAGTTTCACGTCCGACACGGTTCCGTCTGAAGAAAGATAGAAGCTGATTTTCGGCTTAAAGACACCATCGAGTTCCAGAGGCGCAAGCTCACGCGCAAGAAGCTGGCCATAGCGTTGAAGAATACGCACGACTGCATTCTGCCATTCTGCCTGATTGTTGATTGACGGCACTTCAGCAGGTGCGGCGGGTGTAGTCGTGACGCGTGGTCCAGTCTGCGCGACGGACGGCATGGTATATGCCGTCGCAGCCAGTAGAGAACCGAGCATCATGATCAGACGGAAACTGGTAAAATTTTGCACTCTCGTGATCCTCGGGTTCTCTGTCGTTCAATGTTTATGGTCAGTGGCAACCGTGCTGTCCAGCGATGATGCCCTCAATATGCAACTACGAAGCAGCCAACCCGAAAACGGCATCGGCGATGGCCGGCATATCTGCAATCTTTGGGGCTGATGGCGCTTCACTTATATCCTCTGTCAGAAGAACACCCACCTGATCAATGCCAAGATCATCAAGTTGGTCCGGCGTACCAAAGCCATATTCCATATGCCCGCGTCCGATGATACCGAGAACCAGCGCGTCGGGCTTTTCATTGAGATAAGTCGCAATATTACAGGCGAAGGCACGATCCCATGTCTGTTGTGCACGGACGAACCGATCAAACTCCGGTGCATCGGCAGATTTTCCCTGCATCGCGGGTGGCCCGCCATTGGTCAGGCGCAACAGATGTTCGCGATGTGCAAGGCTCGCAGGACGTGCGGGCGTCAGACCGTCACGCTCTTCTTCTAAAATTGCATCCCAGCCTTCCTTGCCAACGCGCGTGACAAGATCGCGGCGGCAGTTCAGCGCCAGCATTTTGACACGAAACTCACGGCAAAAATGAAACAATGGCCAATAGAGGTCGGCCGCAAAGCCCCAGACTTTTCCCCAATCTACACGTTCGAGAAACGTCTCGGCGTCGAGCTTTCCCTCGACCCATTCGTCAAGCACCGGCTGAAGCCGTCGCGGAAACATTTCAAAGCCGACGGCAAGATCGTCACGAAGAGCGAGCAGAGAGGCGCAGATGTGCATCTGCCAGCGGTGAATATCATACCGATCATGCGTCTCGCCCAGCAGAACAACCCGCTTTTGCGCCATATCCTGCATCACCGATTGATGCGTGCGGTGTGCGCCAGATTGCGGATCAATCCACTGCCCGACCCGGTCGTTCAATAACGTGGCATTCATTGGAACGCTTCCTTGTTGCCCGATACGATGAGACCTGTTTCGTCGCCTGCTTCGTTGAGCGCATAGAAGGTTAGATCATCGCCCTTCCTGATCTCACGCCATGAAGCAACGTGCCCTGCCTTAAGATGCAGATGGAAATCAGGCTTCATCACATTGATAAAACCGCGCGATGGCCGCACTTCCGGCATCTCACCGCTCCACTCCTGTTTGAAAGCAGGCAATTCGAGTGCGATGCGTATCTCTGCCTTATTCCGCTGAGCAGCAGCAAACGGCGTAAGACCCGGATCGTCTTCGCCAACTTCCTGCTTTTCCATTGTGCTCTGATCTTTGGCTTTAGGCTCAAGGGTTGCGAACCCGAAGCTATCCAGCGCCTTGTCGAAAGGCTCGGCACCGTCAAAGCCAATGACACTGCCGATAACACTTTCGTCCGAGGCAAGCAGATCTATGCGCGGATAGACTTTTTCCTGCATGATGCTGCTGCGATCAACAATCATCGACGCAATGGCATTGAGATCAATCCGCGAATGGTGCTCGGGACCTGAAAAATGCACCCAACCATCCCGGACCTCAACGCGTTCGACCACGCCGATGCGCTCATGTGTGGCGCCACAGCTTTTGGAATTGATCATCAGCTTGCCCATCGCGGGCAGTGTTTTGAGAACATCAGCCGGAGCGGCCAATAGTTTCGCGCGGATCGGTTGTTCGCTCATAATTTCCTCATGCTGTTTGGAGATCAGACATCTCGGACTGCTTTTGCGTAACGCTAAAAGTTTCAAGGTCGATGACGCTGTCGATGACAAGATTTGCAGGCTCGCGGTGAGCCAGAATGACGATGGTTGAGTTGGGAAGTTCTTTTCGCAAACGCTCCAGCAGCTCGGCCTCGGCGATCTTGTCCAGTGCACTGGTGGCTTCATCGAGAAACAGCCAGTCGGCCTTGATCAGGATCGCGCGTGCAAGAGCCAGCCTTTGCATCTCACCGCCAGAGAGTGTTCCCGGCGCGATATGTTCTCCAGAAAACACATAAGACGACAGCTTCGACAGCCCGACCTTTGCAAGTGCCTCAGCGATCTGGGTCTGGTCAAAGTTCTCTGCCGGAAGCGGATAGGAGACCGCATCGTATAACCCGGCATTTGGCATGTAGGGCTTTTGCGAAAGTACCAGCATTGAAGCATCTGGACGGTGAACCGTTCCGCTTGCTAAATTCCATGCACCTGCAATCAGACGAAGCAATGTCGTCTTTCCAAGCCCGGATCGACCACGCAGCCAGACAGTTTTGCCGGGCTCGATTTCAAGTTCGGGAATGTTCAGAAGGGTCTGCCCATCAGGCGTTTTCAATGAAACGTCGCGCAATTGCAGCGATGGTTGTGTCGCGTCAACAACAGCTTTTTTGTGCGTTGCCCCAACCGAATTGGCTGCGTTCAAGAAATTGGACAAACGCGATATCGCCGATACCAGTTCAGCAAGAACGTGATAGCGGAAAATAAACCAGGACAATGTCGTGGCTACCTGCTGTGAGGCTAAGCCTAATTGCATCAAGCCACCGAAGTTCACCGCGCCTGCAAAATATCCTGGCAGCGCCAGAAATAGGGGAATACGCAAGATGGTAGAGTTATAGGGTCGGGTGAAAACGCCAAGTAATGTCTGCCTGCCGACAAGACGAAACCAATTGGATCGAACACCTGAAAATCGTTCATTCAGAAATTTTCGCTCGGCCTTCTCGCCATTCATAACAGCAATTTCACCCGCATTTTGCCGTACATGCGCCATGCCGTAACGAAAATCGGCCTCCTTTTTCTGTTGTTCGATAAAAGTTGCTTTCAGACGGCGGCCGAACATATGTGTCAGGACTGATGAGAGCGCGACATAAGCAAAGGGCGCCCAAAGCATATATTTCGGTATTTCGACGTTAAATCCTGCAATCGAAAAACTGAGGGAGAATGTGGCAAGGCCTGCAAGCACCACAATGTACGAAAATAAGCCTACAACGCGCGTTATAAGACCTACTCCCTCCTCAAGCGTGTACTTTACAAACAAGGCGCAATCTTCAGAAATCCGCTGATCTGGATTGTCGGGATTTCTTTTGTCTTGCCCGTCTTTCAATCCCAAAAGCCAGTAAGCTTTGTTATCGAACCATGTTGATAACGCCACATTTGTCAGACGCTCTCGCCAACGTATTTCGAGCCATCCATTGGCATAAAAACCAAACAAAAAGATAAGCGTGTTTCCCGTCACGATTAAGCCGAAAATTCCCAATTGAGACAACGTTTCCGTGACATTCTTTTGCTCAACGGCGCCATAGAATGCTGCAGTCCACCCGATTAATTTAACGCCAAGATAAATGCCGATAAAATCGAGAGCGAATATCAAACCTAAAAGCGACCAGCTGAGAGCTTTTCCCTCGCCTGAATTGCAATATTTGAGTAGCTGCCAAAACTGTCTGAGAACAATAAGCATAATCAACCGATACTGACATGAGAAAGCCGAAGCCGCTTTCAAACCGCTCCGGCATGTTGATCATCAATGACGATCAGAAGCGCATCGTTGCACCAATCTTGAAGGTACGGCCCGGTGCCACCTGCATTTCCAGTGGATTGACATTCGCCACAGACGAGGTGTCAGGCATGTTGGCATAGCCCGTCAGCGTGTTGGGGAAATAGCGCTTGTCGAAGATGTTCTCGACGCCGAAATTCACGTCAATATGCTTGGTCGGGGACCACTTGGCATAGGCATCAAACACCGAATAGCTTGAGGGTTTGAAAGCATTTTCATCAGCGCGGCGCTTCACGCCCGATGCGAAAGTGCCGACAAACTCTGTTTCCAGATTCCAATCGGGGATGATGTAACGCAGCCCCAGAACCGTGGTTAGCGGAACTGCACCATCAAACGGCGTCGTTTCAGAACCCGCATCGACACGCTGATCACCGCGCATGTAAGAAAGAGCCGCATTGGCGAAAACGTTGTTATAGACCTCATATTCGCCACCAAACTCAATGCCCCAGACCTTTACGCTCTCGACGTTGTCAGAGGTGTATTTGTCGGCGGTTCCCGGAACCTGTTGCAGCCCACGGATAAAATCTTTGTAATCAGAATAGAAAGCGGAAGCGCTGAAATAGCCGCGATTAAATTCGCCGCGCAAACCGGCTTCATAGCTGCGGACAAATTCAGGCTTCAGGTTCGGATTGGGAATGACTTCAACCATGCTCGTCGCACCGATAGAGGTGGACGAAACAAAGAGCTGTTGCGCGGTCGGCATCTTGAAACCTTCGCCATAGGAGGCGAATACAGAATAAGTATCGTCGAGCTTGTAGATCGCGCCGAGACGCTTGATCAGACGGGCCTTATCCATCTTTTCAGGCTCGAACCCTTCAAGCGGAACGTAGCCATCATCCTGAGTTGGATCGAGAGAGTAAGTAGCAAGGCGCAGACCCGGTGTAAGCGTCAGACGCTCATCCAACAGTTTGATTTCATCCTGAACATAGAAATCAGCACGTATGGTATCAACTTTGGGGAAGTTGAACCCCTGTCGCGGCGTAACCGTCGTAACGCCTGTATTCAGATTGGTGGTGATATTCTCACCGTCATAATTGCTCTTGGTGATATCACCCGCAAAGCCATAAATGAGTTTATGGCTGCTTTGGCCAAGCTCGAATGACGAGGTCAGCTGAACATCAGCCTGCAGAAAGTCTTCGCTATAATTGCGGATCTGGATACGCTTTTCGCGACGCGGTGTGGCAAGAAGCGAATAGTTGCGGATCTGATTGCTCGTCGTATCGCGTCTCTGAGGCGAATAGGAAATGTTCCATTTCACCTCATCCAGCCAAGATGCGCCGACAGTCCAGCGGTGATCAAGGGCAAACCGCGCCCGTTGCATTTTCAGCGAACGATCCCAGCTCTCGTTTTCATAATAAAAGCTGTAATAGGCAGGCATGCTCGCATAGAGCGGATTGGCTGCGCCGGAATCATACTTTTGATCAACATCAGTGTTGCGCTCAAACCATTCACCGGTCAGCTTGAATTCATGATCGGTTGACGGATTCCACTGAAGTTTCAACAGGCTGTTATAGGAATCCGTGTCCATCGGGGACGCTTTATTGCACGGCCAGATCGCTTCACGCGGGCATCCCCAGATGCCTCCATCAGCACGCGCTTTACGCATGTCCGGCTCAGATGCACTCATATGCCCAAAACTGCCCAGGACCTTGAAATCGCCAGCCTCAGCCGCGCCGGTAATCTGTTTACGGAACGATTTGTCAAAACTGTCATAGCTGAATTTGGTTTCAACCGCCCACGGCTTGGTACCGTCCAGCAAATCTTCTGGGTCCAGCGTTCTGAAGAACACGACGCCACCCAGAGCATCCGCGCCCCACAGAACCGAATTCGGACCACGTGTGATTTCTACCGACTTCATATTGAATGGATCAACGAAATCGCGGCTACCATCAGTGATGCGTTCCTGAACACGTGCACCGTCGACAAGGATTTGCACACGGTTACCGCCGACACCACGAATATTGAAGCTATTGAGCTGCCCGAAAGGATTGGTCAACGACGTTTGCCGATCAACGCTTACGCCCGGCTCATATCGCACCATATCCTGAATATCGCGCACCTGATGTCGGTCCAGCGTGTCACGATCAATAACGCTGATCGACATTGGAACATCAAGCAGGTTCTTGGCAGCGCGCTCCGCAGACAGGGTAATTGTCTTAAGCCTGATAGGCTCAATAGTGTCGTCTTCTGTATTCTGGCTTTGCTGAATGGCTTCCGTTTTTGGGGCCGTTTGAGCATGCGCCTGTGAAGCGGCGCAGAGCACCACAGAGGCAGAAAGCATATTCAACCAATGACGATTGACGGATTTTTGGAAGGCAGAAGTCCCCAGCATGATGTCCCCGAAATAAGCATTGCATGATCGCTGGCTTGCCTATCGGGACTTGCTGGCTAAAAGTTGAGTGATTTGCTCAATATATGATTTGGGGCTGTATTCAACGGTTACTAGATGTTGCTAACAGAATTTGGGTATTTTGGAGTGACGGCAGACGCTAAATTGCAACACACTTAAAACAGGCAACGCCAATATATGGCGCAAGCAACGCTGTGTGGAAAAGTGGTTGGTGCGCGCGGCTTTAAGGGGCAGGCAGAGGCGGAAATTATTTCCGCTCAATACGAAAACGCGACACCGCCCGTTGAGTGATGCCGCGTTAGAGATCATGCCAATTAGATGCTAAACCAGTCTGGCTACAACATCGCGTAGTGACGCTTGCCAATGCGGTGCAGACCATTTGAACACCTTCTGGAATTTGGCAGTCAACAGGCGTGAGTTGGCGGGACGTACAGCTTTGGTTGGATAATCAGCTGTTGCAATATCCGTAACTGTCGCCGTCGGTCCGCCAAGCTCGGCACTTTCACTGAATATAGCACGTGCAAAGCCGCTCCAGTTCGTATCGCCCGTACCCGCCAGGTGATAAACACCATAGGCGGAGAAGTCTGGCGTTGCCGCCAGTTGATCCGCTATCTGGATAATCGCATCTGCGATATCGAGCGCACTGGTTGGATTGCCCCATTGGTCAGAAACAACCGAGAGAGTGTCCCGCGTATCAGCCAGCTTCAGCATCGTCTTGACGAAATTCTTGCCGAAGGGACTATAGACCCAAGCCGTCCGCAAGATGATATGCTTTGGATTGGCTTGTGCAACCAGACGCTCGCCTTCAAGCTTCGAGCTCCCATAAATACTACGGGGACCAGTGATATCAGTTTCGACGTATGGGGCATTGGCGTCGCCCGCAAAAACATAGTCCGTCGATATGTGGATAACTGGAACACCGCAAGCCTTTGCCGATTCTGCAACTGCTTGAGCACCAATTGCATTCACCGCAAGAGCTAATTCAGGCTCATCCTCAGCCAGATCGACCGCCGTATAGGCAGCAGCGGAAACGACGAGGTCGGGCTTGATCGCCTCAATGGCACTGCGCGCAGTTTCCGGCTTTGCCAAATCCAGCTCCGGGCGGCCCAGCGTAATCACTTCGATATCCGGTCGTTGCAATGCTTTCTCGAGAAGGCTCTGGACGACCTGTCCTTCCCGCCCGGTCACAACGATCCTCATGCATTGACCTCTTTTACCGCCGCACTGCCCAGCCGTTCACCCGCATAATTGCCACTGCGGATTGGCTCCCACCACCAGCCATTGTCGAGATACCATTGAATGGTCTTTTCAAGTCCTGTCTCGAAAGTTTCCTGCGGCTTCCAGCCTAAATCACGTTCAATCTTCGAGGCATCAATCGCATAACGACGATCATGGCCAGGACGATCCGTTACGAATGTGATCAGATCGGCATAGCTCTTGCCGTTTGCGCGCGGACGCTTCTTATCGAGAATGGCACAAATCGTTTCCACTACATTCAGGTTCGTGCGTTCTGCACTTCCACCGATATTATAGCTTTCACCCAATTTACCCGTCGTCGCGACAAGCGCCAGAGCCCGCGCATGATCCTCGACAAAGAGCCAGTCACGCACGTTCGCACCTGCGCCATAAACGGGCAGCGGCTTCTCATCGAGTGCATTAAGAATGACAAGTGGGATCAGCTTTTCAGGGAAATGGAATGGCCCATAATTGTTCGAGCAATTGGACAACACGACCGGCAGCCCATAGGTCTCGTGCCAGGCACGCACCAGATGATCGGACGAAGCTTTCGAAGCGGAATAAGGCGACGATGGTTGATATGGCGTTTCCTCGGTGAAAATGCCGCTATCGAAAGGCAGATCGCCAAATACCTCATCGGTCGAAATATGATGAAAACGAAAAGCCGATTTGCGTGGCTCCGGTAGCTCGCGCCAGTAAGCCAGAGCAGCATTCAACAGTCGAAATGTACCAATGATATTTGTTTCGATGAATGCTGCGGGTCCATCAATAGAACGGTCGACATGGCTTTCGGCTGCCAAATGCATGACAATGTCGATCTCATTGGCACGCAAGGCTTCCAGAACACCAGTATCGTCGCAGATGTCAGCCTGAAGAAAGCTATAATTTGGATGATTTTCAATCTGTCGCAGTGAGGCCAGGTTACCGGCATAAGTCAATTTATCGAAATTGATAACATTAACCTTCGGATCAACTGCCAAATGGCGGCACACCGCAGAACCAATAAAACCAGCGCCACCCGTAACAAGAATATTCATATTATACCTCAATCAAAAACTTCAGCGTCGGCGAGCAGTGGAGCCTGCTGATCTTTGTCTGAAAGCTGCACACCCGATGAAGGGATTGGCCATTCGATACCAATCGCCGGATCATCAAAACGTATTGAGCGATCGTGCTCGGGAGAGTAATAATTCGTCACCTTATAGACAACTTCGGTGTTCTCAACGAGAGTGATAAAGCCGTGCGCAAAACCTTTCGGAACGAAAATCTGGTTCCACCTTTCGGTTGAGACTTCTTGTGCCAGCCACTTACCAAAAGTTGATGAGCTTTTCCGGATATCAACTACAACATCCAAAATTGCACCACGAATTACGCGCACTAGTTTATCTTGAGCAAACGGTGGCAATTGGTAATGAAGACCACGTAAAACACCCTTAATTGCTGAATGAGAATGGTTGTCTTGAACAAACTGCAGATGAATACCTGCTTTACTCAGTTCTTCAGCTTTGTAGGTTTCAGAAAAGAACCCACGTTCATCACCGAGTTTTCGCGGAGTAAATTCAACAACACCATCTAAACCTAAAGGGCGAACTTGCATCAATCTCTACCCAGTTCATCAACACGTCGGCGCAAATAGGCTGCATATTCTGTCTTGCCAAGTTTAGCTGCTCGTTCCAATACGGCTTCACTGCTTAGCCAATTCTTATCTAAACCGATTTCCTCTGGACAAGCGATTTTGATACCTTGTCGTTTTTCAATAGTCTGAACAAAAGACGATGCTTCGTGAAGGCTATCGTGTGTTCCGGTATCAAGCCAAGCATATCCGCGGCCAAATCGCTGAACGTTTAACTCACCTCGTTCAAGATAGACATTGTTGACGGTGGTAATTTCAAGCTCGCCGCGCGCAGACGGGCTAATCGAACGTGCGATATCGACAACTTGATTATCGTAAAAATAAAGACCAGTGACAGCCCAGTGCGACTTCGGTTTTTCCGGCTTCTCTTCAATCGATATTGCCTGCCCCGTCTTGGTATCAAACTCCACGACGCCGTAACGCTGCGGGTCATCTACGCGATAGGCAAACACAGTTCCGCCCTTCATTGGCTCAGAAGAGAGTTGCGATAGCTTCGAAAGACCGTCGCCGAAGTAAATATTGTCACCAAGGATCATTGCAACGCTGTCATCGCCAATGAACTCCCGACCAATGATAAAAGCTTCGGCCAGACCGTTAGGGTGTTCCTGTTCTGCGTAAGAAAAACTGATACCGAAATCTGAGCCATCGCCAAGCAGTTTTTTGAAAAGAGGGAGATCGTGCGGTGTGGAGATGACAAGGATGTCCCGAATACCTGCCAGCATAAGAACGCTAAGCGGATAATAGATCATCGGCTTATCGTAAATGGGCAGAATCTGCTTCGATACCGCTATTGTTAAAGGGTACAATCTCGTACCACTGCCGCCAGCGAGAATAATCCCCTTCATGCGATTTCACTTCCTATCATTTTACTACTTTCGTTTCGTTCCCATAAACACGTATTATGACTACGATGATAGCTTCGTTTTGACGACAGCCGAAACTTTATAGCGAGCCGAGAATTCGACGAATGACATGTACTACCTCAGTTGCTGATACTCAAAACAATAAGCAGCCATTGCTAACGATTTCAATCGTTACCTTTAACCCTGACTTTGATGAACTCAAAAAAACACTGGATAGTTTGAAAATTGCAGCGCGTCAGTTCGCGCCCTGTTCCTTCTCCATCACAATTGTGGACAACTCCTCCAGCAAAGAAGTCGCGTCTTTTTTGCCGCTTTCATATCCAGACTTGCCAGTTAAACTAATTCAGGGTCAAGGAAACATAGGCTTTGGCCGCGCTCACAACCTCGCTATGCAGCAAATGGGTGAATTTCATCTCATCCTCAATCCTGATATCCAGATCGACCCTGATGTGCTGATAAATGCACTCGCGTTTATGAGAGCTCATGAAAATTGTGGACTAGTAAGTCCTCACGCCGTTTGGCCAAATGGGCAACGACAATATCTATGTAAACGCTATCCGGCTATCTTTGACCTAATAATAAGAGGTTTTGCGCCTAAGATAATTAGCTCACTTTTCTCTAGGCGATTGGAGCGATATGAATTGCAAGCTGAAACGGATGATGTTGTCTTTTGGAACCCACCCATTGTGAGTGGATGTTTCATGTTTTTCAGAAGCTCCGGCTTGAAAGAAACCGGTGGGTTCAGTGATAAGTTCTTCTTGTATTTTGAAGACTTTGATCTTTCACTAAGAGCAGTTAAAAAAATGGATACAGCTTACGTGCCAACCGTACGAGTGGTGCATGCAGGTGGACACGCTTCGAAGAAAGGATTTTGGCATATAAAGGTATTCATAAGGTCAGCTGTAACCTTTTACTTAACTCATGGTCTTAAATTATTCTAACTTTTAATGAATGCGATTAATTCATCTTGATATTATTGAAAATATTTATGATATCCTTCAGTATTGACGCGCCTTCGTGGATACTGTCGAGCGATCTATTTCTTGCCAACTTTCTTCGATTACTCTAATTTCGTCTGTTAAGGTGGCAGAAGGTCACGCTTTAGATTAACGTGATATAACAGAAATTCGGCATTCACACTTTAGATGCCTTTATTTTCTGGTTCATATTGTCATTAGCAACAGCATTACTTGTTGCCGGAACGAACATTGCTCGCATAGTCTCGGTTTGAGAGCGTGGAGTTGCTCTGAAAATAATCAGCGAGCATCTTGTCGGAACTTCGATCGACAAAATTGTAATGCGGTTTACCGTGGGTATCCATAATAAGGATTGAGACATACTCAATGACCAACCCAGTTAAGAAGATGGAAACTCCGCCAAAAAACATGATCGTAATCATCAGTGATGGCCAACCAGTTACAGGTATCAGCGAGGGATCAATCAGTTTGGTGACGATCACAACCGCAGAGAAAAGAAATGCTAAAAAAATAGCCAAACCGCCAATAGCACTCCCGACACGGAGAGCTTTAACCTGTGTCGAAAACAAGAGACGGCGGGCGTGACTGAATAGACTTTTAAGATTGTAGCCGCTCTTTCCCGTAGCAATGTATCTTTCATCCTTCAGGCACATTGTGACATTAGAGATGCGCTGCGTGAACCACGAAAGCGCCATATCAAAGTATGTGCTGTGACCACAAGCATGAGAGGCCTCGCGCGCTATGCTACCACGAATGAGGCGGAAGCTGTTGAACACTGTGATGTCTTGATTTCCGCTTAACCGCACCATCAGGGACTTGAAAGTTTTGGAAGTCCAATCTCGCATGAAACTTTGATGCACGGGCTCTTCAGGGTTCGCATAAACGACATCCGACCCTAGACTAACGGCTTTCAACAGAAGCCCTTCAATTTCTTCGGGTGGGTGTTGCAAGTCTTCATCCATTGTTACAACCCAGTCGCCAGAGCTTCGAACGATACCTGCAACAGTGGCAGCATGCTGCCCATAATTCCGTGACAAATGGAACGGTTTTACCCAATCGAATTCCGACCCCAGATCGTCAATGATCGTGCCAGATGCATCTCTCGCGCCATCTTCCACAAATATTAACTCGGACACCCCAAATGGAGCACCTGCGTTAATAACATTGGAACGCACGCTGTCCACGCGTTCGCAAAGTTCCCGAAGATACGCTTCACCAGAATAAACTGGCACGACAATGGAAATAGAAATCATACTAAGCCCCGAAATTCTCTTGCTCGGTGGCTTAACAACTGCCAGAAGCGGTATCAAATGAAATCTGACGAGCGCACAATGAATGTGATAATGCAGTTTGGGCGATTTGGGGTGGTTGGCGTAATCAACACGTTCATCACACTTCTGGTTATTGCTGTTCTGACTTGGCTAGGCGCAACTCCGTTTGTCGCTAATGCAGTTGGTTATGCTGCGGGGCTTTTGAATAGTTACTTCGGGAATATGAAATGGACGTTCAAATCCGATAGTAGCTGGGGAAGGTCTGCTCGATTCTTTGCGGCATTCTGTATTTGCTACACCGTAAACGTCTTTGTATTGCAGATATCATTGCCTCTGGCTCAGTATCAAATATTAATACCTCAACTGATTGCGATGGGGGCGTATACGGTTTTGTTTTTTTTCTTTTCAAGGGCTTGGGTGTTTAAGATTTGAACAATTTAAAATGGTCGGAATACCTAGCCTTATTTCAACAGTATTCTCATTCATTCACAATACGATTATGATGGATAAGGGGATTAGAAAGTCGATGTTTCTGGGGCATATACAATGACGAATGATGGTAAGAACTTTTACACGCATTTATTTCTTTCGGCTCTTTTTCTAGTATCTGTGATTTGGCTTTTTCTGGGGGTCGCTAGCCCTGATGACATTTCCCAGAATACTCGACCTGCTACAGATTTTTCATCAATTCAAACTCATTGGAATAACTTTCGCTATTTCATTGTATTAATATCTCAACCCTTTCTGAATGCAGCCGTGCACTATAATGAGATGATGCCGTTATGGGTAACTTCGTTAGTTATTGGCATTGTTCTTACATGTTACGCAATCCTGCGTTACTCTGATTTGCCTATTTCGGTTCTACCATATTTTATAGTCTTGGTTACTGTACATGGATATTTCACCAATATATTCTACTATCCGATGTCATACTCAGTTTTCGGGTTTGGTTTTATTTTTATTGCGCTAGCCATTCTGTCGTTAATGAATTCTGGAGTAATTTGGGCATTTATTGCCGCGGTTTTCGTTGCACTGTCTCTAATGTCTTATCAGCCTGCTGCTCTGGTGATTCTGTTCGCAGCATCGCTTTCAGTAATTAATAAGTGGATGAAGGGTACAGCCGACACGCCGAAGTTACTCCAAGATGTCGCTCGAGCCCCAATCGCTTTTGCGATAGGCACACTCCTCTTTCTGCTCTCAATAAAACTGCTTTCTGATGGAAGCGGGCGAGCAATAGCTTCGGGAAACTTGATAACTAATCTTCCTGTTTATTTTTCCGCATTAATTGAAATACTTTTCGGCATCACGGCAATTAACAATATTTACCCTATAACGCAGCGGCTGGTCTTTCTATTATTGAATTTAACAGCTGTTGTGGCTCTTATTCTCAATTTCAGAAAGGCTTCTACAAGCGGAGGAATACTTGCTCTAACGGCGCTAGGATGCGCTTTTCTAATTTTTCCAAGCCCTTTAAACCTCTTTTCAGACCTATTCTGGCCGTCACCGCGAAGTATCTCTGCCTCGGTATTTTTTGAACTAGGCCTATTGTTCATACTTATTAATCGCTTTAAAAGCCAGATTAACAGCAAGTTCGTCATTGTCGCTTTTGGTGTTTTCGTCGCTATATCAGCAGTACATCAGATGAATGTCTTCGCGGGAGCGAAGTCCCAGAACGTTGTTGATCAGTTCGCTGCAAAGCAGATATTATTGGCGATCAACGAAATATCACCAATCACTACCGAAACAAAAATTGCAGTGGTCAGCACGTGGAAAAATGGTGTCATGACAAACTCATTTGTTTCAAGAGATAATGGGTTGTCGGCTTTTGATACGACATGGAGCAACAACGCCATCTTATGGCTAACCAGTGGTATAAAATATAAACAGGTGTCGCCGCCAGCGGGCGCTTGCGCAGCCCATCCAGAACCGCGCTTCTGGGAAATTGAATATAGAGAAGATGTTATCGTAGTTTGCATGAGATAAGGTTTTAGCTGGCTATTAGAGCTTATTCCGAAACGGATGAAATGGCTTTCGACATGCGCTTCAAAACAAATAGCTCGAGCGCTGATCCGATACAATCAGATCGAAGCACGCTCTAAACCAGCCATTATGACAAAAAACGATACTGCTCTGCTCCATCAAAACAGGAGGGAGCTAAGGACTCAGGTCAGGTTTAGAGATGATAAAATATCCACTTTCACTGTGACAGGCCTCATTACTGTACAATAGATGATGCTGAAATGACTGTCCCAAACAATTTAGCGAGCAGATACGTTGTCTCCATTACGAATTGGGGGTGAAACGCACGAAGTCAAGCCGAATCAGCATTCGACTGCGAAAATGGTAGGATAAATTTAGCTGAGAAACCTCTCAAGCGCCAAATCTAGTGCAAGAATATCTTTGTGAGGATTTCCATTTAAATTTACATGCTGCATCGCTTCAGAAAGAGCCTTAGATGTGGAAGCGCTAATCGAGCTAGAATCCATACCTTTTCGTGTAGCGCT
Source organism: Brucella rhizosphaerae (assembly GCF_002252475.1). GTDB lineage: Bacteria > Pseudomonadota > Alphaproteobacteria > Rhizobiales > Rhizobiaceae > Brucella > Brucella rhizosphaerae. The sequence goes on along the minus strand of NZ_NNRK01000035.1, from coordinate 125,587 downwards.
CAAAGCAACTATGCCTGAGAAAAAACTCGAGTGATTATCGAAGGCTTTCGGTAGAGAAACTGGCGGCTTTGACAGCGCGGATGGAATAGCACCTTGGCTCCATTCATCATGCGATATTATCGGTATAATCGAAATACTGTCAAACGGGAAGGAAGCATTCTTTAGATCTGGGCCAAAGGCTTTCGACTCTTCGACGGGAAGCCGAACAACTGGTGTTCGTGCTATCAGTGAATCAAGTATTATGGTTGATTGAGTAGTAAGTACTCCATCAACTGCTTTTAAAAGTCGCATCAAAGGCCAGTCCATCGAGGTGAGTAGAATGTCATCGATTAAAATAATATTGTTATATTGTCTCTCAGAGACAAAATCATAAATTGAACTGTCGTCGGGGTGAGGTTTTATGAAAAACAAATGTTCGGGATTATGAGTGATTAAACGTTCGATCCATGAATAAGTTTCATTTGTTCCGTGCTTATGAACCGACCAATGAAGGTTCAACGCAACCAAAAGCTTGCTCCTGAAATCATTAGTCCATTTACCGAACCTGTTAGCGATAGCATCAGAGTGTTGTTCAACAGACGCATCAAAAGCCTTAGGTGAACCAATAACCTCTATATCGTGGGCTGAAGGGTCTGCAACAGCAGCAGCAAATGCGCCTTTTGCGTTGCTGTCCCAAACACCAATTACTTCTGAGGCCGGGGATATTGAGGACGCTATAGTCATCCCATGCTGAAGTGAAAAGGTATGATATCCAGTCTCTCGTGCCATTGCTATGACGGCGGAGTTTAACTGATGAGTAACACTGTGATTTCCTTCAGTCGCCGTCATCCATATCTCGCTCGCGTTAAGAGGTGGAGACATAAGTGAACGAGCATCATTTGACGTATTTAAAGTTTTAAATTCGATGCCCTTCTGGATCAGAAATCCTTTAATAACCCTCTGATAAGACTCGCTGATACAATCTTCTCGCAACGTGACCCGCAATAGATCGGCCGGCCAAGCATCCATTATACTGCGAGCGAAGGCCCAATCTTGGATAAAATGAACACAGTATGTTAGCTTCGGATAAGTACGGTCAAGGGATCGTTTTCTCCATCTGTAAGTAATATCAAGAATATCAGATATTTTCTTTCGAAGATTAGGCAAGGATAAAGGTCTTTTTCTTCCATTATTACGTACTATCAAATAATGCTGATGATTCTTGGCATCTCGGAAAGGATTGATCTTATGCCAATGAGAAACAGATATAATATCAGATCCAGTTCCTACGAAATGCACGTCCCGAACCAGCTCATCAAAATAGTTGTCCGAGTAAATCTCGAAGCCAGCTGTTTGAAAAATTTTCTTCCAAGTTTCTATCGGAATTACTGTCGAATGAAAACTATTTGCTTGTGAACTTGGCCGCGTACTAATAGAGATTACAAGAGCCTTGCCTGTTATGCTTTTAAGATTTAGCATGAAGTCAGCTAGATGCTCGTTGTCTATGTGTTCGGCCACATCTAGGCAGGTGGAAATCCAAGATTTTCCGAGTGCCCCCGAAAGAAAAGTAAAAATTTCCGACGTTTTATCACCGTCATTTCGAGATAAATCGAACTTTTTACAAAAAGCCTCTGGGTTATCGTAATAGTCTAGAGATGCGGCTTTCCCACCGCCCTCGCGCCAGATTTGGGAAAGTTTTCCGTTGCCACCACCGATATCCAGAAGACTAGCGACGCTTAGTTCAGCTGCCAGCTGCCGAAGTAGTCGCGGAAATCGTTCAACGTCATAAGATGTTGAGTCAGATTGATGAGCGTAATAGTTCTGCGCGTAAAGCTTTTCGTAATTAGTGACGCTGGCGGCTTCATGGCGGAAGGAAAATATTGCTTCTGCGCCCGGATCTGAAGGATATTTGCTCACGCCGGAAGCAAGCGAACAGATTCTGTTCAGTATCGTTTTCATTCCCGCGTCCTTCTGGTTCTGAATAAGACTGCATTATCCAATTGTAGACCGAATTACAAATGCTTAACTGCATAATAGGGCGGTTTTCCATGCCGAACGAAATTGGCAGAACTTCATGCTCAATGTATGCAGCATTCTCAAAACCGCAAATAAGAGCCTGTCATGCAAGGAAAACGAAGGTGCGGCCCATACATTTAAACGTCTCATTGATGCTTGAGTAGCGTCTCATACAGTAAAGAAAACACAATAGATGATAATGTCCGAGACGTTAAGGCGCTGTTGATTGAGTACACTGAAGCGCTGAAGTGCAGAGCAGATACGACACTATTGTCGGCAACAACTATAAAAATATGCCAAGTGCAATTACCGTTTGGCGAACTTATTTACTCGCGATCCTCGTTTGAATTCGCTTTAAACGTTCGGCCTCCGGGACTAGACTCTCAGAGATTACTAAAGCTGCTTCCGTCCAAAGATCGTCGCTTGTTTCACCACACTCTAACGCGCCCTTTTTCCTCGATTGGGTTGACTATTTCTCGTTGTCATTGGATCGAATTTTATGCAATTAAGTTGCCACGAGGATATCTCGGCAGTTTGACGCTGCGCTCTGCTGCACGCAAGCTTTTGCCATTTTGGCTAGGCTTACTCAACAATAATGCCTTAAATTCGCTCCGCCGGAGGGTTCATGTCTGAAGAACGCATGCATTTGGAAAGTGATCATTATGATCCATTTTATGCCAGCCAGCATGTTGGACGATATGAGATATTGCGCTCGATTTGCACAGATAAAGTTGTTTTAGACATCGCCTGTGGCGAGGGGTACGGCTCTGCACTCCTTTCCAAGTGGGGTGCCAAAGAGGTGGTTGGCGTCGATGTCTCGGAAGAAGCTATTAACAACGCCATTAAGCTATTCGCTAGCGATACGGTCAACTTTCATCAATATGATGCGCACCAAGCCGACAAGCTTCTTAAGCGAAAGAAGTTTGACTTGGTCGCATGCTTCGAAACAATAGAACACCTTCAAGAGCCAGTGACGTTTCTAAAAGCAATCAAGAAACTCCTTAACAAAGGGGCAATCATTGCAATAAGCTGCCCCAATGAAAAGAACGATTTCTCTATTCAAAACGACAACCCTTTCCACCTTGGCGTGTACACGCTTGACGAATTTAAATCGCTGACAGAAGGCGTCCTTGGAAAGGCTAGCGGGTGGCTTTTCGGAACCCCCACACAGGGAATGATCAACGTTCCCGTGAATGATAAGTTATCGCTGAAAGAGAATGCGCGGCTGTTAGATATTCTCGACGCATCTGAAGTATCCTCTGCTTCAGTTATTCCTCCTGCCTCTCACGTCGCTCCTTCTGAAACGAATTGTTTTTACTTTGTAGGATTATGGGGTGTCGACGCTAAAACAACATCAGTAATTTCCACGCTTTCATATCCGTCGTTCATATCCCCTTGGAAGAAGATTGAATTTCTTGAACAGTCACTAGCTTCTAAATTTGAAGTCGTTGAAACCTTGAATAAACGTCTGAACGAATTGCGATCTGAAACCAGCCTCTATAAGACTAAGGTGTCAAAATTGGCACGAGAATTGAACGCCGAAAGGCTTTTTTCCGGCAACCGTGATTCTGGGCAGTCTGCCGTCGATGCAATTCAACAGTTAAAGGCCGAGGTCGAAATGTACCGGCAATCCAAGTTTGTTCGGGTTGGTCGCAAAATCAATCGGCTTTACGAATTGCCAGGAATTGGCCATGCGTTGAGGGCTGCTCGCAAAGTCGCTAACGTTTTGATTAGGTAAACTCATGCCATCCCCAATAAAGTATGACGTTTCGATAATATTAAGCGTTCACAATGACGCGAAATACTTGGCTCGTACGATATGGTCGTTCTCCGATGCCGCCAATTTTGCAACGCAAAGCGGCATTTCAACAGAACTTGTTATCGTTCAGGATAACGCGCATCCTTCAATCCCTCATGCTCTCGCACAGTGTGATTTTGCCGCCTTCGCGAATGTGCAGCGAGTTGTGGTGTCCGTTGGCTCTCTAGGGCCATGTCGCCAAGCGGGTATCGATGTAGCTGAAGGCAAGTATGTTGCACTTAGTGATGCAGACGACCTAATTTCCTACAACATGATTGGCGACATGTATCAGCATGCGGAAAAGCATCAAGGCAAAGTCGTCCTGTTCCCTGATTGGCTTGTCGCTTTTGGTGGTCAGCATCATCTTTATAAAATATTCTCACTTGCGGAGGTTAACGAACTAGCCTTATTTGACCACCATCCTTTTATTTCACGGTCATTTATGTCCCGCGATTATGCTCAAGAAATAAGGCTGGCCAACGTACCGGTTGATGGTCCTTACGCTTACGAGGATTGGCATCACAACACTAATCTCGCTGCGAACGGCTTTGAATTGATTGTCTGTCCTAACACCGTATTTTTTTACAGAAAAAAAGGTGTCAGCATGCTGAACACTGTCAATTCATCATCTAGCAAAATTATACCGTTCTCCGACTACTTTATCCCCGAGAAGTACATCGATTTGTGTGCAACTGGACGACAGAATTATAAGAGCTTAGGAAAACTTCCAGAGGCTTCGGCAGAGGTTCTATATAGTGCTTTTACATCCTCAACACTTTTGTTGGAATTATGCTCAGCAGCTAACTTTATAGATCCGGCCATTGACCTTCGACAAATAAAACAATCGAATACGTTCTCAAATCGAAAAGATGACCTTACAGCTGGCAGCGCATACTTTCAGATTTGCGAACTGCTCAGTGGAAAGCGCTTTACAGATGTTTTCATTTTGCCATTCTTCACGATCGGCGGAGCTGAAAGAGTAATTCTTAATATAATTGACAACTTGTTGATGCTTGATCCATCTAGGGAAATCCTTTTTGTTTTTGGTATGAAAATCAGCGAGCATCATTGGCTCAATAGATTGCCTGAGCAAGTTACGACGTGTGACATTAGCTATTTCTGTGGCTCTGCGTCGGAAGAAACAATTGATTTACTAACGTTTCGGACAATACAGGCATTTGCCCCAAGCGCTTGTATATATATCAAAAGCTCGCCCTATGGCTATCGTTTCTGGGGTAGGTATTGCAAACTTCTTAGGAATTACAAAAGCGTATTGCTACGATTCTGTGATGGTTCGTTTGAGATGGAGTCACTACCTTTCACTGTCGGCTTCGACTTCAATTTTATTTCAGAGTACGGCGAAACCGTAACGCTTTTTCTTTCTGACAATAAATACATAAATGACGCAGACCGTGCCCGACTGCCATTTTTGGCGGGAAAGCAAGATGTTCTGTACTCGGTAACAACTGTAAATACTGATGCAGAAGAGTTGGATAATCGCTACAAAGATCTACATGATCGTATCATTTGGGCGTCACGCTTTGACCACCAGAAGAGACCTGAATTGCTTCCTCTCCTTGCCTCTTCCCTAGAGCGAGAATTTCCATCAGTTACGCTGGAGGTCTGGGGTACGGCTGTTTTGGGGACGGGAGATATTTCGCAACTACACGTCCACAATAATGTTGAGGTTAAGGGTGCATTTTCATCTTTTGAAGATATCCCTTATCGACAGTCTGATATGTTCCTTTATACATCGCGCTTCGATGGGATACCGACAGTCCTTCTCGCAGCACTTGGGGGCGGGATGCCTGTCGTTGCTCCTAGGTTGGGTGGAATTCCTGAGATCGTAATAGACGGAGAAACCGGCTTATTAGTTGATCCGTACCTATCGGACGAAGAGCTTATTCAGGCTTATATAGACGCGATACGGAAAATTCGCAGTAGCTCCGCGATTAGGCGTTCTATGGGCAACGCCGCTTTGAAGCTCATAAAGGAGCAGCACTCACCACAGAACCACCTTGATACAATTAAAAGGAACTTTTTTGATCTTGCGAACTAAAGCATGTTATCAAAATTTAGGTTCATGGTTCTATTTTGGTAATCCCCCATTTTATGGGGGATTACCATCCATAGTTTACTACGAATTAGGTATTTGGTAGGCTCAAGGGAGTAATATCGGAACTTGAATTTATGACCGTGGCTTTCGCCTTATCCGACTGGAAATGTCCCTCAAGATACGCGCCGCTTTTCGTAAAACAAAATAAAGGAGGGGTATTCGCTTAAGTCGCGCAGTTATGGAATTCGTTATACTGAAACCTTTTCGATTCTCTATATCCCTCAATCGCCACTGCAATTCAACTAGACCACTCGCACTGTACGCCGTACGGCATAAGCGTTGTAACTGAAGAGATTCGAATCTGGATAGACCACCCGTGGTTTGATAGAGACGAATTTGACCTGGCCATTCCGAATACGTCCTCGCCATTGAATTCTTCCTGACGCGATAAAGGCATGTTGTCTTCGGTATTATCGCGATACGAAGTCCATTGGCGATGACATTGAGATAGAATGCCCAATCTTCATATTTCGCTTTAGACTCGGCATTCCATTCGCCGATAAGTTTAGCATGAGAAACCCTGTAGCCAGAGTTCGCATGACCCAAATCGTTTTGCACTTGTGAGGTAACGAGCCCGTCTCCGAGCGGGCGGTAGATATACTGTCCCTGGGTGAAGTACTGATTGAAGTCAGCGCCAGCATCAAACGCCGCCAGATATGGAACCGCTGCAGCTGCTAAGGGATCGCGAGTCAACGCAATAACTATTGTCTTAACCCAGTCATTCAATGGAATATCGTCAGAGTCAGCATTGAGTATCAAGTCCGTTCTACACGCAACCAAGGCGGTATTACGCGCGCTAGCCAGCCCACGATTGAAGGTGTGATCAATGATCCTAAACGGTATGTCGAGGTACTCTTCGACAGCTTCTTCCATCTCTTTTCGACTTTTAGCGTGAGATGCATCATTAACGATGATAATCTCTTTTGGGTGAAGAGACTGCTGATTAAGTGATTTAAGCAAATCAGTAAATTCGACGATATTAGTGTTATAAAACGGTATCATCACGGTTGCGCTAAGAAAATCGACTTCTTTTTTATTGGCCTTCGCGTACTTAATAGCGTCGACTTTTTCATTATTTTGCCGGAGGTCTTCAATAAGCTTTGCCGTTATGAGACTTTTTTTACCGCTATCCCAATCGACTATTTCGCGAATTTTGCTTTGAAGCGTCTCTATTGAGAGATCAGCTAGGCACTCCTGCCACACTTCAGCTTGGAACATTTCAGGAATTCCCCCTGCGTTCCCGGCCAGAAGCAAGCCGCCATTCCCAACAACGTCATAGACCGCGAGTGGAAAATTATCACCGCGATAAGGCTCTATGAATAAACTATCTGATCTGTGCTTTCTTATGTAAGAAATAAGTTTTTCTAGATCAAAATCAGTATGTAATATTAATTTGAAATTACGCTTAAGGAGATTCTGGTTAACGAAATTTCCACTAGCCCCCCGTCCGATAAATGTGACTTCTTCAATCCCCCTGGCTATAAGGTCCGCGCAAAAACTTTTATCAAAAGATTCACGAAAGAGGTCAAACCCTTTCATTGGCATGAATTTTCCAATAAAAACTATGCGCTTTATAGTCGAAAAATTCAAATTATCTGTATTCATATTGGTATAACGATAAGGGCAGATCAGTGCCTTATCGTCTTCGATCATAATTCCCGATTGACTATAAAGATTGCGCAAAAAAATTGAAGGAAAGACGACTTGATCGCTCAGTTCAATACAGATTTTTTCCTTTACGGCATATGTTTGAGCATCGACCCCCAACCAAGCTTGGTTGGCATTTTCCAGATAATGCTGATTGCCATGACAATGCGTGACGATTGTGAGTGTGTCGGGGAGGATGCCAGCCTTCTTGGCTTGCGCGATGCGCATTCCTATACCTAAGTACTCTTGGAAGTGTATTTCCTTTACATCGGGGCACATAAATAATAACTGCGTGATTGCCTGCAGCAATACATCAGCGATTCCAATGTCACCTATTCTCGATACGTCAATTATATCTAAGGGGCTGAATATTTGATCGTTCGTTGAATTTTTCTTTCTGTCAAATTCAAAAGTAGTAAGAACAACCGAGCCATGATTAGAACGATGCCAGTCAGCAACGAAAGTACCGATGCCACCGCTCGCTACTAGCCCGGGGTATTCCGACGTAATCATAACAGACGATATATTTGAGGATGCAATACCAATTCTCGCTAATGCTTCTATATATGAAGAAGCATTAAACGAAAATTCCGCGAGCATTGAGCTGCCTTGATCGTCATCAACGTTTGCGCGGATATTAACCACCTGAGCAACATAGAATCCTGAAGACGTCAATAGATTTCTAAGTTCTCCGCTAGTCCATTCTCTGGCGTGAGATGGATTAGCTGGTTTACTTGTTTGGCTGCCATTCCCCAAATTTGAACGATCTGGTGTATATAAGAAGCAGCGATTATTTGCCGATCCTACCAACAATAATCGGATGAATGCTAATAATGGGCGTGGGTCTGTTAGATGCTCGATTACATCAGCACACAAAATTACAGTTGGTATGCCGTCTCGATAATTTTCGGCTGCTGCCAGTACTTCGTTCCATGATGTGAGATCGCACTGAACGTGAGTTTCATTATCATGTTTTTTCTTAGCAGCAGACTGCAGACCGGAAGCATTAATAGTAATAAATTCGATATTTTTGTGCGAAAAAGTATTCTTTATCGTGTTGTCGTCACCAAAACTAAAGTATACTATCCTCCTCGCATCATATTCATCGATAAACTTCCTAGCAGAAAAATATATATCATTTTGCGAGATATTATCTGAAGTCAAATCGTGATTGAATATATCGATCAAAATTCTAGCTTGCGAATTGACCCCAAAATTCCACTGTGGAGTTGATAAATACTGATGCAGATTTTTTTTTGCGCAATATTTATTGCTAAACTCTTTTTGTTCTGACATCAAGAATCATCCGAACTTACGGTGAATACTAAAGGCTATTTACAGTAAGATTTATACCGTCTTCGAGCTCAACAATTGGATGCCAATCAAACTCATTTCTTACTAATGATATATCTAGAATACTTTTTCTGACATCGAAAGTTCTGCCGGGGAGATGGTTTCTTTTCGCTTTTACACCCATAGAGTGTTCGACAAGAGTAATAATTTCATTAACGCTTTTTCCTTCCCCACTACCTATGTTGAAAATCTTATGATTGCCTTTATAGGCTATCGCGGCCTCCATCGCGCAGGCCACATCACCAATATAAATGTAATCTCTTTGAGTTTCACCGTCTCCGTATACGTCTACGGCTCGACCGCTTTTTATGGCATCAATCACTGCGGCTATCAGGCCAACCCCTTTGGTCACTGATTGTAATGGACCATAAGGGTTTGACAATCTAAGAATCAAATAATCCTGCTGCTTAGTATACGCGAACACTCTAAGATAATTTTCAATTAGTAGCTTATGCGCTCCATAAGCATTCATCGGTATTGTAGGGTCACTCTCGCGGGAAGCTACCATACCATTGTCACCGTATACCGTGCCACCAGAACTAACGAAGATAACTTTCTTTACATTAGATTCTGCGCACTGATCCAATAGCGAAATAGTAGGTTGAATAGTGCGAATAAGATCACCCGCAATATCGGAATTTACTTTAGGTGGATTGGTGCCATGAATTAGATTATAAACATAATCTTGCCCAACTAGCGCTCGCTTAATTTGCTCCACATCAGAAAAATCTCCGCGATGGAACTCAATATCAGAATGCAAAAAATTTGAAGCTGTTCTTCCAAACGAACGCACCTTGAAACCAGCCATTAATAGTTGATTGCATAGGTGCGTGCCTACAAAGCCACCACCACCCAGCACCAATACTGTTTGCTTAGACAAAGCGCGTTCTCCTTGAATCTATGATTGCACTAATTGAAAGACCTTTACCTGTCAAATATGCCAAGTCCTCAAGGCCAGTCTGATTCATTACGCTTTGAAGGTGTATGAGATACAATGCCAAGTATACTTAAAGGGACTGACAATCAACGTGATAAGAGAAATCTTAATTATATAATTAATCCAGTGCGTTGACTATCTTATTTCAGGGAATTGGTATTTTGCCATTCTTGAACCATAGATTGAATTCTCCTTTGCGCTTCTGCTATCATTGGAGTGTAACGCTCGTTCTCAAAGCCCCAAAGAGTGGATGTCGCATTTTCCTTATGGCCAGCAATAAACGGTAGGGCCACTACCACCCGAAGACCTTCATGACGTTCCAAGTATCTGTCAATAGTATTAGTGACGGAATCGTTATTAAGAGGATTCCATTGCGACAATATTTTTAGCGCACTTTTGTTGTATATATTGAATACGGTGCTAGTCATCTTGTCTATAGTAACATAAGTGCGCCCGCCAAATTGATCAACAGAGATAATATTCGCGGTAGAATGAACATCCGCCATCAAACCCGAGAATATATCCCAACTAGATTTACGCATATCAAGATACTCATTTATCTCATGAATAATTCTGTTGAAATTTTCGGGTAGCTCTACGTCATCTTCAATAACGGTTAGTCTGTCTACTTCATGCGACATTGCATTGCGTGATAAGGCATTGAAACTGCTTCCACAGCCAATCCAGCCCAAACTATGGCGTATGCCATCAAACAACTCACACCCATCTGGTAACGATTGGGCTATAGTCCTGCGCCGCTCTATCGTTTCGGGCAACGAAAGGGCAAAAAAATCACTTTTACGAGCCACGTATATCGGCTGTTCGAGAATAATATTGGCTGGAACGATTCCCATCGCCACCAGAAAGCGGTCCATCATAAAATTGAAACGGTCGGAGCTAACCGAAACAGCTTTTTCGATAGTCTTGCTCATACTTTCCAGATCGTTAAGCATCTCCAAAGCACAGGTCATCATATTATCGATAGACCCCTCATCGAAGAATTTAACAGCACCTTTGAGTTCAGGATATTCATCCTGATCGGCTGTTCCTTCGGAGAGCACAGGGACGCCCAAAGAAATGCACTCACATATCCGCGGCATTTCTAGCAATGCGCCTTCATAGTAGTGGATATTTATAACAGCCTTGGATTCCTTGATAATGTCGTAAAGTTCACTTCCAAATAAATTGCCACATATTTTAACAGTATATTTTTCTTGAAGCTTCCCAAGAAACCTACGTCGTCTTTCGCTGCTTGAATAATCGCCATAAAATACAAAATCATATTTTTTGGGCTTGGCCTTGCATTCAACAGCTTCATCCCGCGAAGCGCCGATAGGCAGATAATGTATGCTAGGATATTTCAGGCCATTCCGCGAGAGAAAATCGATATTGGTCAGAGAATACTCTAAAACACCCAATGAACTTGTGAGCGTCTTTATATATTCTTGCGTAAACCACCGTGAATTCACCGATTGCTCAAGCTGAAATATGACTCGTCTGTTTGCTGGGGGAAGATGTTTGAACATTTGGGCGCAGAGAACTACGTAAAAATCATGATCAAAGCTCTTAACAGAGCCCATTGTGATTTCACTCTCGATTCCGTGGAATGCCAAACGCTTGGATATTGTGCGAGCAATGAAATGCGTATGCGGAGTACAAAGAATTCCCCATACAATACCATTTCCATTTGCGAGCCGTCGACGCAATTTCACATGAGTGTGTTCTCGTCCGTACCATTTCAGGCGGTTCATCAATCCTGAGAAGTCTCCACGAGCCAGATAGCGCAGTGCATTAGTCAACTGTCTGAAGAGGCTAGCGAATTTTGGCATATTTGTACAACATCCTGAAATTGAAACGAAACTCAGACAATGGAGATGCCAGTGTTAACAACTAGCTTCTTAAGCCGCTTTAAATAGGGGCAAAGGATACAGTCTCCAGAGGACAAAACTAATTCTCCGCCTTTAACGGAAATACTCAAAGAGGTAGTGCGTCTTTAACTTACCTACTTTTCGTTTTGATGTTTATAAGCTCAGCCGCGATCTTGTCATTCACCGAAGTAAGTTTGAAGAACATCTTCGGTTGGGCCATCCATTTTAACTCTTCCGTGTTCAAGCCATATTATTCTGTTACAGTTCTTTTTCATCAAGTCTTTTGAATGGCTTGCCAGAATGAGTATTTTTGTCGAATCAACTAGCTCGCGCATACGTGTATTCGCACGCTCCTTAAAATCTTCGTCGCCGGTTGAGAGCCATTCATCCATAATCAGGATTTCAGGCCGAACAGCCGTTGAAGTCGCAAATGCCAACCTTAATTGCATTCCCGAAGAGTAGGTGCGGAACGGAACATCCAAGAATTCGCCAAGACCTGAAAAATCAGCAATTTGTTCAAATTTTTCATCAATTTCCTCAGGTGGCATACCCATCATCGCTGAGCGCAGACGAATATTTTCTTTTCCTGTCGCATCTGGGTCTATGCCAAGATTAATATTGATCAACGAAACGCAATTGCCATTGATGATTGAACTACCATGTGTCGGCGTGTAAATCCCCGACAAAACACGAAGTAGCGTGGTTTTCCCGGATCCATTGTGGCCGATCAATCCCACTCGATCCCCGTCCTTGAAAGTCAGGGAAATATTGTCAAGACCACGAACAATCACCAGACGGTCACTACGTCTTTCAATCTTCCCGCCCGTTGCAATGCTAAGGACTCTATTTTTAAGCGAACGACTTGTCGAGTTATAGATTGGAAACTCGACGCTAACATTCTGAAGGTGAATTAAACTCATTTTCTACAACCAATACGCTACGCGCCAACGATATCGCCCAAAAAACACGATTGCGACAATCCAACCAATTATCGCGCATGCAAAACCAAAGGTCCAGTCAAGCAAAGATGGAGGTGATCCGAAGAGAGGAGCTCTTACAAGCTCGATAAAATGATAAAACGGGTTTAATTCGATAAATGCGCGTGACACGTGATCAGGAAGAATCTTCACCATCCACATAATCGGTGTAGCATAGAACAGTACCTGTAGAATATTTGTTACGACCTGTGTCATATCGCGGAACCGGGCGCAAAGAATAGCCAATATGAGCATCATCCAGGATAAGTTCAGACATAAGAGAAGGAATCCAGGAATTGCCCAAAGTGCATTAAAATTAATCATCTTGCCGAGTATCAGAAGAAGAATAGGAAAAATAACAATATTATGTGCAAATATTATTACGTTCCTCCATATAGCACGCATTATGTGCGTAAATAGGGGCATACGAACTTGCAGAATTATCCCATCCGAAGAAGTGAACGTCGTGCATCCTTCGCTTAAACAGGTTGAGATAAAGCCCCACGTAATAACACCAGCACAAAGATACGGCAGAAACTCGCGCATCTCACTTTGAAAAAGCGTTCCAAATATCAGTCCAAGCGCGCCAATAAATACGGCCATGTTTAACGTTAGCCAGAAAGCCCCTACACGGGATCTGCGATATCGTTGGGCGACATCTTGCCATCCGAATATCAACGCCAATCGATATTTCGATAGAGCTTCTGAGATATCACGAAGAGCAACCCTTGCACCTTTTGTTGGCTCGGCGATTACAACTTCGTGGGTTGCGTTTGCTGCAGAAATGTCGGTACTCATGATCTTATCTGGGCCGATCTTCTATTTGTCACGACTGCCACTTTCTCAAATATTTTTTACCAATGTGTTATAGCGTAATTGAAGAAATAGTGCTCCTAAGTCAACTGCGTGGTTATCATTGAATAAGGCCCTTTTGGGGCCTTGCGCTGCATTCGTGTCTGTCAACAGTAAGAATGCTCGATAAAAGGCATTGAAACATGCTTTCAATTCGGTAATTGGCTACTCATTCGCACGCTCAGTTCAGACCTCGATGACAAGTTTCCACCGACAGCCGTTTCTGTCCTGCTCCCACTTATAACCAAAGGGATTGCAAACAATGCGAGTTCTCCCAATCCGGATGTCAAAAGCGTGGTGAGTGTGACCACAGATCCATAGTTCGGGTGCCATAGCAGAATGCAAAAGATGGCCGAATACGTCGTCACTGCTAGCAAATAGATAGTGTGCTTTCATTCCCGCATAGGCTGGAGGGGTGCACTCCGGATGCGTCATGTGATGTGTTACAACGACCGTGCTGCCATCAAATGGCTCCGAGAGCTTTCGTCGTATATAATCCGCATTGGAGTGATGAAGATTCAACACGTATTCAGGCTTAAAACGCTTGCCATTTTGCATATAGATCGCCCGGAAGTCATGTAGGACACCCCCGCGCTTCATGTGTACGCTGAGGTAAATCTGATCGTGTGGCAAGATTCATTTCAAAATCGACCCACAAGGTAGCCCCGATAATCCGAGTGTAGCCAATTACTATCTGATCTTCATCAAGGCAATAAAAGCGGTTCAGCCAGTCGAGCGATAAGGTTTCAACTGCCTTGATGATCTGCCGGTCCGTTTCCATGGAACGAAGGCGGTCACTCAGCAGCCACCGATCTATGTCCTGATAATACTCATGGTTTCCAGGAACGTATACGATAGGCTTCTCATATCGCCGGATGAGAAACTCTAACGTTTCGGCCAATTCCGGGGTACTGTTGAGATCACCGGCAATTAAAATGAGATCGCAGTCCGGCGCTTGCTCTCGGCTCGGATACGGCACATCCTGCAGTTCATTGTCAGTATCAGACCAGATCCATAACTTCATACGCCTCCACAACCTATTTAAAATTCTTCGACACCTATTGTGGCTGCAGCGCTCGTTACCCGCTGAAACTTAGCATCTGCGCCACAGAAGCTCACAACAGCTACGCAACGCTGAGCCTATCAAAAGGTTCAGCTTAACAGGGCTGGATGCACTTAAAGAGAGCAGATAAGCTATTGAGATATTTTCATTAGAGCTGAATTGCTTACCATCATCGCTGATCACACCGCCCATCCCTACTTTTTAGTAATGTTCATGCTTTTTTACCTAGACGATAAAAGCGACTGAAGGTGCGTGCGTAATTCCTGTCGAGATCAAGAAGCCAGAGCTCGGATGTGAGCCCACTGGGCACGAGATTCCCCAGACGGGGATGTTCAAACAACGCACCCTCAAGACAAGTTGACGGGCGGCCGCTTACCTTCCAATTTGTTATAATCGGCGCGCTGTTCAACTCCAGTTCACTGGGGTAATCACCCTGCAATATGCGCTCCAAATCGCCAACAAGCGACTTCAGCATGGCGATTTCGAGCTCAAGTTCTGTACTGTTCATTTTTCCATTTTTAATCGTGACCGTCATGGACTGCTCCATTGATTTTTTACAAGTGGGGTTAATCGTGCGCAGCAACGCGCCCGAGGATCTGTTCAATTGCTTTATTGCATCTGCTTGCTGCGCTACTCGCAGCGCAGCCTTTTAGGCGTCGAGCGCATACTGGCTCCAATACGATTCGGTAGCGCTCTAAGCACATGCCGCCGCTCTGATCACTACATCAGAGAAGGTTAAAGCGTATCAAAACGGGGTGGTTTTCCGCGATCCATTTCATCGAGCGCAAGGCGTGTGATAATTGACATGATTTGTCTGCACTGTTCTTGTTCGTCAATTGCAAGACTTTTGCCAAACCACAGCCCAAGCATTTGTCTCTGCCGAAGCTGGATTTCCAGTGCTTGTTTTGCACTGCCCGGAATTTCTGTTAGCTGATCCAGATCGTTCAGAGACCAGATCCTCTCTGGAACTTTGGTCTCACCGAGCATCGGGTCGATCATTACAAACTCAATGTTCTCTACTTCAACCCCGAAATATTGCCCAGCTAATGGTGGTAAAGTGCCAGCAAGGACGCCTCTTTCTATCCGCCACTCGTTCATGGCACGGCGATTAAGCCCAAGACCATATGCAAGATAAATATAACGCAATCTCTTGAGTTGATGATCATAAAGCAAAAGATCAAATGCAAAGCCGCCTCCCAGATAATTTGGAGTTAATGAATGTCGTCGCCCATCATCGGGTCTTTGATCTGATAATAAGGCAGCCGCTAGCTGATCAGCTATTGCTCGCGAAATCGGTATGCCAGGGGCAGACGAAAAGAATGCCTTTTGGGGATATGCCGCTGAAGGAGATAAAGTTTCTTCAAT
Source organism: Brucella rhizosphaerae (assembly GCF_002252475.1). GTDB lineage: Bacteria > Pseudomonadota > Alphaproteobacteria > Rhizobiales > Rhizobiaceae > Brucella > Brucella rhizosphaerae. Next base: position 109,616 of record NZ_NNRK01000035.1, on the reverse strand, counting down.
CAAACTGATGAGTTTTTCACCTTCACTCCAAATGAGCTGCCGCGCTATCCGATCAAGAAGCTCCGGCTTCTGAAGTTCAATGTCGTCGAGCTTTCCAAGGTCAAAGGAAAATCTCGACAGTTCGGATGTTGCGTCGAGTTCACGGCCGAAATGCCGGCGCGGGATCCGATTTTGCATTAAAACAATATGACCAATCGTATTTTTTAACGGTATAGTTTCTCCACTCGGCGCGTGGTGGTCACGTGCAGATTTGTTTGAGTAAGGATTTTAGACGCGCACCATTTTTCTCGCAGCCTCCCAACAGTACGTCGGAGCGAGGTCATTTAGCGGACGGTAGAAAACCGCAGCGTTATGCGCAAAAGCACACGGCGTTATTTGCAGTCAAAAGAATTAATGTGTTCGCGCTTAGTAAGTCTCAAACGCGTTGGTAGCAGAAATTATTTCCGCGGTTTATGCCAATTGGCACCACGAAATCCGGCGAACGGATCTTTTAATTGCGGATGAATATCGATAAGATCGATCATAGGCTTGGCTCCTAAAACAGTAGGCTAAGTCAGTCTCCATCAGCTGTTAGAGCAGCTGATGGAGACGCCTGATTGATCAGGCAAGGTCACTATTGCAGGATCTTTTTTCTCCGGCAAGAATCCAAGAGCAAAAAAGTCGTCGACATCCCATTTTATCTAAGTCCCGGATCTTACCGGCTTTTTTCCATGCCGTGTGTACTGGGATTTTGCCATTAAATTCATGCTTTTCACGCATATTAGCATTTAGCAGAGATCTGAGCTTAAAGTTATTCACAGGCCTTGGCTCTCAAGCAGTTCAATTGGAATACGCGACAAAAATGCATGATACCAATCATCAACGATGTGCTAATTAAGCAATACACGTTGGGGGACGTTATGATCGGTGATTGGTTTTCAGACAGCGCTTGGCTTTTTTCCGTGGCGTTCGTTTCGTTCGCGCTCGGAAGCTATCTCCTATGGCGGCTGCCGAGGTAGCCTACATTAGATTCAACCGGTTCGGATAAGACATAGACTTTCTATGGCAACTGCAAACAGCGTTTCATGAAGTAATGGAGGGACAACAAAACAAACCCGCAAACTGTGTTTCTAAAATTTGTCATCGAAGCCAAAGGCAATTGTTCCAGAGATCGATAAAAACGAAGCGTCGCTAACTTGCTTCTATTTCCCGTTATCAGTGAGATCATCCCCTTGCAGCATATGTGTCTTGCGGCGAAAACCCCAAGTCGATGCGGCGTACTTGGCAATGAGGTCGTCCAGTACATCAAGAGAAGCATCCTCATCGAAGCCTTGGCCTTTTAAACCCTTGAGTATCAAGCCAGTGAGCTGCTCAAGAAAGTGATGATTTTCATCTTTTGACGCACGAACGATCATAAAATGAAGAACCACGCGGGTAATATCATCACGTGGGGGTCTTCGTTCGGCTTTCAATCTATCGCGATATGCCCTCTGGCGCTCACGCTGTTTGCGCAAACGGTCTGCTTTGCTCCCTGCTCAATGACCTCATTAGTTCTCCAAAGTCAGCGTCCTTAATTAAACTATGAGCTCAGAAACCGTCAGCGAAAAATGATTTTCTCCGCCAAGCTCTCCCTCGCAAACCACGTTTGCTTCGGAATCGGAAAACTCAGATTTGGTAACGTTTGCGTAAAAATCTGTAACGCAAAAACTGAAATCGGAATCCGATTACTGCAAATTGTCATGAATTTAGGTGACTTGTGTGCAACCCAAAGTGAAGTGACTGCACGTCATGTAGATTTTGGGGCAATCTAAAACACGCTTTCGGTAACTCATTGCGAATTAGTTTGCTCGCAAGTTTGATCAGCACTAACGCCGTTTACCGCGAGCCGTCAGGTTTCGAAAGCGGCTGAACCCGAAGCCTATTAAAGTTCTCGAAGGTGAGTACTCACAATGACAAACCGCAGCGGCAAGTGCTTTCTCGCCGCTTTTCAATACGGAGCCCAATCACGGTCGCTTCGAAGCCCTTTGCTTTCTTATCTTAAACCATGGAGCAGGTTCAGAAGCCTCAACGAAAGGCAAAAGGCGAATTGGTTGACGTTCGAGATGATCTGTAATTATCGGGTAAGCATCAATTGCCTTTTGCATAAGACCCAACCTGGCGATTTGCGTATAACGCATTTCGCCTTCCGTGCGTCCAAGATGGCCCGTAATATCCTCGATAGTTGAAATCTCCACGCCTTGTTGTTTCAACGTGTTGCTAAAGCCATGACGGAACGCATGGATGGTGCGCGCCCATAGTTGTGCTGCAACTTCCCTCTCCGCTTTCATCAACGGAACGAAGGTTTTATAGAACCGGTCACCCGGATTGGCTTTCGATGAGGGAGACATCAATTCAGGAAATAAACTTGAGTGATTCAATTCTTTGAGACGATACACATAGTCGATGAAGCCAAGGCGCAAAAGCTCCTCAGGGACAGGTACGGATCGTGCTGACCGCAGATTTTTTACACCCCGAATAGAGTTGGCTCGGATTTTTATAGCCCAGATGCCATCTTCCTTCACGATGTCTGCAACAGCCCAACCCGCTGCTTCAGCTCTGCGTAATCCCAGATATGTGATTAACATCGGAGCGAAGTAGAGTGATGAGTGATAAACTTCGTCACCCTTTATCCGCATCAGATTAGGAAGCGGGCCTGCACATCCAGTAAAAACAGGAAGTTGAAAGATAGGCGCGATCTGTTCCGGCTCCGGTTTATCTGTCAGAGCGCGAACAGTTGCAGAAGATCGCTTCTTCGGTTTGATACCTTTGAATGTGAAAGCGCGTAATGAATAGCCGGATGCGACTATGTGGTTTAGGAACTGCTCAAGGTTGCCCAGATGACGTCGGATAGTTCCGCTCGATAGGCCAACCTTTGGCGCAGGCTGGTGGTTACGTTCCGCGAGTGTGACCGCCCGTTGTGTTGCCTCGCTAATTGCAGCGTTGTCATCGCGACGTAGCGGTTACTGCTTCCCCATCGGGTTAATATGTTGTTGAAATACTGGCGTAAGGCAGCGAGGTGTGTCTGATCGATGCCGCTGCTGGTTAGAACGTGGTGTTCTGTTAGAATACCACTGAAAATACAAACAATCGTCCTGACGTCTTTTGCTGTGTCTTCATTCCAATTCTCCCTATTATTGGCGATAAGCAGCTCACATTGTTTCATGAACTGCCTCACGGGGAGATCGATGCCGGGCAGCGCAGAGATTGCTGGAGCAATCACAGGCACTGGTTCGGTGAGTGGCACCTGCTGTGAGTGTGAGTGTGAGATAGGATGTGGCTTCTCAGGGACGTCAGCAACGGTCACTGATGGCAGCGCCTCGACAACGTTCGGCTCAACTTGTTCAGTAGGAAACTCGATTAGGTATCGCTCTTGCGTATTCAGGAGCACATCAGCGCGGGCTTTGAAAGCCTCGGCTTTAGCCTTTTCCAAGTTCAATATGGAATACGCCAATCCGTGCTCCTCCATGAGAGCCCGGATTTCTGTGCTGAAGCGCGAACTTTCAGCGTCAACGCGTTCCTGATGATAGGTTGTGACAATCCCCTGACGGAGACTGTTAGGCACATTTAATTGTTCGAGATAGCGAGCACCCTTACAACTCTTACTTTCGAACAGAACATGTCGAGTGCCGAATTTTTCAATTAACCTGTATGCCCAGCCCACTTCCAGATCAACGCTCATATTATCAATGTGATGAAAGCCCGCCTCCGTGCGTTGTCCCGCGAACTGAAGGTTTTCCATATGAGCGTTCATCCGTGTAATTTCGGACTGGAACAATTTTTCAAGAGCTTCTTTCGAAATTAATGCACTTCGTGGGCTTTCTGTGATTTCAAATTGCATCAAATCGAGCTTGCGGACCATATAGCTTTCCTGCCGATGAGTTGATTGTTTGAGACTGAAAGCAAGTTGACGCGAACCAATATTGCGTACCAATTGTGTGGGGAGACGCGGACGCTAATAGAAAATATTTCCGTGCCGCCGAAGATATTGAAACTGATGTCTGACTGGCATGTCATATCCATCATCTGGAGCGGACACGGAACCGATTTTTAGAGAATCGGCATGTGTCATAGCTCTGTGCCACAGTTAAGTGCACATCCGGCGAATATAAGAAAACTGAAGAATTCCACCTAAGCGGAAAGATAAGCAGAATCAATAAGCCTTTGATTTTGATCGCTATTCATGGCTGGGGCGCCTGGATTCGAACCAGGGGATGCCGGTACCAAAAACCGGTGCCTTACCGCTTGGCTACGCCCCAACAAGTCAGATCGATATCATCGATTGGGCGGGCTTATAGCCGCTCCCTGCACTAAGTGCAATCGCCTATTGCCGAAATCTGGCAAGCTTTACAAGGGCTGGGGATAAAGAATTTCCACAATGAGCGACGGACAGCTCAAATCAACCAAGCGCAAGGGATTTGCCTTCCCCTGCAAAGCTGGTACTCCGGGGATAGAGTCATTTTTTATTGGTTGTCGCAATGATTTTGCTGCTGGTTTCCTTTCTTGCAAGCGCCATTCTTTGTGGCGTTGGTCTTTACGTTCTCTCTGCGCTCCTGCCAGCAGGTTTTCTTGCTGCAAAGTTCAATGCACGCTCAAACCATAGCGTAGCCGCCCGGCAACTCGGCGGCCTCGCTCTCATACCCGCAATACTCATTTCGCTCTTAATGTTCGGCACAGATCTCGGACTGACCCTTGATCTGGTCCTCAGTCTCTGCATTGCCTGCTTGTTGCTCTGGGTTATTGGCGGACTGGATGATCGTTTTGAACTTTCCGTCACCACACGCTTTGGCTCGCAATTCGTGGCCTCGTGTATTGTGGCCTATGGGTTCGGACCCGATTTCCGCCTATTGCCCGAGCTCCTACCCCACTGGATTGAAATCGCACTGATTGTGATCACGCTTGTGGCCGCCATCAATGTCACAAATTTCATGGACGGTCTCGATTGCATGACTGTTGCAGGCATCGGCGTGCCAATGGCTGGGATTGCGCTGCTTGCAGCGTTTCAGCTTGCAGGCGTTGAAAGTGGCACAATTGCCGCCATCATAGCAGGCGGACTTCTCGGCTTTGCTTTTTACAACCGTCCGCCCGCAAGTGTTTTTCTCGGTGACTCCGGCAGCTTCCCGCTGGGTCTTCTTGCAGGAACCACTCTTCTGCTTCTGGCGCGAGAGACCCATATCGTCGTGGCGCTCATCCTGCCACTCTATTACGTGCTTGATGCCGGAACGACGATCATCCTGCGCGGACTGGCAGGCGAAAATATCCTGAAAGCGCATTCAAAACACGCCTATCAAGTCGCCAAACGGGCCGGCTGGAGCGTGATGAAGGTGGTTAACCACGTCGCACTGCTCAATATCGTTCTGATAGCCTGTGCCGCAGCGATCATGATTTTTGACCATAGAATTTCGCAGATCATCTTTCTGCTTATCGCTGTGGTCGCGGTTTTGTTGCTGCTTCTCGACTTTCGTGGGCGCTTCAGGAAGTTATAACGTCAAAGAGGACCTTACGGACTGCATTGACATCTTCAGTTTCCATTGAAGTCCGAAGGGTATCGAGGCTTTTAGGAACATCCACAGCAACCTTCTGACCCTTTGGTGCACGCATGATTTTTGGGTGGCGTGTGGGCTGCGCCTGAGAAGGATCGTAGAAGAGTTCTTCGAACATCTTCTCACCTTCGCGAATTCCCGTTACCTCGATCGCAATATCACCATCGGGGTGCTCTGCGGTGCGGACTGTCAGCCCCGCAAGCAGAACCATGTTTTCGGCCAAATCCCTAACCTTGACCGGGTCACCCATTTCGAGAAGCACCGTATCGCCAGATTTGGCAATCGCGCCTGACTGGACGATCAGTTCGGCTGCTTCCTTGATCGACATGAAGTAACGCGTCATGTCTTCATGAGTGAGGGTAATCGGCCCACCATTGGCGATCTGCTCGCGGAAAAGCGGAACCACTGAACCGTTAGAGCCCAGAACATTGCCGAAGCGAACGGAATAGAACGACTTATGTTGGCCCGCCTTTTCAGCGAGTGTGCCGTAGTAATAGACGACAAGTTCAGCCCAGCGCTTTGTCGCGCCCATCACATTCGTTGGCCTGACGGCCTTGTCAGATGAAATCAGCACCATCCGTTCGACATCGGTCGCAAGAGCTGCCGCTGCAACGTTCAGAGTTCCAAACACGTTGTTGCTGATACCGACCAGCGGATTTTGCTCAACAAGCGGTACATGCTTATAGGCCGCACAATGATAGACCGTATCAACGGCATGCGCGCGAATAGCTTTTTCGACGCAATGCTGGCTCGCCACACTGCCAAGAACCGGAATGACGACACAAGGCGCAATCTGGCGTAGCTGCCGCTCGATCTGATAAAGTGCAAATTCGCTGGATTCAAAAAGTACGATGCAGCTGGGATTCCACTGCGCAATCGTTCGGCAAAGCTGGCTGCCGATCGACCCACCAGCGCCCGTAACCATGATACGCCGTCCTTCAACGACTTCGCGAAGGAGATTGGCGTCTGGCGGCACAGGCGAACGCCCCAGCAAGTCATCAATTTCGACATTGCGCAAGGCACTGACGAGGTATTTGCCAGCAGTCAAATCCGCGATTGGAGGCAGAATGCGTGTACTGACCGGCAGACGGCCAAGTAAACGTGCCAACTCCTGCCTCTGCTTTTGATCCAGCTCCGGCTCGGAAATAACCACCTGCCGAATTCCGAAATTTTCGATCAGGTGCGGAATCTGAGGCACATCGTAGACGCGGAGTCCGATAATATCCATTCCGCTGAGCTTGCCTGTCGGGTCCACGAAACCGATCACATGCGTATCGCTATGGCTTCTCAGCGCGGTCGCCAGCTGACGGCCCGGTTCACCCACACCAATAATCAATGCAGTACTTGAATAGACCTTGCTGGTTTCCGCACTGCGCAGCAGCCATTTTGCGCCAAAACGGCTCGCAGAAATGAGAACCGTGCTCAAAAGCCAATAAAGAAGGGGAACAGACCGAGGCAAACCAGCCCCGCCATAGGATTCCATCAGAAAGACCAGCGCCACCCAGAAAAGTGCTGCAATGGCCGTTGCCTGAAAAATCGGCCATATGGCCCGCTCGGCGAGATAACGAATAATCGCCCGATAAAGCCCAAAACGAACAAAAACCGGAATCGCAAGAGCAGGCGCAATAGCGATCAGGAAAATCTGCGTCTGCGTCGGGACAAAAACAAACCCAAGACGCATCACAAAGGCGAGATAGGCACTGAGCAATAACAATAGACAATCGCTGAGCAGAAGTATGATCTGCTTACCGATACGTGGCAATAAAGCCAGTCTCTGCCAGGGATATCTGAAACTCATATGAATATATCCTGCCCCCTCATGGCGAGAAAACGAATAATTGCCGATGAGGATTCGGCCAAACTCAACTCTTTTTAGTCAGCGATATCAGTCATCTAAGTTAGATGACCAACAACGAAATCAGTCCAATAGTGGCACCGTTAGCACGAGTCACACCACTGAGCCATATCAATTGAGATTGCAGGCGCTCACAAAGCCATGCTCACTCCCCCTAATTCTATGTTGTTATTAGAGTTTTCTCTTATTTGCCATCTAATCTTCTCATCAACCGCCTCCAACTTTAGGTCAATCAAAATTGGTAGCACGAACTTTAATTCCATAAAGATATAAACATTCCTTTATATGATATTGACAAGGAGCGTAGCTTCCGTCAGATTGAAGCTTGTTATGGTTCTTCCGTCAGCCTTTCCGACGGAAGCTAAGAGGGAAACCGGTGCGCTGGCGTATGCCCCGGAAAAGTCGACAGGCTTTTCAGACGGGATTGTACGCGAGGATATAAAAATCGAGCAAAACCGGTGCTGCCCCCGCAACTGTAAGCGGCGAGCTGAAATCCATCATGCCACTGGAATGAAAGTTCCGGGAAGGCGGATCGAAGTGCTGACCCGTGAGCCAGGAGACCTGCCATGACAAAATAACGTCCACGGGCGGGGTGTCCCGGAGTGTCGCAGGGCTGGCTGTATTGCAACAGCCTTTTCGCGCACGTCTGTAAACCCGCGCCCCAATCTATATCGGGGTATATATAGCCATGTCACAAACCACCATCGCCACCGCCACGCTTGGCGTTCCGCGCATTGGCCGTCATCGCGAACTGAAGTTTGCACTCGAAGCGTTCTGGTCAGGCAAGTCGTCTGAAGCCGAGCTGCTTACCATTGCCAGCGCCCTGCGTGCTGCCAATTGGGCAGAACAGCGCGATCACGGCATTACGAAAATCCCATCCAACGACTTTTCCCTTTACGATCATGTGCTCGACACGGCTGTGATGGTTGGCGCGATCCCTGTCCGCTATAACTGGTCAGGTGGCGACGTATCGCTCCAGACCTATTTTGCCATGGCCCGCGGTAGTGAAGGCAAATCGAACAGTGATTGCGGTTGCGGCAACCGTGAACCTGGGCATGAACCTGGGCATGAACATGCACATGGTGTGACCGCGCTTGAAATGACCAAGTGGTTCGACACCAATTATCACTATATGGTGCCAGAACTCACTGATGATCAGGAGTTCAGGCTTGCCGCCCGCAAACCGGTCGAACATTTCCTTGAAGCCAAAGCTTTGGGTATCCACACACGTCCGGTTATTCTTGGCCCGGTTACATTTCTGAAGCTGGCGAAATCCACCGCTGAAGGCTTCAATCCTGTAGCCCTGTTGCCAAAGCTGCTGCCTGTTTATGAAGAGCTGCTGCGTGAACTGGCAAATGCTGGCGCCGACTGGGTGCAGATTGACGAGCCCGCGCTGGTTCTCGATCTCATCCCCAATGAACAGGCCGCTTTTGAACTCGCTTACCAGCGTCTTGTGGCTGCATCCGACGCGAAAATCCTGCTTGCTAGCTATTTCGGTGAACTGGGCAGCAATCTCGACACCGCATTGGCTTTGCCTGTCGCCGGTCTTCACGTCGATATGGTGCGTGGCGCAAATCAGCTCAGTGAGGTTGCAGCAAAAGCACGCCCCGATCAGCATCTGTCGCTCGGTGTGATTGATGGCCGCAATATCTGGCGCGCCGATCTCAATGCAATCATCGACCGCATTCAGCCTATCGTTGAACAGCGCGGGCTGGAACGCATTGAAATTGCACCATCCTGCTCGCTCCTGCATGTGCCTATCGATCTCGAACTGGAAACCGGTCTTGATGCAGAACTTAAAACCTGGCTTGCTTTTGCCGCGCAGAAGATCAGTGAGATTGCCATCCTTGGCCGTGCGCTTTCATCTGGCAAAAGCACTGTTCTTGCAGAGCTGAAAGCCGCAAGTGAGGCAATCGCAGCCCGTCGCACATCGCCAAAGGTACACAATCCGGCCGTTGAAGAGCGCGTAGCCGCAATCACCGAGGCTCAAAAGAAGCGCAATAGCGTGTTCACCGAACGGCGCACAATTCAAAGCGACAAGCTCGGCCTGCCCGCTTTCCCCACCACGACAATTGGCTCTTTCCCACAGACCCCTGAAGTGCGCAAAGCACGCGCAGCGGTCAACAAGGGTGAGATCAGCAACGCGCAGTACGAAAGCTTCATTCAGCGCGAAACTGAAGCCGCCATTCGCTGGCAGGAAGAAATCGGCCTCGATGTGCTGGTGCATGGCGAGTTTGAGCGCAACGACATGGTGCAGTATTTCGGCGAGCAGCTTTCGGGCTTTGCTTTCACAAAATACGCCTGGGTGCAGAGCTACGGATCGCGCTATGTCCGCCCTCCGATCATTTTCGGTGACGTTTCCCGTCCTGAGCCGATGACGGTTGCCTGGTGGAAATACGCACAATCGCTGACGGAAAAGCCAATGAAAGGCATGTTGACCGGACCGGTCACAATCCTCAACTGGTCGTTCGTTCGCGATGATATTCCACGTGCTGCAACTTGCCGTCAGATCGCACTCGCCATCCGCGACGAAGTGAGCGATCTGGAAGGTGCTGGTGCAACCATGATCCAGATCGACGAGGCCGCCTTGCGTGAGGGCTTGCCGCTCCGTCGCGCTGACTGGTCGACCTATCTCGATTGGGCTGTCGAAAGCTTCCGTCTCTGTTCAAGCGGCGTGGCCGACCAGACGCAGATACACACCCATATGTGCTATTCGGAGTTCAATGACATCATTGATGCCATTGCTCATATGGATGCCGACGTGATTTCGATTGAAACCTCACGCTCACGCATGGAGCTGCTCGATGCGTTCAAGTCGTTCAAATATCCGAACGACATCGGGCCGGGCGTTTATGACATCCACTCACCACGCGTGCCGGAAGTCAGTGAAATGACAGACCTGCTGGAGCTTGCCCGCAAGCAGCTTTCCGATGGACAGCTTTGGGTCAATCCCGATTGCGGCCTGAAAACCCGCAAATGGGACGAAGTCCGCCCTGCTCTTGTCAACATGGTCGCAGCGGCTAAAGCGCTACGCGCCGAACTGGCCTAAGCATGAAAGCCCATGCCGGATTACCGGCATGGGCCAGAGCAGTTCCAATTGGGAACCGCTCTATCTTTTCATAACGCATCATCCGACGCAAAAGGCTCACGCACTTTTGCTGGAAATGCTAGCCTCCATTCACTAGCGCCAGAACAAGCTGCTGGACATTGCCGCCGGAACCCATTTCGACACGGTCGAAATCACGGCCTTGCTGGCGCTGGATATTGACCAGTGCCGTAATGCGGTTGATCAGCTCCCTGCGCATTTTCTGACACTTCGGGTCATTGGGGATCGAAAGGCCGACCGTCGTGCGAACGATTTCGCGCGTCATGTCCTTGGCTGTATCTCCATGCACAAGCTCATGTTTGTAGATACCATCATAAAACCTGTCCCAGTTTTCCTTAACTGGAGAGGGTAGCTTCTGTGACGGCTTTGGCAGCGTATAAGTGATTTTCAGCTTTGGCTTGGCAGAAACAATTGTGCAACCATTGTTGGAAGTATCGAACTTGCGATCCCAGGTCAGCACGTAGGTCGTATGGGCAATGACACGCGCCACGCCAATCCTCGGACCTTTCTGCCCGATCGATTGATAAAGCTCAGGACCCGTCCGGCCTGTAACTGCATAGGGCTTTATTTCCTCAACGGCTTTCCAGTCATCTTCTGCACGAGCCTGACCAGACAACAAAACTCCAAAGACAACCGACAAGACAAGTATGCGCACGACGACTCCAACCCAAAAACAGTATTGTGCGAACGCTACAATATGATTGCGACGGACAGAAGCCTTTTCACCGCACTGCATATTTCGCGTCGCACATCAGAATAAAATTTCCTGATCATCATCTTCATGAGAAAGTTTGACTATATCTTCATATTTTCGTAGATACGAAGACATGAACACGACTAACCCAATCGACCACGGCGTAAAAACCCACCTCGCGGCCGACGAGGCAAGTGAATTCCTCAAGGCAATCGCCAACAATCACCGGCTCATGATCCTCTGCCGGCTGCATGGTGGTGAGAAGTCGGTGGGGCAACTTGCCGAACTGATCGGCTTGCGTGCCTCCACTGTCTCGCAGCATCTGGCATTGTTGCGGCGCGACGGCATCATTGCCGGGCGACGCGACGGGCAGACGATCTGGTATCGTGTTGAAAGCGATATAGCACGGCAGGTGATGGCGGTGATTTGCACACATTTTCAGGTGCCGGTCGACTAAACCGGCATCCGGCACAATTATCACAGCAACTTTGAAGAAGTGCAGACATGACCGACCAGACTATCGCCAGACGCAATATTTTCGTTCTGACTGCGGCACAGGCTCTGGGTGCAGCAAGCCCGCCGATTATCATTTCGCTGGGCGGATTGGTCGGGCAGCAGCTTTCTTCTGATCCAGCGCTGGTCACACTTCCTGTCAGCCTTTTCAACCTCGGCCTGGCGCTTGGAACTCTGCCTGCGGCTTTGATCATGCGATCCTTCGGACGCCGCAACGGCTATCTGCTGGGTGCATGTTTTGGCATGTCAGCCGGTCTGGTGGCGACTTTCGGCATCTTCACCGCCTCCTTTGTCATCTTCTGTATCGGTACGTTCATAGCGGGCTTTTATGCTGCTTACGTGCAAAGCTATCGCTTTGCTGCAACCGACGCTGCAACCGGACCACTCAGAGCACGCGCTATTTCCTGGGTTATGGTCGGTGGCCTGATCGCAGCCATCATCGGACCGCAGCTCGTCATCTGGACACGTGATGCTCTGCCCGATACACCCTATGCGGGCAGCTTCCTGAGCCAGGCGGTTCTCGCCCTGATGGCAATCCCCGTCTTGATGCTCTTGCGCTCGCCCAAAGCCGCAAGATCTGCCAATGCCGGAAGCAATGGACGCCCCCTCAAGGAGATATTGCTAAACCCGCGTTACATGCTGGCGGTAGCTTCTGGTGTTGTCTCCTACGGCCTGATGACATTCGTGATGACCGCAGCACCAATTGCTATGGTTGGCCATGGCCACTCGGTTAATCACGCAGCATTGGGCATTCAGTGGCACGTGTTGGCAATGTTTGGTCCAAGCTTCTTCACCGGCATGCTCATCACCCGTTTCGGGAAAGAGCGTGTGACCGCCGTCGGCCTCCTGATCATTGCGCTTTCAGCGATCGTTGCTCTGTCCGGCCTTGATCTTACCCATTTCTGGATGTCGCTCATCCTGCTTGGTATCGGCTGGAACTTCGGCTTCATTGGCGCAACAGCTATGGTCGCCGAATGCCATACGCCCGAAGAACGCGGCAAGGCGCAGGGTGCCAATGACTTTCTAGTCTTCGGCACGGTTGCCTGTGCATCCTTCTTTGCCGGTTCACTGCTGCATTCATCCGGCTGGGAAACCATCAACTGGCTGATCTTCCCAGCCGTTGCCCTCATCCTTGTACCGCTGGTCTGGCAGTCAGCCCGAAAGCAGAAAGCTCAAAGTGTAGCTTAACAAGAAAGGAAAGCCCGCCCCGATTGCTCGGAGCGGGCTTTTTCTTTTTCAACAAGCATCTTGCACCAAAGTTCATTGCGTAAAGCTCGCTGGACCTTGGTTAAGCCCGCGTAGCACCTGAACTTTATCAAGGCGCGATGCGGTGGCATCTTAGAGCATGTCTCCCAAAAGTGGGACCCGGTTTTGGGATAAAGACATGCTCAAAAACAAATACTTAAAGCGTTTCCTCTGGTTAAGAGAAAATTGAAAACGCTCCAGCGCCTTGGTATTATTGTTCGATCGTACGGTTCCAGCGGTTGTTCAGCTGCTGACGACCTTCATTAACGGCGTCCCAATCAAGCGTCTTTGCGGTTTCCATGTAACCACGGAAAGCATCGAGCTTGGCCTGCGCTTCAGGCGATCCGGCCTTGGCCTTCTGGTTCGAGGGGATCACGTTGCCATGATCAAGCGCCTTGCTCTGAGCATCAGCCGAAAGCAGATAATGCGCCAGCTTCTGGCTCAGTTCTGGTTCGCTGTTGCCAGCCAGCACGCATTCGGTCACAGCGAGAACGACCGAGCCTTCTTTCGGCTGCGCATATTCAACCGGAATGCCCTTATCTTTCAGGTTGTTGACTCCGGTTGGGGTCAGCGGGAAAATCGCTGCTTCACCGGTCTGAACCATTTCTGAAATCTTTGCCGATGACGGGATGAATTCCAGAACATTCTTGCCGATCAGGTCCGGGAACTTCTCGAAGCCCGGCTCGAGGTTCTTGTCGTCGCCACCCTGAATGCGGTTAAACATCAGGAATGCATGAAGACCGAAGGTCGAAGCGGAAGCTGACTGGAACACAACGGCCTTGTTGTATTTCTCGTCGGCGAAATCCATCCATGAGGTTGGGGCGGCCCACCCCTTTTCATCGAACAGCTTCTTGTTATAGGCGATGCCGGTCATGCCCATATCGACGCCGATTGCCATATCATCCTTGAGGCGTGCTGCTGGCTGAATATCGGCCAGAACCGGATCATCAGAGATTTTCTGGCACAGGCCTGCATTGATTGCGCGGACCATCACACCATCATCGAGCAGCATGACGTGCATCTGCGGATTGTCTTTCTGCGCGGTCGCCTTGGCGAGAATATCGGCAGAAGTACCCGGCACGACAACGACCTTCACATCATTGGCTTTCTCAAATTCCGGCAGCACGTTTTCGGTATAAGCGCGCTCCATATTGCCACCATTCATGCCAATATAAAGCGTCTTTGTCTGAGCGGACGCACCTGAAACGAAAGCCGCCGACAGGCCAAGCGCCAGTGCGGACATTGCAGTCATGTGTTGCTTTTTCATGCTAGTTCCCTTTGTGATTTGAGGTTGGATGGTTAAATCGATTGATCGAGAAAGCCTCGATCGGTGTTTCTGTCTCGCCCTTGACGGCCAGATCGCACAGCACAGCGCCGACGGCAGGCCCGGTCTGAAAACCGGCACCGTTAAAGCCGAAGCCATGAAAGAGATTTTTGACGCGGCCACTTGGCCCGATCACCGGATTATCGTCCGGCATCTCCGCTTCCGTCCCGGACCAGAAGCGGATGACCTGCGCATGCTGGAGATGCGGAAAAAGCTCGATGGCACGCAGCATCACGGATGACGCGGCATTGACTGAAGGACGTGAAAAATCCGGGTTTTCAAGTGGCGTTGCACGTCCCCCGCCCATCACATAATTGCCACGCGTGACCTGACGACCATAGAAACCGCCGCCTTCTTCGCCGAGGCTCATCGGCAGGCGTAAAGGCATTGGCTCTGTCACCACCATCGAGGGATAAATCCGCTTCAATGGAACCGGTTCGCCAAAGGAGGCTGCAAAGCGATCAGACCAGGCACCCGCGCAATTGAAGACCATGCTTGCGCGAATTTCGATGCCGTCACCCGCCAGCGCCACGAAACCATTACCTGTTGTCTGCACTTCGTGGACAGGCGTATTTTCCAGTACCGTTGCACCCAGAGCCTTTGCAGCGCGCGCAAAGGCAGGCGAAACAAGACGCGGATTTGCGTGACCATCTTCCGCACAAAGCGACGCGCCAGCCACATCACCCGTCAGCCATGGAAAGCGCTCTTTCACGGCGTTACCGCCGATCAGTTCCAGCTCAAGTCCTAGCGGCCTGACCCGTTGTGCGTAGGCTTCAAGAGACGCAAAGCTCTCTGGTGTGCGTGCAAGTTTCAGATGACCGCTGCGAACATACTCGCCGTCAATGCCAATAAGTTCCGGCAGGCGCGCCCAGAGATCAAACGAACGTTGCGACAAAGCGATTTGCTCAGGTTCGCGACCCTGCCTGCGCACGCCACCATAATTGACGCCGCTTGCCTGCGCACCACAGAAGCCTTTGTCGAGAAGGATGACCGACAACCCGGCCTTGCGCATGAAAAGTGCCGCTGAGCCGCCAACAATTCCACCGCCGATAATCAGTGCATCGGCCTGAAGGCGCTTTGTCATGAACGCACCTCCTGACGTGGTTTTGTACCAAAGCCAAGCGGGATCGGCTTGACCGGCGCCTGCGCACGAATACGGCCAGCTTCTGACGGAGACTTATTCTGCATTGCAGCCAGAAGTTCGGCCGCCGCAGCCGAGCACATACGGCCCTGACAACGGCCCATACCCACACGGCTCAACGCTTTCAGTCGATTGATCTCGCTTGTCTTACCATCGCGGATGATTGCGCACGCTTCGCTGAGCTTTATCTCCTCGCAACGGCAAAGCGTTACATCCTGCCCAACCGTTTCAAACCAGTCGTGCGGAAATGGAAATGCCTTCTCAAGGATCAAACGCTGGCGATAGATTGCATCAAGCTCACCGTGAAGACGGCGTTCGAACGTGGTGTCGGTCACGCCACCAATATCCCGGATCATGGCAATCGCCGCCAGCTGTCCACGAATTTCCGCCGCATCTGCGCCTGCAATACCTGCACCATCGCCCGCAACATAAACACCGGCCTGACTGGTCCGCCCAAGTGTATCCGCGACAGGAAGCCAGGAACGGTCACGATCTTCAAAGCCAAATTCACAACCCGCAAGGTCAGCAAGCTGGGTCTCAGGACGCAATGCAAAGCCATAGGCCAGCGCATCGCATTCAATTTCCCGGCTGCGGCCAGCCTTTTGATAACGAATGCCCTCGACGTGTCCCTCACCCAACACCTGTTCAGGTCGCACATTGTAATGGACCGGCACGCCACCAAGCATCAGGCGCAAGCCATAATAAGCACCAAGCACCACAATGCGCGGCGCGTGTAGGGCGAGATGTGCAAGGTGAAACTTCGAACTAAAGGGTGCTGTATCCAGAACTGCCGCAACCTTCGCACCCGCATGATGGTATTGCCATGCAACGAGATAAAGCAGCGGCCCCGACCCCATGAAAACGACACGTTCGCCGATTGTGCAGCCCTGTGCTTTCAGCGCCGTTTGCGAGGCACCAAGCGTATAGACACCCGGCTTGGTCCAGCCTGAAAACGGCAAGACACGATCTGTAGCCCCCGTCGCAAGCAACAAATGGCTGAAGGGGAGTTGCGTATGCGCCCCGGCCGACATCAGATCAAGGCTGCTGCCATTGTCGCGTGAAATGTTCCAGACCAGCGTTTCCGGACGGTAATCAACTGCGTCGCGCAAATGATCGAACGCCTTATGCAGCGCCTCAGCCTTATGCGCTTCCGAACCATAACGCGCCTTGTAGCTACGACCATCATCGAAAGGCGGACGACGATAAATCTGCCCACCAGCGCGCATGCCCTCATCAAGCACAATCGGACGATGACCAGCTTTCACCAGCATTTCTGCGGCACGAATACCCGCTGGGCCAGCCCCAACAATGACAGGCGCGAGAGCCGCACTCATGTCACCGGCTCCGTCACAAATTCCATGCCTTCTTCAAGCAGCGTTGTGCAGGCGCGCAGGCGTTTGCCTTCCACCGTCATGACATGACAATCCTGACACGCACCAATGAGGCAGAAGCCCGCACGCGGCTCGCCGGTAAATTCTGTATGACGCACTTTTCCCTGCACCGAGAGAATAGCCGTCAGCACCGTGTCTCCCCGGCGGCCCTCAAAGGGGACGCCATCGAGTTGAAAGCCAACCGGCTGTTCATTGAGACGATACCGCCTGCGGAACTGAGCCGTTAAAGGCGAAACTGAAACCGCCATGATATGAGCGCCCCTATCAGCCCTTGCCCACGAGTACGCGGTCGAGACCAAACAGGCGGTCGATAATCACCATGGTTACAGTCGCAACGAGGATCATCAGCGCCGAAACCGCAGCCATCATCGGATCGATGGATTCGCTTGCATACATATACATGCGCACCGGCAGCGTGACGGTTGATGGCGAAGTAACGAAGATCGACATGGTGAGTTCGTCGAACGAGTTGATGAAGGCAAGCAACCAGCCTCCAGACAATCCCGGCAGCAAAAGTGGCAGCGTAACGCGGCGGAACACTGTCCATTCACCAGCACCCAAGGTGCGTGCAGCATTTTCCGCATTGCGGTCCATACCGCTCAGCGATGCCAGGATCAGACGCAGCGCATAAGGTGTGACGACAATCACGTGAGTTGCAACCAGCCAGGCAAACGAGCCGGTCAGGCCCATCAGCGAGAACAGGCGCAGAAACGCGACGCCCAGCACCAGATGCGGGATGATCAGTGGCGAGAGAAACAATGCATTGAGCGCGTCACGACCCCGAAACTTGTACTGAGCGATTGCAAGACCGGAAGGAACAGCAAGCAGCGTTGAAATCGTCGCCGAGAAAATTGCAAGTTTCAGCGAGTTTGAGAACGAGGTCATGAAATCATTATGCGCGAAGACCGCCTTGAACCAGCGCAGCGACAAGCCGTTCCATGGCATGGACAGCGTGTTTTCCGGTGTGAACGCCACGAGGCAGACCACAACCATCGGCGCCAGCATGAAGATGACGACCAGCGTGTGAAAGAAGAGTGCGAAAGGACCGTTCTTTGTCATGGCGGTTACCCCAGCTTCTTTCTCGCTTGCCCTTCAAGCATGCGATTATAAGCAATCATGATGATAAGATTGGCGAGGAGAACGATGATCGCGATGGCAGCACCGAGCGGCCAGTTGAGCTCAATCAGGAACTCATCATAGACAACCGTTGCCGCCATTTTGAGACGGCGACCACCCAACAGGCCAGGGATTGCGAACGAGCTTGCAGACAGTGCAAAGACGATCAGGCTACCCGACAAAATGCCGAGAACGGCTTGCGGGAACACCACACGGCGCAGTGCCGCGAAACGTGATGCGCCCAGCGTAAGGGCTGCAGCCTCAACCGTTGGATCAAGCTTTTGCAGCACCGTCCATACCGGGATCACCATGAAAGGCAGCATGATATGCACAAGACCAATCACGATCGCCGTTTCCGTGTAAAGGATCTGTGCTGCCGGCAGGCCCAGCAATTCTAGCGTGCTGTTGACGAGGCCGTTGCGGCCCAAAAGCATACTCCAGCCGAATGTGCGCACGACGACCGAAACCAGCAGTGGGCCGATGATAACCAGCAGGAAGATCGAGCGCCACGGCGCGCGCATGTTTGAAAGAATATAGGCTTCCGGCACACCAATAATAATGGCAATGACCGTGGTAATCAGCGCAAGCCGCAATGTGCGCCAGAAGATGTTCAGGTAATAAGGGTCCTGAAGCACCTGCGTATAATTGGCGATGGTGTAAATGTCCTGAACGCCCTTGTCGTAGCTATAGCTATTGAAAGACAGCATGACCGTCAGCGCCAGCGGCAAAAGCACCAGCGCAAAGAACAAAAGGGTGGAAGGTCCGGTCAGGAATAACGGCAAATAATTCCGCCGCTCTTTTGTTTCACCGGGCGTTGTCTGCGAAACGGCACTCATGATCAGTTCGCTCCTGCATTCAGGATGCGGCAATCTTCATGGTTCCAGGCAAGGCCAACCGTTGTGCCTTCCGCAGGAGGTGGATTGCCCAGATTTGGCAAAGCCACGGAAAGCTGGCCCGCCCTGGTCGATACACCGAGCAGCCACTGGCTGCCCATGAAGTATCGCGTCGTCACCTCGCCACTGATCTGGCCTTCGCCTTCACCAACGAGATGGACCTTTTCCGGGCGAATAAACACCGAAACTTCGCCCGAAACGCTCTGATCGGCTGACGGAAAGCGAATGTCGGTTTCGGCAACCGAGACAGTTTCACCATTGGCCAGCGCCTTCAGGAAGTTCGACTTGCCAACAAAGTTGGAAATAAAGTGGTTATGCGGATGCTCATAGAGTTTGTACGGCGCATCAACCTGCGTGATCACGCCTTTTTCCATGACAACAATGCGGTCGCTGATCGACAGCGCTTCGGCCTGATCATGTGTCACCATGATGGTTGTAATGCCGACCGTGCGCTGAATGCGGCGCAGTTCAAACTGCATTTCCTCACGCAGCTGCGCATCAAGGTTGGACAGAGGTTCAACGAGCAACAACACCGGCGGGTTGATGACCAGCGCACGGGCAATTGCCACGCGCTGACGCTGACCGCCCGACATTTCGCGTGGATAGCGTTCGGCCAGTGCGCTCAGGCGAACCAGTTCCAGCACATCGCGTACACGTTTTTCGCGTTCCGACTTTGGCACTTTTCGCATTTCCAGACCGAAGCTGACATTCTGTGCAACCGTCATATGTGGAAACAGCGCGTAGCTCTGAAACACCACACCCAGTTCGCGCTTGGCAGGGGCCAGTCGCGTGATGTCGCGCGCG
Organism: Brucella rhizosphaerae; assembly: GCF_002252475.1. Classification (GTDB taxonomy): domain Bacteria; phylum Pseudomonadota; class Alphaproteobacteria; order Rhizobiales; family Rhizobiaceae; genus Brucella; species Brucella rhizosphaerae. The sequence continues at coordinate 89,976 of NZ_NNRK01000035.1, read as the reverse complement.
TCGAGTGTAATCGCTCCCGATGACGGCGGTACAAGACCGGCAATCATCTGCAATGTTGTGGTTTTGCCGCAGCCTGACGGGCCGAGAAGTGAAATGAACTCTCCCTTTTCAATCTCCAGATTGAAGTTATCAACGGCTGCGAACTTGCCGTAGTAACGGGAAATATTGGAAAGGGTCAAAAAGCTCATTGCGTCTCCCTCTCGGCAAGACTTCCGCCAGTCAAAGTGGGGGACCGGAAGCGCCGCGATGTTGGTTCACGTCGCCTCTTCATAGGACTGGCTGAGGGGAGCGGCTTGATCGCGCATTTGCGCGCTTATCAGACTTGGTTTCTGAACGCGTGACCTCCGACCGCTTGTGCAGTCGCAGCGTTCCCCAGGTCTGAAGCAAATACCGCCGATCCGCTCGGCATCCATTCAATGCCTTGCCTGACCTTCCCATTGGCGACGATTTCAAATGGCAGAAAATTTTGAGCGATTACAAATTATAATTTTCAATTTCGGAATAAATTATATATTTCTTTCATAATACAGAATTTGGAAGCAATTTTATGGATGATATATCAGAGAATACGAAATCTGGTGCCTCGCTTAACTCAAGTCTGGTGAAGGCAATCCATATTTTGAAAGGTCTGGCAGCAAGCACGGAAGACGGTGTCCGCCTCATTGATCTGGCGCGCGATCTCGAATTGAGCCAGCCTTCGGCCCATCGTTTGTTGAAGACGCTGATTGCCGAGGACCTTGTCGAGCAGCTTCCCGACAAGAAAGCCTATCGCCTGTCGCTGGACTTCTTCGCCATGGCAGCACAGGCCCGTCAGCGTGATGGCATTCTGAGCCTCGCGCGCCCGTCGCTCTTACGGCTTTCAACGACGTTCAACGATACGGTCTTCTTGCTGGTGCGCAGCAATTTCGATGCGGTCTGTCTTGATCGTGTGGAAGGTCCGTTTCCGATCCGCTCCTTTACCGGCGACATTGGCGGTAAAGTTCCGCTCGGCATCGGTCAGGGCAGCCTTGCCATCCTCGCTTTCCTGCCAGAAGAAGAGCGCGAGGCGATCATACGTTTCAACATGCCGCGTATTCTCGACAAGGCTACTGTCGATGAGGTGGACCTGCGCATCATGATCGAGGACGTGCGCCGCACCGGTGCCGCTACCTATAATTTCAACATGATCGACGGTATGTCCGGTCTGGGCGTTCCTGTACTGAATCGCAGCGGTGAAGCTGTCGCAGCACTCAGTATCGGCACACTGGCCTCACGATTAACAGAAAAACGTCAGCACACGATTACCGAACTTCTGCGCAAGGAAGCGGCCATTATTACCGAGAAACTCAACCCTTTTGATCCCACTCTGCGCCATCCGAGCCAGGCACTCGTGAAATAATCGAAAGCTTTAACAGGATTCGACGCAATAGCCTTACCTTGTCCACAGCAGCCCCCGAAATTGGAGATTGACTCCCACATGCCGTCATCGTTTGATCGGGCAAGGTGTGGGGGTCTGTAATAAAGGCAAAAAGCCAAAGACAGAAATTCCATCTCTAGACATGTAAAATAATGGAGTTCTGTTGTGTTTAAATCCACCAGACGGGGAATGTTGCATCTTGCTTTTGCTCTCGCTGCATCGACGGCGATGGGCACTGTTGCCACCACGGCAGCGCAAGCGCAGGACAAGATCCTGCTCATCATCAATGGCGCGCTCGGCGATAAATCCTTCTTCGATTCCGCTGCCAATGGCATGAAGATGATCAAGGACAAATATGGCGACGACGTCGAAACCAAGATTTTGGAAATCGGCGATGATCCAACCAAATGGGAACCGGTTTTCCTTGATGCGTCCGAACAGGACTGGGACCTGATCATTGGCGGCACCTATCAGATGTCGGAAACCGTCGGTTCGGTCGCACAGCAATATCCGGACAAGAAATACGTCCTCTATGATGCAAGCGTGCCTTATGAAGAAGGCGGCTACGACAACGTCTATTCGATCCAGTACAAGCAGAACGAAGGTTCTTATCTGGGCGGAATGCTGGCGGCAGAGCTTCTGAAGCAGGGCAAGCTTGGCGATGTCGGCAAGAATCTCGGCTTCCTCGGCGGCATGGACATTCCGGTTATCAACGACTTCCTCGTCGGCTATGTCGCGGGTGCTCAGGCAATCTCGCCGGACGTGAAAATCGCCATTTCCTATGCAGGCTCCTTCATGGATGCGGCAAAGGGCAAGGAACTTGGCCTTGCACAATATCGCTCCGATGTGGCGCTTGGTTTCGTCGTCGCCTCGCAAACCGGCCTTGGCCAGCTTTCGGCAGCGAAAGAAACCGGCAAATATGTGCTCGGTGTCGATTCCGATCAGGAAGCCATCTTCAAGGATAGCGATCCAGCGATGGCCAAGCAGGTCGTCAGCTCCGTTCTCAAAAACGTCGACGTCAGCCTTTTGCAGGCTTTTGAGCGCTTCAAGGAAGGTAATCTTCCTTTCGGCAAAGCTGAAGCGCTTGGTCTGAAAGAAGGTGCTGTTGGCATCGTGCAGGACGGCAATATGGCTTCCATGGCCACGCAGGAAATGAAGGACGCCATTAAAAAAGCTTCCGATGAGATTTCCGAAGGCAAGATCACGGTTCCAACCGCGTTTGGTATGAGCACCGAGGATCTTAACGCGATCCGCAATAAGGTTCGTCCCTGATCGTGAAAAAACAAGCTGAAAACAATGAAGGCGGCGATGCAATCGTCGCCTTCCGCAATGTGAGCAAGGTCTATCCGAACGGCACGCAGGCATTACGAGACGTATCGTTCTCGATCCGCGCCGGTTCCATCCATGCCATTTGCGGCGAGAACGGCGCTGGCAAATCCACGCTCATGAAAATCCTCTTCGGCATCGAGAATGCCACGGCAGGCGAGATCATCATTGATGGTCAGCGCATTGCCTCATGGTCGCCGGAACATGCCGCCGCGAAAGGCATCGGCATGGTGCACCAGCATTTCTCGCTCGTGCCGACGCTGACAGTCACTGAAAATATCATTCTTGGTAATGAGCCCGTAAAGGGTGGATTTATCGACCGTGTAAGTGCTCGTAAAATGGTCGAAGAGCTGATGCAGCATTATGATCTGCACGCCGACCCGGATGCGGTCACCGGTACACTATCCGTTGCTTCGCAACAGAAAATCGAGATTCTCAAAGCCCTTTCGCGCCGCACCCGTCTCCTGATCCTTGACGAACCGACTGCTGTTCTTTCGCCGCCGGAAATCGAAGAGCTGATGCGCAGGCTGAAAGCGCTGCGCGACGAAGGCATCACTATTCTCTTCATTTCGCACAAACTCAACGAAGTGCGTGAGCTTGCTGAAAACGTCACCGTTTTGCGCGCTGGCATGGTCACCGGCACTGAAAAGCTTTCAGACGTGCCTGATGATGCCATCATGCAGATGGTCATGGGGCACGCGGTCGATATTCCCGAACGTGCTCACAAGCAAGGACCGACGGAAACAGTCCTTGAAATGCAAGGCGTTACCATTGAGGCGCTTGATCCCGCTGACCGCATTCGCGACGTGAGCCTGACAATCGGTGCCGGTGAAATTGTTGGCGTTGCCGGTGTCGATGGCAGCGGCCAGCGCGGACTCGTTTCGGTTCTCTCAGGTCTTATGGAAGCAAGTAACGGGACCATTCGCTTGAATGGTGCAGACATGCTCTCCGCCAAAACCGCAAGCTGGCGTAAGAAGGGTCTGGCCTATCTGCCAGCCGATCGCTTTTCACAAGGCGGCGCCCCCGGTCTTTCTTTGGCAGAAAATGCCATTGCTGGCACGGATGGTAATCGCGAAACTGATTTTGGTCCCTTCTTGCGCTGGAACGCGATCAAAGCGCGTGTCAGCGGCATGATCAGACAATATTCGGTACGCGCAGGTGCGATCACCGAAAGGCTCGATTCGCTATCGGGCGGCAATGCTCAAAAGCTCATCGCCGCACGGGAACTTGCCACAAATCCGAAATTTCTGATCGCCGACCAGCCGACACGCGGCATCGATGTTTCAGCAGCAGCCTTCCTGCATCGTCGTATGGATGAGGTCGCGCAAGGCGGCTGTGCCGTTCTCCTCGTTAGCGCCGATCTCGACGAATTGCTGCGGCTCAGCGACCGTATCGTCGTGTTCTTCAATGGTCGCATCGTCGCCGTTCTCAAGAATGGACCAGACATCACTCCAGCGGTTCTCGGCCCGTATATGCTTGGCACGAGGAATGTTGCCTGATGCGTAGATTTATATCCTATCTGATCCCGTTTTTTCTGACCGTGCTTGTGATCGGCATCATCATGGCAGCTCTGCTGGTGCCGCTGGCACTGATGCAGGATAATCCGGCAGGCGTTCTCAAAACCTTCTTCCTCGGACCGTTTGGCAGTATCCGCCATATGGGCAATATGGTTGAAGCTGCAACGCCGATCATGCTCACTGGTCTTGCCATCACCATTCTGTTCCGCTCGGGCCTGTTCAATCTGGGCGCTGAAAGCGGCTTTTATCTCGGTGGACTGGGTGCTGTTGCGGGGGCAGTTCTGTTGCCTTCGCTCGGCTGGTTCTCGCTACCCGTCGCCATTCTGTGCGGTGCAGTTGCAGGCAGCTTTGCCTGTACCATTCCGGCAGCGCTGCGCCTGCGTTTTGGCGCGTCAGAAATGGTGACATCACTGGTTCTGAACTATGCCTTCCTGTTTTTGGGCCTGTTCGTGCTCAACTATGTCATTCGCGATCCGGCTGCGGGCGGTATGATGTCGATGCGCATTCCGGCGGATGCCAAACTTGAGCGCCTTCTGGCGGGCACCCGCCTTAACAGCGGCTCGATCATTGCGATCCTTGCCTGCATCGCGGGCGGTATCTGGCTATACTGGACCCGCTCGGGCCTCAATATCCGTATTGCAGGTTCCAGCCCCGGCCTTGCCAACCATCTTGGCTTACCGCTCAAAGGCATTGTGATGCGTGCACAGATCATTGGCGGTCTGGTGGCAGGCATGGCGGGCGCGCTCGAAGTTCTGGGCCTGCATAACCGCTTCGCTTGGCTCGATCTTCCGGGCTATGGCTGGACTGGTCTGGTCGTTGCAATTCTCGCTCGCGAAAACCCGTTCCTGATCGTTCCGGCCGCGTTATTCTTAGGCTTTGTTCAGGTGGGGGGCGATCTTCTGGCGCGGAACATGAACATTCCGACCGAAGTCGTAGGCCTTGTCACCGCTGCCATCATGGTGGGGGCGACAGCCAGCGTGATTCACAATCATCCAACTGTGCTGCGTTTGATCCGAAACTTACGCAATCGGGAAGGAGAACAGTCATGAGCGCGGTTCTTGCACAAATTCTCGATCCTTCCTTCATTGCAACAATCCTGCGTGTGGCAACACCGCTTCTGCTGGCTGCCCTCGGCGTGATGATCTCCGACCGTGCAGGTGTGCTGAATATCGGCATGGAAGGCATGATGCTGACCGCAGCACTCATTGCGGTTCTCGCAAGTGCCGCAACCGGAAGCCCGGCTATCGGCCTGCTCGCCGCCCTTATTGTCGGCGCCTTCCTCGGTTGGCTGATGTCCTTGTCCGTCAACCGTCTCGGTACTGATCTTATCATGACCGGTATCGCGCTCAATATTGCAGCAGCTTCCGGTACGACACTGGGGCTTTTCCTTGCCACCGGTGACAAGGGCATGTCGGGCGCGTTAAAGAGCGGTGCACTGCCAAGTCTCGCCATACCTTACGTCGGCAATGTCCACATACTGAGCTTTGCAGCATTGCTGGCCGTTCCGGCTGTCAGCCTCCTGATGATGCGCACCCGCTTCGGTCTTCATGTGCGTGCGACAGGTGTCGATCCTAAATCCGCACGCGCGGCGGGCATTCATGTCAAACGCGTGCAAATGCAGGCACTGGTTCTTTCAGGCATATTTGGCGGTGCGGCTGGTGCCTATCTGTCGCTCGGCTATGTCACATGGTTCGGCCAGAACATGACCGCCGGTCGCGGCTTCATTGCTATTGCAGCGGAGGTTATGGGACAGGGAACTGCCTGGGGAACGCTGGCAGCAAGCCTTGTACTTGCCGCAGCAGAATCGCTCGCCATTACGTTACAAAGCCTTGGACTACCGTTCGAGCTGATGCAGATGATCCCTTATCTCGTCCCGGTCGTGGTGCTGACAGTGCATGCCGCCAGAAGACAGCGGCGTGCCAAACAATTGAAGAAATCCTGAAAATGCATAAGAATGAGAAAACCATGAAAGCCTGGGAGCTTACACGCGATCTGTTGCGCGACACCAAACCTGTCGTGCGCACAGCAGAAGAACAGACATGGGACGCAAGCGCTGTCATGAAGGCGCAGGACGATCTCATGGCAATGTTCTGGAAAAGCAATGTGCCGGGATCAGCAGCACCCGAATGTCTGATGGCTGGCGCGTTGCAATCGCTCGAAAACAAGGGCTACGTGCTGGCGCCATATGCCGAGCTTCTGCGTGATGGGCTTGCAGCTCTTGGAAAAGGCGACTTTGAAACGCTTTATCGCATCGATATGCGCCTGCGGGTGCTGATGCGTGCGGCAAAACCAGACCCGAACCACCCGTCGCAAAAGACCGTGCGTTATGCATCGTGGGAAGCATTTGACGCGACGGTCGATTGGCCGGAAGACGTCGCTTATAATCTTGGCTCCGATGATTTTCATGAGCGCACTGCAGCCGCCTGGATGGCGCAGCTGGTGGGGGCAGCCGCTGGCACGGCCCTCGAAGGCTATACAGCCGAAAACATCGCTGAAGTCTTCGGGCCGATACGCGATTATGTGCGCGAGCCCAACACCTATAATGACGACATAACCTTCGAGATCGCCTTTCTGGAAGCCTTTGGCGACAAGGGCTTTGCCGTCACAAGCGCCGATATTGCCGAACGCTGGACCTCGCTGATCCCGCTTGGCTGGTCGGCAGAAGCGATCGCACTTTCCAACATGCGTCGTGGGCTTACGGCACCTGAAACCGGCACATCCGACAATCCGTTTGATGAATGGATCGGCGCACAGATGCGCGGCACCATTTGCGGCATGGTTGTGCCGGGTCGCGCTCGCGAATCCGCACGGCTTGCATGGATGGATGCGGAAATCTCCCACGCCGGAAATGGTATTTTGGGCGAAGTGTTTAATGCTGTCATGGCAGCGCGTGCCTTTGCAGTCAGCGACACTCTCGAATTGCTCGTCACCACTGCGGCACTTTTCTCGACCGACACCGAATATGGTGCGGTTCTCGCTTTCGCGCTTGATGCCTGCCGTGTGGCTGGCAACTGGCAGGACGCATGGGCAAAATGCGATGCGGAATATGCCGAGTATAACTGGATTCACGTCACGCCAAATGCTGCGGCGCAGGTGGTGGCACTGTGGTTTGGCGAAGGCGATTTCGACCGTACGCTCGAAATCGTCTGTGGCATCGGCCACGATGTTGACTGCAATGCAGCTCAGATTCTGAGCATGATAGCCATCCAGCATGGCCCCGACATTATTGCGGAACGCTGGTCGAAGCCGCTTCTGGCCGACGACATCGTCACCTATATGCGCCGCCCGGCGAAAATCTCATTCAAAGCGCTCGTCGACCAGACGGTTGATGCAGCGCGTAATGCCCTATAAATCCCCTATCAGGAAACCTATCATGGCCCGTAAAATCATTATCGATACCGATCCCGGTCAGGACGATGCAGTCGGAATTCTTCTGGCACTCGCAAGCCCTGAACTCGATATTCTCGGCATCACAGCGGTTGCTGGCAACGGCCCGCTGGCCCGCACTGAGGTCAATACCCGCACCATCTGCGAAGTCGCGAAAAAGCCGGAAACGAAAGTCTTCGCCGGTTCGATCCGCCCGCTGGTACGTCCACTGGTTACGGCTGAAAATGTGCACGGCAAGACCGGCCTTGATGGTTATGACCTGCCGCAGCCAACCATGCCGCTTCAGGCACAGCATGGTGTCGATTTCATCATCGAGACACTGATGAAGGAAGAACCAGGCACTGTTACGCTTTGCCCGCTTGGCCCCCTTACAAACATTGCATCCGCACTGATCCGCGAGCCGAAGATCGCCGAACGCGTCAAGGAAATCGTGTTGATGGGCGGCGGCTATTTCGAAGGTGGCAACATCACACCATCGGCGGAATTCAACATCTATGTCGATCCCCATGCGGCATCGGTTGTCTTCAAGTCTGGTATCCAGATCACCATGATGCCGCTTGATGTGACGCACAAAGTCCTGACCACCGAAAAGCGTATTGCTGCCATTCGCGGCATCGGCACCCATGTCGGCGAAGTGGTGGCGGCATGGCTCGAATTCTTCGAGCGCTATGACGAAGCGAAATACGGCACCGATGGCGGCCCTCTGCATGATCCAAACGTCATTGCCTATTTGCTGAAGCCAGAGCTTTACTCAGGCCGTCATTGCAATGTTGAAATCGAGATCAACTCGGAACTGACTATTGGCGAAACTGTCGTAGATTGGTGGGAAGTGACCGATCGTCCTAAGAATGCACTCTTCATCAAGGATGTCGATGCAGATGGCTTCTTCGCACTTTTGACCGAGCGTTTGGCAACTCTGTAAAGCATGTCTCCCAAAAGTGGGATCCGGTTCTGGGAAAAAGACCTGCGAAATAATAAGCAAAAAGCCGCGCTGGCAGAACCAGCGCGGCTTTTCCAATATTGTTGAGCTTAGCTTTTTCCGAGAAGTTCCGCGACTTCTTTTGCCGTTGGAGCAGCGGAACCGGCACCAGCGCGCGTTACAGCAATCGCTCCTGCAGCGGATGCAAAACGCACGCAATCATGCAGCGACTGCCCTTGCGAATATGCAACGGCGAAACCGCCATTGAAACTGTCACCAGCTGCAACCGTATCGACCACCGTCACCTTGAACGGCTCAAAATGCTTGACCTCATCGGCAGTCACCAGCAATGAGCCGCGCCCACCGAGCTTGACGATCACGATCTTCGGTCCGCGTTCGAGAAGCTTGCGCGCAGCGGCTTCAGCCGATGCGATATCCGTCGGCTCAATACCTGTAATTTCTGCGGCTTCCGTTTCATTGGGTGAAATGATTTCACTCAATGAAATGAGATCCGCCATACGGCCTGCATCGCCCACCGGCGCCGGATCAAGACAAACAACCCCACCGGCGGCTTTCACGGCCTTCGCAACAGCCAAATTGGCTTCATGCGGGACTTCGCGCTGCAACAGTGTAATCTTCGCCCTGGCGATATCTTCGGCATAAGCATCGATATCTGAGAGCGACCAATGCGCATTGGCACCGGCACAAACAGCAATCGTATTCTGTCCGGCTTCTTCAACCTGAATGATCGCCATGCCGGTGTCGGCACCTTCAATCACCCGAACGCTGTCAGTGTTAAGGCCAAACTGCTGCATCTCTTTGACAGCCAGTTCGCCGAAAGCATCATTGCCAACGGCACCAACAAAGCGAACTTCGCCGCCGAGCTTTGCCACGGCCACGGCCTGATTGGCACCTTTGCCACCAAGACCGATGCCATAGCCCGACGCATTGACGGTTTGGCCGGGGCGCGGCAGTGCGGCCATTCTGGCGCTGACATCCACGTTCACACTGCCGAAAATGAAAATTTTCAATGGAGTTCTCCACGATTGCAATTGCCGCCGAACATAGCGTCGGTTTTGGCAAACTTCCATGCCATGTCGCAAGCCATACACAAATACGAAAAGGCGCAAGTCATGCACAAATACCAAAGGCTGCACGCTCTAATCGGGCTTGCCATCAATAGTTCACCCCAGCATAAATGATATGCGGGAGATATGTGAGATTGTGGCTGCCTTTAAAACGCATGCCGAAAGATTTGAAAACACATAGGGAGATGCTGGCATGGTATCAGACAAGCTGCAGAACATGCTTTCACGTGTTCATAAGGCACTTGAACAAGATATCAGGCCACTCGATGGGCAAACACCATCCTTTATTCTCTTCTTTTCTTTCACAGACACCAAATCCCGCGCGCAGACACTGACCGTCACAGCTTCGACTTTTAAAGATTGCTGGAACGCAGGACTGGAAAAGCTGCGGCAGGCAATTGCCAAGTCGAAGGTAGATATCAGGTGGCTACGGATCGATTGGGTGGAAAGCACCGAACAGATCGACAAGCAAGAACTGATCAAACGTCTCCGGCAAGTCAAACGCAATTACTTCCGTTACGGCATTTCACTCGACGCCCGGTTTCAAACCGCTTTCCTTGAAACAGAGCTGAATGGAAATGCCATGCTCTATGGCGGCCCTTCAATCCCGAACGCTGTTCTCAATGAGGCGAACTTCAACCGTTATGCGAAGCGCGCTCGCGGGTTTGAGAAAACCTCGGTGTCGGATGTGGAAGAATTTCATATTTTCTCGACGCAGGCGCTGTTTACAACCAGCGACGACGATACCCTCCATCAGATTGCGGGCGCTGGCCCCAATGCAGGCCGCCGAACCATCGAGATGATGGATTTAGCTGATATCGACGGGTTGATTGAACGGGGCAGTCGCTTCCTTGCGAGCCAGGTGGATGAGGCCGGGCGCTTTATCTATGGCTGGCATCCCTGCTTCGACAATGAGATCAAGACTTACAACACTCTGCGCCATACGAGCACGCTCTATGCGATGCTCGAATCCTGGGAAGTCACTCAAGACACAACGTTGAAAGCCGCCATTGAACGCGGTCTATCTCATCTCACCGAAACGCTCATCAAGACAGCCACCAAAGGCAACGCAGAGCTGGCTTTTCTTACGGAAGAGAACGGAGAAATCAAACTGGGCGGTAATGCCGTCTGTCTGCTGGCTCTGGTCAAATATAGCGAACTGACCGGTTCGGATCGATATCTGCCTTTGCTGGAAAAGCTTGCACTCGGCATTTTGCATATGCAGGATCAGGAGACAGGCAAATTCAGCCACGTCCTCAATTATCCATCGCTAAGCGTCAAAGAACCCTTCCGCATCATCTATTATGATGGCGAGGCTGCTTTTGGACTGATGCGGCTTTATTTACTAACCCACGATTCACGAACCCAAGACGCCCGATGGCTGGAAGCAGTCGAAAAAGCATTCAACCATTTCATCGAAGCAGACCACTGGAAAGCGCATGATCACTGGCTTTCCTATGCCGTGAATGAACTGACCCGCTATCGGCCGGAACAGAAATATTACGAATTCGGTATCAAAAATTTTGCGGACTATCTGGATTTTGTCAGCAACCGCATCACCACCTTCCCGACATTGCTTGAGCTGATGATGGCAGCACAGCAGATGATCAAGCGGATCGAGGCCGATCCAAAGCTCGAACCGCTTATGGCTGATGTCGATCTCAAGAAGTTCTATTTCGCGCTGGAACGGCGCGCGCATCATCTGCTCAATGGCCATTTCTGGCCCGAACTTGCAATGTTTTATGCCAATCCCGCAAAGATCGAAGGCAGTTTCTTCATTCGCCACCATGCTTTTCGTGTGCGCATTGATGATGTCGAGCACTATCTTTCAGGCTTTGTCGCCTATCGCAAATATCGTCTTGGGATGCTGTCTGCGGAAAGCCAAAAAGCTTTCCGCCAAACCGAATTACAAACTGCCAGATCGTGAACAGATTAATCCGCAACGCCGGAACTGGTCGGATCAGCGAGTGGAAAACTCTTGTCCGTCAGGCAGGTCTTAAGCCAGTCATAGTCGCTGCTATCGTTGACTTCACCATCGAGCTTCAGTGCCGGCCTGGAACTGTAAAGAGCTGACTGCGCTTCTGGCTTCACGTTCCAGCTCTGTGCGTCGTCACTTGAAGTCGGGCACATATTATCGTCGCCATTGAATGAACAGCTGGCAATCAGCTTTGGTTTTCCATCGACGATATCGGCAATAAAGCGCTTGGTGTAACCGGTATTGGTCGCCCAATATTCCTCTACGCTGCACACACGATCACCATTCTGATAATGGCGCGTTGGAAAGCAGTTGTAGGTCTGATCAGGCGGCAGCATTTCACATAATGTCTCATAGCCCGCGTAGTCGCCGCCACTGAACTGCTTGAGAAAAGCCTGCTGTTTGCGTGCCACTTCGATGAGGTTGGTTCTGCCCTTTTCCTCAAGTTGCGCTGTGCGTTCGGCAATCATATCATTGGCAACTTGCGCAGCACTTTTATCATCCGGTGCATTATCGGGCTCCCCAATAATGCCTTCGAGCGCCTTGTCGCGCGCTGCAATCCAACGCTTCTGGCTCGTTACCAGCATAGTGCGGATTTCCTCATCGGGAGCAGCCTTCAGCGTTGCCGCATAGGTTTTATTCAGCCTGCTATCGGCTTTCTGAAGCGATTTGCTGGAGCAGATCAGCTTTTCGCTTGGTGTTTGTGCCTTGCTGCAATCAATTGCCAATGCCGGTGCGGACAAAGCACACAGAGCAGCCAGAACGGAAAGGCGCAGAGCGGATAATTTCAAATTCATGTCAAATACCTGAAAGTTACTGATCAACTGACTTCATATCGCAGGTCGTTTCTGCATTGGAACACAGGCCTCGAAACCAGGCACGCCCGGCCAACTGTTCACCGCTGGCAAGTTCGACCAGCTCTTCACCCGCCATTCGCTTGCGTAGCACTGTATAATCCAGCAGCACCCAATTTTCGTGGCAGGCGAGAATGTTATTGATCCGGCCCATTTCGGTCAGCCAGTCGCTGCCAATATCAAGCAGCCGCTCGCTTTCAGCGTCAGGCTTTAAAAAGCCACGCGCCGACTGAATGCCAACTCTGGCTTCGTCTGATTTTATCCAGCCTTCGCCCTTATAGACCTCGCGCGGAACATAGTCGTCGCTCTCTTCATTATAGGCGTCACTTGCATTGGTTATTTTCAACCAACCGTCTTTGGCTTCGAGCACGTCAAAGCTGACGCTGTAGGCATATTCAGCTTCTCCGGCAGCGGAAACTGCCGGTATTTGCCCCACGAGTTGGGCCCCGGCAGACGGCGCTTCACGCACCTCAATCGCGGATTTACTGCTGTTGGTCCACGCATTGAAATTGCAGGCCGTAGCCCCAGACGGAACCTCGGCCTGATTGCTGGCTCCATTGGCAAATGTCGTTGCAAAAAGAGTAAGTGAAAGCGCAGATGCTAAAACTGTCTTCATCATATAATTTACCTCCAGCCTATCAGGAAAACGGGTCCGCATATTCAACCACTTCCTGTCCCATCAGAACGCAGTCGCCGCCGATTTCCGCATAATAAAGGCGAAGGCGATATTCACCCTTATAGACATAGCCCAGCCCTTCGATAACATCGAATTTCCCCTTGCCACGCAAGGCCTTGATAGTGCCAGTCTTCTTGAAAGTAGGAGCATCGATTTCCGTACGGTCGTCATTGTCGCTTTGCAGGAGCAAAAGCTGCTTCGCCTTTTGAACAGCGTCGGCAACGCAGCTGTCGGCGGCTTGCGCCGTTGCGGTCGAGAATACGGGCAACGAAAGGGCAAAGACTATCAGAAGAGGACGAATGCGCATCAATATCTCCAGTTTATCGATAGTCGTGTTTTGAAGTCACTCTGATAAAAGAGGCTCATTCTATGAACACTTTCACACTTGCAGCACGGCCACCTGCGTCAACAACCGTCAATGTCGAATAGCCGGTCCCATCTGGCAGCCAGGTTGCCGTACGGCGACGATTGGGTTCGGATATCGGTTTGCCATTGGCAAGCCAGTGGAAGGGTGCACGCCCACCCTGTAATTTTAACACCAGCGGCGATGCATTATCGGTCAGCGCTTTAAGTTCCACATGCGCGCCATCGGGCGGGAACACTATGCGTGGTGCGGGTTCCGTTGCAGCTTTGAGAACTGGCAAAGGATCGCTCGCCGATGAAAAGCGTATCTGCGTGACAGGAAGATCAGCACGGGTCGTGCGAAACGCACCAGCGGGTGCACGCGGCAGTGGCACCGAGGCAACCCCGGAACGCACAAAGGCTTCAAACAGGATAGGTGCCGCCGAAACATAACCGGCGAGACCCGGCACAGAGCCGCCATCGGCGCGACCGACCCAGACACCGAGCACATAGCGGCCGTCATAACCAACCGACCATGCATCGCGATAACCGTAGGACGTGCCGGTTTTATATGCGAGGCCGAGACGCTTCGCCCCTTGCGGCGGCACGACACCGGCGAGAATATCGCCGATCTGCCACGAAGCCTGCTCACTCAGAATGGGGCCAGACGGCTGTACTGGCTCGGAACCTTCCGTGCCGTCACGCAGTGCTGCACCGCGACCGCCATTGGCAAGCCCGGTATAAAGCTGCACCAGATCGCGCAGGCTGATGCCAGCGCCGCCAAGTCCGATGGCAAGGCCCGGCGCTTCGCCTTTCGGCAATTGCAGATTGACCGCTGCCTGACGGATGCGCGTGGTCAGCCGCGCAGGGCCAACAGCATCCAGCAGGCTGATGGTCGGGACATTCAGCGACATTTGCAGCGCCTGACGGATGCTGACATCGCCCTGATAACTCATGTCGAAATTGCGCGGACGATACCCGGCGAAGTCCTGCGGGCGGTCCTCGATAATGGTTTCCTGTGCAATCAGTCCCTGCTCGAAAGCCAGCCCATAGATAAAGGGTTTAAGCGTCGAGCCGGGCGAGCGCACGGCGCGGGTCATGTCAATCCAGCCCTGACGCTTGCCATCGAAATAATCAGCCGATCCCACCTCGCCCAGAATATTACCGTTGCGGCTGTCGGCCAGCACCATGGCAACAGATACTTTTGTCCCAAGCTTTGCGGCTGCATCGCGTGCAACCGCTTCGAGCCCCGCCTGCACCGACTTTTTAAGCGTTAAGTGGTGACGTGCTTCGGTTGGTGCCTGCTTCAAAGCAAGGTCGGCAAAGTGGGCCGCGAGCGCTGGCAGCGGATGGCGCGTACCGGATATGCGTTCACGCGATGCACGTTCGGCTTCCTCGTCCGTGAACACATCAGATGAAACCATGCGTTTGAGCACACGATCACGCGCCGCAACAGCGTTTTTCATCTCGCGATCAGGACGGCGACGTTCTGGCAATTGCGGCAAAGCCACCAGAAGAGCTGCCTCCGATGTGGTCAGGCGCAGCGGTTCCTTGCCAAAATAAGCAAGGGAGGCCGAACGTACCCCTTCAAGATTGCCGCCATAGGGGGCGAGTGTCAGATAGCGTTCGAGAATTTCCGGCTTGCTCAGTCGCCGTTCGATCTGGATCGCACGCGCCAGCTGCCGGAATTTGGAACCGAAGCTGCGGCTTTCACGCGGTTCGATAAGACGGGCAAGCTGCATGGAAAGCGTCGAGCCGCCGGACACAATGCGCCCACTGCCTGCAAGCTGTGTTGCAGCGCGCAACAGCGCCCGGAAATCGATGCCGCCATGATCGTAGAACCGCTTGTCCTCATAGGCGATCAGCATTTTCACGAATTTCGGATCGACGTCCTCGATCCGCGTATTGAGCCGCCAATAGCCGTCCGGCGTTGCATAGGCGCGCAGCAAAGCACCATCGCGATCCATGACTTCGGTGGAAATCGTCAGCCGTTCAGGCAATGGCGGAGGATAGGCGCGGTCGAGCCAATTAACCGCCACCACACCAAGCCCCACCACACCAAGCAATGCGGTACAGAGACATACGGCACCGCCAATGGCTATTTTCCAGCGCCTTTTCATTTGCTTAGCCACGTTTCTACCTGTCTAGCCATGAACTTGTCCGAAAGCCGGTTCCCAATTTTCGGGATCATGGCTTAGAGCATAATCCGACCGGAGTGAAACGAGGATCGATAAGATTATGCTTAAAATAAAAGGGTTTAGAGCGCCGATCTGATTCAATCAGATCGAAACGCGCTCTAAGGCGCGGCCACCTCCATCATACCCGTTGCCGTGCGCGCTGCGAATTGCGGACGATACATATCCTCGACCGTTGCCGCTGGATGGGTAAAGAGCCCCGGCGTCACCGCACGAACGACATAAGCCAGTGTGATCTGCTTTTTCTCGCCTGCGGAGCGGTCGAAAGCTGCGACAAAGCGATCGTTGCGGAACTCAAGATGAGCTGCCTGGGTGCTTTCGAGCCACGAGAAATTGCCAAGATCAGCGCTGGAGACGAGACCCGGATTGTCGATCTCGAACCCAGCTGGCAGAAGATCGGTCACAAGCAGACGTGACTGCCATTCCTTCAGATCATCAATTTTCAGAACAACCACATAGCGCTCATTCTGACTGACGCCGGTAACATTGGCCGGTTCACCATCAAGCGTATAATAAGTACGTTCGATGTTGAAACCATCGCCACCTGCCGGCAACGACTGCGCAGGGGGAGCAACCGCCGTCACAACCGCATCGACCGAGCCACTTCCCTTATTGGTAACGACAAGAGGCTGAGCTTCAAGCGCTCCACCATTCAAGCGCTCAGAGAAAGCGCCGTCATGCTGTGTTCCGTTGATATCAAGGCTGATCGTGCCATTGTCATCCTGAAGCCCACGCGCTGCAAGCAGCATCCAAGCCTGATCCTGTGTGCTGAGATAACGCGCGTTTTCGCGCTGGAACG
The DNA here is from genome assembly GCF_002252475.1 of Brucella rhizosphaerae. Lineage (GTDB taxonomy): Bacteria > Pseudomonadota > Alphaproteobacteria > Rhizobiales > Rhizobiaceae > Brucella > Brucella rhizosphaerae. The sequence continues at coordinate 73,502 of NZ_NNRK01000035.1, read as the reverse complement.
CGACCAGCGTCACCAGTGCTGGCAGCACTTTTGGAGTGGGCTTGGTTTCGGCTGCAAGTGCCAGCATGGCTGCACCATCACGCAGCGGCGAACCATAATCGGAGCGATTATAATTATAGCCTGAAGTGCTGGTTGCAAGCTCGAGCGACGCATTGAACACGCGCTCTGAACGTTGCTGATCGCCATAAAGCGCCAGTGCGGCGGCAAGCTGTGCAGTTGCCATCGGGCTTGCGAAGTTCTCAAGCTGGGTATCAGCGAAATAGCGAAGATCGCCGACTGAAGCCTTCTTATTGCGCGCAAGCACGTAGATTGCATAAGCTATATCGTTGCCACGTTCCTTGACGTCGGTGGTGTAACCCAGTGCATTTTGCAGATTGGCCAATGCAGAAAGCATCGCCTGCTGCGGCACGTCATAACCCTTTTCGCGAGCACGCGTGAGGAAGTCGGTCACATAGGCGTCCATCCAGAGATCACCCGATCCCGGCGACCACAGGCCAAAAGAACCGCTCGACGACTGGTTGTTAAGCACGCGGAAGATAGAATCCTGAACGCGTTTTTTCAGCTCTTCCTGATTTTCAAGACCTGCAGTGGCCTCCGTGCCTCCCGCCATTTCGCTCAAGTAAAGCAGCGGAAGCGCGCGACTGGTGGTCTGCTCGGTGCAGCCATAAGGATAGCGATCAAGGGCCATCAGCAGGGCTGGTACGTCGAAAGCCGCGCTGCGCGTGACGCCAACACTGACAAACGCACCGTCGAGCAAGCTCTCCGACAAAAGCCCGCCATCGACTTTCAGGCTTCCGCCATTTGCCGCAAGATTGACCACATGACGGGTGGTAACTGGCAGATCGACCGGACGCACCGGCATTGCCAGTGCCTGTTCAACCGAAAGGCCGGCATCATTGGAAAGCCGGATCGTCACACCACCAGCGCCCGTGGCTAACGCATTGAGTGGCACAGCTATCGACTGCCGCTTGCCTCCGGTGAGTGTGATTGTTTCCGGATAGGAGCCAACCTCGACACCGAGATTGTCTGTGGTCTCCAAGCTCAGACGGTAATCGCCGTCCGGCGCATCGGTGTTAGCGACATCAAAGCGGATATTTGCCTGATCGCCGGGTGCCATGAAGCGCGGCAAACCAGCGGTAATAACGACCGGATCGCGGATGATAACATCGGCGACCGCATGACCAACCGCCTTCCTGGTCCAGGCCACAGCCATGACACGCGCAGTACCGTTGAACTGCGGCACATCAAATTCGATGGTGGCCTTGCCATCGCTATCAAGTTCAACCAGACCGGAGAATAGCGCAACCAGCTTTTCAGTCGGCGGAGTGCCTTCTGCTGCCATATTGCCGCCGTCGCCACCTGTACGCAGCTTGCCGGTGATACCGAGCGAGCCGTCAATCAGGCGACCATACATATCACGCATTTCAAGCCCGAGCTGGCGTTGACCGAAGAACCAGTTTTCCGGGCTCGGTGGCTGATAACGGGTGAGGTTGAGAATGCCAACATCAACGGCTGCAACCATGACATAGGCCTGCTCACCACCTGCATTTTCAACCGAAACGGGGATTGAAAGCGTACTGCGTGGTACAATCTTTTCAGGTGGAGCGAGTTTGACGGAAAGCTGCTTGTCAGCAGGATCGACCTTCAGCCATTTAAGACCAATAGCGCGTGCTGGCATACGGCTTTCGATAGCCTCGCCGGGACGAAACAGCGTCGCGGTGACATAGGCACCGGCACCCCAATCCTCGCCAACCGGAATTTCGATGGTCGTGCCACCTTCCGGCACGCTGGCAGTAATGGTTTTGAGCAGTTTTTCCGCACCGATGGTGATGAGGAGTTCACCGGCAAAACGCGGGCTGATTTTCAGCTCGGCGGTATCGCCGACGGCGTAATGTTCCTTGTCGAGCGCGATTTCGAGCCCGTCAGGTGTTTCAGTCGAGGTTGAGCTTACATACCAGCCAGCATCGAATTCATAGCTGGACGTCGGACCAGATGCATCCGCTGTTTCGATTTCCAGACGGTAGCGACCCCAATCAACCGGCAGCGTAATTTCTGCTTCGGTATCAGTCTTGAGGTCGATCTTGCCACTGGAAACGGCCTTGGTGAACGTTACCGGCTCGTAGTTCCAGCTATTGCCGCTGCGATACCACTGATAATTGCGCTCGATCTTGACCAGCGACCATTGCGCGCCATCAAGCGCTTTGCGATCACCCTTATTGTCGGATGCAATCACGCTGAACTTGGCGGTGCCGCCTTGCGGAACCTCATCGCCCGAGAAATCCGGACGAATGCCGATCAGATCGCTTTCAGGCTGGATGGCGATATCAAGCTTGCGTTCCACGGCTCGACCGCCAGTTTCACGCATACGAACGGTGACCGCAGCATTGATAAGACGCGTAGTCGACGGCAATTCATCAACGGCAACAGGGAATGTCGCTTTGCCGTCATCCCCTGCCTTTGGCAGATTATCAAGCGGAAGTCGTGTGGCTTCCCCCTGATCTTCATCGGCCAAGCCAAAATAATAACCCTTGAAGCGGTCCCACTGGCGCTTTGTTGAAAGCGTCACTTCGCCTTCAAGTGCAAGACCCGCTGCGGGCGCGCCATAAAGGAAACGCCCATCAACGGTAACATCAGCAGTTTCGCCTGCCGCGATTTCGCTTTTGTCGGAAGTCAGATCGAACTCGATCCGGTCCGGCACGAAATCTTCAACCAGGAACATCTGCGTTGCGATAGCTGGCTGCTTGGGATCGGTATAGATCGAGACATTCCACGTGCCGCGCATGGCGTTTGTGGGCAATGTCAGATCGATGGCATGGCCACCGGCCATCTTGCTATCGGAAACAAGACGGCGATCTTCCACGCCGTCAGGACGTGTAAAGATGAATGTCAGTGGCAGATCATCGATTGCAGTCGAGGTATCGTCCCGCGCAAGTGCACCAACATGCACGACTTCACCAGCGCGATAGATGCCGCGCTCGGTCCATGCATAAAGATCAAGCGCCTTGGGAACAGCCCTGCCCGTCACCCCGCGATCGGAAAGATCGAAACCAGCGCGCGCCATATCGAGGAATGTGAAATCATCGTCATTCTGACTGGCCATCAGCACTGCTGGCACCATGCCGTCTGTGCCGCGTGTAAGGCCCGGCGTGAACGTCGCACGGCCGTCACTGTCGGTCGTGGCTTCACCCAGCACTTCATTGTTGCGAGCAAGCAGCGTCAGCTTCACACCCTTGAGCGCTTCAGCACTTTCAAGCGACCGGGCGAACACATTGATCCCGTCCTGTCCGGTATAAGTCGACAGACCGATGTCAGAGACAACAAACCATTGCGTCGCCCTGGTGCCATATTCATCATCGGATTTCTTGACCAGCGGTTCGGCAGTCAGCACATAGACGCCGGGTTTGCGTTCTGGCAGAGCTTCATCGACAGGGAAGCTGGTTGTGGCTTCCTTGTTCAGCTCATTGCCTGCAACTTCAATTTCACCTTCCCAGACCGGCGCCCCCATCTGCTCGGAAACCGTGCTGATGTCGTAACCGTCGAGCTGGCGGAGGAACTGATAGCCCGAAAGAAGCTGAGCGAGAGAGCGGTCGCCAACGCGGTAAAGCTTGACCTTGGCTGCATCCATATTGACGCTGACCAGTGGAATGCCGCGACGCGCCTTGGCAGGCAGCACGAAGCTGTCACCCGTAAAGCGCACAGATGGCGCACGATCCTGCACATAAATCGACAGATTGACTGGCGCGGGCAACGTTTCGCCAATGGCGGCCGGTAGTCCCTGACGGAACGTCACCGTATAGTTGCGGCCATGCTCCAGACCCTCAACACAGATCTGGCGACCCTTGGCTTCAACAGCCTGTGGGGTGGCATTGTCGAGCTTGATGAAACTTGAATAGTCGACACCGCTCTTGACCAGTTCTTCCGAGAACTGCGCACAGATGCGTGGCGATGAATTGTCGTTATCGACCGTATTATCGATGATGCGGAAACCCTTGCGGGCCTTCAGATCTTCATAAGCCGCGCGAACGGACGCGGAATTGACAAGATCAAGGCTTGCTTCATAGGCCTGCAAGGCTGGACGAGACAGCTCACGCTTCTCAAGTGCCTTTGCCATAACTGCGAGAGCAGCACTGCGATCTTCCTTGGTGCGCGATGTCTGATAAGCAAACCATGACGCCGATGTTGCGTCGCGCTGTAATTTCGCGCGCTCCTGACCATTGGACGGCTCGGTGGCTGCTGCTGAAAGCGCATATCCAGTCCAGATTTCGCTATCGTCCGATGACATGCTCGCAGCCAGACGGAATTTCTCCATCGCTGTGCGTGGATCACCGTTCAGCCCTGCCGATGCCGCTTCGCTTTTCAGCGAGCGCAGGCTTTCGGAACTATCGAGTGTGCCGAGTTCCTTGGTGAGACGGCGGGCTTCATCGATCAGATTGGAAGCAAAGAACGAGATTGCAGGCGCCGCACCAAGGTCTTCGCCCCTGGCGGCCTTGGCTTCCGTCACAACCTTGCCAGCAATAGAGCCTGCCGACTGATTGAGCTTGTTGAAATCGGCTTTCAGAAAGCACCATTTGACCTTCGGATTATAGGTGAAGGCCAGGCAGGAATTATCGCCAAGGCAGATGCTTTTGCACTGATCAAGCGAGACATTCTTTTCGGTCCTCAGATCGAAGCCGAAATAATCGCTATCGGGCGTGGTTTCTATCCGCCGGGTTTCGGCGGCATTCGCGCTGAATGATGTCGCAAGGCAGAACGCAGTCGTAAAGGCCAGTAGAAGCCGATTAAACCGATCAGACATGAATGTCACTCTTCTGTAGTTGTCCCTCATTCCGCACGGTGGTCGTCCAACCACAACCGCACGCTCTCCAGAACAGACATTATCAACTTATCCAAAACTGGGTAGTTGGATTCGTGTCTGCACTTCCGAATAGACTCTGATACAGGACGCGCCTGACCAGACAAGGCTTCTTTTAGCTGAAGCTTAATCATCGAGCCAGAAATTCATGCCAATTTTCAAAATTATTAGAATGATATTCTAATTCTGTTTCCAGCAATGGAATTCCGTTCGTCGTAAAGAGGGCTCTCCTTCCTGTAAATTCGCGCCAGCTTAATCGAAGGAATTCCCCATGATCCTCAGCGTCAAAAACCTCACCAAGACACTTATTGCGGGCTCTCTCATGGCCCTGGCCGCGTCGGGTGCGGCCCATGCAGACGCAACACTGGATCGCATCAAAGCCAAGGGCAAATTGACCGTTGGCGTCATCCTTTCAGGCGCGCCGTTCGGCTATATTGATCCCAAGACGCAGGAACAGAAGGGCCTTAACATCGACATCGCCAAAGAATTGGCGAAAGGCCTCGGCGTGGAACTTGCCACGCAAACCGTTACGCCGCCAAACCGCGTGCAATTCCTTCAGCAGGGCAAGGTCGATATTCTGATCGCCAACATGCAGTACACAGAAGAACGCGCCAAGTCGCTCGGCTACGTGAAGACACCTTATGACCGTATGGGTGGCGCAGCGCTTGGACGCAAAGACAGCGGCATCAAGGACTGGAAAGACCTCAAGGGCAAGATCGCCTGTGTTTCGCAGGGTTCCAACTACACCCAGCCGCTGATTGAAGAATATGGTGCCAACGTCAAGGCATTGCCAAGCCAGCCGGAATCGCTGCTGGCGCTTAAAGGCGGCAATTGCGACGTTTCGGTTCATGTCAGCGGCACACTTGGTCTGATGCTTCAGGACCGCGCTGACGAGTGGAAGGATTACGGCATCCTGATCCCGACCGACCTCATCCCTTCGGATTCAGTCATCTGGCTGAAAAAGGACGAGAACGACACGGAAGCAGCACTCGACAAGCTCGTCCGAGATCTGCACGCATCGGGTAAGATGATCGAGATCGCCAAGGCAAACCGCCTGCCGAACCTGAGCTATCTCGAAGAAGAGCACAACAAGCTCAAGAGCCAGTAAACCTCGAAACTCTATCTTGTCAGAATATTTGCGGGCGGTTCATCCGTCCGCAATTTCAGAGCGTTGATCTGATGCAATCAGATCGAAAAGCGCTCTGAAACGCAATCGGATCATTTCAATGAAAGAAGCTCTGATTTCGCGCTTTATCGAGCTCACCAGCGCAATCGGCCTCAATTATGAATTTCTCAATAGTGGCTATGAAGTCGATATGTGGCTCAATGGCATGGTCACGACGCTTGAGCTGGTCGTGATCACCATTCCGCTAAGCCTGTTTTTTGGCGTCTTGTTTGCAGGCGCTCTGACATCCGGCAAGCGCTGGCTATCGGTGCCAGTGCGCGGCTATGTCGAACTCACCCGTAACACACCAACGCTCGTTCAGCTGATGTGCGGCTTTCTGGTCCTCAATATGCTGATTTCCAACGCCATTGGTGGCGCGCAGAACAATCCGCTCACGCCGTTCTTCTGGCTGGTTGCGATCACGGGTCTCCATATTGCAGCTCTTCACGCGGAGGCCCTGCGCGGCGGCATTGAAGCTGTTCCCGGCACAACGATCGAAGCGGCGCGCGCCATCGGCTTCAATTCGTTTCAGGTGCTGATCTATGTTGAATTGCCGCTGGCAATCCGCACAGCGCTGCCCGCAGTCGTCAATAATCTCGTCAATCTGGTGAAGCTCACGACAGTTGGCTCGGCCATTGCAGTGGGTGAAATCACTTACGCGTCGATCCTGATCTGGACACAGCGCGATAATGTCGTCGAGCTGATGTTGGTCATTCTCCTGTTCTTCAGCATCATCAATCTCATCGTCGCACGCGTTGGCTACTGGTTTGAAAAGCGCCTTGCAATTCCGGGATATGGCCAATGAACATCGCTATCGAACAAAAGCCCAATATCTGGCTGTCGCCGACGACAATCACATTCACGACGATCTTTCTGGCCGCAGCATTCTGGTTTTATCTTGATCCGTCGCTTGGCCAGATCTGGCTCGACTGGCTGCCTTATCTTGGCAAAGGCTTTGCCATGAACGTGCTGATCAGCGTTTTTGCAATCACACTCGGCACCTTTGCAGGTGTGTTGCTTGGCATCATGGAGCTGGCACCTTACCGGATCATTCGCGCACCGGCTGTGACTTATGTGCAGATTTTCCGCAACGCACCGCATCTCGTGCTGATCTTTGCTGCGACCTATATTTTCCCGTTCGAGCTGGTGGTCTTCGGCAACTACATCGCTTTCCCGGACTGGATCAAAGCGGTTGTCGGCCTTGCCATTCCAGCAAGCGCGCATATTGCGGAAATCACCCGCGGCTCCATCCAGTCGATCCCAACCGCGCAGTGGGAAGCGGCGCAAGGCCTTGGCTTTTCGCGTCTGCAATCGCTGCGCTGGATCATCCTGCCGCAATGCGTCAAGCGTTCTCTGCCGCCGTGGATGAACCTCTATACGTCTATCACCATGGGGACGGCTCTGGCCTCGCTCGTTGGTGTGCATGAGTTGCTGCACTCGGCAACCGATGCAAGCACCGCCGTCCAACGCAACGACTTCACCGTCATCATCTATCTGACCGTGCTGATGGCGTTTTTCCTCTTCTGCTATCCCGTGTCGCGCTTCACGCAGCGGCTCGAAAAGCGGCTCTCCTCCCGCTGACAAGGATCTGAAATTCACATGAGCGACACCACCAAAACTACACTGGTCGAACTGGAGAACGTTCATCTGTCTTTCGGGCAGAATGAAGTGCTCAAGGGCATAGACCTCAAGATCAACAAAGGCGATGCGGTCTCGATCATCGGACCATCGGGTTCGGGAAAATCAACGATCCTGCGCTGCATCAACGGTTTGCTGATCCCGCAATCGGGCAAGATCACCGTCGGATCAACCCGCGTGGACGAGCTTAAAACCGAAGCCGAGCGCATCACTTTGCGCAAGCGCATTGGCATTGTTTTCCAGCAGTTCAATCTGTTTCCGCACTTAACTGTTCTGGAAAATATCACCATTGCACCGGTCAAAATCCTGCGCACGCCGAAAGCTGACGCAGAGCGCCATGCGAAAGAACTGCTGAAAAAAGTGCGGCTTGAACACAAGACGGATGCCTATCCGGGTGAGCTGTCGGGCGGTCAGCAACAGCGTGTCGCCATTGCCCGTGCCCTTGCCATGCGGCCGGAACTGGTTCTGTTTGATGAAGTCACCTCCGCGCTCGACCCGGAAACGGTCGGCGAAGTGCTGTCGGTCATTCGCGATCTCGTCAATGAAGGCATGACCAGTATTCTCGTAACCCACGAAATGCGCTTCGCCGAAGAAATCAGCGATGCGATTGTCTTTACGGAAAACGGCCGCATCATCGAGCAAGGCACGCCGGAGCAGCTCTTCTATAAGTCAACGAACCCGCGCATCAGTGCTTTCGTCAATGGCCTTGGCGGCAATGCAAGCCGCATCAATGAAGGTGGCGAAGGGATCTGACATGGCCGATCATGTAACAAAGACCCTGAGCCTGGCTATTGTTGGCTCCGCGCCATCGCCCGAAGCAATCGCTATTGCCCGCACGGCAATCGTCGATTTTCTCGCCTGTGCGCTTGGCGGAGCGAATGATCGCAGCACGCTTCTCGTCACGAAGGTTCTGGGGACCAGCGGAAATGTCGCGTTAATTGGTCAGAACGGCACAGCCGATCCTTTCACGGCAGCGCTGATCAACGGTCATGCGGCCCATGTGCTTGATTATGACGATGTGCATGGCAGCGTGCGCGGACACCCGACAATTGCCATCGTCCCGGCCCTTCTGGCCGTTGCAGCTGAAAACAACGTCAGTGCAGACGCATTTGTTGCTGCCTATATCGTCGGGCTTGAAACCATGGCGCGCCTTGGCCTTGCCATGGGCACGAAGCATTATGAAACCGGCTTTCACGCAACCGCAACGCTCGGCACCATCGGGGCTGCAGCAGCCATTGCGCATCTCCTCAAATTCGACGCCCTGACCACTGCCATTGCTCTCGGTCTGGCCGCCACACAATCAGCAGGGCTTCGCCTGCAATTTGGCTTTGATGCGAAGCCGCTTCATGCCGGATTTGCCGCACGTGCAGGTCTCACTGCCGCGCGACTGGCAGAAGCCGGTTTCCTCGGCGCACGGGATTTCATCGACAACGCAAACGGCTTTTTCAAAGCCTTTGCCTTTGGTGCGGAAGATCTATCCCGCGTCACCCAAGGCTGGGGCGCGCCATGGCAGATCATCGTCCCGGGCCTGACGCTTAAGGCTTTCCCTTGCTGCACGGCAGCCCATCCGGTTGGCGTTGGCGCTCTCACATTGCGCAATGACAAGGGGCTGCAACCCGATCAGATTGCAGCGGTTTCCATCACTTTTCCGCCCGGCGGCGATGCTGCACTTGTGACAACCAAACCTGTGACGGGCATCGATGCGCGGTTCAGCCCGGAATATATCTTTGCGGCTGCCTTGCGCGACGGAAAGCTGGCGATTGCTCATTTTGATGACCGTCCGGTCGATACCGATCTGGCACAACTTGCGGCAAAGGTAACACGACGCCACGACGAAAATGCGCCGCGGCTCTCGCCCGATCCTAAAACCCGTTTCGTCATCATCGATGTAACGCTCAAGGACGGCTCGACGCTTTCGCAGCGTGTCGATGGTCTGCCGAGCATCAGCGACCCAACCGACAAATTCAAGGACGCAACGAAGGATGATCCGCGCTTTGCAGGTATCCCCGACCTCGTCCAATCCATGACCAGCGCAGACGACTTGCAAAAGCTCATCTCGTGGCTCAACCAATCCCCGGAGTAAAAGACATGACCAAGAAACAAATGCATCTCGGCCTCTTCCTGCAGGGCGCAGGCCACCATGTTTCGGGCTGGCGGCACCCGGATGCGGAATCGGGCAGCGAGAATTTCGACCTGCTGCGCCGCGTGGCGAAAGAAGCGGAAGACGCGAAATTCGACATGATATTTCTGGCCGATGGCCTGACCAGCGGCGTTGACGCTCACCCATCGATGGTTGCGCGTTTTGAGCCGCTGACGCTGCTTTCTGCGCTCGCCATGGTCACAGACAAAATCGGTCTGGCTGCCACGGCGTCAACCACCTATGGCGAACCCTATCATACGGCGCGCGCCTTTGCGTCCATCGATCATTTGAGCCACGGGCGGGCCGCGTGGAACATCGTCACCACGTCTTATGCCCGCACGGCCAACAACTTTTCCAAGAGCCATCCTGAACATGACGAGCGCTATGCGGTCGCTGGAGAATTCGTCGATGTCGTGCGCGGTCTTTGGGATAGCTGGGACGACGACGCTTTCCCGAAAGACAAGGAAAACGGCATCTACGCCGACCCCGACAAGGTGCATGTTCTCAACCACGCAGGTAAATATTATTCCGTTCAGGGCCCGCTCAACATTCCGCGTTCTCCGCAGGGCCATCCGGTTCTCATTCAGGCCGGTTCATCTGGTCCCGGTCAGGATCTGGCAGCGCGTATCGCCGATATCGTGTTTACGGCACAGCAGAGCCTTGCTGAAGCACAGGCTTTCTATGCCAGCCTGAAGGAACGCGTGGCAAAGGCCGGTCGCGATCCGGACAGCGTGGCCGTGATGCCCGGTTTCATGCCGGTTATCGGCGACAGTTTCGAAGACGCCGCTGAAAAGCTCAAGGAGCTGAACCGCTGGACCGACATCAAGAGCGCCATGCCGCTTCTCGAAGAGCGTATTGGCCACAGCCTTGCCGAATATGATCTCGATGGTCCGCTGCCTGATCTGCCAATTTCCGATCAGCTCCGCAGCCGTGCAGAACTTCTGCGCGATCTGGCGCGTCGCGAGAACCTCACAATCCGTGACCTTGCGCTTCGCGTCGCTGCGGGTCGTGGCCACCACATCGTGCTGGGCACACCTGAGCAAATTGCTGACCGGATGCAGGAATGGTTCGAAGGCAAGGCTGCGGATGGCTTCAACGTCATGCCACCTTATTTCCCGGGCGGTCTCGAAGACTTCAACAGAAAGGTTGTGCCTATCCTTCAGGAGCGCGGGCTGTTCCGCACCGAATATACGGGCTCGACATTACGTGATCACCTCAATATTGCTCGCCCTGAAATAAAGCATACATAAAGACAGTAGCCGCATCGCTTCCTCCCAAGAATGCGCTGCGGCTACAGCACTGAATTCCCCCAAACAAAAGGCCGGAAGCTCTCCCAAGGTTTCCGGTTGGCATGATCGATGGCACACCCGAACAGACTGAACTCCGCGGCGCTTGATTTAACCCCCGATACGGCCACGGCGGATGAATTGAAAGCCGCGATGCGACAGCTTGCTGCCGGCATCAGTGTATTGACCGCAGGAACCGGGGACGCCAGAACCGGCGCAACCGTCACGTCTGCAACCGCTCTTTCAGTCGAGCCACCGACAATCATCGTCAATATTAATCTGACCGCGTCAGTATGGCCGACAATCAATGCTGAACGTCATTTCTGTCTCAATATTCTTTCGGGCGAGCAACAGGCTATTGCTGACCGTTTCGCAGGCCGGAATGGCGAGAAGGGTGCCGCCCGTTACGCGGACGCTGAATGGTATGAACTCGAAAGCGGCGCTATGGCACTAAAAGGTGCGCTCGCTTCCATTGACTGCGAGGTCGAAGAAATCATCGAACGTCATACCCATGCCATCGTCATTGGTCGCGCGCTTAAGATCGTCACTGGCGAAGGTGAGCCGCTCATCTATCACCACGGACGCTATCACGCCCTCAAGCGCTAAGTTCTTCGTCAAATATTCATCTTGTCTGAAACAGCTGTTGCCCTGCTGTCATAAATTGCCTAGCTGTTAGACAAGTTAGTGCTCATCCCGAAAAGCGGGAACTGGTTTTCGGAAAAGATGTGCGTAAAAACAAAAAGATAGAGCATTTCTAATAATTCAGCTTAATCCAAAAATGCTCTGGATTGAAGTGGGAGGGTTCAGCGTCGTGATTGAATGGTTGGCCAATAGCAGCCCGGTAAGTCGGAAAAATGCGGCTGAAATCGTATTCGATGATATCCGTTCCGCGATTACAACCGGACGACTGACCATTGGAACGCGCCTCCCATCCGAAGCTAAACTTGCTGAAAAATATAGCGTCAGTCGCCCCATTGTGCGCGAAGCATTGCGCTCGCTGCAAACGCTTGGCCTTACTCAGACACGCACTGGCAGTGGCACTTATGTGCTCAAAGATGCCCCCGGACCGGAACTAAGCTATGGCGGGTATTCGGCACGCGATCTTATCGAAGCTCGCCCTTTCATCGAAGTGCCAGCAGCAGGCTGGGCAGCACTACGGCACACAGAAGAGCAATTGGCAAAGCTGATTGATCTTTGCGACCGCATGGACAAGCAGACCGATCCGCATAAATGGGTGCTGCTCGATACCGAGTTTCACAGCATGATTGCTTTGGCGTCAGGCAATGCGATGTTTGCAAAAATCGTCGCAGATGCCCGCGTCGCACTTTCACGCCAGTCGGAACTCGTCAATCTGATGGCCGGACGTCGTGAAGCTTCCAATATCGAGCATCGCCAGATCGCAGAAGCGATTAAGGCTGGTTCCGAGGAGCAGGCACGTCTTGCAATGCAGAACCATCTCGGACAGGTGAAGCTGGCCGTCACCACGATCATCGCCAAAGAAAAAGGCTCGCCAGAGTAAATCTGCGGCGAGCCTCTTCGCAATTTTTGCCGGAAATGCTTTTATATCTCGGCTTCAACGGCCAGATTGGCGAGGTGCTCCGGCTTGAGTGCCCGCTGCAATTCATCGGCTGTCATATGCCCCTGTGCAAGCACAACTTCTGGCACAGTCTGCCCGGTCGCAAGCGCTTCCTGCGCAACCTTGGTGGCGGCATAATAGCCGATCAGCGGATTAAGCGCTGTAGCAAGGCCGATGGATTCTTCCACGCGGCGTGCCATGATTTCCGGGTTGGCGGTAATGCCATCCACGCAGCGTTCTGCAAGAATGCGGCAGGCAGCACCCAAGTGGCTGATGCTTTCGGACAGCGAACGCACGATGATCGGCTCGAAAGCATTTAACTGCAACTGACCGCCTTCGGCCGCCATGGTGATCGTTATATCGCTGCCGATAACCGCAAATGCCACCTGATTGACCACTTCCGGGATCACCGGATTGATCTTGCCCGGCATGATGCTTGATCCGGCCTGCACCGCAGGCAGATTGATTTCGCCAATGCCAGCGCGCGGGCCCGAAGACAGGAGCCGCAGATCATTGCAGGTCTTGGAAAGCTTGACTGCGACACGCTTCAATACGCCTGAAAGATGTACAAAAGCGCCCGGGTCCTGGGTTGCTTCAATCAGATCGCTGGCGGTGACCAGCGGACGGCCGGTCAGACGCGAAAGATGCTCACAGGCAAGCGCTGCATAGCCTTTTGGCGCGTTAAGCCCGGTACCGATTGCCGTCGCCCCGAGATTGATCTCATGCAGAAGTTTGGCCGACTCCAGAAGCCGCAAGCGATCCTCACCGAGCATAACCGCAAAGGTACGGAACTCCTGACCCAGCGTCATCGGCACCGCGTCCTGAAGCTGCGTGCGCCCAACCTTCAGCATCTTGTCAAACGCGCGCGCTTTGCGCTCAAACGATGCCTGAAGAATTTCCATGGCATCGGCCAGTTCGTCAATCGCTTCGATCAACCCGACATTGATGGCAGTCGGATAGGCGTCATTGGTAGACTGGCTGAGATTGACATGATCGTTTGGATGCAGATGTGCGTAGTCGCCCTTCTCATGCCCCAGCAATTCCAGCGCACGATTGGCAATAACCTCATTGGCATTCATGTTGGTGGATGTGCCCGCACCGCCCTGAATGACATCAACGACAAACTGATCATGCAGCGCGCCATCGCGGATTTCACGGCAGGCGCTTACAATTGCATCAAGATTCTGGCGGCTCAGCAAACCAAGCTCATGATTGGCGAGTGCTGCTGCTTCTTTCACAAAAGTCAGGCCGCGAACGAGATAGGGATAACGTCCGATGCTCACGCCTGTGATCTGAAAATTATCCACTGCACGGGCTGTATGGACGCCCCAGTAAGCATCTGCGGGAACTTCCTTTGCACCGAGCAGATCATGTTCAACGCGCATCTCGACCACTTTGTCCTCCTGAACCCAAACCAGATTTATCTGTCATGCTGTCAGACAGATTCAACTCGGTTACTCTTCCTTGTGACAAGCGTCAACACACTTGTGAACTTGACTAGAGATTTCTGATATGCGTTAAGACCTTCATTAAATCTGTCATGCAGCTTTACAGAAACTCAACAGGGAACCATTGAGGCATGTTCAGGACCGGCTCGTTTAGCGGGAAAGTGGTCTTGCCAACAGAGCATGCGTCAAAGCACAATTGAAGATGCATTGCCGGGCGGCGTTAGAGCCCCATGTATTTTGACAGCTTCGGGAATGCCAGGGAATGGCGTTCTCCCTTGTGAGCACAGCTTAAAGCGATGGCCTCAACAAAACCGAGCTCTCAGGGAGGAGCGATGTCAACGGAATTTATCAAGGCCACACCGGCCGAACGCGAAGTCTTCAAAGAGGAAGACCACGGCTATCACAAAGCGCTGAAGCCACGTCAGATTCAGATGATTGCCATCGGGGGAGCAATCGGAACGGGTCTGTTTCTGGGCGCAGGCGGACGACTGGCGCAGGCTGGCCCGTCACTTGTGTTCGTTTACGCGGTCTGCGGCTTTTTCGCATTTCTGGTTTTGCGTGCGCTTGGCGAACTGATCATGCATCGCCCAAGCTCCGGCTCCTTTGTCTCCTATGCCCGTGAGTTCTACGGCGAGAAGATGGCTTTTGCGGCAGGCTGGATGTATTGGCTCAACTGGGCAATGACATCGATTGCAGATGTGACCGCTGTTGCGCTCTATATGAATTTCTTCAAGCATTATGTTCCATGGCTCGAAGGCATCGACCAGTGGATGTTTGCAATGACCGCACTGGTGCTCGTGCTGTCGATGAACCTGCTCTCGGTCAAGGTTTTTGGCGAGCTGGAGTTCTGGTTCAGCCTTATCAAAGTGCTGTCGCTCGTGATCTTCCTGCTTGTCGGCATTTATTTCGTTGTTTCCGGCACACCGATTGACGGTCATCAGCCGGGTTTCCATCTCATCCGTGAGAGCGGGGGCTTCTTCCCGAACGGCATATTACCAGCACTTGTTATCATACAGGGCGTGGTCTTCGCCTATGCCTCGATCGAACTGATCGGCACCACGGCAGGAGAAACTGAAGACCCACGCAAGATCATGCCGGGCGCAATCCGCACCGTCGTCTTCCGCCTGCTGGTCTTTTATGTCGGTTCAGTTCTGCTTCTCACCATGCTGTTGCCGCACACGCTTTACTCCGGTGGCGAAAGCCCGTTTGTAACATTCTTCAGCAAGATCGGTATTCAGGGTGCAGATATCATCATGAACCTCGTCGTGCTGACGGCAGTGTTATCATCGCTCAATGCCGGTCTTTATTCGACCGGACGCATTCTGCATTCGATGGCAGTTTCCGGTTCCGCACCAGCAGCACTTGCCAGGATGAACAAGAACGGCGTTCCTTATGGTGGTATTGCTGTCACCGCTGTCGTCACTGCAATCGGCGTTGGACTCAATGCCGTTGTGCCTGCGGCCGCGTTTGAAATCGCGCTCAACCTCGCATCGCTCGGCATCATCACTGCCTGGGGTGTGATCATTCTATGCCAGCTCAAGCTCTGGCATCTTTCGCGCAAGGGTGAAATTGCCCGCCCCGATTTCCGCATGTTCGGCGCACCCTATACCGGCATTCTGACGCTTGCGTTCCTGTTGGGCGTTCTGGTTCTGATGGCTGCAGATTACCCCGTTGGCTCCTATACTATTGGTTCGCTGATTATCATTATACCCGCGCTCGTTATTGGCTGGTATTGTTTGCGTGATCGAATCTATCGTCTGGCGGCACAACGCGCAGCTGATACCGAAAAAAGCGGCTGAGTGAGGGGAAAGAGTGAATAACAGGCAATTCAAACCATTGGTGGCGGTCATCGCCACCGGTGGAACTATTGCAAGCAAGCGCGGCAAGAATGGCGCAAGCACACCGACGCTCAATGGCGACGATCTGCTTGCAACGCTGGGCGATGTCGATGCCCGGTTACGCCCAATCGATCTGATGGCAAAGGATTCATCCAGCCTGACACTGATTGATATGCAGTCCATCAGCGACGCTGTCGAAGCGCAAATCGCAAATGCAGAAATCGATGGCATCGTTGTATTGCATGGCACCGATGCCATGGAAGAAACAGCGCTGCTCGTTCACCTGCAACGCAACCTTTCCAAGCCTGTGATCTTCACCGGCGCGCAGTTCACTGCCGATCATCCCGATGCGGATGGTCCTTCCAATCTGACGACAGCGATCCAAATGGCAGCAGACCCGGCAAATGCGGAAAAGGGTGTGCTGATTGCTTTTGGCGGCAGGACCGTTCCGGCATGGGGTGCCTTCAAATACAGCAGTGACCATGCCGACGCTTTCAGATCAGTGCGTGATCTTGAAGCCCCGGATGCAATCCACCTGCCCACATCCGTCAGCGGAACGCGCGTTGATATCGTTGCAATCCATCCCGGTTGCGATGACGTGCATATTCAGGCGAGCATTCAGGCAGGAGCCAACGGCATTGTCCTCGCAGCTCTCGGCTCCGGCAATGCCAACGCGGCAATCGTTGAAGCCGTGCAGCAATGCACGAAACGCAACATCCCGGTTGTGGTTTCAAGCCGCGTGCCCACTGGCGTGCTGGTGCCGGGTTATGGCGGCGGCGGTGGAGGCCATGATCTGGTTGCAGCCGGTGCTGCGCATTCGCAGACCCTGCGTCCCGGTCAGGCCCGCATTCTTCTGGCAAGCCTTATTGCCAGCAAAAGCCCGAAAGATGCGATCACAAAGGCTTTTGACGATCTGAACCCTTAAAACGCATCCGCAAAGTGCAAGATCTGAAGCGCGCCGTTTTCTGCGGCGCGCTTTTTTGTTGTCATGCACATCTTGTTCCGAAAACCGGTTCCCACTCATCGGGATGTGCTCTGCCCCTAACCCGACGCCAAAACATATATGACTTTTTTATTTTTCAGCCTTTTCCTCTCTCTCGAAACCCTATGCGCAACAGCGGCATAGTGCCCGCTGTGAAACAGGGAGCCCATAGGCGATCAGGCCACGGGCAATTGAAATGACAATGGATATCGCCGTTCTTGGTATCGGCATCGCTTTTTTCGCAATGCTGTTTGGCTATTTGCGACTTTGCGAGAAGCTTTGAGGAACCCGCCATGCTGATTGAATATATCGCTGGCGCTTTGGTCGCGGCTTTTGTTGCCGCCTACCTTCTTTACGCGCTCATTCGTCCAGAACGGTTCTGAATAAGCAGTTGATTTGAGCCTGATCAGGGCTTGGGAAAAACCATGACAATCAATGGATGGATACAGATCCTCATCTTTTGCGGGATCATCATCGCGCTCGTAAAGCCGCTTGGCAGCTATATGACACGCGTTTTCAATGGCGAGCGCACTTTCCTTTCGCCTGTCCTCGTTCCCATAGAACGGGGGCTTTTTCGCTTGGCGGGTACAAGCGAGCGCGAGGAACAGCACTGGACGAGCTATACCGCCGCCATGCTGCTGTTCAATCTTGCAGGCTTCCTGCTGCTTTATTTTTTGCAGCGCTCGCAAGGTTCTTTGCCTTTTAACCCGATGGGTATGAGCAATGTACCGGCAGACCTCGCCTTCAACACCGCAACGAGCTTCGTCACCAATACCAACTGGCAGAACTATGGTGGCGAAAGCACCATGTCTTACCTCACCCAGATGGCTGGTCTTACGGTGCAGAACTTCGTGTCAGCGGCGACAGGCGTGGCTATCGCTATAGCGCTCATTCGCGCCTTCTCGCGCAAATCCATGAAGACGCTTGGCAATTTCTGGGTCGATCTTACGCGTTGCGTACTCTACATCCTGCTGCCGTTTTGCATCATCATGACACTGGCCTTCGTTGCACTTGGGGTGCCGCAAACGCTCGGCTCCTATGTCGAGGCCACCACGCTCGAAGGTGCGCGTCAGGTCATTGCCCTCGGACCCGTCGCCTCGCAGCTTGCCATCAAAATGCTTGGCACCAACGGCGGTGGCTTCTTCAATGCCAATTCCTCGCATCCGTTTGAAAACCCCGATGCCATCTCGAATATGATCCAGATGGTAGCGATCTTTGCCATCGGCGCATCGCTCACCAATGTTTTCGGCCGTATGGTCGGCAATGAAAGGCAGGGCTGGGCAATCTTCACCGCCATGGGCGTGCTGTTCCTGGCTGGTGTCGCCATTTGCTATTGGGCAGAAGCTGCGGGCAATCCGCTGATCCATGCACTTGGCATTGATGGCAGCAATATGGAAGGCAAGGAAACCCGCTTCGGCATCACCATGTCGGCATTGTTTGCAGTGGTGACGACGGCTGCATCCTGCGGTGCGGTTATCGCCATGCATGACAGCATGATGGCACTTGGCGGCATGATCCCGATGATCAACATGATGCTGGGCGAAATCATCATCGGCGGTGTGGGCGCAGGTTTCTACGGCATCATTCTGTTTGTGATTGTCGCAATCTTCGTCGCCGGTCTGATGGTTGGACGCACGCCTGAATATCTGGGCAAGAAGATCGAAGCCAAAGAAGTGAAGATGGCCATGCTTGCCGTCCTCTGCCTGCCGCTCTCGATCCTTGGTTTTACGGCAATCGCCTCTGTTATCCCAGCAGGCGTAAGCTCCATCGCCAATCCCGGACCGCACGGCTTTTCGGAAATCCTCTATGCCTATACGTCTGGCACGGCCAATAACGGCTCGGCCTTTGGTGGCCTCTCGGGCAACACGCCCTGGTATAATATTACCATCGGTCTTGCGATGCTGATGGGCCGCTTTCTGGTCATCGTTCCAGCCATGGCAATTGCAGGCTCACTGGTTGCCAAGAAGGCAGCACCGGAATCTGCCGGGACATTCCCGACGCATGGACCGCTTTTCGTTGGCCTTCTGATCGGCGTCATTCTCGTCGTGGGTGGACTGATCTTCTTCCCTGCGCTGGCACTCGGACCTGTGGCCGAACATCTTTCTATGATCAACGGGCAGACATTCCAATGATCAGCCCCTCAAACCTCATTCTCCTCATCCTCGCAGCAGTCCTGATGATCGTTTTTGCTGCAGAATTTCTGGGTCCGCTTTTCTGGAGTTCCCTATGAGCAAGTCCCAATCCGCGAGTATCGTTGATGCCCGCATCCTCATTCCCGCCATCGGCGACGCTTTTCGCAAGCTCAACCCGAAAAGCCTTGCACGCAATCCGGTCATGTTCGTCGTGGCGGTCGTCTCGCTGCTCACCACTGTTCTTCTGCTGAAGGACGTTGCGACTGGCGGCACCGATATCGGCTTTTCATTCCAGATCGTGCTGTGGCTCTGGTTCACGGTGCTGTTTGCCAATTTTGCCGAAGCCGTTGCCGAAGGTCGCGGCAAGGCACAGGCTGAATCCCTGCGCCGTACTCGCACAGAAACACAAGCCAAGCTGCTCCGCGATGCAGGCCATAGGGATTTTACGACCGTACCCGGCACAAGCCTCAAGGTCGGCGATCTGGTACTCGTTGAAGCAGGCGATATCATTCCGTCCGATGGCGAAGTCGTTGAAGGTGTCGCTTCCGTCAATGAAGCAGCCATCACCGGTGAATCCGCTCCGGTTATCCGTGAATCCGGTGGCGACCGCTCTGCGGTTACAGGCGGCACGCAGGTCCTGTCTGACTGGATCAAGGTGCGTATCACGGCGGCACAGGGTTCGACCTTCATCGATAAGATGATCAGTCTTGTCGAAGGTGCAGAGCGCCAGAAGACACCGAACGAAATCGCCCTCAACATCCTGCTTGCAGGCATGACGCTGATCTTCGTTCTGGCGGTTGTAACAATTCCGAGCTTCGCTTCTTACGCTGGCGGCTATATCCCGGTCATCGTGCTGGTGGCTCTTTTCGTGACGCTGATCCCGACCACTATCGGCGCACTGCTTTCAGCAATCGGCATTGCCGGTATGGACCGGCTTGTCCGCTTCAATGTGCTTGCGATGTCGGGCCGTGCCGTGGAAGCAGCCGGTGACGTCGACACTTTGCTGCTCGACAAAACCGGCACGATCACGCTCGGCAATCGTCAGGCAACAGCTTTCATGCCGGTTAGCGGCGTGAATGAACTCGAGCTTGCCGATGCGGCACAACTGGCCTCGCTTGCCGACGAAACACCGGAAGGCCGTTCAATTGTCGTACTGGCCAAAGAAAAATACGACATGCGTGGCCGCGACATGCAGAGCCTCAATGCGAGCTTCGTGCCTTTCACCGCACAAAGCCGGATGAGTGGTGTCGATGTCGATGGTTCTTCCATCCGCAAGGGCGCAGTGGATGCCGTCCTCAAACAAGCAACGTCTGACGAAAAGACCGTTCACGAACTTCAAGCCATTGCCGACACAATCGCCAAGTCCGGCGGCACACCGCTAGCGGTCAGCAAAGATGGTCGTCTGCTCGGTGTCATTCACCTCAAAGACATCGTCAAAGGCGGCATTCGCGAACGTTTCACCGAACTGCGACGCATGGGTATCCGCACGGTTATGATCACCGGCGATAATCCGATGACAGCAGCTGCCATTGCGGCAGAAGCCGGTGTCGATGATTTTCTGGCGCAGGCAACGCCTGAAAACAAGCTCGAACTCATCCGTCAGGAGCAGGCCAAAGGCAAGCTTGTGGCCATGTGCGGCGACGGCACCAATGACGCGCCAGCTCTTGCACAGGCTGATGTCGGCGTTGCGATGAACACCGGCACGGTTGCCGCGCGAGAGGCCGGCAACATGGTCGATCTCGACAGCGATCCGACCAAGCTTATCGAGATTGTCGAGATCGGCAAGCAGTTGCTGATGACACGCGGGGCACTCACAACCTTCTCGATTGCCAATGATATTGCCAAGTATTTTGCGATTATCCCAGCGATGTTCCTCGCCTTCTATCCGCAGCTTGGCGCGCTCAACATCATGGGGCTTGCAACGCCGCAAAGCGCGATCCTCTCGGCGATCATTTTCAACGCGCTCATTATCGTCGCGCTGATCCCGCTCTCACTGAAGGGCGTTACTTACAAGCCTGTCGGTGCAGGTGCCCTGCTGTCGCGCAATCTGCTTATTTATGGCCTTGGCGGCGTCATCGTTCCGTTCATCGCCATCAAGGCCATCGATATGGCCATAGTCGCCCTCGGCCTGGTTTAAGGAACTAGAAAATGCTGAAACAACTTCGTCCAGCACTCGTCATGATCGTTGCCCTTACCGTCATCACCGGGTTGATCTATCCGCTTGGCATGACAGGTCTTGCGCAGGCAATCTTTCCACAACAGGCCAATGGCAGCCTGATCGAGAAAGACGGCAAGGTGATCGGCTCCGAACTGATCGGCCAGAAATTTGCAGGCGACCGCTATTTCCATGGCCGTCCTTCTGCGGCAGGCAAGGAAGGCTATGATGCAGCCAGTTCCGGTGGCTCCAACCTTGGACCAACCAATCCGGTGCTGATCGAACGCATCAAAGCCGACGCGGATGCACTCAAGCAGGGCAATCCCGGTACTGAGGTGCCAATAAACCTCGTGACGACTTCGGCAAGCGGTCTTGACCCGCATATTTCGCCGGAAGCAGCCCTTTTTCAGGTGGCGCGTGTTGCCAAAGCGCGTGGACTTGATGAAACCAGCCTTCGCGGTATCGTCGAACAGCAGATCGAACAGCGTGAGCTTGGTTTTCTGGGCGAGCCGGTCGTCAATGTGCTGAAACTTAATCTTGTTCTGGACAGAACAGGGCATAACTAGTGGTCTGATTCCGACATTTGCATACCCCGGCTACAGGCATCGGACAAATGTCGGAATCAAAAGGACCACTAGCAAGTTTATGAATCTAGTGGATTTTTTTGAATTTGACGTTTGATACAGTGTGGGCATCAGTCGGGATTCAAACGTCAAATTGAATCCACCAGAGCAGATAAAAGCATTTCCAGCAAAAGTGCGAAGCGGTTTTGCGTGGGATAATGCGTAAAAACGAGAAGATAGAGCGGTTCCATTAATTCTGCTAAAACCGGAGCCGCTCTAACGGCGAGCCTTTCCGCCGCCTTTTTATTTCGAGGAAACAACGCTTGGTATCGGATGAACTTCGCCTTGGCGATATGAGGCCCTCCCCCGATGCGCTGCTTGAACAGGCGGAGCGCGAAACGCGTGGCCGTCTGAAGATATTTCTGGGAGCAGCTCCCGGCGTCGGCAAGACTTATGAAATGCTGATGTCCGGGCGTGCGCGCAAAGCTGACGGCATTGATGTCGTGATCGGTATTGTCGAGACGCATGGGCGCGCCGAAACCGAGGCGCTTGTCGACGGGCTTGAAATCATCGACCGCACCGAAATTTCCTATCATGGCCATCGGCTTGATGAGATGGACATCGACGCGATCCTTGCCAGAAAGCCACAACTGGTTCTGGTGGATGAGCTGGCCCATACCAATGCACCGGGCAGCCGCCATCCCAAGCGTTATCAGGACGTCGAAGAAATCCTCGCGAGCGGGATTGATGTTTATACCACGCTCAATATCCAGCATGTCGAAAGTCTCAATGATGTGGTCGCGCAGATCACCCGCATCCGTGTGCGCGAAACTGTACCCGACAGCATTATCGACCGGGCCGATGATATTGAACTGATTGATCTCACGCCGGATGATCTCATCAAGCGGCTCGATCAGGGCAAGATTTATCTGCCCAAAACCGCAAAGCGGGCCATTCGCAACTATTTCTCTCCCGGCAATCTGACTGCCTTGCGTGAATTGGCACTCCGCCGAACCGCGCAGCGTGTGGACGAACAGTTGCTGACCCACATGCGTGCCAATGCCATTCTGGGGCCATGGGCTGCCGGTGACAGAGTGCTTGTTGCGGTCGACCAGCGCACAAACAGCGCTTCACTGGTCCGCTATGCCCGGCGGCTTGCCGACCGGATGCGCGCGCCCTGGGCTGCAATTCATATTGAGACGCCGCGTTCTGCCAGTCTTTCCGATGAAGCAAAGGATCGGCTTGCAGCAACCATGCGACTTGCCGAACAGCTTGGCGGCGAAACCATCATCATTCCCGGCCAAAGCATTGCCGAAGACCTCGTGCGCTATGCTTCAACACATAATTTCACACATATCGTTGCCGGAAAATCAGCAAAGCCGCGCTGGCGCGAGGCAATCGAAGGCTCGGTCAGCCATGCACTGATCCGCCATTCCGGTGCGATTGACGTTCATATCACCGCTGCCGCTGACCGCGACAATGCCGGCTCCGCCCGCAGCATTAAAACTGTCAGCTATTCAACCGGATACAACCTCAAGCCCTATCTCGCTGCAACACTCGTGACGGCCTGCGCGCTTGGTGTCGGCCTTCTGCTTGATCAGTTTCTCGACGTGCGAAGCATCGCACTGGTTTTCGTTGTCGGTGTTCTCGGTGTTGCGGTCACGCTTGGCCTGTGGCCAGCGCTGTTCGTTTCGGTTTTAAGCGCATTTGCCTATAATTTCTTCTTCCTCTCACCGCTCTACACGCTGTCCATTGCCGATCCCGAAAGCGTGGTGGCGCTGTCATTCTTCCTGCTTGTAAGCTTCGTCGCCAGCAATCTGGCAAGCCGTGTGCAGCGACAAGCGACCGCCGCGCGCCAGCGTGCACATATGACGGAAGACCTTTATCTGTTCAGCAAAAAGCTCGCAGGAACCGGTTCGCTCGACGATGTGCTCTGGGCGACCGCCTTTCAGATCGCCTCCATGCTCAAAGTACGCGTTGTCATCCTGTTGCCGGAAGGCGAAAGCATCGCCGTGCGCGCTGGCTATCCGCCTGATGACAGTCTTGTCGACGCCGATATTGCTGCGGCCCATTGGGCATGGGAGCATGAACTGCCGGCGGGACGCGGCGCGGATACTCTGCCCGGTGCCAAACGGCTTTATCTTCCGCTCAAAACCGCGCGCACATCAGTCGGTGTGATCGGCCTCGATAATGATCGGCAGGGGCCGATCCTCACGCCAGAACAGCAACGGCTTTTTGAGGCGCTCAGCGATCAGGCGGCCATCGCTATCGAGCGCGTGCAGCTTGTTGGTGATGTCGAGCGGGCAAAGCTTGCAGCAGAAGCCGACAAGCTTCGCTCTGCCCTTCTCACCTCGATATCGCACGATCTTAAAACCCCGCTTGCGGGCATCATGGGTGCGGCAACCACATTGCGCGACTATTCCGGTTCACTGCCGGACAATGATCGCACGGAATTGCTCTCGACCATTGTTGAGCAATCCGAGCGGCTCAATCGCTTCATTGCCAATCTGCTCGACATGACGCGGATTGAATCAGGTGCCATGGAGCCCAATCTGTCGCTCTATTATCTCGGTGATATCGTGGGTTCGGCTCTTCATCGCGCCACCAGGATTTTGGCCCAGCACAAAGTTCAGGTGGCGGTGCCAGCCGACCTGCCTATGGTGCGGCTTGATGCGGTTTTATTCGAGCAAGTGCTGTTCAATCTCCTGGATAATGCTGCAAAATATGCGCCGCAAGGTTCAGAAATCGCTCTTGACGCGCATGTCGAACGTGGCCGTGTAACGCTTGAAATCAGCGACCATGGTCCCGGCATTCCAGATGTGGATCTTGAACGGATTTTCGATACGTTCTATCGCGTTCGCAAAGGCGACCATGTGCAGGCAGGAACGGGCCTTGGTCTTTCCATTGCGCGTGGTTTCACCGAAGCAATGGGCGGAACCATTCGGGCTGGAAACAGGGCTGACGGTTCTGGCGCATGTTTCAGAATAACCATACCGCTCCCAACTCAAGAAATGGACCGGAACATATGAACGACCCCAAGCCCAAAATTCTGGTGGTCGATGACGAGCCACCCATTCGCAAATTGCTGCGGGTTGGGCTTACCACCGAAGGTTACGCCGTGGTCGAAGCGACCAATGCGCGCGAGGCATCAGCACTTCTGGACGGCGAAAAGCCTGATCTTGTGCTGCTTGACCTTGGCCTGCCGGATACCGACGGCCATGAGCTTCTTCGTCTTTGGCGCGAACAGGGGCAGACGCTGCCGATCCTCATTCTTTCAAGCCGCACCGATGAAGCAGGCATCGTGCGAGCGCTGGAAACAGGGGCCGACGATTATGTCACCAAGCCTTTCGGCATGAAGGAGCTGGCCGCACGAACGCGCGTTGCCTTGCGCCACAAGCTGCATCAGCAGGGTGAAAAGCCAGTGTTTCAGAGCGACGGTCTGTCGGTCGATCTGGTCAGACGCATCGTCAAGCTCGAAGAGACCGAGATAAAGCTCTCACCAAAGGAGTATGAAATTCTGCGTCTGCTCGTGCAGCACGCGGGCAAGGTGCTGACACACCACTATATTCTGAGCCATGTCTGGGGACCAGCGGCCGATGTGCAGTATCTGCGCATCTATGTTCGCCAGTTGCGCCAGAAGATCGAAAAATCTCCCGATCAGCCGCATTATATTTTAACGGAAACAGGCGTCGGCTATCGCCTGCGCGAAGCCGACGCAATCGCTGTCTGATTACGACTGAACTTTGGATTTCTTGAGCGTCTTGCCGTGATTGGCAATCCAGTCCATCGTCGCCAGAAGTACACCCGAAATCACGAAAACCAGATGAATGATGACCATCCACTTAATGTGATCGGCAGAGTATTTGGCGACGTCCATGAACACCTTGAGAAGATGGATACCGGAAATTGCCACGATGGAGGCGACGAGCTTCAGCTTCAGCGCTGAGAAATCGACTTCACCCTGCCAATCGGGGCGATCCTTGTGATCGGCGAGATCCATGCGACTGACGAAATTCTCATAGCCCGCAAAGATCACGATCATCAGAAGATTGGCAGCAAGGCTGAGATCAATCAGTGCCAGCACGCCAAGAACAGCATCATTCACTGTCATTGACGGAATGATCAGCGCCAAATGCCATAGCTCGACCATGAAAACCCAGACCAGAATGACCAGCGCCAAAGCGAGGCCAATATACATGGGTGCCATCAGCCAGCGACTGGCGAAAAGGCTGCGTTCGATCAGTCGTTCCATGGCGTGCTCCTAAAGCGTGTCGCATTTTATCATATCCACATGACACGCTTTAAGTCTTTGTTTTCAAGCATGTCTTTATCCCAAAACCGGTTCCCACTTTTGGGCGACATGCTTTAGAATTGGCAGGAGACGCAACTATCACGCGGATGTGACCGCAGCAAGTCGGTTAACGAAGCTACGGCCGCATCAGGTTACGGGGTGGCGACTCAGCTTCTCACCACTTCACGTTCAAACCGATATTGCCTTCCCATATGCGGTTGCGTTCGCCACCAAGATTGGTGGTGTAATCGGCGGTCGCGTATATGCTTGCCTTCTCGGTGATGTCGAGTGTGAGACCACCACCAACTTCCAGCGACGTACCTTTCAGGTCCGCCACAATCGGATCAGTGGCAAAGCGCACAGTCTGATCGGACGAGAAATTCTGCCATAGATTGGCTTTCAGATAAGGCCGCAGCTTGCCGATCGATGTATCCTCGGTTCCCTGCAAGCGCATTCCGATACGTCCCGTCCAGGCATTGTCTGTATCAAAAGACACAGATGAATAGCGGTCCGCCTGATCATCAAGCGAAAGGCTCTGCCAGATAAGCTGTGCCTGTGGTTCCAGCGTCCAGCTCTCGCTAAGCGCAATCGGGTAGCCGCCTTCCAGTGAAGCCGTGACGCCGTGGCCATCAACATCAATGCTTTGCCCCTCGTTTGAGCTCGCATCGCCGCCATACCATGTGCCCATCAGAACGGCATCGAGATACCAGCCCTGCGGACCGATATGCGTCCAGTAACCACCAAAGCTCGTGCCCGTCATTTCCAGATCGCCGACGGCAAGATCATTCCAGCCAAGCGCCTGACCTGTGATGTCGCCGGTGACGCGAGCATAGCCGAAGAACAGCCCGAAGCGGTCGGAATGGCCGCTATCTGTTTCACGGCCCCAGAGGTCCTGCCCGGCCTGAATGCCGAAGAGCTTGCCATCAAGGCCGGGTGCAACAGTGCCTTTCCACTTCGTATCGATATCCTGCCCGAACAGACGCGCCCAAGTGGACGGCAGATAACCGCCGCTTCTGAGAAGGTCCTGCTCGCCACGACGCTCGTGGAATGTTCCAAGTGTTGTCAGTGCCAGATGATGCGCGACCGGAGGCAAAGCTGAATAAACGGGCACCTCCATGCGATAAAGCGGAACGACATCGCCCTCCACACGTGTAGCTCCCGGCGAAGGAGGGACGGCACCTTCAAAGCCAATCTCCGGCGTGACTGAATGTCCATTTGAGGTGGCTGGCGGATTTGCAGCTTCAGCAGGAGGCGGTGCTGGCGGTGCCTCCGGTTGCGGTGAGGTTTCCGTTACCGGAGCAGACGTATCCTCGGGATCGGGATCGTTGGGGTCGACCGGCAATGGAGCGGGCGGTTGCTCCAGTGCTGGTGGAGGTGGAGACGTTTCTGGCGCTTCAGGCGTCAGGTTTTCTTCTGGAACAACAGAAGCCGGATGACTGCCGCTTTCCAGCGTAGAGCGCAGATACCAGTTTTCGTTGGTGTTGGCTGAGACGCCACCTTTGAACAAGAAGTACTCATAGGCACCGGCGGCAACACGACCATTGAGCGAAAATGCTCCACCGGCAGACGTTGCACCGTTGAGCGCTTCGACAACCATGATACCATCGGAAACGGTAGAGGCACCTGCACCACCGACATTATTGACGACAATACCGGTCGAGCCTGATGCATTCCCGCTATCAATGACCAGCTTGTCAGATGGCGATGCATCGGTGCCAAGCACTGTATCAACAAACAGAAGACCATTCTGGCCGGTATAATTGCCCTTGATGGTGAATGTATCGCTTGTACTTGCGCCACCATTGGTCAGATCAATACGACCAGCATTGAAGACCGAAGCAAGCTGATTAACCGAGAATGCTGTGATCCCACTTTGCGCAGAACCACCATAGATCGTGCTGGCAGCATCGACATTGAGTGTTCCTGTTCCGGTACCGGCATCACCTAAAATCAGGTTCGTATCGAAAGTCAGACGGGTGTCGTTGGTAAGATTGATCGTCTCCCAACTGTCAAAGCGACCAACCTTGCCGGTCTTGACGTTATCAAACGTCAGCGCATCAGCGCCCTCACCACCGGTCAGGCGCTTGGTTGCACCAATATTGGCATCAGTCAGATTGGTAAGCACCGCCGTATCATTGTCAGCGCCCAGGTCGATATTGCCATAGATGATGCCGCCGCCGTTCCAGTTGAACTGGTCATTGCCGAAGCTCATAAGAACGTCGCCGGCCACCGTACCGCCGGTGACTGTAACACTATCCGTTCCGCCACTGACGCTGATATTGCCACCGATCATGCCAGAGGAAACGATAATGGTGTCATTGCCAAAGCCTGCAACCAGATTGCGATCGATAGTGCCGCCGGACATGTTGAAATAGTTGTTGTCGAGTTTCATGTTGACGCGACCGATGCGACCGCCCGTCATCACAGCGTAATCGCCGTCATCAAAAGCATCGACAATTCTGCCGCCCGACATGAAGAATGTATCGAGCGCATTGCCCTGATTAAGCGAGCCGATTTCACCGCCGGTCATTTGAAAGTCGTCAATGCCGCCGCCTTGCTGGATATTACCAGTGACATTGCCACCGGTAATGACGAATGCATCCGCACCGTCGCCCTGATCAACGCTCCCGGCTATCGTGCCAGAATGAACCTCTATCCGGTCTGTTCCTGCACCGAATGTGACATTGCCGTTGACTGTTCCGCTACCCCCTGATGGCAACAATAATGTGTTATTGCCATTGGTATCCGTCAAACCACCAACCGATGTGCCGCTATCGCAGATATATGTGTCATTCCCAAGTGTAGGGGAAAACGAACAGGCAGCCGCAGCCGGATCTGCCTTCAGTATAAAACTACTGATTGTAATAATTGCTGTACTGGAAAGAAACTTTACAAAGGCATGACTAATTACGCGATGCTTCATTGTCCCTCTCCATTTTGCGGCTATAGGCGGCAAAATAATATTGAGGTATTTTTTATTTTAGGCAAGGCAGTTATTCGAACATAATTAAGAAAATATACACGCTATAATTTGTTGTTATTTCAATATTTTAAGAGAAACAGACACCATAGAAATCGCTAAATCTGACCTGTTTGATGGTATATAGAATAAAACCAGCAAGACTGGGGACTTAACTATTCTGACGTGACGAAACTTGCATATCCATCACCAAGCGTTTTGTTGATGAAACTGGAATATTGTCCAAAATGCAGGTCTGCCGGGGTTATGCGACCGAACGCCGGCGTTTCGAACACTTTCATCGGAATGAGCGCCAAAGGCACCGATACAGGCGTCAGTTGTGCACCCTGCCCCGCCCGCAAGGTCGTGAGTATCCCATACATTTCGCCCGCTATGCTTGGTCGCGAAAGAACCGCCATCCGATATTGCCCGGATGTATTGGTCACAAGATACACATGGCCCGAAAGATGCGGCACCGAAACACGCCCATGCTGCGAGAAGGATGTATCCGTTCGTTCACGCTCCTCAAATTTGAGATGTGTGTTCTCGGCATCCCAGCTGATATCCGTGCAATAAGCAAAAATATCGGATCGATTGCCGAAAGACGGACGCAAAGTAAGGAACGTTCCTTCAAGCCACGAAACGGCTGCGCGCGAATAAGCACCAAGATCATCGGCCGCATGTCCATGAGGAGGCACCTGTTTGGGTATCTCCGTGACTGCCTGATCACGCAATTCAAATCCCATGGCCTGCTCAAGCCGGATAATGGTCGCAAGCGTGAAAGGCCGATGCCCGGATAACGCCTTTTCAAGCGTCGAAAGGCTGATGCGTGCCTCATCTGCCAGATGCTGGCGGGAAATCCTGCGGCGAGCAATTTCCTCGCGCACACGTTCAGCAACACGAACATTCACTTGGTCGGACAAAACCGCATCTTGCTGAGACATGAGAACTTCCTGAATCCGTACTTTTCTTCACAATTCCACACAAAGGCGGAACCGGCAAGGTGGCTTGCGGCAAACTACGGACAAAACTTGGCAAAGCTTACGCTGGCGGGGAAACAGCACTCAGGCGAAATTATCTCCAGTTATCCGATAGATACAGGAGCGCACAATGTCGCCTGCAATCAGACACTCTCATCGCCCTCACGGCCGTACCAGAGCAATCAGCCTGTCCCGGTTCTGCAAGCTCGTTTGGCTTGTAAACATGATGATACTGCCCATACTGGCCGTTGTTCTTTCGCTTCTCAACGTGGCTTCGGCCCGTGCTGAAAAGCCAACTTATGTGACGCCGAATGCCGTGCAAAGCGGAAGCCTTCTGCTTCAGAGCAGTGAAGCCGGCCAATATGTTGAGGCGCCGCGACTTGCCACCGATTTCAATATCGATGTCAGTGGCCCCACTGCCCGCGCCCGTCTTAGCCAGGTTTTTGAGAACCCAACCAATGGCTGGGTTGAAGGCATTTATGTTTTCCCTCTGCCTGAAGACAGCGCAGTCTATTCCCTGAAGATGATTGTGGGCGACAAGGTTATCGTCGCCGACATCAAGGAAAAGCAGGAAGCACGCGCAATCTATGAGAAGGCCAAAAGCGAAGGCAAGAAGGCAGCGCTCATCGAACAACAGCGCCCGAACATCTTTACCAATGCGGTCGCGAATCTTGGTCCGAATGAAAAAGTCGTCATTCAGATTGAGTACCAGCAGGCTGTTCGCCTGACCGACAACCGCTTCTCACTCCGCGTGCCTCTTGTTGTAGCACCGCGCTATAATCCCGAGAACAGCGACCCGATCAATGAGACAGCAGATATTCAGGGTGGCTGGGGAAAGCAGAAAGCGGAACCGGCAGCTGGTCCTGACAACGGTGCGATTGAAACGCCCCTCGTCATGCCGGGCGAAGATCGCACCAATCCAGTGACGATTACCATCAATCTCAAGCCCGGTTTCCCGGCGACCGATATCAAAAGCCTCTATCACCCTATTCAGATCGATCGACAGGATGAGCTGGCCTCAAAGATTGTTCTCGACGGCAAGGCTGCGGCTGATCGTGACTTCGTTCTCGAATGGCAAGCGACGGAAACCGATATGCCAAATGTCGGCCTGTTTCGCGAACGCGTTGGAAACGACGACTATGTGCTGGCCTATGTCACGCCTCCCCGTGCCAGCGCTCCTGCAAATGAATCACGCGAGATCGTGTTCGTCATCGACAATTCAGGCTCGATGGGCGGAACGTCGATCAAGCAGGCCAAAGCCAGTCTCGACTATGCACTTGCCCGCCTGAAGCCCACCGACCGTTTCAACGTCATTCGTTTCGATGACACTCTGACCAGGGTTTTTGATGACTCAGTCCCTGCTACGCCACTCAATATTACCGATGCCCGCGAATATGTCGCCACGCTTGACGCGGTCGGCGGAACAGAAATGCTGCCCGCATTGCACGCGGCTCTTAATGACAGCCACCAAAAGGACGGTTTGCGCCAGATCGTGTTTCTGACGGATGGCGAGATCAGCAACGAACAGCAAATGCTGGATGTCATTGCATCGCGCCGTGACCGTTCCCGTCTGTTCATGGTCGGTATCGGCTCTGCTCCCAATACCTATCTGATGAACAAGGCGTCTGAGCTTGGCCGTGGCAGCTTCACGCATATTGGTTCGGTGGAAGAAGTCGACGAGCACATGCGCGAGCTGTTCGACAAGCTCGAAAACCCGGTCGTAACCAACGTAAAGGTCAGCTTTTCACAGGAAGGTGTCAATCTGACACCAGGACTTCTTCCAGATCTTTATCAGGGCGAACCTTTGGTGATTGCGGCACGCACAAAACACGCAACTGGTACCATTACAGTTGAAGGTACAGTTGGACGTCGTCCGTGGACAGTCACCCTGCCACTTGATTCAGCAAGCCCGGCAGAAGGCATTTCGAAGATCTGGGCCCGCCGTAAGATCGACGATGCAGAAGTGGATATGAAACTCGGCAAGATTACCGGACAGGCCGCCGACACACGCATCCTTAATCTCGCGCTGGAGCATCATCTGGTGACACGTCTTACAAGCCTTGTTGCAGTCGATCAGACACCATCCCGTCCAGCGAACACGCCGCTTACCCGCGCAGACATTCCTTTGCTACTTCCTGCCGGATGGGACTTTGATGCGCTGTTTGGTATCCGTGCAGATCGTAATGTGCTTGATCACGCCGATGCAGGTCAGGAGCAGATACTGGCTCGAAGCAATGATCGTCCTGTATCGCCTGATGTTCCAGCGCCCGCAATGTCTCTGCCACAAACAGCCACCCCTGCAACGCTTAACATGCTGCAAGGATTGGGCGTTCTGTTCATCGGGTTCCTCATCTTCTGGTTTTCACGCCGTAAGGAGAATGCACGATGAGTGTTGTTGTTGTGAAAAACGTAAAACCAAAGGAGCGCGCTCGCTTGCGCTCCCCCCTCTCCCTGCTGGCGATTGCCGTCATGGCGTGCGGGTTTGTTCTCTTCGGTCAGGGCCTCTGGATCCATGCCAAAGCCTATACTGCACAAATCCTTCTTGAGCGCGCCTTCTCGCAGAGCATAGCAACAGGTGAAAAAGTTAAACCCTGGAGCTGGGCGGATACATGGCCGGTAGCACGGATAGAAGCACCGCGTCTGATGGCATCAGCTATTGCTCTTAATGGCGCAAGTGGACAAGCCCTGGCTTTTGGTCCCGGTCATTTGCAGAATACTCCGCAAGCTGGCGAGAGAGGAACAGCAGTCTATGCCGCGCATCGTGACACACATTTTGCTTTTCTAAAGGATATAGAGAAAGGCGATCTCATTGTCATAACACGCGATGACGGCAAGACTTTTACCTACCGCGCCACTCGGATGACTGTCGCCCGCTGGGACGAAGCCCAGATCGATGTGAACGCGACAGGCTCTCATCTGGTTCTTGCGACCTGCTATCCCTTTAATGCGGTTACACAAGGCCCGTTGCGTTATCTTGTCTATGCTGAGCTGGCAGAACAAACTCAGCTGTAAGATCGAAATCTCCAGAGCGCATGGAACACAGGTTCCAGCGCTTAAACCAATCAATCTGCACCCATACTATCAGCGCGATTACGCTCGCCGGGAGGTTTCAGGACATCGTTAGCCACCCGGTTGGCAGTTCATCTCGGTAAAGGCAGCGAGCTCACTTTTATTCTCGCTAAAGCCGAAAGCCTTGATGGTGAGCTTGCCGATCATCGTATCGTTACACAGCATTATGGAAGTGGGCTTTTTACCTGAAATATTCATATCGCAAATCGCACCGAAGCTTTCGTGGCCAGATTCACCCCGACTTCCAATGAGCAGATTGCAGTTCAGCTTCGCTGCAATACCAAGCTGATTGAGATCGTTCTCAAAATCAGCGGCACGTTCTGATATCAATTGCTTATCGGTGATATCACGGACCTTCAAAGTTTCGGCAGCCACTGGCGCAGTTGCAAAAATCAGCCCTGCGGCCATCAGGCTACCCAATCGAAAATACATATTTTCTTCTCCTCGGCTGTAACGCGATCAGAAATTGCAGACCGGCTTATCAATAGATTGCACATTTCTAGCCCTTATATGGATTAAGGCAATCCCGTGATGGGCGATCTTACCGGCTTTTATTCACTTGCCCGCGACCTGTTTACGAAAGTTAACTCTTTGTTAAGTTTCAACAGAGCGATTACATCCAATTCCTTCTCAAGCCCTGTTTTGCGCCGTGATCATGAGGAATCAGTAAGTTTCAGCTCATTGCAATTGTCTTTGCTGGATATGCAGAGCGCTGATCATAAGAGCTTTAACTGAAAACGCGTCTTCAGCAGCTTTTTCCGTGAGAATACGAAGATAGCCGCTTACAGAGCGAATATCGTTATAGCGCTGCAGCAGATAGGCAATTGTGATAGCCGTATTCTGCCTTCCAAGCATTTTCAGAGCCGTTTCGTAGAGTTTTGTGTCGATGCCGATAAAGCCTCGTACTTTCTCTGCTGTAGCGATTAATTGTTCCCAGTGGTTGATTGGACTTGATGCGTAAGTGCTGATTTCAGGACATGCTCGCAGAACCATCTCGAGAGAAATGCTGGTTTCGTATGTGCATTCCGTTACTGTCGTAACCCCGACTGTGTTCAGATTTGCGACGTTTCTATCAAAATAGGAATCTGGTTTTGATTCATTAAGCTGCCGCTCATTTTGGGATTCATTGTCGCTCAGATTTTGAACTTTTTGATTATTATTCAAAGCGTTATCAACAGAACCATGAATATCCTGCAGCTTTGCGACCAATGTGGCCAGTTCCTGCATCTCTGCACGACGCGGAATGCTGTCAACAACTGCACGAAACTCAATCTTAAGCTCGTCCCAAGGACCTGCGAGAGATGCTTCGATCGCATAATCAAGCAGTTTCGATATGTCACGACGCAGCAAAGTCAGCTGTTCACGGATCTCACGCAGAGCGATTTTTTCCGATTTGACCTGTTCAGCGGCTGCTTCAAACTCGTTTGCACGCGCCAGGAGCGGTGCGAGTGAAAAGCCAAAAGCAATTTTAAGCTCGCCGGATTTGCTGCGACGCGCATAACGTTTGCCGTTTGGACTGTCCTGACGAGTGATGATACCGGCTTCGACCAGCGCTGCGAGATGACGACGCAATGTTGCATCGGCCATACCATGTGCACGCAAGGCTAGCTGTTTGTTGGATGGAAACACCACCAGAGCACCGGCTTCGACCAGTGTGTTCTCTGGATAAAACGAGAGCAAGGCAGATAGAACCGCCAAAGAACGATCACTGATGCCAATGATATTCTTGCCTTCACATAGCCAACGATGAAGCTGCCACTTATCTGCGGTTGCTCCCTGAGGTATTTCCCGAGTTTTTTGATGCACTGCCAACAAGGCGTGCGTCATCCGCTGACTGCCAAAAGGCGTCAGTCCGAACTGAGACTCCATTTTCTTTCACCTTCCACAAGGCAAAAGAAATCCACCCGCCGAAATGACGCTAATTACACTTGACAGTGATTCGTAGATTTGCGATTCTCTAGCTGCTAAACCAATGAGAAGGGCTTCCACGCGGCGACGTTTGGGGGCCTTTTTCTTTTGCTGCTGTTTCCTCTTCGTCAAATTATGCAGATGACCACCACCTGCACTCTTCCACTTTTATACGCTACGCCGATTAGGCGGGGATAAGTCCCCCTCACCTGATACGCTTACTCACTTCTCGTCGTCACTGAATGACGCATAAAGCGCATCCAGATTACGTGAAATCCATTCAGCAAAACGTGGTCCATTGGCTGCACTGAGCGCCAGGGTTGCTGTTTTGCCGTTTTGTTTGATGGTGGCACTGACGCTTTTGTCAGCAGCACTCCATGTCGAACCAGCGCGTGAAAGCGCTTTCGTAACAGGCTTCTTCTGGTCAGAGCCCTTGAGATAGCCATAGAGCTGC
The DNA here is from genome assembly GCF_002252475.1 of Brucella rhizosphaerae. Lineage (GTDB taxonomy): Bacteria > Pseudomonadota > Alphaproteobacteria > Rhizobiales > Rhizobiaceae > Brucella > Brucella rhizosphaerae. The sequence goes on along the minus strand of NZ_NNRK01000035.1, from coordinate 38,066 downwards.
TCAAAGCGTGTGCCGGACTGTGCTGCCTTGAAAGCATCGGTTCCGATCAATTCACGCGCCGCATCAGCTTTACCAGGGATCTCGATCAGCTTGCGCAGTTCAAGCCAGCGATCACGGCCAATACCTTTCGCTGGTCCGATAGCAACGAGCATGTCTTCGGAGATTGCGCGCGGAATGGTCAGCATCTTCGACAGGGTCTGGTAATCAATGGAAAGAGCGGCCTGAATAGCTTCACGGCTATATTTCAGTTCCTCGAGGCGCGCTGCAAACAGAACGCGCTCAATAAAGCTGAGATTGGCTCGTGCCGAGTTTTCCTGACCCTGACTGAGAATATGTTCGAGATCGGCGAGGGGCTTGATAACAGCCCTGACCTTGATCCCCAGTTCACGCGCGACCCTGGCCCGGCGATGGCCGAATACGATCATGAAACGACCGCTGGTCTCCGGGTGAGGGCGCACCAGAATAGGGCTGTCCTGACCACGTTCACGAACAGCTTCAAGAAGTTCTGCATATTCCTGATCATCAGCCTCTGGCAAACGATCTGCAATGAAAGACGCATCGAGAACAGAAGGGTCGAGTTCGACGATGGTTTCACCATCAAGCTTCTGAGAAGCCTGCTTGGCAAGCTCATCGATCGATGCCGACAGAGACTTTGCAGCACCAAAACGACGCGAAACATTTTCGACAGGAGAAACGGATTTTTCTTCCGCTTCTTCGGTCTGCATTACGCTCTGAAAAATGTTCTTCCGTGCCATTCTCTTATCCTCAAACCAGTCATAAGACTGATTTTATTTCATATTTTCCGAATTAGACTGCGGTCTAACGACCCCAGGCTTCATGAATAAGCCCGCGAATTTCCGAATTAACGCCCTCTAGAGCCTCCATAGCTCGATCATAGGTGCCGCGGTTCATCGATGAACGTTCAACTTCGTAAAGTGTCTGCTTTGTGAGGCCTGCGTCTGATACGGCAGTTGATTTGAGCATTTGATGCTTGAGCATATGCGATGCCAGCATGCTTTGCATGAAACCAACCATCTGCGCCTGTGGCACATCGGTTGGCTCATAACGCGTAATCAGATAGCGGAACCAGTCGAGCTGCACTGCGCCGCCCGCCTGACGAACAGTCTTGAGAATATCGCCAAGCATAAGCAGGAATTGCGACATCGACATAAGATCGAGCATTTGCGGATGAACCGTAATCAGAACAGACGTTGCCGCGGAAAGAGCGGTCAGCGTGAGATAGCCGAGCTGTGGCGGGCAATCGATGACGACCACATCATATTCCGCATCCACTTCAGCAAGTGCAGACGCAATACGATTCCAGAAGGTTTTGCCTTCGCCACCATTCTGCATCGCGAGAGGCGTGTCGTATTCATACTCCTGCAGCTCCAGCATAGCAGGGATAATGTCGAGGCCCGGGAAATTGGTTTTGCGAATGACTTCGCGGATCGACTTGCGCTGCTCGTCATAGCGAACGGCTTCATAGAGCGAAGGGAACTCATCAAGCTCCGGCTGAATGCCATGGAGTGCTGAAAGGGACGCTTGTGGATCGAGATCAATTGCAAGTACGCGATGGCCGGTCAGCGCCAGATGCTGGGCAAGATGGGCCGCAGTTGTCGTCTTGCCGGAGCCACCCTTGAAGTTCACGACACCGATGACCTGCAATTTATCATTGCCACGACGATGCGGAACATAGCGCTTCACTTCCGCACGGCCATTCTGATCAAGCCAATGACGGAGTTCCTGAACCTGCTGGATTGTGTAGGCACGGCGTCCACCCGAAAGAATGATGGGATCAACACCCTTACCTTCAAGATGCAGCTTCTTCAGATTGCTCGGAGAGACACCAAGGAAGTAAGCCGCTTCAGCCATGGAGAATTGGCGCAAGTTTTTGCGCGCATCAGGCGGGAAGTTTTCATGCCGCAGCAGATTGAGCTTGCGCGAGATCTCTCGCCCTTGCGTCAAGATCATGTCGTCAAACGACACTTGCTCTGCTTTATTTGCGATATTCATAGGCTTGGGATCCCTAGTGACGGCACTGGAACTAATACCGTCTAAATACCGTCATTATGTCCGATTCTTATTTTGCCGCAAGGGGCGTATATTAACAAACAGTTAGCATCTCTGGCCCGGCTGTCTGAAATCAATACCAATACGAATCGAAATCACCCTATCTAACTGAATTTAAAGAGAATTAAGGATAATAGACCGCAGTCTAATTGAGACTATGATCTGAAAGTAAGAGATTCCGCCCTTCATTCAAGCAGGATCGATGATGCGGGACACAATACTTGTGGGAGAATCGGTCTTCTACTTCGCAAACAGTAAATGAACTCAAATATGCAATGTGATGCGCTGGTCGTGGAGATGTGAGGAATATGCGGTCCTCGCCGTGGCAATGGACAAATAGGCCCGTCGCCGGTTGGTTGATGACATCTGAAAGGCGGCGCCACGACGAGGGATCTTTGTGAAGGGCAGGGGTGAGAGCTTCTTATTCAGATAGCACTCAATAAGCTGGCGCAGTCTCTGGGCAATCAGCACTCGTTCCGAATGGTATTGCTTTCGGATGTGGCTGCTGTTGAAGCAGAGCAGTTCTCGCATCAGTCTGTTGAAGAAGCGTCTCGATCTTGTTGAACCCCACATCAGCACGTCTCAACCTTCTTGGGGTGCGGCTGATGAGCAGGAGGGCAAAGTGGAGCGTTCGGTGATACGCATTATTAATGGGGTGCTATGTCTTTAGCATTCAGCGCAAGTTACACAAAAGGAGGGATGATCATTGTGGAGGAATGTTGGGAGAGTTTCGCTGAGGCGAAGACCAAGAGAGACGATATTCATGTTAGACGTAGACATTCTTAACCAAATCATCCTATAGTGCTCTCAGTGAAGAAGAGCATTTCCAGAATCTCTCTCACCCTGATTCTGAGAGAGATTAAGCCACTCCGCCTCCTGTCACAGTGGCGAAACTAAAATCCCAATTAGATTGTTCAAAGCCTGTTACCTTGTTCTTTTTCAAAGACATAGGTTTATGGGAAGTTGTTCCGTTGCGCAGGCGTAACGATCAACAAAAGTCTCGCTCAGGTGCTCATTACGTCGTTCTCGAGCGTTTATTTCTGTAGCTTCTGATAGCGCTTGATAAGCCTGTCGCGTTTGAGCTTCGATAGCCGCTGAATCCAGAAGATTCCATCGAGCTGGTCGATTTCGTGCTGATGACATACAGCAAGCAATCCGTCGGATTCTTCCGTGTGCTCATTGCCATCGAGATCGTGATAGCGAAGATGAATACGGGCATGTCTTTCGACATCCTCCACAACGCCCGGCATGGATACGCTGCCTTCCTGATGACGGATTTTCTCATCGGAAGCCCAGACAATCTCAGGATTGATGTAGGTCCTGGCGCTGCCCGGGCCTGAAAGCTCCAGCACAACCACGCACATCATAACGCCAATATGAGGAGCGGTGATGCCGATACCGGGTGCTGCGCGCACGGTATCGAGCAGGTCCTTTGCGAGAATGCGCAGATCATCATCAAACACCATGACGGGCGTGGCAGTCGCGCGCAGACATGCATCCGGATATTTGACGATTTCTCTCACGGTCATTCTGCTTCTCTGCTCTTTGCGGTCAGTCGACCATTCGAGTGAGCAATGTCGCTATTTTGCAGAATGCGCAAGCGGGCACTGCAAGATGCAGTGCCCGCCAGTGGTTTTAAAGTTGGATCAATCAGGCACGATTACCTGGCGTTCAGAAAATCTGCGACTTCAAGCAGGATGAACTCGTTATGCGCGGCTTCACCGATCTGACGCCCGCCAGAGAATGGCAGGTTGTTGTCGTTGGCGATCAGAATATGTGTATCGTCAACGCGCATCACGTCTTCGATTGTGAAGAACGGGAAGGTGAATTTACCCTTGAGGTCACGCGCAGAGGCAGTTTTCAGGATTGCCTTATTGTCGGGGTCCTGAATGTCCATCAGATTGATATGGCCGATGCGATGAATATAACCATCGGCATCAATCCTGGACGTATCGACCAGAACGATGTTCTTGACCTTGGCCGGAAGCGGATAACAAGCCGTCAGATCGTCGGTCTTGCACTCAAGGCTTGGATCGCCTTCGCCATTGTCTCGCTCGATGACCAGCGCGCGGGTGTCGTCGATAAAGTTAAAGTCACCAATGGCAGTTGCACCTTCTGCAAGGCGGAAGCGATAGCTGTCGCCGGTCCATTCGCCCTTGGCGGTATCAAAGGTGATAACGCGCAGGAAGTCGCCTTCCGGTTTGCCACTGTCATCATAAAGTGGCTTTTCGAGCATGGCCCAGAGCTGGTTGGTCTTTGGATGCAGTGCCATGCCTTCATAACCGCCCGAACGCTGGACGCGATAATCCTTGCCGGCTACGGCAGGCACGACAACGCCCGGCGTATCCGGACCCATCAGTTGCTTACCATCAAGCATAGTGGGGTAAACGGCTTTCACACGGCCATCGAGACCAGCGCGAATGATATAGGGGCCGAACTCGTCGCCGATCCAGATTTCATCATTGAGGTACTGAATGCTTTCGGGATCAAAATCAGCACCGGTCAGGTAGCGACCATCTGTGCCTTCATAGGCGATGCGGAATGGCACTTTCTTATCCGGATCGCGCAGGAAGACCGATTCCACGCGCTCAACTTTGCCTGTTTCGAAATCAGGCTTCATGCGATGGAAAAACAGCAATGCATCGGGGCTGTTGGCTTTTGTGCCGAAGCCGTTGTCGGTCAGCGTGAAGATGCTGCCATCGGCTGCGCGGTTCATCGCAAAGCCTGACATGCCCTGTACAGGCTGACCAATGAAGGGGAGGGAGATGCCGGTTGGGTGGTTGCCATAGGCTTTGCCGACATCACCCATCACGCTCATAGGCTTGTCGTTGCGGGTCTTGCCGGTGAACTTGCCGGAAACCCAGGCATCGCGGGGAGCATCGGCAGGCGGTGTGATCAGCGTCATTGCAGGCAGATAGGCGTGGCCTGCCAGTTTGGCTGTAAATGTTTCTTCAGCCATTGCCGACGATGTCATGGCAATCGTTGCAATGGAAGCGAGAAGATGACCAAGGCGCATAAGGAACCCCCTAAATTGCGAAAACAAACGCAATGGTCCTTAAAGACGCCCTGTGACGTGTGATTATCATCCCGATAAAGGTTTGATGACAGAGCTTAAAACATGCCGCGGTGAACCCTATCCATTAAATTATTTGTAAGTACTTGTTTACAAATAGCTTATTTGAAATGTGAGTTCTTTTTCACCGTGCCGTGCCCTATGGGAGTTTAATCACCACGAACTGAGTAAACTGGCCTGGATTGAAGTTATTATCGGAAGCAATCACGAGGGTCCTGGCACCATCGACCTCCGGCCCCCAGGTAAGGGATTCGATATTGTCGATGTCGAGACCGAACGTTCCTTCATCAAGTCGAAGAAGCAGATCCTTCTTAAGCGGCGTCGCAACGATGCCTTGCAAGGATGCCTCGCCGTTGATCTCACTCGCACCGTCAAATGAGGCGCGGTAGATGCTGATGCGGTTTCCCACACCGTGGGCGTAAGATCTTTCGACCGTGAGAATGTCCGGACCGACAGTCAGAAATTCGCTTAGCCCATTGTCGTTCCAGAAAGGGGGCAACGTTGCTTTCGCAAAGATGGGATCGGTTTCATAAACGTGTTGCGCAGTCACATCGCCTGATGAAATGTCGAAGGAGATGATGCGCGACCTGCTGCCATGCTCCAGCGTTGCAATATCGCCATCCTGCATAAGCGCGTTTTCCGTGCCTGCCAGAAGCGTCTTGCCGTCCTCTGTGATCGTCAGACTTTCAAAAGCCAGATTGTTGCGCGTGCCGCGTGTTTTATTCTCATCCGGCAGATAGGCCTCCGGCAGTTTGAACTCGCGAACAAAAGTGCCGTCGAGTCTCATCTCGCGGATCGAAGGCTTGCCGTTGCGGTCACCTTCACTCGACCAGTAAAGCGTCTGGCTTGCAGGGTTGAACCGAATGCTTTCAGCATCCACATCCTTGATGGCAAAGGGCTGGCCCTGTGCATCAAGCAAGGTGGTTGTTTCCAGAATATCCAGCCCATGAATGCCCGATGCGTCGATATCGAGCCTGAGCTTATAGAACCGGGCGGGGGCTTTTTCCGACCGATCATCGGAGATGGCATAATAGACGTTCTGCGCCGGATCGTAGTCGAGGCCGGAAATGCCGCCGAATTCCACACCGTTGAATTTTAATCCGGTCGGCAGAACAAACTCGCCAATCAGCGCAGGTGCCTTGTCTTGTGCAAAGCCCGGTACTTGTGCAAAGCCCGGTACTTGTGCAAAGCTCGGTGTGCCGGTGCTGAGCAGAAATGCAGCCAATGGGATGATCGAGAGCGTTTTGCGTATCATGAAGCACCTGTTTGATTGATTTGCAGACAATTATCTCAGGTTTTTTACATTCACATGAAAGATCGGCGCCAAACGCCCGTAAAATTGTCTGCAATCAGAATAGCCGGCAAACTAAGTTTAATGAATAAATTGGCTGGCTGTTATACCAGTGTCATCTAGCTTTCTTATTTGAGCCTCACACGCATTACACAGTGGGGATTTCTGATATGCGCAAAATGCTTCTTGCTCTCACCTCAGCAACTATGTTGACGACAGTGATTGGTTTGACGACCGCAGCCGGTGCTGCAACCGTCTATCCGATTGACCGGGCGACAATCCTTGTCAATTCGCCATTCGATTTCAAGGTTGAGTTTGATAAGGTCGTCAAGCCAGAAGACGTGAAGGTTACCGTCAATGGTCAGGACTACGAAGCTGTTTTTGGCAGCAAGGCCGAATTCACCGCTGAAGAAAAAGGCGCTGAAGATAAGGTTCTGGGCTCGGCGCTCATTCTGCGCGGCCTGAAAATCGGCAAGGCTGGCGATTACAAGGTTGAAGTCTCCGCTGGTGATGAAACCAAATCCGTCAACTGGGATGTTTATTCGACCGGTAACGAAGCCAAGGCCAAGAACATAATCTTTCTGATTGCCGATGGTCTTTCGGTTGCCCACCGCACTGGTGCGCGCATCATGTCCAAGGGCATGAGCGAAGGGAAGGCCAATGGTCGTCTCGCTATGGATGACATCCCGCCAGTTGCTTTCATCGGCACGTCTTCGACCCATTCGATTGCTACCGACAGCGCGAACACCATGTCGGCTTATATGACCGGCCATAAGTCGCGCGTGAACGCGCTCGGCGTTTATGCTGACCGTACGCCAGACAGCCAGGACGATCCAAAGGTTGAAACCATTGCTGAAGCAATGCGTCGCGAAACCGGCAAGTCGATCGGTATCGTCTCAACCTCGGAACTTCAGGATGCAACGCCAGCAGCCCTTGTTGCACACACACGCAAGCGTTCCGACAAGGCCGATATCGTCAGCATGATGTATGACGTGAAGCCAGATGTGCTTTTGGGCGGTGGCTCGGCTTATTTCCTTGCCAAGGATATTCCGGGTTCAAAGCGTAAGGACGACAAGGATTATATCCAGTTGTTCAAGGATGCCGGTTATGCGCTGGTCACCAGCAAGGATGAACTTGCTGCTTCAGGAGCGTCCAATCAGGACAAGCTGCTCGGCCTTTTCCACACCGGCAATATGGACGTGACGCTTGACCGTGAATTCCTCAAGAAGGGCACTGTCGACAAGTTCCCGAACCAGCCGGGTCTGGTTGAAATGACCAAGACGGCACTCGAAAAGCTCTCCAAGAATCCGGAAGGCTTCTTCCTGATGGTTGAAGGCGCATCGGTCGATAAGATGAGCCATCCCCTTGATTGGGATCGTGCGCTGGTCGAAACCATCGAGTTCGACAAAGCCGTTGGCGTTGCACGCGAATTTGCCGAGAAGAACCCTGATACGCTGATCATCGTTACCGGCGATCACACCCATGGTGTTGCGATCATCGGTACGGTTGATGATGAAAAGCCGGGCGACGAAATGCGCGAAAAGGTTGGCACTTACGATGCCGCCGGTTTCCCGAACTACGAAGACACCAATGGCGACGGCTATCCGGATCGTGTTGATGTTTCGCGTCGTCTGTTCCTCTCTGCCAATAACGGCCCGGATCATTATGAAACCTTCCGTCCAAAGCTGGATGGCGCATTCGTACCAGCCGTTAAGAACGAAAAGGGCGAATATGTAGCCAACGAGGCCTACAAGGACGTTCCGGGTGCGGTCTTCGTTCAGGGCAATATCCCGAAGGAAGACGATACCGGTGTTCACGCTGTCGACGATGTTGTGCTTCAGGCAACAGGCCCAGGTTCCGAAGGCCTTCGTGGCTACATGGAACAGAGCGATGTTTACCGTGTGCTCGCTGACGCTTTTGCGCTCGGCAAGGCAAAGTCCGAGTAATCAATCGTTTGATGGGGGCAGGCGGGATTTCCCGCTTGCCCGTTCTTTTATCTGATGGAGTGCAAAATGCGTGCGCGACAGCATTTCAACCGCAGGCAACTTATGCTTGGTGCATTGGCAACAGCGCCTCTGATGTGCATGGCCAACAAAGCGCTTGCGGCACAGCAGCTTGGTTTCGACAATCTCTACAAGAGCTTTGGCGTGCTGGGGCTTGAGTTTTCCGATCAGGTGAAAACCTCTGCGGGCAGCGAAGTGGCTATCAGCGGATTTATGGCACCGCCTCTTAAGGCTGAGGCGAATTTCTTCGTTCTTACGGAAATTCCGATGTCTATCTGCCCGTTTTGTTCGTCAGATTCCGACTGGCCGGACAATATCGTGGTGGTTTATCTGGCCTCAAAGCAGACATTCGTGCAGTTCAATGCGCCGATCCTGACGCGCGGTACACTGGAATATGGCTCATGGACCGACCCTGAAACGGGCTTTGTCAGCCAGCTTCGGCTGCGTGATGCTTCTTTCAAAACGGTCTGATGATGATGCTCGCCAAGCCAACCGGGTTGTCACTCGATATCGCAAATCTTGAAATGCGTTTTTCAGGGCTTACGCTGCCTGTTCTTTTCATCGATAAATTTCATTTGCCCGGCGGTAGTCATCTGGCGATCACAGGAGCATCCGGCTCAGGCAAAACAACGCTGGTCAATGCCATAACGGGGCTCGAACCCGTCAAAGCAGGACAAGTGGTCTGGGGCGAAACGGAAATTAACAGGCTTCCGGCTTTCAGGCGCGATGCATTCCGTGCGCGCAATATCGGGCTGGTGATGCAGGATTTTCATCTGTTCCCGGGTCTGTCAGCGCTTGCCAATGTGCTTTTGCCGCTCAAACTGAGCCGAGGCGTGAAGCCAGCAGATCGTGTGCGGGCGCTTGAACTGCTTGAGACGGTTGGCATTGCCCGCCCCGCCCAGCATATCGAAACTCTGTCGCGTGGCGAAATGCAGCGCGTGGCAATCGCCCGTGCCCTCCTTTCCAAACCCGGCGTGATCGTTGCTGATGAACCGACCGCCAGTCTTGATCAGAAAACCGGCGCCGATGTTGCCGAGCTTCTGGTGCGACTTGCAACAGAGGAGAAGGCGACGCTGGTTGTTGTCACGCATGATCCGCAACTGATGCAATATCTGCAGCGTCGCATCCGCCTTGAAGGTGGAAAGATTGCCAGCGACAGCGCGGAGATGGAATTGTCATGATTGCATTCATTTTAGCGGACCTGCGCCGTTTCTGGAGCGGTGCTGTTGCTGTCATTGTGCTTCTGGCGCTGTCTGTGGCTTTAAGCTCTGTTGTGACCTTGCAGGAACGCGCTGTACGGCTTGGCACGGCGCGTGCGTCGGATAAATTTGATCTGGTAATCGGTGCGGCAGGAAGCGATACGCAGCTCACTTTGTCTTCTGTCTTTTTGCAACCATCGCCTTTGCCGCTGATGTCTGGCGCGATACTGGGCAAACTTGCCAATGACACCCGCGTAGCTTTCGCAGCACCTATTGGATTTGGCGACAGTGCGATGGGCTTTCCGATCGTCGGTACAACAACCGCGCTCATTTCGGCTTTGTCGCCCAAGCTTGCGGAAGGCACATTGTTTTCGCGTTTAGGTGAAGCGGTCATCGGTTCGGCCGTCGATCTGCCTGTTGGTGCCAGGGTCAATCCGATGCACGGCACTGTCGAAACCGGTGGTCATGCACATAATGAAGTCAGTTATCAGGTCTCTGGAAAAATGGCGCCTACCGGCACCGCCTGGGACCGATCCATTCTTGTACCCATTCGCACTGTCTGGCAGCTGCATGGCATGGAGGCTCATGAAGAGCACGACCATGCCGAACATGAAAATGCCAACCACGACAATGACGAACGGGCGGCAAAATCGGGCAACGGCTTCGGCATTCTGGTCAATGAAACGCCGCATGATCATGATCATGAAATTGATGTCGATGCGCCGCTCAATGAGGCGTTTGATGCCGATAGCCCCGGTGTTCCGGCTATTCTGGTGAAGCCCAAGACCATCGCCGATGCTTATCGGTTGCGTCAGGAGTATCGTTCGGACCGCACATTGGCGATCTTTCCGGCAGAGGTGCTCACACGGCTTTATTCGACACTGGGTGACGCCCGCAGTCTGCTGCTCGGTATAGCGGTTGGCACACAGGTGATCGTGGTCTTTGCTTTGCTGCTGGTTGCTGTCATGCATATTGGTGCGCGCAAACGGCAGATCGGCGCATTGCGGGCACTTGGTGCGCCGGTTCGTTCCATCATGGCAATCGTTTGGGGCGAGTTGTTCTTTCTGTTGCTGCTGGGGATATTTCTGGGTCTGGGCATCGGATATGCCGTTGCGCGTGCCATCACATCATGGCTCACTGCAACCACGGCGGTTAGAATGCCAGTGGAATTCGCGATGAGCGATGTGTGGCTCGCAATTGGTTTTATTGCAGTCGCAGCCGTCGTTGCTCTGGTTCCGGCCCTCATGACCCTGCGTATGAGTGCGGCATCGGCACTGCGTTCGTGAATTAGAAAAGCGGCTGACGATCAGGTGAGGTGCGCTCCGGTGCAATTAGTTATTGTGCACCCGGTAACCCATTTGAATAGGCTTCCATTTCAGTTGCAAAAACCCATCCCTGCGGACAGCCGCGATAGTTATTCTGGCTGTCCATCTGGCAGTTACCCATCGTCTTTTGATAGTTTTCAGGAAGTGACCGGGGCTTCTTGCACAGCTCTTCGCCTTTACACTCCGGACCATGGTCCATTGGGAGTGCCATGACGTAATACTCTTTATCTGTGGCGTTCACCTGTGCCGCCGCCTTGATGCAAACCAATTGTTCGGGTGCCAACGCCCCTTCTGTTTTACCTTCCGTACCTGTTGTCGCGACATCTTTCCGCAGAGACACAGGCTTCTCGTTTATCCGACCAAAGTAAGCTGCAATTGCGCAATCGCTGTAAATCCGCACGCTGTAATAATCGCCGCTTTTAATATTGCCGGCAGTGCAATCATCATTATTTTTTGCATCGCAATTGATACCGGCTGACTGCTGCAGTTCAGTACGCTCCTTGGCAGACAGATCTCCCGAGTTCGATGACGCGGCCAGAGCTTGAGAAAAAAGCAGGGATACCAAGCTTAGACCAAACGCAATTCCACAAGACCATTTCTTACTGTTGATCACTCTCGAACTCCAGGGATGTTAGTGGGCGTTAGCGATACATAAATGAATTGCTCCCACAGCGCCACACCGTGGCTCCTGAAAAAATCCCGCTGGAGCACATCCCGAAAAGTGGGGACAGTTTTCGGAACAAGATGTGCGTAAAAACAAAAAAGATAGCGCATCTCACCTCAGACAAGTGACAGGTTTGATGCGTTTTGCTGAGTTGCCTGCTGCGTACTCGTAATCAGTCGCTTGCCGGTGTTGGTGCAGAAGAAGTGCAACTTGTCGGCAGCGACAGTCAACTGCATGTTTTCGCTGATCGGCACATGCGGCGCAAAGGCTGCGGTGACACGCTGCTCACCAACTGTTCCATGGATAAGGCGCTGGGCGCCCAGTTCTTCCACGTGGTCGAGAACGAAGTCGAATGCATTCGTGCCATTCTGTGCCGGAAAAATATCTTCCGGCCGCATGCCGACTGTCACCGGACCCGCGGGCGGAACAGCGCCAGTGAGTTTCAACACTGCATTGCTTAACGTGAGCTGGTCGCCTTCCAGATGACCCGGAAGCAGGTTCATTGCGGGCGAGCCGATAAAGCTCGCAACAAAGGTCGAAGCCGGGTTGTGATAAACTTCCAGCGGCGTGCCGATCTGTTCAATGCTGCCCTTGTTCAGAACAACCAGACGATGGGCCAGTGTCATGGCTTCAAGCTGATCATGCGTCACATAAAGAGAAGTTGTGCCAAGCCGTCGTTGCAGGCGCTTGATTTCTCCGCGCATCGTCACACGCAGTTTTGCATCCAGATTGGAAAGCGGCTCATCAAAGAGGAAAACGGAAGGCTTGCGCACGATGGCGCGACCCATGGCAACGCGTTGACGCTGACCACCGGACAAGGCTTTCGGCTTGCGGTCCAGATAGGGTTCGATTTCGAGCATTCGGGCTGCTTCCGCCACCCGCGTCACGATTTCCGCTTTTGGCGTTTTACGGTTTCGCAAACCGTAAGCCATGTTGTCATAGACCGACATATGCGGATAAAGCGCGTAATTCTGGAACACCATGGCAATGTCGCGATCGGCGGGTTCAACATCGTTGACCACGCGCCCGCCAATGCTGACCTCGCCGCCGGAAATGCTTTCAAGGCCGGCGACCATGCGCAGAAGGGTCGATTTTCCGCAGCCTGAAGGGCCGACAAGCACGATGAATTCGCCCGCACGAATGTCTATGGAAACGCCCTTTACGGCTTCCACTCCACCCGCATAGATCTTCTTGATGTCTTTGAGGATAATCCCGGCCATTTTTCTCCATTCCTGCCAAGCAGCGAGATATTCCTCGCGCTTGCCATATCTGCTTTGATCAGATGGTTTCCAGCGGTTGGCGATCGCGCTGTTCAAGCCATTCTGTGGTTGCTTTGCTCGCCGCACTGGCCGCGTCTTCGATAGCCACTCCGCTCAACATCGCGGAGATAAGACTTGCAGAAAAATGATCACCTGCGCCGATGGTGTTGCTGACCGTTGCGCGCCTCATGGGCTGAACCGGTCGCGTCTCTCTGCCATCATAAATGGTGATTGTGCGGGCACCGTCGGTCATGACGAGATGTTTCAGTCTTCCGCTGCACAAGGCGAAAGCTTTTTGCCAGAGTGCAGTGTCATCAAGGCCGGGAAAGTCCCCGCGCGAACCGATCATGAGATCGGCGGGGCGCGACACGGATGTTTCGGACAGGGGAAACTGCGAGGCGACAAAAGCAGTCGAATTCAAAGCATCGACGATCTTCGCATCAGGATTGAAGCAATTAATATATGCGGCGTCTGCGCTGGTTTCGCTGCTGAGCGTGAACCGCCGCATGGGACCATCATGCGCTGTCAAAATCGTGCGTTCACCCGATGGTTCCAGAAAAATCTCTGTGAGGTGGGTACCGGTGTCGCGCGTGATGACATGCTGCATGTCGAAGCCGCTTGATGCAAGATAGTCGCGGGCTTCACTTCCAAGTGTGTCATTGCCGAGCGAGCTGACCAATGCAACCTCATGCCCCGATATAAGAAAAGGTAAGCCGGTGAAGTAACCGCCGCCACCAAGTGTTATCTCGCGGTTGCGCCATGAAATGCGTGCACCGGATTGAAGAGGGCCAGTGAGTTCCCAGATGCGATCGTGATTGAGATGGGCGACAACAAGAATACGCGCCATTTATTTCTCTCCTGTGCCAGCAGAAAAGGCTTCAACGATGTAACGTTGCGCCAGAAGAAACATGCCGAGAACTGGCAGGACGGATAGAAGGCTTGTTGCCATCAGTGGTCCCCAGGGCGTTTCGGCACCATCAACATCTGCAAACATGGCAATGCCTGTGGTGAGAGTCTTGCGGCCGGTATCTTCCAGAACGAGCTGTCCCCAGAGATAGATATTCCACGCGCCCATAAAGGATATGACAGAAAGGGCAGCTATCGCAGGCAGTACGTTTGGAATGGCAATATCCCTGAATTGCTTCCAGATACCACAGCCGTCAATCCGGGCTGCTTCAAACATTTCGTCGGGGAGCGAACGGAACGATTGTCTGAAATAGAAGACATAGAAGCCGATATACGGGATCGAGGGGATAATCATTGCTGAATAGGTGTCGAAGGCCTGTATCTTCACCACTGCAATATAAGTCGGAATGATCGCAAGGACCGTTGGAAACGACATGGTGGCAATGACCAACCAGAACAGGAAATGCTTGCCGCGAAAGTCCATTCGGGCAAAGGCATAGCCCGCAGGCAAGCTGATGATGAGCTTGCCCAGCGTGATCGCTCCGGAGGTGATGACAGAGTTGAACAGCCACCACCAGATTGGATAGCGATCCGCCGCAATCTGGAAATTCGACAAGGTTATCTGTTCGGGCCAGAACCGCAAAGCTTTCTGGGCAATGAGCGCATTGGGCGTAAATGCAGATGTCACCATCCATAGCAATGGAAACAGTGTGATAAGCGACAACACAATGAGAAGAATGTGGAGTGTGCCACGTGAAAGCGTGGCGCTGAAAGAAGTGGCGGTCATTGATAATGCACCCGCTTTTCGCCGAAGCGGAACTGCGCCCATGTGATGAGAAGAACCGCAACAATGATGACCATGGCGACCGCACTTGCTCTGCCGAACTGGAAGAATTGCAGGCCTTGTTGCCAGAGGAAATAAAGAAGATTGGAGCTTCGACCCGCTGGTCCGCCACTTGTCAGCACATCAACGACACCGACAATATCGTCCAGCACGGAGAATACCGTCGTGACGGAAATGAAGAAAGCAGTCGGTGTGATCAGCGGCAGCTCGATGGTGAAGAAGCGCCGCCATGGACCCGCACCATCCAGCCGCGATGCTTCGCGCATGGATTGGGGCACGTTGGCAAGAGCGGCGATCCACAACAGCATGTTGAGACCGAAGCTTTTCCAGAAAGTGACAACGGATACAGACAGAAGCGCGAGATTGGGGTCCATGTGCCACATCGATGTCGGCAGGCCGAACCACACGAGCACTTCATTGAAGAGACCATTGACCGGATTAAGCAGCCACGACCATGTCACACCAGCGACCGAGTAGGCCAGAATGGTGGGCAGGAAAAATGCACCGCGATAAACGCGCTCCAGTTTTGAACCCTGCACCGCATGAATCATCACCGCAATGATCAGAGGCAGGATGATCTGGGCCGGAACCAGAATGGCGCAGTAAAGCACCGTGTTCCACGCAGCCAGACGGAAGTCGGCATCGGCAAAAATGCTTTTATAATTGTCCAGCCCGACGAAGCTGACATCGGTTGAGAGCAGGTTCCAGTCGACTACCGACAGAACTGCGGAGGCCAGAATAGGGCCGTAAAGGAAAATGATGACGGAAAGGACGGCTGGCCCCGCGAATATCCACGGGGCCAGTTTTGTAAACAGAGGTTTCGGCATTTCGCGTCAGGCATCCACCAGCACTGTTGCAAGCTCGTCATGAGCCGACTTGAGGCCTGCTTTGATATCGGTCTCTTTGGTCAACATGCGTGAAACCCACTTGCGCCAGATATTCTGGCCTTCAAGTCCACGTTTGCCGGGCCAGATGGTTTCTGCAGTCAAACCATCCTGCAATTGGCCTGCGGCGGGCTTCATGAAGTCGTTGATCAACGGAATATCGTGAACGGATGTATTTAGGTAGCCGACTTCCGACCAGATTTTCTGGCCTTCCGGCGAGGCGCAGAATTCCAGGAAAGCAAGCGAAGCCTTGGCCTGTTCGTCATTCTTTGCATAAACGGCAAGAAAGTTGCCGCCACTGTTCATGTTGCGGTCATGGCCCGGAATGCCTGGGAAACGCGCGGTGATTGCCTTGGCATTGCCAAACGGGAAGCTGGCGGCGCGGGTCGAGCTTGTGGTGCAGATCGCAAGCGCACCGGCTTCAAAGGCTGCATCCTGCTCCTTGCCGCTGACGGGTGTCCACAGACCCTGATGGGCTGGCTGGCAGAAAAGCTCCATGCCTTTAGCGGCCTCATCGCTGTTCAGCGCAAGCTTGCCTGATGGATCGATTATATACCCGCCTGCATTCTGGATGAAGGACTGGCTTGTCCATTCATTATTGGACAGGGCCAGAGCCGAACGGTAGGTCGCATGTTTACCCTTGAGCTTTTCATCAAGCGTGCGTGCAGCATTATAAAGCCAGTCGGTATCTGGATTATCCGGGAGGTTCGGATCAAGACCGGCTTCGGCCCACAAAGCGCTGTTGATGAAAGTGATCGGTGTGGACATTGCCCATGGCAGACCAATTACGGCATCGTCAATGGTCACAAGCGGCATCAGCGAAGGAACGAAGTTCGCGATGATAGCCTTTGCTCTGGTCGCATCGATTTCGTTGAGATCGCGCGCGCCAAGGGTACGGCGTGCGAAATATCCGAATTTCCAGCCGGTTACCATGATTGCCGGTGGCTTGCCTGCGGCTATACCGGCGAGGGCTTTGGCGGTCGCGGTTTCGTAGTCGCCGTCAAAGCGATTGGTGACGGTGACGCCGGTCTTCAACGCGTTGAAAGCATCGACCACTTTCTGGAATGGCTTGTCTGGTCCCCAGATGCTGGATATTTCGATCTTGGCGTCGGCGGAGAAAGCCGAAGAGATGCCAAAGGTGCTCGTCGCTGCGATTGCGGCTGAGGCGGTCAGAAAACTGCGCCTTGAAAGTTCGACCATGTCCGTCACTCCTGTGTCCAATGTGGGCACAAACTAACGGTCATGAATGACATGCGAATTGTGCGCTTTGACCGGGCTTTGCGATAACTGCCCGTTTAATGAACGTTTAAGTGAAACTTTGTCGTATTCCTGTGAGATAAGCCCTGTAAGCCGCTGGCAGTGTAACTATGACGAGACCACAAAATGGCACCCAGACCTCTCCGCCCCTCAGACCGGCAGGACCGCATTCGCGATCGTCTCATCAGACTTGGCGATGCAACATGTGCAGAACTGGCGACAGTTTTTTCCGTTTCAGAGGAAACGATCAGGCGTGATCTTGCTTCGCTGGAAGAGAAAGGACAAGCAATGCGTGTCCATGGCGGTGCACGAGCGGTTACGGCAAAGGGGTTGCCGCATATCGATCTGCGCATCGGCGCGGATCGCGAGGCCAAAGAGCGGATTGCGCGTCTTGCTCACGGTTTGCTTAAACCTGGCATGTCTGTGTTTTTCAGCGGGGGCTCGACTGCATTGGCGACTGCGTGGGAAGCACGCCATGAACCGCCGATCATTGCGACATCCCTGATGGTTGATATCATGATCGTTCTTGCCATGGGCGGTCAGACGGACCTCACGCTGTGCGGCGGTCAGTTTGACAAGCATTCCCGCGCTTCGTTCGGCTTTGAGGCAATGGAGATTATTTCACGTCGGGTTTTTGATATCGCGTTCATGGGCGCAAGTGGCTTTGATGTGGAGCGCGGATTGCTGGGGCCGTCAGATCGACATTTGCAATTGGTGCAGGTGGTACGGCGTCAAACAAGGAAATTTGTTGTGCTTGCCAGTCATACAGCTCTGCAACGCTCGGACAAGTTTTCGATCCTGCCCACTTCAAGCATTGATCTTGTTATTACGGACCAGCCACCACCGAGCGCAGTTTACGCAGCGTTAGAGCGAGCAGGGGTGGAGATAATCTACTGATTTTCTGAAGCCTGCCCGAACTTTGAAAGTCCGGGCAGATAATTTGCAGTCGTTACGACCAGAGCAGTTCCAGTTTTTCCCGGAATTGCTCTAATGATGGCTCACTGGTTTTTCCGCATCTTTGGTTTTCACAAGCGAGACGATAACGCCTGTACCAAGGATTGCGAAAGTAATACCCAGCGACCAGGCCGGAGGAAATTTCTCCCAGCCCATCAGATCGGCAATGAACATTTTCGAGCCGATGAAGATCAGCAGGATCGACAGCGCATATTTAAGATAGGCGAAGCGATGCAGGATGGCTGACAGCGCAAAGAACAGTGCTCTGAGACCAAGAATTGCGAAGATGTTCGACGTGTACACGATGAAAGGATCTGTGGTGATCGTGAACACGGCCGGGACAGAGTCTACGGCAAAAATCAGATCCGCAACTTCGATCATGATCAGCGCCAGAAACAATGGCGTCGCAAAGCGCACCATCTTGCCGGTCTGGCTGTCTTTCAATCGCACAAAGAAGGCGTTGCCATGCAGTTCATCCGTGATGCGCATGTGTTTGCGGGCAAAGCGCAGCAGCGGATTGCGGCTCATATCCGGCTCGTCGTCTTCACCTGAAAACAGCATCTTGATGCCGGTGATGATGAGGAAAACCGCAAAGAGATAAAGCACCCAGTGATAGTTTGCGACGATTGTGGCACCAAGGCCGATCATGATGCCACGCAGCACGATGACGCCGAGAATGCCCCAGAAAAGGACACGGTGCTGATATTTGCGCGGGATCGCGAAGAAGCTGAAAATCAGCGCGATGACAAAGATATTGTCGAGCGCCAGCGTCTTTTCAACCACGAAAGCGGTAAGATACTGCGCCGTTGCCTCACTGCTTAACTGCCACCAGACAAACCCGGAAAAAGCCAGTCCGAGTGTGATGTAGAAAGCCGACATTTTAAGGCTTTCAGCGATTTCGATCTCATGGTCTTCTTTGTTGAAGACGCCCAGATCGAGCACCAGCAATGCCAAAACAATGCCGATGAACACCAGCCACATCCAGACCGGTGTTCCCATAAAAAGTGATGTAAAAAGTTCCATATCCGACCTCTGTTCAAAATATCACAAGGTCGGCTGGGAGTTTCCGGGCTGACCTCGAGCGCGCTCGAAGTGGTCCGACATCACGGTTTGAAAAAACCGCCAGAGGGGCCCGGTCCACTCCCCAACAGTTAGGAACCGAGATTTGAGTTTCAAGCCGGGCTTTGCATTTTATTTCTGTTGCTTGCGGATGAAAGGGCCGAGGTTTGTATCAGTTGCTGAATAGCCTGTAGTAATTCGCCCGGATCGATGGGCTTGTGAAGCAGCATATATCCGCTTGCTGAGGCCTCGCGTAGCCGTTCGGGTGACGTGTCGCCGGTGAGGATAATTACAGGCATCTGGCGCCCCAGATGCTTGAACAATCTGCTGGCAGCTTCCGTTCCGATCATCCCGCCTTCAAGTCGATAATCAACGATAATGAGATCTGCGGGCGAGTGCGCAGCGGCTTTATCAGCCTGCCATGCGACAAATGTTTCATCCGCATCGCGTCCCGCATAGGCCCGATATCCCCAAACATCCACAAGGCCGGACAGGGCATCCAGTACGGTGCTTTCATCATCAACGATGAATATGTTTCCGCCGGTTTGAGGAAGGCTCTGGACCGGCTTTTCGGATTGGCGCTGGTTGGCAACCAGCGGGACGACGATAGAGAACATCGATCCTTTGCCCGGCTGCGACACCAGTCGAACCGGATGACCGAGCAGTTCCGCAGTTCGTTTCACGATGGATAAGCCAAGACCCAAGCCCTTGTCGCGATCCCGTTCAGGATTGTGAAGCTGCACGAATTCTTCAAAAACAGTGACCTGCTGGCTGGCTGGAATTCCCAGGCCAGTATCATGTACCTGTATCTCGAGATTATCGCCCCTGCGACGGCACCCGAAAACGACCCGCCCGCTTTCTGTGTAGCGAATGGCGTTCGCGATCAGATTTGCCAGTATCTGCCGGAGCATCATCGGATCGCTGTCGGTATGACAGGAACAATTGACCATTCGCCATTCCAGACCCTTGCTTTCAGCAAGGCCCGCAAACTCGTTCCGAAGGTTATCGAGCAGGCCGTTGATGGAAATGACTTCCCTGTTGGGCGTGACGATATGGGCGTCGAGACGCGAAACATCGAGCAGCGCATTCAGAAGGTAGCTCAGATTAGCAACAACATTTCGGATCTTTCCGGCGATGTTGGTTGCGTCAATCGCGGTGACGCTTCCTCTGTTCGCGAGTGCCGCCAGTGTCGAATTGAAAAGGCCGAGCGCGTGGACAGGCTGGCGTAAATCATGGCTTGCAGCAGCCAGAAAGCGTGTTTTGGCGCGGTCCGCTGCGGCTACTCTGTCTCGTTCGCTCTTGAGCTGATCGACAAGCGTCTCGTTTTCAAACCGTAACCGGATTGTTTCGGCCAGATCCCGGTGGGTGACCCGACCGTGATGCAGGTTGATGATGACCAAGCAGGCAACCAGAAAGAGGTAAGCATTATAGACTTCGCCCTCTGCCAGAATGCAATAAATGGTGCTCGGTAATACCGTGGTGAACAGTGAACCGGCAAGGACAGGCAGGAAGGCGGAAGAGGTGGGTACCGACCCGCATGTGAGCCCCGTCATGACGATCATCGCAAAGGTCAGCAGATGCGGCTCGTTTGATATGAAGCCGATCAATCCCAGCAAACCCCAATTCAAGCCTGATAACCACGAAAATCCGGCAGCAGTCCACGCCCATTTTGTATAGGAGTCCGGCGTCTTGGATCGGCGAAAAAAGGTGCGCGTGACAATGACACGGGTGATTGTCAGCAGATAAACCGAAAGGCACCACGCAATGAGCCATGCATTAGGGACTTTACCCCAGAAGATCAGAAGCGATGGGATCGGCACGAAGATATTTGTCAGCAGAACCCCGGTCGAATGATTGTAAAGGATATTGACCAGCGCTTGTCTGATACGCGCGTTGTCAGCCAGAGTAACGCGCGCGGATTTTTCGTCTTTTTCAGAGAGCGCTAATGCGGCCATAATGCTATCCTGTATTCGCTTGCGGTTTTTAGGGGCAGCTTTTCGATGAGTGTAAATTACCGGATTATCTTGGCCGACGATCACAGTATCGTCCGCGAAGGACTTAAACTGCTTCTTTCGACTATAAGCGAAACAGTTGTGGTTGGAGAAGTCGGAGATTGTTCTTCATTGTTGGCTCTTCTGGCGCAAACACCTTGTGATATGGTCTTGCTTGATCTTGGAATGCCGGGGTTTCACAGTTTTCAGTTTATCGGGCAATTACGGACCACATATCCAAAACTGAAAATCCTCATTCTGTCGGCCAATAGTGAGTCCCGATCGATCAGAGCAGCGCTCAGCTCTGGTGCCGATGCCTATCTGACCAAGGATGGCGACCCCAGTGAGTTGCTGACAGCCATTATCAATCTTCAAAATGGTAATGGTGTTGCAAGCCAAACCAGCGCGATCAATCGACTGAACAGCCATGAGCCGGAACCCAATATCGGTATCCCGTCTCCAGTTCCCCTCACGAGACGGGAACTGCAATTTCTGGCCTTGATACCGCAAGGCGCTAAAACCAGAGAAATTGCAGAGCGGCTCGGGATAAGTATTTTCACTGCCCGCAAGCACCGCGAAAACCTTATGCGCAAACTCAATCTGCATAGCAGCGCTGAGCTGACAGCCTATGCAGTGCGCCTTGGATTGCCCTCCGCATGATCATTGATAGTTGCGGCTCTGGCAGTAGCCACCCAAACTGCCAGAGCCGCTATTCAAGCTATCGTTAGCTCGAATAGAAAACCTTGTTGCTCTTGATCGAAAGCTATCAAGCAGCAGGAGGCGATGAAATACGGCACATGTCGTATTTTAGCAGTCTCATCATGGGATTATGGTCCCGCTCAATTCGTCGACGGCCCGCTCACAGGGCGTTGACCACAGTGAGTGGGGTGGCAACCATGTTTCGCAAACACGCAAATTTTGGCGATTATAGTCGGTCAGTTCTGATCTCAGTTGCCGCAATGCTGCTTGGATCGTTGTCGTTTGGGAGCGGAAGGGCCGTGGCCGATGGGCCGCTGCGCTCGGATCGCGTCGATACGGCAATTGTCTTTGCCGTCGATCGATCATCGTTGTCACATTCTGAGACTTTGCAAATGGTGCGCGATGGGCACATTGCTGCGTTGCGTTCTTTAAACAGTGTCATGACCAGTGGTCCGAACCAGTGTGTAGCAGTCACCTATCGTGAATGGTCGGGGGAGCAACGGGCAGAGGTCGTTCTGCCCTGGTCGCAAATTTGCAGCAAAACAGATGCCGATGCCGCCGCCAGAACCATTGCGCTTTATGATTATGGTGCGTCTGAAAATACTGCTGCGCGTAAAACGAGTTCCTTCTCGCTTTCGATAGAAGCAGCTTTGGCTGACTTGGATGCCGTTTCGTGGGGCTCAAACAGAAAAATAGTCAATCTGTCGGTCGGGGGGGAGGGCGCCGTTGCGTTAGTCCGACCGGGCGGCGCCATGACCAATGTCATTGCTGTGCAAAATGACCGCTCCGCAGGTCCTCCGCCTCACCAAGCCTTGATGGGTGGGGAGGTGATCGCAACGACTGCATCGTCGTCCGATTATATCGCGGCGATTGAAAGGACATTGATGCTGGAGGTTGGTGGGGATAGGGCGTTCTTCATGCGTTCAGAAGAACGATACATCAAGACCGCAAGAACAGAAGGCCGTCCATAAGCGCGCGTCCTTGTTGTGGACGGCTCTCCCGACTTGGTTGCGGGAGAGCGCAGTAAGCGTATCAGTTCAGTTTCGGATGGCGATCCACGAGAGTTTGCCTGCGTTTTTGCAGCTCTTCGATCTGCTGTTCAAGCGAGAGGATTTCATCGTCGAGCTTATCAACCCGCTCCTCGATATGGGAATATGCTTCCTTCAAAAGCAGCTTGGCTTCCGTTTTGTTCGAAGCGCTTGGAGTATCGCCGCGCAACGGCTTGTTGGCCGTTTCGGGCAGGAAGAATGCAGTAATGAGGCCCACGACAGCCGCGCACATCAGATAATAAGCGGGTAGATAGAGGTTGTCTGTCGCTTCAACCAGCCATGCAGCAACAGTCGGGGTCAGACCCGCGACGATGATCGAAATATTGAACGCAGCAGCCAGAGCGCTGTAGCGAATGCGGGCCGGGAAAAGTGCAGGCAGCGTGGATGCCATCACACCGGTCAGACAGTTGAGCAATATTGCCAGTATCAGTAAGCCGGCAAAAATAGTCGCAATGTGGCCGCTTGCGACAAGATGAAAGGCTGGCAGAGAAAACACAAGAAGGCCGACGCTGCCAATGATGAGAAATGGCCTGCGCCCGAATCTGTCACTGAGGAAGCCAACGACAGGCTGTACGAACAGCATACCGATCATCACCACGATGATGATGAGTACTCCGTGATCTTCGGAATAGCCGAGGCTCTGTGAGAGATAGGTCGGCATATAAGTCAGCAGCATGTAATAGGTGACATTCGTTACCAGAACCATGCCAATGCAGACGCTCAATGCACGCCAATATTTGTTGATGATCTCTTTGAAGGACACCATCGGACGATCCTCGATGGCATCGCGGTCTTCTTTTTCCAACGCCTCAAGCTGCTGCGTGAAAGCAGGCGTTTCCTCGGCAGCATGGCGAAGATACAGGCCGATCAAACCGAGTGGTGCGGCAAGATAGAACGGAATGCGCCAGCCCCAATCCAGAAATGCCTGTTCTCCGACCATTGTACTGAGGAACACGACGAGGCCAGCGCCCAGCACAAAGCCGGCAATGGAGCCGAAGTCCAGCCAGCTGCCAAGAAAGCCACGACGGCGGTCGGGAGCATATTCAGCCACAAAGATTGCAGCCCCCGTATATTCGCCGCCCACGGAAAAGCCCTGCGCCAGCTTGCAAAGCAGAAGAAGGATCGGTGCCCAGATGCCGATTGTAGCGTAGGACGGGATGAGGCCGATACAGAACGTGCTGGCAGCCATGATGATGATGGTAATTGACAGAACTTTCTGTCGCCCGAAGCGGTCGCCCATCACACCGAAGAACAACCCGCCCAGAGGCCGCACCAGAAAAGGCACCGAGAATGTAGCGAGTGCTGCGATTGTCTGAATGCCGGGCGCCGCGTTGGGGAAGAAAACCTGCCCCAGCGCATAGGCTACGAAGCCATAGACGCCAAAATCGAACCATTCCATCGCGTTGCCAAGGGCAGCTGCGGTAATGGCCTTTTTGAGTTTAGTGTTGTCGATGACTTTAATGTCGTGAATTTGTAATGGTGTAGCCTGAGATGAGCTGCCTGCAGCATCGCTTTGCGCCATTCGCCACCGCCTTCTTGCGTCTGGTTATAATGTTCAACGCAACACAATAGCGGCCCTGCATTATGGAACATGCATCGGCCACTCTTCTGTTAAGTCGATTTGAGCGGGTAACGAGTTGGTGTCGGCTTTGGTTCCGATAAGGCGTATAAATAGTCGGCAAAGAAGGCGGATAGATTGCGTTATGCCGGGCCAAGCATGATGAAGGTTTCGCTTTTGCTAACCCCCTGAAGAGAGCGGATTGTCGAAATCACCTCATTGAGCTCGGAAATCGTCGAAACCTCCAGCTCCGCGATCACATCCCAGAGGCCATTGGTGTTGAATACGCCGGTCAGGCCCGGAACACGCTTGATTGCGCTGATCGTGGCCTTCAGCGATGAGCCAGACATTTCGATAAGCATGAAGGCGCGTATCTGATCCTTGCCGATGTCGTCGCGAACACGGACCGTAAAGCCTTTGATGTCGCCATTGGCAATCAGCCGGTCGAGACGTTTTTGCGCTGTAGCACGTGCAACGCCGAGCAGTTCGGCTAGCTGTGGAACAGACGCGCGACCATTGATGCGGAGTTCGGTAACCAGTCTCTTGTCCAGCTCATCCATGGTGGTGTCTTTCTTTAAAGTAAATTTTACTGACGATATCGTCACTATTTTATAAAAATAATCACTTTATATTCTTTTTTGTCAATCTGATTGCAGATAATGATTTTGCCAAGGGAATTTCAAAAGCGGCTTCTAATGCAAAAGAAGCGATAGGAGCGCTGCGCAAATCCCTGTTCAGGCCGGTTACAAGGTCGCGAAGACAGCGTAAAAGCGCGTCCCGAAAAGTGTGAAACAGTTTTCGGAAGAGATGTGCGTAAAGACAAATGATTGAGACGCGCCGGTTAGATTCAATCAGATCGAAACGCGTTATAATGTGGCTCCAAAACGGGGCTCTCATAGGGGAACCTTTAACATGAAATTTGCAAAACTATTTTCCACGGCCCTTGTGGCGCTTGGCATCTGTGCTTCCTTGAACACTGCCAAAGCTGATGATCTGGAAAAGATTCAGAGCAAGGGCAAGATGACGGTTGCCCTCTCGGGTGTTTTCCCTCCGTTCAGCTTTGTCGATGAGACCAATCAGGTCGTCGGTTTTGACGTCGATATTGGTTCGGAAATTGCGCGCCGCCTGAAGGCAGAGCCTGAAATCGTCACCACCGCCTGGGACGGCATCATTGCAGGTCTCGTTACCGGTCGTTACGACACGATCGTTGGCTCGATGGGCATCACGGAAGAACGCAAGAAGGCAATCGACTTCGTCGGTCCTTACTATCGTTCGGGCCTGGCACTTTTCATTCGCAAGGGTGATACGGTTAAGTCGCTCAACGAACTGGAAGGCAAGACAATCGGTGTGACGCTGGGCGAAACCTCCGAAAAATGGGTTCGTGAGCAGGGCAAATACGAAGTCCGCACCTATAAGGGCCTGCCTGAAATGCTTCTCGATCTTGGTTCGGGTCGTATCGATGCAGTTGTCGCTGATGACGTTCCTGTGCTTGTCGCAATAGGCAAGAGCAATGCACCGATTGAACAGGTCAAGGACGATCAGCTGCCGCGCTACGATATCGGTATTGCGGTTCGCAAGAACAATCCTGAACTTCGCGATGCGATGCAGAAGGCGCTCGACGATATGATGGCTGATGGCACCTATAAGACCATTTCCGAAAAATGGATTGGTGCGGATATCCGCTAATTCACGCTGTTTCGGGCGAGGGCAGCAAACTGTGCTGCCCTTATCTGATCAATAGTCCCTAAACTCTGCTTTACAGCTTCTCGCCAGACCTTTGGCTGAGAGACATATGCGCCATAGGAGATTTTCCTGATGGAGCAGAAAGGTTGAAGGATGGATATCGCACTTATCGGGCGGATTTTTCCCTTCATTGTTGAATCGGCCTGGGTCACTGTCCAACTGACTATCGCATCATTGGTGATCGGCCTGATCGTTGCCAGCCTGCTCGTTATGGCGCGGTTTTCGCGCTATGCACCCATTCGCTGGATCGCCACAGGCTATATCAGCATCATGCGCGGCACGCCGCTGCTGGTGCAGCTGTTCCTTGTTTTCTTTGGTGGCCCGCAGTTTGGGTTTGAATTTACCCCGTTTGTGGCGGGCGTCATCACAATGGGCTTCAACATCGGTGCCTATATGTCTGAAGGGATGCGCGGGGCAATTCTGGCGGTCGATAAAGGTCAGGGTGAAGCAGCGCGTTCGCTTGGCTTTGGCCGGGCCGGAACCATGCGGCTCTTCATTCTGCCGCAGGCAGCACCCCTGATGATCCGCTCGCTCGGCGTCAATACGGTCATTCTGACCAAGAGCACAGCACTTGTCTCGACAATCGGCGTGGTCGAACTGACCTATACCGCTCAGCGCTTTGTCACGTCGACATACAAACCATTTGAGGTTTTTGCGATTGCCGGTGCGGCTTACATCGTCATCATCGCTATCATTTCACTGATCATCCGCGGCTTTGAGATCTTTTTCAATGCTGACAGGAGGGCGGAAGCATGAGCCTGGATTTCACAGTTGTTCCGTCTTATCTGGAACTGATGCTGATCGGTCTGCTCTGGACCGTTCTGATCACCGTGCTTGCGGGTGTGATCAGTATTGTGCTCGGTATTCTGATCGCAATCATCACGCTTCACGCACCCAAAATAATCAGCCTGCCTGTGCGCGGTGTTGTTTTCCTTTTCATGGGAACGCCCCTGCTGTTGCAGCTCTATCTGCTCTATTATGGCCTTTCGCAGATCGGTATCATGGTGCCGGCATTCTGGACCGGCGTGTTTGGCCTTGGCATGCATTATGCGGCCTATAATGCCGATATTTTCCGCGCATCGCTTGAGACTGTCGACGAGGGACAGATGGAAGCCGCCCGTTCGCTTGGCTTTAGCCACGGATCGTCGCTTCGCTATTTCATCATTCCTCAGGCGATCCTCACTGCCCTGCCGCAAGTTGGCAATAACAGCATCATTCTGCTCAAGGACACGGCCGTTCTTTCCGTACTCGGCATCACAGAACTGGTGTTGAATGCGCAGCGTGCCATCAGCGAAACCTATCGCCCCTTTGAGTTCTACTTCGTTGCAGCCGTGCTCTATTACCTCGTCAATCTGTTGATGGAATGGGGTTTGAGCAAAGCGGCCAAGAAAGCGGAAGCTATCCGATGAACACACAGACCCCCATGATCGAACTACGTCAGATCAGAAAATCCTATGGCGAGCATGAGGTGCTGAAAGGCATCGACCTGACGGTCGCACGAGGCAAGATCGTTTCCATTATCGGTCCCAGCGGATCGGGAAAAAGCACACTTCTGCGCTCAATCAACATGCTGGAAGAAACATCAAGCGGCGAAATCTGGCTGGATGGCAATCAGGTCAATCGCCCGCTTACAGGCCGGGCTTTTGAAAAGCACATCAACCATATCCGTCAGGAAATGGGAATGGTTTTCCAGCAGTTTAACCTGTTTCCGCATTTGACCGTGCTGCAGAACATCATGATTGGCCCAATGCGCCTCAAAGGGCTTTCGCGCAGCGATGCACTGGAGCGTGCTAACAATCTGCTCGCCAAGGTTGGTCTTGTCGACAAGGGCGATGCCTATCCGGCACGTCTTTCGGGTGGTCAGAAACAGCGCGTTGCGATTGCCCGCGCTCTGGCGATGCAGCCCAAGGTCATGCTGTTCGATGAAGCAACCTCTGCGCTCGATCCGGAGCTGGTTGAGGAAGTCAATCAGGTCATGAAGCAGCTCGCAAACGAGCACATGACAATGTTGATCGTGACCCATGAAATGCGCTTTGCGGCGGAAGTTTCCGACCATGTGATGTTCATGGACGGCGGTGTAGTGGTTGAACAGGGTCTGCCGCAGCAAGTCCTGTCTGATCCCAGGGAAGAGCGGACGCGGGCATTCCTGCGAAAGCATCTTTCTCACTAGAGCATTAGCGATCAACGCCTTAAAACTTATATTCTGCAGCGTATTTCTATCGTCTCGGAATGCGCTCTAATCGACGGAGACCAGAGTCCATGACTGCGAATGTTTCAAACGGCGCGCAAAACGCCGTAACGACGGCGCACAACCATATTAATGCGCAGCACGTCGAAGAGCTGGCCCTGCGCATGGTCGGTTGGAGCAGCGAAACCGGCACCCCCGGAGAAGCCGAATTCTCTGAGCGTCTTGTTGGTTTGTTGAAGGAAATTCCTTATTTCCAGCAAAACCCGGACAATATTCGCACCGTTGCCAGCCATGGCGATCCGCTGACGCATAATGTGGTCGCGCTGGTCCGTGGTAACGGCAAACGCACGCTCGCTCTGGCAGGCCATTTCGATACGGTGGCGACTGACAATTATCACGAGCTGAAGTCGCTCGCCTGCGACAGTCGCAATCTCAAAGATGCGCTTATCAAGGATTTGTCGAAGCGTGCCCGTTCCGCTCAGGAAGAACGCGCTCTGGAAGATCTGCTGAGCGGTGATTTCCTTACCGGACGTGGCCTGCTTGATATGAAAAGCGGGCTTGCAGTTGGTATTGCATGCGCTGAGAAGTTTGCAGCCGATCCTGATCGCGGTGGCAATCTGCTGCTGGTTTTCACGCCTGATGAAGAGCGCGAAAGCCGCGGCATGCGCTCAATGCGCAACGCACTGCCGACGATTGCCCGTGATTTCGACATTGAAATCTCGGCAGCGATCAATCTCGACGTGACGTCCGATCAGGGCGATGGCAGCGAAGGCCGCGCCGTCTATGCGGGCACCATCGGTAAATTGCTGCCCTTTGCGCTGGTCATCGGATTAAGTTCCCATGCAAGCTACCCTTATGAAGGTGTTAGCGCGCAGGCGATGGCGGCCAGCATTCTGGCGCGCTTTGAAGGCAATGCAGCACTTGCTGATCGCGATGAAAATGACATCTCGCCGCCGCCGATCTGCCTTGAGGCGAAAGACCTGCGCGACGGCTATGAAGTGACGACGCCGGAACGCTTCTGGATCGCGCTCAACTGGCTTTATCATGCCATGACTGCTGATGAGCTATTCAGTCGTTTTAAGAGTGAAGTGCAGGCAGGCGCGACGGAGGCTGTCGAACGTTTTGCCGCACAATCCGAAGCTTTCGGCCAGTTGATTGGCAAACGTGCTGGCGCAATTCCGGCTGCTCCTAAGCTCATCACCTTCACGCAGCTGCGTGCAATGGCTGCGGATATTGCTGGTGAACAGTTTGAAACGCTTTACAGCGCGCAGGAAAAGCGTCTTGCCAGTATCGACAATCCGCTGTCGGTCAGCCGTCAGCTGACAGAATGGCTTGTGGGCGTTGCACATCTGTCAGGTCCGGCAGTTGTTGTTGGTTTCGCAGGTCTGCATTATCCACCAAGCCATCTTGATGACGCTCAGGTCAATGATCGTGCTTTCAAGCAGGCCATCGACACAACGATGCAGACATTTGCGGCCTTCCCGGATCAGTCGCTTGTCTGGAAACCGCATTTCCAGGGTATCTCGGACATGAGTTTCCTGGGGCAGGCAACGCTTGGTCAGGACATCGTTTCAAACAATACGCCGGTTGCGCGCCTTGTTGATCATCCCGCAGGCGACGCGTTGCGTTTTCCGGTGGTCAATATCGGCCCATGGGGTCGTGAGTTCCATCAGAAGCTGGAGCGCGTACACGCGCCTTATGCTTTTGAAGTGTTGCCGCAGATCATTGCGATGATTGCGGAAGAGTTTTTGTCGAAGCGTGCCTGAAGTTCAGCGCGAGTCCATCCGATAAAGGATTAGAATCATGACCAATGAAAAGCTGAACATTGTTCCCTTCGTCAGCGTCGATCACATGATGAAGCTTGTGCTTACGGTGGGTGTCGAAACCTTCCTCAAGGAACTTGCTGAGGTGATCGAGGAAGATTTCCGCAGGTGGGAGCAGTTTGACAAGACGCCACGCGTTGCCTCGCATTCTGACGAAGGCGTCATTGAGCTGATGCCAACAAGCGACGGTACGCTTTATGGCTTCAAATATGTGAACGGCCATCCGAAGAACACCAAGGAAGGTCGTCAGACCGTAACCGCCTTTGGTGTGCTGGCCGATGTCGGCAATGGCTATCCGATGCTGCTGACCGAAATGACGATCCTTACGGCTTTGCGCACGGCTGCAATGTCGGCCGTGGCCGCGAAGCATCTTGCGCGGCCTGATTCAAAGACCATGACGATCATCGGCAATGGTGCGCAAAGCGAGTTTCAGGCTTTGGCGTTCAAAGCCATTCTGGGCGTCGAAAATTTGCGTCTGTTCGACATTGATCGCTCAGCCAGCGAACGCTGCGCACGTAATCTGAGCGATAACGGGCTTTCGATCACGATCCACAGCACTTCGCAGGAAGCAGTTGAAGGCGCCGATATCATCACGACGGTTACGGCTGATAAGCAATACGCGACCATTCTGAGCGACAACATGGTTGGCCCCGGCGTGCATATCAACGCAGTGGGTGGCGATTGTCCCGGCAAGACGGAGCTGAACAAGGAGATCCTGCTGCGCTCCGACATTTTTGTCGAATATCCGCCGCAGACCCGCATCGAAGGCGAAATCCAGCAGCTTGATGCCGATTACCCGGTCAAGGAACTCTGGGAAGTCATCACTGGAGCAATTGCTGGTCGTTCGTCAGATCGTGCCATCACGCTGTTCGACAGTGTCGGTTTCGCAATCGAAGACTTTTCTGCGCTACGTTATGTTCGCAGCAAGCTGCAGGAAACAGGTCTCTATGTCGAGCTTGATATGCTTGCTGACCCGGATGAGCCGCGCGATCTTTATGGCATGCTGCTCCGGTGCGAAAAGGCGCTGAAAAAAGCGGCCTGATCTATGAGTAAGGTCGGTGGTGAGAGCCACCGGCTTTTTTTATACGCTGCTGAGCAGGATGCTGGTTTCACTGTTCAGCACGCCTTCAATCGTTCGCACTTCGCGCAAGACGCGGTCGAACTCGTGAAGGCTTTCCGCATGAATTTCTGCCACCAGATCCCACGACCCGTTTGTCGTATGCAGCGTGCGTATCTGCGGCAGCCCGCGCAACAGCTTGATGACTTTGGTCGTTGATCGGCCTTGCACTTCAATCAGCATGATCGCGTGCACCACCCCATCATCGTAATCCTGACGAACCCGGATCGTGAAGCCAAGCGCTGCACCCGTTTCGAGCAGGCGATCGAGGCGTACCTGAACGGTACCGCGCGAAACGCCAAGGATTGTTGCCAGTTTCGAAAGCGGCGCGCGTCCGTCCTCCCGCAAAATGGCAATCAGCTTATGATCCAGTTCGTCAAAAATATGCATAGCAGTTTTTACAATTTGACTGTGCAAATTGCTAGAATTTTTATACATCACCCGACACTTTTACAATTTTAACTGACTTTATGCTCTCTTACTCTGCTTCCGGGAGTGCTGATGGAGGAGCGTATGAAAATGTTTGAGAGCTTGCAAAGCGGACTGATCCGGCAATCTAAGCTCGTGCCGCAGCTCAGGCCGAATTCGTTTTACTTGGTGAAGCGATAAGCACCTTAAATCTTTGTTTTTAAGCATGTCTTTCGCGACATGTATCAGCAGTGAGAATAGTCTGAGAATGAGCAGGCCATCTGTACAGAGTCCAAAATCGGTCGTTATGATCCGACCGCACCATTTTACCCCCAATGCGCAGACCGCAAAGGACAATGCGTTTCAGTCTGTCGATGAGCGCCGTTCTGCCGAGATGTTGGCGAAAGCAGCCTTCGACGAAGTGACGGGCATGGCCGAGGGATTGGCCGATGCGGGCGTGACGGTCCATCTCTTCGAAGATGAAACCCACGCGCTGCCGGATTCAGTTTTTCCCAATAACTGGTTCTCAACCCATTCGGGTGGGCATGTTGCCATTTATCCGATGTTCTCGGAAAGCCGTCAGAAAGAACGTCGCCCTGATGTCATCGAAATGCTGAAGCGCGATTACCGCGTTCAGGATGTCATTGATTATTCGGGCCTCGAGCGCGATCACTTCTATCTTGAAGGCACTGGTGCCATGGTGCTCGATCATATTGGACATGTCGCCTATGCCGCGCGGTCCAACCGCACCAATGAAGTGGCGCTTGAACGCTTCTGCACGCATTTCAATTTCGAACCAATGGTGTTCGATGCGCTCGATTCGTCGGGTAAGCCGATTTATCACACCAATGTTCTGATGTGCATTGGCGCCGATTACGCGCTGGTCGGCACCGATATGATTACCGATCCTGCACGTCGTGAGGAGATCGTCGATCGCCTGCAGGAAACCGGTCGCACGGTCATACATCTATCTGCTGCGCAGATTGGTGAGTTCGCCGGCAATGCTATCGAGCTTGAAGGCCGGGATGGTCGCGTTCTGGCCCTTTCAGCCCGCGCTTTTGCTGCTTTAAGCAAAGCTCAGATCGAGACAATTGAACAGACTGCAAAGCTTTTGCCTTTCGCTGTGCCGACGATTGAGCTGGCAGGTGGATCGGTGCGCTGCATGCTTGCAGGCATTCATCTCTCGCGCCGCACAACAAACGGCACACATTTGCTTTACGCAACAACAAGAGCCGGGTAGATAGGCTCCAGCTAAATTGAGGGTAACCTTCCATGTCTTCTAACAGACCCGTTTATGAGTTTAATTCGATCATCGTCCGTGAGCCTTCGCGCTCGGTGGTAAATGGCCTTCGCGCGCTGGATACCGGCAACCCGACCTATGAAGGGGTGAAGGCTGAGCACGATGCTTACATCGTTGCCATGCGCGCCGCAGGCGTAGAGGTTACGATCCTTCCTGCACTTGAAGACTTCCCAGATTCCATCTTCGTTGAAGATCCGGCACTCGTCTTCACTGAAGGAGCAATTCTGCTCCGCCCGGGTGCGCTTTCGCGTGTTGGCGAAACAGCTGTTATCGAACCGACGCTGCGTCAGATGTTCGATACGGTTGTAGAACTGCCGGAACCAGGTTTTGCAGATGGCGGCGATGTGCTGACGACGCAGAAGAGCGTCATGATCGGCCTTTCAGCGCGTACTGATAAGGCAGGTGCAGCAGCACTTATCGCCAGCCTCGAAAAGATCGGTCGCAAGGGTGAGGTTGTCTCGACGCCTGAAGGCGTCCTTCATTTTAAAACCGACTGCTCGCTGGTCGATGAAGAAACCGTTCTTTCCACGAGCCGTCTTGCAAAGTCGGGCGTATTCTCTGGCCTTCGCCAGCTGATCGTTCCGGAAGGCGAAGAAGCTGCTGCCAATGCGCTGCGCGTCAATGACGTTGTGATGGTTGGCTCCGATTTCCCGCGCACTATCGAATTGCTGGAGAAGAGCGGCTATAACGTGGTTCCGCTCAAGACAACGCAGATTGGCAAGATCGACGCTGGCCTTTCCTGCATGTCGCTTCGCTGGTATCGCAAGTAATTCTGACGGCTCAGGGGCATCTGCTCCTGAGCCGTTTTTCTACGCGCATTCCCCGTGCTTGCTATCATTAAAGGGCAGGCCAACAAAAATATAAGGAGAACGGGAACATGGTGGGTTTTAAAGGGAAAATTGCTGGCGCGATCGCGTTTGCTGTCTTGGCCAGCGGCGCTGCACAGGCTGAAGGAAAACTTCGTCTGGGCATGACGCCTGAGCCTTATATGCCTTTCACGCAGGTCAATGCGGCGGGCGAGTGGGAAGGTCTGGAAGCAGACCTTTCACGCGCTTTGTGCGAAAAGCTTGCCGACAAGTGCGAATTCAAGTCGATGGCATGGGATGGTCTCATTCCGTCGCTTACCGAAAACAAGGTCGATTTCATCATCGGCGCTTTCTCGGTCACCGATGAGCGCCGCAAGGTCGTCGATTTCAGCACGCCTTACTATACTGAAGGCACGGTCGTCGCGGGCGCCAAGTCGGATGAAGACAAAATCGGTACGGTTGCAGCAAGCGACGGTTCCGGCGAAGTTGTTGATCAGGCGGCTCTCTCAGGCAAGATCGTCGGTGTTCAGACATCGAGCGTCCAGTCTGCCTATATGACGAAATATCTTCCAGACGTATCGATCAAAAGCTACGACACTGCGGACAACTCGGTTGCCGATCTGGTTGCTGGTCGCGTCGATTATGTTCTCGCACCAGATCTTTTCGTTCAGAACTTCCTCAAGACGTCTCAGGGCGAAGAGTATGAAGTTAAGGTCGTGACACCTAAGAACGTGGTGTTGGGTGAAGGCGTCGCCTATGCAGTCCGTAAGGGCGACACGGCAACGCTTGAAAAGGTCGATGCGGCACTTGCTGAACTCGACAAGGAAGGCGCTCTCAAGACGCTGGTCGACAAGTGGATTTTTGAGAAGAAGTAACCCGATCCAATGCGAACGCCGTTAAAGGCGTTCGCTCATCGGGTGATGTGACTTCCACATTTCACAAAATGCTTTGCGCTTTTCAAAACGTGGAACAGCAGCGGCCTGCGGCTCATCGGAGTTGTGCTGCGCAGT
Organism: Brucella rhizosphaerae; assembly: GCF_002252475.1. Lineage (GTDB taxonomy): Bacteria > Pseudomonadota > Alphaproteobacteria > Rhizobiales > Rhizobiaceae > Brucella > Brucella rhizosphaerae. The sequence goes on along the minus strand of NZ_NNRK01000035.1, from coordinate 3,586 downwards.
TGCTCCGTAAAGCGTACGGCTTTTCTGATTGGATTAATCTGCATGGATTCTTATTGGCAACTGTTAGCCTGGGGAAGTGAGGGCTGGGGAGACGAGTTTGCGCATGGGCTTATGATGACTTTGCAGGTCTCAGCCGTGGCATTTGCAGTCTCGTTTCTTTTCGGTCTTGCCGGGGCCACTGGAAAGCTCTCGCGTAACCGCTACACAAAAGCGATCGCAGATTTTTATACGACTGTGGTTCGTGCTCTGCCAGAACTGCTCGTCATTCTGCTGTTGTATTTCTCCGTTGCGACGGGTGTCGAGCGTCTTCTGAAAGCGACTGGCCTTGTCGGAAACGATTTCCAGTTCAGCGCCTTCTGGGCTGCGATCATAGCGCTTGCTTTCGTCAATGGCGCATTCATGACGGAAGTGCTGCGCGCTTCCTATCTTGCCATTCCGCGCGGGCAGATTGAAGCAGCCCTTTCCATCGGAATGCGCAGACGCCAGATATTCACCCGCGTCACCTTCCCGCAAATGATGCGTCATGCAGTGCCCGGTATCGGCAATCTCTGGCTGTCGATCACCAAGGAAAGTGCGATTATCTCGGTGCTGGGTTCGTTCCATGAACTGCTTTACACCGGCTATCGTGCAGCCGCCTCCACCAAGCAGTACATATTCTTTTATGGCCTCACGGCATTCTTGTTTCTGGCTATCACGCTGGTCTCGGTCATCGTGATTGCGCAGCTTGAAAAGCGCCTGAGCCGGGGGCACGGATAATGGAATCGATTACAAAAATCGTTGAGTTCCTACCGCCTCTCATCAAGGCAATGCCGCTGACACTGCTTCTGACGGCTACAGCAGGTGTTATTGGTCTCATTTTCGGTACGCTTAGTGCGCTGGCACGTCTTTCAAACAGCCGCATTCTGAAATGGCCGGCTTTTGTCTACACGTTCATTTTCCGTGGCACGCCGCTTCTGGTGCAGCTGTATCTGATCTATTACGGGCTTGGGCAGATCCTGCCAGGCACATGGGTGAGACATAGCTTCCTCTGGCCATATATGCGTGATGGGTTGTGGTATGCGGTGTTTGCACTGAGCCTCAATCAGGGTGCTTATAACGCCGAGGTTATTCGCGGCGCTATCAAGTCGATCCCGCGCGGGCAGATAGAAGCCGCACTTTCCATCGGCATGAGCCGGTTCAAGATTTTGCGCCGTATCACGCTGCCGCTGGCCTTCCGTCATTGTATGCCGGTTCTGACCAGTGATCTGATCATCCTGCTCAAATCCACCTCGCTTGCTTCAACGATCACGATCATGGAAGTGATGGGCACGGCCCGCGCGCTTCAGCGCAGTTCCTTGTCGATCTTTGAGCCGTTGATCGCGGCAGGCATCCTCTATTTCACAGTTGTGTTCATCCTCACCCGGATCATGAATGTGGTCGAACGGCGCATGAGTGGCTCACGCGCCTCGATGGTCTGATCTGTTTCAGGAGCAATTCAAAATGACTTCCATTGCACTGGCCGTCAAAAATATTCACAAGAGCTTCGCAGGTGTCGAAGTTCTCAAAGGCATCTCGTTTGAAGCGAAGAAAGGCGATGTTATATCGCTGATCGGCAGCAGCGGTTCCGGCAAAAGTACGCTGTTGCGCTGCATCAACTATCTGGAAACGCCCGACGAGGGAGAGATTTCCGTTGCAGGCGAGGTGATCCGCACGAAGGTGGGACGCGATGGCAAATCGCATGCCGCCGACCCGCGTCAGCTTGAACATGTTCGCTCTCGTCTTGGTATGGTCTTTCAGAGCTTCAATCTCTGGTCCCATCGCACGATCGTTGAGAACATCATTGAAGGCCCGATCCATGTTCTGGGCATGTCGAAGGCAGAAGCACTGGCCGAGGCTGAGGTTCTGATGGAAAAAGTGGGCATCACGCCCAAACGCGATCAGTATCCGAGCCAGCTTTCCGGTGGTCAGCAGCAGCGTGCCGCAATTGCGCGTGCGCTGGCTATGAAGCCCGAAGTTATGCTGTTCGATGAGCCGACTTCAGCGCTTGATCCTGAACTCGTGACGGAAGTGCTGCAAGTTATCAAAAAGCTCGCCGAAGAAGGCCGGACAATGGTGATGGTGACGCATGAAATGGCGCTGGCACGCGAAATTTCCAGCGAAGTCATCTTCCTGCACAAAGGCCTGGTTGAAGAGCGTGGGTCACCTGATATCGTGATGCGCGATCCGCAGTCGCAGCGCTTGCGCCAATTTCTGCATATGAGTTGAGGGGGAGATTATGACAGACAATAAACTGGGTGCATTTGGTGATGAGCTGAAAGCCATCCGCAGGCATCTGCACAGCATTCCGGAGTTGGGATTAGAGGAAGTTGAGACTTCCGACTATATCGCTTCGACGCTGGAAAAATGGGGTTATGAGTTAAGCCGTGGGCTTGCAAAGACCGGCATCGTTGCCTCTTTGCGCCGTGGCAATTCAAACCGCTCCATCGGCTTCCGCGCTGATTTCGATGCGTTGCCAATTCTGGAAGAAACCGGGCTGCCTTATGCCAGCAAGAACGCAGGCAAGATGCATGCGTGTGGTCATGATGGGCATACTTCAATGCTGCTGGGTGCCGCGTGGTCGCTCGCGCAGGATGAGGATTTTTCGGGAACCGTTCATTTCATCTTTCAGCCTGCCGAAGAAAATTTTGGTGGTGCGCAGATCATGATTGAAGAAGGGCTGTTCGAGCGCTTTCCTTGTGATCAGGTTTTCGCGCTACACAATTGGCCGGGCCTGGAAGCGGGTAAGTTTGCTTCAAAGCCCGGTCCTATTGCGGCCTCTATCGACGCGTTGACGCTGACGGTAAGGGGCAGCGGCGGACATGGGGCAGAGCCTGAAAAAACGGTCGATCCGATCGTTGTAGCGTCCAGCATCGTCATGGCGTTACAAACGATCGTCGCGCGCAATGTTTCCCCGCATCAGGCAAGTGTCATCACGGTCGGCGCTTTTAATTCCGGTGCGGTGTGCAACGTTATTCCCGATACGGCCAAGCTTGAAATTTCGATGCGTGCAACCGATCCGGCTATCCGCAAGACATTGCGGGACAAGGTCGAGCAGGTGGCAAAGATGCAGGCAGCAAGTTATGGCGCCGATGTCAGCTTTGACTGGATGACCGGATATCCCGCAACGATCAACGATGCTGCAGCATTCGAGCAGGCGAAAGCCACCGTTTCCCAGCATTATGGCGAAGAGGCTTTTGAAGAGCTGGATAAGCCGTTCATGGGCAGCGAGGACTTTTCCTTCATGCTGGAAAAGACTGCTGGTGCCTATCTTCTGATCGGAAATGGTGAAAGCTCTGGCCTGCATACGTCGAAGTATAATTTCAACGATGAAATTCTGGAGCGCGGCGTGTCCTTCTTCCATAATCTGGCTAAGGACAGCCTCAAGGTTTAGCTTTCCAACGTCTGGCTTTCCAACGACTGGCTTTCAAAGAGAGGCGCGGTGTTTCCCGCGCCTCTTGCAGTGCATTTAGTGGGTCCCAACAGCCTTGCCATAGATGCGGATGACATTGCGGACGGCTTCGACCATCAGCGCATGTGGGGTTGCTTCAACCTTGCCTGAGGCAACAGC
>NZ_NNRK01000034.1 GCF_002252475.1 Brucella rhizosphaerae | reverse complement strand
GGCGCGAAGTTCAAGGCTACCGACAAGGCAACCTTCAACCTTCAGGGCGCTTACGAAGATTGGGGCAAGACCGCAATCGCAGCAAACGTTGCGTATCAGCTGGTTCCTGGTTTCACCATCACTCCAGAAATCAACTACACCCGTTGGGACAGCGATCATCCACTCCGTCAGGCTGGCGCTATCGAAAACAAAGATGCGTTCGGCGGCATCATTCGCTTCCAGCGTTCGTTCTAATCAGAACTACGCTTAAGCATCTGACGCCAACGGGCAACCGTTGGCGTCAGTCATTTGGGGAAGCGTTCACGAAAGCGTGAACATTGGTTCTTTCGAGATGGGGATCTCGGCGGAATTCAAAATGGGGGAGTTGCGGGGACGAATAAATGGGGGGCGATGGGTTCTAGAAAAGGATCGAAACATGTCTCCACATAAAGTTAGCTCACTTATCTTGTACTCGATGAATTATTTCTTTATGCATGCATCCCATAAAAAAGTGGGGGACTTGCTATGATCGTCGTTGGGGGCACGAGGATCGATGGAGGCGAAGGATATTCGCCAGTTATCGATTACAACCTTGAATATACATCCGTAAAAAGCCTGAAGCATCGGCTCGTAGAGCAATTTTCACTGGCTGAATTGGCGGGAAAGTATATCAACATCCTTTGGGATGATGGCTCACACAAGTATAATGTGAAATCGTTCCTTGGTGAAATTGATGAAATTCTGAAAGGCATCCGCTTTTCGGGTTTTGATCAGCACATGCTCGACTCCGTCATAGGTTCGCTTCGTGAGCGCGGCAACAGCAATGCAACCATCAATAGAAAGATGGCTGCGTTGAGTAAGCTGCTGCGAAAGGCGCACAAAATGGGGGATGTCTATAGTCTGCCGGAGTTTGTCCGACAGAAAGAGCGCGCGGGGAGAATCCGCTTTCTTGAATATGAAGAAGAGAAACGCCTGTTTGCCGCCGTTAAATCGCGCTGTGAAGACAGCTATCGTCTGTCTGTTTTTCTCGTCGACAGTGGCTGCCGTTTGGGAGAAGCGATTGGCCTCACCTGGAATGATATCCAGGAGCATCGCGTTACATTCTGGTTGACCAAGTCGAACCGCAGTCGGACCGTTCCACTAACCAAACGTGCACGAAAGTCTACAGAGATTACGCATGAGCGGCTGAAAGGCCCCTTCTCCATGCTCAATCAGGTGCGCTTCCGTCAAATATGGAATGATGCGAAAATCGAAGTGGGCCTCGGCACCGACGATCAGGTCGTTCCGCATATTCTGCGCCATACATGTGCTTCGCGCCTCGTTCGCGGCGGCATAGATATACGGCGTGTGCAGATGTGGCTTGGCCACCAGACGCTGCAAATGACGATGCGGTACGCGCACCTTGCCACTCATGATCTTGATTCCTGCGTCAAGGTCCTGGAGATCCGCTAAGGCAAATTTCTCAAAAGAAGATTTCGCGGCATATGCGCGAAATCAAATAGCTGCACTGTGTCACTTGTGCGTGCTGGGGTGCGGACGCATGGGCGACTACAGACATAAGTTGTATTGCCTGCACCGCCAATACAGACCTTCGGGTCTCAGAATTGGAACCCCTCCGCTTTGAAAGCTATTCGCAGGTCTTAGCACTTTGATTCGATTATATTTTTCTTGAACACGGTTCCGTAGATTTAGAGACACCCGGGGACGAACAGCTAAAGCACAGCCCGAAAAATGGAAACCGGTTTGATGTTCGTAAAAACAAAAAGATAGAGAATTTCTAATAATTCAACCTAATCCAGAAATGCTCTAGAGTATTGGGGCAGACAAGTACCGAGCCTGTGCCCGAGATAAATAGGTAAGCAAAATATCGCTTACGGGTTTTATGATTCTATCATAGCCAGCTCCGTTCGAGACGGTTGTGGCTCGGTAAACCTTTTGGAAATGCTGCTCATATCTCATTGAGATGAATACAGTCGCGCTCTTTCACATTTGATGCCGGCAGGTCCTGTGAGACATATAATCAAGTTTCTCCATAAGCGATGTGGCGAGGCTAGTCACAAATTGCTATGCCTGTCTGATCCTTTATCGGGTGCCGGGGCACTGAACCGATCGGTGAAAACGCATCACCGTTCCCATTCCGTTACCCTGTCCCATCAGACCAAGTTGACCGGAAACACTATGGCATCGCCTCGTCTTACGCCGCTTGTTGAAAGCCTCCCCTCCACAGTCCCTTTTATTGGTCCTGAAACGCTTGAACTTAAGCGTGGCAAGCCTTTTTCGGCACGCATTGGTGCCAATGAGAGCAGCTTCGGCCCGGCTCCATCCGTCATAGAAGCCATGCGACAGGAAGCGTCCGAAGTCTGGAAATATGGCGATCCCGAAAACTACGCCCTTCGCCATGCAATTGCGGCCCATCACGGCGTAAAAGCTGAAAATGTGATGCCGGGCGCAGGTGTCGATGCACTCCTGGGCCTGGTGGTAAGGCAATATGTGCAGCAAGGCGACAAAGTCATCAACTCGCTTGGCGGCTACCCGACATTCAACTATCACGTCGCGGGCTTTGGCGGAACGTTGCTGACGACCCCCTACAATCAGGACAGACCTGATCTGGACGCACTGATCGAAAAAGCGTGTAAGGAAAATCCAGCGCTGCTTTACATTGCGAATCCAGACAATCCCATGGGCACATGGCATGAAGGGGCGGATATTCAGGCGTTCATCGAACGTATTCCAGAAACAACAATGCTGATTCTCGATGAGGCCTATTGCGAAACAGCCCCTGCATCTGCCTTCCCGGCATTTGAACTGGATCGCCCGAATGTTTTACGTATGCGCACTTTCTCGAAAGCCTATGGGCTTGCAGGGATTCGTGTTGGTTATGTTCTGGGCTGCGCCGATGCGATCAAATCGTTCGACAAGGTTCGCGACCATTTCGCCGTTAACCGGGTTGCCCAAGCCGCAGCAATTGCAGCTCTGAAAGATCAAAGTTATTTGCATGATGTGGTCAGCAAAATCCATGCAGGGCGGGATAGAATAGCCATCGTTGCAGAACGCCATGGATTAAAGCCTATTCCTTCAGCTACGAACTTTGTCGCCATTGATTGTGGACGGGATGAAGCTTTCGCAACGGCCATTCTCAACGGGCTGATTGAGCGTGATATCTTTGTCCGCAAACCCGCCGCCCCTGTATTGAATCGCTGCATTCGCGTGAGTGTTGGCGTCAAAGAGCAGATGGATCTGTTTGAAGCGGCGCTGCCTGAAGCACTTACAGAAGCCCGAAAGACCCTGAACATAGCCTGATTGTGGAGACCACCATATGACGATCCAACATAGCAACCAACCTTCCAGCGTTCTGTTTGGCACACTTGCTGGTCTATGCGGCGCCCTTGCAATCGCTGCTTATGCGGGCGCAGCGCATGGTGGCGAGAACCATTTGGGTGCAATTGCACCTCTCCTTCTCGGTCATGCCCCTGCCCTTCTGGTGTTGTCCCTGATCGTTCCAAACAGCCGCATAGCCAATATTGGCGGTGCACTGCTGGTGGCCGGACTGGCGTTGTTTTGCGGCGATCTGTTTATGCGGGACATGACCGGGAACAGGCTGTTTCCAATGGCGGCACCCACAGGCGGAAGCTTGATGATCCTGGGTTGGCTTGTGGTTGCGATCAGCAGCTGGTTCAAGAAGACCTGAAACCAACCCTCCCCATCGAAATGCTCAAAGAAAAAGGGGCCTTGCTGATCAGCAAGGCCCCTTCTCTCTAAAACGGTGTAAGTTCAAGCCGACTTATAAGCCGTCCCAGATTTGAAACATTCTGAACGAAGGCCGGTCCCGTAAGTTCACTTTACGGGAACCACTCTAAGTTTACGAGTTACCCTTCAGGCGTGCGTTGCAAAGGCTGTAATAGCCGCCGCCCTTCTGAACCCATTTCAAACCACCCAGTGCATTTGCATCCTTGGCTGCATGATACTGCTCAAGGCAAGTATGCATACGCGCCTTGCCTGCAGATTCGCTTGAGAACTTCGAGGAAACAGCGGTTGGGAACTTCACGCCACTTGGTGCAGCAACGGTGGGTGCCGAAGGTTCCGAATTGCCATCAGTGGTCAGCGCGACAGGATCAGCACCCGGGCCACATTCCGACTTACGGAAATCGTTCCACTTAGTACCACCATCGGTACCGGCATCTTTAGCTGCCTGATACTTGGTGCTGCACTGCTTCATTGTCAGGCTCTTCGCGCTGTCATCAGCTGCAGGTGCAGCTGCGCTTTTGGCCGGTGCAGCCGCCTTTTTTGCAGGAGCGGCTGGTGCAGCAGCTGGTGCTGCGGCGGCAGCATCGCCACATTGCGTCTTGCGGAAATCATTCCACTTGGCATCGCCCAGCGTGCCAGCATCTTTCGCAGCCTGATATTTCGTGCTGCATTCTTTCATCGTCAGAGCGCTTGCCGGTGATGAAAAAACGAAGGCAGATGCGCCCATGATGATTGCAGTGCCAGCCAAGGCTGTGATGGTACGAATAGACATCTCGTCGCTCCCTGTCGGATACGGACTATTGAATTCTTTGTTCCTGAGCGGTTTCATTTAAGATTAAATCGCCAGAACTGATCAAACTTTTGTTTCAACGCATTGCCCGGCGCAAAACCGCCGTGCAGTTTTGCTGGGAATGCTTTGGTTCATTTAAGGATCGCATAACGCGATCATTCAAAACATCCAGTCTGCTTTGCCGGTCTCTAACCTTTTAAAATTTCGCATTCGCCGCCAAGTCTGATGCCAAGCAAGTTGACTGTCAATCAGTTGATTAATATTACCACTGCATACAATACAAAATTTCTAACCGTCATTCTTTAGATGTTACGTAAATTTGAATGACACAAAGTAAATATATAGTAGTTCCATACTCCTGTCCTGCCTTTATTGGAACAGAGTTAAAATCTGAGGTTCATCCCAATGACACAAAGGATCATGATCATTGGCGGTGCAGGATCGGGAAAGTCTACGCTTGCAAGCGCGCTCGGAAAAATCAGCGGGCTACCTGTAGTTCACATCGATACTATCTACTGGGAACCCAATTGGACCATGCGTCCCCGTGACGAGATTTCCAGCCTTACCAATGAGGTTGCCGATCACGAGGAATGGATATTCGAAGGCAATCATAGCGAAACCATGACGTACCGCGCATCGCGTGCAGATATGCTCATATTCCTCGATATATCGACCCCGCGGCGGCTATGGCGAATCATCAGACGAACCTTTCGCCACTACGGCAAGTCACGTCCGGATATGGCCGAAGGTTGCGAAGAACGTTTCGACTGGGAATTTCTCAAGTTCGTCGTCAATTATCGTAAATATGGTCGTGTTCGAGCGCTTTCCTTTATGAAAGAAGCCCCTTTTCACCTGAAAAAATACCATTTACGCAATCCGAGCAATGTGAACCGTTTTCTCGCTCAAGCCGAGCACGAAATATTCCAAAAAATTGACATATCGAAATTGCGTTAAATCCATAAAGCCACGCTTAAAATAACAATATTGCTAGCAGTGCGGGCACGTTTTCCGAATGCTATATTTGCAACGTCTCCCAAGACTTGACGCTTGCGCGTGGAGCGATAGCCCATCAGTGCAGCGCGAATATACGTAACCTCAAACGTCGGAACTCTGGTTCTGCCTTTGAGTAATCTTGTCCGGATTTCCGGTTTTCGCAGCTCTGGAGTTAAACGTGGCCGATATCGCAGATAGCGCCTCCCCGCTTGCCGATGTGACCAGCGTAATCGGCGTTGATCGTCACCATCTTTACGAAGACGCGGTCGCCATGCTGATTGGCACCTCATTCATCGCTTTGGGTATTACGCTTTACAGTCACGCAACCCTGATGACAGGCAGCACAGCTGGCATTGCACTGCTGATCCAATATGCCACCGGCATCGGATTCGGCCTGCTCTACTTTCTGATCAATCTGCCATTCTATTATTTCGCTGCAAAGCGTATGGGCTGGCCGTTTACTATCAGGACATTCATCGCCGTAGCGCTGATGTCATTCTTTGCCAAAGTCATTCCGCTGTGTGTGGATTTCAGTTCGATCAATCCGCTCTTCGCAGCGTTGATGGGCGGAAGCCTGATGGGAATGGGCGTACTGGCGCTGTTCCGTCACCGCTCCGGTGTCGGTGGTGTCAACATTCTCGCGCTTTATGTGCAGGATGCCTATGGCATTCGCGCTGGCTGGTTCCAGCTCGGGCTCGATATTCTCATCATGTTTGGATCACTGTTTTTTATCCCATTGGAGAACATGTTGCTCTCGCTGGTGGGAGCTATTGCAATGAATGTGATCATCGCGATCAACCACAAGCCGGGGCGTTACCTCGGGATAAGCTGACAAAAAGGCCGCCTGATTGGGCGGCTTTTTCATATCTGCCCAAGTAGTCTTAGTGCGCAGTCATCCATTCACGCGCACCGCGAAGAGCAGCGGCCAGTTCGATTTTACTCATCGTCGCAGCCACCTGATTGCGCATGCGCTCGGCTTTCTGATTGCCTCGGATGGCTGCAATGTTGAGCCATTTGTGAGCTTCAACAACGTCGATTTCACAGTCGCGTCCGATAGCGTATTTCAAACCCATCTCCAGCAGAATGCGATCCTGGGAGCCTGCATTGTCGTGCTGTGTAACGCTCTGAAACTGTGTCATTTTTCTTTGTCCCTGTTAAATCCCGAGAACCGTCCGCTCTTTGTTTCCGAGACTGGCTTTCACCGTCCCGGAACCGTCGGATCTGTCGTTCCGTTCATGGTCTTTAAGATAAGCGACAGGATTAAAATGCTCGTTAAACCAGATGCTTAACAAGGGGACAACGAAATCCCAACAAGGAGTAAATTTGGGAATTCGTTAAACATCCAAGCCATCCGAATTACAGCGTTTTTCCGAAATGGCCATGTTTTCGCAATCCTTGCTTAGAAACCAGATGATAACCATGGCGGAGATTGATGTGTTAGAGGGCATTTATATCTGAGTGGAAGAGAGCGACGCATTAGCGGTTGTGACCGCCCATTTTGATCTCAAAGTCACTTCATGGTTTTGGGGATGCGCTCTGGAAACTTTGTTATCACTGAATTCGAGCCAGCAAATTATCCCTCTTCCGCTTCGGCAAAAACTCGATTACGTTTACGTTTGCGTAAGTATTCTGCAAGGCTGGGAGCTTTGCGGCATTTTGGGAGGAATGCATGATCCGCAATTTTATAATGGGAATGACCGCAGCCGTTGCATTGACAGCGGGCCTGTCTGCGCCAGCATTTGCCGACGAGGCTATTGTCGGCACGTGGAAACGTCCGAATGGCACGATCATCAGCTATGCAGCATGTGGCGGCGGCAAATATTGCGGCACCGTGCAGACCGGCGAATATAAAGGCAAATCAATCGGGTCGATGTCCGGCAAAGACGGCACCTATAAGGGCGAAGTCAATAAGCTGGATGAAGGCAAAACTTATACCGGCAAGGCCAGCGTAAAAGGCAATAGTCTATCGCTATCTGGCTGCGTTATGGGTGGACTTATCTGTAAAAGCGAAAGCCTGACGCGCCAGTAAGTCATTCATGAAATAAGTCAGAGCCCCGATCTGAACTTAACAGATAGGAGCTCTGACGTTTTCTTTGGCGCGTATCGCCGCCTCAAACCGGGTGATATCATCCAGGATGGGCCCTAAAAGTCACCGTATGTCTAGCGAGCCTTCTGGCCGAACAGAATTTTCTGAGCTTCCTTGTCATTTGCAAGGTTAGACTTTTCTCGCTCTTCCTTGCCAACGACAAGACCACGCTGCACCGCAGGGCGTGTGTTCATCGTTTCATGCCAGCGCTTGAGGTTCGGGAAGTCCTCCAGCTTCTGCTCATAATTCTTATAAGCGTTAACCCAGCCGATGCTCGCCATATCGGCAATGGAATATTCGCCTGCAATATATTCCTTGCCTTCAAGCTGACGGTTAAGCACACCGTAGAGGCGATTGACCTCATTGGTATAGCGATCAATGCCATATTGCACTTTTTCGGGCGCATAGAGGCGGAAGTGACCGGCCTGCCCTGACATGGGCCCCAGTCCGCCCATCTGCCACATCAGCCATTCATCAACGGCTACGCGCTTGCGTTCATCGGTCGGATAGAACTTGCCAAACTTGCGGCCGAGATATTGCAGAATAGCACCCGATTCAAACACCGAAATTGGCTCGCCACCCGGACCTTCGGGATCGACAATCGCTGGCATACGGTTATTTGGCGCAATTTTGAGAAAATCCGGCTGGAACTGATCGCCTTTGCCAATATTCACATATTTTACTTCATAGGGAACACCCAGTTCCTCCAGCATGATGCTGATTTTGAAACCGTTCGGCGTGGGCCAATAATAAAGCTCGATAGGTTTTGTCTGCTCGGCCATGGGTATCTTTCTCCCGCTTTCTTGGCTTTGTCCGTAATTCCAATATTGGCTAACATAGGGACAGCGCAGCAAGGCACAAGAGCGAACCGTGCTTGTTAATGAAGCTTCAATATTTTTGAACGCCGGATGAACACAGCCGTCAGGGACAGTTCAGATGCAACACGTAAACTCAGAAATCTAAAGCAGTTTCGGGGAAAGCGGGTGCCGATTTTCGTCCACGACTGCACAAAACAAAGAGATAGCGGCGGATTTTCCGGTCTGGAACAAGAAACCCGCTCCAAAAGAACGAATTCCAAAGCCGGGGGGAACCATGTTGCTGTGGCGCGCTACAATAGTCTGTCTCATGATTGCAGGTATTGCGATCATCGCGAGCCTTTTCGTGGATCGCAAATATGACGTGTATCGGGATCAGCCGGTCGTGGGGCCTGTTACCGCAATGCATCTCAAGAATGTGGGCGGCGACAAACAGTTATGATCTCACGTTTCCGTCTCTCTGCAGGCATCGCACTCCGGGTCCTGCTCTTCACGGCTGTATTCACCGGGCCTGCTGCTACATTCGCTTATACGCAAATTGGTCAGAAGGCACATATGAGCGGCGCGGGGCTTGTGCTTTTTGTAACTCTGCAACGCAGTGCTTAAAGACAAATATCTATTCAGCAAGCGGCCACAGAGCCCACGAATCCCTCATTATCTCAAAGTTCTTCGATGCTCATCCACATGTCGGAATTGACCTACGAGTGTCACGGACTTTGCTATAATAAGTCATGACACAGCGAATCGAACAACCTTTTCTCACAGAGATCAAAACGCCTCCTTTCATGGAACCGGCGGTTTTCACCGATGCAAGCGCGGCTGTTGCCGCGCTCCGCAAGCTTTATGATCGCAACACCGAATTCCTGCGCAAAGCTTTTGAGCAGCTTGCACGTGGCGAAGTCCGCCCGCAACGCTATCGCGCATTTTATCCCGAAATCTGCCTTTCCACCTCCAGCTTTGCTCATGTGGATACCCGTCTCGCTTTTGGCCATGTGACCACGCCCGGTGACTACTCGGCCACGATTACCCGGCCCGATCTCTTTGACCATTATCTCAATGAGCAAATCCGCCTCCTGATGCGCAATCATGGTGTGTCGGTGACGGTTCGGGAGTCCGCAACCCCTATTCCGATTCACTTTGCTTTCATTGAAGGCACCTATGTCGAGGCATCGGTTGCAAATGCCTTCACACATCCGTTGCGCGATTTGTTCGATGTGCCCGATTTGGCTGCAACCGACGACAAGATCGTCAATGCAGATTTTGACCCAACTCCGGGCGAGCCTATGCCGCTCGCGCCCTTTACGGCTCAGCGGGTCGACTATTCCCTGCACCGGCTTGCGCATTACACGGCGACCAGCCCAAAGCACTTCCAGAATTTCGTGCTGTTCACCAACTACCAGTTCTACATGGATGAGTTCTGTGATTATGCCCGGCGGCTTATGGCCGAAGGTGGTGGCGGGTATGAAAGCTTTGTCGAGCCCGGCAATGCGATAACGCGTGCAGGCGAAATCGCACCAAGCAGCGGAATCCCACTGCAACGCATGCCGCAGATGCCAGCCTATCACCTGCAACGATCCGATCATTCGGGTATCACCATGGTCAATATTGGCGTCGGCCCTTCCAATGCCAAAACCATCACCGATCACATCGCGGTGCTGCGACCACACGCATGGGTGATGCTCGGCCATTGTGCGGGTCTGCGCAACAGCCAGCAGCTCGGCGATTATGTGTTGGCACACGCCTATATGCGTGAAGATCACGTTCTTGATGACGATCTTCCTGCTTGGGTGCCCCTCCCCGCGCTTGCTGAAATTCAAGTGGCGCTGGAAGAAGCTGTTGAGGAAATAACCGGCCTTGAAGGCTATGATCTCAAGCGCATCATGCGCACCGGCACTGTTGCTACAATCGATAACCGTAACTGGGAACTCCGCGACCAGCGCGGTCCGGTTCAGCGTCTTTCGCAGGCGCGTGCGGTCGCACTTGATATGGAATCGGCGACGATTGCTGCCAACGGGTTCCGCTTCCGCGTCCCTTATGGCACGCTGCTCTGCGTTTCCGATAAGCCGCTCCATGGCGAGCTGAAGTTACCGGGCATGGCGACCGAGTTTTATAAGCGTCAGGTCGCTCAGCATTTGCAGATCGGTATTCGCGCAATGGAAAAGATCGCGGCCATGCCGGATGAGAGACTGCATTCACGCAAGCTCAGAAGTTTCTACGAGACAGCGTTCCAGTAAGTGAAATGGTGTCAAAGGCGTTGCTTTCGGCACCATCATCGCGCCGTATTCAACGGCTAGTGATCTGATTCTGACATTTGCATCCCTCGATGACGGGCGTTGAGCAAATGTCGGAATCTAAATGACCACTAGCAAGCTTATGAAGCTGGTGGATTTTTCGAATTTGACGTTTGAAACATCGTGTATGTCCGTCGGGATTCAAACGTTAAATTCAATCCACCAGAGCGGTTTCAATTACGTCAGATCGTTGAACCGCGTCTGACTGTTTATTTTCACGCATTGTCCTACGCAAAATCGTTTCGCACTTTTGTTGGAAATGCTCTGGGTGCGTATCATGTCAAAACGCCGCGAGAACCTTTCTTTTATTCTGCTGATCATCGCTATTTTGGTGTCAGTCCCGCTAGTGCTCGGTTTTCTCGGATCTGCGCATCCGGCGCTTGATTCTTTTGCGCATTTCCGGCCGCATCTCGCAATTCTGATGGCCCTGCTCGCGCTACCGCTCTTGTTCACAACGATGCGACGCGAAGGTGTCATGATCCTGTTGTTCGCAACCCTCGCTTTCAGCACCACCTTAGGAGCGACGCGCAATCTGCTTGATGGATCATCCTCTGCACAAGCGAATGAGCCAACGACGGGCGCACGCTACAGTCTGGTTCAAATAAATCTGCGCTACAACAATTCTGAACCGAAGCGCGTTTTACAGATGATCGCGCAGGAAAAGCCTGACGTCATCACCTATCAGGAAGCTGGTTCAGACTGGGCAATGTGGATCAACATTCTGAAGGGTACATATCCTTATCATTTTGAATGTCGCAAAGACAGTAGCAACATGGGGGTCGGCATTCTGTCACGCCGCCCATTCAGCGAAGGCAGCACACAGACCTGCCTCGGCGATGATCGCCTAGCCATGACTACCGTCGATTTCAGCGGCACAAGTGTAAATGTTGCAGCATACCACTCGGTCCTGCCATGGCCTTTTGGTCAGGCAGCTATCCTTGATGTGCTCGCGCCGGAATTACAGAAGTTCATCGGCCCTTCGATCATCGCGGGCGACTTCAACGCCACACCCTGGAGCAATGCAGTCCACCGTATTGAAAAAGCCTCGGGCACAAAAACGATGACAGGCATTGGTGGCACATGGATGCCGCAGAGCCTGCCCGCAAAACTCGCGCCTTTTATCGGACTGCCAATCGATCAGATTTTGGTGAGCCATGAAATCGGAGCTCCCGTCGCCGTTTCCCGCGAAGAAGTTGGCTCTGACCACCTGCCTGTAAGACTGGAATTTTCAGTTCCCTTGCCAGTACGACAAGATGACGACGAACCGGAAACCCAGTCCGTCATGCTGCAATAAAAAAGGCGGTTCAAAACCGCCTTTTTCTATTCCGTATTGCTGCAAACATTACATGTTCACGTAAACCGGTCCTTCGCCACAATTTTTATACACCGGTCGAGACGGACACAGTCTCCGTAAACATTACATGTTCACGTAAACTGGTCCTTCGCCTCCTTGTGGCGGAACCCAGTTAATGTTCTGGTTCGGGTCCTTGATGTCGCAAGTTTTGCAATGCACACAGTTTTGCGCATTGATCACGAAGCGAACATCCTTGGCCTGCGGGTCAGCGGCCGAATTGCCGTCTGCATCGACCCATTCATAAACGCCTGCCGGGCAATAGCGCGTCGATGGGCCTGCAAAAACGTCGTGTTCCGAAGTCTGTTGCAATTTCATGTCTGCAACCTGCAAATGCACCGGCTCGTTTTCATCATGGTTTGTGTTCGACAAGAACACCGATGAGAGACGATCAAAAGTCAGAACGCCATCCGGCTTTGGATAGGTAATCTTCTTGTGCTTGGCTGCCGGTTCCAGCGCCTGTGCATCAGTCTTGCCATGCTTGAGCGTACCAAAGAACGAAAAGCCGAAAAGCTGGTTGGTCCACATATCAAGACCACCAAGCGTCACACCAACAACGGTTCCCAACTTCGACCACAACGGCTTGACGTTACGGACCTTCTTGAGATCTTTGCCGATTGCACTGCTTCGCCAGCTGTTTTCAATCTCGATTGGCTCATCATTGGAACGACCGGCGGCAAGAGCTTCGGCGATCTTGTCGGCAGCAAGAATGCCCGACAGGACAGCATTATGGCTGCCCTTGATGCGTGGCACGTTCACAAGACCAGCAGAACAACCGATCAGCGCACCACCCGGGAAGGATAGCTTGGGCACCGACTGGAAGCCGCCTTCGGTAATAGCGCGGGCGCCATAGGAAAGACGCTTGCCACCCTCGAACGTGTCGCGGATTGCTGGATGCGTCTTGAAGCGCTGAAACTCCTCGAACGGCGACAGATACGGATTCTTGTAGTTGAGATGCAGCACAAAGCCGACCGCAACCATGTTGTCTTCAAGATGATAAAGGAATGAACCGCCGCCGGTCTTCATATCCAGCGGCCACCCAAATGAATGCTGCACCAAGCCCGGCTTATGCCTGGACGGGTCAACCTGCCAGAGTTCCTTGAGGCCAATACCGAATTTTGCTGGCTCGCGACCTTCGTCAAGCTTGAACCTGGCAATCAGTTCCTTGGCAAGCGAACCGCGCGCACCTTCACCGATCAGTACATATTTACCAAGCAGCGCCATACCACGCGTATAGTTCGGACCGTGTGTGCCATCACGCTCGACACCCATATCACCAGTGGCGACACCAATCACAGCACCTTCGTCATTATAAAGGACTTCGGTGGCGGCAAAGCCCGGATAAATTTCGACACCGAGTTCTTCTGCCTTGGTACCAAGCCAGCGGCAGACATTACCCAGCGACACAATGTAATTGCCATGATTGCTCATCAGTGGCGGCATGGCGAAATTCGGCAAACGCACAGAACCCGCAGGACCGAGCAGCAAGAAATGATCTGCAGTCACGGGCGTCTTGAATGGATGCCCCTCTTCGTCACGCCAACCCGGCAGCAACTGATCGATACCGCTTGGATCGACAACCGCGCCTGACAGAATATGTGCGCCGACTTCACCGCCCTTTTCAAGAACGACGACTGAAAGCTCAGGATTGATTTGTTTGAAACGGATAGCCGCAGCAAGACCAGCAGGGCCCGCGCCGACAATCACAATATCAAATTCCATGCTTTCGCGTTCGGGAAGCTCCTGGCTTTCAACTTCTGGGGCTTCAGACATTCGTGCCTCCGTCAGGGTTACATTTCCCCCTCACTATTTCAGCGCGGGTTATGCATCCAATTGTTTTTGCTCATGAACCTATCGCGAATGGGGATAAACCATATTCCGACAGGCCTTGTTTCCCCTCAGAGCGCCTTGCGCCCTATTGGACGCACAAAGGTCACTCTAACAGTCTAAATTTGCTGCATAATTTCACTTTAAACTGATTAAAGTTTAAGAATTTATGCAGTAGAACGGTTTTCAATCTGCATAGACCAGATTGCGCTCTAACATTTTTTTCACGCGCATCGCGTCCGAAAGCCGCTTGGTACTTTCGGGATGCACACCCTTGGCTTTACCCTCTCGCAGAGTTGAAGACTGTCGCATATGCGTCCAATTGTCCAAAATTACCGTGCCAGACGCCTTCACAATATTTACTTTAACGTAAACGTCAATTTTTAAACAATGCTGCGAGTGCTTGTGGGCTATTGTGACGCAACTTCAAATATCGGTATCCAAGCCCGAGTCCCACTTTTACGAGACATGTTGTGTTTGTCCCAAAATCGGTTCCCACTTTTGGGAGACATGCCGTGCAGGGTTTACGCATGCCTTTGTCCCAAAACCGGCTCCCACTTTTGGGAGACATGCTTTAATCACTCTATGAACCGGAATTATTCGCCACACACTTGCAATTAACACCAAAATTCGCCACCTCAATCTGTGAGGTAAAAACATGATCGATGACCGGGAAACATTGGATATGGAAGGTCTGCTCCGCTTTTACGCGGAAGCGGGCGTTGACATGCCGCTTTCCGACACGCCTATCGATCGCTTCGCGGAGCCGCAACGCCAGCCAGCAAAACCAGCAGCGGCACAGGAAAACAGATCTGTCCCACAGGCCGACCGTGCGCAACAACAGCAACCACGCCCGGCAGCAGTTCCCTCGCCTACAAGCCGCCCTGTTCAGGCTGCGGCTGATGTTCCGGACAGCACACAGATAGCGCTCGCTCGTGAAGCTGCTTCCCAGGCAGCGACACTGGAAGAACTGCATGAAAAGCTTGCGGCATTTGACAGCTGCAATTTGAAGTTCACCGCCAAAAACCTCTGTTTTGCCGATGGTGACCCATCGTCGGACATCATGTTCGTTGGTGAAGCTCCCGGCCGTGATGAGGATATAGAAGGACTGCCATTCGTCGGTAGATCCGGACAACTTCTCGACCGGATGATCGAGGCCATCGGCCTCAAGCGTGAGAATGTTTATATCGCCAACACAATTCCATGGCGGCCACCGGGCAATCGAACCCCCACACCTGTCGAAACAGAATTGTGCCGTCCGTTTATCGAACGTCAGATTGAGCTTGCAGCGCCCAAAATACTGGTCGCACTGGGCGGTCCGGCAGGCAAGGCTCTGACGGGGGCGACTGAAGGCATCCTGCGCCTGCGTGGCAATTGGAAAGTGCATCGCACGGCTTCGGGCGTGGAAATTCCTGTCATGCCTACATTGCACCCCGCCTATCTGCTGCGCACGCCTGCACAAAAGCGCTTTGCCTGGCGTGATTTTCTCGCGGTTAAAATGAAGCTAGCCGAATTAGGCGATTGATATTCCTTCATTTCAGTGGCATCGCCAGCAAGACTGTCACCAACATGCCGCAAACATGCAGTAGTTCGCATTTTGAACGACGCCTGACGGTAACAGGTATTCTTTAAATATAGTCCTCGTGGACAATATAGCCCTTCGTGGAGTTTATCATGGCTGGACAGCTCCTGCCCATAGCCGCCTTGTTGGCAAGCACATTTCTCATGCTGCTTGCAGGCGGGCTTGCGGGTATTCTCCTGCCCATCCGCGGCGGGATCGAAGGCTGGTCAACCACGACTATCGGTTGGATGGGAACGTCCTATTCACTCGCTTTCACGATGGGCTGCATCCTGATCCCGCATCTGGTGCGACGCGTCGGTCATGTGCGCGTGTTTTCAGCCCTGCTGACACTCCTCTCGATTGCACTGCTCCTGCATTCTTTGATCATAAGCCCTTATGCGTGGATGATCTTTCGTGGCATCGCAGGCTTCTCGCTTGCCGGTTCCTACATGATTATCGAAAGCTGGCTGAATGAGCGCGTTACAAACGAAACGCGTGGCAAGATTTTCTCGTTCTACATGATCATCACGATGCTTGGTCTGATGTGCGGACAATATATTTTGCCCTTTGGCGATGCGACGACCGTTACACTCTTCATTGTCTGCGCCATCATCTATGCAAGCGCCCTGCTTCCGACCACACTTTCAAGTGCGCAGTCGCCAAACCCGCTCACTCAGGCTTCGCTCGATTTGAAAGGCCTTTATCGACGCTCGCCGGCTGCAGCCATCGGTTCATTCATTGCCGGTATTGTTGCTAGCACATGGAGCTTTCTCGCCGCGATCTATGGCGAAATGAATGGGCTTACGACCTTTGGCATTGCGACCATGCTTGCCTGTGCCATGATCGGTGGCGCAATTTTTCAGTACCCGATTGGCCGTGCATCAGACCTCGTAGACCGTCGAATTGTGATGGTCATAGCAGGTGTTATTGGGTTTGTGCTGTCGGCTATCATGCTGTTAATCCATCCAACATCACCTTACACGCTTTACATCATGATGTTCCTGTTCGGCTCTGTGCTCTATCCTATCTACAGTCTCAATGTAGCGCACGCCAATGACTATGCCGATACCAATGAGTTCGTGAAAATCTCCGGCGGCCTTCTGATCATTTACGGCTGCGGCAGCGTGCTTGGACCGGCAATTTCAGGCCCGATGATGGATCTCATCGGCGCGTCCGGCTTCTTCGTGACCATGGCTGTTGCTTATGCGGTTTACGGACTCCACGCTTTCTGGCGTATCCGCCGGTTCGAGCGTCCTGCAATCAGTGATCAGAAAACAGAATTCAAGTTCCATACACCCGATGGTCAATCGACGCCGGAAACAATGCAGCTCGACCCGCGCGCAGAAGGAACGCCGGGGCAAGCGTGATCTTGTCCTGGTATAAAAGACTACTGTGACTGTTGCGGTGTGTTCGCCTTGTGCGGCTCTATCGCCAGCTGATGCTCGCGATAGATGATATAACCACCGGCTGTCATCACAATTGCACTGCCTAACAGCATCTCGAAGGTCGGAATATCGCCAAAGAATAGAAACCCGATACCCAAGCCGAGCAGCATCGATGTGTATTCAAATGGTGCAATCGTGCTCATTGGTGCGTGTCGATAGCATTCCGTAAGCAATATCTGGGCGATGCCGCCGGCAATCCCCGCCCCTATCAGCATTGCGAGCTGAGGCCAGCTTGGCATGACCCAGCCAAATGGAACACTGACCAGTGCAATGACACTGGCTGAAATCGAGAAATAGATAACGATTGTCGATGTGCGCTCTGTCTGCACAAGACGGCGCACCAGCATCATTGCAAAAGCAGCCATTGCTGCCCCACCGAGGGCCGCAAGCGCACCCATGGCTTCGTTGTGCCCTACATTGCCTTCCGCAAATAACGTCATGCGTGGCCAGATAATGATCATGACACCAAGCAGACCTATGATCACCGCACTCCAACGATAAAGCCTGACGACTTCATGCAAGATAAGAGCGCCCAGCACCACAGCAATGAGCGGTGACGCGTAATTGATGGCGATGGCTTCAGGCAAAGGTAGCTTTGTCAGCGCATAAAAGCTCAGCGACATAGCACCCACACCAACCATCCCGCGCCAGAAGTGGCTGAAGCCGTGGCGCGTTTGAAGAATGCCAGACAGTTGTCCCCGTAAAGCAAAATAGACAAGGATCGCCAGCACTGCGAAGAATGAACGGAAGAAGATCAGCTGACCAAGAGGAATGCCCTCAGCAGCCTTGAGCAAAGTCGACATTCCCACAAAAACAGCAACCGAAGCGACCTTAAGGCTGATCCCCAGCATGGGGTTGTTCTGAAGCAGATCAGGCTCGCTGGTTTCGCTGACCTGAACATTTGCGGAGGCCGCGTCCGGAAGGGACTTCACAACGCAATTCCTTAAACGGGAGATAAAGTGCAAGGCGGGAAATTATAGTTATTGCGCTATCCATAGGCCGGTTCGCAATAAAGTGCCAGCCAAGCAGAGATCAGTAGGTAAAAAATATTGAGCAACTTCGCTTTTCTTGTCGTTTGCTAAAAAGCCGGATACGACTCTTGCATCGAAGTGCTTGGGGCGCCGTTTGATTTGATTAAATCGTATAGGCGCTCTCGTAATTTATTTTAACGCGTATCTCGTCCAAAAATCGCTTCAGAATTTTGGGCTGCGCTCCAAAGAAGAGTTTCGCAATGCGTACTGAAACCGGCCATACATTCCGCCTCGAAGATTATCGCCCTACCCCTTACGCCATTCCAGAAACGAAACTCGACTTCATACTTGAGCCGGAAAAGACGATTGTCAAAGCCCAGCTGACCATCGAGCGGCGCGCTGAAACGCCTCCAGGAACGCCACTTGTTCTGGATGGAGATGAGTTGAAACTGATCGGCTTGAGCCTCAATGGTACACCACTGGGTGACAATGCTTATTCAGCGACACCCGATCAGCTCGAAATCACCGATCTACCCGATGCAGACCGCTTCACGCTGGAGATCATCACAGAAGTCAATCCGACCACGAACCGCCAGCTCTCGGGGCTATATCGGTCGAGTGATGTCTATTGCACACAGTGCGAAGCGGAAGGCTTCCGACGCATCACCTATTATTATGACCGCCCTGATGTGCTTTCGGTTTATACCGTACGTGTTGACGCTGAGAAGATAGCCGCGCCGATTTTGCTCGCAAACGGCAATCCCGTCGAACATGGCACTGTATCAGGCGATGTGGATCGACATTTTGCCATCTGGCACGACCCGCACCCGAAGCCGTCTTATCTGTTTGCCCTTGTTGCAGGTTCACTTGACGTCGTGAAGGACCACTTTACCACGCAATCAGGTCGCCCGGTCGACCTCGCTATTTATGTCGAACATGGCAAGCAGGATCGCGCGCTTTACGCCATGGATGCGCTCAAGCGCTCCATGCGTTGGGACGAGGAGAAATTCGGGCGGGAATATGATCTTGATGTCTTCAATATCGTTGCCGTATCCGACTTCAATATGGGGGCAATGGAAAACAAGGGCCTCAACGTCTTCAACGATAAGTATGTACTCGCTGACTCCGATACCGCAACAGACGTGGATTATGCAGGCATCGAAACTGTTATAGCGCATGAATATTTTCATAACTGGACCGGCAACCGCATTACTTGTCGCGACTGGTTTCAGCTCTGCCTCAAAGAAGGTCTGACCGTTTATCGCGATCATGAATTTTCTGCGGATGAGCGCTCGCGCCCTGTGAAGCGCATCGCGGAAGTGAAAATTCTCAAGGCGCAGCAATTCCCGGAAGACAGCGGTCCTCTTTCGCATCCGGTACGCCCTCGCGAGTATAGCGAGATCAACAATTTCTACACAGCTACCGTTTACGAAAAAGGTTCAGAAGTGGTGCGCATGATCCGCACCATCATTGGGCCCGATATGTTCCGCAAAGGTATGGACCTCTATTTTGAGCGTCATGATGGTGAAGCGGCAACCATCGAAGATTTCATCAAAGTCTTTGCCGATGTATCAGGACAGGACTTCTCACAATTCGCGCTCTGGTATGATCAGTCTGGAACTCCGAAAGTCGAAGCCAGCTTCGACTTTAATGCCGCAAAAGAAACTTTCACTATTGAGTTCACACAGTCGCTCGCGCCCACACCGGGCCAGCCGACAAAAAAGCCAATGCATATTCCGATTGCCTTTGGTCTTCTCGGATCAGACGGCAAAGACATTGAGCCCTCGTTGGTTGCAGGTGGTGAAGTGCATGATGGCATCATCCATCTTCGTCGCTCTACTGAAACGATCGTCTTTCATGGCATCAAGCAACGTCCCGTCCCGTCATTGCTGCGCGGTTTCTCTGCACCGATCAATCTGGTTTCACCCCTCACGGCGGAAGACCTCATATTCCTGGCGCTGAATGACAGCGATCCGGTCGCCCGTTGGCAAGCTCTTACCGGCATTTTCACACAGGCCCTGCTGGACGGCGCCAAGCGTGTACGTGGTGGATATGAGCCGGAGACTGACGACAGAATCATTGAACTTGCGGGACGCGTTGCCTCGGATGAGACGCTTGATGCGGCGTTCCGTGCTCTTTGCCTCACCTTGCCGACCGAAGGCGATATCGCGCGCGAAATGGGACACAATGTCGATCCCGACGCAATTCGCGCAAGCCGTGACCACCTCATCGCTGCGATCGTTTCCGCTTATGCACGCGATTTCGCATCGCTTTATGCAAGCTTGCAGCAGGAAGGAACGTTCTCACCAGACGCAATACCGGCTGGCAAGCGCGCCTTGCGCAACGTGCTTCTCGACTATCTCAGCCGATACGAAAACAGCCCTGCCCGGGCAGCTCAGCAGTTTGCCGATGGCGATAACATGACCGACCGCGCAGCCGCTCTGAGCGTATTGGTGCATCGTTTCGGAGACAGCCACCAGGCGCAGGGAGCACTTGCATCGTTCGAGAAGCGGTTCGGCGACGATGGGTTGGTGATGGACAAATGGTTTATAGTGCAAGCAACTCGCCCCGGGGAAAAGGCGCTTGATGCCGTTCGGGCACTCACCAAGCACAAGCTTTTCTCTTTCGACAATCCGAACCGTGTGCGCGCGCTGATTGGCGCATTCTCAGCCAGCAATCCAACCGGCTTCAATCGGAAAGATGGGGCAGCTTACGCCTTCTTTGCCGACATCATTCTGTCTATCGACCCTGAAAACCCGCAGCTGGCGGCACGCCTGCTTACTGCTTTGCGGTCATGGCGTTCGCTGGAAGATACCCGTCGCGAGCATGCACGTGCTGCGCTGGCACGCATTGCCGGAGCATCGAAGCTCTCAACCGATCTTCGCGACATCGTGGACAGAACTCTGGCCTGATTCGCGAATCATACATTGCGATTTGCTAATCTGTTACACCCGGCCCAGAAATGGGCCGGGTGTAACAGTCCCATCGTTATTCAAGCAAAGCCAGATATAGCCTGCAAAAACTTACGGCTTTCGTGAGTCTTTTCATGATGTTAGATGGACCGCTTCCGAAACTGATTCCGCTTAACAGATTGAGATTCAAAAGAAAAACCGATTGCGTCAGTGGTGTTTTTTACATCTCGTTAACGAATTCACTGGACAGCGCGAATCACTTTTGATTCATTGAAGCTGTTCGGAGACGGCGTATTCCGAAACATTTTGAGTAGAGATTTCAGTTCAAGCAGTTTCGGGCGGACAGCGCTTCTGGCGCATCTTGGGAACTGTAACGGCAAATCAAGAGGGACCAACAGATGGCGAGCACCGACGCGTACGACGCGACGGCGGGGAAGCATCGCGACTCCGGACGAAAGCGGAAGAAAGGCAGGCTCTCAGGGCATGCCAAGCTTCTTGCAGGTCCTGCCTACGGCAAGTTCGTGGCAGTCGAGCCCGTATTGCGCCGTCTTGTTCCGGCTCTCATTATCATCTTTCTGATCATACTCGGCGTGGCGCGCGTTTTCTCGATGTTGTCATGGCGCGAAGATATTGAATTGCAGCACAAAGCCGCCTTGTCCGCAGCAACGGCAAATCTGGCGCAAATGATCGAGCGTGCTGCCAACGGCACACAAGCTGGCGCACAAATGGCGCCCAAAGATCTAGATAATACGATTGCTGAATTTCGTTCACGCGGCCTTTCTTCCAGCGGCATGACGATTGCTCTGGTCAATGACGATTCAGTCATCGTCACGGCCTCCGGGCCTGCAACAGACATCGTTGGAAAACAGGCCGATGATGTATTCAGCGATATCCAGCCTTTGTTCATGTTTGCAGAACGCGCCGGTGTTCTGACCGTCGTCATGAGCGGTGAAGCTGCATATGGTACTGTGTCAAAACCAATGACCGTGCCTTATGCGATTATTGCAGCTGAGCCGGAAAGAACGATCTTTGCGGAATGGAAGCGCGCCGTATCGCTCAACGTGACACTCTTTGCAGGCACGACCGGGGTCATGTTCGCGATCCTTTATGCATATTTCAGTCAGGCAGCGCGTGCTCGCGAAGCCGATGATTTATCCGGTCAGATTCAGCGTCGTATTGATATGGCGCTGGCACGCGGTCGTGGTGGTCTGTGGGATTGGGATATGGCGCGTGGACGTATCTACTGGTCACGTTCCATGTATGAGATGCTCGGCTATGAGGCGCAGGATGCTGTGCTCGCCTTTGGTGATGTATCGGCAATTATCAATCCAGAAGACGGCGATCTTTATTCGATTGCCGAACAGGCTGCGGCTGGCGACATTTCGCATGTGGACCGCGTCTTCCGTATGCGTCATGCCGATGGTTCGTGGGTGTGGATGCGGGTTCGTGCGGAAATCGCATCTGAGAATGATCTGCACCTCGTCGGCATTGCATTCGACGTCAGTGAGCAGCATCGCTTTGCACAGCAGACGGCAGAGGCCGACATGCGTATCCGCGAAGCTATCGAAAATATTTCCGAGGCATTCGTTCTCTGGGATTCCAATAACCGTCTGGTGATGGCCAATTCCAAGTTCAGTGAATATGCAGGTCTTCCGGTCTGGACACTGAAGCCCGGTGTGCCACGCAACGAAGTTGATGCCCATACACGCCCGTTCAGCTTTGAACGCCGCATGGCGAATGAGCATAACCGTGCTGGCGGTCAGACTTTTGAACGTCAATTGAGCGATGGTCGCTGGCTACAGGTCAATGAACGCCGCACACAGGACGGTGGTCTGGTTTCAATTGGTACCGACATTACCCAGATCAAGCAGCATCAGGAACGTCTTGTCGATAGCGAACGTCGTCTGATGGCAACAATTCACGACCTCTCAATTGCCCGAAAGGGTGAGCGCGACCGCGTGCGTGAACTATCCGAACTTGCTCGTAAGTACGGACAGGAAAAGGAACGCGCGGAAGCTGCAAACCGTGCCAAGTCTGAATTCCTTGCCAACATGTCTCACGAACTGCGCACGCCACTCAATGCAATCATCGGCTTCTCCGAAATGATTCAGGCTGGCACTTTCGGGCCACTCGGTTCGGACCGCTATGAAGAATATATCAACGACATTCACACCAGCGGCAACTTCCTGCTGAACGTTATCAATGACATTCTCGATATGTCGAAAATCGAAGCAGGCCATTTCTCACTCGACCGTGAAGAAATCGATCTATGCCCGCTGATAAATGAAACCGTGCGCATGATCTCGCTTCAGGCGGATGAAAAGAACATCACGGTTGAGACCCGCATTGAAGAAGCCATGCAGCTCAATGCGGACCGCCGTGCAGTCAAGCAGGTGCTGATTAATCTTCTGTCCAATGCGGTGAAATTCACATCCCACAATGGTCGTATCACGGTGCGCGCACGCAAAACCGGATCGGCTCTGTTCATGACCATTCAGGATACGGGCGTCGGCATTCCGAAATCCGCTTTACGTAAAATCGGTCAGCCATTTGAGCAGGTCGAGAACCAGTTCACCAAGTCGCATAGCGGTTCGGGTCTGGGTCTTGCGATTACCCGCTCACTCGCGGAACTCCATGGTGGCTGGCTGCGTATCCGTTCGACCGAAGGCGTTGGAACTGTGGTCTCGGTCTGCATTCCGGACCGGAGGCAAGCTATCGCTTCCAGTCAGCATAGTGAGATTCACGCAGCTTAATTAGACTATGAGCTTATCAAAGCTGGCTCGAACATGCGCGGCAAGTTCCGTCAGATGATGCTCAACGCGTTTGATGTCTGGCAGTTCGGCAGCGCGACAGAGAATATCAATCATTCCGGGAATGAACTCTTCGCGCGTTGCGTCGCTGCCAAGGCAAAGACGAATCGTCTGGCTGAGATTGGTATAGAAGCGATGCGCTTCAACCAGAGTATCAATCGTAGCCGGATCGGCGAATGAGGGATCAAGTTCGGCGAGCACTTCCTCAGTTGCAAGAGGACGCGGGTTCTTTGCGACCTTTCCAACAAGAACCGCGAACTGAGCGATGAACTCCAGATCGACAATACCACCCGGTTTCAGTTTGAAATCCCAATCGTCGCGTGGTGGCTTTTCCTGATAGATAAGATCGCGCATTTCACGCACATCCTTGGCGATCTTCTGTCTATCGCGCTTGGTAGAGAGCACTTCGTCAATTTCATCCTTGATGAAATCTATAAATGCAACGTCGCCATGAATTGGGCGTGCGCGCGTCAGTGCCATATGCTCCCATGTCCAGGCTTCTGTGCGCTGATACTTTCCGAATGATTCAATATGCGTAGCGACAGGGCCTTTGTTGCCCGATGGGCGCAATCGCATATCGACTTCGTAAAGCACGCCCTCAGCGGTCGGAGCGGAGAGTGCCGCGATGAGCCGCTGTGTGAGCCGGATATAATATTGCGATGGAGCCAGCGGCTTGTCGCCGTCCGATTCCTCAGTATCCTTGTCGTGATCATAAAGCAGGATCAAATCGACATCGGAGCCGGCTGTCAGTTCGCGACTACCGAGCTTACCCATGGAGAGAAGTGCAGCCTTGGCACCTTTTATTTTGCCGTGGCGTCTTTGTAATTCGGCTTCGACGACCTCAAAGGCTTTCCCGATCATCAATTCAGCAAGATCAGAAAAGGCGCGACCGGCGCGGACGCCATCAATTGCGCTTGTCAGAAGACGAATGCCGATAAGAAAACGGTGCTCGGCTGCAAAAATACGCAGGCGGTCCAGCACTTCCTCGAAATCTGTTGCAGCACCCAGAAATGCGCGCAACCGTTCTTCAAGATAGACCCGGGTCGGCACTTCAGAAAAAATCGCCGGATCGAGCAGGCCGTCGAAAACATGCGGCTTGCGTGTGATGATTTCAGCTAGTCGAGGAGCCGCGCTCATGATCATCACAAGGAGATTGAGAAGACGCGGATTTGATTGCAGCAGACTGAAAAGCTGAATGCCTGCAGGCAGACCTTGCAAGAACCCATCGAACCGCAAGAGTGAGTCGTCGGCACGCTCGGTTGCAGCAAAAGCTTGCAGCAAGGCCGGGGTCAGCTCTGTGAGGCGTTCTCTTGCTTCGGCTGATTGCGTGGCGCGATAGCGACCGAAATGCCAGGTACGAATAACACGGCAGATATCGCTGGGGCGCTCATATCCCATAGAGGTAAGGGTTTCCAATGTGCCCGGATCATCGACATCGCCGGTGAAAACGAGATTGCCACTGGAGGAACCAAGATCTGGCGCTTGTTCAAACAGCGCTGCATAGTGCTTTTCGACAACCTTCAGTGCCGACAGAAACACTTCGGAAAACGCTAACGTATCGGCATAACCCATCATATGCGAAACGCGGGCGAAGCCCTCATCGTCTTCCGGCAGAATATGGGTCTGTTCGTCGGCAATCATCTGGATGCGATGTTCGACATCGCGCAGGAAGTAATATTCCTTGGAAAGGCAATCTCGGGCTTTCTCACTGATCCAGCCGCGCTCTGCAAGTTTTCCCAGCATCGGAACCGTCTGATTGCCACGCAGTTCCGGGAACCGTCCACCCGCAATCAATTGCTGCGTTTGCACAAAGAACTCAATCTCGCGGATACCGCCGCGACCGAGCTTCACGTTGTGACCGCGAATGGCTATGTCGCCGTGCCCCTTATGGGCATGGATTTGCCGCTTGATGGAATGGACGTCGGCAATCGCTGCATAGTCGAGATATTTACGCCAGACATATGGGGCGAGCTCGGCCAACACCTGTTTGCCAGACTCTCTATCACCGGCCACAGGACGCGCCTTGATCATGGCCGCACGTTCCCAATTCTGACCACGTCCTTCATAATAATGAAGAGCTGCACCAACGGGGATTGCCAGAGGCGTCGAACCCGGATCTGGACGTAAACGCAGATCAACGCGGAAGACATAGCCGTCTGCGGTGCGATCTTGAAGAATGCGCACCAAACGACGCGTCATACGCGAGAACGTATCGACGCATTCATAGGGGTCGCCGATTGCCGGTCTCGTTTCATCAACAAAGACGATCAGATCAATATCGGAAGAATAGTTGAGCTCACGCGCACCGAACTTACCCATGCCAAGGACGATCCAGCCGCATTCCTTGTCCGGGTTTTCACGATCAGGCAGTTTGATCTTACCCGCAGTGTCGGTATCGCGAAGGAGGAAACGGATAGCAGCGCCGGTGCAAGCCTCGGCAAGATCAGTGAGCCAGCTCGTCGTTGCTTCCGTGTTAAAGACTTGTGCCAGATCGCAAAGTGCTATCAGCACATGCGCCTCACGCTTTCGCTGGCGCAGATTGCTCATCAGAGAAGCTTCAGTGACGCCGTCTTCCGTGCCGTATGCGGTAATCTCGGAAAGAATATTGGCGAGCGCCTCTTCAGGCGTCAAAACCGCAATTCGATCGAGAATACGCGGTTGACGGATCAGGGATTCGCGAATGAAAGGTGACAGATCAAGGACCGCTGCGAGAAAGCTTCTGGCTTGCTTATTGCCTAAGAGCTGAGTGACGTGACCAAGCTCCTCTTCCTTTGCCCGTTCTTCAAGATCGGTCAGAAAGGATTGTGCTCGTTCAGAATCAAGCGGTGTCAGCCCACAAAGGTTACGGTCGAAAAGCAGTTCCTTTGAATTTTCAGCCGCCATGATCCCCTCTAGCATGTCACTTTAAGATTGTGTGTCCTTTGGCAACGGAAACTCAAGCACTGCACGCAGGCCGGGTCCATTATCTTCCAGACGCAGAGCGCCACCGTGCAATTTCATAACCGCCTTGGCAAGGCTTAAACCAAGCCCTGATCCCGGCTGTGTACGGCTTTCCTCAAGCCGCACAAAACGTTCGGTTGCCTGCTCGCGTTTATCTTCTGGAATGCCTGGGCCGTTGTCAGCGATCACAATGCGCACCCATTGTGAATCACGCTCCATGGAAAGTGTAACGACTGCTGGGTTCTCGCCTGAGAGCGCATATTTGATGGCATTATCGACGAGGTTGGAGACGGTCTGACCGACGAGTTCACGATTTATATGCAGCGGTGCATCATCGAGCGCACCAAGGGTCAATGTAGCACCCGCATCTTCGGCTACTGGCTCGTACATTTCAGCTACATCGCTGACAATTGATGCCACCGACATATTCTCAAGGTTCTCAGCGGAATAGCCTGCTTCAAGACGAGAGATCATCAAAATCGCATTAAATGTGCGGATCAGCTGATCGGATTCACCGATGATGCCGTCCAACGCCTCCCGATATTCAGGACCAGCCTTTTTGCCTGATAGCGCTTCTTCAGCCCGGTTGCGCAGGCGTGTAAGTGGCGTCTTGAGGTCGTGCGCAATATTATCGGAAACCTGCTTCAGACCTTCATTGAGTTCAAGAATGCGGCCAAGCATGACATTGAGATTGCTGGAGAGACGATCAAACTCATCACCGGAACCATTGACCGGCAGTCGCCCGGTTAGGTCGCCATCCATAATGCGCTGCGAAGCGCGCGAGACTTCATCGATACGCTTGAGTGCGCGACGTCCGACGAAGAACCAGATCAGAAGTGCGCCGACCCCCATGATACCGAGAGCGAGCATGAGTGAACTGCGTACAAGATCACGGAAGCGTTCCGGTTCGCCCAGATCACGACCAACGAGCAAGCGCATGCCATTGGGCAGTGCAATTACGACTGCTATCGCACGGTGTTCAGTCTCAGTTCCCTGCTCGCCATAGCGGCGATACTTAAAAGCGCGTTCGACAATACCATCCGTGTCCAGCACGCCCGGTTCAACACCTTCAACATTGCCAGACAGGATGCGCCCAGTTGGGTCTGCCACAAGATAGAGATAGGCGCCGGGTTGCCGGGAACGATAATCAATCGTGCGCACAAGTTGCGGAATACCACCCCGCGAATAGGCCTTGCCGATACTCGCGACTTCCTCACCGAGCGCTTCCTGAGTCTGACTATTGATAATGGAAGCAGAAAGGTTGGTCATGTAGAAGACCAATGCCACCGCTCCAACGGCAAACAACAGGAGATAGAGCGTTGATAAGCGCGCCGCCGTCGTGCGCATGAGCGCAGAGAAACGACCCATCATTCCGCCTTGGCGCTCGCAACAGAGGCTTTGGTGCGCCCGGCTTTGAGCATATAGCCCGCGCCACGCACGGTGTGCAGCAACGGAACGTCAAAGCCTTTTTCTATTTTGCTGCGAAGCCGCGAGATGTGCACGTCAATTACATTGGTCTGAGGATCGAAGTGATAATCCCAGACATTTTCAAGCAACATCGTGCGCGTAACGACCTGCCCCGCATGACGCATCAGATATTCAAGCAGGCGAAACTCTCGTGGCTGGAGCGTGATATCGACATCTTGTCTGCGCGCCGTATGGGCCAGCCTGTCGAGTTCCAGATCTCCAACGCGATAGATCGTGTCAGCCTCGCGCGGACTTGACCGGCGTTGCAGAACTTCCACGCGTGCAAGCAATTCAGAAAATGCATAAGGCTTGGTCAGATAGTCATCACCACCTGCACGCAGCCCCGTTACCCGATCGTCCACTTCGCCAAGAGCAGAAAGGATAAGGACTGGCGTTTCCATGCCTTTGGCGCGCAGACCGGCCACAACGGAAAGACCGTCGCGCTTGGGCAACATGCGATCTACGACCAGCACATCGTAATTGCCGTTTTCAGCCAGCGCATAACCAATCTCGCCATCACCGGCGATATCGGCTGAATGTCCGGCCTCAGTAAGGGCCTTCTCCAGATAGCGGGCCGCTTCGCGGTCGTCTTCGATAACGAGAATCTTCATGGCGATACTATAGACCAGATCATTGGTTAAAATGAAGGAATGCCAGACGGGTTCTCCGTCTGGCATTTTATTTCAGATAGCCTGCGTCATACAATCATTATCCCTGATCGATCGGCAGTGCGACGAAGCGGCTCTGATCGTTGCTCTGCAACTGCAGCAGCACAGCCTTACGTCCGGCCTTTGAAGCCTCGGCAATCGCCTTGTCGATATCCTTGGCGCTTTTCACAATCTGATTGTTAACCGAGACAATGATGTCACCGGAACGAATTCCACGATCGGACGCATCGCTATCAGGATCAACATTGGTGACAACCACGCCGTCGCCATCTTCTGATGGCGTAACCGTCAGGCCATAGGAGTCGAGCGATTCACCCTGTTCGGTATCACCACCACCAGTCTGGCTGTCCGCTTTGCCAAGATCCTGAGGCATGGCCGCAATCGTAATATCGATTTCTTCGGCCTTGTTCTTGCGCCAAACGGTCAGAGCAGCCTTCTCACCAGGGATGATATTGGCAACTTTACGGGCCAGATCGCGGGGATCCTGAACCGTTTCACCATTAACCGCAGTGATCACATCGCCGGACTTGATGCCCGCCTTTGCAGCAGGGCCATCCGCCTGAGGAGAAGCGACGAGCGCTCCCTTCTCTTCCGCTAGACCAAGCGATGCAGCAATATCCTTATTGACTGGCTGGATCTGAACACCAATCCAACCGCGCTCCACCGAGCCCTTCTTAATAAGCTGGTCAACAACCTGCTTTGCAGTCGATGCAGGAATTGCAAAAGCAATACCTACGCTACCACCTGAAGGGGAGAAGATCGCAGTGTTGATGCCAATGACTTCGCCCGACAGATCGAAAGCGGGGCCACCGGAGTTGCCTTTGTTAACAGCAGCATCAATCTGGATGAAATCGTCGTAAGGTCCTGCTCCGATATCACGACCACGAGCCGAAACGATACCGGATGTAACTGTACCGCCAAGACCGAAGGGATTGCCGACTGCAACGACCCAATCACCAACGCGGATCTTGCTGTCATCGCCGAGCTTCACATAAGTAAACTTGCGCTTTGCATCATCAATTTTCAGCACAGCAAGATCGGTGCGCGGATCAGTACCGATCAGCTTCGCATCGAGTTCTGTACCGTCGTCGAGAACAACGCTATAGGCATCGCCATCGGAAACAACGTGATTGTTGGTGACGAGATAACCATCTTCAGAGATGAAGAAGCCGGAGCCCTGAGCCACAGGACGCTCATGACCTGGACGTGGCTTGCCGCGATTGCCCGGACGGCGGTTATCCGGACGCGCATCGCCACGAGGTTCCATTCCAAAATCACGGAAGAAGCGCTTTAGAGGATGGCCATCAGGCAGCTGATCGAAGCCTGGAGGGGTACCCATTTGCTGGCCACGGCTATCGGCTTCCTGCACGTCTTTCTTGACGCGCACGCTAACGACTGCCGGACGCACTTTTTCAACCAGATCGGCAAAGCCAGCCTGTTGAACCGGAGTGACGCTAACTGCTTCGGCGCGGGCATTGTTCATCACGCCCATCGGGCCGGTTGCGACGAACGCACCGGCAAGCGCGGCTGACAGCGCTACGGCTGCAACACCCTTGCGATACTTTGAAGTTATATTCTTCGACATCTGTCTCTCCTTACGAGCAGCAATCCAGGACCAAGAATTCCCACCAAGGCAAATCTGGACCTGTAATCCTTTATAGAGCTCAAGATAGTTCGGACTACCTTACCGCTCAATTTCCGGAAGATGAAAGTTTTGTAAGGTTTGAGAAGAAAATCAGAGCAGAATAATGGCTTACTTATCGTCGAGAAGCCTCGAAAGCTCGGCTTTTTCTCGTTCCGACAGCGGTTTTTGGACTTCAGTCGCTGTATTGCGCCTGCGGAAGGCAATGACCAGAGCAATACCGCCAATCAAAAGAATCAGCACCGGGAAACCCCAAAGAAGTGCCGTCTGCGCATTGAACCGAGGCTTCAGCAAAACGAATTCGCCATACCGGTCCACGACGAAATCCATCACCTGCTTGTCAGAATCGCCGGAAGTCAGGCGCTCGCGCACAAGAATACGCAGGTCGCGCGCAAGCTCCGCATTGGAATCGTCAATCGATTCGTTCTGGCAGACCATGCATCGGAGTTCCGCCGATATTTGTCGTGCGCGCCTTTCCAGCTGCGGATCGGAAAGTACTTCATCCGGATTGACAGCCAGCGCGGCCGAACCGTTAAACACCAGCGACAATCCGAGAAAAAGCATGGAAAGACATTTGCCTATTCTCATGCCGTCGCCTCTGCTTCTTTCGATGCGACCTTGCGTGCCTTTGATGGAGCGCCAACACGCAAGCGGCGGTCCGCGAGAGAGAAGATCGCCCCTATCATCATGATCAGCGCGCCATACCAGATGAGCGTGACGTCTGGTTTCCACCAAACACGCACAACGATAGAACCATTGCCAGGTTCGTCACCCAGAGCCACATAAACCTGACTGAACCAAAGCGTCCGGATGCCTGATTCAGTCGTCGGCATTTGACGGGCCGGGAAAAATCGCTTGGAAGGCTCGATCACACCCAGGTTGCGATTTGACGAATCCAGAAGGGTAAACGTGCCGCGATTTTCCGTGAAGTTGGAACCGGTCAAAGGACGCAGTCCTTCAAAGCGCAGCGAATAATCTGCGACTTTTGTCGTCTCGCCCGGGCGCATCAGCAACACGCTTTCCGTACCATATGTCGTAACGCTTATGATGCCGAGCAACGTTACGCCAACGCCCATATGTGCAAGCGCTGTCCCGAAGACTGAACGTGGCAGCCCTTTAAAGCGCGGCAACACTTTGCTCGCGGGAACCTTACCAATACCTGCCTTCAACCAGAGGTCGGTCAGGCTACCCAGGATCAACCATACAGCAAGACCAATGCCGAGGGCTGCAAGCACGGAGTGCGCTTCGCTTCGCCAGATCACAATACCCACGGTAATCAATGACAATGCGAATGCTGTCATCAGTCTTTGTGCAACACCATAGAGATCCCCCCGCTTCCAGGCGAGCAGCGGACCAAAAGGTACGGCGAACAGCAGCGGAATCATCAGCGGCCCGAATGTCATGTTGAAAAATGGCGCCCCGACCGAAATCTTGTCACCGGTCAGGACTTCCAACAGCAACGGATAAAGCGTGCCGATAAGAACGGTCGCAGCGGCTGTCGTCAGGAAGAGATTGTTGAAAACCAGGGCACCTTCGCGCGAAATCGGCTGAAACAATCCACCCGACGAAAGGCTCTGAACACGCAGAGCGAAAAGCGACAGCGAACCACCGATAAAGATGGCGAGAATAGCCAGAATAAAAAGTCCGCGTCCCGGATCGGTCGCGAAACTATGCACAGATGTCAGCACGCCGGAGCGAACCAAAAAGGTGCCCAACAGCGAGAGTGAAAAGGTCAGGATCGCAAGTAGTACAGTCCAGATTTTGAGAGCCGAACGCTTTTCCATGACAATTGCAGAATGCAACAGCGCTGTTCCGACCAGCCATGGCATAAAAGATGCGTTTTCGACCGGATCCCAAAACCACCAGCCGCCCCAGCCGAGCTCATAGTAAGCCCAGTATGAGCCCATTGCGATGCCGCCGGTCAGGAACATCCAGGCCACCAATGCCCAAGGGCGAACCCAGCGCGCCCAGGCGGCATCGAGACGCCCTTCAATCAGAGCCGCCACGGCAAAGGAAAAGCAAACAGAGAAGCCGACATAACCGAGATAAAGCAACGGCGGATGGATCGCGAGACCGATATCCTGAAGGATCGGGTTCAGATCGCCGCCTTCAATCGGTGCAGGAATAATGCGCGTGAATGGATTGGATGTGAAAATGATGAAAGCCAGAAAGGCCGTTCCGATCCAACCCTGAACACCTAAAACATTCGCGCGGAGAGTTTCCGGCAAATTTCCGGAAAAAGCTGCAACCAGCGCACTGAAGAAGCTGAGAATCAGCACCCATAACAACATGGAGCCTTCATGATTGCCCCAAACGCCGGTGATCTTATACAGCATCGGCTTCTGCGAATGCGAGTTCTCAACCACGTTAAGGACAGAAAAGTCAGAGACGACATAGGCCAAGGTCAGCACTATGAAAGAGAATGCAATCAAAGCGAAGACTGCGAGCGCCGTTGGCACCGCAACGCCCATCAATTGCATGTCTCTACGGTGCGCACCAACGACTGGCGCGATAGACTGAACAACTGACAGAGCCAGCGCCAGAACAAGCGCGAAATGACCAATCTCGACATTCATAGGCTTTTTCCAGTTCCAATTCCGATTACTGGCCCGATTCCCATCATTTACCTTCCCACACGCCCTTCTTTTTCAGGCTGTCTGCGAGATCTTTAGGGACATAGTTTTCATCGTGCTTGGCCAGCACATTATCGGCACGAAACACGCCGTCAGGACCAAAGCGCCCTTCCGCGACAACACCCTGTCCTTCACGGAACAGATCGGGCGCAATCCCTTCGAAGACGACATTGACCGTTTTGATTGTGTCGGTGACAGTAAAGCGTAACTCGCTGCCCTCTCGCATCACAGAACCCTCTTCAACAAGGCCACCCAAACGAAACCGGGCACCCGAGGTGATTTCCTGTTCGGTCAAATCGGCAGGTGTTCGGAAAAATCGAATATCCTGATTAAAAGCCATGAGCATGAGGCCAACCGCGACAGCGAGAACAGCCAAAGCACCGCCGATCAACATCAGGCGCTTACGCTTTCGCTGACTAACCGTACGGGCAAAACTGCCTACCGGCTTCGCGTTGCGTCCATTGTTTTCTGCAGTCGCACTCATTGTGTTGCGCTCCCTGCTTTCAGACCCAGTTCTGCGGCAAAGCCTGTCAGCTCAGCCCGCTTTTCACCATCCAGCGCCTCAACCCCACGTTTTAACGCATCAAGTGCGTCATCCCGGCGATTAAGGATCATATAGGAGCGCACAAGACGCTTCCAGCCATCGATATCCCCGCCATTTTCGCGAAGACTTTCATCCAAACGTTGAACCATACCTTCAACCATGGCTTGGCGATCTTCAGGGCTCATGGAAGCGGCAGCATCGACATCCTCTGTGGTAGGACCGGCCGTTGGCGCTTGCGGAGCAACTCCACGAATACGTGCAATGGTCTCTTCAACCTGTTTGCGCCATGGAGCATCATCAGGCGCTTTATCGAGGACGGTCTGTAGTCTCTTTATTGCGCCGTCCGCATTGCCATCCTGCATCTCACCCTGGGCGAGATAATACTGCGGCCGGATGTCTTCAGGTTCCAGCAAGGCCGCTTTTTCAAACAAGCCTTCCGCCTCGGCAGTGATTGGTCCACCGGATACCGCGATCAAGGCTTCGCCCAAGCCAAGAATACGCTGGAAGTTTTCACCTTCAAGACGAATTGCAGAACGATAGGCATTGACTGCATCAGCACCACGGCCAATCCGCAGATATATGGGTGCCAATACATCCCACCCGCGAGCGTCGCCGGGGTTTTGTGCAAGATGCGCTTCGGCACGGGCAATCAGTTCATCAACTGAGCTATTCTGCGGACTATTCGCCAGACGCGCGGCCAGTGGCATTGACGGTGTGTCAGGCGCGCCGAAAAGTGGGTACACGCCCCAAGCGATCAACGGAACGGCCAGCACCGCTGCGAGAGCCAGCATGCGCCCGGATCGAGCTTTCCGTATATTGGCTACTGATTCCGCACTGGCTTTTTCGGCATTAAGAATGCGGCGGGAAATTTCGATACGAGCCTGTTCAGCACTGGGAGCGTCGATCATACCGCGTGCGGCATCCGCCTCAACCTCGCGCAACTGGTCGCGATACACTTCCAGATCGTTCTTTTCAGGGGGCAAAAATTCCTGCTTGTTCCGTGTCAGCGGCAACAAAACAGTCAATGTGGCTGCAAGGGTCAGCAGTGCGGCAGTCAACCAGAATTCCATGGCTGAGACTTAGTCTCAGCCGAGGTAAAAACCAACAGTAACCTGCCGGAAGTTACAGACTAGGGCAATTCGCCGCAAATGCCTGGAGCAATCAGTTCAGCGGCGTCCAGCTTCCATCCGTATTACGGCACGCAGTACCGCGTGCAGTTTGCAGTGAATCCGCGATGGTGAAGGTGTGCGTATATTGGCGACAATTCTGCGAACCCACCTGATAGGGCTGTGCCGCAGTGACATCGCCAGATGTCGACCCACTGCCACTCCACGAGACGGCTTTGCCAGCAGGCGAGTATTCAAGCGCTCGGTATTCTGCTTCCAGGGCCTTCTTACGGTCACCGGTAGTCAACTGCCCTGCCGAACTGCCCAAAAGGCCGTTGCCGAGCGGTGCCAGGAGATTCGGACGCGTTTCTGCCGATGACGATGACCCACCAAGCGAAGTCAGTCCCAAACCTTTTCCACCACCGGATGTCCCGCAGGCCGAAAGCACGAACGCCATTGAAGCGATCAGAAGAGGAGCAGAAAACCTTGATACCATTATCATAACAAACCGGCCTTCATAAAAAATGAGCATGCATACTATCGTAGGATGCAGCTAATAAGTCTTACCTTCTAGTTCGCCCCGTGGCAAAAACAACCATCAATCTTCAGTCAGCGGCAACACAACACGCACTTGAAGCCCGCCCAAGTTACTCTTGCCCAGATGCAAGGCGCCGCCATATTCACGCACCGTGTCCTGTACGATTGCCAACCCAAGCCCAGTGCCCGGCTTAGTCTCATCGACCCGATTACCACGTTTTAACGCTTGTTCGATCTTATCAGGAGCAAGGCCCGGGCCGTCATCCTCTATCAGAATCTCAAACTGGCGCTGTGCATCAGCGGCTGGTCGCAAAACGATCTCAATGTGTCTACGCCCCCATTTACCTGCGTTTTCGAGCAGATTACCGACAATCTCTTCCAGATCTTCTTTTTCGCCTGCGAAAACGGCGCCCGGGAGCACATTCCTGAATGTGATTCTGAAAGCAGGGTTAAGCTTCACAGTCACACGTTCCATCCGCTCAAGCACTGGAGTGACCTGAGTTCTGAATACGACGCTGTCTCGTTGCGCAGCGATGCGAGCTCGTTGCAGATAATGCTGTATCTGCACTTGCATGGCTTCGCTCTGTTCAAGTACAACCCGGCCCTGCTCGCCGCCCATTGCCCGTGCTTCATTGGTCAAGACTGAAAGAGGCGTCTTCAACGAGTGGGCAAGATTGCCGACCTGTGTGCGTGAACGCTCAACAATGCGGCGGTTGTTTTCAATCAGCGCATTCATCTCACTTGCAAGTGGTGCAATTTCAATAGGCAGCGATGTGTCGAGTTTCGCTGATCGCCCTTCGCGAATATCAGTCAAAGCCAGACGGACCTTATCGAGTGGACGCAAACCAAAGAGAATAATGCCTGCATTGATGAAGACACTGCCAAGTCCAAAAATCGCCAGATAAAGAGCAAGCTTGCTTCTGAAGGCATCGATTTCATTCATGACTTCACTCAGGTTCCCCATCACACGGAAGCGCGCAACGCGGTTATCATTATCGAGAACGACTTCCGTTTCGACAATGTAGAGTTCTTCGCCATTCAACCCCGGCAGCGTATAGCTGCGCATGAACGAACTGTCGAACGGCGCTTGATTTACCGGCAGATCAGGCACAATCCGCCCCGCAGTGGATAGCGATTGCAATTTGCCGTTGATGTTTGACGAAACGGGGTCAACAGACCAGTACCAACCGGAAAGTGGACTGGAATAGCGCAGTTCTCCAAGTTCAGGACGCCCTTGAAGAGTGCCGTCCGGCGATATACTGACTGCACCTACAAGACTGAACAAATGCGCTGTCAGAAGCCGCTCAAAATTGTTGCGTGCCGCATCGCCGTAAAGGGTGCTGATAAGAGTCGCCACAACGACAAGCGCCAGAATGACCCAGAGCGTCGAAAGAGTGACGACGCGTATCGCAAGAGAACGCAAAGGGGGGAAAATGCTAAAAAGCTTCAGTTCCCGCTCCCTTTCGTCTCATCCTGCCCTTCCGAGCGAATGCGATAACCCATGCCGCGCACAGTTTCGATGAGATCGACGCCCATCTTCTTGCGCAGACGTCCAACGAAAACTTCGATCGTGTTAGAATCACGGTCAAAGTCCTGATCGTAGAGATGCTCAACCAGTTCTGTCCGTGAAACAACCTCGTCCATGTGATGCATGAGGTAGGAGAGCAGACGATATTCGTGCGAAGTCAGCTTCAACGCAACGCCATCAACGCTGGCTTTTGACGTCTTGGTATCAAGGTGCAGCGAACCACAAACCAGTTCAGACGAAGCATGGCCAGCAGCTCGGCGGATCAATGCGCGCAAACGAGCCAGAACTTCTTCGATATGAAAAGGCTTAGCGACATAATCATCGGCACCCGCATCGATACCGGCAACTTTGTCACTCCAGCGATCACGGGCCGTCAGCATCAGAACCGGCATGGTCCGTCCGCTGCTTCGCCAGCGCTCGACCACACTGATGCCGTCCATTTGCGGAAGGCCAATATCGAGGATCACAGCGTCGTAGGGCTCGGTATCGCCCAGATGATGACCTTCTTCGCCGTCAAAAGCACTATCGACGACATAACCCGTGGCAACCATCGCATCCGAGAGTTGCCTGTTCAGGTCCTTGTCGTCTTCAACGATCAGGATACGCAAGTTTGAGGCTCCT
Source organism: Brucella rhizosphaerae (assembly GCF_002252475.1). Lineage (GTDB taxonomy): Bacteria > Pseudomonadota > Alphaproteobacteria > Rhizobiales > Rhizobiaceae > Brucella > Brucella rhizosphaerae. The sequence continues at coordinate 941,481 of NZ_NNRK01000034.1, read as the reverse complement.
CGCAGGGACGCATTACTGTGCGGGGACGGCTACTTCTACACGGCGCGGGCGTTCGCCATCACGGCCAGGTACAAGCACCACGACAACACACATGGCACGGCCATTCTGTGTGGTCGGTGTCGCCTTCGCCAACTGGCCGCCCTGTGAGGCAGCAACTTGTTCGCCAACCGCCGCACAATCGCCAGCAGCGGCAATCAGAAGATTAGACTTCTGGGGCGTTGCAAGTGGCAAGGCACCGGCACTGACCGGCAACAGACCAATGCTAACGGCCAGAAGCGCGAAAATTTTGAGAGCAGGGTTCTGTTTCATCATGTCCCTTATATAGCGCCTCTCAGCTGAACGATGCATGAACAATACGCCCTGCTTCTCGACACAAAGGAAATTAAGCTCATAAAATAGCCCCTCTCCCGCCTGCGAGACCGAAGCCATTCTAAACTGTTGTTTTCATGCATAATATTATCTGGAACATCCGTCAACATTCCGAGATCATATCGCTTTTCAAAACTTTGCTATCACGCTTTGTAAAATTATGAAATGCGCGAAGTTGCCCCTATGCGACCAAAAACAGCAATAAGGCCAGCGATAGCGGTCGCAAGTTGCAGGAGTAGATCAGTCAGAGCCCCCGGATCGACCGTATCGCTGATCAGGCCAAATGCACCCGCCAGCGATAAAAACAGCGCGACCAATCCTGCCCAGACTGTGCGAGAAAGATACCAGGGCTTGTCTTCGATCATGAAATTTCCCTTCTGAAGTTTATAGAACATTCGACATATCGAGCACGGTGAAATCACCCATGCCGGTTTTGGCACTCAACATTGCAACGCGGATTTGAAAGTCTGTGGTGCCCAATTCAGCAAGGAGCTCTGTGTTCGGGTAGATCCACGATGCAGTCTGAACTCTTACGCTCCGTACAAGCGTATCGGACTGCCAGACCTCCACCTGATAGGCCTCACGCTCCTCACCGAGTGGAATATCCTCACCCATCCAGCTATCGGCATCTAGCCGGCCGCGCCTGACCCAATGAACGGACAGATCGCCATTGCCAAGCCGCTTGCTCTTGAGATGTACGGGGCTCAGAGGCCTCAGCGCCTGCAAGCCACCTGCGGCTTTCACCGTGTCAAAAAACTCGTCTGAGAATGACTTGCCTGCGGCCCCTATGCGCCAGTTGAGCTCAAGCCCGATTTCAGATGATTGCAGGCCAATGCTCTGCACACCACCGTCAAGCAAGACAAACGGGGTCCCTACCGCCTTCTCGCTCAGGCTTGATATTTCCGTCCCAAGTTGTCCACGCAAAATTCTCGTCAATCGCCATCTGTTTTGTCCGATTTCCTCTGCCTCAAGAAACTGCAAAACTTCCCAGCGACCATCAGGGGATTTCAAAACTGCCGTGTTAGCCCCGTTCAGAATTTGGGCCAATGATCTCGATCCTAATTCGCCCGAATAAAGCACCAGCTCTATCACGCCATGATTGATCAAACGCCCACTCGGAGCACCCTTAAGAGGCGTTGTCAGCTCGCCCATAACAGCGCGTTCACCGATTAAACCGCGCTCTACAAAGCCATCCTCAGAGGGTGACGCGCAGGTCACCACGCCACGCCATGGTTTAGCATGACATGCAACGCGTAACTGACCGGCTGGATCTTCCGCGCTCGGCCAGAGCGGTAAATCAATGAGGTGAAACAGCGGCTTCATATCAGAGACCGGTGTTCCAGGCGGAAGCCGCGGTGTTTCACCATCGTCTCCAAACACGATATTCGGTGCAAGTGCTACGGCCTTAATGGTCCGCACTTCTCCGTCTTCCAAAGAGGACACGACGTAGTTACGGCCGCCGCCCAGCGCATCAAGCCTGACACGATCACCAACATGCAGTGCTGCGCCCGACCACGGTAGCGAGAAACTTGCTGTTCGCCGTTCAGCATAGCGGCGTGCCATCCAGCTTTCTGCAAGGGCAGTTGCCTGCCCCATTTCCATCGATCCGGAAATGCTCAGACTTTCTGTTCCCTGCCCTGTATCGCGGCGCACCGATGCACCCACCACCTGAAAGTCGCGTAGCGGATCATTACAGTATAGTTCGGCAACACAAGGCAGATCGCCCTGATCTTCGAGAACGAAACTCAACGCGTCGCCATCTGATGACTCGACCAGTATATGTGCCACATCAATCGCCGAAGCAGCACGCCCTATACTCCGGAACACGAAACGGCCCGCCTGCTCAAACCCATGCACGCCAAACACGTTCATGAGTGGCTCAAGCACACCACGCGCCGTTGATGGTTCAGAAATCACAAAGCCAGTCATATAGCCATCCGCCGCGCTACAATCCGCTTCAGGCAATCCAAAATCGGCCAGTATGGCCGCTATCAACTCATCAAGCGCAACTCCGCTGATACGCCCATTAAGCCAATGGCCGAGGCGCTAGTTCGGCGTATCTCCCCACACATCGCCTTTCAGCGGAAACTCCGGAAATGGCCGCGTATCCCAGGACCACAAATAAATGCGATCCATGTCCAGCATCGAGCCGCCATAGACAGACGAGACTGCATTATTTTCAGGCCAATGTCTGAAATGTGCCCGGAGGAACCGGTCCATGCCGATATCAGCGCGCGAACCGTTGGAAAAATAGGGTGTCGCATTTTCTGATGATTTCGGGTCGGGGAAGACATTGGGCTGGTTAGGCCCTTTGTCGACCGCCGGGCACCCAAGTTCAGTGAACCAGATTGGCTTGGATTGGGGCGCCCAGGCAGTGGGGCTCGGTGCTTCCGTCCCATTAATGCGATTATAATGCTGATTGCTTCACCACGCGCGAATGTCCTTGTAACGATAGACCCATGGCTTGCCTGCAAGCCCATCGCTGATCGGAGTTCGTACGCGCGCGGCTCGATGTTCATTCGTCGCGTAATACCAATCGAAGCCCTCGCCTGTTTCTATGCTGGCTGTCAGGCCTTCAAGATCGTAAGGCGATTCAAACTCATCAGGATTACCGCCAACAAAATCGCTATCCCGCCAATCGGCAAGCGGCATATAATTGTCGATGCCAATCGCATCTATCGCAGGATGGCACCACAGCGGATCGAGATTGAAAAACAGATCAGCCGTTCCATCCTGAGCCTGATAGCCAAAATATTCAGTCCAGTCGGCGCCGTAGGTTATGCGGCAGGCACTTCCCAGCTTTTGTCGCATTTCAGCGGCAAGCGAACAGAGATGCGTGACAAATGGAAAGTTTTCGCGGCTGTCACGGATACTGGTGAGACCCCGAAGTTCTGAACCAAGCAAAAAGGCATCGACGCCACCGGCCTGCTTTGCCAGATTTGCACAATGATTCAGGAAACGCCTGTAACCCCATGTTCCATTAATGAAAGCCGAGACCTGATTTCCAGCCTCAACCGTCTTATCGGGTGAGCTATCCATTCCAATTGCTGGATGGCAGGTAATGCGCCCGCGCCATGGATAAACGGACTGCCCAACACCGCCATAAGGCGATGGCAACTGATTATCGGCGGGCACGTCCATCATGATGAACGGATAAAGCGTTACCTTAAGGCCGCGCGCTTTGGCATCTCGGATAGCATCGATTACGCTTTGGTCGGAAGGTGTGCCGCCATAAGCAGCGCCTTCACCACTGGTCGAAATAAGATGTGCATCGGCACGCGTGACATTCTCAACTTTCCAGGTCTGGCTCGACGATAAGGAACTTTGATGTGTAACGCCTGGGCGAATGCTGCACGTCCCGGCCCTCAGGTCATTGCCAAACCACGGCAAGACAATTGCCACATGACGGAGGCTCGGGCAAAGCATCTGCAACTCATCCATGGCAACCGTCCAGTCGCTGCGACCGCGCTTTGCATTGCGATTGAGTGTGCGATTTTCACCCGGAAACGGCCGGTCACTGACCGGGCCTGGCGACAGGCCAAATTCGGTGGACCCCGGAATGAGCGCCACAGCACGAACGCCCTGCGCGAGCTTACCGACTGGTCGCATGACCTCGAACTGAAATTGCGGCAGACGATTACCGTACACATCAAGCGGAATACGTTCAAACACGACATAGGCGGTGCCGCGATAAGCAGGCGCATTGCCTGTTCCCTGCTTGGCTTCGATCAGCGGATCGGCCTGTTGTTCCTGCGTGCCCAGATAGATACGCATATCAACTTCGGTGAGATCAAGCTCCTGACCGTCTGCCCAGACCCGGCGTATGCCTGCAATCTCGCCTTCCGCAACCGCATAAGCGGCATTGCCAAAATAGCTATAGGTTGTCACCTTCGGACCACCCTTGCCGCCTTGACGTTCGGTGGTTTTCTTTTCCTCAAACCGCGTTGCCCAGATCAACGTGCCTGAAAGCCGTGCCGTGCCATAGACGAAAGGAAGTGCCGCGCCTTCTTCCGCTGTCGCCATCCGGCCGCTATTGAGGCGCGCGCCCTCCATATGACGGGTCGAGTTGATGATTGCCGTATCGACGGCGTAGCCACCCATTGCACCAAGTCCGGCACCGATGGCCGCCCCGACAGGGCCAAAAATGCCACCGACGGCAGCGCCGACCGCTTGCAGAACGATAGTCGCCATTGCTTACACTTTCAGTTCAGGGAAGATAAAAACTCCGGCAATCCGCTTGCGCCATTGGGGCACCAGTGCAGAAGCCATCACGTGATGACCTTCGTAGGCATGGATAAAGCGGTTCTCCCGCGCCATTATGCCAAGATGCTTTGCCGCAACATCAGCGCGCCAACGAAAGATCAACAAGTCGCCGGGCTGGGGATCACTGCTATTACGCAGTCCCATGTGCCTATTCGCTGCTTCCATAAGCGGATCACCCGATGCAGCCTCTGCCCAGTCCGGGGCGTATATACCGGAATTTTCTGGTTCATTACCGTAAAGGGTCCGCCAGATACCGCGCACCAGCCCGAGACAATCGCAGCTCACACCACGCGTCGAAGCACCATGGCGATAGGGCGTGCCGATCCAACCTTCGGCTTCTGTCAAAATAGCATCTGCGATGATCATGGAACCAGCGCACTCCCATCATATTCGTTCACACCATTGACATAGGCGAAGGCTGCATCGTTGCCGGGCAGATGCGGGAAGCCACGAAAATTTGCGCCGTTTCCGAACTTAGCCTTGCAGGTGGAAAAGCTCTTGTCGCAGCCGGCCACAACGCGAAATGTGTCCCCGGTTTCGACCGGCAGAATAGGCGGCTCGATCAGGCGTAGATTATTACTGCTATGCCCCAGAACACGAATTGCCTTTCCCAGGCTTTTGCCACTTGCCCAGGTCAGAAGACCTTCGGTGAACCAGCCACTCGCAAATCCCTCAAGGCCTGCAACATGCAGTACGGCTCCATCGGCAACAATGACTGATCCAAAACCCGCGAACCGAAGATCGCTTTGGTTCACACCACAGCGTTTATCTCCCAGAACGGCATTGCACTGACGCAATACACGGCGGCCACACACGGCATCGAATGCAGCCGCAGCTCCTTTCAGTTCCATGACAAATCGACCACCCGATCGGCTGATCGCACCAACAGTCCAGCGCCGCAAAAGCATGTACTGTTCGGAGCTAGCCCAATTGACCAGATAGTTTTCGATGATCGCCCCGTCGTAGCGACCCTGCTCAACATCGATATCGCTGATGCGTGTTGAAGACAGAGCGCCTTCGACCTCGCCGCCCGCAACAGAAAGCCCTAGCGTGGTCGTAGCTTCGCTGCTGTTCAGACCGGTCAGTGGTTCGCAGGCAATGCCCATCAGGAACAGAGTACTATCATGGTCTGTGAAACCCAGAACAACACCGTCTGAACGCCTTATAAACCAGGCAAAGCAATGGGTTGTGACTTCGCCCTTCAAATGTGATTCAAGCGCTGCCGGAACAGGGATCATGCCTTGACCTCAATGATCGGAATGGAAGGAATTTCACCTGCCTGAAATGACGCAATGCTGGCCATAAGCCTGTCCGTATCGAAGCGCACCGGCACATCGAACAGAAAACCTGCCATTACGATGGCTCCCTCGGTGGGTATATATTCGGGCATAAACGTCACGTTGCCGGTCGCACTATCGAACGTAAAAGCTTCGCCTTCTGCAAGCCGCACGCCATCGACGCCCATCAACACCGATCCGTTGACGGGTCGCGTAATCGGACGATCGTAAGTTTCATAGCGTTTGATGAGCGGGAAAAGAGCGCGGATACCGTCACCCGATCCAATCTGTTGATCAAATGGCGAGGGTGCCACACTGCCCGCAGCGGATGAGAAGTCGAACGGATCGCGGAAACGAAATGAATGGAGCGAACCGCGTCGAGCTTCAAAGAAGGCAAGCACAGTTTTCAGATCGTCAAGCGAACGCAATCCCGTTCCTGCATCGAAGTGGCGTCGAGAGTGCGCCCAACGCGCGTTACGTTTTTCCATCCCCGACGTGAGCGTGACAATTTCATTGCGCCATTCCGGGCCTCCGGTTGAACCGAAGGAGACGCTGAGTGGAAAACGAACATCGTGAAATGCGCTCATCTCATAACCTCCGAGCGCCGCGACGTACTGCACCTGCCAGCATGGTCGAAAGCTGCGCTTCAGATTTGCGGAAAGACGACGCATCAGGCGAGGACATGTTGAAGACGACCTGCACAGGTTTGCCCGTGTTACCACCCGTGGCAACTCCAAGCCGACCGTCAGCGCCACGCGCGAGTGGGAGAATGGCTTCTGCACCGGCTTCACCAGTTAACCCCAGTGAACCATTGCCCATGCCAAAATAAGTCGGGCTAGAAACCACGCCACCTTTGGCAAATGGCATAATGCCCCGGATGCCTGTCATCACACCCGACATCAATGACGAGCCTAAACTTTGTAATGGCTGAAGCCCGGCAGAAAGTGCCGAACCTGCAAGACTGCTCGCAAGACCGCGCAGCACATCTTCCAGTCCCTTACCGGATACGATTGCGCTTTTGAGTGCTGTACTAAGGTTGGAGCCGAAGCTCGACGACCGCTTCTCAAGATCGGTCAAAGCACGATCGAACGCGCTCGTGTCCGCCTCAACGGAAACGGTTACGGTTTCATCTGTCATGTGATTTACCTGTCGGGAAATGCGTGCATGAGCGCGTCAAGCGTCGCACGCGAGGGGGCATATGCGTTACTCGATACTGGACCGAGGGCCGCTGCTAATTCACGCGGGGTCATTGCCCAGAAGTCTTTTGAGGAAAGCCGCAGCAAACCAAACCCTGCCCGCATCACCTCATCCCATGGAAAAGGCTTCAATGAAGGATCTGATTCAACTGCGGCACTCAAGGGTTTGATGTGGAATCGCTTTCCGGCTTTTCAGCGCTTCCGAATGTTGCAGTCAAAAGGGCTGAAACGATATATGCGAACCCGGCTGCGCCGCCTTCCGCCCGCATTTCTGCAACATCATCGTAACTCACACTATGGCCACCACCGTGCAGGCCTGCGCAAATGATGCGCTGCATATCATGAGCAGCAAGTCGGCCCGTCGAAAAGCGAGCGATGAGGTCTGAGAGATTATCTGCTTCAAAAGCTGCTTCCAGCTCGGCAAGTGCGCCTAGCGTGAGACAGAGCGTCCAGTCGCGGCCGTCAAGTTTCGCCGCAACCTCACCACGATGGCGATTGACCATCATAGCGCCTCTCCGAAAGTAATCAGTCCTGCCGATTCCAGTGCGATCTCGAAGGTGACTTCAGCATCGTGATTGCCGCCATACTCGAGCGCTACGATCTGAAACGCCCCTGTTATGGTGCCAAAATCCGGCAGCACAATCTGCCAGTTGCGGATCTCTCCATTGAAGAACAGACTGCGGATCAGTGTATCCGAAGCTGCATCCTTGAAGATACCTGATCCACTGACCGAAGCGCGCTGCACACCGCTTCCAGCCAGTAGTTGCCGCCATCGACCAGCCGCATCGGCATCCGTCACATCAACGGTTTCGGCATTGAAGGCGATGCGCTTCGTGCGTAAGCCTGCGCAAGTTTCAAACGCAGTTTCACCGGCTGCGATTTTCAGCAAGATATCCTTGCCGCGTTGAGCTGCCATTTATTGATCCTTGATTTGAGTATTTCCAGCAGAGTTAAGGTCGACCTTATTTCTGGAAATGCGTGTTGACTGTGCGACCAGAGCGGTTCTGCATCAGTCTGCTGGTTCAGTCACAGCGCGGTAACGCATGGTGCCAAGATAACCGCCGAACCCATCGGTATTGCGCGCTAACACTTCAGTCAGCATGAGATTCACGACGCGATGACCATCCAGTTCGAGTGGCTCCTCATCTAGCCGTGTGGCAATACGGCCAGCAATATCGAGCACATGTTTGCGGCCCGCCTCGCGCGCCCATATCTGGATGTTGAGAAAATGTTCGCCACCCGGCTCACTTGCTGTGTTCCAGTCCTTGCTCAGCGTTTCACCCAACGTGACATAAGGAAATGGTGTTCTGGGTGGCACATGGTCATAAACGTGTTCGCCACCAAGAGTTTCAACGAGTTCGTTGTCGTTCTTCAATGCTCTGTAGAGGGCTTTCTGCAATGCGCTCGCGCCATTCTTCATTGTGATCCCCGCTTGATTTTTCAGTTTCACGTTGGACAACCGGTCGTGCCGTCGCGATATCCTCACGCACTGCCAGCTGCTTGAAACGGAGCGCGCGTATCAGCCCATTAAAGGTAAGTTTCATGGCAACGTTCATCGCCCCTCCTCCACCGCCAGGCAGATGAGATAGCGCTCGCTTTCATCGGGATCGTGCACTGATCGCAACACAAAGATGCGTCCGCCTTTACGCAAACGCTGATCAGATGAAATGTCCGCGCGATAGCGCACCAGAATTCGATGCGTTATCTCAGGACGTGGGCGAATGCCAAAATCTTTCTGACTGCTCGATATGGGTTCGATATGCCCCCATACAGTCGCGATTTCCGACCATGTTTGATTATAGCCACCCATGCCATCTGCAACCGGATGCATGGCCTCCAGGGCCAACTCGACTGAGAGCTGGCCTGGATCAATAAACAGCACATTGTTCATAGGGATATGTGTCGCCAGCTATCCACCATCTGGCCAACCATCGGCGGAAGTTCTGCCTGCTTGCTGTCAAGGCCAGCGCGGTTCTCATAAAGATGGGCGGTCAAGGTGAGTATCGCCTGCTTGATCGCATCTGGCACTTCGACGCCTGTTTCCCCGAACCCAGCGATGAAATCCACCTCAAGACCACAGAAACATTGCGCGTCAGGATATTGTGCCATGTAGACGCGCTGTGGGCGACGACCATGTTGTAGCATGAATTCCCCGGGTTCCATGCTGATGGCGGTACCATCCGGCTGATAGGCAACCACCGCCGTCACCGCTTTAGCCGGATACTTGAACAACGCCAGACGCCCGGAACGCGGCCAGCGATCCACCCGTAAACGCCAAGTCTGATCGATGAGTGCCAGCCCCGTATCGGCTTCCACAAGCTCACGTGCCGTTTTCACCAGACGACGCAAAATGTCGTCTTCGCTCTCGGTGGAAATCCGCAAAAATGCACGTGCGTCGGCGATCGTCACTGGCTCGAGCGCCGGTGGCGTGACAAGAAACATTGTCATTCATTTTCCCCTTAAAATAACTCTCAAATCAGACAGTTACGCATGACAACCCAGAAAAAGATTCAACGTGTTCGCGAACTGAATCTAGCTGCAAAAATCAGCAGGGTTTTCCCGATATGCGCTGTAAAAAATGACAGCAAACCCGCTGTCATACGAATTAGGCTGCGAACTTCAGAAGCTTGATTGCATCGAAATCCTGTACGCCACCGCCTACACGTTTGGTGGTGTAGAACAGCACATATGGTTTGGCGGAATATGGGTCGCGTAAAACACGAACACCGATACGGTCCACGACCAGATAACCACGCTCGAAATCACCGAAAGCAATTGGTGTGCTGCCGGCAACAATGTCCGGCATATGCTCGGCCTCGACCAGACCAAAGCCCATCAGCGATGCCTTTTCACCAACGGCTGCGGGCGGCTGCCAGAGATAATTTCCGTCCGCATCTTTGAGCTTGCGTAACACGCTCTGGGTCTTGCGGTTCATGACAAAATTCGCGTTCTGACGATAACCCGCCTTCAGCGCGTAGATAAGTTCAATGAGCTTATCGGACGGATCGGAAGTAGGAAGAGCGCCGTCAACGCCGGTTGCGATATGACCAATCTTGCCCCACGCCCAGCTTGCATCTTCCACAGTATCGTAGCTGAGGAAACCCGTCGGCTTGTTCACACCATTTCCTGTGATGAAAGCAGCGCTTTCCTGTTCAGCAAAGGCTGCTTCTACTTCTTCAGCAATCCACTGTTCGACATTGATGGCCCCATCGTCGAGCAGCGATGAAGTTGCTGCTGGCATGGCGTAGATTTCCATCGTCGGGAACTGGAGTTCCGCAAGCTTTGCCGATGCCGTTTGTGGACGCGCATCGGTTTCACCAACCCAGCCCGTTGCAGGGCCACTCACCGAGAACGGCTTTTTCAGGATAGCGCCTGAGACCTGACGTACACTGGATATGCCACGGATCGGCGAAAGCACTGCCAGTCTGCGACCGATTTCTGTTTCGAGTTCCGCCGGAACAAGATAGCCGCCATCAGGACCCAAAGCATAAGAATGCGCTTTCAGTTCAATGCCACGCAGCGTCTGTTCATCGCCGCGACGAACATACCCATCGAAAGCCTGCTTATGTTCGACATTGGCCAAAGGCATATTCTTGCCCATCGCAGGGCGAGCACTTTTCAGCACATATTGATCAAGCGCCTGCTTCTGCTCATCAAGCGAACGGTTGATACGATCAACCTTCTCGCGCAAAAGCACATCAACATCAGCACTTTTTTCGACCTTCTTCAGACGCTCATCGTTTGCATCACGAAAAGCCGAGAATGCTGTCATGAACTCGTCGAAAGCTTCCGACACATCACCGTCATTGCCAAGGTTAGAGCCAAGCGCCTTCGTTTCCACGCTCTTGGTTTCGAGCGGGATTGTATGAATATTTCTCATTTTGGATCCTGTTTAATTAAGAGACATCATGTTGCAGGCGGCGCGCATACGCTGTGCGAGACCTGCGTCGTCTGACTGGATGGCTTCCCGCCCGCCCCTGTCGTGAAAAGCTGCAAGCGCGGCATAGCCTTTTGCTATCACCGTGCGTGCAGCGGAACGGCTCAGCCCCGCATCCCGCGTGAGCCAGCGTTCAAACTGTCTGACAGTTGGCAAATCCGCCTTCAGATTATTAATGCGCGCCTGTGGGAGCATCGGAAACGTAACCACCGAGATTTCCCAGAGATCCGCTTCAACAATGTGGCGCAAGCCGGTGCGTGCATCCTTGCGCGCCTTGACTGTGCGAAAACCGATGGACAGCCCATCAAGCCCGCCAGCGCGCATCAGCTCCAGTGCTTCGCGAGCCCGCGCGACACCTTTGGCAAGCCTGCCCTCGACATAAAGCCCACGTGCATCTTCACTGATAGCCGTCCAAACGCCTATCGGCTCCGCAGCATCGTGTTGCCAGAGCATCCGCACCCCGGAAGACTTTCGGGATGACAGCGACTTCGCAAAAGCACCCTTTTCGATGACGTCATTGCCCAGATCGGCCAGACCAAAGACACTGGCATAGCCTGAGAAGCTGCCGTCAAGTTCAACCTCTTCCAGCGCAAGAGAGGCGCGCTTGGTTTCAAGCCTGAATTCAGGATTTGCCATTCCTGTTCCTCTCAGAAAATGGAATTCCGGGAAGCGATGCCTGCTTGGCACGCTCAGCGAAGCGCTTGAGAATACCCAGCGCAGACCACGCAGCAAGGCTGGCCGCTGTCGATCCCATCAACATCAGTTCCGCGCGTCCAAGCAGAGCCTCGAGCGACAATGTCTCGGCGATTTTCACGCCAGCCGCGCCGCCAAAAACCATGCCGCATATGATGCCCACCGCGAAACGGATTGCAGCCTCACGCTTGCCGTTCGGCAGCATGTAAGCCAGCGAAACTGCAGACCCAGCTACCGCCCCTGCAATTTTTGCGAACCACACCAATGTCGCATCAGAAGTCAGAACGGTTTCGCTCAGATTGCTCATGGCGTTCTCCTTTCTGCACGCGGCTGATAGCCAACCGCATCACGTTTTTCATCATCGCTCAGGAACGAAGCCTCTGAGACGCGCCGCCACAAGGACTCGCGTTCAAGTGACAGCCCCTCAACCCGATCAGCATCATGTTCAAGCCTGAGATCATCGCCAAACAGCGGCCCAAGCCAGCAGCCCAGTGCTTTCGCCGTGCGGTTGATCAGTGGCAACACAGTCAGGCGATAGAAGGCCCGATTGGCTTCGGCATAATTGGCATAGGTATTGTCGCCCGGTATGCCGAGCAGCATTGGTGGCACGCCAAAAGCAAGCGTGATGTCACGGGCGGCACCATTTTTTGCTTCCATGAAATCCATATCCTGCGGACTGTAGCCCATGGCTTTCCAGTCGAGCCCGCCTTCGAGAAGTAACGGTCGTCCTGCGCCTGATGCACCCGTATAGCCTTCCTCCAGTTCAACCTTCAGCCGCTCGAATTGCTCTTCTGTCAGATTTCCGCCGTCTTTCGGCGCATAGACAAGTGCGCCGGAAGGGCGAGCGGAATTATCCAGCAGGGCCTTGTTCCAAGCACCAGCCGCGTTGTGAATATCGAGCGCCATAAGGGCTGCTTCCAGTGGCGGAAAACCGTAATGATCATCCAGCGGATGGAACAATTTGAGGTGCAGCCCGGAAGGAGCTGATCCTAAAAGAGAGACGGTTCTGCTCGAATTCGCGGAACGATAAACCAGCGACTGTGGCCAGCCATCGCTCGACGTTTCAAGCGTTACCCTCTCTGGACGCAACAGATGCAACTCCATTCGGCCGCTTGGCAGATCGACACGTTCTACATAGGCATTGCCGGAGATCAGCAGATGGCCGTAAAGCCTCTCGAAGAAACTACTGCCATCCAATCCTCCCTGCGGCTTTGCTATGAGATCCAGCAATGGATGTATCTCATGTTCCGTGGTGCCTTCATAAAGCAACCAGGGCACGTTGCTTGCAGCTTCCGCGATCAACCTTACGCAACGGTGTGCCACGGGATTGCGCATAAAACCCTCGCGAGCGAGCGATGTATAATCCCGCGCGATCCATGAAGGCCCACGTTCCATATGCAAGGCCACAAAGCCGCTCGCCATTTTCGTCTGTCGCCCGTCATAAGAATGCGAGGGCGCATTCGCGGCACTTCTGCGCCACGGCCAGTTCCACGCCATATATCGGCTCTCCAATTTATCTGAATTTTCAACCAAAGCGGCGAATGCGCGGCTTTCGGTCTGTATGGTGCATCAATTCGCCCAAAGCCCAGACCAGCGCATCGAGACGATCCGGCGAGCGCCCGCTCGATAATCCTTCCGGCGCGAAGTCGCACATCTCATCCTCAAGTGCTGGAAATCGCCCGGCATGCCGCACTCGGTCTTGCTCATAGAGCGCCGCGACGGGTTCAGCGCGCAACCACTTGCCACGAGATGCCCTCCGCATCAGAACCGGTACAGACGCATCTTCGGCCGCAAGAACAGCTGCGACCATCTCGCCCCCCTGATTGACCTCGGCCAAAATCGCATCCGCCTCATAGGTGTGATAGAGCGCAATTGCACGACGCGCCCATTGATGCGGCTTGGCCATGGACATGCTTTCATCAGCAAGCACATGACCAATGCCATGTTCATCAATGCCAGCAACGACGATTCCGCAGGCATCAGACGACTTGCCGGACGAAGCAGGCGGATCAATCGCCACCAGAATACGTACCAGCTCAGGTGCGACCGGCTCAAAACATTGCTCGATCCGCGCCCGCGACCACAAAGCACCCGCGCGTTCTTCTATCAGTTCGCCATCAAGTTCCTGCCGTCCAAGCCGCGTTCCGGCATAACGCTGATTGATGGTCTGCATGAAGCCATCGGCTAGATTTCCAGCATTTTCTGATGTTCGCATGTGTGTCATGGCAACTGAATTGTCAGTCATCAGCGTTTTCAGCAACGGCACCGCTCGGGGCGTCGTCGTCACGACCTGACGCGGAAAATCTCCCAGTCTGAGTCCAAACTGCAACATGTCCCACGTGGCTTGCGGGTTTTTCCATTTCGCCAGTTCATCACACCATGCAGCATCGAACTGAGGACCCCGCAACCCGTCCGGGTCTTCGGAAGAATAGAGCGACGCCACGGCACCATTATCCCAGAGAAGCCGCCGCCGTGTTGTTTCATAGCGTGGCCGACTGGCACGTGAGACGGACAGAATGCCCGACGGACCATCTACCATCACCTCGCGTGCATCGGCGTAGGTCTCGCCGACAAGTGCTATATGACCACACGCTCGCGCAGCAAAAGGCGCAAACCCCAGAGCCATACCAGAGACCCACTCGGCACCGGCCCTTGTCTTGCCGGAACCGCGTCCGCCAAGGATTAGCCAGACCCGCCAGTCACCCGATGGGGGCAATTGCGCATCACGCGCCTGGATCAGCCATTCGCGTTCCGCCGCCATTATCTGTTGTTGCGTCAAGCCCGCCGCCCAGGGTTTCCCGCGCGCGTCTTTGTGCAAGTTCCTCAATTCTCCTGTCTATACGTGCTACAGCCTGTCTGACTTCACTCAGGCTCAACACCGGACCGTTGTTGTGATCCTGATCAGATGGCGCTGCTTCAGAAGCAAGATCACCGACAGTCTTAACAGCTTTAGCCAGCGCCATCAGCGCTTCAGCCTTGCTCTTATCCGGCAGATCTTCGCCATCGATCAGCTTATTCAATTCCGTTTGTAAGCGTTGAAGAGCGCTTTCCGCTCCCGACGGTCTGTTGAGGCCTGGATCTTTCAGACCAAGACGACGGATGCGATCACGATAGGTTTTCTCGGAAAGCCCCATCAACTGCGCAACTTCCGCCCATGCTATATCGTGTTTCGTTTGCAGGCGAAAAGCCAGCCTGACCCGCGCCTCGCGGCGCTCGTCCTCATTTCGCGTTCTCAAAAAAGCTCTACCCAGTCAGCCCTGCCCCTTTTACGCAAAACCCCGAAAGCAATTTGCTTCCGGGGTTTTGCATTGCCGATAAAGCCGGGGGTATCGAGGCAGTTATCGGCAACAGTCACACTTTCTTGACTGTATCTAATGGATAGCAAATGACCGTTACGCCGTCAAGGACTATTTTCCTATTAAAGATTATTTTCCCAAAAGATTTATGAAGTCTGTTTACTAATTAACGTGAGTTATCGCTTATTAATCTGTTATGATTGATGGGCAGGTTTTGCTCATCTCCCAATCCTCACGGTGCCGAAGTAGAGTTCATGCGTAAAACGGCGAAAAAAGATTCTGAAGAGCAAAAACGCAAACCATTCCAGGTTTCGCGTTTGATTGGGTTCGATGCCTGGATCGATTCCGGTCTCTATAATCTTCGTTTTCATGCCCGTGAATGGTGGGAGAATATCACCATCTTCTCGCGACGCTTTCGTGTACGCGGCTTCCGGCGCCTTGTCGTGGAAGTTCTGGATGAAGGCTTTACGCTTGGCGTCATCGGGTCTGTCGTTATGCTGGCGCTTGCCTTGCCTGCATTCGAGGAAACAAAAAAGGACTGGCGCGCGCAGGACGACTATGCCGTTACATTCCTCGACCGTTACGGTAACGAGCTTGGTCAGCGCGGGATTCTGCATCGGCAAGCTGTACCCATCGATGAACTTCCCGATCACGTCATCAAGGCCGTACTTGGCACAGAAGACCGACGTTTTTTTGACCATTATGGTATTGATTTTTGGGGGCTTAGCCGTGCGCTAAGCCAAAATCTGCGCGCCAATGGCGTCGTTCAGGGCGGCTCGACACTTACGCAGCAATTGGCAAAAAATCTGTTTCTTTCCAATGAGCGCACCCTCGAACGCAAGATCAAGGAAGCGTTCCTGGCCATTTGGCTCGAAAGCAACCTGAGCAAAAAGGAAATCCTGCAGCTTTATCTTGACCGCGCCTATATGGGTGGCGGCACCTTCGGGATAGCGGCGGCATCGGAGTTTTATTTTGGTAAGAACGTCAAAGATGTGAACCTTGCCGAAGCGGCGATGCTGGCGGGTTTGTTCAAAGCGCCTGCAAAATTCGCGCCGCACGTCAATCTTCCCGCAGCCCGGGCTCGCGCCAATGTCGTTCTTTCCAATATGGTTGAGAGTGGTTTCATGAGCGACGGTCAGGTCGCTGTTGCGCGCCGCAATCCGGCCAGCGTGATCGACCGCGCCAAAAATGAAAGCCCCGACTATTTCCTCGACTGGGCCTTTGAAGAGGTGAAAAAGGTTGCAGGAAAGCTGCCGCAACACACGCTGACTGTGCGCACAACACTCGACCGCAACATTCAGAAAGCTGCAGAAGAATCGCTTGAGTTTCACCTTCGGCAACACGGCAAAGAATATAACGTTTCCGAAGCTGCAACTGTTGTTATTGCCAATGACGGGTCGGTACGCGCACTTGTCGGCGGCCGTGATTACGGCGAAAGTCAGTTCAATCGCGCAACCAGGGCGTTACGGCAGGCAGGATCATCCTTCAAGCCCTATGTTTATGCGGCAGCAATGGAAAAGGGCATGACGCCCAATACAATTGTTTCCGATGCACCGATTAGTTGGGGCAACTGGTCTCCCCGCAATTACGGTCGTAGTTTTGCCGGTCGCGTTGATTTGACAACAGCACTTGTGCGTTCACTGAACTCTGTGCCTGTCAGGCTTGCGCGTGATCATCTGACCACGGCTCCTATCGTGGCGCTGACCAAGGCCATGGGTGTGGAATCGCCGATTTCTTCGCACAAGACAATGGTACTTGGTACGTCTGAAATGACGGTGATGGACCAGGCAACGGGTTTTAATGTGTTCCCGAACGGCGGCATGGCTGGCAATCGTCACGCGTTTACGCAAATTGTTTCGTCGGATGGCAAGGTTTTGTGGGATTTCACACGCGATGCACCCAAACCCCATCGCGCCCTTTCCGAAAAGGCTGCGTTTGAAATGAATTCCATGCTGGTGCAGGTTCCTGAACGGGGCACGGCACGTCGCGCAGCACTGCCGATGACACGCGTGGGCGGCAAGACAGGCACAACGCAGAATTATCGCGATGCATGGTTTGTTGGCTTCACCGGAAATTTCACTGCCGCTGTCTGGTTTGGCAATGACAATTTCACACCGATGAAAGATCTGACAGGCGGCGTCCTGCCTGCCATGGCATGGCAGCGAATGATGAGCTATGCCCATCAGAATATCGAGTTGAAGCCGATACCGGGTATTACACCAGCCTTCCCGGCTCCAGCAAAAACGAACGCACCCAAAGTTGCTGCAACCGACAAGTCAGACCAAATGATGGTAGCGCCACCGCGTGTGCTCTCGCCGGTCGCCACAAAAGCGCTCAAGGAGCTTAACGACAAATTCCACCATTCCCCACCCGTTCCGGCTCTCGCGGGACGCACCAAAGTATCGGTACTTTGAGCGTAGAATGCTAAAAACAATCCTCAAAGTCCTGATAGTACTCACTATTGCACTTGGCGGCGGCATATGGGCAACCGACTACACACTCGATCACTTTGACGGCTTTGGCGAATTACAGCTGGGGGCGTGGAATGCCTATCCTGCTGCGGGCACAATCGATGCCGACCCGTACTCCAAGGCGCGTGCCGCACGCAAAGCCTATCTCGCACTGGGCACGGCAGAAGGACTGCCATTTTATGCGCGCCGTGACAGCAACGGACGCGAACTTAAACGCGGATGCAGCTACCGTCTGAGCGGCTTCACGCCGTCGGCACGTTTCTGGACGCTATATCCGGCGAACTCCAATCAGATACCAATCACACCCCGCTCAGGCCTCCAACCAGCCCTTCATTCACGTGAAGTGCTTTATGAAAATGACGGCAGCGTACAAATAACTGTGGGACCGAATGCCAGCCCCGATAACTGGCTTCCTGTCGAAGGCAGCGGCAATTTTGTGCTGGTGATGACACTCTATGATACGCCTGCCGCAAGTTCTTCCGGACTGGCTGATCTGGTCATGCCACGCATTGTTCCCGTTGCAAACGTGGAGGCATGTCGTGGTTAAAATCGTCCGCCTGCTGCTTCTCGGTCTGGTTGGCGCCGCAATCGTCCACATTGCGGTGCTGTTGCTTGTCCCGCTTTATTCCAGCAAGAATGCCTGGTCACATTTGGAGGCTTTGGGCGATGCCTATCGCTTTCATTACCTTTCCGGGAAGTCTGGGCTCGTGAGCGATCAAGACCCATTGATGGAACAGGCTGCGTGCCGCTTTGATCTTACAGATGGACCAGTGCATATCATGGCGAAAGGTAATTTGCCTTTCTGGTCGCTGTCTGTTTACGCCCCCAATGGCGATAATCTCTACAGTCTCAATGACAATGTATCGAACGACCGCCAGCTTGATCTGATCATTGCAGACTCGATTGGTATAGCTGCCCTTCGTGCCGAGGGAGTGCAGAATGATGGTCGTTCCATCATCATCGAACAGGACGTCAGCGAAGCGGCCATTGTCCTGCGTAGCTTTGTTCCGGACCTGAGCTGGCAGCAGCAAGTGAAGAACTTCTTCACGCAAGCCAGCTGCGTGCCATATGAAGCAAGTTAACTACCTGCAAAATAGACGCTTTCTTACTCACGGTTAATGAGTTGCTAAGGCTTCATACCTATTATCCAATCTGCCGACATGCGGCAGGCCGCGTTAATAGTTTTAGCCTACCGGAGTACCTTGCGTGACAAACGATCAGTTCCGCGTCCTGGAAGAAATTTCAGGTAATCGGAGCCAATCAAAATCAAGAGCTGATGGCAGCAAGGCAGACGACCTCCTGGTCGCTGCAATAGCTGCGTTTGCCTCGATCACACGCCCTGGACGCCAGGAAACTCATCAGCTCGAAGACCTGACATTCCCTCTTCTTGAACGCGCCACCATTCGCGGCAAACGACAAGCCGCACATGCGCTTGCTCAGATAGAAGACGCACCGCGCCGTCTCGTGCTGTCACTCGCAAACGAACCTGTGGAAATTTCCGCACCGATTCTTCTGCGCTCGCCTGTCCTGCGGTCAGAAGATCTTGTCGACATTATCGGTAAGAACGGTCTTGTGCACGCCCGCGCAATTGCTCGCAGGCAATCTGATGACCCGATGTTAAAAAGCGTCCTGCGCAGTTTTACCGATCCGGCGATTGATCGCTTATTAACATTGCAGGAAAATCTTGCCGGTCTTGAAACCGACAGGCCCAAAGCATCGGCAGATTTAAGCAGCAATGAAAACCCGAATGATGCGTCATCTCAAGGCACGTCATTTTTTGGCACAAGTGCACTTTCCGGCCCCGAACATCTTATCGATACGGCACTTTTGATCGACGATCAGATTTTCCGAACAGCACTGGCTGACTCGCTGGACGTATCGTTTGAGCGTTCTGATAGCATCATCGGTCAATGGCCGGAATCGCATCTGCCGATTGCATTGCGAGCGCTTGGGCTATCAGCTTCTGAATGCTTCATGACGATGTCGGCAGTTTTGGGTCCTGTTGCAGCGGACCGCCATAGTTTACGCGAATTCATTCAGATTTATCGTTCCATCGACCGCGAGAAAGCCATGATGCTTGTGCGTCGCTGGAAAGCCGACGACATGTCGAAACTGCTGCGCAGCAAGCTACGCGAGATGGCAACCGCTTCAGATGAAAACCCTGCAACGATCCGCTCCAGCCTATAGACTATCCGGTGAAATTGAAAAAAAACTCGCCGGATCAGCCACATCTTCCAGCTCAATAAGCCACAGATCGGGATCGAAGCGGACTTCACGCTCCATCCGCTCGCCTGCTTTGGTATCATCCGCTTCGCGGAGGATGCACAAAAACATGCGTTCCCCATCGGTACTGTCTTCATAAAAAGTTTGTGGGGCCGGTGAATAGAGATCGCAAGTACCAAAGCGCGAACTGACTTTGATGAAGATTGCACCCGCTTCTTTAGACCCACGGCGAGCAAGATACGCGAATCCGCCCTCGCCCTGTATTCTGCGGATCAATGCAGAAACCCAGAAATCCGATGTCAGACGCATGGTTCAACCTGCCTCAGCTGATCAGCCCGATTTCACGCATTTTGGAAATCAGCGCCGCATCGACTTCGCCGGTCACACGGAGATTGAACAACTTCTGGAACTCGCGAATAGCATCCTGCGTGGATTTACCCGGCACACCGTCTACGCTCACCATCTCATTGCCAAAGGCTTTAAGGCCAGCCTGTACGCGCACGATGTCCTGTGAGGAAACCTTCGCTTGCTGCTGTACGGCTGGCTGGATCGCCAGCTGCTTCTTTTCCTGTGCTGGCTTGCTTTCCAACGAGGCAAGATCAGGCGCGCGTTTTGCTGTCGCGTCAACTTTCAGTACGGCAGGTTCTGGGCGAGGAGACGGAACCGCCAAGTCGATCACCTTGGCCACGTCATCTTCATTTGTCGGCTGCGCCGCACTATTTTGCGCTGGAACGCCGACCTTCTTCTGTAGTGCCTGCCAGCGTTCGATAGCCTCACGCGTCTGCGGGCCGGTAAAGCCGTCAACCGCACCTTGATAGATGCCGAGCGTCACCAGTCTTTGTTGCAGCCGTGCGATTTCAATATCAGCGTTAGGCGCAAGTGCTGGCAGCATTTCGTCAACAGAACCCGTGACTTGTAGCCGATCCGGAGACAGTGCGGCGACTTCCGACTGCGGTTGCAAAGGTGTCGCCTCAGGCATTTCTGCACTTGTAGTTTTTGTTGGTGACTCTTCGGATTTGTTTGCTGCAGCCGTTCCGGGCAGAACCGAACGTGGCGTCGCCTTGAAGACAAAATCTGCCCTGGTTTTAAAGAAGACGGCATTGTGCGCTTCGGGCTGATACCAGAGTGCATTGGCCGAAACGAAGCCCAGCACCACGGCAAATGCCGTTGCTCCACCCGTTAAGACCGGATTACGTACAATGAAATTGCCGGCAAAAATCGCCAGCGCGGAAGCCGAGCTGAAAAAGAATTTGAGCAGGCGGCGACCGAGACTATGCTGTTTTGCGGGCTTGCGCATCGATCCGCTCTGGGCTTTGTTCCCGGGTTTCGTCTTTCTGCCACTCATTATTTCGTTCTCCCTGGTGACGGTGCATATCAATCACCGTGCCAAGCTGCTGTTG
Organism: Brucella rhizosphaerae; assembly: GCF_002252475.1. Lineage (GTDB taxonomy): Bacteria > Pseudomonadota > Alphaproteobacteria > Rhizobiales > Rhizobiaceae > Brucella > Brucella rhizosphaerae. Next base: position 920,356 of record NZ_NNRK01000034.1, on the reverse strand, counting down.
ATCTTCTGCTCCCAAAACATCCTGTTCGAACAGTTCTTGCGGACCTGCCACTGGCAAGTGGATGGTTACGACCGTTCCTTCACCCACGCAGCTTTTGATTTGCATTGTGCCTTGGTGCAGTTCCACCAAGCCCTTGACCACGGACAGGCCAAGACCACTCCCCTCTTGCGCGCGCGCGTAGTTATTGTCGGCGCGCACAAATGGCGATCCGATGCGCTGCATATCTTCCGGTTCGATACCAATACCAGTATCCGAAACGATGATTTCCAACTGAAGCCGGCCATCGACCATAACGCGAGCCGCATCAATAGTGACGCAACCGCCAGGCTCCGTAAACTTCACCGCATTGGCCGAGAGGTTGATCAAAATCTGCTGCACTGCCCGACGGTCCGCCACCACTTCTCCCGCAGTCGCATTCACACGGTGACACAGAGCGAGACCCTTTTTCTCAGCCTGAGGGAGCATAACTGCGGCGCACATTTCGGCCGCGTCGCGGAAATTAAAGCTTTGCGGCTCAATGCGATAAGTGCCGGTTTCAAGCCGGGAATTATCGAGTACAGAATTCACGAGCTCCAACAGATAATGGCCCGACTTATGAATGAGACCCGCATATTCGCGCTGCTTTTCATTCTGAAGCTGACAACCCATTTCATGAGACAGCATATCCGAGAAGCCGATGATCGAATTCAGCGGTGTGCGCAATTCATGGCTTACAGTCGCGAGCAGACGACCTTTACCGATGCGCTCGGCTTCAAGTTGCGCTTTCAGCGCATTGATCTCTTCGATCAGCTTTTGCTCACCCTCAAGCGAGCGTCCAACCAGTGTAATCACGCCATTGGCAGCCGCGCCTTCCATGCGGAAAGCAAGAAAAACCGGATTGCCGCTTTCCAGCGTTCGCAGGCGTATATCTGCCGTGCGTGCTGTGTGACCCGAACGCAAATCTGCGAGAAGCGACAGATACTCCACCCGATCAGCCACATGCACGCGGTCGATCAAAGCAGCGCCCTCAAACATTCTGGGCTCTACACCCAGAAGTGTTGCCGACTGTGCGTCAATTTCGGAGATGACACCTTCAATATCCATAGAAAGCTGGACATCGCCCTTAGCGACGACGGGTTTTTGCTTCGCAAGTGGCTTCTCTGCAGCGACACTTTTGATCGTGAAGCTACGAGCAAGAAGGCTCGCCATATAAACTATCGTGACGAGGAGTGACGCCAATGATCCGCCAGCAACTGCAATGCCACTTGTCAGTGCAAAAACACTCAGAACACAGACTGCTACCGCCACACCTGCGATCGTTGCGAAAGGCTTGCGGCTTACGAACCAGACCTCCAGCGGCAAGCATACTGCCATCATACAAAGCGCGATATTGCTGGAATGTACAAACATCCCAATCGCAGCAAGACCCGCGCCATAGATCGCGAAGTTCAGCGTTCCAAGAACAGTAGCGCTTAAGCCCATGAGGCTCAAAGCGCAGAAAATCATAGCAACACCGGCAAAGCTGGCGGCGAGCACTGCAAGTGCTACAAAACCAGTTGTCACTTCGGACGCGAGTACGGCTGCAAACAGGAGGACAGGAACAAGCATGAACGAGCCGACAACATGAATCGCCGAAACATCCGACTGCTCAGTCCAGCGCTGGCAAAAACGTTCATGAAAACGCGCAAGCGCCTGCACCTGCGTGCCTACGGTCTGTGCTGCTTTCAAAAGAATGGCGTTCAACTTGCCTTACTCACTCAATACTCGCTCGGCTTATCCATCAGGGATTGCCTGTTGACGCTAGAATTGCAGGTGAGGCTTTAAAGAAACGATAAAACGAAGCCACGTTGAACGTATCAGTGCAAAATCTGACAGTTCGAAGCCCGAGTTTTCCCACTATGGTAAACAGAAGGTGGATATCGACGCGTTGGCGTTTGGCTTGCAGCCGTCAAAACCAGCCCGAACAGGCTCAAATCCCTTGGTTACGGAATCTTTTCAAATTGAGAGCAGAATAAGCCGAACAATTCCGGCCAACAAACCCCGAGCGTAATGATCCGTTTTCTCATCAAGTCCGCAATCTGGCTCTCGTTGGCATTCATGGTAATGCCGCACTTCTTTCCTGCGGAATCAGAGAACACATCGACAAAAAATGCGTCCACGGTGCAGGCCAAGGCGGAGCCCGGCTCCGTTGATCAGTTACTTGCAAATGGCAAAACGGCATTGGAAATCGGCAAGCTCTGCGTCAACAACCCTGCATTCTGCGAAAACGGAACATCATTTATTTCCAGTGCTGCAAGTGGAATGCTTGAGCGTAGCGGTGGCATACTGGAATATCTAAGCGATCGTTTCGGTACGAAACAACAGGCTCCTACCCCGGACACCCCCGTTGTTGCCAAACAGGCACTGCCAGCAGACCCAACACACAGCTCATTGCAGTCGGTACCGATTCCTACTCCGCGTGCAGAGGCGCTACGGGCGCTCGATCATTCGCCAACGGGCGCAGTTCCTGCAAAGCACTAACAATTTTCCGTGACGTTTGCGGCTTTTGTCCCTATATAGGCCGCATATACCATACGTATTCCGGGCGAGTATCATGACCACCACTATAGACAGCATCATCTCCGACTTCGAATTTCTCGACGATTGGGAAGACCGCTATCGCTATGTGATTGATCTCGGCAAAGAATTACCAGCCTATCCCGACGATGCCCGAGATGCAGCGCACAAAGTGCAAGGCTGTGTCAGCCAGGTGTGGCTCAAAACTATTCCACACGAAGGAAATGACCCAGTTATTGAATTTCTGGGTGATTCCGATGCGCACATCGTGCGCGGTCTTGTCGCGATTGTGCTCGCCTTCTATTCGGGCCGTAAGGCTTCAGAAATCGTTGCCTCTGATCCGGAAGAAGTGCTCAAAAAGCTGGGACTTGATGAGCACCTTACACCGCAACGCTCCAATGGTTTGCGTTCAATGGTAGCGCGTATCCGCCGTGATGCCGAAGCGCTGAGGGTTTCAGCTTAACAAACGCTCTACCGAAAGTGCCGCTGACAGCAATTGCCTGTCGGTGCCATTGCGCGCGGTCATCATCAGACCAACCGGCATTCCAGTAACTGGCAGCGGCAGCGTTATGCTACAAAGATCGAACTGATTGGCGATCTGCGTATTGCGTAACAAAAGACCTTCAACACGATCATATTCGTCCGGATCATCACTGACGGATGCAATCGTTGGCGCAACAATCGGTGTGGTCGGCGTCACAAAAAAATCAACGCCAGCAAGTCGTTGTTCCATTTCATATACGAGCCTTGTTCTCGTTTGCATCAACGCAGCAAAGTCTTCGTCCGGGACGCTCAATCGCTTTACAAGCGTGTGTTTTACCCTGCCATCGACGTTGGCATCAGGATCCTTAAGCCATGTGTCAGCGTGAATACGACTGGCGGCGATGCCAACGATAGAACCAATACGCGTTGCATCGCGCAGTTGAAGAATCAGATCGTCCAGCTCCAGCTCGACGATCCGCACACCAGCACTCCCCAGAGCCGAGATGGCTGAGTTGAACGCAAGCGCCACTTCGGGACTGATCTCAGATAAAAGTAAGCCTTTGGGCAATCCTATGGTCAGCTCACTTAGCGTCGTGGCGGTTGGTAAGATGGGGGCTTCGCCAGCCATGACAGCATCCGCGAGAAAACATTCAGCGACCGTTTTTGCGAGCGGCCCGATTGAATCAAGCGCAGGCGTGAGTGGAAAAGCACCATCCAGCGGAATACGGCTAGCTGTGGGTTTAAATCCTACCAAGCCATTCAGAGCCGCAGGGATGCGAACCGAGCCACCAGTATCGGAACCGATAGCGATCTCGCAGGTGCCTTCAGCCGCAGAAACCGCAGCTCCAGAGGAAGAACCGCCGGGGACCCTGCTTGAATCAAACGTATTACCCGGTACACCATAATGCGGATTCAATCCGACCGCAGTAAAAGCAAATTCAGTCATATGCGTCTTTCCGACAATGACTGCGCCAGCATCTCTCAGCCTCTGCACGATGACTGCATCACTTTTGACTGGGGAAGCCGTTTTACGAATGACGGACCCCGCCAATGTCGGCTCCCCTTTCACATCAAACAAATCCTTGATTGAAACAATTCGTCCATCGAGCGGACCGAGTGAACGCCCTTCTCTCAATCGCTTGTCTGATGCATCAGCCTCAGCACGTGCCCCATCCGCATAGACCATACTGAAGGTCCGCTCATCCCCAGTACGCGCCTTCAGAATTGACAGAACTTTTTCGAGATTTTGCCGACCGTTTTGCATTCTTACCCCCGTTTTTGAATGCTTTGTTGTTCAAACTGTTGATCAGGTCAATGCAGTCAATCCGCGCATCCTGTTTCAGCCTTGGCCGGGATAAGCAGTTGGACGATAGTCGCTCGCTCCCCAATGAAGAACGGCGGGAGATCGACGTTCCTTTTCCTGCGGTGGATTATAATGCCTGTGCAGCATCGCCAGGCCAGTCTTGAGCAACATCTTCCCCGAACGAACCGGCCATTGACGTTCCCGCTCAACAGTCTCAAGTCCTTTCAGAAAGCAACACACATCGATCAGGACACCGCTCAATTCGGGTCCAACATTTTCCAGCGCGCGCTCTACCCGCATCCGGCTTGCAAGCGCAATATCGGTAAGTTCCGCCATTCCCCCTGGCCCCGAACGCGTGGAGTTGCCGACACCGACATCCCAGCGCGCTGAAATCGATGGCATCATCGAACCGCGAGTAAAATCGGCACGTAACCGCTCCCCTGCGCGAAACTCATCGTCAGAAATGAAGCTGCTACCGTCGCCATTGCGCAAACGATAAAGCTTGGCGAGAGGAGATTCAGATGGATTGATTTCGATCTTTTCACCGTGCTCAAACTCTATCGTTTCAGTCTTTCGCGCAGTTCTCACATTTTTAGTTGCAGCCTTTCGGGCGCGGCCAGCAACCACCAGTCGCTGCGCTTCGCAAAGCAGAATGCCGCGTTTCTGCATGGCGTCCAGCTCTGCGCGCGTTGCGGCAATGGTCCCCTGTTCTCCCACGAGCAGTACGTGCGTTTCGCGTACAGAATCCTGAATGTCACATCCGCCCTGTCTCAGAAAGCGAAGGATTCTTGTTTCAGCAGCTGAAAACACATCACTCATGCCGCAATCCTCCATGCCGAGAATCCCAAACTGACCAATTTTTCAAGCCTGGCAACAACAGCATCGAAATCGTCGTCATCGCGCCGGTCCTCTACGAGATGACAGGCATACATGACTGTGGTTCGATCACGCGCAAACCCGACAGCTACTTCGCTCATCACCATTCCGAACGACGTGTGCGCAAGATACATCCCCAACTGTCTGACTTGCGCCACCTCCCTTCTGCATCGCAAGGGTGAACGTAGTTCTGTACCGCTAACCGCAAAATATGCGGACAACAGATCGATCAGAGCATCGCAGAGTTCCACGCTTTTTTCTTGACGTCTTCGCCCCAGCGCAGGACCAGAATTGTCAATCCTGAGTACCCGCCCGTGTCGCGCTGCGATCACCTTTAAAACCTCAAGAGCCTCAGCCCGGGTATGGATGATATCTGTTAGTTCCAAAGACATTCATCTTTCCTCACCGTAATAGGAATATCTTCTTATAGTGAGGAAATTGCAAGCGGGGATAAGTTTTTTACAACGCGTATTGGGGCAGATATCCACTGCAATTATATTTAATAGGAATTTTATCCAACAAGCTCGAATGTGAGCGATCCTGTCATCAGAACCAGCCATGAACTGATGAGGATCAAAATGATTGAAGTTGCACTGAAGCAAGCGAGCGTAAATTTTATTGCTGCTCGAAAAGAAGAACATATGTGCGCAATGCAGCGTGTGGCACTGCAAATCATAGCCGGGATCGATATCGATCAGCTGCTAAACGCATCGGCAGCAGAGCGCGTGCAGGCACAGACCAAACTCAGCCGTCTGATTGAACGCGAGCGCCTAAAAGGCGTCAATAGTCACTGGAGCTATGATCTCAACCGCCATATCGCCCTAAAGCAGGCATTTGATCGTCTCGGTGGAGGAAATATGCGGCGCATGCCAGCAAAATAACTAGAGCAGTTCTGGGCTAAGTTAAATCATTAGAGATGCTCTATCTTTTTGTTTTTACGCACATCTTTTTCCGAAAACCGGTTCCCACTTTTCGGGATATGCTCTAAACTTAAAATAATGGCCCGGAACGCATGAGAACAATCTCATTCGCTCCGGGCCATCATTAAAATATCAATGCAGCGATATCGAAAGCGAGGCTTTCATGATCGAGCTACATTTAAATTATGCGTCCTTAGGCTTACGGCCCAAGCCCATCTTCTTAGCAAGACGCGAACGTGCTGCTGCGTAGTTAGGAGCAACCATTGGATAGTTAGGATCGAGGTCCCACTTTTCACGGTACTGTTCAGGGGTCATGCTATAGTGAGTCATCAAGTGACGCTTAAGCGATTTGAACTTCTTACCGTCTTCCAGGCAGATGATATAATCATCGGTAACCGACTTCTTTGGATTGACGGCTGGCTTCGGCTTTTCAACAACGACCGGAGCTTCTTCACGCTCAACGTGACGCTTGAAAGCAGAATGCACTTCCGAAATCAGGAGAGGCAGTTCGCTGGCACGAATGGAGTTGTTTCCGACATAGGCAGCAACAACATCAGCAGTAAGGCTGAGAAGCAGTTCTGCACTCTCGTCGAAAATTTCAGGGTTTTCCATTATTTTTCCTTTTTTTGTCTTTGCTTTAGCTCAAGCAGACTGCGACTCTGGGAACCAATTGCCGTCTACGCGAAATTCTTATGCCCTGCCCAACTCATTTCGCGTTGCGAATAACAATGAATAGTGCCATTTGCAATAGAATTGTCAAACCACATTACATTAAAAGAATTTAATTCTTCTTGGATATGCAAATACAGTGTACTTAAACACAAAACTTCAAGCGCTATTCAAACTAACCAAAAGTGTTCGGCGCTGTTGTCAGCTCTGTCATTTATTCTCAACGATGGGGGGATTAGCATCTCTTGTCCGTCGCTTCCTTAATTTGTAGCTCACACATAAGCAATAGTTTTTTTCCGCCAAGTCTATTTACCACTGCCACTGCAAACACAATTTATTGATTGCGACATTGGATAAGGAGTCAGGCAGCAAAAAGGCATAATCAGAATATATTTCACTCAGATCCGCTCGCATTTGGCTTATCCACCAACTATATAATGTCAACGAACCACAGAGCACATGCCGGCATTCAGATGCACAAGCAATTTAGTAGTGTATTGAATAGTTTATGCCAAATTTGCACTGCACGTGTTTCCCATTCATACGGCCTCGCAAAAAAGAGGAGATATAAATGTCTAACTCTACCGAACAGACCCGCACACTAAAGGTCATAAAGACGGATGCGGAATGGCGCGAGCAACTTACGCCGATCCAGTACCAGATTACCCGTCAGCACGGCACCGAGCGCGCATTCTCCAGCCCGAACTTCGACGGCTCCCTGCATGGTACTTATCGTTGCGTTTGCTGTGATCGTCCGCTGTATAAATCAGAAGCAAAATACGAATCTGGCACCGGCTGGCCGAGCTTCTATCAACCAATAGAACCCGATGCCGTGGCAGCCTTTGAAGATCATTCCTACGGTATGACACGCACTGAAATTCGCTGCACCGACTGCGATGCCCATCTCGGCCACGTTTTCCCTGATGGCCCTGCACCGACGGGTCTCCGTTATTGCATGAACGGGAACGCACTGATCTTCGATCAGGATTGATTTCTTATTCTGGACCAACCGGGCCGTTACGACGGTCCGGACTGATTTCATTCACTTTTTATGGATTATACATGCCGCACGAGTCGAACGTCCCTCAGCCGCCCAAAGCCCCAAAGCACCCAGCAACGGACACCCGCCACGGCATTACCCGCACCGATGATTATGCATGGCTGCGCGCGGATAACTGGCAGGAAGTCTTCAAAGATCCATCTGTTCTCGCGCCTGAAATTCGCAAGCACCTTGAAGCCGAAAATGCCTATCAAACGCTATTGATGCAGGACACGGAAGCGCTTCAGAAGTCATTGTTTGCCGAGATGCGTGGCCGCATCAAGGAAGATGATTCATCTATACCGTCCAAGGACGGACCATTTGCTTATGGCGTCTCTTACCGCACCGGCGGTGAGCAACCGTATTTCATTCGTACGCCACGCGACGGCGGCGCTGAAACCATTCTTCTTGACGGCGACAAGGAAGGCAAAGGCAAAGCGTATTTCCGCCTCGCCTCAGCCGATCACTCGCCCGATCACAATCGTTTGATCTGGGGCTACGACGACAAAGGATCTGAGTTTTATAAGCTTAAAGTTCGCGAACTGGGCTCCATGTCAGACCTCGAGGATATACTCACTGACACCAATGGAGGTGGCGTCTGGGATGCCGACAGCAAAGGTTTCTTTTATACTTTATTGGACGAGAACCATCGGCCGTCAAAGGTGTTCTATCACGAGATCGGCACAGAACAGGCGCACGATAAGCTGATCTATGAGGAACAAGATCCGGGCTTCTTTCTGGGCGTTGGCGGCTCCTCACTCGACGATTATGTCTTCATAGACATTCACGACCATGAGACCTCGGAATGCTGGCTGTTACCCGCGAATAGCCCCACGGCCAAGCCTCAGCTCGTCATGGCACGCAAGACAGGTGTTGAATACGACCTTGCGCCCGGTGGCGATGAATTTTTCATTCTGACCAATGTCGATGGCGCCAAAGACTTCAAAATCATGCGTGCGCCGGCGTCTGCGCCTCAACCAGAAAACTGGCAGGAGGTTGTCGCTGAAGTTCCCGGACGTCTCATTCTTTCACACGGCGCTTTCAAGCATCATCTGATCTGGATGGAGCGGGATAATGGCTTGCCGCGAATTGTTATCCGCGATCGGAAAACCGGCGAACAACATGCCATCGCATTCGATGAGGAAGCCTATTCTCTCGGTCTGCATGGCAGTGCTGAATATGATACCGAAGTCATCCGGTTCTCATATTCTTCGATGACGACACCAGAGCAACTCTTCGATTATAACATGCGCACGCGTGAGCGCGTTCTGCTTAAAACGCAGGAAGTGCCTTCCGGTCATAATATTGAAGACTATGTAACGCGCCGTATTCTTGCGCCCGCCGCTGACGGTGAACTGGTACCTGTCTCGCTGATCTATCATAAAGACACAAAGCTCGATGGATCAGCACCGTGCCTGCTTTATGGCTATGGCTCCTATGGCATCACCATTCCGGCGAGTTTCAGCACATCACGGCTTTCGCTTGTTGATCGCGGTTTTGTTTATGCCGTCGCACATATTCGCGGCGGAAAAGACAAAGGCTTTGCCTGGTACGAAAACGGTAAGCGAGAAAAGAAAACCAACACATTCAAGGATTTCATTGCGGCAGCAAAGCACCTCGTGAAGGAAGGCTTCACAAGCCACGACCGCATTGTTGCGCATGGTGGTTCGGCGGGCGGCATGCTGATGGGTGCAATTGCCAATATGGCTCCTGAGGCATTCGGTGGTATTATCGCGGAAGTTCCGTTTGTCGATGTGCTCAACACCATGCTTGACGACACATTGCCGCTAACACCGCCGGAATGGCCTGAATGGGGCAATCCAATCACGTCAGAAGCTGATTATCGAAATATTGCAGCCTATTCGCCATATGACAATGTAAGTGCACAAGCCTATCCGCGCATTCTCGCTGTTGCTGGCCTGACTGATCCACGCGTTACCTATTGGGAACCAGCCAAATGGGTTGCCAAGCTGCGGGAGCTCAAGACTGATGATCACCCGGTTCTTTTCCGTATTAATATGGATGCAGGCCATGCCGGTGCATCGGGACGTTTTTCCCGACTGGAAGAAGTCGCCTACACCTACGCTTTTGCCCTTAAAGTGATTGGCAAGGCCTGATTTCAGCTTTAGAGCAGAAAACATCGAGAACCCCCGCCTGATCTTGTCAGGCGGGGGTTCTCATTTTCAGCCTGCCGCGGCAGGCTCAGGATTAGCAATAATGCCGAGGCCGCCGCTGGCTGTGCGTTTCTTCGAAACCATGATCAGCACCATAATCGCTATGAGTGCAATCACGCTGTCCGCTAACGGGAAGGCAAGCCAGATCGCCTTTTCACTCCAGAACATTGTGAGTGTCGTAACAAAAGCAGGGATGAGCAAAAACGGTTTGGTCAGCGTCAAAAGTGCCGCTCGGACAGGCCTGCCAATTGCCTGAAAATAAAGTGCGAAAACCAGAACAGGGCCGGTGAAGAGATAAACATAGCTCATCGGCTGGATGATCTGATCAACGGCGTGAATAACCACTGGGTCATCAACAAAAACCGAGCCAATGAAATTGCCTACACTCAAAATGAGTATTTCGATAATCAGGCAATAGATGAACACGGTGATGAGGGCTATGCATAAAACGGTATCCGAGCGTTTATAAAACCCGGCACCCACATTGTTTCCGACAATACTCTGCATAGCTAATGCGACAGCCATTAAAGGCAGGAATGTGAAACCGAATATTCGCATTACAATGCCATAGGCGGCGACATGCACCCCATAATCCGCACCCTCTGAAAAGCGCAGTGCGCTAATCACAAATGCAGCGCTCAACGCGATGCCAATAAAACTCAAGCTCAACGGCGCACCTAACGCGGCAATACGCCCCCAGCCTCCCATCCAGGAATTACGTCGCAAAGCGTCCAACGATATTGCACCTCGCCCGAATTGCCTGAAACCAAGCAGCATCGCCAGCCCCAGCGCTTGAGCAACTGCTGTGCCCAGCGCCGATCCCGCTATACCAAGCTCAAACTGTGCAATGAGAATATAGTTCAATGCGATGTTTGCGAGTGTTACTCCAACGGACATGAAAGCTATCAGGCTCGCCCGCCCCTCATTGCGCCAAGCATCAGCATGAAGTCCAAGTATGAACTGAACTGGCAGAGCCAGAATGGTGATCAGCAGAAACAGATAGGCCATTTCTGACAATCTTGTATCTCCATCAGCCATATCGTTGATGAGCGTTCGTCCGACGAGAAAAAAGATCGCCATCAGGATAAGGGCAATGATGATTGCCAGACCATGTGCGCGGGCAAAGGTAGCTTCTGCTTCGACTATTCTGCCGCCGCCCAAATGTCGCGCCAGTTGGCTCGACATTCCGCCACTCACAAGCGTTGACATCGCAATGGTCAGCATTACCGCCGGAAAGACCAGGCTAACTGCCGCCATTGCACTTGCCCCAATAAAATGGCCAAGAAAAATAGCATCAACGATGCTCAATAGGCCGTTCATAATCATAATGAGTAGCATAGGCAGCACATTGGCTATGAAAACGCGTCCCGGAGAATCGTACAGAAAACGATTATCCAGTGATTGTCCCGAAGGCATCACAAACTCCTCAAATCACATTTCAATTGCGATGGGTGCCTGCGTTACCACCAACGAAATGCTTCGAGGGTGAACAAATCAAATAGCCGGGCTTCACCGAGACATCAGTCTGCAGGCGGCAGGTGCCGGAACCTTCTGCTCTTTAGTGGCAAATACCCTATTCTGTCAACAACTACTGATTTCATAGAAAGCTCAAGAATAAATAATGGTACTAATTTAGCGAATAACCATCAGGACTTCTAAGAAAACTTGAGCTTAGAAAATCTCTCCGGATGTCGTATAATCATCTGAGTTGAAAACTTCCGGATCAAGGGAGAGCCCCATGTTACGTCCCGGCATCACCGTTTCAATTGCTTCAGTGAGTTTGATAGTTTCTGCCCTTATTGCTCTGCCATCCGTTACGACCGCCAATGCACAAGTCCGCAAGAATGTCAGCGAATTTGCGGGCCAGCGTTGCAATACACCACCGCGCGGCAGCGGTATTATTGTTGGCCAGTTCAGCGGCGTGGACGATTCCCCATTTGTCAGCGATGGTGACGGACTGGTGCCGATTGATCGCTTCCGCTGCTTCCAAACTATGTCGGAATGCAAAGGCTGGCTTTATACAATGCAAAGCAAATATACTAACGCCGGACTTCCAACAGTAGTGCGCTGCACGAAACGATAAGCATTTCCAGAAAAATGCGAAGAATTTTTCGTAGGATAATGCGTAAAAACAAATAGTTACAACATTTCCGGCGATTCAATCTTACCCGGAACCTTTGTATCGACAAAACTGTGATTTTCCGCCCTCCATCTTAATGTCATGCTGTCCTGGTGGATCGAATTTGATGTTTGAATCCCGAGGGATGCAAATGCCGGAATTAAACCACCAGAGGCGCCTAACGTATCGATTAGGAGTATTGGATATATGCAGCAGACAAGCTACGTCCACGGCGCCAGCGAAACGCCTCTGATCGGCGACACCATCGGCAATCATCTTGATCTGATCGCGCAGAAGCATCCGAACCGCCCTGCACTTGTAGTTCGTCACCAGAATATCAGGCTGAACTATGCCGAATTGAAGAGCCGTGCTGATGCACTCGCCGAAGGCTTGCTTGCGATCGGCCTTCAACCCGGTGAGCGCTTAGGCATCTGGTCACCCAACAATTTGGAATGGCTGCTCACACAATTCGCGAGCGCCAAAGCGGGTCTTGTTCTTGTTAATATAAACCCGGCCTATCGTGCACATGAACTCAAGCATGTTCTGGCAAAGGTGGAATGTGCAGCGCTCATCCTCGCGCCTTCACTCAAAACCAGCAATTATATTGAAATCCTGCATTCCGTCGTTCCGGAACTTGGTCGGTCGCGGCCCGGCTATCTAAACTCGGAGCAGCTGCCGAGCCTGCGTTATGTCATTCGTCTGGGCGAAGAACAGACGTCTGGCATGTTCAATTTCGATGAAGTGGCAGTCTCCGGCAATGCAACCACGATTAAACAGCGGTTACAGCTTGCAGACGACCTGCAATTTGACGACCCCATTAATATCCAGTTCACCAGCGGCACCACGGGTAGCCCCAAGGGCGCAACCCTAACCCACCACAACATTCTCAATAACGGCTTCTTCGTTGGAGAGGCTATGCGGCTCAGTGAACAAGACCGGCTCTGTATCCCGGTCCCTTTCTATCACTGCTTTGGCATGGTGCTGGGCAATCTGGCCTGCGTGACACACGGCGCTTGTATGGTCATACCCAATGACAGTTTCGATCCCTTGCTGACTCTGCAAACCGTTGAAGACGAGAAATGCACCGGCCTGCATGGTGTTCCCACAATGTTCATTTCAATGCTGGACCATCCGGAATTTGCACGTTTTGACCTCACCAGCTTGCGCACTGGCATCATGGCAGGCTCTCCATGCCCAATTGAAATCATGCGCCGGGTGGTCAGCGAAATGCATCAAAGCGAAATTACCATTGCCTATGGGATGACCGAAACAAGCCCGGTCAGTTTTCAGAGTGCCACGGCCGACCCGCTGGAAAGGCGGGTCTCGACAGTCGGTCGCATACATCCACATCTCGAAGTAAAGATCATCAATCCAGATGGAAAGATTGTGCCACGTGGAGTGAAAGGCGAATTGCTAACCCGCGGATACAGCGTCATGCGTGGCTATTGGGCGGATGCAGCTGCCTCCGCTGAGGCCATTGACGACGCTGGATGGATGCATACAGGTGATCTGGCGACTATTGATGCGGAAGGCTATTGCAACATTGTCGGACGCATCAAAGATCTGATTATTCGCGGAGGCGAGAATATCTACCCACGCGAGATCGAAGAGTTTTTGTTCACTCATCCCGCCATCAGCGATGCACAGGTTTTCGGTATTCCTGACAACAGGTTCGGCGAGATAATCTGCGTATGGATCAAGCTGCATCGGGATTTTGAACTGAGCGAAAATGATCTGCTCGCGTTCTGCAAGCCCCGTGTTGCCCATTACAAAATCCCGGCGCACATTCGCTTCGTCAATGAATTTCCGATGACTGTAACAGGCAAAATCCAGAAATTCGTCATGCGACAAGCGATGATCAAAGAGCTTGGACTGGAAGAGATAAAGACGGCCTGATCTTTTTGATTTACCTTGGCGGATAACCGTTCTTATGCGCTGGAATAGACTTGAGATATGCAGCTATTGCCGCACGATCCGCATCCGTCAGATGCGCCATATTGGCCACGACATCCGCCATTGATCCGCCCAGTGAATCGAAGTCCGGCGTGAAACCGCTTTGCAAAGCATAGGCAATATCGTTCTCACCCCATTCACCAATACCGCCTTCACCGGAGGTAATATTGGGAACGATGCCTTTACGGCCATCACTGCCAGTTTCAGGCGACACAGCACCAGCCATCCATTGCCTGGTATCGAGCCCACCAATGATATTACGCGGGGTATGACATTCTCCGCAATGGCCGAGAGCTTCGGTCAGATATTGGCCACGCTTCAATTGATCGGATGCGTTTGCAAGTTCCACCACGGGTTTGTCCGAGAGATACAATTGCTTCCAGAGTCCCAATCCCCGACGGATATTAAATGGAAATCCGAGCTTATGCGGAGCTGCCACATTATCTGAAGTCGGTAGGGTTTTCATGTAGGCGAAGAGGTCAGCAACGTCTTGCGGCTGCATTTTAGCGTAGGACGTATAAGGGAAAGACGGATAAAGATGTTCTCCCGTCCTTCCAACACCCTTCAGCATAGCATTGGCAAAATCATGCAAGGTCCAATTACCTATGCCCTGCTCTGATGGAGAGATATTTGGCGCGATGAATGTGCCAAAATCCGAAACCAGCTCATGTCCTCCGGCCAGTACCTTACGGGTATCGCCCGAAGCACCGGGAGCGGCGTGACAGGAAGCGCATCCCCCTGCCCAAAACACCTGCTCGCCCTTCGTCGCATCGCCTGGCTGCAAGGATGCGATCACTGATTGCTCCACCGTCTGAGGTGTTGTCAGCACCCAGAAAGCGGCAGCACCTATGATGATTACAGCACCGGCGGCATATGCGAGTTTACGGACCATTGTTTTGCTAAATTAGTTCTTCTTTACGCGATAGACTTGATGGCATGAGCCGCAATTGGCGGCGACCTGCTGGAATGCCGGCTTCAACGCATCAAGGTCCTGTGGATTTGCCGCAAGTGCAGCGGCAGCATCGGAGCGGAACTTTTCAATGTGTTTGACGAAGTCTTCCTTATTTTCCCAAATCTTGGGCGAGGCTTCGGTATCACCTTGATCGGAACCGGCCGGGAAAAGCGTATCGACGTCTAATTTCTTCGCGTCCGCATCGAGCTTCTCAAGCGCGGCCATCGCAGCGGCAGCATCAAAAGGCTTCTCGCCTTTGACCATCGGCGCGAGCTGTCCAACGGAACGTCCCATGTCCTTCATGATCGCCTGGCGATCCGCAATAACATCAGCATGAGCCACACCGGCAGCCAAAAGAGCCACTGAACTGAAAGCTAGAAAAAAAGAACGCATGCGATCCTCCGCATCTAAAAATTGAACAAAATTCGTCCCTTGGTATAAATATCCGATACAATTCCCACCTTTGCAACAAATGCATCGAATAAATTCTGACAATCAAAAGTAACATGCGGATATTATATCGATTATTACAAATAGTTCACGACAACGTGAAAAACATGATAAAAATACTATTGTTTAGTTTCTCTGATATTCTTTCCTGTCCATATTTTCGGATCAATTAATTCTTGATATTAATAATCATGTTTTGCTGGATTAATGACCGACGGCAAAGAAAAACCCCGCTTACGCGGGGCTTTCCAGATCAAATACTGAAGCGGCAAATTATGCCTTTTCGTACAACTCGAGTACGTAATCCCAGTTGATGAGGCTATCAACGAAAGCTTCAAGATACTTCGGACGCGCATTACGGTAATCGATGTAGTAGGAATGTTCCCACACATCGACGCCCAGAATTGGCGTTGCGCCATGAACCAGCGGATTTTCGCCGTTCGGGGTCTTAGAAATTTCCAGCTTACCGTTCTTTACCGACAGCCACGCCCAGCCCGAACCGAACTGGCCTGCACCGGCAGCCATAAAGTCTTCACGGAACTTGTCGTAACCGCCAAGATCAGACTCAATTGCCTTTTCGAGCTTGCCTGGCAGCTTCTTGCCGCCGCCGTCTTTCTTCAGCCACTTCCAGAAATGAAGATGGTTGTAGTGCTGGCCAGCATTGTTGAAGAGCGCCTGGTTTTTGCCAAAGCTTTCCTTGACGATTTCTTCAAGGCTCTTGCCTTCAAGACCTGAACCTTCAAGCAGCTTGTTACCATTGGTAACATAAGCCTGATGGTGCTTGTCGTGGTGGAATTCGAGGGTTTCGCGCGACATGAACGGAGCAAGTGCGTCATAATCGTACGGAAGGGCGGGCAGTTCAAAAGCCATTGGAACTCTCCTCTTTGTCTTTCAGCTTGCGGTGGGCAGAGCGAATGCATACCCGGAAACTTGCGTGCGCAACTTACATAGGCCGCAACGCTTCGGGCGGCAATGGCGCATATTCTAAATTTGCAGCCCAAAGCAATGAATTTTTATTGAAATTGCATAAGGATAAGGTCCACTTTACTTTTTTTAAGATCGATGCACGAATGGAGAAAATCAGTGCCTTATAGTTCCTATGTTTTCGACGCTTATGGCACATTGTTCGATGTGCACTCGGCCGTGCGTAAACATGAGAATAAAGCTGGCCCAGATGGGCGCTTATTCTCGGAACTGTGGCGAGCCAAGCAGTTGGAATATTCGTGGGTCCTCAGCCTCATGGGAGCTTACAAAGATTTCTGGGCCCTGACAGAAGATGCTCTGGATTTCGCCTTCGCGCGCTATCCTTCCGTAGACCATGCCCTTCGCAGCGATCTTCTTGATGCCTACTGGAA
The DNA here is from genome assembly GCF_002252475.1 of Brucella rhizosphaerae. Lineage (GTDB taxonomy): Bacteria > Pseudomonadota > Alphaproteobacteria > Rhizobiales > Rhizobiaceae > Brucella > Brucella rhizosphaerae. The sequence goes on along the minus strand of NZ_NNRK01000034.1, from coordinate 903,528 downwards.
ACTGGATTGTTATCCTGAAGTGCCAGCGGCACTCAAAAGCCTCAAGAGCCGCGGCGCACGTCTGGCCATTCTCTCCAATGGCTCGCCAGCCATGTTGGAGGCTGCGGTTAAATCAGCGGCACTTGATGTTCTGCTGGACGACGTGATCTCCGTAGATGCTGTGCAGCGCTACAAAACGGCGCCTAGCGTCTATGAGCTTGTCACCACACAATGGCGGCTCTACCCATCCGCAATATCGTTTCAGTCATCCAATCGATGGGATGTTGCAGGCGCTGCACGATTCGGCATGCGCGCGGTCTGGATCAATCGATCCAACCAGCCTGACGAGTATAAGCAGCACGCGCCCACCCTTATTCTGCCGAGCCTGCAGCTCCTCGACTGAGTATCACCAAAACTTGAACGGGCAATTCTATGCGACAACCATCTGTTGCGGCCAAAATTGTGTCGCAACGGCAACACGAAGCATATCGCGGCGTATCGGCCATGTTTAGGCCTTATTACGACCGGCTGACAGCCACATTTATGGGGCGTTTTGCTCCCACAAATCGCCGAACAAAAACAGTTCAGCATCGCTATTACACTGCAACTTGTGATCACAACAACGGATTGGTTGCATTTCATTAACTCTAACCGTTGTATCTGTAGCTCCTCCCGTCACTAATCTGGTTTTCATATGCACACAACCCTTACCCGCCGTTCCTTTCTTACGGCCATGACAGCAACAGCGGCCGCCGGCCTGGCCGGTTGTGCTCAGTTGGGGCAGAATGTTCCAATTGTCGATGTGGATGCTTCGGGCAATCCTATTAACAGGACGCCACAGGCGAATGTCGATGCCTCATACGGAAGCTGGGCATCAATGTATGCCGCAGTGGAAGATAATGGCTTTCAGCTTCCTGCCATTCCGATCCAGAAGATGGACAAGCGCTATTTGCGTCAGGTCGTTCAGGATCCGACAGGCGAAATGCCGGGCACGATCGTCGTCGACACCACCAACCGTTTCCTCTATCTGGTACTCGGTAACGGTCAGGCAATGCGTTACGGCGTCGGCATTGGCCGCGACGGCTTCGCATGGTCCGGTCGCGCTGTCATCCAGTACAAGCGCGAATGGCCACGTTGGACGCCACCGGATGAGATGGTCGCCCGTCAGCCAGAGCTCGAGCCATATAGCTCACGCAATGGCGGCATGGCCCCTGGCCTCAAAAACCCGCTCGGCGCGCGCGCGCTCTACATCTTCAAAGATGGCAAAGACACCATCTATCGCCTGCACGGCAATCCTGAATGGTGGTCAATTGGTAAGGCCGTTTCTTCGGGCTGTGTACGCCTGATGAACCAGGACGTTATCGACCTTTATAATCGTGTACCTGCGAAGTCGCCTATTCTGGTTATGTAATCTGAATTGGCTTCTCAATGAACAAATAAAAAAGCCCCCATCATGGGGGCTTTTTTTATCACATACTAAGATTTTAGCGTTTGAAACTACCCAGAATACCGCGAACCAGTGCGCGCCCAAGTGAGTTACTGACGGACCGAACCACCGACTTCATTGCAGTTTCGGCAACAGTCTGACGTCCTGTACGACGGCCAGTTCCCAGCGCAGTTCCAACCAGATCACCCAGAATACTGCCACCTTCTCCGGATTCTTCTTCCTTGGTCTTCTGCTGTGCCGCAGTGGCGGCCTGTGCTTTTCTGGCCAGCATTTCAAAAGCTGAATCACGATCGACAGTCTGATCATATTGCCCGGAAACCGGGCTCGCTGCGATAACCTTTGCACGCTCATCTGGTGTCAACGGACCAATCCGCGATGATGGTGGGCGGATCAATGTGCGCTGCACCATCGACGGAACACCTTTGGCCTGCAATGTCGAAACCAGTGCTTCACCGGTCGCAAGATTGGTGATCGCCTCAAATGTCTTGAAATCGGGGTTTGGCCGAAACGTATCGGCTGCCGTCTTCACCGCATTGGTTTCGCGCGGCGTGTAAGCACGGAGCGCATGCTGCACACGGTTACCAAGCTGGGCAAGGACCGTTTCCGGCACATCAAGCGGGTTCTGTGTCACGAAATATACACCGACACCCTTCGAGCGGATCAGACGAACCACCTGCTCCACGCGATCGACCAGCGCCTTCGGCGCTTCATCAAACAGCAAATGTGCTTCATCGAAGAAGAAAACGAGCTTCGGCTTATCAGGATCGCCGACTTCTGGCATTTCCTCGAACAATTCAGACATCAGCCACAGCAGAAATGTCGAATAGAGGCGCGGGCTCATCATCAGCTTGTCTGCTGCAAGCACACTTATCACACCACGTCCGTCGGTCGTGGTGCGCATCAGATCAGCAATGCGCAGCGCCGGTTCGCCGAAGAACTTTGATCCACCCTGCTGATCAAGCACAAGCAGCGAACGCTGGATTGCGCCAACAGAAGCCTTGTTTACGTTGCCATATTTTGCGGAAAGCTCCGCCGAACGCTCTGCCATTTCCGTAAGCATTGACTGCAGGTCTTTCAGATCCAGCAGAAGCAGACCTTCTTCATCTGCAAGACGGAAGGCCACGTTAAGCACGCCTTCCTGCGCATCCGTGAGGTTCATCAGGCGCGAGAGAAGCAGCGGACCCATTTCGGATATAGTCGCACGAACCGGATGTCCCTGCTCGCCGAAGATATCCCAGAAAATGACCGGAGACGCCCGCATTTCATAAGGCTCAAGTCCCACCTCAGCTGCACGCTTGGTCAGGTTATCATTAACGATGCCAGTTGCCGCAATGCCTGAGAGGTCACCCTTGATGTCGGCACAGAAAACAGGAACCCCTGCGGCCGAAAAACTCTCAGCCAACACCTGCAATGTCACCGTCTTACCAGTGCCCGTTGCACCCGTTACAAGCCCATGCCTATTCCCATATTTCAGCGCTAAATATTCGGGCTGCTGAAAGGAATCGTCTGGCTTGCGGCTTGCGCCAAGGAAAATTGCATCATCGGCGGTCATCAGGCAGGTCGCTCCGTAAAAGGTTTGCTACCGTTACGATATACTAGCACCGCCATCACACAACAACGATAAAGCTGAATTTTGGCTTCAATGCTTAATTCGCCGTCATAGTAGCGCAGGAATTTCCCTATATTTTGAATTAGGAAAGCTTGCAAAGCGTCAACGGGAATGCATATTACGTAAACGTAAGAAATTTGGGAGACTCTCATGGATGAACTGATCGCGCGCATCACCTCCAATGTTGGCATCGATGCCGCAACGGCGCAGAAAGCCGTTGGCATGATTTTGGCGTTTCTGCAAAAGGAAGGCCCTGCCGACAAGGTGCAGCAGCTGATAGCAGCTTTTCCGGGCGCAGAAGAAGCCATTTCGCAGGTCAAGGGCGGCGGTCTGCTTTCCGGCCTTATGGGCGGCGTGATGGGCCTTGGAACTCAGTTGATGGGTGCCGGTCTTGGTATGGGTGAAATCTCTGGCGTTGCCAAAGAAACCATCCGCTTTGCCAAGGAAAAAGCTGGCGACGAGCCTGTCGATGCAGTGGTCGGATCGATCCCTGGTCTCGGCCAGTTCGTGTAAGTCTACTTTATAAAGACAAAAGCCCCGGTTTTCCGGGGCTTTTTCTTATGCTTCTTTTACGACAGTCACGCCGACATGTCGTGCGCGCCCAGCGCCCCAGCCGTTTATGGCTGCCCCTGCTCCCAGCAATGCGAAGAAAATACCGCAAGCGGCAAAACTGCCTGTGGCACCATGGATCATACCCACGACCAGCGGTCCGATGGAGGCCAGTGTATAGCCCACACATTGCGCCATACCCGACAGGTGTGCGGCGGTATGCGAATCGGGCGAACGCAGCACAATCACCATCATCGCAGCCGCAATCAGACCGCCCTGCCCGATCCCTTGAATGGCCGCCAATATCCAGAAGCTCCATTGCGGCAGATAGAGAAAGCCGATCAATGGCAAAGCCGCGCAAATGCAAAGCATCGCATTGAGTAAGCTCTGACTCTTCTGTCGAATAGCAATCGACGGGATAGCAAGGCAGGTGACGACCTGAACCATGATCGAAAATGAAACCAGGCCTCCGGCTGCGGTCGCACTCAAGCCCTGCTCACGCAAGATCGGCGCGAGCCAGCCGAAAACAACATAGGCCATAGAGGATTGCAGCCCCATAAACAGCGTGACCTGCCAGGCAAGCTTATCTTTCCAGAGCCCGATGACCTTGAATCCTGAATGCGCGACATTGTGCTTTGCCCGCAGCGCCTGCGGCAACCAGAGCGCGAGCACGAGGACCGCCGGGATAGCCCAGAACGCCAGCGCCAGATTCCATGAACCACCGAGCATATGCTCGATCGGAATTGTGAAGCCTGCGGCGGCAGCGGCGCCACCACACAGTGCCATCGTATAAAAGCCGGTCATGATCGCAGCCGTTTTTGGGAAATCACGCTTCACCACCCCGGGCAGCAAAACGTTGCCCGTTGCGATAGCAGCGCCAGCCAGAACAGCGCCTATGTAAAGGGAAGCCGAATTGCCGATACCCCGGATCGCTGTGCCTATGCTCAAAACGATAAGAACAAAAAGCAATACGCGTTCCGCACCGAACCGTTGTGCAAGACGAGGTGCAAAGGGTGCAAACAGACCCAGGCAGACAACCGGCAAGGTTGTCAAAATACCTGCAGCAGTTGCCGACATGCCGGTCGCTTCGATGATTTCCGGCAGAAGCACCGAAACGCTCGAAAAGACAGGGCGAAGATTGGCGGCAATCAGCACAAGGCTCAGGCCAAGCAGCACACGCAACGCGGGGCTGGGCAGGCGCTGTGCAGCGGGTTGCGGCACACTATCGGCTTCCGCATCGACAAATGGCTCTGCATGGTGCGCCAGTTCTTCTGCCGTCACAGCACCCGACGGAACATCCTTTGTGTGGCTCATGATGCCAGCAGCCTTTCAAGTTCTTCAATCAATGGCGTCATAAACCGACGCACTGCAGCACCGGCCAGATCGGGATTGCCAGCCGCTATAGCGTTAACAATGGCGCGATGTTCTTCGTGGCCTGGTTCGGGCAACTCGCCATCGAGAGTTGCTTCAATCGATTCCCGGATGGACTGGGAAAAGAACGCATAGACCTCAATCAGCGCACTGTTGCCTGATGCTGCGACAATGGCTTCATGAAACGCGAAATCCCGCGAAACAAAATCGGTTCGGCTTGCTTCCGGACGCTTGTTGCGCTGCTCAAGCTTTATTTCGAGATGGCGGATCGTTTCAGGTGTTATCCTCTGAGCTGCAAGCCGTGCTGCTTCAACTTCAAGGGCGGCGCGCGTTTCAAAACGATCGCGCAAGCTGGTATGGCGAATCCGATCAAGACTGCGGGTCGTATCGGTAGCGGACAACACATAGGTTCCTGAACCTTGCCTCGTTTCCAGCATCCCTTGAGCAACAAGCGTTCTTACGGCTTCCCGTATCGTTCCACGACTAACACCAAGTCTGGCAGAAAGGCTTGCTTCATTCGGCAACTGTTCGCCAACGCGCCAATTGCCGGCTGTAATTTCGGCCCGAATGGACTGCTCGGCCGCATCCGCCAGGCTTTTTCTTGATAGCGTTTCCATAATTCACCAAAGTCATCGGATGACTTGATGAATTATCTGTCATAATCTCGCATGTCAATGTGGATTACAGGCGGCACTTAATCTGCTTTAACCGTATCTGCCGCATTACGTTAACAATTATCGCGCAATGTGGCAGGCTAAAATTGAGACTGTTTAACCGGGTGCCGCATGATTACGCTTTACTGCCTTAACGGAGACCATCTCGAAAGCGTCGAGGTGGAACCGGGCAACCCTCTGCCAGACAATGTTATATGGATCGACCTGCTCGCGCCGGGCGTCAATGAGGATCACATCGTCGAGGCATGGACTGGTATTTCCATTCCTACACGTGAAGACATGACTGAGATTGAAGAATCGAGTCGCTTCTATATGGAAAGCGGTGCGCAGTATCTGACCGTTCCGATCCTGCATGCGGTCGATCTCGATCATCGTGAACTGGCGCCAGTCACTTTTATTGTGCATGGGTCGCGGCTCGTAACGGTGCGTTATGCCAATCCGAAATCTGTCAGTATGTATATTACGCGCGCAACCAAGCCGGGTAACGGACTAATTACTCCCAAATGCTCTGGCCTGTCCATCATGCTGGGGATCATCGAGGCGACCACCAACCGGCTTGCGGATATTCTGGAAGGTGTTGCGGGTAAGATCGATGCGGCTTCGCATTCCATCTATCGCCGTCAGCCAAAAGCCCGACCAATGACAACCGAAGATTTCCGGCACATTCTCACACAGATCGGTGGACAGGGTACGTTCCTCTCCCGAATGCGTGAAAGTCTCGCTGGCGTCAGCCGCATGCTGGTTTATCTTTCTGCAATCAACAGTCCTGTTGCCACAAAGAAAGATACCCGATCCTGGATCAAGTCTCTCGAACGCGATGCGCAATCACTCGTCGCCTATGTGGACTTTCTGTCCAATAAGGTCACATTTTTGCTCGATACGATCGTGGGCCTCATCTCCGTCGAGCAAAACGCCATCATCAAGATTTTCTCGGTCGCCGCGGTGGGCTTCATGCCGCCGACATTGGTTGCATCCATCTACGGCATGAATTTCTCCTTCATGCCGGAGCTGAACTCTCCCTGGGGTTATCCAATGGCGCTTGGCATGATGGTCGCCTCGGCACTGCTTCCACTTTTCTATTTCCGCCGGAAAGGCTGGCTATAGTTCAGACCGAAACAGCCACGATCTCCCACTCTTTGCCGTTGATTATCACGACCTCACCTACAGGTCTGCCGAAGAGCATGATTGCGACCGGCGACATGTGGGATATTTTACCTTTGGACGGATCAGCCTCGTCTTCGCCCACAATGGTCCAAATACGTCCCACACCGTCGAGGTCTTCCAGTTCGACGGTCATTCCAAACCGCACGACATCGCTCTCCGCCTCCGGCACGGATAATTCAGCCGTTTCACGTCGCGCCGCCCAGTAGCGTAAATCGCGCGAAAGGCGCGCGATTGCCGAGCGTTCGCCCGCAATATTGGCTTCAGCCAATTCGCGTTGCAGCCTTGATAACTCACCCTCAATCAGCTTCAGGCCTTCAGGCGTGACGAGATTGCGGTGCGGGCTAATGGGACGTTCACCGAGATCGGTCGGAGCGTCATCCTGTTCCTTGGTAAATGCTCTGCTCATCCCTCAAATGTATGCAGAGCGGCCAATAGCTGCAAGCCCGCAACCTGATCTGCTCGATGTTTCTGTTGCCCCCAACTACGCAATCCCAATTTTTCGAGTTTTTATTGATTGATCAGTCAATCAAAGATAAAATGCGCATAAACAGCGGTTCCGGTTAAGGCTGAATCGCTGGAACCGCTCTAGCTATTTGTTCTTACGCATTGTCCTAAGCAAAACCGCTTCGCACTTTTGCTGGGCATGCACTAAACCGGGACAACCATTATGCCCAAAATCGGGATGGAACCTTTACGGCGGCGCGAATTAATCGATGCCGCCATCCGCACAATAGGCCAGCGTGGTTCGCTGGATGTCACCGTTGCGCAGATCGCCCATGAAGCAGGCGTCTCGCCTGCGCTCGCGCATCATTATTTCGGCGGCAAGGACAAACTCATCCTCGCGACCATGCGTCATCTGTTGCGCGAACTCGGAAGTGACCTGAATGCCGCAATAAAGCTCGCAGAAACACCGAGTGAGCGCATTGCAACAATTATTGCGGTCAACTTTTCCGCTTCGCAGTTCGCACAGGAAACAATTGCCGCCTGGCTCACCTTTTATGTGCACGCACAACAGTCAGAAGACACCAAGCGGCTTCTGCGCATTTACGCGCGCCGCCTGCAATCAAATCTGGTCTTTGCACTTGAACAATTGACGAGCCGAGAACGCGCCAATCGCATTGCCGAAGGTGCAGGTGCACTGATTGACGGGCTTTACATCCGGCATGCACTGGGCGCTGACGCGCCCGATGCAGCATCAGCGATTGCTCTTGTGGAAGATTACATTGCCGTTCAGCTTTCGGTGGAGAAATGAGTATGGAAGCGGACTTCGTTATTATTGGCTCTGGCTCTGCCGGTTCAGCCATGGCCTATCGCCTTTCGGAAGACGGCAGACATTCGGTTATCGTGATCGAATTTGGGGGCCCAGACATCGGGCCGCTGATCCAGATGCCTGCTGCACTCTCCTTCCCCATGAATATGGAAACTTATGATTGGGGCTTTTCCACTGAGCCCGAACCGCATATCGGCGGACGCAGCTTAGTCACGCCACGTGGCAAAGTGGTTGGCGGATCGTCTTCGATCAACGGTATGGTCTATGTGCGCGGTCATGCACGGGATTACGACCATTGGTCAGAAAGCGGGGCACGCGGCTGGTCCTATGCTGACGTACTGCCCTATTTCAAGCGCATGGAAAACTCCCATGGCGGACAGGATGGCTGGCGCGGAACGGATGGCCCGTTGCATATTCAGCGTGGGCGACGCGATAATCCGCTGTTTAAAGCCTTCGTGGATGCAGGACATCAGGCGGGTTTTGAAGTCACAGAAGACTATAACGGGCAAAAGCAGGAAGGCTTTGGCCCGATGGAGCAGACAATCCATAATGGACGACGCTGGTCGGCTGCCAATGCCTATCTGAAGCCGGCTTTAAAACGTCCCAATGTAAAGCTCGTCAAGGGCCTGGCACGCAAGATCGTGATCGAGGGCAAGCGCGCTGTGGGCGTTGAAATTGAAGCAGGCCGCACATTCTCGACCATTCGTGCGCGCCGTGAAGTCATCATAGCGGCATCGTCGATCAACTCACCAAAGCTTCTGATGTTGTCGGGCATTGGCCCTGCGACACAGCTGAAAGAACACGGCATCGATGTGGTGGTGGATCGTCCCGGTGTGGGACAGAATCTGCAGGATCATCTTGAAGTCTATATCCAGCAGGAATGCACGCAGCCCATCACGCTCTACTCCAAGCTCAACCTTTTCTCAAAAGCGATGATCGGCGCGCAATGGCTGTTCTTCAAATCGGGAGATGGTGCCACCAACCATTTTGAATCTGCCGCTTTCGTGCGCTCGAAAGCCGGGATAGAATACCCCGATATACAGTATCACTTCCTGCCCGTCGCCATTCGCTATGACGGTAAGGCGGCAGCGGAGTCCCACGGATTTCAGGCACATGTCGGACCGATGCGATCCAAATCGCGCGGTAGCGTGACGCTTCGCTCGGCCAATCCACGCGAAAAGCCGCAAATTCAGTTCAACTATATGTCGCACGAAGATGACTGGTCGGATTTCCGCCATTGCGTGCGGCTAACGCGAGAAATATTCGGACAAGATGCTTTCGCACCCTATAGCGGTGCAGAAATTCAACCCGGCGCAAATGTACAATCCGATGATGAAATCGACAACTTCCTCCGCGAACATGTGGAAAGCGCTTTCCATCCTTGCGGAACCTGTAAGATGGGTGCAGTTGACGATCCGATGGCAGTCGTTGACCCTGAATGTCGTGTTATCGGTGTTGATGGTCTGCGTGTTGCAGATTCGTCGATTTTTCCGCGTATAACGAACGGCAATCTCAATGGGCCGTCTATTATGACCGGCGAAAAGGCCTCTGATCACATTCTTGGCCGCACGCCCTTAGCGCGTTCCAATCAGGAACCCTGGATTAACCCACGCTGGCAAGTTTCTGACCGCTAATGAACCCCGAGGAGAATAAAATGAAAGTACAACCCAAAGCCTCGCATTTCATCGGTGGCGCATTTGTAGAAGACAAGGCGGGCAAGCCGCTTCCCGTTTTCTATCCGGCAACCGGCGAAGAAATCGCAAAGCTTTATTCGGCAACGCCTGACGTGATTGAGGCAGCCTATGCGGCCGCACTCAAGGCGCAGGGCGAATGGGCAGCACTCAAGCCTGTCGAGCGCGGCCGCATTCTGCGCCGCACGGCGGATATTTTACGCGAGAAAAACAAGAAACTCTCGAAGCTTGAGACACTCGATACCGGTAAGGCGCTTCAGGAAACGCTTGTTGCCGACGCGGCTTCGGCTGCGGATGCGCTTGAATTCTTCGGCGGCATCATCTCTGGCTTCAATGGCGAGTTTGTGGAACTTGGCGGCTCGTTCGCCTATACCCGCCGCGAAGCGCTTGGCATCTGCGTCGGCATTGGGGCATGGAATTATCCTATTCAGATCGCGGCATGGAAATCTGCTCCGGCGCTCGCCATGGGCAATGCTTTCATCTTCAAGCCATCGGAAAACACTCCGCTCTCTGCCCTTGCTTTGGCGGAAGCCTATAAGGAAGCTGGCCTTCCCGATGGCCTGTTCAATGTTGTGCAGGGTTTTGGCGATGTGGGCGCAGCTCTCGTCAACCATCGTCTTACAGCAAAAGTTTCACTGACCGGCTCTGTTCCGACTGGCAAACGCATCATGTCACAGGCTGGCGAACATCTGAAGCATGTCACGATGGAACTCGGTGGCAAATCGCCAATTATCGTCTTTGATGATGCCGATCTTGAAAGCGCGATCGGCGGAGCAATGCTCGGCAATTTCTATTCAACGGGCCAGGTCTGTTCAAACGGCACCCGTGTGTTCGTTCATAAGACTATACGCGAACGCTTTGTGGAACGTCTTGTTGAACGCACGCGTAAAATCCGCATCGGCGATCCGTTGGATGAAGCGACCCAGATGGGGCCCCTCGTCAATGTCGCGCAGCGCGATAAGGTTCTGTCCTATATCGAAAAAGGTAAGGCCGAAGGTGCAACTCTGGCCTATGGCGGTGGCGTTCCCAAGCTGCAGGGTTTTGACAAGGGCTGTTTCATCGAGCCAACAGTCTTCACAGACGTGACAGACGATATGACGATCGCGCGGGAAGAAATCTTCGGACCTGTCATGAGCATCCTGGACTTCTCCGACGAGGATGAGGTCATTGCACGCGCCAACGATACGGAATTCGGTCTGGCCGCTGGCGTCTTTACGGCCGACATCGCACGTGGTCATCGTGTAATAGGGCAAATCAAGGCGGGGACCTGCTGGATCAACGCCTATAATCTTACACCTGTCGAAGTCCCCTTCGGCGGTTACAAACAATCCGGCATTGGACGTGAAAACGGCATAGCAGCTCTGACGCATTACAGCCAGATCAAGACTGTGTATGTAGAAATGGGCAAGGTCGACAGCCCGTACTAAGATTTGTTCTGCATTTATTTGAAATTCCCGCAATATTAGATGTCTCTAATATTGCGGGAATTTTTTATTTATCAATTTTTATTATATTTACAACACAATATCAGTCGATAACCTGACACTTCTCAAAATTATTATGTATACCTTCTAATTATATTGAATTTTAACAATTAATTGATTGCTTTTATCGAACAACCTGCGTCGGAAACATGATAATAGCTTCCCACGACGAGGGACCGATGACCGAAGAACTTTTTTTATCGACTGATATGGTCGGGACTGAAATTCGCGACGATTTCTGGCGTGATGCAGTCAAATTGTTCTATGAGGTATCATCCATAAAAGATGACGCGGGAAGAGGCTTTACCGGCACGGTGCGCTCTTATCCCTTTGGCAACATGCTGATTGGCTCCACGACCTTCAACAACCAGCACTATGAGCGTACAACGAACATTATCGCTCGTGGTGGGCTTGATCATTATGTGCTCCAAGTCATGTTGGCTGGCACTCTGGTCGGTGACTTCAATGGCATCGCTGTCTCTGCGAAGCCCGGTGATATTTTCGTCATCGACATGGCACAAGTTATATCCAGTCAAGCCGAGACAGGCGCTCGTCTGACTGTCATCATGCCACGTCAGGAGGTCGAGAAGCTTGTTGGCTGGCGTAACCTGCATGGCATCGTGCTCACAGCCGAAGCTCCAGCGACCCGGCTCCTGTTTGAATATCTGCGAGACTTGTATGACGTCGTTCAGGAGCTTTCTGCTATGGACTCCATTGCCGCCAAGGACGCGATGATGGTGCTGTTGGCATCATGCATCAAGGGTACAGATAACGGTTCGGTTGAAAGTGACACGACCAACCTGCCTATACGCAACCGCATTCTCGCTTATATCGACAAGAACATCACAAACCCACTTCTCGGTCCTTATTCGATACAACAGCATTTCCGTATGTCGCGCTCGCATCTTTATCGCGCATTTGAACCGGACGAAGGCGTCGCCAAAGTGATCCGCGACAAGAGACTGGATCTCGCCTACCGAATTGTCGTCGATCAGAAAGGCAAAGCTATTTCCTTGAAGGAAGTTGCCTATCGTTGTGGATTCCACGATGGCACACAGCTGACCAAGGCTTTTAAAGTCCGCTTCGGACTTACACCCAAGGAGGCGCGTGCGACTCAGGATCCCGCACCACTGCAAGGAAGCGGCGGCACCATGATTATTCATGAGCATCTGTCATTACAGGCCAAAAAGGCTGGTATTATCTGAAATTGCCGTTGTCTGAGTGAATTTGGTAAATTGCGGTCAGAGGACACCGCAAAACCGCCGTGTCGGACTGATAGCGCACCCCTCAAAATGTGAGATAACTTTCGGCAGAGATGCGGTGGTAAAAAACAATCAGAACATTAGGTGATCGCTGTGCCCGTGCGCATACTCAGCCAACCAGCGCCATTTGAGTAGGCCATTTGCGGACCTGTACTGGCATTGCTTACAAAAACCATCGCCCCTGCTCCGTGGACTGCGGCTGACGGCAAGCCTGCGACCGTAAACGATGCAGGGCGAATGGGACCGTCGACATGAAGCCGTGTCTCAGGCCATATGGAGCCGACAGCGACGTTTCCGGTTGCGCGGTCGACTTTAACTGCTTCCCGCCAATTGCCGACATCATCGCCAACCTTGACACTGAAATTGTTGTCGCCATTCAGCCCCATCTCCGCGTGCCCGGTCCAGCCTGACTGGAACAAAAGGCTGGCTGTATGTGTTGCCGCCTGTTTGTTGACTTTGATCTGATGACCCGCACCGGCATTGTTAAAAAGGCTTGCTTCTGATGATATTGCAAAGCGGTTGATTGCATCCGCTGTTGCTTGCACACCAAGCATTGACAATGACAGGCTAGCGGGTACAGAGCCTGTGACCTCCCACTGCGTGCCATTGAATACCAGCAGCCTGCCTTCATCCTCGACATAGGCTAACCAGCCTTTTGCGACGGCAACGAACGACCAGCCGTCATCAACAAAGAAGGCTATCATTCCGTCTTTTCCGGCCCACAGCCCGGTGGCGGGGCTTGCAATGATATGTCGTTCACCAGATTCGGGTGTGACGGGTGCGCCAGTCTGTACCCGCGATTTCACACTGAGATGCACGACCGCATCAAGCAATCGCAACGCCTCATTATGCGTGACGTGCTTCTGCGCCTGACTGGGCATGATGTAGGGAAGTTTGAGATTAGGCGTTTGATCCATAGAAAAGCTCCTCGCGTTGATAATGCGGGGAGCTTAACGGCTCTCAATCAAAGGGGGATAAGTCAGCTTCCGCGATAGGTCGAATAGGACCAGGGGCTGACCAGAAGCGGCACATGATAATTGCCGTCCTCGTCGGCAATTGCGAACCGGATTGGAATCAGGTCGAGAAACGGAGGGTTGGCAACGTCGGCACCACGCGCTTCAAAATATTCGGCGACATGAAATTGCAGCTCATAAGTACCTTCCTGCATTTCAATACCGCTCAGCAGCGGTTCATCCGTGCGACCGTCGAGATTAGTTACGGTGCGTTTGAGCAGCTCAGTCTTTCCCAATGCTCCAAGCCGATAAAGCTCAATCCGCATCGCGGCCGCCGGGCTACCATGCGCAGTGTCAAGAACATGTGTGGATAGCTTGCCCATTTTGATCCTCAGATTTGCGTTTCAAAAGCCGGGATTGTCTCAATACGATAGGCGACATCCAGAAGGAAATATTCCTCCAGATTATCCTCAATGCCCGCCCGGTCAACAATAAGAAAATCTGACGTCTGCTCAAGGGATACAAGCGGATGATGCCAGACATTGCGCCAATAATTGACACCCTGATCACCTCGCGCAAGAAATGCTCTTGGTCGGGCAGGTTTACCTTCCGCATCTTCTGCAACGACAACCAGGAAAGATCTGCCATTCAAAGGAATGAAAGCCTGCGATCCGAATGGATGCCGCTCCATCATCACAATATCGATGGGCGCTGCAAAAGACTGACCGCGAAAGATATTGATCAGAACCCGTGCGTCAGTACCGGCAGCCTCGACATGGGCAAGATCATGAAAGCGCTCCGTCGTGCCATTGTTGATAAGACGCCGTTCAGCGCCATCCACCTCGATAACATCCCCAAACGGCACAAAAGCTGCTTTTGTCAGCGGCTCAACTTCCAGCACTTCAAACTTCACGCTTCCCTCCCCACAAGTCAATTTCATGCAGCTCCGAAAACCTGTTCACAATTTTCGGGACCCGCTCATACAAAGCTTTGCAGCCCATGGATTGTCAATCGCAAAGCAGTTTCAACAAAGTTATGAAAAAGGCCGAGCAATAAACTCGACCTTTGAAATTTATCAATGGTTTGTGCTGATCAACGTTTGAATAGAGCCAACGCTGCCGGAACACCGCAGGCCGCGAGTGCAAGCTTGACCAGGTCGGCGATAATGAAGGCACCAAAGCCAAAGGCGATGCTTTTTTCAAGACCATACAAATAAGCCATCCAGCCTGCGCCCATGACGAGCACGACGGCCTCGGCAAGCAGCATGACGCCGCCAAGCGCAAGCGGCTTGTGTGCGAGCCCCTTATCCGCAGCCCGACCAATCATCCACGCGGCAAAGAGATAAGAAAGAAGATAACCACCAGTCGGCCCCATCATATAGGCAAGGCCGACGCCCTTTTCAGGCGTTCCGGTGAAAACGGGCATGCCGAGAGCGCCCTCAAGCAGATAAAGTGCGACGGTGGCAACAGCGAGACGTGAACCGTAAAGCGCCGAGATTGCAAAGAGTGCTGCGGTCTGCATCGTCACATTGACGTAGTGAAGATCAACCTTGATATTCGCCGCGATCGTGAGAACAGCGCTACCAAGAATTGCCAGCACAACAAACCGGAAAGCCCGTGTCAGTTGCTTGGTTTGCAAGTAGCCAGCTGGAAGAGACGCCACGGCAATTTTTGATTTATTTCTCTGACGCATCTTTATCTCACTCCTAAAATCGGCGCTGTGAGTATCGCTTCACCAGATAATCATTTGAAACCGGACTATATTCGTCCTAAGCCGTTCGAAGAATTGCAACAAACATAAACCGGCAAACCAGAACGAGTTGGATTATTCAATGGCGCTTGATTTCGACGGCAGCTTCTCCCCGGAATATGGGGCGCCGGTTGCCTTGCGTAAAGACCTGCTCCGCCTGACTGCGAATAATCCGAGCGCTTTTACATTTCATGGCACAAACAGCTATATCATAGGGACAGATACGCTTGCCGTCATCGATCCTGGCCCAGAGGATGAAGCGCATTTTCAGGCTCTTCTCGCTGCTATCTCCGGACGTCCAGTGAGCCATATTTTTGTAAGCCATACCCATAGGGATCATTCCCCTCTTGCAAAGCGACTGAAGGAACGGACCGGCGCTCTTGTCGTTGCCGAAGGCCCACATCGCCCCGCCCGCCCTTATTATAGTGGCGAGGTAAACTTTCTTGAGGCCAGCGCTGATACTGATTTTTCACCCGACCTGGCTCTGCCTGATGGCGAGAAGATAGATGGAGACGGCTGGGCCCTGCGCGGCATTCACACACCGGGTCACGCGGCCAACCATATGGCTTTTGGCCTCGAAGACACTGGTATTCTGTTTTCTGCCGATCACGTGATGGCATGGGCAACGTCCATCGTTGCACCACCGGACGGTTCAATGAGTGACTATATGGCCTCACTTGAAAAGCTGCTTGAACGCGATGATAGCGTCTATCTACCGGGCCACGGCGGTGCTGTCACCAAACCTGCTGCTTTCGTAAGGGGACTGCGCGCGCATCGTAAAATGCGTGAGCGCGCGATACTGGAACGGATTGTGCAAGGCGACCGTACCATTCCAGATATGGTCAAAGCCATCTATCGCGATACCGATCCCCGCCTGCATGGCGCTGCGGCCCTATCCGTATTAGCGCATCTCGAAGATCTCGTCGGACGTGGCGAAATCATCACCGATGGCAATCCATCGCTAAACGGTATCTATCAGCCGCGCTAATCACTCGACATCGGCTGGCGCTTTGTTGACCTCACCTTCGAGCGCAGACAGAAACTCGGTGATGAAGGCGGCATTCAGCCCCATATCGTGGTGGCCATACCGCGACAAAGACCGCATATCCACATAAGTCGTTTCGCCCTCATCAAGCAGACGAATAACCACATCGCTCTTCAAACCAAGAATAGAGCTGTGTGCCGTTGCTGCGAACCGCATTGCATTCTGCACAGGCAATGGAATATCGCGGCTGACTTTCGTCCAGCCAAAGGCTTTGAGCGTATTTTCTACCCCTTGCGCAACCCGATCTGGAGCTGCCGGATAACGACGCCCCATCACATCAGGATAGGCCGACATTTGTCCCAACATATCCCCGCTTACATCAACCGATAGCGGGTTCATTCGTGGTAAGCGCGGGGGCATTGTTGATGGAAACTGCGGAGGCGTCTCAAAGTCAGTCGTCAGATCATAAAGCTGTGGCGAGCCATACCAAAGGGAACCGGCAAAACAGAGCGGTAGCAAAACTGAAAATGCCAGAAAGCTGGCCCAAAAGGAGCGCGCGCCGCCCTTATCACCACTCACCCACAGATTACGCAGCCCTATTGCGGCACATACAAGCGCGAGTATCGCAACAATGCCACTGAGAGCCGCAACGTGAACGAAGTCAGGCGTTTCAAGCTTTCCAAACCTGTGCAGGAGAAGGCCAAGCGCTGACAGAACCGCTGCAAATACGCCAAATCGCAAAGCCCAAATAGCTGCGCGCGACTGTCGGCGTTGATAGCGAAGTTTTCTCATGCGAGTTCCCGGAAGCATTCAGAGCGCGTTTGAATCTTGTTGAATCAGATCGCGCGCTAATTATTTGTTTTACGCACATCTTCCCCGAAAACTGTCTTACACTTTTCAGGATGCGCTCTAAAAGCCGCATCCATGCATAACAGAGAGTACCCCAACGCAAAAGGAAAAGGCAGCTCGTATGCTGTCAATTCAGCCAGCTATACAAAATGAGCGGGAAAAATAGAGTGAAATCAATATAAAAGCTATTGCAGCAACTTCTAACGAAGGGCATGATCGGGTATATGGGGGCTTTTTTCGGATTCGTCGGAGAGGACGACATGGATCGCACCCTTCATAATGGCCATGTGCCAGCTACATCCAGCGCTGCTGAGGCCGATCAGGATGTCATGACGCTGGAAGCAGTCGAGCTTGAATTCGCGCTCGGAGCCATCGACGTTCTGATCGAGGGATTTGATACTGCCCTTGCCAAGGCAGCAGAACGCGTGGGCGGAGAAGTTCTGTTCAACATGCCTGCGCTCGACACCAGCGAAGCGCAGCGTATTGGTGCTATAGCCATCGCAGGCCACCCTCAGGATCAGGTTGTCTTCGTCACATTAGGCAATGACGGCACGACCCTTTCCGTGGCCCCACCAACTGGCGAAAACGCTTTGTTTGAAAGCCTTGGACGCAATTATGCAGCAGTCATGAAAAGCCTGTCCCCAAAGGACAATACAAACGGCAGTTAGAATTTCAGATTGTCATTTGCCTGCTTGCGGCGTTGCAATTGCCGCAGGTGAACCCGCATGGAGATTATGTGAAGGCACCGGGTTGAGCGTCATGATTGTCTCAACATCCCGAAGTTTCACAAACTTCATGCCCTTTGCCTGAAGCGCAAGAATGCCTTTGGCGACACCCTCACCAGCAGAACGGGTTGGCTGGTTGATATGCGAAATTATGACGTCACCATCACGCGCAGCCGAAATGCGGCGAGCAACAAGGGGCGCAAGCAACGATGCGCCCTGGTCGCCATTCAATGAATAGCCACCGATCTTGTACCCCATGCCTTCCGCGAGCTTGACTGCATCGGTCGAATAACGGGCTGTTGCATCACGATACCATTGTGGTTTTGAAGCACCCGATTTTGCAATTGCATCGGCACCGCCACCAATCTCGGACCGAACGGCATCAAGTGATCCCGCCGTTTTGATATTATACATCGTCGGCACATTGGTTATGGCCGGCACATGCATATTGCCGTGGTTCTCTATGTCGAAGAGATCAGGATGCGCCTTCATCACCGCAAAGGCTTCTGCATTCTGTTTCAGCCAGCGTCCAGTAACAAAAATCGTCGCCGGTATGCGGTTCTGCACCAATACATCGAGAATACGATGATCCGTCTTCCCCATGCAGGCATCCAGCGTCAGCGCCACTTGCGGCGCAGCTGCCCCACCCTTTGCGATACGCAATTGTGGTTCCACAATGCTGATTTTCTCGTTGTTTTCGGACTGCGGCAGCGCGTCATATGCGCTGGCCACAGTGTGCAAACAAACGAGCGCGACCCCCGCCGCAAATAACTGACGAAACATATCTGCCCCGATAAACAACGTTCTGACATTAAGACTTACAGTTTACAGCGCCAGAACCAAAGCCGAATTATGGCATTCATTTATTGCGTGCTGCGGCCTGAGCTGCCGCCAGACGTGCGATCGGCACACGGAAGGGCGAGCAAGACACATAATCAAGGCCGGTCTTCTCGCAGAAGGCTATCGACGTCGGATCGCCGCCATGCTCGCCACAAATACCAAGCTTGAGATTGTCGCGTGTCTTGCGTCCACGCTCGGCTGCAATCTGGATCAGCTCACCGACACCCTCTAAATCAAGCGAGACAAACGGGTCCTGTTCGATCAGGCCACGGCTCTGATAAGTCGAAAGAAACGGAGCCGCGTCGTCGCGTGAAATACCGAATGTCGTTTGCGTGAGATCGTTCGTACCAAACGAGAAGAATTCCGCCGTCTCTGCAATCTCGGCAGCACGCAGAGCTGCACGTGGCAGTTCGATCATGGTGCCAACCATATAATCGATCTGAACACCGGCCTCGCTGATAACCTCTTTTGCCACGGCATCAATACGTGCTTTGACAAAATCAAGCTCTGCTTTGAGGCCGACCAGCGGAACCATGACTTCCGGCACGACCGGCTCGCCAGTCTTTTTACCGGCTTCGACTGCCGCTTCAAAGATCGCCCGTGCCTGCATTTCGGCAATCTCAGGATAAGATACAGCCAGACGACAGCCGCGATGACCCAGCATTGGATTGAACTCGTGCAGACTATCAGAGCGCTCACGCAACTTATCAGCGTCAACGCCCATCGCAGCTGCCACTTCC
Organism: Brucella rhizosphaerae; assembly: GCF_002252475.1. Taxonomy (GTDB): domain Bacteria; phylum Pseudomonadota; class Alphaproteobacteria; order Rhizobiales; family Rhizobiaceae; genus Brucella; species Brucella rhizosphaerae. Next base: position 884,187 of record NZ_NNRK01000034.1, on the reverse strand, counting down.
GCAACTTCTTCATCTGTACGTGGCAGGAACTCGTGTAATGGTGGATCGAGCAAACGGATTGTAACGGGTAACCCCTTCATAATCTCGAACAGTTCGACAAAGTCGGAACGCTGCATCGGCAGAAGTTTTGCCAAAGCCGCGCGGCGACCATCCTCTTTGTCGGCCAGGATCATTTCGCGCATTGCGATAATGCGTTCGCCTTCAAAAAACATGTGCTCGGTTCTGCAAAGGCCGATGCCTTCTGCCCCGAAAGAACGTGCTGTGCGGGCATCTGCGGGTGTTTCTGCATTGGCACGAACCTTCATGCGTCGCGTCTTATCAGCCCATTGCATCAGATGACCAAAATCACCGGAAAGCTCCGGCTGCAACATGGCAACCGCACCTTTCAGCACCTGGCCACTGCCGCCATCGACGGTGATAATATCGCCCTTCTTGAAAGTCTGCCCTGCGGCCAGCATCGTGCCGTTGCGATAATCAACACGCAGCGACCCCGCACCAGAAACGCAAGGCTTACCCATACCGCGCGCCACAACAGCGGCATGGCTGGTCATGCCCCCGCGTGTCGTCAAAATACCTTCGGCTGCATGCATACCGTGAATATCTTCCGGGCTTGTTTCAACGCGCACGAGAATAACGCTGCGGCCCTCAGATTTAGCCTGCTCTGCATCCTCTGATGAGAACACGATCTCACCAGTCGCAGCCCCCGGAGAAGCTGGCAGGCCTTGCCCGATGACAATGCGCTGGGCACGGGGGTCAATGGTCGGGTGCAAAAGCTGGTCAAGCGCTGCCGGATCAATACGCAGCACGGCTTCTTCTTCGGTAATCAGCCCTTCCGCAGCCATTTCAACAGCCATTTTGAGAGCTGCTTTGGCCGTACGCTTACCCGAACGGGTTTGCAGCATCCAGAGCTTGCCTCGTTCAATGGTGAATTCAAGGTCCTGCATATCGCGATAGTGGCGCTCAAGCCGATCTGCGACTTTCAGAAATTCGCCAAACGCTTCCGGCATTACCTTCTCAAGCGACGGCTTGTCGGAACCAGCGGCAATTCGCGCTTCCTCGGTAATGTTCTGCGGCGTGCGAATGCCAGCAACCACATCTTCGCCCTGTGCATTGACCAGAAACTCACCATAGAGCTTCTTTTCGCCTGTAGAAGGGTTGCGGGTGAAGGCTACGCCGGTTGCAGAGGTTTCGCCCATATTGCCGAACACCATTGCCTGAACATTGACGGCGGTGCCCCATTGAGCGGGGATATTATGCAAACGGCGATAGGTGATGGCGCGCGCATTCATCCAGCTTGAGAAGACGGCACTGATTGCGCCCCACAGCTGCTCGCGTGGATCTTGCGGAAATGGCTCGCCCAGTTCTTCCTCAACCTTTGCCTTGTATAGCGCAATGACTTCCTTCCAGTCGTCTGCGCTCAATGCCGTATCGACTTCGACACCAAGATCGGCCTTTTTGTCTTCCAGAATTTCTTCAAAGAAACCGTGATCAACACCTAACACCACATCCGAATACATCTGGATGAAACGGCGATAGCTATCATAGGCAAAACGCTCGTCGCCCGCCTCACGTGCAATGGCCTGAACAGTCTCATCATTGAGGCCGAGGTTCAGAACTGTATCCATCATGCCTGGCATGGAGGCACGCGCACCAGAACGAACAGAAACCAGCAACGGCTTTTCCGTGCCACCAAATGTGCGGTCGGTCAGCTTCGCAACCTGGTTGAGTGCCGATTGCACCTGTTGATCAAGTTCATCCGGATAGGAGCGCTCATGGTCATAATAGGAAGTGCACACTTCAGTCGTGATCGTAAAACCGGGCGGCACTGGCAAACCAAGGCTGCTCATTTCAGCCAGGTTCGCTCCTTTGCCACCGAGAAGGTTGCGATCACTCGCAGCGCCCTCTGCCTTACCATCACCGAATGCGTACACCCACTTCGCCATGCTGACCTCCCTTGCGCAGGTAACGGTCCGCAATGTCTGTGCTTTTCCACAGACTTGCAGAAACTATCTTCGTGCTTATGCGATCAGGTCGCCGCGTGCCAATCAAAAAAGACAAAGCACCGTAATAGAATCGATTAGACTTCTCGGCTTAGCCGTGTCGGGTAATTTTAATTGCAAAACCAGACAAATAGCGATTAGTTTCTTGCGATGGCTGGCTGCGTGGGGAACAGTTAGGCTCCGTAACCCTATTTGCCGGAGGCCCCATGATTTCAGCACCAGATTCACTGACGTATCGTGCTCCAGGCGTAGAGGATGCGGAAGAAATATGTGCAATGACCAACATGCCCAAGTTTCGAGCGGGTACTTCCCGTTTGCCCTTCACGCGTGCTGAAAATACCCGCCAATGGCTTTCGACGCTCACAGAGCGCAACACCGTCATACTAGCGGTTCTCAATAGTAAAATTGTTGGAAGCTGCAATATTCATCGCGCAAATGGCCGGCAGATACACTGTGGAACCATTGGTATCGGAGTGCATGACGACTATCAGGGTCAAGGTATCGGCACTGGCCTTATGCGCCAGATCATTGAGGTGGCGGATAACTGGCTTAATCTCCACCGATTGGACCTGACCGTCTTTGCAGACAATCTTCATGCTATTCGACTTTATGAAAACTTCGGCTTCGAACGCGAAGGCATTTTGCGGTCCAATGCCTTTCGAGACGGAGAGTTTGTCGATTGCATTATGATGGGGCGGCTTAATTTTTAATAATCAAACCAGTCGGTTAACCAAAATGCGATATCGCTTGACAAATTAGTGCATCTTCTCCCAATATAAGAACAAAACTAGAACGTTTGGAGTTAGACATGCGTATTACCGGCAAGCTCGATTATCTTGAAATGCCTGCAGCCAATGGGTCCCTCGACACTGCGAAAAGTTTTTACGCACGTGCGTTCGGCTGGTCATTCGTTGATTATGGCCCGACTTATTCGGCTTTTGCCGAAGGGCTCGACGGTGGCTTCGATGCCGATCCGCAAGCCACTGCAAAGCCTTTGCCCGTGCTCTATTCGGCAAAAATCGAAGAAACGCTTGCATCCGTGACCGAGGCTGGTGGAACGATTGTAAAGCCTATCTTTGCCTTTCCGGGCGGTCGTCGCTTTCATTTCACCGACCCTGCGGGCAACGAGCTTGCGGTCTGGAGCGACAAGTAACAATCGCTACTGAGAAGACCTGCAAGGTTGACAGAACGGGCTCCATGACAATGATGAAACGCATTCAATACGATTCACACTGACAGAAATTGGTGCAATGCGTTTCATTCTGCCCTCAGTCTTGCTGTCGTTTATCGCAGCACCCGCCTTTGCTGAAACCACACCACCTTTGAAAGAAGACGCGCCCCTCAGTCGCTGTGGGGAGTTTTTAAACGGTATGAGCGTTTTCGAGAAAGGCAAGAATTTTGACGTCCGGGATAGTCACGACGGTTGCGTGATCTCAGACGCATTGTTCGGCACCGGCAATCTGATGGGTTGGTCGTTTGACAGGGTGGAAATTGAAGGTGATCGTTTTCGGGACTTTATGTCAGAGACACCAGATATGGCCTCAGGTCCGCCACAATGGGCCCGCGTAGCAATTGACGGCGTCAGGCTTTCTCTCAAAATCGACGATAAGCTGACCAAATTTATAAATTCTGTACAGCAAACCCCATCAGACTTTGCAGCTTCGTATCGCTTCGATCCGAAAGATGGATATCTGCACATACAGAATGCCGAGATGAGCAGCGTCAGACTGGGCAAGATCTCCGTGTCAGGCGAGTTCAACCTGCCGACAGAATCTTCCCTCGCTGATCTCGCGGTCAATCCGACAGCAACCCTTTCCCGTGTGCGCCTGCGCCTCGATAATCAAGGCATATGGGAAAGCCTCATTATGCCGTCCCTCGCCAACTTCGCTTTTCAGGCTTTCTCAAACAGTGACACCGATCCTGAAAAAGCAATCACGCAGTTCATCAATACCGCAAGTACTGCAATAAATGCGATACCGGAAAGTCGGATCGATGCAGAATCGAAGAGGGCATTGATGCGCTTCATTTGGGACATGCCCCATCCAACCGGCTATTTCGCACTGGATCTGAGCTTTGAAAAACCACTGCCAATCGGCCTCAACGATTTGGCGCCCGAAAAGCTCGTCCAGCGTGCTTTGTCAGATGCAACAATCAACGTGAGCTATACGGCACGTTAGTCGGCAGCGAAGCCGTTAAGCAGATTCCGCCAACACCGGATCTGCTTAACCGAACCAACTATTTTTCTTGAGCGCTATCCAACGAGAACGTCCTGCACTTTTCAAGATGCGTTTCAGATCCCCCATCTTCTCCGAAAACCGTTACACACTTTTCGGGACGCACTCTAAACGCCACGCACTTTAGCTTGCCTCGCGCAGCCGCTCTGCGGTGTGCAGATCAACGGAGACCAGCTGGCTGACGCCCTGCTCGCCCATAGTCACTCCAAACAGGCGATTCATGCGGGCCATAGTAATCGGATTGTGCGTGATGACCACGAAACGTGTTTCAGTCGAAGCGGCCATTTCATCCATCAGATTGCAGTAGCGCTCGACATTATGATCGTCGAGGGGGGCATCCACTTCGTCCAGCACACAGATCGGAGCCGGGTTGGTCAGGAACACAGCAAAGATCAGCGCCATTGCGGTCAATGCCTGCTCACCACCCGATAGAAGGGTCATTGTCTGCGGTTTCTTGCCCGGAGGGCGAGCAAGGATTTCCAACCCTGCATCCAGCGGATCATCGCTTTCAATCAGCTGCAACTCGGCGGTGCCGCCACCGAAAAGATGCGTGAACAGGCGTTGGAACTGCACATTCACTACATCGAAAGCAGCCAACAGGCGCTCGCGGCCTTCACGGTTCAGACTTTGGATCGCCTGACGCAGTTTCTTTATCGCCTCAATGACGTCTTCACGTTCCGAGATGATTGCGTCGAGGCGTGCTGTCAGTTCCTGGCTCTCTTCTTCAGCGCGAAGGTTTACCGCGCCAAGCCGTTCCCGCTCAATCCTGAGCCGCTCAAGCTGACGCTCGAGCTGTTCGGGGTCCGGCATGCGATCTTCAGGCTTAAGACCCGTATGACGAATAGCCTCATGCGGCGCGCAATTGAGCGCATCTGCAATACGCGCTTCCGTATCCTTGCGGCGCTCTTCTGCGGCTGTCAGCCGCTCCTCGGCGCGAGCGCGTTGCTCGCGGCTGGTTGCAAGCTGCTGGATTGCCAGTGTCGCGGCCTTATCAAGTTCGGCCTGCACAGCTTCCGCCTCAGTCAAAATATCGGCAGCCTGCTTGCGACGCTCATCGGCGTCAGACAATTCGTTCAAAAGCGCGCGGCGACGGCTCTCGATTTCTTCCGGGGCTTCAGCCAGAACTTCGGCTTCATCCGCAGTTTCCGCGCGGCGATCATTCAAGGCTGCAATTTGCTGTTCTGCATTCTGCGCACGCGATGCCCAATTGCGCCGTTCCATGCCGATCATCGCCAGCCGTCTTCCACGGCTATCCGCTTCGCGTCGCTGACCTTCATAGGCAGCGCGCGCTTCTGCAAGTGTTACGCGATCAGACTGCACTTCCGCGCTCAGAGCCGAATGCCGCTCAGCAATAGCCCCGAGATCCGGCATTTCATTAAGCCGATCTTCGGCTTCAACTACCCGGATTTGTGCTTCTTCAAGACTTTCCTCAAGACGTGATTTGGCTTCTTCTAACCCGGAGCGTTTGGTTGCCAGTTGACCCGCAGCGCGCTCAACAGCAGCCAGAGCCTCACGAGCTTCATCAAGCTTGCGCTGATTTGCACGCCATGCATCACGAGCGACACGCTCATGCTCAACAGCCTCACGTACAGCCATTTCAAGGCGTTGCACGCTTTGCTCAGCATCCTGCGCGCGCCGAGCAGCAGTTATCGCTTCCTGCTCAAGTTCGGCCAGCCTGTTCTTTTGTGCGAGCCGCTGTGCGGCGGGCGTAGGCGCATCAGCGCTTGCCGTATAGCCATCCCAGCGCCATAAAGCGCCAGCCTTGCTCACCAATCGCTGACCAGGACGGAGTGCACCCTGCAAACGCCGACCATCGCTATCGGCAACCACCCCCACCTGAGCAAGCCGACGGCGCAATTGCTGCGGCCCTTCAACCAGCTGATCAAGTGGCGTTGCGCCTGCTGGCAATTCGGGATCGGCGTCTGAAGCCGGATTGTAAGCCCAGTAGACAGGGGCATGATCATCGCTGGCCGCATCAAGATCTTCGCCAAGGGCAGCACCAAGGGCAATTTCATAGCCCTTCTCTACCCTCAATTCCTCGACAACAGGCGGAAACTGGCCTGTCTCACCAGCATTGAGAATACGTGCCAGCGTTTGTGCTTCGGTCTCTATACGGCTGAGTTCCGTACGAGCCTCGTTCAGCGGTTGCCGGCTGGCTGTTTCCTGCTCGCGTGCCGCACCCACAAGTTCTTCAGCAGCGATCACAGCTTCTTCGGCAGCAGCCAGCGCCTCAGCTGCTCCTTCCACGAGAATACGTTTTTCAGATGGATCAAACAAGCCGCCGATCTGGTCAGCGACTGACGCAATATCGCGCTCAATGCCATCCATCTGGCTGGTCAGACGATCGCGGCGAGCCAGTATTTCTTGTAACGCGCGCTCGATCTGTGCACGCTCGGCAGCCGCTTCAGCACGTTCTGCGGTAACCCGCGCCAGCGCGTTTTCGCTATCCTGCAGGCGGATTTCAGTTTCCTCAAAGATCGCACGCAATTCTTCATCGCGCTCACCAGATGCTTCATTCGAAGCAATCAGTTCCTGCTCTTCCTCATCAAGGCGCGCCAGAATATCCGCGTTCTCACGCACCATCTGCTCTTCACGGGCAATATCAGCCGTCAGCTGTTCGAGCCGCTTCATAAGTTCGGCCCGGCGGACACGAATACGGCCATCTTCCTCATCAAGCTGCGTGCGGGCTATCGAGAGCCGTTGCAGCGCCGCTGCGGCCTTTGCTTCAGCCTCACGCATTTCAGGTAATTTAAGAGCGCTTACAGCCTGGCCCCGCGCAGCGTTCATTTGCGCTTGCGCCATATCTCCAACCACGGAGGTTGCCTGCGCCAGCGCACTTTGCGCTTCGCCCTCCTGTGCCTTGGCCTGTGACCAACGCAAATGCAGAAGAGATGCTTCGGCGCGGCGAATATCAGCGGAAAGCGCCTTGAAGCGATTTGCCTGTCGCGCCTGTCGCTTCAGGCTTTCGATCTGGCTGCCCAGCTCACCCACTACATCTTCGAGGCGCTCAAGATTACCTTCAGCAGCGCGCAGACGGAGCTCTGCCTCATGGCGTCGCGTATGGAGACCCGAAATACCGGCGGCTTCTTCCAGAAGCGCACGACGGGCCTGCGGTTTCGCCTGAATTAGCTCACCGATACGCCCCTGCCCCACCATTGAAGGCGAGCGGGCACCGGTCGACTGATCGGCAAAAAGAAGCTGTACGTCTTTGGCGCGGGCTTCCTTGCCATTGATCCGATAGACGGAACCGGATTCACGCTCAATGCGGCGAGAGACCTGCAATTCGTCCTGATCATTATAGGCAGCCGGTGCAGAACGATCAGAGTTGTCGAGGAACAGTGTTACTTCCGCTGTGTTGCGTGCCGGACGCGTAGCAGAACCAGAGAAAATCACATCATCCATGCCGGAAGCGCGCATATTCTTGTATGAGTTTTCACCCATCACCCAGCGCAGCGCTTCAACGAGATTGGATTTGCCGCAACCATTTGGACCGACGACACCTGTCAGTCCGCCCTCAATGACGAATTCCATTGGTTCGACAAAAGACTTGAAACCGACAAGACGTAGCTTGGAAAAGCGCATCAGCAGGCTCCTCCGCCAGAAACACAAAAAGCGGACGCAATAAAGCGTCCGCTTTTCGTGCCGAAAGGCGGCTTAGAGCAACTTGTCAATGATTGCCGACATCTCGTCAATCGAAAGGGCTCCAGCGTATTTTTGACCGTTGATGAAGAATGTTGGTGTGGCGTTCACACCAAATTCAGTCGATCCGCGTTCCATGGTTGCTCTCACATCATCGAGAACTTGCTGGTTCGTCAAGCAAGCCTTGAACGACTCCTGTGTAAAACCTGCAAGTTTCGCAATTTGGAGCAGTGCAGCTTCACCATCGGCAGCACCAGCCCACTGCTGCTGCTGCTTGAAGAAGACTTCAACCATCGGGAAATAGCGGTCTTCGGGAGCACAACGAGCAAGCATAAAGGCTGCAGTCGCCCGTGGATCAAACGGAAATTCGCGGAAAATCAAACGGGCCTTGCCCGTATCGATGTACTTTTCCTTGATCGTCGGCAACGTATTGACTGCGAAATCAGCGCAATGCGAGCAGGTCAACGACGCATATTCAACGATGGTGACAGGCGCATCGGCCTTACCATAAACCATGTCCTTGAGTTTGCCGGGCTCGGCAACCTTTGCAGCGTCAACAGTCGCCTCGGCGCTGCGTGACTGTGCGCTCGCATTGCCAGCAAAAGCGAGCCCTGCAGCGGCAACGCCTGCAAGGGAAATAACATGTCTGCGGTTAAGCGGTGCAGGCATACGAATCATCCAGTCCTGTTTCAATGTTGACACTCAGGTACAATTTAGGGTGGCGGGTCACTAATCACCAGCCCTGTTGTGATCAAATGAAGTTCAGCAACAATCTTGAATCAAATTTAAGGCAGACCGCCTATTTCTTGCCTGTGCGCTTCTCGGCCAGAATATTTTTGCCAAGCCGTGCGAGGGCCGCGCGCAGTGCGTCGTCCTCAATGCCGTCTGTTGCCTTGTCGATCCGACGCTCTTCAGACGGAGCCAAAGGCGCCAGGCGTTTTGGACGCCGTTTGAAATCCAGGGCAGGAGGTTTTTGTTCGATCTTGATACGGCCGATAGCGGAAAAGCCAAGAAAACCGTTTACACGGCTGATGATCTCCCCCGTCTCATGCTGAATCTGCAAGGCTGCGAAACCTTCGCAGGCGATAATCAGGGTAGCAGGACTGAAAGGATCGTCCTCGTGCAGCCGTCTTGGCCATAATATCCGCAAGGGTCTGGATGACGCTCCGATTGCCGGACCGACGATATCCTCCCACGATTGCAGCAGCGATAGATTGATACCAGCACGTTTCTGCAACATCGGGTCCATCAGACGCGAAGTCATGTCAGCCAGTGGGCGAAAGCCCCGTTTTGATTTTGGTTCGCTCATCGCGTCCCATTATAGCCTCGAAACCACTCAACAAACAAAGGGATACCTTCATCGAGCGTGGTTCGAGGGCTAAAACCGAGATCGCGGGCCGCAAGTTCAATGTCTGCATAGGTACGCGGGACGTCGGCTGCGGGCATTGGCTCCAGCTTTCGGATCGCCTCTTTTCCGCATGCTTTTTCAATTGCTGCGATAAAATCATTGAGCATGACTGGACGATTATTGCCGAGATTATAGACTGGTGCGGTGTCTTCGGGTTGCTCCAGAATCCGGCTGATCGCACCCAATACACCACTGACAATATCATCTACGAAGGTGAAGTCGCGCTGCATTTCACCATTATTGAAAACACGAATCGGCTCGCCCTTCAAAATTGCTGATGTAAACAGCCATGGCGCCATGTCGGGGCGTCCGAATGGACCATACACGGTGAAAAAACGCAGGCCGGTCGTGTGAAGACCGTGAACATGCTTATAAGATACAGCCAGCAGCTCGCCCGAGCGCTTGGTTGCTGCATAAACCGAAACGGGATGATCCACCGGATCGCTTTCGGAAAATGGGATTTTCTCATTTGCGCCATAGACCGACGATGAGCTGGCATAGACCACCGGTGGCCGCTTTTCGAGTTTGAGCGCAGTCTCAAAAACGGTAACCTGTCCCATGACATTAGCCGATATGTAGGCTGCCGGATTTTCGATCGAATAACGAACGCCTGCCTGTGCCGCGAGATGCACAATCACATCCGCATCGCGGTCCAGGCCAATAGCTGTGTTGAAAGCTTCCGCATCCGAAATATCAGCCTGCGCGAACCGGAAACCGTTGCGCAATTGCAGTTTTGCGAGGCGTGTTTCCTTGAGATCAACCTGATAATAATCGTTGAGATTATCGATGCCGATAACTTCCCAACCCTCATCGAGGAGACGGGCAGCCGTATGAAAGCCGATGAAGCCAGCGGCGCCTGTCACGATTGCTTTCATAAGACCTAGTTCCCGCGAATGTAGTTTGAGAGGCCTGCTCGACGCAAAGCCATGATGCGACGCGATGCAGCTGCGTTTAATGCCGCGATAAAGAACATGACCGAAGAAATGGTCACTTCGTGCAAGAGCGGATTATGTAACATGCCGTAACTTCCGCATATTACAGCGAAGTAAATCAGGGCACGTCGCATACCCCAGCTGTCGGCATTTCGCCACAAATACACAAAGATCGAAAGAAAGGCTGCCATCATAAAAAACAACCCGATAATGCCGTCATTCAACAGTTCATCCAGGATTGTATTGTGAACATGCCGGAAGCCCTGAAGCAGGGAGGCCTGTTCATTCACCTGCGCCCTGACGATATCCATCTTTGAATAGGACCCAACGCCCGCAATTGGATTGCGCTCAATAACCTGAACCGCACTTTTCCACATGACTTCGCGAATGTCAGCCGAGATCTTGTCTTCCCAATTTGCGCTATTTCCGCTGTCATAATATTCGACCATACCGGCAAAACGCTTGGAAAGGACCTCACCCACGGGGCCGACAACAATCAGCGCTGCGAGTGCTGCGGCAAGTGCTGCATAGGCTGCACCCTGCTGTTTGATGCTGAAGCGTCTCAGGAAAAGAACAATCTCCAGGATTGCAAATACGGGCAACACGACGATGACAGCACGTGTTTCTGACGCAAGAACGGCAACAAGCCCCAATATTAGCCAGTGTGGTCCATTTGGAAGGTAGCGTGGAGCCTTAACAATGGGGATCACCGCAGAGATAGCCGAAACGCCTACAACAAACGCAAAAACTGCCTCGTTGCCACCGACACCAATACGTCCGCCTTGCATCAGGACAAGATATATTATCGCCAACACCGCCATTACCACACCGACGCGCGCGCCTAGTACATAGGCTCGCAACGGATCCTTGATCAGCATCATGCCCGTCCCGGCAAAAGCGAAGATGGCAATGAGCAATGTGTAGCCGATCTGCCGGTTGCCAGAGAACGGTTCACCACGAAAAAGGATAAGGCCGAGCGACCAAGCAGCGTAAAGCAGTATGAAAATGTAGAATTTTTTCGCAAATAGCCGCGCCACGTTGTGTCGCGCACAAGCCAGATAGATACCAATACATGAGAATAAAAAGAGCAGGATCGGGCCGAAACCAAGCCGAACAGGCATTGCTGCAGACGCAAGACCCAGGGCCCATGGATCAATCTTACGTCGAACAAGGAACGATTTCTTTAAAAAACTCACTCCCCAACCTCTTCCAATTGTTTGATTTTCAAACCGTAAGCGATTCGTCTGACATAGTCAGTCGCCCTGAAGAGGAGCGTCGTTAGTCTTTTATAGACAGGCAAACGCGTTTTGGCATATGCCGAGCGCCCCTGAGCAATCGTGGAGATCGCGACTTCTGAAAAGTTTACCAGCGGCCTGTCTGTCGTGAATATTTCATAGCTTCCGGCCCATCCGCGTTCCAGCGCAACATCGTAGGGTAGCGACATGGGGCGAAGTGCAGCAAGCAGCTTCAGCGCACCCTCTTTCGATACAATGTATGCGGCTGAACTTCCCAGCGGACCATGCATACAGCGCCCGACAGACAGATCGCCGTTCACTTTGTAGAAAGACCGATACGCGGCGGTACGATGATTGACCAGTTTGATAACGTCCCATCCCCGCAAACCCTTCGCCTTTGCAACGAATGACACAAAATCAGGCGTAAAACTTACATCATCCTCGACAATCACGGCATAAGGATCTTGAGCCTCGATAATCGCCTCCAGCGCCCTGATGTGGCTGAAATAGCAACCAATCTCAGCAGGAAGGGCAATTTTGCCATGCTTGCGACGGAAGCCTGCCTCATCAAAATTTCCCAACTCGTCATCGGCCAACAATTTGCCTTCAACAGCTTCGACACGGTGGAGATCAACTGAAAATTTATCGGCACTTGCCCGCAATGCATCCCATCGGTCCTGGGAGCGTGCGAGATTGATAACATATACCGGGACAGAATTAGCCACGGACTCTCCTTATTTCACGTCTGCTTCCCGTCTCACTTCAATGAGATCTATCGCATGTGCATAAAAACACAAGAAAGCCACACCACGCATTAATTTCTATCAATTCTAAACAAAGGTCTTTAATCAAATTGGAGACTGTTTCCCAACGTTTAAATCATGCCGATCAAATGCTCCACACACCCGATAGTAGTAGAACTGGACAAATTCTTGACTGGTATGACCGGCATCATCGCATTCTACCCTGGCGTGTAACACCAGACGAACAATCGCGCGGCATGGTGTCGGACCCCTACCGGGTTTGGCTTTCCGAAATTATGTTGCAACAGACCACTGTTGAAGCGGTCAAATCCTATTTCACGAAATTTGTTGAACGTTGGCCGGATGTTGCAGCCATGGCTGACGCGAGCGAAGACGATATTCTGCGAGCATGGGCAGGGCTTGGTTACTATTCGCGCGCGCGCAATCTCAAGAAATGCGCGGACCTCATTGCTGCAAATTACTGTGGAAAGTTTCCATCAACTGCTGCGGCTCTGAAAGAGCTGCCGGGCATTGGTGATTACACGTCAGCAGCCATCGCAGCTATCGCTTTTGGTGAACCTGCGGCTGTTGTCGATGGCAATGTGGAACGGGTTATTTCACGATTATTTACAATCGACACACCCCTCCCAGCTGCCAAGCCAGAGATTCGCGCCCATATGGGGCAAATGACTCCAGCAGACAGACCCGGCGACTTTGCGCAGGCTATGATGGATTTGGGAGCAACCATCTGCACACCGCGCCGTCCTGCATGCGCAATCTGCCCCGTCAATGATAACTGTGAAGCGCTTGCAAGCCGCGACCCCGAAGAGTTTCCCGTCAAAGCACCGAAAGCCCAGAAACCAATACGAACAGGCGCCGCTTTTATTGCGGTCGCAGACGATGGTTCGGTTTTGCTGCGTAAACGGGAGCGTGCAGGCCTCCTTGCCGGCATGACTGAAGTGCCCGGATCCGGCTGGACTGCACGCATTGACGGCGACGCCAGTATAAATGCAGCGCCTTTCATTGCAGACTGGGCACCATCAGGGAGCATCACGCATGTGTTCACACACTTCGAGTTGCGTCTTTCTGTCTACACAGTCAGCGATATTGCCAAGCATACGACCAATGACGGCTGGTGGTCTTCTCCCTCAGAATTAGAGGATGAAGCTCTGCCAACTGTCATGAAAAAAGCAATTACAGCCGCTATTCCAGATGCTTTCAAACGGGGGAGGAAAAACCGTTGAATAGTCCAGTCAAACACGTCGTTTTCGATATTGGTAAAGTGCTTCTGCACTATGATCCCGAGTTGGCTTACCTTGATGTCATTCCCGAGGTATCAGAACGACGGTGGTTTCTGGAGAATATTTGCACAGGTGCCTGGAATATCGAGCAGGATCGTGGCCGCAGTTGGGAAGAGGCTGAAGCCCTGCTTGTGGAAGCCCATCCAGATCGCAGTGACCATATTCGTGCATTCCGCCAAAACTGGAACCTGATGGTACCGCATTCCTACGACGACAGTGTTGCCATACTGCGCGGGCTTATTGCCGAGGGCCATGATGTGACCATGCTGACAAATTTTGCCTCTGACACACTGCGTGAGGCCCAAAGCCGCTTTCCGTTTCTAACCGAAAGCCGCGGCGTGACTGTTTCCGGCGACATTCGTATGTTGAAACCGGACCGTGAAATTTATGACCATCATGTAGCGAGCTTTGATCTCGATCCAGCTGCAACGCTTTTCATCGACGACAGTCCTGCCAACGTCGAAGGTGCAAAGACCGCTGGCTGGCAGGCCGTACATTTCACCGGCGCTCCGAAACTTGCGAGTGATCTCAGAGGTCTCGGCCTCTCTTTCTGATCAGAACATCTCCTATGACGAAAAAGACCCCCGAAGCAATCCACTTCGGGGGTCTTTTCATCAGACTTTGTTGGAGGTCGTCCGATAGTAGTAGGGTATTTCCAGAGCGTTTCCTACTTTGATTGAATGAGGAGAAACGCTCTACGTATTTGTTTGATCGTATTATCCTGCGCAAAACCGCTATGCACTTTTGCTGGAAATGCTCGACGTCAGATTTATGCGCCTGCAGCTGCCATCTGATCACGAATAATCGTGCGCAGTTCATCAATTGGCTTCAAGACGCCGTTTTCTTCAAAATGCCAGAACGTCCAACCATTGCAGGCGTCAAAGCCCTGCACTTTCGCACCCATACGATGAATGGAACCTGCGTCACCATTGGCAGCCAGTGTACCATCAGCACGGACGATAGCGGCATGGCGGCGACGCACGTCAGAAAGAACAGTGCCTGGACGCAAAAGACCGGCTTCCATGACCGAGGTGAAAGCCACGCGTGGTTCTGCGCGCTTGCCAGTCATCACAGTCAGTTCAGCCTTACCAAGCGGCTCAACTGCATCAATGCGAGCGGTGGCCGCATCAATATAGGCCTGCTCGCGTTCAATGCCGACGAAGTGACGGCCAAGACGCTTTGCAACAGCACCCGTTGTGCCTGAACCAAAGAACGGGTCCAGAATGACATCGCCCGGCTTGCTTGATGCCATCATGATGCGTGCAAGCAGAGCTTCCGGCTTCTGTGTCGGATGAACTTTGTCGCCGTTTTCATCTTTCAGACGTTCCGAGCCAGTGCAAATTGGGAACAACCAGTCAGAGCGCATCTGCACGTCGTCATTAGCCGCTTTCATCGCATCGTAGTTGAATGTGTAGCCTTTTCCCTTTGCATCACGTGAGGCCCAGATCAGCGTTTCATGCGCGTTCTGGAAGCGGCGGCCACGGAAATTCGGCATCGGATTGGTCTTGCGCCAAACAATGTCGTTCAAAAGCCAGAAGCCGATGTCCTGGAGCTGCGTGCCGACGCGGAAAATATTGTGGTAAGAACCAATGACCCAGATAGTGCCATTTGGCTTCAGCACACGGCGACAGGCCAGAAGCCATGCGCGGGTGAAAGCATCATAGGCCTGGAAGCTTTCAAACTGATCCCAATGGTCGTCAACTGCACTAACCATTGTCTGATCGGGACGATGGAGATCACCACCAAGCTGGAGATTGTAAGGAGGATCGGCAAAGATGACGTCCACCGAGTGATCCGGAAGGCGTTCCAGTGCGGCAACGCAATCACCCTTGATGATAGAGTCGAGCCAAGCGGTACGCGGGGCCTCAATAGGCAACTCATGTGCAAGACGTACTAGGGACATGGGATACTCGATTACCTGTGAACGCTAAAAACTTGTCCTTATGGTTACTGAGTAGGGTAAATATGCGGTTAACGCCAAGTGATTGAAATTGTAAACCTTTTCTTAATTTCCGCCAAAAAGCCCGCTTTTCTGGCACTTTGCATAACCAAGTCGCTTTGACAGTTTTGTTCCGGCCATATTAAAGCCGTCAACAAATTGCAGTTCGGAGCTGCTAAATGGCGCAAATAATAAGGCTTGGTTATTCGTTTGCTCCTATGATTGCGCTAACAACCTCAACTGATTTGCGTACCCTTCTATGTGTCTGACATGAATATCAATGAACTGCGTCACAACCGGTATTTGCGGGTGCTTTTTGTGCCGTTCCGCATGCGCGCTCTGGTGCGCGGCAGCGAAATCGGCCTCGCCATTGCCGGTGCAGCCATCGGCGTCATTTCGGCTCTTGCGGTCGCCGCCATTGGCGGCATTTCTCAATGGATGCATCAGGCGCTTTTCGGGCTTGCAGAAGGTGAGAGGCTCAGTTCAGCATCACAACTCAATCCAAGTGGCTATATTGCCCCGCTGGCGGGCGGCATTCTGATGGGCATCGTCATATGGGTGCTGGCGCGCTGGCGTAAAAAGCCCATCGTCGACCCCATCGAAGCCAATGCGCTTCACGGCGGACATCTGTCGCTGACAGACAGTTTCATTCTTGTCGGACAGAACCTCATTTCCAATGGATTTGGCGCCTCTGTCGGGCTTGAGGCGGCTTATACGCAGCTTGCCAGTGGCTTTGCATCACGCATCGGGCGGGCGCTCAAACTGCGACGCGCCGACTTGCGCACTTTGGTGGGCTGCGGTGCAGCCGCAGCTATTGCCAGCGCGTTTAACGCTCCACTTACCGGTGCTTTCTACGCGTTCGAACTCATTATCGGCGTATATTCCATTGCAACGCTGGCACCTGTCGTGGTCGCCGCCATTGTCGGCATGCTGGTTACACAGGCAATCGGCGGAGCTCCGTTCGTTATCCAGATCGGACCGCTCGACGGCATTGCAGCGCGAGATTATGTACCCGCACTGGTACTTGGCTTTCTGACCGCGGGCATAGGCATTCTCATAATGCGGGGCGTAACAACGGTTGAACGCATTGCGCGAAAAAGCATTGTGCCGACCGTGATGGCTCCGGCCATCGGTGGGGCAATTGTCGGCATGATCGCCCTCGTGTCGCCGCAAGTTCTGGCTTCCGGCCACGGTGCATTGCACCTGGATCTGAATGCCAATCTCACCATTCCAGTGCTGTTGCTCCTGATATTCAGCAAATCACTTGCCTCGGCCATCTCCATCGGCTCAGGCTTTCGTGGTGGTCTGTTCTTTGCATCACTGTTTCTAGGTGCGCTAACAGGCAAGCTTTTTGCAGCCGTGACAGGCATGGTGTTACCACTTTCGCTGGAGCCTGAGGTCTATGCGGTGATCGGCATGAGTTCGATGGCTGTGGCAATTGTCGGCGGCCCCCTCACCATGGCCTTTCTCGCGCTTGAACTAACTGGCGATTTTCCGATTGCCATGCTGGTTCTCGGAGCAGTCGTCTCGTCGTCACTTATGGTCAGAAAGACTTTCGGCTACTCGTTTGCAACCTGGCGCTTCCATCTGCGTGGCGAAGCCATCCGGTCAGCGCACGATATTGGCTGGGTTCGCAATCTTACCGTTAACCGCATGATGCGCCACGATGTACGCACCGTCCCGATTGACACAGATATCGAGACATTCCGTCACGACTTCCCTCTCGGCTCAACCCAGCGCGTTATCGCAGTGGATAGCGAAGGCCACTATGTTGGCATGATCCCGGTTCCGGAGGCCTATTCGGAAAGTTTTGATACGTCAGATGGCACTCGCGGCATCAGCGACCTGCTTCGCTATCAGGATCAATTCCTGTTACCGCAGATGAATGCCAAGGAAGCTGTTGCACGCTTCGACCGGGCAGAAGCAGAAGCGCTTGCGGTCATCAACAACGCGCAGGAGCGCAAGGTGCTTGGGCTTTTGAGTGAGGCGCACACATTGCGCCGTTATAGCGAAGAGCTGGATCGCCGCAGACGCGAGGTTTCAGGGGAAGTGTAAGCCGTATATCCCGGTTCATCTTCCGGGGCTGATTACCGCTCATCGGAATGAGATAATGCCTTATTGTGACGTGTCAGTCACAGGCTCGGTTCCGCGGTTCTCAGGCGTCACGCTGTAATAGTATGGTGTTGCAAGAATGAATGCCAGAACAACGACAATTGCGAGAATAAACAGCACAACGGACTTTCGCATAAACTTCTCCTTCAATGGAGGAAGGAAACGGTCAGCCCGGCATATCGTTCCGACAAATACGACCAGCTGAACGTCTGGAATTTGACGCGCAAGTCATAAAAGTGTAGCTCATCGGCGGTATTTCGGCGGATAACATCCCCCTATTCTCCCATTAGAGCGCATTTTGATCTGAGTGGACAAAATCATCGTTCTAACATTCTGATGTAACGCGCATCTTACCCGAAAATCGTTTCACACTTCGGTATGCGCTCTAAAAGGCTTGTAACATGGCGGCTCCTTCCCTGATTATTTTTGACTGCGATGGCGTGTTGGTGGATTCCGAAGTCATTGCGGCGCAAGTCGATGCCGTTCTTCTGACAGAAGCCGGATACCCGATTGAAGCGGAAGAAGTAGGCGAACGCTTCGCTGGCCTCACATGGCAGGACATTCTTCTGACCGTCGAACGCGAAGCAGGCATTCCGATTTCCGCGTCGCTGCTCGACAAGTCGGAGAAGCTGCTTGATGAGCGCCTCAAAAACGAAGTTCAGGCGATTGAAGATATCGTTGAAGTTGTTTCTGCACTTGGGTTACCAAAGTGCATCTGTTCGAACTCGACCAATGCGCGCCTTGAACTCATGTTGAAGCGCGTCGGTCTCTATGATCTCTTCGAACCGAATATCTTTTCGTCGCGCGAAGTCGGTTCTAAAAAGCCGAAGCCTGCGCCAGACGTTTTCCTCTATGCTGCAAAGCATTTCAATGTCGACCCAGCAGATGTCATTGTGATTGAAGATTCAGCACATGGAATTCATGGCGCACGCGCAGCCGGAATGCGTGTCATAGGCTTTACCGGTGGTGCACATACCTATCCCGGACATGCTGACAAGCTTACAGATGCAGGTGCCGAGACCGTCATCCATCGCCATAAAGATCTGCCCGGCGTAATCGAGGCTCTGTCAATCTGGACTGATGCCTGAGACCCACCAGATTTCCCGAAACAACCTCTTTCGGGAGAAATATCAATGCGAAAGCGCTGATCCAGCGCTTTTCTGCTTCTTGATTTCAAAGCGTCGAGCGTCCGCTCGTCAGAGCCGATTACAAAGCAGCGCTAGGCAGCGCTGCGCTTGTTCTTGCTCTTCGCCGCTGCATTGAGCGTAGCGAACAGTTCTTCCGATTCGCTTTCGCTCAAACCTATCATCAGCCTGTCACCGATTGATGCAGGCTCACCCGTGGCGACGTCGAAGATCGCCCAGGTATCTGTCGGTTCAAGAACACGTTCATATTTTGGTTTCATGAGCATAGACCCGAGCGGTTTCTGTAGACCGCCCTATCCTCTTGGTTCGTTGCAGTTTCAATCGGAGACGACCAGACCTTCATCGGACGCAATCATCTCTTCTGAAAATGTTGTAGTGCAAACCTCTTGCTTTTCACTTCACAGAAGCAGTCTAATTTAATTAGAATCTTACAGATTGGTTCTATAGTTAAATATCTATTTCGCAGTCGGGGTTCTTTGACGTCCGCGTCTTTTGGTTGGGGTAATGTTGCCAACCAGCGCTTGAGCCAATGCTGCATCAACAGGCCTTCCGAAGAACCAGCCCTGCCCTGACAGCTTGCCGCAAATACCACGGAAATAATTGACCTGAGCTTCGGTCTCGATACCCTCTACAACAATATCCAGACCATGTTCGTGTGCCATCGAAATAATCTGCGGCACAATTGAAACCGTTCCACATTCATCCCCGACTGTCCGCGTAAAAGCCTTGTCTATCTTGATTGCATCGACTTGCAGCTCGCCCAAATAGGCAAGACTTGAATAACCTGTGCCAAAGTCATCAATATATATCCGATGACCACGCTCACGCAGTTGCTTGATGCCTTCGGTAGCCTTCGCAAAATCGACAGCTGTGCGCTCCGTCAGTTCCAATCCAATCTGTTGCGGCAGGATATCAAATGCGCTCAGGCGTTGTTCAAGCTCAGCCCTAAAGTCAGGGTTTTGCACGTCCGCAGCTGTCATATTGATGTTAATCCGCAAAGACCGTTGCTGCCGTAAAAACTCTCCCATTTCCAAAATCACGTGGTCAATGACATATAAGGTGATGCGATTTGCGATACCTGCCGTTTCCGCTCGTGCAATAAATAAATCAGGTGGAACGAAGTCGCCTTTGGTTATCTCCCAGCGAATCAACGCCTCAAAACCCGTAATCTTGCCATTCCCAATATTGACGACAGGCTGATAAACCAGCGTGAGGCTCTTTGCTGCCAACGCCTTTTTCAAAAGTGAAATCAAAGACCTATCGCGATTTCGATAATAGATCCAGGCCGCGCCAAGCGCGCCGCCAACAAACATTCCCAGGATGGTAAAAACAAAAGGTAAAAGCCGGTCCGCCGAGACCCGCCAACTCTGCGATGTCACGACCGAAATACAGATACCAGTAACGGGATCGCAGGCCTTTTCACGCAGAATATCATCCGTAACACCGAATAAACGACTGCTGTTTGTTGGCACAAAACTGTTTACAACATTTCCGGGAAAAGCTGCTGGGAAGCCGTAAAGTTGTGCATGTTGCGTCTTTTCTGCATTTGTCAGGAAGATGGCGAATTTATATTGAGAGACGTGCAAGGCATCAAAAGCAACTGAGCTCAATACCACATTGGCTTCGCCCCGCCCCATGACTGGGCCGTGGCTACCGGGCGTGATCAGTTCATGATCCCCATAAACATATGTGCCATCATTCAGCCGCACATCTTCAGGTGAGCGCACCACATCAATGTCAATATCATTCAGAAGGGTCGAGCACTGAAGCCGATCGTTTACGAGACGACCTATATCCTTAACATGATACCCGCTAAAGAGCAGTTCACGTAGATAACGTTTGTCTTCGTCAGAGCACATTACATAGGGGGAACGGTTGGCCTGCTCCAACGTTTTCTTAGCGGAGGTCACTATGCGATTGGCCTGCGACATGAGCACCGACATATAGGCGTCCATATCCCGTTCTTCGTCCAGAAGCTGAAACCTGCTTCCAGCCCATTTGCCAGCAATGGCACCGAGCAGCAACATAACGATGATCAGAACATAAACAGGCGAAACAAAAGACCTATACTGAAGCCCCATCATAAAACCTGCCGTTCCAATATCGACAACCGAAAATCCAGTTTAAAATATCTTTTTCACGCCACTATGGTGCATAAAGTCAAATAAAGGCAATATCTACTATTTACTATATTCTTAGTAAAATATCACAGTAACACTCTCAAAGACCGTACTTAAATAATATATAATACAAAGCTGTAAAACTCAGAAGCGCCATAAACTGCAAGTGTAATTAAAGTGCAAAGAAAAAAGAGGTGCGCGCAACATCTGCGTACACCTCTTATGGTTTAAATTTCAAGCCCAAAATCCGGGCCGAAACAGGCGCTCAGGCTCAATACTTATTTCGTGTTGTACGGACCTTCATCAAATCCCACGAAAATCTGAACACTGCGAGCGCTTTCCGACGGAATTGAGATTCCCTTGTCGTTGAAGACAAATTGCGTTGCGCCACCACCACTCGTCACAGTCACACTCTGCTTGTGCAGCTTGGAATAGATGACCTTGTCGCCCTGAAGTACTGCAACGCGGACCGGCATGGTAATATTGCCGCTCTTGTATTTCGGACCTGGCACGACCTTGCCTGCAGCGGCAACGTCGAGACTGATGATCCCGTCAGTGTACTGGCAAGAACGTGTCGTATCGGTCAACGCCGCTTGATAAATGACGCGGCTTGCATCCTTGTCGCCACCTTTTTCATAGGTGTTGAAATAGGCAGTGCCGTCACGCAGCGAAACAGTTGGGCAAAAAGCACGCAACTCCGATTCCTTGATACGTGTCTGTCCGGCATCTGTCAGTGAGCCATCCGCAGATTTCTGCGTGCCACTTGTTGTGCAGCCTGCGAGCGCTGCGAGCAAAACCGTTGCAAAGACTGGAAACAACGATGAACGATTCTGTAATGCTTTCTGCATAAACCGGGCTTCCCTGCACTGATCGACCTGTTCTATACCACTATGCGATGCGTAGCGTGAGGGTGTTGTCCTGTTTTTTGTCGTCAAGAGCAACCCCATCGCTTCAAAGATGCTTTAATTCTTGCGGCTTTTTTAGGGACGCTCTATTGCATTGTGCGGCTAAAATCCGCCTCGATACGAAATGAAGGCCTTTGAGATGAAATATATCAGCACACGCGGCGAAGCACCTGTTCTGGGGTTTAGCGACGCTTTGCTCGCAGGACTTGCCCGTGATGGCGGCCTCTATCTTCCTCAGGAATACCCGCAATTCACACCGGATCAAATTCGCGCTTTACGCGGAAAATCCTATGTGGATATCGCGCTGGCCGTGCTGACACCTTTCATCGATGGCGAGATTCCGCAGACAGATTTCGAGCAGATGGTGCGCGAAGCCTATGGTTCGTTCCGTCAGGACGCGGTCTGCCCGCTGGTTCAGACGGGCTCGAACGAGTTCATTCTTGAACTGTTCCACGGCCCGACTCTTGCCTTCAAAGATGTCGCTATGCAGCTTCTCGCTCGCATGATGGATTATGTACTGGCCCAACGAGGCGAGCGCGCCACAATTGTCGGCGCCACCTCCGGCGACACAGGTGGTGCGGCGATCGAGGCGTTTGGCGGTCGTGACAATACAGATATTTTCATCCTGTTCCCGAATGGCCGTGTATCACCCGTGCAGCAGCGTCAGATGACCAGCTCCGGCTTTTCCAATGTTCATGCCCTTTCCATTGAAGGCAATTTCGATGATTGCCAGAACCTCGTCAAAGGCATGTTCAACGATCTCGAATTTCGTGATGCGATTTCGCTCTCTGGTGTGAACTCGATCAACTGGGCGCGCATCATGCCACAGGTGGTCTATTATTTCACGGCAGCGCTGAGCCTTGGTGCGCCTGACCGGGCCATATCGTTTACAGTTCCAACCGGTAATTTCGGCGATATTTTTGCAGGCTTTGTTGCCAAAAAAATGGGCCTTCCAATCGACCAGCTCATCATTGCCACCAACGACAACGACATTCTTTCACGCACGCTGGAAAGCGGTGCTTACGAGATGCGCGGCGTGGAACAAACAACATCGCCTTCGATGGACATCCAGATTTCGTCCAATTTTGAGCGTTTATTGTTTGAAGCACATGGTCGCGATGCGGCTGCGGTGCGCGGTCTGATGCAGAGCCTTAAGCAATCAGGTGGTTTTACTATCTCCGAAAAGCCGCTTTCTGCCATTCGCAATGAGTTTTCGGCAGGGCGTTCTACGGTCGAGGAGACTGCGCAAACCATTAAATCCGTGCTTGAAGCAGATGGTTATCTGCTCGATCCGCACTCTGCCATCGCGGTTAAGGTCGCTCGCGAAAAAGTGTCCGGTAACGCCCCAATGGTGGTTCTGGCGACAGCCCATCCGGCGAAATTCCCCGATGCCGTAAAGGCTGCGAGTGGGGTCAACCCGGAACTTCCGGCGTGGCTTTCGGACTTGATGCAACGAAAAGAAAGTTTCACAGTTCTTCACAACGAGCTGAAAATCGTGGAAGAATACGTTCGCCGTCATTCTCGGGCATAAAATTTACGTGCTCTGACAGAGAATAAGAACGGGAACCCGAATGGGACTATGGGAGCATTTTGCTTATGGGTGTTGAAGTAACGCGTCTTTCCAATGGCTTGACCATTGCTACAGATAACATGCCGCATGTGGAAAGTGTCGCGTTGGGTATCTGGGTCAAGGCAGGCGCACGAAACGAAGCTCCGGATCGGCACGGCATCGCCCATCTGCTGGAGCACATGGCTTTCAAGGGCACCGAGAAGCGGACTGCCTGGCAGATAGCCTCGGACATTGAAAATGTAGGTGGTGAGATCAATGCTGCCACCAGCGTGGAAACCACATCTTACTATGCGCGCGTCCTGCGCAATGACATGCCTTTGGCGATCGATATTCTCTCGGATATTCTGACAGCTTCCAAATTTGATGAAGCTGAGCTTGAGCGTGAAAAGCAGGTTATCATGCAGGAGATCGGCGCTGCGCACGATACGCCTGACGATATCGTTTTCGACCGTTTTACAGAAGCCGCTTATCGCCATCAGCCAATCGGACGCGCCATTCTTGGTGAACCCGATACGGTCATGTCCTTCACGTCGAACGATCTGCGCCAGTATATTGATGAACAATATAGTGCCGACCGCATGGTCGTGACGGCAGCGGGTGGCATAGATCACGACCAATTCGTGAAGGAAGTTGAAAAGCGTCTGGGCGGTTTCCGCGCACACAATACCGCACCAACACTTGATCTTGCCACCTATGTCGGTGGTGATTTCCGCGAAAATCGCGAACTGATGGATGCACAGGTGCTGATCGGCTTTGAAGGCCGCGCTTATCATGTGCGCGACTTCTATGCCTCACAGCTACTCTCGATGATCCTCGGCGGCGGTATGTCCTCCCGCCTGTTTCAGGAAGTTCGTGAAAAGCGCGGTCTGTGTTATTCGGTTTACGCTTTCCATTGGGGTTTCTCCGATACTGGTCTGTTCGGCATCCATGCCGCCACAGGTCGCGATGAGCTTGTAGAACTGCTCCCAGTCATTATCGACGAATTGCACAAGGCAGCGGATTCCATCAGCCTTGAGGAAGTCGATCGTGCCCGTGCGCAGTACAGCGCAAGCCTGCTCATGTCGCAGGAAAGTGCTGCAAGTCGCGCAGGACAGATTGCTCGTCAGTTCTTGCTCTATGGCCGCCCGGTCGCAAACAGCGAACTGATGGATCGCCTCTCGCTGATTACTCCGGAACGCCTGAGCGATCTTGCAGGACGTCTGTTCCTTGACAGCAAGCCGACCATTGCAGGTGTTGGTCCTGTTGGACGTCTGATGAGCTTTGAAGGGCTCACCGACGCTCTCTCCACCAGTGCACATACCAGGAAGATTGCCGTTTAAAGCAGTAAGGCAGTAAAATATAAAGGTGCTGGCAACGCGGAATAGTGCAAAGGGTTCTTATAATTCCAGAGCTTCGTGCTTCTTTCCGGATGCACAAAAGACGCTCTGGCTTTCTGAATATGTGCATCGTGTTTTCCGAAAACGGATTACGATTTTTGGAGCGATGCTATAGGCAAGAAACATATTTCCCTATTGCCTGACTGCTTTACTGCCCACCCGGCTCAAAACAGGAACCCGCATGATCGGCCTGCCATTCCGGCGCAGCAATCCGACAGTTCTCCGTGGGCAGCGCATTTATTTGCGCGAGCCATTGATGACCGATTTTGCAAGTTGGGCCAATGTGCGCGAGCAAAGCCGCGCCTTTCTCACCCCATGGGAACCGACCTGGGCTGATGATGACCTGACCAAAAACGCATTCCGTCACCGGCTGCGACGTGTGCAGGAAGAAATGTCTGATGGCACCGGTTATCCGTTTTTCGTTTTCCGCAACAGCGACAACCGGCTTTTAGGTGGCATTACGCTTGGTAATATCAGACGTGGTGTCGGCCAAAACGGTATGATCGGCTATTGGAGCGGTGTGTCCGTCGCGGGCAAGGGTTATATGACCGAAGCCTTATCAATGGTTATCCCCTTTGCATTCGGGGAACTAAGGTTGCACCGGATTGAAGCTGCCTGTATTCCCCATAATGTACGTTCGATACGGCTTCTCGAAAAAGCCGGATTTCAGAGAGAAGGACTGTTGCGCTCCTATCTCAAGATAAACGGCTTCTGGCAGGACCACCTGTTGTTCGCCCTTTTAGAAAGCGACATACGCATGACCAATGGCAAGGTTGAACGCTCGTGAATGGTCTTCAAGACAGGTTTTTTTCAGCCTTCACGCGTTTTCTCGCGCTGATTGTCATTGTGATTTTTTCAACGATTCATGCTTTTGCTATTGAGCCAATAAAAATATCGAAAGAAGACACTGCTCTCGATCTTTCGCGCGCGGTTGAGCTGCTGCGCAATCAGGGTGAGAGCGTACAGGTTTCTACTGCGCCCGGGGCAGATGGCATTGTGCGTCGTATCGAAGTGCAGGCCGATCCGAATTCCAACGCGTCCGGCGATTGGGCAGCTTTTTCCATCGCCAACCCGACAGACCAACAGATTGACCGCCTGATCGTAGCTCCACATTTTCGCCTCGTCGGCTCGGGCGTGATCTGGCCTGATCTGGGGTCGCAACGTGTTTCATCCATCACGCCCAGTGAGGGCTTTGCGCTTGACCGGCAGCCAAGTGCTGACGCCGACGTTTTTCGCATTACGCTCAATCCGGGCACTGTCGTAACGTTTGTTGCCGAACTTTCATCGCATAATCTCCCGCAGCTTTATCTGTGGGAGCCTGAAGCGTACAAGGATGCGGTCAATTCATACACGCTTTATCGTGGAATTCTGCTCGGTATTTCCGGCCTTCTCGCGCTGTTTTTAACGATCCTCTTCGTTGTTAAAGGAACGTCACTGTTCCCTGCGACTGCGGCACTCGCATGGGCTGTGCTGGCTTATATCTGTGTCGACTTCGGCTTCTGGAACAAGCTGATGGAGATTACGCCCGGAAATGAGCAAGTGTGGCGAGCGGGCACGGAAGTGGCACTTGCTGCGTCTTTGGTGATTTTTCTGTTCACCTATCTCAATCTAAACCGATGGCATGATCATTTCAGCTACGGTGCTGTAACATGGGTGCTGGGGCTCATCGCACTTGCAGGCGTTGCGGTATTTGATCCGCCGGTCGCTTCGGGCATCGCGCGCATGTCGCTGGCGCTGACGGTTGCTTCCGGCATCTTCATCATCGGTTATCTGGCGGTCAAAGGCTACGACCGAGCGGTGATGCTCATACCGGCCTGGTTGCTTACGCTCATATGGTTGCTTGGTGCCTGGATGGCTGTTTCGGGCCAGCTCGATAATGACATCGTCCAACCCGCTCTGGGCGGTGGTCTGGTGCTCATTGTGCTTCTGATCGGCTTCACTGTCATGCAGCACGCTTTTTCCGGCGGTGCGCTACAACAGGGTCTGCTATCAGATATGGAGCGTCAGGCGCTGGCGGTCATTGGCGCTGGAGATATCGTCTGGGACTGGGACGTCCCGCGTGACCGCGTCGTCACGACCCCTGACATTGCGAATTACCTTGGCAGTACCGCAAGTTCACTTCAGGGACCCGTCCGCAACTGGTTGCCAGCCATGCATGCCGATGATCGCGATCGCTTCCGTTCCACGCTTGATGCCATTCTGGAAAATCGACGCGGTCGTATTGGCCAGATTTTCCGCCTCCGTGCCAATGATGGCCATTATCACTGGTATGCGCTGCGCGCGCGCCCTGTCATCGGGTCTGATGGTGAAATCGTTCGTTGTGTGGGCACACTGATCAATGTGACTGAGCAGAAAAAGGCAGAAGAACGCCTGCTGCACGACGCTGTGCACGACAATCTTACCGGCCTGCCAAATCGTGAGCTTTTCCTTGATCGCCTCAGCAATGTAATGAACATGGCACGTGGCGAAAGCAGGCTGCATCCAACTGTTTTCATCATTGACATCGATCGTTTCAAACAGGTCAATGACAGCCTCGGCATGTCAGCTGGCGATACAATCCTGCTGACCATCTCACGCCGCCTGTCGCGCCTTATGCAGCCACAGGATACGCTTTCTCGTTTGTCCTCTGATCAGTTCGGCCTGCTGCTTGCATCTGAAAGTGATCCGGGACGCATTGCATCTTTTGCTGAAGCGCTTCGTCAGGCAGTCCGTTCGCCGATTGCCTATGCCAAGCGCGAAATCGTGTTAACCGCCTCAGTCGGCTTGATCACGTGGACGAAAACGGCAGCCTCTGCGGAAGATTTTGTTAAAGATGCGGAACTGGCCATGCATCAGGCCAAGCGCTTTGGTGGCGACCGCATTGAGCCGTTCCGCCCTGCATTCCGCGCCATTGGCAGTGACAAGCTGCAACTGGAATCCGATTTGCGTCGTGCACTTGAACGCGATGAAATCAGTCTGGTTTATCAGCCAATTGTTCGACTTGATGAAGGAACAATTGCGGGCTTTGAAGCGCTGATGCGCTGGGAACATCCACGCCGTGGTGGTATTTCTCCGTCCGAGTTCATTCCGATTGCGGAGAGCTCTGGCCTGATCGTGCAGCTTGGTCTGTTCGCCATTCAGCGTGCGGCAGAAGACCTGTTCTCCTGGCAGGAACTTTTCCCCAAGCTTGATCTGTTTGTGTCCGTTAATCTGTCAAGCACACAGCTTATCCGGCAGGATCTGATCAACGATGTGCGTTCAGTTCTCTCACGTATTCATCTCACCCCGGGCAGCCTCAAGCTGGAACTGACCGAGTCCGTGTTGATGGAGAACCCGGAACAGTCGGCACATGTTCTTGCACGCCTCAAAACTATGGGCGTGGGTCTGTCACTGGATGATTTCGGCACCGGTTATTCTTCACTTGCCTATCTGACGCGGTTCCCGTTCGATATCATCAAGATCGACCGTTCTTTCGTCAAAGGCGACCAACCGCAAAAGACGACGCTCCTGCGCTCTATCGTCAGCATGGCGCATGATCTGGGCCTTGCTGTCGTAACAGAAGGTGTCGACAGCGAAAGCGACGCTCTTCAATTGCGTCAAATGGGCTGTGAATATGTTCAGAGCTTCATGTTTGGCGAACCATCCAGCCGGGAAGACGCAACACGCATGATCAGAGAACAGCTGGACGCAGCTGCAGCTTGAATTTAGATTTTGTAGGGTAATTATTCAGGCGTGGCCGGCTTCGGAAACGAGCCGCGTCATGTCGATCCCCATGCGGGTCATCAGTCGGTCGTATTTTCCCACAATGTCGCTATCAAACAGCATATCCATCGGTGCGGGGCATGTCAGCCAACCATTTTCCGCAAATTCCAGATCAAGCTGCCCGGGTGCCCAGCCGGAGTAACCGAGCGTCATCAAGGCCTGCATCGGTCCGCTACCGCCATATATAGCACGCAAAATATCGACCGTTGCCGTTAGACACACGTCTTCCGTAACCGGCATCGTGGAATCAACCATGTAATCGTCGCTATGCAGAACGAAACCACGGGTTCTGTCGACAGGCCCACCATCGCGAACAACCATATGCTGCGCGCGCGGCGGAAGCATGATCAGATCTTCGTCATCAATGACACCAATCTGGCGAAGGAGATCGGGAAAGCCAACTGGCTGAACCTGATTGATGATAAAGCCCATCGCACCCTCTTCCGAATGGGCGCAAATATAGACCACTGCGCGGGCGAAACGCTCGTCGCTCATTCCGGGCATTGCGAGCAGGAATTGCCCGTTCAAGAAACCCTGCTCCTGGTTTGGCTTCCTGAGAATGGTCATACCTATGAAGGTAGCAAGCCTGCGGCAAATGACAATGAAATTCGTGCAATGTTTCTGTAAAGGTCAGACGAACTTGATTCTGGCTTACAAACTGAAGCAATCTGGTTTCTAAAAACCACAATTGAAGATTGAACGAATTGCCATGTTGCTCATGTACTTAATGATAATTCTTGCATTTATTTTCTGTCTTTATTCGATCTATGCGCAAGTCAAACTCTCTCCGTTGATCGATTTCATCAGGCAAAGCCCGTCCATGACAAAGACAATCGGTGATGTTTCAGATCTCTATTATATTTTTACGATGACGCGCGGTAATTACGGCTTCGCCCGTTATCTTTCGCGAACTCCCGTGCCACCAACTGAAATAGAAATGCAATTTGCCGATTATAGCCAGTTGCGCACCACGTCCAACATTGCACTCTTTCTCCATGTCGCGATGGGCGTAATGATCGGCCTGACCGTTATAATAAACCTGATCCTGAAACTCTGAACCATATTTTGCCTGCACAAACTGAGCCTTGATACAAACATGATTTTCCATCAATCTCGCCTCATGAGATTACGCGATTTACTGATCATTTCTTTTGTTATGACTGGGGCTTCGCCTGCGCTGGCAGCCTCGTCTGACTGGGTGGAGACGCCGGGTGGCAAAGTCCGCGTTGTTCTGGAAGAGAACAAACATGCCGGTGAATTGCGCGGCGCGTTACAGATCGATCTTAATCCCGGATGGAAAACTTATTGGCGCAATCCCGGTGATGCGGGCGTGCCGCCACAGCTCAATATTGAGGGAAACAGTTCTGCCCGAATTGATTTCCCCGCCCCCGTCAATTTTGGCGCAGGCGACGAAGGCGGCATCGGCTACACGCATCCCGTCCTGCTGCCGCTGACATTTACCGTCATGCCCAATGCCGAACACCTGAAAGGCCATGTATTTCTTGGTGTCTGCCAAAAAATATGCATTCCGGTGCAAGCGCAATTCGATTTTCCGTTGACGGCTGAAGATACAACCCCATCGCCACAAGCCATTGCCGCCCGCACAATAGTCGAAACTGCCTTTGATCGTCTGCCTGCATCTGCCTCGGCAGACTTCGGCGTAAGTGATGCAAAACGTCAGGCAGATAAAGCCGTGTTCGACATTGCAGTACCGGACGCCCGGGCACCCACCATGCTTTTTGTGGGGAGTGAGAAAATCAGCCTTTCCGAGGCAGTGGCCGATAAAACTTCAAGCAAGCCACGCTTCACAGCCACGCTTCATAGCAAAGTCAGCGAAGGCGCTTTGATCGATTATACGCTTGTGCAAAACGACAAAGCCGTTTCAGGACAGGTTCGGCTCGATTAGAGCGCTTTAACCTTGGTAATCAGTAATTTGAAATTGTCGGGCGGATCAATATCGGCTTAAGTGTCGTCGCCGTGTGTCATGCACTGGTGGATTGAATTTGATGGTTGAATCCCGACTGACATATACGCTGTTGCAAACGTCAAATTCCAAAAATCCACGAGATGCATAAACTTGCTGGTGGTTGTTCAGATGCAGATATTTGCTCGGGTCCTGTACCAGGGAGCAAATGTCGGAATCAAATCACTGGCAATCGAAGTTCCGAAATTCATACAGGTGAGCCTTAACGGCAGAAGCTCACTTTCAGGAGAAAAACGATGACGATCAAAGTTGGT
Source organism: Brucella rhizosphaerae (assembly GCF_002252475.1). Lineage (GTDB taxonomy): Bacteria > Pseudomonadota > Alphaproteobacteria > Rhizobiales > Rhizobiaceae > Brucella > Brucella rhizosphaerae. Next base: position 853,549 of record NZ_NNRK01000034.1, on the reverse strand, counting down.
GACAAGCTGCCCACAGCAACCTTCAAGGTGAAGACCGCAGACGGCGTCAAGGAAGTGACAACCGACGAAGTGTTTGCTGGCAAGAAGGTCGTTCTGTTTGCGGTTCCCGGTGCTTTCACGCCAACCTGCAGCCTCAACCACCTGCCGGGTTATCTTGAAAACCGCGACACTATCCTTGCAAAAGGCGTCGACCAGATCGCTGTTGTTTCGGTCAACGACCCGTTTGTTATGGGTGCATGGGCACAGAGCACCGGTGGCGACGGCAAGATCCTGTACCTTGCGGACGGGTCAGCGCTTTTCACAAAAGCCCTTGGCCTTGAGCTTGATGCAACGGCTGGTGGCCTCGGCATTCGTTCAAAGCGTTACTCTGCAATCGTTGAAGACGGTGTCGTGAAGACCCTCAACATCGAAGAACAGGCTGGGCAGGCCGTTACTTCAAGCGCTGCCACACTGATCGAGCAGCTTTAATAAAAGCGCGCGCGCCCCAAAAAGTGTGACGTTACCCTGCCCTTTGTGGTGCAACGCCATATGCTTGCATTTTCTCTGAGTGGTCACCTTCAGTAACCCTCAGAGTTTTAGCGGGGCAAATAGCCCCTCCATATAAATAGCCGCGCTGTGTTCCAGCGCGGCTTTTCCTTATTCATAAACTCTGAAGTCGCTACTTCACCTGAAGCGATTTGTATCCGTTATATTTGAAGGGCTCCATGCCTTCACGTGCAAGCTCGTCTGCGCGTTCATTTTCTGGATGCCCCGCATGGCCTTTAACCCAGTGCCAGGTCACCTTATGGGGCTTGCGCGCCTCATCAAGCGCCTGCCAGAGCTCAGCGTTCTTCACCGGCTTCTTGGCTGCCGTTTTCCAGCCATTGCGCTTCCAGCCCTCAATCCAGCCAGAAATACCATCACGCACATAAACACTGTCGGTATAAAGATCGACTTCACAAGGTTCCTTCAACGCCGATAACGCCGAAATTGCTGCCATCAGTTCCATGCGATTGTTGGTGGTATCGGCTTCGCCGCCTTTCAACTCTTTCACATGGCCATTCCAGCGCACGATAGCGCCCCACCCGCCGGGACCGGGATTGCCAGAGCACGCACCATCCGTGAAAACTTCAATCTGCTTCACGCGGCAGCTCCCGCCAGTTCAAGCCCATATTCGGTCGCGGACGTAACCTGACGATGGAAGCGCATACGACGCACATATTCCATCGGATCTTTTTTCATCACGAAACTGCCATCGGGAACAGTCAGCCAATCGTAAAGACGCGTCAGCATGAAGCGAACTGCGGCACCTCGCGCCAGAACTGGCAGGGCATCGATCTCAGCGACCGAAAGCGGACGCACAGAATTATAGCCGCGCAAGAATGCGGCACCCTTGGTAAGATTGAACGAGAAATCCTTCTCAAAACACCAAGCGTTCAGGCAGACTGCAACGTCATAGGCGAGAATGTCCGTGCAGGCGAAATAGAAATCGATGAAACCCGACAGCCGATCACTGAGAAAGAACACGTTATCCGGGAACAGATCCGCGTGAATGACACCTTCCGGCAATCCCACCGGCCAGTTCTTTTCCAGATAATCGAGATCACTCTCAGCCTCAGCAACCAGTCCCTGCTCAACATTGTCAGCACGTTGCTTTGAAAGATTCCATAACGGGCGCCAGTCGGTTAATGTGAGACCATTGCGGCGACGCATAGTGAAATCTTCACCAGCCAGATGCATTTCAGCCAATCCACGACCGACTTCTTCACAATGAGCAACGGTGGGTTTGCGCATCCACATGCCTTCAAGGAAGGTCACGATTGCTGCCGGGCGTCCTGCAAGTTCACCGATGGTAGCGCCGTCGCGGCGCACAACCGGTTGCGGGCATTCCAGACCGCGCTTGGACAGATGCTGCATCAAATTCAGGAAAAATGGCAGATCGTCGCGATTAACGCGCTTCTCATAAAGTGTGAGAATGAAGGAGCCTATCGTCGTGTGCAGAAGGTAATTGGTATTCTCCACCCCTTCCGCGATGCCTTTGTACGAAGTCAGAGCACCGATGTCATATTGTTCAAGAAAAGAACCAAGCTCGATTTCATTGATATCTGTATAGACGGCCATGCCGCTTATTTCCCCTGCATGAATTTAGGAATACCGACAACCCGGTTTTCGCCGTTGACGAATGCCATATCCTGCACCGTCAGCTCCACATCGCGGATTTCACGATTCACGAGGAAATTCTCGGTTTCAATTGTCGTTTCTGCCAGTTCGATTTTGACAGTGAAGCGTGCTTTGAAGGCGTCCATGATTTCATCGACGATAATTTCCGGTGCTGATGCGCCTGCCGAAAGACCAACCACCGAAATATCGCCGACTTTGTCCCACTCAATGTCCGAAGCGCGCTGAACAAGCATCGACATACCCGCTCCAGCCTTCTCAGCCACTTCGACAAGCCGCTTGGAATTCGATGAGTTCGGAGCGCCCACGATGAGAAAGAGATCACAACCGGGAGCGGCTGCGCGTACTGCATCCTGACGGTTCGTCGTAGCATAACAGATAGATTCTGCAGCCGGTGCGGTCAGATTGGGAAAGCGCTGCAGCAATTCTTCAATAATACCGGCCGTGTCATCGACTGAAAGCGTAGTCTGTGTCACGAAACCCAGATTATCCGGGTCCTCAAACTCGATCTTGCGCGCATCTTCCACTGTCTCAATGAGGGTCACTGTGCCATCCGGCAACTGCCCCATCGTGCCGATGACTTCCGGATGTCCAGAGTGGCCAATCAGGATCACATGACGGCCAAGGCGCTGATGGCGCATCGCCTGCTTGTGAACCTTGGAAACCAATGGACAGGTTGCATCGAGATAAAAAAGGTTCTTGGCTTCCGCATCAGCAGGCACCGATTTTGGTACGCCATGGGCAGAGAAGACGACCGGCTGATCACGATGTTCTGCCGGAATTTCATCGAGCTCTTCGACAAAAATTGCGCCGCGCGATTGCAGGCCTTCAACGACATAACGATTATGGACGATTTCATGGCGCACGTAGACCGGTGCACCATATTTCTTCAATGCCAGCACGACGATCTGGATGGCCCGATCAACGCCTGCACAAAAGCCACGCGGGCCGCAAAGACGTATTTCCAGAGGGGGGCGTTTATCAGTCATGAATCGTGCTCGCTGAATTAAAGCGTGTCGCGTTTTATCATAGCCGTACGACACGCTTTAATCTTTTGTTTTTACGCATGTCCATATCCCAAAACCGGTTCCCACTTTTGGGAGACGTGCTTCAGGCATGAGACGCGAAGAGTTATATAGGGCCGGAGTTGGGCTGCAACGAGACCTTTGTCAACCCTTATCCATCTTTCGATACCGCCAGAACCACGTTCCGGCAACCCCTAGCAGCGCCAAAGCAAGACCATACCAGGTGACGGCATATTGCAGATGGTTATTGGGGAAATCGATGATCGTTACCCCGCCAATCGGCAAACCTCCGAAATTCGGTTTGTTATCCGCATCGATAAAGAAAGGAACGGCATCATCTAGCGATGGGATATCCGCACTTTCGGCCATCGCTGACCAATCCTTCCAAAAGAAGATATTCTTGGCTAGGTCATTATCAGGAAGAAAATAGCCAGGCTTGGAGGTCAACGGGTCGCGGGCCAATCCCGTGATCGTAACAGGTCCATCCAATTGTCCGTCGAGTCGAGTTTCGGCATCCTTTTTCTCGTAAGGCACAAACCCACGATTAACGAGCACGAACCGGCCATCTTCAAGCATTAACGGCGTGTAGACATTGAAGCCCGGCTTGCCGTCAAAAGTCGCTAGAAAATGCCGTTCTCCCTGATGCATGAACGTGCCCGAGACTGTCACGGGCCGGTATTCAACCGTTCCCTTTTCGCGGTAGATTTTTTCCATTTCGGATAAAGGAAGTGGCGCTTCATGAACACGCTCCTGCGTAGAAGCAAGCAGTGCTTCTTTCCACTGCAACCGCTCAACCTGCCATGTCCCAAGCGCCAGTAAGATCACAAATGCGATCAGGGATGCAATCAGTATGCCCCACGGAAACCGGCGCGGCTTTTGAACTTGGATCATTTACCATCATCCAGACGTCCCTGAGACGCCTTATTGCGATATTGCATATTGATCAGAATACCCTTGATGCTGCGCATGGCAACAAGACTTAGAATGATAGCCAGTGGTACCCACAAGATGAAATGGACCCAAAGCGGTGGTCCGTAATTGACCTCCATCCATAAGGCCGACCCAACCACGATAAAACCGATGATGAGAATAACGAAAGCGGCTGGACCATCGCCTGAATCGGCGAAGGAATAATCAAGTCCGCAGACCCGGCACTTAGGCGCGACCGTCAGAAAACCATTAAACAGCTTCCCCTCGCCGCAGCGAGGACAATGTCCGGTAATCCCGCTTTTGACCGGATCAACCGGCGGATAAAGATTATGATCCGACATTGTACGCTCCCATTTCCTAACCACTCCCCCTCATGTTGGAGCAGTTTCAACTAAGAATGTCGCATTGAAACTATATCAACTCTTAATTTCTGCGCATTTTCAGGCACAAAAGCGGCCCAGTTCTGTTTACCAGACAAGCAAAAGGCGGCCATGTTACCAGGGCCGCCCTGCAATCTTACCAGCCGATCAATCAGCCAGCGTGCATTGGTGCACCCCAACCGCCCCACACATAGATGGTGAAGAACAGGAACAGCCAGACAACGTCCACGAAGTGCCAGTACCATGCAGCCGCTTCAAAACCGAAATGGCGTTCAGGTGTGAAATCGCCACTCATGGAACGGAAGAGAATAACCAAAAGGAAAATCGTTCCAATGATAACGTGGAAGCCGTGGAAGCCGGTTGCCATGAAGAACGTCGCGCCATAGATCGAGTCTTTGAACTCGAATGGTGCGTGGATGTATTCATAAGCCTGCACGAATGAGAACAGCACGCCCAACACAACCGTCAGCGCAAGGCCTGTGATCATGCCTTTGCGATCTTTGTGCAGCAATGCATGATGCGCCCAGGTCAGCGTTGTGCCCGAGAGCAGCAGGATAACCGTGTTGTAAAGCGGCAGATGCAGCGGATCGAGCACCTCAATGCCCTTCGGAGGCCACTGACCACCCGTGAACTCAGCACGGGCAACCTGATGCACTTCGTTCGGGAAAAGGCTCGCATCAAAGAAAGCCCAGAACCATGCTGCGAAGAACATGACTTCCGAGGCGATGAACATGATCATGCCATAGCGCAGGTGCAGCGACACGACGCGCGTGTGATGGCCTTCATGACCTTCCTTGATGGTATCTGACCACCAAGCGTACATGCAGTAAAGAATGATTGCGAGGCCAATGAAGAAAATCCATGGCGTAACAATGTTCAAACCGAAGAACTTGAGTTCGCCGGAATTGATATAACGCATCCAGGCAATACCGCCGATAGCAAGCACGAATGCGCCCATCGAACTCAGGAACGGCCAGGGGCTCGGCGCTATGATGTGATAATCGTGATTCTTCTCGTGAACGTCCGCCATGTCTCTCCCCAAGGCTCCTCTCTATGCCTTCATACCTGAGTTCATTTAGAACATCAGGTAATTCCCTAATCATTGCAACAATAGAGCCGCTTGGCGCTTTTGTCTTTGCGGCATTGTGTGCCGCTTTAACCGTTCTTTTTGCGCATTATCCGACGCAAATTTGCTGGAAATGCTCCAGTTATCTAAGCTCAGCTACCGTTGCTGCCCGTTGGTGCCACCTTCGCGTTTGCGACGGGCTTTGGCTTGTCGATCGGGAAGAACGTATAGGATAACGTGATTGTCTTCACGTCCTTCAGGTCCGGATCATTGACGATCTCCGGATCAACGAAGAAAACAACCGGCATTTCCATGTCTTCACCCGGTTGCAAAGTCGTATCGGTGAAGCAGAAACACTCGACCTTGTTAAAATAGGCTCCTGCACGACCCGGTGCGACATTGAAACTTGCGCGGCCATAAGTGGGCTCGTCAAAGAGGTTACGCGCTTCATACTTGATCATGGTGGTTTCACCAATGCGCACGGTGACTTCGCGCTCAACCGGCTTGAAATCCCAAGGCAGGCCATTGGCCGTATTGGCGTCGAAACGCACCTTCATTGTCTTGTCGAGAATGGTGTCGGAATACTGTTCGACGCGTTGCGTCGTACCACCGTAACCAGTCACCTGGCAGAAAATACGATAGAGCGGCACAGAAGCGTAAGCTGCGCCGATCATGCAGACAAAGAAAGACAGGCACGCGATCGCAACCGTACGATTGGAGCGATTGAGGCGTTTCTGCTTTTCGTCAACCTTCTGCTGATCTGCCATTCTATCCTCCCAGATCGAACCCTTTATCAGTCCACTTACAAGTTAAAACGGACGCACCAGAGCATTCGCTCCCAGCTTGGCCATTGTGCCCACGTAAACAAGGACAACGAACAGAGCCAAGGCAATTGCGAGACCCCAGGAACGGTTACGCTGAGCTTTTCGCTGCTGCGCAGTCGGGGTAACCAGTTCCAATTCTTCGCTATGCGGCTTCTGTACGGAATTTTCCATCAAATCACTCCAAAGGCTGTCAGCAGCCTGATTACCAGCGCTTCCACAAGCAGAACCGCAAAGACGCCCGACAGATACATCAGCGAGAAGCGGAACAGTTTGCGCGCTGCAAGCAGCATCTGCGTATGGCTTTCTGCAACCCACATGCGCCATGCATAATAAACAAATGCCAGACCGAGCAGCGCCGAGATCACGCCATAAGTAATACCGGCAAAGCCCAGCACATAGGGCAGCACGCCAACCGGCGCCATAATCACGGCATAGAACATCGCCTGTCGGCGGGTCGAAAGTTCGCCCTTCACGTTCGGCATCATCGGAATGCGTGCCGCTTCGTAATCATTGCTCGAAAACAACGACAATGCCCAGAAGTGCGGCGGCGTCCACAGGAAGATGATCATGAACAGAACGACGCTGTCCCATGTGATCTCGCCTGTTGCTGCAGCCCAGCCGATCATCGGCGGGAAAGCGCCAGCCGCGCCACCGATGACGATGTTCTGCGGTGTCGAGCGCTTGAGCCACATTGTGTAAATGACGGCATAGAAGAAAATGGTGAACGCAAGAAGGGCTGCGGAGAGCCAGTTGACCATCAGGCCCAGCGTGATCACGGAGAAGACCGACAGCGTCAGGCCAAAAGCCAGAACCTGATTGGGCGCAATCAGGCCAGCAGGGATCGGACGATTGCGCGTACGCTTCATCACTGCATCGATATCGGCATCGTACCACATATTGAGTGCGCCAGATGCACCAGCACCGACTGCAATGCAAAGAATGCTGATCGCTGCCAGTACCGGGTTCATATGGCCCGGTGCCAGCACCAGGCCAACAAGCCCTGTGAACACCACCAGCGACATGACGCGCGGCTTCAGCAGGACGAGGTAATCCCGTGCAGTCGCCTCTGAAAGAGCGAATGCATCGTCGGAAACCGTGTTTTTTTCCACCAGAGACATTAACTTCAATAACCTCGAATTCACCGGGCCGATGCTGCACTCTGCCCTGAGTGCACACCAGCAATTCAATATGACTATACCTCCCGGAGATGCATTCACTCCGATCGGAAGCGTCGTTCTTGAACGTCAACCGGCTACGGACGGATCTGAATGCCGCCCGCACATATCATAGTTTTGTTCAAGGGCGAACCCCTTTCCGGCGCTCGCCCTTTGCACAATTACTTTATACGCGGCAGCTGTTCCCACTGGTGGAACGGCGGAGGCGAAGAAAGCTGCCATTCCAGTGTCGTTGCGCCCTCACCCCATGGGTTTGCACCCGCTTCACGCTTCTTCGCGAATGCCTCAAAGACATTGTAGAGGAAGATCAGCACGGCAAAGCCCGAAATGTAGGAGCCGTAAGAAGACACCATGTTCCAGCCCGCATAGGCATCCGGATAGTCGATATAGCGACGTGGCATACCTGCGAGACCGAGGAAGTGCTGCGGGAAGAAGACGAGATTGACGCCGATGAAGGTGACCCAGAAGTGCAGCTTCGCGGTGAATTCGTCATACATATAGCCGCTCATCTTCGGGAACCAGTAATACCAGCCTGCGAAGATCGCGAACACCGCACCCAGCGACAGCACGTAATGGAAGTGTGCCACTACGTAATAGGTGTCATGCAGTGCGCGGTCGAGACCGGCATTGGCGAGCTGAACGCCGGTAACACCACCAACGGTGAACAGGAAGATGAAGCCAATCGCCCACAGCATCGGTGCACGGAAGGTCAGAGACCCGCCCCACATCGTCGCAATCCAGGAGAAAATCTTGATACCCGTCGGAACCGCAATAACCATCGTCGCGAAGACGAAGTAGCGCTGCGTGTCAAGCGACAGGCCGACCGTGTACATGTGGTGCGCCCAGACGACGAAGCCAACGACGCCAATCGCAACCATGGCATATGCCATGCCGAGATAACCGAATACCGGCTTGCGCGAGAAGGTCGAAATGATGTGGCTGACAATGCCGAAGCCCGGCAGGATCAGAATATACACTTCAGGGTGACCAAAGAACCAGAACAGATGCTGGTAAAGAATCGGATCACCGCCACCATCTGGCGAGAAGAACGTCGTTCCGAAGTTACGATCGGTAAGCAGCATGGTGATGCCACCCGCCAGAACCGGAAGCGACAACAGCAGCAGAAACGCCGTTACAAGCACAGCCCAGGCGAAAAGCGGCATCTTGTGCAGCGTCATGCCCGGAGCGCGCATGTTGAGGATCGTCGTGATGAAGTTGATCGCACCAAGGATCGACGATGCACCTGAAATGTGCAGCGCCAGAATGGCGAAATCCACCGCAGGTCCGGGCTGACCGGATGTCGAAAGCGGCGGATAAAGCGTCCAGCCACCACCCGGCCCCCAACCGCCTGCCGGACCCGGCATGAACAGCGAGATCAGGAGAAGCGTGAGTGCTGGTGGCAGAAGCCAGAACGAAATATTGTTCATACGCGGAAACGCCATATCAGGCGCGCCAATCATCAGTGGAATCATCCAATTGGCGAAACCACCGATCAGCGCAGGCATGACCATGAAGAAGATCATGACCAGAGCATGCGCCGAAGTGAACACGTTGAACATATGCTTGCCAGCATCGAGAGCAGCATCGCCCTCAACACCATAAACCATTTGTGCCAGACCATGGAAAATCTGGATGCCCGGCTCCTGCAGCTCCGCGCGCATCGCGATAGACAGCGCGCCGCCGATAATGCCGGAAATGATAGCAAAGATCAGGTACAGAGTACCGATGTCTTTATGATTAGTCGAGTAAACCCAGCGTACCCAGCCTTTTGGCTTGTGGTCGTCATGGGCTCCATGCTCGTGAGCTGCTGTGCCAGCCATGGAATTCGCTCCCGTTTTTCAACAGTCTTGCGTATCGAAGTCTTTAAAGACCCGCCGCAGCCACTTTATCGTTTGCATCGCCTTCAAGCTCGGCCTGAAGCGCCTTGTTCGCACCCGGAACATCCGAGGCCGCGGCCGTCAACCAGGTATCATATCGTTCTTTCGAAACGACACGAACGGCGATCGGCATAAAGGCATGATCTTTGCCGCAAAGCTCGGAGCACTGGCCGTAATAAAGGCCTTCCTTGTCAGCTTTGAACCAAGCCTCATTGATACGGCCCGGCACCGCGTCCATTTTCACGCCGAAAGCAGGAATAGTCCAGGAATGGATCACATCGGCAGCTGTTACCAGAAGACGCACTGTCTCGCCAATTGGCACGACAACTTCGTTATCGACTGCCAAAAGGCGCGGATAACGAGCGCGGTCTTCTTTGCCAGCTGCGGCACGATCGGCATCCTTGAGAAGGAGCGAATCAAAACTGACCGGTGTTTCGGTCTGATACTCGTAACCCCAATACCACTGATAGCCGGTTGCCTTGACCGTCAGTGTCGGATCCTCAGGTGAATACTGCGCTGTCAAAAGCTGAAATGACGGCACTGCCAAGAAAAGCAGAATGATCACCGGACCCACGGTCCAGACCACTTCGACAGCCGTATTGTGGCTGGTCTTGGATGGGTCTGGATTTGCGCTCGCGCGGAACTTAATCGCACACCAAATGAGCAAAGCCAGAACCAGCAATGTGATCGGAATGATAAACCAGAGCGTATAACGCTCAAACCAATGAATCTGCTCGGCAATACCCGTCGCAGCTTCTTGAAATCTTATCTCCCATGGACGCGGCTGATCCGCAAAAGCGGCACCGCTCGTCCACAGCAATGCGAAAGCACCAACGGCGGCACCCCGCGTTGTGGCAACAATTTTATCCACCAGAACTCTCTCCCTTTTCGCCCTTTCAGGCTGGACGCCGGACGTTTAGACGGCCGTATCCCCCGTCAGCGTTCAAACACACCTTAACGCACACCGCAAGGAAGGCGAATATGTTCCTGTGCGGCATTTTTGCGCGCAACCCTGCGTCAGAGCCCCGCATCCCGATCATTCAATAAAGCGTCACAAGCCTACGAAAACTTGGGAAAACCGCAGAAACACATAATGAAGCCATGATTTAGCAGGAGGTTTCCTCTAACGTGCCGCGTGATAATGGATGCAACTGCCGGGTACGCATCTGGGATGCAATACCGGTATCACCTTTGCGATGATGGCTCGGAAGCGACAATAGCTTTTCACCGTCTCTTTCGGAGGGTAACGTCCCGGTGATTCGATCTGGAGATTTCATGATTTTCCGTACATCCGCCCGCCGCTCGATTTTCCAGCGCCTTGCAATCCTTGCAACAGGTGCAGCCGTGGTATTCGCAGCTGCAACAATGCCGTCTGTCGCGCAGGAAACACCGACGCAGCTTCCAGCGCCAACTCAGGCGCCATCGCAGTCGCAAACTTCAACAACACCGCAGCAAAGCGGTACGCTCAAGTCGCAGCATGGCGCCTGGGCAATCCTGTGCGACACGCCTGCCGGAGCCAAAACCGAGCAATGCGCGCTCATCCAGAATGTTGTTGCTGCCAAGCGTCCCGAACTCGGCCTTTCGGTTGTTGTCCTCAAGACTGCCGACAATAAAGCCCGTATCCTGCGTGTTCTGGCCCCACTTGGGGTATTGCTGCCAAACGGCCTCGGTCTGAATGTGGATGGCAAGGACATTGGTCGCGCTTATTTCGTTCGCTGCTTTGAAGATGGTTGCTATGCAGAAGTCATTCTTGAGGATGAGCTGCTCAACACCTTCCGTAACGGCAAGTCTGCGACTTTCATTGTCTTCCAGACACCAGAAGAAGGCGTTGGCATTCCAGTGGATCTGAAAGGGTTTGGTGAAGGCTTCGACGCCTTGCCTTAATGAGATTTCGGCGCTGGCGGACTGCAATCACATTCCGCAGTGCTTCCGGTGCGTATGCACCTTTAACGCTGCGCTTCGGTTCTCGCGATCTGCGCTTTTCGCCTCGCCATCGCGAGAATTACAGCACTTCTTAATCTCAAGGTTGTTCTCAACCGATTTAGCGCTTACATCCTGTGGCAAACACATGCCGCAGGATTATTTTTATGAAGAGCCTGATCGATAGCTTCGACGCCAACCGTGACGATATTGAACGCCTTGTTTCGCAGAGCCTGAAAGGCAGCGACGACGGCGAACTCTTCATGGAGTATCGCGAAGCGGAAGCCCTTGTCTTCGATAATGGCCGCCTCAAGACTGGCTCGTTCAATCAGGATCAGGGGTTCGGCCTGCGCGCTGTTGCCGGCGAAGCCATCGGCTATGCTCACGCAGGCGATTTGTCGCTTGCTGCCCTCAAGCGTGCTTCGGATGCGGTTTCTGCAACGCTGACTGGTCATAGCGGTGCTTATGCGGCAGCCCCCGCCGGTACCAATCGCCATCTTTATACCGACGAGAACCCAATCGGTTCGCCCAGCTTCGATGCCAAGGTCCAGCTGCTCCAAAAGATCGATGCTTATCTGCGCGCCAAAGATCCAAAGGTGCGGCAGGTATCTGTCTCGATTGCTGGCTCATGGCAGCAAGTCGAAATTCTGCGCGCCGACGGGCATTTTGTCCGCGATATCCGCCCAATGGTGCGGCTCAGCGTTTCAGTCGTGGCGGGTAATGGCGACCGTCAGGAATCCGGCTCGCACACGCTTGGCGGACGCAAGGGCTTTGGCGATTTCATCACCACCGAAAGCTGGCAGCATGTGGCCGATGAAGCACTGCGTCAGGCGCTCGTCAATCTTGATGCGATCCCAGCTCCTGCTGGCACTTATGACATCGTTCTCGGCAATGGCTGGCCCGGTGTGATGTTGCATGAAGCTGTAGGCCATGGGCTTGAGGGTGATTTCAATCGCAAGAAGACTTCAGCCTTTGCGGGCCTGCTCGGACAGCAAGTGGCATCCAAGGGTGTCACCGTTGTCGATGATGGCACGATTTCTGAACGTCGCGGTTCGCTGACCATCGATGATGAAGGCACCCCAACCAATCGCACGGTGCTGATCGATGATGGCAAGCTCGTCAATTACATGCAGGATCGGCAGAATGCGCGTCTGATGGGCATGGAAGCAACCGGCAATGGTCGCCGCGAATCCTATGCTCATGCGCCCATGCCACGCATGACCAACACCTATATGCTTTCAGGCGACAAGACACCGGAAGAGATCATCGCATCCATGAAGAAGGGCATCTATGCCGTTTCATTTGGCGGCGGTCAGGTGGATATCACGTCTGGTAAATTCGTGTTCGGCTGCACCGAAGCCTACATGATCGAGGATGGCAAGATCGGCGCGCCAATCAAGGGTGCCATGCTGATCGGCAATGGCCCCGACGCCATGCAACGCATTTCGATGATCGGTAACGACATGAAGCTCGATACCGGCAGCGGCAATTGCGGCAAAGGCGGACAGTGGGTGCCTGTGGGCGTGGGTCAGCCACATCTGCGCATGGATCAGGTTACGGTAGGCGGCACAGCGGTTTAAAATTCCGCCATGCAGCTGATCGAAAAGTACCTACCAGATTATGGCTTCAACGAAGTCCATGGCTGCGATGTGAACACCTCGCCCGATGCCGTTTTGCTGGCAGCCATTGCTTATCGGCCTGAAACAGACGCGTTTTTCCGCAGCATGATAGGCTTGCGAGAATTGCCAATGCGAGCAATCGCACGTCTGCGCGGGCGCGAAAGCTCTGTTACACAACCCTTCGGTCTGCATGAGTTTACCTTGCTTGAACATGAACCCGGTCGGGCGCTGGTTTATGGGCTTATAGGGCAATTCTGGAAGGCTGATTTCGGCCTCTTCCAAATCGAAAACGCTGAAGCCTATCTGGCTTTCAGCACACCGGGCGTTGCAAAGCTGGCACTGACCTTCACCGTATCCGAACAAGGCGGGAAAACGCGTCTTGTCACCGAGACGCGTGTATTCTGCCCCGATCGTGCCAGCCATCTCCGTTTTCTGCCATACTGGTATCTGATCCGACCTGTCAGCGGCCTGATCCGGAACCGAATCCTTCATTCCATCAAGAAGGCCAGTGAGAAGGCATTCATACGATCCGGAAAACCTGCATAAATATCATCGCCCATGTCGAAATCATGCATAGCGAAGGCAATCCTATTGCAATCCAGAACGTGTAAAGTGCAAACTCAAAGGAAATAACCCGTCGGAGGAGATAATGCCTGAGACGCCATATGACTGGAGCGGAAAGCAGCCTCAAAAACGCTCCCGGCAAAAGCGCATGATGGTCATTGCAGCCGTCAGCATGATCGCCCTGCTCTTCACACTCGCTGTCGTAGACGCAATTCTCATTCTGGTCGACTGATGCTGCCGGTCTATGAGATTGACTGCTCCGGAATACAATCCCCCAACGAGCTTTGGCAGCGATATCTCGACACGGTGCCCGTGCTGGATCCTGAATCCTTCGGTTATACCCTCGATTCATTCTGGGATGGTGTGCAGTGGGGTGGCCCCGGCTCGCCCGGCGAATGCGAACTGGTGTTCAAAAATGCCGAAGCCCTGAGCGAGCTGAAGACCCTCGGCGGCAAACCATTTCTGGAAGCATTTCGGCAATTAGCGGCCGATACGGTTCGCGTGAAGATCAGGCTGGAACAGTAGAATGAAATACGATGAAATCATCAACCAAGAGAATTTTGATCTCCCCTTAAGTTTTAAACGTTTTCTTTCGATCAACAATCAACACAACCGCTTTGGTCAGTCATGGGGAAATTACGTTCATGCCTATCATCGAGCATTTGAGGTGATGGCACGCCATATGCTTGAAAATCCCATTAGAAACCAATGCGTCACCATTCCACTTTTCTATTTAGCCAGACACAGTATGGAATTGGCGCTCAAAGAAACTTTACTTGGATTTTCTGATAGTGGTATCCAAGCTGTTAAAGCAGAGGGACATAATCTCTTGACGCTATATGATGAACTTCTAAAAGTCCTCAAAGACAATGGTGTAAGCGATGAACAATGGAGTATTCACTGTCACAAAATTATTGTGCACCTTAACAAAGCCGATCCAAACGGTGAAAATTTTCGTTATCCAGAAGCGTTAAATCGTAAAGTCTTTCCAGAAGTCGAAGTAGATATCGAAGGTCTTATTCGCGCTCATCATCACGTGACACTATTGTCCGATTGTGTAGCAACGATGCTTGACGAACAACGTTTTCATGAGAGCTTTTGATAGCTTGAAACGATCCATAAACAACACGAACAGACTGATTCTATTAAAAAGTCTACTCCATAACGCGAAGAGCCTCGTCATACTTCGTTGAAGCTGCGACAAGTGCATCAATGTCATCGGCACAAAGAAACGCTCTCATTGCTTCAAATTTTGTCTCACTCCACTTATAAATTTCCAGATTAACAAGGGCATCAACGATAGCCACCGGAAAACGAGACCGAATAGGAACAGCGGGATTACCCGCAACGATTTCATAAGGCGCAACATCTTTGGTAACGATTGCGCCGGACGCAATGATAGAGCCTTCCCCAATTGTAATCCCCGGCATGATCATCGCGCGCATTCCAATCCACGCGCCATCGCCGATATGGGTGTCACCCTTGCCTTTATATGCATCCAGAATCACGTCGGGAAATGGATACAGACTGAACCAATCTGTGCGGTGCGTGTGATTTCCACCCATCAGAATGACAGCTTCTGCCCCAATACAAACGTAGTCACCAATATAAAGCTGGTCGACTGGCCATTGGGATTGCCAGGCATTCAGGCTGTATTCGTCACCGTACAAGTAACGAACGACGCTGTCCTCAAATGAGCCCGTCCATGCATTGCTGTAATAGCTATGTTTTCCTCGCACATGGATGTTCGGGTTTTTGACCGTTTTATGCAGGAGTTCGACAACAGACCAGTGCTTGGCGGGAAGACTTACGAAAGACACGGCTTCTATAACTTTCCAGAAACTTGTGGGGCCGTTCTTCTCGAAATGCCCCAAGACCCATCCAGTTGTGACCAGAAGTTACCGGCGACAACATCAGCGGATATTATCAGCGAAATTAAGCGCTTAAGCCACCCGCAACTGTAACAACGGTTCCAGTTACGAATCCTGATTTATCAGAAGCCAGCCAGAGAGCTGTTTGCGCGATATCTTCCGGCTCGGCAATTCGCCCCATGGGTGTCATTGCGGCGATCTTTGCTGGTCGATCCGGGTTTCCGCTCAATGCATGAATGGACGTATTGGTTGTTCCGACCCGAATGGCATTCACGCGGATACCTTCCGATGCCAGCTCTTTTCCCGCCCCTATCGAGATAGTTTCAACAGCACCTTTCGATGCAGCATAATGCACGTACTCGCCCGGACTTCCCAAAACCGCCGCCACAGATGAGATATTGATAATCGTTCCGCCAGCACCACCATCAATGGTCGACATGCGGCGCGTCGCTTCCTGCGTGCAATACAACAACCCAAAAACATTGGTTCTGAAGGTCTGCTCGAGTGCATCGTCCTGAAGCCCCTGGATGCGGGTATTCTGTCCGATGACGCCCGCATTATTCACAAGGCAGGAAACTGGCCCGAGTGCCTCATCGCAGGCCAAAAACAATGCTTCAACGTCTTGGCGGTTCGCCACATCACTCTGAACGGCAATTGCTTTCGCCCCAAAACCCTCGCAGGTTTTTACGATGCTAAGCGCTGCGCCTGCATCGCTTAGATAACTGATGCAGACATCATAACCTTCGCGGGCAAAGAGGCTTGCAGTGGCAGCGCCAATGCCTCTGCTGCCACCTGTAACAATAACGACTGGCCTCAAATCCCCGCCCTCCCCACTTTGATAGCGGCTCCAGCTAAGACTGAACAGTTGGAACCGCTCTATCTATTTGTTTTTCAGCATTATCCTACGCAAAATCGCTTCGCACTTTTGGCTCAGATGCTTTAAGCCGCAGGGTTTTCTTCCAGAAGTCCGGTGACGAAATCAAAGAGACCCGGACGACGGTCGCGGCGCAGGCGTTCGGCAACAATGATACCCTTGATGCCTGCATAGGAACGCTCAAGGTCTTCATTGATGACGATATAGTCGTACTTCACCCATTTCTGGATTTCAAAACGCGCATTTTGCAACCGTGTTTCGATCACGTCCGCCGTATCTTCCGCGCGGCGGTTGAGACGGTTTTGCAATTCGCGCATGGTCGGCGGTAGAATGAAGATCGAAACAACGTCGGCAGGCATCTTGGCCTGCAACTGTTCAGCGCCCTGCCAGTCGATATCGAACAACATGTCCTGACCATCGGCAAGTGCTTCCTCAGCCGTCTGACGCAGCGTGCCGTAGAAATTGCCATGCACTTCCGCCCATTCGATCAGCTGGTCATTGTCGCGCAGCCGCTCGAATTCACGTTTGGTGATGAAGTGATAATGCACGCCATTGATTTCGCTCGGGCGGCGTTCGCGTGTCGTAACGGAAATTGACAGCGAAAGCTTCATATCCGGATCGTTGAGCAACTGCCGCGCAATTGTGGATTTCCCCGCGCCCGAAGGCGAAGAGATGACCACCATAAGGCCTCTGCGTGCAATGCCATGTTCAACCGAAGAGATGGCCATTTTCCGTTACTCCAGATTCTGTACCTGTTCGCGAAACTGATCAACGACTGCCTTCAGCTCAAGGCCGATTGCCGTAATCGATGCTGCATTCGATTTCGAACACAATGTATTCGCTTCGCGATTAAATTCCTGTGAAAGAAAGTCAAGCTTGCGCCCAATCGGTCCGCCATCTGCAAGCAGCTTGCGCGCAGATGTCACATGCGTTTCCAGCCGATCCAGCTCTTCCTGAATGTCCGCTTTGGTCGCCAGGAATGCCGCTTCCTGATAAAGCCGCGTCTCATCAAGATCGCGCCCCGTATCCATCAACAACGATACCTGTCCTGCCAATCGGGTGCGGATCGCTTCAACGCTGCGCGACGGATCATTCCGCGCCGCCAGTGTCAGCCGCTCAATTGCATCGACATGACCGGACAGAATAGTGAAAAGTGACTGACCTTCATGCGATCGGGCGTCGGTGATTGCCTTGAGTGAAGCTTCAAACGCCGCGATAATTGCAGCCTCAAGGCCAGCGCGCGCATTGTCGTCTTCCGACACCTGTGCCTGATCGATAATGCCGCGCAACGACAGAACACCATCGACACTTGCCGGTGCAAGGCCGTGTCTGGCTTGCAATTCTGCGCCTAGCTTCAGCACTTCATCGAGCATGGCTTGATTAATTACAAAGCCAGCCTGTGCTTCTGAGCGCTCAATATTGAGACTAGCCTGAAAATTGCCACGCGAAAAATAGCGCGCCAGAAGCGACCGAACGGCATGCTCAGCGCCTTCCAGGCCTTGCGGCAGACGCAGGCGCAAATCCAGCCCCTTGCCGTTCACAGAGCGTACTTCCCACACGATACGCGCTTCACTATCAGCCGCGCCATACTGCATCGCGTGGCGCGCAAATCCTGTCATGCTCTGGAGCGCCATGCTTACATTCCTTTTTTAGGCATTCACAAATCGGGAAACCGCCCAATTATTGGGCGGTATTTTGCTGCTGTAGCTGGTTCTTTTCCTGCTCAACCGCGCGCCATTTACGCACATTGGCATTGTGTTCGGCCAAGGTTTTGGAGAAGACGTGACCGCCGGTACCATCTGCCACGAAGTACAGATCTTCCGTATCAAGTGGATTGGCCACGGCCTCGAGCGCTGCCCGTCCCGGATTGGCAATCGGTGTCGGCGGCAGGCCGTTGATGACATAAGTGTTGTATGGCGTTGGCTTTTCGATGTCCGACTTGAAGATCGGACGGTCGGATGGCTTGCCCGCACCGCCGAACAGACCATAAATGATAGTCGGGTCGGACTGGATGCGCATACCCTTGTTGAGACGATTCACGAAGACGGACGCCACATGCGGACGCTCCGATGCAATGCCTGTTTCCTTCTCGACGATCGACGCCAGCGTCACAAATTCATTCTTGTCCTTGACCGGCAGGTCAGCTCGGCGTTTCGCCCATGTGTCATCGATCAGTTTCTGCTGCGAGGAGATCATGCGGTTGATGATCTCCTCACGCGTCGTTCCGCGCGTGAAATTGAGCGTATCTGTAAACAATCCACCTTCTGGCGGCATATCTTTTGGCATGTCACCAAGCAGAGTTGGATCGACCGAAATGCGGTCAAATACCTGCTTGACGGTCAGACCTTCAGGAATGGTCAGCGGATACATGATCGACTTGCCGCTGATGAGGAGCTCCATCACATCGCGCATAGTCGCACCGGCGGGAATCGCATATTCGCCTGCCTTCAGATCGTTCTCATGACCGTAAGCGCGCATGCCGTAGCGGAAAATACGCGCATCACTGACAATTTCGCGACCTTCAAGGCTGTTGGAGACTTCCGAAACACCTGCTCCACGCTTGACGAGGAACGTCGTTTCAGCCGTCAGCGGACCCTTGGAATCGAACTGAACTTTCCCGAAGTAAAACAGCGCCGAAGCGCCCAACAATACCAGCACGATCAGCGACAGCATGAAGTTCATGAAGACGACGATCTGGCTGCGCGCATGACGTGAACGCTTACGCGGCGGTGGCGTACCCGGTTCCGGACGCAGAGCTTCAGAGGCAGATTTTGGCACGAAGGGCTTGCTTGCCGCGGCTTGCTCGGGCGTGGCTGCAGCTTGCGGCTGCTGCTCAGCAGGATTGGTTCCGGGCTTTTCTTCTGAACTCACACCATCACCTCGTCCTGAAACCCGTGCGAAAGGGCATACAAATCAAACAATTCTGTCTGATCACACTAAACGCAATTAGCAAGTTTAAACATCGCATTGGGTTATATTTTGGCAAAAACGCGGAGAAATCCCCGCGTTTTTGAACAGATCCGTTTTTTAAAGCTCAATCGCTCAAGAATAACGGCGCAGAACCAGCGAAGCATTGGTGCCGCCGAAGCCGAAAGAGTTCGACAGGACAATGTCAATCTTCCGTTCGCGCGGTTTGTGCGGAACCAGATCGATTTTGGTTTCAACCGCTGGATTGTCCAGATTAAGCGTCGCAGGCGCAATGTTGTCACGAATTGCGAGCGTCGAGAAGATCGCTTCCGCAGCGCCCGCAGCGCCCAGCAAGTGACCGATAGACGACTTGGTTGAAGACATCGAAACCTTCGAGGCTGCATCGCCTATAACGCGCTCGACTGCACCAAGTTCAATCGTATCCGCCATGGTCGATGTGCCATGGGCATTGATATAATCGATCTGGTCAGGCGTGATTTCCGCACGCTTGATCGCGGCGATCATACAGCGTTCTGCGCCCTCACCACTCTCGGTTGGCGCAGTGATGTGGTACGCATCACCCGACAGACCGTAGCCGATGACTTCGGCATAGATCTTAGCGCCACGCGCCAAAGCATGTTCCAGCTCTTCAAGAACGACAACGCCAGCGCCTTCACCCATAACGAAACCATCGCGGTCAGTGTCATAAGGGCGCGAAGCTGCGGTCGGGTCGTCATTACGCTTAGTGGAAAGCGCCTTGCACGCAGCAAAACCTGCGAGTGAAATGCGGCTGACCGCCGATTCCGTGCCACCGGCGACCATAACGTCTGCGTCGTCAAAAGCGATCAGACGGGCAGCGTCGCCAATGGCGTGTGTGCCGGTTGCGCAAGCTGTGACGACCGAATGATTTGGACCGCGAAGTCCGTGCTTGATCGAAACATGGCCAGAGGCCAGATTGATCAGACGACCAGGGATGAAGAATGGTGAAATGCGGCGCGGACCTTTGTCACGCAGCGTAAGGCCAGCCTCAACGATACCCTCGATACCGCCGATGCCCGAACCGATCAGAACGCCTGTGCGCACCTGATCTTCATCGCTTTCAGGATGCCAGTTGGCATCGTCCAATGCCTGATCGGCAGCGCCAACGGCATAAACGATGAACGGATCAACCTTGCGCTGTTCCTTCGGCTCCATGTGGAGGTCGGGATTGAAGGTGCCATTGGTGCCATCACCAAGGGGAATGCGGCAGGCGATCTGGCAAGGCAGATCATCAACTTCAAATTCCGTGACGCGGCGAGCACCGCTTTGACCGGCAATAAGACGCTTCCAAGTCTCTTCGACACCGCTAGCAAGCGGCGACACCAGACCAAGACCGGTGATGACGACACGCCTCATATCCACCCCTTAAATTTGATAAACTTCGTTGGAGCCATCCCGCAGGCAAACAGTGCCTCATACGGACGATGCTCAATCTGAATTACCGGCACATTACCGGCCGTAATTTGCCGCAGCCACAACCGGCTATTGGCAGTCGGTGTTTTCTGGATGGGCTGCTTACAGTCGCCCACCAGAAGACAAGCAGGGCCGGGATTCGGTAGAATCCCAGCCCCGAAAGCTCAGATTAGGCAGAAGCCTTATCGATGAACTTCACAGCGTCGCCGACCGTGAGGATCGTTTCTGCAGCGTCGTCAGGAATTTCAACGCCAAATTCTTCTTCGAAAGCCATGACGAGCTCGACGGTGTCGAGGCTGTCTGCACCAAGATCATCAATGAAGCTTGCGCCTTCGGTGACCTTGTCTGCATCTACACCCAGATGCTCAACAACGATTTTCTTGACGCGCTCTGCGGTATCGCTCATGTCGGAACCTCGACCTGTTGTTAACTTGCTCTGCCTTGGTTAGCGGCATGCATGATTGTAATCAAGTTATAAGATGCCTGCCAAGTTTTGAGTTCACTCACCCTGACAATCACCCTGTGGATATTCCTTACGGAACAGGAAAACGGCACCTCGCAATCGAAATGCCGAAACTCTCGTCGGGCGCATTACCATGCTTCTTGAACAAGGCAAAGCGCATTTTGCTTTTCAGAGCCCGACTTTAAGACTTTATATACCGTAAAATACCGATTCAAGAGCCCTTAAAAGGCTTTTAAATCATAGCCATACCGCCATTAACGTGCAAGGTCTGACCTGTGACGTATGCAGCCTCGTTGCTTGCCAGATAAAGCACAGCCGCAGCAATATCGCCACCCACGCCCATCCGCTTCATGGGGATGCTACCCATGATCGCTTCCTTCTGCTTTTCGTTCAGCTTGTCCGTCATCGCCGATTCGATAAAGCCCGGCGCCACGCAGTTGACTGTGACATTACGGCTTGCGATTTCCTGTGCAAGAGACTTCGAGAAGCCAATGAGACCGGCCTTGGAAGCACAATAATTGGCCTGACCCGGATTGCCAGTCACGCCGACGATCGACGTAATGTTAATGATACGTCCATTGCGGCGGCGCATCATCGGGTGGGTCAGCTCACGCGTCAGGTTGAAAACCGATGTCAGATTGACATTGAGAACCGCATCCCAATCTTCATCGCTCATGCGCACGAAAAGGCCATCACGGGTGATGCCGGCATTGTTAACGAGAATGTCAACGCCGCCCATTTCATCTTCAGCTTTCTGGCCAAGCGCCTTGACAGCTTCGCGGTCAGAAAGATTGGCCGGAAAGACGAAAGTGCGATCGCCGAGCTCAGCAGCAAGTTCTTTCAGCTTCTCTTCGCGCGTGCCGTGCAGGCCAACGATGGCACCCTGTGCATGAAGAGCGCGAGCAATCGCTTCGCCCAGACCGCCAGTCGCACCGGTTACGAGAGCCTTGCGGCCAGTCAGATCAAACATCTCAGATCCTCTTATGCATTAAGTGCAGCGAGTGCTGCATCGATTTCTTCGGCTGAGCCAACGGTTACGCCAGCAACATCCTTGGAGATGCGGCGCGCAAGACCGGTCAGCACTTTGCCCGACCCTACTTCATAAAGCGTAGTCACACCATTGGCCGCGAACCATTCAACGGTTTCACGCCAGCGAACCTGACCTGTGACCTGCTCTACCAGCAGATCGGCAATTTCATTGGCATCTGTCACAGGTGCCGCACGCACATTTGCAATGAGTGGTACGATAGGGTTGTGCTTTTCAACGCTTGCGAGTGCTTCGCGCATGGCTTCTGCCGCTGGTGCCATCAGGCTTGAATGAAAGGGGGCAGAAACCGGCAGCATGATTGCGCGCTTGGCACCCTTTTCGGACGCTAGCTTTGCGGCCAGCTCCACCGCAGCTTTGGAACCCGAGATAACCAGCTGGCCGCCGCCATTGTCATTGGCGATCTGCACCGAACCAGAAGCTTTTGCTTCTGCACAGATGGCTTCAACGTCGCTGTGCTCAAGGCCGATAATAGCAGCCATTGCGCCTTCACCGACCGGAACAGCCTTTTGCATCGCATTGCCGCGAATGCGCAGGAGACGAGCGGTATCTGCCAGAGAGAATGTACCGGCTGCGCAAAGTGCGGAATATTCACCGAGTGAATGACCGGCGACATAAGCAACCTTGTCTTTCAGCGAAAATCCGCGCGCTTCCAGGACGCGCAATGTGGCAATGGAGACCGCCATAAGTGCGGGTTGCGCATTGGCTGTCAGCGTGAGAACGTCTTCAGGACCTTCAAACATTGTGGCAGAGAGTTTTTCGCCCAGTGCCGCGTCCACTTCCTCGAAAACGGCGCGTGCCTCAGCAAACTGTTCGGCAAGAGCCTTGCCCATGCCTACTGCCTGGCTACCCTGTCCGGGAAAGGTGAATGCTACTGCCATGAATGCCTCACTTGATCTGACAATTTTGCGCGATGTGCCCCATCATGCGTTGAAAAGTCAAGTAATTGTCGGTTTTTCGAGGTTATGCGGCTTGCAAACCCGGGGAAAAACACGTATTAGCCGCCCGTTCGTTGCTGGCATTAGCTGGGGGCTGAACGGAGGAGCGGTCTGTTCTTCAACTATTTGTTGAACTTTCCGTGGAAGTCGTAAGTGCTTCTGCTTCCCGTGTCCCCGCTCTCGATTGTCTTTACCCAAGCGTCCTTTCTTCTCCGGTTTTCCGGCAAAAGAGAAGTCGCAGAGGCTTAGCCGTTAGTGCCAGCATGATGTAACAGAAGAAAGGCAAAGCCAATGGCTCTTTATGAACATGTGCTTCTTGCCCGCCAAGACATTTCCCAGCAGCAGGTCGACGCTCTCGTCGAACAGTACAAGGGTGTCCTCGAAGCTAATGGCGGCAAGGTCGGTAAGGTAGAAAACTGGGGTCTTCGTCCCCTCACCTACCGTATCAAGAAGAATCGCAAGGCGTATTACACGCTCGTAAACATTGACGCTCCGGCTGCTGCCGTTGCTGAAATGGAACGCCAGATGCGCATCAACGAAGACGTTCTGCGCTTCCTTACCATTCGCGTTGAAGAACACGAAGAAGGCCAGTCGGCTATGCTTGCGCGCCGCGACGATCGTCGTGAACGCGATGGTGACGACCGCGGCCCACGCCGTCCACGCGAAGGCGGTTTCGACCGTGGTGATCGCGGCGACCGCGGTGATCGTGGCCCACGCCGTCCACGTGACAACGAAGCTGGTGAAGGAGCATAATCATGGTTGATATCAATCAGATCCCGACCCGTCGTCCTTTCCATCGCCGTCGCAAGACGTGCCCGTTCTCCGGCGCAAACGCACCGAAGATCGACTACAAGGACATCAAGCTCCTGCAGCGTTACATTTCTGAACGCGGCAAGATCGTTCCTTCCCGTATTACGGCTGTCAGCCAGAAGAAGCAGCGCGAACTCGCCAAGGCGATCAAGCGTGCCCGTTTCCTCGGCCTGCTCCCATACGTTGTGAAGTAAGACTTTTGGGAGACGGTTCGCCGTCTCCCGATCTTCGTTCTTGTGAAGGGCACAAGCGAAGTAATTAAATCCCAAGTTGGGGTGAACGCGACTTTGTCGGCACCTCTAACTGCAAAACCGGAATAGCCGGAGCAGGACAGCGAGTTTATGAAATTCAATGGAACCATCATTGGTGTCGGCATTCTGGCGGGGCTTGCCTCGGCATTGATGTCGTCTGGCGTCATTGCCCAGTCGGGAATGGCCGTGGTTCTGTATTTCCTGACACCGTTGCCTATTTTTGTTGCCGCTCTTGGCTGGGGTTCGAGCGCAGGGCTTGTAGCTGCTGCTGCTGCCACCGTTGCCGTCGGCATTTTTGCCGCCCCTATGGCAGCACTGCTCATGGCGCTCACAAGTTACGCGCCTGCTGCAATCGGTGCTTATCTTTCAGGCCTTGCCCGGCCCGCTTCTGAACTCGGCGGCCCCAAAGACGTGATGGTCTGGTATCCACTTTCGGATATCGTCTTCCGTCTGGCATTGATGGTGGCTGCAAGCTTCATCATTATCGGTTTCATTGTGGGTTTCGGGCCGGACATGGCGCGAGAACTTGCAAACACGCTGATCGACCGCCTTGCCGAAGCTGACCCGCAATTTACCGCCAGCGATGAAATGCGCCAGAGCGTCAGCGCACTTCTGATGGTGGCGCTCCCTGCAATTCAGCCAGCGACATGTCTCGCCATTCTCGTCGGCAACCTCTATCTGGCTCTGCGTCTGACAGCCCTCTCGGGTCGTCTGCGCCGTCCACGTGATGACTGGCCTGCAACAATGCGCATGCCGCGTCAGGCATTGCTTGTTTTTGCCGTGGCTCTTGCGGTTGCGTTTTTGCCCGGCGTTGCTGGTCTCGTTGCAACCGTTGTTGTTGGTGCGCTGAGCTTTGGCTTCATGATCGCAGGTCTTGCAACTTTCCATCACCGCTCGCGCGGCAAAGCATGGCGACCCGTAGTGCTGTGGTTAGTCTATGTGGCGATCGTGCTTTTCGCATTTCTGCTTTTTGTCTTCATGGTTTTTGGTCTTTTCGATACATCGCGCGGCGCGCCAATCTCGAAAATTCCGAACGCCGATAACCAATAAACCAATTGATACACTCGAAAGGAAACTCAAATGGACGTTATTCTTCTGGAACGCATTAGCCGCCTCGGTCAGATGGGCGACACCGTTAAGGTCAAGGACGGCTTTGCCCGTAACTTCCTTCTCCCACAGGGCAAGGCTCTTCGTGCCAACGAAGCCAACCGCAAGAAGTTTGAAGGCCAGCGCGCACAGCTCGAAGCTCAGAACCTTGAGCGTAAGAGCGAAGCTGAAGCAGTTGCAACCAAGCTCAACGGCGAATCGTTTATCGTTGTTCGTTCGGCTGGTGAAACCGGTCAGCTTTACGGTTCGGTTTCGACCCGCGACATCGCTGATATCATCACTGCAAACGGCTTCTCGCTGCACCGCAATCAGGTTGAGCTGAAGCAGCCAATCAAGGCAATTGGCGTGCATGACATTGTTATTTCCCTGCATCCTGAAGTCGAAGTTACGGTTTCCGTAAACATCGCCCGCTCGACTGAAGAAGCCGAACGTCAGGCAAAGGGTGAAGACCTGACTTCGATCGAAGCCATCTACGGCATCGAAGAAGCCCCACTTGCTGATGAAGTCTTCGACGAAGACGAAGAAGGCGAAGACGAGGCTTAATCTGCCCGGTTCAATCACCACGGAAGCAACGCTCTTCAGCGATGTTTCCAATGGTGGTAAACTTTTTATGATCATGCCCGGCGGTCTCCGTCGGGCATTTTCTCTTTTCAGATCAGAAATTTTGCCTATTCTCTGTATTAGTATTGGATTGGAGAGGGTGCTGACGGAAACGTCCGCGTTTGCTCAGGCGAACAGCCAGAGGCCGGCCAAAGAGAGACTGACCAAAGGGATATTGCCTGAAAATCTGATGACAGCGCGGCTTTAAAGGCAACAAGCCGTCTGCCATGCAACCGCATGGACGTTTACGCCTGCTTTCTGCTTCAATCTCTAAAAGGAGATGGGGCCGATGTATGGAATGCTGCGTACTGTTCTTTTGCATATGATCAAAATAGGTGACCTGACGGTTACCGATTCTGATGGGTCTGCTTCTCAGTATGGAGACAAAACCGGACAACCGGTTCATATCCGTTTTAATACCCGCCATGCCGAGCGCGCCGTAGCGCTCAACCCTGAACTGAAGCTTGCAGAATGCTTCATGGATAGCGAGATCGATTTCGTCGAAGGCGATATCTATACGCTGCTCAGGATCGTCTTTGAGAACACCGGCCCTTCAGCCGCAACAGAACCGTGGATGAAGGCTGCAGGAAAGTTCCGGATACTGTTTCGTCGATTCCAGCAGATGAACACGATTGCCCGGTCATCAAGCAATATCAAAAGCCATTATGATCTTTCGGGCGCGCTTTATGATCTGTTTCTGGATCCCGACAAGCAGTATTCCTGTGCTTATTTTGATCCACCCAATGCAACACTTGCTGAAGCACAGCTTGCCAAAAAGCGGCATATCGCAGCCAAGCTGCTCGTCAAGGAAGATCATAAGGTGCTTGATATCGGCTGCGGTTGGGGCGGCATGGGCCTCTACCTTGCCCGCTTTCTCAAAGCCAATGTAACCGGCGTTACATTGTCGGCAGAACAGCACGCCATCGCCAACAAACGCGCCGTGGACGAAGGGCTCGATGCACGCGCAAAATTTGAACTGACCGACTATCGCAATATCGACGATACGTTTGATCGACTGGTTTCAGTCGGCATGTTTGAGCATGTCGGCGTCGGCCACTTTGCCGAATATTTCCAACATGCCGCGCGGCTTCTCAAGAAAGACGGTGTGTTCCTGCTGCATGCCATCGGCCGGGCTGACGGACCGGGAGCGACCAATCCATTCATCCGCAAGTACATATTCCCCGGTGGCTATATTCCGGCTCTGTCCGAAGTGCTGCCGCATATCGAAAAGGCTGGGCTTTACGTCACTGACATCGAAATCCTGCGTCTTCATTATGCTGAAACGCTGAAAGAATGGCGGCTTGCCTTCATGGAGCGGCGGGACGAGGCAAAGGCACTCTATGACGAACGTTTCTGCCGTATGTGGGAGTTTTATCTGGCTGCGTCGGAAAGTGCTTTCCGCTGGCAGAACATGATGGTCTTTCACATCCAGATTGCCCACAAACAAGAGGCTGTGCCGCTAACGCGTAATTACATCGAGGCGGAAGAAAAGCGATTGAAGCGGCTCGACAGCGCACCTAAAGGAGCCAACAGCGAAACGCAGGCACAAAACAAGCGCGTAAAGGCCTAATAACAGTCAGCACAACCAGAAAGGGCTGCCTGAGTGAACCAGACAGCCCTTTTTTGCTTACTCGGCTTTGGGGACGCCTGCTTCCCACGTGTCCCAATGACTGGCGATTTCATCAACCACCGGAGAACCGACCAGATAGATGTTCCTGACGGTTTCAGCAAAGCCGCCAGCGGTTTCGCCGGGCGCTGGATCAAGATGCTGCAAGGTCGTTTCGTTCGGGTTTCCCTGATCAAAATTCACTGCGCCACGAAGGCTGAGGATACGGTCTGTGCCAAACTGGCGTTTGATAACGAGCGTAATCGAAGCCGCTTCCATTTCCGTGATCAGATAATCGTCGGCACCATACAGCTTTGAAATGTACTGTGCTT
Source organism: Brucella rhizosphaerae (assembly GCF_002252475.1). Taxonomy (GTDB): domain Bacteria; phylum Pseudomonadota; class Alphaproteobacteria; order Rhizobiales; family Rhizobiaceae; genus Brucella; species Brucella rhizosphaerae. The sequence continues at coordinate 825,756 of NZ_NNRK01000034.1, read as the reverse complement.
CCTTTGACAATCCGGGACCGTGGAAGAAGGTATCACCTGTTACATGGGTGCCCTCTTTCAGGGATGGGGCTGCCTGTGCAGCCTTGTCGGGATAACGCATGCGATAGGCTTGGGCTTCTTTCGAATCCTCCAGCTTCACGTCTTTGCCAAGGCGCATGGCTGTGGCGATCAGGTCTGGATTGAGTTTGAAGACGCGATAATCCTCATAGCCCTTGCGCGGCATGAAAACTGGCTCACCCGGCTTTCCCTCTTCAGGCGCCCAGCGATGTCCGAGGTCATAATCGACAAGCCAGGTCGCCCAGCTCACATCGCCGATCGTTCCGCGCGACGGTGGAGTTCCGGCCACGCCTGACAGAACATAATAGCTTTTCGAGAAATCGAAGGCCGGGTCGAGCAAAATGGCTTGCATGCTGGCGGATGAGTTGACCTTACCCATACCAAGAACTGCGCCGCACACCCCATCTTCGTTGCAATAAACCGGCTTCAAAGCGCCTTTGACTTCAATAGGCTTCGCGTCTTTCCAATAGCGCTCATACCAGTTTTGAAATTCGCCTGCCCTGTCACCGCTATTCTCACCAATTTCAAACATGGCAGCGATGAAAACTTTTACCTTGATCGGTTCAGCTGCTGTCGCCGGCAAAGACAGGAATGACAAAGAGGCGATGGCGGCCAGCCATGCCGATAAGAAGCGAAAACGCATAAAAGAATCCCTCTGAGGTCGGTTTCTGGTTTCGTAGCAGCAGCCTTTATGCATCACAACACACGTCAACCCCCGTGCAAAAGATTGAACCGCAAACTGTGGATGCCTGTGAATCATGGTATAGCTTATGACTTCCAGCAGGAATCACCTTGAGGCTGCGTTGCGTTTGGCTTCACTTCAGGTCTAGCTGGAAAGATCAGAGACAGGACCAGAGAATCATGGCGGAAGCGGCGGTACGCAAACTTGATGATGCGCGCGAGCAAAAAGATGCGCTTTATCGTGAGGCACCCCACAATATTGAAGCGGAACAGGCACTGCTTGGCGCCATTCTGATCAACAACGACGCTTTTTATCGGGTTTCGGACTTCCTGAAGCCCACTCATTTCTTTGAGCCTCTGCATCGTCGTATCTACGAAATTTCAACGGACCTGATCCGTGTTGGCAAGATGGCCAATCCGGTGACGATGAAGACCTTCCTGCCCAATGAGGGCAAGATCGGTGATCTGACCGTATTCCAGTATGTTGCGCGTCTGGCGACAGAAGCCGTGACCATCATCAATGCCGAAGATTATGGCCGCGCGATTTATGATCTTGCGACGCGCCGCGCACTCATCGGCATTGGCGAAGATATGGTCAATGTCGCCTATGATGCGCCCGTCGACAACGCCCCGCAGGAGCAGATTGAAGACGCAGAACGCCGCCTTTTCGAGCTTGCTGAAACAGGGCGCTACGACGGTGGCTTTCAGGCATTCAAGGATGCGGTTACAACCGCCGTGGATATGGCGAACGCCGCTTTCATGCGCGATGGCCACCTCTCCGGCGTCTCCACCGGGATTCACATGCTTGATGGCAAGATGGGCGGCTTGCAGCCTTCCGACTTGATCATCCTCGCCGGTCGTCCTGGCATGGGCAAGACGTCGCTTGCCACCAATATCGCGTTCAACATCGCCAATGCTTATGAAGCCGAGCAACAGGCCGATGGCACCATGAAGGCCAAAAATGGCGGCGTTATTGGCTTCTTCTCGCTCGAAATGTCGGCAGAACAGCTCGCAACGCGTATCATTTCCGAACAAACGGAAGTGTCGTCGTCGAAAATTCGTCGTGGTGACATTACCGAGACAGACTTCGAAAAGCTCGTTGCCTGTTCGCAGGTTATGCAGAAAATCCCGCTCTTTATCGATCAGACCGGTGGTATTTCGATTGCGCAGCTTGCAGCGCGCGCTCGCCGCTTGAAACGCCAGCGCGGGCTTGACGTTCTTGTTATCGACTATATTCAGTTGATGACGGGTTCATCAAAATCCTCGTCACAAAACCGCGTGCAGGAAATCACTGAAATCACCACGGGCCTCAAGGCACTGGGCAAGGAACTCAATGTTCCAATCATCGCTCTGTCGCAGCTCTCGCGTCAGGTAGAAAGCCGGGAAGACAAGCGTCCGCAGCTTTCCGATCTTCGTGAATCGGGTTCGATCGAGCAGGACGCCGACGTGGTTCTTTTCGTGTTCCGCGAAGAATACTACGTCAAGAACCTCGAACCGCGTGACGAGTTCGACCCTAAATATGAAGAGTGGAAGCAGCACTTCGAGAAAGTGCGCGGTACTGCTGACGTGATTATCGCCAAGCAGCGTCACGGACCGACCGGCACTGTCAAACTCGCCTTCCAGGCTGAGTTTACGCGATTTGCAGATCTGGCCGAGGGATCTTATATCCCGGAGCAATATGAATAAAATCGCGATCAAGACGGAGCGTGCCTGATGGCCAAGGCACGCGTACAGTTCATCTGCCAGAATTGCGGCGCGGTTCACACGCGCTGGGCGGGTAAGTGCGACTCATGCGGCGAGTGGAATACGCTTGTCGAAGAAGGCACCAATAGCGGCATTGGTTCCGGTCCCGGTTCCATGCTTTCAAAACGCAAGGGCCGTGCAGTCGCTCTCACCTCGCTTTCGGGCGACATCGAGGATGCACCACGCATCATCTCCGGTATCAGCGAACTGGACCGTGTAACGGGCGGCGGGTTCGTGCGTGGTTCCGCAGTCCTGATCGGCGGCGATCCGGGTATCGGCAAATCAACACTGCTGACGCAAGCTGCTGCCGCTCTTGCAAACCACGGCCATCGCATTGTCTATGTATCGGGCGAAGAGGCGGTTGCACAGATACGTCTGCGCGCCCAGCGACTTGGCGTTGCTTCCAGTGCCGTTGAACTTGCAGCTGAAACAAATGTCGAAGACATTCTTGCCACCGTTTCCGACGGCAAGCGACCTGATCTGGTCATTATCGATTCCATTCAGACCCTCTGGACCGACATGGCAGACTCTGCCCCCGGAACGGTCACTCAAGTACGGTCTTCCGCACAGGCGATGATCCGTTATGCCAAGCAGACAGGCGCAGCAGTCGTTCTTGTTGGTCACGTCACCAAAGAAGGCCAGATTGCCGGACCACGCGTTGTCGAACACATGGTTGATGGGGTTCTGTATTTTGAAGGCGAAGGCGGACATCAGTATCGGATTTTGCGCACCGTCAAAAACCGCTTCGGCCCGACCGATGAAATCGGCGTGTTTGAAATGTCGGATGGCGGCTTGCGCGAAGTCTCGAACCCATCCGAATTGTTCCTTGGCGAGCGCAATGCAAAATCGCCGGGTGCGGCAGTCTTTGCTGGAATGGAAGGCACTCGCCCGGTTCTGGTCGAGATACAGGCGCTTGTGTCTCCCTCCTCACTTGGTACGCCGCGTCGCGCCGTTGTCGGGTGGGATGGAAGCCGTCTCGCCATGATTTTGGCCGTGCTCGAATCGCATTGCGGCGTTCGTTTTGGCCAGCATGATGTCTATCTCAATGTTGCTGGTGGCTATCGTATCAGCGAGCCCGCAGCCGATCTTGCGGTGGCTGCAGCACTCGTTTCCTCCATTGCCGGTATTGCTCTCCCGCCAGATAGTGTTTATTTCGGCGAAATCAGTCTTTCTGGCGCTGTTCGTGCCGTGTCACATGCAGTACAGAGGCTGAAGGAAGCCGAAAAACTCGGCTTCCGACAAGCAGTTGTGCCCGGTGGAAGTAGCGAACTCTGGAAAGATCGCAACTTCGGACTTATGGAAACAACGGCCCTGCCCGATCTCGTTGCACGTATCGCAGCATCGGGTCCGGGTAAAAAATAACCTTCATCTGCAAACATCAGGTTGCAGACCATTGAATTTAATGGGATTTAACGGCGGAAGATTTCGTCAACTTTCCAATGTTATGCTCCCGCAAGTTTGACTGCCCCGCAGGTGCCCGCAAACAAAAGCCACGCTGCGTATAAATTAAGGACAGGCCAGAATGCCGATTACGTTACTTGATGGAATTCTACTCGGAATAACGCTGGTTTCGGCCGTTCTTGCGATGGTCCGCGGTTTTTCTCGCGAAGTGCTTTCGCTGGTTTCCTGGGCAGCTGCGGCCGCAGCGGCATATTTGTTCTATATGCCGGTACTGCCTTTCCTTCAGCCCTATATCAACAATGAAACCATCGCAAAGATCGCAGCCGCTGGCGCAGTTTTCCTTGTGGTTCTGATCGTTGTTTCACTGATTACCATGAAGATAGCAGACTTCATCATTGACAGCCGCATCGGTGCGCTCGACCGCACGCTCGGCTTTCTGTTCGGTGCCGCACGCGGCGTGCTTCTTGTTGTTGTTGCGATGCTTTTCTTCAACTGGCTTGTTCCAACCAACCAGCCTGCATGGGTCAACAACGCCAAATCCAAACCGATGCTTGATTCCTTCGGCCAACAGCTGATCGATCTTCTGCCCGCCGATCCAGAATCAGCAATCAAAAAGTTCAGGCCCGGACAGGAAACTCCGGCACCAGCAGGTGGCCAGACTGGCGATCCAAGCGAGACGCCTGTGCCGGACGATACACCGGCTGCAAACTGATCCGGAATGAACCTTTTTTGAAACCGGCAGCATAAAGCTGTCGGTTTCATCTGTTTTTAGCCAAAGTCCTACCCTATATCAGCGGCTGAAACGCACAGCATGCAAGGGATCGCTTTTAAAACGCGGCCTTTTCCTGTAAATGTTGCTTTTAGTAACCGCAATCGAAAGGCCTTGCGGACAATGTTCCAACAATCGCATGACGAAAACTCCTTTATGCTGGACGATGATACGTTGCATGAAGAGTGCGGTGTATTTGGCATTCTTGGCCATGAGGACGCCGCAGCGTTGACCGCTCTGGGCCTGCATGCCCTTCAGCATCGCGGACAGGAAGCTGCTGGTATCGTTTCCTACCACAACCGTCGTTTTCATTCTGAACGGCATATGGGACTGGTGGGCGACCACTTTACCGATGCTTCCACACTGAACCGCTTGCCCGGCGATCGCGCTATCGGTCATGTGCGTTATTCCACGACTGGCGAAACGATCCTGCGCAATGTGCAGCCTTTGTTCGCAGAGCTGGAAGTTGGCGGCATCGCGATTGCCCATAACGGCAACTTCACCAACGGCATTACACTGCGCAAGCAGCTGATTGCCTCCGGCGCAATCTTTCAGGCAACGTCCGACACAGAAGTCGTGCTGCACATGATCGCGCGCTCGCGTCAGGTCTCATCCAGCGCACGCTTTGTCGATGCAATCCGTCAGGTTGAAGGCGGCTATGCCATGGTGGCGCTGACCCGCACGAAGCTGATTGCTGCTCGTGATGCAGTCGGCATTCGTCCTCTCGTCATGGGCGAACTCGACGGCAAGCCGATCTTCTGCTCCGAAACCTGTGCGCTCGATATTATCGGTGCAAAATATATTCGTGACGTGGAAAACGGCGAAGTCATCATCTGCGAAATCCAGAAAGATGGCTCGATCACTACCGATTGCATCAAGGCAGACAATCCACAGCCTGAACGGCTTTGCTTGTTTGAATATGTGTATTTCGCACGCCCGGATTCAGTTGTTGGCGGACGTAGTGTCTATGTCGCGCGCAAGAATATGGGTATCAACCTGGCCGCTGAAGCCAGTGTCGAGGCCGATGTTGTCGTGCCAGTGCCCGATGGCGGCACACCTGCCGCACTGGGCTTTGCGCAAGCCAGCGGCATCCCGTTCGAATATGGCATCATCCGCAATCACTATGTTGGCCGCACCTTTATCGAGCCAACACAGCAGATCCGTGCCCTTGGTGTAAAGCTCAAGCATTCGGCCAATCGTGCGATGATTGAAGGCAAGCGTGTCGTTCTGGTGGATGATTCCATCGTGCGCGGCACCACTTCGGTCAAGATCGTGCAGATGATCCGCGATGCAGGTGCGAAGGAAGTGCATATCCGCGTTGCAAGCCCGATGATCTTTCATCCGGACTTCTACGGCATTGATACGCCTGATGGTGAAAAGCTGCTCGCAAACCAGCATGACAGCCTTGAATCCATGTGCCGTTATATCGGTGCGGATTCGCTTGCGTTCCTTTCTATTGACGGTCTTTACAAGGCCGTTGGCGGTGAAGCACGTGATCCAAAGGCGCCCGCCTTCACCGATCACTATTTCACGGGTGAATACCCAACCCGCCTTCTGGATCAGGAAGGCGAAAGCAACGTTCATACGTTGTCTCTGCTCGCCAGCAACGGCTGATCAGACATCCTTCATGCAGGCGGCCCCAAAGGCCGCCTCGCTTTTATGCTAATCTCATGACTGAAATTGGGGACTGGAATGAGCATCGACCTTACAGGCCGTCTGGCTTTAGTAACGGGCGCATCGCGCGGCATTGGCTATTTTCTTTCACTTGAACTGGCAAAACGCGGCGCACATGTGATCGCTGTTGCACGTACCGTTGGGGGACTGGAAGAACTCGACGACGATATTCGCAAGCTTGGCGGCAGCTCTACGCTCGTACCGCTCGACATCACCGACATGGAAGCAATTGATCGTCTTGGTGGCTCTATTCATGAGCGCTGGGGCAAGCTCGACATCATGGTCGCAAATGCCGGTGTTCTCGGCACGATTTCTCCTATCGGCCATGTTGAAGCCAAAACTTTCGACAAGGTCATGAATGTCAATGTGACCAGCGTATGGCGCTTGATCCGCACAACTGACCCGCTGTTGCGTGCGTCAGATGCAGGACGCGCAATCCTGCTTTCATCGGGCGTCGCCCATTCGTGCCGTGCTTTCTGGGGGCCGTATGCGGCTTCCAAGGCTGCAGTCGAAGTGATGGCGCGGAGCTGGGCAGAAGAAACCAGGCAGATGAAGCTGAACGTCAACTCGGTCAATCCGGGCGCGACCCGTACTGCCATGCGTGCGCAGGCAATGCCGGGTGAAGACCCCGATACCCTGCCGACCCCGCAGTCTGTTGCTGAGAGAATCGTCAAGCTTGCCGATCCGGCGCTCGATGTTACCGGCAAGCTGTTTGACGTTCGTGAAGACCGCTTCCTCGACTATCACATGCCATCCTGATTTTTACTTTTCCGGCCTTGCGCAACACCAGGGCCGGAGCTACTCTTTTTTATACATTTCCGCTCTCGCCGTATCTTTCGGCCCTTTTTTAAAGCGGACGCCCCCACCCGACAAAACTGCTCCGCTGCGTGCTTCTGCGCGCGCTTTTGTGCATCTTCACAAGGAGGACAAATGTCTCACGACAATCAGCATTTCATTATTATCAGTGGCGGTCCTGGATCGGGCAAAAGCACGCTCATTGATGCGCTTGAACAACTAGGCTTCTCCCGTACGATGGAAGCTGGCCGCGCTATTATTCAGGATCAGGTCGCAATTGACGGCAAAGCGCTGCCCTGGGATGATCGCGTACTCTTTGCCGAGTTAATGTTATCGTGGGAAATGCGTTCTCATAAAGCTGCGCAAGCTCTTGTAAGTCAGGTCTTTTTTGATCGCGGTATACCGGATGTCATCGGCTATTTGAGGCTTTGCGAATTGCCCGTACCGCCACATATGTATGAAGCTGCTAAAGTGATTCAATATAACAGAACAGTGTTTCTGGCTCCGCCGTGGTCGGAAATTTTCGGACAGGATGCCGAGCGCAAACAGGACTTCGACGAAGCCCTGCGCACATTCGACGCTATGGAGCAAATCTATACGGAGCTGGGATATGAAATCGCGCTCCTGCCGAAGTCATCGGTGCAGGAGCGCGTGAATTTCATCTGCGAATACCTGCGATCAGGTCTCTTCTGAAAGCTCTTTCTCAAGCGCAGCCTTGCGATCAGCAGCCTCACGGCGGTTCCATGCGAGCAGGCTGAGCGGCAGGAATGCGACATAACTCAGAGCAGTCAGTGTCAGTGTGTGCCAGGTAAAGCTCATCAGGAAAGCCACATAAATGACCACGGTCAGAATAAGCGGCATGACAATATCGCGACGCACAAGGCTTCCCGCAGACTTGCCATTATAGACCGGGAGACGGCTCACCAACAGGAAAGCAATTGCAACCGTGTAAATTGCAACGCCGAAAGCCAGCCCCTTACTTGGCGTTAAACCAAGAAAGCCCAGATAGACTGGCAGCAGCACCAGCATGGCGCCAGCGGGTGCAGGAACACCTATGAAGTAATTGCTCTGCCATGCGGGACGGTTCGGGTCCTCCAGCATCACATTGAAGCGTGCAAGACGCAAGCAGCAGGCAATTGCGTAGAGAAGTGCTGCGATCCAGCCGAAAGACCGGGCCTGATCAAGCACATAGACATAGAGAACCAATGCTGGTGCGACGCCAAAATTGACGATATCGGCCAGTGAATCCATCTGCTCGCCAAACTTGGACGAGCCCTTCATCATGCGGGCCACACGGCCATCGATACCATCAAGAAAAGCAGCAATCAGCACCATCGCCACAGCAAGTTCAAAGCGATGCTCAAACGCAAGACGAATACCAGTCAGGCCCGCACAAATGGCGAGGACGGTAATGACATTCGGAATTACGATACGCAGAGGGATCTGCGAAAGTCTTGGGCCGCGGGATGAATCCACGCGGCCATTAGGCTCGAAGGGTGGGAACGGTGTTTCCATCGGCTCAGGCGATCCGCACCACAGGTTCAACGCGCTCGCTACCGAATTCAGCAAGAACGGTTTCGCCAGCAACGGCGGTCTGGCCGACAGCGACGCGCACGGAAGCGCCTGCTGGCAGATACACGTCGACACGCGAGCCAAAGCGGATCAAACCAAAGCGCTCACCCACTGAAAGACTGTCACTTTCGCGCGACCAGCAGACGATACGGCGTGCGACCAGACCCGCGATCTGCACAACGCCGACCTTGCCGTTTGCACTGTCGATCAGAACAGAGTTACGCTCATTCTCAGTGCTGGCCTTATCAAGCTCTGCATTGAGAAATTTTCCCGGACGGTGGAAAATCTTTTCGATGCGACCACGGACCGGTGCGCGATTGATATGAACCGAGAACACGTTCATGAAAACCGAAACACGCATTAACGGTTCGGCACCAAGATCCAGTTCAGCAGGCGGGATTGCCGGACCAACGAAAGAAACTTTGCCATCAGCCGGGCTGATGACGAGATCATCGGCAATCGGCGTGACGCGTTCAGGATCGCGATAGAAATAGATGCACCAGATGGTGAGAACCAGACCAATCCAGAATAGCGGATTCCACAACCAGCCCAGAATGAGCGAGACCACGAAAAAGGCCGCAATAAACGGATAACCTTCACGATGGATGGGCACGAAAGTGTTACGAATAGTATCAGACAGGCTCATCGCTTTTCCTTCTGGAGCGCGGCACACGTAATAACGCACCATACGCTCTAGTGAATTATATGCGCATCGCCCTGCCGAAAATCTCCCCTGATCAACGGCACGATGCGATAGCTTGGCCCGGTTTTAACTCATCCTGTTCAAAATCGAAACGTATTTCGCAATTTATTCACGACTGTCAGGGTTCGTGATCGCACCCTGACAGTCGTTTGCTTATTCGGCTGCGGGAACGCCGCGTATGACCACACCCATGTCATCGCTTTCACGCACCTGACGCAGGCGTTCTTCTGCCTCATCGGCTTCACGTTGGCGGTTCCACATTGAAGCGTAGAGGCCATCCGCCTTGAGCAAGACACGATGTGTGCCTCGCTCGGCGATCAGACCGTCTTTGAGAACGATGATTTCATCTGCACCAATTACCGTTGAGAGACGGTGAGCAATGACAAGCGTGGTGCGGCCACGGCTGACGATATCAAGTGCGGACTGAATTTCCTGCTCAGTTGCCGTATCAAGCGCCGATGTCGCCTCATCGAGGATAAGGATCGGGGGGGCTTTCAGGATCGTCCGAGCGATCGCAACACGCTGCTTTTCACCACCTGAAAGTTTCAGACCACGCTCGCCCACCATGGCTTGATAGCCTTCCGGCAGATGCCTGATGAAGCCGGAAATCTGCGCCATCTCTGCAGCCTTTTCCACTTCCTCTTCTGTCGCATCCGGGCGCCCATAGCGGATATTGTAGGCGATGGTATCATTGAACAGCACCGTGTCCTGCGGCACCATACCGATGACCTTGCGCAGGCTTTCCTGCGTCACATCACGGACATTCTGCCCATCAATCGTAACAGAACCCGACTGTACATCGTAAAAGCGAAACAGTAGTCGCGAAATCGTGGACTTGCCCGCACCCGATGGGCCGACAATCGCCACCGTCTTACCCGCCGGTACATCAAAGCTGATGCCTTTAAGGATTGGGCGGTTGGCGTCATAGGCAAAATGCACATCATTGAAACGGATAGCGCCTTTGTCTACGTCGAGAGGACGTGCATCAGGCTTATCCTGAACCTCCTGCTGCACATCGAGGAGATCGAACATCTGCTCAATATCGGTCAGACCCTGACGGATTTCCCGATAGATGAAGCCGATGAAATTGAGCGGAATGGAAAGCTGCATCAGCATGGCATTAATGAAGACGAAATCGCCTAACGACTGGGTGCCAGCCTGCACTTCACGTGCGGACATCACCATGACGATCGCCATGCCAACACCAAAGATCACCGCTTGACCGAAGTTTAGCCAGCCGAGCGAGGTCCATGTCTTGGTTGCTGCATCTTCATAGCGCGCCATGGACGCATCAAACCGCTTGGCCTCCATGGTCTCGTTGCCGAAATACTTCACGGTTTCGAAATTGAGCAGCGAGTCGATGGCCTTGGTGTTGGCATCGGTATCGGAGTCGTTCATCTCCCGGCGAATATTGATACGCCAGTCGCTCGCCTTGATTGTGAACCAGGTATAAGCCACGACCGTAGCTGCAACTACAAAGAGATAGGAAAAGCCGTAAGCGAAGGCAAAAATCACTGCCGTCAGCGCAAATTCCAGAATGGTCGGCAGCGTGTTGAGGATTGTGAAACGTACAATCGTTTCAATGCCTTTGGTACCGCGTTCGATGACCCGCGAAAGCCCGCCGGTACGTCGCTCCAGATGAAAGCGCAGCGAGAGCTGATGCATATGCACAAAGGTCTTGTAGGCAAGCTGGCGCACTGCATATTGGCCAACGCTGGCAAATAACGCATCACGAAGCTGGTTCAAACCTGCCTGTATGATCTTCGCCGCATTATAGGCCAGCACCAGCATGACTGCGCCGGTCAGGATAATGGGAACGTAATTTGGCGCATCAAGCTGACCGTTCAGCGCATTCGTTACCCATTTGAAAAAGTAGGGAACGAGGATCAGTACGATCTTGGAAATCACCAGATAAAATGTCGCCCAGACCACGAGCATTCGCAGGTCCGGTCGCTCAGACGGCCACATATAAGGCCAGAGATTTCGCAGTGTTTTGAACGTTTCGCCGGAATCGGCAGAAACAGTTTTGGGGGCACTCATGATGTTTCTTTCAAATCAGACTATTTGGTCGCAACAGCCATTGAGGAAGGCTGCGAGATGCGAACGAATGGCAGTCAGTTGCTGCCCGTTGACGCTGTAACGCGATGTCTGGCGATCTGGCCGGTAATCAATCAGTCCCGCCTGCACGAGAACTTTGAGATGCTGCGAGACAGTCGATTGGGCAAGGTCGAGCCTGCACACGATATCCTTGCAGCAACAGGCATTCTCGAGGATCAACTGCCGGAGAATGTGGATACGCACAGGATGCCCCAACGCTGCATATATGCGCGCTGCGGCATCGTCATCTACACCCGACATCATAACATCGGGCACCATCTCTATGGAAATATTCATCGTAAATCGACGATATACGATTATACCCAAAAAGGCAAGATTCCGAAGCGTCCATTCTAAAACGCCCCTCGAAAGTCGAAATCGATTTCCTGGGGCGGTTCAGATGCTGAAATTGTTTGTTTTCATGCACGCATTATCCGAAAACGTTGCACATTTTCGAGACGCGTTAAGGTGGACACTGCGTTCACAAAACAGATATTGCCGCTTTAGGTCAGTTTGGGGAATCCTGCAGACGGCGTTGCACTTCATCATCGCCCAGCGGCTGCTGCGGCATCACGAAGACCTGTCCAGGCAAAATTAGATCCGGATTACGGATCTGGTCGCGATTGGCAAGATAGATTGTCGTATAGCGTGTGCCTTTGCCGTAAGTGCGCTTTGAGATGGTCCAGAGATTATCACCCTTGCGGATAATCACCGAGCCTTCCACCTTCTGCAATGGTGCACTCGCAGATGCGTCTTCTGTACCGCTATTCTGGTTGCTCGTTCCCGAGGCCACTGCTGAGATATTCTCGCCAGCTTCGCGACGGAAAGGGACGCGTGCAGTTGCGATCACCCGTCCGCTCCTATCAACCAGATCGGCGCGGATGATATAATCACCAACTGCCAGCAACTTCTGGCTTTGCACCAGAAAACGACCTTCCGGCGAGATCGCGCTGGAGCCCAGCATGATGTCATTGGCGTTCACAACAACGCTGGCTCCCTCTTTGGAACCCTTCGCGTTGCCTGCAACGAAAACCTTATCGCCTTCGATTTCTACGGCCTCAATGGCAATCGGCGCATCTGGATCAGATTTCGCCTGCGGCGCCTGTTCCGTCGTCGTTGTGCCCGCCGCTGGTGAAGACGTCGTCTGCTGCGCAGGCGCTTCCGGCTTGGTGATCAGACGGCTTGCCTGACCCGGCTCTTCAACAAGAGCCAGAACCTGACCGCTATTGCTGTCGGGCACAGAGACGATTGCAGTCTGCGCAGATGTTGCAACATTGGCACCTGAACCACCTGCGCGGAGCACCAGCTGATGGTCGCCCGGATCAAGTGGCTGATCGAGAACAATTGCAAAGTCACCGTTTTCGCCGGCCTTGGTCGTGCCCAGTACTTTGGAGCCGGAGATAACCTCGACATCAGCATTGGCTGCAGCCTGCCCTGCAATAACAACAGAGCCATCAGGTTCGACGCGCAGAATATCGAAAGCTGGGACCTTTGCGTCTTTCGGCGTCTCCCTGGGAGCGTCTGGTGCAGTCTGTTCAGCCGCCTGTTGCGGCTGAACTTCCGTGGGCTTCTGCTGTTCCGGCTGAGCTGCAGGCGCTTGCGCCTCGGCTGATTTTTGCGCGGCACCCGTTTCGGGAGCCGTCGCTACTATGCCTGCACCTGACGTTGCGCCATGCTCTTTCAGAGAATTCCAATAATAAGCGCCCCCGCCTAGAACGAGGACGAGAAGAACACCGATAACCCCATATCTGTAGTTTTGCATTTCGGCCCGGGACCCACATGAGATAAATTAATCAATGGGTTTATCGCCTTTTGCTTTGACCTACAAGAAATCCGAGCAGAATTGCGCAAGTTATGAGGTGTTTATTGCAGAAAAATTACTGTTCAACACAGCTGATTGGCTTTTCCTGCTCAGGATCGTCCATCAAATTATATAAATCTGCGGTTTCACCCTTGGTCCACCAGATGTAAATGCCACCTGCATATTTGGCACCGGAGCCAGAAATTACGTTGGCAGCCACCACTGTATGGTCCTCCATCTCCAATTCGGCCAAGGAAACATCACCAGCATTATAGTAAGTGGCCGAGACATTCTTATCGCCGCAAGTGTAGAGGACGGAGTTGGTCGTCACCTCGATATTGTCGGGCAACGTTATATTGATTTCACCCGCTGATGCGCTGGACGCCGCCAGCGAAAGACCAAACAATAAAATCCATTTGCGCATGAACAATTCAACTCCTTGTCAAAATTCTACCCCTCAAGAGATATAGTGATGCTTGAAAATGTCCAGCCAATCCGACCATTTCACCCACACCAAAGCTTGACGCTGAAACAGCAAAAGAGCACAAGAAATCATGTCTGAGATTCGATCCATTTGTGTTTATTGCGGCTCTTCAACGGGCCTGAACCCCATCTATCGTGAGGCAGGCCTGACGCTTGGTCGCTCGCTTGCCGAACATGGCATTCGCCTTGTTTATGGCGGCGGCACGCGCGGCATCATGGGCGCGGTCGCGCAAGGCGTGATGGAAGCTGGCGGTGAAGTCACCGGTATCATCCCGACCTTCCTGCTCGACAAGGAAGCAAGCCTTGAAAAGGCGCAGGAGCTGACCGAGCTCATCATTGTCGGCGACATGCACGAGCGCAAACATCTGATGTTCCAGAAGTCTGATGCTTTCGTCACCCTTCCCGGCGGCATCGGCACGGTTGAAGAAATCGTGGAAATGATGACCTGGGCGCAGCTCGGCAAGCATCGCAAGCCGATGGTCTTCGCGAACATCAACAATTTCTGGCAGCCAATGCTCACACTTCTTGAGCATATGACAAACGAAGGCTTCCTTCACACCGCACATCAGGTGAAGCCTCTGGTTATCGATCAGGCCAAAGACATCGTCCCGGCGATCCTCGCCGCCAATGGCAAAGCGCATGAGGGCGATCCGAAGATCATCGAAAAGATGTAAGCGCGGCTCTGGCCCGCAATGCGCGATTACCCACAATGCGTGATTACCCACAATGCGTGATTAAATGACAAGGGCGGAGCAATCCGCCCTTAACTGTATCCGGGAGGCACTGATGAAGACAATCGGATTGATCGGCGGCATGAGCTGGGAGAGCTCGCAGGAATATTATCGCATCATCAATCAGGAAATGCGCGCCCGGCTTGGCGGCACGCATTCGGCAAAAAGCCTGATGTGGTCGATGGATTTTGGTGAGATCGAACAGCTTCAGCATGCAGGCAAATGGGATGAGCTGAAAGAGCTTATGATCGAGGCCGCACAGAACCTCGAAAAAGGTGGTGCAGATTTTATTCTGATTTGCACCAACACCATGCACAAAATGGCTGCTGACGTTGAAAGCGCCACATCGATCCCGCTCATTCATATTGCCGATCCGACTGCCGAGAAGATCAAGGCCGCCGACTTTTCAAAAGCAGGACTTCTTGGCACCGCCTTCACGATGGAGCAGGATTTCTACAAAGGCCGCCTCATCTCCAAACATGGGCTTGAAGTCCTTGTGCCGGATGATGCCGACCGTAAGACTGTGCATGACATTATTTATCAGGAGCTGGTAGTGGGTGAAGTGCGCGATGCATCACGCGAAAAATACCGCGCGGTCATCCATCGTCTGGTCGAGCGTGGCGCCGAAGCCATTATCCTTGGCTGCACAGAAATTATGCTGCTTGTCCGTCAGCAGGACAGCCCAGTGCCAGTTTTCGACACAACGCGGTTACATGCGGAAGCGGCAGTGGATCTCGCCTTATCCACTCAGTGATAAAATTGACCGCGCATATTCGCCACATCGGCAAGCTTGAGTTGCTTCCAACGAGCAGCTATGGCAAAGATTCACAATATTCAACCATACGGTTGACTATCATTTGGAATACTGTATATTCAACCTTACGGGTGAATAATGAACGATGATGCTCTGTCACATATTCTCAAGGCCGTCGGAGACGTTACACGTCGGCATATCTTGACACTTCTGGTTCAGGAAGGTGCTTCAAGAGTGACTGCACTCGCCGCTCATTTCGACATGTCGCTCAACTCAGTCTCCAAGCACATCAAGGTGTTGGAAGAGGCAGGATTGGTCACCCGCAAGACTTTGGGCCGCGAGCATTTCATCGCTGCCGAACTTGAACCAGTGCGAGAGGTGGAAGCATGGTTCGCGGAGCTGAAGTCTGTCTGGGAACTGCGCCTTGAGGCGCTGGACGATATACTCGTTTCGAAGGAACAAGAAAATGAGTGAGCTCGAACTGACAGTCAATCGCAGGATTGCCGCCCCCCGTGAAACGGTCTTCAATGCATGGCTCTCGCCATCTACCCTTGCGCAATTCATGCGCGTACCAACCGACAGCACCAAGCCGTCAGATGTCCAGACGGATGCGGTGAAAGGCGGACGTTTTTCCATTCTGATGCACACGGTCGACCGCGACGTGATGCATTCGGGCACATATCTGGAGATTGATCCTCATTCACGGCTATCGTTTACATGGGGGTCTCCCCATTCACTCGACGATAGTGTGGTGACGGTCGATTTGACGGAAATTGATCCGAAAACAACAGACATCACTCTGAAACAGGTGAAATTCCGCAACCCTGATTCACGCGATGGCCACATCAAGGGCTGGACGGCTATTCTCGCCAATTTTGACGAATTAGCAGGCTGATTTTAAAAAAATGCCGGGCTTAAGGCCCGGCATTTTCACTTAAGATTACTTCTTCACCAACGTCACCACAGCTTCGACATGCGATGACCAGAGAAACTGGTCAATCGGCGTGACGCGGGTGATGCGATAGCCGCCATTCACCAGAATGGCGAGATCGCGGGCGAGCGTTACGGGGTTGCACGAGATTGCAACCACCTTCTCCACTTTGGATTTTGCCAGTTCCTGTGCTTGTTCTTCAGCACCTGCGCGTGGCGGATCAAATACCACGGCATTGTAAGGCAGCAATTCTTTTGGCATCAGTGGACGGCGGAAAAGATCACGCCGTTCGATCGAAACAGGCTTCAGTCCCTGCACGTGGCGCACGCCACGATCCAGCGCTGCAAGAGCCGGGGCATCGTTCTCAATCGCGTGGACCGCACTCTTTTCCGCAATCCGCAGTGCAAATGTTCCAACACCGCAGAAGAGGTCGGCAACACGCTTGGCTTTGCCAAGATGCGAAAGGACCAGCGACACCATCACTTCTTCAGCCTCGACCGTTGCTTGCAGAAAGCAACCGGGCGGAACCGGAACTGGCACTTTGCCGAACTGAATGACCGGCTTTTTCGGCTCTACGATGATTTCGCCTTCGTGCGAAAGCCGCGCAAAGTCCTTTTTCATCATAAGGGCTGTGAGCGCACGGCGCTGCTCATCGCTCAGCTTGCCGCAGCCACTTGCTGCGAGATCAAGCCCGGACTCCGTCACAGTTGCAGCGAGCTTGAATGGCTTAGAACCGGGAGCAATCAGCGCACCCACTTCGCGCAGCTCATCAAGCCGTGCAATGATTTCCGGCACAGTGACGGCGCATTCGACGATATCGATAATCTCATGGCTCTGGTGGCGGTTGAAGCCTAACAGCACACCTTTTTCCGTCTTGCGGGCAGCAAAGGTCGCACGGCGACGCGAGCGCGGCTCGCATGTGACCAGTGGATCAACTTCAACATCCAGCCCTTTGCCTCTCAGCGCTGAGACGACAAGCTCACGCTTCCACAAGCGATAAGGCTCATCCTGCCAATGCTGCAAAGCGCAACCACCACAATCTTCAAAATGCTGGCAAGCGGGATCTTGCCGCTCATCCGAGGCTTCAAGAAGGGCTATAACTGTCGCGCGGTTCTTGTCACGCGCCACATTAGCCACTTCGCCCGGCAGTGTGAAAGGCACAAAGAGCTGACCATCGGGAAGATTGGCGACGCCATCGCCGCCCGCACCTATCGAGCGGATTGTAATTTGCGTCGTCATTAGTCCTTCTTTCCTGCCAATAAATATTCACGATTGCCGTCACCGCCCTCAATGGGCGATGGGCAAAGACCGAGCGCTCGCCAACCGGGCTGCGTCTCAAGCCATGATCTCAGTTCTTCTGCTATGCGTTCGCCATCTGCCGGGTCACGCAAAATGCCGCCCTTGCCGATAGCCTCGCGGCCAGCTTCAAATTGCGGCTTTACGAGAAGCGCGCAGATAGCACCTTTTTGCGCAAAGGCCAATGCCGGGGGCAAAGCGAGTTTCAGCGAAATGAAACTGACATCTGACACCACGCAATCGATATCGCGTTCATCAAGGTGCGAAAGCTCCAGCGCACGCGCGTTGATACCTTCCTTGTTGGTGACGCGAGCATCCTTGCGCAGGCTTTCATGCAGTTGGTCGTGACCGACATCAATAGCGATGACATGGCTGCTGCCGCGTTCGAGCAACACTTGCGTAAAGCCGCCAGTCGATGCGCCGATATCCAGTGCAGTCCGGCCCCGCACATCAAGATTGAAGTGATCGAGCGCCGCTATGAGCTTTAGTGCGCCACGAGAAACATAGGCGCTGGCCGGATCATCGACCGCGATTTTCGCCGTGCGCGCGACGTTCTGCCCCGGTTTGGTGACGGGCTTGCCGTCAACCTTCACCGTACCGCGCTGGATCGCATCGCGCGCACGTGAGCGCGTCGCAAATAGTCCAAGCTCGGCCAGCAATTGATCAAGCCGCAAGCTCTTATCGGGCGAAATATCAGGCACGGAAGGATGCGGTCAGCTCTTCGCGACCCAAAGCAGCAAAGACAGTATGCACTATGCCCGCGCGGTCGAGACCAGCATTGGCATACATGACTTCCGGCTTGGCATGATCCTGATAGACATCAGGCAGCGTCAGCACGCGAACTTTAAGCCCTCGGTCCAGCAGGCCATCGGTTGCAAGGAATTGCAGGACATGCGCAGCAAAGCCACCAACAGCCCCTTCCTCAACAGTCACCAGCACTTCGTGCTCGCGCGCGAGACGGCGGATGAGATCGTGATCAAGCGGCTTGGCAAAACGCGCATCGGCAACAGTTGTGGAAAGACCGGAGGCAGCCAGTTCATCAGCCGCACTCAGGCATTCCTGCAAACGCGTACCAAAGGAGAGAAGTGCAACCTTTGTGCCTTCACGCACGATACGGCCCTTGCCAATTTCAAGCGCGGTTCCGCGTTCGGGCAGTTCGACGCCAACACCATCGCCACGCGGATAGCGGAAAGAGATCGGGCCTTCATCATAGTCCGCAGCCGTGCGCACCATATGGCGCAATTCCGCCTCGTCAGATGCAGCCATCACCACGAAGCCCGGAAGGGCTGCGAGGAAGCCGGTATCGAAGGAACCAGCATGGGTCGGGCCATCGGCTCCAACCAGACCGGCGCGGTCGATCGGGAAACGCACTGGCAGGTTCTGGATCGACACATCATGCACGACCTGATCATAGCCGCGCTGAAGGAAGGTCGAATAGATCGCGCAAAACGGCTTGTAGCCTTCGGAGGCCAGGCCTGCCGCAAAGGTCACTGCGTGCTGTTCGGCAATACCGACATCGAAAGTACGCTGCGGAAACACTTCGCCAAACAGATCCAGCCCCGTGCCTGTTGGCATCGCAGCTGTAACCGCAATGATCTTGTCGTCGTGACGCGCTTCTTCAATCAGGCTGGTGCCGAAAATCTTGGTATAGCTTGGCGCATTTGCGGGCGGCTTCGACTGCTTGCCGGTAATCACATCAAACTTATTGACGCCGTGATATTTGTCGGCAGCGGCTTCGGCGGGCGCATAGCCCTTGCCCTTCTGTGTAACCACATGGATCAGCACAGGACCTTCCTGTGCGTCGCGAACATTTTTCAGGATTGGCAACAGGTGGTCAAGATTATGGCCATCGATTGGACCGACATAGTAAAAGCCCAGCTCTTCAAACATCGTGCCGCCGGTGAAGAAGGCACGTGTGAACTCTTCCGATTTGCGAGCCTTGTCCTGCAAAAATTTAGGCAGTTTTTTGGCGATCTGCTTTGCGGCTTCGCGCACGCTGCGATAAGTCTTGCCAGAAACAAGGCGCGCCAGATAGGCGCTCATCGCGCCAGTTGGCGGCGCAATCGACATGTCATTGTCGTTGAGAATGACGATGAGGCGCGCATCGAGGGCGCCAGCATTGTTCATCGCTTCATAAGCCATACCAGCCGACATGGAGCCGTCGCCGATGACGGCAATCACATTGCGCTTTTCGCCAGACAGGTCAGCCGCGACCGCCATGCCAAGACCGGCAGAAATAGACGTTGAAGAATGCGCCGCACCAAATGGATCATATTCACTCTCGGCGCGCTTGGTGAAGCCGGAAAGACCGCCTTCCTGGCGCAAGGTACGAATCCTGTCGCGGCGGCCGGTTAGAATCTTGTGTGGATATGTCTGATGTCCAACGTCCCAGATGATGCGATCATGCGGTGTATCGAAGACATGATGCAGAGCTACTGTCAGTTCAACCACACCCAAACCTGCACCCAGATGCCCGCCGGTTGTAGAAACGGCATCGATCATCTCAGCGCGCAATTCCTGCGCAAGCTGCGGCAGGTCCGCTTCCGGCAACGCGCGCAAAGCGTCCGGTGTCGGTGCCTTGTCGAGCAGCGGGGTTATGGGTCGGGACATTGCTTACCCTATCTATCCGGTTGGGTGTTCAGAGCGCGTTTCAATCTGATTTTATCGGATCGACACCCTGGTCATATGTTTTAGCGCACATCTTAGTCCGAAAACCGTTTCACACTTTTCGCGATGCGCTCCAAGCGTGGTCGGTATAACAGTATCAAGCCTCAGATCAAGCCGGGCGGGACATCGTGTCCTATGCGACATCATTCAGGCAAAGGTACGAATTCTTCCTCGTCACCCGGCACGATATCGAAGCGGCCCGTGCGCCATTCTTCTTTTGCCTGCTCAATGCGTTCTTTGGAAGACGAGACAAAATTCCACCAGATATAGCGCTTTGAACCAAGTGCTGCGCCGCCAAAAAGCATAAAATGCGCGCCTTCCGGTCCGGCTTCAACCACAATATCGTCGCCAGGTCGGAAAGCCAGAAGTCGATCAGACGGAAACACGTCACCAGCAATACCAACATTGCCGCGCAGCGTGTAAATTGCGCGTTCTTCCGTGGTTGGCGGAATATGGAACCGCCCGCCGGGCAACACTTCAATATCCGCGTAAAGCGTTTCTGCGTGCTGGATAACGGGCGAATTAACACCATGCATCGAACCGATGATCAGACGCCCTTTAAACTCACGATCTTCCATCAGCGGCAGATCAGGCGCATTGGTGTGGAAGAATTCCGGGTTGATTTCTTCCAGCTGCTCCGGAAGAGCGAGCCATGTCTGCACACCCGAAATTGATAGCGGACCACTGCGCTCTTCTTCAGGTGAGCGTTCGGAATGGACAATCCCCCTGCCCGCCGTCATCAGGTTTACATCACCGGGTTGGATCACCATTTCCGTGCCAAGGCTATCACGATGCCGGATATGACCATCAAATAGATAGGTCACGGTCGAAAGGCCGATATGTGGATGCGGGCGAACATCAAGCGCGTCGCCATCACGCAGAACTGCTGGTCCCATTCGGTCAAAAAAGATGAACGGTCCGACAAGACGACGGCGAACCGTTGGAAGCGCACGCCGCACCTCCAGACCACCAATATCGCTTGTTCGTGGAATCACCAGCGTTTCAATGGAATCCACAGTGGTCTTGTCGCCAAGAACAGGATCAGGACATGGAAAGAAACTCATGAGGCCGCCACCAAATAAAAAGGCACCGGCGGAGAGCGCCGGTGCTGCCGTGGTGTTTAATATGATAGCCTCTTAACGATTGTGCAACAGTCGCGACAATTCGTTCGTATCAGGCACCTGACCATTGGTCGTCAGCTTGTCCACCAGTCCAGGCAGAACCTGCGAGAGCTGATTGAGTAACTCCTGCTGGTCAATACCGGCATGAGCGGCGATTTCGCTCAATGTCTTCTGACCAAGTGCGTCGCCAAGCTGGCCGGGCTCGATCTGGTGATTGCTACCTTGCCCAACCCAGGAATCAACCTTGTCACCAAGGCCTGACTGCTTGAGCTGGTCGAGCAAGCCACCAAGGCCACCGCTAAGCGGTCCAGGGGCTGCCGGAGCAGAAGATGCCCCGCCACTTGCAAGCGTTCCACCAAGCAGGCCACCAAGGCCGCCCAGAATACCGCCAAGCAAACCGCCACCGCTATCTGCCTGCTGAGGTGCAGACTGATCTGGAATGGAGGCAGGCTGTGCAGGCTCCTCGCTGTGCCCTTTCAGCATCTTGCCGACCAGAAGCGCACCCAGTGCGATCAGAACCGGCTTGGCAAGACTGCCGCCGGGGATCGGCGAGTTCTTGGAATTGTCGTCATAGCTTCCCATCACGCGATACTCCCTGTTGGACGCCGTGATTTTCTCACATGCGATAAGTTAAGGTGAAATAAGTTTCTTCTTTTGACAAGCATTATACCTTGCCAAATCGAAACTATTGTGAAAATTTTCTAACTGCCTGATGCAAAAACTTATTTGCGCGATAGGAGATATTAGATGTCTGTTATAAGCTGGATTATTCTAGGTCTGATTGCCGGCTTCATCGGCAGCAAGATCGTCAATAAAAGCGGTCAGGGACTGTTCTTCGACATTGCGCTAGGCATTGTCGGGGCAATCGTTGGCGGCGTACTTTCTTCATCGCTTTTCGGTCGTGGCGTCACTGGCGCCTTCGATCCAATCAGCTTGATCATCGCCATTATCGGTTCAATCATAGTTTTGTGGGCTTACCACAAGATCACCGGCAAGCGTTCCATCGGCTGAAAAAACCAATTATGTATCTAGGCTCCGGTTTGCGCCGGAGTCTTTTCATATCTGGAACGGCTCCACTTGATAAATCGGCTCCACTTGATATTGAATCGTTGGAACCGCTCTAACTATCTACTCAGGCGTTATCCTGCGCAAAACCGCTTCGCACTTTTGCAGGAAATGCTTTAGCCGTTCAGAAAGTGCCGCTTTTTAATGATGAGCTTCATTGAGCCCTACATCACCGCATACGGCGCGCTGGCACTTTTCATTATTGTCTATTTTGAATCTTTCGGCGCACCACTTCCCGGCGAAAGCGCTCTTATAGCAAGTTCGCTTCTGGCGCTGCATGGCACGCTGAATATCGAAACTATTCTTCTTGCCGTGTTTATCGGAGCGGTTCTGGGCGACTGCACCGGTTATGCAATTGGTCGCTTTGGCGGAAGAGCGCTGATCCTTCGCTATGGAAATTATGTGAAGCTTACGCCGGAACGGCTCGATAAGTTCGAGAAGATGTTTAAAAGCAAAGGCATTTATGTGGTCGCAACAGCGCGCTTCGTCGTGCTGCTCAGACAATTGAACGGCATCGTTGCAGGCTCCATGAAAATGAACCCTCTGCATTTTTTATGTGCCAATGTGGTGGGAGCTGCCGGATGGACGCTTGTCTGGGGTCTTGGCCCCTATCTCCTGAGCGGCGTGCTTGCGCCTTACGCCGCTCAACTCAAGGCAATGTTTTAATTACTCGGCGTCGAGTGGCTCGGTGCCAGCAGGCTGACCATCGCGGCCGATGCGGATTTTCTCAACCTTGTCTTCGGCAGATTTGAGCAGCGTGTCGCAATGCTTCTTAAGCGCTTCGCCGCGTTCATAGATGCGGATGGATTCTTCCAGCGGCACGTCGCCCCGCTCCAGATCATCGACGATTTTCTCAAGCTGCTTCAAGGCGTCCTCGAAGCTCATAACTGCAATGTCGGTGTTGGACGGTTCGGTTACCATGGTTTATCCTTTCAACAGCCGCGTAATATGAGAAGACGCGGACTGCGACAAGCCCTCAAGATCATATCCACCTTCAAGCACGCTCACCAATCGGTGATTGCAGAACCGTTCTGCACGTTCCATGAGCTTGCCCGTCGCCCAATCGAAATCCGCTTCATCGAGATTGATCTCGGCGAGAGGATCGCGGAAATGCGCGTCGAAGCCAGCTGAAATAAGGATCAAATCGGGCCGGAAGTTGTCCAAAGCGGGCAATACACGACTATTAAATGCCTCACGAAATTCGCGGCTGCCGGTATTCGGCGAAAGTGGCGCATTGACGATATTGCCCACACCCACCTCATCTTTCCTGCCCGTGCCCGGAAAGAGCGGAAATTGATGTGTCGAGCAGTAGAGAACGCTCGGATCTTCTTTGAAAATATCCTGCGTACCATTGCCGTGATGCACGTCCCAATCGACGATTGCTACACGCTCGGCACCATGCTCACGCTGCGCGTGGCGTGCAGCGATGGCCACATTGTTGAAAAGGCAGAAACCCATCGCCGTCGAAAGCTCGGCATGATGGCCCGGCGGGCGCGAAGCAACGAAAACATTGTCCGCCTGCCCCGAGAATACGTCATCCACAGCAGCATTGGCTGCACCAATTGCTGTCAGTGCTGCTTCCCAGCTTTTCGGACTCACATAAGTATCGACGCCAAGCTTATTGAGCGGCTGCGGCGCTTCTTCATCGTCAATAGCGTCCGGGATCTGACTACGGATCGTCTCGACATAACTTTCAGGATGGGCCAGCAGAATAGCATCTTCAGAAGCCGCGCGTGCTTCCACCCGATCAAGGCGGTAAAAATCCGGCCCCTCGAGCTCGCTCATCAGCGCACGAATGCGATCAGGCCGCTCGGGATGTCCGGACGGCACACAATGTTCGAGATAGATTGGATGCCAGTAAAGACGGGTTGTCATTGCGCTCCTGTAGCATCGGCGAAGCACATGACCATGACAGTCATGTGCCTATGAAACCGCTTAGATAATCTCAGTGCGCGCAATATTGATGCCGAAGCCTTCAAGACCGACATAATGGCGTTCACGCGATGCCAGAAGCACAATCGATGTTATGCCAAGGTCCTTCAAAATCTGTGCACCAAGACCAATCTGACGCCACTCTTCCTCGCGTGCAACGGCCTCAGCATGGGCTTCATGCTCACCGAGCAGAGCTTCGCGCGCACGTGCATCACGGTGATCAGGGCGCACACCGACTGAACCTTCACGCAGGTAAACCAGAACGCCGCGGCCTTCTTTGCCCATGCGCTTCATGATTTCATCAAGATTATTGCCGCCTTTTCCGAAAACATCGCTCAGCATATCTTCGCGATGGAGACGTACAGGCACATTTTCGCCGTCACGAATATCGCCAAAGACGACCGCCACATGCTGCATCGGCTCCCATGGAAGCTCGTATGTATAAGCGTGGGCAGGACCAGCACAGGTGTCAATTTTGGCATCTACGATACGCTTGACCAGCGTTTCCTTGCGCTGACGATAAGCGATAAGATCAGCCACCGTGACGCGATGCAGCTTATGCTGTTCAGCAAAAGCCTTCACATCAGGCCCGCGCATGACCGTGCCGTCATCATTAATCAACTCACAGATGACGCCGATGGGTGGCAAATTTGCAAGCTTGCAGAGATCAACTGCCGCTTCGGTATGACCGGAGCGCATCAGCACACCGCCTTCACGCGCTATGAGCGGAAAAATATGGCCAGGACGCACAAAGTCGGCAGCACCAGCATTGGGGTTAGCCAGATTGCGCACGGTGAGTGTACGGTCCTCAGCCGAAATGCCCGTTGTCGTGCCGTGGCGATAATCCACCGTGACTGTGAAAGCAGTGGTATGAGCGGATTCGTTTTCAGCAACCATTGGCGCAAGGTTAAGGCGCTTGGCCTCTTCGCGCGGCATCGGTGTACATACGATGCCAGACGTATAGCGCACGATAAATGCCATCTTTTCCGGTGTGCAATGCACTGCCGCAACGATCAGATCGCCTTCGTTCTCGCGTCCGTCATCATCCATGACCACCACGATTTCGCCGCGCTCGAAAGCCCGCAGCGCATCAACGACCTGTTTCTGATTATAGCTCATTTCAGCCTCAATGGTTGTACCACAGCTTCAGTATCTTGCTTTCATGCATGCCGTGATCGGAAAACCGGTTCCTACTTTTCCGCGATATGCTCAGAACCGGCCCCTGGTTCCTGAAACTATTCTCTTTAAACGTTACACGCGCCCCGTTTGGCCGCGATGACGCAGATAATGATCAGCAATTGCACAGGCGACCATCGCTTCACCAATCGGCACTGCGCGGATTCCCACGCAAGGATCATGGCGACCCTTGGTCATCACATCAACTTCTTTGCCGTCCTTATCAATAGACTTGCGCGGCGTCAGGATCGACGATGTCGGCTTGACTGCAAAACGCGCAACAACGGGCGCGCCCGTTGCAATACCGCCAAGAACGCCACCCGCATGGTTCGACAGGAACATTGGCTGTCCGTCAGTACCGATACGCATTTCATCAGCATTTTCTTCGCCGGTCAGACGCGCTGCTTCAAAACCATTGCCGATTTCAACACCTTTGACAGCATTGATCGACATGAGCAGGCTCGCAATATCCTGATCAAGCTTGCCATAAATCGGCGCGCCGATGCCTGCTGGTACACCTTCGGCCACGATCTCGATGATCGCACCAATAGAAGAACCGTTCTTGCGGATACCGTCCAGATATTCCGCAAAAATCTCGACCGAACCCGCATCAGGCGTGAAGAACGGATTGTTATCGACTTCATCCCAGTTCCAGCGCGTACGATCAATGTCATGTACGCCCATGGAAACGAGCGCACCACGCACCTCAAGACCCGGGACGATTTTACGCGCGATCGCACCGGCCGCAACACGCGCCGCAGTTTCACGCGCAGATGAACGTCCGCCGCCACGAAAATCGCGAATGCCATATTTGACGTCGTAAGCGTAATCGGCATGGCCCGGACGATACTGGCGGGCGATTTCGCCGTAGTCCTTGGAGCGCTGATCGGTGTTTTCGATCATCATCGAAATTGGCGTACCAGTGGTCGTCATGGTCACACCGTCATCGCCAAGCAGCACGCCAGACAGCACGCGCACCTGATCCGGCTCGCGGCGCTGCGTTGTGTATTTCGACTGACCCGGCTTGCGCTTGTCGAGATAGGACTGAATTTCGGCTTCAGTAAAAGTGATGCCGGGAGGGCAGCCATCGACCACACAACCAAGCGCCAGACCATGGCTTTCGCCCCAGGTTGTTACGCGGAAGAGATGACCAAAACTGTTATGAGACATTGCTAAGCCCGATTAAGGAATGCGCCTTTTCAGGCAGGATACGGGCTGGTTTTATTGGCCTTTTAGGCAACGGTCAAATTATAGCTCGGAATAGGTTCATCAAGATCGCAAAATTTCCTTCGGATCATCCACATACCGCATTCTTTTTGACACATTCCACCGACTAAAATAGCCCCAACAATCACATTGCGCCGCTCATTCTCTATTCGTACAGTTGGGTTATACAACCAGAGGGAAAGTGATTGCGCAAAATGCAATTCGTGTCGAATCAGTCAAGGGACAGAGTGGCACATAAAAGGAGGATGACAGCCATGCAGTATGTGGTGGGACTAATCTTCATCATTGCCTCGCTCTTCTCGACCGTCGCCATGGCGGATGATGTCGAAGGCAAAATCACTGGCATCAACAAGGACAAAGAAACCATCACGCTGGATGATGGCAAGACCTACAAATTGCCAGGCGAGTTTGACTATTCCGCCATTTCCAAAGGCATGAAGGTCATCATTCTCTATGATGAAGCCGACAATACCCGCTTCATTACTGACATTCAGGAAGCGCCTTAGAGCATTCCGCGCAAAAACAGCACCCGGTTTTGCGTCCGCTAATGAGCAGGATAGAGAATTGGAGCCGTGCTAACCATTCAGGCCCAATGATCACTTCACCTCAAGCACCGTGCCTGTGTCGTATTGGCGAACAAAATCGACACGGGTCCCGTTCCAGTGATAGCTGTAATGCCGCCCCTGAACGGGAATAGCGATTACATTCGGCCAGAAAATCCCGATACAGAACCCGCTGCGCATCCGAACACTCGGCCATAGAAGCCCATGACTTCCCTGAGCGCGCAGTTCTCGCCCCTCAATATGTGAAGCGGTGTAATCGACCGGATCAAGCACGCCCGGCACCGTGCTGACATCGTCCAGTGCCCGCTCGACACTACCGATCAGCACCCGAAAATCTGACGTCCAGCCGGGTTCTTCTTTGGTCGCACGCATGAATTTTTCATGGTGATGGATAGTTTCAGCCACCGCCACATTCTCACGGTCTGCAGCGTAATAGATACCGTAGCTTCCGTCGCTAAAACGGCCGGGGCGCTGCGTGGAGCAATGCACGAACGGTGCCATCACATAAGATGCACCATGCCCCGACACACGTCGGTCAGCAGGCACTTTGCCGAGATCGCCAATCTCGAAGCGGATACGCGGATTGGTTTTTTCTTCAACAGAAGCCAACGCCTCCCAATCGCGGGGATCGGCAATATCCTCAAACAGATCAATGGGCGGATGAATGGAGCGGATAATGCGAAACGTCTGTGGCCAGTGAACTTGGCGCTTTACAGCCAGGCCACTTACCATGCGCCGCGCTCCGCATTAAGCCAGTCGCGAA
This sequence comes from Brucella rhizosphaerae, assembly GCF_002252475.1. Classification (GTDB taxonomy): domain Bacteria; phylum Pseudomonadota; class Alphaproteobacteria; order Rhizobiales; family Rhizobiaceae; genus Brucella; species Brucella rhizosphaerae. The sequence goes on along the minus strand of NZ_NNRK01000034.1, from coordinate 797,754 downwards.
GGGCAGCAAGATCGGATATCTCGCCGCGCAGCATGAGGTCCAGCGCCGAGAGCCCCCCAAACGCAGCGTTAGGCTTTCTGATCCAGGCATAACCGCGTGCGGCATCGCGAAACAGATAACGCAGGCCTTTGTGAATGCCCATGAGATGCGCCATCCGCATCCGCAGATCGCGATCGATGCGCCCGATAGTGCCTTCCTTCCAGCGCGCCCACGTGCGCGGTGACATATCACCCAAAAGCGTACAGGCCTCCATGTCAGACAGCTTCCAGGCCTTGAGCAGATTAACCGTAGTCCGTGCAAGTGCACCCGCTTCCGCATCGGTGATCACACTCGTCAGGGCGCCTGCCGGCGTTATGTTGATTGGCTGTAGTTCCATGGCCCACCTTCCTTATGGCAGAAAGATAGCATGTTTTTGCCAAATGGCAATCAAAGTGATTTAGGATTTGCAATCCGGCGTTAAACGAAGCCATCCGCTACGGATGGCATGCGCCCATTCTGCCCTGCCCGCTTGCCCGGCCAACGAAGCCATACGCGTCGTATCATAGGGAATGCTACGGAATGTGACCTGCCAACCCAACGAACTGTCTTCGATCACGGCATAGGAGGCATTCGGCGTTCCGGTCTGGACACTATGTGGCACCGGCTGATCATCATCATAGCCCGGGCAACCAACGCTTCCGGGATTGATGATCTGGCGACCATCACTCAAACGCACCACGCGCGGGGTATGTGTATGACCGCACAGGATAAGCGAGGCGGCAATATCTTCTGCCTCCGCTTCAATTTCATCACGGCCACGCAGAACGACATCGCCCGTTGCTGTGACGGTTTCCAACCAGTAAGTTGTGTCACTCGTCGGCGTACCATGGCAGATGAATATCTTTCCGTCCGCTAGCGACAAGCTGGCAGGTAAATCGCACAGCCATGCAAGGTGCTGCGCTTCAAGCTGCTCAAAGGCAACGCGATCCGAAGGACCCATCTCGGCAACAGGCTTTTCCACCAACCAGCGGTCATGATTGCCACGAATGGAGATCATCTCGCGCGCCATCAGCATATCCAACGTCTCGCGGGCTGCAAGCGGCCCGCTCAGATGGTCACCAAGATTAATGACAGTCTCAATACACAAGGCATCGATGTCAGCCAGCACGGCCGCCAACGCATCGCTGTTGCCATGAATATCCGCAATAACCGCAAAGCGCTTGAAGTGCATAATTCTCTCAGGGCAGAGCAAAGCTTGGAATCAAAAAGAGCCCTAGCAGCTATATGAATCTAGTAGATTATCGAATTTGACATTTGAAAGAGCATTTATTGTGGTCGGGATTCAAACGTCAACTTCAATCCACGAGAGGGCCATTCGGGTTTTTAAACCCACTCAAGCTTATCGTTTTCAAACTTCAGGATCTTGTCCTGTGGAATGGAGATATTTGCCGCATCATGGCCGTCTATATCACCATAAAGATAGAACAACGTACGAATGCAACCGCCATGTGTCACACAAACGGTCGGCCATTCGACCGCTTCCACCCATCGACCGATACGCTGCGAGAGCCGCATGTAGCTTTCAGCGGTTTCACCCGGCGGAATGAAGTTCCACTTGTCGCGGGCACGGGCTTCCACGAGGTCTTCGCGCTCTTTGGCAATGTCTTCCATCATGAAGCCCTGCCAGTCGCCGAAATTTACTTCCATAAGCTGCGGATCAGTACGGAAGTCATAAGGATCGAGACCCATGCGCAGACGAATACGTTCCATCGTCTCGCGCGTACGGCGCAGTGGACTTGCAACAAAATCGTAGCCCGCGCCGTTGCCGATCAGCGATTTGAGCATATCACCATTGCGATCGGCCTGCGTGCGGCCATGAGCATTGATATCAATATCGAGTTGCCCCTGAATGCGCTGCGAAATATTCCAGTCCGTTTCGCCGTGACGCGAAAAATAGATGATCTCCCGAGCCAAAACCCTACCTCAATCTGCCGCTTGGTTTCTTTTCCTGACGCGCACATTATCCGAAAGCCGTTTCAGATTTTTGCGCATGCGCCCTTTCTGGATAGCCTTCCCGCAAACGGAAAGACATAAGAAAAATCCCGAAAAGTCGGTCAACTTTTCGGGATTTGGTATTACCTTGCTCAGTCCTTGACGACAGAGATATCGGGCGCATCAACCGCCTTCATACCGATGACGTGATAGCCACTGTCGGCATGGTGTACCTCGCCCGTAACCGAGCGAGACAGGTCGGAGAGGAAATAGAGACCTACGTCGCCCACTTCCTCGATGGTCACAGTGCGGCGCAGCGGTGCGTTATATTCGTTCCACTTGAGAATATAACGGAAGTCGCCAATGCCGGATGCGGCAAGCGTCTTGATCGGGCCAGCAGAAATCGCGTTAACGCGAATGTTCTGTGGTCCAAGATCGACTGCGAGATACTTTACGCTTGCTTCAAGTGCTGCCTTTGCAACGCCCATGACGTTGTAGTTCGGCATAACTTTTTCAGCACCGTAATAGGTCAGCGTCAGAATAGAACCGCCATCAGCCATCAGCTTTTCTGCACGGCGTGAAATTGCCGTAAGCGAATAGACTGAAATCAGCATCGTGTTCTGGAAATTGGCTTCCGATGTATCGACGTAACGGCCGGTCAGTTCATCCTTGTCGGAGAAACCAATCGCATGCACGACGAAGTCGAGCTTGCCCCACTTCTTTTCAAGTGCTTCAAAAACAGCATCAATGCTTGCACCGTCAGCGACATCGCAATGCCCTGCGACGAACGCATCCAATTCTTCAGCCAGTGGCTCGACACGCTTCTTCAACGCATCACCCTGATAGGTGAATGCAAGTTCCGCGCCAGCTTCACGAGCAGCCTTGGCAATACCCCAGGCGATGGAACGGTTGTTGGCTACGCCCAGAATCAATCCGCGCTTGCCCTGCAACAAACCAGACTTTGCGGTCATTAAGGGTCCTCATTGAACTATAATCAACTAGATGCCCTATCGCACAGGCTTGCACAGGCTTCAAGCAATTGCGCGTAAAAAGCCGGGTATTGTCATTTTATCGCACAGCACAGTTGTGCTCGCGCATCGGCTATAGCTGGGGTTATCGCTGAGGAATGTGGTAGCACAAGCCGATTCCGGGGCCGGATGCAGCATCTGCATCCGGCCCCGACACGGTTAAATATGACCCGTTTGGCTTAGTCGGCTTTGCGATTGCGCAAAAACTCTTCCAGTTCTGCGTCCCCACCTTCAGGCAGCATAATGCGGACATGGACGTAGAGATCGCCATGACCACCAGCCTTGATTGGCAATCCTTTACCTTTGAGACGCAGGACCTTGTCGGAACTCGACCATGCCGGAACCTTGACCGCGATACGCCCGTTGAGCGTATCAACTTCTGCCTTGCCGCCAAGAACCGCATCCGCAAGATCAACCGGCAGGTCAACATGCACATCGCGGCCTTCCAGCTTGAAACGAGCGCTCGGCTTGAAGTGGATTGTCACCAAAGCATCACCGGGCGTACCACCGACGATATGTTCGCCTTGCCCTTTAAGACGTATGGTCTGACCATCCTCGACAAACTGAGGCAGCTTGATCTTCAGATGCTTACCGTTGGGAAACACGGCTTCGACCTTGTCGGCGCCCGCTGCCTGTTCAAGCGTGATGTTGATCGATGCAGCAAGGTCACTGCCCTTCACAGGCCCGCGCTGCTGACGTGCACCGCCACGCGCAGCGCCGCCAAAAGCACCGCCGAACAGATCGTTCAATATGTCTTCCGCACCGCCGAAGCCACCTTGTTGCCCGCCACCGGCACCACGAAAGTCAAAATTGCCGTTACCGCCACGCTGACGGAAGCCACCAAACGGATCGCCGCCGGCACCACCAAAACCACCTTGGCCGCCAAAACCCTGAAAAGCTGGCTTGCCTTCGGCGTCGATCTCGCCGCGATCAAATTGGCCACGCTTGTCTTTGTCGCCAACGATCTCATAGGCTTGGTTGATCTCGGAAAAGCGCTCCTGCGCCTTTGGGTCATCCTGATTCTGATCCGGATGGTGCTTCTTGGCCAACTTGCGAAAAGCCGATTTTATTTCTTCGGGCTTCGCCGTTTTGGCGACGCCCAGCACGCTATAGGGATCGCGCATAAAAGTCCTCATTCTGGAAAATGACTGCAATCTCAGTCTTTAGACTCAGTTTGCCATAATATGCGCACGAAGCTCAAAAACTTCCAGAGTTACAGAGGACTGTTTCCCAAAAAGCTTAAATTGGCGCAAATGAGGTTAAGGTCCACTGTCCGCCGCGCTGCATGCAGGTCTCACCGCGATAAATGGAAACACCGTCAAAGGCTTCGCGTGAAGTTTCAAACTGACGGCACAGGCCATCGTCAGATTTTGTTTCGGCGACCGTCGTGATTGTGCCCTGGCTACCAGTGTCCGGGTTTGCCCAAGGCACCGGTTTCTTGCCCCATTGGGTAAAATCAAGCGCTGATACAATGCCTTTGATGGTCGACTGATCGGAAAGTTTGCCTGTATCCGTCTCAGCTTTTTGCGCAGGCTTGATTGAGCCTGTGATCATCGAAGAATCAGGAACCGCTTTTTCGATACTGACCCCACCCATGGCACATCCAGCCAACGACATAACAACCATAGCAAGAGCTGCATGACGCATAAGCGCCGTGCCTGAAATTGAAGAGTCGTCATATTTTTCGCGGCGAGCGGAGAGAGCAGCCAACGGTCTTCCTTTAAATACATCCTAAAGATGCAGGAACTATGGGGGATATGGAGTTAACAAGCGGTTCGCGGGCAAGGTAAACAAATCGATACCAAAGGACAACGGTATAAAATTGGCTGGCACAGCATCCAATGGATGTTTAGAATCTGACATATGAAACAGCCTGTATTTCAGCCCGGATTCATACGTCAGGTTCGATCCACTGGCGGTGCAGCATTATCCCTCGTTTGCGAAGAGCTAAAAATCCGCCATCATTGACTTTCAGATTTCGAGAATATCGAACCAGGGAGGAACATGTGATTTCCCGTCGTGACCTGCTTCTTGGTGGCGCAGTCTTTGCAACGGCAATCAATATGCCCGCTTTTATCGCAAAGGCGCAGAACACCGGGGATAGCACCCGGATTTCGCTCTGGCCCGGTTTACCGCCTGGAGGCGGTGGTCCCAGCGGCGCAACAAATATCAGTAAAAAAGGTGCCGTCACCAACATTGCGGTACCAGGGCTTGAGATTTTCACCCCAGAACATCCGAACGGCGCTGCGATAATCATTGCAGGCGGCGGCGGATATAAGCGTATTGAGGAAGGCAAAGAGTCATATCCCGCAGCTCGCTGGCTTGCCGAAAGAGGCATCTATGCCTTCGTGCTGACCTATCGCTTGCCCATTGAGGGCTGGGCAGACGGACCGCTGGCACCGCTTCAGGACGCACAACGTGCTTTTCGCATTGTGCGTGCACAAGCTTCAAACTGGAATATCGATCCAAATAAAATAGGCGCGCTGGGCTTTTCAGCAGGGGGACATCTTATGGGTCTTACCGCAACGCGTTCAGCTTTTGCATCCTATGAGCCGGTCGATTATGTCGATGATCAATCCGCACGGCCCACTGTTGGAGCACTGATTTATCCCGTCATCACACTTGAAGCGCCCTATGACCACACCTCAACACGGCGTTCGCTCGTGGGCCAACACCCCACTGACGAAGCCGTTCGGCAATGGTCGGTTGAGAGCCATGTAAGTAAGAACTGCCCTCCGATATTTCTCACCCAGGCCGATGACGATCAGATTTCAAACCCGGCCAACAGCCGCATCATGCAGCAAGCTTGTGAACAGGCACATGTGGCGGTGGAATTTCATCCGATCGCATCGGGAGGCCACGGCTTTGGCATGGGCCGTCCTGAAACCCCAACGACAGAATGGCCGGGCTGGTTTGAAAAATGGCTCCGCGCGCAAAATATGCTTGTGTAATCTGCCGCAACAACCAGGCATGGACAAAGCTTACGAATTGGACGAGGTTCCTAACCGCAAACAAGCGAACATGCTTTCCATTCGAACTGCGAAATAGAAGATATGACCAGCGCCACTGAAGATTTCACACAAAGCTCAGAACCATTCAACCTCTTCGCAGAGTGGCTCAACGATGCCACCAAGAGCGAAATGAACGATCCGAATGCACTGGCTCTGGCCACCGTCGATCCGGACGGCCTGCCAAATGTGCGGATGGTGTTGCTCAAGGACTTCGATGAGCAAGGCTTCGTCTTCTACACCAATTACGAAAGCACAAAGGGACAGGAAATCCTGTCTGCCGAAAAGGCTGCCATGTGTTTTCATTGGAAGTCATTGCGTCGTCAGGTGCGTGTGCGCGGTCCTGTTGAAAAGGTGAGCGACGCAGAAGCCGACGCTTATTATGCCTCACGTCCACGTGGCAGCCGTATTGGTGCCTGGGCGTCCAAACAGTCGCGCGCGCTCGAAAGCCGCTTCGCACTGGAAAAGGCTGTTGCCGAATATACGGCTCGCTATGCCATTGGCGAAATTCCTCGCCCTGCCCACTGGTCTGGCTTCCGCATTCGCCCAACTTCCATCGAGTTCTGGCATGATCGTCCCTTCCGCCTGCATGACCGCGTGTTGTTTACACGGCCCACACCGGAGGGTGACTGGAGCAAGGACAGGCTCTATCCATAAACGAACAACAAAAAGGCCACCGTTTCGGTGGCCTTTTTTCTGAGAGCATTTCCAGCACTGGAGATGCCACTTAGACCAGCGGTTTGACGGCAACCCACAAGCTTCCGAACACAAGACCTAAAAAGATAATCAGTCCGACAATGTTGTTCGATTTGAACAATCTCAAACACTGATCCGGGTTATCAATATCAAGCACGATGATCTGGCGATAAAGATGTGCACCTGCGGCAAGCAAGCCTGCCAGTGCAGGCATTGGCACCTGAGCCACAGCAAAGGCTGCCGCGAAAAACCCGATCGCACCACCATAAAGCACCATAAGCGCTGTCTTGGTGTGCTTTCCGAAGAGGCGTGCGGTTGAACCCACACCGACCAGCGCATCATCTTCCTTGTCCTGATGCGCATAGATCGTGTCATAACCGATCACCCACAGGATCGCGCCGATATAAAGCAGCACCGGTGGGAGCGCGAGCGAACCTTCGACTGCCGCCCAGCCCATCAATGCGCCCCACGAGAAGGCAAGACCAAGCACCAGTTGCGGCCAGTTGGTAAAACGCTTCATGAAAGGATAAGCCGCGACGATCAGCAGAGAGCCAATTCCAAGGCCGACCGAGAACCAGTTGAACTGCAACACAACGACCAGACCAACCAGCGCCTGCAGGACCAGAAACAGCTTGGCCTGTTTACGCGTCACTTGCCCTGATGGCAGTGGTCGCGACCGGGTACGGTCGACTTTGTCGTCGATATCCTGATCGGCCAGGTCGTTATAGGTGCATCCAGCGCCACGCATGGCGACAGCCCCAATAAAAAACAGAACCAGATGCCACGGCGACGGCATAACCGCCCATGCACCATCGCCCGGCTGTGCACCCGCACCTGCAACAAGTGCCGCCGACCACCAGCACGGCCAGAGCAGAAGCTGCCAGCCGATTGGCCGGTCCCAACGCGCAAGCTGTGCATAAGGCCAGAGCCACGGCGGCAAAATACGATAGACCCAATGGCCGGATGGCGCGTCCTTTACCCGTCCGCGGTTTTCCCGCGACTGGACATCCGACTTTGCTTCTAAGTGCTGCATGATTGCCTGCTTTCCTGAAACTGCGACAGCCTTACCCGCTTTTTATCGAAAAATTGCGGCACTGCCCTTGCTCGCACGCGCGATGGGCAATAGAGACCCGAAGTAACTAGCTGGTTATTTACTTATCTCACGCGCAGGGAGCAAGGCATGAAAGTTCTGTTGATCGGTTCTGGGGGCCGCGAGCACGCACTGGCATGGAAACTTGCTGCCTCTGCAAAGCTCGAAAAGCTCTATTGCGCTCCTGGCAACCCCGGTATTGCCGAATATGCAGAACTCGTCGCGCTTGATGTGACAGACCATGCAGCGGTCATCGCTTTTGCCAAGGAAAAAGCCATTGATCTGGTTGTCGTGGGGCCGGAAGCACCGCTCGTAGCGGGGCTTGCCGATGATCTTAACGAAGCCGGCATTCGCGTCTTCGGACCATCGAAGCTTGCAGCCCAGCTTGAAGGCTCCAAGGGCTTCACCAAAGACCTCTGCGCTCGCTTTGATATTCCGACCGGTGCTTATGGCCGCTTCAACAATGCGCCAAAAGCCAAAGCCTATATTCGTGAAATGGGTGCACCCATCGTTGTCAAAGCCGATGGCCTTGCCGCAGGCAAAGGCGTGGTCGTTGCCATGACCCTTGATGAGGCCCTCGACGCCGTTGATGCATGCTTTGAAGGCGCTTTCGGATCGGCTGGTGCGGAAGTCGTCGTGGAAGAGTTTCTTGACGGTGAAGAAGCAAGCTTCTTCTGTATTTGCGACGGAAAGACTGCGCTGCAGCTTGGCTCGGCACAGGATCATAAGCGCGTCGGCGATGGCGATACAGGCGTAAACACCGGCGGCATGGGAGCCTATGCCCCTGCCCCAGTGATGACGCCAGAAATCGTTGACCGTACGATGCGCGAGCTGATCGAGCCGACCATGCGCGGCATGGCAGAAATCGGCGCACCTTTCTCAGGCGTTCTCTTCCTGGGACTGATGATCGGCAAGGACGGACCCAAGCTCATTGAATACAACACCCGCTTCGGTGACCCGGAATGTCAGGTGCTGATGATGCGCCTTGAAACGGACCTGCTCGATCTCATCAATGCAGCCGTTGACGGCAAGCTTGATGAAGTTTCGCTTGAATGGAAGGACCAGCCTGCGCTGACGATCGTCATGGCTGCAGAAGGCTATCCAACCAACGTTAAAAAAGGCAGCGCCATTCGCGGCCTCGATAAGCTCGAAGGCATAGAGGGCCTGAAGGTTTTCCACGCTGGCACGGCAGAAAAAGACGGCCAGCTTATTGCGAGTGGAGGTCGTGTACTGAACGTGACCGCTATTGCCGAAACCGTCGCAGAGGCACAAACCAATGCCTATGACGCAGTCAGAAATATTGACTGGCCGGAAGGTTTCTATCGCTCGGATATCGGCTGGAGAGCTGTTGAGCGAGAACGTTCAGGCAAGTAATTTAAGCGATATGGACACGGTTGCGGCCCGCTTTTTTGGCCTGATATAGAGCGGCATCTGCACGACGCATCGTCTCATAGAAGCCTTCGTCTTCAACTTGCTCGGCCACACCAAAGCTTGCCGTTGGGCCCCAATCCGGCGCCTTTCCTTCAACACGAAGCGCAGACAATGCCTGGCGCAAGCTTTGCGCCAGCGCTTCGGCGGCAGCCATATCGCTATCGGGAATGAAGACGACAAATTCTTCTCCACCCATGCGCGCAGCCACGGCTGATCGTGGCAATTGTGTTTTGAGCAATTTGCCGAAGGCTGCGATCACTCGGTCACCGCCATCATGTCCGTAGGTGTCATTGACGCGTTTGAAGAAATCCAAATCACTCATGATCACCGAGTAGCGAATACGCGCACCCTTACGCACCAACACGCGGGAAACATGACGATCAAAGCCGCGCCTATTATAGATTTGAGAAAGCTCATCGACTTCTGATTGCTCGCTGGCCTCCCCCACCATGTGTGAAACCGTGCTCAGAAGCAGCAATAGTCCACGCGCGACCTGCACGAAAACGCCTATAGAAAGCGAGAAAAGCACATGTAGCGTGTTGGCTTCATCCTCAGGCCGCATATCAGATCCCGGCCAGGTGATGAGAAAAGCTTTCGACAGATAATGAAGGCAACTGAATACCGCGAGAGCCATCATCAGTTTATCAACTAGGCGCGGCATTCCAGAGCGGTAGATCACCCGAATCATCAGAAGCTGAGCAAGGCAGAGCGGCAACTGATAGAGAATACGATGCAGGAACGATGTGCGCGGCAGATCGTATATCAGGACATTACAAACAACGGCGGCAAGGAAGAACCCGCCTATGAGCTTCCAATCGATTGTCTGCCGGTAGATGCTTTGTAAGCCAATAATGATCGCGAGAAAGGTTGCTATCAGCAGAGAAAATGAAACAGGTACGAGCACTCGCGGGTTATCGGCAAGCGGAATCCAGTACCCAAAGATTGCAACAAGCGCAGCAGAGGTAGACGCGAGCGTAAACCAGCGTGGGGCAGAATAATTCCGCTCCTGAATGGCAACGAAAGCGAATGTCAGGATAAAAACGCACGAAACCGTCAGATTAACAGTCAGAAAATACGGAACGAGCGTCATATAGCGGCCTCTTTGAACATGTTTATATTCTAAATGAAGACCAAGAAAATTTCGTAAACGCTGGCATTCCCATATGCCATTATTCCGGTTCTGACTGGCAAATCGTCCTGCCTCAGGCCCGAAAAATTATATAGTTGCAACGTTCTTGCGTAATATTCAAATCGCGCTGTTTTATATTGATAATAGTATTTTTATGATTTTTGGAAAAGTGACTTGTAAAAGCCGCGAATGCCTCATATATATCGGTCATCGATTTTGTTTTCGAATGTTGCGGCGCGATTTCGCCACCCGGTATTTCTTTCAAACTCGTGGAATTCGGCGATGGATTTCGATCCATTATATTTTAACCGTGCGATTTGAAAGGAATTCAACATGGCAAACGGAACAGTAAAATTCTTTAATTCAACTAAGGGCTTCGGCTTCATTCAGCCAGATGACGGCGGCGTAGACGTGTTCGTTCACATCTCTGCTGTTGAGCGTTCGGGCATGCACTCGTTGAACGAAGGCCAGAAGGTCAGCTTCGACGTGGTTGCAGACCGTCGTTCGGGCAAGAATGCAGCTGAAAACCTGCAGGCTCTCTAATAATTTTTTGGGCGAGGTTCTAAACCACTTCGCCCAGATAATTGAGCCAAGAGATTTGTCTCCGACCTTTGACCACGGATGTACTGGCATTGATCGTTGAGACAATATGAAGGTCGGGTTTCACCCGGCCTTTTTTATTTTTATCGACGCTTTTGTAAACGCCCGGATGTCTCTCAGGGACACGTCCAAAAAAGTGCGAAGCATTCGGACAAGATGCGCGTCAAAGCCAACAGCCTGATCCGAACGCGCTCCGAAACCAAATCTCAACGAACCCTAAAACATTAAATGTGCCGCATAGCATTACCTTCAATCCAATATGGTGTAAGGAATTATGCAGGGGAATGGCGCAATCGAATATAGCGAAGCTGGAATACGGCAACTATTGGAGAACCGTCCATGTCAGAGATCGACAAAGAAAACCTGACCAAAGATACGCTCTTCAAGTCCAATCCTTCGAGAATGGAAGCGAAGAACGCGACGACCGACAAAGCTGCCAAAGCCATTCTACAAGGCGAACGCGATGCCGTAGATGCAAAGACAGCGCGGCTGCGTGCAGCGCGTCTCAACCGCGACCAAACTGAATAACATCACAGCCACTCCTGAAACTAATGATAACTTCGTCGTGTGAATATTGACGTTTACGTAATAAGCCGATAGCTCTTACTCATGACCAGCCATCAGGCTGAACGGATTGCCAGAATTTTATCGGCAATTCAGAGCCTTTTGAGGAAAAGGTTTTTAGGAGGAAAGATGTATCGCGCGCCGGTTTCTGAAATTTCCCATACGCTGATGAAGGTCGCAGGCCTCGAAAAAGCAATTGAGGATAATCGCTTTCCTGAATTTTCCGCCGATCTGGCGGAAGCTATTCTGGAAGAGGCAGGCAAGTTTGCCGCCGAGCGCGTCGAGCCGCTTCGTATTCCCGGCGACAAACATGGCGCCACGCTGAATGACGGCGTTGTTACAACCGCTCCGGGCTGGAAAGAACTTTACCGCGACTGGATTGAGGGCGGCTGGAACTCGCTAACCGGAACACCGGAATATGGCGGTCAGGGTCTGCCGACCATGATGTCGGTGGCCGTCAGCGAAATGTGGAACTCCGGCACTCTCGCGTTCGCAATTGCACCGACCCTCACCATGGGCGCGGTTGAGGCGCTGGAAAAGCACGCATCCAAGCAACTCAAAGATATCTATCTCGAGAAGCTCATCACCGGCGAGTGGATGGGCACGATGAACCTGACCGAGCCACAAGCTGGTTCTGATGTTGGCGCTTTGCGCACCAGAGCGGAGCGTCGCGACGATGGCACCTACCGTATTTTCGGTCAGAAGATTTTTATCACCTATGGCGAACATGACCTAACAGACAATATCGTGCATCTGGTGCTCGCGCGCCTGCCAGACGCACCCGCTGGGACCAAGGGTATTTCGCTATTCCTCGTGCCTAAGTTTCTCGTCAATGATGACGGATCGCTCGGTCGCCGCAACGATCTGTTCTGTTCTGGTCTTGAGCACAAGATGGGTATTCACGCCTCCCCTACCTGCACCATGATCTATGGTGATGGCTTTGCGAAGGGGGAAGAAACGGGAGCGATTGGTTATCTGATCGGCGAAGAAAATCGCGGCCTCGCCTGCATGTTCACCATGATGAACAATGCGCGTCTGCTGGTTGGTATCCAGGGCGTTGGCGTAGCGGAAGCTGCCTATCAGCAAGCCCTTCACTATGCCAGGGAACGCAAGCAAGGGCGCGCCGTTGGCGCCGATCCCAAGCAAGGCATGAGCCCGATTATCCAGCACCCGGATGTGCAGCGTATGCTGCTCACAATGAAAGCACTGACGCAGGTTGCTCGCTCCATCACCTATTCTTGTGCACATGCAATCGACATGAGCCATGCAGTTGAAGGTGCTGACGCGCAATTCTGGTCGGATCGCGCCGGCCTTCTCACGCCTTTGGCCAAGAGCTTCGCAACCGATGTGGGTGTAGATGTGGCGTCGCTCGGCGTGCAGATCCATGGCGGTATGGGTTTCATCGAAGAAACAGGTGCCGCACAATTGCTGCGCGATGCTCGCATCACGCCGATTTATGAAGGAACCAACGGCATCCAGGCCATTGACCTTGTATTGCGCAAGCTGCCGCTCGGGAATGGTGAACATATCAGGAGTTTCTTTGCCGAATTGCAGGACGAGGCTGACAAGGCAAAAGCCTCGAACCGTCCTGAGCTTGGCGAAACAGGCGCGCGACTGTCCACTGCCATTGACGAAGCCCGCGAGGCAACAGACTGGCTGCAAATAGCAGCAAGCGAAGGCCGCACCGAGGAAGCGCTTGCAGGTGCCACACCTTACCAGCGTTTGTTGTCGCTGACCGCTGGCGGCGCTTATCTGGCACGTGCGGCACTCACCAGTGATGATGCGAGCCGAGCAGCTCTGTGCCGCTTCTTCGCTGAAAACATGCTGGCTGAAGTTGCTTCGCTCAAAGACACTGTCATTACTGGCGCATCCAGCTTGGCGGCTGCAAAATCCGCGCTGGAGGCTTGATGATGAGCGAGCATGTTCTGATCGAACGTAAAGGTGCGGTGCAAATCATCCGGCTTAACCGCGCCGACAAGAAGAATGCCATCACCCGTGCCATGTATGCCGAAATGGCTAAGGCGCTCGTGGATGGTGACGCTGACGATGCGGTGCGCGTGCACGTCTTTCTGGGCGTGCCGGGTGCTTTTTCTTCCGGCAATGATATGCAGGATTTCATGGCTGCTGCTTCCGGCGGCAGCCTCGGCAATGATATTCTGGATTTTCTCGCCGCCCTATCGTGCGCGAAGAAACCCATTGTATCCGGTGTCGATGGGTTGGCGATCGGTATAGGCACAACAATCCATCTGCATTGCGATCTGACATTCGCAACCAGCCATGCATTGTTCCGTACCCCCTTCGTCGATCTTGGGCTGGTGCCGGAAGCGGCCTCAAGCCTGCTTGCGCCACCACTTATGGGACACCAGAAGGCTTTTGCACTTCTGGCACTTGGGCACGGCTTCGACGCACAAGCCGCACTTGAAGCAGGTCTTGTCTACAAAATCGTTGAAAGCAATGATCTGGAAACGGAAGTGCTGAAAGCTGCTGAGGAGATTGCCGCCAAACCTCCGCAGGCCATGCAGATTGCGCGCGCCCTGATGCGAATGCCTGCGGAACCTGTTGCTGATCGCATTGCGCGTGAAGCCCAGCACTTTGCCGAGCGACTGACCTCAAATGAGGCGCGCGAAGCGGTCATGGCATTTCTAAGCCGTAAGAAATAATCAAAGCAAAAAATTACCCGGATGGGGTTACCATCCGGGTGGCTTGCTGGAGGTCAGCCAAGTTGGTTGCTCCGGTCCGGGGACCTTAGATGTCTGGAAAGGTCCTTCATCTTTCCAAACGACCACCGGGTGAAGCGTTATTATTTAGATAGTGTAGAAATCCGACGAGAACGTGTTCACACGAGAATGTGATGAAATCTTAGTCGCGGGCGATAATTTCACGACCTTCAATCACCATGCGTACACCCAACGAGCCGGTCTTGCGACGAGCAAGGAAGCGTGGGCGGCGGCGGCGCGGTTCCTGCCCCTGACGACGGGCCTGCGGTTCAGAAGTGCGTACAGGGCCAGTGCTTTCATAAAGCGGGCGAGCAACGCCATCTTCTTCCACGAGCATCATTGGCAGGCTGAACGTAGCAGCCCATGCACGCCAGTCGGCAGCAACATCGGTCAAGTCGTGAGCAACGAGCAGCGGCACAGACAATTGTGTATCTTCGTGCATCAGTTCGAGTGTTACAGTAATTTCACCGAATTCGTCTTCCACAGCACGGGCAGCTACGCCAATAAACGCATTGATTGGAAGCGCGATCGACATTGGCAGGCCGCTCGAAGGCAGGATCTGCCGGATGACTGCACCACGCTCACTGATCGTGAAGGTTACATCGGCGTCGCAATCCTCTGCCGCGTAGGTCACAACCTGTGGAAGGTGAAACGGATCGAGCCGCAGTTCCTGTCCCGCCCATTCAGGCTTCTTCAATCCGTTGCTCATCATATTCAACGCCTCTGTCTCTCTGTCTGTTCTTTGAGAGCTGGTTATTCCGGCTTCTCTTTTTGAGCGATGTTTCGCTCTTGTTGATTTAGAGAATAGACTGCGTTTATTACCGATGCGCTTAACGTGTTAGGTTAACTTTTCCCTGCTTTTTCATTTGGTTACCGGTTTACCACCAGGTGTAAGAAGTCAGTAATTCTTGCTAATTTTTGTTTACATAAATGAAAAGGCGGACAGTTTCCTGTCCGCCTCGATTTCGTCATATTTGCTGAAATTACAGCACTTTACCCGGGTTCATGATGCCAAGCGGATCGAATGATTTCTTAATACGACGCATCAGATCAAGTGCTATGTCCTGCTTGAAGAAAGCGAGTTCCTCGCGCTTCAACTGGCCAATGCCATGCTCGGCAGAGATCGATCCCGTATAAGATGCAACAATTGTGTGAATGCGGTGATTGAGGTCGTGCCAGCGATCAAGGAAAGCCTGCTTGTCTGCACCAACTGGCTGCGACACGTTATAATGCAGATTACCATCGCCAATATGGCCAAAGCACACGATGCGCGAACCGGGAATCATTTCAAGCGTTGCGGCATTGGCTTCGTGGATGAAAGCCGGGATCGAAGAGACTGGCACCGAAATATCGTGCTTGATCGAACCGCCTTCCGGCTTCTGCGCCCACGACATTTCCTCACGCATTTTCCAGAACATCTGTGCCTGTGCCACGCTTTCAGCAATAGCCGCATCCTGAATGATGTCGTTCTCAAAAGCTTCCGTCAGGATGGTTTCGAGTGTCGTCCGTGCATCGTCTTCTGAACGGGTCGAGGAAATATCAACCAGCACATACCAGTCATGCGGGCTTTCCAGTGGATCGCGCACGCCGTCCACGTGAGCCACGGTAAACTCCACCCCCACGCGCGGCATCAGTTCAAAGCCGGTGAGCGACGGACCTGCATGTTCAGTCGCAAGCTGGAACAGGCGCAGCACGTCCTCCGGGCTGCGCAAACCCGCATAGGCCACGCCTTTGCCCTTTGGCTGCGGGAAAATCTTCAATACGGCTGCGGTGATAACACCAAGCGTGCCTTCAGAACCGACAAACAGATCCTTCAGGTCGTAGCCGGTATTGTCTTTCTTGACATAGCGCAGATCATTGAGAATCTCGCCACCTGGCAGCACCACTTCGAGGCCAAGGCAGAGCTCACGCATATTGCCATAGGCCAGAACGGCAGTGCCACCGGCATTGGAACCAAGATTGCCACCAATCTGGCACGAGCCTTCCGCACCAAGCGACAGCGGGAACAGGCGACCGACTTTCTGTGCTTCGTCCTGCAGGTTTTTCAGAATAACACCGGCTTCCAACGTCACGAGATTACCGATCGGATCAACCGAGCGCACCTTGTTCATACGGCCAAGCGACAGAACAACAGTGGTGTTGCTTTCATCAGGCGTCTGACCACCGACAAGCCCAGTATTGCCACCCTGCGGCACGACAGGCGTTTTTGTCTCGCTGGCGAGTTTCAGGATTGCGGAAACTTCTTCCGTCGAACCCGGACGCAGAACCAGTGGCGAACGGCCCTGATAGAGATCGCGTTGTTCGATCATGAATGGCGCAATATCTTCCGGCGCGGTCAGCGCATTCTTTTCGCCAACGATGGCTGCAAAACGTTCGATCAGGGCGGTGTCGAGCATGTGCTTCTCTTAAGTCTTGGGGGAATTAGCGCGGAGCAGCCGCGCGTTTAAGACGATCATTGATGGCCTCACCGAGCCCATCAAAAGGAATAGGTTCAACGGCGATGATGCGGGCGGCGCTCGCATCAAGCCTGCGCATGAAATCAAACAGATTGCTGGCCGCTTCACGCAAATCACCCGACGGGCTGAGGTTCAAGACGGCAACGGCATTATCAGCATTGGCTATGCGCAATGGTCCAAAAGCCAGCAGTGCCTCGCCCTGCTCAACATTTTCAGCATTCAGTCGCACGGCAGCATCAGGCGCGTAATGGGATTCCATCATTCCCGGCGCCTGAATTGCGGCCTTATGCTCGGCGCGTTCAAGCTTCACACCGATCAGCGCTTCAATTTCCTCGGCAGCCAGACCGCCGGGCCGCAGCAGACGCACGCGCTCGCCTTCAACCTTGATGATGGTCGACTCAACACCCACGCCACAAGGGCCGGCATCGAGGATCATGTCGACCTTGTCACCGAGATCATCGGCCACGGCCTTCGCTGAGGTCGGGCTGATACGACCTGATGTATTAGCGCTTGGTGCTGCAACGGGGCTATCGAGCAGGTTGATAACATCGTGCACCCGGCCTGTCGGCATACGAATGGCAAGCGTATCAAGCCCCGCCGTCACCAGCGGATGGATCGGACGTCGCGTATCCTGCTTGGTCTTAAGTGGCAAAACAATCGTCAGCGGCCCCGGCCAGAAGCTTTCAGCGAGCTTGCGCGAAATGGGATCGAAGGTCACATAGCGCTCTGCCATAGCAATGCTGTCAACATGGGCGATGAGCGGATTGAACTGTGGGCGTCCCTTGGCGGCAAAAATACCAGCCACGCCTTCACCGTGTGCGGCATCCGCGGCAAGGCCATAGACCGTTTCCGTCGGGATCGCGACCAGACCGCCACGCGCAAGCACTTCGACTGCGCGCGAAACAGCTTCGTCATCAAATGTCACGATCTCGGCCAAAGGCTTCAGCCCTTATTCATTGTTACTGCGCGGTTTCGCGCATGTCGTAGCTACACAAAGCGTCGCTTTTGAGCAAGAGACTCCAACAGGCACTTCATGCAAGATCGGAATGAGTTATAAAAAAGGGCGCTTGAAAGCGCCCTTTTGTTCTTTACCCGGCGATTTTCGAGAAATCGGCCACTTTACTGGTGGCGGTGCGGATTTGTTCAAGCAGTGCGAGGCGATTGGCACGGACGTTTTCGTCCTCATCATTGACCAATACGCTCTCAAAGAACGTATCAACCGGGCCACGCAGCTTGGCCAGCGCCAGCATCGCACCCGAAAAATCTTCGCGAGCGATAGCTTCTTCGGCTTCGGTTGCAGCGAGGTTCACAGCCGCATGAAGCGCCTTTTCCTCATTAAGCTTCAAGAGAGCCGCATCGACGCTGCTAGCTACCTTGGTGCCCTTCTTTTCTTCCGCAGCCAGAATATTGGCAGCGCGCTTGGTGCCGGCCAGGAGGTTTTTGCCGTCTTCTTCGTTGACGAAGACGATCAGCGCTTCAAGGCGACGTGCAACCAGCAGAAGATTGTCGGCATCCGGTGTCAGAACCGCATCAATCGCGTCGTAACGCGCGCCTTCTTCTTTCAAGTGAACCTTGAACCGGTCATGCAGGAAGGACAGAAGGTCGGCCAGCAACGGCTCTGCATTGCTTTCGATTTCCGCACGTGTCGCCGTTTCAAGATTACGCAATGCGTTGTCGATGTCCTGCTCGCCATCCACATCACCAGACTTTTCGGTAGCAAGCTTGGTTTCAAACTCACGCAGCTTGCGCTGAACCTGTCCTTCTTGCAGCGCGGCATAGGCCGAACGCAAAAGTGGCAAGAGCGGGAACTTCCAGTCCTGCGATAGAACCAGACGGATCACGCCCAGTGCTGCACGGCGCAGAGCAAACGGGTCCTTCGAGCCGGTTGGCTTTTCGTCAATCGCCCAGAAGCCAACCAGCGTGTCGAGCTTATCGGCCAAGGCGACAGCAACGGCAACCGGGTTCTTCGGCACAAAATCAGACGGACCTTGCGGCTTGTAATGCTCTTCAAGGGCGGCAGCCACAGCTTCGTCTTCGCCCTGAAGAAGCGCGTATTTGCGGCCCATTGCGCCCTGAAGTTCAGGAAACTCGCCGACAACTTCAGTCGTCAGATCGGCCTTGGCGAGAACCGCTGCACGTGCTGCGAGCTTAGGATCGGCACCCACGAGTGGTGCAATCTGGCTTGCCAGTTCGCGGATGCGTTCAACGCGCGCGCCCTGCGTGCCAAGCTTGGCATGGAAGGTGACAGTGAGGCTATCCAAACGCGCCATGCGCTGATCAAGCGGTTTTTTCAGATCAAGGCCGAATTTCTCGCCCGCTGCCTTCAACTTGTCGAGGTCAGGCAGATCGTGCTGATCGGTGTGCCAGAAATAGAGCGCATCGGAGAGACGCGCACGCACGACTTTGCCATTGCCGTAAGCGATTTCCTTGCCGTCATCTCGGGCTGCGATGTTCGATACAAGAATGAACTTGTTCGACAATGCTTCCGCTCCACCCTGCTTGCGAGTGACAAAGCACTTCTGGTTCACGCGAATAGTCAGCTGAATGACTTCAGGCGGGATCGCGAGGAATTCTTCCTCAAACTCGCCCATCAGCACAACAGGCCACTCAACCAGACCGGAAACTTCTTCGAGAAGACCGTTGTCTTCGACCAGCTCAAGACCAGATGCGAAAGCGAGATTATGCGCATCCTGTGAAATGATTTCCTTGCGACGCTCGGCATCAAGCACCACGAAAGCCTTCTCAAGCTTGTCGACGTAGTCCTCAAACCGGCGCACCTTGATCGCCTGACCATCGCTCAGGAAGCGATGACCATAGGTGACATTGCCCGACTTGATGCCATCGACGTCAAACTCGACAACCTTTGTTTCTTCAGTT
This sequence comes from Brucella rhizosphaerae, assembly GCF_002252475.1. GTDB lineage: Bacteria > Pseudomonadota > Alphaproteobacteria > Rhizobiales > Rhizobiaceae > Brucella > Brucella rhizosphaerae. Next base: position 778,187 of record NZ_NNRK01000034.1, on the reverse strand, counting down.
TCAGGGCCGAAGGTACACAGGATCGATTGCAGCGGACGCACCCAGCGCAAAGCGCCTGGCTTCGACGAAGCAGCACCCCAACGCATGGACTTCGGCCATGGGAAGTTACGGACGGTCTGAGGCACGAGTTCGGCAATGATTTCTTCCGCAGCACGGCCCGCTTTGGTCAGATGGGCAACATAGAAATCACCCTTCTTCGGATCGGTATGCACATGCGCCTGAGAAACATCGCTCAAACCAGCCTTGCGCAAAAAGCCAGCAATAGCCTGTTCAGGAGCCGTGACGGATGGGCCTTTCACGTCTTCATGTACGTCTTTCGAGCGCACGGTCAAACCGCGAATATCGAGCGTCAGACGACGCGGTGTCCAATAGGCTGTCGTCGCCTCATAGGTCAGACCGGCTTCCACCAGACCATCGGTGATCATCTTCTTGAGATCACCAGCGGCCTTGCGCTGCATACGGGCCGGGATTTCCTCGGAAAAAAGTTCGAGCAGTAAATCAGGCATTAGCGTACGCCTCCGGCTTCCGCATTTTTATCATTGTCCGTCCTCGCTTCGCTGCGGGCGGACGGCAGAGCCTCGTTCTTAAGGTTGAAGCCGCCGGCATCGGTGAGCAAAAATGCTTCGCCGCACTGACGCGCGAGATTGCGCACGCGCAGGATATAGCTCTGACGCTCAGTAACCGAAATCACGCCGCGCGCATCCATCAGGTTGAAGACGTGGGACGCCTTGATGCACTGGTCATAGGCCGGGAACACGCTTTTATGCAGCGAATTTGCACCGGTGCTACCTGCCTTCAAAATAGCTTCACATTCGCGCTCAGCATCGATGAAGTGCTGATGCAGAATTTCTGTATCGGCCATTTCGAAATTGTAGCGGGAATATTCCTGTTCGGCCTGAAGGAAAACGTCGCCATAGGTGACTTTCTCGTCGCCGTCCAGACCATTGAAGTTCAGGTCGTAGACATTGTCTACGCCCTGTACATACATGGCGAGGCGTTCAAGACCATAGGTCAATTCACCAGCAACCGGCGAACATTCGATGCCGCATACCTGCTGGAAATAGGTGAACTGCGACACTTCCATGCCGTCACACCAGCATTCCCAGCCAAGACCCCATGCGCCGAGCGTCGGGCTTTCCCAGTCATCTTCCACGAAGCGCACGTCATGCAGCGTTGGATCAAGCCCAATGGCGCGCAGCGAACCAAGATAGAGATCCTGAAGGTTCGGCGGCGATGGCTTGATGATCACCTGATACTGGTAATAATGCTGCAGGCGGTTTGGATTTTCACCATAACGGCCATCCTTTGGGCGACGCGATGGCTGAACATAGGCAGCCTTCCAGGGCTTCGGCCCAAGCGAGCGCAGTGTCGTTGCCGGGTGGAACGTACCCGCCCCCACTTCCATGTCGTATGGCTGCAAAATAGCGCAACCGTATTCCGCCCAATAATTATGGAGCGTCAGGATCAAGCCCTGAAAGGAACGGGTGGGATGCATATGTGCGGGCAACGTACTGGACAAACTGGACACCGGGTTGGGCCTCGTTATTGAAATGATGGCCCGGTCTAATTTGTCCGTCACGCAGGGTCAAGCTTGCGCGCCATTGCGCGTGGTAAAATCAACGCGCAATGGATGGTTTGAAGCCTATCTGCGTTAGTTTGCAGCAGGTTTTTCCGGTTCCGGCTGTGCTGGTTCGGTTTTTGGCGCTTGTTCAACCGGCTTTGGATCAGCTGGCTTAGCGTCATCTGGCTTTGTTGCATCAGCTTGCGAAGGATTGGCAGGATCAGCGAGGCCCGACTTCAGCTTCTCTTCGATCTTGGCAAGTTCTTCAGGCTCCGGTTTGCCCGCAATGGCGTGGTTCCACTGGAATGTCGCCTCAAGCTGGCGGCCAGAACGCCAGTAAGCGTCACCAAGATGGTCGTTGATGGTTGGATCTTCCGGACGCAGCTTCACGGCCTTTTCAAGTTCAACCACGGCTTCCGAATAACGTCCCAGCTTGTAGTAAGCCCAGCCGAGCGAATCGACGATATAGCCATCCTGTGGGCGCAACTCGACAGCTTTCTTGATCATAAGCAGAGCTTCGTCGAGGTTTTCACCACGATCAACCCATGAATAACCAAGATAGTTGAGTACTTGCGGCTGATCAGGATACAGCTCCAGTGCCTTCTTGAAATTCGGCTCTGCCTGATCCCATTCCTTCAGGCGTTCATGTGCGATACCGCGCTGATAGAAAACCGGCCAGTCTTTGCGTTCAGGCGATTTGATCTGCCCGGCGGCTGCATCATAGATTTTTGCTGCATCGGCAAAGTTCTTGTCCTGCGCATAAACACCACCCAGCGCCAGATAGGTGCGCAGATCGGTCTTGTCGCGGTTGAGCAAGGTTTTCAACTGCTCGATTGCTTCACCCGTTTTCTCGTTTTCTGCGAGATTAAGCGCGCGCTGCATTTCTGCATCGCGCCTGTAAGGCGACTTTTCAGGAACACGGGCGTAATACTCAACAGCCCTTTCCGGCTGGCGCAGCTTGGCCGAAATATCGCCAAGTTGATAAAGGGTAGCATCATTATCAGGACGCAATGGCAGCGACATTTGCAAGTAAAGCTTGGCAAAGGCTTCCGCCCCGCCGCGATTGATCGCCGTACCCAAGGTGTACAGCACTTCGCCCACACCCTGCTGCGGCGTGTCGATCAGGCGAGGATATTTCTGACCCGCCTCAATTTTTTCGCGCATCTCGGTAATGGTCATGCGCCCATTCAAAAGCTCTTCAGCATCTTTCAGAACTTTGATCGCACCGTCTTTATCACCCTCACGCAACTTGAAGGAGGCGTAAGCCATCACAATGCGTTCATAGGTATCAGGTGCAGCACTACCACCCGGACGATCATCGACCGCCTGCTGATAATAATTGCGTGCATCCTGCTTCTGTCCCGAGATGTCAGCAATAAGTGCAGCATTATAAATGCGGAACAGGCCGTACCATTCGGGGCCATTGATCTTCAGGACATCTGCAAGCGCGCGTTTCGGATTACCTTGTCCAACCTTAACCCATGCGCTCATGAGACTGGTCGCAAGCTGATCCATATCGGACTGGACCGACAGCATCAGAAGAGGACCCGTCTTGCGGTATTGCTTCTGGGATATTGCATCAATTGCCAAAGCCACGCGCGAAAATCGTTCGATTTCCGGCTGATCTTTCAGCTCTTCTGCAAGCGGCAGCGCATCCTTGAAGCGGCCTTCGGTCAAAAGAGCAAGAAGCAGGTTCTGCTTGATAATATCGTTGCCAGGATCAAACGCCATAGCCTGACGATAGAAGTCTACCGCAGCGCCAATATTATTGTCGGCCTCTGCCGTGCGGGCGGCAAGATAGGCACCTGCAAACGAACCAGCACGCACTTGTGACACAGGATCGGGATTGGTTTTAGCCATTGCCGCATTTGCTGGCAGCGCTACCCCCGCTAGAGCCAAGAGAAGCAATCCGTAAAGCGGACGACGTTTCAATCCCTGCCGCATAAAGCCCAGTCCTCTTTCCAATTCCGTATAAGATCCCCTATTCAGAGGCACCTCAAGCATGGCCTTTTTGGGGTCCATGCGCAAGAAAAGCATCCGTGATGGATGCTTTTCTCTTTATTTATTTTCAACATGTTGTCCTCCCGAAACCGATTTCCACTTTCGGGCGACATGCACAAAAAGCACCCATGTCGGATACTTTATCTTTTGTATAATCCCGATCTTAGTTCACGCGGCTGATGCAGAAATCGATCACTTCGATCAGCGCATCTTTCTCAGGTGTCGCTTTGAGCGGTGCCAAGGCATCACGGGCAATTTCACCAAAATGCCGAGCGCGTTGCACTGTATCAGCAATCGCGCCGTGCTTCGTCATCAGGCCAATGGCCTTTTCCAGTGAAGCGTCGTCGCTGGCACCTTCTTCAATCGCGTGTTTCCAGAAAGCGCGCTCGTCATCGCTACCCCGACGATAGCTGAGGATAACCGGCAAGGTGATCTTGCCTTCACGGAAATCGTCGCCCGTGTTTTTGCCAAGATCGGCGGCTGAACCGCCGTAATCCAAAGCATCGTCAACGAGCTGAAACGCCAAACCGAGATTAAGACCGTAATCGCGCAGAGCCGCACGATCAGAACGCTGTGCTTCCGCAATGATCGGACCAACTTCAGCGGCCGCTGAGAAAAGAGCGGCAGTCTTGGCTTTGATCACAGCCAGGTATTCGTCTTCAGTGGTTTCCATATTCTTGGCTGCAGCAAGCTGCATCACTTCGCCTTCGGCAATAACCGAGGCCGAAGTTGCGAGAACATCGAGTGCATCGAGTGAGCCGACATCGACCATCATCTTGAAAGCCTGGCCGAGAAGGAAATCTCCAACCAGAACACTGGCCTGATTGCCCCAGATCATGCGTGCTGTGCTCTTGCCGCGACGCAGATCACTTTCGTCGACCACATCATCATGCAGAAGTGTTGCCGTATGCATGAATTCGACCGAGGTCGCCAGACGGACATGTCCGTCGCCTTCATAGCCAAACATGCGGGCTGCCGCGAGTGTCATCATAGGGCGCAGGCGCTTGCCACCAGATGAAATGAGATGATTGGCCACTTCCGGGATCATCTCAACGTCGGAACCTGCACGGGACAGGATCATTTCGTTCACGCGGCCCATGTCAGCCTTCGTGAGATCGACCAGAGGCTGAACCGATCCTTCCTGTTTCTTTTTCCCGTCGAGATTCAAAACCACACCCAATGTCGTTACTCCTAGCTGCTGACCACACTATGTGTGCGGATCAGAATGCTCAAGACGCTTAACAGCCCCTGCAACGCCCAAGCTTTTTTATTCAGAGCCTGTTCACCATTGAAGGAAGCAGTTGTCAATGCGGTCTATTGATTACACATTGTCCAAATGATCGAACTTATGCGCACAAATGATTCCGTACTGCTGTCCGTCGCCGAAGCGCTTATGAAGGAGGCAGGCATCATATATTTCATCGCCGACACGAATATGAGCATTCTCGAAGGTTCGCTTGGCATTATACCGAGGCGGTTTCTGGTCGAAGAAGACAGGCTGGACGAAGCCCGGAGTTATCTTATCGATGCTGGCTTGGAACACGAATTAAAAGACCATGGCAAATAACATTTCCGAGCATCAGCCTGACACAGCAGATGAAACGCTCGATGTGTTCCATCGTGGTGCATTTCATCTCGTACAGCCTGCAATGAAGGGGCATCGCTCTGGTGTGGATGCGATGATTCTCGCAAGCAGTGTCCCGCAAAGTTTTTCAGGTCAACTCGCGGATCTTGGTAGTGGTGCAGGTGCGGCGGGATTGGCTGTGGCCGCTCGTTGCCAAAAAGCGCGAGTCACACTTATCGAACGTTCCGGCTTCATGCTGAACTTTGCCCATAAAAGCGTCAGCCATCCGCTCAATGCGGCGCTGCGGGATCGTGTTGATATTCTGGAAGCCGATGTTTCTCTTACGGGCAAAGCACGTGCTGCTGCCGGCCTCATCGATAATAGTTTTGACTTTGTTGTCATGAACCCGCCTTTCAACGAGGCAAGCGACCGCTCCACACCTGATCCTGTTAAGGCTGAAGCCCATGTCATGCCCGAGGGCATGTTTGACCAATGGCTGCGCACAGCATCAGCAATCCTTCGTCCCGGCGGTAGCGTTTCTATAATTGCCCGGCCGGGTTCCCTCGCCCCAATACTGGAAGCCCTTACGGGGCGCTTTGGTGCGGTGAAAATCATACCAATACTGCCGCGCCCCGACAGTGCAGCCATCCGCATCGTGATTATGGGAGTTCGCGGCAGCCGCGCAGCACTTTCTCTCATGCCTGCCCTCATTCTGCATGGTGATGCGGGCAATGATTTCACGGAGCGCGCAACCGCCATCAATAACGGGCAGACTTCGCTGTTCTAAAAGAAACACACAGAGGCGAGGCCTTATGGAAATCAGACCAGTCAGAATCGATGATGCTGTTGGCATGAGCAAGGTGTTGAAAGAAATCATCGACGCGACCGGACGTCAGCGGGAATATGACCGCGATCATGTCATCGAACGCTACATTGCCGATCCCAACCGTATAGAATGTCATGTGGCGGTGGTTGATGGCGAGATATTGGGGTTCCAGTCGCTAAAGCATGCCACCGACGGAAATCCCTATGGCGTTGCCGTCGGATGGGGCATTATAGGAACCCATGTCAGCCCACGTGCTGCCCGCAAAGGCGTGGGCTCGGCCTTGTTTGCTGCAACACGCGAAGCTGCACGTGCGGCAGAAATCACAGATATCGATGCGAGTATTGGCGACGACAACGATATGGGCCTCGCCTATTACGAAGCGATAGGATTCCGCACCTACCGAACCTCGCCGGGACGTATCTGCAAACACTATACACTGGGAAATTGATGACATGCTGCTGATCGTTGGAACCGTGCGAATACTGGCCGAAAAATTAGATGAGGCACGTCCTGTGATGCAGCGCATGATCGAAGCAAGTCGCGGGGAAAGCGGCTGCGTCGAGTATTCTTATGCTCAGGATATTCTTGATCCCAGCCTAATCCATGTAAAAGAACTTTGGCAGGATCGGGTTTCACTGGACAAACATTTCACTTCTGGCCACATAGCAGACTGGCGTTCCCAGTGGTCCAGGCTGGGCATAACGGATCGCAATCTCATGCTCTACGAAGTAGATGCTCCGGCAATAACCTGAAAAGAAAACCCGGAAACAACTTAAAAAGAAAACAATGACGTCCAATCCGAAGCCTGTCCGCCCCGTGTCCATCATGCGCCGCTTTCTTGATAGTGAATCGGCCGGTGGCATAGTCCTTATGCTCTCCGCAGCCCTTGCACTCATCGTTGCCAATTCGCCTTTCTCGAAGGCTTATTTTGACGCTTTGCATTTCTACATTGGACCACTCAGCATTGCGCATTGGATCAATGATGCACTGATGGCCATCTTTTTCTTTCTGGTCGGGCTTGAGATCAAGCGAGAGTTTCTCGACGGCCAGCTTGCAAGCTGGCCCAATCGCATGCTGCCGGGGATCGCTGCGGCTGGTGGCGTTGTACTGCCTGCTTTGATCTTCGTTGCATTCAACTATGGCGACCCGGAAAAGGCGCGCGGATGGGCTGTACCGTCTGCAACCGACATTGCGTTTGCGCTCGGCGTATTATCGCTGCTGGGATCGCGTGTGCCTTCGAGCCTCAAGGTATTTCTGGCAACGCTTGCGATCCTCGACGATCTGGCGGCCGTTGTCATTATCGCGATTTTCTACACTGCTGAAATTTCCATGCCTTATCTCGGTGCAGCATTTGCAACCGCTGCGGTCTTGTTCGCCATGAACCGTCTGGGTGTAGCCAAATTGCTGCCTTACCTCATTGGCGCGGCAGTGCTGTGGTTTTTTGTGTTTAATTCCGGCGTTCACGCGACGGTCGCAGGTGTTGTGGCGGCTCTGATGATCCCGCTTAAGCCCGGCAAGGCAAAGCCGGACGATATGAGCTCCCCACTGCACACACTTGAACACGCGCTGGTAAAGCCCGTCGCCTTTGTCATTGTGCCCGTGTTCGGTTTTGCGAATGCTGGTATCTCATTCAGCGGAATGTCGCCTTCCATCATATTCGATACACTACCCCTCGGCATCATGCTTGGGCTGTTTATCGGTAAGCAGATCGGCGTATTCGGCGCGGCATGGCTGGCGATCAAATCCGGGCTGGCACAAAAGCCAATGGGCGCGAGCTGGGCTCAGCTTTATGGCGTTGCCGTATTGTGCGGTATCGGCTTCACAATGAGTATCTTCATCGGCCTTCTATCTTTCCCGTCAGAGCTATTGCAGGCGGAAACGAAAATCGGGGTGCTTACAGGTTCCGCGCTGTCAGCAATATGTGGCTACGTAATGCTCAGAATGGTTGCAAAGCCGAAAAAGTGAGACCTGATTAATGCCCGGAACACTTTTCCGGGCATTTTTCTTTGTATTTCCGCGATTGATTTCTACATTTGACTGAAGCAATTTTTTCAACTGGAGTTTGATTTGTCCGGAATATTGAGCCGTTTCATTCCGCGTCGTTTTCGCAAAAAGGAAATTGAGATCCCCGTTGTGCGCCTGCATGGCGCCATCATGACCGGTGGCTCACCTTTCCGGCCTGCCCTCTCGCTTGCCACAGCCGCAGGCGTTCTGGAAAAGGCTTTTACCGACAAGGAAACACCAGCGGTTGCTATTTCCGTCAACTCGCCCGGAGGTTCACCGGTGCAGTCGCGTCTGATTTATCGCCGCATCCGCGACCTGGCGGACGAACATCAGAAACGCGTTTTCATTTTCGTCGAGGATGCTGCCGCATCAGGTGGTTACATGATCGCTCTCGCAGGCGATGAGATCATTGCCGACCCCTCTTCGATCGTTGGTTCTATCGGTGTCGTTTCCGCATCTTTCGGTTTCCCGGAACTGCTCAAAAAGATCGGCGTTGAGCGCCGCGTTTATACCGCCGGGCAGAATAAAGCCGTGCTCGATCCATTCCAGCCGGAGAAAAAGACAGATATTGATCGCCTGAAAAAGCTGCAGCTTGAAATCCATGAGACCTTTATCGACATGGTCAAGGAGCGTCGCGGAAGCAAGCTTGCAGATGACCCCGATCTTTTCACCGGCATGTTCTGGACCGGCATAAAGGCCAGGGAGATTGGTCTTATCGACGGGATTGGCGATATGCGCAGCTTTTTGCGCAAGACCTATGGCGACAAGGTGAAACTCAAACTCATTGAGCCAAAGCGCGGCTTGCTTGGACGCAAGGCACCTGGCGTCGAAATGAGCCTCGGTCTGGGCCTTGATCCAGCCAGCATTGCTGCCAATCTTGGCGAGAGTTTATTGTCGGTTGCCGAAGAAAAAGCACTCTGGGCGCGATATGGGCTTTGAATTCCATCGTTTCACCATGATATGATGCATTAACGGGTGGATCAGTGTTATGCTGTTCACCAAGACTTTTCCCTGCGTGATCCCGAAATGGCATTTTCGGGATCTTGTGCAAGCCTGAGGACTAGAGGCCATGCCCCAGCTTATCTTTCTGCTGTTGATCCTTGCTGCCGCCTGGTACGGCTATCGTTCGTTCAAACGCGAAGCGGTACGTGTTACCCAGCGTGTGCGTCGGGCAGAAAAAGAAGCGCAGAACCGCGCTCATGGCACGCTCGTTCAGGATCCGAAAACTGGCGAATATTACGTCAAAAAGGACTAAAGCGGTTCGCCCTTTTGGGAGACATGCATGTGTTGTGTATTAAGCATGTCTTTTTCCCTGATCGTTTTCTAAATGCATCATTCTGCTGAGGCTGCCACTCTGGTTCGTCGTCCTGTTCATCGTGTGGCACCAGCCAAGATTAATCTCGCGTTGCATGTAACAGGGCGCAGGGATGACGGCTATCACCTGCTCGACATGCTGGTCGTATTTGCCGATTACGGCGACCGCATCAGCGTTGAAGAAGCTTCTCACGACAGTTTCAGTATCGACGGGCGCTTTGCTGATGGCATACCGCTTGATAGTGGCAATCTTGTCATCAAGGCACGCGACGCTTTAAAGCAATATGCGGGTCGCGATCTCACACCAGTTGCCATTCATCTCGATAAAAACCTGCCCGTTGCTTCGGGCATAGGGGGCGGTTCGAGCGACGCCGCAGCCACGCTGCTCGCGCTCAACGATATCTGGCAACTCGGCCTCAAGCTAAGCACACTGGCAGAACTCGGACTGAAGCTCGGCGCCGATCTACCCATGTGCTTGCATGGTGCAGCTATTGGCACTCCGCTTATCGCGCGAGGCATTGGTGAGCACCTGACTACCCTCACTCAAATGCCAGCCTTTCCCTTGCTGCTTGTCAATGATGGGACGACCGTTCCAACACCCGATGTCTTCCGGGCATTGACAAAGCGCGACAACCCGAGCCTCCCTACCCCAGTTGAAGGCGGCATCGAAGCAACCTGCAGCTATCTTGGTTTAACCCGCAATGATCTGCTGCCTGCGGCCCTGATGCTTGCGCCACAAATTGACAATAAGCTTGATCTCTTGCGCTTGCATGGTGCGCTTTTCGCGCAGATGTCAGGCTCAGGTGCTACCTGCTTTGCTATTTTCAAAGACCAGAAAAGCGCTGATGATGCGGCCTCCAGAATACAGGCGCAAAATCCTGAATGGTTTGTGATTTCCAGCCACACGACAGCATCAGTATTCTGACACCTGATAGCCATTTTTCGGCCCCATACTGTTCACATATACTTGAATAAATAACACGACATTGGGTGAATTAGCCATTTTCATGGCCTATTGTCTACCATTATGAATACAATGCGTGAACCATTTGCGGTCTAGGCGCAGCCCCTTCAAAGGCATATCTCTGGATCATCGAAACGACGAACACAACGTCGCTTCCCAAATTCAAGGAGATAGAAAATGAAAAAGTTTGTTCTTGCTGCCGTAGCTGTTGCCCTTAGTGCCGGTGCTGCTTTCGCCGAAAACCCACGTGTTGGCGAACCAGCTGATCTTTATGCAAATGACCGCACGCCAGTCGCAACACAGCAGGTTGATCGCACTGCCACCGCTTCCATCGGCCAGACGACCTCTTATCAGGATGGTTCGGCTAATCGCTTCGGTGATGCGTCACCTTCGAGCTTTCAAAACTAAGCTCAATTCTTAAACAATCCTGCCTGACGGAATAATCCGAACGGCATCCCAGTTATCTCCCCGGTGGATGGCATTGGTGTCACCCCGGTGTCCCCGGAAGCGCTGATGCCATCCAAAGGGGCGATCAGAAGGAATAGAAAAATGAAGAAGTTTGCTCTTGCTGCCGTAGCCGTTGCCCTTAGCGCCAGTGCTGCTTTCGCTGAAAACCCACATGTTGGCGAACCAGCTGATCTTTATGCAAATGACCGTACGCCAGTTGCAACCCAGCAGGTTGATAACACTGCAACCGCTTCCATCGGTCAGACGACCACTTATCAGGACGGCTCTGCTCATCGCTTTGGTGATGCATCACCTTCGAGCTTCCAGAACTAACATCGGCGCAAGCTGGTAGAATACAAAAAGGCGAAGCCTCTTCAGGCTCCGCCTTTTGTTGTTTGTGGGGGTATAATAATTTGTGGCAACCGTACAGGCTTCAATCGGTGCGGTAAGTCTTCCATCTCGCGCACACTCGATGGGAAAGGTTTGAGGACATCAAGCCTGACGAGCAAACCAGAGCCCAAAGATGGCTTGCTGGAAAAGAGTTTGCCGATAAATCCCCACCGCTCCTCTTGCGGTAAAGTAAACCGGGCTGGAACCCGACTTTCATCCATATGACGACGTACGGCGTCTTCCCAACCATCTGCCAGTATTGCACCGGGCAGCAACATCAACAGCCAGTCCGTTCGCAATCCAGCAAGCGCCTCGGTCAGCTGATCCTCGCTACAAAGAGCGCAGCCTGCCCCTTCCGCCACCAGCTTTGTCTCATCGTCCGAATCTTGATCCACAACAACGACGCGACGCAAAAGCCCATCGATCACTGCGGGCACCAATGCCGACAACGTGTTCGCTAAAAGCTTTTCAGAATTTCGAGTGACAACCAGAATGGAAAACATGATCCGTTCTATATCAAGACCCTGTGATCGAAAAGCTGTCTCGTTATATGTTCTTGATTTGTTCCTTTCTTTAAGATAGGAATAGATTCATCAACAAGAGAGTCGGTTATGGAAATCATCCAGCAGGCAGATAAAGCAGCATTCGGAATCGGGCGCACGGAACATGCCAATGCGCTTGTGAGTGAGGCAGGCCTGCGCATTGACCATTCACGACGTCGCGGACGTGGTGCAGGCATCAATCCCACAGGACGATTTGAACCTACCACGAGACATGAGTTTGACGATGGTTGGGAAACGCTTGAAGATCTTCCGCCCTTCAAGACAGATGTTCAGGTTGAAAAGCCACGCACCATCATCACCCGTAATGATTCACCGGATATCAGCTTCGATCGCTCCATCAACCCCTATCGCGGTTGTGAACATGGCTGCATCTATTGTTTTGCGCGGCCAACGCATAGCTATATGGGGCTGTCGGCGGGGCTTGATTTCGAAGCACGGTTATTCGCCAAGCCCGATGCACCGGGTTTGCTTGAGCGTGAGTTGGCAAAGCCCGGTTATCAACCAAAAACCATTGCCATCGGCACCAACACCGACCCTTATCAGCCCATCGAGAGAAAATGGCGCGTCATGCGCGAGGTTCTTGAAGTACTGGAAGCCGCCAATCATCCCGTCGGCATCGTCACCAAATCGGCATTGGTCGTACGTGACATCGATATATTGAGCCGTATGGCGGAAAAAGGTCTGGTGAAGGTCGCACTTTCAGTCACGACGATTGACGCTAATCTTGCACGCACGATGGAGCCGCGCGCATCGACGCCGACGCTGCGCTTGCAGGCTATTCGCAAGCTCACTGATGCAGGCATTCCGACCAATGTGATGATGGGGCCGGTCATTCCCGGTATCAACGATCACGAGATTGAGCGCATTTTGGATGCCGCCTATGCGCAAGGCGCTCGCGAAGCAGGATATGTCCTCTTGCGTCTGCCATTGGAAGTAGCACCTTTGTTCAAAGACTGGCTCTTGCGCAATTACCCCGATCGTTATCGTCATGTGATGTCGCTCGTGCGTTCCATGCGTGATGGCAAGGATTATGATGCTGAATGGGGCAAGCGCATGCGCGGCACCGGACCTTATGCCTGGCAGATAGGTCGGCGGTTTGAAATTGCTGCACGTAAGCTTGGCTTTAACTCCAAGCGACTTCAGCTTCGGACGGATTTATTCGAGCCCGTTGAAAAGGGTGGCAAGCAACTTTCGCTTTTCTAGTGGTCTGAATTCGACGTTTGAAAAAGCGTTTGTGCCGATCAGACTTCAAACATTAAGTCCGATCCACCAAAGCGTGTTTTGAGTGTGCATGAGTTACGAGTTTTGCGTTTAATCCCCGTCTGATGTCCATTTCAGACGGAAGGTTCCTGCTTTTACGCCACCATCCTCGGCAGGGACCTTGCGGAGAACCAGAAGCAATGCGAGCATCGCCGCCACATGAAACGCTTGTCTTCTGATTCTCCGCTCCTTTTCGACATCCCGCTCGCACCAGACTTCTCAGAAGAGAAGAAACATCTGGCGCGTGGTCTTTTCCATATTGCGGGCATTGATGAGGCTGGGCGCGGGCCATTGGCCGGACCTGTTGTCGCCGCTGCGGTTGTGCTTGATCCGAATGATTTGCCTGAAGGGTTGGATGACTCCAAACGGCTTAAGGCTGCAAAGCGCGATACCCTTTACGAGATTATTCTGGCCAAGGCGTTGACGGTTTCAGTTGCAAGTCTGAGCGCACGCAACATTGACACCAGCGACATCCGAAAGGCTGCTCTCGAGGCAATGCGCCGCTCTTTCCTCGGCCTTACCCTTAGCCCTTGCCATGCTTTGATTGATGGACGCGATGTACCACCCGGCTTGACCTGCCCGGGCTCTGCTTTGGTGAAAGGTGATCAACGCTCCATTTCCATTGCTGCCGCTTCCATCGTGGCGAAGGTCACGCGCGATCGCATGATGATAAGGGCAGGCATCGCGCATCCCGCCTATGGCCTCGAAGTGCATGCCGGTTACGGAACAGCCAGGCATCGAATGGCCATTGAGACAAACGGTCCTGTGCCGGGCATTCACCGCTATACCTTCGCACCGATCAAAGGACACTTTTCCTGCTAATACTTCGGCCTGAACCGAAACGTGTTTGTGTGGCAAACTGCTAAAGAGCAGCAGTGCCGCTCAAACATGCAGGAAAATATGAGTAACAAAACCAATATAATTGTCGAACTCGGATTGCTGTTGCTATTAGCAACGCTTTGGGGCGCATCCTACAGTTTCATTAAGATCGGTGTGGCTACGATCCCGCCGATCACGCTGATCGCCGCAAGAACGCTGATTGCTGGTTTGATATTACTCGTCATCATCAGGTTGCGCGGTTTGAAGCTGCCTTCCGATGTGGCCACTTGGAAACGTTTCCTGTTCCAGGCCTGCCTCAACAGCGTTGTGCCCTTCACCGCAATTGCCTGGGCAGAGCAGACTACCGAAGCAGGCCTCGCCGCGATCCTGAACTCAACAACACCCATTTTTACGTTCCTCATCACGCTTTTGATCACACGCCACGAAGCTGTAACCAGCCGCCGGCTGTTTGGCGTCGCAGCGGGACTTGCCGGCACTTGCCTCATTATCGGTGTGCAAGCGCTTTCCGGATTGGGAAGTGAATTATGGGCGCAGCTTGCTATCGTCGCTGCCACTGTCTGCTACGCAGGTGCTGCAATCTTTGGCCGAAACTTCAAAGGTCTTGATCCTATGCTTCCCGCGGCTGGCTCTCTCATCTGCGGCGCGATCATTCTTATCCCGCTGAGCCTCATCGTCGACCAGCCATGGACCCTGACACCCAGCACGAATTCAATATTCGCATTGCTTGGCCTTGCGGTGTTTTCAACAGCAGCTGCTTTCACAATCTATTTCCGTCTTATCCAGACACTGGGTTCGGTCGGCACAACTGCACAGGCCTATCTGCGCGTTCCCATTGGTGTTGGCATCGGTGTGATCTTCCTCGGAGAACGGCTCACATCTACCGCATGGTTGGGCTTGGCGTTCGTGGTCTTGGGCGTCATCTCGATGACGTTGCCTGCGAAAGATAAATGACGATTTGCACACGTATAACAAGATCAGTGGGGCATTAGAGCACACGCGCAGTTACCAACACCACAAACAAAAAACGCCGCCCTTTCGAGGCGGCGTTCTTAAATTCTATAATCGCCGAACTTAGTTCAGGTTCGTTTTGACCTGACCGATAGCGTCCTTGAACAAGGTGCCTGCAACTTTGGCATCAACCTTGTCGGCGACGATCTTTCCAGCAGCAGCGACTGCCAAATCAACGGCCGAAGCGCGTACTGCATTGATTGCATCGGTTTCAGCGGTTGCAATCTTCTGCTCTGCGAGCTTGTTGCGACGAACAACATATTCCTCGGTCGAGCGCTTTGCGTCTTCAAGCAGCGCCTTTGCTTCGCGTTCAGCTGCAGCAACGATGTCGCCCGCTTCCTTCTCAGCTTCCTTGCGCTTGCGATGATATTCAGCAAGAAGCTGCTGGGCTTCTTCGCGCAGAGTGCGGGCTTCTTCCAGTTCCTTCTTGATATTCTCGGCGCGCTCATCGAGCGAGCGTCCGATCATGCCCGGAACCTTCAGGTAAACAATCAGTGCAATGAAGAGAAGAAGAGCAATAAATGCCCAAAATGTTGAATCCATTTTCGTCTCCTCAGGCGTTTGCGGATTTGACTGCTGCGGTCACGTCGGCCTTATCGGTCTTGGTTCCCAGAAGCTGTTCAACAATCGCAGACGTGGTTTCTTCGGCGATAGTACCGACATCGCTCATGGCCTTGGCCTTGATTGCGGCGATACGTTCTTCCGCTTCAGCAAGCTTGCTTTCAAGAGCAGCTTCCGCAGTGGCGCGTTCGGCCTCTGCTTCGCCCTTGCCCTTTTCGCGAGCAGCTTCGGCAATCGAAGCGGCCTTGGTGCGGGCAGAGGCCAATTCCTGCTCGTAAGCAGCAATGGCGTTGTCTGCATCCTGCTTGAGGCGGGCAGCCTGCTCCAGATCCTGTGCAATACGGTCACGACGGTTTTCAATCACGCCGCCGATACGCGGCAGAACCACGCGCGACAGGAACAGATAGAAAAGACCGAAAGTGATCGCCAGCCACAGAAGCTGTGATGCGTAATGGGTGGAATCGAACGGCGGGAATACGCCGCTGCCGTGTCCGGCATCGTGCGCGACCCCGGTTTCGGTGTGCACAGCATCGGCTGCGCCGTGCTCACCAGCAGCTGGTGCCGGTTGCGATTCGGTGGCGGTTTGGGCAAACGCCGTGGACACGAACATCCAGATTTCCCCTTCAATCCAGCACGTTCTTTCCCGGAAAAAGTTCCGGATTATAGAAACATGCTCACTTAGACGTCATATGCAAAGGCCAGCCGCGCTGCATTTCAAGATACAGATCGCGGCAGGCCAGTTTCTTGCGACTGTTTATTAAACAGCGAAGAGGAGCAGAAGCGCGATGAGCAGCGAGAAGATGCCCAGAGCTTCCGTCACAGCGAAACCGAACACCAGACGGCCAAACTGGCTGTCTGCAGCGGATGGGTTACGCAGAGCGCCCGAGAGATAGCTACCGAAAATGTTGCCGAGGCCGAGAGCCGTACCGGCCATACCGAAACACGCGAGACCGGCGCCGATGTACTTTGCTGCTTCCGCTTCCATGTTAAAGCTCCTTCTGGATTGTAAATTAGTGCGGATTTCTGTTCTGGCGGAAACCCGCCGGCTAGAACCTTAGTGACCCGGATGTACTGCGTCGTTGATGTACATGCAGGTAAGGACGGTGAAGACGTAGGCCTGGAGGAATGCAACCAGGAACTCAAGCGCGGTGATCGCGACCGTCATGATGAGAGGCAGGATAGCGCCACCAACACCCAGCGCACCAAGCGAGCTCAGCGAGACAACGAAGCCTGCGAAAACCTTGAGCGTGATGTGACCGGCCAGCATGTTCGCAAAAAGACGAACCGAGAGGCTGATTGGGCGCGAGAGGAACGAAATGATTTCAATGGCAACGACCAGCGGGATGATGATGCCCGGAACGCCGCTTGGCACGAACAGCTTGAGGAAGCCAATGCCATGCTTGTAGAAACCATAGATAATTACAGTGCCGATGACGAGCAGCGACAGCGCAAACGTTACGATGATCTGGCTCGTAATCGTATAAAAATACGGAAACAGACCGATAAAGTTTGCGACCAGAATGAACATGAACAGCGAGAAGACGAAGGGGAAGAACTTCATGCCCTTCGACCCGGCCGAATCTCTCAGGCTGGACGCCACAAATTCATAAGCCATTTCCGAAACCGACTGAAGGCGGCTTGGAATCAGACCACGGCTTGACGACGTGAAGTAAAGAAAGCCTGACGCAAGCACCACGGTTGCGACCATGAAGGCCGAAACATTGGTGAACGACAGGTCCAAACCACCGACGTCGATCGGAATCAACCGGGAAACCTGGAACTGATGGATCGGATCGTTGGCCAACTTAACCTCGTCTGTCGTTCCTGCCCTAGGGCGTTTCAGTCACGAACCAGAGGTTCGCTTGGGGCGTTTCAGTCTCGGGCGAATAACCCGCATGTCTCATGTGTCTATACGCGAACATTTTCGTGATGTCCGCGAAGACTTATTCCTTATCGCTCTTTTCCACGCTAGACTTAATGTTGCCTTGATCGGCGACATAACCTGCAGAACGGAGCACGTTGAGGGTGCCAGCGCCGAAGCCCAGAAGGAGAAATATTATCAACCCCCATGGCGACGTGCCTGCGTAGCGATCAAGAGCCCAACCGATCACCGCACCTACCACGATACCAGCGATAAACTCACTGGACAGTTTCATGGCTTGTGCGACAGAAGCGGATGTTTCCGATCGCTCATCCTCGGAAGCCGGTTGTTTGAAAACACCCTTTTTAGCCAACTCGGCCTCGAGACGGTTCAAACGCTGATCCAGCCCCCCAGAAACAGTTTTGCGTTCCACATCCTTGCCTAGACCGGATGATTTTCCGGGCTCAGTGCCGCTCGTCATTGGCAGCTCCTTTTTGCAAGAAATGCAGGCCGTAAAAGCCCATTTCCAAGTTGCGCGCAACATATTGACACACCGCGCGCTAGTCAAGGCAGTCAAGCGGTTGCTTCAAAAGGTTTTTTATCTAGGAAATGCAATGATTTAGCTGATGGTGCGACTCATTTTCCGCTTAAAGTCGGAGTTCGTGCAGCAATTCGGCTTCAAAATTGGAATCGAATTGGGCGAAGCTCAGCACATAGATTCATCATTGTGCTCCCGTTTCAAGCGACCTTCGAGACAAATAAATGTGTCTCGAAGTGATTTCATCGCCCGTCATCTACGCAGATTGCGACTATCAGCTCCAGCCGCCGCCATACGTGCGGTAAAACACATGAAGCCCGATCTTGGACATCTTCTTCATGGTCGGCGCCCAGAACGGGCTGACATAGGTCGCATGATAATGTGTCGAAGAACCGACTTCAGGTAGCCAAATCTGGCCTGCGGTGACGGTCTTTGCAACCTGTTGCGCCATCCGCCATTGTGGCATCTCTGTTACGCGGTGTTTTTGACCGTCGCAGGCAAAAGAGAACTGGCAGGCATTGAGCCAGTTGCGATTCTGATAAACGACATCGCAAATGGTTCCCGGATAAGCCGGATTGCGAACGCGGTTAAGCACGACCTGCGCCACGGCCACCTGCCCTTTGACAGTTTCACCACGTGCTTCGTAATAGACGGCTTCTGCCAGACACTTCTGCTCTTTGGAGCCAAACGATTCTGCAGGCAAAGGCGTTGCCGCCCAGGCATGATCCTGGTCACTGATCGGCGGCACAAACCGCCCTGCATCAGCTTCCGGCGTCAGAATGCTTTCAAAGGGCGAAGTCTTGCCATAGTCAGGCTTAGAAGGCGCATAGCCCAACGCGAGAACGTCGGGCTCATTGTTGTTGATTAGCTTTGCCAGCTGCACTGGCATGTCCTGTCTGGGCCTGGGCGGTTTGACCGCATGGAACGCCATCGCGATCTCGACCTCCTTGCCCTCAATACTAGACTTGGAGAATGCCATCCGTGCATCGATCTTTTCGCGGGGGGTAGTAATCATGCTGATTTTCTCAAACATGCTACCTGCATTAAAAGCCCGCGCCGGAGCCTTTGGCTTCACCGAAACGATGCGGTCGGTCTTGTCTGAACGATTGATACGATTTTCGTCCGGATTGGGATCATCGACGCCGAGTTTCGCAGTTTTCTGCCCGCCGGAAAGAGCCACGCGGCCAATGCCTGGAACCTGAATGCCGGTCGTGGCGATGCTGCCGGTGACAGTCGTTGCATCGACAAAAGGCATTTCTGCCTGATGCAATGAACCAACCGGAGCTTTGGCGACAAAAGCTGTCCAGCGATGGCCACCGACATCTGCTGTCGGTACAAGGCTTGCCATATCCTGAAAGGCGATTGCATTGGAGTTGAACAAATAGGCCATTGCAGCCAGCAGAAGCGGCACAAGGCGTTGCGGCTTGCGCACATGCTGACGTGGCTTTGCCCGAACAGCGTAATAGCGGCCATCCTCGGGGCAGTAACCCGTCACGGGATAATGCCATACCGGTTCGGCAACGGCCTTTGACCGGCCAAACAGCGCTCGTATGGAACCAAAACGCACCGCAAACTCCACTCGCAACGATTACTTAACTATAGCGAATAATGGAGTATTAACCTTGATGGATGGTTAACGGTATTTTGTTTACCCTTTGAAAAGATTGATTAATTTTGAATTAACACTATTCGCGGAGGTTTGTTTTTATTTGCTTTTTTAGCAATGCCAATAACAAATGCATGCAGGCTAAAGCGCGACCGGGTTATCTGGACTGCAAAAGGAATTTAAAATGAACGGCAAAAAGATGATGAAAGCGCTGGCAGTGGCTCTGATCGCCCTCCCCATTCTGGCTTCATCTCTACGAGCAGAGACCCAAGCTGACCCTAATGATCGCGTGGTAATCGTTGCCGATACACCCAAAATGACCCGTTGGGCTGTTATTCATCAGGCGCCGGATCCCGCCCACAACGACCCCTATTTTCATTTGGAGGCGTTCGAGCATAAGAAAGGCGCCAAGCCCTGGGTGTTCAGGCGGCTCGCTCATCATATGGTGATCACCAGCGAAGCTTTAGACAAAAGCCGCAACAAGAAACGCGCTGGAACATATGCGTATAAGGATGTCGAGTTCTGGGTCACGTATCAAATCTGGCGCGACAATCCCGAAAGCCGTGCACAAACGCCCGTCTGTGAGACGAATATCAAAGACTGCCTTGAACGTGCCACAGACCAAAAATAGGCGACCAATATGATCAAGAGAATCCTTTTCGCTGTAGTGCTCATCGCTGTTGCATTGTTTGGTTATACCAAAGTAATGGCACGCATCGGATCAGGCGAGCCACCACAACCTCTGCCCGCAGAACAACAGGCAGACGCCATCAAGGTCTATAAAGGCGAACGGCGCTTGACGCTGCTGCGCGATGGTATGGAGATTGGCTCATATCGCATTGCGTTAGGCGGCAATGGCGACGGCGGGCACAAAGCCCGCGAAGGTGATCAGAAAACGCCTGAAGGCACCTACAAGATCGACTGGCGTAATCCACGCTCAATGGCGCATCTCAGTCTCCACGTTTCCTATCCAAATGCGGCTGACCAGAGTGCTGCCGATGTGGCTGGCTATTCGCCTGGCGGCAATATCATGATTCATGGCCTGCCAAATGGCTGGGGCTTGCTTGCTTCCGTGCACCATCTCTGGGACTGGACTGACGGCTGTATAGGCGTGACCAATGCGGAAATGCGGGAAATCTGGTCGAAGGTGCCGAATGGTACGCCAATCAATATCTTACCCTAAGAAATATGTGTTAGGCTCACAGCCACACATAGTCATGGAGGGGATTGGTGACTGGGATGATTAAGACGGCACCCATTTTGGGACTCATGTTGTGTGCAATGCTTGCGTCAGCCCATGCCGCATCAGCGAAATCGGCTTGCGACGGCGTGACGACAACAATCAGCACACAGCAGAAAGTGGATTATGCAGCGCTGATTGCCAAAAGCCTTGGTAAGAAGGTCAAGCCAGCCTCGGTTAAAATCAATTCGTTCATGCAATATGACAAGTGGTCGATTGTTTATGCAGACGTGCCAGTTGCCGATCCCGGTTACTTCTTCTTCGATATTTCATCGAATGTCCCAAAATTCAAAGATGTTTGGGGCGGCATGGCTGACGAAAGTGAAATTCCTGAGATCGTGAAATGGGCCAGGGGCATTGGCGCTAACGAAAAGATCGCAAGATGTTTTGCAAGAACTGTCGCCGGTTCCTGAGTTGAGGCGCGACCAGATCAAACCGGTCGCTTAACTGCCCAACGTTCAATATCTGCGCTCTGCCCAATGAGTGCCAGACCATTGGCAATCGAATCAAACTGGTTCGAGCTTGTAACCATCGCGTCGGGGAAGCGCTTTTCAAAAGCTTCGCGGATGGCAGGCACAAAGGATGTGCCTCCTGTGAGAAAAACGCGATCAATGCCATCGAAGGTAAGCCCAGCCTTTTCAACAGCCTGCTCTACCGATTGCTCGATATTCGCCACATCATCGGCAATCCAGTTATCAAAATCATTGCGGGTGATATCGGATC
The DNA here is from genome assembly GCF_002252475.1 of Brucella rhizosphaerae. Classification (GTDB taxonomy): domain Bacteria; phylum Pseudomonadota; class Alphaproteobacteria; order Rhizobiales; family Rhizobiaceae; genus Brucella; species Brucella rhizosphaerae. The sequence goes on along the minus strand of NZ_NNRK01000034.1, from coordinate 756,916 downwards.
TGATCTCGAAATCGTCTGCTTTGAAGTGAAGTTCGGATATTCTTTCCGATGACAGGCGCACTTTGAGGTTTGAGACCGCACGATAAATCTCATAGCCGTAGTCATTCTCGATCAGGTTGATGAAATGTTCGAGCGGTTCAGGGTCGACAGCATTCTTGGCAAGATCGGTCAGTGCGCGAATGGTTGAAGGCGAGTTCATCAGGAACAGCGTGTTCCACCGCGCGAAGTTCGCATAATAATGGCGGGGTATCGGGAGACGCTTGCCGAAAGATTTGTACTCACCATTTTTTCCGAGCAGCGGTGAAACCGCATTGTCGATGATGCGATAATCAAATGTATCACCAGCAACGCCAAGACCGGTCTGGCTCAGTGGTGTGAAGCTCAGGCCCTGCGCTCCTACTTCAAAGCGCACGATGGAAAAGTCGCTCGTACCGCCGCCAAAATCGGCCACAAGAACCGTCGATTCGGCCTTGAGTTCCTGCGCATAAAAATACGCTGCTGCAACTGGCTCATAAACATAATGGATGTCCGTGAACCCAAAAGCGCGGAACGCTTTTTCATAGCGCTGCATGGCCAGTTCTTCATCAGGAGACGCTCCGGCAAAGATCACCGGGCGGCCAACAACGACACGATTGCCTTTGGGTGGAAGCTTGTCGCCAAGGCGGATCGCGACCGATTCAAGGAATGTTTCGAGAATGTCCTCAAACTTAAAGCGCTTGCCGAAAACTGGTGTATCCGTGAAGGACTTCGCCGCCGCAAAGGTTTTGAAGGATTGAAGCATCCGTGTCGAATGCGGCGCATTAACGAATGCGTCCATTGCCCATGGACCACTTTCCGATACGCGCGCGCCGGTTTCTCGGTCCTGCCACAAACACAGGATCGAACGATAACCGGTGATGTCGACACCATCTTTCGGTACACTCATCACCGCAGTCGTACCATCAGGTGACGCCAGAGACAGAACCGTATTTGTGGTGCCGAAGTCGATGCCCAAGGTCACGCCGTTAAATTGGCTCTGGTCAGCTTTCGTCATGATCTGCCTCTGATATGCGGGAAATTTCAGGAGGCGGCGGATTAGCAGACGAATATGAGTTTCTCAAGCCAAGAAAGACGAATAAGACACGAACGCAACTATGCCGCAAAGGAAAAACGATGTCCCGCTTTGAAGGAACAACAGCTATTGTCACAGGCGCAGCCCGCGGTCTTGGTGCAGCAATGGCATTTTCTCTCGCTGAGGCCGGATGCAATGTCGTGCTTTGCGGACGCAACCTGCAAGCGCTTGAGGTGACAGCCACAGGCATCGCAGAAAAAAGCGGGCGGCCGGTGAAAACGGTTCAAGTCGACCTTGCCGACATGACAAGCGTCGCAGCCGCAATCGAAACCATCAAAGCGGACCATGCAGCTATCGACATCCTCATCAATAATGGGGCCATGTGGCTCGCAGACCGGCAAGAAGACTATTCGGCTGCGGAAGTTGCTGGCGTTATCAATGCGGCCGTGACCGGAACATTTCTGTTCACACAGGGACTACTCCCCCTGCTCAATCAATCATCTGGTCCGGATATCGTGACGATTGGATCGATTAGCGGCCTGTCGAATGCACCGCTTCAAACAGTCTCCGTGCCATTCTATGCAGCAAAGCGCGCGCAGGCAGCGCTGGCAGATGGCCTGCGGCAAAAACTTGTCGGCACGCCCGTTCGCTCAATCGTCGTGCACCCACCCTATCTCGAAGATGCTTCGCCTTTTGATGAAAGCTGGGACGCCTCGTCCAAACGCCAGAAGGGCGAAGCTGCCACCAGTCGCGACATTGTTGAATCCGTTTTGTTTGCTCTGACGCGTCCGCGTCACGTATCGCTGTCGATCACGGTCGATGCCGATGAAGGTGGCGTATTTGCTTAACAGTGAATATCGGTCCTCTTCTAAAGTCGGACCGATATTCAGTCTTGCACAAACTCCCCGACGAATTCGCGTACCGTCTTGAGGATTTCATCTGAAAGCTCTGCGTCATCCACGATACGAGCGGTCCCAACCGCGCCTGTCATCAGACATGAAAGAATAATCGCTTTGCGGCGCGCCTCAGCGTCGCGCTTATCATCAAGCCTGGCGATCATAACATCAAGGTTGGCTTTTATCCGATCCGTTGCCGCCGCGCGGCACTTATCGCCACTGCGCGCCATATCTGCGGTCAGTGCTGCGAATGGGCAACCGCCTGCTACATCATCTCGATGCTCCGAGCTGAGATAGGCTTCCACATATTCATTGAGGGGCACTGTCGCGGGATCTTTTCCTTTGGCCCTCGCACTTGCTTCCCATGCATCGAATGCCAGCTCCATAGCTTCAACAACCATATCCTCGCGAGAGGCAAAGTGCTTGTAGAAGCCGCCAACCGTCAGCCCGGCCTCTTTCATAAGGTCAGCCACGCCAATGCCTTCCAGCCCTTTTTCGCGCAGCCGCCGCGAAGCAACCTCCACGATACGGTCATGGGTCTTCTGTTTGTCGAGCTGGGAATGGCCCATGGAAAATCTCCCGATTTCGTGATTTGACGTTGAGGATTACATACATAATCTTTGTGGATGTCAATTATAATCCACATTGGATAAGGCCCAGGAGACTGAAATGCGTCTGAACAAAAAGGTTGCCGTAATCACCGGCGGCAATAGCGGTATTGGATTTGCCACTGCCAAGGTGTTTCTCGATGAGGGTGCGAAGGTCATCATCACCGGCAGAAATCCAGAAACACTTGCCGCAGCCCAAAAGGAGCTGGGTGACAACGTTCTCACGCTGAAGCTCGATGTCACCGACGTTGCGGCGACCGAAGCCGCTTTTGCGGAAGTCGCGCAAAAGTTCGGTCGCTTTGATGTGGTTTTTGCCAATGCCGGTATTGGCGGGACGACACCTCTCGGCCAGACGAGCTTCGAGCAGTTCAATCAGATCATCAGCACCAATCTGACGGCGGTCTTCTTTACTGTGCAGTCCGCCCTGCCCCATCTCAATAACAATGCATCCGTCATACTCAACGGATCGGTCCATGCCGTGCTTGGTGTTCCGGGTTGGGGCGCTTATGCGGCATCTAAAAGTGCCGTACGCGCTCTCACGCGCAATTTCGCCGCTGAACTTGCGCCAAAGGGCATTCGCGTCAATCAAGTGACGCCCGGCGCAACCAGAACACCTATCTGGCATTCTTCTGCACCGACTACCGATGCGATGACAGTTCTGGAAGCTCAGCTTGGCGGCAGGAGCGTTACAGGCCGCATGAGCGAAGCGGATGAGATCGCCAGGGCAGCGCTCTACCTCGCATCCGATGAATCCACCAATGTAACCGGCATTGAAATCACCGTGGATGGCGGCATGACCGGAGCGCCTGCCGGCGCAAAAGCGTTGCGTGGCGACTAAAGCTCAATAGAAAAACCCGGGATACAACCCCGGGTTTTTCTTGATCCAACAGCATTTTTAACCCGCGAAACCGGCAACCGCTCTCGCCAGTAATGCTTTATCTTTTTTTCTTTGCGCGACCCGCGAACGGGTTTTCCGATGTTTTGAGCGACAGACGGATCGGCACGCCCGGCATCTCGAAGGTCTCGCGCAGGCCGTTGATAAGATAACGCACATAGGATTGCGGCATTGCATCAGGACGTGAGCAGGAGACCACGAAGCCCGGTGGGCGGGTCTTGATCTGCGTCATATACTTGACTTTGAGACGACGTCCGGAAACTGCCGGTGGCGGCTGATGCGCAATAACACCTTCCAGCCAACGATTGAGACGACCTGTCGAGATACGACGGTTCCAGATTTCATGCGTCTTGATTACGTTCTCCATGAGCTTGTCCAGCCCCTGGCCACGCTCGCCGGAAATCGGTACTGCGCGGAGGCCGCGCACCTGCGGCAGAAGCCGCGCAGTCTTTTCGTAAAGATCTTCCAGAACCATCTGGCGGTCTTCGATCAGATCCCATTTGTTAAACGCGATAACCGGTGCACGACCCTCACGAATAATCAGATCGGCAATCTGCAAATCCTGTTTTTCAAACGGAATCGTCGCATCAAGAACAATGATAACCACTTCAGCGAAGCGGATCGCACGCAGACCATCTGCCACGGAAAGCTTTTCAAGCTTTTCCTGTACGCGCGATTTGCGGCGCAGACCAGCGGTGTCAAAAAGCTTGATGTTGCGGCCACGCCATTCCCAGTCAACGGAAATCGAATCGCGCGTGATACCGGCTTCAGGGCCCGTCAGCAGACGGTCTTCGCCGAGCATCGTATTGATCATTGTGGACTTGCCTGCATTCGGGCGTCCAACAATCGCAATGCGCAATGGCTTGGTCGTATCGTATTCCGGAATGATTTCTTCATCCGGGTCTTCGATATCGTCGCCGATCAGCTCACCCACCGCCGTTGGTGTGAAAGACTCTTCCGCAGCTTCTTCTGCACGCTCATCAGCGAAGACAACATCTTCACCCAAAAGCTCAACGATAGCATCCCGCAGATCAGGCATACCCTGACCGTGTTCAGCCGAAACCGCGCATGGCTCGCCCAATCCAAGCTGGAATGCATCGTACATGCCGGCTTGCGCGCCACGGGCTTCAGCCTTGTTGGCGACCAGCACAACGGGACGACCCGAACGACGCACGAGTTCAGCAAAAGTGCTGTCGGCAGGCGTCAGGCCCGCTTTGGCATCAACCACAAACAAAATTGCATCAGCTTCAGAGATAGCAGCCTCAGTCTGGGCGCGCATACGTGCTTCCAGACTGTCATTGGCTGCATCTTCAAGACCAGCAGTATCGATGACCTGAAACTTCAGATCGTAAAGCCTGGCATCATGGATGCGCCGGTCGCGCGTAACGCCCGGCAAGTCATCGACCAGCGCCAGCTTGCGGCCGACGAGGCGATTGAACAGTGTGGACTTGCCGACATTGGGACGCCCGACGATGGCGAGAGTGAAACCCATGGGTTCGTATTACTCCGGAGGTAAGCGCGGGTTAGCCTTGGGCTTCCGGCAAGTTGATACCGGCGCCGCGCATGAGATCTAGCATTGTATTGGCCCGCTGGCGGATATTCGCCGGAGCCAGAGTGTCATTGGCAATCTGCTGATAAAGCTTGGCAGCATCGTCGAAACGCTCTGCCTTCCATGCTGCAAGACCAAGAGCCTCGCGCGCACTGGAGCGCATTGGATTACCATCTGCCGAAAGCGTTTCAACACGCTTTGCGACATCATCATAAGAACCAGAATCAACGAGCAGATAAGCGGCACGCAGACGCGCCACGTCACGCATTGGCGCAGGAACAGCATTGTCGGCTGAAACAGCATCAAAGGCTGTAACCGCCGCTGTCACATCGCCCTTTTCTGCCCGAACCGATGCTGCACGCAAACGTGCCAGTACCGGATAAGAGCCATAGCCGGTCTTTTCCAGATCATCGAGCGCTGCGATAGCTTCATCGTTCTTGCCGGAAGAGGCCAGATCAAGAGCCGCCAGAAACTTGTCGCCGGAAGCAGAGGCCTTGCTGTCAGTCCAATGCTGATAGCCAACCCAGGCGGCTGTACCAATGACAACCGCAACCGCACCACCGATCACAACGGGGCCAAAGTTTTTCCAAACCTGCTTTGCCCGTTCCGAACGGAGTTCCTCGTTTACCTCGCGAATGAAACTGTCGTCTGCCATGGACCTGCCATCTTTAGTGGAGTGCGGCGCTGGTGGAGCCACGCTCTAAAAACCGTTGATCTTAATTTATCTATTCTGGCGCTTTTAGTCGGAATTCGCGCCATATGTAAGACCTGTCGACGAAATAAGCTGTAAGCGCAAGAAACATTGTGCATTTGTGTCCGAGCTTCGCCATATTTTGTGACTAACAGGCAACTTTTCCGGCCAGATAGCGTTCATTCCCACATGCGTCTTATCACACCTGCTGTCATCATCGCTTCCGCACTCGCTGCAAGCCCCGTCGTCGCCCAGACCACGAAGCCGCAATATGTGCTGATTTCGTTCGATGGTGCGCATGATAACAAGCTCTGGACGCGTTCGCGGGAACTGGCCAAAAACAACAACGCACATTTCACCTATTTCTTGTCTTGCGTCTTTCTCATGACCAAGAAAGACCGGCGCGATTACCAGCCGCCGCATAAGCGTGCTGGTGCATCCAATGTCGGCTTTGCATTAAGTCATGACGAGGTTGTGACCCGCCTCGACAATGTCTGGCAGGCACATCTGGAAGGCAACGAGATTGCCAGCCACGGCTGCGGCCATTTTGATGGCACCAATTGGTCAACCGCAGACTGGGACAAGGAAATCAAGGAATTCCGTCGCATCACCGCAGGCGCCTACAAGAACAACGGCATCGACGGGGAGCCGGAAGGCTGGCAGGAACTGGCCCGCAATGGCATCAACGGTTTTCGCGCACCTTACCTCGCAGCCTCCAAGCCCGTGCAGGATGCGTTGAAAGCCAATGGCTTCCGCTATCAGGCGTCGTCTGTCACCCGTGGACCGGAATTGCAGCAGCTCAATGGGCCATTTGCATCATTTGGCCTGCCGCTTATTCCCGAGGGCCCTTCACAACGCGCTATCATCGGCATGGATTACAACCTCTATGTTCGTCATTCAAAGGGCAAGGAATTACCTGCCCAATCAGCGGAGTTCGAGGACCGTGCCTACAAGGCTTTTCGCGCTGCATTCGACAAGCAATATGACGGCGAGCGCATTCCGCTGCAGCTCGGCTTTCACTTCGTTCTGATGAATGACGGAGCCTATTGGCGCGCCATGGAACGACTGGTCTCGGAAGTCTGCAACAAGCCCGATGTCAAATGCACGACTTATAATGATTATCTTAACAGCACCGACGCCCACTCCGATGGTTCGAGCGGCCATGCCGCTCAGAACCGATCATAGGACTGTAGCTGGCGATCTGACTTATGCCGACAGCCCGAGATTTTCCTGATCCAGTACAGGCACTAACGGCCCATCAATAGCGGCCTCAAAGCCCCGCAAGCGCTTATAGATTGAGAGCAACTCGATAATCGTCGTCCATGAATTGACGAGATATTGGAACGAGGTCCGCACCTGCTCGAAAACGTTGGAAATCTGGCTCATCAGACCCAGCGTCAGCTTGCCCGCGACAATCGAGGGAATAAGGATCAGCAGCGGGAAAATACCATCCGCCTGCAGATAGAAAATACGCGCGACGTTGAAATAGACATAGTGGAAATACAGCCGGAAATAATTGTGGCGCACATTTGAAAACAGCTCGCCCATTCTTATAGGTTCAGCGCGGTCTGCGTGGTCTTCGCCGTAAACAAGCTCCTTGCGATAAGCCGCTTCCACACGTTGATTGTTGAATTCCAACCCCGGCAGCTTGATGCCGACAAGCGCCAGAAAACCGGTCCCGAATATAGCCCAGACGATCGCTGCCCAAACAAGAGCATGCGGAATAGTGCCGATAAGCGGGAGTTCGTTGACCTTTTCCGAGAACGTGAAAAGTACCGGCAGAAAGGCTATCAGCGTCATAACCGACTTTACAAGGCTTACACCAAGCTGCTCCAGCGTGGTTGAAAAGCGCATGGTGTCTTCCTGCACGCGCTGGGCAGCACCTTCGATATGGCGCAGCTTCTGCCAGTGCAGCATGTAATAATTGTTCATGGCCGTGCGCCAGCGGAAGATATAATGGCTGACGAAGAACATACTCAGCACGCCGATGGTGATCGCCAGAAAAGCAATCCCCGCGAATTGTAATGCGCCCCAGTAAAAATCGGCCGCCTTAACGGCACCCGGCGTACTCAATGCCTTTTGCACCATGTCATAGAACGGGCCATACCAGGCATTGACCGCAACGCTGACCTGAACGCTGAAATAGGTCGTAAAAAGGATAAGCGCCGAGCCAAGGATCGACCAGCGCTGCCATTGATGCGGTGAGAAGCAAGCCCACAGAGTGTAGAACGCCAGCGCCACGACTGCGAAATAAATATAGAACCAAAGGAATGGCGCTGACCAGAAGATGCTCACACCGATAATCGGCACCGCGTCAGCTGCAGCGGGCGGCAACCCGATTATTCGGCCCAGTTTCGCACCCCCTTCATACCAGCCCAGGACAGCAAGGATGGTCCAGAGAAGTGCTGATGAAAAGAAGAGCCTGGGACGCGGGAAGAACGATACAAACATCGGGGAAATCCAAAAATGCAATTCTGCGTTTATGAAATGCCTGTCCCGCATCCTTTACCAGTTAAATTTTTGTAAGGTTTCCGGTCACTTGGTGGCTTTTACAGTAGCGATTCTACAGAAGCATAAAATTATGTCCTGCGAACAGGCACACTGTCGGGCTGGGCCGAATGCAGGAAGTGAAGCAGCGTTTCATTCACCGATTGCAGACGGAAAGCCGTATCACGCCAGCTGAAATCAATATCCTGAGGCACTGGCGTCAGACGCTCCGGTGTCTCACCTTCTTCCAGATTGCAATTGTGGATCACTGATTGCAGTGACCGTGCGATCCATTCAGGTGGCGAAGCTTCTTTCTTGCGCAACGCATTGCCAAGCGCTTCGCCAAACAGCAGCGCCGATGCATAAAGACGAATGCCGCGACGATCATAGCGGCCTGCCATTTCACTGACTTCACGCGCGACAAGGCGTCCACGCAACGACCAGCGCGCATTCGACCGCGCTAAAGCAATGCCGTCGCCCAGAGCATTGACCGCTCGTTGGGCCTGCGTGAACTGGTTTATCGCGCTTTGCGCATGAACAACGTCCTGTTTTTCAAGAGCGGTTGCTGACTGCTTTAAGCCTTTCAGGATGTTATCCACCAGTCCTCGAACGGCTCGATCAATCAGCCGCACAGGATCGGGCGTCACCAGTATCTGGCTGAACAGCAGACCAACGCCAGCGCCCACCAGCACATCGATAAGACGTGTCATTCCAGCCACTTGCGGCCCCATGGCCAGCACAAGAATGGCGGAAACACCCGATTGGATGGCAATTGCAGGTGCGAGACCAAAAGTTGTGGCAAGAACCATGGCGATGCAGGTGACAACGCTCATATGCAAGACCGGAATTGTTTCCGGTAAAAGCAGGGACAACTCTCCCACCACGACACCCGTCGTGACACCCGTAATGACGCCGACGGCCTGTTTGCCATGATTAGGGAGATTGGGCGCCAAACAGATAACTGCCGTCACCATGGCAAAGACCGGCAGCGGCTGACCCAGCAGCCATTGACAAATGAGCCATGCGACGGCTCCACCAATAGAGGCAATCAGCGCATCACGCCAACTTACCGACCATTGCTGCAAAACTTTGTCTATCCGCTTATGCATGGTTTGGCCTGCCCGCTATCGTCATGTTAAGACATATTATCTAAGGCAGACCTTGAGATGCTCAAGCTTTGAAAAACGCCTCATACTGATCAGGTTTGAAGCCAACGGTCAGTTTTCCATCCTTATCAAGTACCGGACGTTTGACCATGGAAGGCTGTGCCAGCATCAATTCGCGCGCCTTTGCAGCATCGACATTCTGACGATCTTCTTCGGGTAGTTTGCGGAAAGTCGTGCCTGCACGATTGAGCAGCTTTTCCCATTCGATGTCTTGTAGAAATCGGTCAAGTGTCCCGCCATCAAGACCTTCCTTCTTGTAATCGTGGAAGGCATAATCGATGCCGTGATCTTCAAGCCAGGTGCGCGCCTTCTTCATGGTGTCACAGTTTTTGATACCGTAGATGGTCACGCTCATTTCCGACTCCTTTGATCTTGTGTCGCGATCAAAAGCCATCAACCGAAACGTTGCAACCCCTTATTTTGCATCATGAAATATAATGCCCAGCGTATGGCGTTTGCCTGAGCGCAAGCGGCTCACCCCATGGCGCATCTTGACGCGATAATCACCACGCGTCCCGCGCATCGGTCGATCACTGACGGCAAATATCACCGCATCGCCCTGTTGCAACGGCACGACTTCCGCCCTGCTCTGCATGCGCGGACGCTGCTCGGTCAATACAAACTCACCGCCGGTAAAATCTTCGCCCGGCTGTGACAGCAGGACAGCTACCTGAAGTGGGAAAGCAAGATCGCCGTAAAGATCCTGATGCAGGCAATTATAGTCACCCTCGACATATTGCAGGATCAGCGGTGTCGGACGCACCTGCCCTGCTGCATGGCAGATTGCGAGATACTCATCATGGCTTGCGGGATATTTGCCTCCGCTCCCCAGACGCTCACTCCAAAGATTGGCGATGGGACTTAGCCGCGCATATAACTCCTGCCGTAAGCCCTGAATGACGTCCGGGAGCGGGTTGGCAAAATACTTGTATTCACCGCGCCCGAAGCCATGTCTCGCCATCGTGATTGTCGAGCGGAATGCATCTGGTGCTTCATAGAGCCCGGCAATCTTGTTGCATTGCTGGGGGGAAAAGATTCTTGCAAGCGTCGCCGTGCCAAACTGATCCAGCTCATCGGCGATTTTTCCCCAGTCGTAAGAGGCCAGTTTATCCTTCATGACTGGCGCTCTCTTTCGAGCAGATCACGCTTGCGCTCTATACCCCAGCGATAGCCGGAAAGGCCGCCATCATTGCGCACGACGCGATGGCAAGGAACAGCAACAGCGATCTTGTTGGCACCACAGGCTTGCGCCACGGCCCGCGTTGATTTGGGCAGGCCGATGGTCTGTGCAAGTTCGCTATAGCTTACGGTCTTGCCAAGCGGGATCTCCCGCAACGCCTGCCACACGCGCTGCTGGAAAGCGGTGCCTCTCAAATCCAGTGGAAGATCAAAACCAATGCCGGGATTTTCAACAAAGCCGATCACCTGCGCGATATGATCTTCAAAGGTGCGGTCCGCCCCTAAAAGCTCTGCCTTGGGAAAGCGCTTTTCAAGATCAATGATCAGTTCCTGCGGATCATCCCCCATCAGAATGGCGCAAACGCCCTTCCCGCTTTCCGCCACCAGAACAGCGCCGAGTACCGATTGTCCAATGGCAAATCGGATGGTCTCATTTTCACCGCCAGACTTATAAGTCCTGGGCTTCATGCCAAGAATCTTATCCGAAGCCTCATAAAAGCGGCTTGAGGAATTATAGCCTGCCTCGTAGATCGCATCTGTTACGCGGGCGTTGCTGGCTTTGAGTGCAGCGCGCATTCTTTCTGCGCGATGGGCATCGGCATAAGCTTTTGGCGTCAGGCCAGTAAAGCTTTTAAAGATGCGATGGAAGTGTGCAGGGCTGGCACCTGCAGCCTTTGCAATATCTTCCAGAGCCGGAACTTCGTCGGCGCTTTCGATGAAGCGGCAGGCCGTAGAAACCATATCGGCATAACGTGCATTATTCTGCGCATCGAGCGTCGCATCGACATGCGGCTTGCACCGCATGCAAGGGCGAAAGCCTGCATGTTCGGCATCTTCGCAAGCAACAAAAAACTGCACGTTTTCGCGCTTGCCGCGACGCGACGGGCATGACGGGCGGCAATAGACGCCTGTCGTGCGTACAGCGTAAACGAATTCGCCATCTGATGCCTTGTCGCGCGCCAGCACTTTCTGCCAGCGGCATTCATCAGTGTCATTGCTGCTCATTGGAGTGAGTGTCATCAGGTTCATGTCCGTTGTCCTTCTTACTATGAAGGAAATCTAACCCCAGACAAGACTGACAACACTCCGCTGCTTGCTTTCAAATTTTCAACAGCGGTTCAGAGCGCGTTTTGATCTGATTGAATCGGATCGGCGCTCTAAATCCTTTTTTTTGAAGCATAATCTTATCGACCCTCGTTTCACTCCGGTCGGATTATGCTCTAAGCCTTGCGCGCTTCCTTGATCGCTTCGATCAGGTCCTGCTCTTTCATCACGCCGCCATAAAGTCTGGTGCCTATCACGAAGGACGGTGTGCCACCAAAATTGAAGGCTTCACCCTGATCCATATTGCGCTCAAGAATGCTGTTGATCCGTGCAGCGTCAGCTTTGTAAGCCGCTTCAAGCTTTTTCGGATCAAGACCAGCTTTCTTAAGTGCTGCATCTGTCTGGTCTTTGGTCAGACGGCCCGGTGTTACCATCATGGCTTCCATCGCCTTGACATACTCGCCAGACTTTTCAGCTGCCAGCACCAGCCGCGCCGGATAGGCAGAGTTGTCACCAAAAATGATCCAGTCCTTCAACACCAGCCGCACCTTGCCGTCTTTCTCGACAACCCGCATCAGTTCAGCATGGCCCTTTTTGCAGTAAGGGCACTGATAGTCGAAATATTCAACGATGGTGACATCGCCATTTGGATTGCCGAGAACCGGGATTTCCTTGTCATAAAGGACATCGGCAACGGTCGGCACACGCTGGGCGAAGCTGTCGCCGCCAGAAATGGCAATTGTTGCGGCACCAGCTGCAGTAGCTGCCAGCATCTGACGACGATTGATCATTAGTTTTCTCCTTCAGAAGATTGGGCTCTTGATTGAGACTTGTCCAGAACGACGACACGGCTTCCACTGGAAACACGCTTATGAAGGTCGAGAATGTCCTGATTGAAAAGACGGATACAGCCTGAAGATGCGGCCTTTCCGACTGACCATGGCTCATTGGTACCGTGGATGCGATAGAGCGTATCTTTGCCATCGCGATAGAGATAGAGGGCTCGCGCGCCGAGTGGATTGCGGATGCCGCCTTCCAGACCCTTGGCATATTTCGCGTAATGATCCGGATTGCGCTTGATCATGTTCTGCGTCGGCGTCCAACGCGGCCACTGTGCCTTATAGGCAACCTTGGCCTCACCGCTGAAAGTCAGGCCAGCACGACCGACACCAACGGAGTAGCGCATGGCCTTGCCGCCGGGCTGCACGAGATAAAGATAGCGCGCATAAGGATCGACAATGATGGTTCCGACCGGATGGCTGGTGGTGTAGTTGACCTGTTTGCGCAGATTACGCTCGGCGATTTTGCTGAGATCGAGTGCTGCAATCTGATTGCCGCCATCGCTGACCGCACCATACATCACTTCATATTCACTCTTTGCCGTTTTCACTTCCGGCGCTGACAGAGGCTCCACAACAGGGGCTGTGGCCACTTGCTGCGGTGCTGGAGCAAGTGGCTCTGGCATGTTTACAGCTATCGGTCTGTCTGACGCTGTGGTGGTACAAGCCGCAACCGCCAGCGGCAACAGGCTGATCAATATCACCCGCGCGAGCGACACGCCTGAGCGTCCCGTTTGATTATGAGTGGTCAATTTCTCAAACCCCAATTTCCCTGTCCCTGATACAGATGGCTCAATACGAATGTCCCCGAGCCATGTTCAATTCTATAAGCCTTGTTTCTGTCCGCTCTTTAGAAGCCCGACAGAACGTTCAATAGTTGCCGACGAAACATCGCCGACCAATCTTGTTCCCTCAGGCTCTTTGCTGGCATTGTTGAAGAAAACCATGGTTGGCGGACCGGCCACTTTAAGCTTTGCCATAAGGTCGGCATTGCCCGAATTGAGATCCGAGACATCCGCCTTGATAAGCTGATATCCGCCAAGCGCTTTCTTCACGCCTGCATCGGGCAGGACGCGCCGCTCCACAGTGGAACAGCTTACGCACCAATCTGCCGTGAAATAGACCAGCGTCGGCTTATCGCCGCGCGCCGCATCCAGCTTTTCCTGAAGGGCAGAAACCGTATCGACCGGCGCGAATCGCAGCTCGGCCAAATTATGGTTAACGTCACGGTTAACCAATGCCGCCAGCGGTTGCAATGGATCACGCCCCCCCGACGCCACGCCAAGCATCAAAATAACACCATAGACAAAGGCCGTCGTGCCGATGGTGCGGGCAACAACACTGCGCCCCGGTATTTTAAGAAAGGCAAAGCTCGCAACGCCAAACAGCAGCAAGGCCCAGAGCACCATATCCACGCCCGATGGCAGCAAAGGTGCAGCCATGAAGATAGCGGTTGCCAGAAAGCCAAAGCCAAAGACCTGCTTGAACATTTCCATCCATGCACCGGCACGTGGAAGTGTGCCTGCGCCAAGCGTAGCAAAAGCGATCAGAGGCAAGCCCTTACCAATGCCAAGTGCGAACAGGGCGCTGGCTCCGAGTGCGACATTGGCGGTCTGCGCGATATAAAGCAGTGCACCAGCCAGCGGCGCCGTTACACAAGGGCCGACGATCAGCACTGATGAAAAGCCAAGAATTGCGGCTGAGCGTTTGGAGCCTGTGCGCTGACCAGTCTTGGCCGAAATTGCACTTACCCACGATGATGGCAGCTGAAGCTGGAACAGGCCGAACATCGAGAGGGCAAGCAGCGTGAATATTCCCGCAAGTGCCAGCGCCATCCACTTGGATTGCAGAACCATTTGCAGGTTTTGACCTGACCAGCCTGCAATCGCACCTATGACCGCAAAACCAAGCGCGAGACTGACGACATAGGTGCTGGAGAGCACGAAGCCGCGCCGCGCCGTGAGCTTTTCACCTTCTCGTGCCAGGGTTCCCGCAACAATGGGATAGATCGGGAATACGCAAGGCGTGAAGGCCAGCAGCACACCAAAAGCCAGAAAAGCCGCGATCACCAGCGCTGAACCACCTTGATCGAGCAGGCTTTCAATCATGCCTTTTTCAGGAGCGAGTGCGAACGCTTTACCCTGGTCGGCAGGAGCAGGAACAGCAGCCGTAAACGCAGAACCTTGCGTGAATGCTTTGCCCATCTGACTGCTGACTGCGAGCGTTACCGGATCGATGGTACGGGTTTCAGGTCGATAGCAGATGCCGTCTTCCTGGCAGCCCTGATAGGTCAGCTGAATGGGTTCGTTACCGACCGGCACACTAGCGCTTGTGCGGGTATAATAGACTTCAAGGCGCCCGAAATTCGGATCATCCTTGGCTACACCCGGCTGTGTGTCGACGGCAACCGCCTCACCTTTTACATCTTTTGCTTCAATATGATCGCGATAGAGATAATAGCCTTCTGAAATCTGCCAGTTGAGGACCAGTCGGTTATCACCATCCTTCGACACACTCAGACGAAACGCGTCATCGACCGGCAGCGGGCTTGCAGCCAGTGCCGACGAAAGAACGACCATAAGAAAAGTGGTTAGTATCGCAAAAAAGCGCATTCGGGTTATTCCGGGTAATTTGATTCGTACAAAATAGTTTAGGTTGTAAAAAGCAAATGCTGCCGTCACCTTAAGGCAGCCTTAAGCTGGCAAAGCGAGAAGCCGCTTACAGATCAAACAAGGCGGAAACGGGAAGTTACATGCGCATTCTGGTGGTTGAAGACGATGCAATCCTGCTCGACGGGCTTTCCGTGGGTCTGGGCTTGGCCGGCTTTACCGTGGATGCTGTGGCAAGCTGTGGCGACGCAGAAGCAGCTCTTGCGGTCCAGAATTATAATGCGGTTGTGCTCGACCTGATGCTGCCTGACGGTTCCGGCCTCGACATATTGAAGTCGATGCGACAGGCCCGCGACGAAACACCCGTCCTGTTGCTGACTGCGCGCGATCAGGTACCCGAACGCATTGCAGGTCTTGATGCTGGTGCAGACGATTATGTCGGTAAGCCCTTCGATCTTCATGAACTTGCGGCGCGTGTTCGCGCCATCGCACGGCGTGGCTCAGGCCGCGCCAGTGCTACGCTTGAATGGCAGGGCGTAGAGCTTGATCCCGCTGAAATGTCGGTGCAATTCAAAGGGGAACCTTTGCGCCTGACGCGGCGTGAATTTTCAATATTGCGCACCCTGATGGAACGCCCTACGGCGACCATTTCCAAGTCCTCGCTCGAAGAAGCTCTTTATGGCTGGCAGGAGGAAGTGGAAAGCAATGCGGTGGAAGTGCATATCCATCACTTACGCTCCAAGCTTGGCTCAAGCTTTATCGAGACTGTGCGCGGCGTCGGCTACAGGCTTGCGGGAGCCCCGGCATGAACTCCATTCGCAGTCGCCTCACCGGCATCCTGATCGGCATCACTTGTCTTGTCTGGTTGTTTGCAGTGATCTGGATTCATGTCAGCACACAATCGCGACTGGAAAAAGTGCTTGATGCACGCCTGATGGAAGCTGCTCGCATGGTCAACTCGCTATTGACCGAGCACCGCGTCGAAGTCGGCCCAGATGGAGATGGCGGACAGCTTTCGCTGAAACCGATGCCCGATTTTCCCATGTATGACCGCCAGCTATTTTGTCAGATATGGGCGCTCAATGGCAAACTCGTAGGGCGATCTGAAAGCGCACCCGGCGAGCGACTGACCGACGTGGCCAATGGCTTTTCCGATACAGTTGTCGCGGGCGACCGCTGGCGTGTTTTTGCGGTCGAGAATACGCAACTCGGCCTTCGCGTGATGGTGGGCGACAGCCTGTCCGTGCGTGAGCGGCTTGTGCAAAGTGTCGTTACAGGTGTCGTGTTGCCAGCGCTGCTGCTGCTACCAATCCTTGCCGGCATGATCTGGCTATGCGTGCGGCGTGGTCTTAATCCGTTGAGCAGTCTTGCTGCGGTGTTATCCACACGGGATGCACGGGACTTGCGCCCGCTGCGTGAAGAGAAACTGCCATCCGAAATTGCCCCTGCCGTTTCAGCGCTCAACGGGCTTTTCCATCGCGTGGAAGAAGCGCGTGAACGCGAGCGCAATTTCGCAATCTTTGCCGCACATGAGTTGAAGACCCCGCTTGCTGGACTTAAAACGCAGGCACAGATTGCCGAAGGTGCAAAAGACGACGCCATGCGTCTCAATGCCGTTCGTCAGATTGCGGCTGGCGTGGATCGCACCAGTCGACTTGTCAACCAGTTGCTCGATCTGGCAGCCCTTGAAACAGGCGACGAAATGGAGCCGCCCGCACCAGAACCCGCATGTCAGCTGCTCGTGTCGATCTCAACAGATATGCGGATGCTTGCAGCACATCGTGGCGTCGAAATTGAGCTGCCAGACAATCTGCCACTGGTCAGGATGCAATATCCCCACCTCTTTACCCTTGCCATGCGCAATCTGATCGAGAACGCCGTCAACCACTCACCGGAAGGCGGTTCAGTCCGATGCAGTCTTCATCAGGCGGGCGAACGCCTCATCTTCACTGTTGAGGACGACGGCCCGGGCATACCGCCCAATGAAATGATGCACGTGACTGAGCGCTTCTATCGCGGCGCGAACAGAAGCGAGAACGGCAGCGGCCTTGGCCTTCCAATTGTCCAGATGGCAGCAACACGCATGGGCGGCGAAGTGCAGTTGCACAATCGGCCTGAAGGTGGCCTGCGTGCGCTGCTCGTCATTCCTGCACAAGCTGCGACATAAATTTCCGCCTATTGAGATTGACCGGTTCGCTTCATTCTGTATTATGCAATTGCAAACCATTTGCAACTGTAACCGTGCATTCTTCGGAATTTCAGACGTAGCTTTTGAGCCAACAAGCCGAGACTATTCATGCTGTTCAATCCTAATTCAGGGCCTAAAGCGTCACTGCTCGTGTCAAAAGCCGCTTCTCGTTCTGGAAAGCAGCAAGCTTTACTCGTCAAAGCAATTTTAAGGCGAGCCGGACTTCGCCCCACCCGGCAGCGCATTGCCCTTGGTTGTTTGCTGTTTACTGACAAGCATAGGCATGTAACCCCGGATATGTTGAATGAGGAAGCCTTACTGCTCGGTGAAAAACTTTCCGTCGCAACCGTTTACAACGCGCTCAATCAGTTCGCCGACGCGGGTCTCATCCGCAAGATCAGCCTGCACAGTGAGCGGACTTATTTCGATACGGATACCGGCGACCATACACATTTCTACATTCATGACGAAGACAAGATCATCGACATTGCATCCAATGATGTGAGTGTCGGCCCCCTGCCCTCACCCCCTGCGGGCTACAAGGTCAGTAAAGTTGATATCGTCATCCATCTGACGCCCATCACAGACGGCAACTGATTTCCCACAAACTCCCAATTCTTCGCGGGCGCTCTGATCTTTTGTTTTGGCGCGCATCTTGTCCGAAAACCGTTTCACACTTTTCGGGATGCGCTCAAACGCTCGTTGATTTAGATCAATGACACCTTCTCGTAGAGAGCCGATAGGGAACTATCGCTATAGCTGTCTTCACTCCGACAGCTTCTGACTTGCGCTGCGAGGGGATTAGATGAACTACGCCGCTGGAACAGTCCTTTCTGGTCTGGGAGCACTTTTTGCCGTGCTTCTGGCCGGATTTTCTCATGATGAGTTGTTCAGAACCCATATGTGGATTCTGTTCGCTACACTTGCCATTTTCACCATTCTGCTGATGCGCAATGCCGATTACGGCCTGACGCCGAAGAAGGTAGATCAGTCCACCTATATGGATGGGCCAATCCGCTATGGTGTCATCGCAACAGTATTCTGGGGCGTTGTTGGCTTTCTGGTTGGTGTGCTTATCGCAGCCCAGCTCGCTTTTCCTGATCTCAATCTGGAACCCTATCTGAACTTTGGCCGGTTGCGCCCGCTGCATACCTCAGCAGTTGTTTTTGCATTTGGCGGCAACATCCTGATCGCCTCGTCCTTCTATGTCGTGCAGCGCACCTGTCGCGCACGCCTCATTGGCGGCGATCTGGCATGGTTCGTTTTCTGGGGTTATCAGCTCTTCATCATAATGGCCGCAACCGGCTATTTGCTCGGCATCACACAGAGCCGCGAATATGCAGAACCGGAATGGTACGTCGATATCTGGCTCACTATTGTCTGGGTCGCCTATCTCGTTGTGTTCCTCGGCACGGTGTTGAAGCGTAAAGAACCACATATCTATGTGGCGAACTGGTTCTATCTGTCCTTCATCATCACAATCGCCATGTTGCACATCATCAACAATCTGGCGATCCCGGTATCGTTCCTCGGCGTGAAAAGCTATTCCGCTTTTGCAGGCGTGCAGGATGCGGTCACACAGTGGTGGTATGGCCATAACGCAGTTGCGTTCTTCCTGACCGTGCCATTCCTCGCCATGATGTACTACTTCGTACCCAAGCAGGCGAACCGTCCGGTCTATTCCTATCGCCTGTCGATCGTTCACTTCTGGTCGATCATCTTCCTCTATATCTGGGCTGGCCCTCACCATCTGCATTACACAGCTGTTCCCGATTGGGCGCAGACGCTCGGCATGGTGTTCTCGATCATGCTTTGGATGCCTTCGTGGGGCGGTATGATCAACGGTCTGATGACGCTTTCGGGTGCATGGGACAAGGTTCGTACCGATCCGATCATCCGTCTGATGGTTGCAGCCATTGCCTTCTACGGCATGGCAACCTTTGAAGGTCCGATGCTGTCGATCAAGGCAGTCAATTCGCTGTCGCACTACACCGACTGGACCATTGGTCACGTTCATGCGGGCGCACTTGGCTGGAACGGTATGATCACATTCGCTGCGGTCTATTACCTTACGCCAAAGCTGTGGGACCGTGAACGCCTCTACTCGATCCGCATGGTCAACTGGCACTTCTGGCTCGCAACACTCGGCATCGTGCTCTACGCCGCCGCCATGTGGGTTGCCGGTATCCAGCAAGGTCTGATGTGGCGCGAATACGACGATCAGGGTTTCCTCGTCTATTCCTTCGCTGAAACCGTGCTCGCAATGTTCCCTTACTACGTCATCCGTACCGCAGGTGGTCTGCTTTACCTCGCCGGTGGACTGGTGATGGCATGGAACGTTTACCAGACCATTCGAGGCAATCTGCGCAAAGAAGCCCCTATGGGCGGCATCCGACCTGCAGTCGGCGCCACAATGCAGCCAGCCGAATAAGGAGTGTGATCTATGTCTATCCTGAAAAAACACTCCAAGCTGGAGAGAAACGCAACCTTGCTGCTGATTGCCTCGCTCGCGGTGGTAACAGTCGGTGGCATCGTTGAAATCGCGCCACTGTTTTATCTCGAAAACACCATCGAGAAGGTGGAGGGGATGCGTCCCTATTCGCCGCTGGAACTTGCGGGCCGTGACATCTATGTGCGTGAGGGCTGCTATCTTTGCCACAGCCAGATGATCCGTCCGTTCCGTGACGAAGTGGAACGCTACGGACATTACAGTCTGGCGGCTGAATCCATGTATGACCATTCATTCCAGTGGGGTTCCAAGCGTACAGGTCCAGACCTTGCACGTATCGGTGGTCGTTACTCCAACGAATGGCATGTGCAACATTTGATCCGTCCACGCGACGTGGTGCCTGAATCGGTCATGCCAAGCTATGCCTTCCTCAAAGATCGTCCGCTTGATGCCAACAACATCGCAGCAAACCTCAAGGCAAATGCGGCAGTCGGTGTGCCGTACAGCCAGGAGATGGTCGATCGTGCACTTGCTGATCTTAATGCTCAGGCCGACCCCAATGCCGATACCTCCGGTGTCGAAGGGCGCTATCCCAAGGCACGTGTAGGTGATTTCGATGGCAATCCGCAGGTTATTTCCGAAATGGATGCGCTGATTGCCTATCTCCAGATGCTCGGCACGCTCGTTGATTTCTCGACCTACGATCAGTCCCCCAAAGCGCGATAAAGCGGAGATTTAGCGATGGATTACAATACCCTACGCACTTTTGCCGATAGCTGGGGCCTGCTCGCCATGGCGCTGTTCTTCGTCTTTGTCATTTTCTTTGCCTTCCGTCCGGGAAGCAAGAAGAAGGCCGATGAAGCGAAGGAAATTCCATTCAAGGACGACAAAAATGACTGACAAAGAAATAGATGAAGTCAGTGGCGTAGAGACCACAGGCCACGAATGGGATGGCATTCGGGAACTCGATAACCCTATGCCACGCTGGTGGCTCTGGACCTTCTACGCAACGATTGTCTGGGCGCTTGCTTATGTTATCGCCTATCCCGCATGGCCGCTGATTTCCAATTCAACCTCAGGCATGATCGGCTGGTCGAGCCGTGGAGATTTCTGGAAAGAAAACGCAGAGATTGCGGCTGGCCGTCAGGGCATTGTCGACCAGATCAAAGCCAAGGATGTGCATGAGATTCTGGCCGATGAAAACCTGCGCCAATATGCGATTGCGGGTGGTGCGGCTGCTTTCCGCGTCAATTGCGTGCAGTGCCACGGCTCTGGCGCACAAGGTGCGCCCGGCTACCCGAACCTTAATGACGATGACTGGCTCTGGGGCGGTTCGGTCGACGACATCCTGACGACCATTCGTCATGGCGTGCGCTCGCCTGACGATAGTGAAACCCGCATTTCGGAAATGCCCGGCTTTGCGGATGTTCTTGAACCAGCGCAAATACGTGATGTCGCAGCCTATGTGGTCAGCCTCTCGGGTACTCCACACGATCCGGCCATGGTTCCTGAAGGCCAGACGGTCTTTGCTGAAAACTGCGCGGTTTGTCATGGCGGGGATGCAAAGGGCTTGCGCGAATTTGGAGCCCCAAATCTCACCGACGCCATCTGGTTCTACGGCTCCGGCGAAGACGCCATTGCGCGTCAGGTCGCGCGGCCAAAACACGGCGTTATGCCTGCCTGGGAAACACGCCTCGGCGATGCCACCGTCAAGCAGCTCGCAATTTTCGTCCACTCGCTCGGTGGTGGTGAATAGAGCATTTCCAGCAAAAGTGCGCAGCGTCTTTGCGTAGGATAAAGCGTAAAAACAAATAGTTAGAGCGGTTTCAACAATTCAGTCTTAACTGGACCCGCTCTAACGACCATTGGCCCCGTAACGGGGCCAGTGACAACAAGGGCAGCTTCAGTTGAACGGCAAATCGGGGCTGCTCTCATATCACTGCATTGGAACGGACGGCGAATAACCACCCCGCTCTCAATTGTTGCAAGTGCGATCTACCGGCAAGCCAGCTTCTGTCTGTCCGGCATCGCGCTTCAGGAGCAAGGCAAATGTCAGACGATGTCGAACGCATAGACGTTCAGGCAGTCAACTCCCCCAAGACCCGTCTCCCTAAAAGTGGGAAGTCGCTTTATGCGGCGCGGGTGAAGATTTTTCCGAAGCGTGTGCAGGGTGAGTTCCGCCGCTTCAAATGGATCATCATGTTCATCACATTGGGGATCTATTACCTGACGCCGTGGCTGCGCTGGGATCGCGGCCCCTATGCGCCCGATCAGGCGGTGTTGATTGATCTTGCCAATCGCCGTTTCTATTTCTTCTTCATCGAAATCTGGCCGCAGGAATTCTATTATGTTGCGGGCCTGCTCATCATGGCGGGCCTCGGTCTGTTTCTGGTGACAGCTGCTGCTGGTCGCGCGTGGTGTGGCTACACTTGCCCCCAGACCGTCTGGGTCGATCTCTATCTTGTTGTCGAGCGCGCCATCGAGGGCGACCGCAACGCCCGAATGAAACTCGACAAGGCACCATGGACCTTTGACAAGGTCTGGAAGCGAGTGAGCAAGCATGGTGTCTGGATATTGATCGGCATCCTGACGGGTGGCGCATGGATCTTCTATTTTGCCGACGCGCCCACCCTGCTCTTGGATTTCGTCACGGCTCAGGCAGCACCCGTCGCCTATTTCACCGTCGCTATTCTCACCGCCACGACTTATGTTTTTGGTGGTTTGATGCGTGAGCAGGTCTGCACCTATATGTGCCCCTGGCCACGCATTCAGGCCGCCATGCTCGACGAAAATTCGCTCACCGTCACCTATAATGACTGGCGCGGCGAACCGCGGTCACGTCACGCAAAAAAGGCAGTTGCCGCAGGTGAAACCGTTGGCGATTGCGTCGATTGTAATGCTTGCGTTGCCGCCTGCCCGATGGGTATCGACATTCGCGACGGGCAGCAGCTTGAATGTATCACCTGCGCGCTTTGCATTGATGCCTGTAACTCCGTCATGGATAAGGTCGGCAAAGAACGCGGGCTTATCTCCTATGCAACACTTGCTGATTATAATTCAAACATGGACCTTGCCACGATTAACGGTACGGCCCCTATCAATCCGACACGCGTCTATGAAGCACCGAACAAGTTTTCCAGTGCGGTCGAACACCTGTCTCTCAAGAAAGTTCTGCGTCCGCGCATCCTGTTTTATTTCATCGTCTGGGCGCTGATCGGCCTCACACTGGTCATCTCGCTTTCCATGCGTCAGCGTATCGGCATCAATGTGCTGCATGATCGTACCCCGCAATATGTGCTGCTGTCGGATGGCTCCATCCGCAATGGCTACACAGTCAAATTGCTCAATATGATCCCGGTTCCGCGCACTTTCCGTCTGTCCATAGAAGGCCTGTCGGGCGCTACACTGACAGTTCAGGACGAAAACATCGATGCGGATGGCCATTACGACGTGCCGGTTGAACCCGACCGGCTGAAGACACTGCGCGTTTTCGTAACCCTGCCGCATGATGCAATCACGGAGCCACGCTCCGACTATGAAATCGAAGTGCGCGATGCGGACGGCTCCGAAAGCGCCCGATACAAAGCAACCTTCATGGCCCCGGAGAAGAGATGATGTCAGCGAAATCAAAAAGCCCAGGCACGTTCACTGGCTGGCACATGCTGGGCATCATGGTTGCCTTCTTTGGTGTGATCATCGCTGTCAACATGACAATGGCTTACAAGGCGGTCAGCAGCTGGAGCGGACTTGTGGTGAAAAACACCTATGTCGCAAGCCAGGAGTTCAACGACAAAGCCGAGACCGGCAAAGTCCAGGCCGCACTCGGGTGGCAGTCACAGCCGTTCTATGCGGAAGGTGTATTCATTTGGAAGCTCGTAGATCATGACGGTAATGCTGTTGCCGTGACGGGGGGGACTGCTGAATTCAAGCGCCCGGTCGGTGATGTCCACGACACCAAAATAACTCTTATCACCTCTGAAGCGGGTGTGCTGACCGCGCCGCTCGAACTTGGCGAAGGCGCCTGGATCATGGAAGTCAATGCCGATATCGGGGCAGATGCTGGTCTTGAAGACCCATATCGCCACATCATCCGCGTTCTTGTGAAGGACGGGAGGATCTTATGAGTTGTTGCGTTGAAAATGCTCAGATAGCCACCGTCATTCAGGCCGTCTCGCCAGAGGAAATGCAGATAGCAAGCCGCGCACTTGGCGATGGGCTGCGGCAACTTGATCTCTCGGTTCCCGGTGTTCATTGCGGTCTCTGCATCAAGACCATTGAAGATGCGCTCGGCAAACTCAAGGGTGTCAACTATGTTCGCGTCAACCTGACCGCACGCCGCGTCACCATCCGCTGGACGGATGGAGAAACACCGCCCGATGTCGTTGATCCACTGCGCAGTCTTGGTTATGAAGCACACATCTTTGACATGGTGCAGGATAAGGACCCCACCTTCACGCGGCTCCTGATCGCACTTGGTGTTGCGGCCTTTGCCTCCAGCAATGTGATGTTATTGTCTGTTGCGGTCTGGTCCGGTGCAGACGCAGCCACCCGCGATATGTTTCACTGGATTTCCGGTCTTATTGCTCTGCCGACACTGATCTATTCAGGTCGGATTTTCTATGTTTCCGCGTGGAATGCCTTGCGCGCCCGGCGTGTGAATATGGATGTACCGATTGCGCTCGCTATTTCACTCGCCTTCGGCATGAGCGTTTATGAGACGCTGAACCATGGCCAACACGCCTATTTCGATGCCTCGGTATCGCTGCTTTTCTTCCTGCTGGTCGGTCGCACACTCGATTATCTCATGCGTGCACGCGCGCGTTCGGCTGTTCGCGGTTTGGCACAGCTCAGCCCTCGTGGTGCAGTGGTGATCGGCGAAAATGATGAGCGCAACTATCTGCCGGTCAATGAAATTCGACCAGGAATGCGGATCATCCTTGCAGCAGGCGAACGTGTACCGGTCGACGCCAGGGTGGAAGATGGTCGTTCCGAACTCGACTGCGCCATCGCATCGGGCGAAAGTGACGCCGTACCAGTTGGCCCCGGTTCCGATATTCGTGCGGGCACCATGAACCTTTCCGCACCGCTCGTCATTCGCGCCACAGCGGAAGCCAAGGATTCCTTCCTTGCCGAAATGGTGCGCTTGATGGATATAGCCGAAGGTGGCCGCGCCTATTATCGCCGCCTCGCCGACCGTGCGTCCGAGCTTTATGTGCCGATGGTCCATACGATAGCTTTTGCGGCATTTGTCGGCTGGATGATTTACACGGGCGGTGACTGGTATCGATCCATTTATATTGCGATCTGCACGCTTATCATCACCTGCCCCTGTGCGTTGGCGCTTGCCGTGCCAATCGTTCAGGTAGTTGCAGCGCGTCGCCTGTTTGAAAACGGCATCATGATCAAGGACGGTTCCGCCATGGAGCGGATGGCCGAGATCGACACTGCCATCTTCGATAAGACCGGCACGCTGACACTTGGTCAGCCGCAATTGATTGATCATGGTGAGATTGACCCGGACAATCTCGAAATTGCCACCGAACTGTCACTCTATTCGCGCCATCCATTGTCACGTGCGCTGGCACTGCTATCAGGCGCTAAACCGATGACCGCTTTCACGCGCATTGAGGAGGTGGCGGGTTCTGGTATTGAAGCAGAGCTGAATGGTACCATTTATCGGCTTGGCAAGCGCGAATGGGCGGATAGCAATACCAGTCTTTCGCATTCTGACGGCCCGGAGACCTGTCTTTCCATCAACGGGAAGCTGGTTGCAACTTTTCGCTTTGAAGATCAGCCGCGCGAAGATGCGCTCGCTGCAATCGACAAACTCAAACGCTGTGGGTTGACGCTCGAGATCATTTCCGGTGACAAGCTGTCTGCCGTGCGCAAACTGGCACTCTATCTCGGCGTCGACAGCTATCGCGGCGAAGTTTTGCCTGCTGATAAGGCAGCGCTTGTACGAGATCTGGCCGCTGACGGTCGCAAAGTGCTGATGGTGGGTGATGGGCTGAACGATGCTCCGGCCCTCGTTGCCGCTCATGTCTCCATGGCTCCTGCAACGGCTGCCGATATTGGCCGCAATGCTGCGGATTTCGTCTTCCTGCGCGAAAGCCTTTCTGCCGTGCCGCTTGCTTTTGCGGTCTCGAAAGAAGCAGGCAGACTTGTTCAGCAGAACTTTGCGCTTTCCATTGGTTACAATATCATCGCGGTACCCATCGCGATTTTCGGCTATGTGACGCCACTGGTGGCCGCTCTTTCTATGTCGCTATCGTCTATCGTGGTTGTCAGCAATGCCATGCGATTGCGCGCCGGAAAACAAAAGCAGCAGGTGCAAACGGCCGTTGCAACCACTGTCATCATGAAGGAAGCGCACAAATGAGCGGACTTCTTTTTCTCATTCCCATCGCGCTGTTTTTGGGCGCGCTGGGACTCGTCGGGTTTTTGTGGTCCCTGAAAAATGGCCAGTATGAAGACTTAGACGGAGCCGCCACCCGGATACTTATCGACGACGAAACTAAGCCACTATCAAAATAGCTCTCAGATCATTGACGTTTGTGCCAGTAGGACCGGGCGTAAACAGATCATCGATGGCGTCAAATGCAGTCCATGCATCATTGGCATTCAGCCGCGCAGCACCGTCCTCACCCGCCTTCTGCAGTCGCGAAACTGTTGTACCATCGGCAAAAGCTCCGGCATTATCTTCCGAACCGTCGATGCCATCGGTATCGGCTGCCAGCGCGTGAATATTTTTATAGCCATCGATATCCAGCGCGAAGGACAGCAGAAACTCGCTGTTGCGCCCGCCCTTGCCACCTTTTCCCCGAATGGTCACAGTGGTTTCACCGCCTGAGAGGATAACTATTGGCTTCTTGAACGGACGATCGCGGTCTGCCACTTCGCGGGCAATTGCCGCATGAACATGAGCTACCTCACGTGCCTCACCCTCCATCGCATCAGATAGAATGACGGCCTCAACACCGTGTCGTTCAGCTTCCTTAACAGCGGCTTCAAGCGAAACAGCTGCTGAAGCAATTACGCGCACTTCATTCTGGGCAAAAATCTTGTCGTCAGGCTTTGGCGCGTGGGCCTTTTCACTCTTGATATGAGCAAGCACAGCGTCGGGTAATTCCAGGCCATAGCGTTCGATGATCTTCAACGCCTCATCGCGATTGGTTTCATCCGGCACGGTCGGCCCAGATGCAACGAAAGCCGGGTTGTCGCCGGGAATATCGGAAACCACCAGCGAAAAGACTTTGGCGGGGTGAGCAGCGGCCGCGAGCCGTCCACCCTTGATGGTGGAAAGATGCTTTCTAACGGCATTCATCGCTGAAATCGGTGCACCGGATGCCAGCAGTACTTTATTGACCGCAATTTCATCCTCGAGCGTGAGCCCCTCGGGCGGTGATGGCAGAAGTGCCGAACCGCCACCGGAAATGAGCGCCACGACAAGGTCATCTTCGGTGAGATTGGACACCACATCAAACAATCGTTTCGAGGCTGTCAGTCCTGCATCATCAGGAACCGGATGCGACGCCTCGATGATCTCAATGGTTTTGCAAGGCGCTCCATAGCCATAGCGCGTGACAACAACACCTTCGAGCGGTGCATCCTCATGCTCATGTCGCTCGGCCCATGCTCGCTCGAAAGCAGCCGCCATCTGCGCCGAACCCTTGCCAGCACCAATCACAATCGTCCGGCCTTTGGGCTTTGCCGGCAGATTGGCGCGGATCACCAGCTCAGGGTCAGCCGCAGCAACGGCCGCATCGAAAAGACTGGTCAGAAACTTCTTCGGATCGGTGATGGCAGTCATGAGATTCCCGGTCTTGATTATTGTTTGGCAACACTATTCCGTGCCGCGCTTATAAAAGCAATGGAGCCGGCCTTCTCCTCCAGAAAGCCAGCTCCATCTTCTCCCCTCCAGAGAAATCAACCTCTTGAGCTAAGCAACGTCGTGATTTGCCATACGTTCCAGCGCCCGTACCAGTCCGGAGTGATCCAGACCATCGTCGCCATGGGCTGCACAGGAGTTGAACAATTCCTGTGCTGTTGCCGTGTTCGGCAGCGATACACCGAGAGCTTTCGCTCCCTGAAGCGCCAGGTTCAAATCCTTCTGGTGCAGTGAAATGCGGAACCCTGGATCGAATGTACGCTTGATCATGCGTTCACCGTGGACTTCCAGAATGCGCGATGCAGCAAAGCCACCCATCAGCGCTTCACGCACCTTTGCCGGATCGGCACCCGCCTTGGAGGCAAAAACCAGTGCTTCGGCAACAGCCTCAATATTGAGTGCTACGATGATCTGATTGGCTACTTTGGTCGTCTGACCATCACCGCAATCCCCGACCAGCGTGATGTTTTTGCCCATGAGCTTCAGCAAGGGTAGTGCTGCATCGAATGTTGCCTGCGCGCCGCCTGCCATGATCGAAAGGCTGGCGTTCTTCGCGCCGACTTCGCCGCCTGACACTGGCGCATCGATGTATTCCGCACCCGTTGCCCGGACTTTCTTTGCAAATTCCTTGGTCTCGATAGGCGAAATCGAGCTCATATCGATAAGCGTTTTGCCTTTGCCGAGACCTTCAGCGACGCCATTCTCGTTGAAAAGAACTTCTGCGACCTGAGGCGTATCCGGCAGCATGAGGATGATTGTTTCACATTCAGCAGCCACTGCCTTTGGCGTATCGAGGACAGTCAGTCCTGCATCCAGCAAATCCTTGTGCGGTGGCTGTGTGTGCTTTGAGGTGAAAAGCTGGTGGCCCGCATTTTGCAAATGCTGCGCCATTGGCTTGCCCATGATCCCCAGTCCGATGAAGCCGATCTTGGCCATGACAAATCTCCCTATGCACTAAGCCGTTCGGCTTCATATTGTTTAAACCAGCCAAGACCGTCTTCGGTGGTGGTCTTTGGCTTGTATTCGCAGCCGATCCAGCCCTTGTAACCAGCGGCTTTCAGTGCTTCGAACACGTATGGATAGTTGATTTCGCCCGTGCCCGGCTCGTTACGACCCGGATTATCGGCAAGCTGAACATGCGCGATCAGTGGCTTGTAGCGCTCATAAGTGGCGATCAGTTCGCCGCGTGTGCGCTGCTGGTGATAGAGGTCATACTGGATGAACAGGTTGTTACTGCCGACCTCATCGATAATCGAAACTGCCTGTTCGACCGTGTTGAGGTAGAAGCCCGGAATATCATAGTGATTGATCGGCTCGATCAGCAGGCGGATGCCGTGTTTGCCAAGTTCCTTCGATGCAAGCCGCAGATTGCTGACGAAGGTCGCACGCAGCACATCAGGATCGGCGCCTTGCGGCGCAATACCCGCGAGGCAATTTACCTGCGAACAGTTGAGCGCTGTGGCATAGTCAATTGCGTCGGCGACACCACGCCGAAACTCATCGATACGATCAGGCAGAACCGCGATACCACGTTCGCCACCGCCCCAGTTGCCAGCTGGCAAATTGTGCAACACCTGCGCCAGATTGTGCTTGGTGAGTGCGGCTTTCAGTTCATGACGATTGAAATCATAGGGGAAGAGATATTCAACCCCTGTGAAGCCAGCCTTTGCGGCCAGCGCGAACCGATCCATGAACGGCACTTCGGTAAAAAGCATGGTGAGATTGGCTGCAAATCTTGGCATTTTCGCCTCCTCTAAGTTTCTTTTTTACGCAGTTCCTGGAATTGCTCTTAATCCAATAAAGCTGCAATCGCGGTTGGCGCATCTTCGCCACGTTCGGCAAGCTCTTCGAACTCAACGACCTGATCGATATCCGCACCCATGGAAATATTGGTGACGCGTTCAAGGATGAACTCCAGAACCACCGGCACCTGATGTTCTTCCATCAACGCCTTTGCCTGTTCAAAACTTTCGGCGAACTGGTTGGGGCTGCGCACCCGGATAGCCTTGCAGCCAAGGCCTTCGGCAACGGCCACATGATCAACGCCGTAACCCTTTTCGGCGTCACCCGATGCGTTGATATTGTCGAAGGCAAGACTGACTTCAAAGTCCATATTGAAGCCGCGCTGTGCCTGACGGATGAGGCCGAGATAGGAATTGTTCACAACCACATGAATGTAGGGCAGCTTGTGCTGGGCACCGACCGCCAGTTCTTCAATCATGAACTGGAAATCATAGTCACCCGATAACGCAACAATCGGGCGATCGGGGTCTGCTGCGCGAACGCCAAGCGCGGCGGGCAATGTCCATCCCAATGGGCCGGCCTGACCGCAATTGATCCAGTTGCGTGGGCGATAAACGTGCAGGAATTGTGCGCCCGCAATCTGACTGAGACCAATTGTCGTGACATAGCAGGTGTCGCGACCAAATGCCTTGTTCATCTCCTCATAAACGCGCTGCGGCTTGAGCGGTGTCTGATCAAAATGCGTCTTGCGCAGCATGGTTTTTTTGCGCTCACCGCATTCCTGCGCCCAGCCTGACCAGTCACGCAGCTTGCCTGCCGTCTTCCATTCGGTGGCGACATCCAGCAACAGCTTTAAGGCTTTGCCTGCATCCGACACGATACCAAAATCCGGTGCGAAAACACGACCGATCTGCGTTGGCTCGATATCAATATGGATGAACTTGCGGTCTTTCTTATAGGTCTCGACATTGCCGGTGTGACGGTTTGCCCAACGGTTGCCAATCCCGATGACAAAATCTGACGCGAGCAGGCTCGCATTGCCATAGCGGTGCGAGGTCTGAAGACCACACATGCCAGCCATGAGACGATGATCGTCAGGAATAACACCCCAGCCCATCAGGGTTGGAATGACCGGAATACCCGTGATTTCTGCAAATTCGACGAGAAGATCGGATGCATCGGCATTGATGATGCCACCGCCTGCGACGATGAGCGGGTGTTCCGCCTCGTTCAGCATGGCAATCGCCTTCTCAGCCTGAGCCCGCGTTGCTGCTGGCTTGTAAGCCTCCATCGGCTGATAAGTATCGATGTCAAACTCGATTTCCGCGAGCTGGACATCGATCGGCAGGTCGATCAGCACCGGGCCGGGACGACCCGACTTCATGATATGAAATGCCTTCTGGAAAACAAAAGGCACCAGTGCTGGCTCCATAACCGTAACCGCCCATTTGGTAACGGAGGCTGCGATCTTGGCAATGTCGACTGCCTGAAAGTCCTCTTTGTCGAGGCGCGCGCGGGGGGCCTGGCCTGTAACGCAGAGGATTGGAATTGAATCGGCAGATGCCGAGTAAAGGCCGGTGATCATATCCGTTCCAGCAGGGCCGGACGTGCCGATGCACAAACCGATATTGCCATGTTTCGCACGGGTATAGCCTTCAGCCATATGCGATGCGCCCTCAACATGGCGCGCCAGAATGTGACGGATGGACCCTCGTGCTTTCATGGCAGAGTAAAATGGATTGATAGCCGCGCCTGGCACTCCAAAAGCGCAATTGATTCCTTCCTTCTCCAGCACAAGTATGGCTGCATCGACTGCACGCATTCTGGCCATGACGGCTTCCTCCTACGGAAAACATATCCATTTACAGATGCTATTATTAAAAAATGGAAATTCATACCA
Organism: Brucella rhizosphaerae; assembly: GCF_002252475.1. Classification (GTDB taxonomy): domain Bacteria; phylum Pseudomonadota; class Alphaproteobacteria; order Rhizobiales; family Rhizobiaceae; genus Brucella; species Brucella rhizosphaerae. The sequence goes on along the minus strand of NZ_NNRK01000034.1, from coordinate 725,734 downwards.
TTATATGGAAATAAAGATTTTCAACGGAATGGAGATAATCGCCGCACACTTTCCCAGTTTACAGGGATAAGGTAGTGATGCACGAACAGGGAATCGGAGGCGGCTCATGGAACAGGCAAAACCGAAGCGGGGTCGCAAGGCGGCGGAAAACGCAGCACCGTCATCCGTTCAGGTTCTGGATCGCAGTCTCAAGCTGCTGGCACTGATTGCGGAGAATGACGGCTCGACATTGACCGACCTGGCCGATGCGAGTGGCATGGCGCCTTCAACTGTACACCGGCTTCTCTCTTCGCTCTCAAATCACGGTATGGTTTCGCATGATGCGGAAAGCGGCGACTGGACCATTGGCGTCAAGGCATTTGAAATCGGCAATGCCTTTCGCCGCTTCCGCAAGCTTGGCACATTGGCGCGGCCTTATCTCAAGCAACTGATGGAGGCGAGCGGGGAAACCGCAAATGTCGGCGTCGAAGACGATGGCGACGTGGTGTTTATCTCGCAGATCGAAAGCCATGCACCGATGCGCGCTTTCTTCCGCCCGGGGCGGCGCGGACCGATTCATGCGTCTGGCATTGGCAAGGCTGTTCTTTCCACATGGTCGGATACGGAGATTGCGCGCACACTTTCGGGCAGGACGCTGGAGCATTTCACACAGCGGACGCTCGACACAATGCCCGCTCTGTTGAAGGATATTCAGGCAACCCGCACGCGCGGCTGGTCGATTGATGATGAGGAACACACGCTGGGCATGTGCTGCATCGCGGCTCCTATTTTCAATGAATATGGCGAAGCAATTGCAGGCATTTCCGTTTCTGGACCTGCCGTGCGTTTGCCTAAGAAAAAGCTGGAAGAACTTGGGCCGCTCATCCGCTCGACAGCCGATGAACTGACCCGCACCATGGGCGGCAAGCGACCGGAAGAGCTTTAAAGCATGTCTCCCACAAGTGGGAACCGGTTTATGATCAAAAAAATACTCTGGTAAACAGAAGAACCCGCAGCAGATCTCTCCGCTACGGGTCCTCCCTCTCCCTCCTCCAGAGATTCTTAAGAGCGCGTTTCAATCTGATTGAATCAGATCAGCGCTCTGATTATCTGTTTTCAAGCGCATCTTTTCCGAAAACCGTTTCACACTTTTCAGGATGCGCTCCAATTATGCGAGTTCAGCCTTCAGTGGCTTACCCGCCACATAGGTTTCAACAATCGCGCGGTCATCACCAACTGTCTGCAACAAAAACAGCTCCTGTTCGAGCGAAGCACCTGCCGCCATGCGAAGACGCATTGACGACGTGGCGGCTGAATTGAGCACCACGATATCAGCTTCTGTACCCTCGTCGAGAGTACCGATCTTGTCTTCCATCGAGAGCGCCCGGGCATTGCCCAGCGTCATCATATAAAATGACTGGAATGGATTGAGGCGCTGCTCGCGCAACTGCAGAATCTTATAACCTTCATCCATGGTCCGAAGCATTGAGAAGCTGGTGCCGCCACCGACATCGGTTGCGACAGCGATGCGCACGCCGGACGCCTTCAGGCGATCACGGTCGAACAGACCGGAACCAAGGAACAGGTTTGAGGTTGGGCAGAAAACAGCGACCGAACCGGTTTCTGCCATTACCTCTACTTCGCGTTCTTCAAGATGGATGGAATGGCCAAGCAATGTCTTTTGGCCCAACAGACCGTAATGCTCGTAAATGCCCAGATAATCCGGCGCATCCGGATAAAGCGATTTCGTAAACGCAATCTCATCGTGGTTTTCCGACAAATGCGTCTGGATAAAGCATTCAGGATGTTCGCGTGCCAGCGCCTGACTGGCTTCGAGCTGTTCTGGTGTAGAAGTGATCGCGAAACGTGGTGTGATCACATAATCAAGCCGATCCTTGCCATGCCAGCGTTCGATCAACTGCTTGCTGTCATCATAACCCGATTGTGCTGTATCGCAGAGCGCTGGCGGTGCGTTGCGATCCATCATCACCTTGCCGCCGAGCATACGCATATTGCGATGCTGCGACGCACGGAAATAGGCATCGACGCTCTGCGGATGCACTGAGCAATAAGCGACAGCAGTCGTGGTTCCATGGCGTATCAGTTCGTCCAGAAAGCGCTCAGCGATAAATTCAGCGTGCTGCTCATCGGCAAACTTCTGCTCTGCCACAAATGTATAGGTGTTAAGCCATTCGAGAAGATTGGCGGCATAGGACGCAATAACCTGCGTCTGCGGATAATGGATATGCGTATCGATGAAACCGGGCAGGATGAGATGTGGGCGATGATCGGCAACCTTCACGCCGCTGCCTGCTTCAGCGCTTATCTCGGCATAGTCTCCGAGGCGCGCGATGCGGCCATTTTCAACAAGCACGGCACCATCATCGATATAGCGATAGGATTGACTGTCATCCAGACTTTGCGGTTCATCACGAAAGGTCAGCACGCGGCCACGGATGAGAAGTTTGGTCATTATTACTTTGCTCCAGCAGTAGCGGATTCATACCAGGAAGCGAGCAGCTTGCGCTCCTCATTGCTCACGCCGGTAACATTGGCAGGCGGCATGGCATGGGATCGGCCAGCCTGCAAATAGATTTCGCGGGCGTGGGCTGCTATATCCCTGTCTGTTTCAAGAACCACGCCTTTTGGTGGCACGATCATGCCTTCCCAGCCTGGTTCCTTGGCATGACACATCGCACAACGCCCCAGAACGGTATCCCGCACTTTTTCAAAGTGCGGGTCCGAGATGAAAGTTTGCTGCAACGATGAAACCTTCTGCTCCGCCGGTTCACCGGTCAGAATTTTCGGGACAGTCGACAGCCACATGATGATGATGAACAGGATAACCGTCACCAGCCATGTCCAGGTCGGGCTACCCTTACGGGCGTGTTGCGTGTTGAACCAGTGGCGGATCGTAACGCCCATCAGGAACACCAGCGATGCGATGATCCAGTTGAACTCGGTCCCGAACGCCAGCGGATAGTGGTTCGATAGCATCAGGAACAGAACCGGCAGCGTCAGATAGTTATTATGCGTCGAACGCTGCTTGGCGATCTTGCCATATTTCGGATCTGGCTTACGACCGGCGATCAAATCCGCAACCACAATTTTCTGGTTCGGAATGATGACCATGAACACGTTGGCCGACATGATCGTTGCGGTGAAAGCACCCAGATGCAGGAAGGCTGCGCGCCCTGTAAACAGATGCGTATAGCCCCATGCCATCACCACCAGAATGCAGTAGAGAATGACCATCAGGAGTGTATCGCTCTTGCCGAGCATCAGCTTGCAGATGGTGTTATAGGCGATCCAGCCGAACGCCAGTGAGGCAATCGAAATGGCAATCGCAACCGGTGCCGATACATCAAGCACATTCGGATCGACCAGATAAAGATCGGCACCCGCATAATAAACGATGCAAAGCAAAGTGAAGCCCGACAGCCACGTGGCGTAGGATTCCCATTTGAACCAGGTCAGATGCTCAGGCATTTCGGCAGGCGCAACCAGATATTTCTGGATGTGATAGAAACCGCCCCCATGGACCTGCCATTCTTCGCCATAAGCGCCGACAGGCAAGCCCGGACGCTGGCGCAAGCCAAGGTCCAGTGCGATAAAATAGAAAGACGAGCCGATCCACGCAATCGCAGTGATGACGTGCAGCCATCGCACTGCGAAGCCCAGCCAGTCCCAGGCCACGGCAAGATCATACATCAGGCACTCCCATTCTCAGAGCGTCGTGTGTCCTAAGGGACGCTACACAAGGACTCTCTGTCTCGTTTCGTTGACGCATCGTGCTTTCCAAAATTCGATTTCGATTTTTGGGCCGATGCGCTGACCCCATTGTTCGTTAATTTATTATGTGCCAAAGCTTTGCGCCTGAGGGAACGTCACATCACGACCATCACTTTCAAAAAAATATAGACAATCGTGGAGGGGACGCATGTCATATCTTGATAATCTGCGCGTTTTTGTGCGCGTTGTCGAATTGGGAAATTTGTCGGCAGCAGGACGCGACCAGCGCGCTTCGCCAGCCGTTGCAAGTAATCGAATCAAAGAGTTGGAGAAACATCTTGGTGTGCGGCTCTTTAACCGGACCACGCGCAAGCTGACGCCAACCGAGCATGGCCGTGTATTTTATGACGGCGCACTGAAAATCCTCGAAGCCGTGGATGAAGCCGAAGCGGCAGTCGCTGAACTGGCTAAGAATCCGAAGGGATCGATTCGAATTACCGCGCCGTTAGGGCTCGGCCGAAGGCTCATTGCATCAGGGATTCCGGAGTTTCACGACAAGTATCCCGACATTGAAGTGCGCCTGCGACTATCTGACCACGAGATCGACATCATGAGCGAAAGTGTTGATGTTGCTTTCAAATTGGGCGTTTTGGAAAATTCGAACCTGCGCATGCGCGGTATTCTGAATTGCGAACGTGTGATTTGCGCAGCCCCGGAATATCTCGAAAAGCACGGAACGCCTCAGTCGCCTGAAGAGCTTTTAGGCGATAAATATGACTGCCTTTTGCTCCGCTTTCCCGGCTCGAAAGAGTATTACTGGTCACTGCAAACACCGGAAGGGCTTCGCAAGTTTGAAGTAACTGGACCTTATGACTCCGATGACGGCGACGTATTGACGCAATGGGCCTTGGGTGGACGTGGAATTATCAACAAGCCACTGTTTGAAGTGAAGGAATATATCCGCGACGGACGATTGATTCCTATTCTCTCAAGCACACCACCGGCATCGATCCAGCTTGCTGCGATCTATCCGCATAAACGTTTTCAGGACCCGAAAGTCCGTCTGATCATCGATTTCATGAGTGAGCGGTGCCAGCGTCTCATCCGTGAGGCATTGGCATAAAAAGAAGCCCGTCATATTAAATGCATGTCTTTACATGCGGTTCCAGTTAAGTCTGGATCGTTGGAACCGCTGTAACTATTTGTTTTTGCGCATTATCCTACGCAAAAGCGCCTCGCACTTTTTCTGGAAATGCTTTTAGGCGGGCTGCAAGACTTTGCTGGAAACCAGTACCGCGGTTAAAACCTCAGCCGCCGCTAGTGCGGCAATGACTTCCGGTCGCTTGTCTTTCACAACCGATCCACCGACCGGACAAACAAGATTCTCAAATAGACCATCGCTGCCGATTTCACGTTTCAACCAATTTTTGAAAGTGGCTTTCTTCGTCTTGGAACCGATCATCCCGACATAAACAGCATCACCACGCTGCAAAGCCTCGGCCACGATCAGGAAATCAAGCGCATGGTCGTGGGTCAGCACGATAAAAGCACTGCCGGGCGGTGCTGACCGCACAACCTGCTCTGGCAAGGCTGCGAGACAAGTCTCAACTCCGGGTGCGTCGACAGCCATGAGTTCTGCTTCGCGCGTATCAACCAGAATGACCCGCACAGGCGTCAGCGATAATGAGTAAGCCAAGGCGTCACCCACATGGCCTGCGCCAAAGACATAGACATGCGGACGGGTAGAGATTTCAGCATCGACCTTCGCGATGAGTTCCTCTGCTAATCCGCGATTGACGCGCCGGAAGCTTAAAGCCACGCGGCCACCGCAGCATTGGCCAATTTCGGGGCCCAATGCTACGTCCATGGGCGACACATCCAACGAGGAATCTTTGCCTCCGAGGAGGATCTTGCGGGCGTGGTCAATCGCCATAAATTCGAGTTGCCCACCGCCAATCGTACGGAAGATCATGTCACGAGCGACAAGCATCCATGCACCTGCGTTACGCGGTGCCGATCCTCTGACGTCTGTCACTTCGATCAACACGCTGTCGGATCGCTTGTTGAGAAACGCTCTTATGTCATCCCTCGCGCCCGGCATCCCATTAGCCCTTCTGACTGCGTAACCGTTCGATGGCCATCAACACGCGCTCCGGCGTGGCGGGCGCATCGAGACGCGGACTGATCTTGTGATCGGCAACACTGGCAACCGCATCTGACAGTGCATAGAGCACCGACATACCGTGCGGCAGCGGTGGCTCGCCAACCGCCTTGGAACGGTGGATCGTCGGCTCGTAAGCCTCCGACCAGTCTGTCAGCGCCACATTGAAAATCTTCGGTCGGTCAGATGCCAATGGGATCTTGTAAGTCGACGGCGCGTGCGTACGCAACCGCCCTTTATTGTCCCAGACCAGCTCTTCTGTTGTCAGCCAGCCCATACCCTGAACGAAGCCACCTTCCACCTGACCAATGTCGATGGCACGATTGAGTGACCGACCGGTATCATGCAGAATATCGGTGCGTTCAACCACATATTCGCCGGTCAGTGTATCAACAGACACTTCCGAACAGGCCGCACCATAAGCATAATAATAGAAGGCGTGGCCTCTGCCTTTGGCACGGTCCCAATGAATTTTTGGCGTCTTGTAGTGGCCCGACGCAGACAGCTGAACACGCCCGATATAGGCCTGCTTCACCAGATCGTTGAAACTGACTTCCTGATTGCCCACGCGGATACGGTTCGGCAGGAAGACAACCTGATCTTCCGGCACCTGATATTGTTGCGCTGCAAAATGAATGAGGCGCTTCTTAATCTGACGCGCCGCATCCTGTGCGGCCATACCGTTGAGGTCAGCGCCTGATGATGCTGCCGTCGGTGCCGTATTCGGAACTTTGGCAGTGGTCGTTGCAGTGATCTTTACACGATCAAGGTCAATCTGGAATTCTTCGGCCACCACCTGCGCCACTTTAAGATGAAGCCCCTGCCCCATCTCCGTGCCGCCGTGGTTCATATGCACCGAACCATCATTATAGACATGCACCAGTGCGCCAGCCTGATTGGATTCCGTTTTGGTGAAAGAGATACCGAACTTCACCGGCGTCAGCGACATGCCGCGTTTAACATAGCGGCTTGTTGCATTGAATTCGCGGATTGCTTCACGGCGCTTGGCGTAATCAGCGCTTTCCTCAAGCTCCGCAACGATGCGCTGAATGATGCAATCTTCGACCTTCTGGTGATACGGCGTCACATTGCGCGTACCTTCTGCGCCCATCTGATCGTAGAAATTGAGCTTGCGGATTTCGAGTGGGTCTTTGCCGACAGCAAAAGCCACTTCCTCGATGACGCGCTCAGCACCCACCATGCCTTGTGGACCGCCAAAACCGCGAAACGCTGTGTTGGATACCGTATTGGTGTAAAGCGGTGCAGATTGTGCATGAACAGCGGGGAAGAAATAGGTATTATCGCAGTGGAACAGCGCACGGTCGCCGACCGGCCCTGACAGATCGGCAGAAAAACCGGCATTCAGGGCGAACATATAATCGACGCCGAGAATATTACCCTCTTCATCAAACCCGACTTCGTAATCGATCATGAAATCATGGCGCTTGCCGGTTGAGGTCATATCCTCGTCACGGTCGAGCCGGATTTTCATGGCGCGCTTATGCTTCTTGGCCGCAATGGCTGCAATCGCCGCCCACTGATTGGCCTGCGTTTCCTTACCGCCAAAACCGCCACCCATGCGGCGCACTTCAACCGTGACTGAATGGCTCGGCACGCCAAGCGCATGTGCAACCAGATGCTGCGTTTCGCTCGGCCCCTGCGTGGAGCAATAGATGGTGACGTCTTCATCCTCACCGGGGATAGCGAGTGAAGCCTGACCTTCCAGATAGAAGTGATCTTGTCCACCGACAAGCATCTGCGCTTTGACCTTGCGCGGCGCGTCGTCAATGGCCTTGCGGGCATCACCGCGATTAAGCGTCAGCGGTGTGAAAACCAGACGGTCCTTGTAACCATCGAGACCTGCAATCGAAAACAGACCAGGCATTTCTTCATATTCGACCTTGGCGAGACGTGCCGCGCGGCGGGCCTGATCGCGAGTACGCGCTACAACCGCAAAAATCGGCTGACCGTGAAACTGTACAGTATCAACCGCGAAGATCGGATCGTCATGCATACCCGATGGCGAGACATCATTCTCGCCCGGCACATCCTTATAGGTCAGCACATCGACCACGCCGGGAGCAGCACGCACTGCGGACAGATCAACCGTGCTGATCCTGGCATGCGCCACCGTCGAAAAGCCGACGCCGATATGCAGCGTGCCTTCGGGTTCTGGAATGTCGTCAATATAAACGGCTTCGCCCGTCACATGCTTATGCGCGGAATCATGTCGCTGATCGGTAGCGACACCACCCTTGATCCGGGCAGCTTTGATGGCGTTTGCAGGATGTTTGTTCATGCCATCCTCCTTATGCGGCTTTAACGCTTGGGGTGCGTAAAGGTTCGGCTTGCCCTTGTGTCTCAGCATAGAAGCGGCGCAGCAGATTTTTGGCCACCAGCAGACGATAGTCAGCAGTTGCACGCATGTCGCTCAGAGGCTGATAATCGCTGGCATAAGCATCGAGTGCTGCCTCAACTGTCGCCTCACTCCATGGTTTTCCGGTCAGTGCCGCTTCAACGGCAAAGGCCCGCTTGGGTGTTGCTGCCATGCCGCCATAGGCGATGCGAATGGATGCGACATTGCCGCCCGTATCAAGCGTCAGATGGAAAGCACCGAGCGTGGCAGTGATATCTTCCTCATAGCGCTTGGAAATTTTGTGAATGGCGAACTGGTTGCCTTCGTCCGGCACCGGCACATGCACGGCCTCCACAAACTCACCCGGCTGACGGTCCTGCTTGCCATAGGCGATGAAAAACTCTTCCAGAGGAATCGTTCGGCGTTCCGCACCCTTGCGCAGAGTGAGTTTCGCGTTCAGCGCAATCAATGGCGGTGGCGTGTCGCCAATCGGCGAACCATTGGCAATATTGCCGCCAATAGTACCCATATTGCGTACCTGCTCGCCGCCAATACGATTAATGAGGCTTCCCAAAGCAGGAATACGCTTTGCGAGAAACGTAAAAGCTTCCGTGTAGGTTACGCCCGCACCAATGGTGATGACGCCCTTTTCTTCACTGATTGCGCGCAGCTCTGTGAGATGGCCAATAAAGACAACGGGCGAAATATCTCGCATCATTTTTGTAACCCACAGCCCCACGTCGGTAGAACCGGCGACGATTGTGGCTTTTGGCTCGTTTACAAAAATGGCAGCAAAATCATCAAGATTGGCAGGCACGACCAGTCGATCCTTGTCGGTACCGACTTCGACCCGCGCACCATCCCGCATTGCAGTCAGTTGCGCAATGACATGTGCCCGTTCGCCGGCAAGCGGATCTTCCATAACCGTGCCGTAATCGGAAATTGCACGGGCTGCGCGCATGATGGCTTCATAGCCGGTACAGCGGCAAAGATTGCCTTGCAGCGCCTTTTCGATCTGTGCGTCCTGAGGCTTTGGATTGCGCATCCAGAGACCATAAAGCGACATGACAAAGCCCGGCGTGCAGAAGCCGCACTGCGAACCGTGAAAGTCGATCATTGCTTTCTGCACAGGATGCAGACCGCCATCCGACCCACGCAAATGTTCAATCGTTACGACATGGCAGCTATCAAGCGATCCAACGAAGCGAATGCAGGCATTCACGCTCTCGTAGATCAGTTCGCCATCCACAATCTTGCCGACCAGCACCGTGCAGGCACCGCAATCTCCTTCACCGCAACCTTCCTTGCTGCCGCGTAACTTGCAGGCCAGACGCAGGTAATCGAGCAAGGTTTCCGTTGACGATACGCGATCGAGTTCGACCGTCTCGCCATTCAACAGGAAGCGGATACTATGTCTGACTGCTTGACCCATATCGCTCAACTCCCGCGATAGGTTGAATAGGAAAATGGCGAAACCAGAAGCGGCACATGATAATGCGCCTTTTCATCCGAAATGCCAAAGCGCAGCGGCACCACATCCAGAAATGGCACGACGTCATCGCTCTTTCCAAAATATTCGCCAACATGGAAAAGCAGCTCATATGAACCAGTATGCAACGCATCACCGGCAAGCAGCGGCTCGTTGCAACGACCATCCGCATTGGTGCGGATTTCACGAAGCGTTTCGGGCTGCTGATTCCCAACACGGCGCAATTCGATGCGGAGATTTGCTGCTGGCTTGCCACTCGCCGTATCGAGGACATGCGTCGTCAACCGGCCCTGACCGCTCATTTCCTGACCCATTTATACTCCTGCCGCCTGTCCGATTCTCTCGACCCTACCGTTGGAATCGTTGCAAGCTATTGATTTAGTGTGTCTTATTCTGGCCAAACCATAGGGGTTTGCAAATCACACTTGTTCCCGATTTTGAGTATTTACCGATCTCATGTCTTGCGAAAGATGATAATCGTTGGATGTCTTTCAAAATTTTGAGGGGGAATGATCCGCGTAAATCTTTATTATCATGCGCAAAACAGATGAAAATCGAGGGAATTCCATATGAGTTATCCGCGCAATCTGGTTGGCTATGGCCGCAACACACCAGACCCACGCTGGCCGGGTGGGGCCAACATTGCTGTGCAGTTCGTCGTCAACTACGAAGAAGGCGGCGAGAGCTGCATTCTCGATGGCGATCCGGCTTCCGAATGCCTGCTTTCCGAGATTGTGGGTGCGCCGGCATGGAAAGCCCAGCGCAATCTCAATATGGAATCCATCTATGAATATGGGTCGCGTTCCGGCTTCTGGCGTTTGTGGCGCGCTTTCACGCGACGCAACATGCCGGTCACAGTCTATGGCGTGACGCTCGCCATGGAGCGCAACCCTGAAGCCATTTCAGCCATGAAGGAAGCCGATTGGGAAATCGCCAGCCATGGCTTGCGCTGGTGGGAATATAAGGACGTTCCCGAAGACGTTGAACGCGAGCATATTCGCGAAGCAGTGCGCCTGCACACCGAAGTTACCGGTTCGCGTCCCCTGGGTATTTATCAGGGCAAGCCGTCTGACAACACGCTGAAGCTTGTCATGGAGGAAGGCGGGTTTCTCTACTCCGCCGATTCTTATGCCGATGAACTGCCTTATTGGGTGAAGGGTCCCAAGGGACCGCATCTCATCGTGCCTTATACGCTTGACGCCAATGACATGCGTTTTGCAACGCCGCAGGGGTTTAATTCCGGCGATCAGTTCTACAGCTATCTGAAAGACACCTTCGATGTGCTTTATCGCGAAGGGGCAGAAGGTGCGCCGAAGATGATGTCGATTGGCCTGCATTGCCGTCTTGTTGGACGGCCTGGCCGCGCGGCGGCGCTGGAGCGTTTCCTCGATTACGTCCAGAGCCATGACAAGGTCTGGATTGCCAAACGCGTTGATATTGCCCGCCACTGGCATGAGCATCACAAGCCAAAAACCAATGATATTGTGCCATCGACAGCCAGCAAAGCGGATTTTGTCGCGCGTTTCGGCGGCATCTTTGAGCACTCTCCGTGGATTGCCGAGCGCGCATATGATGCCGGCCTGACTGAGCTTGCCGATTCAGCCTCCGGTCTTCACACAGTATTGGTCCGCGCTTTCCGCGCTGCATCCGGCGATGAAAAGCTCGGCGTGTTGCGCGCGCATCCCGATCTTGCGGGTAAGCTTGCGGCAGCCAAACGCCTGACGCCTGAATCCACTGCTGAGCAGGCTTCTGCCGGTCTTGATGCATTGACGGACGACGAGCGGAAGACATTCACCGGGCTCAACGACACTTACACGCAGAAATTCGGCTTTCCTTTCATCATTGCGGTCAAGGGCCGCAATAAAAAGGAAATTCTCGACGCTTTCAAACGACGTGTCGAGAATACGCAAGCTGCTGAACTGGAAACCGCGTCCGAGCAGGTCGAGCGCATTGCGCTGCTTCGGCTCAAAGACATTCTTCCAGAGACACTTTACTGATTAGGAAAAGACCGATGAGCCGAAATTATTATGCACCAACGGGTGGCTTGCCGCCACAAACGCAGCTGCTGACTGATCGCGCGATGTTCACCGAAGCCTATGCGGTCATTCCAAAAGGCACATTCAGCGATATCGTTACCAGCTTCCTGCCCTTTTGGGACAAGACGCGGCTGTGGATCATCGCTCGCCCACTGTCGGGTTTTGCCGAGACATTCTCGCAATATATCATGGAAGTTCAGCCGGGCGGCGGCAGCGACCGCGCAGAGCTGGACGATGGCGCACAGGGTGTTCTGTTTGTTGTCGAAGGTGAAGTCACTGTCACGCTCGCGGGCAAAGACCATGTGCTCACCGAAGGTGGCTATGCCTATCTGCCGCCGAAAAGCGGCTGGCGACTTCGCAACCACAGCAATGCCGTTACCCGTTTCCATTGGGTACGCAAGGCTTATGAATATGTAGACGGCATTGATGTGCCAGAGCCGCTCTTCCTCAACGAGAAGAACATTGCGCCGACACCAATGCCCGACACCGACGGTGCATGGGCCACGACGCGCTTTGTCGATCCGAACGACCTGCGCCACGACATGCATGTGACCGTTGTGACATTCGAGCCAGGCGGTGTAATTCCATTTGCAGAAACACATGTGATGGAACACGGACTTTACGTGCTTGAAGGCAAGGCCGTCTATCGGCTCAATCAGGACTGGGTGGAAGTAGAGGCCGGCGATTTCATGTGGCTACGCGCCTTCTGTCCGCAGGCTTGTTATGCAGGTGGACCGGGCAAGTTCCGTTATCTGCTCTACAAGGATGTAAACCGCCACATGAAGTTGTCGCGATAGGTGCTAAGCATCATTCTCACAGACACAAAGGCCGGACTTGATCCGGCCTTTTCTTTAGAGCGACGATCTGGTGGATTGAATTTGACGTTTAAATCCCGACCGACACAAATGCTGTTTCAAACGTCAAATTTGAAATGCTCTGTCTTTCTGTTTTCACGCACATCTTTTTCCGAAAAGCGGTTCCCGCTCTTCGGTATGTGTTCTCAATGGTCTCGCAAATAAAAACGGCGGACCGAAGCCCGCCGTCACCATTCTTCTGACTGGAGATCAGATTTAATTAACAAAGCAGTCCTTCTACTTTGTCGAATGGAATTCAAGTATATCTAGATTTTTCGAATAACATAATAGCAATATATATAGATAATAATTGTATTAATTTTATAAAATTCTAAATTTATACAATATGTTCATTTTACATTGGCCGCCACGAAACGTAACGGCCAATATACTGATTAGAACGAACGCTGGAAGCGGACCATACCCTGCCAAGCATCCTTACCCTTGAGATAGGACTTGTCGTCCTGCCACTTGGTGTAGGAAACTTCTGGAGTAACGGTGAAGCCAGGAACCATTTCATAGGCAACGTTAGCGGTTGCTGCGAAGGTGCTGCTACCATCATAAGCAGCCTGTACATTGAAGGTCGCCTGTTCGGTTGCCTTGAATGCGGCACCGCCCCAAACGGCCCAGTCGCCACCCCATGTGCCGTAGAAGCTGCTGATCGCACGGACCTGGCCCATAACGTTGCCCGAACCATCGGTCACGTTCATGTACTGGTCCTTGTTCGACTTGTAACCACCCATGGCCCAGATCGACAGCTGATCGGTAATGTTCAGATCACCACGCAGCTTGCCTGCCCATTCCTTGTTACGCGCGTCATAAGCTGCAACAGCTGCAATCTTGCCCCAGCCCTGTTCGTACTTCACTCCACCAACGACGTGAGGGGTGTAATCCTTGATGACGCCGTCATAGCCGTACTTGCTATCGGTATCGACGTTGTTGCCCTGCTCAAGCGACAGAACTGCCGACAGGCCGTTGTCACCATTGAAGGTATAGCTGATAAGGCCGGTGCGATATCCGCCTGCAAGGATCACGTCATCGTTGATGACGTTGCCAAGATAACCAGGGAACGTTACGAAAGCCGATTCGTCGAGACCGACGCGCAGGCCACCCAACTGAATGTAGCCGAAGCGCAATTCGCCTGAAGTACCGGCTTCGCCATTGCCCCAGTCAAAACGGGTTTCAGCATAGGTCTTGAGAGTGCCAAGTTCGGTTTCCGAAGCGGTGTTGAAACGGAGTGTGAAGCGAGCCTTGTTGTCCCATGTCTTGCGCTTGTATCCATCGCTTGCAAGAGCAGCGCCGTCGCGATCAGTAAATCCGCGGCCATATACGTCATTGCCACCAGTTACATCATAGCGAACATAACCGGAGATGCGCAGGCAGGTTTCGGTTCCCGGGATGTAGAAATAACCCGCACCATATGCATCGCAAACACGTACGTATTCAACGGCCTCTGGCTCTGGCGCAACAATCGCGTCAGCAGCATGAGCAGCGCCAGTTCCTGCCGCGACAACGGCTGCTGAACCCAGAAGAAAACCCTTAATAGTCATTTTGATATGCCTCCAGCAAATCTGAATAATTAACACTGGCAACTGATAGAATGAATCCAGTTAAAATCTCAATTACAACTTATTCAAAATTGGTATTATCAATAACCGTGTGGTAAATTCGGCACTATTTAACAGTTTATTTTATTCGCCCAACAAATATATAACATAAATGCGAGTTTTTATTACTTCATTATATTTATTTAGCAATTAATTGCCTGTAATTTTATATGTAATTAATTCTATATTTACTTACATTTCCGATAGCCAATTTTCTGTTGCTAAAACACGAAAATGCTGCCGTTGCGTTCGGGTCGGCGGAACCGTCCAATTGTTTGCCTCTACGCACATCTCATTCGAGACCCGGCTCACACTTTCCAGGATGAGCTCCAGGAATCCGAACTCGCGCTTCCCAACTGAGTTAGGCGCATTATTTGAATGCAATACACAGCCAGGCAACGCGTTATAATGTTTAAATTAGTGAATTTTCATTTTAGAGTTCATTTATATTGTCAATTACGTTAAATATATTGCCTATTGTATCTCATTTAACTTTGTGGTTATTAATATCCAAGGTCTCGTGATTTGTATCATCGCATCACTCATTACCGCTTAAAAGAGAATACATTTATGAAAAACTATAGACTGACCGGCCTTGCAATTGGATTTGCTGTAATTTCGGGTCTTCCAGCTTTTGCAGCTCCTCTTCCGGGCGGAGCGAGCACACTGCAGGAAACCTATCAGGACTGGACTGTCTCCTGTCAGTCAGAAAAGGAAACAACGGTCTGCGCTGTGCGACAGGATCAAAGCAGCACACAGACCGGTCAGCGCGTCCTGACCGCTGAGTTGCGCAATATGGCTGGCGGCAAGGTTGAAGGTGTCATTCTGATGCCATTCGGTCTTGATCTCGCTAAAGGCACTGAGCTGAAGATCGATGATGCCGACGGCCCCCACCTGACCTTCTCGACCTGTTTACCACAAGGCTGTCTGGCACCAGTGAGTTTTGATGCCAAGCAGGTGGCCGCTTTGAAAGCTGGTACCAATTTGAATGTCAATGCGACTGCACTCAGCCCAAGTCAGGCCGTGGCTTTCAAAATTTCACTGAAAGGCTACGGTGCAGCGCTGGACCGTATTATTGCACTCACGAAATAATTTGGGGGCATTTGATTTTAGCGGATACATAACGATATCCGCAGCATCGCAGATCATGCCGTACGGTTTTCACCGTACGGCATTTTTTATGACAATCCGAAGGGATTGCAGCGTCAGCACAAGAGCACCAATCCGTTTCAATCAGATCGCGCCTATCTGCGTGAGAACTGCCCATCCACATCAGTTAGCGTGGCACTGTGCTGATGCGCATCAGCGAACGCCGCCAGCGCATAGTCATCAATACCGAGACCATCGCCAGCCCAGCTGCCAGACCTAACCAGACCCCTGCACCACCAAAACCAAACTGGAATGCCAGCAAAGCGCCGAACGGCAATCCTACACCCCAATAGCCAACCAATGCCAAATACATGGGTATGCGGGTATCTCTGAGGCCGCGCAGCATACCTGCAGCAACGGCTTGTGCTCCGTCGACAATCTGAAACAGTGCCGCGAGCGCAAGGAATGTTACGGCCAGCTCTATAACCGCAAAGTTCTCAGGGTCCTTGAGATCAAGAAATACACCGATAAACAGGCGCGGGATCAGAATCATCAGCAATCCCATGATCGCCATGAAACCAACGCCAAGTGCATACGCGCTCCATCCCGCATAGGCCACAGCCTGAATGTCACCGCGTCCATAGGCGCGCCCCACCCGTACCGTGGCAACCTGCCCGAAACCAAGCGGCACCATGAAGCTAAGCGATGCAACCTGTATCGCAACCGCATGGGCCGCCATGGCCGTGGAGCCGATATAGCCCATCATGACAACGGCCGCATAAAAGATCGATGTCTCGAACACAAAGGTCAGCGCCATCGGAAAACCAATGCGCCATAGCTCAATGAAGCGCGGCCAGTCAGGGCGCCAGAAGCGTCCAAACAGGCGATAACGCCGGAAACGGCGATGACGCATGGTAATGAAAGCCATGCCCAGAAACATCATCGTGCTCGACAGGGTAGTTGCGATGCCCGCGCCATGGAGCTCCATACGCGGAAAGCCGAAATGGCCGAAAATCAGCGTCCAGCCCGCCAGCGCGTTGAACCCGATAGCGATTGCTGCAACGATCAGCGTCCACATCGGCCTTTCCATCGCTGCGAAAAAGGAGCGCAACACGATATAGAACAGATATGGCAACAGCGCCCATTGCAGCGTATGCATGAAATCGGTTGAGCGCGCGGCGATATCCGGTTGCTGGCCAAGGAACAGGAATATTTCCTCGCAATACCAGAGCACGACCCAGATCGGAATCGAGATGATGATGGCCGACCACATGCCCTGACGTACGGTGCGGCGGACATCGCGCACCGAATGGCGGTTCCGGCCTAGTGCAATGGCAATCATCGGCATTACCGCCGACACCAGCCCCATCGAGAAGATCATCAGCGTATGATAGAAACTAGTGGTCAGCAGCGCTGAAGCCAGCGTGTCCTTGCCAAGACGGCCAATGAAGATCACATCGGTGGCCGTGAGTGCTGCCTGAGAAAGATTGGTCAAAATCAGCGGCCAGCCCAGTTTGAGAGCTGTTGCCATTTCCCGGGTCCAGCGCCGAACGCTGCTTAGCTGGGGCTCGCGAAAGCCCGCATCAAATGTATTGGTCACAAACCTACTCCCGGGGTCACTCCCCCAAATTATCCGCGGCCGTCAACCAGCCGGACAATCCATAGCTAAAACACGCGCCATGACGTCAGAGACCATGTCAATCTGAGGAATTTAGCATCGTGATACGATCATCGATCGTCCCATGCCGGCTAAGAGCTGTCGTCGCTTCAGAAGCGACCACGCCCCAACTTTTCGGGTTTCTCAATTTCTATTGGGAACGTTGTGTATGTTCCAGAAACTGATCCGGAGCCAAGCGGGCTGCGCATCGATTTGCACAAAATAAGAGCATAATGGATATCAGACTTGCTTAAAGAAGCAACACGTGTCGGAAAGTAAATTCTCTCCTCCTGACATGCAGAGAAATCAATTTTCTGCCGTGTCGCAAAAATGCACTTTCCTGTCCGCAGAACAGTTGACCATAACATCTGAGTATCTAGGAATGATGGGGATGCAATTTTGCGAGGGAAATCATGCGAAGCACCAAGGTCATCCATATCGTCGGCTGTCACGCGGAAGGTGAAGTCGGTGATGTTATCGTCGGTGGCGTGGCCCCTCCTCCGGGTGAAACTGTGTGGGAACAGTCGCGTTTCATCGCCGGTGACGAGACCTTGCGTAATTTCGTTTTAAACGAGCCGCGCGGCGGCGTGTTTCGCCACGTCAATTTGCTGGTGCCCCCGAAAGACCCGCGTGCGCAGATGGGTTTCATCATCATGGAGCCGGCCGATACGCCACCCATGTCAGGCTCAAATTCGATCTGTGTCTCCACTGTCCTGCTTGATAGCGGCATCATCCCGATGCAGGAGCCAATAACGCGCATGGTTCTGGAAGCGCCGGGCGGTATTATTGAGGTGGAAGCCGAATGTCGCAACGGCAAGGCCGAGCGCATTAGCGTGCGCAACGTGCCATCCTTTGCAGATCGGCTGGATGCTTCATTGGAAGTCGCAGGACTTGGCACCATAACTGTCGATACAGCCTATGGCGGCGATAGTTTTGTTATTGTGGATGCGGCTCAGATTGGCATGAAGATCGACCCCGGCCAGGCGCGGGAACTGGCCGAGATTGGTGTAAAAATCACAAAAGCGGCCAATGAACAGCTCGGTTTCCGCCATCCGGAAAAAGATTGGAACCACATTTCCTTTTGCCAGATCACCGAGCCGGTAAAACGCGAGGGCGATTTACTGACCGGCGTAAACACCGTTGCCATTCGTCCGGCCAAGCTTGATCGCTCACCAACCGGCACCGGCTGTTCGGCGCGTATGGCCGTGCTGCACGCAAAAGGCCAGATGAAGGTCGGGGAACGATTTATCGGCAAATCCGTACTTGGCACGGAATTTCACTGCAGGCTGGATAAAGTTCTTGAGCTTGGCGGTAAACCCGCCATCAGCCCGATCATTTCTGGTCGTGCATGGGTGACAGGCACATCGCAACTCATGCTCGATCCAAGCGACCCGTTTCCGGGTGGGTATCGTCTGTCAGACACCTGGCCGAATATGCCGGAATAGTGCCACCAACCTCAGCCCTTCGAGACGGCCCTGCGGGCCTCCTCTGGATGAGGTTGGAGGGGAGGCAGAACAAGGCACACAACAAAAAACCCCGCCTGAGCGGGGTTTTCTTTATTCATTCAAATCACGATTACGCAAAATCGAGAGCGCGGTCACCGTCTTCGTCCTTGATGCGCGATGGCAGGCCGATATGGTTGAGGATGTTGAGGAAAGGCTTCGGATTAAGCTCTTCCACATTGACCATCTTCTTCACATCCCATTCGCCCGAAGCGATCAGGATCGCCGCTGCAACCGGAGGAACGCCCGCAGTATAGGAAATGCCCTGCGAACCCACTTCGTTGTAAGCATCCTTGTGATCGGCAACGTTGTAGATGAAGACTTCCTTCTCCTTGCCGTCCTTCAAACCCTTGACGAAATCGCCAATGCAGGTTTTGCCGGTGTAATCTGGTGCAAGTGACGAGGGATCAGGCAGAACAGCCTTGACCACCTTGAGCGGCACAACTTCCAGACCTTCAGCGGTCTTGACCGGCTGTTCGGACAGGAGGCCGAGATTGTTCAGCACCGTAAAGACGTTGATGTAGTGATCGCCAAAGCCCATCCAGAAACGCACATCGGCGTTCGGATAGTTCTTCGCCAGCGAATGCACTTCATCATGGCCGGTCATATAGGCCTTGTTCGGGCCAACGACAGGCAGATCGAAGGTGTGGCCGACTTCGAACATCTTGTTCGACTGCCAATCACCACCCTGCCAGGAATAAACCGTGCCGGTAAATTCGCGGAAATTGATTTCCGGGTCGAAATTGGTCGAGAACCAGCGGCCATGCGAACCAGCATTGATATCAACGATATCGATGGATTTGACTTCATCAAGATAATCGTCAGCAGCCAGACGTGCATAGGCATTGACTACGCCCGGATCAAACCCAATGCCGAGAATGGCGGTGATGCCCTTCTCTTCGCATTCTTTGAGATGCTTCCATTCGTAGTTGCCATACCACGGCGGGGTTTCGCAGATCTTCTTCGGGTCTTCGTGGATCGCGGTATCCATATAAGCCACGCCCGTATCGATACAGGCGCGAAGGACCGACATATTGAGGAAGGCCGAGCCGACATTGATGACGATCTGAACGCCTGTTTTCTGGATCAGTGCCTTTGTGGCTTCCACATCCAGAGCGTCCAGCGCATGCGCTTCCAGTTTCACCTCAGTCTTGAGGCTCTTCTTTTCATGCACGCTATCGATAATCTTGCGGCATTTCTCAACCGTGCGGGACGCAATATGGATATCGCCCAATATGTCAGAGTTTTGTGCACACTTATGTGCAACAACCTGTGCCACGCCCCCGGCGCCGATAATGAGAACGTTCTTCTTCATTTTCTGTCGATGCTTCCTCTTCCAGCGGTCACCCGCCATCTGTTTCTCGTTCCCCGGTGCTCTCAGCCGCGAAACCGTTTAAATCTTTGCTATCCGCATCATCCCTGACAAAACCTCTTCGCAGTTTTGCAGGAAATGCTTCTGCTTCACGTCGCTGATGAATGCTGCGACGCAGGGTTCAGGAGAGCGAACCCTCGAAATCCGCATAATCGAATTCGCGGACAAGTTTGACCGTGCCGTCGAGTTCACGCACGGCAATGGCAGGCATTTTCACGCCATTAAACCAGTTTTTCTTGACCATCGTATAACCAGCCGCATCTTCGAATGAGAGGCGGTCGCCAATGGCCAGCGGCTTGTCGAAATTGAACTCACCGAAAATATCACCTGCAAGGCAGGACTTGCCGCAGATCATATAGCTGTGCTCGCCATCGTTGGGCGCCATCTTCGCCTTTTCGCGATAGATCAGCAGGTCAAGCATATGCGCTTCAATCGAGCTATCGACGATCGCGAGGTTCTTGCCGTTATAAAGTGTATCGAGAACCGTCACTTCCAGCGTCGTGGTCCTGGTGATTGATGCTTCGCCCGGCTCCAGATAAACCTGCACGCTAAATTTTTCCGAGAATGCCTTCAGGCGCGCGCAAAATTCATCGACCGGATAATCGTCTCCGGTGAAGTGGATGCCGCCGCCAAGGCTGACCCATTCAACACGGTGCAGAAGCGAGCCGAACTTCTCTTCAATATCGGTCAGCATCTTGTCGAAAAGACCGAAATCGGAATTTTCACAATTGTTATGGATCATGAAGCCGGTGACGCGGTCCATGACCTTTTCAACCTTCGCAACATCCCATTCGCCAAGACGGCTGAACGGACGCGCCGGGTCAGCAAGATCAAAGCTCGACGAGGAAATGCCCGGGTTCAGCCGCAGGCCGCGCTTGATATGCGCTGCCTTGTCAGCAAAACGTTCGAACTGACCAATCGAATTGAAGATGATCTTGTCGGCGTGGCTGATGACTTCATCAATCTCGTGATCGGCATAGGCCACGCTGTAAGCATGGGTTTCGCCGCCGAATCTCTCATGACCAAGGCGCACTTCGTTCAGCGAAGAAGACGTCGTGCCGTCCATATATTCGCTCATCAAATCAAACACCGACCATGTGGCAAAGCATTTCAGCGCAAGCAGAGCCTTCGCGCCCGATTTCTCGCGCACATAGGCAACTTTTTCCATGTTGCGCTTCAGCTTGGTCTTGTCGATCAGGTAGTATGGCGTCTGGATCATGAGCGTTCCGGGTCGTCATTGGGGAAATATGGCCTGTCCAGCTAGGCTGGCGGGCACGTTGTTTGGGTCTGGACGCGTATTTAACCCGAAAACCGCTTCGCACTTTTCGGAATACACTCTAAAGGCCGTTATTCGTACAGGCTTATAGGAAGCTTGTGACAGAAACACAAATCCGCCACAGACGTTTAGAGAAAAAATCTCCGACGCGGCAGCGGATTCTGTAATTCTCAGCTTCATATAGAGTTTTTCCGCGAGATTTGAACCCCTTTGAACTTTTAGTGAAGCCGTTTTACTTCATCCCCCATTCCGAAGATCAAAAAAGCATTTTATAAGGTCGGTCAACGCGTGCGGTCGGCGGGCATCAACCCGCCACTGAAATGCGAGATAGGACCAGGGAAGAAATGCAGACCGATAATCCAGCCGCCACTGCAGCAGCAGGGGCTACCGCAGGCTGGGGAGAATTGTTCGCGGGCAAAAATGCGATCCGTTCGCTGACGCTCGTGGGCGGCGTAGCACTCCACGCCATCAATGTTTTCATTGCAACAACCATATTACCAACCGTCGTCGCCGATATCGGCGGCATGGATTATTATGCCTGGAACACGGCGCTGTTTGTAACGGCATCGATTCTCGGCTCGGCACTCGTACCGAAACTCCTTTCGCAAGCCGGTCCGCGCAATGCCTATCTCGTGGCCGCGATCATTTTTGCTGCCGGAACACTCGCCTGTGGCTTGGCACCATCCATGCCTGCCATGCTTGCAGGCCGCGTCGTGCAAGGGCTCGGCGGCGGCATGATGCTCGCACTCTCATACGCCATGATCCGCATCGTCTTTAACGAATCGCTCTGGCCGCGTGCTATCGCGCTCGTCTCTGGTATGTGGGGCGTCGCAACGCTCGTTGGTCCTGCTGTTGGTGGCATTTTCGCTGAACTTGGTGTTTGGCGTGCAGCCTTCTGGTCGCTTGTGCCTGTGATCGGCATCTTTGCTGTGATGGCAACACTCATCCTGCCAAAACGCACAGGCGATGATGAAACGAAAGACAGGCTTGCATGGCCCCAGCTTATTTTGCTGACGGCTGCCGTGCTGATCGTTTCGGCTGCGAGTATTTCCGCAAGCACATTCTGGAATGTTGCCGGTGTTGCAATCGCATTTGCTGTACTGCTTTTGCTGGTCGTTGTAGAAAAGAAAGCAACCAAACGCATTTTGCCCAAAGGCACATTCAGCATCAGCCGTCTTGGCGCGCTTTATCTGACAATGGGTTTTCTCGGCGCATCAGTTACGAGTTCTGAAGTCTTCGTACCGCTGTTTTTTCAGGTGTTGCACAACCAGTCGCCGCTGGTGGCAGGCTATCTTGCGGCGCTTATGGGCGGAAGCTGGACATTGGGCTCTATCGGCTCATCCGGTGTATCCGGTGCCCGCGTGAACCGCGTTATACTGGCAGCTCCGGTTATGGGCATTGTTGGCATGGTAACGCTTGCAGTTCTCGTCCCTCCGGGCAGTGAAGGCCATTGGTACAATCTACTGCCGATCTGCATTGCAATGGCTGTTATCGGCTTTGGTGTCGGTATGACGTGGCCACATCTGCTTACACGTATCTTCAAGCGCGCAGATGCGGCGGACCAGAATCTGGCGTCGGCATCGCTTACAACCGTTCAGCTTTTCACGACCGCAATGGGCGCAGCACTTGCGGGCATGGTGGCCAATCTTGCTGGGCTGAGCAATCCCGGCGGCGTTGCCGGAACAGCAAACGCAGCGCTTTGGTTGTTCATCGGCTTCTCCGTTCTGTCAGGCATCGCACTGCTTTCAGCCATAGCGCTTGTTCGCAGCTCACGCTGACACACAAAAGCTGCTGCCGGAGGCACAACATACTCCGGAAGCCGCAGCGATTAGAACGCAATTCCTTGAGGCTGCGTTTGAATTCGATTTAATTGCGCGACGAGTGCTGCCTCATTATTCTAACGCATGTCTCCCAAAACCCGTTTCGACTTTTAGGAGACATGCTTTAACCCTTGATGTCGGGACGCATAAGCATTATTCCGATTTCCGTAATCGTCGGCCGGACTTGCAGTGAATTTTCACCAACAGCCCAGCCAATCACGAAGTCGCGGAAGCCACCCAGCGCTCATGCTGTTCGACGGATTGAGCAGATGAGCGAAGCACGCAAGGCAGCCTGACGCGATCCCCCATGATTGCTATGCCCAGATTGCGACAGAAGTCGTTCGCTTCTTTGGAAGTGAGCACCGTGAAAAGCGAAATAGAGACAGTTCCGAAGATGAGCAGCAATTTTAATCAGGAAACCGTTCTTGACGTTCACCACTGGACCGACAGGCTGTTTTCCTTCCGCACCACGCGTGACCAGGGTTTCCGCTTCCAGAGCGGCCAGTTCATCATGATCGGCCTTGAAGTGAACGGTAAACCGCTGTTGCGCGCCTATTCGATTGCTTCCAGCGTCTACGATGAACAGCTCGAATTTTTCTCGATCAAGGTGCAGGAAGGTCCACTGACTTCCCGTCTGCAGCACCTGAAAGAGGGCGACAAGATTCTCGTCGGTAAAAAGCCGGTTGGGACTTTGCTCTATGATAATCTTATTCCAGGCGACAATCTGTGGCTGCTTTCGACAGGCACAGGTCTTGCGCCGTTCCTTTCGATCATCCGCGATCTGGAAGCCTACGAGCGCTACAAGAAAATCATTCTGGTTCATGGCGTGCGCGAAGTGAATGAGCTTGCCTATGCCGATCTCATCACCAAGCAATTGCCGGAAGATGAATTCCTCGGCGAGATGGTGCGCGAAAAGCTCATTTACTATCCAACTGTGACGCGTGAAGACTTCCGCAACAAGGGCCGCCTCACCGACCTGATCAGCTCGGGCAAGATTTTTGAGGATCTTGGTCTGCCGAAATTCTCTGAGCAAGACGACCGCATGATGCTCTGTGGCAGCCCGGAAATGCTTGCCGACATGCGTCAGATTCTCGAAGGTCTGGGCCTAGAAGAAGGTAGCCAGAGCGAAGCAGGTCACTTTGTGATCGAAAAGGCTTTCGTCGAGAAATAAGCGACCGAATACCGGAACAAAAAGGGAGGCCTTACGCCTCCCTTTTTTTATTGGGAAAACAAATTACTGTCTGCAGCTCATTTGCCTCTTTGAGTACTCCAAAATGTTGCTGAGATTATTCGCCCTCTTCACCGCTTTGCTTTTCTTCGCACCGCTCGCAAGCGCAAGCACCTTCAATGGCAGCGGCATCAGAAAACTCACCGTTATTGATCCAATCGACAACCGTCCGATGGAAGCCGTGACATTCTATCCGAGCACAGTGGCAACAGATGGCATTAAGATCGGACCTTATAGGGTCCAAACATCAAATAAAGCACCGATCGGAGAAGGCCGTCATCCATTGATCGTGCTATCCCATGGCACAATGGGTAGCATGTGGGGGCATCACGATCTTGCCGCCTTCCTTGCTCTTAATGGTTATGTCGTTATCAGCGTAACCCATGCCGGTGATAACTTTCAGGATTCGAGCCGGGTCGGTGCGGTCAGTTCAATTTATGGCCGCCCCATGCAGATTTCAGCGGCAATCACGACAGCACTCGAAGACCCTGTCCTTGGCCCTCACATCGACAAAAACCGTATCGCATTTGTCGGCTTCTCGGCGGGTGGAACAACCGGTCTTATTCTCGCGGGCGCCAAGCCAGATCTTTCGCGCCTTGAAGACTATTGCGCCAAACGACCAGAAGATCACAGTGTTTGTGAGGCTAAAGGCAAGATCAGAGTTGATCGTCCTGACCTCCAACCACAAGCCGACGCGCGTATCAGCACTTATGTCTTCCTGGCACCGCTAAGCGTCGTGTTTTCGCCCGATAGCCTGAAGTCGGTGAGAGCGCCTGCGCTGGTTTATGTCGGTGATCATGATGAAGAATTGTCCCCGGACGACAATGCCATGGCACTCACTCGCGCATTACCCCAAGTGCGCTTGCAGATAATTGAAAAAGCAGCTCACTTCACCTTCCTCGCTCCTTGTTCAGATGCGCTTACGCAAGCGGCTCCTGCGCTTTGCACTGATGACCCTGAAATAGATCGAACGGCACTTCATGCGCGTATCAACGCTGAAATCACTGCTTTTTTCAGTGAGGCCCTCGAAAAGAAAAACTAGATCTTTGCCTGCTTGGCTTTTCCCCGGGTCAGCATTAAACTGCCTCTCATGATAAACTGTTCGAGTATCCCCTGCATCGCGCTCCAGTGATTTAAACAAGAGTTTGAACACTCGGAGCATGAACGTGAGTGGCCCGTTGGTTGCTCGCGGAGCGTTCGTTTGCACATGTGTGACCGAACAAATGCTGATCACATCAGCTTTTCACGCATTATCCAAACGCAAGATCGCGACATCGTTTTGCTGGAAATGCTGGATGCAGTGAGTACTCTCATGAAAAATTTCTTTGAAAGCCCCTTCAAGGGCATCACGCTCGACAAACAGGTCACAAACTCCAATATTATTGTTGGGCGCTACAGCTATTATTCTGGTTATTATCATGGCCATAGCTTCGATGATTGCGCTCGTTTTCTCTTGCCCGATGAAGGAGCAGACAAGCTCATCATCGGCAGCTTCTGCTCCATTGGATCAGGTGCTGCCTTTATCATGGCAGGCAATCAGGGCCATCGACACGACTGGATCAGCACCTTCCCTTTCTTCTTCATGTCCGAAGTGGACATGTTTGCAGGCGCTGCGAATGGCTATAGCCCTTCAGGTGATACAGTCATCGGCAATGATGTGTGGATTGGTTCAGAAGCCATCATTATGCCCGGCGTGAAGATCGGTCATGGCGCAATTATCGGCACACGTGCATTGGTTACACGCGATGTCGAACCCTATACGATTGTCGGTGGCAATCCTGCCCGTACAATCCGCTCCCGTTTTGATGAAGCGGCGGTCACTATGCTGCTTGAAATGCAGTGGTGGGGCTGGTCTGACGATCAGTTGAAGGGTGCTATGGCTATTTTGACAAATGGCGATATTGCAGCGCTTTATCGCTATTGGCAGAGCGTTGTAGTCGACAAGTGATTTGAAACACCAAGGCCTGTTCGCAAATCGCGAGCAGGCCATTTTTCAATCAGCACGATACGGCGTCGAAGCTCGGACTTCGGACTTCGGACTTCGGACTTCGGACTTCGGACTTCGGACTTCGGACTGCATAGCTCCAACTCGTATATTCCGTACAACAAAAAACATGATTGCAATATTCATATTTACATGGCATTTATCAATGACTGACTATCAGTCAGTTACAAGTAGCAATCTGAGAGGCCAGCTAAAGTGTGCGTGCGGGTCTTTCAGGTTGCCACCGTCAACAATGAACAAAACATCAGTGTTCTGGCTCGCTTAGAGCGCGGTTCGATCTGATTGTTTGTTGCTAACGCGCATCTACCTCGAAGACCGCTTCATGCTTTTCGGGATGCGCTCGATCCAAGTTAACGCGCATCCAGCCCGAAAACCGTTTCGCACTTTTCGGGATGCGCACCAAAACTGCTGCGGCAGAAGCGAGATCCTATGTTCCACGATACCGAGCAATGGCCTTACGTAGTCACCTTTGCCAAAGGCCCGTCAACAATTGAAGACGTACGTGCATTTATTGATAGCTGGAATAGGTGGCTGGATGATGGAAAGCCCTTCATTGCCATCCGTTACTTTCTTGACGAGGCATCTCTCCTTCATCCAGAGGGCGCGCCGCGTGAGATCAAGCAATGGTTTCAGCAAAATGCGGAACGCATCCGTAATCAGGTCATGGCGATGGTTAGCATCGTGCCAGAATCCGTGTATGAGGAAGCAAGTCGTATGGACGCGGAAAAGCTGTTTCGCGTACCAGCAGGCACATTCTCAAATGTGGATGCGGCACTGCATTGGCTCGAAGAAAGAGTTGTGCGTCCCAATCAACTGGCCTTTGACAGAGCAGCCATCCGCGCGAAACTGGAGACATAGATTTGCCAGCAACCAAGCCTAAGCCCCGCACGAAACCGGCTGAAATACGCCGTAGCGAGCTTATGGCGGCTGCTGAAACAATCTTTCTGGAAAAAGGCTTTGCCGCTACAAGCGTTGATGAAATTGTACGCAAAGCCGACGTAGCTAAAGGCACCTTCTATCTGCATTTTCGCAGCAAGGATGACATGCTGATCGCGCTGCGTGACCAGTTTGTTAATTCTTATTGCGAGACCCTCGACAAAAAACTGGATGCAGTGCCTGTCGGCGACTGGAATGGACGTCTTGCGACCTGGGCCGCGACCGGGGTCGCAGGCTATCTTGACAATTATCGCCTGCACGATCTGGTTTTTTATGATTTTCACCCGCCCATGCGGCACGTAAAGCAGGAAAACCCGGCTATCCTTCGCCTTGAAACACTCCTGAGCGAAGGAAAAGCTGCGGGCGCCTGGAAGATTGAGAATTCACGACTATTGGCGACACTTCTCTTCCACGCCCTGCATGGCGCAGTTGACGACTTCATCATCCGATCAGACATCGTGGAGCGCGCCGAAATGGTTCGCGGCGTGCAGGACCTTTTTCTCAAATCAGTAAAGTTCTAGGCCTCAAAGGCTATTGCTTCTTTATCCCGAATACGTGTTCCGGGCCGGGAAAAGACCGAGCACGCACTGCTTCCGCATATGCCTTTGCGGCGCCCTCAACCTGTGGTGCAAGCTCAGCAAAGCGCTTGACAAAACGCGGCGTGAAATCCTGAAACAGTCCCAGCATATCATCTGAAACAAGGATCTGTCCGTCGCAGGCCGGTGACGCACCAATACCAATTGTTGGGATTTTCAGCGCCGCCGTGATCTCGCGGGCCAAAGGTTCGAATGTGCCTTCGATAACCAAAGCAAAAGCACCTGCATCTGCAATCGCCAGTGCATCGCGACGTATCTGATTGGCCTCTTCATCTCCACGGCCCATCGAGCGAAACCCACCGACCGTATTCACTTGCTGCGGCATCAGTCCGACATGACCAAAGACCGGGATGCCACGTTTGACGAGGAATGCAACCGTTTCCGACATCTCCTCGCCGCCCTCGAGCTTCACACCGTCGCAGCCTGTTTCCTGCATAATGCGCGCGGCATTACGGAACGCCTGTTCCTTCGATTCCTGATAAGAACCGAACGGCATATCAACGATAACGCAAGCATGATCAACGCCACGCATCACCGCTTGCCCGTGCGCAATCATCATGCCGAGCGTAACGCCAAGGGTCGAATCCATCCCATAAAGAACCATGCCAAGGGAATCGCCCACCAGCAGCAGATCGCAATGTGGATCGAGCAGCCGCGCGATGGGTGTCGTGTAGGCGGTGAGGCTGACAATCGGGCGCTCGCCCTTCATCGCTTCAATCGCCTTGGGCGAAAGGCGCTTCTTTTTAACGGTCGCGCTCATTTCAGGCTGCCTTTTCCTGCGCCAAATGCGCAATCACCCGATTATCGAGAAGGCGCGTTGTGCCCAGCCGCACAAACAGAGCCACGAGCAGAGGCTTCCCCTGCACAGAGGCCAGACGCTCCAGTGTTGTGGGATCGCGAAGTGCTACCACTTCGGGTGTGGCCAGAGATTCTGTCTCGATGAAAGCACGAATCGCGGCTTCAAACGCCTCCGGGTCATCAATGCCTGAACGATAAAGACGCTCAGCTTCATCCAGTGCCTTCGGCACAATGATTGCAGCGTCGCGCTGTTCCGCCGTCAGATAAACATTCCGCGATGAACAGGCGAGCCCATCATCTTCCCGCACGGTTTCAACACCGACCACACGCACCGGAATGGCCATGTCCTCAACCATCCGACGTATGATGACAAGCTGCTGGAAATCCTTCTCGCCAAAATAGGCAGCGTCGGAACCAACGATATTGAACAGCTTGCTGACCACTGTAGCGACACCTGCAAAGTGACCGGGACGCGCCTCGCCTTCCATTTGGTTGCCAAGCGCAGGTACGTCGACCACCGTCTGCATCGGGCGTGGGTACATCTCGGACACGGCGGGCGCAAAGAGGAAATCGACCTGCGCATTGCGAAGCAGATTTGCATCGCGTTCGAGATCGCGTGGATATTTGTCGAGATCTTCATTGGCACCGAACTGCAGCGGATTGACGAAAATCGACACCACAGTCACGTCATTCTCTTCGCGAGAGCGGCGAACAAGTTCGAGATGCCCTTTGTGAAGATAACCCATCGTCGGCACGAGGCCGATGTGCTTTCCACTCTTGCGCGCAATTCCAAGTGCATGGCGCAATTCTGCAATCGTATGGACGATCTGCATGAGGGTCTCCCTGCCAACAACCAGATTTGGTCGCTAGTGGTCTTAGTCCGACATTTGCATCCCTCAACTACTAGCGTTGAGCAAATGTCGAAATTCTGAAGGCCACTAGCAAGTTTATGAATCTAATGGATTTTTCGAATTTGACATTTGAAACAGCAACTGTGTCAGTCGGGATTCAAACGTCAAATTCAATCCACTAGTCCTACAGCGCGCCCTCACATATGACAACGGCGCTTTCGCTAATGAATACCTGAAGGCGCGATGCATCAGTTCCCTACAGTGCCACTCACAGTGTTGCCGACAGTTCGGCCAAACCGATCGATCTGCTCATTATAGGTTCTGCGGGTATTCGGGTCAAAAACTGCAATCGGTGCACTGACCACCAGAGAAGCCGCACTACCCACGCCTTGTGCTGTACCAAGCGCAACTGCACCCAACCGTTCGCCCAGACCGATGTCAGAATCGGTGATGGTCTGACCCGTGACGAGACGTTTGCCGATCAGCTGAACGACTTCCGGACTTGAAGCGAATTTGCCGTGGTTGAGTCTATCGCCAGCTTTAAGCTGCGTGAGGTCGATGACCGTGATTCCTGCTTCTTCAAGCTGCGAACGATAGGGTTCGACCGAAGGGTCGATCTGGCCCAGTCGATCAACATTACCGGAGATGAAGCGGGACGCTCGGAGCGCGCGGTCATCACGTGAGGTGAACAATGTGAAACGCGGATGGTCTTTGCCCATGGCGCGGAACTGCTGATTGAAAACATCCACGTCGAGATCAGGCGACGCGAGAATGACATCAGTAATCTTCGGATTAACGCGCTTATCGCGGATCGCCATCTGGCGCAGCGCCTCAACCGTCAGCCAGCTGCCCATAGAATGGGCCATGACAGTAATATCTTTCACACGTGGGTCATCGGCGATTTTGCGCAGAGTCATTTCCAGCGCATCACGCGAATAATTCGTGCTTTCCTTGTCATAATTATAATCGAACACGCTGCCGCGAGACGGCCATGTAAAGATGACCGGTGCAACATCGGCACCAGAATCATGCACAATCTGCGCGAAACGATAGACCGAATCCTCATAAGTATTGTTGAAGCCATGGACGAAAACCATGACTCGACGGGATTTCGGTAGGCTATGATTGAGCCACTGGCGCGCACCGGTTTCGGTGTTGATCGCCTTGACTTCGACGGTTGTAAAATCCTTCAGCGGATTGGCTGGCAGCTTTTTGGGCCACTGGACTTCACCCACCTTGCGGTTCTTTTCCGGCGGGATGGAGACCATAATCTCCGTCAGGCTGACTTGTTGATCACGTTCACCAGAGAACAATGTCCCGGGATTGCCGGATGGTGCACGGGTGGTCGCCACGAGAAGATCGACCTTTGATGCGCCGGGAACACTTTCTGCAACAGGAATGAGTACGCCGTCAGGACGGCTGGCGCAGCCGACGATAAGGGTCAGGCAGACAAGCAATGCCGGGGCAGTACGACGAATGATGCTTCGCAAAACCCAACTCTCCCGACAAGACACAAACCCTAAAAACGCCCGATTCAAGGCGAAGCGCGCGGTTAATATATTCTTTACCTGAGACGATAAGCCAAGCCCTAATTGTCGAGACCTGTGGAAACATCGCGCTGCTGCGGCTTCTCGGTTACACACTGTTTCCGTAACGGGCACTTTTCCACACAGCTCCTCTGCCCAATATTGAAACCAACAGCGCGGGCAACTCCGCTTTTGCGCAGGAGGACATAAAATGACTTCAGACCTTACCCCGCAACTCACAGGGTTGCACCATCTGACAGCCATCACCGCAGATGCACCTGGCAACCGGCGCTTCTACACCGACACGCTCGGACTTCGCCTGGTCAAAAAAACCGTCAATCAGGATGATACAAGTGCCTACCATCTGTTTTACGCCGATGGGCTGGCCTCACCCGGAACCGACATCACCTTCTTTGACTGGCCGGCACAGCGCGAACGACGCGGCACACACAGCGTTTCACGGACAGGATTGCGCGTGAATGGTGTTGAAAGCCTCGACTGGTGGCGCAAACATCTCAATGAAAAGGGTGTTGAGACCGGCGATATTTTTGAAATTGCCGGCCGTGCTGTTCTCGACTTCGAGGACCCGGAAGGCCAGCGCCTTCGCTTGACAGACGATGGCGGTCTCGGTGCGGCACATAGTTGGGAGAAAAGTCCCGTTCCCGCTACACAGCAGATACGCGGGCTTGGCCCCATCACTCTGAGCGTTCCTGATTTGGCGCCTACGAAAATCGTGCTGGAAAAGGTAATGAACATGCGTGAAGCCGGAGACTATGCTTCGCCCGATGGCGAAGGCCATGTCCACGTGTTTGAAATGGGTGCTGGTGGTGCCGGTGCAGAACTGCATATCGCCGTGCAACCCAACCTGTCACCTGCCGGTCAGGGCGCAGGTGCCGTGCATCACGTTGCATTCCGCACCCCGGATCAGGAAACCATGCAGGAATGGGTAGATCGTCTGCGGGCGCTTCGCATCCCATCCAGCGGTGAGGTCGAGCGCTATTACTTCCGCTCGCTCTACTTCCGTGAACCGAATGGCGTGTTGTTTGAAATCGCAACAGACGGTCCGGGCTTTGCGGTTGATGAACCACTGGAAAGTCTCGGAGAAAGCTTATCGCTGCCACCTTTCCTTGAAGGAAAACGTCAAGCGATTGAAAAGGGCTTAAAGCCACTCGATTAAACCTACAAAAAGGGCCGCCGGAGAAATCCGGCGGCCTTTTCTTGTTCAGTGCACAACGGTCAGAGCTTTTGCTGCAACCATTCGCCGGTCAGGCGAACGTCTTCATCCGTCAGACCATGACCACCTTCAGCGGAGCGGACATCAATATCCGCGCCATCGGCCCGAATAGCCTGTTCCAGCTTGCCGGATGCATCGCCGAACGGATCGCCAATCCCATTGAGCAGCAGGACCGCCGCATCTGAAAGGTCAGCGACTGGCTGTTCTTCCAGAACATCCGTTGCCCGCAGCAATACGGCTTTACGCACGATATGCGGATGAAGCCGCATGAAGGCCGCAAGCAGGTTGGCGCCGTTGGAATTACCAACAAATGCCGTCCGCTCAGGATCGATGCCGTAGGCAGCAATTGCACCTTCAATAAAAGCTGCAAAGGCCTCTGCCTCGAACCGAATATCCTGCTGATCGAACCGCTTCAAATCGAAGCGACGAAACCAGCGCTGAATACCCTCTTCCGTACTGCGCCCACGAACTCCGAGAAGCGTTGCCCGTGGTGCGGCCAGACGAGCAAGCGGCATGAGATCGTTTTCGTTGCCACCTGTGCCGTGCAACAGGATCAGTGTACTGCCATCCGGATCTGACGGCTGATGGATTCGATGCACAAAAGGCAGATCGCGATAGATCACCCGTTCCTCACCCGGCAAACCAAATTGCGGCATCCGAGCTCGGATCGCATCAGCCCGCTGTTCATTACCGGGCGGTACGAACAGAACCTGCCCCAGTGTGTCCACCGGCTCATCCAAGGTGAATCCCGGGGCATCGGTGGCAAATTCAAACAAGGTTCCACCCGGCTCACGAACATAGAGTGACGTGAAGTATTTACGATCATGCACGTTGACTTCACTCGAATTGAGCTTTGAAAGTTGCTTCTCCAGCGTTGTCACATCATCCGTTGTAGCCGCACGAAATGCCACATGGTCGGCAATGCCCGTTCCGGGAATACCTGGCCAAAAGCCACTAGCATCGCGCACGTCAATCGCATCGCCTGAATCTGAAACCAGACGATCAATGGTGCCTTCTTTTGCCTGAGCGCGGAAACCGAAATAGCGTTCGATGAAGCCAA
Organism: Brucella rhizosphaerae; assembly: GCF_002252475.1. Taxonomy (GTDB): domain Bacteria; phylum Pseudomonadota; class Alphaproteobacteria; order Rhizobiales; family Rhizobiaceae; genus Brucella; species Brucella rhizosphaerae. The sequence continues at coordinate 692,570 of NZ_NNRK01000034.1, read as the reverse complement.
CCGTCTGCTCTGGCGCCTCGGACAAAATGGTTGCCCCGCGTATCCGCCGTACCGCATGGTCCGCAGGAATATCGCCTGAGGCCCATGCGTCATTGGCCGCCAGATCGCTGCCTACCAGCTTGACGATAACACCATCCGGATCACGCAGGCGCAGAACGGGTTCGCCAAATTCCTGCACCGGACCTTCAGACTGGACGTGATGTCGCAATGCCCGCTCCAGCCAGAATCCGACGGATGTGCGGTCAATAGCAAGTGCGATTTCGCTTACCTGTCCATGACCGACACGCCCCTTTGCACCATCTTCCCAGACAAGAAACGTGATCAGCGATCCCGGCGTGCCAGAACGGTCCCCATAAAACAGGTGCAACTGTTCGGCATCTTCAAAACCGCCCGTCTGTTTGACAAGGCGCAGACCCAGAAAGCCAGCATAGAAGTCGACATTGGCTTGAACCTTGCGCGTAATCAGCGTGAGGTGGTGGATGCCACTGGTCATGATGCAATCTCCCGCGTTTCGTTGCGGCAAGTCTCTCAGACAGAAACAATCGCCGCAAATATGAAGTTGCACGAGAGATAGTTTACATTGTCACACTTGCCCATGGGGCGATGTAGCGACGCACTGTTAACTGATCGGGATGTTGGGAAGAGTAGAAAAAGAAAAAGGCCGCGCGGGAGGAGGATGCGCGGCCTGATCTTGAATACGGCTGGGAGGAGGAGTGCCGTATCCCGCATCGGGTTCTGGGAGGAGGAGTGAACCCGATGACTAATAATTACCTGCAGCCTCATTATTCAACAACGGTCAATAACGCATATCAGTTATGCAAATACGCCGATGCTTAAGATTGTTGCAGAAACACAGATGTGTTGAGTCTGCTTATATTATAAGCATATCGAGTAAAATGTGCTTAAAAATCAGCAGCTCAGAGAAGCTGGGCGATGAACGGCGCAGCCAGAACATTGACCAAACCGACCAGAACCATGACGAGGCCAGCAATCGAGCCCTCCTCGCTGCCGATCTGATGGGCCTTAGCAACACCGGCGCCATGCGCGCCCATACCAAACAGTGCACCGCGCGCAAGAGCTGAGCGAAGCGGCAACCAATTGAGCATCACCTCGCCAAGAGCTGCGCCGAATACGCCGGTTATAACCACAAAAATGGCTGTGAGGTCGGGCGTACCGCCAATATCGCCGGAAACCGTCATGGCGAAAGGCGTACTCATGGAACGCGGCATCAGGCTGAGACTAATCGCGTCGTTCAGACCAAGAAGATGCGCAAGCCCCCACGCCGAAAACATCGCAGACGAGCTACCGATTACAACACCAACCATAAGAACCGGCCAATAGCGACGAATGGTTGCGCGCTGCTGGTAGATCGGAATGGCGAAAGCTACCGTTGCCGGCCCTAGCAGCGCCACCAGCCAGTGGGTTGCGCTGAAATAGTTGCGATAATTTTCATTAAGCCCGATCAGCAAGCCCATCAGCAGCAAAGGAGTGATCGCAAGCGGCGTCAACCACCACATGGGAAAGCGGCGATAAACGCGCTTTGCAGCAAGATAGAAGAGGATCGTGGCCACAGACCAGAATAGCGTCGCCACATAGGGGTTACTTAGCGGCATAGCGAGCGCTCAGGCGATAACAGAAGTCCACGGTCAAGGCTGTGACAGTCATAACTGTCAGTGTGCCAACCAGAATGACGGCCATGATCTTCAGGCCCAGCATTCCGAGGAATTCCTGATGTTCCAAAACAGCAAGAACTGCAGGCACAAAAAACAGCAGCATTTCTGCGAGGAACCATTCGGCACCGCGCTTCATGCTGAAAAGACTGATACGCCCGCTCAAAAGAAGCACCAGAACCAGCGCCATACCGACGATGCCACCAGGCAGCGGCAGACCGCTCAAACGAACAAATGCCTCACCTGCCAACCAGAAGCCGACCAGCGTCGCAATCTGCATCAAGCGGCTGTTGTGCAGCGCATAGCGAAAGCGGATCATCAGGTTGTGGGCATTCATGGTCATGTTCCAATGCAAGTGTTTGTGAAAGCAATATAGGCGCGGAATCGATATTCCAGAAATGAATTGATTTCATTGCAGCTATTCCATAATAGAATAGCTTATGAACTTACGCAGCTTTCAGGCTTTCGTGGAAGTGGTGCGACAGGGTGGCTTTTCGGCTGCAGCCCGCACGATCAATGCCACACAATCCACCGTCAGTAAGACGGTGCGGCAGCTCGAAGACGAACTCGAGCTCATTCTGCTTGACCGTGAAGCCAGCCCTCCCCGTCTGACCAGCGCAGGTGAAATCGTCTATCGGCGCGCATTGAGCATGCTGACGGAAAAAGACGACATGCTCACCGAGCTTGGCGAGCTGCGCGGCCTGAAGCGCGGTCTTTTGCGCCTTGGATTGCCGCCCATCGGTTCGAGTGTGCTGTTCGCCCCGGTTTTTGCTGCTTTCACCAAGCTCTACCCTGAGATCGACATTCAGCTTGTCGAACATGGCAGCAAACGACTGGAAGAATTGCTTCTTGCAGGTGATATCGAACTGGCTGCTTCTCTTCTTTCCGATGAAAGCAGTTTCGAGTGGCAGGCGGTTCGTTGTGAGCCGGTCGTGGCCCTGCTTCCCGCCACCCATACTTTCACCGATGATGACGGCATCCTTTTGCGCAACATCGCCAGTTTGCCGTTCATTCTCTTTGAAAGCGGTTTTGCCCTCAATCACATCATTCTCGATGCATGTCATCAGCACGGATTGTCCCCACAGATCGCCATGCGTTCCAGCCAGATCGATTTTATCGTCGAACTGGTAGCCGCTGGCATGGGTGTCGGTTTTCTGCCGCAAATGATTGCCGAACAGCGCAAGCATCCCGATGTCCGCATCCATAAAATCAAAGGTGCGGAGGTAAACTGGGATATGGCGCTGATCTGGCGAAAAGGTGCTTTTTTATCCCACGCCGCAAGGGCCTGGCTCGCACTGTGCAAGCATGAAAACACCCGCGACAAGGCTTGAAACAAGCAACCACTCGCCTATCTCAATTGAATACACCGACATAAAGGGAGCTCTACAGCGCCCATCACCCATACGGCTTTAAGAGGAGGCCATCATGGAAGGTCAGGTTATATTCTATAAAGACGATAGGATCATTTACCGGCATCACGTTGAAGTGCAGGAAGACGATTATTCAAAGGGCGTCAATGATGCCCTCATCGCCTTCCAGCGCAACTATGCTGGTTTTGATCTTGCAGATGACAACATCCACATCCGCTTTAAACGGCCAGGTGAGGTTTGAAATCTGCAAACTTCGTGGAAGAATTTCGCCTGAGAAATCAGGCGAAAGCTGCTTCGCGCGCAACGCGATGAATATCACCGCGTGACAGCCCGAGATCATAAAGTTCGCGGTCGCTGCAATCACTGAGTTCGCGCAGATTTTCGCGGTACTGCATCCAACGGGAAAACTGGGTACGAAGGTGGTTCATGGTGGTATCCCCTTATTTGCCGCGCACCTCATTTAGGATGCGCTGTGCTTCTTTACCTTCCTCCCAACATGGAGCTTCCGCCTTTTTAATCGTTTTGAGAAGTGCATAAACTGCATGGCTGCAATGCCAAACCTGCTAGCTTGAGAGATACCCATCGGTAACGTAGTTCGATAACTTGCACGACAAAAGTGATCGTAAAAACGTGCCTCACAGCAAGCGGGAACGGTTTAGAAACTTGTAATGTTCTCATTTTAATTAAATCTATTTATCTCGCTTAACAGGACAAGATTCCTCATCTTATGAACAAAACGATATTTATAGTCGGGAACGGTCCCCTTGATCGTGACTTGTCTGCTGAAATTGACGCTGCCGATCTTGTACTGCGTTTTAACGAACCACGTGTCTCTACCGGCATGAGTGGCACAAAGACCGACATGCTGATGCTCGCCACATCGAGCAAGCAGATGGAACAGTGGATCAAGGAACCAACCTTCATCAGTTCGGAAATTGTTCGCAATACACCGGAAGTGCTGTTTGCCTTCCACCCCAGCATCATAAAACGGTTTCACCATCACCCGAATTTCCTCTCAAGGCTCAAGGGTCGTCGCGCCGACTGGACCAATGAGGCAATCGACTATTTCGGCCGGGCCGGTAAAAAAATCCGCATCATGCCGTCGCAGGATTATTTTGCGGTTTGCGACGAGCTTGGCATAGGCCCGGATCAGATGAAAAAGGTGTTCCCCAGCACTGGCTTCTTCGGCATCTGGCTGGTCTTGCGCAAATATTCCTTACCCGACTGGGATATCAAAATTTGTGGTTTCAGCTGGGAAGGCTGGAAGCGTCATGACTGGGATGCCGAACGAAAGTGGATTGAAGAAAAAGTCGCCGCAGGACTTCTACATAAAGTAAGCTAATAAGTGTGACTTGCGAAAATGAGACGCATAGCAGATATAGAACGCCGCATTGGCTGAAATTACTTTTTGCGCGCTCAGGTTTTACATGAACATCAAGGCTTTCATCATACATTTATCGCGCGCGGCTGACCGCAAGCCGCAAGTGGAAAAGCTCATTCACGAATTGCCTGTCACAGCAGAAGTAATCGACGCTGTTGACAGCCGCAATCTTTCAGACGCGGACATCAAACGCGTGTACCGGCGCAAGCTCCATGCGCCACGCTATCCGTTTGAGCTGAGCAAGAACGAGATTGCATGTTTCTTGTCTCACCGCAAAGCCTGGCAGGCCATCGTCGACCAACAGCTTGAAGCTGGCTTCGTCATTGAAGACGATATCGAACTGAACGATGTTTTCAGCGCTGCATTTCATGCGGTCAGCAATCATTTCGAGCCTGGCAGCTTCGTGCGCTTTACGTTCCGCGATGACCGCGAGATCGGCCGCGAAGTGTTTCGCAACAATCAGGTGCGCATCATTATCCCCAATCCGATTGGGCTTGGCATGGTCGCACAGCTTGTAAGCTTCGACGCGGCAAAAAAGCTGCTTGCTATGACCGAACAGTTTGACCGCCCGGTCGACACAATGGTTCAGATGCGGTGGGTAACTGACTTGCAGCCGCTCGCCGTCATTCCCGGAGGTGTGAAAGAAATTTCAGCCCAGCTTGGAGGGACGACCATTCAGCACAAGAAGTCTTTTTCAGACAAGCTTAAACGGGAAATCCTGCGACCAATCTACCGTATGCGGGTGCGCAGTTTCTCCTCAAGATCGAAGTGAGACAAATGGCGATCCCTGTTCTTCTTTATCATCAGATTGCGCCCCTGCCGCACAAGAAGATTCCGTTTCGCGGTCTTTGGGTTCATCCGGACAAGTTTCGCAGCCAGATGGCATGGCTGAAGCGACTTGGCTATCAGGGCCTGTCGTTGCGTGACGCGATGCCTTATATCAAGGGCGAGAAGACGGGAAAGGTTGCCGTTATCACCTTCGATGACGGGTTTCTCAACAATTACGAGAACGCCCTGCCGGTTCTCTCGGAATTCGGCTTTACCGCAACCAATTACTTCGTCGCAAATCAGGTCGGCGGTAGCAATGTCTGGGATCAGGCAATGGGTGTTCCGTTAACACCCTGCATGTCGATAACGCAGATGCGTGAATGGGCGGCCCTTGGTCATGAGGTCGGCGCGCATACGCTCGATCATGTTAATCTGGAAAAGACCTCGGAAGAGGAAGCTCGCCGGCAGATTGCACAATCCAAGACCATGCTTGAAGATATGCTTGGATCAGCCGTGACCAATTTCGCCTATCCCTATGGCGGGAATCACCAAGTTCATCGTGACATGTGCCGCGATGCTGGCTTTGAAACGGCAACGACCACCGTACATGCACGAGCGCGTGCAGGCGACGATCCTTTCGGCATGCCCCGCGTTTATGTGCGCCGCAGGGATCTGGCACCAAAATTCATCTTCCGCCTTATGACGCGTTAGCCAAAGTTTTTGTTTACATACTGAAACTGGCTATTGGGTTGATTTTAATCAATGCAGCTTCACGAAAGCGTGGCAAATTGCCCGTCATTGCGCCATGGACGCAGATAAGTAAAAGCGGTACTAGAGCATTAACAAGGAGCGTATAATGGACTATCGCCGGTTTTTTGAAGAAGCGATCGACCAGCTGCACGCCGAGAAGCGTTACCGCGTTTTTGCTGATCTAGAACGCATTGTTGGACGTTTCCCCCGAGCTACCTGGCGCAACAATGGTATTGCACGTGAGATCACCGTCTGGTGCTCGAACGACTATCTGGGCATGGGACACCATCCAGATGTCATTCAGGCGATGTGCGATACGGCCAACAGCACTGGCTCCGGCGCAGGCGGAACGCGCAATATTTCGGGCAACAACCACCCCCTCGTAGAACTTGAAGCCGAACTTGCTGACCTGCATGGCAAGGAAGCTGGCCTCGTCTTCACGTCCGGTTTTGTGTCCAACGAAGCTTCGATTTCGACCATTGCACGTTTGCTTCCAAACTGCCTGATCCTTTCTGACGAGCTGAACCACGCCTCAATGATCGAAGGTGTGCGTCGTTCGGGTGCAGAGAAGAAGATTTTCCGCCACAATGACGTCGAGCATCTTGAGCAGCTTCTTAAGGCTGCGGATCACTCCCGCGCCAAGCTGATTGTATTTGAATCCGTCTATTCGATGGATGGCGATATTGCGCCGATCGAGAAGATTGCTGATCTGGCCGACAAATATAACGCCATGACCTATATCGATGAAGTTCATGCTGTTGGCATGTATGGCGTGCGCGGCGGCGGTATCACTGAACGCGATGGCCTTGCGCACCGCATGGATATTATCGAAGGCACGCTCGCAAAAGCATTCGGCGCGCTGGGCGGTTATATCACAGGTTCACGCGCCATCGTTGATGCCGTTCGTTCCTACGCACCGGGCTTCATCTTCACGACATCACTTCCGCCGGCAGTTGCCGCTTCCGCTACCGCTGCGATCCGTCACCTGAAGGTTTCGCAGGTCGAGCGCGATGGCCAGCAGCGCCAGTCGCAGCGCGCCAAAGATGTTCTGTCGGCTGCCGGTTTCCCGGTCATGCCGTCGGAAACCCACATCGTACCAATTCTGGTTGGTGATCCGGAACTGTGCAAGAAAGCCAGCGACCGTCTTCTCGACGTACATGGCATCTATATCCAGCCGATCAACTATCCGACCGTGCCGCGCGGCACAGAGCGTCTTCGCATCACACCATCGCCATTGCATGACGATGTGCTGATTGACGGCCTCAAGGATGCGCTCTTGGAAGTATGGAATACGCTTGGCATTCCGTTTGCTGAACCGGATGCGCCGAAAGTCGCAAATTCTGACCGCATTATTCCGCTGATGGTATCAAAAGCTGGCGGCTGATAAACTCAGCTCAACAGAATTGAAGAGAGGCCGGTTTTCACCGGCCTTTTTCATTTTTAAAGACTGTTGATCCAGCGAACCAAGCGCGTTGCAGATTCATCCATCTGCTGCAGATCGCGGCAGAAACAAAGGCGGAAGTAGCCTTCACCGCCAAGCCCGAATGCACTGCCCGGAGCAAGGCCGACATTGGCATTATCGACCATGTCGATTGCGGCCTTTACCGAATTCGTCACACCATCGACGCCAAAGAACAAATAGAATGCACCTTGTGGTGGGCTCAGGCGTACCTTTCCAGTGCTCTGCAAAGTGGCGCAGAGGCGGTCACGTGTGGTGCGTGCGCGCTCGACTTGCATGGCAATAAAGTCATCGCCATGGTCGAGTGCTGCGACCGCTCCGCGCTGCATGAACTGTGCGACACCTGAGTTGGAATACTGGATCATATTTTCAACGACAGGGCCGATCGAAGGATGCACTGTCATCCAGCCCACGCGCCAGCCAGTCATCGCCCAGTTTTTGGAAAAGGAGTTGACGAAGATGATGTGGTCGTCTGGCTCCATAATATCCATGAAGGACGGCGCGCGCGCACCGCCATAATAGAAATGGGTGTAAATCTCGTCGGCAATGATCCATATGCCCTTTTCACGCGCCAAATCGAGAATAAAACGCAGTGTCTCGCGATCTGCCGTCCAGCCAGTCGGATTGGACGGCGTATTGATGAACAATGCGCGAGTGCGTGGGGTGATCGCAGCCGCAATCTTTTCAGGATCAAGCACCCAGCCATTGGCACCGAATTCAAGCTCTACAGGCACCGGAACCGCACCGGCAAGACCAGCAGCACCCACAAAATTTGGCCAGGCTGGCGAAAGATAAATTGCCTCTTCGCCTGCACCCGTTGTTGCCTTCAGCGCCATCTCGATGGCGTGCATGCCCGAACCTGTGACATAGAAGTTTTCCGGCTTGAAGGTCTGCGGAAAATGGCGCGCATGATAACGAGCAAGCGCCTCGCGCAGTTCAGGAATACCTGCTTGCCAGGTATAGAATGTCTCACCATCGGCAATGCCCTTCTGGGCTGCCTCACGGATAAAATCAGGCGTGGACAGATCACCCTCACCAACCCACAGCGGAATTAGGCCCTCTTTGCCACGACCGTGATTGGCAACGGCAACAATGCCGCTTTCGGGTGACTGGGCTGCTTCACGGCGAAGATTGGCGATAAGAGTCATTTGTTCCCACATAAAATTCGGTTTTGATTACACCTGCTTAGCAAGGAGCAATCATGAAATCACGTGGCATTTTGTGATGATCCGATCAACTGCATTGATGGATCAAATCAGCTCCCGCTTTTCAAAACACGTTCAATAAAAAACGGAGCCATAAAGGCCCCGTTCTCTGTCGAATATTCCCGAAACAATCAGGCTTTGCTCTGCTTGACAAGAAGATCGCGGATTTCGGCCAGCAGCACTTCATCGCGTGGCAGTTCCGCAGCGGCTTCAGGCTTGGCTTCTTCCTTCTTCTTAAGCCTGTTCATGCCTTTAACGACAAGGAACAGAACCCAGGCAATAATCAGGAAGTTGATGAGCAGGGTAACGAAGTTGCCGTAAGCAATGGTCGCACCGGCTTCACGGGCCGCAGCCAGTGTGCCTTTAGGATCGCCAGCAAGCTGGATATACATATTGGAGAAATCTATACCACCCGTCAGCAAACCGATGACCGGCATGATGATGTCGTTGACGATGGAATTGACGAGGGTACCGAAGGCCCCGCCGATGATAACACCGATGGCCAGATCGACCATATTGCCCTTGAGAGCAAATTCCTTGAACTCTTTCAACATTAGCCTGTATCCCTCTCGAACACGAACTCAAACCGGGCCGTCTTTGCTGCGATAAGGTTCGCCAGATGAAATCTTTACGATGAACTGATGGGATCGGGGAGGATCACAAATGTTCACTCCCTAGTTTGTAGGCGAAAATACACAAAGAAAAGATGAAGCACACAAAATGCACCGTTTAGATGTGCCTTTTTTTGATTTTGCTAATGTTTAAGTGATGGAGACGCAAAAAATGCGCCTCCGGAAACAAGCTTAAGCAGCAAACCGCTTGGTTGCTTCGATCAATTCATGGGTAATTCCAGGTTCTGTCACCGCATGACCGCTGTCTTCAACGATTTTAAGATCAGCTTCCGGCCACATCTTCTTGAGCTGCCATGCGTTAATAAACGGCGTGCAGATATCATAACGGCCGTGGACAATGACGCCCGGAATCTGCCGGATGCGTTCGACATTCCGCAGAAGCTGGTCGTCGCTTTCAAGAAAACCACGGTTCTGGAAGTAGTGGCATTCGATACGCGCAAAGGCGATGGCGTGATGGTCTTCGCCAAAGGCATCAACGCGAGCGGGATCGGGCTGCACCGAGAGCACAGAGCCTTCCCACCGCGCCCACAGCCGAGCAGCTGCAAGCTGAACCTGCGGATTACGGTCTGTCAGGCGCTTGTAATAGGCCGCGATCATATCACCGCGTTCTTCCTCAGGGATATGCTCCTGATAGGCCTCAAAGTGATCGGGGAAAATAATGCTCGCCCCGTTGGAATACATCCATTCAACTTCAAATCGGCGCACCATGAAAATGCCGCGCAGAATGATTTCCGACACCCGTTCGGGATGGGTTTCAGCATAGGCAAGCCCCAGCGTCGAACCCCATGAACCACCGAAAACCTGCCATTTATCGATGCCGAGATGTGCACGAATGTGCTCCATATCGGCCACGAGATCCCAGGTGGTGTTCTCGCGCAATTCTGCGTGTGGCGTCGAGCGTCCGCAGCCGCGCTGATCGAAAAGGATGATGCGATATTTCTCGGGATCATGCAGGCGTCGCATGGCTGGCGTGATGCCGCCGCCCGGGCCACCATGAATCATGACAACAGGTTTACCATCAGGATTGCCGCACTGCTCGACATGGATGCGATGCAATGTCGAAACCTGCAGCATCTCTTCCTTGAAGGGCTGAATTTCCGGATAAAGCGTATTGCGCGTCATATAGTGCCTTTTCGTTCCCGCTGGAGCAGCTCCCATCTTGGCTGGGAAGGCTCTCGTTCATAACTAAAATTAGCACATAATGCGGCCAGAAGGCGGCAATGCGACATATGAATCCAGCTAAGCAACGCTATTTTAGGTTGCCCGGAACGAAAATCGGCATAAAACGAGAGAGTTGCATTTAAAGTGCAGCGCATGGGGAGGACTTTCAGAATGGCGTGCGAGGCTTATGCAATTTATCATCGCTGACGACCATCCGCTTTTCAGAGGCGCGCTGCGACAGGTTCTGTCCAGCCTGCCCGAAGAAGCAGAAATCCTCGAAGTCGGCGATTTCGATGCAGCAAAAAAGCTGGTCGTCGAACGTGACGATATCGATTTGCTATTGCTTGATCTGACCATGCCAGGGGGGACCGGCCTTGCAGGTCTGGTCACGCTGAAAGCGCTTCAGCCTGCCTTGCCAATCATTATTGTCTCGGCCACCGATGATACGACAACGATCCGACATGCGGTCGAGCTGGGCGCATCTGGCTTCATTTCGAAATCCGCAAGCATGGAAACGATCGGTGAAGCAGTACACGCAGTCATCGCTGGCGACATCTGGACACCGTCCGATATAGATCTCGATCAAGCGCATGATCCTGAAATTGAAGCGCTCATCAACAAGATCAGAACTCTCACGCCACAGCAGACGCGTGTTCTGACCATGCTTGCCGAAGGTTTGCTCAACAAACAGATCGCCTATGAGCTGAATGTTTCAGAGGCGACGGTCAAGGCACATGTCTCTGCTGTTCTGCAAAAGCTCGGCGTTGACAGTCGCACGCAGGCGGTCATTCTTCTATCACGGATTGGCAACGACGCCCTTACCTCGGAAGCCAGCTGAGCCTGCAAGATCATTCCGCAGCTGTCGGATTTCTTGCAACGCTTTGACGCTGATGCAGTGCGCTTGATAGCAGTGAACGCAGCGCTGCCGGACGCAATGGCTTGTGCAGGACGACGACATTCTCATCATCCGCACGCTTGCGAACTTCTTTGGAGCGATCGGCGGTCAGCAGAATAGCCGAAATTTCTTGTTTGAAACTTTCGCGCGCAAAACCAATCATATCGAGCCCGTTTTCATTATCGAGATGATAATCGGCCACGATAATATCGGGAGCGACTTCGCGCTCGAGGCAGAAAACCTTCAGCTCGGAACCACCGCGCAAGGTGGTTACATTGCAACCCCAACCAATCAGCAGTGTTTCCATCCCGGCCAGAATGTTGGCGTCATTGTCGATACAAAGCACATCAAGACCAGTGAGGCTTGACGCGCGCTTCAGGCCCTTACGGCTTGCAACCTCTTCCATTGGTGCAGGCGCTGTACTAACCGGAATGCGCAGCGTGAAAACGCTGCCCTTTCCCGGCGTTGAGGATAGTGTCAGGGGCAGCGACAGAACACGTGCAATACGATCGACGATAGAGAGACCCAAGCCAAGACCGTCCGCTTCACGCATACCTTCATCAAGACGCGTAAACTCACGGAAAACAAGTTTCAGCTTTTGTTGCGGGATACCGATACCGGTATCAAGCACTTGCAATTCAATGAAATTGCCACGTCGACGAACACCAAACAGAATACCACCCTTGCGGCTGTATTTGATGGCGTTTGAAACCAGGTTCTGGATGAGGCGCCGCAGCATGTTGCGGTCTGTCTTTACCGCGATGCTCGATGGCACCACGCGGAGTTTGAGCCCTTTTTTACGAGCCATCGGGGTGAAGTCAGTCGCAATCTGGCTTAAAAGTTTATCGAGACGGAAGACCGAGACTTCCGGCTTGAGTGCACCTGTATCAAGCCGCGATATGTCGAGCACCATCCCAAGGATCGCCTCAACGGATTCCAGTGACGAGTCGATGTTACGGGCGAGCTGGCTTGTCTCCGCACGGCCCAGCTTTTCTGTCAGTGCTGTGCTGTAAAGCCGTGCTGCATTGAGCGGTTGCAGAATGTCGTGACCAGCAGCTGCCAGAAACCGTGTCTTGCCGAGATTGGCTTCCTCGGCGGCTGTTTGCGCCTTTGCAAGCTTCTGGTTTACATGCGTAAGCTCGGCAGTTCGATCCGCGACACGCTGCTCAAGCACTTCAGCTGCCTTCTGGCGCATCATGTCAGCCTCAACTTCAGTGGTAATGTCGGTATAAGTTGCGACAAGTCCGCCATCCGGCATCGGATTGGAGTTTATCTCCATGACTGTTCCGGTCGATTTCAGCGTCATGCGCCATGGCTGCCTGAGAGTTGCAAGAGATCGTATGACCGAATTCTGCGCGTTGACAGCGAGATCACCGCTGCTGGCCAGATGCTCTACAATCTCAGATACCGGAATACCAACCTGCATCACCTCATCCGGCAGATCAAAAAGAGTGCGGAACTGACGGTTCCAGCATGTCAGCCGCAGATCCTTGTCGAGCACGGTTATGCCCTGATCCATCTGATCAAGCGCGATTTGCAGAAGGTCACGATTTTGCTGCAAGGCAGCAGAAGCATCGTCAAGCAATTGCCGTGCATCGCGTGCGGAAGCATCATTGCGCTGGAGAAGCAAAGACAGCACGAGACGTGCCGACGATGAGCCGACTGCCGTTCCCAGCAATTGTTCCGCATGACGGATCAACGGCGTATCCACCGTCATACCAGGATCGAGCCTGCGCTGTTCTCGTGCCTCAAAGCGCAGGAAAGCACGCTCCACTCGTTCGGCTCCGAGATAACGCGCCATGGTCGCTTTAAGTTCGGCGACAGTCACGGTTGTGCGAAAACGCTTTAGCGTTGGTGTGCCGATGAAATAGCGCGGCAGGAAAATACTCGCCTGAATGCGTTCAAGCGGTGTCGAGGCACGCGAAAGCGATCCAAGGATATAGAATAACGTATTGGCCGCGAGGCTCCACATGACGCCATTGGTCAGAGGCAGGGCGTCGGTGCCAAACAGCGCTTCAGGCCTTAACGCAGTGAAACCAAGAAATCCTTCACTTAGAATCGCGGCATTTTCCGGAGCCATGGTTGGCAGAAGCAGCGTGTAGGCCCAGATCAGAAATCCTGCAGACAAGCCGAGCATTGCACCACGACCATTGGCGTTTCTCCAGAACAGCCCCCCGATGAATGCGGGCATGAACTGCGCAATGGCTGCGAAAGAGATAAGGCCGATGGATGCAAGGTGAATATTATTGGACGCCATGCGGTAATAGACGAAAGCCAGCGCAAGAATGCCGACAATCGTCAATCGTCGCGTATTGAGAATGATCATCGTCAGATCACGTTGTTCAGCCGGGTGGCGAACAGCAAGCCTGCGAATGATGAGTGGCAGCACAAGGTGATTGGAGATCATGATCGCCAGCGCCACGCAGGCGACAATGACCATTGCTGTGGCTGCCGAAAGCCCGCCCAGAAAAGCTATCAGCGCCAGCCAGTGGGCACCGGCAGACAGCGGTAGCGCCAGCACATAAAGATCGCCGCTGACTGTGTTGCCAAGCGTCATCACACCGATGAGTGCAATCGGAAAAACGAAGATATTGATCAGGATCAGATAAAGCGGAAACAGCCATGAGGCTGTGCGCAATTCTTGTTCACTGCGGCTTTCGACAACCGTCACATGAAACTGACGTGGCAACATGATGATTGCTGCAGCGCTCAATGTCGTATGCACAATCCACGTGCCAATGGATGTCTCATAATGAAAGGCATCAAGGGCCGCTGGCGATTGCGAAATTTTCTCGATCAATTCTCCCGGCGAACCAAAAACAAAGAAAGTGCAGGCAAAGCCGACCGCCAGAAATGCGGAAAGCTTGATTACCGATTCAAGTGCGACCGCCAGAATAAGGCCGTTCTGGTGTTCAGTCGCATCCGTATGGCGTGTGCCGAACAAAATAGCGAAGACAGCCAGAACCGCCGCCACCGGCAACGAAATATCGCCAAAGACAAAGGACGCTGGATCAAAAGCCGAACCATAATGCTCCATCACCAGCCCGACGCTGCCGGAAACGGCTTTGAGTTGCAGCGCAATATAGGGAATGGAACCAACGGCTGCGATACAGGTAGCAAGCGAGGCTACGCCAAAGCTCTTGCCATAACGGGCGGCCAGAAAGTCAGCGATGGAGGTAATATGTTCAGATTTCGCCAGCCGTACGATGTGGCGCAAGAGGCGATTGCCGAGCGTGAAGACCAGGATAGGACCTATATAAATGCCGAGGAACTCAAGCCCGCGCTGCGCCGATAGGCCAACTGAGCCGAAGAATGTCCATGAGGTACAATAAACTGCGAGGCTGAGCGCATAAATATACGGACGTGGGGCACTGCTCCAGCGCGCAGCCCGCCTGTCGCCGATGCTTGCAACAGCAAACAGCATCAACAGATATAAAAAGGCCGCGCCTATAATTCCCCAGCCCTGCATTACCGGACGATCCTCCCCCTGCTGCTACCCTAATAGTTGGAGGAAGCAGGCAGGAAAAGGCAAGCATTTTCATAGGAAGCGCGCAAGGCCTCCCCTATTATCAATTCGTCAGAGCATTGCCCGCAAAAGTGGGACCCGATTTTGCGTCAGGAAATGCGTAAAACAAATAGTGAGACGCGGTTGCAGCGTTTCACTATTAGCCGCAACCACTCTATTGAGCGGGTGGCGCAGCCTCGGCTGGTTTGTCGGTTTCACTGTCGAAACTTTTCGTCACATCCATGAAACGACGCATAAAACGTTCCATATAGCCAAGAGACTGCTCAAATTCCGCATCTGTTGGCAACTTGGACGCTGTCACAGACGCGCCACCACCTTCGAGAGCTGTAACCTGATCTTCAAGCCTCTTCACCCGATCCTGCAAATCGGAAAGATCATTTTCGTAAGCTTCTCGATCCTCGGTCGCCATCTTGCAGATAAGCTGCCCCTGTTGTTCATTACAAACCGACAGTGCACCAGTGCGCGTATCAAGCCGCACATAGCCGGTTTCAGTGCCCTCAAGGCGATAGCGTCCATTTTCTTCAGCATAAGCACTGCTTGCAACAAAGCCTGTACCAAGCAATGCAACAGCTGCCAGTGTGCGAAATAGCGGCATGGTTTTGCCAGACATGGTTCGATCTCCTTTGAGGGCACGTTTTCAGCGCATCTTATCCGAAAACTATTTCACACTTTTCGGGATGCAGTTTAGGCTTCCACCCAACATATGGGAGCTATGCAAGAAAAACGAACACGTCATGCTTTGATTTTCTAATTAATTCGGTCTAGAGAGCAGCCATGACCAAAAGGACCATCTACAAGATCGCCCCGCGCGATCTCTGGGCGCAGGCAGAAGAGGCTGGCATTTTTACCGGAGCACCGGTTGATATTGCTGATGGCTATATCCATTTCTCCACCAGTACACAGGTGCTCGAAACGGCCGCCAAACACTTCGCCGGGCAAACGGATCTGCTGCTTGTAAGCGTGGATGCGGATTCTCTTACGAGCAGTTTCGGCGATGCGCTGAAATATGAAGCCTCGCGTGGCGGGGCGCTGTTTCCGCATCTTTATGCAGCGCTGCCAATGTCGGCAGTCATGAAAGTCGAGCCACTAGCGCTCGACAAAAATGGTCTCCATATTTTTCCGGAGCTTGAGGATAAATGAGCGGGATTTTTGAACTTATCGGGCGACGTGCATTGTTCTCGCTCGATGCCGAGCAGGCGCATGGTCTGTCGATTGCCGGTCTTAAAACCGGTATTGTCACATGCAGCTGCCCCAATGATCCTGCGCTCTCGGTTAAGATTGCAGGACTGAAGTTTCCCAATCCATTGGGCATGGCCGCAGGCTATGACAAGAACGCCGAAGTGCCGGACGCGCTTTTGAAAATTGGTTTCGGTTTCACGGAAGTCGGCACAATCACCCCTCGCCCGCAGAGCGGCAATCCTCGCCCGCGCATTTTCCGGCTACCAGACGATAAAGCCGTGATCAACCGCCTTGGCTTCAACAATGAAGGCCATGATGCCGCGTTCAAGCGGCTGTCGCAGCGTGCAGGCAAGAGCGGCATCGTCGGCGTCAATATCGGTGCCAACAAGGATACTGAGGATCGTATCGGCGATTATGTGGCTGGTATCCGCAAGTTCTATCAGCTTGCGCGCTATTTCACCGTCAACATCTCGTCGCCCAACACACCCGGCCTGCGCAATCTTCAATCCCGTGAGGCACTGCGCGAACTTCTCTCACGCGTGCTTGCAGCGCGTGACGAAGAAGGCAAGATGTGCACGCTGAAGCGGCCGGTTTTTCTCAAGATCGCGCCTGATCTCAGCAATGAAGAACTGGACGATATTGCAGCCGAAGCCACAGAGCAGAAGCTCGATGGCATCATCGTTTCCAACACCACGCTTTCGCGCGCTGGCCTGAAAAGCGCTGAGAACCGTGAAGAAACCGGTGGCCTGTCCGGCGCGCCACTTTTCGAGCGTTCGACCATCATTCTTGCGCGTATGCGTGAGCGTGTCGGTGCGGACATGCCGCTGATCGGCGTGGGCGGCATCGACAATGCAGAAACCGCACTCGTCAAGATTAAGGCCGGTGCCGATCTTGTGCAGCTTTATACCGGTATGATCTATCGCGGTCCGGGCCTCGCATCAGAAATCCTGCGTGGGCTTTCGGAAGCAGTCAAGGCCGAAGGCGTGGCCAATATTGCCGCGTTGCGCGACCGAGACACAAAGGAATGGGCCGCACGCCAGCTGCCTGATTAAGACTGATGAAATTCTGATCTGTATCTGCGTGGCAACAACGCCAGAAGCGTTACGCCGCGGATAGACAGGAACAGATTGATTGCAAGCCAAAGCCCGTGATTGCCCATCACGGGCTTTGCTGCATAAAGCACTGCCATAAAGAATATCAGCGAGAAGAACATCATGTTGCGCATGTCGCGCGACCATGTTGCGCCGATATAGACGCCATCCATGTGAAACGCGAGGAGGCCAGTCAGGCCTGTTAGTGCCGCCCATGGCAAATATCTGATCGCCTCATCGCGCACATCTTCGGCCTTTGACAGCAGGCCGATAATCGCATCACCAAATACCAGCAAGATGAGTGCAATCACGCTTGCCATGACCAGTCCCCAGACGAAGGTCAGCTTGGCGCCGCGCACAAAAGCCGGGCTGTGGCGCGCGCCAACCGAGCGCCCGACAATCTGCTCAACAGCCGCAGCCATTCCATCAAGGAAGAAACCGCAGACGAGGAAGAAATTCATCAGCACTGCGTTCGCAGCGAGCGTCACAGGTCCAAGCTCCGAGCCTGCGCGCGTGAAGAAAGCAAATGCCGTCAAAAGCAGGATAGAGCGGATCATGATATCGCGATTGAGCGCGATCATCCGCACAATGCCAGCCTTATGCAGAATGTGCTTGATATCCGGGTGGCGGCCTGTTTGCTTATGAAAATGCCGCATGACAAGGAACAGCCCGACAATAGCGGCTACTGTTTCGCCCGTCACCGTCGCCCAGGCAACACCTTCGACACCCCAGCCAAGTTCCAGACCGAGCCAGATGCAAAGCACAATATTGATGCCGTTGATCAACACCTGAAGGCTTAAGCCAAGTACGCCCTGTCCACGACCGAGCAACAGACCAAGCACTGAATAATTGATCAGCGCAACAGGTGCCGACAACATGCGGATGGAAACATAGCTCACCATCGCGGCCTGTGTCGCAGGTGTTGGGTGAATAAAGTCAGACGCGACAGTGAGAACAAGCGGCAGGCTTAAGATCATCAGGCAACCGGCAACAATCGCAATGATGATTGCGCGCCAGAAAATAGCCTGCTCTTCCGCCTTATCCTCTGCACCGATGGCTTGCGCAACAAGGCCAGTGGTGCCTGAACGCAGGAAGCTGAACATTGTCAGCAAAAAATCAAAAACCAGCGCACCAATTGCCAGTCCGCCAATCAGTTCGGCCTGCCCCATCTGACCGACCACGCCCATGTCGACAAGACCCAGCAAAGGTGTGGTGACGGCAGCCAGCGTCATCGGCACGGCGATCATCATCACCATGCGATGCGTCACATCAAATGGTCTGGAAACGATGCTCTTTTCGTGCAGCATCTGATCCATAGCTGACCCCAACAACTAATTAGCAATTGGAGGAAGCTCTACTCTGGAATTTCTGGAAACGACAGATAATTCGGCCACCGCATTGTCGCAGGTCTGACAGCGCTATGTCAGGAGAGATTGGACGCGGTTACTCGTTCGGAATGCGCGCAATAACCTTGATCTCGAAGTCGAAACCAGCGAGCCAGTTTACGCCGACGGCCGTCCAGTTTGGATAGGGCTTTTCGGCAAACATTCGGGACTTCACGTCCATGATCGTGGCGAACTGGTTCTGCGGGTCGGTATGGAAAGTGGTCACGTCCACGATGTCATCGAAAGTACAGCCCGCCACTGCCAATACATTGCGCAGATTATCGAAGGCACGTTCAACCTGTGCCTTGAATTCAGGTTCAGGCGATCCGTCTTCGCGGCTGCCGACCTGCCCTGATACGAAAACAAGATCGCCGGAGCGAATGGCAGCAGAGTATCCGTTTTGTTCGTAAAGGTCTTGGCGGCCATCGGGAAATACAGCGGTGCGGGTCATAGAATATCCTTTCGGTATGCAGCTTTTCTCTGGTCTGCAAATTTGATATACGTAACGTATGTGTATTTCATATACGAACCGTATGTCAATAACGGAGATTTGCATGGCCCCGAGGTCTCGCGCTGAAACCATGATGGAAAACCGCCAGCTGTTGCTGGCTGCGGCGAGAAAAGCCTTTGCCAAAAAGGGTTTTGCAGCATCATCCATGGATGATCTGACAGCGGAAGCGGGACTGACACGCGGAGCGCTCTATCATAATTTCGGGGACAAAAAGGGACTGCTGGCTGCCGTTGTCGCGCAGATTGATGGCGAAATGGCCTCACGCGCAAAGAATGCAGCTTCCTTAGAAGCAGACCCTTGGGCTGCTTTGATGACAGAGGCTGCGACCTATATTGAGATGGCTTTGGAACCAGAAGTGCAGCGCATCGTGCTTCTGGACGGCCCGGCTTTTCTTGGCGACCCCTCGCAATGGCCCAGCCAGAATGCCTGCCTCGACGTCACTCGCAAAACGGTCGAAGTTTTGGTTACGGAAGGCGTTTTGAAGCCCGTCGATGTGGATGCTGCAGCGCGACTGTTAAGCGGCGCGGCGCTGAATGCTGCACTTTGGGTTGCCGCAAGCGACAACCCGGCATCTGCGCTGAAAAAGGCTGTAGAGGTGTTTCAACATCTGGCTTCAGGGCTTTTAGCTGAAGATAAGATTTAAAGCCCCAGCATCATCGCCCAGTAAATGCGACGTGGATTGTTCTCTGGCGTTGCCCAGGCAAGGCCGTAATGCTGGAAAGTCGCATCAAGCATGTTTTTGCGATGGCCAGGTGATTTCATCCAGGCATCGAAGACGGCTTGTGTATTGGGCTGACCAGAGGCCACGTTTTCCGCGGCAGGTCCACGAATACCGGCCTGTTTGAGCCTTGATACAAACCCATTGCCCCAGCCTACCGAGTGGCCGATCTTGCCATGGGCTGCCATACGTCGTGCCTGATAAAGAGCTGCCTGCTCAAGCTTGCTGTCAGTTGCCATCGACGACAGGCCGTTGGCCTTGCGGATTTGATTGAACAATTCTGTTGGATCGACGTCTGCCGCGGCATTCGCAAAGCCTGCGGGCAAGGCCGCAAAAGCCAGTGCACCACCGGCAAGGATCAAAAAACCACGCCGGGAAAGAATAAACGTGTCGTTCTGCTGCATCTGTCCGATTTCTGAACGGTTCAAATTGGAGCATTGTTCGGCACAAAAATGCTTCGCATCCTTGGCTTAAACGCTCTGATTATTTCCGGTAGCTCAGGATACGGAGCAAAATAAAGGCAGGAATGACAACTGCCGCGCCAAGAATGAGATAATCGGCAAAACCAGCAATGGCTGAGAAGCCCATATTCCAGAGACGCAGAACAAAATCACGGATGCCATAAAGTATATCATAAGGCGTCCAGTGGAATGCGCTCATCACTACGCCCACGACAAGCGAGATCAGCACAAGCTTGATCAGCACGCGCGCTGGCGAGTCGCCAAGGAAACGGTTTACACCATCAGACATGCAAATCTCCTGCATCAAACCATGTCTCGGAAAAGTGGGAACCGGTTTTCCGTTAAAGACATGCGTAAAAACAAAGGCTTTAAACGCGTCGCTTGGATACGATAGAATGCACCGCGTTTCAGCCCCTCTGCCAAACTGGCAGTTTCGTCGCGGAAAATAGGAGGTCAGTGCGGGATTCGCAAGTTATCTCACAAACTCAGTGGTGTTTACGATATTCGCGTGGGGCTTTCTGCTTCTGCCTGAAAAACGAACGGTTCATGCTGCGCGTATCCGTAAAGCCGCTGGCAACAGCCACTTCCAGAAGCGAAAGCCCGGTTTCCAACAACAGCTCACGCGCTTTCTTGACCCGCAGCTCCTCGCGCACCTCGAACGCAGTGCGCCCCACGGCCATGCGGAAACCGCGCTCCATCTGACGCACAGAGATGCCAAGCTTGCGCGCCACATCGATCATCGGCACTGGCTCTTCCAGCGTTTCCTCGAAAATACGGATCGCCCTGCGGATCATCGGCGAGCGAACGCCATTGAAGCTGAGTGCCGGCTGTTCCGAACGCACCAGTTCATAAGGGATCATCAGGATGGAGGCACTTTTACGTGCCAGTTCCTCCGAGATTTCATTCTGGATGATCGACAGAGACAACGACGCAGCGCCCAGCCCACCTGCGCAAGTATAGTGCCGACCGCTGCGATGAAAAAGGCTGGTCGTATCAGCCGTATGGCCATCGAAAAGATCAAGGAAATCGTCGCGATGGAACCAGCTTACACAACAATTGCGGTCGTCCAGCAATCCGCCTTCAGCAAGCAGAAAAGCGGCTGTGCAAAGGCCGACCACCGTCTTGCCGCGTTTGTCCGCCCTCTTGATGAGATCAATCAGTGCCTGCTGTCGTGGGCGATATTGGGCAAGCAAACCTCCCACCACGGCCACATAGTCACATTCATCAAGCTCACCGATGGTTGCGGTAGGTTCGATTACCATGCCGGAACTCGACGTGACCGGATCACCGGACATTGTGCAGATTTTCCACCCGCATCTGATCTGTCGGCTTTTATCGCGATCATCGGCCGCCAGTCGGAACGGATCAAGAAACAGGCTCAGTGCCGTCAGTGTGAAGCCCGGCAATGCAACGATACCCACCAACAGACGGCGCGGCGGCACATCTATTGTGTTCTCCCGTTCCCATTCCTTCCCATGCTTCACTCTACCGACCTCCTCCGCCTCATCCTTACTTATAAGGCGGGCCTATTTTATAAAGGCGGAACCAAGAAGAGTGCAATCACCTGAAATGCTTGGAGAGCTTGAGTTGTTGCGCCTGATAGTTCGATCCAAGATCGACACCGTAGAGCGCCTTCGGGCGATTCAACATGTGCTCATAAACAAGACGGCCGACAATCTGGCCATGTTCAAGAATGAACGGGACTTCATGACTGCGCACTTCCAGAACCGCACGGCTTCCAGTGCCACCAGCAGAGCTGTGGCCGAAACCGGGATCAAAGAAGCCCGCATAATGCACACGGAATTCACCGACCAGCGGGTCGAAAGGCGTCATTTCAGCTGCGAAAAGCGGCGGTACGTGCACAGCTTCCCGCGAAACGAGGATGTAGAACTCATCGGGATCAAGCACCAGTTCGCGTGACCCGCGATCATAGATCGGCTCCCAGAAATCGAGCACATCGTGTGCTGCGCGCTTGTCGACATCAACAACAGCCGTGTGGTGCTTACCGCGATAGCCGATGAGCCTGTCTTCGCTACCTGACAGATCGACAGAAAGCGCGATGCCACCGCCGGAAATATTCGGCATTTCAGAAGCGACGAGCGTCTCGTTCTGGTGAAGGGTCGAAAGTTCAGCTTCGTTCAGCTGCGCACGCCCCTTTCGGAAGCGGATCTGCGACAGACGCGAACCGGTTCGCACGACAATCGGGAATGTGCGCGGGCTGACTTCAAGATAAAGCGGGCCTTTGTAATCGGCCGGAACCTTGTCGAATTCCTGCGCGCCATCGGTGATGACACGGGTGAAGATATCAAGACGACCTGTCGAGCTCTTTGGATTGGCAGATGCTGAAAGCTCTGGTGAAAGTGACAGGCTTTCAAGCAGTGGCACGATATAGACACAGCCTGTTTCCAGCACTGCGCCCGCAGTCAGATCGATCTCGTGAAGTTTGAGGCGTTCGAGCTTATCGATAACCGGCGTACCGGGACCGGGCATGAAGGATGCGCGCACACGATAGGCTTTCACACCCAACCGCAGATCAAGGCTGGCAGGCTGAATCTGGTCGGCATCCAGCGGACGTGCAGATACGAGCAACCCGCTGTCAAACAGTGCGGCAATATCCGCATCTGCCAGAATTCCTGCGTCCCTCTGCGTCATAACACTGAACTCCGTGACTTTTTAAAAACTGGCTTAAAACTGGTCTATGACCATTGACCGCTCTGAGCCTCAATGCCAACCCTGAAACCCCGCAGTTCGCTGGTTTTCCGCAGGAATCGCAGGGTTCAATGCTTTGGCAGACTGGCGTTTTCCTGAAAACTGATCCTTCTGGCATTGACGACCCCGCCCAAGAGGCATAAGGAAAAAGTGTTCCGTGGTGATTTGGCCGGCCGGCTTGCAGCCACGTTAAAGAATTCGCTAAATGAGGCCGCGGTTCGTTACCGGCCTTTTGCGTTTTCGCAAGGCCGGTTTTTTATTGGCCGCCGAGGCGTCACCATGCCCCGGCCGACCAGCTTTCGACAGGTTGGAAAAATGACGAATGAGACTACCCGCAAGTTCCGCCCGGCAACTCAACTCGTTCATGCAGGATCGCTGCGTTCGGGTTTCGCAGAGTTGTCAGAAGCCCTCTATCTGACACAGGGCTTTCTCTATCCAACGGCGGAAGCCGCTGAGGCTCGCTTCAAGGGTGAAGACCCGGGGTTCATCTATTCGCGTTATGCTAATCCAACCACCGATATGTTTGAAAAGCGCATGTGTGCGCTTGAAGGTGCTGAAGATGCACGCGCACTGACATCGGGCATGGCTGCGGTTGCGGCATCCATCCTGTGTCAGGTACAGGCTGGCGACCACCTGATTTGTGCCCGCGCTGTTTTCGGCTCGTCGCGCTATATCGTCGAAACGCTTTTGCCACGATATGGCGTGGAAATTTCCGTTATTGATGGCGCGCAGATTGAAAACTGGAAAGCTGCTGTCCGTCCAAACACCAAAGTGATGCTGCTTGAAAGCCCGTCGAACCCGACGCTGGAAGTCATCGACATCGCTGCTGTCGCCGACATCGCCAATGAGATCGGTGCCAAGCTGATCGTGGACAACGTATTTGCAACACCACTCTTCCAGAAGCCACTGGAACTGGGTGCGCATATCGTTGTCTATTCGACCACCAAACACATTGACGGTCAGGGCCGTTGCCTGGGTGGCATTATCCTTTCAGATCAGGAATGGACCGAAGAAGTTTTGCAGCCTTACTTCCGTCATACCGGTCCGGGTATGAGCCCATTCAATGCCTGGATCATGCTCAAGGGGCTCGAAACGCTCGGTGTGCGCGTGCGTCAGCAGACGCAATCGGCAGCCGCAGTAGCAGACGCCCTTGCAGGTCAGACTGGCGTCAAGCAGATCATCTATCCGGGACGCGCCGACCATCCGCAAGCAGATATTATCGCGCGTCAGATGACCGGTGGCTCGACGCTGATTGCACTGGAACTGGAAGGCGGCAAAGAAGCAGCATTCAAGTTTGAAAATGCACTTCAGGTCTTCAGCATCTCCAATAATCTCGGCGATGCAAAGAGCATCATCACACATCCGGCCACGACCACGCATCAGAGCCTCACCGATGAAGCGCGTGCAGAACTCGGAATTTCGGATGGTATGCTGCGCTTTTCTGTGGGCCTTGAGGACACAGACGATCTGATCGAAGATGTATTGGAAGCGCTGAAGGCTGCTCGCTAACGCGAATGTGCTATTTTAGCGTCTTTTGATCGCAAAATGATGCATAAACAACGCAATTGCCGGAACATTTTGGCAATTGCAACGCAATTGTCCGCTTCAAATCGTTGACCTCCAGCGCAACTTTCGCGATAGGTGAAAGACGAAGACTTGATGCGATTCAAAGGCGGGTGCGTATGTACAGAGCGGTAACGCGGGGTATCGAAGTAACAGCCGAGCCCTTTTATCTTGAAGATCAGTCAGAGCCTGAAGAAAACCGCTACGTCTGGGGTTATCGGATTACTATCGCCAATAATTCTTCTGACACCATACAGTTGCGCTCGCGTTACTGGCAGATCACTGACGGGAATGGTCATATAGAAGAAGTAAAGGGAGACGGTGTCGTTGGAGATCAGCCGACGCTGAATCCCGGTGATTCCTATCAGTATTCTTCAGGCTGCCCACTCTCCACCACATCTGGTGTGATGGTCGGGCGCTATCAGATGCAGGCTTCCGACGGCAACGCTTTTGAAGTCAATATTCCGGCCTTCTCTCTCGATATTCCAGAGACACGTCGTACACTGAATTAAAAAAGGCGCTTCTCACGAAGCGCCTTTTTCTATGAGCGCCTATCGACGCCATGAATATTTTACCTGTTGCTCAGTCTATCAGAGAACCGCGTCACACTTTTCCAGCTGCGCGCCTGATCACTTCGCAAACTGCGCTGGGTCAAACTCGTAATGCGTCGAGCAGAATTCGCAGGTCACGGAAATCTTGCCGTCCTCAATGCTGTCCTTAATTTCTTCAGCCGAGAGCTTGGAAAACACACCTTCGATTTTCTCACGCGAGCACGAGCACTCATCCAGAACCCGAACGGCTTCATAGATGCGGACGCCGCGTTCATGGAACAGACGATAAAGCAAACGTTCCGAGCCAACTTGCGGATCGGTCAGCTCAGAGCTTTCAATCGTGCCGACCAGCGAGCGCGCTTCATCCCAGCCGTCATCTTCCAGATCGCGCGTAATCGTGTTTTCGTCACCATCACCACCCGGAAGATCCGGCACACGTGAACGCAATTCAGATTCAGGCAGAAACTGAATAACCAGACCACCAGCGCGCCAGCGCTCGACCAGTTTACCGTCAGCACCGCGCTCAACGAGCTTGGCAACGCTCAGTTTCACATCGGTAGGAATCTGTTCCGACTGACGGAAATAGGTGCGTGCAATCTCTTCCAGCGTCGATCCATCAAGAGCAACAATGCCCTGATAGCGCTGCGTATAGGCACCCTGATCAACGGTGAAAGCCAGCGTGCCGCGACCAAGCAGTTCCTCAGGACGGGTCTGTCCTGCCGCTACAGCTTCCTTGACGCGTTCAGCATCAAAACGCGCATAGGCACGTACGGAACGCGGCGTGCGGAAATCGACCACCAGCATATCGACAGGGCCGCCAGACTGGGTCTGGAAGATAAACTTGCCTTCAAATTTCAAAGACGTGCCAAGAAGCACAGTCAAAACCGTCGCTTCGGCGAGAAGGCGTGCGACGTGTTCCGGATAGTTGTGGCGCTTCAGAATAGCGTCAATGCTGCCGCCCAGTTGTACGGCGCGACCACGCACGTCGAGCCCCTCCACCTGGAAGGGCACAACGGCATCGTCACCGGCGAAGTCGAGGTCTTCCAGAGCGATCTGGATGTCTTCGACTTCGATTTGCTCATTGCTGATCTTGTCAGACAATTTATGCTCCTAAATGCCGCCTTGCAGGCACCAGGCCAGAATAGCTTTCTGGGCATGGAGCCTGTTTTCAGCTTCATCGAATACGACCGATTGAGGGCCGTCGATCACTTCGTCGGTCACTTCCTCGCCGCGATGCGCGGGCAGGCAGTGCATGAAAAGCGCCTGTTGGTCAGCTTTAGCCATCAGATGTGCATTAACCTGATAGGGCATGAAAACATTATGGCCACGGGCGTGATCTTCCTGCCCCATCGAAACCCAAGTGTCGGTCACGATGCAATCTGCACCGCTTACCGCCTTATCCGGGTCCGCTGTGGACATGATGTTCGCGCCGTTTGCCTTTGCCCAATCGATATATTGCTGCTTCGGCTCGCTGCCTTCCGGCGTTGCGATATTGACGTTGAAATCAAAACGCGCCGCGGCTTCCACAAGAGAATGCAGGACGTTGTTACCGTCCCCCATCCAGGCAAAGGTCTTGCCTTTGATCGAACCGCGATGTTCCTCATATGTAAGAACGTCAGCCATGATCTGACAAGGGTGTGTGTCGTCGGTCAGTGCATTAATAACCGGAACGGTCGCATATTCAGCCAGTTCCAGCATGCGATCATGCGATGTCGTGCGGATCATAATCGCATCCACATAGCGCGAAAGCACCTTGGCTGTGTCCGCGATCGTCTCGCTGCGGCCAAGCTGCATTTCCGAGCCTGTCAACATGATCGTCTCACCGCCGAGCTGACGCATGCCAACATCAAACGAGACGCGGGTACGCGTGGATGGTTTCTCGAAAATCATTGCCAGCACCTTGCCGGCAAAAGGCTTTTCGAGTTCACCAGCCTTCAGGCGCGCCTTGCGTGCCTTGGCATCTTCCATAATGGCGCGAAGTTCGCTGGCCGGAACGGTCGAGAGGTCAATGAAGTGCTTAATACCGTTATTGTTCGCCATGATCTCACGCCGTCTTACTGGTCGGATTTGCGATTGCAAGCCGTTCTACAGCCATCTCAATACGCCTCAATGCTTCACGAGCCTCTTCAGGCGTCGTGACAAGCGGAGGAAGAAGACGGATGACGTTGTCACCAGCGCCGACACTCAGGAAATGCTCATCACGCAGAGCCTGAATAAGCGTCACGTTTGGCACAACGCATTTGATGCCCATAAGAAGACCACGACCACGAATTTCCGAAACCACGTTCGGAAAACGATCGATGATCGATGCAAGGCCCTGCTTCAGCGTCAATGCTGTTTCCTGCACGTTTTCGAGGAAGCCATCAGCAAGCACGACGTCAAGCACGGCATTGCCGACTGCCATGGCCAGTGGATTGCCACCATAGGTCGTGCCATGAACGCCAGCAGTCATGCCCTTGGCAGCTTCTGCGGTTGCAAGACAAGCGCCCATCGGAAAGCCACCGCCAATGCCCTTGGCGACTGCCATGATGTCCGGCTTGATGCCCGACCATTCATGAGCGAACAGTCTGCCGGTACGGCCAACGCCCGTCTGAACTTCATCGAGGATGAGAAGAAGCCCCTTGTCGTCGCAGATCTGACGCAACAGCCGCATGAACTCTTCCGGGAAGCCGCGCAGACCGCCCTCGCCCTGCACAGGCTCAAGCAGGATCGCTGCAGTTTCCTCGGTGATCGCGGCACGCAGTGCTGCTTCATCGCCAAACGGCACCTGATCGAAGCCGTCAACTTTCGGGCCGAAACCTTCGAGATACTTGGCCTGACCACCAGCAGCAATCGTTGCCAGCGTACGTCCGTGGAATGCACCTTCAAAGGTAATGACGCGGAAGCGCTCAGGATTGCCGTTTACAAAATGATAACGGCGCGCGGTCTTGATCGCGCATTCGAGAGCCTCGGCACCCGAATTGGTAAAGAACACTTTATCGGCAAATGTCGCTTCAACCAGACGACGGCCAAGCTTCTCCTGTCCGGGAACCTCATAGAGATTGGACAGATGCCACAGCTTATCGGCCTGATCTTTGAGCGTATTGACCAGATGCGGATGGGAATGGCCCAGCGAATTAACTGCAATGCCAGCAGCAAAATCTAGATAACGGTCGCCGCCTTCGGTAATCAGCCAGATGCCCTCACCTCGCTCGAAGCGCAGAGCCGCACGATTATAGGTGTCGTAGAGCGGTTGCACAGTCGTAACGTCGGTCATTGCAGTCAGGCCTCCATAAGCCTTGTAAATGCAGCGCCTCCGGCAATGCCGGTCAGGCAGCGTTTCCCATTGTGTTACTGCCTAATTCCTTAAACCTGAAACAGTTACAGGTAAAATTATGCAGCAAATTTAAACTTTTAGAGCGACCTTTGTGCGCCCGATAGGGACGCACACCGCTCTAATACCCCGCACCACGAGCCTAAAAAGTCCCCGGAACGGGATCAGGCGATCTCATGTCTTTGCATGAGCCTCCCAGCGGAAATAAAAAACCGCCCTCAAGGCGGCATTATTTAATCCCGGGCGTATATTGGCGCTCGCAAAAAAAATGTCAATCAAAGCGCGCAAGGATAATCATCCATCTTTATGCATGAGTTCATGCTGGAAAGAACTCACTATATAAGATGGGACCTATGCGGTGCAGGGCTGGCATTTTGCGGATTGGGTCGATATATAGACGCCAGATGTTTTCCCTGACGGGACATCCCGCTGAAAAGCTCCCGCAAAATGGCCGAAGCTGACTCAGAAAAACCGTCTTTAGCACCCAAGTTGGGGAAAACCATAAAAATGGAATCCGCCTGACAAGGCTATCCCTTGTCATGAAGTCGTTCATTAATGTAGTTTCTATTCAAAGCAAAAAAACTACATTTCGTGCGACGGACCTAGTCACCCGGATAGATATAGTGTTTGCGCCTGGAGCAATCCGGGAACACTGGTGGATTCCGGATAACGAAAATTGATTGGAGCCCAGGGCGATGAACTGGACAGATGAGCGCGTCGAACTGCTGAAGAAATTATGGAACGAGGGCTTGAGTGCAAGCCAGATCGCAGCACAGCTTGGTGGCGTGAGCCGCAATGCAGTGATCGGCAAAGTGCATCGTTTGAAGCTTTCGGGCCGTGGCAAAACCACCACGGCTGCTCCGCGCAGCAAAAAAGTTAATACTGTTGCAGCCGCGCCGCGTCCTGCAGCAACACAGACGAATGGCAGCAGCCGTCCTCAGGCGACCACGACCATCCGCACAGCAACTGTTACACATACCGTTGGCGCAACTGCGCTTCAGATGGAATATGTGGCTGATGCAGTGACTGAACGGGTCGTAAGACCAACTTCGGACGTTGTTGTTCCTATTTCGCGCAAGCTGACCTTGCTTCAGCTTAGCGAACGTACCTGCAAATGGCCAATCGGTGATCCGCTCAATGAAGATTTTCACTTCTGCGGTAGTGAATCCGGTGAATCCAGCCCATATTGCGGATATCATTCGAAACTGGCTTTCCAGCCGACGGCAGAACGCCGCCGCGCACGCTGAACGATAAAGCCAAGTCTATAAACAAAAGCCCCGGAGCGGAAACGCTACCGGGGCTTTTATTCGAAGGAAGTCCTGAGGCGCATTTATAATCCGATTGAATGAGATCTAAGCGCTGATATCTTATCTGAATCCACGCCTTTCCCGAAAACCGGTCCTCACTTTTGAGTATAAGCCCTCACTCATGCCCGTTTAGGCAGGCGGACCAGGAAGGTCGAGCCTTCACCAAGCTGCGAGCGTACAACCAGTCGTCCGCGATGTCGCGCCAGGATGTGCTTTGCGATCGCAAGCCCCAAGCCTGTTCCCTTTTGTGCACGACTGGTTTCGACATCGATACGATAAAACCGCTCTGTCAGACGGGGCAAATGTTCCGCAGCAATGCCAGGGCCAAAGTCCTGCACGGAAGCCGCAACCTCAAATGCGCCACTGTTGTTTTCTTCATCCAGTTTCAGAATAACACGCTTGCCGCCCTGTCCATATTTGCAGGCATTCTCAACCAGATTCTGGAACACCTGGATCAATTCATCCCGTGTGCCTGTCACATTAACCGGATGATCCGGAAGATGGCGTTCAATCGTGACATCCAGCCCTGCCGCGAGCGGGCTCAGCGTATCAGCCACATGGTTGAGCACCGCCGTCATATCCACGCATTCATTTACAGCCAGATGTGCACGCATCTCAAGCCGCGACAGTGACAGCAGGTCATCTATCAAGCGCGACATGCGTTCTGCCTGTTTCTGCATGATGCCGAGAAATCTATCCCGCGCTGCGGCATCGTTACGTGCCGGACCTTGCAGCGTTTCAATAAAGCCCAGCAGCGAAGCAAGCGGGGTGCGCAGTTCATGGCTGGCATTGGCAATAAAGTCTGAACGCATACGGTCTATGCGCCGCGTTTCACTCTGGTCGCGGAACAGAAGGACGAAAAGCTCCGGTTTGCCGTCTGGATCGCGGAGCGCCTTGACCACCGCTTTATACCAGCGATCAATCGGTACGCGTTCAAAATAATCGATGCTGCGCGGTTCGCCATCTGCGATAACGCCCTGGATGAGGGCATGCATTTCCGGTGCGCGAAAACGCAGATAAAGGCCCGTGTCTTTTTCGAGAGATTGAAACGCTTCAAGAGCAGCCGCATTGGCAAAAAGGACAGTTCCGCGCTGATCGAAGACGATCATCGGATCTGTTAATAATTCAGCCAGCCGCTCCCCCGAAACGTCTGCCATTTCATTGGTTGCATGCACGCCCTGCGGCTTATCCTCAACCGTCTCCTCGCGCGTAGCACTTGCGACCCATATGGCACCGACAATGATCAGGACCATCAAAGCGATACGGAACCATAACGGCAATTCCAGCACCATGATGCAGACTACCAGAACCATGCTGGTAATGAGCACACCTTTGACCCTGATCAGTGGAGCGAAGAGGCTTTCCTCTGGCTCGGAACCGGGCGAAGGCTGGCTGCTGTTTTCACTCATTCTGACATCTCTCAACTATTGCACCGCGCAAGCGATTTACCCTACCCAAGCTATTGTTCCAAAAGCAGGCAAACCATCCTTTACGCGGCTTATAAACAGCCCATATCATGCATGATGCTATATGGGCACTTTTCAAAGCGTGCTTTTCTATAAACCAAAGGAGCTTGCCGTGGGTGACAGTTCAAAGACAGCTAACAAAAAGAAAGCAGAAAAGGACAACTCGAAATCCGCTGATAAGCCCTTGAAGATCAAAATTGAAGGCGAGACGCACAAGTTCGACATCAATGATCCAAAACTTCCGGATTGGATAGACGACCAGGCTCTGCAATCCGGCCACTATCCCTACGAAGAAAAGATGAAAACGAAGGATTATGAAGAAACGCTGGAGCGGCTTCAGATCGAACTCGTCAAAATGCAATACTGGTTGCAAGGGACCGGTGGGCGCGTAATTTCAGTCTTTGAAGGGCGTGATGCTGCCGGCAAAGGCGGTACGATCTTCACAATCCGTCAATTCATGAACCCACGTACCGCACGTAACGTCGCGTTGCCCAAACCGACCGAAACCGAACGCGGTCAGTGGTATTTCCAACGCTATGTGCAGCTTTTCCCAACGACTGGAGAGTTCGTCACCTTCGACCGCTCCTGGTATAACCGTGCCGGTGTCGAACGCGTCATGCAGTTCTGCACGCCAGAGCAGCTTGAGACCTTTCTGACGGAAACACCTGATTTCGAGCGCATGGTTGTTACTGAAGGCATTCATCTGTTCAAGTTCTGGCTTGATATCGGTCAGGAAATGCAGCTCAAACGCTTCCATGAACGCCGCCACAGCCCGCTCAAGAACTGGAAATTCTCTCCGATGGATGTAGCGGGCATTTCACGCTGGGATGATTATTCCGCGGCCTTGCACACAATGCTGGAACGCACCGACACCGGTTATGCGCCCTGGACCATCATCCGCTCCAACGACAAGAGACGCGCCAGACTGGCAGCAATCCGGCGCATCTTGTTGACATTGCCCTATGAAGGACGTGATCTCGAGGCCATCGGACCTGAAGATCAGTCCATTATCGGACGCGGTGCGGAATTCCTCGCATCCAAAACACCTGCCCCTTCACCTTCCAGCAAATAAAACGCACTTGGCTGGTGCGGAGTTTTCTCCCAAAGATGCGGCTTACGCACCAGCTGCCACAGGGCTCTCCAGGCCGAAATCGAGATCAAGACCCAATAAGCAGGTATGGCCAGAATATAGGCGTATCCGCCCAGTTCCGTCGGCTCCATTGTCTTGGAGCCAAGCACATAGAAGCTCAGATAGGCCAGCATGATATTGACCATATCGATGCGCAGAAGCCATACATTCTCAGAGCCTAATGGTCCGAAGATCATCATCGCAACGAGTACTGTAACTGTCATCAGCATGAATGGATGCAAAAGTGCCGATCCAATAATACCGAGCGTATAAATTTGGTTGACCACGAAGCGCCACCAACCCAGCTCCCGCCACGTCGTGTAAGGATTTCGGCCATGCACGAGCCATGTCTGCATCCACCCCTTGATCCAGCGCGTCCGCTGTTTGTGCCAGACGGAATAATCCACCGGCGCATCCTCGACGGTACCGCGTGTAATAACATCTATGCCATAGCCAAAGCGGGCAAGCCGCATGCCAAGATCGGCATCCTCCGTCACATTATAGGCATCCCACCCGCCAACCTGATCAAGGCAGGAGCGACGAAAATGATTGGAAGTTCCGCCTAACGGGATGACCAGCCCCTGCGATGCAAGCCATGGCAACAGGCCACGGAACAACGTGGCATATTCAAATGCAAACATGCGTGTCAGCAGGTTCTGTCGGAAATTACCGATAATGAGCGGTGCCTGAACGCAAGCAAGCTGCTTACCGCCACGCTGGAATGCCTGCCACGCCTCAAGCAACTGATCAGGATGCGGGCGGTCTTCCGCGTCAAAAACCGCGATGATTTCGCCGCGTGCAAACTGCAACGCATAATTCAGCGCCTTTGGCTTGGTGCGCGGCCCGCCTGACGGTACGAGAACCAGCTCATAATTGGAGGGTAGCGTCCGTCCTCTGATCTCGGCAATTGTATCGAAATCATCCTTCTCACACACAAGCTTGATATCCAGCTTGCTGCGCGGCCAATTGAGCCGTTCGAGCGAGGCAATCAACTGCCCGACGACGGCCTGCTCGCGATAGAGAGGCACCAGAACGGAGTAGACCGGCAAGTCACGCCGTTTGAAAGGCATAATCTCAGGAAAGCGCAGGCGTCGGCTGCCAACCGCTGCAAAAAGACGAATAAGCACGCAGCCAAAAAAGAACAATGTCAGGCACACGTGCAATGCGAGAATGGTTTGTATCGGCCAGTTCACAATGCTGGCGATGAACGCATAAAGCCCCATTGCGATGATAAAGGCCTGTGGAGTCTCGAGAACACGGGAAGCAGAAAACAGCTGCGGTGTCATCGCGTGAGCACGTGCGATAAGATCTTTCTGATGGCGCTGCCGCAGAATTTTCTTGATGAATGAGGGTGTGCAGATCCTGATCCGATCCCGCAGATCCGGTGCCTGCCGAATGTGATCTCGCAGTTTTGCGATACGACTTTCGGTCGGCGCGAGATAAAGATAGGAGGTACCGTCATATCCGAGCACCATCAACTGCCCCGGGTCGGTGAAGATGGCCGATGTTTCCTCGCCAGTGACAAAGACCCGGTTCGATAGAACCTCTTCTGTGAATGTGAGTTCGAGATAATCGGCTATCGCTTCAAAAAGAATCTCTTCTGAAATACCCTGCTGATGCGCGACTTCCTCGCAGAAACTCGTCCCATTTATGATTGCTGCTTCATATGCCTGCTTCAGGCGATCGCGCGGCACGCCACGTCGTTCCAATCTGGCAGATATGGCAGTGCATATCCCCAGATCGAAAGAAATCGATCCGTTACTCATAGTACCCCCGCACTACTACTGGATTATATTATATAACTTGTAATATTAATTCATATTCATGATGCGGTTTATTTATTTTACTAATTTATGTATTTATTAAATAATACCACATATGAATATTTATTTCATTCTATTTAAAATTGAAACATGAATCTTCGCATCAGATTAAACTTATTTTATGTTTTCCGACACAGATGGCTCACGTTCAAAATCACCGGGGATTTTAAAGCCCAGATAATTAAGATAATTAACGTGAAATTATAGGATATTGCTTACACTAAGCACCGATGAAACGGCACGTTTTGAGCATAGCGGTTGCAGCTTCGTGGCTTTTTGGCAGCCTTCCGGCTGGCGCACAGCCTGCACCCAAAGCACCTGACTTCTTCAACCAGAAGGAAAGGCTGGCTTTGCCGTCTTTGCAGGGCCTCAACAGGCTTCGCTTCGTAACCACGCTCAACTTTCCGCCCTTCAATGCGCTGAACGATGCCGGTCAGCTTTCCGGCTATAATATTGATCTCGCCAAAGCGCTGTGCAGCCAGATGGGATTGAGTGACATATGCCAGATCGAAGCTGTGCCGTGGGCTGAGCTTGAAGCCAAGCTTGAAAGTGGCGAGGCTGAAGCCATCATTGCAGGTTTAAGTGCTAATCCGCTCAACCGGGAAAAGTTTATTTTCACCCGTGCTTATATGCGCCTTCCTGCACGCTTCGTGACAATCAAAACAAATCGTTTCTCCGAGCCCGCAGCTATCGCTGTCCGCGATAAAAATATCGGGGTCATAGCTGGAACAGCACATGAGCAGCTTCTGAAAGCTTACTTCCCACAAGCAATCGTCAAACCTTATCCCGATCGCACAGCTCTGCTAACCGCATTGCAAACAGGCGACGTGAATGCGGCATTTGATGACGGAATGGCCCTGTCGTTCTGGCTGGAGAGTGATCAGGCCAATGATTGTTGCAGCTTCGCCGACGGGCCTTATCTCGCGCCGCAATATCTCGGCTCCGGTCTAAGCATAGCTGTGGCACAGGACAATGCAACACTGGCCAGTGCTTTCAATAATGCGCTTCAGTCCCTGCAACAACAGGGCAAACTCACAGAGCTTTATCTGCGCTATTTTCCCAACAGCTTTTATTAGAAACCATCACACACCGAGTATGTACCATTCAACGACCAATCTTTAGCGGATCGGGACCCGTTTGAATTGGGTGGAGCTCTGTGCTTCCGTTTCCATAGATATCTCGCCTGAAAGACGTTTCACACTCTCAGAATGCCTGCTGAATGAAGTCGTTCGGTGAATTCAGGCCTGCCGCAGCCACTGCGACTCCCTTTAGATGCCTGTTAATTTTGTGCCATTTTGTCGCACCACGATGCGCAATGCAGGTCTAATTTTCACTAATTTTTGAAACTTCCGTTCATTCGATACTTACAGTACGAAAGTAAAATTATTTGAAATCAGAATATTGAGCGGGATTTTTTGGAAATTCTCGATGAGAGATCGACTTAATTCTCTTATTTCCGTGTCGCTTTTATCATATTTCGTCAATAAATCCAGTTATTTATTTGATCTTGAAGATTTTTGCTTTTGATCGATAATCAATATCGAGGAAAAGGAGGAATTATACATGTACCAAGGTATCAGCACTCATTGGCACAAGACTCCTGCACAAACACAACGTTCGCCGAATGAAGCTACTTACGTATTCTTCGGCATCTTTCTGACATGTCTGACGGTTCCTGCAGCAATCATCCTTTGGGCAATTGTTCAAAGCATCGCGACGCATTTCTGACCCCACAGACAGCATTCAAGTCGGGAGCGCTCGTTGTTACTGCGCAGGACGGAGTTGGGCTGTGATTTAGCCCCGGATGTTTTGCGCCGGAGGAAACGCGCAGTTATAAATGCGCTGGTATTGACGCGAGCTCGTTGCGCTTGATCATGGTTGCTTGGCTCAGGAACGCACCGCGAAAAAGCATATAGTGACTTGGAATGAGCCCTGCGCCAGATACGAATCTTCAAGCGCCGATCTGTTTCAGTCAGACCGGCGCTTCAACGAAAAAGCCCCGCCAGAGAGCGGGGCTTTTCTTTGTCCTGTCGTACAGTGTTTATGCTTGAATTCGACAAAGACCCCATTCCTGGCGCACCCGTTGAGACAGTAATGGAACACAGGGCCAGTTCGCATTCTCAAAAGGGAAAAACAGCTTTCGGATTGGGCGTTTCATAAAATCACGAGTGGCAATTTGAATTCCGACATTTGCTCGGCTTCCATAACCCGGAGTGCAAATGTCGGAATTAGATCACTAAAGCGTATCGCGTTTTATCATATCCATACGACACGCTTTAATTCTTTGCTTTTACGCTTATCTCCCAAAACCGGTCACCACTTTTGGGAGACGTGCTCTAGTGCGCAGAAGGGCCACTTTCCTCACCCGGAGCAGTCTGAACCGGAGCTGGTGTGACTGCCGCATCGTCAGGACGTTTTTTGGGCGGCTTGCGTGCAATCAGGCTGTAGAACATCGGGATGAAGAAGGTTGCGATAAAGGTCGCAGCCAACATACCACCGATAACGCCGGTACCAATCGAGTGACGGCTTGCAGAACCCGCACCTGAGCTGATTGCCAGCGGAACCACACCAAGGATGAACGCCAGTGACGTCATCACAATCGGGCGGAAACGCAGACGCGCAGCTTCAGCAGCAGCCTCAATAGCCGACTTGCCCTCTTCACGTTGCAACACCGCAAACTCCACGATCAGGATCGCGTTCTTTGCCGCAAGGCCTATGAGCGTCACCAGACCGATCTGGAAGTAGACGTCATTGGTCAGGCCACGCAGATCGGTTGCAAGCAGCGCACCGAAGATTGCGAATGGTACTGCCGTGATAACAGCCAGCGGCAGGCTCCAGCGTTCATACTGGGCAGCAAGGATCAGGAACACCATGATCAGACCAAAGATCATAGCCTGACTGCCGCTACCGCTCGTCGTGACTTCCTGATAGGCGGAGCCCGTCCAGGCAATCTGATAGCCCTGTGGAAGCACTTCAGCCGCCACTTCCTGCATCGCCTTGATGGAGTCGCCGGAGGTGAAGCCCGGTGCCGGATTGCCTGTGACCTTGGCAGCATTGAACGCATTGAACCGTTCAAGCTGATCAGGGCCTACGACACGCTTCACCGTTACCAATGCACTCAGCGGGATCATGCTGCCAGAATCGGCGCGCACAAACACATGCTTGAGGTCGCTTGGATCACGACGGAACTCAGCTTCCGACTGCAGATTGACCTGATAGTTACGGCCATAGAGCGTGAAGTCGTTGACATAAACGCTACCGAAGGTCGCCTGCATGGCGGTGAATACCGAGTTGATCGGCACGCCCATCGCCTTGGCCTTTTCGCGGTCAAGCTGGATGTCGTATTGCGGCACATTCGGATCGAACGTCGTACGGACGCCTGTCAGTTCCGGGCGTTTGGCCGCAGCGTCTGTCAGAAGCTTGGTCGCATTGGTCAGCGATTCCACGCCGCCGCCGGTACGATCCTGTACGTAGAGTTCAAAACCGCCGGTCGTGCTGAGGCCCATGATCGGAGGCGGATTGAATGCGAGAACCATACCATCCTGAATACCCGCATTCATGCCCATGATCGCACCGGGCAGATTACGTGCATCGAGATCCGGAGTCGTGCGTTCTTTCCAATCCTTGAGCATGATAAACATCGTGCCCGCACTGGTTTTCAAACCGCCCGAGAGCAAGTCGAAACCGGAGACTTCAAAGACGCTTTCAACAGCAGGATGCTTGCGAATATTGCTGCTGGCCTCATGAAGAACCGCACTCGTGCGCTCCAACGATGCGGCTGGTGGCAGGATAGCGACACTGAACAGGAAGCCCTGATCTTCATCCGGCAAAAGTGAACTCGGCACTTTCTCAAAGAGATAGTACGTGCCGCCCAACAAGCCTGCGAAAATCAACAGGCCAATGGCCGCGCGTTTCAGGAAGAAGCGCACGCCGTTGGTGTAACCGCGCGTCAAACCGTCAAAGAAACGGTTGAAAATGCGGAATGGCAGCATCGGCTCATGGTGGCCCGGCTTGAGGATCAGCGCGCACAAAGCGGGCGTGAGCGTCAGGGCCACAATACCAGAGATGATAACCGAAATCGCAATCGTAACAGCGAACTGCTTATACATTTCGCCGACCAGACCGCCCATGAAGGCGACTGGAATAAACACAGCGCAGAGCACCAGAACAATTGCGATAACAGGTCCTGTCACCTCGCTCATTGCCTTGATGGCGGCTTCGCGCGGTGGCAGTTTTTCCGTCGTCATAATACGTTCGACGTTTTCCAACACCACAATGGCATCGTCGACCACGATACCGATGGCAAGAACCAGACCGAACAGTGTCAGCAGGTTGATGGAGAAGCCAAGCACATACATGCCTGCAAATGTACCAATGATCGAGATCGGAACTGCAATGACCGGAATAAGCGTCGCACGCCAGTTCTGAAGGAAGATAAAGACCACCAGAACCACGAGGATGATCGCCTCGATGAAGGTGTGGATCACTTCCTCGACCGAGACCTTAATGAACTTGGTCGTATCAAATGGAACCGAATAGTCGATGCCTTCAGGGAAGCTCGTCTTCAGCTCCGCCATACGGTTCTGGATGAGTTCCATCGTGTTAAGCGCGTTGGCGCCCGGCTGCAGATAGATCGCAATCGGAACCGCCGGCGTGCCATTGAGAGCACTGTCGACGAGATAGCTTTCCGTCCCCAGTTCAACACGCGCCACATCCTTGAGCTTCAGTGTTGCAGCATTCTTGTCGGAACGAAGAATGATGTTCTCGAACGCTGACGCATCGGGCAACCGACCCTGCGTTGTCGCAGTATAGGTGAACGGACCCGCCTGCGGGTCAGGCTGATCACCAAAACGACCCGCCGCGAACTGCGCGTTCTGCTCCTGAATAGCTGTCTGCACGTCCGCGGGTGTCAGATTATATTGTGCCAGCTTGTCAGGGCGCAGCCAGACACGCATCGAATAATCGATGTTGCCAAGAAGCTGAACGTCACCAACGCCCGTAAGACGCTTGAGGTCGTCAATAACGTTCAAAAGCGCGTAGTTACCGACATAGGTACGGTCGTATCGGTCAGTGGTGGAGAACATCGCCACCATGCCGAGAATTGTGCTCGAACGCTTGTCGACCGTAACGCCCAGACGCTGCACTTCCTGAGGCAGGGAAGACGTTGCACGCTGCACACGGTTGTTGACGTTGATGGTCGCCTGATCCGGATCAGTGCCAAGAGCAAAGGTCACGGTCAACTGCATGGTGCCGCTGCCAAGGCTCGAGGACTGCATATAAAGCATGTTCTCGACGCCGTTGATCTGCTGCTCAAGTGGAGCTGCAACAGTCTGCGTCACCGTTTCCGCACTTGCGCCCGGATAGGTCGCACTGACGACAACCTGTGGTGGCGTCAGCTCGGGATATTGTGCGATAGGCAGGATCCGCATCGCAATGAGGCCTGCCAACACAATGACGATAGAGATAACCGCCGCGAAAACCGGGCGGTCGACGAAGAATCTATTCATTGCTTGTCTGCCGCCTGTTCTTTACCGGCCTCTGCTCCAGCGGCGCCTGCGGCCTTTTCGGCCGAAGCTTCAACCGGCTGAACCGTCTTGCCTGGAGCAGCTTTGATCACGCCTTCAGTGATGATGCGGTCGCCAGCCTGCAAGCCATCGCTGACGAGCCAGGCGTCAGTCAATTCGCGGGCAATCGTAACCGGACGAACTTCCGCAACATTGTCCTTGTTCACAACATAGACGAACTGTCCCTGCGGACTCTGAACCAATGCAGCCTTTGGAACCAGAATTGCGTTTTCGATGGTAACGCCAAGAATTGAGGCGCGCACAAACTGACCGGGGATCAGACGCTGATCGGGATTTTCCACAACAGCGCGGGCACCCAATGTACCGGTTTCCGTATCGAGAGATGAAGACGTGAAGTCGATGGTGCCTTCGTGATCATAAGCCTGTCCGTCACCAAACAGAATCCTGATACGCAGACGATCAGCATCCTGCCCCGTTGCTCCCCTCGCCTCACGCAGTTTGCG
Organism: Brucella rhizosphaerae; assembly: GCF_002252475.1. Lineage (GTDB taxonomy): Bacteria > Pseudomonadota > Alphaproteobacteria > Rhizobiales > Rhizobiaceae > Brucella > Brucella rhizosphaerae. The sequence goes on along the minus strand of NZ_NNRK01000034.1, from coordinate 652,519 downwards.
GATTTCCGCAGCTTCCGTGTCGGTGAAGGAGAAATTGACGTAGACCGGGTTGATCTGGGTGATCGAAGTCAACAGGCTCGACGCAGAATCCGTACCGATGAGGCTGCCTTCAGAAACCTGTTCAAGACTGGTTATGCCGCTAATTGGTGCAGTTACTTTGGTGTAGCTCAAATTGAGCTCCGCCGTGCGTAACTGAGCCTTGGTAGCAGCAACAGCAGCTTTGTTAAGATCACGGGTTGCAAAGGCAGTGTCACGGGCAGCCGTGCTCTGAACCTTCTGCTGAACGAGCTGTTCTGCACGTTCTGCATCGCGGATCGATTGCTGATATTGAGCTTCAGCCTGCGCTACCTGCGCCTCAACGCGGGCCAGTTCAGCCTCATAAGGTGCCGGATCGATTTCGAAAAGCACATCGCCAGCCTTGACTTCAGTACCCTCTACGAAATTGCGATGCATAAGAATACCGCCGACACGCGCACGCACCTGAACATCACGATATGCGCTTACACGAGCGGCATATTCATAAGGGACGGAAACGCTCTGCGCCTTGATTTCGGTAACAGTGACTGGCGGGGGCGGTGGCGTTGCGCCTCCCGGTGCCTGCGCAAATGCAGACTGTCCTGCAATGATGAAAAATGCGGCTCCCGCCGCAAAAAGCCGAATAGAACGGTTCATGGTCATAATGGGAGTTGCCCTTGATGTCGCACGGTGCAGCCGAATAAACATACACGAATGTTTGTAAATACGAACTACCGTGTTATAGTCAATCACATAATATTACATATCACGAATGAGTTATCCCAATTGTGAAGGAAAAGCCCAGACCGGCTTTGAACGTCTTTCACCTTGGAATATCGAAAGAACCCGAATGCGCAGGACCAAAGCCGAGGCCGCGGAAACACGTGACGCCATTCTCGCGGCCGCCGAGCAAGTTTTTTTAGAACGCGGCGTAACTCAGTCTACCTTGATGGAAATCGCACGTCATGCTGGTGTGACCCGTGGTGCGATCTATTTTCATTTTCACGACAAACTCGACATTTTTCAAGCGATTATCAATCGTACTCGCTTTCCGCATGAAGAGATTATGCTACAGGCAGCCGCCTGTGACCACCCCAATCCTTTATATGTTCTTGAACAATCGATCCTGACGGCAATAGAACTCTTCATCACCAATGAACGACAGCAGGATGTATTCACGATCATTCATCAGCGTTGCGAATATGTTGGTGAGATCGCCCCTGTCGTCGAGCATCTGAAAGAAGCACGGGCCAATGTGCTGTCTCTTTTCATAGGGTTGCTCGAGGTTGCAGAGCGTCGTGGAGAGCTTTCCAGAGAATGGACATCTTTCACGGCAGCGCAAATTCTTCTCGCTGTACTGGGTGGCCTGCTCAACGAATGGCTCAGAAGTGAACGCGGCTTTGATCTGGTTGGGTCCGGCAGCAAAACCATCAAAACAATGATACAGTCCATGCGCAGCGCATAGTAAATTTCGACAAAAGCGCTCATTAAGCTAGCGGTTTTTTTCGAATTTGACATTTGAAACAGCATTTGTGTCAGTCGGGATTCAAACGTCAGCTTCAATCCACTAGTGTAAAATAAGTGCGACAAAACAAATTCTTAGCACATTTTTTCCAGTTCAGCGATAAATGGAAATACTCGAATGTGCAGCTGGCTCGTATTTGACTGACAGCACAGCCCGGGTTCCTTCTTACAGCAAAGTGATGCCAAATTTGACAAAACGGTGCATTCTTTGTGCGCTCCATTGGTCCGGCCAAAGAAATTGGGAAAGACGCCCGACAGCTTTTTAATTTACGCTTACGTCAATGTAACTCTTGCGATTGCGACGAAAGTCGCCCACATTAATTTCTGAGGAGCGCGCCTATCCATCTTTCTGGATCAGGCAATATCGGGAGAAGGGTGGCGGGCTTGCTGCTCAAACAAAGGACGGAGAAATCCGGGGAGAAGGCATGGCAAAAAAGGCAACAGAGACTACAACAACGTCGAGCAAGGCAACAGCCACTGTGCCCGCAATCGATAAGATTTGGCTGAAATCCTATCCAAAAACTGTGCCGCATGAGATTGATCTGAGCAAGACCACGTCTATTGGCGACATGATCTCTGCTGCGTGCCGTCAGTTTAATGACAAGCCGGCCTTTACCTGTATGGGTAAGGATCTATCCTATAAGGATCTGGACGAAAACTCACGCGCACTCGCTGCATGGCTTCAATCACGCGGCCTGGTCAAGGGCGACCGCGTTGCAGTGATGATGCCCAATATCCTGCAATATCCAATCACGATTGCAGCAGTTCTGCGAGCAGGTCTTGTCGTCGTCAACGTCAATCCGCTCTACACGCCACGTGAGCTTCAGCATCAATTAAACGATTCAGGCGCCAAGGCGCTGATCGTGCTCGAAAACTTTGCCGCAACCGTGCAGAAATCACTCGCATCTATTCATGTCCCGAATATTATCGTTGCTTCGATGGGCGACATGCATGGCTTGAAAGGCCACATCATCAATCTGGTGGTGCGCAAGGTGAAGAAGCTTGTTCCTGCCTGGAGCATCCCTGATCATGTGCGCTTTAAAGATGCGCTCGCACAGGGTCGCAACAAGTCTTTCAATCCTGTCCCTGTCGACAATTCCGATCTCGCATTTCTGCAATATACCGGCGGCACAACCGGCATTTCAAAGGGCGCGATGTTGAGCCACAACAACATTCTCGCCAATGTTGAGCAGATGCGGCTATGGATGGACGTCGCATTCCAGAATAAAGGCAAGCCGAAGGAACTCAACTTCGTCTGCGCCCTGCCGCTTTATCATATTTTCGCACTCACAGTGAATGCGATGATCGGCATCAAGCTTGGCGCACGCAATGTTCTCATTCCGAACCCACGTGATATTCCTGCTTTCGTAAAAGAACTGCAAAAATTTCCGTTCCATATCTTTCCCGGGCTCAACACGCTGTTCAACGGCTTGATGAACAACGACAATTTCCGTGCGCTGAACTTTAAGCCACTTGTTCTGACACTGGGTGGCGGCATGGCTGTGCAGCGTCCGGTCGCCGAACGCTGGCAGGAACTTACCGGCTGCCACATCACGGAAGGTTACGGCCTCTCGGAAACATCACCTGTCGCCTCCGCCAACCCGCTTGATGCGACTGAATTCAGCGGCACCATCGGACTCCCCATGCCATCCACAGAGATTGCGATCCGTGATGATGACGGAAAGGACCTGCCGCTCGGCGAAGTGGGCGAAATCTGCGTCCGCGGCCCGCAAGTCATGGTCGGCTACTGGAACCGCGATGATGAAACCGCACGGTCCATCATGGCCGATGGTTTCTTCCGTACCGGTGACATGGGCTTCATGGATGAAAACGGTTTCACCAAGATTGTGGACCGCAAGAAGGACATGATCCTGGTTTCAGGCTTCAACGTCTATCCAAATGAGATTGAAGAAGTGGCCGCCGAACATCCGGGGATTGTTGAATCCGCCGCTGTCGGCATTCCAAATGAACACTCAGGGGAAGTGGTGAAACTTTATGTCGTACGCCGCGACCCCAACCTCACCGAGGAAGACGTCAAATCCTTCTGTGCGCAGCGTCTGACCAATTATAAGCGCCCGCGCGAAGTGGAATTCCGCGATGCATTGCCGAAAACCAATGTCGGTAAAATCCTGCGTCGCGAACTGAGGGACTAAAAAGTCCAGATCAATGAGGATGGTAAACTGCGGCTCTGTTGAGCCGCAGACGGTGAAGCTTTGTGTCAAAGGAAATGGACCTATGATTGAAGAAATCACCTTCGAGGCCAGCGACGGCTTTCCACTTTCCGGCCAGCTGTTTCATGGCACAGGCAACAAGCCACTTGTGTTGATTTCCTCGGCCACAGCCGTGCCGCAAGGCTTTTATTCAGCTTTCGCAAAGCACCTGATCGCAGACGGTGCGCGCGCAGTTCTCACATACGACTATCGCGGTGTCGCAGCCTCGCGACGTGCGCGCAAAGCAGTGCCAGAGATCCGCTTCAAGGATTGGGCCATTCAGGATTTCCCTGCCGCGCTCCAGCGCTTGCAAGCTGTGGCCGTGGGACATGACGTCGTTGGCATTGGCCAATCATTTGGAGGACAGGCGCTGGGTGTTTCTGACTGCTCCAACGCTTTCGTGCGTTATGGCATGGTGGCAACCATGTCCGGGGCGGTGCATCTGTTGGATGATAAATGGGTCTGGCCGCGTATGAATATCGTCGGCGTCCCGATTTCCTACCTCACACCCAATACGCCACGCTGGATGAACGGCGAACCTATCCCCGGCTCCGTTTTCCGAGACTGGGCACGATGGTGTCGGATGAAAAACTATTTCTTTGATGACCCCGAGCTTGGCGCTGCCGACCTGATTGCCAGGGTCAGGACGCCCATTCTGGCTATTGGGCTTGATGACGACCCTTGGGGAACGCGGCGTGCTGTCAGCCATTTTCTCAGCTATCATACCAATGCGCCAATTGAGCAGCGCTGGTATTCGCCAGCGAACACCGGCGGTCAGCCAATCGGCCATCTCGGCTTCTTCCGCTCACGTTTTGCGCAGAGCCTTTGGCCAGAAATGACAAATTGGCTGCTGGATGGCGTTTCACCACCCAGCCAGGATTATTTGAGCAAGTCAGGTAAGCCCGCGATGGAATCAAGCACCACATCTGCGTGAGGCTCCAGCGCTTCGCGTGGGCTGTTGCCCGAGAGAACGCCCACCGCAAGACCGGCCTTCGCAGCTTGCGCGGTTTCCAGATCGTGCAGATTGTCACCCACCATCGCAATAGCGCCTGGTGCAAGCCCGACCTTTTCTGCGAAGTACAGCAGCGGATCAGGATAAGGTTTGGGACGCGCTGCCGTATCGTAGCCGATCACCACTTCAAACAGATGCTCGATACCAAGCGCTTTGGCTGTCGCATGTGCACCGGCTTCTGAATCATTGGTCGCAATACCAAGCCGATAACCCATCTCGCGCAGCGTTTCGAGTGTCTCTCTGAGGCCCTCTATTGCCACCGCCGAACGAGCTCCTTCGGCAACCGTATAAGTGTCAAACTCGTTGATTTTGGCCTTGATATCGGCTTCATCGATATCGGGATGCCAGAGCTGAACTATGTCTTCCACCGTTCCAGCCGCAATGACCGAGTTGGCACGGAAGCGTGAGGCTTCCCAGTCATAACCACCAGCATCGAGCAGAGAGCGCGCGCGCTGTTCATCACCATTGGCAGTACGCTGTGCGAGGTTCCACGACACAGTGAACCACGTCCGGTCGAAATCGATCAGTGTGCCATCCTTGTCGAACAGGATGGCACGGATCGCTTTCAGCTTCTCAGAGGGAAGTGCTGCACTCATGCTTCCAGCGCACCAGAGCGCTTTTTAACTGTCGATGGCTTGGAGCCAAGAAGCTTTAGCAAATCATCGCCACGGCGAACGTAACGCAGCGTACGGCGGGTGAGGATGCGCCCTGCCTGTGGGGCAGTCAGCGTAATGTCGCCTTCCGGCTCACCCGGACGCGTCACAACGGTGACAAGCTTTGTACCCGCCTCCACTACATCACCGGGGGCAACGTGATAAAGCACCATGCCACCTTCCGGCGCGCGCAACATTTCCACGTTTTCGAGAGGTGTCACCAGTCCCTTATAATCAAGGTCAAGTTTTACACTTTCATCACGGACAACGCCGCGATGGACGAGGAACTTGTAAAGACCTTCCGCATCACCCTTGCCCATATCGGCATAAACATCACTCAGGCCACGGAATTCGACCGTGGTAACAGCGCGGCGCTTCATGTTGCGTTTGTCGGCAGGCAATTGCAGCACAGGATGCGCGCAGGCTTCCTCGAAAGCTGCGTCCGCTGTGGTATCCCATGCAAGAACTGCCGTAGAACCCAACGCAACTGCCAGATCCTTCATGTCCTCGACGAATTCCTTCGCGATATAGACATAGTTTTCGCTTTCGTCGTCGCAATGCAGATCAAGCACGATATCATTGGCGAGAGCGAGCTTCAGAAGCGTTGCTTTCAGGCGCTGTGCAAGGGCAACCGGCGCATCAGGACCCGGCAGATCAGACGTGTCGAAATCCGGCAAAAGCGGGAAAGCGCGGTTGAAATTGACGGCTGAGAAAAACTCGAAACGGCCCAGATGCTGATGCGCCTGCCACTGGTTCGAGCCAATCGGATTGGCCTGTGGAATAACCGTAATATTGCCGAGAATGCGGCCTTCATCGGCGGCTTTTTTCAGCAAAGGTACGAGAAAATGCAGAGCTGCCTGCCCCGGCAACTCGCCCCCATGCAGCGAGGATTGCAGATAGGCGGTCGGCGCATCGCTGTTATTGCCTGCAAAACGCAGCACACGCAGTTCGTTGGCGTTACCCGGTACATCGCCGGCAAACTCGATAATCTCGGTCTTCATTTCAGTTCCCATTTTCATTCAGCACTTCATAACTAGCCGAAAAAAAAGCCGGGTGTGAAACCCGGCTTTATCCTTATCCACCTGTTTGTATTATCAGGCTTTACGGCGTGCATGCAAATGGGCAACGAGGCCGATGGTCGAAGCGTCTTTACCCTCTGCCGATTCAGCACCGGAAACAACTGGCAGAAGCTCTGTTGCCAGTTCCTTGCCAAGCTCTACGCCCCACTGATCGAACGCATTGATGCCGAAAATCTGTGCTTCAACGAACACGCGATGCTCGTAAAGTGCGATCAGACGACCGAATGCAAATGGGTCCAGCTTGTCGTGAATAAGTGTCAGCGATGGACGATTGCCCGAGAAGACGCGGTGCGGCGCAATGCGTTCGACTTCGCTTTCCGGCAGGTTCTTACCCTTAAGCTGCGCGCGTGCTTCATCCAGCGTGCGCCCCTTCATCAGCGCTTCCGACTGCGCAAGGCAGTTGGCGAGCAGCATTTCGTGCTGATGATCGAGATGCTTTTCATGGCCCTTTGCCGCAACGATGAACTCGAGCGGAATGGTGTCAGTGCCCTGATGCAGCAGCTGGAAGAAAGCGTGCTGGCCATTGGTGCCGGGTTCGCCCCAGACAACCGGACCGGTTGGACCTGAAACAGGCTTGCCATCCACGGTTACGCTCTTGCCGTTCGATTCCATATCGAGCTGCTGAAGATAGGCCGGAACACGCGCCAGACGCTGATCATAAGGGATGACAGCGCGGCTCGAATAATCGCAGATCGCACGATGCCAATAGCCGATAAGACCAAGCCAGATTGGCAGGTTCTTTTCCAGTGGTGCATCACGGAAATGCACGTCCATCGAATGCGCACCGGCAAGGAACTTGCGGAAATTGTCAGCACCAACCGCGATCATAACTGGCAGACCGATAGCCGACCAGACCGAATAGCGACCGCCAACCCAATCCCAGAAGCCGAAGACGCGGTCTTCGCCAATGCCGAATGCCGCAACCTTATCAAGTGCTGTGGAAACAGCCGCGAAATGTGCGCCAACTGCGTCTTCACCCAGCGCATCGGCAATCCATTTGCGCGCGGTCTGCGCGTTGGTCATGGTTTCGATGGTGGTGAAAGTCTTGGAAGCAACAATGATGAGTGTCGTTGCCGGATCAAGCGCATTGAGCGTGTCTGCAATATGTGCGCCGTCAATGTTCGAGACATAATGCGCACGCGGACCGTCATGGTAAGGTGCAAGCGCCAGCGTCGCCATAACCGGTCCGAGATCGGAGCCGCCAATACCGATATTGACGATATCGGTGATCTTCTTACCGGTCGCACCTTTGATCGAGCCTGAACGGATGCCATCGGAGAAGGCAGCCATACGGTCGAGAACTTCCTTTACGTCCGGCAGGACGTTGTGGCCATCGACCAGCACTTCCTTGGAGGTGGTGTCACGCAGTGCCACATGGAGAACAGCACGGTCTTCAGTGTTGTTGATGTGCTCGCCTGCAAACATTGCAGCGCGACGACCTTCAACGTCAGCGGCTTTGGCCACTTCGGTCAGAAGCGCAATCGTCTCGTCGTTGACACGTGCTTTCGACCAGTCAAACAGAAGATCGTCCAGAGATAGCGAATAGCGCTCAAAACGGCCCGGATCGGCTTTGAATGCTGCGCGCATGTCCTTTGGTGCAGCGTCCGTCCAGTGCTTTTTCAGCTTTGCGACCGTTGCTTCAAGCTTCGCCGCGTCTCTTGCCATGATGGTACTCCCGGTCAATCAAATCGATTTAATTGTCTTAATAGAGCATTTTAGTGAAGAAGTGCATCCGTTAAATTACAGAAATTTTCCATTTTGATGTCGTTCCATATAGGGATATGCATCAATTTAGGTTGATCAGGAGAAGTGTAAAGCATGGACCTCGTCGGAGAAGAAAGAATCGCGGCGCCCCGGCAGGCCGTATGGGACGCGCTCAACGACATTGAGACGCTGAAAAACTGCATTCCGGGCTGCGAAGATCTCGAACGTCTGTCGGACTCGGAAATACGCGCAGCGCTTAAAGTCAGCCTTGGCGTGATAAAAGTTCGTTTCCACGGCATGCTCGAACTTTCCAACATGAACCCACCTGTTTCTTACACCATCTCAGGCCGCGGCGAAGGCTCCATTGCGGGCTTCGCCCATGGTGATACCGATGTAACACTCACCACGGACGGTGATGACACGATCCTCTCTTACGTGATCCGGGGCGATGCAGGCGGCAAGATAGCCCAGCTTGGCTCGAAACTGCTTGGCTCGGTGGCGCGCAAGATTGCAGATCGGTTCTTTGCCAATATCGGCGCGGCGGCAGCGCAAAAAGCGGCAGAAAATGCCGCTGCAAAAACGGCATAATTTCATTCCAAAATGATATTGGAAGAGGCGCGAAAGCGTTTTTGCTTTTCGCCCATTTGAGATAGTCGATAATGCGTAACCCGTAACAAGGCCTATCGGCATGAAACCCAGAGATATTGCGACGTATATTTTCCTTGCCGTAGCATGGGGACTATCGTTCCTCGTGGTTCTGCGCGTGGTTGAAGCCTTTGGCTGGGTTGGCGCGGTTGCCTTCCGCTCCTTCATCGCAGCCGGAACGCTTTTCGCGATTGCAAAACTCTCTGGTCGCAAACTGGACTTTCACGCGGGCTGGAAACCTTTTGCCGTGGTTGGTGCAACAACCGTTGCTGGTCAGCTTATCGGCCTGTCCTACGGTACACCGCTGATCGGAACAGCAATGGCCGCCATCTGCGTCGCATCAATTCCACTGTTCTCAATGGTTATCAGCCAGCTCTGGGGGCTTGAACGTATCACGTCGCGCGGCCTCCTGGGCCTGTTGCTTGGTGTTACGGGCATTGTGCTGCTGGTTGGTTTTCCAGCGGTCGCAGTTACGCCAGCCTTCATTATGGGCTGCCTTGCGGTGCTTTTCTCCTGCTTTTCCGCAGCTTTCGGCAGCAATTATGCCAGCCGCCGCCTTTCCGGCACAGGTTCCTGGGAAACAACCATCGGCGCATTCGTCTTTGGCGGCATCCTGACCTTGCCGCTGATTTTCGCAGTGCCTGTGCCAACCATACCGGGACTGGTTGATTTCACGTATCTGCTTATCTCGGCTTGCGTGATGAGTGCTCTGACCTATGTGCTCTATTTCAAACTCGTGGGAAATGTAGGACCGACCAAAGCCATCAGCGTTGAATTTGCCGTGACCGTAATCGCGGTTCTGATAGGTGCCGTTTTCCTGAAAGAGCAGCTGTCCTTCATCCAGTTCATCGGTGCAGCGGTCATCATTGCAGGCTGTGCTCTGGTGCTCAGTTCACGCCCGGTATTGCCACGTGAAGCAGAAACTTTCTCCGATCCAGCGATTATAACAGAGCCAACGCCGGACGCACTCAAATCCGACCCACTCTGATTTCACAACGTAACTCCTTTCAAAGGCCCGCGCTTTCACAGCCGGGCCTTTTCTGCATTTGTTGTCTGTATTTCTCATAAATTGACCAGATGATAAAAAATTTGACCTTCCGTAAAAATCTGTCATCCTGTCATCAACGGGCATCACGCGACGGCAAAGATCGCAGCCCGGAACAGAGTTAAGGTGCGCAAAGGGAACCCGCGCCGTAACGCAAGCAAAAATGGGAGATGCGATCCATGCGATCAGCAGATAATTCGCCTATTGATGCAATCGATCATGCGACCCGACCTGATGTGTCGGGGCCGGACATTCATGGCTCGCGGCTTGAAAAGGCCGACTATGCGCATGTCTTTGATGATCTGCATCCGCCGCTTACCAAGCACGAAGCCATCGTTGAATCTGACCGCTGCTATTTCTGCTATGATGCACCCTGCATGAATGCTTGTCCCACAAGCATCGATATTCCGCTGTTTATTCGCCAGATCAATGCAGGCAATCCGGTTGGTGCCGCAAAGACAATCCTGTCAGAGAACATTCTTGGCGGCATGTGCGCACGCGTCTGCCCGACCGAAACGCTGTGCGAAGAAGTCTGCGTTCGCGAAACGTCGGAAGGCAAGCCGGTCAAGATCGGTGAATTGCAGCGTTATGCTACCGATGTTCTGATGGAAACGGGCAATCATCCGTTCAAGCGCGCTCCTGAAACCGGCAAGCATATCGCAATCGTTGGTGCTGGACCGGCAGGTATTTCAGCAGCTCATCGCCTTGCAATGCATGGCCATCAAGTCACGATTTTTGAAGCCCGCGCCAAAGGCGGCGGCCTCAATGAATATGGTATCGCCGCTTACAAGACGGTCAACAACTTCGCACAGCGTGAGCTGGAATTCGTGCTGAAGATTGGCGCGATCAACATCGAATATAACCAGACACTCGGTCAGGATATCACTATTGAGGCCCTTAAGGCCGGATATGATGCCGTGTTCCTTGGTATGGGCATGCCCGGCGTAAACGATCTGGGACTGGTTGGCGAAGACGCGCCAAATGTGATCGACGCCGTCGATTATATTGCCAATCTCCGTCAGGCAAAGGACCTCTCGTCCCTCCCGGTTGGCCGCAATATTGTGGTTATCGGCGGCGGAATGACGGCAGTTGATGTCGCGATCCAGACCAAAAAGCTTGGCGCTGAAAACGTCACCATCGTCTATCGCCGCGGTCAGGAAAGCATGAATGCCAGCGCCTATGAACAGGAACTGGCGCAAATTCATGGTGTGGTGATCCGTCATTGGTTGCAGCCACATGCGCTGGAACGGAATGAAGACGGCACGGTCAATGCAATCGTCATGGAATATACGACAGCCAAAGACGGCAAGCTTTCCGGCACTGGCGAATACCTGATCCTTGAAGCCGATCAGGTCTTCAAGGCAATCGGGCAGAAATTCGAACCTGAACCAGTCGCTGGATCAGGCATCAGCCTTTCCAAAGGACGCATCAGCGTTGATGAGGAACGTCGCACATCCGTTGAGGGCATATGGGCGGGGGGCGACTGTGTTGCCGGTGGTCAGGATCTGACCGTTGCATCGGTGGAAGATGGTAAGATTGCCGCTGAATCCATCCATGCAATGCTGACCAAACGACCCGAAGCGATTGAGGGCTTTGCCGATGCCGTACTTTCGGGCGGTGCGCTCCATGCGCCCACACCGTCTGCTTCGCGTGATCGCAGTGTCCCATTGGGCCAGCAACAGGGCTGAGGAGAGTAAATATGGCTGATCTTTCAACGAATTTCCTCGGTATCAAATCCCCGAACCCGTTTTGGCTGGCCTCGGCCCCGCCAACCGACAAGGCCTATAACGTCGAGCGTGCTTTCAAGGCAGGCTGGGGCGGCGTGGTTTGGAAAACGCTGGGGTCTGAAGGCCCGCCGGTGGTCAACGTCAATGGTCCGCGCTATGGCGCAATCCATGGTGCTGACCGGCGCTTGCTGGGTCTTAACAATATCGAACTCATCACCGACCGGCCGCTTGAGGTGAACTTACGTGAAATGAAAGAAGTGAAAATGCGCTGGCCCGACCGCGCATTGATCGCTTCAATCATGGTGCCTTGCGAAGAAGAAGCATGGAAAGCGATCCTGCCTCTGGTCGAAGAAACCGGCGCTGACGGCATTGAACTTAACTTCGGCTGTCCGCATGGCATGAGTGAGCGTGGCATGGGCGCGGCTGTCGGTCAGGTGCCTGAATATGTCGGCATGGTCGTGAAATGGTGCAAGCAATATAGCCGGATGCCGGTGATCACCAAACTGACGCCAAACATCACCGATATTCGCAAGCCTGCACGCGGCGCAAAAGCCAATGGCACCGACGCTGTGTCGCTGATCAACACGATCAATTCCATTGTATCAGTTGATCTCGATAATATGTCACCGGTTCCTTCCATCGACGGACGCGGAAGCCATGGCGGCTATTGCGGCCCGGCAGTAAAGCCGATCGCTCTTAACATGGTGGCGGAAATCGCCCGCGATCCGGAAACGGCAGGACTACCGATCTCAGGTATCGGCGGCATCACGACATGGCGCGATGCAGCGGAATTCATTGCGCTTGGTTGTGGCACAGTTCAGGTCTGCACAGCGGCCATGACCTATGGCTTCAAGGTCGTGCAGGAAATGATCGACGGCCTGTCCGACTGGATGGACAGCAAAGGCTATGAGCGTCTCGAAGACTTTCAGGGGCGCGCTGTCGCTCAGGTCAGCGACTGGCAGTATCTCAACCTCAACTATGTCACCAAGGCCCGCATCGATCAGGACCTGTGCATCAAATGCGGTCGCTGCCACATTGCCTGCGAAGACACATCGCATCAGGCGATCACTGCTATGGTCGATGGTGCGCGCCATTTTGAGGTGATCGACGAGGAATGCGTTGGGTGTAATCTCTGCGTCAGTGTCTGTCCTGTCGAGGACTGCATCACCATGGAGCAGATTAGCGACTTTGACCCACGCACCAACGCTCCGATCCCGGACCATTATTCCAATTGGACGACTCATCCAAACAACCCGATGGCCGTGAAAGAAGCAGCCGAATAAAACAGAAACGCACTAAAGCAAAACGCCGGGCAAAACCCGGCGTTTTTCATTTCAGACAAGCGATTTACAGGCTGACGCGAGCGCCGTTTTCCGGCTCAAACACATGGCTCGTTGCCGGATCAATGGCGATTGTCAGCACGTCGCCCGGACGCACGGTCAGGCGCTCACGAAACAGGCAAGTGATCGGCTGACCGCCGAGTTTGCCCATAACCATGATTTCCGAACCGGTTGGCTCAACGATTTCGACTGTGACCGGCACGCCGTTATCCGCAATCTTCATATGCTCAGGGCGAACACCGTAAACGGCCTTGCCTGAAAGGCTTGCATAATCGCCCTTTGGCAACGGCAACCGGAAGCCACCATCAGCGAGGAAAGTGCCTTCCTCGATCTTGCCGTTGACGAAATTCATCGATGGAGAACCAATGAAGCCAGCAACAAACATATTGGCCGGACGATCATAAAGATCGAGCGGCGCGCCAATCTGTTCGACCAGACCATCACGCATGACAACGATCTTGTCGGCCATGGTCATGGCTTCGATCTGATCGTGGGTCACATAGATCGTGGTGGTCTTCAGACGCTGGTGCAGGCCCTTGATTTCACCGCGCATCTGCACGCGAAGTTTGGCATCGAGGTTGGAAAGCGGCTCATCGAACAGGAACACCTGCGGATCGCGAACAATCGCACGGCCCATGGCCACACGCTGGCGCTGACCACCGGAAAGCTGGCGCGGAAAGCGGTCGAGCAGCTTGTTGAGACCGAGAATTTCCGCTGCGCGATTAACGCGACTGTCGCGTTCTTCTTTCGGAGCATTTTTCAGCATGAGCGCGAAGCCCATATTATCAGCCACCGTCATATGCGGATAGAGCGCATAATTCTGGAACACCATGGCAATATCGCGTTCCTTGGCACGCAGGTCATTGACCACGCGCGGACCAATGGCGATTTCGCCGCCGCTGATGTCTTCAAGCCCTGCAATCATACGCAGAAGCGTGGACTTACCGCAGCCCGATGGACCGACCAGAACGACGAATTCACCGTCCTGAATATCCACTGACACGCCATGCAGAACGCCGACATTGCCATATTTCTTGATTGCATTTCGGATGGATACAGATGCCATCTTAAACCTCAACTCTTATTTGACGGCGCCTGCGGTCAGACCGGCAACGATCTGGCGCTGTGCGAAAACGGTCAGCAATAGGACCGGCAATGTGACCACAAGTGCTGCGGCGGCAAGCGGACCCCAGCTGACCTGTTCAAAGGACAGCATGTTGTAGACCGCGACCGGCAGGGTGCGTGTCTCGCGACTTGCGAGCACGATACCGAAAACGAAATTATTCCATGAGAAGATCACCGCAAGGATGAGCGACACCACAACACCGGGTTTGGCGATCGGCAGCGCTACCTTCATGAACACCTGCCACGAGGATGCCCCATCGATAATAGCTGCTTCTTCAAGCTCCATCGGTGTCGTTTCGAAATAACCGATCATGATCCAGATCACGATTGGGACGGTGACGACAAGATGGATGATGATCTGCGGCCAGAGCGTGCCAAGCAAGCCCAGGGTCTGAAACAGCAGGAACAGCGGGATCAGATAGGACAGGCCCGGCGTCATACGGGCAATCATGATGACGATTGCCGATTTATGCGCCTTGAGCCTTGCGATGCCGTATCCCGCAGGAACGCCAACCAGAAGCGCGAGCAGGGTCGCAGTTCCTGTGACAAGAAGACTGTTCCAGAAATAGAGCAGAAAGTCGTTGGTCGCAAAAATATCGGTATAGTTCGACCACGCGATGCGGTCGGGGATCAGGATCGGCGGATAAGCGCCATTGTCGATTTCATATTTCAACGAAAGCGACAGCATCCAGACAAAGAAGAAGATCGCTGGCGACACGATGATGAAAACCATGAGTGCCGTGCCAAGCTTCGAAAGAATTGACTTGCGTGCCATGGTCGGTCCTCAGCTGTTCCACTTGGTCCGCTGGCGCAGTGCCAGAAGAACAAGTGACATGGCGATAATGACAATGAAGAACACCACGGCAATCGCAGATGCATAGCCAATGTCGTAATAGGAAAACGCCACGTTATAGAGATAGATGTTGATGGTTTCTGATGCGGTTCCGGGACCGCCCTGTGTCATTGCATAGATGATGTCGAAGCTTTTGAGCGCATCGATCGAGCGAATGATGACCGCCACCATGATGAAAGGAAGGATCATCGGAAGCGTGATATAGCGGAATTTCTGCCAGCCATTGGCACCATCTATTTCCGCACTTTCAAACGGATCACGTGGCATCGAAGCAAGGCCACCCAGCACGATCAGCATGACCAGCGGCGTCCACTGCCAGGTTTCAACGGCAACCAGCGACGGAATGACCGTATTCTGATTGAATATCCATTCCTGTGGCGGTATGCCGATCAGCGACAGAAGATAGTTCAGGACACCCAGCTGCGGGTGATACATCATCGTCCAGACCAGCGCGACAGCAACCGGCGTTGCCATCATCGGCATGACGAAGATACCGCGCAACAACCCCCGCATTGGTAGCTTGCTGTCAAAAACCAGCGCGGCAATGGTGCCTAAAACCATGGGCGCGACAACAGACAGGATCGTATAAATAACCGTATGCCACATGGATTCCCAGAAGCGCATATCGGCTGCAAGACGCAGATAATTGTCGAAGCCGACAAAGCTCTGCTCCCCGCCGAGCTGCCACTGGTTGGCACTCATCCAGAGCGTAAACACCCATGGGAAGACGATCACCGCCCCGACGGTGATCAAGGCTGGAAGAACAAACGGCCAGTAACTTGGCCGCAAGCGGCTCGTGACCGGCTTGGTGGAGGAAGCTGCTGTGGCAGCAGCTTCCGTTTTTGCTCCTATCGGGGCGGCAGATGTCATTTTCCTTCGCTCCGTGCGAGGACCGGACGGAATTCTTCCGTCGCGCGTTTCATTTCAGTTTCTGCGTCAGCACCATTCAGAAGATTGGTGAGGCCCACACCGATAATGTCTCGGAATTCCGTGACAGGCACGATGACAGGCAGGCAGAGCTGGCTGATCGGGGCGGACTTCGAGAGGGCTTCCACCCAGCCTTCCGGCATGGTGACAGCCTTGCGCACCGCTTCGTCGTCAATGATTGACTTGCGGAACGGAACGCCCGATCCCGACTGCAGAAGACGTGCGCCCATTTCCTTGGAAATCGCCCACTGGCAATAAAGATATGCCGCTTCCTTGTTCTTGGAAGCTTCGGTCACGCCAATGCCGTCGCCGGTGGTTGGTGCTGCCTGTGCATTCGGGCCAGCGGGCATAACGCCATAGCCAACTTTGCCGACAACACGCGACTTGTTCGGATCTTCGAGCGGTGGCGCAAAGCCAATACCATCGAGCCACATGCCGACACGACCCTGAAGGAAGTTCGACTGGCATTCAGCCCAGTTGAAGCCTGCAACACCGGGAGGTGCCGACTTGGTCATCAAACGCTGATAGAGCCTGGCAGCTTCGATACCTTCAGCGGAATCCGTCTGCAGGTTTCCATCGGCATCAACCGACTGCTTGCCATAGCCAAGCAGCAGGCTGGTATAGACCGGGGCATTGGCATTCTTCATGCCACGAGCGACGAAACCATAGGTCCTGGTCGCTGGATCGGTGAGCGCTTCAGCGGCTGCGACCAGCTCTTCAAAGGTCTTTGGATATTCAATGCCCTTCTCCGCAAAGAGCTCCTTGTTCCAATAGATAATCCAGTAATCAACCGAGAACGGCAGCGCACCAAAGCGGCCATTGGCATCCTTGGCGAATGTAAGACCAGCGCTTGCGAAATCATCTTCTGTCAGCGACGCATCTGTGAGCGTTGGGTCTTTCAGGAACGGATTAAGATCGGCAAGCCAGCCACCCTTTTCAAACTGACGCTTCTGAACGTGATAGCTGATATGGATGACGTCGAAGCTCGGACGACCCGAAGTCAGCTCAATCACCGCCTTCTGGCGCTGCTGCTGTTCCGGCATCTGCTCGGAATTCACCTTGATGCCGGTCAGTTCTTCGAATTCTTTCTGATGTTTCTGAAGAATTTCACCGCGCGGGCTCTTGATGAGATTTACTTCAAGCGTGGTTCCGGCAAATTTCTTCCAGTCAACATTCGACTGGGCGAAGGATGGGCTGATGCCCGTTATCCCTGATGCAGCGATTGCAGCTGTTCCCGCCATAAACTGACGGCGTGTAGGACGTAATAGATTCATTGCTTGCTCCTCCCCTATGGTTTTTAGGCCCTGTAAGTCTTCCGGCCCGGCAACTCCTCTTGCCCGGCCTTCAACGTTAAATTTGCAAAGCCAGCTTCCGCGCATTGTTGATATGAACAGCGATGGCGTCCATGGCTGTCTGCGGTTCTCGGGTCTCGATTGCGCTCAATACGGAAAGATGTTCCTGCATGACCGGGATAACGCGCCCGGTGATGCGGAAGCGCTCCTGATTGATCAGACGCATTTTGATCGTGTTGGTCTGGTAGGCGCGCCAGATGATTTCATTATCCAGCGAGCCAACAATCGTATCGTGCAGGCTCCAGTCGATATTCTGCGCCTGCTCTTCCAGCTCCGGCGTTTCGCCCTCACTCATTGCACGATTGAGTGTGCCTTCATGCTCAGCACGCAACGAACGTAACAGTTCATCGGAAGCCGACTGGCAGAAAATCGCAATCGCTTCTTTTTCGATGAACAGGCGGAACTGAAACGCCTCGCGGATCAGATTGAGATCGATATGGGCGATCTGAAGCCCGCGCTGCGGAACGGTCTTGATAAGACCTTCCGCTTCAAGACGCGGGATCAGCTCGCGGATAGCACCGAGCGGCAACCCCGTCATGGTGACGAGCTGACGCTGAGAAACGAATTGGCCCGGATGAAAATCGCGCGCCAGCAAATGCTGGGTGAAGCTCTGATAAGCCTTATCCCGCAATTTTACCGGTTCGTTATGATCTTCCGCCAAAGCCTGTCCCCTCTCAGTGCCGTTCGCTTATGCCGTGATCAGGCCGCTTTTGCCATATGCAAACGGTCGAATACACTGCCAATTGCATTGAAATCCGCGTCGTTCAATGAAACCAGCGGTGCACGCACCCGACGCCACTCCATATCGCCCGTATGACGGGCAACCATAGCCTTGACTGCAGGCGTGACCGGATAGTTGAGCAATTGCTGTACGGCGCTTACGAGTTCGGCATCGTCCTGACCATCGTTGACCATGCGCAGAAGACGATCCGGGAACAGATTGGCCATGCCGGAAATAGCGCCCTGCCCGCCGAGACGAACACCCGCAGCAAGATCGCGTTCATCGCCGATCAGGATCGCAATGTCCTTGTGCGCTGCAAGCAGCTTTTCCGTATAGGCCCAGGTACCCGACGAGTCCTTCACACCGGTGATGATGCCACCAAAAGCCGCGCGCAGACGGCTGATGAGATCGACTGAGAGCTCGACAGCAGTAACCGACGGAATATTGTAAAGAATGATGCTGCGCGCATCATCCCCAAAACCTTTGAAGACAGCAGAGAACCAATTGAACAGGCCGTCATCGGAGAGGTTTTTGAAATAGGAAGGTGGGGCCAGAAGAATGGCCTTGCAGCCGCGACGCAGCGCGTCGGCCGACTGAAGGACAGCATCTGCAACCGAGTTTTCCATAACACCGACGACGATATTGGATGCCGGGAAACCACCAGCAATGAACGCATCGAGAAGTGCTGCGCGTTCGGCATCAGCAATCGACGAACCTTCGCCGGTGGTGCCAAACAAAGTGACGCTTGAGCAGCCATTATCAAGGCGTGCACGGGCGTGCTTCAGGGCACGACTGACATCGATTTTGCCATCTGCGTCGAATGGCGTCGTAAGTGCTGCAGAGAGCCCAAAGCGCTCCTGACCAGAATTATCTTGTGCCAAAACTGGCTCCTCCCAAATTTGAACTTTAGGCTTGCACATACTAACATGTTAGTAAAGAGTCAATTCGGGTTCAGTGTGTGTTCTCATGATTTTGGGAGCATGTGGGATAAAGCTGAATTCGGTGGAGCGCATCTCGATCTGAATGAATCAGATCGGCGCTCTAACCATTTTTATTTGAAGCATAATCTTGTCGATCCTCGTTCCACTCCGGTCGAATTATGCTCTAACCTGGGTCGGCTCAGAGCGCTGACATCTTTCTCCCTCATCCTGAGGAGCTGTTGAAAACAGCGTCTCGATGGGCGAGGGAGGAATATGTACGACACTCAACTTATCGAGTTGGAACAACGCCGCTTTCGATGAACGAAAGAACTTCCGCTTTAAGTGGTGAACCGGCTCGACCGCCGAAGCGCGCGCATTTAATGGCGGCAGCGGCATTGGCAAAGCGGATGATCTCCGTCATCGGCTTACCCTCCACCAGACCATGTGCAAAAGCGCCATGGAACACATCACCTGCCGCAAGCGTATCCACGGCATCTACCTTGAAACCCGCCACATGCGAAACGGATTGACCAGCGCCGTCGGCCCAATAGCAGCCATCCGCTCCAGCGGTGACAGCCGTGAAAACATCATAGCAGTCAGCTAAAATGCGGACACATTCGACCAAATCCGTCGTCCCTGCCACGCTGATCGCAGCAGGTTCTGACGCGACGATATGCGTTGCAAGAGGCAGAAGCGTTTCGAGCAATTCGACCGGTGCCGTATCAGCATCAAGTATAGCCGGAATACCCGCATCGCGTGCCGCACGAAGTGCCGTTTCGGCAGCCCACGGCCAGCGCACATCGGTCATGACAGCCGCATAGGTTTTCGCCGCAATCGGCGGCACCGGATCAGACGGACTTGCAAGCCTGCGATCATAAAAAGGCACGATGATGCGTTCACCGCTCGCATCAACGAGGATCGAAGAAAATGCGGTACGTGCGCCATCGAGCCGTCGGATATAGGAACAATCAATGCCTTCGGCTTCAAGCTCTGCTATGGCGCGATCCCCCACCGGATCAATCCCCGCGGAAGCCCAGAGCGCCACGTCCCCGCCGAGGCGAGCAATGGCACTTGCTGCACTTGAAGCCATGCCAGCAGCAATCTCGACCGCCTCACGCGGCAGATATTTACCTGCCTGTTCGGGAAGCGTGTCGAGGCGGAAAATGGTGTCCATGGTGAGGGCACCGACGCAGAGAATTTTGGTCGTCATGATTACGAAATAAGACCTTCAGAACGTAGTGTCTGCCAGAATTCATCCGGGATCGACTGCTCGAACCAGACGACATTCTGCCTGATCTGTTCAGGTGAACGCACACCGATCAGAATAGAACTGACAGCCTCATGCATCATCGGGAACTGCATGGCAGCGGCGGCAAGTGGCACAGCGAACTGATCGCAAACATCATGCAGACGATTGGTGCGCGCGATGATTTCGGCAGGCGCATCGGCATAATCGAACTTCTGTTCGCCGCCGCGCGGTGCAGCAAGAATACCGGAATTAAACACCCCGGCAATCACCAGCGCCATGCCACGCTTTTGCGCTAATGGCAGGAACTCCTTTTCAGAAACCTGATCGAGCAGCGAATAGCGGCCCGCGAGAAGCGAGCAGTCGAGATCAGCTTCTTCAAGGGCATCCCGAATGATCTGCCATTCGTTCACGCCAAGACCGAAGCCCTTGATATTACCTGCATCACGCAATTCGGTCAGCGCGCGGAAACCGCCACCCTTGGTCAGCGCATTCCAATGAAGCTCGTGCCTGTCGGCATGGGTCACACGGCCAATGTCATGGACATAAAGCAGATCGATTCCGGGGAAGCCAAGACGCTGCTGACTATCATCGAAGCTGCGCATGACGCCGTCATAGCTGTAATCGAATACCTCACGGAAATTCAGCCCATTGTGCCATCCGGAATCAAGCGGATTTTTAGGTGGTGCTGGCGGCAGCTTGCGCCCAGCGCGCTCATTGGTCATCAGACGCCCGACCTTGGTGGAAACGACCGCACGCTCGTTCTTTTCACGCAGCATATCACCCAGAAGGTGTTCACTGCGGCCATAGCCATACATGGGTGCGCTATCGAAATAGCGGATGCCACTTTCCCAGCCGGCTTCCAGCAAAGCATCGGCGTCAGCGCGCGCTACCGGCGCATAAAGCCCGCCCAATGGTGCTGTTCCCAGACCAAGCGCAGTTACAGTCAGACCGGTCCGACCAAGCGTCCGCTTTTCGGATGCCTTCAATTGCATGGATATCTCCCCAACAACGGCGCTCGACGCGCCGCACTCCTTATCCAGCGCCTCTTATCCAAAAACTGCTTCACACTTTTCGGGACGCGCCGCCTCTTCCGCAGATTGATAGGAGCAAGTTTGCGCAAGTGCAATCGGAAAAACATGCCCATGCAAAGAGCTTATTCATGCACAAATAGATCATTCACCAGAGCGCCATCGCGGAATATCAGAACAAATATCTGTTTGATATCAATAGTATAAAAGAAAATCTCCAGCCGTCCCGCCGCGAGAGCCTTCTCCAGCACCCGCTTGACAACGCCGATTTCCTGTCGATATTACTATGATGTCAGACCAATTTAAAAGCCAATAAGGGAACCGGTTCTGACCTGATTGCGCTTTCCGATTATGGGCCAGACCATGAGCCAGACTCTGGGCTTGTCTCTGGGCCAATCTGTGAAATGGAGGCCGAATGAAAGACCGCAGGCTGCTGCAGATAGCGCCATTACCGCCGATGGATCGCGCCCGGCAGGTAACGGACGCGCTCGCCAATTACATCGCGACAGCGCAGCTCCAGGCCGGTGACCGCCTCCCCGCAGAACGTGAATTGATGACAGCACTCGCTGTTGGTCGCTCCACTATTCGCGAAGCAATCCGTCATTTTCAGGCATTGGGTGTGATTGAAGCCCGCAAGGGCAGCGGCACTTATCTGCTGAAGCCAATTTCGGCTGCGACAATCCATATGCCGCTCTCATTCGATCCCGCACAGTTGCGCGATGCATTGCTGCAATCGCTTGAAGTACGCCGCGGCATTGAAGCAGAAGCCAGCATGGTTGCCGCCCGCAAACGCACAGCAGATGACCTCGTGATTATCGAACGCAATCTCAACGAGATGGAGCGCGTTCACATCGCAGAAGGCACGTCAGGCCCCGAAGATCTGGCGTTTCACCTCGCCATTTATGACGCGACCCATAATCCGCTTTTCCGACAATTGCTCGAACAGATGCGTGAAGCCTTTCTGCGCTTCTGGGACCATCCGTTTGAGCGGGTCGATTTCGCGCGGCGGACCTTTCCGTTCCACCGCACGCTCTTTAACGCCATCGTGGCTCAGGACCCTGAAACCGCGCGGCTGGAAACACTCAAGATCCTCGACATTGTTGAGGAAGACATCAAGGAAATGTCCAAATGACCGACGGGATGGATCCGCTGGATTTTGCAGCACTTACGGTTGCCCATGATGAAGGCAATGCATACGACGCCGTGGTTCCCCCCATCGTGCAGACCTCACTTTTCACCTTCCCAAGCTATGACGATATGGTCGCCTCCTATCGCGGCGAAAAGGTTCGTCCGATCTATACGCGCGGCCTTAACCCGACCGTGCGCGCATTTGAAGACATGCTGGCGAAGCTTGAGGGCGGCGAAGATGCGCTGGGCTTTGCCAGCGGCATGGCCGCTATCTCATCGAGCGTATTGGCTTTCGTCAATCCGGGTGATCGCATTGTTGCGGTACGCCATGTCTATCCGGATGCGTTCCGTCTTTTCGGCACCATTTTGAAGCGTATGCAGGTGCAGGTCGATTATGTCGACGGACGTGACGAGGAAGCAGTTGCAAAGGCCCTGCCCGGCGCGAAAATCTTCTACATGGAAAGCCCGACAAGCTGGGTCATGGAAGCCCACGATGTCGGTGCTCTGGCCAAACTTGCCAAACAGCACGGCGTTCTGAGCATCATCGACAACAGCTGGGCCAGCCCGATTTTCCAGCGTCCGCTGTCACTCGGCGTTGATCTCGTTGTGCATTCGGCGTCGAAATATCTCGGCGGTCATAGTGATGTCGTGGCCGGTGTTGTGACCGGCTCGAAAGCGCTGATCAATGCAATCCGTGCGGAAACCTATCCATATCTCGGCGGCAAGCTTTCGCCTTTTGATGCATGGTTGCTCATTCGCGGTATGCGCACTCTGCCAACACGCATGAAGGCGCATGAAGCATCGGCCCTTGAAATCGCGAAGCGTCTTCAGGCGCTCGATGCGGTGGAAACTGTCTGCCATCCAGCACTCGCCAATCGCCTGCCAGCAGGCCTGACCGGCACTTCCGGCCTGTTCTCGGTTATCTTCCGTGAGGGCGTGAATATTCGCGAATTCTGCAACCATCTCAACCTGTTCAAGCTTGGCGTGAGCTGGGGCGGACATGAAAGCCTGATCGTGCCGGGCGAAGTGGTGTTGCAGCAGAAGGCACAGCCAAATTCAGCGCACACATTCGGCATCGATGCGTGCTCGGTGCGCCTGCATGTCGGACTGGAAGGAACCGAAGCGCTGTGGAGAGACATTGAAGGAGCGCTCGCTCAATCAATCGCATGAAACAGACCGTCGTGAGGATAAAAAAAGGGGAACGGAAATGAAGAAACTAATAGTCGCCGCACTCGCCACCATGCTGATGAGTGGCACAGCGCTTGCCGATACAACATTGAAGCTGGTGGAAGTTATCACCAGCCCGGAGCGCACTAAGACGCTTGAATCAATTGTTGCAAAGTTTGAAGCTGCCAATCCGGGCACCAAGGTGGAAATCATCTCGCTGCCATGGGGAGAATCCTTCCAGAAATTCGCGACCATGGTATCGGCTGGTGAAATCCCAGACGTCATGGAAATGCCGGATACCTGGGTGTCGCTCTATGCAAATAATGGCATGCTGGAAAGCCTCGAGCCATATCTGGAAAAGTGGGAAACAACGCCAGACCTGACCGAGCGCGCGCTTGAGCTTGGCCGCAGTGTCAAGAACACGGCTTATACGCTGCCTTACGGCTTCTATTTGAACGCCATGTTCTACAATAAGAAGCTGCTGTCTGAGGCTGGCGTATCCGAGCCGCCAAAGACGATGGACGAATTTGTCGAAGCTTCCAAGAAGATCGCAGCCCTTCCCGGCAAGTCCGGCTTCTGTATGCGTGGTGGCCCCGGTGGTTTGAATGGCTGGGTGATCTTTGCGGCATCCATGGCAGGCAACAACAAGTTTTTCAATGAAGACGGCACGTCGACCATGAACAGCGAAGGCTGGAAAAAGGGCATCACCTGGATGGTCGATCTCTACAAAAACGGCCTTGCACCGAAGGACAGCGTGAACTGGGGCTTTAACGAAACGGTCGCTGGTTTCTATAGCGGCACCTGCGCCTTCCTCAATCAGGACCCGGATGCACTCATCGCCATTGCTGAACGCATGAAGCCTGAAGATTTTGGTGTCGCCATCATGCCAAAGGGCCCCGATGGCAAGACCTTCCCGACCATTGGCTTTGCCGGTTGGTCGATGATGAGTGGAAGCAAGAACAAGGATCTTTCCTGGAAGCTGATTTCCACCCTTGAAGGCCCTGAAGGCAACATCGAATGGAACAAGCGCACTGGCGCATTGCCGGTTCTCAAATCCGCACAGAACGATCCGTTCTATAGCGGCGAACAGTTCAAGGGCTGGTTCGATGAACTGGCTGACAAGAACGTCGTTCCGACCGTGATGCCGACCTATCTTGAAGAGTTTGCCTTCTTCAAGGATTCGCTCGTCATCAAGACCTCGCAGGAAGCGCTTCTCGGCGACATCACGCCGGATCAGCTGGCCGACCAGTGGGCAGAATATCTGACCAAGGCGCAGCAGAAGCACCTCTCAAAGCAATAAGCTGCTGACAGTTTGCAGGCGCGGAGTTTTCGCGCCTGCTCATCATCTTCATGCAATCCCCGCGAAGGGAAACACGATGAGCGACACCGCTTCCATAAAGGCCCCGGTGCCAAGCAAAGTGCCAGATGCAAGGCAGGACCAGCGCAGCTTTTTGCAGCGCTTTGCGCATGCCTCCGAACCTTATCTTTACAGCGCTCCCGCGCTGATCCTGATCGGTGCGATCATGCTGGTTCCGCTGATCCTTGGCGTGTCCTATGCCTTTCGCGATATCCAGTTGCTCAATCCGTTTTCCGGCGGCTTTGTCGGACTTGATCACTTCCGCGAACTCGCCACCGATCAGGCTTTCTATCGCTCATTGAAGAATACGCTCTGGTGGACCGGCTGTTCGGTTCTGCTGCAATTCGTGTTCGGGCTTATTCTGGCGCTGCTACTCGACAAACCTTTTGCCGGTCGCGGCCTGGCACAGGCGCTGATATTCCTGCCATGGGCAGTGCCGACATTCCTGACCGGCCTTAATTGGGCGTGGATGTTTAACCCGGTTATCGGCCCGCTGCCACACTGGCTGCATGCCATTGGCCTGTTGAGTGCACCAGACAACATCCTGTCCGATCCCAATCTGGCCATGTGGGGCATTATCACCGCTGGAGTCTGGTGGGGGATTCCTTTCTTTGCGATCACCATGCTGGCAGCTTTGCAGGCCATTCCGCGCGATCTTTACGAGGCTGCCGCCATTGATGGTGCAGGGCCCGTGCAGCGCTTCCTTTCGATTACGCTGCCTTATCTCGCGCCAACCATGGCCATCACCATTTTGCTACGCACCGTCTGGATCGCAAACAGTGCCGATCTGATCGTCGTTATGACCGGCGGTGGCCCTGCCGACCGCACGCAGATCGTGGCAAGCTACATCTTCACACAGGCCTTCAAACGGCTCGATTTTGGCTATGCCTCAGCCATCGCCATGGTGCTGCTCGTGTTGTTGATGGTCTATTCAATGCTCATCGTGCTGTTGCGCCAGACGCTGCTGAACAAGGATTGAGGCCATGAACAATCGTAAACTCCTCCTTGTCGGCGCACATCGCATAGCCATTTTGCTGTTCGTCCTGTTTGCACTGTTTCCAATCTTCTGGCTGGTCAAGGTTTCAGTCACACCGAATGATCTCCTTTACAGCGAAGGCGTGCGGCTCTGGCCATCGCGCACGACGTTTGATCACTTCAGCCATGTGTTGAATAACAGCTCGTTCCCGCTGTTCTTCCGCAACAGCCTCATCGTGTCCGGCTCAACCGCAATCATCGTCACACTGCTGGCTTCACTCTCCGGCTATGCGCTGTCACGTTTCAACTTCCGGGCCAAATACTGGATCGTGGCGCTGATGCTTTTGACGCAGATGTTCCCGCTCGTGATGCTGATTGCGCCTATCTACAAAATTATGGCACCGCTCGGCCTTACCAACAGCCTGATCGGTCTGATCGTCGTTTATTCAGCGTTCAATGTGCCATTCGCCACCTTCCTGATGCAGTCGTTCTTCGACGGCATTCCGAAGGACCTCGAAGAAGCTGCGAAGATCGACGGTGCGACACAATTCATGGCATTCCGCCAGATCATCCTGCCGCTGACCTTGCCCGGCATTGCCGCAACACTCGGCTTCGTCTTCACCGCTGCGTGGAGCGAGCTTCTGTTCGCGCTGATGCTGATTTCCGGCAATGATGCGGCAACTTTCCCGGTTGGCCTCTTGAGCTTCGTCTCAAAATTCTCGGTCGATTTCGGACAGATGATGGCGGCGGGCGTCCTCGCTCTGATCCCGGCCTGTTTCTTCTTCTTCCTCATTCAACGATACCTCGTGCAGGGCCTCACGGCTGGCGCGGTCAAAGGCTGAAAGGATTTTTCCCTATGGCTTCCATCGATATTCAGTCAGTGCGCAAAAGCTATGGCGAACATGCTGTTTTGCACGGCGTTGATCTTGAGATCAAAGACGGGGAATTTATCGTGCTGGTTGGCCCTTCGGGCTGCGGTAAATCCACGCTTCTGCGCATGATTGCGGGCCTTGAGGATATCACTTCGGGACAGGTGCAAATCAGCGGCAAACGCGTCAATGAACTGGCACCCAAAGACCGCGACATTGCGATGGTGTTTCAGTCCTACGCGCTCTATCCGCATATGAGTGTCGCCGACAATATGAGCTACAGCATGCGGCTGCGCAAAACGCCGAAAGAGAAGATTGCAAGCGCCATTAAGTCGACCGCCACAAAGCTTGGTCTTGAACCATTGCTGGAACGACGCCCGAAAGCACTTTCAGGCGGTCAGCGTCAGCGCGTTGCCATGGGCCGCGCTATTGTGCGTCAGCCCAAGGCGTTTCTGTTCGATGAGCCGCTTTCCAACCTCGATGCCCGCCTGCGTGAGCAGATGCGCGCCGAGATCAAGAAGCTCCATGCTGAACTGAAAGCTACTTCGATCTACGTCACGCATGATCAGATCGAAGCCATGACGTTAGCCGATCGTATTGTCGCCATGCATGGCGGTGTGGTGCAGCAGGTGGGCTCACCGCTCGAACTCTATGACACTCCGGCAAACCTGTTTGTGGCTGGCTTCATCGGCTCTCCCGGAATGAACTTTCTCGATGTCACCTATCTGGAGCAGGACGGCGGGCCGCGCCTGAAACTGACCGATGGCATGGTGATTAAACTGCTGCAACCAATGCAGCTAAAGGACGGTGCACGCGCCACGCTTGGTATTCGGCCTGAACATGTGCAAATCGAAAAAGCGGCGGGCATTGCTGCCAGTGTCGATCTTGTCGAGCCAACAGGCTTTGGCATCATCCTGCATCTGAGCGTGCACGGACTGCCGTTTAAGATTTTCACACTGGATCGCGATGCGCTCCGTTCGGAAGGCACTATTCAGGTGAGCTTCCCTGTCGAGCACCTTCATCTGTTTGATAGCGACGGTAATCGTGTGGAAAGTGCTTAAGCTGGATCAGCAAACCGTGTCTGAATGCTTTGTGAAAGCTGGGCTACAGGCCGGGTCTGGTCGCCAGCATTGACCCAGATCAGCTCTTCAATCTCACTGGAGGCCTTGGGCACCTGTCCATCGTTCAATGCAAGGTGAAACAATTCGGCTTCAACAGTTGAGCCTTCTTCGTTGGCCGCCGGGGCCGACATTTTTGCAGCATAGCTCAACTGGCTTGCATCGATAAGAATGCCGAGCTCTTCCTCGATCTCACGGATGAGGGCGATCTCTGGCGCTTCGCCAGCATCGATCTTGCCGCCGGGTTGAAAGAAAATCTCGCTTCCGCGTTTGCGCACGAGAAGGAAACGGCCCGCTTCATCACGGACAATAGCTGCTGCAATAAGAATCGTTTTCATGATGCTGAAAGATCATCCCGAACGCGAACGCCGTCAAGAATGATTGTGGCAATCGAGCGAGCCGTCTGCTCATAAAAATCCGGTGCTTCTGTGCGCTTGCCAAGAATGGCGGCAACCTGAACCGAAAAGTCGGAATAATGCTGTGTCACCGCCCAAATCGTGAAAATGAGGTGGTATGGGTCGATTGGCGCAATGCGCTTTTCTTCAATCCAGCGATGAATCACTCTCGCCTTCTCGTCCACAAGATCTTTCAGATGGCCTTTGAGAAATTCGGTGATGGCAGGAGCGCCATGCAGAATTTCATTCGCAAAAAGGCGCGATGCTTCCGGTCTGTTCGCAGAGAGTTGAAGTTTCTGCGCGATATAGTGCTTGAGTTCATCAAGCGGATCGCCTTCGGGATTGATGCTCTCGAACGGCCCCAGCCATTCGGTCAGCGTCTCTTCCAGAACCGTCACGTAGATATTCTGCTTGCGCGGAAAATAGTAAAGCAGGTTCGGCTTCGACATGCCCGCCTTTTCGGCAATCTGATCGACAGTTGAACCGCGAAAGCCATAGGCCGAAAAAACGTCCAGAGCGGCATCCAGAATAAGCCTGCGGTTTATCCCTTGAATGCGTGTCGCACCCTCCGCCTTCTCGTTCACACCGGCATCGGTGGGGGCATCGGTGGGGGCATCGATTGGAGCTGTCGCATCTGTGACCATTTAACACCTTCTGACAGAGCAAAATTTCTTAAAACCGCTTGACCAGTGTCGAACGCTCTTCTAGCCTGCATTTTGACCAACTAGTCAAGTTTTTGCAATCATTGCAAGAAGATTGAGGCCAAAGAGCCGGGTCGCGGGAACAACATATCATGCGAAGCGCTGGCAGCAATGCCGCCGTTGATGCATGCTAGAAATGTGGAGGCAGAGCGTACGATGCTCAGCAACAATCCCAGTTTCAGCAATCTCAAGGTCGATGGTGATCGCCTGTGGGACAGCTTGATGGATATGGCCAAAATTGGCCCTGGTATTCGTGGTGGTAATAACCGCCAGACACTGACCGATGAAGACAGCGAAGGCCGCGAACTCTTCCAGTCGTGGTGTGAAAAAGCCGGACTATCTATGACCGTCGACACGATGGGCAATATGTTCTTCCTTCGCCCCGGCGAAGATGCGGATGCTGATCCCGTCTATATGGGCAGCCATCTCGACACACAGCCGACAGGCGGCAAATATGACGGTGTGCTCGGCGTGCTGGGTGGACTTGAAGTCATGCGCACGCTCAACGACACCAATATCAAGACAAAGCGCCCCATCGTCGTGGTCAACTGGACTAATGAGGAAGGCACGCGCTTTGCACCCGCGATGCTGGCATCTGGTGTTTTCGCTGGAGTGCTTGAGCAGGATTGGGCCTATGAGCGCACGGACGCCAAAGGCAAAAAATTCATTGATGAGCTGGAACGCATTGGCTGGAAAGGCGATGAGCCGGTTGGCAAGCGCAAGATCCATTCCATGTTCGAGCTCCATATCGAACAAGGCCCGATCCTCGAGATTGAAAACAAGGATATTGGTGTTGTCACCCATGGCCAGGGGCTGTGGTGGCTGCAGGTAACATTGACCGGCAAGGAAGCGCATACCGGCTCCACGCCGATGAAAATGCGCAAGAATGCAAGCGTGGGCTTGGGCAAAATGCTGCAACTCGTCAACGAGATTGCCATGGCGCATCAGCCGGATGCTGTTGGCGGCGTAGGTCATATCGAAGTTTCGCCGAACTCACGCAATGTGCTGCCGGGTCAGATTGTCTTCACCGTCGATTTCCGTTCGCCGGATCAGAAAACACTCGACGCCATGAAAACGCGTTTTGAGGCCGAAGCGCCCAAAATCGCTGAGGAACTGGGCATCGGTCTTAAGATTGAAGTGGCCGGACATTTTGATCCCGTCACCTTCGACGAAGGCTGTGTCACCGCCATTCGCAATGCAGCCGAGCGGCTTGGTTACACCCATCGCGACATTGTTTCAGGTGCCGGACACGACGCCTGCTGGATCAATCGTGTAGCGCCAACTGCCATGGTCATGTGCCCATGTGTGGATGGTCTCAGCCATAACGAAGACGAAGATATTTCCAAGGAATGGGCATCGGCCGGTGCTGATGTGCTTCTTCATGCCGTATTGGAGACTGCTGAAATTGTGAGTTAGCATTCGTTCCATCCAATACTGCTTAATGTTCGCAACAAAACCAAAAAGGGGAACGACGAACATGGTAAGTTCTGGGGCCAGTAAAGTGATCAAGGGCGGCACAGTCATTACTGCCGACCGCACCTTTAAAGCCGACGTTCTCATCGAAGGCGAGAAGATTGCAGCCGTTGGCGATAATCTGACCGGCGATGAAATTATTGACGCTTCGGGCTGTTACATCATGCCCGGCGGCATCGACCCACATACGCATTTGCAGATGCCCTTCATGGGGACCTATTCATCCGACGATTTCGACACCGGCACCGCAGCGGCCCTTGCTGGCGGCACGACGATGGTCGTCGATTTTGTGCTGCCCGGACCAGAAGGCAATCTGCTCGACGCTTTGCAGGAGTGGTTCCAGAAAGCTGGCAAAGCACGCACTGACTATTCATTCCACATGGCAATCACCGGCTGGAGCGAACGCGCCTTCAATGAAATGCCGGAAGTTGTGAAGCGCGGCATCAACACCTTCAAGCACTTCATGGCCTATAAGGGCGCCTTGATGGTCAATGATGACGAGATGTTCGCATCGTTCCAGCGCTGCGCTGAGCTTGGCGCCATGCCGCTCGTCCACGCTGAGAATGGCGATATCGTTGCACAGTTGCAGGCAAAGCTTCTCGCCGCTGGCAATGACGGACCGGAAGCACATGCCTATTCGCGCCCACCGGAAGTGGAAGGCGAAGCCACCAATCGCGCGATCATGATTGCAGATCAGGCTGGCGTGCCGCTTTATGTGGTGCATGTATCCTGCGAGCAGAGCCATGAAGCCATCCGCCGTGCGCGTCAGAAGGGAATGCGTGTCTTTGGTGAACCGCTAATCCAGCATCTGACGCTCGATGAAAGCGAATATCACAATCGCGACTGGGACTATGCCGCCCGCCGTGTGATGTCGCCGCCCTTCCGCGACAAGCTCAATCAGGACAGCCTGTGGGCTGGGTTAGCTGCTGGCAGTCTGCAATGCGTGGCGACTGACCATTGTGCCTTCACTTCTGAACAGAAGCGCCATGGCATCGGCAACTTCACCAAGATCCCAAATGGTACAGGCGGGCTCGAAGAACGGCTTCCAGTGCTGTGGACACGTGGCGTTCGCACCGGTCGTCTGACGCCCAATGAATTTGTGGCCGTCACCTCCACCAATATTGCGAAGATTCTCAACATCTACCCACAGAAAGGTGCCATCCTGCCGGGAGCTGATGCCGATCTCATCATCTGGGACCCGGAAGCGACGAAGAAGGTTTCGGCCAAGACACAGCACTCCTCCATTGATTACAATGTCTTTGAAGGGTTTGAGCTGAAAGGTCTGCCGATCAAGACGTTCTCTCGCGGTCGCCTTGCCTTCGACAAGGGGCACGTAACAGCGCAGCCGGGCGACGGTCGTTTTGTTGAACGCGAACCAAATGGTGCTGTGAACAAAGCATTGTCGCAGTGGAAGGAAATCGTTGCGCCACGCAAGGTGGAACGCAGCGCCGAACATATGCCGATTGGGGTCTGAAACATGGCTCTAGCTCAGCTTCGGGAAATGCGCATGAATTCGAATGATAGCGTGGCCCCGAAGAGGGGCTTGGATGATGCACAAACCGTAATCGACATTAAGGATCTGTCGCTGGTTTTTGAAACCAATGACGGTCCGGTTCATGCACTCTCCAATATCAATCTCTCCATTAAGCGTGGCGAATTTGTTTCCTTCATCGGGCCCTCAGGTTGTGGCAAGACCACGCTAATGCGCGTAGTGGCAGACCTCGAAAAGCCAACCTCCGGCTCTGTGACTGTCAACGGCAAGACGCCGGAAAAGGCTCGGCTTGATCGTTCTTACGGCTATGTTTTTCAGGCGGCGGCATTATTTCCGTGGCGTACGATTGAGAACAATATCAGCCTGCCACTTGAGGTGATGGGATATAGCGCCGCCGAGCGCAAAGTGCTTATCGAAAAGAACCTCGCACTGGTCAATCTCACCGGGTTTGAAAAAAAATTTCCATGGCAGCTTTCAGGCGGAATGCAGCAGCGCGCGTCCATCGCACGGGCATTGTCTTTTGATCCAGACATGCTGTTGATGGATGAGCCTTTCGGTGCGCTTGATGAAATCGTGCGCGACCATCTCAACGAACAGCTTTTGAAGCTTTGGGCAGCGACGCAGAAAACCGTGATCTTCGTAACGCACTCCATTCCTGAAGCTGTGTTCCTTTCCACCAAGATTGTCGTTATGAGCCCGCGTCCGGGCCGCATTCATGAAGTCATCGACTGCGATCTGGGTGCTGACCGAACACTGGATATTCGCGAATCTGAGGCATTCCTGAAGATAGCCCATCGCGTACGTGAAGGCCTGCGGCTGGGGCATATCCATGAATAAATCGCGGGGGCACAAATCAGGTGAAGGGGGGCGGCGAGCATGAAAGCCTTTTTTCGCGACAAGTTTGTACCGGTTACGACAATTCTCGCCGTCATCATCGGGCTTTGGTACGTGGCCGCGATATTCCTGAACGCTCCTTTTGAACGTGATCAGGCAGAGCGCGCTGGAACCGAGATTTCGTTCTCAACAATCGTTGCCAATACGATGCATCAGGATCGCCCGGTCCTGCCTGCGCCGCATCAGGTTGCAGAGGAAATCTGGAAAACCGTCTTTGATGTGAAACCAAGTTCCAAGCGCAGTCTCATCTATCACGGCTGGGTGACGCTTTCGTCGACATTGCTCGGTTTTGTGCTGGGATCGGCGCTTGGCGTGCTGCTGGCTGTCGGCATTGTGCATTCGCGCACGCTCGACAAAAGCCTGATGCCGTGGATCATCACGTCACAGACGATCCCCATTCTCGCCATCGCGCCGATGATTATCGTAGTACTGAATGCGATTGGCATATCCGGGCTTTTGCCAAAGGCGATCATATCGACTTACCTTTCATTCTTCCCCGTGGCCGTGGGCATGGTCAAAGGACTGCGATCCCCCGATGTCATGCATCTTGATCTGATGCGGACCTACAATGCATCCCGCAATCAGGTTTTCTGGAAACTGCGCTGGCCCGCTGCCATGCCCTTCCTGTTCACGTCGATGCAAATTGCTGTCGCCATCAGCCTTGTGGGTGCAATCGTAGGCGAGTTGCCAACAGGCGCGGTTGCAGGTCTTGGCGCACGTTTACTTGCCGGTTCCTATTACGGGCAGACCGTTCAGATATGGGCAGCACTCATTGCAGCTGCAATCATGGCCGGTGTGCTGGTGGCTCTCGTCGGGTTTGTCGCAAGCGTCGTCAATCGACGCATGGGTGCAAAGCCAGAAAGGGCGGCAACATGACGAATGTCATAATCATTATCGCGCTGATTGCCGTCTCATGGGCAATTGTCGGCTGGGTCGCAAGCCTCAAGACGCGCAATCCCCACAGCCAGAAATTGCTCGATATTGCGGTCCCTGCCCTCTTCGGTATCGCGATGCTCCTTCTTTGGGAAGTCACCGTGCGGTTGTTTGCAGTGCCGCAGGTGCTTTTGCCTGCTCCATCGGTCATATGGGCGCGGATAACGAGTTCGATACCCATACTTTGGGCAGATTTCCAGCAGACGTTCCTGAAAGCCGTTATCATCGGCTATGTCGCGGGGTGCGGTCTGGGCTTCATCACCGCCATTATCGCTGACCGTGTGCCATTCCTGCGCAAAGGACTGCTACCACTTGGAAATCTCGCTGCCGCCCTCCCCATTGTCGGCGTCGCGCCCATCATGGTCATGTGGTTCGGCTTTGACTGGCAATCGAAGGCAGCTGTCGTCATTATCATGACCTTCTTCCCGATGCTGGTGAATACGGTGGCAGGGCTTGCTGCAAGTGGGGCGATGGAACGCGACCTGATGGAGACCTATGGTTCAAACTACTGGCAGACGCTCATCAAGCTGCGCCTGCCAGCCGCCATGCCTTTCATCTTCAATGCACTCAAGATTAATTCCACGCTGGCACTCATTGGCGCGATTGTTGCCGAGTTCTTCGGAACACCGATTGTCGGCATGGGCTTCCGCATATCAGCGGAAATAGGACGCATGAATGTGGACATGGTCTGGGCAGAAATCTTTGTAGCTGCGCTTGCGGGATCGCTCTCTTATGGGTTGATCGCGCTGATTGAGCGCAGAACGACATTCTGGCACCCTTCATACCGGAGGGCATGAGCCGTCGATTTGGCATCTGTCACCATAAGGCAGACCAAAGCGCATTCCGAAAAGTGGGAATCGGTTTTCGGGCAAAATGCGCGCAATAAAAAAGAACCAGAGGAGAACTGAAATGAAAAAGGCGATCTCTTTATGCCTTGGAACAGCCGGACTTGCGCTTGCACTCATGAGCAGCTCGGCAATGGCAGCAGACAAGCTGACCTTGCAGCTCAAATGGGTAACACAGGGGCAATTTGCAGGCTACTACGTCGCCAAGGACAAAGGCTTTTATGAAGCCGAGAATCTCGATGTGGACATCAAGCCGGGCGGTCCGGACGTTGCTCCGCCGCAGGTGATTGCCGGTGGTGGCGCTGATGTGGTGGTAGACTGGATGCCTTCCGCCCTCGCAACTCGCGAAAAAGGTGTGGCGCTCGTCAATATAGCACAGCCTTTCAAGAAATCCGGCATGATGCTGACCTGCCGCAAGGACACCAACATCACCAAGCCGGAAGACTTCAAGGGGCGCACGCTTGGCGTCTGGTTTGGCGGCAATGAATATCCGTTCCTGTCGTGGATGAGCCATCTGAAAATCCCGACTGAAGGCGGCAAGGATGGCGTGACGGTGCTCAAACAAGGTTTCAACGTCGATCCGCTGATCCAGAAGCAGGCCGACTGCATTTCCACCATGACCTATAATGAATATTGGCAGGTAATTGATGCCGGTATTCCTGCTGACCAGCTCGTCGTGTTCCCGTATGAAGAACAGGGCGTCGCTACGCTTGAAGACGGGCTATACGTTCTCGACAAGAGCCTTGACGATCCAGCGATGGTAGACAAGCTCGCCCGTTTTGTCCGCGCATCCATGAAGGGCTGGCAATACGCGTCAGAGAACCCGGCAGAAGCTGCTGAAATCATTCTTGAGAATGATGCTTCGGGTGCCCAGACACAGGCAGTTCAGGAGCGCATGATCAAGGAAATCGGCAAGCTGATTGACGGTTCCGATGGTACGCTGGACGTGGCAGCGGCTGATCGCACAGTCGACACATTGCTTGGCGGTGGTTCTGACCCCGTGATTACCAAGAAGCCGGAAGGCGCATGGACGTCCAAAATCACGGATGCGATGAAAAAGTAATAAACCGCATAACAAAAAACCCCGGAAGGTTGTTCTTCCGGGGTTTTTTCTTTTCTAAAACACTTACTTGAGCGTTTCTTCGAGAGCGACAGCCCTGACCAGCTCTCGCTCAAGCCGCGCCTCTTCCTCAGCTCTTGGCTTGGTAAAGCGTCCGAGAAGAAGATAGGCGACCGGCGTAACAAACAATGTTGCGATCGTTGCAAGGCCCAGGCCGCCAACAATTACCCAGCCGAGCGCAACACGGGCTTCAGCACCCGCACCACTTGCCAGGATGAGCGGTACGCCACCAAGAACCGAACATATCATCGTCATACAGACCGGGCGAAGGCGGATATTGGCCGCCTCTTCAATGGCCTGTCGAACATTCATGCCCTTGTCACGCAACTGATCGGCAAATTCGACGATCAGAATGCCGTTCTTAGCCATGATGCCGACAAGCAGCACAAGCCCGATCTGGCTGTAAACGTTAAGACTGGTACCGGTCAGGATCATCGCGAAGACTGCACAGCCAAGGCCCAATGGCACTGTTGCCATAACAATCAGTGCGCTCACAAAACTTTCAAACTGTGCCGCCAGAACCAGCAGGATAATGATGATGGCAAAGCCGAATACCAATGCAATACCGGTCGAGGTTTCGCTGAGTGTCGAAGCTTCAGCGAGCGGGATGATATGGCTTCCCGGTGGCAGCAGAGGCGTCGCGATTTCCAAAGCTGCGGCATAGGCATCGCCCAAAGCAAAATCACTGCGCAGATCACTCGTGATCGCAATGGACCGCTGCCGTGATTCACGGTTGAGCTGTGGTGGGACCGCTTTTTCGACCACCGTTGCGATGGAGGACATCGGCACATAACGACCATCTGTCGTTTTCAGGAAAACATTTTCTAGATCGGTCGGATCGTTGATTGGGTTGGTGGTTGACACAAGCTTCACATCGAAACTTCTGTCCCCAACATAGACCGAGCCGATCTTGCGGCCATCAAGGACTGCCTGAACCGCATTGGCAAGGCCGGTAATATCGATGCCAAGATCGGATGCGCGCTCGCGGTTGATCTCGACGGAAAGCTGCGGCTGCGTCGGTTCAACCGACAGGCGCGGCTGCACAAAACGAGGGTCTTTTTCGAGCGCCGAAACGATGGCGTCAGTTGCAGGGCGCAGTTTCGCATACTCCTGACCGAGCACTGCAAACTGCAAGCCATTACCCGCACCGCGGATGCCAAGACTGTTAGGCTGTGCCGTAAAGATACGAACCGCCGTAATACCGCGTGTACGCGCAGTAATATCGGCCATAATTTCCTGCTGCGAGCGGCTGCGTTCTTTCCACGGTGCCAGCGTCAGAACCATAAAGCCATTGTTCGACGAACCACCGGACCCGGCAATACCATAAGTGGTCAGGATTTCGCCGCTGTCGCGCAGGGGCTGAATGGCCGTCTCAATCTTTTCAAGCTGCG
Organism: Brucella rhizosphaerae; assembly: GCF_002252475.1. GTDB lineage: Bacteria > Pseudomonadota > Alphaproteobacteria > Rhizobiales > Rhizobiaceae > Brucella > Brucella rhizosphaerae. The sequence continues at coordinate 615,532 of NZ_NNRK01000034.1, read as the reverse complement.
ATTGAAGGAATTCGACGCTGATGCCCTGCGGACCATTGATACGCAAAATGGCGACCGCGCGATCTTCCGTCGGCGTCAGCTCCTGTCTCAACATGCCAAAACCGACATAGGAAGCTCCGGCAAAGAGTACGGCGACCAGAACTACAATGAGCGGAGCCGAAAGACATGCATGCAGGCTCTTGCGATAAAAATTCGCTAAACCACTGCCGATACGCCGGAGGAATTTCGGGCCATGAGCGCCCTCTTCCAGAGCTTCACTGCCTTCCTTGAGAAAGCGTGAAGCCAGCATTGGACACAGTGTCAGTGCCACGATTGAGGACAGCAAGATAGCGATAGCAAGCACGAAGCCGAATTCACGAAACAGGCCGCCAGCCTGCCCGGGCAGGAAGGAAATTGGCACAAACACGGCCACAAGCGTCAGCGTCGTTGCAATAACCGCGAAGAACACTTCCTGCGTGCCCAGAACTGCAGCAGCACGTGGTCCCATACCCTGATTGCGTCGTCGCACAATGTTTTCGAGCACAACAATCGCATCATCCACCACAAGGCCGGTGGCAAGCACCAGCGCCAGCAATGTGAGAATATTGACCGAGAATCCGCTCAGATAGATCGCGGCAATCGTGCCGATCAATGCCACAGGCATGGCCAGGGCAGGAATAAGCGTTGCCCGGATATCCCACAGAAACATGAAGATGATGACGACAACGATGATGACCGAAGCAATCAGCGCAATTTCAACTTCGTGAATGGCACCATTAATGAAGCTCGCATCGTCACTGGTCACAGTCACATCAACGCCGGGCGGCAATGTGTTTTTCAGGTTAGCGACGGCTGCACGGACACCTTCGGAGATATCCAGCGTGTTCGATTGTGCCTGACGCACGATGCCAAGACCAATCGCGGTCTTGCCATTTGAACGGACAGCCGAGCTTTCAATATCCGGCCCCAGCGTGACCGTCGCCACATCGCGGATTTGCGTGCGGCCCTTAATGTAGACGTTTTCAAAATCTTCAGGCCGTTCAAGATTGGCCGTGGCGCGAACGACAATAGACTGATCAGAACTGCGCAACGACCCGGCAGGCGCGTCAAGGCCCATGGACGAAAGCGCGCTGGAAATATCCGCGATGGTAAACCCATAGCTTGCTAAGCGCGCCTGATTGATATCGATGCGGAAAATCTTGTCACGATCACCATTGATCTGCACATCGGCGACACCGGGAACAGCCGATAGAACATCCTGAATCTGATCTTCAACCAGCACGGTCATATCGTCGACTGCCATCGTGTCGGACGTGACCGCAAGGCGCATGACCGGATCGGCATTGGAGTCGGCCTTGATGATGCGCGAAGGATCCGCTTCCTCAGGCACATCGTTTGCCACACGTGAAATGGCGTCACGCATATCGGCCGCGGCGACATTGAGATCAACACCGTCGTTGAACTCGACCGTGACACGGCTTCGCTCAAAAGAAGATGACGAAGAGATCGATTTCACGCCCGATACGCGGGCGACGGCATTTTCCAGAACCTGTGTCAGCTGGCGGTCAATGGTTTCAGCCGAAGCGCCGCTGAAATCGGTGCTGATAGTAACAACCGGCCGGTCCACATCCGGCAATTCGCGAATGTCGACGCCGGTAAAGGCTGCAAGGCCCGCAACGATGATGAGAACATTGATGACGAAGGCAAAGACCGGACGCCGAATGAACAGCGCTGTTGATCCACCGGTGTTTCCCGAATGCGAATTAGGATTGCTCACGCTTTATCCTCACCCTGCAACGCGGCTTTTGGCGGATGGATCAATACGAGCCGTCCCCTGTTCATCCTGCAAGCGCACAGGTGCATCATCACGCACAGTTTGCACACCTTGCGTGACGATCATGTCGCCCTCCTTCAAAGGGCCATCAATCAGGATATTGGTCGAATTGCGCTGCACGATGCGTGCTGCCACTTTCTTTGCGACACCCTCTTCAATTCGCCAGACATAAGAGCCGTCGGCACCCCACTGGATAGCCAAAGGATCAACCGAAGGATAGCTATCTCCGGGGAACAAAACTGTCACCGAGAACGACATGCCAGCACGAAGGCGGTCCTGATCGTTGTTGATCTCAGCACGTACATGCAATGTACGGCTCGCTTCATCGAGCATATTATCAACAGCGTTGATTTCACCCTTATGCGTCACGCCAGGAAATGCAGTGGATTCTGCTGTCAGCGGCTGACCAACCTTGATCTGCGGTGCAAAGCGTTCCGGAACCCAGATATCGATCAGCACCTTGGAGCGATCATCAATACGAGCAATGGAGGTTTGCGCGGTGACATAGTTACCGGCATTCACCGGCAGAATACCAACGATACCGGAGATAGGCGCACGAACCGTGCGGCGGCTTAGTGCCAGCTGCGCATCCTCCAGCACAAGCCTGGCATTGGATAAAGCCAGATCAGCTTCAACTTCCTGCACCACAGTTGCCGTATTCGTAGCACGCAACCGCGCGATGCGCTGGCGCGTCGTTTCAGCGTCTTTCACCGCAATTTGGGCCTTACTGACCGCAATTGTCTCCGTCTCATTATCCAGTACCGCAATCGTGTCGCCGGCCTTGATGGAATCGCCCGCTTTTACAAGCAGCTCATTCATATAGCCGCTCGAATAAGGCGTGACTGAAACAGTGCTGAGTGCCCGCGCAGAGCCAATGGCTGTCAGGCGATTATTGATCGTCTCTTTGCCTGCCGGTTCAACAACAACCAGCGGAGCGCCGCGCCCTGAGGATGCCCCCGGCGCCTGCTGTCCGGGAGCCTCGCCTGATGCCGTCTGCGCCGAAGAGTCTTTGTTTTTATAGATGTACCAACCGCCACCGGCGGCAATAATAACAAGCAGGCACAGAACAATCTGCTTCCAAGACTTCATTCAACTCTCCGGCAGGGTCTTGCCGAATGCCTCGACAAGCCTCTGATTCAATCATTCATATTCACGTTAGAGCGCTGTGGCCCCTCTTGGGCGCTGCACAAGCACGATGCTGTAGACACAGGATATGCATCAAACAGTATCAAAATAATGATCGCCCCAATAAGTTGCGCTTAACGGGCAACATTTGAGGCATCACAGTTTTCCCTTTTTACGAGTGTGCACGTCCCGATTCAGCACGTCGAGTTAAATTTCGGTAATGCAGGCGATGAAGCTTCGCCACGTTGTTTCAATCAAAAAAGACAAAGCCCGTTGGAATTATCTTGCGCCACCATATATAGAAGGCGACATTTATATGTAATCGCATTGTGATGAGCTTTCTGGATAAGGCACGGCCGCATTGCAGCCACACAGCCTGTCGGTTTGGATTGAACGTATGGCGGCTGTTGAAAAAACCATGGAAACAGGTGGGGTCGTTGCCGATGCAGCCGCGCATTCCTCCGCTATGGCATCTTCAAAAGATGACAGGACTTCACCGACCCAGTTCGCCCGCCTTCGCTGGCGCAACCGACTATCGAGCAAACTGCTCATTCTGACAGCTCTCGCCGTTCTTATCGCTGAAGTTCTGATTTTCGTCCCATCCATTGCCAATATGCGTGTGCGCTGGATGAGTTCGCGCCTCGACACAGTCGATGCTGTCAGCGAGGTACTTATCGCGAGTGGCAATATCAATATCCCACGCGAAGTGCAGGACAAGGTGCTGCTCGCAACGGGCACCAAAGCGATTGCTTTGCGCGAAGCAGGCGCATCTCATCTTCTGGCAATGAGCGAAATGCCGGGCAATATCGATCAGGTTGTGGATCTCAATAATATCAGTGAGGCGGCCGCCATCTGGGATGCGTTTGGGACGCTGTTTAATGGCGGCAATCGCACGTTACGTATCTATGGCTCAAACCCGCCATCAGCCACACCCGGACGCATTATTGAAATCGTCACCTCGGACGCACCACTGCGTCATGCAATGCTGAGTTATGCAACCAATGTGGCAATCATTTCTCTGCTGATCTCGGTCATTGCCGCGAGCCTCATCTATCTCCTCATTCATGAGATGTTGTTGCGCCCCGTGCGGCTCATGCATCGAAACATGATTGATTTTGCCTCGGCACCCGACAATCCAACCCGGATTCTCGTGCCGGAAAACCGCAAGGATGAATTTGGCATCGCGCAGCGACAGATTGCACATATCCAAAGTGATTTGCAGCGCACGCTGAAAGAGCAGAAACATCTGGCCGATCTGGGCCTGGCGGTTTCCAAGATCAATCACGATATGCGCAACATTCTGGCATCGGCGCAACTGATGTCGGACAGACTTGCCGACACCAGAGACCCGATGGTGCAGCGCTTTGCGCCAAAGCTCATTCATACGCTGAGCCGGGCCATCAATTACTCGGAAAGCGTGATGGCCTATGGCCGATCCCAGGAAGCACCGCCTGCTCCACGCCGCGTGCAGTTAAGCACCGTTATTCTTGATGTGCAGGAAACACTCAATCTGAGAACGGAAAGCGGTATCGAATTCGAAAATCTTATTCCGATTGATTTCGAACTAAATGTTGATTCCGAGCAGCTGTTCCGCGTGCTGCACAATCTTTGCCGCAACTCGGTACAGGCCATGGAGCGCGATCACCGCAGTGATGTGTCCACCGTCAAGCGCCTTACGCTTTCTGCAGGAAGAATCGGGACGACGACAATCATTGGCGTGGAAGACACAGGCCCTGGCTTGCCGCAGAAAGCACGCGACAACCTCTTTACAGCATTTAAGGGGTCCACACGCAGCGACGGCACGGGCCTTGGTCTTGCTATTGCTCAGGAACTGGTGCGAGCGCATGGAGGCACGATTGAGCTGCGGGAGGATCGCCCCATCGGCGCGCATTTCGAGATTCGCCTTCCTGACCTGCCGAACTGGACCGAAAGCCGCAGCAATCAACACGCAAGCGACAACGCGTAGTAGATTGAATCTGCCGTGTGAGCCGCGCCCCAACATATAAAGCGTTGCAAACATCAAACTCGAAAAGCCCACTCGATTCATAAATCTTCTGGTGGTTTCTGCGATTCCGACATTTTTTCGTCGCTTGTAACGAAGGAATGCCAATGTCGGAATCAGAACACTGGTCTTTTTCACTGCGTGATTCCCATTTTGCGACTACTTTACGCGCCTGACTTTGTGCTGACGCATGCATTTTGCGCGTTTTCCCCATCTCGCGACAGGCTCATAAAGCCCGTAAAACCGGGCATTGATAAGAAAACTTCACATAAGCGCATTTTTTTCCAAGAAGGTGCTTGCATTTAGTAATCCGTCCGATTATCAACCGCCCATCGCCGCAGCAAGCGGCACACAGGCACGCACCCGTAGCTCAGCTGGATAGAGCACCAGACTACGAATCTGGGGGTCAGAGGTTCGAATCCTTTCGGGTGCGCCATTCTCTTCTTTACATAAACAGATGTTTGTAAAACCGGCTAATGAGCTGGTTTGTTGAAATTATTCAACCACTTATGCGACAAGCTTCTGCAGGCATTCAATCCGTGAAGAAGCTGAAGACAAGTGCAATGAATTCGCTTTTCAATTTGCAAAATCGGATCACAAATCAAAGCAGACAGCAGTGATATCTGTCATTGTGAAGGTTGAGTTTTAATTTCAGGGGAAATGCGTCTTGTTTCCAACTTGAGGAAACTGGTGCTGCGAGAGAGGATTGAACTCTCGACCTCTCCATTACCAATGGAGTGCTCTACCACTGAGCTACCGCAGCATTCTCTTGAACGCGGCGGACTTCTGCCACATCATTACGCAAACCGCAAGCAACCAATCGAATTTCTTTTCACTTAATGTGGAAATCCTTGGATACTCGCTTTGAAAGCCACTTTTCGTGGGCTTTTTACCGTAGTACATAAAGTGCATGAGCGAAAAAAAGACCCAAAGCGACAAACAGACCCAAGACGATCCACGCAAAAAGCGGCTCGCTGAGCAGCTGCGCGCGAATCTGATGCGCCGCAAAGTGCAGTCGCGTTCGCGACGCGCAGGCGACGCCGATGAGCGCAATGATGGCATCACAGCCGGTAAAGAAGATAAAGATTAGCGCGGTTTCAGGCCAATGGGAGCCGACGCCCTGTTCAAAACTGCATCAAACAAGCAGCAACACGCAGTTTCAACCATCCGGTTTTCATCGGCACTCCTCCAAAAACGCATTACAGGCCAAAAAACTATTCAAGCTTTAAGGAATGCGCTTTAAGCTGAAACAAACGCAGCAAAGCCTTTCTTGAAGATAGGGAGTGGCTGCGATAAAAGCACAATTCAATTCTTGATGGCGTCGCGGTTCGGCTATGATTCGTGATCGACGTAATTCCGCCGCAAGACTCGTCATTTCATAATGCAACGCCGCAAGCATGAACGCTGCGGAATATGCAAAAATCGATTACCGGGCAACGGCTTCGGCCCAGAAGGTGAAACAGCATGGATCGCATTAAAATCGTCGGCGGCAACAAGCTCAACGGCGTCATTCCCATTTCTGGCGCGAAAAATGCCGCGCTGCCTTTGATGATCGCCTCCCTTCTGACCGACGATACACTGACGCTGGAAAATGTGCCGCATTTGGCCGACGTCGAGCAGCTGATCCGCATCCTGAGCAATCATGGCGTAGATTATTCGGTCAATGGCCGCCGCGAACACCAGAATGGTGCTTATTCGCGCACCATTCATTTCACAGCCCGCAACATCGTCGATACCACAGCTCCATATGAGCTGGTTTCCAAGATGCGCGCGAGTTTCTGGGTTATCGGACCGCTTCTGGCACGTATGGGCGAAGCCAATGTTTCCCTGCCCGGTGGTTGCGCCATTGGCACGCGTCCAGTGGACCTGCTGCTCGAATGCCTACAGGCACTCGGCGCCCAGATCGACATTGAAAACGGCTATGCCAAGGCGCGCGCGCCCAAGGGTGGCCTTATCGGCTCGCGATACAAGTTTCCAAAGGTTTCTGTCGGCGCCACGCATGTCATGCTGATGGCAGCAGCTCTCGCCCGAGGCGAGACGGTTATCGAAAACGCAGCCCGCGAACCAGAAGTCGTCAATCTTGCTGATTGCCTCAATGCAATGGGTGCAAAAATCAGCGGTGCAGGAACCGGCACGATCCATGTTGAGGGCGTCACCAGCCTCTCAGGTGCACGCGTTCGCGTTATCCCTGACCGTATCGAAACCGGCACCTATGCCATGGTTGTTGCCATGACCGGTGGTGATGTCCTGCTCGAAGGCGCTCAGGAAAATCAGCTTTCGGCAGCGCTCGACACATTGCGTAAGGCAGGTGCGGAAATCACCGAAACCAACAGCGGTCTGCGTGTTGTGCGCAATGGTCATGGCATTCATCCGGTTGATGTGACAACCGATCCGTTCCCTGGCTTCCCTACCGATCTTCAGGCGCAGTTCATGGGCCTGATGACCATGGCCAAGGGCACGTCGCGCATTACCGAAACGATTTTCGAGAATCGCTTCATGCATGTGCAGGAACTGGCGCGTCTTGGCGCAAAGATTTCGCTTTCGGGTCAGACTGCAACTGTTGAAGGCGTTGATCGTCTCAAGGGTGCTCAGGTTATGGCAACCGATCTGCGTGCTTCGGTTTCTCTCGTCATCGCAGGCCTTGCTGCCGAAGGTGAAACCATCGTCAACCGCGTCTATCACCTTGATCGCGGCTTTGAACGACTGGAAGAAAAGCTCTCGCGTTGCGGCGCGAATGTCGAACGCATCAGCGGTTAACTCTTAAAAAGCCGGAATTTAAAGCGCGTCGCATTTTATCGCATTCCTGCGACGCGCTTTAAGTCTTTGTTTCTCGCATGTCGTAAACGGAAAACCGGCACCCACTTTTCTGCGACATGCTTTTTTCCCGGCTTTTTTCTTGTTACCCGTTACGCAATCATCAACAGGCTGAAAAGCCTGTCGATTTTTTTGTGCTGACATGTAAAGTTGGCATTGCCTAAGCTTGGATAGCAGCAGGGCCTAAATCTGAAGAACAGCAGGGAACGATGCCAGATATGGAAATGTTGAAGCTTGTGGCACTGGATGAAGAGGATTTGCAGGTCCTGTCCGCACATCTTCAGGATGCAGTCCTCAAAGTCTCCGATCTTCAATACCTTGCGAAGGATAAGCGGTTCGTCCTGACTGCCAATCGTTTTGCCTGGGAAGAAGCAAAGCCCAAGCTGTTTCGCAAACCTCAGTATCAGCGCCGCCGCGCCACACTGCATTTTAATCGTGTAACGATTGCAAAAGCCACCGGCATTGATCGACAGAAGCCCGACGAGGTTCTCTCCCTGCTTGCCATTCGCTTTATCGTCAGCGAAGCACCTGCTGGAACAATCGAACTGACTTTTTCGGCAAATGCAGCTATCCGACTGGATGTGGAATGTATTGAGGCGCAGTTGACGGATCTCGGTCCGGCCTGGGAAACAAATACCCTGCCGCGGCACGACACCTGATTGCCGCTGACAACTGCTTCGCATACCTGACGGGCTTTGCCCAGACTGACAATTAAAGGAATACCAGCGTGGTCACGACGCTCAGACAAACCGATCCCGATTTTGAACAGAAGTTTGCAGCTTTCCTCACCGGCAAGCGCGAGGTCTCGGAAGATGTGGATCGTGCTGCCCGCGAAATCGTTGATCGTGTGCGCCGCGAAGGCGATTCAGCACTGATTGAATATTCACTTCGTTTTGACCGCATCGATCTTACAAAGACCGGCATCCGCGTGACGGAAGCAGAAGTCGATGCAGCTTTTGATCACGCGCCTGCGTCCACCATTGAAGCCCTTAAACTTGCCCATGAGCGTATCGAAAAGCATCATTCGCGGCAACTGCCTAAAGATGATCGCTATACGGATGCGCTCGGTGTGGAACTGGGTTCGCGATGGACGGCGATTGAAGCAGTCGGCCTGTATGTGCCCGGCGGCACGGCGAGCTATCCAAGCTCTGTGCTGATGAATGCAGTGCCTGCGAAGGTCGCGGGCGTTGACAGGATCGTTATGGTTGTCCCCTCGCCCGACGGCAAGCTCAACCCGCTGGTTCTGGTTGCAGCGCGCCTTGCAGGTGTTTCGGAAATCTACCGCGTCGGTGGTGCACAGGCTGTAGCGGCCCTTGCTTACGGCACTGAAACCATTGAGCCGGTCGCAAAAATCGTCGGCCCGGGGAATGCTTTCGTTGCAGCCGCCAAGCGCATTGTTTTCGGCACTGTCGGCATCGACATGATTGCCGGACCTTCCGAAGTGCTGGTGATGGCCGACAAGGACAACAATCCAGATTGGCTTGCTGCCGATATTCTGGCGCAGGCGGAACATGATACTGCAGCCCAATCGATTCTCATGACCAATGACGAGCCTTTTGCTAAGGCCGTTGAAGAAGCTGTAGAGCGTCAGCTTAAAACCTTGCCGCGAGCTGAAACCGCAGCAGCCAGCTGGCGCGATTTTGGTGCCGTCATTCTGGTCGAAGACTTCGACGCTGCCATTCCGCTGGCAAACCGTATTGCCGCAGAGCATCTGGAGATTGCAACGGCCGATCCGGAAGCGCTGCTGCCCAAGATTCGCAATGCCGGCTCTGTCTTCATCGGTGCCTATACGCCGGAAGTGATCGGCGATTATGTCGGGGGCTGCAATCACGTCCTGCCGACTGCACGTTCGGCGCGTTTCTCGTCTGGCCTTTCAGTACTCGATTACATGAAGCGCACTTCAATTCTCAAACTCGGGCCGGATCAGTTGCGCGCCCTCGGCCCCGCAGCCATAGAAATCGCTCGTGCCGAAGGCCTCGACGCTCACGCACAATCAGTCGCCATCCGGCTCAATCTATGAGGTATCATGACCGCCGGCGTTCCTAATGCCCGTCTTGTTGACGTCGAGCTCGATGAATCCATCGGCCGCTCGACGCCTGACGTCGAGCATGAGCGCGCGGTCGCGATCTTCGATCTGATTGAAGAGAATGCTTTTCACCCGGTGGGCGACGATACTGGCGGCCCCTATAAGCTGAAACTCTCACTGATGGAATCACGTCTGATTTTTTCCATCATGCGTGAAAGCGGCGATGGTGTTGCGACTCACATTCTCTCGCTAACCCCGCTGCGGCGCGTTGTGCGCGACTATTTTCTCGTTTGCGAAAGCTATTATGAGGCTATTCGCTCCGCGAGCCCCAGCAAGATCGAGGCAATCGACATGGGTCGGCGCGGCTTGCACAACGAAGGATCGCAAACCCTGCAAACGCGGCTGAATGGCAAGATCGAAGTCGATTTTGCGACCGCACGGCGCCTTTTCACGCTCGTCTGCGTGCTGCACTGGCGGGGCTGATCCTTGATGACCACTCAGGAAGCGACTGCACAAGCTGAAGAAACAGAAGCCGTCAAACGTCCGACTTCTGTGCTTTTCGTCTGTGGCAAGAATTCTATTCGTTCGCCAATTGCCGAACTTCTTGCAAGAAAGCTGCTTCCACCCAATATGTATATAGCTTCAGCCGGTGTTCAGCGCGGCGAGCGCGATCCGTTTGTCGATGCAGTGCTTATTGAAGAAGGCCTGTCGCTCGATGCCCGGCAACCGCGCGAACTGGAAGAACTGGCTGACGGCTATTTCGATCTTATCATCACACTCACACCGCTCGCGCATCATACAGTGCTTGAACGGATGCGTGGCTTTTCCGTCGATGTGGAATATTGGCCAACGCCTGATCCAACGCTTATGACGGGAAGTCGGGAGCAGATCATGAATGCATATCGTGATGTGCGAGACCGCTTAAAGCGGCAAATTACTAAGAGATTTGCACCAAAATAACATCGCCCAATTCGGTTGTTCACAAATGCCGTCTAATCATATAGGTTCCGGCCAAATTTAAAGCTGCGGCCCGGTTTTGGGCCAATCTATCAAAGAAAGTAACAGGTATCGCATGGCGAAAGAAGAAGTCCTCGAGTTTCCGGGTGTTGTTACGGAACTGCTGCCGAATGCAATGTTCCGCGTGAAGCTCGAAAACGAACATGAAATTATTGCCCATACCGCAGGTCGCATGCGCAAAAACCGCATCCGCGTTCTCGCTGGCGACAAGGTTCTCGTCGAAATGACCCCTTACGACCTGACCAAGGGCCGTATCACCTACCGCTTCAAGTAAGCAGTATCCTGCCTTTCAGGAAAACTTTGTTCCAGGAAAAACCTTGTCTATGAGCGCGCAACATAAGCTGGTTCTTGCCTCCGGCTCTCCCCGCAGGATCGAGCTTCTGGGGCAGGTCGGCATTGAGCCGGATCATATTCAGCCAGCTGATATTGACGAAACGCCTGAGCGCGCAGAACATCCGCGTTCATTGGCGCGACGTCTTGCGCGTGAAAAGGCAAACGCGGCACAGGAACAATTGAAAGGCGATGAAAACTTCGCCAATGCTTATGTTCTGGCGGCCGATACGGTTGTTGCTGTGGGACGTCGTGTCCTGCCCAAGGCGGAGATTAACGATGAAGCGCGGGAATGTCTGCGTCTTCTGTCGGGGCGCACCCATAAGGTTTTCACTGGCGTTTGCCTCATTCTGCCGAACGGCAATTTGCGTCAGACGCTCGTTGAAACGCGTTTGCGTTTCGAGCGCCTGACGCGCAAACAGATTGACGCCTATCTGGCTTCAGGTGAGTGGCGTGGCAAGGCTGGCGGTTATGCCGTTCAAGGCCTTGCTGGGAGCTTTGTTATCAAGCTGGTCGGCTCATATACCAATGTAGTCGGCCTCCCCTTGCAGGAAACTATAAGCCTGCTAGCCGAAGGCGACTATCCGGTTTACGCCAATTGGATAAACGGCAAGGTCTGAGAACTTTCATGAGCGACAAGAAAGACATATCCGCAGCTGCCGGTTCGCGCGTAACACCATTGCGCCCGACTCGCCCCTGCCCTGAATGCGGAAAGCCATCAGCGCGCGATACCTATCCGTTCTGCTCGCCGCGCTGCAAAAGCATCGATCTCAATCGCTGGCTTTCGGGAAGCTATGTCATTCCCGGAAAAACGATTGAGGAAGAAGAAGAAAACGACAACTGAGGTTGTCTTATGTCGATTTCCACAGTGAAATCGGCACTTTAGCGTGTTTATAAGAAATCTTATAAAAATTGCGATGGGGTGCTGGACAGCGCGAAATTTAATGCTATAACCCACCCACTTCCGGCGGACACCAACACCGCCACACGGTGAGAAATCACTACAAGGATGCCCGGATAGCTCAGTTGGTAGAGCAGCGGATTGAAAATCCGCGTGTCGGCGGTTCAAATCCGTCTCCGGGCACCATCTTTTCCTGATATTTCACAGTGATATGCGACCGTTTGATGCTCATTGGCCCACGCGTTTGATAGTTGATCGTAACAGCCAATTTCCTCAATGAGTCGCATACTTCTATACGATCAACACCGGCTCGCTGCTCTATTTCGATCTCAACCGGTTCAAACACGAGCGTGGCCAAACCGCTGGAGACGAATTATTGTGGCTGATCGGCGAACCGGTAGTCGCGCGCAATCGTCCTGATGAAGTTAGTGCGCATACCGGCGGTGATGAGTTTATCGTTTTGCGTTTAGGCGACACCAAAGCAAGCGATCTCGCTGTAGCTCAGCAAATCACGGCTCTGCCCGATGATGCCATTTCCCGAGCAGGTTTTCCCTGTCTGCTTCTCAATGGGCCTTGTGAGTTTCACTGTGGCTCCTACAGATGATGCGCCTGCGCTCTATCCAGCTGATGCACTTCTTTATGATGCCAAGCGGCACGATAAGAACCTGATTTCTACAAGTGAACAGAAATAGGGTTTCACTTTTGAGTGAGGCGCAAACGTGCCGCTTCGCAATGATTGATCTCAAGTACTTCTTCTGCGACCACTGCTTTCTACAGATAATCGGGAATCTTATCTGGCGAGCCTCATCGCAATCCGTTTATCATCACGCAGTTTCGACCCACATTTAAGCGAGGATTTTCCATGATCTGGACCTTGTTCGGCATTCTTTCGGGTGCCTGTATCGCCATTCAGGCTCCCATCAATGCAGCGCTTGCGCGTGGACTTGGGTCTCCGGTCACCGCTGCGGCGATTTCCTTTCTGTCAGGCGCAGTCATTCTTGGCATGATCGCAGCCATAACCGCGCGTGCGACAGGTGTGATGCCGGCGTTCAACGTGCCTGCAGGCTGGCTGTTCGTGGCTGGTGGCGCGCTTGGCTGTATTTATGTGACAACATCAGTCTTGCTGACACCGCGCATTGGTGCTGCGGCTGTGATGGGGCTTGCCGTCGCCGGGCAATTGGTGGCGGGACTTGCCGCGGATCGTATCGGGTTCATGGGGGTAGCAGTGCGCGAAATCACTGCGGGGCGCGCGGCGGGAGCCGTACTATTGCTGACCGGCGCTTTGATGATCCGCTTTCTCTAAAAACAAAAGCCGCGCTGGATTTTTTCAGCGCGGCTTTTTTTATCAACCCTTGAAGGTGTATTCCGTAATCGACTGCGGCTTCATTTCGATGGAGAAGCCCGGCAGCGATGGCGGCATGTAAGCCGCATCCTTGATCACACATGGCTCAATGAAATGCTCGTGCAGATGATCAACATATTCGATCACACGGCCGTCCATGGTGCCGGAAACGGCGACATAGTCGATCATCGAAAGATGCTGCACATATTCGCACAGGCCAACACCACCTGCATGCGGCCAGACAGGTTTGTTGTACTTCGCAGCAATCAGCAGCACGGCCAGCACTTCATTCAGGCCACCCATACGGCAGCTGTCAATCTGAACGATGTCGATGGCGCCTTCTGCGATGAACTGCTTGAACATGATGCGGTTCTGGCACATTTCGCCAGTCGCAACCTTCACGTCGCCAATGGCTTCACGGATCTTGCGATGGCCTGCAACATCATCCGGGCTGGTCGGCTCTTCGATGAAGAACGGCTTTGAGAAAGCAAGCTTGTTGACCCACTTAATCGCCTGGTCGACTTCCCACACCTGATTGGCGTCGATCATCAGATAACGGTCGGGACCAATGACTTCACGCGCGATGGTGAGACGACGAATATCGTCTTCCAGATCACGACCGACCTTCATCTTGACGTGGTTGAAGCCTTCATCAATCGCTTCCTGACAAAGACGACGCAGCTTTTCGTCGTCATAGCCGAGCCAGCCTGCCGAAGTCGTGTAGCAAGGATAACCCTTGGCTTCGAGTTGCGCGATACGCTCCGCCTTGCCGCTTTCCGCCTTGCGCAGAATTTCAACGGCTTCGTCGCGTGTCAGCACGTCCGTGATATAGCGGTAATCGACGATATCAGCGATTTCCTCAGCTGAAAGTTCCGACACAAGACGCCAGACCGGCTTGCCGGACTGCTTTGCCAGAAGATCCCAGAAAGCGTTGACGACAGCACCGGTTGCCAGATGCATCGCACCCTTTTCAGGGCCGATCCAGCGCAGCTGGCTGTCGCTTGTCAGATGCCGCCAGAACTTGCCAGGTGCGGAGCGCACAACGTCGAGATCGACGCCGACCACCAGATGGCGCATGGCGAGGATGGCCTGACAGCAGATGTCGTTGCCGCGACCGATGGTGAATGTCAGACCGTGGCCCTTCAGCGCCTCGTCATCCGTATCGAGGATGACATAGGCTGCAGAGTAATCCGGGTCCGGGTTCATCGCGTCGGAACCGTCCAGACTTTGCGAAGTCGGAAAGCGAAGATCGAAGACGCGCAGATCAGTAATTTTCGTCATGATTTATCCGTGATCAATGCATGATCCCAAAAAGTGTGAACCTGTTTTGGGATCATGCTTAAACAAAAGCCTAGATGTCAGCGCGGACGTTCTGCTTCTGCGAGCCGAGGCCTTCAATACCGAGTTCGACAGTGTCGCCGGCCTTGAGATAGCGTGGTGGCTTCATGCCCATGCCGACGCCGGGAGGCGTGCCGGTGGAGATGATATCGCCAGGCTGCAGAGACATGAACTGCGAGAGATAGGAAACGAGGTAACGCACGCCATAAACCATGGTCTTGGACGAGCCGTCCTGCATGGTTTCGCCGTTGACCTTGAGCCACATGGCAAGGTTTTCCGGATCAGCGATTTCGTCCTTCGTCACCAGCCATGGGCCGGTTGGACCAAACGTGTCGCAGGATTTGCCCTTGGTCCACTGACCCTGACGCTCGATCTGGAAGGCGCGTTCGGAAACATCGTGGATGGTGCAGTAACCGGCGACATAATCAAGCGCATCGTCTTCGCTGACATATTTCGCGGTCTTGCCGATCACGATACCAAGCTCGACTTCCCAGTCGGTTTTCTCAGAGCCGCGCGGGATGAGAAGGTCGTCGTTCGGGCCAACGATTGCAGAGGTTGCCTTCATGAAGATAATCGGCTCAGGTGGCACGGTTGCACCCGTTTCAGCCGCATGGTCGGAATAGTTGAGGCCGATGCAGATGAACTTGCCGGTTCCTGCAACACAAGAACCAAGACGCGGATTGCCTTCAACCTTCGGCAGCGAGTTCACATCGAGCGAACCAAGCTTGGCAAGCGCTTCAGGGCTCAAAGCCGTACCCGACAGATCGCTTACATGGGCAGACAAATCACGGACATTGCCATCAGCGTCGAGAAGGCCCGGCTTTTCGTGACCGGTTTCGCCAAAGCGAAGAAATTTCATGAGTTTACTCCTTTGGGGGGATAGAATTAATTCCAGTTTTGAAAGCTGCCGAAATTCTGGCTATGGCGTGCCGAAAACGGTGTTTTTCGAGAACCGGAGCGGAGTGTACTTAAAGGTACATGAGCACCGGAAGCGCAGAAGAATACCGTTTGCAGGCCGCCAGAGCCTGAATAGCGATAGCTCTAGATCGTCCAGCCACCGTCGATATTGTAAGCTTGGCCGGTCGTGTAAGTCGCGCCGGCGAGATAGACTGCGAGGTCGGCAATTTCTTCGGGCTGGCCAATACGGCCAATCGGCTGACGGGCGATGAAGGCGGCACGCTGCTCTTCATAATCACCTTGCGCGCGCAGACGATCCTGCAGCGACGGGCTTTCAACCGTACCGGGACAGATTGCGTTGCAGCGGATGCCCTTGGCAACGTAATCGGCAGCAACGGCCTTGGTAAGACCGATGACGGCAGCCTTGGTGACGCCATAAGCAAAGCGGTTCGGCACACCCTTCACACTCGATGCAACCGAGGCCATGTTGACGATTGCGCCGTCTTTGCGTTCCAGCATACCCGGCAGCACGGCACGGATGGTGCGGATCATTGCCTTGATGTTGAGATTGACCGCGAAATCGAGGTCTTCATCCTTCATTTCCAGAATAGAGCCGCCATGGACGACGCCTGCGCAGTTGAACAGAATATCGACCTGACCGATTTCAGCGATCGTTGCGTTGACTTCCGCCTCGTCGAGAACGTTGAGTTTACGCGTGATAATCCCCGAAACGCCGTCGATCTCTTTCAGCGCAGCTTCATTGATATCGGTCGCATAGACCTTGGCACCAGCTTGCGCAAAAGCCAGTGCACTTGCGCGACCAATGCCCTGAGCTGCGGCTGTAACAACAGCCGTCTTTCCATCAAATCTTATCGTCATTATCAAGCCTTCCGTTCGACAAGCAGGATGTGGTCGCAAGCTAGCACCACTTCGTCCCGCTGATTAAGCACTTCACACCGCTCGGTAACGCGGCCAAAATTTTTCCGCTTCGGATCATCTTCCTTGGCACTGATCGTCACGCGTGTGCGGATCGTATCGCCTATATGCACCGGACGCACGAAACGAAGACGGTCATAACCATAGGAAAACGCAACAGGGTTAATAAGCGTCGCAGTTAAGCCGACGCCGATTGCGAAGACCATTGTGCCATGGGCAATCCGCTGACCGCCCGGCAAAGTTTTTGCGAACTCCGCATCCATATGGTGCGGAAAAAAATCGCCTGTATGTCCGGCATGCACCACGAAATCCGTTTCGGTGATGGTCCGGCCATAAGTGCCCCGCTCATGGCCAAGTTCATAATCTTCAAAATAGATCGTCTGTTCGGACATGATTAAAACTCCGGCTTTGCAGCAAGCTGGGTAGCGGGCGCAGCGCTTGACTGATAGGCCGCTTCGACCAATGCCATGGTGTGCCAGGCATCCTCGACCGAGCCGATCAGTTCTGCCTCTTCACCGCACGCAAAGCGCTGCAACTGCGCCATACGGTTGAGAAATGCATCCGGGAACCACCCGCCTTCAAGCGGCACGGAAACCCAGTCATCGCCACCCTTTGGCTTGATCCAGAGCTCGTCTGGCTCGCCGCGCGGATAGTCGAGATTAACGCCAAGCTTCACATAGGCCGCACCTTCTGTCCCGCAGATGCGGAACTCGCAGGCCTGAAATTTGCGTCCGAAATCATGGTCGTGATTGATCGACAAGGCGCAACGTACGCGGTTACCATAATCGAGGATCGCAGCCGTACGGGTTTGGGCGACTTCGTGGTTTGGATGGCCGATGGTCTTGGCGTGAACGCCTTGCGGATTGCCCAGAAGCCCGCGCACAAAATCCAGATAATGGATTGAGTGCATGGCGATCTCTATGCGCGGCAGACCTTTCAAGAATGGCCACAGACCCCATGGGGTCGCAAGCGCCAGCCATGCATCGAAATCCACGACTTCGCCAAGCAAGCCCTTATCGACGGCATCGTAGAGTGCCAGCATCATCGGCGCAAAACGCAGCTGAAAATTCACGGCCGCTTTGAGTTTGCGCGCGCGGCAGACTTTCAGGATTTCCGTAGCGCTACCCAAATCACTGCCCATCGGCTTTTGGATCAGAACGGCAGCGCCTTCCGGCAATTGCGAAAGGATCGAAGCATGCGCTGAAGGCGGCGTTGCCAGATCGAAGATTGCGTGCTCATTTGCGATCGCTTCTTCAATACTCGCAAAAGCCTTGACGTCCCACTGATCGGCAAGCTCTTTCGCCTTCTTGAAATTGGGGTCGAAAATACCCGCCACCGGGAAGCCACCTTTTTGATAAGCGGGCAGATGCGCGTCACCGACAATACTGCCTGCACCAAAAATCACGATGGGCTTTGGCTGAGAGGGTTTGGCCCACCACTGGCGCAGGGTTTTGGGATCGAACGCCTTAGTCATGATGGAAAACTTCCTCCATCATTGCCCACCACTCGCCTTGCTTACGGGTTTCGAGCGGCTTCTGGCATGGCATGCAAACAGCCCACCATTCCTGATTTTTAGGATTGTCCGCCATCTTCTTCATGTCAGCTTCAAAGTCGGCGCCCACATATTCCCATGTGCCGAACAGCAGGTTCTCAGGCTCTTTCAGAAAGATCGTATAGTTGGTGATATTGCACTCTGAGATGAGCGCCAGAATTTCCGGCCACACGCTCGCATGCAGCTTCTTATACTCTGCGATCTTTTCAGGCTTGAGCCCGATCACCATGCCCATGCGTGTACTCATGCCGCGCTCACGATCTCACGGGTGAACTCAGCAACTGAACGACTGCGCACAGCATCCCAATCCCATTCGATACCAATACCCGGCTCGGATGGCGCAATGGCATGACCATCACGAATTTCCATGCCCTTGGTGGTCAGTTCATCGAGTTGCGGAATATATTCGACATAACGGCCATTCTGCACTGCGCAGGTAAGGCTCACATGCAGCTCCATCAGGAAGTGAGGGCAAACTGGAATGTCGAAGGCTTCCGCCGCATGTGCAACTTTCAGCCATGGCGTGATACCGCCGATGCGAGCCACGTCGACCTGCACGATGGAGCAGGCCCCCTTCTGCATATATTCGCGGAAATGGCGGATTGAATAGATCGATTCACCCACCGCAATTGGCGTCGGGGTCGAGCGCGTCAGGCGAATATGGCCGTCAAGATCATCCGCCGGAAGCGGTTCTTCGATCCATGCCAGATCAAGTTCTTTCAGACGTTCTGCACGGCGGATCGCCTCATCAACTGTAAAGCCCTGATTGCAATCGGTCATGATTTCAAAGCCGTCACCGACAGCCGCACGAACCGCTGCCAGACGCGCATAATCTTCCGAGCCATGCGGCTTGCCGATTTTTACCTTGGAGCCGGAAAAGCCCTTGGCTTTGGCTTGCAGTGCGTCCTCGACGAGCGCTTCTTTTTCGATGTGCAGCCAACCGCCCTCGGTCGTATAAAGCGGGCAACGATCCTTGGCTCCGCCTGCAAGCTTCCAAAGCGGTAGCTTCTGCTTTTTCGCACGCAAGTCCCAAAGGGCCGTGTCGATGGCAGCAAGCGCCAAAGCCGTAATTGCGCCAATGGTTGTGGCATGGGTTGCAAATTCGAGCTTACGCCAGATCGCCTCGATGCAATCCGCATCATCCCCGATGATCAATGGCACCAGATGATCGTTGAGCAGCCGCATCACTGACGATCCGCCAGTTCCGATTGTGTAGCTATAGCCGGTGCCGACTGCGCCATCACTGTCGGTAATTGTGACGATAGGCGTTTCCTGACTGACAAAGCTCTGGATCGCATCGGTGCGTTTGACCTTCGGCTGAAGGTCGACCATCCGCAGTTCAACTTTTTCAATACGTGCCATGATTACACCGCCAGATTCTGGGCCAGATTCTGGGCCAGGCTCTTGCCGCTTGCTGCATCGAAGAGGTGCGCTTGCGACAAATCAAATTGCATCGGAATGGTTTCACCCGGTTGCAGATGACGCGGGTTCAACATACGCGCCACCCATTCCTTGCCTGCAAACTCCGCAAAGACCAGCGTTTCATTGCCAAGCGGCTCAGTGATGGAAACGCGCAAGCCACCCTCGTGAATAGCCTCACCCGACGAAAGGCCGTGGCCTTTCGGGAAAAGATCATCCGGACGCAGACCGAAAGTCACCTTCGCACCATCTTTAACTTGCGCCTTGAATTGGGCGGGCACCGGCAAGCGATCGCCATTGGCAAAAACCAGCTCGGACGCCTCAACCGTTGCTTCAGCCATATTCATTGGCGGCGAGCCGATAAATCCTGCCACGAACTGGGTTGCCGGACGCTTGAACACTTCATCGGGTGTGCCGACCTGCTCGATATGGCCATCGCGCATGATCACAATACGATCAGCCAGCGTCATCGCCTCGACCTGATCGTGGGTCACATAAACGACTGTCGACTGTACCTTGGCATGTAGCTTCTTGATCTCGGTGCGCATTTGCGTGCGCAGTTTCGCATCGAGGTTGGAAAGCGGTTCGTCGAACAGAAACACTTCCGGATTGCGCACGATGGCGCGACCCATGGCGACGCGCTGGCGCTGACCGCCGGAAAGCTGCGCCGGACGACGTTCCATCAGTGTTTCAAGACCAAGAATGGCGGAGGCTTCATTGACGCGGCGGTCGATTTCCGCCTGCGGCTGCTTGGCGATTTTGAGCGAAAAACCCATATTCTCGCGCACCGACATATGCGGATAGAGCGCATAGGACTGAAACACCATGGAGATGTTGCGATCACGCGGCGGCAGATCATTGACGACTTTACCGCCGATTTCGAGCGCACCGTCGGAAATGCTTTCAAGGCCTGCAATCATGCGCAGCGTTGTAGACTTGCCGCAGCCCGAAGGCCCAACAAGTGCAACAAATTCCTTGTCAGCGATTTCGAGATTAATGCCATGCACCACTTCGATTGTGCCGTAGCGCTTGACGAGATTTTTAATGGAAAGCTGAGCCATTACTATATCAACCTTTAACCGCGCCGAACGTCAGACCAGCAACAAGATGCTTCTGAACGATGAATGTGAGGGTCAGCGCCGGGATAATCATCACGACTGCAAGCGCGCACATGCCACGCCAGTCGATGGTGAATTCAGCGGTGTAATCGAGAAGACCGACAGGAAGGGTCTTGGAATTAACCGAACGGGTGAGCTGGGATGCCAGCGCATATTCGTTCCATGAGGTGAGGAAGGCGAAGATACCTGCTGTTGCGATGCCGGGACCGGCCAGCGGAAACTCCACCTGCCAGAATGCCTGCCAGCGTGTGCAGCCGTCAATCTGTGCGGCTTCCGCCAGATCCTTTGGCACCTGACGGAAGAAGCCATCGATCAGCCAGATGGTGAAAGGCACGTTTAGCGCCACATAAGTTACGATCAGACCGAAATGCGTGTCGATGATGCCAATGCGCGAATAGAGCATGAAAAGCGGCAACGACAGAGCAATGCCCGGCACCGAGCGCGTCAGCATGAGGCCAAGAAAGGTCGTCGACTTGCCCCAGAAGCGAAAGCGCGCGAAGGCATAGCCGCCTGATACACCGACGATCAGCGCAATCACTGTAGACGTAACCGAGATAATCAGCGAGTTGCGGAAATAATCCCATACCGGAATGCCACCACCACCTGCGCCAGAGAACATTGCGTAATACGCATCAAGTGTGATTTCCTGCGGAATCCACACTGGCGGCTTTGCCATGATTTCGACCGGCGGGCGCAGCGAAGACAGAACGATCCAAAGACCCGGCAGACAGATAACGGTCATCGCGAGGAACAGGCCGATGAGATAAGCGACCTTCTTGACGCGGCGCAGCAGACGGTGCTGATCATTGGAGAGTGCTTTGTGAGCCATGATTACCACTCCGCTCCAATTTGCGCGCGTGCGGCTGCAAGCTTGCGGAAGAACATTACAGTGAAGAGGATCGAGAGCAGGATCGCGACATAGGCCATAGCATTTGCCAGTCCCATCTGCGCATCCGAATAGGCGGTGCGTCCTACAAGCGTCCAGATCAGCTCGGTACGGCGTGCCGGACCACCATCGGTCATGATCTTCACAATATCATAGGCGCGCGCCACATCGAGCGACCGGATGGTCATTGCGATGAAGGCAAACGGCATCAGATAAGGCCAGATGACATAGCGGAAGGTCTGCCAGGGTGTGCAGCCATCGACACGGGCTGCTTCGACCGGGTCCTGCGGCATCGACAGAAGACCGCCCAGAATGAGGATCGCAAACACCGAGGTCGACATCCAGACTTCAGCCATCAGGATGGCGAACAGCGCCAGATTGCCGTCGATCAGCCATGGAATGGCTGTGTTGGTGAGGCCGAGCGACTGCAGCGCATTGTTCACCAGACCTATATTGTCATTGAACATGAACTTGAACTGGAAGCCGACAAGAACAGGCGAGAACATCATCGGGAACATCATCAGGGTGCGCAGAAGGCGCTGGCCATGGGTGGCCTTGTTGATGAGCAGCGCCAGCCCGAGGCCAAGCAGCATTTCCAGATTGAGTGCAATGGTGAGGAAAATCACCGTACGAATGAATGCAGCCCAAAACACCCAATCGGTCATGATGCGCTGATAGTTTCGCAGGCCGATGAAGGTGAACAGGCTTTCTGGACGCGTCAGCCGGAACGGCGTGAAGCTTGAATAAAGCGAAAGCGCGAGGGGAAACAGAACCACCGCCGCGAGAATGATGAAGGCCGGAAGCAGAAGCAGAACCGGCGGGGAAATTCGTTTAAACATTGTTCTTCCGAAGCGGCGGACCACAGCATCGGCCTAAAAATCGGTATCGATTTTTGGCAGGCACGATGCGTCGATACAATAGTTCAGAGCGTCCTTGATGCGTCCGGTTGGACGCGTGGCGCTCTAAGCGGAAAACCTGTCAAAACGGCCCGCCAGTCGGTTTCCCAAAGGCGGGCCATGAAGTCACCAAGCGAAATCAGAGTTCGCCTGCATCCTCGAGGATCTGCGTTGCTTTCTTGGCTGCATCGTCGAGCGCCTGTTGCGAAGTCTTGTCACCAAGAATCGCGGCCTGAAGCTCAGGATAGACAGCGTTTGAAATCTCGATCCAGGATGGTGTCTGCGGAACCGGGAAAGCGGTCTTTGCCGTTTCCTGGAATACTGAGAGCACTTCCTTCTTGTATGGATCAGACGCAGCCTGTTCGATGACGTAATCCCAGACGGCTGTACGGGTTGGCAAAGTGCCTGCAGCCGATTCCTGCTTCTGCGAATCTTCGTTGGTCAGGAACCAGACGAGCGATGCAGCAGCTTCCTTGTTGCTGCAGGTTTCAGTGACCGAGAAGCCGTGATGGCCCGACCAGCCAGTGCGCTTACCCGACGAACCTGTCGGTGGAGGAACGATACCAACATTGCCTGCGACTTTCGACGACTTTGGATCGTTGAAATAGGTCGCCCAGCCCGGCCAATCCAGATTGAGTGCGATGGTGCCCGATGCAAAGCCTGCGCCAAGTTCATCCCAGAGATAGTTGGTCGTGCCGGCAGGAACTGCCTTGGCCTTGTAGACATTGACAAACCAATCGAGCGCGCGAACACCGGCTTCCGAATTGAAAGCAGGCTTGCCGTCCTTGTCGAGATATTCGCCGCCTTCAGCGACGAGCATTTCATAGAAGCGGCCGTTGATGGCTTCTTCCTTGCCCGCAAACTGGGTGCCGTAGAAATTTGGCGGATCAGCAAAGAACACAGCCTGATCGGAAACTTCTTTCCAGGTCTTTGGCGGTGCCAGATCGTAGCCGTATTTCTCCTTGAATGCCGCCTTCTTGGCGTCATCTTCGTAGAGGCCCTTCTGGTAATAAAGCGCTGAGACGTCAAACTGTGCACGCGGCAGCATGATCAGCTTGTCGTTGAGCGTGGAAGCCTTAATGACCGACGGCACGAAGCCTTCGATTTCTTCCTTTGGAAGCAATCCGTTCAGATCGGCATAAAGGGTAGGATATTGTGGCGCAAAGGACGAATGGTTGGAGCCAACGCACCAGTTGATCGAACCCGATGCGATGTCTGACTTGATTTCCTTGTCCAGTTCGAAGTGGTTCTTTTTGGACAGGATGTTGACCTTGGCACCGGTTGCCTTTTCCCAATCGGCAATGCGCGAATAGAGCGCTTCATATTGCTGACCGCCGATCAGCTTGGCGTCGATTGTGACGCCTTCAAATTTGCCCGGAAGTTCCGCAGCCCCCGCGGAAACCATTCCTGCAGCCAGCAGCACAGAACCTGCCAGCACAGATGTCGTGAAATTTCTCATGCTTCTCCTCCTCTTGACGGGCAACTCCCATGCCCACCCCCAATTGTGAATTGTGTATTTATATGCAAACATAATATTCACACCCGGTCAAGGCGCTTTCGCTGCGTTCACGACTTTCGTCACTTGCAATGTTCGTATATGAAGAGGGCTATTCATGAAGGGGACGAGTTTGGAAACAGATGACCGTTATCGCGCGCCAGCGCTGGACAAGGGGCTGGACATTCTGGAATTGCTGGCAAGCGTTGATGGAGGTCTCAGTCAGGCCGAGATTGCAAAACATCTCGACCGCAGCCCGAATGAGTTTTATCGGATGCTCGACCGGTTGGTGAAACGCGGTTACGTGACCAAACTCGAAGGTGACCGCTATTCTCTGACCCTTAAGCTGTTCGGCTTAGCGCATCTGCATGCCCCTGTGCGCAGGCTCGCATCCTTCGCGACACCCTATATGCGAGACCTCGCCGACCGCTCAAAACAGGCCAACCAGCTTGCGGTTTTCGACCGGGGATCAGTCGTTGTCATCGCCCAGCAGGAAGCCCCGGATTACTGGGGAATTTCCATCCGCGTCGGCTCACATATCAGCTTGTTTGATACGGGCTCCGGGCATGTGCTGCTTGCCTTCCGCTCGCCGGAAGAGCGCAAGATGATGATTGCCGAGTATGTCAAGGATAGCGACAGCGTTAAGCTTGATGAAAGCTTCTATGAGCGCTTAGACCAGATCAGAGAGCGCGGCTACGAGATGATGCCCAGCGCGCAGGTCGCAGGCGTTTACAATCTGTCCGCACCTATCCTCGGTCCTGACGGCGCTTGTATCGCAGCGCTCACCTGCCCTTATGTGACACTTGTCAACTCAGCCCCCGCGCCAGACATCACACAGACGATTACACTGCTGCAGAATACGGTGAAGGACCTATCCAAACTGGTTGGTTCTGATATCGGCACAACAGATTAGTTAGCAGCGATAATTCTTATTTGAAAACTCTCTTCTTTTTTGAAAGTATGACACAGGAGGAGAGTTTTCATGATTATCGATACCCATCTGCATCTGATCGACAAAAGCGCGCTCAATTATCCATGGCTCGGCGGTGTTCCGGAACTGAACCGCGACTTTCTGTTTGAGACTTATCAGAAGCAGGCCGCGCGTTGCGGCATTACAGCAGCGCTGCACATGGAAGTGGATGTTTTTACGGACGCCATTCAGGCCGAAACCGATCACATTCAGCAAATTTCCAACAGATCAGATGGCTTTATCAAAGGTGCGATCGTATCCTGCCGCCCGGAAGAAACGGGCTTTGCGGAATATCTGGAACAGCAGCAGCGCAATCCTTTTGTGAAGGGGTTTCGCCGCGTCCTGCATGTGGTTCCCGATGAGCTTTCCGAAGGAGTTTTGTTTCGTGAGAACATCGCGCGATTGGAAGGCACTGGCCTGACATTCGACCTTTGCACCCTGCCACACCAGACAGACAAAGTGCTCGCGCTGGCCGACCTGGCACCTGATGCGCAATTCGTGCTTGATCATTGTGGTGTGCCGGATATCAAATCAGGAGCATCGGAAGGCTGGCAAAAGGGTATCACCGAGATTGCGCAACGCGATAATGTCGTTGCCAAGATTTCTGGTGTTGTTGCCTATGCGGAAGCTGAAAGCTGGACGGTCGACACGCTGCGGCCCTATGTGGAGCATGTCATCCAGTCGTTTGGCTGGGAGCGCATTGTATGGGGCAGCGACTGGCCTGTTTGCACATTAGCGAGCAATGTCGACGCCGGGCTTTCGACATGGGTTGCCACAACCCATGCGCTGCTTGAAGGATGCAGTGAAGACGAAAAAGCGCTGCTGCTTTCTGAAAATGCAAGACGCCTCTGGAAACTGTAATTTATAGTCAGGCTGGCGGATTTACCGCCAGCCTGACTATATTGATCAAAAGCTTTCGCGGAAAAGACGGTTAAGGTCAGCGATAACCTGTTCCGCCGCTTCGTTTTCCTGCAAGCCCTTATTGATACGCTCTGAAGCCGCTTCCTGAAATGGCATATAACCGTCATGGCGTGGACGCACCCATGCGCCTTCGAGTGTTGCTCGCGTATCGCGATAGAAATCCGATGTGGCGCCATTCACAACATCGTCTTCCCATGCCGCAGCAATACCCGGCTGACCGTTGGAGGCCGCATAAAGCCCCTTCTGCACGTCACCACTCGCAACCCAGTAAGCGAAATCAATTGCCGCATCCGGATGTTTGCTGAATGCAGAAACAGCGATACCTGTGCCACCCAGCGCCGAACCTGCAACACCCGCCGCGCCGGCTGGAATATCGGCAAAACGGATCAAGCGTTCGCGGAAGCCCGGCATGGCATAATTCACATAGCCATAGATCAGCGGTGAGCAGGCGATTTCGGAATCGGGTTTTGCCATTTCCTCAAAGACTGTAATGGGGTCCATGCCAAAGCATTCGGGCGAAACCAGTGAAGCAAGCTCGCGCAACTGCTCGAAAGCGTTGACGCCGTCTTCCAGTGTGATCAGTTCACCCTCGACCCTGCATGGCGTTCCGGCATTGGCGACAAGTGTATAAAAACTCATCAGTGAATGCGGCGAACGCAACGGCACAAGCACTTTACCGGACCGTGCAAGACGCAGCACTTCGCCCCACGAGGTGGCCGGCTTGTCCATCAGATCGGGACGCCATGCCTGAACCTGCGTTGCAGCATCCAGTGGAAACGCCCATTGCCGCCCCTGCCAGTTATAGCTCGGAAAAGACTCTCCAATCGAACCCTCGGCAAGTGCGGCGAGCTCCGTTTCACGGCCAGCCACGTCAAGCGGCAGCAGACAGCCTTCCTTGGTAATCTGCCCCACATGCGGATGGTCGATCACGATCATATCGAAATTACGCGCCAGTTCCTCGACCGGAAAAGTCTCAAAATCCTGCAGCGAACGCTTTTCCCACTCGATCTCGACACCCTTGTCCTCAAGCCATTGTTCCGCGCAAGCGACCATTGGATCATAACCGCGCGGATGACTCCAGGTCATGCCTTTCAGCCTGATCGTGCTCATAGACCGAACTCCTCGCGAATTTCCTTGCTGTTCTCGCCAATACGAGGAGCGGCGCGGGTAACCTTCGCACGCAAGCCATTAATGCGCAGCGGCGAACGGGTGGTGGTGATGGAAACATCATCCTCGCGCGTGACGGTCTGCAGCATATCGAGGACTGAGAAACCTTCGCTCGACAGAAGCTCTTCCCAATTAAGAACGCGAGCGCACCAGATATCGGCGGGTTCCAGAATGGCGAGCCATTCATCCACGGTCTTTTCAGCAATTCGGACGGCGATCAGACGCTTGATTTCATCGCGTTTAGCGAAAGCAATTTTCGGATCGTCCGCGAAAGGTGCAAGAGTGTCAGATCCAAGAAGCGCGGCCAGTTTCGGAATCGGCATCATGGCGATGGCGAGATAACCATCCGCTGCTGGATAGACGCCATAAGGTGCCGCGAGATAGGCATGGGCGCTGCGGAAATCGGAACGCTTCGGCAGGCGACGACCGTCATTGAGATGCGTGGTCAGCACTTCAAACTGGAAATCGACCAGCGCTTCGAGAAGACTGGTTTCTACATGAGAGCCCTTATTGGTGATGCCACGACGAACAAGCGCCGCAAGAATGCCCTGCGCTGCTGCCGCTCCCGCCAGCATGTCGGCCACGGCAAGACCAAAAGGCACAGGTCCCTGCCCTTCATCGCCATTCAGCCACATCAGACCTGAACGCGCCTGCGCCAGCAAATCCTGCCCCGGACGTCCAACCCATGGCCCCTCTTCACCATAGCCACTGATCGATGCATAAACGAGGCGCGGATTAATTTCTTTCACGGCTTCGTAGTCAAGGCCAAGACGCTTTATGACGCCGGGGCGGAAATTCTGAATGACGACATCAGCCTTTGTCAGAAGTTTCTTCAATGCCGCCAGATCGTCGGGATTTTTAAGGTCGATGGCGAGACTATCCTTGCCGCGATTAATGGCATGAAAAATCGTGGAATCTCCACCGATTTCCGTATCGCTGAGATACAGCCTCCGCGAGAGATCACCGCCATCTGGTCTTTCGATCTTGATAACGCGTGCGCCCAGATCCATCAGACGTAAAGAGCAATACGGCCCCGACAAAAACTGGCTCATATCGACAACGACAAGCCCGTTCAGCGGCAGTTCGCTTTCCGACATCGGGAAATTCCCTCCTCATGAATTTCTTATGTGAATATAGTCTTCACATATGGATTTATGGAAGGCAAGATCGAATTTGCCGTAAAAAGCAAAAACGCCACCCGGTTGGGCGGCGTTTTTCAGTTCATATCTGACCCGTCAGATCACGTGTTAAACCTCGTTGCTGGCGAGCTCCAGCAAGGTCCAGACATGATCGGAAAACGAGTTCCACACTTCGATGCGGTAATGATCGGTATCCCATTTCAACAAAATGATCTGGGCATGATCGAAGATCGTTCGGGCGGCACCTGGTGCCAGCATCTGCGAGAGTTCCAGCGGTGATGCGGCGTTCAACAGCCACTCGGCCCGGGGGCCAGAAATTTCGATGCCAGTTTCGCGATGGCTCACTTCCGTCAAGCTATGCGGTTCGGTTTCATAAAGCTTTGCGAAAGCCTCGGTGATGGCAGCGCCCTTGCTTTCATCGGCCCAGATATACCATTCATCCGGCCCAAGGCAGGCGACAGCAATATCATCTGTGCGAATAAGATCACCAATCTTTGCCGGGAGTTTCGCACCCAATGCTTTTTCAGCAAGTTTCAGCTTTGCCGGAGCAATGCGCAGGATAAATCGAGCGGCATCGTCTGCTGCGTGGATTTCCAGACGACCGGAAATAACCACCTTGCGGTTCGAATAAGGTTTTGTCTCAACAAGCATGGTTCAATCCTTATCCGTTCAGTTTCTTGCCTTCGGGATCATAGAAGACCATGCCCGAAATCACCGCTTCATGTACGCTGCCATCCGGCATCGGCATATACATAGTTTCGCCCATACGATCCTTGCCACCCGCGACCACCGCCATTGCAATGGACCGGCCAAGTGCCTCACTCCAATAGGATGAGGTGACATGGCCAAGCATGGTCATCGGCAATGGCTGGTTGGGATCGGCGACAATCTGGGCGCCCTCTTCCAGCACCAGCTTCGGGTCTTTGGTCAAAAGACCGACCAGATGCTTGCGGTCAGATTTCAGCATATCGGGACGCGTCAGCGACCGCTTGCCGACAAAGTCCGGCTTCTGCTTGCCAACAGCCCAGCCAAGGCTGGCGTCGTCCGGTGTTATCGTGCCGTCAGTATCCTGACCGACGATGATATAGCCCTTTTCGGCGCGCAGCACGTGCATGGTTTCCGTACCGTAAGGCGTGATGTCGTATTGCTGTCCGGCCTCATAAAGTGCCTTCCACAACGACAGGCCATAGCGGGCGGGCACGTTGATTTCAAAGCCTAGTTCGCCAGTGAAACTCATTCGGAACAGGCGCGCTGGAA
The DNA here is from genome assembly GCF_002252475.1 of Brucella rhizosphaerae. Taxonomy (GTDB): domain Bacteria; phylum Pseudomonadota; class Alphaproteobacteria; order Rhizobiales; family Rhizobiaceae; genus Brucella; species Brucella rhizosphaerae. Next base: position 586,171 of record NZ_NNRK01000034.1, on the reverse strand, counting down.
CACCCAGGAATGTGCACTCGGCCACCGACATATGTGGGAAAGCCTCATTCGAAATGTCCAGCCCTTCCACCATAGGCTCAATGAGCTTGCGCGCATTCGGACCGTTAATCGCAACAACCGCCCATTGCTCGGTGGTTGAGGTCAGCGAGACTTTCAGCTCGGGCCACTCAGTCTGAAGATAGTCTTCCATCATATTGAGAACACGCGCGGCACCGCCGGTCGTGGTCGTCACATGGAAACGATCCTGTGTCAGACGACCGACAACACCATCATCGCGGATGAAGCCATCTTCGCCAAGCAGCAGGCCATAGCGGCAGCGTCCGACACCAAGCTTCGCCCACGGATTGGTATACATGCGGTTCATGAACTCAGCAGCATCCGGGCCGACCACTTCGATCTTGCCAAGCGTGGAGGCATCGAACATGCCAAGCGATTCACGCGTTGCCTTGCATTCTCGCGCCACCGCCTTGTGCATGTCTTCACCGGTTTTCGGGAAATACCATGCACGACGCCACAGCGAGACCGGCTCGAAAGCAGCGCCATGCTGTTCAGCCCAGCTATCAATTGGCGTCTTGCGCGTTACATCAAACAGCTTGCCGCGATTATAGCCGCAGAAGGCCCCGAAGGTTGTCGGCGTATATGGCGGGCGGAAGGTAGTAAGGCCAACTTGCGGTGTCGGACGCTTCAACGCATCCGATGCAACCGCCAGCCCATTGATATTGGACGTCTTGCCCTGATCGGTCGCCATACCATTGGTGGTATAGCGCTTGACGTGCTCAATCGACCGGAAACCTTCGCGCACAGCCAGACGAATATCCTTGGCGGTCACATCGTTCTGGAAATCGATGAAGGCCTTGGCCTTTCCAGGATCACGATCCGTCGGCAGTTCGCGACAGCTGACACCAGCACAGACGAAATCACCGGCGACAGCATATTCAGACAACCTGGCCTTATGCCCGGCATCCGTTGCGGCAGCCGCTCCAGCCTCAGCGCCTTCGCGTAATGCGGCCTGCAAATCGAAATTGCCATTGCCTGCGCCTGCGCACCGGCTTTCCTCGGTGCGAGCGCCGGGCAGATAAATCTGACGCTCTTCGTCCCAGATGAGTGAACCCTTAGTGTGCGAAAAGAGATGTACGCTCGGGTTCCAGCCGCCAGACATCAACACAACATCGCAGGCAATTGTGCATGCGGCACCGACAGAGGTTCCACTGACTGGATTGGCGCGTACGGATGAGACGCGGTGGCGACCACCTGTGTCAGTAACGGTCCAGCCGGTCAGTGTTTCAATGCCAAGCATCTTTGCACGATTGATGAGGCTGTCGGCAACTGTCGAACGCATATCAATGATGGCGGGAACCTTGACGCCTGCAACCGCCAGATCAAAGGCCGCAAGCCACGCGCTGTCATGCGAGGTGACGACCACAGCCTTGTTGCCAACCTTGACGCCATAACGGTTGAGATAGGTGCGTGCAGCAGATGCAAGCATCACGCCCGGACGGTCATTGCCTGCAAACACCAGCGGTTTTTCTATCGCGCCCTGCGCCAGCACGACCTGCTTTGCACGCACACGCCACATGCGTTCACGCGGTGCGTTGGACGCAGGCTTGGCCTGATGATCGGTCAGGCGTTCGCACAGACCAACCATGTTCTGGTGGTAATAGCCAATGGCCGTGGTACGCGGCAAAAGCGTGACATTGGGATTGGCCTTAAGCGCTGCTATGGTTTCATTGAGCCAGTCCCAGCTTACGCGGCCATTGATGACCGGCTCCGGTTCCGACAATAGCGATCCGCCAAATTCCGCCTGCTCATCAACGAGGATGACCTTCGCACCGCCCTTTGCAGCTTCAAGGGCAGCCGCAAGACCGGCAGGTCCACCACCCGCCACCAGCACGTCGCAGAAAGCGTAGCGGCTGGCATAGGTGTCCGGATCTGGTTCAGACGGCGACTTGCCAAGACCGGCGGCGCCACGGATGAACGGCTCATAAACCTTGTTCCAGAAGCTCTTCGGCCACATAAAGGTCTTGTAGTAAAAGCCCGCCGAGAAAAACATGTAGAACGCATCATTAATCGCGCCGACATCGTGCTTGAGCGATGGCCAATGGTTCTGACTTTCGGCCTTCAGGCCGTCATAGAGTTCGAGAACCGTTGCGCGGGTGTTTGGTTCATAGCGACCCGGTCCGCGTGACACGCCCATCAGCGCATTCGGCTCTTCAGAACCGGCGGAAAGAATACCGCGCGGGCGGTGATACTTGAACGAACGCCCGGCCAGATGCTCGCCATTTGCCAGCATGGCTGAGGCAAGCGTATCGCCTTCAAAGCCAGAGTAAGACTTACCGTTGAAGGTGAACCGCACGGCCTTGGCCTTGTTGACGCGGCCTTTGTTATGAATGCGCATATCGGTCATTATTTCGTCTCCGCAGCCGGAGTTTCTTCCAAAGCAGGACGTGCTTCGCCTGCTTTGTAGGTGGTGACAAACTTGTCACTCACCGTGTCGCGCACCGCGTTGAAGAAGCGACCGCAACCATTTATATGCCGCCAGCGCTCATAATGGGTGCCGCGCGGATTAGAACGCGTGAACAGGAAATCACGCCATTCCTGATCGGTCAGCGTGGATGGATCGGCAGGGCGCGCAATATGCGCTTCGCCCGCATAGGCGAATTCCAATTCGGGGCGCACCATCTCGCAATAAGGGCAACGGATAAGAAGCATTGTGTGTTTCCCCTATTCTTTAGTGCGCAACAGCAGCAGCAGCCGCTTCGTCGATCAGGCGACCAGTTGTGAAACGTTCAAGCGTGAATGGTGCGTTGATCCAGTGTGGTTCATCACGCGCGATGGTGTGCGCGAAGACATGCGCCGATCCTGGCGTTGCTTTGAAGCCACCCGTACCCCAGCCGCAATTGACAAAAAGACCCGGCACTGGCGTCTTGCCGATGATTGGCGAACGATCAGGCGTAACGTCAACGATACCGCCCCATTTGCGCAACATGCGCATGCGGGTGAAAATCGGAAACACTTCGCAGATCGCCGCAAGCGTATGCTCGATCAGCGGCAGACCACCGCGCTGGCTGTAAGACACATATTGATCAGTGCCCGAACCAATCACCAGCTCGCCCTTGTCGGACTGGCTGATATAGGCATGCACCGAATTAGACATGACCACGCATGGGAAGATCGGCTTAACCGGCTCCGACACCAGCGCCTGTAGCGGGAAGCTTTCAAGCGGCATACGCACGCCTGCCGTGTCCATGACGACAGATGTGCTTCCAGCAGCTGAAACCGCCACCTTCTTCGCCTTGATGAAACCGCGTGGCGTATCAACGCCGGTCACGCGGCCCGACGCATCACGACGGATGGCCGTAACCGGACAATTCTGGATGATATCGACACCGCGCTCAGTTGCGCCGCGTGCATAGCCCCAGGCCACCGCATCATGACGGGCCACACCACCGCGCCGCTGCAAGGTGGCACCGACAACCGGATAACGCGCATTGGGTGAAATATCGAGCGGCGGACAATATTCCTTGGCCTGTTCCCTGGTCATCCATTCATTGTCGATGCCGTTGAGACGATTGGCATGGATATGGCGCTTGAAGCTTTGTACGTCATGCACCGTATGCGCCAGCATCATGACGCCGCGCTGCGAGAACATGACATTGTAGTTGAGGTCCTGACTGAGACCCTCCCACAATTTCATGGCGTGTTCATAGAGATGCGCGCTCTCATCATAGAGATAGTTGGAGCGGATAATGGTGGTGTTGCGCCCGGTATTGCCGCCACCGAGCCAGCCTTTTTCGATGACTGCGACATTCGTGATGCCGTGTTCTTTCGCCAGATAGTAAGCCGCACCAAGACCATGGCCGCCAGCACCGACGATGATCACATCATATTCGGCCTTGGGTTCGGCATCCGGCCATTGCGGCTTCCAGTTCTTGTTGCCGGAAAGCGCATTACCAACGATAGAAGCTAACGAAAAGCGGGACATCAACAAACCACCAGTCTTACGGTTCATGCACCCATGTGGCCCATGAAAAATCTCTACTGATATTTGTATTGTCTCATGCGCAAGATCGACAGCAGGCTTGCGTCAAAAGACGTCACAAATACGACATCGACACCATTTCGCGACATGGCGAGGATCGGACCGGCCAGATATTGCAATTCATCTCATACCCGGACAGTAGTGGTGTGGATTTGAATGCCCTCCATCAACTTCGACTGGAATTCCCAATGACCGATGCTACTCCGCTGAAGCCGCTTGAATTGTCTGAAAGCGAATTCGCGAACCTTGTGCCGCACTCCAGATTGCGGCAGCAATTCCAGTTCATTCTCGAAGTTGAAAAGCTGAAACAGATAATACGACGGACACCACTTCTGGATGGTTCACGACGCGAAAATGATGCGGAGCACACCTGGGAGCTGACGCTGATGGCGATGGTTCTGCATGAACACGCAAATGAGAAAGTCGATCTACTGCGCGCACTGAAAATGCTGATCATCCACGATATCGTGGAAATCGATGCGGGCGATACGTTCATTTATGATGAGGTGGGAGCCATTGATCAGGAAGAGCGCGAAATACAGGCTGCCGACCGGATATTTGGCATTTTGCCCAAAGATCAATCGCTGGAGTTCCGTGCCCTATGGGACGAATTTGAGGCGCGCACGACACCGGAAGCCCAATTTGCGCGTGCCATGGATAGGCTACAGCCGCTACTCCATAACTTTTTCACCAGCGGCGGAACATGGCACACGCCGGGTGTGACTGCGTCCGACGTGCTGGATCGAAAGTTACCGATTTCCCATGCGTCTGATGTTCTCTGGGAAGCCGTTCAACGGATTATCACGGAAGGCGTGGAACGCGGATATCTGAAGCAGGCCTGATCGCTTCGTGAAGCTGAAGTAATCTCAGAGACCGCAAGCTCTGGCTGCTTGGATTCATAATATTAGCTACTATTAATATTAGAAAGCCTCCAAATAGTTTTCATCAAAATAGGACAATAATATTGTCCTTTTCTCTTTCCTTTTATTGCGCGAAACGATACGCAGACTTGCGCAAAATCGCATTTAAAAAAACTTAAACGCAAGAAAGGTGATTTCGTGACTAGGGAAAATCTACTCGAAAGCGCGCTCGTTCGTCTTGATGAAGCCGCAAGCCATATCAATATCGATCCGGATGTTATCGAAAAGCTGAAATACGCCCGCGAAACCATGAAAGTGCGGTTGATGATCCGCATGGACGACGGCTCGCGTAAATCCTTTCTTGCGTGGCGCTGCCGCTATGACGACACCCGCGGACCAACCAAGGGCGGCATTCGCTATCACCCCGAATCAACTGCAGAAGAAGTGGAAACACTCGCTTTCTGGATGACCTTCAAGTGCGCCGTGATGAACCTGCCTTATGGCGGCGGCAAGGGTGCTATCCAGGTCGATCCACGCAAGCTGTCCAAGGCTGAGCTTGAGCGTCTTTCGCGCGCTTACATTCAGGCTTTCTCAGGCATTATCGGCCCAGACCGCGATATTCCTGCACCGGACGTCTATACCAACTCCATGATTATGGGCTGGATGGCAGACGAATACTCCCAGATCGTCGGCCAATCTTCACCGGCTGTTATTACCGGAAAGCCATTGGCGCTTGGCGGCTCGCTTGGTCGTAACGATGCGACTGCACGCGGCGGCTTCTATCTGGTTCGCCATCTGGCGCACGACCTCGGCCTTGCTGCGCAGCTTAGCGTTGCCGTTCAGGGCTTCGGTAATGCGGGACAGTTTTTCGCAAAACTTATGGCCAGTGATGGTCACAGGATCGTAGCCGTTTCGGATTCGTCTGGTGCTGTCTATTGTGCCAAGGGTCTCGATCTTGATCTGCTGCTGGCAGCAAAGGAACAGGGCAAGTCAGTTGTTTCCACCGCTGGCTCCAACGGTCATGAAGCAATCAGTGCTAATGAACTCGTTGCCGTTGATTGCGATGTACTGGCACCAAGCGCCATGGAAAACATGATCCATGTCGACAATGCTGCATCCATCAAAACCAAGTTGATTGTTGAGCTTGCAAACGGTCCTGTTACGCCTGAAGCCGACAAGATTTTGGAGGAAAAGGGTGTCATCATTCTGCCAGACATCCTGGCCAACGCCGGTGGCGTCACTGTTTCCTATTTTGAATGGGTACAGAACCGTCAGGGCTATTACTGGACGCTTGAAGAAATCCATGAGCGCCTGAAAACCATCATGGAACGTGAAGGCCGCGCCATCTGGAACCATGCCAAGCAACATAAGGTCACTGTCCGCTCGGCAGCTTATGTTCATGCGCTGGAACGCCTTGCTCAGGCCATCGAAGCGCACGGTACGCAGAACTACTTCTCTGCCTGATCGAGCATCTTAAAACTCTCCCTCCTGTCAGACATCTGGCAGGAGGGAGTTTCATCCGTAAGCATCTTTTGCCAGACGGCTATAGTCTGGTCTTTTAGCATAACAATCGTTGAATACCTGCTCGCAAGGCTCTTTGAATGAGGCCTTGCCATCCCTATATCCTGTAAAATCACGATACAGCGAGGAACGGGATGAATATCGGGCAAGCCGCCAAAGCATCGGGCATATCGGCGAAAATGATCCGCCATTATGAAACCATCGGGCTTATCGAGGCTGCCGATAGGACCAGTTCGGGCTATCGCGTCTATACGCAGAATGATGTCGAAACGCTGCGTTTCATCCGTTCAAGTCGCGATCTCGGCTTTCAGGTCGATCAGATCAAGGAATTGCTCGCGCTCTGGCGCGACCGCAACCGCGCATCTGCTGATGTGAAGAAGGTTGCGCTTCAGCACGTTGAAGATCTTGAAACCAAGATGAAGCAGCTGCAAAACATGGCTGATACGCTGCGCCACCTTGCCCATAATTGCCATGGCGATAACCGTCCCAATTGTCCGATCATTCAAGAGCTTGCCACCCATAGCGTACAAAAGCCTGTGCGCCCCGCACCCCGAAAGGGCGAGTTGCTGCACGGGAAGCTGTGAAGGTTTCTTCGGAAAAGGGCCATATAAACAAGACAAAACGCCGGGAATTTCCCGGCGTTTCCTTTTTAGCGGGCGCTGCTATTTCGGCAGCGTATAAGCAATCACGTAGTCGCCCGGCTTAGTGCCGACAGAACCATGGCCGCCGGCAACCATCAGCACGAATTGCTGATCACCGACCGTATAGCTCATAGGTGTGGACTGACCGCCTGCAGGCAGACGTGCTTCCCACAGAACCTCACCATTGGTGAGATTGTAAGCACGGAGATAATCATCCACCGCAGCGCCAAGGAAGGCAACGCCGCCAGCTGTGATCATCGGTCCACCGATACCCGGCACACCCACCTTGAATGGCAGCGGAACCGGTGCCATGTCGCGGATTGTGCCGTTGCGATGCTTGTAGACCGTCTTGCCGGTTCGCAAATCGACACCTGCAACATAGCCCCATGGTGGCGACTGGCACGGAATGCCAAGCGGGCTTAAGAACGGCCCCATGAAGACGCCATAAGGTGCGCCATCATTGCGGTTGAGCCCTTGTTCGCTACCTTTCTCGTCCTGACCACGTGGTGGAATGTCTGCACGCGGAACAAGACGGGACGTGAAGGCGAGATAAGTCGGCATACCGAACATCACCTGACGCACCGGATCGACCGCCACACTGCCCCAGTTGAAGACACCGAAATTGCCGGGATAGACAATCGTGCCTTTAAGCGAAGGCGGCGTATAACGCCCTTCATAGAAATGCTGGTGGAACGAGATACGGCAGGCAAGCTGATCAAACAATGTCACGCCCCACATGTCGCTCTCTTTAAGCGGTGGTGGGTTGAATGTGAGATCAGAGATCGGCTGCGTGGGCGATGTATGATCTTCTGGAATTGCACCTGTTGGTGCCGCAATCTCGCTGACCGGAATGATCGGCTCGCCCGTCCGGCGGTCGAGCACATAGATATCGCCCTGCTTGGTCGGACCGACCAGCGCAGGCACGCCATTGATATCAAGAAGAACAGGCTGAGCTGGAACGTCCATATCCCAAAGGTCGTGATGTACCGTCTGGCGCACCCATTTTACCTGACCCGTATTCACATCAAGTGCCACGATTGAAGACGAATACTTCTCGACATTCTCGCTGCGGCCCATGCCGAGCTGGTCCGGCACCTGGTTACCGAGCGGGATATAAACAAGGCCAAGCTTGTCATCGACGCTGAATACCGACCAGCTGTTAGGCGAGTTAGTCGTGTAATGCTCACCTTCCGGCAGCGGCGTCGTAACATCCGGGTTGCCCGAATCCCAGTTCCAGAGCAGCTCACCCGTGCGGATATCGAAAGCACGAATAACGCCCGACTGTTCTTCAGTCGAATAGTTGTCATTGACCGCACCGCCAACGATAATCTTATCGCCAACCACCGCCGGTGGCGAGGTCGAGTAATAATAGCCAGCCGGGTTATATTTCATCCCATGGCTGAGATCGAGCGTGCCGCCATTGGCAAAGTCGGTACAGATTTCGCCGGTAGCGGTATCAAGCGCAATCAGACGCGCATCCGATGTCGGCAGATAAACGCGCTCAGAACACTTGGCGCTTGCCGTTGCAGTTGAATCCTTCCAGTAGCTTACGCCACGGCAGGTCTGGTGCTGGCGGTCGGTGTTGAAACCAACTTTCGGGTCGAATTTCCACTTTTCCTTGCCTGTAGCAGCATCAAGCGCAATCGCCCAATTGTGCGGTGTGCAGAGGAAAAGCGAGTCGCCGATCTTAAGCGGCGTCACCTGATAGGTGGTTTCGCCCACATCCTGTGGCTGCTTCACATCACCGGTCTGATATTGCCAGGCGACTTGTAGTTTGGAGACATTTTCCGGCGTTATCTGCGCAAGCGGCGAATAACGCTGCCCGTAGGGCGTGCGCCCATATTGATGCCACTCACCATCCGGCACGTTGCCGCCAAGATCAGGTGTTGCAGCGACCTTTTCCGTTGGCAGATCACCCTTGATATTGGTCGGATCCTGCGTCATTGAGTAGCCTGCGACAACCAGCGCTGCCAGCGTTGCTATCGTCAGCGGAAGCCCGCCGCCGTTGAGCGGCTTTCTGATCCATGGTGTGAGCATCCAGAGGCCAAGCAGCACAATGATGCCACCAGTGGAACCGAGACGCCACCAATCAAAGCCGACTTCATAAACTGCCCAGCCGAGCGATCCGAGAATAACCAGCGCATAAATCCAGAGCGCCAGAGCGTTTCGTTTGAGCAGGAAGAAACCTGTCAGCAGAAAACCGACAGCGATGATGATAAAGGCCCAGCTGCCACCCAGTGTGGCGAGATAAATCCCGGCTACGCCGAGCGCAAGACCAATCAGTAACAATACAATAGACGTAAGAGAAACAAGCAAGACATTACCCCCTTCAAGTAGTGACTGCAGTCCCGCCGTGCATGACTGTTAATCTATTGAAAGCTGCACGGATTAAACCGAATTCGAGGTATTCCTGATTTGGGTGGGAGTGTCGCAGCAAATCCTTTGCCGCGCAACACTATGCTGCCTGTTCATCCACATAGGCTGTAAAATGAAAAATCCAGAGGCGTATATCTAAAAATTCAAATTAATGAATCGGCAGCCTTTACGACTGCCGATGTAAATATTCCAATATTTCTTTTATCAGCTCGCCATCGGACTCTTAAAGCCCTTCAGTCGCAGAGCATTGCTCAGGACGAAGATGCTTGAAAGCGCCATGGCGCCAGCAGCCAGAACCGGGGACAACAATGTTCCTGTAAACGGATAGAGGATGCCGGCTGCAACCGGGATCAGCGCCACATTATAGGCAAAGGCCCAGAACAGGTTTTCACTGATATTGCGGATCGTTGCCTTCGAAATAGCGATTGCATTGACGACACCACGCAGATCCCCCGACATCAGCACCACGTCAGCGCTTTCAATCGCGATATCCGTACCCGTACCAATGGCGATACCCACATCTGCGGCAGCCAAGGCAGGCGCATCATTAATACCGTCGCCGACAAAGGCGATGCGCTTGCCACCTGCAGAGAGACGCTTCAGTGCTTCAACCTTACCGTCAGGCAACACTTCAGCCACCACTTCATCAATACCCAGACGCTTGGCAATGGCCTGTGCCGTGCGACGATTATCGCCCGTAATCATAGCCACTTTCAAACCCTGTTCATGCATTGCAGCAATCGCAGCTGGCGTGGTTTCCTTCATAGGATCGGCAACCGTGATGATCGCTGCGAGCCTGCCATCAATTGCTGCATAAAGCGGTGTCTGGCCTTCATCACCAAGGCGACTGGCGTCATTTGCAAAAACAGCCACGTCATGGCCGATTTTTGCCATATAGCGATCAGCACCAATAGCGACCTCACGACCTGAAACGCTGGCTTTCAAGCCAAAGCCCGGAACAGATTCAAAGGCTGAAACATCCGCAAGCTTAAGACTTTTTTCCTTTGCCGCAGTAACAATGGCATCGGCAATCGGATGCTCGGAACGAGCTTCCACAGCAGCAATCAGCGCCAGTGCTTCATTCTTGTCAAAGCCATCGACAACAGCGAAATGTGCCAGTGCTGGCTTGCCTTGCGTGAGTGTGCCAGTCTTATCGACAGCGATCACCGAGGCATCACGCAGAGTTTGCAGCGCATCACCTCGACGGAACAGCACACCAAATTCGGCTGCACGGCCCGTTCCGACCATGATCGAAGTCGGCGTTGCAAGACCCATGGCACATGGACATGCAATGATGACCACCGCGATCGCATTGACCAACGCATAGCCCATCATGCCCGTGCCACCGATCACCAGCCAGATCACGAAGGTCAGCGCCGCTGCCACCAAAACTGCAGGCACAAACCAGCCAGTGACTTTATCGACCCTGGCCTGAATAGGCAGCTTGTCTGCTTGGGCATCCTCGACCATGCGAACAATCTGCGAGATCACCATATCGCGACCAACCTTGGTCGCGCGGAAGGTGAATGCGCCTGTTTTGTTGATCGTACCACCTACAACTTCGGCACCTTCCTCCTTGGCAACAGGAACCGGCTCGCCGGTGATCATCGATTCATCCACGTAGGACGAGCCCTCGATCACTTCACCGTCGACTGGCACCTTTTCGCCCGGCCGCACCTGCACGATATCGCCTACGCGAACATCTTCGAGCGACACGTCAATCGCTTCGCCATCGCGCACCACACGTGCAGATTTTGCCTGCAAACCCACCAGCCGACTGATTGCAGCCGAAGTACGGCCCTTCGCGCGCGCCTCAAGATAACGGCCGATCAGGATCAACGTGACAATGACTGCTGCTGCCTCGAAGTAAATATTGATTGTGCCCTGGGGCAGAATATCAGGCCAGAAGGTTGCAACGACAGAGAAGCCCCATGCAGCTGTCGTTCCGACCACCACCAGCGAATTCATATCCGGTGTGCCACGCATCAACGCCGGTATGCCCTTTTTGAAGAAGCGCATGCCGGGACCGAACAGCACCAGGGTGGTGAGAACAAACTGGAAGTACCAGCTGTTCTGCATTCCGATCGTGTCCATGACGAACATGTGTACAGCCGGAATGATATGCGATCCCATCTCGAGAATGAAAACCGGCAGCGTCAGAACAGCGGCAAGGATAACGCTCTTTTTCAGTTCCGCTGCTTCCGCATCGCGCTTGTCGGACTGCGTTTCCTGCTTCGTGTCATTGCGCGCTTCATCAAGCGAACGGGCCTCATAACCAGCGGTCCCGACAGCCTTGATAAGGTCACTCAACGACACCTGTCCGGCGAGCTCTACATGCGCGCGCTCGGTCGCAAGATTGACGCTGGCGCGCGTTACGCCCGGAACGGCATTCAGCGCCTTCTCAACCTTGCTGACGCAGGATGCGCAGGTCATACCCTCAATGGCGAGATCGGCACTTCCGGATGGCACGTCGTAACCAGCTTTGCGGATTGCATCGATGACCGCAGGCATATCGGGTGCGGCTTTAAAGGTTACATCAGCGCGTTCGGTTGCAAGATTGACCAGAACTTTGTCGACGCCTGGCACTTTTGCCACTGCTTTTTCAATGGAAGAAACACAGGACGCGCAGCTCATACCCTCAACGGGAATGGCAAAACTTGTGGCTTCCGGCCTGACTGGCTTGACTGGCTTGTTCACGGCAATCCCTTTCGGCCCCAATTTTAAGAGGCAACACTATGAGTTGCATCATAAGTAACCCTTCCCACCGTTGGAAGGTCAAGCCTTAATGTGGAATGATTTTCAGACTGCCATTTCGTTTTGCGGCTGCATGACGGCCAGAATGGATCCGCACCGGGTCTGAATGAACTCCGGCACATCCGCCGCAGGCATCGGACGTCCCATGAGGAAACCCTGCACTTCACCGAAATTCTGGCGGCGCAGACATTCAAGCTGTTGTGTCGTCTCCACACCTTCGGCGGTCGTGACAATCTTGAAGCCAGCACCAAGTGTTGCAACAGCCTGAATGATTGCCAGATCGCGGGTGTCGACCTCAATGCCGGAAACAAAGCTGCGGTCCACCTTGATCTTGTCGAAAGGGAACGATCGCAGATAGCTCAGCGATGAATACCCAGTGCCAAAATCATCCATCGCAATGCGTACGCCCAACCGGCGTAGCTCGAACAACAATTCGATATTGTGTTTGCTGTTTTGCAGAAAGACCGATTCCGTAATTTCCAACTCCAGTCTATCCGGCGAAAGCCGCGCGGAACGCAATGCATCCTTCACGGATTCAAGCAACGCGCACTGATTGAACTGGACAGGCGAAAGATTGACCGAAACCTTGATGTCGTCGGGCCATGAAGCCGCCTCACGACATGCCTCACCAAGCACCCAGTCACCAATCGGACTGATCAATCCTGCCTCTTCGGCAATTGGAATAAACTCTGCCGGTGACACCAGGCCCAATACGGGATGATACCAACGTAGCAAGGCTTCAAAACCGGATATACGCCCGGATTCAAGGTTGAAGATTGGCTGATAATGCAACTCAAACTGTTGCGCCGCCAAAGCCAGCCTTAAATCGGTCGTCATGGCATGGCGTTTCTCAACGGCAAGACGCAGGGAATGCTGGTAAAAGCAGAAGGTCCGTCTGCCATCTGCCTTGGCCGCATAAAGTGCAAGATCGACATTGCGCATCAGCACATCGGGATCGTCACCGTGTATCGGTGCCTGCGCAATACCAATGCTGCATGTCACAAATTCAGAAATGTCGCCAAGATCAAACGGATCCTGGAACGCCGAAAGAAGACGATCGGCAAACATGGCGATCTGCTCAACCTTATCGCAGGGATAGATGATGGCGAATTCATCGCCACCAAGCCGCGCGATAAACTGATCGCTGATGATGTTCTTGAGACGAACCGCCACTTGCTGGAGAAGCAGATCACCAATCTGATGACCTCTGCTGTCATTGATGTTCTTGAAATGATCAATGTCGAGATAAAACAGCGCGAATGCGGGCGCGCACTCTCTCTTTTTCAACACCCCGGCAATATGCTGCGAGAAATAGGCCCGATTGGGTAAATCCGTCAGACTGTCATGCATGGCGACATGCGCCATCCGTTCCTCAATCTGTCGCCGCTCCGTCGTATCTTCTATCATACCAATGAGATACCGCGGCTGATCGCCCTCAATCGGAGGGATCGAGCGCTTGATAATGCGCATACGACGCGGCTTACCATCAGCGCAACGGATATCGCGTTCGACCGTCAGAACACTGCCGCGGCGCATGGCCAAACGGTCCTGCTGGGTCAGAAGCTTTGCTTCCTCAACAGGAAAGATTTCTGCATCAATCGAACCAATAACCCGATCAATATCGTGCCCACTGATGCTGGACGCCGCCTGATTGTAGAGGAGATAACGCCCCTGATCCTTCATATCCTTGACGAACACACCAAGCGGCAGATTATTGACCAGACTGTCCAACAATGACTGCACATGATTGGCCTGACGATTGGCCTCTTCAAGCTCGGTAATGTCCTGCACAATCGCAAGGATAGCCTGTTTGCCATCAAAGATGACCTGACGCCCATATGTCAGGACATCGATGATCCTGCCGTTGGCTTTCAGATGCTGCCAGCGTTCCGGGCGTTCCAGATCGCTCCTGTCGCGCACCGCAGCAAACATTCTGTCGCGTTCGGTCTGCGGACGGATGTCCAGCACCGTCATGCCGGGTATTTCATCAACGGAATAACCATAGAGCCCATGGGCCGCTTTATTCATGACGATGAAGTGTAATGTTTCGGGATCATAGACCCACATTGGCGTCGGATGGGTCGTAAAAAGAATGCGGAAATCTTCTTCGGAAGTGCGAACCATGGCACTGTCCGAGCGAGCCTGATCGGCTTCCCGCTTCCTCATCATTGTCCCCTCATCAGACATATCCTGACCGGATGTTCTCTGTTTTCGTGTCTGGAGAATCAGACCAAACTGTCTGTAGCAGGACGAAACAATCCCGTGGATAGCTTACTGCGTATAATTTTAACAAATTATATACAAATTATCGGAATCGCTAAATTAGCACCTTTGATTTTTAGATTTAGAGAGCTCTGCTCTGTCTCTTGACCGGCCTGCCGTTCCGGCCTATGCCTTAAAGCGCAAAATTCGTTGGGGTGCCTTCGAAGCAATATCAGGAAAAGTGCTTAGCGGTTTTCCACCCGATATTGCGACACAAAAGGCTGAGAGACGCTGATCGCGTTAACCCATTGAACCTGATCCGGGTAATACCTGCGTAGGGAACGGAGTTTGACGCGTCGCGGACGAGGGAGTTCCCTCATCGGAGTTCAGGCTCCAAACAGGTTCATGACGTCTCATTTTTCCGTTCGGAATGAGAGACGATATGATGGACCAACAAAACAGTTTCTCCCGAACCACATCAAACGGCAGTGCGGCATCTGTGCCCATATGCGTGACTATTGCTGGATCTGACAGCAGTGGCGGCGCGGGCATTCAGGCAGACTTGAAAACCTTTTCGGCACTGGGTGTTTATGGTGCCAGCGTCATTGCTGCCATCACGGTGCAAAACACGCGTGCCGTGACAGCGGTGCATGATGTGCCGCCGGAAATTGTCGCCGGACAGATTGATGCGGTGTTCAGTGATCTCAATGTCGCTGCGGTCAAGATCGGCATGGTTTCTGTTCCTGAGACTATTCAGGCAATCGCACATGGGCTCAGCCATTTTTCCGGCCCCATCATTCTTGATCCGGTGATGATCGCCAAATCAGGCGACCGCTTGTTAAGTGAAGACGCCATTTCAATTCTGCGCGAAAAGCTGATCCCGCTCGCAACTGTTTTAACCCCCAACAGGCCGGAAGCCGCCTGCCTTCTTGATGCATCGTTAGCGGCCAATGAAGACGATGCTGAGAAACAGGGTCACGCTTTGCTTGAGCTTGGCGCCAATGCCGTTTTGATGAAAGGCGGACATGCGGAAGGGGCAATTTGTACTGACCTTTTGATCCGCCGTGGCCAGCCGACACTCCGGCTTGAAGCACCGCGCATTTACACCGCAAACACGCATGGAACGGGTTGCACACTCTCCTCCGCACTTGCGGCCGGCCTTGGCAAAAGCCTTTCGCTTGAGCAGGCTCTTCGAGAGGCACACACCTATCTGCAAGGCGCTATCCAGAACGCAGACAAACTTAAGGTGGGTCACGGACATGGTCCTGTGCATCACTTTCATGCCCTCTGGAATACAGAGATCAGGGAGCAGGTGTGATGCGGGTTACGATCATCGGCGCAGGCGTCGCGGGCCTTGTCACTGCTGCTGAATTTACCGATCAAGGCCATGCAGTCACCATCATTGCGCGCAGCCCGCAAATTGGCAGCGATTGTTGCTCTTGGCTTGCTGGCGGCATGCTTGCACCTTGGTGCGAAGGCGAAAGTGCTGAAGAGCCGGTCGTTCGTCTCGGACAGGAGGCCATTGGCTGGTGGGAACGCCATGTATCTGGCGTCAAACGCGAAGGAACACTGGTGCTGTCGCATATGCGGGACGCCACCGAATTGCGCCGCTTTGCCCGTCGAACCGATGCTTTCGATACCATCGATGAAACGCGTATCGATGCTCTGGAACCCGATCTTGCTGGCCGCTTCCGACAAGGATTGTTCTTCGAACAGGAAGGACACCTCGACCCGCGCAAGACGCTGATTGAACTCGCAAACCGGTCGCAGAAAAAAGGCGTGGTCTTTCATCTTGGTACCGATGCAAAAGAAGCACCGCTCGACGCGGATATCATAGTCGACGCGCGTGGCCTTGCCGCCCGCAATGTGCTGACCGAACTTCGCGGTGTGAAAGGTGAGATGCTGGTGGTGCGCTCGCGCGACATCAACCTCAGTCGTCCTGTGCGTCTGCTGCATCCACGCATCCCGCTTTACATCGTGCCACGCGGTGACGGCGTTCACATGATCGGTGCGACCATGATCGAAAGCGATAGTCGGAGCGGTATCAGCGTTCGCTCAACGCTGGAAATGCTGAGTGCTGCCTATGCTTTGCACCCCGCTTTTGGGGAAGCAGAAATTCTGGAAACCGGCGTCGATGCCCGCCCGGCCTTCCCCGATAATCTGCCGCGTGTGAGCAGGCGCGGCAAAACCATTTATGTCAACGGGTTGTACCGACACGGTTTTCTGCTGTCTCCAGCGGTTGCACGTATGGCCGTTGCAGCGGCAACGCAACCGGAAGAAAGACCGGAGTTTTTGGAGGAACTAGCATGACCATCGTTCTCAACGGCGAGGTCGTCGAGACGACAGCAGCCAACCTTGCAGCGTTGCTTACAGAAATCGAGCTCGATGAGGCTGTGGTGGCAACGGCACTCAATGGTGAATTCATCGCGGGCGACGAGCGCGAAACAACCGAAATTTCGGCTGGCGACCGCATCGAAGTTCTCGCCCCGATGCAGGGAGGTTAAGTTGCTGGAGTTTTACGGAAAAACGTTTGAAAGCCGCTTGCTGCTTGGGACAGCACTTTATCCCTCACCGGCCATTCTGGCGGATAGTGTCAGCGCGTCAAAAACGCAAATCGTGACGGTTTCACTGAGACGCGAGAGTGGTGACATGCGCGCGGGCCAGGATTTCTGGACGCTCATCAAACAACTGAGTGTTCAGGTCCTGCCCAATACGGCTGGCTGCCACACACCACGCGAGGCAGTCACCACAGCCCAAATGGCCCGCGAAGTCTTTGGTACCAACTGGATCAAACTCGAAGTCATCGGCGATCATGATACGCTACAGCCTGACCCTTTCGGGCTGGTGGAAGCGGCACGCATCCTTTGCGACGAAGGCTTTGAAGTATTTCCTTACATGAATGACGATCTGGTGGTGGCTGAAAAGCTGCTGGAAGCTGGTTGCAAAGTGCTCATGCCATGGGGTGCGCCCATCGGCTCGGGCCGCGGGTTGAACAATCCCTATGCGCTCAGAACCATGCGCGCGCATTTTCCCGACATTCCACTGGTGGTGGATGCGGGCATCGGCGTGCCCTCGCATGCAGCGTACGCAATGGAACTTGGCTATGACGCCGTGCTGATCAACACAGCGGTTGCCAAAGCTGGCGATCCCGCCGCAATGGCCCGTGCTTTCGCGCTCGCTGTTGAAGCCGGTCGCCTCGCCTATGAAGCTGACCCTATCGACGCGCGCGACATGGCCGCCCCCTCCACTCCCCTTATCGGAAAGGCATTTTTGTAATGGCCCTTGATCCGTTCTACCCGATCTTTGACAGCGCAGACTGGCTCAAACGTATGGTGCCACTTGGCATCAAACTTGTGCAGTTGCGTATCAAGGATAAGGACGACACCGAACTCCGCGCTGAAATCCGTGCCGCACGAAACATGTGTGAAGCGCATGACTGCCAGCTCGTCGTCAATGACTATTGGAAACTAGCGATTGAAGAGGGTTGCGATTTCATTCATCTCGGTCAGGAAGACCTTGATGATGCCGATCTCGATGCAATCCGTTCAAGCGGAATAAAACTTGGTATCTCCAGTCATGATGCAACAGAGCTGGACCGCGCACTCGCACTCAACCCCGCCTATATCGCACTCGGCCCTGTATATCCGACCATTCTCAAAAAGATGAAATGGCATGAGCAGGGTCTGGATCGCGTGCGTGAATGGAAAGCCGCCATCGGCGATATTCCGCTGGTGGGCATCGGCGGCATGAATGTCGATCGCGCACAAGGCGTGTTTGAGGCTGGTGCCGACATTGTCTCAGTCGTCACCGACATCACTCTCAACCCCGATCCTGAAGCCCGGGTGAAGCAATGGATCACCGTTACTCGCCCCCACATAATGTAGTCTCTGGAGGATAAAATTGAAAAAACTAGCTCTTGCTGCGCTTTTCAGCGCCACGGCTTCGTTCGCCCTGATGTCAGTCACGGCCGCCGAAGCCAATGATAAATTCAAGCTCATTCTTGACTGGTACGTGAACCCTGATCATGGCCCCATCATCGTTGCCGACAAGCTCGGTTACTTCAAGGATGCAGGGCTTGATGTCGACATCGTGGCACCCGCCGATGCTTCGGTGCCGCCTAAAATGGTTGCTGCTGGGCAGGCTGACCTTGCAGTTTCCTATCAGCAGCAGGTGCATCTCGATGTGCATGCCGATATTCCGCTTATCCGCGTCGGCACATTGGTGGATTCCCCACTGAATTGCCTGATGGTACGCGATGATGGTTCGGTGAATGCCATCGCTGATCTCAAGGGCAAGAAGATCGGTTTCTCGGTTGCGGGCGTTGAAGAGACTGTGCTCGGCACCATTCTCGCGCGCCATAACATTCAGCTTTCAGACGTCGAACTCATCAATGTGAATTTCTCGCTCGCGCCATCGCTGATGTCGAAACAGGTTGATGCGGTGATGGGCGCTTATCGCAATGTAGAACTCAACCAGATGGCCGTTGAAGGTGTTGCGGGCAAGTGCTTTTTCGTAGAGGAAGAAGGCGTACCAGTCTATGACGAGCTGGTTTATGTCGCCAATTCCAACAAGCTCGACGCGGCTGAAAAAGACAAGATTTCGCGCTTTCTCGCTGCCACTGAAAAGGCTGCGCAATATATCGTCAATCATCCAGAGCAGAGCTATGACGTGTTTGCATCTTACAGTTCAGAGCTCAAAGACGAGTTGAACCAGCGCGCCTGGAAAGACACGGTCGCGCGGTTCTCGCGCTCACCCGCAAGCCTCGATTATGGTCGCTGGAGCCGCTACGAAGCCTATCTCAAGGAAAACGGCCTCGTACCTTCGATCCTGCCTGTCGAAAAATTTGCCATCGACGTGAACGCTGAGGGGAACAAGTCATGACGATCCCACAACCGCATTATTCGTCTGAACTTTTCACCCGTCTGCGTGCCGCAACACTTGATGACTGGAAGCCCTATATCGATCATGAATTCGTGCGCGGGCTTGGCGATGGCACGCTGCCAAAATCGGCTTTCCTGCACTATCTCAGACAGGATTATGTTTATCTGCATCACTATGCCCGCGCCTTTGCGCTTGGCGTGGTGAAGGCAGGCAGCTTGCAGGAAACGCGGCTTTGCGCTGAAATCATGCATGGGCTGGCGGTCACCGAATTGCCACTCCATGTCGGCATCTGCGCACGCGAAGGCATCAGCGAAGATGACCTCTACACCACGCGGGAAGAGCCGGAAAACCTGGCCTATACGCGTTATGTGCTGGATTGCGGACAGGCGGGCGACTTCCTTGATTTGCTGACCGCCCTTGTGCCTTGCGCACATGGTTATGGTGAAATCGGGATCAATCTTGCCGCTATGGCAAAGGCTGACACGCCTTATCAGGAATGGATAGACACCTATGCAGGCGCCGATTATCAGGAGATGTGCCACACGGTGGGCAAGCTTTTTGATCAGGCCGCCAAAGATCGCATTGGTACAGATTTTGAGAGCAGCCCACGCTGGCCAAAGCTCTGCCAGATTTTTGCAACCGCAAGCAGGCTTGAAGCAGACTTCTGGAGCATGGGGCTAAAAGCAAAGTGACGAGCGTAGTTTCTCGCTCCCGTAAAAAACGCATCGCCGACGGATTTCTGTCGGCGTTTGTGGTGCTGGCACTTTGGCAGGCTGTGGTGAGTATCTGGCAGATGCCGCGCTTCATCCTGCCCGGTCCGCTTGATGTTGTAAAAGCACTTTTCAGCAATGCTCAACTGATTGCAGACAATGCGATTGTGACCTTTGGCGAAGTGCTGGGCGGGCTTTTTCTTGGCAGCGCCATTGGCGTACTGACCGCCATTGGCCTGATGATGTCGCCGCTTGCGCAAAGACTGGTCATGCCCATCATGGTATTCAGCCAGGCCATCCCGATTTTCGCACTCGCTCCAATCCTCACGCTATGGCTCGGCTACGGCCCGGCATCAAAAATCGCTGTCGCCATTCTGATGATCTTTTTCCCGGTCGTTTCCACCTTTTTGGACGGTATGCAGCGCACGGATCAAACCCTTATCAACGCAGCCGAAAATCTGGGCGCTAAACGGACGCATATTCTGTTTCGCGTGCGCATTCCTGCGGCCTTCCCATCACTTGCCTCGGGCCTCAGCCTTGCTGCAGTCTATGCGCCGATCGGTGCCGTTGTGGGCGAATGGGTGGGCGCATCAAGGGGACTTGGCTATCTGATGCTTCTAGCCAACGGTCGCGCCAAGGTCGATCTTATGTTCGCCAGCCTGTTTGTGTTAGCTGCCTTCACGATGTTGCTGCACGCAACCATTTCGCATTTTTCGCGTAAGCTCGCGGCTTGGCCCAGAAAAATATAAGCTGGTATTTTTGCCACACTCAAGGTGGTGAAAACAAAAATTTACATTTTGCCACTTGGCAAAAACATTTGCTCATTTATTGTGCACGCATCTGCAACACTGGCAAGAGGTATGAGATGCGTGTCTATCCATTTCCGTCGGTGCCCGGTGTTTGCGCGGGCGCTTCCAAGCTTTAAGTCTTTGGCCCGCAATTCAGGCTAAGGCCTGACCGCCCTCCCTAAAAGGGCGTATTCCTAAAAACTTCCAAATTTGCTGCAGCCCTCACCGGCTGCTTGTTTTATCTTCGTTTCACGCATTGTCCGACGCAAAACCGCTTCGCACTTTTGCTGGAAATGCTTTTAAAGGAACCGGAATCCGTCTTTGTGCGGGCTGGTATTATTCATATGACTCGGTTTCGTATAGATTTCCGGGGACCTGCGTTCCGCAATGTCCTTGGCTACACTTTCAGCCACTGGCGAAGTCAGCCCGTGCGGCTGTCGCTGATGATTATCGGCATGCTGCTTGCAACAGCCGCAGATGTTTTGACCCCGCTCTATTCCGGGCGGCTGGTCGATGCGCTTTCGCTTAGCGGCGACAACGCATGGAACGCCGCAATCGAGGCCCTGATCGTTCTGCTTGTGTTAGGCGCAGTCGCGCTCATAACACGTCAGCTGACCTTCTATGTTATCACAGACTTCACACTGAAGATCATGAGTGACATGGCAGCAAGCTCGTTCCGCAGGCTGCAACGGTTTTCAACCGATTGGCATGCCAATGCCTTTGCGGGATCGACAGTGCGTAAGGTTTCGCGCGCCATGTGGGCGCTCGACTTGCTCAATGACACGCTGATCGTCGCACTGCTGCCGTCTATACTGATGTTGCTAGGCTCGGTTGCTCTGCTATCGTGGTATTGGCCTATGATGGGCTTTCTGGTTGCAATCGGCTCGGTGCTTTTCATCGTCTGCACGATCGTGATTTCGCTGGGCTTTGTTGCACCTGCAGCAACGCTTGCCAACAGCTGGGATACACGCATGGGCGGCGCTTTGGCCGATGCCATTTCGTGTAATGCCGTTGTTAAGGCTTTCGGTGCTGAAGGTCGTGAAGATGCGCGTCTGGCAAAGGTCGTCACCAAGTGGCGCGGCCGTACACGCCGTACATGGCTGATTGGTACACTGAACGGCTTCATTCAGGGTGCAAATCTGCTGGTCATGCGCGGCGTGGTCATTGCTTTTGCGCTCTATCTGTGGAGCCAGGGTAAAGCAACGGCGGGTGATATCACCTTCGTTCTGACCGCGTTCTTCATGTTGCAAGGCTATCTGCGCGATGTGGGTATGCATATCCGCAACCTGCAACGTTCGGTCAACGATATGGAAGAACTGGTTCAGATCGAAGCCGAGCCTTATGGCATTGCCGACAGGCCCGGTGCATCTGCAATCAAGATTGGAAATGGCGAAATCACATTCGATAACGTCACCTTCCATTACGGCAACCACGCAGCAGCGCTTTATCGCGACTTCTCGGTCAAGATCGAAGCCGGCGAACGGGTTGGTCTGGTCGGTCATTCAGGTTCGGGCAAGACGACATTCGTCAAGCTTATCCAGCGTCTTTACGATGTCAGTGGCGGTGCCATTAAGATCGACGACCAGAACATTGCAGAAGTCACACAGGCTTCGCTGCGTTCACAGATTGCCATCGTGCAGCAGGAGCCAATCCTGTTTCACCGGACGCTGGCTGAAAACATTGCTTATGCCCGTCCCGGCGCAACACAGGCCGAGATTGAGCATGCGGCAATGCTTGCCAGTGCGCATGACTTCATCATGCGTCTGCCAAAGGGCTATGCAACGCTTGTTGGCGAACGTGGTGTGAAGCTTTCTGGTGGTGAACGTCAGCGTGTGGCGATTGCCCGTGCGTTTCTGGCAGACGCACCGATCCTTATTCTGGATGAGGCAACTTCGAGCCTTGATTCAGAATCGGAATTGCTGATCCAGCAGGCAATGGAACGGCTGATGATTGGCCGTACAACGCTTGTCATTGCACACAGGCTTTCGACGGTTCGTGCGCTTGACCGGCTTCTGGTCTTCGACAAGGGCGAAATCCTTGAAGAAGGCGATCACGATGCGCTTATCCGTAAGCCGGGCGGTATTTATCGCCGCATGTTCGAACGGCAAGCGCTGGAACTGACTAAGGGACTGGAAGATGTTCTTCCGTCTTAAAAACGAAAGGGGCCGGAATTACCGGCCCCTTTTTTATTCTGCCGCTTTGCCGGAAGACTGACGGATAATCAGCTTGTATTCGACGTGGCGTGAAGGCGACGCCTCGCCGCTCTCGATCTGCTGCAAAAGCATATCCACGGCATCACGGGTCATCTCGCGTATAGGCTGACGAACGGTGGTGATTTGCGGCGAAACCATGCTGGCGATAGCACTGTCATCAAAGCCCACAATGGTCAGGTCACCGGGCACGTCCAGCTTATAGTCATAAGCAATCTGCAGAACGGCTGCCGCCATATCATCATTGGAAGCGAAAATGGCCGTTGGCCTTTTTTGCAGCGCCATCAGTTTTCTGCCTGCGGTCAATCCGCTGGCGAAACTAAAGCCGCCCCCAACCTCATAATCGGGATTGTGCTCAATGCCTGCCTCATCGAGCATCCGCCGATAGCCCTCAAGTCGTAATTGCGCCGAACGATGCGTCAGGTCGCCAATAACAATGGCAATCCTCGTATGGCCTTGCTTGAGAAGGTAGTCCATCAAATCGACGGTGGCGGCTTCGTCGTCAATCGCCACACTGTCGGTCGGGTGCACGTTAAAATCACCGGCCACACGCGAAAAAGGCATGGCTGAAGCAGTCAGTTCCTGCAAAATCTCGGGATCATCTGACATGGGGGGCGTGACGATAATTCCATCAAGCCCGGAAGCATGTGCAGTTTCAATCAGCGAACCACGAATATCGGCCCGGTTTTCGACCGGAAATATCAGCAGTCGGTAACGGGTGCCGCGCAGACGATCCAGCGCACCGTTCTGCAATTCCGTAACATAGCTATGACTTGGATTTTCAAAGAAAAGCCCAATGAGGTGCGAGCGTCTTTCAACCAGATTGCGCGCTGCCGCATTGGGGCGATAGCGCAGCTCTGCTCCCGCTTCCCTTACACGCTCGCGGATCGCATCGCGTACATTGGGCTCATCATTATAGACCCTTGAAACTGTCTTGATCGACACGCCAGCGAGACGTGCCACATCATGGATTGTCGCTCTTTTATTATTGGATGCGGCCATGGCCGTTATGTACTCTCTCCCCGGTATTCCCGATATTTTACCTAGCTGCTTTGCCTATCAACGCAAAGCGCTAAAGCGCGATGCGCTTTAACTATTGTTTTTACGCATGTCTTTATCCCCAAAACCGGTGCCCCTCTTTGGAAGACATGCTTTAAATCGTGCATATTCTGGAGCGGGTAAGAAAGCGTTTTTCACGGCCATTATCGAGCGAGAACATACCGCCGCGCCCCGGCACAACATCTATGATCAGCTCGGTATGCTTCCAGGCCTCGTATTGCGAGCCACTGATATAAAATGGGGCGCCACCAATCTCGCCAAGCTTCACATCGGCATCAGACAACAGCAAGTCGCCTTGCGGATAACACATGGGCGAGGAACCATCGCAGCAACCGCCAGACTGATGAAACATGATCGGCCCATATTCGGCCTGCAGTTCTTTTATGAGTTCAAGTGCTGCGTCAGTCGCAGTAACCTGTTGTTCTTGTGCAAGCTGTGCCATGGTTTTCTCCTCCCATGAAAAAGCCGCCGCATCACTACGGCGGCTTTATTTCTTTGCTTTTACGCATGTCTTTAACCGAAAAACGGTTCCCGCTTTTGGGAGACATGCGTTATTATGAACCGACTATTGCGTCAGGTCCATCACGACACGGCCTTCAATCTGACCGGCGCGCATTTCATCAAATATTGCATTGATATTGTCGATCTTATCCGTGCGGATGGTCGCCTTTACCTTGCCATCGGCGGCAAAATCGATCGATTCCTGCAGATCAAGACGCGTACCCACGATCGAGCCCCGCACAGTGACGCCGTTCAGCACCATGTTGAAAATCGACAGTGGAAAATCACCAGCTGGCAAACCATTGAGTGCAATCGTGCCGCCGCGCGCCGCCATACCGATTGCCTGCTCAAATGCTTTGGGCGACACTGCTGTCACCAATACACCCTGAGCACCACCATCAGTTTCTTTCTTGATGTAGGCAGCCGGATCATTATGCGTCTTGGCATTGACCGTAACGGTCGCGCCGAGCCTGCGCGCGAGATCAAGCTTCTTGTCATCGATATCAACGGCGGCGACATTGAGCCCCATCGCTTTGGCATATTGCACCGCCATATGGCCAAGACCGCCAATGCCGGAAATCACCACCCAATCGCCGGGCTTGGTGTCTGTGACTTTGAGACCTTTATAAACGGTCACCCCTGCGCAGAGGATAGGTGCGATCTCATTGAACTCAATGTTCTTTGGCAGATGGCCAACGAAATTGGGATCGGCCACCACATAATCGGCGAAGCCACCATTGACTGAATAGCCAGTGTTCAGCTGCTCTTCACAAAGCGTTTCCCAGCCGCCAAGGCAATGCACGCAATGACCACAGGCCGTATAGAGCCACGGAATACCGACGCGGTCGCCTTCCTTGACGTGCTTAACACCTTTACCGACAGCCGAAACAAAACCAACACCTTCATGCCCCGGGATAAACGGAGGGTTGGGCTTCACCGGCCAATCGCCTTCAGCGGCATGAAGATCGGTATGACAGACGCCGGATGCCTGAATGGCCACCTGAATCTGGCCGTCTCCCGGCTGGGGAATCGGGACTTCGTCAATTGTCAGTGGTTTGCCGAATTCGCGGACCACAGCCGCTTTCATTGTCTTTGCCATTGGAAATTCCTTCTGTTTTTGGGCGGGCCGGCAAGGGTATAAACCACACCGACCCGCCACTTTCCTGGGAGGAAACAGGGGGGAACAGCCTCAGATTGATAGTGCAAGTGAGGCCGTACTGTACCGATGAAACTGCAAGGAAAATGGCGGCCCGAGGCTCAGAAGCCACGAACCACCTTCGCTTTTTAGAAGAAGCCGAGCTTCTTCGGGCTGTAGCTCACCAGCATGTTCTTGGTCTGCTGGTAATGGTCGAGCATCTTGAGGTGATTTTCACGACCGATACCCGACTGCTTATAGCCACCGAACGCCGCATGGGCCGGATAGGCGTGGTAGCAATTCGTCCAGACGCGGCCCGCCTGAATGGCACGACCAAAGCGATAGGCGCGCGTGCCGTCACGCGTCCATACACCTGCGCCAAGACCATAAAGCGTGTCATTTGCAATCGCGAGCGCTTCGGCATCATCCTTAAAGGTCGTGACCGAAACAACAGGGCCGAAGATTTCCTCCTGGAAAATCCGCATCTTATTGGTGCCCTTGAAGACGGTTGGCTTGACGTAATAGCCTCCCGCCAGATCACCAGCCAGTTCATTGCGCCCACCGCCAGTCAGTACTTCTGCGCCTTCCTGCTTGCCGATATCGATATAACTCAGGATCTTTTCGAGCTGCTCGCTTGAAGCCTGTGCACCGATCATGGTTGCGGGATCAAGCGGATCGCCCTGAACAATGGCTTCAACGCGCTTCAATGCGCGTTCCATGAACTTGTCATAGATCTTTTCATGGATCAGCGCGCGGCTGGGACAGGTGCAGACTTCGCCCTGATTGAGGGCGAACATGACGAAGCCTTCAATGGCCTTGTCGAAATAATCATCGTCTTCGGCAGTCACATCGGAGAAGAAGATGTTCGGCGATTTACCACCCAGTTCCAGCGTAACCGGAATAAGATTCTGGCTGGCATATTGCATGATGAGGCGGCCGGTTGTCGTTTCACCGGTGAAGGCGATCTTAGCAATGCGCGGACTTGATGCCAGTGGTTTGCCTGCTTCCAGACCAAAACCATTGACCACGTTAAGCACGCCGGCAGGCAGAAGATCACCAATGACCTCCATCAGCACCAGGATGGATGCAGGCGTCTGTTCGGCTGGCTTCAGCACCACGCAGTTACCCGCGGCAAGAGCTGGCGCCAGTTTCCACACGGCCATAAGAATTGGGAAATTCCACGGAATAATCTGACCAACAACACCCAGCGGCTCATGGAAATGATAGGCGACCGTATCATGGTCGATTTCCGAAATTCCACCTTCCTGCGCACGGATAGCACCAGCGAAATAACGGAAGTGGTCAATTGCGAGCGGGAGATCGGCATTGGTGGTTTCGCGGATCGGCTTGCCATTGTCCCATGTTTCGGCGGCTGCAAGCTTCGGCAGGTTCTCCTCCATACGGTCTGCGATCTTGTTGAGGATCACAGCGCGTTCTGCCGGACTTGTTCTGCCCCAGGCATCCTTGGCTGCATGGGCTGCATCAAGCGCCGCATCAACATCGGCTGCATCTGAACGTGCGACTTCGCACAAAACCTGACCATTGATTGGGGATGTATTGTCGAAATAGCGGCCAGACTTGGGTTCTACCCATTTACCGCCAATGAAATTGCCATAGCGTTTGGCAAACTCCGGCTTTACGGAGCGATGAAATTCTACCTTGTTCATGACATTCCTCCCAAAGACAACGCCGCTCCTACGACGTTTATTGTTTCAAGATGGCGCGGCTCTTGGGAGGAGTCATCCACACTTATGACTATGCTGTATCAATGTGTCTCAATAATGAGACAGTTTGGAAAACCGAATGAAGATTTTAGTTCGGACGAATGATTTTCAGCCGATTGAGCTTGCGGTGAAGCGTTGCACGACTGATGCCAAGAAGCTTGGCAGCAGAGGAAACATTGCCGTCTGAACGAGCGATAGCCCGCAGGATAACGCTGCGCTCGGATTCCGCCATATCCTCCCGCGGATCGGCATGCCAACCCAAAAGATCGGCAGCCGGAAGTGCTGTAGAAAGAGCTTCATCGGTAAGACCGAGTGAAAGCCGCGCAGCCCTCGTCGCACCAATCACCAGATCGTCCTTATCGACGGCAATCAGCGCGCCGCCGGTACGATCCGCGCTTGGTGCCAGCATGATGCGCGCTTGGGGAAAAGCCTGTCGGAAATTTTCGGCTTCTATCCGGCGCGCGGCATCAATAACGGCCACGGAGATGAGCTGCACGAAAGCTTCCGTCAGATCACTGCGACACGACGAGACATCAAGAGCTGCCATCAACCGACCCTGATGGTCATGAATTGGCGCAACCGTACAGGACAAGCCAATATTCCGGGTGTGAAAATGCTGATCGCGATGGATGGTCAGCGCACGCTGTTCGGCAATGCATGTACCGATCCCGTTGGTACCCTCAACGGCTTCGCTCCACACGGCACCGGTCCACAGACCCCAGTCGTAGAATGTATCGTCATCGCCTGCAGCACCCCGTCGCTCCACCGGAACACCATCGCTGTCAGCCAGAAGCACACAGCAGCCAACGCCGCCGACCGCCATATAAAGGCGATCCATACTCGCTTGCGCTATATGGACAACACGCTCCATACGCTGACGCACATTGCGAAATTCACCATCAGAGAGGGTTTGAACGGACCCCAGCTCTGCCGGATCCAATCCATGCAATTGCGCGGAACGCCGCCAGGACGCGACAAGCGCTGAGCGGGCCGCACCACCCGTGTCGATAGCCGAGTGGATGCGGTCAGCATGAATTCTGTCTTGCGGTGCACCCATGTTTTCCTCCCAGAAAGGCTGGAAACCGCCTGCTGGAAAGATAATGACTTTTTATATCGAGGGTTGCAAGTGAGCGATTAAAGCATTTCCAGCAAGGTGCGAAGCCGTTCTGCGTCGGATAATGCGCAAAAACAAACAGATAGAGCGGTTCCAACGTTTTGGTCTGAACTGAAACCGCTCTAAGCGGCCTTAACCGGCTTCAGGAAAGACTCCAGCGCAGAAACTTCCAAAGCGTTCAAACGAAGACCAAGCTTTGTGCGCCGCCACAGAATATCTTCTGCCGTGTGCGCCCACTCATTTTCAATGAGATAGCGCACTTCTGCCTCATAAAGATCTCCGCCAAAATGCCGCCCAAGATCAGCCAGTGACGTGGCTTTGCTGAGCAGAACCCGTGCACGTGTTCCATAGAGCCGAAACAGACGCCGAGCGTGGATGGACGAAAGGAACGGATAGGCAGCTTTCAGTTTTTCCAGTTCACGATCAAAGGCCGTTGCCTCAAAATCACCGCCCGGCAGTGCTGCGGCATGGGTCCAGGGTGCTGCTTTTTTGCCCAGATGATGCTCGATCTTCTCAAGCATATGCTCCGCAAGCCTGCGCGCAGTGGTGAGCTTACCGCCAAAGACGTTGATCAGCGGTGCTGCGCCCTGCGGTGCATCTTCCTTCAAGACGTAATCGCGGGTTGCTTCCTGCGCCTTGCTCGCACCATCATCATAGAGCGGACGCACGCCGGAATAGGTCCAGACGATATCCTCAAGGCGCACCGGCTCCTTGAAATACTCACTGGCACACGCGCAGAGATAATCGGTTTCTTTATCGCTGATCGCGACCTTGGCCGGATCGCCATGATAGTCCTGATCGGTGGTACCAATCAGTGTAAAATCGTCTTCGTAAGGGATGGCGAAGATGATACGTCCGTCATTGTTCTGGAAGAAATAGGAACGTGGATCGGAGAACTTTTTGCGCACGACGATATGGCTGCCCTGAACCAGGCGCACATTATGCAGTTGCCGATCACCCTCAACGCCCTGCAATACTTTATCGGCCCATGGGCCGGCTGCATTGACCAGCAGACGCGCACGAACCTCTTCGCGCGCACCTGTGTCGATGTTTTCCAGCGTCACTGTCCATGCTTCGTGGTCGCGACGAGCCGATACAACCTTGGTGCGCGTGCGGATCATTGCACCACGATCTGCGGCATCACGTGCGGTTAAGGCCGTGAAGCGAGCGTCATCCACCCAGCAATCGGAATATTCAAAAGCCTTGGTGAAAAGTGGCTTCAGCGGCGCAGCTGAGGGGTCCGTTCGCATGTCGAGCGTGCGCGTCGCAGGCAGTTTCTTGCGGCCACCGAGATGATCGTACAGAAACAGGCCAAGGCGCAAAAGCCATGCCGGACGCACACCACCCTTATGAAAAGGCAGCACAAAGCGCATCGGATGAATGATATGCGGCGCGTTGGCCCAAAGCACTTCCCGCTCCATCAGCGCTTCGCGCACCAGACGGAATTCGTAATGCTCCAAATAGCGCAAACCGCCATGAATGAGCTTGGTAGCACGTGACGAGGTGCCACTTGCCAGATCGTTCATCTCGGCAAGACCCACGGAGAAGCCACGCCCCACCGCGTCTCTTGCAATGCCGCATCCGTTGATGCCGCCACCGATTACGAAAATGTCGAATGTTTTATCGAATATTTTATTCTGCGCCATGGCGAACCCTGAAGACCTTCTCCAACCACCAAAGCGAATATAATTCATTTCATACGAAAGCAAAACGAAAATGAAATGAAACTACGATTCTTTCTGTTCGACAGGCAACTCAACCGACGTTTCAATGAGTTCAACCTCATTCTCCCGGCACAAATCACGCAATTGCTGTGATGGACAGCGATCGGTGATAAAAGTGTGGACCTGCGATATATGACCAAGTCGCACCGGCGCGGTTCGCTCCAGCTTGGTTGAGTCGGTTACCAGAATCACATGGCGCGCATTGGCGATGATAGCCTGAGCGACCTTCACTTCGCGGAAGTCGAAATCAAGCAGCGCACCATCTTCATCCATCGCTGACGCGCCAATGATTGCATAATCGACCTTGAACTGACGGATGAAATCAACCGCAGCCTCACCAACAATACCGCCATCTGATGCTCGCACGACACCACCAGCAATAACGACCTCTATTTCGGGATAGACACGCAGCGTATTGGCAACATTGATGTTGTTGGTGATGACCATGAGATGATTGTGGTCAATAAGCGCGTGGCTGACGGCTTCGGTCGTAGTGCCAATATTGATAAACAGCGATGCCCCATCGGGGATCATTTCAGCAGCAGCGCGCCCGATCAGTTCCTTCTCATGCGCAGCGATCCGGCGGCGAGCCTCATATTCCATGTTTTCAACGCCGGACGGATAGAGCGCGCCACCATGAATGCGGCGCAGAAAACGCGCCTTGCAAAGATCATTGAGATCCTTGCGTACGGTTTGTGGTGTCACATCGAACGCGGCTGCTAGGTCATCGACCAATACCTGCCCCTGTCGGCGAGCGATGTCGAGAATTGCATTGTGGCGAGGGGTAAGCTGCATTTTGTGCCCGGCAATGGAATTGTTCTAACTACAAGTTGGTAATTTCGCTGTTTTGCAAGAGAAAGCAACCGCTTGATGACAAAACAGCCGGAAAGTGCCGCCCCGATGCAGCAATTTTCATCACCCTCCGAGGTTTGCACGCTTTCTTGGCCTTCATCACTCAATACGGGGCCTTCGCCTCAACCAAACAGCTATAAACTTCCGTTTAGAAGCAAAACTAAGGTCAGAGTTTCCAATCCAAAAATATCCGAACGATAACAATATAGATTAAGAATAATAAACTGCTTACACATTGTAGGTAAAAAATAGCACAACATTTATATTCTCATAATCTGCTTTTTAAATACTATCGAAACAATCTTTTATGCGTGCAAACTGGAAAATAAAAAATAGATGATAATGGCGCCTTTATCATAATACAACTTCAGAAATACAAAGTAAAAGTGGAAGGGGTTAGCTATGTCTAAACTGGGTATCCTTTGCTTATCTGGCACACTTCTTCTCTTCGGAGGAAATGCATTCGCTCAAGCTGTTAATGTGGACAACAATACAAACTCATCATCCCAGGCTGGCGCTACGGCCATCGCTATTGGTGGTGGGTCCAACTCGCCAGATAAAATCAAGACGACTGTACCTGCTTTTGCACCGGGACTCGTCGCAGCAGGCGTACATTCCTGCGCAGGTTCGACAAGTGTCGGTGTCGGGGCAACGGGCTGGGGCTTAGGCTTCGGCAGCACATATGAAATGCGTGAATGCAATCGGCGCGCCTATGCAGCAGCACTCTTGGGCATGGGGCAAAATGGGGCGGCACTTGATCTGATCTGTCTTAACAAGGAAGTCAGAGCGTCTCTGAATGCGACCGGCGTTTACTGCCCATCGCAAGGTGCTGCGGCGCGCTCGGCATCGGCACCGCGTCGGGCAAGGCAGGCACCGCTTTTGGCGTCTGTTTCCAATGAAGAACCTGCGTCAATTCCTGCCAGTACAAATGGAACGACGCCTTCACCGCAAGCAGCCAGCCGCAAGCGTACTTATTCTGCCAAGGCACTTGGTCTTAGTTCCGATCAGTTGCGTGCCAAAGGGTGCGTTCTGCGTACAACAACCGAGAACAGCCGCGCCTGGCATTGTCCAGGACCGGTCATGTAAAGCCGGGGGGCGGCTAAGGGCATCGGTTTCAAACTCTTTTGAACCGATGCCCACTGCCGATGCAATGGGCCGTTGAGCCCAAATCCATATCACCGATACAGCCTTTTACTCATACGTACTGGCCCAGCATCGAATGGGTAGCGGGGTATATCGTCAAGATATGCCAGGCAATAGTGGGATTTAACCCGGCTTTGTCGAAAACAGGAGGAGTACATCGTGAAGAAAATCATCATCGCATCTATCGCACTTCTCGCGGCCGGCGCCCTGCCCGCTGCGGCGCAAACCGTCAACTGGAATGGCAGCTTTGGCGGCGCCAGTGGTGCTGGTTCCGCCGTAACAGGTGGCTTCGCATTCGGCGCAGGTTCGACGGCGGCTGGCCAGGCAGCAACCACTGGCTGGGCAGAAGGCAAAGGCACCGTCGTCGGGCTCGGCGGTAAAATCGGCCATTACGGGGCAAGCGCCGGTATAGGTTCAGGCTATTTCACTTCCGGCTCCGGTGGTCAGACTGCAGCCATGGCGCAGTCAGGAACCGGGTTTCTCGGTGGCAGCTCAGCGGGCACCGCCTTCGGCACCACATCTGGCGGATCATCCGGCAGTATCAGCCTTCGCCCCTGAATGGAATTGGAGCGGATATTTGTTAAGCGAAAACCATCGTTCCAACGGCTCGACGGATTATTCGCCTCACTCAAGTGACTGCAGCGGAAGACAGTTACGCGTCATTCCGCGTGGAAAAGAATGAGAGACCCCTCAAAGGATACCCACTCTCATTCTGTAGGGGCAGGTGAAAATCTGCCCCTACCCCTTTATTTTTACGAGCAGCAAGCTTTGCTCTGTTCCATGGCCCGAAAGCTATGAAGCGCCGGCTGATCCTGTCAGTCCGGCGCTTCATAGTTTCCAGAATGGGTATGTCTGCATGCGAGTAACTTTATTCTCCGCTGAATTTATTGCCGTACATCTTGTGCAGCTTGCAAGCGACTTCGGTGCGGTTGGCGGCACCGATCTTTCTCATGATGTTGTGGACATGTGCCTTTACCGTCCCTTCACTCATGCCAAGTTCAAACGCGATGATCTTATTGGATTTTCCCACCCGGATTGCATGAACAACCTCAATCTCGCGTACAGTCAACAACTCACCCAGCACGTCATCGCTCAAGTCCTGCGACGGCGGCTTCATAAGCATCGAAGCTGGCACATACATGCCGCCCGCCAGGGCGAGATGAATTGCCTCCACGCAAATCCTGATATCGACCGATGTCGGAATATAGCCACGCGCTCCGATTTCCATCGCACGCAGAACCTGCGACCACTCTTCGCGTTCGGCAAGAAGCACAAGCGGTATCGGATGCCATGCCTTAACCGCGGCCTCCACCTCATCGGAAAAAAACGGGTCGGCGAGGCGTTTTGAGCCAATATGCATCAGGACAACAATTGCCCCATTCAACGCCATGTTTTTGTCGATAGCAGCGCAGCTGACGACAGGAAGTTTAAGCCCATTCATCATCAATCCGTTGAAGAGGCACTCCCGCTCCAGATTGCTTTTACAGACGAGCATCAGGTGTGGCTCATTCTGCACAGGCAAACCGGCTGCATAGTCTTCATTTTTCTTTCTTTCACCAGCCGCGATGGAAGCTCCATCACCACTACTGTCAGCTGCTGTCCATAAGTATCGTTCTCTCACTTCCAACATTGCTTAGTTTCCCCTGTTACTCAGGTTTTCTCTCAACACAAAACACTAGTCATCATAGAAACCGCGCCATTTTATTAGGATTTTCATTGCCAATCCCGATGAAGACTGGTCTAAATATTGCTATCACCAAATAAACGTGTCATTAACTTATGTTAGCACTTCATAAAAAAAATTAATCGCCATAAGAACGACTTCAGGAACATAAAGTTATAGATCCTATAACTTTCGTTGGGCATAGTCAGCGAATGCATAGTGGTAATCTGAACGCCACCGCCCTACTGATCGACGGCTTGGTTAGCCTATTGGAATCTCCTCCAATTCTAGCCAAACTGAACACGCAGGAAAAAGAATCCTTGCAGTCTCTCGTCATTTCCGAGAGCAGCTATCCTGCTGATACCGTCATCATCGAACAGGGGGCCTCGATCAGAAGCATCCATCTGGTGCGCTCGGGATGGGGATGTGTTTATCGCGATCTGTCCAGTGGTGAGCGCCAGATCATTGATTTCCCCATGCGGTGTGACTTCGTTGGGCTACGCACCGCAAACGGCTACAGCTACAATACCATCAAGACGATCACTCCCATGTCAGTCTATGAGATACCGCTGGCCTCGCTGGAGAAGACCATCTGGCAGATTCCAAAGCTGAGCATGATCTTCATCGAGTTGCTTTCAAGACAGCGCTCTATGCTCATTGAACATTTGACGAATGTTGGCTGCCGAAGCGCTTTCGTCCGCACAGCGCACCTTCTGCTCGAACTATCCGATCGGGTTAAATCCTGCGGAATGGGTGAACCGGACTCTTTTTATTGCCCACTGACCCAATATCAGCTGGCAGATGCGCTCGGCCTGACGCCCATTCACCTCAATCGCATGATGCGTGAGCTGCGCGAGGAAGGTCTGGTGATGTTCCGATCCTATAAGGTCGAAATACTCGACCGGCACAGACTGGTCGACATTGCCGAATATGACGGCGAATTCATGCGAATGTCAGTCTTCGACAAAACAAATTAGCTTCGTCGGATCACCAAGAGATTAGATTTTGAGATATTTCCCGGGAAGAAAATGGTCGGAGCGAGAGGATTCGAACCTCCGACCCTCTGGTCCCAAACCAGATGCGCTACCAGGCTGCGCTACGCTCCGTGTCCATATAATCGTGACCCTTAAGCCCGACCGTGACGCGGCTTATAGCGCCGCTGTTTTCAAGTCGCAAGGGGCGTATTCGCTTTTTTTCCACTCTTTTGAAAGCATAGAGCACCCTGCGCCCTATTGTGCGCATAAACGTCACCATAACAGCTTAAATTTGCTGCATAATTTCACCTTAGCCTGATAAAAATCTGAGGTGAAATTATGCAGCGGTCCGATTAGCTGGCTTATCAGTTCCAAAGAGAGGCTTTGAGGCCGCTTAATTTAAGCAAAAACAGGCGCTGCCCCCGCGCCGTAAGCGACAAAATCGGGATTTGCAAAGCCTTGCACTGTGCCATCGGAACGCTGGCCATAAGTCAGCGGACGCGCATCAAAGGTCGTCGTCATCCCGCCAGCGGCACGAAGCACCGCATCACCCGCCGCCGTATCCCACTCCATTGTCGGGCCAAAGCGGGGATATAAATCGGCTTCCCCGCGCGCAATCATGCAGAACTTGAGCGATGATCCAACGGAAACGCTATCGCCGATCTGGTTGGCTTTCAGAAACTGTTCTGTCTCCGTTGTAATATGCGACCGGCTGCACACGACAACGCGCTTGGAGGGTGCAATACGCGCCTTAATCGGTCTTTGGCTTTTGACGATATGATCAGCACTCGTCACGATTTCAACCGCGCCGTCAAGGCTTCCGACATAAAGGAGATTGCGTACGGGCGCATAGACCAGTCCAGCCACAGGCGCACCATCCTCTATAAGCGCGATATTCACTGTGAAATCGCCATTGCGCAGCAGGAATTCCCGCGTCCCATCCAGTGGATCGATCAGTAGGAATCTTCGACCCAAATGCGCAGGCAGACGCCCTGCCGCTGCTTCCTCTTCTGCCACCACCGGAATATCGGAAGCAACAGAGGCGAGCGCCGACAGGATAATGGCTTCTGCCGCATGGTCCGCCTCAGTGACCGGCGACTGATCCTTCTTGGCGCTGACAGCACAGCCATTGGTATAGTGCTTCATGATCACACGCCCGGCTTCAAGCGTCGCTTCCTGCAAAACGGCAAGAAGTGTCTGGCCATCCATATCGGCTGTTGGTGAGGCGAATGTTTTCATGTTCTCAAATCGACCAAGAATCGCTGCCATAGCTGCCGATAACACCGCGTTCGGCGAGATACTTTTCCACCTCTGCGACCAGTTCGTCAATGTCACGCCCTGCGGTGCTGAGATGCAGCTCGGGTGAAAGAGGCGCTTCATAAGGAGAATCTATTCCGGTGAAGGCTTTAATCTCACCCCGCAACGCTTGCGCATAAAGCCCTTTCGGATCACGCGCCATGCATTCCTCAATCGATGTATCGACAAAGATTTCGATAAACTCTCCGTCCAGCAGCCGTGAACGCACGCGATCACGTTCGGCACGAAACGGCGAGATAAAAGACACAAGCGTAATCAATCCCGCATCGGCCATCAGCCCCGCCACTTCACCGACACGGCGGATGTTTTCTGCACGATCTTCGTCGGAAAAGCCGAGATCGCTATTGAGACCATGGCGCACATTATCGCCGTCGAGCAGATAAGTATGCTTGCCAAGCGCGTGAAGTCGCTGTTCCAGCCGGTTGGCGATGGTTGACTTGCCCGACGCCGAAAGCCCCGTAAACCAAAGCACGGCAGGCTTCTGGAATTTCTGTGTAGCACGCGCCTGCTTATCAAGATCGAAAGCCTGCAAATGCACATTCGTCGCCTGACGCAGCGCGTGATCGATCATGCCAGCACCAACTGTCGCATTGGTCAGTCGATCAATCAGTACAAAAGCGCCAGTGACACGATTGTCGACATAAGGATCAAAAACGATCTGGTCTGCCGTCTGGAGATGGCAAAGACCAACTTCATTCAGATCAAGCTGTGCCGCATCTTCGCGCGCAAATGTATTGACGTCAGTTCGGTACCTGATCGCATTGATCGTGACTGGCGTCTGGTCCGTTTCAGTGCGCAGGAGATAGGAGCGTCCGGGCTGTAAAGCCTCATCGCCAAACCAAACGATACTGGCAGCAAAGCGATCTGCCACTTCAGGGCGCGCTTCTGTGCCAACGAGCATATTGCCGCGGGAGACCTCGATCTCGTCTTCGAGAACCAGCGTTACGGCCTGCCCTTCTGAAGCGCGCGGCAAATCGCCATCATAAGTGGCAATGCGTTTAACCCGCGATTGCTTGCCCGACTTTGCAATGACAACCGTATCGCCTTGGGCGATCACACCAGAAGCAACAGTGCCGGAAAAACCACGAAAATTAAGATTGGGACGGTTCACATACTGCACCGGAAAGCGGAACGGCCTGGCGTTGGCTTCCGTATCGATACGCACAGTTTCCAGATGTTCAAGCAGATATGGACCTTCATACCAGCCGATGCGTGGAGACAGGCTGGTGACATTATCCCCGTAGCGCGCTGAAAGCGGTATTGCCTGAATGCTCGCAAAGCCTAAGTCTTTGGCGAAGCTCATATAGTCAGCGACAATTCCATCAAACGCTTCCTGCGAAAAATCAACCAGATCGATCTTGTTGACCGCCACCACGATGTGCCGGATGCCGAGGAGCGACGCGATAAAGGAATGGCGACGCGTCTGCGTCAGCACACCCTGACGCGCATCAATCAGCACAACTGCCAGATCAGCAGTCGAAGCACCGGTCGCCATATTGCGCGTATATTGCGCGTGGCCAGGCGTATCAGCGACGATAAATTTACGGCGTGGGGTCGAGAAAAAGCGATAGGCGACATCAATCGTAATGCCTTGCTCGCGCTCAGCTTCCAGA
Source organism: Brucella rhizosphaerae (assembly GCF_002252475.1). GTDB lineage: Bacteria > Pseudomonadota > Alphaproteobacteria > Rhizobiales > Rhizobiaceae > Brucella > Brucella rhizosphaerae. The sequence continues at coordinate 548,370 of NZ_NNRK01000034.1, read as the reverse complement.
CCATCAACCAGAAGTGCAAAGTCGAAATCGTCATCAGTCGTGCCAAATTTGCGGCTGTCATTCTTCAGTGTGGCCAGCTGATCTTCAAAAATCAGCTTGGTGTCATAAAGAAGACGGCCGATCAGCGTGGACTTACCGTCATCAACAGAACCGCAGGTGAGAAAGCGCAGTAGCGTTTTTCGCTCCTGATCGGCAAGGAAATCGCTGACAGCAGCGCTTACTGTTGAAGGCTTGATTGTCGCATTCATCAGAAATAGCCCTCACGCTTCTTCTTTTCCATTGAACCTGCTTCATCGCGATCAATGGCACGACCCTGACGCTCCGAGGTGCGGGCAATCAGCATTTCTTCGACAACATCGGAAAGATTGGTTGCGCTTGATTCAATCGCACCCGTCAGCGGGTAGCAGCCGAGTGTGCGGAAGCGCACCAGTCGTTCCTCGACTTTTTCACCGGGACGAAGCGTCATGCGGTCATCATCGACCTTGATCAGCATGCCATCGCGCTCGACCACCGGACGGTTTGCAGCAAAATAGAGCGGCACGATCGGGATATTTTCCTGCAGGATATACTGCCAGATATCCAGCTCAGTCCAATTGGAAAGCGGAAAGACGCGGATCGATTCACCAGCTGAAACCCGCGTGTTATAGACCTTCCACATTTCGGGACGCTGGTTCTTCGGGTCCCAGCCATGCTGTGCATTACGGAACGAAAAAATGCGCTCCTTGGCGCGGGATTTTTCCTCGTCACGGCGCGCGCCGCCGAAAGCTGCATCGAACTTGTATTTGTCCAACGCCTGCCGCAGTCCTACCGTTTTCATGACATGGGTGTGAACATTGGAGCCATGTGTGAAAGGGCCAACGCCATCACGCACCCCATCTTCATTGATATGCACCAGCAGTTCAAAGCCCTTTTCGCGCGCCTGTGCATCGCGGAACTCGATCATTTCGCGAAATTTCCATGTCGTGTCGACATGCAGGAATGGAAATGGCGGAGGTGCGGGATAAAATGCCTTCATCGCCAGATGCAGCATCACCGACGAGTCCTTGCCTACCGAATAGAGCATGACCGGGTTGGAGAAGGTGGCAGCTACTTCGCGGAAAATATGGATTGCTTCTGCTTCCAGACGCTCAAGATGCGTCAGGTTTTTGGTCAGGGATGCGTGATGCACGTCTGTTTCTCCCGGAATCCGGATCAATCTAACTTTAACTCTGACGCGTATCTTGTCCGAAAACCGCTTCACACTTTTCGGGATGCGCTCTGTACTGACGGGAGGGTGGGCAGATACCTTGACCCGGCGCTAGCGTGGGGAAACCACTCTGAGCGCATTGTCGTGAAAGACCGGATAAAAGGAAAAGTATGCTATCGCGTTTTGCGAGAGGCTTAAGCGAAAACTTGCCAGTTTTAGGCCAGAAGCAGGAACAAACTTGCGCTGCATCAAGAAACAGGATTTTGGGTCAAACCACGGAAAATACTACTAAATTTGTAGTATTAAAGCAATTTTTGATGAGTAAAATTTTTGTCAAACAAGGATTGAAGCATCCTTCGGACCAAACCGCCGAGGGATATAATTTATTAAAGCAGACCGAAGGTCCGCGCTTTGGCAACGGCCTGCACCTTGTTGACCGCAACAAGTTTGATGAGAACGTTGCTGATATGGAAATTGACAGTCCGGGTCGAGATATTGAGGATTTTGCCGATAATCTCGGCAGTCTTTCCTTCGCTCGTCCACCGCAGGATCTCACGCTCGCGCGCTGTCAGATTAACCTCAGCCACACAATTAATGCTTGGAACATCGACATGTTCATACATAGCAAGATGCAGAAGATTGGTTACGATCTGCATCTGCCGACGCAGCCTCGAGATTTCACCGTCTGACAAGGCTGGTTTCTCACGCAGGAATGTAAGAATTCCAAAGACGCCCTGGGCCGCCCAGCACGGCTGAGAGATGCCGGCTTTCAGCCCGAACTTCTGAGCGTCGAGCCACATTTGTGGCGCCTCTGCAAACAGCCTGCTGGACCAGATCAAAGGTTCGATGCTATTTTTGCCACGCCTGATGACCGGATCAATTTCGGCATATTTATGCGCCGCGTAATGCTTCTGCCAGTCGGCAGGCAATGATTCATAACGCACCCAGCGAGCAACACTGTTCAGAGACGGCACACACATTGCATAGGACGCGTATTGAAAGCCGAGCTCTTCAGCATGAGACCTAACATGTTCAAATAGGTGTTCTGCATTATCGGATGATTGTATCTTTTCGTATAAAACTTCCCATTTCATTGCGTAAATCCCAACATTGTCCCTATGAAGCAATATTTACTCTAAAAAACTCTACAAGCAGGCACACTCAGACATCAGAACGCATCCGATCCGATTGAATCAAATCGGGCGTTCCGACAAATAGCCTGACACGCATCTTGAGCCCCAAGATGTTTCACACTTTTGGGGATGCGCGCAAAAACTCAGCCAGACAAACACATATAAATTGAAGGGATTCGATGGCGCCGGAATCCGTGAATTCTATTCATCGACTACAAAACCGTAAGCCACCTGTATTACATAACACATGATTTACAGGTCAGCTATACATAATGATTTCAATATCTTATCGCGTTTTCAGAAAACAAATATTATTCTATATAAATAGAATTTTAGTAAATTAAATAAAGAAGCCCCGCATTGCGGGGCTTCTTTAAACGCTACTTTACAGGTTACTCACGCAGCAGCTTCAACCGGCTCAGGATTCTGTCCCGGTATATAATTGAGGATCGGCCCTAACCAGCGTTCAACCTCTTCCACGCTCATACCCTTGCGCTCAGCATAGTCTTCGACCTGATCACGTTCCACTTTGGCGACGCCAAAATAGTAGCTATCCGGATGACCGATATAGAGCCCTGAAACGGACGAACCCGGCCACATGGAATAGCTTTCCGTCAGCTCAACACCCGTTTGAGCAGTTGCATCCAGCAGCTCAAACAGCGTCGATTTTTCGGTGTGATCGGGCTGTGCCGGATAGCCCGGTGCCGGGCGGATACCTGCATATCGCTCATGGATAAGATCATCAGTCGACAGCTCTTCGCCAGGTGCATAGCCCCAGAACTCATTGCGCACCCGCTGGTGCATCAGTTCCGCAAAAGCTTCTGCAAAACGGTCAGCCAGCGCTTTAACCAGAATCGACGAATAGTCGTCATTGGCCCGTTCAAAACGCTCGGCAATCGCCACTTCCTCAATGCCTGCGGTCACAACAAAGCCGCCGACATAATCCTGCTTGCCACTATCGACAGGGGCTACAAAGTCGGACATAGCCACATTTGGACGACCGTCGCGCTTGGAAAGTTGCTGGCGCAGCGTGAAGAAGGTCGCCAGTTCCTCCTTACGGCTCTCATCGGCAAAGAGACGGATATCATCCCCCACCGTATTGGCGGGCCAGAAGCCGATCACAGCACGTGGTGCAAACCACTTCTCATCAATGATCTTGGCAAGCATTGCCTGCGCATCCACCCAAAGAGCACGGGCGGCTTCGCCTTGCTTTTCATCTTCGAGAATTGCCGGATAGCGCCCTTTCATCTCCCAGGTCTGGAAGAAAGGCGTCCAGTCGATATAGCGAGCGATTGCCGCAAGATCGTAGTTCTCAAATGTCTTGGTGCCAAGGAATGTGGGCTTCGGCGGATTATAAGCATCCCAATCGAGCTTATGCGCGTTCTCGCGTGCCCGAGCCAATGGCAGGCGCTTCTTTTCCGCTTCGCTGCGGGCGTGCGCTGCTGCAACCTTGGCATATTCCGCTCGAATGCCTTCGATATAGCCTTCTTTATTTTCAGGCGACAGCAGATTGGAAACGACGCCAACCGCACGGCTGGCATCGATCACATAAACCGCCTGCCCCTGCTCGTAACGCGGGTGAATTTTCACGGCTGTATGAACACGACTGGTTGTCGCGCCACCAATCAGCAGCGGCACGTTAAAGCCCTCGCGCTCCATTTCCGCAGCCACATGCACCATCTCATCAAGAGACGGCGTAATAAGGCCCGAAAGTCCGATCACATCGACATTTTCAGCACGCGCTGTATCAAGAATCTTCTGCGTAGGAACCATAACGCCAAGATCGATGATCTCGTAATTGTTGCAGGCCAGCACAACGCCGACAATGTTCTTGCCAATGTCATGCACGTCACCCTTGACGGTTGCCATCAACACCTTGCCGGCAGTCTGACGACCTTCACCGCCGCTCAGACGCTTTTCCTCTTCCATGTAAGGAAGAAGCACCGCAACAGCCTGCTTCATCACACGTGCGGATTTGACCACCTGTGGCAGGAACATCTTGCCTGACCCAAACAGATCGCCGACCACATTCATGCCAGCCATCAGCGGACCTTCGATCACATGCAGCGGGCGGGCAGCAGCCAGACGAGCTTCCTCAGTATCGGCTTCGATATACTCGGTAATGCCGTTGACCAACGCATGAGAAAGTCGCTTTTCAACTGACCATTCGCGCCAGCTCAGATCCTGTACCTTGGCTTCTTTGGTACCGCTGTCTCGGAAGCGCTCAGCAATTTCCAGCAGGCGTTCAGTTCCGTCAGGACGTCGGTTGAGGACCACATCCTCGCAAGCCTCGCGCAATTCCGGATCGATGGTATCATAGACCGCGAGCTGGCCCGCATTGACGATACCCATATCCATGCCAACCTGAATGGCATGATAGAGGAACACCGCATGCATCGCCTCGCGCACCGGCTCATTGCCGCGGAACGAGAACGACAGGTTGGATACACCACCGGAAATATGGGCATGCGGTAGCGTTTGAGTTATCTTACGTGTCGCCTCGATGAAATCGACGCCATAATTATTGTGTTCATCAATACCGGTCGCAACAGCGAAGACGTTCGGATCGAAAATGATGTCTTCCGGCGGGAACCCTATCTGTTCGGTGAGGATCTTGTATGCGCGGGTGCAGATTTCGACCTTGCGCTGTTCCGTGTCCGCCTGTCCGGTTTCGTCAAACGCCATAATGACCACAGCCGCACCATAAGCACGCACCAGACGCGCATGATGCAGGAAGGCTTCTTCGCCTTCTTTCAGCGAGATCGAGTTGACGATCGGCTTTCCCTGTACGCATTTAAGACCAGCCTCGATCACGTCCCACTTGGAACTGTCGATCATCACTGGCACGCGAGCAATATCAGGCTCGGCGGCAATCAGGTTGAGATATTCGGCCATGATCTTCTGTGAGTCGATCAGACCTTCATCCATATTGATGTCGATGATTTGCGCGCCGTTTTCCACCTGATCGCGGGCAACAACGAGTGCTGCCGAATAATCGCCAGCTTTGATCAGCTTGCGGAAGCGTGCCGAACCCGTGACGTTGGTGCGTTCGCCGACATTGACGAAAGGAATGTCCTTGGTCAGCGTAAAAGGCTCAAGGCCCGACAGCCGCATCAGCGGCGGCACTTTGACCGGCTTGCGTGGCGGATGCTTTGCGACAGCCGCAGCGATTGCGCGAATATGATCAGGCGTCGAGCCACAGCAGCCGCCAACCACATTCACAAGGCCTTCGCGCGCAAAATCTTCGATCTGCGCGGCCATCGCTTCCGGGCTTTCGTCATACTGACCGAATTCATTCGGCAAACCGGCATTTGGATAGGCGCAAACAAACGTGTCAGCAATGCCAGCGATTTCAGCCAGATGTTCGCGCATCGCATTGGCGCCAAGAGCGCAATTGAGCCCGATGGTGAAAGGCCTGGCGTGACGCAGTGAATACCAGAACGCCGTCGGCGTCTGACCAGAGAGAGTGCGTCCTGAAAGATCGGTAATCGTGCCGGAAATCATGACCGGCAGATGCACGCCCTTCTCGATGAACACTTCTTCGGCAGCAAAAACTGCAGCCTTTGCGTTCAGTGTATCAAAGATGGTTTCAATCAGAATGATATCGGAGCCACCATCCATCAGTCCGCGTATCTGATCGGCATAGGCAATACGCAGATCATCGAATGTGACAGCGCGATAACCCGGATTGTTCACATCCGGCGAAAGCGAAGCCGTGCGGTTTGTCGGTCCGAGCGCGCCGGCAACAAAACGGCGACGACCGTCTTTTTGTTGCGCGCGCAAGGCTGCGCGACGGGCAAGGCGCGCACCATCCCGGTTCAACTCGTAAACGGCATCTTCCATGCCATAGTCAGCCTGAGCGATGGTTGTTGAGGAGAACGTATTGGTTTCAAGAATATCTGCGCCAGCCATGGCGTAGGCATAATGAATTTCTTCAATCGCCTTTGGCTGCGTGAGAGTCAGCAGATCGTTATTGCCCTGAAGCTGGCAGTCGCAAGCACCAAACCGCTCGCCGCGAAAATGTTCTTCGTGGAAGCCAAGCCCCTGAATCTGCGTACCCATCGCACCGTCGAGAATCAGAATGCGCTCTCTTGCGGCCTGCGTCAGTGCTTCAAGCACTTCCGAGCCGTCTGGCTTTGCTGCCGTTGCACCAAAAAGATTATCGAGGGAAGACGTCATAGGGGATTACCGCCTGTATTCAGATACGCTTCATCGCTACAACACCGCCCGAAATCCACAAAGGGTTTTCGTTTATTCCGGTGTGCAGAACACTTCACATCACGCACGCTTAAGAATTCTGCATGAACCCGAGCGCACAAGTCACGCTTAATGACATAAACATATCTTTATGTCAATTCGGAACACTTGCGTTGAACCTTTCGAATTGCCTTCACTCGACTATTGCCAGAGGGAAGAAAAAGTGAGCTTCCGCAGCCACCTACCCGCCACATTGCGGGAGCTAAATCCTTGTTAGTGACGTTAAAGGCGAAATCACTATATTTGGGAGAAACCGATGAAGAGGCTTGCATCTTCCTTACTGGCAGCGTGTCTTGCGCTTGGGTTTGGCATGCCAGCGGCAACATCTGCCAATGCTGCTCAGCCATCCGCTTTGATAGCGCCCACAACAACGAGCGGCGTAACGGCTCCGGTCGAGAATGTACAATATTACGAATATCGCGGAGATAGGCGCGATTGGCGTCGTCCTGCGCCGCGTTACCGCGATGGCTACAGGCATTACCGGCCACACTATCGTCCGCATTGGGGACCGCCACCGGTCTATCGCCATCCGCCGCGTTATCGGTCAGCCCCGATGTATCGTGGTGGCAATGCGCATGTGCGCTGGTGTTACAATCGCTACCGCTCCTACCGCGCATACGACAACACATTCCAGCCCAATTATGGACCACGGCGCCAGTGCTATTCGCCATATATCTAAACAGAAAAGCCCCGGGCAATCCGGGGCTTTTTCATAATGTTTTACGCTTCGGAAATCAGGTTACGAAAGCGCCGATCGAAGCCGCGACCAGTCCGATCGCAATGGCGATCATAACACCGTAGACGCGGGGCTTATCAAAAAGCACAGCAAAAGCGGAGAACCACGCCACCACTGCAGCGCCCAGCGCAAAGAGAAAACCCGGCTTGTCGCCATGATAAAGATTGGCTGCCATCAGTGCGCCTACGATCAGCGCACCAAAAACGATCATCAGCCCTGTGGCATAGCGTTCGTAATCGTCCATCTAAAATTCCTCGTTCCGATCACACCAAGCGCGCGCCGGAAGATATCGCTCAATCATTTGGCCATTTAAAGACATGGCAAATAACCATGTCACTGGCGGGTCACTCTCACACAATCACTATTTGCGCCGTTCTTCAACCATTTCGCTGCGCCATTCGCTGCAATTGTTGCGACTTTCGCGCAAGCGTTTTCACAGAAGCCACCAACTCATGTTATGATTGCGGTTATGGAATCGTCTGGTCTCAACATATTTGAAACACCGATAGGCCCTTGCGGCATCGCTTGGCATGCAGACAAAATCGTCGGCGTGGAAATCGGTGACGCAGATGAAAACGAAACCCGCTACAGGCTGAAAAGCCGGTTTTCCGATACAGAAGTCTCCACTCCGCCCTCATTCGTCATAGAAGCCATCGACAAGGTTTGCGTACTCCTTGAGGGAGGCGACCCGGATTTTTCCGTGACGCCACTCGCGCTTGATTCGGTCCCCGATCTCAACCGCCGGGTCTACGAAATCCTTCTGGAACTAAAAGCTGGGGAAACCATCACCTATGGTGCAATTGCGCGAAGGCTGGGCGATGTCAGTCTTTCGCAAGCAGTCGGTTATGCACTCGGCAAAAACCCGTTTCCGATTATTGTACCGTGCCACAGGGTTCTGGGTTCCAATGGCAAAGTCGGTGGGTTTTCGGCTGCGGGCGGCACAGTTACAAAATTACGGCTTCTCAATATTGAGCGCGCCAGAACATCGGTAGAGCCAGACCTCTTCGGTGGCCTGCCATTACAGGCCCGACCCTCAATAGAAAATTAGCGGCGGACTTCGGCCAGCGTAACTTACGCCCGGCTAGCCCAACTTACGCAATGCGTCGATTATCATGTCAACGCCCTCATCGGCTGAGATCAGCGCCGTATCGATCACGAGAGGCGACCTCTCCCAAGGATCATACTGGCGGGATTGCACATCATTCCATGTCGGCTGAGTTCTATCCTGAGACTTTTCGCGGCGCGATTCAACACGCCTCTTGTGTTCAGTGACGTCGGAGCAGATGACTTCGACTTCGGTCAGTGGAACGTTTGCGGCAATCGCCACTGATCTGTAGGCATCGCGCGTAATTTTGAGAGAATTTACGGAATCTGCAATCACCATATGCCCAAGCGCCAAATTCTCCGCAGCCAGGCGGTAAGCGGTCAAATAGCCCGAGGCTCCCGGAACTCCCGACTTGGAAAGCGCATCGGAGCTCGCAATGGCATTTTCAATTGTATCAATGCGCAAATAAAAGGCGGGTAAAAGGCCCGCCAGTTTATGCGCAATCGTGCTTTTCCCAACACCCGGCAAGCCTGCAAATACAATAAACATATGCTAGCCACCTTCTGTAAGAACCAGGTCAGACAGAGTGTGTCAGCCTTTGTCAGTTACGACATCTGCGGAGAACCGCAGCTCACGCATAGGGCGAACATGCTGTGTCGTCGCGTCGTAAGTTGGATGCTGCTTGAAAGCGAAAAGCGCTGCTTCGTCCCTGAACTCGGCATAGACAACGAGATCAATATCGTTGCCCATCGGGTCTACCTTGGAGTTCGGCAGAACTTCAAACACGTCGGAATGCGGAATGGTGCCCAACTGCTCCAAACCTTTACGGACGATTTCAACGTCCTGATCAGGCTTGACGCTGAAGAAAACAATGTGGCGGATCACTTCTTGTCTCCAAATCTTGATGGGGCGTATCTACCCCATCAAGCCGACAAGCAAAACCACAAAAAGGTGATTGCTGAGATTTAGCCAGTCTTAAAGCACCTGTCTCTTTTGGGCGCATCGCGGCTTTAAGGCAGTTTACCTGAAGTATGATCTTAGTGACCTCGCTGCGTTCAGGCCGGATTATGCCTTTACCCGCCGCCAGGCGAACCCGCCCTCCTGCTGCACCGACCCGCGTCCGGGCTGATAATAACCGGGCGTATCGACCAGACGCTGCTCGCCAAGACGGCTTTGCGCGACCTTGTTGGTCACCAGCAGGCTGTCAAATCCAGTTCTCAGCATAAGGGCTGCCTGATCGATCAGCACATCGCCTGTCGCACGCAATTCGCCTTCAAATCCTGCACGGCGCAAAACTTCGGCTTTTGAATAGGAGCGACCATCATTGAAGGCCGGAAACTGCAATGCAATGACTGGCAGGCTTTCAAGATGATCCAGCAAAGGTTCGATTTTTTCACCGGGCGTTACCGATACGCCGATACGACGGTTGGAAGAACGGCGCAGCTCTTCATCAAGCCCCAGCCAGACCGCCAATGGAATGATGATCGCAGGTGCATCGCCTGCCGCTTCCAGATCATCGGCAAAAATATAGTCGTCTTCGCGAAAGCCTTGCTCGGACCAGAGTTTTGTTTCAGCTGTTGTTTCACTCATTTCTGGTCCAAAGCTCCAAGGTTATTTTTTCACGCACATCTTAACCGAAAACCGCTACACACTTTTCGGGATGCGCTTCAGGCTATCGGCAAGGCCAGTCAGATGGATACCGCATTCGGTCTTTTCCGATCCTGCCCAGCGTCCTGCGCGCTGATCTTCGTCATCGCTCACCGGCCGCGTGCAAGGCATGCAGCCGATAGACCGGTAACCCTGTGTCGTCAGGGGGTGGACGGGCAGGTCGTGCTTTTGCGCGTAGGCAAGCAAGTCTTCCGACCGCATACGCGCTAGAGGATTGATGCGGATACGCGGACCAACTGATTCAAATATCGGCAAAGCATTGCGGGTCGAGGCCTGAAATTGCTTGCGGCCTGTCATCCATGCGCGATACGGAGCCACGGCCCGTGCCATCGGCTCCACCTTGCGAATAAAACAGCAGCGATCCTTGTCGGTCATCGACAAAGCGCCAAACGGATCATCAGCCTTCACACTTTCCTCGATCGGCAAAATATCCTGCACATCGGTCAGGCCGAGCCGGTCGGCGAGATCATGCCGATAGTCGAGTGTTGCGCGAAAGTGCTTGCCGGTATCAAGAAACAGAACAGGCATCGCCGGATCGATTTGCGCGATCATGTGCAACAGAATGGCAGACTCCGCTCCGAAGGATGAAACGACCGCGATGCGTCCTTCAAAGAGTTCGCGCGTGCTCAGCGCAATTACCTCCTGCGGAGATGAAGCTCCATGACTTCCTTCAAGAAGACGAGCTTCGGCAGCCGCGCGCTGTTCTGCAACCGGATCTGAATTGGGATCCAAATCGGATTCAGTGTCAGGCAGCACGGCTCACCTCGCCATAAAGCGCGCGTTTGAATGGCTCCATGCCCACCCGACGATAAGCATTGAGAAATGTCTCCTCACCGCTCTCCCGCAAACCGAGATAAGTATCGACCACAGTTTCAATGGCATCGACGACTTCTTCCGAAGAAAAGCCACGCCCCGTAATGTCACCGATGGCAGTGTGTTCGTCAGCCGAACCGCCAAGCGTGATCTGGTAGAGTTCTTCGCCCTTCTTTTCGACGCCGAGAATGCCAATATGGCCGACATGGTGATGACCGCAGGCATTGATGCAGCCGGAAATCTTGATCTTAAGATCGCCGATTTCAAGCTGGCGCTGCTGATCGCCAAAGCGCTCTGAAATACGTTGCGCGACAGGGATTGAGCGTGCATTGGCAAGCGCACAATAATCAAGGCCGGGGCATGCGATAATATCGGTGATCAGACCGGCATTCGCCGTAACCAGACCGTCTGATTGCAGCAGATCATAGACTGCTGGGAGATCGGCCTTGGCCACATGTGGCAGAACCAGGTTCTGCTCGTGACTGACGCGGATTTCATCGAACGAATAGGTTTCGGCGATATCCGCCACCAGTTCCATCTGTTCAGCGCTCGCGTCACCCGGAATGCCGCCAATCGGCTTCAAGGAAATCGTAACGACAGCATAATCAGGGTTCTTGTGCGGTGTGACATTGCGCTTGGTCCAGGCCGCAAAATCCGCATCGGATTTCTGCGTGACAGCAAGAACTTCCCAACCCTCGGGACGCTGCGGCAGGTCCGGCATCCGGAAATAGCTTTCAATCGCGTCGATATCGCGCTGCGGTAGCTTCAGATCGCCGTAACGGATCTGTTCCCACTCGGCGTCGATTTCCTCCACAAGCGGTTCAACGCCCGTTTCATGCACGAGGATTTTGATGCGTGCCTTATATTTGTTATCGCGGCGCCCGTAGAGGTTATAAACGCGGACAATTGCCGTAACATAGGTCAGCATGTCCTCAAGCGGCAGGAAGTCGCGGATTTTCTTGGCAACCATCGGCGTGCGCCCCTGTCCACCACCGATATAGACGGCAAGACCCAGTTCACCTGCTTCATTCTTTTTGAGCTGCAAGCCAATGTCGTGAACCTGAATGGCCGCGCGATCATGCTCGGAACCAACAATCGCGATTTTGAACTTACGCGGCAGGTATGAAAACTCCGGATGCAGGGACGACCACTGGCGCAGAATTTCCGCCAGGGGACGCGGGTCTGCCACTTCGTCGTGCGCAGCCCCTGCAAAATGATCGGCCGTCACATTGCGAATGCAATTGCCAGACGTCTGGATCGCATGCATTTCGACTCTCGCGAGCTCTTCCAGAATTTGTGGCACATCCTTCAATGCCGGCCAGTTATACTGGATATTCTGACGCGTGGTAAAATGCGCGAAGCCACGATCATAATCGCGCGCGATCGACCCAAGCCTGCGCAGCTGTCGGCTCGATAACGTGCCATAGGGGATCGCGACACGCAGCATATAGGCGTGTAATTGCAGATAAAGACCGTTCATCAGACGCAACGGCTTGAACTGATCTTCCGTCAACTCGCCAGAAAGGCGACGCTCAACCTGATCCTTGAACTGTGCAACACGGGCCGCAACGAAGTCGCGGTCAAATTCATCATAACGATACATATCTACTTCCGATATTCAGATCAGGAGGCCTGCTTCAACGTTGGTTGACCAAGCGTAATGATGGTGGGGCCAGAAAGCCTAATGCGCTCGCGCAGGCGAATGGGATAAAGCCCTTCGTCACGCTCTTCGACATCGATGACATTCACATCGACAACCAGATTGGCTTTGGCTGCGATCTTACCCGCCTCTTCAAGAGCGCTGACCGCCTCAGCATGACGGGCAACGAGCGCACCATCAATGGTTTCCTGCCACGATCCGTCTGCGCCGAGCCACACAGCCTGTCCATCGATGAGCCGGTTTGCGGTGAGAACTTTTACAACCATTTCCAAACTCCTTGAACTTAAGCGGCTACGGGGATTGGCTTGCGCGCCAATGCTTGCGCCTTGTCGATAGCGGCACCTGCAACGGCGTCGCCGATGATAACCATGACCGGACCGGACAACTCTTTTCTGTCTTCAAGAACAGGCAGGTCTTTCAATGTTCCATGGAACAGCCGCTTATCTTTGCGGCTGGCATTCTCAATCACAGCTACCGCAGTATCTTCATGCAGACCCGCAGAGATGAGACGGCTTGCGACCGATGCTGCAACGCTTGATCCCATGTAGACGGCGATTGTTGCACCGGAAACTGCAAGCCTGGCCCAGCCGGGAAGCACATCTCCAGCCATGTCGTGACCGGTGGTGAACACCAGCGAGGAAGCGACACCGCGCAATGTCAGCGGCAACTCCATATCGGCTGCAGCAGCAAAAGCCGACGTAATGCCCGGCACAATTTCAAAACCGATACCAGCGGCACGCAATGCAGCCATTTCCTCACCTGCACGACCAAAGACCAGTGGATCGCCAGCCTTAAGACGCACCACACGCTTGCCCTCACGTCCGAGGCTCACGAGCAGATCATTGATCTCGTTCTGGCTCTTGGAATGACAACCCTTGCGTTTACCCACGGCAAGGCGTTCAGCATCGCGACGCCCCATGGCGATTACGCCTTCCGGAACCAATGCATCATGCACAATGACATCGGCTTCCATTAAAACGCGATGCGCGCGCAATGTCAGCAAGTCTTCCGCACCCGGTCCAGCGCCAACCAACCAGACATAACCGGCGCCATGTTCTCTTTGTCCAATTAATTCATTTGCAGCTTTGTACGCCTCCTCGCGGTCGCCATTTTCAACAGCGCGAGCAACAGAGCCGGAAAAGAAACCACGCCAGAAGCTGCGACGTGCCAGACCCTTTGGCAAAAGCTTTTCGACCAGTGGGCGCCAGCTCTCGGCATAGTGCGCCAATTCACCAAGACGGGGCGAGAAGGCAGCATCGATACGTGCACGCACCATCTGCGCCAGAACAGGAGCCGAGCCTTCGGTGCCAATTGCGATTGCAATCGGTGCGCGATTAACAATGGCTGGCGTCAGGAAATCACAAAGTGCGGGACGATCCACGACATTGACCGGGATTCTCTGCGTTTTGACGGATGCTGCAATCGCGCGATCCTGTTCCTCATTGCCGGTTGCGACAAAAACCAGCTTTGCACCCACAAGATGCCGAGGCTCAAAAGCTTCTTCTACGTGCTCCGCACCATGGTTTTCAATGAAAGCAACAAGAGCCGCTTCTGCATCCTCCGCAATAATGCGCAAGCGAGCAGAGGTCTGCGCCACGAGACGCGCTTTGTTGAGCGCTTCCTCGCCACCGCCAACAATCACGACCACCTCTTCCGAAACACGGAAGAAGACAGGAAAATCAGCAAGAAGACGCGTTTGCGATTGGGACACGAGACCATCCTTTTTCAGATAGCCGCTATTATTCCCGGACTGGTGAAATTTTATAAGAAACGGGCTTGCGCGGGCAAATCACGCGGAGCATCACTTTTTCTCAAGAAAGGCATTTTGAGGATTTTAATTCCTGTTTGCCTCAAATTATATCCCATAATTTTTGTAGGATTATCAATCAGCTAGCTATAATTGCCCGATGTGAAAAAGGCGGGTACATGTTTAGGCCAGCGACGTGGCAGGACAGCCACAAGGTCAAACCGCAGCGACAGTTTTGCGTAATCCGGCTGGCGTTGCAGCCACATATCTGCGGCGTCCTCGATGCGGCGCATGGCCTGCGGCGTGACAGCCAGTTGCGCCGCTTCAACGCTGATACGCGCTTTGACTTCAACAATAAGAACGAGATGTCCGCGTCGGGCAATAAGATCGATTTCGCCAAGCCGCGTGCGATACCGGCGCGCAACGATGCGAAAGCCTTTAAGCATAAGCGCGAAAGCGGCCAGACGCTCGGCGCTGTGTCCGCGAAAGAAAGCAACGCGCTTTTTCTCGCGGAATTCACTCATCAGCCTTGTGCCTTCAACTGCATCAAACGCTGATAAAGCACCGACTTCTGACCACCGGTCATGCGGGCTGCTTCGCCTGCGGCTTTGGACGGTGGCAGTTCCTGTGAAAGTGACAGAAGCAGCTTATCAATGTCTTCTTCGCTTTGCGGCACACCTTCACCTGAAGGCGGACCAACCAGCAGCACGACCTCGCCGCGAATGCGATCTTCGCCATCGAATTGCTGTTTCAGCTCACCCAGAGTGGAAGTGACAATGGTTTCATAAGCCTTGGTCAACTCGCGGCAGAGAGCAGCCTCACGCGCATCGCCAAAAACGTCTGCCATATCGGCAAGCGTTGCTGCCGCACGATTGGGCGATTCATAGAATACAAGCGTTGCATCTATGTTCTTCAGGCTCTCAAGCTTTGATGTTTTCTGGCCATGCTTGACCGGTAGAAATCCGCAAAACATGAAAGCATCGGTTGGTAGCCCTGAAGCCGCAAGTGCAGCAAGAAGCGCCGATGCACCAGGAATTGGCACAACCCGGATACCCGCATCACGCGCTTCACCAACCAGCCGAAAACCCGGATCGGAGACGAGTGGCGTTCCGGCATCTGATACAAGCGCAACACTCTTGCCAGCCTGCAAGGCCGCAATCAGCTTCGGACCCGCTTCATTGGCATTATGCTCATGATAGCTGATCGGACGACGCACAATACCATAGCGATCCAGCAACACACGGGTAACGCGGGTGTCTTCACAGGCCACAATGTCAGCGCTCGCAAGCGTTTCCAGTCCGCGCAAGGTCATGTCGCCAAGATTGCCGATGGGGGTCGAGACGATATAGAGCGCAGATTCAATCGGTCGGGCACGCTGAGCGGTGCCCCCCACAACAAATTCGCGCTTCACATCGTCATATAATTCGGTCATTCCGTATCCTTATGCAGGCCTGTATTTACGCCGCAAGATCAGCCAACAGCGCATCAAGCACCAAAGCACCATCTGGGGTCGCGCGGATGAAATTGCCACCCAGGGGCTCGATCATGCCGGATGCAACCAGTCTCGCAAGCCGCTGTCTGTCGATATCGTGTCCCGTCAGACGGCGATAGCGATCAAGATCAATGCCTTCACGCAGTCTCAGGCCCATCATCAGGAATTCATCGCCTTCCTGATCACCTTTGAGATATTCTTCTTCATTGATGCCATGGCCACGCTGCTCGACCTTTTCGAGCCATGTTTCCGGATGCTTTTCCGTAATCGTTACAGTGCGAGCGCCATTCTCCACGAAACGGCCATGCGCGCCGGGCCCAATCCCGACATATTGCCCATAGCGCCAGTAAACCAGATTATGCTGCGATTCACGTCCGGGCACGGCATGGTTCGAAATTTCGTAAGCCGGAAGACCGCACTCAGCCGTGATCTTCTGCGTTTCCTCATAGAGAGCCGCAGCGTGATCCGGGTCAGGAGTGGTCAGTTTGCCGGCCTTCCACAGATTATAGAACTGCGTTCCTTCCTCAATCGTCAGCTGGTAGAGCGACAGATGATCGGCCGCCAGATCAATGGCTTCTTTCAGTTCTTCACGCCATGCTTCAATCGTCTGGTTTGGGCGCGCATAAATGAGATCGAAGGAGAGACGCGGGAAAATCTCGCGAGCCAGTCGGATTGCGGCCTTCGCCTCCTCAACCGAATGCATGCGGCCAAGACGGCGCAGATCGGGATCGTTCAAGGCCTGAATACCGAGCGACACGCGATTGACGCCGGCTGCACGATATCCGCGAAAACGCTCTGCTTCCACGCTTGTCGGATTGGCTTCAAGTGTCACTTCGATATCAGGTGCGACCGACCAGCGCGATGCAATGCCGTCGAGCAGACTGCCGACCGTCGAAGGCTGCATCAGCGACGGCGTGCCTCCGCCCAAAAAGATACTGGTGATGGTGCGTGGACCGGTTCTCTCACGCAACGTGTCCATCTCACGGTTAAAGGCTTGCGCAAAGCGCAGCTGATCAACCGGCTGATGGCGCACATGACTGTTGAAGTCGCAATAGGGGCATTTGGCCAGACAAAACGGCCAATGCACATAAACACCAAACGCAGTTTCCCCATCCGCGCGTGCAATCGGCAGAATATTCGCTTGAGCATCAGATGGTGAAAAATGATGGTTCATTCAGCAGGGTCCGAAACAACATCGAGTGCCTTTTCAGCGAAAAGCTTGAAAGCGCGCGCACGGTGCGAAAGCGCCGATGCATCACCAGGCTTCCAGCCGTGTTTTTCATCGGCAGTCATTTCACCAAAGGTTTTCTCATAGCCGTCTGGCTTGAAAACCGGATCATAACCGAAGCCGATATTGCCGCGCGGCGGCCAGATCAGCGTGCCTTCCACTTCACCACGATAATATTGTGCTTCACCATCCGGCCATGCAAGGCAGATGACAGATACGAAGCGTGCTTTGCGCTTATCGGGTGTGGTTGCACCCTTTTCCTGCAAAAGATCTTCGACCTTTTGCATCGCCATATCAAAATCGCGGGTACCGTCTTCTGTCTCGGCCCAATCGGCCGTGTAAACGCCGGGCGCGCCATCAAGCGCGTCCACAGCCATGCCAGAGTCGTCGGAAAGCGATGGCAGGCCGGTGGCCTTTGCCGCAGCCAACGCCTTGATGTAAGCGTTTTCCTCGAAAGTCGTGCCCGTTTCTTCCGGCTCAGGCAGACCGAGAGCTGCAACAGAACTGATCTCAAAGCCAAACGGGGCGATCAGCCCATCAAATTCTCTGAGCTTGCCCGCATTGTGCGATGCGACGATCAGTTTGCCTTTTTCGAGTGCTCTCATTTCAGTCCTACTTTGCTAACAAATGGTCCAGTCCAAGAACCAGTCCCCACTTTTCGGGATTATGCTTTACCCCAAAGTTTCGGTTCGGCAAACTCCAGCGAATTCCCTGAAGGATCGCGAAAATAGATCGAACGTGCGCCGTTTGGCCATTCGAAATCAGCCTCGATGGCAACACCACGCTTTTCAAGATGCTTGCGCCAGTCATCCATTTCGTCGTGTGTGGCTGTGAAACACGTGTGACCTTCACCGCTTGCACCATGGGTCGGAACGGGCAATGGATCACCCTCGTGGGAAAGCCGGGTGAGTTCCGCATTAAACAAAATCAAAACACCGTTGCCGCAATGAAAAAACGCACTGCGCGAGCTGTTGGGATGAACAAGTTTCATTCCGAGAGTATCGCGGTAAAACCGTACCGCCTCCTCAACGTCCCTCACATAAAGCGCCGTTTCAAGTATCTGTCTCGGCTGCATGTTTATAGCCCTTCGCTTCAACAGAGATAAATGATCATGGGCCTATAACAGCTTCATGATCATTTTGCGGTCTCAACTGATGAATTTCCGACGGCGCGCTGAAGCCCCCGGAAATCCATGCTTTAATTAAGCAATGGCTGCCTTCTGCAACTCGACGAGCTGGTTAACACCACCACGTGCAAGCTTCATAAGCGATGCGAACTCTTCTTCCGAGAACGGTGCGCCTTCAGCCGTGCCCTGAATTTCGACGATGCCGCCCTGTCCGGTCATGACGAAATTGCTGTCGGTTTGAGCCGCCGAATCCTCTGCATAATCGAGATCGAGCACAGGCTCACCTTCATAAATGCCGCAGGAAATAGCTGCAATATGATCTTTGAGAACCTTCTCGATGCGGATCATCTGACGCGCTTCCATCCAGCGAAGGCAATCATGCAGTGCAACCCAGCCACCTGTGATGGCTGCAGTGCGCGTGCCGCCATCGGCCTGAATGACGTCGCAGTCAACCGTGATCTGGAATTCGCCAAGCGCCTGCAGATCAACAACAGCACGCAACGAACGCCCGATCAGACGCTGGATTTCCTGCGTGCGACCGCCCTGCTTGCCGCTCGCGGCTTCACGGCGCATACGGTCGCCCGTCGAGCGTGGAAGCATACCGTATTCGGCCGTAACCCAGCCCTTGCCGCTGTTACGCATCCAGCCCGGGACCTTTTCCTCAAGACTTGCCGTACACAGAACATGGGTGTCGCCAAACTTCACGAGGCAAGAGCCCTCAGCATGTTTGGAAACGCCGCGCTCAAAAGACACGGCGCGCATTTCATCGACGGCGCGCTTGGATGGACGCATGGTAATTCCTCAATTCGTTTTTCGTTGCGGCTTTTTAGGCCTGTCGCACAAGAATGGAAAGGAATTTCGCAAGATCACCCAAGAGAGGTGTTAAGACACCTGTCATTATAGGCGCAAAGCCTTTGACGCCTTCGGTAGCAGTCTTATATCTAACACATGCAATTCAACAGGCGCGCATTGAGACAATGATCAAATCACCGGAACATCAGCTGCTTAGTGCGCTCGACCAGCGGTCGCGTGATATTTTTCGGCTGATCGTCGATAGCTACCTCAATGATGGCGACCCGGTCGGCTCACGCAATCTGTCGCGTCTGCTGCCGCACAGTCTTTCTCCGGCCACCATTCGCAATGTGATGAGCGATCTGGAACAGTTGGGCCTCATCTATGCACCACACATCTCTGCCGGGCGGTTACCAACGCAGATTGGTCTGCGTTTTTTTGTAGATGCTTTCATGGAAGTGGGCGACCTGCCACCCGATGAACGCTCATCCATTGAAGCGCAAGTGCGCTCCGCAGGCACCAGCAATTCTGTCGAAAGCGTTCTGACCGAAGCCAGTCAGGTTTTGTCGGGGCTTTCGCGCGGCGCAGGTCTTGTGCTCGCCACCAAAGCGGAAGGTGCGCTTAAACACATCGAATTTGTGCGCCTTGAACCGACACGAGCGCTTGCTGTCCTTGTGATGCAGAATGGCGATGTTGAAAACCGCGTCATCAATCTGCCTGCCGGCATTTCCGCCTCGCAGCTCGTGGAGACATCGAACTTTCTCAATGCCCATATCCATGGGCATACGCTGTCGGAAGCAAAATCGGAACTCGAAA
The DNA here is from genome assembly GCF_002252475.1 of Brucella rhizosphaerae. Lineage (GTDB taxonomy): Bacteria > Pseudomonadota > Alphaproteobacteria > Rhizobiales > Rhizobiaceae > Brucella > Brucella rhizosphaerae. The sequence continues at coordinate 528,671 of NZ_NNRK01000034.1, read as the reverse complement.
AGCTGTCTGAAGAAACCAGGCAAGAGCTTGATCAGCTCTCACAGGAACTGGTGGCACAGGGGCTTGCCGTATGGAGTGGCGCAGGGGCCGACCAGCCAGCGCGGCTTATCGTACGCGGACGCGCCAATCTGCTTGAAAATATTCATGCACAGGAAGATATTGAACGCCTGCGTCATCTCTTCGATGATCTTGAAACCAAGGACGGTATGATCCAGCTGCTGGATCTTGCTGAATCGGGCTCTGGGGTGCGAATTTTCATTGGCTCCGAAAACAAGCTGTTCTCCCTCTCAGGATCTTCACTTGTTGTAGCGCCCTATCGTGACAGCGAGCAGCGGGTTATTGGTGCTCTTGGTGTGATCGGCCCGACGCGGCTCAATTATGCACGCATCGTACCGATGGTCGATTACACGGCTCAGATCGTATCCCGATTGCTGCGCTAGCGGATTTTTTCGAGTTTGATGTTTGAAACAGCATGTATGTCAGTCGGGATTCAAACGTTAAATTCAATTCACCAGAGCGGTTCCTGTTAAGACTGAATCGTTGGAGCCGCTTTATCTATTTGTTTTAGCGTACTATCCAACGCAAAACCGCTTCGCACTTTTGCTGGAAATGCTGATATGCAGTGCCAGACTTGCCAAGGCTAAGAAATTAGACCTTGATTTTAATGCCGCGAAACTCGATATCCGGCCCAAACACTATTCAAGACGGAAGAAGCATTATGGCTGATGAAAAAAACCCAACCCAGAATCCCGATCTTGAGCAGCGCGATATCAACAATCCTCGTGATCGTGATGCGCTGAAGCGTGCTGCCGATGATTTTCTGAAAAGCCGCAAGGCTGAGGCACGCGCTGAAGCCGAAGAGGAAGCCGTTGATGCCGATAGTTTGGCTGCAAATACGATTGCAGCGCTTGAAGCCGACAATGCTGAACTCAAGGACCAGATGCTGCGTCTCGTTGCCGAGATGGAAAACCTGCGTAAGCGTACCCAGCGCGATGTACAGGACGCACGCACCTATGCTGTGACCAATTTCGCTCGCGATATGCTGTCGGTCTCCGACAATCTGAGCCGTGCGCACGACGCTATTCCTGCCGATGCGCTGGAAACCGATGCCAACCTCAAGTCACTGGCTGAGGGCGTGGAAATGACCGAACGTGCCATGCTGCAGGCTTTGGAACGTCATGGCGTAACCAAGCTTAATCCTGAAGGTGAAAGATTCGATCCGAACTTCCATCAGGCTATTTTTGAAGTGCCAAACCCAGAACTACCGGCCAATACGGTTGTACAGGTTATGCAGGCAGGATTTGCCATCGGTGACCGCGTATTGCGTCCAGCCATGGTTGGCGTTTCCAAGGGCGGCCCGAAGGTTGCTGCTGAAACTGCACCTGAGGGTGATGCTTAATTCGCGCACTCAATAATCGCGGACGTATTCAACAAAGAGCGGCGAGATATCTCGCCGCTCTTTCTTTTTGTCCTTATCCGTTGGAATATCGACAAAATATCAGTTGGGAGGCCTGCGCGTGACGATCTTTGATTTTGCAAATTTTGCAGGTGTTTTCGTCTTCGCTGCCACCGGTGCTCTTGCCGCATCACGTCGCCAGCTTGACATTATCGGCTTCATTTTCCTCGCCAATATTACAGGCATTGGTGGCGGCACGATGCGCGACCTGGTGTTGGGCGCGCCCGTCTTCTGGGTCATTCAGCCTTTTTACCTGCTGGCAGGCACATCAGCCGCTGTCATCGTCTATTTCACTGCCCATCTGGTGGAATCGCGCTATCGGCTTTTGCTGTGGTGTGATGCGATTGGTATGTCGGCCTATACGGTCGTGGGCGCTGCCAAGGGGCTAGCGCTTGGCTTCGGGCCTTCAGTTGCAATTGTGACCGGGATTTTCACCGCCACGCTTGGCGGCATTTTGCGCGATATGGTGGCGGGAGAACCATCCGTTCTGATGCGCCGGGAAATCTATGTTTCGGCAGCACTCGCGGGCGCATGTCTTTATGTGGTGCTGGAACGCTTTGGCCTTGATCCGATATTCGCAGCCATTGCGGCGGCGCTGACCGCATTCATCGTGCGCGGCGGTGCGCTCCACTTTGGCTGGAATCTGCCGGTTTATAAAAGCCGTCCCGGCCGCACAGAAGAAGAACTCAAGCGCGACCGGATTGTCAGAGAAGACAAATAGTCAGAACATTTCCTCGGAACATTTCCAATGATTCAACTTAATCCAGAAACGCTCTAGATGAGTTTGGCCTGGCTAGCGACAGCCTGAAGATCAACAAGCGGACGCGGACCCATCTGCTGGATAATCATGCCTGCGGCAAGCGATCCCAGACGTGCGCAATCCTCGAGCGAACGATCTTTGGTGTAGCCATAGAGGAAACCGGCAGCATAAAGATCGCCAGCCCCGGTGGTGTCGACCAGTTCTTCAATCTCAATCGCTGGTACATGCAGCGTCTGATCGGCTGTGATAACGATTGCGCCTTTTTCCGAACGCGTGATGATTGCGAGAGGGCAATCCTTGCGGATGGCTTCCACGGCTTCATCAAGCGATTTGGTCTGGTAAAGCGACTTTGCCTCGTCTTCGTTAGCAAAGACGATATCGACGGTTCGCTTGCGCATCAGATCCAGAAACTCGTCGCGATAACGATCTACGCAGAACGGGTCGGACAAGGTCATAGCCACCTGGCGGCCATGATCATGCGCAATTTTGGAAGCCAGAACGATGGCTTCCTTGGCGCGTGGCGGATCCCACAGATAGCCTTCAAAATAGATGACGCGGGCATCAGCAACCTTGGAGGTCTCAACGTCTTCCGGCCCGAGCTCAATACAGGCACCAAGATAGGTGTTCATCGAACGTTCGCCGTCCGCTGTGACGAAAATCATCGAACGCGCAGTTGGCGAACCTTTTTCCAAAGCACGTGTATCAAAGGCCACGCCCTGGGCACGAATGTCATGGGCAAATACCCGGCCGAGATGGTCGGTTGCGACCTTGCCGAAATAAGCGGAACGCCCACCGAGGCTTGCGACGCCTGCAGCCGTATTGCCTGCGCTGCCACCGGACATTTCGGTGACCTGTCCCTTGATGCGGCTATAGAGCAGTTCTGCCCGGTCACCATCGATCAGGTTCATAGCACCTTTTATGATGCCATTGGCTTCGAGAAATGCATCTTCAGTGCGCGAGATAATATCGACAATGGCGTTGCCAATGCAAAGAACGTCGAATGTAGCCATGAGCTGGTCTGGAGCTCCCCTTTTTATCTGCTGCCCATCTTCGAGTGAAGCATTGTGGCAACGAGCTGGTGGTCAGCTTTTGACATTTGCATCCCTCAGATGCGGGAGCCGAGCACATGTCGGAAGCAGACCACCAATAAATTTATCGATCTGGCGGATTTTTCAATTTGACGTTTGAGACAGCGTTCATGCTGTTGCGTTTCAAATGTCAACTTCAGTCCACCAGTGGCATTTATGTGGGGTCGGTTTAGCCGTTTGAAAAGTTTTTGGCTAGTCCGACAGTACTGCCACTTGTGGGCTAAGTGTCTTGTGCATGTTCAGGCGCCTTCCTATTTTGATCGCATGAAAGTGCGGAGAATGGACCCAAAATGATCATTGATGCTGCGTTAAAGGCACTTAGGCGCCTTCCAACGCCAGAATTTCGTTCTGTTTTATGGAAAACGCTGGGCTTGACGCTTTTGCTTCTCGTCGGGCTGTGGGCTGCGATACGGCAAATATTTTTTATGTTCGCCTGGCCCTGGATGGAACAATTGCTGCCCGGAATGCCTGAATGGGCAGGTTGGCTCGGTATCGCTGCAGCCATTGTGGCGGGCCTTGGGCTTGCACTTGTTCTCGCATTGATGATTGCACCAGTAACAGCGCTCGTCGCCGGTATTTTCCTTGATGACGTCGCCGATGTTGTCGAACGCGAAGACTATCCGGGAGAGCCTGCTGGCACCCCCCTGCCGCTTGGACGCTCTGTGATTGTTTCGCTCAAGTTCCTCAGCGTGGTCATTCTCGGCAATATCGTGGCACTGGTTCTGCTGTTCATTCCGGGCATCAACCTGATCGCCTTTTTCGTGATCAACGCCTATCTGCTTGGTCGGGAATTCTTTGAATTTGCCGCCATGCGCCACAGATCAGAGCGTGAGGCCAAGGCACTTCGCTCGCAATATGGTGTGACGGTATTTCTTGCTGGACTGCCGATTGCCGGCTTCATGGCAATTCCGATTGTCAATCTGCTGACACCGCTCTTTGCGGCCGCAATGATGATCCATCTGCATAAGGCCATATCTCAGCGAGAGATCTTAAAACTGCGGCGGTAACGGAATGAGCGCCGCAGGCACATCGCAAGTCTTGCCGGGGAATTTGCAGATATCCGCAATCACGCATTTCTCGCATTCCGGCTTGCGGGCCTTGCAGGTATAGCGCCCGTGAAGGATCAGCCAGTGATGTGCATGGAACAAATATTCAGTCGGAATAACCCGCATGAGAATATCTTCCACCGCATCAGGTGTCTTGCCTTGCGCCAGACCAATGCGATTGCCAATGCGCAGCACGTGGGTATCCACTGCCATCGTCGAATGACCGAAAGCCATGCTAAGCACCACATTGGCAGTCTTGCGCCCGACGCCCGGCAATTTTATCAGCTCGTTGCGATCATTCGGAACTTCGCCGTTATGATCACGAATAAGCGCTTCCGACAGAAGAATGACGTTCTTGGCTTTATTGCGCCAAAGACCAATGGTGCGGATATAATTGCCGACAGTTTCCTCACCCAGTGTCAGCATCTTTTGCGGCGTATCGGCAATCGCAAACAGCCCGCGCGTTGCCTTGTTCACACCCGCATCTGTTGCCTGTGCTGACAAAACGACAGCCACCAGCAGTGTAAATGCGTTCACATGCTCAAGCTCGCCTTTGGGCTCCGGGCGCAAAACGGAAAAACGGCGAAAAATCTCGTGGATCTCATCAGCCGTATAAAGTGTGCCAGGCACCCGGCGCGGACGACGGGCAGGTGTCGCAACAGGAACGTTCACGGGCGATTTGATTTTGTCGTTTTCCATTTTCTCTCTATAATTGCCCTCATCTTCGGAAAACAGTTCACAGCTTGACGCAGCCCGGAGGGAATTTTGCATGCACCATCCGGATGGCGCCACCCCAGACCGGTTTGATACCCCGATATTTGAAGCCTTGCTAACGCCTTATCGTTCGCTCGGACGGAACGGCTTTTACATTCTCATGGGCGCCTTGATCAGCTGCTGGCTTTTTGTCGGCATCCTGTTCCTGTCGATCGGCGCATGGCCCATTTTTGGCTTTTTTGGCCTCGATGTGCTGCTTGTCTACCTGGCTTTCCGATGGAATTACCGGGCGGCGCGGGCGCGCGAAGAGATATCCGTTTCCCGCTCGGCACTACAAATTCGCAAATATGAAGCCTCCGGTAAAATCACAACCCATCTGTTCAACCCTTTCTGGACCAGGTTCAATGTTGCCAGAAAGCCGGATATCGGCATCACAACGATGCGCGTGGAAAGCCGTGAAAACAGCGTTCTGGTTGGTGGCTTTCTCAATCCCGATGATCGCGAAAATTTTGCTGCAGCCTTTGGCAATGCGCTGAGCGAAGCGCGTCGCTAGTGGTTTGATTCCGATATTTGCATCCCTCGGCCACAGGCGTTGGACAAATGTCGGAATTAAAAGGACCACTGGCAAGTTTATGAAACGAGTGACCGCATTTCGTTTCAACGCTCACGACACGCCAAATTTTCCACATATGTTTACGGCTTTTGTCCACGGGACATCAGTTTTAGCATGCAACGACATGAATCCGATTTCGGCCCTTGAAGTCGCGCTTTTCACAAGCCATATCAGTTAAGTGAAAGACACGCCGAAAGGGTGCTTTCCATGACGGTCGCTTCGATAAGGACTGATGCAATGACAAGAATGACACCGTTTTCGAGCCCGCTATTGCTCGGATTCGATACAATGGAAAAGACGCTGGAACGGATTGCCAAATCCGGCGATGGATACCCGCCTTATAATATCGAGCGTCTGCGCGGCGAGACCGGTTCTGAACGCCTGCGTATTACGCTGGCTGTTGCAGGATTTGCCAGCGACGATCTTGAAGTCATGACGGAAGACAATCAGCTTGTCATCCGAGGACGCCAGACAGACGATACCGAACGCGAGTTTCTGCACCGTGGCATCGCGGCCCGTCAGTTTCAACGCGTCTTCGTTCTGGCCGATGGCATGCGGGTGGTGGGTTGCGAACTGAAAAATGGCTTGCTTGCTATTGATCTCGATCGACCTGAACCAGAACGCCTAATCAAACGTATAAATATAGCAGTGAAAGAATGAAACCGGTTCAGGCTGGGTTCAGGCTAAAGCCGCTATAGTGAATTATTAAGCTCTTAAGCGCCATGATCGCAAATGATATGCCGCTAGAATGGAGGCTACGATGATGAACAGACACATTCTCACCGAACATGAATTCGCTCATCTGGGTGAAGGTGAAGTGGCTTACGTGCGCAAGATTCGTTCTGATGATCTTACCCGCACCTTCCCTGCCCTCCCCCCAATTGCGCCAGGCCTTGATCTCTGGGCGCTGTTTGGCGCAAGCGGCGAGCCGATTGTGCTTTCAGACGTCCGCGCCACTGCATTGCAGGGCGCACATGAACACGAACTGCGCACTGTCATGCTGCACTAAGTCGTTCAGACGATACCGGCCCACAACACAATGTGGGCCGGTATTGCGATCCTGCTTCAAACGATCATCTTGGCGGGTTCTGGTGCATGCAATTGCCGTATTGTTCGCGCAGGCACCATTGATACCATTTTTCGCTCTTTTTCTTGTAATTCCGGCAAAGGATCTCGGCTACTTGTCTGCACTGATCAGAAGTCGCTGACTTTACTATGCGCGACATATTTGTTGGCGCCGCTCCAGCAAAGGCTGAACCGGAAATCAGGAACAGTGAAATTGCTGCAACTGCTATTGTTCTGGGAAAAATCACAAAATACCTCTCATCGAATTCACGACCTTGAATGTCAGAGGCTTATCGCCATCGTATCTTCTTGGAAATCGACAGAATGAGGGACAAAATCCTGACCCGCAACGATATCACGACAAACAAAAACCGCCGTTCAGGAAGAACGGCGGTTTGTTTACGAGACACCATTTGAACTCAGGCAGCGTTGGACGCTGGCTGTGATGTCAGGAATGAATAAAGTGCCTGCGCGTCATGCGTTCCGCGCAGCTTTGCTACTGTATCGGCATCGCGCAGCATGCGGGCGATGCGTGACAGGGCTTTCAAGTGATCTGCGCCAGCATTTTCCGGCGCCAGAAGCAGGAAGACGAGATCGACGGGCTGATCGTCCAGTGCTTCAAAATCCACTGGAGTTTCAAGGCGCGCAAAAATTCCTGCAATCTTATCAATGCTTGCCAGCTTGCCGTGCGGAATGGCTACGCCATTGCCAACCCCGGTGGAACCGAGGCGTTCACGCTGGAGAATTGTTTCGAAAACTTCACGCTCAGGGAGACCGGTCAGTTCCGCAGCCTTCTCAGACAATATCTGCAAAAGCTGCTTTTTGGAGCTGGCTTTCAGCGCAGGGATAATCGCCCCTGGCTGAATCAGATCACTAAGATCCATTCTCTCCGTTCCTTCTTCAATCAGGCCATCGAAGGCCCGGTTTAGGGAAGCGCACGACAGCGAAAACTGCGTGCGCTTCAGGTTTGCCGTCAAGCGCGGGGAGTGGCCTGGCGGGTAACCGTCGATGGGTCCACCCAGCCAATATTGCCGTCCGCACGACGGTAGACGATATTTACTTCATCATTGCCCGCATTGCGGAAGACCAGAACCGGATTTTCGATCAGGTCAAGTTCCACAACCGCCGACGCGACCGAAAGAGTGCGAAGGGCGACAGACGATTCCGCAACGATAGTCGGTGCGTAATCAACCGGAAGGTCCTCCTCTTCTTCCGGCAGCGGTGCCATAACACGATATGCCACATCATCATAGATCGCATTTGGTGCAGTCGCTGGACGTGATTTCAGACGGCGCTTGTAACGACGCAGCCGTGTTTCAATCTTGTCCGCAGCCGCATCGAACGCCAGTTGCGGGTCCTGTGCATCTCCGGTGCTCTGCAAGGTAGCACCGCTATCAAGATGTAAGGTACAATCCGCGCTAAATCGCGATCCGGACTTGGTGACCGTTACCTGCCCGGAAAAGCCATGATCAAAATATTTGCCGACCGCTTCATTAACCCGATCAATAATCCGGGCCGTGAAAGCTTCGCCGACGTCCATATGCTTTCCAGATACACGCAGAGTCATTTGGTACACCTCATTTGCGTTACACAACAGGACGTAGTCTAATCACAAGGTGAGCGAAGCGCAAAGCGAACCAGCATCAATTCTGCTTTTCGTCCTGTGCTAATTTCCAGCCCCGCTTCCCGCGTTCAGATCAGATGACTAAACACTGTCCAGAATGCGCTCTTTATCGCGACTATTCGAGTAATTTCCCCTTCACATGCCTTTAAGACACATGCCTGAGATGATCGCTGCACTTCGTTCTTTTATGTAACGCCGGAGACGCAGAAGCGTTTCCCGAAATATTACCTTGCCTTTCGTTCAGAGCGGTTTCCGTTGATACTGAATCGCTGAAACCGCGCTATCTGTTTGTTCTCGCGCATTACCCCGCACAAAACCGCTTGGCACTTTTGCTGGGAATGCTCTGAAGCGCTTTCGATCCGATTGAATCCAGTCAGCGCTCCAATTGTTCGTTTCTCCGCATCTCTTGTATGAAAGCCATTTCATACTTTTCGGGATGCTATAAATCTTCAGACACCGTAATTCCGGTCTTTACGGGTGCAGACCGTGATGCGAGCGGGGCTTCTATTGACTGAAACGTCAATTGTCAATTGCACCTTCTTCCAGCAACAGACAATGCAGTGCAGCCAATTCCCTCTATAAGATCGAATTTCGTGGATATAGCGTAATAGTGTTTCAAAAACCGGTATCGATCCGGTCGTTTTCGCATGCATATATAAGCAAACGCGCAACTTCATGTTGCAGAAATACGCGTTCAGCCTGCCGATAATCTGGCTTTTTTCTCGCGTCTGCGCTGGACTGAAGAAGCAATATTCATCGATTCCCGATATTTTGCGACTGTTCTGCGCGCGATATCCACACCGTCCTTCTTCAGAGCATCCACGATTGCATCATCGGACAAGACATCGTCCGGCTTTTCCGCATCAATCATCTGACGGATACGATGGCGTACACTTTCAGATGAATGGGCGTCGCCACCCTCGGAAGAGGCAATGGATGCGTTGAAGAAATAGCGCAATTCAAATACGCCACGCGGCGTTGCCATAAACTTGTTGGCTGTCACGCGACTGATGGTTGATTCATGCATACCGACAGCGTCGGCAACTGTGCGCAGGTTCAATGGCTTGAGATGCGTTACGCCGTAACGCAGAAATCCATCCTGCTGACGCACGATTTCCTGTGTCACTTTCAGGATTGTACGTGCCCGCTGATCCAGGCTACGCACCAGCCAATTGGCCGATTGCATGCAATCAGACAAAAACGTCTTTTCCTCGCCTTTGATCGAAGTGTTCACTTCCGCATAATATTCGTTATTCACAATAAGACGTGGCTGAGCTGCGGGATTAAGCTCAATTCCCCATGTTCCATCGCGCGTAGCTGCAACCAGCACATCTGGAATGATTACATCTGCAACAGAAACTTCAAACTGGGTTCCAGGCTTGGGATCGAGCATCCTGATCTCGGTCAGCATGTCGAGAATGTCCGATTGATCAACACCGCAAAGTTTTTTAAGTGTCGCAAAATCACGGCGCGCAAGCAGATCGAGATTATCTATCAGCGCTTCCATTGCAGGGTCAAACCGGTCCTTGAGACGAAGCTGAATCGCCAGGCATTCCCGCAGGTCGCGCGCAAAAAGTCCGGCCGGATCAAAGCTTTGTACTTCGTGCAGAACGCGTTCGACATGTACGGTTTCGACGCCAAGATTCTGCGCAAGCAATGACACATCGGCACGCAGATAACCGCTTTCATCCAGCGCATCCGCCAAAGCCGTTGCAATAAAACGATCAGCCGGTGTGGAAAACGTCAGCGCTATTTGCTCAGTGACATGTTCGCTCAGCGATACACGGCTTGCCGTTACCTGATCTATGTCGTAGCTGCCGCCCGCGCTATAGGTCTCGCCGGCGGAGGTGCTCCATTGCGCAGCAAGGTCGGCATGCGCATCATCAGTGCGACCGGGATCATCAGGAAAGATATTTTCAAGCGAGCTGTCGAATGTGGCAGAGAGGTTTTGCGCATCATCGACAGCGCCAGTCTTGAACCAGTCTTCATCGGCAGATGCATCCGACGCGCCCGCATCATCATCTTCGCGCTGGGGCTCAGCGTCTGCAAAATCATCATTCGCTGCCTCTATTCTGTCCAGCAGCGGATTCTTTTCAATTTCAAGATCGATGAATTGGTCCAGCTCGATGTGCGTCATCTGTAGCAGTTTGATCGACTGCATCAGTTGAGGCGTCATCACCAGCGATTGCGACTGGCGAAAATCAAGCTTCGGCGAAAGGGCCATGCGTTGCGTAATTCCCCCGATTTACCCCCTGCCAACAGCCAAGGCGCACATAAACCGTGCCCTCAGTCTAATTTTGGCGACGTTCCCGCTTATGATGGCTTTTAACCGGCTTACTTTGTGTGTGAGCCAGAAAATGCCTTTTTGCGGCTATCGTTCCAGCCGCTATGTTCTGTTTATGAAAACTGGTATGAACCTTGCTTGTCAATTCAGAATGTGCGTTTTTCTGACAAAAGAGGAAAATAGTCGCAGAAATGACGCGCTTTGGGGAATTGCGAGAATATCAAACACCCGCATAGAGGCACAGATCGCCACTGAGCGCACAGATTACGATCCCACATTTTTCAGCGCGCACTTACCCGAAAACCGTTTCACAGTTTTCGGGAGGCACTCTAAATTTTTGCGATGATTGTGATCAGAGCGTAAACTGGTCGCCGAGATAAAGTCTGCGAACGTCTGGATTAGCGACGATTTCAGCAGGACGACCATGGGTCAGAACCTGACCAGCATGAATGATATAGGCACGGTCAATCAGCCCGAGCGTTTCACGCACATTGTGGTCGGTAATAAGCACGCCAATGCCACGGCTGGTCAGATGACGCACGAGCTGCTGAATGTCAGACACCGCAATCGGGTCCACACCGGCGAACGGTTCGTCGAGCAGCATGAAATTCGGGCGTGATGCCAGCGCACGGGCAATTTCCAGACGGCGACGTTCACCGCCCGAAAGGGAGATGGCTGGTGCCTTGCGCAGATGCGCGATGTGAAACTCTTCAAGCAAGGCATCGAGCTCGGTTGCACGCTTCTTGCGGTCTTTTTCGACAACTTCCAGCACTGCCTTGATGTTGTTTTCAACGGAAAGGCCGCGGAAGATCGATGCTTCCTGCGGGAGATACCCGATACCAAGACGCGAACGACGGTACATCGGCATCGACGTTACATCGTAACCATCGATTTCAATGGTACCTGCATCCGCTGGAACAAGTCCTGTCACCATATAGAAGCAAGTTGTCTTACCAGCACCATTTGGACCAAGAATGCCCACGGCTTCACCTGCGCGAACGCCAAACGACACGCCGTTAACGACCTGCCGTCCGCGATAGCTTTTGCACAGGCCCCGGGCAACCAGCGTCCCTTTGAGACGGGTCGTTTTACCGGGCTGTGACGGCATCATGCCATCTGCACCCTCAATAGTGGCTGCATTTTCAGACATGCCCTGATGCTCGTCGGCTTTCTTGTTCCAGAACAATCCCACGCGCGCTCCGGTTAATTCGATTTGGGCGCGGCACCGCCCTGCTTCTGTTGATCCTGCGGCGCCATGATGATGGATACACGGCCCTTGCTCTGGCCCTTGCAGCTTTCGAGGAAAGCCTTGCCAGTGCTCATATTGGCCGTGAGCTTGCAACCGGTCGCAACATTGTCGCCGTCTGTCAGCACAACCTTCTGGCCCTGCAAGACCATGATCTGGCTCTTGCCATCATAATTTCCAGTGTCGCCGGTTGCGACCTGTGTGCCGGACTTGAGGTAAACCTTGCCGCTAATTTCGAGACGATCGATGCCGGAGCCGCTCAGGCCAGCGGTACCGCCAGCGGCCTGACCGCCTTCGCCTTGCGAATCTTTGTTATAAAAGACGATCATCTTGCCGGACTTCAAAAGCGCGTCGCCCTGCACCACGGAGACATTACCAGTGAAAATGGCCTTGCCTTCCTTGTCGAGCATTTCGAGCTTGTCAGCGTCGATCTTGATCGGATCCTTGCCACCGGAGAGCTTGAGGCTGCCAAATGGCACCTGCTGGCTGTCCTGAGCCAGAGCGGAGACTGGCGCAACAACGAGGCCAAGCGCCAAAGCTGCAAATCCCATCCGCAAAGTGCGGGTCTTCATGCTCTTGTTCATCTTGCCCGTCTCGCGTTCCATTACTCTCCAGCTCCCCTACACGTCCTGTTTCAGGAATCAGGCCGAGCACATCAAATTCTTGCCCGACGCATAAACATGTCCAAAAAGTCTATCAACCTTTCAGACCTACACCTCAAGCCACAATCATTCGGCCCCGATCTTAAACTTAACGCAGCCAGATAGAAATATCTGACTGCGCAGAAAAGAAAACAAAGCCCGCAGCAATCTGCGCCATACGATATTCGTTAAAGCAGGTGTGCTTTACATCTCAAATATTAAGGCGTGTTGTTGCCCGAAACCGCGCCACCGTCAATGACAACACGCACCTTGTTTTCAAAGATCACGATCTTTCCGCTCTCTTTGATCTGCATGCTGTCAGCGCTGATCTGCGTGCTGCCATTACGAATATCGACAGGCTTGTCCGTCGTCACCTGACCGCTCTTCAGATTAACATCTGCAGAGTGCATGACGGCGTGCAATCCTTCATTCGTCGTAACAGTAAAATCCTTATCAAGTTGCAAACGGCCGTTCGCATTATCGTAAATGCCTGAAGCGGCCTCTACCTTGGCGCTACCATTGTCACCAACCGGCAGCTCGGCAGAAATACCTTCAAGCGCAATTGCACCGCTGTTTTTGGCGTCCTGCACGGCCTTTGCCGCAATCATCGAATATGGACGATTGTCTTTGGTATAACCGTTAAGCTGCGGATTGCTCATCACGAGCTTTCCACTCTCGCCGCCATCATTGACTTCGACCTTCACAGGCGCAGATGGCGTGGCCAGAAACGTGTACCAGGAAAAGACCGCTGCAAGCGCAACTGCTGCAACAGGCAAAGCCGTTTTCAGCACCCGCACGCGGATCGAATGACGCTGTGCAGCTCGAAAAAGCGAAGCTGCTTTCTCAGACGCTCCAAAATGCATGCCACCGCCATTGGGTGCCGCGGAAGCGGATCCCTGCGAAGCATGGATATGTGGTGTGTCAGCGCTCATAGTGTCTTTCAATTACTCAACTAATAAAGCATCTTTTAATGCTGCTTTATTGCTCAACTGTTTACAGAAACATCCAGCAGAATTTTTTTTCAGGCGATGCTATCTTTGTTCAATGCGGTTTATTTGGGGTGCAATACCCTGACACTCAAGTCCAATACACGTCACAAAACACCGCACCTGCCATGCAAAAATGACATGAACATTGCGGAAGCTCGAAAAACTGGCTTTTATTCGGCCTCTTACAGCGACAAAAGACCGATCACTTCATTGTTAACATACAACTGAATTTGATTATAGTCTCGGCACTAGCTGGCAAAATTATCGGGGAAGCTTGCAGCCTTCCCCTATCGCGGGTCATAGATTAAAGAACATCGACTGCACTTCGTTTTGAAGAAATGGATGGATGAGGATGGCTCAGGACGCCGAAGCACTGATCGAAAGACGCAAGCTGCGCAGAAAACTCACAGTTTGGCGCATCGCTTTTCTGCTTTTGCTGGCGGCCCTGATTGCTGGAATTGCATCCTACTCCATGCGAGGCGCCAATTATGCGACGCCCCATGTTGCGAAAGTGCGCATTGAAGGCACGATCTTCGAAAACGAAGAGCTGTTGAAGCGCCTTAACAAAATTGCTGACGATGATGCGGTCAAAGGCGTCATTCTGGTTCTCGATTCACCCGGCGGAACCACCGTCGGGGGCGAATCAATTTACGAAGCCGTGCGTAAAATCGCTAAAAAGAAGCCAGTCGTCACGCAGGTTGGGACACTTGCAGCATCAGCTGGTTATATGATTGCCAGCGCGTCCGATCATATTTTGGCGCGTCAGACATCGATTGTAGGCTCGATTGGCGTATTGTTCCAATATCCTGATCTGTCCAAGCTGCTCGACACGATTGGCGTGAAGGTTGAAACCATCAAGTCGTCGCCGTTAAAGGCAGAGCCGAACTATTTCAGCCCGGCAAGCGACGAAGCCAAAGCCATGATCCGCAACATGATCATGGATTCCTATGACTGGTTCGTCGGAATCGTCGAAGAACGCCGCTCCTTCACCCATGAAGAAGCCTTGGCTTTGGCCAATGGTGCGGTCTTTACCGGGCGTCAGGCACTCGAAAAGAAATTAATCGATGGCCTTGGCGGCGAGGAAGAAGCTATTACATGGCTTGCCAGCAAAGGCGTTTCCAAGGATTTGCCAAAGCTCGAATGGAAGCCTGTCGGCAGCGATACCGGTTTTTCTCTGCGTGATCTGATTATTCATGCCGGTGCGCGCCTTATTGGCGTGCCACAAGAGGCCGATGCTATGTTGAAGGAAATCGCCAAGGATCGTATCTTCCTTGACGGACTTCTTTCGGTTTGGCACGTTGACGGAACGCCGGGCATCACTCCGGCAAATAAATGAGTCTTTCACCGGACAGACATAAACACAGGGGTTTAAAGCCGTGATTAAATCGGAACTCGTTCAGGTTATCGCCAGCCGTAATCCGCATCTTTTCCAGCGCGATGTCGAAAATATCGTCGGCGCAGTGTTTGAAGAGATCACCAATGCCCTTGCTGACGGCAATCGCGTAGAATTACGCGGCTTCGGCGCTTTCTCTGTGAAAAACCGTCCAGCGCGCAGCGGCCGCAATCCACGCACCGGCGATACGGTGGACGTCGAAGAAAAGTGGGTGCCGTTCTTCAAGACCGGTAAAGAACTCCGCGACCGTCTCAACGGCGCCATCTGATCGATCGTCATGGTGGCAAAGCGCGTCATAACAATTGTCATTCTGGTTCCGTTGGCGGTCATTCTGATCGCACTTTCGGTCGCCAATCGCGAAACAGTCAGTCTGACAATTGATCCATTCAATCCCGGCAATCCTGCGCTGACCTATCAGGCACCGTTGTTTATCTGGCTGTTTGGTACGCTTGTCCTTGGCGCTTTGATCGGTGCTGCGGTCACCTGGCTGACGCAGGGCAAACATCGCCGTCGGGAACGCCGCTATAAAAAAGAAGCGTCCCAACTTCTGGAACGTGCTGAATCGGCTGAAAAACGCCATGTGCCGAATACAGTTTCCAAAGCCTGATAGCGGCGCTTTTTCTTTTTCACTTTCGTTCCGGCATTATTTGGCCTACCTACAGGCCAAATAATAAGCGGAGTTTCGGGTGAAGGCGGCAAAAGGAAAAGGCAAAAAGCCGACAGGCAGTAAAGAGCAACGTGGCTTCGGTCGCGCGAAGCATGATGAGCCGCGCTCGGCTGCCAAGCATGGAAACAAGCCTGACGACAAGAGTGCGTTTTTCAAGAAACCGCGTCCACAATTCGCCAAAGCAGCACCCAAGCCTGCGGAAGAAAAGACGGCAACGGCGCTTCGCGAGATCAGGCCTTATGAAGGCGCACGTCCCGGCGAACGCTTGCCTGTCATCCTCGAAACAGAGCCATCAAACGATTACGCGCTGTTGGACAGCGGTGACGGTCTCAAGCTTGAGCAATATGGCCCCTATCGCATCGTACGCCCGGAAGGTCAGGCGATCTGGCTTCCAAGCCTGCCGAAAAGCGAATGGGATAAGGCGGATGCGGTCTTTACCGGTAATACCGATGAAGAGGGTATGGGACGCTGGGCGTTCCCACATATGCCGCTTGGCGAAACATGGCCGATGCAGCATGACGGCATCTCGTTTCATGGCCGTTTCACTTCGTTCCGCCATGTTGGTGTCTTTCCCGAACAGGCCGCACACTGGTCCTATATGGATAGCCTGATCCGCGAAGCAGCGAAATCTGGCCGCACCGTCAAGGTGCTAAATCTGTTTGGTTATACGGGTGTTGCGTCACTGGTTGCAGCACGTGCGGGAGCCGAAGTAACCCATGTCGACGCTTCCAAAAAAGCTATCAACTGGGCGCGTGAAAATCAGGAAATGGCTGGCCTTTCCGATAAACCCATCCGCTGGATTTGCGAAGACGCAATGAAATTCGTACAGCGCGAAGAACGCCGCGGCAGTTTTTACGACATTATCCTGCTCGACCCGCCAGCCTATGGCCGTGGTCCGAGTGGTGAAATCTGGCAATTGTTTGAACACCTGCCTGCAATGGTTGATACTTGCCGCTCAATTCTGACATCCAAACCACTGGCTGTCATTCTGACCGCTTATTCGATCCGTGCGTCTTTCTTCGCCATCCATGAGTTGATGCGTGACCGTTTTACTGGTCTTGGCGGCACGGTCGAATCAGGTGAACTTATTCTGCGCGAACGCTCAGCCAAGCGTGCGCTTTCCACATCCATGTTCAGCCGCTGGGTAGCAAAATGAGCCGAAACGACGAATTTTCCAAAAGCGGCAATCAGCAGCATTCGAGCCCGCGCGTGGGTCAGGTGAAGGAAGTCACCAGCCTCACCAACCCCATCGTTAAAGATCTCCGCTCGCTTGCGCTGAAAAAGTTTCGCGATCAGCAGGGTGTGTTTCTGGCCGAAGGGCTCAAGCTCGTCATTGACGCGTTTGAGCAGGACTGGCGCATCAAGACACTGGTGTTTGCCAAGTCTGGCAAAGGCAACAAGATGGTCGAGCAGGTTGCTGCCCGTACTTTTGCCAAGGGTGGCCTGGTACTGGAAGTTACTGAAAAGGTTATTTCCGCGATTACCCGCCGTGACAATCCGCAAGTCGTGGTTGGCGTTTTCGAGCAGCAATATCAGTCGCTTGCAAGCCTTAAGCCGAAGAGCAACGATGTCTATATCGCACTCGACCGCGTGCGTGACCCCGGTAATCTCGGCACAGTAATCCGCACGGCTGATGCCGTCGGCGCCAAAGGCGTGATCCTGATTGGCGACACCACCGACCCCTATTCGCTGGAAACGGTACGCGCCACCATGGGATCGGTCTTCTCCGTTCCGCTCTATAAGGTGACGGAAACCGAATTTCTCAACTGGCGCAAAGGCTTTTCGGGCTTGGTCGTCGGTACACACCTCAAAGGTGCTGTCGATTATCGCACGATCCCCTATGCCAAAAAGCCAGTCATATTGATGATGGGCAATGAGCAGCAGGGCTTGCCGGATAATCTGGCGGAAACTTGCGACAAGCTTGCACGCATCCCGCAAGCTGGCCGCGCAGACTCGCTTAATCTGGCGATCGCAACCGGTGTCATGCTTTATGAAATCCGCCGTGAGGCACTCACTCTCGATGAAAGGTCCAGCGGATGAAGCGTCATGCGGTTTTGTCCTCGTTTCTCGTTGTCATCATCGCAGTCCTGATTGATCAGGGCATCAAGTTTCTGGTCGAAACCCGCATGGGCTATGGGCAACAGATCGATCTGCTGCCATTTCTCGCGCTGTTCCGCACGCATAATGAAGGCATCGCCTTCTCAATGCTGGCATGGCTGCATGACTGGGGCCTGGTCGCTATAACCGCCGCCGTCATCCTTTTTGTGCTCTATCTCTGGTGGACAAATCCGTCTGAACGTATTTTTGCGCGCTATGGATTTGCGCTTGTGGTCGGCGGAGCAATTGGCAACCTCATTGATCGCGTCATGCATGGCTATGTAGTCGATTACATTCTGTTCCATCTGCCGACATGGTCATTCGCCGTTTTCAATCTGGCCGACACTTTTATCACCATTGGTGCAGCACTTATTATTCTGGAAGAGTTTCTCGGTTGGCGACGCGAACGGGCGGCGCGTTAGAGCGCGTTTTGATCTGACGAAATCAGATCGGCGCTCTGACTTCGTCTGCTTCAGGCATAATCTTATCGATCCTCGTTTCACTCCGGTCGGATTATGCTAAAGCGCCGTGCGCCATTTTGGGCGCACAAAGGACGATGCTGCAGCCGTTTTACGGGCCCTTTTTTGCCCCCAATGCGAAACGCTTGATCACACTCAAGCTTTCCCCTATTTTGCCTATGAAATTTAACTGATTTTTGAAGGGGATAAGCTTCACCCACCCCAAATGACACATTGGTGACACGCTTCTGTCATCCTCGCGTAGCACTGAATCTGTATTGCTGCGGTCAGATTGGACGTCATGTCCACGCAACCAGACCGTAAGAAATTCGGAATTGGTTATCTCCAGCTGAATTATCAGTCGGAAAACCATTCAGGAATGCGTGAACAACAGGATCAGGAGCGAATCATCATGTCAGTACTGCTTGGAATGGGCCAGCAAATCATTGATGATACGGTCATGTCGGGCATAGAAGCACAACCAACGCTCTTCACATCCGAAAGCGACCCCATTGTTCTGGGTCGTATCGGGTCACTGGAAGTACGACTTGCAAATTCTCGCGACGCGATTGATGCGGCGCAGGAATTGCGGTTCCGCGTCTTCTTTGAAGAACTGGGCGCACGCAAGGAAACCATCGAAGAAGTAGAACTGCGCGATTCCGATCGCTTCGACGCGATCTGCGATCATCTGCTGGTTTATGATACCTCATTGCCGGTTACCGAACATCAGCAAATCGTTGGTACCTATCGCCTGATGCGTAGTGATCAGGCCGAAAAGGCGCTCGGTTTCTATTCGGCGGATGAATATGACGTTCAGCGTCTGACACTTTCACGTCCGAACCTCAAGCTTCTGGAACTTGGTCGCTCCTGCGTTAAGGCAGAATATCGCTCCAAGCGAACGGTTGAGCTCTTGTGGCAGGGGGCATGGGCCTATTGCCGCCGTCATTCCATTGACGTGATGTTTGGCTGCGCATCATTCCACGGTGCAGTGCCTGCCGCACATGCGCTGGGTCTGTCCTTCCTGCATCAGAACTGCCGCGCAACACCAGACTGGGATGTTCGTGCGCTGCCACATCGCTATCAGCCGATGGATCTGATGCCGAAGGAAGCAATCAACAACAAGGTTGCCCTGTTCTCAATGCCGCCATTGGTGAAGGGTTACTTGCGCCTTGGTGCAATGATTGGCGATGGCGCTGTGATTGATGAAGCCTTTGGCACAACGGATGTATTCATCATTCTGCCGATTGAGCGTATTTCCAGCCGCTACATCACCTATTACGGTGCAGAAGCGAACCGCTTTGTATAAGCAAAAAGGCGAAGCATCTGCTTCGCCTTTTTAGTTTTATGCCCTGCCCGCCAGTTCCTTCAGTTTGTAAACCAGATCAAGCGCCTCGCGCGGGGTCAGTTCATCCGGGCTGATGGCTGCAACAGCCCTGGCCAGCTCGCTGTCCTTTGCGGCAGCTTGGGCTTTTGGCTTCTCTTGTTGCAGTACAACGGAAAACAGCGGCAGATCATCAATCAGCTTATCGGCTTTGCCGGATGTTTCACCCGCCTCAAGCTGATGAAGCACATCGCGCGCGCGATTGACCACCGCTTCCGGCAGACCGGCGAGACGCGCGACCTGCACGCCATAAGAACGATCAGCGGCTCCCTTTGCCACTTCATGCAGGAAGACAACGTCATTGTCCCATTCCTTGACCCGCATGGTGACATTCGAAAGTCGGTCGAGCTTTTCCGACAGCGCCGTCATTTCATGGAAATGCGTGGCAAAAAGTGCGCGGCAGCGGTTTTTCTCATGCAGATATTCAACCGCAGCCCATGCGATGGAAAGTCCGTCAAAGGTTGCCGTTCCACGACCGATCTCATCAAGGATGACCAATGAACGTTCGCCGGCCTGATTGAGAATCGCGGCGGTTTCAACCATTTCCACCATGAAAGTCGAACGCCCGCGCGCCAGATCATCTGATGCCCCGACCCGGCTAAACAACCGATCCACGACGCCGATCTGAGCCGACCCTGCTGGAACGAACGACCCCATCTGCGCCATGATCGCGATCAGTGCATTCTGGCGCAGAAAGGTCGATTTACCGCCCATATTGGGACCGGTAAGCAGCCAGATCGCACCATTTCCACCCACCGTTTGCGGAGAAAGATCGCAATCATTAGCGACAAATGGATTGGCTGCCTGACGGCGCAACGCCTGTTCAACCACCGGATGGCGCCCGGCAACGATATTGAACGACAGGCTGTCATCGACCAGCGGACGACAATAACCCTGCTCATCGGCCAGAACAGCAAGAGACGCGGAAACATCGAACACGCTCAGTGCTGCTGCGGCAGCACGAATGCTATCCGCGTGGCTGACTGCTTCCGCAGTGAGTTCCTCGAAAATCGCCAGCTCAATCGACAAAGCCCGGTCAGCAGCATTCGCAATCTTGCTTTCAAGCGCAGCCAGTTCAGTCGTGGTGAAGCGCATGGCATTCGCCATTGTCTGACGATGGATGAAACGACCTTTGGCCGCATCTGTGTCGGTCATCGCACCAGAATTATTCGCTGTCACCTCAATGAAATAACCAAGCACATTGTTGTGCTTGATCTTCAGCGACCTGATGCCGGTTTCCTCAATATAATCAGCCTGAAGCCCCGCAATGACGCGACGCGACTGATCGCGCAGCGCACGCATCTCGTCGAGTTCAGTGTTGTAATCCTGACGCACGAAACCACCGTCGCGCTTCAACAGCGGCATCTCATCGGCCAGGGCCCGGTCGAGATGGGCTGCAAAGCTTGCCGGTATTTTCTCAATCGCATCACAGGCAAAACGAAGCTCGTCAGGCAGAAGCGCTCCTTCAAGCAAGGAGGCAATGCCGCCAGCTGCTTCAAAACCCCGCTGCAAAGCGCCGAGATCGCGCGGACCGCCGCGACCGACCGCCAGACGCGAAAGCGCACGCGGCATGTCCGGCACGCCTTTAAGTTCAAGCCGCATAGCGTCGCAGAGCGATTGTTCGCGCAGGAACCAAGAAACAGAATCATGGCGCAGTGCTATTTCGACAGGGTTTGTGAGTGGCGCGGTTAACCGTTCGGCCAGGAGGCGAGCACCGCCGCCCGTCACAGTTCGATCAATCGCTTTCAGCAGACTGCCTTCGCGATTGCCGGACATTGTGCGAGCGAGTTCCAGACTGGCACGGGTGGCAGGATCGATGAAAATCGTGCCGCCTTCCTGCTCGCGTTCAGGTCGCATCAATGGCGGGCGCTCTGAAATCTGCGTCTTTTCGATATAGGCAATTGCACCGGAAATGGCCGAAAGCTCAGAACGGCTGAACTGGCCAAAGCCATCGAGCGTTGCGACATTGAAATAACGCTGAATGCGCGTCTCCGCTGCGCCACTGTCAAACAGTGTTGCAGGCTGTGGAGACACTGCCTTCCCGATCAGATCGAAAACAGGGCGCAGCTCCGCGTCATGAAATGCAGTGTCGGCCACGATCAGCTCGCGCGGGTCAACGCGCATGATATCGGCAAAAAGCCGATCTTCGGCAGTTTCAGCCACGCGGAAAGTGCCGGTTGAAATATCGATCCAGGCGAGTGCCAGCGCGCCATCACCTTTGGTGCGGCCGAGCGTCATGAGGAAATTTGCCTCGGATGGATCAAGCAGCTTTTCTTCGGTGATCGTGCCGGGGGTTACAAGACGGATTACATCGCGGCGAACAACCGACTTGGAGCCGCGCTTTTTTGCTTCAGCCGGATCTTCAATCTGCTCGCAAACCGCAACCCGATAGCCCTTGGCAATCAGTCTCTGAAGATAATCGTCAGACGCATGGAACGGCACGCCACACATCGGGATGTCTTCGCCCAGATGCTTGCCACGTTTGGTGAGCGTGATGCCGAGTGCGCGAGATGCCTCAACCGCATCATCGAAGAACAGCTCGTAGAAATCGCCCATACGATAAAAGAGCAGCGAATCAACATTCGCAGCTTTGATCTCGATATATTGCTCCATCATGGGCGTGAGGCGAACAGCGGTTTCCTGCACAGCGCTTTCATCTGCCTGTGGGTTATTGTCGCCTGCTTTCGATTCCATACTGAAGCCTTCGTTTATTGCTCATTTAAATCGTTTAAAGTCATAAAGTTTCGCAACTCATCACTTTTGGATCAACATCTGTTCCAATATGCACTGTTTACACCGTGCATCACTGGCGTTATCGAATTTGTCCCGCAGATGAACCCGGAGGGAACATGCCAGCCTCGACGCCGAAGGGCAACACGCCAGAACGCACACCCACAGCCAGTGAGAAGGAAGCGCTCGACTTTCACGCTCAGGGCCGCCCGGGCAAGCTGGAAATCAATCCGACCAAGCCCATGATGACGCAACGCGACCTGTCGCTTGCCTATTCGCCCGGTGTTGCCGTGCCGGTCAAGGCCATCGCGGAAAATCCTGCCCTGGCCTATGATTATACCGCCAAAGGCAACCTCGTCGCTGTCATTTCCAACGGTACTGCAATCCTCGGCCTCGGCAATCTGGGTGCGCTTGCATCCAAGCCCGTCATGGAAGGCAAGGCTGTGCTGTTCAAGCGCTTTGCCGACGTGGATTCCATTGATCTTGAAATCGACACGACCGATATCGACGCCTTCATCAATGCGGTGCGTTATCTCGGACCCTCCTTTGGCGGCATCAATCTCGAAGACATCAAGGCACCAGACTGCTTCATCATTGAAAGCCGCCTGCGCGAGCTGATGGACATTCCGGTCTTTCACGACGATCAGCACGGAACAGCAATCATTGCTGCAGCCGGCATGATCAACGCACTGCATCTGACAGGCCGCGATATCAGGAACACCAAGCTTGTCTGCAATGGCGCAGGCTCTGCGGGCATTGCCTGTATCGAGCTTATCAAGGCCATCGGTTTCCCGGCTGAAAACGTCACCCTCTGCGACACCAAGGGTGTAGTTTATCAGGGCCGCGAAGAAGGCATGAACCAGTGGAAGTCGGCCCACGCCATCAAGACGTCAAAGCGCACGCTCGAAGAAGCGATGCAGGACGCTGACATCTTTTTCGGTGTTTCCGCCAAGGGCGCACTGACCAAGGAGATGGTGCGTTCAATGGCACCAAATCCGATTATCTTTGCGATGGCCAACCCGGACCCGGAAGTCACGCCTGAAGATGTTGCGGAAGTGCGGGATGACGCGATTGTTGCAACGGGGCGTTCGGACTACCCGAACCAGGTCAACAACGTTCTGGGCTTCCCGTATATTTTCCGTGGTGCGCTGGATGTTCGCGCCACCACGATCAATGACGAGATGAAAATCGCAGCGGTCTATGCAATTGCCGAACTCGCCCGCGAAGACGTACCGGACGATGTGGTAGCCGCTTATCAGGGCAGCCGCCCTCGCTTTGGTCCGAGTTATATCATCCCGGTGCCGTTCGATCCTCGCTTGCTCGCAACCGTTTCAGCAGCTGTCGCCAAGGCTGCAATGGAAACCGGTGTTGCCGGTCGCGCGATTGAAGATCTTGAAGGCTACAAGCGTGAATTGCTGGCGCGCCGCGATCCGATTGCTTCAACATTGCGCGGCATTTATGAGCGCGTGCGCCGTCAGCCAAAACGCATCGTCTTTGCCGAAGGCGAAGAAGAACAGGTGATGCGCGCCGCTGTTTCCTACGTTAATCAAGGCCTTGGCACTGCCATTCTTGTAGGCCGTGAAGAGCGTGTTGCCGAAACCGCAAAAGCTGCTGGTCTTGATCTTGATCGTCCGGGCATTGAAATTATCAATGCGCGTCTTTCGAGCCGCAACACAGTCTATGCCGACTATCTTTATGAGAAACTGCAGCGCAAAGGCTATCTGACGCGTGACTGCCACCGCCTGATCAACAATGACCGCAATCATTTTGCGGCCTGCATGGTGGCGCTCGGCGATGCCGATGGTATGGTAACGGGCATCACCCGTAACTACGCAACCGGACTTGAAGATGTACGCCGTGTGATCGATTCAAAGCCCGGCCATCGTCTGGTGGGGGTGTCCATTGCGCTTTGCCGTGGCCGCACAGTCTTCATCGCAGACACTGCCGTGCACGAGCAACCAACGGCCGAAGAACTTGCGGATATCGCTGTTGAAGCCGCAGGTATGGCACGCCGCATGGGCTATGTGCCGCGCGTAGCACTGACTGCATTTTCGACCTTCGGCCATATGGTCGGCGAAAGCTCGGCACGCATTCAGGAAGCAGTCCGCATTCTCAACACGCGTCATGTCGATTTTGAATTCGACGGCGAAATGAGTGCAGACGTTGCCCTCAACCCGAAACTGATGGACCGCTATCCGTTCATCCGCCTGTCGGGTCCCGCCAATGTTATCGTCACGCCCGACAATCATTCGGCTTCGATTGCAGCAAATATGTTGCAGGAGCTGGGCGGCGCGACAATCATCGGCCCGCTGCTCGTCGGTCTCGACAAACCCGCGCAGATCGTCAATATCGGCGCAAAAGATACAGACATCGTGAATATGGCAGCCATTGCAGCCTATAACGCGACCAACTGAAAAGACGAATAACGCATGACAGAGGCCGGGCAAATGCCCGGCCTTTTCGTTTGAGCCATCGGCACACTTTTCCGCGACAAGCGAAAGTATGTTCACCATATCTAAAACCGGCTATAGGATGATGACCGCAAGCCCTTCCCTGCAAGCCGGACATCAAAGCCGCATGAGCGCACACGACCTGAAGCTTGAAGAAATCGTCAATCCCGAAACAATTCGTCGCAAGCTGAACGAACTGGCTGACTCCACAGACGAGAGCTACACAAGCCCGTCCGTGCGCAAAGTCGTGCTGCACGCGCTTAAAGATGCCCTGATACGCGGTCGTACCAATGCGGAAAGCATGCTGATGAAAGATGGCGGAGGCACACTTTGTGTGCGACGCCTGTCTTATCTCATGGACACGCTTATCAGCGCGTTGTTCGAATTTGCCAGCACCAAAGTCTACCCGATGATGAACCCATCAAAGGCTGAAAGCATGGCCGTCGTCGCCGTTGGCGGCTATGGACGCGGCGGGCTTGCTCCGGGTTCCGATATCGATCTTTTGTTCCTGTTGCCCTACAAGCAAACCCCTTGGGGCGAACAGGTCGCCGAATATATGCTCTACATGCTTTGGGACATGGGGCTGAAAGTCGGCCATTCGACGCGCAATATCGACGAGTGCATTCGTCTTTCGCGCGAAGACATGACGATCCGCACAGCCATTCTGGATGCACGGTTCATCATCGGAAACAAAGACCTTTTCACCGCACTCATCACCCGCTTTGACGAGGAAGTGGTCAAAAATACCGGGCCTGAATTCATTCAGGCCAAGCTTGCCGAGCGCGATGCCCGCCATCGCAAGGCAGGCGAGACGCGCTATCTGGTCGAGCCTAATGTGAAGGAAGGCAAAGGCGGTCAGCGCGATCTGCATACGCTGTTCTGGATTTCAAAATACTTCTACCGCGTGAAAAGCAAGGAAGAGCTAATCAAGCTCGGCGTATTGTCACGCAGTGAATTGCGCCTTTTCAACAAGGCCGAAGATTTCCTTTGGGCTGTGCGTTGCCACATGCATTTTGCAACGCTGAAAGCAGAAGAACGCCTGTCCTTCGATATCCAGCCGGAAATTGCACAGCGTCTTGGTTACACCGCGCATCCGGGCCAGAACTATGTCGAACGCTTCATGAAGCACTACTTCCTGGTAGCTAAGGATGTTGGTGATCTGACGCGCATTCTTTGTGCGGCGCTCGAAGAAGAGCAAGCCAAGCATGTGCCGGGTTTCAACCGCATCTTCCTCACCTTCTCACGCCGCAAGCGCAAGCTTTCAGCCAGTGGAGATTTTGTCTCCGAAAATCACCGCATCAACATCGCTGATCCTGACGTTTTCAAACGAGACCCGGTCAACATCATCCGCATCTTCCATCTTGCAGACAAGCATGGGCTGGAATTTCATCCCGATGCAATGCAACAGCTCACCCGTTCGTTAAAGCTCATCAATGGTGAACTACGCGAGAACGCAGAAGCCAATCGCCTGTTTCTTGACGTGCTGACATCGCCGCGCAATCCGGAATTGATCCTGCGCCGTATGAATGAATCGGGCGTGCTGGGCAAATTCATCCCGGATTTTGGCAAAATCGTCGCGATGATGCAGTTCAACATGTACCACCACTATACGGTGGACGAACATCTGCTGCGCTGCATTCAGGTCATGTCTGAAATCGAGCACGGTGAGCTCGAAAACGAGCACCCACTGGCCAACCATCTCGTCACCACCATGAAGCGTGACCGTGTTTTACTGTATGTGGCTATTCTCCTGCATGACATCGCCAAGGGGCGACCCGAAGACCATTCCATCGCCGGGGCCCGCATTGCCCGCAGGCTCTGCCCGCGCTTCGGCCTGTCTGCGTCGGAAACAGAAACCGTGGAATGGCTGGTGCGCGAGCATCTGACCATGAGCATGGTTGCGCAGTCTCGCGATCTCAACGATCGTAAAACGATTGTCGACTTTGCTGATACGGTTCAGACGATGGAGCGGCTGAAGCTTCTGCTCATCCTGACCGTTTGTGACATCAAAGGCGTTGGCCCGGGCGTCTGGAATGGCTGGAAGGGCCAGCTTCTGCGCACTCTCTTCTATGAAACAGAACTGGTTCTGACGGGTGGCTTCTCTGAATTGCCCCGTGCCGACCGTGACCGGCAGGCGCGCGCAGCATTGGCAGACAAATTGTCCGAGTGGCCAGCAGCAGAACGCGATGCCTATCTTGGCCTGCATTACACCAACTATTTCCTGACCGTCAGTCTCGATGATCAGGTGCGCCACGCCCATTTCATACGAGAAACGGACCGTAATGGTCGTGCGCTTGCCACAATGGCAAAGCCACATACTTTTGAGGCCGTCACGGAAATTACCGTGCTTGCACCCGATCATCCACGTCTGCTGTCGATCATTACCGGCGCTTGTGCTGCGGCTGGCGGCAACATTGTCGATGCGCAGATCTTCACCACAGGTGATGGGCGCGCGCTCGACACAATCCTGATCAGCCGCGAGTTCGACACTGACGACGATGAGCGCAGACGTGCAGAACGCGTCGGTAAGGTGATCGAAGATGTGCTTTCCGGCAAATCCCATTTACCGGATGTTCTTGCCAAGCGCACCAAGCCCAAGAGAGGCGCGAAAGCATTCAAGGTAGAGCCGCATGTCGAGATCAACAACACGCTCTCCGACAAGTTCACCGTCATCGAAGTGGAAGGGCTTGATCGCCCCGGCCTTCTTTCGGAACTGACCGGCCTTATTTCTGACCTTTCGCTGGATATTGCTTCGGCGCACATCACCACTTTCGGCGAAAAGGTGATCGACAGTTTCTATGTAACCGATCTCGTCGGGCACAAGATTTCAAACGCAACCCGACAGGGCAATATCAGGCGCAAGCTCCTTGCCGTTCTTGGCGGGGAAAACAGCGCGAAGACCAACGGTCGCGCAGCAGCATAGGTTTTTAGATTAAATGAGTTTGGTCAAAAAGTTCGCAACGGTCGCGTCCGGCACGCTGATGAGCCGCATTTTCGGCTTCACGCGCGAAATGTTCATGGCGGCGGCACTCGGCACCGGTCCTGTGGCGGATGCGTTCAATGCTGCCTTTCGTTTCCCGAACACGTTCCGCAGGCTCTTTGCTGAAGGCGCGTTCAATGCGGCCTTCGTGCCACTCTTTGCCAAGGAAATCGAAAAGAACGGCATGGAAGGCGCTCGCCGCTTTTCTGAAGAAGTGTTTGGCGTTCTTTTCACGGTGCTGCTTTTCATCACAATCGTGATGGAGCTCTCGATGCCGTTTATCGTGCGTACGATCATTGCGCCCGGCTTCACCGACGATCCGGTAAAGTTCGACAATACCGTGCGGCTTGCAGTGATCATGTTCCCCTATCTCGCCTGTATGTCGCTTTCAGCAATGATGGGCGGGATGCTCAATTCGCTGCATCGATATTTTGCGGCAGCCATCGCGCCGGTTTTCCTCAACATCATTCTCATCGGCGTTCTGGCCTTCGCCTGGTGGAAGGGCTACGACGCGCTTGCCGTCGGCTATGGGCTTTCATGGGGTGTCATGGCGGCCGGTGTGGTGCAGCTCGCAATCGTCTGGCTTGCCGTGCGCAATGCGGGTATCAAAATCGGTTTCCGTCGCCCGCGCCTCACCACAAATGTCAAAAGACTTCTGGTGCTGGCGCTGCCCGCTGCGATTACCGGCGGCATTACGCAGATCAATCTGCTGATCAACACCAATATCGCATCGGGCATGCAAGGCGCTGTGTCCTCGCTCGTCTATGCCGATCGTATCTATCAGTTGCCGCTCGGCGTGGTTGGTATTGCGGTTGCGACCGTGCTTTTGCCGGAACTGTCGCGTGCATTGCGCGGTGGTCATATGAAAGAAGCCTCCAACCTGCAGAACCGTTCGGTCGAGTTCACGCTGTTTCTTACCCTTCCCGCTGCTGCTGCTTTGCTTGTCATGTCAGAGCCGATTGTGCGGCTTCTGTTTGAACGCGGTCAGTTCAGTGCTGAATCGACACTCGTTGTTTCCAACATTCTCGCGATTTATGGTTTAGGCCTTCCGGCCTTCGTTCTGATCAAGGCCTTCATTCCGGGTTTCTTTGCGCGTGAAGATACCCGCACACCCATGATCTTCGCGGCGGTTTCCGTGGCGGTGAACGTGTCGCTGGCCATTACGCTGTTTCAACGCATGGGACCAAGCGGCATAGCGATTGCCGAAATCACTGCCGGTTGGGTCAATGCAGCGCTCTTGTTTGCAACATTGGTCAAGCGCGGCCAT
The DNA here is from genome assembly GCF_002252475.1 of Brucella rhizosphaerae. Classification (GTDB taxonomy): domain Bacteria; phylum Pseudomonadota; class Alphaproteobacteria; order Rhizobiales; family Rhizobiaceae; genus Brucella; species Brucella rhizosphaerae. The sequence continues at coordinate 499,722 of NZ_NNRK01000034.1, read as the reverse complement.
TGGGGGAGCGATATACCTTTGCTCACCCGCATTCCGCGTCTGCTGATTGCTGCGGGCGTGATGGCAACGGGCATCTATTTTGCCGTCGGGCATTTCGCTTTTGAGCTCTCATCTGCTGCACCGTTCGCGGTCAGAGCTGGCACCGTTACGACTATAGTTGTCGCAGCGATGGTCGTTTATTTTGCATTGGCCTTTGGACTTGGCGGTGCCAATACCGGCATGATCCGCCGCGGCATCAAGCGTGGGGCTGTCAAGAAGGAGCCGGAGAGCGAAATATAATTGCTCTTGAAAGGCTGTTGTGGCTCTGCGAAAAAGATTAGAGCGCCCTACGCCCCATTGAGCGTACAAAGGCCACTCTAACAATTTAGATTTGTTGCACAATCTTACCTTAGAGCGCGTTTCGATCTGATAAAATCAGATCGGCGCTCTAACGTCTTCTACTTCAAGCATAATCTTATCGATCCTCTTTTCACTCCGGTCGGATTAAGCTCTAAGTTGATTTCAATCTTGGGTAGGACTATGCAACAGCATTCAAAAATCCTTCGCTCTCCACCGGCGGAGGCCAACATCAGGATAAAGTCATGAGCACGTTTAAACCGCTTGTCTTCTCCGGCGTCCAACCGACCGGAAATCTTCACCTCGGCAATTATCTGGGTGCGATCAAGCGGTGGGTAGAGGTTCAGGAGACGCAGGAATGCATCTACTGCGTCGTCGATATGCACGCGCTGACCGTGTCGCCCGATCCGGCTGAACTCATTCAGTCGACCCGCGAAGTCACGGCGGCATTTCTCGCCGCAGGCATTGATCCCAAGCGGAGCATCGTCTTCAACCAGAGTCGCGTTATGCAGCATGCGGAACTCGCATGGGTCTTTAACTGCATCGCACGTATTGGCTGGATGAGCCGCATGACGCAGTTCAAGGATAAGGCAGGCAAAGACCGCGAGAACGCCTCGCTCGGCCTCTTCGCCTATCCAAGCCTCATGGCTGCAGACATTCTGCTCTATCGCGCGACCCATGTTCCGGTCGGCGAAGATCAGAAGCAGCACCTCGAACTGACCCGTGACATCGCCCAGAAGTTCAACAACGACTACTCAGACCGTATTGCCTCGCTGGGCACTGGTGTGGACATGCAGGTTGGCGACGAACAGGTTTCCGGCTTTTTCCCGCTGACCGAGCCGATGATTTCGGGTCCGGCCATGCGTATCATGTCGCTGCGTGACGGCACCAAGAAGATGTCGAAATCCGACCCTTCGGACCTCTCGCGCATCAACCTGATCGATGACGAAGAGACCATCAACAAGAAAATCCGCAAGGCCAAGACCGATTCGGACGGCTTGCCTACGGAAATCGATGGCCTCACCGGGCGTCCGGAAGCCGACAACCTGGTTGGCATCTATGCAGCCCTGTCGTCGAAGTCCAAGCAAGAAATCCTGAGCGAATTTGGTGGGCGTCAGTTCTCCGAATTCAAAGCCGCACTGGCTGATCTGGCAGTGGCAAAGCTGTCGCCAATCACCCATGAAATGCGTCGTCTGGTGGCCGATCCTGCCTATATCGACAACGTTCTGAAAGATGGTGGCGAACGCGCCAGCGTGATTGCAGAGGCAAACATGCGCCACGTCCGCGATATTATCGGCTGGTTGCAGAACTAATAAATAATCAAGAGCTGCCCGCTTGCGGGCGGCTCTTTGCAATGCCACATTATCGCCATGGTATCCAAACGACTTAGCCGGGAAGCCGGCCACCGACGCAAGTTTCTTGCTGTTATTGATGACACGCCCGAATGCGAGCGTGCTGTCGCCTATGCCGCGCGCCGTGCCAAGAATACAAGCGGCGCGCTTGTCATGCTGTTTGTCATCGACAATTCGGATTTCCAGCAAATCCTGGGCGTTGGCGAAATCATGCGGCAGGAAGCAGAAGAACGTGCACGTTCAACGCTGGAAAAATTCGCTGCCACTGTGCGCGAAGAACAGGGTATCGAGCCGGAACTGATCATCCGCGAAGGCAACACCAATGATCAGTTGCCAAGCCTGATTGAAGAAGATCAGGACATAGCCATTCTGGTTCTGGCGGCTGGTTCTGGCAAGGAAGGTCCCGGCCCTCTGGTCCAGTCGCTTGCAGGACGAGCACTGTTTCAGATCCCCGTTACCGTGGTCCCCGCAGGACTTTCCAATGATGACATTGATGCGGTGACATAATCACCCTATATTGATCGTAACAGATATGCAGCTGACCGAAGCAAGCCTTGCTTCCTCGCTCATTGGCGCTTACTAGAACCCATCCAGAGTTGAAAGCGGAGAACGGGCATGTTCATCCAGACTGAAACGACGCCAAACCCGGCGACCCTGAAGTTTCTGCCAGGCAAGGTTGTCATGCCTGAGGGAACAGCAGATTTCCGTGATGCGTCAAGCGCAGGCAACACCTCGCAGCTCGCAGCAAAGCTTTTTGCGGTACCCGGCGTAACCGGTGTTTTCTTTGGCTATGATTTCATCACAGTCACCAAAGAAGACGGCGAATGGCAGCATCTGAAGCCTGCCATCCTTGGCACGATCATGGAACATTTCATGTCGGGCCTGCCCGCAATGGCTGGTAATGCCAATGCGGATGCAGCCGCTGCTCATGAAGATGAAGAATTCTTCGATGAAGCCGATACCGAAATCGTCGAAACCATTAAGGAATTGATCGAAACCCGCGTGCGTCCAGCTGTTGCACAGGACGGCGGCGACATCACATTCCGAGGCTTTGAGAATGGCACAGTGTTCCTGCACATGAAGGGCGCCTGCTCTGGCTGCCCGTCATCGACGGCGACACTCAAGCATGGCATCCAGAATCTTCTGCGTCACTTTGTGCCGGAAGTGCAGCAGGTCGAACAGATCTGATAGCCACTCTGAGAGCGGTTCCAGTTAAGATTGAATCGGTGTAACCGCTCCAGCTATTTGTTTGTACGCATTTCCAGAAAAAAGGCCGCTTCTCAGCGGCCTTTTTGATTTTGGTGTAAGGTTTACTGCCTCACGATAACCTTGGAACCTTGCCCTGCGCGTTCATGGAGATCGATGATATCCTGGTTCATCATGCGCACACAGCCTGACGACATGGCTTTACCAATCGACCACCATTCCGGCGTGCCGTGGATGCGATAACCTGTGTCTCCGCCCTTGTTATAGAGATAGAGAGCGCGCGCTCCGAGCGGGTTTTTCAGGCCTGGACCCATGCCATTGCGATATTTTGCCAGTTCCGGCTGGCGCTTGATCATAGGAGCCGGTGGCGTCCATGTTGGCCATTCGCGCTTCATGGCGACGCGTGCTGTTCCTGACCAGCCAAAACCCTCACGGCCCACGCCGATGCCATAGCGCATCGCCTTGCCGTCCGGCATGACGTAATAGAGAAACTTCTCGCGCGTCTCAACAATGATGGTGCCCGGCGCTTCGTCGGTCTGATATTTCACGATCTGTCGGCGATATTGCTGCGGAATCTTTTCATTGGGAATTGCCGGGATCGTGTAACCAGCGTCGCTGACCGCAGAATAAGACGCGGTGTAAAAGGTGCCACCAACCGTGGAGCAACCAGCAAGTACACCACCAAGAAGAAGAGCTGCGCTCAGCTGCAAGACGCGAGATTTCATGAATTTCCCCTCAATTGATTCATACCGTCAACAGGAGCGAATCGCCCATTCATGTGAAAACATGCGGTAGTATTGTTAACCAGCCGTTAACCGTAAATTGAAAAATCCTACTTCGGCCACTTTCTTGCCATTTTTGCCGCGATTGCGCTTTCATATCACCGCGCCTGCTGCCATTTTGCTGTTGTTTCGCGCACCGGTCAGGCGCAAAATCTGGCCATGCCAATTGTGATTCCCAATAAATCCCACCCTCTTTCAGATGGACGACAGTCCGAAAACGCATTGCTTGTGCGGCGGGGCGTACAGCGTCTTTTTCTGGAGATGGGATTGGCGTCATTACCCGAACTGCCACTGGCATCGGGAAGGCGCGCTGACCTGATTGCTGTCAGCCGCAAAAGTGAAATCTGGATCGTTGAGATTAAATCCTCAATCGAGGACTGGAAAGCAGACCGTAAATGGCCTGAATACCGCGCCTATTGCGACCGGCTTTTCTTTGCGACACACCCAGCTGTGCCACGCGAAATCTTTCCGGAAGATTGCGGCTTCATATTATCAGATGGTTATGGGGCTGAAATTCTTCGTGACGCGCCAGAGCACAAGCTTCCTGGTGCGACCCGCAAAGCGCTCATGCTGCGCTTTGCTCGAGCAGGTGCTGCAAGGCTGACCATTGCAGAACTTGCCGGTCTCGATGTACCCGAGACCAATGTGGATTAACGCGCTTTCCGAAACGGGTAGAACAAATCGAAACACGCTCTAACGTGGTGCGCGCTTGGCCAGAATCCGCTGCAAAGTACGGCGATGCATATTGAGGCGGCGTGCCGTCTCGGAAACATTGCGCTCGCACATTTCGTAAACGCGCTGGATATGCTCCCAACGCACACGATCAGCCGACATCGGATTTTCCGGTGGTGCAACTTTTTCACCCGGACGACGGGTCAGAGCAGCAAAAACTTCATCCGCATCGGCAGGCTTGGAGAGATAGTCAATCGCGCCGAGCTTCACAGCATTCACTGCAGTCGCGATATTACCATAACCGGTGAGCACGATAGCGCGCGTGTCTGTGCGACGTGAACGAATGGCCTCAATAACATCAAGCCCGTTACCATCTCCCAGCCGCATATCCACCACCGCATAAGCGGGTGCAGCAGCCTTTGCAGCGGCGATGCCTTCTTCAACCGATTCCGCAGTCGTTACCTGAAAGCCCCGGCCTTCCATGGCGCGGGCAAGACGCTGCAAGAAAGGCTTGTCATCATCAACCAGAAGGAGGGTGGGATCGTTGCCAATGGCTTCGGTGTCTTCCTGCTTCAAGTCTTCCATGGGGTGCTTCCTGCCTGTATTTTTATTTCCTTATTGATATCCCTGCGTCAAAAAGTCAAATAGCCATTGAATTATTGAAGCAATCTCAGCAAAATTATAATTGCTACAAAGCGTAAAGCATTGTGTTTAAATGCGATTTCTAATCGATGGCACAAAAAATCGATGCTGCCGAAGTGCTGCGCGCAAAGGTGCCTGCAATTCAACCCAAGATTAATTCCGCAATATATTCATCAGCTTACAATGAAAGCCGAGCGTGGCCATATTACTTTTACTTCGGCACCTTGTCCGGGATTCTTGCGATTTTTAAAGCTAATCTGCGCTCCTGAACGTTCCAGCAGAGTTTTTGCGATAAAAAGCCCCAACCCAAGACCGCCACCACCATTATGAGCCCCATCGCGGCTGGTCATATAGGGTTCACCGATTCGGTCGAGAATTTCCGGTTTGAACCCCTCGCCATCGTCCTGAATGGTAACGGTGACGTTCGTGTCGGTCCAACCCCATGTAACGCTGACTTCATCGCGTGCAAAATCGACCGCATTCTCCACCAGATTGCCAAGACCATAAAGCAGACCCGGATTACGACGCACAACCGGCTCCGGCTTGGGGCCTTCCTGTTTTGTCACTTCGAGCAGAATCCCAAAATCGCGATGCGGCTCAATCACTTCCTCGATCAATGATGAGAAAGGCAGACGCGACATGTGTTCCTCATTTTCCGAGGACAGACTGGTCAACCGCTGAAGAATTTCGCGGCATCGCGCAGCCTGCGATTGCAAAAGTGCAATGTCTTCTGCAAGTCCCGGATCGCTATCGGGCTTGTTGGCATAAGCGCGCTGCATTTCCTTGACCACCAGAGTGATGGTGGCAAGTGGCGTACCCAGCTCATGGGCTGCTGCTGCTGCCAGCCCATCCAGTGCGGTCAGATGTTGCTCGCGCTGCAAAATGAGTTCTGTTGCGGCCAAAGCATCGCCAAGCTGGCGTGTTTCTTCGGCAATACGATAGGCATAAACGCCGGTAAAACCCAGTGCGGCAATGATCGCGCACCAAATGCCGGCCACAAAAAGAAATGGCAGATTGAGCGTTTCGCCGGGATACCAGGGCAGAGGCTCATAGCGCAGCGTCAGCACGGAGGTACTCAGCACAACGAGGAGTGCGAGAGCCAGCGTATGGCGCACCGAAAGCGATGTGGCAGATATGATGACCGGAGCTATCATCAGGATAACGAAGGGGTTTTGTACCCCACCCGTCAGATAGAGCAGTCCTGCCAGCTGCAAAATATCGAAAGCCAGCACAATGCTGGCAGCTGTCGGGCTCAGACGATGGTTGGTCGGAAAGCGAAATGCGAGATAGAGATTGAGCCATGCAGAGCAAGCTATCAGCGCGAAGCAAATACCCACCGCAAAATTGAATTGCAGATAGAGTGCCACAAACATAACCGCTGCGGTCTGCCCGGCAATAGCCAGCCAACGCAGACGCACCAATGTAGTGAGGCGCGGTTTTCGCGAAAGATTAGAAGCTCGGTTATCGAATTCTGCGTGCATGGCCACCCCAGAGCATTTCCAGCAAAAGTGTAGAATTTCCTTGTGTTTGGAAATGCGTAGACAAAGAAACAGAGCGGTTTCTCAGACATAAGAAAGCGAAACCGCTCTGACGGCCCCTTATGCGGCAACGCGCATATTCACGCAAGCAGAACTGTGTCATCCAGTCGCAGGCTAAAACCAGAGTGGCTCGGAACACCAGCCCCTTGGGGAGTATCATGCTTTCGCTGCATCCCAACTTATTGCCCGATGAAATTGTGTCATTTTTGTGAATCAATTATAACAGTTCTACTGCCACGTGTAGGGGGAACGCATGATTGTCTTCAGGGGGAAGATATCGTCGGGACTGGGGAAGCATTCAGAGCTTGTAATTCCCGGGAAACGCGATCTGAAAAACTCGCCGACCGACTGGCCAGACAGATTTGCATCCGGCTCACTAAATGTGCAGATCACGGAATATCCAATCGTCCTGCAAAGCCGGCGCAAGCAACTCACCGCACTGGATCGTGGCCTCGTTCCACCCACCATGGTGATCCCGCAGAATGAAATTCTGAACAACAGTCTGCGTCGCAAGCTTTTCAAACCACGCCGCGGCACCGGTCAGGCTTGGCGTGCGACGCTTCACTCCCATTCCCGTTCCATGCATGTCTGGGTTTTCCGGCGCGTCGGATCGCATATGCACGACTGTCTTGAGCTGATCTCAGATAAGCGCATACGTGACAATCTTGACATCCGGGATCAGGACGAAGTTCGCATCGTTCTGCATTCCTAAGACGCATCAAGTCCCGCGCGGCTTGGCCCTGCGGGTGGCTTCTGCATTGGCTGGATCTTCCGGCCAGACATGGCGCGGATAGCGGCCGCGCATATCAGAGCGTACATCGGCCCAGGAACCCTTCCAGAAATTAGGCAAATCCCGCGTGATCTGGATCGGGCGATGGGCTGGAGAAAGCAATTCCAGCAGCAGCGGCACTTTGCCGTTGGCAATAGCTGGGTGGATGCCAAGGCCGAAAAGCTCCTGCACGCGGACGGCGAGAACCGGCTCCTCAGTGTCATAGCGGATCGGAATATTAGAGCCAGTCGGCACTGCAAAATGCGTTGGTGCCAGTTGATCGACACTCCGCTGGAGGTCGAATGGCACAAGGCTCATCAAACCGTTTTTCAGTACATGCGCAGGGATGCGGTCGAGTTGTGCCTCACCGGTCAGGAAGGGTAACAGCCAATCGTCGAGATGGGCGATCAGATTGTCGTCATCCATTGACGGCCATGGATCACCAAGACCGCGATAGAGCCATCCCAAACGGCGGCGCAGGATGTCAGCCTCTTTGCCCCATGGCAGAATGTCCAGCCCATGCTCGCGCACCGCGGCAATCACCCCCTCGTCAGCGCTTGCACCTGAAGGCGTGGCCAGCGGCTTTTCTGACAGCGCAATGGCACCGATGCGCACGGCCTCGCGGGCACGAAGGGTATTTTTCTCGGTATCATAGACGACCTGTCGTCCGCTTTCGATCCTGCTGCCAAGGGCCGCGCGGATTTCCGCTTCCGATGTTTCCGCTGCAGAAAGAATGCGAGCACGTCCGGCTTTACCCGACATATCGGCCACCACCAGCCATGATGCGCGGCTGAGACTGATCGCGGGGTCAACTTCACCACCGCGCCCATTGGCGAGCAGAAATTGCCCGGTTTGTCCGCGTGCCCTGGCAACACGATCAGGATAGGCGTCAATCAACATACGGCCCACGCCTGAGCCTGCCGCTTCACCCTTATTAGGCACATTCGCAGCAAGGCGCTTCGCCAGACCTTTGGCACGCTGTGCGCGGTCCGATCGATCATTGCGAAAACGCGACATGCGGGTGTCGAGATCGGTTTCATTGCCGCCGAGACCACGCTCGGTCAGAAGCATGGCTAGTTCTGCGGCCCGTAAAGCTTCGCCACGTTTGCCCGCTTCGGCCACCATATGTGCAAGACGCGCGGGTAGTGCCAGCGAGCGCATGGCCTCGCCGTCCACAGTCAGACGCCCTGTTTCATCCAGTGCACCAAGCCGCATAAGCAGAGCTTTCGCTTCCTTCAAGGCAGGCAGCGGCGGCTTATCAAGCAGAGAAAGCGTTGCCGGATCGGTAACGCCCCATGCAGCTGCATCAAGCACAAGACCCGACAAATCTGCTTCGAGAATTTCGGGCGGAGAGAACGCGGGGAGCGATGCCGTCTGCCCCTGATGCCAAAGGCGGATCGCAATACCCGGCTCAGTACGCCCGGCACGACCAGCGCGCTGATCGGCGGATGCGCGCGAAGTGCGCACGGTTTCCAGCCGGGTCAGGCCGGTGGCCGGCTCATATTTTGGCAGGCGTGCAAGGCCGGAATCGATCACCACGCGCACCCCATCGATGGTAATGGAGGTTTCGGCGATCGATGTGGCCAGCACCACTTTGCGTTGGCCAGCGGGTGCCGGCTTGATGGCAGCATCCTGATCTCGACCTTCCATCGCGCCATAAAGTGGTGCCAGAATAATATTGGCAGGCAGAGATTTTTCGAGAATGCCAGCCGTGCGTTCGATTTCGCCCTGACCGGGCAAAAAGGCAAGAACACTGCCGGTTTCATCGACCAGCGCCTCGCGCACGGCACGCGCGACCGCGTCTTCAATCCGCTCATCGGGCTTGCGGTCACAATATCGAATATCAACAGGATAGGCGCGACCTTCGCTCTCAATAACAGGAGCATCGCCCAAGAGCTGCGCCACGCGGGCACCGTCCAGCGTTGCCGACATGACAAGGATTTTAAGATCGTCGCGCAAGGCGGCCTGCACGTCAAGCGCAAGCGCCAGACCAAAATCGGCATCAAGGCTGCGTTCATGAAACTCATCAAACAGAACCGCAGCGACGCCCTTGAGGTCCGGATCATCGAGGATCATGCGTGCGAACACACCCTCAGTTACAACAAGGATTTTGGTCTTCGCCGAAACCTTGCTTTCAAGACGCATGCGATAGCCCACCGTTTCGCCCGGTTCTTCACCGAGGAGCGATGCCATGCGCCGTGCCGCTGCACGTGCCGCCAAACGGCGGGGTTCGAGCAGCACAACCACCCCATCGCCGCGCCAGCCTGCCTTCAGGAAATGCAGCGGCACCAGCGTCGTCTTGCCCGCACCGGGAGGAGCGACGAGGACGGCGCTAGAGTGAGCGGCAAACGCCGCGTCGAGCTGCGGCAAAATGCGGATAACGGGAAGGTCGGGCAGGCTCGTCAAAAGAATTCCCATTAGGTAGTGCGTTGCTTTCGTGCTTATCACACAAGGAACCAAGATGATCCATATCCGAAAATCTATTCCGGTGGATGCCCCCGCCCTCACCGCTATCTGGCGGGAAAGCGTGCTGGCAACACATGATTTTTTAAGCCGCGAGGATTTCAACGAGATTGAGACACTGGTTGGCGAACAATATCTGCCTATTGTCGAGGTGTGGGTCATTGAGGATGATGGCAAGCCAGTCGGTTTTATGGGTATGAGCGAGAGCAATATTGATAGCCTGTTTATTTCGCCAGACCAGCGCGGAAAAGGCATTGGCAAGCACATGATCGCGCACGTGAAAGCGCTTGTCGGCACGCTGACTGTCGATGTGAATGAACAGAATGTGCAAGGCACCGGCTTCTATCGTCATATGGGTTTCGTCGAAACGGGCCGCTCGGAAACTGACGATCAGGGGCGCCCATATCCGCTGTTGCATATGCGGCTTGAGGCATAAAATCTGATATCATCGCATTGCGCGCAAAATCATACCGCCCCCGGCGGCTTCTGGAGCAATTGACATACTCCCCTATAGTATATAGATTTTGTGATAATCGGGAGATTTCATGCCGCATTCACCGGAAGACAAAAAGCGCGCCCTGACGCGCCTGCGCCGTATTAAGGGGCAGGCCGAAGCGCTGGAACGCGCGGTGGAAGCAGGTACGGAATGTGCAGCTCTGTTGCAGCAGATTGCGGCTCTGCGTGGCGCGACAAACGGCTTGATGGCGGAGGTGCTTGAAAGCCATTTTCGCGAGACATTCGGGCAGTCGCAGGAAAAGACGGCAAGCGCCACAGCGCAAGAAACCGATATACAGATTGATGAAATCATGCGGATTTTGCGCACTTATCTGAAGTGAACGCGAAACGCTTATCGAATAGTTATAGAAGGAATATCGCCATGAAATCACGTGCAGCCGTTGCCTGGGAGGCAAAGAAGCCGCTCACCATCGAAACCGTCGAAATCGGCGGTCCACGCGCAGGCGAAGTGCTGGTCGAGATCATGGCGACCGGCGTTTGTCATACCGACGCCTATACGCTGTCCGGCCTTGATTCAGAAGGAAAATTCCCGGCTATTCTCGGCCATGAAGGTGCAGGCATCGTGCGCGAAGTGGGCGCAGGCGTTACCTCGGTCAAGCCCGGCGATCATGTGATCCCGCTTTACACGCCCGAATGCCGCCAGTGCAAAACATGCCTTTCGCAGCGCTCGAACCTCTGCACCTCGATCCGCGCCACACAGGGTCAGGGCCTGATGCCCGACCGTACCACCCGCTTCTCCTGTGATGGTGGCGACGTGTTCCATTATATGGGCTGCTCGACCTTCTCCAACTTCACCGTTCTGCCGGAAATTGCGGTTGCAAAGGTTCGCGAAGACGCGCCTTTCGACAAGATTTGTTACATCGGCTGCGGCGTCACCACCGGTATTGGCGCGGTAATTTACACGGCAAAAGTTCGTCCAGGTTCCAATGTCGTGGTGTTCGGTCTTGGCGGCATCGGTCTCAATGTCATTCAGGGCGCCCGCATGGTCGGAGCCGATAAAATCATCGGCGTCGATATCAACCCATCCAAGGTTGAAATGGCGAAGAAGTTCGGAATGACCGACTTCATCAACCCGCGTGAGATCGGCAATGACAAGGTTGTGCAGGCCATTCAGGACCTCACAGATGGTGGTGCAGACTATTCGTTTGACGCCACTGGCAACACCGATGTCATGCGTCAGGCGCTGGAGTGCTGCCATCGCGGATGGGGTGAATCAATCATCATCGGCGTGGCCGAAGCAGGCAAGGAAATCGCCACACGTCCATTCCAGCTCGTCACTGGACGCGTGTGGAAGGGAACGGCATTTGGCGGTGCACGCGGTCGTACAGACGTACCGAAGATTGTCGACTGGTACATGGAAGGCAAGATCGACATCGACAGCCTCATCACCCACACGATGCCGCTTGAGGAAATCAACACCGCCTTCGATCTTATGCATGACGGCAAATCCATCCGTTCGGTGATTGTCTACTGATGAGTGAAAAGCTTTTTATCTCCCATTGGGATGAAATCGACGGCCTGACGCCACGCGCGCTTTATGCGATGCTGAAGCTGCGCGTAGATGTTTTCGTGGTGGAGCAAAAATGCCCCTACCCCGAAATCGACGGCAACGACTATGACGCGTTTCATCTGCGTGTTCTCGATGGAGAGGAACTTGCGGCCAGTTTGCGTGTTCTTCCACCGGAAACTGCAGGCAAACCGGCCAGGATTGGGCGCGTTGTCGTGGCGCCGGATTATCGCGGGTACAAGCTCGGCCAGCGCCTGATGAAAGAGGCCATAGAGTTTACGCAGCAACGGTTTCCCGGCATCGCTATCGAGCTTGGCGGACAGAGCCATCTGCAGAAATTCTACGGCTCGTTTGGCTTTGTTGCGATTTCGGAAGAATACTTAGAAGACGGCATTCCGCATGTGGATATGCGACTAGACCCGAAGGAAGTGACCGCCTGATGTTTCTGCTGCGCCGCCATATGTCATTCTATCTCGCAGCCATTGGCGGCGTCGCAACCTTTATTATCGCCTGGCTTCTCAAAAGCCCGCTCGCCCCGGTCATAGGGGCAAACTGTTTCTTCGTTCTCTACCTTATTCTGGCACTTGTGGTTCTGCCCAAACTCACAGTTCCCTACCTCAAAAAACATGCGGCAAAAGCAGACGAACCGATCTGGATCATCTTTCTGGTGACTTTTGCCACTGTTGTGGTTGCGGTGGTTTCGCTGTTCATCCTGATCAATCAGCAACCCAAAGCCGATCTGTTTTCGCTGATGATGACGCTGGCGTCCGTGCCGCTTGGATGGTGCACGATCCACATGATGACAGCGATCCACTACGCACACATGTATTGGCAACCGCGTGAGCCAGCGGGCGACGATGCGGCCCGTGCCAGCAGGTATCGTGGCGGCTTCAATTTTCCGGAAACGCCCCAGCCATCGGGCTGGGACTTTGCCTATTATGCCTTCATCATTGGTATGACAGCACAGACTTCGGACACCAATGTCACGACCACTGCGATGCGAAAAGTGACGCTTCTGCACAGCATCGTGTCATTCTTCTTCAATACGGTCCTTGTCGCCGCGACAGTCAATGTCGCCGTCGCATTCGGAAACGGATAAACAGCAGGAAATCTCATGGAAACGATCTCAACGGCCAAATGCTTTGGTGGAACGCAAGGCGTCTATCGCCATAAGAGTGAGACAAATCAATGCGATATGACCTTTGCTGTTTTCTTGCCCCCGCAAGCCGTCGACGGCCCTGTGCCGGTGCTGTGGTATCTTTCGGGCCTCACTTGCACACATCAGAACGTGATGGACAAGGGCGAATATCGGCAACTGGCTTCAGAACTTGGAATTGCCGTCATTTGCCCGGATACCAGCCCGCGTGGTGATGATGTTCCAGATGAACCGGATAACTGGCAGTTCGGCAAAGGCGCAGGCTTTTATGTCGATGCAACACAAGCGCCATTTGCTGAAAACTATCAGATGTATAGCTACATCACGAAAGAACTGACCGATCTGGTGGCAAGCGAGTTTCCGCTCGATATGTCGCGACAGGCAATCACCGGCCATTCAATGGGCGGACATGGCGCACTAACGATTGCGCTCAAAAACCCGGATCGCTTCAAGTCGGCATCTGCTTTTGCGCCTATCGTCCAGCCTTCAACTGCCGGATGGTCAAAGCCTGCGCTCGAGAAGTATCTTGGGGCTGAGGAACGCGCATGGCGTGCCTATGACACAACTCTTCTGATTGAGGACGGTTATCGTTTTCCGGAGTTACTGATCGACCAAGGCACAGCTGATGGCTTCCTTGATGAAGGCCTGCGTCCCTGGCTACTGGAAGAGGCTTGCAAGAAGGCAGGCATGCCGCTCACGCTCAACATGCGCGAGGGGTATGACCATTCCTATTTCTTTATCTCGACCTTCATGGATGACCATCTTAAATGGCACGCTGAGCGCCTTTCAAAATGAGAAAAGCCCGGCCAAAGCCGGGCTTTTTTCTTGCATAATTTCCAGCGAACGTGTGAACCGCTCTAGCGCTTCACCACCTTCATCGGCAGACCACCCTGTGGTTGTGTGGTCAGCTTCTGCACTGGCCATGGCTTTGTCGTTTCAAGCACGTCAAATCGATGATCACGCAGCAATATCGCAAGAGCGATAACCGCTTCCTGCAAGGCAAAGCTCGCACCTATACAGACGCGCGGGCCTGCACCGAACGGCAGATATTGGAACCGATCTATCTGATCACGATTTTCCGGCCAGAAACGCGAGGGTTTGAAGGCGTCTGGCTCATCCCAATAGAGCCTGTGACGATGGATCACCCACGGCATGACGAGAACAGCTGTACCTTTGGCAATTTTCAAATCTCCATAGGTATCATCGACTGCCGCCTCACGATTGATCGAAGGCGCAGGTGGGTAAAGTCGCATGGCCTCCTCAAAAGCTGCGCGTGTTAAAGGCAATTTTGCCAGCCACTCCTGTGGCGGCAGCTCATCACCACCCTCTGCAAAGAATGCATCGATTTCCGCCTCCACATGGACACGCTCATGTTGTGCTTTTGCAAGCAGATAAAGCGTCCAGCCGAGTGCGCGCGCGGTCGTCTCGTGGCCCGCACCGATAAAGGTGATGATGTTATCTTCAATCTCGGAGCGGGTCAGTCCCTCCGGTCCTTCAGCGCGCAAAAGCAAGGTGAGGAAATCGTTTGGAACATCCTCGCCATTGTCCATGCGTGCCTTGCGCATAGAAATGGTTTCGGAAACCAGTTCACGGAAGAAGCCAAGCGATTGCTGTCCGCGCAAACGCGTAAAACGTGGCAACCAGTCTGGCAGGCCAAGCAGATCGAAGGGATCAACCCGGCCCATTGTTTCAAAAAGCTTATCTATCTGACGGGCGAAATCATTCGGGTCACCGGCAATCTCGCCGGAAAACAGAGTTTCGGCCAGAATGTCATAGGTGAGAAGTGTCATGTCATGAGCGACATCAGTAATCGTGCCACTTGTCTTGTAGCGCTCGACAAAATGCTTTGAGCGCGCAAGCATAGCATCAGCGAAGCCGCCGATATGGCGTGGGGTGAAGACCGGCGCCATGGCCTTTCGCGAACGCTTCCAGGTTTGCCCCTCAGCGGTCAGAAGACCATCACGCAGGATGGGGCGCAGCACACGCTGACGAATAGCGGACATGGGATAATTAGCGGCGTTATCCACCAGCACATGCCGTATCAGACCCGGATCATTGGCAATGACGGTTTTGATCCCAAGCCAGCTGACTGATACCCACGGCTCGTTGTAGGAGGGTTCACCCCATAATTCGAGCGGGTTTTTATAAACCACCCGCATCATCTCAAAACGCCCGACTGGCTTGTCGCGCGGGCGCGGTGCTGGCGGAACAAAAGGATTGGCGGTTTCGGTCATCTTGGCTGCAACTTCCATCAAGCGTTCCTTGCTTATAAATTTCAGGTCAAGAACGCCCCCGTTGGATAGGATATAAGCATCAATTGTGGCGGTTCCAGACGCGGTATGCCAGCCCGGCCCTGTATAGCTTGCCAAAAGAGCTGAATCCCCGTCAAATTTGGCCCCAAAATTTGGAAAAATCGCCTTTAACGCCTATATTAAAACCATGTTTGTCGTGTGATTCGACAGTGTATTTGTTGCTGCAATTGCAGCAGGCTTTAGGGCCGCATTCGCGGCGCATTTTCGAAAGATTTTCATGAGCGAGACTCCAGAGATGAATTCCGAAGCCCCCGCCGAATATGGCGCGGATTCCATTCGTGTGCTGAAAGGTCTGGATGCTGTTCGTAAGCGTCCGGGCATGTATATCGGCGACACGGATGATGGCTCCGGCCTGCATCATATGGTCTACGAAGTGGTGGACAACGCCATTGATGAAGCGCTTGCCGGACATGCCACATTGGTGACTGTAACGCTGAACGCTGATGGCTCCTGTACTGTGACCGATAATGGCCGTGGCATCCCCACCGATATCCATAAGGAAGAAGGTGTTTCGGCCGCTGAAGTCATCATGACCCAGCTTCATGCTGGCGGTAAGTTCGACCAGAACTCCTATAAGGTTTCCGGCGGTCTGCACGGTGTGGGTGTTTCGGTTGTGAACGCGCTTTCGGTCTGGCTGAAGCTGAAAATTCGCCGCGCAGGCAAAATTCACGAAATGAGCTTCACGCATGGCGTTGCGGACTCTCCGCTGGTTGTGACGGGTGAAGCTGGCAGCGATACCGGTACGGAGGTGAGCTTTCTTCCTTCAACCGATACGTTCACCATGGTTGAATTCGATTACGACACGCTGGAACGCCGTCTGCGCGAACTGGCGTTCCTGAATTCAGGCGTCCGTATCAACCTGGCCGATCGCCGGCACGCTGATATTCGTGAGCAGGTACTGCACTATGACGGCGGTGTTGTCGAATTCGTAAAATATATCGACAAGGGCAAGAAGGCTCTTCTGGAAGAACCGATCTACATCCGCAGCGAAAAAGACGGCATGACCGTTGAAGTTGCAATGTGGTGGAATGATTCCTACCACGAGAAGGTGCTTTGCTTCACCAACAACATTCCACAGCGCGATGGCGGTACGCATCTGGCCGGTTTCCGTGGTGCGTTGACGCGTCAGGTAACGGGCTATGCGGATTCTTCCGGCTTGACCAAGAAGGAAAAAGTGCAGCTCACTGGCGATGATTGTCGCGAAGGCCTCACCGCAGTTCTTTCCGTCAAGGTTCCAGACCCTAAATTCTCGTCGCAGACCAAAGACAAGCTTGTTTCCTCCGAAGTACGTCAGGTCGTTGAAAGCCTCGTCAACGAAGCGCTTTCGACATGGCTTGAAGAACATCCTTCTGGCGGAAAGACCATTGTTGAAAAGGTCATTCAGGCAGCAGCAGCCCGTGAAGCGGCCCGCAAGGCACGTGACATCACCCGCAAGAGCAATCTGAGTGTGACGTCCCTGCCTGGCAAGCTTGCTGATTGTCAGGAACGTGATCCTGCGAAATCAGAAATATTCATCGTCGAGGGTGACTCCGCCGGTGGCTCCGCCAAAAGCGGTCGCTCGCGTCAGAACCAGGCAATCCTGCCGCTGCGCGGCAAGATCCTCAATGTGGAACGTGTGCGTTTCGACCGGATGATCTCATCTGATCAGGTTGGCACGCTGATCACAGCGCTCGGCACCTCCATCGGCAAAGATGAAAACTACGGCTTCAACCCGGATAAGCTGCGCTATCACAAGATCATCATCATGACGGATGCTGACGTCGACGGTGCGCATATTCGTACGTTGCTGTTGACCTTCTTCTTCCGCCAGATGCCGGAACTGATTGAGCGCGGACATATCTATATCGCGCAGCCACCGCTCTATAAGGTGTCGCGCGGCAAGTCCTCGCAATACATCAAAAACGAAGCTGCGTTCGAAGACTTCCTCATCGAAACAGGTCTTGAAGAAGCCGCTCTCGAAATGGCAAGCGGTGAAGTCCGGGCCGGGCCCGACCTGCGGTCTGTCGTTGACGATGCACGCACACTGCGCCAGCTGCTCGCCGGTCTGCACACTCGCTATGATCGCAGTGTCGTTGAACAGGCTGCAATTGCCGGGCTTCTCAACCCGAATTCATCAGCGAACGATGCCGCCGCACTAACCTCTGCAGGCATTGTCGCACAGCGCCTCGACATGATCTCGGAAGAAACCGAGCGTGGCTGGACTGCACATGTCACGGAAGATGGCGGCTATC
Organism: Brucella rhizosphaerae; assembly: GCF_002252475.1. Lineage (GTDB taxonomy): Bacteria > Pseudomonadota > Alphaproteobacteria > Rhizobiales > Rhizobiaceae > Brucella > Brucella rhizosphaerae. The sequence goes on along the minus strand of NZ_NNRK01000034.1, from coordinate 482,240 downwards.
GCTTCGAGCGTATGGTCCGTGGCGTCAAGGACGTCGCCATTCTCGATATGGCGCTGCTCGGTTCCGCCGATGCACGCCAGATAGACCGTGTGGCTTCACGCCTGTCAGAAGTCTTTGCCGAGCCACCTTTGCTGCGACGCAAGGACAAAACAGAAGTGCTGTCTGGTCCAATGTCTCTCCTCGATGCGATTTTCGCAACAGGACGCAAAGGTCTGACGCTACAGCGTTACAAAGGCTTGGGCGAAATGAACGCCGATCAGCTGTGGGAAACCACGCTCGATCCGAATGTACGTTCGCTGTTGCAGGTCAGGGTCAACGATGCAACCGATGCAGACTCGCTCTTCTCTCGCCTGATGGGCGACGAAGTCGAGCCGCGCCGCGAGTTCATTCAGGAAAATGCGCTAAGCGTTGCCAATCTCGACGTGTAAAAAAACAGCCCCCCGAAGACATGCAAGCTTTCGGGGGGCTTCTGATTTATGGACAAGAAAAAGCCCGCCGATTGGCGGGCTTTTTTATGATCGGAAATTACTCTCCGCGGTTCTTCTTCGGATAGCCGCTTTTGCCGTCCTTCTTGAAACCATCTTTCTTGAAGTCGCCCTTAGGCTTGGCCCAGCTACCCTTCGCGTTATCACGGTTATTGTCGCGCGGACCGTCACGGAAATCGCTTCTTGGCTTGTCGCTGCGTGGCTTGAAATCACGCTTGGCTTCACGAGGAGCTGCATCGCCACCGGCACCAGCAACAGCCGGGCGGATCACGAGACCCTTTTCGCCCGTGCCACGCTCTTCAACCGAACGGCGGAATTCATCAGCCTTGGATGCGACGATTTCAAAGCGGGTTTCGTTGTCGAAAATCTTGATCGAACCGACTTCGCGCTTGGAAACGTCACCGGCCTTGCAGATAAGCGGCAGCAGCCACTTTGGATCAGCGCGGTGCTTGCGACCAGCCGAAACCGAGAACCAGACGCCATCAAAACGCGCATTGCGGTCGAAACGTTCGCCTTGCTCTGCACGATCACCGCGATCAAAGCGCTCGCCACGTTCTGGGCGATCACCACGCTCTGTACGCTCGCGCGGCTTTTTGCTGGCAATCGGATGAACCGGTGCGTCAGAAATATCTTCGGCGGCAGGCAATGCTGCAAGTTCACGATTGAGGAATGCAGCTGCGATCTGTTCCGGCGTATAACGCTCGGTCAGTGCCTTCAGGAGTTCCTGATGTTCTTCTTCAACGGGCTGATTGAAAGCCTCGCCATTGAGAATACGTTCGTTGTTCTTGGCCTGAACAGCAGCGATGCCGGGTGCAGGAACAGTCTGCGCATCAAGCTTTGCCATGTGCAGAAGACGCTCGGCAATGCGGCGACGTGAGAATGGAACCACCAGAACACAAGTGCCCTTGCGGCCCGCACGACCGGTACGTCCCGAACGGTGCAGCATAGTATCCGGATTGTTCGGCAGATCGGCATGAATAACCAGATCGAGATTTGGCAAATCGATACCGCGAGCGGCAACGTCAGTTGCCACGCAAACGCGGGCACGGCCATCACGCATCGACTGTAGCGCATTGTTGCGCTCGGCCTGGCTCAATTCACCCGACAGCGCCACAACTGCGAAACCGCGATTGGACAGGCGGCTCGCCATGTGTTTCACAGCTTCACGGGTTGAACAGAAGATAATCGAGTTCTGCGCATCATAATAAAGAAGCGTATTGATGATCGCATGATCGCGTTCCTGTGGCGGAACCGGCATGGCGAAATAATCAATATCGGCATGCTGACCCGCTTCGCCTGCAGCAGAGATACGCAGCGCATCTTTCTGGAAGCGCTTGGCAAGCTGTGCAATTGGCTTTGGTACGGTTGCCGAGAACATCAGCGTACGGCGATCAGCCGGTGCTTCGCCGAGAATGAATTCGAGATCTTCACGGAAGCCCATATCGAGCATTTCGTCGGCTTCATCGAGCACTACGACGCGCAGTTCGGACATATCCAACGCATTACGTGTAATGTGATCGCGCAGACGGCCCGGCGTGCCAACAACGATATGCGAACCGCGTTCCAGCACACGACGCTCAGAACGGATATCCATACCACCAACACAGGACGCAATGCGTGCACCGGTATCGGCATAGAGCCATTCCAGTTCGCGCTGAACCTGCAAAGCCAGTTCGCGCGTTGGCGCGATGATCATAGCAAGAGGCGCTCCCGGATTACCGAAACGCAGTTCATCGCCAAGAATGGTCGAAGCCATAGCAAGACCAAAGGCGACGGTTTTACCGGAGCCTGTCTGTGCAGAGACGAGCAGATCAGCGTGGAGAGTTTCCGGCGCCAGAACAGCGTTCTGAACAGCGGTGAGAGTATTGTAACCGCGAGCGGCTAATGCTCCGGAAAGAGCCGGAGCGATGGATTCGGGCAGAGACATGAATGACTTTCAAAAAAGCTTCACAAGCCGCAAACCCATTGGTCACAAACCCACTGGCGACTACCGAAGCAACAGAATTGCCGCTTACCTATAGCGTCAAACCTCTCAGGTCAACCGGCTGAGACCCTAATGGGCCTCATCCCAGTTATGCGCTGCACGCGCATCGACATGTAAAGGCACCGAAAGTGACACTGCTGGCATGGCCGCATTTTCCATGACATGGCGTACCAGAGAAATCGTATTTTCTACTTCGTTTTCAGGTACTTCGAAGATCAGTTCGTCGTGCACCTGCAACAGCATACGCCCGTTGAGCTTGTCTTTTTGAAGGGCGTCTTCCATGCGGATCATGGCACGACGGATAATATCTGCTGCTGCCCCCTGAATCGGGGCATTGATAGCCGCGCGCTCGTTAAATGCACGAACCTGAGGGTTTGAAGCTTTGATATCCGGATAATGCGCGCGACGACCGAAGATGGTTTCAACATAGCCATGTTCGCGGGCAAAAGCCTTTGTCGCTTCCATATATTCCTTGATGCCAGGGAACCGCTCGAAATAAGTGCGGATATATTGTCCGGCTTCTTCACGCGGAATGGAAAGCTGATTGGCAAGACCAAACGCTGAAATGCCATAAATGATACCGAAATTGATCGCCTTGGCACGGCGCCGCACTTCAGACGGCATGCCTTCCACCGGCACACCGAACATTTCCGATGCAGTCATGGCATGAATGTCGATACCATCCGCAAAAGCCTGTTTGAGTTGTGGAATATCCGCAACATGAGCCAGCACACGCAACTCAATCTGGCTGTAATCGGCAGAAACCAGCTTGTTGCCTGGCTCTGCAATAAAGGCCGTTCTGATCTTGCGTCCTTCGGCGGTACGTACCGGGATATTCTGCAAGTTTGGATCAGACGAAGACAGACGCCCCGTCGAAGTGGAAGCCATCGCGTAAGACGTATGCACGCGCTTGGTCTGCGGGTGAATGAAGCCGGGCAGCGCATCGGTATAGGTGGATTTGAGCTTGGTCAGCTGACGCCAGTCAACGATCTTGCGCGGCAGTGGGAGGCCCTCGGCAGCCAGGTCTTCCAGCACCTGCGCGGAAGTGGACCATTGTCCGGTCTTTGTCTTTGACGCGCCCGGCAAGCCCATCTTACCAAACAGGATATCACCAAGCTGCTTTGGCGATCCGATATTGAACTTCTCGCCTGCCAGTTCGTAAATCTCGTCCTCAAAGCCTGCCGCAGCCTGCGCCAGATCACCCGAAAGCCGCGACAGAACCTGCCTGTCGACAGAAATACCGCGCTCTTCCATCCGCGCCAGCACGTCCACCAGCGGACGTTCCAGCCGTTCGTACACCGACATCAGGCCTTCTGCCGCCAGACGGGGCTTTAGCACATGCCAAAGGCGCAGCGTCACATCTGCATCTTCTGCAGCATAGGCCGTGGCCCGGTCGATCTCGACCATATCGAAGGTAACGGCATTCTTGCCGCTGCCTGCCACGTCCTTATAGGCGATTGGCGTATGTCCCAGCCAGCGCTCGGACAACGGGTCCATACCATGACTTCCGGTGCCCGCATCGAGCACATAGGAGATCAGCATCGTATCATCGAAAGACACTGTGTTGACGCCATGACGGCGCATGACCAGCCAGTCATATTTCATGTTCTGTGCAATCTTGAGAACAGATGTGTTCTCAAGGACAGTTTTCAAAGCAGCAATCGCCTGATCGAGCGGGATCTGCCCCTCAACCATACCGCCGCCGAGAAGATCACCCATGCCAGATTTATGCTGGAGCGGAATATAAGCCGCCTTGCCCGGCGCAAGTGCCAGCGAGAAACCGATAAGTTCGGCCTGCATCGGATCAAGCGAATTGGTTTCAGTATCAAAGGCAACAACGCCTGTTTCGATGGCTTCGGCCAACCATTTGTTCAGCGTTTCGATATCGCGGATGCAGGTATAAGCGCTGGTATCAATCTTTTGAGCCAAAGCATCGGATGCACGCTTTGCTGCGAGTGCTTTCGGTGTGTAGCCGTCCGCTTGTGATGCTGCTGCAACAGAAGATTTTGCGGCAGTATCTGATGCATTTGTGTCTGTTGACTTAACCGGAACATCGACGTCCGGGCCATGCGCATCCGCACCCCATTCCGTCTCGATGTGCGAAGGTTCAATTGCCGACGCATCTGTGTCAGTCGCTTCCGCCACACGACGCGTGAGCGATGTGAAATCCAGTGCCTTCAGAAAACCAATCAGCTTGGGGCCATTTTGCGGCTCCAGAACGAGACCTCCCAGATCAACATCCAGCGGCACATCAGTCTTAAGCGTCACCAGTTCACGAGCGATCTTGGTCTGATCTGCAAAGGCGATGATGTTTTCGCGGCGCTTGTTCTGCTTGATCTCGGACGCACGTGCGAGCAGCGTATCGAGATCGCCAAACTCTTCCAGCAATTGTGCCGCCGTCTTCGGGCCGATGCCTGGAATGCCTGGCACATTGTCTGTGCTGTCACCGGTCAGTGATTGCAGATCAATCATCTTTTCCGGTGGAACGCCCCACTTTTCGATCACTTCCGGGATCGAAATCTGCTTGTCTTTCATGCCGTCATACATCGACACCTGTGATGTGACGAGCTGCATGAGATCCTTGTCTGAGGAAACGATGGTTACATCGCCGCCTGCAGCTTCAGCCAGCCGGGCATATGTGGCAATCAGATCGTCGGCTTCAAAACCCTCTTTCTCGATGCAGGGCAGATTGAACGCGCGCGTCGCCTGACGGATCAGGCCGAACTGCGGAATGAGGTCTTCCGGCGGCGCTGTACGGTTCGCCTTATATTCGGGATAAATCTCTTTACGGAAAGTCTGCGACGAATAATCGAAAATGACTGCGAAATGCGTAGGCACGACACCGACATCAGTGTTTCGTGCGTCTTTCAACAGCTTCCACAACATGTTGCAGAAACCCGAAACTGCTCCCACCGGCAAGCCATCTGTCTTGCGGGTCAAAGGTGGCAGGGCATGATAGGCACGGAAAATATAGCCCGAGCCGTCAACGAGAAAGAGATGATCGCCTTTTTTCATGCCTTAGAATTAGAGGAAACCAAGCACAAAGAAAACCGGCCATATGTCAGGAGAAACATGTGTCCACCGTTGGATCGCACAGGAGCGTCTTCTGTGAACGGGGTTACTCCAAATCCTCCTGTATAAACTCGCCGGAGACATGGATATCGATCATCTCGAGAAGACCAGGACCGACATTGACATATTTGTGCGCAATGTTGGCTGCACCAAATACGACACTGCCCTGTTCGGCTTCGAATTGCTCATCACCGACCGTGAACAAGGCTCGCCCGCTACGCACGATGAAGATTTCATCATAGGGGTGGCGATGTAATCCGGGGCCGCGACCAACCTCCTCGGTCGCATAAAAAATGACTGACGCACCCGTTCCGAAAAGCTTCCCCTCAAAACTGCCATGCCACATATCCGGCTTCTTCTCCCAGTCTTCCCGACTGAGCATTGTGACCTTGTTCATGAATACTCCTTCCGCCTTCGTTTTCAGAATATTATCAGCGAATGATTACGCCCGGTAAGGTAACGATTATGTTACGAATTTGTAATCTTCCGTGCCCTTGAATAGCCACTTTTGGAGGGCCAGATTACACCCATCGACAGTACGTCGGTCGCCGGTTTTCTGACCCGTCCCCCGTTGGATACCGGTTGTTGCGACAGCCTCATTCCCCTCTCCGGGCTGTCGTTTGTGAGTGTAGTGATATGGCCGTTGTGGTAACCCCCTCACCGCAACGGCCAATTCACTTTCTGATCTCAGTTTTGCATTCAAATTGGGTTTCTTCTTGGACTGGCCGGTTGTACTGTGCAGCAGTTTTACGACTCGTCAGGAAGTATCCATGTCCGCGCAATCACTCGATAAAGTCCTCAATTATCTCGACACAAATCTCAATACGAGCATCGATCATCTGTTCGATCTTCTGCGTATCAAGTCGATTTCGACCGATCCGGCTTACAAGGCCGATTGCCGTAAGGCGGCCGAATGGCTCGTCGAGGACCTCAAGTCAATTGGTTTCGATGCAAGTGTGCGTGACACACCCGGCCATCCAATGGTCGTTGCCCATCACGAAGGCGCTACAGCCGATGCTCCGCATGTGCTGTTCTATGGTCACTACGATGTGCAGCCGGTCGACCCGCTCAACCTGTGGGAGAACGATCCGTTCGAGCCAGCAATCAAGGACATGGGAAATGGTCGCAAGATCCTGACCGGTCGTGGTACATCCGACGACAAGGGACAGCTGATGACCTTTGTTGAAGCCTGTCGCGCCTATAAGGCGATCAACGGCAATCTGCCCGTCAAAGTGACATTGCTGTTTGAAGGTGAGGAAGAATCAGGATCCCCTTCACTCAAGCCTTTCCTTGATGCGCATAAGGACGAACTGAAAGCCGATGTAGCGCTTGTTTGCGACACCGCCATGTGGGACGCTGAAACGCCAGCTATAAGTGTTGGCCTGCGCGGACTGGTCGGCGAAGAAATCGTCATCAAGGCTGCTGACCGTGATCTGCATTCCGGTTTCTTCGGTGGGGCAGCGGCCAATCCGATTCATGTACTCAGCAAGATTCTCGCCGACCTGCATGATGAAACCGGCCGCGTCACCGTTCCGGATTTCTACGAAGGTGTCGAAGAAACGCCGTCGCAGATTTTGCAGTCATGGGAAAACCTTGGTCGCACCGCAGAAAATTTCCTCGGTCCGATAGGCCTCTCTATCCCATCAGGTGAAAAAGACCGCAGTGTGCTGGAACTAACCTGGGCGCGCCCAACGGCTGAAGTGAACGGTATTATCGGCGGCTATACGGGTGAAGGCTTCAAGACCGTCATTGCTGCACAGGCTTCCGCAAAGGTTTCGTTCCGCCTCGTGCACAAACAGGACCCGGTGAAAATTCGCGAAGCTTTCCGCACCTTTGTGCAGGAGCGCCTGCCAGCCGATTGCTCAGTCGAGTTCCATCCACATGGCGGATCGCCCGCGATCCAGTTGCCTTATGATTCCCCGCTCGTTTCCAAAGCAAAGAATGCGCTTTCTGATGAATGGCCGAAACCTGCCGTATTGATCGCTATGGGCGGATCGATTCCGATTGTCGGCGATTTCGACAAGTTCCTCGGCATGGAATCCCTGCTGGTCGGCTTCGGCCTTGAAGACGATCGCATCCATTCACCCAATGAAAAATACGAGCTGAACTCCTTCCATAAGGGCCAGCGCTCTTGGGCCCGCATTATGGCTGCTATCGCAGCCAAATAAGGAAGACCAGATGAGTATCCGTTTTCACAAGCACGATCTGCCCAATCTGGACCACTATCAGGTTGATGCGGTCGCTATCGACACCGAAACGCTGGGCCTGAACCCGCATCGCGACAGGCTATGCGTCGTTCAGATCTCGCCCGGCGACGGTTCGGCCGACGTCATCCAGATCGAAGCAGGGCAGAAGAAGGCGCCTAATCTGGTCAAGCTTCTGAAAGATCGTTCGATCACCAAGATCTTTCACTTCGGCCGTTTTGATCTGGCGGTACTGGCACATGCTTTCGGCACCATGCCACAACCAGTCTTCTGTACGAAAATTGCATCCAAGCTGACCCGCACCTATACGGATCGTCATGGTTTGAAGGAAATCTGCAACGAGCTTCTCGATGTTTCAATTTCCAAACAGCAGCAATCATCCGATTGGGCAGCGGAAGTCCTTTCGCAAGCTCAACTCGATTATGCCGCCTCAGACGTGCTTTACCTGCATCGCCTGAAAGCAGTATTCGAGAAGCGTCTTGAGCGCGATGGCCGGGCAAAACAGGCCGACGCCTGCTTCAAATTCCTGCCAACCCGCGCGGAACTTGATCTGATGGGTTGGCCTGAGCAGGATATATTCGCTCATTCATAATGTTTGAAATGGCCATGGCAATTTTAAACGGCGGCAGTAGCCGCCGTTTTCTTTTGCGGCGAGCGATCAATATAAGCCCATGCCGGACGGCGGAACAAAAACTGCCCATAACCCGTCAGTTGAATGAGCCCATAAAGAACGACCGGGCCAATGACACCGCTTGCGGTTGTCAGCAGCGAAACCGTTCCGACATCGAGAAAACCAACCTTGAGAAGAATTGTCCGCGCAATTGCCATAGGCAGAAAAAAGGCGAGATAGACGACAATCGAATGCGCTCCGAGCCAGCTTAACCCTCGATGCAGCACATTTTTATGCGGCAGCAAGCTCAACAGCGATGAAATCGAAATTATCGCTAATGCACCGACAAGCCCCAGCAAAAGCGAAATAATCGGGAGATCGCTTACAGCCCCTCGTCCGTTTAAAAGATCACCCGCAGGCGCTATCAGCGAAGCAAGGCTTTCCGGCACTGGCATGAAGACCAGCATATATTCGATGAGCCCCCAGACAAGCAGCCCAACTATTCCCAGGACCGGACGCTGACGCAGCCAATCGGCGATGCGGAAAATCAGAGGCGCAAAAGCATAGCCTGCAAAGAAATAGACAAAGCGCGAGCAGAACTCGTCGATCATTGTCCAACCCGTATGGATAGGCAGAATTTCCAGAATGGCCAGCAATGCGAAAGTCAGCCCGACGGGTACGCGCTTCAACAGGCGCGTCGCAACGAAAAAGACCGGCAGTATGTAAATGAACCAGAGTGTTCCGAACGGCTCGATGAAAGCCATAAGGTAGGCTTGGGCAATGCCGGTAACACCGGCCTCGCTTGCAATAGCTGGTGCCTTGAATGCAAACTGGATCGTCAGCCATAAGATGTAGAAATACAGAAAGTGAATGACCTTGCGATCAAGATAGCGCCGCCATGGTCTATCAATGACAAGGCTGAGAAAGAGACCGGAGATCAGGAAAAAGTCTGGCATACGGAAGGGCTTGGCGAAAGCCACGACATGATGCATCCAACCTTCGGAGCCAGCCGCCTTTTCCACGCCCAACGTGGAATGCATCATGACAACAAAGATTATGCAGATACCCTTGGCAATATCGACCCAGTCGACACGCTGCACAGCGCCAGTTGCCCCACCCATTTTATTTTCTCCGTGCCTAAGACCCGCACCCTATACCCCAATCCGGATAGCAAAAACATCCTTACGGAATACAACCCTGGATTTTAACTGTTTGGTAACCAAGAACAGCAGCTAATCAAGCTAATCACGTTTCTGTGCGCAACTTTTGCGACAATTACGCGACTGTGGCCTTCTTGCTACAGACTCTTTTCGTCAATCGCTTATATTGGATGCAACAGGTTTAGAACTCCACATTCCCCAAAAGGAGATTTTATTATGAAGCTCAAGTCTCTTCTTCTCGCATCCACAGTTGCTCTTCTCGCTGCAACTGGCGCAAAGGCAGCCGACGCAGTTGTTTACGAAGAACCAGCTCCAGTTGTTATGGCTCCGACCTTCACCTGGAACGGTGCTTACCTCGGTGGCCAGATTGGTTACGGCTGGGGCAAGTCGCGTTTCGACGGTGGCGTCAACGTCAAGCCAGATGGCTTCCTCGGCGGTCTTTATGCAGGTTACAACTTCGATCTCGGCAACAGCGTTGTTCTGGGTATTGACGGTGACGTAACCTACAACAACCTCAAGGACAGCTACTCTGAAACTTTCCTTGACGGAACAGACAGCGTTGAAAGCAAGCTGCGTTGGTCGGGTGCCGTTCGTGCCCGTGCAGGTTACGCAGTTGATCGCTTCCTTCCATACATCGCTGGTGGTGTTGCTTTCGGAAGCGTAAAGAACACATTGTCGTCGACTGGTGCTGATGGTTCGTTCGAAGCCTCGCAGAGCAAGACCCTCACCGGCTGGACCGCTGGCGCAGGTATTGACTACGCAGCAACTGACAACGTCATCGTTCGCCTTGAATACCGTTATACCGATTACGGCAACAAGGATTACGACTTTGGCTTTGGCGACGGTTCGGTTCGCAACAAGTTCAAGACCAACGAAGTTCGTCTCGGCGTTGCATACAAGTTCTAATCTGAGCTGATCAGATGGACTATTTTAAAGGCCCCGCTATGCGGGGCCTTCTTTTTTGGGCTCAATCCTGTTCTTTTTTGTTAGTGTCAAATTTACCCCCCTTTAAACTGCCGCATTTACCCTTCAGGCGATAAACGCGCTCGATATATACGGGTTGATGAATTAAGCGGGTTACAAACGAGTAACCAACGAGCAGCTGGGCGGATCTGAAACGACATGGCATCGCGAGACGGCAGAAACGGACGTATCGAACCTTCCTTCGGCAAACCGCAGGAAAAGGAAGAGGACGTGTTTCGCGTCGATGAGGAGGAGCGCATGGCCCGTCCCGAACGTAAAAGCAAACAGCCGAAAGATCGCGAGCCTCGCGGTTCGCGTCGCACATCTAAAAAGCGTGGCGGCTTTTTCGGGTTTGTTCGCCGTGCATTCTACTGGTGTCTCGTGCTGGGTCTTTGGGGCGGGATCGCTTTCGCCGGTATGCTCGTCTACTTCGCAGCCAAAATGCCTCCGACAACAGATTGGACCATTCCAGATCGTCCGCCGAATGTTCGTATTGTTGACGTGCAGGGCAACCTCATTGCCAATCGCGGCACAACGGGCGGTGAAGCAGTCGGGTTGCATGAAATGTCACCCTTCATTCCGCAAGCTGTTATGGCGATTGAAGACCGCCGCTTCAGAACGCATTTCGGTATCGATCCGATCGGTCTTGCCCGTGCGATCGTAACAAATGTGACCTCGGGCCGTGCTGTTCAGGGTGGCTCGACGCTCACGCAGCAGCTTGCCAAGAACCTCTTCCTATCGCCCGACCGTACGCTTGAGCGTAAGGTACAGGAAGTGATGCTCGCCCTCTGGCTTGAGCACAAATATACCAAAGATCAGATATTGGAGATGTATCTGAACCGCGTCTATCTCGGTTCGGGTGCCTATGGCGTCGACGCTGCATCGCGACGCTACTTTGGAAAATCCGCCAAAGACGTGAACCTCATGGAAGCGGCAACTCTTGCCGGTCTTCTGAAAGCTCCATCCCGTCTTTCGCCTGCGCGTGATCCGGAAGCGGCCAGTGCCCGCGCCAAGCTGGTGCTCGGTGCCATGCGCGAGGAAGGCATGATTGATGACCGTCAGGTTGCTATCGCCGAAAGTGAGCCGCCGACACGCGCGGCCTCGTATTGGCAAGGCTCTGAAAACTATTTTGCTGACCGGGTGGTAGCAGAAATCCCAACGCTGATTGGAGAGACAAAGACCGACATCACTGTTGAAACCACTGTCGATCTGAATTTGCAGCGTGCTGGTGAAGAAGCGATCAAGGATCAGATTTCCGCAAACGGCAAAAAGTTGAATGTCAGTCAGGCGGCTCTGGTTTCCATCGACGGTACGGGTGCTGTGCGCGCATTGGTCGGCGGCTATGATTATGCCGCCAGCCAGTTCGACCGCGTAACCGACGCACGCCGTCAACCAGCCTCGTCCTTCAAACCTTTTGTCTATCTCACGGCGCTTGAACAGGGTCGCACGCCAGACTCAGTGCGCAACGACGCGCCTGTGCGGATCGGCAAATGGACGCCGAGCAACGACAACGGCAAATATATGGGAGAGGTGACACTGGCGACAGCGCTGTCTCACTCACTCAATTCCGTTTCGGCACAGCTTGTTATGGAAGTTGGCCCGCAAACCGTGATCGACACCGCCCACCGCCTTGGCGTTCAGTCGAAGCTCGAACCCAATGCCTCGCTGGCGCTTGGTACCTCGGAAGTCTCCCTGCTCGAATTGACAGACGCCTATGTGCCGTTTGCCAATGGTGGTTATCGTGCGCCGGTCTATTTCATCACGAAGATCACGGATTCCGAAGGCAAGGTTCTGTACCAGAGAGAAGATGGCGTCGGCCCGCGCGTGATCGACGAACGCAATGTCGGCATGATGAATGCCATGCTTCGCCGTACCGTTGAAGACGGAACAGCAAAGCGTGCGGCCTTTGGCTGGCCTGCAGCCGGTAAAACCGGCACCAGCCAGAATTTCCGCGATGCGTGGTTTGTCGGCTATACTGCCAACCTCACCACAGGCGTTTGGTTCGGCAATGACGATGGAAAGGGCATGAAGCGTGTCTTCGGCTCCACACTTCCTGTTGCCGCGTGGAAGGCGTTCATGAAGGAAGCCCATAAGGGTGTGCCAGTCGCAGAACTGCCCGGCCATTACGATATTCAGAACGTTGTGCCCGGCGGCAGCGACGGTATCGATCCGAATGTTCCATATGATCCGAGCATGATGCCTCAGGGGGGCTATGGAGATCAGCCCATTGCAGGCAATGGGGATGACGGCTATTGGCCACCGGCACCAGATTCTCCTGCCCGCAATACCCTTCAGCAATCAGGACAACAGCCAGCTCAGTCGAACGGAACACCAGCCAATTATCCGGTAAATGACAATGGTGCGCCCATGCCTCCCGGCAATGTGGGCGGACCGCCGCCACAGCAGCGTGATTCAACAACATTGCTCGATATCATCATGGGCAATACGCAGTAAGAGAGCCAGGCCGGTCATTGACCGGCCTGCCCTCGCGATCAAGTGAAGCACCCCGCATTGCCGGCTGCTAATTCTCCTCGAAATCCTGAGCGGCTTAGTCTATTCAAGGATTGAGAGTGAGGTTTTCATGTCTACAGTTTCCCACACTGATACGTCCCGATCTGATGCTCCCAACGCGGATGCGGAACGTAAGACCCTTGTGCTGACAGGGGCAAGTCGCGGCATTGGTCATGCCACAGTCAAGCGCTTCTCGCGTGCTGGCTGGCGCGTCATCACCTGCTCGCGTCAGGACTTCGCCGAAAACTGCCCGTGGCCAGCAGGACCGGAAGACCATATCAAGGTTGATCTGGCCGATCAGGAAGATATCGGCAAAGCCATTGCTGAAATCCGGCGCAGGTTGGAAGCCAATGGCAGCAAACTGCATGCGCTCGTCAATAATGCCGGCATTTCTCCGAAAGCAGAAGGCGGTCGTCGTCTGAACTCCATTGAAACGCCTATGGCTGTGTGGCGCGATGTGTTTCAGGTAAACTTCATGGCACCAATTATGCTGGCGCGCGGATTGTTCAGGGAACTGGAAGTGGCACAGGGTTCGGTGGTCAATGTAACTTCCATTGCAGGCAGCCGTGTTCATCCCTTCGCAGGCACGGCTTATGCAACGTCCAAGGCAGCACTGGCGGCCCTTACCCGCGAAATGGCTTCCGATTTTGGCCCGCATGGCATCCGAGTAAATGCAATCGCGCCGGGCGAAATCGACACCGCAATCCTGTCACCTGGTACGGAAAAGCTGGTGGAACAATTGCCGATGCGACGCCTTGGCAAGACCTCCGAAGTCGCTGAAACCATCTACTATCTTTGCTCCGAAGCCTCGTCCTATGTGACCGGCTCGGAAATCCATATCAATGGTGGTCAGCACGTCTAACCTATTTTCAGAAGCACGGTGTTGAACAACACCGTGCTTTTGTGTTTATGCTCGCACCTTCAATCGATTTAGAGCCGTTCCACGTAAGATTGAAACTGCTCTAAAAATTGTTTTTACGCATTCTCCTGCGCAAAGTCGCTTCGCGCTTTTGCTGGAAATGCTCTAACAGCCGAGTTGTCCCTATGATCCTATGCTGCGGTGAAGCCCTGATTGATATGCTGCCACGCGAGACAGCCGAAGGCGAAACAGCCTTTGTGCCTTTTGCCGGTGGCTCGGTTTTCAATACTGCCATCGCGCTCGGAAGGCTGAGTGTTCCGACTGGATTTTTCTCGGGCCTGTCATCGGATTTCTTCGGTGAGGTACTAAGGGACACGCTTGCTCGCTCGAATGTCGATTATTCCTATTCAGCGATCTCCGACCGTCCGACGACGCTGGCCTTTGTGCGCCTCGTAGACGGACAGGCACGCTATGCCTTCTATGATGAGAACACGGCGCTGCGTATGCTTTCCGAAGGCGACATACCGCTGATAGACGATGCAATCAACGCACTGCTTTTTGGCTGCATCAGCCTGATTTCCGAGCCATGCGGCAGCGTCTACGAAACACTGATGACGCGTGAGGCATCAAAGCGCGTGATGTTCCTCGACCCGAACATTCGCGCGAGTTTCATCACCGACCGCGAAAAACATCTCGCCCGCATGAAGCGCATGATCGCGCTTGCGGATATCGTGAAGCTTTCAGACGAGGACCTCGACTGGTTCGGTGAAAAAGGCAGTCACGACGAGATTGCAGCCGAATGGCTCAAGCTGGGCCCCAAGCTGATCGTTATCACCAAGGGCGCGCACGGTGCCGATGCCTACACAGCGAATGCAACCGTTCGCGTGCCCGGCGTGAAGGTGGATGTCGTGGATACGGTGGGGGCTGGCGACACTGTCAATGCAGGTATTCTCGCAAGCCTGCATAATCAGGGACTGCTGACGAAGGATGCGGTGGCCAATCTCGACGAAGATCAGATTCACGCAGCTGTGGCATTGGGTGTTCGCGCTGCAGCTGTCACTGTTTCCCGCGCTAGCGCTAATCCGCCGTGGGCGACAGAAATGCGGGATTGATTTCTCAATCCTCCGGGCCAATGCTGTCATCCAAAGCAGGAAAGCATAAACATGGCCCAGAATATTTACGACCGCACGGACTTTTTCTCGGCCTATAGCCAGTTACCACGCTCAGTATACGGATTGGATGGTGCACCGGAGTGGCCCTGTATCCGCTCGCTGCTACCTGATCTATCTGGCAAAGACATTGCTGATCTGGGCTGCGGTTTTGGGTGGTTTTCTCGTTTTGCCCGCGAACAGGGTGCAGCCTCCGTCACCGGTTACGATCTGTCGGAAAATATGCTCGAACGCGCGCGGCATGACACGCAGGACCATGCGATCCACTATGTGCAAGCAGATATGGAGACATTGGAACTGCCAGAAGCACGTTTCGATCTGGTCTATAGCTCGCTGGCCTTTCACTATATCCGTGACTTTCCCCGATTGCTCAACACGATCCATCAGGCGCTTCGTCCCGGTTCTCATTTTATCTTCACAATCGAACATCCGATTTTCATGGCACCGCTAAAGCCCGGTTGGATTGTGGATGAAGACCAGAGCAAACACTGGCCTGTCGATCATTATTCTGTCGAAGGCGAAAGACGCACTGACTGGCTTGCCGAAGGTGTCATTAAATATCACCGCCGCCTGAGCACGACTGTCAATGCATTGATCGAAGCAGGCTTCGCCGTCAAAAATCTTGAAGAATGGCGCCCGACACCCGCTCAAATCGAAGCCATGCCCGCATTGCGCGACGAGGTGGAGCGTCCAATGCTTCTGATCGTATCAGCAAGCCGATAGACGGGCACAAAACGACATCGACCTGTATTGCCCTTGACCCGACGCATTTCGCGCTTTCTATAGGGGACGGGCGGGAGAGAATCGAAAATTGGCGAAGGACAAATCATTGGACGTCTTGCGCATAGCAGCCTTCTCGCAAGGCAATCAGGGCGGCAATCCCGCCGGTGTACTGATTTCTGAAAAACTCCCCTCAGCCGAGGAAATGCAGAAAATCGCCAAGGATGTTGGCTTTTCGGAAACGGCTTTTGCCATGCCGGAAGGAGACAGCTGGCGCGTGCGCTATTTTGCGCCCGAAATGGAAGTGCCGTTCTGCGGCCACGCCACGATTGCACTGGGTGCGGCACTTGCCATGCGCGAGGGTGACGGGCGTTTTGCATTAAAGCTCAATCATTCCGACATCAGCGTAGAGGGCCGCAAGGAAGGCGATCTGTTTTCAGCCAGCCTTCAATCGCCCGGAACGCGCAATCGTGCTGCATCTGAAATCGAGATCGAGCAAGCGCTTGCGCTGTTCAACTATGAGAAAGATGATCTGGCACCGGGCATTCCGCCTGCACTGATCCATGCCGGTGCAGATCATATCGTATTAGCGTTGCGCTCCCGCGAGAAACTGGCGGCCATGCATTATGATCTGCCGCGCGGACGGGTTCTGATGAAACGGCAGGGCTGGACCACGATCCTTCTGGTGCACTCTGAAACGCCACAGCGCTTTCACAGCCGCAATCCCTTTGCCTCAGGCGGGGTTTATGAAGACCCGGCCACGGGCGCATCCACAGCGGCCTTTGCTGCCTATCTGCGTGATTTAGGCTGGCCCCATGACGGGTCTATTGAAGTGTTTCAGGGCGAAGATATGGGCGTTCCGTCACATCTCCGGGCGGAAATCGGCCTTGTGCGTGGCGAATCCATTCGCCTGTCCGGCACTGCCCGTCTGATGGAGTAAAGCCAAAGCGTTTCCCTTTTTTAATTGCACCGAAGGGAAACGCTTTATCTGTTTGGTTTATGGCATCATCCAACGCAAAACCGCTACGCAACTTTGCTGGATATGCTCTGCGCGCGCAGCTCATTACACGCGAACGAGCTGCTCCACACGCTCTTCATTGCCAAAGAAATTGAGATAACGTTCAACTTCCTTGGGATCGCCTGTCGCCTTCTGCGGATTGTCGGAAAGCTTGACCGCCGGGCGTCCGTTGGCATCAATCACCTTACAAACCAGTGATATGGCTTTGAGGCCATGAATGGTGGTTGGCGCGCAACCGGCAAAATCATTGGTAAGGTTCGTGCCCCAACCAAAACTCATGCGGACCCTACCCTCGAAGTGACGATAGGTTTGCTCGATTGTGTCAACGTCGAGAGCATCCGAGAAAATCAGCAGTTTTTCGCGCGGGTCTTTGCCGCGAGACTTCCACCATTCGATGATGCGTTCGCCGCCTTCGATTGGCGGGGCGCTGTCAGGACGGAAGCCGGTCCAGTCGGCGACCCAATCCGGTGCACTGCGCAAAAACGCTGCCGTGCCGAAAGCATCGGGCAGAACAATCAGAAGATTACCACCATAATAGCGGTTCCAATCCTGAAGCACCCGATAAGGGGCGCTGCGCAACTCATCATCCGTATTGGCAAGCGCTGCCAGCACCATTGGCAATTCATGCGCATTGGTGCCGAGCGCTTCAAGATCGTTATCCATCGCCAGAAGTACATTGCTGGTGCCGGTGAATGCTCCGCCGATACCTTCCTTCAGGGCTTCCACACACCAGCGCTGCCACAGGAATGAGTGACGGCGGCGGGTGCCAAAATCCGAAATCTTGAGGTCCGGCAACTCACGAAGCCGCTCGACCTTGCTCCACATCTTGGCTTTGGCGCGCGCATAAAGAACATCGAGTGAAAAAGGCCCAAGGTTCTTCATTGCAGCACGTGAGCGCATCTCGTTGATGATCGCAAGCGCTGGAATTTCCCACATGGTCGTGTGCGACCATGGCCCATGAAAGTGCAGCTCATACTGACCGTCTTTGCGGCGCAAATCATATTCGGGAAGCTGGAAATCATGCAGCCAGTTGAGAAACTCCGGCTGGAAAATCTGCTTGCGGCCATAAAAGCTGTTACCCGCCAGCCAGATCATTTCCTTTTTGCTGAAACGCAGTGTGCGCGCGTGATCAAGTTGCGCGCGCAGCTCACCCTCATCGATCTCATCAGCAAGACGCACCGAGGTTGTTCGATTGATAAGGGCGAAGGTCGCATCCACTTTGGGATAGAGACCCCAGATCATCTGCAACATCAGAAGTTTGTAAAAATCCGTATCCAGCAGGCTGCGGACAATCGGATCGAGCTTCCATGTGTGGTTATAGACGCGCCGTGCGATATCGGTTTTGGCCATGACGGCCTCCATTGCATGAGCATATGCTGCAATCACCCCTGGTGAATTACAGCAAAGAAAAAGGCGGGTTTTCACCCGCCTTTTTAAATGCTTCATTCAGATTTGGGAAGCTCTACAATGATCTCATGTTCACCATCGGGTTTGATCGCAACCCCTTCATCGGGCTTGGTGATTTTACGCCCATTGAGCTTGATCGCTTTCGTCTTGGCCCCTGTCACCACCTTGACGTGATAGGTCGCATCTCCGAAGCGCAGATCAGCTTCATAACCGTCCCATTCAGGTGGCAGTGCGGGATCAAAATGCAGACGGTCGCCACGCTTGGTGACCCCCAGAATGCCTTCCGTTGCCACGCGGTAGAACCAGCCAGCAGAACCTGTGTACCAGGTCCAGCCACCTTGTCCGCGACGCGGTTCGACCGAATAGATGTCGGCTGCAATCACATAGGGCTCAACGCGGTAGACATCCGGATTGCGTCCATGGTTGACCGGGCTGATGAGCGAGAACAGACGCCACGCTTCTGCGGCCTTGCCCATGCGAGCCAGTGCCAGAATGGCCCATGTCGCACCATGCGTGTACTGACCACCATTCTCACGAACGCCGGGCGGATAGCCCTTGATGTAGCCAGGCTCCTGCACCGTCTTGTCAAAAGGCGGTGTGAACAGACGCAGCAATTCGCCCTGATCGTCGAGCAGATATTTCTCAAGCGAAGCCATTGCCTGCTCCGAACGCTTTGGATCGGCAACGCCAGACAATACGCTCCATGACTGCGCGATAGCATCGATCTGACATTCGTCGCTGTCTTTCGAGCCGAGCGGCGCACCGTTATCGAAGAAGCCACGACGATACCATTCGCCGTCCCAGCCATCGCGATCAAGCGCTTTGGTCAGGCTATCGAGATGCTTCTCCCATGCTTTTGCGCGTTTCGCATCCTTGCGTGATTCCGCTATCGGGATGAACTGACGCAGCGTGTAGGCAAGGAACCAGCCGAGCCACACACTTTCGCCTTCGCCCTTAACGCCGACCAGATTCATACCATCGTTCCAGTCGCCACCCAGGATCAGCGGCAGACCGTGTTTGCCAGTACGTTCAATCGCAAGATCGAGCGCCAGTGCACAATGCTCATAGAGACTTTCCGTGTTCTTCGAGATTTGCGGCTCGTAGAACGCATCATGCTCGCCTTCTTCCAGCTTGCGGCCCTCAAGGAATGGCAGCTTCTCGTCAAGAATTGCACGATCACCGGTCGTTTCCACGTAGAGCGATGTGCCATAGCCAAGCCAGACCACATCGTCGGAGATCAGTGTTCGCACGCCAGCACCCGTCGCCGGCAACCACCAATGCTGTACGTCGCCTTCCGGGAACTGACGCGAGGCCGCATTGAGGATCTGCGCACGAGCCAATGACGGATCAATGAGCAGAAGCGATAGCGTATCCTGCAACTGGTCGCGGAAGCCGAAGGCGCCACTTGCCTGATAGAAGGCAGCACGTGCCCATATACGGCAGGCGATCGCCTGATATGGCAGCCAGCCATTGATCAGCAGATCGAATGCGGGATCCGGTGTCTTGACCTGAACGCGACTGAACAGCCCCTCCCAATGCTTGCGAGCAGCATTGAGTTTGTCATCGAAAGATACCTTGCGGCTTTCTGCGACGAGCGCTTTTGCCTGTTCCTGATCGGCAGCATTGCCGAGCAGGAAGACCAGTTCGCGGCTTTCGCCCGGACCAACCTCAATATCAAGCGCCAGCGCCGCACATGGATCGCGTCCTGCTTCAACTGTGCCTGAAAGCGCCTTGCCAGCTAGCACAACTTCCGGCTTGTCGACCGATCCTGTCGAACCGATGAACTCGCCACGGTCGGCAGTAACCGATTGCGGTTTTTCAGTTGCGGCAAAGAATGCCACCTGACCGGACTTGTCGGGATGATATGGATTGCCTGCAAAGAGCGCACCGAGTTCTTCATCCTGCGACGGCACGATGAAAGGCACATTCTTGGCGCGGGCATTGCCCAGAACCCATTCGACATAACCATAGACACGCAGCTTGCGCTTCGACCGGCCCTTATTGGTAATCGTCAGACGCGAAAGTCGAACCGGCTTTTCGGCATCGACAATATGGGTGAGTTCCAGCGCAAGTTCACCATGCTGTGCCGCAAAGGTCGTATAGCCATGGCTATGGCGCGCTTCATAGGTGACAGCTTCATCGCGCAGGACATTTGCCGTCGGTGCAAAGCTGCGGCCCGTTTCACGATCAAGGATATAGATAGCCTCGCCCGGACGGTTTGTAACCGGATCATTCGCCCAAGGGGTGAGCTGATAATCGCGGCTGTTGCCAGCCCAGGTGAAGGCCGATCCTTCGGCCGAAACATGGAACCCGAAATCCGGATTGGCGATGACATTGATCCAAGGATGCGGCGTGGTCGTGCGATTATTGATCCGCACCACATAGCTGCCATCCTCGGCAAAACCGCCATAGCCGTTCCAGAACTGGAGATCATCGCCCGTTGGTGCGGGACGCGTGACTGGCTTTGGCTTTGCAATCAGACGACGCTCTTCCGTGCCGCGCTCAAGTGCAATAGGTGCAAGCCCTGCGGCACCCAAACCCTGCTGAGCAGTAGCCGGTGTTTTGGCGTCGCTACGCGCGGCAAGATCAACCGTGATTTCCTCGCTACGGCGCAGCTGTTCGGCAAGAGAACCGTTCTGTGCATGCATCACGATGCGAGCAGAAGCCAGAAGCGTGTTGTAGCTTTCTTCACTCATCTGATCACGACGAACCGCAAAGATATGCGGCTGTCCGCCGCCACGAGCGCGGAAGCCTTCAACGATCCAGTCAATGGCGCGTTGCGTATCCTGCGCATAGGAGAATGCGCGTTCATTGACCGCAACAACGTCAACGGTCAGGCCCTTGCTGCGCCAGTATTCCTGCGCGCGCAGCACGCCACGCAGCACATCAAGATCGGCTTCGTTATCGATGCGAAGGGCAAAGACCGGATAATCGCCCGAGATCGACATCGGCCAGAGATCAGACTGCTTGCCAAGGCCGCTTGCTATCGTTTCGGGTGGCTGACGCAAGGTGCGTTCAGGATAAAGCAGATAGGCTGCAACCTTCTGATAGTCAGCAGCTTCGGCTGGCTTGATGCCGATATGATAGAGCTGCACCTGCGAACTCGTCCATGACAGCGAGTATTCGCGCGCAAAGGTTTCCGGATGACGATGCATCGAGACCGCATGTTCAACCGCATCGCGACTTCCACCTGCAAAGGTCCAGAAAACAAGGCTGACCTTCTTATGCGCAGGAACGCGAACGCGTGTGCGTACCGATGCTATCGGATCAAGCACACAGCCCTGGCTTCCGGTGAAGGTTGCACCATCATCAAAGGCTGCGGCATCGCGGAGTGAGCGACCACGACCGATGAAAGCACGACGGTCGGTTTCGACTTCCGTTTCTCGAACAGAGCCAGACAAATCCGTCACAAAATGCGCGACGTGAATATCGGGATCGGACGGTGCGCGTTTGCGACGTTTCGCATAAATGGTTGAACCATTGTCCGCAATTTCGGTTTCAACAAACATCTTGGCAAAAGCCGGATGCGCTGCATCGCTGTCGCTATCAGTCAACACCAGTTCGGAATAGGACGTGACTTCAATCACGCGATCACGCGCACTGGTGTTGATGATATCGAGCCTGCGGCCTTCACCATCAGATTCTGACGAAACGATCACTTCCATGACCGTTTTGATGTCACCGGCAGTCTTGTAGAACTCCGCCTTGTCTTCAGTGAAGACAGTCTTGGTTTCTTCTTCAGGATTGCGTACCGGCTCGCCCGTCGCAGACCACCAGTATCCGCTTTCCATGTCGCGCAGGAACAGGAACGTGCCCTGCAAGTCTTCCGACGCATCGGCATGGAAACGGGTGATGTCCCAATTGTGCCAGCGGCTGTAGCCGGAGCCATTCGCCGTTACCATCAGCGCATACTGGCCATTCGACATCATATGCGTTGTGCGTGGAGCCTTGAACGGCACATCGATAATACGCATCGGCGCATCGTCGAAACCGCCCGAATCCACGCGCATCGGATTTTCCGTCTTCGCATAGATCATCGGAATTTCGCGCGGTGCCTTTTCCTGCAACAGCAGTTCAGCTGCTTCGATCACCGGATCGGAATGGAAGCGTTCACGCATGCGGCCTTCGAAGATCACGTTATTGACCGCGATAATCGACATGCCATGGTGGTGGGCATAATAGTTTTTCACCACCGCACAGGTTTCACCTTCGCGAACACGCGATGGCGTGAAGTCCACGGAATCGTGGAAACCATAGCGACCAAGAGCACCGAGCTTTTCCAGACGCTTCAGATTGGCGACGGCTGCGGCAGGCTGGTACTGGGATGCCAGCAAGCTTGCATAGGGCGCGATAACCGCGTTACGCGACAGGCCACGCTGAAGGCCGAGGTTCGGTACACCAAAGTTCGAATACTGGTAATTCATATGCGCGTCACGCGCATTGAATGCCGCTTCCGAAATACCCCATGGCAGTCCACGCGAAGTCGCGTAATCGATCTGGCGCTGCACAACGAGCTTGTTGGTCTGATCAAGCAACGAACCAAGTGGCTCGGACATAACCAGCGGCGGCATCAGATATTCGAACATCGATCCGGACCAGGAGAGCAGAGCGCCCTTCCAGCCGACCGGCACCAGAAGACGGCCAAGCTTGAACCAATGTTCAACCGGCACGTCGCCCTTGGCAATGGCAAACAAACTCGCAAGACGGGCTTCTGATGCCAGAAGATCGTAGCAGCTTTCATCCAGCTCGTTTTCCTGCACGCGGAAGCCGATCGACAGAAGCCGACGCTCTTTGCGCTCAAGGAAGCCGAACTGCATGTCAAAGGCCAGCTGACGCGACCGTGATGCAAGATCACGCAGGCGTTCTCGCAACTCGTCCGTGTTGTGCTCGCCCATCGAGTCGTCGGTATGGGCCTTGCAGGTTTCAACGAGAATATAGGCCCACTCGCGCGCTTCCGCACTTGCAGGGGTTTCGATCTCGCTGTCGAGTTCTTCCATCAGGCGCACAATATCGGTCGCGAAAAGCGACAGATTGATGGTGCGGAAGGATGCCGTTTCCGGCTCTTCCTTGATGGTGCGCACAGCACGACGGAAATTGGCGATCCGCTCTTCCAGACGACGGCGCAATGGCCGCAGGATACGGCGATCATCCGGGATGCCCGCAATCGTTTCCTCAAGCACATCGTTGACGTCGAGAATACCGTCGAGATCGGCCTGGAGATAAACCGATGGTGCTTCTGCCCATTCTTCCAGCGCCGACGAGAGCGTCACAAGATGTCCAGCGAGATTGCCACTATCCACGGCAGACACGTAGAGCGGACGCATCGGCGTCAGCGTATTGGTCTCATACCAGTTATAGAGATGGCCCTGATATTTCTCCATCTTCTCAACCGTGTTGACGGTGGCCGCAACGCGATCAAGCGTCTCGGTAAAGCCAATCCAGCCAAAGTCACGCGCCGCAATCACCGAGAGAAAATAAACGCCGATATTGGTTGGCGACGTACGCTGCGCAACAATCGGAGCTGGATCTTCCTGGAAGTTGTCCGGCGGAAGATGATTGTTTTCCTCATTCGTGAATTCGGCGAAATAACGCCAGGTGCGGCGTGCATAACGGCGAAGAGCCGACTTGTCGGAGGACAATACTTCCAGCGTGTCCTGCGGCTTGGCAGAACGGCTGACGAGCCAGGCAATCAAGGGCGAGGCAAACCAGATCACAGCGAAAGGTGCTGCAATCATTGCAGCATGGCTTTGAGCAGCCAGCGGCATGAAAATCGCAATGCCCGCAATGACAATAGCTGGCCACATCATCTGGAAATAGAACAGAAGTGTGTCGGGGGCGGACTTCGCCTGTGCCGCTGTACGCCATTCGAGCAAATTGCGACGCGAGACAAACAGGCGATAAATCGTACGTGCAATCGCATCAGCCATCAGGAATGCAGAATGCGCAATGAAGGTCGTGCGCAGGGCCACGTCCGCCGTGCCCAGTGCAATATCGGTCAGAACCGACTGCGCATGGCCTTTGAGCGAATAGTCCATATTTGACGGAATAAGATTGGTGACGATGCCAAAGGTCGGCGCCACAAACATGCTGATGATCAGGAAGCCCTGCCAGACAGCAGCTGGTCCGATTGGCAGCACGCTCCAGCCGATAATGGCCGCAACCAGCCACAGAATAGGATTGAGCGAACGACGCAGATTATCAACCATTTTCCAGCGTGTGATCGCGCTGACACCACGGCCTGTCGAAAACAGCCATGGCAGAAGCTGCCAGTCGCCACGCGCCCAACGGTGATGGCGCGACACGTCCACATTATAGCCGGTTGGATAATCTTCTACGACTTCGACATCGCTGACGAGTGCTGCACGGGCATAACCGCCTTCGAGCAGATCGTGGCTGAGAAGCGTGTTTTCCGGCACCCGGCCTTTCAACGCGATCTCAAAAGCATCAATGTCGTAGAGGCCCTTACCCGTGAAACTGCCTTCACCGAGCAGGTCCTGATACGAATCTGAAACGGCGAAAACGTATGGATCGATGCCGCGATTAACCGAGAAAACACGCTGCAGGAACGAAGCTTCGTCGCCTGTTGTCAGCGATGGCGTCACGCGCGGCTGCAAAATGCCATAACCACGAACGACCTTACCGGTTTTCTCATCGAAAACCGGACGGTTCAATGGATGGCTGAGCTTGCCAACAAGGTTGGTGACCGATTCTGGCGTCAGTCGCGTATCCGCGTCCAGCGTCATGACGAATTTGACGTCTTTCGGCAGGCGCTCGTCCGGTGGGAAGAAGCTCGTATCCTGATCGCCACGCAGCAGCAGGTTCAGCTCATGAAGTTTGCCGCGCTTGCGCTCCCAGCCCATCCAGCAGCTCTGTTTTTCATTAAACAGACGACGGCGGTGAAGCAGGAAGAAACGCGGTTGTTCGCCGCCGGTATAGTGTTCATTCAGCTTGGCAACTTCATCACGCGCATATTCGTATATTTCCATATCCGCAGGCGTGATTTCCTGCTTGCCATCCACCCAGTCGCTGACGAGTGCGAAATAAATCTCGCCACGTGGATTGGTCAGATAATGGACTTCGAGATTGCGGATTTGTTCATCGATGGAATCACGCGAATTGATAAGCGTCGGCACGGCAACAAGCGTGCGCGCCTCAATGGGCAAACCTTCTTTATATTCAAAGCCGATCAGGCGCGTCGGCTGCACGAACCACGGCACCAGCGCATTGAACAGCGAATAAGACGCGTCCATTGCCGGGAAAAGTGCGAGCAGCGTGAACAGGGTACGCAGATCAGCCGAAAGGCCTGCTCTGCTCATGCAGTAATTGACCGTCAGAAGGATCAGAATCGTGAAAATGGCCGTTGGGATGAAAAAGCCCAATAGGCCCAGATTACGATAGAAACGAAGGACTTTGACGCCGAATGGCGCCTTGTAGCCGCAAACCTTTTCAAGCTCGGAACGCCCCTCGCCTGAAAGATAATAGGCGATAGAGCCTTTGCCTTCGGTGCCGTTGGCATCTGCTGGTCCGGCGGACCTGCTGTCTTCCGCAAGCTTGAGTGCAGCCCAGGTGATGTCGATTTCGCTCATATTCGAAAAACGAGCGAGCTTTTCAATCGTCACGCGATAGGCGTTGCGCGAACGGAAATCCAGAAGCTCGAAATCGCTGTGATCGCGCAGGATCGCATCGACTTCATTGACGGTTTCAAACCAGGTTTCCCAATCGATATCATCGATGGTTTTGAGGCTGCGAATGGCATTGCCCATCGTGACGCCGCCCGTCGACTGCCGGGCATGTTCTTCAACGATAGCGTCTTCGGGATTGCTGCCTTCCTGCTCAAGAATGTGCTCAAGCCAGCTTGCCGCGGCCGATGTGTCGGTCGAGGCGCTGCGCAGGCGATAGAGCAGATGCGTGGCAAATGTGCTGTCGCGTGCGGCTTGCGCATATTGCGCGAGAACCGTGTCGAGCTCATCCCCATCAGCCGCAACAACGATGCGATCTGCGGCGGTATTTGCGAGATTGCGCATATTGCGCGCGCGATCAACGCGCAGCGCCAGACGACGCGCATTCTCGATAAGGAAATAGCGCACAGCTGATGGCAGCGCCCACAGCTCACCAATCTTTAACGGCTCGACCGTCTGAAAGCCCTGAACGAGTGCTGTCAGCGATTTCAGCGAGAAATTGCTGTCAGTATGGGCAACATAAAGCCATGCCAGCGCGAATATACGCGGCATGTCCTGATATTTTTCAACACGAGCCGCATAAGGCGGCAGCTGGCGAATGAACTTGCGCGGCAAATCGCGACGTGTCTGCTGGACCGTCTTGTCGATCTGATAATGATTATCGAGAAGCCACTGCGCTGCCGGCGTTATCGTCTCGCCTGCGCGAGAAGCCGCATCGGACGAACGGTAAGCATGCAGGATCAGCTTGCCATTTTCAGACAGGCGCTGATCGAACTCAAAAGCCTGATAGCCGGGCAATTCCAGCTCTTCCCCACGTGCAACGGTGGCCGCGAGTTCTCGCAGCTCATCCTCGCTTTTATAAAGAGCACGTATCGGAGAAGGTTGTTCGGGCGGAATCTGATCCGAAGTCTTGCGATCGGCAATGGACGAATTAGACGGCGAAGAAGACAATTCCGGCATGTGCCTTAACAGCCTTTCCGAAGGGAATAAGTTAAATGCGGCGGGCGGATACTGAATGCACTTAGAATTTTCATCTCAGGGGAACGACAGTATCCGTATTCGGTTCCCTGAATGTCGATATCATTTGGCCAAAATGCGACAACGGGTTGTGCTGATATTCAAACCGTTTGAATCGCAACGCACAATTCTTTCCGAACATTAATGTTGCGTTATAAAATATGCGCCTTTTGCAACCCTAACATACTGAAAATAAGAATAATACTACTCTACGTAACAGATTGCGAAAATGCCATGTGGCTCGGCTGGACGTTTAAGCTCCAGTCGGCGGAGAGGTTACTCCAAACGTCAGTTTCGAAAAATCCACTAAATTCATAAACTTGCCGGGGATCATTCGGATTTCGGCACTTGTCCCGCGTATGTAACAGACGATGCGAATGTCAGAATCAGACCACCATCAGCCTCAAAAGACAAAAAGACATCCGCATCAAACATAAAACGCGGATGTCGCACTGATAGCTGCCCGTCGGGCTGGTCTAAACTATGAATGTTCCCTGGCGAGAACCGCAGGGCTTTTAACTGCATCGGTCACATCATCATTTCCGAAAACCTGCCAATAGCGCGGACGGAAAGCGATGCGGCTTTTTTCCGAAGCCGGATGTTCGGCCGGTATTTCGATCTCGACACGCTCGCGCGCACCGCCTATTTCAAGTTCCACGCGCCGTTTGCCGCCAGATCTGCGGCTTGCAACGACTGTACCCGCAATGCAGCCGCCGCAACCGTCGAGCAACTCAACATCATGCGGGCGGAAAAACAACCGTGCTTCGCCATCCGTGGCACCATCGACCGTCAGACCAATATTACGGTCGGCCAGCCAGAGTTCACCCTTTTCAATGCGCACAGGCAGAGTACTGGATTCACCAATGAAGCCATAAACGAACGGCGAATTGGGCGTATCATAAACTTCGTCGGGTGTGCCAATCTGCTCGATGCGCCCCTGGCTCATCACCACCACCCGATCAGCAAGTTCCAGCGCTTCATCCTGATCATGAGTAACAAACACAGTCGTATGACCCGTCTTGTCATGGATTTCGCGCAGCCAGCGACGCAGCTCCTTGCGAACCTGTGCGTCGAGCGCTCCGAACGGTTCATCGAGAAGCAGAACTTTCGGCTCGATCGCCATGGCGCGGGCAAGAGCCACGCGCTGGCGCTGACCACCGGAAAGTTGTGATGGATAGCGGTCTTCGAGACCCTTCAACTGCACAAGATCAAGCAATTCAAGCGCGCGGCGCTTAATCTCGGCGCTGGCTGGACGGGTGTTGCCCGGGCGAACTTTCAAACCGAAACCGATATTCTCGGCAACCGTCATATGGCGAAACAGCGCATAGTGCTGGAACACGAAACCGACATTACGCTCCTGCACACTTTTGTGCGAAGCATCCTCTTCACCAAAATAAATAGCCCCCTCGGTCGGCTTTTCCAGACCGGCAATCAGGCGCAACAAGGTAGTCTTGCCCGAGCCAGACGGTCCGAGCAGAGCAATCAACTCGCTTGAACGGATGTCGAGCGACACATTATGCAATGCCGGAAAGCGAGCAAACTCTTTACGCACACCGGCGACACGAACTTCCATTCCCAATCCTTTCCCCAACCGCCAACTGCGAAGCCAAAGCTCGGGCGGCTTATTCTCTTGTATGTAATCTAATTATTAATGCCCGTTACCGCCAGCCAGTTCATTGCCGTAACGCAGCTCAAGGATTGCTTTTAGCGCCAGGGTCACCAGTGCAAGCAACGCCAGTAGTGAGGCGACTGCGAATGCCGCGACGAAATTATACTCGTTATAGAGGATTTCAACGTGCAACGGCATCGTGTTCGTAAGACCGCGAATATGGCCAGACACCACAGAAACCGCCCCGAATTCGCCCATCGCCCGCGCGTTACACAGCAGAACGCCGTAAAGAAGCCCCCATTTGATATTGGGCAGGGTGACATAACGGAAGGTCTGCCATCCATTTGCACCCAAAGAAATTGCTGCTTCCTCATCGCCGCTGCCCTGTTCCTGCATCAGCGGAATAAGTTCGCGTGCCACAAAAGGAAAGGTCACAAAGAGCGTTGCCAGCACAATACCGGGCACGGCAAAGAGTATCTGGATATTGTGGCTCGACAGCCATGGCCCCAGTAGTCCATGACTTGCAAACAGCAGCACAAAAACAAGACCGGAAATAACCGGCGATATCGAAAATGGCAGATCGATCAGTGTCGTCAGAACTGCCTTTCCTTTGAACTCGAATTTGGCGATCGCCCAGGCCGCAGCCACACCAAACACCAGATTGACCGGCACGGATATTGCCGCAACAAGCAAGGTCAACCTGATGGCCGCCCAGGCGTCCGGCTCGACGAGTGCTGTAAAATACTCTTCCGTCCCCTTGCGGAAAGCCTCCACAAAGACCGCAACCACCGGCAGAATGAGGAAAAGCGCCAGAAACACCAGTGCTATGCCAATCAGGAGTATTCTTGTCGGCAGACTTTCCGTCACCGCACTGCGCATCGAAGTTGTCATGTCATTCGCCATGGCCATACTTCCTTCTCGTCCAGGACTGGATCAGATTGATGAACAGCAACATGGCAAATGAAAGCGCCAACATCACAGCCGCAAGCGCAGTCGCCCCGGCATAATCATATTCCTCAAGCCTGATGACGATCAGCAAGGGCGCGATTTCCGACACATAGGGCGTATTGCCCGCAATGAAGATAACCGAGCCATATTCGCCAACCCCGCGTGCGAAAGCGAGCGCAAAGCCTGTGAGAATCGCAGGCTGCAAACTTGGCAGAAGCACCCGCCAGATTGTCTGGAAACGTGACGCGCCAAGGGTTGCGGCAGCTTCCTCAACCTCGCGGCTGATTTCTTCCATAATGGGCTGCACTGTACGCACCACGAAGGGCAGGCCGATGAAAATCAGTGCCACCACGATACCAGCGCGCGAAAAAGCAATCCGAATATTAAACGGCGCCAGCAGGCTACCAATCCAGCCATTGGGCGCATAGATCGAGGCCAGCGCGATACCAGCAACAGCTGTAGGAAGCGCAAAAGGAATATCGACGATAGCATCAATGAACCGCCGCCCCGGAAAGCGATAACGCACCAGAACCCATGCCAGGATCACGCCGAACACAACATTGACAAGCGCTGCAACGAAGGCCGTGCCAAAGCTGGTTTCAAGCGCTTTTATGGTGCGTTCATCGGTGATGATGCGCCAGAAACCCGACAAGCCGACATCGGTTGAGCGCAGCACAAGAGCCGCAAGCGGAATAAGAATAAGAAGGGTCAAGTAGGTGACACTAAAACCGAGTGTCAGTCCGAAGCCCGGAATGACACTCGGTTTTCTGAAATGCCACCCTGATCTGACCGATGCAGGGCGCGAAGACATCAATATTTGTTCCCTTTTATTGATCTTTCGTGTGACTGCGTCCCAGTGGAATTATTATTTTGCAGGCTTGTAGATCTGGTCGAATGTCCCTCCGTCACCGAAGTGATAAGGCTGCGCCTTGGCCCATCCACCGAAGATTGGATCATCAATCGTCACGAGCTGCAATTGCGGAAACTCGCGTTTCTGGTCGGCAGGCACAACATCTGGCTTGGATGGCCGATAGAAATGCCTGGATGCAAGTGCCTGACCTTCCGGTGAATAAAGATATTCGAGATAGGCCTCGGCCACCTTACGCGTTCCGTTTTCGTCGGCATTCTTGTCGACCAGCGCAACGGGTGGTTCAGCGAGGATGGACTGCGGCGGCACCACGATGTCAAAAGCATCTTCGCCGAACTCAGCAATCGAAAGATAAGCCTCATTTTCCCAAGCCAGCAGCACATCACCAAGCTGGCGCTGCACGAAGGTCGTTGTCGAACCGCGTGCACCGGTATCAAGCACGGGCACATGGCGGAACAACTCGCCGATATAGCCCTTTATCTTGGCTTCATCGCCGCCATATTCCTTGTAGGCCCAGGCCCAGGCAGCCAGATAGTTCCAGCGCGCACCACCCGAGGTTTTCGGGTTTGGCGTAATGACTTCAACACCGTCCTTAACCAGATCGCCCCAATCTTTTATGGCCTTGGGATTACCCTTGCGCACGAGAAAAACGATCGTGGAGGTATAGGGGGAGGAATTGTCCGGGAGGCGCTTGCGCCAATCTTTGTCGATCTTGCCGGAATGTTCGACAATCGCGTCGATATCGCTTTCCAGCGCGAGCGTAACGACATCGGCCTTCACGCCGTCAATGACGGAGCGCGCCTGCTTGCCCGACCCGCCATGGGAAACGCGGATCGTCAGATTTTCCCCGGTCTGATCCTTCCAGTGCTTTGCAAAGGCTGCGTTGTAATCCTTGTAAAGCTCACGCGTCGGATCATAGGACACATTCAAAAGCGTCTGATCCGCATGACTTGCCTGAATAGTTCCAGCCAGTGACGCTGTTGCCACAAAAGCTGCAAGCGTGAATGAGAATCTCGATATGTTCATGACCACCTCTCCGCGTTTCATTCATCAAACAGTATCAGAGGTCTTTGCTCACAGGATGCCACAAGGTTTCTCTTATTTGAAAGCAGTTCGGAAATTATGAGCAATCCTAAGAGATTGCGGGGAATAAATTTCTACCCGTCCTTTCCAATAACTGGAACAAGGGTACGAATTATCAATGTTGAGATGAGAGAGGCAGCAGTTCTAAAATCAGCAGCTGCCCTGAAAAGGTGGGACCCGGATTGGGATTGCGGGGGCAAATTTAGTCCGGGTCCCGGCCGATCTAACGACCAGCAGATTCACAACGGTCGAAGATGGATTCGGTTCCAGTATAAAATTGAAATTCCAAGAGTTTTTCTACCAGAGCGCGAAACGGCCGCCACAGTTTCATATTTCGAAATGAATTATCGCCATATTGAACGGTGAAAACAGCACCCACAGGCCAGACAAACAGTCGGGTGAAAGAGAGATCAGTATGCAAAAATATCTATTCAATGCGGGTATCGTGCTCGTCATGACAGTTCTGACGACAAGCCCTGTTCTGGCTCAAACAATCAGCCGGGACTCCATCATTCGCACTGATTACATCTGCGAACGCGGAGTTGTCGTGCCGGTTACCTACATTCATGCAGGCGAAGAACCAGCTTTCGCCGTGCTGGATGCTGAAGGCAAGATGGTTGCGTTACAATGGCACGACGCTCTCAAGAAATATGTCGGCATGGATGAACAGGACAGCTATCGCTGGTCTGAGAAAGACGGACAAGCCGTCCTGAGCCACCTTGAAGCTGACGACTCAGCCAAAGAAGTGACAATTCTGTCTTCCTGTCGCGCCGACGACAGTGATCAGTAACGATCCTGCCAATCAGGGGACGAGATAGTGCTTGTCCCACTGATCCTGCGGAACTTCATCGCCAATATCGTAGTCGAATGATACGACATTGATGTGCTCATTGTCTGTCTTGCAGACAAAAGCGAGTTTATACCAATGCTCACGACTGCGGAAAGCAGCACCGTCAGCCTGAATGCTGTTATTTCCAGCTACAGGATCGGAAAAAGCATAGGCTAGCACCTTATCGACCGAAAACTTTCTCTCATCCCGGCTGATCCGTTCCATCGCCTCGACATCGCAGCGCTGTTCAAGACGCGTTGCAGGATCAAGCTTTTCAAGCTGCGCCTTTTCGAGCGCCGTCATAGCCATGGACGGTGCGCTCAAAGAGACGACGACAGACATGGCCCCGAAAGACACGGTGACGAAAGACAAAAGGCGAGCGATGGCAGAATTCGGGATCAGAGCAGAGAAAAATTTCATGGGATTTCGGATAACTCACTTCGCAAGAGATTTATGAAAGAGGCTTAGTAACACACTCTTTGCGTCAGCTTGTCGACCATCACGTGAATTTTACAGCCCTTCATCCCCACAAGAACGCCAGACACGATCAGGAAACATTCTCTTCAAACAAAGTCCGGTCACGGCCCGCCTCTTTCGCGGCATAAAGAACCTTGTCGGCACGCTCCACCGCTTGCCAGAGGTCATCCTTATGGCGGAGCCGGACAACACCAAAGCTGCATGTAACCTTTGCACCATTTGAAAGGCGCGAAAATTCGTGGGCTTTAACGTTTTGCCGGATCGTTTCGACCAACGCGAAAGCTGCGTCAGACGGCAGATCATCGAGATAGAGGATAAACTCCTCGCCGCCGGTCCGTGCCGTTAAATCACGGCTCCTTAAATGCGCCTGAAGAACATCTGTAAACTCTTTCAAAACCGCGTCACCCGTCGCGTGCCCATAAACATCATTGATCGTTTTGAAATAATCGATGTCACAGGCCACGATCCAACCGGAAATATTGCCGCGTCCCTTAGCCAGCATGCGGGTTTCCAACCCACGGCGGTTAAGAAGTCCGGTGAGGGGGTCGCTATCGCGCTCGTGGACGAGTTCATTGAAGCGATCGGCGCCTGCGGCAGCAAAAAGCACAAGCCCGGCGATAACGGCTGCCACGGCTGTTGAGAAAACCGTCCACTGCCAGAAAGGTGTGAAGGCAAAATCAACCGGCGTTCCCTCACTGACTATGGAATGTGCAGTCAGCAATGTGCGCGGGAAAAATTGCACAGCTACCAGAACCAACATACCCAGAATGAGCTTATCGGCAGGGGAGCCATAAACCAGGCTGCGCAGATACCAGACAATGGCCAGAATCATGCATGCAAGCCCGAGATTGAGAACATAGACCCGGCCAAGCAGGCTTGGATGCGGATAGATGAAATAGATGACGCCGCCGAGGACGAGCGCAAGACTTGCCACGCAGAACCATAGCGGTAAACTCAGTCCCGATCGCCGCAGAATCCCCTGCCCGCCTGCCAACGTGCCAGCCACATAGATTACGGTCGTCAGCATTGTGTTCTGTCCGTCATCAGCTGGTATATCGACAAGCTGAGAAAGCATGGCCAAGCCAATGCAGAGAAAGCACAAGGCGCACCACAGGAGATAGAGGCGCAGTTTATCTACTGCCCAGACAATGACAAAGGCCAGTGAAAACAGGAGCAGAACGGCAGGTAGTACATAGAGCATATAATTATTATCTTATTTCAACTGTCAGTGAGTCTTATCGCCTTCCTTAATTAAAAACACAATTCGGTAAATTAGATTGGCCCTAGAAACGCAGACTGTTCGTATAAAACACTCTTGATTTCCCATATCCGCCCGTGCTTGAAACCTGCAAATGCAATCGGCAAGCTAACCTTATGGCCAGTTAGACGGCCAATCAGCAGTTTGCCGCGAAAGGAAGAGTTATGAAGCCCGTTTTCCTGCAACTGCAATGCACACCTGGCAAGACTTATGAGGTTGCCGACACGCTCTTTCAGCGTGAAATCGTGTCTGAGCTCTATTCGACCAGCGGCGAATATGACCTTCTTGCCAAAATCTATGTTGCCGAAGGTGAAGATATTGGCAAATTCATCAACGAGAATGTGCTGAATATTCCGAACATCGTGCGTTCGCTCACAACCCTAACATTTACCGCGTTCTAGAGCACATCCCGAAAGCTGACAACCAGCTCTCGGAAAAATTGTGCGTAAAAACAAAAAGATAGAGTATTTCTACCGATTCAACTTAATCTGAAATGCGCTGGTGTCTGGCTCCGACATTTGTATCCGCCTGCTACAGGCGCTGAGCAAATGTCGGAATCTGAATGCCGACAGCAAGTTTATGAAGCTTGCTTATTCAATCCCCCTCGCCTCGACATTACGAATAGCGGCGCAGTAAAGATTTGATTCACCATTAAACTATTATCCTGATCTCTCAGGGAACTCCCTGTGTCCTTGCGCATTGACTCCGTGATAGCCCGAACGAATGGGCCCCACGAAAGACTAAATCGATAGCGACACTGGAAAGAAGATGGATAATCTTGAACATAGGCGAGTACTGGTCGTGGAGGACGAAATTTTCGTCGCCCTCGACGTGGCTGCCACTGTAGAAGATGCCAACGGAACTGTTGTCGGCCCCGTTGGCACCGTAAGGCAGGCCATAGATATTATAAACAAACAGGATATCGATGCAGCCATTCTCGATGTCAATCTGGCTGATGGTAACCTGGAACCCATTCTTGACAGGCTGAAGAGCCGGAATGTCTTCGTCGTCATTCACACGGGCGGAGGGTTGCCTGCACATCTTGCAGCCCGCTATCCGGAAATGCCGGTGTTTCAGAAGCCTGTCCCACCCTATGTGCTGACACGAGCACTGGCTTCGGCACTTTCGCCCAACATGGTTCAACGCGCCTGATGCGTCACAGCTTCCCCGATTTTGCAACTGTGCTGAAAGAGGCTGAAGCGGAGCGCGACAGCGATGAGAATGCGCGGCGCCCTGCTGTTAATCTGGCGTCTGCAGTGTTTTCTGCCGGGTTCAATCCTGTTTCAAACGGGTCTTACCCGACAGAAAGAACTGTTCCTCAGTTCGATCTTCAAGATGTTGACAACGCTGAGGACAAGCTTGATCGCGAAATGCGCGAACTGGCAAAGCGCATGGAAAGCCAGTCGCCAGCATCCATTCGCAGTGAACTCAATCTGCGGCCCGACATGAAACGGGCGGAACTTCAACGCCTGCGCCGACGGTTCGCCGCGCAAAATCACCCCGACCGGTTGCCACAAGAGTTTCGTCTGGCTGCCGAACAGCGTATGAAAACAGCCAATGCCCTTCTCGATAGCGCGATGGTAATGGCTGCAATCTAGAGCCTGTTGTTTTCGCAATAAAACGCCGTTCAAAGAAATTTCATTGCGTTTGAGGAGTAAAATCTTTTGCATTATATCAATATTATGCTAGATTAGCCGTGTCGGTGCCTGTAATTGCTATTGCACGCCTGAACTTTTCCGCTGAACGCAACGTTCTTTAAAGATCGCGACCAGTGCAAACGCTGGGGCAATTTGCGCTTTGCTCTGCGGTAATGGTTCTGTCATACCGACATCACAGATTAGTGCATCCCGAAAAGATGTACGTTAATAAAATGGAATAGAGCGCATTTCGACCCTATTTAAAGGGCGTAATTCGTTCTGAAATAATCCTAAAAGGTTTGAAAATGCCTCCTTATCGTTCGCGTACTACCACCCACGGCCGCAATATGGCTGGCGCGCGCGGCCTATGGCGCGCCACCGGCATGAAGGATGAGGATTTTGGCAAGCCAATTATTGCTGTGGTGAACTCGTTCACCCAGTTCGTGCCGGGCCATGTGCATCTGAAAGATCTTGGCCAGCTCGTCGCGCGTGAAATCGAAGCGGCTGGCGGCGTTGCCAAGGAATTTAACACCATTGCGGTCGATGATGGCATCGCGATGGGACATGACGGCATGCTCTATTCACTGCCATCGCGCGAACTGATCTCCGACTCCGTCGAATATATGGTCAATGCCCATTGCGCTGATGCGATGGTTTGCATTTCCAACTGTGACAAGATCACTCCCGGCATGTTGATGGCGGCACTCCGCCTCAATATTCCAGTCGTGTTCGTTTCCGGTGGTCCTATGGAAGCCGGCAAAGTCGTCTGGGACGACAAGGTCAAGAAGCTCGACCTCGTGGATGCGATGGTTGCTGCTGCTGATGACAGCTACACAGACGATCAGGTCAAACAGATCGAGCGCTCTGCCTGCCCGACCTGTGGCTCGTGCTCAGGCATGTTCACCGCCAATTCGATGAACTGCCTCACCGAAGCGCTTGGTCTGTCGCTGCCGGGCAATGGTTCGACGCTCGCAACCCACGCCGACCGCAAGCGCCTGTTTGTGGAAGCCGGTCATCTGATCGTCGATCTCGCTCGCCGTTATTACGAGCAGGACGATGAAAACGTGCTGCCACGTTCGATTGCAAGCTTCCCGGCCTTTGAAAACGCCATGACGCTCGACATCGCCATGGGCGGCTCAACCAATACGGTTCTGCATCTGCTGGCGGCGGCACAGGAAGCCGAAATCGACTTTACCATGGCCGATATCGACCGTCTGTCGCGCCGCGTACCCGTACTCTGCAAGGTCGCTCCTGCCAACAACACGGTTCACATGGAAGACGTGCATCGCGCTGGCGGCATCATGGGTATTCTGGGTCAGCTCGATAAAGCGGGCCTCATCAATACAGCACTGCCGACCGTGCACAGCGAGACCATGGCCAAGGCACTCGACCATTGGGACGTCACGCGCACAAAGAGCGAAATGGTGCACAAGTTCTATTCGGCAGCTCCGGGTGGTGTGCCGACACAGGTCGCCTTCTCACAGGATCGCCGCTTTGACAGCGTCGATGCCGACCGCGAAACAGGCGTTATCCGTTCCAAGGAACACGCTTTCAGTCAGGATGGTGGTCTGGCCGTGCTTTACGGAAATCTGGCCGAAGACGGCTGCATCGTGAAAACGGCAGGTGTGGACGATTCCATCCTGAAATTCTCCGGTCCTGCGCGCATCTTTGAAAGCCAGGACACGTCCGTCCTTGCAATTCTGAACGGCAAGATCAAGGCTGGCGACATTGTGCTGATCCGCTATGAAGGCCCGCGCGGCGGTCCCGGCATGCAGGAAATGCTCTACCCGACCAGCTATCTGAAGTCGAAGGGCCTGGGTAAGGCTTGCGCGCTGATCACTGACGGACGTTTCTCGGGGGGCTCTTCGGGCCTTTCGATTGGTCACGTTTC
This sequence comes from Brucella rhizosphaerae, assembly GCF_002252475.1. Lineage (GTDB taxonomy): Bacteria > Pseudomonadota > Alphaproteobacteria > Rhizobiales > Rhizobiaceae > Brucella > Brucella rhizosphaerae. The sequence continues at coordinate 444,782 of NZ_NNRK01000034.1, read as the reverse complement.
GCCGGAAGCAGCCGAAGGCGGCACGATCGGTCTGGTACGTGAAGGCGATATCATCGATATCGATATCCCGAACCGCAAGATCCATCTGGCAGTTGATGATTCAACGCTGGCAGAACGCCGCGCCGAGCAGGAAGCAAGTGGCTGGAAGCCGCTGGAAGAACGCAAGCGCAAGGTTTCGACCGCGCTGAAAGCCTATGCTTCCATGGCAACCAGTGCTGCCAAAGGTGCGGTACGTAAGCTGCCGGATTGATAGGCACAGAAGACAAGCAAAAGCCCCGCACATGCGGGGCTTTTTCATTTTAGAAAGACTATTGTTATTGAAGCACCTTCGCCACCGCAGGCATCAGATCGTTCTTCACTGACTCCGGCGTAAACGGCCCAACATGCTTGTAGACAATTTTGCCGTCAGGGCCGACGAGAAAAGTTTCCGGCACGCCGTAGACGCCCCATTCAATGGCTGAGCGTCCGGCACGGTCGGCTCCGACAGCTGCAAACGGATTGCCGAGATCGCCCAGAAAGCGGCGCGCGTTTTCCGGCTGGTCCTTATAATTAAGGCCTACAACGCGGATGCGTTCATCCTTGGCGATTTCCATCAGCAACGGATGTTCCTGACGGCAAGGCACGCACCATGATCCCCAGACATTGACCAGTGTGAGCTTGCCGATAAAATCTTCGCTGTTGAGGCCCGGCACCAGCGCGCCATCGCGTGTCAAACCTTCAACGGCAGGCAGATTTGTTTGCGGCGCCTGCTTGCCGATCAACGCCGACGGGATGGTCGAGCTGTCCTTGCCGGACAGAAGCTGAAAGGCAAAAATCGCAGCCAGTCCGACAAAGATCAGCAGCGGCAGCAGCGCCACCCATGTACGGGATTTTTTGGCCGCATCGGTTTTCTGCACCGTCTCGGTCATTGCGCTGAACCTTTTGCGGAACGACGGCGCACGCCCTGCGCCTCAAGCCGTTTCAGCTCATTCTTCAGGATACGCTGATCGATCAATATCCAGCCAATGGTGACGGCAAGAGTCACCGTTGCGATGCCATAGGACGTTACAACAAAAGCCATGTGGCTCATTGCACTGCCTCCCCTTGGGTTTCAGTACGTTCTTTTTTCATACGGCTGCGGTCGGCATTGCGGGCTGCGAGCTTTTTCATCATGGCCACGCGACGGCGCCAGATTTCATTGCGCATCGCCATCATGTGCAATGTGAGGAACAGCAGCGTGAAGCCAATGGCCATCACGAAAAGCGGGCGCAGCATGGAGCCGTCAATGGTCGGGCCGTCCATACGGAAGACAGAAGCTGGCTGATGCAGCGTATTCCACCAGTCGACCGAGAATTTGATGATTGGAATATTGATGAAACCGACCAGCGTCAGAACCGCGACAGACCTGGCGCTCTTGGTTGGATCGTCCATGGCGCGCGACAAGGCGATAATGCCGAGATACATAAGAAACAGCACGAAAACGGAAGTCAGCCGCGCATCCCACACCCACCACGTTCCCCACATGGGTTTACCCCAGAGCGAACCGGTGGCCAGCGCCAAAGCCGTAAACATCGCGCCTAACGGGGCCGCAGCGCGGATGGAAACATCCGCCAGTGGATGACGCCAGACGAGGGTGCCTAGCGCGGAGATAGCCATGATCGTGTAACACATCATGGAAAGCCATGCGAAAGGCACATGGATATACATGATACGGACTGTAATGCCCTGCTGGTAATCCTCTGGCGACAGGAAAACCATATATAGCCCGACGGCTAGAAACAGGGCAGACAGAAGCCCAAGCCATGGCAAGACCTTGCCCGTAAAGGCCAGGAAGCGTGTGGGATTTGCCAGATCAAGCCAGCTTGTGGTTTTCGCGATGTCTTTCGTCATGCGCTATACTTAACCTCCCCCCGTATGCCGTTCAATTGACCGTAATCAACTGCGTCAATCCGCCAAACATTATAAGTTTGGAAAACCGGCTCCCGCTTTTCGGGATCACAATATTTTTGAGCATTATCCTACGCAAAACCGCTTCACACTTTTGCTGGAAAGGCTTTAGTCCGCCGAACTTTTTAATGAAGCCGCAGCTGCCAATGGCCCCAGAACCGCGAAAAACAAAGTGAGCGCACACAGAATAAGGAACGGTGCAAAAAAAGGAGCCACGGCATCTGTCGCCCCATAAGACGCAGACACGCCGAAAATCAGCACCGGAATAGTCAGTGGCAGCACAATCACCGAAACAAGCAGGCCGCCACGCGGCAAGGCTACAGCCAATGCTGCACCCACTGCCCCGATAAAGGCAATTGCAGGAGTGCCGACCAGAAGTGTCAGTGCAGTCGCAGCTGTCGCCGTTGCATCCATATTCATGAACAGCCCAAGCATTGGCGAAGCAATCACCAGCGGCAACACACTTGCCACCCAATGGGCCAGACATTTCACAAAGACGGTAAAAGCCAGCATATGCCGATCAGCGCCGATCAACAGCAGATCAAGCGAGCCATCCTCGCGGTCGGCCTGAAACAGCCGGTCCAACCCGAGAAGCGTTGCCAGCAATGCACCGATCCACAGCATGGCCGGGCCGATACGCGACAGAAGATTGAGATCAGGGCCGACGCCAAACGGCATTACCGAGATCACAGCGAGAAAGAACAAAATCCCAATCAGCGCGCCACCACCGGCGCGAAAACTCAGGCGCATATCTCGGATAAAAAGCGCCAGCATCACACAGCCTCAAGCGAATAGCTGGCCATATCGAGCGACTTGACGCCAATATTTCTTGCCAACGCTGTTTCGGACGGGAAACCAGCTTCTGAAACTGCTTCTAACCCCAGTGGAATATGCGTAGCGGCAATAACCAGCCCACCTTCTTGCATATGGTTGCGCATAAGCCCGGCAAAACGGGCCTCGGATGCTTTATCCAAACCAGCAGTCGGCTCGTCGACAATCCACAACGGGCGATGACTGACCAGCAGCTTGGCAATTGAAACGCGGCGCTTCTGTCCTGTGGAAAGATAGCCGAAAGGCAGATGCTCGACGCCGGGCAAATCAACCGCTTCCAGGGCTTCATCAATATCGAGGCGTGGCTCGCCATTGAACTTTTGCCAGAACAACAGATTCTCGCGCACGCTCAAGGCAGGTTTCATTGCATTCTGATGGCCGAGATAGTGACACGCCGCACGAACGGGAAGCGAGGTGCCTTCATCAGAAAGCGAGATTTCACCTTCTTCCAGCGCAAGAAGACCGCATATGATTCGCAGCAAGGTTGATTTACCGGAGCCATTGGGACCTGTGACCACAAGTGCTTCGCCCGAAGACAATTCGAAGGAAAGGGCAGAGAAGATCGTCTCGCCACCGCGCTCGCCCGCCAGATTTTCGGCCTCAAGCCGCATTTTCTCTCCTTAGAGCGCCGGGCGCTCTGCAAGGCGCACAAAAGGTCGCTCTAACAGTTAAACTTGCTGCATAGTTTTATCTTAAACTGATTCAAGTTTAAGAAATTATGCAATAGGCGCGTCCGGCAGGGGCTGAACACGGGTATCGCAACATTTCGCCGCAAGGGAGCAAATTCACGATATTCTGTCTGGAATCGTTTTAGGAAACTCTCTATATGAGGGCTACCATGCCAGCGGTCGGTGTGGAAACGAATTTTGGCCGATCTCAAAGACTTGGCGCTTGTAGGAGCACAGGTTTCGGGACGGACAGCGGAAATGACTGCACCCGCACCTTTAGCGCGTCCTTGAAACGCAGCGGAGGCGTTCGTCCTGGTTTTCCGGCCAGTAGCATGAAGGACGAACGAAGTGTCACACATTGACAGCTTTAAATGCCGCAAAACCCTTACCGTCGCCGGTAAGGAGTATGTTTATTACAGCCTGACCGAAGCCGAAAAGAACGGCCTCGAAGGCATCTCCAAGCTCCCGTTCTCCATGAAGGTTCTGCTCGAGAACCTGCTCCGCTTCGAAGATGACCGCTCTGTCAAGAAGTCGGACATCGAAGCCGTTGCCAAGTGGCTGAATGATCGCGGTTCGGCAGGCGCTGAAATCGCTTACCGCCCGGCACGCGTACTCATGCAGGACTTCACCGGCGTTCCAGCCGTTGTTGATCTGGCGGCAATGCGCGACGGCCTTAAGAACCTCGGCGGCGATCCGGAAAAAATCAACCCGCTGGTTCCGGTTGACCTCGTCATCGACCACTCAGTCATTGTCGATGAATTTGGTAATCCGCAGGCGTTCAAGGCCAATGTGGATCTCGAATACCAGCGCAATGGCGAACGCTACCGCTTCCTGAAATGGGGCCAGCAGGCGTTCAAGAACTTCCGCGTTGTTCCTCCGGGCACAGGCATCTGCCATCAGGTGAACCTCGAATATCTGGCGCAGGCTGTATGGACCAAGGAAGAAGACGGCGTGACCGTCGCTTATCCTGACACATGCGTCGGCACAGACAGCCACACAACCATGGTCAACGGCCTTGGCGTTCTTGGCTGGGGTGTTGGTGGTATTGAAGCGGAAGCTTCGATGCTGGGTCAGCCTGTTTCCATGCTGCTGCCGGAAGTTATCGGCTTCCGCCTGACCGGCAAGGTTAAGGAAGGCGTCACCGCCACCGATCTCGTGCTCACTGTCACCCAGATGCTGCGCAAAAAAGGCGTGGTTGGTAAGTTCGTTGAGTTCTTTGGTCCGGGTCTCGACAATATGACCCTTGCCGATCGCGCAACCATTGCGAACATGGGCCCTGAATATGGCGCGACATGTGGTTTCTTCCCGATCGACAAAGAAACGCTGAACTACATGAATACGACCGGTCGCGAAGAAGACCGCATCGCGCTTGTTGAAGCTTATTCGCGTGCACAGGGCATGTGGCGGGAAGCGGACAGCGCTGATCCGGTATTCACGGATATTCTCGAACTGGATATGAGTGAAGTCGTTCCGTCGATGGCTGGTCCAAAGCGTCCTGAAGGCCGCATTGCACTGGAAAACATCGGATCGGGCTTCGCAACCTCGCTTGAAACCGAATACAAGAAGACCACCGGCCAGACTGCGCGTTATGCCGTTGAAGGTGAAGATTTCGATCTCGGTCATGGCGATGTGGCAATTGCCGCAATCACCTCCTGCACCAACACCTCCAACCCAAGCGTCCTGATTGCAGCCGGTCTTCTGGCGCGCAATGCAGTTGCCAAGGGTCTCAAGACCAAGCCGTGGGTCAAGACCTCGCTTGCTCCTGGCTCGCAGGTTGTCGCAGCTTATCTTGAATCCGCTGGCCTCCAGAAGGATCTCGATGCACTCGGCTTCAACCTCGTTGGTTTCGGCTGCACGACCTGTATCGGTAACTCAGGTCCATTGCCTGCTCCGATCTCCAAGACGATCAACGAAAAGGGCCTGATTGCGGCTGCCGTTCTTTCCGGCAATCGTAACTTCGAAGGTCGCGTTTCGCCGGACGTTCAGGCAAACTATCTGGCTTCGCCGCCGCTCGTCGTTGCTCATGCGCTTGCTGGTACGGTCACCAAAGACCTGACCAAGGAGCCGCTTGGTGAAGATCAGGACGGCAATCCGGTATTCCTGCGCGATATCTGGCCTTCATCAGCTGAAATCCAGGAATTCATCGCCAAGAACGTTACCCGCAAGATCTTCTCTGAGAAGTATGCGGACGTGTTCAAGGGTGACGAAAACTGGCAGGCCGTTCAGGTTCCTGCTGGCCAGACCTATGCATGGGACGACAACTCGACCTATGTGCAGAACCCGCCTTACTTCGTGGGTATGGGCAAGTCGGCTGGTCAAATCGGCGACGTCAAGGGTGCGCGCATCCTCGGCCTCTTCGGCGACAAGATCACCACCGACCATATCTCGCCTGCTGGTTCCATCAAGGCACAGTCGCCTGCCGGCAAGTACCTCATCGACCATGGCGTCGGCATTGCCGACTTCAATCAGTACGGTACGCGTCGTGGCAACCATGAAGTGATGATGCGCGGCACCTTCGCCAACATCCGCATTCGCAACCACATGCTGGGCGAAAACGGTCGTGAAGGCGGCTACACCATCCATTACCCGTCGAAGGAAGAAACCTCGATCTACGACGCGGCTATGGAGTACAAGGCAGAAGGCGTTCCACTCGTCGTCTTCGCGGGCGTCGAATATGGCAACGGCTCGTCGCGTGACTGGGCTGCAAAGGGCACCAACCTGCTCGGCGTAAAAGCTGTGATCGCTCAGTCGTTCGAGCGTATCCACCGCTCCAACCTCGTTGGCATGGGCATTGTGCCTTTTGTCTTTGAGGAAGGCACAAGCTGGCAGACACTGGGTCTGAAGGGCGACGAAATCGTCACCATCGAAGGCCTTGCGGATGTGCGTCCGCGCCAGAAGATCGAAGCTTCGATCACTTATGCCGACGGCGAAGTGAAGAAGGTTCCGCTCATCTGCCGCATCGATACGCTGGACGAGCTCGACTACATGAAGAACGGTGGCATCCTGCAAACCGTTCTGCGCGACCTCGCTGCTTAATCAGCGAAGTCACAAAAATCGGAAGGCCGCCGGAGAAATCCGGCGGCTTTTTTCGCTTATAACCCTGAACGAATCATATCCCTGATTTTGACGGCTTTCTCAAAATGGTCGAGCTCATGGGTTTTTATCCACCATTCGGCAGCTTCCATAAGGAGCTCTGGGTCCGTATTTTTGTTGGCAAAGAAGGCATAGAACGAGATACCGACTGTATCGCCCTTCTTAGCAATCTTTTCACCGCAGATGGCGATGGCCTTTTCCCTCAAGCTCAGTCTCATTCTCAATCTGCCTTTTCTCAAAGCGACCAGCGCGCTACATTTACCACCAGAAGACGGGGTATCGCATTTGGGTATGCATATTGTAGTGAGATAAAAGAAACACCCTGTCTGCAAATCTCACTGCAACGTGAATTCCTATTGATCGTCGTAATTCCTACATAATAGATGTCAGCGTCAATTATTGCAGGATGAATCCAAAGTGACCTTCCATTCCCCCTTCAATGGGACAAATACATGGCTTTCCGGCGACTATGTGCCCGGTTTACGTGGTGTTTGTGCTGCTTTGGGGCTGGCGTTCACCGGTTGCCTGTCAATGCATGGCGTGGCGAAGGCTCAGGATAACAGCACGCGAACATCTGTTCTTGAGCTCTATACTAGTCAGGGCTGCGCTTCGTGCCCGCAGGCTGACAAGAATCTGGCAAAATATGCTGACGATGCCAATGTCCTGGCTTTGTCATTCCACGTTAATTACTGGGATTATATGGGCTGGCGCGACACACTCGCGTCTCAGGACAATACCGACCGGCAGAACGCCTATCGCAATTCCTTCAACGCCAAAATGGTCTATACGCCTCAGGCGGTCGTCAATGGCGCATCTGAAATGAATGGTGGCGACGCCGAGGTTGTGAAACAGCATATTGATGCGAGTAAGCTCAGCGTACCCGTTTCGATCAGGAAGCTGGACGATGGGCGATTATCTATTGAGATCGCTGCAGGTGAAAAGCCAAAGAAGCCAGTCCATGTCGTGGCGTTCTACCTGCGCGATTCGGTTACTATTCCGATCAATAAGGGTGAGAATGCCGGGCAGTCGGTCACCTATCGCAATACGGTGATGGACACCACCACGATTGGCATGTGGGACGGCCAGGCTTTGAAAATCGAGTTGCCTGCTTCCGAACTGACCCGCAAGGATGTAACAGGCTGTGCGGTGGTTTTGCAGGAAAACAACAGCGACAATGCGCTCGGACCAATTCTTGGTGCCGCTATATTCAAGCAGAAAAATCAGCTGGGGCTTTGAGGGCAGGTCTCCCTAAGATGGAAACCTGTTTCGGGCGAAAGACATGCATGAGAATGCAGCGTTAAAGCGCGGCACGTCCCAACGTTCTGTTTTAGCCTGCATCGGAATGCGTTCTCAACACCCGAAAGCAGCAGCAATTGCGCTTCGTGAGAGCTTTCATTTTGCAGTTTGTGGGAATTTCGCATCTGGCTGAGTGGCTAGGCCAATGAAAGTTGGTTCGGCTCGGGCAGTCCTTTGGGCGGGGGGCTTGGGGTCGGACATACCCGAACCGAACCGTCTCAGGCAACATCGTGATGCTGACGTCATAATCAGGCCGGAATGCGAAGTTGACAAGGCCAAAATGTGGCTGCCGATCACCATTGAGAACAGCTTTTCTCTTTTCGTGAACAGCTAATATACAACTAATTGGGGGTCGTTTCTTTGCTCATCCTGTCGAAAGGCGACAGCAAGAGGCACATGATCTTGCAATCATTTTACAAAAGCATCACCTTACTGTCATGAGCTGATTTGATCGGTGCTCCCCTGTTCCCTTTACGATCAACTCTTTGCACTCATGAACTCATGGCACTCCTGACGGCGAAAGGAAGAACATGGATATACCAAGCGCGGCGAATGAAGATAAGTCTTTGCATTCGCCCTCTCATCCATCGACGGCGCCAAAAGTTGTCTCCTTGGGGCAATCGCGTCCGCCATCCCCTACCATCAGTTTTGACAGACACGAACTTGGCAAGATCCTGAACATTTATGGCCGTATGGTCGCGACAGGTGCCTGGCGCGACTATGCCATTGACCATCTGGCCGACAGAGCGGTGTTTTCGATTTTCCGCCGAGCCAGTGAGGTTCCGCTGTTCCGCGTGGAAAAGAACCCCAAGCTCGCACAAAAGCAAGGCGCTTATTCAGTCATCGCTGCAAGCGGCCTCGTCATGAAGCGCGGCCATGAACTAGAGCGCGTGCTTCGTGTCTTCGATAAAAGCCTCAAGCTGGTCGATAATTGATCAGCTAGAGCATCGGCCCAAAAATCGGAATCAATTTTTGGAAAGCGCGATGCGTAGATTCAATGAGTTAGAGCGTGTTTTGTGCGTCCGAAATGACGCACAGCGCTCTAAGCGGCACGTCACCCGGATCGACTGTGCAGCCGCCATTGAGCGGCAGTTGCATAAGGACCGTATCGAGCCAGCGTCCATGTTTGAAGCCTGAGCCCTGAATACGCCCGCTATGGATGAAGCCGAGGCTCTCATGCAGCTTCACCGATCCTATATTGTGCTCGCCATCACCAATCACTGCCAGAAGCTGTCTGAAGCCCAGTGCGATTGCCCGCCTGATGAGTTCGCCAAGTAACAGCTTGCCGAGGCCTTTCCCCTTCGCATCCGGTGCGATGTAGATCGAGTCTTCCGCAAGCCAGCGATAAGCAGGCCGGGTGCGGAAGTAACTGATATAGGCATAGCCCAGCACCACCCCATTCTCTTCCGCGACAAGAATTGGAAAGCCCTGTTCGACAAACGCGTCGAAGCGACCTTTCATCTCTTCAATGGCGGGTGGCTCAATTTCATAAGAACCAGAACCATTCAGGACCGCCTCGGTATAGATTGCGGTAATGGCATCAATATCAGTGGGCTGAAAATCGCGAATATGGGGCATGGCTTTAAGGGGCACTTGGGGGACAAGAGTTGGTTTCAGATTAGCTACCGCATAGTTTCGACGGTTTGGTCGCACGGCGCTCTAACCAACATGCCTCGAAGACACTTGATTGAAAAGCAAAAAGGGCAGCGTTTCCGCTGCCCTTTCGCTTAATTCAATTCCAGACTGATTAGTCGCGGTTACCCATGAACTGCAGCAGGAACATGAACATGTTGATGAAGTCGAGGTAGAGACGCAGCGCGCCCATTACGATCTTGCGGCCCTGCGTGTCCGAAGCATCACCTTCGTAGTACATTTCCTTGATCGACTGCGTGTCGTAGGCGGTAAGACCTGCGAAGATCAGAACGCCGATCACCGAGATTGCAAACTGCAGCGCGGTGGAGCCAAGGAAGATGTTGACGACGGAGGCGATGATCAGGCCGAACAGACCCATCATCAGGAACGAGCCCATTGCCGACAGGTCACGCTTGGTCGTGTAACCGTACAGCGACAGCGCGCCGAAGGAAGCAGCCGTTACGAAGAATGTGCGCACGACGCTCTGTCCGGTATAGACCAGAAAAATCGACGACAGCGACAGACCAACGAGAGCTGCATAGCCCCAGAATACGGCGTTAGCGGTCGAAACCGACAGACGCTCGATACGGAAGCTCAGGAAAAATACTGCTGCGAGTGGTGCAAGCATGACCACCCAGCGCAGCGGAGATGTGTAAAGTGCTGCACCAAGTGCAGTAAGCATCTTACCGTTTGCCATCTGCGCAACAGCAGCAGACGGGTCAGTGGTAACTGCCAGAGACGCGACGGCGAATGCAGCAAGGCCGGTAACAGCCAAGCCGATAGCCATCATGTTGTAGACGCCCAGCATGTAGCTGCGCAGCCCCTGATCAATGCTTGCATCAGCGCGAGCGCCGCCTACCGGCCTCTGCTGCGCCTGAATATTGCGAAAGTCAGCCATGACTTAAATCCTCTTGCCTTGTCCCGTCCGGTGTCGGGGCTTGGCTCATTTCGAGCCGCTCCCAGGCGCCGCTGGCGGGACCCCAGCATGCCTGCGTTTATTATGGGCATTTCAGAGCTTACGTACAAGTACTACCTGTAAAAAATCGTGATAAGGCAGCTTGAGAACTGAAACGCATTCTCCATGCTATCCAATCATTTAGCCGGGATTTAGCCCATTTATGGCCTCAACATTACAAATGGTTCATATGGTGCGCAACACGGTTGCGGGCTTCTGACCCAACACCCGCCATGTTCCAGCAAGGCCGAAACCAACGGTGAGGACCAGCGCAACCGCGACTGTCATCAGAGCCACATCCGGCAGGAATTGCGCTTTGAGCTTCATCACTTCCACCACCACATACCAACCGGCAGCGCTTCCAGCGACCAGCGCAAAAATTGCAGTCGCGAGCCCAAGCAGCATATATTCAACGATATAGGCTGCAATCAGCGTACCGCGCGTGGCACCCAGCGTTTTAAGCACAACTGCATCATGAACGCGTGCGCGATTGCCTGCCGCCAAAGCCCCGCCAAGCACGAGAATAGAAGCCGCAAGTGCTATGGATGCAGCTGCGCGGATTGCAGTTGCGAGCTGACTGATCAGATCATTGGCGACATCAAGCGCATCCGTCACGCTGACGGTGGTGACTGCCGGCCAGGTTTTCGTGACCTGTCGCAGCACATCAGGCGCAAGATTCTTCTGACCATCAGGAATGGTCAATGTGGCAAGCCATGTGGCAGGCGCTCCGGCGAAGGTATTGGGTGAAAACACCATGACGAAATTCATCGCCAGAGTTTCCCACTGTAACTGTCGGAAACTTGCGATCCTGGCATTGATGTTACGCCCAAGCACATTAACCGTGACGGTGTCACCAAGCTTCAAGCCAAGCTCCTTCCCCTCGCGTTCAGCAAAGGACACCAACGGTTCGCCGCTATAGTCTGTTGGCCACCATTCGCCTTCCGTAAGGGTCGAATTTTCGGGCACCTTGTCAGCAAAGGTAATGCCGCGGTCGCCCCGCAACACCCATGCAGCTTCCGGCGGAATGGTCATGTCGCGCACATTGGTGCCGTTAAAGGCCACGATACGTCCGCGCAACATGGGACCCGAGGTCAGTTTGCCGTCCGGCACAATTCCACTGACCAGCTTAGTGAAGTCACCGATATCCTTATTCTGAATATCGACAAAGAAGAAATCCGGTGCCTGTGCAGGAATATTCTCAGTAACCTGACGACGCAGATTACCGTCAATCAGAGCAATCGCCACCATCAGCGTAAGACCGAGGCCGAGCGACAAAACCACCGACGGCGTCAACGCGCCGGGACGGTGAATATTGCCGACAGCGAGACGAACGGCAGTTGAACTTACACGCGGCGCACGGCGGGCGAGCCAGCGAATGCCATCTGCGACCAACCGCAACACGCCAAAGGCCGCAATTGATGACACGATGAAGATAGCCGCAATCCGTCGGTCATAGGCGACGTAAAGTGCCAGCCCTGCAAGGGCCGCAATCAGCACGACAGCAAGGCTCAGATAAAGGAATGGCGGCAAGCCGCGTTGCTCAAAGCCCTGTTCGCGAAAAAGTGCCGTAGCCGGAATATTACGGGCGCGGCCCAAAGGTATAATTGCAAAGGCCAGCGTTGTGATCAGACCGAAGACTGCGGCGAGTGCAAGCGCATCCGGGAAGAAACCACCGCCCCCTGCAACGGGGAGATAATTGGCGAGCGCTGCTGCAGCCGCAAAAGGCATGATCGCTGCCAGAATCAATCCGATAGCAATGCCTATGACGCCGATCACCATGATCTGCACCAGATAGACCAGCACGGCAAAACGCGCAGGCGCACCCAATGATTTGAAGGTCGCAATCACACCACGTTTGCCGTCGAGATAAGCGCGAACGGCATTGGCCACGCCGACGCCACCCACTATCAGGGCGGTCAGCCCCACCAGTGTCAGGAACTGCGAGAAGCGTTCGATATTGGCGCTCAATGACGGCGCAGCATTGGCACGCGAACGTATATTCCAGCCTGCATCCGGGAAATCGGTACCCGCCCTCTCACGCAATTGCGTGATTGCGGCATCCGTCGCACCATCTGGCAATGCAACCTTGTAGATATGATCGACAAGGCTTCCGGGCTGGATAAGCCCCGAAGCGCGTAAGCCATCTAATGACACCAGAAAACGCGGCGCGAAATTAAAACCCGACGACAGGAGATCGGGTTCGCTTTCAATCAACGCGCGCAGTTCAAATGTTTCGGAGCCAAGCAGTACTTTCGCACCCAGCGACAGGCCCATGCGATTGAGAAAATCCTGACTGACAGCAGCGCCATAAACGCCATCCAGCTGTTTGGTCATATCTGCAAGTGACTGCTGAGGCTGCACTTTCAGCTCACCGTAAAGCGGATAGGCGGCATCCACCGCCTTTACCTCAACCAGCGACTGATCGGTGCCGTCGGGTATGCGCGCCATAGAGCGCATGGTGGCGCTTTCAGCAAAACGGCCCTGCTGCTCGATAAAGGCACGCTCTTCAGTGCTGGCCTCACGTTGATTGAGAGAAAAACTGAGATCGCCGCCGAGAATGCTCTGGCCTTCCGATGCGATGCCGGTGCTCACTGAACGCGCAACGGAGTTCACACCACCAATGGCTGCCACACCCAACGCGATACAGGCGAGGAAAATATAGAACCCGGACAAGCCACCGCGCATTTCACGTAAGGCAAAACGCAGCGCGAGAGAAAAGGACTTCGTAAAACTCATGCGCCAGCCGCCGCCTTTTCGAGGATCACGGCATCAGCAGCAGACACCTCAATACGTCCTGAGCGCACCGGAATTTCATGATCACAGCGTGCGGCCAGAGAGGGGTCATGTGTGACCAGAACCATGGTCAGTCCGTTTTCACGCTGCTTGGAAAAAAGGAGATCGGTAATCTGACGCCCTGTGGCCGTATCAAGATTACCCGTCGGTTCATCTGCAATCAGAATTTTCGGCGACGGCGCAAGCGCACGAGCTATCGCCACGCGTTGCTGCTCACCGCCCGAAAGTTCTGAAGGGTAATGCGTGAGACGTTCACCAAGGCCGACAGCGATCAGCTCTCGTTCGGCCACTTCAAATGCATCCTTGCGCCCGGCAAGTTCCAGAGGCACGGCAACATTTTCCAGCGCAGTCATGTTGGGAATGAGGTGGAAGGACTGGAACACGATCCCGATATTGGCACCGCGAAAGGCTGCGGCCTGATCCTCAGTCATCTTGCTGATTGTTTCGCCCGCAATCTTCACACTTCCGTTATCGACATGTTCGAGACCCGCCAGAACCATCAAAAGTGTAGACTTGCCCGAACCCGATGGACCGACGATGCCAACTGACCGTCCTTGCGCGATGGAAAGTGAAACGCCCTTGAGCACATGCACCGATGATGCCGCATGTCCAAGGGTCAGATGAACGTTCTCAAGTTCAATAATCGGGGGAGCCACCTGTTCCGTCACGCGTTTTTCTTCCTATATGAATATTCAAGAAGCTGAGCGCGCCACAAAATTGAACTTGTTTTGCGCCAGAAATTGAAGAGAAGTTCGAGGAGAAGTTCTTCGGGCGATATTCCTACCTTGTTGCTAGATATGGGTTGCTGACAATGCGTTTCAAACTCTCAATCCCGGCATGGCTGTCGATTTTTGCGATAGTTGCATCTTTTCTTGCCACAAGCCTGCCTGCTGCACGCGCTCAGGAAGAGCCGACAGGACTCGAAGACGCATTGCCAACCGAGCAACTTGCGCAGGTGAAGATTGTCGGCTTCGGCGATAGTTTGATGGCGGGGTATCTTCTGCCTTCCAATGCAGCCTTCCCCCAGCAGCTTGAAAAAGCCCTCGACGACAAGGGCTATGAAGTCAGTATCGAAAATGCTGGCGTATCCGGCGATACCACTACCGGCGGCCTTGCGCGCATCGACTGGTCAATCCCCGATGGTACGGATCTGGTGATTTTGGAGCTTGGCGCCAATGATGCGCTGAGGGGCATTTCACCTGACATTACCGAGAAAAATCTCGATGAAATGCTGTCGCGTCTCAAAACACGTGGCATCTCGGTAATCCTCGCAGGCATGATGGCCCCGCCCAATATGGGCAAGGATTACGCCGACAAATTCAATCCGATCTACCCCAGGCTCGCCCAGAAATATGGCGTACCGCTCTATCCATTCTTCCTTGAAGGCGTTGCCGCACAAAAGGAACTACAGCTGGAGGATGGCATGCATCCCAATGAAAAGGGGGTTGAAACCATGGTTGCGAAGTTTTTGCCAATGATCGAGAAAAACCTGAAAAACCCACAAAAGTCGGGGACATCCGGCGGTTGAGATAGCGGGGCGAGATAAACAGCTTGCTCCCGCGAGCGAAGAATGATTCGCTAAGCTTCGCATCGGCACAAAAATCAGATTCGATTTTTGCTAAGCGCGATGCGAAGACACTCTAACTCAGAGCGTCCTTTACGTGTTCTCCGGGACGCATGGCGCTCTGATGTTGAACGATTCGAGGAGGATGCCTTATGCCGCGTCTCTTTACTGCCCTCGAAATCCCGCGCGACGCCGCGCTTTCGCTCTCGTTATTGCGAGGCGGTCTACCCGGCGCACGCTGGATTGATGTCGAAAACTACCACATAACCTTGCGTTTTATCGGAGATGTGGAAGGCCACGTGGCCGACGAGATTGCCAATGCGCTTGATCGCGTAAGGCGTCCCGAATTCATGCTCAACTTATCAGGTGTCGATGCTTTTGGCTCCAAAAAGCCACACAGTATCTATGCGGGTATATCCCCCTCGCCTGAACTCAACGCATTGCAAGGCGAAATCGAACGCATCTGCCAGCGGCTTCACATTCCTGCCGATCCACGCAAATTCACACCGCATGTGACTTTGGCACGGTTGAGAAATGCTCGCATCGACGATGTGGTGCATTATCTCTCTTCACGCGGCAACTTCTCGACGCTGCCCTTCAAAGTGGGTCGCTTCGTGTTGATGTCCTCACGTGATTCTGTTGGTGGCGGGCCTTATGTCGTTGAAGAAGCGTGGCCTTTGATGGCGGCATCACGCCAGAACTGGTCGGCCAACGCATTGGACGATGCCAGAACCATCCGGTAAACCTCTTCGAAATCCCCGATCTGACCATAATAGGGATCGGGGATTTCAACCGGCTTGCCTTCGGCAATCTCGGTGAATAATCCGACACGGGCAGTTGCGTTTGCAGGCTTTCGTTGGCCGATCATTCGCATATTGTAGTGATCCATACCCAGAATGAGATCAAAGCGTGTGAAATCATCCGCTGTCAGCTGACGGCAGCGTTGGGCTGAGATAACGAGGCCATGAACTGCGGCAACGCGGATCGAACGATCATCGGGTTCTTCTCCGGTGTGATAGCCATTTGTGCCTGCCGAATCGATCAGCACATGGTCAATTCTGCGCTGTTTCAGCACGTCGCCCATTACACCTTCTGCAAGCGGCGAACGGCAGATATTGCCTGCACAGACGAACAGAATGCTTGTTGGGATAATACTGATCGGGGTAGAATGGGGCACGGAACTCTCGCGGCTATGTTAAGATGATATAAGAAACCCAACATAGGCAAAAGACGATGGCACGCAACAGGCTAACGAGTGAACAACTGAAAGAAGCGCTGATCGAGCTTGAAGGCTGGCAGAAAGTCGATGGGCGCGAAGCAATCTACAAGAGTTTCAAGTTCAGGGATTTCAACGCGGCGTTCGGCTTCATGACCCGCGCAGCACTTTATGCTGAAAAGCTCGACCATCACCCCGAATGGATCAACGTCTATAACCGCGTTGATGTCACGCTTTCGACCCATAGTGAAGATGGCATCACAGAGCTTGATATCAGGCTCGCTCGCAAAATGAATTCATGCTCCTGATTCTTCTCAAACCTTTGAAATATAAACAATTACCGTCTTCTTCTGAAAGTTGAAGCTGCCATCGCGATTCCTGCACGAATACGGCAATACCTTCGTCAGATCGATCTGCTCGTTCCAGTTTTGCCCCAGAACACCACCATTCACGCTTCGGATACAGACGTCGCCAATGGCAATGGCGGAATGGAATATGTTCCCGGCTCTGACGTCGTAAAAGCCGATTGCCCGCCCATAAGGGAGTGCCGAATAACCATTCCACCGCTCTCCGGCTTTGAAGTTCAGCAATGGAATCCAGTTGTGGCCAGACGTCCCGCGCAAGGTGTATTCGGAGATACCCGCTCCCAGCAAAAACCGCATATAAGCGGTAATATCGTAACAGATACCGTCCTTTACATCGATATTGACCTGATCGCTAATATCCTGCGCTGCGGCCAGCTGATGGCCGCGATAGAACTGGCTTGACCGGTCGGTGCGTACAAAATTTTCGCCATAGCCGGTTAGATGCATAGAAAATCTCCATTTAATCCGATCGGGCAGATCGCGAACCAGCCCCCCGATCTGGCTGGAATCCATATTCTTGTGATTTGGCAGGCTTGGTGAAGCTGACGGTTCTTGCAGGGGGAGGACGGCACCCAATCTTGAAAAATGCTCGTAATATTCCCATCTGCGTTATCGTCATGTCGTAGATAACTATGTCTCAGATAACCGACTGACAGGAGTTTGAGCGAAGATGGATAGCGTCAAGATTGATGAAATCCTCGAACCCGGTGATGAAGGCGGTTTCAACAATCGCAGCGAGCGGGTGAAAAAGGGTTTCTGGAAGACCGCACGCCGTGCCGGTCGCATGATTCCGTTCATGGATGAGGTCGTGGCTGCCTATTATTGTGCGCTCGACCAGAACACGCCGACGCGCGTGCGCATGACGCTGATGGCCGCACTTGCCTATTTCGTTATGCCCTTTGACGTGATCCCGGACATGCTGGTTGGCATTGGTTTTACAGATGACATTGCCGTGCTGATGGCAGCATTGACTGCCGTGCGGACACATATCACTCCCGCCCATAAAATTGCGGCCCGTGAAGCCCTGCGCGACGAGGAGGAGGCAGCTTAAAGCGCCTCTACCCTTCACATTTTTGTTATGGGTCAGCATCACGATGATGATGCAATGACGCGATATGACAAACTCTTGCCGCTTTCTTTTGGATGAAGTTGGCATCGGGATCGTGGGGGCTTAGGTCTGCCCGTTCAAGTTTTCTTTCAAAACTTCACCGTTTGGTAACCCAGATTAAGGCACATTAAGGGTCACCAAACGGGACGGCGTGTTGAACGGCGACATCCCGATATTCGACTTTGAAGCAAACGAAAGAGAACCGGTAAAAAAACATGCTTGGAAAATCGATCGTCGCGGCTTCGGTGTTCACGATTGCAATGGCGGGCTCGGCTCTCGCCCAGACACCGACCCAGATTAAGCAGTTCGACGCCTGGGGCGCCTATAGCTATCAGTCAGGCAATGGCAAGGTTTGCTATGTCCTGTCCGTTCCGACGCAAAAAGCGCCAGCCAATGTTGATCACGGCGACAACTTCTTCCTCGTGAGCCAGAAGCCAGGACAGAACATCAGCTTTGAACCACAGTTTATGGCGGGCTATGAGCTGAACGCCAATGCGAATGCCAAAGTTATTGTCAGCATTGGAAACCGCAATTTTACAATGTTCGTCAACGGCAAATCCGGCTGGATGGAAAATGCCGCCGAAGAGCCACAGCTGATCGCAGCAATGCGTGGCGGTTCGGACATGAAGGTGCAGGCACAGTCCAAGCGCGGCACCAAGACCAATTACACCTATTCGCTCAAGGGCATTTCGGCAGCACTCGCAGCCATCCAGAAGTGCAAATAAGACAATCGGTTTGAGCTGAAGCGTGACCCGCTTTAGCTATCTTTTTTCAAGCATGCCGTTATCGGAAAACCGGTTCCCACTTTTCCGCGACATGCTCTAATTGACAAGCCGGGGCCCAGCCCCGGCTTTTCTTTTTCATTCCCGGACTTATCATCCTGCATAACAGCTAAAACATACTGCAGGATGACGGATCGAATATTGTGTGCTATGTCCCCGCGCAACAGGGCTCGCATATTTGAATGATCGAGCCCATATATCCATGCAATTGGCCCAGATGACGTGGCGAAGACGAACTGGCGAAGCTTATCAGCGCGCTTATGTGGTCGCCCCTAACAGTTGAAAACAGATGTCCATTTCGTTCGACTTAACCATTGATGATACGCGCGACCAGCTTGCCCGCCACATGCGCGCAAATATGGAGCAAAAGCCGTCGCTCATCGGCATGTCGCGTGAAGAAATGGCTGATGAGCTGATCAAGGTCGGCGTGACGCCAAAGCAGGTCAAGATGCGTATTGCGCAGCTCTGGCACTGGCTCTACGTGCGTGGCGTATCCGACTTTGCGGACATGCGTAACATTTCCAAGGATTTGCGCGCTCTGCTGGCGCAGCATTTCACCATTTCGCGTCCGGAAGTCGTTGAAGAACAAATCTCGCAGGATGGCACGCGCAAGTGGCTGTTCCGTTTTCCGCCGCGCGGGGCTGGTCGTCCGGTCGAAATCGAATGCGTTTATATTCCTGAAGAAGGTCGCGGCACGCTGTGCATTTCTTCGCAGGTTGGTTGCACCCTCACCTGCACCTTCTGCCATACAGGCACGCAGAAACTGGTTCGAAATCTGACATCAGAAGAAATTCTGGCTCAGTTGATGACCGCTCGTGACCGGCTTGGCGATTTCCCGGACACCAATACGCCTGATGGTGCTATCGTGCCAGCAGAAGGCCGTAAGATCACAAACATCGTCATGATGGGTATGGGCGAACCGCTTTATAATTTTGAGGAAGTGAAGAAGGCCCTGCTGATTGCTTCCGATGGCGATGGGTTGGCACTTTCCAAACGCCGTATCACGCTATCGACCTCCGGTGTTGTGCCGGAAATCTATCGCACCGGCGAAGAAATCGGGGTTATGCTGGCAATTTCGCTGCATGCCGTGCGCGACGAGTTGCGCGACCTTCTGGTTCCGATCAATAAAAAATATCCGCTGGAACAGCTCCTCAAAGCCTGTCGCGAATATCCAGGCTTGTCGAACGCCAAGCGCATCACCTTTGAATATGTGATGCTTAAGGACGTTAATGACAGCATGGAAGACGCTAAGCTTTTGGTAAAACTGCTTCGCGGTATTCCGGCCAAGATCAATCTGATCCCGTTCAACCCATGGCCCGGCACCAACTACCAGTGCTCGGATTGGGAGCATATTGAACGCTTCGCTGATTATGTGAATGCGGCAGGCTACGCCTCACCGATCCGCACGCCGCGCGGCCGTGATATCCTTGCTGCATGCGGTCAGTTGAAGTCGGAATCAGAGCGCATGCGCAAAACAGAACGTCTGGCGCTCGAAGCCATGATGATTGCCGGACACGGAGATTAAGCGCGGTTGACCGACACGTTCGATTATATAACTCGCTTCTTCGTTATCTGTTTCGGCTATTGCTGTGCGGTTCTCGCTGCAGGATATTTTCTTGCGGCGGTTCTTTACGGCCAGTTCGACCTCAACGCGTTGCTCCGGCACGATGTTGATGGTACCGCCGCTTTCAATCCCTTTGTTGGAAATTGGGGTTCTGAAGGTTTTCAGGCTGCACTGCACTTGGGTGGATTCTTCTTTGCAGGCATTGCAGGCGCGTTCAGCTTTTTCCCAGCACTTGGAATGGTCATCTATAGTGAGAGCAAGCCTGTAACATCTTCGCTTTTCTATTGCGTAGGTGGACTGCTGATCAGCTTGTTTGCCATGATCTCAATCGGCCTTTTCACATGGCAAATGGAACCGATCGATTCATTCTCTGTCATGCTTTATACCACCGTCGCATGCTCTGGCATTGTTGGCGGCTTCGTTTACTGGCTGATTGCCGGCCGCAAAGCCGGGCGATTGTTAGCCCGCCCGGCTGAGTAAATCTTACTTCGCCTGTGCAGTGATGATCTTCAGCGCGAAAGCTGAGAACACGCCAGCAAAAAGCCAATCCACAATCCGTGTGACCTTTGGGTTCTTCTTGAGAAGGCCAGCAAATCTGTCTGCTGCAACCACCATGGGAATGGTGAAAGGCAGCGCCAACGGAATGAATGACAGGCCAAGGAAGAACAGCTTTCCCATCGCATGTGGATCATGGGCTGAAACAAACTGCGGCAGGAACGTCATATTGAACAGAATGATCTTCGGATTGAGCAGATTGATGCCAAGTCCGGTCGCCCAGTTCTGAACCAGCGTGTGCTTCTTGCCACCATTCTTTTCGGGCGAGAATGCCGAGCCTTTGCGAATGGCCTGCACCGCAAGCCAGACGAGATAGACCGCACCGACCACTTTCAATGCCGTGAAAGCTGCGGGCGAAGCGAGAATGAGCGCGGAAAGCCCCAGCGCCACCATGCTCGTGTGCACAACAATGCCAGTGCTGGCACCTGCCATACAGGCAAAGCCAGCGGCCTTTCCCTCAGACAAGGCACGACCGACAAAAAGCGTCATGTCAGGGCCAGGCGTGATAGATAAAATTGCGGTAGCAATCACGAACTGGACGAATATGGTCCATTCGGGAATGAAGGTCAGGTTTGTCAGAAAAGACATCTAAAGAGACTCCGAGAATTCGCGGCAAGCTAACGCGAATTCATTTGCGCCGCCATAGGATTTTTTAAGCGTATGCGACCCATCCGCGATAAGTGAAAGACGCATAGAAAAGGCTCACATTTTTGAAGCCTGCGTCACGTATCAGCGCTTCATCCTGTTGAGGCGTGAGGATGTGAAGGCGCTCATTGATTGTCGTGCTCGCCTTCATTGCACTTGCTGGATCGACACCAGAATCACTGAGAAACGCAGCATAGCGCGATAGCCATAATGCTCTCTCTTCGGCATCGCCTTGCTCAAAACTAAAATGCGTCATGATGAACGGCGCGCCCGGCTTCAAACGGCGATGCACTTCCGCCAGCGCTTGCCTGCGCATATCCGTGTCGAAAAAATGCATGGTCAGCAGACAGCCCCCTCCATCGAACGGCCCCTGTGATGCGCTGTCTATATAGCCTTCGTGGAAATTCACACGCGACGCATTCGGCCCAAGATTTAAGCGAGCCAGTGCCAGCATTTCAGCAGACGGATCGACGCCTTCAAACGTCCAAAGCGGATGGTTTTCAGCAAAAAGCTTGAGCTCAAGCCCACCGCCTGCCCCTAACACCAGAATGCGCGCATCAGCGGGTGCACATTCGGCAAGCAACAAACGCGTCATACGCTGCATATCGTGAAAACCCGGTACAGCTCTCGGCGGCCCTTCAGCATAGCGTGCCACGACCTGCGGATCGGAAAATGGATTGCTCGTCTCTCTCATGTAACTTTTATAGTTACAAATACAGACACCCGTCAAGACAGCCAGCTCCAATGGAAAATGCTTTCTTTTGCCGTCAAAGCGCCATCTGACTTGCACGCGGCTTAGCAACTGATAAAAGAACTGCAACATCCTGTTCTACGGCCTATCGGGCCTCATCGCATCAGACGGAAGTGAACTATGAGCAAGTGGAAAGACGTCAAGAAAGTCGTTCTCGCCTATTCGGGCGGTCTCGATACCTCAATCATCCTGAAGTGGCTGCAGACCGAGCTTAATGCGGAAGTCGTGACCTTCACTGCCGATCTCGGCCAGGGCGAAGAACTTGAACCAGCACGCAAAAAAGCTGAAATGCTGGGTATCAAGGAAATCTTCGTTGAGGATGTGCGCGAAGAATTCGTGCGTGATTTCGTCTTCCCGATGTTCCGTGCAAATGCCGTCTATGAAGGCGTCTATCTGCTTGGCACCTCGATTGCTCGCCCGCTCATTTCCAAGCATCTGATCGAGATTGCCAGGAAGACCGGCGCTGATGCCATTGCACATGGTGCAACTGGCAAGGGCAACGATCAGGTTCGCTTTGAGCTTTCCGCCTATGCGCTGAACCCGGATATCAAGATCATCGCTCCATGGCGCGACTGGGAGTTCAAGAGCCGTACGCATCTGCTCGAATTTGCTGAACAGCATCAGATTCCAGTTGCCAAGGACAAGAAGGGCGAAGCGCCATTCTCCGTCGATGCAAACCTGCTGCACTCATCATCCGAAGGCAAGGTTCTGGAAGATCCTGCTGTTGAAGCTCCGGAATATGTGCACATGCGCACGATTTCGCCTGAAACGGCTCCCGACAAAGCGACGATCATCAAGATCGGCTTTGAAAAGGGTGATGCTGTTTCCATCAATGGCGAACGTCTTTCGCCTGCAACCCTGCTTGCCAAGCTCAATGATTATGGTCGCGATAACGGCATTGGTCGTCTCGACCTTGTTGAGAACCGTTTCGTCGGCATGAAGTCGCGTGGCGTTTATGAAACGCCAGGCGGCACGATCCTGCTGTCAGCACACCGCGCCATCGAATCGATCACGCTTGACCGTGGTGCAGCGCATCTCAAGGATGAGCTGATGCCGCGTTATGCGGAGCTGATCTATTACGGCTTCTGGTTCTCGCCAGAACGTGAAATGCTGCAGGCCGCTATCGATCTCAGCCAGCGCCATGTCGAAGGTGAAGTCACGCTCAAGCTCTACAAGGGCAATGTGATTGTAACCGGACGTGAGAGCGACAAGTCGCTTTATTCCGACAAGCTCGTCACATTTGAAGACGATCAGGGTGCTTACGACCAGAAAGATGCGGCAGGCTTCATCAAGCTCAATGCACTTCGTCTGCGGACTCTGGCTGCGCGCGACCGCAAGTAAGCCGTTCCAGTTCAGACAAAAGCCCGCCAACAGGCGGGCTTTTTCAATTCAAGTTCAATTCAGGGGCGCCCGCGAGACACATAGACATGAGGCATGAGATTTTGTTTCTCTATCTGGCCCTGCCCGCGTGCATTCTGTTCGGAATTTACCTGCTGATCCGCTGCATTCCCATCCTGTGGGGAATGATTATGCCCGCAATTCGCCACCGTTTTCCAGCTGATAGCCAACCGCACATCTTTTATTTGCTAAAAGCAGGGCGATACACGATCAGCATCGTGTTTCCACCTCTCACCGTTCTCACCGGAACGGCTTATTTCTCAGCGCAATTCGCTATCAAAGCACGCGCGTCTGGCACCCTGGTTCCCTATCACTCCACAAGCCGTTCTCTGCTCAGCGTCAGACGCACAGATATGCGCGGCTATGCTTCTCACGCCTTGGGCAATTTCGATTGCAACGCGCCGGGTGATTACGAGATTACCTGTCTTACCCCGGAAAAAATCAATACGAATTTCCAGCTGGAAATATCACCCCACATTTCCTTTCTGAAACTCGCGCCTGTCATTTTGGGAACCATTCTTGCAGCAGGCATGAGCATAGGTGGAACAATTGTTTCACTGCTTTGGATGGCTGGCAGAATTGGATGACATTCAAGCCGCGTGCTTGATACCTGCCAGCATCTTCTCTTCTCCGGGGCGCAAGGTCAGCACGCGGACTCCCGTGGCTGTGACTGCTACCGTATGCTCGAACTGCGCGGATAATTTTCCGTCGCGTGTCACCACCGTCCAGCCGTCCTGTTCCGTCTTCACCTTGGCTGTGCCCTGATTGAGCATCGGTTCGATGGTAAATACCATGCCTTCACGCAGACGAACGCCCGTGCCGGGCTTGCCGAAATGCAGGACCTGCGGCTCCTCATGCATCTCTCGGCCAATACCGTGGCCACAATATTCACGCACCACGCTGTAATCATGGCGCTTGGCGTATCGTTCAATCGCATAGCCAACATCGCCCAGCGTCGCACCGGGACGCACGGCAGCAATGCCCTTCCACAGCGCCTCATAAGTCACACGGACCAAACGCGAGGCAAAGGGAGCAACTTCGCCAATCATGTAGGTTTTGCTGGAATCGGCAATATAGTCGTCCTTTTCCAATGTGATGTCGAAATTGATGATCTCACCATTTTCGATGATTTCATCATTCGAAGGCATGCCGTGGCAGACAACCTCGTTCTTCGAAGCATTCAGCACATAGGGATAATCATACTGCCCTTTGCTGGCGGGTCGTGCATTCAGATCACGCGTGATGTAATCCTCGACCAGATCATTGACCTGCATTGTGGTCATACCAGCAAGCGGCGTGCGATCAAGAAGCGCAAAAACGGAAGCCAGCAATGCTCCCGATGCCGCCATCTTTTCCACTTCGGCAGGTGTCTTGGTCATGATGGCCTGACCACCATGACGGAAAGCTCTACCTGTGCGGCACGCAGCTGCATCTGAACAATTTCATTGAATGACATGTCGGGGTTGGCCTGCGCCAGCATGCCGATTTTCATCCAATATTCGGCCTGCGCATTGATTGAGCGGCACATGACATCGCTCGCCTTGCGCACTTCCTCATGCAGGTCGTCATCGATTTTCACAATGCCCATAGCTCTATCCAGTTAAGCAAATCATATCCGAAACATATATGGTTCGTATATTCATTTTTATCAAGTTTTCTCAATTACGCCTGCCTCACAAAATGAATTGATTTTAGTATGGCGCCATACTATATGTCACCGTATGGATATTATAGAGCAAAAGCATCATGCCCTTCTGGGTGAACTGAAACGTCGGAACGCTCCCTCTATTGGCGAACTCAAAACCTGTTTTGAGATCTTATCGCTTGCTGCGGCAATAGACCGGGATTGCGCCAACCGGCTCGCGCCTCACAAACTTTCTGAAGGTAAGTTTGTTCTGTTGTTTTTGTTGCAGAATGCACCGGATGGCCTTTCTCCACACACGCTTTCAGAGCGTGCGGGCGTAACCCGCGCGACCATCACCGGCCTGCTTGACGGACTGGAACGGGATGGCTTCGTCAAACGCCATGCCGACCTGCAGGATCGCCGTAAGCTAACCGTCCAGCTGACGCCTGAAGGCACCCAACTGGCGCAACGGCTTTTCGATGAGCATACGACGTGGATTGCAAGCCTGATGAGCGATCTTTCGCCCGGCGAACAACAGCTTCTGAGCACATTGCTACGCCGCATCTGGAGCCACACCGATGCGGGTCGCTCTTTCAAGATCAATGACACCTTAAGGGAAATGACATGACCTATTATCTCGCCGAGCTTTATTCTCCGAAATCGAGCTGGCACGCACTGAGCGCTGAAGGTCGACAGGCTT
Organism: Brucella rhizosphaerae; assembly: GCF_002252475.1. Lineage (GTDB taxonomy): Bacteria > Pseudomonadota > Alphaproteobacteria > Rhizobiales > Rhizobiaceae > Brucella > Brucella rhizosphaerae. The sequence goes on along the minus strand of NZ_NNRK01000034.1, from coordinate 419,316 downwards.
TTTTTGAAAAAGTCGGTGCAGGCATGGGTGGTCTTGCAGCCCTTGGTATCGAAGCCTTGGCACTAGGACCGGTTGATGTAACCAAGCCTTATGCACCTGAGCAGAGCTTCTTTGCCATCTGGCGTTTTCCAGACGAAGCAGCACTCGATATGCTGCTTGCCGGAATCACTGCTACCGGCTGGCATGATTATTTTGACACCATTAACGCGGCAGGTGCAGGCACTGACCTTCCCGGCCACCTTGCGCAACTGGCAAATGTGCCATTCAAAGAAGCTGCATGAGGCGAAAGCCAATCAATTGCGTCGGTCAATGCTCCCATTTATGGGAGCATTTTTATGTTTGAAGATCTTCCTCTCCGATCTCGCTTGACTCTTGCCTGACTCGATTCAATACTAGAACATATAGAGAACAAATGACGATTCCAGTAAAACTGTAAAGCGGTTTTGCATCTGGAATTGCATCCTTAAAAACCACAGGAATCCAGACGTGAGCGGCATCGACATCGCGGCGTTGCGGCGCATGGTTACGGCCATTGAAGGCAACGACCCACAAGACAATTTTGCAAATGAGGCACAGACGGGTTTCAGACGTTCGCGCAGCTTCACGCTCGGATTTTCGGGTACAGATGATGCTTTTCCGCATGGTCTTGCAGGCGATGCACTTCATGAGGTTTTTGCCGAAAGCCCCGGCGCACATATGGCGGCAACTGGCTTTGCTCTGGCGCTTGCCTTGCGGGCTTCACAAGCACAGAGGCCGATCATCTGGATTGAGGAAGAAAGCGCGTCGAGCGAATATGGCGGGCTCTATCCACCGGGTCTTCATGCTTTCGGGATTAATCCATCCCGCCTTTTGATTGTGCGATGCCCCACCGCACAAGATGTGCTGAAAGCAGCAGGCGATGCATTGGAAGCAGGCAATGGCAGTAAGGCTTCGCATCTCGTCTCCGGCATCGTCGCTTCCGTGACAGGCAAACCAAAATGTCTCGATCTCACCGCCTCACGGCGCTTGCTTCTGGCGACCGAGACGGCACAGCTTCCGGCGATTTTACTGCGCAGCCATCGAAGTGCTGTGCAAAGTGCCGCTGTCAGTCGTTGGCGCGTTGCGCCCGCTCCATCCCAGACCAGTGGAGCGAACGCGCCAGGAAAACCTGCCTTTGCAGCTGTTCTGGAGCGAAACCGCCACGGCACATGTGGCCAGTGGATCATGGAATGGAACAATGAAACTCTTGAATTTGGCGCAAAAGAAAGAACAGACAGAGCGTTCGTTCCTCGCACTCTGGTTCCCCTTTCTGCCGACGGATCGGTTACGCCGCGTCGCATCGCCTGAAAGCGCCCGCAATCTGCCGCTTGTCGTCACGGAACGCACCGCCAATGCGCTGCGAGTAACGGCGGTGGATGCGGCCGCAGCCACGCTTGGCATATTTCCCGGCATGGCGCTGACTGATGCACGCGCACGGGTGGAGATGCTTGACGTGGCACCTGCCATGCCAGAGCGCGATGCAGCCCTCGTCAATCACCTTGCTCATTGGTGCGAGCGCTACACACCGCTTGTAGCCTTCGATCCGCCACATGGACTGATGCTAGACATCACGGGCTGCGCCCATCTCTTCGGCGGGCTTGCAACCATGCGCGCTGATGTGATGGGGCGTATGGAACGGGCAGGCTTGTGCGCACAGGCGGCTATTGCCGATAATGCTTTTGCTGCACGGCTTCTGGCACGCGGAACCAAAGGCGGTGTGTTTGATCAGGCACAAGCCGATGCGCTTTTGCCACGTCTGCCGCTTTCTTCCCTTGAACTGGCAGATGCCAGTGAGACCGGCCTCAAACGTGCAGGCCTCAAGCGCATTGGCGATGTCATGCAACTTCCGCGCTCTGCTCTTACAGCCCGCTTCGGCCCTGATCTCGCGGCCAAGCTTGACCGACTGGCACGGCAGACACGTGCACCGATTTCGCCGCTGCGTATGATGCCGCTCGCCACCGCCGAGCACAGGCTTTCAGAACCAATCACTGTAATGGAGCTTGTCGAGCAGATATTACAGGAACTGGCACAGGAGCTGTTCGCACGGCTCGAAACAGACGGTAAGGGTGCGATCCTTATCGAAGCCTCCTTTTTTCGGGTGGATGGCCAGGTTCGCCATATCCGGATTGAAACGGGTCAGCCCCTGCGCGATATCCGGGTTTTCTGGCGTCTTGCGCGCGAGCGTCTTAATGCGCTGACAGACCCGCTCGATGCAGGGTTCGGCTTTGACATGATCCGGCTTGCTGCCCTTCGCAGCATCACACTCGCCCAGCACCAGACCGGACTTGATCAACACGAAGAAGACGATGCAGGTTTCAGCCAGCTCGTCGACCGATTATCGGCGCGACTGGGTCCGCAGCGCGTGCTGGTCACTTTTCCACGTGACACCCATATGCCCGAGCGCGCCTTCGGCCTGCGACCTGCGCTTCAATCCACAGGCAAAAGTGAGGCCAGTTATCAAAGTGCGACTACCTTGCCCGGCGATCCGCCTGCACGACCCATAAAGCTGTTTCGTCCACCACAGCTGATTGAGACAACAGCCGAAGTGCCCGACAGTCCACCTTCGTTCTTCATATGGCGTCGGGTACGTCATCGCGTGCGCCTTGCCGAAGGACCTGAACGGATCGAACCGGAATGGTGGCTAGCAATCGGTCAGACAGCACAGGATTTGCGCGATTATTATCGGGTTGAAGATGAAAACGGCCAACGCTTCTGGATATTCCGCGAGGGTCTTTATATGGGCGATAACCTGCCACGCTGGTTCCTGCATGGGCTGTTTGCCTAATGACCCGCTATTATGAAATGGCTGCTGCCAGCAATTTTTCATTCCTCAGTGGCGCATCGCATCCGCAGGAACTGGTGGAGCGCGCTTATACGCTTGGGCTATCCGGCATGGGGATAGCCGACCGTAACACGCTAGCCGGGATAGTGCGGGCGCACGCAACCTGGAAGAGTTTTCGCGACACGTGCAGTTTCCGGCTTTTCATCGGCTGTCGGCTGACCTTCATTGACGGAACACCTGAAATGGTCGTTTATCCGCGCGATCGTGCGGCCTATGGCCAGCTCTGCCGGTTGCTAACAGAGGGCAAGACCCGTGCTGCAATCAAGGGCGAATGCCATCTTGTCTGGGCAGATCTTCAGTTTCGGGCGCGACAATTCCAGATCGCTGTGTTTCCTCCTGAAAATCCAGGGCCGGAGTTTTCCACCCAATTGGCAAGCATTGCTATAGCTGCACCCGGCTGTCTCTGGCTGGCGCTTGCCATGCCACATCAGGGACAGGACGGACGACGGGCAGAACAGATTTCCCGTATCGCAGCAGAAGCCGGTGTGCCTCTGCTGGCGACCAATGACGTGCTCTACCATCATCCCGACCGACGCGCTTTACAGGATGTATTGACGGCAACACGTCATCACAGCACGGTTTTTGCCGCCGGTCGCTTGCTGGAGAAAAATGCCGAACGCCATCTGAAACCAGCCCATGAGATGGCACGACTATTCCGAAACTATCCGCAAGCAATCGACACCACTGCCGATTTCATCGCGCCAATTACCTTCACCCTCGATGAATTGAGCTACGACTATCCCGATGAGCCAGTGCCGCCGGGCAAGACCCCGCAACAGCATCTGCATGATCTCACATGGCAAGGGGCGGCACGTCATTATGGTGCCGACACGATACCCGAAAAGGTCAAAGGACTGATCAACAAGGAATTGGCGCTGATCGAGCAGCTTGACTATGCGGCCTATTTTCTAACCGTCAATGACATCGTGCAATATGCGCGCTCCAAAAAAATCTTGTGTCAGGGCCGCGGCTCTGCGGCCAATTCCGTGGTCTGCTTCTGCCTTGGGGTTACCGGCGTGGACCCAACTGAGGTCGACCTTCTGTTTGAACGTTTCATTTCCGCCGAGCGCAAAGAACCGCCGGATATCGATGTCGATTTCGAGCATGAGCGGCGCGAAGAGGTCATGCAATATGTTTACAGGCGCTATTCCACCGATCGTGCAGCCATTGTCGCAACAGTTATCAGCTATCGTTCGCGCAGCGCTATTCGCGATGTGGGCAAAGCACTGGGGCTGACCGAAGACGTCACAGGCGCGCTCGCCAATACGGTCTGGGGCATATCGGGCGGCGGTATCGATAAGCAACATATCCGGCAGGCGGGGCTTGATCCCGACAACCCGATCATTCGGCGGGCGGTAGAACTGGCGCTGGAGCTGATCGGCTTTCCACGTCATCTTTCTCAACATGTCGGTGGTTTTGTGCTGACCCGTGACCGGCTGGATGAGACTGTGCCCATCGGCCCTGCGGCCATGGACAAACGTTCCTTCATCGAATGGGACAAGGACGACATCGACGAAGTGGGGCTTATGAAAGTGGATGTGCTCTCTCTCGGCATGCTCACCTGTATCCGCAAAGCGTTCGATCTCATTCATACGCACAAGCCTGAGCAATATGGCGGTAGGAAGCTGGAACTCGCCACGCTGCCGCGCGATGATAAAGCCGTCTACGACATGCTTTGCAACGGCGATTCGCTCGGCGTGTTTCAGGTGGAAAGTCGCGCGCAGATGAACATGCTGCCACGCCTTCGCCCCCGAACATTCTACGATCTTGTCATTGAAGTTGCCATCGTGCGCCCCGGCCCTATTCAGGGCGATATGGTGCATCCATATCTGAGACGGCGGAACGGTTTGGAGCCGGTGATATACCCCTCTCCGTCACCCGAGCATGGGGAGCCCAACGAACTACGCAATATTCTGGAAAAAACCAAAGGCGTACCACTCTTTCAGGAACAGGCCATGCGGATTGCCATCGAGGCGGCGAAATTCACGCCCGATGAAGCCAATCAGTTACGCCGCGCCATGGCAACCTTCCGCAAGATGGGCACCATCCACACCATGCAGGAGAAGATGATCGACGGCATGGTGAACCGTGGCTATGACCGGACTTTTTCCGAGAACTGCTTCAACCAGATCAAAGGCTTTGGTGAATATGGCTTTCCCGAAAGCCATGCGGCAAGCTTTGCCCATCTCGTCTATATTTCCGCCTGGCTCAAATGCCATCATCCAGAGGTGTTCGCAGCAGCTCTTCTGAACTCCCAGCCAATGGGTTTTTATGCGCCGGCCCAGATTGTGCGCGATGCGCGCGAGCATGGTGTGACGGTGCTGCCTGTGGATGTGAACTTAAGCCAGTGGGACAATATTCTGGAGGAAGCTCCCTATAAGGGCCTGGCACTCAGACTCGGCTTTTGCCAGATCGATGGCTTTTCCAAAGAATCTGCAAAACTGCTGACTGCCGGTCAGCATGAACCCTATCGCACTATTGAGGATATGCATCGGCGCCTGCGCCTTGACCGGCGCGCCTTCACGCTGCTTGCCGATGCAGATGCTTTCGGTTCGCTCAATATCGACCGGCGCGCAGCCCTCTGGGCCGTGCGCCGTCTGCCCAATGATGAAACCCTGCCGCTGTTTCAGGCCGCTGCCAGCAGCGAGCTGGCAGAAGAGCCAAGAACCAACCTGCCTGCAATGGCAGCATCCGAACATGTGATCGCCGATTACGAAACGACACGGCTTTCGCTCAAAGGCCATCCGCTGCAATATCTGCGTGAAGGTTTGGCTGCGACAGGAGTTTCAACCTGTCGCGCAGTGCAGGAAGGAGGCAATGATCACCGCATGAAAGTGGCCGGCATTGTCACCGTGCGCCAGCGTCCGGGCAGTGCCAAGGGCGTGGTGTTCCTCACCATTGAGGACGAAACAGGCATTGCCAATATCGTCGTCTGGCCAAAAATCATGAAGGCGTTTCGCCGTGAAGTCATGGGAGCGCGTCTCATTCACATCGAAGGTCGTGTCCAGCGCAGCCCTGAAGGGGTCGTGCATCTGGTGGCGACAAAGCTCGAAGACCGCTCAGGCGCGTTGATAGACTTGAGTGGTCGTGAGCCACAACGGCTCGTTGCGCCCTCACAAACGGCGCATCATCCGAGGAATGTGAGGATTATGCCGAAATCCCGCGATTTCCATTAGAGCGTCGTGCACTGTATTGAACGCACAAAGGTCGCTCTAATTCCATGTACCGACAAAGAACACCGCGCAATAATGCAGTGCTGCACCAACTACGACGAAACCGTGCCAGATGGCATTCTGAAAACGCAGGCGTTCCCATACATGAAAGATCACGCCCAGCGAATAGACCATACCGCCAGCAGCGATCAGCCAAAAGACGGCCGGAGGCAACGATTGCACCATGGTGTCATAGACCATAACGCCGCTCCAGCCCAATGCCAGATAAAGCAGGATCGATAGCCGATCAAAGCGCCCCGGCATGAAAAGCTTGAGCATGATGCCAACGAAAGCCACCCCCCAAACAAAGAGCAACAGCGGCAAGGCACGATCACCCATATGTACTGCGAAGGGCGTATAAGTCCCAGCGATCAGCAGATAGATCGCCGAATGGTCGAAGCGTCGCAAGAACCATTTGGTCGGTGAAACCGGCCAGATATTATAGACCGCGGAAATTCCAAGCGCTGCGAGCAGGCTCGCGAGATAGACGCCGGACGAGATTGACGTCGTGGCAGGCATGTTCGGCAGAAAATAGAAAAGCATCGCAATGGCGCCAGCGAACGCAAGCGCCACGCCCAGCACATGAACCACACCATCAGCCCACAGCTCGGCTTTGTCATATTTCCATTTGATTGGATAAGGCAGTCTTACATCCATCACGCTCTTACGCTTTGCTTTAACGCACACCTTGTCCGAATATCGTTACACATTTTTCGGGATGCGCCCAATTTATACCAAGCTATGAGAATGGCATCGCATTGCAGCGTCAAGATGACAGATTGTCGATACGGCTCTTACTGCGCGGACCGTGTGAAAGATGCCTGAATTGGCGCAACACCGGGAAGCGGTGCAGCAGTACCTTCTGGCAAGGTTGCCGGTTCTGCTGAGGTTATGGCTGCATCGCGCGTTGGACCACTGCGCTTCCAGCTGCCATCGAGACCTGTTTCTTCCAGAAGCCCCTTACGCTTGGCATCATAATAATAGCCTCGCGCATAATAGCGGACCGCCTGGCTTTCATCGCCACCTGCAACCTTGTATGCGCCGGACAGATAGCGGACAGCATATTTCAGGTTCGTCTCGGCATCGAGAAGCCCCTTGGCATTGCCCTTGTAGCCCATGCCACGTGCAGTCGGATGACTGATCTGCATCAGGCCCCAATAAGGACCGTTTCGGGCGCCCGGATTGAAGCGGCTTTCACGGTGTACGACACGACGCACCAGTCGCTCCGGCACTTCGTAGGCAACAGAATATTTGGTGATGAGATCATCAAGACCATTGGGTGCATTATCCGGCGTTTCAAAAGCCATGCTGGTGGCAAGGGACGCGGGCGAAGCTGCTGCCTGTGCGCCAGCAAAGGCAAGCATCGGCTCAGATTGTCCACGGACACCGGGAATGGGTACGACCGATGGAAGTACCGGGTTTTCAAGCGATGCCACAGCTTCCGTGCCAGTTGCGGCTGAAGCAACTGCAGTTCCGCCAGCGGCCGGATTGATCACGTCGCCCGTTGCTGCTGTTGCAACCGCTGTAGTTGTCGCTGACGCTGACGCTGCATTTGGTGTGATCAGCGCTGTTTTTACAGGCTTGCCGTCATTGGTCGTGTTGCACGCGCTCAAAGCGACGGCGCAGCCAAGGAGAAGAACACCTTTAAAGACCGGAAGAGAAGTTGATTTGGAAAAAACCTGAAAACGCATGTCCGATTGATCCTTAGGAATCGAAATCTTGTTCGATACGTTTTTCGAGTTCAACCAGATCTTCTGGCAGAGGCATACCTGTGGCTTTGAGCGCATTGAGCTTCTCGCGAACTGTTTCGCGAATCTCATGAACGTCCTGCGGCTGGTTAACCATCTGCTCAAACAGCAGAGCAATTTCCGCCTTGATGTCCTCGAATGCCATAAGACCCTCTTGGCTTGAGCGGGTCCGTTTGGCGGCCCGGTTCAGTCAATATTCTTTCAATCGATAAGCGTCATGTACCACGCAAAATACGCAAAGCGGAAGCCCTGAACGTCACAGACGCGTCAAAATGAATATTTCAATCCGTAACAGAGTGCTCCGAACCCTCACAGAATGCGCGGCAGCATCGTATCTATTGCATTGAATTCATGCGCAAAAATTCCGAGATCGTCCAGGCCGAGAGACCCGTCTGGATCGAACAGATAAATGCTCATCCAGATGAGCGCGCATGTCAGCAGAATCGCCAATATCGTCAAAAGCAGAAGGCGGCGACCGAGCGCAGCTTTGTGGCCCGCCCCGTCCTGTGGTGTCTTGTTCATGTTCAATCGTCGTTTGTGGCGTTCAAATCTTCGGGCGGTGTACCATGTTCTGACGGTGCTGCAAGGTATCCTTGCTGCACGAGTGATTTGCGTAAAATATGGATGATGGCTTCGGTCTGGTTCAGACCGGGATGCCTTTCGTTGATAAAGCGCTCAAGAGCATCATGTATGTCAACGGGAAGATAAGTACTCATCATTCCTCCTTCGAAAGGTTCTCGATACGCAATCCATTTCTGACTGTCTCAGGACAGGATTTCGTCAGACAACTTTCACCGAAATTGTGCCAACACCATCCACATTGCCCTGCAGTAAGTCTCCCCGCTTCACTGCTCCCACGCCTGCCGGCGTGCCGGTATAGATGAGATCGCCCGGCTGCAAGACAAAGAGCGATGAAAGATACGCGATCGTTTCCGGCACTTTCCAGATCATCTGGTTGAGATCGCCTGCCTGACGCTGCTCACCATTGATTTTAAGTGTAATGGCCGCTGATTGCGGATGACCGACGTCTGATACGGGTGCGATGGCAGAACAGGGAGCGGAATGCTCGAAAGCTTTCGCAACTTCCCACGGACGTCCGGCCTTTTTGGCAACAGCCTGCAAATCGCGCCGTGTCATATCGATACCAACGGCATAGCCATAGACATGATCGAGCGCCGTCTCGACCGGGATGTCGCTGCCACCTGTCTTGAGCGCCACAACCAGCTCAATCTCATGATGCACGTCTTCGGTCTTTGGCGGATAGGGAAAATCGCCACCATCAATCACAAGATTATCCGGGTTTTTCTGGAAGAAAAAAGGCGGATTGCGCGTTGGATCACCGCCCATCTCGATAGCATGATCGGCGTAATTCTGGCCGACGCAATAAATACGATGCACGGGAAAACGTTCTTCAGTGCCCTTCACAGGCACAAAAGGCTGTGGTGAGGGCGCGAAAACATAATTGGTCATGAATGGCTGATCCCGTGAGAATTTTAAAGCATGTCCAGCAAAGGTGCGTGAGCTTCTTGCGTCGGATAATGCGTAAAAACAGTTAATGCGCTTCAGATGATTCCGTTTTAGCCAGAACCGTTTGATTGCATCATGCAGGCAGGAATCAGCTGCCGCAAGTCTCGAAAGAGCAAAATTGCGTTACGTCTTATGTCGAAGCGACAACGTAGTCCGCATCGCGTGAACTAGAAACCACAAGTTGGGCATTGGGAATATCGTTGGAAAGCGCCCTCTCACGTGCCGCATCTTCAGTGTGCCCATAATCGAGCCAACGCTGGATAAGACGGCGTTCAAGCTCTGCAAAAGGCACGTCCAGAAAGATGGTCATGTCGAAAAACGGTTTAAGGCGCGTCCACGGCGCCTGATCAAGCAGCAGATAATTGCCTTCCACCAGCAGAACCTGATGCCTGGCACTCACGATTGAAGCACCAGCGCGTGCTAAATCCAGCGTGCGGTCAAATGCCGGAATGACCACGTCTTCCGATGCGTTTTTCAAACGCTCCAGAAGGGCTGCAAAACCCGCACAATCAAAGGTCGGCGGAGAGCCTTTGCGGCTGCGTAACCCACGTTCATCAAGAATTACATTGTCGAGATGAAACCCATCCATGGGCACGACAACGGCAGGTCCAGCACCGCCTTCATTGACCGCATCCCGCAGAAAATCAGACATAGTTGACTTGCCCGCGCCGGGAGGCCCGGCGATTGCAACAACCAGACGACCCTCGCTATTGGAAAGCCGCGCAAGAATTTCCGCAGGCAGACTTTCAGCTGAACAACGTGTCATGTGGGGTACCTAAATTGAAAATTAGAAGTGCTTCTGTAAAACAGCACACAGTTTGTTATTTTCAAACAATAAGTTTGATCTATCTTGTCTTGCAATGACCGCAAAGACTGATCACTTGCTTTAAACCAAATTATTGAATCGAACGGGAAAATTATGACTGTCAGAACAGTTGCCACCACGCCCTTTCAGGATCAGCAGCCCGGCACCTCCGGTCTGCGCAAGAAAGTCCCGGTTTTCCAGCAGCCCAATTATGCTGAGAATTTCATCCAGTCGGTTTTCGATGTGCTGGAAGGCTTTAAAGGCAAAACCCTTGTGCTGGGTGGCGATGGACGCTTTTACAATCGTGAAGTGATCCAGAAAGTCATGAAAATAGCTGCCGCGAATGGCTTTGGTCGTATCATGGTTGGTCAGGGAGGCATTCTGTCGACGCCTGCTGCGTCAAACATGATCCGCAAATACAAAGCCTTTGGCGGCCTCATTCTTTCCGCGAGCCATAATCCCGGCGGCCCCAACGAAGATTTCGGCATCAAATATAATATCGGCAATGGTGGTCCAGCGCCTGAGAAGATCACAGAGGCGATCTTTGCACGCTCAAAAATCATCGATCAGTACAAGATCACCGATGCAGCTGATGTCGATATTGACAAGGTTGGGACTGCCAAGATTGGCGAGACGGAAATCATCGTCTTCGATCCGGTCACTGACTATGCCGAATTGATGGAAAACCTGTTCGACTTTGATGCGATCCGCGCCATGATCAAGAGCGGCTTTGGGCTCAAGTTCGATGCCATGCATGCTGTCACCGGCCCTTACGCCAAAGAAATTTTCGAGCGCCGCCTTGGTGCGCCGGAAGGCAGCGTAATGAATTTCGTGCCGCTGCCTGATTTTGGTGGCCATCACCCTGACCCCAATCTCGTCTATGCCAAAGAGCTTTACGATCTGCTGATGTCTGACAATGCGCCCGATTTTGGTGCGGCATCAGACGGCGACGGTGACCGCAATCTCATTATCGGTCGTGGCATCTTCGTAACTCCATCCGATTCGCTCGCCATGCTTGCGGCCAACGCGCATCTGGCGCCAGGCTACAAAGATGGCATCAAGGGCATTGCCCGCTCTATGCCAACCAGTGCGGCAGCAGACCGCGTAGCGGAAAAGCTCGGCATTGGCATGTATGAAACACCGACTGGCTGGAAGTTCTTCGGCAATCTGCTTGATCACGGCAAGGTCACGATCTGCGGCGAAGAAAGCTCCGGCACAGGCTCGGATCATGTGCGTGAAAAAGACGGGTTGTGGGCTGTTCTGCTCTGGCTCAACATTCTGGCTGTGCGTAAGGAAAGCGTAAAAGCCATTGTGGAAGAGCATTGGGCGCGTTTTGGGCGCAACTACTATACCCGCCACGATTACGAAGCCGTTGATTCTGACATTGCGAAAAAGCTGGTTGGCGATCTGCGCGACAAGCTTGCAAGCCTGCCCGGGACGAGTGTTAACGGTCTCAGAATCGAGAAGACAGATGACTTCGCCTATCATGATCCGATCGATCATTCGGTGAGTGAGCATCAGGGCATCCGCATCTATTTTGAAGGCGGCGCACGTGTCGTTCTGCGTTTGTCAGGCACCGGTACATCGGGGGCCACCATCCGCATTTATATCGAGCGTTATGAAGCAGATCAGGCCAGGCACAATCTCGATACGCAGGAAACTTTGGGTGCCTTGATTGATGCTGCCGAACAAATCACTGAGGTGAAAAAACGCAGCGGACGAACCGAACCGAGCGTGATCACCTAAAAACAGATTTCCACTCTTGGGAGACAAGCTTTAATAAAAAGGGCCCGTTCGGGCCCTTTTTTAAGCATTATCCAGCGCAAAACCGGTTCCCACTTTTCGGGATACGCTTTACTCAAAAACAATCGCCGGAGCGGGCTTACCAGCCCCCTTCCCACTCTTCATGTTTTCCCAGACCTTGCGCGCGATCTCACGATAAATCACTGCATGTTCGCTGTCCGGCTCCACCGCGGTAATCGGCGTACCATTATCGGAATGAGCGCGCACGTCCATATGAAGCGGCACTTCGCCCAGGAAAGGCACATTGAGGCGTTCGGCCTCTTTGCGCGCTCCACCATGGCCAAAAATATCGTAGCGCGCGCCGGTATCAGGCGCGATGAAATAGCTCATGTTCTCGACAATGCCCAAAAGCGGCACATCCACCTTGCGGAACATGTTGAGGCCCTTGCGCGCATCGATCAACGCCAGATCCTGTGGTGTGGATACAACGACTGCGCCAGCAAGCGGAACCTGCTGCGCCATGGTGAGCTGTGCGTCACCTGTGCCGGGAGGCATATCGACAACGAGTACATCAAGTTCGCCCCATGCCACTTCACGCAGCATCTGCGTCAGAGCCGAAATGACCATCGGACCACGCCAGATCATCGGCGTATCTTCTTCAACCATGAAACCCATGGACATGACCTTGAGGCCATAATTTTCCATCGGCTTCAGTGTGCGACCTTCAATCGTTTCCGGTCGCCCGGAAAGACCGAGCAGGCGCGGCATGGAAGGGCCGTAAATATCTGCATCAAGCACGCCGACCTTAAGCCCATTGGCCACCATTCCGAGCGCGAGATTAACGGCTGTCGTGGATTTGCCAACGCCGCCCTTGCCTGACGCAACCGCTATGATTGCGCCAACACCGGGAACGCCGGGCTTGCCAGCCGGACGTGGCTCTGGACGTGATTGGGGTGCGTGACTATGTGCGGCCGCAGGTGCTGGTCGCGCCTGAGGTTTGGGAGGTGGTGGGGCATCATCGCTGGTGCGGCCACCTTTTTTTTCCGCAGTCAGCGTCACCAGCGCACCGGACACGCCCGGTATTTCCTTCACTGATTTTTCGGCGGCAAGCCGCATCGGCTCCAGCGCATCTGCGCGATCCGCCGGGACCGTAATGGAAAAGAAGACCTTGCCGTCAGCAATGAAAATATCTGAAACCAGACCGAGCGACACGACATCGCTTTCGAAATCTGGACCTGTCACAGCCTTCAGCCGCTCCAGAACCTGTTCACGCGTTACGCCTGACATTATTCCAACCTCGTCTGCAGCAAGCCCTCGTCTGCAACATGCATTGAGCTTGCCCGCTTCGCATGTCTTGAGATAATCCAGTTTTAGCCAAAAGGCCAATAGATCCGATGAAAGAGTTTCCAGCAGCAGGTGACATAATGGCTAAAGCCATCCATTCGATGATACGCGTTCTCAACGAAGTCCGATCGGTTTCCTTCTACGATAAGGCCTTCGGGTTGAAGATTGCCGAGCGTATCGATTTTGAAACTTTTACGCTGATCTATCTGCGCAATGAGAAAGCGGACTTCGAGGTGGAGCTGACAGTCAACAAAGGACGCGCCGATCCCTATAATCTTGGTGATGGTTACGGGCATCTCGCTGTTGTGGTCGATGATCTTGACGCTGAATATGCACGCTTCACCGAACTCGGGTTCAAAGTTGGCAAACGTGTGGATTTCAAGAACGGAGACGTGCAGGTCGCTCGGTTCTTTTTCGTCGAAGACCCGGATGGCTACAAGATTGAAGTCATTCAGCGCGGTGGGCGTTATCAGTAAGGAACAAGCGGTTGGGCGAGTAGAGCATATCAGTCGAACAACTTGCCTATGCCCCTTCCAAAGCAGCCAGCTTCTATTTGACACTTGGCAAATGAGGCCGGGATGAATTAGGTAAAGCGCGGCACAAAGGAGAAGCAGAGAATTGAAGGCTGGCGCGATGCAATTGCGGGTGATGCTGGCAGTACGTTTGCTAAGCGTACTGGCGCTGATGCTCGTCGCTTTTGCACATAAGCCGATCGATATCGCCTCTGCTGAAGAATTGCTGCTTGCGGAATATGTTCTGCCCGACGGCACTTATCCGGTGCTCTGCCTCACCGATCATGCGGTTGACAGCAACGGGCATGACCGGGACCAGCATCTGCATAATAGCAATGTCTGCGATGCCTGCCGCATTTCATCGGCGTTTCTTTGTCCAACGCCCACAGCCTCCAGTGGGGCTGCACCGAATGTGGCATTGGCAAATGCTGTGGTGCCTTCTCAACCAGTTCTTTGGCGTGACATCTATCCGCCATCGGCGCCGCCACAAGCGCCGCCCTTCGCCTGAAATCAGTCTTTCAATGCGCGCTCAAAGCTAAGCCGCGTCCGAACACACAACTATTCAGGTTTATGACAATGAAAAACTCACGGAAAAATTCTCGTTCTTTTGCATCCGCCATTTCGCTTTTCGCTCTTTTTGCATCCGCAGGACTGGCCAATGCGCATTCATCGCTAGAACAGAGCGAAGCCAAGGCGGGCGGGTTCTACAAGGCTGTTCTCCGCATTCCACATGGTTGCGATGGCAAAGCTACAACGGCAGTAAAGATCGAACTGCCGGAAGGCTTTGTTTCTGCGCAGCCGCAGCCAAAGGCTGGCTGGAAAATCGAAACAGCCAGGGGCGATTATGCGCAGAGCTACAAAATCCACGGCAAGGATGTGACTTCCGGCGTCAAACAGGTGACGTGGAGCGAAGGCGACCTTCCGAGTGATTTTTACGACGAGTTCGTCGTGGTTGGCCAGCTTGCCAAATTTGACAAGGATACAATGCTGTCCTTCCCCGTGACCCAGTTCTGCGGAACGGATGATTCCGTCACCTGGACCGAGATTGCCAAAGACGGTCAGAATCCGCACGACCTGGAACATCCTGCACCACAGCTCCGGGTGCTGGCAGCTGCCGGTTCCGATGAACATGCCGGTCACAGTGAACATGGCTCAAATGCCTCACACGGCGATCACGCAATGGCACCGATCAAAGTTGGCGAGCTGACCATTACCGCTCCTTCAATTCGCGCCATGGTTCCCGGTGCGAAAGTCGCTGGCGGTTTCCTGACCATTGCAAATGATGGCAAGGCCGCAGACAAGCTGGTCAGCGTCACTACGACTGGCGTCAAGCGTGTCGAAATCCATGAAATGAGCATGGAAAATCAGGTCATGAAGATGCGCAAGATTGATGGCGGGCTGGATATTCCAGCAGGTGAAACGGTGGAGCTGAAATCAGGCGGATATCACCTGATGTTCATTCAGCCGGAAACGCCATACAAGGAAGGCGACAAGGTTTCAGCAACACTTGAATTCGAAAAGGCCGGTAAGGTTGATCTCGAATTTCCAGTGACACCGCAAAGCGGCAAATCCGACGACCATTCAAATCATTAAAGCAGGTTTCGATCTGACATTTTGATCGATATGCATCCCGAAATTCGTTTCAGATTTTTTGGGATGCACTCCGTCGCAGGCGCAAAGGGCGGTAACGCGCTTCTCTCCGTGCTTTATGCGCCCGTTTGCCGCAACCGCTGCCCCGTTGTAGCGGTTGCGTTCTTCGTTTATTGCTATAAACATGAATGTAATAGTCTAGAATAATTCTACACTATTGAAATAATTCATCTTTTTAAAAGCTGAGTAATTGACTCCAGATCAAATTACCGCTTTTATGCATGCGAGTTATTTTGTGCAACCTTTGATGTCTGGGCCTTGAACCCTTTCGATTGGAGGACCCGATGATCGGTCTCAGTGAATGCCGGTCCGCAAATGTGGATGGATTGCCATGGCAACTTCATCTTTTGCCGACCGGATACTGCAATGCGCGAGGGGAAACAGAACGCCTCGCGAAACATAAGCAGCAAGGCTGCGCATTTGTTCGCACCTCTGAATGGAGGCGAACATGAATATGCGCATCTCGGAGCTGAATGGCACCAACAGCGTGGGCTATTATGATCGCCTGCCGGAAAAGCTGGTGCTGGAAGGCTATCGCCGCTGGACCGCCGGTTTTGAAACCGGGTCGATCATTCCCTGGGAAATGACCTGGGGCCTCTATTCGGAAGTGCTTGGACCCTCTGAAGCAAAGCGTGCAATCGCCGAGCTTTCTCAGTTCATTCGCGTATTGCGCCATTGTGCAAGCTGTCAGTTGAGGGCGTTTCCATTCGATTCGCACCATGTGTGTCGTGAGGAATGCCTCACGCTGGGCCTGATCTCAGGCCTCCAGAATCAGGATGGTTTGCTGCTCGAAACCTGCCTCGAGGCTATCGCCTGCAAACGGCGTTGCGACGATGTGGCAGATGCAGCCCGCAATTTTGCCGACACATTGGCCGATTTCGGACAGACTTTGTTGCCAATACCGATCCATGCCATCGACATTGCTCTGAACATAACCCATCGCGCGACCTTTCACTGATTTCAGGAACGCTGCGTAGGAAACCACTTTGATTTAAGCCGCTCATTGCGGCGCGAGGAGAACGAAAATGCAAGCCAGAACCGAACGACGCCTCGGCTTTGTTGCTGCCATTGCTCTGACGACAGCAGCCTTTGCCATGCCGGCAATATCCACCCAGATGGCGCAGGATATGACTGCATCGAAACCACAGACGCTTCATGCATCGGTCGACAGCATGAAGTCTGAGCTTTCACGCCTCGTCGCTTTTGCCGACACTGCGGCCAAACCTGTTCACTTTGAATAGTCGGACATCGATCTGATAGCCGGAGAAATGACCTCCAGTCAGCCCGGAAAACTTTGGAGCGCGTGCATTTCCCGAATGCACGCGCTCTAATTCTTTAGCGTGATGAAACACCGATCATCCAACGATGATAGGTGCCTTTCCCTGAACGCGATTATAGAGATCGATGATGTCCTGATTCATAAGGCGAATACAGCCCGACGACATCGACTGACCAATCGACCACCATTCAGGCGATCCATGGATACGGTAGCCAGTGTCACTACCATTCTGGAAGATATAAAGTGCGCGCGCGCCGAGGGGATTTTGCGGACCCGGCTCCTGACCATTGCGGTATTTTTCAAGATCTGGTCTGCGCTGGATCATTTCCGGCGGTGGTGTCCAGCGCGGCCACTGCTTCTTGTATTGCACATTGGCACGGCCCTGCCATTCGAAACCGGCCTTGCCGATGCCCACGCCATAGCGCAGCGCCTCGCCACCCGGCAGCACATAGTAAAGGAAATGATCCTTGGTGCTGACCACAATTGTTCCCGGCGCTTCGCCTGTCGGATCCGGCACGATCTGGCGTCGGAACTCTTTCGGCACTTTGCTGTAAGGGATCGCTGGAAGCGCATATTGGCCTTCCTGCACCGCCGCATACATCACGTCAGGTGTAGTGATCGCCTTGTCCACGCTGATTTGCGGGCGCATGGGCGTAATACCGCCAGTAGACATCGGATCGATGTTCATCTGGAATGCAGACATGTCCATCGTTTGCGAGCAGCCCGCAACACCACCCAGCAAGGCAGCACCTGTGCCGAGCAGAAAATGACGGCGGCTTAATTTCTCATTCAATTTAGACATACAAATCGCCCAACTCGAAACAATTGGCAAAGTGCCTTCTTATCGTTCCGACAATTTGCGTCCTTATGGTTGAGGAAGCGTTAAACACTTCGCGTAAACGTTAAGAAAAATGGTTACCGCTAAATCCATAAAGAAAGGCCGGACATATGCCCGGCCTTCTGATCAAGCTCTGCTGATCGATCAATAGTCTTTTTCGTAGAAAATACCGCCACTGGAATCGCCTTCCGATCCCAGAGCACCCTTAACCTTGAGGTTGCGGGAAATATCGAGATTGACGGTGCCTTTGGTTGAACCGCCAGAACCTGCTTCAACACCCAGATAAATGTTATCACGAATGTAGCGACCGGCGCGCACAGCAGTCTGACCCTGACTGTCCGTCACAACATCGATATCATCCAAGCCCGTTCCCTGACGCAATTTCCCCATCAGCGAATTGTTGGAGCCACCGGCAAGTTCGGCTGCGGCGGCCGCGAGCTGCGCGATCTGGAAGGCCGACAATTCACCAATCGAGCGCTTGAAGATCAGATGTGCGAGGACTTCATCCTGCGGCAATTCCGGCGAGGATGAGAAGACGATATTGAGATTATCGACAGTGCCGGTAACGGTGACAATTGCGGTGATATCGTCACCTTCACTGCGCGCAACGAAGTTGATCTGCGGATTAAGATCACCCACCAGCGTTACTTGGCCTTCATCGAAGGTGATGCGCTGGCCAAGGATGCCGATGCGACCGCGGATCAGGTCGAACGAACCCACTGGCTTGATATCCGTCACAGGTCCAGTCAGACGAACGCGTCCACCCAATTCTGTATCGAGGCCACGACCGCGCACAAAAATCTGGTTTGGCGCGCTCACAATAACATCAAGACGCGGCATTGTTGGTCGTGCTGTGGGTGTTGGCACCTTGCTGCGACGCGTTTCAACTTTGGCACGATCAAGCGTTGCCTGAACATTCTTTGGTGTATTGATATGGCGAACAGGAACGTAAGCTGCGCCACCGCCAAGATTTTCGGGCACAGTAATCTCAGCGCGATCCACATCAATACGGCCCGAAATCAACGGATCGCGCATCAGCGGACCAGTTATCGAGATACCGCCATTGACGGTAGCAACAACCAGTTTGCCATCTGCATAGCGGGCGCGATCAAGCTTGATGTCTATATTGGCAGGAAAATTGGCGGCCGCATTGGTCGAAATGGTACCGGTCGCCGAAATTGCACCACCGCTGCCAAAAGCGGCATTGACCTGACGCAGGGTGATAGTTTCCCCCTCCATGGCACCCATGATATTGATATTGTTGAGGCGCACATTGGTTTCAGGATCGATAAACTGCGCGCCCGACGTTGAGAACATGCCACGAAGCTGCGGCTTGTCGAAGCCACCTGAAACGCTTGCTGTAAGCGACAGCGTACCACTAGCCTGCGCACCACGATCCGCAAGGAACCGGTTGGCAAGCGCCAAAGGCAGACTGCCGGAGACATTCACGCCAAGCCCCTGTCCGGAGAATGGCACCTTGCCATTGGCGGTCACATTGAGGCCCTGCGGGCCGTCGACAGTCAGTGAGGAAATATCGACAGCCTTAGCTGCATAATTTCCCGCAGCCTGCAGGCTTAAAGGTGCCAGACCATTGTCGCGCAGAGGCTTTGCCGCCAATCCTGTGCCACGCAGATCAAAGCTTGCGGCTGGATTGGTGAGCGGACCTGTAACACGCGCCGTGCCTGTCACATTGCCGGCAAGGTCCTGTCCCTTCACCGCTCCATTAAGAGCCGTCAGTGGCAGATTGGCGAGATTGATATCAACCGCCATATCACCCTGTCCGAGCGGCACGCCGCCCTTGGCAGTCACATCAATGCCGCCACCGCCAGTAACATGTGCGTCCACGTTAAGGCGATTATTGTCAGAGCTGCCCTTTGCATCCGCATTGAGTGGCTCAATGCCCTGGCTTTTCAATTCAGTCGCCGTCACACCGCGCGCTGAAATATCAAAAGTCGCATCGGGCTTTTCGCGCGTGCCTGTGACGCGCGCTGTACCATTGAGCGTGCCGCCAAGGCCAAGCTCTGGCTTGAACGTATTGGCGAGCGCGAGCGGCAGATTGGAAAGTGCGACCGAAAGATCAAGACGCTCTCCGATTGCGCCATTGACCTTGACCTGTCCCTCACCCGTGTTGACGATGATATCGCCAAACGAGATGTCGCTGCCCTTCATGGCAATGGTTGCTGGTGCAGCGAGCGTCGCTGCAAGTGTACCCTGCTTCACATCGGCGGATACCAGCCCCAGTTCAAAGCCACCGTCCTTGGGTTCAAGTGAACCGGCAGCATTTGCAACTGTACCGATCTTGAGTTTGGTGCTGGCAGTGAAATCAGTCTTCGTGCCGATTGCATTGGCTTTTGCGTCGAAATTGTCGATGCCGAACGTGCCAACAAGAATATCGCGCGCACCCGCTGTACCATCGACAACCGGCACACCGAACAGATCCTGCGCTGTCAGCGCGATATCGGCTGAAGCAATATGGTTGCCATTGATCTTCAGACCGCTGGCCTTGGCATTGACGGTCGCATTCTGGCGCTCGCCATTCGCATCAAGCGTGATGTCGGCATTGGCCGCACCGGTCGCATCTGCAAGGAAAAGGGCTGCCGCCGTCGAAATATCCGGCGCATCGACATTGAGCTGACCAGCCAGAAGGCCCTTTGCATTCTGGGTGATATTGCCCGACAGATGCGCACCACCGGCATTGAAAATAAGGTTGGTGAGCCGCTTCTCGTCATTAACGATATCGATCAGCGTGCCGAGATCGACGCGTTCTCCATTGAGAAATGCACCGCCTGCGAGCTTGCCGGAAAGAGAAGCGCCAGTCGTGGCATTACCATCCAGAAGCGCGTTGAAATCAAGAGAGCCTTCGGCGAGTTTGCGGTCGGCAAGCGTACCCTGTGGAGCATCGGCGCGCAGTGCCAGTGCAATCAGTTTGTCCTCGCCACGTGCGCTGCCTTTGATCGTCATGCGACCGGAAGCTTTGTCAGACAGAAGCTTGAGGTCAGACAGCATGACGCCAAAATCGAAATCGGCCTTGTCGGATGCGAAAGAGCCGTTGGCGGTGATTTCGCTCAGCTCATTGCCGATCCGGAAATTGCGCGCAGAGAAACCTTGTGCGCTACGGCCCAGAGCACCGCTCAGATCGACATTGCCATCGAGAATATTATCGACAGCTTCTGTACCCGTGCGCATATTCTGCGCGGTTCCATCAAGATCGAGCTGGAACGCACCGCTGACCGGGCTGACTGTACCAGTTGCCTTCACATCGATGCTACCCGCCAAATTGCGATCTGCCAGCGCACCATAAGGCGCAAGGCTTGCGACCTTGGCGAGAATATCGCCATTGAAAACGAAATCGTTGATCTTGCCCTGAAGCACCAGGCTCAGCCCGTTGCCTTCAATGCTTGCTTTGGCAAGATCGACAGCGGTACCAGCACGCCAGCCGCCTGCTATCGCCAGATCGATTTTGTCGCCCAGTGCCTCGGCTACTTTCGCGTCGGTCGCATTGATACCGCTCACGCCGCCATTAACATCAAAAGTCACGCGGCGATTGGCTGCATCGTTGAGGTTTTCAGCAACACCGCCCATGTCGAGCGCGATGCTGGAAGCGGAAACAGTCGCGTTCTTGAAACCGGAGATCGCAAGCTTTCCAGTCCAGTCATTGGTTGGGCGATCCCCATAAGAAATCTGGAGAGACGCATTATTGATGGTTGTTTCACCACCCTTGACCGGCAAAAGCACCTGGCCCTTGCTGTCATCCTGAATGTTTGCGTCAACACGCAGCTTGTTCAAAAAGCCGTCACTGCCCGATTCTGCTGATGCTTTCACCTTCAATGCAGCGGTGGTCAGCGCGAGGTCATCAAGGCGAAAGCCGCCACCATCTTTCAGTAGACCATTCGCAGACAAAGCAGTTTCAGCGCCAAAGAAGTCGCGAAATGCCGGTGGTACCAGAACGGCAATCGGACCATCAACACGGGTTGCAAAGACGCGACCATCGGCCTGACGTGCCAGTGTAAAGCCGCCTGTCAGCGTGCGGTTGCCATTGGTATCAAGTGCCAAATCAATCTTGAGATCATCAAGCGTTCCCTTGCCGGTCAGCGTGAGATCAACAGGCGGATGCCCATCAATATTGAGCAGGTTGGCGACGATACCATTGGCAGGCTCTGCGACTTTGAGATCAAGATCAAGCTTCTGGTCAGCATTTGCATAGGCTGCTCTGAGCGCAAAATTGCCACCCGGCCCATCAAGTCGCTTGATGTCAAACGACGAATTCAGCGACCCGTCGGCAAGTGATACATTGCCATTGAGCGATACTTCCGACTGAAGCCCAAAAATATCCTGGCCAAAATGCAAACTCGCCACATCAAGACTATCGATGTTGACGGATAGTGGCAGCTCCGGGAGGCTGAAACTTGAGGATTCCGGCGACGGCAGGCTGTTGTCCGGCAATGGCTTGCGGATGATATCGATGCGTTCGGCCACCAGCGACTGAATGCTCAGGCGGCCAGTGAACAGCGCCGTGCGGCTCCAGTTAAGCTTGGCATTCTCGATACGCAGCCATACGCCTTCGCGGTCGGCAATGGTGATCGCGCCGACACTTGCTTCAGACGACAGAAGACCGCTTAAGCCCGAAAACTGGATACGACGGTTTGGCGCGGAAAGTTTGCTCTCCACAAAAGAAATGAAATACGACTTTTCTTCTTCCGCCTGCTCCTGCGCGACCACAGGAATGGCAAAGAGAATGAAGGCTAAGAGTGCAAGAAATCTGGTCAAAACGCCTGTCCTATGCCTACGTAGAATGCATAGCTCGGATCGCCCGAGCGGCGGTTAAGTGGAAGTGCCACATCAAGACGGATAGGTCCAAGCCCCGTCAGATAGCGCAGGCCCAGGCCCGCGCCGATACGCATTTCTTCCGAAAAATCCGGATAGGACTGCTCGCCCACATAGCCCGCATCAACGAAGCCGACCACACCGATAGAATCAGTTACGCGTGTGCGTACTTCGCCCGATGCCTCGACCAGTGAGCGGCCACCGATGATATCGCCTGTCGATGTTTCCACTCCGACGCCACGATAGGAATAGCCACGGATGGAACCACCGCCACCAGCAAGGAAAAGCTGGTTGGGCGGAAGATCTTCAATCTCGGCACCGACAATGGAACCGACTTTCAGACGGCCCGCAAGAACGACACGGTTTGTCGCGCCGAAGCCGTAATAAGCACGGCCTTCAGCGGTGAACCGGGTCGCAAAATTACCACGCTGGAACTCGTAGAAAGGCTGAATATTACCTTCGAGATAAACGCCTGAGCTTGGATCAGGCTTGTTATTGCGGCCATCATAAAGAAGATTGCCTTCGAGCCCACCCGTCGTGAACTCACGTGTTCCAAAAAAATCGTCTTCAAAGCGGGCATGGCTTGCCTTGGCGTAAAGCGCGCCAGAAAGCTCATCGCTGAAAATCTGCGTAAAGCCGGTCTTCGCGTTGATCGATGTTTCCGTATATGCGTCGAGCACTTCACGCTTCGCATCGAGCGCTGCAACAAAATCCGTATCCGGCGTATAGACGCCCGGCTTCGTGAAGCTTGTGCCGACCATATATGTGAAGTTAGCAGGGTTAAACGAATTGTCCTGCGATCCGCCGACACCGCTGATCTTGGCATCAAAGCGCAGACGCTCGCCCCGGCCGAACAGGTTGCGATGCATCCAGTACCCGGTCACGCCAAAACCATCGAGCGTCGAATATTCAGCACCGAAGCCGAAACGGCGTGGTTTGCGCTCCTGAACATTGAGCGTCATTGGCAGACTGCCGTCTGGTTCGATCTGCTCGGCTTCTTCAAAATTCATTGCACGGAAGACTTCCATGCGTCCGAGACGCTTTTTCGCCTTCTCGATGTCATCCGGGTCATATTCTTGCCCGGGGTTCAATCCCGTCATCCAGGCGATGAATTGCGGGTCCATACGTGCGGTACCCACCACACTGACCGGACCGTAATGCGCCTTGCGGCCCGGATCGAGCGATACATCGGCTGCAAGCGTGTTTCCGTCATGATCGGCAACAACATCTTCGCCGGTGACCCTGGCCTTTGCATAGCCTTGCTGGCGCCATGCTTCAACGGCAAGACGCTCGGCTTTCAGGATAGTCCCTGAACGGGCAACCTTTCCCGGAGCAAAACCTGCTTCTTCAGGAGACGGCACCTTGTCTTTCCTGTCGACAGGCGGTGGTGCGATATTGGAAATTGCTGTACGCGAGAACAAAAACTGAGGACCAGGATCGACTGAAATATCAATCTTGGCATTGTCAGGAATATCTGCGTCCACAGGGATGTCATTGGCTTCACGCCCATCAACCTTGATGGAAATCGTACCACCATAGCGGCCTTCACCATAAAGCGCTGATAGAATACGGCGGTAATCACCGCGCGCCTTGGCAAGAAGTCCAGCAGATCCCGATGCAGGCTTATCCTCGTCTGAAACCAGACCGGACGCGCCTTCAATAACAGATTTCACATCTGCATCGCTGCCGTCGGCGTTCTTCCGACTGCCTGTCGCTTCTACTTCCACTGAATAGTGCTTGGGATCGGAGATGACCGCATCTGCGTCTTCTGTCTTGTCCTTGCCCCAAAGGCGGACACCAAAGATCTCGAACGCCAATGCAGGCGACACCGTCATCGAAGCAAATTGCACCGCCAACGCGAGCACAACGAGGCTTCTTCCCTGTATCGTCCTGTTACTCCAAGTCATACACGTTACTGTCCGGTTTCTATTTCACGACCGCTTGGGTAGCACCTCGTCCTCCCCCAATCCCAGGACGATTCAGGGATTAACATAGAGTAGTGGGAAGGCCAAGCTTCAACCCAAAAGCGTTATGACATTTCAGGCCCGGACGAGACTTTATCTAAGGAAAACCGAACATACGCGACGGTCAGATTAGAATCTCAGAACGCTTCCAAAAGCCCAAAGGTCAACTATTCCCTATTCTGAATAGATTGAGTCAATGGAGAGTTAATATCGGGAGAGTTAATATTGGAAGACTTAATAATGAGAACGCTAACATCGCAAAATGAGTGCGGCCCGCTGGAGGGAGGGGAGTCCAGCGAGCCGCGAATCAGGTCATCAGGAGGGGAGGATAACGACCTGATATCGAGTGATCTAAGTAATATTCCTAACGTCCGGCATGCATCGGCCGCATGTTTCCAAAATGCATGCCTCCGCCACCGAAGCCGCCGCCACCAAAGCCACCGCCAAAACCACGATTGCCGAATAATGGGCGATTACCTTCGCCGAAGTGTCCCGGCCCAGAAGTAAAGCGTGGCCCTATCACAGGACCGGGGCCCCAGTTTCCACGACCGCGCCCGTTCGGCCATCCTCTGCCGCCCCACTGCGGACCATGTCCCCATTGCGGGCCATGACCCCAACGCGGGTTCCAGCCATTACGCCCACCGCCGCGATTGGACTGGCAGTTACGACCGATACAGCCGTTGACGTAGTTCGGACCACCGCGCCAACCCGGACCACCCCAGCCAGGTCCCCAGCCGCCACTTGTGGCCCAGCCTAAACCGAGGCCAAGTCCGAAGCCGGGTGCCCAACCATTATCGTAACCATCATTGCTGACAATAACGGTTGTGTTGGATGGGGCAGCGTAAGCGCCATTATACGAGCCAAACCGGACATAACGTGCCGAGACGAAACCAACGCTGTTGCCGTTATAGATCTGGCACCAGCCGCTGCGGCAGGACCCGGCATTGACGGCCACGCCTGCAGGAAGTGTTGCAAGCCGTCCGTAATTTGCACCCGGTCCTGAGCGTACATTGACTGAAGCAGATATATAGGCCGTAGCCGCGGAAGCAATTGCCGGAGTGAATAGCGCAGCGGCCACAATTGCCATGCCAGCGATACGGTTTTTATTAAGCACATTCTTAAATAAAGACATCACAAATTCTCCAAAATACAGAGCAAATAGAGACGCATCAATTATCAAACACAATGCACGATATAACAACATAGGGTGCAATTCAAATAACGACTTCAATAATGGTAAATGTATGACTTATATTAGCATAATCTATACTTAAGTAATTACAAAGTTCACATCTAAATTACAGAAAATTGATTAAAATTGTACATTTATTTACTTTAATAAATCCAACCATCGACTGCATGGCGCTTCAGGTTTTTGAGACTGCGCTTTGAGTGCTTTCTAAGACCATTCGCCGTATTCTTTCGGCATCCTCAGGCAACACAGGATTATAGACAATCATGCCAAGGTCGGGTCGCCCGTCGACCGCAAATCCCGAATATTCAAGCTCAATGCGACCGAGCTTCGGATGCAAAAGTCGTTTGGTTCCTTCGCTGTAAACGCCGATATCATTATCGCGCCACAGAGCCGCAAATTCCGCACTTTGCTGGCACAGTTCCTCGACCAGTTCGTAAACCTGCGATGCAGCTCCGGCACGCGTAGCATCGGCACGAAATGCACCCACCACGAAGCGCGCCATCTCGCCCCAGCCATCCTGCGCCGCCCTGACGCCCGAATTGCTGAATATCCGTTTGAGAATGTTACGATCTTCGGGCGGGAGAATGCTGTAATCCGTCAGCACAATTGCGGCGGCTCGGTTCCACGCCACAACATCCCATGTGGCTGTCTTGATGATCGCTGGACTGGTCTCCATTGCATCGATCAGGCGTTGTAGCCGAGGGGTAATTTCTGTCGGCCGTTTGTAACGCACTTCGGGAGGATGACCGAAGGCAAGCATGAACAAATGTTCGCGTTCCGGTTCAGTCATCATCAGCCCGGCTGCTATCCGGTTAAGGACATCCGCCGAGGGTGCGCCACCCCGCCCCTGCTCCAGCCACGTATACCATGTTGGGCTGATGTTTGAGCGCTGCGCCACTTCCTCACGCCGCAATCCGGGCGTGCGGCGGCGACCACCGGCAAAACCCAAAGCGATGGGATCAAGCCGTGCGCGGCGGTCTTTCAGATATGCGCCAAGCAGGGAACTCGTCTTTACTGACATGATTAGCCTGTTAGTCATTATAATAGGATAATATCACTACTTTAATAGGATGAATAAGCATCGCAGATTGTCGCCAGAACAACAAGGAGACACTCTTCATGCGAATTTTTCTGACCGGCGCGACTGGCTTCATCGGATCGCATATCGTGCCTGAACTCATCTGGGAGGGCCACAAAGTGCTCGGCCTCACCCGCTCCGATGCTGGCGCTGAAAAGCTCATTGCGGCTGGAGCAGAAGCACATCGGGGTGATATCGAAGACCTCGAAAGTCTGCGTCGCGGTGCTGCGCAATGCGATGCTGTCATACACACTGCATTCGACCATAACTTCGCTGGTTTTCAGGCCAACTGCGCTAAGGATCGCCGCGTGATTGAGGCCCTTGGCTCTGCACTTAAAGGGACTGAACGCCCACTTGTCATAACCTCAGGCACGGCAATGGGAGCGGCAATTCCCGGTGAGCCCGCTGTCGAAGATCACTTCAATCCCGATCACCCCAACCCGCGTGTTGCATCTGAACTGGCGGGCTATGAGCAGTTGCAGCGCGGCATCAATGTCTCGGTCATGCGGCTTTCGCAAATCCATGACACACGCAAGCAAGGCCTTGTGAGCGAACTCATCCCACTTGCGGTCAAGTCCGGTGTTTCGGCCTATATTGGTGATGGCGCTAATCAGTGGTCGGCGGCCCATATAGATGACACTGCGCACCTTTACCGGCTGGCGGTGGAACGGGCGGAACCGGGCGCACGTTATCATGCGACAGCCGAGCAAGGGATTGCGTTCCGTGCAATTGCCGAGGCAGTCGGCGCAGCGCTCAGCTTACCGGTGGCGTCACTTGATGGACAGGAAGCGGCAGAACACTTTGGCTGGCTTACAGCATTTGTCAGCAAAGATATGTCGGCATCAAACACACTGACGCGCGAGCGGGTCGGCTGGAACCCGCTTGGTCCCGGATTGCTGGAGGATCTGGCGCAATTGGAGCGATGAAGCAGGAAGAGCGATAGGTCACAAAATGAAAGCGCCCCGGAGGGAACCGGGGCGCCACGCGGCTTTTAAGGGGGAGAGGGAGGAAAAAAGCCGCGGAACCGGGCCGTCAGGCCTGGTATTTGCTATCAAAAGGCCAGCAGAAGCCGGCCTTTTGAAATTCACTTAAGGCAGATTACGTGCATCTTCCGGCGTCATATACATCGGCATCATGTTGGTATCGAGGTGATGCATGACCCAGATGGAGCCAGCAAGCACGATGGCCAGAATGATGACCGTGAAGATCAGCGCAAGAATGTTCCAGCCATTTTCCGACTTCGGATCAAGGTGCAAAAAGTAAACCAGATGCACCACGATCTGAACAGCAGCCATACCGATGACGATTGCGGCAGTCGTTGCTGGCGTAAAGTAACCGTTCATCGCCAGCATAAACGGAACGATGGTGAGAATGATCGCCAGCGCCAGACCAATCAGGTATGACTTCAGGCTGCCATGTGCGGCTTGATCGTGTGTTTCGTGTCCAGAGCTCATCACAATACACCCAGCAGATAGACAAGGGTAAAGACGCCAATCCAGATGATGTCCAGGAAGTGCCAGAAGAGGCTCAAGCACATCACGCGCGTCCGGTTCTTTTCAGTCAGGCCATCACGCAGAAGCTGGGCTGACAGCACCAGAATCCATACCAGACCCGAAGTAATGTGGAGACCATGCGTTCCAACCAGCGCAAAGAACGCTGAAAGGAATGCTGAACGGCCCGGACCTGCACCTTCAACGATCAGATGATGGAATTCATAGATTTCCATGATCAGGAACGCTGCGCCGAGCAGGAAGGTAACGCCCAACCAGAACAGAACGCCTGCACGGTTATTCCTGTACATCGACAGCGTCGCCAGACCATAGGTCAGGGACGACGCCAGCAGCAGCATAGTTTCGGTCAACACAAACTGCAGGTCGAAGAGTTCACGGCCGGTTGGACCGCCCGCGAACTGATGTGCCAGAACGGCATAGGTTGCAAACAATCCCGAGAAGAGAACGCAGTCACTCATCAGGTAGATCCAGAAGCCGACCAGTGTGGTCGACCCTGCATCATGATGATCTTCGTGAGCGGGATGCTCGTTTCCGCCCTTGAAAGGGCCGGTCGTCGTAATAGTCGCGCTCATGGATCAGGCCTCCTGAGCATTCAGTTGCCGAGTATGTGCGTCTTCGACGCGCTGTACTTCATCGGCCGAGACATAGAAGTCTCTGTCATTGTTGAAGGAGTGGGCGATAGCAACTGCGAAGACCGCAATAAATGTTGCAATTGCCAGCCACCAGATATGCCACACCATCGCAAAGCCGAATGGAATGCACAGGATACCGATGATGAAGCCCGTTCCGGTGTTCTTTGGCATGTGGATGCGAGCGAACTTTTCGGTACGGCGAACATAACCGTTCTGCTTCATATCCCACCAGCTGTCGTGGTCACGCACATGCGGAACTTCAGCGAAGTTGTAGAATGGCGGAGGCGATGAAATCGACCATTCCAGCGTACGGCCTGACCCCCAAGAATCGCCATCGACGACGCGCAGTTTTTCGCGATCACGAATAGAGATCATGATCTGGAGAACCTGGAAGACGATACCAAGCAGGATGATCGCAACGCCGATAGCGGCAATGATAAGGTAGATGTGCCATGCCGGGTTTTCGGTGTGGTTCAGACGACGGGTCATGCCCATCAGGCCGAGCACGTAGAGCGGCATGAACGCCATGATGAAACCAACGAGCCAGCACCAGAACGCCTTCTTGCCGAGACCTTCATGCAGCTTGAAGCCAAAAGCCTTTGGCCACCAGTAGATGAGACCGGCAAAGCAGCCGAACAGCACGCCCGAGATGATCACGTTATGGAAGTGGGCGATCAGGAACACGGAGTTGTGCAGCACGAAATCTGCAGGTGGAACAGCAAGCAGAACGCCTGTCATACCACCAACAACGAAGGTGCACATGAAACCGATGGTCCACATGACCGGCGTTTCCATGCGGACACGCCCCTTATACATGGTGAACAGCCAGTTGAAGACTTTTGCACCCGTGGGGATCGAAATGATCATGGTCGCAACACCGAAGAAGGCGTTTACGCTCGCACCGCCACCCATGGTGAAGAAGTGGTGCACCCAGACGAGGAACGACAGAATGGTAATGGCAACGGTCGCATAAACCATCGACGCATAGCCAAACAGACGCTTGCCGGAGAAGGTTGCAATGATTTCGGAGAAGACGCCGAAGCAAGGCAGAACCAGAATATAGACTTCCGGATGACCCCAGATCCAGATGAGGTTGATGTACATCATCGGATTGCCGCCACCATCATTGGTGAAGAAGTGGAAATCCAGATAGCGGTCAAGCGACAGCAGAGCGAGCGTCACAGTCAGGATCGGGAACGCAGCCACGATCAAAACGTTCGAGCAGAGTGCGGTCCAGGTGAAAACCGGGACCTGCATCATGCCCATGCCGGGCGCACGCATCTTGATGATGGTGGTGATGAGGTTCACGCCTGAAAGCAACGTACCCATACCGGAAATCTGCAAGGCCCAGATATAGTAATCCACCCCGACATCCGGACTGAACTCCTTGCCGGAAAGCGGCGGGTAAGCCAGCCAGCCGGTTTTGGCGAATTCACCGATACCGAGCGAAAGATTGATCAGGATCGCGCCAGCAACCGTAAGCCAGAAGCTCAGCGAGTTGAGGTACGGGAATGCCACGTCGCGCGCACCGATCTGAAGCGGTACGGCAAAGTTCATCAGACCAACGATGAAAGGCATTGCCACGAAGAAGATCATGATCACGCCGTGAGCGGTGAATATCTGATCATAATGGTGCGGCGGAAGGAAGCCTTCATTGGCACCCGAGGCCATGGCCTGCTGGGCGCGCATCATGACAGCGTCCGAGAAGCCGCGGAACAGCATCACGAAGGCCAGAATGATGTACATGATGCCGATGCGCTTATGATCGACAGAGGTCAGCCAGTCGTTCCACAGAACGCCCCACTTTTTATAGTAGGTAATGGCTGCGAGAATAGCGAGCGCCCCACCAGCTATCGCGGTCAGCGTGACCATGATGATAGGCTCGTGATAGGGGATCGCTTCGAGCGTAAGTTTTCCGAACATTTCTATTCTTACTTCGATTGGAGTGCGATCAGCAGTTTAGCCCCGGATAAAACATCGGGGCTAAGCTGCATCGGCAAATCAGTTTTCAAGCTGCGAAAGACGCTGCGGCTGGATGGCGCAAATGATGTCATTTGCCCACAGGCTGAAATCGACAGGCGATGACTTGCGCAGATTTGCGCGAGCTGCCTGAGCCATCTGGGCCTGATGCATCTGATCATCGAGGCAGACAGACTTGCCGTC
The DNA here is from genome assembly GCF_002252475.1 of Brucella rhizosphaerae. GTDB lineage: Bacteria > Pseudomonadota > Alphaproteobacteria > Rhizobiales > Rhizobiaceae > Brucella > Brucella rhizosphaerae. Next base: position 388,431 of record NZ_NNRK01000034.1, on the reverse strand, counting down.
CCAGCAACGGTTCACGATGTTATGAAACAGCGCCTTGTCATTATAGGCAAAGTGCTGAACCGGAGACTTCTCGCTCGGCTGAACCAGCGAAGCATAACGCTCACGCGACAGTTCCTGACCCGAGGCCCTGGCATCGGCGATCCATTTGTCAAAGCCTGCCTGATCAACAGAATGAGCCTTGAAACGCATCTGAGCAAAGCCCTGACCGCTATAATTGGCGGAAATGCCGTCAAACACACCTTCATGATCGGCAATCAGGTGCAGCTTGGTCTGCATGCTTGGCATGGAATAGACCTGACTACCGAGCTGCGGAATGAAGAAGGAGTTCATGATATTGCTGGAGGTCAGCTTGAAATTGACCGGCACACCGACTGGCATTGCCATTTCATTGACCGATGCAACACCCTGATCCGGGTAGATGAACAGCCACTTCCAGTCGAGCGCAACAACTTCGACATTGATCGGCTTCACATTGGATTCCAGCGGACGATAAGGATCAAGCTTGTGCGTGGCGATCCATGTCACTGTACCAAGAACCACAATGATAGCGCATGGAATAAGCCAGACTGCAGCTTCAATCTTCGTCGAGTGATGCCAATCTGGCTTGTATTCTGCCTTGTCGTTGGTGGCGCGATACTTCCAGGCGAAGTAAAGGGTCATAAAGATGACCGGCAGCACGACGAGAAGCATCAATCCAGTCGCAAAAAGCATGAGATCGCGTTCTGCCATACCGATCTCTCCCTTCGGAGAGAGCAGGACCTGGTTCTCGCAGCCGGCGAGAAACGCCGTGAGGGCCAAGACGGCGAACGAAACGATCGTCCGGGGGGTGCCGTGTTTCATTTGTCTTTCCATCCTGCGCGCAGAGCTCTTGCTCTGGTGCATTCGTCATTTCCTAGATTTCGGTAAGTTCTGAAAATTTCAAACGTACCGTTATAACGAATAATCCCGTTTGTCACGCACCAGACCAAAAATGTATTGGATCGAAATGTCGCGGCTGCATAAGCATTGTGAGTCATAACCGCCTCACCCGGAATCAAATTGGATAAAACCAATTCCATCGGCGGCTCCCTACAAGTTCATCCATCGATTTTCAAGACGATATTCAATGTTAAACTGAAAGTGATCAAAACTTACTCGAAAATCACGTCTATAGAATTCATAAAGATTAAATAATACTAATAGAAGTTATTCAAAATTTTGAAGATTAATAAGAACAACATGTAACAGCTTCAACATTGCCTATAACACAGGACTACAAATAACTCCATGCATTTCGCTTCAAATTGACTCTGAACGATTCCAGATCGCGTTTTGATGCTATAGGTTAGACTTACAGGAATACGATCTAACGGAACGCTTATGATTTTTGGTAACTGGCCGATTGAAGAAACTGAGGGAGCAATGCTTGCTTATGCAATTATGGCAGGCGCTCACAGCTTTCGGAAAGGCACCCTGCTCACGCGCGATCATATTGCGATATTGGGGCAACAAGGCATCACACACGTTTTTGCGGCACGCCTTGAGACATATGACATCGGCGAAGATGAAGCCGCGCTCGCAGTCGGAAAGCTGCTGATTTCAGAGAATATAGAGCCAGGCAAACCTGTTACGGGCCGTATCAACCTCTTCGCCCGTCATGACGGCCTTTTCAACGCAGATGCCACAGCCATCGACAAAATCAATTTGCTCGATTCACGCATATCGGTTGCAACATTGCGTAATGATTGCCGTGTCAAAGGCGGGCAGATGGTGGCTACGGTTAAAATCATTCCTTTTGCCATTCCTGCCATGCTGATTGAGAGCCTGCACAGTTTGCAAGGCGCTCGGAACGCTCTCGACATCAAGCCATTCAAGCCCACCAGGATTGGGATCATTCAATCTCAGCTGCCCACCATACGTGATACAGTCCTCGACAAAACGACTGAGCTGATTACCCGGCGCGTTGAGCGTAACCACGGCTCAGTTATGGCAGAGCGCCGTGTTGCTCATGAACAGGACGCATTGGTGCAGGCAATCCATGAACTTGTGCAAGTCTGCGATGTGATCCTGATCTTCAGCGCTTCATCAATCGCGGATGAAGCCGATATTGTTCCCAGCTCTATCGTGGCGTCTGGCGGAGAGATTCTACGCCTCGGCATGCCGGTTGATCCCGGCAACCTCCTTGTTCTGGCAAAGTGCCACAATAAATACATCGTAGTAGCCCCAGGATCAGCACGCAGCGCCCGTGAGAACAGCCTTGACTGGGTCCTGGATCGTCTGATGGCAGATATCGCCCTCACTGCAAATGATCTTGGAAGAATTGGCGTTGGAGGACTTCTGCTTTAGAAACTCTCCCGAAAAGCCTGAACGGGTTCTCAACGACCCCAGAGTACTTCCAGAAAAAGCGGGAACTAGCTTTCTTAGAGTAATTTTAAAAAACAAAGAGTTAGAGCGCCCCAGTTTTAACTGTGATCGCTCTAAACGCTATAGTCGAATACCAGAATGCCCTCGATACCATTGTCAGCGAGTTCGACAAGCCTGGTACCGACAACCACGTGATCGGGATGAGGAAGATAGGCATCCCGAGCGGCTTTATCGGCAAAATCCACGACAAACCCGTGCTGGAACCCCTTATCCAGGGCTTCAGGACTGACATTGCCCCCTACCGTAATTGCAACAATGCCCTCAATCTTCTCTCGCAGCGCTACAACCTGATCGAGCGCAGCCTCAATCTCCGAGGACTCGATATCGGACCTGAACCGAATAAGAACGATGTGGCGTATCATTCGTTACTTCCTTATGAAATATCGCCCACATTAGGACGCATCGCGGAAACTGTGAAACGATTTCAGAAAGATATGCACCAAATCAAAATCGACAGACGCGCGGGTGGGTTTCTCTCCTGAAGTAATAGAAGGAATAGCGCCTCACTCTTTGTGTTCTGTTATTTCGTATGGGAAAACATAAAAAAATCGCGAAGCAGCTCTAATTCTGTCAAAGCAGATTTGGCCGCTTCCAAAAAACGAAAAAGGCCGGGCTTAACCCGACCTTCCGCTTCCATTCTGGTGTGCGCCAGTACATCCGTGGTCACATTACCGAATGAATTCCCGATACGTGAAGAGATTTAGCACCCCTCCGTTTCAAGATTGTGACATTCCCAAACAATTCGCCCGATTGCCCAACAGCAGTTGCGGTCTGAGTGCACACATGTTGAAAGTGTGCCATCACCAAGCTGTTCAGCCTTAAAGCGCGCTCGATCCGATTGCATGAGACCAGCACTTCAATTGCTGCATCACATGCATATTTCGCATCACAGCGAGATCAGAAATTAATCCAGTCGACTAAGTCCGCCATTCAGGCGCTTCAGAGTCTTTTCGATGCACTTCGATAAAATGGCTTCCGATTAAGCTGCCATTGGCTCGTGCGTCGGTTCCTGTTGGTTGTATTCCCAAACCTCGATCAGACACTGCCGCATCAAATCCAGATCAACCGGACCAATCCGGCTCAATACAAGATCAAGCTCGTCTGGCTCCACGCCTCTGTTAAGAAGCTCAACAATAGCCTCGATCAGAACTCTTTTGTCGTCAAATCTATAGCGCTGCATAAAACCTGCTCCGCTAACTGCCCCATTTTGATACGGACAGACTAACCCAGTATGGTTAACCGAAGCTTACCTTTGATGACCATATTGAACAAAATCCGCCCCCCGGCCTGCTGGTTCATTGCCCCATCGATTTAATGATATCAAATATAAAAATCCCCTATTCCAAGGATAAATAATGTATTCTTTGAATATCAATATTACGCCGCAATCTTACTATATAAATGACGTATTCCAAGCAAAAAACAACTACACCGTTCATTTAACCATCTGCTTGTAGATTAAATCATGAGCTTCTTTAAAAAACATGCGAAATGGTCTTTGAACCGGGTGCAAATACCCGGCCTCGTGATGATTATCGGCGCGAGCTTTCTGGGCGGATATCTTGTTACCATTCAATACAAAGGTAACGTCCATACCATCATTGCGGGGCAAGCTTATCGTTCAAACCAGCCCGATCCTTCGCGCATCGCTCAACTGCAAGAGCTTTATGGTATCAAGACAATCATCAATCTGCGTGGCGCCGAACCCGGATCGAAATGGTATGATGAAGAGGTCGCAGCCTCCAATACCCTCGGCATTCAGCACACAGACTACACGATGTCGTCCAGCCGGCAGCTGACGGCAGAACGAACCCGCGAACTCATCGCGTTGATGCAGAAAGCTGAAAAGCCGATCCTTATTCATTGCAAAGCTGGATCGGACCGAACGGGTCTTGCCGCAGCGCTCTATATTGCTGGCGTAGCCAAAGGCAGCGAGCGCAAGGCAGAAGGCCAAATGTCGATCGCCTATGGCCATTTCGGCATCCCATTAAGCCCGACATTTGCAATGGAACAAACCTTTGAGGCTATCGAAGCCGAACTTGGCTTTCCGGGCTCCTGAATAATTGCACCTGTAGTTGGCGCGGAGTCCATTCATAAACAAAAACGCCGGGGATAAACCCCGGCGTTTTCTGTTGTTTCAAACAGAGATTACTGCATAATTCCTTAAACTTGAATCAGTTTAAGGTAAAATTATGCAGCAAATTTAATCTGTTAGAGCGACCTTTGTGCGCCCAAGAGGGCGCACGGCGCTCTAGTCGAGACCGACGATCTTGCCGTCCGACCACTTGAAAACATCGAAGCTTGGCGAAGACAAATCGCCTGTTTCACCGTAGGTCAGCTTGCCGATAACGGTTTCGATTGGCTGGCCGTCACGAAGGGTCTTCGCAACTGCTGCAGAATCGTCCGTTGTACCGGCGCGTTCGAGACCGCTCGCAAGAACCTGAACCGCAGCATAAGCATTCATAGTGAATGCTTCGACCGGAATGTTCTTGGCTGTCAGCGCATCAACAGCTTCCTTGGAAGCCGGGTTCTTTGTCGCATCAACAGCATTGGTGAAAAGTGTGCCTTCGGCATTCGTGCCGCCGATTGCCCAATATTCAGTGTTGGACAAGCCTTCACCACCAAGGATGAGCGCCTTCAGGCCCGCATCGTGCAGCTGACGGGACAGAAGACCGCCTTCACCATGATAGCCGCCGAAATACACGATTTCTGTGCCGGCAGCTTTCAGCTTGGTGACGAGTGCGCTGAAGTCCTTGTCGCCTGGAGTGACCGAGTCATAATGGACTTCGGTGATACCACCCTTGTTGATCGCAGACTTGAAGGAATCAGCAAGACCCTTGCCGTAAGCGCCCTTATCGTGGACGATTGCGACTTTCTTGTCCTTGAAGTTCTTCAGGAAGTATTCGGCCATCACGTCAGCCTGCTGGTCATCACGACCGCAAGTGCGGAACACATTTTCCAGACCACGTGCTGTCAGATCAGGACCAGTTGCAGTTGGTGTAACCATCAGAACGCCATTTTCCGAAAAGACGTCGGAAACAGGAATTGCAACGCCGGTTGTGACCGGGCCAACAACGAACTTGATGCCATCGCCAACAATCTGGTTGGCAGCCGAAACGCCCTGCTTTGGTTCACCGGCATCGTCAGCAAACTTCAGAACGATTTTCTCGCCCTTGATGCCGCCCTTTGCATTGATGACTTCAACGGCGGTTTCCGCGCCCTTCTTGACCTGATCGCCATAGGCAGCAACCGGACCGGTAAGCGGCGCAACAACGCCAATCGTGATATCTGCATAAGCGGCACCGGCGAAGCCGAGTGTAGCGGCGAAAGCCACGCTGGAAAGCAGTTTCAGATTCATTCTTTTTCTCCTTTGGTGAGGTCTCGTTTTTTTCCGATGACCTCAGACAACCCATGCCGGCCAAATCTCAGCGCGCTTGCGCTGCCGAATTGCCGGGCCCTCCCTTTTTTTCATCGTACGATCTCAAAGGGTCAATCCAAAAGCACGCCGCACCTTCACCTTTTAAGGTGCCAGAGCCATAATATTATCCGAAATTGCGTCCGCTCTTTCGGAATCATGCTCCAGAATGGGAGCGAGCTTTCATGATGTAATAAGAATGCATTTCCGGCTTCCGATTGCAAGGGGCCAAGTGCCCGCAACTACAACGAAAATCGGCCTCCCAATAAATGCTTATCCTCCTCTTTTCCATGATGGTGATTGCTTTGCAAAAAAGGCCGCGATCCCCTCTGCGGCCTCTGGCGTTTCCCATGTATTGGCAAGGCGGGTGAGCGTCATTTCAATGACCGCTTCGTCAATCGGCGCGTCCAGCGCATGGACCAGTCGCTTTGCGGCTGCGACCGCCGCCGGAGCGGTCGAAAAATATGGTTTGATCTCGACCTCAATCGCCGCATCGAGACGCTCGGGTTCAACCACTTCATGCAAAAGGCCCATATGCCTTGCTGTTTCTGCATCAAACAGCCGCGCCGAGGTAAAGTTGCGCAGCGCGTGCGCCTGTCCGATGCGTGCCACCACATAGGGGCTGATTGTTGCGGGGATAAGCCCAAGCTTGGTTTCCGTCAGCCCGAAGCGTGCACCGGTCACACCAATCGCCGCATCGCAGACGCTGATAAGCCCGACACCGCCGCCATAAGCCTGCCCGTTAACACGCCCGATCAGTGGCTTTGGCAAATCGCGCAAAGCTTTCAGCATCAGTGCCAGTTTGCGCGCCGCCTCTATGCGGTCCGCACGCGTCGCCTCCACCTGTGCCTGCATCCAGCTCAGATCACCACCTGCGCAAAAACTCGCACCCTGACCAGTAAGCACCACAATGCGCACAGCATCATCATTTGCCAGTCGAAGCGTGGCACTTAGAAGCTCATCAATCATCAGACCGGAAAGTGCATTGTGCTGCTCAGGACGGTTCAGCGTGAGTGTCGCGACACCGCGCTCATCGACAGCAATCTGGATGGTCTCAAAGTCCATCATGCAGCCCTATCCTGCCGAAGCGCCTGCGCGAACAAAGCTGCTGACCGTAGCTTGTCGACATCAAGGCCGGTTTCAAAACCAAGATGATGCAGCATTTCAGCGACCAATAGCGTATCGACATTGCCCTTGGCACCCGGTGCGAAAGGACAACCGCCGAGACCGCCGACCGATGCATCGAAAACGCGAAGCCCTTTTTCCAGACTGACGCGGATATTGTCGAGCGCCCGCCCGCCCGTGTCATGATAGTGACCGGCAAGACTATGTGCTGGCGCCACATCCAGAACCGCGTCCAGCATGGGGCCTACCATTTCCGGTGTGCCGCGTCCGATCGTGTCGCCAAGGCTCACTTCATGACAACCAAGTGAGAAGAGCTGCTCCGTGACTTCGGCCACTGCCTGCGGTGCCGTCGGGCCGTCATAGGGACATTCCACCACGCAGCTCACATAGCCGCGAATGGCCAACCCGTCATTAATGGCGGCACCGATAACCGGCGCAAGCCGCTCGATGCTTTCCGCAATCGTGCAATTGATATTGGCCTTGGAGAAGCCTTCAGAGGCCGAAACAAAGACAGCAATTTCATCGACACCAGCAGCCAATGCCGCTTCATAACCCTTCATATTCGGGACCAGCGCCGAATAACGAACGCTGTCAGCGCGGCGGATACCGGCCATCACTTCTGAAGCATCGGCCAGTTGCGGTACCCATTTGGGACTGACAAAACTCGTCGCTTCGATGCGGGAAAAGCCGCAAGCGGACAATTGGTCGATCAGCATGATCTTGTCACGCGTCGGCACAAAGCGTTTCTCGTTTTGCAGGCCGTCACGCGCAGCCATTTCGACGATTTCCACGTGTTCAGCCATGTTCATCCTCCAGTTCAACCAGTAGCGCACCTTCATTGACCTGATCGCCTGCGGCAACGCTCACAGACGCGACCTTGCCATCACGCGGCGCAGTCAGCGAAAGCTCCATCTTCATTGCTTCCATCGTGACCAGCGGATCGCCTTTGGCGACGCTTGCGCCTTCCACAACGGAAACCAACCGTACAAGTCCCGGCATCGGTGAAAGAATGCGACTTTCACCCGGCGCTTCATCCTCTGCACCGACCGACTGCACCTGATGAAATATGGTGTCGCGGCCATTAAACTGCACGGTCACATCGTGAGTGATGCGCAGAACGGACGCCTCTGCAATGCGGCCATCAATGGCAAACCGAACCAGACCATTTTGGTGAGAGCGTATTTCAAGATCGCCAAAAGCAAAGCCGAAATGCTTGCTGTTTTTGATGGTAAAGCGGGCCGTCTGACGCTCGCCCTTATGATCGAGCAAGACCGAGCGCGACGCATCACCCCATAAACGGAACCCCCGCAGGCCTGCCCACGGGTCAGAATGGGGATCGCTTTTTTGCGGAACATCCAGCAAATCAAGCGCGCCAAGGGCAGCAAGCGCGACAGCAACCTCCGAGGGCTCCTCATCTGTGAACAGCACGGCCGTCTCACGTGCAATCAAGCCAGTATCGACGTCGCCCTTACGGAACGCCTCAAGTTTGCAAAGATCGGACAGAAACTGGCGGTTGGTGACAAGTCCGGCAATGCGGGTCTTGCCCAGCGCCGCGTCAATTCGGTTCAGCGCTTCGTCACGCGTTTTTCCATGGGTGATGATTTTTGCAATCATCGGATCGTAAAACGGCGTGATGGTGTCGCCGGTACGCACACCAGCATCGACGCGGGCATCTTCCGGCGGCGCAAACAGCGCCAGCTTGCCTGTTGCTGGCAGGAAATCTCGCGCCGGATCTTCCGCATAAAGCCTGGCCTCGAAGGCCCAGCCTTCTATGGAGAGCTCTTCCTGCCGTTTGGGTAAGCCTTCACCCGATGCCACCCGCAATTGCCACTCGACCAGATCAAGCCCGGTGATTGCTTCTGTCACCGGATGCTCGACTTGCAGACGCGTGTTCATTTCCATGAAGAAGAAGCGGTCGGCGCGAAGTCCTTCCGACACATCGGCGATGAATTCCACCGTGCCAGCACCAGAATAGCCAATCGCTAACGCGGCCTTGACCGCAGCATCACCCATGGCAGCCCTCATTTCCGGTGTCATGCCCGGTGCAGGCGCTTCCTCGATTACCTTCTGATGGCGGCGTTGCAGCGAGCAATCACGCTCAAACAGATGCACAGCACTCCCAAAATTATCGCCGAAAACCTGCACTTCGATATGGCGCGGCTTGGTCATGTATTTTTCGATCAATACCGCATCATCACCAAACGAGGCCGCAGCCTCACGCCGTGCGCTATCCAAAGCTGCAGAAAAATCACCGGGATCATCGACACGGCGCATGCCTTTGCCGCCGCCGCCAGCCCGCGCCTTGATCAGCACAGGATAGCCGATTGCGTCGGCCTGACTTTTAAGAAAAGCGCTGTCCTGATTATCACCATGATAGCCGGGCACGACAGGCACGCCCGCTTTTTCCATCAGCGTCTTGGCGGCATCCTTCAGCCCCATGGCGCGGATGGCTTTAGCTGATGGACCGATGAAGATGAGGCCTGCTGCCTCAACAGCATCGACGAAGCCAGCATTTTCGGACAGGAAACCATAGCCAGGATGAATGGCCTCTGCACCCGTAGCCAGTGCAGCTTTAATGATGGTGTCGATATTCAGATAGCTTTGCGCAGACGGTGCCGGGCCCACATACACGGCCTCATCAGCCATTTCGACATGCAGCGCGTCCTTATCCGCGTCTGAATAAATTGCAACCGTTGCAATGCCAAGCTTACGTGCCGTGCGGATGACCCGGCAGGCAATTTCTCCGCGATTGGCAATCAGTATTTTCTTAAACATCATTTTTTCCTCGCGAGAGTCGGGCGGAAGACCGCTTCACACTTTTCCTCATCCCGCGCGCCCTTACATTCTGAACAGGCCGAAACGCGTCGGCTCAACCGGCGCATTCAGCGTTGCAGAGAGTGATAGCCCCAGCACTTCACGGCTCTTGCGCGGATCGACAATGCCGTCATCCCAGAGCCTTGCAGATGCATAAAGCGGGTGGCTCTGACGCTCGAACATTTCGAGTGTCGGTCGCTTGAATTCAGTTTCCTCTTCTGCCGACCATGTGCCGCCTGTGCGCTCGATCCCGTCGCGCTTGACGGTTGCCAGCACGCCGGCCGCCTGCTCGCCGCCCATCACCGCAATGCGGCTGTTTGGCCATGTCCACAAAAAGCGTGGCGAATAGGCCCGTCCCGCCATGCCGTAATTGCCTGCGCCATAGGACGCGCCGATCAGCATGGTGATTTTGGGTACATTAGCGGTCGCGACTGCCGTTACGAGCTTGGCACCATTCTTGGCGATGCCCTCGGCTTCGTATTTGCGCCCGACCATGAAGCCCGTGATATTTTGCAGAAAAACCAGCGGAATATTGCGCTGACAGCAAAGCTCGATGAAATGCGTGCCCTTCAATGCGGCCTCAGAAAACAGCACGCCATTATTGGCGATAATGCCGACGGGCATGCCGTAAAGACTTGCAAAGCCACAGACCAGAGTCGTGCCAAAACGCGTCTTGAACTCATCGAACTCCGAGCCATCGACCAGCCGCGCAATCACCTCGCGCACATCATAAGGAATGCGCGTATCGGCTGGCACGATACCGAGCAGCTCTTCCGGGTCATAGAGAGGGGCAGACCCGTCACTCCTTGGGATGAAGCCGCATTTTTCGCTGTTGAGATTGGCCGCAATGGCACGTGCAATCGAAAGCGCATGTGCGTCATCATTGGCGAGATGATCAGCAACGCCAGAAAGCCTTGTATGGACGTCACCGCCGCCAAGGTCTTCCGCACTCACCACTTCGCCGGTTGCAGCTTTGACCAGCGGCGGACCCGCCAGAAAAATAGTGCCCTGATTACGCACGATCACGGTCTCGTCGCTCATGGCCGGCACATAAGCACCGCCCGCCGTGCAGGATCCCATAACCACTGCAACTTGCGGAATACCCGCCGCCGACATTTGCGCCTGATTATAAAAAATGCGTCCGAAATGATCGCGATCCGGAAACACCTCGTCCTGATTGGGTAGGTTCGCACCACCTGAATCAACCAGGTAAATGCAGGGCAGGCGATTTTCGCCTGCAATTTCCTGTGCGCGCAGATGCTTCTTCACCGTGACCGGATAATAGGTGCCGCCCTTCACAGTGGCATCATTGCAGACGATCATGCATTCGCGACCCGATACGCGCCCGATGCCGGTGATAATCCCGCCTGAAGGCGCTGCACCGTCATACATGCCATGACCTGCCGTCAGACCTACCTCCAGAAACGGCGATCCGGGATCAAGCAATTGCGCCACACGATCTCGCGGCAGAAGCTTTCCACGCGCGACATGGCGTTCGCGCGCCTTTTCGCCTCCACCGTCAAGTGCGGTTTGAGAAGCCTTCGCGGCCACATCAATTGCCGCAAGCATTGCCTTGCGATTGGCGTCAAAAACGGCATTGCGGGTTGAGATTTCGGATTTCAGAACCGGCATCAGCGGGTCTCCTGAAACAGTTCCCGTCCAATCAGCATGCGTCGGATTTCCGATGTTCCCGCACCGATTTCATAGAGCTTGGCATCCCGCAAAAGACGTCCGGTTGGATAATCATTGATATAGCCGTTGCCGCCCAGGGCCTGTATCGCCTGCAATGCCATTTGCGTGGCGTTTTCCGCCGCATAAAGGATGCAGCCTGCTGCATCCTTGCGCGATGTCTCGCCCCGGTCACAGCTTGCAGCCACCGCATAAACATAGGCGCGGGAAGCATTGAACAGCACATACATATCGGCGAGCTTTCCCTGCATGAGCTGGAACTCGCCAATCGGCTGATCGAACTGTTTACGCTCATGCACATAAGGCACGACAACATCGAGGCAGGCCGCCATGATGCCAAGCGGCCCACCCGCCAGCACCACGCGCTCATAATCAAGGCCAGACATCAGTACATTGACGCCTTTGCCCTCTGAGCCAAGCAGGTTTTCGGCTGGCACTTCGCAATTCTCAAACACCAGCTCGCAGGTATTGGAGCCGCGCATACCAAGCTTGTCGAGCTTTTGTGCGGTTGAAAAACCCGTAAAGTCTTTTTCGACGAGAAAAGCACTGATCCCGCGTGACCCTGCCGCCGGATCGGTCTTGGCATAGACCACCAGCACATCGGCATCCGGCCCATTGGTGATCCACATTTTATTGCCGTTGAGAATATAATGCTCGCCCTGCTTTTCGGCGCGTAGCTTCATGGAGACCACATCAGAACCGGCTCCGGGTTCCGACATCGCAAGCGCACCCACATGCTCGCCTGAAATGAGCTTCGGCAGATATTTTGCGCGCTGTTCGGGAGAGCCGTTGCGATTGATCTGGTTGACACAGAGATTGGAATGCGCGCCGTAACTCAAGCCGATGGATGCGGAAGCACGGCTGATTTCTTCCATCGCGATGCAATGCGCAAGATAGCCCATGCCCGCGCCGCCGTAATCGTCAGGCGCAGTAATCCCAAGTACACCGAGATCGCCCAGTTCCCGCCAGAGATGCATGGGAAATGCATTGTTGCGGTCAGTCTCAGCAGCAAGCGGCGCAATGCGGCTTTCCGCAAAACGGCGAACCGTATCCCGAAGGGCTTCGATCTCCTCGCCAAGACCGAAGTTCATGCCCGATGCAAACATACTCGTCCTCCACAAGTTCTGCCCGGCTGCTGTTTGTGAAAACAGCTATGTTATGGCCAGAGTGTCCCGTGACGATCAAATAGGCAATGGGTTTACGCAGCGTTCTGTGGCTATTTATTACCCCATAACGAAATTATCTTTCGCATGATTTTAAACGTCAATCCTGTTGAAGATCGGCAATATCCCGATAAAGCTCCAGTGCTTCCGGGTTTGCCAGCGCTTCGCGGTTTTTCACCCCGCGTCCATGAACCAGGTCACGAACCGCTAATTCCGTGATCTTGCCGGATTTGGTGCGGGGAATATCCGTTACCGCCACAATCTTTGCCGGAACGTGACGCGGCGTCGCGCCGATGCGGATTTTCGTCTTGATGCGTGCTTTCAGATCATCATCAAGCGCAATGCCTTCGGCAAGCCGCACGAACAGCACCACACGCACGTCATGGTCCCAATCCTGCCCGATACAAAGCGCTTCGGTGATTTCCGGCATCTGCTCGACCTGATTGTAAATCTCCGCCGTGCCAATGCGCACGCCGCCCGGATTAAGGGTCGCATCCGAACGACCATGGATGATGATGCCATCATGCCCGGTCCATTCGGCAAAATCGCCATGGCACCAGATATTGTCGAAGCGCTCAAAATACGCGGCCAGATATTTCTGGTCGCCCGGGTCATTCCAGAATTGCAGCGGCATGGAGGGGAAAGCCTTGGTACAGACCAGTTCACCCTTTTGTTCACGCACCGGCTTGCCGTCATCGTCCCAGACATCGACCGCCATGCCCAGACCCGCACCTTGGATTTCGCCTTGCCAGACAGGTTCCGTCGGCACGCCCAACACAAAGCAGGAGACGATATCCGTCCCGCCGGAAATGGACGCCAGATGCACGTCTTTTTTTATTCCTTCATAGACGAAAGCGAAGCCCTCCGGCGATAAAGGCGAGCCAGTCGACGAGATCGTGCGCAGAGCAGAAAGATCATGCGCTTCACCCGGCTTCAATCCAGCTTTGGCTACGGCATCGATGAATTTGGCCGAAGTACCGAAATAGGTCATGCCCTCAGCCTGAGCATAGTCAAACAATACATTGCCATCTGGATAGAAGGGCGAGCCGTCGTAGAGCAGCAGCGTTGCACCGGTGGCGATGCCTGACGCCAGCCAGTTCCACATCATCCAGCCGCAGGTGGTGAAATAGAAGAAGCGGTCGCCATCACGGATATCGGCATGAAGCCGAAGCTCCTTCAAGTGCTGTAGCAACACACCGCCTGAGCGGTGCACGATGCATTTTGGAATGCCGGTCGTACCAGAGGAAAACAGGATATAAAGCGGATGATCGAATGGCAGTCGGGTGAATTCGACCGCCTTTGCCGTGAAGGGCGCAAGTGCTGCATCAAGCGTAATGCCATTTGCTGCCTGGCTGGCAACGGCTTCAGCTTCGCCCAGATAGGTCACGATGACAGAGCGTTTTAATCCCGAAAGCTTTGCTGTCACCTCGGCAATCTTGTCGGCCACTTCGATGCGCTTGCCATTGTACCAATAGCCATCACAGGCGAAGAACAGCTTCGGCTCTATCTGACCAAAGCGATCCAGAACACCCTGAGCGCCAAAGTCCGGCGAACAGGATGACCAGACGGCACCAATCGACGAAGCGGCCAGCATAAGGGCCACGGCTTCCGGCATATTGGGCATCATGCCAGCGATGCGATCGCCGGCTCTCACCCCTTCTGCCAGCATGAATTGCTGAAGTTTGGAGACAAGTGCGTGGAGATCATCCCATGTCAGACGGCGCTCGACCTTGTTCTCGCCACGAAAGACGATCGCCTCGCTGTTGCCCTTCTTGCGCAGAAGGTTTTCCGCGAAATTCAGCCTGGCTTGCGGGAAAAACCGGGCCTCCCGCATATGGCCCTCATCAATGAGGGCGATATCACCGCGCTCACCGACGACCTCGCAGAAGTCCCATATGAGAGTCCAGAAGCCGGCGCGGTCTTCCACAGACCAGCGATGCAAACTGTTGTAATCGGCAAATTTCCGCCCTGCCCTCTCCTCTGCCTGCACTCGAAATTGATCGAGCGTGCTTGCCGCGATGCGTTTAGCATCGGGTTGCCACAGCGGATGGATATCGATGGAATTGGCCTCTTTAATCATCATTCCTCCCAGAATCATGCGAAGCTGAAATCCTTCTGTCGGCTAGCTCCACCACGAATTTCTAAAAGAGACTTGCCGCCTCGTCCATGCCTTTACCGAGAAACATATTTTCCTGATGCTACGTCGCCCGCTTAGGGCGCTCAGGCTGAACCCTCTGGAAGGGGCAGCTTCGCCGCTTCATCTTCCCGGTTCACCCACGCATTAATACGGGTCACGAGCCAGCGATTGATCGGATTTTCAAAGAAATGCCAAGCGACGATTGCCGCAAAAAGACTTACCAGAACTCCGCCACCGATCACCAATAGCGCTCCCATTGTGGTCTCGCCCCAATGTTGCGGAAGGGCATTAAAAAACACCAGCCCGATGAGGGGATGCAGTATGAAAATGCCGAAACTGTAACGAGACAGCGTTACCAGAGGACGGAATCGCAGGGGCGTATAGATATTTTGTATGGCGGCCAGATAAAGCACGTAGAGGCAAAAGTAGAGAAAAGCCAAACGCAATGGCCCTTCCAGCGTTGCTGGCT
Source organism: Brucella rhizosphaerae (assembly GCF_002252475.1). Lineage (GTDB taxonomy): Bacteria > Pseudomonadota > Alphaproteobacteria > Rhizobiales > Rhizobiaceae > Brucella > Brucella rhizosphaerae. Next base: position 373,216 of record NZ_NNRK01000034.1, on the reverse strand, counting down.
CGCCTGCCCCGGTTGCAGGATGATAAAACAGAAAGATCACCAGACAGGCCGCAAGTGCGACCTTGATAAAGATAGCTGGAACTTTGTGATGGGTCTGCCGTGCAAGCCACATTCCGAAGAGAAACGACGGCAGAGCGCGCAGAATGCCAATATCGGCAAACTGAATGCGGGTTATCGATGATACATTGAGCTTCTGCGCCAGATATTCTCCACCCAGCGCTGCAATGATGATGACAACGAGGATCGCTCCTCCCAGTCGATGACAGAGAATGTCAAAAAGCGGAAAGCACAGATACATCAGAAAGAGGGCGCTCAGCGACCAGCTGACGTAATTATAGGAGAGTGTTCTGCCAAGTCCCCAGTCGTGAATGAGCAGCAATTGCGTGACCCCGTCAGACAGACTCATATTGGGTTCAGCAGTAGGATGGAGAACACCGGCGGCCGTCAGGACAGACAGAAGCGCGAAACAGGTGAAGGTTATTGCGTGCAGCGGATAAATCCGCGCCAGCCGCTTTCCAACAAAACCAATATAATGGCGCCTGCTCCATATATAATTATTCCGGCGCGCAAGAAACAATCCAGAAACGATAAAAAAGACATCGGTAAAATAAGAGAATGTTAATATAAGCTCTTGCAGGTGATCGTTCTTCACCGGAACCCGGAAGGAAAAATGAAAGATTGCGATTCCTAAACATAGAAAAAACCGCAAACCGTCGAATTCAGCAATCCTCTTCATTCAACGTATCACTGACAATTGTTTCAATAAAACTTCAGTAGCAATATTGAGTGAAAAGTCGAGCAAAACTTAATATTAGCCAATGTGAAGCTAAATCAGTTTTGTCTGAATGTTTTCATAAAGCGCGTATCATGGAAAATTTGGTGGAGCCAAGCGGGATCGAACCGCTGACCTCTTGCATGCCATGCAAGCGCTCTCCCAGCTGAGCTATGGCCCCATCAGACCTCTTTCGAGGTGGGCCAGACAGGAATTTCTGTCCGGTGTGGCGGCTTATTAAATGGCTCGTTACAGAAGATCAAGAGCTAAATCGTAACTCTCTTCGTATCTGCCAAAAATAATCTGCCGATTATCCACACAAGTGCTGCCATTCCCACATTTGCAGGCTTGAAACAGCATTGATGTCAGCCGGATTGAAGAATCGGATTCAATAGGTCAGCTTCAATCGGTCAGCATCGATCGACCAGCTCTGGCAAAGCCCGTATCCCGCACGAAAACGCGACAAGGCGGCTCAATGAGCCGCCTTGTGCAATTCGATTAGTGAGCCTTGATCAGACTTCTTCTTCGTCACCGCCGACGCCGCCGCCCAGAATACCGGAAACGTCGTCGTCTTCATCTTCCTCTTCTTCGAGGAATGTGTCGTCATCGTCGTCACCCAGATCGACGTCATCGTCGATTTCCGGCAGATCTTCGCCACCCTTAGCTTCGTCATCCGCATCTTCGAGAGAAACGAATTCCGGCTTTTCGAGTGCTGTATCCAGCTCTTCAGCTTCTTCTTCCTGTTCAGCCGCACGGCTTTCCGCAACGGTCGCTTCAAAATACGACCGTGGGTAGGAAATGCCGCTATAAGGCGAAACAATCGGATCACGATTGAGATCGTAAAACTTCTTGCCCGTTTCAGGATCGATGCGCTTGGTACCAAGTTCAGCTTTTGCCACGTTTAGCCTCGTGAGTTTTTATCCCTGTCGTGCCTGTGGCACTCCACGCCTCTTGTTGTCCCCGTCGCTCCTGCGACGTTTTACGCCGCTTGTTGATCCGGGTCACAAATTCATTCAAACCGCGTCTGCTACGCTTACATGCTTTAAGCTCGCCATCATACTCCAAACCATCACTTGGTGAGGAGAAGGCGTGAAGCGCGCCTTACGGGTGTTGTTCGGTGCATAAACTCAATTTACAGCTTTTGTCAAAGCTAAAGACTCATTCTGCTCCCTTACAATGCCTCAAATCGTGCATTGGCGGATGACCCCGCCCTGTTCCTGTGCTAGGAAGCTGCCGCTTTGATCAATCCCGCGTGAATAACGCCCAAATGAGACAGTGAAAAATCTATGTCCCATTCTGCATCCCCGAAACCAGCAATCGCCCGCCATTCAGAGGCACTCAAGGGCGAAATCCGCATTCCGGGTGACAAATCCATTTCCCACCGCTCCTTCATGTTCGGTGGCCTCGCATCTGGCGAAACCCGCATCACAGGTCTGCTGGAAGGCGAAGACGTCATCAATACAGGCCGTGCCATGCAAGCGATGGGCGCCAATATCCGTAAAGACGGCAATGTCTGGATCATCAATGGCGTCGGCAATGGCTGTCTGCTTCAGCCGGAAGCACCGCTCGATTTCGGCAATGCCGGAACCGGTGCCCGTCTCACCATGGGTCTCGTCGGCACTTATGATATGACGACAACCTTTATCGGTGACGCTTCACTGACCTCACGCCCTATGGGGCGTGTGCTTAATCCTCTGCGTGAAATGGGCGTTCAGGTGAAGGCAGCGGAAGGCGATCGCCTGCCACTGACATTGACCGGCCCAAAGACAGCCAATCCGATCAGCTATCGCGTTCCTATGGCTTCGGCACAGGTTAAGTCGGCTGTTCTGCTTGCCGGTCTCAACACGCCCGGCGTTACAACCGTCATTGAACCCGTGATGACGCGCGATCACACTGAAAAGATGTTGCAGGGCTTCGGTGCCGACCTCACGGTTGAAACCGACAAGGACGGCGTGCGCCATATCCGCATAACCGGACACGGCAAGCTTACCGGCCAGACCATCGACGTGCCGGGCGATCCGTCCTCAACAGCCTTCCCGCTCGTTGCGGCTCTGCTTGTCGAAGGGTCAGATGTCACCATCCGCAACGTGCTGATGAACCCGACCCGTACCGGCCTTATTCTCACCTTGCAGGAAATGGGTGCTGACATTGAAATCATCGATCCGCGTCTTGCGGGCGGTGAAGATGTTGCCGATCTGCGCGTGAAATCGTCGAAGCTCAAGGGCGTCACCGTTCCTCCGGAACGTGCGCCTTCGATGATCGATGAATATCCGGTTCTGGCGATTGCCGCTTCTTTTGCTGAAGGCGAAACCGTCATGGACGGTCTCGATGAGTTGCGCGTGAAAGAATCAGATCGTCTTGCAGCAGTCGCCCGCGGCCTTGAAGCCAATGGCGTCAATTGCACTGAAGGCGAAATGTCCCTGACAGTTCGCGGTCGTCCAGACGGCAAGGGCCTAGGCGGCGGCACCGTTGCCACACATCTCGATCACCGCATCGCGATGAGCTTCCTCGTCATGGGACTGGCTTCTGAAAAGCCGGTCACAGTCGATGACAGCGCGATGATTGCAACCTCGTTCCCCGAATTCATGACCATGATGCCGGGCCTTGGTGCGAAGATCGAAGTAAGCGACGCACAATGAAAAGCTTCGTCGTAGCCATCGACGGACCAGCAGCTTCGGGCAAGGGAACCCTTGCCCGGCGTATTGCCATTCATTACGGCATTCCTCATCTCGATACCGGGTTGACCTATCGTGCAGTTGCGAAAGCGCTGCTGGATCAGGGGTTGCCGCTCGATAATGAAGCGGTTGCTGCAGAAGTAGCGCTTCATCTTGATCTACACGGGATGGACAAAAATGTGCTTTCTGCTCACCACATCGGCGAGGCAGCCTCAAAAGTAGCGGTGATGCCTGCTGTACGGCGCGCACTTGTTGAAGCACAGCGCAATTTCGCAGCCGCATTGCCGTCAAGCGTGCTCGACGGGCGTGATATCGGGACGGTCGTCTGCCCGGACGCTGAGATCAAGCTCTTTGTGACAGCTTCACCGGAAGTACGTGCGCAACGCCGCTTTGACGAGATTGTAGCAAAGGGCGGCACAGCCGATTTCGATGAAATTCTGGCTGATCTCAGGAAACGTGATGAGCGCGACATGAATCGCACGGACTCGCCACTGCGACCTGCAGAAGACGCGCACTTGCTAGATACGAGCGAAATGAGTATAGAAGCGGCATTTCTGGCGGCAAAAAAGCTGATCGATCACGCTTTCGCGCAACACAAGGCATAATGTCGGGATAGTCGCGAGACTTTCTGGTATGATTATGTCTTAGAAATGCTGGATTATTCGGGGTTTGTTCCTATATAGGTCTCACCCATCTTTATAACCTGACTTCGCGTTCCACGCGCCGGTTGTCCCAAAGGGACGGAGCCGAAGGACAGGCCTAACGCAACTCTAACCCCCGGCGCCGCATCCGATGTTGTTTCATACCGGATGCATCAGGAGTATTTATGTCTGAATTCAATCCCTCTCTCGCAGACTTCGAGTCGTTGCTGGCCGAATCCTTTGCGAACAATGACCTTGCAGAAGGTTATGTTGTAAAGGGTCGCATCGTTGCCATCGAAAAAGACATGGCAATCATTGATGCTGGCCTCAAGGTCGAAGGTCGCGTACCGCTGAAGGAATTCGGCGCGAAGGGCAAAGACGGCTCGATGAAGCCGGGCGACGAAGTTGAAGTTTACGTTGAGCGCATCGAAAATGCACTCGGCGAAGCTGTTCTGTCGCGCGAAAAAGCACGTCGTGAAGAAAGCTGGGGCAAGCTCGAGCAGAAGTTCGCCAATGGCGAACGCGTCGACGGCGTCATCTTCAATCAGGTCAAGGGTGGTTTCACCGTCGATCTGGACGGCGCAGTTGCATTCCTTCCACGTTCGCAGGTCGACATTCGTCCGATCCGCGACGTTACCCCGCTTATGCACGTCCCACAGCCTTTCGAAATCCTCAAGATGGACAAGCGTCGCGGCAACATCGTTGTCTCGCGTCGTACCGTTCTTGAAGAAAGCCGTGCGGAACAGCGTTCGGAAATCGTTCAGAACCTTGAAGAAGGTCAGGTTGTTGAAGGCGTTGTCAAGAACATCACCGATTACGGTGCGTTCGTTGATCTCGGCGGCATCGACGGCCTCCTGCACGTTACCGACATGGCATGGCGCCGCGTCAACCATCCTTCGGAAATCCTCACCATCGGCCAGACCGTTAAGGTGCAGATCATCCGTATCAACCAGGAAACTCATCGTATCTCGCTCGGCATGAAGCAGCTCGAGAGCGATCCTTGGGATGGCATCGGCGCGAAGTACCCGATCGGCAAAAAGATCACCGGTACCGTTACGAACATCACCGACTACGGTGCATTTGTCGAAATCGAGCCAGGCATCGAAGGCCTGATCCACGTTTCGGAAATGTCGTGGACCAAGAAGAATGTCCATCCGGGCAAGATTCTTTCGACCACTCAGGAAGTCGAAGTCGTTGTGCTCGAAGTTGATCCGGTCAAGCGCCGCATCTCCCTCGGTCTCAAGCAGACCCTCGACAACCCATGGACCACGTTCGCTCAGAAGTACCCACAGGGCACAATCGTTGAAGGCGAAGTCAAGAACAAGACCGAATTCGGCCTGTTCATTGGTCTCGACGGCGACGTTGACGGCATGGTTCACCTTTCCGATCTCGACTGGAACCGTCCAGGCGAACAGGTCATCGAAGAGTACAACAAGGGCGAAGTTGTTAAGGCCGTTGTTCTCGATGTTGACATCGAAAAGGAACGCATCTCGCTCGGCATCAAGCAGCTTTCCGGCGACAAGGTCGGCGAAGCAGCAGCTTCGGGTGAACTGCGCAAAAACGCCGTTGTAACCTGTGAAGTCACAGCAGTTACCGATGGTGGCCTTGAAGTTCGTCTGGTCGATCACGACCTCGACAGCTTCATCAAGCGCTCGGATCTGTCCCGTGACCGTGACGAACAGCGTACAGAACGCTTCTCGGTTGGTCAGAAGGTTGACGCTCGCGTCATCGCCTTCGACAAGAAGACCCGCAAGCTGCAGGTCTCGATCAAGGCTCTTGAAATCGCTGAAGAAAAAGAAGCAGTTGCTCAGTACGGTTCGTCCGACTCAGGCGCTTCGCTCGGTGACATTCTTGCTGCAGCCATGAAGAAGTCGGAAAACAACTAAGTTTTTCGTCCCTTCGACCAAACATGAGAAAGCCCGCCATCTGGCGGGCTTTTTCTTTGGTCAGAACAGAAAACCTATAAGAGCTTCGGTGCCTGAACTTATCTCAGAGCGCGTTCCGCACTGTTTCGGGACCGTTGTGGAGATTGTAACGCTTACACCACACCAAGCAGATGGATCAGCCCAAGGCTGATTGCGCCCAATACCAGCAGCGACAGAATGGCGGTAAGTGTTACACGCCCCCCCGCTGAGGCTACAGAGCGCACATCGACACCCAGTCCAAGGGCGGCCATGGAAATGATCGTCAGGGTCGTAGACGTGAATTGAATGCCTGGCAAAATCGTGTTCGGGATCAGGTGCAGTGAGCGCAGCGCCATCATGCCGAGAAAGCCGATGATGAACCAAGGCACAAGTTGCAGGAAGCCGGGCTTCACTTCTGCATCCTTGTTACCGGCCAGAACTGACAGCGTCAGAATGACTGGGCCGAGCATCAGAACACGCACCAGCTTGACCAATGTTCCAAGCTGCACGCTAATGCTGGCAATCGGGGCGGTGGCCGCGAGAACCTGCGGTACAGCATAAACCGTCAAGCCTGCAAGAATACCATATTGTGTATGCGACAGGCCCAGCAACGGCACCAACAGGGGCAGGAGCAATACCACGACAACGCCAAGAATAGCCGTAAAGGCAATTGAGGCGGCCACGTCTTCACTGTCCGCTCCAATGACTGGTGCTGTGGCCGCAATGGCCGAATTACCGCAGATGGAATTGCCACAAGCCACCAGAACAGCCATGCGATGAGGCAATTTAAGCAAGCGCCCGATGCCATAGCTGAATGTAATTGCCATCACCACCACGCTTGCAATACCAAGTATCAAACCCGGTCCGGCATCAATCACAGCACTTGCGCTGATGGAAGCCCCCAGAAGCACAACAGCAATCTCCAGCAGCATTTTGGCTGAAAAGCTTATGCCTTTGGCAAATTGTTTGCCGGGGCGAAAAATCGTTCTGACAGCCGTTCCGATCAGGATCGCAAGAACCAGCGCTTCGAGCCACGCTTTGCCTGTATAGTGCTCTTCAACCTTTTCAAGCCCGACAGCCAGTGCCGAGACGGCGAGGCTGAGCGCAAGACCGGGGAGAATGTTCTTGAATTTATTCGAGGTTACGGCTGTCATCTGGATTAGCATTCAATTCTTGAGAAATATTTTCCAATCAGATGCCGCATTTCTTCTGTTCATTCCATCGCATAATATGTCACAATTCATTCGATAAAATCGAACGATTGAAGCTATGACACTGGAACAATTACGTATTTTCATCGAAGTGGCTGAGCGTGAACACCTCACGCGTGCGTCCGAAGCGCTTCATCTCACGCCATCAGCGGTGAGTTCAGCGATCCGCACGCTGGAAGAACGCTATGGCGCGATGCTTTTCAATCGCATTGGAAGGCGAATTGAGCTGACGGGCGATGGGCGCATGTTTCTGGATGAAGCCCGCGCAACATTGGCCCGAGCACAATCGGCGGAGCGTATGCTTTCGGAACTCGGTGGCGGCAAACGCGGCACTCTTGCCATACATGCGAGCCAAACCATCGCCAGCTACTGGCTGCCACCCTATCTGGCACAGTTTCATGCCACATATCCCATGATCGATGTGCGTCTGACGCTTGGCAACACGGAAAGTGTGACCGAGGCGACTGAGGCGGGGCTTGCTGATATCGGGCTCGTAGAAGGCGCAGTGCAGGCCCCTGCTCTTTCGCTGCGCAAAGTTGCCACCGATCAGCTGATCGTCGTTACACGACCGGATCACGACTGGTGCGATGCCGGTAAGCTCACATGGGACACACTGTTTCATGGAAAGTGGATATTGCGCGAACATGGCTCAGGCACCCGCAGCGTATTCGAGGATGCAATGCGTGTCGCAGGCTACAATCCTGCACGTCTTAACATCGCACTGGAACTGCCATCCAACGAGGCTATCTGCTCTGCCGTATTGTCTGGCAACTATGTCACCGCAATTTCTGAACTGGTGGCAGCGCCACATCTTGCCGCGGGCACACTGGTAAAAGCCAACTTCGTGCTGCCACAGAGACAGTTTCTCATGCTTTCGCACAATGATCGCTATCAGACCAAGGCACTCAAATCTTTCGCCGACATGCTGATGAGAGAACCAGACATGTCGCGCACAGAACAACTCCCCGACCGATAAGCGCTGTAGGCTTCCAGCACGGGGATGTCCCCGCACATCTCTCGACCCATTATGCGGATCGGGACTGATCCGCACGGTCGATCTGGAGGAGGTAGACATGAGCAGGAACAGAGGCGTTGTTTATATGCGCCCGGGTAAAGTCGAAGTTCGTGACATTGATGATCCTGTGCTGAGCGGTCCGGATGGGCGCAAGCTGGACCACGCCGTCATCCTGAAAGTCATCACAACCAATATTTGCGGTTCCGACCAGCACATGGTTCGCGGCCGTACAACTGCCATGCCGGGCCTTGTTCTTGGCCATGAGATTACCGGCGAAGTAATCGAAAAAGGCAGCGATGTTGAAATGCTCGAAGTGGGCGATATCGTTTCCGTACCCTTCAACGTTGCTTGCGGACGCTGCCGTTGCTGTAAATCGCAGGACACCGGCGTCTGCCTCACCGTCAACCCATCGCGCGCTGGCGGCGCTTATGGCTACGTTGATATGGGAGGCTGGATTGGCGGACAGGCGCGCTATGTCATGGTGCCTTATGCCGATTTCAACCTGCTGAAATTCCCGGATCGTGAACAGGCTATCGAAAAAATCCGTGACCTGACCATGCTTTCCGACATTCTGCCCACCGGTTTCCATGGGGCCGTAAAGGCCGGTGTTGGGGTTGGTTCGATTGTCTATGTCGCTGGCGCCGGTCCCGTTGGATTGGCTGCGGCTGCTTCCGCTCGCATCTTGGGTGCCGCAGTCGTCATGGTCGGCGACTTCAACAAGGAGCGGCTGGAGCACGCACGCAAAGTAGGATTCGAACCGATTGATCTTTCTGCGAGTGACCGCCTCGGCGATATGATTGCCGAAGTAACTGGCAGCAATGAAGTCGACAGCGCCATTGATGCCGTGGGCTTTGAAGCGCGTGGTCACAGCGGTGGCGAACAACCGGCAATCGTGCTCAACCAGATGATGGAGATTACCCGCCCGGCAGGCTCCATCGGTATTCCCGGTCTTTACGTGACAGATGATCCGGGCGCGGTTGATAGTGCCGCCAAGCAGGGAAACCTTTCGCTACGATTTGGTCTTGGCTGGGCAAAAGCACAATCTTTCCATACGGGCCAGACGCCGGTGGTCAAATATAACCGCCAGCTGATGCAAGCCATTCTGCATGGGCGCCTGAACATTGCCGAAATCGTCAATGCGCAGGTGATTTCGCTGGATGACGCGCCGCAGGGCTATGAAAGCTTTGATCAGGGTGTGGCGAAGAAATTCGTTCTCGACCCGCACGGGATGCTGACAAAGGCCGCTTAAAATACTGATGCCGGGAGTTTTGGCTCCCGGCAATCAACGTTAGCGAATTGATTTTACCAGTTCAGGCTGGGTGAAGCAGGTCGGGGCCATTCCATTCCTGGATTGCCACAGACCGATTGAGCGGCGGGTTTTAAAGCCGGGCAGGCCATCGGCCTTGCCAACATCATAGCCCTGTGCCTGCATGCGCTTCTGCATGGCCTGAATGTCGGAGCGATACATGGTGCCGACATTGCCCCATTGGGTCTGGAAATCACCAGCGCCGTATGCGATGCGATCGCCGACATGGCCGATGAAGAGCGCATAGAGATCGCTCATATTATAATCTTTGATGACGTAGAAATTCGGCGTCACGATAAAGGCCGGGCCATAACGACCAGCGGGCATGAGCAGAAAGCCCTCACCCTTAAGTTCATTGGCCGGAAATGCCTTGCCGTTGGCGCGGCTGATGCCCAGTTTTGCCCAGTCGGCAAATGTCTTGCCCTGATCAGGACCTTCCAGCGAGCAGGAAATATTCTGAGGTACATTGACCTCATAACCCCAGTCGCGCCCGCTCTGCCAGCCATGAATTTTGAGATAATTGGCGATAGATGCCAGTGTATCCGGCACCGAGTTCCAGATATCACGCTTGCCATCGCCATCGAAATCGACTGCATGTTTGAGATAGGATGTCGGCATGAATTGCGGCTGGCCGAGCGCACCGGCCCACGAGCTTTTCATGGAACCATTCGCAATATAACCGCGTGAGGTGATCTCAAGTGCTGCGATCAGCTCCTTGCGGAACATGTCCTTGCGCGTTGCCATAAAAGCTTTGGTGCCAAGCACTTCAAACGCATTATAAGGAATCTTGACCGTGCCAAAGCCGGATTCGCGGCCCCAAATCGCAACGACAATACGGCCCGGCACACCATATTGCTGCTCGATTCTTTTCAGCAGACTTGCATTCTGGCCAAGTCTGGCCTTGCCGCCACTGGTCACAGAACCAAGCGTTTTGGCATTGAAATATTTGCCTGGAGCACCGAATTCAGCCTGTTTTTGTTCTTTGGGTGTCGTCGGCTTTTCGCCAGGAATAACCAGATCAGGCAGTTTCCAGTTGATGGTAACACCCGCAAAAGCCTGCTCGAAAACAGCACGGGAAACGCCTGCAGCTTTGGCTTCCGGCCAGAGGTCTTTTTCGATCCAGTTGCGATACTGGCTTTCAACTTGCGCTTTGGAAGGAGCTGCTATCGCTGGATTAATGGTAAGCACTGCGAACAAGCCGAGAGCGAGTTTCAAGCTTGATTTCCACTTGCCTGCCATCATGCCTGTTCTCCAATTTTTTTGATGCTTATAGTGCGGTTCTTGCTCGCAAAGCAGCTGCAAGCGTCCCTTCGTCAAGATAATCAAGCTCACCGCCCACCGGCACCCCGTGGGCAAGCCTCGTGACACGTATATCGAAATCGGTCAGCTGATCGGTGATGTAGTGGGCAGTCGTCTGCCCTTCCACCGTCGCGTTGACGGCAAGAATCACTTCCTTGATTTCGCCTGTTGCGACGCGCTCAACCAGCCCCTTGATGTTGAGGTCATCCGGACCAATGCCGTCGAGTGGCGACAATCTCCCGCCAAGCACATGATAGCGGACATTCATTGTTCCAGCACGTTCCAGTGCCCAAAGGTCGGAAACGTCTTCCACGACGATCAGCATGGAGGGGTCACGACGGACATCCGTGCAGATCGTGCAAGGATCAGAGGTATCGACATTGCCGCAGCACGAGCAGATACGCACCTTATCAGCGGCATCCTGCATCGCGCCGCCAAGCGGGATCAGCAGCGCCTCTTTCTTTTTTATCAGATGCAGCGCCGCACGGCGCGCCGAACGCGGCCCAAGCCCCGGCACACGGGCCAGAAGCTGGATAAGGCGTTCGATTTCAGGACCGGCTATACGTTTTGACATGCTGCTTCGGGGAAGAAAGGAGGGATATAGAACAGACGGTTATGGGGAATGAAAGGCCGCAGAAAAGCAAACAGCGCTCTGCCGCCTATTCCCCATTTTTCTTAAAATGGCAGCTTGAAGCCCGGAGGGATTGGCAAACCAGCGGTCAGCGACTGCGTCTTTTCAGCCATTTCCGCTTCAAGCTTCGCCTTGGCATCGTTGTGGGCTGCGATGATCAGATCTTCGAGGATTTCCACCTCTTCTTCCTTGGCAAGCGACGGATCGATCTTAAGAGCCGATAATGTGCCCTTGCCTGAAAGCGTGATCGTGACCAGACCGCCACCCGAAGATGCGGTCGCTTCAAGATTGGCGATCTCATCCTGCATGGCCTTCATCTTGGCCTGCAATTCCTTCGCCTGCTTCATCATGCCCATCATGTCACGCATGGGTTCACTCCATAGTCTTTTAAAATTCAGTCGTCATCAGAAGGCGCGCCCGGCACGTCTTCAATCGTATCCAGATCAATATCGTCATCGTCACTCTGTTCTGCAACGGCAATACGGACGTCAGTGATCTTTGCGCCGGGAAAAGCGGCCAGAATAGCGGCAACATCCGGGTCTGCGCGGGCATCTGTGACAAGATTATCGCGACGCTCTGTTTCTGCTTCCGCAACCGTCTGCCCCGAAACATCACGCGCTACTGTCACCACCCAGCGAATGCTGGTCCAGTTCAGGAGGCGTTGTGAAATGTCGCTTGGCAGCGACTTCGGTGCATCATCCGTCAGGCCGATTTCAAGCCGTCCGGGAGCGATAGATGACAGTCGTACGCAGTTCTTGACCAGAATCTTGAACTGCATATCACGATATTTATCAGCCAATGCGACAATGTCGGCAAGACTGTTGATCGGAACCGAAGGCTGTGGCGTATTATCGACAAATTGCTGAAGCGCAGGGGGCTGTACTGGCTGCGGCTGTGTTTCCACAAGGGGATCCGCCAGGGGGGCCACCAGGCGCATCGCAGTGGCAGCACCACCCGATGCAGGCATCATGGACGATGCAATCGCATCCGCACTTGCTCGCGCCTCAGGCTGAGAGCCACCATTTGGCCTAGCACCACCCGATGGCTGCGGACGTGGAGCCGAAACCGAGCCGTTTTCCAACCCTTTCAACGCTTCATCAAGCGTTGGCAAATCGGCAGCATGCGCCAGACGGATCAACAGCATTTCAGCCGCCTGAACAGGCCGCGATGCTGTATCAACTTCCGCAATGCCTTTGAGCAGCATCTGCCATGTGCGGGAAAGCACGCGGATGGACAGCTTTTGCGAAAAATCGCGGCCACGCACGCGCTCATCTTCTGAAAGCGAAACATCGTCCGCGACATCAGGCGTGAAGCGCAGGCGCGTCACCAGATGGTTGAAGTCTGCAAGATCGGTGAGCACGACCGACGGATCAGCACCGACATCATACTGCGCACGAAACTCGGTCAAAGCACCGGCCACATCGCCACGCATCAGCATCTCGAACAGATCAATGATGCGGGCGCGATCGGCAAGGCCAAGCATTGAACGCACAGCTTCCGCCGATACGTGGCCTGCGCCATGAGCAATGGCCTGATCAAAAATAGAGAGCGAATCGCGTGCAGAGCCTTCGCCAGCGCGTGCAATCATCGCGAGCGATGTGTCATCGACTTCGATCTGTTCGGCTTCCGCGATGCGGCGCAGATGCGCAGCCAAGGTGCCCGATTCGATGCGACGCAGATCAAAACGCTGACAACGCGACAAAACAGTGATCGGAACTTTACGGATTTCGGTTGTCGCAAAGATGAATTTCACATGCGGCGGCGGCTCTTCAAGCGTCTTCAACAGGCCGTTGAATGCCTGATTGGAAAGCATGTGCACTTCGTCGATGATATAAACTTTGTAGCGCGCTGAAACAGGGCGATAGCGCACCTGTTCAATAATCTCGCGAATATCATCAATACCAGTATGGGAAGCCGCATCCATTTCGATCACATCGACATGGCGGCCTTCCATGATCGCCTGACAATGTTCGCCCGGTACGGACAAATCGATCGTCGGCTGATCGATGGAATCAGTCTTGTAATTGAGTGCCCGCGCCAGAATACGCGCTGTTGTGGTCTTACCCACGCCGCGCACACCGGTCAGCATCCAGGCCTGCGCAATACGGCCGGTTTCGAACGCGTTTTTCAGCGTGCGAACCATCGGCTCCTGGCCGATCAGATCATTGAAATTCTGGGGGCGATACTTGCGGGCGAGAACGCGATAGGCGCTACTATCGGATTTTGTGTCCATTGCGACCCTTCCGCTCCCTGTTCGCTTTTGTCCAGTCTGAAACTCTAAACAGTTTGGACCGGAGACGAAAGTGACTTCGACATTGGCTCATCAACCATCAACAGCCATCATCGTCGTGAAAGAAAGGTGGGAGGCTGGCACGGCGACCCGTGCCTGGCTCGTTAGGGCTGCTTCCTTCCGGATCTGACCCGGTTGGCGAGTGGCTCGTCCACCACCAACCTCCCACGCTGCATATCGTCAATTGGCACGCAAAAAGCAAGCGCAGAGACGAAAAAACTGATAAGAATTATATTATGGAACAGTTTGAACTCGATAAACGGCTCGATGCCGATACTTTTTCAGTCGCCAAGCTCGGCTTGTGCGAACTGAGGCTGATGAATGACAAGCGCTGGCCATGGCTGATCCTCGTGCCGCGCCGTGCGAAACTGGCCGAAATTCACGATATGACACCGCTCGATCAGACCATGCTGACTTTTGAAGCCGCGATTGTTTCGCAAGCGCTCAAGAAGGCAACCAATTGCCTCAAAATCAATACCGGCGCTTTGGGCAACATTGTCCGCCAGCTCCACATACATGTCATTGCACGCAATGAAGGCGATGCCGGATGGCCGGGACCTGTCTGGGGCCATGGTACCCGTGAAACCTATGACGACGCAGATGCGCACGATCTGATCGAAAAGATCCGTGCGGCCCTCTGATATCCCTCAAGCTTGATCCCCAAAGAAAACCATTCCCGAGAAAATCATGGCTTTTCGCCTTTATGACCTGCCGGAAATAGAACCGAGCCGTCTTGTCGGCTTCGCTGGCAACCGCATCGACCGTCTTTCCGAAAAGCGGCAGGATGATTCGGCATTCACGGCGCTCGAACTGCCGGAGACGCGAGTGATGATTCTGGGCGGCAACAGGATCTTGCTTGATTATACGAATGACAGCGCCCCTCGTGCGCTGTTTACCCTGGACGAAGCTCAGGCATTTTCGCCCGATCTGCATGAACCTGTTTTACTGGGATTACAGGACGGTGCGCCAATGGTGGCCCTTATGGCGCCGCTTGATCCTGACGCACTTGAGCAACCGTTCCGGGCTCAGGATTATCGTAGCATCTATATGGAAGGCCTTGTGCCTGCCGATATCGTGGGAGCCTTGGCACAGGCTGCCGCTTTAACCGCATGGCACAGCAATCATCGTTTTTGTGGACGTTGCGGCACAAAAAGCGAAATGCGTGCCGGTGGGGCCAAACGTATCTGCCCGAATTGTGGGGCCGAGCATTTTCCGCGCACCGATCCGGTCGCAATCATGCTGCCCATTCGTGGCGAAAAATGCATTCTGGCACGAAGCGCCCACTTCGCCGCCGGGTCCTATTCATGCCTTGCAGGCTTTATCGAGCACGGTGAGACAATCGAAGCCGCAGTGCGCCGTGAAAGTTTTGAAGAAATGGGCCTGGCCATTGGCCGCGTTGGCTATCATGCGAGCCAGCCATGGCCATTTCCCTACTCGCTGATGATCGGTTGTCACGCCGAAGTTCTTGCCGATGATTTCACCATTGATCGTTCAGAACTCGAAGACGGCCGCTGGTTCGAGAAGGCCGAAGTGCGTGCGATGCTTGCAGGTACACATGAAAATGGGCTGCGTGTACCGGCAACCGGTGCCATCGCAACCCATTTGATCAGAGCCTGGGCCGAGAATTAATTACTCCGCTGCCAGTAACTGCGTACCGCGAATGTCGCTGCCTTTGTAAACGCCGAGCACGCGCACTTCCCTGGAGAAGAATTCAAGCTCCTCCAGAGCGAGCTGCACATTGCGATCTTCCGGATGACCTTCGATATCCGCATAGAACTGGGTGGCGATAAACCGTCCGCCCAGCTGATAGCTTTCCAGTTTGGTCATGTTGACGCCATTGGTCGCAAAGCCGCCCATTGCCTTGTAAAGCGCGGCTGGCACGTTGCGTACCCGGAAGACGAAAGTGGTGATGATACGCTCGTCTTTTTCAGGGCGAGCTGCCCATTGTTTCGTCTTGGACAAAACAACGAAGCGGGTCACATTGTCTTCCGCATCTTCAACATTTTCTTCAATGATATCCAGGCCATAAAGCTCAGATGCAAGGCTTGGCGCAAGTGCTGCCATCGAGCGGTCCTGCAAATCGGCCACAAGACGTGCAGCGCCCGCCGTATCGCCTGCAATCACCGGTTTCCAGCCATTCTGGCGAATGATATTGCGACACTGTCCAAGCGCATGGATATGGCTGTGAACAGTCTTAATCTCTTCGCGTTTCACGCCTGGAAGAACCATAAGCTGGAAATGGATCGGCAGAAAATATTCGCCGACAATGTGCATATCGGCAAGTGGCAGCAGATAGTGAATATCTGCGACGCGACCCGCAAGCGTGTTCTCAATCGGAATCATCGCTAGATCAGCGGCACCACTTTCAACCGCATTAAACGCATCTTCAAAAGTCGGGCACGGCAAAGGCTCCATATCGGGAAACATGTTGCGGCAAGCCGTATCGGAATTGGCGCCCGCTTCACCCTGAAAGGAAATCCGGTTGGTCTTCATCGTGTCCGTACTTTCTCAAATGCCCTCCAAGAACTGAGGGCCTTTTTTTGGTTATAAACCCTTTGCGATAATTTCACGTGCCCGGTCAAGATCAGCCTGCGTATCAACACCCAGTGGAACGGTCCTGACGATTTCCGCATCGATGCGCATGCCATCTTCAAGCGCACGCAGCTGCTCAAGCTTTTCACGCTTTTCAAGCGGCGACGGTCCGATCTTCACAAAACGCTCAAGTGCCGCACGGCGATAAGCATAAAGACCAATATGATGATAGAGCGGGCCATCGCCATAAGGGGCTGTAGCGCGGGTAAAATACAGTGCGCGCAGCCGTTCGCCACCCGGCTGCGGAGAACCGACGATCTTCACCACGTTCGGATTGATCTTTTCTTCATCCAGTGTGATTTCAACGCCAAGCGTCGCAATATCGGCTGGTCCATCTTCCAATGGGCGGAGCGCGCGACGGATGGTTTCCGGATCAATGGTCGGCAGATCGCCCTGCACGTTGATGATCGCCTCGACCTCGCCTTGCGGATCGACTTTCTGAAGCGCTTCAAAAATGCGGTCAGAACCCGATTCATGGTCGCCACGCGTCATAATGACTTCATGGCCATGCGCCTTTACAGCCGCAAAAATCTCTTCACTGTCGGTTGCGACCACGGTACGTCCAAGCTTAGCCGCTGCCGCCCGGTCTGCAACGTGCACAATCATCGGCTTGCCGCAAATGTCGGCCAGAGGCTTGTTCGGCAGACGCGTGGAAGCCATTCGCGCCGGTATAAGTGTCAGTGTTTTCAAAGTCTGAAGCATGATCGCCTCTTGGTGTTTAATTTGGCCATAAAAAGCCTGATGGCGCCTTCTGGCGATCTTTATCTGCACAGCAAATGCAGCAAAAGTGTCAAAAAGTCACGGGTCCAGGACCCCTTATAGGTGTTGCATCACCCCTGTAAAAGACCTAGTTTCCGCCCGACGCCGGGGAGAGACTTGCCAGCCTTTTAACACAGGTTTTGCATGCCGGCTTTGGAGGGCGTTGAGTAGAGGGAGCGCTGACCGGCGATGAATTCAACCCGGACTAATAAGTTTATCATGGCTTTTCTGGCAACGGTTTTTGTTGTCATGACGACGGGCATTCTGTCCGATACGCTGTTTCATGCGCCAGCCCCTGAGAAGCCAGGTTTCATAATCGAAGCGGCAGAGGCTTCGACTGGTGGGGAAGCTGCACCGGCCAAGGAAGAAGTGTCGATTGCTACATTGATGCAATCCGCTGATCCGGCACGCGGCGAAACCGTTTTCAAGCGTTGCGCAGCATGCCACACGGGCGAAAAGGGTGGCGCCAACAAGGTTGGACCGCATCTTTGGGATGTGCTTGACCGCCCGGCCGCTTCTGTTGATGGCTTTGGCTATTCAGCTGCGATGAAGGAATTCGGAGCAGGAGGAAACAAGTGGGATTATGAACATCTCAACAAGTTCCTCACTTCGCCAAAGGGCTTCATCAAAGGCACGGCCATGGGCTTTGCTGGCGACAAAAAAGACAATGAGCGCGCCGATCTGATCGCTTATCTGCGTACATTGTCTGATAATCCTGCGCCACTTCCAACGGCTGACGCGGCACCCGCTGAAAGCGGAGAAGCCAAGCCGGAAGGTGCAGCACCTGCGGGCGAAGCTGAAAAGCCAGCAGAGCAAGCACCGGCTGGCGAACAGAAGCCTGCTGAACAGGCACCTGCTCCGGCCCAGCCTGCTCCAGCACAGCCTGCACCAGCGAACTAAGCCGATTAAACGATCGAGAAAAGGCCGGGTTTCGACCCGGCTTTTTTATTGCCGGCATGTTTTTTCAACTTGTGCCTTTCTTCCTCCGCAAAAACCCATAAAAATCAAACCCACAATATCCGAAGCAGAAACGGAGATGCTGGATGAGAGCTTTTTGGGCGGGCGCGTTCGCAGTCACCATGCTGGCGAGCACGGTATCGTTTAGTTACGCAAATGATGCCGAGCCACAATGGAGATATGCTTCCAGCCTTATTGGCGAGCCCAAATATCCGGCTGATTTCAAACATTACGACTATGTAAATCCCGATGCGCCCAAAGGCGGCGCACTCAATCAGGTTGCTATCGGCACCTTCGACAGCCTTAATCCATTCGTGGTTCAGGGCGTTGCGGCAGCAGGCCTCGCAGACTTTGGTGGCGGACTGCTCTACGATACGCTGATGACCGATGCGCTCGATCAGGGATCAACGCAATATCCACTGATTGCTGAGGCTTTGCAGTATCCCGACGACTTTTCCTGGGTGAAATTCAAGCTCAATCCCACTGCCAAATGGCATGATGGCGAACCGATTACTGTCGATGATGTGATCTGGTCGTTTGATATCCTCAAGAAACAGTCGCCGCTCTACAACAAATATTATGGCGATGTGGAAAAGGCCGAAAAGACCGGCGACCATGAAGTGACATTCACTTTCTCACAGAAGGGCAATCGCGAGCTTCCGCAGATCGTAGGACAGCTCGCAATATTGCCCCGGCATTGGTGGGAGGGCAAGGACGCACAGGGCAGACAGCGGGACATCAGCCGCCCAACGCTGGAAATCCCGCTTGGATCAGCTGCCTACAAGATCAAGAGCATGGTGCCCGGCCGCTCCATCATCTGGGAACGCGTGGCTGATTACTGGGGCAAGGATCTCGGCGTCAATTTGGGGCGCAACAACTTCGACGAAGTACGCTACGAATATTATTTCAATGAAGATGCAACCTGGGAAGCCTTCAAGAAGGGCGGCCAATATGATTATCGCAATGAAAATCGCGCTCAGCGCTGGGCGGAGCAATATAATTTTCCAGCCGTGCAACGCGGCGATGTCGTAAAAAAATCCTTTCCCTTCAATGCCATTGGACGCATGCAGGGCTATTTCCTCAACACCCGGAAAGCCAAGTTCAACGACGTCAAAGTACGTGAAGCGCTGACTTATGCTTTCGACTTTGAATCCATGAACCGCCTGTTGTTCTTCAATCAATATTCCCGCATCAACAGCTACTTCGCGGGAAATGAGCTTCAACTGAGCGGCCCACCGACGCCTGAAGAAAAAGCAATTCTGGAGACAGTCAAGGATGCACTGCCAGCAGAAGCGCTGACGGAAGAATTCAAACTGCCGGTTTATGACACACCGCAAGCAACGCGCGATAATCTGCGTAAGGCTTTGCAGCTTTTTGGCGAAGCAGGCTGGAAACTTCAAGGCAACAAGCTGGTAGATGCCAATGGCAATCAGTTCACGATCGAATTTCTGGGCAAGGATCCGACCGATGAGCGCATCTATAACCCGTTTGCGGCGAGCCTTCGCAAAATCGGCATCAATACAACTGTGCGCATTGTCGATACGGCCCAATATCAAGCCCGCATCAATGATTTCGACTACGACGTGATCACATCGGTCACGGCACAGACAGCCTCTCCTGGCAACGAACAGCGGGATATGTGGGGCTCGAAAGCAGCCGACTTCAAAGGTAGCCGCAACTATGCCGGCATCAAAAATCCGGCCATCGACAAACTGATCGACCGCATCATCTATGCCAAGGATCGCGATGAACTGGTGGCTGCCAGCCATGCACTCGACCGCGCATTGCTGTGGAACTACTATATCATTCCGCAATGGTATTCAGACCACATCAATGTCGCCTACTGGAACAAGTTTGGAATGCCGGAAAAGCAGCCCGATTATCTTGGGATTGATCCATTCTCGTGGTGGGTCGACCCTGCAAAGGAAGCCAGGCTGAAAAATAGTTCCAACTAAGGACATCTTCCAATGTCGGGCTTTCATCTCAATCGGCGCCATTTTCTTGGGCTTACAGGCAGTGCCGCTCTCGCGGCATATCTTCCGGGGAAGGCGTTTGCAACGCTTCCCTCAGGCAAGCCCCTGCATGGTCTGTCTGCATTCGGCGAACTGAAGTATCCGCCCGATTTCACCCATTTCGATTATGTGAACCCAGACGCGCCCAAAGGGGGCACGTTCACGCTGGCTCCATCGAACTGGGTATGGAATCAGAATACCCAGACATTCAACACGCTTAATACCTTCACGTTTAAAGGCGATGCACCACCGCGCATGGAGCTGACTTTTGACAGTCTCATGACGTCCGCTTTGGACGAGCCTGATTCTGTCTATTGTCTGCTGGCAGATAGCGTGACGCTGTCTGAGGACCGCCGATCCTACCTTTTCAGTCTTCGCAAAGAAGCGCGCTTTCACGATGGTTCGCCCGTTGAAGCGAAAGACGTTGTCTTCAGCTATATGACAATCAAGGAAAAGGGACACCCGAACCTTCGGCAATCACTTGCAGCGCTGGAAAAGGCAGAAGCAGTCGGCACACATCAGGTACGACTGCACTTTGCCGAAGGTCGCGGCCCGCAAGCGGTTCTCGATGCCATTGGCTTGCCTGTTCTCTCAGCAAACTGGTTCAGGGATCGCAATTTCGATTCTGCAAGTATGGAGCCAATTCTGGGATCAGGCGCTTATCGCGTGGGAAAGGTTTCAGCCGGGCAGTTCATCGAGTATGAGCGCGTGAATAACTATTGGGCAAAGGATCTGCCGGTCACACGCGGATCGGACAATTTCGACCGCATTCGCATTGAATTCTATCAGGATCGCCAACCGGAATTCGAAGCCTTCAAGAAGGGCAATATCGACTTTCGATCTGAAAACGTAGCAAAGAACTGGGCGACGGCTTATGATTTTCCTGCCGTCCAGCAGAACAAGGTTATCAAGCGCACCTTCCCACGCGAAAAACTGCCGCTCATGCAGGCCTGGGCACTCAACCAACGCCGCGAACATTTCCGCGATCCGCGCGTGCGCGAAGCGATCAATCTGTGCTTCGATTTCGAGTGGACGAACAAGAATCTATTCTATGACACCTATCGGCGCTCACAATCGAGCTTCAACGGATCGGACTTTCAGGCAACAGCAGCACCAGGTGCTGATGAGCTGAAAATTCTTGAGCGCTATCGTGACAAACTTCCTGCGGAAATGTTCGCAGATGTGCCCGTCATGCCCATTTCCGATGGAACGGGAAGAGACAGGAAACTATTCTCGCGTGCCATTGAGCTGATAGAAGCCGCAGGCTTTGAGCGCAGGAAAGGCCAGTTCCATGACAGGAATGGAGCCAAGTTTTCGCTGGAAATTCTCAGCAACTCTGAGACGTTTACGCGCGTTTATACGCCATTCATTCAGAAATTGCGTGCGATCGGCATTGATGCAAGCCAGAGACTGGTCGATGCGAGCCAATATCAGTCAAGGTTGCAGAATTTCGATTTTGACATGGTCGGAATGGCGATCCAGTTCAGTGCAACGCCGACGAAGGAGTCGCTTGCGAGCATGTTCGGGTCAGAATCGGCCAAAACGCCTGGAAGCTATAATTTCCCCGGCACATCGGATCCCATTATCGACGCATTGATTGAGGATGTGGGCAAGGCTTCCACGCGCGACGAACTTGTCGCAACAATCAGAGTGCTTGATCGGTACTTGCGTATCAGGCTTGAGTGGATTCCAAATTGGACAGTAGCGAATCACCTGATAGCCTATTGGGATCGTTTTGGTTTCAAGGAGCCAAAGCCCGATTATGGCTTTCCGGTTGAGACGCTTTGGTGGATTAAAGCATGATCCCGAGACGTGGGAACCGGTTTTCGGACAAGATCATGCGCATGAAGAACAAGAAGGCAAAAGCTGTTGGCAGGCCATAAGAGCAAACTGAATATTCGGAGCATTGAGAACTGATGGGCGCATATATTTTACGCCGTCTGCTTCTGATGATCCCGACCATCCTGGGCATTATGGCCATATCTTTTGCCGTTGTTCAGTTTGCGCCGGGCGGGCCTGTTGAACGGGTTATTGCACAGCTTTCAGGTCAGGGCGGCGATGCTCTCGATCGTCTTTCCGGCGGTGGCGGCGATTTCGGCCAAAGCGGTATGGATAGTGGCTCGGTCAATTCCAAATATCGCGGTGCACAGGGTCTGGACCCACAATTTATCGCTGATCTTGAAAAACAATTTGGCTTCGACAAGCCTCCGCTTGAACGCTTTGGCCTGATGCTTTGGAACTATGCGCGCTTTGATTTCGGGCACAGCTATTTCCGCGACATCAGCGTAATCGACCTTATCAAGGAAAAGATGCCCGTATCGATTTCGCTCGGTCTATGGCTCACATTCCTGTCTTATCTGATTTCGATCCCACTTGGCATTCGCAAGGCGATCAGGGAAGGGACGCGTTTCGATACATGGACCAGCGCGATCATCATCGTTGGTTATGCTATTCCGAGCTTCCTTTTTGCGATCCTGCTGATTGTGCTTTTTGCGGGCGGGTCGTTCTTTGACTGGTTCCCGCTACGCGGCTTGACCTCACCTGATTTCGCGCAAATGTCGTTCTGGGGAAAGATCGGCGATTATCTCTGGCACATGGTGCTGCCTGTGACGGCTTTGGTGCTTTCGGCCTTCGCCACCACCACGCTTCTGACCAAGAACTCGTTTCTGGAAGAAATCCGCAAGCAATATGTCACAACGGCCCGTGCCAAGGGCCTGACTGAGAATCAGGTGCTTTACGGCCATGTTTTCCGCAATGCGATGCTGATCGTGATAGCCGGTTTTCCGGGCGCATTCATTTCGGCTTTCTTTACCGGCTCGCTGCTGATCGAAACCATCTTCTCGCTGGATGGGCTGGGCCTGCTTGGCTATCAATCGATCATCAACCGTGATTATCCGGTCGTGTTCGCCACTTTGTTTATTTTCTCGCTGATCGGCCTGCTAGTCGGCCTTCTGTCTGATCTCATGTATACGTGGATCGATCCGCGCATCGACTTCGACCGGAGGGATGTGTGATGACAGATACCACTCTCACCCCGGTTGCCCCGGCTGTAAAACCCGTAAAGCGCCCGTTTCTTTCACCGCTCAACCGTCGCCGCTGGCAGAATTTCAAAGCCAACAAGCGTGGTTACTGGTCACTGTGGATTTTCCTGTTTCTGCTTGTTGCAGCTCTCTGTTCCGAGTTTATCGCCAATGATCGTCCCATTCTCGTTTCCTATAAGGGCGAGTTGCTGACACCGGTTTTTGTCGATTATCCTGAAGAGAAATTTGGCGGCTTCTATGCCGTGACCGATTATCGCGATCCGGTCATTCAGGATGAAATCAACCAGAATGGCTGGGCACTCTGGCCGCCGGTCCGCTATTCCTACAACACCGTCAATAATGACATTCCGGAAGCAGCTCCCTCAAAGCCATTCTGGCTTTATACCGAAGAGCAGCGCTGCCAGCGTTATCCGCTGGGCGTGAATGACCCCAATTGCATTGTCGGCAATTTCAACTGGCTTGGCACTGATGATCAGGCTCGCGATGTCTTTGCGCGCGCACTTTACGGCTTCCGCATCTCGGTGATGTTCGGCCTGATCCTGACGTTCTTCTCTGCCATTATTGGCGTGACTGCCGGTGCCGTTCAGGGCTATTTCGGTGGGTGGGTCGATCTCATCTTCCAGCGCGTCATTGAAATCTGGTCTTCGATCCCTGTGCTTTATTTGCTGCTGATTATAGCGGCGATTTTGCCCCCCGGATTCTGGGTTTTGCTGGGCATTATGCTGCTGTTTTCATGGGTGGCTTTTGTTGGCGTTGTCCGTGCGGAATTCCTGCGCGCCAGAAACTTTGAATACGTAAATGCCGCGCGTGCGCTTGGTGTGAAGAACGGCACGATCATGTGGCGGCATCTTCTGCCCAATGCCATGGTTGCAACGCTGACCTTTCTGCCATTCATCCTCAATGGCTCCATCACGACGCTTACTTCGCTCGACTTTCTAGGGTTTGGCCTGCCTCCGGGTTCCGCCTCACTTGGAGAACTGCTCGCGCAGGGCAAGAACAACCTTCAGGCGCCGTGGCTCGGTATTACCGGCTTCGTGGTCATCTCGTTGATGCTGTCGCTGCTGATCTTTATCGGTGAAGCAACACGTGATGCATTCGATCCGCGAAAGGCATTCCAATGAGCGAGCCATCAAGCGGATCAATGAATAAAAAGCCCCTTCTTTCCGTCCGTGATCTTTCGGTCGCCTTCCGTCAGAACGGCGAGGAGCGGATTTCCGTCGACCGTGTTTCCTTCGATATCGCTGAAGGAGAAACGGTAGCGCTTGTCGGTGAATCCGGTTCAGGAAAGTCGGTTTCGGCGCTGTCTGTTCTGAAGCTCCTGCCCTATCCGGCAGCCAGCCATCCATCCGGTGAAATTCTTTTCAACGGCAAGGATCTGATGACGGCATCAGAGCCGGAATTGCGGCGCGTGCGCGGCAATGATGTCACCATGATTTTTCAGGAGCCTATGACCTCGCTCAATCCGCTGCACTCAGTGGAACGGCAGATCAGCGAAATCCTGAAAATGCATCAGGGCATGGGTGATCAGGCAGCACGTGCCCGCACGCTCGAACTGTTGCACGAGGTTGGTATTCGCGAGCCGGAAAAGCGCCTTGCCGCCTTCCCGCATCAGCTTTCAGGTGGTCAGCGCCAGCGCGTTATGATTGCCATGGCGCTTGCCAACAAGCCAAAGCTGCTGATCGCAGACGAGCCGACAACTGCGCTCGACGTGACAGTACAGGCGCAGATATTGCAACTTCTGGCAGAGCTTAAGAGCGCACAGGGCATGTCGATGCTCTTCATCACCCATGATCTTGGTATTGTGCGCAAGATCGCCGATCGGGTTTGTGTGATGAGCAAGGGCAAGATTGTCGAAACCGGTCCAACGAAGGAAATCTTTGACAATCCGCAACATGAATACACCAAGCATCTTCTTGCCGCAGAGCCAAAGGGCGAGCCACCGCTGGCCGATCTCAGCGCAAAGAAGGTGATGGAAGGCAAAGATGTCCGCGTCTGGTTCCCGATCAAGAAGGGTTTCCTGCGCAAGACGGTCGATCATGTAAAGGCCGTGGACGGCATCAATGTCGAACTGCGTGCCGGTCAGACGCTTGGCGTTGTGGGAGAATCCGGGTCTGGCAAGACAACGCTGGGTCTGGCGCTTTCGCGTATGATCTCATCCCAGGGCGAAATTCGCTTTGATGGGCGTGATATTGCGAAATTCAGCTTCAAGGATATGCGCCCCTTGCGTCGCGAGATGCAGATCGTGTTTCAGGATCCGTTCGGTTCATTGAGCCCACGCATGACCATTGCCGACATCATCGCAGAAGGGCTTCTGGTGCATGAGCCAAAGCTTTCTGCGGATGCGCGTGATGAGCGCGTGGTAGCGGCATTGAATGAAGTGAACCTCGATCCGGAAAGCCGCTTCCGCTATCCGCACGAGTTTTCGGGCGGTCAGCGTCAACGTATCGCGATTGCGCGTGCCATGGTGCTTAATCCGAAATTCGTCATGCTGGATGAACCCACCTCAGCGCTCGACATGAGCGTGCAGGCGCAGGTCGTCGATCTCCTGCGCGCATTGCAGAAAAAGCACGATCTCGCTTATCTTTTCATAAGTCACGACTTGAAAGTGGTGCGAGCGCTGGCCAATGATGTGCTGGTGATGCGCAATGGCAAGGCAGTCGAATACGGAACGTCAAAGGAAGTCTTTGCCAATCCAAAAACCGACTATACCAAAGCGCTGATGGCGGCGGCCTTCCATATGGAGGCCACTGAGGGAAGAGGAATCCGGCAATGACAGATAATAATAAGGGAAACATCCTTCTAGCTATAACCAAATGGGACCCCACGGTCTGGCTGGATAGTTTCAAAGCACATTCGCCTGAGCGCAATGTGGTGACAGAACGTGGCGAGACCGATCCGAGCATCGAATACGCGCTTGTTTGGAAGCAAAAGCCCGGCTCGCTGACCAATCTTCCAAATCTCAAGGTGATCTTCTCGCTTGGCGCTGGTGTGGACCATGTCTTCCATGACCCGCATGTTCCAGATGTGCCACTTGTGCGTGTCATATCCGATGATCTCACCATGCGAATGACCGAATATGTGGTCTGGCAGGTACTCGATCATCATCGTCTTGGCCCAAATTACCGCAAGCAGCAGAAGAACCGTGTCTGGCATGAAGACCCGCGCCAACCGGCAGCCCATGAAGTGACTGTCGGCATCATGGGACTGGGAGTTCTCGGTCGCGATGCAGCAGCGAAGCTCAAGACGCTCGGCTTCAATGTCACGGGCTGGAGCCGTCGTCCGCAGGAAATTGAGGGCGTTCAGAGCTTTGATGGCAAGGAAGGCTTCGCACGCTTTCTCAAAACGGCTGATATTTTCGTCTGTCTTCTGCCTTTGACCCCTGACACCAAAGGCATTCTGTCCATGACCATGTTTGCGCAATTGAAAAGCGATGGGCCGCTTGGCGCACCTGTGCTGATCAATGCTGGCCGTGGTGGATTGCAGAACGAAGCGGATATTCTGGCGGCCCTTGATCGCGGACTGCTTTCGGCGGTGACACTCGATGTATTCAATCAGGAACCGCTGCCAGCAGACAGCCCGCTTTGGACACATCCGAAGGTGACGATCACCCCGCATTCGGCTGCAAGCTCGTCAGCTATGGCACTCGTTCCACAGATCATCCGTCAGATTGAAGCTTTCGAGCGCGACGGAACCTTGGAAAACGTGGTGGATCGCACCACGCAATATTAGAGCGCGTTTCGATCTGATTGAATCAGATCGGCGCTCTAAATCCTTTTATTTTAAGCATAATCTTATCGATCCTCGTTTCACTCCGGTCTGATTATGCTCTAAGTCGCAATAGAAATTTTTCCATCCTCGCCGACCGTCACTTGATGGCCGGCGAGTTTCTTTTGAGCCTCCCGGTCAAATTCCACGGCCATCGGCACGTCATGCCCCATTTCGCGTGCTACGATGAGACCAAGAAGAAGAATGGCATCTGGTTCATGCAGAACGATTGCTGCTGGTGCTAGGCCAGCATGAACCAGTTCGAGCAACACGGCTGCGGCAGAAGATGAACCTATGGTGCCGGGCAGACATAAGATGTAGCCCGAAATGCTCTGCCCATGTTCCGGATGACGAACATCAGCGATACGACCGGTTTTGGGATCAACACCGCCCCAGAAACTGATTGGTGCTGAGAGGACCAGCGCATCAGCTCGTGCAGGCTTTCCAGCAACGAGAACGGATGATGTGAAAGCGGCTTCATTCATGCTGCCTGCCTCGCAAATATGGGACGGCCTGCGACTGCACTTTCAACGCATTCTTCAAGCGACCCATAGAGCACACCATAGCCAGTATTCCCCGGTGCATAATGGGCGAACTTGCCAGAATTGGTCATGAGGACGGCATCATCCTTAGTCGGCAAAATAGGTGTTACCACCACGCATGTATCTGCCACGATCACCACGCCGGCTTTTTCAAGCTCTTGCCTGCGTCCATGTTTTTCCAGCTCCACAAGCGCATGACGTCCGGTGCATGCATAAAGCGGCACCGCAAGCTTACGGCCAGCAATGGCACGTTCAAGACGGTCAAACTCAGCAATCGACAGATGCGGACTGCCGATGGCGACCGCATCGATCACATCCACATGATCAACTGTCGACAAACGTTTGCGCGTGGCCTCAATCATCTCCTGCGTTACATGAATGATGCCTTCAGGGCTTTGATGCTGAAGAGCAGTTTCAAGATCAGGGGCTTCCGGCGTCACACCAGCAACATGGAAAAGCCCGACTGAACCCACCGATGCAGCGGCAGCGCCAAAGGCTTTCAGCGCATCTTCGTCCGGGTGCAACCCGGCTCCCGCCACCACGCCAACATTTGTGCCCACACTGCGTCCGAACAGATTGCCCAGGATGGGCCAGGCAACTTCAGAGCCAAGAAACACAGGATCAATAGCCGAAATATCGAGAACAACTGTTGCGCGGCGATTCTCAGTGCGATGAAGACCGTAATCCGGTGCACATCCGGCAATGGCGCAGGCTATATCGAGGAAATCGCCGTAACGGTTGGTCCGAGCGCCGAGCACGGAATTACAGAATACAACGGCGTTCGATTCGCCCCACGCAACATCGGTTCCCTTTTTCGGGCGATGGCCCGCCTGATAGGGCGCACAGGTCCATGTCGGCTCGCAACCAAGCTTGATATAGGCGCGCATCATGCGCCTGGCCATTTCCGCCTCATGCTGCGGCAGCAAATTGTGCGAGCAGCCGGTGAGATCGATGGAACCGACATTGAGCGTTGCGCGCACTTTCGCTTTTGCACCACCATCAACCAGTCGTTCGGCAAACAGCGTACCGCTGTCCCCGTGATAGAGCGCACCGTCAATATGCGCGGACGCTATCGGGATAAGGCGTGGCGCTCCCATCAGGCGGGCTGTATCGGCGACAATACGCATCGCCATCGCCGCGCCTTCCCCCTGCTCTCCTGCTGCTATCGAATGCTCTTCATGCGTTAATGTCAGTGCCACGCGTGATCTCCTTGCGCATGGTGATCGATGTTATGCGCGTAAAGCCTGGATGAGCGGTTTCCGCTACTTTACGATAGCCTAGTTTCCCAAAGACGGCATGATTGCGCGTAAGCTCAATGCGCGTCTGCAGCTCCATCACCGGCTTGCCACGCGCGACCGTGTACTGCTCAGCCTTTTCTATGAGCTTACGCCCAATGCCCTGACCTTCAAAGCCGGGTGCGACTGCAAGCTTGCCAAGATAAAAGTGATCATCTTTTTCCTTGATGAACACACAACCTACCAGTTTTTCACCAATGAAGGCTGCGAAGCCCGTTTCGTCTTTCGCCTTCTCCCGCAGATTATCTGCCGTCAGATTGTGCGCGGAAGAGGGTGGATCAATAACACCATCCATATAGGCAAAACTCTCCTGAATGACCCCGAGAAGATCTTCCCAGCGATGAGAATCCGAACCGATGAGGCAAATGCGGAGAGCCGTCATTTGGGTTTACGTGCCTTATAGCGGATGATTTCGAACCGCACGTTCAATGCATTGTAGAGCAGAAGCCGACCAACAAGAGGCTCGCCGATCCCCGTCACCAGCTTGATCACTTCCATAGCCTGCAAGCTGCCGATCACCCCCGGTAAGACACCCAGAACACCTGCTTCCGCGCAAGTCGGAACAGAACCCGGTGGCGGCATGTCTGGAAACAGATCGCGATAGGAAGGATTGGGATTACCGTCGGCACCATTGGCATAAGGCATAAGCACTGTAACTGTGCCGTCAAAGCGGCCCATCGCGCCCGTAACGAGTGGACGTTGTGCTACAGCCGCAGCATCCGCCAGCGCGTAACGAGTGGCAAAATTGTCCGAACCATCGACAACAACATCATAGTCGCCGATGAGAGCTTGTGCGTTCTCGCCATTTAACCGCAACGGATGGCTTTCAACCTTCACATGCGGATTGATGCGGGCAATCGAAGCCTTGGCGCTGTCGACCTTCGCCTGACCAACGCTTTCTGTGTCATGGATCACCTGTCTTTGCAGGTTTGACAACGAAACCGTGTCATCATCGACAAGGCCAAGCGTGCCAATACCCGCCGCAGCCAGATATTGCAGCACTGGCGCGCCAAGCCCGCCTGCGCCCACAACAAGGACGCGGGCTGCTTTCAGCATCTGCTGGCCCGGGCCGCCGATTTCCGGCAACACGATATGGCGCGCATAGCGCTCCAGTTCTTCGGATGAAAAAGACTTTGATCGTGCATTCATGATGCTTGAACATAGGCTCGTTAAAGCCGTCTGTCAGCGGATATTTTGTCTCAAAGTCTGGTGAGTTCACCTGTTGCGACATTGAAAAACTGGGCATCACCTTCAAGCGCTTCAAACAACGAACGGTCGGTTCCGGTCATGAAAGCCTGCCCGCCCAGATCATCGAGAATACCGAACAGTGCCGCACGGCGCCCGGTATCGAGATGAGCCGCAATTTCATCAAGCAAGAGGATCGGTGCCATACCTGATAGCTCGCCGGTCAGCCGTGCATGAGCCAGAATGAGGCCGATCAGCAATGCCTTTTGCTCGCCGGTGGAACAAAGGGCTGCAGGCATGGATTTGGGCCGATGCTGAACGATTAGATCAGTACGATGCGGCCCATCCAAAGTGCGCCCGGCAGCGCGATCACGCACACGCCCTTCGCGCAAGGTGCGCCGAAAATCCTCTTCAAGATCAAGCGCTGCTTCCACACCAATCCGCTGTTCGAGCGACCCTTCGAGAAAGCAGTCGGCTTTGGGAAATGGCCCCTCATTTGGCAGTCGCTCAATCATCGCCGCAATCATGCGCATCGCTTCGGCGCGAGCCGCAGCGATCGCAATGCCGAGTTCTGCCATCTGGCTTTCAATAGCCTCAAGCCACTGATTATCGCTGCTTCCGTCACTCAGCAGCCGATTGCGCGAGCGCATCGCTTTTTCATAATCCAGTACGCGCTTGCCGTGCCCGGTATCAATGGCAAGCACCATACGATCAAGAAAGCGCCGCCGATCCGATGCTCCACCGGTGAACAAGCCATCCATCGATGGAACAACCCAGAGAACACGTGCATAATCGAGCAGTTCATCGCCCGATGCAGCAACGCCATTGATGCGGACCTTGCGGCCACCTTCGCCGCCGCCTGCCGTACCTGTTCCGATCTCGGCATCGCCATAGATCATGCAATCGAGCGACGCGTGAATGGCAAAGCCATCATGTCGAATTTCAGGACCATTCACGCGTGCAACATCGTCATAAGACGCGCGCCGCAGCCCCCTGCCTGGCGACAGGAAGGACAAAGCTTCGATGAGATTGGTTTTCCCTGAACCGTTTTCGCCGGTCAGCACCACATGGCCCGGACCAAGCGGCAGCGTGAGTTCCGCATAATTGCGAAAATCAGAAAGTTTAAGCCGCCGGACCGAGACTCGATCCGGACGGCTCTCTATGTTGTTTCTTGTTTCCACAATCCGCTTCTTTGGGAGCTGTTGCTATTCTGGTTATGGCCAGCCGAAAATGGTGATTTTCGAGAACCGGAGCGCAGCGTACTGAACGTATTGAGCACCGGAAGCGAAGGAAAGCGCCATTTTCAGGCCGCCAGAGCCTGAATATCGACGCCCTAAACGCGCATCGGCATCAGAACATACAGCACATCTGCATCGCCCGTATCGCGGACCAGCGTCGGTGAACCGGCGTCCGCCAGCATGAATACGGCTTCTGAGCCTGAAAGCTGACTGGTAATATCGAGCAGATATTTCGAATTGAAGCCGATATCGATCGGATCGGCATCGTAATCGGCAGCCAGTTCGTCAGTCGCACTGCCCGAATCGGGATTGTTGACCGTCAGTGTGAGCTGACCATCAGCAATGGAGAGCTTAACCGCACGGCCGCGTTCGCTGGAAATTGTAGAAACGCGATCAACGGAAGCTGCAAAATCCTGACGGCTGATCGTCAGCTTCTTGTCATTACCCGAAGGAATCACACGCTGGTAATCCGGGAATGTGCCATCGATCAGCTTGGAAGTGAGAACGACCGAACCAACCGTGAAACGGATCTTTGCATCCGACAACTCAACCGACACCATCGTGTCAGGCACATCAACGAGTTTTTGCAGCTCAGCAACCGTCTTGCGCGGAATGATAATGCCCGGCATGCCTTCGGTGCCCGATGGTGCTTCCAGTTCAGCGCGAGCAAGGCGGTGGCCATCGGTCGCAACTGCACGCAGCTTCAGCGCACCATCGCTTTCAATGGCGTGGAAATAGATGCCATTGAGATAATAGCGGGTTTCTTCCGTCGAGATTGCAAACTGTGTGCGATCGATGAGACGCTTCAAAGCCTGCGCATCAATGCGGAAGGAATGTGTGAAAGAACCGGCTGTCAGTTCGGGAAAATCCGACTGTGGCAGGCATTGCAGGCGGAACGACGACTTGCCAGAGATGACCGACATTGAGCCGCCATCAGGGTTGGTCGACAGCATGACTTCTGCGCCATCAGGCAGCTTGCGCACGATATCGTAGAGAAGATGCGCTGGAACCGTGGTTGCTCCGGCCTGTTCGACCCTGGCAGCAGTTGCTTCGTTCACTTCAAGATCAAGGTCGGTTGCCTTGAGCGCGAGGCTTGCGCCTTCGGCTTGCAGAAGCACATTGGACAGAATCGGAATGGTGTTGCGACGCTCCACGACACGGTGGACGTGGTTGAGTGACTTGAGAAGGTTTGATCGCTCTAGGGTAACACGCATATTGAAACGCACTCGCTCTCTAGGACAGGGCAACCGCGTAACGGGCAGATGCCCCCATCAATAAGGCGCACAAGCGCCAGAAGGTTTGCTAAAGTGGCAGATATTGCAGCTGAAAAGCAAGCCCACGCCGCATCGCAAAACGACACGGCGCAGGCTTTTTAACGAATTTCTACCGATCAGGCAGCTTGATCGTTGATGAGGCGCTTCAGCAGCTCGAGTTCCTGTGCCAGCTTGCCATCAGCGCCGACCAGATCTTCGATCTTACGCACAGCATGAAGCACCGTGGTATGATCGCGTCCGCCAAAACGACGACCGATTTCAGGAAGCGAACGCGGGGTCAGCATCTTGGCAAGATACATTGCAACCTGACGCGGCTTTACGATGGTGCGCGTGCGACGGTTGGAAAGCAGGTCCTGCTTCGACACGTTGTAATGACGGGCAACGATGCGCTGAATTTCTTCGATACGAATACGCTTTGGTTCGCCAACGCGGGTCAGATGGCCAAGCAGCTCATCGACACGGTCGATGGAAAGATTCGGCTCGAACGACTGACGGAACAGAAGCTGATTGAAAGCGCCTTCCAGCTCGCGACCCGATCCGGTGACAGTGCGGGCAACATGGGCGAGGATATCATCGTCAATGTGGAGGCTTGAATCTTCAACCTGGGCTGTCGCGAGACGACGGCGCAGCATTTCGACGCGCATTTCATAATCAGGCGCTGCAACTTCGAGAGCAACACCACCCTGAAGACGCGAGCGAACGCGGACATCAAGTGATTCCAGTTCCGAAGGCGGACGGTCAGCAGCAACAACAACCTGCTTGGCGCTATCGAGCAGCGTGTTGAGAAGATGGCAGAACTCATGCTGGATCGACTTGCCCTGCAGGAACTGCATGTCGTCGATGACGAGCAGGTCGATGTCGCGCAGCTGCTCTTTGAAAGAAAGCGCATTGTTGTCGCGAATCGCGGTCGCAAAACGCCACATGAAATATTCAGCAGTCAGATAAACGACGCGGGCCTTTTCCTGACGCTGCAAGGCGGCTGCCGCAATCGCCTGCAAAAGGTGAGTCTTACCAAGACCGACAGAAGCGTGGATGAAAAGCGGGTTGAAGCGCACAGCACTTGAGCCTGCTTCTGCAATAGTGCGGGCGGCGGCAAGAGCCACGCGGTTGGATGCACCATCGATGAAAGAATCAAACGTGTAACGCGGATCAAGTGGGGAGCCGAGAACCGAACCGGATGCCGATTCTGCCACAACTGTCGAACCGCGCCTTTCAGCACTTGGCTGACCAACAGGGAAAACGACCTTTTCGCGCATAACGGACGATGACTTGGCGTCAATGGTCTCGTTGGTTTCAGCAGGTGCTGCGGTGCGAACGACACGGCTCACTCCGCGCACGACCACTTCCACTTTGAGGATCTGCGCGTTTTCTTCCTGCCAGAGTTCGGTCAGCAGTTCAGAATAATGATTGTTGATCCATGAGCGCAGGAACGCTGTCGGAACCGACAGGCGAACTACGCTTTTGGACAGATCGTCGAGCTTCAGACGGCCAAACCAGCTTGAATAGATCTCGCTGCCAACACGAGCTTTCAGCTTTGCTGTCAGACGTTCAAAGACGTCATCGCCGACGACATTACCAGCGCTCACCATGAGGCTGTTTTCTTTTCCAGTAGCAGAAGATCCATGGTTACGGTTCGCATGCGCATCATCACCCATCGTTGCCGTCGACTTACCAGTCATCATTGCCATCGTCTCGCCTGCCTTCACATTCTTACGCGCCATTTTTGCGGCGCTTGTCGTTATTTCCTGCATAAGGTCCGCCGAATCTTATGATCCAGTCGCCTCGCGGGTACTCACTTCACACTGGCACCTAATCGGGAGGGCCAAACACAAACTCAAACAGTCCACGCTTCAAACAGCTGCCGTGGACCGGTGCCCGGATGCTCCTTTCCGGCTACGCGTTACGACTCACACAATTCTTGCTCAAGGCTGATTGCCCGGAACGGGTCTTGCGACAACCATTCAATTAACGAAGATGCGCCTAAAACAGCATTCCGGTTAATGAATGGTAAGCAATGGCCATGAGAGACAAACTTAATAGGAACAGGGCCTTAAGACCAGAACTCAGCATCCGCGGACAAGACTGCCCACGTCAATTGAAGACTCAATGTGATGCTAACTCCGGGCCGTGGGCCCACCCCTCTGATGTCCTGACTTTAGCGAAGCCTCGCGGCAAAGAGCAAGCCTAAGATCTGCAGTTTTTTCTTCAATTAAGACTTGCATGGTCAATGCAACGCACCAGAGAATCGCGCGTCAAACAAATAACACCTTTGGATTCAATGCGTTTCCCGAACGGATTTTTTAGGTGGCCACGATATGTTCTCCGACAAAATAAATTTTAAAAAAATGGCTTGACTCAGATGGTCTTCCGAGTCCTCTGCAGGGGCTGTGGATAACTGTGGATAAAGGTTTGTAAGCTTTTGAAAACAAAGGCGAAATACAGCCAGTCATTTTTTTGAGAGCCTTGAAATTATTGATATAATATGAATATCTCTAAAAAACATGCCCCTAATTTGATGGGGGCAGTTTCTTTAAAAAAGCTCAAAAAAAGAAAACCCGGCTAACAATGAGCCGGGTTTCCAAAACCTAGTTTAAATTTTAGGTTATATCAGGCGTTCAGAGCCTTAACGCGTGCAGCAAGGCGCGAAACCTTACGAGCAGCGGTATTCTTGTGAACGACGCCCTTTGAAGCAGCGCGCATCAGTTCAGGCTCAGCAGCCTTGAAAGCAACCGATGCTGCTTCCTTGTCGCCGTTCAGGAGCGCATCTTCAACCTTGCGGAGGAAGGTACGAACGCGCGAACGACGCGACTTATTGATTTCGGTGCGGGCAGCGATCTTGCGCACTGCCTTCTTGGCCGAAGGAGTATTGGCCATAAATGCCTCTCTTTTTCTGTCAGCAGCCCACTGGATATAACCGTCGGGCACAAAACCTCTAGGGCAGCCATAATGCCTAGGGCCGCCGATCCGTGGCGGGCTTATAGATCAGCTTTGCCCCCGCGTCAACGAGGATTCTGATTGGCAGCTTCGTCAAAAGGCCAGATATGCGGCCTTCCGACTTAAATTACGGCTACAAATAAAACCAATCCGGTCAAACTACTACAGTCTGCCCGACCTTTATGATCAGATGATCAGCGATTCTTGAAAGATGGCGTGCGCTTGTCGATGAAAGCGGACATGCCTTCTTTCTGATCCTCAGTCGCAAAAAGCGAGTGAAACAGACGGCGTTCAAAACGCAGACCTTCGTCCAATGTCATTTCATAGGAACGATTGACCGATTCCTTCACCATCTGCACTGAAGGCTGTGAGAAGGAGGCAATGCGCTCGGCGGCCTTCAACGCCTCCTCGATAAGCTCTTCCGGAGCAACAAGACGCGAGACAAGGCCGCAACGCTCAGCTTCTTGCGCATCCATCATGCGTCCGGTCAGACACATATCCATGGCTTTGGATTTACCGACATAGCGCGTCAGGCGCTGGGAGCCGCCCATTCCCGGCATAACACCGAGCGTGATTTCCGGCTGACCGAATTTGGCGTTGGTGGCCGCGATAATGAAATCGCACATCATGGCCAGTTCGCAACCACCACCCAGCGCATAGCCTGACACAGCCGCAATGATCGGCTTGCGAACGCGATCCACCTTGCGCCAGTCAGCAAACATGTCCTGCAAATAGGCGTCAACGAAGTTGATCGGCTGCATTTCCTTGATATCGGCACCCGCTGCGAAAGCTTTTTCCGAACCCGTGAGTACGATCGCCCCGATTTTGCCATCTGCATCAAACGCAGCCAGGGCTTCGGTCAGCTCTTTCAACACGGTGCTGTTCAGCGCATTGAGCGCCTGCGGCCGATTAAGACGAACAAGACCAACGCCAGCGCGTGTCTCCACAACGATCGTTTCATAGGCCATGGAATATTTCTCCTCCTTCATCAGACCAGTTTTCGCTGGCCCATTTCGGCAGCCAAGGTGTACCGCCGGTTTTAATTTGGCAAGATCACCGCAAGATCAATTCAATATCAGCTTTGGCAGGTTGCGCAGAAAAAGGTCGACCGACCAGCCTGCACAGCGCGCTCGACCATGCCAGTACAGCCCGGAGAGCGGCAAGGCTGCGCCTCGCGGCCATAGACTGAGAATGAGTGCTGAAAATAGCCAAGCGCGCCGTCAGCCTGAATATAGTCTTTCAGGCTCGATCCACCCGCAGCAATGGCTTCCGCAATCACAGTGCGAATATCCCCTGCGAGACGATCAAGCGTCTCCTTATCCTTCACGATGGAACCTGCGGCCCGCATGGGCGAGAGCCGTGAGCGCCACAACGCCTCACAAACATAAATATTGCCAAGCCCTGCAATCAGTCGCTGATCAAGCAGCGCCGCTTTTAATGGTGTCTTGCGGCCTTCAAAGAGAGTGCCCAGCAATTCACCGGAAAGTCGATTGCCGGTTGGCTCAATGCCGAGCCCTTTGAGCAACGGATGATCATCGAGTGTACCACTCTCGGCAAAGAGCATGAAACCGAAGCGGCGCGGATCATTATAGATGATGCGCGCCTTCGAGCCGTCAGTGCGTAACATATGAAAGACAACATGATCGTGCTTGGCGATTTTGGATCGTTCATGATGGAAGCCGCCGGGCATTCCTTCTGCTTCATCTGCTTCGATGCGAAACGAACCCGACATTCCAAGATGGCTGATAATCGACAATCCATCATCAAGATGCATGGTCAGATATTTCGCACGACGTCCCAATGCCTCAATACGGTGGCCTGAAATACGCTCCACGAACTGGTCGGGAAAAGGGAAGCGCAGATCTGCTCTGTTCTGCTCAACCCGCTCCACATTTGCGCCTTCCATGAAGGGCTGCAATCCACGGCGAACCGTCTCGACCTCTGGCAATTCGGGCATTGATCATCTTTCCAGCAAATAGTTCAGTCAGCTTCATATAAGCCGCAGAACCCACATTTGCCATCCGTTAACCCAAACCGGATCGAAGTCACCCACAAGCACCATTCGGGCGATATTAACGTTTTGTTTTCCTTGTTTCTTAAACTCATCACAATTGGCAGGCACTACAAGGAACCCCAACGAGACTTCAGCTCAGGGTAAGTAACATGCCGGCTTTGATGACGCGCTTTTTCAAAAACAGATCGGGTGCAGCGATGATCGAATGCACACTCATCGGTGCGCTTGCCATTATCGCCGTCATTAGTGGCATGGCGCTTTTCGCCGGAAAGCCCGCTTCCGCTTTCGATTATAAGGCAGTGCAGGTTCAGTTCGTCGAACGAAACTGAGTGGTTCGCCTTCATGCAGAATTGAATAGCCACCCGGTTCACGCCGGGTGGCTATTTGTTTATTGATCAGACGGCGTGCGCTCAATCGGGCGCACAAAGGTCGGAATCAAAAGGACCACCAGCAAGTTTATGAATCTGATGGATTGAATTTGACGTTTGAAAAGGCATTTGTGTCGGTCGGGATTCAAACGTCAAATTCAATCCACCAGCTACAGTTTTTTACCGCCGAGGAATGTCATGACCGTTGAGATCGTTACCGCAAAATCGGCAGACAGCCGCCCCATCTGGTTCATCGGGAAAAACAAAATCGACCAGATTGCCTTTATTGCCAACGCTCAGTCCTGGGCCAAAGCGAACGATTTTAACGGCGAAGCCGGACGCGTTCTTGTGCTTCCTGGTAAAGATGGCTCAATCGCTGGCGCTCTGTTTGGAACAGGCGATGATGAACAAGGCGGCCAATCGCAGCTTTTGGCTGGTAAGCTTGCCCGCAGTCTGCCCGAGGGTGACTGGCATATTGAAGGCAAGCCTGAACATGCCGAATTGACAGCACTCGCTTTTCTTATGGGCGGCTATAGTTTCACGCGCTATCGCAAGGGCAATAGTAAGATTATCCGTCTTGCCGTCTCTGAAAGCGTGGATGCCGCTGAAACTCAGCGCATCGCCAATGCTGTGACGCTTACCCGCGATCTCATCAACACACCAACCAATGACATGGGACCAGACGCACTGGAGCAGGCGGCACGTGATCTCGCGTCCAGGAATGGTGCAAAGATCAGCACGGTCGAAGGTGATGCCCTCCTGAAACAGAACTTGCCCCTTATCCATGCGGTTGGCCGCGCGGGTAGTATCGCACCACGGCTGATCGATCTCACATGGGGTAATGACAGCGACCCAAAAATCACGCTCGTCGGCAAGGGCGTCTGCTTTGATACGGGCGGCCTCGACATCAAGCCTGCCTCTGGCATGTTGCTCATGAAAAAAGATATGGGTGGCGCTGCCAATGTTCTGGGCCTTGCCTCCATCATCATGGACGCGAAGCTCCCTGTTCGGCTGCGTGTCCTGATACCGGCTGTCGAGAACGCAATCGCCGGCAATGCTTTCCGCCCGAGTGATGTTCTGCAAAGCCGCAAAGGACTAACAGTCGAAATCGGCAACACCGATGCTGAAGGCCGTCTGGTTCTGGCTGACGCACTGGCCCTTGCCGATGAAGAAGAGCCGGACCTCGTTATCGATATGGCAACGCTCACAGGTGCCGCGCGCGTGGCGCTCGGCCCGGACCTACCACCTTTCTATACGCATGATGATGCGCTTGCCGCAGCCATCGCAGAGAAGGCTGATCAAACAGCAGACCCGCTCTGGCGCATGCCACTCTGGCAGCCTTATGCGCAAAAACTATCGTCGCGCGTGGCAGACATCAACAATGTCACCACCGATGGCTTTGCAGGCTCGGTAACGGCTGCATTGTTCTTGAGCCGTTTTGTCGAGAAGGCAAAAAGCTGGGCGCATTTTGATATTTACGGCTGGGTGCCAGCGGAAAAGCCTGCCTCACCTGTGGGCGGTGAAGCACAGGCAATCCGCGCGCTTTATCAGCTTCTCAAAGAGAAATATCCTGCTCTGTGACCGGCCCAATAATTGGCAAACTGAAAATGCTTGCCAGCAAAGAGAAAACGGCGTTGAATGATACGGGTCCGAAACGATCATTAAGCGGCTTGTGATATATGCCCGTTGAACTGAAACCTTTGCAGGCGCTGACATTGCTGCGAACCTTGTCGCTGGAACAGGTGCGGGACGAGATGCCCGACCTGACAACGCGTCAGGTCGCTATTCTTCTCACCATTTATCTGGAGCCGCCGCCGCACACCGTTCGGGGGCTTGCAGCCAAGCTGAATGTCACCAAGCCGGTGATTACCCGCGCCCTCGATACGATGGGAGCGCTCGATCTTGTATCCCGGCATCGTGATGAAAAAGATCGTCGAAATGTGCTAGTAAAGAGAACCGTTACTGGCGCACTATATGTCGAAAGATTGGGCGATCTGGTGATCGCTAAGGCCAGGGAGTTACCACTGTGAGCATGCTCGACCGTCGTTTGAATGCCTATCGTCCGGATCTCGCCGACGAACGATTGAGCGGCAAGGTGGAAGCGAGCCGCTTTACCGCTGGCACCCAGATGCAGGTTTCGGCTTCTGTGCTCGATCTTCGGGCCGAACCACGGCCGGACAGCGGGCCGCAAACCCAGATCATTTTCGGCGACATGGTACGCGTGTTCGAAGAGCAGGACGGCTGGTCCTGGGTTCAGGCCGAACGCGATGGCTATACCGGCTACGTATCTGCGGCATCGCTGGAAATGCCAGGTGCAGATGCAACACATATGGTTATCGTGCCGCGCACGTTCATCTATCCCGGCTCGGATCTTCGCTTCCCGCACACCAAAGCACTTTCGCTTGGCTCACGCGTGCGCATCGCTGGCTCGGCTGAAACACGCGGCACGCAATATGCGTTGCTTGAGAATGGTGAAGCGCTGATTGCAACCCATCTCGCGCCCCTTGATCAGCATGCCGCTGACTATGTCGCGGTTGCCGAAACATTACTGCATACGCCCTATCTGTGGGGCGGAACGTCGGGTTTTGGTATCGATTGCTCCGGCATCGTGCAGCTTTCGATGTGGGTTTCAGGCCGCAAGGTCTTGCGCGATTCGGACATGCAGCAAAACACGCTCGGCGAAATCATCGAGCCGGACGCTGACTATTCCAATCTCAAGCGCGGTGATCTGGTGTTCTGGAAAGGCCATGTCGCGATCTGCGCGGCTGCCGATATGCTGATCCATGCCAGTGGCCATACCATGACCGTGACAATGGAGCCGCTTCACGATGCAATCAAGCGTATCGCCTATCTCTACGATCTGCCAACCCTGATCAGAAGACCCTAAGCGTGAGACCATGAAGCGAAAAGGAACAATATGGATCGCAGGGCTGATTCTCGGCCTCGGAGCCTTTTTCCCTTCCGCTGTCTCATTTGAAAGAGTTGCCCGCATGACCATAACCGCATCGCCAGCCAGCTTTGCCAGCGTCAATGGCATTGAGATGTATTATCGTGTCGCGGGCAAAGGGCCGCCAATTCTTCTCATCCATGGCGGTTTATCCGATCAGCATGTCTGGGACGCGCAACTGCCGATTCTCGCTCGCGATCATACGGTGATTGTCGCAGACAGTCGTGGTCAGGGACGCTCGACACGCACGACCGAACCCCTCACCTATGAGTTGATGGCCGATGATTATGTAGCACTGCTGGATTATCTCGATATCGGCAAGGTCGATCTGGTCGGCTGGAGTGATGGCGGCATTATCGGCATCGATATTGCCATGCGCTATCCCGAAAGGCTGAAAAGTCTGTTTGCGCAAGCCGCCAATGTCACGCCCGAAGGATCGACAGGCTATGTGCTGGCGCGCGCCGAAGGCAAGCCGCTTCCCGAATTGCGCCACTATGAAAGTATCGACAAGGAAATCCATGCCCTCTGGGCGAACGAGCCGAACTATACGGCGCAGGACTTGTCAAAGATTACCGTGCGAACTGCTATCGTTATCGGTGATCGCGATACTGCAATCACGCGTGAGCATACCGAGTTTATTGCAGATCATATTCCCGGCGCCCGGCTGGTTATTCTGCCCGATTCAGGTCATGGCGTTCCGGCGGAAAATCCTCGCCTATATGCGCACACGGTGCTGAAATTTATTGCCGGCGACAGTCCCGATGGTTCGGTTACGGCCAGCAAATAGCGCAGCTCTCCCAAAAGTGAGAACCGATGTTGGGATAAAGACATGCGCAAAAAACAAAGATTTAAAGCCTGTCGCATGGATTTTATAAACGCGACACGCTTTAGCTTCAAACGCGATTAGGCAGGACACGGTCCGGCGGGCGATGGCCGTCGACAAAAGCCCGGATATTGATAATCACCTTGTCGCCCATATCGACCCGGCCTTCAATCGTGGCCGACCCCATATGCGGTAGCAACACGACTTTGCCTTTTTCAGCCAGTGAAAGAAGCTGCGGATTGACCGCCGGTTCATGCTCGAACACATCGAGACCCGCGCCCGCAATCTTGCCCTGTTCGATCAGCTCAACCAGCGCATTCTCATCGATAATCTGACCACGCGCCGTGTTGACCAGATAGGCTGTTGGCTGCATGAGCGCTATTCTGCGGGCTGAAAGCAGATGAAATGTTGCCGGCGTCGACGGGCAATTAACCGAAATAATGTCCATACGAGCCAGCATCTGATCAAGACTGTCCCAATAGGTTGCTTCCAGCTCTTCCTCGACCTGCGCGCTGACACGCTTGCGATTGTGATAATGGATTGAGAGGCCAAAAGCCTTGGCGCGGCGTGCAACGGCAGTACCAATGCGGCCCATGCCGACGATACCGAGGCGCTTGCCCCAGATACGGCGTCCGAGCATCCATGTCGGTGACCAGCCCGGCCATTCTCCATCGCGCTCGTTCAGTACATTCGCGCCCTCAACCAGCCGGCGAGGCACCATCAGCAACAGCGCCAGCGTCATGT
The DNA here is from genome assembly GCF_002252475.1 of Brucella rhizosphaerae. GTDB lineage: Bacteria > Pseudomonadota > Alphaproteobacteria > Rhizobiales > Rhizobiaceae > Brucella > Brucella rhizosphaerae. The sequence continues at coordinate 330,982 of NZ_NNRK01000034.1, read as the reverse complement.
CGGCAGTGTCTTCGGTCAGCACATTGGGTGTGTTGGTGACGGTGATACCGCGCTTTGCAGCTGCAGCCACGTCGATATTATCGACGCCATTGCCAAAATTCGCGATGAGTTTGAGATTTGGCCCGGCCTGTTCAATCGCAGCCGCATCGATCACGTCAGTAATGCAGGGTACGAGAACATCTGCCTCTTTCATCGCAGCGATGATTTCAGGCTGCGACATGCGATGGTCGTCTATATTTAAACGTGCGTCGAACAATTCCCGCATTCGGGTTTCAACCGGGTCAGGCAGTTTTCGGGTAAGAACCACCAGTGGTTTCTTCTTGTTCGACATCTCCACCCCATTTTTTGAGCAAAGCTCTAAAAGTCGCTTTCAGGCATTTTCAGGCGCAGAACACGGTTCACAATCCCTGAAAATCCTTCAGAGCGCCGCGCGCCCACTTGGGTGCTACCCACGGACGCTCTGCCATATTTAATCCATGCATCGTGCTTTCCAAAAATCGATACCGATTTTTTGAGCCGATGCTGTAGCCGATATCCCCTGTTGAGACCTCCTTAACCAAGAAGGTGCAATATGAGATATTGCTTCGGCTGCACATCTCTAGCAAGGCGGCGCGGCAAAGACAAAGAAAAACAGAATCGTAAAAACGGTAACAGAGCAGTCTCAGCAGTTTTCACAGGCCTGCAAAAGCCAAAACTCTTGTAACTGTTTTTCGATCACAAGCGGGAAAACCGCGTAGTTATTCGTTTTCGCAGTTTCAGTCGGTCCCTCCCCCTTGCCCTGAAACTGCCCGACATGACAGGACGGCGAGAGGTCAGAATTGTACCGAGTACTTTCGCAACGCTTTTTTATGGCAGCGCTTGGCAGCATCGCATTGCTGCTGGTTATTGCGCCACTTGGCGCATCGCACCAACACGCAGCAATGGCTCAGGCGCCAGCAGGCACGTCGCTGGGGGCAAGCGGCCTGCCCGTGCCGCGCTTTGTCAGTCTCAAGCCAGCACGCGTTAATTTGCGTATCGGACCCGGCCGCGATTATGCGGTGTCGTGGCTGTTCATGAAGTCGGGCCTGCCTGTAGAAATCATTCAGGAATACGACAACTGGCGCCGCATCCGCGATGCCGATGGAACTGAAGGCTGGGTTTATCAGTCACTTCTGTCGGGCAAGCGCACGGCGATTACCGCACCTTGGCTCAAGAACAACGAAGGGTCCATGATCACCATGCATCGCGACCCGACCGAAACATCGGGACTTGCGGCAGAAATCGAACCCAACGTGATCGGCACCGTTCGCCAGTGCAATGGCCAGTGGTGCCGGATGGACATGCAGGGCACCCGCGGCTGGATCAAGCAATCAGATCTTTGGGGCGTCTATCCCGACGAAGTCTTTGATTGATCCAGGAACCCAAATTGAACGTAAATTTCGATGCTTGACGAGCGAGTGCCAGTGACGGTACTCCTCTCAAACAAACGACGAAGGAGTTTTATGCGCAGAAGTTCATCGCTGCCGTTTTAACGGATTTGAACCCTACCCCTTGCGGTGGGATATTTGTGCATATTAAAACTCCGGAATAATCATGAAAAACATGTCGGTCACGATCCGCGCCTATGAGGCTGCGGACAAACAAACCTTATCTTCCATCTGGTATCGCGCTTCACTTGAAGTCCACGCCTTTCTTGGAACAGACCTGCTTTGCGACCAGCAGAAGCTGATCGAAGACGTCTATCTGGAAAAGGCCGAAACCTTTGTTGCTATCATAGACAACGAGCCTGTCGGCTTTATCGGCCTTCTGGACAGTTTCATTGGCGGACTGTTCGTCGATCCTGCCGCTCAGGGCCATGGCATAGGGCGCATGCTGATTGCCTATGCTCTGGAACTTAAAGGCGAACTTTCGCTTGAAGTTTACGCCGATAATGAAAGAGCATGTCGCTTCTACGAGCAACTTGGTTTTCAAGAAGTCAGCCGTCGCTCGGAAGACGATAACGGACTTCCGTTTGCCAATATCGAGATGTTGTTGAAGGGTTGAAAAAAAGCGGGGCGATTGCTCGCCCCGCTCCTGCATTTCAGGTTAACCCGGCTATTACCAAGCCGGGATGACCGAGCCTTTGAAGGTTTCAGCGATAAACTGCTTCACTTCCGGGCTATGGTAGGTACTGATCAGCGTCTTCACCCATTCGGCATCCTTGTCAGCGGTGCGCACGACCAGCACATTGACATAGGGAGCCTTTTCGCCTTCGCGGATAAGCGCGTCGGCAGCGGGGTTCATTCCGGCTTCCAAAGCGTAGTTGGTGTTGATGACAGCAGCATCCACATCTTCGAGCGAACGAGGCAATTGTGCGGCATCCAGTTCCACAAACTTCAGGTTCTTTGGATTTTCCGTCACATCGATAGACGTTACTTTCAATCCCTTGGCAGCATCAAGCTTGATGATTCCATTGTCAGCGAGCACCAGAAGCGCACGACCGCCATTGGTTGGATCGTTCGGAATAGCGATGGTGGAACCATCAGCAAGCTCGGAAATATTCTTCAGCTTCTTGGAATACATCCCCATCGGAAAGTTGACAGTCGGCGCTACGGTTTCAATCGGAAAGCCGCGATCGGCGACCTGATTATCGAGATAAGGCTGATGCTGGAAAGAGTTTGCCTCCAGCGAACCATCCGCGAGGGCCATGTTGGGAATCACATAATCAGAAAATTCCTGAATATCGATTTCAATACCCTTGGCGGCGGCGACTTCCTTGACCTTCTCCATGATCTGGGCATGCGGGCCCGGCGTCACGCCAATGCGAATCTTATCAGCAAAAACACTTCCGGTTGCAAACAGGGTGAATGCGGTGGCGGCAATTATCAACTTGCGCATTGGCATCTCTTGGCATCTCCAGTCAGATTGTTCTTGGCATATTCCTGATCGGTTGGGAGACGATTACGGAATGCCTATATTAGGTGTGATTGATCGGGTGAATCACTTTAACCGGGGATGCGCAACAAAAAAGCGGCCCTAAGCCGCTTTCTGAAAACTTATATTGAAGCGCTTAACGCGACTTGCGTCGCAAATCCACCTAACGCGACTTGCGTCGCAAACCCACCTAACGCGACTTGCGTCGCAGGCGGACAATAATATCCACATTGACAATTTCCATGCCTTCAGGCGCTTCAGGCATATTGGAAACTGTTGGCTGACCGCGCTCACCATGCGGAATATCGAAAACCACATTTTCCCCTTCGAGGAAGAAATGCTGGTGATCGGAAATATTGGTGTCGAAATAGGTTTTCGACCCCTCAACCGCGATGATGCGCAGCATGCCAGCTTCGGTAAACTGGTGCAGCGTGTTGTAGACAGTCGCAAGCGAAACCGGCACTTCTGCAAGCACCGCTTCTTCATGAAGGTCTTCAGCGGAAAGGTGGCGATCGCCCTGAGCATAGATCAGGTTGGCGAGTGAAACCCGCTGACGTGTCGGGCGCAAACCTGCGCCGCGAAGCCGTTCTTCCATTGAAACCATCGAGTGGTGGGCATGATAATTCTGCATATTCACCCTTGGATCCGTCACAAGCTTGTAGCAATTTCGTCAAAGATTGAACGGGCTGTTGCCCATTGCCTACTGACATTGATATATGCCGTTGCGAATTAAGTATCAATAGGCATGGTAAAACCCGCCTTTTTTGGGAAAACTCTCTGCACTATTTTACTGACGGAAACACTATATGTTAGAGGTGTTCCCGAAAAGACGACAACCCGACCGCTTCTGGAGACAGAAATGGTCACATCAGAATGATCCTCAAGGGAGGCGTAATGGCAGAACAGAAATCGAGCTACGGGTATGAAGAGCTCCTCAGCTGCGCACGCGGTGAGTTGTTCGGTCCCGGTAATGCACAGCTCCCCCTGCCACCAATGCTGATGGTGCATCGCATCACCGAAATTTCCGAAACCGGCGGAGAGTTCGACAAGGGCTTTATCCGTGCCGAATATGACGTACGTCCCGATGACTGGTATTTCCCATGCCATTTTCAGGGCAATCCGATCATGCCCGGCTGCCTTGGCCTCGACGGCATGTGGCAGCTGACGGGCTTCTTCCTCGGCTGGCTCGGTGAGCCGGGACGCGGCATGGCTCTCTCCACTGGCGAAGTGAAGTTCAAAGGCATGATCCGTCCGCACACCAAGCTTCTGGAATATGGTATAGACTTCAAACGCGTCATGCGTGGTCGTCTTGTGCTTGGTACGGCCGACGGCTGGCTGAAAGCCGATGGCGAAACAATCTACAAGGCAAGCGACCTGCGCGTCGGCCTATCGAAAGACGGCGACGCAGCCTAATTCATCATCATTCACGGGCGCGACTGCAAAAAAAATCGAGTTTTCATGCAGCCGCGCTCAAAACATGCGAAGATCGCACCTATGTAACCGGGAGCAAGGTCAGCCTTCACGGGTTGATCACACGGAACAGGTGTAAAGGAGAGCGCGATGCGGCGTGTGGTCGTAACGGGTATGGGGATTGTATCCTCAATAGGAAACAACACCGAAGAGGTCACGACCTCCTTGCGTGAAGCCAAATCCGGCATTTCCCGTGCTGAAGAATATGCCGAACTCGGTTTCCGTTGCCAGGTGCACGGTGCGCCGAAAATCGACGTCGAAGCACTCGTAGACCGTCGCGCAATGCGCTTCCATGGCCGTGGTACGGCATGGAATCACGTCGCTATGGATCAGGCAATTGCCGATGCGGGTCTTTCGGAAGAACAGATCTCTAACGATCGCACCGGTATTATCATGGGTTCCGGCGGCCCTTCGACACGCACGATTGTCGATAGTGCTGACATCACTCGTGAAAAGGGTCCGAAGCGCGTTGGACCGTTTGCCGTGCCGAAAGCCATGAGCTCGACAGCATCGGCGACGCTTGCAACGTTCTTCAAGATCAAGGGCGTGAATTATTCGATTTCGTCCGCTTGTGCGACGTCGAACCATTGTATCGGCAATGCATTCGAGATGATCCAGTATGGCAAGCAGGACCGCATGTTTGCGGGCGGCTGTGAAGACCTCGACTGGACGCTCTCCGTGCTGTTCGACGCCATGGGTGCCATGTCGTCAAAGTATAACGACACGCCTGACAAGGCCTCACGCGCTTACGACAAGAATCGCGATGGCTTTGTTATCGCCGGTGGCGCTGGCGTTCTCGTGCTGGAAGATCTCGAAACTGCGCTTGCGCGTGGTGCAAAGATTTACGGTGAGATCGTTGGCTATGGTGCAACATCTGACGGCTACGACATGGTTGCCCCATCGGGCGAAGGTGCCGTTCGCTGCATGAAGATGGCGCTCTCCACCGTTAAGGGCAAGATCGACTACATCAACCCGCATGCGACCTCGACACCCGCAGGCGACGCACCGGAAATCGATGCGATTCGCCAGATTTTCGGATCAGGCGATGCCTGTCCGCCAATCGCAGCCACCAAATCGCTGACCGGTCACTCGCTGGGTGCCACAGGCGTGCAGGAAGCAATCTACTCGCTTTTGATGATGCAGAACAATTTCATCTGCGAAAGCGCTCATATCGAAGAACTGGATCCTGCATTCGCGGACATGCCTATCGTTCGCAAGCGCATCGATAATGCTCAGCTCAATACCGTGCTCTCCAACTCGTTTGGGTTTGGCGGCACCAATGCAACGCTGGTCTTCCAGCGCTATCAGAGCTGACGGAGAGGGACAATATGGAAGGTCTGATGCAAGGAAAACGCGGCCTCATTATGGGGGTCGCGAATAATCACTCGCTGGCATGGGGAATTTCAAAGCAACTCGCAGCACAGGGCGCTGAGCTGGCATTTACCTATCAGGGCGATGCACTCGGCAAACGGGTAAAGCCGCTTGCCGAACAGGTCGGTTCGGATTTCGTACTGCCTTGCGATGTTGAAAATATCGAATCTGTCGATGCCGTTTTCGCTGAAATCGAGAAGAAGTGGGGAAAGCTCGATTTCATCGTTCACGCCATCGGATTCTCCGACAAGACCGAACTGAAGGGTCGTTACGCAGACGTCACCACGCGCGAAAATTTCAGCCGCACAATGGTGATTTCCGCCTACTCCTTCACGGAAATGGCACAGCGCGCAGAAAAGCTCATGAAGGACGGCGGCTCGATCCTGACGCTGACCTATGGCGGTTCCACACGCACGATTCCGAACTACAATGTCATGGGTGTTGCCAAAGCTGCCCTTGAAGCGATGGTTCGTTATCTGGCTGCCGATTACGGTCCGCAGGGCATCCGCGTCAACGCGATCTCGGCTGGTCCGGTTCGCACGCTGGCCGGTGCCGGTATTGGCGATGCACGCGCCATTTTCAGCTATCAGCGCCGCAATTCGCCACTGCGTCGCACCGTCGATATCGATGATGTCGGCAAGTCGGCACTTTATCTGTTGTCTGATCTGTCGAGCGGTGTCACCGGCGAAATCCATTATGTGGATTCGGGTTACAACATCGTATCGATGCCGACACTGGAAGAGTTGAAAAGCTCAGACGTCGAACGCGGCGAATAAGCTGAGATACTCGTTAAAAAAAGCCGCCCTTTGGGGCGGCTTTTTTATTTTGATCACTTTTTTGCATCAAATATTTTGAAGCCCTTCGCATCTTCCAGAACGGTCACGTTCTTGAACAAGCTCTTTAATGTGGCTTCATAGGGCAACTGACGGTTTGCGACCATCAACAGTCGCCCACCGATTTTCAGGCGAGACGCAGCCGCAGCTATAAATGTCTGTCCGAGCGACATGTCGGCCGCGCGTCCTTCATGAAATGGCGGATTCATGATGACGGTATCATAAATACCGGCCATTTTTTCACTGGTCACGTCGAACCAGTTGAACGAGATCGGAACGGAAGCGCCAAGACGCTCCAGATTACCGCGCGCAGCCTCCAGCGCCTCGTAATCTGCCTCGAAAAGATCGATTGCCTTGATACGGTCAGCATATTTGAGGCTTTGTGCTGCGAGATAACCCCAGCCTGCGCCAAGATCGGCAACATTGCCAAACACGATCTTTTCCATATGCGGGACCAGCAGTGCCGATCCCTTGTCGATTGCGCCATGTGAGAACATGCCAGGCTCGGTGCGGAACACGTCGTCAATGTCTGACGCCAGTGGCTTGAGCGAATTGATGAAATCATCGCTGAGGTCAGCAGGGCGCTGCAGCCAGAACGAAACCGCGTGGTTCTTGGAAAGCCTGTCGCTGATGTCGGCTATATTGCCGACCCATTTGCGGAAACTATCCACGCCGAGCTTCTTGTCTCCCGAAATGACGATCCACCCACCCGGCTCAACACGCGCCAGAAGCTCCGAGAACCACGCCTCGTTGCGCCCTCGGTGTTTTCCGAGCAGTAGCAGTCCGCCAGAGTAACGCGCGTCAGTGGAGAGCCTTGGCTCAACCTGAAAGCCTTCCTTTTTCAACTCCAGCCAATCAGGACGCCATGGTTGCAGGCAGGTCAATGCCCGTTTCCATTCATCTTCAAGCTGACGGTCTGCGGAAATCCCGCAGCCAAGGTAGGTTTGCCCATTCTCTGGAAGATCCAGGATGCCTTGTTCGAAGGGAAGGAAGAGTGTTTTTTGTGCCGGTGTCATCATGGCTCATCCATGGTCTTGAATTGATTCACGTGCAACAAAAAAGCGCGCCTTCTGAGCGCGCTTTTATAGTTTGATGGAGACAGCGTTTGCTTACCGCATGATCTTATCCAAAAAGTCTGAAACTTTTTGGGACCGAGCGTTATTCAGCGTCAGCTTCTGCCTTCTTGTCTGCGGCAACTTCCTTGCCGGTTTCCTGGTCGACGACCTTCATCGACAGGCGAACCTTGCCACGCTCGTCAAAGCCCATGAGCTTGACCCAGACCTTCTGGCCTTCCTTGACCACATCGGTGGTCTTGGCAACGCGGTCGGAAGCGAGCTGCGAGATGTGAACAAGACCGTCACGTGGACCGAAGAAGTTTACGAAAGCACCGAAGTCAGCGGTCTTAACAACCGTACCTTCGTAGATTTCGCCAACTTCAGGTTCAGCAACAATCGAGTGAATCCACTTCTTGGCGGCTTCGATTTCCTTGCCGTTCGACGAAGCGATCTTGACCGTACCATCGTCTTCGATGTTGATCTTCGCGCCGGTCTTTTCGACGATTTCACGAATAACCTTACCACCCGAACCGATAACATCACGGATCTTGTCGGTAGGAATGTTCATGACTTCGATGCGTGGAGCAAATTCGCCGAGTTCGTCACGCGACGTTGAAAGAGCCTTGCTCATTTCGCCGAGGATGTGAACGCGACCGCCCTTAGCCTGTTCCAGAGCGACCTTCATGATCTCTTCGGTGATACCGTCGATCTTGATGTCCATCTGAAGTGCGGTGATGCCGTTTTCAGTACCGGCTACCTTGAAGTCCATGTCGCCGAGATGATCTTCATCACCAAGAATGTCAGACAGAACTGCGAAACGCTCGCCTTCCTTGATCAGACCCATAGCAATACCGGCCACCGGACGGGTGATTGGAACGCCTGCATCCATCAGAGCCAGCGAGGTGCCGCAAACAGTTGCCATCGACGACGAACCGTTGGATTCGGTGATCTCGGAAACAGTACGGATCGTGTAAGGGAACTGTTCAGCTGCTGGCAGCATTGGGTGGATTGCACGCCATGCGAGCTTGCCATGACCAACTTCGCGACGACCTGGCGAACCCATGCGACCGGTTTCACCGACTGAATATGGCGGGAAGTTGTAATGGAGCATGAAGGATTCTTTGTACGTACCGGTCAGAGAATCGATCATCTGTTCGTCTTCGCCGGTGCCGAGCGTGGCAACAACGATTGCCTGCGTTTCACCGCGGGTAAACAGAGCCGAACCGTGGGTGCGTGGCAGAAGACCAACTTCGGAAACGATTGCACGAACGGTCGACAAATCGCGGCCATCGATACGGTTGCCGGTGTCGAGAATGTTCCAGCGAACAATCTTAGCCTGCAGGTGCTTGAAAACGGTCGCAAACTTTTCAGCCGAGAATTCTGGCTCTTCAACGCCTTCTGGGAAGAAGTGAGCCTTCGCCTTGGCCTTTGCAGCGTCAACAGCGACGTAGCGAGCCTGCTTTTCAGTGATCTTGTATGCATCGCGCAGGTCGTTTTCGACAACTGCGAGCATCTTGGCTTCGAGGTCCGACAGATCTTCCGGCTGGAAGTCACGTGGTTCCTTGGCAGCAACTTCAGCAAGCTTGATGATCGCGTCGATCACAGGCTGGAAGCCCTTCTGACCGAAAACAACAGCGCCGAGCATGACTTCTTCGGAAAGTTCCTGAGCTTCCGATTCAACCATCAGAACTGCATCAGTCGTACCGGCAACAACCAGATCGAGCTTCGATTCTGGCATTTCGTCGATATTCGGGTTCAGCACATATTCGCCGTTGATGTAACCAACGCGTGCGCCGCCGATTGGGCCCATGAAAGGAACGCCGGAAATGGTCAGTGCAGCAGAAGCTGCAACCATCGAAACGACGTCTGGATTGTTTTCGAGGTCATGCTGAATGACGGTCAGAACAACCTGTGTGTCGTTCTTGTAGCCATCAACGAAAAGTGGGCGGATCGGACGGTCGATCAGGCGCGAAACCAGAGTTTCGTTTTCGCTTGGACGACCTTCACGCTTGAAGAAGCCACCTGGGATCTTGCCAGCTGCGTAGGTCTTTTCCTGATAGTTAACGGTCAGTGGGAAGAAATCCTGACCCGGCTTTGGTTCCTTGGCAGAAACAACAGTCGCCAGAACGACGGTTTCGCCATAGGTTGCGAGAACTGCACCGTCAGCCTGACGTGCAATCTTGCCGGTTTCCAGAATGAGCGGACGGCCGCCCCATTCGATTTCAACTTTATGTGTGTTGAACATATCTAGTCCTTATGTGGAGACGCCGCGCAAAAGCGCTGGGACATCATCCGGGTTGGCGGACACGCCACGGGCAAGACAACGGGAAGCTCGCTTAAAGGCCGAACTACCTGCAATCCTGCCCCATGACTGGTCCAGGTCATGAGCCTCATGGCTCTTAAGAGCGGTTCCAGTTAAGATTGAAGCGTTGGAACCGCGTCTCACTGTTTATTTCTAAGCATTATCCTACGCAAAACCGCTTCGCACTTTTGCTGGAAATGCTTTGATTGGCATGACGGAATGCACCCAGTGCGCCGTCTCATGCCAGATGGGCATTTGCCCTATAAACGCATTCTCTTTCAGGAAAGCGGCTATCCGCTCATCCTTAGAACACCGTAATATCTGCGCACATCGTTCTGGATGCACTTGTAAACCAAACGGGCGACGTTTTAAGACGTCGCCCGATTTTACCGTTAGCGGCGCAGGCCGAGACGGCCGATCAGCGCCTGGTAACGTGCCTGGTCGACGCCCTTGACATAGTCAAGAAGACGACGACGCTGCGAAACCAGCTTCAAAAGACCGCGACGCGAATGATTGTCATTCTTGTGGCCCTTGAAATGATCTGTAAGGTTAGAAATACGCTCGGAAAGAACGGCAACCTGTACTTCAGGGGAGCCGGTATCGCCTTCCTTGGTGGCGTATTCCTTGATAAGTGCTTGCTTGCGCTCAGCAGTAATCGACATCGTACACCCTTTCTTGATGAGAGGAAAAAGAGACGCCCAGGCCGGGATGTCGTCCAGCGCGGGCCATTTACACGATCTGACGTACATTTCGTACGATCGCTGAAGGGGCATATAGTGCAAAAACGGCAATAATACCAGCGTCAAATATGCCCGGGCATCTTCGCGGTTAATTTAACCTGCTGTGAAAACCCGCTTTGGCTTGAACTGACCATGCTCAATATAGCCGATTGCAAGCAACTTGCCATGCGCGGTTACACAGGCTTCATCGGCTTCCAATGGTGCATCGCGTCCGCGCAGAATAACTGGATTACCCAGACGCACACGTTGCGCCTGATCATCGGTCAGCGGAACCTGTGGCAGGCAATCAAGGGCTGCACCTGTATCGATGACAAGCGCGTCGAGTGCCGAGAAATCGCGGCGTGGTGCCGGCTGCTCAACAACCTCGGCCTCAGCATCGCCCTCGCTCTCTTCCTTCTTGGGCGGCAGCGGTGGCCAGACTTCTTCAAGCTCTGCCAGCGTTACCAGATCCTCTTCTGTGAAGGGAGCCACTTCGATGCGACGCAAATCAGAAATATGACCAAAGCAGCCAAGATCGCGGCCCATATCGCGGGCAAGCGAGCGCACATAGGTGCCCTTGGAGCATTCGACCTCAAACTCGGTGCGATCGGCATCTGGGGAACCGACCACTTCCAAACGGTCAATCTCGACTTCGCGGGCCGGTATTTCCACCGTCTCGCCTTCGCGCGCCAGATCATAAGCCCGCTCGCCAGCGATTTTGATGGCGGAGAACTGCGGCGGAACCTGCGAAATCACGCCGGTATAGTTTGGCAGCAAGGCCTGAATTTCGTCGCTCGTTGGGCGATTTTCGGAATTCCTGGTTGCAACGCCTTCAAGATCATCGGTTGAGCGTTCTTCGCCCCAGGTGACCGTGAAACGGTAAACCTTGGTGCCGTCCATGACATAAGGCACTGTCTTGGTGGCTTCACCAAGCGCAATTGGCAACATGCCGGAAGCAAGCGGATCGAGTGTGCCGGCATGACCGGCCTTTTCAGCATTGAAAAGCCACTTGATCTTCGAGACCGCTTCGGTCGATCCCATGCCCTTTGGCTTGTCAAAAATGACCCAGCCAGAAACCGGACGGCCTTTTTTCTTGCCCCGTCTTGCCATGCTTTATTCGTCTCCATTGCGATAGAGCGCATCCTGATCTGATTGCATCGGATCAGCGCCCTCTCTATTTGTTTTGTCGCATTCCCAGGTGCAAAACCGCTTCACAGTTTTGCTGGAAATGTTTCAGGCATCATCCGCTTCGTCGTTTTCGTCGTCGTCACGAACAAGATCGCGTGCCACTTCCGGAGAACGGAGCAGAGCATCGATCTTTGAAAAATTGTCAAAGCTTGTATCGGGCCGAAAACGGAACTCCGGCATATATTTCATCTGGGCAAGGCTTGGAGCGACGCGACCGCGAATGAACTTCGCATTTGCGGCCAGCGCCTTGATCACAGCCTGAACGTCGGAACTGCCAAGCGGTGTAACGAAACAGGTCGCGATCTTGAGATCAGGAGACATGCGCACTTCCGATACGGAAATGACAGTCTTTGCAATCAGATCATCGCGAATTTCACCACGTTGAAGCACCTGAGCCAATGCATGACGCACCTGCTCGCCGACGCGCAGCTGTCGTTGAGAAAGACCGCCCGAGCCTTTCGGATCTGGAGAACGTGCCATAAGTTTATCCTCGATAGACGACCAGATATCGACACGCTGCCATCAAAGGCTGCCCGACAATGTGGTCATGAATTGAAAGCGCAATCTACCACAGTTCCGATGGGAGTCAGACCCTCAGAACCGGGTGCGAAATACCCGCCCGCATTGTCTGCGGACGGGTAAAAGTTTCGGTTGGCTGACGTTTATTACAGCGTACGCGTAATATGCTCGACGCGGAACGCTTCGATCGTATCGCCTGCACGCATATCGTCGTAGTTTTCGAACGCCATACCGCATTCCTGACCCATCGGCACTTCAGATACTTCATCCTTGAAGCGCTTGAGTGTCTTGAGCTTGCCTTCGTGGATAACCACGTTGTCACGGATGAGGCGTACGCCTGCACCACGTTCGACCTTACCGTCAACGACGCGACAACCAGCAACCTTACCGACCTTGGTGATGTTGAAGACTTCGAGAATCTCCGCATTACCAATGAATGTTTCACGGCGCTCTGGTGACAGAAGACCCGACATCGCTGCCTTAACATCTTCGATCAAATCGTAGATGATGTTGTAGTAGCGAATTTCAGTGCCCTGCTGATCAGCCGCGTCGCGTGCCTGCTTGTTGGCGCGGACGTTGAAGCCGATGATCGCAGCATTGGAAGCTTCGGCCAGCGACACGTCGCTTTCCGTGATGCCGCCTGCACCCGAATGAACGATGCGCGCACGCACTTCGTCGGTACCGAGCTTATCGAGAGCCGTAATGATCGCTTCGACCGAACCCTGCACGTCACCCTTGATGACAAGCGGGAATTCCTTCGTGCCAGTTACCTGGAGCTGGTTCATCATCTGCTCGAGCGAGCCGCGCAGACCGGTCTGACGTGCAACGGCCTTATCACGGGCCAGACGCTGACGGTATTCAGCGATTTCACGTGCCTTGGATTCGTTGGCAACAACTGCGAAGCGGTCGCCAGCCTGCGGCGTGCCCTGAAGTCCGAGGACTTCGACCGGCATTGCAGGCCCTGCTTCCTTCACATGATCGCCGTGATCGTTGACCAGAGCGCGCACGCGGCCCCATTCATTACCGGCAGCGATAATGTCACCCGGACGCAGTGTACCCTTCTGAACCAGAACGGTTGCAACCGAACCACGACCACGGTCGAGCTGGGCTTCGATAACCACACCTTCAGCCGTACGTGTCGGATCAGCCTTGAGATCAAGGATTTCAGCCTGCAACAGAACTGCTTCAAGCAGCTTGTCGAGGTTGATCTTGTTCTTGGCCGAAACTTCGACGTCGAGCACTTCACCGCCGAGAGATTCGACAAACACATCGTGCTGAAGCAGCGAAGTACGAACCTTCTGTGCATCAGCGGTCGGCTTGTCGATCTTGTTGATCGCTACGATGATCGGAACACCCGCCGCCTTGGCATGGTTGATCGATTCAATCGTCTGCGGCATGACGCTGTCGTCAGCTGCAACCACCAGAATGGCGATGTCAGTTGCCTGAGCACCACGAGCACGCATTGCGGTAAAGGCAGCGTGGCCCGGCGTATCGATGAAAGTGATCTTCTGGCCGTTCTGTTCGACCTGATACGCACCGATATGCTGTGTGATGCCACCAGCTTCACCCGATACCACATTGGCCTGACGGATCGCATCGAGAAGCGATGTCTTGCCGTGGTCGACGTGACCCATGATGGTGACGACAGGAGGACGCGAAACGAGTGCTGTCTGATCATCAGCTACGTTGAAGATACCTTCTTCAACGTCGGATTCAGCAACACGCTTGACGGTGTGGCCAAATTCTTCAGCAATCAGCTGCGCCATATCGGCATCGATCACATCGCCCGGCTTCATCATCTGGCCCTGCTTCATCAGGTACTTGATGATGTCGACGGAACGCTCAGCCATACGCTGTGCGAGTTCCTGAAGCGTGATGGTTTCAGGCACGGTCACTTCGCGGGAAATTTTCTCGCGGGTTTCCTGCATCTGCGAACGCTTGAACTTTTCCTGACGGCGACGCATTGCCGACAGCGAACGCGAGCGACCTTCATCTTCCAGATTGCTGGAGATTGTCAGCTTGCCACGACGACGATCTTCCTCGGTCTTAGTGACCTTTGGTGTGCGTACTTCTGGCTTTGCCGGTGCACCGCGACGAGCAGCAGTCAGACCACCGCCACGACGATCATCATCATCACCACCGGCTCCACCTGGCTTGCGTTGCTGGCTCTGTGGAAGCGGCTTGTTGGCTGTTGGAATGACGTCGGCGATTGCTGGCGCTGCCGGACGTGGTCCCTGACCCGGACGACCACCAGCCTGTGGAGGACGACCCGAATGCTGTGGACGTCCACCCTGCGGTGCAGGACGGGCATCGCCACGCTGTTCCGAACGGGCTTCCGACTGCGGCATGCGCTTGTTTGCTTCCGCTGCGGCGCGAGCCTTGGCTTCTGCTTCTGTCTTCAGACGTGCTTCTTCCTCTGCCTGACGGCGAGCGGATTCTTCACGTTCCTTGGCACGGCGTGCATCTTCTTCAGCGCGACGCTTGGCTTCTTCAGCAGCGCGAACACGATCTTCCGCATCACGAACCAGCGCACCTTCCAGCGCGCGGCGGCGTGCATCCATTTCCGAACGCGACAGCGTATTCAACACCATACCCGAGCGATCAGACTGGCGTGGACGCTGGGATTGCTGGCCGGGGCGCTGCTGGTTACGCGGCTGCTGCTGTGCAACATGAGGCTTAGGCGTTGTTACAGGAGCTGCCGGTGCCGCTGCCGCAGGAGCCTTTGGCTGCTGTGGTGCAGGTGCAGGCGCTGCTGGCGCAGGTGCCTGTGGCGCTGCAGCTACGGGAGCTGCTGGCGCAGGCGTTGCGACAGGCGCAGGAGCTGCCACGGCAGCCGGTGCCTGTGGAGCTTCGGCTGCAGGAGCTGCCGGAGCGGGCTCAGCGGCAGGCTTTGGTGCCGCCGCTTCCACTTCAGGCTTTTCATCAGGCCGTGAGAACTTGCGCTTCTTAGTTTCAACGACGACAGCCTTCGTGCGGCCGTGGCTGAAATTCTGGCGCACGGTGCTCTGCTCAACGCCTGGCCGCTTGATGGTCAGCGTCTTCTTGGAGTTGACGCTCAGCGTCTTGTCGTCGTTTGTTTTATCGCTCATTACGTTTCCGTTTCCTTCGCAGCTTCTGCCGCTTTACTCGAGCAGTATCCAATCAGATCAGATCATTTTGAATAATGCTCCAGTCATCCACTTCAGCGCATGTTCCGTTTCGACAACCAAGCCGAATATCCGGTTCATGCTCCAGAGCGGATCCCGTCTTCCCGGGATTAAGAGAACCGCTCTACTAATTAAATACCACAGCAGTGTCGGACTGCCGTTTCAATTTCATAAAGCGCGCTCATGTAACCCCAGAGGATCACGCGCTTTAAACCCTATTTCTTCGCATGTCGTGATCGGAAAACTGGCAACCGCCTTTCCGCGACATTTTTGTTGACGCAGCTTCAAACGGGAAACCGGTTCCCACTTTTCATTAAACTGCGCTAGTGGCTTTCACCACGATAGCGATGCAATAAAAGCAGCCGTTGTACCACGCCGACGGATGCCTTTCCGTCGAGCACGGCTGCATGTATCACATTTCCCCCCCCAAATGCCAAATCCATTTCTTCTCCTTTGAAAAGAGAGAAGGCTGGGATTTCGGGGCCATCCATATGCACAACCACGCGGCGGGCCTGATCAAGCTTGCGAACCCCATCAGAGGCTGCTTCCTGAGCATGCAGCACAAGTGCCGCAGCGCCCGAACGGATTGCCTGATCCACCTTGGTCGATCCGGACACCACAGCGCCCGCCTTGCGCGCCAGAGCAAGACTACCAAGTGCGGATTTCGTCAGCAGCTGGTCAACCAGCGCGCCAAGATCCGCCTGTGGCGTTACACCTTCTTTCAACGCCCGCGCAAAAAGCTTGCGCTTGACAGCTTCATCGACCAGACGCCGCTCCGCCTTGACCCAGCACCCCCTGCCCGGCAGGTTTCGCTTGAGGTCCGGCACAACCGAACCATCGGGCCCGGCTACAAAACGGATCAGGTCATCGGCAGAACCGCTTTCGCGCGTGACGATACAGGTTCTGTCATTCATATCCTGCTCCACACGCAACTCCAAGCTAGGCGCAACTCAAAGCCAGGTCGGGCTTTGCCATCAATCACCATCAACTCAACTACAAATCTGGCAGCGGCCTAGCAGAGCTTACGCCACTTCTCAACATGAAACTCTGAAACAGCAACTTTTGCGCCCGGAGTGATCCGGGCGCAAAAGCATCATTTCGGGATGCTTTACGAAGCGACTTCTTCTTCGCCAGCTTCCGCACCTTCATCGGTTTCAACCGAAACCAGCTCGTCTTCCGTGATCCAACCTGCCTTCAAACGCGCAGTCAGGATCATCTGTTCCGCATCAACGCGAGAAACATCAAATGGCGTCAGGATACCGGTATGGGTAACGGTTTCGCCGTCCTTGCGTTCACGCCAGCCAACGAGATCGTCAACGGCATAACCAGCAAAGTCTTCGATATTCTTCACGCCGTCTTCACCAACAGCCACAAGCATAGCTGTGGTCAGGTTTGGAAGCTCACGAAGCTCATCTTCAACGCCAAGTGCCTTACGGCGATCGTCCTGTTCACCTTCGATGCGCTCCAGGAATTCACGTGCACGTTCCTGAATTTCACCAGCGGTGTCTTCATCGAAACCATCGATGGAGGCGATTTCGCCGGGCTCGACATAAGCAAGCTCTTCAACAGAGGCAAAGCCTTCCGAAGCCAGAACCTGGCCGACCATCTCATCAACGTTGAGGGCTTCCATGAAGAGGTTCGAACGCTCAGCGAATTCCTTCTGGCGGCGTTCGGATTCTTCGTCTTCCGTCAGGATATCGATATCCCAGCCGGTAAGCTGCGAAGCAAGGCGCACGTTCTGACCGCGACGACCAATTGCTAGTGATAGTTGGTCATTGGGAACGACAACTTCAATACGTTCCGCATCTTCATCGAGAACAACCTTGGCAACTTCAGCAGGCTGAAGCGCGTTGACGATGAAAGAAGCCGCATCTGGCGACCACGGAATGATGTCAATCTTTTCGCCCTGCAGCTCGGCAACAACCGCCTGAACGCGGGAACCACGCATACCAACGCAGGCACCAACCGGATCGATCGACGCATCGCGCGAAACGACAGCGATCTTGGCGCGCGAACCCGGATCACGGGCAACCGACTTGATTTCGATGATGCCGTCGTAGATTTCCGGTACTTCCATGTTGAAAAGCTTCGCCATGAAAGAAGGATGGGTACGCGACAGGAAAATCTGCGGGCCACGCTGTTCGCGACGAACGTCGTAAACATAAGCGCGGATACGATCGCCATAGCGGAATGCTTCACGCGGGATCAGTTCGTCGCGACGGACGATTGCTTCACCACGACCGAGATCGACGATCACATTGCCATATTCGACGCGCTTGACGGTGCCGTTAGCAATTTCGCCAACGCGATCCTTGAATTCGTCATACTGGCGGTCACGCTCGGCTTCGCGCACTTTCTGCACGATGACCTGCTTGGCCGACTGGGCAGCAATACGTCCGAAATCCATTGGTGGCAGCTGATCGGCGATAAAATCACCAACCTGCGCATCCGGATTACGGTCGCGCGCAGTGAACAGTGAAATCTGCGTAGAATAGTCTTCGACGGTCTCGACCACTTCGAGCAGGCGCTGAAGCTTGATCTCGCCGGACTTCGCATTGATGTCGGCACGGATGTTGCTTTCCTGTCCGTAGCGCGAACGCGCCGCCTTCTGGATAGCATCGGCCATGGCCGCAAGAACGATCTCGCGGTCAATAGACTTCTCGCGTGCGACCGCGTCAGCGATTTGCAGAAGTTCCAGCCTGTTTGCACTGACTGCCATAGGTCTCTCCTTGGTGACGCATCCGGTCTTCTTCGAGAACCGGACGCCTGAAACTCACTTTGAAACTTATTTCTTTTCCGTTTCGGATTCCGTGGGCGCAACGTCTTCAGCTTCGCCATCGAGATCAGAACCGCGATTCTCTCCCAGATCGTCTCCGGGAATACGACCTTCGCGCAGAGCTTTGTCCTTGCGCAGCGCATCGCGGATCAGATCATCGGTCAGAACCAGACGGGCATCCACAATCAGATCAAACGGAATGCGAACCACAGGCTCATTTCCATATGAAATCTGATCGCTTTCAATCACGACTGAATCTGCATCGCCGATCACGATACGGCCACGAAACTTCTTACGTCCTTCATGGACGATAGAGGTTTCGACCTTGGCTATATGTCCGGCCCAATCCGAAAAATCAGACTTGCGAACCATCGGCCGATCAATGCCTGGCGACGAAATTTCCAGATGATATTTGCCGCTCAGCGGGTCTTCGACATCAAGAACAGGAGCCACTGTACGGCTCAACAGTTCACAATCTTCAACCGTCATCGTGCCATCAGAGCGCTCGGCCATGATCTGCAATGTCTGACCGTTAAGGCCGGAGAGGCGCACACGCACAAGGCGAAAACCCAGCGTATTGATCACCGGTTCCACGATGTTTGCCACTTTTGCATCGATGCCCGTTTCGCGAATGATGCGATCATCTGCGTTCACGGTTTCAACTGCCTGTTCCTGTTCCGTCACCCGATAAACCTTTTTTACAGAGCCGTAAGTAACAAAAAAGAGCGGGACCGGGGGGACCCACTCTTGTTCAAACGACCAAGAATTTGAAACTTATATACCAGCGGACGCGACTTTTTTCAAGGCCGCAATTTGCTTCCGTTTCAAAGCCGGATGAATGTCAGATAGGCTGCACGGCGGCCTTCGCGAAATGCCTTTGCCTCATAGCGGGTGCCGGGCCAGCCTTCATAGGCGTCGTTCCAGTCGGATGGCCCCTCTGCCTGCCACTCAAACGCATCATGTCTGCGGCAATGCTGCAGCGTCCAGTTGACGTAATGCTCGATATCGGAAGCAAAACGGAATCGTCCGCCGGGCTTCAGCACGCGGGCAAAACGGTCAAGATTTTCGTCGCTTACAAAGCGGCGCTTCCAGTGGCGGCGCTTATGCCAGGGATCAGGATAGAAAAGATCGATACCGACAAGCGAGGCATCTGGCAGCCAATCAAGAACGGCTGTGGCATCCTCGTCGTAAAGACGAAGATTGCTGCGGGGCGCTTCATCAAGGGCTGCCAGCATTTTTGCCATACCGTTGACGAAAGGCTCGACACCGATGAAGCCAGTCTCCGGGTAACGGCCCGTCTCATTGTGGAGATGTTCACCGCCACCAAAGCCGATTTCCATGCGCACATTTTCCATCTGCGCTTCAAACAGCGAACGCAAATCCTGTGGCGCAGTCGTGTTGATGTCGAGCTTCAGACGTGGCAGCAAATCCTCGAACAGATTGCTCTGATGCGGACGGAGTGGCTTGCCATGACGGCGGCCGAAAAAGTTTCCGGCCGCACGTACGGGATGGTTTTCATCAGTCATTTATCGCAGTTCCAGTGAGAACGGAGTTCTTGAACCCGCTCTGACGTTTTTGTTGTGACGCATGATCCGGCACATCGAGACAGGATAAGAAATCAGTCCTGAGGACTGATTTCCTCCAGTCAATCAGGCAGAAAGAGCAGCCTTCAATGCCTTAGTAAGATCGGTCTTCTCCCATGAGAAGGAACCGTCACGACCCGGCTTGCGGCCAAAGTGACCGTAAGACGATGTCTTGGCATAGATAGGCTTGTTAAGATCGAGATGCTTGCGGATGCCGCTCGGCGAAAGGTCCATGACCTTGCGCAAAGCTACCTCAACTGCAGATTCATCCACCTTGCCTGTCCCATGCAGGTCGACATAAACCGAAAGCGGCTGTGCGACGCCGATGGCATAGGCAAGCTGGATCGTGCAGCGATCTGCAAGATTGGCAGCAACGACATTCTTTGCAAGATAACGCGCTGCGTAAGCGGCAGAGCGGTCAACCTTCGTCGTGTCCTTGCCGGAGAATGCACCACCACCGTGCGGTGCAGCACCGCCATAAGTGTCAACGATGATCTTGCGGCCGGTAAGACCTGCGTCCCCATCGGGTCCGCCGATCACGAACTTGCCGGTCGGATTGATATACCAGTTGCAGTTCGCCGCAATTGGCAAGTCGCCGAGCGCTTCACGAATATAAGGCTCAACAACAGAACGAACCTTCTTGGAATCCCAGCTTGCATCGAGATGCTGCGTCGAAAGCACGATCTGGGTTACTTCTGCGGCCTTGCCGTTCTCGTAACGCACGGTAACCTGGCTCTTGGCATCGGGGCCAAGCTTACCCGGATCGCCTTCACCCTTGTGACGGGCTTCTGCGAGCTTTTCGAGAATCTTGTGCGAATAATAGATAGGAGCCGGCATGAGGTCCGGGGTCTCGCGGCAGGCATAGCCAAACATGATGCCCTGATCGCCAGCACCCTCTTCACCCTGACGGTCGGCTGCATTGTCCACGCCCTGCGCGATGTCGGCGGACTGTGGGTGCAGAAGCACATCGATTTTGGCCGTGCGCCAGTTGAAGCCTTCCTGCTCGTAACCGATTTCGCGGATGGCCTTGCGGGCAGCCGAACGGAAGCGGGAAGGATTGATCAGCGGATGCCCCGCTTTGTCGTGAGCGACAGAACCGTCCTTATTCTTCTTCAGGAATGTTTCCGGCACACGCACTTCGCCGGCGATAACGACACGATTGGTGGTGGCGAGCGTTTCACACGCAACACGGACGGACCAGGGGTCAACGCCCGAACGGCGCGCCTCCTTGTAGATCATGTCAACGATTTCATCGGAAATGCGGTCGCAAACCTTGTCCGGATGACCTTCGGACACCGATTCGCTGGTAAAGAGATAAGAACTGCGCGACACGGGTAACCCCTCTTGAAAATCCAACGGAACGTATGTCCGTTATGGAAACACAGTAGCGCCCGGAACAGTTTAAGTGGGTTCCGGGCACATCATTGTGTTAGCGAAGTTGGGATTGGACCGTCAATGCATATTCTTGTTGCGACGCGGCGTTGCTTGAAAAAATCGTTCTGGCTTACGCTTTTGTGAATAAATTAAAGCGCATCGGCTGAATTTCTTTCAAACGATGCGCTTTTCATTATTTTCTTAAAGTGTGTCTTACGCCAAACCTGCCCCCACTTTTGGGAGACATGCATTGGACCTTATTCGCCGTCGGCGGCGAGCGACTTCACCAGATCGATGATCTTGCGGCGGACCTTCGGGTCCGCAATTTTGGTGAACGCACGGGTAAGCTGCACACCTTCATTGGAGTTCAGAAAGTCGACAACATAAGTCGCTTCATTATCCTCGGCAAAGCCTGCCTGCGAAGTGGGGTTTGAACCGGGCGCATCTTCAAAAAAGAATGATACAGGAACCGTAAGAATGGAAGAAATCGCCTGAAGACGGCTGGCACCAACGCGATTGGTGCCTTTTTCGTATTTCTGGATTTGCTGGAATGTGATGCCGAGGCTTTCGCCTAATTTTTCCTGACTGAGACCCAGCATGTTGCGGCGAAGGCGAATGCGGCTGCCCACATGTATATCAATGGGGTTGGGCTTCTTTTTATTCTCAATCATACGGCTTTCACTCCTCGCAACCGCGAGCTTTCATTCATAGCCTGTTCATCCGAACAGGGATAAAATACATTGTGGGAGGTAGTCAGACTGGTTTGCGAAAAAACCGTCACAGCGCGAGTATAACAACTTAACAAAATTGCCGTGTCAATGAAAACGCCGTCGGAAAGAGAACCTGAACCACACGCATATGACGAGTAGGGTTAATAGGAGCGAAAGAGTCTGTTTGCCACCGGGTACAGTGCCCCAAAATGGGACACGCTCTTCAGGCAAATACGCGTCAATGACGCTGACAGCATCGAGTGGCAATTCTTCGATGATTCGACCATAGGCGTCAACGACGGCAGAAATTCCATTATTAGCTGCACGCACCAATGGCAGTCCCTGTTCGACGGATCGTATCTGTGCCTGTCGGAAATGCTGATAGGGGCCTGGTGTATCCCCATACCACGCATCATTGGTGACGTTGACAATCGCCGTCACTTTGCGACCCGTATAGGACAGTTCGTCCGGGAAAATCGCTTCGTAACAGATCAGCGGCAGGAAGGTTTGTCCTTCCATCACATTGATCGCATGGCGCGCCTTTGCAGCCGTAAAGCCACCCGGCATCTCCACCACTTCCTGAAGACCGAGACTGCGCAAGATACCTTCAAAGGGCAGGTATTCGCCAAAGGGCACAAGATGCACCTTGTCAGTATAATCAGTGATCCGGCCCTGACCGTTGATCGTCAATATCGAATTATAATAACGCGGATCGCGCCGTGGTACGAGTTCTTCACGCACCGCCCCTGCGAGCAATACCTGATCATCGCCAATGACCTCGCCAATTTGCGCGAGTGCCTCAGGTGTCGATGATAAAATATAAGGAACAGCTGTTTCAGGCCAGATAACGACATCAGGCTTTGCCTTGCCCTCCGCCGGCGCCTGCTGCGTCATAGCAATGAACTTGTCGAAAATCGCACGTCGTTCATTGTTGTCCCATTTCAGGCTCTGCGAAATGGACGGTTGCACGATACGGATCGCAAGGGTCGTCCGATCAGCATCAAGAGCTGGTGCATTCGACAAGGTCCAGGCGCCAAAACCGATATGTGCTGTGATGAGGAAAACGGCCAACGCAATACCGCTCTTCGCCAGACGCCCGCCACTCAACAGTGCAGGTGCTGAAAAAACCAGTGCTGCGAGCGCACTCATGCCGACAAGGCCAATGACTGCCACCGACTGCATCATCATGGGCGTGGGCATTGCAGCATAGCCGAGTGCATTCCACGGAAAGCCTGTAAAGGCGAATGTGCGCAACCATTCGGTAAAGCCAAAGCCCAGAGCAATCGCGAAAATACGCCCGATACCGTCCGACCAGAGCAGCCGCGCGATCACCGCAGCCAGTCCGTAGAAAATCGCAAGAAACGCTGGCAAGCCCAAAACGGCCAGAGGTATTGCCCATGCAAACTGCTGCGCATCGACCAGCAGAGCCGTGCCGATCCACCAGAGGCCAGACACAAAATAGCCGAAGCCAAACCACCAGCCGATAATACCAGCCGGGAAAAACCGTTTTATCGGGCCTTTTTCTTTATCTGGAACAGCTCCGTCGATGAGCCAGACCAACAATGGAAACGCGATAAAACCTGCGATGAAAATATCGAATGGCGGCTGGGTCAGTGTCGCGATAGCGCCACTGATAAAAGCGGTCAGCGCACGACGCCAACCGCTCAAAGACGAGATCTTCCCCGCAAGCCTCTCGATCATCAAACCTCTTTGGACGTTTCTGTCAGGACTTCGGATGTATCATCATCCGACTTTACCGAACTCACAGAGCGTTGCTGCCTGCGACGGTCGGCTTCCGAAAGAGGTACGATCCGAACACGTTTTACGCGTCGCGGATCAACTTCCAGCACATGGAATTCATAGCCCTGAACTGCCTGAACGACTTCGCCGCGCAACGGAATCCGCCCCAGAACGGAGAAGATAAGGCCACCGACCGTATCGACGTCTTCGCCATGCTCGCCCACTTCAAATGAAGGACCGATCTTCTGCGTCAATTCATCAAGATCTGCGCGGGCATCAACGACGAATACGCCGTCAGCCTCTTCAGCGATCATGATTTCTTCGTCGTCATGTTCGTCTTCAATATCACCAACGACCATTTCAACAATATCTTCAAGCGAAGCCAGTCCATCGGTGCCGCCATATTCATCAATGACCAGCGCCATCTGGATATGGGAAGCCTGCATGCGTGCCATCAGTCCACTCGCCATCATCGATGGTGGTACGAACAACACCTTGCGCATCAGATTAAGTTCACCAATCGTCTTGGTGAGATCGATGCGGCCCATATCGAACTTGGCAGCGCTTGCCTCAGCGGTCTTGCGCGTCGTTGTACGACGGGTTGTCTTCTGACGTGCCTGCTTGGTGATATAATTGAGCACATCGCGGATATGGATCATGCCACGCGGATCATCCAGCGTTTCGGCATAGACCGGCATACGCGAATGGCCAGAACTTTCAAACAGCTCGAGCGCTTCCCAGAGCGGTGTGGAAATTTCGACCGCCACCACATCGGCGCGCGGGATCATCACATCTTCGACGCGGATTTCACGCAAGCGCAGGATATTATGCAGCATCGCCTTTTCTTCGGGCGAAAAAACTGAATCCTGCTCGCTTGCGGTGCTGGAAATTGCATCGGCCAGATCTTCACGCAAGGAAGATGATTGGCGCGAACGCATAAACGGAAAAATGTTCGACAAAAGGGAACGCTTTTCGGTCGCCTGCGACCGCTGCGTACTTTGCCCTTCGGAGTCTTGTGTGTCGCTTCGGCTATCGCCTGCGGACGAGGAATTGCTTTGGTCAGCCATGATCAATCTGTTTCAACGTTTAAATCGGATACAGCATAAGGGTCGGGGATGGCAAGAGCATGAAGGATTTCACGCTCACGGCGCTCCATCTCCTCGGCCTCATCTTCCGTCTCATGATCGTAACCCAAAAGGTGCAAAAAGCCATGTACCACCAGATGGGAGAGATGATTTTCGAACGGTTTGCCTTCTTCGAGAGCTTCACGCTCGACCGTTTCCCGTGCAATGATGATGTCACCAAGCATCGGGCCCGGCTGCATGCCAGCCTCTACAGGATAAGCAGGAAAAGACAGAACATTGGTTGGCTTGTCCTTGCCTCGCCACTCAGCATTGATCGCTTGAATGGAGGCATCGTCGGTAAAAACCAGACTCAATTCGCTCTCTGCAGGCTTGAGCCGGAGATTATTCCAGGCCGCCTCAACGGAACGTTTTACAAGCCCTTCAAGAGCCGTTTCATCCGGCCAGTTGCCGGCTTCGATCATAATATCGATTTGAATCGCGTTGTCTGACACTTCTGCCGCGGCTTGCGATGAGGCAACCGCTCTATCCTTCCAGTTGTTAAAAGAGACGTCCGCCTGAAAGCGGACGTAATATTTTTAAATCGTCATTCCCTGGCATGAATGCAAGATTATTTACGCATTTTATCTCAGATCCGTTTTCGGAATGCGAGAATGCACTTTATCTCAAGCGCATCTTGTCCAAAAGCAGTTCCTACTTTTTTGAGATGCGTCTTATCACCAGCGCATCTTATCCAAAAAGCGATGCCTACTTTTTGGGATGCGCTGTGATATTCACTCCGATCGCGTATTCTTTTTAGCATCGCTATCATAGGCGCTGACGATTGCCGCGACCAGCGGATGGCGCACCACGTCTTTCTCGGTAAAGCGTACCTTGACGACTGAATCCACGCCATCCAGTACACGCAGTGCCTCAACGAGACCAGACTTCTGGCCGGGCGGAAGATCGATCTGGCTTGGATCGCCATTGACCATCATGCGCGAACCTTCGCCAAGGCGCGTCAGGAACATCTTCATCTGCATCGACGTCGTGTTCTGTGCTTCATCGAGAATGACCGCAGAATGTGCGAGTGTGCGGCCACGCATGAAAGCCAGCGGTGCAATTTCGATCACACCGGCTGTAATGGCCCGTTCGACCTTTTCAGCAGGCATCATGTCGTAAAGCGCATCATAAAGCGGACGAAGATAAGGGTCGACCTTTTCCTTCATATCGCCGGGCAGAAAGCCCAGACGCTCGCCGGCTTCAACCGCCGGGCGTGAAAGGATAATGCGTTCTACAAGACCGCGCTCCAGAAGCATTGCAGCATGGGCAACGGCCAGATAGGTCTTACCCGTACCCGCTGGCCCAACACCCAGAACCAGCTCCGACCGGTCGAGGGCGCGCATATAAGCGTCCTGCGTCGGCGTGCGTGCAAAGATTGTCTTCTTGCGCGTCGATATTTGCGCAGCCGACATCTTTCCCTTGTTTTCAAGCGTCGGCAATGTCAGCTGATCATCCGCAGCAATGGCAATGCGCATGGCACCGTCCACATCCGACGTGGTCAGCTCATGGCCTTTCTGCAAATATTCATAAAGCTGATCGAGTGTACGTCGGGCCTGTTCGGTAGCCGTCGCATCGCCCCGGATGGAAAGCTCGTTACCCTTCGAACGAACATCGACACCAAGCTTCTGCTCGATACGCGCCAGATTCTCATCGAACTGACCGTAAAGTGCGCTGGCAAGGCGATTATTGTCGAAGGTGAGGACGATATGGGCCATGTCGGAAGCCCCGGACATCGCCTTCGTAACCGAACTCGTAGCCGGACTTGAAATTGTGTTTGTTTGCGTTTGAATGGTTGGCTTGGCAGGCTTTAACTTTTCCGTAGCGCTCAACCGCATCTCCCTAAGGTTCACGCATTGCAATCGCAGTTCCGGCAGAACGTTCGGTAAAAGACTCACTCACCGCGACTACTGCCTGCCTGTATCATGCTCTCACGCAAGCTTTTGCGCAATAAGACTATTTGTGCCAGTCCCCGTAATTTTCACACGAATGATCTCGCCGACCGCATCCTCATTGTCATCGACAATGGCAGGCAGCAGCCATGGCGAGCGACCAACCATCTGACGATCAAAGCGGCCTTTCTTTTCCAGAAGCACATCCATTTCACGACCGACGAGCGAATCCTGAAACGCATATTGCTGCTCGGAAAGCAGCGCCTGAAGGCGTTGCAAACGCTCATCCTTGACCGACTCTTCCACATGATCGGGAAGATCAGCACCGGGTGTCCCGGGACGCGGAGAATATTTGAACGAATAGGCCTGCGCGTAATGCACCTCGCGTACGAGCCGCATTGTATCTTCAAAATCCTGATCGGTTTCGCCCGGAAAACCGACGATAAAATCGCCTGAAAGCGCCATATCAGGACGCACTTCGCGGATACGCTCGACCAGACGGATATATTCATCAGCCTTGTGACGGCGGTTCATGGCCTTGAGAATACGATCCGACCCAGCCTGAACAGGCAGATGCAGATAAGGCATCAGCTGTCGCAGATCGCGGTGCGCAGCAATCAGCGTATCATCCATGTCGCGCGGATGGCTGGTCGTGTAACGCAGACGTGCCACACCGGGAATGCGTGCAAGGCGGAACAGCAATTCGCCAAGACCCCATTCGCGACCGTCATCGCCCGCGCCGTGCCATGCATTGACGTTCTGGCCCAGAAGGGTCAGCTCGCGCACGCCACTATCAGCAAGACGCTCGGCCTCAGCCACGATCTGCGCAACGCTGCGCGAGACTTCAGAGCCACGTGTGTAAGGCACCACACAGAAAGTGCAGAACTTGTCACAACCTTCCTGAACGGTGAGGAATGCCGAAACACCCCGCTTGCGCGTTTCCTCGCGCTTTGGTGCAGGCAGATGCGCGAATTTGTCTTCAATGGCGTATTCGGTTTCTACGACCTTTTCGCCACCCCGCACACGTGCCAGTGCGTCAGGCAGACGGTGATAGGTCTGCGGCCCGATAACCAGATTGACATTCGGCGCTCGACGCAGAATTTCCTGACCCTCGGCCTGTGCCACACAACCGGCGACACCAATGGTCAATTCCTTGCCGTTTGGCCCGCGTTTATCCTGCATCTTGCGCAGGCGACCCAGCGCTGAATAAAGCTTTTCCGATGCCTTTTCGCGAATATGACAGGTGTTGAGCAGAACCAGATCGGCATCATCGGGGCTGTCAGTCGTGACATAGCCTTCTTGCGCAAGGCTGTCCGCCATGCGCTGACTGTCATAGACGTTCATCTGGCAGCCATAAGTCTTCACAAAGACCTTACGTGTGTTGCTGCCTTCCGGTGCTGTCTCAATATCGGTCACATTTTCGCTCATGCGCGGCTATCTACAGTTTTTATCACCACTTTGGAAGGCGACAAACTTACCGTGTCTCAATCTTCCGCGATTTCGCGCCCAAGAAGCGCACTTTGCAACAGCGCCCTCACCCGGTTTTCCATGGTGCGGGCAAGCGCCTTGCGATCGGTTTCAGCAGTCACGACAATCGGCTCGCCAAAGCGCACTTCGACATCGATAGCGCCTTCCCGTAAAATGCCTTTGAGATGCGGCATCAATTGTACATCGCCCGGCCATGAGGCAATCGGACGGTGATAGCGTCCCATCGCCATTCCGTGCACGCCGGTATAGGCAACCGCCACCGGCTGCACGATCACTTCAGGCACACCTGCTTCACGGATCGCCGCATGTGCTGCGCCAAAAAGCGCTGTCTTGAACGGCAGCACTCGATTGCCATCGGATGTCGTTCCTTCGGGAAACAGAACCATGGCATCGCCATCTGCAAGGCGCTTTGCAATGTCGGAGGTCTGCTCGCCGGTCTTGCCGCGTCTTTCACGTTCCACGAAAACTGTACGCTGCAAAATGGCAAAGAAGCCAAAGACCGGCCAGCTTCTGACTTCCGACTTTGCAATGAAAGACACCTGACCTGTGGCCGACAAAACAATAATATCGCTCCAGGAAGTGTGATTGGAGACTAACAACAGCGGTCGGCCTTCTGGCATATCTCCGACGATTGTGATGCGGAAACCAAACAGTCGCGCGACGATGCGATGGAAGAAATTGGGCAGCCGCCGCTTCCATGTGTTTTTCAGTTTCAGAAACACATATTGCACCGGAATGAGTGACAGGCTCAGCGTCACCATCGCTGCCACGACCAGAACGATGCGGATCGCACCAATCATTGTGGCCTCACCAGATCGCGACGCAGAATGAATGCAGCTGAACGACCATTCGCCGTTTCATAATAGGCAGGTCTGTCACCAACCTTGTTGAAACCCATGCGACGATAAAGGGCGAGAGCCGCCACATTTGCCTCATCGACCTCCAGGAACAGCGTTTCGGCGCGTTCCTGATAGAGATGGCGTAAAACGGCATCCATCAAAGACCGGCCCACGCCTTGCTTACGCACCTCGTTGGAAACCGCAATAGTGAGAATTTCAGCCTCGCCAGCAACCAGACGTGCCAGCACGAAACCGCATGCCGTTCCGGGCTTGCCTTCAGGACGAGCCACAAAACCGAAAACCGTATCCTGCGCGATCAGCGAGCGAAAATCATCCGAACTCCAGCCATGGTGGAAGGCATGCGCATGAATGCGCTGAATTTCTCCGCTGTCCTGCGCGCCAAGAAGCTCAATCGAAACAGGTCTGCGGCCAAAGCGTCCAAGCACAAAGCTCATCATGACGCTATTCTCCGTTTGCCTTACGCGGCAGTGCAAAGCCGGTCTGTGGCTTCACATCCGGTCCACGCATATAAAGCGGCTTCGGCGCTTCACCCGGTTCTCTCATGGATGCGAGCTTTGCATAAGTACTGATGAACCCTGTCGGCTCGACCCGTGCAACGCTGAATGTTCCGGCCAGCATCTCATTCAATGAAGCGGCAGCCGAACCGGCAAGTACTGTGCCATCGGCCTGCTGTTGCGCCAGTGCCAGCGCTTCATCGCGAGACACCACCATGGGATTGCTCTGTGCGATACCATCAGCGCCAAAGGCTTGCGCATAAATTTCGCCGCGATGCGCTTCAAGAAGAACCAGCACAGGCTGCCCCGGATGACTGATCGCCACCTCGGATGCAAGCGCATCAAAAGCACTGATACCGATCGCCGGCCGGTCAAGCGCCAGTGCAAAGCCACGCGCAGCCGACACGCCAATCCGCACGCCGGTAAAGGAACCGGGGCCGACATTCACCGCCACGCGGTCCAGATCGGACATGGCAATTCCGGATTGTGTCATGACCCGTTCGATATAGTCCATCAGGACTTCAGCATGACCCTTGCCGATATTCTCGCTGACTTCAGCAAGAACGGCAGCTGTGCCCGAATCGTGGCCCAAGTCGCAACCAGAATCGTGGCCCAAATCGCAGCCAGAATCATAAACTGCGGCAGCACACCAGGAAGAGGCGGTATCGAGGGCAAGTATCTTCATAAGCCATCGGGTAAATCAGAAATCGTCCCGCGACAAGCAAAACACATAAAACGAGTGAAATTTACAAGCTGCTCAGGGAACCAAAACCCATGCAAAGCGTTTCTGTGCTGGATGCGGGGCGGTTATCAATTACCGTATCCCGAAACCGGCCTTTTATTGAGATCTGGCGGGGCGGGTTTCAGAAAAACAAATCTGTTTTCCCTCAGCGATGTCCCAATCGCTGATACACAGCCGGATCGTGCAAAGGATATGAGGATAAAATGTCCAAGAAGTCGATGCATGCAACCCGCAACGATCTTCCCTCCAATACCAAGACCACGATGATCGCATTGCTGAATGAAAATCTGGCAGCGACCATCGACCTTGCCCTCATCACCAAGCAGGCGCACTGGAACCTCAAGGGGCCACAGTTTATCGCCGTGCATGAAATGCTGGATACATTCCGTACCGACCTCGACGATCATGTCGATACGATCGCAGAACGTGCAGTGCAGTTAGGCGGGACCGCCTACGGCACGACGCAGGTTGTTGCCAAGGAATCGAAGCTCAAGGCCTATCCAACGGATATCTATGCCGTTCACGATCACCTTGCAGCGCTGATCGAACGCTACGGCGATGTCGCCAATCTTGTGCGCAAGTCGATCAAGGATGCCGATGACGCTGGCGACGACGCCACCGCGGATATTTTCACCGCCGCATCGCGCAGTCTCGACAAGGCTTTGTGGTTCCTCGAAGCCCATGTTCAGGAAAAAAACTGACTTTGGTGCTCTGAACAATTATCAATGAAAAAGGCCGGGAAATTTCCCGGCCTTTTTGCTATTTGCGATGCTTAACTTGTCCATTCGCCGCGGCGCATCACAGGCTCGCGGCTACCATCGGCATTGATGCCATCAACATCGATTTTGTCAGAGCCGATCATCCAGTCGATATGGATGAGGCTTGAATTGCCACCCTGCGCTGCGATCTGTTCAGGCGTAAGTTTCGCACCGTCGATGAAACACTTTGAATAGCACTGTCCGAGCGCGATGTGGCTCGCAGCATTTTCATCAAACAGCGTGTTATAGAACAACAGTCCGCTCTGTGAGATCGGAGAGGAATGCGGCACCAGCGCCACTTCACCCAGACGACGTGCGCCTTCGTCCGTATCCAGCACTTTGTTCAGAACTTCCTCACCACGGCTCGCCTTGGCTTCGACAATACGTCCGCCTTCAAACCGGACTGAGATATCATCGATCAGGGTTCCCTGATGCGATAGTGGCTTGGTGCTCGACACATGGCCATCCACGCGCAGCGCATGCGGTGTGGTGAATACTTCCTCGGTTGGAATATTCGGATTGCAGGTAATGCCATTCTTGGCTGTTGAGGCACCACCATGCCATTCATGACCGTCTGCCAGACCAACTGTCAGATCAGTGCCCGGTCCCTTGAAATGCAAGGCGCTATAGGCCTTGCCGTTCAGGAAACGGGTGCGGGTGCGCAATGCTGCATTATGGGCTGCCCATGCACCGACCGGATCGGCCACATCGACGCGCGACGCAGCGAAGATTGCATCGGCAAGCTTGCGGGTCGCGGTATCTTCCGCATCGTTCGGGAACATCAGCCTGGCCCATTCCGGGTTGGGATAGGAAATGATATTCCAGTTGATGTCGAAACCCGCAATCTTTTCGAGAGCGGGCTGATAAGCCTTGGAATTGGCGCGATTAGCACGCGAAACCTTTGCCGGATCCTGAGAAGACAACAACATCGGATTGTCCGCTGCAATCGCCAGTCGCGCCGCACCATTCGCATAAGCCTTTGCCATGCCCTCATAGAGCCAGCTGGCCGCACGATCAAAGCTTTCGTCGCTCGCATTTTCATAACGCGCCAGCGCAATTGCATCATCGGAGAAGAACGGCGTTACAAGTCCGGCACCTGCCTTATAGGCATGCTTTGCAATCAGGCGCACAAGCGGCAGAGCAACGACAGGGGCCGTGATGACAAGGTCTTGCCCTTCACGCAATTGCAGCCCGACGCGTACGGCCACTTCGGCCAGACTTTCGAGTTTTACCGGATCGATGACGGGAGCGTTATTGTCATGTGCCATATGGCTGCAAGCCTCGTGTTTGAAAGAATCAGCGGCAGTTTATCAGATGACTTAATTTCACCACGCTTTTTCACGCCACTGCGGTATATTGTTTACGCGGTCGATTGAAAATTTTTATGTAACGAGAGCAACAGCTATGAAGAAAAGCGTGCTTATTATCCTTGGTCTGGCGGGCTTTCTGGCCGGTTGTCAAACCATGACACCGGAACAGCGCCGCGCCGCAGATGAACAGACCTGCCGCAGCTATGGTTTCAAGCAAAAATCCGATGCGTTTTCCAACTGCCTGTTGCAGCTCGATCTCGACCGTCGCGCAGATCGCCGCGCCTGGCAGAACCGCGCCGATTTCTACGACACACCGATGGTAATCTATCAGCCGGTCTATCGCCCGGTACCAGTTCAAGCCAAATAACGAACAAGCCAAGTAACGAGCAAACCAAGCCATAAAAAAGCGCCCTTTAAGGGCGCTTTTTTTAAGCCATTCGGTTGGCGCTTCAGTCGAGCACTAAAGTGGCGATTCCGGGCGTTCCTGTGAAAGAAGCATCGCGCCGATAGCGTCCACATGTTTCTTATCGGCGGTATATCCCAGAGATACGTTCTGCACAGCGGGAGCCGTTTCATCGAAAGCCGGCTGATAGGCTGCCACTTGCGTCAAGGCCTGCTTTTCTGTTGCCTTGACAGGCAAGGCAACCAGACGTGCGCCGCGTGCCTGTGGTCCGGCACCTTCATTCTGCTGGACTTCAGTCGTCTTCGAGGCTTCGGCCAATGCAACCTGCACACTCGGCTGAGCCTGCGGAACCGTCACATCCTTTTGATCGGTTACGTTATAGAACGGACCATCCGGCATGGAAGGTGACTGTGGTGTCGAAGCATAAGCCAGATTGTATGGCGTCTGCGGAACCGGGTTTTGCAGTTCACCGTCGCGACCACGCTTTTCGTAGAAAGAATTACCGCCCGCAACCAGCACGTAATGCATGTTGCGATAAGGGAATTTGAGGCCAGCTGTATGGAAGAACATAGAGTTCTTCAGCGATGGATGGCGCTTGCCCTTGAGCAGAGAATCTGCGGCGGACTGAACGTCAGGCATCGCCCTGGAATTCATCTTGCGGCTCAAAACACCCGGTGCAAACTGGTTTTTCTGACCGACAACGCCACAGATCGTATCAGGATAGCTGCCCGAAGCGAGACGGTTCATGACGACAGTGCCAACGGCCATCAGGCCATCAGGGCTTGAACGGTTCGATTCAAAAAACATCGCACGTTCAAGGCATTCACGGTCTCTGGCGGTATAGGTAAAAGTCTTGACGCCATTGACTGATTTGACGTGGCTAACCGCCGCCGTCTTTTCGGATTTGGTCTTGGGTGTGCCTCCGGTCGTCGTGCAACCTGTCACCACGAATGGAGCAACCAGAAGCCCGATAATAACGGGCAGTTTCCACTTAGAAGCGCGCGTCAATGGCTCAGTCTCATCGTTAGGACCCTTAATTGATCCAACCCGGCCTCCGCCCCGCAAAAGGCGTCTGAAACCTGGCTGTGGTGCCACTGCATAAAACTTATGCAGCAGATTTGAACTAACAGAGCAGCCTTTGTGCATCCAATCGAGATGCCTGGCGCTCCAGCCAAATAGAACGAAAATCAAAAAACAAACGTTCTGCTGTCACTCATTGCATTCAAGGTTTTGGAATTTTTAGGCCAAAAAAAGGCAAACGGTCAAATTCCTAAAATGACGAAGCCACCAAAACAGTGGTCAATCGAACCCGAATCCAAAGATGAATTTTCCCCACAAACCCCTTAAATTTATTAACAAATCCTTAATGCAAATTAGCAAATCTTATAAGTTATTGATTTAACGCGATTCAATTCACCAGAATACAGGCCATATCACTGCCTTATTTCACCGATGTTTCAAGATTTTACGCAGCTGTCTTTTTAAGCTTTTCAGATGCTGTTTTTGACCCCGATTTTGCGGGTCCTTCAACTTTGTCACGATTATTGTAACATCGCGTGATATTGGTCATTTTGGCACATTATGGAAGCACACTTCCGAATCAGACCGCCTCGAAGTGAGTCGCATTGCAGGCTCGTCTCATGCAGAACGGCCCGTCACATTTTCAGCAACGGGCCGCTAAGTAAAAATTTTGCAGGTCTGGATCTAATTATCCGAACGAGTAACCTGCACCGCGCACCGTGCGGATAGGATCGAGCGCACGACCGACATTAATCGCCTTTCGCAAACGTCCGACATGCACGTCGACCGTGCGGTCATCGACGTAAATATCTGGTCCCCAGACACCATCCAGCAACTGGCTGCGTGAGAAAACCCGGCCTGGTGACATCATGAAATATTCGAGCAGACGGAACTCTGTCGGTCCGAGACGGACTTCCTTTTCCTTGCGATAGACGCGGTGCTGCTGACGATCGAGCACCAGATCGCCAACCTTTAGGACGTGGGAGAGAACACTTGGGTTGGCGCGACGCAGCATCGCTTTGACACGGGCCAGCAGTTCCGGCGTCGAAAAAGGCTTTACGACATAATCATCAGCACCGACGCTCAAGCCCCGGACACGTTCGCTTTCTTCACCACGCGCAGTCAGCATGATGATCGGCAGACGTTCGGTTTCCGGCCATTGGCGCAGACGACGACAAAGCTCGATTCCCGATACACCGGGAAGCATCCAGTCCAGAATAAGGAGGTCTGGTACGTTTTCGCGCAGCGTGATTTCGGCTTCATCGCCGCGCAGCATCGCATCGACCTGATAGCCTTCTGCTTCGAGATTGTAGCGCAAGAGCACGCTCAGGGCTTCTTCGTCTTCAACCACAGCAATCTTGGGTGCCTGTGACATCCAGTATTTCCTATCCAAAATTTAGAGCGCGTTTCGATCTGATTGAAACAGATTTCGCTCTAACTCATTGTTTTATCGCGTATCCTGACCGAAAGCCGCTTCGCATTTTTCAGGATACGCTTTTTTCCTCATCGCGCATCTTATCCAAAAATCGCTTCGCATTTTTCGGGATGCGCTTGGGCCAGCGGAAGATACAAGCCCCCGATCGACCGCGTGCCGCCGCGCTGTTCTTACTCATGCAGACATTCACTAAGCAGACATTCCGGGCCGCAAATAGCGGCACCGGATGTTCTTAGGATTTACGCGCCTCGTCCACGACAATGCCGTGGCTCAGGTCTTCTTTCGGACGCTCCGCAGGCATTTGCAGACCGGTCACGATATAATAGACTGTTTCGGCAATGTTGGTCGCGTGATCGCCAATGCGCTCAATGTTCTTGGCACAGAACAGAAGATGCGTGCAGGCCGAAATGTTGCGCGGATCTTCCATCATATAGGTAAGCAACTCGCGGAACAGCGAGGTGTACATCGAGTCAATTTCATCATCGCGATCACGAACGATATTGATCTGCTGTACCGAGCGGGTCGCATAGGCATCGAGCACGTCTTTAAGCTGCGTCAGCGCGAGTTCGGCCAGTGTTTCAAGCCCACGATAGAGCTTGACCGGCTGACGCGATTCCGAGACGGCTGCAACGCGCTTGGCAATGTTTTTGCCAAGATCGCCAACGCGTTCCAGATCAGCGGAGATGCGGATCGAGCCGATGATCTCACGCAGATCGACAGCCATTGGCTGACGCTTCGCAATGATCATAACGGCCTTGTCGTCAATCTCACGCTCGCTTGCATCAAGGATGAGATCGTCGGAGATAACGCGCTGAGCAAGCGCGTTGTCGGCGTTGACAATCGCTGCAACGGACTGCTCGACCATACGTTCCGCATGACCACCCATTTCGGCGATCTTATGCGTGAGGAACTGCAGTTCTTCGTCGTAAGCGGTAACGGTATGCTGAGACGCCATAATAGACCTCAAATTAAATTGCGGGGAAGCCGGACAGCTGTTTTCTCAAACTAGCCGCCGCTCCTGCTCCAATTATTTTAGCCAAAGCGACCGGTGATATAGTCCTGTGTGCGCTTTTCGGTCGGTGCCGTGAACATCACATCCGTATCGCCGACTTCCACAAGATTACCCAGGTGGAACATGGCGGTGCGCTGCGAAACGCGAGCTGCCTGCTGCATGGAGTGCGTGACAATTACGATCGTGTAGTTCTGGCGCAACTCGTCGATCAGCTCTTCAACCTTTGCAGTCGCAATCGGATCAAGCGCCGAGCACGGCTCATCCATCAGGATGACTTCCGGGCTGACTGCAATCGCACGTGCAATGCACAGACGCTGCTGCTGACCGCCGGAAAGACCGGTTCCGGCATCATGAAGACGATCCTTGACCTCTTCAAAAAGGCTGGCCTTCTTGAGGCTCGTCACGACGACTTCTTCCAGATCGGTCTTGTTGCGTGCCAGACCGTGAATACGCGGGCCATAGGCGACGTTTTCGAAAATCGACTTCGGAAACGGATTTGGCTTCTGGAACACCATGCCAACACGGGCACGCAATTCAACAACGTCGATCTTCGGATCGTAAATATCTTCATTGTCGAGCGTGATGTTGCCGACGATACGGCAGCCTTCGATCGTATCGTTCATGCGATTAAGCGAACGCAGGAATGTCGACTTGCCGCAGCCCGAAGGACCGATAAGCGCTGTCACCATCTTTTCCGGAACTTCCAGATCGACTTCAAACAGAGCCTGCTTCTCACCATAGAAGACGCAGACCTTGTCGCCGCGCATCTTTATGGAGGGGGCGTTGGTGTTCATCTTATCTCCTACGGCTTTTTCGAGAGATCGTTCGGTCATGAGATTCATCATTTCTCTCCCGTTTACCAGCGGCGCTCAAAGCGGCGGCGCAGAATAATTGCTGCAATATTCATAACGGCCAGGAACAGGAGCAGGACGATAATAGCGCCTGATGTCCGTTCTACAAAGGCACGTTCAGCTTCATTCGCCCACATGAAAATCTGCACAGGCAGAGCAGTGGCCGGATCCATTGGCGTTGCAGGCATATTGGCCACGAAGGCTACCATACCGATCAGAAGCAATGGTGCAGTTTCACCAAGCGCCTGAGCAAGCCCGATAATCGTACCGGTCAGAATGCCGGGAGCCGCGAGAGGCAGCACATGGTGGAACACCATCTGAGTTTTCGAAGCGCCGAGCCCGAGAGCTGCCGCACGGATTGATGGCGGTACAGCGCGAAGGGCAGAACGTGTCGCGATGATGATTGTCGGAAGCGTCATCAGGGTCAACACCAGACCACCGACAATCGATGCAGACCGCGGAAGATTGAAGAAGTTGATGAAGACGGCAAGCCCGAGAAGACCGAACACAATCGACGGCACCGCAGCCAGATTGTTGATGTTGACCTCGATCAGATCGGTAAGACGGTTTTTCTTGGCAAATTCTTCAAGATAGATCGAAGCAGCCACACCGATAGGCAGTGCAAGCACCAGCACGATCAGCATCATGTAGAAGGAACCAACCAGCGCCACTCCAAGACCGGAAGTTTCCGGGCGGCTGGAAGCGCCATTGGTGAACAGACCCCAGTTGAAGGCCTGACTCAGCATGCCTTCATCGGTCAGCGTCTTCATCCAGGCAACCTGACGATCAGAAACCTTGCGGTTTGCTTCGGCCACTGAAAGATCGATCTGTCCCTTATAGGCTGAGTCGATATCGGCTGCGGCAAGAACCGGAACCGTCTGTGTGGTGCCGATCAGCGAAGGATTGTCCATCACCATCTTGCGAAGCTGAACGCGAACGCCATCCGAGAAAAAACGGCCAATCTCACGCAACTCAGCACGATCTGTCGTCGAAACGCCGAGCTTTTCAGCCAGTGCATTGCGAACCAGAAGCGGATAGTTGGCCGTGATCAGCACATTCGGATCGGTTGCGCGCTTGTTGCCCGGATCGATGACCTGCTCGTCAAGCTTGACCGGCAGATAGATCGTTGTCTGTCCGAAAGCTGTATAGCCCTTGGAGAATACCGAGAACAGCAATGCGCAGAGGAAGAACACACCAATCGCAATGGCAACGATGCCATAGATACGGAAGCGGCGTTCGGCGGCATAGCGACGCTTGATCCCGATATCGCGGCGCTGGGGCGTTGCTACAGCATTTCCAGCAGCATTCAGAGTTGAATCGGTCATTATTCGTACTGCTCCCGGTACTTGCGAACGATGTAGAGCGCAAAGATGTTCATGATCAGCGTCAGGACGAAGAGGGTAATGCCCAGCGCAAAGGCAACGAGCGTCTGCGGCGAGTCGAATTCAAGGTCACCCGTCAGCTGATTGACGATCTTGACCGTGATGGTGGTCATGGCCTCAAACGGATTGACCGTCAGGCGGGCAGCAACACCGGCTGCAAGCACCACGATCATGGTTTCACCAATCGCACGTGACGCTGTCATCAGAAGCGCACCGACAATGCCGGGAAGTGCTGCTGGCAGAACAACCCGCTTGATCGTTTCCGAGCGCGTTGCACCAAGCCCCAGAGAGCCATCACGCAGCGAGCGCGGCACCGATGTGATAATATCGTCAGACAGGGACGACACGAACGGGATCAGCATCACGCCCATAACGAGGCCTGCGGTGAGCACGC
This sequence comes from Brucella rhizosphaerae, assembly GCF_002252475.1. Taxonomy (GTDB): domain Bacteria; phylum Pseudomonadota; class Alphaproteobacteria; order Rhizobiales; family Rhizobiaceae; genus Brucella; species Brucella rhizosphaerae. Next base: position 292,142 of record NZ_NNRK01000034.1, on the reverse strand, counting down.
TCTGTGCCATGATGAAGCCCTGACCGCCAGCAATGGCAGCCGAGAGATCACGCAGGAACGGGCCAACCGTTATCAGTGCGAAGAAGCCGTAGACAATAGTTGGAATGCCAGCCAGAAGCTCAAGCAATGGCTTGACCACGGTGCGCACGCGCGGTGACGCATATTCGGCCATGTAGATTGCTGAGAACAGACCAACCGGAACCGCGAAGAGCATTGCAACCAAAGCAATGTAGAGCGTACCGGCGAGAAGCGGGATCAGACCAAACTGGCCGACTTCACCACCTGAACCGGCAGCTGCGAAACGTGGGTCCCAGACAGTCCCGAAGAAGAAGTCCATCGGAGCGATCGACTGGAAGAAGCTCACCGTCTGGAACAGAACAGAGAACACGATCCCGATCGTCGTCAGAATAGCAATACCGGAAGCGGCAATCAGCCCCCACAACACAATGCGTTCAACATTGTTGCGAGCCCGCGTGCGGCGTTTGATACCGGAGAGGCCAAAAAGGAGGCCGGCAATCGCGATAATCATTGCGATTGCGCTACCGACCGTATGAGAAATCTTGTTCGCCTTTTCAAGGAAAAGGGCGACAGGGACCATATAGTCCTGCCCTTCGGTCGCGAGCGCTACGCCCTTCGACCCAAGCAGATCGCGTGCTTCTTTGTAGTTTTGCGGAAAACTGTCGATTTCAGCAGGCGTCAGCTTGTCCAGACCACCTGCGAGGCTGCGGATCATACCAAGCTGCAGGCTGCGCTCCGAAAAAGAGCCGTCTTCGACAGCTGCGGGCATACGAGCAGTTGCCGTATGATCGAGATAAACCGATGTACCAACCGCCCAGACCGCGAGAAACAGAATTGCGGGCAATGCGGAAACGAGGAAAACCCACCAACCATGATAAAGTGGGCGGGAATGCATTTTCTCTGTGGCTATGCCTGAACTGACAGCAGGCTGAGCCTTGTCAATCGCAACGGCGCGCTGTCGACCTATGAAGAATCCGATCAGTCCGATTGCGACGACACTGACGAGAACCAGAAAGAAGGACATTCAATTTCCCCGGTTGCCCCAAAAAATGTGAAAATAGCCTGTTCATGCAGTATCTGCAGCCAGCCATTCCCACGCGAATACGCCTGTCTTATCCGACCAGCGCAAAAGAGAAAGAATGTGGGAAGAAGTCCTCCCCACATTCCACAGATCAAAGCTTACTTGGCTTCCATCAGCTTGCCTTCGGTGAAGGCAGTGCGCTGTGCTTCACGTTCTGCATCCGGAGCCGGAACCAGACCATATTCAGCAAGCGGGCCTTCCGGGCCGACCATCTGTTCAGACAGGAAGAACTCAACATATTCCTTGAGGCCTGGAATGACGCCAAGGTGAGCCTTCTTCACGTAGAAGAACAGTGGGCGCGAAACCGGATATTCGCCCGAAGCAACCGTTTCAGCCGATGGCTTGATGCCGCTGACACTTGCAACCTTCAGCTTGTCAGCATTGTTTTCGAAGAAGTAGAGACCGAAAACGCCAACGCCCTGCTTGTTGGAGTCGATGCGAGCCAGCGTTTCGCTGTAATCACCATCGATATCGACAGCCTTGCCGTCTTTACGAACAGCGATACAGGCAGCAGCTGAAGCCTTGTCATCGAGACCGGTCTTCTTGATTTCATCAAGAGCGCCCGATTCCTTGCAGCCGTCAGCAAGAAGCTTTTCTTCAAAAACTTCACGGGTTCCGTGCTTTTCGCCAGGGATATAGGCAGTGATGTCCCAATCTGGCAGGTCTGCATTGACCTGATTCCACTTGGTGTTTGGATTGTCGACCAGCTTGCCGTCTACGACGAGCTTGGCAGCAAGAGCCTTGTAAACATCAACTGGAACCAGCTTCCAATCCGGACCATTTGCATCAGTTGCAAACACGATGCCATCATAGCCGAAGCGGACTTCCTGAACTTCCTTCACGCCTGCTTCAATGCAGGACTTGAGTTCGGTATCCTTCATGGCGCGCGATGCATTGGCGATATCGATGGTGTTTTCACCAACGCCTTTGCAGAATTCTTTGATGCCTGCGCCAGAACCGCCCGATTCAATAACCGGCGTCTTGAAGTTCGGATAGGTTTCGCCAAAGGTTTCTGCAACGATCTTTGCATAAGGCAGAACGGTCGAGGAACCGGAAACCTGAATCTGATCGCGCGCATTCGCAGCGGAAACCGACAATACTGCAGCAATTGCGAGCGCTGCGGTCGAGGAAATCATCTTGTTCATGAGCACCAGCCCCTATTGTAAAAGACACATGACGTGAAAGCGTCACAAGCCGTCTACGCGCTCTATATAACAGTCATATGACAGTAGTGTTACAGCTTTGTATCAATCGACTTTGCCCGCCATTTTGCTGGGTTTTTCGGGCTCACGATCTATCAAAGTTTTAAAAGCGGCAGTCGCGCGGCCATGGTCCTGATCCCTGCAACGTCCGCATTGGCGAAAGCAAAACGCAAAAATGCATCCTGCTCGTCTCCGAAAAAACTGCCTGGCAGCGTGACAACACCGATGGACCTGGCGAGCCTCTCCGCAACCTCGGCTGACGACACGCCTTCATAAGGATGACGCACAAATGCGAAATAGGCACCGACCGCCTCAACATGCCAGCCAGCCAGATCACTCATGGAGCTACGCAAAGCTTCCGCGCGGCGCGCAATCTCCTGGCGATTATCATCGCGCCAGGCCTGCAGCGGCTCAATTGCCCGACTGACCGCAATCTGTGGCGCACGTGTCGCGCAGATTTGCAGATTATCCATCACCTTTGCGACATTGGCCACCATGTCGGAACCCGCCACGATTGCCCCTAGTCTATGGCCGGGAATGCAGAAGGATTTAGAGAAACTATAGAGCTGGATCAGATGAGACGGCCAGTCAGCTTCCGCAAACAATCCATGCGGAGCCTGATTGGCATCACTCAGAAAATCACGATAGGTTTCATCCAGCAGCAGCCATGTTCCATTGTCACGGCACGCAGCATAGATTTCGCCAAGCAATTGTGGCGGATAAATCGCCCCGGTTGGATTGTTGGGCGACACCAGAACAAGTGCACGGACGCCTTCATGCAAGGCAGCCTTCACATCTTCTATATCCGGGACAAATCCATTTCCCGCCCGACAATCAAAAGTCGCTGAGCGAATACCCAGCATCTCCAGTGATGACTGGTGATTGAAATAAAACGGATTGGTCGCAAGAACCGTATCGCCGCTTTGAGCAACACACATGATCGCGGCAATGAATGCCTGATTGCAGCCGGATGTTATATGGACATTACCAGCCTTGATCTCAGCGCCATAGAGTTTGCCAACGTGCTTCGCATAGGCCTCACGCAAAACAGTCTCACCCTCAATTGGACCATAGCCAGCTGACGCGAGAGATCCCGCAGCCTCGCCGAGAAAGCGCAGCATATCAGGATGTGGCGGATAACCGGGAACGGCCTGTGACAGATCAATCAGAGGACCATGCGCACCATCATAATTTCGCGCCCACGCCTGTACCGCCGGAATGGGTGGCGCTGAAAGCTTACCGATAAGCGGGTTGATGGAAGGCAAAGGCATTAAAAGCTCCCGTTTGCAATGTTGTCTTATTCACTGGGGCGCGACAGCACGTAAGCTGCGGAACCGAGCATAAAGATCGTGACCGAGACAGCAAGCAAAGGACCCGGACGAGCGCCCCACCAGAACATGCCATAGCCAAATGCCATGCCGAGACAGGCATATAGTTTTGCCTTGGGCGGAATAGCGCCCCGTTCGCGCCATTTGATAATAAGCGGGCCAAATCGCGGATCGGCAAGCAGCCGCGCCTCAAACTTCGGCGATGAGCGCGCGAAAAACCATGCTGCAAGAATGATAAATATCGTCGTTGGCATAACCGGCAGAATGGCGCCAATGATACCAAGCGCCAGCATGAGGAAGCCAAGGCATAGATAAAGAACACGCTTGCCAGCCGAAATGGCCGGAAGCGGCGTGTCGGTATCGTCCTTTTGTTTTTTATCCTGCATGATTTCCCGTTCTTAAGATGAGCGCTTATAGCAGGATTTTGGCTTTTGCACCCATGCGATGCACGGTCAAAACGGCGTCATCACGCTACATTTCAACAAACATTACGATGGGCGTAACAAACGTTACCGCGCATAAAACAGCCCAAGGTTGTGTTTTGCCCAAAAAAGGCCGGATTCCGTCAACTTGGCCCATAGGGCCGAAAACTAGGGATACAAATAAAAATTGCACTGCAACGACACCGTCGCGACCGACTGCAAAGCAGCTTTTCTTGAGTTTTCCACCTCAAAACATGAGTCAGCAAGGGACAAGCGCAGAATCCTAATGAATCGTAAACAGTTTTACAGCAACAGTGACAAACATCCCAAAATATTCCTGATCTTTTCTTGAGTTATTAAATAAACAACGCATAGTATAGGATCATTTTCCGCACAGTTCACTGAATCATTTATCTCATTATACTCTCAATAATATCACGCCATCGCCACATTTAGATTCCAGTTGGCGCAGGTCTTTCTCATCATAACTCGAAATGATCGGTCAGACTTTCTGACCAGACTTCCTGAAACGACTCTTGGAATCAATATGAACTTCAAAATCCGTATGGCTATGCTCGCCGTTGCGACGACAGGTCTTTTCTCGATCACCGCAATGGAAGCTCAAGCTGCGCGCTGTGGCGGTGCTTCCTGGTATGCACTCACCTCACGCACCGCATCGGGCGAACGCATGAACCCAGCCGGGATGACCGCCGCCCATCGCACTTTGCCGCTGGGCAGCAAGGTTAAGGTCACCAATCAGAGAAACGGCAAGTCGCTTATCGTCCGTATCAATGATCGTGGGCCGTTCATTAAGGGACGCGTACTTGATCTTTCAAAGGGTGCCGCGCAGCGCCTTGGTTTTATCAGTGCCGGACACACAAACGTCTGTTTCACGCCGCTTTAAAAAGCTCTGTGAGCAGAGCTCCGTGGTTCAGGCATCGCTATAGAGGCCCGTTGCTCTGACAGAGAAATATTCATAAGCCTATATTTTATATATGTAATTTATAAACCGTCGCCCTTAAAGCGGCGGTTTTTTACGTCGTTAAATACAATTTATAGATGTATATTTTACACAATACCCGTGTTAACCATTAATTAAGATGTTGGGCGAAGACACGGCAGTCTCAATTGACTCCGGCCATGTTTCATACTTTAACTTTTCGTTAATAAATGCCCAGTGCGGGCTGTGAAAAGGGCTTTGAGTATGTTTTGCGTAGTTCGCTCGAGCATGAAGATTATAGCTGCTGCAAGCATCGGCATTGCCGCTCTTATGGTAAGCTTCGGCGCACAGGCCGGATCAGGTGCCTATATGCAGACTGGCAAGCTTACCTCACAGCCAATCGGTCATTACGAATTCTGCAAGCGCGAAACCGCTGAATGCAACATCGTCAGCCGTGATACCCGCACACTTCTGCTCAACAACAGCAACTGGCAGAACATTCAGGCCGTCAATCTTTCGGTCAATGAACGCATCAAGCCGATGACCGACATGGAAATCTACGGCGTTGAGGAATATTGGGCCTACCCGACCACTGTTGGCGATTGTGAAGACTACGTTCTTCTCAAGCAGCGTGAGCTTGCCAAGGCTGGCATCCCGATGACAGACCTGCTGATCACTGTCGTTCGCAAGCCAGACGGTGAAGGTCATGCCGTTCTGACCGTCCGCACTGATCGCGGCGATTTCGTTCTCGACAACCTTACCGACGAAGTTCTGCGCTGGGACGAAACCGACTACACATATTTGAAGCGTCAGGCTGCCAACAATACCGGCCGCTGGGTCACAATCGAATCCCAGGACAACCTGCTCGTTGGTGCAGTGAAGTAAACACCAGCCTTACTCAAGAGTTTTCAAAAACAGGCAGGGAAGCGACAGACGCTTTCCGGCCTGTTGTTCATTCTGGTATTTTCCAGATTTGCGATCGGAAACCGCATTGATATCGGTCGGGATTGAAACATCGAATTCAATCCACTGATGCGAAGCCAGTTATGCAAAAACCTATTCATACCGCCCCCTGTTCTGCGCTATGATCTGATTCTGGCTTCTTCCACGCCTCCCCCCTCCGATCGGGAAAGCATTTTTCATGCGGGAATTTCAACCATCGAACCATCTGTTCGAGCGAAAGCATGAGGAGGGATTGCAATCAAAGCTCGTATAGGAGGTTTTGATGAAATTATCGGCTCCCATTTATCATCTGAAACGCCGCGCAAAACTTATGTCGCGCGATGAGAATGTGCCGCTTCATGCAGCATTGGATCGCATCGCCACGCGCGAAGGCTTCAAGAACTGGAATATGCTGACACGCAAGCATAACGAAGCCATCTCAGCGGCAGAGCTTTATGCGCGCCTGCAACCAGGTGATCTGGTTCTGGTGGGCGCACGCCCCGGTCACGGCAAGACGCTGCTCAGCCTCGACATACTCATTGAGGCCATGAAAAAGGGGAACCGCGGCCTGTTTTTCTCTCTGGATTACACAAGGAAAGACATCGGAAGGCGATTTGAGATGCTTGGCATCAACGAACATGACTTTCAAAGACAGTTCCTGTTCGACACATCCGATGCAATCAGCGCGGATTACATCATCGAACAGTCACAGAATGAGCCGCGCGGCACGTGTATCGTCGTCGATTATCTGCAATTGCTGGATCAGCAGCGTGAGAAACCGGAACTGATGGTTCAGATAAAAGCGCTGAAAGCTTTTGCGGAGGAGAAGGGGATGACTATTCTTTGCATCTCCCAGATCGATCGTGCCTTCGATGCAGACAGCAAGGTCTGCCCTGATCTCAGCGATGTGCGCCTCCCCAATCCGCTTGATTTATCACTGTTCAGCAAGGCCTGTTTTCTCAACAATGGCACCGTGGCTCTTCAGACACACTGAACGAGAAAGAAAGAGCTTCTGTGGCGCGGTCTTCACGCCACAGAGGACAGTCTCTCGGCACCCATACGATAGGAAATCGCGCCTGCGAGATGTATCCGGCTGATCTGATCCACACCATCGAGATCAGCCAGCGTGCGGGCTACTTTCAAGATGCGATGATAGGCGCGTGCAGAAAACCGCATTTGTTCGCTTGCATCACGCAATAGCTTTACACCCGCAGCATCGGGCCGGGCGACGTCCTCAATCAGATTTGCCGAGCAGTGAGCATTGGTCATGGATGCGTCCAGCCCGAGAGCCGCATAGCGCGCACTTTGTATTGCCCGCGCCCGGGCCACACGTTTGGCGACGCTTTCGCTTCGTTCGGACTGTGACGGCTGAATGAGGTCCAGCGCAGAAACCGCCGGCATATCTACTCGCAGATCGATACGGTCGAGTAACGGCCCGGAAATGCGTGCCTGATAATCGCTCTGGCAACGCGGGCCGCGAGCGCATGTGTGGCCCGGCTCCCCTGCCATGCCGCAACGACAGGGGTTCATTGCTGCAATCAGCTGAAAGCGCGCCGGATAGCTGGTGCGATGATTGACGCGAGCAATCATGCATTCGCCGGTTTCCAGCGGTTGCCTGAGAGAATCGAGCACCTGTGGCGAAAACTCGGGAAACTCATCGAGAAACAACACGCCATTATGCGCGAGCGAAACTTCGCCCGGCCTTGCCCGTAACCCGCCTCCAACCATTGCTGCCATAGACGCCGAATGGTGCGGGGCGCGAAACGGCCTGCGGTCAGATAGTTTTCCACCCGAAAGCTCACCTGCAATGGATGTGATCATTGAAACATCGAGCAGCTCACGCGGGCTGAGCTTTGGCAGAATGGATGGAAGCCGCTGCGCAAGCATCGATTTGCCCGATCCCGGCGGCCCGACCAGCAGCAGATTATGATTTCCGGCAGCCGCAATTTCCAGTGCGCGCTTCGCTGTCTCCTGTCCCTTGATATCGACAAGGTCTGGCAGCACTTCGCTTGAAACCCGCATAGAGGGGTCAGGTGGTGTCAGCACCTGTGTTCCGCGGAAGTGGTTTGCAAGAGCAATCAGGCTGCGTGGCGCAAGAATATCGACATTGGCCCCTGCCCATGCCGCTTCCGGCCCGCAAGCATAAGGACAAATCAGGCCCTTGTCTTCGCGATTGGCTCCAATAGCGGCAGGCAATACGCCTGCGACGGCTGTTATGGAACCATCAAGCGAAAGCTCACCCAGGACGAGATAGGATTGTATGGCGTCTATTGGAATTGCGCCGATTGCTGCCATAAGCCCCACCGCAATCGGCAAATCGTAATGCGAGCCTTCTTTCGGCAGATCAGCAGGAGCCAGATTGACCGTGACCCGCTTGGTCGGCATGGAAAGCCCGGACGCATGGAGTGCGGCCTGCACCCGTTCCCGGCTTTCGGCCACTGCTTTGTCTGGCAGGCCGACAATCGACATGCCCATCTTGCCCGGCGCAACCATCACCTGCACATCGACAGGAACAGCTTCTATGCCTTGAAACGCAACCGTTCCTACTCGCGCGACCATGTGCCCCCACTCGGTATTTTACACACCTCTAACGTGAGATTGTGCTCATATACAACCTTGGGATTTAAGCATTTTCAGTGGGGGCAATCAAGGAGACTTATCAACGCTTGGCTTCAACAGCATCCCAGAACAGGGCAGCAATGTTGGTTCCGTCGAAACGTTCGATTTCGCGGATACCAGTTGGAGAGGTCACGTTGATTTCGGTCATGTAGTCACCAATCACATCGATGCCGACCAGAATGAAGCCGCGCTCTTTGAGCGAAGGACCGATGCGAGCGCAGATTTCCTGCTCACGTGCAGTCAGCTTGCTCTGCTCAGCACGGCCACCAACATGCATGTTGGAGCGTGCATCGGTTTCCGAAGGCACGCGGTTGATTGCACCGACCGGCTCGCCATCGATCAGAATAATGCGCTTGTCGCCTGCGCGCACATCCTTGAGATAGCGCTGCGCAATGAATGGCTCCCTGAACAGTTGCCCGAACATTTCCAGAAGCGAGGTCAGGTTGCGGTCACCATCGGCCAGATGGAACACGCCTGCACCACCATTGCCGTAAAGCGGCTTCAGAATGATGTCGCCAAACTCGCGGCGGAACTCCAGAACCTCCTGCGGGTCCTTGGTGATCAGCGTTTCAGGCATCAGGTCCGGGAATTCGGTAACGAAAATCTTTTCCGGGCTGTTACGCACCCATGCCGGGTCGTTCACGACCAGCGTCTTTGGATGGATACGCTCCAGAAGATGCGTTGTGGTGATGTAGTTCATATCGAACGGCGGGTCCTGGCGCAGCAGAACCACATCCATTTCCGAAAGATCGCGACGCACAGGTTCGCCCAGCGTGTAGTGATCGCCCTTGATGTCGCGCACTTCCAGCTTTTCGACGCGAGCCGAAACAACGCCATCGCGCATGGAAAGCCGGTCCGGTGTATAATGATACAGCTCATGACCACGCTTCTGCGCTTCAAGCGACAGAGCGAAAGTGGTGTCACCTGTAATATTGACCGTGCTGATATGGTCCATCTGGACCGCAACTTTTAGCGACATGATTTCCTCGCGATTCTCAGTTGCCGGAACTTAAAGCATAATCGGACCGGAGTGAAACGAGGATCGATAAGATTATGCTTCAAATAAAAGTTTGGAGCACCGATCTGGCTTAATCAGATAGCCAGACGCTCCAAACAAAACGAGCAAAAAGCAGGGCTGTTTCTGATCGCAGATGCTCGATATGCAATTGCGCGGAATTGTAACTGGATCGCGGGAACAGGCTTGATTATGCTGCTCTCTAACATGGCTGAGCTGGTGGATTGAATTTGACGTTTGAATTCCGACCGACACAAATTCTGGTTCAAACGTAAAACTCGAAAAATCCACTCGATTCACAAACTTGCCAGTGGTCCTTTTGATTCAGACATTTGTCCAGGGCCTGTAACCGAAGGATGCAAATGCCGGAATCAGATCACTAGCGCCGGGAGGAAAAGGTGACACTAGTCAAGACAACCATATTTGCCGACCATATAGCTGAGCTCGGCGAAGGTCCGGGATATGACCCGCTGACGGCTCAATGCTGGTGGTTCGACATTCTCGGCCAAAGGTTGATCGAGAAAGACGATAGCGGTGAAGTCCGCACACATGATCTCGGCATGAAAGCCAGCGCGCTCGCGGTCATTGATCGTGAGCGGCAATTGGTCGTCAGTGAACACGGGCTTTTTGTGCGCGAGCGCGCAAATGGACGCCTGACGCTGCATCATCCGCTCGAAGCCGATAATGATATCACCCGCTCCAACGATGCGCGTGTGCACCCGTCCGGTTCATTCTGGATTGGCACCATGGGCAAGAAAGCCGAAGCGGATGCCGGTTCGATCTGGTGGTATCGCGAAGGCCATGTGAAAAAGCTGTTCTCCGGCATCACCATCACCAATTCCATCTGTTTTTCCCCCGATGGAAAGATCGCCTATTTCGCAGATACAGCACGCAACATCATCTGGCGTGTCGATACGGATTCCGAAACTGGCCTGCCCACATCGGAGAAAAGCGTCTTTCATCATCGCGTCGAAGACGGTGGGGTTGATGGCTCGGTGGTTGATGCCGAAGGTACGTTATGGAATGCATGCTGGGGCGGAAGCGCGCTCAACGCCTATTCACCGCAAGGCCGCCTCTTACGCTCGATCAAGCTGCCTGTTACCCAGCCAACCTGCCCGGCTTTCATTGGCGCCGATGCGTCGGTCCTGATTGTCACCAGCGCACATGAAGGCATGAATGAAAATGCCCGCGATGCGGATCCGCATGCGGGCAAGGTCATATTGCTTGATCTTTCAGTCGCCGGACGTCACGACCGGCCGGTAAGATTATAATCAGGCGGCACCCTCGACGATGACGATTTCGCCGTCCGCTACAGTCTGGCGGATGGCTTTCGCAGCCTGATATTCCGGCGAATTGTAGCAATCGAGCGCATGCTGCATGGATTCAAATTCGATGATGACGTTACGGGCGCGGCCCGGTCCCTCAACAGCCTCAGACTTACCGCCGCGCGCAAGAAACTTCGCACCGTAACGCTCGAAAGCTGGCGTAGCAGTCGAGACGTAATCCTTGTAGCGCTCCGTATCACGGGCATCTACGCGGGCGATCCAATAGGCTTTGGTCATGCTGTCCTCCTCAGAAACTGATTACCCAACCGAGCGCATTTCTTCCAGAATGGCAAGGGCCGAGGCCTTGCGATCGGCTGCGCCGACAATTGGGCGCGCAACGACAAGATGGCTTGCACCTGCTTTGAGTGCATCTGCGGGCGTCATCACGCGCTTCTGATCGCCCTTCTCACTGCCTGCGGGGCGAATGCCGGGGGTGACGACCGCCATATCGGGACCGATTGCCTGACGGATCGCAAAGGCTTCAGCCGCGGATGCTACAATCCCGCCCATGCCTGCCTCACGCGCCTGCTGTGCACGCTTGAGAACCAGCGCTTCCGGCGTATCGGAATAGCCCGCTTCCTTCAGATCTGCATCATCCATAGAGGTCAGAACCGTCACGCCGAGCAGGCAGAGATCAGAACCCTTTGCAGCCTCGACAGCAGAGCGCATTGCCTTTGGATAGGCATGCAAAGTGAGCATGGAAACGCCCATCTTTGCGACATTTTCCACGCCCTTGGCGATGGTGTTGTCGATGTCGAGAAGCTTCATATCGAGGAAGACTTTTTTATTTGCTGCAATCAGGCTCTTCGCGAAATCAAGGCCGCCCGCAAATACCAGCTGATAGCCGATCTTGTAGAAAGTGACTGCATCGCCCAGTTCTTCGACCACTTTTTCCGCATCAGCAACGGTCGGCACGTCGAGGCCCACGATCAGCCGATCGCGTAAATCTATCGTTGTCATAAATCTCTCCGTGATGATTTTTGTTTTAATCGCACAACAGGGCGCGGTACGAAAGATACCGCGCCCTGAAATGTGCAGATAACGCTGACTATCAGCGCCCCGGATTGACCGAGTGCCGAATGAGACTGGCACAGACAGCGCTCAGCATTTTTGTGTGACGTTCATTTTTAAGCGTGCCATCATCATTGAAAGCATCAGCTGCACCCCCAACCGAGCATTGCTCGCTGACGATCTGGGTGCCAACATTCATCAGAACTGCGCGTAAGTGATAAAGCCCACGCATACCGGCAAAGACGCCATTGGATGTCGAGCACAGTCCAACCGTCAAACCCGCATAAGGCCTGAACGGCTTGTCGCCATCCCGGGAAATACGGCTGACCCAATCGACCGTGTTTTTGAGAAGCGGCGGGATCGATGCGTTATATTCCGGCGAACAGATCATCAGCCCGTCATGCTCTGCAAAGAGACGACCAAGCTTCATGGCGTTTTCAGGAATGCCTTCTTCAGCTTCCAGATCCTCATTCATGATCGGAAGCTGAAAATCGGCCAGCGTGATGTGTGTCACGCTGGCGCCTTGAGTTACCAGTTCCCTGGCGGCTGCATCCGCCATATGGCCCGAGAATGCGCCCTTGCGGATAGAGCCCGCAAAAATCAGGATCTTTGCCGTCATCAAATGACTTAACTCCGTAAAAGGTCAGACGAGCGGGCTGCGATAGACCCAGAGCTGCGCAGGAGGAACATTGCGCACCACAAAATCATAATGCTGCACAATGTAATTGCCTTTGCCTGCCGGAACCGGCGGACGTGGGCCATACGTGATCTGAATCAGAGGACGACCTCGCGGCATGCGCGACAGCAGGTCTTCCATAAGCTGAATGCGGCTTTCCATCGGAAAATTCAGCATGGGGACAGCGGAAACGATGCTGTCGAATTTCTGATCTTTCATATCACCAAGTGCCTGATCGAGATCGAACACGTCACCCTGAATGATATTTACATCTGGATAAGCCTTGTCGAGATGCTCCACGAAATCCGGCGAATATTCAACCGAGTAGAGATCGGAAGGCTTCACGCCATGGGCGAGAATGGCTTTGGTGATTACACCTGTGCCCGGTCCGAGCTCGAGAACAGGCAAGCCTGATTTCGTATCGATGACGCTCGCCATACGTCGCGCCGTGATGGAACTTGTCGGCAATATTGCGCCGACCGCTTTCGGTCCGTCTATCCAACCTTTGAAAAAACGAATTTCCTCATCGAACTTAGCGGCCAGTTTCCTGCCGAGCTGCCCTGCCATTCTTCACTGCTCCCATTGTCGTTATCAGGCAAGTTTATGCCGCATTGGAGTACTTAGGCAAGGCGACATTAAGGAAAGCGTAAAAAAAGGGAGCCAAACGGCTCCCTTTTCTTCACTCACCTATACCTTCGAAAAACTCCTTCATCCGGGAGAAGAAACCTGCCGATTTCGGACTGTTCTCCTTGGACGAGAGTTGTTCAAATTCCTCAAGCAGCTCACGCTGGCGTTTGGACAGGTTCTGCGGTGTCTCGATATCGATCTGGATATAAAGATCGCCCACTGCCTGCTGGCGCAGAACCGGCATGCCTTTGCCCTTGAGGCGGAACTGTTTAGCGTTCTGCGTGCCTTCAGGCACCTTCACGCGTGTCTGAGTGCTGTCGAGCGTGGAGACTTCAAAATCTCCACCCAGTGCCGCAGTCGTCATTGAGATCGGCACTTTGCAATAAAGATCGGCACCGTCGCGCTGGAAGAACTCATGCGGCTTGACCGACAGGAAGATATAGAGATCGCCCGATGGACCGCCACGCGTTCCAGCTTCACCCTCGCCTGCAAGACGAATACGGGTGCCATCTTCGATACCAGCCGGGATATTGACCGAAAGCGAACGCTCCTGCGTCACACGGCCCTGACCATGGCACTTGCCGCAAGGGTCCTTGATAATCTGGCCACGACCATTACAGGTCGGACAGGTGCGCTCAACCGAGAAGAAGCCCTGCGCGGCACGCACACGGCCCGAACCAGCACACATGGTACAGGTGGTCGGCTGCGAACCGGGCTTTGCGCCCGAACCCGAGCATTCATCACAGGTCATGGATGTCGGAACACGGATCTGTGCTGCCTTGCCGGAATAAGCTTCCTCAAGGGTGACTTCCATATTGTAGCGCAGATCGGCGCCGCGTTCGCGTCCGCCATTGGAGCGGCGGCGACCGCCACCCATCATCTCGCCAAAAATATCTTCGAAAATATCAGCAAAACCACCAGCTCCGCCGAAACCGCCGCCGCCACCACCAAAGCCGTTACCCATGCCGCCATTTTCAAAGGCTGCATGACCGAAACGGTCGTAAGCTGCGCGCTTTTGCGGATCTTTCAGCGTTTCATAAGCTTCGCCGATTTCTTTGAACTTGCGTTCAGCATCCGGATTATTCGGATTGCGATCCGGATGAAACTCCATTGCGAGCCTGCGAAAGGCGGTTTTAAGCACCTTATCGTCTGCTGTTCGCTCCACACCCAGAGCTTCGTAGTAATCGATCTTCATAGTTCGTTATCCCGACGGCTGGATCGCATCCTTTTCCCGGATAGCGTCTCCACGGTCCCATTTTGCGCAAAGCGGCCTCTGTCTGACCTGTCTGCTGGACTTTTTTTATTTTTGTCCGTCCGGTGCAACCGTCCCGAAAGGCCGCAAAAGCCCGGGAGTGACCCGGGCTCATGCTTTACGGACAAGGCTTACGACTTTTTCTTGTCGTCGTCGATTTCTTCATAATCGGCATCGACAACATCGTCGTTTGAAGAAGCCTGTTCGCCACCTTCAGCGCCTGCATCTTCGGCAGCCTGCGCTGCTTCATACATAGCCTGACCAAGCTTCATGGAAGCTTCGGCAAGAACCTGCGTCTTCGCCTTGATGTCTTCGGCATCGTCACCTTCAAGCGAGGTCTTCAGTGCAGCGATTGCACTTTCGATTGCCTGCTTGTCTTCAGCCGAAACCTTGTCACCATATTCCTTCAACGACTTTTCAGACGAATGAAGCAGGCTTTCACCCTGGTTCTTGGCTTCAACCGCATCGCGGCGCTGCTTGTCGGCTTCAGCATTTGCTTCAGCGTCCTTGACCATCTTTTCGATGTCGGCGTCAGAAAGGCCACCCGATGCCTGAATGCGAATCTGGTGTTCCTTACCTGTGCCCTTGTCTTTCGCAGACACATTGACAAGGCCGTTGGCATCGATATCGAAGGTCACTTCAACCTGCGGTACGCCACGTGGTGCTGGCGGAATGCCAACGAGATCGAACTGACCGAGGATCTTGTTGTCGGCAGCCATTTCACGCTCGCCCTGGAAAACGCGGATCGTCACAGCCGACTGATTGTCTTCAGCGGTCGAGAAGGTCTGCGACTTCTTGGTCGGGATCGTCGTGTTGCGTTCGATCAGACGGGTGAACACGCCGCCAAGCGTTTCAATGCCGAGCGAAAGCGGGGTTACGTCGAGCAGCAGAACGTCTTTGACGTCGCCCTGCAAAACGCCGCCCTGAATTGCTGCGCCCATGGCAACAACTTCGTCCGGGTTCACGCCCTTGTGTGGTTCCTTGCCGAAGAAAGCCTTAACGACTTCCTGGATTTTCGGCATACGGGTCATACCGCCAACCAGAACCACTTCATCGATGTCGCCAGCCTTAAGGCCTGCATCCTTGAGCGCTGCCTTGCATGGCTCAACCGTGCGCTGCACGAGATCGTCCACGAGGCTTTCGAACTTCGAACGCGAAAGCTTGATTGCAAGGTGCTTAGGACCAGACTGGTCAGCCGTGATGAATGGCAGGTTGATTTCTGTCTGCTGCGCGGACGAAAGCTCGATCTTGGCCTTTTCAGCAGCTTCCTTGAGGCGCTGCAGAGCAAGCTTGTCTTTCTTAAGATCGATGCCCTGTTCCTTCTTGAACTCGGCAACCAGATATTCGACCAGACGCATGTCGAAGTCTTCACCGCCGAGGAACGTGTCACCGTTGGTCGACTTCACTTCAAACACGCCGTCGCCGATTTCGAGAACCGAAACGTCGAACGTGCCGCCGCCAAGATCGTATACAGCGATGGTCTTGCCTTCGCTTTTGTCGAGACCATAAGCAAGCGCTGCTGCGGTCGGCTCGTTGATGATGCGCAGAACTTCAAGACCAGCGATCTTGCCGGCATCCTTGGTTGCCTGACGCTGGGCATCGTTGAAGTAAGCAGGGACCGTGATAACGGCCTGCGTCACGGTTTCACCGAGATAGGATTCAGCCGTTTCCTTCATCTTCTGAAGAATCATCGCGGAAACCTGCGATGGGGAATACTTCTTGCCGTGGGTTTCTACCCAAGCGTCGCCATTGTCGCCCTTGACGATATTGTAAGGGACGAGGTCCTTGTCCTTGGTGACCATTGGGTCATCAAAGCGGCGGCCGATCAGACGCTTGACGGCAAACAGGGTGCCTTCAGGATTGGTGACGGCCTGACGTTTCGCAGGCTGACCAGCGAGACGTTCGTCACTATCGCTGAAAGCGATGATCGAAGGCGTCGTGCGAGCACCTTCAGCATTTTCGATGACCTTCGCGCTTTTTCCGTCCATAACGGCGACGCAGGAGTTGGTCGTTCCCAGATCGATACCAATAACTTTAGCCATATTTCTCTCCATTCAGCAAACCGCCTGGACCTCTACCGAGCGTTCCATAGGCGGCTCCTATCGGTTTCACAATGCTTGTCTTAGGGTTTCGGTGCGGAAGATCACATGATCCACCGGCCTAACATCAAAGCCTCATGCGTGGCGTATATAAGAAAGGCTCTTTTTCACTGCAAGTCACAAGACACATCACAATGAAAGATTCCTGCCTGTCAGAATTTACGGCTCTCTCAGACGTTTACGAAACCGCTGCTCTTACCCGCCATATAAATCGCATCGATGAATTTCTGATTTGCCTTTGAGTTTTCCAGAGAAAACAGCATCACGCTGCTTTCCTCTTTGCCGCCTTTTGTGGCTCGCACGAAGTTTTCAGCCTGAAGCTGGTAATGGTTTGTATCGGAGAACGACCATTCAGTCGCCTCTGTATGTCCGGCATTATAGAGCGTAATGCGGCCATGACCATATTTGCCGGTATTGAATGGCGCCTCGACCTCAATAAACCCCTTATCGCCGTGGAAAACCATGGTTTGGCGCGCGGCAAGCTGGGTAGCAACATAGAAGCTCAGGTCAAAACCATCGAATCGCGCCGACACACTGGCATAACGATCAGTGCCGAACTTCGGATCAAACTCAACCGACGCCTGAACCGACACAGGCTCTTTTTCCGTTACCATGCGCGTGACAACCGTTGGATACACGCCGATATCGGGCAGTGCGCCACCGCCAAGTTCGGGCTGGTTGCGCATATTGCCCGGATCATCGTTGAAATAGCTGAAAGCGCCCTGCACATGGCGCAAAGTTCCAATGGCACCTTCCGCCAGAAGATGACGAAGCTTGATCCATTGTGGATGGTAATAGACCATGAAAGCTTCAGCAATCACGACCTTGTGCTTGTCGCGCGCCGCAATCAGCTGATCAATATCGTCGGCTTTCAACGCAATCGGCTTTTCACAAAGCACATGCTTGCCAGCCTGAGCCGCCTTCAATGTCCATTCGATATGCTGCGAGGTCGGCAGCGGGATATAAACACCATCCACTTCGTCGCTTGCCAGAAGCTCTTCATAGGAACCGAAGGCAAGCGGCGCGCCAAAACGGTCAGCAACAGCGCGAGCGCGTGCATGATCGCGGCTGGCAATCGCATGGACCACGCCATTATCGGAAGCGCACAGCGCCGGAATGACCTGTGTAACGCCAATCCTGGCCGTGGAAAGAATACCCCAACGAAACATGCTATTCCCTTTATCTATATCGGCTTCAGCCTTGTTTGGCCCAGCACTGAGCAATCAGTTCAGGCCAGTATTCCAACGCGCGGCGAGCCTTGATCTCATATGTTTCGCGGTTATCGATGGCACGATTGGGTCGAATACGAAACGAAAAAATATCATCAAACCCAAAAGGAGCGTGAATAGTCAGCCTACCGTCACTTTCCAGACGGACACCCACACAATGCGCAATAGCTGCATAACGCTCTATCGATTCGGATGCGCAACGAAGCGGCATATAGGGCTGATTGAAACGTTTTTCGAACCATAGGTGCACGCGAGCCTGATTGCGTATTTCGACGGGTAAAGGGAAACCCGCAAAGACTGATGCACCCGCCTGAATAACCTTATCCTCAGCTTCCCATGAAATGTCCCGATCATCGAAATAAGCGACGTCGATATCTTTGATGCCATACCCATATGGGCGTCCGGTCAAAGCGTTCCAAACAGAATTATAGAGCGCACCCGACACAAGCCACCAATCGGCGAGGTTGAGACTGTGCACATGATGCAGCGCATCCCAAAGAACGGGATCGGCTTTTATAATCCTGCTGAAATGTTCTTTCTGTACCCGTTCAGAAAGGCCGGAATAACGAAGATGATCCAAGCTCACGCCCCCAGAAAGCGATGCTGCATCTCATATGATCCGCGAAAGAAATCAATGAATGCGCGCAAGGCAGGCCGCATCTGGCGGCGACTCGGATAATAGAGATAAAGCCCCGCAAAAGGCTGGCACCAGTCTTCAAGCACTCTGACAAGACGACCGTCTTTCAATGCCTCACGAACATGGTCTTCAAACAGATAAGCAAGACCGGCACCGTTTAGAATGGCATCAAGGATCAGTCTGTCATCGTTGAGAATGAGCGAGCCATTGATCGCAACTTCCAGCTCTTCGCCTGCTTTTTCAAACTCCCAGCGATAAACACGGCCGCTGGCAAAGCGATGACGCACACAACGATGCTGCATCAGATCATTGGGATGTTTCGGGATTGATGCTTTTGCAAGATAGGAAGGCGATGCCACAATCGCGGCACGCAGATCACTCGTAAGACGCGCGCAGATCATGTCGGCCTCAAGGCTCTCACCGAGCCGCATTCCCGCATCAAATCCGGCCGATACAATATCTGTGAAAGCGCTTTCGACTGTGAGATCAAGCGTGATGTCCGGATAGGCCTCGGCGAACGCCCCAAGCCGCGGCGCAATGACAAACTGTGCGGCGATATGGGGCATCGTAATTCTCAGCGTTCCTGCAGGGCGCTCGCGGGCTTCAATCGCCGCCCCCAAAGCCTGGTGAATTTCTTCAAGCGCAGGCGCGAGCCTTTCCAGCAGTTGTCGTCCGGCATCGGTGGGTGCCACGCTGCGTGTGGTGCGTGACAGAAGCCGAATACCAAGACTATCTTCAAGAGCTGCAACGGCATGACTGACCGCCGATGGCGCAATCGACAATTCTCTCGCCGCACCACGAAAGCTGCCATGGGCTGCAACGGCGGCCAGAACTGCCAGTTGGGAAAGCTGATTTCGATTCATTGTTCTAAAATATAGAATAACCCGTGAAAATAAATCGGTATTATCGAACAGGAGTTCAGGGCGTAACTTCCATCTCGCCGGACGCCCTTCCTTGTGTCCCCTTGCCTCTCAGGGCTTCCGCGCTTTGTTCTGCATAAATGTGCAGACATTCAGATTTCAGAACTCGTCCCGAAAGGAATACCTATGAAAACGCGCAAGCTTGGCCAGGAATTGACTGTCTCCGCAATCGGCCTTGGCTGCATGGGCATGAGCTATGCCTATGGCGGACAGGACGAACAGGATGCCATTCGCACATTGCACCGTGCTTTTGATCTGGGCATCACATTCTTCGATACAGCCGAGGTTTATGGCCCTTATGAGAATGAAAAGCTCTTGGGCAAGGCGCTCAAGCCTTTCCGCGATAAAATAACCATTGCCACGAAATTCGGCTTCAAAATCGAAGACGGCAAGCCTGTGGGTGTGGATAGTCGTCCCGAAAATATCCGCGCGGTGGCCGAAGCCTCATTAAAGCGTCTCGATATTGAAACGATCGATCTCTTCTATCAGCATCGCGTCGATCCGGCTGTTCCGATCGAAGATGTGATCGGCACGATGAAAGACCTGATCGACGAGGGTAAAATCCGAACCATTGGACTTTCTGAAGCCGGCATAAAGACAATCCGCCGCGCTCATGCCGTTCACCCGATTGCCGCGCTGCAGAATGAATACTCACTCTGGACGCGTGAGCCGGAGCAGGAAGTTCTGGCACTTTGTGCCGAGTTTGGTATCGGCTTCGTGCCCTATAGCCCGCTCGGTCGCGGCATGTTGACAGGACAGGTGCGCTCGCAATCCGATCTGGCAGAAGATGATTTCCGCAAGACGCTTCCGCGCTTCCAGCCGGGAAATCTTGAAGCGAATAACAGACAGGTCGATTTGATCGCCGAGATCGCCCATGCAAAACAGGTTACTCCGGCACAGCTGGCGCTTGCCTGGGTACTCAACCAGGGCGATTTCATCGTTCCTATTCCTGGTGCCCGTAAAGTTAACCATCTGGAAGACAACGCCAAAGCAGCCGACGTGTCATTGACCTCGGAAGAACTCGAACGGCTGAATACGCTTTTCGATCCTGAGAAAATTGCAGGCAAACGTTACACCGACGCCTCTCTCGCCATGACCGGTCTCTGATAGAACGAGCCAAAATACTGATCGCCAAAGAGGAGCGGGGGCGCTGTCCCCGCTTTTTGCTTTTTCTCTGCTTCTGACGGAAATGCCTTACATCTCCAGTCTTTTATGCCTAGTCTTGCATCCCCAGATAACGCGAATATTCAGACACACATTTCCGTAAAGTAGATAGCTCTAATAAAGCTTGTTTTTCTTGTGTATGCGTGCTCTTTGCCCGCCATGCAAACAACAACCATCACGAAAGTGCTTGGCATATTTGCCATCGCCGCCGCTGTCATTGCTTGCTTTTCCCTTGTGGGATTGGGCCTGATGTATGGAATCTACGGCGTCATCTTCAAATCAAAGAAATCGTTCCGGGAGTGATTGGCTCCCAGACAACGCCAGCAAATAGCCGGAGGGGGACATAACTTCCGGCTTTTAAAGTGAATATGCTGAAGTAAGTTTTTGCTTTTAGAATGTGCTCAAAGAGGGAAAACCAAATGAAACGATTCTCGCCGCGTGCGATTCTGTTCACGATTATGGCAGTCATTTTGCCGATAGCTGCTTTTGCGCAATCTGCTGATGAAGCCGATCCCAACGCCGCAATCGAGAAGATGAATGCCTATGTTTCGCTTCTCAACCGCACAATTCGCGCCTCGGAATCTCTCGACAGATACGACAGCTGGGTCGACATGAAAAAAGGTCCGACCGGCAAGGAACGCAATGTCTACGGTCTTTATTCACTCTATGATGTGCGCAGCGAGATCGAAGCGGCTGAGACCGCCACCACAGCAGAACCCAAGCTGCCTGCTCTTGATGAGGCCATGGTCAGCTACATAGCGATCTATCAGAAGCTGGCTCCAGTGGTCGAAAAGGCCAGCAAATATTATGATCGCAAAGACTACAAGTCCGACAAGTTTGCTGATGCCAAGGCGTTTCACAAGCAGATCGCTGAATATGCGCCCGAATTCACCAGGGAACGCAAGCGCGTCGATGCATTGCTAAGCGAAGAAAAGAGCAAGATCGACCTGGCTGAACTTGCAGCGCTAGAAAAGGCTGAAGGCAAGAAAGCCAGCTGGCACGTACGCAATGTCATGATGCGTGCCAATGTCGTTGTTGAACTGCTGCCGGAAAATGAAAAGCCGGTTGTCGATATGGATGCTTTCGGCAAGGCCATGGATGCTTATGCAGCAGCCGTCCGTGAAATGGACGACTATGCAACTGAACATCCGAATTCATTCCACGTCTTTGAATCCCGTCCTGCAAGCCTTCTCGGCAAACTGCGCGACTTTCAGGAAAAGCTGGAAAAGACCAAGGGGGATGCACGCAAGGGCGGTGCTGCTTCCGATCTCCAGTGGATCGTGAGCGACTACAACACGATGGTCTCTACATCGCAGAGCGCGACGATGTTCTCAAAGGACTAAGAGCCTCTAGAAATCAAAAAAGCCGGGGTTGGTGCCCCGGCTTTTTTGTTGGTCTTTGAATGAATTACATTCTACGCAAAGCGCGAGGTGCAAGGGTAAGCAAACCACCAAGCGTCATGATTGCACCCACCCAAAGTGGGGCGTGCAGGCTATAGCCGGACTGTAGTGCCAGACCACCCGCCCAAGGCCCAAGGCCCAGCCCGATATTGATGACCGATGCATGCATCGCATTGACCAATGCGCCCGGATGCGCAATCCGCATCACCCGTGCAATGAAGGCCGGGTTAAGCGCGATGCCCGTCAGACCAATCATGACGATTGCAAGAATGGTCGCAAACTTGAATTCCGCAAACAGGGCAAAGATCACCATCGCAGCAAGCATGACAAGAATGCCGATGAAAATGGCCGCAATCGTATGCCGGTCAGCAAACCGACCGACAATATAGTTTCCGATGATATTTGCCGCGCCGTAAATGGCCAACAGGAACGGCAATTGCGCTTCTTCAAACCCAGCCAGTTTTGCTGTTATCGGCGACAGATAGCTATAGACAGAGAAAGAAGCGCCGATCACCAATGCGCTGGTCGCATAGGCTGCCCAAAGCCTTGGCTTACGCATTTCATTAAGTTCGGAGCGCAAGTTTACCTCGGCCTTGTTCGGCGTCGCTTCGATCTTGAGTGCGATCACAAAAGCGCAAAAGAGGATGAGTACGACAATCGCCCAGAAGCTTGCCCGCCAGCCAAAACTATTGGTCATTGCAGTTGCCAGCGGCACGCCAAGAACGGTGCAAAGCATCAGCCCCGCAAAGACCAGCGAGGAAGCACGGCCACGCAATTCAGGCGCAACCAGCTGAGCGGTAATTGCCAGCATGAGACCAAAGCTTGTCGCAGCCGCCATACCGGTCAGAACACGGGCGATCAACATGACCTGGAAATTGCTGGTCGAAGCAGCGATGCTCTGTGCGAGCGCATAGAATATCAACAGGAACAGCAGACCACGCTTGTTCTCAATCTTCAGAGCCAGAAACAGCACTGTGACCACTGGTCCACCGATTGTCATCCCCAGCGCGTAAAGCGAGATGAGGTTGCCGATATCGGATATCGAACGCCCGAAGGCCAGCTGAAGTGCGGGCATCATGCCTGAAATCATCAGCTCCGAAGTGGTCAGTGCAAAGACGCCCAGCGTCAGGCAATAGACCACCAACGGGATCGCACGCGCCTCGCTTGGCGACGCAGAAACCCCTTCCGCCGCAATGGCAGAATCACACACTTCGTTCATGGGACGAATCCTATTTATATAGTCGATACTACATAATTCATATCGTCTTGATCCTGAGCGTCAAGAAAATTATATAGGGATAACTACAGAAAGGGAGAAAAATGGTTCCGCGCGGACGTCCACGCAGCTTCGATCGCGATGTTGCGCTGGAAAAAGTCATGAAAGTGTTCTGGGCGAAGGGTTATGAATGCGCTCAGATCAACGATTTTACGGCGGCGATCAGCATCACGCCGCCAAGCTTCTATGCGGCCTTTGGCAACAAGGAGCAGGCGTTTCGTGAAGCGGTGGACTATTATCAGCGAACCATCGGCGCCGCACCGTTTGATGCTCTTGAAAATTCCGAAACCATTCAGGATGGCATGCGCAAATGGCTGGAACTGTCTGCCGACAGCGCCTTTGCGTGCCCTGCTGGCGGCTGCATGATCAGTGTGAGCTCCATCCAGTGCAAACCGGAAAACGTGCCGGTGAAAGAATTTCTTCAGGCCATCCGCCACACCAATCATGAGCGGCTTTCACAGCGACTGACACGTGCGCTCGCTGCAGCCGATCTACCTGCAGAAACCGACATAGTGCAGATGACCGAGTTTTATCACATGATTCAGCAGAGCATTTCTTTTGAAGCCCGCGACGGAAATTCGCGTGGCGCCGTTCAAAAGATCATCGATATGGCAATGCTCGCGATGCCTGTGCGTCAGGCCGTTCCTGCATGACCGGCATCATATCCGCGGTTCTAGTGCATGTAAGCGATGTCGAGGCTGCAATCGGCTGGTACAGCAAGGCCTTTCCTCAAGCTGTCCTCAAACATCTTGAGGCGTTTGATTTCAGCTATCTGCAGATTGGTAATGTCGATCTGGAGATTGTTCTGGCAGATGAAAAGGTAGCATCTGGTGCAGCGGGAAGTATTGTTTACTGGCATGTTGATGATTTCGACACATCAGTCACGCATTTCATTGCGATTGGCGGAAAGCTTTATCGTGGACCGCTGACTATTCAGGATGGTTTGCGTATGTGCCAGATCAAAGACCCGTGGGGCAACTGCATTGGTCTGAGAGGTTAAAAAAAAGCCCGGCTCAAAGCCGGGCTTTTCAATGACACTTATCCGCGAAGGACGCCGCCGGTTTGCTTGGTGACACTTGCGATCACCTGCTTCGACAAGGTTTCAAGATCCTCATCCGTCAGCGTACGATCCTGCGGTTGCAACAACACTTCAACCGCGATCGACTTCTTTCCTTCTCCAAGCGAAGCGCCTGTGAAGATATCGAAGACCTGAACGCCCGCGATCAGCTTCTTGTCAGCAGATGAAACCGCCTTCACGACACTGCCAGCTTCGACATTGGCATCCACCACAAACGCAAAGTCACGCTTGAGGCTTTGGAACTGCGAGAGGCTCAAAGCTGGCTTGGTGCGGGTTGCCTTGGCCTTCGGCTCAGGGATCGCATCGATATAGACTTCAAAGCCGCAAAGCGCACCTGACACGTCGAGTGCTTCAAGCGTATCGGGATGGAACTCGCCGAAATAGCCGAGAACGACCTTCGGTCCGAGCTTCAAAGTGCCCGAACGTCCAGGGTGGAACCATGAAGGCGCCCCGGCTTCGATCTGGACGCGGTCAACCGGTGCACCGGCAGCTTCAAGTGCTGCCAGCGCATCGGCCTTGGCATCAAAGACGCCAACCGTGGTCGCATTGCCAGCCCAGAAACGACCCGAACCTTCAACACCAGCGGTGCCGCGGCGAATACCGCCAGCCACGCGACGCTGCTGTTCAGGCTTGTCGCCTTCATAGATGCCCGAAACCTCGAACAGAGCCGTATCGCCAAAACCACGATCTGCATTACGCTGAGCGGCAGCCAAAAGTCCCGGCAGAAGCGAAGGGCGCATATCCGACATATCGGCTGCGATCGGATTGGCGAGCTTCAGTTCTGGCTTGCCACCGCCAAAGGCTTTGGCTTGCGCGTCAGAAATGAAGGAATAGGTCACGGCTTCCATCATGCCACGTGAAGCAAGTGTGCGACGGGCAAGACGCGTGCGGATCTGAAGCGTCGTCAGAATACGGCCATTGACCGCACCATGATTTGGCAGCGGCTGTGGCGCGATCTGGTTGATGCCGTGAATACGCATGACTTCTTCAACGAGGTCAGCCTTACCTTCCACGTCGCCACGCCAGCTTGGCACGCTTGCCTTGATGACTTTTCCATCGCCTTCAACACCAAAACCGAGGCGCTTCAGGATATCGAACGATGCATCATAAGGCACTTCGATGCCGGTGAGGCGTTTGACTTCCGCAATCGGGAAATCGATGACACGGGCCTGATAAGGCTTGTAACCAACCACGTCGAGAACTGTTG
This sequence comes from Brucella rhizosphaerae, assembly GCF_002252475.1. Classification (GTDB taxonomy): domain Bacteria; phylum Pseudomonadota; class Alphaproteobacteria; order Rhizobiales; family Rhizobiaceae; genus Brucella; species Brucella rhizosphaerae. The sequence goes on along the minus strand of NZ_NNRK01000034.1, from coordinate 266,674 downwards.
GCTGACCACCGCAGAGTTCCAGAACCAGCCTGGTCGCAATTTCCGCACCCGGAACCATCATTTCCGGATCAACGCCACGCTCAAAACGATAGCGCGCATCGGTGACGATACCAAGTTCGCGGCCCGTGCGTGCAATCATACGCGGATCCCACAGAGCGGACTCAATCAGCACATCAACGGTGTTTTCATCGCAACCCGAATGCTCGCCGCCCATAATACCGGCAATCGATTCGGGACCGTTTTCATCGGCGATCACATACATGCCCGGCTTGAACTTATATTCACGCTGGTCGAGACCGAGAATGGTTTCGCCATCCTTGGCCGCACGGACTGTCAAATTACCCTTGACCTTGGCCGCATCGAAAACGTGCAGCGGACGGCCGAGATCAAACGTCACGTAATTGGTGATGTCCACCAGTGCATTGATCGGGCGCAGACCGATAGCCTTAAGACGATGCTGCATCCATTTCGGGCTTGGACCGTTCTTGACACCCTTGACCAGACGCAGTGCAAAACCCGTACAGAACGGGTTTTCCGCATTCTGGTCGAGAACCACCTTAACCGGTGTCTCGCCTTCACCCTTTACAGGTTCTGCATCAAGGTTCTTGAGCGTGCCAAGACCAGCAGCTGCCAGATCGCGCGCGATACCGCGAATGCCTGTGCAGTCGGCACGGTTCGGTGTGAGGCCGATTTCGATGATCGGATCATCGAGGCCCATATAGGCGGCAAAGCTCGTTCCGACCGGAACATCATCAGGCAGATCGATAATGCCATCATGCTCTTCAGAAAGCTCAAGCTCACGCTCGGAGCACATCATGCCAAAGCTTTCAACACCACGGATTTTGCCGACCGACAACGTCACATCAAGGCCCGGTACGTAATCGCCAGGACGGCCCAGAACGCCGACAAGACCGGCGCGTGCATTTGGTGCACCGCAAACGACCTGAACCGGCTGGCCTTCGCCCGTATCAACCGAGAGAACGCGCAGCTTGTCCGCATCAGGATGCTGAACGGCAGTCAGAACCCTGGCAACCTTGAATGCCTTGAAAGCGGCGCGGTCATCAACCCCGTCCACTTCCAGACCGATATCGGTCAGCTTCTCAACGATCTCAGCAAGCGTCGCGTCAGTTTCAAGGTGATCCTTGAGCCAGGAAAGTGTGAATTTCATTTCTTTATTCCTTTCCTGTCTTTACGCGCTCAGACCGCCGAACAGCGTCGGAATGTCGAGTGGACGGAAACCATAATGATTGATCCAGCGCACATCGGCGTCGAAGAAGGCGCGCAGATCGGGCATGCCATATTTCAACATGGCGATGCGGTCGATGCCCATGCCCCATGCGAAGCCCTGATAGACGTCCGGATCGTAGCCAGAAGCGCGCAGTACATTTGGATGCACCATGCCGCAGCCCAGAATTTCGAGCCAGTCATTGCCTTCGCCAAATTTCACATGCGGGCCAGAACGGTCGCACTGAATGTCCACTTCCACCGAAGGTTCGGTGAAGGGGAAGAAGCTTGGACGCATGCGCATCGTCACCGATGGCACTTCAAAGAACGCCCTGCAGAACTCTTCAAGAACCCATTTCATATTGGCAACATTAGCCGACTTATCGACGACCAGACCCTCGACCTGATGAAACATCGGCGAATGAGTTGCGTCGGAATCCATGCGGTAGGTCTTGCCCGGAATGACGATACGGATCGGTTCGTCGCGGCCTTCCTTGTCACGGATGGCAGCGAACTTCTCCATCGTGTGTACCTGCACCGGAGAGGTATGCGTGCGCAGAAGCTTGCGCTCGCCCTTCTCGTCTGCATTAAAGAAAAACGTGTCGTGCATTTCGCGCGCAGGATGGCCTTCGGGGAAGTTCAGCGCCGTGAAATTATAATAGTCGGTCTCGACATCCGGACCCTCGGCAATCGAAAAACCCATATCGGCAAAGATTGCGGTGATTTCGTCGATAACCTGAGAAATCGGGTGAATGCGGCCTCGCGATGCAGCGCTTTCGCGTACCGGCAACGTCACATCGACCTTTTCGCGCTCAAGACGCGCTGCAATAGCTTGCTTGCGCAGTTCTGTCTTGCGCTCAGTCAGGGCTTCTGTGACCCGGTTCTTCAAACCATTGATAGCTGGTCCCTGCGCCTGACGCTCTTCAGGGGACATGGAGCCCAATGTTTTCAGCTTCTCAGAGATGGTGCCTTTTTTGCCAAGGCTCGCCACACGCACCGCTTCAATCGCCTGCTCGTCAGTTGCAGCAGCGATATCGCCAAGAATAGTCTGTTCGAGTTGTTCAAGATCGCTCATCTATTTACGTCCCTGTCGTGCTTGCAGCACTCCACGCCTCTTGTTTAGCTTCCCTGTCGTGCTTGCAGCACTCCATGCCTCTTATTCAGGCCTCTTGTTTTGCTTCCCTGTCGTGCCTCTTGATCCGTGATATTTGCAGCGGACGCCAGATACGAAAGAAAAACCCGCGCCAGCCGAGCCAGCGCGGGTTCCCAAAATCAAAATGTCACTTCGGGAAGGGCTGGCTTAACGAACAGCGCCTTCAAAAGCGTTTGGCGTCTCTGTACCCTTGAGGTACTCTAGTGCCTTCTTAGCAGAAGCAATCAGCACACCGAACGCATCAGGTTCATGGATTGCGATGTCGGAAAGAACCTTACGGTCGATCTCGATACCTGCTTTGCCAAGACCATCAATGAAGCGGCCGTAAGTCAGGCCGTGCTCACGAACAGCAGCATTGATACGCTGAATCCAGAGAGCGCGGAACGTACGCTTGCGGTTCTTGCGATCGCGGTAAGCATACTGCTTCGAACGATCTACAGCAGCCTTAGCGGTGCGGATTGTATTTTTACGACGGCCACGAAAACCGGAAGCCTGATCGAGAACTTTTTTGTGCTTGGCGTGGGAAGTTACGCCGCGTTTTACACGTGCCATGTTATGATCTCCTTACAAGGATAGACGGCTTAGAGGCCGTTAGGCAGGAACTGTTTTACGATCTTCGCATCTGCGTCCGAGAGCACCATGGTGCCGCGTGCATCGCGAATGAACTTGTTCGAGCGCTTGATCATGCCATGGCGCTTGCCGGCAGCCGCAGCTACAACTTTGCCAGTGCCAGTAATTTTGAACCGCTTCTTAGCAGCCGATTTGGTCTTCATCTTGGGCATTTTGCTACTCCTGTTTTACGATCCCTGTCATGCCTTCGGCATTCCACGCCTCTTATTTGAAAGGCGCCTGTGCTTGTGACTGACAAAGAACCTTGTTTTTACTTCCGGACCGACCAAGTCCGAAAAGCATACGAAACCGCCACGGCATGCCCTGCCGGGCGGTTCGAACGCGGCCTTATAGGCTGAAAGCCCGAAAAACGCAATGCCCGAATTGGCCAGAATCTGCTTGAATCTGGCTGGATTGCAACCGAACCATCAATAAAGGCGCAAAAGAACCGGCAATGTGCCGACGTTCTGAAGATATTCTATGAATTCAAAGAAAGGGTAGGCCACGAAAAACACAAGTCCGTCCGTAAAGGTGCGATAAATGCGATCAGGCTTAACCAGAAGCTCCTTATCGTCACGGAACAATGAGAACTTTGGAAAGAATCGGGGCACACTTGCGCAATAGGCCTCATAAGGCTTTCCGAAATTCGCCCTGAGAAATTTCTCTTCGGTCCGAATGACAGTGGCAAAAGCCAGATAACACAGAGCACCAAAACCCAGTGCAATGATAAGGCTTCCTGTCTGCGCGCCGATGCCGATGGCACCGATGGCGCTGAACACATAAAGTGGATTGCGCGTGATGGAATAGGGGCCGCTTTGCACGATTTCCGCGCTCTTACGTCCGCCGATATAGAGCGTGCACCACATACGGCCAATAATCGCTGCAACGATAAGGCTTATGCCGAAGGACTCGATATATTCATGCATATGACCTGTCGATTGTGAACGCACAAACAACAGCGCAACCACAAGAAGCCCGATGACAATGGCAATCGCAAGACGACGTCGTTGCTGATATTTTCCCAGTTCGCCCAGTGTTTTCATCTTGATCTCTGAAAGAGGGTTGATCCAGTGGATTGCTTTTAACGTTTGAAACCCGGCTGCCCGAAATGCTATTTCAAAGGCCAAATTCCAAACAACCACCAGATACCTAAACTTGCTAGCGGTCCGTGCGATTCCGACATTTGTCCGATGCTTGTCGTTCAGTGATGCGAATGTCGGAATCAGATCACTATGAAAAGAAAAACCGCCCGAAGGCGGCTTTTCAAAGGCAGCAATTTATTGTTAGCGCGGAGCCAACACCATCATCATCTGGCGGCCTTCGAGCCTTGGCTCGGATTCCACCTTTGCGATTTCAACGGTGTCTTCCTTCACACGCAACAGAAGCTTCATACCGAGCTCCTGGTGGGCCATTTCACGGCCACGGAAACGAAGCGTAACCTTGACCTTGTCGCCTTCTTCGAAGAAACGCTGTGCAGCCTTCATCTTCACTTCATAGTCATGAGTGTCGATGTTCGGTCGCATCTTGATTTCCTTGATTTCGACCGTTTTCTGCTTCTTGCGCGCTTCGGAGGCTTTTTTCTGATTCTGATACTTCAGCTTGCCAAGATCCACGATCTTGCAGACAGGTGGCTCGGCGTTCGGCACGATCTCAACGAGATCGAGACCGGCTTCCTCAGCCATTGCAATTGCTTCCTGCGTCGGGATGCTGCCATGGTTGTGGCCTTCGGCATCGATGAGCTGGACCCGGGGAACCCGGATATCACGGTTGGAGCGCGGTCCGTCTTTCTGGACCGGCGTCGCTCTGAACGGTCGGCGAATGGTCGTTATCTCCTGATTATTAACGTCAACAGCGGTTTAATTTCGTAGCCCGCGACGGCTTTCCCCCATCAAACCGCAGTTTAACGCGGAAATGTGGTCAAGCGAGCGGTAAAGTCAATAGCATCTTTGAAGAGTAAAATCACCCCCGGCTGAATAAACTCGCATTTCCTTAGGGGGCCAGCGACATATCGGTCACATTTCCCAATAATTCAAGGGGCTGGAAGGCAGGTGACTTTTCCCATAGTGACATAAGTGGCAAATCAGAGTGACTACTCCTCTAAGCAATTGGGCCGAGCAAACGGGAGACGGAAAATGAGCGAAGCACAGCCAGACTTTATCGACGTGAACGGGGCCAATATTGCTGTCCGCCACAGGCCGGGACGCAAGGCTCCGGGGGTCGTCTGGCTTGGTGGTTATCGCTCCGACATGCTGGGCACAAAGGCAGTTGTTCTCGACGAATGGGCTCAAAAGACCGGGCATCCGGCGCTTCGCCTCGATTATTCGGGCCATGGTGAGTCGGGTGGCGACTTCAATCAGGGAACGATTTCGCGCTGGCTCGATGAAAGCCTCGCTGTCTATGCGAAATATGCGCAAGGCCCGCAAATTCTTGTCGGTTCATCCATGGGCGGATGGATTGCGCTGCGCATGGCGCAGGAGCTGAAAAAGGCTGGTAACTCACCAGCAGGAATCGTTCTGATCGCACCAGCACCTGATTTCACCGCCGAACTCGTGGAACCGTCGCTGACGGAAGCACAAAAGCGTGATCTCGTCGAAAAGGGTTACTTCGAGGAACCTTCGGAATATTCGCCCAATCCATATATCTACACGCGCACTCTGATCGAAGATGGTCGCCAGAATCTGGTTCTGAAGGGAATCATCGAGACAGGCTGCCCGGTTCATATTCTTCAGGGTATGCTGGATGAGGCCGTACCCTATCAGCATGTGTTGAAGCTGGTCGAGCATTTGCCGGTTGATGATGTGACGCTGACGCTGGTTCGTGATGGCGATCATCGACTGTCCCGCCCGCAGGACCTTGATTTGCTGATCCGAACTGTTTCCAGTCTGGCCGAACGTGTTGCTGGCCTAGTGTCTGGCAAGGAATAATCCATGCGCTTTTCGGTCTTTGCATCTTCAGCAGTCGCAGCAATCGTCGGTTTTGGCTCGACGCTGGCTCTCATCATTGCAGCAGCAAATGCACTTGGTGCAACGCAGGCGCAAACCGCGAGCTGGGTAACAGCGGTTTGTCTGGCAATTGCCGCCTCATCCGCATGGCTGAGTATTCGATATAAAATGCCGATTATCGGAGCGTGGTCGACGCCGGGCCTGGCACTTATTGGTGCAAGCGTTGGTTTCACCATGCCGGAAGCCGTTGGCGCTTTCATTGTGGCAGCCATTGCCCTCATCCTGACCGGACTGATCCGGCAGCTCTCGACACTGGTATCGTGCATTCCGACATCTGTCGCATCGGGCATGCTGGCAGGCGTGTTGCTGAGTTTCGTCATTGCGGCTGCAAAGACTGTGTCGCTCGACCCGGCTTTCGTGCTGCCTCTGGTGGCTCTGTTTTTCGTGATCCGCCTGTTTAACCCGTCTCTCGCTGTGATTGCGGTGCTGGTAATCGGCATGACTTACGCGCTCTTATCAGGTCGCGCGCCACAATTGCCTGCACCGGAAATCTCGACGCTGACACTGATCTGGCCTGAATTTCACATGGGCGCGATCATCGCTTTGGCGCTACCACTCTATATCGTCACCATGGCATCACAGAACCTGCCGGGCTTTGCCGTATTGCGCGCCTCAGGCTACGAGCCTCCGACCAGCGCCTCCTTGCAGGTCACAGGTCTTTTCTCCCTGCTTTCAGCCCCGTTCGGTGCCGGAACCAGCAATCTTGCTGCCATTTCTGCAGCACTGTGCACTGGCCCGGATGCTCATCCCGATCATGCAAAGCGCTGGCTGACCGGTCCTGTCTATGCAGCAATCTATGTAATTTTCGCCTTGTTCGGCGCATCTCTGGTTGCGATCTTCGCAGTGCTGCCCACAACACTCATCGCATTGGTGGCAGGTCTTGCCCTGACGGGTCCGTTCATCAATGCAATGTCGCTGGCTCTTAAACACGAAGAAGAGCGGCTTGCAGCGGTGATAACCTTCGCAGTGACGGCCTCCGGCATCGCCTTTTTCGGCGTAGGCTCAGCCTTCTGGGCGCTTCTGGCGGGGCTTGGTGTGGCCATCCTCGAACATTTGCGTAAAAAAATTGCGAGATAATCACATTGGTTAGCTCCCGCATTGCGGGAATCCGAGAGCCATATTCTTGAAATGCCGCAATTGGTTCACCACCTCAAAATCAAGCCGGGAGATTAACAATCGGCCAAGATTTCACGGAGTTATACCATGACCAATTCCGCATTGATCCGCCCAGCATGGACGCCAGCGACAATCGCGCTGATGGTGTTGGGTTTCATTTTCTTCTGGCCGCTGGGTCTCGCCATGCTCGCTTATATCATCTGGGGCGACCGTCTCGGTGATTTCAAACGCAGCGTGAACGAAAAGACCGACTCGATGTTCGGCTCGTTCCGCAACTGTGGCAAGAGCGAAAGCTTCGGCTTTGGTGGCACAACCGGCAACGCAGCTTTTGACGAATGGCGCCGGGAAGAACTCGACCGCCTGGCAGAAGAACGCCGCAGGCTGGAAGAATCACGCGCCGATTTTGAAGCCTATGCAGCAGAACTGCGCCGTGCTCGCGACAAGGAAGAGTTCGACCGCTTCATGGCTGAACGCAAAGCCTCCGGCAAACGGACGCCAGCGACACGCAAAAAGAACGACAGCAACGAAGTCACGGACATTTGACCTTTGGAGCGCTATGCGCCCTCTGGGACGCAAAACGGGCACCCTAAAGTGTTGAAACTATGCATTGAGCTTTTCTAAAATCGTTCTGTAAACACGGCAACGACGCGGGCTTTGTCCGCGTCGTTTTGCCAGAAAATAGAAAAATTTCTGGCTTTTTTCGCGAATCACTTATTCTTAAGTGATGGGCTTTTCCTTATTTCGTTCCTCTCCGGCCAAAAAGTCGGCGACAGTCAGAAGCGAACGCATTCATGCGGTCGCGGGACGTGAATTGCCTTTACGTGTGCTTGAAAACCCGCGTGCCAAACGTCTGACCCTGCGCATTGAGACTGGTGGCAAAGGTCTGCGTGTGACTGTTCCACCCGGTCTGCCGGACCGTGAAGTTCAGAGCTTTCTGATCCGCCATGAGGGCTGGATTGAAAGTCGCATTGCGAAGCTGCCCGATCAGGCAGGCATCCGTGCAGGCGTAAAAATCCCCATCCGTGGCGTTCCGCATCTCATCACCCATCAGCCCGGACGTGGCACGGTGGATTTGCTGGAAGGCAATATTCTGCTCGTTCATGGCGACCCCACGCATCTTGCGCGGCGCGTCGCCGATTACCTCAAGCGCGAAGTTAAGCGCGACATCGAACAACTGGTCGCTCGCCATACGGCAACTGTTGGCCGCAAGGCCAGGACCGTCCGGTTCAAAGATACCAAAAGCCGCTGGGGGTCGTGTACCTCCGACGGTGTACTTTCATTTTCATGGCGCATCGGCATGGCCCCGCCGCCCGTCATCAACTATCTCGTCGCTCATGAAGTGGCGCATCTGATTGAGATGAACCATGGGCCGAAATTCTGGAAACTCTGCCACGATCTTTGCCCCGATACCGAGCGCTGCAAAGCATGGCTAAAGCGCAATGGCAGCGCATTACAGGCTATCGACTTTACATGACATCAGACATTCAAATTGCAGTACCGGCCGAAGTCTCGGTCGAAGTACTGGCCGCAGCACGGATGCTATGGGATTACCATTGCGTCTATGACGAACTTCAGACCGCCGATGTCATCATCGGGCTGGGCAGTTACGATACGCGCGTCGCAGAACATGCCGCCGAGCTTTATATGCAAGGCCTTGCCACCTGGCTCATGTTTACGGGCCACAGCGGCAACTGGACCAAAGGTCTTTACAAGAGCTCCGAAGCGGAAGCCTTTGCTGAAATCGCTATTGCTGCGGGCGTGCCGGAAAGCGCTATCATCATTGAACCAAAGGCCACCAATATTGGTGAAAATATCCTGTTCTCGCGTGAGAAAATGGTGCCTGGTGTTATAAGCCCGATTTTCGTGACCAAGCCGCAAACCCAGCGTCGGGTCCGCGCAACGGTTGACAGGCAATGGCCGGAAGCCAAAGCATTCGTTACAGCACCGCCGACAGCCTTTGCAGATCAGCCGACACCGCGCCATGATTTAAAGATGCTCATGCGTGAAATGGCTGGCGATATCCGGCGTATCCTCGAATATCCAGCGTTGGGTTTTCAGATCGCGCAGGCAGTTCCCCTTGAGGTCATGGAAGCGTATGATTACCTGATCGCGCAAGGTTATGAGGGCGATTAAACCCGTAACTGCCCGGAACAACTTGAGTCGTGCCGCAATATGTGCGACGGAAACGCTATGGTTTTTGATATAAAAATATGCGGTCTTAAAACGCCTGAAGCAGTCGAGGCTGCTCTCAACGGCGGGGCGACCCATATTGGCTTTATCTTCTTTCCGAAAAGCCCACGCCATCTGACACCCGCCGATGCTGGCCGACTGCGCGAAGCTGCCCAAAATCGCGCCAAAGTGGTTGCGGTTACGGTCGATGCTGACGATGCCACGCTTGATGAAATCGTGCTTGAGCTTAAGCCTGACATGCTGCAGCTGCACGGTCATGAAACGCCGCAACGCGTTGCCGACGTGAAAAAGCGTTACGGTCTGCCGGTTATCAAAGCATTTGCGGTGCGGGAAGCCTCCGATCTTGATGCGATTACACCTTACAAGGGCATTGCCGATCGCTTTCTTTTTGATGCCAAGCCGCCAAAAGGTGCGGACCTTCCGGGCGGCAATGGCGTATCCTTTGACTGGACATTGCTCGACGCGCTTGACGCCGATGTCGATTACATGCTTTCCGGTGGGTTGAACGCGGGCAACATTGCCGAGGCGCTGCAAAAGACACGCGCGCCGGGTATCGATGTATCGTCCGGAGTAGAGCGCGCACCCGGCGAAAAGGATGTGCGTCTCATCGAGGAATTTTTCCAGGCTGTTGCGACTGCGGATGAAAGACCATCTGCAAAGCGCGCCTGAACATGACGGAGTGGCAAGCGTTGAATAAGCCGGTTGAACCCAATTCCTATAAGACAGGCCCGGATGAAGAAGGCATGTTCGGCATTTTTGGCGGACGCTTCGTCGCCGAAACGCTAATGCCGCTGATCCTCGAATTGCAGGAAGCCTATGAAACGGCAAAGACCGATCCTGAGTTTCAGGCCGAGCTTTCCAATCTGTCGACCTATTATGCCGGTCGCCCTTCCAAGCTTTATTATGCCGAAGGTCTCACAAAGCACATTCGTGACATTTCCTCGGCCAAGGGCCTCGGGGGTGGCGCAAAAATTTACTTCAAGCGCGAAGACCTGAACCATACCGGCAGCCACAAGATCAACAATTGCCTCGGCCAGATTCTGCTTGCCAAGCGCATGGGCAAGACCCGCATCATTGCTGAAACCGGCGCTGGCCAGCATGGCGTTGCATCCGCAACCGTTGCTGCGCGCTTCGGCCTGCCTTGCGTCGTCTATATGGGCGCGACCGACGTCGAACGTCAGAAGCCAAATGTTTTCCGCATGAAGCTTTTGGGTGCTGAAGTGAAGCCGGTAACGGCTGGCAATGGCACGCTGAAAGACGCCATGAATGAGGCACTTCGTGATTGGGTCACCAATGTTGACGACACCTATTACCTGATCGGCACTGCCGCTGGTCCTGCGCCTTATCCTGAACTGGTACGCGATTTCCAGTCGGTGATCGGTATCGAAGCACGCAAGCAGATTCTCGAACAGGAAGGCCGCCTGCCGGATGTGATCCTGGCAGCTGTTGGCGGCGGCTCGAACGCAATCGGCCTGTTCCATCCATTCCTTGACGATGCGTCGGTAAAGATCGTCGGCGTTGAAGCGGGTGGTCGTGGTCTCGACGGCGTTGAGCATTGCGCATCAATGAGCGCTGGCAGCCCCGGCGTTCTGCATGGCAACCGCACCTATCTGCTTCAGAACGAAGATGGTCAGATTCTTGAAGGCCATTCCGTTTCAGCCGGTCTCGACTATCCCGGTGTTGGCCCTGAACATTCATGGCTTCGCGATACAGGCCGAGTTGAATATGTGCCGATCCTCGACGATGAAGCGTTGGATGCTTTCCAGCTCTGCACCCGCGTTGAAGGCATTATTCCAGCGCTTGAATCCGCACACGCCATCGCACAGGCTGTGAAAATGGCACCGACCATGGGCAAGGATCAGGTAATGATCGTCAACCTGTCGGGTCGCGGTGACAAGGACGTCCACACGGTCGGGCAGTTGCTCGGCATGGACATGTGAGGGCCGGATGAGCAACAGCGTCGCCGACATCTCCTCTTACAGACCGCGTGCCGCATGGTTCGACGGGCTGACGGAGTGTGGTACAGCGACGATCAAGCTCAACATCATTGAAGCCGATCCTTCCAATCCACTTGCAGAAGCCGCTGCTGGCATCGCACGCAGGCAGATTGCAGCCGTTGCAGACAAGCTTGAGCACACGCCACATCTTGGCGCGGGCTTTGCCATTCTGCATCAGGGCGAGGAGAGCCTGTGGCTGCTCCTGCACTGGTGGCTGGAAGGCGGCATCGCAACCCAGATTCTCTGGCAATCCGAACTCAATGAAGAAGTTGAGTTCGAGCCGGCACAGCCTCTGCTTATGGCCTGTGTCTGGGAATTGGGAATCATCGACTTTGAACGGCGTGCATGGATGGAAACGGTTATGTCCGGCCAATCCACCGCCGATTATCTTACGCGCATTTTGCCACGGGGCACGGTATGACCACACGCATCGACACCAAATTTGCATCGCTCAAGTCCGAAGGACGCCCGGCGCTGGTTACCTATTTCATGGGCGGCGATCCGGATTACGCAACATCGCTCAATGTGATGAAGGCGCTGCCAAAGGCTGGCTCCGATGTGATCGAGCTTGGTATGCCCTTCTCTGATCCGATGGCCGATGGCCCGGCCATTCAGGCGGCTGGCCTGCGGTCGCTCCACGCCGGGCAGACATTGAAGAAGACGCTGCAACTGGCTGCCGACTTCCGCAAGGAAGACAACACGACGCCAATCGTACTGATGGGCTATTACAATCCGATCTATATCTATGGGGTTGAACGCTTCCTTGCTGATGCAAAAACATCCGGCATTGATGGCTTCATCATTGTGGACCTGCCGTCTGAAATGGACAAGGAACTCTGCATTCCAGCTACCGAAGCGGGCCTCAACTTCATCCGTCTGACGACTCCAACCACTGACGACAAGCGTCTGCCAAAAGTGCTGCATAATTCGTCGGGCTTCGTCTATTACGTCTCGATGAATGGCATTACCGGCTCGGCGATTGCCGACACGACCCGCGTTGCGGATGCCGTGCGTCACATCAAGAAGAGCACCGATCTGCCGATCTGCGTCGGCTTTGGCGTGAAGACGCCTGAACAGGCTGCAGCCATTGCTGAAGCTGCTGACGGCGTTGTTGTCGGCACTGCAATCGTCAATGCCGTGGCTGGCGAACTGGACGAAAATGGCAAGGTCAATGGCGATCCGGTAGCTGCTGTTTCCAAACTTGTCAGTGCATTGGCAGCAAGTGTTCGTGCAACACGCCTTGAAGCTGCCCAATAAATCGTCCATTTAAGCAGCCAGAGCATGTCTGCCAAAAGTGGGAACCGGTTTTGGGATAAAGACATGCGTTAAAATAGAGAGATGGAGCGAGCGCAGTCGGTACGATTAAATGCGACACGCTCTGGCACTGTTGACTATGTTGAAGAACAAGAAACGGAACCAAACGTCATGAACTGGATCACCAATTACGTTCGCCCGAAGATCAATTCGATGCTCGGACGTCGCGAGATGCCGGAAAATCTTTGGATCAAGGATCCATCGACCGGCGAAATGGTGTTTCACAAGGACCTTGAGAGCAATCAGTTTGTGATCCCCGGCTCAGGCCATCACATGCGCATCAAGGGCAAGGACCGTCTGCGTTTCTTCTTCGACAATGGCGAATACACGACGCTGGAAAGCCCAAAAGTTCCAGTCGACCCGCTGAAATTTCGCGATGAGAAGAAGTATATCGACCGTCTCAAGGACTATCGTTCGCGCACAGGCATGGAAGACGCGGTCATCAATGGCCTTGGCTCGATTGAAGGCTTGCCGATTGTCGCCACCGTTCAGGATTTCGGCTTCATGGGCGGCTCGCTCGGCATGGGCGCTGGCGAAGCCATCATTCAGGGCTTCCAGAAAGCCATAGAGCTGAAGCGTCCACTGGTTCTGTTTGCAGCATCGGGTGGCGCGCGCATGCAGGAAGGTATTCTTTCGCTCATGCAGCTTCCACGCACGACCGTTGCCGTGGAAATGCTCAAAGAAGCAGGCCTGCCTTATATCGTTGTTCTCACCAACCCAACCACGGGTGGCGTTACCGCGTCATACGCAATGCTCGGCGATATCCACATTGCAGAACCGGGCGCATTGATCGGCTTTGCCGGTCCACGCGTGATTGAACAGACCATTCGCGAAAAGCTTCCAGAAGGCTTCCAGAGCGCTGAATATCTGATGGAACATGGTATGGTCGACATGGTTTGCTCGCGCCTTGAGCTCAAGTCTACCATTGCGCGCCTGCTGAAAATGATGACTGGCCAGCCCGCAACCGATGCACCTGTGTTAGCCCCGGCACCAAAGAAGCCAGAAGCTGACAGCAAGGCGGCATAATCGTGACAGGAAAAGCGGATGCCGTCATTGAACGGCTGATGCAATTGCATCCCAAAGGCTTCGATCTTTCACTGGACCGCATTCGCGGTCTTCTGGAAAAGCTCGGCAATCCGCATCTGAACCTGCCGCCGGTGATCCATATTGCCGGCACCAACGGTAAGGGATCAGCAACAGCTTTCTGCCGTGCGCTTCTGGAAGCGAGCGGCTTTGGCGTGCACGTCCATACCTCGCCGCATCTGGTCAACTGGCACGAGCGCTATCGTCTGGCCTCCAAGACTGGCGGCAAGTTCGTTTCTGATGATGTTCTGGCTGAAGCCATCGAGCGTGTAGAAGCCGTGAACGGTGGTCAATACATCACGGTATTCGAGATACTGACCGCCGTTGCATTTGTTCTGTTTTCAGAGCACCCGGCGGATGTTGTGATCATGGAAGTAGGCCTTGGCGGTCGTTTTGATGCGACCAATGTCATACCTGAGCCAGCCGTATCACTGATCATGCCGATTTCCATTGACCATCAGGCTTTTCTCGGCGATCGGGTTGAACTGATTGCTGCCGAGAAAGCTGGTATCATCAAGAAAGACTGCCCCGTTGTTATCGGGTTCCAGCTCTTTGATGCAGCACGCGAAGTTTTGATTTCCACCGCAGACCGGCTGGATTGCCCTTTATCGATCTACGGGCAGGATTTCCTCGCATTCGAGGAACATGGCCGCATGGTCTTCCAGAATGAAGATGGATTGATCGATCTGCCATTGCCGCGCCTGCCGGGCCGTCACCAGATCGCGAATGCTGCCGCAGCAATTGAAGCTGTGCAGATGGCCGGTTTCACCATTACCGACAAAGCCGCCGAAAAGGCGCTGATGGTGGTGGATTGGCCTGCACGCATGCAACGCCTCACCCACGGCGAATTGACTGATCTCGCACCGGCTGCATCGGAAATCTGGCTCGACGGTGGCCATAATCCGGGTGCAGGCGCGGTGATCGCGGAAGCCCTTGGCGATCTCGAGGAACGCTCCACGCGGCCTTTGTTTCTGATTACCGGCATGATCAACACCAAGGACCCTGTCGGCTATTTTGAGGCCTTTGCAGGCATGGCGCGCCATGTTTTCACGGTGCCAATCCCTTCAAGCGATGCCGGTATCCCCAATAATGAACTGGCGATCAGCGCACAGAAGGCAGGGCTTTCGGCAGAACCCGTTCATTCGGTTGCCAATGCGCTGAAAATCCTGCGCGATAGCTGGCCGCACGATGAAGCGCCGCCGCGTATTCTTATTGGTGGCTCGCTGTATCTGGCGGGTGAAGTCTTGCGCGACAACGGAACACCGCCTCTATAAGGCGGTGTTTTTTATGCGCTCCAGAATTAGCGATTATTCTCGCTTTTCCAGCCCTCAAACTTCTTTGCCCATTCATCCCTGGTGCAGGGATAGAGCCCGATAATTGCCGCGCCGCCTTTGACTTCTTCGAGGACAAAATCCTCGAAGACTTCCATTCCAACGCATTCATCGGCAATTTCTTCGCAAAGATGAGCCGGGATCACCATAACGCCATCAGGATCACCCACAAGCACATCGCCGGGAAACACGGCTGCATCACCGCAGGAGATTGGCACATTAATGTCAATCGCCTCATGCAGAGTGAGGTT
The DNA here is from genome assembly GCF_002252475.1 of Brucella rhizosphaerae. GTDB lineage: Bacteria > Pseudomonadota > Alphaproteobacteria > Rhizobiales > Rhizobiaceae > Brucella > Brucella rhizosphaerae. The sequence goes on along the minus strand of NZ_NNRK01000034.1, from coordinate 251,404 downwards.
TGTCGGTGCTGACGCTTTGGCACAATAAGCGGGCATGTCGAGTTCACCGATACCCGTGACATCGCGGAAACCGCCGTCAGAAACAATGCCTGCTGCGCCGCGCAAAGCAAGCCGTGTCACCAGTATCGAACCGGCCGTCGCAGCGCGCGCATCCTTGCGCGCATCCATAACCAGCACCCAGCCGGGCGGACAGGTTTCAATGGCGACGCGCTGTTTGTGATCAGGATTGCGAAACACTGTGATCGGATTGCGGTCTTCGCGCGCCGGGATGTAGCGCAGCGTAAAAGCCTGACCCACCATGTTTTCGGGCTTGCGCGCCACCTGAAACGAGCCCTGAATGAACTGATTGCGCAAGCCGCGCTTATAAAGTGCCGTGGCCACCGACGCCGTTGAAACCTTTTTCAGTTTCGCGCGCGTTTCTTCGGGGAGAATATAGTCTGACATCTCAGCGCCTCTTAATAAATGACCGGCTCGTCAACCGGACGACCAAAATCAGTTTTCAGGAAATCGAAATCGCAGCCTTTGTCGGCTTGCTCGACATGTTTGGAAAAGACGAAGCCGTAGCCGCGCTCATATTTTGGCTCAGGCGTCTGCCATGCAGCGCGACGAGCTGCCAATTCATCTTCGGCGACGAGCATGTTGAGGCTGCGCGCCGGAATATCGAGTTCGACCATGTCGCCGGTCTTGAGCAAAGCCAGTGGCCCGCCCACGAAGGATTCCGGTGCCACATGGAGAACGCAGGCCCCGAAGCTCGTGCCTGACATACGCGCATCTGAAATCCGCACCATATCGCGCAGGCCGAGTTTCAGCAGTGCCTTCGGCATTGGGATCATGCCCCATTCAGGCATACCGGGGCCACCCTGCGGGCCTGCATTGCGCAACACAAGCACGGTTTCGGGCGTTAACGGATAATCGGGATCGTCAATGATCTTTTTCAGTTCTGGATAGCTGTCCGCCACCAGCGCCGGACCTGTATGGCGATGAAATTTCGGATCGCAGGCTGCGGGTTTGATGACAGCACCATCCGGGCAGAGATTACCTTTCAGAACGGCAAGCGAGCCTTCGTGATAAACGGGATTGGACAGAGGCCTGATAACGTCTTCGTTGAAGACCTGCGCCTTTTCCAGCCCTTCTGTGAGCGGCTTTCCGGTGATGGTAATTGCTGACGGATCAAGCTTGTCACCGAGCTGCTTCATGAGTGCAAGGATACCGCCCGCATAGTAGAAATCCTCCATCAGATAGGTTGATCCCGATGGCCGGATATTGGCAATAACCGGCGTTGTACGCCCAATCCGATCCAGATCATCAAGCTCGAGCGGTACACCAGCGCGACGCGCCATGGCTATCAGGTGAATGATCGCATTGGTCGAACAGCCGGTCGCCATCGCCACAACAACGGAATTCTTCACCGCTGCGGGTGTGATAATCTGATCGGGCGTAAGGTCTTCCCAGACCATTTCAACGATACGTCGGCCACATTGGGTCGACATGCGTTGATGATTGGCATCAGGAGCAGGAATTGAGGATGCCCCGGGCAATGTCAGCCCCATTGCTTCAGCAATCACCGTCATGGTGGAGGCCGTGCCCATGGTCATGCAATGGCCATAGCTGCGCGCAATGCCGCCCTCTATCCCTTGCCATTCTTCCTTACCTATAGTGCCCGCACGACGCTCGTCCCAGAACTTGAACATGTCTGTGCCTGATCCAAGCGTCTTGCCAGCGTAATTGCCACGCAGCATCGGACCGGCTGGCAGAAAGATAAACGGATAGCCCGCGCTTGTGGCACCCATGATGAGTGCAGGCGTTGTCTTGTCGCAACCGCCCATCAGCACAGCACCATCCACAGGATGGGAGCGCAAAAGCTCTTCCGTCTCCATGGCGAGCATGTTGCGGTAAAGCATGGTCGTGGGTTTGACATAGCTTTCCGACAGCGAGAGCGCGGGGAGTTCAAGCGGAAAGCCACCCGCTTGCAGGATGCCGCGTTTCACCCATTCGACACGATCCTTGAAATGCGCATGACAGGGCTGGGCATCGGACCATGTATTGATAATTGCAATGATCGGCTTGCCTTCCCAGTCTACAGGGTCGTAGCCCATCTGCATGGTTCTGGAGCGGTGCCCCGATGAGCGCTGGTCATCTGGCAGCATCCAGCGTGCCGAACGCAGATCTTCATATGCTTTCCTGGTCATTTCAATGCCTTCCCGAAAACTGCCCCGCACCACTTTGTGCAAGAGCGCATGCTGAGAAAAATGCGCCGCCAGAGAGCGTTTCTCCGGGGCTTAAAATTGTCATCGCTGCATCCGCACCAAGCGCTGGCCGGTTGACGGCATCCGGCAGGTGGCTGACCGGCTCCGCACAAAAGACGGCGCGGTCTTGCGGATTGAACACATGAAGATGGCGCAACGCACCCTCACCTTTGAGCTTCAGACCCGTGCTTGTCTCAGGCCACCGAATGAATGCGTTCCGGCTTTCCCAGCCGGTGAAACAGCAATTCACCAAAGGCAATTGAGACAAAGGCGTCGCCTTGCCCGGCGTGAAACCTTCCATGGGCACAGCAATACCGTCCGGCAAGCCACGCGCATCAAGTCTCGGCGCACCGTTTGAGGAAAACTCAAGCGTGGTTTGCGCCGTTTTGGCAAACCAGGGATGCAGGCCGATACCGAATGGTAATCGTGTCGGACCATTGTTGCGGATGCTTAGCGATATGCGAAAGCCGTCGGGCAAAATGCTCAGTTCCTGTTCCAGCCGATAAGTGTAGGGGTGATCCTCACCTTCAACTTCATCCACCAGAACCGCACGGCTTTCACTTGATGATACGACCTTTGCACGGTGCATCCGCGAAAAGCCGTGAATGGCCATTCCTTCATCCGGCGCATTGATGGGCAGTTGGACAATCGCACCGTCAAAGGTGTAACGCCCGCCATCAATGCGGTTGGCAAAGGGCGCCATCACAAAGCACCCTGCCTTCAAACCTACTTCCGGTGTGGTCAGCGGCTCAAGCAGGGCGACCCATTCGCCGTCAGGATGACGCCACTGCGCAGACAACACCGTCGCGCCATGGTGTGGGTCGATCCGTAAGCGATAATCATGGGCGTCAAGTTCAAGCACCACGGGCTCAATCCTCACGCGAGTAATCATGGGCCGTGAACGTGCCACCCTGAAAACGCCGGGATACTGGATCGCCGGTTTCCGCCAGATCGCCAAAGCGGGCAGCATCGTCCTGCGGCACATATCCAATCAATGCTGCATCGTCTTTTTCCCACCAGCGCGACGCATTGGCCGAAATACCCCAGACGACCGAAACATCGGTTTTTGGTGCTTCAACCGCTGCAATCAAAAGCCGTACCAGATCATCATGTGACAACCACGTTGCCAGATGTCTGGCTTCGGTTGGCTCTGGCAAACACGAGCCGATACGCAGATGCACACTTTCAATACCGTGCTTGTCGAACATCATGCGCCCAAGCAACTCGCCATAGGCTTTGGAAAGCCCGTAATAGCCGTCAGGACGAAACGGTTCATCGGTGCTCAGCATCTCGTCACGAGTGTAGAAACCAATCGTATGATTGGAACTTGCAAAAATGACCCGCTGTTTTTCCGCCCTTGCCGCCTCGAAAATATGCGTCACACCAATCAGATTGGCTTTTGCAACCAGATCATAAGGTTGCTCCACGCTGATACCGCCAAAGTGCAGAATTGCGTCCGTTCCACGCACCAGCTCAGCGATCGCCGTCGCGTCAGTAAGATCGGCCTGAATGAACTCTGCTCCTTCAGGCAATTCATCTGAAAACGGCGCGATGTCTGAAAGCCGCAGACGATAACCTGCTTGGGTCAGCCTTGGTGCCAGCATACGGCCCAGATTGCCGGAAGCACCGGTCAGGAGAAGTTTCTTCATCGGATCAAACTCCCTTCATTCTTGCGACCTTCGCACCATCGACCGGCGCTTCTGCCAGATGTACTCCACCAGATTGCGGTGCATCCAAAGCTCCTAAACGATGTGAGGTAATTGCAATCAGCGTGAGGTCAGGGCCGCAGAAACACGGCATTGTCGGTGCAGGAACAGGAACGGAAATACGATCAAGCAATGTGCCGTCACGATCAAAGCGGTTCAATACACCCGCCGAGACTCCCGCGCTCCAATAGGCCCCTTCTGCATCACAGGCCCCGCCATCAGGCCGACCTGTTTCCTCATCAAGATCGCAAATGCGCTTTCGATTGCTCATCAGTCCGGTTGCGACATCAAAATCATACCGGTCGATCCAGGGCCCGCGAGAATCGGTGTGAAACATGGTCGAACCGTCCGCTGTCCAGGCCAGACCGTTGGAAATCTCGAAGCCTTCTGCCTTGATTTCGGCTTTGCCGTCAGCTGTCACGCGATAGAGTTTTGAAATGCGTTCGCGTTGCGGACGTGCATCCATGCTGCCTACCCAGAACGCGCCATCCGGCCCAATTTTCCCGTCATTCAGACGCGATGTTTCAGGCTCATCATACCCGTCCCAGATCGTCTGACGCTCTTCTGTTTCCGGGTCAAACAAAATGATCTGACGCGCAAGCGAAATGACCAGCTTTCCGCTTTCCCCAAGCCCTAAGCACGGAACCTCAGCTTCAAAAGCCCATTCGCGCAATGGTCCCTTATCCAGATCAATCTCGTGGACCTTGCGTCCGTTGATATCGCAGGCAAAAAGCGTCCCGCGACGATCATCCCAGACCGGACTTTCCATCAGTTGCCCGCGTAAATCAGCTATACAGCGAAACGGTCCCATCATGCGGCTTTCGTGCTGCGGCGGATGACATCGGGATGATCGAGAACGAAATCCGACAGTTCAAGCCCCAGCCCCGCACCTTCAAATGGATAGATTACGCCCTTTTCAATCCGCGGCATCACTGTCACCAGATCGCGATACCAAGAGGTATAATAGGCCCGCACAGATTCCTGAAAAATCGCGTTGGGCGCATTCAGCGACAGATGAATGGAAGCCGCAAAAACCACAGGTCCTGTGCAGTCATGCGGCGCGATAGGCCGCTGGAAGGCTTCCGCCATGGTGGCAATTTTCTTCGCCTCCGAAAGCCCGCCACACCATGAAATATCGAGCATCACATAATCAGTAGCGTCGGTGCGTAACACCTCGAGAAACTGCGCGCGCGTTGCCATGGTTTCACTCGTACAGACTGGAATGCCAGACTGCTGCGCATAGACGGCAAGCGATTGCGGGTTCATCATCTTGATCGGGTCTTCCGACCAGAAAGGCCTGAATGCCTTGAGTTCGCGGGCAATAGCGAGCGCCGATGTCAAATCCCACATGGAATGAAATTCGACCATGATTTCCATCTTATCGCCAACCGCGTCGCGGATTTGGCGGAACGGAACCAGCGCCTTGTCGAGATCGGTGGCGTGAATGAAGTTACCGCCATTGGCCACAGCGTAAGGATCGAAGGGCCAGATTTTCATCGCCGTGATGCCTTCCGACAAAAGGCTTTCAGCCAGCGCCCCGGCATCACGATGGAATGCCAGCTGGTCCTCATATGGACCCTCCTTCGCATCATCCTGATCGCCAATATAGCGACGCGCACCGCTCTTGTTATAGGTGTAGCCCGCACAGGTATTATAGGTGCGGATCGACGGACGCGAGAGGCCGCCCAGCAACTGATGGATCGGCTGATTGGTCAGTTTTCCGAAAATATCCCACAGCGCGATATCAATTGCGGAGGCTGCACGAATTTCCACGCCCGATGAACGGAAACCCACATAGGGTTCGAGCAAAAGCTTGGAGATACGATCAATCTCCAGCGGGTTCTGGCCCACAAGCTGTGGTGCGATATCGCTATGAATATAGGCTGCGACCGCATTGGCTCCACGGAAAGTCTCGCCCAGCCCAACAATCCCTTCATCTGTGTGGACGCGCACCCACAGGATGTTGTTGAGGTGCGGAAGCTGCACCGTTTCGATGGCCGTAATTTTCATCATGCACTCCGAGAAATGTTGGCCACATCAATGGGCAGAAGGTTGACGGTTGCGTGCTACGATCTGCGTTGGATTGACGAAGCGCAGTGCCAGCAACAGCCAGACCAGTGATGTAACCATGTAGATCACTGCCATTGCATCGATGGATTGAACCGAACGCACACCAGCGGCAAAGACCGAATAGTAAAGCGCCACAACCAGTGTCTGAGATGTTGGTCCTGCCGTCAGGAAGGTCAGCTCGAACATGGCAACCGTGCGCACCAGCACAAGCAGCATTGCAGCCAGAATCCCCGGCGTCAGCATCGGCAAAAGCACATGCAGGAACAGTTTGAACGTGCCTGCCCCAAAGACCCGCGCCGCGGCTTCCACCTTGGGGTCAATCTGCTCGATAAACGGAACCATCACCAGAATGACGAACGGGACTGTCGGCACCAGATTGGCAAGAACCACACCCCAGAAACTACCACCCACGCCAAATTTGTAGAGGACGGTTGCCAATGGGATACCAAAGGTGATCGGCGGCACCAGCAGTGGTAGCAGAAAGATCAGCAGCACAAGCTTCTTGCCGGGAAAATCACGCCGTGCCATCGCATAAGCTGCTGTCACACCTAGAAAGCCTGACAGAATAACAACCGCAAAGACCACCTGAAATGTCACAAGCAGCACCTGATCGAGCTGAAATTCAGCCCAGGCGGCGGCATACCATCGCGTTGTGAAACCATCAGGAAACCAGGTGCCGAGCCAGCGCGTACCGAAGCTTGAAACGACGACGGCAGTGATGACGGCCAGCACATTGAGGACGAAGAATCCCGTCACAAGCCAGACGACGGTGATCCAGAGCTTTGAAAGGACAGATGTATCGCGGATCATGGTCTATCCTTTCCCGCCAGCGGTCGAACCGCGATAAAAGAGTGAACGCACCCCGAGCAGCGCACCAACAACAAGCAGTTGCACCGCCGCCATGATCATGGCGATGGAGGAGGCCATGGAGTCGTCATATTGCTCAAAGGCGGCCTGCGCTGCGGCAATGGAAATCACGCGCGTCGGTCCCGATGGCGCTCCCAACAGCACAGCGGATGGAAACACCGCGAAGGCCTGCACAAAGGTGAGACACGACGCCACCACAAGGCCCGGCACCAACAGCGGCAGCATGACGTGGCGGAAGCGCTGCCAACTACTTGCACCATGCGTTGCGGCGGCCCGCTCAAGTGCGGGATCAATGCCCGTTATGTAGGACAGTGTCAGCAGAAACGTGAACGGGAAAACCGTGATAACCAGCGAAGCAAATACGCCCCAGTAATTGTTGGTCAGCTTGAGCGGATTTTCGATAAAACCGATAGCGATCAGGCTGCGGCTGAACCAGCCCTGTGGTCCGAGATAATTCAGAAGTCCTTCTGCAATCAGCACTGTACCCAATGTCACGGGCAGCACGAGGATTGTCGTCAGAAGGCGCTGCTTGCGCATCAGTCGCACACGCATGGCGATTGGCACGGCAAGCAATATGCTGATCAGCGTGACCGGAATTGCCAGCCACAGCGTCGCACCAATGGTCTTGTAAAGGTATGGATCGGAGAAGAACTTGCGGTAATTGGCCAGCGCTCCATCGCCATCCAGCGGATTAAACGACAGCACGAGACCGTAGAGAAACGGATAGATGAAGACACCGATCACAAAGAGCAGTGCGGGCAGGATCAGCAGCGTGACACCGTCGAAACCACGATTGGCAAGCCGCTGACGCAAACCGGGTTTGAGCGTTGCATCGGAAAAGCGATCTTCGGCCATGGTTTAAGCTCCGCCCGCAAAGACCAGCGCGTGGCTTGCATCGATGCCAAGCGTGATTTTTGCCCCGGGTACAACCTCCTGCGGGCCGTGAAAGACCATTTCCATGCCGGTTTCAGTGCGGGCAATCCCGACATATTCGCGACCGCGATATTCAATCGTCTCGACGGTCGCCTCAATAGTATTGCGGCCTTTTTCACCTGAAACCACATCGTCGCCGCGTGCCATCAGAACAGCATTCGCGCCGGGTGTAAGCTGATCCATCGCACGGCCAGTCAATTCAGTGCCCGCAACGGCGATTGTGGCCCGTCCGTCTTCAACGCGCAGCACCTTGCCATGCAGCGCATTGCGGAAGCCCATGAAAGCCGCAACATCGAGATAACGCGGCTGCTCGTAAAGCTCGTGCGGCGTGCCAACCTGTCGGATTTCACCATCGCGCAGCACCACGATGCGGTCTGCCAGCGACAAAGCCTCGTCCTGATCATGCGTGACATAGATAGTGGTTGAACCCAACTGGTTATGAATGCGCCGGATTTCAGCGCGCATTTCCAGTCGCAACTTGGCGTCCAGATTGGATAGCGGTTCATCCATCAGCACCAGTGGCGGCTCGATGACGATAGCGCGCGCAATGGCTACACGCTGTTGCTGCCCGCCTGACAATTGGCCGGGAAGCTTTTCTTCCTGTCCCTGCAAACGCACCAGTGCAAGTGCTGCACGTGACCGTTTCTCGATCTCGCTTTTGGCAAGCCCGCGCATTTTCAGGCCAAAGCCAACATTTTGCAGGACATTCATATGGGGGAAGAGGGCGTAGTTCTGGAACACCATGCCAAAGCCGCGATCCTCGGGCTTCAGCTGATCCACGCGTTTGTCATCTATATAGATGCCGCCGCCGGTCGTGCCCAGAAGACCTGCGATACAGTTGAGAGCCGTGGACTTTCCGCAGCCTGACGGACCGAGAAGGGCAATAAACTCGCCTTTCCCGATCGTGAGGTTAATCTCCCTCAGCGCGTTAAAAGTTCCAAATGAGCGGCTCATTCGGTCGAGCCGAAGTTCTTGAAAGGACATGGACGCAAGCACCGTAAATTGAGTGGTGATCTTAGGCGGCTAATGGCGAACCGATAAAATCCGCCATTGACGCTTTTGAGAAGCCTCAGCTGGCTGCGACGTCCTCGTCCCAGCGGCGGAAGGCGGCAACGAGAGCTTCAGGCTCAAGTGGCAACTCAATCGGATTATTCGCAATCCAGTCGGCATATTCAGGACGACCGAATTCGGCAATCACATCCTGACTTTCCTTCGGCGCCATCTCAATGGTGACGTCCTTCACCGCTGGTCCCGGATAGAAGTAGCCCGCATCATAGGAGTAGGCCTGCTGGTCCGGTTGGAGCGCGAATTTGATGAATTCCATCAGAACGGCGATCTTTTCTTCGGACACGCCCTTCGGAATGGCGAAATAATGCGCGTCGCAAACCCAATGGAAGCCTTCAAGCTTGCTGACCGCCATCTCCTTTGGCACCACACCGAGCGCACGCGGATTGATATCCCAGCCCGTTGTCGTCGCAGTCATATAGCGTGTGCCTTCGCCGAGCTCTTTCATCAAGGCGCCGGTTCCAGCCGGGTAATATTCGATATTCTTGTGCAATTCCTTGAGATAGGCCCAGGTCTTATCCCAACCCTTGACCGGATCTTTCGGATCGCTGTCACCGAGCAGATAAGGCAGCCCCATCAGGAACGTGCGTCCAGGGCCGGAATTTGCCGGACGGGCATAGATGAACTTGTTCGGGTTTTCCTTGGTCCAGGCGAGAAGTTCTTCCGCAGTTTTTGGCGGCGTCTTCACCTTGTCAGGATGATATTCGAGCAACGGGCCTGATGGGTAATAAGAAACAACGACGCCCTTTCCCTTCGACATTTCCTGCATGCGCCACGCTGGTTCAAGATAGATGTCCTGCAACTTTGGCAGGCCGTTATCCGGAAGCGCAATGATATCGGTCCAGATATCGTCGGCAAGTCCTGCCGAAAGGGCATCCGGGCCAATGATTACAAGATCGATATCGATCCGGTTGGCACGCTGCTGCGCCTTGATCTTGCCGGGCAGTTCGGGTGCCGGTGCCTTGTTGAACGTGAAACGCGAAACAAGCGCCTTCTGCTGCGACGCAAAATTATCGAAAATCGGCTGCGTCAGAGCAAGATTGCCTGCGGCATCGATGACGTTCAAAGCAACAGGCGACGATGGCAGCTTTGCCGATTGCGCCCATGCGGCACCCTTGGGCAATAAAAGCCCTGCACCGGTCGCAATCCCTGCGCCCGCCATGAATGTACGACGTGAAATTCCTTTGGTCATGCTCTCCTCCACTTTTTTGCTTATCCGGCACGCACCGCTTCCTCCTGTCGATACGCGCCGGTTTTCTAGTTTTTAGACAATCGCTTCAGTCTCCCAACCCGCAACGACCTTTTCGAGTGCCTTACGGTCAGCCGGTTCAAGTTTCGGCAAGCCCGGAAGCCGGACATCGCCGACAGCAAGGCCCTGAATTTGCAGTGCTTCCTTGACCACCGTCACATTTGCACCATTGCGATATTTGGTTCGCATGGTTTCAAAATCGGCGATGCTTTCAACAACGGCGCGGGCGCGGGCATAATCGCCAGCTTCAAGCGCGTTCCAGACCGCCAGCGAGCGCTCTGGAGCGACATTGACAAGACCGGACGTGAAGCCACGGCCACCAAGTGCATAGAAAGGCAGCGCCCAGCTTTCAGCCAAACCACAAATCCAGGTCGCGTCCGTCCCCTTGGTTGCACGGCAGCATTCAAAGAACAGCATGGTGTTTTGAGAGGCAAACTTGACGCCTGCGACCTTCGGATGCGTTGCCAGACGTACCATTTCGTCAAGCGGGATCAGGTCAGAGCGGATATAAGCCACGATCGGCAGATCAATCGCTTCGGCAATTTCGATGAAGTAATCAACCTGGGCATGAGGTGCTGCAAATGGATCAAGCGGATGATGGATCATCACGCCATCGGCACCTTCGGCCTGTGCTGCTTTTGAAACCCTGATTGCATCGCGCACGGAACGACCGGCAGCAGCAGTGACTGCAGCCTTGCCATTCGCCGCCTTCACAGCGATAGCCTGCAAGCGGATCACCTCGTCTACAGTCATGCTGTAGAACTCGCCCGTATTGCCGCCGGTGACAATGTTATGCACGCCCGCCCTGGCGATCCGCTCGACGATTTTCGCTGTCAGCGCGGCATTGATTTCACCATCTGTATTATAGGCAGTCGCATGCACGCCCGAGATGCCTCGCAGCACCCGGCGGTATTCCGCTAAATTCATAATACCCTCCCAGGTACTGGTCAGAAGACCAGTTCGATATGTGTATCCCCCGCCTTCACGATGTGCTCCCGCATCAATCGCTCGGCCAAATCGCCGTTTCTTGCAGTAATCGCCTGCATGATTGCCTCATGTTCGCCAAACGATTGTCTGCGCACATCTTCACGCGACAACACCGTCACCCGTGCAGCATGGTCATACATGCGCTGTGCGTTTTGCAGCCGCCGTAGATATTCGCATCCCGACGCTTCATGAATGGCATCATGAAACTTCTCATTGAGTTCAATCAGCGCATCCACATCGCCAGATTCGACTGCGGCCCGCATTTCCTCAATGACTGCACGGAGAAAAACAAAAGCTTCCTCACCGCCATGCTTGGCGGCCTGACGTGCAATAATGCTTTCAAGTGCTGCACGCGCCAGCGTCATTTCTTCCGCCTGCCGTGCATTGAACGAAACGAATGTCCCGCGCCGCGCTTCCGTGCGGACCAGCCCCTCGCCTTCCAGCTGGCGCAGTGCCTCTTTCAGAGGGCTGGTGCTGATGCCCAGATCAGCCGCCAATTGGCGCTCGTTTAATCTGTCGCCGGATTTCAGACGCCCCGAAATGATCGCCTCCCGAAGATCGTCATGAACATGATCTCTGAGGCTCTTCACCTTGATCGGTGAAAATGTGGAAACGCTATCACGCAAGGGCGCACCTGACTGTCATCCGAAACTACCAGACAATCTTGGAGCACCCAGACTGATATGTCAACATCTGATGTATCAGGCATCAGATATTGCTTTCTGTGCTTCTGTGATAAAACCGGAAAGCGATAATGAATTGAATTTGCTATGCTTTGTTCATTTCAGAACGATCAGCGCTCAATCCGAATACCGGGCCAGATAGAACAATCATAAAAAATTGGCTGCCATGAACGGCAAACTATTGCCAATCGTGACAGCCAGAGAAGACAGAATCTTCGCAATTAGCGAGCCAATCCCGCCGCCATCAGATACTGCACTGACTGCTGGATTTTATTCTTGTCGCGCAGTTCGAGCAACAGGCGCGGGTTGCTTTCAAGCTTCGACAAAGCGGCAAAGACCGCATGCCAGCGGATCGTGCCTTCGCCGATTGCCCAATGCCGGTCGGCATGGCCATCTGCGTCCTGAAGATGCACATGCTCAAGACGATTGCCCGCACGGCTGATGAAATAATCCACCGGATGCGCGCCCATGGAGCCATAGGCAAATTGGGCGTGGCCAGTGTCGACCGATACCGCAACAGAGCCTGACTGGAAGCTATCGGCCAGAATGCGACGTGCATCCGGATCGATATCTTCAATGTTTTCGATCACCAGCGTACAGCCGATTTCTTCTGCACGTTTGACGACCAGCGCAAGCGTGTCATGGGCGTAATCGACCATGTTCTGTGCACTTTCCAGCGCATTGTCGCGATTGTTGTTGAACCAGAAATTATACGGGCTGTGAACGACCATCTGCGTTGCACCGATATATTCGCAGACTTCCAGGCCCTTGAGATAACGCTCACGCACGATGTTGCGAATATCTTCATCCGGGTTCGACATATTGAGCCCCCAGAAAGGGCCATGAATGCCGAGACGCCCCTGATAGCCATCCAGCAACGTCCTTATACGGTTTGCCGGCGTTTTCCAGTCGCCCTTCAGCAGGCTGACATCAAAGAAATCCTGAATTTCCAGATCGCGATGTTCCGACAGGATGAAGTCGAGATGGTTTTCGAGATACGACAAGGGCACGGCGGCACCGAGCAGCGGCAGATCAGACATGATGTTTTCCTGAAGTTGACCAGATAGAGTTTCGAGAATTGAAGTTTTCAGGCCGGCTGTTTAGCGAGAGCAAGGCGCGACGCGATCACCAGATCAGGACTATCCGACGTGATGTAAGCAACATCGCGTTGCATCCAGCGATCGATCAGGTCGCGCTCGTTGAGCGTCCATACGCCGAGACGTTCATTAGGAAACAGCGACGTAATGCGCTCGAACTCAGCCTCAAACAGCGCATGATGAACGCCGACATACTGAACCAGCGGTTCGACGCTTGCGAAGAAATGCTCAAGCCCGCCATTGCGCTCAACCCATTCGGCATTGAGTGACATCAGTCGCTCGATTTCCGGGGCAACTTCGGCGCAATGCTCAACGACACTGCGGTCGAAGGAATGCAAGACGATGCGTTCTTCAATGCCGCGTGCCTTGAGGATTTCGACGGCCTTTTCGACCAGTCCCTCATAAGGCTTGCCGTCGGGGCCCGACTTCAGTTCGACATAAAGCTTGAGTTCGGGTCTCGTGGAAAAGACATCCAGCACTTCCTCGAAAGTCGGAATACTATCCTCGGTCACATTGCCCGGCTCGTCTTTGAGACGAATGGAACGACGTGCATCGTCATCCAGATCCCGGACATAGCCCTGAGCGTCTGTCGTACGCTCCAGCGTGCTGTCATGGATAACCAAAATCTGCCCGGCATTTGTCAAGTGAAGGTCGAACTCGACGCTATCCACATCCAGCTTCAGCACGTTTCTGAAACCGGTCAGCGAGTTTTCAGCCCACAGATTGCGCGCACCACGATGCGCCATGATCTTTATCATTGCGATATTCCTATTGAACGGTTGGGTCCAGCTTGTCGCGCAACCAGTCCCCGAGAAGTGAAATTGAAAGGGTTGTCAGTACGATCACCACAGCCGGTGCCAGCATGATCCACGGCGCCTGCGTCAGATATTCACGCGCGAAGCCAACCATGTTGCCCAGAGAAGTGGCCGGGGGCTGTACGCCAAGGCCAAGAAACGAAAGCCCGGATTCCATCAGGATAATTTCCGGGAAAGTCAGCGTCATCGACACGATCAAGGTCGATGCAACATTCGGCAGAATGTGATGAAAATAGACCCGGAACGGCGTAGCGCCCAGCTGTACGACTGCACTGGCATAGCCCTGCGCACCGGCAGAAATGGCAAGCCCGCGTGCGATACGTGCATAACGTTCCCAGCCATAGAACCCCATGAGACAGATCAGCAGCGTCAGCGAGTTGCCAAAGAAGGCCAGCACAGCGAGAGCCAGCACCATGAACGGAAGTGCGGCCTGAAAATCCGCCAGCATCAGCACCACCTGCTCCACCCAGCCACGAAACCGGGCAGCGAGAAAGCCGAGCAGCGTTCCGAAGAACGCCGAGAGGATCGTCGCGCCAAAAGCAATGATGAGTGAAACGCGGATCGACTGGATAAGACGCGAATAAACATCGCGTCCAAGTTCATCCGTACCCAGCCAATGTCCGGGCGTGCCAAAAGGAACCAGACGTGCCATCAGGTCCATTTTGGTGATTGGGTATGGCCGCAACAGATCGGCGAAGAACACCACGAAAAGCATCAAACCAAGCCAGAAAATCGCGAATGCGACGCTTGCAGGCACCGACTTGCGCAGGCGGGTTATAAGCCCGGGCGCACGGATTGCTGTGGTGCTGTGAAGAGTTGTATCGGCCATCATCTGCCCTTTGGAGCGGATCGCATCCATGCGACGCGCTTTAAGTTTATGTATTCACGCATGTCGTTATCGGAACACCGGTATCCACTTTTTCGCGACATGCTCTAATGCGCAGCCTTTGATCTCAGGCGTGGATCAAGAACGCCGTAGAGAACATCGACAATGAGGTTGGAGACGACCATGCAGCTTGCAATCATCAGAAGAAGGCACTGCACAACGGCAAGATCGCGATTGGCAACCGAAACGACAAGCAGGCGTCCAACGCCGGGCCAGGAAAAGATCGTCTCGACCACAACCGCACCCGCAATCAGCGATCCGACCATGAAGCCGACGATGGTTACAATCGGCACAGAAGCGTTGGGCAGCGCGTGTTTCCATACAACGTCATGCCAGCTCACACCCTTGGCGGAAGCCGTGCGGATATAGGGACGGCCAAGAACTTCGATCATTGCAGAGCGGGAAAAGCGCGCCAGAATTGCCGTGCCGCCGATGGCAATCGTCAGTGTTGGCAGAATGCCATGTATCCACGTGTCGCTGCCACCGGACGGCAGGACGCCGAGCTGGATAGAAAAGATCAGAACCAGCACCAGACCAAGCACGAAAGACGGCACCGTAAAGCCAAGAATGGACAGCGTGATAACGCCACGATCTGCAAAACCCTGACGATGCAGGGCCGCATAGACGCCTGCCGGAATGCCAAGGCACAGCTTGATAATCAGAGCCGGTATAGTGATTTGAAGCGTTGCAGGAATACGCTGCAACACCAGATCGATGGCCGGTGCCTTGTCTCGCATGGAGACACCGAAGTCGAAGCTCAATATGCCCTTGAGATAAGAGAGATATTGAAGCCATAGCGGGTCATCCAGCCCCCAGGCCTTGCGAAACGCGTCAATGGATTCCTGCGGCGCATCAGGACCAAGCATAATCTGTGCAGGATCGCCCGACATGCGCAAAACAACGAAAGCGAAAGTCATGACCAGAAACACGGTGACCAGCGCGCGGAAAAAACGGGACGCTATATAAGAAAACATTCAAACCTCACGCCGCAGCTTTGACCTGCTCGACAAAATGACAAGCGGTCCGCCGGTCGTAACCGGTAATTTCAAGTTCTGGCATTGTGGTTTGACACTGGAAGCCTGCCATCGGACAACGCGGATGGAAAACGCATCCTTCCGGTCGATTGGCAGGATTTGGCGGCTCACCCTTAAGAATCATGCGGTGCTCAAGCAGCTTCCCCGGAACCGGAACCGAGGAAACCAGTGCCTTGGTATAAGGGTGTTGCGGTGTATCGAAGATCACACCGGAACTGGCCTCCTCGACAATCTTGCCGAGATACATGACCGCCACGCGGTCGCAGATATTGCGCACGACCTTGAGATCATGACTGATGAAAACCATGGCAACACCATGCCGTTCCTGCAGATCGCGCAGCAGATTGACGACCTGTGCCTGAATGGAAACATCGAGTGCCGAAACCGGCTCATCGCAAACCAGCAATCGCGGACTTGTTGCAAGCGCGCGCGCTATGATGACCCGCTGGCGCTGGCCGCCCGACAATTCATGCGGATAACGGTCGCCCTGATCGCGTCTGAGCCCCACCGATATCATCAGCTCATCAACACGGTCCTTAAGCTCCGCTCCTTTTGCGATACCATGTATCTGCAATGGCTCACCGATCTGCACCGCAATAGTCAGCCGACGGTCGAGGGCTGCGAGTGGGTCCTGAAAAACCAGCTGCATCTGAGCGCGAAGTTTGCGCCATTCGAGCGTATTGCGCGGTGGCAACGGCTTGCCGTCGAAAAGCACTTCGCCTTCGGTGGCATCATCAATGCCCAGCAACATGCGACCGAGCGTAGACTTGCCGCAACCGGATTCGCCCACAATACCAACGGTCTCGCCCGGCTGAATACTCAAGCTTACCCCATCAACAGCCTTGACCGGATCGCTCTTTCTGAAGATGCCGCCGCCCTGATACGTGCGAACGAGATTGCGCGCTTCAAGAAGAAAACTCATGCCGCCGCTCCTTGCGCGCCAACAGCGTGATGGGAAGGCACAGCATCGACGAATATGGTCTTCGTCACATCAACCGCGTTGAAGCAGGCGACCTTTTGCGCAGTAAACTGCTGAAGTTCCGGAATATGGGTTTCGCATTGCTCTGTTGCTTGCGAACAGCGGGGGGCAAACGCGCAGCCTTGCGGCAAATGTCTGGGGTCGGGAACAGTGCCCGGAATGGCACGCAATCTTTCGCGCCCGCCATCGAGCCTTGGAATAGCGTCAAACAAGCCGAGCGTATAAGGATGTTTAGGCATCTCAAACAATTCAGGCGTTCGTGCGCTTTCAACGATACGTCCGGCATACATAACGCACACCCGCTCACATATCTGGCTGACTGCGCCCAGATCATGGCTGATGAACACGATAGCCATACCGGTTTCCTGCCTGATCTGGTTCAGGAGATCGAGAATCTGCGCCTGAATAGTGACATCGAGTGCTGTGGTCGGCTCATCCGCGATCAGCACATCCGGCTCTCCGGCCAGAGCAATTGCGATCATGATGCGCTGGCACTGACCGCCGGAAAATTCATGCGGAAAGAGATCAAAGCGGTGTGCCGCATCGGGAATACCAACACGTTCCATAAGCTTTATCGCTTCAAGGCGTGCGGCATTGCCTTTCAATCCACGATGGAGAGACAAGGATTCCACGATCTGCGGCCCGACTTTCTTCACCGGATTGAGCGACGAACTCGGGTCCTGAAAAATCATCGCAACGCGACCACCGCGAACGCCCTCCTGGACATAACGCGGAGCACCCATAAGCTCCTGACCGTCAACAACCACCGAACCGGAGACCGATGTTTTGCCCGGCAAAAGCCCAAGAGCTGCAAGCCAAGTCACAGATTTTCCGCAGCCAGATTCCCCGACCAGACCCAGAGTTTCACCCCGGTCTATGTCGAGATTGATGCCGTGCAGAACCTGCACACCGCTGAAAGAAACCTTTAAATCCCGAATGGAGACGAATGCCACCGTCTTCTCCTTTCGCTCGGTCAATCGCGGTTACTGGCGATTTTCAGATGCACTTCATTAGAGCGCCCTGCGCCCTATTGGCCGCACAAAGGTCGCTCTAACAGTTTAAATCATGCAGTAGAGCGCGGTTCGATCTGATTGAATCAGATCGGCGCGTCTCAACATTTGCTTTTTCCGCGCATCTTGTCCGAAAACCGTTTCATATTTTTCGGGAAGCGCTTTAAAAAATGGCTGACGCATAATCGCGCCAGCCATTCATCAGGATCAGACGTTCCAGTTGTTTGAACGGAAATCCATGGCGAAGGCCGGAGCGGCTTTCCACTTCAGTTCCTTCTTCATGCCGGTGAACACGGCATTCTGATGCAGGACATTGTAAACCGGATCTTCGCGCTCGCAGATTTCAAGCATGCGCTTGATTGCCTTCTTGCGCTCTTCGCGATCCGTCGATGTTTCCATGATGACCGACAGCTTGTTGATCTCGTCGTTCGACCAGTCTTTCTTCTGCTGGACTTCGCCATTGGGGCCAAACTGCACCACCATCGGCGTGATCGGATCATTGATGTTGTTGGATGCCGACCAGTCGCGAACACCCTTGGTGCCTGCCGGATCGTGAATCTGCGCCCAGTTTTCCTTCATCTCGATCTCAACATTCAGGCCAACCTGCTTCCACATTTCAACAAGAACCTGAGCGGTCGGGGTCTGGTTGGTGTAGTAGTTATTGAGCAGGCGGTAAGGGATCGCATCGCCCTTATAATTGGACTGCTTGAGCAGATCGCGGGCGAGTTCCGGGTCGAACTGCGGTGGTGCCCAACCTTCGACAAACATGTCGGAAGTGCGGAAGCTTTCAAACTGCAGGCCTGCAGGCACCACAGTCTGACCGGCCCAAAGCGAATCCACGATTGCCTGACGATCAATCGAATGGGTCATCGCGCGACGAACAAGCGGATCGCGCAGAACTTCATTCTGCGTGTTGAAAATCGTCGTGCGGTGGTTCCAGATGGTCGAGCTCTGAACTTCAAGACCCGGATTGTTCGCAACATTGCCGATCTGATCTGGCGGAAGATCGCAAGCGAAATCGTACTGACCGGAAATCAGGCCGTTTACGCGGCTTGCAACTTCCGGGACTTCAACAAAGCGGATACGCTGCAATGGAGGACGTCCACCCCAATATTCGTCATGCGCTTCAAGAACCAGTTCGACGTCCGGCTTGTAATCGGTAACTTTGTAAGGACCCGTTGTGACAGGCTTGCGTGCCCAGTCAGTATAGGAGTTTGCTTCGTCCCACGCGCGCTTGTTTGCGATCTGTGAACCGAAGGCATAAAGGCGGCCTTCGAGTGTGACATCTGGCGTCGCATTGTGAAAGCGCACGGTATATTTGTCGACGGCTTCTACACCACGAAGGGCTGGCCACAAACGGCGCGAAATCCCTGGAATTGCAGCAGGCAGTTCTTTTGCAGTCTGCGGCTTGAAGTTTGCTTCGTAAAGCGTCTTGCCGCCCGACGGCTCGGTGCCTGCAAAAAGACGCTCGTCGGAGAACGAGAAAACCACATCTTCTGCGGTTAGTTCATCGCCATTGTGGAACTTCACACCCTGGCGAAGCTTAAGCTCGATGGTCTTGTCATCAAGACGCTTCCATTCGGTAGCAAGGCCGGGAACAGGTCCCTGATTGCCCATCCAGTCACGCAGGATCAAGCCTTCCCACAGATTGGGAAAGAACACGCGTTCGCCAACATTCGACTGCTCGTTCCAGATGTCGAGCGTGTTGTTGTTGGTGATCTTCTGCACTGCAATCGTGATCGAGCGGCGCTCATTGGCGCGAACAATACCCGGCAGGACGAAAGTGCCTGCAGCAGCTCCCATCAAACCCAATGCGTGACGACGATTAATAAGCATGCTTTACCCCGAACAATGGCGACCGCCGGATGAATGACGGCCAACTTTGAGACTGCAGGGGGAATAGGCCTCATTTGTAACAGTATTTTCTCAGTTCATTGAAGCTTTCTTGAATGCTCACTGTTTCATCAAAACTTATTGCAACAAAAAACCCGGCACAAAGGCCGGGTTTTTCATAAGTCAGAGGCTTATTGATTAAGCAGCAGAAGCCTTGATCCAGTCGGCAAGGCGGCTCTTTGGAGCAGCGCCAACCATGTTGGCAGCAAGTTCGCCGTCCTTGAACATCAACAGCGTTGGGATCGAACGCACGCCGAACTGGGCTGCGAGTTCTGGATTCTCGTCAATATTGACCTTAGCGATCTTGACCTGACCAGCCATTTCAGCGGCGATTTCGTCAAGGGCAGGAGCGATCATCTTGCAAGGACCGCACCATTCAGCCCAAAAATCCACGACCACAGGCTGGCTCGACTGAAGAACGTCCGTCTGAAAATTGCTGTTATCGACCTTTACGGTTGCCATAGGGCTATCCTCATATCTGTTTGAGAGCACAAGACTCATCGAGAAACTGCTCTTTTGACCATATCATGTGGCGTGTCCGCCATCATTCGTCAAGTTCTGCTTGCTCACCTTTCCTTGAGAGTCACTCAGAGCCTGCAATGCTTCGTTGAGTACGCTTTCCGGCAAAGACAGAAGATAAGGCCCTTCTGTGAAAAGCAAAGCTGCCTCAACAATACGGCCCGGATAGAGCGGCGTAAGCAGTTCCCTATAGAGTGCAAGCTGCGCGCGATAGGCTAAAGGCACGGCCTCGACCGTCTTTGGCGGTGGACGATTGGTCTTGTAATCCACAATCAGCACGCGGCTTTCGTCAACACTGATGCGATCGATCTGGCCCGATACGGCATGATCTTTTCCGCCGAGATTGATCGTACCCATAATGGCAACTTCGCCACGCGAACCTTCGGCAAAGACCGGCGCGAATGTCTGATCGGCGAGAATGGTCGCCACGCTCGCCCATGCCTTTTGACGTTCGTTCTCCGGCCAGTCGGCGGCGATGCGCATCAGATAATCTTGTGCACGCTTCTCCCGCTCCATCTCTGGCACTTCCGGCAGATATTGCAGAAGCATGTGGATTGCCGTACCGCGCCGCATTGCGAAAGCCGCTGCTTCACCACTCAGACCCAGTACAGGTGAAAGCGTATCAAGCGGTGGCTCTTCATCGGCTTCAATCAGCGCCGATGCGCCAGATGGCGCCAGCGGACGCGGCAGACCAGGTTCGGGCTTTATTGGCTGCAAATATTCAAGCGGCAACGGCGCAAACTCTTGCGCTTGAGCGACTTCCGGCTCGGCAATTTCCGTCGACCCGCGCGGCGTGTTGCGATATCGGCGCGCTGCAACGCCTGAAACCGGATGTACGAATGTCTCAGCCTTTGTCGTGAGCGCATCCTCAACCAGCCTGTGCCATGTCTCGCCGCTTTCACGCGACCCACGATAGCCACAGACAATCAGCCGGTCTTCCGCACGTGTCATGCCGACATAGAGCAGGCGACGATATTCTTCCTCGGCGCGCGTCTTCAAGCCTTCGATCTGCGCAGCCAGAAAGCCGGTTTGATAACCAGCATTGGGCTGCCAGAGATAGCCCTTCACCTGCGGTCCATCATTGGAAAAATCAAACGGAATGAGTTTTGGCGCGCGGGTTCCGCTCCACACAGCATTGCCCGGATCAACCAGAAACACCACAGCGCCTTCCAGTCCCTTGGCGGCATGCACCGTCATAATGCGCACTTCGTTGCGGCCCTGATCCAGCTCGCGCTTGATTTGCGGCGAGGCTGCATCGAGTGTTTCGAGAAACGCCTGCATTCCTGGCAGACCAGCGCGTTCCGCTGACAGTGCATAGTTCTGGAATTCGTCGATAATATCGCCTGCTTCCGGTCCAAGCCGCGCCAGCAGCTTACGCCGTGCGCCGTCAGCACTTAAAATTCGAGCATAGAACTCGAAGATCGGCATGGTATCGGCCATGTTGCGCCAGCGGCTCAATGTCTTGTGAACAGGGATCAATGCCGGTTCTTCCAGCGAAGCATGATAAAGCCGCTCAAACAGCGTTTCTCCGCTCTTGCGAGGGTGCGCTAATGCAAACAACCGATCATCATCCCAGCCGAAAAGCGGGCTTTTGAGAAGTGATGCCAACGATAAATCATCGGATGGCTGCAACACGAAACGCCCCAGCGCCATCAAATCCTGAATAGCGATATGGCTTGTGAGTTTCAGACGGTCGGCACCGGCTACCGGCACGGAGAGATTTTTAAGGGCGCGCGAAAGAGCTGGCATGAACTGATCGCGCTTGCGCACCAGCACCATGATGTCTTTTGGCGCAAGCTTGCGGTTCTGGCCCGGAATGGTTTCACCACGATCAAGCCAATAGCGGATGGTGGCTGCCATTTGTTCGGCAAGCTTGATGGCAGGTGCCTGCAAATGATCGACCGGAATGCGCCAGTCGTCCGGCTCCTCCACCACTTCCGGCGTGAGCATATCCCAGATTTCCACCTCGCCCGGCTCATTATCGCGGATGGCCGAGTGAACGGTCGCTCCAGAAAGACCGCGGTTGGCTTCCGGTCGCGCAAAGACCTCGTCTACGGCCTGCAACACATCGGGTGCCGAACGGAACGAAAAATTGAGGCTTACACGTTCGAATTTAAGCTCTGCATCTTCGGCGCGGAGACTAACCGCCCTGCCCTGTGCCGCAAAATCTTCCGGCACCGCACCCTGGAACGAATAGATCGACTGCTTTTCATCGCCTACGGCAAACAGCGTGCGCTGCACATCGCGCTGGCCAAGGCCTGAGAAAAACTCTTCCGACAACATTCGGATCACCTGCCACTGGTCGGGGCTGGTATCCTGTGCCTCATCGACCAGAATATGATCGATACCGCGATCAAGCTTATATTGCACCCACTGCCCTGCCCCGTTGCGGGCCAGAAGCGCAACCGTGCGGGTGATCAGGTCTTCAAAGTCGAGCAGTCCGCGCTTGCGCTTTAAGTCATGATAGCGCTGCAGGAGATTATCGATGAGCGTGAGTGCGCTGAGATTGAGCCTTATAAGGCGCAACTCCTTGATCTTATCCAGACCGAGTTCCACACGAGCAGCGGCGGCGTTGAAATCTTCTTCAAAATCCGGCAGCAGCTTTTTGACCGCAGCAGAACCGACATAAGAGCCGGATTTTGCTTCACCGGTTGCCTTCAGAAAAGCCGCACGCAAAACGGCTTCCTTATCAAAACTGCTTTTTACCTTCTCATATTGCTTGAGCTGCAACGCAAAATCATGTGCACGCGCCGCCCCCTTCTGGATCGACAAAATGAGATCGAGCGCATCGTCGGAAAATTCCGGCACCGGCCACATATCGGCTAGCAGATCGGCTTCGCGCGTATCGGGCCTGAAACTGAAATGCCGATGCAGCGTTTCACTGCGCTCATCAGCATTTCCAAGCGCCGCAACATATTGTTGCAACCCATTGCGGCGGCTCACGGCTTCATCGAGAAGCGATTGCAGTCCCATTTCGCCAGCGGCCTGCATGATATCCGCAAAAGCGCTGGCAAGTGCCTCGTCGCCACCGCCATGCGCAGTCTCAAGCAAAGTGCGGCGCGCCTCACCCACGAGTGCCACCTGCATGAGATCGTCCATCATCTCAAAATGGCCGGCGATATTCGCCTCAAGCGGGAACTGATGCAGGATCGCTTCGCAAAATGCGTGAATGGTCTGGATTTTAAGCCCGCCCGGCGTTTCAAGCGCACGCGCAAAAAGCCGTCGTGCGACTTTCAGGCGATGCTCTCCGGCGCGACGCCCTTCGAGCTTCCATAGACGATCAGCCAAATCCTCATCCGGCAGCATCGCCCATTCTGAAAGACGGGTAAAGACGCGGTTCTGCATGACGGCCGCAGCCGCCTTGGTATAGGTGAGGCAAAGAATCTTCGATGGATCGGTGCCTTCAAGAAGCAGACGGATGACGCGCTCGGTCAATACGTGTGTCTTGCCAGATCCTGCATTGGCCGAAACCCAGACAGACGCCAGTGGATTGGCAGCACTTGCCTGTGCATCGATAGTTTCCTTCGGAATGATGCGTTGCTTTTTCATTCGCCGCCCTCCCCGCCAGCATCGCCACCGGCGGACCATTCCAGCACACGCGCCAGATGATCATAATCGCCCGTCAGATCTGTTTCGCGGAATGGAAGCGCGCGCGAAAGATAACCCTTATCCGGCTTCTGATATTCAGTAAGCAGCTGCGCCAATCGTTGCCAGGCTTCCTCGCCAAGTGCGGGCGCCGTCTTTTCAGATGGCGGCCTGCCGATTTTCAGGATCGATTCAGGTTTGACCTCCCCGCCCGCCCGCAATCGCACATAAGTCAGATCAGATGCCTTGACGACACCCAGTTCACGGAACGCACCACGCGCCAGAAGCGCTGCTTCCAGTGCCAATTGCGGCGACAAAAGCACATGCGCCTGCTTTGGCGAAGGCGTGGAACCGGTCTTGTAATCGATCACTTCGGCTGTTCCATCGCGCATCAGATCAATACGGTCGGCGCGACCTGACAAGGTGATGCCAAGGCTTTCGACCTCACGCTTGTCCGATGCAATTTCTGCAAAACGGGTCTGAACATTATAAGCGCGTTCACGCTCCCATTCGAGGAACTGCGGAATGAGCGCAGTGAAGCGCGGCCACCAGACTGCTTCAATTTCGATGGGCAGGTCCATGTCGCCAAAGAAGTGCCGTCCAAATTCTTCCAGCTGTTGGGCCGCGTCTGGTGCGAGAGGATCGATACCCTCTTCGGTGAAATGCCCCAGAATATCGTGAAACAACGTGCCGCGTTCTGCCGCCGCCGGATCGCGGATCAGCGGTTCCAGCGGACGCAGTTTGAGAATTTTCTTAGCAAAGATCGCATAGGGATCGCGACGCAATGTTTCAATTTCTGTGACCGAGAAATGCCTGGGTCGTGCGCTGACCGGCGGTGCCGGTTCCGGTCGTTTGACAAACGGGACATCCGGTGCCTGATCAATCTCACGCGCCCAATGGATGAAGCGTTGCCCTCGCGAACGCATATCCCTGGTTACATCGGCACCCAGCACAGTTTCAAGCCTCTGCAACCAGCGCGACGGAATGGTCGGCGCATTATCCGAACGTTGCGAACGCGACAGCACCACATGGTCCATGCCGAGCGCCATCTGGAAATCATGTGCTGCGAGGCCAGTACGACGCTCCGGTGGATCGAGCGCGATCATCGCCTTCATCGGGCGTGACATGAACGGATCGTTACGCGTCTTGGCGGGCCATGTTCCTTCATTCAGACCGCCAATCACCAACGTATCCATGGTCTGCAAACGCGCTTCCAGCGCACCCCAGATGAACACGCGCGGATGACCACCCGGATGCGGCTTGACGGTTTCGCCCGACATCAACGCCTCGAGAATGGCGGGCCATTCAATCGCCTCGAAATCAAGTTCAGCCTCGCTCGATACAAGCTGTCGCAGGAAAGAAGCGAGCTTCTCGCCATGCTCGCCGGAATAGTAACGCGTGACGCTGTCGCTTTCGTCGCGCGCCAGATTTTCCAGCGCCTCAACCGTTGCGTGGCTGATCTCGCCTATTTCTGTTCGCCGGTTAACGACCGCAAAAGGTGCCAGTGGTGCGACGGCTTCAGACAGGCTGACACAGAGTGCGCGTGCGGCATCGATCATGTCCCGCGTCACTGTTGAATGCCATGCGGGTTGCCAGGGCTGGTTGGCGCTTTCTTCCATGCGTCGGTCAAAAAATGCTGGCAGATCAATAATTGAGGCACGCCCTGTGCCACCGCGGAAAGCGACCAGTTCGAGCGTTTCAGCCGCCAGTCGCCGCTCGATACGTTTGCCGCCAAGCCGCAGCATCGGGTGCTTCACCAGAGCCAGTAATGCAACAGGGTCGCCCGGATTAAACACAGTTTCGACCATCAGGCGCATCAGCGTTGCGGTCTCAATATCGCGCAAATGACGACCACCGGAATCATCGGCATCAATTCCAAAGCGGGCAAGTTCACCCACCACGCGACGTGCCAGATTGCGATCCGCCGTTACCAGCGCCGCTGTCTTGTTTTCATCGCTGATCGCATCACGCAATGCCAGCGCAACAGCCAGCGCTTCCTCACGCTCATTGGCGGTTTCAATCAGATCGATCTTATGCGCTGATGCCCGTAACGCCTGAGGTTGCATATCCGGGTCGCGATTGAGCAGGCTCCATGCATCCGTTGTTTCTGCTGGCCTCAATGCTTCGCTCACCACGCGCTCAAGCACACGCTTCTTCGTCGGCATATTTTCGATATGTTCGACATCCTCGCGCAGAATGCCAATGGCCTGCAGCAACTTGTGAAGACCATATTGAGGGTGTCCGAAAGTCGACGGATTGTCATCCGAAGCCCCCAGCAGGTTCCACGCACCTTCATCGAGATCGCGGTCCAAACCGGGCAGAACGACCGCACCATTGGGCAGATTGGCGATCACCGAAACAAGCTCTGCTGTCGCAGGAATAGAGCCTGTGGAACCGGCAGCAATCACAGGGCCCTGAGGCGGGTGTTCGCGCAGCCGCCGCACCTCGCCCCAGATCAGCTCATTGCGGTGCGCAGCCGGATTGGAAAGCTGGCGTTCTTCGAGAATTTCCGGCCAGAGTTTCGTAACGATATCGAGGAAACCAAGCGTAACCTGCCACCAGTCAGCAAGATCATCAGGGGCGATGCTCGCAAGCTCACTCCACTTGGCATTATCGGTTTCAACCTGATCCATGAGACCCGCGAGATCGCGCGCAAGCCAGATCGCATCAGAGGTTGTGGCTGGAACTGACACGTCTTCGACGCCGAACAATGCGCGCACATGCGCAGGCAAGGTTTCACGCCATGGGCGAATAAGCCGCGCCAGCAACAACAGGCGCTCAGCCTTGCCAATGGGCGGATTGAGATCGAAAACACCTGTTGAACTTGCATTGAAGAAGGCAGCATCTTCGTCCACATCGCCCAGCGGGCGAATGGTCGGCAGAATTGCACTCTTAGCCGGTTTCATATCCACCAGAACAGACCGAAGCGCACGCGCCGCACGGCGTGTCGGCACATAGATGGTGGCATTCGCAAGTGCCAGCGGATCAGCCGCATTGCCCGGAAAGCCTTGAACCAAACGGCCTTCCAGAAGCGCTTTTGCAAATGCTGGCAAAAAGGGTGTGCCGGAAGGAATGGAAAACAGTTTTGGCGTTCTCATGTCGATTCCTTCTTCAAGCCAAAGCGGATCCCGAAAAATGTGAAGCAGTTTTCGGATAAGATGCGCTTCAAAAAACGCTTTGAGCCGATAACACAGCCTCCGCCTCGCCGATTGCCTCCGGTGTTCCCACTGTCAGCCAATGGCCAGTCATTGGCATACCATACAAACGGCCTGATGCAATCGCTGCATCGAAATAGCGATTAAGCGAGGAAACGCCCGGCTCGCTCTCCGCAAAAATACGTGGATGAATGATTGCGGCACCTGCATAGATAATCGGCTCGCCTGCGACATCGCGCAGACGGCGTAAACGCCCCTCATTGTCTGCAACGAAGTCGCCCTTACCATCGTATCCCGTCGCCTGATCTGGCTTTGCCGTCATCAGGAGGATATCCATGCGGGTATCATCCCATGCATCACGAAGAGCCGCGATATTCGGCTTTGCTTCGTCGCCCACCCAGAACGTATCTGCATTGAGTACATAGAAGGCATCGCCGCCAAGTTGCGGTAGTACATTGATGATACCGCCAGCGGAATCGAGCAGCAGATTGCGTTCATCGGAAATCGTGATTTTTGGCGCTGCACGGCCTCTCAGATAATCAATCAGTTGGTCGGCTAAGTAATGAACATTGACAATCGTCTTTTCAACACCTGCATTTGCCAGTGCATCCAGCCCCCAATCAATCAGCGGCTTACCGGCAACAGGAACCAGCGGCTTGGGCATGGTTTCTGTGATCGGACGCATGCGCTTGCCAAGGCCAGCTGCAAGCATGATTGCCGTATCAGGAAGTGTCATTGTTTCTCCAGCAAAGCGAGATCATCAAACCAGCGAGCTACAGGCGCCATCACAGGATGCTTTAGGACACGGCTGAGATAGTCGTGAATGCGTGGCAGATGTGCGAGATAATGCGGCTTGCCGTCCCGCTCATCGAGCCGCACGAACAGGCCCAGAAGCTTCGCGTTGCGCTGCGCGCCCATTGCGGCATAGGCTTTGTGGAAAGCCTCTTCATCAAAGGCATGGCCCAGCTTGCGACGTTCGTCGCAATAAGCTTCCACCACTGCTTTTTCGAGATCAGGCGTGATCGTCACACGGGCATCGAGCGCCAACGAGGCCACATCGTAGGCAGCAGGCCCGATCATCGCATCCTGAAAATCTATGGTGCCAATTTTATCAGCGCCTTGAGCCTCCTCAAACCAGAACAGGTTCGGTGAGTGATAATCGCGCAGAAGCAGGCTCTTCTCGCAATCGGCAATATCGTCCAGCACCTTGTCCCATGCCGTCTCATAGGCTTGCGCTTCGGCTTCAGTCAGCTTGCGCCCCATGATGCGGGGTGCATACCATTGTCCCACGAGGCTCACTTCCATGATCATCGCATCGCGATCAAATGGTGCGATGATGTGATCGAGATGACCCGGAACCGGCGCGTGATCAGGCCACTGAACGCCATGAAGATGAGCCAAAAACCGACCCGCCGCCTCATAGCGTTCGGCGACAGGTTCACCTGATGGCGTACGAATGCCTTCTGTCCCCAGATCTTCAAGGATCAAAATGCCAGCATCAATATCCATGACGCGCATCTGCGGCACCCGCAAACCATGCGCTGCCAGCAAACCATCAATGGCTACAAAAGCCTGAATATTCTCAGCTATATGCGCGAGCTGGCGATAGGATTTTCCGTTGCGCAGCGGTGGATCATAGGGCATCGCAGGCGCGTTCATCAGGATTTCGACGCTCTGATCCCGGCCATGGCTGCCTGAAATGATCTCGTATTTGCGTGGAGATGCATCACCCTGCAAGTAGCGGCGCTTAGCCCCTTGCCGATCATTCTTTTCAAGAAAACTGCGAATTTCAAGCGACCGCACAAGGCGCGCAATCGCAGCCTCAGGACCCGCGACGGCAATGCGCCGTCCTGCCCCTTCGTGGGTGAGAGTTACGGCAAAAGTCGGTTCTGGCAGAAAACCTTCAGCCTGTTCGGGCCATTCAGACAACACCACACCATCTTCGAGAAACTCGACAAGCCCCAGTTCATCCAGCTCTTCGCCATGCGAAAGCCGATAGAGATCAGCATGGGCGACGGGGATGCGCAAAGCCTCATAGCTTTGCACCAGTGTGAAAGTCGGACTCGGAACTTCCAACGCCTCGTCGTCAGCTATCGCGCGTATGATCGCGCGGGCAAGCGAGGATTTACCTGCGCCAAGATCACCGGACAAGGTGACAAGATCACCTTTCACAAGCGCAAGGGCGAAGTCTTCCCCAAAGCGCTGCGTAGCGGTTTCATCAGGCAGGAAAAGCTCAAGATTGCTGCTTGAGCTGGTACTGGGACTATTGATCGGGCTAATCTGTGAGGTGCTCATGAAGCACCATTTACCTTATTCGGCAGCCACACGGAAGCTGCGCGCCTCCGATGGGAAGCGACAAATAACAGTCGTTCCAATATCCGCACCTGTTTCAATCTCGACTCGACCACCATGCAGCTCGACAAAGCTTTTAACGATGGAAAGTCCCAAGCCGACGCCGCGCTTGCGCCCGCCATTCTGATAGGCCTGAAAGCGCTTGAAAACCGTATCAAGAACATCGCCCGGCATGCCCGGACCATCATCATGCACGGCAAACACGATATCCGTGCCATCGCGAGCCACTTGAAGCGCGACGGTCGAACCTTCCGGCGCGTAATTGGATGCATTGGACAAAAGATTGAACAGAACCTGCCGCACACGGTTGGCGTCGGCTCTGAAGTTCTCGACGTCATCGGCAATATCGATATCAAGCCCGATATCATGCTCTTGCAGACGCTCGCTGACACGCTTTGCTGCAGCAGAAATCTCGTCGGTCACCGATACGTCATCAATATCGAGCTGCATAATGCCCGCATCGACCGTTGCAAGATCAAGAATGTCGTTGACGATGGTTAGAAGGACTGCTGACGACGTGCCAATATGATCGAGATATTCCAGCTGGCGTTCGTTAAGCGTGCCGAATGTTGGTGTTTGCAGCAATTCGGTAAAGCCGATGATATTGGTCAAAGGCGAGCGCAGCTCATAGGAAACATGCTGAACGAAGTCGTTCTTGATCTGATCAGCAAGCGAAAGCGCTTCGTTCTTTTCCTTCAATGCCCGTTCCACGCGCACCGTATCGGTGACATCGATGAAGGTGAGCATGGTCTGCCCCTTGGGCAGTGGCACTACGGCATAGGAAAGAATGATACCGTCATCAAGTTCCACCTGCCCCATGCGTCCGTTGCGCTCGTCGAGGAAGCCGGCAACCGATGAGACAAAATCCTCCCAGAGCCCATCGCCGCCACGCTGACCACAGAGCTTGGAGATCGTCGAGATATGCGTGCCTTCAACGGTAATGGCTGCAGGCAGCGACCAGAGGTCAGCAAAGGATGGATTGGAAAGACGCAAGCGGCCATCAGAGCCAAACACGGCAACCGCTTCCGCCAGATGGTCGAGCGTTTCGCCCTGTACCTTGATCAGCGTGTTGTAACGGCCTTCAAGCTCAAACTTCTCCGTCATATTCTCGAAGAACCATGTCACGCCGCCTTGCGGATGCGGATTGGCCACAACACGCATGATACGCGTGTCGGGCAGATGCCACATATGTTCTTCCGGCTCAACCGAACGGTATGCGGAAAGAAGCGAATCCTTCCACTTGCGCCATTCAGGCTGCTCGGGCAGTTTTCCTTCGGAACGAAGCCGATCAAAGAGCAACGTGTTGCTCGGATGTGTTTCGAGCCAGGCCGTGTCGAGCGACCAAAGCGAAACGAAAGCCTGATTGAAGAATTGCAGCTTCATATCCGGATCGAAAATGGCCACAGCGGTTGAAAGCTGATCGAGCGTCTCGGCATGGCTCTTCAAGGTGCGGCTCAGTTCCTCGCGCACCTGTTCCACTTCACTCAAATCAAAACCAAGACCAGCAGAGCCTGCCTCGGCGCTCACATCGGTAACATCATAGATACGCCGATCGCCGCGCACTACAGCAGGCATTTGCTCGCGCATATCCGGCTCGGCAAAGCGGTCGCGTTCCAGACGCTGACGAGCCTGCGCGCCAAACAGTTCCCGGCCTTCCGAGCTTGCCTGCGTGCCGTCTGCCGCATCCACCGCGCGTGCATAGGCACCATTGACCCATTCAATACGCCCATCAGATCCCCGTACCCAGACCGGTTGCTCGATCCGGTCAAGCAGATGGCGTAAGAGCGCAAGTTTTTCGGAGAGTTCGCGGTTCTGCGACTGAAGTGCTGCACGCTCCGCCTGCACACCCTGAAGGCTCAGGAAACGCACGACGGCAAAACTGCCTGAAGTACGCCCGTAAACGTCCAAAAGCGTGCCATTGACGGTTTCAACCGTCAGATCAAAGGCATGAGCCTGCTCACGCAGGGCTGAAACGGCGCGTTCAAGCTCGGTTACCGATTGCGGACGAAGCCAACGGCCAAAGGCCAGAAAATGCGAACGGTCCTGCGGCGCACCGCAATCAAACGGCAATTGTCCAACAAGATCGGCACGAGCGCCGTGTGCGTCCCAGACGACGATCCGCTGATCTTTGAGGTTAAGCAGTGCATCATTGCGTTGCGCAGCCAATCCCATATCGGACAGGCGCGAACGCAACTCATTGTTTTCATGGGCGATCTTGGAACGGTCACGAATGAGCCAGCCAGCCGACAGAAGAGCTGCACCCATAGCGCCCAGAAAAATCGAAAACTGGATGACTTCAAAAGCACCGACGCTGCCACCAAATGGCAGGTCTATGCGCGTGGAGTTTTCAGCGCCTTGCGCAAATTGTGCAAATGCCGGAGCCGCCGCAACGAGTGCGGCAAAGGAAACTGTTGCCTTGAGGATGACCCGTCTGAGAGGGCTAAAGCCAAGCGAAAGCGAACCTTTCAGGTGTCTGCCTGCGCTGAATGCGGATTTGCTCCGCAAGCTCCCCGATGAGCCGACCACTGGCATATTTCCCTTGTCTCCGCCACCGGCAGCCCCTCAAAAGCGAGGCCGCCATATTTCAAACAGTGCAACTACAGCCTCAGCTCTCCCGCATCGCCACAATACAGAAAGCTCAGATCAACGAGGCCATACATGTTTCGTGGATGAATAAGTCGCCCGTCTTTTGCCCTAAACCGGCAAAACACGCCCAACGCAAACACCCGTCAAAACACATTGATTCGTCTTCACAATACCCTTCCCGCGAATCCACGTGAAGCGTGTTACGTGTAAAAATAAAGACCGGGCAACCTGATGCTGCCCGGCCTACAACATGTAGCAGTATGGTTAACGGATACTTAATACCTGTAGTGTTCCGACTTGAACGGGCCCTGTGGAGTGACGCCGATATAAGCGGCCTGTTCCTCAGAAAGCACAGTCAGCTTCGCGCCAAGCTTGTCGAGATGCAGGCGAGCAACCTTTTCGTCGAGGTGCTTCGGCAGAACATAGACCTCATTCTTGTACTGATCAGTACGCGTGAAGAGTTCGATCTGGCCCAGCACCTGATTGGTGAAGGAAGCTGACATGACAAAGCTTGGGTGACCTGTTGCGTTGCCAAGATTGAGCAGGCGACCTTCCGAAAGCAGGATGATGCGCTTGCCGTCCGGGAACTCAACCAGATCAACCTGTGGCTTTACGTTGGTCCACTTGAGATTACGAAGACCTGCAACCTGAATTTCATTGTCGAAGTGACCGATATTGCCAACAATGGCCATATCCTTCAGCTTGCGCATATGATCAAGCGTGATGACGTCCTTATTGCCGGTCGTCGAGATCACGATATCAGCAGTCGGAGCTGCGTCGTCGAGCGTTACGACCTCAAAGCCGTCCATAGCGGCCTGAAGGGCGCAGATCGGATCGACTTCGGTCACCTTTACGCGGGCACCAGCGCCAGCGAGTGAAGCTGCCGAGCCTTTGCCAACATCGCCATAACCGCAAACGACGGCAACCTTGCCGGCCATCATGACGTCCGTACCGCGACGGATACCGTCAACCAGCGATTCCTTGCAGCCGTACTTGTTGTCGAACTTCGACTTGGTCACGCTGTCATTGACGTTGATTGCCGGGAAGGGCAGGAGGCCCTTCTTTTGCAGCTGGTAAAGACGGTTGACGCCAGTAGTGGTTTCTTCCGTAACACCCTTGATCGCATCGCGCTGCTTAGTGAAGAAGCCCGGCGTTTCAGCCATACGCTTCTTGATCTGTGCAAACAGCACTTCTTCTTCTTCGCTTTCAGGCTTGGACAGAACGTCTTCGCCGGCCTCAGCGCGGGCACCGATCAGGATATACATGGTAGCGTCGCCACCATCGTCCAGAATCATGTTGGATAGCTGACCGTCCGTCCATTGGAAGATCTTGTCGGTGTAGGTCCAATATTCTTCAAGCGTTTCGCCCTTGATGGCGAAAACCGGCGTGCCGGTTGCAGCAATTGCTGCTGCGGCATGGTCCTGCGTCGAGAAAATATTGCACGATGCCCAGCGTACATCTGCGCCAAGAGCCTTCAGCGTCTCGATCAAGACAGCCGTCTGGATCGTCATGTGCAGCGAGCCGGAAATGCGTGCGCCCTTGAGCGGCTTTGATTTGCCGAATTCCTCGCGCGCAGCCATCAGGCCCGGCATTTCGGTTTCAGCAATATCGAGTTCTTTGCGGCCCCAGTCAGCGAGGCTCATATCCTTGACGACAAAATCCTGACTTGCGGTCATCATCTGCTCCAATCAAATTAATTCTGAAGCCCGTAATAAAAACAGAAAAGGGAATTGGGCTTCGGCTGGCGTTCTGATTAGCAGATCGGCACGGTCAGCACAACGCAACATAAAGAAATCTTTATACGTGCATATTGAGCAGCGCTTGCATCTGCATACCCCCGTTCAGAAGCGGCAGACGAGATATCCTGAAATAAATTGCGGGTTTATTGTTGTTATAACAAACAGAACTTAAACGCTGTATAAGTTTTAATTTTAAAAGTAAAAGATCATGATCGATCCGATAAACATATATGTTGCGGCACTTATGATAATAGTTACGTGCGCCTCTTTTTCATATTTATCTGTAATTTACATCAAAATATGTTTGCGAAAACTAGATGATGAAACGATAAGTAACGAAGATCGTGAGCGCGTATACGAAGGGATAATGCTTGATTTCATAGCATTTCTACCCGAATACACGATTTTCTATCCGCTTATATCCGTCGAAAACGAAGAGCTTATGTCGGATAAAGAAAATCCAGTAAATATATAATGACAATAATTGACCCAGAGAAATCAAAACGACTTCAAATTTGATTGGGTCAATTGATACTCGCTTGTGCTTTTGTCAGCACTCCTCGCCGAATTTATCGGCGATAAGTGTCTGAAGCGCATCAAGAACGGCATCGGCTTGCTCACCTGATGCACGGACATCGATGCAACAGCCGGGCGAGGCTGCAAGCATCATCAAGCCCATGATGGATGTGCCGCCCACCGTCATTCCATCCTTGCTCACCCGAACATGCGCATTATAGCTATCCACAAGCTGAACGAACTTCGCCGAAGCGCGAGCATGAAGCCCGCGCTTGTTGACGATCTCAAAAGACCGGGACAGAGCGCTATCGGCATCGTACTCGCCAGTAACGGCCACGGTGGGATGCATGATTATTTTCCTGTGAGGACCTGGCTTGCGACGTTGATATATTTGCGCCCGGCATCCTGCGCTTCACGCAAGGCCGTCTTTATATCGCCAGCGATGCGAACGCTCGAAAGCTTGATGAGCATTGGCAGGTTAACACCTGCAATGACTTCGATCTTGCCTTCCTCCATCACTGAAATCGCCAGATTGGACGGCGTGCCGCCAAACATATCCGTCAGAACGATGACACCTCTGCCACTATCGGCGCGCCCAACAGCATCGACGATATCCCGACGACGCTGTTCCATGTCATCTTCCGCACCGATACATACGGTCTCGAAATTGTCTTGCGGGCCAACTACATGCTCAACAGCATGGAGAAACTCCTCGGCCAGCCTTCCGTGCGTAACAAGCACGAGTCCGATCATACTTTAAAAGCTCCTGTCGCGTGCCCGCCGCTTTAACCCGCCAAAGGCGCAGATGGCACTAAAACCCTGCCGGACCTTAGCCGACGAGTTGTGCATCTTGGCAGGGCAAATCTTGATAGCAAGTGAAAAATTTCAGCATTGCCTTGAAAAAAGCAAAATGCCGCAGCGTTGAGCATGGTTTTTGGACCCGGCTTGTAAAAAACACCGGATCTGACCTTCACGGCCAGGGTTTTGAAAACAAAGTTGCCTCTATCGCCCGCGAAAGCGCGTTAGAATCGCCATTCGATGAAAGGGCAGGGAGCAGCAGGCGACGCAGTTCTATACCTTCAAATTGCCAGTTTTCATCGCTCGGATAGCGTTCGGCCTCTTCACGGGCGACTAACAGGACCACGAGATCGAGCGGCGTCTGTTTCACATAAGCAACAGTGAAAAGCCCGGCACCGCGAATCTCGACGCCCCCAGCCAATGCTTCCGGGACGCTCGCAATCAGTTTTTCCTTTTCCACATGCAGCAAAGTGCGGTCGTCAGCAACGAGAGCAGCCTGCTCACCACGACCAATCGCACGCTCCACAAGGGTGAGGGCCAATTCCGTTTTTCCCGCGCCAGACTTGCCCATCAGCATCACGCCACGCCCCTGCAACTGTACAGTCGTTGCGTGAAGGCCGCTTTTTTCCTGTTCGGGCGTCATGTCGCGATCACACGCTGGCCGGAAGATCGACGATGAAGCGTGCGCCTTTCATCTGATCGGGATCGGCCGGATCGATGATATTTTCGGCAGTCAGCGTCCCGCCATGCGCCTCGATAATCTGACGGCTGATCGAAAGGCCAAGGCCGGAATTTTGTCCAAATGCCTCAGAAGCTGGGCGATCCGTATAGAAACGCTCAAAGATGCGCTCGATATTTTCAATCGGAATACCGGGTCCATTATCTTCGACAAGAACCCGCAACCGCCCGCCTTCGCCGCTCAGCGTGACAACGATACGCCCTGTATCGTCAGGAACAAAGGAGCGGGCGTTTTCGATAAGATTGCTGATCACCTGTCCAAGACGCAAGTCATGACCGGCAACGAAGAAGCCTTTTTTGCCTGATGGCAACTTGCCAGCGTTGAACACAATCTCGGTACCTGTCTTGTTGCGGCGCACTTCACGCGCAGCAGCCACCAGACTGTTCAGCAGCGTTTTCATATCAACACGGTCAGAATGTTCGCGCGCAAGTTCAGCGTCGAGACGCGAAGCATCCGAAATATCGGTAATCAGGCGGTCGAGGCGGCGAACATCGTGCTGAATGACGTCGAGAAGACGTTTGCGCGAATCATCATTCTTGGCGAGTGGCAGGGTTTCGACCGCGCTGCGCAGCGAGGTGAGGGGGTTTTTCAGCTCATGACTCACGTCAGCCGCAAAACTCTCAATCGCTTCGATGCGAGTGTAAAGCGCATCGGTCATCGCACGGATAGATGTCGACAAATGGCCAACTTCGTCCTGACGTTCGGAGAAGTCCGGGATTTCCTCACGGCTTTTTACACCGAGACGTACGCGGTCGGCAGCAGCAGCCAGTTTTCTCAGTGGACTTGCAATCGTCGAAGCGAGGAACAGCGACAGGATCACCATAACAGCAGCAACAACACCGAACACGCGGAACACGGCCATACGCTCGCCCTGCACGATCTTGTCGATATCGTCGCCTTCAGTCGAAAGCAGGAGAACGCCCAGGATGGCACGCGACTGCTGGATTGGTACCGCAACCGACACCACCAGTTCACCTTGCTGGTTACGCCGCTGCGCTGTCTGCGGCGAGCCGGTCAGTGCGCGAACGATTTCCTGATAGGCCAAACCATTGCCGCCGGGCTGCTCCTGATAAAGCGGCAGACCGCCGCCATAGAACAGACGCGAGAACCAGCCTGTGAAACGCTCCCATGCACTTGGCGCATCTTCTTCGATTGCCGGCAGATCATAGCGGAAAACCGGACCGCCGGAGGCAAAAGCCGGAGCGTAAAGCGAGCGGGAATCGAGCAGGAGGTTTGCGTAATGATCGTAAATGCGGGCGCGCGTGCTGGTTGGCGAAATCAACTGACGCAGGAGCGGGGATACTTTTTCCGGATTGATCGGGAATTCCCAATTATCGGGCGAATCGGGTGATGGGGTGATGCTCTGCCCCGCCTGAAGCTCCAGAAGCTTTTCCGGATCGATCATCAGCGAATTCGTGTCGACAGTTGCCGATGAGGAAATTGCCGCAGCAATAATCTTGCCCTGTGTCAGCAAGCTTTCGATCTTGGCATCAATCAGCCCCTCGCGGAACTGGTTCATATAGAGGATGCCGGAAACCAGAACGGCAAGCGCCGCCAGATTAAGAAACAGAATGCGGCGCGTGAGGCTTGAAAACAGAAACTGACCAAGAAATCGACTGAAAGGCGCAAAAAGCCGGCGCAGGAAAAGCGAGCGTTGCCGCCGCGCCCTACGCTCTCTCATGGTAATTGCATTGTCTTTCCGGGTATCGGCGACCATGTCGCTTCAATCCTGCCTTCTTAGTTCTTAAGCAAAATCCGATCTGATCATATCAGACCGGCGCTCCATTACTTCGTTCTTACGCATACCTTAATCCCAAAGCCGCTCCGCACTTTGCCGGAAATGCTCTGGAATACCACCGGGCCTGTGAAAGCCCGGCGATGTAATAGCTCTATATTATGCTTCGCGGAAGCGATAACCGACGCCGTAGAGCGTTTCGATCATCTCAAAGTCGTCATCGACCGACTTGAACTTCTTGCGCAGACGCTTGATGTGGCTGTCGATCGTCCGATCATCCACATAGACCTGCTCATCATAGGCCGCATCCATCAATGCGTCACGGCTTTTAACAACGCCGGGGCGCTGTGCCAGCGAATGCAGTATGAGAAATTCGGTTACAGTCAGCGTTACCGGTTCACCCTTCCAGGTGCAGGTATGACGTTCCTGATCCATAACCAGCTGACCACGCTCCAGCGACTTTGCCTGTTGGCCTGTCGGTTTTGCAGTGCCATCGCGCGCTGCCACGCGGCGCAGAACAGCCTTCACCCGCTCGACAAGAAGGCGCTGGGAGAACGGCTTGGTGATGAAATCATCCGCACCCATCTTCAGGCCGAACAATTCGTCGATCTCATCATCCTTGGAAGTCAGAAAGATCACCGGGAGATCGGATTTCTGGCGCAGGCGGCGCAGCAGTTCCATACCATCCATGCGCGGCATCTTGATATCGAAGATGGCAAGGTTCGGTGGGCGCGCCGACAGACCATCCAATGCGGAAGCCCCATCAGTATAGGTCTCCACGCGATAGCCTTCCGACTCCAGAGCAATGGAAACGGAGGTCAGAATGTTGCGGTCATCGTCGACCAGCGCAATTGTCTGCGTTGCCGAAGCTTCCTTCATGCGGACCTTCTCCTTTTTAAACCGCCCCGATCACATCAGCGGCAGAAATTACCGAACGCCTTCTGGCGTCTCGTCTGTAAATCCACTCTGTCAGTTCACGGGACGCTTTGGTCCCAGGTGTCCTGACAAATCAATAGTATAATAGTCGTCCCGCTTGTGCAGTACAAATTAGGTACAAAATGTGGCAGCCGCTCAACTCGCCTTCAGCGACCCATGGCGAATCCTTTTGCCCTGGTTCATGCAATCAAGAATTGTTCCAGTGTGGGCCATATCGGAGACCAGCCCAGGAGGTCAGACCAGGAATGCACATGATAACGCAAAGATTAAACGATTTAAAAAAGTTTCAATTTTTTTAAATCGATTAAATATTTGATTTGATTTGATTAATCTGCTTCTGACTGCCATCCCGTTTAAAAGAGACCGGGGCCAACGAAGTTTTGAACCAATGGCGGAGAGACCATGAAAGAGATCGGCATTCACAATACTGCCGCTTCCATTTCCACTTCAGGATTGAAGGAACTGTCCGCAGTCTTTTATAATTTTGGACCGGCCCGGCTTTATGAAGAGACAATTCGTCGTGGCGAAGCTGAGCTTTCCGCACAGGGCGCGCTTGTTGCGCGCACCGGTCAGCACACGGGCCGTTCGCCAAAAGACAAGTTCGTCGTTCGCGACGCAAGCACGGAAGATCAGGTCTGGTGGGACAACAACAAGCCCATGACGCCGGAAGCTTTCGATCTGCTTTATGCCGATTTCATCGATCATGCGAAGGGCAAAGAGCTCTTCGTGCAGGATCTGATCGGCGGCGCGGACCAAGACAATAAGATCAATGCGCGCGTTGTCACCGAATATGCATGGCACTCGCTGTTCATCCGCAATCTGCTGATCCGCCCGGAAGAAGCAACGCTTGCATCCTATGTGCCTGAAATGACGATCATCGATCTGCCATCCTTCAAGGCCGATCCGGCACGCTATGGTGTGCGCACCGAAACGGTGATCGCGGTCGATCTTACCCGCAAGATCGTACTGATCGGCGGCACATCCTATGCCGGTGAAATGAAGAAGTCGGTCTTCACCGCGCTTAACTATCTGCTGCCTGCCAAGGGCGTTATGCCAATGCATTGCTCGGCCAACGAAGGTCCGAACAGCGATACCGCCGTGTTCTTCGGTCTTTCGGGCACCGGCAAGACGACGCTTTCGGCAGATCCAAGCCGCACGTTAATTGGTGACGATGAACATGGCTGGGGCGAAGACGGCATCTTCAATTTTGAAGGTGGCTGTTATGCTAAGACCATCCGTCTTTCGGCAGAAGCTGAACCCGAAATCTTTGCGACCACGCAGCGTTTTGGCACTGTTCTGGAAAATGTCGTGCTGGACGAAAACCGCCAGCCGGATTTCGACGATGGCTCGCTCACGGAAAACACCCGTTGTGCCTATCCGCTCGACTTCATTCCCAATGCTTCCTCATCGGGGAAGGGTGGCCAGCCTAAAAACATCATCATGCTGACCGCCGACGCTTTCGGCGTGATGCCTCCAATTGCCAAGCTGACACCTGCGCAGGCCATGTACCACTTCCTGTCGGGTTACACCGCCAAGGTCGCAGG
The DNA here is from genome assembly GCF_002252475.1 of Brucella rhizosphaerae. Taxonomy (GTDB): domain Bacteria; phylum Pseudomonadota; class Alphaproteobacteria; order Rhizobiales; family Rhizobiaceae; genus Brucella; species Brucella rhizosphaerae. The sequence continues at coordinate 211,680 of NZ_NNRK01000034.1, read as the reverse complement.
TACGGAAAAAGGCGTGACTGAACCGGAAGCAACGTTTTCGACCTGCTTTGGTGCGCCATTCATGCCGCGCCATCCATCTGAATACGGCAATCTCCTGCGCAAGCTGATCGCTGAACACAAGGTCGATTGCTGGCTGGTCAACACCGGCTGGACTGGCGGCGCTTACGGCACCGGCAAGCGTATGCCGATCAAGGCAACGCGTGCGCTTCTGGCCGCAGCACTCGACGGCTCGCTCAACAATGCGGAGTTCCGCACCGATCCGAATTTCGGCTTTGCCGTTCCGGTTGAAGTGCCGGGCGTGGATGCGTCCATTCTCGATCCGCGTTCGACATGGGCCGACAAGGCAGCTTATGACGCACAGGCCAAAAAGCTTGTCGATATGTTCGTGAACAATTTCGAGAAATTCGAAAGCCATGTCGATCACGATGTGAGGGATGCAGCACCGGCAACCCAGATCGCTGCTGAGTAGTACGCTCTTACGCATGTCTTTCCCCTCGAAGGCGGTGCCCGCTTTTGGGAGACATGCCGATATCCTGAGGAGGAGGAGAAGCCCGGCCGAAAGGTCGGGTTTTTCTTTTGTCTAATCGATAAAAAGCGGTGTATCACTTCGCATCATGGAAGAAAGCCGCAACATCATCCGCATCACGAACCGCCTGACGATCCACGAGGACGATCTGGAGGAGAGCTTTATTCGCTCATCCGGTCCCGGCGGTCAGAACGTCAATAAGGTTTCAACTGCCGTTCAGCTGCGTTTTCACGCAAGCCAATCCGGCCTGCCGGAAGATGTGCTTTCCCGTCTTTTCAAACTTGCCGGTCAGAAGGGCACCAAGGATGGCGACATCCTGATTGAAGCCAATCGCTTCCGTACGCAGGAACGTAATCGCGAGGACGCACGTGAGCGGATGATTGAGCTGATCGCCAAGGCGGCTGAACCACCGCCTCCACCACGCCGGAAGACAAAGCCAACCAAAGGCTCGGTCGAACGCCGCCTGAAGGCCAAGTCCGGGCGATCGGACATAAAAAAGGGCCGCGGCAAGGTTTCTTACGATTAGAATAGTGGCATTTGGGAACGACGACATGACAATCAATTATCACGAGCTTGAACCAGCCATGGCCGCATTGCAGTGCGTGAAAGCGAGGGCGAGGGCGCACCTCTTCTGATGATCCATGGCAATTCAAGTTCGGGCGCCATTTTTGCACCGCAGCTCGAAGGCGAGATCGGCAAAAAGTGGCGAGTGATCGCACCCGATCTTCCAGGCCACGGAAAGTCTTCCGACGCTATCGACCCCGACCGCAGCTATTCGATGGAAGGCTATGCGGACGCGATGACAGAGGTGATGCGGAAACTGGGAATTGCCGATGCGGTGGTTTTCGGCTGGTCGCTCGGCGGCCATATCGGCATTGAGATGATTGCACGCTACCCGGCCATGCGCGGCCTTATGATTACCGGAACCCCACCTGTCGCGCGTGAAGAAGTGGGGCAAGGGTTCAAGAGCGGGCCTGATATGGCACTTGCCGGACAGGAAATCTTTTCGGAACGCGACGTGGAATCCTATGCCCGCAGCACCTGCGGCGAGCCCTTTGAGGCATCACTGCTCGATATCGTTGCGCGGACCGATGGACGCGCACGCCGCATCATGTTTGAAAAATTTGCAGCCGGAACCGGCGGCAACCAGCGCGATATTGTTGCGGATACAAAACTCCCCATCGCGGTCGTGAATGGCCGTGATGAGCCCTTTGTCGAACTCGATTTTGTGTCGAAAGTAAAATTCGGCAATCTATGGGAAGGTAAAACCCACGTTATCGACAATGCAGGTCACGCACCATTCCGCGAAGCGTCTGCCGAATTTGATGCCTGTCTCGCGCGCTTTGTCAGCGACTGCACGAAATAAGTGCCTAAACACATACGGCATCAATTGATGCCGTATGCAAGCTTCCAACTTGCCGCCTGCGCCCTAGGTAATTCTGTGAGATTGTTGGAATATCTGTTTATTTTTACGCGCATCTTGCTCCGAAAGCCGGTTCCCACTTTTCGGGATGCGCTCTAAAAGGGTGAATTGATCATGGGCATGACTGTTGCGGATCTTCTGGCTCAAACATTGGCCGAAGCGGGTGTTAAGCGTATCTGGGGCGTTACGGGCGATAGCCTCAATGGATTGAATGACAGCCTGAGACGGCTCGGTAAAATCGACTGGATGCATGTCCGGCATGAAGAAACCGCAGCCTTTGCCGCAGGGGCCGAAGCGGCCATCACCGGCGAACTGGCTGTCTGTGCCGGAAGCTGCGGGCCCGGCAATCTTCACCTTATCAATGGACTGTTTGATTGCCATCGCAATCACGAGCCGGTGCTGGCCATTGCAGCACATATTCCTTCATCAGAAATCGGCCTCGATTATTTTCAGGAAACCCATCCGCAGGAACTGTTTCGCGAATGCAGCCATTTCGTCGAGCTGGTTTCCAATCCTGCGCAGATGCCCGAAGTGCTGAACCGCGCCATGCGTGCAGCCATCGGCAAGCGTGGCGTGGCTGTGATCGTCATTCCGGGCGATGTGGCGCTCAGGCAAGCGCCGGACGGCGCCAGGCAAACCTGGACACCGGTTTCGCTTCCACGCGTCATCCCTGCTGATCAGGATGTTGCAAAACTCGCAGACATTCTCAATAGCTCAGAAAAAATCACCATTCTTGCAGGCAGCGGCTGTGCAGGCGCACATGACGCTGTCGTCTCATTGGCCGAAAAATTGGAAGCACCTGTCGTTCATGCATTGCGTGGCAAGGAACATATCGAATGGGACAATCCCTTCGATGTCGGAATGACTGGCCTGATCGGCTTTTCGTCCGGCTATCACGCCATGCTCAACTGCGACACGCTGCTGATGCTCGGCACCAGTTTCCCTTATCGCAATTTCTATCCAGACAAGGCCAAAATCGTTCAGATCGATAATGATCCTTCGCAACTTGGCCGCCGCGCACCGCTGACGTTTGGCGCGACGGGCGATGTTTCTGAAACGATCACAGCCCTTCTGCCCAAGCTTAAATCGGGTCGCAGCACGAAATTTCTTGATGCCGCCAAGACCCATTATACCAAGGCGCGCGAGGCGCTGGATGATCTGGCAGCGCCATCAAAGCCTGGCCAGCCGATCCATCCGCAATATCTCACGCGTCTCATCGACGAGATTGCAGACGAGAATGCGATCTTCACCGCCGATGTCGGCACGCCAACTGTCTGGGCCGCACGCTATCTCACCATGAATGGTAAGCGTCGCCTGCTTGGCTCGTTCAATCATGGTTCGATGGCCAATGCGATGCTTCAGGCGCTTGGGGCGAAGGCTGCAGCGCCTGACCGACAGGTTGTCTCGCTTTCGGGCGATGGTGGTTTCACCATGATGATGGGTGATTTTCTTTCGCTCAAGCAGCTTAATCTGCCGGCAAAGATCATCGTCTATAACAACGGCTCTCTCGGTTTTGTTGCCATGGAGATGAAGGCCGGTGGTTATCTCACCTCCGGGACTGATCTCGAAAATCCGAACTTCGCGGCCATGGCGGAAGCCATCGGCATTAAAGGTTTTCGCGTTGAGGAATCTGCTGATCTGCCAAATGCTCTGCAACAGGCCTTCGCCCATAACGGCCCGGTTCTGGTCGATGTTGTGACCGCCAAACAGGAGCTCGTCATGCCGCCCAAAATCAAGGCCGAGCAGGCAAAAGGCTTCAGTCTCTACATGCTCAAAGCCATCATCAGTGGTCGCGGCGATGAAATCGTCGATCTCGCCCGCACCAATCTTGGGCGGTAGGACAGGTCTTTTTCTATGGATACTCTAATTAAGTGCCAGAACTTATTGAGCAATTTCCGGAATTTCCTGCCTTGACCATTTTGAAAGGGACTGTACTTTGTACCCCATTGATTGGCCGCAAGAAGCGCTGGCTCATCTCTGGTTCTGATATTTGATTGCATGCATCAATAAGTTAGCAACAACAGGGAGACTTGCCCCATGGGAATTTTCGATTTCGTGAAATCGGTTGGAACCAAGCTTGGTTTCGGTGAAAATGAGCCCAAAGCCGATGATCTTAAGAAGGAACTCGATTCGCATAATCTCGGCACCGATGGCGTTCAGGTTAGCGTTCAGGGCGACAAGGCTGTTCTGACCGGCAACGTGAAGGATCAGTCTGCTTTTGAAAAGGCGATCATTGCAGTCGGCAATTCGCTTGGTGTTTCAAAGGTGGAAGCCTCGGAACTGAAAGTGGAAGGCGCTGGAACAACCGGTGCTGAACCCGTCTTCTATACGGTCAAGAAGGGCGATAATCTCTGGAAAATCGCTGAAGCCCAGTATGGTAAGGGCAAGGGCGCAAAGAACGATATTATCTTTGAAGCCAACAAGCCGATGCTGACCCATCCGGACAAAATCTATCCGGGCCAGGTCCTGCGCATTCCGCCGCTGGAAGGCTAACAGCCAATCTCAAAAAGGCCGGTTTAACCGGCCTTTTTCATATCTTCCGCTTTTATATTTTTCTGAGCGCCACTTCTTCGATCAGATGATCGCTGCCTTTTCGCAATATGAGATCAGCACGCGGACGCGTGGGCAGAATGTTTTCGAGCAGGTTTCTCATATTGATGTTGTTCCACAGGCCTTCGCCGATGGAACGGGCCGCATCTTCGGACAGTTGCGAATAGCGATGGAAGAACGACTGCGGATTGACGAAAGCCGTCTCACGCAGGCGCATGAAGCGGTCAATATACCATTTATGGATCAGCTCCGGCTCTGCATCGATATAGATCGAAAAGTCGAAGAAGTCGGAGACGAAAGGCACCATCTTGCCATCTTCGGGCAGATCGCGCACTTGCAGCACATTGATGCCTTCAAAGATCAGAATGTCGGGCTTATCGACAATCTGATATTCGCCCGGCAACACGTCATAGCTCAAATGCGAATAAAGCGGTGCCTGCACCTGGCTCATGCCAGCCTTGATAGCCGACAGAAAGCGTAAGACTGCGCCCACATCGTAGCTTTCCGGAAAGCCCTTGCGCTCCATCATGTTATCGGCGCGCAAAGCCGCATTGGGATAGAGAAAGCCGTCCGTCGTCACCAGATCAACCTTCGGGCTTGAAGGCCAGCGCGCGAGCAGCTCTTTCAGAATACGGGCAGTTGTGGATTTACCCACGGCAACCGATCCGGCAACACCGATAATGAAGGGCGTCTTGAAGCTTTCCTCCATATTGAGGAACTGCTGACGCTGGCGAAACAGAAGCTGGCTGGCTTCCACATGCGCATAGAGCAGGCGGGACAGCGACAGATAAATGCGCCGCACTTCATCCAGATCAATCGGATCGCCCAGCGAGCGCAGCCGTTTAACTTCTTCATAGGTGAGGGTGAGGGGCGTATCGGCGCGAAAACCTGCCCATTCCTCAGCCGAGAAAAAACGATAAGGCGAGTAACGCGACGGCGTTAACTGGTCTACTTTTTCCCACATATTGTCGCTGCTCTCCCTCAACGCCAATTCTGCACTAGCAGCTTTCAATTCACTTTTCATTCAGAGCATTTCCAATTTTTGTAGCAGAGAAAATGCTCTCATCATTTGTTTCCAAGCATGTCTTATCCCCAAAACCGGTACCCACTTTTGGGAGACATGCATTTATGCTTTCGGACGACCGGCCTTTTCCTCAAGGCCTGTCTGCGCCGTGCGGCGTTGCAATTCTAGAAGAACTTCATCGAGCGGCACGTCGGCAATCTTGAGAACCACCAGCAAATGATAAAGCAGGTCCGCGCTTTCCGTGACAATCTCTGCACGGTTGCCTTCTACCGCGGCGATCACCGCTTCCACGGCTTCCTCACCGAGCTTTTTTGCCGCCCGTGTCTGGCCCCTGGCGACAAGGCTTGCGGTATAAGACGATCCGTCCGTCGAACTCGCACGCTCCGCGACAATGCGTTCAAGGTCGGAAAGTGTGAACTCAGTCATCGAATTTCCTTAAATCTTGTTTTCAACGGACCGGATCAAGCCGCATAGGAATACCCGCCTCGGCCATATAGCGCTTGGCTTCGCCAACCGAATAGGTGCCGAAGTGGAAAATCGACGCCGCGAGAACCGCTGTCGCATGACCTTCGCGGATGCCTGCAACCATGTGATCGAGATTGCCAACGCCGCCCGATGCGATCACCGGTACGCGTACGCTGTCAGCCACAGCTCGCGTCAACGCCACGTCGTAACCGGCTTTGGTGCCATCACGATCCATTGAAGTCAGCAGGATTTCGCCCGCGCCAAGGCTCACCACCTTCTGCGCAAACTCAACCGCATCAATGCCAGTGGTCTGGCGACCGCCATGGGTGAAAATTTCCCAGCGATTGGCTTCGCCTTCGGCCGAAACCTTCTTGGCATCGATGGCAACCACAATGCACTGATCGCCGAACTTATCGGCAGCTTCCGCAACAAATTCGGGGTTCTTTACCGCAGCCGTATTGATCGAAACCTTGTCCGCACCGGCCAGAAGCAGCTTGCGGATGTCAGCCACCTGACGCACGCCGCCACCAACGGTCAGCGGCATGAAGCACTGTTCTGCCGTGCGGGCGATCACGTCAAAAATTGTCTCACGATTGTCCGAGGACGCCGTGATGTCGAGGAAGCACAATTCGTCTGCTCCCGCCGCATCATAAGCCCGGGCAGCCTCTACCGGATCACCGGCATCAATCAGATCGACAAAGTTCACGCCCTTGACGACGCGGCCGTCTTTGACGTCAAGACAAGGGATTACGCGTGCTTTTAAAGTCATGCGGGGGTCCTCAGGAGAGCCAGTGCTTCAGCCGGATCGATGCGTCCATCGTAAAGGGCGCGACCGGAAATCGCGCCTTCCAGCTTGCGGGCATCAGGTGCTGCAAGACGTTTGATGTCATCCATCGAGGCAAGACCGCCCGATGCGATCACCGGAATGGAAACGCTATCTGCGAGACCAAGTGTTGAATCCCAGTTGATGCCAGCCAGAACACCGTCACGGTCGATATCGGTATAGATGATGGCTGCAACGCCTGCGCCTTCAAATTTTTTCGCAAGTTCCACCACGCCAAGTTCGGATGCTTCGGCCCAGCCTTCAACAGCGACATAGCCGCCCTTGGCATCGATGCCGACCGCAACCCGTCCCGGAAACTCCTTGCAGGCTTCAATCACCAGCGCCGGATCACGCACGGCAACTGTGCCCAGGATGACGCGGCGCAGCCCCTTGGAGAGCCAGCTTTCAATATGAGCGAGCGTACGAATACCGCCGCCAAGCTGAACCGGATTCTTGGTGGCTTTCAGGATCGCTTCAACAGCCTTGCCGTTGACGCTTTCTCCCGCAAAGGCACCATTGAGATCAACCACATGCAGCCATTCAAAGCCCTGATCCTCAAAAGCCCTGGCCTGAGCTGCGGGGTCTTCATTGTAAACGGTGGCCTGATCCATGTCGCCAAGCTTCAGGCGCACGCATTGACCGTCTTTCAAATCGATGGCGGGAAAAAGGATCATATCTTCAAGGCTTCCATTTCAGGAAATTGGCAATGAGCGAAAGGCCAAGCAGCTGGCTCTTTTCAGGATGGAACTGCGTACCGATCATATTATCGCGACCAACCGTAGCCGTGACATCGCCGCCATATTCGGTCACAGCGAGCACTTCGGCTTCGTTCTTCGCATCAAACATATAGGAATGCACGAAATAGGCATGCAAGCCGTTCTCACCGGTAGCAATACCGTTAAAGACCGGATGCGAATGTTTCACGTGAATCCTGTTCCAGCCAATCTGTGGAATCTTGAGCGATGGGTCGGACGGCGTCATTTCACGCACGTCGCCCGCAATCCAGCCGAGACCTTCGCTCACTTGCTTCTCAAGTCCGCGCTCGGACATCAGCTGCATACCCACGCAGATGCCAAGGAAAGGGTGGGCCTTTTTCAGAACCACATCTTCCAGCGCTTCCACCATGCCGGGAACGGCATGAAGGCCGCGACGACAATCGGCATAGGCACCAACGCCCGGAAGCACGATGCGATCGGCTGTCGCCACGCGATCAGCATCAGCTGTCAGTTCGATCTCCGCATTCACACCGCTCTCATGGGCGGCACGCTCAAAGGCCTTGGTGGCCGAGCGAAGATTGCCGGAACCGTAGTCGATAATTGCAACACGCATTTTCAGTTTTCTCCGCGATGACCGACAAATCCGATCGTCGAGCCAAATGAGGAATAAGTGGGACGAGGGGCCTGTTGCGCCCATTCAGGAGCTGGTGCTTCGGCAGGGAATGTTGCAGGCTGAGCCGCTTCTTCGCGGCCATAGAAATAGCGGATTTCCGCTTCTTCCGGATCAGCCGCGTCGATGACGGCTTTCTCGGTAAAGCCCTGACGCCTGAGTTTTGCGATCTTCCAGTTGACGCCTTCCAGCGCCACGAAGAGCGAAAACAATAAAGTGATCAGGGGGACCGCATTGGAGATGCCGAGCATGGAGCCAGCAAATCCAAGCAGGATCGTTACACCGAGAACCGCAATGGCTTCAAACCACAGCCGCTGCAACAATAGCCAGACAACCGGCAGGATAAGCGCCAAGGTATGGAATCCGTCGCGCACGAACACCGTTTTTTCAGTGCTTTGAGCACCTGCATCCGGTTCAAGAACGACGAATTGCGCCATGACGTGTCCTTTCGGGAAAGACTTATCCCTTCAGCGACCCCTTGGTCGAGGGAATTGCATCCTTCTGGCGCGGATCGGTTTCGAGCGCGACGCGCAGAACCCGGGCCACCGCCTTGAAGATCGATTCTGCAATATGGTGATTGTTGGCACCATAATGATTGTTGATATGCAGCGTGATGCCAGCATTAATCGCGAACGCCTGGAAGAACTCGCGCACCAGCTCGGTGTCGAATGCTCCAATCTTGGCTGTCGTGAAATTCACGTTCCAGACCAGAAATGCACGACCGGACACATCAACTGCTGCACCGGTCAGCGTATCGTCCATAGCGAGATCCATCGAAGCATAACGCACGATACCGCGACGTTCGCCCAAAGCCTTGGCCACGGCCTGACCGAGCGCAATGCCGGTATCTTCCACCGTATGATGATCATCGATATGCAGATCGCCCTTGGCCATCACACGCATGTCGATGAGCGAGTGTCGGGAAAGCTGCTCCAGCATATGATCGAAGAAGCCGACACCTGTTGTAATGTCGAACTTGCCGTTGCCGTCCAGATCGACTGAAACGGCAATGCTCGTTTCTTTCGTTGAACGTTCGATACTTGCTTTGCGGGCGCTTTCAGCCGTCATTGCATTTCCTCAATTGAAATCTTTTTGCGTTCTAGAACAGCTTGTTGCTTTTGCCAATGCTTTTAGCGCGCGCTTCGGTTTCCCTGAGCCGGCGCATCGTTCTGAATTTGGTGTCCAGCGCGCATTTTTCCCCGAAATCAGTTCCCACTTTTCGGAATGCACCTAATCCCCCGACGCGCATTTTGTCCAAAAACCGCTTCACACTTTTTGGAATGCGCTGATACCCATTTGCATTTTGCCAGCCCGTTCTTAAATATTCACAACGAAACCCGATTCAGTTAGCTGTAAGGCCAACAGACCGAGGCTTCGCCCATACCAGGGGCCCATATCAGGGGCTTATGCGTTTGCCAGATGGAAACGTATAGGCCGCCAAAGGAGTAATCCATGATCGAACACAATCCCACGACAATTTACGGCACGACCATCGTTACCGTTCGCAAGGGCGGCAAGGTGGTGATCGCCGGTGACGGGCAGGTCTCGCTCGGCAATACGGTGATGAAGGGCAATGCGCGCAAAGTGCGCCGCATCGGCAAAGGCAATGTCATTGCCGGATTCGCCGGTGCCACGGCTGATGCCTTCACACTGCTTGAGCGCCTTGAAGCCAAGCTCGAACAATATCCAGACCAGCTGATGCGCGCCTCCGTCGAGCTTGCCAAGGACTGGCGCACCGACCGCTACTTGCGCAAGCTGGAAGCCATGATGCTGGTTGCCGACAGCAAGGTTACGCTGGCTTTGACCGGTACAGGCGACGTGCTTGAACCAGAACATGGCGTAATGGCCATCGGATCGGGCGGTAATTATGCGCTTGCCGCAGCGCGCGCGCTGATCGACACAGACAAGGATGCCGAGGAAATCGCCCGCAAGGCGATGGAGATTGCAGCCGATATCTGCATCTACACCAATCATAGCATTCTTGTTGAAAGCCTCGACGCCGAATGACCGAAGCAGTGCAAGCCTCAACTTCTAAAACACAACGTTGGGGCTTAGGTGCTCTGATCGTCCTTGCCATTCTTACGATACAGGCCTCATGGCTCTATATCGATGGACGGATACCCATGTGCGAATGTGGCACCATAAAATTATGGTCCGGTTCGCTGATGTCTGAGAATTCGCAGCATATAGCCGACTGGTATACGCTCTCGCACATCATTCACGGCTTTCTGTTCTATTGGCTTCTGACCGTTATTGCACCCAAAGCCCCACTCGGCTTGAGACTTGCCATGGCAGTCGGCGTTGAAGCCGTCTGGGAACTGGTCGAAAACTCGAATTTCATCATCGAGCGCTATCGCGCCAATACGTCCTCGGTGGACTATTTTGGCGACAGCATCGTGAATTCGGTTTCCGATACCATTGCTGCCCTGATCGGCTTTCTGCTTGCTGCAAAGCTGCCAACGAAAATCACTGTCGCTTTAGCGCTGTTCTTCGAAGTTCTTGCGCTGATTATTATTCGCGACAACCTTACGCTCAACGTGATCATGCTGCTGCATCCGTTCGAGTTCATCAAGCAGTGGCAAACCGGGTTATAATCATGAGCAATTTTTCCCCCCGTGAAATCGTCTCCGAACTTGACCGCTTCATCATCGGCCAGAACGACGCCAAGCGCGCCGTGGCTATTGCGCTCCGCAACCGCTGGCGCCGCCAGCAGCTGGAAGGCCAGATGCGCGAAGAGGTCATGCCAAAAAACATCCTGATGATCGGACCGACTGGCGTTGGCAAGACGGAAATCTCCCGTCGTCTGGCCAAGCTTGCAGGCGCTCCTTTCATCAAGGTCGAGGCCACCAAGTTTACCGAAGTCGGCTATGTCGGTCGCGATGTTGAGCAGATCATTCGTGATCTGGTCGAAGCCGCCATCGGTCTCGTGCGTGAAAAGAAGCGCGAGGAAGTGAAGGCCAAGGCGCATATCAATGCCGAAGAGCGCGTGCTTGACGGTCTTGTCGGTAAGACGGCCAGCCCCGCCACCCGTGACAGTTTCCGCAAGAAACTGCGCGAAGGCGAACTGGACGACAAGGAAATCGAAATCGAGGTTGCCGATACGGGTGCAGGCCAGAATTTTGAAATTCCGGGCATGCCAGGTGCCAATATCGGCATGATCAATATCGGCGATATTTTCGGCAAGGCCATGGGCGGGCGCACCAAGACGCGCAAGACCACCGTCAAGGAGTCCTATGCGCTGCTGATCAATGACGAGTCCGATAAGTTGCTCGATCAGGATCAGCTTGTTCAGGAAGCCCTGCGCTCGACTGAGAATGACGGCATTGTTTTCCTGGACGAAATCGACAAGATCGCTTCGCGCGAAGGCGGAATGGGAGCAGGCGTCTCACGCGAAGGCGTGCAGCGCGATCTGCTGCCACTCGTTGAAGGTACAACCGTTGCGACCAAGTATGGCCCGGTGAAAACCGATCATATTCTGTTCATCGCATCGGGTGCTTTCCACGTTTCCAAACCTTCGGACCTTCTGCCGGAACTTCAGGGTCGTTTGCCGATCCGTGTGGAGCTTAACGCGCTGACGCGTGAAGATTTCCGCCGGATTCTCACCGAAACCGAAGTCAGCCTGATCAAGCAGTATATTGCCCTGATGGCGACGGAAGAAGTGGAGCTCGATATTACCGATGACGCGATTGAGGCTTTGGCTGATATAGCGGTCGATCTCAATTCGACGGTCGAGAATATCGGTGCGCGTCGCTTGCAGACTGTCATGGAACGGGTTCTGGACGATATTTCCTATAATGCGCCCGATAAATCCGGCTCTGCATTCAAGGTGGACGGCGATTATGTCCGCAAAACAGTTGGCGATCTTGCCAAGAATACGGACTTGTCGCGCTTCATCCTCTAAAAGACAACGTGACCAGAAAGCCACGCTTCGGTCCCATAATCCTGAAACACAAAAATCCCCTCGACTTCATCGAGGGGGTTTTTTATTTTGCGGCAACTTTTACATGTCGTTTACCATATTGGGGCCGTTTCCGCGCAATGACCAGCCGATTGAACCGTATTGCAGGCATCTGCCTTGCCATCGCTTTCTCCTGCCAGAGCGCCTTCGCAGCCGTTAGCGTGCCGCCGGGAAACCGCAATGCCGACCAGCCGCCCATTCCTGGCGCATCAGCCAAGCGCACCAAGGAACTGAGCACGACCTATGAAGCGAAATATCGCAAGATTTATAATCTTCTGAAAAAAGACGCTTCCCTGCGCTCGAAAATCAAATCGACCGCTTCCGCCTATGGCATTGATCCTATCCATATCGTCGGTGCCATCGTTGGCGAGCATACCTACAATGTCGATGTCTATGACAGGCTCCAGACCTATTACGTCAAGGCCATGTCCTATGTGAACCAGGGTGTGAGTTTTGGTTACAATGGTGAAAGCATCGGCCAGTTCGTGAAGCGCCCGGAATTTTCGGAGTGTCTCAAGTACAAGGACAGCTATTCGCTGTGGGGTTGCCGTGAGACGGTCTGGAACAAGCAGTTCCGCGGAAAGTCCCTGGCTGGCAAAGCCTATCCGAACAACCGTTTCAGTGCGGTCTTCTTCCAGCCTTTCTATGCAGGTCAGACATTCGGCCTTGGCCAGATCAATCCGCTGACTGCACTGCAGATGTCGGACATGGTCAATCGTGTATCCGGCCTGCCAAAGCTCAACGCAGAGAACGGAAATGTGGTTTACAAGACCATCATGGACCCCGATCTCACGCTGCCATACATCGCGGCAACGCTGAAGCAATCGATCACCGCTTATCGCCAGATTGCCGATTTCGACATTTCCAAGAATCCCGGCCTGACCGCAACCCTTTACAATACCGGCGGTGCAGAAGCCCGCGCCCGTGCGCTTGCCAATGAAAATGCCCAGCGCAAAGCGTCTGGTCAGGCACCATTGATGCCGCAGGAAAACTATTATGGCTGGCTGGTCAACACCAAGCTCGACGAACTGAAAGCGCTATTTTAGGGCCGATGCGCTGGTGGCTTAAAGCCACGGCGACGTTTGCGGGCGGCTTCAATTTCTTCCGCCAGATGCCTGATCGTCTCGCGATCAATGATGCGGATGTTGCGGGCGAGCAGATTGGCAAGCTCAGTGGCCTGTGGGGAAAGACCTGACGTGTCGATCACCACGCGGGGATGCGAAACCGCCGCAAGATTTTGCAGCTCCTCGGCCTCGTCCCAAATGATATTGAAATAGGTGATGATGCGTTGCAGCAAATCCCAGGTCGGCTGTCCACGCCGTCCATGTTCAAGCGCTGAAAGATAGGCAGGCGAAACGCGTAAGGCCGCCGCCATTTCCTTTTGCGTCACATTGCGCTCGTCACGCAATTCGCGCAGACGTTTGCCAAAAGGGGTCATCGGATCAGACCTCCATTTTGCGTTTGCTTGCGCAGACGAACATAAAGTGCGCCGTGACCACCATGATGATGAGCTGCATCTTCATAAGCACTCACCAGAAGCCGGAACAACGGCGTCGAGAACCAGTGCGGTACTGCCTGTTTCAGCACGCCTTCGCTGCCAAATGAGCGGCCTTTGCCAGTAATGACCATGACATGCTTAAGCCCGCGTGCATGTGCGCTCAGCAAAAAGCCATAAAGCAGCTCATAGGCATCGTTCTGCGTAAGCCCATGCAGATCGATACGTGCTTCAATATCCACACGCCCCTTGGAAATTTTGCGGTGCGTTGGCCGATCAAAGCTATGGATCGGCATTTCCTTGAGAGAGGTGAGCTTCTTTTTTGGCGTCGCTGGCTCGCTGGAAGGCGAGGGCGCTTTTTGCGAAGGCTTTTTATCAGCCTCCTGTGCCATAATGGCTTTGAAATCCGGAAATTGTTCCTCTATAGCGGGCTTTTTGCCAGCCAGTGGCTTTGCCGTTTTGGCAACGGTTTCCCAGAGGATGCGATCTTCTGGCCTCAGATAATCTTTTGCGGGCTTCTCGGTCTTCGGTGCCATCGATCAGTCCCGCACCTTAGAGCGCCGTGCGTGCTTTCCTAATATCGTAATCGATTTCAGGGCCAATGCGCCAGCGCGCGGAATAAGCACGTAGAAATCGGCCTTGCTCTTGATGCCACCAGCAATGTCACCCGCCGCATCCCCCGATCCCGCAAAAAGATCGCCACGCGCCGGACCGACAATTGCCGTGCCGGTATCCTGCGCAATCATGAGGCGGGAGAAGGGGGCATTATCGAACGCTGTAACGCTTGGTGCATCGACATAAAACGGCGTCCCGAATGTGTGCAAAAGTCTGTCTACAGCAATTGAACGCCCAGCGGTCAACGGGACTTTGGCGGCAGCAATCTGCCCAACATCAGGGTCGTCCACTGGTGCTTCGCGGAAGAAAATATAGGACCGGTTCTGCCAGATGAGATTATCAGCCTTATCCGGGTGATCTCTCAACCATTGTCGGATTGTTTGCATGGAGATTTCATCCGCCGAAATCTCGCCTTCAGCCACCAGAATACGCCCGATTCCTGTAAAAGGATGGCCAGTTTTGGCGGCATAGGTGATGCGCATAAAACTGCCATCAGTCAGTTTCAGCCGCGCAGCCCCCTGCACATGGGCGAAAAAGGCATCAACGCGGTCAGCCACATAAGCAAGCTCAAGCCCATGGTCGTTGAGGCTGCCCTGTTCGATTGTCCGGCGATCATCATATTCCACAATGCCTTGCGGCGTTTTACGCGCAAAAGCGAAGGATGCATTTAACCCGGCAGGGCGGTTCTCATCCGTAACTTTCACCAGATCATCGGGCTTTTTTAGAAATGGCACACTGAAATGGGCATCTGGCGTGCGTGAAGCTTCTATTTCCGGCTCATAAAAGGCTGTCACAAAACCATCAGCCGCAATGCGGCAGGGGACAAAATACTCTTCAAAGAAAGCCCGCGCCTGCGCGGTATCAGGTTTTTCAAGGGAACGTGCAGCAGTAAAAGCCGGTTGCAGCATCTCAAAGGTGATGCCGAGATCGCCGCTGTTATAACGGTTGGTTTGCGCATAATCGGCTGAACGACGAAAGGCCGAAAAGGCCAGCGCCTGATCGTCCTGATCCCAGCCCGGGCAATCGGAATAGCCCAGCGGGTGGAATAGTTTCGCCAAATCGTTCACAGCCTAACCCGTAACAATGCAATATTGAAAGGGCCGCTAATTTAGCGGCCCTGTTAAAATCTCTCTTAGTCTTCTGCCTCGGTCGCGACAAGCTTCCAGTTTGGATCGCGCGATCGTGTATCGCGCGCAAAAGTCCACAGATCGCGGATCTCGACGACGTTTTCCTGATCGCCTTCGACGAGATTGCCGTCCTTGTCGAGTGTGGAAGAAATCATCTGACTCACGATGTTGAGCGTGACATGCGCTTCAGAGCCCTTCATTTCGGCATTGGCGATTTCCGCCTTATCAATACCGACAAAGGTCGAACGTGTGCTTTCACCGCGTGCTTCGCGTTCATCTATTGCCGACACGAAGCCCTCATAGACTTCCTTGGACAGCAGGTTTTTCAGAACCTTGCGGTCGCCATCGGCAAAAGACATGACGATCATTTCATAAGCGATCTTCACGCCATCAACGAAGCTTGCAGGATCAAAAGCAGGGTCGGCTGCCTGAATTGCGCGAAGCCCGTCATTAACCGGCGTTCCCGCGGGTGCGATCTTGTCAACCGCCGTGAAATCTTTTTCGCCGGGGCGCTGTGGCAGGGAAACGACATTGTCAGCCTCGCTGCCTGCCGTCTGTGCGTCGGTATTGCGTGCAGAAGTATAGGGATCTATTGGCGGTTTTTCATTTCCCGTACGGCGGCCAAGAACATTCCTCAACTGAAGAAAGATTACCACCGCTGCGATGAAGAAAAATATCGTGCCAAAATCAAAAAATTCCATACCGCCTGCCACCAATGGACGTTTCGGGATTGCGAATCCGTCTCACGTCGTCAATTTCGTTACATATACATATAGATCGGCTTCACTGATCATTCAAATCCCGATCACGCATACCTATCTGATATTGTATGATAGAGAGTTTTAATTTCGTAAGAATGTGAAGCATTTTTGCATGTATGACATGAATAGAACAAGCGAATGAAGTTTGCTTCATTACAAACGCAAATCAACATAAGGTCGTAACAGACGTGTCCTCTTCCCTTGCACCCCTTGCCATACTGGCAATGCCATTCATCGAGATTGCAGGTTTTGTTATCGTCGGCAGCGAAATCGGTGTGTTTGCAACGCTTGGTCTCATTATCCTCAGCGCCATGCTCGGCTTTTTCCTGCTGCGCGTTCAGGGTTTTGGACTGTTGCAGCGCATCCGCACTGAAAGTGCCGCAGGACGCGTACCGGACCGCGAAATGATGCATGGAGCGATGATCGCTGTCGCCGCCATCATGCTGATCGTGCCCGGCTTTGTCACAAGCGCCATCGGGCTTCTGCTTTTTGTTCCATTTATTCGCGATATCGTCTGGAACAGGTTTGTACGCAATCGTCTGGTGGTCGCGACTGCATCGACGCGCTATTCGGAAGCCTATCGTCCGTATGAGCCTAAAGAAAATAACGTGATCGATCTGAACCCGGAAGATTATACGGCAAAGCCGGATGAAAATTCGCCGTGGAATCCCGATCACAAGGATCGTTAATCGCGCAAATACTAACATAAAAACGGTTTCTTGCCTCATCTACGCACACATGCTAGCCAAGCATCACTGCTTTTTGGGCAACAAGATAAATCATTAAAGAGAAGGCATACCTATAATGAGCGATAAGGCCGCTGCGGGCGAAGTAAAGAACGGCAATGGCGCAACCGCCCAGCCGTCCCTCAACATTCTGGCCCAGTATATCAAGGATCTTTCCTTTGAAAGCCCAGGCGCGCCTCTGTCGCTGCGCCCACGCGAAAAGGCTCCTTCGATCAACATCAATGTGAACGTCAACGCCAATCCGCTTTCCGAAACGGATTTCGACGTTGTTCTGACGCTTGAAGCCAAGGCTGTCGACGGTAAGGATGTTCTGTTCAACACTGAACTGACCTATGGCGGCGTTTTCCGCATTCAGGGTATTGCGCAGGAGCACATGCTTCCGCTGCTGTTCATCGAATGCCCACGTTTGCTGTTCCCGTTCGCGCGTCAGATCATCGCTGATGCAACGCGCAATGGTGGCTACCCACCACTGATGATCGACCCGATCGATTTTGCGCAGATGTTCCAGAGCCGTATGGCCGAAGAAGAAGCCAAGAACGCTGTAAAGAGCTAATCTCGGTAGATATCAAAAGAAAACCCCGCTTTTGCGGGGTTTTTTTATTCCAGATCAGAGACGCATTCTCGTTTATTTTTGTGCGTATTTTTTCCAGATTGCCTTCTCACCCATATTGGCGACCAATGTGTCATGAGCGGCGCGTTCTTCGGCGCTGATCCGGGGTGAAAGTGCCACCGGGCGCTGCCGGATAACAACACCGCTATTGTTATCCGAACGACCATCGCCATCGGAATTTCCTGATGAGCTTAAGCCAAGCGCCGTCTGCTTGCCGCCGATCAGTTCAATATAGACCTCAGCCAGAATTTCGGAATCGAGCAATGCGCCGTGCAATGTGCGGTGCGAATTGTCGATGCCATAACGCTTGCAAAGCGCATCAAGCGAATTCGGGCCCATCGGATTTCGGCGACGCGCCAGGGCGAGTGTATCGACGATACGGTCAACCGCAATTTCCGGCTTTCCCATACGGTTCATTTCCGCATTGATGAACCCCAAATCGAACATGGCATTGTGAGCGACGAGCTTTGCACCATCGAAAAATTCCATGAATTCATCGAAAATATCCGCAAAGCTCGGCTTGTCGAGCAATTGCTCATCAGTGATACCATGGACTGCGAGTGCCTCGGGATGAACCTTGCGCCCCTGTGGGTTGATGAATTTGTGAAACGTACGACCTGTGGGAAAGCGGTTGATCATTTCCACACCGCCGATTTCGATCACCCGGTCCTCAAGCCTTTCAAGGCCAGTGGTTTCGGTATCGAAAACGATCTCACGCATGGCAACCTCTCAAATGTTTCATGCTTCTATAACACAGTTGATCCGGCCCTCAGGACTGAACGGCAGGCTTTCCACGCAATTCGGCAATGATGCCCTCAATCTGCTCGCGCGTTTCCTCGAAACTACCAGAAGAATCGATGATGAAATCAGCGCGATTGCGCTTTTCCGCATCCTTCATCTGCCGGGCAAGAATGGCCTCGAATTTTTCAGCCGTCATGCCGGGACGGGACAAAACGCGTTCCCGTTGAATTTCCGCAGGGGCTGAGACGACAGCCACTTTATCCACGCGGCTTTCGCCACCCGTTTCAAACAGCAACGGAATATCGATGAGAACAATCTCAGCACCATTCGCACGCGCATTCGTGAGAAAGGCTTTTTCTTCTTCATGCACCAGTGGGTGAATGATGGATTCAAGCTTTTTGAGTGCGTCCGGCTTGCCAAGCACGGCTGCTGAAAGCTTGGTCCGGTCAACAGTACCGTCCACAACCGTTCCGGGGAAGGCGGCTTCGATAAGCGGAGCGGCACGGCCAGAATAAAGCTGGTGCACCGCATCATCGGCGCTATAGACCGGCACGCCCACATCAGCAAACATGTTTGCCGCAGTGGTTTTTCCCATGCCAATAGAACCGGTCAGTCCGAGGATAATCATAAAGCGCCAGCCTTTTTCATATCATCTAGTGGTCTAATTCCGACATTTGCCAGCACATAATATAGCCGTTGAGCAAATGTCGGAATTATAAAGACCACTAGCAAGTTTATTTACCTGGTGGATTTTACAAATTTGACGTTTGAAACAGCGCTTCCATTACACCGAATTCAAACGTCAAATTAAATCCACCAGAATATGCGCGCGAAGCGCCTCTGTCACTTGCGGGCGTTTGCCAAACCAGCGTTCAAAACCGGGAACCGCCTGATGCAGCAACATGCCAAGCCCATCCACAGTCTTCAAACCAGCCGCTTCCGCCTTTGCCAGAAACGGCGTTTTCAGCGGCACGTAAACAATATCTGTCGCAACAGCTGACTTCTGAGCCTCGGTGAGATCAAGCGGAAATTCTTCCACTTCGCCATGTCCGCTCATACCGAGTGAAGTTGTGTTGACGATCAGACCCGCTTCTTTGACAAGACGCTGCGCTGCATCCCATCCATGCGCCGAAACGCCGTGGCCAAAATGGCCTGCCAGTTCTTCCGCCCGGCTCAGTGTGCGGTTGACGATTGCGATGCGGGAAAACCCGCGTGTTTGCAAAGCGTGGACAATGGCCCGGCCCGCACCACCTGCACCCAGAACCAGAGCTGTGTCCGCGTCATCCCAACCCGGTGCGAGTGCATCCAGATTGGCAGCAAAACCATAAGCGTCGGTATTGCCGCCGCAGAGTTTGCCATTTTCAAGCCAGAGCGTGTTGACCGCACCAATGGCCTCGGCCGCTTCGTCGCGGGTTTCCACCTCAGCAAAGGCCACTTCCTTATGCGGGATCGTGACATTCCCCCCGACAAAGCCGTTTTTTGCCAGAGAACCAGCAAATTCCGCAAAATCTTCAGGTGTGACTTCTATGGCTTCATAAGAACCTTCGATGCCGTGTTCTTTAAGCCAGAAGCCGTGAATAAGCGGCGAACGTGAATGCTTGATCGGAAATCCGGTAACAAAAGCCTTGTTAGCCATCGATCAGATTTTCCTTCCTCAGTTCATTAAGAAGCGGCAGCAGGGGCAATCCGACGATGGTGAAATAATCGCCTTCGATTTCCTCAAAAAGCTGAATGCCAGGACCTTCGACCTGATAAGCGCCAACACTTGAAAGGGCAATATCGCCAACGCGACCAAGATAGCGCCCGATGAAACCGGGATCGAGATCGCGCATGGTCATGCGGGCAACCGAAACATGCCGCCACAATGTCTCGCCATTTTTGACCAGCACCACGGCACTGTTAAGCTGATGGGTTTTGCCCGAAAACAGCAAAAGCTGACGACGCGCTGCATCCATATCCACAGGCTTGTGGAAAATCTGATCGCCCAGTGAAAGCGTCTGATCACAGCCAATCACCACTGTATCGGGATTGTTTTCACTAACCGAAAGCGCCTTCGCTTCGGCCAGAACCTGCGCCACATCCTGGGGCGTCGCACCACTTTTATAAAGCGGTGCCTCGACAGCACGCTCGTCGATATCGGCACTTTCAGTTGAAAACTCGACGCCGGCGTTCTTCAGAATTGCCGAACGAAACGGGCTCCGGGATGCGAGGATAATTGGAGTTGTCATAGGATGTCCTCTTTTTTTCCACTGCGCAGCAAAGCCATGATAGCGGCTGCAGTTTCCTCAATAGATCTGCGCGACACATCAATCAGCGGCCAGCCATGCCGGTTACACAGGTTGCGGGCATAAGCCAGTTCTTCGGAAATTGAAACGCGATCTGTATAAAGTCCGGTATCAAGCGACGGTGCATTGCCAAGCGGCCGGTTCTGCCTGATCTGTGAAATACGCTCCGCTGTCGCCACAAGCCCGACAATCAAGGGACGCTTTGCGGTAAAAAGAACTTCCGGCACGGGAATGCCCAATACAATCGGCACATTCGTCGCCTTGATACCGCGGTTCGCCATATAAATGCTCGTCGGCGTTTTCGAAGTACGGGAAATCCCCACCAGAATGACGTCCGCTTCTTCTATATCCAGCGGCAATTGTCCGTCATCATGTTCCATGGTGAAATTAAGCGCATCGATCCGCCGAAAATAATCGGCATTGAGCACATGTTGCGCGCTGGCGCGGCGATGCGCAGGTGCTCCGAGATAGGATTGAAATGTGTTGAGCACCGGCTCCAGCACCGAAACGCTCGGCACACCCATTTCTGCACAGGATTCATCGATGATCGCAGCGAGCTTCTGATCAACGATTGTATAGAGAACGATGCCGGGTTCAGCGTCGATATTCTCGAGCACTTTTCTCAGCTGCTTCTCGGTCCGGATGAGCGGATATATATGCTCAATCGCCCGTGCATTGGCATATTGAGCGGCCGCAGCACGGCCGGCCGCGAGGAGAGTCTCTCCCGTCGCATCAGAAATCAGATGAAGATGAAAGTAAGAAAGCGGTCTGGTCACAGTTTTCTCCCGCCCCTGTTGACGAGTGTGCGTAAAACGCAGGCTTCATCCACAAGCCATGGCAGGCGGTGGGAAACTTGGCAAGTCATCCACAGCGAGCCAACATGTGAGAAGCTTGAAAAAGCCACTGTGGACAAGACTCGTAACATTTGGAAATCACAGCAATATGCCCAGCTTGTCCACAAAGAGACCGAAACTGCGTCAATTGGTAACCCCTTCTATTCAATGAAAGATTTTAGTTTTCATTGCTTTTGTCAGAGCGATCGGTGAATTATCGCACAGGCAGAGATGGCCAGAGCGGAACTGTGGGGAAAAGACGGACAAACCTTAATCCCCGATTCCAACAGACTCTAAGAATCAAAAGATTCCTGAATCATCCTTTCTTTATTGAGAGCCGGACGGGAAAACTTTCACACAGAGCCACAAGAACAGATCAGACAGGGTGAAATGTAATGAAGCGCAAGGTCCTGAAAGTGATAGACGGTGAGACAGTCTTCCCACCTCCAATCTGGATGATGCGTCAGGCTGGACGATATCTTCCCGAATATCGGGAAGTGCGCAAAAAAGCCGGAAGCTTTCTCGACCTTTGCTATTCACCCGATCTGGCAGTCGAAGTGACACTTCAGCCAATCCGCCGTTATGGCTTTGATGCAGCCATCCTGTTTTCAGATATTCTGGTTATCCCTCACGCCCTTGGACGAGACCTTCGCTTTGAAGAAGGCAAGGGGCCTTTGATGACACCGATTGATGCGGATGAAATCTTCTGGCTTGAAACTGAAGGTGTCGCCAAACGGCTGGAGCCGGTCTATGAGACGGTTCGGCTGCTCCGCGAGCAACTCCCCGACGAAACGACGCTGTTGGGCTTCTGTGGCGCTCCCTGGACCGTTGCGACCTATATGATCGCCGGTCACGGTACACCTGATCAGGCTCCTGCTCGTTTGTTTGCTTATCGCTTCCCGGAAGCGTTCGAAAAGCTTTTGAATGATCTGGCGGATGTTTCAGCGGAATATCTCATCGAACAGCTCGATGCAGGCGCGGATGCCGTTCAGATTTTCGATTCATGGTCCGGCGTTCTGGATGAAGATTGCTTCGAGCGTTTCTGTGTCCGTCCGGTTGCTCGCATCGTCCAGAAGGTAAGGGCGGTTTATCCTGATGCCCGGATTATAGGTTTCCCGAAAGCGGCTGGAATGCTTTACGCAGGTTACCGCGAAAAAACCGGCGTCGATGTGCTCGGCCTTGACTGGTCAGTGCCGTTTTCCTTTGCACAGGAATTGCAGAAGGAAGGCGCTATTCAGGGAAATCTCGATCCATTGCGGGTTGTCGCTGGTGGCGAGGCGCTGGATGAAGGGGTTGATGCAATTCTTAAAAATCTGGGTCAGGGTCCCCTGATCTTCAATCTGGGCCATGGAATTACACCACAGGCACCGATTGAAAACGTACAGCGCATGATTGATCGAGTTCGTAGAGGCTGAAAATGAGCGCCTCTGATAACGTAAATGGCGGCAGGGCCGCTCTGATCCGTACCATCATCGGTCTTGCTGTTGTGGTACTCGGCTTATGGGGATTGTTTCACGTGAATCCAGCTGATGCTTATCTTTGGATCAAATCGATCCATGTCATTGCCGTGATCGCCTGGATGGCGGGAATGCTCTATCTGCCACGGCTTTTCGTCTATCATTGCGCCACAACACCGGGCTCAGAAACCTCAGAAACCTTCAAGATAATGGAGCGTCGGTTGCTTCGCTTCATTATCAATCCCGCTATGGTTGTGACATGGATCGCTGGTCTGTGGATGGCCTGGGAAATTTTCGGTTTTCGGGGTGGCTGGCTGCATGCAAAGCTCTTACTCGTCGTGTTGATGTCTGGCCTGCACGGTTATTTGTCCAAAGCGACACGGCTTTTTGCAGAAGATCGCAATACCAAATCGGCCAAGCACTGGAAAATCATCAATGAAGTTCCGACTGTATTGATGATATTCATCGTTATTCTGGTGATCGTGAAGCCATTCTGATTTTCTATATTTCTCAAAGGAGTCCGATATTTTTTTGCTTTTTTTCGGGCTCCTACTTTTTTCCTATTGAACTAATTCCTTGCAATCCTTAACTGTGGCTTGCTCTTCATACCGCAAACCGGTATGAGTGAGTCCTCTTCCCACCATGACAGCAGGCCTTCGATGCCGGTCACAATCCAAGTGACCACCTTTCCGAACAACTGCATTTTCTCCTTATATTTCAAAAGAGTTCCTCACCCATGCAGGAAATGAAACTACAAGAACTTAAGAATAAAACCCCGGTCGAGCTGCTGGCATTTGCCGAAACGCTTGAGGTCGAAAATGCGAGCGCTATGCGCAAGCAGGAACTGATGTTCGCGATTCTCAAGAGCCTTGCTGCTCAGGATGTCGAAATTATCGGCGAGGGCGTTGTTGAAGTGCTGCAGGACGGATTTGGCTTCCTGCGCTCAGCCGACGCCAATTATCTGCCCGGCCCGGACGATATTTATATTTCTCCTTCCCAGCTTCGCCGCTTCTCGTTGAAGACCGGCGACACGGTTGAAGGTCCGATCCGTGGTCCTAAGGAAGGCGAACGTTATTTCGCACTTCTCAAGGTCAATACGATCAATTTCGAAGATCCGGAAAAGATCCGTCACAAAGTCCATTTTGACAATCTGACCCCGCTCTATCCAAATGAGCGTTTCAAGATGGAACTCGAACTTCCAACTTCGAAGGATCTTTCGTCCCGCGTTATCGATCTGGTTGCTCCACTCGGTAAGGGCCAGCGCGGTCTGATCGTTGCTCCGCCGCGTACGGGTAAGACTGTTCTCTTGCAGAACATCGCGCATTCGATCACCGCCAACCATCCGGAATGCTATCTGATCGTTCTTCTGATTGACGAGCGTCCGGAAGAAGTGACCGACATGCAGCGTTCGGTAAAGGGCGAAGTTGTTTCTTCGACCTTCGATGAACCAGCATCGCGTCACGTTCAGGTTGCGGAAATGGTCATTGAAAAGGCCAAGCGTCTTGTCGAACATGGCCGTGACGTTGTGATCCTTTTGGACTCCATCACCCGCCTTGGACGCGCTTACAACACTGTTGTTCCTTCATCCGGTAAGGTTCTGACCGGTGGTGTTGATGCTAACGCGCTCCAGCGTCCAAAGCGCTTCTTCGGTGCAGCCCGTAATATCGAAGAAGGTGGCTCGCTCACCATCATCGCTACCGCGCTGATCGATACTGGTTCGCGTATGGACGAAGTGATCTTTGAAGAATTCAAGGGCACAGGTAATTCGGAAATCGTTCTCGACCGCAAGGTTGCTGATAAGCGTATCTTCCCTGCGATGGACATTCTCAAGTCCGGTACGCGTAAGGAAGACCTGCTGGTACCGCGCGCTGATCTTCAGAAGATTTTCGTTCTTCGTCGTATTCTTGCGCCGATGGGAACCACCGATGCGATCGAGTTCCTTATCGACAAGCTCAAGCAGACCAAGAGCAATGGCGAGTTCTTCGATTCGATGAACACGTAATCCGGTTTATCCGTATTCAAACAAAAAGCCGCGTTGAGCAATCAGCGCGGCTTTTTATGTTCAGGAATGGCCCTTGAGCAGGATTTCGAGTGCGGCAGATGTCTCGACAGGCGCAAGGCAGACCTGCCCCTTGCAGAGCCAGGCTGACGGTTTATTGGCATGTGCAATGCCGCCTGTAGGAAGTTCAATTTCTTTGTCTGCTACAAATTGAACAAATTTATCAAGCCGCCGTGGATCGGGAATGCTTTCCGCCATGGCAACTAGTTCGCCATCAGCACTTTCATCCGCAATTACCAGAGACAGTGGTTCGGCGGCAGAACGGCTCGCATTCAATATGCCGATCTGTCCATATTGCTGAGCCAGAGCGCGCCCCATAGCCTGTTCAACCAGACGTTCATTCAGAACATAAAGATGCATATCACCTGTTGCGAGAAACAGCCGCGTGAACGCTTCAAGGATTTGGCTCGTGGCGCTGGGGATCGCTTCGTCATAATCACCATAGCTGTGAAGAATGACATCTTCCGCATCGAGTGCGGAAAGCCGGTAATTGCCAGACGCATCGCGATTGTTTGCATCAAGCGCTTCTTTGAGCGCAATGGCATCGCGAATAAAAGTGTTATCTCCTGTCGCTTCAGACAGGGAAAGAGCTGCATTCATCATTGCTGCGTAATCGGTGGAGAGAGCAGGGTAGAGCAGCACATCCTCCATTCGACAATGTGCCATGCGCCCATCCTGAAACGATGATCCTATCGAGCGATAGGCCGAGACAGCATATTCAATCCATTCTGGTCGCCTGAAGCTACGCCCGGCTTCTGCCAGCGCTCGGATCACAAGAGCGTTCCAGTCTGTCAAAGCTTTCTCATCACGGCCTGGCCGAATGCGGTTACTGCGATACTGGAGCAGCTTGTCCCTGGCTGCCGCTATATCAGACGGCATGTGATCAGTTTCATTGACGGCATGGAGACGATTGAGAATGTTCATGCCCTCAAAATTGCCCTGAGGTTTCACGCCATAATAGCTTTTGAAGCTATCGGACTGCCCGCCCAGAACAATGTCAATTTCAGCATCTGAGAATGTATAGAACTTACCTTCTTCGCCTTCACTGTCAGCGTCGAGACTGGATGCGAAGCTTCCGTCCGGCAAACGCATTTCCCGGACCAGCCAATCGATTATCTCTTCGATTCGGATACGGAACAATTCGTCTTTTGTTTCCGCATAGGCATAGGTGGCGTGTCTAATGACTTGCGCATTGTCGTAAAGCATCTTCTCGAAGTGTGGCACGAGCCAGTCTGCATCGACGCTGTAGCGGCAAAGACCACCCGCCAGATGATCATAGATGCCGCCCTGGAGCATGGTCTTCAGGGAAAGCAGGAACATGTCACGATGGGCCGTGTCACGATTATAGAGCCAGGATAACCACAGCGCATCCATGAAGGGCGTGTTTGGAAATTTTGGTGCACCATTTATGCCACCGCGCACAGGATCGAACATAGCGTGTATACGATCTGCTACATCGTCAAAGCGCGCGATCTCGTTCACGCTCGCTTCGCTCTGCGCTGCAAGTCGTGTCTCCAGATGGCTAAAGACAGCGTCTGCATTATGGTTAATTTTTTCTTTATCTCCCTGCCAGAGATTATTGATCGCATTCAGTACATCTATAAATCCAGGCAGGTTATGACGTGGCTGGCGCGGAAAATAGGTTCCTCCCCAGAATGGCTTTCCATCGGGCCGCAAGAACATGGTAAGCGGCCACCCGCCTTGTTGTCCCATGGCGCCCAAAGCGGCCATATAAATCTGGTCTATATCCGGTCTCTCCTCACGATCGACCTTCACATTGACGAAAAGCGCATTCATGACACTTGCGACGTCGGCGTCCTCAAAAGACTCATGCGCCATGACATGACACCAGTGGCAAGCGGCATATCCGACCGATAACAGAATAGGACGGTCCAACTTCTGAGCGGCTTCGAGCGCTTCTCTGCCCCATGGCTGCCAGTGAACCGGGTTGTCGGCGTGCTGACGCAGATAGGCACTTGGTGCATTGCTAAGCCTGTTGCTGCTGATATCAGTCATAAGCCTTTTCTTTCCTGACGCGAATGAATATGCACTAGTGGTCAGATTCCGACCATCAGCAAGGTTATGAATCCAGTTGATTTTTCGAATCTGACGTTTGAAACAGCATTTGTGTCGATCGGGATTCAAACGTCAGATTCAGTCAACCAGGACATGTCTCCCAGAAGGTGGGAACTGCTCCGACAGAGAAATCAGTTCACTGTAATAAACTCTTATTGTGCCTCGTTCTGACGAAGCCACGCGTTAAGACAAATGGGTAAGGCGCTCTCGCCTATCTATATAGAACGGGAAATCAAATGAGCGAGCGACAACATCTTCAGGACACGATCTTTGCCCTGTCCAGTGGACGGCTTCCATCAGGTGTTGCGGTTGTCAGGATATCCGGTCCGCAAGTTCGATTCGTAATCGAAACGATTATTGGAATGATGATTGAGCCGCGTTACGCCACTTATAAGACGTTCCGTGCGCGTAATGGTGACGCGATTGATCGTGGATTGGTGCTATTTTTCCCAGACCCAAGTAGTTTTACCGGTGAAGATTGTGCTGAGTTTCATCTTCATGGGGGCATTGCCGTTGTAGAAAAGCTTCTGGAAGAACTGGCTAGCTTTCCAAATTGCCGTATCGCTGAAGCCGGAGAGTTTACGCGTCGGGCTTTCACCAATGGCAAGATGGATCTCACCATTGCTGAGGGGTTGGCCGATCTGATCGCCGCAGAAACTGAAGGTCAGCGTCGTCTTGCGTTGCAAGTCGCATCAGGTGCGCAGCGCGAACTCTATACGCAATGGCGGCAACAGCTTGTCCGTGCCCGTGCATTGATTGAAGCCGAACTTGACTTTGCAGACGAAAGCGATGTTCCGGGCTCCGTTTCGGGGCAGGTATGGGAACAACTCAAGTCACTTAAAAGCGAGATAGTGCTGCATATCGAAAGTGGCAAGCGCGCGGCTATGTTGCGTGACGGATTACATGTTGTAATCGCAGGCGCACCCAATGCAGGAAAATCCAGTCTTCTCAATTTTCTCGCAGGACGTGAGATTGCAATTATCTCGGAGGAGGCGGGCACAACGCGCGATCTTCTGGAAGTCAAACTCAACCTTGGTGGTATTCCGGTTTATGTGACTGATACTGCCGGCTTGCGGGAAGCTACCAGCCAGGTCGAGAAAATTGGTATAGCGCGCGCACGCGAACGCGCTGCGGAAGCCGATCTGGTCTTATTGCTGGAGGATATGCAGAACCCCATTGCTGTTTCGCTTGACGAGAGCAACGCTGATATCTGGAAAGTTGGCACCAAAGCCGATCTCGATGTAGCCAAGTTGAATGAATGGCAGTATCGCATTTCGACCAGGACCAATACAGGTCTCGATCAACTGATCTCAGCGCTTCAAGCATTCGCAGAAGACCGCATCGGGCAGATTAATGATGCGGTTCCGACCCGACAGAGGCACATCAATCTTCTTCGATCCACAATTTCAGAAATCGAAGTTGCTGCCGATCGGGATGATCTCCCACTGGAACTACGCGCAGAGAACATGCGCCGCGCTTCGCAGTATCTCGGGCGCATTACCGGTGATGTGGATGTGGAAGAGATATTAGACGTTATTTTCTCGCAGTTTTGCATCGGAAAATAAGTGATTCACGTGAAACAGCGCTACGGATGCTTAGTTGGATCGAGACATACTCAAACAACCAGTAACTGGAAATTGTTTCACGTGAAACATCTGTGGAATCCGCAGGTTCATATTGACTCCCCGATTCATCCGTGAGTCGAGTTTCGTATCGGCTTTATCAAAGAGTTGATCGGCAGTTGCCCCACTTATCCCTTTCGTTGATACCATAAACATGTCAAAGAGATTGCTTTCCAGAGTGGTTCGGATTGGAACTGAATCACCAGAGCCACTCTGCTTGTGATTTACGCATTGTCCGATGCAAAAGGCTCACGCTCTTTTTCCGGATATGCTTCAGACGGATTTGGATGCATCAGAATGGACATTTCAACTTCTGCAGACGCAACAGACTATGACGTGATTGTCATTGGCGGCGGACATGCCGGGTGCGAAGCGGCTGCTGCTTCTGCGCGTGCGGGTGCTCGCACGGCGCTTGTTACACATCGTTTTGATACGATTGGAGTTATGTCCTGTAACCCGGCGATTGGTGGTATGGGGAAAGGTCATCTTGTCCGCGAGATAGATGCACTTGATGGACTGATGGGGCGTGTCGCAGATAAGGCTGGCATTCAGTTTCGTCTGCTTAATCGCCGCAAGGGACCGGCAGTACGCGGGCCTCGTACACAGGCAGATCGAAAACTCTACCGGCTTGCTATGCAGGAACTGATATCTGCACAGGAGAACCTCACGGTTGTTGAAGGCGGCGCATCCGACATCCGCATAACCGACGGAACTATTTCCGGTGTGGCCCTTGGCGATGGGCGTGAGCTTGCCTGTGCCGCAGTTGTCCTGACCACTGGTACTTTCCTGAACGGTCTTATCCATATAGGTGAGAAGAAAATCCCTGCCGGACGCATGGGCGAGAAGCCAGCACTCGGCCTTTCTGATACTTTGCGCGGTCTCGGCTTTGCTGTTGGTCGGCTGAAGACTGGAACTCCGCCACGTCTTGATGGCCGAACGATCGACTGGCAGAGCCTGGATATGCAGTCTGCTGACGAGGACCCAATCCCGTTTTCCCTGATGACGGATAAGATCACGACGCCTCAGATTGATTGCGGCATTACCCGCACAACACCCGAAACTCATGATATCATTCGTGCCAACCTTCATCGCTCGGCGATGTATTCAGGTTCGATCGAAGGAATAGGTCCACGTTATTGCCCGTCTGTTGAAGACAAGATCGTCAAGTTTGGTGACCGTGACGGACATCAGATTTTTCTGGAGCCTGAAGGGCTGGACGATCACACCGTTTATCCAAACGGTATCTCCACTTCATTGCCCGAAGAGGTGCAGCTCGCTTATCTTGCGACCATTCCAGGTCTGGAGAAGGCTATCATGCTTCAGCCGGGATACGCTATCGAATACGACTTCATTGATCCGCGCGAGTTGAAGCGCAGCCTCGAGACGCGACGGGTTGCCGGGCTTTTCCTTGCCGGCCAGATTAATGGCACCACCGGTTATGAAGAAGCCGGAGCGCAAGGACTTCTCGCGGGCCTCAATGCGGCCAAGCGGGCAGGGGGCAGCGATCCAATTATCATACAGCGTACCGAAGCCTATATTGGCGTGATGGTCGATGATCTGACTTCTCGCGGTGTCAGCGAACCTTATCGCATGTTTACATCGCGGGCAGAGTTCCGTCTGTCATTGCGTGCTGACAATGCCGATCAGCGCTTGACGCCTTTGGCGGATCAGCTGGGCATCCTTGGCAGTGAGCGTCGCGCAAAGTTTACAGCGCGTCAGGACGCATTATCGGCTGCACGCACGATGGCCAGGGAGCTGACCATTACCCCAAATCAGGCCAGCCGATATGGTCTTCATCTCAATCAGGACGGCGTCCGTCGTTCGGCCTATGATCTGTTGTCCTATCCGGATATTGATCTGCAGAAGCTTCAAGCCATCTGGCCAGAACTAAATTCTGTTGATTCATTCACCAGAGAAGCGCTGGAAATTGAAGCACAATATTCGGTTTATATGGACCGTCAGCAGAGCGATATTGCTGTGATGGAGCGTGAGGAGCGACTTTTCATTCCGGTAACATTGAATTTTGATGCAATTTCTGGTCTCTCGAACGAGCTGAAAGCTAAGCTTAAGCAACGCAAGCCGGAAACAATTGCAGAGGCGCAACGCGTTGAAGGTATTACACCTGCGGCACTTGCATTGCTTATTACGCATATCAAGAAACATGGCGCGCGCGAACGTGCGGCTGTTGAACTAGGCGCCGAGAAGGGCGTAGCATGACTGTGGATAGACGTTATTCGAGCTTGAAAACTATCGTTCCTAATGTTTCACGTGAAACAACGGACCGTCTGATTGCGTTTGAAGAACTGTTTCGCAAGTGGTCATCGGCCATTAATCTCGCTTCCCCATCGACACTTGCTGATCTTTGGAATCGCCACATTCTCGACAGTGCCCAGATATTTCCACTTGCACCGGAGGCCACGCGCTGGCTCGATCTGGGATCGGGTGGTGGTTTCCCTGGCATTGTAACAGCCTGTTTTCTGAAAGAACTTCCGGGCTCCTCTATTGATCTCGTTGAAAGTGCCGGAAAAAAAGCTGCTTTCCTGCGCACTGCCGCAGGTCATGTTGGTGTGCCGGCGCGCGTTCATGCGGCGCGCATTGAGGCGATGTGGGATAAAATTGAGACACCGCAGGTCATTACAGCCCGCGCGCTTGCTTCGCTGAACGTCCTTTTTGAGCTGGCCGAACCCTGGCTAACCAGTGGTTCAAAGGCGCTTTTTCAAAAAGGTCGGGATTACCAGAGGGAAATTGATGAAAGCCGTGTCGGCTGGCGTTTCGATCTGGTACAACACAAAAGTGCTATCGATAATAGTTCGGTGATACTTGAGATCAGCAATCTGCGACGCATCTCCGGTTAAGCCGGCCCAGTTATTCCGGAATCGATATGACAGAAAGCAGCAGGGCGACGGTAATGAGCAAAAGATCCAGGATCATAACCATTGCAAATCAGAAGGGTGGCGTTGGTAAGACAACGACAGCCATCAACCTTGCGACAGCACTCGCAGCTATTGGTGAAACTGTGCTGATCGTTGACCTCGACCCGCAGGGAAATGCCAGTACTGGCCTTGGAATTGATCGACTCAACCGTCCGCTTTCGTCTTACGACGTGCTGACACAGGCAGCATCCGCCAATGATGCCGCCATGCAGAGCGATGTTCCAAACCTTTATATCGTGCCTTCGACGCTGGATCTTCTCGGTATTGAGATGGAAATAGCGCAAGCGCCTGATCGGACGCGTCGCTTACGGGATGCGCTGCGCTTTGATTCTGCTGTTGCAGACAAGTTTTCCTATATACTGGTTGATTGCCCACCGTCATTGAACTTGCTGACCCTGAACGCGATGGCAGCAGCAGATTCTGTCATGGTTCCCCTGCAGTGCGAGTTCTTCGCACTGGAAGGACTGAGCCAGCTTCTGCAGACGGTTGATCAGGTGCGTTCGACCATCAATCCCGATCTGACGATACAGGGTATTGTTTTGACCATGTTCGACAGCCGTAACAATCTGGCGTCGCAGGTGGTGGACGATGTACGTGCCTTCATGGGCGAAAAGGTCTATCGTACAGTCATTCCGCGCAATGTGCGGGTGTCGGAAGCACCGTCCCATGGCAAGCCAGCTATTCTTTATGATTTGAAGTGCGCTGGGAGTCAGGCTTATTTGCAGCTCGCATCGGAAGTCATCCAGCGGGAGCGGCAGCTTAAAGCCGCATAATTAGCGAGTATCGCATCTGCGATACTTTTATCGATTCGACTACGTAACAATTGCAGGGACTGCCGACGATGAACGATGATCCTTCAAAAAAGCGGCTTGGCCGCGGCCTGGCCGCTCTGATTGGTGAAATCGACCGCCCGGTGGAAGAGCGCAAGCAGCCTATCAGCAGCGAGCGTAACGTTCCGATTGAGTTCGTCACGCGCAATCCACGCAACCCGCGTCGCATGTTCTCCGAAGTTGAACTGGAAGATCTGGCGCAGTCGATCAAAGAACACGGTGTTGTTCAGCCAATTGTTGTGCGTCCGGCACCGGGCGAACCCGATCGTTTCGAGCTGATCGCCGGTGAGCGCCGCTGGCGCGCATCGCAGCGTGCAGGCGTTGATACGATACCGGTTATCATTCGCGATGTGGATGATCGTGTTGCACTTGAGATAGCAATTGTTGAAAATGTTCAGCGCGCCGACCTTAATTCGGTCGAAGAAGCGATGGGATATCAACAACTTATCGATAATCACGACTATACACAGAACGATCTGGCACAGGTGATCGGCAAAAGCCGAAGCCATGTTGCGAATACGCTGCGCCTGTTGAAACTGCCGCAGCGCGTGCAGGATTTCATTTCGGATGGCGCTTTGTCTGCCGGTCATGCGCGTAGCCTGATCACTATGGACGATCCAACTGCGCTTGCTGAACGCGTGGTTAAAGAAGGTCTGTCTGTTCGTCAGGTTGAAGCGCTGTCACAAGCGCGCAATGGCGCTGAGCCAAAGCCAGGCAAGAGCGCGCCGATCGAGAAAGATGCCGATACTAAGGCACTTGAGAAGCTGCTTTCCGATGTCACCGGCATGAAAGTGGAAATCAATCACCGCGAGCGCGGTGGTGAGGTTAAGGTTCGTTATAGTTCGCTTGAGCAACTCGACGAAATCTGCCGTCGTCTCCAGAGCTAACGAAATCTGTTTATAAATCTGAACTTGAAGCCGTGGAACATTTGTTTCACGGCTTTTTCGTTTTATCGACCGCGCGCTTTTATCAGCGAAAAGACGATAATTATCATTAGAATGATGCCGACGCCAACGCCGACCGTGCTTCCCCAGAAAGCGCCGTAATTGCCGCCGATCAGCCAACCAAGAAAGGCACCAAGCATGAGCAGAAGAATTGGGGGGATGCAGCCGATCATTCTTTAGTTCCAATGATTTAACGCAGAATGAGATTATGAAAACCTGGGGTTCTCATTTCAGTTATGAAATTGAACACTACGGAATATTACTGAATGCGCCAAGAAGCTCAAGGTTGATCTGATGGTCTGACTCCGACATTTGCATCCCCGGTTACAGGCGTTGGACAAATGTCGAAATCAAAACGACCACTAGCAATTTTATGAATCGAGTGGAT
Source organism: Brucella rhizosphaerae (assembly GCF_002252475.1). Taxonomy (GTDB): domain Bacteria; phylum Pseudomonadota; class Alphaproteobacteria; order Rhizobiales; family Rhizobiaceae; genus Brucella; species Brucella rhizosphaerae. Next base: position 178,003 of record NZ_NNRK01000034.1, on the reverse strand, counting down.
TTTTCAAATTTGATGTTTGAAACAGCATTTGTGTTGGTCGAGATTCAAACGTCAAATTCCATCCACCAGGGTATTCAAGCGCTATTGATCAATCGCTGAATTATTAGCCTGTTTCACGCTAAGCGATATTTCTGCCGGACTTTCGATAAGTCTTATATTATTGAGATATTGCTTTTGGAACGCGAGGCTGGGGAGATACTGCTTTATGGAAATGGTCACTCAAATCATAATTCACACGCCGATCTATGTTTGGGGGCTGCTCGCTTATCTCGTCATACAGGGGGTGAAAGGGAGTGAAACAAACACAGTTTCACTCTGGAGAATGCTATTCGTCCCGGTGATCTTCATTGCTGTCAGTTTCATGCACTTTGACAGCAGTTCAACGCAGTTCAGTTCGTTTCTGATTGCGTGGTTTGCAGGGCTGTTTGTGCTGGCACCTGTTGGTTATCTCACAGACCCGCGTGTTCTCGCAGTTGATCGTCAGAACAAAACCGTTGAGCGGGCCGGGTCGATACTGCCGCTGATCCGCAATCTGATTTTCTTCAGCGCCCAGTATGCTCTGGCTGTTCTGAACGCAATTTATCCGGAAGACCAATCGACACTCACGCTGATTACGGGCGTGGTATCAGGCGCATCAGCGGGCTATTTCGCGGGCTGGCTCGTGTCACTGTGGCAGAAGTATAGGGACAGCCCTGCGCTAAGCTTTGGTCGCTAAAAGACCAAGCTTACCTGCGTGACAGCTTGGCTGCTTCAACAGCGATAGCAAGCAGGCACTGGCGGATAACAGGCACGGAGAGTGCCGCATTCTGACGGCTTTCCAGCACGGCGCGTTGCAGGCGCTCAAGCACGCGCACGAGGTTCTCCGCCTTCCAGCGGTCAACGGCGTTCTCGATCAGCTTCTTGCGATTGAAAAAGATTGGCGGACGAGCAGAAGCGACGACCACGGAAGCACTTTTGCGCTCAGTATCCGCGATATGGCGCAAGGTCTGTATCTGCTGGAACTGTCTCATGGCAGTGTTGAGCAGGAGAAATGGTGCTGTGCCGGATTTCACAACCCGGTCAAATGATATTTCAAAGCGAGGCAGATCGGCTGTCAGCACCGCATCAATCACCTCGTCAGTAGACAGGCTGGCTACATCGCCGACAGCTTCACGCACATCATCAATATCGATGCGTTCTTTGCCGCGGGCATAGAGGCATAGCTTTTCGAGTTCGCCGCGTGTAGCAAGCCGATCGCCGCCAAGGCTCGCACGCAGTAGCTGACGCCCGTCCATGGTGATCTGCATCTTCCATTCGGCCAGCACGTCATCAATAACGCCGTCAATGCCGCGCGCGTCGTCGCTGTAGCAAGGGAGTGCCATGCCAGCGGTCGCGTTCTCGACGGCGCTGCGCAGGCCTGCGCCTTTCTTGAGGTCGCCAGCTTCGACCAGAATATATGTTTCATGCGGCGGCTCATTTGCCAAAAGTTTCACAGCGTCGGCCAGCTTCTTCTGCCCGGCTGCGTTCTTGATCCAGATAAGCCGTTCGCCACCGAACATGGAGATTGTGCGTGCTTCATCGGCTAGCTTAGCGGGATCTGCATCAATCTCATCAGCTTCCATGCGGATCACGGCAAAGGGATCGTCCAGCGGCAGCTTGGTTGCCTTTGCATAACGGCGCGCGCGTTCGCTTACCAGGCCCTTGTCGGGGCCATAAAGTAGCACAACCGGAAACGAGCTGCTCGGCCTGCCAATGAACTGATCTACTTCGTGTGCTTTTTTCTGCGCCATACCGGATTAAGTAGCGCAATTCGCTTTCAAACAAAACAGCCGCCGGTCAAACTGAACGGCGGCTGTGAAACAAAGCTGTTTGCAATGTTATTCGATCAGCAAAGCATCATCATCGAGCGTCTGACCACGCACTTTGCGGAACATTTCGATGAGGTCTTCGACGCCCAGCGTCTTGCGCTTGTCGCCGGTAACATCAAGCAGGATTTTGCCACCATGCAGCATGATCGTGCGGTCGCCATAATCCAGCGCCTGACGCATGGAATGGGTGACCATGAGTGCTGTGAGCTTGTTCTCCGAGATCAGCGTGCGGGTGAGTTCCATGACGAACTCAGCCATGCCCGGATCAAGGGCAGCGGTATGTTCATCGAGCAGCAGAACTTCGGAACCGGCGAGTGTCGCCATGATCAGCGAGAGCGCCTGACGCTGGCCGCCGGACAGAAGCTCCATACGATCCTGCATACGGCTTTCAAGACCGAGATTGAGGCTTGCCACACGTTCGCGGAACCATTCGCGGCGCTTGGAATTGAGCGCATGGGTGAGGCCCCGACGTGTTCCACGCGAAGCAGCCAGCGCGAGGTTTTCCTCAATCGTCAGCGTGCCGCAACTGCCTGCGAGCGGGTCCTGAAACACGCGGGCCACAAGACCGGCGCGCTCCGCTGTGGATTTGCGCGTTACATCCTGACCACTGATTTCAACCTTGCCAGCAGTTGGTATGACATCACCTGCCAGAACGCCAAGCATGGTCGATTTACCAGCTCCATTGGAGCCGATCACAGTGACAAATGAGCCTCGTTCCATGGTCAGATTGATCTTGTTGAGCACCTGCTTTTCAAGCGGTGTTCCACGACCGAAAATGACTTCGAGATTGGAAACTTCGATCATGATGACGCTCCTCCACGGCGCAGGCGCGGCAAGATCAGTGCGAAGGTGACGAGAAGCGCTGTTGCGATATTGAGGTCGGAAGCCTGAAGTCCGACGATACTGCCATTGGAAAGCGCAAGCTGGATGGCGATACGATAGATTATCGAACCCAGTACACAGCCAATGAGAATGACCAGAATGAGACGCGTGCGCAGCAGTGTTTCACCAATGATCACAGCGGCCAGACCGACAACGATGGTGCCAACGCCCGAGGTTACGTCGGCAAAGCCGTTTGTCTGGGCAAATAACGATCCGCCAAGCGCCACGAGCGCGTTGGAGAGGGCCATGCCCAGATAAATCTGGCGGTCGGTGCGTACGCCCTGCGCACGGGCCATTTTCGGATTGGCGCCGGTTGCGCGCATGGCAAGGCCCATGTCGCTTTCAAGGAAACGCCATACGAGAAAAACGGTGACAGCAACGAGCACGAAAAGAAAGGCCGGACGCACGTAGTATTCGGGAATGCCATGGCCGAAGAACGGGCTCAGCATCGTATCCTGATTGATCAGCGCGATATTCGGACGGCCCATGACGCGCAGATTGACAGAAAACAGCGCGATCATCGTGAGAATGGATGCAAGAAGATTGAGAATCTTGAAGCGCACATTCAGCGTCGCTGTCACCAGACCGGCAAGCGAACCGGCTATCATGGCAACACCTGCTGCGAGCCAGGCATTCCAGCCAGCAATGATCAGAACGCCGGTTACGGCTGCACCAAGCGGAAACGAGCCATCCACGGTCAGATCGGGGAAATCGAGCACGCGGAAAGCCAGATAGACGCCGATGGCGACGAAAGAGAAGACGAGGCCCAATTCGACCGCACCCCAGAAGGCGATCTGACTCACATTGAGATTCCTTGTTCTTTGCCGTGGCTGAAAATGAAGATGGGTCTTTTTCCGACACACATCAGTCATTGGCTTTTGCGATATGTGGACAATCCGTCCTTCCATATCCAAAAGACCTTGCTTCAATCACGACCGGTTTTGTTCTGAGTTGGCTTCCGGTGATCTCCGTCACCTGAAACATTTCCCCGGTTTGATGCTCAGAGCGGGTTGCTTCCGACTGGTTGCGCGATGCACGCTCTGACAATTGAATTATGCATTTCCGCATTGATTGCGGTTGTTCTGGCTATATCGTTTTCGGGATACAACTCAAAAAGCGGTAACACGCAAGCATTATCGCTGCAAATGCGCCAAAAAGCGCCATTCTGTGCGCCTGTTACAACATTCAGTCTGCTTGTTCCCGATCAGACTTCAGCGCGTGCACGCCACAGCTCCCACGCAAACCGTGCGCGAACGCCGATATCGAGGAAGGGGCGTGGCGGAAGCTCAGTCGGACTGCCCAGTTTCAGCATGTCGTCGATCAGCGGATTATCAATGTCGCAGGCCATATCGGCCGCGAGAATACCGCCGATGGTTCCTTTGGTTATGCCGACACCGTTCTGGCAAAGCGAGGTGAAAACATTCCTGGCGATCTGGCCAAAGCCTGGTGCGCCATTGCGCGAGAGGCAGATAAAGCCCGTCCATGTGTGCTGCATCTCAACATTGGGTAACATCGGGAAACGCTCGTCGAACAGCTGCTTATGCTGGCACTTGACGGTTTGGCGCTGCTCATCCGACTGGCGGAGCGATGGGCAGAAATGCACGTTCTGCCTCACCAGAATGCGCCGATCCGACGTCAAGCGCATCGTAATCCCGGCAAAGGAGTTTGCGGGCGTAAGCCCCCATGGTGCAACTTCACCAATTGCCTTGTATTCATCGTCGGTCAGCTGACGGCTAAGGCTTGCATGAGCCGCAAAGTTCAGGAGCTTTCGTCTGAAAAAACCGAACTGTTCGCCAAAGCCGTTGACCGTCAGGATCATGGTAGGTGCCTGAATGCTGCCCTTCGGCGTGGTGATGAGAATGCGGTCGCCATAATCGACTTTGATAACGGCAGAGTTTTCATACAGCGTGACATTATCGGGCAGGTTGTCGGCAAGGCCGCGGACAAGTGCAGCCGGGTTTAACAGCGATGTGCCATAGGTGAAGACAGCAGCCTTGAAATGGCTTGTGCCAAGCCTTTTGGCCAGAGCATCGCCTTCAAGCCAGTCGAAGGGCTCTTTGAGACGTTCGAGCTCTTTGACTGTTGGTTCAAGAACCTCACGCACACCCTGATCGGAAACAGCAGCGTGAAACTTTCCGTCCTGCCGCCAGTCGCAATCGATATCATGCCGCTCAATTTGCTGTTTCAGATGGTCGATCGCAGCACGCGCCAGTGCCCGGTAGCTGTGCGACTTAGCCAGCTCCTCCATCGAAGAACTGACATTGTGCGGCAGATCAATGGCAAAACCCGCAGCGCGCCCGGACGTGCCTTTTCCGACCTCCTGCGCATCAATCAATGCGATCTGGTCGTTCGGGCGGTTCTCTGCCAACCTTCTTGCGGCGGCAACACCTGAATAGCCCGCACCGAGCACAATCCAGTCGGCCCTGATGTCACCTTTGAGTGCTGCACGCGGCGTGCGGGCAGGCAGTATCTTGCTCCAGCCATTGGTGTTGTCATCAGCGGGAAGGATACGAATGGCGGGCATTTTAAAAGCTCAAATGTTGGAAAGAGGTTTCAAAGAAAAGGGCGGGAATTCATCCCGCCCTTTGTAGTTACAATCCTGAGACCTATTATTCGACCTTGCTGGTGGCGCGGTCGATAACAGCCTGTGGGAATTCGATGCCCATCTTCCTGGCTGCAGAAAGATTGATAACGAGGTCGGTGCCCTTGGCGATGTCGACAGCGATATCGCCTGGCTTTTCGCCATTGAGGATCTTGACCACGACTGCGCCGGTCTGCTTGCCAACGTCGTAATAGTTGAAGCCGAGAGCAGCGAGCGCACCACGCTTGACCGAATCCGTATCAGCGGTGAAGAGCGGAAGCTTGCTTTCCTCAGCAACACCAACGGCACTTTCAAGAGCCGAAACGATGGTGTTGTCGGTTGGAACATACATCGCATCCGCACGGCCCACGAGGGCGCGGGCTGCACCCTGAACTTCTGCCGACTTGGTTGCAGCCGATTCAACGATTTCGATGCCTTCTGCGGAAGCGGCTTCTTTCAGCGCTGCCAGAAGCGATACGGAGTTGGTTTCACCGGAATTGTAGAGATAGCCGAGCTTCTTGATGTTCGGCATCACTTCTTTGATGAGCTTGATGTGCTCGACAACCGGCGACATATCGGAAAGACCGGTCACGTTGCCGCCCGGCTTTGCCATGTCCTTGACGAGCTGTGCGCCAACAGGATCGGAAACAGCGGTAAAGACAATCGGAATATCACGCGTTGCAGAAACAACAGCCTGTGCCGAAGGTGTCGAGATCGGCACGATCACGTCTGGTGCTTCGCCAACGAACTGACGTGCGATCTGTGCGGCCGTTGCCGGATTGCCCTGAGCGGACTGATAGACGAATTTGAGGTTTTCGCCTTCCTTGAAGCCGGCTGCAGCCAGTGCGTCCTTCACACCGTCGCGCGCAGCGTCGAGTGCCGGATGTTCAACGATAGCAGTAACGGCAACCGTTACATCCTTGGCCTGTGCCGAAGTGGCGATAGCCGTTGCGGCCAGCAAGGCCAGAAGCATAGAACGCATAAATATCTCCCCTGTTTTAGTGCATTGCCTGTTTGGGCATTTTGTGGATATCGACCTTATACCCAATCCCAACTCTATGTCGGGATTGAAGGCCAATCCGCCTCATATCGAGGCTTAATCTGGTCTGTTTGGGCTGTCAACGTGTTGTGATCGCAGCCAATCTGTTGCCCGTTATATTCGGTTTCATGAACACAGTGTTCAGCGGCCTTTCAATGGCTATCGCCCACCGCCATATTCTGACAGAACAGTTGAAAAGTGCCCCTGCACAAAACCTGAAGCATAGTCCTGCCGCTTCTCTTTTCACTTTGGCGGGTTATGCCCTGAGGATCATAGTCATGAAGAAGATAGGCTTTCTTTCATTCGGCCACTGGTCGCCTTCGCCACAGTCTGGAACCCGTTCCGCGGGTGATGCTTTGCTGCAGTCGATTGATCTGGCCGTTGCTGCTGAAGAACTCGGCGCAGATGGCGCATATTTCCGCGTCCATCACTTTGCACGTCAGCTAGCTTCGCCTTTTCCGCTGCTTGCCGCTGTTGGCGCCAAGACAAGCAAGATCGAGATTGGCACTGCCGTGATCGATATGCGCTATGAGAACCCGCTCTATATGGTGGAAGATGCCGGTGCAGCTGACCTCATTTCAAAGGGCCGTTTGCAGCTTGGCATCAGCCGCGGTTCGCCGGAACAGGTTATCGATGGCTGGCGCTACTTCGGTTACGAGCCGGAAGAGGGCATGAGCGATGCTGATCTGGGCCGTAAGCATGGCGAAGCCTTTTTTGAAGCTCTCAAAGGAGAAGGCTTTGCCCAGCCAAACCCGCGTCCTATGTTTCCGAACACTCCGGGGCTTCTGAAGATCGAGCCACATTCTGAAGGCCTTCGGGATCGTATCTGGTGGGGTGCTGCATCGGATGCCACGGCAATCTGGGCTGCAAAACTCGGTATGAATCTGCAAAGTTCGACCTTGAAAAAGGACGAAAGCGGCGAGCCTTTGCATATTCAGCAGGCAAGGCAGATCCGCGCTTATCGCGAAGCATGGAAAGAAGCAGGACACACCCGCACGCCACGCGTTTCGATAAGCCGCAGCATCTTCGCGCTCGTTGATGATCGCGATCGCGCTTATTTTGGTGGCGGCAGCAATGAGCAGGATTCGATCGGCTACATTGAAGAGGATTTGCGAGCCGTCTTTGGCCGGTCCTATGCGGCTGAACCGGATAAGCTCATTAAGCAGCTCGAAAAGGACGAGGCGATTGCCGAAGCCGACACCCTGCTTCTGACTGTACCGAACCAGCTCGGGGTTGAGTACAACGCCCATGTGATCGAGTCGATCCTCAAGCATGTTGCACCGGCGCTTGGCTGGCGCTGAGACCGGCTTATAAGAGTTGAAAAGCCTCGCGGCACGTTTTGCCGCGAGGCTTTTTGTTTTTGGGTCAGAACTTTCCCGAAATCCTGACCATGGCTCCGAAAGCATTGTCGCGTGATGCTGTCCGGGTGACATAAGGCGTCAACGAAAGATCGACAGTTTCATTGACGGCATAACTCAGGCTCGTCCATGCGGAGCCTCTGGCATGAGAAAAATCCGGGTCGAGTGCTAAGGCCCCGATATACTCAGCTTTAGCGCTAAATTCCGGATCGTTGTGCGCAAGGTCCTGTTCGATCTCAAGATTAATGGACCACCGGATTCTTTCGGTCAAAGGCATCGAGTAGTTGGCGCCGGCATAGGCGGTCGTCAATTCGTATTTCATATCCCCATAGGTGAATGGGAACAGTGCATTGCTTTCCGTATAACCGTCCATCGAAAGATGGCTGTAACGCAAACCGCCATAATAGCCGATGCGGGCGTTCCGGAAGCTGAGACTGTCTGTACGTCCCAGCTCCAGGGCTGTGCTCCAGCCTTGCAGCCTGCTTTCACCAGTTCCGGCTTCGGTATAGGCAAGCACCGGTCGCGTTATATCCGTATCATAGCGATTGGCTGCAAGACTCGCCCGCATGTACCAGTCACCGATGGCAGTCTTGTCCTTCCATTGCGCATAGAGACCACCGCCGAAATTGTCGTTCCCTGCATCAAAGCCGTCAGGCTGATCGCGCCAGAAGGAGTGTGCTATGGTGACGCCTGCCGAGAAATTATCGGTAAAACCGTGGCCAAGTGTGAAACCTGAAAGCAGATCCTTCTGGTCACCAAAACCGCTGATATCGGTAAACAGCGAATAGCAGGTTTGGCCTGCTCTCTCGACATCGCAGAAGCCCTGCAACTTGTTGAGTGTCAAACGCTGTGCTTCCATCGCAGAGAAACTGTTACTCGCCAGAGTGAAGACAGTCGCTACAGTGTGGTCGACATCTATAATCTTCGGAGCCACTTCCGGCTCTTTTACAGGGGGATTTTCCACTGACGGTGTGCCCGGATTGGAACCCGGATCAGAACCGGGGTTGGAGCCTGGATTAGTACCGGGATTTGTGGGCGTTTCCGGATTGGTTCCCGGATTTGTCGGTGGTGTCCCGGTATCAGGTTTTGGGAACTTCCACAGAGTTGCGTGAAGCTCGCCACTCGCAGTTTCGGCAGTTCCTGCAATAACGCTGCCGTCGCTGGAAACATCCCAAGCGATCGCGCTGTTGCCTCCTATCGTACCCAAATCAATCATGCCATCGCTTGCAGTCCAGCGGAAAGCGCGCAGTGCCATTGTGTCTGTGTAACTGTAGCCAACCACCGCGGAGCCGTCGGTTGTCATGCTGAGAGCATGAGAAAGACCACCACCGAGTGAGTTCAAACTGATCATGCCGGATTGTTGGGTCCATCGGAAAGCCTGATTGAAGCCGCCATTGAAGGTGGCACTTCCGACCACAACCATGCCATCGCCCGAAACAAGATTGGCAATGCTTTCCTGGTTTCCGTGAGTGTCGATATCGATCATGCCTGTGTTGGCCGTCCATCGGAAAGCGTGTTGCTGATTGTTGGCAGTATCGCTTGCACCAACAACCACGCTTCCATCCGCTGATACACCTCGTGCAGATGAATTGTTGCCACCAAGTGTCTGAAGGCTGACCATGCCGGCCGCTTGGGTCCAACGGAAGGCATGGGTGTTGAAGTTTGCATTGGAACTATAGCCGATGATTGTGCTGCCATCGGCTGAGATTGCATTGGTGAACGATGAATCGCCCCCCAAATGACCGAGGTTGGTAATACCGTCCTGAAGGGTCCAGCGAAATGAGTTCGTTATAGTGTCGCCAGCAAGATAGCTGTCACCGGCCACAACCGTTCCGCTGGCCGAAATACCTTTGGGCGATGAAACAGAACCGCCCAATGTGCCGATATCGCGGATACCGGTTTCACGCGACCACCAGAACGCATGCGATTGTGTTGAGTAGATCGCACTGCTGCCAATCGCTGCAAGCCCGTTTGCCGAAACCTCAAGCAGGGCCGTCGCATCAGAACCGCTGAGTGAGCCGATATCGGTTATGCCGTCCGGAGTGACGATAAATGACTTGTCATAGGCACCGCCGGCAGACATGCGACGGATACCAATTGTCTTGCCGTCGGCGGATATGCTCGCAGCATCGGCTCTCGCTCCGCCGAACGAACCATGCACCTCGAAAACCGGTGTTTCCGCCCAAGCTTGCGAACAGATTGCGGAAAGTATTGTTGATTTTATAAGTAACTTATATTTTTTCATTATAATAATAATTCCCCATTATAATATTATAAAATAGTAAAAAACACATTATTTGTAGTATATATTGATTCTTCCAGATGCGTTACATGGAAATGTCTACGGGAAGCAGAGTTTTTCTGAAGATTTAGACGAGCGTATTTGCCGCGCAGCCATGTTGCAGCGCGGTTTCTGAAACATCAGAAAATTTGTATGTCTCTGCCGGTACTCAGAATTTCGGAAACTATTTCACGCCGTAGACTGCCAGAAGTTGCCGCATGCGGGCGATAGCCATATCCGGATTGGCGAGCACATTTGCTTCATCAGAAAGCCGGAAAATATCGGCATAATGGACAATGCCGCGGGCTGATTGCATGCCGGCGGGCATCGTAAAATGGCTTTGGTGCCCGTTGAGCCAGGCCAGGAACACGACGCCTGCCTTGTAATATTGTGTGGGAGCTTCAAAGATTTTCCGCGACAACGGCACGGTTGGTTCGATGATTGCACGAAAGCGCGCATTGTCGCCCTCGGCCAGTGCTACAAGCGCGGCTGAGGCCTGCGGTGCAACCGCATCGAAAATGCCAAGCAGAGCGTGACTGTGTTTCTGGCCATCGCCTTCGATCAATGGCGCATAATTGAAATCATCGCCTGTGAAACACAGAACGCCTTCGGGGAGGCGGTTGCGAAGCGCAATCTCATAACGCTCTTCCAGCAGCGAGATTTTGATGCCTTCCACCTTGTCGCGATTGGCTTTGATAATGCTGATCACTGTTTCAAGCGCATCCTCGAATTTCGTTGACCCCCAATATCCTTTGAGTTGCGGGTCGAACATATCGCCCAGCCAGTGCAGCACGACTTTTTCGCGCGCATGAGTGAGAATATGACCATAGACTCTGGCATAATCGTCCGGTGAACGAGCAATGCGTGCCAGTGCCCGGCTAGCCATCAGAATGAAACGCCCGCCGTGCTTTTCGATGAATTCGGCCTGTGTTTCATAGGCTTTGATAATGTCATCAAGCTCTTTTGCTTCCGCCGGATCGAGATGATCGGTGCCCGCACCGCTGGCGAGATCGGCACCCGGCACGGTTTTGGCTTCAGCCAGCGAGCGGCGGATCAGTTCCTGCGCTCCCGTCCAGTCCAGTCCCATGCCACGTTGTGATGTGTCCATTGCTTCCGCAATCTGGAAGCCAAGGCTCCAGAGGTGATGCCGGAAGGCCATGGTTGCATCCCAGTCAATCAGGGAACTATTCCAGGGGCGAGTATCTTTGAGCGGGTCGGAGACGACATGCGCTGCAGCGTAGGCAATGCGGTTGAAACGGGGAGTTGAAGCCGGTCGCGGCGTTGGTGTGCCAATCAGGCGGTGGGGCTTGAGGCTTCCATCCGCGAAGGGAAGGACCAACACGTTTTCGGATAATGCGCTCATGTCACTCCTCCATACCAATGGCAGTACTCATAATTTAGATCGTTCCAATTATCAAGACGAAGCCAATTAAGGCAAAATTGTGCAGCAATAGCGGTTTTTCTGTGAAACACGTAAAATGACGGCTGTTTCTGTGAGAAAACTAAGAATCAGCAGCCAGATGTTGAGTTTTCATCGGTATTTTCGGCGCCGTTTCGCGATTATTCTGTGGTCATCCAAAACCGTTGACAAATTTGGAACGTTCCAATTAAATGAAAGGAACAGGAGATTGGTATGAGCAAGAGCAGCATTACGGTTATCGATATTGCACGCGAGGCAGGCGTGTCGAAGTCGACCGTTTCGCTTGTTCTGCGTGACAGCCCGTTGGTTCATGCAGCGACCCGCACAAAAGTTCAGGAAGCGATTGAGAAGCTCGGCTATGTCTATAATCGCTCGGCCGCAAATCTCCGCCAGTCGAAATCGAAGATCATTGGTCTGGTGGTCAATGATCTTACCAACAGCTTCTTTGCCGAGCTTGCAGTCGGCGTTGATCGCGTCATGCAGTCGGCTGGCTATGTGCAGTTTCTGGCCAATACTGCCGAAAGCATTGACCGTCAGCGCGAGGTAATCGCTTCCATGCGTGAGCATGGCATTGCCGGACTGATTGTTTCACCGGCACGTGGTACCGAGGCGAGTGATCTGAAACCTTTGGCGAAAAGCGGCCTGCCGGTTGTGCAGATGGTGCGCGATGTGCCGGGGTCAGGTGTTTCTTCCATCGTGTCCGATAATCGCGGTGGGGTAGCGAAAGCGGTCGAGCATCTTGTTTCGCTTGGGCATCGGGCAATCGCATTCATGGGCGGATACGCGGATACAGCGGTGTTTTCCGAACGTGTTGCTGGCTATCGTGCGGGACTTGAGCAGGCTCAAATAGTGTTTGATGATGCGCTGGTCTTCACAAGCGCTCCTTCGCGCGCAGGTGGTGTCGAGGCGCTTGAGCGCATGTTGCTGCATGGGATGAAACCGACAGCAACCGTGTGCTTCAATGATGCTGTGGCGTTCGGTGTTTGCGATGGTTTGCGTGCAGCCAATCTGGAGCCAGGGCGCGATTTTGGTGTGGTCGGTTTTGACGATGTGATTGAGGCCAAAACGGCTGTTCCGGCACTGACGACTGTGGCTGTTGATCCGCAAGGTCTGGGAGAACGGGCGGCTCAGCTTTTGCTGAAGCAAATTAATTCGGAACGGGTGGAGGCAGAGGCACAGCGCTTGTCCGTACGTCTTGCGATACGTGCAAGTTGTGGCGCGCCTTTGCGACAGTTGAGGGAGGTTTCGGCATGACAAGATGGGGACTTATAGGCGCAAGCACCATTGCAAAAGAATGGGTGATAGGGGCCATCCGCGCCACCGGTGGTGAAGTCGTTTCCCTATACAGCACCAATGCCGAACGCGGCGAAAATTATGCTCGCGAGAACGGCATAGCACGCGCCGAGACAAGCCTTGAAGCGCTGTTGGCCGATGGGGAAATCGATGCCGTCTATATCTCCACCACCAATGAGCTGCACCGCGATCAGGCAATAGCTGCAGCCAAAGCCGGCAAGCATATACTCTGTGAGAAGCCGCTTGCGCTCACGCTTACTGATGCACACGCCATGTTGAAAGCCGTGCGTGAAGCGGGCGTGGTGGCGGGTACCAATCATCATTTGCGCAATGCCGCAAGCCACCATGCCATGCGCGATGCGGTCGCCAGTGGGAAGATCGGCAAAGTGCTTGGCGCGCGCGTTTTTCATGCGGTTTATCTGCCACCGCATTTGCAGGGATGGCGCATTGAACGGCCCGATGCAGGTGGCGGTGTGATCCTCGATATCACTGTGCATGATGCCGATACGCTGCGTTTTGTGCTGGGCGAAAATCCGGTTGAGGCTGTGGCTTTCAGTCAGCAGGGCGGCTTAAGTGGCGAGGGGCTGGAAGACGGCGTTATGGGTGTGCTGCGCTTCCCGTCTGGTGCCATCGCCCAGTTCCATGATGCTTTTACAACGAAATATGCCGAGACCGGCTTTGAAGTGCACGGAAGCGAAGGTTCTCTGATTGCACGCAATGTCATGACGCAAAAGCCCGTTGGCACTGTCGTGCTGCGGGACAAGGATGGCGAGCACGAACTGCCACTTGATCACAAGAACCTCTACGAAATTGCCTTGCGCGCTTTTCACAACGCGATTGCTGGCAAAGGGCAGCCTTCTGCAACATTGGCAGACGGTATCTGGTCGCTAGCCACGGGGCTTGCCGTGGCTGAGGCTGCAAAGACCGGCAAAGCAACAGCCGTTCAGTCGGGACTTTAGAGCTATGAGCAAACATATTTCATTTGCAGAAGCCGCCGCACTCATTCCTGATAACGCCGTCGTCTCGGTGTCTTCGTCGAGCGGTCTTGGCTGTCCCGATATGATGCTGAAAGCCATCGGCGAGCGTTTTGACGAGACCGGCCATCCCAAAGACATCACCACGCTGCACCCGATTGCTGCGGGTGATATGAGCGGTATCAAAGGCGTCGATTACATTGCCAAAAAAGGGCTTCTGAAAAAGATTATCGGCGGTTCTTACCCGTCCGGGCCATCAAGCGCCGAGCCACCGCTGATCTGGCAGATGATCACCAATAACGAGATCCCGGCCTATAATATTCCGTCCGGTATCCTGTTCGATATGCACCGCGAAGCTGCTGCCAAGCGCCCCGGCGTGCTGACCAGGGTGGGGCTTGATACTTTCGTTGATCCCAAGCGACAGGGCACGGCGATGAACGAAAAGGCCACACAGGAGCCTGTCGTTAAACATGTCAGTTTTGAAGGCGAAGACTGGCTCTATTTCCCCAATATCGTGCCACATGTCACGATCATTCGTGCCACCACGGCTGATGAACGTGGCAACCTTACCTATGAACATGAGGGTGCTTATCTTGGCGGTCTCGATCAGGCACTTGCTGCACGCAACAATGGCGGCATCGTCATTGCGCAGGTGAAACGTATTGCCAAAGAAGGCACGCTGAAGCCGCATGATGTTCGCGTGCCGGGTGTTCTGGTTGATTATATCGTGGTTGATCCGGACCAGAAACAGACCACCCAGACACTTTACGATCCGGCGATATCCGGGGAGATTTTCCGCCCGCTCGATACATTTCGTTTGCCCGAATTCAATATCCAGAAAGCGATTGCCCGCCGCGTGGCGCAGGAGTTGCAGACGGGGAGTGCGGTAAACTTGGGCTTTGGCATTTCCGCCAATGTGCCACGCATTCTGCTTGAAGAAGGCTTGCATGGTGCAGTGACGTGGGTGATCGAGCAGGGTGCGGTTGGCGGTGTGCCGCTTCTGGATTTTGCCTTCGGCTGCGCGGCGAATGCCGACGCCTATATGCCTTCGCCCTATCAGTTCACTTATTTCCAAGGCGCGGGGTTCGATGCCTCGCTTCTGTCTTTCCTTGAGATCGGGCGCGACGGCTCGGTCAATGTTTCGAAACTGTCGTTTCGGCCGCATGTGACAGCGGGTGCCGGTGGCTTTGTCGACATTACCGCGAGAGCAAAGAAGATCGTGTTCTCCGGCATGTTTAATGCTGGCGCGAAGCTCTCCGTCGCTGATGGCAAGCTGGTGATCGAGAAGGAAGGCAAGCTCAAGAAGCTCGTCAATGAGGTCGAGCATGTCACCTTCTCAGGTCCGCGTGGTGTCGAACAGGGACAAGACATCACCTATGTCACAGAACGTGCCGTATTGAAGCTGACGCCTGAGGGCATCGTGTTGACGGAAATCGCGCCGGGCGTCGATTTGCAGACACATATTCTCGATCAGGCAGAATTTCCGCTGATCGTTTCGGACAGACTCAAACGGATGGATGAAGCCCTGTTCCGCGATGAACCGATTGGGCTTACGTTGCCCGAAAAGCCTGCCAGAAAGCTGGAGGCTTAAATGCCAGAAAACGTAAATATTGGACGCGTGGAAATTCTGGTTGAGAACCATATAGCTGTGATGACCATCAGACGGCCTGAAAAGCTCAATGCATTGGATATTGAACTTTTACAGGAACTGTCAGCAGCTTGTGATCATGTCGAGGCTGATGCTTCCATCCGCGTTGCAATCCTGACCGGCGAGGGCAAGGCCTTTTCAGCGGGTGGCGATATCAAGGCATGGGGCGGCATGGAGCCGCAAGAGTTTGGCCATGCATGGGTGCGCTATGGGCATCGCGTTTTCGAGCGGCTTGCGACTTTGCGCATGCCGTTGATTGCGGCGATGAACGGCCATGCTTTGGGCGGTGGTCTGGAATTGGCGGGTGCTGCCGATATCCGCATTGTTGAACGACAGGCAAAGATAGGTCTGCCGGAAACCTCGCTTGGTATGATTCCTGGCTGGTCTGGCACGCAACGTCTGGTGCGCCGGTTTGGTCCGCAGATTGTCCGCCGCATGGTGCTGGGCGGCGAGATATTCACTGCCGAAGAAGCGCTGTTGCATGGTCTGGTCGATAGTGTTGTGGATACGGGCACTGCACTTGAAGCTGCCAGGGATTATGCGGAACGGGTGGCAAAACGCGGGCCCGCCGCACTCGAGATTTCTAAACTTATGCTGTCTGTCGCCAATGGCGAAGATAACGGCACGGCGGTGGAAGCACTGGGCTCCATTCTGGCTGCCAAGACCGGCGATCTGAAAGAAGGCGTGCGCTCTTTCAGCGAAAAGCGCGAAGCAAAATTTGAAGGAAAATGGTGATGAGCGTCGTCGTAAAACCGCAACCGCTGACCGGGCTGGAAGTTCGTGGATTCTCAATGCTGATTGATGGCAAATGGGTTCAAAGTCAGAGCGGCGAGAGCATTGAACGGGTGGCTCCCGGCCATGGCGTAACCGTGAGCCGTTATCCGGCGGGCAACAAGGCTGATGTTGACCGCGCTGTTTCCGCCGCGCGCAGAGCTTTTGACGATGGCCGCTGGACCTCGAAGACTGCTTCACAACGATCATTGGTATTGCTGAAAGCTGCCGATCTGATTGAAGCGCGGGCTGAAGAATTAGCCTATCTCGATGCCATTGAAGCCGGCAAACCAATCAGCCAGGTGCGCGGCGAGATCGCCGGTTCTGTTGATATTTGGCGGTATGCGGCGGCACTCGCACGCGATCTGCACGGCGAGAGCTACAACACGCTGGGTGACGGCACGCTGGGTGTTGTATTGCGCGAGGCGATTGGTGTTGTTTCCATCATCACGCCCTGGAACTTCCCGTTCCTGATCGTCGGGCAGAAACTGCCTTTCGCACTCGCTGCCGGTTGCACGGCTGTGGTGAAACCGTCGGAACTCACGTCTGGTTCGACATTGTTGCTGGGCGAAATTCTGGCTGAAGCAGGTGTTCCGGATGGTGTGGTAAACATCATCACCGGAACGGGTGCTGATGTCGGTCAGCATATGAGCACGCATCCGGACGTCGATATGGTGTCCTTTACTGGTTCGACGGGCGTCGGCAAACTCACCATGGCCAATGCCGCGCAAACGCTCAAAAAAGTATCGCTGGAGCTTGGCGGCAAAAACCCGCAAATCCTTTTCCCGGATGCGGATATGGATGCATTCATTGATGCGGCCGTGTTCGGTGCCTGGTTCAACGCGGGCGAATGCTGCAATGCCGGTTCGCGTCTCATCGTGCACCGCTCCATTGTTGATGAGATCGTTGGGCGTGTTGCTGATTTGTCGAAAAAGGTGATCGTTGGCGATCCGCTTGATGTCAGCACGCAGGTGGGCGCGATTATCACACCGCAACATTTGAGCAAAGTTGGTTCCTACGTTGATCAGGCAAAGAAGGCGGGTGCTTCGCTTGCTCACGGCGGCGATGTGCTTGATCTCGGGCTCGGTCAATATATGGGGCCGACTATTCTTGCGGGCGTGAAGGCCGATATGGCCGTGGCGCGTGAGGAAGTGTTTGGACCAGTCTTGTCGGTGCTCTCCTTTGATACTGTCGATGAAGCGATTTCGATTGCCAATGCGGTCGATTATGGCTTGTCGGCAGGTGTGTGGAGCCGTGATTTCGACACCTGCATGAACATTGGTCGCAAGGTGCGTGCCGGTACTGTGTGGATGAACACTTTCATGGACGGCACACCGGAACTGCCTTTTGGCGGTTATCGCCAGTCGGGTCTGGGTCGCGAGCTGGGCCGTCATGCGGTTGAGGATTATACCGAAACCAAGACGCTCAACATGCATATCGGCGCGCGCACGGGCTGGTGGATGCCGCAAGCAAAGTAGGAGTGACGGCTTTGGGAGGACAGCCGGATATCGTCATCATCGGATCGGGTATCGGCGGCGCGACAATGGCCGCCGGTCTGGCCGTATCGGGTGCTGACATTCTTATTCTGGAGGCTGGCGAACGGCTTGCTGACAGGCCAGAAAACCGCGACCCGCGCGCTATCTTTCAGCGTGGTTTCTTTCGCCCGAAAGAGTTCTGGTATGAGACGGATGGCACGCCGTTCAATCCCGGCAATTATTATAATGTTGGTGGCAATTCCAAATTCTATGGCGCGGTGCTTGTGCGCTATCGCCGTGAAGACTTCGACGAGCTCGCGCATCTCGAAGGCGTGTCACCGGCCTGGCCTTTCTCCTATGACGAAGTTGAGCCATGGTATTGCAAGGCTGAGGAGCTGTTTCAGGTTCGAGGCGAGCTGGGCGATGATCCGAGCGAGCCGCGTCATTCCAAGCCATATCCTTACCCTTCTATCAGTGACGAACGCCCGATTGCCGATGCGCGCGCACGGTTGAAAAAAGCCGGGTTACATCCGGCTTCATTGCCGCTGGGTGTCGATATCGAGCGCTGGTTGGCCAGGGCCAAAACGCCGTGGGATGCACATCCAAACAGCAATGATGGCAAGATGGATGCGGAAACCTGTCCGCTTGCGGAAGCGCTCAAGCATCCGAATGTTCGGCTTGAAACATCGGCACGGGTGACGCATTTGGAAACCGGGCCGGATGGCAAAACCATCACCGCAGTTCATTATCTGAAGAACGGTGAGGCGCTGGTCCTGCGTCCCAAGCTCGTCATTCTGTCTGCTGGATCGGTGCAGTCGGCTGCACTTTTGTTGCGCTCAGGAGTGGCGAACCGTTCGGATCAGGTGGGCCGCAACTTCATGAACCACAATGCCAGTGCTGTGATCGGGTTCGATCCGCGTTACCGCAATGACAGCGTCTATCAGAAGACTTTTGGCTTCAATGATTACTATCTCTCGGACGGTGCAGGCGGCCCACCACTTGGCAATGTACAATTGCTGGGCCGCGTGTCGGGAGCCGTTCTGAAATCGAGTATGCCGCGTGTGCCGGAATGGTTGCTGAACCGCATTGCCGGGCACACAATCGATTTTTACGCGATGAGCGAGGATTTGCCATCGCCGGAAAGCCGCGTGACAGTGGATGGCGACCGCATCATTTTGCATTGGGTGCGCACCAACTGGAAAGCGCATCTGATGCTGGTTGATAAGCTGAAAGCTGCGCTCAAACAGGCAGGGTTTCCGGTGGTACTTTCACGAGCCTTCGACCGGCGCACACCATCACACCAATGCGGGACAGTTCGCATCGGTAATGATCCCGCGACAGCGCCGCTTGATCCTTATTGCCGCGCTTATGATCATCCCAATCTCTATGTGGTCGATGCATCATTTCTGCCGACCTCGGCGGCAGTCAATCCGGCGCTGACCGTTGCTGCGCAAGCCTTGCGCGTGGCGGACCACTTGAATCGAGAGGCGCTGGTATGAACCGTCAAAGACCTGTTGCACTGGTGACTGGCGGGCGACGCGGTATCGGGCTTGGCATTGCCCGCGCGTTACTGGCCAAAGGTTTTGATCTCGCCATTACTGACCGCGAAAGCGACGATGCCGTCATTGATGAATTGCGCGGCCTTGGCGGAAAAGTGGCATTCTTTGAAAGCGATCTTGCTGCTATCGAAACGCATGAGGAAACTGTTGCCGCAGTTATTGCAGAGCTCGGCGGCATCGATTGTCTGGTCAACAATGCTGGCATGGGCTCGGTTGAGCGCGGAGATTTTCTTGGGCTTATGCCTGAGAACTTCGACACGATTATGGGAGTGAACCTGCGCGGTACTGTGTTTTTCACCCAGGCTGTGGTGAAGGCCATGCTGGCTACAGGTGAAGTCCGGTTCTCGCGTAGCATTGTGACGATCAGTTCGGTTTCATCAGTGATGACGTCGCCCGAGCGGCTTGATTACTGCATCAGTAAAGCGGGGCTGACGGCATTCACGCAAGGGCTGGCATTGCGTTTGGCCGAAGCGCGGATCGGCGTGTTTGAAGTGCGTCCCGGCATCATCCGCACTGACATGACGGCCAGGGTTACTGAGCGTTATGACGCGCTGATCGAAGGTGGTCTGGTGCCGATGAAGCGCTGGGGCGAGGCGGGTGATGTCGGCGCGATTGTAGCCGGGCTTGCTGGCGGTGATTTCATATTTGCGACAGGCTCGGTGATCAATGCCGATGGCGGCTTGTCGATTGCAAAGCTTTAGTTTCTCGGGAGGAGAAACGAATGGATTACGATTATATCATTGTTGGTGGTGGGCCTGCCGGTTGTGTTCTCGCCAATCGTCTGAGCGAAGATGCGTCGGTTAAAGTGCTGTTGCTCGAAGCTGGTGGCAGTGACTGGAACCCACTGTTTCATATGCCCGCCGGTTTTGCCAAGATGACCAAGGGCGTGGCGAGCTGGGGCTGGGAAACCGTGCCGCAGAAACACCTGAAAAATCGTGTGCTTCGCTATACGCAGGCGAAAGTTATCGGCGGCGGCTCCAGCATCAATGCGCAGATTTATACGCGCGGCAATGCTGCCGATTATGATCTCTGGGCTGATGAGGATGGTTGCACCGGCTGGGATTATCGCCATGTGCTGCCCTATTTCAAACGAGCGGAAGACAATCAGCGTTTTAACGATGACTACCATTCTTATGGCGGGCCGCTCGGCGTTTCGATGCCGTCTTCGCCGCTGCCGATCTGCGACGCCTATATCCGCGCAGGGCAGGAACTGGGAATTCCGTATAATCCGGATTTCAACGGTCGCGAACAGGCAGGCGTGGGCTTTTATCAGCTCACTCAGCGCAACCGCCGCCGCTCGTCGGCGTCGCTTGCTTATCTGTCCACCATCAGGGATCGCAAGAACCTCACCGTGCAGATGAATGCGCCGGTACGCAATATCGTGCTGGAAAAAACACGTGTGACCGGCGTAACACTGATGAACGGCGAAGTTTTACGCGCGGCGCGTGAGGTGATTGTGTCGTCAGGTGCGATTGGTTCGCCGAAACTTCTGCTGCAATCGGGTATTGGTCCTGCTGATCATCTGAAAAAAGCAGGCGTCGCGGTCAGGCATGATCTTCCGGGTGTGGGCGAAAACATGCAGGATCATCTCGATTTGTTTGTCATTGCCGAATGCACTGGCGATCACACTTATGATGGTGTGGCGAAGCTGCATCGGACGCTTGGAGCAGGTTTGCAATATATGCTGTTGCGCTCGGGCCCTGTGGCGTCGAGCCTCTTTGAAACCGGCGGCTTCTGGTACGCTGATCCCAATGCACGCTCACCCGATATCCAGTTTCATCTGGGACTCGGGTCCGGCATTGAGGCGGGTGTTGAGAAGCTCAAAAATGCCGGTGTAACGCTTAACTCCGCCTATCTGCATCCGCGGTCGCGTGGAACTGTGCGGCTGGCTTCAGCCGATCCGGCAGCAGCGCCGCTCATTGATCCCAATTACTGGAGTGATCCACATGACCGCAAGATGTCGCTGGAAGGGCTGAAGATCGCTCGTGAAATCATGCAGCAGGATGCGTTGAAACCTTATGTCATGGCGGAACGTCTGCCGGGACCCAAGGTCTTAAGCGATGATGATCTGTTCGACTATGCCTGCGCCAATGCCAAGACCGATCATCATCCGGTCGGCACCTGCAAGATGGGCACGGACGCTATGGCTGTTGTCGATCTTGATTTGAGGGTACGCGGGCTTGAAGGTCTGCGCGTCTGCGACAGTTCGATCATGCCGCGTGTTCCTTCGTGTAACACCAATGCGCCGACGATTATGGTCGGCGAAAAGGGTGCGGACATTATTCGCGGCTTCGATCCGCTGCCGCCCGTCGTGTTTTCATGGGAGAAAAACGAGCAGAAGCGGCGCGCAAGGATTTAGTCAGCCTTCGCTTCATCATATGGTTCGAAACGCAGATAGCCAGCGATGCCAGAACCTTTATAGTTTGGATTGTCGGATGGGTGGTTCACGCCGTCATTGACCGGAATAACCTTGAAATCGAAGGGTGAAACACCTTCGAGGCAGGCTGCATTCACGCCGAACTGGTGGGGGCTGGAGCGGCGCTGGTGGAAGGTATAAATCCCGCATTTCGAGCAGAAAAAGTGCTTCGCCGCACCCGTATTAAACGTGTAGAGCGTCAGCGCATCTTCGCCTTCGAGAATTTCCAGTCCATCCAGATCGGCGGAAACAGCAACAGCACCGCGCATCCGGCAATAGGAGCAGGTGCAGCGGCGCGCCGTGTTAAGGCCATCGGAAAGTTTGACGCGAAAGCGCACTGTTCCGCAGTGACAGGCACCGTTGGCGACTTTGATATCGGGGTTCATGCTGGTCTCCTCTTTCAGGAAAACTGATAATTCCATTTTCACAGCTTTACCATTGCTTGAAGTTGATTAAATTGCCTTTCGAGATCCTTTGGGAGGGAATTTTATGAGTGGGTTTGCGATTGTCACGGGTGGAAGCACCGGCATTGGCCGGCATCTTGTTTCTGCATTTGCGGAAGCCGGTTATGCGGTTGCTTTCAGCTTCAGAGGTGATGACGAAGCTGCAAATACACTTATGGAAGAAGTCGAAGCTGCGGGCGGTCAGGCGCTGGGGATCGAATGCGATGTCGGCTCTGGAGTTGAGGTCGAAGAGTTCTTCGACGAAGTCTGCAGCTGGTATGGCGATGCCCCGGACGTGCTCGTCAACAATGCCGGTATTCAGACATGGGCGCCTTTGCTGGAACTTTCCGAGGAAGGCTGGGACGATGTGATCCGCACCAATATGAAGGGCTGTTTTCTGAATACGAAAGCTGCTGCCAAGCGAATGGTGGATGTCGGCAAGGGCGGAGCTATTATCAATATAGGCTCGGGCTGCAATAAGCTCGCTTTCCCGAAACTCGTTTCTTACACGGCATCCAAGGGCGGGATTGAGCAGTTCACCAAGGTGTCTGCCGTGGAACTTGGGCCGCATGCCATCCGGGTCAATTGCGTGGCTCCCGGTGCGATTTATAATGAGCGCACTGCGCAGGAACAGCCGGATTATGCAGAAACATGGGGCCGGATCACGCCACTGCGGCGGGTCGGAACGGTGGAGGACCTCTCCGGCCCAGTGCTGTTTCTGGCGTCTGATGCTGCGCTTTTTGTTTCGGGCCAGACGATCTGGGTCGATGGTGGTCTGTTTTCGCAGGCCAACTGGCCTTATGGGGCGTGAGACATATCAGATCGGTGTTCTGATACTTTATCTTAACGCGCATCTTATTTTGAAAACTGGTTTCCACTTTTCGGGATGCGCTTTATCGCCCGCGCATTTGTGCGCCCGCGTCCTTTGAGAAACGAAGGTTCCAGAACGTGGCCATCAGCGATATGCCGGTCACAATAAAGAAAGCCATCGAGAAATCCGACGATAACGGCACGTCGCGTTCATGCCAGGCCATGGACGTGTGAAGCGCGAGTGCGCCGATACAAACGCCGAAAGAAAGCATAAGCTGCTGGAAGGTTGAATAGAAGCTGTTGGCCGAGCTCATCTGCTTCTCATCAATCTTGTCATAGGCAACCGTATTATAGGCTGTGAACTGAAACGACATCGAAAAACCGGACATGAACAGCACGGCAAAGATCAGCCAATGCGGCCATTCAGGGCTGAACAAACCGCAGATTGCGTAGCTGCATGACGAGAATATGCCGTTCACAACCAGTGACGAGCGGAAGCCGAACCGGCGAATAATTTTAGGCGCAAAGGCTTTCATCGCCATGGAGCCGAGTGCTGTCGCCAAAACCATATTACCGGCCGACACGGCTGAAATACCGAAGGCAACCTGCAGCATCAAAGGCAAAAGGAATGGATGGGCTCCTTGCGTGATACGGGTGATCGACCCGGCAATCATTGAAGTGCCGAAGCTCTCAATCCGCATCAGCGAAAAATCAAGAAGCGGTGCTGGATGGCGGCGGGAATGGATAACGGTCGCTATCGCAAACACGATGCCCACCACAAAGAACCTGGCCGCCAGACCCGTGTTGGTGGTGGCACTCTCCAGGCCGAAAAGCAGCGCACCGAGAGCAATCCCTGACAGGATCAACCCCACGAAATCAAAGGACTCTTTCGCTTCGCTTTTATATTCTCCGATATAGAGCGAAACGAAAATCATGCCCAGAATACCAATCGGCACATTGATGTAAAAGATCCAGCGCCAATCGAGCCAGGTCACGAACAGGCCCCCAATGGGCGGTCCGAGGATCGGGCCCATCAGCGCAGGCACCAGCATCCACGACATTGCCGAGATGAGGTCTTTGCGCTCGACAGAGCGGATCAGCACCAGACGCCCGACTGGCAGCATCATGGCACCGCCCGCACCTTGCAACAGGCGGGCAAAGACAAGGAAGGGAAGGTTCGGCGCCTGTGCGCAGAGAATGGAGCCGGCAATGAAAATGCCAATGGCGAAGCGGAATACCGTTCGTGTACCGAAGCGATCGGCGATCTTGCCGCTTGCCGGAATGAAAATGGCGAGGCTGAGAAGATATGATGTGAGCGCGACACTCATCGAGGGGGCGGCGACATCGAAATCCCTGGCCATAGTTGGCAGAGCGGTTGCCAGGATCGTGGCGTCGAGCTGTTCCATCAGCATAGCACTCGCAACGATGAGGGCGATGATCCGGAAATTGCTTTTCGCTTCCAGTGAAGCGCTTTGTTCACTGGCCGACGTTTCAGTTTCCTGGATGATAGTCATGACGGTTTCAGCTTTGCGAACGCACCGATCCGTCTGTCAAAACGGCCAGCATATAGGGTAGATCATTTGTGATGACCCTGGGGGGATGAACTTACAGGTCAGGCTTGGTGTTTCAGGAACGGATACACGTGCATTGAGGGGATGTACCAAGCCGTTGGAGAGACGAGAGTCCGCCATGAGACCACCATGAGACCGCCGGCGGGTATAGCACAAATGGCCGTAAATCACAGGACTTCAAGATAATTTGAGCGGGGCGGGATCAGTCGTTGCTGAAGGATGAATGGTGATCCCGACTGGATTCGAACCAGTGGCCTCAAGATTAGGAATCTTGCGCTCTATCCTACTGAGCTACGGGACCAGTCATCAAAAACGCCCGGCGCTGTAATGAACCGGAGCATTTTCCGACACATACTGTTTTTCATGGCTTTCGCCAACCCCGCAAAAAGCGGGGCAGGCGCATTTCTTTGCACATTAAAAAGTGTCAGGCAGCGAGAGCTGTTTCAATCACAGATACGAAATAGCTCACGCCATATGGAATGGCTTCGTCGTTGAAATCATAAGCAGGATGATGCAGGCCCGGTGTTTCGCCATTACCAAGGAAGATGTAAGCGCCGGGACGTGCCTCCAGCATGTAGGAGAAATCTTCCGCAGCCATCATCGGCGCGACATCGGTTTTCACCTTGCCTTCGCCTGCCACATTCTTTGCAACGCGCGCCGCAAAGTCGGTCTGGTCATCGTGGTTATAGGTGACAGGATAGTTGTTCTTATAACGCACGGTGATTTCCGCACCGGTAACGGTTGCGATGCCAGCTGCCACCTCGCGGATGCGACGTTCGGCATAGGCGCGGGTTTCCTTGCTCAGCGTGCGCACGGTACCCGACAGTTTTGCCGTTTCCGGGATGACATTATAGGCTTCGCCGGCATGGAACTTCGTGATGGAAATAACGAGCGAATCCAGCGGATCGATATTGCGTGCGACAATGCTCTGAATGGCAAGATGGAGCTGCGAACCGGCAAGGATTGGATCAATCGTGCGGTGTGGCTGTGCCGCATGGCCGCCGCGACCTTTGATGGACAGGTCGAATTCGTCGGTTGCGGCCATGATCGGACCCTTGCACATGGCGAACTGGCCCACTGCAAGGCTTGGCAAATTGTGAACGCCATAGACTTCCGCGATACCAAACCGGTCCATCACGCCGTCCTTCACCATGGCGAGTGCTCCGGCACCGCCTTCTTCCGCCGGTTGGAAAAGCAACACGGCAGAGCCGCGGAAATTACGGGTTTCGGCCAGATATTGTGCAGCACCAAGCAGCATGGATGTGTGGCCGTCATGGCCACAGGAATGCGCTTTGCCTGGATTTTTCGATGCCCATTCGACGCCGCTGGTTTCGGTGATCGGCAATGCATCCATATCGGCGCGCAGGCCGATGGCCGGGCCGTCACCATGGCGTCCTTTAATAACCGCGACAACGCCTGAGCGCCCAACGCCGGTTTCAACGATATCGCAACCGAATGATTTCAGTTTTTCTTCGACAAAGCGTGCCGTTTCGTGAACATCGTAAAGAAGTTCGGGATTCTGGTGCAGATGACGACGCCATGCGGCGATCTCCGCTTGAGTTTCGACGGCACGATTGAGCACTGGCATTTCGGAAATATCCTGCAGATTCTCTTTATTCAGAAGAAACGAGAATATGACGTTTCGGTGAAAGCGGGCAATCCCTATTTGCCTTTTCCTTGCCACATGGCATAGATAAGAGCAGTACAAATTCTCCTTTTTGACTGGTGTATTCGCAAGCCGTTGTGGCTTTTGCAGGTCGATACAACAGGAAGCGGAACCGATAACCCGCAGAAATTGCGGCTCTTGTTGATTGGAACTACGAAATGATTTCGAAGTCGTTGAAAATCTGGTTTGCAACTGCGGCGATTTCTGGCCTGGCCTTCGCTGGTGCTTTATCTGCTGCTTCAGCAAATCCATCAATTGCGGTGGATGTTGCAAGTGGCAAGGTTTATTCCGCGCAGGATCCTTTCCAGCGCTGGTATCCGGCTTCACTCACCAAGATGATGACGGCCTATGTTACCTTCCGTGCCCTTCAGGCAGGACAGCTGACGCTTGAATCTCCAGTTCGCATGACGGTCAATGCCTCGAAAGAGCCGCCGAGCAAGATGGGTTATCGCCCGGGTTCGGTGATGACGCTTGATACTGCGCTCAAGATCATGCTGGTGAAATCCGCCAATGACGTGGCTGTTGCAGTTGCCGAAGCTGTTGGCGGCACGGAATCTGCTTTTGTGCAGCGCATGAATTCTGAAGCGCAGCGCATTGGCATGAGCGGTTCGCATTTTGCCAATCCAAATGGTCTGCATGATCCGAACAACTATTCGACGGCACATGATCTCGCCGTGCTTGGTGTGCAGCTCAGACGCGAATTTCCGCAATATGCGCATTATTTCGGAACTGAGGCCATTGATACCGGAGACGGCAAGAAGCCACAGGCCAATTACAATATTCTGCTCGGTCGTTTTGATGGTGCCGATGGCATGAAGACAGGCTTTGTCTGCGCTTCAGGTTTCAATCTTGCAAGTTCCGCAACCCGTCAGGGCCGCACCATTCTGGCCGTTGTTCTGGGTGCGGATCGTCAGGAAGTGCGCGCCGTACAGGCTGCACAATTGATGACCGACGCATTCCGCAGCAATGGTGCCGGTGCGCCGACGCTGGGCGGAATGGTTCCACCTGCAAGCAGTGCCGTCAATCAGGCAGTGGATATGCGCAAAGCCATCTGTAGCCAGCAAGCAATGGCTGACCGCTGGGATGGTCGTGATGTCGAAGGACGTCTGCAGATCAATTCGCCTTATATCCATGCGCTGACCCGTGAGCCGGTGCCGGTTCAGGTCGGGCTTGTTTCGACTCCGCCTGCCAAGGTGACCAGAGTTGGGCAGCTTGATATTTCGCAGGTCCCTGTGCCAATGCCGCGCCCACAGCGTGCGGCTGCAGGCGCCACAGCCACGATAAATTAAGAATAGATCCATGCCGCATCCAATTCCTGTTTCTGTGCTGACCGGCTTTCTGGGCTCGGGCAAGACAACGCTGCTCAATCGTCTGCTGAAAGATCCCGCATTGACGGACACAGCAGTCATCATCAATGAATTTGGTGAAGTGAGCATCGATCACCTGCTGGTCGAAGAGGCCAGTGAAGGGGTTATCGAGCTTGCCGATGGTTGCCTGTGCTGCACGGTGCGCGGCGAATTGGTGGATACGCTGGCCGATCTGATCGACCGTCTTCAGACCGGGCGCATCAAAGCATTGAAGCGGATTATCATCGAGACGACTGGCCTTGCTGATCCCGCGCCGGTACTGCATTCGATCATGGGACATCCGGTGCTGATGCAGGCTTTACGCCTTGATGGCGTGCTTGCGACCGTTGATGCTGTCAATGGGATGGCAACGCTCGACAACCACGAGGAAGCCGTCAAGCAGGCTGCAATGGCCGACCGCATCATTATCACAAAAGCGGATATGCCAGAAGCGCAGACGAGTCTGGCAGCTCTTAAAGCACGGCTGCACCTGCTCAACCCGGGTGCGGATATACTGGAAGCTTCCGACACGCGCACGGGCTATGCAGCGCTTTTTGAATGCGGTCTGTATAATCCTGAAACCAAGACGGCTGACGTGCAGCGCTGGCTGAAGGCGGAAGCCTATGAGGATGATCAAGACCACGACCATAACCATGCTCATCACCATGACCACGATCATGAGTGCGGACCGGATTGCAATCATGATCACGGGCATAGTCACGGGCACGATCACGGGCATAGTCACGATCATGACCATCATCATGCGCACCACCACCATCATCATGACGACGCAATTCGTTCCTTTTCGCTGCGGCATAAGGAGCCGATACCGTTTTCGACTTTCGAGATGTTTCTCGATCTGTTGCGTTCGACCCATGGCGAGAAGCTGTTACGCGTGAAGGGGATTGTGCAGATTGCCGAAGACCCTGATCGTCCGCTGGTCATCCATGGTGTGCAGAAAATCTTCCATCCGCCAGCACGATTGCCAAAATGGCCCAAGGATGAGCGCGAAACGCTTCTGGTGATGATTGTAAAGGATTTACCGGAAACATATGTGCGTGAGCTTTTCGACGCGTTTCTGGGTAAGGCTGGGATTGATCGTCCCGATCGTGCAGCAATGATGGACAATCCGCTGGCTATTCCGGGTTATTCAACGCGTTAAAGCGTCTGAGCCAGAATTGCGAAGCGGTTTTTCGTAGAATAATGCGTAAAAACAAAGAGATAAAAGCGGATTCGGGTTTTAATCGGAGCCGCTTTATTTTTTCTGAATAAGGAAACGATGCAGTTTTTCGTCACGTTCCTGCGTAAGCAGAGCGTGGCCTTCCTGCGTGCAGAAATGTGGAAGATCGATACCGGACAGCGGATCAGTTGCTTCCACCCAGAGAAGCGCACCGCTGGGCATATCTTGCA
Source organism: Brucella rhizosphaerae (assembly GCF_002252475.1). GTDB lineage: Bacteria > Pseudomonadota > Alphaproteobacteria > Rhizobiales > Rhizobiaceae > Brucella > Brucella rhizosphaerae. The sequence goes on along the minus strand of NZ_NNRK01000034.1, from coordinate 149,213 downwards.
GGCGATTGCGTGTTTTTAAAACAGGAAGAGGGCACTTAAGCCCTCTCAGATCGTAGACGGGAACGTCTTTATCCATCTGCTGTTAATTACCGCCCAGCTTCCACCACGCCTTTTTCTTTTCAGGCGCGGGTGCCGCGACATTATCCGTAACCGTGCTGGCGGTGGTCATGGGCGAAACGACTGCCGGATTTGCTTGCGGAACAGGCACAGAAGCTGTCTGTGTCGGATCAGCAACGGCTGGCGTTGCGGCAATGGCTGTTGGCTGCACTGAAATTGGCGTAGCTGCAGGGCGAATATCCGGCGCATTTGGCGTTTCAGCCGATGCAGGTGAAAGCGATGGCGGTTCGCGCGTTACCTTCTCGCCGCGTGCACGCGCTGCACTCCAGTCGGAGACGAGCTTCGCTTCGGTGATGCCCTGAATGGATGGCGCTGGCTTTTTCTGAGCTGCACTGAATGCGCTCTGGAACGTCTTTTCATAAGATGACGTGTAAGCCATGGATTCAGCACTTGCCGAAGGCGGGCATGCACCTGTTGGCGATAGCGGCTGGCCATCTGCGGTTGGCACGTTAAACACGTAACGCTTTTCGCAGACATCGACTTTCGGCGGCACCTTGGTCGTTTCAAACGAATCGTAGCCCTGCTTGAGCATTTTCCAGAAGCCGAAATTTGGATCGCTCTTATAACGCGCCATATTGGCCGCGGTCATACGGAACGGAAAGGCCTGAATCTGGAAATCACGCTGGCCGCCTCTGAAGGCATCGCGACCAAACGCATATATCTCGCTGACGCTATCATCAGTCATGGAATAGCAGCCCGAAGAAGAACAGGCACCATGCACCATCAGATTCTGGCCGGTGCGGTTATGGGCGCGGTCATAGGCATTTGGGAAGCCAATGTTGAAGGCAAGATGGTATTGCGAATTCGGGTTCATCTGTGCCGGGCGCACATTGTAGAAGCCTTCGGGCGCCTGACGATCACCCTCAACGAATTTCGGTCCAAGTTTACCTGACCATTTGCAGATTTCATAAGAGGCAATCTGGTCGTATTTGCCGTTGTTCTTCTGTTTCCAGACTTCAAGGACGCCTTCTTCCTTGAAAATGCGAACCATGACTGGCGAAGTGCGGCTCATGCCCTTCGTCTTCATCTTGGCAACCATTTTCTCAGAAAGTGGCTTTTCAGCACGCAAGCTGAGATCGGAAACGGACGAGCCCTGACAGCCCGCAAGCAGAGCGGATGCCAGGAGTGTTCCAAGAAGTGCGGTTCTGATCTTCATATCGCATCGAGCCTGTCAGAGCATTTCCAGCAAAAGTGCGAAGCGATTTTGCATCGGATAATGCGTAAAAACAAATAGGTAGAGCAACGAGTACTCAGCTTTAATCAGAGCCTGCACGAAGCCGCGTCGTCTGACGCATTTGAGCAAACCTGACTTTTCGGTGCCCGGATATTAACAACTAAACCTTTCGGTATCGTTGATAAACCGTTGCTCAATTACCTAAAAAACACCGTGTCCGCAATATGGCGGAAATGACGGCATGATGCAAATCCGGCGCACCAAAGGCGCGCCGGAGCTAAAAACTGGCATATATGGTAAATTAAAGGTTACGGCCGATGTCTAGGAATTTCTGGCGACGCTCCTGTTTGAGCGTCTCGCCATCGATATCCTTCATCGAGCGCAGCGAAGCAGTAATGATGTCGCCTGCGGCATCAATCGTGGATTCCTTGCCGCGATGAGCGCCACCAAGCGGCTCCGGAATGATGCCGTCGATAACCTTGAGATCGAACAGGTCCTGCGCAGTGATGCGCATATTGGAGGCTGCGTCCTTCGCACGGGTCGAATCATGCCAGAGGATAGAAGCAGCACCTTCCGGCGAGATCACCGAATAAATTGAATGTTCGAGCATGTAGACGCGGTTGGCGACTGCAATCGCGATTGCACCACCCGAACCGCCTTCGCCGATGATGATCGAGATGACAGGCACGCGCAGCTTCAGGCACTCAGCGGTGGAGCGCGCAATGGCTTCTGCCTGACCGCGTTCTTCTGCACTGACGCCCGGATAAGCGCCTGCTGTATCAACCAGAGTAATCAGCGGCAGCTGGAAACGGTCAGCCATTTCCATGATACGGACGGCTTTGCGGTAGCCTTCAGGACGGGCTGATCCGAAATTGTGCTTGAGGCGCGTCTTGGTGTCCGAACCCTTTTCCTGACCGAGAATGGCAACGGGCTGGCCATTGAAGCGGGCAAAGCCGCCCTGAATGGCTTCGTCATTGGCAAACTGGCGGTCGCCGGAAAGCGGCGTGAACTCGGTGAACAGCCGGTTGATATAATCAAGGCAATGCGGACGATCCGGATGGCGGGCGATCTGTGCCTTCTGCCATGGCGTCAGCTTGCGATAGATATCTTTGAGCGCATCGGCCGATCGCTTCTCGAGACGGCTGATCTCGTCGCTCATCTCGACGCTGCCCTGTTCCTGTGCGAGCTTTTTCAGCTCAAGGATCTGGCCTTCGAGGTCTGCGACGGGTTTTTCAAAATCGAGATAGTTGTACATCGGGCCTGACTATTGTGCGTTTCCAGAGATGTTGGCCATAGAACAAGCCCAATAGAGGCTGTTTTACGACGCCTTACATATTTACTTCGCGCGCATCTTGCAAATTTTTCTGAATTTCTCTTACCCGCCGCGCGCCTAATCGGCAAGCGGATGATGTTCACTTACCAGCTTATGCAGTCTTTCTTCCAGAACATGTGTGTAGATTTGGGTCGTAGAAATATCTGCATGTCCAAGCAATTGCTGTACTGTTCTGAGGTCTGCGCCGTTTTGTAAAAGGTGGCTGGCAAAGGCATGACGCAGCACATGCGGCGAGATGGAGGCGCTCGAAAGACCGGCGCGGGCAGTGAGAGTTTTGAGTTCCCGACCAAAAACCTGGCGCGCCAGATGGCCGCTTTCGGAAAATGCCGGAAAGAGCCAGGGATTGTCGTCGTAGCCCGGAAGGGAATCGCGCAGCGACAGAAAGACCTGCAATGCCTCGCGCGCTTTTTGCGATAATGGCACCATGCGATCCTTGGAACCCTTGCCGCGCACAATCAGAAAGCGATGATCGGTCCGGGCGACACTCACTGGAAGACCAACAAGCTCTGAAACACGCAAGCCGGTCGCGTAAAGCGTTTCAAGCAGCGCGTGAAGGCGAAGCGCTTTGATACGGTCTGCCGGCTCAAGCGCTTCTTTCGCCTCAAGCGTGGCCCGGTCCAGAAGTCGCCCGACGTTTTCGACGCTCATGATTTTCGGCAGCGGTTTCTGCTTCTTTGGTGCATCGATGACGCCGGTGGGGTCATCCTGCCTGAACCCTTCCGAATAGAGAAAGCGGAAAAACTGCCTGATTGCGGAAAGGCGGCGCGCCTGAGATGTCGCGGCAAAGCCTTCATTGGCCATGCCATCAAGTACATGGCGTATATCGTCGGTCTTTGCCTCAGTCATATTGATGCCGCGTGCGCTCATGACGTCAGCGCAGGCTTCCAGATCACGGCGATAGGATTCAAGCGTATTATGCGCGGCCCCGCGTTCGGCACTCATCATTTCGAGAAAATTCTCAATCGCCAAAGATGCCCGCATGTCTACTCCTGCTTATCCGCCGTATCGGGTCCATCTGTCTGGCCGTCTGTGACGGTTTCTAACGGTGCCGATGCTGGAGGTGGGGCCACGACTGTCTGCTTCAGTTTTGACGTCGGGATTTCGATTGTGATCTCATGCATGACCGGCTTCACAAAATTGGCGAGCGAGAACATTGCGCCATAGACAATGGCAGCGATCACAGCAAGCAGGAGAAGAATGCGCGTCAGCGTGGGCATGATCTGTTTATGCTGTGCTATTGAGACGAAAGCAAGGACGGCCAAAGTCCGGGCATAAAAAGCCGTATTTGGTGCAGTTCAGGCGATGAAAGCGATTGACGCCGCGCGGTTTTTCATGTGGAACCGGAGGAAATGGATGAGGTTTATGAGCAGTACAACAAAACAGACAAATCTTAACGAGAAGGCGGATGCTGTCCGTCAGCTTCTTGGTGCGAAAGTGGTTGTTCTTGTTGGGCTGATGGGCGCAGGCAAGTCGACGGTCGGTCGCAAGGCTGCAACGATGCTCGGCCTGCCTTTTCGCGATGTGGATACGGAAATCGAAACCGTCTCACGCATGAGCATCCCCGAACTGTTTGAAACCTATGGCGAAGAAGAGTTTCGCGATCTCGAACGCCGGGTGATCCTGCGGCTCCTCGATGATGGTCCGATGGTGCTGGCAACCGGCGGCGGCGCTTACATGAATGCGGAGACCCGCGAGGCAATCGCCCAGGCTGGCGTTTCAATCTGGCTCAATGCCGAGCTTGATGTGCTGATGGATCGTGTTTCGCGCCGTCAGAACCGTCCGCTTCTTAAAAATGATGATCCGCGTGGCGTGATGCAGCGGCTGATGAATGAGCGCTATCCGGTTTACGCGCTCGCTGATCTGCATGTGATGACGCGTGATGACAAAAAAGAAGTGATCGCCGGAGAACTCATCGACGTTCTGACCGAGCATCTGGATAAGAAATAGGCCCTGAAACTGGGTTTAGACCGCTTTGGAGTGCATTATGACCGCTGCCGATACTGTTACGGTTCCCGTCTCGCTGGGCGACCGATCCTATGAGATCCTGATCGGCAAAGGGCTTGTTGCCCGTGCAGGCGAAGAGTTTGCTAAGCGTCTTCCGGGCATTCGTGTGGCAATTGTCACCGATGAGAATGTCGCAAAGGCCCATCTTGAAGCATTGACCGACAGCTTTGCGCGCGCAGGCATTGAATCCACGCCGGTGATCGTGGCACCCGGTGAAAAATCGAAATCCTTCTCCACGCTCGAAACCGTAACCAATGCCGTGCTTGCTGCAAGGCTTGAGCGTGGCGATGCAGTTGTGGCTTTTGGTGGCGGTGTCGTGGGCGATCTTTCCGGCTTTGTCGCTGGCATTGTGCGTCGTGGCATGAACTTCGTGCAGATGCCGACCTCGCTTCTGGCGCAGGTGGATTCGTCCGTTGGCGGAAAGACAGGCATCAACACGCAACATGGCAAGAACCTTGTTGGCGTTTTCTATCAGCCACAGCTGGTGCTGGCGGACACGGAAGTGCTTGATACGCTGAGCCCGCGCGAATTTCGTGCAGGCTATGCGGAAGTGGCAAAATACGGACTGATCGACCGGCCGGATTTTTTCGCCTGGCTTGAGAAAAACTGGCAGGACATTTTTGCGGGCGGTGCTGCACGCGCAGAAGCTATTGCCGAATCCTGCCGCTCGAAGGCTGCAGTTGTGGCGCGTGACGAACGCGAAACCGGCGACCGCGCGCTGCTTAATCTCGGTCACACATTCGGTCATGCGCTTGAAACCGCGACAGGCTACGATTCAAGCCGTCTGGTGCATGGTGAGGGCGTTGCCATTGGCATGGCTCTGGCGCATCGTTTCTCGGTCAGGATGAACCTTTGTGGTATTGAAGATGCGGAACGTGTTGAAGCGCATCTGAAGACTGTCGGTCTGCCGACCGCGCTCAATGATGTGCCGGGTGGCTTGCCGGATGCTGAAAAGCTGATGGACTATATTGCGCAGGACAAGAAAGTGGCGCGCGGCGCTCTTACCTTCATTCTGACGCGCGGTATTGGCCAGTCTTTCATTGCCAGGGACGTGCCGCCTGCGGCAGTGCTTGAATTTCTGAAAGAACGTCTGACAGCATAAAACCTTTGATTTGGTGCGCATCTCGTCCGAAAATAGCTTCACACTTTTCGCGATACGTTGTGATTGAACGAAAGAATGAGGAAAGGACGAAAGAATGGGTTTCGAGCTTTGGGTCATGTGCGGCATCATCCTGCTCTGCATCGTTCTCTCTGCCTTTTTTTCCGGATCGGAGACGGCGCTGACTGCCGCCTCTCGCGCCCGAATGCTGGGCTATGAGTATAATGGCGATGAACGCGCGACAGTTGTACAGCACCTGATCCAAAAGCGTGACCGTCTGATCGGTGCGCTGCTTATTGGCAACAATCTCGCCAATATTCTTGCTTCCTCAATCGCCACCAGCATTTTTCTGTCGTTGTTCGGCGATGCGGGTGTTGCCTATTCGACTTTGGCGATGACCATTCTGCTGGTTATTTTTGCGGAAGTTCTGCCAAAGTCCTGGGCGATCTCAAACCCGGACCGCTTTGCACTGCATGTTGCGCGTCCGGTTTCAGTTGTTGTGGCTCTGCTGGGTTTCATCTCCGGCGTTGTAAACTGGATCGTGCGTGTCATCCTGAGACTGTTCGGCATCAATCTGGCGGCTGGCCGCTCGATGCTTTCGGCACAGGAAGAATTGCGTGGCGCGGTGGAAGTGCTGCATCGTGACAAGTCGCTGATCAAGGAAGATCGTGACCAGCTGGGCGGATTGCTTGATCTCAAAGAACTGGAAGTCAGCGATGTTATGGTGCATCGCACATCTATGGGTACGATCAATGCCGATGCGCCTGCCGAGCAGGTGGTGCGCGAAATTCTGGCAAGCCCGCACACCCGCATGCCGGTCTGGCGCGATGAGATCGATAATATTATCGGCATCATCCACACCAAGGATCTGCTGCGCACGCTTTACGATGTCGATAATGATTTTACGCGTATCGACATCATGAAGGTGGCGCGCAAGCCGTGGTTTGTGCCCGATACGACGACGCTTCAGGATCAGCTTGACGCATTCCTTCGTCGCAAGGCGCATATTGCCATCGTCGTTGATGAATATGGCGATGTGCAGGGACTGGTGACGCTTGAAGACATTTTGGAAGAGATTGTAGGCGATATTTCCGATGAGCATGATCTGGACATGCAGGGTGTAAGACTGCAACCGGATGGTTCAGTTCTGGTTGATGGGTCGTTGCCGATCCGCGATCTCAATCGTGCACTGGGCTGGAATCTCCCCGACGAGGAAGCGACAACAATTGCCGGTCTTGTGATTCATGAAACGCAGACAATACCGGAAGTGAAGCAGGCCTTTACCTTCCATGGAAAGCGCTTTTCCGTGCTTAAGAAGGAAAAGAACCGTCTGACACGTCTGCGCATTGTGCCGCTTGATGCTGACGGCAAGCCCATTTCAGGTGTTATCGCCGCAAAGGTTTCAAACTGATGAGTGTTCCGGCGACCAGGCAGGAACTCGTTCAAGCAATCCAAACCAACTATGCCCGGCTGGCACTCGATCTTGCACGTGTCACACCCGGGCGGGCCATGGAAAAAACCATGGAAGGCCATGCCAAAGGCACGCTGATGAGCGTGCATGATCTTGTTTCCTATCTGGTTGGATGGAACGAACTGGTTCTGAAATGGTGCGCGCTGCGCGAGCAGGGGCAGCCCGTTGATTTTCCTGAAACCGGCTTCAAATGGAATGAACTCGGCAATCTGGCATCAAAGTTTTATCGTGACTACCAGACCTTGCCCTTCGCAGAATTGCTGCTGCGCCTGGAGGCTGCGAAAAATGCGCTGATCGCTTTGATCGAGGCACGCACCGATGCTGAGCTTTATGGTGTTGCCTGGTATGAGAAATATACGCTGGGACGTATGATCCAGTTCAACACGTCTTCGCCTTATGCCAATGCGCGGGGTCGTCTGCGCAAATGGCTTAAAGCTCAGGCGTAAAAAAGATCAGCGCCGGGTTGGTTCACCGGGAGCGGAAGGCTCAAGCGCCAATGCATGAACACCGGTGTCGAGTTCTTCTTTCAGAAGTTCATTGATAGCGCGATGGCGGGCAATGCGACTCAGTCCTTCAAACTTGCCCGATACAATACGCACACGAAAATGTGTTTCGCCGGTACCGTCGTAAGTTTCGTGATGACCACTATCTTCATGGTGGTGACCAGCATGGAGATGGCTTTCATTTATGATTTCAAGCCGTTCGGGCGTGAAAGCGGCCTTAAGCTTCGCTTCCATTGAAGATTGTTTGCTATTGTGAATGGACATTCGCGCCAGTTCTCCCCATATAGGTGCTGTGCTTCATATAGACGTCGCCTCGGCGGCAATTGGTGGGGCAAATCCGCACAGGAAATGCAGTATGCATCAAAATTTCGCCCTGAAGAATGGCCAAAACCAGTCGGGACGAAATGTCAATTCTTGTTTAGTTCCTCTTAATTCGCATAATCCGATTCGATGACAACGAACTCAAAATTTTTCGACAGCATCCGCATCCGTCCCAAGAAGGAAGCGGAAAAGAAGTCCAGCGGTCCCTGCTGCCAGTGGGATGGTTGCGATAAGCCGGGCACCCATCGTGCGCCGGTGGGGCGCATGCGCGAGGGCGAGTATCTTCATTTCTGTATCGACCACGTCCGGGAATATAATAAGACTTTCAATTATTTCTCGGGTTTGTCGGACAAGGATATCTCCAAGTTCCAGAAGGACGCCATTACTGGAAATCGTCCGACCTGGTCGACCGCATCCAACACCACAGCCACGAAACACACTTCGCCCGATATGGCGCAGAAGCGTTCGGGTTCGGCTGCCTATCACAACCGTCTGCGCGATCCTTTCAATTTTGTGAAGGAAGCAAAAGCAGCGCCTGCGGGTAAAACCGCGCTTCGCAAGCCACGGACGCTGGAAGTAAAAGCGCTTGCTACGCTTGGTCTTGAACCAAATTCGACTAGCGATAAGATCAAGGCGCGCTATAAAGAACTCGTGAAGCAACATCATCCCGATGCGAATGGTGGCGACCGCGGGTCTGAAGAAAGATTTCGCGATGTCATTCAGGCTTATCAATTGCTCAAGCAGGCAGGTTTTTGCTAAAGCCTGTGTGAGCTTTATGAGCCGGGTGTCGGAGTGATTGGTGCGTGTCGCGAAAAGTGGGACTGGTTTCCCTATAGCGGCTAATCCAGAGCGGTTTCAGTTGATACTGGATCGTTGAACCACTCTGTCTCTTTGTTTTGATGCAGTTTCTACGGAAAACCGGTTTCCACTTTTCCTGAAACTGTTTTAAGGCTCTAACGGACATTCATCTGCCGCGCATTTGTGCGGACGCAAGTACGGATGCCCGCAACTGAACAGAAGGGGCGTCATCTGGCTCGCCGGAAACTGGCTCCCTGATCGAATTTGAATGTCGCGGCGGGACAATCCTGCCGCTCTGGAGGCATGATGAACAAGGTTGAGCGGGATATAGCCAATTTGCCGGATACGACGGTTTCGGTACGTGAAGTGTTTGGAATTGATTCCGACATGCGCGTGCCAGCCTATGCGGCGGGCGATTCCTATGTGCCGGAAACGGATCCGGATTATATTTTCGACCGTCAGACGACGCTCGCGATTCTCGCAGGTTTTGCTTTTAACCGCCGCGTGATGGTTTCAGGCTATCACGGTACGGGTAAGTCGACCCATATCGAGCAGGTCGCAGCGCGCCTCAACTGGCCTTGCGTTCGCGTCAACCTCGACAGCCATGTCAGCCGTATTGATCTCGTCGGTAAGGATGCAATCGTCGTCAAGGACGGCATGCAGATCACCGAATTCAAGGACGGCATTCTGCCTTGGGCCTATCAGCACAATGTTGCGCTGGTCTTCGACGAATATGATGCGGGTCGCCCGGACGTGATGTTCGTGATCCAGCGTGTTCTGGAATCGTCGGGTCGCCTGACGCTTCTCGATCAGAGCCGCGTGATCCGTCCACATCCGGCATTCCGCCTGTTTGCGACCGCCAATACCGTTGGTCTCGGCGATACGACTGGTCTTTATCACGGCACCCAGCAGATCAATCAGGCGCAGATGGATCGCTGGTCGATCGTGACCACGCTTAATTATCTGCCGCACGACAACGAAGTGAACATCATTCTCGCCAAGGCCAAGCATTACCGGAATGCAGAAGGCCGCGAGATCGTGAACAAGATGGTTCGCGTTGCCGATATGACCCGTCAGGCCTTCATCAACGGCGATCTGTCGACTGTTATGAGCCCGCGTACTGTCATTACATGGTCTGAAAATGCTGCGATTTTCAACGATGTCGGCTTTGCATTCCGCCTGACCTTCCTCAACAAGTGCGATGAACTTGAACGCCAGACGGTGGCCGAGTTTTATCAGCGTGCCTTTGGTGAGGAACTTCCAGAATCTGCTGCCAATATCGTTTTGGCATAAGACTGGATGATGCCTGCCGCCCATGACGGGCGGCAGTGCTGTAGAGCGAAGTCAGGATAGGCAGATGTCGGGCCAAATGTCAGGAATGGGCGATAATTCGCGTGAGCGTAAAAACGGACCGGTGGATTCCGAACCGTTCAAGCGTGCGATGACGGCCACAATGCGCGCCATTTCCGGTGAGAACGAGCTGGAAGTTGCTTTCAGCAATGATCGCCCGGCGCTGACTGCCAAGCGTGCCCGCCTGCCTGACCTGCCAAAGCGCCCAACCGCCCATGATGTTGCGGTTACGCGCGGCATTGGCGATTCCATGGCGCTGCGTCAGGCGCGCCACAATGCCCGTATTCATGCGAACCTCGCGCCGGAAGGCAAGCAGGCACGGGCGATCTACGATGCGGTCGAACAGGCTCGCGTTGAAGCCATCGGTGCCCGCGCCATGGCCGGTGTTGCGGACAATCTCGCAACAATGCTTGCGGATAAATATGCCCGCGCCAATTTCTCTTCCGTCACTGACAAAGAAGATGCGCCGCTTGAAGAAGCTGTGTCGCTTCTCCTGCGTGAAAAGCTGACCGGGCGCGCGGCACCTGCCGAAGCTGGCCCCGTGCTCGATCTGTGGCGTGAATGGATTGAGCAGAAGGCTGGTCCTGACCTGGCGCGTCTTGGCGAAAATCTGGAAGATCAGCAGGCTTTTGCGCGCACCGTGCGCGATATGCTGGCCTCGATGGATATGGCTGAAGAGCTTTCTCAGGAAGAGCAAAGCGACGAGCAGGATCAGGACAACGAACAGACGCCCGATTCGGATGAAAACGAGGATGGCGGCGAAGAAAGTCAGGAAGGCTCTGATTCAGCCGAAAGTGACGAATCGGACAGCTCCAGTGAAGAGGGCGAGCAGGGCGAAATGGACGCCGCCGATGCTGCCTCCGACGACATGGACGACAGCGAAGATGTCGACGCGGAAACGCCGGGCGATACACGCCGCCAGAACCAGCCTTTTGCCAATTTTTCCGAGCATGTCGATTACAATGTCTTCACGCGCGAATTTGATGAAGAGGTCGAGGCGACGGATCTTTGCGATGAAGCTGAACTTGAGCGCCTGCGCGGGTTCCTCGACAAACAGCTTGCCAATCTGCAGGGGGTAGTCGGAAGACTTGCCAACCGTTTGCAGCGCCGCCTGATGGCGCAGCAGAACCGTTCGTGGGATTTCGATCTGGAAGAGGGCTATCTCGATTCGGCCCGTCTGGTGCGTATCGTTATCGATCCGACGCAGCCGCTTTCCTATAAGATGGAGCGTGATACAGATTTCCGCGATACGGTTGTAACACTGGTGCTGGACAATTCCGGCTCAATGCGCGGGCGTCCGATCACGGTTGCTGCGACCTGTGCCGATATTCTGGCCCGTACGCTTGAGCGTTGCGGTGTGAAGGTCGAGATTCTCGGCTTCACCACCAAAGCCTGGAAGGGCGGCCAATCGCGTGAGGCATGGCTTGGTCGTGGCAAGCCTTCCAATCCGGGTCGTCTCAATGATTTGCGCCATATCATCTACAAGAGTGCTGACGCGCCATGGCGGCGTGCACGGCGCAATCTTGGTTTGATGATGCGTGAAGGGCTGCTGAAAGAAAATATCGATGGCGAAGCGCTGATCTGGGCGCATCATCGCCTGTTGGCGCGTCCTGAACAGCGCAAGATTCTGATGATGATTTCAGATGGTGCGCCGGTGGATGATTCCACGCTGTCGGTCAATCCAGGCAATTATCTGGAGCGTCACCTGCGCGCTGTGATCGAAGAGATCGAAAATCGTTCGCCGGTGGAGCTGATCGCCATTGGTATTGGCCATGACGTTACGCGCTATTATCAGCGTGCTGTGACCATCGTGGACGCGGAAGAGCTGGCTGGTGCAATGACCGAACAGCTTGCCTCTCTATTCGAGGAACAAGGCGCAGAGGCGTCTGGTAAAGGACGCCGCCGCGCAGGCAGGCGATAAAATAAAGGGGCCGGAAAGGCCCCTTTTTTATGCTTGCTGGCGGGTGGCAGCCAGCACAATCTCACGGATGCACACGCCTTGCGGCTGGTCATAGGCATAGACAATGGCCCGCGCCACATCATTGGCCGACAGTACTGGCGCGCCCATATCCTTTTTCCAAGCCTCATAGCCTGCCTTGATGCTCGCATCATTGGTGTGACTGAGCAGTTCGGTTTCAACGGCACCCGGCGCTATCGTCACCACGCGCACATCATGTGCTGACAGCTCTTCGCGCAGGTTTTCTGACAGGCCATGGACCGCGAATTTTGTGGCGGTATAGGCGACGTGACTGGCAAATGTCTTGCGGCCCGCGACTGAGCTGATGTTGATGATTGTGCCGTGCTTGCGGGAAGCCATGCCAGCAGAAACGGCATGAATGCCATTGAGCAAGCCTTTGACATTGACCTCAAGCATACGATCCCATTCTTCGGGATTTTGTTTGGTCACGTCACCCAGCAGCATCACACCGGCATTGTTGACGATGACATCGGCAAGGCCGAACTTTGCTTCGGCTTCCTGAACTGCTGCAAGCAATGCGTTACGATCCGTAACATCAACGGATTTGCAAAGCGTGTTTGGCAGTTTGAGGTTTTCCATTGCATCGAGACGGCGTGCAAGCAACAGCAATGGATGACCGCGATCTGAAAACATTCTGGCTGCGGCAAGGCCGATACCGGAGCTTGCGCCGGTAATAATAACAAGCGGAAGCTTTTCCTTGTTCAAGGACATCTAATTAATCCCTATCTAAATATAAATATAAATTATGCAACACAACGACATAATGCCGTAACTCAAAATAATGTCGCGTCTTTTTGTTTTTGGAAAAAACTAAAATCACTCCGATAGATAAATATGCATTTAATTCTGCATACCTATCGGAGTGATGTGCATAGAGGTTTCTATAATTGAGAGAAACCAGCTTTGATTTATATCAAGGGATCGTGATTATTTTAGAGTATAATCCGACCGGAGTGAAACGAGGATCGATAAGATTATGTTTCAAATAAAAGGGTTTAGAGCGCCGATCTGATTCAATCAGATCGAAACGCGCTCTAAAATCAATGTTTGTTTGATGCTGTGCGATCCGGCGCATAAAGGGTTGGGGCGAAAATGGCCAGAATAGCGCCGTAGGGCAACAGCATCAGCGTCCCCATGACAACCTTCACAAAGAAGTCACCCGTTGCCAGCGAAGCCCAGAGCGGCATTCCAAGGCCAAGAAAAGTGGCAGGCTCGGTCAATGAAGAATCTGGCATACCGGTGATCGCGTCGATCCATGCGAAGCTTGCTGCGAAAGCGATAGAGAAGAACAGGATCGTATCGACGACAGACCCGAACATGGCGGCTGCGAAGGGTGCTTTCCACCATGTCTGGCGACGCAGGCGGTCGAAGACTGTGATATCCATCAATTGTGCGATCAGAAACGCCGAGCCAGAGGCAATGGCAATACGCGGCGTTGCCAGCCAGATCGACATGAGAACGCCGAGCACAAAACCTGCATAGACGACTTTGCGGGCAGCCGAAGGACCGAAGCGGCGATTCGTCAGATCATTGACGAGAAATGCCACCGGATAGGTGAAGGCACCATAGGTGAGCAGTTCACCAAGGCCAAAATGCTGAAAAGGATACTGGACAAGGATGTTCGAAGCGGCAACTGCCGCACACATTGCCAGCACTGCCGGTATAAGCCGGGCAAAAGAAGGACCTGTAACAGGCATTTTTTTATCCTGGGTGATGGAACCAGCAAAAAAGGCCGACGCGAGTCAGCCTTTTTTGTCAAATTTTAAAAAGCTGATTGCTTATGCAGCAACTTCAGCCTGCTTCTTCGCGATCTGACGCTTCAGCAGGCGAGCGCGCTGCGAAAGTTCTTTGTCGTCAGACTTTGCAAGGAAAGCGTCAAGGCCACCGCGATGCTCAACCGAACGCAGAGCAGAAGCGGAAACACGAAGACGGTAGCTCTGGCCGAGAACTTCGGACATAAGCGTAACGTTGCAGAGGTTTGGCAGGAAGCGGCGACGCGTTCTGTTGTTCGCGTGGCTCACATTGTTGCCGTACTGGACCGAGGTTCCGGTCAATTCACAAGCGCGGGACATTTTGGTCTCACCTTCAAATTTTTGTTTCTCAGGCCCCGACCCGAATGTCCGAATTCAAAGCAATCATAGCAGTTTGCTGCTGCTGGCGCGCGATCTCGGACAGGCGGCCTATTGGGAAAGTCGCGTTTCTATAGTGACAGTAGCGATTACAGTCAAGACAGATTCCATCGTGAAGGCCCTAAGGCGCGCATTTACAGCGTTTTGAAGTGTCTGGTGGTCTGCCCGATCATAACTTCGCCGGTTTTTCCTGTTCGACAGGGAATGTAAAACGAGAATCTGGGGCCATTTATAGTCAGAAGGCTAAAGACAAACCAGAGCATGGGTCAGATAAACAGAATCGTTTTGCAGGCGTGTTGCATGGATTTGGGCATAATTGGTTTGCTGGAGCACTGTCCGTGCGGGTGTACGGTGCTATCAAAGTGGATATCGCGAAAGGAAAATCTGGCATGATCGATCAATCGCATTTCTTCAAGCCGGTTGAGAGCAAGATGATCAGGAATGGGGCACAGCGGCGGGCACTTGCAATTCTTACCGGAGTGACGATTGCGAGTATAGCTGCGGTGAGTAGCGCTAAGGCAGACGCTCTCTACCGAACTGAATATGATATCTCGATGTTTGGCCTTTCCATCGCACGTTCAGCGATCGAAACCGTTGTCAAAGGTGCCAATTACGGCGTCAACGGACGCTTTAAGACATCCGGTATTGCGCGCGTTTTCGATGATACGGATGGGACGGTATATGTGGGCGGCAGCTCTGCTCAGGATAAGGTGACGCCCTCGGCCTTTGATCTTGCCTATAAGCATGGACGAAAGAACAAGAGCACCAAGATACGTTTCGCGGGCGGCAAAGTAACTGAATCTGAAAATGTGCCGCCGGTCAAAAAACGCGATCCCTGGGTGGAGACAGCACCAAACGATCTGGTCAATGTCAGTGATCCGCTCAGCGCTCTTATGATTCCGACCAAAGACCCCAAAGCTGTTTGTAATCGCACGCTGAGCGTCTTTGACGGTCAGACACGCGCCGATATCCGGCTGGCCTTTAATGGCACCGAATCTTTCACGACTGAGGGGTTTACGGGCGAATCGGTGATCTGCTCTGCCAAGTTCACGCCCATCTCGGGCTATCAGAAGGGCAAGAAAGCCATCGATTATCTGAGCACCCGCAGCAAGATCACGATCTCCTTTGCATCGCTGGGTGATTCCGGTATCTATGCGCCCGTTGTGGCACGCATCGGCACACAGTTGGGAACGCTGAAGATCGAGGCGACGCGATTTGAGAAAATCAGGTAACGGGACGCAAAAGACGGCATGAGCCGAACGAGCGATCCCTGACAATGGGGATCGATCATGAAGGTTGCGACGCTGATCGGCTTTTCGGCCATAGCGATGTGGGCGCTTTTAGCGCTTTTTACTGCCGGTTCCGGTCAGGTTCCTCCGTTCCAACTGTCTGCCATGACGTTTTCAATCGGCGCATCCATCGGCCTCATTTCCTGGCTATGGCGTCCGGACGCTGTGAAGCATCTGCGCCAACCGCCAATCGTCTGGCTCGTCGGTGTGGTTGGCCTTTTCGGCTATCATTTTCTCTATTTTACAGCGCTCCGAAATGCGCCTGCGGTTGATGCCAGCCTGATCGCCTATCTCTGGCCGCTGCTGATCGTGGTCGGATCTGCTCTGATGCCCGGCGAGCGGCTGCACTGGTATCACATTGCTGGTGCGCTTCTTGGCCTTGGTGGGACCGTGCTGATTGTGAGCAAAGGCAATGGCTTCGGCTTTGAGGCCCGTTACAGCTTTGGGTATGCAATGGCGGCACTTTGCGCGCTGACATGGTCGGGCTATTCGCTGCTCTCACGCCGTTTTTCAAGTGTACCGACGGACACTGTGACCGGCTTCTGTGTGGCAACGGCCATCCTCTCACTGATCTGCCATCTGGTGCTTGAGCAGACTGTCTGGCCGGAAACGGTAACGCAGTGGCTTTGTGTCCTGGCACTTGGCCTGCTACCCGTGGGAGCGGCGTTTTATGCCTGGGATTTTGGGGTGAAGCGCGGCAATATTCAGGTGCTGGGCGCGGCAAGCTACGCGGCGCCACTTCTATCCACGCTTGTGCTGATTTCAGCGGGTACGGCTCAGCCGTCCATGCGCATTCTCGCCGCTTGCCTGCTGATCACGGCAGGTGCGGCTCTGGCTGCAAAGGACATGATTTTTTCGCGGCGCAAAGAAGCGGTACCGGCCGCGTAAAGTTCCGACCGGGTAAAGTTCTGGCCGGGTAAAGTTCCGGCCGAGTAAAGCTCTGGCCGGGCAACGTTAGTGACTGGGATGCAGGCATTCCTCGTGATTGCCGAGAATTTCGATAACCCTGCACTGATCGATGCGGCCATGGGCCGTGCAGTCGAGCATGCGCAATAATTCCGTCTTGAGAGACATCAGTTTTGCGATGCGATTTTCTACATCGATCAGCCGTACGCGTGCAATAGAATCAGCAGCAGCGCAGGACTGGTCGGGATTATCCTGAAGGTCGAGAAGCGTGCGGATCGCATCCACCTCAAAACCCAGATCGCGGGCATGACGGATAAACAGAAGCCGCTGAACATCACTCTTGTCATAAAGACGGCGATTGCCTTCAGTGCGTGGCGGTACCGGTAGAAGCCCGATTTGCTCGTAATAACGGATGGTTGGTACTTTTACGCCGCTGGCTTTTGATGCCTCGCCAATGGGAACATTGGTAATCATTTTTTCGCTTGCTCCTCTAGTCACTAGAGGATGTAGACCTTGTTTCAGATAATTCAAGGGCGTTCTGAAAAGGGCAAGTCATGAACGAGATTCTGAAACAAAACCGATTTCGTGTGGAAGGCATGGACTGCGCTTCCTGTGCGACGAAAATCGATACAGCGGTACGTCGTGTTTCAGGCGTGGAAGATGTTTCTGTATCGGTAACAACAGGCATGATGACGGTGCGCCATGATGGCAGCAGCGATCTGGAAAGCGTTGCCAAAAAGGTGCGCAGCCTCGGTTACCGTGTTGAGCCGGTGGCTGATGAAAAAGCTCCCGCCAAGCATGAATCTCATGATCACGATCATGCAGGTTGTAGCGGCCACGATCATGACCACGACCATGATCATGATCACAGCCATGAAGAAGCAGAAGCAAAACAGATTGCTTCAAGCACTGACAGTTTCCGTTTCCAGGTCGATGGTATGGATTGCGCTTCCTGTGCAGCCAAGATCGATACGGCGGTGCGTCGCGTCGGTGGCGTGAAGGATGTTTCGGTTTCTGTGACCAATGGCACTATGACCGTCAATCATGATGGAACGGCGCGTGCCGATGAGATCGCCGCAAAAGTGACTGCACTTGGCTACAAGGCCAGTGCGCAGCAGTCCGTTGGCAGGAAGGCATCGTCGACCGCACCCGTAAGGCCCAAACGTTGGTGGCAGAGTGGCAAAGGTCAGATGATGCTTGCCTGTGGCGGCGGTCTGGTGGTTGCCTATATTGTCGGTCATCTGTACCCGCCGATTGCATTATGGGCGTTCACGGCTGCGATGCTGATTGGTCTTATACCGATTGCCAGGCGCGCTTATTCGGCAGCCATCAACGGCACGCCGTTTTCCATCGAAATGCTGATGACAATTGCGGCGATCGGTGCGGTCGTCATAGGTGCAACCGAGGAAGCAGCAGCTGTCGTATTTCTGTTTCTCGTTGGCGAGTTGCTGGAAGGTGTTGCCGCAGGCAAGGCACGTGCAAGCATTCAATCGCTGACGGCGCTGGTACCCAAGACCGCTTTTCTTGAAAGCAATGGCTCGACAAGAGAAGTGCCAGCGGAAAATCTGAGTGTGGGCGATGTGATTTCAGTGCGTCCCGGCGATCGCATGCCAGCGGATGGCGAAATCATTTCGGGCGAAAGTGCTATCGATGAAGCGCCGGTCACGGGTGAAAGCACGCCGGTGGGTAAGGCTGTGGGCGATAGCGTCTTTGCTGGCACCATCAATGGTGACGGACTGCTGCGTGTAAAGGTTACGGCTGCAGCTGAAGACAACACCATTGCGCGTGTTGTGCGACTGGTTGAAGAAGCGCAGGAAGCCAAGGCGCCGACCGAACGCTTTATCAATCGCTTCTCGACCTATTACACGCCGGGCGTTGTTGTGGTTGCAGCTCTGGTTGCGATCCTGCCCCCACTGGTGGCAGGTGCTGCATGGGATGAATGGATCTACAAAGGTCTTGCCATTCTGCTGATCGGTTGCCCTTGTGCGCTGGTCATTTCAACGCCTGCAGCCATCGCGGCTTCGCTTTCCGCTGGCGCACGTCGTGGTCTTTTGCTGAAAGGTGGCGCGGTTCTCGAAACCATCGGTAAGATCACAACCGCCTGCTTCGACAAGACCGGCACGCTGACTGAAGGCAAGCCGAAGGTAACGGATGTTCTGCCGGGCACACGCTCAGAAGAAGAAGTTCTGCGTCTTGCTGCATCGCTTGATGCCGGTTCCAGTCATCCGCTGGCCTTGGCAATTGTCGGCGCTGCACAGGCGCGGGGCCTGAAGCTTTCGGATATTTCAGCTGGCAAAGCGCATGGCGGCAAGGGTGTGTCAGGCACAACTGCTGGCACAGAACTGTTCCTTGGCTCACGCAGGGCTGCCAATGACATCTCGGCCATTCCGGATGATCTTGCGGCTCGAATTGCAGTTTGCAACGACGAAGGCAAGACGGTTTCGGTGCTGGTGGCGGATGGCAAGATAGCTGGTGCTATCGCCATGCGTGATGAGCCGCGTGCTGACGCGATTGCAGGTCTGAAAACGCTGAAAGATGCCGGCATTCGTACTGTGATGCTGACTGGCGATAATCGTCGTACAGCAGAAGCCATCGGCAAAGACCTCGGTATCGAGGTGCGCGCAGAACTCCTGCCGGAAGACAAGCAGCGCATCGTTGGTGAGTTTCGCAATGAAGGTCAGGTCGTTGCCAAGATTGGCGACGGTATCAATGACGCGCCTGCGCTGGCTGCCGCAGATGTCGGCATTGCCATGGGTGGCGGCACTGATGTTGCTCTGGAAACGGCAGATGCAGCCGTGCTGCATGGTCGTGTCGGGGATGTGGCTGCGATGGTCGATCTTTCCCAGCGGACCATGCGCAATATCCATCAGAACATCACAATCGCGCTTGGGCTGAAGGCTGTGTTCCTTGTGACCACGGTGCTGGGAATTACCGGCCTATGGCCTGCCATTCTGGCCGATACAGGCGCGACCGTTCTGGTGACGATCAATGCGCTGCGGTTGTTGAGACAGCCTTCTTAGAGCGCGTTTCGATCTGATTGACTCAGATCGGCGCTCTAAACCCCTTATTTAAAGCATAATCTTATCGATCCCCGTTTCACTCCGGTCGGATTATGCTCCAAATACAAAACCGGCGAAGGTGACTTCGCCGGCTCTTTTTTATTCGCCGATCAGTTCGCGAATGCGTTCGCCATATTGCTTGCCAAAAGCGACATGCTCGGGATTGATCTGCTTCACTTCATCGACAAGCTGATCTTCTTCTTCGGCATCAGCGGCCGCAAGCGCGCTCATCATGGCAAAATAGCCGAGAAGATAATCGCGTGGCTCGATATTCTCAGCCTTCATAACCTCAACAACCTGCGGGCGCGATTCAATGCTCTTCACCATGGAATCCATGGAAGGCTGGGCATCTTGCCCTTCTTCGGCCGTTGGTGAGAGCTGCATATCATCAAGCTTGTTATGGATTTTTTCCATCCGGGCGAGAAGATCTTCGGTCAGCTTAAAATTGTTGATGTCAGCGGGCGTTTGCGGTGGCGTTGCGATTGCCAGAATATCTTCGGCCACGGCCACTTTCACAGACTGCGGCAGGATCATAAGCGATAAGCCGAAAAGGGCTGCTGCATGGAGGCTTTTGAAGTGCGAAAAGTTCTTCATGGGAACATCCTAAAATAGGTCCTTGCGCTTGCGGATTTCCGCAAAAACCGCGTCATCCGTTGCGTTCTGCATTCCAAGCCGTGCGCGAATGCGGCCGTCGTGCCAGCGCAGGAACGGATTGGTGGCCATTTCGAGCGCGATGCTGGAGGGCAGGGTCATTTTATCTGCCGTGCGCAACCGCGCAATATCCTGTGCCCGCTCTTTGAGCGCCGAATTGTCAGGGTCTATGGTCAATGCGAAGCGGGCATTGCTTTCGGTATATTCATGACCGCAATAAACTGCTGTGTCACCGGGTAGCGTCACAAGCTTTTGCAACGACTGGAACATGGTTGCGGGTGTTCCCTCCAACAGACGACCACAACCCAGCGCAAAAAGCGTGTCGCCAGTGAACACCACTTTTGCTTCCGGCAGATAGTAGGAAATTTCGCCAGCCGTATGTCCGGGTGTCGAGATGACCCGCACCTTGAACAGACCGAAGGTGAATTCGTCGCCATCCGCAACCGTACGATCAATGCCGGGGATTTTGCTTTCCTCGGCCTTTGGTCCGATGATGCTGATGCCGAATTTGGCTTTCAGAGCCTCATTGCCTTCAACGTGGTCGAGATGGTGATGGGTCGTCAAGATGAAGTCCAGCGTCCAGCCACGGCGTTTTAACGCTGCTTCAATGGCATTTGCATCGGGCGCATCGATCGCAGCCGTCAGCGCGCTTTCAGGATCATGAATGAGAACGCCATAATTATCGCTACGGCAGATGAATTGTTCGATATCGAGCCGTTTTTCAATCTGGGGCATGGCGTCCTCCTTATCTGGATTTATTCTGTCTTGGCTTCTGGCAAAGTGTGCTTCTGGATAAGCGGCATTTGTGAAAGCGTGAAGACAATAGTTATCGGCATGATGCCCCAGACCTTGAAGGAAACCCAGGCATCCGTCGAAAAATTGCGCCAAACCACTTCATTCACAATCGCGAGGAAAACAAAGAACAGTCCCCAGCGGAAGGTCAGTTTGCGCCAGCCTTCGGCATCAAGCTTGAAAGCCGAATCGAACACATAACCGAGCAGGGATTTGCCGAACACAAGTCCACCCAGAAGGATCGCGCCGAACAGCGTGTTCACGATAGTGGGCTTCATCTTGATAAAGGTGTCGTTGTGCAGCCAAAGCGTCAGTGCGCCGAACACCATAACGACGATGCCGGAGATAAGCGGCATCATTGGCAATGTACGCGTCATCGACCATGAAACAGCAAGTGCTATGACTGTAGCCACCATGAAAAGTGCTGTAGCAAGAAAGATCGGCTCGC
Organism: Brucella rhizosphaerae; assembly: GCF_002252475.1. GTDB lineage: Bacteria > Pseudomonadota > Alphaproteobacteria > Rhizobiales > Rhizobiaceae > Brucella > Brucella rhizosphaerae. The sequence goes on along the minus strand of NZ_NNRK01000034.1, from coordinate 127,791 downwards.
CGATCTGACCGAGCACGGGAAAGCGCTCAATCAGGCTTTCGCCGCGTGCATTGGCAAAAAAGAACACCAGAAGTGGTCCAAGTTCCAATGCAAGCTTGAGCAGCGGCGGAACTTCTTTGCGTTCGGCTTCTGTCTTCTGCGACGGGTCGCGTTCGAAAACGGGATGCTGCATCAGGCAACTCCTGCAATGGCGCGGGCAAAATCCTTGGCCGCAAATGGTTCAAGATCGTCGACGCCTTCGCCGACGCCGATGAAGTAGATCGGCAGTTTGTGTTTGGCTGAGATTGCCACCAGAATGCCGCCGCGAGCGGTGCCGTCAAGCTTGGTCATGACGAGACCGTTGACGCCAGCAATGTTTTTGAAAATCTCAACCTGATTGAGCGCATTCTGCCCGGTGGTGGCATCAAGCGTCTGAAGGACTGTATGCGGAGCTTCCGGATCGTGCTTGCCTAGAACGCGGACGATCTTGGCGAGTTCTTCCATCAGCTCGGCCTTGTTCTGCAAGCGGCCAGCGGTATCGATGATGAGCACGTCGCTGCCTGCGTCTTTCGCCTGGTTCCAGGCATCATAGGCGAGACCTGCCGCATCGGCACCGAGCTTGCTCGAGACAACCGGCGAACCGGTGCGCTCGCCCCAGATGTGGAGCTGTTCGATAGCAGCAGCGCGGAACGTATCGCCTGCTGCAAGCATGACCTTGAGGCCGCCTGCGGTAAGTTTTGCCGCCAGCTTCCCGATAGTCGTGGTCTTGCCCGTACCATTAACACCGACAACCAGAATCACATGTGGCTTGTGCGAAAGATCGAGTTCCAGCGGCTTGGCAACAGGGCCAAGCACCTTCTCGATTTCAGCACCCATGATGTTGCGGACTTCTTCGCCGGTCACATCCTTGCCATAGCGGCCCGATGACAGCGCGTCCGTCACGCGCATCGCGGTTTCAAGTCCGAGATCAGCCTGAATGAGAACGTCTTCAAGGTCCTGCAGCGTGTCTTCATCAAGCTTGCGCTTGGTAAAAATGCTGCCGATGGAATCACTCAGCGAATTCGATGAACGCAACAATCCGCGACGCAGACGCTCGAACCACGACAACTTTGCCTCTGGCGCGGCTTCGACAGGCGTTTCATCCTGATGTTCTTCAACGGCCCTGGCGACTTTGACCTTTTTAGGTTTTACCGGTTCTGGCTGAGGTGCAGGTTCAACCACTTCCTCGACAACAGGTGTCTCAATGGTTTCGGGGACCTCTGGAATTTCGTCTTGATCCGGCTCGACGACAGTTTCCGGTTCAGGCTCAACAACCCGCTCAATCGCTGGCACTTCAACCACGACGGGTTCAATTGCGAGCGGTTCCATCACCGGCGGCTGTTCGATCGGAATTTCAATCTCGGCAACCGGATGTTCCGGCTCGGCCTTTTCTTCTTCCACCGTTTCAGCCGAAGCTTCTTCAACCGGCTCGGCTACGACCAAAGGTGCTTCCGGTTCGGCTACGACCACTTCAGCGACAGTGATTTCCGCTTCTTTGGGCGCCTCAACAGGCTCTGGGTTTTCGGGTGCCAGTGCTTCCACGGCAGTTTCAACCGCAGCTTCAACAGTATCGGGGACCGATTGTTCGACCGGCTTTTCCTCGACCTCCTTCTTGCCGAAGGAGAACATTTTCTTGATGAAACCCATTGCCATGAAATCTGATGCCCTGTTTAAGCTTTAAGCCGCTTGCGGCTCTGCGCGATGGGTGAGGAGTTTTTCACCGTCATGCCCCGTCACAATTCTATCGATGATTTCGCCGGGATTACCCTGATCGATCACGGCGAGCGTAAAGCCTTCTGTGCGGGCAATGCCTTCCTTCTCGATCAGCAGGCGCTGGTGAGTGCCGTTGAGAGAAGCGAGATGCTTTTCATAAGCGCGGTCGCCGACAGCACGCAGCCGGGCTGCACGTTCCTTGACGATTTCGCGCTTAACCTGCGGCATACGTGCGGCAGGTGTGCCTTCGCGTGCACTGTAAGGGAAGACATGGAGATGCGTCAGGCCGCATTCTTCGACGATCTTCATCGAGTTTGCGAACATGTCTTCGGTCTCGGTTGGGAAACCGGCAATGATGTCGGCACCGAACACGATATCGGGACGTAGTGCGCGCACATCTTCGCAGAAGCGGATCGAATCATCACGAAGATGACGGCGCTTCATGCGCTTGAGGATCATGTCGTCACCTGCCTGAAGCGACAGATGCAGATGCGGCATCAGGCGCTTTTCATTGGCGATGGCGTCCATAAGATCGTCATCAGCTTCGATGGAATCAATGGATGACAGACGCAGGCGCTGCAAACCCGGCACCTGTGTAAGAACCGTTTTCACCAGTTTTCCGAGACGAAGGCTTCCCGGCAGATCAGGACCATAGGAAGTCATGTCTACACCGGTCAGAACCACTTCGGCATAACCGTTATCCACAAGGCGCTTGACCTGATCAATGACGCCGCCCATGGGGACCGAGCGCGAATTGCCACGACCGTAGGGAATAATGCAGAAAGTGCAGCGGTGATCGCAGCCGTTTTGCACCTGAACGAAAGCACGCGCACGGCCTTCAATGGCATCAACCATGTGGCTTGCAGTTTCGCGCACTTCCATGATGTCATTGACGCGAACCTTCTCGAACTGGTTCACGCCGAAATCAGGCAGCATGCGGTAGGAGTTGGACTTGAGCTTTTCCTCATTACCCAAAATGAGGTCGACTTCATCCATTGCTTCGAACCTGGCCGATTCAGTCTGCGCGGCACAGCCGGTCACGATGATGCGGGCTTCCGGGTTGTCGCGACGCGCCTTGCGGATTGCCTGACGCGCCTGACGCACGGCTTCCGATGTCACTGCACAGGTGTTGAAAATGATCGCGCCGTCTTTCAGTTCGCCCAGACCCGCGGCATCTGCTTCGCGCTTCATCACCTCGGATTCATAGGTGTTGAGACGGCATCCGAAGGTTACAACTTCCACGCCCATCAGGCAGCTCCCTGATGCTGATCGAGATTTCTATCCGGGGCGTACTCCCATTCGCCGGTTGCAGGATCAAATGTGCCGTCGAATTCCCATTCGGCAGGGCCAGTCATCATGACGTGATCATCCTCGCGCCATTCGATTTTAAGCGGGCCACCGGGGACGTTGACTGTGATGTTGCGCTCAGTGCGGCCAGTTCGAGCGCCTGAAACGGCAGCAGCGCAGGCAGCCGAGCCGCAGGCAAGGGTTAGACCCGCACCGCGTTCCCATGTACGCAGGTTGATACTTTCGGCCGATGTAACTTGTGCGATGGAAATATTGGCGCGTTCGGGGAAGATCGGATCATGTTCCAGCCCCGGTCCATATTGATCAAGTGCATAGGACCAGACGTCGTTCTCAACCCAGAAGATTGCATGAGGATTGCCCATGGAAGCAATCGATGGTGATTGGAGTATGGGCGCGTCCGCCGGACCAGCAGAAAGCTCGATTGCACGTGTGTCGGCCACTTCATGCGCGAGAGGGATTTCCTGCCAATCGAAATGCGGCTTGCCCATATCAACGGTGATCAGACCATCTTCATGTTCGTTGGCGGTCAGGATGCCTGCAAGTGTCTGGAAAATATAATCCTGCTTGCCACTTTCATTGGAAAGCCATTGCACCACGCAGCGCGTGCCATTGCCGCAAGCCTGCGCCTGCGTGCCGTCACAATTAATGATCTCGATATAATGATCGGTGTCGGGCGTCCTGGGGTCATGGATGGCCATGATCTGGTCGAACGAGGTGGCTTCGTCTGCGGCCAAACGGATTGCTGCAAGCGGAGCGATACGATCGCTGCGTCCGCGCATATCGGCAACAATGATCTTGTTGCCCAGTCCGTTCATCTTGGCGAAAGTGGCCTTGCTCATTGCTGCTTCCGGGTCCCGTTCATGCTGGAAAGGCTCTATATGGCGGAAAAGCCCACAAATTGCCAGTACCGGCGCGCTATTGGCCGCACCGGTATTGGTTCATCATCGTTGAGGCCCGCAGATTACTCAAAAACTGTGTCCTTCCTGCGCCATTTTGAAAATTTCTAAGCTATTTCAAGCGTTCTTGATGCCATCTCACTGATATTTGCCCCATTGCACGGTTGATTTTTTAACCATATCGCCATTTTATCAGTGCAATATTGTTTTTAAGTTGAGTCTTGATACTCGACGGTGCGAGGGGCACTCCCCCGATTAGTCAGCCCCACGAACACGCCCCACGGACATGGCGGAATTGGAGAACCAGGATGGGAATTTCGAAAGCAAGTTTGCTCAGCATTGCTGCAGCGGGCGTCATTTTGGCGGGTTGCCAGAGCTCCCGGGTTGGAGGCTTTGACAATAATGCATCGCCGCCGCCACCAGCACCACTGAGATCTGCTCCCGTCAGTTCCGTACAGTCTGGTAATCTGAATGCTCCGAATTCCTTCCCGACGGCGCCGATGACCAATACGGCTCCACAGGATGGGAACACTCAAGTGGCAAGCCTGCCGCCCGAATCGGCTCCTGATCTGACGCCAGGTACCGTCGCAGGTGTATGGAATGCATCGCTTGCCGGTCAGAACTGCAAGATTGCAACGCCGCAGACCAAGTATGGTCAGGGCTATCGCGCAGGTCCGCTGCGCTGCCCGGGCGAACTCGGCAGCCTTGCTTCGTGGTCGGTCAGTGGCAAGCAGCTTTCGCTCTATGATGCGAATGGCGGAACCGTTGCGACGCTCTATTCTTCCGGTCAGGGCCGTTTCGATGGCCAGACCACAGGCGGTCAGGCAGTTTCGCTGTCGCGCTGATAAGGCAATTAAGCTAAAGACAGGCGGAGCAGTCGCAAGACGCTCCGCCGTTTTTGCAATTAGAGCGGTGAACGGAAGCAATCATGTCTTTCGACGGTAATCTGAAAGCGTTTCCTTCGGTCAGTGAGCATTATGATGCGCTGGTCAGGGCAGGCGAAGTTGAAGTCGATCCAGCGCAGCTTGAGCTCACCAAACGCTATGATCGCCTGATCGAGGAAATTTGCACCAAGCGTTTGTCGCGCAAATCAAGTGCCCTTGGCTGGTTGTTTGGCAAGCGCAAGGAAGTCGCAATCGTCAAGGGACTTTACGTGCACGGCGAAGTCGGGCGCGGCAAGACGATGCTGATGGATATGTTCTTCCAGCTTTTGCCGGTCGAACGCAAACGTCGCGCGCATTTTAATGATTTCATGGCCGACGCGCATGAGCGCATCAATGCGCATCGTCAGGCTTTGAAGCGTGGCGAAACCAAGCAGGAAGATCCGATTCCGCCGGTTGCAGAAGCACTGGCTGCTCAGGCCTGGGTGCTTTGCTTCGACGAATTCACCGTGACCGATATTGCCGATGCGATGATCCTGTCGCGTCTGTTCAGCGCCCTGTTCGCACGCGGCGTGGTGCTGATTGCAACATCCAATGTTGCGCCCGATAATCTTTATCGCGATGGGCTCAACCGTCAGCTCTTCCTGCCATTCGTCAGTAACCTCAAGCAGCATGTCGATGTGATCAACCTCGATTCGCGCACCGATTACCGTCTGGAAAAGCTCGACCGTCAGCCGGTCTATCTGACGCCACTTGGTTCCGAGACCACCAAGCGTATGGATGCAGCATGGACCGCCCATAAGAACGGTGTGGAAGAAAAGCCCGACGTGATCCACATTAAGGGCCGTGAAATTCCCGTGCGCAGTGCAGTGCCGGGGGCTGCACGGTTCACCTTTGACGAACTTTGCGCGCAGCCGCTTGCAGCATCTGACTACATTGCCATCGTCACACGCTACCAGACGCTGTTTATCGACGATGTGCCTATGCTCGATTATTCACGTCGCAATGAAGCCAAGCGCTTTATTCTGCTGATCGACGTGCTTTACGATCATCACGCGCGGCTGTTTATCTCTGCCGAAGCGGAGCCTGAAAAGCTTTATGAAGCCAAACAGGGCGTGGAAGCTTTCGAATTTGACCGTACGGCCTCGCGTCTGTTTGAAATGCAGAGCGCTGAATATCTTGATGCATTTTCCGAGAAAACAGAGGGATGAGACGGGCGTGTCCGTCTTTCCTTCCTTATCATTGAACTGCCACAGACTCGACTTATAGGAAGTACGGGCTATGTTGCTCTGGCAAGAGCTTGGGTTGAATGCGGTTGTTTCCTGATCGCATGTCCTTGCCTGTAAAACTAATCTGCGGCCCGGCTGACGCATTATGAGCAATGCAAAACAGCCGGACGAAGGCGGCGAATTGCCTTGAGTTTGCCAAAATATCTTACGTTTACGTAAGAACATATAATTCTAAACGATTGAAAACATTAGTCGCAAAATAATGAGTTGAGTTTTTTTGCAAAGAGTCCTATCGAACCCTCGCAGCGCAGACGCGTTTTCCGGGAGGAAACCGGATAGCTTCATGCGTTTCTGGATCAAACTTGAGGAAAGAAACAATCATGGCACGCAACAAGATTGCCCTCATCGGCTCCGGCATGATCGGCGGCACGCTCGCTCATCTTGCTGGTCTGAAGGAACTCGGCGACGTCGTCCTTTTCGACATTGCGGAAGGCACTCCGCAGGGTAAGGGACTGGATATCGCAGAATCTTCACCGGTTGACGGTTTTGATGCGAAGTTCACCGGTGCAAACGACTATGCCGCTATTGAAGGCTCAGACGTTGTCATCGTTACCGCAGGCGTGCCGCGTAAGCCGGGCATGAGCCGCGACGATCTTCTGGGTATCAACCTGAAGGTCATGGAACAGGTCGGCGCAGGCATCAAGAAATATGCGCCTGAAGCTTTCGTCATCTGCATCACCAACCCGCTTGATGCGATGGTCTGGGCTCTGCAGAAGTTCTCCGGTCTGCCAGCACACAAGGTTGTCGGTATGGCTGGCGTTCTCGATAGCGCCCGTTTCCGCTACTTCCTTGCAGAAGAATTCAACGTGTCGGTCGAAGACGTCACGGCATTCGTGCTGGGCGGCCACGGCGACAGCATGGTTCCGCTTGCTCGTTACTCGACCGTTGCCGGTATCCCGCTGCCAGACCTCGTCAAGATGGGTTGGACCAGCCAGGATAAGCTCGACAAGATCATTCAGCGTACCCGTGATGGCGGCGCAGAAATCGTCGGCCTGCTCAAGACCGGTTCTGCCTTCTATGCACCGGCAGCTTCCGCCATTCAGATGGCTGAATCCTATCTCAAGGACAAGAAGCGCGTTCTGCCTGTTGCAGCGCAGCTCTCCGGTCAGTATGGCGTCAAGGACATGTATGTCGGCGTTCCAACAGTGATCGGTGCCAATGGCGTTGAACGTATTATCGAAATCGATCTCGATAAGGACGAAAAGGCCGAGTTCGAAAAGTCGGTCGCATCTGTTGCCGGTCTTTGCGAAGCCTGCATCGGCATTGCTCCGTCACTGAAATAATTCCAGACAAGGCCGGATCGCTGCGAGACACGCAGTTCCGGCCTTTTCCGGCTATCAATTATCGGTCGAAGATTCGGGCCGTACCGGCTCAGTTGAAAGGGCCGGGAATCCGTAGAGGACAACCAGATGAATATTCACGAATACCAGGCCAAGCGCCTGCTTCACACCTTCGGCGCCCCGATCGCCAATGGTGTGGCTGTCTATTCCGTCGAACAGGCGGAAGAATGGGCAAAGACGCTTCCCGGCCCGCTTTACGTCGTCAAGAGCCAGATTCATGCTGGTGGACGCGGCAAGGGCAAGTTCAAGGAACTCGGTCCTGATGCCAAGGGCGGCGTGCGCCTCGCAAAGTCGATCGAAGAAGTCGTTTCCCACGCAAAGGAAATGCTCGGCAACACACTCGTTACCAAGCAGACCGGCGACGCTGGCAAGCAGGTCAACCGTCTTTACATTGAAGATGGTGCAGACATCGATCGTGAGCTTTATCTCTCGATCCTGATCGACCGTACCGTTGGCCGTCCTGCTTTCGTCGTTTCGACCGAAGGCGGCATGGACATTGAAGCTGTCGCTGAAGAAACCCCTGAAAAGATCATCACGGTTGCCATCGATCCTGCCAAGGGCGTGACCGATGCAGACGCCAACAAGCTCGCCGACGCGCTGAAGCTTGAAGGTGAAGCCCGTGAAGACGGCATCAAGCTGTTCCCGATCCTCTACAAGGCCTTCACCGAGAAGGACATGAGCCTTCTGGAAATCAATCCGCTGATCGTCATGACCAATGGTCGCGTTCGCGTTCTCGATGCCAAGGTATCGTTCGACGGCAATGCACTGTTCCGTCATCCTGACATTGCCGAACTGCGCGATCTGTCGGAAGAAGACGAAAAAGAAATCGAAGCTTCCAAGCACGATCTCGCTTACGTCGCTCTTGATGGCAACATCGGCTGCATGGTCAACGGCGCAGGCCTTGCCATGGCAACCATGGATATCATCAAGCTCTACGGTGCAGAGCCAGCTAACTTCCTCGACGTTGGTGGCGGCGCTACCAAGGAGAAGGTAACGTCGGCGTTCAAGATCATCACTGCTGATCCTGCTGTCCAGGGCATTCTGGTCAACATCTTCGGTGGCATCATGAAGTGCGACGTGATCGCTGAAGGCGTTATCGCTGCGGTCAAGGAAGTCGGTCTCAAGGTTCCATTGGTTGTCCGTCTTGAAGGCACCAATGTTGAACTCGGCAAGAAGATCATCAACGAGAGCGGCCTCAACGTTATTTCGGCCGACGATCTCGACGATGCGGCGCAGAAAATCGTCGCTGCAGTGAAGGGGAATTAAGGCATGTCCATTCTCGTTAACAAGGACACCAAGGTTCTCGTACAGGGCCTGACCGGCAAGACCGGTACTTTCCACACCGAACAGGCGCTTGCTTATTACGGCACGCAGATGGTCGGCGGTATCAACCCTAAGAAGGGTGGCGAGACCTGGGAAGGCTCCAAGGGCGAACAGCTTCCGATCTTCGCGACTGTTGCAGAAGCCAAGGAACGCACGGGTGCAGACGCATCGGTGATCTACGTTCCGCCAGCAGGTGCTGCGGCTGCAATCATCGAAGCGATCGAAGCTGAAGTCAGCTTCATCGTCTGCATCACCGAAGGCATTCCGGTCATGGACATGGTTCGCGTCAAGGAGCGTCTGGAACGCTCGAAGTCGCGCCTGCTCGGACCAAACTGCCCGGGCATCCTGACCCCTGAAGAGTGCAAGATCGGCATCATGCCAGGCAATATCTTCAAGAAGGGTTCGGTGGGTGTTGTATCGCGCTCCGGCACACTTACCTATGAGGCAGTGTTCCAGACTTCGAACGAAGGCCTCGGCCAGACAACTGCTGTCGGTATCGGCGGCGATCCGGTCAAGGGCACCGAGTTCATTGACGTGCTGGAAATGTTCCTGGCCGATGATGAAACCAAGTCGATCGTCATGATCGGTGAAATCGGTGGTTCGGCTGAAGAAGAAGCTGCGCAGTTCATCAAGGATGAAGCAAAGCGTGGTCGTTCCAAGCCAATGGTCGGCTTCATCGCTGGTCGTACGGCTCCTGCCGGACGCACTATGGGCCACGCTGGTGCCGTGATTTCGGGCGGCAAGGGCGGCGCGGAAGACAAGATTGCAGCCATGGAATCGGCTGGCATTCGCGTGTCTCCTTCGCCAGCACAGCTTGGCAAGACGCTGGTCGAAGTCCTCAAGGGCTGAGATCGCATTGCTGATTGAAATGCCCCGGCAGCGGCGAAAGCTGCTGCCGGGTTTAATACAGATACCGGAGACGGCCGGTTTAAGAGAATGTCAGGCTTTGGCCATCATTCTTCCGCAGGAATTGAGTTTGTGATCGAGTTATGCCGGGGTCTGTTGTGGTTCCTCCCCGGCGGCGTGAGGGATGAAGCTGAGAGAGCTTCCGGCCCGCGCATGATGAGCTACTACAAGGAGACGGAGCGGAGGCTCCGGATTAGGTTATGGCAAGGCAAGAACAAGCCAACGACGTTTTCGCCCTTACCTCGTTCCTCTATGGCGGCAATGCCGACTATATCGAGGAGCTCTACGCCAAGTATGAGGATGATCCCAACTCGGTTGATCCTGAGTGGCGCGATTTCTTCGCGGAGCTGAAAGATGATGCCGATGATGTGCGCAAGAATGCGCAGGGTGCATCCTGGACAAAGCCGAATTGGCCCATTCCTGCGAATGGCGAGCTGGTATCTGCGCTGGATGGCAATTGGGCTGACGTTGAAAAGCACGTTACCGACAAGCTGAAGGGCAAGGCCGGCAAGGGTGATTCCGGCGGCGACACCAAAAATGCGGCGGCTGCTGCACTGACCGCTGAGGAGATTGCACAGGCTGCACGCGACAGCGTTCGCGCTATCATGATGATCCGCGCTTATCGTATGCGTGGTCATCTGCACGCCAATCTCGATCCGCTGGGCCTTGCTGAAAAGCCAAATGACTTCAGCGAACTCGATCCGTCGACCTATGGCTTTACGCCTGCTGATTACACACGCAAGATCTTCATCGACAACGTGCTCGGTCTCGAATACGCGACCGTTCCGCAGATGCTTGATATCCTCAAGCGTACCTATTGCGGCAATATCGGCGTCGAATTCATGCATATTTCCGATCCGGTCGAAAAGGCCTGGATTCAGGAACGCATCGAGGGTCCGGATAAAGGCTATGCTTTCACTGCAGAAGGCAAGAAGGCCATTCTGTCGAAGCTGATCGAAGCGGAAGGTTTCGAGCAGTTCATTGACGTGAAGTACAAGGGCACCAAGCGTTTTGGCCTTGATGGCGGTGAATCGCTGATCCCGGCGCTTGAACAGATCGTCAAGCGTGGCGGTCAGATGGGCCTCAAGGAAGTCGTGCTCGGCATGGCGCACCGTGGTCGTCTGAACGTACTTTCTCAGGTTATGGGCAAGCCGCATCGCGCTATTTTCCACGAGTTCAAGGGCGGTTCTTACACGCCGGACGATGTGGAAGGTTCGGGCGACGTGAAGTATCACCTTGGCGCTTCGTCGGACCGTGAGTTCGATGGCAACAAGGTTCACCTTTCACTGACCGCAAACCCATCGCATCTTGAAATCGTCAACCCGGTTGTCATGGGTAAGGCGCGCGCCAAGCAGGACCTGCTTGTCGGCCGCACCCGCGATGACATGGTGCCATTGAGCGAACGCGCAAAGGTTCTGCCGCTGCTGCTGCACGGCGATGCCGCATTTGCTGGTCAGGGCGTTGTCGCTGAGTGCCTCGGCCTTTCGGGCCTCAAGGGGCACCGTGTAGGCGGTACTCTGCATTTCATCATCAACAACCAGATCGGTTTCACCACCAATCCGGCCTTCTCGCGTTCGTCGCCTTATCCATCGGATGTGGCGAAGATGATCGAAGCGCCGATCTTCCACGTCAATGGTGACGATCCGGAAGCAGTGGTGTTCGCGGCCAAGGTTGCGATGGAATTCCGTATGATCTTCCACAAGCCGGTTGTCATCGACATGTTCTGCTACCGTCGCTTCGGCCATAATGAAGGTGATGAACCATCCTTCACCCAGCCGTTGATGTACAAGGAAATCCGCGCTCATAAGACCACTGTTCAGCTTTATAGCGAAAAGCTGGTCGGAGAAGGTCTCGTAACGCAGGCTGACATCGATAAGATGAAGGCTGACTGGCGTGAAAAGCTTGAGCAGGAATTTGAAGCCGGACAGAGCTATAAGCCAAACAAGGCAGACTGGTTTGATGGCGCCTGGAGCGGTTTGCGCACTGCAGACAATGCTGACGAACAGCGCCGCGGCAAGACCGGAGCTCCGATCAAGACGCTCAAGGAAATTGGCAAGAAACTTGTTGAAGTGCCAGAGGGCTTCCACGTCCATCGCACTATCCAGCGCTTTCTCGACAACCGTGCCAAGATGATCGAAACTGGCGAAGGCATCGATTGGGCAACTGCTGAATCGCTGGCGTTTGGTTCGCTGGTCGCTGAAGGCAGCCCGATCCGCCTGTCAGGTCAGGATGTGGAACGCGGCACCTTCTCGCAGCGTCACACGGTTCTCTATGATCAGGAAACCCAGAACCGCTATATCCCGCTGAACAATATTCAGAAGGGACAGGCGATCTACGAAGCCATCAACTCGATGCTTTCGGAAGAAGCGGTGCTTGGCTACGAATATGGTTATTCGCTGTCTGATCCGCGCGCTTTGGTTCTCTGGGAAGCCCAGTTCGGCGATTTTGCCAACGGTGCACAGGTTGTCTTCGATCAGTTCATCTCGTCGGGTGAACGCAAGTGGCTGCGTATGTCGGGCCTCGTCTGCCTGCTTCCGCATGGCTATGAAGGACAGGGACCGGAGCATTCGTCGGCTCGTCTGGAACGCTGGTTGCAGATGTGTGCGGAAGATAACATGCAGGTCGCCAACGTTACGACGCCGGCTAATTACTTCCATATTCTGCGCCGTCAGATGAAGCGTGACTTCCGTAAGCCGCTCATCATGATGACGCCGAAGTCACTGCTGCGCCACAAGCGTGCTGTTTCGACCCTCAACGAACTGTCGGGCGATTCCTCGTTCCACCGTCTGCTTTGGGATGATGCACAGTACAACAAGGGCGAAGGCATCAAGCTTCAGAAAGATGCCAAGATCCGTCGCGTCGTTCTGTGCTCGGGCAAGGTCTATTACGATCTTTACGAAGAGCGCGAAAAGCGTGGGATTGATGATGTCTACCTGCTGCGTGTGGAACAGCTTTATCCGTTCCCGGCCAAGGCGCTCATCAATGAGCTCTCGCGCTTCCGTCATGCGGAAATCGTCTGGTGTCAGGAAGAACCAAAGAACATGGGTGCGTGGTCGTTCATCGATCCGTATCTGGAATGGGTTCTTGCGCACATCGACGCCAAGCATCAGCGCGTTCGCTACACTGGTCGTCCGGCAGCAGCTTCGCCTGCAACGGGCCTGATGTCGAAGCACCTTGCACAGCTCGAGGCTTTCCTCGAGGATGCGCTCGGTAATTAATTTAATTTTCGGCCCGGAGCGGTTTAAAAAACTGCTCCGGCTTGAATTGAACGTAAAATCTAAAGATCGAAGATCACGGAAGAAGAAACCATGGCCACCGAAATTCGCGTTCCCACGCTTGGGGAGTCCGTTACTGAGGCAACCATCGGAAAGTGGTTCAAGAAGGTCGGCGACGCTATCGCTGTCGACGAACCGCTGGTGGAACTGGAAACCGACAAGGTGACGATTGAAGTTCCTGCTGCGAGCGCAGGCGTGCTTGCTGAAATCGTGGCGCAGGAAGGCGACACGGTTGAAGTGAATGCACTGCTCGGTCAGATTTCGAGTGATGGTGCAGCCGCAGCACCTGCTCCTAAGAAGGAAGAGGCCAAGCCAGCAGCTGCTGCCGCTCCGGCAGCGTCGGCACCTGTTGCTTCTGCGTCATCCGGCCCGGCAATGCAGCCAGCACCTGCTGCCTCCAAGATTCTTTCTGAAAATGGCCTTTCGGCTGATCAGGTTGAAGGTTCGGGCAAGCGCGGTCAGGTTCTCAAGGGCGATGTTCTTGGTGCAATCGCAAAGGGCGTTTCTGCGGCTCCGGCTGTTGCCGCAGCACCTGCTGCAGCACGTCCGGCTTCGTCGGCTGCTGATGCATCGGGCGAAGAACGCGTGAAGATGACCCGTTTGCGTCAGACCATTGCACGTCGTCTGAAAGACGCTCAGAACACCGCTGCAATGCTGACGACTTACAACGAAGTCGACATGTCTGCTGTGATGGAGCTTCGCGCCCGTTACAAGGACATCTTCGAGAAGAAGCACGGCGTGAAGCTCGGCTTCATGGGTTTCTTCACGAAGGCAGTGACGCATGCGCTGAAAGAAATCCCGGCTGTTAATGCCGAGATTGATGGCACCGACATCATCTACAAGAAATTTGCTCACGTTGGCATGGCTGTCGGCACCGACAAGGGTCTTGTTGTTCCGGTTATCCGCAATGCGGATGAGCTGTCGATTGCTGGTATTGAAAAGGAACTGGGACGTCTTGCCAAGTCGGCCCGCGATGGTTCGCTTTCGGTTGGCGATATGCAGGGCGGCACCTTCACCATCACCAATGGTGGTGTTTACGGCTCACTGATGTCCTCGCCGATCCTCAATGCACCGCAGTCGGGCATTCTGGGCATGCATAAGATCCAGGATCGTCCGGTTGTCGTTGGCGGTCAGATTGTCATCCGTCCGATGATGTATCTTGCGCTGAGCTACGATCATCGCATCGTTGACGGCAAGGAAGCTGTAACCTTCCTCGTCCGCGTCAAGGAAAGCCTGGAAGACCCGGAACGTCTCGTTCTCGATCTTTAACAGCAACGCATAATCTGGTCCGAGAAGTCCGATAACTTTTCAGGATTATGCTCTAAGGAACGAAAATATGGAGCCGGGTTTGTTTTCCGCGTCGCCTTTTCTCCCGCTGATTGGCTGGAGTGTTGTTCTGTTGGTGGTTCATATCCTTCTGCAGGGCTGGACAGTGACGAAGGAACTCGGCTCCAAATGGAATGCGGGTCCACGCGACAACGGGTTGAAACCTACTGGCCATCTTGCCGGTCGTGCGGAACGTGCTTCCAACAATTTCCGTGAAACCTATCCCGCATTCATAGCGCTCGCCCTTGCACTTGTATTCAAGGGTGATGCTCAGGGATGGGGGCTTTGCGGCGCGTGGATCTGGTTTGCTTGTCGCATTGTCTATATTCCGCTTTATCTCGCGGGTATCCCCTATATCCGCTCGCTCGTCTGGGTCGGTTCACTGGCCGGACTTGCGCTCATGTTCTTCAATCTGGTTTTTTGACGGTTGTCCGCATCTGACAAGTGCGGGGCAAAGGAAAAGTGATGCATCCCTATCTGTTTGAACTTGCATCTCTGATGGCGATTTTCGTCTTTGCCATCATTTCGCCGGGCGCTGATCTCGCCATGGTAATCCGTCAATCGCTGATGCAGGGACGTCGAGAGGCGATTATCACCAGCTTTGGCATTGGTGCGGCATTCATGATGCACGTCACCTATACGGTCCTCGGTCTGGGATTAATCATTTCCCAGTCGATCTATCTCTTCAATATCGTCAAATGGTGCGGCGTAGCCTATCTCATCTATATCGGTATCAAGGCGTTGCGCGCCGGGACCACCAAGATCGATATCGATATGACCGCGCAGGAGCCGCGCCGTAAGCAGAGTGCACTCAAGGCTTTCAGCCTCGGCTTTGCCGCGAATGCGCTTAATCCAAAGGCTGTATTCTTCTTCCTGTCGATTTTCTCGACCGTCGTCAGCCTTCACACGCCAACTGAGGTCAAGCTTGGTTACGGTGTGGTTATGGCCACGACTTTGATTTCATGGTTTATCGGTGTCAGCCTTTTCATGACGACGCCCAAGATGCGCGCAGTTTTCTCGCGTGCTTCAAAATGGATCGACAGAACAAGCGGCGTGGTTTTCATTGCTCTTGGTCTGAAACTTGCGGCTGAAAAGGCGCATTGAAACTTGCGGAAAATCCGCTGGGAAGCTGCCGGATAACCGAGGAGAACCGACAGATGCATGACGTGAAGAAGCTCTTCAAAGTGATGGCTGCATCAGCGCTGGCCGTGACGGTTTTCTCGAGCGCTGTTCAGGCAGCCTGCACACAGAACCGCTCTGTCTATCGCGATCAGGGTGATGCCTACACGCTGACCTTCCATGCCGCTCAGTCCAATGCGCTCAAGATGAGCCCGGCGCCGACCAACGAATTCACAATCACTGCCGATGACAAGCCGGAGTTCAAACTTTCTGGCCTCGTCATCTGGCCGGAAGAGGGGGTTGCACGCCCCTATGCGATCATTACCTATAACTGCAAGAATGGTGGCACCGATCCGGAAGACCTTGATGATTGCAGCATCTGGCAGAGCGTTGTCTATGCACTGAAGGAAGGCGCAGAGGCGGATGTGCTGCCAAAGGCCGATGAGCCTGCGGCACAGGCCGTACTGTTTCCAGATCTGGCAACGGCCCTGGACGGATATGACTTTGGTGCTGCGAAACCTGAAAAGCCGCTTCAATTTGAAACATTCCGTTTCAAGTCATGCGCACCTGAAGAAGAATGATCGGATTACCCGGTCGTATGAAAGTTTAAGGGCCGTGCAACGGTCCATCCAAGATCAGACTGAAAAAGGATAGTTCAATGTCTTACGATGTGGTTGTCATCGGTACCGGCCCTGGCGGTTATGTGGCCGCAATCAAGGCCGCACAGCTCGGCCTTTCGGTGGCCGTGGTGGAAAAGCGCAAGACCTTTGGCGGCACTTGTCTCAATGTCGGCTGCATTCCTTCAAAGGCCCTGCTGCACGCGTCTGAAGTGTTTGCTGAAGCCGGTCATTCCTTTGACACGCTGGGTGTTGAAATCAGCAAGCCGAAGCTCAACCTCGAAAAGATGCTGGCTCACAAGGACGCGACGGTGAAGTCGAATGTCACTGGCGTTGAATTCCTGTTCAAGAAGAACAAGATCACGCCTTACATCGGCACCGGCAAGATCGTTGCCAAGGGCAAGGTTTCCGTGACTGCTGAAGACGGCACCGTTCAGGAAATCGAAGGCAAGAACATCATCATCGCAACCGGTTCGGATGTTGCTGGCATTCCGGGCGTCAAGGTCGACATTGATGAGAAGGTCATCGTGTCTTCGACTGGCGCAATCGCTTTCGACAAGGTTCCGGCGCATCTGGTCGTTGTTGGTGGTGGCGTTATCGGTCTCGAACTTGGTTCCGTCTGGGCGCGTCTCGGCGCGAAAGTCACTGTTGTCGAATATCTCGACAAGGTGCTTGGCGCAATGGACGGCGAAGTGTCCAAGCAGTTCCAGCGCCTCCTCGAAAAGCAGGGCATTACCTTCAAGCTTGGTGCGAAGGTAACCGGCGTCGAAAAGGCTGGTAAAGGCGCGAAAGTGACTTTTGAACCAGTCAAGGGTGGCGATGCTGAAACGATTGACGCTGATGCTGTCCTGATTTCCACAGGACGCCGTCCTTACACGGATGGTCTTGGTCTGCAGGAAGTTGGCGTTAATATAGATGATCGCGGTCGCGTTGCCATCGATGGTCACTGGCGCACCAACGTCGAAGGCATCTATGCCATCGGCGACGTTGTGCAGGGCCCGATGCTTGCACACAAGGCCGAAGATGAAGGCATTGCAGTTGCCGAAATCATCGCCGGTCAGGCTGGCCATGTAAACTTCGACGTCATTCCAAGCGTTGTCTACACGCAGCCGGAAGTAGCGTCGGTTGGCAAGACGGAAGAAGAGCTGAAAGCCGCTGGCATCGACTATAAGATCGGCAAGTTCCCGTTCACGGCAAACGGCCGCGCACGCGCCATGCTGCATACGGACGGCTTTGTGAAAATTCTCGCCGACAAGGCAACAGATCGCGTTTTGGGTGCCCATATCCTCGGCTACAATGCCGGTGAAATGATCCATGAACTGGTCGTTCTGATGGAGTTCGGCGGCTCGTCGGAAGATCTCGCACGCACCTGTCATGCGCATCCAACCATGTCGGAAGCGGTTCGTGAATCTGCCCTGGCGACCTTCGCCAAGCCAATTCATATGTAATTGCCGGTTAAACCCAGCAAGCAGAAAGGCCCGCTCGAGCGGGCCTTTTTCATATGATTAGTTTTGTGCCGGTGGCGTTGTTGTCTCGCCCTGTGCCGCAGGCGGTGGAGGCGCTGTCGTGTCCGTGCTGCTGCCGCCGCGATAAAAGAAATAACCAAGTATCAAAATTGCGGCGATCAGAATGACAGCCAGCATAAGACCATTGCTGCCTCTGGGCTGCGGCGGCCTGCCAACCGAATCCTTCATGGGCTCTGCCATGGGGTCTGCCAAAGGGTCTGCGAGTGGATCGGCACGACGCGGATTGTTCAACGGGTCGTTACGGGGATCGAGTGGGTCAACCATTAGCTCTCCTCCTGTTGGTTGCAACCATTGGAAGGTTTAACGCAGCCGGGCTCGAATTGTTCCGCCTCACATAGCGGTGACGCGATAGCCCTCGTCGCGCAACAATTCGACAAGTCCCTCTTTGCCAGGCAGATGCAGTGCACCAACAGCAATGAACAGTCCGCCTTTTTCAAGAAGCGGAGCTGCGCGTTCCGCCATGATGTGATTGCGGTCGGTCAGCATGACCTTCTGGAAAAGATCATAATCGTCATCGGTCAGATCACCGGGCACGATTTTGCGCAGTGCAGGCATGATCATTCCCGTTTCACCCTGAAGATAAAGGGCGATCATTGTTTCCATTGTATCTTCGATTGCGTCACCAAAATCAGCCGTCGCAATCAGATTGCGCATATGAAAATCAAGCGGAAGCCTGTTCATAGCTTCAAGCTGTTCGGCTGCTGTCTCCAGTCCCTCGACGGTGCGGCCTTCTTCCTCTGCTTCAATGGCCAGTTGACCGTCGAGAAAACCTTCGCCGCGCAACTTTCGTTCCCGCTCACATTTGGGAAGAGCCAGCAGACTGCTGACGATCCAGGGTTTCAATTTGGCGACGGCACCGAGAATGATGCCGCGTTCCTCAAGCTTCCTTGTGACTTCGGCAAGGCGGTCGGGTGGTATATGCGATTGCAATGTAGAGCCATCGGTAAACAGCATCAGCTCTGGCTGCTCGAGCTTGAGCCGCAGAAGCGCTTTCTGATCGAGAACATCGGTGGCTTCAATCACGATGGTATCCGCCGATGCATAGGCTTTTGCAGCCGCATCGGGCAACTTCATCACACGAGGATCGCCAAGATGAATGGTGCCGAAGAGATAGGAGGGTGCCAGTCCATCCTTTTCGATTTTCCAGATAATGCCTTTATGGTTGGGAATACTCTCTGTCTCTGCGCGCAACTCATCCCAGAGTTTTGGGTCCTTCTTGTCCAGTCCATCAAGCAGATTGACGCCACGCGTGGTGCAGACCGTGGAGGTTTCTTCCGCGCGAACATGGATCGAACTTGCGAAGAGCGCACAGGCAAACAGGAGGAACAGCTTTTTCATGCTGAGAATATAGGTAGTCCGGCGCGATATGAAATGCCAATTTTTAAGCGCGCGGATGCGCCTTGTCATAAACTTCGAGAAGTCGCGCGGTATCGACACCGGTATAGACCTGTGTGGTCGACAGGCTCGCATGGCCGAGCAGTTCCTGAATGGTGCGCAAATCGCCGCCGCGACCAAGGAGATGCGTGGCAAAGGAATGGCGCAGCGCGTGAGGGGTCGCAGTATCGGGCAAACCAAGACCTGCGCGAAGCTTCTGCATTTCACGCTGGATGATTGCCGAATGAAGGATGCCGCCCCTGGCACCGCGGAACAGTGGCTTGTCTGCGGAAAGATCAAACGGGCAAAGCGCGCGATATTGCGCAACTGCGCGATGGACTGCGGGAAGCAGCGGCACCATACGTGCTTTGCCGCCTTTACCAGTAATCAAAATTGAGAGGGCAGAAGCATCGCTGAGTGCATCACCTGCAAGGCCGAGCGCTTCAGAAATACGCAGACCGCATCCATAAAGAAGTGTGAGGACGGCTGCATTGCGCGCTGCTATCCACGGCTCATCTGCCATCTGGCCGTCGGCTGCAACCACGCGACGCGCATCTTCTGCGGTAAGTGGCTTTGGGAGTGATTTTGGCTGGCGCGGCGCACGAATGGCAGCAGCACCGGCTGCATTGACCAGACCACGCTTTTCCAGATGCCGTAGCAGAGAGCGTACACCGGCAAGGCCACGGCCAAGCGTGCGGGCACCGACACCGTCATTGCGGCGATTGGCGAGGAATGAACGCAGATCGGCCACACGAAGATTGCCGACATCCTTGATCGAAGGCGGCTCGCCCAGATGATGCGTGAGGAAATGCAGAAACTGGCGCGTATCGCGTTCATAAGCCTCAAGCGTATTTTCCGATAACCGACGCGTATCTTTCAGCGTTTTCAGCCATTCCTCGCGCGCGGCCGCGAGATCGGCACGGGCAGGGATCAGGATTTCGCTCTGTGTCATCATGACCGGGTTTCGCTGGTTGGGTTGCAAATATCGGAATCAGACCACTGGCCTGCCTGTAACAAGTCTGCCAGTGATAGGTTGCCGAGCCGTAAAGATACGAATTTGTATTTTTCTTGGCGTTTTTACGGGAAATTGAGTAAGCGATATAAAACAGCCCTTAAATTATGGAAATTTTCATGTCGCGCCCAGAGAACCCAATACAACTTGCCGTTATCGGAGCCGCCCATGGCATACGCGGCGAAGTCAGGGTCAAGACATTTACCGACGATCCTCTGGCCATTGCCGATTATGGGCAGCTTTATGATGCGCAGGGCAAGGCCTATGAGGTGCTTGAGGCACGCTCGGCGAAGACCGTGGTTGTCGTGCGCTTTAAAGGCATCAATGATCGCAATGCAGCCGAAGCATTGAACGGAACCGAGCTCTATATCGACCGCTCGCAATTGTCGGATGATGATCTTGACGAGGACGAGTTTTTTCAGACCGACCTGATTGGCCTTGAAGCGCTTGACGCTGACGGCAAGTCGTATGGCGTTGTCAGTGCGGTTTTTGATTTTGGCGGTGGTGATCTGATTGAGCTGAGCCTGAAAGGCAAGCGCCCTATGCTGATCCCTTTTACGGAAGCAGCGGTACCGGAAATTGATTTCGAAGCAGAGACCATCCGCGTCGATCCGCATGCAGCGGGATTGATTGCCGACGAAGATGACAATCCGCTTCGTGAGGACAACGAGCCCCAGAACGAAAAGAACAGCGAAAAGAAGCGGCCGAAGAAGTCATGATTGATCTGCCGGATACGGATAATGCCGAGCGCACATTTCATGCGTCCGTGCTCACCCTTTATCCCGAAATGTTTCCCGGGCCTTTGGGTGTTTCGCTGGCTGGAAAGGCACTCGCCGAAGGAACATGGTCGCTTGATACCGTGCAGATCCGTGACTTTGCTGAAGGCAAGCACCGGATGGTTGACGACACGCCTTCGGGCGGTGGTGCGGGCATGGTGATGAAGCCGGATGTGGTGGCACGTGCGCTCGATTCTGTTGCGGATGATCGTCCGGTGTTGCTGATGAGCCCGCGGGGCGCGCCACTCACTCAAAAACGCGTGCGCGAACTGGCAGATGGTCCTGGTGCAGTCATTCTATGCGGACGCTTTGAGGGCGTCGACGAGCGGGTGATCGAAGCGCGCGCGCTCGAAGAGATATCGATTGGCGATTATATTTTGTCGGGTGGCGAAACAGCGGCCATCGTGCTGCTTGATGCCATCGTGCGACTTCTTCCGGGTGTTATGGGTAATCGGGAATCGGGTGAAACGGAAAGCTTCGAGACCGGGCTTTTGGAACATCCGCATTATACGCGCCCGCAGGTTTGGGAAGAACGTTCCATTCCTGACATTCTTACATCCGGCAATCATGGCGCGATTGATAAATGGCGGCATGCCGAGGCTGAGCGTATCACAAAAGAACGGCGTCCTGATCTTTGGGAAGCCTATCGGGAGGCCAAACGCAAATGAACCTGATCCAGCGGCTTGAAAGCCTTTCCCTCGCGCTGCTGGCGCTTGGTGCTTACTGGATAAGCGGGGTAAGCTGGTGGCTTTTCGTGGTTCTCATTCTTGCACCGGATCTGTCTTTCTTTGCCTATATGAAAGGGCCGCGCACAGGTGCGGTCGTGTATAATATCGCGCATAGCTGGATTGGCGTTGTGCTGCTTTCTGTGCTGGGCTGGGTGATGAGCTGGCCACTCTGTTTTGCGATAGCGCTCATCTGGGCGGTGCATATTGGTGTGGATCGTGCGCTGGGATTTGGTCTCAAATACGGGACCAGCTTTAATGACACCCATCTTGGGCGTATTGGCCGTTGAATGAAAATGCCCGGTAATGACCGGGCATTTTCGTTTTCAGATCAAGCCGCGTGTGGCTTGGTGACCGTTTGTTGGATTGTCGATCTGCGAAGTACGTAATAGACGCTACCGCCAATTGCGACACCGAAGAACCAGCCATAAGTCGCCCACCATGCAGGCAGGATATTGGTTGTCATCGGCAGGATCGACGAAAACAGGGCGCCAATGCCAAAGGCAACAAATGCCTTGATGTGCCAGCCATTCTGGAACCGGAACTCTCCGTTTTCCTGATAAAGGTCAGCAACGTTGATCTTGCCGCGGCGCAGAAGGTAATAATCAACCATCATGATGCCGAAGATCGGACCCATGGTTGAACCGAGGAAGTTCACAAAATGCGCGGCACCGGTTTCCCATGGCGCGAATGGATAGAGAATAAGCGCGATCATAGCTGCAATCACGCCACCACGCTTGAACGACACTTTCTGCGGGAAGGTGTTGGAAAAATCGAAGGAGGCTGACACGAAGTTTGCAACCACGTTGATGCCCAGCGTTGCCACTGTGAAGGTCAGAGCGGCGAGAAGCGCGAGGAACCAGCTGTCAAATTTAGCGGAAATCTGGTCGGGATGCAGAAGCACTTCACCATATACCGTGAAGGCGGCGGTGGTCGTCACGCCTGCAACGAGACAGAAGGCCAGAAGGTTGACCGGCAAACCCCACAGGTTGCCGCGACGCAGCGAAGCTTCGTCCTTGGCATAACGCGAGAAGTCGCAGAAGTTGAGATAAAGCGCTGCGAAATAGGTAATCCAGGTTGCCGAGACGGCGGCAAGCGCCGCAAATGAGCCTGGTTCGCCGGTGACGCCCGCATCCTTGGTCTTTTCCAAAAGGACATCGCGCGGGATTTCGCTGCCGAAAGAGAATGTTCCTGATTTGATGAGAAGGTAAATTGCGAGGATCAGCATCATGATCCATACCGCAGGCCCAGCCCAATCCTGGAATTTGCGCACCGTTTCCATGCCGCGCTGGATAATGAGAAGCTGTGCTGCCCAGACCAGAACATAACACATGACTTCCAATGTCGAATGGCCAAGCATGTGGCTGTTCTGATGGAAGGCGAGAATGCTTTCATTGCGAACGAGCAGGGCGACGATAGCGCCGGATGCGGCGGCGGTCTGTGCACCATACCAGAAACAGGCGACGATACCGCGCACGAGAGCCGGAAAGTTTGCGCCGAAAGTTCCGAATGAAGCGCGCGCCAATACTGGAAATGGCACGCCGGTTCGCACACCGGCATTGCCGACGAGGCTCATCAGGACAAAGATCACCAGTGATCCGATGCCGATGGCGATCACGAAATTCAGGAAACTGCCGCAAAGAAGAAAAAGACTCGCGGCAAGATAATAGCCCCAGAGGCTATGAACGTCCGACGTCCATACGTTGAAAATGCTGAAGGCGCCCCATTTTCGTTCTTCAGCGGGTGCTAAGTCCTCATTATACAATGAGGGTGATGGATTGATTATTGTCATTTTGTCCCCATTTTAGTACTAGCTTATTAAGATTGTTTGCAACTTAAGCTCTTATTGTTGACAATCAGAGTGGCACAGTCTTGAGCCGCTGGCTACGAAAATTTCTGACAGGGCGTGACAAGTTGGTAGCGATGCTGTATGAGCCTGCCAGTTCGGGAAAACCCGACATCGTAATATCCGGTTCGGGCAAAGCCCGAGACGTCCGTAAACCAATAAATGGTGTACCGCTCCTGCCTGATTTTTCGGGCATAACCGCAAGGCCAAGGTTGCCTGGCGGCAAGTGCAGAGCGCTCTGACTGTTTGAGAAGAATTCAGAAGGAGTCAGACGATGACCGACATCATTCGTCAGCTTGAAGCCGAACAGGCAGCAAAAATCGCTGAAAAGCGCACACTTCCAGATTTCCAGCCAGGCGACACCGTTCGCGTTCAGGTTCGCGTTACCGAAGGTACGCGTACCCGCGTGCAGGCCTATGAAGGCGTCTGCATTGCCCGTTCCGGCGCTGGCATCAACGAAAACTTCACTGTTCGTAAGATTTCTTACGGTGAAGGCGTAGAGCGCGTATTCCCTGTTTACTCGCCGATCGTAGAAGGCGTTGAACTGGTTCGCCGCGGTAAGGTCCGTCGTGCGAAGCTTTACTACCTCCGTGGCCTCACCGGTAAGGCTGCACGTATTGCTGAAAAGAAAGACAACCGCACGAAGGCTGAGCGCGAAGCTGACAAGCTAGCAGCAGCTGCCAAGGTGCAGGCTGCCAAGACCGCTGCTGAATAATATTTACGCAGAGATCTTTAAAAAGGCGGCCTTGGGCCGCCTTTTTTATTTGCTAAAATTAAAATGCTCCGCATAATATCGCGCATAATTTTGCCTGAATCACGCAAGATTATTACTGCGACACCCTGTTGCGGTTTCGCTTTCTTGACGAAATGCGGTGGCGGGTGCATATGACAGCAAAACTAGAGCGGTTCTAGTCTATGTGGAATCGTCGAAGCCGCTCTAACACTTTGAACGCATTGTCCTTAGGCAGACGCGCTTTGCGCTTTTGTCGGAAATGCTCCGGGAACTATTAAAGGAACTCTCGCAATGAGCGCGCCGCGTACACTTTATGACAAGATCTGGGACGACCATGTAGTGGATCAGCAGGAAGACGGTACCTGCCTCCTTTATATTGATCGTCATCTTGTGCACGAAGTGACGAGCCCGCAGGCTTTTGAAGGTCTGCGCCTGACAGGCCGCAAGGTGCGCCATCCTGAGAGAACGCTGGCTGTTGTCGATCACAATGTGCCGACCTCACCAGACCGTATCAATGGTATCAAGAACGAAGAAAGCCGCATTCAGGTCGAGGCTCTGGCCCGGAATGCCGCTGATTTCGGCGTTGAATATTATTCGGAGCGCGACAAGCGTCAGGGCGTCGTCCATATCGTTGGACCTGAGCAGGGCTTTACGCTGCCGGGCATGACGATTGTCTGTGGCGACAGCCACACCTCGACCCACGGTGCTTTCGGCTCGCTTGCACATGGTATCGGCACATCGGAAGTCGAACATGTTCTGGCCACCCAGACGCTGATCCAGAAGAAAGCCAAGAACATGCTGGTGCGTGTTGATGGCGAACTGGCTCCCGGTGTAACAGCAAAAGACATCACACTCGCGATTATTGGCAAGATCGGCACGGCTGGCGGCACAGGTTATGTGATCGAATATGCCGGCAGCGCTATTCGCTCGCTGTCGATGGAAGGCCGTATGACGGTCTGCAACATGTCGATTGAAGGCGGTGCCCGCGCTGGTCTGATCGCACCTGATGAGACGACTTTCGCTTACATCACCGGCAAGCCACGTGCTCCAAAGGGTGAAACCCTTGAACAGGCAATTGGCTACTGGAAGACTCTGCATTCAGAGGAAGGCGCACATTTCGACAAGATCGTCGAGCTGGATGCCGCAAAGATTTCGCCGGTTGTTTCCTGGGGCTCATCGCCGGAAGACGTGGTGTTCGTTACCGACATCGTGCCAAACCCTGATGAAATCAAGGACGAAACCAAGCGTGCATCGAAGTGGCGTGCGCTCGACTATATGGGCCTGAAGCCAGGTACCAAGATGACGGACATCACGATTGACCGCGTCTTTATCGGCTCTTGCACCAATGGGCGTATTGAAGATCTGCGTGACGCTGCACGTATGGCCAAGGGCAAGAAAGTTGCCGCTGGCGTAAGCGCAATGATCGTGCCAGGTTCGGGCCTTGTGAAGGAACAGGCAGAAGCCGAAGGCCTCGACAAGGTGTTCATCGAAGCCGGCTTCGACTGGCGTGAACCGGGCTGCTCGATGTGCCTCGCCATGAACGACGATCGGCTTAAGCCGGGCGAACGTTGCGCATCCACTTCGAACCGCAACTTTGAAGGACGTCAGGGCTTTAAGGGGCGCACGCATCTGGTATCGCCAGCAATGGCTGCGGCAGCTGCAATTGCAGGTCATTTCGTGGATATCCGCGACTGGAACTAACCTTTTTTCCAGAAGGTTTGAGCAAGTTTGAGAAAAGCCGCTGGGATAATCCAGCGGCTTTTTTCGTGCTTAAAGCGTTGTTTGAAATCAGAGAAACGTCCGCTAATTTAGCTGCATTCTTATGCTTTGAATGTATAATGGCCTTGAGTGGCAAATGCTTTTTCAGTCTGGCTGAAACAAGCGATCTTGCCGGACTATCGGATCGGGGAATGCGGGCTTGTCGGAATGGCCCGTAGGCGTATGCCGGAAAGCGCGGATGGACGGAGCAGAGTTCATACTCCTGATCAACATGACCGTTTCCGGTCTGTTTGTTTTTACTTTTCTTGGTATCGCAGCCTTTGCACGCGATAATGCTGCCGCGCCCGTCTTTGCGATGGGTTTCGTTTTTGCGATGCTCTACTTCCTCACAGAGCTGCTGATCCCCTCAATCCCCAGTCAGAAGCTTGGTTATATGCTGGCCTTCGGCGCTTATTTCATGACGCTGGCCTGTCTGGTGATTGGGCTTGCGCGCATGTATGCGTCGCCTGTTCCCTGGTGGCCGCTTGGGCTGCTTCTGGTGGGATCAATGTCGATGGTCTATGCCATTTACGACATTGCCCGCAGCGATATGCTGGGCCAAATTCTGTACCAGTCCCCTTATTTCCTGACATTGATGCTGGCCGTCTGGGTCATCATGCGGGGACGCTCAAACATTCGTGCGTTGGGTCGTCCGTTCGGACGCTCCTGGGGAGCCCTTGATGGTCTGATGGCGGGCCTGTTCACGATCGGCGCCATTCATTTCCTTATCAAGCCAGTTCTTGCCTCGCTGGTAGGAGGAGTTGGCGTTAATCCGACTGATTATGTCCGAACCGACTATGCGTTGCTGGTCCAATCCATCGGTGCCGGGCTTTCGGTTGCGGCGGGCTTGCTGCTTTTGCTGAGCCTTATGGGCGAATTGATTTCCGATGTGACGCTGCGCTCGGAAACCGATCAGCTTTCAGGCCTTCTGAACCGGCGCGGGTTTGAGTTCAGGGCAGAGGCTGCGATTGATAAATCAAAGCGCGTGCGGCAGGCGCTCTCGCTGATTGTCTGCGATATCGATTATTTCAAGTCGATCAACGACACCCATGGACATGCCCTGGGCGACCGGGTGATTGCGGCGTTTGCTGATGAATTGCGCCGCTCGGCAGTCTCCAAGGGCGGGATTGCTGCGCGTATGGGAGGCGAAGAGTTTGCCGTTCTGCTTCCCGGTCATACGATCCAGTCGGCATGGCGGTTTGCAGAAAGAGTGCGTCTGGCCTGCGCCGATATTACGCTTCCCGGTGTTTCGGGCGATGTAGCCTTTGCGGTGAGTTTTGGTGTCACGGAAATGGAGTTCGATGACTTCTTCTCCGATGTTTACAAGCGTGCGGATGGTGCGCTTTATGAAGCCAAAAAGAATGGCCGCAACTGTGTTCGCACGGCGCTCCCGATGATGCTCGATGACAATGTGGTCGAGTTTCGTGGCATGAATAATGGCCGCAGGTTGAACTGATTTTGCGTGCAATGCGCTTTACCTTTGGCCGGGCTCTTGTCTACAATTGAGGTGTTTCCGATTTCAGGAAATATATTTTGAGGGAAAGATTGCTCATGACTATTGATCATGCCGTCGATATTGCGCTCCTTCATCTGCGCGATGCCCATGAGTTCGCGCCGCTGCTTGCAAGCTACGCTCAGGCATTGAAGCGTGGTGCGCCGCGTCGTCCGGATGAATTTTATGCGGAGCATTTGTTGCAGGACCGCGCCACTGAAATTCTGGGTGCTCGCGTTGACGGCGATCTCGTTGGCTTTGTGATCTTCTATGATCTCCCGGAACCGGTATCTGGCCTTCGTGCAGGGCAGGTGGATCATATCTATGTGCATCACGATCACCGTGGCAAAGGCATCGCCAAGGCGCTCATCGATTTGCTGGCCGACAAGGCTGAAGAACGTAGCTGGTCGAAGCTGGTGCTCAATGCGCCCCGTGTGCCGGAAGACGGTCGCAAGCTTTATGAGCAAATTGCAACCGCTGCGGATTGGTCGAGCTATGTGATTCGCTTCGGCAACTAGGCTTCATCCGCAAAAGTTGATGAAATTACACATGTTTTTGGGAATCCGGGACTTCAATCGTTTAAATTCCCAAATCACGCGAAAGTGTCGTCCGGGTGCGACCAATTGTTAGTCTTTTCGTGAAAAAGCTTCTTTGACGTGATGGTGAAAGCGCAGTAGAAAGCGCCACATAGGGTCGTGCGACACGATCCAGCCACATTTTCTGGGTCGTGCCGGCGCAGGATCGATAAGTTCTGTTTCCTGCGTTGTGAGCGACATCGAACTCGGTTTTGAAGAACCGGCCATTCGTTTCATTATGCCAGATAAAACTCCGGCACTATGAAGCGGGTAGAAACGTCAGGGAAGCCCACGAGAGCCATGACACAACCGACCGTTACGCGTCAGCGTCCTTTGTCGCCACATCTGTCGATTTATCGACCGAAAGTCACGATGACGATGTCCATCATCCATCGTATCACTGGTGGCGCGCTTTATTTCGGAACCCTTCTTCTCGCTGCATGGCTGATCGCTGCTGCAATCGGTGAAGATGCCTTCAACATGGTGAGCTGGGTTTTTAATTCCTGGATCGGCTATCTGGTGCTGTTTGGCTATACGTGGGCGCTGCTGCACCATCTGGCTGGCGGCATACGCCATTTCATCTGGGACATGGGCGCCGGACTTGAAAAGCACACGGCCAGCAGGATCGCATGGCTGACGCTGGCCTTCTCGCTGCCTGCGACGATCCTTGTCTGGGTTGTTGCCTTCGCGGTGCGCTGAAAGGAATTCTGACATGAGCGATATGCGTACGCCTCTCGGCAAGGTTCGCGGTCTGGGGTCAGCCAAGGAAGGCACCGGCCATTTCTGGTTTCAGCGTATGAGTGCTGTTGCACTCGTTCCGCTGGTTCTGTTTTTCATTGGTCTGATTATCTCGCTCAATGGCGCGAGCTATGCGGAAGTGAAGGCCGTTCTGGCGCATCCTTTCACGGCGCTCGTTATGGCGTTGTTCGTGCTGACCGGCGTTTACCACATGCGTCTTGGCATGCAGGTCATTATTGAAGATTACATTCACGGCGAAGGCCTGAAGGTCCTGCTGGTTATGCTCAACACCTTCTTCACGGTTGTTGTTGGCTTTGCCTGCGTTTACGCGATCCTCAAGCTGAGCTTCGGAGGTTGAGAGCCTGATGGCTAGTGCAGAAAACAATGCAGCCAATGCTGCAGGCGAAAAGTCCTATACGTTCGTCGATCATAAGTTCGATGTTGTCGTGGTTGGCGCCGGTGGCGCCGGACTTCGTGCAACGCTCGGTATGGCCGAACAGGGACTGAAGACGGCTTGCATCACCAAGGTTTTCCCGACGCGCTCCCACACGGTTGCGGCACAGGGTGGTATTGCAGCGTCGCTCAAGAATATGGGCCCGGATAGCTGGCAGTGGCACATGTACGACACCGTCAAGGGGTCGGACTGGCTGGGCGATACCGACGCCATGGAATATCTGGCGCGTGAAGCACCTGCTGCAGTCTATGAGCTGGAACATTATGGCGTTCCGTTCTCGCGTACCGAAGAGGGCAAGATCTATCAGCGCCCGTTCGGCGGTCACATGCAGAACTTCGGTGATGGTCCTCCGGTTCAGCGAACCTGTGCTGCTGCTGACCGTACCGGACACGCGATCCTGCACACGCTTTACGGCCAGTCGCTCAAGCACAATGCGCAGTTCTTCATCGAATATTTCGCACTTGATCTGATCATGACTGACGGCGTCTGCACGGGCGTTGTTGCCTGGAACCTCGACGACGGCACGATCCATCGCTTCTCCGCCAAGATGGTGGTTCTGGCAACGGGTGGTTATGGTCGTTCGTATTTCTCGGCAACCTCAGCGCACACCTGCACCGGCGACGGTGGCGGCATGGCGGCACGTGCTGGTCTTCCGCTTCAGGACATGGAATTCGTTCAGTTCCACCCAACCGGTATTTACGGCGCGGGCTGCCTGATCACAGAAGGCGCACGCGGCGAAGGCGGTTATCTCGTCAATTCTGAAGGTGAGCGCTTCATGGAGCGTTATGCGCCTTCTGCCAAGGACCTTGCTTCGCGTGACGTTGTCTCGCGCTGCATGACCATGGAAATCCGTGCTGGTCGCGGCGTTGGCAAGAACAAAGACCACATCTATCTGCATCTCGACCATCTCGATCCGGCTGTTCTGCATGAGCGTCTGCCGGGTATTTCCGAGTCGGCCAAGATTTTCGCAGGCGTTGATGTGACCAAAGAACCGATCCCGGTTCTGCCGACAGTTCACTACAATATGGGCGGCATTCCAACCAATTACTGGGGCGAAGTGCTCAACCCGACCTCAGAAGATCCAGACCGCGTACAGCCGGGCCTGATGGCCGTTGGTGAAGCAGGCTGCGCATCGGTGCATGGTGCCAACCGTCTTGGCTCCAACTCGCTGATCGATCTTGTGGTGTTTGGCCGTGCGGCTGCAATTCGCGCTGGTGAGGTTATCGATCGCGCAGCGAAGATCCCTGACATCAATGAAGCTGCCGTTGAAACGATCATGGAACGTTTCCATCGTCTTCGTTTTGCCAATGGGTCAATGCCGACCGCAGAACTGCGCGAGAAGATGCAGCGCACCATGCAGGAAGATGCTGCCGTGTTCCGCACGGATGAGTCGCTCAAGCAGGGCGTTCAGCGCATGTCGGCGATCTGGAAAGAACTGCCGGACATCAAGGTCAGCGATCGTTCGATGATCTGGAACTCCGATCTGGTTGAGACGCTGGAACTGGAAAACCTGATGGCAAACGCGATGGTGACGGTCGTTTCGGCTGAAGCCCGTCAGGAAAGCCGCGGTGCGCATGCACACGAGGATTTCCCGGACCGTAATGACGCTGAATGGCGTAAACACACCCTGTCATGGCTGTCGCCTAATGGTGATGTGAAGCTTGATTACCGCCCTGTTCATCTCGATCCGTTGACGACCGAGGACGAAGGCGGCATCAGCCTGGCCAAGATTGCGCCCAAGAAGCGCGTTTACTGATCGAGGGAATGAGCAATGGTTGAACTCGCACTTCCCAAAAACTCCCGTATGCAGGAAGGCAAGACCTGGCCGCGTCCAGATGGTGCCAAGAATGTAACGGAGTTCCGCATTTACCGCTGGTCGCCGGATGACGATGCGAATCCAAGCATCGACACCTATTACATCGACCGCGACGATTGCGGCCCGATGGTGCTCGACGGTCTTCTCTACATCAAGAACAAGATCGATCCGACACTGACGCTGCGCCGTTCATGCCGTGAAGGCATTTGCGGTTCCTGCGCGATGAATATCGATGGCGCAAACACCCTTGCCTGCACCAAGGGCATGGATGAGATCAAGGGTTCCATCAAGGTTTATCCGCTGCCGCATATGCCTGTGGTGAAGGACCTTGTGCCGGATCTGAGCAACTTCTACGCCCAGCACCGTTCGATCGAGCCCTGGCTCAAGACGGTTTCGCCTGAGCCGCAGAAGGAATGGCTGCAGAGCCACGAAGATCGTCAGAAGCTTGATGGTCTTTACGAGTGCATTCTCTGTGCTTGCTGCTCGACCTCGTGCCCAAGCTACTGGTGGAACGGTGACCGATATCTCGGTCCAGCTGTACTGCTTCAGGCCTATCGCTGGCTGATCGACAGCCGTGATGAAGCCAAGGGCGAGCGTCTCGACAATCTCGAAGATCCGTTCCGTCTCTATCGCTGCCACACGATCATGAACTGCGCGCAGACTTGCCCGAAGGGTCTCAACCCTGCCAAGGCAATTGCCGAGATTAAGAAGATGATGGTCGAGCGCCGCGTTTAGAACGTGCTGCATCGAAAGAACTTAAAGGGAGGCTCTGCCTCCCTTTTCTTTTGTCTCATTCATTGGCAGGGACTTGATCTTTGCTGTTTTGCCGATATCTGATCTAATCAGTGGAATTCACCGCTGCTTTGAAGGTCTTTCATGCTCGATCATATCGGTTTCAACATCTCCAGCATGCCTAAATCCCGTGCCTTCTACGATGCGGCCCTGGCGCCGTTGGGTATTACGCGGGCGATGGAATTCGGTGATTGGGTCGGTTATGGCCGTAACGGCAAGCCGGAATTCTGGATCGGCAAGCAAAAAGGCTCAAAGCTGGAAGGCGTGTTGCATGTGGCCTTTTCGGCAGGCACCCGATCAGAAGTTAACCGTTTCTATGAGGCAGCACTTGCTGCTGGTGGACGTGACAACGGTAAGCCCGGGCTGCGCGAGCATTATCATCCCGATTATTATGCAGCCTTTGTGATTGATCCCAACGGGCACAATATCGAGGCTGTGTGCCACTTGCCGGAATGAAAGTCATAGGAAGCAGATGCTGAACCTGGCTCGAACTTGAAGCCGTGACGGTTTGAAATTCCTAAATGCAAGCATCCCAGCAGGATCAAAAAACAGTCCGGTGAACTGATTTTCTTTGCGTGGATGCTGCGCTTTTTCAGCTTAAATATTTGCGGCTTATTGTGTCTGGGCTTTGAAATCAAAAACCAGTGCGCCATTTTTCTCCGCCAGTAGCGGGCCGACAAAGTCTTTGAATTTCTGATGGGCTGGATCGAAGAACTTCGGGTCGGTCACGATCGGTGTACCGACGTAGTAATTGCGATCACCTTCCGAGCAGAAAGTAACAACAAAGCCTTCCTGAAAGCCGTGGTCGGCCCCTTCACCACTGTTCTGTGCTCCCGCTTCGAGACGCAGGATATAAGGTTTTCCGTTTCTTTTGGCTACGGTTTTCAAGGCCAGAAAGCGGTTCCTTACTTCCTCGATTTGGGCTGGCGTAACCGACTTTCTGTATTTGAACAGTACGATATGTTGAACGGTTCCAGGCTTGTATCCGGGTGCTGTGAAGACTTCGGAGCCAATTTCCTGCTGTTCGGTTTTCAATATCTGTCCTACAATCTCTGGAGAATTAGATTGAGCAACAGATAAAGATGATCCCAATAAGACAGCGGAAAATACAGCAAAAGCTGATAATATATTTTGCATTTGAAATACCCGGAAATGAAATAAATAATTAAGACAAATAAAAAAGGAGGCCATTATGGCCTCCATATTTATAGAATCAAACGAGTTTTGCGTCCAGCGTTACTTCAATGGCACCAAGTGCCTTGGAAAGAGGACAGGACTCTTTGGCTTTCCTGGCAAGGCTCGCAAAGTCTTCTGCGGAAATGCCGGGTATGGTGGCGCTCAGTGTCAGTGCGCTGCGGGAGATTGCAAAGCCGCCTCCTGATGCGGGGCCGACCGTTACCGCAGCTGTGGCATCCAGCTTCTCAGGTGGCGTACCGTGTTCGGTCAGAAGGGCGGAAAGCTGCATCGCGAAACAGCCAGCATGTGCCGCTCCAAGCAGTTCTTCTGGATTGGTGCCAGCGCGACCGCTTTCGTCTTCAAAGCGGGCTTTGAAATCGTAAGGCAAGTCTTTCAATGCGCCGCTTTGCGTGTTGAGCGTGCCTTTGCCGTCCTTGAGTGTACCTTTCCAGACTGCCGTTGCTTTTCTGTCCATGGGAAGCTCCTCTGTTTGGGTTAACACCTCACATAGGGCGGCTTCCCATTGCTTCCAGTGCTACCTTCCTGTTTGAGTGTGTCGCCCAGGCAAGGGAAAGCATCAGCACCATAATTATGATCATGTTGAAGAAGAAGCGGTCATAGGGCATCGGGAAATAAACGAACTTTCCCAGAATTCCGATGAACATGGCGAAGACAATGCCATTGAGCCGCGGAATTGTCGTTTTGATTCCGGCCTTTGCCATTGCGGCCCAAGCAGCCAGCGATATCAAAAGGATTGAAGGCCAGCTTTCGAGATAAAGCGCCAGCATGACGCCGCGAACATAGGCCTTGATGAGGAGCAGAAGCGAGAAGTCCGGCTTGAAGCCGCTCATGGAATGCTGCATTTCGATGCAGGTGAAATAGAGATGGGCCCACCAGCCGGTATGTCCGGTATGGTTTGATATTATGAGCCCTAGGATGATGGATACTGCGAAGGCTGTGAGCAAAGGCAACTTGCGCCAGCCAAAAAGCACTGCAGTAATCAGCAGGGCAAAAATCATAATTATATTATCTGGCCTGATCGTGAAGGACAGGACAAGCAGGGCAGATGCGAGCCAGTCACGCTCTTTCATCACCGCAAATATTGCGACAAATGAAAATGCAGCGAGAACGATGTCTGGAAAGACCGCCGACGTCATCGGCCCAAATCCCGCCAGCAGGAGGGCAGGTCCAACCAGCAGCCCTGCTTGAAGAGCGTTATAATAGACAAGGATCGCGAGGATAATCAGTCCGGAAGCGGTGGCCGCTGCGAGACTGATGACATGTCCTCCCGCCACAAGCCCCGTATAGGGTTCGATCAGACGCAGCAATTGCACATAGCCAACCTTGACCCTGTACATGATCAGCTGCGATTTGAAATTATCGGGGCTTTCCCATTGAGCGCGGCGGTAATCGCCACCGTATTTCAGGGCGTTGATCTCGTTTTGTGAGGTCGCAGCCGCAACCTGTCGCCATGTCTCTTTATGAAGTGCCGCTGCATCAGGATATCGGTTCTCGATTGCGGTGGCGATATAGGGGATCATATCCCAGTTGTTGTCGGGTTTCGTGATTGAATAGATCACGGTGACAGCGATAGCGGCGAGAACGACCAAGGCGCCTGCAACTTTGGATAATCTGTGCAGGAGCTGCGTCGACAATAAGCCGTTCTGCATGCGGACGGCTTTGTCGATCAATCTGTCATCCGTATGCATATGCTCGCGAGTCCCCCGACGCTTAAGCTAGTGGCCTGATTTCGGCATTTGTATCCCTCGGTTACAGATGCCAGACAAATGTCGGATTCAAAAAGACCACCAGTACCCGCTTTTTTCTAGCAGACGTTGAAGCGGTTGCCATCGGGGAGAATGGAGTTATTCCCGAAAAGTGAGGACCTCTTTTGGTGAGGTTTTAGCTTTAGAGCGCCGACCTGATTGAAACAGATCGACCCTCGTTTCACTCCGGTCGGATTATGCTCTAAATCGCCTCACCCTGCAAAAGACGCGGTGTATCGCCTGAAAGTCCTGCTGCTTGCTTGATGAAGAAGGATTTGAGGCTTGGTACACGATCGACAAGGCCAAGGCCGATGTCGCGGATCGTACGAATAGCGGGATTGTCGTTGGAGAACAGCTTGGTCAGCACGTCGGTCGTGACGCCCATCTGCACCGTGTCGAAGCGGCGCCATGCTTGATAGCGTTCAAGGGCTGCAAAGGAACCGATGTCGAGACCCAGGCGGTCCGTTTCAACAATGACTTCGGCAATGGCTGCCGCATCACGGAAACCAAGGTTGAGGCCCTGACCGGCAATTGGGTGGATGCGGTGTGCAGCGTCACCCACAAGCGCAAAGCGCGGCTTCACGAATTCACGGGCGAGCGTCAGGCCAAGCGGAAAGGCGCGGCGCGGTCCTTCGACAGTCAGTGCGCCAAGGCGGTGGCCGAAACGCTGTTCGAGTTCTGCCTCGAAAATGAAATCATCTTCACGGATCAGACGTTCTGCATCTGCTCTGCGCTCTGTCCAGACGAGTGAGCTGCGATTGCCCGGGAGGGGTAGAATCGCGAAGGGGCCGGCTGGCAGAAAATGTTCATCGGCGCGACCACCGTGCGGACGTTCATGAGCAACGTTGCAGACGATGCCGGACTGGTCATAGTCCCAGTTGACCGTCTTGATGCCTGCAATGTCTCGCAGGCGCGATTTTGCGCCATCGGCGGCAATCAGCAGGCGAGTGGTAAGCGTCTCGCCATTTGCCAGTTTAACAGTCACGGATTCGGGGTTGGTTTCAAAATTCTCGACACTCATGCCTTCGATGAAGGTGATGCCGAGCTTATCTGCCTGTTTGTGCAGTGCTGTGTTGAGAACACGGTTTTCAACCATATGTGCGAAAGGCTCGCCTGGGTTCACATCGCCTGAGAAGGTGAGGAACACGGGGCGCACGGGATCGGACGTACGGGAATCAGTGACAACCATTTCGGTGATGGGCTGGGCTTCGGTGACGATTTCCTGCCAGCAGCCAAGCTTGTCGAGCATCCGGGACGCAGCGGCAGCAATGGATGATGCGCGCGGATCTTTTTTCCATGCGCCAGCTGGCGCGCCATCAATAACCGTCACAGAAAGATGCGGCGCCGCAGACTTCACAGCAACAGCAGTCACAAGGCCAACATAGCCTCCACCCGCTATAACCAGATCGTTCTTGTCCGTTGTTTTTTGCTTGGCTCCGGCAGACATCGCTTCTTCCTTTCGGATATTCTGATCAGCCTTCGGTGAAGCATATAAGGCTTTGACTTGACAGTTTCTCTTGTGCAGGCACAAACAGTTCACCGAGAATATATTGCCTATATAGGATTTCAGGAGACAGGCTGTCCATGTCAGATCACAAAAAGACTGGGTCCGATAACGAAAAGACTGGGTCCGATAATGAAAAACCGGGTGTATTGAAAAGCGCACAAACCGCTGCCATGCAACAGCTGCTGGTCACGCTTGATCTCGAAACGCTTGAAATGGATCTTTTCCGCGGTATCAGCCCGCAGGTCGGCTGGCAGCGCGTGTTCGGCGGGCAGGTGATCGGTCAGGCGCTGATTGCTGCACAGCGAACGGTTGAGCCGGATCGGCAGGTGCATTCATTGCACGC
Organism: Brucella rhizosphaerae; assembly: GCF_002252475.1. Classification (GTDB taxonomy): domain Bacteria; phylum Pseudomonadota; class Alphaproteobacteria; order Rhizobiales; family Rhizobiaceae; genus Brucella; species Brucella rhizosphaerae. The sequence goes on along the minus strand of NZ_NNRK01000034.1, from coordinate 91,371 downwards.
CTATTTTGTGCGTCCGGGCGATCCGGGAATCCCGATCATCTATGAGGTCGATCGTATTCGCGATGGTTCAAGCTTCAATACCCGCCGGGTGCTGGCAAAGCAGCATGGCAAGGCCATATTCATGCTTTCGGCATCGTTTCAGCTCGATGAGGGCGGTCTGGATCATCAGATTGACATGCCGAAAGATCTGCCGATGCCAGAGCAACTGGTGGGCGATCACGATCTGAAAGAAGAATATCTCCATCTGGCTCCCGCTGGTGTGCGCAAATACTGGGAACAGGAACGACCTATTGAAATCAAGCCGGTTTCGCTCAAGCACTATTTTTCGCGCGAAAAACTACCACCAAGCCAGCATGTCTGGGTGCGCGCGCGCGGCATCGTGCCTGACGATCGGGCGTTGCAGGCGGCAATCCTCGCTTATCTGTCTGATATGACGCTGCTCGATACATCACTTCATCCGCATGGGCGCACCATTTTCGATCGCGATTTGCAGGTGGCGAGCCTTGATCACGCTATGTGGTTTCATCGCCCTTGTCGGCTCGACGACTGGCTTTTGTACACGCAAGACACGCCAAGTGCTTCCGGCGCACGCGGCTTCAATCGCGGCGCGCTTTATACGCGTGACGGCCTTTTGATCGCGTCCGTTGCGCAGGAGGGGCTTATTCGTGTACATGAAAAAGATAAATGACTATATTTTAATCATTGATAAAAGGTGCGATTAAATTTTATGCATTTACGGTTCAGGCTGCCCTTACCTGAAAGGCAAAAGCTGAATCCGATGAATCACTTAGAGCTGTTTTTCTGTCATCAGAAAGCCGCTCAATTTTTTATGTCGATTTTTTTACGAACCGAGTGAGGCTCCAATTTTTATTGAAAAGCCCGCATTCTGGGCGAAAATGCGGCAACTGATACCGCATTTTTATCATATGCCGGGCATCGAATATCAGAAAAATTGCATTTTAGCGGAGCCGTCGGCGCAACTGGCACGATTTTTGTTTCTCTCAGTCTGAACCGGTCTTTTCAGCGCAGACGCGTTTGAAGCCGCCATTCGACGGAGATACTCGATGCTCATAACAGGAAGATTCAAGCAAACGGCTTTGGCCACCTTGCCAGCACTGCTCGTTCTTGCAGGCACTGCACTGGCACAGGATGCAGCCGCGCCCACCCCGACACCGACCCTTGATACCGGCGATACGGCCTGGATGCTGACTTCAACCGCGCTCGTGTTGATGATGACCATCCCGGGCCTGGCGCTGTTCTATGGCGGTATGGTGCGTAAGAAGAACGTACTTTCGACGGTCATGCAGAGCTTTGCCGTCACTTGCCTCATGTCGGTTTTGTGGATGGTCGCGGGCTATTCGCTGGCCTTCACAGATGGCGGCTCCATGAATGCTTATATTGGCGGTCTCTCCAAGGCATTCTTCTCCGGTGTGACGATGGACTCGCTCACGGGGACCATTCCGGAATATCTCTTCATTGTCTTCCAGATGACTTTTGCGATCATCACCCCGGCACTTATTGCTGGTTCGTTTGCTGAGCGCATGAAGTTTTCGTCCATGCTCGTCTTCCTGACGTTGTGGCTGTTTATCGTCTATATTCCGGTTGCTCACTGGGTATGGGGCGGCGGCTTCCTCGGTTCTGATGGTGTTCTCGACTTTGCCGGCGGTACAGTTGTTCACATCAACGCCGGTGTTGCAGGCCTCGTTGCAGCGCTCATCATTGGCAAGCGTGACGGTTACGGCCAGACCAACATGGCGCCGCATAACCTCGTTCTCTCGGTCATCGGCGCTGCTCTTCTGTGGGTAGGTTGGTTCGGCTTCAACGCGGGCTCGGCTGCTGGTGCAAACTCCCTTGCAGCTGTTGCCATGCTCAACACGCAGGTTGCGACCGCTGGTGCGGCTCTCGCCTGGATGTTTGCGGAATGGGCGATTGCCGGTAAGCCAAGTGTTCTTGGCATCATTTCGGGTGCTGTTGCAGGCCTGGTTGCGGTTACCCCTGCTGCTGGCTTCGTCAATCCAACGGGCGCTCTCATTCTGGGTGTTATCGCTGGTGCTGTCTGTTACGTTGCAGCGGTCAAGATCAAGCATGCGCTTGGCTATGACGACTCGCTCGATGCATTCGGCGTCCATGGCGTTGGCGGCTTTGTCGGTGCGATCCTGACCGGTGTCTTTGCGGATGCTACGATCAATGCGGCTGGCGAAGGCGCAACCGTTGGCAAGCAGTTCTTCGGCGCTGCGATCACTGTTGTCTACACGGCGGTCGCAACGGCAATCATCCTTTATGTGGTCAAGGCCGTCATGGGGCTGCGTCCAAGCAAGCAGGCCGAAATGGAAGGCCTCGATATCGCTTTGCACGGCGAGTCTGTTCAGTAGAACAGAGTTGTCTCAACAGGAAAAAGGCGCGGGAAACCGCGCCTTTTTCACTTCCATTTTTGTTCGCCCGCATTTCCCTCGTTATTTCTTTGTGTATGAGGATGCATGGTTAATGGGGAATTAACCATCGCACCATTAGGATCACCCCGATTCATTGCGCCCGCGGCTTAACAGCCAGACGGCAACAAAACATGGTTCGGGACAGGCTTTATGCGGCAAGGATATTCGCCCTCATACCCGCTGCGTGACGAGCGGATTTCGGAAGACAGGCTTAAACTGGCCAATATCTTCCGCAGGCAGTTTTATATCCTCTTTGGGCTGGGGTTGCTTTCGCTGACCGCTGCGGCTGTGGGTGCGCTTGCGACGTGGAATGTTGCCGATCCAAGCCTGAGCCACGCGACGGATAATCCCGTTACCAATGCGCTCGGCTATCCCGGTGCCGTATTCTCCGACCTCGCGATGCAGTTCTTCGGCCTTGCGAGTGTTCCGGTGCTGCTTCCTTTGGTTATCTGGTCACTTCTGCTCATGACACGCGGCGGCATAAGCCGGATCGCGAAGCGCAGCTTTGCATGGATGGGGGCCGCTTTGCTGTTTGCAGCCATTGCAAGCTGCTTTGCTGTGCCGGAAAGCTGGCCAATGCCTATCGGTCTTGGTGGCGTGTTTGGCGACATGATGCTGCGCTTTCCCGGGCTGTTTCTGGGGGCATTTCCGCAAGGTGCCATTGCATCTGGCATCGCACTGGTGCTTGCATTTCCTGCGTTGTGGCTTTGCCTGTTTGCGAGCGGGATTGTTGGTCGCCGTGCGGCGCTGGACGACGCCTCAGCTGCACGCGGTGCAACGGCTGAAGATGATTTTGCGGATAGTGACGATGAAGAAGATGACAGCTCATCGGGTGGTATTTCGCAGTATGTTGGCGCTCTGACACATACGATGCTCAGCGCATCAGCGACTTTCAAGCGGCTCACAGGCCTCAACCGTCGTAAACCGCGCGAAGACGAATATGGCGATATGCGCAGCGTGCGTCGCAGCGCTGAAACCCGCAACAGCGCGCGGCGTGATCCGGGCTTTAATGGCGCATCGTCTGCTGAACCGCCATTCGATACTGATCAGGATTTTGACGGCGATATGGAAGCCGCACCGCTTGCAGGCGAAGAATGGCATGATGCACCACCACAACGCGCTAAGGCACGCGTTGGTGAACGTGCGCCCGCACCAAAGAGCGGTGCACGTATTCAGCGCGAAGCACAGCCATCCTTCCTCAAAGAAGGCGGCGCGTTTGAAATGCCGTCTCTGCATTATCTGGCTGAACCCAAGCTGGTTCAGCGCGATTCATCGCTTTCCAAGGATGCGCTCGAGCAGAATGCGCGTCTGCTTGAAGGTGTGCTGGAAGATTTTGGCGTGCGCGGCGAGATCATCAACGTAAAGCCCGGTCCGGTAGTAACACTCTACGAACTTGAACCGGCACCCGGCATCAAATCATCGCGTGTGATTGGCCTGGCGGATGATATCGCTCGCTCAATGAGCGCGATTGCTGCCCGTGTGGCCGTTGTTCCCGGCCGTAATGTCATCGGCATTGAGCTGCCGAACCAGAAGCGTGAGATGGTTTACCTGCGCGAAATACTGGCAAGTCGTGACTTCGAGCAGTCGAAATCCAAGCTTGCACTTGCACTCGGCAAAACCATCAATGGCGAACCGGTGATTGCCGATATTGCCAAGATGCCGCATTTGCTGGTTGCTGGTACGACCGGCTCGGGTAAATCGGTCGCCATCAACACGATGATCCTGTCGCTGCTCTATCGTATGACGCCGCAGGAATGCCGTCTGATCATGATTGATCCGAAGATGCTGGAACTCTCCATCTATGATGGCATTCCGCACCTCCTGACACCGGTTGTTACCGATCCGAAGAAGGCCGTTGTTGCGCTCAAGTGGACTGTGCGCGAAATGGAAGATCGTTATCGCAAGATGTCCAAAGTGGGCGTCCGCAATATTGACGGCTTCAACCAGCGTGTTGGTCAGGCGCAGAAAAAGGGTGAGCAGATCGCCCGCACTGTGCAGACCGGCTTTGACCGCAACACGGGCGAAGCGATCTACGAAACCGAACAGCTCGATCTTGAGCCAATGCCATATATTGTCGTGATTATCGACGAAATGGCCGATCTGATGATGGTTGCAGGCAAGGACATCGAAGGCACGGTACAGCGTCTTGCGCAGATGGCACGTGCGGCTGGTATCCACGTCATAATGGCAACGCAGCGTCCTTCGGTGGATGTTATCACCGGCACGATCAAGGCCAACTTCCCGACCCGTATCTCGTTCCAGGTCACATCCAAGATCGACAGCCGCACCATTCTTGGCGAACAGGGGGCCGAGCAGTTGCTTGGTCAGGGCGACATGTTGTTCATGGCAGGCGGCGGACGCATCCAGCGTGTGCATGGTCCATTCGTCGGAGACGACGAAGTTGAACGGGTTGTCCAGCATCTGAAACTTCAGGGCGTGCCGGAATATCTCGATGCCATCACTGAAGATGATGACGAGGATGAAGGCGGTGGTCCGGCCGGAACCTCGAACCTCGAAAATTCCGACGATCCCTACGATCAAGCGGTTGCAGTCGTGTTGCGCGATAAGAAAGCTTCCACGTCTTACATCCAGCGCCGTCTTGGCATTGGTTATAATCGCGCCGCTTCAATTATCGAACGTATGGAAGAAGAAGGCATTGTGGGTCCCGCCAATCATGCGGGCAAGCGCGAAATACTGGTGCCAACCGGTGATGACGAATTTTAGGATTCAAATCTCATCGGTTTTCAGTTGCCACACTGGTGCCTAACTGCCGGATTATTTTAAGAAGATGATGAAAACAGAGAGTTTGCCGATGATGTTCTCCCGTATTTCCGCATTTGCGAAAGCCAGCCGCTTTGCAGCCGTACTCGGATTGGGAGCATTGTTTCTTGGCGTGGCAGCTCCGGCATTTGTACCGTCCATTGCTCAGGCGCAGGGTGCGGGAAGTGCCGCTGCGGCTCAAAAAATTGCCGATCACTTTTCATCCTTGCGTACGTTGACCGGTGAATTTGTGCAGTTCGGCCCCAAGGGTGAGCAGACTGGTGGCACTTTCTATCTGGAACGACCGGGCAAAATCCGCTTCAACTATGATAAATCTCCGATACGGGTGATTTCAGACGGCAATCAGGTTGTCATCAACAACCGCAAGCTCGACACCTGGGATATGTATGCGCTGGGCACCACGCCTTTGAAAATGCTGCTTGCTGATCGTATCGATCTTGGCGGCGGTCGTCTTCAGAGCGTCAAGCAGGACCCGGACATGACGACGCTTGTTGTAGGCGACAAGACAGCCTTTGGAAGCTCCAGAATTACCATGATGTTTGAGCCGAAGACCATGGATCTCAAGCAGTGGACCATCACCGATGCACAGGGCCTCGACACCACAATCATGGTGTTTAATGTGCGCAGCGGCGTTCGCTTCACCGATGATATGTTCAAGATCGATTATCAGCGCATCGCGATGAAGCGAAAAGGTCAGTAATCCTCCGGTTAATTGCGGCGGGATATTTGCATTTGTCGGATAAATCGTTAGGTTCGCGGCCATCTCAAAGCATTTCCAGCAAAAGTGCGAAGCGGTTTTGCGCCGGACAATGCGTAACAACAAATAGTTAGAGCGTCCGCGAGTCTTTTCCCATGACCTTTTCTGTTGCTACCTGGAACATCAATTCCGTTCGTCTGCGCATGCCGCTGGTCGAGCAGTTTCTGAGCGATTATCAGCCGGATGTTCTGTGTCTGCAGGAAACCAAATGCCCAGACGATCAGTTTCCCTCCAAGGGGTTCCGTGCGCTCGGCTATGAGCATATCGCGATCAGTGGTCAGAAGGGCTATCACGGCGTCGCAACCATTTCCAGGCGTCCGCTGAGTGGTGTCGAGAAAATCGGCTTTTGCGAGATGGGCGATTGTCGCCATCTCAGCGCCGTTGTGGAAGCCGGCAACAAGAAGCTTCGTATTCATAATTTCTATGTGCCAGCCGGTGGTGACGAACCCGATCCGGCAATCAACCCGAAATTTGCGCATAAGCTTGGTTTTCTTGAGGAAATGCGGGCCATCGTAGCCGATCGGCAGGATGGGCATTCGTCGGTTCTGGTTGGCGATCTCAATATCGCACCGCTCGAAAACGACGTCTGGTCGCATAAACAGCTTCTCAAGATTGTCAGCCACACGCCGATTGAGACGACAACCTTGGAAGACCTGCGTGTGAAAGGCGGCTGGAGCGATCTGATGCGTCAGGTCATTCCCGCTGACCAGAAAATTTATACGTGGTGGAGCTATCGCGCCAAGGATTGGGACGCCGCTGACCGTGGTCGCAGACTTGACCACATCTGGGGCTCTGCTGATCTCGAAGCTCATATGAAGGAGCTGCAAATTCTGCGTGATGCGCGCGGCTGGGAGCGTCCCTCCGACCATGTGCCGGTCATCGCGACGTTTGATCTGGATTAATCAGCTTCGTCAGCATATATAGAACCAAGTTCGAAAGAGGAGAGATGAGCAATGGATCGTACAGCACTGTTTCAGATGACCAGTGTTTTCAACGTTTCCAGGACTCTTCATGTCTTCTCTTCTTACACTTCAGGATGTTTCCTGCGTCACAGCTGATGGACGTAGTCTTTTTTCAGGTATCAATTTCAGCGTAACCGAAGGCCGTATCGGGCTTGTCGGGCGCAATGGCATTGGCAAATCCACGCTGCTGAAAATCATGAGCGGTGATCTGTTGCCTTTGAGCGGAACAGTCACGCGCAGTGGCCGGATTGGCGTGCTTCAGCAAAATATCGGCAGTGATAGTCAGCAGACACTGGCCGGTCTGTTTGGTGCGCGCGATGCTTTCGATATGCTTGCGCGTATTGAAGTGGGGCAGGGTGCTGATACCGATTTCGAGCAGGCAGACTGGCTTTTGCAGCATCGCTTTGATGAAGCCTTGCAGATGTTTGGGCTTGCGCTTGAGCCGCAAACATTGCTTTCCGCATTAAGCGGTGGGCAGCAGACGCGAGCAGCGCTTGCGGCACTTCTGTTTCAAGAGCCTGATCTCATTTTGCTGGATGAACCGACCAATAATCTGGATCGCGATGGTCGTCAGACTGTCGCTGACATGCTTGCGAAGTGGCAGGGCGCTGCCGTTGTTGTCAGCCATGATCGCGAATTGTTGCGGACCATGGATATGATCGCTGAGCTTTCACAAGGCACGTTGACGCTCTATGGCGGCAATTGGGATTTCTACCACGCGCGCAAGGAGCAGGAGCGGGAGGGGGCTATCCGCGATCTGGAGATTGCCCAACGTGATGTGAAACAGGTCAGGCTGAAGGCGCAGGAAGCCGCAGAACGGCAAGCAAAGAGCGATGCACGAGGGCGCAAGTCTCGTGCTGATGCAGGCATGAGCAAGCTGATGCTCGATGCCCGAGAGGATAGGGCACAGAAAACCGGTGGCCGCGGTGATGCACTTGCTGAACGCAATGCAGATCGTGCCCAAAGCCAGTTGCGCGAAGCCGAAGCGAAGGTCGAACGCGTGAAGCCCATGCGTTTCAATGTGGATGCATCGCTGTCGCCTTCAGGACGCGTGGTTCTGGAAATGCAGAATGTTTCGGGCGGACCGGTGTCTGAGCATCCGATCATTCGTGATTTCTCGCTGAAGATTGTCGGGCCCGAGCGCATCGTCATTCGCGGTGCGAACGGTTCGGGTAAAACCTCGCTTCTGCGCTTGATAACCGGTGATCTGCAACCAATTGCGGGAGAAATCAGGCGCTTCGTCCCAATTGCAATGTTCGACCAGCAGATGAGCCTGATTGATCGCGACGCGACGCTTTATGAGAACTTCCGTCGACTGAACAAGGGCGCAAGCAATAATGATGCACATGCAGCACTTGCACGCTTTTCATTTCGTGGTGAGAGCGCCTCGCGTCTTGCCGGAGGCTTAAGTGGTGGCGAGTTGTTACGTGCAGCTCTTGCCTGCGTTCTGGGAGGTACGCTTAAGCCGGAACTGCTGATTCTCGATGAGCCGACCAATCACCTTGATCTCGATTCCATTGAGGCGCTGGAAACTGCACTCAATGAATATGAGGGAGGGTTATTGCTGGTAAGCCACGATCAGGCGTTTCTCGACGCAATCGGCATTGAACGGCAGCTACAATTATAATTAGTCGTCGCTGCCAAGGCGCGGGGCGACTTTTTCAATGTCTCTGATCAATTGCAGCAGGTTTTGGCTGATGTGGGAATGCAGCGAGGCGGCGGCTTCCGGATATTCTTCCAGAATACGCCGGAAGATGGCGCGGCTGATGCGGATGACTTCCGTCTCCTCTTCAGCCATCGCCCCTGTAAGGCGCGTGGTTTGCGCAATGAGCGCCATTTCACCCAGCATCGCACCGGGGCCGACAGGGCGGATCGCGACCCGCCCTTCGTCTGCATCGTGAAACAGGGTAATGTTGCCGGACACGACAATATAGCCGCAGTCAGCACTTTGGCCTTCGCGGAAAAGCTCACGACCGGCACGCAGCACCAGTCGCTCTGCGCCAAAGGCGAGCAGACGCAACTGTTCGGGTGTGAATGACTCGAACAGGCCTACTGAGCCGAGAATGCGAATATCGTCATCGAGCGCCATAGCTTGTCATTACACCCGCATCAGGCGCTGTCCATCATGGGACAAGTTTGTATCCCCCGCTTTCTGTAACCAGAAGCGACGCATTTGACGGATCCTTCTCGATTTTCTGGCGCAGGCGGTAGACGTGGGTTTCCAGCGTGTGAGTCGTGACACCGGAATTGTAGCCCCAGACTTCCTCAAGCAGCACGTCGCGGCCAATGACTTTGTCACCCGCACGATAGAGATACTTGATGATCGCTGCTTCCTTTTCAGTCAGGCGAATCTTGCTGCCCTTTTCATCGAGAAGCAGTTTCTGACCGGGCTTGAATGTGTAAGGTCCGACGATGAAAGTCGCGTCTTCGCTCTGCTCATGCTGGCGCAGCTGCGCGCGGATACGAGCAAGGAGAACAGCAAACTTGAACGGCTTGGTGACATAATCATTCGCACCCGATTCAAGACCGAGGATTGTGTCTGATTCCGTATCGTGACCCGTCAGCATGATGATCGGGGCCTTGAAGCCGCCTTTGCGCAGAAGCTTTACCGCCTCGCGACCATCCATATCCGGCAGGCCGACATCCATGATCAGCAAATCGACGACGCCGTTGCGCGCGGTCTGGATGCCTTTCGTGGCATTGTCTTCCTGGAGAATCTGGAACTCTTCGCACAGCTCCAGCTGTTCGACGAGGATGGAACGGAGATCTTCGTCATCGTCCACAATCAGTATTGTACGACCTGTCATGCCTGTCCTCGTTACTCTTTGATTCAAATAGTTGTTCGTGTTTTATGACATTTAATGGCGATAAGTTGAAGCCGTGAAAAAACGCGAGAGCTTTTCGGGTATACCACCAAAAGTTTTCAAGCAGTCAGCATTTGAGGAGGCAGGCTTGACCAGAAATCAAAAAAGCCGCGGAATTGGCATCATCGATGTACGGGCAAAGCCCGGCCATAAGACGCGCGGCCTGCTTGCTGCTGGCAATTTGGTGCTGGAATGCGCGCTTGGCAAGGGGGGAATCAGTGCTTTCAAGCGCGAGGGCGACGGCGCGACGCCTCTTTCGTCCATGCGATTGCTCTATGGCTATCGCCGCGGCGATGCCGGCAGCCTGCCTTTGTCCCGCCTGCCGGTGAGACGCGTGCGCAAACTGGATGGCTGGTGCGATGCGCCAAATGACGCCAATTATAACCGTCCCGTCAATCTGCCCTTCAAAGCCAGCCATGAGAAGATGTGGCGCAATGACGATGTCTACGATGTCTGCATCGTCATGGACTGGAACATCAGCCTACGCAGACGTGGCTGCGGGAGTGCGATCTTCTTTCATCTCAGTCGTTCCGGTTTCAGCCCGACCGAGGGCTGTATAGCATTGAAGCGCGCCGACATGGCGCGCCTCTTGCCGCATTTGACCAATAGAACGGTGGTTCGCGTTCTGCGTTGATTAGTGCGTCGGCCCTGAAATCGTAATTGAGTTCAGGGCCAACGCGGATCTTGTCCGAAAGCCGTTTCAAACTTTATGGGATGCGCTCTAGTGTGCTGCCGCAGCTGCTGGCACGATTTTAACCTCGTTGCCCTCGGCATCGTAGAGCTTACCGTTCTGGATATAGTCGCCGTCATGCAGTTCTGCGATCTGATGGTGACGAATGATGCGCTCTGTGCCTTCCGCAAAAACTGACATCTGGTCTGAATTCCCACCTTTGAATTCGTTGAACATCAGGTTGAGTGCGATTGCCATCAAAGCGGCAGAGCTGATGCCAGAATGGAAAATGGTTTCAAACCAGGCCGGGAACTGATGGTAGAATTCTGGTGCTGCGATCGGGATCATGCCGAAGCCGATGGAAGTCGCCACAATGATCAGATTGATGTTGTTCTGATAATCGACCTTTGAAAGCGTACGGATGCCGCTTGCGGCGACCGTACCGAACAGCACGATACCGGCACCACCCAGCACCGCAGGCGGCACACAGGCAATCACGCGTCCCATCACAGGCAGAAGACCGAGCGTGATCAGAATGAGACCGCCTGTTGCCACCACATAACGGCTTTTCACACCGGTTACGGCCACAAGGCCAACATTCTGTGCGAATGCGCTTTGTGTGAAAGAGCCAACGACGGGTGCCAGAATGCTTGATGCCATATCGGCACGCAGGCCGTCGCCCAGGCGGCGGGAATCAACCTTGGTTTCCAGAATGTCGCCAACTGCCAGAATATCGGCAGAAGTTTCCACCAGCGTTACGATGATGACGATGAACATCGACAGTGTGGCAGCAATGCTGAAAATCGGCCATCCGAAATGGAAGATTTCAGGCAACGCCATCACCGGCCCTTCAGATACGCGGGAAAAGTCGGTCATACCCATCGCCCATGCAATCCCTGTACCAATGACCATGGCGAGCAGGATCGAAAGACGTGAAATCGTGGCATTACCGACCTTGCTCAGCAAAAGCACGATCAAAAGGGTGAGTCCGGCAAGGCCGATATTACCCATACTGCCGAAATCTGGCGCCTTGCTGTTCCCGCCCATTGCCCAGCGTGCGGCAACCGGCATCAATGTGAGGCCGATGGTCGTAATCACAATACCGGTGACAAGTGGTGGAAAGAACCGCGTGACGCGTGAAAATATCGGCGTGATGAGAAAGCCGATCAGGGATGCGGCCATCACCGCGCCGAGTATGAGCTGTATCCCGACCTCGCCCGTTTGAGCAGACGTGACGATGGCGACCATCGTGGCAACGCCTGCGAACGATACGCCCTGAACCAGTGGAAGCTGGCAACCGAAGAACGGAATGCCGATTGTTTGCAGAACGGTTGCGACGCCGCCCGCAAAAAGCGATGCAGTAATCAGCAGGCCGATCTCGCTGGGCGTCAGACCTGCTGCCTGACCGATGATGAGCGGTACCGCAACAATACCGCCATACATGGTCAGAACATGCTGAAAGCCATAAGCGAGATTGGCCGCAACAGATAGTTTTTCATCTTCGGGACGTGGACTGGCCACCATCCCGGTTGGGTGTGTATTCACGTTGATCCCTCCCGATGTCTCTCCTCAAAGACAGGGGGCGAGTATATCCCTCAGGGGGCGACTGACTGCATGGTTTTTGGTTGAAGTTGTTTTCGACGTGAACGGGTTAATGCAATCATGTCGATGCTTCGCGCATCGCATCGCTCAGAACGGCAAAGATATAGGGTTCCGTTGATTGCGCAACATTGAACCGCAGATAGCGTGTTGCACTGCGGGACGGGCTGAAGACGTCGCCGGGTGCGAGAACGACACCCTTTTCGAGCGCATAACGGGCAATCTGACCGGAATCCATGCCTTCGGGCAGTCTTGCCCATAGAAAGACACCGCCTTGCGGCTCGGTCCAGAGTTCAAGTCCGGTTGCCCTGAGCCGTTTTGCGGTCATGGTCATGGCATCGGCAAGCTTTGCACGCAGACTGTCAATGTGGCGGCGATAGGTACCGTCGGTCAGAAGCGCATGCACGATCTGGGCCGACAGAACATTGCTGCTGAAAGAGGTGGCGAGCTTCAGATCGGTGAGGCCATCGATCCAGTCACGGCGGCCGGCAATGTAGCCGACACGTGCTGCAGCCGAGAGGGTTTTGGAGAAACTGCCGATATGCAGCACGCGATCAAAGCCGTCGAGTTCAGCCAGAAGCGGTGTGGGTGAAGGATGGAAATCGCCGAAGATATTGTCTTCCACCAGCTTGATATCATGCAGTTCCGCGAGCTTCAGCAAACGGTGCGCCGTGGCGGGTGCCATGGTTCCACCTGTCGGATTGTGCAGACCTGCATTGGAAATATAGAGTTTGGGGGCGTGTTCAGCGGCTGCATTTGCGAAAGCTTCAAGATCGGGGCCAGTTTGGGTATAGGGGATGCCGATGAGCTTGACGCGATGGGAAAGCAGTGACGCCTGAAAATTGAAATAGCAGGGATCGTCCACCAGTACGGTATCGCCGGGCTGCAACAGGAAGCGACAGATGAGATCAATGGCATGTGTGCCGGAATCGGTCAGCAATATGTCGCCGCCGGAAATATCGATGCCCTGCTCAGACAATCTGCGCGCCAGATGATTGCGCAGCGGGCGAAAGCCGAGAGGCTCGCCATAAGCAACCAGATTGCTGTCTTCATCGCGCGCGATGGTGCGCATGGCACGGCGAATGCCTTCCAATGGCAGCCATTCATCGGGCAACCAACCGCAACCGGGTTTATAGGTCTTGCTTTCAGCTTCCAGCGATTGGCGCATGACCCAGAAAGGATCGATCTGCCGGTCCTTGTGCGGAGCAACATCCGCAAGCGTAAAGGGCTGGCGCGCACGATCGGAAACATAGAAACCGGCACCACGGCGTGACTGGATGATGCCTTCCGCGACCAGACGGTCATAAGCTTCCACGACAGTAGATTTCGAAACATGCATGGTTTCGGCCAAACGGCGTATCGACGGCAGACGCGCACCCGGAGCAAGGCTCATCGCCGCTATACGATCCCGAATGATGGTCATGACCTTTTCAACGAGCGGCATTTTTTCGGGCGCGGCTTTTTCATCGCTGCGCTCGCTTTGTCCGCCGAGATAGGCGGCCTCTACAGCCTCAAGGCTGCGTAAAAGGCCTGTCGAAATCATCTGTACTATCCTTTGTATCAGTACAGTTTACCAAAATTGTCCGGTAATTGTCTCTGATTATTTAGCCGAATTCGCGGCACTGTACCGGAATCATCTAGAGCGGTTTCAACCAAAACGGAATTGTAGGAACTGCTTCAATTGTTTGTTTTCACGCATTATCCAACGTAAACCGCATGCCGTTACGCTGGGAATGCTTTGCATGAGTTATTAGAAGGCCGAAAAGACAGAATGAACAAGACCGCGGGTTGGATTAATGGATTTCTGGGGGTTCTGATTTTTAGCGGGTCCTTGCCCGCAACGCGTCTGGCGGTCATCGATATCGATCCGACTTTTCTGACCATGGCGCGAGCGACGATTGCCGGGCTTCTGGGCTTGATACTTCTGCTCGCTTTCCGTGAACCTTTTCCGCGTCGCAAAGACGTTCTTTCGCTGATCATTGTGGCACTTGGTGTCGTTGTTGGTTTTCCATTGCTGACCGGTATAGCGCTGCAACATATGACCTCAGCGCATGCGATCGTCTTTATCGGCCTGCTGCCATTGTCGACGGCATTATTTGCCGTGCTGCGCGGGGGTGAAAATCCTCGTCCGATGTTCTGGTTGTTTTCGGTCGCAGGCGGTCTCATCGTTGCATCCTACGCTTATGGGCAGGGCAGTCAGTCCACACTGCTCGGCGATGTGTTGATGCTGGGTGCAATCATTGTCTGCGGACTTGGCTATGCGGAAGGTGCCAGCCTCTCGCGCAGGCTGGGTGGCTGGCAGGTGATCTGCTGGGCGCTGGTCTTTTCGCTGCCGGTGATGCTGCCATTCAGCATTCTGACGCGTCCTGCAGTATGGTCTGGCATTGGCGCGATGGCATGGGGCGGGCTTGCCTATGTCACGCTGTTTTCAATGCTGATTGGCTTCTTTTTCTGGTATCGCGGGCTTGCACAGGGCGGTGCAGCCACCGTTGGACAGCTCCAGCTTCTGCAACCGTTCTTCGGCCTGATGCTGGCAGCATCCATTGCCGGTGAACCAGTCAGTATGGGTATGGTGCTGACCGCTGGCGTGGTTGTGCTTTGTGTAGCGGGTGCGAAAAAATTTGCTTGATTAAATAAATGCCCAAACCGTTGTGCGCTTGACCTCAGCATCCTCAAGCGCACGCGTAACAGGCACTGTATAGACGGCGAGTTGTTCCAGTCGCTCTTTCGGCAGATAGGCGCGGCCCGGATCACCAACAATGATGCGGGCACCACGCGCTGAGAGCTTTGAAAACCATGGGATCAGGCGATCAGCGAGCGGCTTTTCATAAAAAACATCACCTGCAAGCACCACATCCCAGCCATGATCCTGATCGATCAGATCGGTGAGTGTCGGTGTGATGGCAACACTGTTTGCGGCTGCATTGATAGCAATCGCCGGAAGCGCGAAGGGATCTATATCTGAGGCGATAACGCTTGTAGCGCCTGCCTTCATCGATGCAATAGCAACCAGTCCTGAGCCCGACGCGAAATCCAGCACGGTTCTGCCCGCAACGGCATTTGGATGATCGAGAATATAGCGCGCAACACCCTGTCCGCCCGCCCAGGCAAAAGCCCAGAAAGGCGGGGGCAGGCCGATGGTTGCCAGTTCCTCCTCAGTTCTGTGCCAGAGGTCGTGGGCTTCATCGGCCAGATGGAGTTCGATTTCCGGCACATGGGGCGGCGCTTGCAGGCCAGTATTGGCCAATATGAAATCACGCGTGCTCTTCTGTGCCGGATCGAGCATCAAGCATGTCTCCCAAAAGAGGAAACCGGTTTTGGGATAAAGACATGCATCAGATATCTTTAATGTCCAACCCGCCCATGCGGCAAACTTCGATCCATTCATCTTCCGTTACTGGTTGTACCGAAAGGCGCATAGAGGTGACGAGCGCCATCTTTTCGAGCTTTGGATTGGCTTTCACATCCTTGAGCGTGACAGGCTTCGGCACATCGCGCACTGCCTTGATATCCACACAATCCCAGCGCGGATCATCGGTGGTGCTGTCGGGATGCGAAAGGGCGCAGATCTCGACAATGCCCACCACTTCCAGACCTTCGTTGGAATGGTAGAAGAAGCCTTTGTCGCCGATTTTCATGGCGCGCATGTTGTTGCGTGCCAGATAGTTGCGCACGCCGTCCCACTGTTCGCCTTTTTCGCCACGGGCTTTCTGCATTTCCCATGACCATTTGAATGGTTCGGACTTAAACAGCCAGTAAGCCATCATGCTACCTTCAAGCGTTCGCAGGATTGTTGATGGCCCAGTTCCACGGGCGCACGGTCACATCGGCAAACAGACCTGCCAGTGCATAAGGATCATTGGCGGCGATCTTTTCGGCCTCTGCCTTGTCGGCTGCTTCAACAACCACGAGGCTGCCATTCGGCTTGCCATCTTCACCAAGGAAGGGACCCGCGAATTTCAATCCATCGCCAAGACCCTTGAGATAGTCGAGATGGGCCGGGCGCGTATCAAGGCGTACCTGCAGATGGTCGGGCTTGTCGTTGCACAGAAGAGCAAAAAGCATTGTTCGCTAACCTTTTTGTTTGAGCATTATCCTACACAAAACCGCTTCGCACTTTTGTTGGAAATGCTTTAATCCTCGGTTTTGAGTGGTCGGTTGAGAAGGGCTGTAACGGCCTCATCAATCGTGATTGTTCCGGCAAGAAGCGCTGCAACAGCCGTAATAATTGGCGCAGGGATCGCGTATTTCTCGCAAAGTTCGGCAGCGATTGGGGCCGTTGCCACGCCTTCAGCCAATGGTCGATTGGAAAGGTCTTCACCGCGTCCGATCGCAAGCCCATAGGAATAATTGCGCGATTGCGATGAAGAACAGGTCAGCATCAGATCGCCGAGGCCTGAAAGCCCCATGATCGTTTCAGGTTTTGCACCCATGGCCTGCCCGATACGACGCAATTCTGCAAAACCACGCGTGACGAGTGCTGCCTGAGCGCTGGCACCATAGCCGCGCCCGATGGCAGCACCTGCGGCCAAAGCCAGAACGTTTTTAAGCGCGCCGCCAATTTCAACGCCTTTAAGATCAGTCGTCGAATAACAGCGAAAAGCAGGGCCTGAAAGCGTTGCCGCAAGTCGGTCTGCTATCGCTGCATCTTCGCAAGCAATCGTCACGGCTGTTGGCAGGCCGCGCGCCACATCGGTTGCGAAACTCGGACCGGAAAGCGCGCCGATTGTGTGATTGGGCAGAACTTCCGCCACCACTTCCGACATCAGTCGCCCGGTCTCGCGCTCAATGCCTTTGGCACACAAAATGACGGGTGCTGATTGCGGAATAAGGCCGCTTAATTCCAGAAGTCCTTTGCGCATGACCTGTGCCGGAACGACGACAAGAACGATATCGGCATTTCGGAAAGCGGCCTGGGCATCGGTGCTGGCTTGGATGCCTTCCGGCAATTCGATCTCACCAAGATAGGCAGGATTGCGGCGCTCAGCGTTTATATGTTCAACCGTTTCGGCATCACGGGCATAAAGCCACGTGTCATGGCCGCTGATGGCTGCCATGGCTGCAAGTGCCGTACCCCATGCACCGCCGCCAAGGACGGCGATTTTCGCCCGCTCACTCATGCTTTTGCCCCACGACGTCCGGTACCGAACATGGGCGCGGATTTCTCATCAAGCGGCCAGCGCGAGCGTGGCGCGAGACTAAGCGAATCAGGGCCTTTGGTTGCGGCACGTTCAGCTCCCGCCCATGCGATCATCGCCGCATTATCGGTACAAAGATTGAGCGGAGGCGCGATGAAGCTGAAACCGTGCTTTTCGCAAAGCGCTTCCAGAGACGCGCGCAGCGTCTTGTTAGCTGCAACGCCGCCTGCAACGATCAGCGAAGGGGTTACGCAGTCGGGAAACTCTTGCCTGAAGCGTTCGAGCGAGCGCTTGACGCGATCCGACAATGTGTCAGCAACGGCATCCTGAAACGATGCGCAGATATCGGCTACGTCCTGATCGGAAAGCGGAGCAAGCTCCGTTGCGGTCTGACGTACAGCAGTTTTAAGGCCAGAGAAGGAAAAATCGAGCCGCGCTTCGCCCTTGAGTGGTCTTGGCAGCGGGAACCGCTTGGGGTCGCCCTGCAATGCCATGCGCTCAACGGCTGGACCGCCGGGGTAAGGCAGGCCGAGCAGCTTAGCCGTTTTGTCGAAAGCTTCACCCAAAGCATCATCAATTGTTGTGCCGAGCCGCTCGTAATCGCCAAGGCCACGCACGAGAACCATCTGCGTATGACCGCCTGAAACAAGCAGCAGCAGATAGGGAAATGCCAGATTGTCGGTCAGTCGTGCGGTAAGCGCGTGACCTTCCAGATGATTGACCGCATAAAACGGCTTGTTTGCAGCCATAGCCATTGCCTTGGCGGTCATCAGGCCAACAATCAGCCCGCCAATGAGACCGGGACCGGCTGTTGCGGCAATCGCATCGACTTCATCGAGGGTCAGGTTGGCGTCTTTCAGCGCACGTTCCACCAGGTGGTCGAGGGCTTCGACATGGGCGCGAGCGGCAATCTCTGGCACCACGCCGCCATAGGGTTCGTGTTCGGCGATCTGGCTGAGCACCACATTGGACAAAATATGGCCTTTACCGTTATCGTCGCGTTCAACGACGGCGGCGGCTGTTTCGTCGCAACTTGTCTCTATTCCAAGAATGCGCATTTGCGGTTAGACCCTGCCTGGCTCAAAACTTTACATAGTATTTTCCGGAAACCCGGTATCATGGACGGCGCGATATGCAAACAGCATCCTTGAAGATTGGCAGCTTGAAGATCGGCACTCGGGGCAGCAAGCTTGCTCTCGCTCAGGTCTATGAAACACGCTCCCGTCTGATTGAAGCGCATGGTTTCAGTGAAGACGCTATCGAAATTGTACCGATGTCCACCGCTGGCGATCGCATTCAGGACCGTTCCTTGTCGCAGATCGGCGGCAAGGGGTTGTTTACCGAAGAGATCGAAGCGGCGCTGAAAGATGGCCGCATCGATATTGCAGTGCATTCGACCAAGGATATGCCGACTGTTCTGCCGGAGGGCCTTCATCTTTCTGCTTTTCTTGAACGCGAAGATCCGCGCGATGCTTTCGTTGGCCGTACATCAAAACGCTTCCTTGATCTGGCGCAGGGCGCAGTGGTTGGCTCGTCGTCGCTGCGGCGGCAGGCCATGATCAAGCGTCTGCGTCCCGACATTCAAGTGGTGATGTTCCGTGGTAATGTCCAGACACGTCTTCGCAAGCTGGAAGAGGGCGAAGTGGATGGCACATTCCTCGCCTGTGCGGGATTGAAGCGTCTGGACCTTGCCGATGTGATTACCGATATTCTGGACCCTGAAACGTTCCTGCCTGCACCGGGGCAGGGCGCTATTGGCATTGAAAGCCGAATTGGCGACGAAAAGATCGATGCGTTGCTGAAGCCGCTGGCCCATCGCGATACGCATGTGGCGCTGGCCTGCGAACGCGCATTCCTCGCTACCCTTGATGGCTCCTGCCGCACGCCGATTGCAGGCCTTGCGATTGTTGACGGTGACAAAGTCTCATTCCGTGGCATGATCCTGACGCCGGATGGTCGTGAGGCACATGAAGTGACGGCAGAAGGTTCTGCTTCTGACGCTGCTGAACTTGGATCGGATGCGGCCAAGCGCGTGCGGGCACAGGCCGGTGCAAAGTTCTTTGAGGGCTGGGAGTAACATTGGCGGAACAGCGGAAGACAGTGATCGGCTGTCGTGTTCTGATCACACGACCAGAACCGTCGGCCTCGTTGACGGCGGAAAAGCTTGCCAATCTTGGGTTCTCGCCTGTTTCTCTGCCGGTCAGCCGTACGGTCGCGCTCGAATTCTCAATCAAGAATCAGTCGTTCGACGCGCTTGCAGTGACAAGCTCCAATACTTTTCGTCATGTGTCAGATGCACAACTTGAACCGTTGAAAACCTTGCCACTGTTTGCTGTTGGCGAAGGCACAGCACGCGCCGCACAGGAAGCAGGCTTCCACACAGTGATTGAAGGCGGCGGTGACGCTGTGCGTCTTGCTGCCAAGATGGCGGAGCATCTGTCGAAAGGCGCAGAGGTTCTTTATCTTGCGGGACGCGTTCGCCAGCCAATATTCGAGCACCGTGTATTAGAGGCAGGCCTCAACATGGCGGTGTGTGATGTTTATGATGTCGAGGCAATCGACTATTCAGCCAATGAAATCAAAGCCACGCTCGACAAAGGTCCATTTGTCGCGGTGCTGCTTTATTCTGCTGTCGCGGCGAAGCTGTTTGTCGAAATGACGCAGAGAATCGATATAAAGTTCGACACTAAAGCGCCGTTTCTGTGCATTTCAGAGCGGGTTGCTGGCTGTTTGCCAGATGATTGGCGCGCACGCGCATTGATAGCGGATCATCCGGATGAGAAGGGTATTTTTCGTTTGTTTTCCAAACTTTGACTCTTTTGCGCGCAACCTTCCTTCATCTCGTGATTTTATCTGATAAGCTTTAGAAACATTCTTAGCACTACGAGAGGACCCATGGCGAAATCCGGAACTCCGCGACATTCCAAACCGGCCCGCAAGCCCGTGACGATCAATCTCGATCCGTCGGATGTTAAACGCGTTGACGAAACCGCAGCGCCAGAGGCGATGCCCGCAGCCGAGCCGGTGGGAGATTTCTCGAAGATGAACGATCCAAAACCTGCAACTGCAAGTGCTCCAAAATTTGAACCCAAAACGGAAAAGCCACCCTTTACGGCCGGCGTTAAGCCAGAAACCTCAGGGGAAGCTCCGCGCGCTACTGCATCGGTGCAGCCGCCGGTATCAGAAAAGAAATCCGGATCAGGCGGTGCTTATCTTCTGGCTGGCGTTGCAGGTGGCGTGATTGCACTTGGCGGTATGCTTGCACTGCAATGGGGCAATGTCGTGCCTTCGCCCGGATCTCGCGTAACTGCCGAGCAATTGGCGCGTATGGAACAACAGATTGCTGATCTGCGCAGCAATCCATCGCCTGCACCTCTTGATGATGCCAGCAAGACGCAACTTGCCGATTTGCAAAAAAATGTTGAGGCGGCTGAAATAAAGGCAGAAGCCGTTGCCGGGAGCCTCACCGAAATTCAGCAGCAGTTTGCAGCACTGCCCAAGGCAGGCGAGGGCGGCTCCACTCCGGCTGAGGTTTCAGCGCTGACCGAACGTCTCACAGCGCTTGAATCGCAACTGGGCGATGCAAAGAACCAGGCTGATCAGGCCGCGGCCGGTGTTTCGGGCAATAGCGGCACGATTTCTGATCTGGAGCAGAAGTTGGTTTCGCTTCAGGATAAGGTCAGTGAGAGCGCCCGTCAGCCCGATGCATCGGCGCTGATTGCCGCTAATGCATTGAAGACAGCGATTGATCGTGGCGGCTCATTCAAGGCCGAGCTCGATACTTATGCTTCGGTGGCACCACAGGATAAGTCTGTTGAAGGGCTGAGTGCTTTTGCCGACAAAGGTGTGCCGACCATTGCCGATCTAAATGCATGGTTCGGCCCTGTTGCAAACAGGATCATCGCCACAGAAAACAAGCTACCCGCTGATGCGGGCGTATGGGACCAGCTTGTCGCCAGTGCCAAGGGTCTTGTCAGCGTTCGCCCCGTTGCGGGCAATGTGAGCGGGACAGGCGCCGGTCCGGCCACTGCGCGTATGGAGGCAGCCCTTCACGCCGGTGATCTCGAACGCGCAATCTCCGAATGGGAGCAGCTTGCCCCCGATGCAAAGGCTGCATCAGAAGAGTTCGCAGGCCAGATGAAAGCGCGGCACAATGCAGATGCATTGATCCAGCGTCTTGTTGCTGACAGCCTGAAGCCTAAAACCGCAACAGACGCCACGGCGCCAAACTAAGGAGGCGTCGCCCATGCTGCGTGTGATATTTTACTTCGCTATCGTCGTCTTGCTGGGATTTGGATTTTCCTGGCTTGCAGATCGTCCGGGTGAGCTTGATGTCACCTTTGCCGGCAATCATTATAATGTTCCACTGATTACGGCGGCTGCTGGCGTGGTGGCGATTGTTGCTGCGATTCTGATCCTTTGGTGGCTTATCAAGAGCATAATCCAGTCGCCTTACACACTGCGCCGTCATTTCCGCGCCCGTAAACGCGACCGGGGCTATCAGTCCCTGTCGACCGGATTGATTGCGGCTGGTGCAGGTGACGCGGAAGCCGCGCGCCGCATGAACAAGCAAGCAGCCAAGCTTTTGAACTCTGATCAGGAGCCGTTGATCAAGCTTCTTGAAGCCCAGACTGCCATGCTGGAAGGCCGCACCGCCGATGCCCGCAAGGGCTTTGAAGCCATGGTCGAAGACCCGGAAACCAAGCTGCTTGGTCTGCGCGGCCTTTATATCGAAGCACAGCGCGTCGGTGCACGTGAGGCCGCTCGCCATTATGCTGCGGAAGCTGCAAAAGAAGCACCGCAGCTTGAATGGGCATCATCCGCCGTAATGGGCCAGCTTTGCTCTGAGGGTGATTGGGATGGTGCATTGAAGTTGGTGGATGCACGCAAACAGGCACTCGCGCACAACAAGGACGTGGTGAAGAAGGAGCGTGCAGCTCTTCTCACAGCCAAGGCTATGGCAACGGTTGATGTGGATCATGCACATGCCAAAGCCATAGCACTTGAAGCCAATAAGCTTGCGCCTGACCTTGTACCTGCGGCTGTTGTTGCAGCACGTGCACTGTTTGCTGATGGCGAAGTGCGCAAGGGCTCGAAAATTCTTGAAGCTGCGTGGAAGCGTTCGCCGCATCCCGATATTGCTTCGACCTATGTTTATGGCCGGGCTGGCGATACCGTGCAGGACCGCCTGAAACGAGCCCGGCATCTGGTGACATTACGCTCTAACAATGCGGAGGGCAGTCTCGCCCTCGCACGTGCAGCCTATGAGGCAGGCGAGTATCGCTTAGCGCGCGACAATGCCCAACAGGTGCTGCGTGGTTCGCCGCGTGAAAGCGCTTATCTGCTGCTGGCGGATATTGAAGAAGCCGAAACCGGCGATCAGGGCAAGGTGCGGCAGTGGCTTGCACAGGCCGTTAAGGCACCGCGCGATCCTGCATGGACGGCGGACGGTTATGTTTCCGAACAATGGTCGCCCGTGTCGCCTGTTACCGGACGCTTGAACAGTTTTGAATGGAAAGTGCCCGTTGAACAGCTTTCACCGGTAATCGAAGTGGAAAAGCCGGAAATCGCGGAAGCCGTTCCGGAACACATTACGGAAAGCAGGGCAATAGTTCCGGTCGAAAGGACGACACCCAACCCGAAATTTGAAGACGTGGTCGAGGCCGAAGTGGTTTTGCCTGAAGCCGAGCCTGTGAAGGTGAAGACTGCTCCACCGCCGCACAAAATAGCCGAAGTCGACAAGCCAGCGGTAATCGACGCCGTTTCATCAGGAGACGCTGAAGACGACGCCGACAATGGAAAGACCCGCACAGCACATATCATTGTCGATGATCCTGGTGTGGATGAAAGCAAGTCATCCCAGAAAGCTCAGAACGGTCTGCGGTTGTTCTAAAGCATGTCTTTCAAAAGCGGGGCCTATCAGCTCACAGGACTGATTTCTGGCCTTGCTTCGATGAGATGGTGACATGCGTATAACCAGAGAATTAGAGCGTTTCGTGTGAGGATGATAAGACGCGCCGCGCTTTACGACCCTTTCAGGGGGCTAAATGTTGCCTAAAGACCACGGCGGCACGGTCTTGAGCTGTTGGAATCGCGTCAAGGCAGTTTGCCGCCTTGTGCGACGCGATCCCATCCCGCTACTTTGAACACTTCCAAAAAAGGATAGCGCCTTGCTGTCCTTTGTGTGGTGTTAAGACGTGGTGAGGGTGAATGTTCGATCGTCTGCTGGAGTTTCTTAAAGAATTGCCGGGCAACGGTTTTCGTGAGCGCGGCGAGAAATTTTCCGATGCCGACCCACGGCTTGCAGCCGCAGCCCTTCTGTTTCATATCATGGATGCTGATGGCGAGACGCGCGAAAGCGAGCGGGCAAAACTCTCAGCAATGCTTTCGCAGAAATATGGCCTCAAAGGTGATGCGCTTAAAAAGCTGATCAAGGCCGCAGAAGAAGCTGATCAGGAATCGATAAGCCTCTCTGATTTCACTTCTGTTCTGAAGCGTCATCTCGACTATCAGGCCTGCGTTGATTTCGTGACCTTGATGTGGGAACTCGTCTACGCAGATGGGGTTGTCAGTGAAGTGGAAGCAGATGTGATGTGGCGCGTTGCTCATCTCATTGGCATCAAGGAACAAGATCGCAATATGATTGAGGCACGTGTCCACGCAGCCAATAGTGGCGTGTCAGAGGTCTGACACGCACTCAGGGTTAAGTTCTGCCCTGCAAATTGCGTGCTTTGCGTAATTGCGGGAACATGGCGGCCCACGCGACTGCAACAGCAACAGACCCAATACCACCAATGACCACCGCCGGGACCGCGCCAATAGCGGCAGCCATCAGCCCGGCACGGAATTCACCCAACTCGTTTGAAGCGCCCACAAACACCATGTTGACTGCATTGACGCGACCGCGAACATGATCTGGTGTCCACAGCTGCATCAGGGTTTCACGGATATAGACGCTGATCATATCAGCAGCACCCGCCAAGGCGAGAGCTATGATCGAAAGCCATGTCAGTGTCGAAACGCCAAAGATGATGTTGAACAGGCCGAACAGGGCAACAAAGACGAACATAACGCGTCCGGCATGATCGCGGATGGGGTGGCCTGCGAGCCAGATCGCCGTCAGAACTGCACCAATACCGGGAGCTGAGCGTAAGAGCCCGAGACCCCACGGGCCAAGGTCCAGAATATCGCGGGCATAAATCGGCAGAAGCGCAACGGTTCCACCAAGCAGAACCGCAAAGAGATCGAGCGAGATAGCACCGAGAACGATCTTTTCCTTCCAGATGTAGCGGAAGCCTGCGAGCATGGTGGAGAGCGAGCGCTCTTCTGTTGTCGTATGTTGCCTGGGCTTTGGAATGGAGAAGATCAGGATAGAACCGGCGATCAGGAATACGGTGGCCACGCTATAGGCCGCGACATGCGAGACGCCATAGAGCAGACCACCTGCGACCGGACCTACAATGGTTGCCACTTGCCACGCCGACGCATTCCACGAAACGGCATTGGCGAAATCCTCGGTTGGAACCAGATTGACCACGAGAGACGCGGAAGATGGCCCGAGAAATGCGCGGGCAACGCCAAAGAGCAGCAGGGCAGCAAAGACCGTTAGTGGCTCAAACAGACCGGCCAGCGTCAGAACCAGTAGTATCGCGGTGACGACACTTTCGAGAATGAGCGAAAGCCCCATGACGAGACGTCGGCCGAAGCGATCAGCTGCCGCGCCAGTGAACAAGACAAGCAATAATGCGGGCAGAAACTGTACCAGTCCGACCATGCCAAGATTGAATGCATCGCGGGTCTGGTCATAAATCTGCCAGCCGACAGAAACACTGACGATCTGGACGGCGAAGGCGCTCAGAAAGCGTGCGGCCCAATATTTTTTGAATGATGTATGGCGGAAAGCGGCGTAACGATCCGCATGGGAAGCATCGGTGCTGGGGGACATTGCTCAGGACATCTGTAAAAGGGAATTTCTTCTTACAGCAATTTTTTGCGGGCAACGATCACTTTTTCTTGGAGAAAACGCAGCTGATGCAACAAATGCCACGCGCTTTTCTATCGGTTGCTGACTGAGAAAAGCAAAAAGGCCGGTATAAACCGGCCTTTTCGATGCTTTTGTATCCTTGTTGCTGCTCAGTCCTTGCCGAGCAGGCCTTTCCAGATGATGGCGCCAATCGCGGCACCAACAAGCGGTGCCACCCAGAACAGCCAGAGCTGGCCCAAAGCGCCGGTTTCCGCAAACAGGGCTGCAGCCGCTGAACGGGCTGGGTTAACCGATGTGTTGGTTACAGGGATCGCGATCAGGTGGATCAGTGTAAGAGCAAGACCGATGGCAATCGGTGCGAAGCCCGATGGCACGGCTGACGAGGTCGAACCGAGAATGACGATCAGGAAGAACGCCGTCAGTACGATTTCAATGAGTAGTGCCGATGTGAGGCTATAGCCGCCAGGTGATAGCTCGCCATAACCGTTGGATGCAAAGCCGCCCGCTGTGAAGCCACTTTTGCCAGTTGCAACCAGATAGAGAACGGCTGCCGCAGCAACACCGCCCAGAACCTGTGCAATCCAGTAAGGGATAAGGTCTTTGGCCGGGAAACGGCCGGCAACGAGAAGACCGAGCGATACGGCGGGATTGAAGTGGCCACCCGAAATGCCGCCGACAGCATAAGCCATCGTGAGAACGGTCAGACCGAAGGCGAGAGCAACGCCAGCAAAGCCAATGCCCAATTCGGGATAGGCTGCTGCGAAGATTGCGCTGCCGCAACCACCGAAGACGAGCCAGAATGTTCCGAAAAATTCCGCAGACAGTTTGTTCAACATGGAAGTCCCCAGTGTTGGTGTAGTGATAAATGCCAATGCGAATCAGATGACTAAATATACAGTCGGCTTTTTCTTACATCAATCGTGCTTAATTGGGCGATAAGTTTGTGATATTTGTCAGATATTACAGTTATCACAGTAAATTTCGTGTTGAATTTAATTTGTATTAGAGTGTTCTTTTAAATAGTTCCAAACTTTCAGAACAGCCCCAAAAACCCATAAATAGGCCGTTTTTTGGCCTTAATTTAAATCATGCTTGGTTTTGTCTTGTATATTGCGGTCGCAGGGGCACGCGCGTTATAAGAAGCTTGTTCATGCAAATAATTGCGATGAAAACGATATCGGCAAAGCGGGTGTTTCGTGGGGCATTATAGGGAGTTGCCAGCCTTGAATATTCAACTTGAGGCACGAACATGCAGATCGATACTGCAATCCGTGATGATCGTAGCCGTTGGTGCAGTTCTGTCTGGTTGCGCGGCCACAGCATGGTCTGAAACGGTCAGGATCGACAGTGCTCCGTCTATGCCGAAGGAATGTGCCGGCTGGCAGCGGATTGACCTCAAGCAACGCACGACGATGGTTCTGCTGCGTGAAGATGCGCGTCTCGTCACTGATATCGATTCCCATAATCTCAAAGGCCGCAATCTCGGTTGCTGGGAATAGTCTTGTTTCAGATTAAGTTTTTTCAGTTTGATATTTAAGTTTGAATCATTCCAACTCTTGATTTTTAAGCATTACTCTACACAAAACCAGTTTCCCCTTTTGCTGGAAATGCTCAAGGGATGGGACCGATCTGGCGTTTGTCAGATGGTTGCAGGCTTTGTTGTGTTCGTTCCAATAATTGCCTGAATGTTCTGCGTTATAAAAACACAATGCTCGCGCAATTTTTATAGATGATTTTGCCCGAATTAACTTCGCATTAACCTCACATTAACCATGGAGGTTAAAGGTCGTCCTGATATCGATTTCATCCGTTACCCAATCGGAATACGGACAATTTAGAGAAGCACACCGGTGATACGTTTCGAGAATGTCGGCCTGAGATATGGAATGGGGCCAGAGATCCTCAAGGATGTCAGCTTTCATATTCCGCCGCGCTCATTCCAGTTTCTGACCGGCCCCTCGGGCGCCGGTAAGACGTCGTTGCTGCGCCTGTTGTTCATGGCGCTGAAGCCGACGCGCGGGCTGATCAACATTTTCGGCAAGGATGTCGCGCGGCTCGACCACAAGGAAGTGCCGCTTTTACGTCGGCGCATCGGGATTGTTTTCCAGGATTTTCGACTGCTCGATCATATGACGACCTATGAAAATGTGGCGCTTCCGCTGCGGGTGCGCGGCAAGGAAGAGGCCACCTATCGTCATGAGGTCGAAGAGCTGTTGCACTGGGTCGGGCTCGGTGACCGTATGAATGTGTTGCCTCCGGTGCTTTCTGGCGGTGAAAAGCAGCGTGCAGCGATTGCGCGTGCATTGATCGACCAACCGGAGCTGCTGCTGGCGGATGAACCGACGGGCAATGTCGATCCGCCACTCGCCAAGCGCTTGCTGCGGCTTTTCACAGAGCTTAACCGCTCAGGCACTGCTGTCATCATTGCAACGCACGATCTGTCCCTGATGGAACAGGTCAATGCGCGGCGCATGATCCTCGAACATGGGCGGCTCGATATCTATGATTGATGCTGACAGGGACTGGCAGAAAGTTTTACGAAAGGTCATGGACGACCTGCGCATACGCTTTGAAGACCTCAAGGATATGCTTATGGTCCGCATTGGTAAGCGCAGAAAGCGGCAAGGGCCAAGCCCCATCGTGCCTGATGGAAGTGTGACGGGTACGGCGCTGGTGATCGTGATTGCGATCATGACATTTCTTGCCTGCCTCACCCTTGGTGGTGTGACGCTGGTGCGGGCTTCGGCAGCCCAGTGGCAAAGCCAGATTGCGCGCGAGGCAACCATTCAGATCCGTCCGGTTGATGGGCTTGATATGGACAAGGCGCTTCAGGATGCAAGCGGCATTGCGCGCGGCTTTGCTGGCGTGAAAGATACCAGCATCATTGACAAGGATGCGACCGCTCGCTTGCTTGAACCATGGCTTGGCAGCGGCCTTAACATCGATGAATTGCCGGTTCCTCGTCTGGTTGTTGTCACCATTGACGAGAATACGCCGCCAGATTTTGAAACCATGCGCGCTGAAATCACCCGCGCAATTCCGAGCGCAAGTTTTGACGACCATCGCACATGGGTCGACAGACTTGTTTCGATGGCCAATACGACAGTGCTGATTGGCACAGGCGTCTTGTCGCTTGTGGTGGCAGCAACCGTTCTGACGGTTATCTTTGCTACCCGTGGCGCCATGTCTGGCAATGGCCATATCATCGAAGTCCTGCATTTCATCGGGGCGGAATCGAAATTCGTCGCGCGCGAATTCGAATGGCATTTCTTCCGTACAGCACTTAAAGGCGCGCTGTTTGGCGGTATGGCTGCCATGTTTGTGTTTTTCGTCTTCTCATGGTGGGCGTCGCGACATATGGGGACACCGGCTGCCGATCAGGCTGCTGCAATGTTTGGCAATTTTGCCATTGGTCGCGATGGCTATATTGGCGCGGCTGTAATCATCATTCTGGTGAGTGTGCTGACGATGCTGACAAGTCGTCTGACAGTTGTTCGCCAGCTCTCAACTATGGATGGTCCGGGAGTACGGGCCGAATGACCGTCTTTTTTGCCAACACCGATCGGAAGTCACGAATTTCCGGCAACTTTCCGGGTTATCGCCGCAATGATGGCTATGATGGCAAGGTGAGTGAACACAAGGTTCAGCAAACGGTATTGGCGGGGCGTTCGGAAAGCGTTGATGCAGTGGCAGGCAGAGAGGCAAAGACGGAAGCGCATATGGGCGCTGTGGTTTGGCGCCGCAGCCGCGAAACGGATGCGCCCTCTTCTGCGCATACGCCATCAATGCTTGCGTCAGCTGTCGGTAAATTCATATGGTCTGTCCTAATGCGTGTATTTCGACGACTTCAGCCTATTTCCATTGTGCTGTTTCTGGCCCTTGTCGCCTTTCTGATCGGCTTTGTTGCCTTCAGCGAGAAGGTCACCAGCATGCAATCGCCGGTGCTTGACGAGCCAGCTGACGCTATTGTCGTGCTGACGGGCGGGCAGTCGCGCATACAGGCAGCACTTGATCTTCTAAAAGACAAGCAGGGCAAGCGCTTGTTGATCAGCGGCGTTCATCCGTCCACCACGGAAAAATCGCTGCAGCGTGCCACACATACCGAACAAAGCCTGTTCGATTGTTGCGTCGATCTTGACCGTTCCGCGCTCAATACCGTTGGAAACGCGACCGAAAGCGAACGCTGGATCCGCGCCAACAACTATCATCGTGTGATCGTCGTCACCAATAATTACCATATCCCACGCAGCATTCTTGAGATGTCCTACCGGATGCAGGATGTGGAATTTGTGCCTTATCCAGTGGTGAATGGCGAAAAGCGCGCGCACAGCTGGGTAGCTGAAGGCGACACACTCAGAGTTCTGTTCATTGAATATGTCAAATATCTGGGAGCTGCCCTTCGCGTTGGTGGAGCGAAAATTTTCGGAAGCGCATTCGAACCCTCATAATTCAAGCATTTGAGCCAAAGGTGCGAAGCGGTTTTGCGTAGGACAATGCGTAAGAACAAATAGCGAGTGGTCATTCAGTTTCCGGTATTTGCTCAACGCTTGTCATTGAGAGATGCAAATGTCGGAATCAGACCACCAGAGCGGTTCCAACGATTCAGTCTTAACTTGAACCGTAGTAAGTGACGCTGAATTGATCATCGGTCGCTGAGATTTCCTTATGGAAAATGCTCAACTTCCTGATATATCGGTGCCGCTGCTTTCTTGGAAAAGCTCCCAGTTTCTTTTACCTGATCTATTCGCGTCAAACTGATGCGTTGAACAGGCATAACCAAGGTTCTCGCCGATACGATGCTTCTCTATCTGCGCTCTATCCTGTTCAATATCGCCTTCTATGTCGGCACTCTTGTGCAGATGATCCTCTATACGCCGTTCTATTTTCTGCTTCCCCGCAAGAAGGCCTGGATTGTTCCCAAAACCTGGGCCCGGGTTAATCTGTGGCTTCAAAAATATATAGCTGGCACCGATTATGTGATCGAAGGCCTCGAGAATATTCCTGAGGGCGCTTATATCGTAGCACCTAAGCATCAGTCCGCGTGGGACACCTATGCATTCCTGCCGCAGCTTGACGATCCGGTTTTGATCCTGAAACGCGAGCTGATGCGGATACCGCTCTTTGGCTGGTATGTCGCGAAGATGGAAATGATCCCGGTTGATCGTGGATCGCGCGTCAAGGCGCTGCATTCCATCACCAGGGGTGCCGAAAAAGCCATTTCCGAAGGTCGGCAGATACTGATCTATCCTGAGGGAACGCGCCGTTCACCCGGCGCGCCGCCACAGTATAAATACGGCATCGTGCATCTCTATGAAGCGCTGGATCTTCCGGTTCTTCCGATCGCGCACAATGCCGGGCTTTACTGGCCACGTCGTAAAATCCTGCGTTTCCCGGGGACCATCCGTTGCCGTGTGCTGCCGCTTATTCCGGCGGGACTCGAAAAGGAAGAATTCCTGCGTCGACTGATCGATACAACTGAAACGGCCTGTGATGAACTTCTGGTCGCAGCAAGTCGTGACACCAACGCACCACCCATGCCACCAACAGCTGTTCAACGGCTGAAAGAACTGGGTGAATAATCACTAAAACGAACATATAACCTGATCGCGCTCTATTCCATTCAAGAGAACGACAATTCGTCGCGTTTTATTGAACTTTCGTTTTTCTTGCACGGAAACATGAAACCCGTTATCAGAGCGCGACACGAAAGGACCCATCATGAATATTGATGCTATCTCGATTGGTAAAAATCCGCCAGAAGACATCAACGTAATCATCGAAGTGCCAGTTGGCGGACAGCCGATCAAGTACGAGATGGACAAAGAAGCTGGCGCCCTGATTGTGGACCGCTTTCTTTATACGCCGATGACCTATCCGGGCAATTATGGCTTCGTTCCGCATACGCTGTCAGAAGATGGCGATCCGATCGATGTTTTGGTCTGCAACACTCGTCCACTGATCCCAGGCTGCGTGATCAATTGCCGTCCAATCGGTGTTCTGGTCATGGAAGACAATTCAGGCAAGGATGAGAAGATCATCGCAGTTCCTTCGCCAAAACTGACGCAGCGCTATGAAAAGGTGCATGATTATTCCGATCTGCCGGAAATCACGCTCAAGCAGATTGCGCACTTCTTTGAGCACTACAAGGATCTGGAACCTGGCAAGTGGGTTAAGATCGGTGACTGGGGTGATGAAGATTACGCGCGCAAGTTCATCGTTGAAGCGATCGAACGCGCCAAGGGCAAGTAATCAGCCTTTGATGGTTCAGAGCGCCGATCAGATTGGTGTTCTGAACCTTTTATTTATAGCTGATCTTATCGTTCCTCGTTTCACTACGGTGGGATTATGCTCTGACAAAAACGCCCGGATTAAAATCCGGGCGTTTTTGTTTAATTGCTAATCGCTGTGTGTTTTACACCAGTGCGGGAAGCAGTGTCGTCCACATAAACTGGCGGATGAAGAAGATAATCAGCAGCACGACGATCGGCGAAATATCAATGCCACCGAGATTGGGCAGGATATTGCGGAGCGGGCGCAGAACCGGTTCAGTTACTTTGTAAAGAAACTCGCCGATGGCAGCGACAAAGCGATTGGAAGAATTGATCACGTTGAACGCATAGAGCCATGAGAAAACGGCACTAGCGATAATGATCCAAGTATAGATATCGAGCGCCAGATCAATGGTGCGGAACAATGCGATCATAAAGGTCTCCTTGGCAATCGGAGTGGCGCAGATCAAAAAATGACCTGGAAAGACCGCTCCAACCCTTTGAATCTCTGCATCGTATTGTCCAAAATCCAGTCAGGCTCCGGAGCGATGCTTTAGGCGAGATGTAGCGGTTGCTTTGGGCAAGAACAAGGGCAAGCCACGCAAGCAATGCAACTTTAATATCTCCCGCATCCCTGCACGAGAAAACAGTCAGATTCTGCTGCGTTTAAAACGCATGCTGGTCCCGAAACCGTTTCACTCTTTTTGAAATTTGCTCAGGCACCAATTTGTCGGCGATATTCGTCGGGCGTGACACCCATCAGTTTGCGGAACATAGCGATGAACGCCGATGCGCTTGCATAGCCAAGGTCAAGCGCCACATGTTCAACCTTCGCTCCACTTTCAAGCAGCGGCATCGCTTTAAGCGTTCTGAGACGCTGTTTCCATTCTGGAAAGCTCATACCGAGTTCCTGCTTGCAGCGCCGCATAAGCGTGCGTTCGGATGTATTGGCGATCTTTGCAAGATCGTGAAGGGTGCGATTATCGCCTGGATCGGTTTCCAGGATCGACAGGATTTTTTGAAGCGCAGGATCATTGCTGGAGGGGAGGTAAGACCCTGCACATGGGGCAATCGCCAGCTGGTCGAGCAATGTATGCAGCAGCCGTGTTTCCTGAGGGCGCTGTGGTTGCGATGGCTTCTTCATCCGCAGATGTTCGAGCATGGTGCGGATCAGTGGATCAAGGCTGAGCGCACAGGCCTTGGCTGGAAGATCGGCGCAAAGCTCTTCGCTCACATACAGCGAGCAGTAACAAACTTCCTGACGATTGAGGCCCTGATGCTCGATATGCGGAGGCAACCATATTCCATATTGCGGCGGGGCCAGCAGATGACTTTCGCCAATGCGCACTTCCATCACGCCGGTGAAAGAATAGACGAACTCACCCCAATGATGGCTATGCATAGGATAGCGTGCAGCCGGTGGCATACAGGCCGTTCGGAAGAACAGCGGCTCTGGCAATGCTTCGGTAAACGGTGGTTGATGCGTGGCTTCGAGGGTGATTACAGCCATTATGGCAATCTAGCGCTAAGGTTTGGCAGTTTCGAGCTATATGCTCTATACCCGACAAGCGTACATCAGTTGTTCGGATTAATCACGAGGATTCGGACAATGGAGCGAAAGCCCGTCGACACGCAGGCGTTTGGACTGATGCTCTTAGTCTGCATCAGCCTCGGCTTGCAGCAAGTGCTGCTGAAAATGACGGCTGCGGATATTTCACCATTGTTCCAGATCGCGCTGCGTTCGGGCGTAGGGGCTGCATTGATCGCCGCCGTCATGATCGTCCGGCGTGAAACACTGACAATTGCCAACGGAATCTGGAAACCGGGCTTGCTGGTCGGCTTGTTGTTTGCGCTTGAATACCTGTTTCTGGGTGAGGGGTTGCGATTAACCTCTGCTGCCCATGCTGTGGTTTTGCTCTATACGGCACCGCTGTTTGCAGCACTCGGCTTGCATGTTCTGGTTCCATCAGAGCGTCTGACGACGATCCAATGGGGCGGTATCGGTGTTGCCTTTGCCGGAATCGCCATTGCCTTCCTCGTTCGGGGTGAGGCGATGCATGGTGATCTCCACACTATGCTAGTTGGCGATGTCCTCTGTTTGCTTGCGGGAGCTGCGTGGGGAGCAACGACAGTTGTGGTTCGAGGATCGCGTCTTGCGGCGCTGCCAGCGAAACAGACCTTGCTCTATCAGCTTCTGACAGCCTTTGTGACCTTGTCTGTTGCCGCATTCCTGATGGGCCAGGCACAGATCAACTGGAACGGTATGGTGGTGGGAAGCTTTGCCTTTCAGGCTGTGATCGTGTCTTTCGCGGTGTTTCTGGTCTGGTTTCAGCTTCTGCGGATATATCGCGCGTCCCAATTGGGGTCGCTCTCTTTCATGACACCGATTTTCGGGGTGATTTTAGGTGCGGTTATTCTGGGCGAGCCTATCGAAACCAGTTTCGTTGTGGGCACGGTATTTGTCATAGCGGGCATTATGATCGTGAATGGCAAAGAGGCGCTGGTCGGTCACTTTCGTCGATACAGGCAGAGTTGATCAGGCTGCGTCGGGTTTCTGCTGGCTCACTTTGTTGCTGATCAGATCATTGACATGTTCCAATGCGTGATCACGCACACGCATATTGCGCAGATGCTCAAGCGTGTTGGAGACATAATCGACATTGGCACCGGAATCGCCCTGCGCAGACGCGACGATTACAGCAGCATCCTCGGCTTTGAGCGACCCCGCATATTGCGTGTGACGCCGGTCGGCAACATAGGTGACGGCTTGCACATCACGGCCATCGGCGAGGCGCAGTCGCAACCATTTTTCGTGATAGACGCGGTTGGACATTTCGCGCTCGCGCAAATAGACCATGACCTCATCGGTCATGTCGCCCGGGACACGGAAAGCGATGCCGAGGCAGGAGCCGCCAGTATCGAGACCAAGTACAAGGCCGGGATGGTCAGGCGTTCCGCGGTGGACATGGGAATAGATGCACAGACTGCGACGATATCCATGCAGGCGTGCGCGCATGGTTTCGACATGGGCAAAGCCGGGCCGCCACATTAGTGAGCCGTAACCAAATACCCAGAAGTCGTTCATTCGCTGATCGTCAGTGCGCCGTGTCATGATAGGAATCAATATAAGTTCAATTATGGCGAGTTTTTATTGGTAATCTCAGGATATCCCGTATTTTTTAATCGGTGAAACTTCACAAGACGCAATCTTGCCATAATATAGCCACCTGTTGGGGAGAGCAGAACAGACAATGATGGTTTGGGCTCTGAGATGCCCTGCGCTTTATCACCGCAACCAAGTATCTGATTGAAAGAGGCTTTTTCAATGGCGCATGCTGGAATTGAATCCAAGAAATCCAGAAAGCGCCCAATCACGATCGCCGTTATCGCTCTCGTGCTTATTGCAGCCTACACGGCTGGCTGGTTCTATGTTGCAGATAAGATCGAAACGCGCGCAAAGGCCGATATGGCCAAGCTTGCATCGCAGGGCGTCGGTGTTCAATGCGAAAACCTGCATACCGGCGGCTACCCACTGCGTGTGAATGTGATTTGTGCCAGTATTTCATGGCGCAAGCCTTCTGAAGGCATGTCATTGCGTGCCGGTCGCTTTACGTCCGGTTCTCCGGTCTATGCACCCCGTTCGCTGAGCAACGAAATATCCGGTCCGGCCTTTGTCGAGTTTCCCGGTATCCAGCCACTTGAAATCAATTGGAGCAAGTTTACCTCCAATACGCGTCTTGCCCGTCCATTTCCGACTGAGATCGAGTTGAATGCACGGGATCTGAGCGTCGGTGTACGTACGGAAACCACGACCACAGAACTGGTCAGCAAGCTTGAGCAGATGAATTTTCGCATGAGCAGCGAAGACGATCAGCTCAAGATCAATGGGCGTTTCGTGGCGCTCAGGCTCGAGCCCTATGTGATTGGCCATGCTAAAAGCCCGGAAATTGACGGGTTGGTCGATATAGCGATTGCCGACGCTGCCACCTTCCTTGCGCCAAGCCCGTCCCCGTTCAATGAACGGATGCGCGGTCATAGTGGTGTTATCAATCAGGCATTTCTGTCCATGCCAAATGGGGCGGTTCTTTCGATTGCCGGTCCGTTTGCAGTCGATCTGGAAGGCGAGGTTGATGCGGACCTCAAGGTCACGATGGTTAATCCACAATCCTTTGCGCAGGCCGGACAGACAGTTTTCCCTGAACAGGGAGGCAATATAGCCACCGTTCTTTTCGCTCTTTCCGCTATGCCGAAAGACGAAAACGGCAATCCCGTTATCGAAATTACCGTTCGCAAGGGTAGAGCCAGCGCTGGATTTATTCCGCTCGGTCGAGTGCCGAGCTTATAAGTTCAGATGCTTTATTTCTGTTCGCCCGGATGGGCGGCTGCCTGACGCCCAAAGTCTGGCGCATCAACTTCCTGACCCGCATCGATGATGCCTCGACGAACGGCGCGTGTACGGGTGAAGAGGTCAAACAGAGCCTCACCGTCACCCCAGCGGATTGAGCGCTGCAAGGATGCCAGATCTTCCGAGAACCGTGCGAGCATCTCAAGGATGGCGTCCTTGTTATGCAGGCAGACGTCACGCCACATGGTTGGATCGGAAGCAGCCAGGCGCGTGAAATCGCGGAAACCCGAAGCAGAATATTTGATGACTTCTGATTTCGTCACCTGTTCCAGATCACTGGCTGTGCCAACGATATTATAGGCGATGATATGCGGCAGATGCGAGACGATGGCCAGCACCAGATCGTGATGCTGTGGGTCCATCTGATCAAGACGCGAACCGCAAGCCGTCCAGAAGGCAGAAAGCTTGTCGATTGCCGCCTGATCGGTGTCGGGCAGGGGCGTGAGAATGCACCAGCGATTGGTGAAGAGCTCGGCAAAACCTGCATCAGGGCCGGAATATTCGGTCCCTGCCAGTGGATGCCCCGGAATGAAATGTACATTATCCGGCAGCTCCGGCTGCATCTGGGCAATGACCGACGCCTTTGTGGAGCCTACATCTGTGACGATAGCGCCGGGCTTCAGACTGCCTGCGATCTGCTTTGCAACGGTGCCCGACGAGCCGACCGGCACCGACACGATGACAAGATCAGCGTCTTTGACTGCTTCGGCACTATCGGTCGAATAGCTGTCGCCGAGGTTTAATTCCTCGGCGCGCTTAAGCGTTTCGGCACTGCGTGTGGCGATGGCGATATGATCGGCCAGGCCTTCGCGGCGGATGACACGCGCCAGCGATGAGCCAATAAGGCCGATACCGATGAGCGCAACTTTTTCAAAGTGGATCGTGGACATCGTCTTACTTCAAAAACTCGGTAAGAGCGGCCACAACCCCATGATTGGCTTCTTCTGTGCCTACTGTCATGCGCAGCGCATTGGGGAAGCCGTAGCCACCAACACGACGCAGAATATAGCCACGCTGTGAAAGCCACTCATCCGCCTTGTCTGCCGAATGTGCGGCATTGTCGGGGAAGTGCATCAGCAAAAAGTTTGTCACCGATGGCGTCACACGAAGCCCAAGCCTGGTGAATTCATCGGTCAGCCACGACAGCCACTTTTCGTTATACTCAACTGATTTTACGACATGGGCGCGGTCGCGAATTGCGGCAGCACCCGCAGCAATTGCCGCTGAGTTCATGTTGAAAGGACCTCGGATGCGATTGACTGCGTCGATGACGTGCAGTGGTGCATACATCCAGCCGATACGCAGACCCGGCAAGCCGTGTATCTTCGAGAAGGTGCGGGTCATGACGACATTTTCGTTTGACGATACCAGCTCAAGGCCGGCTTCGTAATCATTGCGTCGCACATATTCGGCATAGGCTGCATCAAGCACCAGCAGGACATGCCTGGGCAGACCGGCATGGAGGCGCCGCACTTCCTCAAATGGCAGATAGGTGCCGGTCGGGTTGGCAGGATTGGCGATGAAAACAATCCTGGTGCGTGGTGTAATTCCAGCAAGGATAGCATCGACATCGATGCGTTCGTCCTTTTCCTTGACGGTCACTGGTGTTGCGCCTGCACCCAGTGTTTGAATCTTGTAAACCGCAAAACCATGCTCGGTGATGATCGCTTCATCGCCCGGTGCCAGATAGGTCTGGCAGATAAGGCCGAGCAATTCGTCAGAGCCATTGCCGCAGAGAATGTTGCCGATGTTGAGGCCCTGAGATTCAGCGATTGCTTCGCGCAGCGCTATGGCCTGACCGTCGGGATATGTCGCGAGCTGATCGGCCCAGTGTCGATAGGCCTCGACCGCATGTGGGCTGGGACCGACCGGAGTCTCGTTTGAGGAGAGCTTATAGACCTTAGCGACGCCTTCAACATGTTCCTTGCCGGGCACATAGGCTGCGATATCGAGCAGGCCTGTCTTGGGCTGGGGACGGGAGGGTGTCTGCATATTGGTCATGATTTTGGCTCCGCCAAAAGGACTGAGTTTAGGGTTACGCAGCGGGCATAAACCGCTGTCGCGTTCAAGTCGAGAGAAACCTTACTGTGAAGGGCTGCAGCATTATTTTTTGGGTTCTTTTGACGCGGTTTTTCTCAAGCCGCTCAGCGGCGAACCATGGGGTGCAAGCACAGGCACAAATACACGTCGCGAGGAGCGCTGGGCGACAGGCAGCCCCTGATAGAGCCGCTTCTGCGCTTCGACCACCAATACGCCTGAAAAAAGCGGCCAGAGCTTACGCCCCACGCCCTCAACCGCCATGCAGGGCCGCATCATCCAGCGACGTTTCACAGGTGGGAAATGCAGCGCATTGCTGACGATATTCACGGTGAAGTTGGCTTCGCGCAGCAAAGCCGTGAGCTGTGTACGGCTATAGGGGCGACCGCTTCCAAACGGTGTCCGGTCGAGACGTGCCCAGACGCCACGCCGGTTTGGCACGACGATCACCAGCCTGCCATTAGGCGCAAGCACCCGCCACATCTCTTTCAGCGTTTCAGCAGCATTTTCCGCATATTCGAGAGCGTGGACCATCAGAATGCGGTCGATGGAGGAATCAGGCAAAGGCAATTCTTCATCGAAAACCAAAGCCGTCGCCGATTTGTCCGGCGAGGGCCATGCAATCGCACCTTGTCCGGCAGGCATGAAAGCAAAGCTGCGTTCGGTATCTGCACTGAAACGATCCAGATAGGGCAGGCTATAGCCAAGACCGACAAGTCGCTCGCCCGGCACACGTCCCCATAGTGCAGCGAGTGCCATACGGATGGAGCGCTCGGTCAGGTGACCAAGTGTTGTGTCGTAAAAGGAGCGCAGTTCGATAATATCTGGATGCATGATGGCCACGCTATAACAAATCAATGTAATGGCAAATGATTATGCTGCCTTTGATTGTTCTGGAAGAGGGCAATCCAAAATGGTGCAATTCTGAGAAAGCATGATATAGAGCGTGCCTTTCAAAGCCATGTGAGGCTTATTTAGCAGGAGAA
Source organism: Brucella rhizosphaerae (assembly GCF_002252475.1). GTDB lineage: Bacteria > Pseudomonadota > Alphaproteobacteria > Rhizobiales > Rhizobiaceae > Brucella > Brucella rhizosphaerae. The sequence goes on along the minus strand of NZ_NNRK01000034.1, from coordinate 52,487 downwards.
GCGGCAGATGCCTGAAGTCGGCGGCAAAACAATCGATGTGCTGTTCAGCTCGGAAGAAATTGCCGCGCGCAATCTGGAGCTTGCGAAAGACATCGCCGGACACAAGTTTCATAATCTGCTGACAATTTCGATCCTCAAAGGTTCGTTCATTTTCGCAGCCGATCTCATTCGTGCAATGCATGATGCCGGTGTTGAACCCGATGTCGAATTCATCACCGTTTCGAGCTATGGCAAAGGCACGACCAGTACAGAAGTGCGTTTGTTGCGCGATATCGACAGCGATGTTCGTGATCGTGATGTGCTTCTGATCGACGATATTCTCGAATCGGGCAAGACGCTCAAATTCGTGCGCGAACTGATGATCGAACGCGGTGCGCGTAGTGTCAGCATTGCCGTATTGCTCGACAAGAGCGTGCGTCGCAAGGTTGATCTTAATGCAGATTTCGTTGCCTTTGAATGCCCTGACTATTTTGTCGTCGGCTACGGCATGGACGTAGCGCATTCGTTCCGCCAGTTGCCCTATGTGGGCCATGTGAAGGACTAACCGCGATATTGAGCTTCTGACGGCGTGCAAATGGCAGCTTTGCTGCGCTTGCGTTGCTCATGTACCCAAAAGTACACTGCGCTTAGGCTCTCGCAAATCACCATTTTCGGCGCGTTCTAACCAAAATTTCCCGCGGCTATCAGCATATGTCGGAATCAAAGGGACCACTGGCACGTTTATGAATCTGGTGGATTTTCGAATTTGACGTTTGAAACAGCCTTTGTGTCGGCCGGGATTCAAACGTCAAATTTAATCCACTAGTCGAACTGCAACAGGCGCTGGAGATATTCTTTTTCCATCTGTGGCGTCAATGCATTGCCAAGCTTGCGGCGGATTTCATCGAGAATTTCGCGGGCGCGCTGAATATCGATTTCGCCCGGAATTTTGACGTCATCGCCATTTGACATGCCGTTGCTGCCTTGCTGGCGTCCAAGCGGGTCACGTCCGGTCTGGCCATTCTGTCCGCTTTGTCCCTGACCTTGCTCTCCCATAGCCTGCTGCATTTGCTTCATCATATCGCGGCCACCACGGCGAAGCGCATCAAGTGCGCTGCCCTGCTGGTCACTTGCTTCCGAACCCTCGCTGCGGCCAAGCGCATCGGCGGCATTGCCCATTGATTTTCCTGCGTCGGAGAAATCCTGATTGGGGTCTATGCCCATGCCCTTGAGGTCTTCATTAAACTTCTGCAATTCCTGCTGGAGCTGTTGTTGCTGCTGTTGAAGCTTGCGCATGGCCTCCGCCATTTCAGACGGCGTGCCATTCTGCTGGCCATTTTGCTGCGATTGGCCCTGCTGCGATTCACCTGGACCCATAGAGCCATCATCGCCGGGCATCTGGTCTTCTTCGCCAAACTCGCCTTCGCTGTTATTATATTGCTGCTGCATCTTCTGATCGAGATTGAAGGTCTCATTCATCATCTGCTGCTGACGACGCATCAGATCGCCAAGCTTGTTCATCTGCTGCTGCATCTGATTGGCCTGACCCTGGCCCTGACCCTGGCCTTGCTGGCCCGGTTGCGCCTGCTGGCCCATCTGCAGATTGTTCATCATATCCTGCAATTGCGAAAGAAGCTGTTCCGCTTGATCACGTGATCCCTGACGTGCCAGATTTTCGATCTGGTCCATCATACGCTGCAAGTCCTTTTCGGTCAGCACACGTGCATTTGGATCGACGGGTGTATTACGCGCATTGGGATTTTGCTGCTGACGCTGGGCAAATTCACGCAGGAAATCCTGCATTGCCTTGCGCAGCTCTGCGGAAAGTTTCGCAATTTCTTCCTGCGAAGCGCCATTCTGCAAAGCGTTGCGCAGGGCTTCCTGTGCCTGACGCAGACGCTTCTCGGCTGCCGACAAATTGCCGTCTTCAATGCCTAGTGCGACCTGCCACATATAATCAGCCGTATCGCGCAATGCATCATCACCGGTTGCCAGACGAAGCCGCGTGCGGATTGTCACAAGGCCGAGAAAATGAGCGTTGTTCTTGATCGTTTCTTCCGGGCGCAGCATGAGCGCTGAAAGCATGTCACGGACATGGTCACGCTGCGTGCCGTCGAAAGCGAGGATCCGGCGTTGCTCCACAACCGCTTTTGCAAGCGGATTGGAGAAAGGCCGTTCCGGCAGCTTCATGACCTTGGTTTCGCTGCGTCCGGTTTTGCCATTTGCATCGGTCACGACGAGCGTAAGCGCTACTTCCTGACCAGCCCATGGATGTTCTGTCAGGTCTTTGGCTGTGGTCGCCTCTTTTGTTCCCCGACGCGGCAACGCTAGTGGCAGGTCCGGCGCATCGTAAAGCGGAGCGACTTCCTCATCCTCGTGGTCCATATCGAGCGGAACGATTTCGCCATAGGCTTTGGCCGGTCCATAATCGTCGGTGATTTCATAGGCAAGCTGCAAAGTGCCATTCAGCGCATGGCCTGGTTCTTTGGTGAAACGAATGGTCGGCGCATTATCCGGCGTAACGGCAAAGGTCCAGCGTGCATCGGTGCCGGACAGGGTCACTGTCTGATCCTGCTGCAGATCATAACGGAAGTTACGGCTGCCATCGACGATAGCCTGTTGCTCAGGCTGCTGCTCTGCCGCTGTTTCTTCACCATCTTTTGGTGTACTCTGCGGAGCGACAGGCTGTATCTCGCTGCGATGACCGGTCGGATCTGTTGTCGTCAGTCGTTCTGAACTGCCGCCAATAACCCGGATATTGACAATACTGCCTTGCGGAACCGTAATCGGCTTTCCGACATTTGCTTCATCAATCGTTGTGCTTAGAAACACGGGCGCCCGTCCGGTATAGCGCGGTGGGGTTACCCATGCATCGATGCGGGTGACAGCCGTTGCCTTGCCTGCACGCAGGTGAAAGGCATCGGCAATACGCCCACTATTGGGACTAAGGCTATAGGCGAATGCAGTGACAAAAAGCAGAGCAACAATTGCACGTAAAGCAAACGGATCACGTTCCGGAATATGCGGACGTGGCAAGCCCGATTGCAGGTTTTTCAGGCGCTCGGCCATACGGCGCTTGTGTTCTTGCCAGAGAGCGACTGCGAAAGGATCGTTGCTGCCAGTCGCCATTTTCCCGGTTTGGACTGCCAGTGGCTCGTGGATCAGACCGTTCACGTCCTCAATACGAGCCGTGATGTCGTCTTCATTGGGAAGGCGGAAACGGAATGGCAGATAAAGGGCAACAAGGCCGGCAAGGGCAAAGAGCCCAAGCACACCAAGATGCAACCAGCGTGGCATAAGCGTAAAAAGCCCAAGCCAGCTCAGGCTTGCAAAAAGGGCAATCAGCAGAATCAGTGGAAGCACAAGAGGCCAGAGCCTCTCAAAGCTGATGGTCAGAAAGCTTTGCAGGTGAAGGCGGCGCAAAGCGGCACCTTCGCCGGAAAACAGGCGGAAAAACGCATCGCGCTTGCGGATTGGCAAGTCTTTGCTGTCTTTTCTCTGCTGTATCATCTGGACTTTCTGATGCGTGTTCCAGTTACGAGTAACGCTTAGGATAACACGCATCATGGCAAAGACGAGGCTTTGACCGGATTTTTAAAGCATAATCCGATCAAAGTGGAACAAGGATCGATCAGACTATGCTTCAAATGAGACTAGAGCCAGTCGGGCACGGAATCGAGGGCAAGCAGCTCTTCATAGGTCCGGCGCGGACGGATGACGTGATAACGATCACCATCCACCAACACTTCCGGGATCAGAAGGCGGCTATTGTAGGTGCTCGATAGCACGGCGCCATAAGCGCCTGTCGTGCAGACTGCAATCAGATCGCCCGGAGCGGGCTTTGCCACTTCCCGGTCCAGGCCGAGATAATCGCCGGTTTCGCAGACAGGGCCGACAAAATCGGCGCGAATGCGCGGGCTGTTATCCTGCGTTTCCTTAACCGGTTTGATGTCGTGGAAAGCTTCATAAAGCGTGGGGCGAATGAGATCGTTCATCGCCGCATCGACGATGACAAAGTTCTTGGCGTCGCCTTCCTTCACAAAAATCACTTCCGTGACGAGCAAACCAGCATTGCCGACAATCAGTCGGCCCGGCTCGAATACGGTTTTCAGGCCAAGCGGTTTGATGTGTTTAGCGACGATTTCCGCATAGGCTACAGGCAACGGCGGCGGGTTGTTATCGGTGCGATAAGGAATGCCCAAGCCGCCACCGACATCGACATGGCGGATATTGTGACCGTCGGCCTGCAATTCCTTCACGATCTGTGCCATCAGCGCAAAAGCGTTGTCGAAAGGCTCTAAATCGATGATCTGGCTGCCGATATGCATATCGATACCGACGACGTCAATTCCGGGCAGGCTGGCAGCTCGTGCATAGGCCTGACGGGCTTTTACGCGTGGAATGCCGAACTTGTTTTCGGATTTGCCAGTTGAGATTTTGGCGTGTGTCTTTGCATCGACATCGGGATTGATGCGCAAGGACACAGAGGCAACCTTGCCAGCCTTGACCGCGCGGGAGGACAGGATTTCCAGCTCGGGTTCGGATTCGACATTGAAGCAATAGATGCCTGCTTCCAGTGCAAAATCCATTTCATGCGGAGTTTTGCCGACACCGGAAAACACGATCTTGTTTGCCGGAATACCTGCGGCCAGCGCACGGCGAATTTCGCCTTCCGAAACCGTGTCAGCACCGGCGCCAAGCTTGGCGAGGATTTTAAGAACTGCCAGATTGGAATTGGCTTTCAGCGCATAGGTCACCAGCGTTTCCATATCCGCAAAAGCTTCGCTGAAGACGCGGAAATGGCGCTCGATGGTGGCGCGGGAGTAGACGTAGAAAGGCGTGCCGACCTCTTTAGCGATTTCAGGCAAGCTCACATTTTCAGCGTGGAGAACGCCGTTGCGATATTCAAAATGATTCACGGGAAACAGTCCCTGCTTGATCAGAGATTAGAGCACAATCTGACCGGAGTGAAACGAGGATCGATAAGATTATGCTCAAGTAAAAGACTTTAGAGCGGCGATCTGGTGAAATCAGATCGAAACGCGCTTTAAAGTATCTTGTCGAGTATGAAGGGCTTGTCTTCCTTCGGTTTCTCGACCGTGCGGCCCTGATCATTGGTGATCATCTGGGCAGGCGGTGGCTCAAGTGGGCCTTTTCGTCCGCAAGCAGCAAGGGTGGCTGCAAGGGCTACGATAAGAAGCACGGAAGAAGTGGCGGAGCGGCCTGTCATCAGCTTTGTTTCCCGGAATTTGTCCTATGGGTCAGGTCTAACCCAAAATATCTAAAAGTGAAATCACTCCTTCACGAGTGATCTCACTAAGATCGCATGGCTGAGAGCGATTCCAGTTAAGATGGAGTCGCTGGAACCGCTTTGTCTGTTTGTCTTTACGCATTATCAAACGCAGCACCGCTTCGCACTTTTGCTGGAAATGCTTATGCCTTGGTGATGCGCTTTTTCCAGTAACGGATCTGGCGGCGTACTTCCTGTGGTGCGGTTCCGCCGAAGGACTGGCGGCTCTTGACCGACTTCTCAACTGTCAGATAACCGAAGATCGCATCGGTAATGCCCGGATTGATCGATTGCAGCTCTTCGAGCGAAAGCTTCGAGAGATCGACCTTTTTGCTTTCAGCCAGAGCCACGGCGCGGCCAGTGACATGGTGGGCATCGCGGAAAGGAAGACCGAGTTCACGCACCAGCCAGTCAGCAAGATCGGTTGCGGTTGAGTAACCGGAACCGGCGGCTTTCTTCATCGAAGCAACATTGATCGTCAGGTCGCGTACCATGCCGCTCATTGCAGCGATTGCAAGTTCCAGATTTTCGGCAGTGTCGAAAACCTGTTCCTTGTCTTCCTGCATATCCTTGGAATAAGCGAGCGGCAGCCCCTTCATGATGGTGAGAAGAGCAACGAGCGAACCGTTGATACGGCCTGTCTTGGCGCGTACCAGTTCTGCTGCATCCGGGTTTTTCTTCTGCGGCATGATCGACGAGCCGGTCGAAAAGGCATCGGACAGGCGCACGAAATTGAACTGCGGTGTCGACCAGATGACGATTTCTTCAGCCAAACGCGAAAGATGACCGGCGCAAATTGCGGCAAGCGATAGGAATTCGAGCGCATAGTCGCGATCCGAAACGCTGTCGAGTGAATTGCGGGTTGGTTCACGGAAACCAAGAGCTTCGGCAGTCATGTGACGGTCGATCGGGAAGCCGGTGCCCGCGAGTGCTGCTGCACCCAATGGTGATTCGTCCATGCGTTCGATAGCGTCACGAACGCGGGAAAGGTCGCGGCCAAACATTTCGACATAAGCCATGCAATGATGGCCGAAAGTCACGGGCTGCGCGGTCTGAAGATGCGTGAAGCCCGGCATGACGGTGGCAGCATGTTCTTCAGCGCGCTCAAGGAAGGCTTCAATCAGGCCTTTGAGTGCTACTGCAGTCTTCTGCATCTCCCGCTTGACCCAGAGGCGGAAATCGACAGCAACCTGATCGTTGCGCGAGCGGGCCGTATGCAGGCGTCCGGCGGATGCGCCAATAAGGTCGGCAAGGCGCGCTTCGATATTCATATGAATGTCTTCGAGCTTGCGCGAGAAGGTGAATTTGCCGTCCTCAATTTCCTTGAGGATGGTTTTCAGTCCTTCTTCAATCTTTTTATGGTCTTCTGCCGCAATGATGCCAGTCTTTGCAAGCATGGCAGCATGGGCGAGTGAGCCCTGAATATCCTGCGCATAGAGCTTGCGGTCAAAGCCAATCGATGCATTGATCTCTTCCATGATCGCATCGGGCCCTGAGGCAAAACGGCCGCCCCACATCTGATTGCTTGATTTTTGTTCGCTCATGCTCGTATGCCTCGGATGCAATGCTAAGGAAAAAAGTGACGCGAGATGGCAGAAGACAACGATAAGGCAAAGTCAGGAAATCGGAAGATTGTCCTTCTTGCAGCTCTTGCCGGTGTCATTGCCGGTATCGGGGCGGTATACGTGATGGAACAGCCTTCTGGCAATGCATCTGGCAGCAATGTTTCAATGGCGAGCACCGTTTCTGTTCAAAGTGATGAAGCTTCCGCACAATGTGCATTGAAGGCAGATTCCCTGAAGAGCCTTGATGCTGCGGCAACTGGTAGTGTTGCGGCCATGCGCGCGGCGGAAAAGCCGATTTCAGTCGCTCATATCGCCTTCACCGGTCCTGACGGCAAGCAGACTACGCTTGGTGATTACAAAGGCAAGACGCTTCTCGTGAACCTCTGGGCGACGTGGTGCGCACCATGCCGTGAGGAAATGCCTGAGCTCGACAATCTTCAGGCTGCAAAGGGCGGCAGTGATTTTGAGGTTGTTGCCATCAATATCGATACGGGATCGGACGAGAAGCCGAAAAAGTTTCTCGAAGAGATCGGCATCAAGAGCCTGAGCCTCAACCGTGATGCTACCATGTCGAGTTTCAATGAATTGAAGCGTAAAAATCTCGCTTTTGGTCTTCCAGTGACTTTGCTGGTCGATAAGGAAGGTTGCCAGATTGCCTCCATGAACGGGCCTGCGCCATGGGACAGCCCCGACGCGATTAAACTGATCGAGGCTGCGCAAAAACTTTAGATAGACACGAAGTTCAATCAGTGGCTTCCTCGTGTTTGGAGAGGAAGCTGCTCATGAGTGTCGAAGTCTGGCTGGCATTTTCTGCCGCGTCTATCATTATGCTGATCATTCCGGGGCCGACGGTACTGCTGGTGGTTTCCTATGCTCTTGGACAAGGCTGGAAAGCCGCTCTTCCAATGGCCATTGGTGTAGCGCTTGGCGATTTCACAGCAATGACGCTTTCCATGTTGGGAGTGGGCGCCTTGCTTGCAGCATCGGCCTCAATTTTTACCGCCGTCAAATGGATCGGTGCCGCTTATCTCATCTGGCTTGGTATCAAGCTGTTTCGAGCCGGAGGCACGATGAATGCCCATGCCCGACAGGATCAGGTGAAGCCGGTCAGAATGTTGCTCCATGCGTGGCTGGTGACAGCACTCAATCCGAAAAGCATAACGTTTTTTGTGGCTTTCCTGCCGCAATTCCTCAGCCCGCATGCCGATTTCCTGACGCAGATGCTGGTCTTTGAAAGCACGTTCCTCGTGCTCGCCTTTCTCAATGCCTTCGCTTATGCGCTGGTCGCCACGCGTGCGCGGCGCTTCTTTGCAAATGAGCGTGCCTTGCGCATCTTCAACCGTACTGGCGGAACGATGCTCGTCGGTGCCGGCATTGCGACAGCTTCAATACGATCAAGCTGATTTGAACCCCGAACGCTTGAGCTGGACGATGGCCAATTCAAGCGCTGACAGGAATGCCGAGCGGTCTTTTGGCGAGAATGGTGCCGGTCCGCGCGTTACTTCGCCCGCAGAACGTAAGGAATCCATCAGATTGCGTGTGGCGAGCGTGTTGCCGATGGTGCTTGCAGTATGCACTTTTCCATTGGGTGCAATGACCGACGCGCCCACTTCAATTGATCGGCTCGCAAGCGGGATGTCCGCAGTGATGACGACTGTGCCCGGCCGGGAATTTTCCGCAATCCAGTCATCTGCCGCATCAAGCTTGTCGGAAACGACAATACGCTCGACCCGTTCTGCATCGCGCGGGATGGCAATATAGCTGTTAGCGACGAGAACCACGGGTAAGCCATGACGTTCGGCAACGCGATAGATTTCAGCCTTCACCGGGCAGGCGTCGGCATCAACAAGAATGCGGATTGTGTCGTTTTGAGCGTCCATGCCGTTTCATAGGTGGATGAGACGCATTTGGCAAATTGATCGCAGCAATCAGATTTATGCGATAGCGCAATTGCCAGAACCGGATTAGAGCAGGCCACAAACAGAAAGTCTTTCTTATGGCCACCCGCTTTTTTCCGATCATGTTTGTTCTGCTCTGGGCCACCGGTTTTATTGGTGCCGGGCTTTCCATGCCCTATGCGGAGCCGTTCAGTTTTATGGCGGTGCGGTTTTCCATCGCTGCGGCCATTATGATCCTCTGGGCATTGGTAAGCCGCAGCGTCTGGCCAAGAGGCAAGGTTCTGATGCATGCAGCCATTACCGGCTGCCTCATTCACGGTGTCTATCTTTCAGCACTTTTCTGGGCTGTGCATCACGGATTGCCAGCTGGCATGTCCGGGCTTGTCGCCGGTCTTCAGCCTATGCTGACCACACTGATTGCAGCACTCCTGTTGAGCGAACGCGCCAGTGGACGCCAATGGCTGGGTCTTTTGGTTGGCTTTCTGGGTGTGACCATGGTGGTCTGGCCGAAGTTCTCCGCGGGCAATGGCGTTGATCCGCAAAGCCTGTGCGCTGCTTTCGTGGCGGTTCTCGCCATCAGCACCGGTACAGTCTGGCAAAAGCGCTTTGGAACGGCGGGTGACCTCAAGGCGGGAACCGCCGTGCAATATATCGCAGCCGCGTCATTGACTGCGATTGGGGCCTTCGCCTTTGAAACGCGGGTGATGATCTGGTCGCCGGAACTTATCTTTGCGCTGGTCTGGCTGACGCTTGCCATTTCCATCGGAGCCATTCTGGCGCTTCTGGTCATGATCCGTGAAGGTGCCATGTCGAAGGTGGCATCGCTGTTTTATCTGGTGCCGGGCACGGCTGCGATCATGGCCTATCTGATTTTCGGCGAAACGCTTGGACCCATCCAGATTGCAGGCATGGTGGTGACGACGCTCGGTGTGGCTTTGACTACTTTGCGTCGATAAGATCTGGCTGCTGCTCGCGCTTGCGGAAATTCATGATCGCTGCATTGATTTCCGCACCGATGATAAAGATTGCCGAGAGCATGTAGAGAAAGACGATTGCCACCATGATCGAGGCAAGGCCCGCATAGGTGGTGACATAGCTTGCAAACGTCTCGAGATATTTTGCGAAGGCGGTTGCGGCTGCAAGCCAGGCAACGAGCGTGATGCCAATACCCGGCAGAATATCGCTCAGACGGCGACGACCGGCAGGCAACCAGATGTGTACGATAAAGAGCGCAAGCACCAGAACGATCACCGCAATCGTATAGCGCCAGATGGCAATCGTGCCGGTAAAGGGCGCAATATCGGGGAACCATTGCTCTGCAAGGCGGACAGCAAGAGGTGCGAGAACCAGCAGAAAGCTGATTGCCATGAGACTGATTGTGCCAAGCAGCACAAAGCCCAGGCTTTGCAGGCGGCAGAAAATGATTGAGCGTTGGTCGGTCACGCGATAAGCGCGATTGAGCGACATGCGCAACGCTTCCACACCATTGGAGGCAAAATAGGCGGCCGCGATCACACTGACCGTCAACAAGCCACCGCGCTGCACCGTCAGTACGTTCGATACTTCATTGGCGATTGGACCCGCAATGTTGGATGGCCACATGTCGAAAACGACGTGCACCGCCGTATTGGCGAATTCCTTGGTGCCGAGAAAGCTGGCGAGTGATGTTGCGAAGATCAGAAATGGGAACAAAGCCATAAGGCCTGACAGGGCAATATGCGATGCGAAAGCCCAGCCATCGTCGGTGCTGAAATGCCCATAAACATCGAAAGTGATCTGACGGATAAAACGTCTGATTTTTCGCATCCGCAGATTTTTCCCTTTGGTAAACCGACAAACGACCCAAGCGCCCTTAAATCTAGTATTAGATTCAACATTGCAAGGGCATAGAGCGCCGTGCGCCCTCTTGGATGCACAAAGGCCGCCTTATGCTATTGAATCTGCGCACCGTGCTGTCCAAAAATCGATACCGATTTTTGGGCTGATGCTGTAGCCGTTTTAAACCGGGCACGAATCAAGCACTGTTGCGAAAACGCGACCGCAAGGAACAGGTGAATGGCTCCAGAAGGCGAAAAGCGCAGCATTATCATCACGGGCTGCTCTTCCGGTATCGGTGCTTATTGTGCCGAGGCTTTGCATAAGGCCGGATGGCGCGTGTTTGCGACCGCGCGCAAGGACGAGGATATTGCGGCACTCAAAGCCAAAGGGCTTGAGGCTTTCTACCTCGATTATACTGAACCACAGTCTATTGAAGCGCTGGTCGATGAGGTTTTGCGCGCCAGTGACGGCAAACTGGATGCGCTTTTCAACAATGGTGCCTATGCGCAACCCGGTGCGATTGAAGACCTGCCGGTTGAAGCCTTACGGGCGCAATTCGAAGCTAATTTCTTTGGCTGGCATGATCTCACACGCCGTATCATTCCGGTGATGCGGGCACAGGGCCATGGCCGCATTGTGCATTGTTCTTCCATTCTTGGTCTCGTACCGATGAAATGGCGCGGTGCTTATGTGGCGTCAAAATTTGCCCTCGAAGGGCTGATGCTGGCGCAACGCATGGAACTGGAAGGTTCCGGCATTGAAGTCTCGATGATTGAGCCGGGGCCGATAGCCTCACGCTTCACTTATAGTGCGGCCATGCACGCACGCGCCAATATTGATCTTGAACATTCCGTGCATCGCGAGCTTTATCAGCGTCAGATGGCAAAACTCGACGATGGTGGTACGAAGTCTAAAAGCAAGCTTGGGCCGGAAGCTGTTTACGCGGTGCTTGTGCATGCATTGGAAGCGCCTAAGCCGCGTCCGCATTACACGGTTACGCGACCGGCGAAACTGGGTATTCTGGCACGACGCCTGCTGCCGTCGCGCTGGCTCTATCGAATGCTGTCCGACCAGTCTTGAAACAAACAAGCCCATTCTTGAAACAAACAAGCCTGGTCTTGAAAACAGAGATGGCGGATTATGGGAGAGAAATAAATGGACTTTCTGTTCAAGGCTGCGGCCATGGTGGCCATGTTCGCCGTGGCAATTGTGCTGATTATCGGCCTGCGCAACATGATGCGCGGCGGTGATGGTAATTTCTCCAACAAGATGATGCAGCTGCGGGTCTTTTTGCAGTTTGTCGCAATCGTACTGATCGTCGCAGCCGTATACTTCGCGCGCCAGACGAGCGGCCAGTAAGGGCGGGCTTTAAACATGGTTAAGCTCAACAAGATTTATACCCGGACCGGCGATGATGGCACGACTGGTCTGACCTCGGGTCCGCGCAGGCTGAAATCAGATCTGCGCGTTGAATCTTACGGCACGGTGGATGAAACCAATGCCTGCATCGGTCTGGTTCGGCTTCATACGGCCGGTGCCGATCATGGGCATATTGATGTGATGCTTATGCGCATCCAGAATGACCTGTTCGATCTTGGTGCCGATCTTTCAACGCCTGATGATGGCCAGCCACTCGCTTATGAGCCGCTGCGTATCGTGGCCTCACAGGTTACGCGGCTTGAATCTGACATTGATTATTTGAATGCGGATATTCCTCCGCTGCGTTCGTTCATTCTGCCGGGTGGTTCGGCTGCTTCTGCGGCCTTGCATCTGGCACGCACCGTTTCGCGTCGTGCCGAGCGTTTAATGGTTCTGCTTGCAAAGACTGAGGGCGAAGTCGTCTCGAAGGAAGCGTTGCAGTATATCAACCGACTTTCCGACTTTCTGTTTGTGGCTGCCCGCGCCGTTAATGATAACGGCGCAAGCGATGTGTTGTGGGTGCCCGGCGCTAACCGCTGATTTTTAAACGCCGCGCTTGTTGCCCCAGATCAATACATGTAGCTGGGGCAGGACGTGCGCCTCGAACCAGCGATCCTGCATCACCTTGTCGATCAGCCATTCCATGCGGCGCATGATGCCGTCCATGTCGATGCGGGCATCATCGTCTTCGGGCGGTGGCGGCGTGTGATTGCCGGGCTGAAGATAGATGGCCAAATGCGGATGACGCGCCGATACGTCTTTCGCAAAAGCATAGTCCGCGTCATCAAAGACCACGAATTTCAGCACGGTTTTTGGCTTTGATCCCGCCGCCTGAATTGATGCCGCAAGTGCACCCCAATCCGTCTCCATGCCGCTCGACGGCGGTTTCGGGCTCAGCACGAGCGTATCGAGCTTTGCAAACCAGTCTTTCGTTACCGAGCCCTGGGTTTCGAGCGCGAAGCGATAGCCCTCGCTCTGGCCATGATCGATCAGAGGGCCCAGCGGTTGAATCGCCGGATTGCCGCCAGAAAGTGACACCGTAATGGGCCTTTTACCAGAAAGTGCCGTCACTTCATGCCATATGGCTTCAACGTCCATCGGTTTCCATTCTTGGCGAAAGCGGCTCTCAACGGCGTGCAGACTATCACACCATACGCAGCGGTAGTCGCAGCCGCCCGTGCGCACGAAGACAGTCGGTTCGCCGCTAAGCACGCCTTCACCCTGAATGGTTGGACCGAAAATCTCGCTGATGCGGATTTCGGAAGCCTCTTTCATGGTCGATTCCCGGGTCTGTACTCGGCCCATGTTTTGGGTGTTTCGCTGACCCGCACCGCCGACACTTCCTGCCACCGCCTTTGACACCAGTCATAAAGATGCCTGGCGAGACATTCCGCCGTCACGTGATTATGACCGAGCACATCATTGAGATGGCGGTGATCGAGTTCATCGTCGATATAGCGCTTGAGTGGGGCCAGCTCGTGATAATCGCGCACAAAGCCATGCTCATCGAGAGCAGAGGCGGAAAGCTCGACTTCAACGATGTAGTTGTGCCCATGCAGCCGCGCGCATTGATGATCGGCGGGAAGTTCGGTCAATTGATGTGAAGCGGAGAAATGGAACTCCTTGGTGATGCGAAACATCAGACGCTCCTCTTCTCGATTGCGGCACGCCAGAAGGCTGTATCCTCATAGCGTGTCGGATCGCTGATACCCGCCAGATGAAAGGCTTCGCGACGTTCCACACAGGTGCCGCAACGTCCGCAATGATGTTCGCCGCCCTTGTAACAGGACCAGGTCGCTTCAAACGGAGTCTTGTATTTTGCACCGTCCAGAACGATGTCGCTTTTTGACTTGTGCACATAAGGGGCGACCACACGAATATCGGCATATCCTTCCAGCGCATGGTTTTGCATGGTCTGGAAAGCGTCGATAAAGCCGGGGCGGCAGTCGGGATAGATGAAGTGATCGCCACCATGAACGGCAAGTGCGACAGCTTCGGCTTTTTGGGCTGCTGCCACGCCAAAGGCTATGGCCAGCATGATGGCATTACGGTTTGGAACGACGGTGATCTTCATCGTTTCTTCGGCATAATGGCCATCGGGAACGTCAATAGCATCTGTCAGGGCAGAGCCGGTAAGGCTGGCGCCGATCGGGCGAATATCGATGATGTGATGAGGTACACTGAGGCGCTTTGCGCAAGCGTCTGCGAAACTCAGTTCTTTCTTATGCCGCTGACCATAATCGAAAGAGATAAGGCCAATGAGCTGATGTTCCGCCGCGATTTTGTGCGCGAGCGAAACAGAGTCCAATCCGCCGGAGCAGATGACAAGCGTCTTCATAGTTTGAGTCCTTGTTTTGACCGGGTAGGCTGCGACCGGATGTTTACGGCGTCGTCCTAACGCATGAGAGCAAACTTGTAAACGCCATGAAACAGGGAGGTCCTAATCGTTAGAGCGACCTTCTTGCGCCCCAGACGGGCGAGGCGCATTATGACATTCTGAAAAATGGGAATGACTATCTGTCAGAATAAATTCATTTAAATCGATATTGCGGATCATCCCTGATTGACGTGCACGTCAACCGTCTTTAGGTTTCGTGCCGGTCCCTGATGTTGCGGGGAAGTGCCGGTTTCACGGCGTTTCTGTCAGCAGCGTTGTCATGTCGGATTCTGACATGCGGGCAAAGATTCACGGCGGCATAGTCGTGCCGCAAAAGTCATTGAAGAGGTAATCGCGGATGAAAGTCCTTGTCGCAGTAAAGCGGGTTGTAGATTACAACGTAAAGATCCGTGTTAAGGGTGATGGTTCAGGCGTTGAGCTATCGAACGTCAAGATGTCGATGAACCCTTTTGACGAGATTGCGGTTGAAGAAGCGATCCGTCTGAAGGAAGCTGGCAAGGTCACGGAAATCATCGTGGTTTCGGTTGGTCCGGCTCAGGCGCAGGAAACGCTGCGTACTGCTCTCGCCATGGGTGCTGATCGCGCTATTCTGGTCAAGGTTGATGAAACTGTTGAGCCGCTTGGCGTTGCCAAGGTGCTTAAGGGTGTGGTCGAGGCTGAACAGCCAGACCTCGTATTCCTCGGCAAGCAGGCGATCGACGACGATGCCAACCAGACCGGCCAGATGCTTTCGGCATTGCTCAACTGGAGCCAGGCGACATTCGCATCCAAGGTTGAACTGGGTGATGGTTCTGCCAGGGTGACGCGTGAAGTCGATGGTGGTCTTCAGACCATTGCAGTGAAGCTTCCAGCCATTGTCACGGTTGATCTTCGTCTGAACCAGCCGCGTTATGCTTCGCTGCCAAACATCATGAAGGCCAAGAAGAAGCCGCTTGATGAGAAGTCGCCTGCTGATTTTGGCGCTGATATTGCACCGCGTCTCAAGGTCCTGAAGACCGAAGAACCGGGTGGCCGCAAGGCTGGGGTGAAGGTTGGTTCGGTCTCCGAACTGGTCGAGAAGCTTAAAGCTGACGGCGTTCTGTAAGGGAAACCCGTGAGGCCCGTCTGCAAATGGCGCGGCGCTGCGCTTCCGGTTCTCGCACCCCACCATTTTCGCCAATGATACATCAATGGGCCTGACTGGTTTCATCAACCCAGAGATTTAAGGGACAAACACATGGCTATTCTTCTTATTGCCGAACATGACAATGCAACCCTTTCCGATCAGACTGCAAAGGCACTGACGGCAGCAGCTAAGATCGGTGGCGATGTCGATGTGCTGGTTGCAGGCAAGGGTGCAAAGGCTGCGGCTGATGCTGCTGCAAAGCTTTCTGGCGTGCGCAAGGTTCTGCTTGCTGAAAGCGATGCACTGGAAAACCGTCTGGCTGAACCAGTGGCAGCGCTCATTGTGGAGCTTGCAGGCCAATACGACACGATCATTGCACCTGCAACGACATCGGCCAAGAATGTGCTTCCACGTGTGGCAGCTCTTCTTGATGTGATGCAGCTGTCTGAAATCATGGAAGTGGTGTCCGCAGACACGTTCAAGCGTCCGATCTATGCAGGCAATGCGATCCAGACCGTGCAATCAACCGATGCCAAAAAGGTCATCACTGTTCGTACGGCTTCGTTCCAGGCTACTGGCGAAGGTGGTTCGGCTGCAGTTGAAAGCGTCAATGCAGCTACTGATCCGGCATTGTCGACATTTGTCGAGAACGCGCTTTCGGGTGGTGATCGTCCGGAACTGACTTCTGCCAGGATCATCATCTCGGGCGGTCGTGCGCTTGGTTCATCGGAGAAGTTCCAGGAAGTGATCCTGCCTGTTGCTGACAAGCTTGGCGCAGCAGTCGGTGCAAGCCGTGCTGCGGTTGATGCGGGCTATGCGCCCAATGACTGGCAGGTTGGCCAGACCGGCAAGGTGGTTGCACCTGATCTTTACATCGCGGTTGGTATTTCCGGCGCGATCCAGCATCTTGCGGGCATGAAAGACAGCCGCGTGATTGTTGCGATCAACAAGGACGAGGAAGCCCCGATCTTCCAGGTCGCCGATTACGGCCTCGTCGGGGATCTCTTTACCGTGTTGCCGGAGCTCGAAAAAGCGCTCTGATCATAACAAAGGCGGCAGGAAAATCTGCCGCCTTTGTTCATTTTCTGCCCGTCCTTTGCGCCGACTGTTTGCCGACGCTCGGGCGGGTTCTTTATAAGCAGTGTTGAATAATCGGCTTGAAGTTTAGGATTGCATTTTAACAGGCAAGCTGTCTTGTTAACCAGGCTTTCAAGCAATCTCAGATACAAGCCCGTTACGGGGCCGATTACGAGGCCAGATACAGCTACTCTGTATCTGAAGAATGGATATACTCAAGCAGATCTCCGCTATTGGGCGGGAGCATGAAGGAGTTGAGACTGTGGCGATCAAGACGGTAGGCATTGTTGGCGCAGGACAAATGGGAAGCGGAATTGCCCATGTGTGCGCGTTGGCAGGATACGACGTGCTTTTGCATGATGCGGCTGCGGACCGGCTGGAAAAAGGCATTGCTACAGTCAATGGCAACATGGCGCGACAGGTGTCATCCGGTAAGCTGGAGGAGAAAGAGCGCGCCGATGCCATGAAGCTGATCCGTGCTGCGAACTCCATGGAAGATCTGGCGGGCGTCGATATCGCTATCGAGGCGGCCACCGAAGACGAGACCGTCAAGCGCAAGATTTTCGCGCAGCTTTGTCCGATCCTTAATCCTGAAGCGATTGTTGCGACCAACACGTCGTCGATTTCCATTACGCGTCTTGCATCGACCACAGATCGCCCGGAGCGTTTCATCGGCATTCACTTCATGAATCCGGTGCCGCTCATGAAGCTGGTCGAGCTGGTGCGCGGTATCGCGACTGAAGAAGACACGTTCCGCAAATCGAAAGATTTTGTAACGGCGCTCGGTAAGACCGTGACGGTTGCCGAAGATTTCCCAGCCTTCATCGTCAACCGTATTCTGTTGCCAATGATCAATGAAGCGATCTACACGCTTTACGAAGGTGTGGGCAGCGTGGAAGCCATTGATACGGCCATGAAGCTTGGCGCTAACCATCCTATGGGGCCGTTGCAGCTGGCTGATTTTATCGGTCTCGATACATGCCTTTCGATCATGCAGGTGCTGCATGACGGACTGGCTGATTCCAAATATCGCCCATGCCCGCTTCTGGTCAAATATGTCGAGGCAGGCTGGCTTGGTCGCAAAACAGGTCGCGGTTTCTACGATTACCGTGGCGAGCATCCGGTTCCGACCCGCTAATCCGACCTGTTGTTCTTGTAAAAGCCGGTGTGTTTACGCCGGCTTTTTTATTGTAGCTAATTTCGCACATCTGTGGAAAACCTGAATATCGTTACTATTAACTTACCGTTAACTCTGCGGATTCAGGAGTTATTCATCTTTAATCGTTAAAGTTTTCATTAAGATGTTCGGAAGCTTAAAAGCATTCAACTCGACCCTCGAGGTTGCTTGACGGACATCACTTTCGAGCAGCAAATTCTTGATGAGGTGAAGGCGATGAACATTATCGTTCAGCTACGTGACAGCGTTAATGTCATCCGTGAGTTCGTCGCACCGAGCTACAGGCCCGAGCGCCATTATATGCGCGGCCCGGGTCCGGCTTGCGCGGCACGCACGGCAAACTGATAACAGAGCTTCAGCGCTCATTTACCGACGCAAAGCCTGTGAGGCTTTGTTGGAGATGATCTGAGCGCAGGCAACAAAAAAGCCAGAGCGGGTGACCGCTCTGGCTTTATCTATTGAGTTTGGATTTCGATCTTATTCCAGACCTTCAAACAGCGCGGTTGAAAGATAGCGCTCGGCAAAAGACGGAATAATGATGACGATATTCTTGCCCTTGTTCTCGGGGCGCTTGCCAACTTCGATGGCGGCAGTGAGGGCCGCGCCCGACGAAATGCCAACAGGAATGCCTTCAAGACGCGCAATCAGACGCGCGTTGGCAAAGGAATCTTCGTTGGAGACAGTCACCACTTCATCGTAAATTTCCGTGTCGAGCGTCTTTGGTGCAAAGCCTGCACCGATGCCCTGGATTTTGTGTGGGCCGGGAGTGCCACCCGAAAGAACTGGGGAATCTTTAGGCTCGACGGCGATCACTTTAAACGATGGCTTGCGGGCCTTGATGACCTGACCGACGCCAGTAATGGTCCCACCGGTGCCGATGCCGGAAATCAGAATGTCGGCTTCGCCTTTGGTATCGTTCCAGATTTCTTCGGCTGTTGTGCGGCGATGAATTTCAGGATTGGCCGGGTTTTCAAACTGCTGCGGAATGATCGCATTCGGATTGCCTTCTGCGATTTCCTCAGCCTTGGTGATTGCGCCCTTCATACCTTTCGGGCCTTCGGTCAGCACAAGTTCGGCGCCGAGCAGCTTAAGCAGCTTGCGGCGCTCAACTGACATGGTTTCAGGCATGGTCAGCACAAGGCGGTAGCCCTTGGCAGCGGCAGCAAATGCCAGCGCAATGCCGGTATTGCCGGAGGTTGGCTCCACAAACACTGTCTTGCCAGGAACCGCTTTGCCCTGCGCTTCAAGCGCTTCAATCAGTGCGACGCCGATACGATCCTTGACGCTTGCCAGTGGATTGAAGAATTCCAGCTTTACCAGCAAGTTGGCTTCAACGCCGTTTTCCCTGGCAAATTTGTCGATGCGGACCAGAGGTGTGTTGCCGATTGTATCGAGAATGGAATCATAGATGCGACCGCGACCCGGAGTTTCGCCGTCTTTTGCGCCAAGGGACTTGCTCATGGAATAATCTCCTTCTGTTTGAAGCGAAGTTTATGAGGAAAAGGCGCAAAAGCATAGCTGGGACCATGCGTCGGATCACATAAAATTGGAATTATATTCTTTAAAGGTGTGACTATTAGAAGATAATTCCAACTAATTGGGTGGAGGCAGAGTGCACAATCAATTGTGCGAAAACAGGTCATTCGTCGCACTGAAAACTGCTGCGTGATCTATCGATAAGCTTCTCATGTCTATAAGCTTTTGCTGGAAATGCATCATTGATCCGCATCAATGCTCTTTCCGTCAGGACAGGCAAGATCGGAAGATGATCACAAGCTGGAGGCATGAACCGTGTATAAGTCTATTTTGATCGCAACAGATGGATCTGAACTCGCCGATAAGGGCGTGGATCAGGGGTTGGCACTTGCAAAGCAACTTGGGTCAAAGGTGCTGTTTGTTTCGGTGACAGAGCTTCTGCCATCCTACGGTATTGTCGTTGCTGCGGAATGGGCGTCGAGCCCGGCTGCTTTTCAGGAATATCGCGAGGCTATCACCAAAGCGGCCGCTGAGCTTCTCGCGAAGGCGAAGGCCAAAGCCGAGAATGTGGGTGTTTCTGCCGAAGTTGTTCACATTGAGAACCAGTCACCAGCACAAGGCATTATTGAGGCTGCCAATCACAAGCATTGTGATCTGATCGTGATTGCATCGCATGGTCGTCGCGGCGTCAACAAGCTGCTTCTGGGCAGTCAGGCTGCGGAAGTGCTGTCGCTGAGCACCGTGCCGGTTCTGGTGGTCAAGTAAGCCACGCAATCTGCGCGACCGTGCACACAGAATATTGTTCGTTGCCGCTCGCTTGAGCGGTCAACAACGCAAGAAGATTCCCGAACGTCTCTGATAAGCTGTTCCCGCTCACTTCGTTGAGCGGGAGGATCTTTTACAGGAGACAAACATGACCGCGCCACGTCCAAGCAAGACCAGCATCGGTAATCATGTACTTCATCCAGAAACCCTGATGCTCAATTACGGTTACGACCCTGAGCTGTCCGAGGGCGCGGTCAAGCCGCCAGTGTTTCTGACTTCGACCTTCGTTTTCAAGACTGCTGAAGACGGTCGAGATTTTTTCGATTTTGTTTCCGGGCGTAAAGAGCCGCCAGCAGGTGTTGGTGCGGGTCTTGTCTATTCGCGCTTCAATCATCCCAACAGTGAGATCGTGGAAGATCGTCTTGCCGTTTATGAAGGGACAGAGAGTTGTGCGCTGTTTTCGTCTGGCATGTCGGCAATTGCCACGACTTTGTTTGCTTTTGTGCGGCCCGGCGATGTGATCCTCCATTCACAGCCGCTATATGGCGGCACTGAAACACTGCTTGCGAAGACTTTTCATAATTTCAATGTCGAGGCGGTGGCTTTTGCCGATGGGGTGCATGAGGCCTCAATTGAAAAGGCTGCCGACGAGGCCACGAGTAAGGGGCATGTCTCGGTCATTCTGATTGAAACGCCCGCCAATCCGACCAATAGTTTGGTCGATATTGCGGCCATCAGGCGCGTTGCCGAGAAGATTGCAGCAAAGCAGGAAGGACGTCGCCCGATTATCGTTTGCGACAACACCTTGCTTGGCCCTGTTTTCCAGAAGCCACTTGATCACGGTGCGGATATCTCACTCTATTCGCTGACCAAATATGTCGGCGGTCATTCCGATCTGATTGCCGGTGCCGTTCTTGGTGCAAAGGCTGTGGTAAAGCAGGTGAAGGCGCTGCGTGGCGCGATTGGAACGCAGCTCGATCCGCATTCCTGCTGGATGCTGGGGCGCTCGCTTGAAACGCTCGGCATTCGTATGGATCGTGCCGACAAGAATGCTCTTGCGATTTCTGAGTTCCTCCGCGAGCATCCCAAGGTCGACAAGTTGCATTATCTGCCGTTTGCGGACAGTGCTTCAGCTGTTGGCCAACTGTTCAAACGCCAATGCACAGGGGCGGGTTCGACCTTCTCATTCGATATCAAAGGCGGGCAAGCGGCGGCATTCCGCTTTCTCAATGCGCTTCAGATATTAAAGCTGGCTGTCAGCCTTGGCGGAACAGAATCATTGGCAAGCCATCCGGCTGCGATGACGCATTCAGGCGTTCCGGTTGAAGTGCGCGAGCGGATTGGGGTTCTCGAATCGACTATTCGCCTGTCGATAGGAATTGAACATCCGGATGACCTGATTGCCGATCTCGCACAGGCGCTGGAAGCAGCGTGAGTAATGGGTGGTGGGATAGATGGTGCGGGTGGTCGGAATCGAACCGACACTCCTTTCGGAACCGGATTTTGAGTCCGGCGCGTCTACCAGTTCCACCACACCCGCACATAACTGCCAAAGCAGTTTGATATGGTCCAAAAATGGACAGCGGGGAGGGATATACCGGCTAAACGAAACAAGGTCAATCGTCCTCAAGCGGCTTGACTGATTATACTTTCAGGTTAAGCCGCGAAGCCAGCAAGACAGGCGATAAGGCTGAAACAAAGCGTTCAGATCGCCTGTTCAAAACATGTATTCCAGTCCGTCCAGAGCATACTCCGGGTCGAGAAAACCGGGATCGGTAAGATTATGATTCCAATATGAGACTTGAGTACGCATCCCTGAAGACGTGAATCTGAGTTCACACAGAATGCGCACTAAACCACATATCGGAGCACCGATCGCGATCACTCAAATCCGAATGCTCTAATCTCAGCGGCGCAGATTGTACTCGACGATGTTCCAGCAGACCAGAAATGCAATAAATCCAAGCACAATCAGGTCGAGGGTTTTCAGATAAGTGAGATATTCAAACATAGCGCATCTCCTTCCCAAGGGAGGCGCTTTGGTGTTTGTGAGCTGCGAAAGAAGGTCGTGTCCATTGGTTTACTTGATCGCAATTGAGTAACAACTCAATGCTAACCAAATCAGACCCTCATTTTCGCCTTCCATTTTTAATTTCAGGCGCTCTCCCAGAAGCAATGATAGCACAGCATAAAATTTTCTCAAGTAATCGTGTGTTTCTTATTTTGTGTTGAGGGCCTCTTATTTCCTCACGGTAAAGTTGCGGATACGATTTCGGAGAATGCGGGTCAAATTGCGCGTCCGTTGATAAAGGTGGATTTGTGATGCCGCCTGACGGACATTTCTATCAGCACCCGGATGCAGGCCAACCACCAGAGTTTCCATCGTTTCGTGTTCTTTGAACAGACGGGACATGACGGGATGATCGGGCACCGCGCAAGAATCTGTGCGTGTTATGTTGGTATCCTCAAGATGATTTTTAACCACCTCGATCATGAGCAACATGCCGGGCGAATAGGCCTGAAGCGTTTCGTCATAGGCGGTCTTCCACGTCCATGCTTCGCCTGAGACTGTGAACACAATCAGGATTGCAATGACGCGGCCAGCGAGTTCCAGTGTGTGGATGCGAACGCAGTCGCGTTCCGCGAGATTGTTGACGGCTTCACGAGCAAAAGCTGCCCGAAAGCGGTCTACCGCCATGGCTGTTCCGCGTCGGCCTTTCCAGCCGCTGGCTTCCAATGACAGGAAATGCTCGAACGCATGGCGGACTTCATCCGGTGTTCTTGCAATTTGATGGGCGAGTTCACCTTTTTCGGCGAGGCGGCGCCACAGGCGACTATATTCGCGCCGATGATGCGCACCGATTGCTTGCTTGACGTAGGCTTCGCCGTCCAGATTGCTCTCAAGGAACGGGCGTTCTTTTTGCTCGATAGAAACGATTGGTAATTGCCGACCGACCGCCACTGATCGGATCAGTTTCGCAACCGCGCCATTGGCGCGCATTTCAGGCAGCACGAGGACTTCCGGCATTTTGATGTGATCGCGGGCCAGAATATCGAACAGGTCTTCCAGAACACCGATGGGGTCGTCATGGTCGATAAGCGGCGTGCCCTGCGGGCCGAAAGGTGTTGCCCAGGCGCGGATAACGGGGGCGGAAAGCGGTAGCCCGGGACGCTCGATCGTATAGGGCATGACGAAACGCAGCCGGCTACGGACTTCGTTTTCATCACGCATGACCATGAAACGCACTTCACGGTCCTCCAGACGCGGCATGGCAGGTGCGAGAAAACGAGCGTTGAAAAAGATGTTCGGCTCAATCGTGCGGCTGCTCAGGTGGTCGAGTTCGTCACGCAGTTCAAAACCAGCTGATGCGCCGTAGATAGCAAGTTTGCGTGGAATGTCGCGGCTATGCAGGCTTTCCTCAAGCCGCTTTGTCGCATCCATTGCTGGCAGGCTTTCGGATAGTTGCGAAATAATGCGGGCTGTGTGTCCGCCCGCGGATTCTTCAAGCAAAGGTTTCGCGGCCATTACAAGGTCTCCTCAGAGCTATTGCTGCGGGCGTCTCGAGCGCGCTTTTGCGGGATAAGAATAAACATCGTGATCTGCATAGTGCGGTGTACGGCAATTGAAAGCAGAACAGCCTCAAGCAGCATGGAAACAGCTGTCGACACGGCGGCTCCCATCAAACCAAAGCGCGGAATGAGAATGAGATTGAGTGCGACGTTGACCGAAAGCGTGACTGCATAAAGCAGAGCGCAGATATTCTGCTTGCCGGACATGTTCAGCAGGCTTTCGGCGGGTCCCACGCTTGCGCGCGCGATCACGCCGATAATCAGAATGAACAGGAGCGGATAGCCTTCCGTGAAGGTGCTGCCGAAGAGCATCAACAGCGGATAGCCCATGGCAAGAATGACAAGGCCTAAGAACAGTGTCGGCCAGAAGGTCCAGCGGGTCGATGCTTCTGCGAAGCTCGCAAATTCGGCGCGATCTCCGCTGTGCAACAGATCGGAATAGCGTTGTGCTACGCTTGCCTTGACAGCGAAATAGACAAAGTGGGCCAGCGCCATGATCTTGGTTGTCGCAAAATAGATTGCCACATGCTGCGGGTCCATGATGTGACCAACCATCAGTACATCGACATTGATCAGAAGGAAGAAAAAGCCTTCGACAAAGAAAATCGGCAGAGCCACTTTCATCCATGTGGCGAGATGAATTTCCTTGGGTCCGGAAGGAATATCCTTTGCAAGCGACCGATCAAGGGTCAGCAATTGTCCGACTGTCGTTACCCAGGTGGCCGCAATGGAAGCAGCAAGTGCTGTCGTAGCGGTAGAAGGCAATCCTGTGATGTGAGCTGCCACCATGAAAATCAGCATAAGCAGCGGACGGATGATGTAACTTGGCGTCAGCGCCATCATGATCCATGTGCGCGAGCGTGCAATACCGTCAAGCATATTGCCAAGTGCAATCATTGGCAGGCAAACGAAGCCTAGAATAAACGGGATAAGATAATAGCTCTCGATACGATCTTTCAGGAGCACCAGCAGCAAGGATCCCATCAGAGCAATTGCTGTGGCTGATCCGAGGGCAAAAAGCCGGCCTGTATAAAGGATGCCGCGCAATGGATTAAACAGGTTGCGCTGAATATATTCCGGCACATAGCGGATGATGGTGGTGTGCAACCCGAAACAGGCGAGATCGCCAATGATGAGCATGGTGAGCCAGACCAGCACGAAAATTCCGTACTGGAATTCACCCATCCAGCGCGCAAGAATGACCTGCGAAAGAAGAGCGATGGCAGCACTCGCTGCGCGCACAGAAAATGCCAGCAGCGACGAACGCTGGGCACTTGCCTGTGGCCCTGATCCCATCAGGACAGCATCCAGCCGCTCCGTCACTGGACGAAGCCTCGCTGCGATGCTGCCAGGCAGAAACTGGCTCGCTGCTTTTGCTGCCGAAAAACCCACTTGTTGCCAACCCTGCTTATCACGGCCCTTTGTTCAAGGTTCCGCTGGTTCTGCTGATCTTCTTACGGACCATCTTTTATACGCATCCGGCACTGTACCGGTTTTGTGATGGCTGATCATTAGATGGCACTTCTTTAAAAAGGTAAAAAGAAAAAGCCTTTGCTGGCAAAGCGAAGCCAAATTGAAAGAGATGGTAATTACTTTCTGAACATATTAGTTTTTAAGCAATTACTGAAATTGCATTGTGCTGCGGCCAGTTGTCTTCTTCAGTCGCCCTTGATGTTTCATTGCACTCTTCAAGATGATCGAGTTTACGGCAAGGTGAGAACAAAGAAAAACCCCGGCGATATCACGCCGGGGTTTTGTTTCAGATGGCAGCTGTGGGGATGCGCTTAATCAAACGCTCCGTGGCAGTGCTTGTACTTCTTGCCTGAGCCGCAAGGGCAGGCTTCATTGCGGCTAACCTTGCCCCAGGTTGCCGGATCGGCAGGGTCACGTTCAGCAGCCGGGATGACGCGTTCATCCTGCTGATGCTCTGCCCATGCATTTTCGTCAAAGTCATTCTCGCCGGTGGTGCCGTCGATATGGCGACCGGTCATTGGCGGAAGTTCCGGCTCTGGCGGCGCTTCACGGACGATTTCGACGCGCATCAGCTGGGTAATGACCACTTCACGCAAGTTCGCGAGCATGGACTGGAACAGCTCAAAGCCTTCCGTCTTGTACTCGTTGAGGGGATCGCGCTGAGCATAGCCACGGAAGCCGACGACCGAGCGCAGATGGTCGAGATTGACCAGATGTTCGCGCCACAGATTGTCGAGCGACTGCATGATCACCGACTTTTCGATGTAAGTCATGATCTGCGGGCCGAAGCGTTCTGCCTTCTCAGCAGCAGCCTTGTCGGCTGCGTCCTTGATGCGGGCTTCGAACTCTTCTTCAGCGATACCTTCTTCCTTGGCCCAATCTTCAATCGGGAGAACGAGGTTAAGCTTGGTAAGAACGTCGTCCTTGAGGCCTGCAACATCCCACTTTTCAACGTAAGCGTCTTTGGGGATACGCAAAGTGACCATGTCTTCGATGACTTCATGGCGCATTTCAGCAACCGTGTCGGTCAGGTCTTCTTCGTCCATCATTTCAAGGCGCTGCTCGAAGATCACCTTGCGCTGATCGTTCATGACGTCGTCGTATTTGAGCAGGTTTTTACGGATTTCGAAGTTGCGTGCCTCAACCTTGGTCTGCGCCTTTTCAAGCGCCTTGTTGATCCATGGGTGGACGATGGCTTCATCTTCCTTGAGGCCGAGCTTCTGCAGCATGCCGTCCATACGGTCGGAGCCGAAGATGCGCATCAGATCATCCTGAAGCGACAGGAAGAATTTCGACCGGCCGGGATCGCCCTGACGGCCGGAACGACCGCGCAACTGGTTGTCGATACGGCGGCTTTCGTGGCGCTCGGTGGCAAGAACGTAAAGGCCACCGGCAGCCAGTGCCTTTTCTTTCAGCCGTGCGATATCAGCCTTGATCTCAGCGATTTTGGTATCGCGTTCCGGGCCTTCAGGCACGTCCGCAAGCTCTTCGCGTACGCGCATTTCAAGGTTGCCGCCGAGCTGAATATCCGTACCACGACCAGCCATGTTGGTCGCGATGGTCACAGTACCGGGCACACCGGCCTGTGCGATGATGAAGGCTTCCTGCTCGTGGTAACGGGCATTGAGGACCTGGAAGTCCTTCACACCTTCTTTGCGCAGACGCTCAGCCAGAAGTTCCGACTTTTCGATAGAGGTCGTGCCGACGAGAACCGGCTGTCCCTTTGCGTGCGATGCGTGAATATCCCTGACGATGGCTTTGTATTTTTCTTCGACCGTACGATAGACTTCATCATCTTCGTCA
The DNA here is from genome assembly GCF_002252475.1 of Brucella rhizosphaerae. Lineage (GTDB taxonomy): Bacteria > Pseudomonadota > Alphaproteobacteria > Rhizobiales > Rhizobiaceae > Brucella > Brucella rhizosphaerae. Next base: position 25,674 of record NZ_NNRK01000034.1, on the reverse strand, counting down.
ATACGCTTGACGGGAAGATTGGTCGGAATTTCCAGAACTTCGAGGCCGTAAATATTGCCAAATTCTTCCGCTTCCGTCGCAGCCGTACCGGTCATGCCGGAAAGCTTGGTGTACATGCGGAAATAGTTCTGGAAAGTGATCGAAGCCAGCGTCTGGTTTTCAGGCTGGATCGTAACCTTTTCCTTGGCTTCAAGTGCCTGATGCAAGCCTTCCGAGTAACGGCGACCTGGCATCATGCGGCCGGTGAATTCGTCGATGATGACGATTTCGTCGTTGCGGACGATGTAGTCCTTGTCACGCTGGAACAGTTTATGCGCCCGGAGGGCATTGTTCAGGTGATGGACGATCGCGACATTTTCGATGTCGTAAAGGCTCTCGCCCTTGAGGTGTCCGGCAGCATCAAGAAGCTGTTCAACCTTTTCGGTGCCAACTTCGGTGAAGATCGCTGTCTTCTGTTTCTCATCGATTTCAAAATCTTCCGGCTCAAGGGCTGGAATGAAAGTGTCGATGAGATTGTAGAATTCGGAACGGTCTTCCAGCGGACCGGAAATGATCAGCGGCGTGCGTGCTTCATCGATGAGGATCGAATCCACTTCATCGACGATGGCATAGTTGTGACCGCGTTGAACCATCTGGCCGCGCTCATACTTCATATTATCGCGCAGATAATCGAAGCCGAGCTCGTTGTTGGTGCCGTAAGTAATATCGCAGCCGTAAGCCGCCTGACGCTCGTTGTCATCGAGACCGTGCTTGATGACGCCCACGGTCAGACCGAGGAAGTTATAAAGCTTGCCCATGGTTTCAGCGTCGCGGCTGGCGAGGTAATCATTGACCGTCACCACATGCACGCCCTTGCCTTCAAGCGCGTTGAGGTAGACAGGCAGCGTCGCCATAAGCGTCTTGCCTTCACCTGTGCGCATTTCAGCAATACCGCGTTCATGCAGAACCATGCCGCCGATCAGCTGTACGTCGAAAGGACGCATGCCGAGCACGCGCTTGGCGGCTTCACGCGCCGTCGCAAAAGCGTCCGGCAACAATTCGTCGAGCTTCTTGCCTTCAGCAAGGGCTGCGCGGAATTCCGCAGTCTTCGCCTGAAGCTGTTCGTCGGTGATACCTTCGTAATTCTTCTCAAGCGCAGTAATCTGTTCCGCACGAGTCCGCAGTGATTTCACTTGGCGGTCGTTGGATGAACCGAATATCTTGCGGGCGAGGCCGCCAAAGCTGACCATTCCTGGTCCTTTCCTGTCCGTTCAGCCGGAAGCGCTTCCGGCAATGTCGAATGCTTTATTCACGCGTATTGAAACAAATGCAAGAAAACTGCGCTGCAAAAGCTGCCAGATACGGCGCATTTTTAGCGTAATTCCACCTGTCGCTTACTGGACGACAAGTCGAAGGACAGATAAGAGGGGCTTCAAGCGATGTCAACGTTGCTCGACAGGCCGGAAAACCTGTGTTTTATCGCGGCCGACAGTCCTTCCGGGCCAAATTCCGCCGCATTCATGGGGCCGGTAGGCGGTCTCGAAGGAGAGAATCCCATATGAAAGCCATTCTCAAAGCCCCGTACCGCAAGGCTCTTGCCATTCTTGCTACATCTGTTGCACTGGCAGGTTTTTCGGGCACCGTCGTCTTTGCGCAGGATGCTGCACCAAAGCCAGCCGAAGCTACCCAGTCTGACGCCGCCCAATCTGACGCTACACAGTCTACAGCTGCTTCAGAAGATCCTGCAAAGGTTCTTGCGACTGTAAACGGTAAGGATATCACCGTAGGTGAAGTCGATCAGGCTGCTGGCGACCTTGATCCGCAGTTTGCACGCCTTCCGGCTGACCAGCGCCGCCTGGCCGCTCTCGCAGCCCTCATCGACATCAAGGCGATGGCTGATGAAGCTGCCAAGGAAAAGCTCGACCAGAGCGATGAATTCAAGAACCGCATGGAATTCCTGCGTGAACGCGCACTCCATAACGAATATTTCAAGGATGCGGTTGTCGACAAGATTTCTGACGCCGATGTTCGTGCGCGTTACGACAAGGAAATCGCAGCGATCCCACCACAGGTCGAAGTGCGTGCACGTCACATTCTTGTGAAGACCAAGGAAGAAGCTGAAGCAGTCATCAAGAAGCTTGAAGGCGGCGCGAAATTTGAAGATCTCGCCAAGGAAAGCTCGACCGATGGCACCGCTGCCAATGGTGGCGATCTTGGTTACTTCGCAGAAGGCCAGATGGTTCCGGAATTCGAAAAGGCCGCTTTTGCATTGAAGCCGGGTGAATATACCAAGGAACCTGTGCAGTCACAGTTCGGCTTTCACGTGATCCAGCTTGAAGATCGCCGGACCAAGCAGCCGCCAGCATTTGATCAGGTTTCCGAGCAGATCCGTTCGATCATCATGCGTGAGCGTTATGTCGAAATGGTCAAGAAGCTGCGCGATGGTATGAAGATCGAATACAAAGACCCGGCTGTCGATAAAGCCATGAAGGAAGCCGCAGCGGCGCAGGAACAAGGCGATGAGGGCGATGCCCCAGCCGCCGCCCAGCCACAGCAGTAATTTTTGAATGAAACAAAACGCCCCGGAAATCCGGGGCGTTTTTCATTGTGGTTTAGAGAATTTCCAATTTTTGCTGAATCAGAGAAAATTCTCTAAGTATTTGTTTTAGCGCGCATCTTGTCCGAAAACCGCTTCACGTTTTTTGGGGCGCGCTTTAGTTATCGCTTGATTTTACGCTGCAAACATTTCCAATGCGGCAGAATCAATAGCATCTCTTCAGAGGCACTCATGTCTGCGTCCGTATCACCGCTCGCCCCCAAACATTATCCGTCCATGCCGGTCATTCACGGCGTGCGCATTGCAACTGCTGCTGCCGGTATCAAGTATAAGGGCCGCACGGATGTCATGCTCATGGTGTTCGACAAACCCGCAGAAGTAGCAGGTGTTTTCACCCGCTCGCTCTGCCCGTCAGCTCCGGTCGATTTCTGTCGTCGCAATCTTGTGCACGGCAAAGCGCGTGCAGTGGTCGTCAACTCTGGCAATGCCAATGCTTTTACCGGTCTTAAGGGCCGTGCAGCGACGGAAGCAACGGCGGAAGCCGCCGCGAAAGCTGTTGGCTGCAATACGACCGATGTGTTTCTCGCCTCCACTGGTGTTATCGGCGAGCCACTTGATGCGTCGAAATTCTCAGGCCTTTTGAGCGATATGGCAAACTCGGCCAGCGATGATTTCTGGACGGAAGCCGCCAAAGCCATCATGACCACCGATACCTATCCGAAAGTGGCCACTGAAACGGTGCTACTCGGTCAGGTTCCGGTAACGATCAACGGCATCTCTAAAGGTGCGGGCATGATTGCGCCGGATATGGCGACCATGCTTTCCTTCGTCGTTACAGATGCACCGATCAAGTCCGATGTATTGCAAATCCTGTTGTCCAAAGGTGTTGGCCCGACCTTCAACGCTGTCACAGTCGACAGCGACACCTCCACCTCTGATACGCTGATGCTGTTTGCAACGGGTTCTGCTGCCGAACGCGGCGCACCGGAAATTACAGATGCTGCTGACAAACGCCTTGGTGACTTCAAAAAGGCACTTGCACGTGTCCTGAAATCGCTGGCGCTTCAGGTTGTGCGTGACGGCGAAGGCGCACGCAAGATGGTCGAAGTTGAGGTGACTGGCGCGAAGTCCGCAGCATCCGCCAAGAAAATCGCGCTTTCCATTGCCAATTCACCGCTGGTCAAGACAGCTGTTGCCGGCGAAGACGCCAATTGGGGTCGAGTTGTGATGGCTGTCGGCAAAGCCGGGGAACCGGCTGATCGCGATCTGCTGGCCATCTGGTTTGGCGATATTCGTGTTGCGCATCAGGGCGAACGTGACCCGGCCTATTCCGAAGATGCAACCTCCGCCTATATGCAAGGCGAAGATATCCTCATCCGTGTTGATCTGGGGATCGGCAACGGCAAGGCAACAGTCTGGACGTGCGATCTGACCAAGGAATATGTTGCGATCAACGGTGATTATCGCAGTTAATCACGATATGCGGCACAGTGAGATACCGAATTTCACGTTCCGCTGACTTTGGAGAGAAAGTTTGAAAATGCCAAGTCTTGCTATCGTCCGCCAGCTTGAGGCCGTGGGCTTTCGTGCATGGCCTGCCACGTCCGTTCATTATGACGGGACATGGGCGATACGCATGACGGCAGCGCACCCATCTAAGCGCCTCAACTCGGTCAATCCGCTCGATCCGGGTGATACGCGGGATATTCCGGCGCGTATCGAACTGGCTTCGCAGCGCTTTCGCGCTTACGGACGTGTGCCTTGTTTCCGGCTCTCGCCGCTCGCTCCGGTCGAACTTGAAGATTATCTGGAAGGCTTGGGATGGAAGCGTCAGGACGAAACCATCGTCATGACCTCCAATCTGGAAGAACTTGATCTGTCGGACGCTCGTGATCAGATACCGCTCAAAGATATCGGCCGCTTTGTCGAAGCATCCGTAACCATTCACGGACGCCCCAAAGAACTTCGTCCGGGATTCTCGGAACTGCTCGACGGCATTCGCCCGAACAAGGGCATGTTTGTTCTGGAAGAGGGCGGACGCGCTGTTTCCAATGTGCTGTGCGTGCAGGATGGCGTGATGGCCGGACTTTTCGATGTGGGAACATTGCCTGATGCACGTCGCAATGGCTATGGACGAGCCATCATTGGTTCAACGCTGAAATGGGCTGCGAGCCTCGGTGCCAAAAAGGCATGGCTACAAATCGAGGCGGACAATGTTGCGGGACTTGCGCTTTATCAGCGCTTCGGCTTTCAGGAAGCCTATCGTTACGCTTACCGGGAGAGCAATGAAAAATGACTGAGACGAAAGCCCGCCGTATCGTGCTGGTTGCGGCCTGTGCGCTTGTGGATGCTGATGGACGTGTGCTGCTGGCACAGCGGCCGGAAGGAAAATCGCTGGCCGGTCTCTGGGAGTTCCCCGGGGGCAAGGTTGAACAGGGTGAAACGCCCGAAGAAACGCTGATCCGTGAGTTGCAGGAAGAGGTTGGTATTACGACAAAGGTGGCCTGTCTTGCGCCGCTCACCTTTGCCAGCCACACCTATGACGACTTTCATTTGCTGATGCCGCTCTATGTCTGCCGTCGATTTGAGGGCGATGCACAAGGGCTTGAAGGGCAGGCGTTGAAATGGGTTCGGCCAAAGGACATGCGCGACTATCCGATGCCGCCTGCCGATGAGCCGCTGATCCCGTTTTTGATCGATCTTTTATGAGCTGTGGAAAGTCTGAAAATAGCTGACAATTCCTTACGATTTATAGCCTGCGTTAATTGATGATTCACTCCGCTGCGGCATTCTCTGGGATAAGTCCCCGGAGTTTGTCCCATGAGTTTCGATAATAATTATTTCAGTGCAGATCATAATGAATATACGCCGGGGCCACTCTCGAAAGCTGGTCGCGGCATTTTGCGCGTTGTTCTTCTTTTTGGGTCTGCCGCAGTGGCCCTCGCGCTGATCATCGTGCCGGTTTTAAACGATCAGGCCAATAAGGTTGCCGCACAATCTGTGCTGCCGGATGGCATTGATCGTACCATGACCGGGTCAATCAAGCGTGATCCTGTTGTTTCCCGCAAAGCACCTGTGCGCCCCATCTGTGTCATTGATCCAGACGGCAGCCATACAGGCGATTGCTGATCAGCTAGCGGATTTGCATATCTCCGGTCGCAAACCCGCTTCACACATTTGCTGAAAATACCCTATTCCACATTTTTGAGCGCATCAGCCAGTGATGCCTTGGCGGAGCCGGGCTTGAGTGGCTTCTGCTGTGATTCATGCGGTGCCCAACCGGACAGCCAGATTGTCGAGAAAGAGGCGCGGATGCGTCCGTCGGGATCACTGAAGCGTTCCGCATAAATTTCGGCAGCACGCAGGAAAAGTCGACGCGATACCGGCTTGCGCGAGCGGTCGCGCAATACATTCTGCATACCCATAGCACGCAGGTCGGTCATCAGATTGAAAATTGAATCATAGCGTACGGTGACGTTTTCAACGTCCGTCACCGGAAGTGCAAAGCCTGCGCGTTGTAAAAGACCACCTACATCACGCACATCGGCAAATGGAAAGACACGTGGAGAAGCGCCACCAGTCAGTTCAATCTCTGCCTGCAAAAGACTTTCGCGCAATTCGCCCAGTGTGCCGTTACCGCTCAGTGCCGCGAGGAAAAGACCGTCGGGTTTTAACGCGCGCGCAATCTGTACCATGGTGCCCGGCGTGTCATTGGTCGCATGTAAAGACATGAGCGAAACGATGAGATCGACGCTGCCGGGTTTAAGCGGCAGAATTTCTTCATCCGCAACAATTGCAGCAAAAGGTCCTTTCAGGAAAGCCTCATCCCGTTCGACCCGCAGGATCAGATCGGCTTTTCCCGATCGGGCAATGGCCGCTGCGGCAGATCCATTATGCCCTGCAAGGTCGACAGCAACTGGAAACCGGCGCTCGACAGCATCCAGCCGGTCTTCAAGATCTTCGGCAGCGCGTCGCAAGAGAAAATCTGCGCCCGGTTCAGCACGTCTGAATGCGCGCCGACGAAAGGCCAGCAAAAGATCGCGATCAAATATCGCGCTTTCGTGTGTGGGGGCAGATGAGGGAGCGGCCATTGCGATTCCGTCTTCTCTTTCGAGTACGCGTAGGTAGAATAGAAACATTTCCAGCAAAAGTGCGAAGCGATTTTGCGTAGGAGAATGCATGAGAGCAAGTGGTTAGATGCATTCGAACGGGGGCGAATGCAATGGCAGATGACGACGGATCGCATCAAAGCTTGTTGTACAGGATTAAATCGAACACACTCAGCGTTGTTCGTGGCGGGCTGCGCTATTCTTCTGACATTTTGTTTCCAGCAAATTGTATCGGCTGTCGCACACAGGTTTCCGAACCTGGAACACTATGTCCGCAATGCTGGTCGCAATTACGCTTTATCGAAAAACCTTATTGTCCGGTGCTGGGTATTCCGTTCAATCATGATTTTGGCGAGAATTTCATGAGCGCGGAGGCTATTGCTGATCCTCCGCCATTTCGCCGTTTGCGATCGGCCGTGCTGCATCGGGGAGCGGCACAGCGTATGGCAGTGGCGCTCAAGTTTCATGACCGTACTGATCTTGCGCCGTGGATGGCGCGCTGGATGCAGCGGGCAGGGCGAGAATTGCTGGATGACTGCGATGTCATTTTGCCAGTGCCCTTGCACAGGTGGCGCTTCTGGTCGCGCCGCTTCAATCAATCGGCAGAACTGGCACGAACCTTGTCAGAGCTGAGCGTCAAGCCTTTTGCGCCGCAGGCGGTCACGCGTATTCGCCGCACTGATCAACAGATCGGTCTTGGTTTGAAAGAACGAAAACGTAATGTCGATGGCGCGTTTCGTGTCCCGAAAGAACACAATATTCACGTGCGAGGGCGGCGGGTCCTTTTGATCGATGACGTCTATACCACCGGATCGACCGTAAAGGCTGTAACGCGCGCCTTGCTTCGTGGCGGGGCGAAGAGTGTCGACGTACTGACCTTCAGTCGCGTGTTGCCAGATTCATAAATACGATTTTGTGAGGATATGAGGGGCTTCCAGATCGGGACGTTGCAACTTATATAGTGGGCAACGAATGGAGTTTTTTATGGTTGATGTTACCATCTATACCCGCCCGGGCTGCCCTTATTGCACACGTGCGGTGGGGCTTCTCAATGACAAGGGCGTTAAGTTCAACGAAATCAACGCAGGCGCTACACCTGAACTGCGTGCAGAAATGCAAGAGCGTTCGGGCCGCAATACCTTCCCGCAGATCTTTGTTGGTTCTGTTCACGTCGGCGGCTGCGATGATCTTTTCGCGCTTGATAATCAGGGCAAACTGGATGGCCTGCTTGCAAGCGGCGAATTGAACTAAGTCAGAGCGCGTTTCGATCTGATTGTAAAAGATCGGCGCGCTAATCATTTGTTTTTACGTGCATCTTTTCCGAAAACCGCCTCACACTTTTCGGGATGCGCTCTTGAATGGGGGAGATACCAATGAGCACTTTTCGCGCCGCCGCTGTCCAGATGCGTTCGGGTACAGATATTGTTCGCAATGTCGAGGCTTTGGACAAACTGGTTTCTGATGCTGTGGCCCAGGGTGCTCATTATGTGCAGACCCCCGAGATGACTGGTGCGCTGATGCGTGACCGGACCGCGTTTTTCGCCAGCTTGCGCGATGAAAGCAATGATCTCGTGTTCAAGGCAGCCTCTGCACTTGCAAAAAAGCACGGCATTTTTCTGCATATAGGCTCGACGGCCATTGATGTAGGCGATGGCAAGATCGCCAATCGTGGCTGTATCTTCGCGCCTTCCGGCGAAAAGATTACGACCTATGACAAGGTGCATATGTTCGATGTCGATCTCGACAATGGCGAAAGCTGGCGCGAATCGGCAACCTATGAGCCGGGCAAGGAAACCGTTATTGCTGAACTGCCCTTTGCCAATGTCGGCATGGCTGTCTGCTATGATATTCGTTTCCCGCAGCTTTTCCGTGCACAGGCGCTGGCTGGTGCCAATGTCATCACAGCCCCGGCCGCGTTTACCAGGCAGACGGGTGAAGCTCACTGGCATGTTTTGCAGCGTGCGCGCGCTATTGAAAATGGTGCATTCCTGATTTCAGCTGCGCAGGGTGGTCTGCATGAGGATGGCCGTGAAACTTATGGCCATTCGCTGATCGTCTCTCCATGGGGCAAGGTTCTGGCGGAAGCGGCTCATGATGAACCTGCGGTCATTGTTGCAGATATCGATATTGCCGAAAGTGCGAGCGCACGCGCCAAAGTGCCCAACCTCAGAAATGCGCGTGAGTTTTCGGTAAAGGTAGTTTCTGCAAAAGAGAAAGAGGACGCATAATCCATGATCCGCTTTTCGCTTCATTGCGATCACGGCCATGAGTTTGAAGGCTGGTTCCGCGATAATGCCGATTTCGATCGGCAGGCGGAGCGCAAACTTGTATCCTGTCCGTCCTGTGGATCGCTGCAAGTGCAGAAGTCGCTTATGGCGCCCGCCGTCTCGACGGGGCGCGCCAAGGACGCCATGGCCATGGCTCGTGTGGGGGCGCTTGGTGAGGCGCAAAAGCAGGTGTTGGATGAAATGCGCGAGCTAAGCCGCAAGGTGCGCGACAATGCCGATTATGTTGGCGACCAGTTTGCCGAAGAAGCACGGAAAATCCACTTCGGTGAGACCGAAGCACGTGGGATTTATGGCGAAGCAACGCGTGAAGATGTGCACTCACTGATAGATGACGGCGTAGATGTGATGCCGCTCCCGGTTTTTCCCGAAGACAAAAATTAAACGCGATGCTATCTGGGGCTGGCCTTTAAAAATGGGCATTTCTGGCAAAAGCGCAGGGCGTTTTTTGCCCCGAGGTTTATACCCAGAACAGATAGATAGCGCGGTTCCGACATTTCGATATCGACTGGAACCGCTCTGACCGAATTGCGTGAAGGGATTGGCGCATGAAACTTATGGATTCTGCGCCTTTCCTGTTGCTTGCCACAGGCACTTTGCTGGGCCTCATTCTGCCTTTGGGGAAAATTGCTGCGGAAGCCGGTGTACCGCCCGCAATGTGGACATTCCTGTTTTCGGCAAGTGCTGGGATCATTCTGCTGCTGGTTATGCTTTTGAGTAAAAAGCGGGTTGGATTTTCAGGCGGCAAGCTGCGTTACTATATCTGCACGGCTGCGATTTCTTACGCACTCCCCAATCTCCTGATCTTGTCCGCCATCCCGCGTCTTGGAGCTGGTTTCACGGGAATCATGTACACGCTTTCGCCAGTCATGACGCTGGTGATCTCAATGGGATTTGGTCTGCGTCGCCCTAACGGGCTTGGCATTGCAGGTATCGTCGCCGGTTTCATCGGCGCGATTATGGTGGCAATGACACGCGGAGAAGTGGGCAAGCCTGCTGATCCTTTGTGGATTGGGCTCGCCCTGCTGATTCCAGTCTTTCTGGCGATGGGGAACGTCTATCGTACGCTTGACTGGCCCAAACATGCAGACCCGACCGAGCTTGCTGCCGGAAGTCATCTGGCCGCGGCCGTGATGCTCTTTGTGGGCATTTTCCTGTTTAACGGCAATTTCCCGATAGAAACATTGGCACTTGCACCAGTGACAGCTGTCGCGCAGGCGATCGCATCGGCGAGCATGTTCGCTCTGTTCTTCCGCTTACAGGCTGTCGGCGGGCCGGTTTATCTCAGCCAGATCGGTTATGTTGCAGCAGCTCTCGGTCTGATTTCCGGCACGTTGTTTTTGGGCGAAAACTATCCGCCGCTCACATGGATCGGTGCGGTCGTCATCGCCTTTGGTGTGGCGCTGACGACGAAAGCACAGAAGCGCTGATTACAACTAACTATTCAGGGCGTTCAGCGAGAACCATGTAGTTCACATCGGTATCACGCGAGCGGCTCCAGCTGTCAGCAAGCGGATTATACGTGACGCCAAGCTTGTCGATGAGGGTGAGTCCAGCCTTGGAAAATGCCGCTTCCAACTCTTCCGGACGTACCAGCTTTTCATATTGATGCGTGCCGCGTGGCAGCCAGCGCAGCACATATTCCGCACCAAGGATAGCAAGGCCATAGGCTTTAAGCGTACGGTTGATGGTGGCCACGAACATAAGTCCGCCCGGCTTCACCATTTCGCTGGTCGCAGACATGAACAGATCGACGTCAGAGACATGTTCGACGACTTCCATGTTGAGCACGACATCGAATTTCTCGCCAGCCTCAGCCAGAGCTTCGGCTGTAGTCGCGCGATAATCGACCTCAACGCCGCTTTGGGCGGCGTGAATTTTTGCAACTTCGATGTTGGTTTCGGATGCATCGGCACCAATCACCGTCGCACCAAGACGTGACATTGGTTCGCACAGAAGACCGCCGCCGCAGCCAATATCGAGAAACCGCAGACCTTCAAACGGACGTGGGCTGTTTGGATCGCGATTGAACTTTTCGCAGACCTTTTCCTTGATATAGGTAAGCCGTGTCGGATTGAACTTGTGCAGCGGACGGAACTTGCCCTGCGGGTCCCACCATTGCGCAGCAATGCGCGAAAAATGCTCGATTTCGGAAGCATCGATCGTGGTGCGGGCAGTCTCTGTCATGTCATTCTCCAGCGGATGCGGCTTATCAGTCCTGCTCTCAAGGTAGCGTGTTAAAGTCAAGGATCAAATCAAATTCCCGATCCTGAGCGCTGATTATTGTTTCACGGGAATCACACCCTTGCGGAAGCGCGACATATTAGCTATGTGACCCCGGGTTTGTCTGTCGCAAGAAAATAAGGTTTCGGCAGGCATTAGTGTAATTTTTCAAAAGACGGGACGTATCCTTAAATGGCGCGCATCGTGATGAAATTCGGCGGCACTTCTGTGGCCGATCTGGAACGCATCTCTAATGTGGCGCGCCACGTCAAACGTGAAGTCGATGCCGGCAATCAGGTTGCCGTTGTTGTCTCGGCCATGTCGGGCAAGACAAACGAGCTGGTCAATTGGGTGCAGAGCATGCCCAGGGTCGCCGGCGGCACCTCTCCTTTTTATGATGCACGCGAGTATGATGCGATTGTTGCGTCCGGCGAGCAGGTGACGAGCGGCCTTCTGGCCATCGCGCTTCAGGCCATCGGTATTGATGCACGTTCGTGGCAGGGTTGGCAGATTCCAATCAAGACCGATAATGCTCACGGTGCTGCCCGTATTCAGGAAATCGACGGTTCGGAAATCATCCGTCGGATGGAAATGGGACAGGTAGCTGTTGTTGCAGGTTTCCAGGGCATCGGCCCTGATAATCGTATTGCAACACTGGGCCGCGGTGGCTCGGATACCTCTGCAGTTGCGATTGCGGCCGGTGTGAAGGCGGATCGTTGCGACATCTATACTGATGTCGATGGCGTCTATACGACCGACCCACGCATTGAACCCAAGGCCAAGCGCCTTTCCCGCATTACATTTGAAGAAATGCTGGAAATGGCTTCGCTTGGTGCCAAGGTGCTTCAGGTGCGCTCGGTTGAGCTTGCCATGGTACATAAAGTTCGCACGTTCGTGCGCTCAAGTTTTACGGACCCCAATGCACCGGGCATGGATGATCCAATCAACCCACCCGGAACGCTCATTTGCGACGAGGATGAAATCGTGGAACAGCAGGTCGTCACTGGTATCGCTTATGCGAAGGATGAGGCTCAGATTTCGCTCAGACGCGTGGCCGACCGGCCAGGCATCTCGGCCGCGATTTTCGGACCTCTGGCCGAAGAGCACATCAATGTCGATATGATCGTGCAGAATGTGTCGGAAGACGGCTCGAAAACCGATATGACCTTCACGATTCCAACCGGCGATATCGATAAGGCACTGCGCGTTCTCGATAAAGTGAAGGCTGAAATCGGCTCCGATCATATCCAGTCGGAAACGGGTCTTGCAAAGATTTCGGTCATCGGCATTGGCATGCGCAGCCACGCAGGTGTTGCGGCAACAGCCTTTAAGGCGCTTGCTGAAAAAGGCATCAATATTCGTGCCATCACCACGTCGGAAATCAAGATTTCGATCCTGATTGACGGGCCTTACGCTGAACTCGCTGTGCGCACACTGCATGGCGTTTATGGCCTTGATAAATAATCTGTCCTTCGACGGATTGTTAGCCGGCTGCAAGGCTGCAGGATAAAGACCCGTTTTGAAACAATGCCGCTCACCTCTTTTGGGAGCGGCATTGTCTTATTATACAAGTTGTCAGATTTTCTGACGAAGAGACTAGACGCGCGTGTCAAAAATGCTCACAAAGGATTTGGCGTAACGCTTCGCAGGCGGGTAATGGGAACTGGCTTTGCGACAAGCTAAGCCTGTACCAGAATGAGGAGCCTCCGACGATCATGCGTGATCTGACAACCGGTCCCCGCGTGCTGTTGAAGCGGCTGCGCGAATTGATGGCGGAGCCGCTGGAGCCGCAGGAGCGTCTTGACCGGATTGTCCGTGAAATCGCGCAAAACATGGTCGCGGAAGTCTGTTCCTTTTACATTCTTCGCGCGGATGGCGTGCTTGAGCTCTACGCCACCGAAGGTCTTAATCCACAATCCGTCCACCTGGCGCAATTGCGTCTGGGGCAGGGCCTTGTCGGCACTATTGCTGCCAGCGCGCGTCCTTTGAACCTGACGGATGCGCAGAGCCACCCGGCTTTTGCCTACCTGCCGGAAACGGGCGAAGAAGCTTATAATTCATTCCTCGGTGTTCCTGTGCTTCGCGCTGGCCGCACTTTAGGCGTTCTTGTTGTCCAGAATCAGACCAAGCGCGCGTATCGTGAGGACGAGGTAGAAGCACTTGAAACGACAGCCATGGTTCTGGCCGAAATCATTGCGACGGGAGACGGTCTGCGTTTCGCGCGTCCAGGCATTGAACTGGATCTTGGTCGTCCGATGAGTGTGACTGGCAATGCGCTCAATGATGGCATCGGCCTCGGTCATGTCGTGCTGCATGAACCGCGTATCGTTGTAACGAACCTCTTCAATGAAGACAGTCAGGCTGAGCTGATCCGGCTGGAAGACGCGCTCGGTTCTTTGCGCATCTCCATTGATGACATGCTTTCGCGCCGCGATGTAGCTGTCGAAGGCGAGCATCGTGAAGTGCTGGAAGCCTATCGCATGTTTGCCCATGATCGCGGTTGGGTGCGGCGTCTGGAAGAAGCGGTTCACAACGGTTTGACTGCTGAAGCGGCTGTTGAAAAGGTTCAGAGCGACACACGTGCCCGCATGGTGCATCTGACCGATCCTTACATGCGTGAGCGCCTGTCAGACTTCGATGATTTGGCCAATCGTTTGCTGCGTCAGCTGATGGGACGCGATGTAAAGACCATGGCCGAATCGCTCGCCAAGGACGCGATTATTGTTGCGCGTTCGATGGGTGCTGCCGAACTCCTTGATTATCCGCGTGAGCGCTTGCGCGGCGTGGTACTGGAAGATGGCGCTGCGACGAGCCATGTGGTTATCGTCGCACGCGCTATGGGTATTCCGGTTGTGGGGCAGGCCAAGGGCGCTGTTTCCATGGCTGAAAACAATGATGCGGCCATTGTCGATGGCGATGAAGGCATTGTGCATCTGCGTCCGCAGGCCGATGTTGAAACTGCCTATGCGGAAAAGGTTCGCTTCCGTGCCCGTCGTCAGGCGCTGTATCGCGAATCGCGTGACAAACCTGCTCTGACGAAAGACGGCGTTGATATTTCATTGCTGATGAATGCCGGTCTGCTGGTGGATCTGCCGCAGCTTGCGGCATCGGGTGCCGCCGGTATTGGTCTGTTCCGTACTGAACTTCAGTTCATGGTGGCATCGACTTTCCCGCGTGCAGAACAGCAGGAACGGCTTTATCGTTCGGTTATCGAAGCATCAGGCAACAAGCCTGTGACCTTCCGAACGCTGGATATTGGTGGCGACAAGGTGCTTCCATATTTCCGTGCCACGGCACAGGAAGAAAACCCGGCGCTCGGCTGGCGTGCAATACGCCTGACGCTGGATCGCCCGGGATTGCTGCGCACGCAGTTGCGCGCACTGCTGAAGGCTGCTGGCGGACGTGAACTTAAAATCATGCTGCCGATGGTAACAGAGGTCAGCGAAGTGAAGGCTGCACGCGAGATCATTGATCGCGAAGTTCGTCATCTTTCCCGCTTTGCGCATACGCTGCCGCTTAATCTCAAGCTCGGTGCTATGGTCGAAGTGCCAGCACTTCTGTGGCAACTTGATGAGTTGATGGCGATTGTAGACTTCGTCTCGGTCGGTTCCAACGATCTGTTCCAGTTTTTGATGGCAGTCGATCGCGGAAATTCACTGATTTCCGGTCGCTTCGATCAGCTTTCTCCAGCCTTCCTGCGCACACTTCGTCATATTGTCGTTGCTGGCAATCGCCATGGAAAGCCGGTTACATTATGCGGTGAAATGGCTGGGCGTCCGTTGACGGCGATGGCGCTTCTGGGCCTTGGCTTCCGTTCGATTTCCATGTCGGCGGCCAATATCGGTCCAGTGAAGGCGATGCTTGGTGCACTTGATGTGAGCAAGCTCAATGCATTGCTGAACGAGAAGCTGGACAAGCCCAATGGCGCACATTCGATGCGCGAATTGCTGCTTCAGTTTGCCGAAGACAACGATATTCCGCTATAGCGTAGAAAATTGCATGGATTATTTGGGTGCCGCGCATTGTGTGCGGCACCCAATACCGCTTATTCACGCGCTGCTTGCTCTTTGTATTTATGCATTATCCTGACGCAAAACCGCTTCGCACTTTTGCTGGGAATGCTTTGATTAGGACATAACAATGATCGCCTTGCCACAGGACCGGATGGACCAGCTTCTGAAGCGGTTCTCGATGATTGAAAGCCAGATGGCGAACAATCCGGATTCGGAAACCTATGTGAAGCTTGCGTCGGAATATTCGGAGCTTCAGGAAGTTGTAGGCAAAATCCGTGAACTGACCGATGCGCGGAATGAAGCGCGTGATTTGACGACAATGCGCGATGACGCATCGACCGATGCCGAAATGCGGGCGCTTGCGACAGAAGAATTGCCGGGCGTTCTTGAGCGGATTGAAAATCTGGAGCAGGAAGTGCAGGTTCTTCTTCTGCCGAAAGACGCGGCCGACGAGAAGAACGCCATCCTCGAAATCCGCGCCGGTACAGGCGGACTGGAAGCAGCGCTTTTCGCAGGTGATCTCTTCCGCATGTATGAGCGTTTCGCCGCTGAAAAAGGCTGGCGCGTTGAGCTGGTATCGTCCAGCGAGGGTGACGCAGGCGGTTACAAGGAAATCATC
Source organism: Brucella rhizosphaerae (assembly GCF_002252475.1). Lineage (GTDB taxonomy): Bacteria > Pseudomonadota > Alphaproteobacteria > Rhizobiales > Rhizobiaceae > Brucella > Brucella rhizosphaerae. The sequence goes on along the minus strand of NZ_NNRK01000034.1, from coordinate 9,889 downwards.
GCTACGGTTTCGGGCAAAGGGGTCTTCTCCAAGCTCAAATTCGAATCAGGTGTGCACCGCGTGCAGCGCGTGCCGGAAACCGAAGCAGGTGGACGCATTCATACATCCGCTGCGACCGTTGCTGTTCTGCCGGAAGCTGAAGATATCGACATTGAAATCCGCAATGAGGATATCCGTATCGATACGATGCGCGCTTCTGGTGCCGGTGGCCAGCACGTCAATACGACTGACTCGGCTGTGCGTATCACCCACATTCCAACGGGCATCATGGTGGTGCAGGCGGAAAAATCGCAGCACCAGAACCGCGCGCGCGCCATGCAGATATTGCGTGCGCGTCTTTACGATATGGAACGGCAGAAGGCCGATAGCGAACGTTCGGAATCGCGCCGCAGTCAGGTGGGATCAGGCGATCGTTCGGAGCGCATCCGCACTTATAATTTTCCGCAAGGGCGCGTTACCGATCACCGTATCAATTTGACACTCTACAAGCTTGACCGTGTCATGATGGGTGAGCTTGACGAACTGGTTGATGCGTTGATCTCCGATCACCAGACCGCACTCCTGATGGAACTGGGCGAAAACGCGTGAGCGGCGAACGCCTTGATAATCTTATGGCATCAAGCCGCAAACGGCTGCGTTGCGCCGGCGATCCGTTCGACACGCCGGATCTCGACGCTCGGCTTCTTGTCGAATGGATCACTGGCGCAACCCAGCTTGATCTGATTTCCTCACCCGAAAAGCTCATTGAGGACGTGCAGGTTGCACAATTGAATGACGCACTGGAGCGCCGGTTAGCAGGCGAACCTGTGCACCGCATTATCGGTATGCGCGAATTTTACGGTTTGCCCTTCCGGCTTTCCCCTGAAACGCTTGAGCCTCGCCCGGATACCGAAGCACTGGTTGAGCTGGTTTCGCCCTATCTTGAAAAGCTGATCGCCCAACATGGCCGGGCAATGATGCTCGATATGGGGACAGGCACCGGCGCCATTGTGATTTCACTGTTGCACCAGTTTGAAAAACTCCACGGCATCGGACTGGATGTTTCGGATGGAGCGCTTACCATCGCGCGGATCAATGCGGCCCTGAATGGTGTAACCAACCGATTTGCAGCGCTGAAAAGCGACTGGTTTTCCAATGTGAATGGTCGGTTTCATCTTATTGTTTCAAATCCCCCTTATATTCCACATGATGACATCGCAGATCTTTCGCGAGAAGTGCGCGAACATGATCCTGTGGCAGCTCTGGATGGGGGAGCGGATGGACTTGATTTCTATCGTGCTCTTGCAAAGCACGCTGCCGAGTACTTATATAAAGATGGAATAGTTGCCGTCGAGATTGGTGCAGGCCAGTTTGACGATGTTAGGGCGCTTTTTGAAAGCGCCGATTTTCATCTGACCAATAGTGCGAGTGATTTCGGTGGCCACAGAAGGGCCATGGTTTTCACGCACAAAGACGCAACGGGCTTTTAATCGAACGAGTGTCGGAGTGACGTTTGATCTGTTTGAATCAGATTGACGTTCCAACAGTTTATCGCAACACGCATCTTGTTCGAAAACCGTTTCACACTTTTCGGGATGCGCTGTAAAAAACGCTCGATGATACTAAAAAAGCGCTTGGAATTTACGGCGAAGCCGTTTAGTTTCCAGCCACCGTATACAGCCAGAATGGTTTTGCCCGCTTGAGGGCGGTGGCGGAAATGCTCCATGACGACTTTGGGTCATGCTCCCGTGAGAGTTTTTCTCATGGGATGGTTAGTACGGAAGTGCACGACTTTCAAAAATAGTTCCGAGAAGTTCGTCTTTTCGGATCGGGTCTTGCAAAATGCCAACCCGAAAGGTTCGTGTTGTCTTTAATGGACAGCGCGGAACTCAGAACCATTCGATGTGTGGGAAGTTTTAGGGTGTGCTTCCTCCATGGCTCGATAATGCGAAGCCGGTGGCTTTACGCTACGGGAATTTTACGCCCTTTAATCTGAAAAGAGATGACTATGAGGCCAGCACAGCAGAACAGGCGCATGCGCGGACGGGGGAATAACAATAATAATAATAACAACAATAACCGCAAGGGCCCCAATCCTCTGTCGCGTAATTATGAAAGCAATGGTCCGGACGTAAAAATCCGCGGCAATGCTCAACATATTGCAGAAAAATATACGACATTGGCTCGCGACGCACAGGCGTCCGGCGATCGTGTCATCGCTGAAAATTATCTTCAGCACGCAGAACATTACAATCGCATCATCATGGCTGCTATGGCGCAGCAGAACATTCCGTATCAGCGCGAAGAAAACTTCGACAATGACGGTGGTGATGAAGATGAAAATGAAAATGAAAACGGCTTTGTTCAAGTCGCTTCCGCACCTCAGCCAGTAAACGGTTCGGGCCCGCAGCCTGTTATCGAAGGTACGCCTGCTGAAGTCGTCTATGGCGAACAAGGCAGTGAGAACCGTTCGGAAAACCGCTCGCAGCCACGTGATGGGCGCGATCAGCGTCGTCTTGGCCGCGGTCGCCGCCCACAGCGCGAACGTTTTAATGCGGACGATGCTTCGGAACAGCCTTCTGTAGACGCACCGGTTGCTGCAGCTGACGAACAGCCAGCTCCAGTAGCAGTAGCAGCTCCGGCACCGGTTGTTGAAAAGCCGGCACGTGCGGAAAAGCCTGCCAAGGTTGCGGAAGAAACGGCTCCTGTCGTGGAGAAGTCTGCTCCAGTGGCTGAAGCACCGGTTGAAGCTTCTTCTACTGAGGAAGAAGCACCTGTCCGCCGCACCACGCGTCGTCCAGGTCGTCCACGTCGTGTTGCCAAGGATGAAGGCGCTGGCGATACACCGGTTGCCGAAACTGTGGATTCCGACGCTTGATCTGAAAACTGCAAATGATTGATTATCAAAGATGGCGCGGTTCTCCGCGCCATTTTTTATTTGCGCGTTTGTAGTGTTTCCGGTCTTGCCGAAAACGCTCTATCTTCCCATATGATTTGACGGATGGAGCGCGCTTCGATCTGATTTTGTCAGATCGGTGCCCGGACCATTTTAACGCGCATCTTTTCCGAAAACCGTTTCACACTTTTTTCGGGATGCGCTCTGGGGAGTCTGCCGAATTCGGGGGCTCCGTCACCAAATATCTTTCGATGCCAGAACGGGTCGGAAGGAAAAGGAGACATCATGAATATTGAAAAATACACTGAACGGGTTCGTGGTTTTATCCAGTCAGCCCAGACATTTGCTCTTTCATCGGGCAATCAGCAGTTTACACCTGAGCATCTTCTGAAAGTCCTCGTCGATGACGAAGAAGGCTTGGCAGCATCTCTGATCGAGCGTGCTGGAGGTCGTATCGCTGATGTGCGGCTCGGATTGCAGAATGCGCTTGAGAAGTTGCCGAAAGTAAGTGGCGGCAATGACCAGCTTTATCTTTCGCAGCCATTGGCAAAGGTTTTTACCCTGGCCGAAGAGCTTGCCAGCAAGGCGAGCGACAGCTTTGTCACGGTCGAACGACTTCTCACTGCACTTGCGATTGAGAAATCCGCTAAAACATCCGAAATTCTGGCCGCTGCAGGTGTAACACCAACAGCGCTCAACAAGGTCATCAACGATATGCGTAAGGGGCGTACGGCCGATTCGGCTTCAGCTGAAAGCAACTATGATGCGCTTAAAAAATATGCGCGCGATCTGACGGAAGATGCGCGTGCGGGTAAGCTCGATCCGGTTATCGGTCGTGATGAAGAAATTCGTCGCACGATTCAGGTTCTGTCGCGCCGTACCAAGAACAATCCGGTTCTGATTGGTGAACCAGGCGTCGGTAAGACTGCAATCGCGGAAGGTCTGGCGCTTCGTATTGTCAATGGCGACGTGCCGGAATCACTCAAAGACAAGCAGTTGATGGCGCTCGACATGGGGTCGCTGATCGCCGGTGCGAAATATCGTGGTGAGTTTGAAGAGCGTCTGAAAGCAGTGCTTTCGGAAGTTCAGACGGCTGCCGGACAGATCATTTTGTTCATCGACGAAATGCATACGCTCGTTGGTGCTGGCAAATCTGATGGTGCGATGGATGCATCGAACCTGCTTAAGCCAGCGCTTGCTCGTGGCGAATTGCACTGTGTTGGTGCGACAACGCTTGAGGAATATCGCAAGTATGTTGAGAAGGACGCAGCTCTTGCGCGTCGCTTTCAGCCGGTATTTGTCGATGAGCCTACGGTTGAAGATACCATCTCGATCCTGCGTGGCTTGAAGGAAAAGTACGAGCAGCACCATAAGGTTCGCGTCTCCGACTCGGCACTTGTGGCTGCGGCAACGCTTTCAAACCGCTACATTACAGATCGGTTCTTGCCCGATAAGGCCATCGACCTTGTCGATGAAGCCGCGTCGCGTTTGCGTATGCAGGTGGATTCCAAGCCGGAAGAACTCGACGAGATCGACCGCCGCGCGATGCAGCTTAAAATCGAACGCGAAGCGCTGAAGGTTGAAACCGATGCGGCCTCAATAGATCGTTTGCAGCGCCTTGAAAAAGAGCTGTCTGATCTCGAAGAGGAATCGGCTGAACTGACAGCGAAATGGCAGGCTGAAAAGCAGAAGCTTGGACTTGCGGCAGATTTGAAGGGTAAGCTTGAAGAAGCGCGCAATGCTTTGGCTATCGCGCAGCGCAGCGGCGAGTTTCAGAAGGCGGGTGAGCTTGCTTATGGCACGATCCCGCAGCTTGAAAAGCAGCTTTTGGACGCCGAAAGCAGCGAGAACAAAGGCTCTTTGCTTGAGGAAACTGTAACGCCTGAACATGTCGGGCAGATTGTTGCCCGCTGGACCGGCATTCCGGTTGAACGCATGCTGGAAGGCGAGCGCGAGAAGCTTTTGCGCATGGAAGACGAGATCGGCAAGCGGGTTATCGGCCAGGGTGAAGCTGTTCAGGCAGTTTCGCGAGCCGTGCGTCGGGCGCGTGCAGGTCTTCAGGATCCAAACCGGCCAATCGGCTCGTTCATTTTCCTCGGACCAACCGGCGTGGGCAAGACCGAGCTGACCAAAGCACTGGCGTCGTTCCTTTTCCAGGACGACACGGCAATGGTGCGTATCGATATGTCGGAATTCATGGAAAAGCATTCCGTGAGCCGCCTGATCGGTGCACCTCCTGGCTATGTTGGCTATGAAGAAGGCGGTGTTCTGACAGAAGCTGTGCGCCGCAGGCCATATCAGGTGATCCTGTTCGACGAGATCGAAAAGGCACATCCGGATGTGTTCAACGTGCTGCTTCAGGTACTTGATGACGGACGTCTTACTGATGGTCAGGGCCGTACGGTCGATTTCCGCAACACGGTCATCATCATGACTTCGAACCTTGGCGCCGAATATCTCGTCAATCTTGGTGAGAAGGACGACGTCGAAATCGTTCGTGATGAGGTGATGGGTGTCGTTCGGGCTGCGTTCCGTCCGGAATTCCTGAACCGTGTCGACGAAATCATCCTGTTCCACAGGTTGCGTCGCGACGATATGGGCTCGATTGTCGACATCCAGATGAAGCGTTTGCAGGCTTTGCTTCATGATCGCAAGATCACATTGGAGCTTGAAGACGATGCCCGCGAATGGCTGGCCAACAAGGGCTATGATCCGGCTTATGGTGCGCGTCCTTTGAAGCGCGTTATCCAGAAGGAAGTTCAGGACCCGCTGGCCGAGCGTATTCTGCTTGGCGATATTCTTGATGGTTCCATCGTCAAGATATTGCCCGGCTCAGATCGTCTCAACTTCCGCGCGATTCGCGTGGCAGTTGAAGGTGAGCCCGAGAAGGAAAACGCAGACGCGTAAAGTCTGACGCGTAATTTTGAAAAGCGCCGCAGTCATCCGATTGTGGCGCTTTTTCTTTTTTCTGTAAGGATGAACGGCATTTATGGCCATCTTCATGTCCAGTTCATCTGGCATTTGCTGTTATTGAATAAACAATTGTTAACCATATAACTGCATCCATACGGCCTAAGATCATTCAGGGTTTCCTACATGTCGCATCTCTTACGCATGCTTCGCTTCGGATTGTTCGGTTCTGCAATCATTCTTGCAGCGGGGGCGGTGGCCCATGCGGCGGAGCGCGATGCGTCGAGCAATGTTTCGCAGCCCGTACAGATGGCTCAGCTTTTCGACTGGGGTCGAGATCGTAGTCGTGATCAAACCGGAGATCGGGCCGGAGATCGGGGCGTGCGGGTCTACACAGATGAGTATGGCCGTCAGGTCACGTTAGATCGTCGCGGACGTGTCATCAGCATTGAAGATCCGCGCGAATCCGACCGTTATGCGCGTGGTGGTCAGCAAGGTGGAAATTGGTCCGATGGCCCGGTTGGTGGCGGTGCGCCATATGACGGCTTTGGCAATGTGCCGGAAGATCCGAATTATTATCCGGAAGCACCTTCCGCACCTGCTTACGATTATAATCGTGATGGACAGGTTCAACGGTCCGAGTTGCCACCCTCTGGCACTGAATATCCTGACACGGAATCTCCGACTGCCAGCATCAATCGCGATCAGGGGTATGAGCAGCCGTCGATGCAACCGCATGCTGTACCCAACGTTGATGATATGACTCCAGCCATTGAAATGCCGAAAGGGCAGGGAGCCAAGGAAAAGATCGCCGCCTATCAGATTCTGATGGATCGGGCTGGTGCATCGCCGGGCGTCATCGATGGTCGCTCGGGCAGCAATGTGGATAAGGCTGCTGCAGCTTTTGGCGAGATGACTGGCAAGATACTCAATCCAAAGGATGACGCTGCGATCAATGCCGAACTGGAAGCGACCGGCGGCGCAGCCTTCACCGAATATGCGATCACCAATGAAGATGTCGGCCGCCAGTATGTTGCATCTATTCCGGACGATTACGCACATAAAGCACAGCTTCCGGCCATGGCCTATACGTCTGTTACGGAAATGCTCGGCGAGAAATTTCATATAGACGTGGCTTATCTCAAAGAGATCAATCCGGGCGTCAACTTCAACCAGCCGGGCTCGATCATTAAAGTCCCAAATCTGGGAAAGCCAGTTCGCACAAAAGTTGCGCGAATCATCGCCGATAAAGGGCGCAAACAGGTGCGCGGCTATGATGAAACCGGCAAGCTGGTTGTTGCCTATCCTTCGACGATCGGTTCGTCGGATACGCCATCACCATCGGGTATTGTGCAGGTACAGCGTATCGCCATCAATCCGAACTACACCTACAATCCGAAGATCAACTTCAAACAAGGCAGCAATGACAAGGTTCTGACGATTCCCCCGGGTCCAAACGGCCCTGTCGGCACTGTCTGGATCGCCCTCTCCAAACCAACTTATGGCATTCACGGAACGCCTGAACCTTCACGCATCGGCAAGACATCCAGTCATGGCTGCGTGCGTCTCACAAACTGGGATGCCGAAGAGCTGGCCAAGCTTGTAAAAGCAGGCGTGACGGTGGAATTCACGGATTAAGCTGGGGCAACAGCTCCTGATACAAACAAAGCGCGGCGCATTCTGAAAGATGCGCCGCGCTTTCGTGTTTGGTGAGTTCTTAAGTTGGACAACCAAATGCTGTGAGCGAAGAAACTATTAGCTCTTTGCTGATCCGCTGGACGCGAGCTTTGTGCCATTTCCTGTGTCTTCTGTATCCAGAAGCGTATCGATTCGGTCGCGTTCCTGTTTAAAAGCCTCCAGCTCTTTGCCTTTGAGTGCTTTATTGTCTGGCAGGCGGATACGCAGCGGGTCAACTTTGGTTCCGTTGACGATCAGTTCGTAGTGAAGGTGGGGACCGGTCGACAGTCCGGTTGATCCGACATAGCCAATCACCTGGCCCTGACGTACACGCGAGCCAGCCGTTACGCCGCGCGCAATTGCATTCTGGTGACTGTAGCTGCTGACATAGCCATTGGCGTGACGAATCAAAGTCTGATTGCCGTAACCGTTGGTCCATCCCGCCTTTTCCACCACACCATTACCCGATGAGATGATCGGCGTGCCACGCGGTGCGGCCCAGTCAACGCCCGTATGCATTCGGCTATAGCCAAGGATTGGGTGCCGGCGCATGCCGAAGGGAGAACGGAACACACCATTTGGAACAGGATTGCGTAACAGGAATTGCTTCGCGCTTTTGCCGTCTTCATTGAAATAATCGACGGCCCCGTCCGGTGCCTGATAACGATAGAATTTTCGTGTTGTGCCGCCGAAGGTGGCTGAAACAAAAAGCAGCTGCGAATCGACTTCGCTCTTTTCCGGATCATCGGGAAGCGAGAAAAAGGCATCGATATTGTCACTCTGCGAAAGTCGCGCCTGAAGGTCGACATCAGTCGCCAGCATTTTGACGAGCTGCTCGCGCATTGTTTCCGTCATGCCATAAGCGAGTGCTGCGCGGCTGATGCCATCATAGACACTTGGGAGATTGCCGCGAATCGCAGTTGGTGGTGCATCGCCATCAAAGGCAGATGCGAGAAGTGGCGTTTCTTCCGGCTGATCGGATGGTACATATTGCTTGCGATCATTGAGGGAGACGGTCACCAGATGCGTTGTCCGATGATAAATGCTCGCTCTGACGATGCGGTCCTCGCCATCCTGCGTTTCTGTGCCGATACGCAGCACGCTGCCTTCTTTAAGGCGCGGCGAATTCAATAATTTGGTGAGCGCATCGGCCATATTGGCAGCATCATCACCGGTATAGCCCGCATTTTGCAGCGCCTGATCGATTTCCATCGTCTGACGGAAAGGAATCAATTCTTCCGAGAAGCCATCCGTGGCCTCTTCATCGTCGGCGCGCTGGGAAACAGTGACATTTTCCTGCGTGATTTTCACACCAAGGGCAGGACTGAGTGCGAAAGAAGAATCTGTACCGCCAAAACGCGCCGGATCGACATAATGCAGAGAGGCAACCTGAACGTCACCGTCGGTCAGCAAAACACCGGTGTCGCGAACGACCTTTTCCACTTCATCGACGGTCAGATCATTCGAAGGATCGAATGTCGCACTGTTAAGTGGAAAATCGGCAACTTTCAGGCTGACTTCGCTTTCAACCTTGGCACCATAAATCTGGCTGGCATCAGCGGGTTGCGGCGCGGCCGGCCCTTCCGAGAAAATAGCCATTGCATCGAATGCCGGATATTTTCGGCTGGACGGATGGTCCACGGCCAGCGCCATGCTGACCAGTTCAAAAGGACGCGTGCGGATAACTTCACGCTCACCGACCTTTTGCATGGTCGACAGGTCGAAGCGACGCCGGTCGTTGGCCTTCTGTTTGGAGATGGTGCTTACAAGTCGCGCGCCTTTGGTGACATTGGTGTCATTGACGACACCCGGCATATCATTGCGCGCGAGAATTTCGGGCGGGGTCGCCAATTGTTCACGACCATCAAGAGCCGCAAACAATGCAACGCCGATCAGCATGCAAGATGTAACGCCTGTGAGGAATGTCCCAGCGAGCCAGCGTGCCGAAACTTCACGTCTGTCAGGCGGACGCCGCCGTCCACCGACTGTGAGCGGGGGCTCGTCACCTGGATCGAGATTGTTCGGCCCCAGTTCTTTCATGCTGCTCTTGTAGGCCCTTCTTCAAATCTGGTCGCACATAAAGGTGCGTGAACATCATTTTTCAGAAAACAGCATGACTGCCGTCCGACGTGGTGTCTTCCTTTATTATGGAAGTCCCTCAAGCGGGCTTTTGAGTTTTGCCTGCCACAATGCGTTAAGTCAACGATAAGCGGGCAGGCTTTCGTTATTCACAGCGCTTTGCCGGCTGATTTTCAATTTGCGCGGACGCTATTGTATTAATGAGGCCGGTTTGTGGCTCCTCTTTATCTGTAAGGAGCGCAGACAGCGCTGCATATATAAGGACAAACCGTGGAAAACGTGCCGGCTGTGGAAACTTGTCAAAAAAAGTTCAAGAAAGTCAGATTAGGCGTTGACAGTTTTGGTTGG
>NZ_NNRK01000033.1 GCF_002252475.1 Brucella rhizosphaerae | reverse complement strand
CTTCAAGCGGGCCTTTTTTTATCAAAAATCAAAAATCAAAAATAAACCAAAGCGCCTACCAAGCAAAACGCATCCAAGCTCAATGCGCTCCCAAAACCAACGTGCGCCCAAGTGACAAGGTGAGCCGGAGCGAGTGCGTGAGACCTATCTCGTGAATGTAGAGTGCTCGCGCAGAACCTCTCAATAAGGCCCTACCACGTGGCAGATGTAAGAAAAGCCTCCTTTTCCCATCGACGAATAGCGAAAAATTTTATCCCGATATCGTGATTACAAGAAATATTGTCGCAACTTTGGAAACTGATAAAAGCGCAGTGAAACAACTTCTATGGAGACGATAATGAAGCTCTTTTATAAAACCGGTGCATGTTCTTTGGCTGCGCATATCGTTCTTAACGAAGCGCACTTTACCTATGATCTGGAAGCGGTTGATCTGAAAGCGAAGACGACAGCTAGTGGTGCTGATTATCTGAAGATCAATCCGCGGGGCGCTGTGCCGGCTATAGAAGTTGAACCTGGTGTTGTGATCACGCAGAACGCGGCGGTTCTTCAGTATATTGGTGACCATTCTGATGTGGCTGCTTTCAAGCCACCCTATGGCACAATTGAACGTGCACGTTTGCAGGAAGCCCTCGGCTTCTGTGGCGATCTGCACGTCGCGTTTGGCGGCCTGTTTGCGCCTAACCCGACGGATGAAGCCAAGGCTTCGGTAATCGCTTCGATTAACCGTCGTATGGGGCAACTTGAGGCCATGCTTGACGAGGACCAGGCTTACTGGATTGGAGCCGATTTCACGCAGGCAGATGCCTATGCGTCCGTCATTGTTGGATGGGGGCTGGCTTTGAAAGTGGATCTTACCGCATATCCAAAAGCTCTGGCCTTACGTGAACGGGTGATGTCGCGTCCAGCAGCTCAGAAAGCGCTTAAAGACGAAGGTCTTATCTAAATTTGTAAGCCGAAGGCAAAAAAATGCCTTCGGCTTTTTTTATTCTCGATTGATCATCGCCGTGCTGCAGTCGACATAATCAGAGCGGAACATTCGAGCTCTGTTCTAGCTATTCTCCGGCACGTGCGGCGAATTTGGTGTCATCGCGTTGGATGATGGTGCCGCTTCTGCTGTTTGAGAAGTGACCGCAGCTGAACCTTCCAACTCGAATTTATCGACATGCATTGACTGGTTTTTACGCCAGCCCCCGTGAAGATAGAGCGCTCCAGCCATAAGCATGGTGGATAGCATGGCAACCGGGAAACTGAGCCAAAGCGCATCCGGGCCCAGCCAGTCTCGCATACCCACAGCAACACCCAGACGAACCGGATACATCGATACAAAAAGAATGATAAGCGGCCAGATAACCTGACCGTTTGCACGGACTGTTCCAAAGAGAACCATGGAAACACCAAACGCAATAAAGCCCCACGTGGCGATCTTGCCGATATGCTGGCCGATTGGAATGGCGGGGCTTTCGTTACCTAAGAAGATCTGCATGGCCTGTCTGTCTGCAAGGAGCAGAACAATGACGAGAATGCCGGTCATCAGGATAGCATAGAATACGCCGATCCGGGTGATGCTGTTGACGCGGTCCCACTTGCCTGCACCGATATTCTGCGCTGCCATGGCGCTGACGGCGGCACCCAATGCCATCGCTGGCATCTGCACATAGGTCCATAATTGTTGCGTCGCGCCAAAGGCTGCGGTCGTATTCACACCTTCCTGATTGACCAATCGCATCATGGTCAGCATGGCGCTGGATACCACGATCATCTGAATGCCCATTGGAAGCCCTTTACTGAAGATCAGTTTCAGCACTTTGGGATCAGGAACGAGAAGCCACAGCTCCTCGCCTTTGAGCCGCAGAGGCAGGTCTTTGCGATAGACGTAAATCAGCATAGCGGCGAGACTGATGTAATTTGCAATGGCGGTGGCCAAAGCGGAGCCGGATATGCCGAGAGCGGGTATTGGTCCAATGCCCAGAATGAGCAGCGGATTAAGCACGATATCAAGGATGACGGCCAGTCCCATGAATATGAGAGGCGTTATGGAATCACCGCTGCCGCGAAGTGCCATCATCAGGATGGTCTGCATGAGTATGGCAGGCATGGCGACAAACGTTACCTGAAGGAATGCACGCGCAAGTGGCTCGATGGTTTCCGGCGTCCCCAGAAGCCCCAATACGGATGGTGCCAAAAACCAGCCGACGATGGCGACGATGATGCTGACCGGAATGAATGCTCCGAGCGTTGTGCCCGTGATAGCGCGTGCTGTTTCTATATCGCGGCGCCCGAATGATTGACCAATGAGAATTGTGGACGCCATACCGAAACCAAAGACAAATGCCGTTAGCAAGAACATGACAAGATTGCCGTTGGTGGTCGCGGCAAGTGCATCTGTCCCGATCAGGTGTCCGATCCAGATTGTGTCAATGGAGCCATTAGCGGATTGCAGAATGGAAGCTCCGAGTGTGGGCAGGGCGAATAGCAACAGCGCTTGATTAATCGGCGCGGTTGTCAGGTCAACGGTGTTCTTCATCCGGCCTCAATCTGGTTCGCCTGTGTTGCAAATCATCGAAGTTCGATAATCGAATGTGGACGATAATGCTGCCAAGTCTCCAACAATTCAAATCGCTATCTTGAACAATCATGCCGAATTAGTATCAAAGATAACAAAAACAATGTTTTGGCTTTAAAAGCGGCGTTTGACTGCTATCTTGAACCTGAATCAGGCGGAGCCTCGTTTATCACGCACTGCTTCGCTCACAAGAATATCGATTTTGGAACGGTTTGATATGATCTCTCGTCTTCTCGTTGCTGGCATGACATTGGCGTTTGCAACCTCTGCGAATGCTCAAGCACATACAGCCCAATCAGCTCAGCTTGATAAGTTCATCACTGTTTCACAGGTTAGCGGCATTGAGATCGTGCGCCTTGCAGAGCTGCCGAAAGCTCCGAAAAAGAGCGAAGAGACAGTATCCTGCGATAACTGGACCAGCAAAACGCCAGGTAGCGAGGCGCGGGCGGTTGAACAGCACGGCTGGACTGTGACAGGCGAGGCGAAACTCGGCTCGCTGCAGGTCGTCAGTTTCGTTGCCGATACGGAGGAAGGCACGAGCGGATCATGCCTGCTGAAAGACGGCAATATTGCGTTTTATGAAGGCGGAAAGCTTATTGCGCTCGCTTACGCATCTAAAAAGACCACGTTGAGCCTTGGACGGGTTGAAGCGCGTGGAGATGTTCTGCGCTTTTGGGATGGCGAGCTGGTGCGGCAACCGGTCGCCGACGTGAAGCTTGTTGGAGGGAAAGGTATCGTTATTACCGCATTGCCCAACGAGGAGAAATTTTGCTCGGGGCAGGTAACGGTCCCCAATGTCTATAATGTACCGATCATTCTGGCGCGGATGATGCTCAAGGAACACGGCTGGCAGCCGGAGCAGAGCAAAGAGGAGCTCGATAGCGCATCGAAAAGCCTGGTAGATATGGGAATCACCGAGGTTGATGGCTGTGCCGGGACAGGTTTTGGTTTCTGCGGCTTTGCGTACAAGAATGCAGGCAACAGCCTCTCCGTCGCAACGGTAGGGGATTCACCTGATACACCGTCTGTCATATCCTATGACGTGAAGTGCTCGAATTGAGGTCTATCCGAAAAGAGTGAAACGGCTTTCGGATAAGATGCAGGGTTAAACGGTTATGAGAACACCGACGCTATTGAATTGCTTCGGTGTTCTCATATGTTAAGCCGTTATAATCTTTGCTTTAACGAATACGTCGTAGCGGGTGCTTTTACCCAGTATTTGATGAGAAGGCTTGCGTAGCCCCACCATAGGTTCCGCGCGCAATGGCCATTTCAGAACAACCCGGTTCTGTGCATATTCGAGTGCGACTTGCATAAGTTTTTCGGAATCAGGGTCGCTGCCGACAATCTCGCGGATCTGGCGCATTTCTTTTTTGACCAGTGCCGAGTTTCCGCGTGGCGGATGCATGGGATCGACCAGCACCACTTGTGGCTTGAGTTCCGGGAGTAACAGGCAGGAATCGCCTTGCAGCAAGGTCATACGCGCTACGGTTTCGGCATATAGTCCACCTTCAGACGCCGCGCGTGCCAATCCTTCAGCAAGCAGATCGTGCATCTTCTGCGAGCGCTCGATGAGTGTTACCTTCGCGCCGAGGGCAGCGAGCAGAAAGGCGTCCCGCCCAAGTCCTGCTGTGGCATCGACGATATCTGGCGTGACACCACCAGTCAGTCCCGCAGCCTTGGCGAGTGCCTGCCCCCGGCCTTCACCGGAGCGGAACCTATGGCCGACAGCACCACCAACAAAATCAACGATAAGTTCTGATGCTTCTGCTTTTTGCGACATGGAGGCTCTCAGAATGGGCAGGGGACAACGAATTTGACATCGCGGCCATTCGGATGAAGGAAAGCGACTTCTTCTGCATGCAACAGCAAGCGGTCGGACGCTGCGAGAGCAGCATCTTCGGCATAGAATTCATCACCAAGAATCACATGGCCTATTGCTTTCAGGTGAACGCGTAGCTGATGGGTTCGCCCGGTCAATGGAGACAGGCGGAGGCGGGTCGTATTGTCGCCACGTGCAAGAACCGTCCAGCGCGTTTGAGCTGGCTTGCCGTTTTCATGGTCCACACGATGGCGTGGTTTGTTGTCCGGATCGATTGCCAAGGGCAGATCAATCAGGCCTTCATCAGCACCCACATGCCCCCAGACTTCTGCCACGTAAGACTTTTTCGTCGTGCGTGCTTCAAATTGTGAGGCAATAGCAGCATGGGCTTTGCGATTGAGCGACATCAGCACAAGACCGGAGGTATCCTTATCCAGGCGGTTGATCATCAAGGCATTTGGAAATTCTTTTTGAACGCGCGTAGCAAGACTATCCGACAAGGCAGGATGACGCCCCGGCACGGACAATAACCCGCTCGGCTTATCCAGCACCAGAATGTCCGTATCACGATGAATGATCGAAACATATGGTTCCAGCGGCGGATTATAAATGGGAAACTCGGACGACAACACACTCATATCGGTCATCTAGCATGGTTTGGTTCTATACGAGAAGTGCGCAGAGGGCGAAGTTGCGGTGTCGTTGAGCGTGACGTGTATATAGGTTACTTTAATGAGAGATATCTCAATAAGCACATCCTTTTGGATCTGATAGTGTGACTGTCATTGTTGCTGCAACAGTAGAGAATATGAATGTCCATCAAGGATGACGCCGTGCTGAGCCAGTTGAAAGAAGAACTGGAACGTCTGCGGCTCGAATTAAAAGACAAAGAAGAGCTGATCAGTGAGCAGACGCAGGCGCTGTCTCACGTCAAAAAAATATACGGTCAATCTTCTATTGTCGCTCAGATCGGCATTTGGGAGTGCACACTGCCCGAGGAAGAGTTAACCTGGTCGGACTATGTGTACGATATTTTCGAGCTTCCACGAGGCGCATCGCTCAATCGTGCTGATACACTGGCTTGTTATACGGAAAGTTCGCGGCAGGAACTGCAAAAGCGTCGATCGGGTGCGATCGAAGGGCGCAGCGGCTTCACCCTGGAAGCAGAAATAACGACATTTCGCGGCAACAAACGTTGGATACGGATCACAGCTTCTATCGAATGCCAGGACAATATACCGGTCCGGATTTTCGGTATGAAGCAGGATATCACAGATCAGAAGGCGTTGTTTGACCGGATAATGTATCTCGCAGAATATGATCAAATGACTGGTTTGGCCAATAAAAGCCAATTCCATTTAAAACTCGCTTCGGCGTTTGAACGTGCCAGCATTGACAGTAAATCTGGATTTCTTCTGTTAATTGATCTGGATGGGTTCAAAAATATAAACGACGAGTTCGGGCATCTTGCCGGTGATAATTGTATTCGAGAGATCGGGGATCGTCTCAATAAGATAAAGAATACCGACAATAGCATTTTCAGAATAGGTGGAGATGAATTTGCGGTTATTACGTCAGATTTTTACAATAAGGGGCAAGCAGAAAAACTCGCACAAATCGTAATTGACCGTCTCTGTGAACCTGTTCCTTTCGACGATGGTGATTTAAAGCTTGGAGCGTCTGTGGGAATAGCACAAATATCAGGTGATTCCGCATCAAGTGTTTTTATCAATGCAGATGCTGCGCTCTATTCTGCCAAGGCTGCCGGAAAGACGACATTTCGTTTCTATCAGCCGCGTGTTGAAGAGCGCCAATCTCTAAGTGAATTTTGATCAGAGCCGGTTTTTCGCTTTAAATTGTTGCGCACTGTCTTAGCTTATAAGGGGGCATGCTTAGAAACGTCTTATATTGCTTCAACGAGGGAGATAGCGGATGTCACACTTGAACGTAGCTGTTCTGATTGGAAGCTTGAGAAAAGGCTCCTTTAATCGCAAGGTGGCTATGGGGCTTGATGCCATAACGCCGAGCGGCATGACTTTGACGACTGTCGAGATCGGCGACCTGCCGCTCTATAATCCAGACCTGGACACGGATGCGCCTCCCGCAGCATGGACACGGTTTCGATCAGAGATGAACAAGGCTAATGCCGTCCTGTTCGTGACACCAGAATATAACCGATCTGTACCGGCTGCTTTGAAGAACGCGCTTGATGTGGGCTCGCGCCCATATGGACAAAGCGTTTGGGGCGGAAAACCTGCTGCGATCATCAGTGGCTCACCGGGAAATATTTCAGCTTTTGGTGCCAATCATCATTTGCGGCAATCGCTGGTATTTCTCGACATGCCAGCCCTGCAACAGCCAGAAGCGTATCTTGCTCACGTTGATAAACTGGTCGATGACAGCGGCAAGCTGGTACCTGACACGGCGAAGTTCCTTGGTGATTTTCTTGAGGCGTTTGATCGGTTTGCTCAAAAGAACCTTTGAGGCTTCGATAGAGGGTTTTTGTCTGTGTAAGCGCGGCCTGAAGTATAGGTCTTCTATAGGCCGCGCAGCCTAAATACTATTTGCAGATCATCATGTTCAATAAGAAGATGGTGGGATTAAAACTTGCGGTGGCGTTTCCCTCACGTCGCATTTCAAGGGTATTCCGCATCTGCGGACGTGCCAGCATCCTCTGGATTTGCGCCTGTTGACAGTGTTTACGTGCGGCCCTAATTTATATTCAAGAATTCTTAAATACATATTTTAGTTTTCATGGTGATATGATGATTACACGCCGCCAAATCTGGCTGGGCGCCACTGCAGCCGCTGTTGGTATGTCGATGCAGTCACGATCGGGTAAGGCTGCTGGTTCGTCGGCTCGTGCTGCCGGGTTTTGGTATCCGGAAGAAACAGAACCACATGAGCGCACCTTCATGCAATGGCCGGTGAATCCCGCTGTGCATGACGATCCTGATTTTCTTTATGATATTCAGACAACTATAGCGAAAATCGCCAACACAATCGCGAAATTTGAACCAGTTGTAATGCTAGCGGCGGCACAGCACCATCGTGCAGTCCGCAAACTGGTTTCCGGTAAAGTGGAATTATGGGACATTCCGACCGACGATTTGTGGTGTCGCGATTCCGGCCCATCCTTTGTTGTCAATGGCAAGGGAGGTCTGGCTGTCACACAGTTCAACTTCAACGGATGGGGTAACAAGCAGACCCACGGCGCAGATGGCCAGATTGCTGCGCGGGTAGCCGAACGGTTGGGGTTGCAGGTTTTCAACGCAGGTTTGGTGGGGGAAGCGGGAGGCGTTGAAACAGATGGACACGGCACGCTGATAGCTCACGAAAGCAGCTTCATCAATGCCAACCGCAACCGGGGCAACAAAGCCGAAATTGAGCAGATGTTGCTGGACACGATGGGTGCGAGAAAGATGCTCTGGGCACCCGGAATTATCGGTGCTGATATCACCGATTACCATATCGATGCGCTTGCCCGTTTTGTTAAGCCGGGCCAGCTGCTAATCCAGATGGGAGATAAGATCGACGCAGACGACCCTTGGTCAGTTGCTGCTTTCGAAACGTATGACATTCTGGCCGCAGCCACCGATGCTGACGGAAAAAAGCTGGAAATAGTCATTTTGCCGGAGCCTTATGACATCCGCGCGAGCAGCCGGGATTTTGTGTCCTCCTATGTCAATTACTATGTTTGTAATGGCGCGGTGATTGCTGCTGAGTTTGGGGATCGTGAAGCCGATGAACGCGCGGTGGCCATTCTTGGAAAATTGTATCCCGACCGCGAGATTGTTACATTAAATGTCGACCCGTTGGGCGAGGTTGGTGGTGGCATTCATTGTGCAACCCATGAGCAACCCAAGGCCTGATCATGTGGAACTGGCTGCGACGCAATACTGAGCCCCTGACCGCGTTGGGCGGAATAGCTACGGCCTTTGCCGCGCTTTCCGCACTGGTCATTATTCCGTATCAGATCAGCCAGACTGATCTGATTCAGCGTGATCAGACCGCGCGCGAGATATATCGGGAATTTCTGAATCTGACGGTGCAAAAACCAGAGCTGGCGCAGGCCGATTATTGTTCGCTAAAAGACACAGCGCAGATCACTGGCTATGGGGCTTATGTGGAATATCTACTTTATACCGCTGAGCAGATGATCGAAACCTCGCCGGACTGGCGTGCGCCGATGGCGAGCTATCTGGGAGAACACATGGAATATCTATGTGATCCGGAGAGGCTGGGTACGCGTGATGGAGTGGCCGATCTTCTGGCACAGGCAGGACTGGTCTGTAAGCCCCAGAATACCTGTATGGAAAGCAGGCATCCTTGAAGAGCAGGGGACGGGCCGTGAATGTGATTTTGACTGACGGATGACTTTAAAGACGGAAGCTTGTTGTGCTCACTTGTAGACGGAAAACATAACCAGTGCATTATTTTCAATAAAGAAAATGGCGGAGAGGGTGGGATTCGAACCCACGGTGGAGTTACCCCCACGCCGCATTTCGAGTGCGGTACTTTCGACCACTCAGCCACCTCTCCGCGTTGTGCACTACGGTAAAACGATCTATGAAAATCGCGCCGTTGGAAAGCATCTAAAGCGAATGCTAAGTGTGTAGCGGCTCAATAACGGGCCAAACACAATTAGACAAGACCTAATTTGCATTCAGGGACGAAAATTCTTGACTTTTCCGCTGCCTCATATCTATAAGCACCAGACTTTATGTGTGGGGTAGTCCGCTCATATTGTTTTGATTGGAGATTTCCGGTTTTCCGGGCTCTGATCGGAAGGCTGAAAAGCCTTCAAAATCAATCGACTGATAAAAAGACGGCCCGTGCCCAAGGCGCTTGCGTTGCAGGGTATGAGAGCTGGACCGAACGACCCGAAAGGAAAACAAATGTTCGCAGTCATTAAGACTGGTGGCAAGCAGTACCGCGTTGCCGCAAACGACCTGATCAAGGTTGAAAAGGTTGCTGGCGAAGCTGGCGACATCGTAGAATTTGTAGAAGTACTGATGGTCGGCACGACCGTTGGCGCGCCAGTTGTTGAAGGCGCTCTGGTAACGGCTGAAGTCGTTGAGCAGGGTCGCGCTCGCAAGGTTATCGCGTTCAAGAAGCGTCGTCGTCAGAACTCCAAGCGTACTCGCGGTCATCGTCAGGAACTGACGACTATCCGTATCTCGGAGATCCTCACCGATGGTGCGAAGCCTTCCAAGAAGGCAGAAGCCAAGAAGGCAGCTCCGAAGGCAGACGCCGCTGAAGGCGAAGCCGCAAAGCCAAAGAAGGCAGCGCCTAAGAAGGCTGCAGCCAAGGCTGAGTCGGCTGAGTAAGTAGAAGAGATTAAAGGAGAAATCCAATGGCACACAAAAAAGCTGGTGGTTCGTCGCGTAACGGTCGCGATTCAGAGTCGAAGCGCCTTGGCGTGAAGAAGTTTGGTGGCGAAGCTGTGCTCGCTGGCAACATTATCGTGCGTCAGCGCGGCACCAAGTGGCATCCGGGCGCCAATGTAGGCATCGGCAAGGATCACACCTTGTTTGCGCTTACCCAGGGTTCGGTGTCTTTCCGCGCGAAAGCCAACGGCCGCACCTACGTGTCGGTCAATCCGATCGCGGAAGCAGCAGAGTAAGCCGGACCTCTATAAAGTACCGGCGTCCCATGGACCCGGTACATATGGCGACCTGCCAGAAGATCGAAGGGAAGATGGGACAACCATCTTCCCTTTTTTTCATCTGGAGGACAGAACAATGGTCGTCGAAGTTTTAGAAGAAGATTATTACGAGAGCTGTAGTGAGCGGGAGGACAGCTATGCTGATCTCTCGCCTGGTTTAGATTGCCCCGTCCTCGTGACTGACAGGCTGGTGCTTCGCCCGCCACACACAGAAGACGTGGATGCAATTTCCTATCTTGCCAATAACAACCGCGTCTCCGCCATGCTCGCCCGTATGCCTCATCCATACACCCGCGAAAATGCAGTCGATTTTGTCGAGCGCGTGCGAAAAGGCGAGATGGGCAATTGCATTTATGCAATCACCCAAGCTGAAACCGGCATATTTATGGGCTGTTGTGGTATTCACGCGCATAAACATGGCGAGGGGCTGGAGATCGGTTACTGGCTGGGCGAGCCCTATTGGGGGCATGGTTTTGCCACTGAAGCCGCGCATGTTCTGATTGATTTGGCCTTCCGGGCCACCCCTATCGAGCGGCTGCATGTTTCATGCCGTGTCAGCAATGACGGTTCAAGGCGGGTGATCCATAAATGCGGCTTCCAGTTCAGCGGAATGGGCATGTCGGATTCACTTGCCGTTGGAAATGTACCTGTCGAGCGTTACGTTCTTGACCGTCGGACATGGATCGGCCTGAGAAGCTGGCAGTCTTAACTATAAAGCACCATTATAAGAACTGGCCCTGTGCGCAATCACAGGGCCAATAATAATCGGGGAATGAAATGATTGATATTCACGCGGTAAGCCGCGACCGGATCACCTTACGTGCACTCGACAAGGGCGATCTGCATCGCTTCCGGGCTGTTCGGCTTTCGGCACTCCAGCTTGCGCCGCAGGCATTCGGATCGAGTTTTGATGAAGAAAATGCCTATTCCGACAGCGTGTTCGCGCGTCGTCTGGAACAGGTCAATGGCAATGTGATTTTTGGTGCCTTCGATGGCGAGAACCTGATGGGCATTGCCGGTCTCTCCCGACATGAGCGCAAGTCGGAGCGGCATCGCGGGACACTTGTAAGCGTCTATGTTGCTCCGGAAGCACGCGGACTGGCTCTCGGCAAGGCACTTGTTGAACGGATCATTGAACATGCAGCGCAGCATGTCGTGATACTGGATGCGAAAGTCGTGGCCACCAATGAGCCTGCGAAGCGCATCTATTATGGCCTTGGCTTCAAATCCTATGGCGTGGAGCCGAAGTCGCTTTTCGTGCAGGGGCAGTATCTGGATCAGGAACTGCTCTATATCGACTTCAGCGATCCGGCGCGGAAACTGAGTTTAGGCTGAAAACCTATGTCGTCGAGTGGATTGAATTTGACATTTGTTCTTTGCCCGCAGTGGAGTGATGCAAATGTCGGAATCAGACCACTAGCTGTTTGCAGGACAATGGTTTTGCTGTAATTGCAAATCGGATTGCACGAGATTGCGTGCAGTCCCAAGTTTAAGACGCACTACGATACAAGTTTCGAAGGCGTCGTAAGAGGTAAGGTTCAATGAAATTTCTCGATCAGGCCAAGATTTACATTCGCTCCGGCGCGGGCGGTGCAGGTGCTGTTTCGTTCCGCCGCGAGAAATTTCTTGAATTTGGCGGTCCTGACGGTGGTGACGGTGGTCGCGGTGGTGATGTCTGGGTTGAGGCCGTTGATGGTCTTAATACGCTGATCGATTATCGCTACCAGCAGCACTTCAAGGCCAAGACAGGCATGCATGGCATGGGCCGCAACATGACTGGCGGTAAGGGCGATGATGTTGTGCTCAGGGTGCCGGTTGGTACGCAGATTTTTGAAGAAGATAATGAAACGCTGCTTTGCGACATTACGCAACTTGGTCAGCGTTATCGTCTCGCCAAGGGCGGCAATGGCGGCTTTGGCAATCTGCATTTCACCACGTCTACAAACCGTGCGCCGCGCCGTGCAAATCCCGGTCTGGATGGCATTGAGCGCACGATCTGGCTGCGTCTGAAGTTGATTGCCGATGCGGGTCTGGTCGGATTGCCCAATGCTGGCAAGTCCACCTTCCTCGCAAGTGTGACAGCGGCCAAGCCAAAGATTGCTGATTATCCTTTTACCACGCTGCATCCCAATCTTGGTGTTTCGCGGGTTGATGGCCGTGAATTTGTGATTGCCGACATTCCTGGCCTCATTGAAGGCGCGAGCGAAGGCGTGGGCCTTGGCGACCGCTTCCTTGGTCATGTCGAGCGCACGCGTGTGCTGTTGCATCTGGTATCGGCGCAGGAAGAAGATGTGGCAAAGGCTTACTCTGTCATTCGTGGCGAGCTTGAAGCTTACGAGCACGGTCTTGCTGATAAGGCGGAAATTGTAGCGCTGTCGCAGATTGATACGCTTGATCCTGATGCGCGCAAGATCAAGATCAAGGCACTGAAAAAGGCCTGTGGGCGCGATCCTCTGCTGCTTTCTGCAGTCAGTCATGAAGGTCTGAACGATACGCTGCGTCAGCTTGCAAGCGTTATTGATAAGAGTCGTGCTGCTGAAGCGGGTACAGCGGAAGCCGACGACTGAGCATAATTGAGTGCGGCGAGGAAATGAAAACATGCTGAAACAACTCAGAGACTATCGCCGCATCGTTATAAAAATCGGTTCCGCCCTTCTGGTGGACCGATCAACGGGTCTCAAGCAGAACTGGCTTGAAACCCTCGGTCAGGACATCGCCAGTCTGTCGCGCGCAGGTGTCGAAGTTCTGGTCGTGTCTTCAGGTGCGATTGCACTTGGCCGCACCGTTCTTGGTCTGCCGAAAAAATCGTTGAAGCTTGAGGAAAGTCAGGCTGCGGCTGCTGCCGGCCAGATTGCGCTCGCCAAGGCTTATGCTGACGTGCTTGGCAGCCATGGCATCAAATCTGGCCAGATTCTGGTAACACTTTCGGACACCGAGGAACGCCGCCGCTATCTCAATGCACGCGCAACCATCGAAACGCTTTTGAAGCTTGGTGCCGTGCCGATCATCAATGAAAATGATACGGTCGCAACAACTGAAATCCGTTATGGTGACAATGACCGTCTGGCTGCACGCGTTGCGACCATGATGGGCGCTGATCTTCTGATCCTCCTTTCGGACATTGACGGGCTTTATACAGCACCTCCCCACAAGGACCCGAACGCGCAGTTTTTGCCGCTCGTTACAACGATTACGCTGCAGATTGAGGCCATGGCGGGTGCGGCTGCATCTGAACTTTCGCGCGGTGGCATGAAGACCAAGCTTGATGCGGGCAAAATTGCCAATGCGGCCGGGACTGCGATGATCATAACATCTGGCACGCGAATGGCGCCACTTTCAGCGATCGATCGCGGCGAACGTGCAACCTTGTTTGAGCCGTCACGTGCGCCGGTTAACGCCTGGAAGACATGGATTTCCGGCAATCTTGAACCTGCAGGTAAACTGCTGGTCGATGCGGGTGCGGCCAGGGCGTTGAAGTCTGGAAAATCACTTTTACCGGCAGGTGTCAAAGAGATTGAAGGCCAGTTCGAGCGCGGTGATACGGTTGCAGTTCTCAATGAAGAAGGCCGTGAAATTGCGCGTGGGCTGATTGCTTACGACGCTGAGGATGCACGCAAAATTGCGGGGCATAAAAGCGATGAGATTAGTGCGATTCTTGGTTATGATGCGCGCGCTGCGATGATCCACCGTAATGATCTGGTGGTGCGCGGTGTGAATGCTGTCGAGACAGAAGAAGCATAAAGGGGGAGCGGATGCTGAACAAAGTGGATGGGGGAGCCGATATTGCAGCTATCATGTCAGAGGTTGGTCGTAAGGCCAAAGCTGCTGCTGCACCACTTGCAATTGCAAGCGCTGAACAAAAGAATAAGGCCTTGCTTGCCGCCGCCGATGCGATCCTCGCCAGCAAAGATGCAATTCTGAGAGCCAATCAAGTTGATCTCACCAATGCTGCAGAGAGCGGCATGGCTGCGTCATTCGTTGACAGGCTGACGCTTGATGACAGCCGCATAGAAGCCATTGCCGATGGTATCCGTGCGATTGCTGCTCTGTCTGATCCTGTCGGTGAAGTGATTGCTGAATGGGACCGTCCAAATGGTTTGCACATCGAGCGCGTCCGTACGCCGCTTGGCGTGATTGGCGTGATTTATGAAAGCCGCCCCAATGTAACGGCCGATGCAGGCGCTCTCTGCCTCAAAGCTGGCAATGCCGTGATCCTGCGCGGCGGATCAGATTCCGCTCACTCTTCTGCTGCTATTCACCAAGCCCTTGTGACTGGCCTTGAAGCCGGTGGCTTGCCTGCCGATTCTATCCAGATCGTACCTGTGACAGACCGTGCCGCGGTTGGTGAAATGCTCAAAGGATTGAACGGTGCAATTGACGTGATTGTACCACGTGGCGGCAAAAGCCTTGTTGCGCGTGTGCAATCAGAAGCACGCGTTCCGGTCTTCGCGCATCTCGAAGGCATTTGCCATCTGTATGTCGATGCTTCTGCTGAACTCGACATGGCGCGCGCTATCGCCGTCAATGCCAAGATGCGCCGCACAGGCATATGCGGCTCCGCAGAAACGCTTCTGGTGGATCGTGCTGTTGCCGCAACGCATCTTGTACCCGTCCTGCAGGATCTGGCTGCCAAGGGGTGCGAAATTCGCGGAAGCGACGAGGTAAAGGCACTTTATCCTGATGCCAGAACCGCGACCGATGAAGACTGGTCGACTGAATATCTTGATGCAATTATTTCCGTGAAGCTGGTCGATGGTATCTCGGGTGCAATCGAGCATATCAATCGCTACTCGTCGCATCATACCGAGGCGATTATTGCAGAGGATGCGGGAGCGGTGGCGCGGTTTTTCAACGAGATCGACTCGGCCATTCTGCTACACAACGCTTCGACCCAGTTTGCTGATGGCGGAGAGTTTGGAATGGGGGCCGAAATTGGCATCGCAACCGGCAAGATGCATGCGCGCGGTCCGGTTGGTGTGGAACAGCTGACCTCTTTCAAATACCGTGTTCGTGGGAACGGGCAGGTCAGAGGCTGATGAAATTCGGCTTCGGGCTTTCCGCACTGAAAGAGCAGTATCCAGATGTCGATGCGCATTATCTGCGCATGCCTTATGTCGAGAAAGGCATGACAGTTGGTCTGTTTGGCGGATCGTTCAATCCTCCGCATGGTGGTCATGCGCTGGTGGCAGAAATTGCGATCCGACGGCTGAAACTTGATCAGCTCTGGTGGATGGTGACACCCGGCAATCCGTTGAAGGATCAGCGTGAACTGGCACCACTCGCGGACCGGCTGAAACTGAGCGAAGGCATTGCGAGTGATCCGCGTATCAAGGTGACTGCATTGGAGGCGGCCTTCAATGTGCGGTATACAGCCGATACGCTAGCGCTCATTCGCAAAGCCAATCCCGGGGTATATTTCGTCTGGGTAATGGGGGCGGACAATCTTGCGTCGTTCCACCGCTGGCAGCGCTGGCGCGAGATTGCGCAGAATTTTCCAATCGCAGTGATTGATCGTCCGGGTTCGACGCTGGCGTACTTATCATCGCGCATGGCACAGACATTTTCCGATAGCCGGCTTGACGAACACTATGCGCCCGTACTTGCGCGCCGCACACCGCCTGCCTGGACATTCATCCACGGGCCGCGCTCTTCGCTTTCTTCAAGCGCGCTCCGTAAACAGAAATCTAAAAAGTGAATGGGCTTAAACAGCCAAGACTCTTGAAAGAATACAGGGACTCTGCCTATCTTAGGGTTGTACGGTGCTTATCACTGCCGTACTGCGTTGTTCTTGTCGGAAAGGAACTACACTGAGAACAGCATTTGAGAAGAAGGCTCACCACGCGCCTTCACCGGTCGGGATGAACGAAACAGCTTTCGTGTCCCAGACCTTCGACGCGGCTTTGGCCAGTCTCGAAAACTCCAAAGCAGAATCCATTATCCCCATCGACATTCGCGGAAGATCTTCGATCGGCGATTACATGATCGTCGCATCTGGTCGTTCGCATCGTCATGTGACGGCTGTCGCTGATCAT
The DNA here is from genome assembly GCF_002252475.1 of Brucella rhizosphaerae. Lineage (GTDB taxonomy): Bacteria > Pseudomonadota > Alphaproteobacteria > Rhizobiales > Rhizobiaceae > Brucella > Brucella rhizosphaerae. The sequence goes on along the minus strand of NZ_NNRK01000033.1, from coordinate 241,780 downwards.
CTTATGCAAGCTCTACGTGAAATGGGCTGCAAGGATATCCGGGTCGAAGGACTCGAGGGCGGTGATTGGGTTCTCATCGATACAGGCGATATCGTCGTCCATATTTTCCGTCCGGAAATCCGCGACTTCTACAATCTGGAAAAGATCTGGATCAACGACGATATCGAAGATCAGCGCGCATCGGGAACGGTGCACTGATCAAATCGTAAGAGGGCGTTATGCGTGTGAGTGTGATGGCTGTGGGCCGGATGAAAGCCGGCCCCGAGCGAGAGTTGGTTGAGCGCTATTTTGACCGGTTTTCCAAGGCTGGGCCGCCATTGGGGCTCGAATTTTCGGGGGTGAATGAGATACCCGAAAGCCGCGGACAAACGGCTGATCTGCGCAAAACTGAAGAAGCACAGCGCATAAATGAAGCACTGGATAATGGAGCAGCCCTTATCCTGCTCGACGAGCGCGGCAAGGCGCTCGGCTCGGAAGCTTTTGCTGAGCGGATTGGCCGTATGCGTGACGATGGCAAGCGGCAGTTGATTGTTGCCATTGGTGGCCCGGACGGACACGATCCGGCTTTGCGTTCGCGTGCTGATCTGGTTTTGGCGCTGGGCGAACTCACATGGCCACATCAGATCGCCCGCATTTTGATTGCTGAGCAATTATATCGTGCCGCAACAATTCTTGCGGGCCATCCTTACCATCGGTCGTAGTTTCATCATGTTTTTGTTATAGGTGACTAAAACAATCAAGTTTCTGATTGTTCTTGTAACTGTCTCATGATCTGCCCGAAGAAATATATGTCGCATTCATCGCCCGCCAGGACGCTTCCCCAGATCGCTTTCGTGACCGATAGCGGTTTTCTAAAACCCACTTTGGTGGCCATGTGGGGCGTGCTGCGCCACTTATCGATGCCGGGAATAATTCATTTCTGGGGAGATGGGCTCAGCGAGCAGGATTGGGACGCGGTCAGGCGTGTGGCTGCGGTAAACCCAGCCGTCACGCTTAATTGCCTCGCTCTTTCTGCGGATGATCTGGATGGTGCAAAAGGACCAACTGCACATATTTCAGCCGCCACGATGGGGCGACTGCATATTCCGTCCCGTATTTCGGGTCGCGTTCTATATATCGACGGCGATACACAGGTGGTGGGTGATGTTGCTCCGCTTTTCTCGCTCAATCTCAATGGTTCCCCGATCGGTGCGGTGCGTGATTGTGTCGTGGCAAAATGGTCGGCGCGTAGTCTTAAAGTGCGCGATAAATGCATGCACCGTATAAGCGAGTTGCAGGGGCTGATGGAGCAAACCGATATATCGCGCTATTTTAATGCCGGTGTTCTGCTGCTTGATACCGATGCTATTCGCGCTGAGCCGGAACTGCACCAGGCCATGCACGATCTTGTCCGCGCATCCTCTTTTCCGCTGGGCGATCAGGACCATCTCAACAATGTGTTTCGTGGTCGTGTGCATCTTCTCAACCCGGCTTATAACTCTTCGTGGCGCGATGCTTCCCGACAGCGGCGGCACATTGCTCGACTTGGTGGCGATGTTGAGGAGAAAAACGCGGTTCCGGATATCATTGTTCATTTCCACGGCCCCGAAAAACCCTGGAAACGGCCACGCCGCGATCTTTGGAAAAGTCGCGCACGTGCCGTATGGCGTTATCGTCGTGAAATGCAGGAATATGCAAGCAAGTATCCAGATCTTGCGCCGTGAGGGCTCTTTTTGCCTGGAGCGCGTCCAGTTAAGCTGAATCGTTGGAACCGCGTCCCATTATTGCTTTGACGCATTATCCAACGCAAAACCGTTTCGTACTTTTGCTGGAAATGCTTCTATGCTGCCGTGCACAACGGTTGGATAAGCAAAGATGCATATCACTCGGCTCGATCATATACAGCTTGCAATGCCAAAGGGTCAGGAAGAAAAGGCCCGGGCGTTTTATGACGGGCTTTTGGGAATTCCGGAAGTGCCAAAGCCGCCAAATCTGGCAGTAAGAGGTGGCTGCTGGTTTGAGCGAGGTTCGTTGAAAATTCACCTCGGGATTGACCCGGAGTTTGTTTCTGCGCGCAAAGCGCACCCCGCGTTTATTGTCGAGGGATTGGCAGAACTGACCGAAACACTCACCGCAGCTGGCGTCTGCATTGTCGAAGATGAACCGCTGGTTGGTTATACAAGATGCTACATCTCCGATCCATTCGGTAACCGTATCGAATTGATGGAACAGATCGCGTCTTGACGGCTATAATCAATCGCTGCGGTTTATGGTTGATGGTTCGTTAACAGTATGCGGCTAGTTTTGGCCTTGTTTGTTCCTGATATAGCGCGCCATGAGTCCTTTTCGCCTTCTCAAAAAGCCTAAACTGTCCGCTGTGTTGCGGGCTGGCTTTGTTGCGACTGCTCTCATGGCCGGCATGCCGCAGGTTTTTGCGCAGGAAGCGCTTCAAGACCAACGTGAGAAGGCTGCAAGCGAATATGAGCAACTCAGCACCGAATTGTCCGTAACAGGTGATAAGCTCACACAGCTTGAAGACGAGGTGTCAAACCTCAAAAAGGATCAGGCAACCATCACGGCTGCACTCATCCAGTCAGCCAAGACGGACAAGAAATTACAACAGGATATTGCCGATAGTGCCGATAAGCTCGTGTCTTTGCGCGAGCAGGAAGATGGCATTCGCAATTCTCTGCGTGCGCGACGCAGCATTCTGGCTGAGGTGCTGGCAGCACTTCAGCGCATGGGTTTGAACCCGCCGCCGGCCATTCTTGTGCGTCCTGACGATGCTTTGGCGTCAGTGCGCAGTGCAGTGCTGCTTGGCGCGGTTGTGCCTGAAATGCGCGAGCAGGTGGAAGAGCTCACCAGCGATCTGCACGATATGCAGCGCGTCACCGCTTCGATCACGCAGGAGCAGGAAAAGCTCAAGGGAACGCGGACTGCGCAGGCTGAAGAGCAGAAGCGTCAATCACTTCTTCTTGAAGAAAAGAAGAAGTTGCAGGCACAATCGGAGCAGGAAATTGAGGCGCAACGCAAGCGTTCGGAAGAGTTGGCGGCCAAAGCGGGCAGCCTTAAGGAGCTGATCGACGGACTTGACCAGCAGATGGCTGGTGTTCGTGATGCGGCAGACGCTGCACGCAAGGCGGAGGCGGATCGCCTGGCAAAAGCGCAGGAAAAGGCCGGAGAAGCAACACCTGACGAGAACCGGCTGCACGCGCAGCTTGATTTTGCATTGCTGCGTGGAAAGCTGGCATTGCCAGCTGCAGGCAAGACAATCCGACATTTTGCTGAAAAAGACGGCGTTGGTGGCAACATGATGGGGCAGGTCGTCGAAACCTTGCCCGCCGCCACGATTACGTCACCTTCCGATGGCGTTGTGCTTTATGCAGGTACATTTAGATCTTATGGGCAGCTCTTGATCCTGGATGCTGGCGGTGGATATCATATCGTGATGGCTGGCATGGGTCGAATCGATGTGGCGCAAGGTCAGTTTGTGTTGGCGGGGGAGCCTGTCGGCGCAATGGGTGAAAAACTTCTCGCAAGTGTTGCACCGATAGAGGTGGGCAATGGCGCGCCATTGCTTTACATTGAGTTTCGAAAGGATGGAAAACCCGTTGATCCGGCCCCGTGGTGGTCTGAACGGCTTTCTGGAAGGACACAAAATGATACGTAAACTGTCGCTGCTGTTCGCCGGAGCCCTTTTGGGGGCGTCAGCCATGGTGATGGTTCAGGGCGCGCCTGCTTCCACTGCCTTTGCGGCAGCGGGGAAAGACAGCGATGTCTATAAGGACCTTGCACTCTTCGGTGATATTTTCGAGCGTGTGCGTCAGCAATACGTGACGCCGCCGGATGACAAGAAGCTGACGGAAAGCGCGATCAACGGCATGTTGACGTCGCTCGATCCGCATTCTTCCTATCTCAACCCGGAAGCCGCGCAGGACATGCGCGTGCAGACCAAGGGTGAGTTTGGTGGTCTTGGCATCGAAGTTACGATGGACAATGATCTTGTGAAGGTCATAGCGCCGATTGACGACACACCGGCCTCAAAAGCTGGCGTTCTTTCAGGCGATCTGATCAGCAAGATTGACGGTCAGGAAGTCCGCGGCCTGAGCCTCAGCGATGCCGTTGAGAAGATGCGCGGTGAAATCGGTTCGCCGATTGAGCTCACACTTATTCGTCAGGGTGCCGACAAGCCTATTACGCTCAAGATCGACCGTGCTGTGATCAAGGTCAAGGCGGTTCGTTCGCGGATTGAGAACGATGTTGGCTATCTGCGTGTGATTTCTTTCACTGAGCAGACTTCGGAAGATCTCAAGAAGGCGATCAAGGATATTCAGGAAAAGCTGCCGGGCGATAAGCTCAAGGGCTATGTGCTCGACCTCCGCCTTAATCCGGGTGGTCTTCTCGATCAGGCGGTTGCTGTTTCAGACACGTTCCTCGACAAGGGTGAAATTGTTTCGACCCGTGGTCGTGATCCGCAGGATGTGACCCGCTTTGATGCCCGCAAGGGTGACCTTGTCGATGGCAAGCCAGTGATCGTGCTGATCAATGGTGGTTCGGCCAGCGCGTCGGAAATTGTTGCGGGTGCTCTTCAGGATCATCGTCGTGCGACGGTGCTTGGCACGCAGTCGTTCGGCAAGGGGTCTGTCCAGACAATCATTCCGCTTGGTGAAAATGGCTCGCTGCGTCTGACGACAGCGCTCTATTACACGCCGTCGGGCAAGTCGATTCAGGGTAAGGGCATCACGCCGGACATCAAGGTTGAACAGCCATTACCGCCGGAACTGCGCGGCGAGGACGTTGTTCGCGGTGAGTCTGAGCTCAAGGGCCATATCAAGGGCAATGCCGAAGACGATCAGGGATCGGGTTCCGCAGCCTATGTTCCGCTGGAGCCAAAGGATGACGTTCAGCTCAATGAAGCCCTCAAGCTTCTGCGTGGTGAAGAGGCCAATGCTGCCTTCCCGCCAGACCCTAAAAAGGGTGTGCTGAACTGATCTGCCTTTGAAGGCGAATGAAACAACAAACGCGGGAGTTCAGGCTCCCGCGTTTTCTTTTGTCGCAGTTTAATAGCATTGAAACGCTATGAACTGCCGCATATCAATTGTTGCACATATCTGCGAATGCACGGAGAACACCATGTCGAAGCATAAAGGTCCTGTCGATCCTGAAAGCCTGCCTTATCGCCCTTGCGTTGGGTTGGTGGTGCTTAACAAGGAAGGGCTCGTCTGGGCCGGTCGGCGTATTGTTATTCCAGGCGACGAAATGGATGGGGCGACACAGCTTTGGCAGATGCCGCAGGGAGGGATCGATAAGGGCGAAGATCCGGCAGTTGCTTCTTTGCGCGAGCTTTATGAAGAAACCGGAATGAAGTCGGTTTCGCTGCTTGCGGAAGCCCCAAACTGGATCAATTACGATCTTCCCCCGCGTCTCGTTGGGCAGGCGCTCAAGGGTAAATATCGCGGCCAGACCCAAAAGTGGTTTGCCTATCGGTTTGAGGGCAATGAGAGCGAGATTGCCATCAACCCACCTCCCGGCGGCAATACGGCTGAATTCGAGGAATGGGCGTGGAAGCCGATGCAGGAACTGCCGGATTTGATCGTGCCGTTCAAGCGCAAGGTATATGAAGAGGTGGTTGCAGCTTTCCGGCATCTGGTGGGCTGATTCCGACACCTGCATCCGGGTATGACAGGCGCAGCCCGAACGCCAAATTCAATCCACCAGTGGCTTAATTCGCATAGGCTCTTGTCTGACAGGCCAACATATTGTCAACTCATCGCAGATGCGTCGCGGGATGCATTATGAGAGGGAGAATTGCTTATGGATGGTGGAAGTCTTCTCGTATTTCTGTTGGTCGGTCTGATCGCTGGCTGGCTTGCTGGCAAGGTGGTTCAGGGCGGTGGTTTCGGCCTGATCGGTAACATCATTGTCGGTGTGATCGGTGCTTTCTTCGCAGGTTGGCTGTTGCCACGATTGGGTTTTTCGGTTGGTGGCGGTATTATCGCTGCAATCGTCAATGCCTTTATCGGCGCTGCGATCCTTCTTGTTATTCTGCGCATCGTTAAACGGGTCTGACGACGCGTTCCAATCTTTAGTAAAGGCCCGGTTTTAAAAGCCGGGCTGCTCTTTTTTCAAAGTTCAATCCCATTTTTCAAAGTTCAATCCAATGACACCGAATTCGCGACTGTTTCTCGGTCTGGCTCTGACCGCGTCGGCAGGCTTCATTGATGGAATTGCTTTTCTCGAACTGGGCGGCTTTTTCGCCTCTTTCATGAGTGGCAATACAACACAGCTCGGGCTTGCTATTTCCGGACAACCCGATGCCATGGGACGGGTCGTTGTCTGGCTTCCTGCTGCTCTTATCGCTTTGTTTTTCACCGGTGCGTTTTTGGGTACACTTGCCGTTCGCGCTCATGGAAAGAACGGTAGCCTCGCAGTCATGGCCAGCGTGGCGACGATACTTCTTCTGGTCAGCATTTTGCGGCACGAGGGGCTCGATCTGATCCATCCGGTGCTGCTTCTGGCAGCTGCCATGGGTGCGCAGAATGCAGCCGTGCAGCCGATAGGCTCTGCGCGTCTCGGTGTGACTTACGTGACCGGAACCCTGTTTAACTCTGCTGCCGATCTTGCCGGTTCATTGCGCGGAGAAGCGCCACGATGGCGCTGGTTGCAACATTTCGCTGTTTGGCTGTCCTTGATGATTGGTGCCGTTCTGGGCGGCGTTGCGCATTATGTCATTGGTCTTGATGCTCTGTTTATTCCGGCGGCAATGATCATTGGGTTGATGGCAATTTACTGGCGGGCAAATTAACTAAAGAGCGATTTCTCGTTCTCCACCAGCTCGGAAATCAAAGCTGAAACGGCGGTAACACGACGCAGGGTGCGCGCGGATTCATGATAGGTCAGCCAATAGGCCCGACGGATGATACGATCGGGCAGTACAGGCACCAGATTGGGATCAGCACGTGCGATGAACGCGTGTAGAATGCCGATACCAGCACCCGCACGAACTGCTTCCACCTGTCCCAGCGCACTTGAAACCTCAAAAGCAGGCTTCCAGTCGCGGCTGATTTCCGGCGCATAGGCCAGAGACGGATTGATCACCAGATCTTCCACATAGCCGATTGTCCGATGATGGTTCAGATCTTCCACGCTTTCAGGCATACCATTCGCTTCGAGATATGAGCGATGAGCATAAAGGCCCAGCGTATAGTCGACCAGCCTGCGGGCGATCAGTCGCCCCTGTTCCGGACGCTCGACGGTGATGGCAATATCTGCTTCACGCCGTGACAGCGAGAAGGAGCGTGGCACCGGTACAAGTTGGATGGTGAGGTCGGGATATTGTTGTGTTAGCCGCGCAAGCCTTGGCGCCAAAAATGTGACGCCAAAGCCATCGGGCGCGCCAATCCGCACTGTACCCGATACCGCAATATCTGCATTGCCAACCTGGGAACGTGCGGAAAGCATTTCTGCTTCCATACGCTCGGCTGCAAGCAGGAATTCTTCGCCCGCCTGTGTGAGTGTCGAGCCGTTGGTACGACGTATGAGCAGTGTCGTTGAAAGGGCCGTCTCAAGTGCAGTCAGCCTGCGAGCAACTGTTGTATGGTTGAGGCCGAGCCTCTTCGCTGCGCCCAGAATCTGCCCAGAACGCGCCACAGCGAGAAATATGCGGATATCGTCCCAGTTCATGGCGTTCTTTGTATGAGCGTGATCATGCTCTATCGTACTATAGAAAATGCACAACGGATACGCTTTTCAGCGCCTTGCAATTGTGAATTTGCAGAGTCAGGATGACTGCCAAGATGGCAGGTTTTAAATCTGCCAGACGGAAACAGAATTCAGGGAGGTCTTTCAATGCGTACTGTAGGGCATTTTATCGGCGGCAAGCATGTAGCTGGCAACAGCGGTCGCACGTCGGATATTTTCCAGCCACTTGATGGCACGGTGCAGGGCACAGTCGCTCTCGCCACAAAAGACGAAGTTCGCGCGGCTGTGGAAAATGCCAAGGCTGCACAGCCAGCATGGGCAGCAACCAATCCGCAGCGCCGCGTTCGTATTCTGCGCAAGTTCCTTGAGCTGGTTGAAGCCGAATATGACAGCCTTGCTGAGTTGCTGGCACGTGAACACGGCAAGACCATTGCTGACGCCAAGGGCGATATTCAGCGCGGTCTTGAAGTGGTCGAGGTATGCCTCGGTTCGGCGCATATGCTGAAGGGCGAATTCACCGACAATGCAGGAACAGGTATCGACACTTATTCCATGCGCCAGCCGCTGGGTGTTGTGGCCGGTATTACGCCATTCAATTTCCCGGCGATGATTCCATTGTGGAAAGCCGGTCCTGCGATCGCCTGTGGCAACGCCTTTGTATTGAAGCCATCCGAGCGTGATCCGGGCGTGCCGATGCGTCTGGCCGAACTGTTCATGGAAGCCGGTCTTCCAGCAGGCATTTTCAACGTCATCAATGGTGACAAGGATGCCGTTGACGCGCTGCTCGATGATCCTGATGTACAGGCCATTGGCTTTGTCGGTTCCACGCCGATTGCGCAATATATTTACGGGCGCGGTTGCTCGAACGGTAAGCGTGTGCAGTGCTTTGGTGGTGCAAAGAACCACATGCTGATCATGCCGGATGCCGACATGGATCAGACCGTTGATGCGCTGATCGGCGCTGGTTACGGTTCGGCTGGTGAACGCTGCATGGCGATCTCGGTTGCAGTTCCTGTTGGTGAAGACACTGCAAACCGCCTGATGGAAAAGCTGATCCCTCGTGTGGAATCGCTGAAGATTGGTCCTTCGACCGATAATTCGGCCGATTACGGTCCGGTTGTCACCAAGGCAGCACTTGATCGCATTCGCGGTTATGTCGATCTCGGTGTCGAAGAAGGCGCAAATCTCGTCGTCGATGGCCGTAATTTCAAGATGCAGGGCTATGAAAACGGCTTCTACATGGGTGGTTGTCTGTTCGATAACGTTACGTCGGACATGCGCATCTATAAGGAAGAAATCTTCGGCCCGGTCCTCTGCGTTGTTCGCGCCAAGAACTACGAGGAAGCACTGGCTCTTCCAAATGAACATGAATACGGCAATGGCGTCGCCATCTTCACCCGCGACGGTGATGCAGCACGCGATTTCGCAAGCCGCGTTCAGGTTGGCATGGTCGGTATCAACGTGCCGATCCCGGTTCCGATTGCTTATTACACCTTTGGCGGCTGGAAAGCTTCGGGCTTCGGTGATCTCAACCAGCATGGCCCGGATGCATTCCGCTTCTATACCAAGACCAAGACTGTTACCTCGCGCTGGCCGTCTGGCGTCAAAGACGGAGCCGAATTCGTCATTCCAACGATGAAGTAGCGCCAGACGATTTTTACATTGCGCGTCCTCGCTTTGCTGCGGGCGCGCGGTGGTGTCAAAGACGGGGTGAATTTGTCATTCCAACGATGAAGTAATTCTGTACCATTCCTTGCAGAGTATCGACCCCGCCCATTGTGGCGGGGTTTTCTTTTCTAACGATGCAACCGGGAGGGAACGGAGTTTCTTTCCATTCGTTTAAAACAAGTACGAAGATTTCCGCATGGTCGTTTCACAGCCGAAGCGATTCACATAAGTTCGGATCAAGGGCGTCAGGCAGAACGCCTTATTGTTTAGCCAGAATTTGGATTAGCCAAAATTTGGATCAGCCAGAATATGCAGGAGTTCTCCATGGCCGCGAAAGTTAATCAACGTATCGTCCTTGCTGCACGTCCTGATGGACATCCGGCGGCTCAGAATTTCCGGCTTGAGGAGGTGGAAATCCCAAGCCCGGGCGAAGGTGAACTTCTTCTGAAACTGCATTATCTCTCGCTTGATCCTTATATGCGTGGGCGCATGAGCGCTGCGAAATCATACGCGGCTCCCGTCGAGATTGGTGCCGTCATGGATGGCGGAACCGTGGGAGAGGTGGTTGAGAGCCGCAGCGCTGGTTTTGCGCCGGGCGATCTGGTGCTTTCACATTCGGGCTGGCAGAGCTATGCGCTTGCAAAAGCCACCGACGTCCGCAAGCTCGATCCGAAGGCAGCACCTGTAACCACTGCGCTGGGCGTTCTCGGTATGCCCGGCTTTACTGCATATTCGGGCCTTCTCACGATCGGGCAGCCGAAAGAAGGCGAGACAGTCGTCGTTGCTGCGGCGACCGGTCCTGTGGGTTCCGCTGTGGGACAGATTGCAAAGCTGAAAGGCGCGCGCGCTATTGGCATCGCGGGTGGCGCAGATAAATGTCGTGCGCTGATTGATGAATTTGGCTTTGACGCCGCAATTGATCATCGTAGCGAAAACTTTGCAGAAGAGCTGGCCGCTGCCTGTCCGAAAGGCATTGATGTCTATTTCGAAAATGTAGGCGGCAAAGTTTTTGCGGCAGTTTTCCCGCTGCTCAATCAGTTTGCGCGTATGCCTGTCTGTGGTCTGATTGCCCAATATAACCAGAGTGGCGCATTCGATGGGCCAGATCGTCTGCCGGTTTTCATGCGGGATGTTTTGTCGAAAAGCCTCACCATTCGTGGCTTCATCCAGCGCGATTTTGTCGAGCAGCGCCCGGCCTTTTACCATGATATGGCGAAGTGGATTTCTGATGGGCATGTGCGCTATCGTGAGGACATTGTTGAAGGACTGGAAAATGCGCCGAAGGCCTTCTTCTCACTCCTTGAGGGTGGCAATTTCGGCAAATTGATTGTGAAAATTGCATGAGTGAACTTCGAAAAATGTGACGCTGTTTCCGGGCGAGTTAGGTCTGATCAAACATTCTGCTTGCAGAACGGCGCTGTGGGCGTGATGCTGTGGTTCTTCTCTGGGGCGCGAGTCTTTTCTTGAGGGCAAACAGATCATGGGTGAACGCCAGCAGGCGGGTATAGGCGAGGGCGGCGGTCCGGGGCGTGAGCGTCAGGATGAGGCGCAGCGTATTCTTGATCGGCTGGAGCGTGAACAGATCGGTGCAGAAGGCATTGTGCGGCGCGGGCTTTCCCGCACCGCCGATCACCTGTCGGCCAGCGATGCACCGGAGAATGATCCCATAGAGCTTTGGGCCACGCGCGTTGGGCGCGGAATAGGCTTCATCATCACGCTGGCGATTATCGTCTGGCTCCTTTTCTATCTCATGCAAAGCTAGGTTCAACATGACGCTTTCTGCGCCGTCGGATGCGACAACCGTTATTGTCATTTCAAGTCATGTCGTGCGTGGTTCAGTGGGCAACCGTGCTGCGGTTTTCGCATTGGAAACACTGGGGTTTCCTGTATGGGCCGTGCCGACTGTGGTGTTGCCCTGGCATCCGGGTCACGGTCCTGCCGGACGTATCGTGCCTCCGCCGCAGGAATTTGCGACATTGATGCAGGATCTGGAACGTGCGCCATGGCTTGGTGAAGTAGGGGCGATCCTGACCGGTTATCTCGGTCATCCCGAACAGACGGAAGCTGTAGCAGGGCTTATCAAAGCGGTGAAAGCGCGCAATCCAAATGCGCTTTATCTGTGCGACCCGGTGATCGGCGATCAGAAGGGGCTTTATGTTCCGGAGGCAACAGCCGTTGGTATCCGTGACAAGCTTTTGCCACTTGCCGATATCGCCACACCCAACCGGTTTGAATTGTCCTGGCTGACGGGCGTCCCGCTGGAAGACAACAAGGCGTTGATGGAAGCAGCACTTGATGCGGGTCCTGCAACAATGCTGGTGACATCTGCTTTCCCGCTTATGACTGGCAGTATTGGTAATATTCTGCTGACGCCCACAATCGCACTGATGGCGGAACATCGCTGTGTCGAAGGCCCGACCAACGGTCTTGGTGATCTGACGTCAGCAGTGTTTCTGGCGCGTAAGCTTTCCGGCTTTTCCGACGAGAAGATGTTGCAAAGCACGACAGCAGCAGTGTTTGAGATCATGGCGCGCTCTGCCAAGCGCGGTGCTGATGAACTGATGCTGGAAGCAGATGCTTCCAGTCTCGCGACACCGATGGCAATGGTACAGACGCGGCGACTGGTGCATCCGACCAAGGGATTACGGGCGTAAGATCTGTTTAAACCGTTGTCGTTGAAACCATTCTGATTATTTGCTTTGTGCCTTCTCCGACGTAAAGCCGCTATACAGTTTTGTCGGAAGTTCGAAACGTCTTCCCGTAATATGCCGGGGCGGTTTATTGTGGCAGCGAGAGATCGCAAATGCTTGAACTTGAACGCCAACGTTTTTGATTGCTCTCGGTTTTCGATAGGGATATTGGAAAGTCATGGCTGATCTACCAGATTCATTACTCGCCGGTTATCGTACCTTCATGAGTGAGCACTTCGCGCAGGAAACTGCGCGTTATCGGGAGCTCGCAGAAAAAGGCCAGTCACCTCAGACTTTGGTCATTGCATGTTGCGATTCGCGAGCCGCACCTGAAACGATTTTCAATACGGCACCGGGCGAAATCTTTGTCCTGCGCAATGTTGCAAACCTTATTCCGCCTTATGAGCCGGACGGTGAATTCCATGCAGCGTCGGCTGCACTCGAATTTGCAGTACAGAGCCTCAAGGTCAAGAATATCGTGGTCATGGGTCACGGTCGCTGTGGTGGGATCAAGGCCGCACTCGATACGGAAAGCGCGCCCCTTTCTCCCGGCGATTTTATTGGCAAGTGGATGAGCCTGATCGGGCCGGCGGCAGAAACGATCAGCGGCAATCAGCTGATGACCCCGACAGAGCGTCAAACGGCACTTGAGCGTATTTCGATCCGTTATTCGCTCAACAATCTGCGCACTTTTCCTTGCGTCGACATTCTGGAGAAGAAGGGCAGACTCACCCTGCATGGCGCATGGTTCGATATCTCGACCGGCGAGCTTTGGGTGATGGATCATCAAACCGGCGACTTCACGCGCCCGGATGCCGGGCTGCTGCTGCCTGCCTCGGATACTTCTGAGTAATACAAAAAAAGCCCGGTTTCCCGGGCTTTTATTTTGATCTGTTCGACGGGATTAATTTCCGTCGATTGCCTTGCCCATTTCGGCAATGGCGCGCTGGTAAACACTTGCAGCATTCCAGCCCTGAATTGCACCATAGTTGGGCTCGCCCTGCTGGTAGCCCGCGCCGCGCTTCCAGCCGTGGCCGACAAGGAAGTTCGCAGTCGAATAAAGTGCATCTGCCTTGGAGCGGGCCATGTCGATATGACCGCTGCCATCACCATCCACTCCGTACTTCAGTACGTTGACAGGCAGGAACTGTGTCTGGCCGATTTCGCCATGCATGGCACCGACAGCATTTGGATCAAGATCCTGATTGTCGATCAGCTTGAGCGCTGCATAAAGCTGCTGCGTGAAATAATCGCTGCGACGGCAATCATAGGCCAGCGTTGCAACGGCTGAAAGCGTGTGCTGCTTGCCGAGATAAGCGCCGAAGCCGGTTTCCATACCCCAGATTGCAATTAGCGGACCGGCAGGAACGCCATAACGCTTTTCGATTGCATTAAAGAGCGCTGCGTTCTGCTTTTTCATAGAACGACCGCGCTGGATGATCGTATTGGCACCGCGCTTCTGCATGAACTGTTCGAAGGAAAGCTTGAAGCTCTTCTGATTGCGATCAGCGTTGATCGTGGCCTGCGCATATTTTGTATTGGTCAATGCACCGATTGCACGCTGTCCAATACCACGTCCCTGCGCGTCCTTGATCGTCTGCTGGAGCCAGGCACTATAGCCAGCGCCGTTGTTTCCGCACTGGGCTGCCTCGGCTATGCCTGATCCGGCCATCATGCCCACTGCAAGAACTGCTGCTGCCGTCCAAGACCGGCCCTTGGCAAACAATGCCATTCGTTTCTCCTTCGGAGTTGATTCTACCTCGGCGCGAATTTGCCATTCTTTGCGTCAAATGTCATGTCGGAACCGGATACCAAGTCCCACCATTTCAAGTATTATATCGCTAAAATAAGGGGTTCTAACAATTTTAAGGCTTTAGAACGAACATTTTCGCCCCTGTTGACAAAGTGCTTCATACCTATGGACTATAGCAGGGCTGGTAAAAACTATTTACCACTGCGACTACAATTTGCTTTTTGAGGCCACGACATTGACGAGGGAGGACGCCACGTGTCGAATGGATTTCTTGCACTATTTGCATTTTTGCCGATTTTCGTAGCCGGTTTAATGCTGGTTGGATTTCGTATTCAAGCCCGGACCGCTATGCCGGTCACATATATTATCACCGTGATTATTGCGATGGCTCTGTGGGGTATGAGCGGCAATCGCATCATCGCTTCTACCATCCAGGGGTTGATCCAGACTGCCGGATTGCTCTGGATCATCTTCGGGGCCATCCTGCTGCTCAATACACTGAAACATTCGGGCGGCATTTCTGCGATCCGGTCTGGCTTCGCACAGATCAGTCCTGATCGACGCGTTCAGGTGTTTCTGATTGCGTGGCTTTTCGGCTCCTTTATCGAAGGGGCATCTGGCTTTGGAACGCCAGCTGCTGTCGTTGCACCTTTGATGGTTGCCGTTGGCTTTCCAGCGCTTGCTGCTGTTACATTCGGCCTCATTATCCAGTCCACACCAGTTTCTTTTGGTGCGGTTGGAACGCCTCTTATCGTGGGCGTTCAGTCGGGTCTCAATCGCGAGGCACTGACGGGGCAGCTGCAGGGAGTCGGTTCAAGCTGGGAATACTTCTTTCACATCATCACGTCGGAAGTAGCCATTCTGCATGCAGTCTGCGGCACTTTCATTCCACTCTTTCTCGTCCTTATCATGACGCGTTTCTTCGGACGGAACCGGTCCTGGACTGAAGGGCTGGCTATTCTGCCTTTTGCACTCTTCGCAGCCTTTTCATTCACAATTCCATATGTTCTGAGCGCTGTGTTTCTGGGAGCTGAATTTCCGTCAATGATCGGTGGTCTTGTCGGTCTGGCTCTTGCGACGCTTGCAGCACGTGCCGGATTTCTGATGCCAAAAGACACCTGGGATTTTGCACCCGCATCAGAATGGCCGGAGGGCTGGATGGGTAGCGTCGAGATGAAACTCGATGAGCTGACATCACGCAAAATATCGTTGGGACTTGCCTGGACGCCATACATACTTCTGGCGTTGTTCCTTGTGATAAGCCGTACATTCCCTGCTGTTGGCAGTGCATTGAAGTCGGTGACTTTCGCTGCAACCAATATCATGGGGGAAACCGGAATAAGCGGTGACTTTGCACCTTTGTTCCTGCCCGGCGGACTGCTTGTCATTGTCTGTCTGATCACCTTCTTCCTTCACCGCATGTCTGTGGTGCAGTTTTCGAAGGCGTTTGGTGAAAGTACAAAGACCCTGCTAGGAGCAGGTTTTGTGCTGCTCTTCACGGTTCCGATGGTTCGGGTGATGATCAATTCCGGTGTCAATTCAAAGGAACTGGTCAGCATGCCGCTGATGGTTGCAGATTGGGTGGCTGTCGAGGTTGGAAATATCTATCCATTCTTTGCTCCATCCGTTGGTGCGCTCGGCGCGTTTCTTGCGGGCTCCAATACTGTTTCCAATCTTATGCTGAGCCAGTTTCAGTACGGTGTTGCGGAAGGACTTGGAGTTTCCGGAGCATTGATGGTTGCAGGGCAGTCGGTTGGTGCTGCGGCAGGCAATATGATCGCTATTCATAATGTCGTCGCTGCGTCTGCGACTGTCGGATTGTTGGGACGTGAAGGCATCACGATGCGGATGACGATCATTCCAACGATCTACTATGTGACATTGGCAGGCACATTGTTGCTGATCGGATTCTACGTGCTTGGGATTAGTGACCCACTCGCCGGAGCCGTTCCGCAATAAGGCTTGAACAAGCGGCTCTGCGCTCGTGGTCTTTTTGATTCCGACATTGGTCCCATGCTTGTTGCTAAGGGATGCAAATGTCGGAATCAGACTACCAGATTGCACAGGGCCGTTTCCCGCCTTTTGCTTGACATTGCGGGCTTATCGCCTTAAAGCCTGCCCCAATCTATCCGCGATCTTCAGAACGCGAGCCGCCGACCGGGACCCATTGTGGTATAAAACGATCCCGGAGGTCCACATCCGACAGCGCGATGCGCCCTCGGGTGCTGTATCTCTTTGGTTGCTTCTTGAACTGGCAGATATGTGGGACGATCTATCCCTGATGAAGCATTAAGCCTCCTCTCGGATTAAAAGGAAATTCGATGTTTGAATCACTTCAGGAGCGTCTTGGCTCCATTCTGAACGGCTTGACCGGACGCGGCGCTCTCTCTGAAAGCGACGTAACGGCTGCGCTGCGCGAAGTGCGTCGTGCGCTGATCGAAGCCGACGTTTCGCTGGAAGTGGTTCGTTCGTTCACTGACAGGGTCCGCGAAAAGGCTGTCGGTGCGGAAATTCTCAAGAGCATCAAGCCCGGTCAGATGGTCGTCAAGATCGTCCATGACGAGCTTATCGAAATGCTGGGCACCGAGGGTGTCACAGTCGATCTGAATGCGCCTGCACCTGTCGTTATCATGATGGTTGGTTTACAGGGTTCTGGTAAGACCACCACCACCGGCAAGCTTTCCAAGCGCCTGACCGAGCGTCAGCGCAAGAAGGTGCTGATGGCGTCGCTTGATACGCGCCGCCCGGCAGCGCAGGAACAGCTCCGTCAGCTCGGCATTCAAACGTCGGTTGATACACTGCCTGTCATTGCTGGCCAGTCGCCGGTTGAGATTGCCAAGCGCGCCGTTCAGGCTGCGAAACTTGGCGGTCATGATGTGGTCATTCTTGATACCGCAGGCCGCACGCATATTGACGAGCCGCTGATGGTGGAAATGGCGGATATCCGCAAGGTCGCCAATCCGCATGAAATTCTGCTCGTGGCCGACAGCCTCACAGGTCAGGATGCTGTCAATCTGGCGCGCAACTTTGATGAACGCGTCGGTATTACCGGTATCGTTCTGACGCGTATGGATGGCGATGGCCGCGGTGGTGCAGCGCTTTCGATGCGCGCGATTACTGGTAAGCCTATCAAGCTGATCGCCACTGGCGAAAAGATGGATGCGCTTGAGGAGTTTTATCCCAAGCGTATCGCCGATCGTATCTTGGGCATGGGCGACATTGTTTCGCTCGTTGAAAAAGCTGCTGAAAACATCGATGCGGAAAAAGCCGCTGCGATGGCCAAGAAGATGCAGTCGGGCAAGTTCGATCTTAATGATCTTGCCGATCAGCTGGGCCAGATGAAAAAGCTCGGCGGCATGGGCAGCATTATGGGTATGATGCCTGGTATGGGCGGGATGAAGGACAAGGCAGCAGCAGCTGGTCTTGACGATAAGGTATTCGATCGCCAGATCGCAATCATCGGCTCGATGACCAAGGCCGAGCGTGCCAATCCCGATCTGCTCAAGCATAGCCGCAAGCAGCGCATTGCCAAAGGTTCCGGCACGAACGCTGCCGACATCAACAAGCTTCTCAAGATGCATCGCCAGATGGCCGACATGATGAAAGTCATGGGCAAGGGCAAGGGCGGAATGATGAAGCAGATGATGGGCGGCCTTGCTGGCAAGATGGGCCTTGGAGGCCTTGGTGGTGGAATGGGCGGTATGCCTGATCTCTCCAAGATGGACCCCAAGCAGCTTGAAGCGCTTGCCAGGCAGGCAGAAGCAGCTGGTCTCACCAAGGGTGGTCCTGGTGGCGGAATGCCGGGTCTTCCTGGTTTGGGTGGACCTAAGCTTCCAGGTCTTGGTGGCGGTCTTCCCGGTTTACCGAAGAAGAAGTGAGTAAGATGGCTGACGAACAGAACACAGTGCCTGCTGAGCTTCTCTCCTTGCGTGCATCTATCGATAACATCGATGCAGCACTGATCCACATGCTTGCTGAGCGCTTTCGCTGCACCCAGGCTGTGGGTGTCCTGAAAGCTGAGCGCGGCCTTGCCGCAGCTGACCCAGCTCGTGAGAAGCGTCAGGTCGAGCGCCTTCGTGGCCTTGCTGTCGATGCCCATCTTGATCCAGATTTTGCTGAAAAATTCCTGAATTTCATCGTGAAGGAAGTTATTCGGCACCATGAGCATGCCGCTGCCAACCACAGCGGAAACTGAATAGCCAACAAGGCTTAACCCATCGCCCTTCAGGGCAGAACTATTGTCTAAAGGAAAGAAAAAATGGCTCTTAAGATCCGTCTCGCCCGCGCTGGCTCCAAGAAGCGTCCTTACTACCACGTTGTTGTTGCTGACGCCCGCAGCCCACGTGACGGCCGTTTCATCGAAACCGTTGGTGCATGGAACCCAATGCTTGCAAAAGACGCTGAACGCGTAAAGCTCGACGCTGACCGCATCCAGCATTGGATTGCACAGGGCGCACAGCCAACCGATCGCGTTCTTCGCTTCCTCGATCAGGCTGGTATTGCCAAACGTGAAGAACGCAGCAACCTGACCAAGGGTCTGCCAGGCAAGAAGGCTCAGGAGCGTCTCGCTCTCGCCAAGCAAGCTGAAGAAGATGCAGCAGCCAAGGCTGCCGCTGCTGCTGAAGCTGCGGCCGCAGCAGCTGCTGCTCCAGCTGAAGAAGCTGCTCCTGCTGAAGAAGCTGCAAGCGAATAGTTTTTCGCAATTTGCGATTGAGAAAAGCGGCGGAGTAATCCGCCGCTTTTTTTATGCGCTTAACATGGGCTTGCCTGATTAGTTTTGCTTCAGGTCCAGCTCCCATGTCTGGCCAACCAGATCCGCGCCAAAAGAATGGTGTGGTGCTTCATCGACCAGCCGGAAACCAGCTCGCTCGTAAAGACGCCGGGCCGCCTTCAGGATATCGTTCGTCCATAGGGTGAGGCCATCATCACCGACCGTTCGGGCACGTTCGATGCAGGCATTCACAAGTCTGGCACCCACGCCGCTGCCGCGTGCGGCTTGCTCGACATAAAGCAAGCGCAATTTGCCAAGCTTCGGCCTGTCGCCCCGAACCAGAAAGACCGATCCCACGACGCGGCCATCGATTTCGGCAATCCAGGCTGCATCATGGTCCGGGTCGAAGGATTCCATGAAGTCGGCAAGAATACGGGTTATGAGTGCTTCGTAGTCATTGTTCCAGCCATATTCTTCTGAATAAAGTACGGCCTGTCGATGGATGATCCAGCCGAGGTCGCCAGGCTGTAAATCGCGTAATTGCACGTCCGCGCTCGTTCGTTCATCGAATATGTGCATGATCGTTCCCGCCGCTGTGAGCAGGTCCTTGCGCTGATCGGGACGCAATCCGTCTAGAAGTTCTCCTACTGCGTCGCAGGTGTTGCTTTCCAGCGCGGCAAATGTCGAGCGCCCGGCTTCGGTCAATTGGATCGGACGGCTGCGCCCACCTTGCGGGTGCTGTGATGTTTCGATCAATCCACGGTCGGAGAAGCGCTTCAGCGTCCTGCTGAGCTGGCCCCGATCAAGTCCCAGAGACCGCATGATAATTGCCGCTGTGGGCGCGGGGCGATGTGCGATCTCGTAGAGGATACGCGCTTCGGTCAGCGTGAACGGGCTTTTGTCGAGATGTGCGTTCAGAAGGCCTAGTCGGCGCGTATAGTTACGGTTGAAGGCGCGCAACGCGCTAATGTCGGTCTGGTTATCTGTGAGCGTCATATCTGCATACGCCGCTATGCGGCGCCTCCATATGTTGACACTATCAATATTAGATATGTTGACTAAGTCAACATAGTAATCAGCCGAAACTTTCCCTCTCGACAATCCATCCGCGAAAGGGGTCGAACCCTGCTTTCTTTCACGCTCAGCGCGCTTTCAGCAAATCGACTGGACGACGAGCGAAATTCGTCTATCCTGTTGATTTGATGGCTCGCATTTTCGTGAACACGACTATGCTGGTGCAAGAAGTATCAATTCAGGCGCTGAGAAAGCGCCTTTTTCAGGAGAACACCATGTCGGCTGCGACAGTTGTCAGTTCTTTGTCTCCCCGCCGCATTTTCATTGCGCTCGGGCTTGCGGTCCTTGTGCCGCTGCTTTCGGCTTGTGGTTTCAACACCATTCCGACGAATGAAGAAAAGGCCAAGGCTGCATGGAGCGAAGTGCAGAACCAGTATCAGCGCCGTGCTGATCTCGTGCCTAATCTCGTCGAAACAGTGAAGGGCTATGCCGCGCATGAAAAGGAAACTCTTCAGGCGGTAATCGATGCACGTGCCAAGGCGACACAGGTGCAGATTACGCCTGAGACGCTCAATAATCCGGAACTCTTCAAGCAGTTTCAGGACAATCAGGCCAACCTCACAAGTGCGCTTTCGCGGTTGATGGTGGTTGTCGAGCGCTATCCGGACCTCAAAGCAAATCAGAATTTTCTTGCGCTGCAATCGCAGCTCGAAGGTACTGAAAACCGTATTGCTGTAGCGCGTCGCGATTATATCGAAGCGGTACGTGTTTATAACACAGCGATCCGCACCATGCCGACGATGATATGGACATGGATCTGGTATCGCGATGCCGTACCGATGCAGACATTCAGTGCGGATGCGGGGAGCCAGACGGCACCACAGGTCAACTTTAACAATTGATCGGGTTTTCCGTGGCAGCTCTGCTTCCCATGCGCGCAGCGTTTCGTGGCCTGAACTGGCTGCGAAACCTGTTTGCTTTTGTCTTGCTCCTGCTCGCATTTTTCATTGCAGCGGGTGCAAATGCACAGGATGCGTCAAAGCCTGCACAGGCTTTGACGGGGCGGGTGGTCGATGCTGCCGGTATCATCGACCCGACAGCAAGGCAGCAGCTCACGCAGAAGCTCGCCGATTTTGAAGCAAAATCGTCCGATCAGGTGGTGGTCGTGACCGTGCCAAGCCTGAATGGCGAGGATATCGAAACCTATTCCAATCGTTTGTTTCGCGCATGGGCGCTGGGGCAGAAGCAGGAGAATAACGGCATCCTGCTCGTCGTTGCTCCCAATGATCGCAAGGTGCGCATTGAGGTCGGCTATGGCCTTGAGGGAACCATGACCGATGCGCTTTCCAGCGTGATCATCAACGGCACGATTATTCCTGCGTTCCGCACGGGCGATTATTCAGGCGGCGTGGTTCAGGGCGTCGACGGTATTCTGTCGGTTCTTTCGGGCGATGCAGCCGAACTTGAAGCACGTGCCAAACGCAACGTTCAAAGCAGTTCTGACGACGTCGACTGGGTGTTCGTTGTTTTCATCGCATTCTGGTGCCTGATCTTCTTCGGAGGTTTTGGCATGGCGATCCTGACCCCGATCTTTGGGCGCAAGATCGGTCCGGGTAAATATCGCTGGCTGGGCATGGTGATCGACCTCAACTCACGCGGTGGGTCAGGTGGCGGCGGCGGTTTCTCTGGCGGTGGCGGTGGATGGTCATCAGGCGGTGGTGGTGGCGGCTTTTCTGGCGGCGGTGGTTCGTCAGGTGGCGGCGGCGCTTCGGGTAGCTGGTAGGGGAGAAATCTGTGACGGGTAAAAACCTAATCGGCGATCAGGATCACAAACGCATCGCTCATGCGATCCGCGGTGCCGAGGCCAATACAAGCGGCGAAATATACGCTGTTCTGGCACGTAGCAGCGATGACTATTTCTTTGCTGCTGGCTTTGTCGCCACTTATGGCATTCTCATAACCTCGGTCATTCTTGCGTTCCTTGCGCATTGGTATTGGTTCGATATCAGGCTACCGATTTTCGGCCTCGCTATTCTGGCGGCTTTCATTTCTGTGATGCTGGTTCTTTGGTTTCTGCCTTCGACCCGCATAATGCTCGTGCCGCGCCGAATCCGTTACAAACGTGCGCATCTCAATGCATTGCAGCAATTTCTGGCGCGCAATGTACACATCACAGAACATCGCACCGGTATTCTGCTCTTCGTGTCTATGGCAGAGCATTATGCCGAGGTGATCGCCGATGCAGGCATCCACGCCCGCGTTGAACAGGAAGAATGGAATGGGATTGTCGCGACCCTTACCCATCACGCTTCGCGCTCGGAAATAGCCGAGGGCTTCGTGCTGGCTATCGGTCAGGCAGGCACATTGCTGGAGCAGCATTTTCCCGCCGGTGACAATGATATCAATGAGCTGGACGATCATTTGATCGAACTTTGATCCGGTTATTACGTGTCAGATTCGCCCGTGATTTGTGGCAAAATTTAGCTTTTGTGACGCTTACGTAAACCTGTCATGTCGATTGACGGGAAGCCAGACGGCATATTTCGAAATTTCCTGAAGCGTTTTCGAAGTTTTGTTCCAAATTAAATGGATTAGATGCAAGGTTTCTGACTTTCACGGAAATATTTGGTTGTTTTCAACGATTTGTCATCGAAACGGATATTCAATCTGCTAGTTTGGCGCGCATTGCCATCATGACAGGAGTATCCGACGTGACTGCAAAGCAGGATCGGTCGAGCAAAATTAAGGGTTCCAAGGCAAGCAAGGAGGAAAAGAAGGGAGGAAAGTCGAAGGCGCTTACAGCCTTTTCGCAGCTTCTCTTCGAATGGGCACCGCCCGAAGACCTCGCGGCTTACGATGCCGCAGCGCTCGATAAATCTGCCCAATATGGCTACGAGGCGCTTGAATCTTACCGCAAGGGCAAGAGCACTATCAGCGTCGATAACAGCATCGAACGCCATGGTCGCCCTGTCAGCGTTATTACCATCGTCAATGACAATATGCCGTTCCTGCTCGACTCTGTCATGGGTGAGCTGAACGATCATGTCAGCCAGATATTTATGGTCGTACACCCGGTTTTCGATATTGAACGGGAAAAAGACGGCCTTACAATCCTGGGCGAAGCATCGCAGCTCGCACCCGCCAAAGGCGTTGAGCGCGTAAGCCTTGTGCAAATTCATCTGCCAGCACTCGACAAGCAGACAAAGGCCAATCTGACCGCCGCTATCAAGCGCGTGCTCGGACAGGTTCGTTCAGCTGTCAGCGACTGGAAGCCGATGATGAAGCGCCTTGATGGCGCAATTGCCGATTATAAGCGGGTTCAGGAATTGACGGGTAATGCCGCAATGCCGGAAGCCATCGCGTTCCTCGAATGGCTGCGCGATGATCGTTTCATCTTCCTCGGTATGCGTGAGCTCACCTTCAAGGGCAAGGGCGACAATCGGGAGCTGGTTCCTGTCAAAGAAACGCTTGGTATTCTGAACGACAGTGAAGTGCGCGTTCTCCGTAAGGATGATGACGATACTGTTACGCCGCGCGAAATCACCGACTTCCTCGATAGCAATGAACCGCTGATTGTGACCAAGGCGAATTCGCTCTCGCTCGTCCATCGCCGGTCTTATCTCGACTACGTCGGCGTCAAGATTTTCGGTGAAAAGGGCGAAGCCATCGGCGAGCTGCGTCTCGTCGGCCTGTTCACCTCCGTTGCATATACCAGCTCTGTTGCTGGTATTCCGTTCATTCGCTCAAAAGCTGATGCGGTCATCAAGCATCTTGGTTTCAATCGCGAAGACCATTCGGGTAAGGCACTCATCAACGTGCTCGAAGAATATCCGCGTGATGAGCTTTTCCAGATCGATACGGAAAGCCTGACGGCCAATGCCGAACTGATCCTGGCATTGGGTGAGCGCCCACGCGTTCGTGCCGTTCCGCGCCTTGATCGTTTTGGACGCTTTGCAACCGTACTGGTCTATATTCCGCGTGATCGTTATGACTCGGTCGTGCGTGAAAAGATCGGCCGCTATCTCGTCGATATCTATAGCGGTGATAGCTTTGAATTCCACCCGGTGTTCCTGCAAAACGGCTTGACCCGCGTGCAGTTCGTTATTCGTCGCCATGAGCGTTCGACGCCACATGTGGATCGCGAAGCTCTGGAAGCGGAAGTGCGTGCCATCGTGCGCACGTGGGAAGATGCGGTGCGTGAAAGTTCAGACAGCGCGGACGCAAAGACCGTCGCTTTGGCTGCAAGTTTCCCGCCATCTTACCGCGAAATCTTTACAGCGCCTGAAGCTCTGGTCGATGCAGAACGTATCGCCGGTCTTAGCGCCGAGGCACCGCTTTTCGTGGACTTCTATCGCTATCGCACCGATGGACCGGATGCGGTTTCGCTGAAGCTCTATCATCATGGCGCACCGGTTGTGTTGTCGCAGCGTGTACCGCTTCTCGAAAACATGGGTTTCCGGGTTGTCAGCGAACAGACCATCGACCTTCCACATGTTGGCAAAGATGAGGCTGGCAAGGGTGGTGTGCCGGTCTACGTGCATGACATGCAGCTCGTGAATGCCTATGGCGCACCGGTTGATCTGTCTGACGATGGCGAGATGCTGGAAGATGTGTTCCGCAATGTCTGGGATGGGCTTGCCGATAATGACGGCTATAATGCACTGGTGCAGACAGCCCGTCTGACGGCGCGTCAGATCATGATCCTGCGCTCCTATGGCCGTTATTTGCAGCAGGCAGGCATTGCCTATTCGCAAGGGTTCATCGCAGCAGCATTGAACCGTTATCCGGAAATTGCCAGTGACCTCTATTCACTGTTTGATCTGCGCTTCAATCCCTCGGCCAAGCGTCGTGAAGCCGCAGAAAAGAAGCTGGTTGACGGTATCGAGACAGCACTCCTTGGCGTGCCGAGCATTGACGATGACCAGATATTGCGTCGGTTCCGCAATCTGATCGAAGCCACATTGCGCACCAACGCCTATCAGCCGGATGGCGAAGGCAAGCCGCGTGTGACGTTTGCGTTCAAGCTCAATCCACGGCTTGTGGAAGGGCTGCCTGATCCGCGCCCTTATCGCGAAATCTTTGTCTATGGACCGGAAGTGGAAGGTGTACATCTTCGCTTCGGTGCTGTTGCACGTGGTGGTCTGCGCTGGTCGGACCGTGCACAGGATTATCGTACGGAAGTCTTGGGCCTTGTGAAGGCACAGCAGGTCAAGAATGCGGTGATCGTGCCGGTCGGTGCAAAGGGTGGCTTCTATCCGAAGCGCTTGCCGGTTGGTGGCGATCGCAATGCGGTGTTTGAAGCTGGTCGTGATGCCTACAAGATATTCATCTCCACGCTTTTGTCGGTCACTGACAACATCCATGACAATGATGTTGTGCCGCCTGTGGAAGTGGTGCGTCACGACAATGACGACCCTTATTTCGTGGTTGCTGCTGATAAGGGCACGGCAACCTTCTCAGATACAGCCAATGCAATCAGTCAGGCCCATGATTTCTGGCTCGATGATGCTTTTGCCTCAGGTGGCTCTGCCGGTTACGATCACAAGGGCATGGCGATTACCGCACGTGGCGCCTGGGAAGCTGTAAAACGGCATTTCCGCGAGTTCGACAAGGATATCCAGACCGAGCCGTTTACGGTTGCGGGTGTGGGTGACATGTCGGGTGATGTGTTCGGCAATGGTATGCTCTTATCCGAGCAGATCAGGCTTGTTGCCGCATTTGATCATCGCGATATCTTCATCGATCCCGATCCGGTTCCTGCAGACGGTTTTGCAGAGCGCAAGCGTCTGTTCGATCTGCCGCGTTCGAGCTGGCAGGATTATGACCGCTCGAAGCTTTCGGCAGGTGGTGGCGTTTATAGCCGTAGTCAGAAGACGATTACGCTTTCGGCAGAAGCTGCAAAGGCGATCGGTCTTGGCAAGACCACAGCATCACCGCAAGAGATCATGACGACGATCCTCAAGGCGCAGGTCGATCTTCTGTGGTTTGGTGGTATCGGCACTTATATTCGTTCGACGGCGGAAACGGATGCGCAGGTTGGCGACCGTGCCAATGATGCGATCCGCATCACCGGTTCGGAAGTGCGGGCGCGGGTGATTGGCGAAGGTGCAAATCTTGGTGTGACGCAACGCGGACGCATCGAATATGCGCTGGCAGGCGGGCTTGATGGCGGGCGCAGCAATACCGATGCTATCGACAATTCGGCAGGCGTGAACTGCTCGGACGTCGAGGTCAACATCAAGATCGCGCTGGCTGCAGCCATGCGTTCGGGTAAGTTGAAGCGTCCTGCACGCGACAAACTGCTGGTAAGCATGACAGATGATGTTTCGGAGCTGGTGCTGCGTAACAATTATCTGCAGCCGCTGGCGCTCTCGCTCAGCGAACGTCAGGGCCTCATAGAGCTGCCTTATCAGGCACGCTTCATGGCAGAGCTTGAAGCGCGCAAGTTGCTGGATCGCAAGGTTGAATACCTGCCTTCCGATGCGCTTCTGAATGATCGTCAGAAATCGGGACAACCACTCACACGTCCAGAGCTCGCTGTTTTGCTGGCCTATGCGAAGCTGTCGCTCTCGGATGATCTGGTCGCGAGCAGGCTTCCGGACGAGGCTTACTTTGAGCAATTGCTGTTCGGCTATTTCCCCAAGCGCATGGTCAAAAACTATGCCGAGGAAATCTCCAACCACCGCCTGAAGCGCGAAATCGTAGCTACTTTGCTGGCTAATGATGTCATCAATCGTGGCGGCATCACCTTCATCAGTCGTCTGGCTGATACGACGGGCAAGTCGCCGGCGGATATTGTGCGAGCCTATGTGGCGGTGCGTGATGGCTTCGAGATCAACGCGATCTATGATGCTATCGATGCACTTGATAACAAGGTTACGGGCGATGTGCAGAACCAGTTCTACCATCTGGTAGGCGAAATGCTGCTGTCGACCACGGCCTGGGTGCTGCGCAACGACACAACGCGGGCCAACCTTACGGAACTGGTGAACACCATCACCACGGCTCGTGCGGCTCTTGAGCCACGCTTCGATGGTCTGATGCCGGACTTCCTTATTCAGTCCGTGCAGGCAGACAAGGCGGCCTTCGTCGAAAAGGGTGCGCCGGAGAAACTTGCGCAACGTCTCGCCAATCTGCAGCTGGCAGGCATCATGCCAGATATTGCGTTGATCGCGCATCTGGCATCTGCCGATCTGGTAGCAACCGCCAAAACCTATTTCGGTGTGTCGGAAGCTTTCCGCATTGGCCGGATCGAGGAAGCAGCACGTACCATCCCTGTCACTGATTATTATGACGGTCTGGCACTGTCGCGTGCGAGCGATACGATTACGCAAGCTGCCCGCGGCATTACGATTGCAGCGCTCAAGAAGTATGGCAAAGACAAGGACCCGGCGGCGACATGGTTCGCTGAAGATGGTGCGCGTATCGATCAGGTCAAAAACCGTATGGTGGCATTGACTGAAGGTGGCGATCTGACGGTGTCACGTCTCGCAGTTGCTGCAGGACTGATGTCTGATTTGACCCAGTAAGACTGCGACAACTCTAGTGGTCTGATTCCGACATTTTCATCCCTCCGTTACAGGCGTTGGACAAATGTCGGAATCAAAAAGACCACTAGCAAGTATATGAAACGAGTGGATTTTTCGAATTTGACGTTTGAAACAGCATTTATGTCGGTCGGGATTCAAACGTCAAATTCAATCCACCAGGTTAAAGGGGCGGCTTCGGTCGCCCCCTTTTGTTTATTGTGGGCTATGGCGGTGCAGTATAAGGTCCACCTTGAATACGGGGGTAGCTTGGGGGCGGACTACTCGGCTGTTGCGAGGAGCCGCTTCAAGCCGAGGAGCCGCTTCAAGCATTGGGGCCAGGAGCAATTCGTTGAGCGATCAATCAGTGAGCGCGAGAGGCTATGCTTCCCGGCGCGGTGTATGGGGCTGGATATTTTTCGACTGGGCGGCGCAGCCGTTTTTCACGGTTGTCATAACTTTTATTTTCGGACCTTATTTTATCTCCCGCATGGCCGAAACGCCTGAAGCGGGGCAGATTGCATGGGGTTATGGCTTTGCGGCCGCAAGTTTCGCAATTGCCATTCTATCGCCCATTCTGGGTTCGGTCGCTGATCAGACTGGCGCACGCAAGCCATGGATCGGGTTCTTTGCCGTCCTCAAGATCGTCAGCCTGATGACACTTTGGTTTGCGGTGCCCGGAGCCAATCTGTTCTGGGTATTGCTGGCCTTCAGCATTGCGATGGTTTCGGCGGAGTTTTCTATCGTTTTCAACGATTCCATGATGCCGCGTCTTGTGCCGCGTGAGGATATCGGAAGGGTTTCCAATCTCGCCTGGGGGCTAGGTTATCTGGGCGGTATGATCGTTCTGATTTTTGTTGTCTTTTGTCTCGCTGCATCACCTGAAACCGGCAAAACAATCATCGGTATGAAACCCTTGTTTGGTCTTGATCCGGCACAAGGAGAAGATGCTCGCATCACCGGGCCGATCTCCGCCATCTGGTATCTGATTTTCATTCTGCCGATGTTTTTGTTCACGCCTGATCAACCGCGTGGAAAGCCTTTACGCACAGCAATGGGCAAAGGCCTGTCAGAGCTGACGGCAACATTGGGCGAGGTACGCAAGCGCCGTGGGCTTGCACGATTTCTGGTTGCCCGGATGGTCTATCAGGATGGTGTTAATGCCATTATTGCCCTGGGCGCAGGATACGCGGCATCGATGTTTCACTGGTCGATTACAGAGATCGGTCTTTTCGGCATGATCATCAATGTGATGGCGATCTTCAGTTGCCTTGTAGCGAGCCGTATGGATGGGCGTTTTGGCTCTAAATTGATTGTGATTTTTTCGCTGGCATTGCTGCTTCTCGCTTCCATCGGCATTGTTTCGACTGGAAAGGATTACATGCTGTTTGGTATGGTGGCGCTTGAATATGGAGCCGCTCAAGGTCTGTTCTCGACCTCCGCCGAACATGCCTACCTGATTTACGGCATCATGCTGGGTGCAGCCTTTGGTCCTGTGCAGGCCTCGTCTCGTTCGTGGTTTGCGCGCAGCATCAAACCGGAAGAATCCGGCCGATATTTTGGCATCTATGCTCTTTCCGGAAGAGCAACCAGCTTCGTTGGCCCGTTTCTGGTGGCAACCGTGACTGCGATGACCCATTCAGCGGCAATGGGTATGTCTGTACTTGTATTGTTTTTTGCGGCCGGTTTGGTGCTGACCGCCAGAACGCCATATCCCGCTGACAGATAAGGAAATGCAGCTGGTAGTCAGAGCGCCGACCTGATTGAAACTGATCGGCGCTCTGACTGTTTTCGAACGCTACATCATGCCAGCAGCTTTAGCGCAGGCAATAGCGACAAGGCCGCCAATGACAGGTGCTGCGACAGGCACCCATGCATAAGACCAATCCGATCCACCTTTACCCGGAATGGGCAGCAGAGCATGTGCAATGCGTGGTCCGAGGTCTCGCGCTGGATTGATTGCGTAGCCGGTCGGTCCGCCGAGCGATACGCCAAGCGCCCAGACCAGGAGACCAACCATCAGCGGACCCAAAACGCCTGTAGCACCAACAGCCTTTGCACCAATTGCGATGACAACGAATACGAGCACGAAGGTGCCGATGATTTCTGTGATAAAATTAGCAGGGATGTTGCGGATGGCAGGGCCGGTGCTGAAAACAGCAAGCTTGACGCCCTTGTCTTCGGTAGGTCCCCAATGTGGCAAATAGGCGAGATAAACCAGCACTGCGCCCACGAAAGCACCAAGCATTTGGGCTGCAATGTAAGGTGCTACCTCTGCGGCAGGGAACGTGCCCGCGGCATAGAAGGCAAGTGTAACAGCTGGATTGAGATGGCCTGCAGCACCCGCCGAAACCGCAACCATGACACCGCAAAGAACGGCAAAACCCCAGCCCGCTGTTATGACGATCCAGCCAGAGTTCTGACCTTTGGATTTAGCCAGAAGCACATTTGCGACAACGCCGTCACCCAGCAGGATAAGCACCATCGTACCGAGAAACTCTCCGATAAAACCGTGACTCATTATCTTCTCCGAGAATAATTGGATACTAAAAATCCGTCCGGTGGGCACATGTGCTCACCGGCTTTAAAAAACATCGTTCATTTTCAGGCAGCGGCCTGTTTGATCAGGCCGGTTTTACAAGCCTCAATCGACCCAGTTAAGCGAGCGCTGCACTGCTTTTTCCCAGGAGGTGAACAGCCGTGTTCGTTCCCTGGATGTCATCTTGGGATGCCAGCGCTGACCGACCTGCCAGTTCTCGATAATGTCGTTCGTCGACTTCCAGTAACCCACGGCGAGACCTGCTGCATAGGCGGCACCAAGGGCTGTCGTTTCGATGATCTTGGGACGCACGACTGGAACGTTCAGAATGTCGGACTGGAACTGCATGAGAAGCTCATTGATGGTCATGCCGCCATCGGCGCGCAATTCGGTGATTTCGACGCCGGAGTCCTTGACCATGGCTTCCAGCACTTCGCGCACCTGATAGCAGCTCGCTTCGAGGGCTGCGCGAGCAATATGGCCCTTGTTTGCAAAGCGGGTAAGACCGGCAATGATGCCGCGTGCAGAATCTTCCCAGCGCGGGGCGTAAAGGCCTGAGAAAGCTGGTACGAAGTAAACATCGCCATTGTCTTCGACGGTGCGTGCCAATGTTTCAATATCGCCGCTGGTTTTGATGATGCCAAGATTGTCACGCATCCACTGCACCAGAGCGCCGGTGATGGCGATCGAGCCTTCAAGAGCATAGATCGGCTTTTTATCGCCAAGCTGATAGGCCACAGTGGTGAGCAGTCCGTAGGTCGATGGAACGAGCTTCTCACCGGTATTCATCAGCATGAAGCAGCCGGTACCATAGGTGTTTTTGGCTTCACCGGGTTCAAGGCAGGCCTGACCGAATAGGGCTGCCTGCTGATCGCCGAGGATGCCTGCGAGCCTGACGCCTTCGAGTGAGTGCAGCGAAATATCGCCGTAAACTTCGCTGGAAGAGCGAATGTCCGGCAGGCAAGCCGCTGGAATATCGAAGAGGCGCAGAATTTCGTCATCCCATTTCAGCGTCGCAAGATCCATCAACTGTGTCCGGGAGGCATTGGTCACATCGGTGATATGGATGCCGCCCTTGGTGCCGCCGGTAAGGTTCCAGACAAGCCAGCTGTCGATAGTGCCAAACAGGGCATCGCCTGCTTCAGCCTTTTCGCGCGCGCCGGGAACATTATCGAGAATCCAGCGTAGCTTTAGCCCCGAGAAATAGGTCGAGATTGGCAGGCCGGTCTTTTCACGCAGACGATCCGCACCGCCATCCTGCACGAAATGATCGACCAGTTCGTCGGTGCGCGTGTCCATCCAGACAATCGCATTATAAAGCGGTACGCCGTTTTTTTTGTCCCACAGCAGCGTGGTTTCGCGCTGATTGGTGATGCCGACGGATGCAATGTCGGATGCCTTGAGCCTGGCTTTCTTCAAGGTCGCGGTGATGACGTGCTGTGTGTTGCGCCAGATTTCATTGGCGCTGTGCTCTACCCAGCCAGCTTTCGGGTAAATCTGTTCGTGTTCCCGCTGGTCCATGGCGATGATGTCGCCCTGCTTATCAAATATAATGAAGCGCGAACTCGTGGTCCCCTGATCGATGGAACCGATAAATTGAGTCATTTGCTTTTGCTCCTCCCATTCGGGTGCTCGTTGCCGGCAGGGTGCAGAATCGTGCGAACCGCCCGCGTTTAAACCAACTTAATACAGGATGACGTCTCAGGCATTCCCAATAGCTTTGTGCCATCCTGCGCATTTTCGATATAGTCCTCAAAAAGCACTATACGAAATAATATGAATGTAAAACGAAAGCAATATGAATTCACTTTTCCGATAATGACGCAAAATTGATCAAAAAATGTCGCTATAAATAGGGAGGCTTTCGTTTCCGAATGTGAATCAAAGCCGCTGAAATTCGCGAGAATTCGCATATTGGAGCGCATTTCGATCTGCTTGAACAAGACCTGCACGCCAAGGGTGCGTTTCAATATTCCTCTTATCCGAAAGCCCTGTCACACCTTTGCAAATCGCGCTTTGAGATGGAAACTGAGTGACGAAAAAGGCTCCGGAAGAATGTCTCCCGGAGCCTTTTTTGAAGCTGAATGCCAGATTTTAAAACTGCGTCAGTGACGGAAATGGCGCATGCCAGTCATCACCATGGCAATGCCATGTTCGTCGGCAGCGGCGATCACTTCATCGTCGCGCATGGAGCCGCCGGGCTGAATAACAGCAGTTGCACCTGCCTGAACAGCGGAAAGCAGACCGTCTGCAAACGGGAAGAACGCGTCGGATGCAACGACGCAACCCTTGGTCAGTGGTTCGGCAAGACCGGCTGCTTCAGCTGCGTCTTCTGCTTTGCGTGCAGCGATGCGTGCTGAATCAACCCGGCTCATCTGGCCAGCACCGATACCGACCGTGGCACCGTCCTTTACATAGACAATGGCGTTCGACTTAACGTGCTTGCCGACGCGGAAGGCAAACTTCATGTCGTTGAGTTCGGCTTCGCTCGGTGAGCGCTTGGTCACGACCTTGAGATCGAGATCATCAACAACGCCGTTGTCGCGCGACTGAACCAGCAAACCGCCAGCGACCGTCTTGGCGGCAATGCCCTTGGCCCGTGGGTCAGGCAGACCGCCGGTTACCAGCAGACGCAGGTTCTTCTTGGCAGCAACAATGGCCTGCGCACCTTCGGTGGCGTCGGGTGCGATAATGACTTCGGTGAAAATCTTGACGATTTCTTCCGCTGCTGCTTCATCAAGCGTCTGGTTCAGCGCAACAATGCCGCCGAATGCTGATACAGGATCGCAGGCAAGGGCCTTGAGATAGGCTTCCTTGATGGTGGAAGCTTCCGCCACGCCGCAAGGATTGGCATGTTTGATGATGGCAACGGCTGCAGTGCGGGCAGGGTCAAACTCGGCAACGAGTTCAAACGCTGCATCGGTATCGTTGATGTTGTTATAGGAAAGCTGCTTGCCCTGAAGCTGCGTGGCAGTAGCAACGCCCGGACGCTCTTCGCCGGTTAGATAGAAGCCTGCAGTCTGGTGCGGATTTTCGCCGTAGCGCATGACCGAATGCAGCTTGCCGGCAACTGAACGGTAAACTGGTGTTTCTTCTTCAATCGCTTCGGCAAACCAATTTGAAATGGCTGCGTCATAAGCGGCAGTGCGCGAGAAGGCTTTGGCTGCGAGCTTCTTACGGAATGAAAGCTTGAGCGAGCCTTCGTTCTTTTCGAGCTCAGCGACAACGTCAGCATAGTCGGCAGGATCAACGACGGTTGCGACATAGGCATGGTTCTTTGCCGAAGCGCGGATCATAGCCGGACCGCCGATGTCAATATTTTCGACCGTGGTGTCGTAGTCGCCGCCCTTGAAGCGCACTTCTTCAAATGGATAAAGGTTGATGACAGCCAGATCGATGCCAGCAATACCATGTGCTTCCATGGCTGCAACATGTTCAGGATCGTTGCGCACTGCGAGCAGGCCACCATGAACAGATGGATGCAGCGTCTTTACACGTCCGTCCATGATTTCCGGAAAACCGGTAACCTCGGATACGTCCTTTACAGGAATACCCTCGGCGGCAATCGACTTGGCGGTACCGCCGGTCGAAAGGATTTCAACGCCATGGGCGTGAAGCGCTTTGGCGAAATCGATAAGACCGGTCTTGTCGGACACGGAAAGGAGGGCGCGGCGCACCCGATGAAGATCGGGAGCGGGAATATGCTTGGAGCTGACAGCCATAGGGAGTTGGTCTCTTCGTTGCTGAAACATAAGCGTTCAGGAAGGGTGGACGGCTGCGAGTTAGCACAGGAAAGAAACGAATCATACCTCAAAAAGCCTCATGAGAGAGGCTTTCTGAGTTAAGCGTAGCTTCCAATGGCGATGCGGCTGAATTGCCAGTTCACTTCCGGCAAGTCGGAGGCAGGGAAGGACAGCACGATTTGCTTCGATGTGACCGGGCCGCGGAAGCCGGCAAAGAAAATACTATCTTCGAGTTGCGGTGCCACTTCGAAGCAGGAAAAAGCCCATGTGTCATCATGAGGTGCGCTCAGGATGATCAAGCCATTTTCATCAAGGGAGATATCAACCGACGGGTGAATATGAAAACGCACGGCGATATTATCGCGCCCGTTGGCTTTCAAAGCCCTGGCATCGCCACGATAGAAACGGTCAGCGCCCTGAATCACGCTGCCATTGTGTGAAAGCACTACCCGACGCTCATGGAAAATTCCGAAGAGCCGAACGTAACCGTCATGGCTGGCGACAAATCCTTGCCGCCCCATATCTTCAACACGGTCCCGCTGTACTTTGGTCGGACCTGCAATGATCGGAGTGCCGATCATGTTGGAAAGGCCTGCATTCAGGCTGAAACGGCACGATGATGTGTCATTGATGGTCGCGGTCGAGTGCGCCGCCGTCGAGCGTCCCAAGGGACGAAATTCCGGTGGACCAAAGCGGTCTACGCCGGAATTGACAATATAGCGCTGACGCCCGGAGGACATTTCAAAAGCGAGACAGCCAGCATGGGCATCACGCGAAGAGGTGACTGGCGGCGGAAGGCCGGTATCCGCGATGA
This sequence comes from Brucella rhizosphaerae, assembly GCF_002252475.1. Taxonomy (GTDB): domain Bacteria; phylum Pseudomonadota; class Alphaproteobacteria; order Rhizobiales; family Rhizobiaceae; genus Brucella; species Brucella rhizosphaerae. Next base: position 207,642 of record NZ_NNRK01000033.1, on the reverse strand, counting down.
TCGTTGTGGCACCCATCGACAGACGCTCATAGCCGGAATAGGGCGCATGGGTCAGCGGTGAGCCTGCAGTTTCATCATGGCGCAACACCGAAATGATGCGTTCCGACATGGTCGGGCCAACACCGTTGAACAACGCAAGGCTACCATCCTGATGACGGAAGAAGCGAAGCGCTGGCAACATGCGCTCGACAGCCTCGATCAATGCCTTGGGCGGCGATTCCGTGCCGTTGGCATAGGTCTGACGCAATGGCAGAAGATCAGCCAGCAATTCGAGAATAGTGACGGGACTGCGCGAAACATGGCCACCGTCAGGCAGGATCTGGCGCTTCAGTTCATATTCGAGATTTCGTCGCGCGGCACGTGCCGTCGGTGGTGAAACCGGTAATGCCAACGCTGCAAAGGCGAGTGCGATGCGAGCACGAAGCCGCTCTTCGCCGTCGTCCATGGCCGACGCGACCGTGCGAAGATAGCGCACCTGCATGGCGAGAGACCGCATGAATTTGCGATAGGCGGGCAATTCAGCGCCCGACAAGATCAGATTGGAATGCTGCAGCCACGCAATGATGCGTTGCGCCGTGACTTCCGGCGACCATGCCAATCCACCTATGCGCTTTCCATAAAGGCGCATCCAGTCATCGAGCAAAGCCCGTGCATTGGCGGTGGCAAGCTCGCTATTGGCGCTTTTCAGATGACGCAGCCAGCTGAAGCTGTGGAGTGCTGCTTCCCACTCGGGCGTCGGCGGCTCAACGGCGAAAGGCGACAGCCCGCCGGTTTCGACAAGGCGACCGGCAAGTGCGAAGCGTCCGTGATAGAATTCCTGCGCGAGCTGAGGGTCGGCGACACGGAGATCGGGCGGGGCAATGAGGATGCGTTCCGGCGTGAAGCCGGTGAAACGCCAGCGATAAAGCGGGCCCATGCGCAGACGGCGGCTGAACCTGCGCCAAGCCTGTGCAATAGCCAGTCCCCAAAGATGCGGGGTTTCGCTCAACGCGACTGCCACCCTTTCGTTCTCCGTATTAAAGTTCATTCTCATTGGACCCGATAAGGCAGGTCCGTCCTTTCATGCGATGATTCATTCGAATGCCAGTTTCCGGGCCTCGGAATCATGCATTAATAGAATCGTATATAATGGTGAACCGAGTGTTAACCATAACGGATGCGGTGCACCCATTATGGTAATTTCATCGATTTTGATTGCCTGAGCCGCGAGATCAGGCTTTCCGCTTGAAACGAGCGGCAAAGAAACCATCCATTCCTGCCATATGCGGATTGCCGTCGAAGTGTTCGGCTGGCAGGTCGGCCGGTGTTGAGCGCAGGAAGCCTTCTTTGGTAATCAGGCCTTCAAGTCCCGGACAGTCATCAAGCGTGATCGGATAGGCTGCAAGCTCAGGATTTTTGAGCGCCTTGCGTGCCACTTCCTCGCCTTCCAATGGATGCAGCGAGCAATTTGAGAAAACAATCGTACCGCCCGGCTTAACCAGATTAACGGCATGGGCAAGAAGCTTTGCCTGAAGTGTGGCAAGTTTTTCAATATCCTGCGGCGTCTTTGTCCATGGCACGTCCGGGTGACGGCGCACGGTGCCGGTGGATGAACACGGCGCATCAACGAGAACGGCATCGAACAGTTCGTCAGGCTTGAAATCCAGAAGATTGGTGACAACGGTTCTGGCTTTGAACCCAAGACGGTCCAGATTGCCCTGAAGCCGCTTCAATCGATTTTCGGACATATCAAGCGCCGTCACATCGGCACCCTGAAGCACAAGCTGTGCCGTCTTGCCGCCGGGAGCAGCGCAAAGATCGGCAACGCGTTTGCCTTTGATGTCACCCATGAGACGTGCTGGCAGGCTTGCCGCTGCATCCTGCACCCACCAGTCACCTTCGGCGAAACCGGGTAAATCAGTAAGGTTGCCTTCGACCGTCTCAAGACGCACTGAGCCGTTAGGCAGGGCAACACCACCAAGCTTTTCAGCCCACGCCTGTGGATCGCTTTTCACGGTAAAGTCAATCGGTGGTTCATAAGCATGCATGGTAAGGATCGCCGCGGCTTTTTCGGCGCCATAGGCGTCTGCAATGCTCTTTGAGAACCATTCCGGAACATTCGTTTCCGGGTGCAATGTGTGTTCCAGTGCGCGTTCTTTGTTGCGCGACAGACGGCGCAAAAGAGCGTTCACGAGGCCTGCATATTTGCGATTGCGCGGGTCAGAATTGGCGGCTTCAACCGCCAGATCGACGGCAGAATGATCGGGCAGATTGAGGTAGAAAATCTGTGCGACCGCAATATGCAGCAGGTGTTTGAGCGCGTGGGCATTTTCTGGCAACGGGCGGTCGAGGCGCTTGTTGATAGCGCGGTCAATGCTGCCGCGATTGCGCAGGGCCGAACCAAGAATAGCGCGAACCAGCGAGCGGTCGCGTGGCTCCAGTGCCAGATATTGCGGATGGCCGTGGCTGTTGTCGGTCAGACCGTCAAGCGATGTGTTCTTTTCAATCACCGCACCAAGCAGGCGTGCCGCAGTCAGACGCGCGGCAAGACCGGGCCGTTGTTCGGCGCGGTCTGCGGCGTAATCATGTGTCTGCGGCTTGTTATTTCCACGCTTCGGCGCAGTTCTTTTATCGTTCACGCTGTTCTACTTTATCTAACGCGCATCTTGTTTTCGGGACGCGCTTTTACGACCAAGGGCCCCGATAACCGGAACCGTCACTGTTGTTGTCGCCTGCATTACCACTACTTTGTCCCCATGGGCCACTGCTTTGTGAGGACGCAGGCGCGCGCTGCGCCATTCCTGACGAACGAATACCCATTTCAGATGCCATTTGTTCAAGTGCAGAAATGCGGTTGTCGGTATCAGGGTGGGTCGAGAACAGGTTGTCTGCACCGCGGCCGCTGAGCGGATTGATGATGAACATATGCGCTGTCGCCGGATTGTGTTCGGCTTCTTCATTCACCACGCTTTTTGCACCGCGCGCGATTTTGCCAAGTGCAGAAGAAAGCCAAAGCGGATTGCCGCAGATTTCAGCACCACGACGGTCGGCGGCATATTCGCGGGTACGGCTCACAGCCATCTGTACGATCATGGCGGCAAACGGGGCCACGATCATCGCAAGGATTGTGCCAATCACGCCCATGATGCCATTGCCGTTTTCGCGATTGCCACCAAGGAAGAAAGCGAAATTGCCAAGCATGGAGATCGCACCTGCAAGGGTGGCGACGATTGTCATGGTCAGCGTATCGCGGTTCTGAACGTGTGCCAGCTCATGTGCCATCACGCCTGCGACTTCTTCAGGTGTCAGGCGCTGAAGAAGACCCGTTGTGGCCGCGACCGCAGCATTTTCCGGATTGCGGCCTGTGGCAAATGCGTTGGGCTGATCCTCATTGATGATATAGACTTTTGGCATTGGCAGACCAGCATTGGCAGCAAGCCCGCTCACCATGCGATAATAATCTGGCGCTGAGCGCGCATCGACTTCCTGCGCATTGTACATGCGCAGCACCATCTTGTCGGAATTCCAATAGCCAAACAGGTTCATGGCAACCGCGATCACCAGCGCGATCATCATGCCGCCGCCGCCGCCCAACAAATATCCGATGCTCATGAACATGACTGTCATGAGAGCAATCAGCATGGCAGTTTTCGTCATATTCATGCGTATTGATCTCCAATTCAGTGAAAGTCTATCTCAAACAGGGTTTTGCTTACCCGCCAAGTTTAACTATATGATGGGTATGAAAAGCCTCAGCTTCAATAATGGGGCTTCAATAATGGATTTGCCGCGGATGACCGATAAATTCAACGAAACCGACATCAATGACAACGTAGCTCCGCGCAAGGTTGACGATTTGCCAGCGGCAGCACAGCGCGCGCTTAAAGAAGCCGAAGAACGCCGCGCGAGCGAAAAGGCGGCAAAACCACCGCGTGAAATCGGCGGTCGTGGCGGCAAAGATCCTGCCCGCTTTGGTGACTGGGAGATCAAGGGGCGCACGATCGATTTTTAAGGGTCGGTATTTCTGCTCTGCGCTCAGTTTTACCTTTACCCTGAGCCGGTGTAAAAGCACCGTGTCGAAGGGCGGGTTTGAAGGTTCTTGACCCTTCGAGACAGCGCTTCGCGCATCCTCAGGGTGAGGGACATCACGATACTTCCAAAGAAAAGCCCCGGTTTCCCGGGGCTTTTTGTTATTTCTTGTTCTGACGATTTTCGATCAGATCGTCCACAACGCCCGGATCGGCGAGGGTCGAAGTATCGCCCAGCGAGCCGAACTCATCTTCTGCGATCTTGCGCAGGATACGGCGCATGATCTTGCCTGAACGGGTTTTCGGCAGACCCGGTGAGAACTGGATCTTGTCCGGTGTTGCAATTGGCCCGATTTCCTTGCGCACATGGGCCACAAGTTCTTTGCGCAATGCGTCGGCATCCTGTGTTTCCGCACCTGTCATCAACGTGACATAGCAATAGATGCCTTGTCCCTTGATCGGATGCGGATAGCCAACGACAGCAGCTTCTGAAACCGAGTGATGCGAGACGAGTGCCGACTCGATTTCTGCCGTGCCAAGACGGTGACCGGAAATATTGAGCACGTCATCGACGCGGCCGGTAATCCAGTAATAGCCGTCGTCATCGCGGCGGCAGCCGTCACCAGTAAAATACTTGCCTTTATAGGTCGAGAAGTAAGCCTCGATGAAACGCTTGTGATCGCCATAGAGCGTACGCATCTGGCCGGGCCAGGAGTCGATGATGCAGAGATTGCCATCGACCGCGCCTTCGACAACTGCGCCCTCGCCGTCAACCAGCTGCGGCTTGATGCCAAAGAAAGGACGCGTCGCCGAACCGGGCTTGAGGTCCGTCGCACCGGGCAGTGGCGTAATCAGAATACCGCCGGTTTCAGTCTGCCACCAGGTATCAACAATAGGGGACTTCTGATCGCCAACGACATTGTAATACCATTCCCAGGCTTCCGGGTTGATCGGTTCGCCGACCGAACCAAGCAGCCGCAATGTCGAGCGCGACGAACGTGTAACGAAGTCGTCACCTGCGCCCATCAATGCGCGGATTGCGGTTGGTGCGGTATAGAAAATGTTGACGTTGTGCTTGTCTATGACTTCCCAGAACCGCCCCTGATCGGGGAAGTTCGGCACGCCTTCAAACATCAGTGTGGTCGCGCCATTGGCGAGCGGACCGTAGACGATATAGGAATGGCCTGTTACCCAGCCCACATCCGCCGTACACCAGTAAACATCGCCATCATGATAGTCGAAGACATATTGATGTGTCATCGAGGCATAGACGAGATAGCCGCCGGTGGTGTGAAGCACGCCCTTCGGCTTGCCGGTCGAACCGGAGGTGTAAAGGATGAACAGCGGGTCTTCCGCATTCATTGGTTCGGGTTCGCAGGTTGGCTCAACGCTTGCCACTTCCTGATGATACCAGAGATCGCGGCCCGGGCCCCAGCTGACCTTGCCGCCGGTGCGGCGAACGACCAGAACCTTGTTGACCATGACATACTGCTTGGCAGCGATGTCGATGGCAGTATCGGTGTTTTCCTTGAGCGATACCGGCTTGCCACCACGCACGCCTTCATCAGCGGTGATGACGAAAGTGGATTCGCAGTCGACAATACGGCCAGCGAGCGCTTCCGGCGAGAAGCCTGCAAAGACCACCGAATGGACCGCGCCAATGCGGGCGCAGGCGAGCATGGCATAAGCCGCTTCCGGGATCATCGGCAGATAGATGGTGACACGGTCGCCTTTCTTGACGCCATGCTTTTTCAGCACATTTGAGAGACGGCAGACATTTTCGTAAAGTTCACGATAGGTGATCTTTTTATCGATGTAAGGGTTGTCGCCTTCCCAGATGATCGCGACCTTGTCGCCACGGCTTTTCAGATGGCGGTCGATACAATTGTAGGAGACGTTGGTAACGCCATCTTCATACCACTTGATCGATACGTCGCCGTTGAAATCGGTGTTCTTGACTTTGGTAAATGGCTTGAACCAGTCAATGCGTCGGCCGTGCTTGGCCCAGAAGCCATCCGGGTCGGTTACGCTTTCATTGTACCAGTCGAGATAGGTCTCGTTGTCAATGAGCGTGTTTTTCTTTGCCCCCGGCAGAACGGGGTAAAGCTTTTCCGACATGTGTTCCTCCATAACTGTCCGGCGATCCTCCCGCCAGAATCGACAGCCCGCATCGGGCAAAGCTATCGCCAGACTCATCTACATTCCGTCGCGTCCAACGTAAATTAGACATTGGGATCGACTATGGTCCACAATGACGCAGCACAAAAATATGAACGGAGCGGCAGCACTCACGCTGTGTTGATGCTAACATACTGTTTTTACACTTTAAAAACTATTTTTAGCGATTATAATTCCTGTCGGAGCCGCTGAACATCTATAATGGGCTCCCTATAAAAAGGGGAAATCGCCATGACGACATCCGCTTTTATTTCAAAGTCGGTCTTTGAATTGCAGCTCGCCGGTTATGGTCTGACGACGGCGAAAATCTTCTATCACATGCCCGATCATCCGCATTTGTTGCAGCTTTTTGTCTGGCAGGACTATGATCTCGCGCCAGAATTTCCAGTGCTCAATCATTTCATAGAGTTCTGGAAGGAAAAGATCGACGGGCCACTGCATTCGGTCGCCTACGCGCATCATCGGTTGCTGGGCCCATCAGACTGGAAGAACGTGCAAGGAGAAATTCTTTTACACTGACAACGGCTCATCTATGATGCGTGCCACGATCTGATTTGAGAGCGGTTCCAGTTGAGGTTGAATCGTTGGAACCGCGTCCTCACGATTTATCCTTACGCATTATCCGACGCAAAGCCGCTTCGCACTTTTGCTGGAAATGCTTTAACTGAGGCTGCTGGAAGGCCAAATGGCGTTTGTGCATCTTTCCCATCCAGAAAAGGCGCTGCTCTACGCCTCAAAGACGTTGCTTGGCTGTCTGATCTGCTGGTTTGCATTGCAATGGGCAGGGATTGAGCATCCGATCTGGGCGGTCATCACGGTCCTTATTATTTCTGATCCAGACGTTCGCACGACGCTCGCGCTTTCGCAGGCGCGGGCAATCAACACAGCCGTTGGGTGTGTTATCGGCATGATAGCCATATGGCTTGTGGGTTATTCGCCGATTGCGAGCCTGTTCGGGGCTGCTTTGACGGTATTCGTGATCCTGATGATCGACCGATATCCCGTCAATTGGCGACTGGCGCCCGCAACCGTGGTGATTGTGATGGATGCGGGACGCTTTGCTCAGACGCGCAACGAGGAGCTGTTGCTTGCCTTATCGCGGTTGATCGAAATCGCGCTCGGCTGCGTGGTGGCGATTGCTTTGGCCTGGATTTATACCAAGCTCATTGAGCGGGTGCGAGCACATAGGCAGCAACTGCCACCTCATGCGGAAGGCGAATAGTTTCGTCCGCCAAAGATCGCCGAACCAACGCGCACTGACGTTGCACCAAAGCCAACGGCGGTCTCAAAGTCGCCCGACATGCCCATGGAAAGTTTGCCGACATTGGCTTCGCGCGCCAGCTTTTCCAGCAATGCGAAATGCGGCCCCGGATTTTCGTCCGCAGGTGGAATGCACATCAGCCCTTCGATTGTCAGGCCGTGCTCGTTGCGGCAACGCTCGACGAAGGCAATTGTTTCTTTGGGCGCAATACCAGCCTTTTGTTCTTCAAGCCCGGTATTGACCTGAACATAGAGCTTCGGGCTTTTGCCGTGCTTTTTGATCTCGGCAGCAAGAGCTGCTGCAATCTTTTCACGATCCACGGTTTCAATCACATCGAACAGAGCGACGGCGTCGGCTGCCTTGTTGGATTGTAGTGGGCCAATGAGATGCAACTCAATGCCCGGATAGGCTTCGCGAAGTGCTGGCCATTTGCCCTGTGCTTCCTGCACGCGGTTTTCACCGAACACGCGCTGACCGGCATCAAGGGTTGGGCGAATGTCCTCAGCCTCGAATGTTTTGGACACGGCAACGAGTGTCACAGAACCCTTATCGCGGCGCGCTTCTTCTTCGGCATTGGCAATGATGGCCTTGACCTTGTTCAGGTTCGCTACAATATCTGACATGAAACTCTCGCTTTCAGGCTTTTCATCCGCAAAAGGTTGACGCTTTCGCCAATACGTGGTGAAGGTCGCCATTAATGACGACTCTCCTTATTGCATCATCTTCGTACGAGTAAATACGCTCATGGCAGCCGAACGTTATAATCCGCGCGTGGCGGAAGCACATTGGCAGAAAATCTGGGAAGAAAACCAGACTTTCGAGACGGACAACAGCGACAGCCGCGAAAAATATTACGTGCTCGAGATGTTCCCCTATCCATCGGGGCGCATTCACATGGGCCATGTGCGCAACTATGCGATGGGTGACGTGGTCGCTCGCTACAAGCGCGCCAAAGGTTTCAACGTGCTTCATCCAATGGGATGGGACGCGTTTGGTATGCCTGCCGAAAATGCTGCCATGCAGAACAAGGTACATCCGAAAGAGTGGACCTATCAGAACATCGCCACGATGAAGCGTCAGCTGAAATCGATGGGTCTGTCGCTCGACTGGTCGCGCGAATTTGCGACCTGCGATGTTGAATATTATCAGCGCCAACAGATGCTGTTCATTGACCTGTTTGAAAAAGGTCTGGTGACGCGCAAGACTTCCAAGGTCAACTGGGACCCGGTCGACAACACCGTGCTCGCCAATGAGCAGGTTGTGGATGGTCGTGGCTGGCGTTCGGGTGCGCTGGTCGAACAGCGTGAACTGACGCAGTGGTTCTTCAAGATCACCGATTTCAGCGAGGAATTGCTGGCCGGCCTCGACACGCTCGATCAATGGCCGGAAAAAGTCCGCGTTATGCAGAAAAACTGGATCGGTAAGTCGGAAGGCTTGCAGGTTCGCTTTGCGCTGGATGCCAGGACTACGCCTGCAAACTTCTCGGAAGTGGAAGTCTACACGACCCGTCCAGATACACTGTTCGGTGCGTCGTTTGTGGCGATTGCTGCTGATCATCCATTGGCGAAGAAGCTGGCCGAGACCAATGCCGATCTGGCTGAGTTTGCAGACGAATGCCGTCGCACGGGAACCTCTGTTGCAGCACTCGAAACGGCTGAGAAAAAAGGTTTCGACACAGGCGTCAAGGTCAAGCACCCGTTCGATGAGAACTGGGAGCTGCCGGTCTATGTCGCAAACTTCGTGTTGATGGAATATGGAACCGGCGCGATTTTCGGTTGCCCGGCTCATGATCAGCGCGATCTGGATTTTGCCAACAAATATGGTTTGAAGGTAACGCCTGTCGTTCTGCCAAACGGCGAAGATGCGGCGAATTTCGTGATTGGTGAGACTGCCTTTACCGATGATGGCGTGATGGTGAATTCACGCTTCCTCGACGGCATGGCGCCGGAAGCAGCTTTCAACGATGTTGCGGATCGTCTGGAGAAGACTGATCTTGACGGTCGTCCGCAGGCACAACGCAAAGTTCAGTTCCGTCTGCGCGACTGGGGCATTTCGCGCCAGCGCTATTGGGGTTGCCCTATCCCGATGATCCACTGCGACAGCTGTGGCGTCAATCCGGTGCCGCGTGCCGATCTTCCGGTCAAGCTGCCGGATGATGTCGAGTTTGACCGCCCAGGCAATCCACTTGATCGTCATGCAACATGGCGCCATGTGAAATGCCCGAAATGTGGCGGCGAAGCTCGTCGCGAAACCGATACGATGGACACATTCGTCGATTCGTCCTGGTATTATGCGCGCTTCACGGCCCCTTGGGAAAACGAGCCCACCGACCGCAAGATTGCCGATCACTGGTTGCCGGTTGATCAGTATATTGGCGGCGTCGAGCACGCGATCCTGCATCTGCTTTACTCGCGCTTCTTCACCCGTGCGATGAAAGTGGCCGGTCATGTCGGCATTGACGAGCCGTTCAAGGGCTTGTTCACGCAAGGCATGGTGGTGCACGAGACCTATAAGTCTGATGGCCAGTGGGTGGCACCTGCCGATATTCGCATTGAAGACATTGATGGCAAGCGTATCGCTACCATGCTCGATAGTGGCGCTCCGGTTGACATTGGTTCAATTGAGAAGATGTCGAAGTCGAAGAAGAATGTGGTCGATCCCGATGACATTATTTCTTCTTACGGCGCGGATACAGCACGCTGGTTCATGCTCTCCGACAGTCCGCCAGAGCGCGATGTGATCTGGACGGAAGCGGGAGCAGAAGGCGCGCACCGTTTCGTGCAGCGCGTCTGGCGTCTGGTATCGGAAGCGGCACCTGTTCTGAAAGATGTTGCGCCCAAGTCCGGCATCGACGGCGATGCTCTCGCTATTTCCAAAGCTGCTCACAAAGCAGTTCAGGCTGTTGGCGACGACATTGAAAAGCTCGCTTTCAATCGTGCGGTTGCGCGTCTTTATGAGTTGGTGAATGCGCTTGCAGCATCGTTGCAGCTGGCCGCATCGGATAAGGCTGACGATCAGTTGAAGGGAGCTTTGCGTGAAGCGACCGAAATGCTGGTTCTGATGCTGGCACCGATGATGCCACACCTGGCTGAACAGTGCCTGATTGAACTCGGCGGCAAGATCACTGGCAAGGACACGCTGGCAGCAACAGCACCCTGGCCATTGTTTGATGCAGCGATGATCGTGGAAAACGAGATCGTTTTGCCGGTGCAGATCAACGGTAAGAAGCGGGGGGATTTGACAATCGCCCGCGACGCTGATCAAGCTACAATCCAGCAGGCGGTGCTCGAACTTGACTTTGTCAAGGCTGCGCTCGATGGGAGCTCGCCGAAGAAGATCATCGTGGTGCCGCAAAGGATCGTCAATGTCGTTGCCTGATCGCCTCATTTCCGCATTCAAGGCTTTCCGCGTCGCAATCGCTGCTCTTGGGGCAGCGGTTCTGATCGCTGGCTGCACGGTACAGCCGCTTTATTCTTCCGGTGGTGCCGGTGGCACGATCGGTGGCAATGTCACCCCGGATATGCGCAGCAAGCTTGCGTCGATTGCGATCGACCCGGCAGGCAATGTGTTCCAGCAGCAGGTTCGTAACCGTCTGATCTTCCTGCTCAGCGGTGGGGCCGGTGAGTCGGCAACTCCGAACTATCGTCTCAGCCTTGGTCTGAGCAGCAACACGCTGAACGCAGTGAGTGTGGATATTGGCGATCAGACTGACCGTACCGGTCGGCCATCGGCTGGTATCGTCAAAGCGACATCCAACTATGTGTTGCGTGACAAGGACGGCAAGCCTCTTGTCTCGGGCACGCGCACAGCTGGATCGTCATTTGATCGTCCACGTCAGGAATTTGCTAACCTGCGCGCACAACGCGATGCGACCAAGCGTGCAGCGGAAGAACTGGCAGAACAGATATTCCTCTCACTTGCGATGCAGATGTCGAAGCTCTGAGCCGGTTAGGTTTTGTCAATTTCAAAAGGCGGTGCATCTTGTACCGCCTTTTTTATTAATCAGAGGGAATTATGCGTCTCGTTTCGTTCTCGGCAAAAGGCTATCGCTCGCTTCGATCCGTCCGGTTTGAGCTTGGACAGGTTACAGTCTTTGTCGGTGAAAATGGCGCTGGAAAGTCCAATCTCTATCGTGCTCTTCAATTGGTGAAAGCAGCTGCTGAAGGCACGTTTTCGACCGAGATTGTACGTGAAGGCGGCATGCAGTCTGCCATGTGGGGCGGAATTCGACGCAAACAGGAGCAGGCCCGAATCATTCTGGAAGCCGAGTTCGAAGACGAACGGCTCGCATCGCGCCTGTCTTATAGGGTTGAGGCGGGACTGCCGCCTCCCGTATCAGGGGCTTTTCCGTTCGAGCCGCAGATCAAGGAAGAACAACTCAATCTCGACACTGGACGCCGCCCCGTTGACCTGATGGATCGCAAAGGCCCGGCCGTTTTTGCGCGCGATGGGGAAGGGCGGAGGATGGAACATCCGGCCCGGCTTCTTACTTCCGAAAGTGGCCTCGCGGTTCTCGGTCAGTCAGGGCATTATCCGGAAATCGGCGATCTGTCGGCTCAATTACGTAGCTGGCGCTTTTATCATGGTTTCAGAAGTGATCGTGACGCGCCGGTGCGACAGCCATCCATTGCTGCAACGACAGCGATGCTGGACGAGGATGGCAGCAATCTCGCATCTGTCTTTGCGACGCTTGCGCATATCCGTCAGGACACAGTTGATCTTGATCGGCTCATTGCAGATGCTTTGGAGGGCGCTAAGCTGGTCATTCCATTTCCAGAAGAAACCGCAACTTTCGGCCTCAACTTTCCCGCTTTCCCGCCCCGCATATTCAGGCCCGGTGAATTATCGGATGGTCAGATCAGGTTGCTGGCTTTGGCAGGTGCGCTTTTGTCTTATCGTTTGCCGCCGCTGATAGCATTGAACGAACCGGAAGCAAGTCTGCACCCTGACATGATACCTTCACTTGCCAAAATGATTGCACAGGCATCTGAGCGCAGCCAGATCTGGGTGGTTACGCATTCGACCCGGTTGGCAGATGCCATTACCGAATATTGTGGCAGCAGGCCCATCCACGTTGCCAAGCACGATGGCGCGACGATGTTGGAATAAACAAAAACGGCGGATCAATGATCCGCCGTTTTATATCAATCGTCAGGCTTGATTAAGCGATTTTCTGGCCGGTCTTCGCCCAGTCGGCGAGGAAGGTTTCGAGGCCCTTGTCGGTCAGAGGATGCTTGACGAGTGCCTTGAGCGTTGCCGGAGGTGCTGTGATGACGTCGGCACCGATCAGTGCAGCTTCTTTGACGTGATTGACAGTGCGAATCGATGCCGCGAGAATCTCGGTTCTGTAATCGTAATTGTCAAAGATCGTGCGAATTTCGGCGATCAGTTCCATGCCATTTAGGCCAGTATCGTCGAGGCGGCCGACAAATGGCGAAACGAATGTAGCGCCAGCTTTAGCAGCGAGCAGAGCCTGATTGGCTGAGAAGCAGAGCGTCACATTGGTCTTGTGACCGTCCGAGGTCAGAGCCTTACACGCCTTAAGGCCATCAAGGGTCAGTGGAAGCTTGATGCAGATATTGTCTGCAATCTTGGCAATCACTGCCGCTTCCTTCATGATCTGCTCGTAGTCGGTTGCAGCAACTTCAGCCGAAACCGGGCCCTTGACGATGGAGCAGATTTCTTTTGTTACTTCAAGAATATCACGGCCCGATTTCAGGATGAGGGATGGGTTAGTGGTTACGCCATCGACCAGACCCAGGTCGTTGAGTTCGCGGATTTCCTTGACGTCCGCAGTGTCGACGAAAAACTTCATAACAGCGTTCCTCCATAATGAGCGCGGGTGTTGTGGGAAACTAAATCCATTTAATTCCCGGAAGGTGGCTTTTCTTTAGCGCAAAGCCACGCCAAGGTCACGCAATCATGTCGAAAGATTCGCACGATATTTTGGGCCTCTTTGCGGAACCCACTCCGAGTGTGGTGCCGGTGCTTGTACCCATGCCCGCTGAGCGGCCATATTCTTATATGGTGCCGGAGGGAATGCGTGTCCAGCCCGGCTCGATTGTGCGCGTCCCGTTGGGGCCGCGTGAAGTTGCGGGAATTGTCTGCGACGGCGCGACCGATGCGGTGGATGCCAAAAAGCTTCGCGCAATTTCACAGGTTTTTGATTGCCCGCCAGTGGATGCCGAGATGCTGCGCTTCATGCGTTGGGCGGCTGACTACACACTTTCACCACCCGGAATGGTGGCGCGTATGGTGCTGCGTGCCCCTGCGGCATTTGATCCGGAGCCCGCTGTTCCGGGGCTTCGCTACAATGGCGGTGAACCGGAACGTATGACCGATGCCCGGGCACGTGTCATGGAGCTGGCGCGTGATGGGCTTGCGTGGACACGCTCAGGCCTTGCCCATGCAGCCGGTGTTTCACTGACTGTTGTCGATGGGCTGAAAACGCAGGGTGTGTTTGAAGAAGTGATGCTTCCGCCGCCTGCGGTGGTGGCGACACCCGACACTGATTATGCCCGCGCCACACTTTCGGAAGACCAGCAGGCTGCAGCCGAAATGCTGGCCGAATCAGTTGAGGAGAACTGTTTTTCGGTCTCGCTTCTCGATGGTGTGACGGGCTCGGGCAAAACAGAAGTTTACTTCGAGGCGGTGGCCAAAGCGCTCGATCAGGGCAAGCAGGTAATGATTCTGTTGCCTGAAATTGCGCTGACACAGCAGTTTCTCGACCGTTTCCATGATAGGTTTGGTGCAAAGCCCGCCGAATGGCATTCCGATCTTGCCCCTCGAACGCGGGAACGTGTGTGGCGACAAGTGGCGGAAGGCACGGTGCGTGTTGTCGCTGGCGCACGGTCTGCACTGTTTTTGCCGTTCAAAGAGCTTGGCCTGATCGTTGTCGATGAAGAACACGACCCTGCTTACAAACAAGAAGATCGGGTCTTCTACAATGCGCGCGATATGGCCGTGGTGCGCGGACATATCGGTAATTTTCCGGTCATTCTGGCATCGGCAACGCCTTCCATCGAGAGCCAGGTTAATGCCGATCAGGGGCGTTACAAGCGAATCAAGCTTTACGGTCGTTATGCGGAAGCCGCTTTGCCGACGCTTAAAACCATTGATATGCGGCGTTCGCCGCCGCCGCCGGGACGCTTTCTTTCGCCAGCTTTGACAGAAGCGGTGGGAAAAACGGTGGAACGTGGCGAACAGGCGCTGCTGTTTCTCAACCGTCGCGGTTATGCACCACTAACGCTTTGCCGGGTGTGCGGACATCGCTTCCAGTGTCCGCAGTGCTCAAGCTGGCTGGTCGAACATCGCTTTCGTGGACAGCTGATGTGTCACCAGTGCGGCTATCATGAACCGGTGCCGGAAGCTTGCCCCGAATGCGGTACGCTTGATCATCTGGTTGCCTGTGGTCCGGGTGTCGAACGTATTGCTGAAGAAGTGGCCGCGACTTTTCCAGATGCGCGAATCATAGTTCTTTCGTCTGATATGGCCGGTGGTGTGAAGCGTTTGCGGCTTGAGCTTGATGCCATTGCCAAAGGCGACGCCGATATCGTGATTGGCACGCAGCTTGTCGCCAAGGGGCATAACTTCCCCAACATGACGCTGGTGGGCGTGGTGGATGCCGATCTCGGGCTTGCCAATGGTGATCCCCGTGCCGCCGAGCGCACTTTCCAGTTGCTTAATCAGGTAACAGGGCGCGCCGGGCGTACAGGCCGTAAGAGCCTGGGTCTGCTTCAAACCTATCAGCCGGACCACCCGGTGATGCGCGCGATTGTCAGTGGCGATTCGGAAGCATTTTATGCCCGCGAAATCGAAGAGCGGGAGCGCAGTGTATTGCCTCCCTTCGGTCGTTTTGCGGCACTTATCATTTCAGCTGATAATCGACCGGATGCGGAAAACCATGCACGTGCGCTGCGCCGTGCGGCGCCTGCATCACCAGAGATTTCTGTGCTTGGACCGGCGGAAGCACCACTTGCACTGGTACGTGGCAGACACAGGTTCCGCATCCTCGTCCACGGTACAAAACGAGCAGATATTCAAGGGTTCATACGCGCTCTGCTGTCCGCTGCTCCAAGAGAACGCGGTTCTATAAGAGTACAGGTCGATATTGATCCTCAGAGCTTTCTCTAGCTCTGCATTCAAAAAAGAAGACGGGAAAATGATTTGCTTCTCTAGTCACTAGAGGATGTAGCCTCTGTCTTATTCATTTTTCAAGGCGTTAAAAGATGATGAGAGACAACCGAATGTTGCAACAGCAACACAAAGGCAACGGCACCCGCTTTTGGACTATCTCCTTGTTTGGATTGGTAATCTGGTCTCTGACGGTCTGGCTTGCCTATTTTTTCTCTGATGCCGTAATCGCCTGGATTGACAGCAGTGGGCCAGCACTGACCTCGATTGGGAAAACGGTGGTCGGCAATGAGGCGAGTGCAATGATCGGTGTTCTCAAGCTTGATCAGCTGGCCAGCTCAGGCGTGGCTCTTCTGCGGATTTTGCTTGCGCCAGCCCTTTTGATCATCTGGGTCATTGGTGCAGCGATTATTCTCTTCATTCCGTCAATTCTGGCGCGCATCGTCACAATGCGTCGCACCATGAAGCATTGAACCTACTGCGGTTCCATCGGATTGCTGTGTCGTTGCGAGTTAATATACTGCGGTGGGATCTATGGGATCGGTTTTCGACGGCACAAAACTGGGTTATAGCGAAGCTGTTCAGATTGAGGGTGCAACGCAATGGAATTCTATCTTCCCACCACAACCGGCGAATGGCTCGCATGGAGTGCAGCGGTCGTAACTGCTTTTGTCGGCATCGTTATGCTGTTTGCACCCGGCATCACCATGAAACTGATGCGGCTTCAGCCGATCAATGCGCGTCCGGAAGCTTACAGCTCCATTCGTGCCGTGCTCGCTGGTCCTTATCTGGGGATAGGGCTAGGCTGCCTCATTTTTGCACAACCATTTTTGTGGGTTGTTTTGGGTGCAGCTTGGGGATTTGCGCTGTTCGGACGTTTCATTTCGATGATGTCCGATAAGGGGGGGACTTTCTACAACATCATCGCTGCTGTCATCGAGTTTGCGCTGGCTGCTGGACCTTTGCTTTATGCATTTGGCTTTGTCAGCTGAAGTCGGATTGCTGCGCTAAAGAGCACCTTGCTGTATTAGTGGGCTTGGTTAGTACTTTTCTAACCTAAAATTGCGGCAAAACTTACGCAAAAGTGCGGGATTCGCGTGTTGCGAGTCTGGTTCGTCTATGCTAGACGGCAATCACATTTCGGTGTTGTCGCGCTCGCGCGTCAGGGGTTACCCGGAAACATTCAATAAAATCATCTGCTTGGCCTTTCGGTCCTGCCGAATTCCCAAAAAGATGGTTTCAACGTAGAGAGCAGGTTGTTCGTGGCAGAAACGTCTTCGCTCATTTCAGGTGTCGCACAGCGTTACGCCGGATCGTTGTTTGAGCTTGCGCTCGACGCTAAATCCGTTGCTGCTGTGGAAAAAGATCTTGGTCGTTTCGAGGCGCTTCTGAGCGGAAGCGAAGACCTGAAGCGCCTGATTTCCAGCCCGGTCTTCTCCTCTGAAGACCAGCTTCACGCTATTAGCGCGATTGCTGACAAAGCTGGCATCAAGGGTCTGGTCGGCAATTTCCTGCGCGTCGTCGCGCAAAACCGTCGCCTTTTTGTGCTGCCGGGCATCATCGCCGCTTTCCGTAAGATTGCAGCCGAACATCGCGGTGAAATTTCCGCTGATGTTATCTCTGCGCACGAGTTGACACTCGCGCAGCAAAACGAATTGAAGGCAACGCTGAAAGGCGTGGCCGGCAAGGACGTGACGATCAATGTCACCGTCGATCCGTCGATCCTCGGCGGTCTTATCGTCAAAATGGGTTCGCGTCAGATCGACACGTCCCTTCGCACTAAACTTTCTTCTCTCAAGCTTGCACTGAAAGAGGTCGGCTGATGGACATCCGCGCCGCGGAAATTTCCGCTATCCTGAAAGAGCAAATCAAGAACTTCGGCAAGGAGGCTGAGGTCTCCGAAGTCGGTCAGGTTCTGTCCGTCGGCGACGGTATCGCCCGCGTTTACGGTCTGGACAATGTTCAGGCTGGCGAAATGGTCGAATTCCCTGGTGGTATTCGCGGCATGGCGCTTAACCTTGAAACCGACAATGTCGGTGTGGTTATTTTCGGTGCCGACCGTGACATCAAGGAAGGCGACGTCGTCAAGCGTACCGGCGCGATCGTTGACGTTCCAGTCGGTCCAGGCCTGCTCGGCCGTGTTGTCGATGCTCTCGGCAATCCAATCGACGGTAAAGGCCCAATCGTTGCCACCGAACGTCGCCGCGTCGACGTCAAAGCACCGGGCATCATTCCGCGTAAGTCGGTTCATGAGCCAATGTCGACCGGCCTTAAGGCTGTTGACGCTCTGATCCCGGTTGGTCGTGGTCAGCGCGAGCTGGTCATTGGTGACCGTCAGACCGGCAAGACCGCGATCATTCTCGATACCTTCCTTAACCAGAAGCCAATCCACGACAACGGCCCAGACAAAGAAAAGCTTTATTGCGTCTATGTCGCTATCGGCCAGAAGCGTTCGACTGTTGCTCAGTTCGTTAAGGTTCTCGAAGAACGCGGCGCTCTCGAATATTCCGTCGTGGTCGCGGCTACCGCTTCCGATCCGGCTCCGATGCAGTACCTTGCACCATTTGCAGGCTGCGCGATCGGTGAATATTTCCGTGACAATGGCCAGCACGCTCTGATCGGCTATGACGATCTTTCCAAGCAGGCTGTTGCTTACCGTCAGATGTCGCTTCTGCTTCGTCGTCCTCCGGGCCGTGAAGCTTATCCTGGCGACGTTTTCTATCTGCATTCGCGTCTTCTTGAGCGCGCTGCAAAGCTCAACGACGAAAACGGCGCTGGTTCGCTGACGGCTCTGCCGGTCATCGAAACGCAGGGCAATGACGTTTCCGCGTTCATTCCGACCAACGTGATCTCGATCACTGACGGCCAGATCTTCCTCGAAACCAACCTGTTCTATCAGGGTATTCGTCCGGCTGTTAACGTCGGTCTGTCGGTTTCCCGCGTTGGTTCGTCCGCTCAGATCAAGGCCATGAAGCAGGTTGCTGGTTCGATTAAGGGTGAACTCGCCCAGTATCGTGAAATGGCAGCATTTGCTCAGTTCGGCTCGGATCTTGATGCTTCGACGCAGCGTCTGCTTAACCGCGGTGCACGCCTGACCGAACTTCTCAAGCAGCCACAGTTCTCGCCGCTCAAGACGGAAGAACAGGTTGCCGTGATTTACGCTGGCGTGAATGGCTATCTTGATAAGATCGCCGTCAACCAGGTTGGCAAGTTCGAAGCAGGTCTTCTTTCTTCGCTGCGTACCGAGCACAAGGATGTGCTGGATGCGATCCGCGATGAAAAGGCACTCACCGACAACATCAAAGCAAAGCTCAAGGCAGCGGTCGACGCGTTCGCCAAGTCTTTTGCTTGAATTTTGTGACGGGATGAACGGATGCCTTCACTAAAGGATCTGAGAAACCGTATCGCCTCGGTCAAGGCGACGCAGAAAATCACCAAAGCGATGCAAATGGTCGCTGCGGCGAAGCTGCGCCGTGCCCAGGAAGCTGCGGAGGCCGCAAGGCCTTACTCGCAGCGCATGGGCGCCGTTCTTGCAAATATTGCACAGAACGTGAGCGGCGAAGATGCACCGGCTTTGATGGCTGGTACGGGTAAGGACGACGTGCATCTGCTCGTCGTCTGCACTGCAGAACGCGGCCTTTGCGGCGGTTTCAACTCGCAGATTGCGCGTTTTGCGCGTGATCATGCCCGCAAGCTCCTCGCTGAAGGCAAGACGGTCAAGATTTTGACAGTGGGCAAGAAGGGCGCAGATATTCTGCGTCGCGAATTTGCCTCGCTGCTTATTGATCATGTCAATTTGCGTGAAGTCAAACAGCTCGCTTTTGTGCATGCCGACCAGATCGGCCACAAGGTGATCGAGTTGTTTGAACAGGGCGCATTTGATGTCTGTACGCTGTTCTATTCCGAGTTCAAGTCGGTGATCGCTCAGATTCCGACCGCACAGCAGCTCATTCCGGCGTCAGCTGGTGCTGTTGCGCAGGCGGATACTGCAGGCGATGCGATTTATGAGTACGAACCTGATCCTGCGGCGATCCTGAGCACGCTGATCCCGCGCAATATTTCGGTCCAGATTTTCCGCGCTCTGCTGGAAAATGTGGCGGGCGAAATGGGCGCGAAGATGAGCGCAATGGACAATGCGACGCGTAATGCCGGTGACATGATCAACAAGTTGTCGATCACGTATAACCGTCAGCGTCAGGCTCAGATCACCAAGGAACTGATCGAAATCATTTCGGGCGCGGAAGCGCTCTAATCGGAAGGTAAAGGATCGATGGCAAAAGCAGCGACCCCGAAAACTACCGCCGCGGCCGAAGCGAAGCCAGCAGCGGCCAAAGCTCCAGCCAAAAAGGCTCCAGCCAAGACTGCTCCAGTTAAGGCAGCTGCCGCTAAGTCTGATGCAGCTCCTAAGGCTGCAAAGGCCGGCGCAGTAGGCAAGATCACTCAGGTTATTGGCGCTGTTGTCGACGTACAGTTTGAAGATGGTCAGCTCCCGCTGATCCTCAACGCTCTGGAAACCGACAATCTGGGCAACCGTCTGGTTCTCGAAGTTGCACAGCATCTGGGCGAAAACACTGTTCGCACAATCGCTATGGACTCGACCGAAGGTCTGGTTCGCGGTCATGAAGTGCGCGACACGGGTAACCCGATCATGGTTCCGGTTGGCGAAGAAACGCTCGGCCGCATCATGAACGTTATTGGTGAGCCAGTTGACGAAGCCGGTCCGATCAAGACCACTGCTCGTCGCTCGATCCACCAGGAAGCTCCTGAGTATATCGAACAGTCGACCGAAGCTGAAATCCTTGTAACGGGCATCAAGGTCGTCGACCTTCTCGCTCCTTACGCCAAGGGCGGTAAGATTGGTCTGTTCGGCGGCGCAGGCGTTGGCAAGACCGTTCTGATCATGGAACTGATCAACAACGTTGCTAAGGCGCACGGCGGTTACTCCGTATTCGCAGGTGTCGGTGAACGTACCCGTGAAGGTAACGATCTTTACCACGAAATGATCGAATCGGGCGTTAACAAGCTCGGTGGCGGTGAAGGCTCCAAGGCCGCACTCGTTTACGGTCAGATGAATGAGCCTCCGGGTGCGCGCGCTCGCGTTGCTCTGTCGGGTCTGACGGTTGCTGAAAACTTCCGTGATAAGGGCCAGGACGTTCTGTTCTTCGTGGACAACATCTTCCGCTTCACGCAGGCTGGTTCGGAACTCTCGGCACTTCTCGGCCGTATTCCTTCCGCAGTGGGTTATCAGCCAACGCTGGCAACCGACATGGGCCAGATGCAGGAACGCATCACCACGACGACCAAGGGTTCGATTACCTCGGTTCAGGCAATTTACGTTCCTGCCGACGATTTGACCGATCCTGCACCAGCAACTTCGTTCGCTCACCTGGATGCGACCACGACGCTGAACCGTTCGATCGCTGAAAAGGGTATTTACCCGGCTGTGGATCCACTGGAATCCACATCGCGTATGCTCGATCCAATGATCGTTGGTGAAGAACATTACGCAGTTGCACGTCAGGTTCAGTCGATCCTTCAGCGCTACAAGTCGCTTCAGGACATCATCGCCATCCTCGGCATGGACGAACTGTCGGAAGAAGATAAGCTGACTGTTGCGCGCGCTCGTAAGATCGAACGCTTCCTGTCGCAGCCGTTCTTCGTTGCTGAAGTGTTCACCGGTTCGCCAGGCAAGCTGGTCGATCTCGCCGACACCATCAAGGGCTTCAAGGGCCTTTGCGCAGGTGAATACGATCATCTTCCAGAACCAGCCTTCTACATGGTTGGCTCGATTGAAGAAGCGATCGAAAAGGCGAAGAAGCTGGCTGCTGAAGCCGCGTAATGAATTGAGTTTTCGGCGGGCTTTAAAGCCCGCCGCAAATGCCTGTTCATTTGTTTGAGCATGATCTTTTCCGAAAATCGGTTTCCACTTTCGGGATCAAGCTCTGGAAATTTAAGTGAGAACCATGGCTCAAGCTTTCCAATTCGAACTCGTGTCGCCTGAACGCCTTCTGCTATCCGCACAGGTGACGGAAGTCGTCATTCCGGGCAGTGAAGGCTATTTGACGGCTCTTGCCGGTCATTCGCCGTTGATGACGACGATCATGCCCGGTGTTGTTTCGGTTAAGCTGAGCGACGGCAAGTCCGATTCCTATGTGGTTTTTGGCGGCTTTGCCGACATTACCCCTCAGGGCTGCACTGTTCTGGCCGAATCTGCAACGCATGTTGACGACATTGATCCAGCCGATATTCAGAAGCGTATCGAACTCGCTCGCAAGCATCTTGAAGATGCTTCGTCGAACGAACATCGCACAAAGGCAGAGATTTTCCTGCATCAGCTGATGACACTGCAGGGGACGGTGTTACCGGCCTGAAAGGGTTAGGCTTCGGCTTCCCATATCGCAAATTTTTGAAAAGCGGGCTTCGGTCCGCTTTTCTTATTTTGAGTTTTATTGGCATGGATTTTTCAACAGGGCCGATTTCACGTGATACTTATACCATCACGCTTGCGTGAGGTCCGTATGATCGCTTGAAAACTGTGTGTCGGCAATTTATCTCATTAGTTAATTGTTAGGTCCCTAATATAAGGCTTTCACGATGAGCAGAGCAGATGTGAGTGCGGAAATGATCGACGCGATGGCGAAGGTCAATCGCAGACTTCGCACATTGTTTGATGCTCGCGTCAAAGAAAGGGGCCTTACACTGGCCCGTGCACGTACTCTGCTGACGCTGATTGATCAGGAAGGCCTTTACCAGAAGGAATTGGCAGAGGTGCTTGAGATCGAAAATGCCACCATGGTTCGTTTGATCGATGGATTGGAGCGCCAGGCTTTTGTGGAACGCCAGGCTGTTGAAGGCGATCGTCGCGCAAAGCGCATTGTAATGACCGAAGAAGGCAAGTTGCTCGCTGAGCAGGTGGTGAAGCTTGCTGGCGATGTACGCGCTGATTTGCTGGAAGGCGTCAGCGACGAAGAGCTCAGAACCGCACTCAATGTAATGCGCAAGATGTCGGAATCGATGAACAAGACACATTAGCGTCTTTCGGGATTCAGATTTCAGGCGGGACGAATCTCGGTTTGGTGAATAGTCGCCCTGACTTAGATCGGTATTTGCCATTTTTCGGACATGAGCTTCAGCTTAATTTCCCCCCAATTAAAATTCATGGCGGAGCGTCGGAGATGCGTTACTCGTCACAAACAATGGTGGGGCTACTGGCGATTCTATCGATAGCCTCAGTGCAGACCCGCGATATGGAGCACGGAACGCGACATGCCTACGCGCGTGCATTGAATGATGTCGGCACCGATGATGGACTGGTCTTCGACACCGATGCCACAACGTCGCTTTTCGTCAGCCGAACCAAGCGAGCATCCAAAGCTTTAAGCGCGCGGTGATGCTGAGTGATCACGGCGCAAGCGTGCGCAGATAAGCCATCAATTCGCTGGCCGTGTCGCTGGCGCGCTCCGGTTCACGGGATATAATGGCTTCGATCAAAGCGGCATGGGCATTCGCTGAACCCGTGATACCAGTGGATGGCCGCAGCCTGAACCAGAATCTGCGACTATGGGTCTGTAGGGGCGCTGCCAGACGTGCTGCGTAAGGATTGCTGGCTGCCGCACCGAGCACGATATCAAATGCCTTGTCCGCATCCAGAAATAGCGAAACATCTTCTGCTGGTATGGCCTGACGCATGGCGTCGGCAGCAGCTTTCAGCCGTTCATAATCGCGTGCGCTGCCAAAGCGGGCGGCATCCCGCGCCAACACACGCTCGACACCTTCGCGCGCATCCAGAACCTTGGTGAAATCCGTTGGGTCAATCTGCGCGATCGCAATACCGGAACGGGGGCGGACCTCAACCAGTCCTTCCCAAGCCAGGCGCTGAATCGCTTCGCGTATCGGGGTGCGCCCCATTCCGGTCAGTTCTATCAGGGACCGTTCGTTGACGATTGCACCAGGTTCCAGTTCAAGCGTCACAATCGAGCGTTCCAAAACGCGATAGGCTTGTTCGGCGAGGCTTTCGCTTCCCCAGCTGTCGATAAGAGCTATGCTGTGTTTCGCTGTATTGTCGTGGACGCTTGCATGTTCCATGCAGATCTAAGCCTTATCCTGATAGGAATTGACACAAACGGACCTTACAGATATATCTGTGATATATCAATGAAGAGCGCGATGTCGCTGCACAATAACAAGAATACCGCGACAGAGCGATTATCATCGATAGCGAGCTTTTGGCATGGTGTCATTCCAAAAAATGGATGGACAGACCCGGTGTGACTGGCGCGAAAATAGATCAGAGTTGTAAGCTGAGACGAATATTAGAAGACCGGTCGGGAGCCGTGCATTTATGAATTCTGATCTGAAGGGGCAACACGACATAGTCATCATTGGCGGTGGGATCGTTGGTGTTGCCACTGCTGCACTGCTGGCTGAAAATGGTCGTGATGTTCTTGTGATTGACCGCAGCGGCATTTGCGAGGAAACAAGTTCCGGCAATGCTGCGGCCCTCGCATTTTCCGACATTCTGCCAATGGCTTCAAAAGGCGTCATGCGCAAAGTTCCGGGATGGTTGATGGACCCGCTCGGGCCGTTCACTATCCGCCCTTCCTATCTCCCTAAAATGATCCCATGGCTTTATCGTTTCTGGCGCGCGAGCAGCGCCGAAGCGCTTGAAAAGACCACGGTTGCTCAAGGCAATATGATGCGCCTTGCGGAAAGCGAGATGCTGGGGCTGATTAATCGTGCGGGTTTGCGCGATAGATTGCAGGAAGATGGCAATCTCGAACTTTATGAAAGCGAAGCCGAGCTTGCCGCATCGCAAGCCGGGTGGGATGCGCGTGAGAAGGCGGGCATAGCCTATGAACATGTGCGCGGAAGCCGCTTGAAGGAATTGCAGCCGGGGCTCGCCCCGCGTTTTGTGGCCGGCACTTTCGTTCCCGGATGGAAGAATGTAAGCGATCCGAAATTATTCGGTCAGGCCATATGGGCTTATGCGGAAAGTAAGGGTGCGCGCTTCCTGCAGGCTAAGGTGGTAAGCGCACAAAAGCTTGATGGTGGTGCGGTTATCAGCCTTGAAGATGGCAAGGAAATTAACGCTGCGAATCTCGTGCTTATGGCGGGTGCATGGTCGCGGAATCTGGCCCAGGGATTTGGCGATGCCGTACCGCTTGATACGGAGCGCGGCTATAACACGACGCTTCCCGTCGGAAGCTTTGATGTCAAGCGCCAGCTGACTTTTCCCGGTCATGGCTTTGTTGTTACGCCGATGGCGACAGGTCTGCGCGTTGGCGGAGCTGTCGAATTTGGGGGGCTGCAATTGCCGCCAAACTTTGCACGCTCGGCTGCAATGCTGAAAAAAGCCGCTATGTTTTTACCGGGGCTGAAGACCGAGGGCGGACGGCAATGGATGGGCTATCGCCCGTCACTTCCCGATTCAATGCCGGTTATCGGCCGCGCATCTTCAGGCGGCAATATCTACTATGGTTTTGGCCATGGGCATCTGGGCCTTACACAATCTGCGGCGACAGGGCGACTTATCTGTGATCTCATCACGGGGTCCACTCCTGCCATCAATATTGAACCATTCAAGCCACAACGTTTTCGGAACTGACCATTATGGCAAAACATTCTTTCTTCTGCATCGACGGACATACATGCGGCAACCCGGTGCGTCTTGTTGCAGGTGGTGGCCCGAACCTTGAAGGTTCCAACATGATGGAAAAGCGCGCACATTTCTTGCGCGAGTATGATTGGATTCGCACAGGGCTCATGTTTGAGCCGCGCGGACATGACATGATGTCCGGCTCCATTCTCTACCCGTCGACACGTCCGGATTGCGATGTCGCGGTGTTATTCATTGAAACCTCGGGCTGCTTGCCGATGTGTGGACATGGCACCATTGGTACAGTGACGATGGTGATTGAGCAGGGGCTTGTGACGCCCAAGATACCGGGAAAGCTCAATCTCGATACGCCCGCAGGACTTGTGTCCATTGAATACGAGCAGAACGGCCAATATGTGGATCGCGTCCGTCTCACCAATGTTCCGGCCTTCCTTTATGCGGAAGGACTGGAAGTGGAATGCCCTGATCTTGGGCCGATTAAGGTCGATGTTGCCTATGGCGGAAACTTCTATGCAATTGTCGAGCCGCAAGAAAATTACACCGACATGCAAGATTATTCTGCTCTGCAGTTTATTGCCTGGAGTCCGGTGCTGCGAGAGCGTTTGAACGAGAAATATAATTTCCAGCATCCAGAGCTAGCGGACATCAATCGTCTGACGCATATTCTCTGGACGGGAAAGCCGGTGCATCCTGAAGCCCATGCGCGCAACGCAGTTTTCTATGGCGACAAAGCGATTGACCGTTCGCCTTGTGGCACAGGCACTTCGGCCCGAATGGCGCAGCTTACGGCCAAAGGAAAGCTGAAACCGGGTGATGATTTCGTGCATGAATCGATCATTGGATCGCTGTTTCACGGTCGGGTGGAGCGCGCAGTTGATGTGGCTGGCGGTACGGGAATCATCCCTTCCATTGCAGGCTGGGCGCGCATGACAGGCTATAATACGATCTTCATTGATGACCGCGATCCGTTTGCGCATGGGTTTACTGTTGCGTAAAACCGGTACGGTAGGCAAAAATAGGGGGAAACTCCCTATTTTTTGTCTGTGACGCATTGGGAAAACTATGGAATAAATGGCCCTTGGTAGGAGAAAAAAATATATACAGGGTCCTTTATAGGGGACATAACTAGTTTGTGGAGGAAGGAAGTCATTAGTCTTTTGTCTGAGACAAAAGGGGCTTGCATTCCTTTATACAGCCGTTAGGTGTAATTATCCGGGAAAAAATGAAGTCGCACGAAATAATGATGCGGCAATAAAACCGGATAGAGTAAAATGGGTGGCTTCTAGATGGAATATTTCTTCCAGCAGGTGATCAACGGGCTCGCGCTCGGATCGATCTATGGCCTGATCGCCATCGGGTATACGATGGTCTACGGCATTATCGGCATGATCAACTTTGCACATGGCGATGTCTTTATGCTCGGCGCCTTTATGGCGCTGATTGTTTTTCTAATCATCACAACATTCATAGGAGCGCTGCCAATCGCGCTCATGTTGCTCGTTATGATGGTCGTTGCAATGCTTCTGACGGGGCTTTGGAGCTGGACGATCGAGCGGGCGGCTTACCGGCCTCTGCGTGGATCGTTTCGCCTGGCGCCGTTGATCACGGCAATCGGTATGTCCATTGCATTGTCCAACTTCGTCCAGGTGACGCAGGGACCGCGCAACAAGCCGGTGCCGCAATTGCTGAACGGCTCTTACAGCATCTTCGGAACCGAGGTAACGATCTCGCTTAAGCAGATCGTGGTCATCGTGGTGACGGCGTTGTTGCTGACGATCTTCTGGTACATCGTTAACCGCACATCGCTGGGTCGTGCGCAGCGTGCCTGCGAACAGGATCGTAAGATGGCGGCACTTCTCGGCATCAATGTCGATCGCGTGATTTCGCTGACCTTCGTTATGGGGGCCATGCTGGCGGCTGTTGCCGGTACGCTTTATCTCTCCTTCTACGGCGTGATTTCCTTTGCCGACGGGTTTATCCCCGGCGTCAAGGCGTTCACGGCTGCGGTTCTGGGCGGGATCGGCTCTCTGCCGGGTGCTGTTGTTGGCGGTTTGCTGATTGGTCTCATCGAGGCGTTGTGGTCAGCTTATTTCTCGATCGATTACAAGGATGTTGCCGCGTTCTCGATCCTTGCCATCGTACTCATCTTCATGCCGTCCGGCATTCTTGGTCGTCCTGAAGTCGAAAAGGTGTAATCATGGCCGTACAAGCAGGTTCACGCCCGGATTCCCTTTTTGCCCGGGCCATTCGTGAAGGTTTCATTGCCGGATTACTGGCATTGGGGCTTTTCGTTCTCATCGTTGGTTTCAAGACTGACCAGAACATCAATAATGAGCTCGTGCTGCAACAGCGCTGGGGAGCGCTTGCGATCCTGGTCGCAATGGCTGCTTTCGGGCGTTTTGGCTTTATCGCTTTCTTGCAGCCCTGGCTTGAAGCTCGCAAATTTGCGAAGGCGAGTCGTCCGACAGTTGCTGCCGGAAGCCCGTCTTTCTTTCGCAAACATTTTTCGCAGATTGGCGTTGTATTTCTTTTCGTCTACCCGGTCCTGATCGTCAGCATGCTTGGCTGGCAAGGTTCGCTTAAATGGGTCGACAATTTCGGCGTCCAGATTCTTATCTATGTGATGCTCGCATGGGGCCTCAATATCGTGGTTGGCCTCGCCGGTCTGCTCGATCTGGGTTATGTCGCCTTCTATGCAGTGGGTGCTTATTCCTACGCGATCCTTTCTTCGTATTTCGGCCTGTCGTTCTGGATGCTGTTGCCGATTGCAGGCATTCTGGCGGCAACTTGGGGCGTTATTCTGGGCTTCCCGGTCCTGCGTCTGCGTGGTGACTATCTGGCCATTGTGACGCTCGCTTTCGGTGAAATTATTCGACTGGTGTTGATAAACTGGACAGATCTGACCAGGGGCACGTTCGGTATTTCCGGCATTGCCAAGGCGACCTTCTTCGGTCTGCCATTTAATGCCAGCAAGGATGGCTTTGCCGCTTATTTCGGCCTGACTTTCTCTGCCGCTCACTACAAGTTCTTCCTTTACTACGTGATCCTCATCCTCGCTCTGGTTACGGCTCTGGTCACGATCCGTCTGCGCCGCATGCCTGTCGGACGTGCATGGGAAGCATTGCGTGAAGATGAAATCGCCTGCCGTTCGCTCGGCATCAACACCACCACGACTAAGCTCACCGCCTTTGCGACGGGTGCGATGTTCGGTGGTTTTGCCGGTTCCTTCTTTGCTGCCCGTCAGGGCTTCGTCAGCCCCGAATCCTTCGTGTTCCTTGAATCCGCAGTTATTCTCGCTATCGTTGTTTTGGGTGGCATGGGATCGCTTGTCGGTATCGCCATTGCTGCAATCGCGATGATCGGCGGCACGGAAATTCTGCGCGAAATGGGCTTCCTGAAGGCTATCTTCGGTCCAAATTTCACACCTGAACTCTACCGCATGCTGATCTTCGGTCTGGCCATGGTGGTGGTGATGGTCTGGAAACCACGCGGATTTGTCGGAAGCCGAGAACCAAGCGCATTCCTCAACGAGAAGAAGATGGTGTCGGGTGCCTTTACCAAGGAAGGGCACGGCTGATGGCGGAGACAAAAATTATGGCTGGCAATGGTTCGAAAGACACCATTCTTACAGTTGAGCATCTGTCGATGCGCTTTGGCGGTCTCGTCGCGATCAACGATCTGAGCTTCGATGTGAAGCGGGGCGACATCACAGCGATCATCGGTCCGAACGGTGCAGGCAAGACTACGGTCTTCAACTGCATTACCGGCTTCTATAAGCCGACCGGCGGCATGTTGACGATGAACCGGAATACGGGCGAAAAGTTCCTTCTGGAACGCTTGCCCGACTTCAAGATCACGCAGGAGGCGCGTGTCGCTCGTACGTTCCAGAACATCCGTCTCTTCTCGGGTCTGACTGTTCTGGAAAACCTGCTCGTCGCACAGCACAATACACTGATGCGATCCTCGGGTTATACGATCCTCGGGCTTCTTGGTCTGCCGGGCTATAAGAAAGCTGCAAAGGCAGCGATTGAGAAAGCCCGTGACTGGCTTGAAAAGATCAATCTTATCGACCGTGCCGACGATCCGGCTGGCGATCTGCCTTATGGCGATCAGCGCCGTCTGGAGATTGCTCGTGCCATGTGCACAGAGCCTGAAATACTTTGCCTGGATGAACCGGCTGCAGGGCTTAATCCGCGTGAATCAGCTGAGCTGAACAAGCTGCTGCTCGATATCCGCAAGGAAACGGGCACGTCGATCCTTCTGATCGAGCACGACATGTCGGTGGTTATGGAAATTTCCGACCATGTCATCGTGCTTGAATACGGCACCAAAATTTCTGATGGCTCACCTGAGAAAGTCAGAAATGATCCGCGCGTCATCGCTGCCTATCTTGGCGTGGACGATGACGAGATTGCTGACCTGATTGAAGAAGCGGATAAGCCTGGCGTTGCTGATCCTGCTGATTTTATCGCAGCTCAGCTTGCGGAAGAGGTAATCGAAGAAAAAAAGACCGAAGCACCGCAATATTTTGCCGGTGGGCTTGCCGCAGCGCGTGGTGGAAAACCTGATAATCTGACGCTCATCAAGGGTATCGGCGCAGTCAACGAGAAAAAGCTCAACGAACACGGCATCTATCATTTCGATCAGATCGCCGCTTGGACGGAAGCCGACATTGTTGAAGCTGAAACCTATCTGAAATTTGATGGTCGTATTGCCCGCGAAAACTGGGTTGGTCAGGCAAGCAAGCTTGGCTCAGGTCAGGCTACCGAGTTTTCATCCCGTGTTGAAGCTGGCGATGTTCCCACGAGCCATAAGACTGCCCCCGTAAAGGCAGCCAGAGCCGCTAAAGCGACAAAGACCGCCAAAGCTCCGGCGAAGCCCAAGAAGGGAAGCGAATGATGCAGGCTGAAACCATGCAGGCTGAAACCATGCAGACCCGCCAACCGCTTCTGGCCGTTGAAAAGGTCGAAACCTATTACGGCAATATTCGTGCTCTGAAGGGCATCGATCTGACGGTTAATGAGGGTGAAATCGTAGCACTCATCGGCGCGAACGGTGCTGGTAAATCCACGCTAATGATGACCATCTTTGGTTCACCACGTGCCCGCACTGGCCGTATTCTCTTTGGCGGTAAGGACATCACGTCGATGCCGCCGCATGAGATCGCAAAGCTCCGCATTGCGCAGTCGCCGGAAGGCCGCCGTATTTTCCCACGCATGACGGTTCTGGAAAACCTTCAGATGGGTGCAAGCCTCGATCATCAGCAATATTTTGAAGAAGATGTTGCGCTGATGTTCGATCTGTTTCCGCGTCTGAAAGAGCGCGTCACACAGCGCGGTGGTACACTTTCAGGTGGTGAGCAGCAGATGCTGGCTATTGCCCGCGCGCTGATGGCGCGTCCGAAGCTTCTGCTGCTTGATGAGCCGTCGCTCGGTCTTGCTCCGCTTATTGTCAAGCAGATCTTCGAGGCCATCAAGGAGCTCAATCGTACGCAGGGTCTGACCGTGTTTCTCGTCGAGCAAAATGCTTTTGGTGCGCTCAAGCTTGCTGATCGCGGTTATGTTATGGTGAATGGATCAATCACGATGAGCGGCGCTGGCCGCGAATTGCTGGCTGACCCAGAAGTGCGTGCCGCCTATCTCGAAGGCGGAAGGCATTAAGGAGAAAAATCATGCAGGGAATTCTCTACGAAGAACCGTCATTCTGGTTGTTTTTTCTCATCACCTGCCTTTTGGGCGGTTGGGCGGCGTGGATGACTGGTCGTGCCTGTGCGCAGACCTGGCGAACCTATCCGCAGCTGCTGCTCTATCTCATCCCTTTGGGTGCAGCGGTGCGGTTCATCCACTATGCTTTGTTTGAAGGCACGCTGCTTTCGCTGCACTATTATCTGGTTGATGTGATCGTGCTGATGATCATTGGCACGGTGGGGTATCGTTTTACCCGTACCAAGCAAATGGTCCGTCAGTATAACTGGCTTTATGAAAAAGCTTCGCCTCTCAGCTGGAAGGCAAAATAATTCAAAGCTTCGCCGTTATGCGGCGGAGCTTTTTTAAAAAGATCACGCTGAAAAACAGGTTCAGCGTAGATATTGCTGGCTAATCAGCAAGATAATAAGGCGATGCAAAAACATCGTTTCGGGGTAACTATAATCGGGAGTTCAAGTAATGAAGAAATCGCTTTTCTCAGGCGTTGCTCTTGCAGCAGTGATGGCTTTCAGTGGCTCGGCTTGGGCAGATGTACTGTTGGGCATTGGCGCACCGCTGACCGGTCCGAATGCTGTTTATGGTGCTCAGATTCAAAAGGGTGCTGAAGCTGCAATCAAGGAAATCAACGACGCCGGCGGCATCAATGGCGAAAAGATCACAATCACGCTCGGAGACGACGTGTCGGATCCGAAGCAGGGTATTTCCGTTGCCAACAAGTTCGCTGCTGACGGCGTAAAATACGTGATCGGCCACTTCAATTCCGGTGTTTCGATCCCGGCTTCTGAAGTCTATGCCGAAAACGGCATTCTCGAAATCTCGCCAGCTGCAACCAACCCAGTCTATACCGAACGCGGTCTGTGGAACACTTTCCGTACCTGCGGTCGTGATGATCAACAGGGCATCGTTGCCGGCCAGTACATCTTCGACAACTTCAAAGATGCCAAGATTGCTGTGATCCACGACAAAACGCCTTATGGTCAGGGTCTTGCCGACGAAACCAAGAAGAAGCTCAACGAACTTGGCACGAAAGAAACACTTTACGAAGGCGTAAACGTCGGCGAAAAGGACTTCTCCGCTTTGATCGCTAAAATGAAGCAAGCCGGTGTGACGGTTGTCTACTGGGGTGGTCTCCACCCGGAAGCCGGTCTCATCATCCGTCAGCTCGCTGATCAGGGTCTGAAGGCGCAGTTCATTTCGGGCGATGGTATTGTCTCCAACGAGCTGGCTTCGATTGCAGGTCCTGCGGTTGAAGGTACGCTGAACACATTTGGCCCGGATCCACGCAATGCCCCGGGAAATGCTGAACTCGTCAAGAAGTTCCGCGATGCGGGCTTTGAACCAGAAGCTTATACGCTTTATTCCTATGCAGCCGTTCAGTCGCTTGCAGGTGCTGCAAAGGCTGCTGGCAGCAACGACCCACAGGAAATTGCCAAAGCTCTGAGAGAAAAAGGTCCGTTCCCAACCGTGTTGGGCGATCTTTCCTATGATGAGAAGGGCGATCCGAAACTTCCAGGTTACGTAATGTATAAGTGGGAAAAGGGCGCTGACGGGAAATATAATTACATTCAGCAATAATCTTTCTGCTGTATTGTTTCGTTAAGCCAGAGAATGCCCGGTCATGTGCCGGGCATTTTTATTTAATGAATTATTTCGATGCATGATGTCATGCGAAAAGAGCATCATAATTAGCTAATAAAGAGGGTGGACAAGAGCAACGCAAGTCATTTTACCTAATGCAACGATATTGTTCGGTGTAAATCACGGTGAGCAATTCGTTCCCTGGAGGAGAGGCGAGGGCATTGGGGAGTATTCATGGGACGAGGATTTATACCACGTCTGGTGATGTCTGCCGCTCGCAACAACGGCACGTTGAAAACTCTCGTCCAGTGGAATTGACGGCTCCGGAACTCGGTTCGGAGATCGTTGTTCAATGGGAGTAATTGAAATGAAAAAGTCCTTATTCTGCGGCGTATGCCTTTCTGCACTGGTTGCAATGGGTGGAGCCTCTTTCGCTGACGTGCTGGTGGGTGTTGGTGCGCCGCTGACGGGCGGTCAGGCGGCTTATGGCGACCAGATCAAGCGCGGCGTCGAGGCGGCTGTTGCAGAAGCCAACGCCAAGGGCGGCATGAATGGCGAGCAGATCACGATCGTTTATGGCGATGATGCTGCCGATCCTCGTCAGGGAATTTCGGTTGCCAACAAGTTCGTCGGAGACGGCGTTCAGTTCGTAATCGGTCATTTCAATTCGGGCGTCAGCATTCCGACATCGGATATTTATGCTGAAAACGGTGTGCTGATGATTGCGCCGGGCACCACCAATCCAACCTTCACCGAGCGTGAATTGTGGAACACCTTCCGTACCTGCCGTCGTGATGATCAGCAGGGCATTGTTGCGGGCAAGTACATTGCCGACAATTACAAGGACGGCAAAGTCGCCATCCTGCACGACAAAACGCCGTATGGTCAGGGTCTTGCCGATGAAACGAAGAAGTCTCTTAATGCCAATGGCAAGGAAGAGACGCTTTACGAAGGCATCAATCAGGGCGACAAGGATTTCTCGGCTCTGATCTCGAAAATGAAGGCCTCAGGCATCACTGCCGTTTATTGGGGTGGTATGCACCCGGAAGCCGGTCTGATCATCCGTCAGATGGCTGATCAAAGCCTGAAGGCCCAGTTCATTTCCGGTGACGGCATTGTATCCAACGAACTGGCCTCTATTGCTGGTGATGCTGTTTCGGGTGTTCTGAACACGTTCGGCCCGGATCCTCGCGACGACGCGGCCAATGCCGATCTGATCAAGGCATTCCGTGACAAGGGTTTTGAACCTGAGGCTTACACCTTCTATGCTTATGCCGGTGTTCAGTCGCTGGTGGATGCTGCGAACGCTGCCGGAAACAACGACCCGCAGTCGGTGGCCGAAGCAATGAAGAGCAAGGGTCCGTTCAAGACCGTGCTTGGCGATGTATCCTATGATGCAAAGGGCGATCCAAGCCTTTCGCCTTATGTCATGTTCGAGTGGCGCAAGGGCGATGATGGCAAGTATAACTACTTCCAGAAGAAATAGGGCTTCTTGAGTCAGACTCACCTGTTTGAGCAGTGGTCTGCAACATGCGTGAATAGCTGAAGAGACTATTTCTTCAGTAACATTGTGCAGACTGCCTCATATATTAGCATAATTTGCTTTAAATTTTGGCAGAATGCCCGACTTTTGGTCGGGCATTTTGTTTTTATCTCCTGAATGCACAGTTTGTTTGCGCTTGCCCATTTTGCGGGTTAAGCAAAGGCACATTTATCATTGCAGCCCGGGAGACCTGCCTTGTCCATCCGTAAAATACTGGTCGCCAATCGTTCAGAGATTGCCATCCGCGTGTTCCGTGCAGCCAACGAGCTTGGCATAAAAACGGTTGCGATATGGGCTGAGGAAGACAAACTTTCGCTGCATCGTTTTAAAGCGGATGAGAGCTATCAGGTCGGTCGTGGACCGCATCTGGAGCGCGATCTCGGTCCGATTGAAAGCTATTTGTCGATTGATGAAATCATCCGCGTCGCCAAGATTTCAGGCGCAGATGCTATTCATCCAGGCTATGGCCTGTTGTCAGAGAGCCCTGAATTCGCGGATGCTTGCGCTGAAAACGGCATTATCTTCATTGGCCCCAAGCCTGAAACCATGCGCCGTCTTGGCAACAAGGTAGCTGCGCGCAATCTTGCTATCGAGATTGGTGTGCCTGTGGTGCCTGCGACCGATCCACTTCCTGATGACATTGAAGAAGTGAAGAAGCTTGCCTCCAGGATCGGTTATCCTTTGATGCTGAAAGCCTCGTGGGGTGGTGGCGGTCGCGGTATGCGCGCCATCCACGCAGAGGAAGATCTTGCTCGTGAAGTGTCCGAAGCCAAGCGTGAAGCCAAAGCTGCTTTCGGTAAGGACGAGGTCTATCTGGAAAAGCTCGTTGAGCGTGCCCGCCACGTTGAAGTGCAGATTTTGGGTGATACGCACGGCAATGCGGTTCACCTTTATGAGCGCGATTGTTCGATCCAGCGCCGCAATCAGAAAGTCGTTGAGCGTGCACCAGCACCTTATCTCAATGACGCGCAGCGCCAGGAACTGGCCGGACATGCGCTGAAGATTGCCCATGCTACCGATTATATCGGTGCGGGTACTGTCGAATTTTTGATGGATGCCGATACGGGCAAGTTCTACTTCATCGAAGTGAACCCGCGTATTCAGGTGGAGCACACCGTTACGGAAGAAGTGACGGGGATCGATATCGTCAAGGCACAAATCCATATTCTGGAGGGCTTTGCGATTGGTATGCCCGAATCGGGTGTGCCTGAACAGAAGGATATTCGTCTTAACGGCCATGCACTGCAGTGCCGTATCACGACGGAAGATCCCGAGCACAACTTCATTCCCGACTATGGCCGCATTCAGGCCTATCGCTCAGCATCAGGTTTCGGCATTCGCCTTGATGGCGGCACGGCCTATTCGGGCGCGGTCATCACGCGCTATTATGATCCGTTGCTGGTGAAGGTAACGGCATCGGGTGCGACGCCGCTGGAAGCTATCCGCCGTATGGATCGTGCCCTGCGCGAATTCCGTATTCGCGGTGTGGCGACGAACCTCACCTTCGTGGAAGCGATCATCAATCATCCGAGCTTCCAGGCGAATGAATATACGACGCGCTTTATCGATACGACGCCTGAGCTCTTCACCCATATGAAGCGTCAGGACCGTGCGACCAAGCTTTTGACTTATATTGCTGATGTCACGGTCAATGGTCATCCTGAAACCAAAGGTCGCGCCGAGCCATCGCAAGATGCTGCAAAGCCTGTAGTGCCCTGGTTTGGGGATCGTCCGGTTGTGGATGGCACCAAGCAGTTGCTCGACAAGCTTGGACCGAAGAAGTTTGCCGAATGGATGCGCAACGAAAAGCGCGTTCTCATGACAGACACGACTATGCGTGATGGTCACCAATCGTTGCTGGCGACGCGCGTGCGCACCTATGATATTGCGCGCGTGGCGAATGCCTATGCGCAGGCGCTGCCGAACCTGTTCTCACTGGAATGCTGGGGTGGGGCGACATTCGACGTCTCCATGCGCTTCCTGACGGAAGATCCGTGGGAGCGTCTGGCAATGGTGCGCGAGGGTGCTCCGAACATTCTGTTGCAGATGCTTCTGCGCGGGGCTAACGGCGTTGGCTACAAGTCTTATCCTGACAATGTGGTGAAGTATTTTGTCCGCGAGGCTGCACGTGGCGGCATGGATATCTTCCGTGTGTTTGACAGCCTCAACTGGGTTGAGAATATGCGTGTGTCGATGGATGCGGTGCTGGAAGAAGATAAGCTCTGCGAAGCAGCCATCTGCTACACCGGCGATATCCTCAATCCGGACCGCGCCAAATACGACCTCAAATATTATGTTGACCTGGCCAAGCAGGTTGAAAAGGCTGGCGCACATATCATCGCGCTCAAGGATATGGCGGGGCTGTTGAAGCCTGCGGCTGCTCGCGTGCTGTTCAAGGCGCTGCGTGAAGAAACCGATCTGCCGATCCACTTCCACACCCATGATACGTCTGGCATTTCGGCTGCGACCGTACTTGCGGCGGTCGATGCGGGTGTTGATGCGATTGACGCGGCAATGGATGCCTTCTCCGGCAACACTTCGCAGCCTTGCCTTGGTTCGATTGTCGAGGCCCTGCATGGTTCGGAGCGCGATCCGGGCCTTGATACCGAAACGATCCGCCGCATTTCCTTCTATTGGGAAGCGGTGCGCAATCAGTATGCGGCCTTTGAAAGTGATCTGAAGGGACCGGCTTCGGAAGTCTATCTTCACGAAATGCCGGGTGGTCAGTTTACGAACCTCAAAGAACAGGCGCGTTCACTGGGGCTTGAAACCCGCTGGCATGAAGTGGCGCAGGCCTATGCCGATGTGAACCGCATGTTTGGCGATATCGTCAAGGTCACACCATCCTCCAAGGTGGTGGGCGATATGGCGCTGATGATGGTTTCTCAGGACCTCACCACCGCCGATGTTGAAAACCCGGACAAGGATATCGCGTTCCCGGATTCTGTTGTTTCGATGATGCGTGGCGATCTTGGTCAGCCGCCATCGGGCTGGCCGAAGGCGCTTCAGAAAAAAGTGCTGAAAGACGAAAAGCCGTTCACGGTGCGCCCGGGTTCGTTGCTTCCAGCGGCTGATCTTGATGCAGAACGCAAGTCGGTCGAGGAAACGGTTGGCCGCGAAATCAGTGATCAGGAGTTTGCGTCTTCGCTGATGTATCCAAAGGTCTTTACCGACTATGCGGCGGCACAGGAAAACTATGGCCCGACCAGTGTTTTGCCAACGCCAGTCTATTTCTATGGTCTGAAGGCTGAAGAAGAAGTCTTCGTCGATCTGGAGCGCGGCAAGACACTTGTCATCGTCAATCAGGCGATGAGCGAGACGGACGAGAAGGGCCTGGTCACCGTATTCTTCGAGTTGAATGGCCAGCCGCGCCGCGTGAAGGTGCCTAACCGCGCAAAGGGAGCGTCGGGCGGTGTCAAACGCAAGGCGGAGCTGGGCAATGACAAGCATGTCGGCGCGCCGATGCCGGGTGTTGTGTCTACGGTTGCTATTTCGCAGGGACAGAGTGTGAAGGCAGGCGATGTGCTGCTTTCCATTGAAGCCATGAAGATGGAAACCGCTCTGCGTGCAGAACGCGATGGTGCAATTGCCGAGGTGCTGGTGCGTCCGGGTGAACAGATCGATGCGAAAGACCTGTTGATCACTTACGCTGAATAATCGACCACGTTTTCAGAATTTCCAAGCGCCGCGTCCTGCAAAGGGTGCGGCGCTTTCTTTTGCCTTGCGCCGCTATAGAAATCTGCTATGCACGTTTATACCGATTCATGCATGTTTATGCGTGTTGATAGGAAAGCAACAATGACAGAGCTTTTATTGCACGAGAGACAGGCACGGATTCAGGAATTGCTGGATCAGACCGGACGTGTGCTGGCCAGTGAACTTGCAGATACTTTTGGGGTTTCGGAAGATACGATCCGCCGTGATCTGCGTGAGATGGCGGCTGCGGGTCTTTGCAAACGTGTCTATGGTGGAGCATTGAAGGCGGCACCTTCCTATGCGCCACTTGCCGAGCGCGATTGCGAAAGGCCTGAAGCAAAAGCAGCACTGGCTATGGCTTTAGCCGGGTTGATCGAGCCGGACATGACGGTGTTTCTGGATTCGTCATCAGCAAATCTTGCTCTTGCCCGTTTGCTGGTGGAGCGCGGCGATCCGTTGACCGTTGTCACCAACACACCGTCAATCGCTGCTATTCTTCTGCAATCAGAAAAGATCGATGTGATCATGATCGGAGGGCCTGTCGACCGCCGTGTCAGTGCGGCGGTGGGGGCTCGTGCTTTGCGCGATGCAGAGCTGGTGCGACCTGATCTCTGCGTGCTGGGTGCTTGCGGTATGGCGGCAGAAATAGGCGTAACCGCGCTTCATCTGGAAGATGCAGAATTCAAGCGGGTGATTGCAGGTCGCAGCCGTAAAGTTGCCCTCGCTATCACCACAGAAAAGCTTGGTACAGTTGCTGCCCATGATGTCATCTCACTGGATGATGTGAATGTCATGGCTGTTGAAGACGATGTCGATGAAGATGTGCTTGCGCCTTACATGGCGTTGGGCCTGAATATAATAAGCGCGGCACAGCGTCGTGACTGAGGACCAGATGGAACAGACTGCCGGACGAAATGATGCGCTGAATGACCGTGCGCCAATCGTGACCAGAGAGCGGGTCGCCGTGGCGATGCTTTTTCTCATGAATGGATATATTTTTGGTGGCTGGGCGCCAAAAATTCCTGAGTTTGCGGCACGCCTTGGGCTCGATACCAGTGGTATGGGGCTGATGATTCTCGTTTTTGGCATCGGATCTCTTTCCATGATGCCAGTGGCCGGGGCACTGTCTGCGCATCGCGGGTCGGGAGCGGTGGTCAAGCTATTCGCGATTGGCGTTATTCCGACGCTCCTTATCATTGCGCTTGTACCCAATGTCGTCACGGCTGTTATTGCGATGTTCTATTTTGGCGGAGTATTTGGCGCGATGGACGTCGCTATGAACGCCAATGCGGTGGGCGTTGAAAAGAAAATGCGCCGTGCAATTATGTCGTCCTGCCATGCTTTCTGGAGCCTTGGCGGCTTGATTGGCGCTGCAACTGGCGGCTTCCTTATTGCGCAATTCGGTTCCACCGTGCATGCGCTGGTCACAACCATTGTTGCGGCCGGGTTGATCGCTTTTGCCTGGCCTGCGATTATCGCCGACAAGTTCCAGCATCCGAGTGGCGCGAAGCAGAAGCTTGTGCTGCCGCGTAATCCGCTGCCATGGCTTGTGGGTGTGATTGCTCTGTTTTCGATGATCCCTGAAGGTGCAATTCTCGACTGGGGCGCTTATTATCTGCGGGATGAACTTGGCGCTTCGGTCACTGTTGCCAGTTTTGGCTTTGCGGCCTTCTCCGCGACCATGGCGATCATGCGCTTTGCGGGTGATCTGGTGCGAGACCGCTTCGGTGCGATCAAAACGCTGCGCTTCTGCACCTCGATTGCAATCGTTGGAATGGTGATTGTTGGCCTGTCGAGCCATCCTTATGCGGTGATCTTTGGCTTTGCCATTTGCGGCATCGGCATTTCCAACATGGTGCCGATTGCGTTCTCAATCGGGGGCAACATACCGGGCATCAACCCAAGTGTTGGCCTGTCGATTGCCACCACCATGGGCTATTCCGGCATGCTGGTCGCACCTTCTCTGATCGGCTTTGTTGCCAAGCATAGCGGTTTCAGCGTGGTGTTTCTCGCACTGCCTGTCCTGTTACTGGTTGTTCTGGCCTTCTCGGGACTGGCAAAATATGCGGATAGTTCGCATTAACAAGCCTTTCCAGCAAAAGTGCGCAGCGGTTTGCGTAGGATGCGGTTTTGCGTAGGGTAATGCGATGAAAAAATACATCGAGCGGCTATCGCTCGATGTTTACTCAGCGGTCCAGCCGCCCTCAATTGGCAGGGCGGCACCGTTGATTTGTGCTGCGGCGTCCGTTGCAAGAAAGGACGCAAGTGCACCGATCTGAGCGGTGGTGACAAACTCCTTCGTCGGCTGTTTATCGAGCATGACTTCGCGGATCACGGTTTCGCGGTCCATATGGTGAGCTTTCATCTGATCCGGAATTTGTGCCTCGACAAGCGGGGTCAGCACATAGCCGGGGCAGATGGCGTTGGCTGTAATCTTTGCGGTGGCAAGCTCCAGCGCAAGTGTCTTTGTAAAGCCGACAATGCCGTGTTTGGCCGCCACATAGGCCGACTTGAACGGAGATGCTACAAGGCCATGTGCAGACGCGATGTTGATGATGCGACCCCAGCCAGCTTTGCGCATATACGGGATTGCAGCGGCTGATGTGTGAAAAGCCGAGGTCAGGTTTATGGCGATGATCCGGTCCCATTGCTCGGTCGGAAACTCTTCGACGGGAGCGACATGCTGGATACCGGCATTGTTGACGATGATGTCTGCACTGCCGAAAGCTTTCACGCTTTTTGCAACCAGCGCGCGACAGTCGTCGGCCTTCGACATATCAGCCGAAACATAGATCACGCTCACGCCATGTTCCTTGGCGATGCTGCTTGCAAGATCACGGTCCTCGTCGCGGTCTGTAAAGGAATTGATCACGACATTGTGCCCGGAAGCTGCCAAGGCATGGGCGATGCCAAGACCTATGCCCGAATTGGAACCGGTGATGATTGCAGTTTTGCGCGCCTTCGCATCGGGCATGTCTGGGTTTCTCCTCTTAAGAGCATGTTTTTGAGCGCATCTTATCCGAAAACCGCTTCACACTTTTCGGGATGCGCTCTTAATTCTGCGTATAATGAGGAGGCGACAAGGCGTCGGCAAGTGATTATATAACAACAAAGCAATGTGGGCAGGCGTTGACAATTGCGCTTTGCTACGCCACCTGAAAACAGGCCCGTACTAAGAGCAATTCCCGGGAAGCGGAAAGCGGTTTCCATCGGCAATTGCGGCAGGATAAAAGAACAGAGCACAATGTCCTCCGAGACCGTCAGCTATTTTTCGCATCCTTTTCCCCGTCGCCAGTCCGTTGGCGTAAGCGTTGGCGGTGTTATCGTTGGCGGCAGCGAACCTGTCGTTGTTCAGTCGATGACCAATACCGATACGGCGGACATTGATGGCACCGTTGCGCAGGTTGCAGCATTGCATCGCGCCGGTTCCGAAATTGTGCGCATAACGGTTGACCGTGATGAATCCGCTGCCGCAGTGCCGAAAATCCGCGAACGGCTTGAACGTCTCGGGATGAATGTGCCGCTGGTCGGTGATTTTCATTATATCGGACACAAGCTTCTGGCCGATCATCCGGCTTGCGCGGAAGCACTTGCGAAATATCGCATCAATCCGGGCAATGTCGGATTCAAGGACAAGAAAGACAAGCAGTTCGCCGATATCGTCGA
Organism: Brucella rhizosphaerae; assembly: GCF_002252475.1. Classification (GTDB taxonomy): domain Bacteria; phylum Pseudomonadota; class Alphaproteobacteria; order Rhizobiales; family Rhizobiaceae; genus Brucella; species Brucella rhizosphaerae. The sequence goes on along the minus strand of NZ_NNRK01000033.1, from coordinate 166,259 downwards.
AATGGCGATCCGCTACGATAAGCCAGTGCGCATTGGCGTGAACTGGGGATCGCTTGATCAGGACTTGCTGACCACACTGATGGATCGCAATCAGGCGGAAGGCGCACCCTTGAGCGCGCAGGAAGTCATGCGCGAGGCCATCGTGCAGTCAGCACTGATTTCTGCTCATCTGGCTGAAGAGATTGGGCTTAGCCGCGACAAGATTATCCTGTCGGCCAAGGTCAGCCAGGTGCAGGATCTGATCGCCGTTTACACGATGCTTGCGAATCGTTCTGATCATGCCCTGCATCTCGGTCTTACCGAAGCTGGCATGGGCACCAAGGGCGTCGTCGCGTCGTCTGCTGCAATGGGCATCCTGCTTCAACAGGGTATTGGCGATACGATCCGCATTTCACTAACCCCTGAACCCGGCGGAGACCGCACGCGCGAAGTGCAGGTGGCGCAGGAACTGTTGCAGACCATGGGCTTCCGTCAGTTCATTCCGATCGTTGCGGCATGCCCCGGTTGCGGACGCACGACTTCGACCGTGTTTCAGGAACTGGCACAAAACATTCAGAACGATATTCGTCGCAACATGCCGATCTGGCGCGAGAAATATCCGGGCGTGGAAGCGCTCTCGGTTGCGGTCATGGGCTGCATCGTCAATGGTCCGGGCGAATCAAAACATGCTGATATTGGTATCTCGCTTCCCGGCACGGGCGAAACGCCGTCCGCACCAGTCTTTGTTGATGGCAAAAAGGTCACCACACTGCGTGGTCCCGAGATCGCCGCAGATTTCCAGAAGATGGTTGCCGAATATATCGAGAACCGCTTCGGCCTTGATCAGAAGATTGCCGCTGGTCAGAACTGATTTCAGTTTAAGAGGGCGCGCGTAGCTGCTTCGGGCATTGATTTACGGGTCGCTGTCCAGAATATCAGTGTGAATATGCTTATGCCTGCACCAAGCATACAGACGCCGTTCCAGCCAGCATAAGCATAGACCCAAGTGGAAATCGCCGAACCGCTGGCACTGCCGATGGAATAGAAAACCATATAGGCAGCAGTCAGTCGATTTTGTGCGTCTGGACGCACACGATAGATCATCGCCTGATTGGTGACATGCACCGCCTGAAGTCCGAAATCGATCACCAACACGCCGATAATCAGCCAGAGTAGTGAATGCTCAAGCAGAGCAATCGGCACCCATGAAACCAGCATGAGTGTGAGTGCAATGCCAGTCATGCGTTGACCGTGCCCACGATCGGCAGCACTTCCTGCACGCGAAGCAGCAAGCGCGCCTGCGGCCCCTGCAAGGCCAAACAGACCGATTTGTGCATGGCTCAATTCAAAAGGCGGCGCGCTCAGCGGCATCACGAGTGGTGTAAGCAATGTGGTGATATCTGCAAAAATCAGCATCGCAATGATTGCACGAATGCGCAGTACCGGCTCTGCTCGAAAGAGCGTTATCAATGACAGGATAAGCGTAGGGTAGGAGACACTCGCCGTTTGGCGACGCTGTTGCGGCAGGTTGCGCCATAGAAGAAGCGAGATCAGCAAAGTCAGTGCCGCAGAGCTGATATAGACACTACGCCAGCCGCCAACATCGGTAAGTGCTCCAGCTACGGCGCGTGCCAGTAATATGCCAAGCACGATGCCGCTTGTGACAATCCCCACCACGTGGCCACGCCGCTCTGGATCTGCAAGACTTGCCGCATAGGCGACAAGTGCCTGTGTAACGACCGCCAGTAGGCCGGTCGCAGCCATTGCCAGGAGAAGCATGCCCGCACTTCCTGCAAAGCCAATGGCGAGCAGCGATAGAGCTGATAGCACGAAATGAGTGAGGATCAGCTTGCGCCGGTCTAAAAGGTCACCAAGAGGCACCAGAAAAATGAGGCCGATTGCATAGCCAATCTGGCTGGCGGCAACGATCAGGCCTGCAGTCGAACGCTTTAGACCCATATCGTCGGCCATTACATCGAGAAGCGGATGCGCAAAATAGACATTGGCCACTGCGAGACCGCTAGCGATGGCAAACAGCAACAGTGTCGCTTTTGAAAGCGTTGGGCGTGCAAGATCATTCATAGCAGAGGGTACTGCTGTGTCAGGGGAGGGCGGCATAATTGGCTCCTGATATGGTTTTAAAATGAAACCATTTTGCTTTTAGCTATTTTGGTTTTATATTGCAACCGAATTGATTTGTGTGGAGTCAGCATGGTTCGTAAGAAAAGCCTGAAGGGTGATTATTGTCCAAGTGCACGAGCACTCGATGTGATCGGGGATTGGTGGTCACTGCTGATCGTACGTGAAGCATTTGACGGCGTGACACGCTTCAGCGCCTTCCAGAAGAACCTGGGGATTGCGCGCAACATTCTCGCAGAGCGACTACGTAAACTGACCGGTGAGGGGATCATGGAATCAGTGCCAGACCCCAAAGGTGGTGCGCATCAGGAATACAGGCTTACAGCCAAGGGGCGTGATCTTTTGCCGGTTGTCGTCGCCTTACGCCAATGGGGCGAGAATTATCTTTTCGCGCCTGACGAGCCGCATTCCAAGCTGATCGATACGGCAAATGGTAAAGGTGTTGCAAAGCTGGAAGTACGCGCGCTTGATGGTCGCTCGCTCTCGGTCGATGATGTCGCCATCATCAAGGTGCGTGAAGAGGACTTATAAAACTCTGTTTGACGCGCATCTTGTCCGAAAACCGGTTCACAGTTTTCGGGATGCGCTCTAGCTCTGCCGTTCCGCGATGAAACGGGCGGCCTGCTTGAGAATAGTCGCATCCTCGCCAAAAGGCTCGAGCAGGCTTTCGGCCTGGGCAACGAGGCCGGATAGCTGCTTGCGGGTCCAGTCAATGCCATGAAGTGCCACCAGTGTGGCTTTGCCGGCTGCAGCATCTTTGCCGGTTGCCTTGCCCATGGCGGCTGCATCTGCGGTCACGTCGAGAAGATCGTCGGCGAGCTGGAAAGCAAGGCCTATGGCGGATCCGAATTCGGCCATGCGCTCACGATCCTCGCGTGATGCACCAGCAATGATTGCGCCTGCTTCACAGGCAAAGCGGATCAACGCTCCGGTTTTCATCGCCTGCAGGGTTATAATGCCTGCTTCATCCGGCTTGTTGTCTTCTGCCATCAGATCAAGTGCCTGACCGCCAGCCATCCCGCCAATGCCTGACGCGCGCGCCAGTGCCGATACAAGCTGGATGCGAATATCGGCAGGCAGATCAGTTTCGTCTGAAGCCACGATGTCAAACGCATAGGTCAGAAGGCTGTCGCCTGCCAGAATAGCTGCGGCTTCATCAAATGCTTTATGCACGGTTGGCTGACCGCGTCGCATATCGTCATTGTCCATTGCAGGCAAATCATCATGCACGAGCGAATAGCAGTGAATGCATTCAAGTGCTGATGCGACACGCAGGATCGCGTCACCATGCTTGCCGAACAGAGCCGCACTTTCAACGACGAGGAAAGGACGCAGCCTTTTACCGCCGTTCAGCACACCATGGCGCATGGCGGCAAGCAGGCGCTCCGGGCGGGCGACTTCTCCAGTGCGCAAACGAAGATCCAAAAGCCCGATCAACATCGTCTCGACTTCGAGAGCGCGCAGGTTCAGGGATTGAGCAAAATCGACAGACACGTTTTCCATGCTGAAGGGGATGGACGAAAGCGCTGAATTGGTCAACCGGGCACAACGATCAGCACAGGCTTTTTCATCAAGTGGTCATCAAACCGTAGGCTGGCAGCAATGATTGGTTGAATTTGGTGTTTGAATACCGCCATCAGGTTATGGAATCGGGTTCATTATTGTTAAGGAATAGTTTATGTCGCTTGGAAGGAACTGGAGCGCATTCTGAAAACTGTGAAGTGATTTTCAGATAAGATGGGCACCACTAACGGGCGGTGGAATTGGCAAAACTCATTATCAAGAGCAAAGATGGGCGTAATTACTTGGCCGATCCCGTCTGGGGTGGCAGGATTGCTCTTATGCTCAAGATACTGTTGGCACTTGCGGTTTTGCCGCTTTTTCTGATCCTGCTTTATTCGGTCCCTTTTGTGCGTCCAATCTCGACTTTGATGGTCAAGGATTATGTCCTCTTACGGGATGTCGACCGGCAATGGGTCAGCATAGAAGATGTCGCGCCGGTTCTGGTGAATTCCGTCATGATGGCAGAGGATGGACAGTTCTGCAGCCATGGCGGCGTGGACTGGCATCAGCTCAGTCTGGTGCTTGATAATTCGGGCGAGGGTGGTCCGAGTCGCGGTGCTTCTACGATCACCATGCAGACAGTGAAAAACCTGTTTCTCTGGAACGGTCGGTCCTATGTGCGCAAAGGGCTCGAATTTCCACTGGCGATTGCTGCCGATGCGGTGCTTTCCAAACGGCGTATCATGGAAATTTATCTCAACATCGCCGAATGGGGGCCGGGCATTTATGGAATCGAAGCCGCGGCCCAACATTATTTCAATCGCCCCGCGTCTCGCCTTACGTCTCAGCAGGCAGCACTCCTTGCCGTAACCCTTCCCAATCCTGCTCTGCGCAATCCAGCTAAACCCACGCGCAACATGCAGCGCATCTCGCGCATTGTTGCCGGACGCGCTTCACGAGCTGGTCCTTATGTAACTTGCGTGCGATAAACACCGGGGCCGGAAAAAAGATAAGACTCCGCTGGTCAAACGCCGCAAGAGCGTGTATAGGCACCTGACTTTCCGGAATTTTGTCCGATGTGACAGGCTCCTCGGGGCCGTGCCGGACGTTTGTTTATCGATCAGTGGAGCTGGATCCATGGCAGTACCAAAACGCAAAACGTCTCCGTCGAAGCGCGGCATGCGCCGTTCGGCAGACGCTCTCAAGGCCCCGACTTACGTCGAGGACAAGAACTCAGGCGAACTTCGTCGTCCGCATCATATCGATCTTAAGAGCGGTATGTATCGCGGCCGTCAGGTCCTTGAAGCTAAGGAATAAGTCTGAAGCTGCATAGCAGCTGAAAGATCGATTTCATAACGCCGTTTCCGGTTTCCGGAAGCGGCGTTTTCTTTTGTGCTAACGCAATAACAAGTCTTCATTTTATTTTCACAGCAATTTTTATCAAAGGATAAAAAAACACAATTCCGCCCCAAATTTTGAGAAAATTAAGTCCTGTTAAGTGAATGTTTCAGTTATATGGATTTTGAAAATGGATGATGTTGTTAAAATTATTATTTGCAACGGCGGATTGTCTGTGAATTCTGGTATTTCGTTTTTTAATGTAATCAGCAATACTATTTACAATGAAGACTATATTTATAAAATATCGGATACGCCCTGTGTGATCGGCAGTACAGAACACGCGCTTCCTGGTGCCGTTGAGCATTTCGCAAATGAAAACCTGAAGTAGAGACTGCAGGATTTTCATGAATGAATAGAAGCTCTTGAACACCGTGTATCCAAAGGGATGCCCGGTGTTCAGATTTGTCAGGGATTAACCTGCGTCAGCATTAAACCCGGCAGTTTCGATGCCAGCAATTGCTGCGAGTTCATCATTGTCTGACGTATCACCTGAAATGCCGACAGCGCCGATAATTTCGTTTGAAGCATCTTTGATCAGGACCCCGCCTGGAACAGGAACGATCTTTCCACCCGAAACGCCCGAGAGCCCTTCCAGAAAATGTGGCCGATCCTTGGCCTGATTGTGAAGCCAACGCGAGCCTGTTCCGACTGCCAGAGCGCCGAATGCCTTGCCAGAAGCGATTTCAAAGCGGAGAATCGAAGTTCCGTCCTGTCGCTGAAAGGCCTTGAGATGGCCACCGGCGTCAAACACCGAAACAACGATAGGTTTCAGTTGCAGTTCTGTTGCCTTGGTAAAAGCACCGGCAATGATCGCATTGGCTTTTTCTAGCGTCAGTTGGGGCATAGTTGTCTCCTTTGTTTGCAGACCGCTAATCTAACGGTTGTTGAGCAATGCGCATTGTCAAAAGTGCATGCCTATCGAAGAAACTGATTATCATTTTGAGCGAAGGTGCATTCCTGTTGCCTTGCGTATGACCTTGCAAAAAAGTGGGTTTTGGTTTTTCTCTGTTGGTAATTTTTCAAGGAGGAAAGAATGACTGTCGCGCATAATCCCAAAGCTATCGTTATTGCCAGCGCTGCTCGTACCGCTGTGGGGGCTTTCAACGGTGCTTTTGCTAATGTGCCAGCGCACGAGCTTGGCGCTACCGCTATCAGGGCAGCTCTTGACCGTGCTGGCGTTGAGGCCGCCGATGTGGATGAGGTCATTCTCGGGCAGGTTCTGACGGCGGGCGAAGGGCAGAATCCTGCGCGTCAGGCGGCTATGGCTGCGGGTTGCCCGAAAGAAACGACAGCTTTTTCGATCAATCAGCTTTGCGGTTCAGGCCTGCGCGCTGTTGCGCTCGGCATGCAGCAAATTCTGTCAGGCGACGCAAAAATCATTGTGGCTGGTGGGCAGGAATCCATGTCGATGGCACCACATTGTGCGCATCTGCGCGGAGGGGTGAAGATGGGCGACTTCAAAATGGTCGATACCATGATGAAAGACGGTCTGGTCGATGCCTTCAATGGCTATCCCATGGGGATTACAGCGGAGAATATTGCCAAACAGTGGCAGTTGAGCCGGGAAGAGCAGGACGCTTTCGCGCTGGCCTCACAACAAAACGCTGAAGCCGCTCAAAAGGCCGGCCGCTTCGATGATGAAATCGTTCCTTTTGCTGTGAAGAGCCGCAAGGGCGAGACGATCGTTTCCGCCGACGAATACATCCGTGCTGGCACGACCATTGAAGCACTTGCCAAGCTGAAGCCTGCTTTCGACAAGGAAGGCACGGTCACAGCGGGTAATGCATCAGGCATTAATGACGGTGCCGCGGCTGTGGTTCTGATGGATGCAGATGAAGCTGCAAAACGCGGCGTCGAACCACTAGCGCGCATTGTTTCCTGGGCGACGGCAGGTGTCGACCCATCGATAATGGGCACCGGACCGATTCCGGCGACCAGAAAGGCGCTTGAAAAGGCAGGCTGGACAGTTGCCGATCTGGAGCTGGTCGAAGCGAACGAAGCGTTTGCTGCACAATCCTGCGCTGTCGTGCGCGAACTTGGTCTTGATCCCGCGCTTGTCAACGTCAATGGCGGTGCGATCGCAATTGGTCATCCAATTGGTGCGTCGGGTGCACGGGTGCTGACAACGCTTCTTTACGAGATGAAGCGGCGCGATGTGAAGCGTGGTCTGGCAACGCTATGCATCGGCGGCGGCATGGGCGTTGCTCTGTGTGTCGAGCGACCATAAGCCGGTAAAAGTTAACGCTGATACTGTTTACAATGAAAATAGAGCGGCAAAGCAAGGCCGCTCTATGGGGGCTCATGTCCGGATGCCACTATATCTGGTGAGAACAAAAGAAGAAAACTTGCAGATCAGCGATTCGTCGCCGATTCGTTCCGGCTTTGGCCTGAAGGTTAATGAAAATGGGTTCTTACAGGATGAGGACTTTAACTCACTGTCAGGAAAGATTGATCATTCATGAATGGATGGGTTGCTGAATTCCCTTGCATGAAGGCTAACGAAGCAAAGGTTAACGCGCTTGTCGTTTTGTTCTCGATTGAGCCTTGATCGTAACGAAGTGGATTCATCATATGGTGTGGTTTAGTTTCAGTGCCACCATATGTTGCCGTGAACAAAAGGCGAAGAGTGCAGAAGCAGCGATTCGTCGCCGATTCGTTCTGGAGTCGTTCCATTTGTTAAAAACGGGCATTTGTTAAGATGCGAAAGGGCATACAACCGACGCCCTATCCCGTGTTTTGAAGTGGATTGTCATTTGAAAGCCGTTTTGTTCTTTTCAGGGTGCGTTTGAGAATAGTTCCGGCTAAAACAGCGAAGGCTTTGCTGAGTGATAAAGGCCCTTAAACACTGAACGAAACTTAACAGGAGCGCTTTCAGCTCAAGTCATATAGTGCTATCGCATGGCATTTGTTCCGGGAATATTATTATTGGCATGAACCATCTCCCTGCCCATGATCTGCCGCTAAGCCTGAGCGGCCGCGGTGTTACTGCGGTGCTGGGGCCAACAAATACCGGCAAGACACATCTCGCTATTGAGCGGATGTTGTCGCATGGCAGTGGCATGATAGGCCTTCCGCTGCGCTTGCTTGCGCGCGAGGTTTACAATCGTGTTGTCGAGAAGGTCGGAGCTGCCAATGTCTCGCTGATAACCGGCGAGGAAAAAATCACACCTCCCGGCTCGCGTTATTCAGTTTGCACCGTTGAAGCCATGCCACGCCGGACAGATATGCCGTTTGTGGCTATCGATGAAGTGCAGCTCGCGGGCGATCTGGAACGTGGTCACATCTTTACTGACCGTATTCTGCATCTGCGTGGGCGACAGGAAACCTTACTGCTTGGTGCAGGCACCATGCGCGGTATTCTTGAAAAGCTTTTGCGCGGCATCACCGTGGTGACACGACCGCGTCTGTCTCATCTTTCCTACGCGGGCGCCAAGAAAATCATTCGTCTGCCGAATCGCTCGGCTATCGTGGCTTTCTCCGCCGACGAAGTTTATGCGATTGCAGAACTGATCCGACGCCAGCGTGGCGGTGCTGCCGTGGTGATGGGGGCACTCAGCCCACGCACCCGCAACGCTCAGGTTGAACTTTATCAGTCGGGCGATGTCGATTTTCTGGTCGCAACCGATGCCATTGGCATGGGGCTCAATCTTGATGTCGATCATGTGGCTTTTGCACAGAACCGAAAGTTTGATGGCTATCAGTTCCGCGATCTGACGCCAGCCGAGGTTGGTCAGGTCGCAGGTCGTGCTGGGCGTCACTTGCGTGACGGTACTTTTGGCGTGACGGGCCAGGTACAGCCAATGGACGATGAGCTTGTGGAACGGGTTGAAGCGCATGCGTTTGACCCGGTCAAAGTACTGCAGTGGCGAACGGGCCGTTTCGACTTCTCGTCGCTCGGTGCCTTACGTTATTCTCTGGAAACACCAACGCCTATTGAAGGGCTTACCAAAGCACTGCCTGCTGTTGATCAACAGGCGCTTGAATATTTGTCGAAAGACGAAGACATTGTGCGGCTTGCAACGACGCCTGCGCGGATCGAACTTTTGTGGGATACCTGTGCGCTCCCCGATTATCGTAAGATTGCGCCGGCTCAACATGCCGATATCATTGGAACCATTTATCAGGATCTGGTCCGCCGAGGGAGCGTTGATGAAGATTATATGAGCGAACAAGTGCGCCGCGCAGACAGTACAGAGGGGGAAATCGACACTCTGTCGCATCGCGTAGCGCAAATCCGTACCTGGACTTTTGTGTCGCACAGGCCGGGATGGCTTGCCGATCCGACACACTGGCAGGAAAAGACGCGCGAAATTGAGGACAGACTGTCCGATGCGCTGCATGAAAGGTTGACGAAACGCTTTGTAGACCGCAGGACAAGCGTGCTTATGAGGCGCCTGAGAGAGAATGCCATGCTAGAAGCAGAAATCAGCCCGGCCGGTGACGTAATTGTCGAGGGCCACAATGTTGGGCAACTAGAAGGATTCCGGTTCACTGCCGACGTTCAGGCTGAAGGGCCGGACGCGAAGGCTGTGAAGACGGCTGCACAAAAGGCGCTTGCCGCCGAGTTCGAACGTCGTGCGGAGCGGTTTGCTGCGGCACCCAATGGCGACTTTGCTCTTGGGTCGGACGGTGTAATGCGCTGGGTCGGTGCGACCGTTGCAACGCTCGTCGCTGGCGACGATGTGTTGAAGCCGCGCGCGATCATTTTGGCTGACGAACAATTGACCGGACCAGCACGCGACAAGGTTGCTGCCCGCATCGAACGTTTTGTCGCGCACCATATTGAAACCATATTGAAACCGTTGACCGATCTCAGTGCTGCCGATGCCCTGACCGGTATGACACGCGGTCTGGCTTTCCAGATCGTCGAAGGTCTCGGTATTCTTCAGCGCCGCGAAGTGGCCGAAGAAGTACGTGGTCTTGATCAGGATTCGCGTGCAGCACTCCGTCGTCTCGGCGTGCGTTTCGGTGCCTATCACGTTTTCATGCCAATGCTGCTGAAACCTGCTCCGGCGGGTCTCATCACGCTGCTGTGGGCATTGAAGAATGATGGCCGTGAACGCGCTGGTTATGGCGATGTGGTCAATGTGCTGGCCGCTGGTCGTACTTCGGTGGTCGTCGATCCGACTTTTGATCCGATGTTCTATCGTCTGGGCGGTTATCGCGTGCTCGGCCGTCGTGCTGTGCGTATCGATATTCTGGAACGCCTTGCTGACCTTATTCGCCCGGCACTTGCCTGGCGTCCGGGTTCGGGCGTTCGTCCGGAAGGTGCCTATGATGGGGGCCGTTTCATCGTAACTCCTGCCATGATGTCCATTCTGGGCGCGACTGGCGAGGATATGGAAGAAATCCTCAAGAGCCTCGGTTATCGCCATGAAGCCGTCGACGCGGCAAATGTAGCAGCAAAGCTTGCCGAACTTGATGCATTTGCAGCGGAAGTTGTTGTCAAGGATACGGTATTCAAGGCAGCCGCACCTGTTGCAGTCGCAAACGAAGGCGAAAAGCCTGCTGTTCCGGCAGCCGAACCTGTGCCTGCACCAGTTGAGGCCGTTGTTGCCGAGACTGTTGAAGAAGCCAAACCTGCTGCTGAAGCTAATTCTGTTGCAGAACTAAGTGAGGCTCCGGCTGAAGAGCCGAAACCTGTTCTTCTTTGGCGTCAGGGCCGTTTTGAAGGCCGTAGTCGCAATCAGGATCAGAACCGTCAGCGCCACAATCGCCCTCAGCAGGGTGGTCAGGGTAATGAGGCTCACAAGTCCGAAGGCGGTTCAGAAGGCGGAGAAGCACAGAACACGCGTGACAATCGTGGCGGCGGCAAGCGGTTTGATAAGAATCGTCGCAATCATGACGGTGCTGGCCAGAATCAGGGTCAAACCCCGGGCCAGAACCAAGGTCAGAACAAGCGTGAAGGCTTTAAGGGTAAGCCGCGTGATGGTGACCGTAATCGGCAGCCCAAGCGCGACAATGCAAGCCAGCAGGGCAACAAGCGGTTCGAACAGGAACGTCCTGTACGCGTCGATCCCGATTCGCCTTTTGCCAAGCTTCTCGCTCTTAAGGAGCAGATGAAGAAGTAAGATGCCGACCGAAGCAACTGCAAGACAGCGTATCGACAAGTGGCTGTTCTTTGCACGCGTGGTCAAATCAAGATCGCTGGCGGCGAAACTCGCCGTCGGCGGCAAAGTTCGTGTTAATCGCGACAAGATCGAGCAGGCTTCGCATCCGGTGAAAATTGGCGACGTCCTGACCATCACGCTTGATCGACACATTGTGATCTACAAGGTGTTGGACGGCGGAGAGCGGCGCGGTCCCGCGCCCGAAGCCCAGCTTCTCTATGAAGATTTGACGCCACAACCTACCCCGGAAACCAAAACCACCGAAGCGTTGCAGCCTCGGCGTGAAAGCGGTGCGGGCCGTCCAACCAAGAAAGAACGTCGCGAAACAGACCGGTTACGCGGTAGCTGATGCGGACGCGATGCCGCAGTTCGGTTCAGAAGCGCGACAGAAATTGCGTTTCAGAGCTTTAAATTAAAAGCTCTTTTCGTGATTGGTGGCATAAATGGAACGTCGTTTCAGATGTTCGTGACATATTGATATTGCGGCGTTTGGGCCCTTGTCATAGGCGGATAAAGTCGTTACCTCACCGTTGGCTATTGCAAGGGCATGAGCTGGACTCGCAAGCCACAAGCCGTGACACCATATGTTGTGACACATATGTCGGGATCGGGGCGAAGCCATTCAGATGTTCGGTCTGGATGTTCAAACAGCCAGTTCAGGATAGATAAGCCATCTCTTCATCATGAAGGGAGGCAACAGGAGTTGGACAATGACTTATGTCGTGACCGATAATTGCATTCGTTGCAAATATACGGACTGCGTCGAGGTTTGTCCGGTCGACTGTTTCTATGAAGGCGAGAACATGCTCGTCATCAATCCGGATGAGTGCATTGATTGCGGCGTCTGTGAGCCTGAATGCCCGGCGGAAGCCATCAGCCCGGATACCGAGCCGGGTCTCGACAAGTGGCTTGTGCTGAACGCAGAATATGCGGCGAAGTGGCCAAACCTGACCGCCAAGAAGGACGAGCTTCCGGAAGCCAAGGAAATGGATGGCGTAACGGGTAAGCTTGAGCAGTTCTTCTCGGCAGAACCGGGGTCGGGTGATTAACACCCGTCATGCAGGCGATTCTGTCTGCATGATTAAGTGATTACAGCCTATTTTATGGGCGTTGAAAGTTGCCAGAACCAGCGTGTTTGGCAATTTGTTGATTCTTGCGCAAAATTGTGTTAAGTTGCACAGATAATTTCGGTGGCTGGACGTCAACTCGTGGCGCAAACGCGTTAATCTCTGAAAGGGCTATATTTTTTTACTGGGCTGTATTGGCACCGGGACGGATTATTGCGATTTCAGCACTCGGTCCCCACCCAACCTTCCCGGTATATAAATTTGTGCCTGAGAAGCGCTTTCAGTTCAAAACCGCAACGACTTCCGTATCTCTCCCAAGAGGTGCGGTCGAAATCATGTGTAAACCGGTGAGTTGCGCCGGGCACAACAGGGAGTATTGAAGCGTATGTCATCCCAGCAGAAGAAGACTCCGGCTCGTCAGGGTTTCAAGATCGGTGAATCGATTGTATATCCAGCTCACGGCGTTGGCCAGATCGTAGCGATCGAAGACCAGGAAGTAGCCGGCCATAAGCTTGAGCTTTTTGTTATCGACTTTGAAAAAGACAAGATGCGCCTGAAGGTACCAGTCGCCAAGGCTGTTACCATCGGTATGCGCAAGCTGTCGGAAACCGATTATGTCGAACGTGCATTGAAGGTCGTACAGGGCCGCGCACGCGTGAAGCGCACCATGTGGTCGCGCCGCGCGCAGGAATATGATGCAAAGATCAATTCCGGCGACTTGATCATGATCTCTGAAGTTGTTCGCGATCTGCATCGTGCTGAAAACCAGCCTGAGCAGTCGTATTCCGAGCGCCAGCTTTATGAAGCAGCGCTTGATCGTATGGCGCGTGAAATTGCAGCAGTGAACAAGCTTTCCGATACAGAAGCTGTTCGTCTTATCGAGGCAAATCTCGCTAAGAGCCCGAAGCGCACCAAGGCTGAAGCCGAAGCTGAAGCTGAAAGCGATGTTGACGGCGATGAAGTCGAAGCCGCGTAATAAACGCTCGCATTGTTCTCTAAAAAGCCCGGCTCAGCCGGGCTTTTTATTTATCTGGTTTAGCAATCACAAAGTTGTGCTTTTCTAAAACGTCAAATTTTCAGGCCGTGTCTTCTCGCGAACAGTTCTGGCTTAAGCAAAATCGTCAGAACTGCTCTATTTTTTTGTCTGGATGCATTATCCCACGCAAAACAGCTGCGCAGTTTTGGCTTAGATTCTCTATTTTCCTGCAATCTCAAAGATTTATAGTGCACAAATGGAACCGTAAGGTTCTTGCCGCGTTGTTAAGCAGCACCAGTTCGTAAACGGGTTTGTTTTGCGGCGTATCAGTCTGGCCTCAGAGCAGGTCTGTAAAAGGCATTTTGAACGAATACGAGACGTTCATTCAATTGTTCTTCGCAGAGCTGGAATATCTTTTGTCTTGCGCTTCCAATTTTTTGAAAGCCTCGCAGTCAGAACAGGAGAACCAGATGAAGACGTCATCCACGAGCAGTTCCTCCCCAGTTCCAGCAATTCGTTTGCCAATGGTGGCGCGCAACATGCCGCCAGCTGCTTCCTCTTCTCCTCAGGCGATGATCCGTAATGCGATGGCCGCGCCTTATCTTGAGCGCGAAGAAGAACGTGCACTCGCCATTCGCTGGAAAGAAAACAAGGATCAGGAAGCCCTTCATCGTATCACCGCGTCACATATGCGACTGGTGATTTCAATGGCCGGACGTTTCCGCAAGTTCAAGCTGCCGATGAGTGATCTTATTCAGGAAGGCTATGTGGGGCTGCTTGAAGCGGCCGCACGTTTTGACCCTGAACGGGATGTGCGCTTTTCAACCTATGCTTCATGGTGGATCCGCGCTTCGATGCAGGATTACATCCTGCGCAACTGGTCTATTGTCCGAGGCGGTACAAGCTCCGCTCAAAAGTCGCTGTTCTTTAATCTTCGTCGCTTGCGCTCAAAGCTCGCGCAGGAAGATGAGACGATGAGCAAAGCAGAAATCTATAGCCAGATATCCACTCAGCTTGGTGTTTCTGCAAGTGATGTCGAGTTTATGGACAGCAGGCTTTCAGGCTCTGACAGCTCGCTTTCGGCTTCGGTCAACGGCGATGAATCCGGTGCTTCGAGCCGTATGGATTTTCTCGTTGATGATCATCCATTGCAGGATGAGGTGGTGGAAAGCACCATCGATATGGAACGGCGGGTGAGCTGGCTTCATACCGCTCTTCATGCGCTGAACGAGCGTGAATTGCACATCATTCGTGAGCGCCGACTTGACGATGATGGGGTGACGCTTGAAGCGCTGGGCGAAAAGCTCGGTATTTCAAAAGAGCGGGTCAGGCAAATTGAGAGCCGGGCTATGGAAAAGCTCAAGCTTGCCCTGCTGGACCAGCATGAAATGGCCGCCTATCAGGCTTAAGACTAGTCTTTGCTGCCTTCAAGCCGCGGCGACCAGTCTTCAACTTTGCGATTTTCGAGACGGCGGACGGCGTAACGCTTCCAGCCGTCTGCAAGGTGTGGAATCTGAGCCATCTCAGCAAGCTGATCATAGTTGAGCATATCGACGTAGAGCAGATGCCATACCCGATGCAGCGTCCATTCAGGCGAAAGCCGTTCGATGAGCTGCATCGTCTCGTTTTCAGCGACGACACCTTCTTCCAGAACACGATAATACCAGCCGGTGCGTCCGGTCTTTTGCACACGCATAGCCATATCCGACACATCGAAACGTGCATTCAGCTTCCAGCAGGGCTGTCGACCCTGCGACACCTCCACCAGCGCTGTGCCAATACGGAAGCGGTCGCCGACTGCGACATTGTGCTCGGTCAGCCCGGTGGTTGAAATATTCTCACCAAAGGCGCCAGTTGCAGCAAGGCGTGGATTGTCGCCTACGTCCTGACGCCAATCCGCATAATGGTCGTGCGGATAATGATGGACGGCCTTTTCAGGGCCGCCGTGTACTTTCCTGTCGCCTTGCTCATCGCATTCGAGACCGTCACGAAGAAGTCTTACAGGACCGGAAACCGGCTTCTTATCAATGCCGCTCGGTGCCTGTCGTTCTCCCAATGGAGCGATCTTTCCGGCAAGCAGTGAATTGATACGGATTTCCATTTGCACTTCCGGGGCAATCCTTATTCGCTAATCAATTTTACCCGATCACCGACCGACACTGTCGCGCCGGCAGACATCGCATTGAGCAGGCGGAACAATTCAAGCTTGCGCGTCGTACCTTGCATGCGGGCGGAAAGGCTTGCCATTGTGTCGCCCGGCTTCACAGTAACGACCCGAATGCGCAATGGCTTGATTGCGTCTCGTTCAGCAGGAGATAGCAGACGGAACGACTGGGTGACGGTCTGCGACGCGGGCAGCAAGGTATTGCTGTTCTTAGGCGCTGCGGTGAGGAAGCGATAAACCTTGTTGTTTGCGCCGATAACTACAATGTCGAACTGCCAGCGGTCCGCACTTGCCCGCGCTGTGGCAGCGGGGAGGCCATTGATGGTGATCGGACGGATTGAGCTTTCATCAAGACCTGTTACCCAGCCCGACTTGATATAATCGGTGAGGCTTGAGCCAGAAGGCAGTGAAGCACCGTCAAAGCGGATCGCGACTTCACCCGGACCGCTTGCCATAACGGCATTGGCCGAATTATCGATCGTGAAGCCTTCCGGGGCGGTAAAGGTTACGCCGAGTTTCGGATGAATGAAGGTCTGCTCGCGGACATAGCCTTCATTGGGTGAATCGCCATAAAGCAGGCCATCAATGCCGTTGAGGAAGGAATCTCGGTCTGTGGTGCCGACACCTGGTGCGCCAATGCGGCGTGCATGTCCGAGCGCAAGCTGAATGCGCTGTGGGGTGGCAGGGTGGCTTGCGAGGAAGTCGAGGCTTGCATCTGTTGCGCCGGAGACCGACCGGAAATCTGTATAGGCTTCCATCGATTGCAGGAAACGCGCAGAGGCGAACGGGTCGTAACCCGCTTCACCAATCATCTTGATGCCAATAGCGTCAGCCTGCAGTTCCTGATTGCGAGAGAACTGTGCAAGACGCAGCTTGCCGCGAATGGTTGCTTCACGGCTTGCGCTCTCGTTATGCAGAACTTCCGTGGCTACACGTCCGGCAATCGCTGTCTCGGCTTCCTTCTCCTGGCGCAGAATACCGTGATTGGCGACGACGTGGCCCATTTCGTGGGCAATGACGGCTGCAACTTCCGAGGAATCGTTGGCAAGCGCCAGCAAACCGCGCGTTACATAGAGAAAACCGCCGGGCAATGCGAAAGCATTGATATTGGGACTATCGAGAATAGTGATGCGATAGGTCTGATCGGGCTTGTCGGAAACAGTCGTAAGATTACCCACGATCTTGGCAACCATACGCTCGAGTTTCTGATCCTTGTACTCGCCGCCATAGGTGGCAAGGATACGCGGATGTTGCTGCGCGCCGATCTGCGCCAGACGGTCGTTACGTGTGACGTTTTCCACCGTTACCGGATTCGAGGATGGCTGAAGGCCAAGATCCTTACTCGAATTGATCGACTGACAGCCTGAAATCAAGGCGACAGCAAGCAAGCCAAGACCGATGGCTGGTTTCCGCCAATTGCGCTGCATCCGTTCTGGCAGAGAGACTGGAAGACACAGGGACACCCGGAGACGGGTCTGTTGACGGATCAGTATTTTACCCTCGCAATTGAATCAGCGTCGATATCGTGGCGCAAATCTAGCTACAGACTGAATAGCCTACAAGCAGGAGATCAGCGTTCTAAGCCGTTCTTCAAGCCGATTGCGAACAAAATATGTCCGCCACCGTAACATTAGGAGCGCGTCCAGAGCATTTCAGACAGAAGTTGAATCACCAGAAGGGCTCTATCTGAGTTTTGGCGCTTGTTCACCGATATAGTATTTCAATGCTTCTGGTCCAGATGGTGACAGCAACTCATGTGCAGGCCCCTGAGCAGAAATCCGACCACTGTCGAGAAATAGCAACAATGCGTCGAGATAGAGAGCATCTTCGGGGGTATGAGTGACCATCAGTACGGTCATGGCGTTTTCCTGCTGCAACTCGCGGACCAGATCGAGCATCTGATGGCGTAGCGCCGGCCCCAATGAGGCAAAAGCCTCGTCAAGCAAAAGGACGGGCCGCTCGCGCACAAGCGAACGTGCGATCGCCACACGCTGACGTTCACCGCCGGAAAGCGCCTCGGGTTTCCGCTGTTCCTTGCCTTGAAGGCCGACGCGGCCAAGAGCATCGGCAATGACTTTGCGGTCCGTTGGATCGAGTTTCAGATTGGGTGAGCGGCCAAGCCCGACATTCTGCTCAACTGTTAAATGGGCGAAAAGGTTATTTTCCTGAAATACCATCGAGACAGGCCGGGATGCCGGAGGCAGGCTGGTGACATCGGTCGTCCCGATTAAAATTCTCCCAGCCTGTGGCATCTCGAACCCGGCAATGAGATTGAGAAACGTGGATTTGCCTGAACCGCTTGGGCCGACAATCGCTGCGATAATTCCGCCGGGCACCGTAACATCGAAGTGCATGGTGGTTTCACCATAGCTGAAATGCACATCCTCAAAGCGGATATCTGCCATGTTGGCCTTAGGCGGCTGGGCATTCATAGACGGGAAGTTTCCTTTCGGGCCGCAGCGCGGTCTGCAATCATCATCAGACCAAGACACAACAGACCGAGGATAAGCGCAAGGCCTGCCGCATCGAATGTGCGATAGCTGCCCATGCGTTGAAACAGAAGATAAGGCAGAGTGAGCAATGCGTCGCTGCCGAAGAGAGCGATTGTGCCAAGATCGCCAAGAGATAGCGCCATTGCAAACGCAAAGGCCATTCCGAAAGGCCGGCGGATTGACGGCCAGTCGATAAGTCTCAGCCGGTCAAAGCCAGTTATGCCAAGCTGGGCACAGAGCCTGTTATGGCGTGCCGCTGAAGTATCCCACGCTGGCCGCAGTAACCTGACTGCAAACGGTATGGCCATTGCAGCATTGACTGTTATCACCATGAATGGAGCCATCACGAATGGGTCGGTGAAATGGCGCAGCAGAATAAACCATCCAGCACCAAGAACGATGGGTGGCATCACCAGGATAAGACTGGCACCCGTATCGAATAGGTTGGCGAGCCTTATGCTTCGTGTCGCCTCGCGCGCGATAACAAGTGACAGCGAGAGAATGACGGAAAGCAGAGCAGCAGAAAAGCCAAGTGCTAAGCTTGTGCCGATTGCGCGCCATACGGTTCGCTCGCTTAACAATCGCATCAGATCGGCAGCGAGACCTGAAATGACGACGCCTGAAACCGGGAGTGCCACATAAAGAAAACCGATGGCAATCACTGTAATATTGAAAACGCGTTCTTGAGTGGATGGTTTGCCATAGCGTCGAGCTGCACTTGCAAGTGTGAAGCCTTCTTCTGACGGACGTCCTGTCAGGCGCAGCGCCAGCAAGATCATCAGTGTGAGTGCGAGCTGTGCTGAGGTGAGGGCTACGGCGCGGGCCGGATCAAAATCGAAATGCAGGCTTTGGTAGATTGCGACTTCAAGCGTGGTTGCGCGCGGCCCACCACCAAGTGTCAGCACGGTGGTAAAGCTTGTGACGCAGAGCATGAAAATGAGACCGATCATGCCCGGCAGGTTACGACGAATGACAGGCCACTCGATGAGGCGAAAGCGGGGTACGCTGCGCATGCCAAGCTGGGCGGAAAGCTTCCAGTAATCGGCGGGGATCGATTCATAAGCGGCCAGAATGAGCCTGACCGCCAGTGGCATATTGAAAAACACGTGAGCAATAAGAATGCCGGTGATACCGTAAATATCCGGTGAAACCGGGTAGCCTGCCGATTGCGAAAGCTGCGCAATAAAACCGTTTCGACCATAAATACTGGTAATGCCGAGCACAGTTACGAGTGCTGGCAGAGCCAATGGCAGAGCAAAGAGACGCAGAATGAGACTGCGTCCCGGAAAACTCGTTTCCGAGTAAAGTGCACGAGCCACCGGAACCGCGAACAGGACTGATAAAAGGCTCGATGCTGCTGCTTGAAGGACGGTGAAACGGGCAACACGGAGCAAATAGCTGTCGAAATAGACGTCAGTGTTGAAGCCACGGGCTTCCATCGCCAGCGCCAGCAAAGAGCCGCTGACCAGAACCGCCAGAAATGCCAGCGCCAATATACCCGCGAGAGATCTCATCGCAGGGGTATTTTGGGCAGGCATTTGTCTTGGACGGCTGACGGTCAGCGGCTTTATCATTTACTGGATGCTTTAAGCCATTCATCGACCCATGCCTTGCGGTTCTTCGCAACTTCATCGGCAGGGATCAGAAGTGTCTTTTCGGGCTTTGCCAGTTTGTCGAAGGCTTCTGGCAGGGGAGTGGAAGTCTTGCCGGCCGGGAACATCCAATTGGTCTCCGGAATTACGTCCTGAAAGCCGGGGCCAGTCATGAAAGCCAGAAACTTCTGTGCCAACGGGTTTTTGGCACCAGTGGTTGTCTGTGCCGCCAGCTCGATCTGCAGGTAGTTGCCTTCCGGATAGGCCAGCGCCTTGTAACGCTCGGTGTTTTCCGCGACCATGTGATAGGCAGGCGATGTCGTATAGGAGAGCACCATTGGTGCTTCGCCTTTGGTGAAGAGACCATAGGCTTCCGACCAGCCCGGCGTCACCGTCAGGATGCGCTTTTGCAGCTTTTCCCAAGCCTCATCCGCCTGATCGCCATAGACCGATTTGATCCACAGCAGAATGCCAAGGCCAGGTGTGGATGTCCGAGGGTCCTGAATAACGATTTTCTGGGATGGATCACCTTCGACCAGTTCTTTCAGGCTTTGTGGCGGATTGGGCAGCTTTTCGGAATCGTAGACAATGGCAAAGTAGCCGTAGTCATAAGGCACAAAAATATCGTCCTTGAAGTCACCCGGTACTTTAACATTGGACAGATCGATGCCGCTTGGTGCGAAATAACCAGTGGCGCGCGCTTCTGTGGTCAGGTTTGTGTCGAGACCGAGCACGATGTCGGCTTTTGTATTGCCGCCTTCAAGCTTCAGGCGATTGAGAAGGGCGACGCCATCAGCCGATGCGATCCATTCCAGTTCGCAATCGCATTCCTTCTCGAAGTTTTCCTTCACCTTGGGACCGGGACCCCATTCGGAAACGAAACTGTCATAGGTGTAAATGGTGAGTTTGTCTTTTGCCTGGGCAGCGGGCGCAAATGCGAAAGCCGCAGAGAGCGATAAAGTCAGCAGAGATAAAAGCCGCATAACGGCAGGTCCTTTCTTTATTTAAAGGATTGAGCGCCGTTATCGATAAATCGGGCAGCATCTAATCCCTCCGCCGGTATAAGCCGGATCAGGTTCAGCGGGTTAGCCGGAGTACGGCTTCTCAGCCATTCAATGGTTGAATGGCACCCCGTTAGAGCGAGATCGACAATAATGCGTTGCAAACAGAAGGGCAAGGGATGCTTCTGCATCAACATGCAGGCTTTCGAGGACAAATGCCACGTGTTATGAGCGACTTATGAGCACATTTGTCATTCTTCTCGGCGGCGATCTCGTTGTCACTGAACGTCTGAAACGGCAAATAGCCGGTGCGCGGGTTCTTGCCGCGGACGGTGGTATTCGCCATGCCGAAGCCCTTGGCGTTGAGCCTGAGCTCTGGCTGGGGGATTTTGATTCGACCACTGACGCGCTGAAAGCGAAATATGCGCATGTGCCACAAAGAACATTTCCCGCTGCCAAGGATATGACAGATGGTGAGCTGGCACTTGAGGAAGCTTTTGAGCGTGGCGCGAAAAAAGCCATTCTCTGCGGTGCTTTTGGTGGCTCGCGTACCGATCACACCTTGCTGCATCTGACGATGGCGACAGCGCAGGTGGCAAAAGGCCGAGACATTCTTCTGTCGAGCGGTATCGAGGAAGCATGGCCATTGGTTGCGGGAGACTATGTTTATGATTTTCCGGACGGCACCTCATTCAGTGTTGTAAATTTCTGCACAGTTGAAGGGCTTTCAATCACAAATGCAGAGTGGCCGTTAGACAATGTGACTTTGCCGTTCGGTTCATCGTGGACCGTATCCAATATTGTTCGTGGAACTCTTTGCGTTTCCGCGCGTTCAGGTCTTGCGATACTTGTAGCGAACTTGAGTGAGGAGGCTCATCTTCAGGGCTGCTGCTAACCTTAAAAATTGAAACCGCTTGACGCTGACAGGTGAAACGTATTGTAAATGGGTCAAGCGGGTATGATCTGCTTTACGCCGAAGTTGGGGACGCAAAGTCGGTGTTGGTGTAACTCTAGTAGGAGATTGTTTCATGAAGTCACGTCTTTCCATGATTGCAATCGTCGGTGCGCTTGCGTTCTCAACAGCAGCATGCACGACGGGTGAACAACGTACTGCCGGTTATGGTGTCGGTGGTGCAGCTCTTGGTGCGCTCGCAGGTGGCGCTATCGGTGGTAACGGTCGCGGTGCTTTGACCGGCGCTGCCATTGGTGCTGTTGGCGGTACGCTTCTCGGTGCTGCGACAACCCGTAACAATGTTCAGTATTGTCGTTACCGCGATAATTACGGTCGCGTTTACGAAGCGCCTTGTAACTAATACGGTTCAGACCGTTTAGTGGTATCGAAGTTTAAAAACAGGCCGGGGAAATCCGGCCTGTTTGTTTTTTGACGGTTCCATTTGACAGAACGGCTTTTGTCCCCGACAAGCAGGGCGGAATTTTCAACCGCTTTTTTTCAAAGAGAACCATGGCTCCTCCGCTTCTTCGCCTCGACCAGATAAAGCTCACCTTTGGCGGGACACCGCTTCTGGAGGACGCTGGCCTTTCTGTGAGTGAAGGCGACCGCATTGCGCTGGTCGGCCGAAACGGCTCAGGCAAGTCGACTTTGCTGAAAATCGCGGCAAATATGGTCGAGCCGACCTCAGGTGAAGTATTCAAGCATCCGGGTGCGACTGTTCGCTATCTGCCGCAGGTGCCGGATCTCGATGGTTTTGCCAATGTGCGCGCCTATGTTGAGGCTGGTCTGGGGCCGGCAGACGACCCGCATCGTGTAACTTATCTGCTTGAGCATCTCGGGCTGACGGGCGAAGAAAAGCCCGAGCATCTGTCCGGTGGTGAAGCGCGCCGTGCAGCGCTTGCACGTGTGATTGCGCCGCAGCCAGATGTCCTGTTGCTTGATGAGCCGACAAACCATCTTGATCTCAATACCATTGAATGGCTGGAAGATGAGCTGCGCCAGATACGTTCGGCCATCGTATTGATTTCGCATGACCGTCGCTTTCTTGAAAATGTCAGCCGTTCGACGGTGTGGCTTGATCGCGGCATCACCCGCCGCATCGACCAGGGTTTTGCGCATTTTGAGGAATGGCGCGACAAGGTTCTGGAAGAAGAAGAACGTGACCTGCACAAGCTTGGTCGCCAGATCGCGCGTGAAGAGCATTGGCTGCGTTATGGCGTGACTGCCCGCCGCAAGCGCAATGTACGGCGTCTTGGCGAGTTGCATTCGATGCGTGCCGACTTCCGCAATCATCGCAAAGCACAAGGCAATGCAGTGCTGACAGCAAGCGATTCCAAGGAATCTGGCAAGCTCGTCATCGAAGCTAAGAAGCTTAACAAGGCTTATGACGAGCGCATTCTCGTCAAGGATTTCTCGACCCGCATTCAGCGCGGCGATCGGATCGGCCTTGTGGGGCCGAATGGTGCCGGCAAGACGACGCTGCTGTCGTTGCTTACGGGTAAGCTTCAGCCCGATTCAGGCACTTTGCGCCTCGGCGTCAATCTTGAAATGGCAGAGCTGGATCAGAAGCGCGAGAGCCTCAATCTGGACGATACTCTGACGCATTATCTGACCGATGGACGTGGCGAAAGCCTCATCGTCAATGGTGAGCAGCGCCATGTCGTTTCCTATATGAAAGACTTTCTTTTCCAGCCAGAGCAGATACGCACGCCGATCCGCGAGCTGTCAGGCGGTGAAAGAGCGCGTCTTATGCTGGCGCGCGTTCTGGCGAGACCAGCCAATCTGCTGATCCTTGACGAACCGACCAACGATCTCGACATGGAAACACTCGATCTTTTGCAGGAACTGGTTTCGGGCTTCCCCGGTACTGTCATTCTGGTCAGCCATGATCGTGATTTTCTTGATCGCACCGTGACCTCTGTGATTGCGCCTGAAGGTGACGGCAACTGGCTCGAATATGCTGGCGGCTATGCCGATATGATGGCGCAGCGCAAAGAGCAGGCATTGGCGCGCCGCAATGTGAAGACTGCTGCCACGCGCGCTGGTGACAAGGCAGACGACAAAGGTGACGAGGCGGTGCAACCCAAGCGCGAAGAAAAGCGCAAGCTGTCCTACAAGCAGAAATTTGCACTCGAAACCCTGCCGGGCAAAATGGATGCGCTGACAAAGGAAATCACCGTTCTGGAAGGGAAGCTGGCTGATCCGCAGCTTTATGCCAAAGATCCAGCGCTGTTTGCCAAGACGGCCGCTATTCTTGAAAAGAAGCGCACAGAGCATTCTTCCATGGAAGAAGAATGGCTGGAATTGGAGATGCTGAGGGAAGAGATCGAGGGATAATTTATTATCCCTCGAAGATCGTGCATTTCCAGTTTGAGACGAATCGCTGGAAATGCTCGATCTGTTTGTTTTTACGCACATCTTGTTCCGAAAACCGGGACCCACTTTGCGGGATGTGCTCTCTGGGTTTCAGGCGCTCGCCTTATTGAGCAGAGCGATGGCTTCGGCATCCAGTTTGATCTGCGTTGCATCGATCAATTCACCCAGTTGAGCAGAACGCGTTGCACTGGCAATGGGTGCTGTGATTGCCGGATGAGCGATCAGCCAGGCAATTGCAATCTGCGCGGGCGTGGCATCATTTGCGCGGGCAACCTGATCGAGCGCCGCAATGATGCGCGACCCACGATCAGTCAGATATTTTTCGACGGACGAACCGCGCGCACTTTGCCCAAGATCATCTTTTGAACGGTATTTACCTGTCAGGAAGCCGGCTGCGAGCGAGTAATAGGGAATCACACCCAGCTCATTGTCACGGCAGATCGCTTCAAGTCCGCTTTCAAAACCCGAACGATCATAGAGATTGTAAAGCGGCTGCAGCGTTTCATAGCGCGGCAGGTTGTGCTGGCTGGATGTATCAAGCGCTTCGATAAGACGTTGTGGTGTGAGGTTTGATGCGCCGATAGCGCGAACTTTGCCAGCGGCCATGAGCTCTTTATAGGTTCCCAGTACATCCTCGAACGGTGTTTCCGGGTCATCCCAGTGAGACTGGTAAAGGTCAATATAGTCGGTTTGCAGCCGCTTGAGGGAGGCATCGACGGCTTTGCGAATATAGCTGGGAGAAAGACCTTTTTCGTCTGGCCCCATTTCGGAGCCGACCTTGGTGGCGATGACCACTTTATGGCGCAGGCCGCGGGATTTCAGCCAGTTGCCGATAATGGTTTCGGATTCACCGCCAGTATTTCCTGTCGCCCATGCGGAATAGACATCCGCCGTGTCGATGAAATTAAGCCCTGCATCGACAAAACGGTCGAGAAGTGAAAATGAAGTCGCTTCGTCGACCGTCCATCCAAATACGTTGCCGCCAAAACAAAGCGGCGAAACTTCGAGTTCAGTACGTCCGAGCTTTCTAAACTCCATGGACCCTATCCTCTTCCTGTGCATACGACCCCTTGCGGACCCGCAGGGTTACGAATTCAGGAAGAAGAAACGGGTGTCGAGCCTGGCTCAAGCCCGGAATCAGCCCATGCCAAGTGCGTCCATATAGAGCTGGAGCATGGCTTCTTCTTCCTGACGCTCATGGTCTTCTTTTTTACGCAGACGAATAATGGTCCTTACGACCTTGCTGTCAAACCCCGAACCCTTCAATTCCGCGTAAACTTCCTTGATATCATCGCCGATAGTCTTTTTTTCTTCTTCAAGACGCTCGATGCGCTCGATGAAAGCACGCAACTGGCCAACAGCAATTGTCTGGGCTTCGCTGGTAATGTCGTCGCTCACGGGTTTCTCCAATTCAAAGTCGATTATGAATGCAAGCAATAGCGGTTTGTTTCGACGCGCGTATCGTCACCGGAAAGCCGGTTCCAACTTTTCTGCGACATGCTGTAGAGGAACAGCGCGGTTGTCGAAAGTCTGAAACGTTTTTCCTGCGAGTCGCGGGCAAAATTAAGAGGCTTTGGGGCCATTTATCGTCATTTGGCTGTGGATAGCGGGTAAAGGCGATTAATCAACGGGTCCTGTTCGCGAACCAAAATGGCGAATTTCATGGATTTCCGGCAGCGCGTTGATGGTGTGGAGCATCGGCGCAAGTCGCTCGGCCCACTCGGTAGCACCAGCTTTTTCTGCGATCAGATCCTGTCGTACTTCAATGAGCACATGCGCGTAGCCCCGGCTGGTTGCATGACGATACATGGCATCGTTTTTCAACGCGCCATTATATGGCTCGTTGTCGCCCACGATGAGTTCGGGTTCGTCGCGCAGCATTGAAAGGAACGGGGTAATTGCGCGCGGATCGGAATCCCATAGAAGACCGATGTGCCATGGCCTATCCCGGCCACGCCAGTTTGGCGTGAAGGAGTGGATAGAAACAACAAAAGGCGCTTTGCCACTCACAGATGCGACCTGGGTGCTCACGGATGCGATTGTATCATGATAAGGACGGTAGAACTGATCGAGGCGTTTTTCGCGCTCAACCGGTGTCATCGGATAATTGCCGGAGATGACCGCACCGTCCGACAATTGCATAATCAGCGTCGGATCATCTTCACCACGATTGGGATCGATCAGCAGGCGCGAGAAGCCGCCCATGACGGCTGGTGCGTCAAGCTTTGCAGCGAGCTGACGTGTCAGTTCCCCGACACCGATATCATACGCGATATGCCGTTCAAACTCGCTCTGAGCCAGACCCAGACTGCCATATTCAACCGGCAAGTCACGTCGGGCATGGTCGGCGGTCAGAAACAGGCCAAGACCGAGATTGCCATCGACCTGATGGACGGGGGAAAAGGACGGATCATATGACATGCAAGAGGCTTCTTCGGTGAGATTTTTGTCACAAATCGCAAGTAGTTTCAGCTCTGTCATGAGAAAGTCTGGATTGCAACGATCATTCTCAAAAGAACGATGAAGGAGTTTCCGGGATGAGACGAAGGAGTCAATCTAATCGTTTAAATTGGGCGTTTTTCCGCTTAAATCGCTATGCAGTTTGAATGGAAATGCTGTAACTGATTTGTTCTCTCCGGGATTGCGTTGACATCAAAGGCGAAACTGCCGAAAAGAGAGCGATCGAAAGAGGATTTCCTTGCGTGAGACAAAAGCGATTGCGGGCTGAAGGAGTTCGGCGAATGCGACTTCCACTTTTCTTAGGTTTGTTCTCCAGCGTGCTTATCGGTACTCTGGGGATGACATCTTTGGAAGCGCGTGCTGATTTTCGAGTGTGTAACTCAACCCAGAACCTGGTTGGTGTCGCCATTGGCTATAGAGCCAAGACAGGATGGGTGACTGAGGGCTGGTGGCATATTGACGGTTCGACCTGCAAGACGCTGCTCGAAGGTCCGCTCTCGTCACGCTATTACTATCTCTATGCCGAAGACTCCCAGACCAGTAGTCGATGGGATGGTAAATTGAACATGTGCGTGGCGGAAAAGGAATTCCGTATCACGGGTGTTCAGGATTGCTTTGCGCGGGGTTTCCAGCGCAATGGCTTCCAGGAATACGATACCGGGGAACAATCGAGCTGGATGGTACAGCTTACCGACGAAACGCCGCTAGAAAACTCCACAGTTACAGGAACTAATAATCAATGAAGCGCAACCGCAAGGTCAAGATTCTCGCCACACTCGGCCCGGCGTCCGGCGAAGAATCTGTCATCCGTCAGCTTTTTGAAGCCGGAGCAGACGTCTTCCGTATTAACATGAGCCATGCCGATCATGACACGATGCGCACGCTTGTTCAGCGCATCCGTAATGTAGAAAAAGAACTTGGCCGTCCTATCGGAATTCTGGCTGATCTTCAGGGTCCTAAGCTGCGCGTTGGCAAGTTCAGGAATACCAAGGTTGCGCTCGTCGCAGGTCAGACCTTCACGCTCGATAACAATGAAGAACCAGGCGACGAAACCCGCGTCTATCTTCCGCATCCGGAAATTCTGGAAGCTGTAGAGCCAGGTCATCGTCTGTTGATCGACGACGGCAAGCTGGAACTGATTGCCGAAGCATCTGACGGTAAGTCGATCCGCTGTAAGGTTGTCGCTGGCACAAGCATTTCTGATCGCAAGGGCGTGAGCCTGCCAGATACCACGCTGGGTGTCGGTGCGCTGACGGAAAAAGACTACAAGGATTTTGACGCCGTGCTCAAGGAAGAAATCGACTGGGTTGCCCTGTCGTTCATCCAGCGCCCGGAAGATCTGATCGAAGCGCGCAAGATTTCCGGCGGCAAAGTCGGTTTGATGTCAAAGATCGAAAAACCGCAGGCTGTGACACGTCTCGATGAGATCATTGAGCTCTCTGATGCGATCATGGTCGCTCGTGGTGATCTTGGCGTTGAAATGCCGCTTGAAAGTGTTCCGGGTATTCAAAAGCAGATGATCCGCAAGGCCCGCCGCGCTGGTAAGCCGGTTGTGGTTGCAACACAGATGCTCGAATCAATGATCACAGCACCGGTGCCGACCCGCGCTGAAGTATCAGACGTCGCGACCGCTGTTTTTGAAGGCGCCGATGCTGTCATGCTTTCGGCAGAATCCGCGTCTGGCCAGTATCCGGTCGAAGCTGTTGCAACGATGAATCGTATCGCTGAAAAGGTTGAGCGCGAGCCAACCTATCCAGGCATTCTCGATGCGCAGCGTGCGATCCCTGAACCAACCGGTGCTGACGCGATTTCGCTCGCTGCTCGTCAGATTGCAGAAACGCTGAACCTGTCGGCGATCGTGACCTATACGGCTTCCGGCACAACCGGTCTTCGTGCTGCTCGCGAGCGTCCGCGCACGCCGATCATCGCGCTTTCGCCGGTTGTCGATACTGCACGCCGTCTTTCGGTCGTCTGGGGTCTGCATTGCGTGGTCACAGAGGATGCGCATGATCTGGAAGATATGGTTGATCATGCTTGCCAGATCGCATTCAAGGAAGAGTTTGGCAAAGCCGGAGATCGTCTGATCATTACTGCAGGCGTACCATTCGGAACGCCTGGCGCAACGAACCTGCTGCGCATCGCCTATATTGGCGCTGACGGACAATCAGCGATTTAAACTGGCGACATTCGGTTTCTGGTGGCCTGCAAATGGCGTGGTTTTGCGCTTCCGGTGCTCACGTATTTTAGAGCGCCGATCTGAATTGATCAGATCGGCGCTCTAAAGCCTTTAACTTGAAGCATAATCTTATCGATCCTCGTTTCACTCCGGTCGGATTATGCTCTAAGTACATTCCGCTCCGGGTCTCAAACCTCATCATTTTCGGCTCACCATAATCCCGAATTCCAACCAGTTTGGGTACTCTTCATCAATACAAATAAAAACGCGCTCCTTTCGGGGCGCGTTTTTATTTGTAAATGAAGGCGTCCCTCTCATCCTGTGCTTGGCGAAGGATCAAGAGATGGAGAGCGTCTTGCAAAAGGAATCAGGTACGGGTGTCGCTCAGTTCTTCGGTGAGGTCGAAGAAACTCTTCTGCGCGTCACGCATCATTGGATTGATCTGCAGCGCCTGTTCATAGGCACGCATTGCCTGTTCTTTCAGGCCGCGTGCGCGCAGAATCTCGGCCATGCCGGTGAGCGCACCATAATGGCGCGGTTCAAGCTCCAACGTACGATTGATGTCGTACATGGCGTGGGCATAGTCGTTACGCAGGTAATAGACAGTCGCGCGACGGTTCCATGCCTCAGCATAGTCCGGATCGATTGCGATGGCTTCATTCAGGAAGTCGAGTGCTGAGGTGTAGCGCTTTTCAAGCATGGCGCTACTCGCCCATTGCACGAGAAGATCTACTGTAGCGCTGCCTGATTGCGACCAGATCTGATTGATCTGAACGGTGATGCGGCGCGCTTTTGTCTCGTCGGATGTGCGCTTGAGATCAGCAAAAAGCTTGTCGAGGCGCTCTTCAGGCGTTTGCACTGCAACCGGAGCGGACTTGTCCTGCTGTGGCTTTTGTGCGCTGTCACTGCCTACCTGAACAGGCAGGATAGGAGCTGTGAGCGACGGCTCTGTATCAGAGAGGGCAGGGCTTGCAACAAGCAAGGCCGCACCGAAAGCTGATAGAAGTGATATGTGACCCAGATGTGCAAAAACGTTCCGCATACGCATAATCTTTACCATGCGTAGCGAAACGTCAAATGCAAAATCAAAAATAAGATTAGCCCTGACGAGCCTTGAAGCGCGGAGCAGTCTTATTGATGATGTAAACGCGGCCTTTGCGGCGAACGAGCTGGCAGTCACGATGACGAGCCTTGAGCGCCTTGAGCGAATTCTTGATCTTCATGTCAATCACCGGTCTTGGTTGGCCCATCGACAGGACATGCCGCCGGGCTGCATAAAAACAGGCGCCCAAGGCGCCAATTGGTTACAGGCAGTATTCCTGCCCGAAGGGTTGGCCGAAATACACAATATTCCAGCCAAATGTCAACTCCCGCGCGGCAGATTCACGAAGCTCTGTTCGGAAAATCTTGCCGCAGGGGCCTGTTAACAGGGGAATCTGATGGATTCCTCTGTAATGCTTAGCTTGCGCGGGGCTTTATGCGGGTCACATGACCCATTTTGCGGCCCGGGTGAGCTTCCTTTTTGCCGTAGAGATGCAGCACCGCATTTGATTCTGCGAGAATCGCTGGCACCTGCTCAACATCATCGCCGATCAGATTCTCCATCACGCAGTCTGAATGGCGAACCGTATCACCAAGCGGAAGGCCTGTGACTGCGCGAATGTGCTGCTCAAATTGAGAAATGGCGCAAGCGGCCTCTGTCCAGTGACCGGAATTATGCACGCGTGGCGCAAACTCATTGGCAAGCAGGGTGCCGTCCGCGAGAACGAAGAATTCGAGGCCGAGTACACCGACGTAGTCGAGAGCATGCAAAAGCTTCTCGGCGGCCTTGCTGGCTGCCTCTGCGGTCTTTGATGAGATGGCTGCCGGAACGCTGGAGGTTGCAAGAATGCCGTCCTTGTGGACATTTTCGGCGATATCGAAAATCGCAACATTCCCCCGACGGTCGCGGGCTGCAATGACCGAAACCTCACGTTCAAAGGCAATAAAGCCTTCAAGGATCGCAGGCGCGTGCTTGATCGTTTCAAGTGCAGTGCGGGCTTCGCCTTCGTTGAGCGAGGTCAGGCGAACTTGTCCCTTGCCATCATAACCCAGACGACGAGTTTTCAGGATGCCACGTTCGCCAAGTGCACCAAGAGCTGCGATCAGTGATTCTTGATCATCAACCAGACGCCATGGAGCGGTTTCGATGTCGCTTTCATTGAGGAACTGCTTTTCGGTAAAGCGATCCTGCGAGATTTCAAGCGCTGCAGGTGGTGGCAGGACGAGCGCTGTTTCGGCAAGCTTGTCTGCGGCCCTGACCGGCACATTCTCAAATTCATATGTAATGACGTCAGAAACCGCTGCAAGCTCTGCGAGCGCGGCTGGATCATCATAGGCGGCTACAATCTGGCGATTTGCCACTTGTGCTGCCGGGCAATCCGCCTGTGGCTCCAGAACAACGGTTTCATATCCGAGACGTGCAGCTGCCATGGCAAGCATACGTCCGAGCTGACCGCCGCCTATAATGCCTATTGTCGATCCGGCTTTCAGACCGGTTTCAAGTGCTGAATTTGCCATATCAGACCTCGTCGGACGGGCGTTCTGCAACGCTTTCAGTCTGCGCTGTGCGCCATTCATCCAGACGTGCTGCGAGCGCATCGTCATAAAGTGCGAGAACGGCTGCGGAGAGAAGGGCTGCATTCACTGCGCCAGCACGGCCAATAGCCAGAGTGCCGACGGGAATGCCTGCTGGCATCTGGACGATCGATAAAAGCGAGTCTTGCCCTGAAAGAGCTTTGGATTGTACGGGGACGCCGAAAACCGGTAGAGATGTCATGGCTGCAGCCATGCCTGGAAGGTGGGCTGCACCACCTGCACCAGCTATCACCACCTTGAAACCTTCGGCCTTCGCGCCTTTTGCGAAAGCGACGAGGCGATCTGGCGTGCGATGTGCAGAGACGATACGGGCGTCAAAGGAAATTCCGAGAGCCTCCAGTGTGTCTGCTGCATGGCGCATGGTTTCCCAATCGGACTGGCTACCCATTATGATGGCGACGTCTGCACTCACGCTCATTGATCCTTCCTGCTCCGCTTCCATAGTTTGGTCGTTGGTGTAGTAAAAACAAAGCCGGGCGGACCCCGGCTAAAAACTCTTTGTTATCTGACGGTCAGGCGATGATGTCAGGAATGACATGATCTTCCATGTCCTGAAGCTTGTCTTTGATGGCGAGTTTTTTCTTTTTCATGCGCTGGATACGCAATTGATCACAGCCGACTGTCATCATGGCATTGATGGCTGCATCGAAATCCGCGTGTTCCTGTTTCAGACGTGCGACGGCCAATCTGATTTCGGCCTGTTCCTGATCGGACATGCGGTTTGCCCCGTATTGTTCAGAATAAGATTACGGGCCGTACCAGCGCGGCCCAGCGCGGCACAGACCCGTTTCGAGAGAAGCCCTTATCACATTTTTCGTGATTGGAAAATGCTACCACGACAAATTCGACTTTCGACCTCACTCATGCCAAAGTGTCATGGTTCTGTCATGGGCGGCTGTCAACGAGCTGCGGTTCATGACAGTCGGGACTGCGTAACTGGCCCGAAAAAACAGGAGTATTTTGGGTATTTGCGCAGTGTGAGCGGATGAAGCTTGGCGGTTGGCAGGTACTTCACGCACGGCTTCGTCCTTTGGGAAATCAATCAAAGGAGAAATGATGATGGCTATCGAGTCCCATCTTGCCACGCTCGAAAAAAAGCACGGCGCTCTGGAGCAGGAAATTTCCGATGCCATGGCGTCACCGGCAATGGACAATCTTCACGTAGCATCCCTCAAGCGCAAAAAGCTCGTGCTCAAGGAGCAGATCGAGAAACTGAGAATCCAAGTCACTCGACATTAAAATAGCCCGTCATAGGGGTGCACCTCGATCTGACTGAATGAGATCGGCACCTTACGTTTTGGATCATCACATATCTGCCGAAAGCCATTTTACGCTTTCGAATGTGCCCAAAACTCGTCGCTTTCGGCGTTCGTTTTGAAATCCGGAAGTTTCATGAGCAGTACGCAATCGCCATTGGTGACGGCCAATAGGATGGTACTGTTGAAGATGTTGGCGGCTGTGCGTCAGCCGCCGAGCATCACACACCAAATATTAGATCAATTTAACAGCGCTTTGAAAAGCAGCGATCATTCGCTGCTTTTTGTGTTGGGTATCCGTCAAACTTGTTTCATCTGCTTTTTTTACGCATGACTTTCAAAACCGGTTCCCACTTTTGGGAGTTCGGCTTCAGTTTTCGGTTTCCGCTCTTGGGTCGAGGTTCATGCCTTCAGGTGTCGCACTTTTGACTGATGGCATGCTTTTGAACTGTTCTTTTTCGGCTTTTGGTACTGAAGCGCGTCTGCGAGAACGGAACAATGCATAGCCGGTGATCGAGATGTGGGCGAGAGCAGTTATGGCGAAGAGGCCGGATGGCCAGAAAATGTCCATTGCGGCTGCCGCCAGCAATGGCCCAAGCATGGTGCCAAAACCATAAAGCAGCAGCAGGCCGCTGGATACTTTCACAAAGCTTTCGGACGAAGCATGGTCATTCGCATGGGCAACGGCGACAGGATAAAGTGCGTAGGCAAGCGCGCCATAGCAGCCTGTCATGATGATAATGACCTTGCCGTTTGACGGGCCGATGATGAAGGCCATAAGTCCGACGAGTGCTGCAAGCGAAGCGACCCCAGCCAGAACATAGCGCCGGTCAATGAGATCCGAAATGCGTCCGACCGGGATTTGCATCAAAGCGCCAGCAGCGATGGTAACACTGACCATCAATGCGATTTCTGGCGTTGAAATGCCGGATTTTGCACCAAAGACGGCTCCAAGCGTACCCCAAGCACCATTTGCAATGCCGATCAGGATACAGCCGACGAAAGCGGCAGGTGAATTGCGGTAAAGTGCTTTGAGATCAAGCTGGACCTCGGTTAGCGGTTTTGGACTAACAGCCGTAGACATGGCAGTGGGAATCAGTGCCAGACAGAAAAGAATGCCGGTGATCATGAACAGATGATCGCTGCGGATATCACCGTTTGCCACCATCATCTGACCACTCATTGTGGCCCCATAGTTGACCATCATATAGAGGCCGAAAATCTTGCCACGCGATTCATTGGTGGCGCGCTCGTTAAGCCAGCTTTCGATCACCATGAATGCGCCAGCCATAGAGAAGCCGGTGAAAGTGCGCAAAACAATCCATGATATCGCATCAATATAGATGCCGGACAGAAGTGCGATGATGGCTGCCGAGGCTGCGAAACAGCCAAAGGCACGTACGTGCCCTACGCGTCGCACGAGACGAGGAGCAAATACGCAGCCCGCGACAAAGCCGCCCGCCCAGGTGGTGCCCAGCAAACCAAGAGATGCAACGGAGAAGCCTTCGAGGCCGCCGCGCAAGGGCAGCAGCAGACCGTGGAGACCGGAGGCCATTAGAAGAAAGGCTGTGCCACACAGTAGCGCCAGAACCTGAATGTAAATACGCAAGATCACGTTCCCGGGATTTTATGAAGTCGCATGATGCACGACTTCGCTCTATCGTTGATGATCAGGCTGAGACGATTTCTCAGCGGAAAAGCGCTTCGGCGGCAGCACGGCTGTCGCCTTTTTTATGCCTTTCAGTTTTCAGTCGCTCAATTTCGGATTGTAGCAAAGTGATGCGCTGGTCGATCTCGATGACCGAAAGCAGAGACAGCTCATTTTCACTCAGAACCACACTGTCGCGCGGTTTGCTTGCATCTTCTTCGATACCGCTCATGGCCTTCCTCCGGAGTCTATGACGGAACTAAAAGGGCAGAAAAGATTTAACACCTTGAATCTTCGCATATATATTTCAAGAAATCGATGAGGATTTCCCTAACACAAGAGCGCTTCCAATTAAGGCGGAATCGCTGAAACCGATCTATCTATTTGTTTCCGCGCATTATCCCACGCAAAACCGCTTCGCACTTTTACTGGAAATGCTCTATGCGCTGCACTCGACGTGAGGCATTTCTGTGACGCATAAAGGGTAACCCATTGCGGCCTGATCGGCGCTATGGGCGATTTGAACAGGAGTTTGATCATGATGGCCGAATTGCCTTCCCAGATGACAGCAATCGAAATTGCAGGCCCGGGTGGCGCGCATATGTTGCGCCTGATCCAGCGTTCGGTGCCTGAGCCAAAAGCAGGGGAGGTGCTGGTGCGGATACGTGCGGCGGGCGTCAACCGCCCTGACGTTCTTCAGCGTCAGGGACATTATGCGCCACCGGCGGGTGCATCCGATATTCCGGGGCTTGAGATTGCCGGGGATATCGTTGCGCTTGGTGAAGGTGTTGCGCGCTACAAGATCGGCGATCAGGTTGTGGCGCTGCTTGCTGGTGGTGGCTATGCCGAATATGCGGTCGTACACGAGACCAACGCACTGCCGCTCCCTTCAGGCTATGGCTATATTGAAGCCGCCGCTATCCCCGAAACCTTTTTCACGGTCTGGCATAATGTGTTTGAGCGTGGTGGCTTGAAGGAAGGTGAGACATTGCTGATCCATGGCGGCTCATCGGGCATTGGCACGACAGCTATTCAGCTTGGCAAAGCGTTTGGTGCCAATGTGATTGTAACGGCTGGTTCAGCCGACAAGTGCGAAGCCTGCCTGAAGCTTGGTGCGGACAGAGCTGTGAATTATCGTGACGAGGATTTCGTAACAGCGGTGAAAGACGCGACCAATGGCAAAGGGGCCAATGTCATTCTTGATATGGTGGGCGGCGATTATGTCGACCGCAACTACAAGGCGGCTGCAGAGGACGGGCGCATTGTGCAGATTGCGTTTCTGAATGGCGCCAAGGCGACTGCAAATTTCGCATTGCTGATGACAAAGCGTCTCACCCATACAGGATCGACATTGCGTCCCCGGCCTGTGAATTTCAAAGCAGACATCGCGCGGGAACTTGAGGCAAAAGTCTGGCCGCTTCTGGCGGAACGCCGCGTCTCCCCGGTCATGGATATGATTTTCCCGCTCAAAGACGCATGGCGGGCGCATGACCGGATGGAAGGTGGCCAGCATATCGGCAAAATCGTCCTTGATGTTGCATGATGCCCGAGACGCATTTTAGCACCCGATAGAGAATAGGGGATGGGGTGGAAGCGCTTTCTTGCTCTATGGTCAAAAAAAATATATATAGGCCGTGATTTCCCGGAATTTGTGGTTTTTCCCACGTCCCGCGCCACCGGAGCGGACGAACAGAAGGATTATATCTAATGGCCACCCAGCTTCTTATGCCGAAGGCAACGGCCGTCTGGCTCGTCGATAATACGGCTTTGTCTTTTGATCAGATTGCTGCTTTCTGCAAGCTGCACCCGCTTGAGGTGAAGGCAATTGCTGACGGTGAAGCGTCGCAGGGCATCAAGGGGCTTGATCCAGTTATCACCGGCCAGATTTCGCGCGAAGAAATTGCCAAGGGTGAGAAGGATCAGTATCACCGTTTGAAGCTTTCCGAACCGAAGGTGCGCGTACCAGAAGCCAAGCGCAAGGGACCACGTTACACGCCGCTTTCCAAGCGTCAGGACCGCCCGAATGCGATTCTCTGGCTGGTACGTAACCATCCTGAACTCAAAGATGCACAGGTTTCGCGTTTGATCGGTACGACCAAGTCGACGATCGAACAGATTCGCAACCGCAGCCACTGGAATTCGGCCAATCTGACGGCGATGGATCCTGTGACGCTCGGCCTTTGCACACAGATCGATCTCGACCTTGAAGTCGAACGCGCTTCACGCAATCGTCCGGTACAGGAATCTGACAGCACGCTGCTGCCAGCATCTGCGACCGAAAACTTCGATTATCGTGATGAGGCACCTGAAGAGGAAGAGCTGGATGCGGACAAGGTATTCGCAAAGCTCTCTTCGCTGAAGGGTTCGAACACTGACGAAGACGAAGAATAAGTTTTCTTCGACGGAATATGAAAAACCCGCCAATCCGGCGGGTTTTTTTAATCCTTGAACGCATTGTATTCGCTCAATTCCATGAGGCGATAGAAATCGGCAAGTGTCTTGCCGCGTTCAGAACGGAATGTGCGTCCGGCATTGCCAGCGGCGATTATGCGATCTGTGCGGAACGTGCGAAATGCATTGCGCAATTCACACCAGCCAATCACCGTCCAAACCTTACCCCAGAACCACAGGCCAAGCGGACGAATGTCACGTTCGCTTTCTTTCGCTTCGAGGTCACGATAGCGGATATTGAGTACTGTGCCTTCATCCACGGCACGTTCGACGGCGTCAATGATGCGGCGTTCGCTTACACTGATGCTGGCCGAAGGCGCATGAATTTGCGTGCTGGTGATGCGGGCGCGTTCTTCCTTGGGCAGAACAGCTTCGATTTTTACCAGTGCTTCTTCTGCGCCACGTGCCATGGAAACACCGCCCCAGGCACGGATCAGGCGCGCACCGGCGACGAGTGCCACGATTTCATCACGCGTGAACATAAGTGGCGGTAGTTCAAAACCCTGACGCAAAATATAGCCAACGCCTGCTTCGCCATCGATGGGCACACCCGTCGATTGCAGGTCAGCTATGTCGCGATAGATTGTCCGTTCGGACACTTCAAGCCGTTCGGCAAGCTGACGCGCGGTGACAAGCCTGCCACCACGCAGGTGCTGAACAATCTGGAAAAGGCGGTCTGCGCGGCGCATTCCGGGTTCATTCTCCGTTATATTGTTTGGCTTTGCGCTGTTCCAGGTAACGATCTGGCCAGCCCATATCCTTGCGCAGGTCACGCGGCAGATTGTCGAGCACGCGTTGTGTGCGGATGAAGCGTCGACGTTCGTCCTGCTTGCGCATATATTCTTTCAGAACTGCGAGCAGTGGTGCGATTGCGAGTGCCATGGTGAATCCCTCTTCTCTGGAAAGATACTATGACACAGGGCTCCTGACAGCTATCTGTCAGGAGGGATCGCATTCTTATCATCCTGATATCAGCCGCAGCAATTCCTTTATCAGGGCTTGAATCGTGGTGCGGCGGTATAGCTGAGCGGCAGGCGGCCACCATCAGCATAGATCGTCTGGCCAGTGACATAGCTCGAATCACGCGAAGCCAGAAACGATGCAATTGCTGCGATTTCAGAGGGTTGACCGATTCGCCCGAGCGGTGTGCGTTCCAGAATCTTTTTGCGGGCTTCGGCATCGTTGTTTACTGCCGACAGCATATCCGTTTCGACGGAGCCTGGACCAATTGCATTGACCCGAATCCCCCATTTGGCCAGCGCCACGGCCATCGTGCGTGTCAGTTGGTTCATGCCACCTTTTGAAACAGAATAGGCAAGCTGTTCAGGTAAACCGAATATCGCATTGATCGACGACATATTGATTATGCTGCCTGCATCGCCCCCGGCTTCGACGCGGGCAACCATGCGTTTGGCAACCGCCTGGCCGCAGAGGAAAGCACCTTTCAGATTGACGCGCATCACGCGGTCGAAATCCTCTTCCTTAAGATCAAGAAACTCTGCCTGATGTACAATGCCGGCATTGTTGACGAGAATATCAATCTCACCAAGATTGGTCGTGGCATAGGTCAGCAGATTATGGATATCGAGCTTGTCTCCCACATCGCAGGCAATGGCGAGAACCTTGCCATATTGCTCCAGATCCTTGGCTGCCTTTGCAGCACCAGCTCCATCAACATCGGACAAGACGACGCTCGCTCCGTCCATGAGGAAACGTTTTGCAATGGCATAACCAATACCGCGGGCGGCACCTGTAATGATTGCCACCTTGCCTTCTAACTGCATCAATCAATCTCCGAATTTTGCAGGAGAGTGGACCGGCGGCTTTCGCCGGTCAAGAGTTGGAAGCGCATCCCGAAAAGCGAGAATCGGTTTGCGGACAAGATGTGCGGTAAAAAAGCTCAGGCAAAAGCCAGGCCGATATGCCGCTCACGTAACGCCGCACTGATTTCATCCAGAATTGCCGGGTCATCGATAGTGGCAGGCATTTTCCACTCTTCACCATCCGCGATTTTCTGGATCGTTGAACGCAGTATCTTTCCCGAACGCGTCTTTGGCAGACGCTTAACAGTCAAAGCCAGTCGGAAAGCTGCAATAGGGCCGATGACATCGCGAATCATGCTGACGCATTCTTTTTCGACTTCGTGCGTATCGCGGTCGATTTTGGATTTCAGCACGAGGAAACCGCAAGGCACCTGACCCTTGACCGGATCGGAAATGCCGAGCACCGCACATTCGGCAACATCAGGATGGCTGGAAAGAACTTCTTCCATGGCGCCGGTTGAAAGACGATGGCCAGCGACATTGATAATGTCGTCGGTGCGGCTCATGATGTAGAGATAGCCATCCTCATCCATATAGCCAGCATCAGCGGTTTTGTAGTAGCCGGGAAACTCTTCAAGATAGGCTTTTCGGAAACGATCATCGGCGTTCCACAAGGTTGGCAGGCAACCAGGTGGCAATGGCAACCTGATCAGGATGTTGCCAAGCTGGCCGCGTTCGACCTCATGTCCCGCATCATCGAGCACGCGAATATCATAGCCCGGCAGACAGACAGCAGGTGAGCCGTATTTGGTTTCAAGCAGTCCAAGACCAAGGGGATTGGCCACCATCGGCCAGCCACTTTCCGTTTGCCACCAATGATCAATCACTGGACAGCCCAACAGATTTTCCGCCCAGTGGATCGTGTCGGGATCAGCACGTTCGCCTGCAAGGTAAAGGGCACGGAATTTGGAAAGATCGTAGTGCCGCACGAAAGTGCCGTCGGCATCTTCCTTCTTGATTGCGCGTAACGCCGTGGGAGCGGTGAACATGACTTCAACGCCATGTTCGGCGATGATGCGCCAGTACGTGCCAGCATCAGGTGTGCCGACAGGCTTGCCTTCAAAGAGGATGCTGGTCGCACCTGCAATCAACGGCGCATAGACGATATAGGAGTGGCCGACGACCCAGCCGACATCAGATGCCGCCCAGAACACCTGTCCCGGCTCAACGCCGAACACATGTTTCAGCGACCATGCCAGTGCCACCATATGCCCGCCATTGTCACGCACTACGCCTTTGGGTTCGCCTGTAGTTCCGGATGTATAAAGCACATAAAGCGGATCAGTGGCTGCGAGAGGCGTGCAGGGCACCGGGCGGCCACGCGCTGCGTCCACTGCGGACCGATAATCGATATCGCGGTCTTCAATGAGATTGTGCAGATGCTGCTCACGCTGGAGGATGATGCAATGTTCAACCTTGTGGCGCGCACTTGCGATCGCCTTGTCGAGCATGGCCTGATAAGGCACTACGCGGGTCGGCTCGATGCCGCATGAACCAGCAACAATCATCACCGGCTTGGCATCATCAATACGGGTTGCGAGCTCATGCGCTGCAAAGCCGCCAAACACCACCGAGTGCACGGCTCCGATACGGGCACAGGCCAGCATGGCAATCGCTGCTTCCGGCACCATCGGCATATAAATGAGGATGCGGTCGCCTTTCGTAACACCGTTATCGAGCATCACGGCCGATAGCGCTTCGACTTCTTCAAGCAACTCGCGATAGGTATATTTGCGGGCTGAATTTGTAACAGGACTATCATAGATAAGCGCTATCTGATCGCCGCGCCCATTGGCGACATGGCGGTCGAGAGCATTATAACAGGTGTTGCATTCGGCTCCTTTGAACCACCGACCATAGACACCTTCATCGCATGCGAGAACCTGATCCCATGGCTTGAACCAGTCGATGGCTTTGGCCGCATCAGCCCAGAAACCTTCAGGATCATTTTGCCAGGCGGCATAGGTTTCAGCGTATCTTGAAGTCATGCGTTCCTCCCAGAAGCACGCGCTTTGCATGACCTGATGGTCTATAAAGCGTCGCGATAACATGCCGGATGAAAGCGCCAGACTGGCCCGTTTGGCCTCGTCTCCTCCATGCGCCTTTCATCTCCTCCATTGGGCAGTGTATGCCGATGATCAGAGTCTCGTCCATGAAACTTAAGATGAATAAGTGTATCGGCAGCAACGCATAAATTGATTGCGATTGCCGGGACCACTTGCGGGATATCAATGGCTGGGCCACAAGGAAGGATGAGAGGTGTTTCGTGACCAAAATCCTGCCGGTGCTGCTTCTGGCACTTATGGGCCTGCACATTATCAAGCCATTGGGCTTGCCGGGCATGAAGCGACGCGGCGATTTCTGGAAGATTGCGGTTGTGGCGATCTTTGCAATGGCTGTGGTCGTGGGCTTTCATCTTCGTGACGTATGATCTCAATTATAGCCTAATAATTTTGACCCCGTTTTGGGGAATTGTTGTGCGCAGTTTTATTTGGCATAGCACCAGTTCATGAGACAGCCTTTAGAGCGGGGATAGTAAAATGCGGTTTGTCGGCAATGTGATCTGGTTTGTGTTTGGCGGCGCCGTCCTGGCGTTGATATGGTTATTGGGAGCGGTAATTTTCGCAGTGTCCATTGTGGGTTTGCCCCTTACCCGATCAGCACTTGAGATGGCCAAGATGTCAGCCTTTCCCTTTGGAAAGACAGTGGTTCATGTGCGGGAGCTGGATGGTAGGGAGCTTTCCGCCACCACTGCTGCAACAGGCACGATCGGGTTCATTTTTAATGTCCTCTGGGCGTGCACGTTCGGGATTGTACTCTTCTTTGGCTATATCTTTGCGGGCATATTCAACTGCCTGACAATCATAGGAATTCCGTTTGGCCTTCAATCATTCAAGCTTGCAGCCATTTCCTTGTGGCCAATTGGTCGTCGGGTTGTCAGTCTTGAATTAGCGGATGCGGCGCGAAATCGTAACGCCCTCAAACAACTCGACGCAATTCGCGGAGCTTGATTCAAATAGAAGGCCCGGTGGTGAACCGGGCCTTCTATTATTCAGTATTTAATCAGGCTGCCTTTTCGAGGTCTTTTTTCCAGCCGCCAGTTGCAGCCAAGCCGTTCATCTTGGCACGATGTGCAAAGGCGCGTTGGCCTGCGGCGACGTTCTCGTCCTTGCCTCCCCATGCTTCCAGTGACGCTGCCTGCAACGCACGGCCGTAGGAGAAGGTCATTTTCCATGGCATGTCGAAGCCGGCATTCATTGCAGATAAATGCGCTGTTGCTTCTTCGCCGGTCTGTCCGCCAGACAGGAAGGCAATGCCGGGAACAGCCGAAGGAACTGTGTGACGGAAGCAGCGAACTGTCTTTTCTGCAACTTCTTCCACCGAAGCTTTGCGGACCTTCTTGCCATCGATGATCATGTTCGGCTTAAGGATCATACCCTCAAGTTTCACGCGGGCGTCGTAGAGCTCTGTGAAGACGGTCTTTAGCACCCATTCAGTTACTTCATAGCAGCGGTCGATAGTGTGGTCTCCGGGCTGGCCATCCATCAGGACTTCCGGTTCGACGATCGGCACGATGCCTGCTTCCTGACAGAGGGCAGCATAGCGCGCGAGCGCCTGTGCGTTCTGCTTGACGGCACCCCATGTCGGAAGATCATCAGAGATTGAAATGACGGCGCGCCATTTTGCAAACCGTGCACCAAATCCGTAATATTCCTTGAGGCGTTCACGCAGTCCGTCGAGGCCTTCGGTGATGGTTTCGCCGTCAAAGCCTGCAAGGGGTTTTGCGCCTGCATCGACTTTGATACCGGGAATGGACCCTGCCTTGCGGATGATATCGACCAGTGGAGTGCCATCCCTGGCCTTCTGACGGATCGTTTCATCATAGAGAATGACGCCTGAAATATAGTTCTTCATTGCGTCGTCGGAACGGAAAAGCATCTCGCGATAATCACGGCGTGAATCCTCGGTCGAGGCGAGGCCGATGCCTTCAAAGCGCTTCGCAATGGTGCCGGAGCTTTCATCCGCAGCGAGAATTCCTTTGCCGTTTGCGACCAGCGCAATTGCAATATCTTCGAGACGTTCGGTCATGTGTAAGCTCCTTCAAGCCCTTTTGGGGCCAATTATGGGAAGCTGGGCGAGAAGCCTCAGCCGCTCTCAAGGCACATATTCATTGTCGATAGCAGAAGACTTAGGCCAACAAAATGGCGACACAAGTTGTTGAAACGATTGAAATTTTTTCAAACGATTTAGGTGAAGCAAGTTTTCTTACGAGTTGTCAGAAGTCTGCTCTATTTCGGGTGCAAAGTGAATATTCCAGATTCGGTTCACCTAATTGAAGATTTCATCGTCATTAGGTTTTGACATGACGTCTGAGAATCCCATCTAAAGGGTATCAATCATAAGGAGGAGAGATGCGAAGTGCCCTACTAAGCCTGCCATTCATTCTGGCTGCATCGATGTTCGCCCTTCCGGCTCAAACTGCGTTTGCAGAAAGCATCAATGCTGGAAGCAGGGAAGCGACCACTGAGCTGCCTTTTAATGTCGCGGCGGTAGCAGAGTTCGATACACCATGGGCGATAGCATTTCTGCCGGGCGGCAAACTGATCCTCACCGAGAAGGGCGGCAAGATTTTTGTCGTGACCGAGAAGGGCGAGAAGACTGAAGTTTCGAGCGTTCCGGAGGTACTTTTCAGTGGACAAAACGGTCTTCTGGATGTTGTTCCAGCGCCAGATTTCGCCAAGAGCAAAGCGATCTATTTCACCTATGTTACTCCTGAGCATGGCGGTGGAAGCCTCGTGCTTGCACGTGCTGTTCTGTCTGAGAGCAAAGGCAAAGCCGAACTCAAGGAGCTGAGGCCGATCTGGAAACAGGGTACGCCCGCCAAGGGTGGCCAGCCGGGCGGCAAGATTGCGTTTGCACCTGACAAAAAGCATCTGTTCCTGTCGGTCGGCGATCGAATGTCGCCCGCTACTGCTCAGGATGATAATGCGCCGATGGGCAAGATCCTGCGTATGAAGCTTGACGGGGCGGTGCCAGAGGACAATCCGAAGGCTTCAGAAGGTGGTGTCAAAGCACTGACATGGACCACTGGTCATCGTAATCCCTATGGTCTTGCCTTCGCACCCGATGGCAAATTGTGGGAACATGAGATGGGACCGCGCGGCGGCGACGAGTTTAATCTCATCAAGCCGGGCCTCAATTACGGCTGGCCGATTGTTTCCAATGGTGACAACTATAGCGGCAGGCCGATCCCCAGGCACAGCACACGACCAGAATTCGAAGCTCCGCCCTTGTTCTGGACGCCGGTAATTTCGCCGGGCGGGCTGGCCTTTTATAAGGGCAAGATGTTTGCCGACTGGAATGGTTCTGCGTTGATTGCAGGCCTGTCATCCATGGCGCTGATCCGTGTGACGATCAACAGCGACGGCCAACCGAACGAGGCCGAACGGT
This sequence comes from Brucella rhizosphaerae, assembly GCF_002252475.1. Lineage (GTDB taxonomy): Bacteria > Pseudomonadota > Alphaproteobacteria > Rhizobiales > Rhizobiaceae > Brucella > Brucella rhizosphaerae. The sequence goes on along the minus strand of NZ_NNRK01000033.1, from coordinate 122,605 downwards.
TTGCGATGGAAAATCGTATCCGTGATGTGGCTGTTGGTCCTGACGGGGCGATCTGGGTTATCGAGGATGATAATCCGGGCCGGTTGCTGAAGCTGACGCCTAAGTCATAAAAAGAAAGGCCCCGGAAATCCGGGGCCTTTCTTTTGTTACTTCTTCAGCACATCAACGCCAGGGAGGGGCTTGCCTTCCATCCACTCCAGGAAGGCGCCGCCAGCGGTTGAGATATAGGTGAAGTCGTCGGCCACGCCTGCATGGTTGAGAGCTGCCACGGTATCGCCGCCGCCGCCAACAGAAACCAGCTTGCCTGCCTTGGTACGGGCGGCGACATGCTTTGCCGTCTTGACGGTTGCCGTATCAAACGGACGCAATTCGAATGCACCGAGTGGGCCATTCCAGACGAGCGTTGCTGCATCATCGATGGCCGAGGCGATCAGGTCGGTGGACAATGCGCCGGCATCCAGAATCATGCCATCGCTTGGTACACCATCAACACCATAGGTCTGGTTTGGCGTATCGGCAGCAAAGTGCCAGCCAACAACCGCATCGACGGGCAGGATGATGGCGCATTTGGTCTTTTCAGCCTTGGCCATGATCTCGCGCGCAGTGTGAGCGAGGTCGTGTTCGCAAAGCGATTTGCCGACATTGTGGCCTTGTGCTGCAAGGAACGTATTGGCCATGCCGCCGCCGATCACCAGCGCATCGACCTTTTCAATCAAGTTCGATAGCAGGTCGAGCTTTGTCGAGACCTTTGCACCGCCGACGATGGCAACAACCGGACGCGCTGGCTGACCGAGGCCTTTTTCCAGCGCTTCAAGTTCTGCCTGCATCCCGCGGCCAGCATAGGCTGGTAATACATGCGCGAGTCCTTCAGTCGAAGCATGCGCGCGGTGTGCAGCCGAGAATGCGTCATTGACGTAGATGTCGCCATTGGCAGCAAGTGCTGCGACGAATTCCGGATCGTTCTTTTCTTCGCCCTTATGGAAGCGGGTGTTCTCAAGAAGCAGAACGTCGCCATCTTTCAGCGCATCGATTGCAGCTTTTGCCTTATCACCGATGCTGTCCTCAGCGAAATGTACGCCGTGACCAAGCACTTTGGCGAGCGGCTTGACGATATGTTTCAGCGAGTTTTCGTCAGAAGCAACGCCTTTTGGACGACCGAAATGGGCGAGCAGGATGACTTTGGCGCCCTTCTTCGACAATTCTGTAATCGTTGGGACAATACGTTCGATACGGGTGAGGTCAGTTACCTCTCCGTTAGCCATCGGCACGTTGAGGTCAACACGAACCAGAACGCGCTTGGATTTAACGTCGGCATCATCAAGGGTGCGGAAACTCATGAGAATTCTCCCGGGGCTTTTTCCAGCAGTCTGTGAGCGACTATCGCTCAGACAGGCAATCGCTGGAACAGGGTTGGGTAATCGGTGACAAGCCCGTCTTGATCTACGGGCAGTTCGGCGGTGAAAGAACGATCAGCCGCAGCGTAACGGTAAAGCTTGCCATCCTGAAGACAGGTATAGCGCTGGCTGTCCCGCAAGGGGCAAAAACTGTTAAACGGTACGTAAAGCATATCCAGCTGCACAGTTCCGCTTTGAGGCGTCAGGCCGAGACGGCGGATTGGCAGTGTATTCGTAAATGGTGTTCCTGCCAGATCAATGTCCATGCAACCGTCAAACTCGGGCAGTGCGGCTCCGGCCATCGTGGTCCAGTGCCCATCTCCATCGGATTTGAGTTCGAGCCTTAAGCCAGATGTTGTTTCGATGAGGAAGTGGAGGACGCGCCAGTCGCTGGTGCAAGAAATATTGTAATGTACGCCATAAGGAACGCTGCCACGCTCGCCGATAATCACGCTGTTGGCGTTGATAGTGTTACCGGCGGGCGCAATGCTGAGATGTTCGAGCCCTTCTCCTTCCAGCGAACGCCAGCGCGCAACGGTGGGGAGAAGGGAGCGAAACATTGGGCTTCTGCTTAGATCAGCTTGCCGAAAGCGACGGCGGTGTCGCTCATGCGGCTCGAGAAGCCCCATTCATTGTCGTACCACGACAGGATGCGTACCATCGTGCCGTCCATGACCTTGGTCTGGTCGGTGTGGAAGATCGACGAATGCGAATCATGGTTGAAGTCGTGCGATACGAGCGGTTCATCGGTGTAACCGAGAATACCCTTGAGGCGACCATTGGCAGCTTCACGGATCGCATTGTTGATTTCTTCAACAGTGGTCGTGCGCTTGGCAACGAAAGTCAGGTCAACGACCGAGACATTCGGGGTTGGAACGCGGATTGCAACGCCGTCGAGCTTGCCTTTCAGTTCTGGCAGAACCAGACCAACAGCCTTTGCAGCACCCGTTGAGGTCGGGATCATGGAAAGGGCTGCTGCGCGTGCGCGGTAGAGATCCTTATGCATGGTGTCCAGCGTTGGCTGGTCGCCCGTGTAGGAATGGATCGTGGTCATGAAGCCCTTTTCAATGCCGATGGCATCATTGAGAACCTGAGCCACTGGCGCAAGGCAGTTGGTGGTGCACGAAGCGTTGGAAATGACCAGATGGTCCTTCGTCAGCTTGTCATGGTTTACACCGTAAACGACAGTCAGGTCAGCGCCGTCGGCAGGTGCCGAAACGATGACGCGCTTGGCGCCTGCTTCAAGGTGAAGAGCAGCCTTGTCGCGTGACGTGAAAATGCCGGTGCATTCCAGGGCGATATCGACGCCTTCTTCTTTCCACGGTAGTTCAGCCGGGTTGCGGACAGCGTGTACCTTGATCGGGCCGTAGCCAACGTCGATGGTGTCGCCAACGACTTTTACTTCTTTTGGAAAACGACCGTGAACGCTGTCATAGCGCAGCAGATGCGCATTCGTTTCGACTGGGCCGAGATCATTGATCGCAACGACCTGAATGTCGGTGCGGCCCGACTCGACGATAGCGCGGAGGACATTACGGCCGATGCGGCCAAAACCGTTGATTGCGACGCGAACTGCCATTTTCTCTAATTCTCCCGAAAGGGTTCTGCATATGCAGTGGCTTGATAAAACAGTTGAAGGCGTTTGGGAACAGCTTCACTGGAAACGTAAACGCCGGCGTGTTTAACGCCGGCGTTTGATAATTATGCGGCGGCGTTGAGTTTCTTTTCCGCAGCTTCGACAGCAGCCTCTGCTGTGATGCCGAAATGCTTGTAAAGATCGTTGATCTCACCCGAAGCGCCGAAGCCCTTCATGCCGATGAACACACCGTTGTCGCCGATGAAGCGTTCCCAGCCGAGGCCGAGCGCTGCTTCGATAGCAATCTTGACTGGCGCATTTCCAAGCGTTGCCTGCTTGTATGCATCGCTCTGTTCTTCAAACAGCTCAAAGCAAGGAACGGACACAACGCGGGTTGCAATGCCCTTGCCTTCAAGAAGGTCGCGAGCCTTGAGTGCGATTTCCACTTCCGAACCGGTTGCGAAGATCGTGACCTTGGCGTCGTTGCTTGCTGCGGCAAGTTCGTAAGCGCCAAATCCGGAGAGGTTTTCTTCGCGATGTTCGGTGCGCACGACTGGCAGGTTCTGACGGGTCAGAGCCAGCGTTGAAGGTGTCTTGGTCGACTTCAGCGCGAGCTGCCAGCATTCTGCTGCTTCCACCGCGTCTGCCGGACGGAAGACGTTGTGGTTTGGAATTGCGCGCAGAACAGCCAGATGTTCAACCGGCTGGTGGGTCGGGCCATCTTCGCCAAGACCAATGGAATCATGGGTCATGACATAGACGACGCGGATGCCCATCAGCGATGACAGTCGCATTGCCGGACGGCAATAATCCGAGAAGGTCAGGAAGGTGCCGGAGTAAGGAATGAGGCCGCCATGCAGCGTCATACCATTCATCGCAGCAGCCATGCCGTGTTCGCGGATACCATAGTGGATATAACGGCCACCGTAGTTTTCGGGCGTAACAGCTTTGGTCTGGCTGGTCTTGGTGTTGTTGGAACCAGTCAGGTCGGCAGAGCCGCCGATGGTTTCAGGCACAACGCCATTGATGACTTCCAGAGCCATTTCCGACGATTTGCGGGTTGCGACCTTCGGCTTTTCAGCGGAAAGCTTCTTTTTGTATTCGATGATGGTTTCATCGAAGTTTGCTGGCAGATCGCCACGCATGCGGCGTTCAAACTCAGCGCGGGTTTCAGCATCAACATTCGCCAGACGCTTTTCCCATTCCAGACGCTTCTTGGCAGAGTTCAGGCCAGCAACGCGCCATGCGTCGAGAACCTCAGCAGGAACCACGAAAGGCTCTGCCGACCAGCCCAGTGCCTTACGGGTTGCAGCGACTTCTTCTGCACCGAGCGGCGAACCGTGGACCTTGTTGGTTCCAGCCTTGTTTGGCGAACCGAAACCAATAGTGGTCTTGCATGCGATGAGCGTTGGCTTTTCCGAAACTCTGGCAAGTTCAATGGCCTTGGCGATCGCATCCTGATCATGGCCGTCAACAGCAAGCGTGTTCCAGCCAGAAGCGGCGAAACGTGCAGGCTGGTCGGTGTTATCGGAAAGGGAAACGGCACCATCAATGGTGATGCTGTTGTCATCCCAGAAGACGATGAGCTTGTTAAGCTTCAGATGACCGGCAAGCGCGATGGCTTCCTGGCTGATGCCTTCCATGAGGCAGCCGTCACCGGCAATCACATAGGTGTAATGGTCAACAAGGCTATCGCCGAACTGTGCGTTCAGGATGCGCTCGGACAGTGCCATGCCGACAGCGTTGGCAATGCCCTGACCAAGTGGACCGGTCGTGGTTTCGATGCCTGCGGCATGACCATATTCCGGGTGACCTGCGGTGCGTGAACCCAGCTGACGGAAATTCTTGATTTCGTCGATGGTGATATCTTCGTAGCCCGAGAGGAAGAGCAGCGAATAAAGAAGCATCGAGCCGTGACCTGCTGACAGCACGAAGCGGTCGCGATCTGGCCAATGTGGATTCTGCGGGTCGTGGGACAGGAAACGCGTATAGAGCGTTGTCGCAATGTCGGCTGCGCCCATAGGCAGGCCGGGATGGCCGGAATTGGCTTTCTCAACCGCATCAATCGAGAGAAAGCGGATAGCGTTGGCCAACTGGTTTTGTTTATCGGAATTCGTCATGGTCTCGGCCGTCTTTCCATAGAGGTTTTAACGGGGTTGCGGCGATGCCTGGGGACTGAAGCACGAACTCCTTATACTAAACGATTTAATCTCTTTAAACCGATTAAATTCTTCAGATGCTCGCGCTACAGAAGGCTTTGGGACACATAGCACCTGCGCCCGAGGAGTCAACAAAACGATGGCTTTTCGACGATAAACAGTCCGCGACCGCACTGTTAATACTGGCAATTTATGGGCTATTCATCACCGAAAAGCCTTTTTTGCGCTGATAACGGTGCATGAACAGCCAGTCTGGCTCGTCATTTGTTGCTTATCGGGCGGTCGATTATTACAGTCTTTTCAAAGATGCCCGTCCGGCAGGCGCGATTCGATGTCTGTGATCTGGCATTGGAAAGGATATGGATGGCACCCGAAACAACCCTCAGGCAAGTCCTAGAACGGCTGGAAAAGGCACTCAACACGCTTGAACAAGCGGTGGACTTGCGGCTGGACAAGGAAGGCGATTTCGCCGAAGCCGAGGAAGAGGTGCAGCGCATGAACGCTGACCGCAGCCGTCTTGCTCAGGAACTCGATCAGTCCGAGGCGCGTGCGGAACGGCTGGAAGCCGCAAATCGCGAAGTCTCGCGTCGTCTTGTGACGGCTATGGAGACCATCCGCGCCGTTCTGGATCGATAGGGGAATAAGCATGGCGACTGTTACCGTTACAATCGACGGCAAAGCTTATCGCATGGCCTGTGACGAAGGGCAGGAGGAGCATCTCTCCGGTCTTGCTGATCGTTTCGACCAGTATGTCACCCACCTCAAATCGTCGTTCGGTGAAATTGGTGATCTGCGTCTGACAGTGATGGCTGGCATCATGGTGATGGACGAGCTTGCTGAAACACAGAAGCGTATCAAAGGTCTTGAGACCGAGATTGAAACTCTGCGCCGATCGCGTGATGAGGCATTGACCAGTGCCGACAAGAACGATGCGGCTATTACCGGCATGCTTTCGGACGTGGCCGCCCGGCTTGAACAGGTCGCCTCGCGCATTGCGCCGCGCCCAAGCTCTTCGTAACGAAAATATAATAGCTCATATCAAGGTAGCTACTGGCGCTCACCTCTGACAGGGCCTATATAGGTTGTCGGCGTACTGCGCTTCCCGACAGGTGTTACAGCATCCCCGGGGCCTTATTGATCTCTAAGGGAGCTGTCCCTGTGAAGGCCTGTGGGCTTTCGCATATGGCACCCACCTACGTTGTAGGTTCCCGGGATCAATCACAACCATCGGTCGTCGTGGTCGCCACTTTTCTTTATTAGCAAGACGGTGTTGGTCCGTAGAAGGACTAAAAATCGGTCCGCTGCACAGTTTTCCCATGCAGATGGTTTCCACTTTGCGGTGACATGCTCTAAAACGCCTTATCCTTCAAAGATATGTGCGTTTTTAGATGACATCCTCTCTTCCAGATTCACCCGGCTTTTTTGAACGTTTGCGTGTTGCGGTTCCCGTGGCGGCTGCTTACGGACTATTGCTCTATATCCTCATCTGGGTAAATGCGGCGCGGGAATGGATGCCGTTCATCGGCGGGCTTATGCTTTTGCCGATGGCGATATCGAGCCTTGCTTCCAGCCTGAACGATCCACGTGCGGAAAAAGGCCTCTGGCGCCATGTGAGAATGGGTTGGATGATTATCGGCGGCCTTGTTGTTGTCAGCATGGTTGGCTTCAGAGAAGGTGGCATCTGCGTTATAATGGCCTCGCCATTTTTCTGCGTTTTTTCCGCACTTGGTTCCTGGATAACGCTGTCGCTTATTCGCCGATTTCGCACGCCGCGCTCCACAATGTTGGTTATCGCGCTGCCGTTGTTGTTTTTTCCGTTCGAACCTTTGCTGAATTATGAGCCGCATGATGGCGCCGTGACAACAATCATTGATATTGCAGCAACGCCGGAAGTCGTCTGGCAACAGACTGCCGAGATTCGCAATGTTCGTCAGGACGAACTGTCATGGACATTCAGCCATGGTATTGTCGGCGTTCCACAGCCGGTGGATGCACGCCTTGAGGGAACGGGAGTTGGTGCCGTGCGTCAGCTTGAATGGACGCGGGGTGTCAAATTTCAGGAAATCGTGACGCGCTGGGAAGAAAACAGACTTCTGGCGTGGGATTTCCGGTTTTCCTCCGATTCGATCCCCGCAGCGGTCGAGGCTCATATTGATGTGAACAGCGCCTATCTGAAACTCGCCAATGGCGACTATCGCCTTGAACCTTTGCCCAACGGTCATACACGCCTCACACTCACCACCCGCTACCAGATTGCGACGCCGATCAATTTCTATTGTGACTGGTGGGGCAAGGTGTTTCTCAACGATTTTCATGGTGTTGTGCTGAAAGTCATACGGGATCGTTCAGAACGGATTGCAGCTGCTTCTTGACGGATGCCGCCATTCCGGGTCCACTGGCAAAGTAACTGGAGGGCGCTGTAATGAACGATAATGGACAGCATCAGGGTGATGACAAGCAGGCGCTGAGGCGTGCGGTGCTTTCGCGCCGCGATGCGCTTGATCCGCGGTTTCGCTATGAGGCTTCCTTGTCCGCAGCTAAAAAGGCCGAAACGGCTATCGTCGCTCTCAAAGGCATGATGATCGCTGGCTATTGGCCTATTCGCTCAGAAATCGATCCGCGTCCGTTATTGTCTTTCATGCGTGAAAAAGGTGTGAGGCTTTGTCTGCCTGTAGTGCTCGATAAGGAGACGATCGCCTTCCGTGAATTTCTACCCGATGCGGAACTGGTTCAGACGGGCTTCGGCACCATGGGGCCGGACAAAGATGCTCCGCTGGTCGATCCGGCCATCATGCTTATGCCATTGGCTGGCTTTGACAGCCGTGGTCACCGGTTGGGCTATGGTGCCGGACATTATGATCGGGCGTTGGCGCGCTTTGCCGCGCGTGGTCTGGAACCGCTGTTGGTGGGCATGGCGTTTGACTGTCAGGAAGTGGCACATGTGCCCAATGAGCCGCACGACATCGCCCTTCACCAGATACTGACCGAGACTGGCTTGCGCTCATTCAATCAGGGCTGATAAAGACGCATTTATGAGATTACTTTTTCTTGGTGATATGGTGGGCCGGTCGGGGCGCACGGCGGTCTATGAAAAGCTGCCGGGGCTGATCTCCGATCTCAAGCTGGATTTTGTGATCGTCAACGGTGAGAATGCCGCTGGCGGCTTCGGCATAACCGAAGAAATTTTTCACGATACGATCCGCGCCGGTGCTGATGTGGTGACGACAGGAAATCACGTATGGGATCAGCGTGAAGCGCTGGACTTCTCCAAACGTGAAGACCGTTTTCTGCGTCCCGCTAATTTTCCGAAAGGGACGGCGGGCAAGGGTGAGGGACTCTTCATTGCGAAAAATGGCGCACGCGTGCTTGTGTCCAATGTGATGGGTCGCGTTTTCATGCATCCGGATCTCGATGATCCTTTCATCGCGGCTGAGAAGATCCTTGAAGCCTGTCCGCTTGGTGAACAGGCGGATGCCGTGTTCTTCGATTTCCATGCGGAAGCAACCAGCGAGAAGCAATGCTTCGGCCACTTTGTCGATGGCCGGGCCAGTGCTGTTGTTGGAACGCACACCCATGTGCCGACTGCGGATTGCCAGATTTTGCGCAATGGTACGGCCTATATGTCTGATGCAGGCATGTGTGGCGATTATGACTCATCGCTTGGCATGGACAAGGAAGAGCCGCTCAATCGCTTCTTGTCGAAAGTACCCAAAGGCCGTTTTGAAGCAGCCAGCGGCCCAGCGACAATTTGCGGTGTCGGGATAGAGATTTCTGACCGCACGGGTCTTGCCGAAAAAGTGGCTCCATTGCGCATTGGCGCAAGGCTTGAAGAGACCATTCCGTCGTTCTGGAAATAACGCTTCATTTTGTGCTGATTTACGAAGTTATCGTCAATCGGGTGGCTGATTGCAGATAGGCGACCGCCGCCCGTTGAACGCTTCTGCGGAGTTCCTATTTCCTTGCGATGAGCTTTCGTAAGGGGACACGACTCAATGGAGTTTTTTGCCGAGCATCTGGCATTTCTTTCAAGCCCGGGCGGATGGGCCGCACTGATCACGCTGGTGACGATGGAAATCGTCCTTGGCATCGACAATCTTATTTTCATATCGATTCTGACCAATAAGCTTCCCGCCGAGCTGCAATCCAAAGCGCGGCGTATTGGTATTGGTGCAGCGCTCATTCTGCGTCTGGCATTGCTGTTTACGATCTCGATCATCGTGCAGCTTAAAGAGCCGGTCTTCCACGCCTTCGATCATGGTTTCTCCTGGCGTGACATTATTCTGATCGCTGGTGGTCTTTTCCTCGTCTGGAAGGCTACCAAGGAAATCCATCACACGGTCGATCCGGAAGACGGTAAGGACAATATCGGTGGCAAAGTCGTTCAGCTGACGATGAGTGCTGCCATCGTGCAGATATTGATCCTTGATCTGGTGTTTTCGGTCGATTCGATCATTACCGCTGTCGGTATGACCGATGAAATTGCAATCATGGTCATTGCGGTGCTCGCTGCCGTTACCGTCATGCTGGTTGCCGCTGATCCGCTGTCGCGGTTCATTGCCAACAATCCAACCATTGTGATGCTGGCACTGGGCTTCCTGCTGATGATCGGTATGACGCTGATTGCCGATGGCTTCGGTTTCCACGTGCCAAAGGGCTATATTTACGCAGCTATGGGTTTCTCGGCACTGGTTGAAGGGCTCAACATGCTGGCACGGCGCAGGCGAAAGCAGTGATTGTGCTCTGAAATTAAAAAGCCGCCCTTTGATTAAAAGGGCGGCTTTGTCTTGTCTGCGTTATCGTGCGGCAGCTTTGAGAATAGCAGCACCGAGCGCCGACTTGATGAGCGCACCGATGAGGAATGGTGTGACGCCGAAGGCCACAGCCTTTTCAATGCCTATGGCGCCTGCAAGCCACATTGCGCCGAGTGCGAGGCAAAGAAGGTTGCCAGCGAGAAACGATACGAAAGCAAGGCCGACGCGCTTACCGTTCCAGCCGCGTTCTGCCAGATAACCGGTCACTGCTGCGATGATCGGAAACGAGACGAGATAGCCAGCTGTCGGGCCAGCAAAATGCTGAATACCACCAGCGCCACCAGCCAGAACTGGCAAGCCAATCATGGCTTCACCGAGCCATGCCAGAACGGTGATAAGGCCAAGACGCCAGCCATACAGCGCACCAATCAGCGGGACGATCAGTGTCTGCAGCGTGATTGGAACCGGAATCATTGGCACGGCGACTTGTGATGTAATCGCCAGCACCAATGTGCCGAATGCAACGGCTGCAAGACGCATTGCCGGTGAACGGGATTCCAGATTGAGTGGGCTGAACGTTGCGCGTGGTTGCGTGATGCTTGCCATGGCTTCCTCAAATTATAGATAAAATTAAGATTCGATCTATTTAAATTCAGGCGAAAGGCGGCGTTTGGCAAGGGCGAAATTAATAAAATATATAAATCGCCAGCCCTAAGGCGCAAGCCGCCCGGAAACTGGAAGATTCATAGCTGTGATTTTAAATGGTCAGCCGACGATAGCGAAGGAATCGCGGGTTTTGCCGGAAGCAGTCTTGACCGGGCGATGGCCAATCCACTGCACATGGCGGGCAAGAATCGTGGCGGCAACATCGACATCATCTTGCCGGAGCGCGGTCAGAATTGCACGGTGATCGTGATCAGTCCGTGTTTCCCATTCAGAACGCCATGTTGCAAACAGAAAACGTGCACTGGCTGCGTGGAGATCGTCTATCGCCGCGAGCAGGCGAGGCATATTGCAGGGGGCGAGAATCAATCGGTGAAAACGACGATTCGCATCTTCCCAGCTCTTCACATCGCGCGATTTATCGCCTTCAAGAGTTGCTTGCTCTGCGGCATCGAGTGTGGCGCGGGTGATATGCGGAGCGGCGTGGCGCAGCGCCAACACTTCAAGTGCGGCCCGCATTTCAGCAACTTCATGGAGTTCGCTGATATCAAACGATGCGACACGCACACCCCGGCGCGGTTCCGACACAGCAAGCCCTTGAGCCTCAAGTCGTCGAAAAGCTTCGCGCACCGGCACATGGCTGGTCTCAAATTCTTCAGCAATATGATCCTGGCGCAGCTTGGTGCCCGGCTCGATCTCGCCTGCGATAATACGGTCCGCAAGGATACGGCTGATGCGGGCGGTTATTGTTTCGCCGGGAGTGTCACTGGAGCGCTGATTCATGATTTTATAGATAATATTGTTTGCTGCATCACGTCGAGGCTTAAGTGCTTTATTGACATAGGAATTACCAATTCAGCGCTTTTGCTGGACGAATGAGGCTCAATTCCTTATAACGCGCGCATTCTGCACGGAAAGCACGGTGGCCCGAGCTGTGGCCTGCCCTATTCTCATGTGACGCTTTCTCCGTGCGCTTCATTAGAACAGAACAGGGGTGCCATGGCTGGCCATTCACAGTTTAAAAATATCATGCACCGCAAAGGGCGCCAGGATGCCGTGCGGTCGAAAATGTTTTCCAAGCTCGGACGCGAAATTACTGTTGCGGCCAAGCAGGGTCTACCTGACCCATTGATGAATCCGCGCCTGCGTCTGGCAATTCAGAACGCCAAGGCGCAGTCGATGCCGAAAGACAATATCGAACGCGCCATCAAGAAGGCCGCCGGCAATGACGGCGAAAACTATGATGAAGTGCGCTACGAAGGTCGTGGCCCGGGCGGTGTTTCGGTCATCGTTGAAGCTCTGACTGACAACCGCAACCGTACCGCTTCCAATGTTCGTGCTGCCTTCACAAAGTCGGGCGGTGCGCTGGGTGAAACCGGTTCTGCGTCTTTCATGTTCGATCGCGTTGGCGAAATTGTTTACAAGGCCGCGGTCGGCGACGCCGACAAGGTCATGGAAGCAGCTATCGAAGCTGGTGCTGATGACGTTCAGTCGGGCGAGGAGGAGCATGTGATCCTCTGCGCCTTTGAGGATATCGGTGATGTGTCCAAGGCTCTTGAAGCCTCTTTGGGGGAAGCCGAATCGATCAAGACGATCTGGAAGCCACAGACCAATACTGAGCTTGATGAGGAAAAGGCGCGCTCTGTGCTCAAATTGCTCAATGCGCTTGAAGACGACGATGACGTGCAGAACGTTTACACGAACTTCGAAGTCAGCGAAGAAATCATGGAAAAGCTGAGCGCCTGATTTGGGCTTTTAGTTTTGGATTTGAAAACTCCCGGCCAGTCCGGGAGTTTTTTATTATGCTGAAGAGTTGGGGGCGGCTTGCCGCAATAAGTCCTCATATAGCGCATCCATTGCGCCGGTATCAGCCACGCTTACCAATTTCATATGGTGAGTTTGTGCGGCGGCTTGCATCTCGATGTTTTCACGAAGCGAGCGCTCAATGAATTTGTCTGTTATGGACTGATGAGGTGCTTCGACCCTGCTGTAGCCCGCCTCGCGACGCATTCGTTCTTCAAGAAAGCCATCTTCCGCATAAAGGCAGATACGGGCCGTGAAAGCAGGATTGAGCGTCGCAAGATATTCCGGGCGTAACGCTGAGCCTTCAAAGATGAATGGCCTTCCGGCACGGATTTCATCTTCGATTTTTCGCCTGATGACCGGCCAGATATTTTGATGATGCACTTTCAAAAACCAGTGAATCGTCTCTGATGACAGGCGTTCATAATATTCGGCGATGGCGGGACGGACTGTGGGCCATGGACGCCCGGGATGGCGGGCAAGATCATCCGTCAAAAGGATGTTCCATCTAAGTTCGTCAGCAAGCCTGCGGGCAAATGTGGTTTTGCCCACGTGAGATGTGCCGGTAATCAGGATATCGGAAAGTGCTCGCTCCATCATGACTTCCAATACAGCATCGGCCAAAAACCGGGATCGATTTCTGGAAAGCGCGATGCGCAGATTAAAGAAGTGAGAGCGTCCTTAAGGGCGCACAAAGGACGCTTTGATCATCTTTGAAGCAAAGATTATAGCGCTTGTTCGTACTTTAAAAACAGCAACAAAAAACCCCGCCGGAGCGAGGTTTTTCGTAAGTTCATCAATGACGGTATTAGATACCGAGATTGCCGAAACGGTTTTTGAACTTGGTTACGCGGCCACCGCGGTCGAGCAGGGTCTGCGAACCACCGGTCCATGCTGGATGCGTGGATGGATCGATATCGAGATTCATCGTATCGCCTTCCTTGCCCCAGGTAGAGCGGGTTGAATATTCAGTGCCATCGGTCATCACGACCTTGATGGTGTGGTAGTCGGGATGGATATCGGCTTTCATCTTCTCAATCCTGAACGTCTGGGGAGAAAAGCCCAGCTCTAATGTTTGAAACTGCGGCACTTTCGCCCAATGGCAGATATGAAGACCCGTTACTTGCAGGCAACGGCTTCCAAAAGGGTTGGCGAGCCTATACATCAGGCGCACAGCAATAACAAGGGCGCAATCTCAAGAATGGCCAGCAGAGACAGTCAAATTCGCATGAATCCCGATTTCGATGCACAGGAAGGCCGTAAACGCCGCTCGCTGAAGCCTCTGAAGCGTATGGTTCCCTTCCTTTCACGCTACAAGATTCTGGTTGTAGGCGCGCTTTTCTCGCTGGTTCTGGCTGCCGTGACGACGCTTGCGGTTCCTGTGGCTGTGCGCCGGATGATCGATCACGGCTTCACGGGCGCCAATGCGATCTTCGTCAACAATTACTTCGGTATGCTGGTCGCGCTCGCGCTCGTATTGGCTGTTGCTTCTGGCCTTCGCTATTTCTTTGTGATCTCGCTGGGCGAGCGCGTGGTGGCCGATCTGCGCAATGCTGTTTTTACACATGTCACAAGCCTTTCGCCGGAATTCTTTGATCGCTCGCAGTCGGGCGAGATTGTTTCGCGTCTGTCTGTCGATACCACGCAGATCAAGTCGGTCGTTGGCGCGACCGCTTCCGTTGCACTGCGAAATCTTATTCTGGGCATCGGCGCGCTCATCATGATGATGGTCACAAGTCCGAAACTGTCGGCCTTGGTGATCGCGGCTATTCCGCTGATTGTTATTCCGCTGATTGCTTTTGGTCGTTCCGTGCGTCGTCGTTCGCGTATGACACAGGATATGCTTGCACATGCCAACGCCTATGCGAGCGAACAAATCGGTGCCATGCGCACTTTGCAGGCCTTCACCAATGAAAACATGGTTGTGGGTCGCTTTGCAGGTGCTGTTGAAAAGGCCTATCAGGCCGCACGATCTTCGATCAAGGCACGTGCAATCCTGACCGGGTTCGCGATTTTCCTGATCTTCTCAAGTGTTGTCGCGGTATTATGGTTCGGTTCGCGTGATGTGCTGTCAGGCACCATGACCGCAGGTACGCTGGGTCAGTTTGTTCTCTATGCTGTGTTTGCAGCCAGCGCATTTGGTGCGCTTTCGGAAGTGGGTGGTGAACTCGCGCAGGCAGCCGGTGCCACAGAGCGTCTTGCAGAAATACTGGATGAAGATCCTGATATTGCCGCACCGTTGAAGCCTGTGGCCTTGCCGGAGCCACCGCGGGGCGAAATCAGCTTCGATTCGGTGCACTTCTCTTACCCGACACGCCCGGATGCTCCGTCATTGAATGGTGTGAGCTTTACTGTAAAGCCCGGTGAGACGGTTGCGATTGTTGGTCCGTCTGGAGCCGGGAAAAGCACAATCTTCTCGCTGGTGATGCGTTATTACGACCCACAGGCAGGTGCAGTGCTGATGGACGGTGTGGCATTGCCGGAAGCCGACCCTGTCGCTGTGCGTGCGCGCATTGCTGTGGTGCCACAGGATGTTGCGATATTTGCAACCAGTATCCGTGAGAATATCGGCTTTGGCAGACCCGGTGCGAGCGATGCCGACATTGAAGCCGCCGCGAAGGCCGCCCTGGCGCATGATTTCATTCTGGCATTGGATAAGGGTTACGATACTGAAGTCGGCGAACGCGGTGTCACCCTTTCCGGTGGTCAGCGCCAGCGTATTGCCATAGCACGCGCTATACTGCGCGCCGCGCCGGTTCTGTTGCTTGATGAAGCAACATCAGCACTGGACGCGGAGAGCGAAATGCTGGTGCAGAAGGCGCTTGATGTGCTGATGGAAAATCGCACAACGCTCGTTGTGGCCCATCGTCTGGCGACGGTGCTTAAAGCCGACCGTATTCTGGTGCTCGACAAGGGCCGGATTGTGGAAGAAGGCACGCATCAGACTCTCGTTGCAAAGGGCGGCATTTATGCGCGCCTCGCTAAGCTGCAATTTGAAGCAGGGGCGGGAGCCTTTGGTATCTGAATAAGCAGGGCTAAAAGCCCTTCCTGATTCTTTTTTTGCGCATCCCGAAAGCCCTTTGGCTCTTTCAGGATGCGCTTTAGCTTTATCGCTCTGTCAGTTTAAGTTCGATACGGCGGTTTCTGGCACGTGCATCCGGCGCGTCGGAACTATCCAATGGCTGGTACTCGCCAAAGCCCGCTGCGACAAGCCTATTGGCGGGAACACCATTGGCGATCAGATATTTGACCACAGCCGTTGCACGTGCAGATGAAAGTTCCCAGTTGTCACGGAAGCGCCCGGTGCCTGCGAGCGGCACGTTATCGGTATGACCATCGACGCGCAGGATCCAGTTTATATCATCCGGAATTTCCTGATTGAGCGTAATAACCGCATCGGCGAGTTTTTTCATTTCTTCCTGACCAGCAGGATTGAGATCAGAGGAGCCTGTTGGGAAAAGCACTTCCGACTGGAACACGAATCGATCACCGACAATGCGGATGTTCTCCTTGTCGGAAAGAATCGCCCTGAGGCGGCCAAAGAAATCTGAGCGGTAGCGGTTAAGTTCCTGCACCCGCTGTGCCAGCGCCACATTGAGGCGGCGCCCGAGATCGGCAATCTTGGCATTCGACTCGCGGTCCCGCGATTCGGAGGCATTGAGCGCATCTTCCAGTGCTGCAATCTGGCGCCTGAGGGCGGAAATCTGCTGATTGAGCAGTTCTACCTGTGAAAGTGCCTGTGCGCTGACCTGTTTTTCTGCATCAAGGTTCTGGCTCAGTTCTCCAGCACGTTTTTCTGCTGCAGCACCTGCACCGGTTCCTTCGTTCAGCAAAGCTTGCAGGCGGGAACGTTCGCTCTCTGCCCCGGATAGGGAGGCCTGCAAATTGGCAATCGTATCCTGCATGTCCTGCGAGTTGCTTTTTTCCAGGGACAGAAGCTGCGTCAGTTCCTGTATCTGGCTGTTGAGGCGTGCCAGCGCGGTGTCTTTGCTGTCGACATCGCGGCTCAACAAAAACTGCCCCAGCACGAAGACGGTCAGCAGGAACATGATGGCCAGAAGCAGGGTCGTCAGCGCGTCAACAAAGCCCGGCCAGTAATCGACATGACGCTGCGGACGGCGGTTACGAGCAAGTGCCATGATGCTTACTCCGGCCGCTTGCTGTCGTTTGGCCGCTCATTGGCAGCTTTCGAGCTGATGGCTTTGTTGAGACGATCGAGCGTTTCGCGGATAGCTTTCTGTTCTTCTGCCTGTTTCTCGACCCAGTCGCGCATCATTTGCTGTTCGCTGCGCATGCTTTTTACAAGCCCCTGAATGCCTTCAGCCAGATTGGCGAGTGCTGCTGACGTGCGCTGGCTTGAGGCTTCACCGCCTTGCAGGTTTTGCACGTGTTCAGCGAGGTTACGAATGCCGCCAAGGTTATCTTCGGGCGTCAGATCGGAATTCAGGTCTGTTACCGATGAAAGCCAGTTTTCAAGTTCGGTATAAAAACGATTCTGCGCACGACCCGCTTGCAGATCAAGGAAACCCAGAATGAGCGAGCCGGACAGGCCAAAGAGCGAGGATGAGAATGCTGTTCCCATGCCTGACAGTGGAGCTTGCAGGCCGGCTTTGAGCGAATCGAGCACATCTGTTGTGCTCCCCGAACTTGGGTCAAGTGACTGAATGGTCTTGCCGATGGAGCCGACAGTCTCAAGCAGACCCCAGAAAGTGCCGAGCAGGCCGAGAAAGACGAGAAGGCCAATCAGATAGCGCGATATATCGCGGCTTTCATCGAGGCGGGTGGCAATCGAATCGAGGATCGATCGCATCGATACCGTCGTGAGCGCCATGGATTGTCTGCGTCCGATGAGCGCACGCATGGGAGCAAGCAGCACAGGTGGGCGCGTGGCTCCGTCGCGTTCGCCGTCGCGGAAGGAATTGACCCACCTGATTTCCGGAAGCAGGCGCAACACCTGACCGAAGGCCAGCAGAATGCCGACCAGCAATACAAGGAGAATCAGACCGTTGAGACCGGGATTTGTAACGAAGAATGTATGGATTTGCCGCATGAGCACCGCTGCCAGGAAGGCGACGATGATGAGAAAGATCACCATGGAGAGAATGACGATTCTCGGGCTGCTCAGGCGGTAGGGGTCATAATCCCGTGCATCGTCCAGTCGTTCCCGTGAAAGTCTCAAATCGCTCATGCGTCTATGCTCCATGGTCGGGTGCTCAAACAGAATCCTACTTCATTAGTTCATGAAGCGGAATCATCTGAAACAAGAAAATTGCACAGCTTTATGACGTGGGCTGTCAGCCTTGCGATGAGGCCAAAGGCTGATTGTGAAGTATAGTTTTATAGTAATATCGGTAGCAATTATAAATTCAGATGATGTTTGTTTTTATATAAAAATTGCTACTATAAATTCAATAAATTATTGTTATTTTTAAATTTATTAGTTTTGTTATTTATTGTTTGTGTTTTTTTTATAGATGAGGGTAGTAATATGCATTGGTGGCAGATTCTTGGTCAGATACTTGAAGCTATTGGTAAGGCGTTGGGGCAGCTTGGTTAATAACTAGGCGGTTTATACTTAGGATATTTCTTGATCTAAGTGAACCAGTCCAGCACACTGAATTAAGAACAAAGCCGAGCGATAAATCGCTCGGCTTTGTTTGCATATCTTATAAAATCAATCGCTCGCTTAAAGGCGGTTACGATAAAACTGCGAAGCCGTTTCTTTAGATTGGCTTCTTGATCGTCTTCAACAATGCACTGTGAATGGTTTCATTGCCAGCAACAATGGTCTTGGTACCGAAGATATCCTGACCGCCATTCTTGTCAGAGATGAAACCGCCAGCTTCGCGGATCATCAGCATGCCTGCGCCGAGATCCCACGGATGCATGCCATCTTCCCAGAAACCATCAAGACGGCCTGCTGCAACATAGGCCAGATCAAGGGCAACGGCGCCCATACGACGGATACCAGCCGTTTCGGCCATGACATTGCGCAGTTCGATGAGGTAGTGGCCGTGCTGGCCACGACCCAGATGTGGAATGCCAGTACCGATCACGCAATCGACCAGCTTGTTGCGCGCTGCAACACGCAGACGGCGATCATTGAGGAACACGCCGCCACCGCGTTCAGCGGTGTAAAGCTCGTCCATGGCCGGATTGTAGATAACGCCAGCAACAATCTGTCCCTGACGCTCAAGAGCGATAGAGACTGCGAAAACCGGAATACCGTGAAGGAAATTGGTGGTGCCATCGAGTGGATCGACCAGCCAGCGATGCTGACCGTCTTTGGATTCGACCTCACCCGATTCTTCCATCAGGAAGCCAAAATCCGGGCGGGCGCGGCTCAATTCCGTGTAGATAATCTTTTCCGCTTTGCGGTCAGCCTGACTGACGTAGTCGCCGGGACCTTTGAGGGAAACCTGTAGGTTCTGGACTTCGCCGAAGTCGCGCGCAAGGCTGCGGCCGGCCTTCATTGCGGCCTGTACCATGACATTGAGAAGGGCTGAGCGGGCCATTTCTTTTATCCTTTTTGGCGTGATCCCGAAACGTGGCTTCCAGCTGGATCACACAGTTTTAGTAGATATCTTGATGTTTCGGACGCGAAGACGTCTGAAAACAATCGGGGAATTGAGTAATCTGAGAAAGAACAGTCGCAACCGAGAGCATTTCCAATTTTGAATGAATCAGAGGAATCACTCTAAATATTTGTTCTGGCTACGACAAAACATGCGGCACCTGAAACAAGCGCCGCATGTCGATAGGCGTGATTAAGCGCGGCTGATGTATGTCAGTTCGGTAGTATCAACAATGACGCGTTCGCCAGATGCGATGAATGGCGGAACGAGGATACGGATACCGTTTTCAAGCACAGCTGGCTTATAGGAAGAAGCAGCGGTCTGGCCTTTTACAACTGGATCAGCTTCGACAATTGCAAGGGTTACCTGTTCTGGAAGACGAATGCCGATTGGCTTTTCTTCGTAGAGTTCAACGGTGACCATCATGCCGTCCTGAAGGAAGGCAGCGCGGTCGCCAACGAAATCTTTCAGAAGTTCGAGCTGTTCATAGGATTCGGTATCCATGAAAATCAGCGCTTCGCCCTGTTCGTAGAGGAACGAGAAGTCCTTCTGTTCCAGACGGACACGCTCAACAGTTTCAGCAGCGCGGAAACGTTCGTTGAGCTTGGTGCCGGTGATGAGGTTCTTCAGTTCAACCTGATTATAGGCGCCACCTTTGCCGGGCTTGACCGCATTGGTCTTGACCGCAGCCCACAGGCCGCCATCATGCTCGATGACATTGCCGGGGCGGATTTCGTTACCATTGATCTTCATGAGCTTAATCCGGGAATAAATGTGAAAACTGTTGCGGCCCGGCGCATCACGACAGAAAGGCAATCTCCCGCTTTATTTCGGGGGTTGCGTCCATCTTTAACTCGAACCACGATAATCGGGTCTCCAAGACCATAAAATGAGGCTTTGTGCAAGCCTGAGCGAGCATTCAGCTCATTTTGAGTGCAATAACTAGCGTCAACTTTGCCATGTGGACGAGTATTTTTCCGGCCGTTTCGATCGCGTCGCGTTGTATTTTACCGCAATTTCTTGTGGCCTGATGCCGGAATCTGCCCTATGTCCGAACACGAGTTCCCCGTGCGGGATCGGAGGAGACCTGGTTTGTCGCGGTCATTTTGTCTTCTCAAACGGGCAAGATGCGGCAACCCGTTCTCGTGTTACTTGCACACATTATGGAGAGGCTTATGAGAACCATTGTGAAGGCATTGCCTGCTTTTCGCCGTCAATATGTTCGTTCTGCTGTGGCAGGTTTGTTGGTCTCCACCTTTGCGGTTGTGTCCGTTCCGGTTTTTGCGGCAGCCGCCTCACCGACAGTCAGCGCACATCAGAGCGGCGCTGCAGTTTCAGAGCCTGACGCTGCAACGGTTTTAAAGTCGATCTACAAGGTTGCAGGCGATGGCTCCGATTCCTATGACGTCGGAAAAGGAATAACGGCGACCTACTGGTCCGGCCATGCGTTTGAGCTGGAAGGAAAACAGTACTTTACTGGTTTTGCCTGGGAAAGCCGCGAACAACAGGGTGATTCCGGTGAGACTGAACCGGGGCCGGGCGCGCAGGTTAATCTGTCTGAAGCTACCTTCACGCTTTCCGATGGCTCATGGACGCTCCAACATGCCGCGCGTGATATCGGTGCGATGGGCTCTTATGACAAGCCTGATGAGGTTGATACCAATCGCAAAGCGTTGGAACATCGGACGCCAGCGGGCAAGCTGATACTGGCGATTCCTATTGCGGGTTTCGACCGCGGCACGTCTTACAATGGCTATGATGTGTTTGCGTTCGACAAGTCATGGACCCGTGTCGGCTATCTCATGGCGGGTGAGGACAATGGTGCGGCCTGTTCCGATGGTGAAGTCATGCCATGCATATCAAATTTGGGAGAGGTGACTTTTGCTCCTGATGGCAAGTCCGATATGCCGAAACTGGTTGTCAATTTCAGCGGTACGACGATTTCTGCTCCGGACAAGACACGTGAGCTTGGCGCTGGTGATGCGAAGACTTACGTCTATGATGCCGGTAAAAAAGCCTACGAAAGCCAGTAAGACACCCTGTCTGGCCTGAAATGCAAAACAAAAGCGCGTCACTTCAGGTGACGCGCTTTTTGCATTTTAAAACATCGACAATGGGAGATATTACCGGACGCGCAGATTGTTAGCAGTCTGGATTGCTTCCTTGAGCTGATCGTCTGACAGGCCGTCCATCATGTCATTGAGGTCTGGCGAATGGAAACCGGCGCGCTGCGCGATAACGTACCAGGCTGCGGATTTCACAAGATCGCCGTCAGTGCCGATTCCATCGCGATAAAGGCGGGCGAGCCATGCCTGTGCCAAGACCATACCGCGCTGGGCAGCAATCTGGATCCAGCCAAAACCCTGCTCATAATTTCGCTCGCCGCCACGGCCTTCGATCAGCCAGCGCCCAAGGTCATATTGAGCGGTGTCATAGCCTTTACGAGCAGCAAGAAGCAGATATTCCCGCGCTTTCTTGTCATCTTTTGCTATTTTGTCAGTGCCGTTGGCGTAAACTTGGCTGACTGCGTATTCTGCGTCGGGCAGTTTAGCTGCAGCCGCCTTTTCAAACCATGGAAATGCCAGATCAATTCCAGCCTTGCCAGACGCTCTCATCATGACAAGCTGGCCGTAATTGAACTGCGCCATCGCGTTGCCACCTTCGGCAGCTTTTTGCATCAACGCTGTGGCTTTGGCGGCATCTTTCTTAATGTAACGGCCCTGAAGCAATAAGGCGGCATAGCGAAACTCTGCTTCATTGACGCCATTATCAGCAGCCTTTGCATACCATTCGGCAGCCTTTTTCTGATCGGCAGGCACACCCAGCCCGCGGGCATAGATTTCCGCGATAAGGGTTTGCGATGCCGGGTCACCCTTTTCTGCCTGCGGCTTGGCGAGATTAAAGGCTGTCAGATAGAGCCCGCGCTGATACGCGCCAAAAGCCTCATCGGCAGGTTTGTCGCCAAATCTGCTCGGATCAATGACGGGCAGGGTATTTGTCGTCGCTGGCTGCGGCAGCATCTTTGGCTTGTCTGCAGGCTTGTCACTTTTGCCGTCATGATTTTTTTGCACGTCTGCCGGTGCGCTTGCAGCCATTGCAACAGGAGCGGATGCAACAAAGATCAAAGCGGTGGCGAGAAGAATTTTGCTCTTCATGGGGGCGTACAAAACCTTGGCGGATTTAGTTTTCGAAGCGAGGGGCATTTTCATCAAGAAGCCGGTTGGCTTCTGCTACGGCCTTTGCTGGGTCTTCTGCTTCAAAGACTGCACGGCCAAGAGCTACAAAATCAGCGCCGGTCTGGGCTGCTTCAATGACGCTCTCTACGGTATTGCCAGCCTGTGCGACACTTGGAATCTCGACAAGTTCAGCCCACCATCCAGCCAATGCCAGATTGCGTGGATGAGCATCGGGCTTGTTATCCGCACCTACTTTGCCAAAGAAAACATAGTCGGGTTGCAGTTCGCCAATTTCCATCGCGCCATGACGATCACGAAGATTGCCCGTACCAACGATGAATTTCGGTGTGTGCTTCTCAATGGCTTCTGCAAGCTCGGCTGCCTTGCCTTCAATGTGAATGCCATCGGCGCCGACACGACCTGCGATACGCGTATCATTGAGAATGATTGCGGCTGCGCCCTTATCCTGGATAATTGCAACAGCCTTTTGAGCAGATGCCTGAAAAGTCGCTTCATCCAGACCACTGCCGTCGAGAATCACGCTTGCAACATCGCCACCTGAAAGCGCTGCTGACAGGAGTTTTGCGAGTGCATCACCATCTGCAAGTGGTGGTGCAACCAGCAAAAGGCGGCAGCGTTCGTTATCTTTTGTAGCAGTTGGCGCGTTCATAAACCAAACCTAGCGAAAAATGTTGATGGAATTCGGGCATAAAGTAAGAGGGGTTCGTTGAACAGCCCCTTTGCATTGACGTGCCTTTATAGAGGCGCGTGGGAGCTACTTGTTGGCATTATGTTATCCACTGGAACGAAAGTTGATTGGAACCAACCGGGTTCCGCCGGAATTACCAGTTATATAAGCGGCAATGAGTGCTGCGCTATTGCAGACGAAAAACAAACGGCAGGCAGGCGAAATGACGAATGAAACGGCGAAAATAGTGCCAAAGGTTCGCGATACACGCATCGACGTGTTCCGCGCTTTGGCCCTGCTTACGATTTTCATCAATCATGTACCCGGTACGGTTTATGAGCACTTCACGCACAAAAATCTCGGCTTTTCTGATTCTGCCGAAGCTTTTGTTCTGATTTCAGGCATGGCAGTTGCGTTGGCCTATGGCGGTAAGTTTACGTCTGGCAATCGTCTCGTGCTGACGTTGAAAATGTGGCGTCGTGCCTGTGTGCTTTATACGGCGCATATTATGACGACGCTTGCGACGATTGGTATTTTTGCCGCCGCCGCAATTTTCCTCAAGCATCGTGAGCTTCTCACCCAGATCAATATCGGACCGCTGGTCAAACAGCCGGTTGAGGCTCTCCTGGGGCTGGTCACGCTGGGACATCAGCTTGGCTACAATAATATTCTGTCGATGTATGCAGTCATGCTTCTTATGACGCCGCTATTGCTGCTGCTTGCGCGTTTCAGCCTGTCTTTGATGCTTGGTGTATCGGGTGTCATCTGGCTGCTCTCAGGCCTCTATCGTGTTGCGCCGATCAATTACCCAACGGATGGCGTCTGGTTCCTTAACCCGCTGTCGTGGCAGTTTCTGTTTGCGATCGGTATTGCCGGAACGATCTATGTGCGTCGCGGCGGCAAACTACCTGCACATCCTGCGATGATCACAGCTGCAGTGGGCTTTCTGGTTCTCTCGCTCGCCTGGGTTCGTATCCCGCTTTGGGGTATTGATGCGTCGATGGGCATGCCTGCAGTGCTGACTGGCTTTGACAAGACTTTCCTGTCTGCTCCGCGTCTTCTGCATGTTCTTGCAATGGCTTACCTGATTGCTGTTGTGCCAACGTTAAACAGTATTGCCCGTACGGCTCCGGATAATCCGCTGGCCATTCTGGGCAAGCATTCGCTGCCGGTCTTTATCGCCGGTACGCTGTTGGCGATGGTGGCACAGGTCATGAAGCTGATTAATCCGGGCGGCCTGCCATATGATACGCTGTTGATTGCGACGGGCGTCGTGATGCAGTTTGCC
Organism: Brucella rhizosphaerae; assembly: GCF_002252475.1. Lineage (GTDB taxonomy): Bacteria > Pseudomonadota > Alphaproteobacteria > Rhizobiales > Rhizobiaceae > Brucella > Brucella rhizosphaerae. The sequence continues at coordinate 98,532 of NZ_NNRK01000033.1, read as the reverse complement.
CTTGCTTATTATCTCGAGTGGCTGCCCACCATCGGCTGGGGAAAGAAGCCAGCAGCAAAGCCTGCGACGGCAGAGGGTTCCAAGGTTCCGGTTACATCAAACCTGAAGCCGACCTCGAAGCCTGCGCTTCAGCGCGTTTAAAAAGCCTATTTTAAAAGCCGCCTTCGGGCGGCTTTTTTGTTCGAGGCGCGGTATCTGAATGATGATTTTTCCACAGTTCGTCCGTGATATTAACTCTTCATTAATCTTAACGGCGTTAAATGGTTTACATCCAGTTCGGCTGGATTCTTACCGAGTGGTTTAGCCACTTTGTTTGACGCCTCCCTGTTAAACTCCTGAGAGCCGCCTTTGCGGCTCTTTTTTTATGCGCTTTAGAGCTGTTGCAGGAAAGTGGGAGCCGGTTTCCGTGCGAAACAGCAAGAAACAAGCACAGTGAGAGCAAGTTCTGTGGCTCCTGAACGTGCAAACACCCCAGCGAATCAGGAAAACTCGAACTGCCGTCGCGCTCAAGGCTTTTCACGCTTTGTTTAAAACTGCCGAAAAATATTAACTGAACGTTAAACATAAACTTGCGCGACCGTGCATGAAGGTGCAGTTTGTCGTGGACTTGTCTAATGCAGCTGTTCCGTCCCAGCTCTCCTCATGGTCGAACAGCGGTTCAGTAATTTCATTCGCATTCTTTAACGAGGATGTGAGCAACAGAATGACCGCCCGTTGTGTGGTCATGTAAGGTGGCAGAGCAGTGATTAGCGAACAGGGACAGATGCCGGGTAACATGATCAGCCTTGCTGAACGCATGGTGTTCTCGGATTCCTTCAAGCCGATTTACAGTGAAGGCATGGATATGGTCGAGGAAGCTGCAAGCTATCTCGACGGTGAGGGCCGTGAAGAAGCGCGCAATCTCTCACGCGTTGCCGCAACGCTTTATGCCGCCGAATCGATGCGCCTGACCACTCGTCTCATGCAGGTCGCTTCGTGGCTTCTGTTGCAGCGCGCTGCCCGCAATGGTGAAATGTCTCGCCAGCAGGTAGAGGCCGAGAAGGCGAAAGTTCGTCTTGATACGCCTTCGGCTGGTGATGTAGCGACGGGCTGGAATGAACTGCCATTCGCATTCATTGAACTCATCGAACGTTCGATCCGCCTTCAGGCGCGCGTCCGTCGCATGGATCGCAATGTCTATGGTGAAGTCGTTTCCCTGCAAACAGCACCGCGTGGCAATCCGGTTTCTGACCAGATCGTTCTGCTTAAGACGGCTTTCGGCGCTTCCTGATAGCGAATTCATACGCGCTTTCTGGCGCATATGTTTCTCTTTTGTTCACTTTTGTACTGTCAAGTGAACCTGTCTGAGGATAGGGTTCACTTATGAAAGAAACGATTCGCATCATTGGTATTGATCCAGGGCTCCGCCGTACCGGTTGGGGCGTTGTTGAATCGCTTGGAAATTCCCTGCATTTTATCGCTTCGGGTACTGTGACCTCGAATGCCGAAATGGATCTGGCTTCGCGGCTTTGTCAGCTGCATGAGGGGCTTTCTAAAGTTCTTCATGAATTCGTGCCGCATGAAGCTGCGGTTGAGCATACATTCGTCAACAAGGATGCGACAGCGACGCTGAAGCTCGGGCAGGCGCGCGGAATTGCGCTGCTGGCACCGGCACAGGCTGGTCTTCCGGTTGCTGAATATGCACCCAATGCTGTCAAGAAGGCTGTGATTGGTGTTGGTCATGGTGAAAAGCAGCAAATTCATATGATGGTGAAGGTTCTGATGCCGCGCGCAACATTTGATACGAGCGATGCCGCCGATGCGCTCGCCATTGCCATATGTCATGCGCATCACCGGCAAAGCATTGTGAGTGCACGCAGGATGCAGGCGCTCTTAGAACGCGCTGCAACCTGATTGGTTGAGGTCCGAACACTCTTCCATTTGTTTTTACGCATGCTTCCCAACACCGGTTCCAGTTTTTGGGAGACATGTTCTGGAATTTTGAGTTCACGCGCATCTGGTCCCGAATATAGTTTGACACTCTTCGGTATGCGCTTTTAGCGGGGTAGCACTCAAATGATCGGCAAGCTTAAGGGCGTGATCGATGAAATTGCTGAGGATCATGTCGTCATCGATGTGCATGGTGTCGGCTATGTTGCCTTTTGCTCAGCGCGTACGCTGGGTAATCTGGGTGGTGCAGGCGAGGCAGCCATTCTGTTTATCGAAACCTACGTGCGCGAGGATATGATCCGCCTTTTTGGTTTCGGATCGCAACTCGAGCGCGAATGGTTTCGCCTGTTGCAGAACGTGCAGGGCGTGGGTGCCAAAGTGGCGCTTGGCGTGCTTGGTACCCTAACACCACCTGAACTTGCCAATGCAATTGCGCTCAGAGACATCGCGATGGTTTCGCGGGCGCCAGGTGTTGGCAAAAAAGTGGCCGAGCGCATTGTGACCGAATTGAAGAACAAGGCACCTGCCTTTGCTGGTGATGCAAGCGGTACCATCGGTCTCAAGCAGGAGCTGGGCGCAGGTGCTGCCTCGGCCCCTGTAACAGATGCAGTGTCAGCGCTTTCCAATCTTGGCTATTCGCGCGATCAGGCGGCGAATGCGGTGGCTGCTGCGTTGAGGGAAGCCGGTGATGAGGCCGATTCGGCCAAGCTTATCCGCCTCGGGCTGAAGGAGCTGTCACGGTGAGATACTTGCCTGACTTCAGCGTTCATGCGAGGAGGGAGCCATGAGCGACCGTAATCCTCTTATTGATGCTGACGTGCGTGGCGAAGACGCCGACAGCACATTGCGCCCGCAAACACTGAATGATTTTGTGGGGCAGGCAGCAGCGCGTGCCAATCTCAAAGTTTTTATCGAAGCTGCCAAGGTTCGCGGTGAAGCGCTCGATCATGTTCTCTTCGTCGGACCTCCCGGGCTTGGCAAGACGACGCTCGCGCAGATCATGGCCAAGGAGCTCGGTGTCAATTTCCGTTCGACTTCCGGCCCGGTGATTGCGAAGGCCGGCGACCTGGCCGCACTTCTCACCAATCTTGAAGACCGGGACGTGCTCTTCATTGATGAAATTCATCGTTTAAGCCCGGCAGTTGAAGAAATTCTCTATCCGGCGATGGAAGATTTCCAGCTTGATCTCATTATCGGTGAGGGACCGGCAGCGCGGTCTGTTAAGATTGATCTGGCGAAGTTTACGCTCGTTGCAGCAACGACGCGTCTGGGCCTGTTGACCACGCCTTTGCGTGATCGTTTCGGCATTCCGGTAAGGCTCAATTTCTATACGGTCGAAGAACTCGAATATATTGTGCGCCGTGGTGCGCGCATCATGCAGATGGGCATTTCACCGGATGGTGCGCTGGAAGTTGCGCGCCGTTCGCGTGGGACGCCGCGTATTGCAGGCCGACTGTTACGGCGCGTTCGCGATTTTGCGCTGGTCGCCGGGGTTGATATTATCGACCGCAAGATTGCCGATGAGGCTTTGTCGCGGCTTGAAGTCGATAATCGTGGCTTTGATCAGCTTGACCGGCGTTATCTTGATATGATTGCGCGCAATTTCGGTGGCGGGCCAGTTGGTATCGAAACCATAGCAGCGGGGCTGTCTGAACCACGCGATGCCATTGAAGACATCATCGAACCCTATATGATTCAGCAGGGCTTTTTGCAGCGCACGCCACGCGGGCGTGTTCTGACCGCAGTTGCCTGGCAGCATATGGGGCTGGCAGCACCGGCCGAGGTGGTGCAGCAGTCGCAGTTCGGACTTTTCACCGAAGGCGAATGATCACGGAAGACGAGTGATGAGTAAAATCGACCAAGCCGCAGCGCAATCTGTTTCGGGCGAATTGAAGGATGGTGCGCACCATCTCTATGCACGCATCTATTATGCTGACACCGATTTCTCCGGTTTTGTCTATCATGGCCGCTATCTCGAATTTTATGAACGTGGCCGCACCGATTTTCTCCGACTTCAGGATGTTCACCATATCGAGCTTGCCGAAGGCGCGCTGGGCGAAGAGATGGTCTGGGTCGTTCGCCGTATGGAGATCGACTATAAATCGCCTGCGAGAATGGATGATCTCATTCTGATCGAAACGCGTGTGAGCGAGATTCGCGGTGCACGCGTTATCATGGCCCAGAAGATCACCTGTGGCGAGCGCCTGCTGTCGGAAGCCAGGGTCGAGGCGGTGATGATCACCAAGCAGGGTCATCCGCGTCGTATCCCGGATGAATGGCGTGAAGCTTTCACGAAGGCCGACTGATTTTCTGAGGGCTCCTGCAATAATTAACGGGCAAGGACGTCTTCTCGGTAAATGCTAACGCATCTTTAACCATAATATTCCATTAATCACGATGACGGAATCGGTTGAAGGGCCGGGTTGAAGCGTAGCGCCTTCCTTTCACCAAAATTAACCGTAAAAAGCGCTGTGAGGATTTAAAGTTGAAATCCGGAATGGCGGTTGTGGCGTAGAGCGTCAGCATATCCGTCAGGGTGTGCAAAAGCTTTCGCATAGTTCTCTGAATTGAAGCCAGTTCAAGGAACTATGCATAACTTAAGTTCTTAGAGCGTCCTTTGTGCGCTCCATGGAACGCACGGCGCTCTAAAAATAAAGCTGCGCAGGTTGGGGCGTTCGGAAACGGACGTTTCTTGAATAATTTGCGATGCCGCCCGGTCAAGAGGCCGGGCGTTTGGATTCGAGGACGGTAGATCGATGGAAAATGTTGCGCTTGCGGCCCCTGCCGCCGATATTACCCTCTGGGGCCTGTTTATGCAGGCGGGCTGGGTCGTTAAGCTGGTTATGCTTGGTCTCGTGGTCGCCTCGGTCTGGACCTGGGCTATCATCGTGGACAAAATCGTTGCTTACGGACGGGCGCGTAGCGCCATTGCTCGCTTTGAGCAGGCATTCTGGTCCGGGCAGTCACTGGAAGAACTTTACCGCACTCTCAATGATCGCCGGACGACCGGTATGGCTTCCATTTTTATGGCTGCCATGCGCGAATGGAAAAAGTCATTTGAGAAGGGTGCGCGCTCCCCGATTGCACTTCAGATGCGTATCGACAAGGCCATGGATGTGGCTTTGGCGCGCGAGAGTGACAAATTGGAATCACGCCTCGGCTTTCTGGCGACAATTGGTTCTGCTGCACCGTTTATCGGGCTCTTTGGTACGGTTGTCGGTATTATGACGTCGTTCCAGGCAATTGCGGCGTCGAAGAACACCAACCTTGCGGTCGTGGCACCGGGTATCGCGGAAGCGCTGCTTGCAACTGCCATTGGTCTGCTTGCCGCTATCCCTGCTGTTATCGCCTACAACAAGCTTTCGAGTGATGCAGGTAAGGTCAATGGGCGGCTTGAAGGGTTTGCAGATGAGTTCTCTGCCATACTGTCGCGCCAAATTGATGAGAAGCTGACGCCGCGTAGCTAATACGCTCCAGTAAAAACAGTTGAAATCAAGCCTTCGGGAAACTTGCAATGGGCATGTCGGTTGGAAATCAGGGAATGCAGTCGGGCGGACGCCGCAGGCGTGGTCGCAAGAAGGCATTGATGAGTGAAATCAACGTTACGCCGTTCGTGGACGTGATGCTGGTGTTGCTTATCATCTTCATGGTCTCAGCCCCGCTTCTGACGGTCGGCGTGCCTATCGATCTGCCGGATACGCAGGCAAAAGCCATGAATGCCGACACGCAGCCAATCACCGTTTCGGTGAACAGCGAAGGCCAGATTTATCTGCAGGAAACTGAAATTCCGCTTGATGAAGTTGTTGCCAAACTTCAGGCGATTGCCAAGACCGGTTACGAAGAGCGCATTTTCGTACGCGGTGACAAGTCTGCCGATTACGGTACTGTCATGAAGGTCATGGCTCGCATTTCCGCCGCCGGTTTCAAGAATATCGGCCTTGTGACACTCCAGGAGCAGGATAGCTGACGCCATCATGAAGGCTGGCCTGACATCTTCTGTAGCGCTCCATACCGTCGTTATCGCGCTGGGGCTGTTCTCCTTTTCCTCGCCGAAGGCATTCGACGTGCAGGATTCGGAGTCGTTTCCGGTCGACATCGTTCCAATCGAATCGATTACCCAGATTCAGCAGGGCGATAAAACGGCACCAATGAAGGAAAAGTCGGCTCCTGTTCCGACGAAAAAGCCCCAGACCACGCCTGACGCCCAGAATATCGGCGATCAGGAGGTTGATACGCAAACACCGCCACGGCCCGAAAACAAGGCCAAGCCAATTGAGGCAGCTGAGGAACCCAAGGCACAGCCGGAGCCGGTCAAGAAACCAGAGCCGAAGCCAGATCCTAAGCCTGACCCTAAGCCGCAGGATAAGCCGACGCCGGTTCCTGCGACTGAAATGCAGACAAAGCCTGAAGAAAAGCAGGAAGTGAAGCCTGATCCCGTGGCGGAAGCCATTGAGAAGCAGGCCGAAGCGCCGGACCAGACAACGCCGAAACTGCCGGACAATGTTCCGGCACCGCAGGCAAAACCAAAACCGCCTCAGGCGCAGACGGCCAAGACACCGGATCGCAAGCCCACGGAAGATCAGAAGAAGTCCCAGACTGCTTCTCAGACGTCACAGTCGAAGAATGATGCGATTGCTGATGAGGTAGCAGCACTTCTCAACAAGCAGAAGGCGTCTGGCGGAGGTGCAAAGCGCTCAACCGATCAGGCATCGCTGGGCGGCAAGAAGAATACTGGCGGCTCCAAGCTGAGCCAGAATGAAATGGATGCCCTTCGTGGCGCGATTTCCAAGTGCTGGAACGTACCTGCCGGTGTGGCGGATGCGCCCGGGCTTGTCGTGACGGTGAAGATGCATCTTAACCAGGACGGTTCAATTCAGGGGATTCCTGAGGTGACATCCGGCGGTGGTGGTGATGGCGTAGGCCGTGCTGCAGCTGAAAGTGCCAAGCGCGCTGTGGCTCGTTGCGCACCATACAACCTGCCAGCAGACAAATATGATTCATGGTCGGAAGTGATCGTCAACTTCGACCCGAGCGAAATGTTCTGATCAGCCTTGCTGGTCAATCCTAACGAATGCCTAAATGAGGCCCATCGATTAAGGCCCCTCAATAAGGTCAAGGACAAAAGAGGTCCCTAAAGACATGAAAATCGGCATCATGAAAACAAAGATCCGGACGGTTTTTTCGGCTTTCGCCTGTATGATTGCTGCAAGCCTTGTGGCTACCATGCCTGCTCGCGCGGTGGTGGAAATCAACATCAACAAGGGTGTGGTCGAGCCATTACCGGTTGCTATCACCGATTTTCTTTCGGCTGATCAGCTGGGAGCGAATATTACGTCGGTTATTGCCGCAGATCTTGAGAGGTCGGGCCTTTTCGCGCCGATCAACAAGAACGCATTCATTGAAAAGATTTCCAACCCTGACGCAACACCGCGTTTTGAAGATTGGAAAGTCATCAATGCGCAGGCATTGGTCACGGGGCGTATCACCAAGCAGCCGGATGGCAGGCTCAAGGCTGAATTCCGCCTCTGGGATACTTTTGGTGGTCAGCAGTTGATTGGTCAGCAGTTTTTCACAACGCCGGATAACTGGCGTCGTGTTGCGCACATCATCGCGGACGCGATTTATGAGCGTCTGACCGGTGAAAAGGGCTACTTTGATACCCGGATTGTTTTCGTTGATGAATCCGGTCCAGCACAGAAGCGCGTCAAGCGTTTGGCAATCATGGATCAGGATGGCGCCAATGTGCGTTATCTTTCCGATGGCCGCGATATGGCGCTGACGCCACGTTTCTCGCCTAATCGTCAGGAAGTGACTTACATGTCGTTTGCTGGTGGTCAGCCGCGCGTTTACCTGTTGCAGCTTGAAACCGGTCAACGTGAACTCGTTGGTAATTTCCCGGGCATGTCGATTGCACCGCGCTTTTCGCCTGACGGTCAGAAGGTGGTTATGAGCCTTCTGCAGGATGACGGCAGCGCGAACGTCTATACAATGGACTTGCGTAACCGCACCACGACGCGTCTGACCAATAGCCAGGCGATTGATACCAGTGCATCCTATTCGCCAGATGGTTCGCAGATCGTATTTTCATCTGACCGTGGTGGACGTCCGCAGCTCTATGTCATGGGCGCCGATGGGTCCAATCCGCGCCGTATCTCGGCGGGTGACGGCAGCTATTCGACACCAGTCTGGTCGCCACGTGGTGATTTGATCGCTTTCACAAAGCAGTCGCAGGGTCAGTTCTCCATCGGTGTCATGAAGACCGATGGTACGGGTGAGCGTCTGTTGACTTCAGGCTTCCACAACGAAGGTCCGACCTGGGCTCCGAATGGTCGTGTCTTGATGTTCTTCCGCAAGGCAGCAGGTGCCGGTGGTCCACGGCTCTTTACGATTGATTTGACTGGTCGCAACGAACGCCAGATCCAGACCCCGAATTTCGGTTCCGACCCTGCATGGTCGCCGCTACTCGAGTAGTCTGTGGGGTTAAGTTAAGACGTTGGAAGGCGCGGAACGCATGTTTCGCGCCTTTTTTATGGCAAATTGCCATAATCAAGCTCGTTGAGCCGTGTTTCTGCCGCATTTAGCCATCACTGGCTAAAAAAGAATTGCTGCCGGGGAAAACCGGTTTGCATCTGGCCGAAACAAATTGTTAACCATACTTCTTGAGCCTGCCTTAACCTAAATATGATTATTGGTTGGTTACGCAGGAACATCAAATCTTAAGGAGCTCCGGCCCATGCGCCGTTTCCAGTCGATCGCACGTAGCCCTATCGCTATTGCCCTTTTCATGACGCTCGCCGTTGCTGGCTGTGCGTCCAAGAAGAACCTTCCGAACAATGCCGGTGATCTTGGCTTGGCTGGCGGCGCTGCAACGCCCGGCTCGTCGCAGGATTTCACCGTGAATGTCGGTGACCGTATTCTGTTCGATCTCGATTCCTCGCTGATCCGCGCCGATGCACAGCAGACGCTGTCGAAGCAGGCTCAGTGGCTGCAGCGTTATCCGCAGTACTCGATCACCGTCGAAGGCCATGCCGACGAACGCGGTACACGTGAGTACAACCTTGCGCTCGGCCAGCGTCGTGCAGCAGCAACCCGCGACTTCCTCTCAGCTCGTGGTGTTCCAACCAGCCGTATGCGTACCGTTTCCTACGGTAACGAGCGTCCAATCGCTGTTTGTGATAATAATTCGTGCTGGTCTCAGAACCGCCGTGCCGTTACCGTTCTCAACGGCGCTGGTAGCTAAGTTTCAGCAAGTAGCATGAACCTAATCCGGAAAAAGCGGCCTTTGGGCCGCTTTTTTTGCTTTAGAGCCCGACTATTGGTGATTTCGACAAATTTTGGCCGAAGTCACCAGTGTCATAGGGAAAGCATCTTTGCTTTTTATGGATTTTCTCTAAAAGCTGAGAAGAGCCGTGAGAAATTGGGTGTTCAGATTATATTCAGGCGCGGTGCCTGATCATCCTGTACATGGCCATGATTATTGCGGTTCAAGATTTTAGGGCACATGAGCGATAGGGGCAAAAGGGAATGAGGAAACCAATGAGAAAAGTGACGCTGGCAATTGCCATGCTGCCGCTTTTGGCAAGTGCTCCGGTTCTGGCAGCATCTGTTTCTTCGCAGCAAGGGGTTATCCAGCTGGCGCAGGCGGGTGATGTCGGCGGCGGCCAGTTTTCGCAGCAGGTCTGTAATCTCGCGCATCAGAATGCGCAGTCCTATGCCCGTATCCTGCAGCTTCGCGATAATATGCTGAAAATCCAGCGCGACAACGAAACCCGTTTTCAGGCACTGGAAAAGGGTCGTAGTGGCGCGCAGAACCATGTCAGTATCGGTTCGACCGCGATACTCGACGATGCCATGCGCGACAGCGGTGGCGCGGGCGGGCAGGGCGGAAATCAAAGCCCCGGCCTGCAGCAGGAGCTGGTTCGCAATCTCACCGGTAAGGTTGAGGACGTCGACGCACAGATAGCGTTCACGAACGAGCAGTTGCAGAAGACGCAGGATGACAACGACTTCCGCTTCGAGGAGCTGGAAAAGAAAAAGGGTGTGAGCGCCTCAGCCAAGGCAAGTGCCAGCCCGAATGCACCTGTCACACCTCCACCAGGCAGCGATCTTTGCACACAGGGCATGACAAACCCTGCAGCGATTGCAGATACACTGAGTGCCCGTGCCGAAGCCATGAACTTCCAGGTCCTGGAGCTGCAGGACCAGATGCAGAAAATGCAGGAAGAAAATGAACGCCGGTTCCAGGCATTGGAAAATGGTGGTCGTGCGGATGCAGGTGGCGCGCCAAACGAGAGCGGCAACACATCATTGGCTGATGCGGCTCCTGCCGGAAACCCCGATAACGGGGTTTCTGGAAGCACTGCGCAAGACGGTAATTACGGTTCTTCTTCCCAGACGGCGGCCAACAATTCAGCGGGCGCCGATTCCATGGCTATTGGTTCAGGTGCTGCCCCGCAAGGTGGTCCTCAGCGTGGGGAGCCGCCGAGAGAGCTCGGCTCCATTCGCTTTGACAACAATGGCAATGTAATTGGCGAAACCATGAATGTGGAGCCACGCCCGGCAGAACAAGGTGCAGCACTTCCTGCTGGTGAAGCTGTTGCGTCTCTTCCAACCGATGACAATCCGAATTCGCTGTATCAGGCTGCATATCAGTATCTGATGTCGGGCGACTATAAGGCTGCGGAGACTGGTTTCCGTGAGCATATCAAACGTTATCCCGCTGATCCGACGACTGCAGAGGCACGCTATTGGCTTGGTGAATCGCTTTATGGTCAGTCACGTTTTCCAGAAGCTGCAACGGTTTTCATCGACACGCAGCGCGATTACCCTGATTCAAAGCGCGCAGCAGAAAACATGTTCAAGCTCGGTATGACGCTTGAAAAAATGGACAATCATGACGTTGCTTGCGCGACTTTCAAACAAGTCCCTGACCGCTATCCGAATGCGGCGCCTGCTGTTTTGAAGCGGGTAACGGATGAGCGCACACGTATTAAATGTTGATTGCGGAGATTATTTGTGGGGCTTTCCCCGATCGAAATCTTTGAACCTTTCGGACTTCAGAATGCCAAAGGAATTGTCGCTGCCGTTTCAGGCGGGAGTGATTCACTGGCACTGTTGTTCCTTTTGAAAGAGTATCTTACGACGCTGGATAATCCCCCGTTGTTAACAGCCGTAACCATAGACCATCGGTTGCGCGACGAATCGGCCCTTGAGGCCACAGACGTTGGGCGTCTTTGCAATTTGCATGGGATTGCTCATCGAGTTCTGGCATGGGAAGAAGCAAAGCCCAAAAGTGGTGTTGCTGCTGCTGCGCGCTCTGCCCGTTACCGACTTCTGGTTCAGGCTGCTCAAGAGGCAGGCGCAGACTTTATTGCCACCGGCCACACACGCGACGACCAGATCGAAACATTTCTGATGCGTAAAGAACGCAGTTCCCATTCGGAAGCACGCGGGCTTGCTGCAATGGCTTCGCGCTCATGGCTCGAAAATTCAGTCGAGCTGATCAGACCATTGCTCGACAAGCCGCGCGGGGAATTACGCAGAGAACTGACAGAAAGAAATGTCGTCTGGATCGATGACCCCAGCAATGTAAACACCAATTACGAACGCCCGCGAGTGCGGCTTACATCTGCGGCTGAGGCTGATCCTGATATGATCCTTGCGCAGATCGCGCTGGCAAGTGCGGCGCGTGAACGTGACAACGCGGCTCTGATTGCGGCTCTGGCTAATCCTGATTGCGTGAACATGAGCCAATCTGGCACGATCAGCGTCGATGCCGATATTTATGCGGCTTTGCCGGAAAATGTGCGGCGACTGTTTTCTGGTTTGCTTGCCTCCATTGCAGGCGGACGGCGTTTCCTTCCTGGCGATGCTGAACGATCCCGCATTGAGAAAGTATTATCGGGACAGGAGAAAAGCGGCCGGATGACGGTTTTCGGAGCGCTCGTCGAACTTGGCAAGAAGGGGCAACCGCACCGCTTCAGACGTGAACGGCGCAATCTCCCTGTCATGCGGCTTGATCCCGGTCAGCGGATCATTTGGGATGGGCGTTATCGCTTCAGGAATGAGGGCAGCCTTTCAGTTGATATCGACGCTCCCGAACGGCAGGAGCTTATCGATTTTATCAAGAACACCGGGCAGGAAATTGATTCGACCCAACGGGAAGCCCTGCTCGTACTCCCCGCCTTATATGAAGACGGCAAACTTTTGCGGCTTCCGGCAATGGATGGTCAGAGTTTACCCGCAGGAATCACTGTTGAACGGCACTTCGCGATCTTCGATCACGTGCTGCCGGGCTATGATTTTGGACTGGCAAATGCCGTTGAAAAGCGGTTTGGCCGTGAATGTCCTAATTTTTATAAACCAGATTGACAAGAATCGAAGACGAGGTGGCCCTCGTGCCTTGGCAAGGCCTCCCTTCGATCCTATGTTAAGTCGAAACATCGTCCCGTTCTCGCGGGATGGCCGTGGTATCGATTGGACCCGTTATGAATCCGAACTATCGCAACTTCGCCCTTTGGGCGATCATTGCTCTGCTCTTGATCGCGCTGTTCAACCTGTTCCAGAGTCCTGGCCAGCGCACGAATTCCCGTGAAGTTTCCTATTCCCAGTTTATCGACGACGTTTCCAACGGGCGCGTGAAGTCGGTAACGATCACTGGTGAGCGGATCAGCGGTACGTTTGCCGATAACGGCTCCACCTTTCAGACTTATTCACCAGGCGACACTGGACTTGTTTCCCGTCTTGAAGAAAAGGGCGTGGCCATTACTGCCCGTCCTGAAAGCGACGGTTCCAGCTCGCTCCTGGGCATTCTTCTGTCGTGGCTTCCGATGATTCTTATTCTGGGTGTGTGGATTTTCTTCATGCGCCAGATGCAGGGCGGTTCGCGTGGCGCGATGGGCTTTGGGAAGTCCAAAGCTAAACTTCTGACCGAAGCGCACGGACGTGTGACTTTCCAGGATGTTGCAGGCGTTGAAGAAGCCAAGCAGGATCTGGAGGAAATCGTTGAATTCCTGCGTGATCCGCAGAAATTCCAGCGTCTGGGCGGCAAAATTCCACGCGGCGTTCTGCTCGTTGGACCTCCAGGAACCGGTAAGACGCTTCTAGCGCGCTCCGTTGCTGGCGAAGCCAATGTGCCGTTCTTCACGATTTCCGGTTCTGACTTTGTTGAAATGTTTGTTGGTGTTGGTGCAAGCCGCGTTCGCGACATGTTTGAACAGGCCAAGAAGAATGCACCTTGCATCATCTTCATCGACGAAATCGATGCTGTCGGTCGTCATCGTGGTGCCGGTCTTGGCGGTGGCAATGACGAACGTGAACAGACGCTCAACCAGCTTCTGGTCGAGATGGATGGTTTTGAGGCAAACGAATCAATCATTCTGATTGCTGCAACCAACCGTCCTGACGTTCTTGATCCAGCACTTCTTCGTCCAGGTCGTTTCGACCGTCAGGTCGTGGTTCCGAACCCGGATATCGTTGGTCGCGAACAAATCCTCAAAGTGCATGTGCGCAATGTTCCGCTTGCACCCAATGTTGATCTTAAGATCATTGCACGCGGCACGCCGGGTTTCTCTGGTGCGGACCTTGCGAACCTTGTGAACGAATCTGCTTTGATGGCAGCACGCCGTAACAAGCGCATGGTGACCATGCAGGAGTTTGAGGACGCCAAGGACAAGATCATGATGGGTGCGGAACGCCGCTCCGCCATGACGCAGGAAGAGAAGGCCAATACGGCTTATCACGAAGCGGGGCACGCTATTGTAGCGATGAATGTCCCGAGTTCTGATCCGGTCCATAAGGCGACAATTATTCCGCGCGGTCGCGCGCTGGGTATGGTGATGCAGTTGCCAGAGGGCGACCGTTATTCGGCGACCTACACGTGGATGGTTTCGCGTTTGGCGATCATGATGGGCGGCCGTGTGGCTGAAGAGCTGAAGTTCGGTAAGGAAAACATCACCTCCGGTGCATCTTCCGATATTCAGCAGGCCACCAAGCTTGCTCGTTCGATGGTGACCCAGTGGGGTTACTCCGACAAGCTCGGTCGTGTGGCGTATGGCGACAATCAGGAAGAAGTCTTCCTTGGCCATTCGGTTTCGCGCACGCAGAATGTTTCGGAAGAAACTTCCCAGATCATCGATGCTGAAGTGCGTCGCCTGATTGACGAAGCCTATGCTGATGCAACGCGCATCCTGACTGAAAAGCGTGAGGACTGGATTGCACTGGCTGAAGGTCTTCTCGAATATGAAACGCTGAGCGGCGAAGAAATCAAACAGCTGATTGCCGGCAACAAGCCGTCGCGCGATCAGGGCAATGATACGCCGTCACGCGGTTCGGGTGTGCCCAAAGCTGGCAGCCCGCGCAAGCGCAAGGGTGAGGAACCAGGCAGTGAGCCTGGAATAGAGCCTAATCCACAGCCGCAATAAGCGTCTGTTATAAATTTCGAAAGCCGGGCAACTGATTGCCCGGCTTTTCTCTTTTCAGGTCCTGCCCCTATTAAAAGGCTCGGTTAAGGATTTCGGCGCATCATGCGAGCAAACTAAGGTGCTATTGGCACTTTATGGCCTCGAAAGGTGAAATTGCCCCAAAAAGGTGAAATTGCATTGATGTGTGGTTTTGGGATAATAACGCAATCAGAGTAGTTCCGGCTAAGACTGAATTGTTGTAACCGCTCTAACGATTTGTTTGAAAGCATTTGCCGTCTCTCTGATGCGGCGGTCGACCATCGTTGTTTCGCGTTCTTATGAACGACTGATATTGGATTGCTTCGAGATAGCTCTATGGCGCAACGCAAGGCTAAGAATATGACACGTAAATATTTTGGAACTGACGGCATTCGCGGTAAGGCAAACAGCTTTCCGATGACGCCCGATATTGCCATGAAAGTTGGCATGGCGGTTGGGCATATTTTCCGCCGTCGGGGCCAAGCCTCGCGCGTTGTGATCGGCAAGGACACACGTCGTTCCGGCTATATGCTGGAAAACGCTCTGGTAGCTGGTTTCACCGCTGCTGGCATGGACGTCTTTTTGCTCGGACCAATCCCGACACCGGCTGTTGCTATGCTCTGCCGGTCATTGCGTGCCGATATTGGTGTGATGATTTCGGCCTCGCATAATCCGTTCTTTGACAATGGCATCAAGCTGTTCGGTCCGGATGGTTTCAAGCTTTCTGACGAAATCGAACTGCAGATCGAAAGCCTGATCGATAGCGATCTTTCGGCCCATCTTGCGACCCATGGTGAAGTCGGCAAGGCAAAGCGTGTTGATGGCGATATTTACCGCTATATCGAATTTGCGAAGCGCACACTTCCGCGCAATATATCGCTCAATGGTCTGCGTGTGGTCGTCGATTGTGCGAACGGTGCTGGCTATAAGGTCGCGCCGGCGGCTCTTTGGGAACTTGGTGCAGAAGTTATCACCATCAATGATGAACCGAACGGCATCAACATCAATGAGGATTGCGGTTCAACCCATCCCATCGGTTTGATGAAGAAGGTTCATGAAGTGCGGGCCGATGTGGGTATTGCACTTGATGGCGATGCTGACCGTGTTCTGCTCGTGGACGAGAATGGAACAGTGATCGATGGCGACCAGCTTCTGGCAGTAATTGCCGAATCATGGGCACGGTCTGATCGTTTGCAAGGCGGCGGTATTGTCGCGACCATCATGTCCAATCTCGGTCTTGAGCGCTTCCTGCATGATCACAATATGACGCTTGCCCGCACCAAAGTCGGAGATCGTTACGTGGTTGAGCACATGCGTCAGCATGGCTTCAATGTGGGCGGCGAACAGTCAGGGCATATTGTTCTGTCGGATTTTGCCACGACAGGCGATGGCCTCGTCTCTGCCCTGCAGATTCTTGCGGTTGCGCAGGAAGAAAACAAGCCGCTGAGCGAGCTGTGCCGTAAGTTTGAACCCGTGCCGCAGCTTCTCAAGAATGTCCGCACCACTGGCGGTAAGCCGCTTGAGAACAAGAAGGTCAAGAGTGCGATTGACGAAGCCACTGAACGTCTTGGCGCTCAGGGTCGTCTTGTCATTCGTCCATCGGGAACCGAACCGCTGATCCGCGTAATGGCGGAAGGGGATGATCGCGTTCTCGTCGAGAAGGTTGTCAATGATATTATCAGCGTCATTTCTTCAGAAAGTGCCGCTGCCTGATTATATCGGCTGCCTGAGAAATACCAAAAGCGCGGAGATTTCCGCGCTTTTTTGTTGGCCATAACCCTCGTTTATAATTTCCAGAGGATTAATAAACACGGTTAAAAAACAAGGTTCCTTGTTTATTATATTATGCTATTTTTTGCAACCTAAATAACCCATTGAAAACACTATGTAATTTAATTTTACGGGCCTGAACACGGCGCTCGCCCTTTGAATCCAACGGCTGTAACTCTGAGTTGCAAATGCAAAACGGAGTTAAACAAATGCAATCACAAGTTGGTTTTCATGTGTGGGGAATGTTCGGAAACGAACTGTTTGATCGGGTATTTCCAAGCGCTGCTGCTTGGAAGGCATGGCGTCGAATTAACGAACGTCGATACGAAATTGAAGTTTTCGGAATGAAAAGCGAGGCGGCATAATGGCTTTGCTGTCCGCGCAATATCGCCGTAGGCTTTTGGAGAATGGTCTGGATCGTGAGAAGGATCATATTCCGGTCGTCAAACTGTTCACGCCATGGGCTAACGCGACATGGGTACTGAAAGACATGGAGCCTGATGGCGATACGTGTTTCGGTCTGTGTGACTTGGGACTCGGTGAGCCGGAACTAGGTTATGTCAGTTTAACGGAACTGGAAAGCCTCAGAGGGCCAGCAGGGCTTAAGGTCGAGGTAGACTTGCACTGGGAGCCGACAAAGCCTTTGAGCGCGTACACGAGCGCCGCAAGGGCAAATAGACGCTACGTAGAGCCGTAGCCTTCACTCAAAGTGAAAGGGAGTTCGTGTTCTACGAACTCCCCCTGTTATAGCGCTTGCTTGAAACGCAACGCGTCCAGGGCCGTTGCAAAATCCATCTGTATCCGGCCAGTTATACCTTCGTAAGCAAACTGACCTTCGTAACCGAGACTTCGAACATGAGCCAAGAATGGCTCGATCTCATCTGCAAAGATGCGATGAATTTCATCTAAAACGGTCATCTGGCTAATCGGCTGCACCAGTGCATCAAACATAACAGGCCGCTGATTAGTGACCTTCTGCATTGGCTTGAGATCGCCGCTATAACTCAACTCATACAATCGGCATAACAACGTGTTGAGTTCATCACTTTTAGATTGTGTGGGCTTGTCGCTCACTGTTGCCCCCAACAAGTTATTGCTTCGCGCCATTACGCTTTGCTTTACGGTCCAGTGCGTACCTGTAAGCGGCCTTGTTCGCTCGTTCATTCACCACAAGCAACAGTACACCAGCAGCAATCGCCAGTATCGCAACACAAAGCGTCTGTAAGTCTGCTGTCCATATCATTGTAATTATCTGTATAACACCATTAAAAACATCTTGTAGTGTCATATTGCCCTCCGAGAATAAGAATAAAAATAGCAATACTGCCAATGATACTTATGCGCAAGAAATAAAAAACCCTCCCTGACGCAGCAGGAAGGGCTTGAGGAAATAGTGGGGCAGTCGGAAAATGAGGAAAAACCAACTGCCCGGTGCAGGAGAGCACATGCGATCGCTAGTAGATCAGGAGTGTGTTCGTGATCGCACTTTTATTTATGTGTTTTCGTGATTTGGCTGGCTGTTTAACGCGCCCGTTTTTATCTCCCCCAATAGCCCAAACTCTGACTGGCTGTCCGCAGGATGGAGCGAAGCGACCAAATGGCTACCGCAGGTTAATCAACCCAATAACCCACCAATGGCCGTGCGAAGCACTGCAAAGCAGAAAAACTACAAGGCTGGAAGCGAGGACGAGATTGGCAAAGCCAAATCGGACTTGGCTTCAGCCATGTATGCTTAGGTTAGTTGATATGCAAGTGGTGGAGTGCATGGGTTATCTATATAGAATATAGATAAGTTATGTATTCTACTACTTTCATGTTAATTAACCCAATCCATATTACTTTATATTATGAGTTATGTAATCTACTACTCGGCTGGGTATCGGCCTAATCCAGCGCATTCCGATAAATATCTGCGTGAACATCTCACATTTGTTTTGCCAAAAACATCTCACTGGACCGAGGGACTCCAATCCCTCGGTTTCTTACCTATTAGAGCAGGGTTTTGAAGTAGATTACATAAATAGAAGTGTAGAAATTATTTGGAGATAATTCTGCAATTGGCAAACAAATTTTCAGGAGTTCACTATGCAACCGAAACATATTTTGATTACGATCCAAGTCCATAACAAACTAGTCGATTTCCCTAACGACAAGGTGGACGATTTCACAGAAAAACTTTTCAAGTTCTATTCCCGCAGTGCGCGTTACCAAACAAAGCAGGGCGTTACGTTTGAACTGACCTTCTCCCAATACATCGACAAGTTCACAAACAATCAGTTAAACTCGCTTGCACGTTCTTACCTCAGAGGAAAAATTGAAGGTCGCCAGCGTTCGGATTTCAAACTGGTTTTGAGTTGGGCTAGTCGTCAGGACAAACTCAATGGCGTTATGAACGATGCAACCGCAATCATTTGCGGACAGAAAGAGTCCATGCAGAACTGCCGTTATCTGCCGGGTGAAGAACGCAGCGAAAAGACACGCAAGCGCATGGCGGCGAAGAAGTTGGGTAAGAAGCGCCCAGAGTCGGTGAGGACCAAGATCTCCGAAACAAAG
Organism: Brucella rhizosphaerae; assembly: GCF_002252475.1. Lineage (GTDB taxonomy): Bacteria > Pseudomonadota > Alphaproteobacteria > Rhizobiales > Rhizobiaceae > Brucella > Brucella rhizosphaerae. The sequence continues at coordinate 79,840 of NZ_NNRK01000033.1, read as the reverse complement.
ACCGGCCAGAAATACGATGAGACACATTGTGCAAACATATCAGCGGGTCTTAAGGGCAAGCCGAAGTCCGCTGAGTCCAATGCTAAACGAGCCGCAGCAGCGAAGGCCAGATGGGCCGCAGCCAGAGAAGCAAAAACCTTCACTCAAAGTGAAGCGCATAAATAACAACGAAGGTGAATAGGCCCGCTTTCAACTCCACAGAGGTAGACCCGGATTGCACAAGCGATCCGGGTTTTGTTTTGCCTGCTCAAACGGCGCTCCGAGTAAATACTAGGTAACAACGGAGGACACGCCAATGAGCGAACACGGACAAAAGGGAGTTGCCAAAACTCCAGAACACAAAGCCGCAATTTCCAAAGCACTGACCGGACGAACACTAACGCCAGAGCATAAGGCGAAGATCAGTCAGGGACAGAAAGCAGCGAAAGCCGCGAAGAAGGAAAAGGCCCAGATCAAGCAAGCAGCAACGCAATTCAAAAGCCCCCATTTCCAGAGCATTTGAGCGTGTTTTCTACCTAGTTGGATAAATAGAAATGTAAAAAAAAAGGGAGAACACAAACGCAAATGAAGATGCCAATAAATGAAATTGAAATCGCAGCGCAAACTTTGCCGATGAAGGAAAAAACACAAGCAGCGGTAATCAGAGAACTCGTTGCGCAGCAAGCAGAACATGCAGAACTTATTGAAGCCCTACAAGATGCAATCGAACGCATTGAACAGGCACTTTTACATTTTAATCAGCAGTAATTTTAAAAGAGGTATTTCCAATGAACAAAGTAGATTTAACAGAATTATACGAAATTATGGAAGCAAAGATTTCCTTCAAGCCGTCGCGCTTGGACCCGCTTGCAGACCTAAATCGTTCAACGATGACAGTCGATTACAAGCCACGTTTCGGCACAACGCAAGTTCCATTCATGGACTTCTCAAAGGGTGATCGTAACTGGCTTGATTTGCTCATCACCGAGTTGACGACCATCGGCGACACATTCCGAGACGATAAAATCATCATGCTTGGTTATGCCAGCGCAAAACCCGGACGTGGCGGAAAGCAGACATGGCAGCAGTATGTAGAGGGCTTGTATGCGGACAAGGTTCAGCAGCGCAAGGATTACAGCGAAGCACAACTCAAGCACTTGCCGAAATTGATTGACCTTCTCCGTCAGGGCAAGCGCCTCAGTGGTTGCGGCAATCTTGAATTCTACAATCTAACAACGAGCAAAACACTTTAAGGGGAGGGCGATATGAAAGAGGAAAAACTACGCCAGATTATTCGCGAAGAAATCAGAAAACACGAAGCAATCATTGCAGAAATTGAAAAGGAGCATTGGTCATATGAGATGAAATGCATGATTAATCGTGCTTGTATGTTTGATAATAGAGATTTAACTCGCCCAAGCAGACCAAAAATAACTGAAAGTTTGTTTCAGTTGGTTTATCTCGATATGCAAAGCAAGCCATTTTACAACAATGTATGCCATCACGAGTTAACTAAAATAATTGTTGATGAAATCGATTTGAAGGAAAAGATTGATAAAGCAATTACAGCAACGAAAGTCGCGGAGTTCGCCGAGGAAAACAGAGAGAAACATCGCCGAATGTTATCGATGGGGCGATATAATCCCAATCCTATTGTGACAAAAAAGAATGTCTTTTCAGGCTTCCGCAGATGGTTCGGAGGTGCAGCATGAGCAATAGTAATTGGGTTCAAACATATCATGCATTAACGCTAGAATTTCCATTTTGGGAAAACCAGAGTCGCGTGGCAAATAAAAATGCACATGAACTGGGAAAACTGTCGTCAGCAGAACGCATTAGGCGAATACATGAACTGATTAATGAATCTATTCTGGAACAAGTGCGAGAGAAACTAAAATCAGTTAATTCTGATACTCGCATATATGAAAAGTATTATGATTTAGACAATAATATTATTCGAGTGGACTTGCGAATTGAGGACACTAAAGAAGCCATTCTGTTTAAGTTAACTCACGGTGGTGTGCTGTGAGAAACAAGTTTGAACAGAAGGTAGCGAAACAAGTAGGGCAGGGCTTCTCATATGAAGCAAAGCGTTTGCCCTACACAATCGAGCATACCTATTTGCCCGATTGGATTAACGAGCAGACCAAAGAGATTATTGAGGCAAAGGGCCGATTTACAGCAAGTGACCGTCAGAAGATGCTAGCAGTGAAACTAGCCCATCCCGATTACACCATCACCATCGTATTTCAGAACCCGACATTACCCATCAATAAGGGAAGCAAAACCACATACGCTAGTTGGTGCGACAAGTACGGCTTTGCTTGGAGAAAAGCCTAGTCGACGACATACCACTGCTTATCTGTGTCTAACCCATTCCTGTTTCACGAAGCGTCTTTGATCCGATTGGTACTCAAAGTATTATGTGACTTCAACTCAGACGAGCGTGGGCATTATGTTTAGAGATAAAACGACTTTTGTGATTGGTGCAGGGGCGAGCGCTGAGTTTGGCTTACCGGTGGGATCGCAACTTGCCCAACAGATTCGCGAAACATGCAAACTCGAATACGAACGTAATTACGGGTCGAGGATTGCCAATGAGGATTTCGCTCACGCAGTGACTCAAGGCTGGCCAGAGTTTCGCGGTGAACTCATATATAAAGCGCTTCAACGGATTCATACAGCAATTGATACAAGTGTCAGTATTGACGCATTTATTCACCGCAACAGAAATGATAAAGTTTTAGTTGAGATGGGGAAAGCCTTGATCGCTTGGAATATTGCTTCTGCCGAAGCGAATTCTAGAATGAGGACTGAAGGCTACATACCGGGAATGATTGAAACATTTAATCGGTCTGAGATAACTGATACTTGGATAGGTAAATTCACGCGCATATTATTTGATGGCGTCACCGATGCTAGAGAGTTGTCAAAGCAAGTTCGTATTATTTGTTTTAACTATGATCGATGTATCGAATACTACCTCATAGAATCCATTATGGTCGCATTCGACACCTCACGAAAAGATGCTGCCGAAATTGTAAGCGAAATTGAGATCATTCATCCATACGGCTACCTTGGAAAGGTACCGGAAGACTTGAGAGCGGCGCAAGATGACGAGTGTGCATTTGGACGGCCTGTTTCTTATGACTTCCCATTAAGAAAAGTTTCGAGTCGAATCCGGACCTATACGGAGCAAACTCAAGACATTGCGTTGGTCAAGCGGATACATTCGGCGATCAATAGCGCGAGGAACTTGGTGTTTCTCGGATTTGGATTTAATAATCAGAATCTCGACCTAATGCGCGTTATGGGTGGACTTGCTACAGCATCAGACGAGCCAAAGAATATCTATGCTAGCGGTAAAGGTATAGCAGGTGAAGTAGAAGAGACTTTAAAAAGACGCATAACAAATATTTACTCTCACTATGATTTCCAAACGCGTAAGTCGTACTACGATAAAATCAATGTTTGTTTCGATAAAACATGCGGTCAGTTGTTCGACACGCACCAAATGAATTTACAAAAGTTCATATTGAGTAGTTTCGATATCATGCTCGATGGCGTTGAAGAGAAGTTAATGTTTGGTGTTCTTCAAGCCAGTAAGAGCATTGAAAATTAAGTAAGGTTTAGTAAAAAGGCAGCACGCTGCCCAAAACTAGCATAGTAATTTCCCACGCCGCCAATAAATACGGCATGGCAATAAACACAGCATCACTTAAATTAATCAAGGACTTCGAAGGCTGCAAACTCCTAGCATATGTTTGTCCGGCCGGAGTTCCCACCATCGGATACGGACACACACGCACGGTAAGCCGAGCAGACGTTGGCAAAAAGCGCATCACTCAAAGTGAAGCAGATCGACTGCTAATGCAGTTTGATCTTCCCACATATGAGGCAGCAGTTAAGCGTCTGGTGAAAGTCCCGCTAACAGAGAACCAATATGGCGCACTGGTAAGTTTTACATACAACTTGGGCGAAACGAACCTGAGCAAGTCAACGCTACTCAAGCGCATTAACAGTAGAGCACCAATTGCGGAAATCGAACGTAGTTGGCTGCAATGGAACAAAGCCGGCGGCAAAGTCCTGAACGGCTTAACCAGACGGAGACAGGCAGAAGTGGCCCTGTTTAAGCGATGAAAGCAGAACACCTAACCCGCAACGATCTGTCCCTGCTTGCATATGTCCGCTTCCACGCAAAACGTATGCAGGAGATTAAACAGCGCCAGGACGAATACGCGAGGGAGTTGGAAGACGTGCTGCAAGCATATGCAAGGGGCGAAGACTTAATCCTCTGGAAACTTAGCCGCGAATAATTCCCACGCATAATTGACGGTAATCAATCCCCCGAATAGTAAAGCCCAAGGGTAGAGCGAACGGGGGATTTTCCATGGATATACAGCCGATACTGGCATCAGGGCCACTTGTGCCTGAGACAGTTACCCAAGCGGTCGAAGTTGCCGGATTTAATGTCGGTGGGTTTTTGTCGGCGGGTCTTTGGATAGCAATATTCATGTTCGTCTTAAAAGAGGGGTGGGAGTGGTTTAAGAAACGGCGAGACAACGCGCGAAGGATGAAGGTTTATAAGAGAATTGCCGCTAATGAATGTCAGAGGCTGATTAATCATATAAAGTTATACAACATACTGTGTGCTGTTGTTCGTCCAGATGCAGACGGTTATTCGGTGAAGACCGGCAGTAGTGGTCGTCAAGTGATAGAAATTGCCGGTTATAACGGAATTCCAGAAACAGAGTATGTTTTCAATCTTCCAACAATATCAACAAGCACGCTGGAAAAACTGGTTTTCGATGTTGGTGCTATAGACCCTCGATTTTCAGAAAGCATAAGCGGTGTTTTGGAAGTGGCTTTGGGTATGACCGACAGTCTAGATTTCATTATTGATAACTCTGTTCTCTTGAACAACGAAGAAAACAATCTAAAAATAAAAACAATGTGGACGTTAATTAGTCATCGCGCCAACGGATGGAAAGACAAAGTAGAGAGTATGGCGAAGAAGTGTCGTTCTCAATGATTAAAGTTCAGTGTGGGATCACTGCGGTATTCCACGCAATAGCGATTTAAACAGACAATCAGCGCAAACAGCACCGTCTCGTAGAAAATCCGAGAGGTGCATTGTAAGCCTTTGTTTTCAAAGGGCAACCGATCTTCGCTCTTGCATCAAACTCTTTTGGCAATAGGCACAAGCAATGTGCGTTGACTGTGCCGAAGGAGTTACAACCTATGCAACCTACACAACCTGCAAACTACGTTGCTTATTATCGCGTATCGACTGCTAAACAAGGTCAAAGCGGACTTGGTCTAGAGGCACAACGAGCAGCATGTGCGGGTTATAGTCCGATAGCCGAGTTCACCGACATTGAGTCGGGCAAGAACAATGACCGTGACCAGTTGCAAGCAGCAATGCAGTTTGCACGAGCGAATAAAGCCACGCTGGTATTTGCCAAACTGGATCGCCTGTCTCGTAATGCAGCGTTTATCCTATCGCTTATGGAGAAAGGTGTTCGCATTCGTTGTGCGGATATGCCGGATGCAGATGAGTTTCAATTACATCTATATGCGATCCTTGCGCACAAAGAACGCCGGATGATCTCAGAACGAACCAAAGCAGCACTAGCAGCGGCTAAAGAACGTGGCGTTAAACTCGGTGGCACACAAGCAAGCACGAGAGCGCGCATAGATGCATTTGACGAACATGTGTTTCCCATTGTCCAGAGCATCATACAGTGCGGCGCAGTAGGTCCAGCAGCAATTGCTAGAGAACTTAATGCGAAGCAAATCCCGACAGCACAGGGGAAGCAATGGGTCTCAACACAGGTGACGCGCTTGCTTCACAGGCTAGGAATGTAAGGGGCTATACACCCCCTGTGGATTCATACAAATAAGGAACAGATCGTCAGCCAAATTTGATTGTAAAAACTGTTGCTTTCAGACCATTTACGGTTGAGCGGTCTTTCGAAGTTTCGCCCGAAAGTTATAATTGATCTTTCGGTAGTAACGATTCTGGCGGTTGATGATGGCTATAACAAAACTGTATTCGGAGCGACAAAAAGAATTACGCGGAGAGGATACGGATGTCTACGTTTACGATAAAGTACCTGACGCATTAAGAAATCAAATTTGGATGATTGTTGAAGAAAATTTGGGGGACAGGAACAGTTATTACAATCGACATCAGCAGGATGTTAGTGCAGCATACGATTACATCGTTGATACTCTTCGTCGCGAATACGGCGTTTTCGAACTCTCTCCAACAATGTCTACAGCGGATAAATTCAATGACCTACGATCGTTCTTACTCAAAGAGCCGTCTGTTGATAAATTCATAGATGCAGTGGAGATAATAGCGCATATTATAGATAGTTTTACTTCACAATTTAATTACCGAGGGTTGATGGATGCGCGCGAAAAGTCAAATGCTGCCATCGCGGAAATAAATCATCGCTTCAAGAGGGCGATGATTGGTTTTGAGTATGTAGGTAATGAAGTAGTTCGAATAGACTCCGAATTCGTTCATGTAGAAGCGGTTAAGCCTGCTTTAGTGATCTTAAGAGGTCGCGGATATTCCGGCGCTCAGCAGGAGTTCTTAAGTGCCTTCGAACACTATCGTCACGGTCGAGCAAAAGAGGCTCTAGTTGACTGCCTAAAGTCTTTCGAAAGTACCATGAAGGCAATCTGCGAGAAACGCGGGTGGATATTCTCGCCCAAATCAACGGCAAAAGACCTCATTCAGATTTGTTTAGAGAATGAACTAGTTCCCAAGTATTGGCAGCAACATTTTTCATGTCTACGGGCGGGGTTGGAGAGTGGGATTCCCACTGCACGAAATAGGACGTCTGGTCACGGGCAAGGAGTTCAACCGACTGAAGTGCCTGAAGAGATTGCCAGTTATATGCTTCATATGACGGCTTCCACTATTTTGTTTCTCGCTCGCTCGGAAGAAAGAATTCCCAGCACTGAAACACTTGCCTAATCAATATCGCTAGGTGTCCGTATGAGCCGTAAAGTAACTATATCGGGTCTATTGCCGTGGATCGGAGTTTTTATCGGCACCCTCTTTGTTTTTTACACTGTTTATACGATGGGGTATTTTTCAGTTCTTGGGCCTGAATTGTTGGGCTTTTATCTAGAAACTAACTTTATTCAGGGTGCAATATTGTCGATTCCGGGTTTAGTGGGGGTCCTAGCCGCAAGTCTTCCCGCATTAGGCCTTCTTGGTGCTCTTTCCCTAATGGACGACGATACGATCAAAAATAACAAGTATCTAAGCGTCGCAGATCGGCTCGATCCCAATCTTGTTATGGTTTGGGTTCTTGGCTTTTGCATAGCCTCGTCCGTAGCCTTAAATTGGTTTTTTCCTGATCGATTTTATTTTTTTCAAATGATGATATTTTTTATCTACTTTGGAGCAAACGGGATACAGGGCTTATCAGCACTCGCTGATCGGAAGGCGTTCAAGTCAATTGTGCCGTTCACTTGCTCACTTGTTGCTGCATATGGAGTATTATTTTTCTTAGGAAAATATAGCGCTGCAAATGATATTGAAAAGGATAAAGTTCGTTACTCAGTTTATACGGATGATAAGTCTTTTATCAATGTGAACGTCGTTTTCTCGTCATCAAGTGTCTTAGTAATCAAGAGTGGATCGGATATTATTTTTTATGAACGCTCTCAGGTGAAACGCGTTGAGCGCTTGCTAAAAGATTAGAAATAGACTGAATTCTCCGGTTGCCCTGATTGCTCAACGGCTATTGATAGACAAGCACGCAAGCAATAGGGCTTGCGGTGCAAAGGACTACTTGATGACAAACGCAATTGAACTTCTAAAGGCCGCTGCAACTACTGGCTTTGTTGGTGGACAGAACGCAGTAGAGATTTTCCTGAACAAGATCGATACGCAGGTAGCAAACGCAAAGCAGGTCAAAGAAGGCAAAACACTTAACACACGATCGCTGTGGTTCCGCAAAGACGGTGCTGGTTACGTGGTGCGTGTTGGTCGTAATGCTTTCGAGATTGCAGGTAGCAAACTATTTCGGGCAAATGATCTTGATGAAGTGGTCGCGATCCTGACCGCTGCAAAAGAAGCAATTCAAGCGGATGCTAAGTTGCAGGAGACAATCACTAAGTTCTCGAAAGAGCGCAGCGAACGTCTCAAGAAGGGTCGCACTAAGGCGAAAGCGTAACATCAACTAATTGCGCAATTAGTTGTAGAAGCCCATCGGAAACGGTGGGCTTTGTCATGTCAGCATGAGTAGGATGCAAAGACGCACAGACGCTCACACAGCGAGGTAACAGGGGCGGGGATGCTTGCGTTACTGCATGGGGTGCATTGCGCTGCACGATACATCTATGCGTCTTTACGACTGTAATGTCGTACTGCGTTAGAGGCATGTCAAGGATAAGCGCTTACGTGTGGCGCTGCATGGCTTGCAAGCATTGCTTCATGCGCAAGGACGATACGTCTATGCGTCTTGCTGACACGCTCACACGCACTTGCATTGCACGTTTGGACAGGGGGCAGCACACCCCCTGTGGGTCCAAATGAAACAGGAACAGATCACCAACTAATTTTGATACCGCTGAGAAAACATTTCAGTGGTCGTAGTCAGTGATTCCGATATCAAAAGTGTCCATTTGCCGAGTAGTTTGCATCAGTGAAATTCGCCTCGAACCGACGATTTCAAGAATTTCTTCGATGTCGGATTTAGAGGTTCGCAATCCAAATATAATGCCGTCGATTTCCTCATAATGAAGGGGGATGTCTTCGAAAGACTGCGTCGGCGCACGTCCCGGGAATACTATTCGCCATTCGTCCTCATATGACCAATGATCCGATTTTACGTACAGTGAATTGTAGAAAATATCCCTTGGATCGAAGGAGTCTGTTTCAAACAGTTTATCCACGTACAACCGAGTAGCGAACATATACGGGATTTTTTTGCGATATCTGACCGGTGTGCAGTGTGGAAGAATTGATTTTTCAGAGTTATTTTTAATGCGGAGCACCACGCCTTTATGTGAATCCGCATAGTGGGACCACATGGTGGGCACAAACGGATCGACGGTCAGCGATAGCATCTTGACATGTTTGAACTTCTCACGAGAACGCAGATTTGCGTCATTGATCAGACCCGGCATCTTGGCAAATTGTTGTTCCGGTAGTCGTTCTGCCATCGTACTACGCAGCAGTTGCTTCTGAGTTTCGTACGAAAAACTCTGAAACTTCGCCATAATCCTAGAGACGCCCGAAGCGGGGTTGCCGCTCGTGTAATTCTCCCAAACCGCTTCAGTTATCTCATCTATGATTTTAATGTAATCAGTCTCGATTCCTAAGTCGATTTGCATATCGAATGGATCGTTGAGTAACTCCGGTTTCGACCAACGCAACGTATTGTTTCTCAGCACCTTCTTAGCCGTGCTGGCGCACATATACTTGAAAAAGTATTGCCTTACGTTGCTGAGTCCCGCTGGGGCATGGGGCGCCGCGATGTCGAAATCTGCTTTTGAATACAATATTGCCATGAAATGCCCGCCCTTCGTAGATGCTAGCCCTTAACTTTCACAGGTCGCCAAACGACCGTTTCATGCTGCCGCTCGAAACCGGGAAGTTCCGGTTTCACCTCGCAGTTTCGAGAATCACATCGAGTACATTTAAACCGTAAACCGCTCAGACTTCGACCATATCCAAACATTTCGGCAAGATCGCTCGCGAGAAATCGCGCTTCGCGTTTGCAGTCGCGACAGGTGGCGACCACAAACATTCCATGGCGTGCTGCATCTGCGAGGGATCGGATAGTACGTGTCATGCCCTCATATAGAACAGAAGGGGAACATCGGCAATCCGCTATAATAAGCGCTAAAATTTACGGTTGGGGAAATGCCTTCGCTAACGCGATGCTGAATGGCAGTAGAATTCGATCATCACCGTTCATATAAGCATCGTGCGGGCCAATATCGCCGTTTTTTGCGGCGGCGTATATTGGGTTACGTTCAAGCCACTCCATTGGGATAGAACTGTCTAACTCCAGTCTTAGAGCAACCATTTGGCAGCGGATTTGATTAATTTTCAGGCGAGTTTCATCATTAGTGTAAGGGTCCACGCAGCACTCGTTCAGGCTACGTTCGGTATCGAAAAGAGTATCACTAGTACTCATAGTTTTGTCCTTTTAATCGAAGTCAACAAATGGAGAAACTGAACTCGTGGTTCAAACCAACCAGTCATCCAGACCTTCGAGAAGGTGATTTTCGGTCAGCATATCGGAGGAGCCAAGAATTTCGTCGGTGGACTTCCGGCCATATTCGGCAATGAACTGCTTCATATCAGTCGCGTCTTCAAAGCCCATAAACAAGAAATGCGCATGTTGACTCTCATCAGTTTCGTGAGCCTTGATTTTAATATCAACACTTGCTTGGCGAGAGCCGACGATACTTCCGAGAACCACGTTAACATCGGGATGGTCAACGCCTTCAAAAACAAGAAGCGTGTTTTCTCCATCGACCCCATACTTCTCTCGCATGGTGCTCAGAAAAATTAATTCGTCCGACCACTTGTTTTCTAGAGAAGGATTGAAAGGTGATGACCTAAATTTATTTGTGGTTTCACCGTGATAGCGAAAACGATCATTATAGTTAAAGCAACAATACCCGTTTGCCACTGCCTCTAGTCGTAATGCGTCTATACGCTCGAAAACTCGTGAAATTGTAAGTTTCTTTGTGAACATGCCCCGCCTCATTCTGCCTCACTTAGAGTGAAGCCATATACGAAAAAGCCCCGGCGAACCGGGGCTTCTGTTAACTCGATACTGCTGCCTTATATCCCTCAATCGCATCATCGATTTCAGCAATCCATTTTCTAACCAGCGCAATTTCGTCCGCATACCTGACCTCTACAGGCCAAGATGCGGCAGGATCGCGGGTTTCAATGTGAGGAACCCAACGGTATCTCCCGCTTTCACGGACAGATAACGCGGCCTTTTCGTCTTGAGACAATAGCCTCTTTTCACGAAAGACGGCCCTAAAGGCTTCCTCATGCTGCCGGTGTTCAAGCCGTAGTCGCTTCAACTCAACTCGGCGCTTGCTAGGATCAAGGCCGATTGCATATCGAACGTTGCGAAAACGTCTATGCAGATGAGTGAGAGCACGAGCGACGACTGAACACCGCCTGTAATACTCAATTGATGCCTCGGGAGCATCACACAGTTCACGCTGCTCACGTTCAGCCTTCTTGCGTACCGCAACTGCCCGATGCCATGAAATCCGTTGTTCCACCGTAAGGTGACCATCAACGAAATTTTTTGGCATAGCAGTTTGGTTGAGCAATGCGTCTAAAGCGTTTTCAAAACGTGCTCTGATAAGCAAACCGGCAAAGATGATTGAATAATCGGGTGACATAGTACCTCCAACAAAAGAGGGGATGGCAATGCCATCCCCTTCGTAAACTCCAAAACTATTACTTAACATCGCGAGCCAGAGCCGGATCAAGTTCTGCAACATCTAGCGATTCTTCTTTGGCCTTCCAGTAAGTTTCAGCAACCGCAGGGCGCTGGTTCTTGAACAAGCGCAATACATCGTTGCTTTCCTTACCGGCGTCGCCAAGAATTTCTAGTTCACCGTCCTTTACCCGTACGAGAGCGACACCGAGATAGCCTTCATGTAACTTGATTGCTTTCTCAATTTGCTTTGTGAATGGGACTGTTGCTAGTGGATTGAGTTCGAAAACTCCCTTCCATTCGCTTTCGTCCATCACTTCGCGCGGTCCAGTAGTGTGAATTTCGCGGTCTGCTTTGATGATGTCATTAATAGTCGGCTTTATCGTTTGCTTCGTCTCTTTCCGATTAAAGGTAATCGACTTGCGCGTGATAAAGTGTTCCAGCAGAGTGTCGCCAGTTAGATTAAATTCGATAGCGAAGCGGCAAACATGCGAATATTTCTCGCTGCTACGATTAGGAGCCCACTTGGTTTGTTCGCGACCTTTCTCATCTTTTTTGGTTACCCAATTACCGTCCACAGCGCGGACAAGCATAAGATAAGGATTGTTACTTTTGAGCGCTTCCTCAACATTCTTGGTTCCAAAAAGAGCCTCGAAAAGTTTGATGAATGCCTTCCTCGTTTCGGACTCAACGTCCGTTAGAGTGCGGGCTGCGTCCACAAGTTTAGCAACATAGCGATATGTCGCATCGCGTAACTTGTTATCGTCAAAGACAAGCCCGGAGGCTTGGTCGTTGAGTTCAACAATAAACTGCTTTGCCGACGGCGCTACTTCTAGTTCTGATACGTGGTGTGAAAACACACTACGCGATAGGGCGAACACTTTCTTCTCAGCCAGAATGGTAGCGTCGATGGAGTTGTTGGATACATTCTTAATCTCAGTCATTTGTGCGTCCTTTCATGTTTGTTGCACGTTTCACCTCGGTCGGGTGCGTGAAGTTTCCTTCGGATGACCAAGATTTTTTCCGCCGCGTGTTTCCCGTTGAACGGTAGAAACAATCACCAACCTGCCGGAACGCATGTCCATTAAAGGACTAGTTGAATGACGTAACATGACGACTTTACATATGACTTTTCAAAGAACGGTCAGGCCGATTACTCGGCAAGACAGGGAGGTTCTATCTATGCCTTGCTTGTGTCGCAAGTATTAATTTATGTTAACCAAATATAGGATTAATTTACTCTTAAATGGAATTGGAAGGGGGCTTGGAGATGCTTCACTCAAAGTGAAGATGGTGTGAGACGCGTCCGCTTCACTCAAAGTGAAGCGTCCGGTTTTTTAGGGGAAATGTTTTCGACCGGCGTTACGTCGATGACCTTAGTGTCTTGTCCGACAGCAGCCATTGACGCATTCATCTTTGCAATCAGGTCGCTCATGTTGTGTGTCACTTGATGGTCAATATCGACCTTCTGCGCCGCTTTGCTCACGAATGGCGATAGGAACATTTCAGTAGCCTTCAATTGTACCATTTCGTTCGTGCTATTCATCATCAAGTCGTAAGCCTTGTTGACGGCTTCCAGCGAGTGACCTTGCAGCGCTTCCTTAATCTCAGGTGGTGTCGGTGGACGGCCTTTCGGATTGCCCGACTGACCCTTCTTATATGGTTTCAATCCAGCAAGACGAGACGGCGGATAATGTTTGTTATCGCTCTTAGGCATCCTTGTCTCCGATCACATGACCGCCAAGCAGTTCTCGATATTTCAGCGCTAATTCCTCGGTTGGAAAACCGATCACAAATGAAGTGTCGGAGTCTGTAAGGCGAATGTCATATTCGGTTTCTAGGTTCTCTTTGATCCAACGACCGTATTTCTGTTCCACCCATTGCGCTGTTGCCTCGCTTGCACTTAACCCTGCGTTTGCTTCGATAAAGCCTTTAATTTCGCCTTCGACATAGCCCTGTGCGATTGCCATTTTAATCTTCATGAATTCCCTCCTTGGTTGTCTTGTATTTATTAAGAGGACGCCAGAAATCAGTGTGGACGTGTGCCGTCCAGAAGCCAGTCAGAGCGCCAATTAAGCCCATCCAATTAAATACGGAGAGGGGCATTTCGGTCCCGATGAAGGGGCTGAACATGACTACAATTCTCGCCGCGATACTATCGCTGCTCAACTCGCTTGGAATTAATCACGCTCACATGTTTGCTGGCCTTGCCGGTGCGATTGTCCGCACAATGATGGTCAAGGCTCAATCGAAGTGGGAAACCCTTACAGGCGGGTTTGTCGGTACTGCTTGCGCGGTCTACCTGACACCCATCCTGACCAAATATTTTCAGGTGGCTGACACTGACCTGTCAACGAACAACGGCATTGCGTTCGGTATAGGCTTGATCGGCGTTTATCTGGCTGAAGGTGCAATTCGCATGGTGCAGCGTTGGGCGCGTGATCCAAAATTACCAAAGAGCGCAGACCTGAAAGGCATCGTCGGAACGCTCGTAGAAGACGAAAAGCAGGAAAAAGACGTGGGGAAATAAATATCACCGAAAGGTGGTATTAATGGCATTATCCGCTCAAAAGGCACAATTTTTTCAGCAGCATTTATTTCCGAAATACAAAGAGGATATCGCGTTTTTCGCGCATCACTTGTTCGGAACGACACTCTCCCCAAAGCAAATCGAATTTGCAGAAGCATTCCAACGAAGCAAGCGCATCACATTCAAAGGTGGTGCTGGTTTCGGCAAGACACACGTTATGGCGGTCGTGTTTTGGTGGTGCATGATCTGTCACGACAACGTCAAGGTTACGATCTTCGGGCCGTCCGAGCAGCAGATTAAAACAAATATTTGGAATGAAATTCTGATGCTTCACGGCAAAATGTCCGATGAAGACATTAAGGAAGCATACGATGCCACAGCAACCAAGGTTGAGCGCAAGACACGCCCGAATGATTGCCTCGGCGTCTTCAAGTTGGCGAACAAAGAGAACATCGAAAATGCGCGAGGTATTCACGCGCCTAACAACTTCATTTTCGTTGATGAGGCCACAGGTGTTCCCGATGAAGTGTTTGACGCCTTCAAAGGTATTTTTCGCGATAAGAACCCGAAACTCTGCCTCATTTCCAACCCGACAAGAACTAGCGGTCGTTTTTGGGAAACATGGAACGATCCCGCAATAAGCGACAGGTGGACTAAGGTTCACGGCCAGTCCTCCGACAAGCCGGGATGGACGCAAGAGGATGCAGAGGAAGCGAAGGCCGATTACGGGGGGGAGTTCTCACGCGAATATCGCATGATGGTCCTCGGTGAGTTTCCGCTATCCGATGAAGATGGACTAATCCCACGCAATAAGGTCGAGGAAGCAGCATTCAATACAGATGCTATTCCAGCGGCAAACAAGCCGATAATCTGGGGGCTTGACCCTGCTGGTCAGGGTGGCGACCGTTCCGTTCTCATAAAGCGCCATGACAATGTTGTGCTTGACGATCCGAAGGTCTGGAAAGGGTTAGAACCCGCAACGCTCGCTTATGCAGTGCGCGACTTGTATTTCACTGCCGATAAAGCCGAGCAGCCGAAGTTCGTTTGCGTTGACGCCATCGGCATCGGTAACGGCATCGCCAGTATGCTCAAAGAACTCGGCGTGCCGGTAAAAGCGGTTGTCGTTTCCAATACGCCAACGCGCCGACCTGAGTTTTTCAATCGCCTTCGTGATCAACTGTGGTGGGAATGCCGAGACTGGTTCGTCAAAGGCAATGTCAGCATTCCAAAGCATTCAGAACTCATCAACGAGTTGGCGTTTCCAACTTACGACACGGAACGAAACGGCAAAGTTAAGGTCGAGGACAAGAAGTCTATCCGCAAACGCATGGGCGCTTCGCCCGACTTTGCCGATGCTCTCTGCCTGACGTTTGCAGTGTCCTCAACGAGCCTTGGAACTACAGCCGATTGGACGCGTCCGGTCGATTACGGCGATCTGCGTTGTTTTGAATAAGCCCCAATAAATACCCGGAATATTCAAAAACGAGAACCGCATTAATGCGGCGAAAGGCGCTATGGCTAAGAAAAATAAGAAGAAGTTCCTGAGCGACGACGATCTAGCACGCAAAATTGGAAGTCTGGTCAACGAGGCTGTGGGCTTTTCGACCGATAACATTGCACTGAAACAAGAAGAAGCAATCAAGCAGTATCTGCGCAAGCCAATGGCGGGTGATGCATCGATCAAGGGCCGTTCCAAATACATCGTCCCGAAAGTCCTAGAGCATACCGAGTGGATGACAGGTCAGATTATTCGCGTCTTCGATACGCAGAAGAAAGTGGTCGAATTTCTCCCAAGTCGTGCAGATCAGGAAGCGCTTGCAATCCAGCAGACCGACGTTGCGAATTTTGTTGCTCGCGACCTCAACAGTCATGTTGCTTGGCTTCTTCCGTGGGTTAAGAACGCTGCAATTACTGGCCTTGGCATCGTAATGGTGGACTTCAAAGCCCACAAAGAGGAATTGCTCCCGCAGTTGGTCAAAGGCGTTACGGACGAGCAACTAG
Organism: Brucella rhizosphaerae; assembly: GCF_002252475.1. Taxonomy (GTDB): domain Bacteria; phylum Pseudomonadota; class Alphaproteobacteria; order Rhizobiales; family Rhizobiaceae; genus Brucella; species Brucella rhizosphaerae. The sequence continues at coordinate 63,883 of NZ_NNRK01000033.1, read as the reverse complement.
TCTTCTTCCAAGAACAGGAAGAAGCAGGGAAGATCATCATTGAGGAAGCCAGCGAGCCTTATAGCGCTCCACCGGCTCCTGCTGATCCAAACAACCCTGACCCGATGGCTGCATTTGCGCAGTTGATGCCGCAGCCGCAGTTATACGACCTCAAAATTCGCCATATCCGCACTCAGCGCAGAATGAACATAGTGAACCTCGCTCCTGAAAACTTCATCGTTTCAAAGGACGCAGACTTTGACCAGCAAACAGGCGGCATTCGCGCAAAGTTGCAGGGGCATAAAGCAGTCGTAGGACGCCAGATGCTTATCGAACAGGGCCACGATGTTGAGAAGATAAAAGGCATTCCTAGCGCATCTGACGAGACAAGCGGCATTAGCGTGCAACGCGCATCAGTGCTGAATTTTGACCAAGGCATAAGCGATATTGAAGACGAGGTATTTGTATATGAAATCTATACGTTCATGGCGATTGAGAGCGAAAAGCGCCGTCATTACCGCATTACGCTTGCCGGCGATATTCAAAGCAATCCGGTCGTGTTGGGCTATGAAGAAGTAAGCAAATTCTACCCATATGCTGCGTTCTGCCCGTTTGTAACGCCAAACACGCTCTTCGGTCAGGGCATTGCAGATCGCGTTGGCCCAGAGCAGGAACTGCTTTCGAAGATGCAGCGCGGTATTATTGATAACCTCAATATGCACGTTCATCCGATTAAGGTGGTCAATCCAGACGTTACGCGTTTTGATGATGCTTTGAACTTGGCTCCCGGTGCTGCTATCCGATCAACAAGCCCTGATGCCGGTATTAACTTCATCAGCACACCATTTACTGGCGCTTCGGCTTTGCCAGTGATGGAGCAAATCAGAGAGACAGCAGAACTTACAACCGGCGTTGGCGGTGCGATGATGAGCATCAATGCCAGCGACATGCAGAACACGACAGCGACAGCATCAAGCCAGCGTGCAAACGCAAGTCAGATGCTTGTTGAAATGGTTTGTCGCCATTTTGCAGATACCGGCTACCGCTACTTGTTCCGCATTATCATCGATCTTCTCATCCAATATCCAGACGATGCAGAGGCGTTGATTACGCGCTTGCTTGGCAAGTACGAGAAGATGCTGGTGGATGAATGGGACCCGGAATTAGACATTTCCGCAACTGTTGCTTTCGGCGTGATGAACAAGGACGGCAATATGATGTCGCTCCAGATGATCTTGCAGAACCAGTTTACGGCAATGGAACGCCAGATGCCGTTCGTTAATCAGCAGCACATTTATGAAACGCTTGTGCGTATAGCCGAGAACGCAGGCTTTAAGAACGCTAACGCCTTCTTCCAAGATCCAGCAACAATCCCGCCACCACCCCCACCGCAGCCACCACAGCCAAGCCCTGACACTCTCGGTCTAATCGAGGTTGAGAAGGCCAAGGCGGAACTACGTGCGCAGTCCGAACGCGAAAAGCGTGAGTTTGAAGCGAAGAAACTCATCATGGAAAACGACCGCATTCGCGACCTGGCCTTCGCCGATCTTGAACTCAAGCGTGCTGAAATCGCGGCCAAATACAACGCGCAAGTAAATATGGCAGCGATCAAAGCCGAGCAGGAAGCGAAGCGCATGGACATGGATTTTGCAAGCGCGGAACAAGATGCGCAGGTGCAAATGCAAGTCGCACGCGAACAGAACCGCCAGCAGCAGGCACAGGCAGATCAAGAAGCAGCGGCAGCAATGCAGCAGGCAATGCAGGGCTTCACTCAAAGTGAAGGAATGCCACCAGAAGCAGAGGGGTTAATGCCTCCGCAAGCGGATATGCCGCCACAGTTTTAAGGAGAGCAAATGGATTATCAAAGAGAGCGTAACGAACAGGCATTGAACAAGATCATGGAGAGAGGGCGCATGGCGGAATTGCTGCTCTCAATTCCTGAGTTTCATCGCTTTTTCGATGAAGTGCGTGAGGATTATTACCGCAACTTTTCACTCATAAACCCAACAGAACCGGATGAAGTACTCGCGTATCAGCACCAAGCCCATGCCCTGATCAGGGTGCAGCAGAAAGCCGAACTTTACGTTGCAGAGGCGAAAGCCGAAATGGAACGCCGCAATCAAAACTAACGGACAAACGGTCCTAATCCGGAGTGTCCGAATAAATAAAACAATAAAAACAAATTAGGAGAAAACCTATGGACGGAACCAACAACCCCGATATCGGGGCTGGTTATACCCCGGCGGAAGCAACCGAACACATCGCTAAGTTCTTGGACAGTGAAACCACTACAACCCAAAACGTAGATGCTGATGAGGGTTTCGATTTTGAACCCTCAAACGAGTCGGTAGACGAAACTACAACCGAAACAGATTTTGAACCTGATCAGTCAGATGAAGTTGAAGAAGTAGCAGAAGAAACCGAACAAACGGAAGAAGCGCCAAGCGCGTTCGATATTCCAGAAGATGCACTCATTACCATCGGTGATGAACAAGTGTCGGGCAAGGAACTATTGGACGGTTATATGCGCCGTTCCGACTACACGAGAAAGACGCAAGAGGTTTCTGAACTTAAGAAGCAATACGCAGAAGTTCAGGCCGACAAGCATGTTCATCGTGGTCAGTTAGACCAACATTTGGATGCTATTCTGACACAAGTGGCAATGGAATTTCAGACGTTGCAGGAGCCTGATTGGGACTACCTGAGACAGTATGATTTCCCGACCTATATGCAGGAAAAGGAAAATTACCAGCGCCGCGAGGCTACTGTTAAGCAGTTAGCAGACGCCAAAAACGAAATCGCACGTAAGGATGCCGAACACCTAGCCCAACTACGTAGACAGGCGATTGAAGACGCTAAGGTCGAGTTGCAGACACTTCGACCAGAATTCAAAGACCCGAAGGTAGCCCAAGCAGGACTGGTTAAAACAGAGGATTATCTTCTGACCTATGGCTTCTCACCGGATGAAATTTCAACGGTGCAAGATGCCAAGATCATCGACATTGTTTTGAAGGCTATTGCCTACGATGACATGCAGAAGAAGGTTCCAGCAGCACGCAAGCATATCGAGGATAAAGCCCCGATCTCGATGCCGCAGGGAGTTAAAACAACCTCCGTTTCAGCGGATCAAGCATTCCAGCGAGACGTTAACCGACTAAAGCGCTCTGGCTCTCAGAAAGACGCCATCAGCGTAATCAGCAAACTACTTTAAAAATTTTGGAGAATATCAATAATGGCAACATTGAAGACCACTGACGTTAAACACGTCCGCGAAGACCTCGGCAATTACATCAGCATGATTTCGCCGGAAAAGACACCATTCAAGACAGAGATTGGTAAGTCCAAGGCTACGTCCACTTGGCACGAATTCCTCACTGACGAACTTGCCCCGGCAAATGCTGCAAATGCGCGCCTTGAAGGTGCAGACGCTAACGAAGCCGACAACAGAGGTCCAGCACGTATCGGCAATCGCACTCAGATTTTTGCTAAGGAAGTAACAATCGCGAACACTCTACAGGCTGTTGATACTGCTGGTGCACGTAACGAAAAGGCACGCCAGATTACTAAGGCCGGTGCTGAATTGAACCGCGATATTGAAGCGGCTCTCGTTTCGGCTAATCCATCTGCATCAACTCCGGGAATGCTCGGTGGTGCAGAAGCATGGATCAAGACGAACGCGCTTCACGGCACTGGCGGCTCGACTGCTGGTTTTGCTAACAACAACGTTGGCGCTGTAACCGACGGTGACGAACAGGAACTTACTGTTGAACTTCTCAACAAACTATTCGGCCAGATTTGGGAAGCCGGTGGCAATGCTGCGCAGGTTATCGCTCCGGGTAAGGTAAAGCAGACAATCTCAGCGCTTGCTGGTGGCGTTGGCGTTTGGCAGACCCCTGCAGAAAAGAAGACAATCTATGCAGGTGTCGACTATTACGTTTCCGATTTCGGCGTTCACGAGATTATCCCGCATCACTTCATGACAAAGACCACTCTTATCGCATTCGATAAGGACCTTTGGAACGTTGCAACATTGCGCGGCATCACCAAGAACGAACTCGCTAAGACAGGTGACTCCGACAAGGTTCAGATCATCACTGAATTGACCCTTGAGTGCTTGAACGAAGCCGGTAACGGTAAGATCGCAGACATTAAGGTCAACTAAGCAATCGCATAATGAACTAGCGGTGGGGGCTTCGGCCCCCATTTTTTATACCCGCAAATAAATAACACAACAACAATAATAAGGGCGGGAAGATGAACGAAGAACGCACCACATATGAGATCGGTGATCTCATCACTCATGGAACATTTTGTATCTACAGCGGTCCAGAGAAGACTATCTGGCTGACCCGCGACGGTGACCAGATGTATGAAACCGTCCAGTGGAAAGACTTTCGAGCGATGCTCGATCAAAATGCCAAAGAAGCCGCAACTTTCAACGTTCACGGCAATCATGGTTCTATCGTGAAACTCGCAAGTGTTCCTATCGGTCTGCGTTATGAGTGGTCGAAGGAAGGCATCATTGATGATCCAGATGCACTTAAACGCCGTCTAAATGATTCAGACAACGCGAAATTCCGCGTCAATAATTGGAGAATTTAAATGGCTATTTCCAATTATGACGAACTGCGCGTTGCAATCTCAGAATACGCTCGACGCGAAGGCGATCCCACATTTCCGGTCGATAACTTCATTTCACTTGCAGAGGCTGATTTCCGACCTTTCATCAAGCATTACATGAATGAGAAGGCCGTAAAGATCGACAATGTTACGGACTTCATTGAGTTCCCTGTTGATATGGTTGCGCCGCGTGCGGTGCGTATCGGAAGCATTACACCGACACTAGTAAGCCCGTATTCACCTTCGATCTATCCGAACCAGATTGGCTATTTTCAAGAGGGCAACGGCTATCGCTTGGTACGCGAAGATTATCAGCCGGTTACGGTCACGCTCATTTATCACGGCAGCGTTCCAGCGCTTTCGCCAACTAATCCGACAAACTGGCTCATTGCTCGTTTCCCGCAAGTTTATCTGAGTGGCGCACTGATTTACGCGCATCGTTGGCTTGATGATGTTGAGTCGGAACAACTCGAAAAGCAGTCACTTGCGGAAGCAATGGGCCGCATCGATGAAGATAATCGCAATGTGCAGCGTGGCGGCAATGCGGTCATCACGGAGGGTGTTCTATGGTAATCACAGGCGCATTTGGACCGTGGTGTCCTGACCTTCCGGCACTCAACAACCCCGGTGTTACGATTGCTCGTAATGTGACTCCAGGTATCGGCACGCAACCGGGCATGGTGACATATCACCCGATGCGTGGCTTGAGCCTGTATTCGGATACAGTGTTGGACAGCAGGCCATTAGGTACGCTCGTCGGTCGCGACAAAAGCAGTCTCGCAAAGGTTTATGCCGGAACAAAGAACTCGTTATTCAAACTCAATGCGAACGATCTCAAATGGAAAAATATCTCAGCGGACGGAGGCTATTCCACTGCTGACGGTGAAAGATGGGTGTTTGCGGAGTTTGGCGATATTGTTGCAGCGTTCAATTACTCCAATGAACCTCAATATATCCAAAAGAGCCAAGACATAAAATATGACCGCTTAACGTCTCTCGTCAGAGCGCGACATTGCGCGGTTGTGCGCGACTTCCTTGTTGTCGCCAATACGCTTGATGCGCTCGATGGTCAGGTTCCTTACCGCGTTCGATGGTCTGCTGTGAATAATCCGTTCGATTGGAATTTCTCGCAACAGACGATGGCAGACTTTCAGGACATTTTTAACGGCGGTAACATCATGGGCGTGGTCGGCGGTGAAGCCGGTTACATTTTGATGGAACGCTCAATCGTCAAAATGTCCTTCATGGGCGCTCCGTTGATCTTCCAGTTCGACCAGTTGCCATCTGCAATGGGGAAGGGCTGCTCGGTCGCAGAGAGCATCATCACGGTGGAGGGCAAAACCTTCTTCCTAAGTGTTGACGGCTTCTATGTGTTGGAAGGCGATCAGATTAGGCCAATCGGCGACGGTCAGATCAACCGCTATTTCCTGAACAACGTTGATGACGCCCGTTACCAGTACATGACGGTAGCAAGCGATCCGGCGAAGAAACTCGTTTACTGGTCCTATCTGAGTAAAGGCGCGTCAGGTGAAGAAGCCGACAAAATCCTCATCTATAATTATCAGACCGGCAATTGGTCCGAGGCCGATGCAACAGCAGGTTACATTTTCAACAGTTTGAGCCTTCCGTGGACCATCGAGCAGTTGGACGTTTTCGGCACGATTGAAAAAGTTCCTGCACCCTTCGACAGTCCGATGTGGGCTGGTGGCGATGCCATGCTTTGGGCAATGGATAAAACGGGTAAGATTTTCATCTTCGGTGGCACGACAATGCGAGGGCTTATCGAGACGCAGGAGCAGTTTCTCGTAAGTTCTATCTCCGACGCCCGAGGGGAGCGCACTAACGTCAACCGGGTTCGTCCGCTGTATCACGGTACAGGACTAGTGCAAGTGCGCGGAGGGCATCGAACCAACGTGTATGATGCTCTGACGTACACTGAGAGTGTGCCTGTGAATGACAAATCCGGCTGGGCTTACTTCCGCTATCAGAACAAGTTCCATCGTTTCCGCTTCTCGTTTGAAGGCGAGTGGAGCGAAGCGATGGGCTATCATATCGAAGCATTTCCGGCAGGAGATCGCTGATGAAAATTATACGTGATCCCAGCAATCCCCGACAGGTCAAAGAAGTGGTGGACCAGATTGTTCGCCAATTCGACAATACCGGCAGCGCAGTATTAGCCGCCAATACGACGAAGACGATTATTCAAAATCCGAAGGTGACGAGCATGAGTAAAATAATGCTTGCACCGAGAGATGCGAACGCGGCGCAACGCATGAATGCGACATGGGTCGATCAAGTTTCGAATGGGTCTTTTACCGTAAACCACGACTCCATAACGGCTGCTCGTAAAATCGATTACGTGATTTTTTGTATCGGTTGAGTTTTTAACGAATTTTAGAAGGTGAACATTGTGAGAATAGTACGTGATCCAAAACTAGCAAAAAAGATCAATGACATGATCGGCCTCATCGAAGGCCAAGGCGACATTGGTAAGCAACTCAGAGAAATCAAAGCGTCAATCGAAGCGCTCAAGGAACTTGTAGGCAAAGTTCGAGGTAGTGGCGAATTCTATGTCGAACCAGACACAGATCACACCATCGTTTTGGTTCCAGAATTGACGGCGAAATGCCGTGTAACGATTGCTCCTCACAACTCTTGGTCTGCGAATAGCATGAACAAAGTGTGGGTTCAGGACATTTCAAAAGGTGAACTCACGATTGGTCATGTCCGAGGTGAGGAAGAACTACGCTTCAATTTCATTTACACCGAATAACATTACCCGAAAAAGGCAAATACATTGGCAATAGTACGAGACCCAACAGTTTTTAAGCGCATCAGTGAGATCATTGATGACATTGAACATGAAGGCGACTTTGAAGAAGCGCTAGCGCAGTTTGAAGCCGATATTGCAGCGCTTCAAGCAGAGCCGATTGTGCCTTCCGGCGGCGGTTCATTCGTGATGGAGACAAGCACGGTCAGCACATTGATCGTTGATCCGCGAATTACAGCAAACAGCAGAATTTCCTTCGCGCCGCGTAATGAGCCATCTGCAGAATATATGACCGATCTTTGGATGGGTGACATATTCGACGGGCAGTTCAGCATCTGGCATCGCTGGACGACCGAAAATCTGTATTTTGATTATATATTTTTCGACTGATCTGAATTCATTTAAATACATATTTGAAGAATGATTTTTAACTAGAGATATTATGAATGTTGAACGAGTAGATACTTACGAGGGTGTAAAAAAGGAATATCCGAGAGTGCGCGATTGGTTGAAAAACGCCATGGCCTATTCAATAAACCCGGATAACGAAGACGCCTTAATCGACGGAATTTACAGCCAAAAATATACTTTATGGGTTTCCGATAATGCCGCTTGCGTAACGCAAGTATTGGAGATCGACGGCCAGAAAGTTTGCTTCCTCTATCTCGTGGGCGGCAAGCATGGTTCGGCAATGAAAGAGATACTTTGCGATGGTCAGAACTTAGTCGAGGAGTGGGCTAAGTCTATGGGCTGCAAAGGTTTTTATACAAGCGCACGTCCCGAATGGGAGCGAGTTTTGAAGCGCTTCGATTTTTCAGTGCAATCAGTAAATTACTATAAGGAATTTTGAGAATGGCAAGCACTCCAAAAGAAACTACTACAAAAACGGAGCCGTGGGACGGCGCGAAACCCTATCTGAATAAGTATTACGCACAGGCTGATCAGGCTATGTCCAACGGACAGCCGATGCCTTGGCAGGGCGACTTGATTGCCAAGCAGAGCGACGAGACTAAACGCGCGCAGGAAATGATCTCGCAAACAGCAATGCAGGGATCGCAAGGGATCAAGAACGCACAGAACGCCGTAAACAATATTACGAGCGGCGCAGCATTTCAGAATAATCCTGCCGCTAACACTCTCGCGCAATCGCAGAATTGGACAAATCCGGGCGTTCAGGCAACGCAGGATGCGATGAAGAACATCAATACCAACTACAGCAATCCGGCGCTCGGTCAGGCTGCTAACGCTGGCAACTTCAGTAATGCGGCCTTCGGATTGCAGCAGGAACAGGCGCGCAATCTAGCCGGTGCGAACAACCCCGCAAACTCCATGCTAGCGAAGACCGCGAATGGCGAGTTCCTTGGTGCTAACGAATATCTGATGAACGATATTGCAAACGCCAACAAGTCCATGATGGATCAGTTTAAAAACATTACATCACCGCAGTTGGACTCACAGGCAATGATGGCCGGTCGTTCAGGTTCTGGTGCTGCTGCATCGATCCGCAATGACGCAGAAAGCACAGTCGCAAATGCGATGGCAAAGAACGCGACCACTATGCTCGGCGATAATTATGCTCGTGAACGTCAGAACATGTTGGGCGCACAAAACAGCATGGGCAATTTCTACAATACAGATGTTGCGAACCAGTTGGGCGCTAATGCGAACCTCGCGAACACGTCGAATAGTCAGCAAGACATGCGCAATCAGGGAACTAACATGTATGGTAACCTTGCTAACGCGACGGAGCAAATTCGTCAGGGCGCTGTCGGCCAACAGTTGTCAGGTGCAGGTCAGTTAGGGCAGCAGGCACAGGCTCAGCAGGGAATGCGAAACGATGCTGCGACTAACTACTGGCAGCAGATGCTACAGCAGTCAGGTCAGCAACTTGCGGGTGCTGGTATGGCCGGTGACATGCGCGACCTCGATTATAAGGATGCAGACCGCCTTGCAGGTGTAGGTGCGCAGAAAGACGCTTATTCCGATGCATCCCTAGAAGCGCAAATCCGTAAGTGGGATCTAGAGCAGAACAAGGACATTATGAACGCGGCAAACATGATCAACATGGTCACGACCGGCGGTTACAACAACCAGACTAAGCCGGTTCAATCCAGCGGTCTCGGTGGCGGATTAGGCATCCTCACAGCATTGCTCGGATTGCTTTAAGAACAAAAGGTGAACTATGGCTAACAATCTTATTGAAGAACTTTTGAAAAAACTCGGTATCGGTGGGGCAGCGCAGGTTGACCCCACTGCTTTGCCAGCGGGAAGCCAACGTCCGATTGAACAGGTGATGAGTGGCGACCAGCAAGCGAAGCCTGCACATCGCAAAACTATTCTTAATGCGTTTTTGCCGGAGCAGACAGAAGACGAGACAAGCGCTCGTCGTCGCGGTCTTTTCCGCATGGGTGCACAGATGCTTGCAGACTCCGGTGCTTCGTATGAACCGAAGGACGTTATGGGAATTGCTGGTCGTGGCCTGATGGCAGGCTTAGACGGCTACGATAACGAAATGGACGGAGCGCAGAAGCGTTTGCTTACCGGCGCAAAGGTTGCCGCTAACGATGCGGCACTGAAGCAGCAGAAGGAAAATGCTGCTTTCGCCGGAACACTTGGCGGTTCTAGTGGCAGTGGGGCAGCAGTAGGCTCTACAGCAGGCGGAATGGGGTACAGCGAAGACCAACTCATGCAGATTTACAAGCATCTCATGGCGAACGGCGAATTCGCGGAGGCGAGCAAAGTCCTCGCTATGGTACAAGAATTACGCAAAACCGCTGCTGGTAAGGGAATGGTGGTCGGCGAAGACGGCACGCTAGTTTCTGCTCCCGGATATACAGATGGTCTTGAGCGAAATTCGCGCGCTGAGGACGAGGGCAAATACACGGCTGACCGTAAGAATTACGATTTGTATGTCGAGCAAACAACGGCAAAGGGCGAAACGCCTGTAGATTTCAACACTTGGCAGAAAGATCAGAAGGCAGCAGGTTCCACAAAGGTCAATGTGAACACCGGCGAGAACAGCAGTAAGTATGCCGAAAAGAGCGACGAAGAAGCAGCCAAGCGTCATAACCAAATCATTGAAGAAGCAAACAATGCTCCGCAGATGATCGGCGACATGGACATGTTGCTGGAGTTAGGTCGCAATATCGGCACTGGCAAGTTCGCAGAATTCACGCTGCTAGTTGGTCCATACGCAGAGGCAATGGGTATTGATATTGACGGACTTGCACCTGCGCAGGCTTTTGATGCGGTAGTTAATCGTCTTGTTCCGAACATGCGTCCGGCAGGTTCAGGTGCAATGTCGGACTTTGATGCGAAGATGTTCCTCAAATCGTTGCCTAACATCGGTAACACGCCAGAGGGTAACGAAGTTATCGCAATTACGATGCGAGCAGTTCAGGAAAACAAACTTGCTGCTGCGGCCATTGCTCGTCGCGCACAGAAGGGTGAAATTAAATGGACCGAGGCAGACGAAGAGATTTCCAAACTGCCAAATCCGTATCAGCGATTTAAGGCTTATCAGGAAGAGAAGCGTCAGGCGGGTATCGATATCACCACCCGCATTAAGCAAGCCCAAGCAGCCCCTAAAGCGGCAGATGATAACTCGCTACCGCGAATAAGTACGCCGGAGGAGGCTGATGCTCTCCCATCCGGTACGTGGTTTATCGCTCCAAACGGTTCGAAGATACTTAAGAAATAATACAAAAAAATAACAAGAAGCCCGATCAACGGGACGAGGTGAAAAAGTGGCAGTTAATTCTAATGCGCGATACGCGTATGACTATTTGCAGCGTCGTTACAATTTAACTCCGGTGCAAGCAGCAGGTGTTGTCGGCAACCTGATGCAAGAAAGCAGCATGAATACCGGCGCTCGCAATCGTGGTGACGGTAGCGACGGCTCTGACAGTGTCGGTATTGGTCAATGGAATGGCGGACGTGCAAAGGCTCTCCGCGCTTTCGCTGCTGATAGGGGTAAACCAGTTACGGACTTGGATACTCAGTTGGACTTCGTGCATCACGAACTCAACACGACCGAAGGCGCTGCTTTCAATCGTCTAAAGCAAGCAGACGATGTTCATTCAGCAACAGCAGCAATGATCGGATTTGAGCGCCCTCAAGGCTGGCGTGCAGATAATCCTACAGCGGGACACGGCTGGAACAACCGTCTGAAATACGCGGGCATGGTTCACGGAACGCCCGCTGATCAGTTGCAAAGTTTAGCACCGCGTAGTGCTGATCCGAGAACCTTCACTCAGAGTGAAGCAACAGCATCACAGCCAGCAACGAACCAGCCAATTCCTGCCGAAACGACCGAGGCAGAACCAGAGAAGAAAAAGCGTTTATTCGATCTGGATATTCTCCCTGACGAAATCGCAGGCGTGAAAACCGATGATGCGATAGGCGGCTTAGGTGATGTTGCAAAGATATTTTCGGAGCAGGATCAGGAGTTTAACCGTCAGGCTGCGCAAACAGGTGGACTCATAGGCGGCGGCGGTCAGGTGCAGTTGAATCTCTTAAATAGTCTGGGAGCACCCGACGAAAAGAAGAAGATGAAACCGTGGGAACTACAACTCGCAATGCTCGCGAGACAGGGTGGCTTAGGTGGTCTCGGTGGCATGAGAGGGCTTGGTTAATGGCTAGCGCAAAGAAGAAAGAAAATTGGTGGGAAGATACGGAGCGCTTCGAAGGCGAAGTTGTTGAGGCTGCTCCTGTCGCTTCGGACAATTGGTGGGATAACGACCAAGTTTACGAGAGTGGTCCTCAAATGCCTCGTCCAGATGAAAGTCGGCTAAATCCCAATCTAGAAGCACCGCACGGTATTCGTATGCAAGTGGGTGCGTTAAAGAAGCCGGAAGACCGCCTGACCGCCTTGCGCAAGACTTATCCGAATGCCGAACCATATGGTGAAGACAACTTCATCATGACGGACACGGAAACAGGCGACACCATTTATTACAATAAACCGGGTCTTACTATGCGCGACGTAACCAGCGTCACCCCGGAAATTGTCGAGGTTCTTGGTGCATTAGGAGGCGGGGCCATCGGTGCGCTGACCGGAAACCCGTTAGGCGTTATTGCCGGTGCTGGCTCAGGTGGTGCCGCTGCAAAAGACGGCACCGAACGTCTTATCAATTGGGCATATGAGAACGAAGACACACGAGACAACGCCGAATACGCAACTGATAAAGCAATCGATTTCGGACTTAATGCGGGTGGTGAGGCCGCTGGTATGGCTGCGGCAAAACTCGCCGGTGCTGGCTATCGTGGTGCGAAGAATAAGATTGCAAAATACCTGACACGCGATGGCGACGATGCGGCGAAGGTTTCACAGACCGCTAAAGACTTCACCGAAGCCGGTATTCCAACGACAGCAGGAACAGTAACAGGCAGCGCGAAACAGGCCGCTCGTGAAAAGAGGCTTGTCGATGCTTACAATCCAAAGGTTTCTAAGACGGTCAAGGAACTCGATGAAGGACTGAAAGGCGAATTCGGTCGTATTACGGATTTCATCAATCCTAATCCGGGATCTCGTCAGAGTGTCGGTGAAGCAATTCAGGACGCTGCAAAGGACTCTCAGGACTTCATCAATCGACGTGTTGGCGATCTTTATAAGCAGACCGATGATTTGGCCGGTGGTGCAGCGGCGACAGGCCCGAATACCAAGGCGCTCGCGGCTGATTTGAAAGTTGAGAAGAAAACGCTCAACGAAAGTGCGAAACTGAACAAAGGCCCGTATTTGGATCAGGCCATTAAACAGTCTGATGCACTGGCTAAAGACTTGCGCAGGGGCATGACGTTCCGTGAGATGCAGGATGCGCGTGAAGAATTAGGGCGACTTGCATTTGCTCCTGACGTCAATCCGACGCTCAAGAACTACTTGGTGCGCACGCACGATGCCGTGACGAAAGATATGGAAGAAGCGGCAAAAGGGGCTGGCGGTGCTGCGTTCGATACTTGGAAGCGGGCCGACGAAGCATACAAGGCTCGTTTTGGTCGCGAGGGTTCGGACCGTGTTTTGAACCCGCTTGCTAATTCTGAAAGCGGTGAACGGGCATATAGCATGTTGACCGCCAATCTCCAGCATGGCGGGACGCGCATTGGTAAGGTTCGTGAAGTTATCGAAAAGGCTAACGGCCCTGATATGTGGGGAAGCGTAGTCCGCCATCACATTACTGAAATAGGCACACACACTACCGCTGACGGCGCAGCCGAGTTTACTGGCAACAAGTTTCTCCAGAATTGGACGAAAATGTCGCCGGAAGCGAAGGAGGCAATGTTCAAGGGAACGCCTTATTCAACAGCACGCGCTGACCTTGATCGTCTTGCCCGACTTACTGATGCTCGCAAGAAAGCAGCAGCAGCGAGCGGTGGGAAGCCCGATGTCGGCACAAACATGCTTCTGGCATGGGGAACCCTTGGTGTTTATTCCGGTGTTAAGGGCATTAGCAATGACATGAAGGCTCGTTTGGCAACCGATCCACGCATCGTGAAGTGGTTTGCAGACATTCCGATTGCGCAGAAAAACGGCGCGCTCATGGATCATAGCGCGGTCTTGAGAAACATTGGCCGTGAACTAAGCAAGGAATATGGGAACGATTGGGTTGAGCAGGAAATCGACGCTTACTTAAATAATTTCAAACGCTGACGCGAACAGCGCGGAAAGCGCTTAAATACGAAGAACACCGCATAACAATAACAATAAGGTGGTTAAATGGCTGATATTAATAGTTCTAAATGGATGGAAGAAGACGTTCTTAATGTCGCCCCTCCACCAGATGGTTTACCTGCTGGTACGCCTCCAACAAGTCTTTATGACATTATTCGCGCAGATAAGGGCGCGATCAAGCGCAAAGATACTCGCGAGAACCCTCGCAAAATCTCATCTGGTACTGGAGCGGCATACGTTCTCACATTCGACGTAGGACCTACTGAGTTTGTTCGTGGCGACCGCTATTCATTCATCGCGCATATTGCGAACACTGGTCCTGCTTCACTCAAAGTGAACGGACAGGTGGCGCGTGCCATCGTCAACAATGACGGTAGCCCGATTTCTCCAAACCAGATTAATAAGGATCAGATCGTAGAACTTGCTTTCGACGGCACAAGTTTCCGTTTGCTATCCACTAGCACTGCAAACCCTGCTTTCACGGGACTGACTACGCTGGAGAACTTAAACGTAACCGGCGCAACAACAACGAAAACTATTACGACAACGGGTACGATAAGCATCAAGTCGGAAGCCAATCGCATTCTATGGTTCAGGGACGGTGACGGTAAAGAAACCGGCCTCATTTATAATAACAGCGGGAATAACAACACCCACCTACGCGCCTACACGCCGGGAGAGACGACTTATAAGGAAGCAATTCTCCAACCGGATGGCCAGTTGATTCTCAGTGCATCTCCGACAAGTGCAAATGCAGCAGCAACCAAAACCTATGTTGATAACGCGTTCAACAAAACGGTGACAGCAGGCAACGGTCTAACAGGCGGCGGTACTATCAGCGGCGGGGTAACGATCACGCTTGGCGCACCAACAACTGTTACGAATTCAACGACAAACTCAGTCACAGCAACCGGACATACTCACGCACTCTCGCTCGTAGCAGGAGATATTACGGGCGCTCTCGGATATACGCCACAAACACCTGCTCAGGTCAGCAGTGCTATTACTGCTGCTACCAACGGCAACATGAATGGATATGCATATCCTCGTCGTGTCGGTGGTGTGAATATGCAGTTCAACTGGTCGGGGCAGGGCGGACAGCCGACATGGGTTTGGGGCGGATCAGACGGCGTTAACATGTACGTATATAACCCTGCGAACTTCAACGTGAACTCCGTTGGCGGTTGGACACAGGCAACAATCTCGAATCAGATTGAAGGTCGTGCCAATGCGTGGGCGGTACAGGAAGCGCGTAATCGATCTGTTTTCAACGCCATCACTGGTCAGGCATCCCTCAACAGCCACGGCCAGGAATGGCAGAACACCACTGGTTACGACTTAATGGTTCAGGGTCAAGTCACGACAACGAATACCATCTCGTTGAGAGTTTGGAACACGACTACCGGCGTGACCTGCACTAGCAACCA
The DNA here is from genome assembly GCF_002252475.1 of Brucella rhizosphaerae. GTDB lineage: Bacteria > Pseudomonadota > Alphaproteobacteria > Rhizobiales > Rhizobiaceae > Brucella > Brucella rhizosphaerae. The sequence goes on along the minus strand of NZ_NNRK01000033.1, from coordinate 48,420 downwards.
ATTCTGTCGTGTCCGTCAGGGTGAGTCCATTCGCATCGAGCGTAGCGGTAGCGGTTCGTATTCATGGACAGGGTATTATTTCGGAGTGACACGATAATGGATACTGAAAATCATTTTTATTGGAATACCGCCAAAGGCTCAATTGTAGTCATCACCGCCCTTACAGGCGAATTAGTAGCGTCAGAGTTCCTCACGGACCTCATTTCGGTTCCTGTTCCGCCAGCGGGCAATGACTGGGTGTGGGATGCGGACACTAAAACGTGGTCGCAGCACATCACTTGAAGGGCTAGCCGCCGTCACATTATTTTCAGTATTGTAGCGCGACGGGCGTCCAACTCGTCGCGATCCATTAAATGTTTGCATGAATCTACAAAATGTTCGACCGTCAACGGGGACACTCCTTCGCGCATCGGCGAAGTCTTCAAGTCGAATTTGTTGGTCAGTCGGCCTTGCTTGTCGAATTCGTAAGCCACAATGCCAGAGCCGATAATCACACGGAAACGGCGTGTATCCATATCGAAGGATATGAAGTCGATGATCTGCGTGAGTGCTTGCGCGATCTTTGAACGGCTCTCGTAGACTTTCTCGTCCGATCCGGTTTCCCACATCTTGCGTTCGCTGGCGATCCGTTCGGCAAGCGAGTTAGCGTTACGTTCTGCACTGTCCAGCGTCATTAAATCGGCGCGCAATATTTCGAGTTCGGCTTTCGTACTGTCCTCGCGAGCCCGACGTTCAGTCAGTGCCCGCATCACGTCCGCACGAGTTGCGTCATCGTCGGCCATCGCTGCAACGCTCATGAGGTTCTTGCGCTGCTTCTCCAACTCAGCGAGCGTGGTTTCGTGGCTCGCAATCTTCTCCTGCAACTGCTGCTTCCCAGCGCTGTTGTTTTCACGAGCAAACGCGGAGAAGGAATGAAACTCCTTCACATGGTCGAGAATGGCACTCTCAATCTTATCATATCGGAATTGTCCGCTTGGTCCGGTGCATGTACCGCCGCGATAGTTGTTGTCGCAACGAATGTACTTCTGAGGGTTTTTCGCAGCACCGCCCGTTTTAATGAGCATTCGGCCCTGACAATGTGCACAAGTGGCGAGTGGCCCGATTAGGTTCGTAAGCCTTTCGCCTTTTCGTCCTGCTGAATTGCGAACACGCTTGTTCTTTTGCACTCGCCAGAAAAGTTCCTCGCTAATCACAGCAGGCAGATAACCGCGCAGTGCTTCGCCGTATGGTTGTGACTTTCCGTTAACACGATGAACGGGCTGATACGTTCCAATCACCGCTTCGTTCCGTAAAATTAACCCTACCGTTGGCTGTTGCCATTCACCTTTGCCGGTCAGAGTAGGGGTCTTTGCCTCATTGAGACGGCGAGTAATTACGATCTGGCCTATGCCTGCATCAGCCCACTCGTATATCTGTCGCACAGTGTCGGCATGTTTGTTCAGCCGGTACTCGTATTTGTCTGGCGCAATCTCGATTTGATCGTACCAACGGAACATGTGATGCGAAAAGCGCGTCTCACCGGCAAGCGCCCGTTTGCGTCTGCCTTCTGCTGCTCGTTGTAGTCGGTCACTCTTCGTCTGGCTCTCTTCATGTGCGCGAGACATGATTGCCAGCGACATCATTAATTGCGTCCAGTTCTCGTCAACTGTCGCATCAGAGTAAACCTGCTTATCTGCAAGCGTTACAATGGTTATTCCGGCGTTGATTAGTTCGATGAACGGGCCGAGCGCATTGCGAACTTGCAGTCGTGAAAGACGATCCAAAGACTCAACGAGCAGGTAACTACCGCGTTTGATTTGTCCGTTCTGCACGAGTTGCAAAAACTGTCCAAGCGCACCGGATCGCACGTTTGCACCAGTGTAAGCGCTGATACCGATATCGTGCAGTGTCTCGTCCAAACGGAGATTGTTTTCGGCTGCATATTCGCGGCTACGTTCAAACTGACGACGAAGCGAATCACCCTTCAACTGCTGTTGGGTACTCATGCGCACATAAGAATATGCAGTGGGGCGAATGTCGGTTTCGGTCATCGGTACAGCCTTCTTTAACCATTAACGGCTATGGTTAAGAAACTCCCTTCCTTTAGCAGTTGCTAACCAAGTTCCTTAACGTAATAGCATAATACAAATCTTAACGTTAAGTTGTATTTAACTTTTTCTGAATACTCTGCCCTTGAATACTCGGTTCCGACGCGGTTGCGGCGTGACAAATCGATGGGGCAGATAAATGAATGGTCTTATTAGAAATTTGTGTGCTGGTTTAGCCGCATCGGCAGCTTTGATGGCTTCTGGTTCTCTCGGCATGGCAGCGGATTACATTGAACCCGTGCCGGAAGTGATTGTCGCTCCTCCAGCAGTCGGAGGCTGGTATCTGCGCGGCGACGTGGGCTATTCAGCTGCGAAGTTTCGTGGTGCAAGCTACACGCTGCCGGGTGGCGGTGGGTGCAACACCTGCGGTGAGGGTGATCCACAAATTCATGGCGGCAAGCTGAAGGGCTCGTTCCTGCTTGGCGGTGGTGTTGGTTATCAAGTGACCGATTACTTCCGTACCGATTTGACGCTCGACTATATGACAAGTGCGAAATTCACCAGTGACCGTGACGAAAGCAAAATGTCTGCCTTGTCACTTCTGGCCAACGCTTACGTTGATCTCGGCAATTTTGGTGGCGTGACACCTTATGTCGGCGCCGGTATCGGTGGCACCCGCGTGAAGTGGGATGATCTCGTTGATACGACGAATGGTGGTGCACTGCCTGGTGATGCAAACTGGCGTTTCACCTATGCTCTCATGGCTGGTGCGTCGGTTGATCTGACCCATAACCTCAAGCTCGACGCTGGTTATCGTTATCGTCATATCAATGGCGGCAAGATGTTCAACGGTGCCTATGGTGTTGGCGATGGTTATGACAAAGGCATGAATGTTCACGATGTCCGCGTAGGCCTTCGTTATATGTTCGGCGGTTGATAGCCACTCATTTGCTGAATCAAAGGCTCGGGCAACCGGGCCTTTTTCTTTTTGTTTCCAGGAATCCTGTCCAAACTGCACATAAGTTAGTTTTGCGATGATTTTTCGTTTTTAAAATTTCAAATTGCGCATACAAGGCCGCATGAAATTAGTGTTGCCTCAAAAATAAAAGTTAGACTGCGCGCAGTCTGAAGGGAGAGAAATGAAAGCCATTGTCGCTTTGTCTGATTTTGTCGGACGCTCTTTTGCCGTTTGGATTATCGTCTTCGCCGTACTTGGTTTCCTGCTGCCATCGACATTCAGTGTATTTGCGCCGTGGATCGTTGTGTTGCTCGGTATCATCATGTTTGGCATGGGACTGACGATTTCGACCAAGGATTTTGCCGAAGTTGCCCGACGTCCGTTTGAAGTGCTTATCGGTGTTGTCGCTCAATTCGTGATCATGCCGCTCCTCGCAGTTCTGCTGACCCGCATTATCCCGATGTCACCGGAAGTTGCTGCGGGTGTAATTCTCGTTGGCTGTTGTCCGGGTGGCACAGCAAGCAACGTGATGACCTATCTCAGCAAAGGGGACGTCGCGCTTAGTGTTGCTTGCACGAGTGTGACGACCTTGCTTGCACCGCTTGTTACGCCATTCCTCGTGTGGTTCTTTGCGAGCCAGTATCTTCCCGTCGATGCAATGAGCATGTTCATCAGCATTCTCAAGGTTATTCTTCTGCCTCTCGCACTCGGCTTTGTTCTGCAAAAGCTGATGCCGGGCCTTGTCCGGGCAGCAGTTCCAATGCTGCCACTGGTATCCGTCATTGGTATCGTTCTGATTGTCTCTGCTGTTGTTGCAGTCAATAAGGTCGCCATCGCTCAGTCCGGTGCGCTGATCTTCGCAGTCGTGGTGCTGCATAACGGCTTTGGATTGATGTTTGGCTATTTCGCGGCAAGAGCTGCGGGACTTTCCCTTGCCAAGCGCAAAGCAATCAGCATTGAGGTCGGCATGCAGAACAGTGGTCTGGGTGCAGCTCTTGCGAATGCGCATTTCTCGCCATTGGCAGCTGTGCCAAGCGCTGTTTTCAGCGTGTGGCACAATGTATCGGGCGCACTCATCGCAAGCTACTACGCGCGTATGCAAGATAAGCCATCAAAGAAGTAATTATTGAGACATTTGAACCCGCCGGGGTGCTCTGGCGGGTTCTGTAAAAATAACTCGCACGCCATATTGTGTAAATTTTGCTTTCCGGTATTTTCATCAGCGGGCCACGCCTCCCCAACGAGGCGCGTGCTATCTGTGAGGATAGGAAACAAAATGACGACGATTGCGAAGCCGGCAGTTCGCCCGGCTAACCCTAATTTTTCATCTGGTCCCTGTGCAAAACGCCCCGGTTGGTCGCTTCAAGCGCTTGCCGACGCGCCGCTTGGCCGTTCGCACCGCGCGAAAATCGGCAAGAACAAGCTGAAAGAAGCCATCGACCTTACCCGCGAAATTCTCGGCGTTCCGGCCGATTACCGTATCGGCATCGTGCCTGCATCTGACACGGGTGCAGTTGAAATGGCACTGTGGTCGCTGCTCGGTGAGCGCGGCGTGGATATGGTTGCCTGGGAAAGCTTCGGCTCGGGCTGGGTCACAGATGTGATCAAGCAGCTTAAGCTCGAAGACACCCGCACCTTCGTTGCACCTTACGGTGAGCTGGTCGATTTCGCTGAAGTCGACTTCGACCGCGACGTTGTCTTTACCTGGAACGGCACCACCTCAGGTGTGCGTGTACCAAACGCCGATTTCATCCCGGCAACGCGCAAGGGTCTGACGATTTGCGATGCAACGTCGGCCGCTTTTGCGCAGCGTCTTGATTTCGCTAAGCTCGATGTTGTTACCTTCTCCTGGCAGAAAGTGCTGGGCGGTGAGGGTGCGCATGGCATTCTCATTCTGTCCCCACGTGCTGTTGAGCGTCTGGAAAGCTACAAGCCAGCATGGCCTTTGCCGAAGATTTTCCGTCTCACTTCGGGCGGCAAGCTGATCGAAGGCATTTTCGTTGGCGAAACCATCAACACGCCGTCCATGCTTTGCGTTGAAGATTATCTCGACGCACTGAGCTGGGCGCGTTCGGTTGGCGGTCTCGATGGTCTGGTCGGACGTGCTGATGCGAATTTTGCAGTTCTCGATGCATTCGTTGAGAAGACGCCTTGGATTGCCAATCTGGCAGAGAAGCCTGAAACGCGCTCCAATACGTCTGTTTGTCTGACCATCGTTGACCCGGAAGTGACTGCACTTTCGGCGGATCAGCAGGCGGCTTTTGCCAAGGGTATTGTTTCGGCACTGGAAAAAGAAGGCGTAGCTTTCGATATCGGTGCGTATCGCGATGCACCATCGGGCTTGCGTATCTGGGCTGGTGCAACAGTTGAAGCTTCCGATTTGGAAGCGCTGACAGCATGGCTTGATTGGGCTTTTGCTGCGCAGAAAGCCGCGCTGAAAGCTGCTGCCTAATCCGGGGAAATGCATGAATTCGGGGTCGTGTTGGGGCGATCACGGTCAGCATTCCATTTGTCTCGATACATTGTCCAAGCTCAAAACCGGTTCATAGCTTTTGCTGCGTTTTTGTTGGTAATGCTCGATTAAAGATTACCTGAAGGAGGCCTTTCATGGCACCTCGTGTTCTCGTATCCGATAAATTGTCGCCTACCGCCGTCCAGATTTTCAAAGATCGCGGCGTTGAAGTTGATTATCTTCCCGATCTTGGCAAGGACAAGGAAAAGCTCCTTGAAGTCATTGGCCAATATGATGGCCTGGCGATTCGTTCTGCCACCAAAGTCACTGAAAAGCTGATTGCAGCCGCCACCAATCTCAAGGTTGTGGGGCGTGCTGGTATCGGCGTGGACAATGTTGATATTCCGGCCGCATCGCGCCGTGGTATCATTGTGATGAATACGCCTTTCGGCAATTCGATCACCACCGCAGAGCACGCAATTGCTCTCATGTTTGCGGTTGCACGTCAGCTTCCTGAGGCTGATGTTTCCACACGCGCTGGCAAGTGGGAAAAGAACCGCTTCATGGGCGTCGAAATCACTGGCAAGACGCTTGGCGTTGTCGGCTGTGGCAATATCGGTGCGGTTGTTGCCACGCGTGGCATTGGCCTCAAGATGCATGTAGTGGCGTTTGATCCGTTCCTTTCCGAAGGACGTGCGCAGGAGCTGGGCGTTGAAAAGGTGGAGCTGGATGAACTTCTGGCACGTGCCGATTTCATTACGCTGCATACGCCACTGACCGATAAGACACGCGGCATCATCAATGCAGACGCACTTGCAAAGACCAAGTCAGGTGTTCGCATCATCAATTGCGCGCGCGGTGGTCTGATCGTCGAAAAGGATTTGGTGGAAGCGCTGAAATCCGGTCACGTGGCTGGTGCTGGTATCGACGTGTTCGAGACGGAACCGGCAACTGAGAACGAGCTGTTCAATCTGCCTAATGTCGTTTGCACGCCGCATCTTGGTGCTTCGACTTCAGAAGCGCAGGAAAATGTGGCTTTGCAAGTGGCCGAGCAGATGTCGGATTATCTCGTCAAGGGCGCGGTATCCAATGCCATCAACATGCCCTCAATCACAGCAGAAGAAGCACCGCGTCTCAAGCCCTTCGTCAAGCTTGCAGAAGTTCTCGGTGCCTTCGTTGGTCAGGTAACGGACGAGCCTATTCAAGAAGTCGAAGTGCTTTTTGACGGCTCAACGGCTGGCATGAATACCCGTGCTCTGGTGAGTGCCGCTCTCGCTGGTCTGATCCGCCCACAGATGGCTGATGTGAACATGGTTTCGGCCCCGATTATGGTGAAGGAACGGGGAATCATCGTTTCTGAGATCAAACGTGACAAGTCGGGTATCTTTGACGGCTATATCAAGCTGACGGTGAAGACGACTGAGCGTGAACGCTCGATTGCCGGAACCTGCTTCTCAGATGGCAAAGCGCGGTTCATTCAGATCAAGGGAATCAACCTTGATGCAGAAGTCGGTCCGCACATGCTTTATGTGACGAATGTCGATATTCCCGGCATGATCGGTCTGCTTGGAACGATCTGCGGCAAGCACAATATCAACATCGCAAACTTCGCTCTCGGACGTAATCACCCGGGCGGCGATGCGATTGCGATGCTCTACGTCGATGACAGAATTCCACAGGCAGCACTTGACGAACTCATGGCCCAAGAGGCAATCAAGGCGGCAAGACCTTTGGAATTCAACATCGAGGAAGCTTGAGTAACATGACGGACGGGATTGAACAGGCAGAATGGCGACGCATGCAAGCGCCAGATATGGCGCGTGTGACGGCAGTAGCCAATGTCGTTCATCCCGACTTCTTCGAGGATGAGGCGGTCTTCCGGGACCGCTTCAGCATTTATCCGGCTGGTTGTTTTGTGCTGGCACGCGGCGTTGAAATTCTTGGCTATGGCATCAGCCACCCGTGGAAACTTGATTCGGTTCCCGCCCTTAATTCGGTGTTGGGTGAACTGTCCAATGACACCAGCACTTATTATATTCACGATATTGCGCTTCTGCCAGAAGTCCGTTCTGGCGGGCAGGCATCGCGTGTTGTCGAGCTGATGGCAGCACAAGCCGAACGTGACGGCTTTGTCACCATGGCGCTCGTTGCCGTCAATGGTTCTCAGGGCTTCTGGGAGAAGAAGGGCTTTGTCATCCGCGACGTGCCTGCACTCGAAGAAAAGCTCAAAGGTTATTCGGATGAGGCGCTCTATATGGTCCGCGCGGGCTAGTGGTGTGATTCCGACATTTGCATCCCTCGTTTACAGGCGTTGGAGAAATGCCTGAATCAGAAGAACCACTAGCAAGTTTGTGAACCGAGTGGATTTTTCGAAATTGACGTTTGAAACAGCATTTGTGTCGGTCGGGATTCAAACGTCAAATTCAATCCATGAAATCGCAGATATTCTGGCTTTTGTGGTTTGCAAATGACATTTTGCCGTGCTTCCGGCGCTCTTATCCACGTTCCCGATAAAATATTCGTATTTCGTGCATGAAAGAGTCGCGTAAGCGGGATTCAGTCTGTATAGAGACGAGGGATCAGCGCCTCGCGTTAAATGGTCGGGGCTGCTCGCGATCCTTGGGTTTTTTTAGAACGGCTAAAGCCGGACCGAGGAGTTTTCTCAATGGCTAATGTGGTTGTCGTCGGGTCGCAATGGGGCGACGAGGGCAAGGGAAAGATCGTGGACTGGTTGTCCGAGCGCGCCGATGTCATCGTGCGCTATCAGGGCGGTCATAACGCGGGTCATACGCTTGTCATCGATGGCGTCAGCTACAAGCTTTCGCTTCTGCCGTCTGGCCTTGTGCGTGGTAAGCTGAGCGTGATCGGCAATGGTGTTGTGGTTGATCCGCATCATTTCGTCATGGAAGTCGAGAAACTGCGCGGGCAGGGCATCGAAATTACCCCGGAAGTTTTGCGTATTGCAGAAAACGCTCCACTGATTCTTTCTGTTCATCGTGAACTTGACGCTATGCGCGAAGGCGCTACCGAAGGCCTTAAGATCGGCACGACCAAGCGCGGCATCGGCCCTGCTTACGAAGACAAGGTTGGCCGTCGTGCAATCCGTGTCATCGATTTGACTGAGCTGGAAACGCTTGAGCCTAAGGTTGAGCGTCTGCTTGCCCATCATAACCTGCTGCGTCGTGGCATGGGCCTTGAAGAAATCTCGGTTAAGACCATTCTTGAAGAGCTGACTTCGGTTGCCGACAAGATCCTGCCTTACATCGATCAGGTCTGGCGCGTTCTCGATGAACGCCGCAAGGCTGGCAACCGCATTCTGTTTGAAGGTGCTCAGGGCGCGCTGCTTGATAACGACCACGGCACCTATCCGTTCGTCACTTCGTCCAACACTGTTGCCGGTCAGGCTGCTGCTGGTTCGGGCCTTGGTCCAACAGCAATTGGTTACGTTCTCGGCATCACCAAAGCTTACACGACCCGTGTTGGCGAAGGTCCATTCCCAACCGAACTCAATGATGAAATCGGCGAGTTTCTTGGCACCAAGGGCCATGAATTTGGCGTTGTAACGGGTCGCAAGCGTCGTTGTGGCTGGTTCGATGCGGTTATCGTTCGTCAGACGGTTCGCACTTCGGGCATCACTGGTATTGCTCTGACCAAGCTGGACGTTCTCGATGGCCTTGACGAGATCAAGATTTGCGTCGCTTACGAACTTGATGGCAAGCGCATCGATTATCTGCCGTCGTCGATGGGCGCGCAGGCGCGCGTGAAGCCGATTTACGAAACGCTGCCAGGCTGGTCGGAAACGACTGCCGGTGCACGCTCGTGGAACGAACTTCCTGCCCAGGCAGTCAAATATGTTCGCCATATCGAAGAGCTGATTGGTGCTCCGGTTGCCATGCTCTCGACCAGCCCGGAACGTGAAGACACGATCCTCGTAACTGATCCATTTCTTGATTAATTGACCTGACGTACGGTTCTGCTACATAAAAATGCCCGGTTTGCTGTTATGGCTGACCGGGTATTTTTTTAAGGTTTTTTCGCGATCATTTTGAAAGGCTTCACTTAATCGTCGCCCTAGCCTTTGCTTTCCCTTGATTATTGTGATTATTGAGACATTTATTGCATCTCGTACTCGCGGAAATTGGGTAAGACGGCATGGCAGATTTTGTAGCGGTTCTGAAAAAGACAATCGATGCGCAGGCAGACAAATCGCCTGAACTGCGCCAGCGCGTCTATGCAAAGGCACGCGCGACGATTGAACAGAAGCTTGTGACGGCAAATGCCTCGCAGGTTGTGGCTGTTCGCCAGCGCAAAATTCTCGAAGACGCAATTGAAGAAGCTGAGGCTTTTTACGCCCCGCCAGCATCCACACCTGCGGTTGAAGAACCGCAAACTGATCCGCTGGAAGATTTTCTGCACGAATCAACGCGTTCGACAAGAATGTCATCTTATGACGATGAAGCACCGGTTTCGACCGAGCGTCGTCATTCTGACAGTGATGCCGAAAGTGGTGATGATAGTTCGCCGGTACATTCCCGTAGTCATGATGACTGGGCAGTCGAGCGTGATCGGGACGGCTCCGATGACAAAGCATATGCCCGCCGCGGAGAATATACAGATCGCGATGTACGGAAAGAGAAGCGATCATTTAAGGGCTTGATCATTGGCCTTATCGCCGTCTTCGCGCTTGGTGGTGCGGGCTATGGTGTCTGGGCCAACAAGGATAAGCTGCAGGAACTCGCATCAAGTCTTGGCCGCAGTGATGCACCAGCAAGCGGAGATACCGGGACTGCGCAGCAGCCTGCAGAACAAACCCCGCCGGCTGGACAGACCGCAGGCAACGAAACAGCACCAAGCGAACAGACGCCGCCAGCATCACCTGAAGAACAGAAGATGACGCAGCGCCTGATGCCAGATGGCAGTGAAACCGATGAAGGCCCATCGGGAGGTCAGTCCGGTGTTGGCGAAGGCAAATCGACTGCCGCTTCAACACCAACGCCTGAGCAGACGAACACGCAGAATCAACCTCAGGCCCAGCAGGCCGTAGCCGTTGGCCAGCAGGCGCTTCTCTATGAAGAGCGCGGCGGCACTGAAACCGGCTCAGTTGAACGCGGCAACGTTGTCTGGTCCGAGATCGAGGAAAGCCCGAGTGAGGGTGAACCAGTTGCACCCGCTATTCGCGCAAGCGTCACGATGCCTGACAGCAAGGTTGAGCTGAAGATGACGATCCGCAAGAATACGGATCAGTCGATTCCTGCCAGCCATCTGATTGAAATGGTTTTCACTGTGCCTGACAATTTCGTTGGTGGTGTCGTCGACAATGTTCAGCGTATTACATTTAAGGATACCGAACAGGCAGCGGGCAATCCGCTGATCGCAGTACCGTCCAAGATCGCAGATAATTTCTTCATTATCTGGCTCAATGATGCAAAGACTGCGCAAGATACCAATCTTTCGCTGATGCGCCGTCTGCAGTGGATCGATATTCCGGTTTCCTATCGCAATGGTCGCCGTGCTCTGATCAGTCTTGAAAAAGGTGTTCCGGGCGAGAAGGTCTTTAACGACGTCCTTGGTGCGAGCTAACAAATCGAAACAGAGAATCAAAAAAGGCCGCGTAAAGCGGCCTTTTTCTTTCAAAGAGCCTGATTATTTCTTGTCTGCAAAAGCTTTGATGGCCTTAGCCACTTCGTTTGCTGCGGTTTCAGCAGTGTCAAAGCCGCCCAGCTCAACAGATTTGCGGCCTTCCGGAAGCTGCTTGTAGACGCGGAAGAAGGCTTCAAGGCGCTGCTGCTCGATCTTTGGCAGATCCGAGAGTTCCTTGATATTGTCGTAGGTTGGATCGATTTTCGAGGTGGGAACAGCAACGATCTTGTCGTCGGTTTCGCCACCGTCGATCATCTTCAGAACGCCGATTGGACGAACCTTGATGATGGCGCCCGGAACAATTGGTTCACGCGTGTAGACCAGAGCATCAAGCGGATCGCCGTCGCCAGCCAGCGTGCTGGTGATTGAGCCGTAATTGGCTGGATAGATGACGGGCATCGACTGATAACGGTCGACAACAATGTGGCCGGTCTTGTCGTCAATTTCGTATTTGGTGAAGCTTCCCTGAGGAATTTCGATGGCAGTGAAGAACTCTTTCCCATCCTGTTCTTTCTGAGGATAGTCGAGATAAGAGACATATTCAGAGGCAGATACGGCGGTTGCGGCGGTAAGGGCAAGGGCTGCGGCGAGCAGGAGCTTTTTCATGGGATGACTGACCTTTGGCTTCGGTGAAATACACCTGTTGCCTAAAGCCATTGCATCACAGTTATTTGACGGATTTTTATCGGTTCTATGACAGTCGTCGGCGGCTGGCGATCAATTAGCACGGGTTTCGATTTCACCTGCAGCCCCAATCGCGATTTTGTCACGCATTCAAATGCAAACTGCCGCAAAATGGAGTGATCCATCTGCGGCAGGCTTTGTTTTCAAAGTGAGCAGAAATTTAGGCGTGAGCTTCCTCGACATGGATCAACGCCTTTTGCTGCTTGATGGCTGCAGCCTTGACTGCGGCCTGCACTTTTTCAAAAGCGCGCACTTCGATCTGACGAACGCGTTCGCGGCTGATACCAAACTCTCCGGAAAGGTCTTCCAGGGTCATTGGATCTTCCGACAGGCGGCGAGCCTCGAAAATGCGGCGTTCACGTTCGTTGAGCGTGTCCATGGCCTGTTCGAGCAGAGAACGGCGGCTTTCCAGTTCATCCTGTTCGATCAGAACCTGTTCCTGGCTGCTGCTGTCATCGACAAGCCAATCCTGCCACTCGCCCGATTCACCTTCACTTGCACGCAGAGGCGCATTAAGCGAAGCGTCACCGGAGAGGCGGCGGTTCATTGAAACCACTTCGGCTTCACTGACTTTCAGCTTGGTCGCAATCTGCTTGACCTGATCCGGCTTGAGATCGCCGTCATCGAGTGCTTGAATCTTGCTCTTCATCTTGCGCAGATTAAAGAACAGGCGCTTCTGATTGGCGGTGGTGCCCATCTTCACGAGGCTCCACGAGCGCAGGATATATTCCTGTATCGAAGCCTTGATCCACCACATTGCATAAGTTGCAAGGCGGAAGCCGCGTTCTGGTTCAAAGCGCTTGACTGCCTGCATCAGGCCGACATTGCCTTCAGAGATCACTTCGCCAATCGGCAGGCCATAGCCGCGATAGCCCATAGCAATCTTTGCTACGAGGCGAAGATGGCTCGTCACCAGCCTATGAGCGGCTTTCGGATCAGTATGTTCGTGATAACGCTTCGCCAGCATGTATTCTTCCTGCGGCTGAAGCATTGGAAAGCGGCGAATTTCTTCGAGATAACGGGTAAGGCCACCGTCACCGGATGTAACACTGGGGAGATTAACCTGGGCCATAGAGCACCCTCCTTTATAATTTCAGGCTCCCATGTGGCGAACCTGTCGCGGGGGCTGCCTCCTGCACTTCCCTCACGCGAGCCTCCATATATAGGCACGATTTTGGCGAAAACACGATCTTTAAACCAATGAAACAATCTGTCACCAGAATGTGAACAGCGAGGGTAAGCAGGCGTCTCTTTCGTTACGAAAGGTTCCCTCGCTATGCACGTTCATGAGCGGCCAAAAACAAGCCTATATATTTCCCAATTTTATATAGAGTGGCTGCGGAAATTTTCCAGAAGGTGTTCCATATCTTCCGGCATCGCTGCTTCAAATCGCATCAGTTCTTCTGTGGTCGGATGCGTAAAAGCAAGAAGCCACGCGTGAAGCGCTTGCCGATGGAAGCCATGTACGGCGTTCTTCAGCGGTTCTGGAAGCTTGTTGGCTTTGGTCTTGTAAGCACCGCCATAATCCATATCGCCGACAAGCGGGTGACCGATATGGGCCATGTGAACACGGATCTGATGCGTACGGCCTGTTTCGAGCCGGCATTCAACCAGTGAAGCAAGGGAAGTAGCATCTTCCTGCGGCGCGAATTTCTCAATCGTTGAATAATGGGTGATTGCGTGGCGTGCGTCTTCACGCTCTTCTTTGACCACAGCTTGTTTGGTGCGATCGCGATGGGAGCGGCCAAGATGTGCATCAATCACGCCATGCGGGCGCTCGGTCATGCCCCAGACGAGCGCGAGATAGGCGCGTTCGAGATCGCCTGTGCGGCCATGGTCGGCAAACTGTTCGCTCAAATGCCGATGGGAGCGGTCATTCTTGGCAACAACCATAACCCCGCTTGTGTCCTTATCCAGACGATGAACGATGCCCGGCCGGCGAATTCCACCGATGCCGGACAAGCTATCGCCACAATGATAGATGAGTGCATTAACGAGCGTTCCCGTCCAATTGCCGTTGCCCGGATGGACAACGAGGCCTGCGGGCTTGTTGATGACAATAAGATCATCATCCTCGTAGAGAATATCCAGCGGGATATCCTCTCCTTGCGGGTCGGCAGGTTCAGGCTCTGGCAGCACGATGGCAATCTTCATGCCTTCGCGCAGCTTTTGTTTTGCGCCGCTGGCGGGAATACCATCGAGGGTCACATGACCTTCAGCAATCAGGGACTGGACGCGACTGCGGGAGAGTTCCGGCCCCAATGCTGCGGCCAGCCACTGGTCTAATCTCTTGCCCGCAGCATCAGTGTCGGCAATTAGTTCTTTCAATTGTCTCTTCCCTTCGTTATCACGCGCCCACGCGGGTGCATGAACCGGAGTCATTTAATGCAGGATCCACACTATCCCAGATACCAGAATCAACAGGATTCAGGATATCAGGACTATCAGCAGGGCTATTATCCGGAAGAACAACAGCCGGAACCCCCGCTTGATCCAGCGATGGAGAAAGTCCGTCGCAAGATGATCCGTCTGCTTGCAGTTTCCATCGGTGTTATGTTGATTGGTCTTATGGCTGTGCTTGTCGCAGTTGTCTACAAGATCAATCGTGCACCGGATGTGAGCGAAGCAGAAGCTGCACGTTCAGATATTCCCGGACAGGCCGCAATCGCACCGCCTCAACCTGAGCCAGTCAAGCTGATCGAATCACAGATCGAGCTTGCACCGGGCACACGCCTCCTGTCGCAGAGCCTTTCTGGCCAGCAGCTTTCGCTGGAAACCTTGCTGCCAGATGGCGGTACTGAGATTATCGTATACGATTATCGTGAGTCCCGCATCGTTGGCCGCATCAAGCTCGGCAATGTCGAGTAATTCATGAGTGATGGGCGGCAGTTCTGTCGCCCATTTTCAATAATAGCCGGCATTGCGCTTTTAGTTTGTCAGGTCTATATCAGCAGCAGCTACATAGCTCCGCGCCCATCGTCTAGCGGTTAGGACGGCGCCCTCTCACGGCGCAAACAGGGGTTCGATTCCCCTTGGGCGTACCAATAAAATCAATTGCTTAGATCAGTCGTGAAGAAATTTATCTAAATAACCGTCAAATAAACGGTTTCTGAGATGGCTATTTTCGGGGCCACGAAGCCGCCTTCAATGCGCCAGGGTGTGGTAATCTGTCGGCTTCTTGCTGCCTCTCTCCAACAGCCAATAGCAGCGCCGGCGTTTGATAAACTTTGATATTAAATCAAATCACCTCGCGCGTATTGGTCTCCAAAGCCCACTTTCGGCTATTTCCGAAAGAGGGGTAAGCTCAATTTTGTGCAACCTCCTACTTAAAATTCAGAAGACCTCGTAAAACTAGAAGAAGCATCCGAAACAGGGCTTCTGTCTTCGGCCTATTTGTTAGCCTTTCATAACCACCAACTATGGTGCAACTTGAGTGCGGCAATGAAATAGATACGAGAGGATAGGGCAGCATGGGCGATAAACCGACGAACAATCCTTTTGATGGCCCTCAAATGCAGGGTACGCATTATCATCGCGCTGATATGTCGGGTACGAATTTCGACGGCGTAAATCTGTCAGAAGCAAGGTTTTACGCCGTTTTGAGCAAAGCAAAATTCAATGATGTGAATTTATGCGAGGCAGAGTTTGACGACGCCAATCTCACAGCAGCGCGCTTCAATGACGTCAACATGACCAGCGTCAGTATTACAAATGCGAACATGACTGGTTTGAACATCAGCGGTGTTACGCTGGCGGGCGCTAACATATCAGATGCTGACCTGACAGATATGCGCATCAATGGCATCCTTGTTTCCGCACTTTTTGAAGCTTACGAACAAGCTAAGCCTGGTCGGGATTAGTCTGCGCAGAGGTTCTCACCTGTGGTGGAAAGCTGATGGCACAAATCTGTACCATGCGTCCCATCGGCGTCCGTAGCGGTTAATACGGCTGCATCGGGTCAACGTAAATGTTGCCGTCATTGTATACTTGGATTGTCAAATCAGGGTTGCCTTTGATGATTTCATATTCAACCCCTTGCCGCATTTTCCATTGATAGCCCTTTTCAGGGCGACCCGAAGAAACAGGTTCCCATTTCATTTCCGAAACTGGCTTGCCTTCGCCCCACCTATTTTCTTTGCTAGCGAATATTTTGCTCGGAGTGTCGCCCTTATCTCGCAGGTTGAAATCGTAATAGTTCTTACGGTCTTGCAATAGGATTGCCTTTGCATCTGTCAGCTTAACACCCTTATTATCGACCTTATCTTTTTCGCTGATATGAGCGGTGTAGCTGTCAATAAGCTTGGGTGCTGGTGCCTGCTGCGGAACCGCAGCAATATGTGCCGAACTGCTTTCTTTGGAGGTGTCACTGGTCGTACATGCCGTGACCAATGCAACCGCGCAGATGCTGACAGTGATTGGAATAAATCGTTTCATAGTTGCCCCCATGTTTGCCGCAAACTGGCAGAGGCGTGACAGGCGGTCAAGAGGGATCGCAAATCCGAACACGCTTACATCGTCTGGTTTTCCGACAATGCTCAAGCGCTAAAATGCATTGCTGTTACAACAACGGAGGACGGTTTGAAGCTTTCCCGTAAAACCGCAAGTCTGTTTTCGATGTCAACATAAGACAACAGGAATCATCGCTACCCGCATCGCGTTCGCGCAGGCGTTCATGTTCGACATGCAGCTCAAATGGCCATCTTCCAGCATATCAAGAGTTTCTATAGCGGTTGCCACTGGCTTCATATCCGGGGTGGCAGGAGAACTCTGGCATTCAAAGCAGACATTGCTTAATGAGGTGGATAAACAGCATAAAGTCAGTACAAGCTTACTACTGATCACAATGATGCCAACGATAGACGAAGAGCTGAAACACTGAGGGTGAGAAATGCGTCATACGAAATATTCCGTTGTCTTGTGCGCTGCTTTAGGAATTTACGCATTTCCCCAGGTTCCAGCATCAGCCCAAGCAGGGTTTGATTGCGGTAAGGCCTCCACTGCAACTGAAAAGGCAATTTGTTCTAAGGAAGAAATTTCCGAGGCAGATAGGGCTATGTCGATTGCTTATTCTGCACTTATTGAAAGAGCCGATCCTGCATTGAAAAACGCACTTCGCGTGGATCAGGGTGACTTCATTCGGTTGCGCGCCGAGGCGTTTGAAAGTCGTTTATCTAATCCAGAAAGCAAACTGACAGATTTGCTGGACCGGACAGAAATGCGTGCAGAGTTCCTCAATTGGATATCCGTCACCAGCACCCCATCCCTTGAAGGCAACTGGCGCAATGAATGGGGCCTGGTTGAGGTGGAAAGGAATAAGTCGGGACAATTGGCTGTGAAGTTGAATGTTGCGGATCAGGCCAATGGGAGCTGGGTGTGCAGCTTTGAAGGTGTGCTTGAGCAGAAAACTGCTGGTGAAGCTGAATTTAAAGGCGAGAACGGCCCTCTGGTGTTGCGTCTTGAAGGGGCGACCTTGAAAATTCCAACACCGTTTTGCGATGGGTCTACGTCTGGGGGCTTTGGTACTGCAGCCGGCACCTATTTTCGTGTTGGTGCACCGTAAGCGATACACGCCGCCGTTGGCGATCGGACCTATATCCTTGGTACAATCAAAACTTTTGGCGTGATACTTTATTTCACACAAACGAAATGGCTAGCATAAGGCTGGCCGTTGAATTCACGAACGATCGAGAAATTGACTGCGTATGGATCAAGCAAAATCTGTCAGGATGCAGAATTGGTGCTTCTCGGCGATTATATCCCTGATATTTGGCGCAGTAACCGCACTCATTTTCTACTATCTCGTTTTCTTCGGCGTCGGCAATGATGGATATTTCGTGATATTCTGCGTTTACACCGCCCCGGTGGGGATAGTTTTCGGTCTTTGGGGTCTGTTTTACTGGCACAGTTCTGTGGCCTTCATCGGAATTGTTCTGAGCCTCTCACCACTTGCCTATCTATAAGTTTTCAATTGCTCGAGACCTGCTTCCCGTCAACAGGAAGCTTGTTTTCCAGGGTACGGGATAAATGGTCTGGGGAGATGTCCCCCATTCCAGTTGCAAAAATTTGCAACTGGAGCGTTGCCGGTGCATAATCCTGGCATGAGTGAATCGTATAAGAAACCTGATTATGAGCAGGAGTTGAGGCAGGCTGGTGTCCGCATTACGCGGCCGCGCCGCATCATCCTGAACATATTGACAGAGACGGAAGATCACCCGGATGCGCTGGAGATTTTCCGACGCGCGGTCGAGATTGATAACAGCATTTCGCTGTCCACTGTTTACAGGACGATGAAGCTGCTGGAAGAGCTGGGCGCTATTCACCGCCATGCGTTTGCTGGTGGGCCGTCCCGGTTTGAGCAGGCGAGCGGTGCACATCATGACCATATCATCGATATGGATAGTGGCGATGTGGTCGAATTCCGCTCCGACAAGATCGAAAAACTGCAGGAAGAGATCGCCCGTTCGCTGGGATATGAGATCGTTCACCACCGTCTCGAACTTTATTGCAAAAAAATAAAATCCTGAGGGAACCAAATCTCTCAATTGGCGTTTTCTGGGTGTGAAGACTGCAACCCGCCCCGCAAGCAGTCTTCATCGTTCACTTCAATCTCCCCGTATGAAGTGGACAGCGAGAATGCCGCGCAGACGCCCCCGTTTATGCAGCTGGCGTTCCGCATATTCAGAGTAAAGCCGTTGTGGTGAGGACCATAACGGCTTTTCTTTTGTCATTTCGAATGGGGTGACAGGTCAGATTGGCCTGAAGGTATTCGTTCTCTTCAGGAATCGAATTGTTCAGCCGGAATTGTAAGAGAATAGACGGCGCCTGTGCCATCCACGCGATATTCAGCGTGACCACCCACGGCTGCGGGCACGATGCGCTGCAGAACGGCGCTGCCAAAGCGAGGGTCATGTTGAAAGACTTCCGGCATTGACGGGTTGGTCTCTTCCCAATGAAAGACCAGTTGTTCGTCGCCTTTTTCCGTTCGGTGGATTTTTGCCGAGATGACGACGCGCCCATAAGGGATGGAAAGCCCACCAAAAGATGTCGCGTTGATGATCAGCTCATGCAGCGCAAGCCCGACATGCAATGCCGCTCCCGGAAACAGATAGGGATTATCACTTTCGATGATCAGACGTTCATCATTGATATCGATATATTTCTCAATCTGCGAGCGAACGAGATCCAGAAACAATGCGCCGTGCCAATTGGAATCAGTCACCAGATCCTGAGAATAGGATAGAGACTGGATACGACCGCGGAATTTTAAAAGAAAGTCATCGACAGAATCGGTAAAGCGGGCGGTTTGACTGGCAATGCTCTGCACGATGGCAAGCAGGTTCTTGGATCGATGGCTGACTTCGCGCAACAAGGTTTTCAGCACTTGTTCGCGGCGTTTCAATTCGCTTATTTCAAGGGCGGTGGTAACGAGCCCCAGCACTTTACCATCAGCATCGCGATCACAATCAATGTGAAACTCTATCCAGCGAAGCTTGTCGCCATCATTAATGGCCAGCTCGACATTTTGTGCAGTTCCGGTCTCAAGTGCTGTGCGTTTGGCGTGATCAAGCCGTGACATGGAAGTAGAGAAGATAAAATCGCAGTCCTGCCCCCCGGCCTTCCATTTCTCTTGCCAGTAGGACGGGATATTTTCACCCCAGGCGTAGCGCAGATCAGATGTTTGATAGAGTACGCAGACATTGCTGTTTCGCACCGCTCGCAGCAATGCGCGCAATCGTGAAGCATCCGGCTCAGTTTCTTTGAGAGTTGGGTTTGATGCCGTCATGAATGCCTCAACTGCCGTCTGCTATAGAATGAAAATGGCACGGTGATCGATAAAATAGTGTTTTGAAATTGAGAGTTTAATAACGTCTGATTGTCTTGAAGACGAATGATCGCGCCGTTGGCTTTAGCCACAAAACGGCGCGATCTCTTTAGTGACTGGGTGAGGGATAAAATCTTCCCTCCACCAGCAATATTCTCTCTATCCTTTATGCCTTGCGGATAGCCGACGCAACGAGCGATACGACGAGAAGTGCAAGGAATACGAAGAACAGAATCTGTGCGATACCGGCTGATGCACCAGCGATGCCACCGAAGCCCAAGGCACCTGCGACCAGAGCTACTACGAGAAAAACGAGAGTGTAATAAAGCATTATGGGTCTCCTCTTCATTGATTGAAAGGGAAACGCCCGGTATGTGCTTTTGGTTCCTCGAAATAGACAATTTGCAGGTCCAGACCCAAAAAAATCACGCGTTTTCAAGCGGATGATTATCTGCTGTAAGCCAATGCCCCTGAAAAGAGTACTTCTTTGCAGGGGGCACGGACTTATGAGCTATAATCTTGTGGCTTTAAGCTGCGACTTGAGCGGCTTCCTCAAAAAACAGGGCCTGGCTGATGAGCGCCTTGACCATATCGGGATTGAACGGCTTGGTCACAAGGAAGGTTGGCTCGGGCCGCTCGCCTGTAAGAAGGCGCTCAGGGAACGCGGTAATGAAGATCACAGGAACCGTATCGTCCTGCAGGATCTCGTTTACCGCATCTATACCCGAGCTACCATCGGCGAGCTGAATGTCTGCAAGCACCATGCGGGGTTTCTCTTGCTTATAAAGCGCGAGCGCCTCATCCTTAGTGCGCGCGATCCCAACCACTTCGTGGCCCAGACTTTCGACCATCTGTTCGATGTCCATGGCAATCAGCGGTTCATCTTCGATGATCATGATGCGGGTAGCGACCTGCTTCGAGATTTCAGTAGAAGCGTCTGCAAGAATCCGGCCAAACTCGCCTTCATCCAATTCCAGAATTTCGGCTGCCTCACGATCGTTGAAACCTTCGACGGCGACGAGCAAGAATGCCTGTCGTGGCAACGGAGCGATGTGGGACAAATTTCGTGCAGCCTGTTTTTCCCATGCAAATTCGGAAGCAGGTTCCGGTATCTGTACGGCGGCTGTTTTATAAAGATTGCAGAACAACCGATAAAGAGCGATCCGGTCGGCGGATGAAGGCGGGAAGATGCTGATATCAGCAATCAAGGCTTCCAGTGTGGCTGCTACATAGGCATCACCTGATGCCTGCGAACCTGTCAGGGCACGCGAAAAACGGCGAAGATAGGGAAGGTGCGGCGCAATACGCGTCGATAACGTCATGGTTCTTGGACTCCTCAGTGCCGCAATTCTTGTTTTTTTACATAAACAATAAGGCTCGAATGCCTCGGAGAATGTTATAGAGCGCGGCATTATGATACGAAAACGTCACCGATTGAAAAAAGTTCCATGATGAAGTGATAATTCAGGGAACTTTTTCAGAGTAGGCGCATTTAGCCTGTGAAGCTGGGGCTTGGTAATACTGAAACAGGGCTTATTGCCTGGAATGAACAAGAGATGACGAACAAAAAAAACCTTCAAGCGAACGGGGCCCAGATACGGCTCAATGGGCGCGTCCGGAAGGACATTTTGGGGCCGAACTGTGAAGTCGGATTGAAACTCAAGGCGCTTTATACTTCAATACAGGATGAGACAATTCCGGATCGTTTTCTCGATCTGTTGGAAAAACTCGATCAGGCTGAACAGGAGAGTACGCGTGAGCAGAGCACTGGTTCCGTCGGCTGAGGAGATGGCGCAATTCAAGCGTGAACTCCTGGCATCGTTGCCGAGTCTGCGTGCGTTTGCGGTATCGTTGATCGGGCAGCCTGACCGTGCTGACGATCTCGTTCAGGATACAATAATGAAAGCCTGGGCCAAGCAGGAATCCTTTGAGTTGGGAACCAACATGAAGGCTTGGCTGTTTACGATCCTTCGTAACGAGTTCTACACCCAGATGCGCAAACGCGGTCGGGAGGTGCAGGACACGGATGGTGTGTTCAGCGAACAACTCGCCGTGCATCCCGCACAATACGGAATGCTTGATTTGCAAGATTTTAAGGCGGCTCTTGAGCAGTTGCCTGATGATCAACGCGAAGCCATCATTCTGATCGGTGCATCGGGTTTTGCCTACGAGGAAGCAGCCGAAATCTGCGGATGCGCTGTTGGCACGATCAAAAGCCGTGTCAGCCGGGCTCGCACACGTCTGCAGGAAATATTGCAGATCGAGGGCGATGGAGACTACGGACCTGATGCCAATTCTTCCCGCGCAACTTTGAGAAGCTTTGCCTAGGGCTATTCCGGTAAAAGTGAATCACCGACGCGTTGTCCAGCGCAAAATCGGTTCACACTTCTGCCGGGAATGCTCTGAGTCCTTTTTTGCAATGGCTGCTTGAATATTTTGCTCTGCTAATATTTGCGTGCTAAACCAGCGCCGGTGATCCGTAATGGTCGTCGGCGCTGGTGGTTGGATTCGGCATTTGCATCCGTCAATTACAAGCATTGAGCAAATGTCGGAATCTCAATGACCATTAGCAATTTTATGAATCTGGTGGATTGAATTTGACGTTTGAAACCGCATCTCAGATGCTTCGGGGCTCAAACATCAAACTCAATCCATGGTTTGCGGCTTCAAACCGTTGCAGCGCTACTGTTTTCGGCGCCTTTGCGCGCGAAGCCTGAGCGTAATAGTTCTATCGTGGATTGACCTTTGCCATCAGCCTTTTCAAATCGCCTTTTTAAACCTTCCGTACGACCGATAGCATTTATCGTGTCGCTTAGTCTGGTCTTGCTATCGGCCTTGATAACGCTATTCCTCTCCTATGGTGTTAATAACCAAGTCGTTGATATATCGAAGAATTTTGAACTGCGTGAGCAAGTGGGCCGGGTTACCCGTATTGCCTCAAATATCGAGATGAGCCGTCGTGGCTATCTTCTGACATTGGATGACGCTTATCTTGATCTTTATCAGCGCTCTATCGTCAATATCGATCAGACACTCTCTGATCTTGCTTTATTGACGGAAGGCAATCCACAACAGGATGCGCGCGTCAGAAAGATCAAGGCGCTGGTCGAGCGCGCCCATGATGATGTGCGTGCCACTGTCAACCTTGCCAAGGCAGGCAAAGTTCAGGAAGCGATTGAAAAAGTGCGTAGTGATGAGGGCAGAGTCCTCATGGACCAGCTTTCCGATACTGTGTCGCAGTTCATCGCCACTGAAGAACAGGAACTTGCCGAGCGCAATGCTTATATCGACCAGATGCGTTACTGGCTGACTGCGACTTCGATTGTCGCGCTTGCCTCCGCTGTCGTGCTGGGCTTTTTGCTTTTTTCACGCGTTCAGCGCGCAGCACGTGCTCTGTTTGAAGGCCAGTCGGCGCTGCTTTCGGAAAAAGAACTTCTTGAACAGCGGGTGAGTGAGCGAACAGCTGAGTTGGAGAAAGAACGCGCCGTTGCTGAAAGGGAGCGGAAGCGCGTCGAAATTCTGTTGCATGATTCCAATCACCGTATCGGCAATTCGCTTGCGACTGTTTCGTCTCTGCTTGGCTTGCAATTGCGGCAGACCCGCAGCGAAGAAGCGCGTGCCGCCTTATCCGCTGCCCGCGATCGCGTGCAAACCGTTTCCACCGCTCACCGCAGGCTTCGTCTTGGGGAGGATATGGAATCGACACGTATCGACGAATTCCTGGAAACCGTTATTGAGGATATTCGCAACGCTATCGGTGAAGATCGCAAGATCAGCTTTCAGACCGATTTTGCGCCGCTCGATCTCAAGGCACGAGACGTCACGACTGTTGGCATCATTCTTGGAGAGCTCATCACCAATGCCGTCAAGCACGCCTTTAAGGGGCGGCAAGAAGGACAGATTGCAGTAAGCTTCAAATATGATGATGAAACCGGAATACCTGCGCTGATCGTTGAAGACAACGGAATTGGCTGGCAGAAGGATGAAGCTGAGAGTGCCAAGGAGCAGACCGGGTTGGGTACGCTGGTCGTTGAGCAGCTTTGCATGCAGTTTGGTGAAAAGCCGGTTTATGCTACCGCACAAGGTGGCTCTGGAACGCGTGTGATTGTTCAGCTTTCCTCACTTGCGATCTCAAAAGAAGAGCGGGAAACTGAAGCCGCCGTATAAAAAAGCTGACAATAACGAACAGCTCCCGATGACAAGTCACGGGAGCTGTTTCTATTTTTGATGAAAGCACATCGCGTTCGATTGAACCTGGCCGATACGCTTCAGCGCTTTTTCTTATCAGAAAGCAGGCTGACGAGTGCGATACCTACGAGAGGCAATGCAACAGCCAGTATCGGACGTTTCAGAATAGACGGTACCGTAGCAATTGCTGCGGTTGCCATCAGGGCCGATTTGTCTGCCTCAATACGCTGCTTACGTCTCTTCTCTTCTGCTGCGGCCTGAATTTTCAGAACGGCAAGAATAAGCAGAGCAAGGATCAGAGACAGGCCCGCAAGAATGAGTGCTGCAATCGGTCCACCATAATTTTCTGCAAGCGCCAGAAAAGCAGCGACGCAAAGAAATACGACGGCGATGAGGCCGAACACAGCAATTGCCGCTCCAAAAATGGCGGCACGCTTGGCTCGCCCGGTGAGGAGCTTGAACTCTTCACCGGCAAGGGATGCCACGACTGGCGCCAAAAGTTTCAGCATGGCGCGGATCAGCGACGTGAGAGAAGGGCAAGCAGATAGCCAACGCCCAATGCCGTCGCCAGCGATGCAATCGGCCGGGCGCGGATCGTCTCGGTCAATTGTGCTTCAACATCCTGAGCTTTGTTTTTCAGGTCGCCAACCACGTCTTCGCTTTGAATATAGGCGCTTTTGTAAGTTTCCTTGGCGGTTCGCTTCGCATCACGGACGGTCTGCGAGCCCAGATTGGCCAAGGTGGCAGCAATGGCTGCAATATCTTCCTTGAGTTGTTCGACCTGCGACTGAAGGTCGTCGGTTGTCGAATCCGCCAGTGCTTCTTCGAGTTTTTCCTCGATCTTACGCGTATTTGTTGTTCCGCGCGCCATATCAGGCCTCCTGTTCGATCTCTGGTCTGCAACATATGTTGTTCAACCGGGATAACGTTATTCAGGCCCAATGGTTGCATGCAAAGCCGCAGGTCAGCAACTCAATGCACGACCTACTGCAAGTCATGGTAAATATCAGCGGACGCCAGAGAAGGCAGGGTGATCTTCTCGCCTCATGCAAAAAGCAGGTAGGCAGCCCCCAGCAAGGTTATGAAAGCCAGGCCATAATGGGATGGTTTCAACAGTCGCTGCTGCACAGGCAATGGATCGTCATTTCCAGCCATGGCCATGCGTGCAGCATTTTCGAGGGTCTGAATGTCTTTGAACATCATTGGCATGTCCTCCACAGGCCTCTGGCAGACCTGAACCATTTACGAGAAATGTCGGCCTGTCCGTATTCTCTATATCACGTCTGATTTGACGTTTTTATGCAACAGGTATTTCTGCCCCAATCCAGCTGGTTTTTGGGACCTCAAGGATGGGAAAATTCGATTAAATTCAAAACATGACTTGCATCATCAGGTTAATGGGAGTTAAGAAAAGGCCAGACAAGCGGCGCGACGGTCTGCATGAACGATCTGTCATGAGCGCTCGGACCTGAACAATCAAAAGGCGATCAAGATGACTGGTTTCTGGCGAAAAGGCTTCACGGCTGCGGCGATGGGCGTGGGGCTACTGGCATTTGCGGGTTCTGCACTTGCGCAAGGGACGTCCGAGCCTGCCACTAACAATCCGGCTGCAACGAGCCCAGCACCAACTACGCCAGCACCAACTACACCGGCGCCAGGCGCTCCTGGTGCAAGTGAGCCAGCAACACAGGCACCTGCTAGTCCCGCAACAAGCCCGGCGGCAGGTAATGCTGCTCCCACGGCTCAGGCACCTGCAACGCAGCCAGCAGAACAGCCAGCGGCGGCACCTTCTACAGCTCAATCAAACGAGCCTGCTGCAACCCAACAGGCCGCACCTGAAGTAGCTCAACCTGTGACGTCTGCGGAAGCAGCGCCTGCTTTCGTATTGCCACATGATCTTTCGCCTTGGGGCATGTTCATGGCTGCCGATTGGGTCGTTAAGTCGGTCATGATCGGTCTTGCACTTGCATCGCTGGCAACCTGGACGATTTGGGTTGCCAAATCGCTTGAACTTGCTGGTGCACGCAGCCGCGCCAAGCGCGCAATGAAGGTGATTGGCCATTCCGCGACGCTCTCTGAAGCGGTCCGTTCTCTCGACGGTGCAAAAGGTCCTTCAGCAATTCTTGTGCGTGCAGCCGAAGATGAAGTTCGTCTCTCCAGCCCGGCATTGGCGCGTGCAGGCGGCGAAGGTCTTAAAGAGCGCGTTTCTTCGCGTCTGTCGCGCATCGAAGCAAAGGCCGGCCGTCGCCTCTCTAAAGGCACAGGTATTCTGGCAACCATCGGTTCGGTGGCCCCCTTCGTTGGCTTGTTCGGCACAGTCTGGGGGATCATGAATTCGTTCATTGGCATCAGTCAGGCGCAGACGACCAACCTTGCGGTTGTTGCTCCGGGTATTGCTGAAGCACTGCTCGCAACGGCTATCGGCCTTGTGGCCGCTATTCCGGCTGTTGTGATCTACAACGTATTTGCTCGCGCTATCACAGGTTATCGTCAGCTTCTGGCAGATGCGTCTGCCGGTGTTGAGCGCCTTGTGAGCCGCGATCTCGACTTCAAGACTGCAGGTGTGCCGGACGGCAAGCTGCACGCTGCGGAGTAAGGCTTATGGCTGGCAAAATTCGCGAAGGCGACGGCGACGATCTGGAGCTGAACCACGAAATCAACGTGACGCCGTTCATCGACGTCATGCTGGTTCTGTTGATCATCTTCATGGTTGCAGCACCTTTGGCAACGGTTGATATCAATGTGGATCTGCCGGCATCGAGCGCAACACCTGCGCCGCGCCCGGACAAGCCGATCTATGTGACGCTCAAGGAAGACCTGACGGTCAGCGTTGGCAATGACACAGTGGTTCGTGAGGGGCTTGGATCCAAGCTTGACACAGTGTCTGAGAAGAACAAGGAAGCTCGCGTCTTCCTGCGCGCTGACAAGAACGTCGGATATGGCGAGCTGATGCGCGTGATGAACCTGCTCCGTGAAGCAGGTTATCTCAAGATCGCGCTTGTCGGACTTGAAACCATTGGCGCTGCTACGCCCGATGGCTCAACACCAGCCCCAGCTCAAGTTCCTACTACGCAGGGAGCGCAGT
Organism: Brucella rhizosphaerae; assembly: GCF_002252475.1. Classification (GTDB taxonomy): domain Bacteria; phylum Pseudomonadota; class Alphaproteobacteria; order Rhizobiales; family Rhizobiaceae; genus Brucella; species Brucella rhizosphaerae. The sequence goes on along the minus strand of NZ_NNRK01000033.1, from coordinate 21,564 downwards.
AATGAACAGACTTCCGCCCGAACACCCCCCTATAAAAAATGTGGCGTCGACCGACAGCCATCATCATTCCTTCTGGCATGATGCAGGGCGTTGGATTGGTGCGGGGATCATCGTTCTCAGTGTACATGCTGCTGGTGCTTATGCTGTGCATATGGCGAAAGAAGAAGATCAACCAGATGGCGCGCAGGTCGCGGCCATGATGATCGAGCTTGCGCCTGAACCTGAAGCGCCCATGGAAGAGGTGGCCTCTGAGGCACCACAGCAGGAAACAGCTGCTGAGCCTGAAGAACAGGTTGAGCCAGAACCGGTGCCGGAAGAAATCAAAGAGCCAGAACCTGAGCCTGAGCCGGAACCTGTCAAGGAGCCGGAAGAAGTGATTCCGGATGTGGTGGAAGCGCCAACGCCGGAAGTGGCTGTGCCGCTGCCGATCGAGAAGCCTGAGCCGAAGCCAGAAAAGAAGGTCGAAAAGCCAAAGCCTGAGAAGCCGAAGCCGGTTCAGAAGGTTGAAAAGCCAAAGCCCAAGAAGGCGGAACCAGCCAAGGAAACGCGTAAGGCAAGCGCGCCACGCATGGATGTTGATGCAGGCGCAAAGGCAGCAGCCAATCGTAGTGGCGAAAATAATGCCTCGGCTGGTGTCAGTTCCAATAAGTGGCAGTCCAAATTGCAAGCCCATATGCAGCGCAAGACGCGTTCGCTTCAGCGTAAAATTGGGCGTGGTGCAAAAGGTTTGGTACAGGTTTCAATCATCGTCGATCCGGCTGGGAATATACTCTCTACTAAGCTTGTTGCTTCGTCGGGCAATTCAGCTTTGGATCAGATGGCGCTCGAGGCCACGCGCAACGCCTCGCCCGTACCGGCTCCCCCGACGGCTATTGCTAAGTCGCGCAATGCTGTTGCGCTGCCATTGCTCTTCAAGTAAACGGCGAAATCTTTCAATAGAAAAGCCGGTCTGTTTCCAGACCGGCTTTTTTGTTTTGTAAGCTTGTTGACGCGTAGCGTCTATTCCGACGAGAGGGCTACCGCTGGAAGAAGCCTGGAGGCTTTGCGTGCCGGTAGAAAACCAAACACAAGCCCCGTTGCAAAGGCACAGGCGAAGGCGAGAAGCACAGGACCTGCACTGAAGCCGACAGGCATACCAGCCCACGATATAATTGCTGCCGTGCCGACGCCAAGAACAACACCGACAGCGCCGCCAATGGCCGAGACGGTGAGCGCTTCTGTGATGAACTGGAGCAGAATATCGCGGCGACGTGCACCGGTTGCCATGCGGACGCCGATCTCCCGGGTGCGTTCGGTGACGCTGACCAGCATGATATTCATGACGCCGATGCCACCCACCAGAAGCGAAATAGCTGCAACAGACCCCAGAAACAGTGTCATGGTCGATCCCATGGCCGCAGCGTCATCACGAATCGAGGACATGTTGGTGATCATGGTGTCACGCTGCTTGTGACGTTGATCCAGCAATTCCTGAATCTGATCCTGCGTCGTATCGATCAAATCAGCATCTTTCACCTGAACAGTGATTGTGCGGACATATTTCTGGCCAAACAGCCGGAGATTTCCGGTCGAAAGCGGCACGATCACCACATCGTCCTGATCGGAACCACCAAAGCCTGCTCCCTTGGTTTCCAAAGTTCCGATCACCTGAAAGGGTATTTTCTGGATCAGGATATATTGGCCAATAGGGTTTGAGCCATCCGGGAAGAGTGTCTTGACGACTGTAGTGCCGAGCACTGCAACGGGGGCATATGCTTCCATATCATGGGCAGTAATGAAGTCGCCGGTTGCGACCTTCCAGGATTTTGCTTCGGTGAACGCTGCAACGGTGCCGTTGGCTTGTGATTGATAATCGACATTGCCGCGTCGGAGTGTAACGCTTCCGGTCACTTCTGGAACCGCGGTTTTCACATTGGGCAATTGCAGGATCGCATCAGCATCTTCCGGCACGAGAGTGGCGACAGAGCCAGACCCTCGAAAACCCGGCATGGAGGGGCGGATGAGTACCAGATCGGTACCCATTGCGTTGATACGATCAAGGATAGAGTTTTGCGCGCCGGTACCGATTGCAAGCATGGTAACGACTGAACTCACGCCAATGATAATGCCGAGCAAAGTCAGGATCGTTCGGAAAATATTGGCACGCAGGGCGCGCATCGCCATTCTGATCGCTTCCGAAATATCGGCGATATGTGCGGCACCGCTTTCAGTCATTTTTTGCAGGGTTTTGGGCGCGTCGCCAGCTGGCATGTCTCGCATGGTGGTGTCGGACAGGATTTGTCCGTCGCGGATTTCGATCAGCCGGTCTGCACGTTCCGCAACCTCGCGCGCGTGGGTGATGACGATGATCGTATGGCCCTGCTCATGCATGGAGCGAAGCAGCGCCATGACATCTTCGCCACTCTGACTGTCGAGCGCACCTGTCGGCTCGTCTGCAAGAATGATGCGGCCGCCATTCATCAGTGCACGTGCAATTGAAACGCGCTGTTGCTGGCCACCAGATAACTGATTGGGGCGATGGTCCAAACGGTCGCCAAGTTTTAACGAGCCGAGAAGTTCGGCTGCACGCTCATGGCGTTCAGCAGCAGGCATGCCCGCATAGATCGCCGGTACTTCAACATTTTCCTGCGCGGTCGATGTTGCAATGAGATTGTAGCTCTGGAATACGAAGCCGAAAGTACGACGGCGCAAAGCGGCGAGCTCGTCTGCGTCAAGGGTCGACACGTCCTCGCCGTCCAGCAAATATTCACCGCCACTGGGACTGTCGAGACAGCCCAGAATATTCATGAGCGTCGACTTGCCCGATCCCGATGCGCCTTTGATGGCCACGAATTCACCGGCGCGGATATCAAGTGTAATGCCGTGCAGCACTTCCACCGCAAGATCGCCATTATGATACGTCTTGCGGATATCCTGTAGTCTGATGAGGGGCGCGTCGTTCATGGCTGATCCCATCAGAAGAACATGCCGCCGGGCCTGCGACCGCGCTGGGTTGAGCCTGCGGTAGCCGAAGCAGAGGTGACGACGACCCTGTCGCCTTCTTCAAGGCCACTTTTAATCTCAGCCTGTACGCGGTTGCGAACGCCGACTTCTACGGTGCGCTCGGCGGTCGACCCACTTCTATCGACAACCTGAACAGTTGTTTGTGGTTTGCCTGAGCCTTCACGCTTTGAGTTCAGCGCTGCGGTCGGAACAATCAGCACATTGTCGGCATGATCGAGAACGAAATAGACCTGCGCGCTCATATTGATCATGAGTTCGCCGGTTGGATTGGGAACATCGAACAGCGCATAATAGAGAACGACATTGTTGTCAGTCTGCGGTGTGGGTTTGATCTGGCGCAACGTACCTGTAAAGCGTTTTTCTGGTTGCCCCAGCAACGTGAAATAAACAGGCATGTTCGGCTTCAATTTGCTGATATCGGCTTCCGACACCTGCGCCTCTACCGTCATGACCTTAAGGTCAGCAACGGTGACGACGGTCGGCGCAGTTTGCACCGCGTTCAGCGTTTCGCCTTCCTTGGCGCTCTGGTCGACGACTGTGCCGGCCATCGGGCTGTAGATCTTGGTGTAACCGAGATCGACTGTGTCGCTGGCAAGCTGAGCCTCTTGTTGGCGGATTTGCGCGCTTAATGCTTTCACATCAGCGTCGGCCATGGCGAGATCAGCATCGGCCTGATCGATCGTTGATTGGGAAGCATTGCGGCTTGCAAGCAATGACCGCTGGCGGGCAGCATTGGATTTTTTCAGCGTCAGCTGTGCTTGTTTGCTCAAAAGCTGTGCTTTGAGATTGTCGAGCTGTGCGCTGGCGATTTCTACTTTTTTCTCAAATGGTGAGGGATCGATTTCAGCAATCAGATCTCCTTGCTTGACCTCATCGCCAACTTCGACTTTGACGCTTTTAAGCTGACCAGAGACCTGAGCACCAACATTGATACTGCGCAAGGCGCTGAGCGTGCCGACAGCTGTGATCGAATTTTCGATGTTTCCGCGTTCGACGGTCTCGGCCAGATAAGTGCTTTTCTGACTGCTGCTTTCGCGCGCGCTCAGGAAGTACCAGCCTGCACCAAAAGCAATGGCTGCGATTGGCAACCAAATCCACAAACGGCGACGATTGCGCGATGTGCGCTTGGTTGATGCGGTCTTTTTTTGACCTGCCGGAAGTGAATCGGTGGATCTAAGCACCCTGTATCCTCTGAGAACTCGATGTCAAATAACTGTCTTAAGCGGTTCTGGCAGCGATTGAATCGTTGAAACCGCTCCAACTTATTTTCTTTACGCATTATCCTTGCGCAAAATCGCTTCGCACTTTTGCGGGAAATGCTCCAAGCGGATATCTATGCTCACCCACTCAGGAATTCATCTTAATTATTTGTCATGCGCGGAATGGTCCTGGAGCTTAGATTTGCTGAAACTCCGCTGAGAATAGTGATTTCGAGAGTACAAATAAAAAAGCCGGAACATGGTTCCGGCTTTCATCAAGCTCGTCGCATTGTTTAATCAGGCGGTGCCTGTCGAGCCAAAGCCACCTGCGCCACGCTTTGTTTCGCTGGCTTGCGAACGCTCTTCGATCTTTGGCTGAACGACGGGTGCGAAGATGGCTTGTGCGATGCGCATGCCACGTTCGATGCGGAAATCGTCGTCCCCGAGATTAACCAGAAGTACCTTTATTTCACCGCGGTAATCCGAATCGATCGTGCCCGGTGTGTTGAGGCAGGTAATGCCGTTTTTGAATGCGAGGCCCGAACGCGGGCGGATCTGCACTTCATAACCTTCCGGGATTTCAAAGATGAGGCCAGTTGGCACCAAAGTCCGGCGGCCGGGAAGAAGTACAATCTGACGGTCTTCTGCAACAGCGGCGCGGAGATCCATGCCAGCAGAACCAGAAGTTTCATAAGCGGGGAGCTCAAGGCCTTCCGCATGTTCGAGGCGGATGATGCCGAGCGTTGGGGCTGGAGCGGATGCTGCGGTCATGAGGGAGCCTTTCTTACGAGAATTCAGTTTGGCCTGCGAGAATTCAAATTGGCGACGCTCATACGTGAAATTGCAACAAAGGTGTACAGCCAATTTGATGTTTTGCAATGATACTGCAGCACAGGATCATGCTTTTACACCATGAGCTGTGACATGTGAGGAGATTCAATTCCGTTCGAGCGGTACCGCGGTGGTCTCCTTGATCTCTTCCATCACGAAAGAAGCTGACACATCTGACAGTGGAACACTGGCAATGAGGCGCTGATAGAGACGGTCATAGGCTTTCACATCAGCAACGCGCGCTTTAAGCACATAATCCAGATCGCCGGTCATCCGATAAACACCAACGATTTCGGGAAAGCGCGCCGTGGCGTTGCGAAAGCGACCGAGCCATTCTGGGTCGTGGCTCGATGTGCGAACCAGAATGAAAACCGAAAGACCGCATCCCGCAATTTCAGCATCAACCAGAGCGACACGGGCCTTGATGATACCTTCATCTTCCATGCGCTTCACGCGCCGCCAGCAGGCGTTGCGGGAAAGGTTTACCCGTTCGGAAAGAGAATCAACCGACAAAGTGCCGTCAATTTGCAGCTCACCAAGGATTCTTCGGTCAATTTCATCCAATGATAGTTTCATATTGGGATATTTGTCTCACTTAATCCTGATTATCAAGGACAAATTGAGATTTCATCTCATGTGCTTTTGCTAAAATGATTTTCCAGAAAGGCGCGATTTGCGCTGCGTAACGGGAACAAATTGCTCATTGACGGGAGTATTTCCAATGACAACACGTATTACACGCCTCTTTACCGAGCATCCGGAATCTGTCGACGAAACCTATTTCCAGCATATGGCTTTTGCCGGACGTTTTTCATTTAAGCTGTTCGGTGCCGCTTTTGCTGCGCTTATCCATGCAATTTTGCCATTTTTGTTCGAGAAGACGGCAAGCACGATTGTCCGTCAGCTTTATGAGCGGACACATAACCGGAGCCGGTAATTTCCGGATTAAACATGTGCCGTTGGGCCGCCTATCTCGGACCTGAGACTTATCTGGAAGACATTATATCGTCTCCCTGCCATTCGCTCGTTGCACAAAGTCACGATGCGCATGAAGCGAAAACACGTACCAATGGCGACGGCTTTGGTGTTGCCTGGTACGGCAAACGCGATGAACCAGGGCTTTATCGGGATATTCTGCCCGCCTGGTCGGATCAGAATCTACGTAGTCTGGCGCGACAAATTCAGTCGCGCCTTTTTCTTGCACATGTGCGCGCATCGACCGGTGGACTAACCAGCAGGTCTAATTGCCATCCGTTTGTGTCGGGCCGCTGGAGCTTTATGCATAATGGGCAGATTGGTAATTTTGAACGCCTGCGGCGCAGGCTTGAAAGCCATCTGAGCGATGACGTCTATTGTCAGAAGCACGGTGCGACCGATTCGGAACTGATATTCCTTCTGATGCTTGAGTTTGGTCTTGATGGAGACCCCGCACTGGCCATGAAGCGGATGGTCGCAACGATCGTTGAAGAAGCCGTATGCGCAGGCGTGCCGCCATTTCTGCGTTTGACGGCCGCTTTTTCAGACGGCAATCAGCTTTACGCCATCCGCTATGCCACAGATGCTTTTGCGCCGACGCTCTATACGGCGACACTGGGCAGTGCATCGGGGATTTGCGTGGTTTCGGAGCCGCTTGATGGCGAAGCTGGAAACTGGATGGCTGTTCCGGCAAATAGCTTTGTTACGGTTTCCCGACAGGGTCGTATCGCCATCGATGTATTTGAGGGGCCAGTTTCTCTGCCCCGAGACGTAGCTAAGGTTTAGGCGCTACCGATCAATATACCTGCAGCCAGAACCAGCGCGCCGCCGAACACGACTTGTAAGGCTGCGCGGAAGAATGGCGTTTCCATATAGCGGTTCTGGATGAAGGCGATGGCCCAAAGTTCAAAGAAAACCAGAATTGCAGCAATGGTCGTTGCGGTCCAGAAATCCCTGATCAGGTAAGGCAGGGTATGACCGAGGCCGCCGAGTGTCGTCATCACGCCGCACGAAATGCCGCGCTTGATCGGCGAGCCACGGCCTGAGAGCTTGCCATCATCATGCACGGCTTCGGTGAAGCCCATGGAAATACCTGCGCCGACCGATGCCGAAAGGCCAATCAGAAATGTCTGCCATGTATCCTGTGTAGCAAAGGCTGCGGCGAAAATCGGGGCGAGGGTGGAAACAGAGCCATCCATGAGGCCCGCCAGCCCTGGCTGCACATAGGTCAGAATGAATTGTTTGCGTTCAAGCGCCCGTTCTTCGTCCTGAACATTATGCGGTGTCAGTTCGTCCTCAAGCGATTCGGCTTTCGCCTCGTGCTTCTTTTCCTGCTGGGCCAGATCACCAAGTAACTTGCGTGTGCCAGCATCAGTTACCCGTTTGGCTGCCTCCACATAAAAGCGGTACGCTTGTTCCTCCATCTGTGTTGCAGCATCGCGCACCTTGTCGATACCGAGCGGGCGTACCAGCCAGTCGGGTTTGCGTTCATAATAGCCACTCACATGCTCGCGACGGATCAGCGGGATGCGCTCACCAAAGCGCGCGCGATGACGTTCGATCAACGCGTCGCGATGCTCATGTTCTTCAGCTGCCATCTGTTCGAATATTTTTGCTGACTGCGGAAATTCATCGCGCAGACCATCCGCATAGGCGAGATAGATGCGCGCATCATCTTCTTCTGAAGATATGGCAAGCGCCAATATTTCCTGTTCAGAGAGCGAATCAAACGGGCGGCGACCATTGCGAAAGAACCGGCTAAGCATGTGGAAATTCCAAAGTTTAGAATAGTTCTAAAATAAGTCGAATGGCCTGAAAGTCAAGTCTTGCAGCATGTGAGCAACTGGAGCATTAGAGCGCCGATCTGTTTTTATCAGATTGGCGCATCTCAAAGTTTGCTTTCGCGCGCATCTTGTCCGAAAACCGTTTCACATTTTTGGGGACGCGCTCTAAAAAGCATCCCAAAATACAACGACCAGAAAAGAATTGGATCGATGGCACCGACAAACTCCCGCGCAGGCACCAATCCACGACCGCTTAACCGGCAGGATTTCCGCACTCTTGGCCTCTCGGCACTAGGCGGTGCGTTGGAGTTTTATGATTTCATCATCTTCGTGTTTTTTGCGAGCGTGATTGGGCACCTGTTTTTCCCACCTGACATGCCTGATTGGCTGGTGCTGATCCAGACCTTCGGCATCTTCGCAGCGGGCTATCTGGTACGCCCGATCGGCGGCATTGTTCTGGCGCATTTTGGCGACAAGTTCGGACGTAAACGCGTCTTCGCGTTCTCGGTTTTCCTGATGTCGATTTCGACACTGGCCATGGCCTGCCTGCCTACCTATGCAACGCTTGGTGTTGGCGCGCCAATTCTGCTGATCATTTTTCGCATGTTGCAGGGCGCTGCCATTGGCGGTGAAGTTCCGGGTGCCTGGACCTTCGTGGCGGAGCACGTGCCTGCCAATCGTGTCGGCATGGCTTGTGGTTTCCTCTGCTCGGGTCTGACGCTTGGCATCATGATCGGGTCGCTGATTGCAACGGCCATCAACTGGATTTTCACTCCGGAAGAACTGGCATCCTATGCCTGGCGCATACCATTCTTCATCGGCGGAATTTTTGGCCTTTTTGCTGTTTATCTGCGCCGCTGGTTGGCCGAAACGCCGATCTTCACCGAGATGAAGAACAGCCATTTGCTCAAAGACAAGTTGCCGCTGGGCACCGTCCTGCGCAACCATATGCACGGCGTTATCATTTCCGTGTTGCTGACATGGATTTTGTCGGCTGGTATCGTCGTTACCACGCTGATGACCGCGACGTTCCTGCAAAAGCTCTATGGCTATACACCGCTGCAATCGCTCGCTGCGACGAGCTTTGGAACCTTGTTCCTGATGTTCGGCACCGTCAGTGCCGGTGCGATCGTTGATCGTATTGGCAGTGGACGTTTCTTCGCGGTCGCTGGGGTCTTCTTCGGTGTTGCGACCTTTGTGTTCTACACCTATGCGGCTGTTTCGCTTCCGGTCCTGTTTGCGCTCTACGCGGTTATGGGACTTTCAGTGGGCATGGTTGGCGCCGTTCCTTATGTAATGGTACGTGCATTCCCGGCGCCGGTTCGTTTCTCGGGCCTGTCGTTCTCCTACAATATTTCCTATGCGATTTTCGGCGGTCTGACCCCGGTGGTCGTCACCTCGCTGCTTGCGGTTAATCCGATGGCTCATGCGTGGTACCTGGTGTTCATTGCCGTATTGACCTCCGCACTTGGCTTTTATCTGATGGCACGCAGCGATCAGGTGGAGGGTGAGATCGGGCTCGATGATCTGCAGACCGGTGATACCGTTCCGCAGGCAAGCTAATCAAAAAGGGCCGCATAAGCGGCCCTTTTTGGCTCAGAGCATCATTTTCAAGTGTTAGAGCGACCTTTGTGCGCCCAATCGGGCGCGCAGCGGCTAATGTACTGCGAGCTTCGCGGCGCCAGGTTCCTTGTCGTGGACTCCAAAGCGATCGATCATGTCAGCACTGGCTTCATTAAAACCGATTACCGAAACGTCTGTACCCGTGGCGCGATACTTAAGCACGATCTTATCGAGGGCACTGACCGATGTGATATCCCATAGATGTGCGTGGCTGACGTCAATCGTGACCTTGTTCACTTGCGTCGAAAAATCGAATGCAGCGATAAAGCTCTGCGCCGAAGCAAAGAAAATCTGGCCTTGCACCATATAGATGCGTTCGCCGTCATGATCTGTTGCGGTGATGCGGAACATCCTGGCGACTTTTCCAGCGAAGAAAACGCCGGAAAGCAGCACGCCGACCAGAACACCTTTGGCAAGATCATGTGTAGAAACCACCGTTACCACGGTTGCCAGCATAACAATGGAAGACGACGGTGGGTTGCGGCGCAGATCGAGAATTGAGCGCCATGAGAATGTGCCGATCGATACCATAATCATCACAGCGACCAGAGCTGCCATCGGGATGATCCGCACCAGATCATCAAGCACCAGAATCAGAAACAACAGGAAGGCACCCGCGACGAAGGTTGAAAGTCGTCCGCGACCGCCTGAAGAAACATTGATGACTGACTGGCCAATCATCGCACAGCCGCCCATGCCTCCAATCATTGCGGAAGCAATATTGCTCGTACCCTGACCGATGCATTCCTGATTCTTATTGCTGTTGGTGTCCGTCATGTCGTCGACAATCTGAGCAGTCATGAGCGATTCGAGCAGGCCGACAGCCGCAAGTGTGATCGAGTAGGGCAAGATGATCTGCAGGGTTTCGAGCGTCAGCGGAACCTGTGGCAGAGCGAAGAAGGGCAGCGAAGATGGTAGTTCACCGAGATCGCCCACCGTGCGCAAATCCATGCCGGTTGACCATGCAAGCGTGGTCAGAACTGCAATCGCCACGAGCGGGGACGGGATCACTTTGGTGATGTGCGGGAACAGATAGATGATGGCAAGACCGCCGGCGATCATCCAGTAGGTCTCAACCGGAACATGGATGAGTTCTGGCAGCTGTGCCATGAAGATGAGGATGGCCAGTGCATTGACAAAACCGGTGATGACCGAGCGCGAGACAAAGCGCATCAGACGTCCGAGTTTCAAGAAGCCCGCAGCTATCTGCAAAAAGCCCATCAGGATCGTGGCTGCAAAGAGATATTGCAGGCCGTGTTCTTTGACGAGCGAGACCATAACTACAGCAGTTGCGGCGGTTGCGGCAGAGATCATGCCGGGGCGTCCGCCGGTGAAGGCAGAAACGCAGGCAATGGCGAACGAGGCGAACAGGCCGACCTTGGGGTCGACACCAGCGATGACCGAAAAGCCGATGGCTTCTGGGATGAGGGCAAGTGCTACGACAATGCCCGAGAGAATATCGCCGCGAATATTGGAGAACCACTCGCGGCGGTAGGCAGCAAGACGTGTCATTGAAATTTCCGCAAATAAAAACAGGCGTTTAGAGTCGCCCGATTCAACATGGCCGATTGTAAAAAATGGGGGATGTTGTTGCGTTGTCTGGCGGATAGGCGGCCAGAAGAGCCACCCGGGCTTTCACCGGGTCCTTGCGAATATCGTTGTATAACCAAAAATGGCGCCGCGAGGCAATAACATCGCGGCTTTTTCTATTGCGCTATATTTCGCTGATCAGAGAATCTTTTGCATGAATGTGAGATCAAGCCAGCGGCCAAACTTCTGCCCGACTTGCTTTAACGTGCCACAATCCGAGAAACCTTGTGATTTATGCAGGGCGATGGATGCGGCATTGCCAGCCTCGATGGCTGCGACGAGCACATGCACCTTGCGGTCGCGCGCTTCTTCAACAAGTTCGGCCAGAAGTGCGCGCCCAATGCCGCCGCCGCGCGCATCACTTGCCACGTAGACTGAAAGTTCCGACGAGTGTCGGAAACCTTCAAAGGGTCGGAACGGACCATAGCTGGCATAACCGACGACCTGAGCCTCACGTTCGGCAACCAGCACCGGGAAGCCATCGCGATTGCGGGTTTCAAGCCATTGGCGACGGTTTTCCAGATCGACGAGTGTTTCGTTCCAGATGGCGAGCGTATTTTCAACGGCATCATTATAAATGGCAAGCAAGGTGGGCAGGTCAGCTTCGGTTGCGTGGCGGATGGTGAGGATCATTTCAGAGACCTTTATAGAAGAGGGTGGTCGCGCAAGGAGTCCCGTCGGGATAGAGCGCATAATTCGGGATGACACCGACGCGTTCCCAGCCAAGATGTGTGTAGATTGCTTCCGCCGGACTGCCGGTAGCCGTGTCGAGGCATATGAGTGTCTTACGATGACTGCGTGCTTCTTGTTCCGCCGTTTCCATAAGGTTGCGGGCGAGACCAAGACCGCGGGCCTTGCGATGAATCAGAAGTTTTTTGAGATCGGTACGGTGGGGCTGGTTTGGCATTTGCGATAGACCAAGCTGCACTGTGCCGATGATTTCGCCTTGGTGTTCGGCAACCAGAAGCACGGTATCGCCAGCATCCACTTCATTGGCGATACGGTTCCAGTACGGAATGAAACCTTCTGATTCACATGGGGCCATAAAGCCGACCGATGCGCCGCCATTGATGCAATCGGAGAGGATTTCCGCAAGCGCTGGGATTGTGGCTTTTGCTTCATCGAAATTCAGAACACGAATCATGCATGTTGCTTTCAAACGCTGCCGCGCCGTTCGAGCACTATGACATAGCGCGCGGGAACTGGTCCGGGATTATGGAAAGTGATGCCCTCTATGAGAGGCATGTAAAGACAGTCACCTTGTTGCAGGCCATGTTGGGTGCTGCCTACGGTGATCTCCATTTTTCCTGCAAAGAGCCACATATGCTGCGTGATGCCCGCATTAGCCGCTTGCGGCGCAAAGGCCACTTTTGCACCTGCAGGAAACTCGACCTCAATCATATCGACGTTCGATCCAGTAGCGGGCGGCGAAACGGAACGGCGGATATAGCCCGTATCAGGATCGCGCCAGACCGGTTGGCGATCAAGCGTCAGCAAGGGGGAAGCGGGAGCTTCTGCGTCAGCAAAAAAAGCTGAAAGCGATGTACCAAGCGCTGCACAGATGCGCGCCAGCAACTGTGCCGTCGGGCTGGTTTCCCCACGTTCGATGCGTGAAATCATGGCGCGACTAACGCCTGAAGCATCACCCAAAGCATCGAGCGTCATGCCTTGCGCGAGGCGAAGCCGACGCAGGTTTTCGCCAATGGCATTGTCGAGTTGTTCGAGTGCATTTTCCATTATGATAGAAATAATATCTATTATAATGGAGTCAAGCATGTTTGCATTGGTGCAATAGAAAACGGCGGGATTTCTCCCGCCGCAATCAATCTCCTCGCACGATGAACGCTCGAAGCTCAGGAAGTGACATCTACCCCTCATCCAGAGCCGGTGCGAAGCACCGTGTCGAAGGACGAGGGAAGAGGAAGTCTGCGCTCCAGACAGATCACGTTTTAAGAAGCTATGCTCTAACCTTGCGCTTTCAATTCGAGGCGGCGACGATGCAGAACTGGTTCGGTGTAACCATTCGGCTGTTCACGACCCTTGAAGACCAGATCGCAGGCAGCCTGAAAAGCAATCGACTTGTCAAAGTCGGCAGCCATCGGGCGATAAAGCGGATCGCCTTCATTCTGCTTGTCCACGACAGCGGCCATACGCTTTAAGGTTTCCATGATCTGAGCTTCTGAGACAACGCCATGATGGAGCCAGTTAGCGATATGCTGTGCGGAGATGCGCAGCGTCGCGCGGTCTTCCATCAGGCCTACATTGTTGATGTCCGGTACCTTCGAGCAGCCGACGCCCTGATCCACCCAGCGCACGACATAACCGAGAATGCCCTGTGCGTTGTTGTCGATTTCGTGCTGGATGTCTTCTGGCGTCCAGTTTGGACGACTTGCAACCGGGACAGACAGGATGTCATCGAGCTTGGCGCGTGGGCGGCTCTTGAGCTTTTCCTGAACGGCGGCCACATCGACCTGATGATAGTGGGTGGCGTGCAGGGTTGCAGCCGTTGGCGATGGCACCCATGCGGTGTTCGCGCCAGCCTTCGGATGCGCGATCTTCTGTTCCAGCATCGCAGCCATCAGGTCCGGCATGGCCCACATGCCCTTGCCGATCTGCGCGTGACCGGAAAGACCACATTCAAGACCAATATCGACATTCCACTGCTCATAAGCACCGATCCATGCGGCCTGCTTCATGTCGCCCTTGCGGATCATCGGGCCAGCTTCCATCGAGGTATGGATTTCGTCGCCGGTGCGGTCGAGGAAGCCGGTGTTGATGAAGACCACGCGTTCTTTTGCTGCACGGATTGCTTCCTTGAGGTTGACCGTGGTGCGGCGTTCCTCATCCATGATGCCAATTTTCAGCGTATTCGGCTTCATGCCGAGTAGTTCTTCGACGCGGGTGAAGATTTCATTGGCAAAAGCCACTTCTTCCGGTCCGTGCATCTTTGGCTTGACGATATAGACCGAGCCTTCGCGCGAGTTCAGATGGCGACCATTCGGGCCGATATCGTGTAGCGCAATGAGGCTGGTGAAGGCCGCATCCATAATGCCTTCCGGCACTTCATGGCCTTCTGCATCAATGATCGCTGGATTGGTCATGAGGTGACCAACGTTACGAATCAGCATCAATGAGCGACCCTTGAGCGTGAGGTCCGAGCCGTCGGCAGCATGGTAGCTGCGATCGCCATTGAGACGGCGGGTCATCTGTTTGCCGTTCTTCTCGAACGTGTCTTCGAGCTTGCCGCTCATCAGGCCGAGCCAATTGCGATAGACGGCGACCTTGTCTTCTGCATCCACAGCCGCGATCGAATCTTCACAATCCTGAATCGTGCTGACAGCCGATTCCAGAACCATGTCTGCGATATGTGCCAGATCGGTCTTGCCGATTGGGCTATCCGCATTGATGACGATATCGACATGCATGTTATTCTTGGCAAGCAGTACATTGGTTGGGCTGGCAGCGTCACCATTATAGCCCTTGAACTGGCTGGCATCTTCGAGAGCTGTAACAGAACCGTCAGACAGTGTGATGGCAAGCTCACCGTCTTTCACAGCAAGACCAGCAACATCAGCCCATTTGCCAGAGGTGAGCGGTGCGCTCTCGTCGAGGAAGTTCTTAGCCCAGGCGATAACCTTTTCGCCGCGCTTCGGATTGTAGCCTTTGCCCTTTTCGGCGCCATCATCTTCAGAAATCGCATCGGTGCCATAAAGCGCATCGTAAAGCGAACCCCAGCGCGCATTGGCAGCGTTCAGCGCATAGCGCGCATTCATGACGGGGACGACGAGCTGTGGACCGGCAATATGCATGATTTCCGGATCGACATTGGCTGTCGAAACCTTGAACTCTTCGCCTTCCGGCAGAAGATAGCCGATGTCCTTCAGGAATTGCTGGTAGTCAGCCTGCGAATAGTTTTTGTCGCGGTTCTGTTTGTACCAGGCATCAATCTTTGCCTGGAGGTCATCGCGTTTTTTAAGGAGCGCACGGTTTTTCGGTGCGAGATCGCGGATGATGGCGGCAAAGCCCTTCCAGAATTTTTCAGGTTCCACACCCGTGCCGGGTGCGGCTTCGTTGGCCAGAAATTCCACCAGTTCAGGGGCAACGCGCAAGCCTTCTATCTCAACGTAATTGCTCATGGCTCCGCCTCCTTCAAAATAAACAAAATCACCGCCAGCGCTTTTCAACGCCAACTCTAGCTTCCTTGAACCGCTTTGGCGCGCTTTCGTCAATCGGCCCGTAGGCACATCATCTGTGACGCTGTGGCGAAAATACTTTTTATAGCGAGAGTTTGGCGCGGATACCGGCTGGCGTAAAGCCCTGTTCACGTAAAGATGAGAGCGCTGTGTCCTTGCGACTTTTGGCAAGTTTCAGCCCGTCATCGCCCAGCACCAGATCATGGTGATGATATAGCGGTTCAGGCAAATCAAGAAGCTTTTGCAGCAGCCGGTGTACGGAAGTCGCATGGAACAGATCGCGTCCGCGCACGATATGGGTGATGCCTTGCAATGCATCGTCCACGACGACGGAAAGGTGATAGCTGGTTGGCGTGTCTTTGCGCGCGATCACCACGTCACCCCATTGAGCAGGATTGACCGGGAGACGACCAGTTTCGCCATTGGGACCAATGCCGCTTTCATTCCAGAACAGTGGTTCACTTGCTGCTGCAATTGCTTTGTCCATGTCGAGCCGCCAGGCATAGGGTGCACCGGAAACGATGCGCTCCGTCTGTTCCTTTTCGCTCAGTTTTCGCTCGCTCTGCGGATAAAGTGGCGTTCCGTCCGGATCGGAAGGCCAATCTTCGCCTTTGGCGTGAGCCTCGCCGATTTGTTCGCGCACTTCTGTGCGGCTGAGAAAAGCTGGATAGACCAATCCTTTGTCGGCGAGTTTTGTCAGTGCGTTGCGATACTCACTAAAATGCTCGGACTGGCGGCGCACCGGTTGTTCCCATTTAAGCCCGAGCCAGCTGAGATCATCGTAAATGCCCTGTTCGAGTTGAGGCGTACAGCGTGCCGTGTCGATGTCTTCCATGCGAAGCAGAAAACGCCCTTCGCTTTCATTCGCCATTCGTGCATTGAGAAGTGCTGAATAGGCATGGCCGAGGTGTAGCTGGCCATTGGGACTTGGTGCAAAACGGAAAACAGGTTGTGTCATGGTCAGGTCAATCGATTATCATTTGATTGCATTGGTACTTTGCGCGGAACCGAAATGAAAGGCCATCTGATGCGGCGGATCGATACATTGAGCGATATTGAAGCCGGCCTTGAAGCGCTGGTGCTTGCGGATGTTCGACTGGCCGAGATACGCAGCCGTTCACATGCTGTGCCGCTTCGCCGCTCGGAGCCGGGATTTGAAAGTCTTGCTTCAATTATCGTTGCGCAACAGGTTTCAACTGCAAGTGCGGCTGCCATCTGGGCACGGTTCAAGCAGGTGATCGATCCGATGACGCCGGAGGCATACATTGCGGGTGGTGAGGAAGCATGGCGTTTTGCCGGGCTTTCGCGTCCGAAGCAAAGAACGCTCTTTGCCTTGAGTGAAGCTTTGGCAGAAGGGGCAATCGACCTGCATGGGCTGTGCGATTTGCCTGCAGAGGAAGCCATCAGGATGCTGACTGCAATCAAGGGTATCGGCCCTTGGACAGCTGAGGTTTACCTGCTTTTTGCCGCTGGTCATCCGGATGTATTTCCAGCAGGCGATGTCGCCTTGCAAACTGCGGTCGGTCACGCTTTTGCGCATGAAACACGGCCGGATGCTGCAGCCCTTCGTCTGCTTGCGGAAGACTGGGCGCCATGGCGCGGCGTTGCTGCGCGTTTGTTCTGGGCATATTACGCCGCGATCAAGGGTCGCGAGGCTGCACCGCTTCTGTAAATCTTGCGTGTTTCCGGGGACATAAATGCGTTTCCGCTTCACAATCCTGTCACGTCGGGATTACATTATTCGCATCAGGTGATGACGGCATTTCGATTCGCAGAAGCTTGATATCCTGCCAATCGCACTTGCCGCCTTCATGAGGTTGGAGCGTTGTAGGTTGCGCCCAGAATGGACGCGCGGCGCTTCGATGAAGAGCGCAATTCCGCATGGAAAGCCAATCGCACTTTTCCTTTCGGAGTTGCTCTGAAGGAGGTGCGCCCTTGAATGTAGCCGTCTCTCCCCGGACTGTGTCAAGCAGTGGATTACCCGCGCTGGTCCTCAATGCGGATTATCGTCCGCTCAGCTATTACCCTTTATCGCTCTGGTCCTGGCAGGACGCGATCAAGGCAGTGTTTCTTGAACGCGTGCATATTGTGGCGGAATACGACCAGATCGTATCGTCTCCGTCATTCTCAATGCGCGTTCCGAGCGTGATTTGCTTGAAGGATTATGTGAAGCCGCCGCGATATCCCGCTTTTACGCGCTTCAATCTATTCCTGCGTGATCGTTTCGAATGCCAGTATTGTGGCTCGCCACATGATCTGACTTTCGATCACGTTACCCCGCGTTGCCATGGCGGCGAGACGACGTGGGAAAATGTGGTCGCCGCTTGTTCCCCTTGCAATTTGCGCAAAGGCGGCTTGATGCCGGCGAACGCGCATATGTGGCCGCGCCAGAAGCCGGTCACGCCCACTGTGCAGGACCTGCACAATAATGGGCGCCTTTTCCCACCCAACCATCTCCACGACAGCTGGCTCGACTTCCTTTACTGGGATGTCGAATTGGAGCCTTAACCCCTCAGAACGTTCTCCTGCGCTCTTACTTCACACCTTTTGCAAAAGCGCCGTAGTAGCCGATCGCTGCAAACAGCAGGCTTGCGACAACATTCCATCCAGCGAATGACAGGCCGAGGAAAAAGCCTGGTGCACTGTCACATGCGGGTGGGCGGGTCGCATTGAGATCGCCGAGCAGATTGCCTGCATCGAGCGTCACCTTCATTGTGGCAGCGCTGCAATCGGCTGGTCCCGGCCAATATTTCAGCTCGACGCCGGTGTGATAGATGGCAAGTGCTAAGCCGAAGGTCATCAGCAGCGCGCCGATCAGGATCAGGCCGCGCGTGAGGATCGGCGGCCATTTCAATCCGTAGGAAACCCAGGCCGCAGCAAGAACAGGAACGCCAATATAATATGGCGTACGCTCTTCAAGGCAGAGCTTGCAGGGCATGAAGCCAGCCAGATGCTCGAAGCCGAGCGCGGTTCCAACGGTTGCGGCCAATCCGACCGTCATGATGCCAGCGGACCAAGCCTGAATTTTGCCGACCGGTTTATTGAGTGCCAATGCCATATGAAGCTTCCTGAAGCGGCTCTTTTTTGCAGTTAAGCCAAAATACTGCTTTGTCTCCAATCAGTTTATTTTGACCGACTTGAGGCAAAATCAGGCGTGAAGATATTTAACTGCCAGGAACATCGCGATCAGCACAACGGCAACGAGGCCAGCCAGCAGTCCGAGGCGCTTTTCAATAAAACCACGGATAGGTTCGCCATAGCGCTTCAACAGCCATGCAAGGAAGAAGAAGCGTGCACCACGAGCGACGATTGCCGATGCAATAAACAGCCAGATGTTGATGCCAGCTGCACCCGACAGGATCGTCACCACCTTGATGGGCGGCAGGTGGGCAAGTCCTGATGTGATGAGCATCAGAAGTATCATGTCCGCGCTGGTCGTGCCGCGCATTTGCTCAAATGTGTCGAGTTTGCCATACATTTCAAGCACAGGTTTTGCGACCTGCTCATAGGCATGGTAGCCGAGATACCAGCCCGCGATGCCGCCGAGAACGGAAAAGATGGTCGCAACCAGAGCATAACGATAGGCGCGTTCCGGACGAGCGAGCGCCATCGGCAGAAAAAGCACATCGGCTGGCACGAGAAAAACCGAGCTTTCCACAAAAGCGATGAAAGCGAGCCAATATTCAGCAGACTTTCGGGCAGCAAGCGAGATCGTCCAGTCGTACAGTCGGCGCAGCATGAATTTTTCCGGATTATTGCGGGCAAGCACCCAAGGGTAATTGCATCGTCTATAATAAAAAAAGGCGGTGCGAACAATGCGCACCGCCTTTTAAAGTCGTCTAAGTTAGTTTCAACGCTTGTAAGCGCTGCAGATGTATTTGGTTTCGAGATATTCCTCGATGCCGTATTTCGAGCCCTCGCGCCCAAGGCCCGACTGCTTCACACCGCCGAATGGCGCGACTTCATTTGAGATCAGGCCGGTGTTGTGGCCGACCATGCCATATTCCAGGCCTTCGCTGACGCGGATCGCGCGGCTGAAGTTCTCTGTATAGAAGTAAGCGGCCAGCCCAAAGATCGTATCATTGGCCATGGCTATGACTTCTTCTTCTGTGTCGAAGGCGAAGAGGGGTGCAAGTGGCCCGAAGGTTTCTTCCTTGGCGACAATCATGTCCGAGGTGACGCCGGTCAGAATGCCGGGTTCAAAGAACAGACCACCCAGTTCCTTGCCGCCCGCGATGAGTTTTGCACCCTTGGAAACAGCATCTTCAATATGTGCCTTCACCTTGGTGATGGCTTTTTCTTCGATCATCGGTCCGATGACGACGCCCGGTTCGGTGCCATTGCCGACCTTCAGCTCTTTGACTTTGGTTGCCAGCTTTTCAGCAAACTTGTCGTAGACGCCGCGCTGAACATAGATGCGGTTGGCGCAAACGCAGGTCTGGCCCGCGTTGCGGTATTTCGAAATCATTGCACCATCAACAGCAGCATCGATATCCGCGTCATCGAACACGATGAATGGTGCGTTGCCGCCAAGTTCCAGCGAAATGCGCTTGATGGTCGGGGCACACTGCGCCATCAAAAGACGTCCGACTTCGGTCGAGCCGGTGAAGGACAGTTTGCGCACGATTTCGTTGCTGGTGAGTTCAGCGCCGATTTCGCGGGCCTTGCCGGTCACGATCTGGAGAACACCTGCCGGAATTCCTGCCTTCTCAGCCAGTACGCCGAGAGCGAGAGCCGTCAGAGGAGTGAGATCGGCGGGACGCACAATCATCGTGCAGCCAGCGGCCAGTGCAGGTGCCGCCTTGCGGGTAATCATCGCCGCCGGAAAATTCCAGGGGGTGATCGCAGCGGTAACACCGACAGGCTGGCGAATAACGGTGAGACGTTGCCCGTTCTGTGGTGCAGGGATCGTGTCGCCATAGACACGCTTTGCTTCTTCGGCGAACCATTCAATAAAGGAAGCGGCGTAAATGACTTCGCCGCGCGCTTCGGCGAGTGGCTTGCCTTGTTCCGATGTCATTATAAGCGCGATATCATCAGCATTGGCGACGATCAGATCGAACCATTTGCGCAATATGCCAGCGCGTTCTTTGGCGGTCTTTCCAGCCCATGCCGGAAGCGCCTTGTTGGAAGCGTCGATTGCTTCTTTAATAGTATCGACAGACAGGGAAGGGACGGTGCCGACTAGTGAACCATCCGCAGGGTTGGTCACATCAATGGTTTTGCCATCGGCGGCATCAATCCAGCGGCCGTCCACGAGGCATTGCGATTTGAGCAGCGATTTATCTTTCAAGGCAATCATATCTGATATTCCATCCCGGTGTTGCGTCAGAGATTAGTTCAATATATTGAACGATATACGATATACTGAATAAATCAGCCGACAGAACCAAAGTCAATTCATCTGTCAGTTGGGTCAAGAGGGCTTATGAACAAAACCGTACCCGATGAAGAAAGTTCCTTGAAGCTGGTCCCGGCAGTGGTGAGGGCGACACAGATTCTCGATTGTGTTGCCGGGAGCCGCGACGGGCTCAAACTTTCGGATCTGGTGCGTCAGACTAAATTACCCAAAAGCAGTGTCCATGGCCTTTGCCAAACGCTGACCCACCTGAAACTGTTGAAGCTCAACAGCGACGGCAGCTTTACAATGGGGCCGCAGTCAGTCCGCTGGGCCAATGTCTTTCTCGCTGACAGTGATATTGTAGATGCGTTTCATGATGTGGTCGCGGAAGCCGAAGGCCTTGGGGCTTATACATTGACGCTCTCACATCTTGAGGGCCCGGAAGTCATCTACTTGTCCTGCCGCAACTCGACCGCACCGCTAGGGATCACATTCCGCATCGGCATGCGTGTGCCCGCTGTCTTTACAGCGACGGGCAAGGCAATGCTGGCTGCAATGTCTCCGCAAGAACTTGCGCGGCATCTTCCATCTGAATGGCCGCAGCCAATAACGCCTTCAAGTGTTCAATCGGTGAAAAAGCTTGAAGCGGAAATGGCCGAAGTGAAAGCGAAGGG
Source organism: Brucella rhizosphaerae (assembly GCF_002252475.1). Classification (GTDB taxonomy): domain Bacteria; phylum Pseudomonadota; class Alphaproteobacteria; order Rhizobiales; family Rhizobiaceae; genus Brucella; species Brucella rhizosphaerae. The sequence goes on along the minus strand of NZ_NNRK01000033.1, from coordinate 351 downwards.
TTACTCGCTCGATGACGGACAGCTGCGTGAAGGCATGTTCTGCATTGGCGCTGCGATCTGTGATCGGCCTTTTCATCCAGCCGCAGGTATTGCTCTTTCTATGATGGCAGCAGAGGCGCGCCCAGACATCATCGATGTGATGGGGTTGCGGGTACGCTCGCTGGCTGATCGCCTTGGCGAGAAAATGGGCTGGTTTTGATCTGTTTGGTTCTGACTGCCGTCGGGTATATATATGAGTGTTTGGCGGTGGGTTGGTTTTGGGTTGTTTTGATTGATTGGATAGAATCGCGCTGGTCTGGATGCTTAATGTTTGGTAAAATTGTTTGGTTTTCCCTGTGGAAAGAAACTTTG
>NZ_NNRK01000032.1 GCF_002252475.1 Brucella rhizosphaerae | reverse complement strand
AAAAAACCCCGTCAACATAAGTCAACGGGGGCGTAGGCCGGGTCCAAACGGAAAGTAGACCGGATGCGTAGCAAATGGATGCTAAACGGTTTCCGTAATTTTGCTGAGGTTCAGAGGTTTATCTGGATCAAGGCCACGTGCTAACGCAACACGTTCAATCAAACCGTAATAAGCACCGAGGCCAACAAGTGGATCAATCAAGCCATGCCCTGTTGATGTGATCCTCATAGCCTTGTGCTGTGTGCTTTCAGCGCCGATTATTATCACATCTGCGCCCAGACTGATCAAACGATCTACAGCCTGTTTGCCAGCATTGAATGCTTCGTCTTCGTTCAGAAAGGCTAGCACGGGAAAGCCGCTATGAACCAGACGTATAGGGCCGTGCATAACTTCTGCCAAAGAAAAAGCCTCGGCGTGGATGCCACAGGTTTCCTTGGCTTTAAGGGCTGCTTCCATTGCTACGGCAAAACCTGTGCCCCGGCCTACAACATACATTCCGTCAATTGAAGCCAGTCGCGATACCACGGAGTCATCAATTGGATCACTCGTTGTTGCATCCAACGCTTGCGGCAATTTTGTGAGCGCCATCTGGAGTGCGCTGTCGCCGCTGATTGCTGCGGTGATGGCGGTGAGTGCGGTAGCGCCTGCGATACAGGATTTGGTTGCGGCTACGCTCTGTTCTTTGCCCGCATGCAATCCCAGCACAATATCGGCCTGCTGTGCCAAAGGGCTGTCCGTCACATTGACAAGGGCTACAGTAATGGCTCCGCCTTCTTTGGCGGCCTTCTGCAACGCAACGATATCGGGACTTGCCCCGGACTGCGAAACCGTAAAGTGCAAACCGTCCTGCAATTGCAGGCGGCTGTTATAAACGGATGTCACCGAAGGGCCGATGGAAGCCACGGGCAAGCCAATACTGATCTCGAACAGATATTTGAAGAACGACGCTGCGTGGTCGGATGATCCGCGGGCAGCCGTTGTGATCACACGCGGTTTGCGCTCTTCATAGAGACGTTTAATTTCCGCGATCGTTGCGGCTTCTTCAGTCAACAAGCGCGAAACAACGGCAGAGGCCTCGATTGTCTCCTTGCACATAAATGATGTCGTGACCATGAAGTCCCCCTTGCTTGAATATTGGAGTGATTTGCTTTCAGGCTTGCAGGATTGATGCGCCGCCTGCGGCCTGTACCGCCAGACTGCCGCTCTTGACGCCTGCGGCGAGACAGTCCGCCGGGCACCGTCCATCAATCCATGAGTCGATGAAGCCTGCATTGAAAGCATCGCCTGCACCAGTCGTGTCGATAACATCCACTGTGTCAGCTGGCATATGCATCGCTGCAGAGCCGGCACTCAGCCATGCTCCTTCTTCGCCTGCTTTCAGAGCGACGACGGGGAAGTGCTTCGATAAAATATCGATAGCATTGCGGGAATCCTGATCGCCGGTAATAGCTTCCGCTTCTTCACTGTTTGGCAGGAAGATATCCACGCCTTCACACATTTTCAAAAAATCCTGGCTGTAGATGAGAGTTTCATCCCAACTTGGATCCAGCGAAATGGTCAGGCCGGCAGCTTTGGCTTTAGTGACCAAATCCGGTATTTCGTGCAATGTCGCATATTCTGCGATGTGGAGGTGCTTTGCATTGTCCCATGTCAAAGCGTCATCAAGGGTGGATGGCCGTGCAGAACCTGCACGACGCGAAAGAAACGCGCGGTCGTTGCCGATAACACTGGCTACAGTCACTTGCGGCCCGGCATCAGTTGAGGTTTCCAGAAACCGCAGATCAAGGCCGTCGATGGTCAGGTCCGTGGATATGCCCTTCGACAGACTATCGGTGCCAAGCCGCGCAACCAGCGCGACCGACCGGCCAACATGAGCAAAATGGGCGGCGGAAATAAAGGCACCACCACCAGCTACGATCTTCATGTCGCCCGCGAAAACCTCTCTGCCCGGTTGCGGTAACGCATCGAGGCCGGTGAAAATCAGGTCGCAATAAATCCGTCCTATACTTAGGACCGCAGGAGTTTTGAACTGTTTTGACATTATAGACGACCGAGGCTCTTTTCTGTCTTGGCATCAAACAGATACAGGCTGCCAGCAGGTGCAAAGACGCTCAGTGTAGTGCCAGACTTCGGAACGGTTTTGCCCGGTGCTGTCGCAATGACTGCAGCGCCGTCAACATCAAGATGAACCAGAGTTTCCGCGCCGAGAGGTTCGACAGCTGTCACAATGCCTCGCAACGATATCCCCCCTGGTGTGCCTGTTTCACCGACGGTCAATTCATGCGGGCGGATACCAATCAGCACATCGCCATCAGATATAAACTCGACCGTGTCACCTTGACGGCGCCCTTTGAGTAGATTCATCGACGGGCTGCCGATAAAGCGGGCAGTGAACACATCCACCGGATGTTCATACAGCTCGGTTGGTGTGCCGGTTTGCAGAATGCTGCCGTCACGCATCACCACAATACGGTCGGCCATGGTCATGGCTTCGACCTGATCATGCGTTACATAAACTGTGGTGGTCTTGAGGCTCTGGTGAAGGCGCTTAATTTCGATGCGCATCTGCGCACGCAATTGCGCATCGAGGTTTGACAACGGTTCATCGAATAAAAATGCCGAAGGATTGCGCACCATGGCACGCCCAATGGCAACACGCTGGCGCTGGCCGCCTGAAAGAGCTGCCGGACGGCGATCCAGATAAGGCGTCAGTCCCAAAGATGCACCAACATCTTCAATCCGCTTGGCTTTTTCAGCCTTGGAAAGCTTTGATGTGTAAAGGCCGAAACCAATATTCTGGCGCACGCTCATATGCGGATAAATCGCATAATTCTGGAACACCATCGCAATATTGCGCTGTTTCGGATCACGCTCATTGACGACTTCACCGCTAATTTTCAAGTTCCCGCCGGAAATATCTTCCAGACCCGCAATCATACGCAGGGTTGTCGACTTGCCGCAGCCGGAAGGGCCAACGAAAACAACAAATTCTCCGTCTTCGATCTGTAAATCGATTGCGCGAACTGCTTCGACCTTGCCGTAACGTTTGACAAGTTTTTCAAGTTCAATGGTTGCCATTAACGTGTCTCCGCAAGTGCGTTGAATTTTTCATTAAGTTCGTGATCGGCCTTAGCTTCATAGGCTGCGTACTCAGTGGCACGCGCATTGAACGCCTCAACCGCGTTTTGGTAACGCGTCAGAGCTTCGCCCATCGGCAGCGGTGCCGGACCGCCCAAACGGTCGCGCACAGCAACGAAATGCTGTGGCGAAACCAGCTCTTCAAATTTTGTCTGATCAAAAGACGGTTCGCGTCCGGTAGCCTCATGGAATGCTGCAAGAAAGGGGGCAAACCCGTCTTTCTCAAGCCCGCCACCCTGAGCCACTACGGAACGTGCCACGGTAGCTGCAATCTCATGCGCCTGACGGAAAGACAGGCCTTCAATACGCACCAGAGAATCCGCAAGTTCCGTGATCGTGATGCAGGAGCGGCGGATATTTTCCGCAACCCGTGCTGGATCAATCCGGATGGCTTCAATAAACGCTGCCAGCAGATCAAGCACACGTCCGGCAGAAGCAAATGCCTCATAGCCCATCTGTTGCGTTTCACCTTCACTGTCGTTCATGTCGGTGAAAGGCGTATTGTGCATTACGTCGAGCACTGTGCGGGCGCGCCCCATAGTCTGGCTCGACAGATGACGCATATGCTCAATCGGCACCGGATTGCGCTTTTGCGGCATGATCGACGAGATCTGTACGAAAGCATTCGGCACATAAATCTGGCCGACTTCAAAGCTCGTCCAGAACTGGAAATCCTGAATGAGCCGTCCCAGATGAATGAACATCAGTTCCAGCGCGGAATAGGTCGAGGTGACATAATCCACGGCTGCGATACAGCTGTAGGAATTGTTTAAGGGGGCAGCAAAGCCCAACAGCTCCGAGACGCGTTGGCGGTCGATCGGAAAGCCGGAGGTGGTGATGGCCGCTGCCCCCATCGGTGACTGGTTTACAATCGCGCGGGCTGCTTCAAGACGCTCAATATCCCGGATTAGCACTTCCGTAGCCGCAGCAAGATAATGTCCGAATGTCGTCGGCTGTGCTGGTTGGCCGTGAGTATAGGCAACGATCAACGTTGCCTGCTCGCGGTCCACTGCTGCAATCAGCACATCAAGCAAGTGCCGCGCTTTGGCCAGCAGCGTATCTATGTGCTTTTTCAAGCTGAGCTTGAACAGTGTATGGTCGATGTCATTGCGAGAACGCGCGGTATGCAGACGGCCTGCAACATCGGCTCCAATAAGGGCTTTCAGTTCCTTTTCAATGAGGAAGAAAAAGTCTTCAACCTCACCTGTATAGGTCAGCTCAGCCGGATTGATTTCTTTATCAATGGCTTCAAGAGCACCGGCAATCCGGGTAGCTTGCCCGCCATCAAGAATGCCGGTTTCAACCAGCATCACCAAATGGGCGCGGTCAATGCGCCGGAAACCGTCAACATGATGCGTCTTGGCACCGTCAAACAGTGGGCGCAGCACAGTTTCTTTATAAACCGGATTTGGGAAAACACTCTTGTCGGAAAGTTTAGGATCAAGTTCAGACATGGTTCAACCTTTCAGACCAGCAAGCATGACACCGCGCACGATGTAACGCTGAAGAAGCATGAAAACGATGAGCGTTGGCAGCGTGGCGATGGCCGCACCGGTCATGATCATTTCCCACTGGATAGACTGTTCAACCGCAAAGCTCGATAGTCCCACCGGCAGCGTATAAAGCTCAGGACTGGTTGAAACGATCAGCGGCCAGAAGAATGCAGTCCAGTTGCCAAGGAAGGTAAAGATAGCCAAAGCCGACAGAGCTGGTGTGACCAGTGGCATGGCAATTTTCCACCAGATCTCAAATTCGTTAAGCCCGTCTACACGTGCCGCTTCAAGAAAATCATTCGGCACACCTTCAAAGAACTGCTTCATCAGGAAGGTGCCGAAGGCAGTCATCATGCCTGGGAACATGATGCCCCAATAGCTATCCAGCCAGCCGAGTTTGCTCGACATCAGATACCACGGAATAACCAGCATCTCGGTCGGGATCATCAGGGTCGAAAGGATCGCAAGGAATATGAAGTAACGACCCCGGAACTGGAATTTCGCCAATGTGTAACCGACAAGGCTGTCGAAAAACACGTTGGACAAAGTCACAACCACAGCCACGATCATCGAGTTCATGAACCAGCGCAGAAAGCGCCCGTCAGCAAGAATGGTGGCATAGTTCTGAAACGTTGGCTCTGCAGGAATAAGCCTGAGATCATAGACCTGACTGGCAGTTTTCAACGAGGTTGAAAACATGAAAACAAGTGGCGTGACCATGATCAGGCCGCCGATGAACAGCAAGGTCCATGTGACGACGCGGCCGGGCTTCAGATTCTGGAAAGGGAGTGATTTGGTTTGTGCAGACGCGGTCATTTCTTTTCCCTCAGAATCCAGAGCTGTAACAGGGAGACGCAAAGCAGAATGATAAAGAGAATGATCGTTTGCGCAGCCGCATAGCCCATTGCATAGGACGAAAACGCCGTTTGATAGATCATAAGTACCAGTGGCTTAGTCGAACCCAGCGGGCCACCCGGATCATTCGTGGTCATGTTGTAGACCTGATCGAAGATGCGCAGGAAGCCGATTGAGGAGAATACCACCAGAAACACAGTTGTCGGCTTTAGCAGCGGGATGGTGATCTTGCGCAGGATTGCCCATTCGCCGAGGCCATCAATTCGCGCTGCTTCATAGAATGTACCGGGAACTGCGCGCAGCCCTGCCATAAAGATAATGATCTGAAAGCCAAGTCCTGCCCAGATGGAGGTTGCCATGATGGCATAAAGCCCCTGATCAACCGAGCGCAGAAAGCCTTGCTGCGGCAGCCCGACAGAGCTCAGAATATTGTTGATGAAGCCAATCGGAGCTGGCTGATAAAACCAGCGCCATACCCATGCCATTGCTGCTGCTGTGGTCAGATAAGGTAAGAAATACAGCGCGCGAATGAAGCCGTGCATGACTCTCACCCGGTCGAGATAGTAAGCGATGACAAAAGCCAGAACCAGGCTGATCGGGGTGCCTACCAATAGATAGATGAAAGTGTTTTTGAACACTTTCCAGAATTCCGGATCGGCAAAAAGCTTCTGATAATTGGCTATGCCGATAAATTCCGGCGGGCTCATCAGATCCCAGTTGGTGAAAGACAACCAGAATGCTTCAATCGTCGGATAAAAACGGATGACGCTATAGAAAAGGATCGGCAGGGCCAGAAAGCTCCACACCCAAATCAATCTTCTGGTTTTCATCGACAGGCGATCTGTCAGTCGCGAACCGAAAGGCCTGCGCGCTGTATGATCGGGTTCAGCCGTCATTGTCATAATAAAAATCCTTCGGCCAGCCATGCGTTGCAAGGCAGCCACGGTCGGAAGCGGCAGGCTTCAAAAATAGAGCCGTATGTTTAAGGCAGCAAGAGAGCTGCTGAAGATCGGAAGCGGGCAGCTCGTGAGAACCGCCCGACCGAGAGCGGCTTTACTTCGCAGTATCCAGAATGGCCTGTTCAGCCTTGGCAGCTTCATCAAGAGATTCTTTGACTGGCTGGTTCTGCAATATCACGCGATTAGACATGTCGACGACGATCTGGCGCTGTTTCAGCTCGTCGGTGAACATGGTTGTATGGGCGTATTCCAGACCTTTGAGGAAGGGTCCGTAAACCGGGTCAGCCAGATTGGTTTCTGTCAGAGCCGCAGAACGGCGCGCGGGCAGTTCGCCTACACCCTTCAGCCAGATTTCCATCGCTTCAGGCGAAGTAATGTAGTTGAGGAACTTTGAAGCTGCTTCCAGCTTTTCGCCCTTTGCCGATGCGCTGATGCCGTTGGCAAAATAGCTGGCATAGTTTGAACGCACACCTTCAGCATTGGCAGGCAGCTCGGTCACGCCCCATTCAAAGTCCTTGATGGTGTTGAAGGCCGCCAGACGGAAGGTGCCATCCACGGTCATCGCAGCTTTACCGGAGCGGAATGCTGCATGGCCTTCATCCATGAACTTCACTTCGCCGACCTTATATTTGGTCTGCAAGTCGGTGTAGAACTGCAATGCCTTTTCACCGGCAGCGTCGTCATAGGCGACCTTGCGGTAGTCATCGCTGTATGGCTTTCCGCCGAACTGGCGAACCAGCACTTCACGCCACCAATGCAGATCCTGACCCGGCATATCGAGCGTAATGCCTTCGCTCAACAGATTGCCGGAAGCGTCACGCTTGGTGGCTTTCTCGGCATAGGCCAGCAGCTCTTCAAGGTTTTTCGGCGGGTTTTTAGGATCAAGACCAGCTTCTTCGAAAAGCTTTTTGTTATAGAACAGTGCCAGCGAACGTACAGCGGTCGGCAAGCCGTAATATTCATCGCCGCGCTTCATTGCGCTGACGATTGGGAAGAATTCGCTTTCGATCTTGTCGTGCGGAAATGCTTCCTGCGGCAGTGGCTGCAAAATGCCACCAGCAGCAAATTTGTCGAGCCAGCCATAGAACAGCTGCATCACGTCAGGGCTTTTGCCAGCCATCTTCGCCGCAATAACGCGGGTCTGATAGTCGTCATAAGGGAACGTGACCTGCTTGACCTTGATATCAGGATTAGCTTTTTCGAAATTCTCGATCAGCTTGTCCATCGTCTTGACGCGCGATTCAAAGACATACTGCCAATATTCGATTTCAACTGCTTGCGCAGCATTGATTGCGATAGAGCTCAGACCGGCCACAAGACCTGCAAGCAGCAATTTACCCATTTTCATTAGACCTCCCCTTTGCTCAGCCCCTCTGGTGCCCGAGCAAGGTATGTGCAGGTCAATGACCTGCCGGTTCCACCATTGCTGCATTTTTCGTGCAGCATCCTCACCGTCAGCAAGCTTGGCCAAATGCCGTTTGAATGCCGACAGGACAATTATTGCCCCTTCATTAGGCTTCTATTTTGCGGTTCATTTGTCAATAAGATAATTTAGTTGAATTAATATATTGCTGTTAAAAGTCTCGTGCGCTATCTAATTTGAGGCATTTGGGAGAGGGCATGAAATCGAAGGCGGCGAACTCACCACCTATGGCGCATCCGGACACACAGCCGATCACTTTGGGTAAAAATCCTGAACGAATTCGGGACCATAACCGACGTGTGGTGTTGGACGTTGTGCGGCGTCACGGCCCAGTGGGACGCATGCATATTGCTCGCCTGACGCATCTGACGGCTCAGGCCATTGCAAATATTGTCGACGAGCTCGTCGCAGAAAATCTTTTGATGCAGCTCGGCAGATTGAAGACGGGGCGCGGTCAGCCACCGATCCAGTTCGCGGTCAATCCATCAGGGGCGATGACAATAGGAATCGAAATGGGTTCGACCCATATGGTGACGACGGTTCTTGATCTCTCTGGCGTTCCACGCAGGCAGCGAGTGCATCTGGTAAGCGATACGCGGCCAGAGGCGCTTTGCAACCAGCTCCGGACCGAGATCGACAAGATCAAGTCCGAATATGATGCACGCCTTCTTGGGATCGGTGTCGTGATGCCCGGACCGTTTGGTATCGAAGGCATGACGTCCGTAGGCCCGACGACTTTGCCGGGATGGGCTGGTATTGATGCTGAGTCGGTTCTAAGTGCGGCGTTTGGCGAACCTGTTATCGTCGAAAATGATGCGAATGCTGCGGCGGTTGGCGAGCGATTGTTTGGTGCCGGGCGCGCTATCTCAAATTTTGCGATGATTTATTTCGGTGCTGGTATCGGGTTGGGGATGATCCAGGATGGAGCGCCGTTTCGCGGCGCTTTCGGCAATGCAGGCGAAATCGGACATATCTCAATTGTTCCGGGAGGTCGCCTCTGCTCCTGTGGTCAGCATGGCTGTCTGGAAACCTATTCGTCAGTACATGTGTTGAAACAGCAACTGATGAATGCCGGGATTGTCGATGCCAGCCTCGAAAAGGTGGAAGAACTGCTGCGCGATAAAAATCCAGTCATTCTGGATTGGGTGTCGGATGCTGCAAAGCACCTCGCGCAGATGATTGCGATTATAGAAAACATTCTCGATCCGGAGACTGTTGTTCTGGGCGGAATGTTGCCAGATACGGTCATTGATGCGCTGATCGCACATATGGGCGAGCTGCCGATTTCGGTGGCAAACAGAAGTTTACGCACGATTCCGCGGGTGCTGAAGGGGCAGACGGGTCAGTTTACGGCTGCGCTTGGCGCGGCTTCGCTGCCTATGTTTGAGGTCATGACTCCTAAACTCGAAACCAGCCTTTAGAGCGCGTTTTGACCTGATAGAATCAGATCGGCACACTAGTTTCTTCTGCTTCAAGCATATTCTTATCGATCCTCGGTTCACTCCGGTCGGGATTTAAACGTCAAATCCAATCCACTGGAACCTCCATTTTTTTGCGAAGTCAGACGATGGAGAGCTGCTGAAGCATTATTCAGACTATTTAGTCGTCAGTTTTTCCGTTTCTGCGACGAGCCTGAGACGGTGCGAAGCTTCGTGGAATATCCTTAAATTTAAAAAGCTTATCTGTGTTACTCGGGAAAATCCGATGCTGCGCTGAAGCCGCATTGCTGTCTCTTTCAACTCAATTTTGACAAATGACGTTTATTAATCAACAAATGTCAAATTCATATGTTGACTTATGTAGGGCAATTGGTGATTTTCGTCTTGCGTGGTCAAGGAGGATGACGTGCAGACGCTTTTAAAGAACATGTCTACGACATGGCCCGCCCATTGGGGCAAATACGCTATCACGGTCAGTACGATGTCGCCGCCGCTGGAGTCTTTCTGGCGTCACGCGGTGCGACCATGAAAAATGGTGCCGACCTTCTGATCGATGAAAGCAACGGTATTCTATAGCAAAACTGACAATCTGACGATTGGCCGGAGCCCAAAACGCGGCTTTACAATGATAAAGCGGGAACTCATCTCTCGCCTTCGATAGGTGCAAAATGCAAAGATTTATTAATAATCCAGATGAAGTGGTCGAAGACACCGTCAAGGGTTTCGTCAAAGCTCATAATGATCTCGTGCGGTTGTCGGCCGAAAACCCTCGCGTAATTGTAGCGAAAGACGCACCTGTCGAAGGGAAAGTCGGCGTTATTACTGGCGGTGGTTCGGGTCATGAGCCTGCATTCATCGGCTATACAGGCAAGAACCTGCTCGACGCGGTCGCAGTGGGCGAACTTTTCTCCTCGCCGACAGCCAAGAGTTTCTACGATGCTGCGCGTGAAGCAAATGGGGGCAAGGGCGTTGTCTGCCTCTATGGCAATTATGCCGGCGACAACATGAATGTAAAAATGGCGGTGAAGCTAGCCGCCAAGGTCGGAATTGAAGTGTTGACCGTCGTCGCTAATGACGATGTCTGCTCGGCTCCTATTGAAGAACGCGAAAAACGCCGCGGCGTTGCTGGCGAAATCTTCATGTGGAAGGTTGGCGGTGCAAAAGCTGCATCGGGCGCGAGCCTGCTGGAAGTGCAGGCAACGGCACAAAGGGCCATCGATAATTGCCGTTCCATAGGCGTTGGTCTTGGCCCATGTACCTTGCCTTCGGTGGGGCATCCAAATTTCACCATTGAACCGGGCACGATGGAAGTTGGTATTGGCCACCATGGTGAACCGGGCGTTCGCGTTGAGCCGTTGAAGCGCGCGGACGAAGTTGCCAGGGATATGACCAAGATCGTTCTTGATGATCATAATCTTCCAGACGGCACTGAAGTGGCGGTTCTGGTTTCCGGTCTTGGTGCAACGCCGCTTAACGAGCTTTATATCCTCCACGACACGATTGAGCAGGAAATCACTGCGCGTGGTCTTAAAATCTATCGCACCTATGTCGGCAATTACTTTACCTCGCTCGAAATGGTTGGAGCAACGCTGACTGTCATGGCGCTTGATGATGAGCTCAAGGCATTGCTCGATGTCGAAGCTCGTTGCACGACAGTTTTGTAAGAAAGAGACGTATCATGCAGACTTTCAGGAACGCTGGATCGGGTGAGATCGTTCTTTCGCTTGCAGAGCGTATCATCGAGAACAAGGCCTATTTGAGCGAGATCGACGGCAAGATCGGCGACGGCGACCATGGCGTGAACATGGCCAAGGGCTTTGGCATTGCAGCGGAGCGTCTGAAGGGCAAGGACGTTACGCTTGCACAAGGCCTCGAGACCCTTGGGACGGTTCTGCTGACTGAGATCGGCGGCTCGATGGGTCCGCTTTATGGTGTGATGTTCAATGAGTTTGCAGAGAAGCTGGAAGGCGTTGAGAATATTGACGCAGCCAGTTTTAGCGCGATGCTTCATGCAGGTCTTGAAGGTATCCAGTCGATCGGTGCGGCGAAACTTGGCGACAAGACTCTGCTCGACACACTGATCCCGGCGGTCGCTGCTTTTGATGAAGCCAATGCCAAGGGGCAGTCCTTCGCAGAAAGTCTGGATGCGCTTTCTGCCGCTGCGGAAGCCGGTCGTGACTCAACTCTCAATCTTGTTGCAAAAATTGGCCGTGCGAGTCGCCTTGGCGAGCGCTCGTTAGGCGTTCTTGATGCAGGTGCAACGTCCTGCGCGTTGATTCTGACCGATCTTTCAGTGCAGGCAAAGACGCGTTTGCAGTAAACGCTTCAGCGTGATTCTGACATTGGCGTCTGAAAACTGTGTGGGCCAACACGTTCAGGCGTCAAATTCGTTTCGTCATGTTGCAATTGCGGTCGACAGCTTTCATGTTTGCGAGTGAACAGAGGCAACAGAAAATCGCATGACGCTTAAGCCCAACACATCGCGTAAGCTCGGCAAGTCTAAGGCCAGCACCGGCGAGAATTCGTTTGCGATTCCGATGCGTTATGGCGATGATCCTTATATCTGGGCCTGTTGGCTCTATTATGAAGACGGGCTCACGCAAAGCGAGATCGCCGATGTCATGGGCATCTCACGCGCAACCGTGAACAGCTATCTGGCCGAAGCGCGTGAAAAGGGTATCGTCAATATTTCCATTGAGGGCGGTCGGCTTGAATCGCTGTCTGTCGCTCAGGAATTAAAGCGTCATTTCAACCTGGCCGACTGTCTTATTATCCCCCATGATGATAATGCACGCCCGTTGATTGACCGGCTTGGTGTCGCAGGTGCGCATGCGCTGAACAAGATACTCAAATCAGGTGACACACTTGCAGTCGCCTGGGGCCGGACCGTACTTTCAGTCGGCGAGCAGACCGCAATCCGCGCATTGCAGGATATGACCGTCGTGCAGGCTACAGGCGGGACGACTGCTTCTTTTCCTTATACACCGGAGCGATGTGCTGCAGTGCTGGCGGAAGCGGTTTCTGGACGCTGCGTCAATATCATGGCACCTGCGATGGTTCGTTCGCAGCAGACACGGGACGTGCTGCTCGACGAACCATTGCTTCAGGAGCAATTCGCGACGCTTGAGAATGCCAATCGCATTCTGTTTGGTGTTTCATCGCTTCGCTCCAATTCTACCATCCATACCAGTGGCTTTTTTGAATCCGTCTCTTTGCAGCAGTATCTGGCCGCCGGTGCGGTTGGTGTTGTTGCAGGCCGTTTTATTGATGAGCGTGGGCGGCCTGTTGCCGGACCGCTCGATGAGCGAACTATTGGAATATCGCTTGAAAAGTTGCAGCAGATCCATACGCGTGTTGCGGTTGCAGGTGGCTTTGACAAGGTGCCCGCACTTCTTGCGGCGCTCCGTGGAGGCTTCATCAATGTGCTTGTAACAGACGCTGCAACCGGGCTCGGTATTTTGCGTGCGGATGGTGTTATAGACCTTGATGCACGTCTTTCGCAGCGCCCGAAAGCCAATCAGATGCCTGCTGCTTTTCGTGTGCGTGTGAAGAAACTTCTCAACAATCCCAATGAGGTGGTGGAGGAAATGCTCGACGGCGTTGTCCGTGCGCATGGCAAATTCCTGCAACCCATTGGCGGCTCCAAGCGTGCGCTGGTCGCGCGGGATGGTCCGCGCCCCGGTAAGGTCGGGTTGGTGATTGGTGGCGGGGCGGGGCATGAGCCATGTTTCCTTGGCTATGTTGGTAAGGGACTGGCAGATGCGGTTGCCGTTGGAAACGTCTTTTCGTCTCCTCCGCCCGATCCGATTGTCCAATGTGCGCTTGCTGCATCCAATGGCGAGGGCGTGCTCTTCGTCTATGGAAATTATGCAGGCGACGTCATGAATTTCGAGATGGCCGCTGAAATGGCCGAAGAAAAAGGCGTCAGGATCAGAACCGTTCTGACCACCGACGATATTGCGTCGTCGCCGATAGACGACAAGGACGGTCGGCGTGGCGTGGCGGGTAACTTCTTCGTCTTCAAGGTGGCAGGCGCTGCTTGCGACAAGGGTATGTCTCTCGAAGCCTGTGAGCTTGCGGCACGCAAGGCCAATGCGCGCACTTACACCATCGGTGTGGCGCTGGAACCTGGCTCATTGCCGCAAACCGGACGACACAATTTCGAGATTGGTCCGGAAGATATGGAAATCGGCGTCGGCATTCATGGCGAGCCGGGAGTGTCGCGCGATCGTATTCGGCAGGCCGATGAAATCGTTGACAGCATCATGGACAGAATTTTCAATGAAATGAAGGCAGTTTCCGGTGATCGTGTCGCGGTTCTGGTCAATTCGTTTGGGGCGACGCCGCTCATGGAACTCTATGTTCTTTATCGACGTGTGGCGCAGCGGCTTGAAGCGAAGAATATTCACATTGAGGCCAATTGGATCGGGCATTATTGCACGTCTCTGGATATGGTTGGAGCGTCGATATCCGTCATGCATCTTGATCAGGATCTGACGGATCTCTTGCTGCATCCATGCGAAACGGCGAGCCTGAAGATTGGCTGACTTGCTGGCGTCAAGTTGCGCCGTTCTGTTCTGTCTGAAAGTAAATTAGCATAGGCCTTATGATGAGCGATACGCGTTGCCTCTGTAAGGTTTGAGGAGAAAACCCATGTCCGAAACTGCGGCTCGTCGTCTAGCCCACATGTTTGATACCGTTTCTGCGGCGATAGAGGTGGATCGTGATCGGCTGTCCGAACTCGATGGCGCGATTGGCGACGGCGATCATGGAACGACCATGGCATTGGGTTTTCAGGCCGTACGGAGCGAGCTATCCAAGCTTGACCTTGATGAGGTTGATATTTCGACGGTTCTCAACACGGCAGCAACGGCTTTCATCAATGCTGTCGGCGCTTCGACGGGTCCGCTTTATGCCACGGGCTTTCGCCGCGCCGCGCAGGCGACGGTTGGTCATAATGATCTCGACCTTGCCACTTGTGCGTCCATTATTGAGGCTATCGGTATCGGCATTCGTGAGCGTGGTCATGGACAGCGTGGCGACAAGACCATGCTTGACGCATGGCTGCCTGCGGCTGAAGCCGCCCAACTGGCTGTTGAAGAGAACAAAAGCTCTGCCGAATTCTGGGAAAAGGTTGTTGCCGCGGCCATTGCTGGTGCCAACACCACGCGCTCGATGATTGCAACCAGGGGACGCGCTGCGCGTCTTCGCGAACGGTCGCTTGGCCATATGGATCCGGGTGCTGCGTCGGCGGTTGTCATCTTGCAGGCAATGGCTGCGTCGGCAAAAAACTGACGAGAGTTTAGAAACGAAAAGCTGAAATGTAATAGTCGAACATTATTCCTGCTTTTTGAGCTTCTTCAGTCATATCCCCAAAAATGGAACCAGCGTGGACACCCGTGCCCACCAAACAAGTCTGATGTCCGGCAGATACGCCGCCTGCAATATCGTGTTCGATACTGTCGCCGATGCATAAAACGCGCGGCTGGTTGAGCTTGAGACGTTTCGCTGCTTCTTCATAAATCGCGGGATAGGGTTTACCGATCAGCCTGAGTGGACCGCCCATCGCGTCATATTCTTGTGCAATTCTGCCGGCGCCCGGATTCGATCCCTGGCCCGTCAGCATCAAGATATCCGGATTGGTGCACCAGCATGGTATCGCTTTTTCAGCCGCGGGCTTGAGAAGGCGAATATAGTCATTAAGCTCTATCGAATCCGCATTGCTTGCCGCCAGAAGGAGAAGATCGGCAGTCTCCGGCGTTTCAACCAGTTCGACAGGAAGACCTTCAATGGCCGAGAAATCGTTATCACGCGAATGAAGCCAGATTTTTGGTTTCGCGGGTAAATCTGTGCCGATTGCAGAGGCCAGTTGTGCGTGGGCAACTTCGCCGGAACTAAGAACTTCCTGAAATGAGTTTCTTGCAAATCCATACTGCACCAGCCGGCGAGCATTGGTTTCGCCTCGCTTCCCTGAATTGGAAAGCAGGATGATGGGCTTTCCTAAACCGCTGAGAGCTTTCAATGCTTCGGAGGCGTCAGGGTATGGCTTCTTGCCATCAAGAAGAACCCCGAACTGATCGATGAAGAACGCGTCAAACTGCGATACAATTTCCGAAAGATGAGCTATTTCAGGCATTTTGAACTCCAAGGCGGGCAAGTCGTGCCGTGCCATAAGCGGCCTCGTCAGAGGCGACGCTCAGCAACGGCACGCCAAGGGTTCTGGCACGAATAGCTGTCCATTGTCTGTTTTTCGCTCCGCCACCCATTGAACGAACTGACTTCAATGACGGCGCGCCCAGTTTTTCAAGCAAAGTGTAGCCTTGTGCTTCGATGCGAGCTATCCCCTCAAACATGCCCTGAAGAAGAGTGGTCGTCTCCGCGGGGCGTGGTGTCAATCTCGGCAACATTTCAGGGTCATAGATCGGAAAACGCTCACCCTTTTTTGGTAAAGGATAATAGTCAAGTCCTGTTGGCTTTGTCGGGTCGATCAGTGTGCTCAGACGGCTTATTTCGTCCGCAGAGAAATGTCCAAGCAAAGCCGCGCCACCAGTGTTTGAAGCGCCGCCTGCCAGCCAATTTCCCAATAGTCGATGGCTGTAAATGCCAAATTCAGGCACATCGATGCGTTTGTCTGAAAGAAGCTTCAGCGTTAGTGTCGTCCCGAGAACGGAAACTGCGTCGCCGGGCGTGCTGGCACCTGACGCGAGAAATGAAGCACAACCATCTGTAGTGCCTGCAATGATAAGTGTTTTAGTCGATAGCCCAAAGCGGGTGGCGGCTGCTTGGGTGATATTGCCAACAACCGTACCCGGCTCAACAACATGGGGAAGCATCGCGCGCACTTCCAACAGTGTCATCCATGCTGGCCAGGTTTTCGTAAGCGAGGAATAGCCTGTTTTAAGGGCGTTATTGTCGTCAGAAACCATGCGGCCGGAAAACAGAAAAGAGAGCCAGTCGGCTTGATGCAGAACATGCGCTGGTCGCAGCGACAAGAATGACTGGGCACGGAGGAGGGCAGGCAAGCCTGTAGTTCGTCCGGGCTCCGTTTGAGCTTCTATCTGTGCCGCAGCGTTATTGTTTAGGGGCGGATCGTTGTACATCAACGCGTCACAAAGTGGCGCGCCTTCGTCGTTGACCGGCAGTATAGTTCCTGATGTGCCGTCGATAGCCAATGCGTATATGTGTGTTGGCTCAACGCTTGACAGAGCCGCATTTAACGCCGTTTCCATCGCACGACGCCATTCGGCGGGACTCCGGTGATTTCCTTCGATCGTAGCTTTGCCAGACGAAATCAGCCGTTCCTGATCATCGATGATGACCGCGCGTGCGCCTGACGTGCCGAGATCAATTCCAACATAAAATTTTTCAGCCATTCAGGCTCTGCCTGTATATTTCGGCGTCCCAATTAAGCAGGGAAGCAACGTTTTCGATTGTCAGATAACTGACCTGTGAATCTTCTGGCAGGCGCAACAATACATTGCCAAGACAACCTGCCAGCGCCTCGGCACCTGCATTTGCATCGGTCCGGATGCTTACTCGCCCTTCATGATCTATGATCAGGATTTCGCCCGAAGGCTTCTCTGCTCGTCCAATTGTTGGTCCGCAGAAAATGATATGATCGGGATACATGTTTCCGTGCAGCGCTGTCTCACGTAGCCTTGAAACTGCCATAGCACGTGACAGAACATGGTCTCGCTTAAGTGGGGTATAACCGTCCGGTGCGGGAGCGGGGGGGATCTCCGCACCGGAATTTGCTACAAGCTCAAGCTTGTAGCAAATTTCTTCAAGCAAAGTTTCCGCATCCGCCACGCTGTCAGCAGCGACAAGTAAACCGTGATTGCCGAGCACTGCTACATTTTGCTTGGTGCGCTTTTCTATTAGCATTCTTCCGAGTTCCGCACCCGGTCTGCGATAAGGCACCCACACCCATTCAATACCCGACAGGTGCTCTTTGATACGTCGCTCCCCGTCGAGTAGTACGGCCAATGCGATAGTGGAAACACAATGGACATGAACAACAACCGCAGCATCGAAAACCGCATGAAGACAGGTTTCGATAGATGGTCGCAAACCTCCGTCACCAAGCAGGAAAGTAGCTGGTTGGTCGGCCTCTGGCGATCCATCCTTCAGTGAGCGGGCAATGTCGCGCCATGCAGTCGGAACAAAAATGTTTCGTTCAAGTGCATCACCCAGATTAGTGCCTGACGCCTTGATCCACATCACATCCCCGATTTTCAGTGACGTGTTGCCGCCTGCTGCCTGAACGAGCAAAGGATCCTGCCCAACCTTTGCCGACAGCCGGACAAGCGCGTCGAATTCGGTTTGCATTTCGGGCGGTACGGTTGGATTTGAACGGTTTGCTTTATCCACCACGTCTGGCTCCTATCGATCAGGCGGCGTCGGATTTGCGATCCTGAACACCATAGCTTGCAAAGCCGCGTGCCGTGCGTTCGATCTCTTCGTCTGAGAGGATATGCGCGCCACCGATGAGTTCGGCGTGATAATACTGGTCGGCCAGCGCTTCGAGTTCATGGGCGAGCCACAAGGCGCGTGTTAACGTATCGGCACAAACAACCATGCCGTGATTGGCCATAAGGCAACCCTGCCGACCTTCAAGTGCGGTAATGATATTTTCGGACAATTCCACCGTGCCGTAAGTTGCATAATTGGCGAGGCGGATATTCGGTCCGCCAAAAGCTGCAATCATGTAATGCACCGCCGGGATCTGTTTACGGGCAACTGAGAGGATCGTGGAAAAGCGGGCATGTGTGTGAACGACAGCATTCATTTCCGGACGCGCACGCAAAATATCGCGATGAAATGGCCATTCGACGGAAGGTCTTCTTGGCCCTTCAAAAGCACCGCTATCATCATCGAACCGCATTTTCGCAATCATATCCGACGTCATCTGCTCGTAGGGAATAGCGGACGGTGTGATCAGCATGTGATCTCCAGCGCGCAATGAGATGTTGCCGGATGAGCCACGGTTCAGACCTGAGCGTGACATGACAAGGCAGCTGTCGATGAGGGATTGGCGCAGTTGGTTCTCGTTCATGATAGTCTCCTCAGCACAGGTGCCATGCGGGTTCACCTGCAATATATCGGCGTACTTCTTCTGCTGCCTGTTCGGCGGCAAAAGTGACGGTGCGAACCGAAGCACCTGCGATATGCGGCGTCAGTGTTACATTATCTAGTTTAAGCAGGGGCCAGTCTGCGGGCACGGGCTCGACGCCGAAAGTTTCAAGCATTGCACCGCCAAGGTGGCCGGATAGCAGAGCTTCCGTCAGCGCATCGTAATCACAAAGCGGGCCGCGTGCTGTATTCACGAAAATCGCACCGGGCTTCATTTTGGCAAATGATTGCGCGTTCATCATGCCCGTGGTTTCCTCCGTCACACGCGGGTGCATCGTGACAAGATCGGCTTCGGACAGGAGGCGATCAAAACTGACGAGTTCCACGCCGTCGGCGGCATCAGCCGGATTGAGTTGCACATAGGGGTCGTGCACAATCACTTTTGCGCCAAAAGCACGGAGCAGGCGCACGACGCGGCTGCCGATCTGGCCATAACCAACCACTCCGACAGTCATTTCCGACAGTTCGCGACCTGTGGTGTCCGCGCGATAGAGATCGCCACGCCAGATACCTTGTCTCAGAGCTTCATGGCCGACGCGAATTTTGCGGGTTTCAGCGAGGATGGCACCGAGAGTAAATTCAGCGACCGCTGAAGCATTACGCCCTGGTGCATTGACGACCCGCAAGCCGTGATCGCGTGCCGCCGTCATATCGATATTGACTGGCCCGCCGCGGGTAACGGCAATCATCTTGAGACCAGGTAAACGGTCAAGCATTGTCCGCGACATTGGAGCTAGCTGGGTTACGAGAATTTCTGCGTTGCCGATCATTCCCACGACTTCGTCAGCTGATCCCATATATTCCTTGAGGCCATCCATGCCAGTCACCGCGTAACCATGCTCCATCGGACGGTCAGGCCAATCCTGTCGAAAGCTGCGGATCTCGAGAACATCGCCGCACGCTTCCCTGAGCTTTTCTTCAAATATTTCGGGCAGCATGAAATGGTCCCCGATGACCACGAGTTTGCGGCTCATGCACGCATCTCCTTTACTTACAATTGCTTCCAGATCGGTGCCAGAGCGGCGACCGAAGCGGTATAGCTGGGGAAAATCTGGTTATATTTCTGAGTAAGCTCGGCATCCGGAGCCTCGGGTTTGGAAAGGGTAGGGCTCACCCAATCCTTGATGATTGTTCGCATATCAGATGCAAGGCCGATACCGACAGCTGCAATCATCGCGGCCCCCGTTGCTCCTGCCTCTTCACGCGTTGCACGACGAAGATCTGCACCGAGACAAGCCCCGAGAATACGACGCAATTCATCAGCGCGAGCCGCGCCGCCTGTGACAACGATCTCGCGTGGGATGTTTCCCATGGCGGAATAGCAATGGCGTGCAGAAAGGCCAAGCCCCTCAACCACAGCTCGCACGATGTCCGGGAACCGATGGCCTGAATTGAGACCTATAAGGCTCGCGCGTGCCGTCACATCAATGAAAGGGCCGCGTTCACCTGCTTCCGAGATATAGGGATGATAGAGAAGCTGGCCGGGTCTTGCCTGCATGAGCCAACCATTAAGTCGGGCGATAAGTTCCGCCCGGTCGGGCTGATGGCCGAAATCGCGCGCCATTTCACCGGCTAATGCAAAGAGCCAATCGAGATTGAGTGTCGCCGCCATATTACTTTGTATCTGTGCAACCCATCCAGGAATCGGCAGCGGCATGACATAGCCGGAACGTGCGCCGACCGGTACAAAACTCTCGGCAGGTTTTGCCACCATATGCATTCCGGTCGAACCGATGATGGTGCAGGCATTGATATTGTCCTGAGCAAAAAGGCCGCCGCCGATGGCGGTACAAGTGACATCAACATAGGCAAGCGCAACTGGGGTGCCTGCGAGCAATCCTGTCTGTCTGGCAGCAACTTCTGTGAGCCTATGCGTCTGCTGGGTGCCATCGATAACCGGCGGCAGCAGATATTTCAGATCGTTGAGTTCGAGTGCTTCAATCACATCGGGTGAGTAAGTCCGGGTGCGAAAATCGCCAAAGGTGAAGCTCGCTTCCGAAGGATCGACAACCCGCTCGCCAGTCATACGGAAATAGAGCCAGTCCTTGCAGTGAAGTGCAGTTGTGGCTTTGTCGAAAACCGTAGGTATGATTTCCCGCATCAGCCCAAGTTGCGTCCCCATCTGGCAGGAGTTGAGCCCCGCACCTGTAGAGATATAGCGCGCCTCATCACAAGACTTCTGCTTGAGTTTCTCCGCACGGTCTGCGGCCCTGGCATCCAGCCATAGCCAGGCTTCTGTGACAGGGTCACCGTCCTTGTCGATGAGCCAGGTGCCGTCGCCCTGACCCGTGACGCCGATAGCAGCAACGCGATTTGCTATACCGGGGACTTTGTCGACAAGCTGACGCAAGGCAAGTGCTGTGTCGTCCCATGTCTTGTTCATATCCTGAACTGCCGCACCATCCGGGCGCGTCACGTACCGGTTGGGAACAGCAGCAACAGCGATCTGCTGACCTGTCAGATCGAACGCGACTGTCTTGATGACGGAAGTTCCTGCATCGATGCCAATGATCACATCCTGCTGTGCCATCATGCGAGCTCCTGACCATGGGTGATCGCTTGTCCACTGCGGGCATCGAAGACATGCAGATCATTTGCAGGAAAAAGCACATTGATGCCTTCTCCGACCTTCACGACACTCCGCTCATGTTCGACGAGAACGAGAGGCTGATCAGCCAGTGTTGCCCCAATGTGGCTCTGATCGCCGAGCCATTGATTGACAGTCACGCGGGCGGCAACACCGTGCGACGCGCGTTGCACGGCATAGGGTCTGATGCCCACCACCACACTTCCGAGCGATGCCAGCAGATCGCGCGTTTCGGCTTTGAACGCGTCCGGCTTGTAGGCGAGTTTTTGACCGTGTCCAAGATCGAAGTTCAGTCCCCCATCATTGTCGGCTTGTGCGCTTGCCGGAAAGATGTTCATCGGAGGTTCGCCGACGAAAGTGCCGGTGAAGAGGTTAGCCGGTCTGAACTTGATCTCCTGCGGACTTGCAAACTGCTGCAGAACGCCACCCTCCATCACGGCAATCCGGTCTGCCAAAGCATTGGCTTCGGTCTGGTCGTGGGTCACGAGAATTGCGGTCAGGCCGTGCTCTTTGATGAAATGCTTGATGCGCCCGCGCAGCAATGTGCGAAGCTGCGGCTCAAGCTGTCCCATTGGTTCATCGAGAAGGTAAAGATCAGCCTCCCGAACAAGCGCGCGGGCGAGAGAGGCGCGCTGTTGTTGCCCGCCGGAAATTGTGCTGGGCATACGGTGCAGGATATCGGTGATCTCCAGCATCCCGGCCACCTCATTGACGCGGCGTGCAACTTCAGTTTCCGGCAATTTTGCAGCCTTGAGAGCGAAGGCTATGTTGTTCCGCACATTCACGGTAGGGTAGAGTGAGTAACCCTCGAACGCCATCGCGACGTTTCTGCGAACCGGCGGCAGTTGATGCACCTCACGTCCGGCCATGGTGATGGCGCCGCGCGAAACAGGCTCGAAGCCTGCTATCATACGCAGCGTGGAGGTTTTGCCACAGCCGGACGAACCGAGAAGCGCTATGATTTCGCCAACCCTGATCTCCATGTTGAGGTCTTTGACAGCATGAAAACCTTTGCCAATCGGTCCGTAGAACTTGTCGATATCCATCAGTTTGAGCATTGTCTTCATCATTGTTCGCCCTCCAGTTCAACGCGACGTCCTGTTTGCGGATCAAACAGCAGGATGGCATTTGCATCTACGGCCACATGGGCCGGACCATGGTCGGGCGCAGGTGTCCCTGCCGGCCGCGAAAGCATGATTTCACGACCGCGCTCAGTGATAGCAAGCGATACGGTTTTCTCATTGAGTGGTGTTTCTGCTTCAATGGTGATGGGTATCACACCGGGAGTGTCTGATGGTGCAAACCGAATTGCTTCCGGGCGCAATCCCAAAAGCAGAGTCTGCCCGACATATGGCTCAAGGCTTTGCGGTAACACCAGACGACCGCCAGAAAGGCGGGTCTCAATGGCACTGGTCGACAATTTCTCGGGCGTGATTTCAAGGAGGTTGATGACCGGATCACCAAAAAGCCGTGCGATATCCACGGTGGCCGGACGACAGTAAATATCCTCTGGGGTGCCGATCTGTGCGATGCCTTTGGTATCAAGAACGGCGATCCTGTCGCCAAGAGCCATTGCTTCCTTATAATCCTGGGTCACGTAAATTACAGTTGCATTGCGTTCTCGTAAGAGACGCGGCAGTTCCAGCCGCATTTCAAAGCGCAACTTGGCGTCGACATTGCGAAGAGGGTCGTCGAGCAGTAGGATTGACGGATCGCCCGCCAGCGCGCGGGCAAGTGCTGTACGCTGCTTCTGTCCGTTAGAGAGCTCCTTCGGCTTATGGCTCGTCACATGATCAATCTTCAAAAGTCGCGCGAGATCGCCAACGGCTTCTTTAATTTTGTCTTTTCCAAGCCGTCGTGCGGTCAGAGGTGCCGCAATATTTTCGGCTGCGTCCATATGCGGAAAAAGTGCAAAGTTCTGGAAAGCCATGCCAAGGCCTCGATCCTCCGGTTCGACACCGGTCATGTCCTGACCATTGAGAAAGATGCTGCCTTCATCGGAATCAACCACGCCTGCAATCAGGCGCAGAAGCACTGTTTTTCCAGCGCCTGACGGCCCGAACAGAACCACGGTTTCGCCCGTCGCGACATCGAACGAGACACTGTCCAGGACTTTATGGGTCTTGAAGGATTTATGGATATTTTTCAGTGATATGGACATGTCTTACCCTTTCACCGCGCCGAGCGACAAGCCTTCGACGAGATAGCGTTGGGCATAAAGTGCGATGGCAAAAGTTGGAGCAATAGAGAGCACAATAGCTGCCGCAACCTGTCCGTACTGGATGCCGGACGCAGTCACGAAGGCAAGTGCGCCCACCGTCACCGGTTGTTTATCAGCCGACGCAAGCACCAGTGCGAAGACAAAGTTATTCCAGGCGAAGATGAAGGCCAGCAAGGCCGCCGCCGCAATGCCAGGGCCCGCGAGAGGCAAGGCGATCTTGCGAAAGGTTGCGGCCCAGCTATGGCCCGCTATGCGATAAGCATATTCGATATCGGCAGGCATATCCTCGAAATATCCACGCACAATCCAGAGGATCAGTGGCAAAACAATCAACTGATAAACCCATATAAGCCCGATATAGGTATCACTGAGGCCGATCTGCTGGAAATAGATCGTGAGAGGCAGCAGGACCAGCAGTGGCGGTGCGAAACGAAACGACAGAAGCGTGAATGCGATGTCTTCCGAGCCGCGGAACTTGAGGCGCGCAAAGGCATAGGCCGCAGGCACACCGAGCAGAAGGCCGATTGTCACGGAAGTTACCGACAGGAAGAACGAGTTGAAAAGGTTCTTCATGAAGCTGATTTCCAGAATTCCTGCTGATGTTTGCAGCTTGCCGGAAATAAGTGCCGTGTAGTTTTCGAGTGTTGGCGAAAATACCACCGATGGGGGCACGCGCAGAATAGTTTCGTTTGTCTGGAAACTCATCAGGAATATCCAGACAATCGGGAACATAAAGAACAACACCACCAAGGTCAGCGCAATGATGCGCAGGATGCGTTCGAGAGGGTGCACATGTTGCATTGTCATATCCTCTTACGCTTCAGCATGGGCTTTTTCGCGCAGACGGAGCCATTGCTTGATGAAGATGTTCGACAGTGTGTAAGTGATCGCCCAGAGGATGATCATCAGCGCCGCAGAACGTCCGACATTGGTGGACTGGAAGAAGTTGAGATATGCTTCGACCTGAAACACCGTCAGACGATTGCCCGGTCCGCCTTGGGTCATGGCGTAAATGATGTCGAACTGCTGGATGCTCTCGATGACACGGAACAGTGTCGCGGTGAGCAGAAACGGTGTCAGCATCGGTAGCGTAATGCGCCAGAAAACAAACAGGCGGGGGACACCATCAAGCGTGGCGGCTTCAAATGGTTGTTGCGGCAGCGAGCGTAGGCCTGCTAGCAAAAGGATCATGATGAAGGGTGTGTAGACCCAGATATCCACGATCACGACAGTGAGCATTGCGGTCGCAGGATCGGATGCCCAGCGGAAGTTTTCAAGGCCGATCTGAGAAGCCAGCCATGACATGATGCCGAAGCCAGGGTTGGTCATGAGTTTCCACATCAAGGCGGCGAGTGCAGGTGCGGTCATCAGCGGCATCAGCAGCATGATCGAAATTGCGTTGTTGATCATGGTTCTGCGCTGCAGCAAGAGCGCGATGCCAAGACCCAGCAGAAGTTCGCAGATCACAGTTGAAAAGGCATAAGTAGCCGAAACTTTCAATGTGTTCCAGAAAGCGGCGTCGGTCATGAAGTTGAGGTAATTCTCGCCCCAGTTCCATTTGCGTGCCCACGGCTGTGAAAGCCGGTATCGCTGAAGCGAATAAGCAACCGCCGTCAGAAAGGGAATGAGAATGCCGATACATGTCAGCAATGCCGGTAAGCTCAGCAGATAAGGTAGCATTCGGCGGCTGACACGACGGCGACGAACCACGGGCGCTCTGGTCATATCATTCATGAGGCGGTGTCCTCGGCAAAGCTCCGCCATAGGGACAATAAATCCCGTAACCTGTAGACAGGCGGAATACTGAATGGGAATGATGAGGGCAGCGGCATTGACTGCTGCCCTCGTTGCATCACTGTCAGCCCAGGCCAGCTTCTTTGAGCTGGCGGTTCACACTTTCGGCCAGTTGGTCGAGGCCTTCATCAACGGGTACTTCTTTGGCCACCATCTTCTGCAGCATTGCCGCCCATTCTGTTGTCAGATCGAAGAACAACGGCTGTGCCGTGAACTTGATCGATGCGCCATCAGCCGAGGCATCGAACATTTCAACATAGCCTGGGTATTTTGCAGCAATCTTGTCGCGATAGGTTTGGTCAGCCCAGACGGACTTGCGAACCGGGTTGGTCAGATCCATTTCGCGCGCACCAAACAGGTCGTGCTCAGGGCCGGTTGCCCATTGCAGGAAGTACCATGTCGCGTCCTTCTGTTTGGAGAAACTCGACATGCAAAGTGACCAGATCCAGACATTGGGTGTCGGACCTTGAGCTTCCGGATTTGGCTTGAAGGCTGCATAGGCGAGGTTGCCCATTTCGGCATTGCCCGGTCCGTTCATGAAGTAGCCGAGGCAGTCTGCGTCATAGATGAGCGCTGATTTACCTGCGCCAAGATCGGTGCCGACTTGGTACCAGGTGTGCGTGGACCAGTCAGGCGCACCTGCTTCCTGGATCATCTGCACCCACTTCTTATGGTAATCCTTGGAGATATTGGTGTTCATGGCCGCAGACAACATGCCGTCATCCGCAACTGTCAGGTCTTTCTGGCCGAAATTGGCATAGCCAGACAGGAAGCCTGCGTGGATCGTTGCCCAGCTGCGCGAGCCCCGAACGCCGACGCCGTACCCGCCGGGAAGCACGCCTTTGGCCTTTTTGCCAGTTTCGATCAGCTCATCAAGTGTAGTTGGAATCGTCAACTTGTTGGCGTCGAAAATACGCTTGTTATAGGTGATATTGTTCATTTCATAGGCCATCGGGATACACCATTGCTTGGCGTCTTCCGATCCGAGTTGTCCACCCGGCTGACCATTCCAAGCGCAACTGTCGACAACAGGCTTCAGGAAGTCATCCCAGTTGTAGTTCGGGTTGGTCTGGCTGGCATCGGTTATATAAGGTTTGAGATCTTCGATCCAGCCTGCAGGGCCATAGGTCCATGTCATATATGCACCCGACATGAAGGCATCATATTCTGTTGAACCGGATGAAAGTGCTGCTGTGACCTTGTCGAAATAGACATCTTCCGGGAAGACGTCATATTTGATGTCCATGCCGGTCAGCTCTTTGAACGCCGCAAGATTGGCGATCATTGCGTCGGTATAGGGATGCTTGTTGAGCAAAAGTTTGACGGTTTTACCCTGGTGTTTTTTCCAGTCGAAATCAGCGGCGAGGGCACGGGTGGCGCTCAGATTCAGAAGAACCGATGCAGACGACACACTCATTCCCATAATGCCGAGGCCTTTGATCAGGCTGCGACGGCTCATCTGCCCGCGCTGAAAAGCTGCGATCAGGTCTTTTTCTTTATCGTACAATTTAGTTCCTCCCAGAAGGCCCCCTCCTCAAGGGGCGTATGACAAAAGGTTCCTTGCAGTTACTTCGTCAACGATCAGGCCTGAAAGCAGACCGGATTTTAAAACGGCGCGGATTGCACCGACCTTATCCCGCCCCCCTGCAATTGCGATCAGGCGGCTTCTTCTCAGCACGTTGAGGTCGAGCGTGATCGAACGCGAAGTGAGTGGCGTTTCGACGTGCTTGCCTTCTGTGTCGAAGAAGTATCCCAGAACCTCGGCCCTTGCTCCCATGGCCTTGATGCTGGAGATTTCTGCGCGATCGATCATGTCGGCCGCGACCAGTTGTGCATCAGCTTCTACATTGCCAATGCCTACGATTTTCACCTCGGATGCTGCCGAAAGCTCGAAGACGCCCGCAACGCCGCGCTGCGAAAGCAGGACTTCGCGATCTTCTGGTGTGTTAGCCGCAAACGGAACTGGCAACATATAGGCCGGTGCCGATGTTTTTTCGGCGAGCTTGTGAATGACGTCATGCGGGTTGGCTGCATAGTTGCGTGCAAGCCCGCCAATCAGTGAAACAAACCGGATGCCGGATGTTTCGATACGCCGCAGATGCGATGCAGCCGCCGCCAGCGTGCGGCCATGACCAATGCCAAGCAGCTTATATTGCTGCGAACCGATCAGCCTGTAGAGGAAATCCGCGCCACGGATACCGAGAGCCCGCAAAGGGATGCCTTCTTCGTTGAGATCTGGGGCGACTTCACAAACCTCAAGCCCGTATTCTTGTCTCAGGTTGTTCTCAAGGCGAATGCATTCGCCGATCTCGCCTTCGATGGTGATGTTGACCGCACCAGCCTGAACTGCGCGGGCGATGAGACGATGTGTTTTGACCCGTGGAAGATTGAGTCGGTCGGCGACCTCAGACTGAGTCATGCCGCCTGCGTAATGCAGCCACGCCGCTCGGATCGCCAAATCGTCCTCACTGTCAAACACTGCCGCCAAAGTCGCCTCGTGTAATAAAGTTCACAGAATGAACAATTGTTAATCTTCCGCACGATGCATGTCAACGGGCAACTCATCACGGACATTTTCCGTGATGAGCGCTGCCTCTATCCAAATTTTGGGGATGGGTTGCGACAAATGAAATTAAGCGAACAGTAAATGCTCAAACTGAACACGCTAACCGTAGCCTTTTATCAGCCTTTGTTCGACCTATGTCTCGATAAGAACCTATCAAGTTCTCTTTGCTGTGGTGCTTTGCCGGTGAAGGTTTCCACATAATGTGGAATGCGCGCGAGGCGCACCGCAGTTTGTTCCTGCGTTCGCATGGAAATGTAGCCGATCTGAACGAGATAGATCGTGCGTGCCCGGACGTCCGAGATAGCCCTGTCAAATCCGAAGCGCTCAAACATGCGGGACAGTCCTTCGAGCCGCAAGGCGTCGGCGGCGCGCACTTCCTCTTCGACTTGAACAGACTGAAGCGCCCAGCTTCTAACCGCGAATTCAAAGGCTGGGTCGAAAAGATCGCGGCTCAGCCAGCAATCAAAAATATTCAGAACGGCTTCTTCAATGGTTTCTGCATAGACATCAGTCTGGCGCAGCAGAGCGCCTGTGTTTTTTTCACGCCAACGTCCGATGAGAGCATCCAGCAATTCTTCTCGGTCTTTGAAGAACCAGTAGAAACTTGTTCGCGAAATATCGAGAGTTTTTGCAAGCGGCAGAATACGAACGGCATCCACACCGTTTTCGATCAGCGCATCATAGGCAGCCTGAAGCCATAAATCCGGCGAGCCGCGCCATCCTGCATCACTCGTTGTAGTTTGTTCCATTGTTGAATTTTTACCCGACCTCATTGGTTTGGCAAGAGCAATGTACATCTATGATTATTAAATTGACAGTTATGTACATTTATATTTAGCTCATAAAAAAATGATAAATGGGAACTCTTGATATGTCAGTCGATCCGCTGCTGCAGCCGCTTCAGATCAAGCATCTGACGCTTCGCAATCGCATTATGTTGTCCTCGCACGAGCCCGCCTATGCTGAAGATGGTATGCCGAAGGAGCGTTATCGCGCCTACCATGTCGAACGTGCCAAGGCAGGTATTGCTTTGACCATGACCGCGGGTTCTGCGGCGGTTTCAAGAGATAGTCCGCCAGCGTTCAATAATGTGCTTGCTTACAAAGACGAAGTTGTGCCGTGGCTGCGTGATCTCTCCGATGAGTGCCATGAGCATGGCGCAGCGGTCATGATCCAGCTTACGCATCTTGGCCGACGCACGCGATGGGATAAAGGGGACTGGCTGCCTTCGCTTTCATCGACGGGCAAGCATGAGCCTGCGCATCGCGCTTATCCAAAAAAAGCAGAGGATTGGGATATCGAGCGCATTATCGGCAATTATGCCGATGCTGCCGAACGCATGAAAGCGGCGGGTCTTGATGGGCTGGAACTGGAAGCCTATGGCCATTTACTCGATCAGTTCTGGTCGCCGCTGACCAATGAACTCGACGGCGATTATGGCGGTTCTCTCGACAATCGTATGCGCTTTTCGTTGCAGGTATTAAGTGCCATACGCGCGCGTGTCGGTTCCGATTTTCTGATCGGTATTCGCTATGTTGCCGATGAGGTGCTGGAAGGTGGATTGACCAAAAATGATGGCCTTGAGATATCGCGCAAACTCACAGAGAGCGGGCTCGTTGACTTTCTCAATGTCATTCGCGGGCATATCGAGACCGATGCCGGACTGACGGACGTCATTCCTATTCAGGGTATGCCCAGCGCGCCACATCTTGATTTTGCTGGCGAAATTCGCGCGAGCACAGGTATGGCGACCTTTCATGCAGCGAAAATTCAGGATGTGGCTACTGCGCGACATGCCATTGCTTCCGGGAAACTTGACATGGTGGGTATGACGCGTGCGCATATGACTGACCCGCATATCGTGCGTAAGATAATCGAAAAGAGGGAAGAGGAAATTCGCCCCTGTGTGGGCGCCAATTATTGTCTTGATCGCATTTATCAGGGCGGGTCAGCCTATTGCATCCACAATCCCTCGACGGGACGCGAGCTGACCATGCCGCATATCGTGCAGAGAGCGGAGAAAAGTCGACGTGTCGTCGTTGTCGGGGCGGGACCGGCGGGTCTGGAATTGGCACGTGTCAGTGCCGAACGTGGTCACAGCGTTACCGTGTTTGAAGCTGCAAACAATCCCGGCGGACAGGTGCGGTTAACGGCCCAAAGCCCACGTCGGCGTGAAATGATGGGCATCATCGACTGGCGTATGGCCCAGTGTGACAAGCTTGGCGTCGATTTCCGTTTTAATACATGGGCTGAGGCGGATGCCGTGCTGGAAGAAATGCCCGATGTGGCAGTGATTGCCACGGGTGGGATGCCGGATATGCAGACCCTGCGCGAGGGTAACGAGTTAGCCGTTTCGGCATGGGATATCATTTCGGGCGATGTTCGCGCTGGCACAAACGTACTGGTCTTTGATGAAGCCGGTGATCATGCCGGGCTACAGGCGGCTGAGTTTATCGCGGGATCTGGCGGTAAAGTGGAGATTATGACCGCTGATCGCACCTTTGCACCAGAGGTGATGGGTATGAATCTCGTGCCCTATATGCGCAGCCTTCAGAAAAAGGATGTGACTTTTACGGTGGCCTACCGCCTGCATGCAATCCGTCGCAATAATAATCAGCTGATGGCACGGATTGGCAGTGACTACGGCGGTGTCGGGTTTGAACGCGAATTTGACCAGATCATTGTCAATGACGGCACAAGACCGATGGACGATCTGTATTTTGATCTTAAACCTCTTTCCCGAAACATGGGTGCCGTCGACTACGACGCGCTTATAGATGGAAGGCTGCAGAATACGGTCAGAAACAGGGATAGTGCCTTCGAACTCTATCGGATTGGTGATGCAGTTTCCGCGCGCAACACACATGCTGCAATCTATGACGGATTGCGGCTTGGCAAGGCGCTATAGCCTGACATCAGGTGGTATTACTTCAGGTTATGACCGTGCGGATATTTTTTGCATTTGTAATCTGTTGGGTCGGAACTATCGTGAATAACCAAGGGAACACTGGCGGCAAAAAAAACGAAACAGCCGTTAGAACAACAACTGCTCCAGCATCTGTTGCAGAAATTCTGAATCTGCACGTCGCGGAATGATGGGACAATCGTAATGAACGATCAAAATGGGGAGTTTGCTTGTTGAACGCAATGCGGCCGACACTGGTGTCCGACACAGCGAATGCAACCGCTCTCGCGCCAAAACTCATTCGTCTTGAAGGGCTCACCAAGCATTTTGGCGCACATCGCGTTCTCGAAAATATCGATCTGGATGTCGCACAGGGCGAGGTCCTCGCGATCATTGGTCCGAGTGGTTCAGGCAAAAGCACGCTGCTGCGCTGTATCAATTATCTTGAGCAGCCCGATGGTGGTTTGATTACAGTGGGCAAGGTGACGCTTGATGCCACGCAACAGCCGCGTAAGGCGCAGCTGAAAGAACTGCGCAACACGGTTGGAATGGTGTTCCAGTCGTTCAATCTTTTTCCGCATATGAGCGTTCTCCGCAATGTCAGCCTGCCGCAGGAGCGTGTGTTGGGCCGCAGCCGCGCAGAGGCCGAAGAAAGGGCGCTTCAACTGTTGGAGCGTGTCGGTCTTGCCGATAAAGCCACGCAATACCCAGGACGTTGTTCTGGTGGACAGCAACAGCGTATCGCAATTGCGCGCTCGCTGGCGCTTGATCCGCAGGTGATGCTTTTCGATGAGCCGACTTCAGCACTTGATCCGGAACTGGGTCTCGAAGTTCTGGCCGTGATGCGTGAACTGGCGGAAAGCGGCATGACCATGCTGGTCGTCACGCACGAAATGGGCTTTGCCGAAAATGTTTCGGACACTGTGATGATCATGGCCGATGGCAAGATCATCGAAAAAGGTGCGTCGAAGGACATCATGCGCAATCCGCAAGAGGAGCGCACGAAGCGGTTTCTTCGTGCGGTGCATGACAGATGACAGCAGATAATGTTCTTCTCATCCTCAGTGGCTTGCCTTGGACTCTGGCACTGACGTTAGGCTCGTTTGGCATAGGCTGCATTCTTGGTGTGCCATTACTGGCTGCCCGCAGAGCCAGTTTCGCACCCATTCGCTGGTTAGCAGCTTTCCTCATTCAGATCGTGCGCGCGCTTCCTCCCATCCTTTGGCTTTTCATTATCTTCTTCGGTATCGGTATGGGCATCATGCCGATTAACCCATTCGTTGCAGCCCTGATCGGTCTTGGTTTGATTGCATCAGCGAATATGGCTGAGATCTATCGCGGTGCGCTGGCATCGCTCCATCATGGTCAGTGGGAGGCGGCAACAGCTCTCAACTTTGGAACGAGATACGCACTGATCGACGTTGTTGCTCCGCAGGCTTTTAGGGTGGCGCTGCCTTCAGCTGCCAGCTATCTGATCGGGCTGATGAAGGAAACGGCAGTCGCATCGACCATCGGCGTTGCGGATCTGGCATTCCGCGGTAATCAGGTGTCGCAGCTTACGTTCAAAGGTATTGAAGTCTTCGCGCTGGTCGGCCTGTTCTACATTTTCCTGAGCCTTCCGGTTGCATGGCTGTCGCGCTCTGCGGACAGCTATCTGAGAGCAAAGGTGGCACGCTGATGTTTCCCACCCTTGATGAATTTTACGAGTGGATGCCGGCGCTTCTGGGTGGACTTAAAATCAGTCTGCAAGTTGCTGCTTTAAGCCTTGCTATCGGGATTCCGCTGGGGCTTGGTCTGGCGCTTGGTGTTGGCGCCAAGTCTCGCGCTACGCGCTATGCGAGCTTGTTTCTGGTCGAGATCGGCCGTGGCGCGCCCGCACTGGTTCTTCTGCAATTCATGTATTTCGGTCTGCCCTCGACAGGTCTGACAATGACCTCCTTCGCAGCAGCAGTGGTGGCGCTTGCCTGGAATACTGGCGCCTATACGAGTGAAATCATCCGAGCCAGCCTGCAATCAATCCATCATGGTCAGCGGGAAGCGGCCGAAGCGATGGGTTTCAGTATGCTGGATGAGTTGCGCTTTGTTTTGTTACCACAGGCCTTGCGGGTGGCACTGCCCGCGCTGTTGGGCTTTGCCATCCTGATCTTTCAGAGCACCTCGCTCTGTTTCACCATCGCGCTGCCAGAACTTGTCAGCAATGCCTATGAAATCGGCGCCAACACCTTCCGATATATGCCTGCGCTGATGTTGGCAGGACTGCTCTATGCCACGATCTGCGTTCCAGCGGCATGGATCGTATCTTACGTGGAGAAGCGGTCGTCCGCTTATGCCGCGCGATAATTCACAATAACAAAAGGGGAGTCGCACATGAACAACGGGATCATTCGCAAGGGCATTATCGGTGTCGCAATGTTAATGGGGCTGTCGGCAACAGCCTTAGCACAGGATTGCACGCCGAAGCATGAGTTCAAAACCATTACGCCAGGAACATTGACGATTGCCGTCACCACCTATGCGCCGCATTCATTCATGGATGAAAGCGGCAAAATGAGTGGGCTCGACGGAGACATTGCGACAGAATTTGCCAAGCGCGAATGTCTGACATTGAAGCCTGTTGCGGTCGATCCGGCTGCAGCTATTCAGTATGTCCTGTCGGGCCAAGCCGATATCACCACCGGCGACTGGTATCGCACAGCCGAGCGAGCCAAAGTAATGAATCTTTCTTATCCGCTGTATAAGGATCAGATGGGCCTTTATTCCAAGGATGGCATCAAGACTGTCGAGGAACTGGTTGGCAAGAACGTCGGCACTGTTCAGGGCTATCTCTGGGTGACAGACGCCAAGAAGTTGCTGGGTGCTAATCTTCGCCTTTATCCGAATTCGGTGAACATGCATCAGGATCTCGCATCCGGTCGTATTGATGTTGGTATCGACGGATATTCGACAGGTGCCTATGCTGCCAAGAATGGCAACCTGAAGGACATCAAGGTCGAGATCGCGCAGCCTGACGATCGCATTCGCGCTACCAAGGAGGCAGCGCAGGCAAGTTTGCCTTATGCCAAAAGCGCAACGGATTTTGGCGCTGCACTCGACGCGAATATCGAGGAAATGCACAAGGATGGCACGATTGCCAAAATCCTGAAATCCTATGGTCTTGAGGAAAGCATTGGTGACACTGGCGCGCCAAAACTTATCGAATAGTCGATAAGATTACGACTTGATGCAGCGGATTGCCGCTGCATCCACCTCAACCAAATTCATATCGGAGACTGCAACGATGACTGTTTATGCGGTCAGCCGGAACAGCCAGTCGTGGTATGGGGAACAGGTCGGCATTCTCATTCTGGATGCTGCCTATCCCTGTGTGCCCGGCAATGTCGGCAATGCGACTACATATAAATACCCCGTGCGTTATCAGGAAGTGCGCGGCGCTTCCATTGATCGACTGCTGAACCAGCGCGATCCGGCGTTGCGTGATGCTTTCGTGGAAGCGGCACTTGAGTTGCAGGGGCGCGGTGTCAAAGCAATCACAGGTGCCTGTGGCTTCATGGCATATTTCCAGCAAGAGGTTGCGGAAGCGGTCGATATTCCGGTCTTTCTGTCGAGCCTGATGCAGATACCATTCATGCATGCAGTGGCGCGCGGTACGGTGGGCGTTATCACTGCCAATGCAGAACGTCTGACACCACGTCATTTTGCGGCAAGCGGCATTCCAGACACGGTTCCGATTGTGTTGGCAGGAATGGAAGATCAGGTAGAGTTTCGCGAAGCGATCCTTGAGGAAAAAGGAACGCTGGATACCGCAGCCATCGAACGGGAAGTTTGTGAAGTTGCCAAAAAGCTGGTCCGCGATAATCCGGAAGTGCGTTCCATTCTGCTCGAATGCAGCGATCTGCCACCCTATGCACATGCCGTGCAGAAGGTGACGGGGCGGCCTGTCTTCGATTTCATTTCAATGATCAATTATGTCCAGCAGACCGTAGCCTGTCGCCCCTATCAGGGCTTCATGTAAACTGCTTTATACTGAGGAGTTCCTGATGTCGCTTGATCACTATTTCCTCCTTGGCCGTTCCGGTCTGCGTGTCAGTCGCCTGGCGCTTGGCACGATGACGTTTGGCAATGGGGGCGTGAGAGGGATCGGCGGCTCGTGGGGCACAGATGAAGACAATGCCCGCACCATCTTCAATCATTATCTGGAGGTGGGCGGCAATTTCATCGATACAGCCGACTCCTACGGCGCGGGTCTTAGCGAAACGCTGGTCGGCAAGTTCGTTGCGGAAACTGCAAGTCGTGACCGGTTGGTGATCGCGACCAAATATTCAAACAGTCTGGAGCCCGGCAATGCCAATGCGGGCGGTAACAGTCGCAAGAACATGATGCGTGCTGTCGATCAGTCGTTGAAGCGCCTGAAGACCGATTACATTGATCTTTATATGGTGCACACTTGGGACGGCATGACCCCCGTGGAAGAAGTAATGCGCTGCTTCGATGATCTGATACGTGCTGGTAAAATCCGCTATTGTGGCCTGTCTGATGTGCCGTCCTGGTATGCGGCGCGTGCACAAACATGGGCGGAATCTCATGCGCTGTCGCAGCCGATCAGCCTGCAACTGCCATATTCGCTGGTCGAGCGCAGCATCGAGCAGGAATTTGTGCCGCTTGGACAAAACCTTGGACTGGGCATCACCGCCTGGAGTCCGCTGGCTATGGGGCTTTTGTCCGGCAAATACCGGGCGGGCGGTGAGGGTCGTCTCAATCGCGATAACGCTGAGGGATTGGGGCTCTTCACGGAGCGCAATATGCGTATCGTGACAGCACTTTCTGAAGTATCCGACGCTATAGGCAAATCAATGGCGCAAGTCGCGCTCAATTGGGTTGTGACACAGCCGGGTATTGGCGCAGCCATCATCGGCGCAAGTAAGCTTGCCCAGCTTGATGATAATCTCGGTGCGCTTGCGTTTGCGATCCCTGACGAGCTGCGCAAAAAGCTGGATGAGGCGAGTGCTATTCAACCGACTTATCCATATTCGCTTTTTGTTGCTGATTATCAGGCAGGTATTCTCAATACGGGTGTCTCGGTTGGCGATAAGCCCAGCGGGTATATGCCTGCGAAATTTGTGCCGAAGGTAGGTGACTACGCTTTTGGCAAATCCACCAAAGACTCGTGATATTTCAGAAAGAACAATCATGAATGACATGCCAGTCAAGGTGCGGTCTGTGGCCAGCATCGACCCAACACTATTTGTCCTGACGCTCGATTGTGATGACAAGCCCGGTATCGTTGCTGCCATCACCACGGAACTTGCGGCTGCGGGCGGCAATATCGTGGAGAGCAATCAGTTCCGTGACAAGCTGACCAATCGCTTTTTCATGCGCATCGCTTTCAGTGCTCCGCTTGGCATGTCACGTGATGCACTAGAGCGCGCGTTAAAACCGGCTGGCGAACGGTTTGGTATGAAATTCACGATTGCAGATGCGAGCCGCAAGCCAAAGATCGTGCTCATGGTGTCGAAGTTCGACCATGCCATGTTGCACCTTCTCTATCAGATCCGGGTTGGTTGGCTGAACGCCGAGATTGTTGCGGTGGTTTCCAACCATGAAGATAGCCGCGAGACTGCAGAGAACGCTGGAATTCCATATCTTTATTGGGCCGTGAATAGAGACAACAAGGCGGAGCAAGAGGCGCGATTGCTTGACCTGGTGCGTGAAACTCAGGCCGATCTGGTCGTGCTTGCTCGCTATATGCAGGTGTTGTCAGATAATCTTTCCAACCGCTTGTTCGGTAAGATCATCAACATCCATCACTCGTTTCTACCATCGTTTAAGGGTGCTAAGCCCTATCATCAGGCATTTGAGCGAGGCGTGAAACTGATCGGTGCGACAGCGCATTATGTAACGCCGGACCTTGATGAAGGTCCAATTGTCGAGCAGGAAACTGAGCGGGTGACGCACTCCATGAGTGCCGAGGATTTTGTGGCGACAGGCCGCGATATTGAGAGCCGGGTGCTGGCCCGCGCGGTGAAGATGCATGCAGAAAACCGCGTCATGCTGAATGGGCACAAAACCGTTGTGTTTGCGCAATAATCAATTCACCTCCAGCGAAAGCGCGCAATGGTTTTCGGGATAGGTTTTAGAGCATAATCCGACCGGCGTGAAACGAGGATCGATAAGATTATGCTTTAAATGCCAAATTCGGCATCTGCGCCTTGTTCCAGCAACCAGTCGCGAAACAATTCAGCGCCCCGCTTTGGTGGGCGCTGGGCTGGCATGACAAGATGGATGGTATCACCAGAACGGTTGAAAATATCGATTGCGGGAACGAGGCGACCGGCCGCGATATGATCGCGAACAAGATGTTTCCAACCAAGTGCAATGCCCTGACCGAACACCGCAGCTTCAATGGAACTAAGAGCATCGGTAAAAACGAAATCCTGTTCTATGCGCGGGTTCGGCACCCCGCTGCGTTCAAGCCATTCCCGCCAGCCAAGCCGGGACCGATGCCGCTCTTCAAAATGCAATAATGTATGATTGAGCAAATCTTGCGGGGATTTGATTGCCCCATGTTCTTCCAGATAGGATGGACTGCACACCAGCCACACTTCTTCAGTCACAAAAGGCCATGATCGAATGCCCGGCCAATTTCCATTGCCAAGGCGTGCCGAAACGTCGATGTCTTCTTCCAGCATATCCTGATCATCACGGCTGCTTTCTTCGATGCGAAGGGCGACGTCGGGGTGCTTTTCCTTGAAGTTTTTCAGGCGAGGCAACAACCACAGCTGCACAAAGGATGATGAGAACGACACCCGAATAATATCGCGTGAATGCTTCTTGCGCATGGACGAGATGACCATGTGCAAATGATCGAACGCTTCCTGCGTTTCGCGATAGAGCCGTTGCCCCTCAGCCGTTAGCTCCAGACGACTGCGATCTCGCCTGAAAAGCTTCAGGCCGGTCGCTTCCTCCAGCAGTTTGATCGTTTTACTCACCGCTGGCTGGCTGACGTTCAACTCTTCCGCAGCCGCCGTAAAGCTCAGGCGGCGGGCCGCTGCCTCAAACACGAAAAGATAATTGGCAGAGGGGATCAGCGAGCGGAGTCTATGCATAATCTGAAGTTATACCTATGCAGATTTTTTATCAAGCTCACAGCGTCGAGAACCCTCTGTAATGTAATGCCAAATGGGACCACCCGGCTACCTCTTTTGAGGGCTGGTCATCCCCACAAAATATGACATGGAAGGGAACTTGGAATGCAGACTCATGCACGCGCGGTGGTTATCGGGGGAGGGTGCGTTGGTGCCTCAATTCTTTATGGTCTGGCAAAAAGAGGTTGGTCGGATGTGGTCTTGTTGGAACGCACCCAGCTTACCGCTGGCTCTACATGGCACGCTGCCGGTCTGATCCCTTCCTATGCACGCAACATCAATATTGGGCGCATGATCAACAAATCCATTGAGATTTATGAAGGACTGGAAGCTGAGACAGGACAACATGTTGGCTGGCACAAATGCGGGCAGCTGCGCATCGCCAATACGCGCGACCGGCTTGACGAATATAAGAGCTATATGAGCGTTGCCGAGGTGCAGGGCATTCGGGCAGAACTCGTTTCTCCGGCACGTGCTCGTGAATTATGGCCTTTGCTTGAAAACAATCCTGACATGCTCGGCGCGCTCTATCATCCTGATGATGGCCATATCGCACCTGCTGATGTGACCATGGCACTCGCCAAGGGCGCGCGTGATAAGGGTGCCAAGATTTATCTCAACACGCAGGTGAATGGCTTTGAGCGTCTGCCAAGCGGTGAGTGGAAGGTGAAAACCAATAATGGTGACATCATCTGCGAACACATTATTTCGGCAACCGGCAATTATGCTCGTCAGACCGGTGCGATGCTGGGGCTTGATATTCCGGCAATTCCGATTGTCCACCAGTACTGGATCACTGATGCCGTACCGGAAGTGATTGAGCGCAAGCGTCAGGGCCTGCCGGAAATGCCAATCCTGCGTGATGAAGGATTTGAAGGCTATCTGCGCGAAGAGGGCGACGGCCTGATGTTTGGGCCTTATGAAAAGACCGAACATCTGAAGTTGTTTGCTGAAAACGGTGTGCCTGAATGGTTTGGTGCGGATCTTCTGGAAGAAGATTTTGATTCCGTTTCGTGGAACTGGGAGAAGGCGATGGAGCTTGTGCCGACGCTTGGCCGCGTTGGCATCAAGGCCAATGTGCGTGGACCATTCCAGATGACAGCCGACGAGTTGCCGCTGGTCGGCCCTGCCTGGGGGCTGGATAATGTCTGGCTCGCAGAAGGTGTACCGGGCGGTATTCTGTGGGGTGGTGCTATCGGCTATTATCTCTCTGAGCGTATCGTTGAAGGAAGCAACAGTATCGATACGAGCGAACTCGACCCGCGCCGTTTTGGTGATTATGCCAACAAGAACTGGACCCGCGAAAAGGTGCGAGAAGCGTGGGGCACCCATGCGGACCAGCACTATCCGGGTCAGGACATGCCCGCAGCGCGTCCGCAGAAAACTGCGCCGTCCTATGATCGGTTGACGGAACTGGGTGCTGTCTGGGGCTGCCTCAATGGCTGGGAAATGCCGAACTGGTTTGCACCGAAGGGCATGGAAGCCAAGGATCAGTACAGCTGGCGTTGGACCGAAAAGGGCAAATATGTTGGCGAGGAAGTCGAAGCCGTGCGCAATGCTGTCGGCCTTGTTGAAATGACGCCGATGACCAAGTTTGAAGTCAGTGGTCCGGGCGCAGAAGCGTGGCTTGACAGTATTCTTGCTAATCGACTGCCGAAAGTGGGTCGCGTTAATCTCGCCCATCATCTGACGAAAACGGGCGGAGTGCAGGCAGAATATGTTGTAGCGCGCATGGGTGATGACAGCTTTTATATGATTTCCACACCGCGTGCCGAACGCTGGAATTTCGACGACCTGTCAAAGCTTCTGCCAAAAGACGGCAGCGTGAGCTTGCGCAATGTCACCAATGATCGTGGCTGTTTCACCATTGTTGGGCCGAAAGCCCGCGAGGTTCTGCAATCGCTGACAGAGATCGATCTGTCCAACGAGGCATTTCCGTGGTTTGGCATCAAGTCGGGAACGGTTGGTCTTGCCAGCGATGTGCGTCTGCTACGCGTCAATTACGAAGGCGAGCTCGGTTGGGAGCTCTATCATCCGCTCGCTTATCAGCGGCATTTGCTGGAAGCGTTACTGACTGCAGGCAAAGAGCATGGCTTGCGTCTCATCGGGCTGCATGCGCTGGAGTCGCTTCGCCTCGATAAATCCTATCGTGCGATGTATCGTGACATGAACCCTGAGTTAAGCGCCTGGGAAAGCGGTCTTGAGCGCTTTATCCGTCTCGACAAGGGTGACTTCATCGGCAGGCAGGCTCTTCTTGCAGAAAAGGAGCGCGGTATCAAACAGCGTTCCGTGACACTTGCCGTCGAAACAGATGGAGCCAGCACGCTGACCGCGGAAGGCGTGTATCACGATGGCAAGCTCGTTGGACGTGTTACATCGGGTAGTTATTCCTATACTTTCAATCACGATATAGCGCTGGCTCTGCTGCCTGTTGATCTGGGTGTGCTGGGTACGGAGCTGGAAATCCCGGTTCTGGGCGAGATGCGCAAGGCGCGCGTGATTGAAGAGTCGCCTTATGATCCGGAAGCCAAGCGTGCACGTGTTTGACATGCAGATGACGCAAAGCCGCGTTTCTATTTGAGTGAAAGGTTAGCCTTATGAAGGCAATTGTCGCAGTAAAGCGGGTTGTAGATTACAACGTAAAGATCCGTGTTAAGGGTGATGGTTCAGGCGTTGAGCTATCGAACGTCAAGATGTCGATGAACCCTTTTGACGAGATTGCGGTTGAAGAAGCGATCCGTCTGAAGGAAGCTGGCAAGGTCACGGAAATCATCGTGGTTTCGGTTGGTCCGGCTCAGGCGCAGGAAACGTTGCGTACTGCTCTCGCCATGGGTGCTGATCGCGCTATT
The DNA here is from genome assembly GCF_002252475.1 of Brucella rhizosphaerae. Lineage (GTDB taxonomy): Bacteria > Pseudomonadota > Alphaproteobacteria > Rhizobiales > Rhizobiaceae > Brucella > Brucella rhizosphaerae. The sequence continues at coordinate 128 of NZ_NNRK01000032.1, read as the reverse complement.
CTGGTCAAGGTTGATGAAACTGTTGAGCCGCTTGGCGTTGCCAAGGTGCTGAAGGGCGTGGTCGAGGCTGAACAACCAGACCTCGTATTCCTCGGCAAGCAGGCGATTGACGACGATGCCAACCAGAC
>NZ_NNRK01000031.1:0-107500 GCF_002252475.1 Brucella rhizosphaerae | reverse complement strand
CGGTCGGAAATCGTTCGTCGAGTGCAATGGCATAAGCCTGCCTGACTGCAAGACTGACAAGTCGAGCAGAGACGAAAGTCGGTCATAGTGATCCGGTGGTCCCGCGTGGAAGGGCCATCGCTCAACGGATAAAAGGTACGCCGGGGATAACAGGCTGATGACCCCCAAGAGTCCATATCGACGGGGTTGTTTGGCACCTCGATGTCGACTCATCGCATCCTGGGGCTGGAGCAGGTCCCAAGGGTATGGCTGTTCGCCATTTAAAGCGGTACGTGAGTTGGGTTCAGAACGTCGTGAGACAGTTCGGTCCCTATCTGCCGTGGGTGTAGGAATATTGATAGGATCTGTCCCTAGTACGAGAGGACCGGGATGGACGTATCTCTGGTGGACCTGTTGTCGTGCCAACGGCATAGCAGGGTAGCTATATACGGACGGGATAACCGCTGAAGGCATCTAAGCGGGAAACCCACCTAAAAACGAGTATTCCCTATCAGAGCCGTGGAAGACTACCACGTTGATAGGCCGGGTGTGGAAGTGCGGCAACGCATGCAGCTTACCGGTACTAATAGCTCGATCGACTTGATCACTCTCATTTACAATATCCATCGAACAAAGTTCGATGATGAAATAGCGCTCACGCCAGTCTGGCTTCGCCAGACGGCTGCGCGGGCGCGGCCTCCGGCCGGCACACAGTCGTGTGCTTATTGTTTATCAGCGTTAAATCCTGAAATATCTGCACGAAAGACAACCAGCTTCTCATATTTGTGTTCTTCGCCGACCTGGTGGTTATGGCGGAGCGGCTGCACCCGATCCCATTCCGAACTCGGCCGTGAAACGCTCCAGCGCCAATGGTACTTTGTCTTAAGACACGGGAGAGTAGGTCGCTGCCAGGTCTGCTAAGCACACAAATAATCAACATCTTCTCAATTCCATGCAAAACAGTTCATATCGGCGCTAAGCGCGAAAATAACCCTTACCGGATAAAATTATATCACCTTGACGCGGGGTGGAGCAGCCCGGTAGCTCGTCAGGCTCATAACCTGAAGGCCGCAGGTTCAAATCCTGCCCCCGCAACCAAAATAATGCCCGCTTCAAGCGGGCCTTTTTTTTATCAAAAATCAAAAATCAGAAATAAACCAAAGCGCCTACCAAGCAAAACGCATCCAAGCTCAATGCGCTCCCAAAACCAACGTGCGCCCAAAACCGGCAGCAAACAGCCCGCAAAACAAGGCGCAATAAACGTGCCACCGCGCCAGCACAGCTTGCCGATCAAGAAAAAGATGGACAGCGCAAAGAAGATGAAGATCCCATGCTCCGCATGCGACCATCAGCATAGGTGCAATCTTTGCAGCGCCAGAGACGAAAATAACCCAACGTCTGAAGAACAGCCGAGGTAGCCCGCAACCAACGCGTTTTGGCTGTCTGGCAAGCGTGGGGAGAGTGGAGGCAAGGCCCCTTCAAGGTAAGCCGCCCACCAATGCAGCGCATGCACCATGAAGGAAAGACCAGGAAGATCCCCGGTGAACACCAGACCAGGAACATGGCCAACTCACACCCACCAACAAAAAGACCTGAAACATCCCCCAAAAAAACCCCGTCAACATAACTCAACGAGGTCGAAGGCGTGTTCAGGCCAATGGAAAGAAGCGCTCTTAGTATGGCTGGCCTGGAGCGCTATTCGCCGCTACGACCGGCATTATGCCGGACCATAGTTTCTGCAAGAGCGGGCTCTGTTACACGTAAGGCGTCGATCGCGCTCCGCGTATCATAGAGCCGTTCATCCTGCCCCATCTTGAACTTTGCCTCAAGATTATTGGCCGCCAGCTCGAAACCGATGATGTTGGGTATCCGTCTTTGCATGCCGCCGGGGCCAAGTTCGCGCATATGCCATCGATCTTCACGTCCGCCTTCGAGAACATCGACCAGTTCCAGCAGATGGCGCGCGGTCGCATGTTCATCGATCTGGACTGGGCGACCATGGCAATGAACGACTGCGAAGTTCCAGGTAGGCGCGCTGTCACGTACCGGTTGTTCCGGGTACCACGACGACGAAATGTAACCGTGCGGTCCGTTGAAGATCACGACCGTCTCGCGACCCTCGGAAATCAGCTGGCTGTGCGGATTGGCACGGGCCAGATGCGATTCAAGTTTTGAGACTAATACGCGAGCGGCACCCGATTAATCCGCCATCGTCTCTCGAGAGAAAGCAGGCGGGGGGCAATCCAGTTGTGGAGGCACCCTTTCGTCTTGTTCCCGTGCACGCCCGTTCAAATACTGCGGTTTATTGATTGTCTATTTCTAGCAATCGCCACATGACAGGAGTGTTGATGCTTTTGAGGGCTGGCTTAATGCGTAGTTGCAGAATTTATCAAATGGGAGAGGATGACTTTGCCCCGGTGCAATCGCAGGTGTTTGAAGGTAGCCAAAACGGATTGGGGGATTATTTACGACCTCTAATAATATTCAAATTTAAATACTTAGAAAGATTATCTGGCGGAGAGAGCGAGCTCCCGCCTATAGATATGTCTTCTTCATCGCATTGATAATAAAGGATAAAAAGAGATATCATCGCGTCTTGCGCGTGCCAATTTGTGTACCAACCAAGGGATGGGCGTGGCACCCCTCGGTTCCTAGCCAACTATAAATCCCTGTGTTTTAGAGCTTATCTATTGCAAAAAGTAGTCTCTGATCGAGCCTTTTCATTTCCTCAACTACCTGCTTTTTCTGTTTGCTGTACATAATGGCTACCACAAGAACGAGAGGCAGAAACAACAGAGCAAAAATCAGCAAGGTCACCCAGAATAGAAAGTTGGTTCCGATCTTCCCATCATAGATGTATCTGACCTGATCACCTTTGATGCTGACATCAAGCTTGCCTTTGAAGGACGCGATTGGATTGAACACTGATGTTTTGACCCGGCCTGAGATGAGCAATCCTGTTGGGCTTGGTTTCGCTTTGATCTTGTTGAATGTGCTGGATAGCTCATTGACAAACACTTTTTCAAATTCTGCTGCTGTATCGATCTGATCTGTCTGGATTTTGCCTGATACTGAAAAGTCGCTCATGTCTGCTTTCCTGATTGGTGTTGGTTGGGTTGTTGATTTTCTTTTGGTTGCAACTCAAGGTGGAGCTGTAAGTCGCACTTCTTCCGTGTCAGCTTTCTCAAGCTAATCTGATGATTTGACTGATGTGGATTTTGGGCTGGTTAGCTACATAGCCTTACGGCCTGAGCAACGGTTTGCTCCGTGGTCTTGAACTTCTGATAATCAAGGCCGTTGGCTATCGCTTTGGCTTGGTTTTTGGGATCGGGCTCAAGAATATTTTCAAAGGTGAATGCGAAATACTTTTCCGCTTCTTCATTATTGATAGAGTTTTCAAGTTGGGAGATGGCGCAAACACAGGTGTCGCGCGCGTGATGCCGAAACTTGTCATTCAGAACATGCGTTTCCTTCCTGGATAGATCGACTTTGCGAACCCGCAGGTCTTCCTGATTAAGGAAGATCATTGTCTGCTCACACATCTCATAAGGTTTCTTGATGAAGGGGGAGCGGCTTTCCATCTCGGACAGCTTATGTGTCAGCTCTTTAAAACTCGAATTAAATTCGCTTTCGGGTGGATTGGTGGCGGCAGGTGGTGTCTCGGCCGCCTGTGGGCTGCTCTGGCCGTTTTGGACACCATCCTGATGGCGTTCTCTGAGCTGTTTTACATACCACTGAGGGATATGGCAGGGGAATGAACGGCATACGAAGCCGACATTGGGTTTGCTGTCAGTTTTGGCTTGCTGTTTTTGCGCAGTTTGATCTTTTTTCGGAACAGGAATTTCGACAGCTTCGGATTTTGCACTGGAATTCAATGCTGTTCGCTCAGCCTGAAGCCAATGATCGCGATATTCCTGTGTCGTTGCGGGCAGGACTTTGCCAGTGAATGAGCAGGTTTCTGCGACTGGAATAACGTCTTTGGCTTCTAACCAGTTTCCCGATGCAGCTGCAGATTTCATGGAATGGTAGAGGTTATACCTGCATTCAGAAATAAGCCGATCATAGTCTGGATTGCCGTTTGGATTTTTCATCGACCGAAGCAGCATAGCTGTCTCGTATGTGGTGACGATGAAATCCTTATAATCGCCCCGACTGTCATTGGCTGCTGCTGGAGAAATCACTCCTTGAGCAAAAACCGTGCTGGAAAGGACAAGTGCGACTGCGAAACCCAGCTTACGATTGCGATGTATGTTCAATTCAGGTCCTCCCACATGCGAGCCGAGATCATTTTCTGCTCGTTTCCGATGGCGTTGGCGTAAATGGATGTGATTTCAATTGCCGAATGCCCCATCCATCTTGAAAGAAGGTTGAGAGGAACGCCGGATGAGATGGCATTGACTCCATATCCATGCCTCAAGCCCTTGGGGGAGGTGTGTGGGCCTTCCGAAATTCCGGCATCCTGCATGACGGATTTTATGTAACGCCAGCCGGTTGCACGCGACCAAGGCCAGAGCTTGCGATCCAGCTTTCCCGGTCTACGGATATGATGAACGAGCTCAAGGGTATTGATGAGTTGGGCTGGAACCGGCACGGAGCGATAAACGCCCGATCGTCTCTTTTTAAGCGTCTCGAATACGACCGTCTCATTTTCGAGATCGACCCGGTCAACCGTCAGATTGAGGGCTTCTGAAATTCTGCATCCAGTGTAATGCAGAGTTTCACAGAAGGAGCGGATTGCGCCGGGTGTCTTGGCTGCTGATTTTAGGAAAGCCTGACGTTCGGAGGCAGTGAGATAAAGTCTCTTTCCGTTTGGGTCATTGATCATGGCAAAGCGTCTCCACTTGGTTTTGAAACACTTTATCGAGTGGTGATGAGTGCGTACGCGGTAGATATGACTGCGGCTGGAAAGAATGAGATGAAAACAGCAGTTTTGAAGCCGCATGAAAAAGCAGGCTTTCACAGGGCGGCAGTAGCCGACACGCAGTTATAAAGGGATATGCTGTTCGTTCCATTCAGGCCCCCTGAAACCGAATATACAATTCGGTCTCGGGCTTAAGCCTGGGATTGAGCATTCAAAGAAAAATGAAAAAGAAATCGTACGCTTTTGGTTGAAACAATTCTTCTAGGAAGTGTTTCAAAAACCTTGAAAAATCGGGGGTTGCGAGCCCAAAAAGATATGATACAAGCGAAAAAACGAAACAGAATTGTATATTCTGTTTCATCCTAATCATGGAAAAAAGTTAGGTATTTCCAACAGTTCGTTTGATTTAATCGATATTTTTAGTAGCTTTTAATTGGCATCCTTAAATTTGCTAGGGATAGTTCAAAATTTCAAAAATTTAGTCTGGAGTTGAGTGAGACTTGCAACTTCGTATAAGCTGATTTGCACGTCGAGGGCTGTGTATAAAAATGCTAGTCGCATGTTGGCTGGCGATAGGGGGATTAGTGGCGGCTAAGGTAGCAAAAATAACATTGCCTACCTCATTGATTGAGGCGGTGAAAGCACAGCGTTGCGTGCTTTTTTTGGGGGCGGGAGCTTCAAAGGAAGCTCGTAATGAAAAGGGCGATACCCCTCCAGACGCTAACCAACTTCGCGATATCCTTGCAGATCGCTTTTTTAGAAAAGCTATGCTTAATCGAGATGTAATGGCCGTAGCCGAGATGGCTATTACCAATAGTGGATCAGCGCCCCAGGTATATGAAGAAGTGCGGAAGGCTTTTACTGGTTTCGCCCCGCAAACGACACACCGGCTCATTCCTAGCTTCAGTTGGAAGGCTATCGCGACAACGAATTACGACACCATTGTTGAAGATGCTTATAAGGACGTCACGACAAAGGTTCAGCAGATAGTGCCGCTTGTCAAAGATGATGAACCTATTGATGAAAGGTTGCGGGAATTCTCAAATCCGGTCCCATATCTCAAATTGCATGGCTGCTTAAACCATATACATGATGCAGATATTCCACCTGTCCTCTCACGAGAAGTTTATTCTACATACTCCAAAAATCGCTCACGGCTGTTTCTGCGACTGCAGGACATGGCGTTTGAGCACACAATCATTTTCGTCGGTTATCGTTTAGATGATTCTCATATTCGGGATTTGATCTATAACCTTGGAATAGGTCGACGCCCACGCTGGTATATGGTTACGCCAAATGCAGAATCCGAAGACATCTCATTTTGGGCAACAAAAAATGTTGAAATAATCAAAGCTTACTTCGGCGAATTTATGTCAGCACTAGATGAAGCCATTCCTCCTCTTTTCCGGTCGATATCGCAATCGGCCGATGTTGCCGATTTTCCGATCCGCCGATTTTTCAAAACACATAATCTTGAATCCGATAGCACAAATAAATCACTCCGCGATGATTTGACATTTATTCATGCTGAGATGTCTTTCGATGAGCAAACTGCGGAGCAGTTTTATTCGGGTTATGACACTGGTTGGGGTGCCATAGTGAACCGTCTAGACGTGCGCAGGCAGGTCGAGGATGATATTCTTTTCAAGGCGGTCCTAGAAAACGAGACGCCTGCAGGTCCAGTCTTGATTATGGTGAAGGGACCTGGTGGTGCTGGTAAAACAGTTGCCTTGAAACGCTCAGCTTGGGAAGCAGCTACTGCATCAAATGCGCTAGTGATTTGGTACAATCCTAACGGGGTCCTCCGACCCGACGTTTTCACAGAATTGTATGAGTTGACAGGGAAAACAATCTATCTGTTCGTCGACGATGTTGGACTTTATATTGAAGGGTTGCTCTCGCTGCTTCGACACGCTCGCGCTACAAAACTACCGTTGGTGGTTGTCGGGGCTGAGAGAGACTCAGACTGGAACACGTATTGCGGTCAGCTCGAGTCTGAGTTTCCAGGTCCAGAACTCAATGTCCGTTATCTCTCTCGAAGAGAGATTGCGGGGCTTCTTGATCTTCTCAATCGGCATAAATGTCTAGGTTTGCTTGTAAGTGAAACTAGGGACGAGCAAATTCGCCAGTTTGAGAGTGTTGCAGAGCGACAATTGCTTGTTGCGTTACATCAGCTGACGCAAGGACGGCCTTTCGAAGACGTCCTTCGACTTGAGCATCAGCGTATTAGCCCAGAACAAGCAAGGCAGCTTTATCTCGATATCGCTACAATGCATCAATATTCGGTAAGTGCCCGTGCAGGAACCATCTCACGCATCTCCGGCATTACGTTTTCTGACTACCAAGAAAAGTTCTTTGCGCCCCTACAAAATGTCGTCCGTGCTGAGGTGGACAAATATTCTCGTGACTATAGTTATCGCACACGCCACGCACGAGTGGCGCAACTTGTATTCAGGCAAGCTTGTCCCAATGATGACGATAAAGTCGATCAGTTCACTCGCTTGATTTCTGGTCTTGATTTTGGATACTCGTCAGATTCGAGGGCCCTAGAGCAGATGACGAAGGGCCGAGTGCTTGCCGACACTTTTGCGGAGCCATCATCTGGTCGGCGTATTTATGAAGCCGCAATAGCAGTCGCTCCAAATCAGGCGTTTCTTTATCAACAGTGGGCATTGTTTGAGCTGCATCATTCCCGCGGCTGTTTAGATGAGGCGGAGCGTCGCGCCAATGATGCGCATGATATCGATAAGAAAAGCACCGCCGTCATCCATACACAAGCTGAAATTGATCGTATACGAGCCACCAAGGTCGAGTCGTCCTTGCTCAAAGATCAGTTGCGCCGTAGAGCCCGTGAACGGCTCAGTTCATTGCCAAATACTAATCGGTTTGCAGTTTCGAGCCGTTGTAAAATGCTGGTTGATGAGATTGTCGAGTTGGGCCGCGAATTGAGAGACGACTCGCCAGAGCATCAGGCCATATTCTTCGCTGAGAAAACTCGCGATACTGAAGAACGCATCAGGTTGGCTCTACAGCAATTTCCTGACGATCCAGATATAGTTCAGATCGAGGCACGGTTTCGTGAGGCAATTGATCAAGAAGATCGTGCATTGCGTGCGTTGGAGAAGGCGCTTCGCCTTAATCCAAAAGGTTCGGGTGCTGCTATACGAGTGGCGCGTATTTATCGGTCGCGTGATCGTGCTGACGACTCCCTCACGGTACTGAATGAAGCGCTGGTTAACAGCCAAGACGATAAAGCGCTTCATTCCGAGATAGCTCGTCATTATCTAACGGCGTGTACCGTAGATGATGATCTCATTGAGGGCCATTTGCGGCGTGCTTATTCGACCGGCGATGCTAATTATGAAGCTCGCTTTGACCTTGCGCAGTTTTTATTCGTTCGAGGTGAAGCGGCGAAAGCTGCTGATCTTTTTGAAGAAATAGATGCTAAGGCTCCGCCTACATTTCGCCCAGTTGCCAATCGCGAAAATCATTTTACTAGGCGTATTATGGAACAGAACGGATACGTCCAATCAATCTCTGGGCACATGTTCTTTATTCGCGCGGGCTTATACCCAAAGGAAATTTTTTCACATAAATCTTCGATAGCGCAAGGTGATTTTGATGACATTGTGATCGGCACTAACGTTCGCTTTCAAGTCCGATTTAACCGGAAAGGTCCTGTGGCGGTATCGGTAACAATTGAATGATGGCTAACGAACGAGCCTTTAAGTTTTTGATGCTTTCCCATCCAAGCCCAAAACTTTAGTTATCAGCCCGAATAAAACGGATAATTTTTAGCATCGACATCGGGATAGGCTTCCAACAGAACCGTATGCCTTGGGCTCGATTGCTGTTCTCTGGCATATTTGGATGTGTAGGTCAGGATCGGTTCAATCCCTCTGGTATCATCCTTAAACTGCTTAATGTCGATCTTGGATATGATCTGGTCTCTGAATTGTTTGGCTTTCAGAGACAGAAGATGATTTTCAAATTCATCCTGATTGTTTGGATGGACCAGAAGACAGGCATGAATATGTGGTGTCTGAAAAACTGAGGCTGCTACACCTTGAGCCGTGCCTTCAACATCGAGACAGGCCACAGCAAAGGGCTGATATTTGATATTTTTATTGGATTTCGGACCCATAACCGTCTTAACAGCATTCAGATACCAGAGCTTAAAGGATTCAAACATGGGTCTGGAATTATAAAGCGACTTTGCATCTTTAGCTGCAAATAATCCGGTTCTGAACTGCATTGTTATGAAATACAGATTTTTCTCAAAATGGGTCTGTTTGTATTTAAGATTTGGATCACTAAAATCATATCTGCATTTTTCCATGAAGAGATCATAGAGCCATTGGTCATGACTAGAGTTAATTAGTGATCTGCCTGTCGGCAGATATCCATAAATGGATGGATTCTGTATGTTCATATTAATAGTACTTTCATATATTTAGTTAAGTTTTACAATTACCCTGGGAATGGCTACCCAGAGTTGCAGGCCCGATCGGCTTTTATTTTATATTCATAACCTCAGGCGAATTCACCCAAACATCATTTAGGTCGCGGCCGCCGGCAGCCGCGATCAACAAAATAAATTATATAAATTTGCTTACAGAAAAATAGTCCGGATCAACCCCATTGAGGGGTCGACCGATTTTTTAAAGTTTTGATGAGATTGTGATAGTGATTGAAAAGCGGAATAACATTATTATAGCCTTTTTTTACTAAAATGTCACCCATTTTTTTCAGTTTTTCAGAATAATAAATTAGTTCAGCATCAGTATAGTTCATTAATTACATTGAACTTGCCAAAGGTTCCTTCAGGTTGGGCAGTTGCTGAACTCCTACATTATTTATTTTGCCGAATATACTATCATTTGCATGAAAAAGCCTATCAAATGCATTTTGGCTATTGACCGGATGCATTTGATAGGCTCATTTTGCCTTAAGCTATTGTAAAGCTTTAGTTTTTCCAATCGGCTTCTAAAAGCTTCATGTAGTCCAGAATGTCATTTAATGGGTATCCGCTGCCATAATGCGCCCCGATTGACCCGTCTTTATGCCCCATCAGATAGTTTTGCAGCTCGGGTGGGAGCTTATGTTTTCTCATTCTATCCTTGAAGGTGTGCCTAAGACTGTAGATGCCATGCTCATCAGTTTCACAGAGCCCATGCGCTTTCAGATATTTGTTCACATTGGCTGAGAAATTGTCTGGTCCTGTCGGGCCGGTATGAGAAGGGAAGCCGTGTGGATATTTCTTGAAGGCAATCAGGCTTTGGCCAATCAAAGGGATTTGTCTCCCTCTGTGGCCAGTTTTGAGCTTCCTGATTTTGTTTGGTTTGATTACAATGTGAGGAACTTCATGATCCAGATGAATGTCCTGAGGTTCCAGCCCACATATTTCCTTTGGTCCGGTTCCTGTGTCCATGATGGCATAAAGGATATGCAAGGATTCATCATTGAGGGATGAAAAAGGGGTGCCTCTGAGCCATTTTTCTTTCAGGAATGGAATTGAATAGGCTGGGCGGGCCGCCTTTTCTTCTTGCAGGCTAATTTTGTTGAAAGGGTTGTCCTGCTTGAGGTCGTTCTGTTCCAGATAGAACCGGATGATTTTCCTCAGATGCATAATCTGCTTGTTGGCAGTGCCTGCTTTCAATTCCTCAGTTTGAACCAGGTCAACCATGTGTGATCTGTAGCTAAGGGCAAGCTGTTTGGTAATCTGGGAAAGGGGTTTGTCTTCCCCAAAGAAATCATTGGCTCTTTTGACAGCCAGTTGGACAGGAGCCTTCTTCTTTGAAATCTCTCTGGTGTTCTCTTCATAAAAAGCCAGTACATCATTCAGGGTCGGTAGCTCAGGTGCCATGCCAAACAAAGATTGCAGGGCAGCCTCATCATTAATCAAACCTTCTCCCAAATTTATTCTGCTAAACAGTAAGGATGGATCATTTGCTTTAATCAGCTCATCCATCGGCTTATATTGAATGCCAACTTGAGCAGCTTTTGCTTTGAGGGTGCTCAGAGGCTCGATTTCAATGCTGTTTATGCTCTTGCCTGCCTTAAGCCGGTCCATCAGGCCTTCATAATAAGCATGAAGCTGGCCATATTTTTCTATGACCTGATGGTGGTTCTTACACTTCAAAGAAGCCTTAAATTCAAGCTTCCCTTCAGCCAGCACTCGATATTGAGCAGGGACTCGTCTTCTATAGAGGTAATTACCATCACCTCTTAAAAACAGGTACTGAGCTTCAAATCCGGGAATGGCAGCTTTTTTCATAAGCACATGCGTACCGACTTGTGTACCAAAAGTACATGCTAACTTACTGATTTCAAGGAAAACAAGCGCTTAAGAGCGGTTTATGGCGGAGAGAGCGGGATTCGAACCCGCGATACGGTTCCCCGTATACACACTTTCCAGGCGTGCGCCTTCAACCACTCGGCCACCTCTCCGTCTATTGCTATTGTGATATCGTCTTATGATCAGAACCAACGCAAGCAAGAAGGGCTTTCAAATCAGGTATTGGTTGCCTACCAAAAAAAGCCCCTGCGGCGCGCAATATAGCCAGAATACACATATGTTCAACTGCTATTTGCCAGTTTTCGGTTTAATTTATTTTGGACAGTGTGGTGCTTGTCAGATTATTCGTAATTCATTGTTTTTATTGAATATAATTCGGCTTCCGTTTTGGATTTTTATGCGTCTTGGGTGCGATAGATGGCTTATGCTATAATTTAGCATCTGGTAACGCATAGATTGAATAGCAAATGATGTGCATTTTTGCATGATGCTCACGGATAAATTCAAAGGCAGAGAATCGTGTTCCGTTTTGTTTTGCGTAGTTTCGCGGTTTTGTTTCTGGCGATAGGTGTCATCTTCGCCATTCTTGATGGTGCGCGTTCTGTCGGTGCCTCGGAATTGGTTACCAAGCCGCTTCTTGATATTTGGGCGCTTGGCGCGCCAGAGATCCTGGGGGATGCAGAAGCGCTTGTGACGCACTATATAGGGTCTGCAGCGTGGGACAGGCTGGTGCTTCCCGTGCTTGAACAGCCCGGCTGGCTGGTTTTCGGTGTGCTTGCTCTTCTGTTTTACATAGCTGGTCATCGCCGTGAGAAGCCACTGGGCATTTTCAGTGCACGATAGTCTCGCCGTTGAACGCGCACTTAAAGCCAGTTGGCGGATCACGATGACTGGCCGTGGCTTTATCCAAGAGGATTGCGCACATGTCCTGTGCGCCTCAGGAGGTGTTGAATGGGTTTCCTAGACAGCTATCGCAAAAAGATTGAAATGCCTTCACAGGATGATGCATTGCCGGGGCGTAAAGACGCTGTTCCTACGGCTTCGAAGCATTTCGTGTCTGGTTTACCGCTTAAAGGCCCATGGCCGGAGGGGCTGAAACAGATCATGTTGGGTATGGGCTGTTTCTGGGGAGCCGAGCGTCTGTTCTGGCAGGTTCCGGGCGTCTATGTGACTGCCGTGGGCTATGCTGGCGGAACGACGCCGAACCCCACTTATGAAGAAACCTGCACCGGCCTGACCGGGCACGCCGAGGTGGTTCTGGTGGTTTATGACCCGAAGGTTGTAAGCCTCGCAGAGTTACTCACACTGTTCTGGGAAGAGCATGATCCGACGCAAGGAATGCGACAGGGCAACGATATCGGCACCACATATCGCTCTGTGATCTATACCTTTGACGGGGCGGATCGTGAGGCCGTGGAAAAGAGCAGAGATACATATCAGGCCGCGCTCGCTGCTCGCGGTCTTGGACCCGTCACAACAGAAATTGCAGATGCTCCGACATTCTATTATGCGGAAGATTATCATCAGCAATATCTGGCCAAGAACCCGAACGGTTATTGCGGCCTGCGCGGAACCGGTGTGAGCTGCCCGATACCGGCAGCGTCATAAAGAGTGGAAAGATCGCGCGGTCATACCCGCGCGATTTCCTTATGCATAATCAACATGCCTTCGTCATCACCCTTAAGGTCTTCGAAGTCATTCCAGGCAATTTTGCGGTAAAGATCGGGCTTGTCGGTATAAAGATAGGCTTCGCTGTAGCCTAGCTTTTGGGCAACACTTTCAATTGCGGCCATAAGAGCCTTCGCAACTCCTCTCCCACGGTATTCCAGTGCAACGAGCAAGCTCGCAACCCACGGCTTGAGGTGAGGGTGACTGTCCAGATCATTGTGGATCAGAAGGACGAATCCGGCGAGTTCTCCATTCCATAGTGCCGCACGGATTGCCTGCCCGTCGGTGGAGTGGATAATTTCCTGCAGCCCGGAAACGATGTCTTCTTCGGTTGCGCCCGACAAGTATCCCCACTGTTTGTGGTTCCATTTGGCGCAGGTTGCAGCAAGGTCGGCACGATCAGCAAGCGTTATAATTTCAATCATGATCTTACCAGTGTGGGGGCTTGGTGACAGGGATTTCAGGAGCTGTTTGTCCCTCCAGCGTCAGAAAGCGATCCGTTAGCGCCGACAGCTTTTTGTTCAGTTGATCAATCGTCTTCCACTGCTCGGCGAGCACAGATGAAAGCTCTTCAACGGTCTTTTCCTGTTCGGCTACCCTTATTTCCAGTTCCATCAGGCGCGTTTCAGTAGACATGATCAAACTTCCATCTTTTCTGTTCCTGAGAAGATAAAAAATCCGCGTCGACCACTCAATACCAATTATCGAGTGGCCAGAACGCGGATTAGTATGTCGTTATCTGGCGGTTTGAAACCGAGCGGATAAATCGACTTTATTTCGTGCCGTACATACGGTCGCCAGCATCACCAAGACCAGGAACGATATAGCCCTTTTCATCAAGGCGATCATCAATCGAAGCGGTGAACACTTCCACGTCCGGATGCGCTGCAGTAAAGCGTTCGATGCCCTCAGGCGCTGCCAACAGGCACAGGAAGCGGATATTTGTTGCGCCGCGCTCTTTCAGCTTGTCGATGGCCGCAATTGCGGAATGACCGGTGGCAAGCATCGGATCGACCACGATAATGAGGCGATTGACGATATCTTCCGGCGCCTTGAAGTAGTATTCGATCGGCTGCAATGTGTCGTGGTCGCGATAGAGGCCAATATGGGCCACGCGTGCAGCAGGTACCAGATCCAGCATGCCTTCGAGCAGACCATTGCCTGCACGCAGGATGGAAGCGAAAACCAGCTTCTTGCCTTCGAGGATCGGTGCTTCCATCGGCATCATCGGTGTATCGATATGCATGGTGGTCAGTTCAAGATCGCGCGTCACTTCATAACATAGCAGCAGCGATATTTCTTTCAGCAAACGCCGGAAGCTTGCGGTCGAAGTTTCGCGCTTGCGCATAATGGTGAGCTTGTGCTGGACAAGCGGGTGGCTGACGACAATAACGCCCATGTTCTTTCCACTTTTCTTGTTATCTTTTTTGACTTCAGAGCGGTTCCAGTTAGGACTGAATCGTTGAAACCGCTCTATTTATTTTTATGCATTATCCAACGCAAAACCGCTTCGCACTTTTACTGGAAATGCTTTAGCGGCGAATGATGCCGGAGAAAACGCGTGGCAGGCGCACACGCACAGTTTTCTCTGTCTTCGACCATTTTACACAGTTCCGCAAGTCTGGAGCGCGTCTCTATCTGATTGAATCTGACCAGCAGATCACAAAAGGGGTATCGGCTGGCGGTCTGTGCTTGTATCGTCCGGTACAAGCTTTATATGCATCAAGCAAACGGAAAACGGAGATCGTCTTCGTTTCGCACATGAACCGGCAGGATGAGTTATGAGCCAGCAGAACGGCAATGCGGACCGCGTGGGCGCGCAAGGTGGCATGGAACATTCCTTCGGGTTCAAAGCGGTCGATGAAGATATCAAGCAGGGGCTGGTCAACGACGTTTTCCATAAGGTTGCCAAGCGTTATGATGTGATGAACGATCTCATGTCGGGCGGGCTGCATCGCGTCTGGAAAGATGCGATGATTGGCTGGCTGGCACCTTCCAGGCGCCCGGGCTGGACTTCGCTTGATGTTGCAGGTGGAACCGGCGATGTCGCATTCCGTATTGTCGAAGCTTCCGGACGTCAGGCGCATGTAACCATCCTCGATATCAATGGCTCCATGCTTGGTGTCGGCCGCGAACGTGCCATCAAAAAAGGCCTGGCTGAAAACCTCGAATTTGTCGAAGCCAATGCCGAAGAGCTGCCGTTTGCGGATGCCAGCTTCGATGCCTATACGATTGCTTTTGGTATCCGTAACGTGCCGCATATCGACAAGGCGCTCTCTGAAGCCTATCGCGTGCTGAAGCCGGGCGGTCGCTTCATGTGTCTTGAGTTTTCTGAAGTTGAGTTGCCTTTGCTCGACAAGATTTATGACCAGTGGTCGTTTCAGGCCATTCCGCGCATCGGCAAGATGATTACGGGCGATGCTGATTCCTATAGCTATCTGGTGGAATCGATCCGCAAATTCCCCAAGCAGGATGATTTCGCGAGAATGATCGGCGAGGCTGGTTTCGAGCGCGTAAGCTATCGCAATTTCACAGGCGGTGTCGCAGCACTTCATTCCGGTTGGAAGCTCTGAGTCCGATATGAGTAATATTTCTGCGGCCCTACGGTTGATGCGCGCTGGCTGGATTATGGCGCGCGAAGGCGTGTTGAGTTCATTGCCTGTCGATGATGCGGCTGGATTGCCTGCACTGGGGCACAAGGTTGCCAAACTGCTTGCGCGCAAGCGTGCGAAAAACACCGCTCGTTCCGAACGTATTTCGCGCGCGATGAACAAGCTTGGCCCGTCTTATGTGAAGCTCGGTCAGTTTCTGGCGACCCGTCCCGATATTGTTGGCAAGGATGTGGCTGCCGATCTGGAACTTTTGCAGGATCGCCTTGATTTTTTCCCGCAGACAGAAGCGGTTGCGGCAGTTGAAGGTTCTCTCGGTCGCAAGATCAGTGATCTCTTTGTAAACTTTGATCCGCCGATTGCTGCGGCATCAATGGCGCAGGTGCATCCGGCTTATGTGATGAAGGATGGCGCCCCGCACAAGGTTGCGGTCAAGGTTATTCGCCCCGGCGTGCGCCAGCGCTTTGCGCGTGATCTGGAGAGCTTCTTCATGGTCGCCCGCATGCAGGAGCGCCATGTGCCGTTCACGCGCCGTCTGCGTCCCGTCGAGATGGTGAAAACGCTGCATCAGACCACGCGTATCGAGATGGATTTGCGTCTTGAAGCGGCAGCGCTTTCCGAAATTGCCGAGAATATCAAGGATGACGCGGGCTTCCGTGTTCCCAATGTCGATTGGGAACGCACGGGCCGCGATGTCCTGACGCTTGAATGGATTGACGGTATCAAGATGTCGGACGTGGAGGCACTCAGTGCCTCGGGCTTCGATCTCAAGAAGATTGCCGAAACGCTGATCCAGTCATTCCTGCGTCATACATTGCGCGATGGTTTTTTCCATGCCGACATGCATCCGGGCAATTTATTTGTTGATCCGCAAGGCATGATTGTTGCGGTGGATTTCGGCATTACCGGGCGGCTCAACAAGCAGCAGCGCCGGTTCCTTGCCGAAATTCTTTATGGCTTCATCACGCGCGATTATAGGCGAGTGGCCGAAGTGCATTTTGAAGCAGGCTACGTGCCGCACACGCATGATGTGGCGAGCTTTGCACAGGCAATCCGCGCCATTGGTGAGCCGATCCATGGACAGCCGGCTGAAACCATTTCGATGGCCAAGCTGCTCACGCTGCTGTTTGAAGTGACTGAGCTTTTCGACATGGAAACACGGCCGGAACTTCTGATGCTTCAGAAGACGATGGTTGTCGTGGAAGGCGTTTCGCGCACGCTCGATCCGCATTTCAATATGTGGAAGGCTGCTGAGCCGGTTGTTGGTGACTGGATTCGCAAAAATCTCGGACCGCAAGGCATGTTGCTGGATGCAAAAGACAGTGCTTATGCCCTGCTTCATCTCACCCGCAAAACGCCTGAGCTGGTGGCGCGTGTGGAGCGGGCATCGGTGGCGCTTGATGAGATGGCGGTCAATGGTCTGCGCTTTGATGAGGCGACAGCAGAAGCAATCGGGCGCGCAGAAGCGCGGCATTCACGCTGGGGCCGGATCGCACAGATTGTGATTGCAATTTCCCTCGCAGCGATTGCAATCAAGTTCTATATTGAGCTTTAGAATATCAATTGGTTGATTAATCAGCCAATTGATGATTTCATTGATTGCATCAGCAATAAGCCGGTGCAATCAAATGGCCAGTATTACCATCCGCAATCTTGATGATTCCGCTAAGGAAAGGCTTCGCGTCAGGGCCGCTCAGAATGGGCGTTCCATGGAAGAGGAAGCCAGGCTTCTGCTTGGCGGACTGAATGAGGTAACGGCTGCAGCGTCAGCTTCTGGATCTGCCACAGGCACGTTGCAGGGCAAGCGTATTCTTCTCATTATCGGTGGCGGGATTGCCGCTTATAAGACGCCTGATCTTATTCGCCGTTTGCGCGAACGTGGTGCGCATGTGCGCCCTTTGATGACAGTGGCCGCACAACAATTTGTCACGCCGCTAACCGTTGGTGCGGTTTCGGCCGATCACGTTTTTACCGATCTGTTTTCACGCGAGGACGAACAGGACGTGGGTCATATCCGTCTCGCGCGGGATGCCGATCTGATTGTCGTTGCTCCTGTGACAGCTGATCTGATGGCCAAGATGGCGCATGGTCTGGCGGATGATCTCGCGAGTGCGGTGTTGCTGGCGCGGAAAATTCCGGTGCTGATCGCGCCAGCCATGAATCCAGCCATGTGGGAAAATCCGGCAACCAAGCGCAATCGTCTGACCTTGGAACAGGATGGCGTGCAGTTCATTGGTCCCGAAAAGGGAGAAATGGCAGAAAGCGGCGAGGCTGGTACTGGTCGTATGAGTGAGCCGCTGGCGATTGTTGCAACGGTAGAAGCTATGCTCGCGCCGAAGGCAAAGCCGCTTTCAGGCAAGACAATCGTCATGACCTCGGGGCCGACGCATGAGCCGATTGATCCTGTTCGTTACATTGCCAATCGTTCGTCAGGCAAGCAAGGGAATGCCATTGCCGCCGCGCTCGCGAAATTGGGAGCAACGGTGCATTTGATTTCAGGGCCCGTTACAATCCCCGATCCGCAAGGCGTCAATGTTATTCATGTTGAGACAGCGCGTGAGATGCAGGCCGCGGTAGAGGATCATCTACCTGCTGATGCGGCAGTCATGGTTGCAGCGGTTGCCGATTGGCGCACCGCCAATGCAGCAGACCAGAAGATCAAGAAGCAGCCCGGCGAAAGCGCACCGACGCTTAGTATGGTGGAGAACCCGGATATTCTGGCGGGTGTTGGTCATAGTGCAAAACGCCCCGGCCTTGTGGTTGGCTTCGCAGCCGAAACGCAGGATGTGCTCGCCAATGCCGGGCGGAAGCTGGAAAAAAAGGGTGCCGACTGGATCGTGGCCAATGATGTTTCTGGCGATGTCATGGGTGGGGATCGCAATCGTGTGCGCATTCTGAGCCGCTCCGGCATCGAAGAATGGCCAGAAATGAGCAAGGAGCAAGTGGCTGAAAAACTAGCAGAAAAGATTGCTGCCGCACTTCTTGATACAAAAAGCTGAACTTTTTTAAGCGGCATGTCACAATCGCATGATGCTATCTCGTCTTGATAATGAACGGCCAAAGCAGTCGTCAATTTTGAGGAGAAGATACCATGGAACAGAGACTTGCCCCTTATGCATTCGCCCCGCAAATCATGCAGGCAATGGTGGAGCTCGAAAATCGGGTTGCAGCCAGCGGGCTTGATTATAGCCTTTATGAGCTGGTGAAAATTCGTGCTTCACAGATCAATGGCTGTGCTTATTGCATCTATATGCATACGAGCGATGCCCGTAAGGCTGGTGAAACTGAAGAACGTCTTTATCTGGTTGCTGCGTGGCGCGAGTCACCGCTTTATAGTGCGCGTGAACGGGCCGCCCTTGCATGGACAGAAGCGTTGACGCTGCTCGCCCAGACAGGTGCGCCTGACAAGGACTTCGACGCATTGAAAGCACACTTCACTGACGAAGAGATTGTGAACCTTACTATGCTGATTACCACCATCAACGCCTGGAACCGCATTGCGGTTGGTCTTCGTCTTGTGCACCCGGTCAAATCCAATGCAGCAGCCGCTTGAACCACAAACGAAAGCTGCGACTGTGTTCGAGGCCTTGCGGCCTCGGCTCATTCGCATTGCCTATCGTATGGTCGGCACACATGCCGAAGCCGAAGACATTGTGCAGGACGCCTGGTTGCGTTGGAGTACAGCGGATCGGGACGCAATCCGTGAGCCGGAAGGCTGGCTGGTACAGGTAACGAGCCGTCTTGCGCTGGATCATCTCAAATCGGCTCTTGTGCGTCGCGAAACTTACCCCGGTACCTGGTTACCGGAGCCGCTTGTCGAGGAAGAGGAAGATCGCAGCGACGATATTACATTGACGCTGATGCTGGCGCTCGACCGGCTTTCGCCGCTGGAGCGTGCAGCGTTTCTCTTACATGATGTTTTCGATGTCGGGTTTGATGAAGTGAGCCGGGTGCTTGATCGCGACCCGGCCGCGTGCCGTCAGCTCGCAAGCCGTGCGCGCGATCATGTGCGCAGCGGTCGTCCGCGTTATGCTGTGGCTGAAGATCGTGGGCGCACAATTGCGGAGGCTTTCTTTCAGGCGTCCCGCAGTGGCGACATGACGGCGCTGCAAAGCCTTCTGGCTGAAGATGTGGTTATGTATTCCGATGGTGGTGGCATTCGAAATGCAGCGCTTAATCCGATCTTCGGTCGCCAGAAGATCATGCGCTTTTACGATGGTATCGCGCGCAAGACTGACGGCTTGGTTCCAGCCATCCGCCATTTTGCGCTGTTTGACGGGCTGCCGGGACATATGAGCCTTGAAGCGGACGGGCTCCCGCAAGTGGCGGCCTTGGAAATTGAGGACGGTCTGATCCGGGGGATTTATTTGATCCGCAATCCGCAGAAGCTCACGCATCTGCGGATGGGATAGATTTTCTCGTTAGAGCGCTCAGCCGATTGAATCAGGTCTGCGCTCTAAGTGTTATCGCGTACCTGATAATCCTTGATCTCGGCAAAGCGGATAGCTTTCCAACGCTCTGCTTCATAATTGAGCGAGAAGCCATTCTGGGCGAGGAATACCGGATCATTATCAAGATCATGTGCAATATCTGCGCGATGGGAAGCAATGAATCGATCCAGTTCCGCCGGATCGTCAGCCGTAATCCATCGACAAATAGAGAAGCGTGACATTTCAAAGCCGACCGGCAACGAATACTCGATTTTGAGGCGTTCGGTCAGAACGTCGATCTGAAGCGCGCCGACAACGCCGACAATCGCCGGAGAACCATCGTCTGGTACGAAAAGCTGGACGACGCCTTCTTCGGCCATCTGCTGAAGCGCTTCACGCAGCTTCTTGGCCTTCATGGCATCATCGAGGCGCACGCGACGCAGGATTTCCGGCGCAAAGTTTGGTACGCCACGGAACAGAATATCTTCGCCCTCGGTCAGCGTATCGCCAATGCGCAAAGTGCCGTGGTTGGGAATGCCGACGACGTCGCCTGCGAAAGCTTCATCTGCAATCTGGCGCGAACGTGCAAAGAAGAATTGTGGAGCCGATAAGCTCATTGGCTTGCCAGTCCGCACCAGCTTGGCCTTCATGCCGCGCGACAGCTTACCCGAGCAAACGCGCAAGAACGCAATACGGTCGCGATGGTTCGGGTCCATATTGGCCTGAATCTTGAATACGAAGCCGGTCATTTTGTCTTCGGTCGCGCCGACCATGCGGCTATCTGCCTGCTGGTCACGGGGGGAAGGGCCAAAATCACAGAAAGCTTCGATGAGATCGCGCACGCCGTAATTTTTGAGTGCCGAGCCGAAATAAACCGGCGTCATATGGCCTTCGCGGAAAGATTCGAGATCGAACGGGCGACAAACCCCCTGCGCCAGTTCAAGGCTGTCGATCCACGCCTGACGTTCATTTTCCGGCAGAAGCCGTGCTGCTTCTTCTGGTCCACTAACCTTGGTTGGCTGCTCTTCGGCATCCTTCTGACGCACAGTGTTGTTGTGCAGATCATAGGTGCCTGCGAAACTCTTGCCTGAACCAATTGGCCATGTGATCGGGGCCGTATCGAGTGCAAGCTTTTCTTCGATCTCGTCGAGGATCTCGAGCGGGTCACGCGCTTCGCGGTCCATCTTGTTGATGAAGGTCACGATAGGAATATCGCGCATACGGCAAACTTCAAAAAGCTTCAGCGTCCGTGGCTCGATACCCTTGGCGGCATCAATCACCATGACCGCGCTATCGACGGCAGTCAGCGTGCGATAGGTGTCGTCGGCAAAGTCTTCGTGGCCGGGCGTGTCGAGCAGGTTGAAGATGCAATCCTTGTACTCGAACGTCATCACAGAAGTGACGACGGAGATGCCGCGATCGCGTTCAATGTTCATCCAGTCCGAACGGGTCTGGATACGGTCTTTCTTGGCCTTCACTTCACCGGCAAGCTGAATAGCGCCACCAAACAGCAGCAATTTTTCGGTGAGCGTGGTCTTACCGGCGTCCGGGTGCGCGATGATCGCGAATGTGCGGCGCTTGGAAACAGGATGGTCTTGAGCGGGCATATAAAGAAACTCGTAATTGCGAAGTGATGGGCTGCGCAAAAACACGCGCCGCGAAGATGTTGCGCAGCATCTAGCAGTCATTAGTCAAAAGGTCGAGTTGAAATGAAAAAGCGGCGTGTAGCACGCCGCTTTTAAGGTCCTTTATCGGCTCTTGATGCCAAGGCCGAAAGCGATGAACGACCAACCCTGGAAAATAAGATCGATAGCCAGAAACAGGCCAAGGATAAACAGGCTATTGACGGGCCATTGCAGTGCAATGACGAGACCGGCCAAAACCGTGATGACGCCTGCTGCTACAATCCAGCCCCAACCGGCTGCGGGTTTAGACTTAAAGCCTAGCCAGATGCGGAATGCGCCTGCGCCCAAAAGTGCTGCCGCCAGAAGGAAGGTCAGCACACCTGCCGCCAGAATCGGATTGACGAAAGCCACGATACCTGCGGCTGCGTAAAGCAGGCCACTCAGGAGCCAGAAAAAGAAGCCACCCCATGTCTTCACTCCGAAGGCGTGAATGATTTCGATGATCCCTGCAACGAGCATCATGATGCCGACATAGTAGACCGAAACGACAGTTGCCAACACCAGATTGCCGAAAGCGATGGCACCCAGGATCAGAAGTGCGACGCCAAGTGCGACGAACCACCCCCATTTGCTGGAGAGTTCGGCGGGAAGGGTAGGCCGATTAAAGTCATTCTGTGCTGTTGCCATAAGATGTCCCTCAATGTTCATTCCTGAACACCAATATAAGGCAAACGAAAGATTTAGCCAGAGATGTGAATTCCCGTAAAAAGGGGATGAAAATCTCCTGTTGGAGTAAAGGCCGGAACACGGTATGTCTTTGCAGTAATAACTCTTTTTGGCCCAGAGCGGCTCCAGTTATGAGTGAATCGCTGGAACTGCTCTAATTGTTTTCTCTTGCGCATTATCACACGCAAAACCACTTCGCACTTTTGCTGGAAATGCTCTAAAGTCGGTCCGATGTTTGATCTGGTTTCACACTACTGGCCGCATATTCTGGCGGTCCTATCGATCGTTCTTGGAGCGATTGCAGCTATTCACGCCACGATGACCAAAGATGAGGTGCGCACAGCGCTCGGTTGGGTCGGCGTTATTGTGCTTTCCCCTATCGTGGGGGCAGTGGTTTATGCGTTGGCGGGCGTCAATCGCATCCGACGTAGCACGCTTGGCCATCAGCGTGACAATATGGGGAATATTGCGCTTTACCACCTCTCGCATTTCGACACGACGAATGATCTGGTGCGCGCTGCCTTTGGCCGTCAGTTCGGCGCGATGAAAATCCTCGGCGATACCGTCAGTCTTTATGATTTCACGAGTGGCAACAGCATCAAGATGCTGGAGACTGGTGACGAAGCCTATGCTGAAATGCTGGACGCTATCGGCAAGGCCGAGCGCAGCATCATGCTTGAAACCTATATTTTTGACCGCGACGCGATTGGTGAGCAGTTTGCTGATGCCTTGGGCGACGCGGTCAAGCGCGGTGTTGAAGTGCGCGTATTGGTGGATGCAGTTGGTGCGCGCTATTCCATTCCAAGCATTGTCAATCTGCTGAAGGAAAAAGGCATTTCTGTCGATGTGTTCAATGGCAACATCATCATGGGGCTACGTCTGCCTTATGCCAATTTGCGCACTCACCGTAAAATTCTTATTGTCGATGGCAAGCTGGCATTCACCGGCGGCATGAATATCCGTGCCGCTTTCGTGAAAGCCATAGCTGGCGATGCGGTCGCGTTTGACACGCATTTTCGACTGGAAGGTCCGGCAATTGCAGATCTTTTTCATGTCGCGTCCGAGGACTGGCGCTTTGCAACGGGTGAATTGCTGACAGGCGACGCCTGGAGTATTGCCGCACCAAAAGACCCACCCGGTACAGGTAAATTGATCCGCGTGGTTGGTTCAGGGCCGGACAAGAATATCGAAACCAATCACCGCATGATGATGGGCGCGTTTTCGATCGCTCAGGAACATATCCTGATCATGTCGCCCTATCTTCTGCCAGACCGCGAACTCATCAGTGCGCTGGTCACTGCAGCACGCCGCGGTGTATCCGTGGATGTGGTGGTTCCCGGCGTCAATAATCTGAAACTTGTAGATCGTGCCATGAGAGCGCAGTTCGATCAGCTGCTGCAAGGTGGCTGCCGTATATGGCGCGCAGGCGGGGCGTTCAATCACTCCAAACTGATGACGATTGATGGTGCATGGTCCTATGTCGGATCGTCCAATCTTGACGCGCGTTCCTTGAGACTGAACTTTGAAGTCGATATGGAAATCCTTGATCGCGACGTAGCGCTTCGGGTGGAAGAGCGGATCGGCAAGGTGATCGACATGAGCCGTGAAGTGAACCTGACGCGTCTCAAGAATCGCCCCTTCTATGAGCGCCTGATCGACCGCATCATCTGGCTCGGGTCGCCTTATCTCTGACGGTCCATTTTGAAGCATTTTCCGAAAGCTGGTGCTTATTTTGGGAGAATGCTTTTAGCTGCCTGAGCTCGAATTGCTGGTCAGGAGAGACGGGTTAAACTCTTCCAGAAGCTGAGCGGCCGTCTTGAGGTCGAGATGGGCCTTGATCGGAAGATGATCAGAGGCCATGCGGGCCAGAGGCGTGTTGTGCACTTCAACGGCCGTCACCAGATTATGCGGCGTACCCAGTACCCGATCCAGCGCAAATACCGGAAAGCGCGAAGGGAAACTTGGGACCGCGGTTGCCACATGGTTGAACATCGGCATGAGCGATGCCAGCGACGAACGCTTGCCCACGCGCCATTCATTCAGATCGCCAATCAGGAGCGTCGGCAAGGTATCGGCTTCCTGCAAAGCAGAAAGAATGCTTTCAGCCTGTTGTTCACGAGAGCGTTTCAACAGTCCCAGATGGGCAGCAATGACCCGCAATGGGCCCGATGCAAATTGCAGATCAGCGACGAGTGCGCCACGTGGTTCTACACCCGGAAGCGACAATTGGCGGACATTGCGCACCACGCCTTCGCGAAACAGCAGCACATTGCCATGCCAGCCATGGCCTTTTGGCATGGTCGAGGTAATAGGCACGGGAACGAGGCCGTGGCGCTTTTCGAGCAGGCCAAGATCAAGCAGCCCAGAGCGCTCGCCAAACCGTTTGTCTGCCTCTTGCAAGGCAATCACATCGGCGTCGATCTCACTGATGACATCTGCGGTGCGCTGAGGGTCGAACATCTTATCGACACCAATGCACTTGTGCACATTATAGGACGCAATAACGATATCGCCCTCAGTGACATTGGTGTGAAGCGGCCTGAACCCCGGTCGGTTACGGATAGCCGTCAGAATCTTCTTGGAAATTCGACCTGGGTCTTTTTTCTTCTGCACCCGTTTGCTGCCTCGTGTCGTTAGCTGGAAATCGCTAGATATCCATATAAATAGGGCATTCTGCAGTTTGAACAGTCTGTGTGGATCACAGATTGCTGAGAAACTTGTTTTTCAACATCGTCTATCGCGTGATAAAGCGGACAATCCGGTCGACAAGCCCGGTATAAGGCGGTTTGATCATATCCGTTGATGCAGGCGTATATTTGGTCAGAACCGGCATGGCCTTGGAGAAGGTGAGGAAGCCTTCTTTGCCGTGGTAGTGTCCCATACCGCTATGACCCACGCCGCCAAAAGGCAGATCCCCACAGGCGAAATGGTAGAGCGTGTCATTGATACAGACGCCGCCTGCAACGATATGAGAAAGCACAGTGTCGATTTCAGCCGTGTTATCGCTGAAGCAATAAAGCGCCAGCGGTCGCTCGTGTCCCAAAACATAGGCGATCGCCTCATCAATTGATCGATAGCTGATAATCGGCAACAAGGGGCCGAAAATCTCTTCATTCATGATTGCGCTGGTCGGCGCTGGCTCAAGAATAGCGGTTGGTGTCATCAATCGCGGATGGCTTGCTGTGGCAGAGCTCTCCAGAAGCGGAATGATGGCTTCGCTTTTGTCTTCCGCATCGTGCAACAGATTGGAAAGACGCGCATACTGCATATCGTTGATGATTGTCGTGCGGTCGTTTTCCGCTGTGCCGGCACTATAACGCCTTTGCGTTTCCTCGCGCAGCAAGGCGACGAATGCATCGCGTTTGCTTTGATGTATCAGCACATAATCGGGCGCAATGCAGGTTTGGCCCGCGTTAAAATATTTGCCCGTAGCGATAGAGCTGGCCGCACGTTTAAGGTTGCTGTGATCGCTGATGATCGCCGGTGATTTGCCGCCCAGCTCCAAGGTTACGGGTGTGAGGGTTTCTGCAGCCGCTTTCATGATCTTTCGACCCACCGCCGTTGACCCTGTGAAGAACAGATGATCGAAGGGCAGGGTGGAAAACTCTGCTGAAAGACTGGCATCACCAAGAATGACGGTTGCCCGGTCATCCGGAAAAACATCGGCAATCAGTTTCCGCAAGAATTCAGACGTATTTGGCGTGTGTTCTGAGGGTTTCAGGAACACGTGATTGCCTGCAGCGATTGCCGCCACAAGTGGCGCAAGCGCAAGATTGACCGGATAATTCCACGGCGAAATGATGCCGACCACACCCAGAGGCACAAAGCGCAGTTCTGCTTTTGCTGGCCAGAGCTTCCAGCCTGCCTTGCGACGCTGTGGCTTCATCCATCGCTTGAGGTGATGCAGCGTGTGGTCGATTTCGGCGAACACGACGCTTGCTTCACCCAACAGCGTTTCATGCACCGAACGGTTTCCGAAATCCGCATTGATGGCCTTCGCCATGTCATCAAGGCGCTCATGAAGCAGTTTACGGAGGCGGCGCAGGTCATCGACACGCTGTTCATAAGGTGGACGGTGGTCGATCCAGTTTTGTCGCAGGTGCTGGAATGTCGTCAGCAAAGTTTGCTGTGGCGACGTGGACTGGTCAGCGCTCATAGGCAAAGTTCTCCGTTGAACGCGCGAAGAGGAATTGCGCTACATAATAGGTGCTGAGGACCCAAAGACCAGCAAGGGGAATTGGCGTGTGGAAGCGGTTAAAGGCGAGAAGTGTGTCGCTTACCATGAAGAAGAGACCACCGGCAGCTGCGAGCGTCGCACTATAGCGCGCAATGGGTTCAAGTTTGTCTGAAAGCGCGCGGCTAACGGCCTGTGCAGCCATGACGCCAATTGCAGTCGCATAAATGACAACCGGAATTTTCATGGCTGATGGAACCGAACTCCACAGGCCCGCGATGATCGCGATTGCAAGGAATGCGAAGATCAGGAAAACGAGCTTGTTCTCCGCAAAGCGTGTCTTGCGACACAATGCGTAAATGTAAATGCAGTGGGTTATGAGGAAACAGATCAGCCCAACCAGAAAATAATCGCCCGGCAGCATCAGGAAAAAATCACCAGCTGCTGCGAAGGCCAACCCCAGAGCAATTGCAAATCCATAGCTTTTTGAGATGAGGCGTGGGGCGCACAGGATCGCGCAAAGCAGGAGTAATGTTGCCGTGGGCTTGGTCAGATAGTGTAGCCAGCGCCAGAAGGGTATTTCTCCATTCTGGCTCAACACGCTGCTTAACACGGCACAAATCGCGCTTACCAGAAACAGCCGGTAAAACAGGCCATTTCTTCCGAAATCGAGTAAGCCTTTGCGACGCATTTTTCTCCCCCTCTTGCATTATCTCAGGCCGATATTGTTATGGTTATTGAGCCTTTTTAATCCCTTTAGAGCGGCTCCAGTTAAGATTAAAACGTTGGAACCGCGTTTCACTACTCGTTTGTCTGTTCAGCCTCACGACGACGTTTACGACCGGTCCGTTCCGCACGCGTTGAAAGTTCAGTATTACCTTCGAGGTCTGACTGCAGAATGAGACCGTGTTGCCTAAGCCAGCGGATGATCTCCCCAAACTCAACATCATAGGCAGGTTGATCCATCTGATTTGCCCTTCAAATCGCATTGCGCAGAAGAAGGATGCGCGGAGTTCTCGCAAGTGGCAAGGCCCAAAGCATTGTGGGGCAAAGAAGCGATAGTCGGTTAACTATTTATTAACCAATCCTGCTCACTATAGAGCCATAGTTGTTGTCGTGACTGCGGATGTACCAGCACTGACAATAGCGCAAAAAGGCCGGGCAATTAGCCGGCCTTTTTCATTTTCAGCGTTCAATAGTACGGCAGGACGAGGCTATTACGCAGAATGCGAAGGGGCCGAGCGGCTTGGTGCGTCCGATTTGTTATTGCCCCAATCGCGATCCTTACGGTCTGTCGACTGACATCCCGATGCCGCCAAAGCAATTGTCATTACAGCGATGAGCGAGAATACCTGCTTCTTCATGTTATTCATTTCCTTTGGATTTCGAACTCAAGCGTTCGGGAAACCTGCTCGTTGAGCGGGAAGTCGGAAAGCTTGCGATGTGAGTGAAAAAGATAGAGACGGCTTATGTTTTCCAATCGAAGCACAGGTCCGTCTTTCATGTGCCAGATATGGCAATGATTTAACCTAAATCCACCCGCGGTGGGTCTAGTTTGAAACCGTTGATTTTCGGTTTCATTCATATTCAAAAAAACGGTGTTCTCAGGGTGTTTTGTGCCGGTTGAGAAAGTCGCTGCGCCTGTAGTGAAAGGAAACTGCCTGCGGAAATTGGGGCAACAAAAAAGCCCGCTTGCGCGGGCTTTTTGGGGTGCTTCTGGACCTTGGT
The DNA here is from genome assembly GCF_002252475.1 of Brucella rhizosphaerae. GTDB lineage: Bacteria > Pseudomonadota > Alphaproteobacteria > Rhizobiales > Rhizobiaceae > Brucella > Brucella rhizosphaerae. Next base: position 79,402 of record NZ_NNRK01000031.1, on the reverse strand, counting down.
AGTGGTCTGAAGACTTAGAAATGGTGCCAGAAGAGGACCTGAATAGTGATGTTAAGTATTTGTAATTTAATAATAAAATAAATCTTAATTTCGTTGATGCCATCAATAATGCCATCAAATTGAGCAGATGGAATAATGCGGGCACGCCACACTGAGTTTTAACTGTGGAAAAGACAAGTCTCAACTGTCTCTCCGTGATCAAGACTTTCCCCTGTAGTCCAGAATGATCTGATTTCTATGGCACCATGGAAAGGACGATTCTAATGGATCGAGATCATAAAGAACAGTACACACCTGACCGTGACATTGTGCAGCCTTTAATCACGCTGGTGGATCTGAATAAATTTTGGATTGGCGTTGGTGTTGCAATTGAATGGATCGCCATGCGCGGCAAGCCTATGACGTTGGATCAATATTACAAACGGGAAGATGAAGCAGCACTGGCGCTTGTAACAATTTTGGCGGATATGCCCGCAGAACAAGCAGAAGCGTATGTCAGGGGCGCGGATGAAAGCAAGCCAGGACCATTGATCCCCATACCTAGCGGGATCTGGCCGCAAACGGCAACTTCAGATTCGAATGACAGTGGACAGCTGTACCGTTTGATCGGGACCGACGATCACGACGAATGGGATGGCGCCATTCTGAGCGCTCAGCTAAGTGGCTACCGCAAGATTCAAGTTAGATCTGACTTCATAAAGGATAACTGGCCGGAAGACGTGGAAAAAACGACCGCCCCGTCGGCTGGGCGCGTTGTATCACAGGCGCAACTCCGACGCCTTATCGAGAAGATTTTGAACGAAACCCCAAGTGAATTGGCGCCGCTCACACAGAGGGAGATAATCGAGCTTGTTAACCGCTGTATTCCGGGCGCCCCGCGGGACAATATTCGCCAAATTTATAAAGAACTTGTGCCTAATCAAAAGCCAGGTCCCCGCGGTCCGCGCAACCCAGATCGACAAACTAAGATCAATGAATTGCGCGAAGAATTAGTCGCCGCGCAATTGCACAATTAGGATTCCAACCAAGTCTACGGCAGGCTCCACGCATCCCCCCGGAATTATCTGGGATTAAATGGAGCTAATGTAATGCAGGACTTTTCAACGCTTTCTATCGCTCAGACCGCTCGCTTTCTTGGGATTGGCCGCTCCACGCTCTACAATCTGATCAAGGATGGCCGTCTTCCAGTCCGCAAACTTGGTAAGCGTACCCTTATTCTCCGTGACGACCTCGACCAGTTTGTTGCATCGCTGCCGGTCAAGGGCCCGCGCGATTAGGTCGCCTGTTCAGGGGCGGCACTTATCGCCCGTGGTAGCGAATAATGAAGCCCAGCAAACTAGGGCTTCAACTGTTTAGCGGAAACCTGCATGCGGAAAATCAATCAAGGTAACGATGCTGTCAGTCCAGAAGTGATTGCCGAGCGTATGTTCGGTAAGACTGACGGCAACAATATTGAAAAGTTTCACAATGCTTATGCTGAAGCAAGCCAAGCGCGAGTACCATGCAAAACTCCGAAACCAGCTGATGCGACTAGCTTCGTTACAGCCGCCGAGATTGCAGCAATTGGCGCTTCCGATACAGATACTAAACAAGAAATATCTTTAGCAGTTGAGCACGATTTATCGACCATTTCAGCGGTCAAACAGCGTAAACAAAAATCATACAGTGATAAGAATCCGTTTGAACGCCAGGTCAACGGCGAATGCGCACGTCTTATGACCGTCAAAGAGGTGGCAACCTATCTGAGCGTCAGTATTTCTAAAGTCTGGCGCTTAGGTAAATATGATATCGATTTTCCGAAGCCTGTTCACATCTCCGGATCAACACGGTGGGACCGACACTCAATTGATAGCTACCTGGATCGTCTCCAGACTGTTGCGCATTCAGGCAAATAAGCATGTCGCGGCGCCACGATCCCACCAAAGCTCGTCGTCATTGGGTATACACCCGTGAGCAAGTTTGCCAGAGTTTCGATATTGGTGAAAGCACGATCACGAATTGGATCAAGCGTGGATTGAAGCCAGTTGACGAAAAACGCCCCCAGCTTTTCGCTGGATATGAACTTCGTCGCTTTGTTACCATTACGCGCTGGCCATTTGGACGCTCGCCCGAAAATGGTCGGATATTCTGCTCATTCTGCAACAAATTTATGGCGCTAGTGCACGGATCAATAAATGCTCTTCCGAAGGGAATAACATGCTACGAGGTAACAGGAAACTGCTTGGATTGCCACAACATGCTACAAGCCAGCATCCGATCCAGCGGTCTGCCTGAGATTTATGCGGCATCTACCAATACCCCTAAGGACTCGTCCGACGTATTGTATGATGGGGTTCCCGGAAATATTGGGAGAAGCGGCTCGCCAGTCCCCCCGGAAACTAACAGTTTCAATATACGCTGGCTTTACCTCTATACGGTCTACCTCGAGAACCACCAGAATTTGGATGTGCGAACGGTAGATGAACATCTTCGTTCTCTCGCCAGATTGAGCGCATTTCTCAATCACAAGCCTTTCGGCAAGATAGCAATTGACGATTGTCGCAAGTTCAAGGAAGAGCTACGCGGTCGTCGTCTTCTTATGGGGCGAGGCGCGCTAAGCAGCTCAACCGTTTCGCACACACTGGACCGGTGCCGTGCATTCTTCGATTGGCTGCAACGGCAACTTGATGTCGACATCCATCCAGATCTCGCTGGCTATTTCAGTCTTTCCCGGAGAGAGCGCGCCGTCGAAGCAAGCACCGTAAAGGGGACCAGTCTAACCTTCGACCAAGCTCTTTGCATTTTTACAGCCATGACCCGCGCAAATCCGGTCGAGCTGCGTAATCGTGCAATTGTGGCGATGTTTATCGTAACGGGAATACGTATTGCGGCGTTGGTCACGCTGCGTGGTAAACACGTAAACATTCGTACTCGGTGGATCAATCAGGATCCACGAGAGGTGGACACGAAGCTCGGAAAGTACATAAGAACCTATTGCCTCGATCTTGGCTCAGGACTTCTTGAAGCTCTAGACGCATGGGCAGATTGGCGTGGAGCGAATGGCTTCGATCATGACGCCCCTTTCTTTCTTCCGGACCGCTATATTCAAGCGAACGCCCTTGGCTTCGGCTATAGAGGCAATCAAACCGAACCGGCGCAGTGCTGGAAATCGGAAGATTCTGTTCAGCGGATTATTAAAGAGGCAGCTCAGGCAGCCGAAGTCTTGAGCGGTAATATCTCCTCACATGATTTTCGAAAGGTACTCCACCCATTTTTAACCAAGCGCGGCAATATGACGATCGAAGATGAGGTCGCACTGCAACTCAACCTTGGCCATACGCCGCAGGAAATTATACGGAAACACTATTCGTCAATGCAGGACAGTGAACGGGAAGAAGTTCTTGATGATCTTTGTCGCCGAGCTCTGACAAGTCGTTCGGAACTTGACCTCTATCTTGCCTTCGAACGGAAGGAAATCGTGGAATCAGATCAGGATTTTCGAAGAGCCAAGGAGATTTTCCACCGTAATGCGCGCATCTAACAGTTTAAAGCGGACTGGAGGCTTTCGTGCGCTTCTTTGGCTGTATTGGTTTAAGCTATCCGGCCGATTTTGAGAGGGTTGCCTTAGGTGCGAATTCAAGATCTTATGTCGAAAGTCATATTCATCCGCACCCATTGCAGCTAATTAGTTATCGGGCATCAAGCAGCGTGGAGGTTCCTTTGCTACGTCACGCCGACGATCTTTGGTCTAATCTTGCCGACCATGGAGCCCCGAATGAGGCGATGGTTGAAACATGGTTTGTGCTGCCCTTATTAGAAGCTCTTGGGCACAACCCACTCCACGTTGCCTCCAAAGTTCCGGTTCAGTTCCAAGAAGGTCGTAAACAACGCCCGGGTCGGAAACCTGAAGCTGACTTTGTGGTGTACGCGGAGAAGCCGTTTTGTAGAGAAACTTCCCTAATCGTTGTGGAAACTAAACACCCAAACGAGCCGCTTGATGGTGGTAAAGACCAAGGGGAGTCCTATGCGAACGCATTACGTGCACCTGTCCTAATGTTGACTAACGGTAAGCAACTAGAGGTATGGCAGCTCCAGCAGGCAATAGAGAGCGAATGCGTTTTTTCGTGCGACGTCGCTGAGCTTAGGCAGCATAGGGCCATACTTGAGAACATTCTTTCACTTAGGGCGTTGCGCAGCAGCTGCTCACTTCTCGCACACAAACGGTTCGATGTGCTCTCAAGTGATCTAGGTGATTATGAACGCGCTGCGCATCAACGTGTTGAACATGGCGCCCAGCAGTCGATTGAGCGGCAACTCCTGGATCACGTTACTAAACAAAGACTTAGTAGCCGCGAGCTTCTGGGGCTTGTTGGAAAGGGAGCTATTGTGACGGCCGCCTCCGGTTACGGCAAGACGGTACTGGCTCGCAAACTTCTTTACGAGGCGATCGAGCAGCGGTGGGCAGACCCGACGAAAGCTTTACCGGTTGATGTGTTTGTCCCGGATCTAGTGCAGTCTGGGAAGTCGCTCGAAGATTTTCTGACAAATCGGATACAGGCGTACAAACCTGGCTTTTCCAACGCAGCGCTACAGGACATTGCGCGCCGTGACGGGCTGATCGTGATAGCGGACAGCTTCGAAAGAGTGGATCGGTTAGGCCGGTCCTGGTTGGAAGCGCAATTGCGTACTTTCCTCGCTGATTACCCCAAGGCACTCGTATACGTCACTTCACGCTCTCAAGTCGCCCCTAGACAGTTGGAATTACCTGTACTGGCATTGCAACATTACAGCCACGGCGAACTGAGCGATCTTGCGGCGCTCCGCTCGCAGACGTTGGATAGCGTTAACCAAATGTTCGCGGGTGCTCCTAATCACGTGTACCGTCTTGGTGAAATCCCACTAATCGCCGATTTGATGCTGAATTACTATTCGACCGCTCGCTCTCACCCAACTGACCTCTCCATCTTGTTCGAGGGTTGGCTGGAGCAGATTCTCGCAGCATCTGATCCCGTTGATCGCTCCTTTGACCGGCAGTTGCTTGAGGACATCGCCGTGGTAACTGTCAATGGTCCTATAAATGTGGTAAAAGCTGGAGAACTTGCAACTAATCACATAGACCCACAAGGGACTCTGCGCAGGCTGGCCGAGCAGGACGCGATTAGTCTGCAGGGTACAACTGTTGAGCTCAAGCACGAAGCCTTGGCGGACCATCTGCGTGCCAATCGATTCTGGATTAATCCGTCTGTCAATCCGGCTCAGCTGGATGCTCTGTTGTTTGACCCGTCATCCCTGTTCGGATTACTCATCGTTTCGAACGCACCAACCGTGGAGACACGCGGTGCAGCTTGGGAAGCGGTAGCCCGTCAGAACATTCAAATAGCTATTCGTAGTTTACGGTTCACCGGATTTGACAAAGTATTTTCTACAGTTGCCACAGAGGCTGACGCTCGTCGCCTCGCTTCTGATCTTCAGAGTACATTGGAAACCCTTATCAACGTTCATTTCAAAGTCGTGGCTCCAGCATTGAGAGCAGAGCTCGCAGGACAGATGGTGGAGCGGTTGGGGGTCATCACAAGCGTCGATGAAGCGTTCATTCACTACCAGTTTTTCGATGCTAATACTGTTGAGGAACCGATATCAATCGTCGGGATACAAGAATTGCAACGTGCACCGCGAATGTATTGTCATGCCCTAAGTAAGATGGGTTTAGGCCCAGGAGCTGGACGAGTTCTTGCTGTTAAGCGAATGGAGGAGGCGCTTAAGGAACTGATCAGGGAGAGAAACCTGATCGGTGGTCGTGTTTGGACGGAAGAACGCACATTTGGCCGCCTTCGACACCTCGCGCGTCAATATGAAGCCCCCATCGACCCTACGCAATTCGACAAGGCACTTATGTTTCTCCAGCCGCACGCTGGCAGTTTGGTGGACGGCAATGGCCCGAATAAGGGGCAAACATTTCTCGTCGACGAACTCATTGCCGATTTGCGTGGGCTTTGCGAGCAGGGCGTCAACAGACTCGAACGTTGGTGGCACGAACTTGACGAACTAAACCTCGGCGATGTCAACGATCAGCAACGCTTTAGCCGAACGCTCGATGCGTACTACTGTCGATGCGAGATCGCCTACGATGAAGTAGTAACACACTCGCTACCAGATATAGGCCCCTATCTTCGCACATTTCGGTTGATGCCGCTGCGGATGGAGATCGTTGCTGAACGACAGAACCGAGAGGGCTGCGAGGGCATCTCACTAAGCAGGCGGCAATGGCCTGTGCGGAGTTTTGAGGAGGCAGGAGCGGACGTCACATTCAGTGACGAGCGCCCGGACCACTACAGCCAAGAAGCGGTTAAGTGGTACGTTGATCGGACGGACCAACTTCTTCATCAGTTCGAACGTCACTTCGATGATCGTGTTATCTCATGGGGCGGACATTGTGTACCAGACTTGAAGGGTTACGACACGGCATTCGGCAAGCTGCCCGATGAAAGCGCGATTGTATCCGGTGCTATGGAATGGTTGATGAAGGACCTCCGAGACCTTTTCTCCGAAGTACCAAATGGGCAATGGCAGAACCGTTAGCTAATGAGGATATGAGAGATATGGGATATTAAAAGATATCGATCGACCTAACCTGCTTTAAAGCTGTCAATCTACTCGCGTCGGCTGGTCTAAGTCGCAACACTATTGTTTTTCTGTCCGTAATCGTTTGCCAGGACTAACGATCGGATAGACCGGGCGATAGATGTTTTTGAGAGGGCTGTACGTTGGCATAATAACACCTCTGCGATAGACGAATGGAAACTCGTTATGTAAGTAAGTTGAATGGGGGAAAATAGATGCCATCGTTAAAGACAAATCTAGTTAAAAGAATCGACCGGCTTCCTAAACCGGCCAACGCAGCTGACGCTATGCAACCACTTTTTGAAGCGGTCAGTAACTCGATCCACAGCACGCAGGATAGGTTCAAGGAAAACGTCGCGACCGAAGGGAAAATCATAGTCACCCTCACCATGGCACGCCGACAAGCGCCCTCAAAAATACTGGTTGAAGACAATGGCGTGGGGCTCGATATCAAAAATTATGAGGCGTTCACCACAACCGATACCGACAATAAAATTGCTCGCGGAGGCAAGGGCGTTGGACGGCTGTTGTGGTTGGATTGCTTTGAATCAATCAGCGTACTTAGCACTTCGATCGAGAAAAGCGTTCTGAAAACCCGGAAGTTTCGTTTTGTCCTCTCGCAATCCGACCAGATACAAGATTATTTTGAGAGCAAACTCGATAATGAGGCTCTAAATCCGGGATTGTTGGTTACGTTCGATGGCCTCCGCGACAATGGCTATCGGGCCAAATTCCCCGGTCGCCCAGCATATGTCTTCCAGCATTTTACGTCTCATTTCTTGCCAACCTTCATCGGATCAAGGTCGCCTCGCATCACAGTGCACTGCGGTGACGAAACCCGACATTATCCCGATGAAATTAATTCGATTATACATCGCCGGGAGACGATCGAGAATATCTCGACTGCGGATTACGGGCTGCTCACTTTCACTTTGATGGAATGCGATAAAGTGGCAAGTGCAGATCTGCAGGGGTCGCATTTCGTTCATTTCATCGCCCATGACCGAACGGTTCATTCTCAAAAAATCGACGGCAAACTCGGCTTGAAATACTTTGGGGTGAATGAGGATCGGGTTTTCCACGCTGTTCTGACCGGCAAATTCCTGGACGACAACGTCAACCAAGAGCGGACGAAGTTCCAGTTCGAGGACGCGGTTCTTGAGCGTATTGTGAACGACGTTTGTACGCCTTATATCGAGAAATTTCTGGCCGAACCTTTACAAACGCTGCGCCGGGATCAACGAACAAGGGTCAAGGCAATCACTGAATCCTATCCCTCTGTCGCATTCGGCAACGTCGATGAACTGCAAGAAAAGCTTCCTTCGGGTGAGCTAAACGATGATGCGATTTTTGGGCATCTATCGCGTGAGCGTTATCGCCGCGACCAGCGGCAGGCAGAAAAAATCCGAGGAGTTCTGGAGCGGTTAAAGGAGCCATCTGTAGACGTTAATTCCTTTGCGAGCGCGATCGAGGCCGCGGGCAAGGCAATCGAGGAGGCGGAACAGAAAAGCCTCACTGAGTACATCGTTCGCCGAAAGGTCGTGCTCGATTTCATCGAAATACTGCTGCACAAAGTCCGCGATGATGCGCGTGATAGCAGCTATCAGCGCGAAGATATTTTACACTCATTTATCTGCCCCCTGCGGATCAACACGTTATCGGATGGCACTAAAAAGGTTGTGTCAGCTGCGTCGCACGACCTTTGGATAATTGACGAGCGTTTGACCTTTGCTCAGTATTTCAGTTCGGATGAGGAGTTCCATAATCTTTCTAATGCGGTCGCCAGCGACGAACGGCCGGATGTTCTGATTTTTGATCACGTACACGGCTTGCGTCAGACCGACGATCCCTCGCGCGTACTTCTGGTTGAGTTTAAGCGCCCAGGGCGAACCAGCTATGCTGCGGACGAGAACCCTCAGCATCAGGTCGAGCGCTATGTACGGCGACTCTTGGAAGGAGGAAAGCTGGACGTCAAGGGGCGCCCCATAAAGCTGAAAGAGGACACTGTCTTCTACTGCTTCATCATTGCCGACGTGGTGGGCAAGATGGACGAATGGACTTATTCGTGGGACCGCACGGCAGATGGTCGTGGGCGCTTCTACCAGCCGCGCTCCGGTTTCAAAGGTTCGATCGAACTCATCGCATGGGATACCCTTCTCAGTGATGCCAGAGAGCGGAATCAGGCCTTCTTCGATCGCGCGGGAATCTCGGGCAACAGCTTCTTCGTCGAGGCGCAAGAAACCTCCCATCAGCGGATAAGGTTCGAGGACGAACTCGCCACCGAGACAGTGGCGCCAGCTGATGCGACGACGGCCTGATCTCAGTAGGGAGCGACACATGCAAACATATGACGTGGGCGAGAACGGCGAATTGAATACCTGCGGAGCGCGCGCAGGTTTTACCTTTGATAGGAATATTATCGATTGGCTCGACACCAACGCAAATCTTGACGATCGCATTCTACTAAGTCTCGAAAGCCCAAGTGCAAGGACCATAGTTATTGTCTTGTCAGAAGTTATATCGAAGGGGGTGTGGGGTCATCCGGCGCAGCGCGATGTCTTTGCATACGATAAGCTCACGTCCACTTTGAAATCTTACAGCAGAATCTGGAAAGAGCGTATGGGTTTGGTTGCGGATGTTGCGGACAAGCTGGTGCCAGCCGACGCTATAGGCGCTCATTACGATGACCTTCTGCACGCATTTTTGGAAAAGGTGGGTAGATGTGCGCAGATATTCCGGTCTAGAAGCTTCTTGGAAGCTTAGGGGCCTAAATGCCGCGTATTCCTGTCAATTCTGATATTCCGGTATATCTCGCATTGTCGCTCGACGCGGATCTCCAGCGTCGCATTGATGGCCGTGCGCTGGTCATTGTTCCCGATGCCGGTGACTGGAACGATTTCGGGTCCAGATTGCGAGCCGACTTGCACCTTATAGGGGTTGAGGACGCCGAAGGTCCGCTTCGTATGCGGCTTTTGATCCAGGGTTGGAATGCGCCGCGGAGCTATTTCATCGATGAGCTCAACCTAGATGAAGCCGAACAACCGAGGATACGTAATATCAGGCAGATCAACGAGCCGTTCGTTTCAGTACTGGAGAGCGAAAACGACTATCGCACGCTCATCGATGTGCTCGGCTTTGACAACAGCATCGGTTGTCTTCGGCGCATGCACGACGCTGTGCTCGCGAGGGTGGAAGACGAGGCGAAGGACGAGCCAACACTTGCGCTCACCGGCACGGTTGACTTCCATCTGGGCGCACTTCGCGACGAAGCCACCTGGGTGGCCTTCCGCCAAGCCGATCGCTTTTTGACGCCCAACCGTCAGCCGGATGTCGAGGAGGCGGCAAACTCGTTTATGGTTGAGGCCAATTTACGCGGCATGACCGGGATACATGTCCTCGACGCTGATTTCGGCGAAGCATTTCCGTTGTCGCGCCGCGCGCTTGTATTGGTCGGTCAAAACGGAACGGGCAAGACTAGATTGTTCAAGGCGATGATCGACGGTTTGCGGGTAGCGCCTCCGTGGGACGAAGAATTCAACGTTGATCGTGCCGCCACCTTTGAGCCGCAGCCGCATTTTTCCCGACTGATCGTATTTTCGTCGGTGGCGTCGGACCCGTATCCGCAGTCGTTACCGCCGTGGGAGGGAATCGACTACCGATACCACCGAATGATTGGCTCATTCGGCGGTGAGGATGGCGGTCTGACGATGGCACTGATCGATTGTTTGCGCGCCGACAGCGGTACGCAGGGTTATGGACGCACGGGGGCCATGGCTCTGTTGAACTCCGTGCTTGAGCCGCTTGGCATTTCCGACAATCTCTTGGTCGAGTTAAACGAAGCGGGCGAGCTCGACACCCTTCCACCGCCGACACGTATCGAAGGCCGTGATTACTTCCCGGTGTTCCGTCGCATGAACGAGCAGCGTAATCTTCAGCTTTATGCCCGCATTAATACCGCTCGCCCACCGATCGTCGTGACCGGTCGCTTGCGTCCGCGCAATTTGAGTAGCGGTGAAGTCGCGCTGCTACGCTTCGCAGCCTATGCAGTTGCCTCGTTGCGTCGCGGGACCATTTTTCTATTCGATGAGCCCGAGACACATCTCCATCCCAACTACATCTCTCAATTCATGGAGATGCTTGACCGCTTACTCGAACAATCGGGATCGATAGCACTGATCGCGACCCATTCAGCATATGTTGTGCGCGAAGTGCCGCGACGACGGGTACGGATAATCACGCGCGATCCCGACGATGAGACAATCATGATCGATCCGCCCACCATGCAAACGTTTGGCGCAAGCATCGATACTATTTCACAGTTCGTATTCGGTGACGTTGGCCCCAAACACAGATTCCAAAACGTTATCGAGCAATATATCGAGGAGAATCCGGAAGCGACTCTAGGCCAAATCCGCCGAAGGTTTGAAGCCGATCTTAATCCAGAGACACTGTCCTATATCGCCGAGCTTGTCGCCCGGCGGAATCTGCACCAATGAAGTATCTTCCACTGCCGCCGGGAGCGGGCAATGGTGTCATTCTGCGGCAGTGCCTCAAGGCAGGCTGGCAGGGTCGGCAGGCGCTCTGGCTCGCAGCCGCTGCGAATTACCAAAGATGCCGCGGTAACCCGTGGCGAATGCTACCGGCAGGTTTCACCGGTGCAGACGCGGATGCTCTCTATGTGTTGTATGATAGCCGTGCAGGTTCGGGTCCGATTGCACGGATACGGCGGCCAGCGACCCTGTTTCAAAGCTGTCCGATGTGCGGTTCGCTCGGTGGACGCTCGCTCGATCATGCATTGCCTCGCAGACGCTTTCCTGAGTTTTCGATTCTGCATGAGAATCTCGTGCCGGCCTGTACGATGTGCAATACTGACGAGAAGGGGGGAACTTATCGCGGAACTCGCCGTCCAGAGCGATTCATCCATCCGTATTATGATCGTTGGGCATCGGACGCTCTTTGGCGTATTCAATTTGGTCCCGATCTCGATGCATTGCAATTCAAAGCTGTCGCGCTGCCGATGCTTTCCCGCAATCGTCGTCTTATCGTGGACTTCCATGTGCAAACGTTGCTCGGAAAGGAATGGCGCGACTCTGTGCGGCGACATTGGGGACCTTTGCCCGCCAAATTACATAGGCGTGTAGGTGCAGCGCCAACCGTGGACGTAATGCGAGCCGAGCTTGAGATACAACTGCGTGACGCAATAGATTTCTATGGCGTCAATTGCTGGGATGCGGGCTTCTTGCGCGGCGTACTCGCCGATCCATTAGTTGTGGCCAAGTTGATCTTGCGGGTGCAGGCGCTTCCAGCCTGAGCATCCTGAAGGCTGCTACGATTGCATGTTCGAAACGACGGCCTTCGGCCTCTCCAGTTAACTTATGCGGTCCAGAATACGCAGAAACCCCCTTTGATCTTCAGCTCGCCCTTCTGCCCTTCTTCAAGCAGTGGTGCCTCGTACGAGGCGGCGACCTAATGAGGGTGGAGTTCTACCGATAGGGCCGGAGGGTCTGCTACAACCAACACGGCGGCGAAGCCCGCTAGTCCGGTTCCTACCCCACGTTAGACATTGAATCTGAAAAGGCGAATGGCAGCACAACGAATTTCGCGAAGTCATTGCAATAATAGCATTTGCGTGCAAAGCAGTCGATGTAAGCCTGTCGAGTTGTCGATAAGCTGGAAGTTTATCGAACCCGTTTTGGTGGAGACCAATGTGCTAAAAATTTGCGTTACGGTTTAAGATGTTCGCCCATTAAACTTCATATACATCGTTCAAATCACCTAAGATTTCTGCAATTCGTTCTGACCACCAAACCGACATCTTGATGCGCTCATCCCAATAGGAAGCACGGTGGTAGGCTCGGCGCACTGCATTGCCACCGATGTGAGCCAATTCGGCTTCGATGGCGTCAGCACTCCAAGTGCTGCTTTCGTTTAATAGTGTTGAGGCGGTGGCGCGAAATCCGTGCGAGGTGGCATCGTCCTTGCTAAAACCCATCCGCCTGAGCGCTTGGTTCATTGTGTTCTCACTAATCGGTCGCTCAGTTGATGTACTAGATGGAAATACCAAGCGCAGATTGCCGGTGCGATTGCGTTGCTCCCGCAATATCTGTACGGCCAACGGCGGTAATGGCTTCTTGTGTGGGCGCCGCATTTTTGCGCGTTCAGCTGGGATTATCCAAACTGCATTTTCGAGGTCGAATTCATTCCATTCCGCTTGGCGGAGTTCGCCGGGGCGCGGATAAAGTAGAGCCATTAACTTCAGAGCCGTGCAGGTTTCTAACGTTCCCGAGTAAGCCCAGATCGATTTTAACAATTTGGCAAAGACGGTCCAGTCTGTGACGGCAGCCTGATGGGTGACTTTAGGCGCAATAATGGCACCCCTTAAACCAAAGGTCGGGTCATTCTCGGCTCGTGCCGTGGCAATTGCATAACGAAAGACCTGACTTATAACAGCACGCAGACGTCTGGCGGTTTCATAATTGCCTTGTGCTTCCACTCGCCGCAACGGTACGAGGATATCCGTTGCAGATATTTCCGTTATTTGTCTGTCTCCTAAGTCGTTTATCGCTAGGCTTACTAGCCAGCGCTTTTTTCCAAGTGTTGCTGCGGACTTGCCTTCGCGCGCATTTTTGTCCAGTAGTTCATCGGCCAATGCTGTGAAGCTATCTGTTACCAGTCGTTCACGAGCGACTTTCTCTTCTTTCTTTTTCGAAGAGGGGTCTATTCCGGATGCGAGGGTCTTACGCGCTGCGTCGCGGGCTGCGCGAGCTTCTGCAAGGGACACGTCTGGCCATGTTCCGAATGAAAGCTGCTTTTGTTTTCCCTCAAAGCGATAGACCATTCGCCAGAGCTTGCTTCCTGTGGGATTTACGACAAGTAAAAGTCCGCCGGAGTCGCCGTGCTTTGTGGGCTTAGCTGATGGCTTTAAGGCTCTTATGCGAGTGTCGTTCAAAGGCATTATGTTGGCATCCTGATATCCATTTGATGGCATTCCAGCAAAATGCCATCAATAATGCCATCAAATTGTTTGGATGCCACTGGCTGCTCATGGACGTACAAGGATAAAAGGCAACAAAAAAGCCCGCTTGCGCGGGCTTTTTGGGGTGCTTCTGGACCTTGGTAGTGGTCTGAAGACTTGGAAATGGTGCCCAGAAGAGGACTCGAACCTCCACGCCCTTGCGAGCGCCAGCACCTGAAGCTGGTGCGTCTACCAATTCCGCCATCTGGGCGACGAGGACCCATCTAAGGGGTAGGCCTCTCTCTGTCAATCGCGTTTTCGATATTCAATCAGCTTTTTTTCACATTGCTGTTTTGAATACTGAAAAAGACTGGCGCATCGGCCCTAAAACCGGAATCAGTTTTAGGGCCGATGCGCAGATTCAATGAGTTAGAGCGCCCGCGGTGCGCCCGAAAAGGCGTCGACGCTCCAAAAACGGAATTCGGGCGCAGTGCATAAATGCGTCTGCGCCCGAAGAATCATTATGCGGAAAGCACTTCCTTGGAAGCGACAGTCGAATCGGCATTCAGCTTGTAGATGATCGGAACGCCAGTGTTGAGTTCCTGCTTGAGAATCTCTTCCGGTGTCAGGCCATCGAGCGCCATGATGAGCGCACGCAGCGAGTTGCCGTGGGCTGCAACCAGAATGGTCTCGCCGCGCAGAACATGCGGCTGGATGGTGTGCAGATAATAAGGCCACACGCGCGCGCCGGTATCCTTCAGGCTTTCGCCACCCGGAGGAGGAACATCATAGGAGCGCCGCCAGATATGGACCTGTTCTTCGCCCCATTTTGCCCGTGCGTCATCTTTGTTGAGGCCCGAGAGATCGCCATAATCGCGTTCATTGAGAGCCTGATCGCGGATTGTTTCCAGTTCCGACTGGCCAAGCTCATCAAGAATGTGCTGGCAAGTAACCTGCGCACGCGACAGGACCGAGGTGTATGCAAGGTCGAACTTAAGGCCCGCGGCCTTCAGGCGCTGGCCTGCGGCCTTGGCTTCTGCATGGCCCTGTTCGGTCAAGCCTGGATCGCGCCAGCCGGTAAAAAGGTTCTTCAGGTTCCATTCGCTTTGGCCGTGGCGGACCAGGACGAGGGTACGAGACATCGCAGCACTCCGTTGGGATGAAAAAGATTAGTCGTTAAACCCGAGAACATCGAGCATAGAATAAAGGCCGGGTTTCTTACCATGTGCCCAAAGTGCTGCTTTCACAGCACCCCGAGCAAAGATTGTGCGATCCTGAGCATGGTGGGAGAGGGTGATGCGCTCTCCTTCGCCAGCCAGAATGACTTCGTGGTCGCCGATAACCGAGCCGCCGCGTAAAGTCGCAAAGCCAATCGTGCCGTCCTCGCGTGGACCCGTATGGCCATCGCGTACACGCACGCTCTTTTCAGCAAGGTTGATTGCTCGTCCTTGAGCCGCTGCCTCACCCAGCAGAAGGGCTGTGCCTGACGGCGCGTCAACCTTGTGCTTGTGATGCATTTCGAGGATTTCGATGTCGAAATCTTCAGGGCCAAGTGCTTGCGCTGCCTTCTTGATAAGGCCAGCCAGAAGATTGACGCCAAGACTCATATTGCCGGATTTGACGATTGTCGCATGGCGCGCGGCAGCGAGGATTTTTTCTTCGTCTTCAGTGGAAACACCGGTGGTGCCAATGATATGGACGATGCGGGCCTGCGCTGCGAGCCCTGCATAATTTACTGTGGTCACAGGTGTAGTGAAATCGAGCACGCCCTGCGCTTTAGCGAAAACCGGCAGCGGATCATCGGTGATAGCAACGCCAAGATTGCCAACGCCTGCAACTTCTCCGGCATCTTTTCCGAGAAATGGGGAACCAGGACGCGCTATGGCACCGGACAACCGCGCCCCGTCGATAGCATGGATGGCACGGATGAGAGCTTGTCCCATACGACCATTCGCACCCACGACCACCAGGCCCATTTCAGCACTATCAGCCATTCGATGTTTCCTCCGAGCCTGTCTTTCCGATGAGCATGTCATCCTTGCCGCTCTGAAGCTGATAGAAGCGGGCATAGACGCCATTTGGTATCTTGATCAGATCGTTGTGACGGCCTTCCTCGACCACATATCCCGCTTCCATCACGACAATGCGGTCGGCATTGACGACTGTGGAAAGACGATGAGCGATGACGATGGTCGTGCGGTCCTGCATGATGTGATCAAGCGCCTGTTGAACACGCTTCTCCGACTCATTATCAAGCGCGGAGGTCGCTTCATCAAGCAATAGAACCGGCGCGTTACGCACGATTGCGCGTGCAATCGATACACGCTGACGCTGGCCGCCGGAAAGCGTTACGCCATTTTCGCCAACCGGCGTATCATAACCCTCCGGCTGTTGAAGAATGAACTCATGCGCATTGGCGAGCTTTGCCGCGTCGATGATTTCATCCAGTGTCGCATTGGGGCGACCGTAGCGGATATTATCGGCAATCGTGCCTTCAAAAAGATAAGGCTGCTGCGATACATAGGCCACGGAATGGCGAAGCGACTCTTTCGTGACTTTTGAGATGTCCTGCCCGTCGAACAGAATCTGTCCGTCGGTAACATCGTAAAAGCGTTGCACAAGGCTGATGAGGGTCGATTTGCCCGCGCCAGACGCTCCAACGATCGCGGTGGTTTCACCCGCCTTGGCGATGAAGTTTACACCATGCAAGACAGGTGCAATGTCGCTATAGGCAAAGTGTACATTCTGGAAATCGATTTCGCCCGGACCAGCCTTGAGCGCCACCGCATCGGGAGCATCGCCCTGATTGGGTTCGATATCCAGTACTTCATAGATCATGCGCGCATTCACAAGCGCACGCTCAAGTCCAACCTGCAAACGTGCCAGACGGCGCGCAGGGTCATAGGCCAGCAGCAGAGCGGTGATGAAGGCGAACATTGCGCCGGGCGGCTGCTGATTGAGGATCGCATTATAACCGCTATAGGCCAGAACGCCTGCAATCGCGAAGCCAGCCAGAATTTCGGCAATGGGCGTGGTGCGTTCAGACACGCGGGCGATCTTGTTGCTTCTGTTTTCCGCCTGATCGATCAGAGTGCTGATCTTGCCGCGAAGCTGGTCTTCCATGGTGAAGGCTTTCACGATGGAAATGCCCTGCACGGTTTCCTGCATAGCTCCCAGAAGATGGGAGTTGAGGTGGACGAGGTCGCGCGTGACAGACCTGATGCGGCGGGAAATATAAGAAACCGCGAGAACGAGCGGCGGGCCAACCAGAAAGACTACAGTCGACATGAACGGATCGGTATAGAACATCATGCCGATCAGGCCGATCAGCGCCACGAAATCCCGCGCAATCGACGTGATCGTCATGTTCAGAAGATCACGAATACCATTGACGTTCTGGTTGATCTGGGCAGCCAGATGACCCGAACGCGTATCGTTGTAAAAATCTAATCCAAGCAGGAGCAAGTGATCAAAGATGCGCTTCTGATAGCGTGCGACGAGATTGTTGCCGATCTTCGCAAGCTCTACGGCCTGAATATAGCTGGAAAGACCACGCAGAACGAAAATACCGAGGATCGCGCCACAAATTACCCAGATCAGTCCGATTTTCTGTTCGTAGAAAATCTTGTCGATCATCGGCTTCATCAGATATGCAAGCCCACCGTTTGACGCGCCGACGATAAGAGAGGCAGCGATGGCTATGGCATAACTTGCTTTATATTGATGCGCATTCTCCGACAGCATGCGGCGAATGACACGCGTAGCTTCGCTCGGATCGATCTTCTTCTTTTTCTTTTTGAATAGGCTCACGGGCAAAGTGCTTTTTATCTAGCAGCCGTTGGCTGTCGTTGATCTTGCATTCTCGCGTGTCTCTCTGGACTGGAAACGACAAAAGGCTGCGATAGAGTGGTGCCAGTTAAGAAAAAATCGTTAGCACCGCTCTAATTCTTCGTTTGTGCGCATTATCCAACGCAAAACCGCTTCGCACTTTTGCTGGAAATGCTTTAATTGTTTCATTGCAGCGCTTCTATAGCGTTATCTTTGCCGCTTGACCATGCCTGAGAAAGTAACCTGATCAGCCAACGCGCCAGCGGCGGCCATCGGTGGAAACTTCAAATCGCGATGGAGTACGGGCAAATGCAGAAAGTCCGCTCAGTGCTGCTAGCGGATGCACAACGACCCGAACAGGAATGTCACGCATAAAATGCGTATGGGGGGCTTTGTCTTCAAAGGCTGCTCTGAAGGAGCCTGCCTGCAAAGCAGGCAGAATGCGCTGCGGAATGCCACCTGAGAGATAAACACCGCCATGTGCTTTGTAGATAAGCGCAAGGTCGCCTGCTAATCTACCGAGATAGGTGACGAACAGATCAAGTGTTTCGACAGCCTGAGCGTTGCTGCCATCAAGTCCGGCGGCTGTGATATCCGGCGGCGTGTCGAGAACGGGCGTCACCTTATCGGCGGCGCAGATTGCGAGATAGAGATTGCGCAGACCGCGTCCGCAAAGAATCTGCTCTGCTGCAACGCGACCTTCGATTGGTTCGATATGTGGGAAAACCTGATAATCCCGCTCACTACGTGGACCAATGTCTATATGTCCACCTTCGCCGGGAACAGGAACCCATGCCTTGCCGGTGCGTACGAGGCCGGCAACGCCAAGGCCTGTTCCGGGGCCGAGAACGACGCGCGTAGCGACGAGTTCTTCGTCGTGACCACCGATCTGGTGCAGATATTCCTTGCCGATCGAAACAACAGCCAGCGCCTGAGCTTCAAAGTCATTGAGGACGGTCACGTCTTCAAAGCCGAGCTTTGCGATCAGTTGTTTGGGGCGAACCACCCAGTCACAATTGGTCAGATCAATTTCATCGCCATCAACCGGGCCTGCAACTGCCAGAATGGTTGAGCGAGGCCGTAAAGAGGTGTGATTGAGGACCGTTTGTTCGATTGCATCGTCAATCGTTGCATAATCAGCCGTCTGGACCACGGGGAACTCCCTGGGTTCCGCATGGGCATCAACAAGGAGCGCAAAGCGCGCATTGGTTCCACCGATATCGCCGACGAGGACGGGAAACTTGAAATTCTGGTCAGCGTCAATCATGGTCTGCCTTGCTGCTTCGTCTGTTCTTATTGTTTGCGGGCTTATCTGGATATGCTGGTTAATCCAGCACTCTTACCAGCTTTTCAGCGGTTGCGGGATTAAGCGCCATTGGGATGTCATAAACACTGCCGAGGCGTGTCAGCGCTTTCACGTCGACATCATGTGGAAGTGGCGATAGCGGATCGATGAAAAAGATCAATGCCTGCACCGTTCCTTCGGCAATCATTGCGCCGATCTGCTGATCACCGCCCAGCGGTCCGCTTTTGACACGATGGATATTGAGCGAAGGGCAGGCCTCCTGAATGAGGCCGCCTGTCGTTCCGGTCGCAACGATATCGTAGTGTGACAAGGCTTTCTCATGCGTACGCGCAAAGGCGACCATCTCGTCTTTCTTCAGGTCATGAGCGATCAAAGCAATACGCAGACGTTCTGTCATGAGATTGATAACCTTGTCATTTGAACTTTAAATCGTTTAAACCCTATAGCGAAGCCATGATTAAGTGAAAAGCATGTTTTCCATCTTTCGAGAAACTGCTTTAATTCGCACCATAAATCACGTCCGCAATCGAATCCGGTGACGGACCATTCAGCACTGCGGCACAGGCTTTTGGCAAGTCCGAAACCATAACCGGCTTTGGCTTCTTCGGGGGCTCTTTGGATGGCTTTGCAGGTTTCCATGGCTCGTCGGTAAACCACCATGCCAGCGACTTGTCGCAACCGTCACCTGCCGCCACCTTTGGCTGCGGCTTGCAGTCTGGTGATCCGGGCTGACAATGCAGTCTCACATGGAAATGATAAAAATGCCCCCAGTAGGGGCGGACTTTGCCAAGCCAGCTGCGGTCGCCTGTCACTGTGTCGCAAAGCTGTTTCTTGATGCCGGGGTGAACGAAAATGCGCTCGACTTCCGGATAGCTGGCTGCGTGTTTGATAAGAGCAGTGCGGGCAGGGGTCCATTTTTGCTGATCGACGTATAGCGAATCTTTTTTCAGCATGGATACCGCTGATACGCTTTCACGCTCCGCGTCGGTGAAACGCTTCTTGGGCATCGGCGTGAGCCAGATATCTGCATCTAATCCGACCTGATGCGAAGCATGACCCGTGAGCATAGGGCCGCCGCGAGGCTGCGAAATGTCACCAACCAGAAGGCCGGGCCAACCATCCTTGGCCGCGTCACGCGAAAGCTTTTCCAGAAGGCCGATCGTATGAGGATGCCCCCAGCGCCGGTTTCGCGACAGGCGCATAACCTGCCAGTTTGGACCATCCACAGGGAGGGCGACAGCACCCGCGAGACAGCCCTTGGCATAAAAGCCGATAGATTGTGGCGATTGCGCCAGAACCGGAAGCTGTTTGCTGCCGAAGGCCTGCTTGGCGGGCTGATCGTCTGCGAAAGCCTGCGGGACGAACTCTGGAGCGATCATTGCCGCAAGGCAGGTTGCAAGAACAAGACGCGGCCAGAATTTCGAGCTGGATCTCTTTGCCATGGGCAATTTCCCAAAAAACTTTTGCTCGAATCATTCGAGCTGATAGGCCGGATTATGCTTCGCGTTCGCTAAAACGGCAATTAAAGCCTGTCTCCAAAAAGGTGGACCCGGATTATGGGAAAAGACATATGTAAAAACAAAGGCTTAAAGCGCGTCGCATGGGCATGATAAAATGCGGCATCTTTAGAGCGATTTTATCGCCAGCTCTTGTCTCGCCACATGGCGGAGAAAGCGGCTTTATAATCGGGATGGATGAAATCATAGCCGAGATCTTTGATGCGCTGGTTGGAGACGCGCTTGTTTTCACTATAGAAAGAGCGCGCCATCGGCGTCATGTCTGCTTCTTCAAACGGAATTTCTGGCGGTGGCGCAACGTCCATCAATCCGGCTGCGTAGCCCACGACATCCTGTGGTGGCGCAGGCTCATTATCGGTGATGTTGAAAGCGCCGCCCGTATTGGTACCCGCCAGAAAACGTAGCGTTCCGGCAATATCATCGACATGGATGCGGTTGAAGACCTGACCTTCCTTGATGATCCGTCGTGCCGTGCCGCGCTCCAGATTGATGAAGGCATTGCGTCCCGGGCCGTAAATACCGGACAGACGCAAAAGTGCGACCGGTGTACCATGCCGTTCGCTCAAAATATCCCATGCATTTTCCGCTTCAACGCGCTCAAGCGACCGTCGCGAAGTGGGTTCGCGTGGGGCAGTTTCATCGATCCAGTTGCCATCATGATTGCCATAAACACCGACGGTCGAAAGATAGCCAATCCAGCGAACGGTGTTGTCGGGACGGCGAAGTGCTTCCTCGACGATTGCCAATGAAGGGTCGCCACTTTCGCGTGGTGAGATCGAGACAACAACGTGGGTCGATTTCGCAAGCCGGTCAATAAGTTCTGGTGAAGCGGCTTCACCATCGAAAATAATTGGGGCGATGCCCGCTTTTTCCAGTGCTGGGAAGTTTTGCTCGTTGCGGGTGGTGCCATCAATGCGTTCTGCCTCTCCGGTCATCAGGCGGGAAAAAGCCTGAGCAGAATAACCGGCTCCAAACAGAAAAATGCGCATGTCAGCTGTCCTCCAATATCCATTCTGCGCGCACCGTATCATCCTCTTCGTCTGAGGCCAGACGTTTCTGTAAAATTGTGAAACGTTCCATGGGGGCGAGCTGTTTGAATGCCCAGACTGCTGCACCACGCACAACGGGGGCGGGATCTTCAAGCAGATTTTCGACCTGTGTCAGCAAAGACTGATCTTGCGAATTACCCGTTGCAATCAGCACATTGCGTATGAAGCGGTCGCGTCCGATCCGTTTGACCGGAGAGCCAGAAAACAGAGTTCGGAAACCCGGATCGTCAAGAACGAGAAAGTCAGCAAGCCGAGGAGCTTTGAGATCGTCACGCGCTTTCAGCTTCATCTCGCTGGTCGCTTGTGCGAATTTATTCCAGGGGCAGACCGACAGACAGTCGTCACAACCATAGATGCGGTTGCCCATCGATTTGCGAAACTCGTGCGGGATCGGTCCCTTGTTCTCAATCGTGAGATAGGAAATGCAGCGTCGCGCATCGATCCGATAGGGTGAGGGAAACGCGTTCGTCGGACAAGCGTCGAGACAGGCACGGCAGGAACCGCAATGATCGCGTTCAGGCTTATCGGGCGGAATTTCTGCGGTCGTAAAAATAGAGCCGAGAAATAGCCAAGAGCCATGTTCGCGGCTGACAAGATTGGTGTGTTTGCCTTGCCAGCCAATGCCGGCCGCTTCCGCCAATGGCTTTTCCATAACGGGCGCCGTATCCACGAAGACTTTGACGTCCTGACCAGCGCGAGCCGCAAAACGGCTTGCCACATGCTTGAGCTTACCCTTGATGATGTCGTGGTAATCGCGGTTCTGCGCATAGACAGAAATTGCCGCCCGGTCCTTGTGTTCAAGGATGGTGAGCGGATCGCTGTCCGGGCCATAGTTCATGGCAAGGATCATGATCGAGCGGACTTCCGGCCACAACACACTTGGATTGGCACGGCGGTCTTCCGTTTCCTCCATCCAGAGCATGTCAGCGTGATGGCCGTCGGCAATATATTGCCGAAGCCGCTGCGGCGCTTGTGGGATGGTGTCGGGCGTCGTGAACGCGACCGCGTCGAAACCCACAGCTTTCGCTTCCTCAATCAGAAAGCGCTTGAGCTTGAGATCCTTTTCCGAAGCCGGTCCAGAAACCTGTTTTGTCTCAGAAGTCGAGGTCGCCATAATGGGCCACTGGTGCTAGTCCGCGCACACGATCGGAGAGCAAGGGGCGGAAGGCTGGACGCGATTTCATACGTGCATACCAGTCGCGTGCGGCCTTGGTTTCGCTCCACTCGATTTCACCGAGATAGTCGAGCACGGAGATTGATGCTGCTGCTGCCATATCAGCATAACTCGGATGACCGCCTGCAAGCCAGTCCCGCGTTGCGGCAAGCCAGTCAATATATTTCATATGCTGGCGGATATTGGTGCGGGCTGCGCGAATAGCTGTTGAATCAGGTGCACTGCCCCCCATCTCGTCGGCCATTTGAAGCTTGAACACGCGCTCGCGTGCAATATGCCGCGTGACCTCGTTTTCAAATTTCAGGAGGAACCAATCGACAAGACGGCGTACTTCGGCGCGCTCCATCGGGCTTTCAGGTAGCAGGCGGCGGCTGCGCTTCAAAGCACCACGCGTCTCGTCGAGATATTCGGCAATCACTGTCGCACCGACAACGGGCAAATCCCGTTCTGCCAGCAGAACCGGCAATGTTGCAGCCGGGTTAAGCGCCAGAAATTCCTTACGCCGCGACCATGGTCGTTCTTCGATCATTGCGGCTTCGACATCATATTCGCCGAGGATAAGCCGCACATAGCGCGAGCCTGAAGACATGGGATGATGAAAAAGCGTAAGCATAATCGACGCGGTACTCTCGACTGACAAGCTTTAATTGATACCCGTAGAGGCCCTGCGGCTGGCATTTGCGCTGACAGCAGGTTATTTCTGCAGTCAGGCGATTCGAACCACCTCAACGGAATGTTTAGTCTATAAGGGCTATGCCTGCGGGAGACAAGCAATCGCTTAAGCGCCTATTCTTGCATTTTCATGCTTAACAGCTCGTCAAGACACGCCGTTTTCATCCTGCTCACCTCCCTAAGGTACTGACTTCATGGAAATTTATAATCTTCTGGAAGCTGCTTTTCTTGGACTCATCGAGGGCTTGACGGAATTCATCCCCGTTTCCTCCACAGGCCATTTATTGCTGGTCGGTCATTTTCTGGGCTTTGAATCAACGGGTAAGACTTTTGAGGTTCTCATTCAGCTGGGTGCGATCCTTGCGATCCTGACGGTCTACTCAGCAAAGCTCATCAAAATCCTCACCGATTTTCCGCGCGATGCGCGAACACGCCGTTTCGTTTTAGGCATTCTGGTAGCCTTCCTGCCCGCAGCGGTCATCGGTGCGATGGCACATGGTTTTATCAAGAGCGTGCTTTTTGAAACGCCGATGCTGGTTTGCGTCATGCTGATCATCGGCGGCTTTATTCTTCTTTGGGTGGATCAGCTGGAATTGAAGCCGCGTTATCGCGATGTGATGGATTATCCGTTGCCGATCTGTCTGGCCATTGGCTTTGTCCAGTGCCTTGCCATGATCCCGGGCGTGTCGCGCTCCGGCTCAACCATCGTTGGTGCGCTTTTACTTGGTGCGGACAAGCGTTCGGCGGCAGAGTTTTCGTTCTTCCTTGCCATGCCAACCATGGCGGGTGCTTTCGCATATGATCTCTATAAGAGTCACAGCATGTTGTCGCTCAACGATGGCGCGTTGATCGTGGTCGGTTTTGTGATGGCGTTCATTTCGGGTGTGTTCGTCGTGCGCCACCTGCTCGACTATGTTTCCCGTCATGGCTTCAAGCTGTTCGCCTGGTGGCGTTTGATCGTCGGTGCGCTGGGAATGGCGGCCCTTTTCATCTGGGGCTAAGCCGACATTAAAGAGCAAAAGAAAAGGGGCCTTTCGGCCCCTTATTTTATTCTCGTTATATGCTCACGCAAAGCCGGTCTTGGTGTACTGACCAGCGACGCGGTAACGCCAGAGGTAGGCTGGAAGAATTGCATCTACGGCTTCGGGTGTGATGCCCATGCCCTGAAGCGTCCGGCCTTCTTTGGCTGCCTGTTCCGAAACAACATTGTCATATTTGAGCAGCGTCACCTGATCATTGGTGAGCAGCGGATTTGGCAAAAGGCCAAGGACCGATGCCTGCACGCGGGCAACCCACCACGGCATGGAAATAATGATGCGCTTGCGGGCGATGACGCCGAGCATATCCTTCATCCAATGCTTGAATGGCTGTACGTCCGGGCCGCCCAGTTCATAAACACTGCCGCGCTGCAACTTGCCATCGACCGCACGGGCCGCGGCTTCTGCGACGTCGCCAACATAGACCGGCTGGAGCCGGGTTTCGCCGCCACCGATGACCGGCAGGAATGGCGAGAAGCGTGCCAGGTTGGCAAAGCGGTTGAAGAAGCGATCTTCATGGCCGAAAATGATCGACGGACGCAGGATTACAGTTTCGGGCAGAACCGCGAGAACTGCCTTTTCACCTTCTGCTTTGGTGCGGGCATAGTCAGACTTCGAATTGGCATCGGCCGCGAGTGACGAGAGATGTGTCAAGGGGACGCCTGCAGCCTTCGCGGCCTCAGCAATATTCTTAGCGCCGAGCACCTGAACGCTGTTGAAACGCTGCTTGCCGCTTTCGGAAAGAATGCCGACGAGATTAATGACATGGTCGGCACCCATGACGGCGCGCTCGACAGACCAGCGATGGCGCACATTGGCCTGAACCATCTGAATCTGGCCGACATTGCCAAGTGGTGCCATATAATAAGCAACTTCTGGCTTGCGCACGGCGACGCGTACACGATAGCCGCGCTTGGTAAGGCTTGCTACAACCGCGCGCCCGACAAAGCCAGAGCCGCCGAAAACGGTAACCAATTTTGGCCTGTTGTGGACTTCGTTCGGTTCGGTCTTCATCCTAAACTCCTGCATGAAAGCCTGATTATACCGCCAACTATAATGATTGCGGCATGCTTTTATGGCGGTGATTTATCGCCTTTTGGCAACAACGCAAAGGGGACTTGTTGTCACGATGTCGAAACTGACCGCTTTTCCAGCATTAAACGTGCAATACCGCTTTGAGATTTCGCGGCTTACTGGTAAATCGCGCGCATGAGCACACCACTTGACCACATTCGCAATTTTTCGATCGTCGCCCATATCGACCACGGCAAATCGACGCTGGCCGACCGCCTCATTCAATTGACCGGCGGACTGGATATGCGTGAGATGAAAGACCAGGTCCTCGACTCGATGGATATCGAGCGCGAGCGCGGCATCACCATCAAAGCCCAGACCGTTCGTCTTAACTACAAGGCGAAGAACGGCGAGGACTATGTGCTGAACCTCATCGATACGCCCGGACACGTCGACTTCGCCTATGAAGTCTCGCGTTCGCTGGCTGCTTGCGAAGGTTCGCTTCTGGTGGTTGATGCCTCACAGGGCGTTGAAGCGCAGACGTTGGCCAATGTCTATCAGGCCATCGACAACAATCACGACATCGTGGTGGTGCTCAACAAGGTCGATCTTCCCGCAGCAGAGCCTGAGCGCGTTCAGCAGCAGATCGAAGAAGTGATCGGCATTGATGCAAGCAAGGCCGTGATGATCTCGGCCAAAACTGGCCTCGGCATTCCCGATGTTCTCGAAGCAATCATCGAGCAATTGCCTCCTCCGAAAGAGGGTGACCGCAATGCGCCGCTGAAGGCTATGCTGGTGGATAGCTGGTATGACAGCTATCTTGGCGTTATCGTTCTGGTCCGTATCATCGACGGTGTGCTGAAAAAGGGCCAGACCATCCGCATGATGGGTACAGGCGCGAAATATCCGGTCGAGCGTACCGGTGTGTTCACACCGAAAATGGTGCAGGTAGACGATCTTGGTCCGGGCGAGCTCGGGTTCATTACGGCTTCCATCAAGGAAGTGGCTGATACCCGCGTCGGCGATACCATCACCGAAGATCGTCGCCCTGCTGAAAAGGCTTTGGCAGGTTTCAAGCCTGCACAGCCGGTTGTGTTCTGCGGATTGTTCCCGGTCGATGCAGCAGATTTTGAAGATCTGCGCGGCGCAATGGGCAAGCTTCGCCTGAACGATGCGTCGTTCTCCTTTGAAATGGAAACTTCAGCGGCCCTTGGTTTTGGCTTCCGCTGTGGCTTCCTCGGGCTTTTGCATCTTGAAATTATTCAGGAACGTCTTGAGCGCGAGTTCAATCTCGACCTCATCACGACAGCACCTTCGGTTGTTTACCGTCTGAAGATGTCAGACGGCAGCGAAAAAGAACTGCATAACCCGGCTGACATGCCCGATGTGGTCAAGATCGCAGCGATTGAAGAGCCTTGGATTCGCGCAACAATCATGACGCCGGATGATTATCTCGGTGCGATCATGAAGCTCTGTCAGGAGCGGCGTGGCCTTCAGATTGATCTGACTTATGTCGGCCCACGCGCCATGGTGACATATGACCTGCCGCTCAATGAAGTTGTGTTCGATTTCTACGACCGTCTGAAGTCGATCTCGAAGGGCTACGCATCGTTCGACTATAATCTGTCGGATTATCGCGAAGGTGATCTGGTCAAGATGTCGATCCTGGTCAACGAAGAGCCTGTCGATGCACTTTCGATGCTGGTTCACCGTTCGGCTGCAGAAAAGCGCGGGCGCGTACTTTGCGAAAAGCTCAAGGAGCTGATCCCGCAGCACATGTTCAAAATTCCGATTCAGGCAGCCATTGGCGGACGTATCGTTGCGCGAGAAACCATCTCGGCTCTGCGCAAGGACGTGACGGCTAAGTGCTACGGCGGCGATATCTCGCGTAAGCGCAAACTTCTGGATAAGCAGAAGGAAGGCAAGAAGCGCATGCGCCAGTTCGGCAAGGTGGAAATTCCACAAGAGGCCTTCATTCAGGCTCTTAAGATGGGTGATGATTGAGAAACATAAAGAGGGGCCTTTGGCGCCTCTTTTTTGTTTCACTGTAAATATTGGCAGAGATAGAGATGAATTTTATGAGTGGTTTACCGCGCATATCGATCACCTACTGCACACAATGCAACTGGATGCTGCGGGCAGCGTGGCTGGCGCAGGAGTTGCTGCAGACATTCGGGCAGGATCTGGCGGAAGTGGCACTACGGCCCGGTACGGGTGGCGTGTTTGAAGTCCGCGTTCATATGCCGGAGGGCAATGAAGAGCTTATCTGGGAACGCAAGCGCGATGGTGGTTTTCCAGAAGCCAAGGTTCTGAAGCAACGCTTGCGCGATATTGTTTGGCCTGATCGTGATCTTGGACATTCGGATAGCAAGCCGAAACCGGAATAACAGAAAGCCCGCAACTTGCGGGCTTTCTGTTTCATTGTTTAATCTTCGTCCACGACGCGCAGCCGCATTTGGGTCGGTGGGGTTTCCGCCTGTCGCGACTGTTCTGCCTGTCGCATCTGCGGCGTTTCCTCAGTCGGCGCGGGGCCAAATTCAAGCGCTTCGATTTTCGCGCCTCGTTTTGTTACCTTGTTCGAGGATACCAGAATATCGTCGATGTCTTTGTTGGCCTGCAGGAAGTGGGTTTGCAGCTTGCGCACACGCTCATCAAGACGACCTACATCCTCCATTAAGCGCACCACTTCCCCCTGAATGACATGGGCTTGCTCGCGCATGCGGGCATCTTTGAGGATCGACTGGATAACCTGAATGGACAGCATGAGCAGCGAGGGTGAAACAATCACGATCCGCGCACGGTGCGCACGCTGGATGATCGCTTCAAAATGCTCGTGAATATCCGCGAAGATCGATTCCGAAGGCACGAAAAGGAAAGCTGTATCCTGTGTTTCGCCGGTAATGAGATATTTATCGGACACATCCTTGATATGCACTTCCATGTCCCGGCGGAACTGGGCGACAGCAGCCTTGCGCGCCTCAGGATTCTCCGTTTCGCGCATCGAATTCCATGCTTCGAGCGGGAATTTCGCATCGATCACCAGTGATGGCGAATTGTTTGGCATTCGCACCAGGCAGTCGGGGCGTGTGCCATTGGTCAATGTGGCCTGAAATTCGTAAGCACCTTGCGGCAGGCCATCAGCGATGATCGCTTCCATCCGTGATTGGCCGAAAGCGCCACGCGTCTGCTTATTGGCGAGGATCGCCTGCAACTGTACCACTTGTCCTGCCAGCGACTGAATATTGTTCTGCGCCGTGTCGATAACGGCAAGACGCTCCTGCAATTTGGCAAGGTTTTCATGGGTCGAGCGGGTCTGCTCGGTCATGGTCTGACCGATGCGATGCGTCATGCCGTCGAGGCGCTCGCGGATCGACTGATTGAGTTCTGCCTGACGCGAGCCAAACACTTCGGCCATGGTCTGCATACGACCCTGCATCTCGGACTGTGCTTTCAGAATCTCCGACATGCGATATTCCGCATCGCGGGCACGATCTTCTGCCTGTGCTTCCGCTACTGCACGAAGGCGGGCTGAGCGCGCTGCCGCAATGAGGAAAATGGCAAGACAAACCACAAGCACGACAATGCCCGCCAGAAGAATATCTCCGAGCGAGAACGAAGAAGCGCCGAGCTGCAGGAGCGGCTCATTCAACAGATTCTGATTTTCCATTTATCCAGCTTAGCTGATTCGTATTGCAATGATGAGATCAAAACGAGAACATATTGCAAGTTACAATTGACGATTCTTTTGCGAGCGATTACGTGAAACTCATGTCTATAAAACCGCTTATTATTCTTCCTGATCCCGTTCTTCGTGAACTGTCCAAGCCCGTCGAGCGCTTTGATGATCAATTGCGCAAATTTGCCGGCGACATGTTCGACACGATGTATGATGCGCCGGGCATTGGTCTTGCCGCCATTCAGGTGGGCGAACCCTTGCGCATGCTGGTGATCGACATTGCCAAGGAAGATGAGGCGAAAGCCCCGCACGTCTTTATAAATCCCGAGATTGTTGCCTCGTCTGACGAGCGCAGCGTCTATGAGGAAGGCTGTTTGTCGATCCCGGATTATTATGCGGAAGTTGAACGGCCTGCGACCATCAAGGTCAATTATTTCGATGCTGACGGCAAGCCACATTCGATGGACGCCGATGGTCTGATGGCCACCTGTTTGCAGCATGAAATTGACCATCTCAATGGTGTGCTGTTCATTGATCATATCTCCAAGCTCAAGCGCGATATGGTCATCAAGAAGTTCAGGAAGCTCGCAAGCCAGCGCGCTACGAAAAAGGTTCTGTGATGCGTATTGTCTTCATGGGCACGCCAGACTTCTCAGTGCCGATTCTGACTGCAATTATCGGGCAGGGCTATGAGGTGGTCGCGGTCTATACGCAGCCGCCACGCCCGGCAGGTCGTCGCGGGCTCGAGCTGACCAAATCGCCAGTTCATGAAAAGGCCGAAGAATTCGGCATTCCGGTTTTCACGCCCAAAAGTCTTAAGGGTGCGGAAGAGCAGGATGTTTTCGCAAGCCTCGAAGCCGATGTTGCGATTGTTGTGGCCTATGGCCTGCTGTTGCCACAAGCTATTCTCGATGCACCGCGTCTTGGTTGTTACAATGGCCATGCCTCGCTTTTGCCGCGCTGGCGTGGTGCTGCACCTATTCAGCGTGCTATCATGTCAGGTGATACTGAAACCGGCATGATGATCATGAAGATGGATGCGGGGCTGGATACCGGCCCTGTTGCCATGGCGGAAAAGGTTGCCATTACGCCGGATATGTCGGCGGGTGAATTGCATGATCGTTTGAGCATGATTGGTGCCGACCTGATGGTGCGTGCGCTGGGTGCTCTTGAACGTGAAAGCCTTACGCTTCAGCCACAGGCTGAAGAAGGCGTTACTTATGCTGCCAAGATCGACAAGGCCGAAGCCCGCGTCGATTGGTCGAAGCCTGCCAGGCACGTGCACAATACCATTCGCGGCTTGTCGCCGTTTCCGGGCGCCTGGTGCGAGATGGAAATCAATGGTGCGGTTGAACGCGTGAAACTACAGCGTTCTACGATGGGTGAGGGCAGCGGTGTGCCGGGTACGGTACTTGATGACCGATTGACCGTTGCCTGCGGGGATGGTGCAGTCCGGCTTGTGATGCTGCAACGTTCTGGCGGTAAACCTTTGGCGGCACAAGAGTTTCTGCGCGGCGCGCAGATTACGAAGGTTCTCTGAGCGGTGCCTCGTTATAAAATCACCGTCGAATATGATGGCACGCCCTATGTCGGCTGGCAGCGGCAGGAAAACGGCCATGCCGTGCAGAATGCGATTGAACAGGCGTTCAAAAAGTTTTGCGGTGAAGATCTCACATTGAGTGCGGCTGGCCGCACCGATGCCGGCGTTCATGCGGTAGCGCAGATGATTCACGTCGATCTCACCAAGGATTGGGGTGCAGCGAAAGTGCGCGATGCACTCAATGCTCATCTGGTGATGGCCGAAGAACGCATCAGCATTCTCAATGTCGAGAAGACGACGGATGCTTTTGATGCGCGCTTTTCAGCGCGTGCCCGCCATTATCTCTATCGCATTCATAACCGCCGTTCGCCGTTGGCGATTGATTATCAGCGCGTTTGGTGGGTGCAGAAGCGTCTTGATCATGAAGCGATGCACGAGGCCGCAAAGCGGCTTTTGGGCGAGCATGACTTTACAACCTTCCGCGCTACGCAATGCCAGGCCAAGAGCCCGGTGAAAACGCTCGACCGGCTCGATATCACGCGCACAGGTGACTATGTGGAAATGCGGGTCTCTGCCCGCTCGTTCCTGCACAATCAGGTGCGATCCTTTGCGGGCAGTCTCATGGAAGTGGGCGTGGGTCGCTGGACGGCAGATGATTTACAGGCTGCTTTGGAAGCCAAGGACCGTAAAGCTTGCGGTCAGGTTGCCCCGCCTTACGGCCTTTATCTCGTCGGCGTCGACTACCCATTTCCGTTTTAAAACGTCTGCGCGCTAATCCCTATGCCGAAAAGCTGCTGCAGGAACACTGTAATAAACAGTGAGCCAAAGAATACGCAGGCAAAGAACGGCGCGACATAAGCATGTGGGCGTTGCAGGACAATGAATGTCAGGCGATAGCTCAATATCACGGATATGGCGAACAGAACGATCGCAAACAGCGTCGCAACATCGAGAAAGCCCGGAAAGAACAGCTGCAGCAGCGTGATCGGAGCGAAAAGCCAGGACAGCAAAGCGCTGCCCCAGTTGGTTGCGATAACATAGGCCGCGTAACGCTTCGATATGCCGATGCGTCGGGCAATGATCCCAATAATGACAAGCGGTATCACCCATGCGGAAAGATCGACGAACGCCGCGCGGATGACGATGGCGAGGCGCAAGCCTGCTTCATCGCGACCGGCGGTCAGGTCCGCAGCATAGGCAACCCATGTTGCCAAAAGCGGAGGAAGGGCGATGACAATCGCATAGAAAGATGCCCAGAAATCTTCTGCAGAGATATCAAGGTATGCAAGGCCGTCTTTGCGGCCAAGCATCATCTTCCAGACGCCCGTGAAATATCTGAAAATATCATCCAGACTGGGCATGAAGTTCCTTATCCGAAGAAATCAGTGATGAAACGTTCGTAAATCTGTGTGAGGCCTTCAAGATCAGCAACCGCGACACGTTCGTCAACCATGTGCATGGTCTGCCCGACAAGGCCAAACTCGACCACTGGACAGTAGTCCTTGATGAAGCGTGCATCGGACGTGCCGCCCGACGTCGAGAGATTGGGACGCTTGCCGGTTACCGCTTCCACAGATGAAGTCAGCGTGCCGATCAGCTTCTCGTCACGGGTCAAAAAGACATGGCTCGGATTTTCGCGCCAGGTCAGTTCATAATTGATCGGAGTTTCGCGACCCGGGCGCAGGCGATCATTGCGTGACGCCTTTTCAAGACGTGCGATGATCTCCGCCTGCAGGCTTTCAGCCGTCCATGTGTCGTTGAAGCGGATATTGAAGGACGCACTTGCCTTATTGGCAATGACATTGGTGGCTTTGTTGCCAACATCGACGGTTGTCACTTCAAGGTTGCTGGCCTGAAAATCCGCTGTTCCTTCATCAAAAGCCGGATAAAGCAGGCTATCGACAAGCGTTGTAATGCCTCGCACTGGATTTTCTGCAAGATGCGGATAAGCGGCGTGGCCCTGCACGCCATGAACGGTAATCGTGCCGGACAGTGAGCCACGGCGTCCGATCTTGATCATATCGCCAAGTGCATTGGGGTTTGTTGGTTCGCCAACGAGTGATGCATCCCAGCTTTCGCCGCGATCCCTGGCCCATTTCAGCAGCTTTTCGGTGCCGTTGATCGCAGGGCCTTCTTCGTCACCCGTAATGAGGAAGGAGATGCTGCCCTTAAGGCTTCCGTGGTTCTCCACATGACGCGCGACCGCTGCAACAAAGCAGGCAATGCCACCTTTCATGTCGACTGCGCCGCGACCATACATAATGCCGTCTTCAATGGCTGCCGAGAAGGGCGGGTGTTTCCAGTCGGCTTCATCGCCGGGAGGTACCACATCGGTATGGCCAGCAAACATCAGATGAGCGCCATTGCCAGACTTACGTGCATAGAGATTTTCAATATCCGGCGTGTCCTTGTCGGTAAAGACCGGGCGCTGGATGGAAAAGCCCATCGGTGCAAGCATGCCTTCAAGTGCCGTCAGTGCGCCACCTTCAGCGGGCGTAACCGACGGACAGCGAATAAGGGCGGCGAGGTTTTCGGCAGGATTGGTAGGCAGGCTCATGGTGTCACAGCTTTATTCTGAGAATCGTATGGGCTTGAGATTAGATCGGGAAGCGCCCAGATGAAACAACAATCCCATAACTGGGTAAACACTACGCATTGAGGTTTATCGCGGCTTTTCTCAATTCGTTGCAATTCGGGAATGAAATTTCCTTGACCAAGGGGCCTTTGTCATCGTTAGTTAAAAAAAGGTTGATAACGAGATCCGGAAAACGGACCGGTCACCAGGGAATTGTTCTAGGGGACGTTTTAAAAATGGGAATCCATCATGCGCTCACTGATCTCTGCGGCAGCAGGTATAATGGCTTTATCCGGGGCGACGCTGGCGCCGGCCAAGGCAGCACAATGGAGTGAAGCGGGCGGGATTACCAGTATTCCATATGGTCATCTTGATTATTGCAAGCGCACACCGCGCGATTGCGGAGCCCATCGTGTGCTTGCGCCGATGAAGTTGACGCCTGATCGCATGCGAATGCTGCAAAGCGTGAATGCATCTGCCAATGCTGCGATCAAGCCGGTTTCCGATCAGGATAATTATGGCAAACGCGATTACTGGACCATTCCTCGGAACGGTAAGGGTGACTGCGAAGATTATGTGCTGTTGAAGCGCGCCAAACTCATGGCACGTGGGATCAGCCCGTCACAACTTCTTATTACGATGGTGCAGGGCAGTGAGCCCCATATCGTGCTGACCGCACGGACGGATCACGGGGATTATATTCTCGACAATATGCGTGGAGAAGTTCTGCCGGTGGAGAAGACTTCCTATCGTTATATCAAGATGCAATCGCCAGCCAATTCTGGTCAGTGGGTTTCGATAGCCGGGCGTTCGATGGCTGTAGCCAATAACTGAAGCTGGCCTGTCCTTTTGTCGAGGCTGGAAGTCGCTGATCTTTGATCGCAAAATTTTTTGCGACGGTCCGATAAAATTGGATCGGCGTTTTGTGCTTTTGTTATGATGTGCATCTTAGTCCGAAAGCCAGTTTAGAGTTTTCGGGATGTGCTCAGATGGGGTCGCATTCTGCGCCCCTTTTTTAATTGTGAGTGACCCGGCTGCGGCTCTGCTGGTTTCGAAGGCTTATTTTCTGATTTTGAGATCATACCGCCCTTGAAACTATCAGCCACACAATTGTCGCCAATGCGCCTCATTGTTCGCTATTATTATACAGTGAAAGCAAACAGACTGTTCGACAAAAATGAACAAAAGTACCCATATAACAGATCTGTGAATGCTGATATATGACCCAATATATTGTTTAATATATATAATTTTCTATATTTTGACCAGTTTTTAAAAAATTGGGAGCACGAATGTGTGATTAAGAAAACATTTTCGTGACTGGAACTTTCTCCCACTGTCACCCATTTGAGATGCATGAGGACGACGCATAGTACGTCGGCCACAGACTAAGGAGATAGAAAATGAATAAGTTCATTCTTGCTGCTGCTGCTGCTGCTCTCGCTCTTAGCGCCGGTGCTGCTTTTGCTGAAAACCCACGCGTAGGTGAGCCAGCTGATCTTTATGCAAATGATCGTACTCCAGTTGCTACTCAGCGCGTTGATCATACCGCGACTGCAGCAATTGGCCAGTCGACCTACATGGATGGTTCGGCAAACCGTTTCGGTGATGCTTCGCCTTCCAGCTTCTCGAACTAAGAGTTCGACTGAAAGCTTTGCTATTCCGGTCTGATCGAAGACTTTAATTCCAGATCGGGATAGCAAAAAAGAAGGTAGTGAGTGCGGCCTCCCAAGGTTCTCATTACCGGATTTGAAATACTCAACGATATTAACGAATCTCCCCGGAGGATGGCTTCATGCCATCCCGGAGTCCCCGAAGGGAAAGGCAAGTTGCCATCCGATGGGGTGATAGAAGGATTATGAAAATGAAGAAGTTTGCTCTTGCTGCCGTAGCCGTTGCCCTTAGCGCCGGTGCTGCTTTCGCTGAAAACCCACGTGTTGGTGAACCAGCTGATCTTTATGCAAACGACCGCACACCTGTGGCAACTCAGGGCGTAGATTACACTGCTCCTGCTTCGATCCAGACTCAGGGCCAGACCTATAGCGACGGTTCTGCACACCGCTTCGGCGATGCATCGCCTTCGAGCTACCAGAACTAATATTTCTGGAAATCCTTGAAGAAAAGGCGAAGCTTTTGGGCTTCGCCTTTTTTGTTTCGCGGCGCTGGATAATCAGTCGCGGAGCAATTCGTTGATTGAAGTCTTGGAGCGGGTCTTCTCATCGACACGCTTGACGATCACTGCGCAATAGAGGCTTGGCCCCCAGTTTTCGCCCGGAACATTTTTGCCTGGCATGGTGCCAGCAACAACAACCGAGTAAGGGGGCACTTCGCCGTAGAAGATTTCGCCGGTTGCACGATCAACGATCTTGGTTGATTTGCCGATGTATACGCCCATGCCGAGTACGGCACCTTCGCGAACGATACAGCCTTCGACGACTTCAGAACGAGCGCCGATGAAGCAGTTGTCTTCGATGATGGTCGGGCCTGCCTGCATTGGCTCCAGAACGCCGCCAATGCCGACGCCGCCGGAAAGATGAACGTGCTTGCCGATCTGTGCGCAGGAGCCAACCGTTGCCCATGTGTCAATCATGCTACCTTCACCGACATAAGCGCCGAGATTGACGAAAGATGGCATGAGGATCGCGCTTGGCGCGATATAGGCCGAATGACGAACGATACAATTTGGAACAGCGCGGAAACCGGCTTTCTCAAATTCGTTGGCTGTCCAGCCGTCAAACTTTGATGGCACCTTGTCCCACCAGGAAGACTGACCGGGGCCGCCTTTGATGACTTCCATCGGGTTGAGGCGGAAGGAAAGCAGGACGGCTTTCTTGAGCCATTGATTGACCTGCCAGTTGCCGTCCGCCTGTTTTTCTGCCACACGCGCTTCACCGCGATCGAGCAAAAGAAGCGATTGCTCTACAGCATCGCGGATTTCGCCGCGGGTTGCCGTGCTGATGCCATCGCGTTCGTCAAAAGCCTTTTCGATGACCTTCTCAAGGGAGGCGAAATCTGGCTTGGTCATATAGCGGTCTCCATGAATGGCGGAATGGGTGGAACTGGCAGGATAAGCGGTTGCCACCTTTACGGTCGGCAATTGTCGTAGAAGTGATTAAGCGAAGGGACCATATGGGTCAATCGCGTTGTTGTGTGAATTGCGCGGCCCTATTGTTTGTTTACGCGCATCTTTGTCCGAAAACCGTTTCAAACTTTTGGGGAAGCGCCCTATTTGAGACGGATTAAGAGTTTAGCGCCAAAATTGATGCTAAAGCATCTTTACGCATTGTAATTGAAGGAGCAGGCAGAGCATGAACCCAATGGAGAAGTCCGGCTGGACGCCTTTCCCGAATTCCGAGGAGGCTGCTAAACAGGCGCGCACTGTGCCGCAAACCCCTCAGACTGAGGCGTCTGCCTATCGTCTCGCCTTTATGGACGACGACTTCATGACAAGGCGCGACATGCGTCCGGTGCGGTTGCAGCTTGAACTTCTTAAACCTGAGCTGATCCTGGCGGATCGCGGCATCAAATCGACGGTGGTCATGTTCGGAGGCGCGCGTATTCCTGAACCGGGCGGCGAAGCCTGGGCCGCGAAAAATGAAGTGCAGAAGAAAAATCTTGAGGCCAATTCGCGCTACTATGAGGAAGCGCGTAAGTTTGCCCGTATCTGCTCTGAATATTCTGCAACCACCTATTATCGCGAGTTCATTGTTGTTACGGGCGGTGGTCCGGGCGTGATGGAAGCTGGTAATCGCGGTGCAGCCGATGTCGGTGCGCCAACCATCGGGCTTAATATCGTCCTGCCGCATGAGCAGGCACCCAACGCCTATGTAACGCCGGAACTCTGCTTCAATTTCCATTATTTTGCGCTGCGCAAGATGCATTTTCTCATGCGTGCAAAAGCTGTCTGTGTATTTCCGGGCGGCTTTGGCACGATGGACGAGCTGTTTGAAGCGATGACACTGATCCAGACCGATCGTATGGAACGGATGCCTCTGATCCTTTTTGGCAAAGAGTTCTGGAGCAAGGCGATCAATATCGAGTTTCTGGCAGAGCAGGGTACGATTTCGCCTTCCGATATCGAATTGCTGACATTTGTCGATACCGCAGACGAAGCATGGGACGAGATCAAGAACTTCTATAAGCTTTGATTTTGTTCGATCGAGAATTACCAGGCGCCCGGTCAATCAAGGCCGGGCGTTTTCGTTTTCTGAATATTCGCGCGGGCGGTGCACGAGGGTCACCAGCACGACTGAAATAATCATCAGCAGATACCATGATCCGAGCTTGCTTATTGAAACCAGCTCCCAGCCATCGCGCTGGTTGGGATAGAGCCAGGCCTTCGACCATGTGCCGATATTCTCAGCAATCCAGATGAACAGTGATGTCAGCAGGAACGCGATAAGCAGTGGCATTCTGTGCCGAAAGCGGAACACGCGATAATGCATGCTTGTGCGCCAGTACAGCGCGAAGGTGATAGCAAACAGCACCCAGCGCATATCCCAGATAAAGTGATGTGCGAAAAAATTGATGTAGATCGCAGCCGCCAGAACCACCGTCATCCAGAGCGGCGGATAGTGGTTGAGCCTGATATCAAAGATGCGATTGATACGCGCCATATAGGAGCCGACGGCTGCATACATGAAGCCTGAAAAGAGCGGCACACCACCGATACGGAAAAAGTTTTCTTCCGGGTAAATCCATGACCCGGCATGGGTTTTGAACACTTCCATTGCCGTTCCAACAATGTGGAAGATGATGATGACCTTGGCTTCTTCCCATGCCTCAAGCTTGAAAACGAGCATGCCAAGCTGGATCAGTACTGCGGACAGAAACAGGAAGTCGTAGCGTGTGATAAAACCAGCACCGTCCCCAATTCCACCTTCTGGCCAGAACCAGCGTGTGAGGATGATGAGGCCCAGCATCGCGCCACCAAAAAGGCAGGCCCATGCCTGTTTCAGTCCAAAAACCAGAAATTCAATCAGTGCGTCGCTGATCCGATGACGGGGCAAGCTGTCAAGAAGGCGGTGTGCCGCCTTATCGATGCGCTTTTCAAGGCCGGTAAACTGCCTATCGGTCTGCAATTATGGTTTCCAGAAACTGGGTCAGATTATCAGTTACATAATCGACCTGATCGGTGAATTCCGGGTCGCTTTCCCAAATCTCTGAAAATGCAGGCTCAAAATTGTTCGGAACCACGAGCACGGTTTTCATGCCAAGTGTCTTGGGCACGACGAGATTGCGCGCTAGGTCCTCGAACATGACAGCCTTTTGCGCATCTACCCCGAAAGCTCCGAGAAAACGGTCGTAAGTGACACGTTCCGGTTTTGGTGTCAGACCCGCTGCAACAATGTCGAAAATATCATCGAAATCATCGAGAATACCGAGCTGACGGGCAGCGCGTTCGGCATGGCCGCGATCGCCATTTGTGAAGATGAAGCGGCGACCGGGCAGGGCACGTATCGCTTGCCCAAGGGCGGGATCGGGCTTTAACCAAGTATAGTCGATGTCATGAACTTTCCTGAGAAAGTCATCCGGATCGATTTCGTGGCATTCCATCAGGCCTTTCAGCGTCGTGCCATATTCCAGATAGAACTGCTTTTGTATCTTGCGCGCTTCGTCGCGCGGAAGCTGAAGAAGATTTTCGACATAATTAGTCATGCGCACGTCGATCTGCGAGAACAGATCGGCAGCGTGCGGATAAAGCGTATTGTCGAGATCGAATACCCAGTCGGTGACGTGAGCAAAGGCCGGAGCATCAGGTTGATTGGTCATAAGTCTTTATGTCACGAAGGGAGATCAAGAAAAAGCCGCCCGAAGGCGGCTTGGTGTTTGCATTCTTCATTACGGCACGATCAACGTGCCGGCACCGTGCTCGGTGAACAGCTCAAGCAGCACGGAATGAGGTGTCTTGCCGTTGAGAATGACAACGCCTTCAACACCACGACGGATCGCGTCGATGCAGGTTTCGACCTTCGGGATCATGCCGCCGGAAATGGTGCCGTCCTTGATGAGTGCCTGTGCATCGGCAACCGACAATTCCTTGATGAGCTTTTTGTCCTTGTCGAGAACACCCGGAACGTCGGTAAGGAACAGCAGGCGTGTCGCAGCGAGCGCGCCAGCAATAGCGCCTGCAAAAGTATCGGCATTGATGTTGTATGTATGACCGTCGCGGCCGGGTGCAACAGGCGCGATAACCGGGATCATTTCCGAGCGGGCCAGAAGGTCGAGGAGCGTACGGTCGACTTCGGCTGGTTCACCAACGAAGCCCAGATCGAGCACCTTTTCGATATTGGAATCCGGATCGATGACGGTTTTGTGCGCCTTGCGCGCAAAGACCATGTTGCCATCTTTGCCGCAAAGGCCAATGGCCCATTCACCTTCAGCATTAATGAGCGCAACGATTTCCTTGTTGATGGAACCGGCGAGAACCATCTCCACCACTTCAACCGTCTTTTCGTCGGTGACGCGAAGACCGCCTTCAAAGCGCGATTCAATGCCGAGCTTGGTCAGCATCGCCTGAATCTGCGGGCCACCGCCGTGTACAACGATCGGATTGATACCTGATTGCTTGAGAAGCGCGATATCGCGGGCAAAGGCCTTACCCAACTCCGGGTTGCCCATGGCGTGACCGCCATATTTCACCACGACATTCTTGTTTTCGTAGCGCTGCATATAAGGCAGGGCTGCGGACAGAAGTTGCGCTTGCATTTCAGGATTTTCAAGAGTCGTCATCGCGGGCTCCATGGCTGGCGACAGGGCAAGAGAGGCAGGCTTTTCTAAGCAATAAGCAAGGGTCTGTAAAACGGTTTTCGGTTGTTCGTTCGCGATTATTTGAACGCGTTGCCAAAGATCACCTAATTAAAACCCTTTGAGAGCGCTAGAAGATTGCGCATAACACAGGCTCTTGGATGGAGTGGTTTAATGCGACGCGTAGTTTTCACGGCTTTGATTTTTCTGGCGGGCATCGGCGCATCGCAAGCAGCGTCGACAACTGAAACCATTATCATGCTGCGACATGGTGAAAAGCCTGAACAGGGGCTGGGGCAGCTCAACTGTCAGGGCCTCAATCGTGCGCTGAAACTGCCAACGGTGATCGCGCAGAAGTTTGGCAAGCCGGATTTTATCTTTGCGCCCAATCCCGCTCAACTCAAGGAAGACAAAGGCGCGATCTATTCTTATAATCGCCCACTTGCCACGGTCGAGCCGACGGCCATTAAATTTGGAATGCCTGTTGATACGCGCTTTGGCTTCAAGGATATTGAGGAGCTACAAGCCACTCTCGCTCAGCCGGACTATCGCGGTGCCACCGTTTTGGTTGGCTGGGAGCATAAGCAACTCGTGAAACTTGCCAGAAACATCGTGAAGGACAGCGGGGGTGACAAAGCTCTCGTGCCCAAGTGGCCCGGCGATGACTTCGACAGCATGTATGTGTTGCGCGTCACACGTGATGGCACGAAGACCACCACGCGGTTTGAGCAGCTCAAGCAAGGGCTCAACAATCAGTCGACCAGCTGTCCAGGCTGAGGGTGAGGTGTTCCCGCTTCTGCGGGAAATGTCTATTCTTTCGCAACCAGCGCAATAGCGGCGCGCAGCTCATCCAGACCGAGGCCTTTTTCCGACGAGGTTGTGATGATGCCGGGGAAGCAGGCTGCACGCTTTTTTGTAAGCGCATGGGTTTCTTCCATCAGACGCGGAATGCCTGCAGCCTTGATCTTATCAATCTTGGTCAGCACGATCTGATAGGAGACAGCGGCCTTGTCGAGCAGGTCGAGCACCTCGGCATCGTTTTTCTTGATGCCGTGGCGGGAATCGATCAGCAGATAGACACGCTTCAGCGTGGTGCGGCCGCGCAGATAATCGAATACGAGGCGCGTCCATGCATCGACGTGAGACTTAGGTGCTTCAGCAAAGCCATAGCCCGGCATGTCGACAAGCGCGAGCGGTGGCAGGTCGCCATTCTCGCCGGAATAGCCATCAGGTACAAAGTAGTTGAGTTCCTGTGTGCGACCCGGTGTGTTGGATGTGCGGGCGAGGGCTTTCTTGCCGACAATCGCATTGATGAGCGAAGATTTTCCGACATTCGAGCGGCCAGCAAAAGCCACTTCAACCGGGCCTTCCGGTGGCAGGAATTTCATCGAAGGCACGCCACGGATGAATATCCACGACTTCTTGAAGAGCAAGCGCCCTTCTTCGACCAAAGCTGCGTGTGCCGCGCGGGTCGCATCTGCTGCTAACTGGGCTGCTGCCTGCTTTTTGTCCTGATCGCTCAATGTGGTCTTCCTGATCGTGTACTCTAAAGAATACACGCATCAATGTTACGCGTCGCATTGTCAACCGCTCAGGATCAACGAGCACAAAAAAAGCCCCGCATCTGCGGGGCTTTTTGTCTTTTTACTTTTTAACGTCTTTCGGCTTTCGCTTAAAGACATCTTTCAAATTATCAAAAAGCTCAATCTTAACGCCCTGACGCTTCATGATCATGGCCTGCTGGGTGATGGACAGCGTGTTGTTCCATGCCCAGTAGATGACGAGACCTGCTGGGAACGATGCCAGCATGAAGGTGAAGATGATTGGCATCCAGGTGAAGATCATCGCCTGTGTTGGATCCGGAGGCGTCGGGTTCATGCGCATCTGCAGGAACATGGTGACACCCATGATCAGCGGCCATACGCCGATCATCAGGAATGCCGGCACTGCGAAAGGCAGGAGGCCGAACAGGTTGAAGATCGATGTTGGATCTGGTGCCGCAAGATCCTGAATCCATCCAAAGAACGGCGCATGACGCATTTCGATGGTAACGTAGAGAACCTTATAGAGCGCGAAGAACACGGGAATCTGAACCAGGACCGGCCAACAGCCTGCTAGCGGATTGATCTTTTCCTGCTTGTAAAGCTGCATCATTTCCTGCTGCTGCTTCATCTTGTCATCCGCATATTTTTCGCGGATTTCAGTCATCTTCGGCTGTACCAGCTTCATACGCGCCATGGATTTGTAGGATTTGTTGGCGAGTGGGAAGAACAGGGCTTTGAGCAGAACGGTGACCACCAGAATGGCGACGCCGAAATTGCCGGAGAATTTATAGATCCAGTCGATGAGGTAGAACATCGGCTTGGTGATGAAGTAGAACCAACCCCAGTCGATCAACAGTTCAAACTGCTTGATGCCGAGCTTTTCTTCGTAGTTCTTGATGTCTGAAACGACCTTGGCACCAGCGAAAACATGGTTCTTGATGGTGCTGGCTTCACCCGCAGCAACCGTGATCGGTGCACTGAGGAAATCCGACTGGTAGCGCGGACGATCATTGGTGAAGTGCGAGAAACGTGCAGTGAACTTTTCGTTCTGCGGCGGAACCAGCGTTGCTGCCCAATATTTGTCGGTGATGCCGACCCAGCCGCCTGTCACGTCCTTGAACGAAATGTCCTTGTCGTCTTCGACCTTGGAATACTTGATTTCCTGAAGGCCGTCCTGTCCCATGACGCCGATGAGGCCTTCATGAAGAACATAGGTTGCGCTGGCATGTTCTGGCTGATTGAAGCGCGTTACACGGCCATAGGAAGCAAGCGAGATTGGCACGCCAGTGTTGTTGGTAACGGTGTCATCGACTTCAAACATATAAGCATCGTCAATTGAGATGACGCGCTTGAACGTGATGTTCTTGTCGTTGGTGTAGGTCAGCGTAACCGGCGTCGAAGCGGTCAGCTTGTTGTTGCCTTCAACCGTCCAGACGGTGCTCGGGCCAGGAACTTCACCGGTTGTTTCGTTGCCCGTGAAGCCGAGTTCAATGAAATAGCCTTGCTTGAGAGCCGATGGTGCGAGCAGTTCGATTTCCGGGGACTTGTCGTCAACAGTCTCGTGATACTTCTTGAGATAGAGATCATCAAGGCGTGCGCCGGTCAGGTTAATCGAACCGCGTAGCGAAGCTGTGTCGATCTCTACACGTGGCGACTGGGCTGCAGCGGCTTCGCGGGTCAATGCGCCGCCTGCAGTGATGCCATCGCTCTGGCCGGGTATTGCGCCGGACGTGCCGGGCATTTGTGGAGTGTCACCCTGCGCACCACCTTGCGAACCGGCCTGTGAACCGCTTTGGGTTGCTTGCTGGGTCTGGCGCTGCTGCTCCTCAATGCGTGTCTGCTCCCGCTGGGCTTCCGTTTTCGGTCCCAGATAGAATACTTGCCACAGCGTTAATACGAGGATGGACAGGGCAATGGTGATGAAGAAATTACGATTATTTTCCATTGACGGGTCCTGATTCCGGTCTTTCCGTTCGGCGTTTCTTTTCGTCCCGCCGCCCATCCGTAGCTTTTAAGCGTTTGGAGAGTTCTGCGGTCAATTGCGAAAAGGGCGCAGTGAGTGCTTGCTCGCGTGCTACGATCACATAGTCGGTCGAAGCCGCCATGTCACTCCCCACGTGACAACGAACCGCTTCTCGCAACCTGCGTCGGATACGATTTCGTATCACTGCATTGCCGTTTTTCTTGGTGACAGTGAAGCCTGCGCGGGGTTTTTCGCCGATTTTGGCAGCTTCAGATTCTTCTTCAGACCGTTTTCGGACCTCGAGAAGAAACAGTGGACCACGCCGTTTTTCACCATTCCTTACAGACAAAAACTC
This sequence comes from Brucella rhizosphaerae, assembly GCF_002252475.1. Taxonomy (GTDB): domain Bacteria; phylum Pseudomonadota; class Alphaproteobacteria; order Rhizobiales; family Rhizobiaceae; genus Brucella; species Brucella rhizosphaerae. Next base: position 35,850 of record NZ_NNRK01000031.1, on the reverse strand, counting down.
CGCTCTCTTGCGAAGGCGGAGTATTTGTTTCTGCTTTTTCATATCTTTATCCACCGCGCTGGTCGCGCGGGGAAAGATTAAGCGGAAAGCCGCTTGCGACCGCGCGAACGGCGAGCAGCAAGAACCTTGCGACCGCCGGCAGTTGCCATGCGTGCACGGAAGCCGTGACGACGCTTGCGGACGATGTTTGATGGCTGAAAAGTGCGCTTCATTTATTTAATACCGCGGTGTGCGGCCCTTCTTGGTTCTGTCTATTGAACAGGAGCTAGTTCATTCCTTCGCGGATCGGACAGCACAAACTATCCATTGACCCGTGCGGGCGAACGTGGTGCGGCTTATAAGAGCAGGGGCATCAAGAGTCAATTGCCACAGGGGCATTCCACGCAAACATGTGATCAGAGCTGAATATAGCCGCAGCGCCAGTCTGATTGCCCGTTTTCGAGCATATCCCGAAAACCACTATGTAAGATCAGGGATCCGCTTTTATCGACGGGGTGGCTTCGCCTTGTTGAGCACGATGGCAGCGCGGACGAGCGCTTTCAAAGCATCCTCATTGATAGTTTCACCCTCGCGAATATCGATGGCTCTTCTCATATTGCCTTCGAGGCTTGAGTTAAAAAGTGCGGAAGGATCTTCAAGAGACGCGCCTTTGGCAAAGGTCAGCTTTACGACGCTTTTATACGTCTCGCCGGTACAGATAATGCCCGTATGCGACCAGACCGGCACACCGCGCCATTTCCATTCTTCAACGATCTCCGGATCAGTCAGTCGGATGATTGCCCTGACCTTCGCAAGTGTTTCACCACGCCAGTCTGCAAGTTCCACGATCCGGGCATCAATCAGTTGCGAAGGCTTTTTGTCTTCGTCTGCATTCACGGAGCTGTCTTTGGTCATGATTTCTCCATCCCATTTGGGCGCAACATATCACTACACTTTACAAGACGCGAGTAATGCGCAGATGGGCATTTCAATGGAATTGTGCACTTCATGCAGCGATCAGGCATTGCCAAAGCAGGCAGGGGCTTTAATAAGGATGCGCAACATTTTAAATGCGGGACCGTTTCCGCAGCAGTCATGAGAGGAGTTCACCATGAGCATCCGTCGTATCGAAGTCGGACCACGTATGAGCCAGGCCGTTGTTCACGGCAATACCGTTTATCTCGCTGGCCAGGTTGGCACTCCGGGCGCAAGCGTGACCGATCAGACCAAGGCTGTGTTGGCTGAAGTTGATCGTCTTCTTGCCGCTGCTGGTTCGGATAAGTCGAAGATCCTGCAGGCGATCATCTGGCTTGCAGACATGAAGGACTTCGCCGAAATGAACGCTGTCTGGGATGGTTGGGTCGATACTGCCAACACGCCAGCGCGTGCGACCGGTGAAGCCGCTCTCGCGACGCCTGATTACAAAGTCGAAATCATTATCACTGCTGCAATCTGATTGATTGCGTGTGCTGATCAGAAACCCCGCGCAAGCGGGGTTTTTTATTGGCGTATCCGCTCTGAGTAACCTTCGCGACCACCTGCCTGTGCTTTGTCATCGATGGATGCGCGCTTCTCTATCTCTTCAAGCGTGCCATTGTTTTCGAGCCAGCCATGGTCATAGAGATAGCCTGGCAGATAGCCGGACAAGAGGATGCGGTAATCGAAGGGGAATGTCGGGTCAAGCAGGCGCGCCATAGTGAAAATGATCGTCGTGCAATTGGCGCTGAGCGTATTATAGAACTTGGGCTTGGACGCCAGTTTGTTTCCGAGTTCGACATAAGAGAGAAATAACTCGCGCGCATCTGCCGGAGGCAGGTTCACGCGATAACGGAAGACATTTTCTTTCCGCACATTTGTACGAAGGAAAACGATGTCGCTTTCTTCGGCTGCAATCATTGCCAGCTCGAATTCGCGGAAGAAACCTCCGATCGAAGAATAGACTTCGTGATGCTCTTTGCGAATTTCGCCGGAAAACACGACATGCCGTCCATCTTCAAAGCCAAATGACAGAAGCGTGTGGGCAATTGCCGGTCCCGCCCAATAAGACAGATAAACATCGACGGAGGTTATTTTGCTGAGGTCGTAAGTTTCGTCTTTCCAGACTTGTGTGAAGTCTGCCGTTGTTCGCCAGTCGAAATCCCGGACGTTGAAAAGAGTGACCTGATCACCAGCCACCTTGCCTGTGACGGTGCGTGCCACTTCGGGGGCCCAGATGCGATCAAGCGAAGGGCGTATGGTTGCCCACCAGCCGAGGAACAGGAGAGCAAGCAGACAGAAGAAAAACCTCTTGCGCAGACAAGAGAATTGGCGTTCGCCTGCAATCACCCAAACCGCGATGAACAGCCAGGCAGCAATGATCGATCCGCGTACCGCATTGCCGAAAGGAAGCTGGAACCACATCGCGAAGCTGGCCCAGATTGCAAAGATGATAACGAATAAGACGAAGACCAGTTTGCCTGCGATACGAACGGGTTTTGATTTCAAGATAGAAGACATGGACATCCCGTACTCGCCTGGCGCTTCATTTGCCGAAGTTGTAGCGATACTGACATGATTTGCATTGGAATGTCATCGCCTATCCTGCGGGAAAGGCATTTTATCTGATAGATTAGACTTTATAAAAACAAGGAAGTTGTATCTTACTTCTTTAACATTACAGCCGCCCCGCGAGGACCCTTTACTTGTTTGCTTCCTTTGGCAAAGGGCCGTGCAACGCGCCATAAAAGTAGTGCCGTTACAATGGTTGCGTAGATTATTGGCTCAGCAGGCCAGCTTTTCACAGACATCAGAAAATGTATCGCACCGCCGGCAATGGCGACATAGACGAGTTTGTGCAGCGTAACCCAGCGCCGACCGAGTTTACGAATGGACCAATTGTTGGAGGTCAATGCCAAAGGCACCAGAAGAGCCAGACTGATCATGCCTATGGTGATGAACGGTCTGCGGACGATATCTGTAATGACCGCTGAAATGCTGAGAGCCTGATCCAGAACCATATAAACGGTAAAATGCATCAACACATAATAGAAGGCGAGCAGGCCAAGCGCACGTCGATAACGCAGCAGGCTGATGCCGGCGACATCGCGGATAGGTGTTACGAGTAGTGTCAGGATAAGAAAGCGCAACGCCCAAAGACCGAGTGTATGCTCAAAGCTTTTGACGGGGTCTGCACCGAGCTGATCGGTTGCGCCGAGGTAGAATGCCCACAAGGCGGGAAGAAGGCCCAAGGCATAAACGCCCCAGACCTTCAATCCGTTGATCCGTGCAGATTTGGATTTGGCGACGGCCATGTCAGTAATTCTTCTGCAGGTCCATGCCGGTATAAAGCGATGCAACCTCCTCAGCATAGCCATTAAAAGGCAGAGTAGGGCGACGGCTGGAACCAAAGAAGCTGCCTTCACCGATCCTGCGCTCTGTGGCCTGACTCCAGCGCGGGTGATCCACGGCCGGGTTCACATTTGCATAGAAGCCATATTCATTGGCAGCTTGCTGTTGCCATGATGTTGGTGGCTGTTTCTCGACAAAACTGATCCTGGTGATCGATTTAATGCCCTTGAAGCCATATTTCCATGGAACAACCAGCCGGATCGGTGCGCCATTCGCATTAGGGAGCGTTTCGCCATAAAGCCCGACAGACAGAATAGTGAGTGGGTGCATCGCTTCGTCTAAACGAAGCCCTTCGACATAGGGCCAATTCAGGACCTGAAACAACCCTTTCTGACCGGGCATTTCTTCGGGACGAACGACGCCGGTAAAGGCAATGTATTTTGCAGAGCCGAGCGGCTCGACCTGGGCAAGCAGGCTTGCCAGCTGAAAGCCAATCCATGGGATGACCATCGACCATGCCTCAACGCAACGCATACGATATACGCGTTCTTCAAGAGGCATTTTGGCGATCAGATCCCGAATGTCGAATTCCTTTGGCTCTTTGACGAGGCCGTCGATTTTCAGGCGCCATGGCAAAGGTTTGAAGTCGCCGGAATTGGAAGCCGGGTCGCTCTTGTCTGTGCCGAACTCATAGAAATTATTGTAGGTCGTGACAGCCTCTTTGGGCGTAAGTTTTTCATCGACTGTATAAGACGAAGCTTTCCCTTTGAGCGGGTCAGCGAATGCGGCGGAGGCAAGCCCTGTGGCTGCCAGCGCGCCGATTCCGGCCATGAATTCACGACGCCTGAGGTAGAACGCGCGCGGCGTCACCTCATCAGCATTCAGTCGGGCAGGCGAGAAGCGGTTAAATTTAACGTTGGTCATCGTTTTGAAATCCGTTCGTCGCAATCATAGCCTATTTCTCCGCCTAAAGGCGTCAAAATCATGAATAATTTGCCGCCCATTTATGGCTCACGCTTTGTTGATGGATTTGAGGTGCTGTAACAGAATTGTAACATCGCGTAATTTTTCGTGTGCTCCGCCACATTCTCGCTAAAACTCTGCTGTTTAGAGCAATACATTCATCGAGCCGGCAGGGGTCTTAAGAACCCGGGTGGAGCTGCCTAAAACCTTCGTTAACATATCAGTGGCAAGTTGAGCTTATGGTAAAGAAGACGTTTATAGCCGCCATCATGATGGCGTTTGCAGCAACAACAGGCGCCGCTTCTGCGGAAGGCCAACTCGTGCCCGTAAAGGTCGTGGGCAAGGCCGAGGGTATGGCTTTGAACGGTATCTCTGCCTCAATGAAAAATGAAACAGGCTCTCCCCAGCTCGGCGAGGGCGTAACGATGCGCGACAAGAAGATGGATGCAGAAACAACTCCGGAACAGAATTTTTCGCGCAGCAAGCGGTTCATTTATCGCTTCTATAAGCCAGAAAACGCTTCTAACGAACTGATCGTTCTCCTGCATGGTTCTGGCGGCAATGAAGCAAGCCTCGTACCGCTCGCATCCAAAATATGGCCCCGTGCAACGCTTTTGGGTATTCGTGGCCGGGTGATGCAGGATGGCGGTACGCGCTGGTACAAGCGTATCACCCCGGTCAAGTTCGACCAGAAGGACGTGAAGCTTGAGGCCAATGCGTTCGTCACATCCCTGACGCGACTGGCCGAAGAGAAGGATCTCGATCTTTCGCATGCAACCTTTGTCGGTTATTCCAACGGTGCCAATCTGCTGGCCGCCACCATGATGTTGCACCCTGATCTGGTCAAGCGCGCGATTCTGATGCGCTCCATGCCGGTTCTGGACAATGTGTCCGTTGCCAATCTCGGAAAAACGCGTGTGTTGACGATTACGGGTCAGGAAGACAAGCTGTATTCGCCTTTCGCACCAGCTTTGTCGGCCTTGCTGCGCTCTGGCGGTGCGAAGGTAGATGCCCGTACAATCGAGGCTGATCATATGCTCGGTGAGAAAGATGCGGCTGCGATTAGCCAATGGGTTGCATCGCTTGGGCCGGACGGCGGACCAACCGTCACGATGAAAGCCAAATAATCAAAATAAAAAAGGCCCCAACCGGGGCCCTTTTTTTAGTTCGTTTAAACGGGTCAGGCTGTTGTCATGTCGATGACGCCACAGTCACCTGTTTCAGACCCGAATGCCAGACGGCTGCCCTGATCGTCCCAGCCCATGCTGGAAATCGCACCTTTACCGGGACGACGCAGAAGAACTTCCTTCTGGTCCGAGAAGCGCACGAGAAGAACCATACCGTCATTATAGCCAATAGCTGTAATGTCTTCGACCGGATGGCAGGCGACCGACGTTACCATGCTGTCAGCACGCAGGCCCAGTTCGAGCGGTGCTTTGCCCATAGGGCCGTCCTTGCCAGCAAATGGCCAGACAATTGCAGCCGGTGCGCCGGACGTCGCCAGCCATTTGGCCTTAACGCTCCAGGACCAGTCTTTGACCTTTGCCGGATAGCCCGTCATGCGCATGTGCTTGGTGTCTTCCAGACGCCAGCCGTGCAGTGCATTTTCTTGCATCGATGTGACCAGGAAGCGGCCGTCAGGGGAGAAAATGACGTCGATATGTGCGCCTTTCCACTCCAATTCAACAGGCTTCGCTTCGGTGCCGGTCCATATCAATGTTGCACCATTATAGCGTGCGATTGCCAGACGTTGGCCCTTCGGCGCAAACGCGATGCCCTCGACGCTGCGTTCCTGTACAAATTCCTGCACGTTGCCATTGGACGTGCGGACCCATGCCATTCGCCCGGAAGCGAACCCAACGGTTCCACCGGGGCCGCTTGCAACCGCTGTTATCCATTTGCGGGGGATTTTGGCCAGTTCGGTAACGGTTCCGTCGGCTGCAGTCTGGCAAACGCGACCGTCTTCGCCGCCGGTTAGCAATGCTTTGCCATCGACAGTCAGCTTTGCGCTGAGAAGGCCGTCATGAGCAGTGCTGGTTTGGTGGCCATTGTCCAGCCGATGGATGGTTCCATCGGCCAGAGCAAAGAAGGGAACGCCGCCGATAAAGCGGGTAAAAAGGCAATGACCATCAAGGTCGAGCGGGGCAACTGTAGGCATCAGCGTCCAATTTTAGTTTGACTGGCAGTTTTCAAAACCGGCTTTAAGTTCGGCTGCATTAAGCTCGCGTCCGATGAAGACAAGACGGCTTTCGTGCTTTTCTTCCGGTTTCCAGGCGCGCTGGTGATCACCTTCGATGATCATGTGAACGCCCTGAACCACATAACGGTCGGGATCATCCTTGAATGCAATGATGCCCTTGAGACGCAGAATGTTGGGACCCTGTGTCTGCGTGATGTTCTGGATCCAGGGGAAGAACTTGGCCGGATCGATTTCACCAGTGCGAAGCGAAACAGACGTCACCGTCACGTCATGGATCGGCGACGCATGATGATGGTGCCCATGGTCATGTCCGTGATCGTGCTCGTGATTATGCCCATGATCGTGATTGCAGTCCGGGCCACAGGTATGGTCATGATCATGGTGGTGATCGTGACCATGATGATGGTGATCATGCCCGTGGTCATGATCGCAATCAGGGCCGCAGACATGATCCGGGTGATCGTGATCAAGAAAGTGCGGATCATTGTCGAGCGCGCGCTTCAAGTCGAAGGCACCGCGATCAAGGACACGATCGAGCGGGATAGAAGCGCGTTCGGTGCGGTGAATGATAGCATGGGGATTGATGGCGCGCACGGTCGCCTCGACAACGGCCAGTTCTTCCGGCGTCACGAGATCGGTTTTGTTGATCAGAACCACGTCGGCAAACGCGATCTGGTCTTCAGCTTCGCGGCTGTCTTTCAGACGCAGCGGCAAATGCTTGGCATCTACGAGTGCTACAACAGCATCAAGGCCGGTCTTGGCGCGCACATCGTCATCCATGAAGAAGGTCTGTGCGACAGGAACAGGATCAGCAAGGCCCGTGGTTTCAACGATGATAGCGTCGAAACGGCCCGGACGGCGCATGAGGCCTTGCACAACGCGGATCAAGTCTCCGCGCACGGTGCAGCATATGCAGCCATTGTTCATTTCGTAGATTTCTTCATCTGATTCGACGATCAGATCGTTATCAATGCCAATCTCGCCGAATTCGTTGACGATGACTGCATAACGCTTGCCGTGATTTTCGGTGAGGATGCGGTTGAGAAGCGTCGTTTTACCCGAGCCCAGATATCCGGTCAGGACGGTAACGGGAATGCGGGCAGCTTCTGCGGTCGACTTGTCCTCAGTGTGGGCTTCTGCCTGGCTCATTGTTCATGCCTCTTGAAGTTGCTGCCTTTTTGGTGCTCGCGCAAACACGCGCCACCGAGGCTTCAGATCGGGTATTTCATATAAGGGAAGGTGCCGGTGAATGCTATATGCAATGCTATATTATTACATCTGTCCCAATCACGTTCTCGCTAATTGTTTGGACGAGAAGCGAGCGAGATCAAACTGATCGACGTCGTGCAGAAGTTCTATGAAGCCTTTGACCGCATGTGCGAGGATCTTTTCGCCGGCCTCTGCTGTGGCAGCGGCCGCATTCCCGGCAACGCCTTGCGTATTGAGATCGTTCATTTTCCAGCCGAAAGCATGAGGGCCATAGGCGCGCAAATACTTGAATTGTTTCGCGAAGTCAGATTGCGCGTTGGAAAAACCCGCAGCTTTTGACATGTCAACGAGATCAGGGCGCAATGCCAGCATGACGGATGTTTCGATAAAGCCGCCATGAATATCGAGTGCCTTATCCTCTGGTGTAATAAGTCCTTCCGGCATGCCGAAACGGGTCCAGCTTGTCGCCACTGCCAGCATGTCGAGACGTGCACGCAGTTCGGTTGCGACAATGGTCATCAGCGGTGCGTTGCCGCCGTGGGCATTGAGCATAACCAGTTTGCGGATGCCGCCCGCATGAAGGTTTTCACCCATGCCGATCCATTGATTGACGGCTTCTGAAAATGCAAGGCTTTGTGTGCCTTCGATATCCATGTGTTCAATGGAATAGCCGACGGGTTGTGCAGGCAGAAAATTAACATTCAGATCGGCTGGCAGGGCCTCGTTGACGCGCGCAACAATGCCTTCCGCGATGATCGTATCTGTTTCAAATGGCAGATGGGGGCCATGTTGCTCGTGAGCGCCGAGTGGCAGGACGACAATCATGTCACTGTTCTGGTCGCGCAGATTTGTCATGTTTCCCTCATTCTATTTCATTTAGAGCAGGTTTCGATCTGATTGAACCAGATCGGTCCTCTAAAATATTGGCTTACCGCGCATCTTGACCGAAAACCGGTTCCCACTTTTCGGGATGCGCTTCGAATTTGAAGCCTAACGCCAGTGGGCTACGACCGCAACCTAAGCCCATACTTTGTTAAACCGCGAAGAGTTTCATTAAGACCCAACAATCAAAATTGAAGATTGCAAAAGAGTGTGTCGCCATTGCTGGTGTCATACAATTTTCACCAAACTGATCATTACAGTCATATTTACTGGACGCATGTTTGTTATTTCATAAGTCGGACAATATTTTACTTTATAAATATGTGTGACAATGTCGATCCAGCGACAAACTAAAGTCGCAACAAGGGCGAGGTGGCGATGAGTAAGGACAATAAGGCTGTGATGCTGTACCGGTTGCAATCGGTGGCGCGTCTCACACGGACAGTGTTGGCAACACGTCTTCTGGAGTTGGGGCTCTATGCTGGTCAGGATGCGGTGATGCTTCAGCTCGCCTCGGAAGATGGCCTGCCTCCCGGCATTCTCGCTCAGCGTTTGGGTGTTCGTCCTCCAACGATTACCAAAACCATTACGCGCCTGCAAAGTCAGGGCTTTGTCGTCAAGCGAGCTTCGGAAACAGACCAGCGTCAGTCCCACGTCTTTCTGACGCCACAAGGGGTCGAAGCAATCAAGGTCATTGAAAAGTCCATTCGCAAGACGGAAAAGGACATGCTGAAAGGTCTCGACAAGAAGGAACGCAAGGCTTTCCTGAAGATGCTCGGACGCATGGAAAGCAATCTTGCGGCGCGCGGTGCAGCACGTCTTTCTGACGAGTTGGACAAGGAAGTTGTTGATGACGATGATGTGGAATAGGTGCATGGTCGTTAAGACGCGCTGAAAAAACTTTCAATTCAATGATTGCAATGGCATAACCATCTGCAAGGTGGGATGGCCGCTCCTCTGATTGTCTGGTCGATGCCATCCTGTTTCGACTGTGGCAAGACCATTTCGGGGAGGCGACTTGGCTCAGAAAATCAAGCTTTCAACCATCGCAGATGCGCTTGGTGTTTCGACGGCCACCGTTTCGCTGGCATTGCGCGACAGTCCTCTTGTCGCCGACCAGACGCGCGAAAAAATCAAAGAACATGCCCGCACCATCGGTTATATCTATAATCGGAGAGCGGCGAGCCTGCGCACTTCCCGTTCCGGGATCGTAGGCGTTGTTGTGCATGATATTATGAACCCGTTCTTCGCCGAGATTCTGCGGTCGATTGAAACAGAGCTGGATCGTTCGCGTCAGACCTTCATTCTTTCAAACCATTACGACCAGCTGGAAAAACAGCGTACCTTTATGGATACGCTGCTGCAGCTTGGTGCAGATGGCGTCATCATGTCGCCGGCCATTGGCACGCCGCCGGAAGATATTCAGCTCGCTGAAGATAACGGCCTTCCGGTCGTGTTGATTGCGCGTAGTGTTGAGGGTGTTCATGCGCCGGTTTTCCGGGGCGATGATGCCTATGGTATCGGGCTTGCGACCAATCATCTCATTTCGCTCGGGCACACACGCATTGCCATGATCGGTGGTACAGACCAGACCTCAACAGGCCGCGATCGTTATCGCGGTTATGTGCAGGCAATGGATAAGGCCGGGCTTGAAGTAAACCCGGAATGGCGCATTTCAGGTCCGCGTACGAAGCAGGGTGGCTTTGAAGTCGCGCCGCAGTTTCTTGCGTTGAAAGATAAGCCGACTGCCGCCGTCTGCTGGAACGATCTGACCGCAATTGGCTTGATGAACGGTATCTCACGTGCAGGTCTTGTGCCGGGCGAAGATATTTCTGTCACCGGCTATGACGATCTTGAGGAGGCGGCGATTGCAACGCCTGCGCTCACAACGGTCTGGAATGGTCAGCGTGAAGTCGGGCGTCGGGCTGCGCGAGCGCTTCTTGATCAGTTGAACGGCGTTGAAGTTTCATCAAACCAGGAACTCATCAAACCGGAACTGCATATCCGGCAATCCACGTCAAAACCGAAACATCCATGATCCTGTCCTGATAGGGGCGGTTTCGGTCGCCTCGATGGATTCTGCTTGAAATGAGGAAAGCTGCCATGACCCAACGCGAGGCAACCATTCTGGTGCTTGGTAATTTCAACGATTATGCCGTGCAGAGGCTCTCGGGGGAGTTCAAGGTCAAGCGCATCCCCAAGGGAGATGCAACACTTGTGGATGCAAGCTGGGCGGAAGACGTCAAAGGCATTGCAAGCATGTCGACCGTCAATGCTGCGTTGATCGACGCGCTGCCAAATCTTGAGATCATTGGAAATTTTGGCGTCGGTTATGACGCAGTTGATGCGAAACATGCCGTGACCAGGAGCGTCATGGTTACGAACACCCCGGATGTGCTGACCGAAGAAGTTGCCGACACAACGATCGGTCTGCTGATCGACACTGTCCGTGAATTGTCTAAGTCACAGGAGTTTCTGCGTGCCGGAAACTGGGCGAAGGAGGGGCGCTACCCGCTTTCCAAGCTGTCTCTGCGCGGCCGCACGGTCGGCATTTTTGGCCTTGGGCGCATTGGTAAGGCGGTAGCACATCGCGTTGAAGCATTCGGGCTACCAATTGCCTATCACAATCGCCGTAAATCAGATGATGTGAGCTATGATTACTATCCAAGTCTGCTTGAACTTGCCAAGGCAGTCGACACGCTCATTCTGGTAGCACCTGGCGGCGCCGAGACTGCAAAGGCGGTCAATGCTGCAGTGTTGAGCGCTCTTGGCCCGGAAGGTGTTTTGATCAATATCGGCCGTGGTTCGGTTGTTGACGAAGATGCGCTTGCAGCGGCTTTGACCAATGGCACGATTGCCGCCGCTGGTCTCGACGTTTTTGCGAATGAACCGCACATACCGCAAACGCTGCTTGATGCGCCCAACACAGTATTGCTTCCGCATATTGGGTCGGCTTCCGAGAAAACCCGTCAGGGTATGGCCGATCTTGTCATCGACAATCTCATTTCATGGTTCGACAAGGGCGAAGCACTCACGCCCGTGCCGGAAACCGCGAAGATAAAGAAAGCCTGATTTAAAGCATTGCCTGCAAATGCCCGAAATGGCTTTGCGCAAGGATAATGCGCTGAAACAAACAGAGCCAATTTGAGTGTCTCAGATTGGCTCAGGCCTTGCGCTGAGCCTTATGCGCACGCACCGCATCGCCAAAGGCTTTGAAGATTTTTTGCGACGGGCCGTCGGTCTGCACCCAATATTCCGGGTGCCACTGTACACCCACAATAAAGCCTTTGGCATTTTTCACGGATACGGCTTCGATTGTACCGTCCTCGGCAGTCGCTTCGATCTCCAATTCTGGAGCCAGTCTGTCGATTGCCTGACGATGGACGGAGTTGACCTTCACGCTGTCGGATTTCAGGATTTCAGCAAGACAGGAATTCGGTGCGATTTTCACGGGATGCTGAATGGCAAAGCGCTCGGCCTGACTTTCAGATACCGGTGCGCGGTGATCCATCCGTCCTTCGAGTTCCTGAATCTCGGTGGCCAGAGTGCCGCCTAAAGCCACATTCAGCTCCTGAAGGCCACGGCAGATTGCCAGAACTGGAACACCCTTTTCTATCGCTGCCCGGATCAGCGGTATCGATGTTGCATCGCGAGCATTGTCATAAGGCTCGAAGGCAGCACTTGGCTCTACGCCATAAAGCTCGGGATTGACGTTCGACTTTGAGCCAGTGACGAGCAAACCATCCACGCCGTCCAAAATCGTATCCGTGTCCATCTTCTCTCCAAAGCTTGGCACGAGAAGAGGCGTGACCTCTGCTACATCGACCGCTGCTGCGAGATATTGCTCGGGTGCCGCGTGCCATGTGTAGTTTTCAAACGGCTTTACGTCCGTGGGCACTGCGATGAGAGGGCGGATAGGTTTTGGCATGGTCGATTACAATCCAGCGAATGGCGTTCTTTCGGAGTTGTAGAATGCTGCGCCGCCCCGCGCAATCACCCAGCTTATCACGGACGTGCAACATATCTGCATTGTCTGTCTGCACTGTCGATCTGGCGGAGTTTTCGAATTTGATATTTGGAGCATCATCGATGCCGGACGCAATTTAAACGTCAAATTCAATCTATTAGCGATATTTCACGAAGTTTTTTAGGTTCACATAAACGTGATGTTGCTCTAGATATATAAAGGAAATTGGCAGTCGGGGGGATATATGGCTGACGATCAGATTTTTTCTGTCGCAGGCAAGGTGATTGCCGTGACCGGAGGTTCTTCCGGCTTGGGTTTGCATATGGTGCGCGTATTGGCACGCCATGGAGCGCGAGTTATCTCAATTTCTCGCAGCCACGAAGGCGCAATACTCTGTCCGTCTGGCGGAGAGGTGCTGGAACTCATGGCAGATGTGACGAATCCCGATGAAGTTAAAACTGCATTTGATGACGCGGAGCAGCGTCTGGGGCCGATCAACGTCCTATTCAATAATGCGGGTGTCGCCCATGTGGCGCGTGCGCTCGACACAACCCGCGATATGCTTGAACATATCTTCGACGTGAATGTTGGTGGTTCTTTTTTTACCGCGCAGGAAATGGCGCGCCGGATGATCGGGCGAAGCCAGAGCGGAGTGATCGTCAATACGACCAGTATTCTTGCTGAAAGGCCGCAAAGGGGTACAGCAGCGTATGCCATGTCCAAAGCCTGTGTGAGCCAAATGACGCGCGCGTTGGCGCTTGAATGGGCGTCCCACGATATTCGTGTCAATGCCATCGCTCCGGGGTGGTTTCCGACGCGAATCAATGAGAGCCAGCTGTCAGGCCCCGCGGGCGAATATTTCAAAGGGCGCAATCCAATGCGACGGCTTGGGGAAATGCAGGATCTCGATGGCGTGGTTTTGATGCTGGCATCAGATGCCAGTCGTTACATGACGGGATCAGTGATTACTGTTGATGGCGGCCATCATATTTAAAGATCTGTATCGTCATGACGGGAAAAGACGACGGGATTCCGATAGTTTCTCCGTTCAGTGCTCTCCAGGGTGGGTTTTCCACTATCAAATGTGCTTTGTTTCGAGTTGTATTCAGTCTTCGTGAGACATTGTGGTGAGACTGGACTTCATAATAGTGGATCAAAGTCCGCTCGCTACATGGGTTTTGGCACGTTTCAAATAAACGGAAGGATGGGGTTTGAGATCTTAGAGTTGTATTGTTGAGTATGGGTTGTACCGATCGTAGTTTGCTTAATAATAATCTGATTACATCTTATGGTAGTTGTAATAACAGCTTGTGGTTTAGTTTTACGAAAGGTATTTTTAAGTGATTGGTGGCATATTACCCCCTATGAAAGGGGTACAATCAAAGAGATGTGGCGAAGCCTTCAACCTGAGATACCAGCCGATGTGCGGCTATCGTTTCTGCGTGCGCTTTACGGCAATCGTACAACGTTATGGTTTGGTTTGCTCGCCCATGTCGTGGCGTGCGTCGTCATCTATGTAAAAACCGCTGACTGGCGCTTTCTCGGATTTGCCAGCTTTTTTACAGTCGTCGCGCTCGGTCGCCTTTATGACATGCATAAATTTGATCAGGCGAAGCTTGGCAGCCTGTCCCACACAGATCTCGATAAATGGGAAGCACGCTATCTGGTCGGCGCCTCACTGGTTTGCGCGACGCTTGGAATGCTCTGCTTTTTCTCAAGCTATATTTTGCGCGATTCTTTTGCTGAGCTCGCCAGCCTGACCATTTTGCTGGCATCGGTCGTATCGATTGTTGGGCGCAATTATGCGTCGGCAAAAGCCGTGATCTTGATGTCGGCTTGCACGCTTATCCCTGTTCTGGCTGGCTTGATTCTCGCGGGAACGCCGTTTCATGTTGTGATCGGTCTGCTGCTGATCCCATATTTCCTATCTAATATTCAGATGGCCAACGGGCTTCGCGAGTTTCTCTTTGCAGCGGTCATGGGAAAGCGGCGACTGTCTATTGTGGCAGGACGTTTCGATGCAGCGCTGAACAACATGCCGCAAGGCCTTTTGATGTTCGACGCGCAGCAGCGCATCGCCGTCATCAACCACAAGACCAAAGCGTTGCTGAGGATCGCTGAGCACACCAAATTGCGTGGACGCAGATTGGAAGTGTTGTTGCGGTATTGCGCCAAGCAGGGCCTGTTTCCGCACAATGATCTCAACAATATCCGTACGCGCATGCAGGATTTGTTGTCGGGACGCAAAGCGCGCGACATTCTGCAACTGGCTGATAATCGTTACATTGAATGCATCGGCAACCAGACATCCAATGCGGGTGTTGTGCTGATGTTTGAAGATGTGACTCAGAGGGTTGAATCCGAAGCGCGCATTCAGCATATGGCGCGCTTTGACGGTTTGACCGGGTTGCCGAACCGCAATTATTTCGAAGCGATGGTGCGTTCCCTGCGGGCACATCAGGAGCCGGATACACTCGCGGCCCTGATCGTCATCGACATCAACCATTTCAAGCATGTCAACGATACGCTTGGCCATCACGTCGGCGACGTATTCCTGCGCCTTTTTGCAGAACGGCTCAATGCGCTCGATCCGCAACGTTATGTTGCGTCGCGATTTGGCGGTGATGAGTTCGTTATTTTTGTCTTCAATCTTCGCGGCGATCATGAAGTGCCGTCGGTGATGGATCATGTCATTTCGGTTGCAAGTGGCGTCTACGATCTTAACGGAGATCAGGTTCACATTGAGATCAGTGCCGGTGTGGCGACTGAGACCATTGAGAAAAGTGACGTCGGCAGCATGCATATGAATGCCGATCTGGCGCTTTATGAAGCTAAGGGCGAAGAGGGCAAGCAATGGGCACTTTTTGTGAGCGCCATGGATACCAAGTATCGCGGGCGGCAGAAATTGAAGGCCGATTTGCGCCTGGCCATCGAAAACCGAGAGATCAAGGTTGTTTATCAGCCGATTGTCAGCGCGCAGTCGCTGCGCGTTGTTGCCTATGAAGCATTGGCCCGTTGGGAACATGCGGAGCTCGGGCATGTGCCGCCGGCCGAATTTATTCCGCTGGCAGAAGAAATTGGCATCATCTCGCAAATCACACGATTCATGCTTGAGCAGGCGTGTCTGGATTGCAGCACATGGGGCGATCGGATCGGAGTTTCGGTCA
Organism: Brucella rhizosphaerae; assembly: GCF_002252475.1. Taxonomy (GTDB): domain Bacteria; phylum Pseudomonadota; class Alphaproteobacteria; order Rhizobiales; family Rhizobiaceae; genus Brucella; species Brucella rhizosphaerae. The sequence continues at coordinate 20,156 of NZ_NNRK01000031.1, read as the reverse complement.
ATCTGTCAGCCATTGATCTGAAGAACAGCGATATCACCCGTGATATTGCCAATGCCTTGCAGAAATCAGGTCTTCCAGCGCGACAGCTTGAGGTCGAGGTGACGGAAAGTGCGATTATCGCTGATCGCAATCAGACCTCTCTGGTTCTACAGCGCCTTAAAAATGCGGGGATCAATATTGCGCTGGATGATTTCGGTACGGGCTATTCCAGTCTCAGCTATCTCAACAGTCTGCCCTTGACCAAGGTCAAGGTCGACCGTTCTTTCGTGCATGATATCACTGGCGATCGTCGTTCGCTGATGTTGCTGCGTGGTGTGACCCAGCTTTCGCACGAGCTTGGGCTCGCCGTGACGGTTGAGGGTGTTGAAACGGAAGAGCAACTGGCACTAATACGCGTGGCAGCGGGTGCTGATTTGGTGCAAGGGTATCTTTTAGGCAAACCCGTTCCGGCTGCTGAAATTCGATCTTCTTCGGCGAAGGCCGTGGTGCCCCACGAGAGTGGGCGTACATTTGTCGGATAGAGCGCTATGCACCCTCATAGGCGCACAAAGGTCGCTCTATCTTGATTTAATCTACACATCGCTCTTTCCAAAAATCGCAACCGATTTTTGGGCCGATATTGTAGTGGTTGCATGAGCAAGTGCTCAATCGTGCCAAACGATCTGTGTATCGAATAGACGCCCTATTTCATCTTGGCAAATTTTAGCTATTTTCTTTAAAGCAATAAAGTTGAACATATTCATCTGCCATAAAAGGGCAGAGTTATTTCTGCATGTCATTTATAAGTAAAATTTAATAAAGGGGAAGGAATGAAGCGGTTTTTTCGTTATTTATTATATGTAATTATATGCCTTGTGATTGTTATCGGCATTGGCTCAGCTATCTTTTGGAAGAAGATACATGAATATTGGGCTGTATATCAGTATGCTCAGGTATTTAAACCAGACGTTATTGATGAAAATTTTCGCAATCTTTACAAGCGTTACTCGTCAGTCCGCGTTGCACATCCCAATGAAGCTAGTCCTCTGCCAAAAGTCGAGCAGGCACTGCCAGAGACTTATGTCTACAAAGGCGAAACACGTAAGCTTGCTGATTTTCTTGAACGGACGGACACGACCGGCTTTATCGTTCTCAAGGACGGCGTGATCGTACATGAAGAGTATGCACGGGGTAACACTGAGAAGACGCAATCCATTGCAATGTCTCTTTCAAAATCCTTCGTTTCTTTTTTGATCGGAAATGCTGTTCACGATGGACAGATCAAGCTGGATGAAACGGTGGATCACTATGCGCCTGTGCTCAAAGAGGGCGGCTACAAAGGTGTTACTGTTAAAAACGTCCTGCAAATGTCTTCGGGTATTGGTTTCAATGAAAACTACGGAGATCTGAGTTCGGATATTGTACGTTATATCGTGCAGATGCTGACGGGCTCGGTTGTTGATTTCACTGCGCACTTGAAGAACAAGGTTCCTCAGGGAACGGTCAATCAATATGTTTCTGCCGATACGCAGGTTCTCGCCCTGGTTCTGGAAGGGGCGACGGGTGTGCCGTTTCAGAAATATTTCGGTGATCGGCTTTGGTCGAAGCTTGGAGCGGAGGCTGATGCTTACTGGCTGGCTGATTCACAAGGTGAGGTTGTCGCTGCGGGTGGCTTGAATGCAGTTCTTCGCGATTATGCCCGCTTCGGGCTGCTCTATATGAACGAAGGGCGCAATTATCGCGGTGAACAGATTGTGCCTGCTCAATGGGTGCACGATTCTGTGACGCCGGATGAGCCTTATTTGATGCCCGGACGAGAAATGCCTTCAGGAAAGACAGCCTATGGCTACGGCTATCAGTGGTGGATTCCTGCAGAGCCTCAAGGCGACTTCTGCGGTGTGGGGATTTACGGACAGTTCATCTATGTCAATCCCGTCAAAGGTGTTGTGATCGTCAAGACGTCTGCTTATGCCAATTACAATGTCGATGGTCAGGCCGTTAAAGATGAAACAATTAGCTTATTTCAGTCTTTGGCCAATGCGATCTAGCTTTCTATCGAGCGCATCAGAATGATCTGGTAGAAGCACCGATCTGACAGAATCAGGTCGGCGCTCTAAACAGCTGGGAATCTGCACGACTAACCAAAATAAGTCTCCATGCAGCATCGCTTTATGGGGTTAGAGGTTTATCTATCACCGGCCTGTGAGAAAAACTCCAACTTATACCTTTACACGCTCATAAAGCGCCTTATTCTGCGCGCTGATTTGATGGGTGCGGATACAATTTGAATGACCAATGAAGCTGTCTCCGGCGGGCAACCGCCGCTATCCAATTTCGCGCGGCAGCTATTGCAGTTTCTGGATCGGGTAGAATATCGTCGTGTTGTGCATGCAGAAGATCTCGAAGAGATTGGTCGCTTGCGTTATCGGTCCTATCGTACGCGCAATGTGATGCATGAAGCAGAAGTGCAATCAATCGTTGATGACATTGATCGTGACAGCCATGCCTTTGTTTATGGCATCCATATTGATGGGCAATTGGTCAGTACTCTGCGTATTCATCACATCACGCCAGATCATCGCCGTGGCACAAGCTACGCACTTTTTCCCGATATTCTTGATCCGCTGCTGAACAGCGGCATGAGCTTTGTCGACCCCACGCGATTTGCAGCCGACCCCGAGCTGCTGAGCGAATACCCCGCCATTCCCTATGTCACCCTGCGTATTGCGGCTATGGCGTCCGAATATTTCGAGGCCGATCAGTGTCTAGCCTCCGTCAAGCCGGAGCATATGGCTTTTTACAAGCGTATTTTTGGCACAACAGTCATGGCAGAAGCTCGCGAGCACGAAGGCTATGGCATCAAGGTTGGCCTGGGCGCTGCACCTGTTCGCAATATTCGTGATGCAGTTGCTGTCCGTTTTCCTTTTTTCAAGTCGCAGCCACATGAACGGCGTGCCATGTTTGGCAATTTGGTGAACGGGGTTGGACCGCTGACTATCTTGCCGACCGCTAAATATACCGGGCTTGGCGTGTAGTCCGGATTGGTTGGAAATGCCTGAAACGTGTCGCGTTTTATCTTATTCATGCGATACGTTTCAACACTCGCTGGTTTCGCATGTCTTTATCTCAAAATAGGTTTTTACCTTTAGCGATTATGCCGTAAACGCATGATCCTTACCGATGATCTTTTAAATCTTTTTGAAAGTTGCTCTAAATAATTAGATGTAGCACTTTTTGAAAATTACCGTTAGGTAAGTGGAGGAGCCGCACTACGCGGCCACTTGCGGAGTGGAGGGGCGCTGCGACAAACAGCCGGGTACAAAAGCCAAAGGCTAACTCCGGTTAAGGTTGCATGCGCGTTGAAGATTGCGGATATTCTGGCTAAGAATAGTCAAAATATCTCAATGGGTGGAACTAAAAATGGCAGAACATCACAATACAGCCCCAGCTGAACTTGGCGCGTCGATGGATTATCCTGAGCATGAGAAAACTTATGCGGGTTTCACGATCGTTTTTAAATGGGGCACAGTAGCGCTCGTTGCGCTTATGGCTGCCATGGCGTTCGGCTTCTTCGCGGGTGGTTTCTTCTCCGCGACCGTTCTTTTCCTTCTTATCTGCGTTGCTGCCTGGTTCCTTCTCTAAGGATTTAAACCAGCAATAATCCGCACGATTGGATCGAATGCCTTGGTATTGGTGCAGCCCGCACCGTGCCGGGGCTTTATGCATGTCGTCTACTTCGAGCGCATCCCGAAAAATGTGAAACGGTTTTCTGAAAAGATGCGCGAGAACAAAAAGTTGAGACGCGCAGATCTCAATCAACGAGATCGAAACGCCTCGAATGACTTTGATGGAGCCTCTTCCCAGGGGTTCTGAATTGTGCCCGCCCGGAAGGTCGGATCAAGCCACGAAAGGGAAACCAGTTGGCCCAGACTATATTCATTCCGAAAGAGAGTGATCCCAACGAGACCCGCGTTGCGGCATCTGCCGAGACGGTGAAGAAATTCATCGCGCTTGGCTTTGATGTCGTGGTGGAAAAAGGCGCAGGCGAAAAATCACGCATCATCGATACCGAATTTTCGGGTGCAGGTGCGCGCATTGGAACTGCGGCAGATGCCAAAGCGGCAGATGTGATTCTCAAGGTACGCCGTCCGAACGACGCTGAACTTAAAGGGTATAAATCGGGCACAGCCCTCTTTGCGATGCTTGATCCTTACGGGCACGAAGATGCTGTCGCAGCGCTGGGCAAGGCTGGAATTTCGGCATTCACGATGGAATTCATGCCGCGCATTACTCGTGCGCAGGTCATGGACGTGTTGTCATCGCAGGCTAACCTCGCGGGTTATCAGGCAGTCATTGACGCGTCAGAGACCTACGATCGCGCCATGCCGATGATGATGACGGCAGCGGGCACCGTTCCTGCTGCACGCGTATTTGTCATGGGAGCGGGTGTTGCTGGTCTTCAGGCTATTGCGACCGCGCGTCGTCTCGGAGCCGTCGTGACCGCGACCGACGTGCGTCCGGCTGCCAAAGAGCAGGTGGCTTCACTTGGCGCGAAGTTCATCGCGGTCGAGGATGAAGAATTCAAGGCCGCAGAAACTTCTGGCGGTTACGCCAAGGAAATGTCGAAGGAATATCAGGCAAAACAGGCAGCACTCGTTGCGGACCATATTGCCAAGCAGGATATCGTCATTACCACAGCGCTTATTCCGGGCCGTCCGGCTCCGCGGCTTGTGACCAAGGAAATGGTTGCGGCCATGCGTCCGGGTTCGGTGTTGATTGATCTGGCAGTTGAGCGCGGCGGCAACGTTGAAGGTGCAATTGCCGGTCAGGTTGCCGAGGTGAATGGCGTGAAGATCGTTGGACATCTCAATGTACCGGGTCGGATTGCAGCAACTGCCTCGCAGCTTTATGCGCGTAACCTTTATGCATTCCTTGAAACGCTGGTCGACAAGGAGGCCAAGCTTCTCAAACTCGATCCAGAGGAAGAGCTTGTGAAGGCAACGCTGCTTACCCATCAGGGTAAGGTTGTGCATCCGGCTTTTGCCAAGGCGGAAGCCGAGGTCGCTCCTGTGGCAGCGATGGTTGAAAAAGTGGCCAAGCCAAAAACAGCTCCGAAGGTGAAGGCGCCTGCCGTGCAGGCAGAGGCTGCAAAAGAAACCGCACCTGCAGCGGCAAAGCCAGTCCGCAAGACAACCAAAAAAGCTCCCGCAAAAGCCGCAAAAACTTCCGCTGATGGAGGAGAGGCATAATGGCCGATACAGCACTTGAAAAAGCTCTCGAGAGCCTCAATCAGGCGGCAAATGCCGTAAGACAGGCAGCCGAAAACACCGCTGGTTTAGGGGATGCAGCAGCTGCTGCAGCACATGCCGCAACGGGTGGTGTGGTCGATCCGTTTGTTTTCCGCTTTGCGATTTTTATCCTGTCGATCTTCGTCGGATATTACGTCGTCTGGCAGGTGACACCTGCGCTTCACACCCCGTTAATGGCCGTTACCAATGCTATTTCGTCCGTCATTGTTGTCGGCGCATTGCTGGCCGTGGGCTTGTCGCTGAGTGGTTGGGCCACCGGCTTTGGCTTCATCGCGCTGATCCTTGCGAGTGTGAATATTTTTGGTGGCTTTCTCGTCACCCAGCGCATGCTTGCCATGTACAAGAAAAAAGAAAAGTGAGGCTGAACCATCATGAGCATTAATGTTGCAGCCTTTCTTTATCTCGTCTCGGGCGTGCTGTTTATTCTGGCGTTGCGTGGTCTGTCGCATCCGACGACCAGTCGTCAGGGCAACACGTTCGGCATGGTCGGTATGGCCATTGCTATTGTGACGACATTGTTGCTGGCCCGCCCAAGCTTCGGCGGTCTGGTCCTTATTCTTCTTGGTATCGGTATTGGTGGCGGGATTGGCGCCGTGATTGCGCGTCGCATTGCCATGACGGCGATGCCGCAGCTCGTTGCAGGCTTTCACTCGCTGATCGGTCTTGCAGCGGTTCTCGTTGCGGCTGCTGCGATCTACTCACCGCATTCTTTTGACATTGGTGAAGTAGGCCAGATTCACGCGCAGGCCCTGATTGAGATGTCGCTTGGCGTTGCCATTGGCGCGATCACCTTTACTGGCTCGATCATCGCCTTTCTCAAGCTTGATGGCCGTATGTCGGGTAAGCCGATCATGCTGCCGGGCCGTCACCTTATCAATGCGGCACTCGCGATTGCGATTGTTTTGCTGATCGCCGTGCTGGTGAACACCGAAAGCCATTTCGTATTCTGGCTGATAGTCATCCTGTCGCTCGTTTTCGGCGTGCTGATCATCGTGCCAATCGGTGGTGCGGACATGCCGGTTGTCGTCTCCATGCTCAACTCCTATTCGGGCTGGGCTGCGGCAGGTATCGGCTTCACGCTGGGCAATCTGGCATTGATCATTACCGGTGCACTGGTCGGTTCCTCCGGTGCGATCCTCTCTTACATCATGTGTAAGGGCATGAACCGCTCGTTTATCTCGGTCATTCTCGGCGGGTTCGGTGGTGACACTTCCGCTGCAGGTGGCAATGGAGAAGTCGAACAACGCCCGGTCAAGCAGGGTTCGGCGGACGATGCTGCATTTATCATGAAAAATGCATCGAAGGTTATCATCGTGCCGGGTTACGGCATGGCGGTGGCACAAGCACAGCACGCGCTGCGTGAAATGGCTGACAAGCTGAAGGCTGAAGGTGTGGAAGTCAAATATGCGATCCACCCTGTTGCCGGACGTATGCCAGGTCATATGAACGTGCTGCTGGCGGAAGCCAACGTGCCTTACGATGAAGTGTTCGAGCTTGAAGACATCAATTCGGAATTTGCGACGGCTGATGTGGCTTTCGTGATTGGCGCGAATGACGTGACCAATCCGGCGGCTAAAACCGATCCGCAGTCGCCGATCTTCGGTATGCCGATCCTCGATGTCGACAAGGCTGGTACGGTTTTGTTCATCAAGCGTGGCATGGGCTCGGGCTATGCGGGCGTTGAGAACGAACTGTTCTTCCGCGACAACACCATGATGCTCTTTGCTGATGCAAAGAAGATGGTTGAAAGCATTGTGAAGGCTCTCGATCACTAGTCGATTGAATTTGACGTTTGAATCTCGACCAACCCCAATGCTGTTTCAAACGTCAAATTCGAAAAATCCACTCGCTTCATAATCTTGCGAGTGGTCCTGTTGGTTCCACATTTGTCCAAGGCCTGTAACCGAGGGATGCAAATGTCGGAATCAGACTGCCAGGCCTTCGATATTCTGGTTCTCACGGCCTGCTAATGGCGTTGTTCTGTACTCCGGGTGCTCAAGCCTCACCATTTTAGGCGCGCTGTTTTCCCGAATCTCACAAGGCTGAGGTGGCAGAATGAGAAGTAAAAAAAGGGCGGCTTTATGCCGCCCTTTTGTTGGGATTTTGCGCTGCCCGGAACTGAAATAGGCTTTTTAAAGTATTTCAGGAATGGAGAGTTGAATTGAAGAGAATATTTTTATTAGCGACATGTTTTTTTACAATTTTCAGCACCTTTTCGCAGGCAGAATTAATGAGTGTTACTCCTCCGGATAATGCTTCGATAAAAGAAAATTCAGAAGTGAACGTGTACTTTGTGGGTGAAATTACACCTCAAAAGATTATTGAGCTTGGGACCACTCTGGACGGGATCAATGTTCAATACGCAAGCATCAAAGGCATCAATCTTTACATAAACAGTGGCGGCGGAGATATGGATGCAGGCCATGTCGGATACTGGATGATAAGGAGTTCCAGAATCCCCGTGCGCACGATTAATCTCTCATATGTAGGATCAGCTGCGACACTTTTATTTTGTGCAGGCAAGCAACGCGATGCAATGAGCGGTAGCCAGTTTCTGATCCACCCTGCTGCGACCAAATTCGATAAGGGGTATTATAAGCCGGATGAGCTAGAGCGAAAGCAAAGAAGCGTAAATGAAAGCAATCAGATTTTTCGGGATGTTTACAAGGATTGCACAACGCTGTCAGACAGTGAAGTTACATCAATTTTCAAAAGCGAATATTTCAGTCGGTCAATGACTGCGAAAGAAGCATTGGACATTGGCATGGCGACCGAACTGACAAACGCTATTCGTCCACCAGCCGGTTCCGGGTATGTTTTCAGCAAAGACACAGACTAAGGACAGCGATCGTGGATCAGCCGTAGATCATCTTGTCCTGAAGCGCGCGCAGTTCGGCAATCTTTGAGCCGGGCTGCGGTGCGGCATTGGCATAGGTAATAAGTTCTCCCTTTTTGATCGGCGCTGTGACAGTGCCGTTCTGGAGCAGGCCGCAAGGAACGGCCTTGGCGCTACGGGCTTCCGGTGTCGTCATGATCCATGAGCGGTAGCAATATTGGCCGATAGCATCGAGCTTATCGCCCGGCTGCATATCCTTCTTCGCAACCGCACAGACTTCTGCAACAGGCTTTGGCAGCGGCACCATATCGGCCTTGCCATGCAGGACGGCGCGCGCGACTGTGAGCGGCACTTCAAGCGACGTGAGGTGATAAGGGCGGTGGAAGGTGAAGTAGGGGCCTTTGCCGATCTTCAGATCTTCCAGTCGTTCGTTGAGGCGAGGGTGGTCCATCCTGGCGACAACGAAGACGCCGGGCGAAACGCCTTTGCCGATGGAATAATCAACGACGCCACTTTTGGTCAGCACACCGCCATCGGCTTGCGGGATAAGCGTGCTGCTGAGCTGGTCGATCGCAGCGCGGGGTCCGTGCATGCCTGCAATATCAGGAACAAGGCCGGTCGCATTGGCAATTGCAGCCATTTCGACCATCGTCTTGGAGCCATCAATGAACTCCACCAGCAGGCGGACATTCATGTTCCGGCGATCTGCTTCTTCCTGATAGTCATCAGGGATAGCATCGAAATTAAGCGGGTTATTCTTGCCCTTGCCAGCGGAGACGACTTCATAGCCAAGTGCTGAGACGAATTCGATCAGCTCCATGCAGGAGGAAGGTTCATCACCGGCTCCAAGCGAATAAATCACGCCGTGTTTATCTGCTTGTGCCTTGAGATAAGGCCCGATGGTAACGTCGGCTTCGACATTCATCATTACGAGATGTTTGCCGTTTTCAATCGCCTTGATACCGGTTTCGGCACCCACTTCGGGAATGCCAGTTGCATCGATAATGACGTCGATCAGCGGATTGGAAAGGATGAGATCATTGTCGCCAGTGACTGCAATCTTGCCGCCTTCAATAGTGCGGGTCATGGCACTTTCAGTAGTTGCTTCCTGCGCGTTCTCTTCATCGCCATAAGCGGTGCGCACGGCTTTGAAAGTATTGGGCAAGCGTCGCGCAGATAGCGCGCCGACTTCAATTCCGGGCATGCGCGCAACCTGGGTGACAATATCGGTGCCCATCTCGCCAGCACCGATAAGACCGATGCGGATTGGTTTTCCTGTTTCAGCGCGCGCCTGAAGATCGCGCGCCAATCCAACCAGTGCCACATTCGTCGTCATGAGAGTCTCCGCAAAATTCTAAAAGCGGCTCCAGTTAAGACTGAATCGTTGGAACCGCGTCTCATCTCTTTGTCTTTACGCATTATCTGGCGCAAAAAGCTTACGCCCCATGGCTCAAATGCTCTAACTATCTATTCCGCGATAATTTTGTCACGCTTATACTGTTATAGATGCGCAATGGACGAACAGTCTCTATATCAACAGCGGCAAGCGTGCACCTCAAATCGGCGCGACAAAATACGCATTCCATATACCTACTCCATCGGAGCCTTCATGAGTAACCTATCCCCCTTCGACCTCGTTATTTTTGATTGCGACGGCGTTCTCGTCGATAGCGAGCCACTCTCTTGCCGTGCATTCGAGCAGGTCTATGCCAATCACGGTATGGCACTGCCGCAAGGCACCGTTGCCAGGGGGATTGGCATGAAGCAGGCAGATATTATGGACATGATTGCCGATCTGACGGGCCATCGTTTGCCTGAAGAGGCTACCAGTCAGTTTTGGCCTGAGACAAAAATTCTGTTTGCTGAACACTTGCAGCCTGCCGTGGGCATTGCAGATTTTCTGAAGGTTCTGCCGCATAAGCGTTGCGTCGCTTCTTCGTCGCAGCCTGAGCGCATTGCATTCAGCCTGGAGAAGACGGGAATCAACCATTATTTCGGTGAAGCGGTTTATTCTTCCAGCATGGTCAAGCGCGGCAAGCCTGCGCCGGATCTCTTCCTGTTTGCCGCGGACAAGATGGGCATTGATCCAGCGCGTTGCGTGGTGATCGAGGACTCGCCTTTTGGGATTGAGGGTGCTGTCGCTGCTGGCATGACTGCGTTTGGCTATACGGGCGGTGGCCATACTTATGAAGGTCATGCCGAAAAGCTGTCATCAAAGGGTGCGAACCGCGTTTTCTCGCATTGGGATGAAATTGCACGAGAAATACTGGTCGCTGCCTGATCTGCGGCCTTGCCGTGCTTTAATTAGAGGGGTTCCGGTTAGTATCGAGCCGTTGGAACCACTCTAATTATTTGTTTTTACGCATTATCCCACGCAAAACCGCTTCGCACTTTTGCGGGAAATGCTTTAATAGATACCAAGAGAATATCAGTTCAGCAGAAAGTTTCATGGCATGAAAGACGCAATTACGCTCGCCCAGTTGCGCGAAGCAATTGGAACGGAAATTGGATGCTCCGAGTGGCGTGAAGTCACACAGGCGATGATTGATCAGTTCGCGGATGCGACGGACGATCATCAGTTCATTCATGTTGATCCGGAGCGCGCAACCAAGGAAACGCCTTTCGGTGGCACGATTGCGCACGGCTTTCTGACGCTATCGCTGCTTTCGACACTGGCATTTGAAGCGCTGCCGATGCTGGAAGGTGCCACGATGGGCATCAATTACGGCTTTGACAAAGTACGTTTCATGTCACCGGTGAAAACTGGTGCGCGTGTGCGTGCCCGTTTCAAGCTGGCCAATGCTGATATCCGACCATCCGGCCGCGTGGTCAATCATTACGAGGTGACGCTGGAAGTTGAGAATATGGTGAAGCCGGCGCTGACGGCCACATGGCTCACCATCGCAGTGGTAGAGCCGCCGCAAGCATAACAGACTTCTGTGTTACGAGTTGATCAGCCGTCCCTCTTCGTCGAGCGGGGCGGCTTTGTCTTTATAGGTTGTCATCAGTTCGCGGAAAAAGAATGGGCCATGCAGAAACATGCCAAAATCAAAGAAGTTCTTCTTCTCTGCACCGCGCAAATAAAGCAGATGCATGAGGAAGAAGTTGCCCTTTGAACGCTTGTAGCGGTTTTCGCTATGAACATTCTTAAAGCGGATATGATGGATCAGCGGCGGATTCTGGGTCTTGATGTTGAGCGTTTTCGCGGGGTCCGAACCATAGAAATGGATGATATCCGTCAGGGCCTGGAACTCAGACCAAAGAACCGGGCTTTCTTCCATCACCACACGTACATCTTCGCGCAAGCTGCGCGCCTTGGGGTGCAAAGCGATCATCAGCAGGCATGAGCCAACGCCGAGCAAGGAGACAGGCTGTTTGCGCAACAGGTCTGGACGCTCGCGCTGGACGTCGGCGAGAGCTTCTGCAGCCGGAACCGTGCCCAGGCTATGTGCAACGATGATGACCTCATCAGCACCACTTTCTTCGATCTTCTTTTTAAGAGCCTCAGCAAAAGCTTTGCGGCGGCGTATGAGCTTCTCATTGCGATTATGGATGCGGTCGTAGGCTGCCGACCAGTCGTCGAGCAGATAGGACATGAAGAATCGATCTCCGGGCCAGCGAACAAGCAGAGTTGCTATGATTGCTGCCACAGGCACGGACCAAAAGAGATTCCAGAGCGGAAAGCCTGCTAAAATGGGCGCGTATGCAATAAGGCCAGCTACTGCGATCAGAGCAATCGACAGCAGGAATGGCCACATAAAGAACAGAACAAAGCGCCAGCTTGTGATGAGATAACGCCACAGCGTTCCGGTGAAGAAGATGTTCATGAAGGCATGAAAGCCTGTCAGCATTCGCTTCGGTGTTGAACGAGCAGCATAATCATCGAAGATATCCGCGGTACCGAACTGGCAGAATTCTGTCTCGGTTTTCCAGCCGTTGCCCTGCGTTGTCGCGATCAGCGTTCCGCAATCATCCGGCTCGTCGGTCATGGGCGAGAGCTTCGTCTTGGCTTTCCATAACCGATCAAAATCCTTCAGCGCCAGCGCATGGCGTATGCGTACGGCTTTGGGATGCAGGCCCTCATAGCCTGTGAACTGAATAACGAGTCGTTTGCGTAAGGACATGAAACTTGAGCGAAGGAATCAATTGAAAGGGGAAAAAGGCTGTGAATTGCCTGACCGCTCCTATGCTGGAGCAATGAGGCTGAATTGTGCGAAACAGGGTGGCAGATAGCGTATTCGGGACCAGTCAGTCATTATAAATCGATATAAGGCCATTATTTATCTGCAACGGTGGGCAAAGTTGCATCTGGAGGTGGACAGGTGGTGGGGTATCTGGTAATAGCCACCACCAATTTGCAGCGTTTAAGCTGCGAAGCTTGGGAGCCTTTGGGCGTTTACCGGTTGACTCGATTAGCTGGAACTCGTTAAGAGACGCCCTTAATGCCTCAGGCTCAATCGAAATTCTAACCGATACGGGATTACACGTGCAGGTACTCGTCCGCGATAACAATGTTGATCAGGCTCTCCGCGCTCTCAAGAAAAAGATGCAGCGCGAAGGTATCTTCCGCGAAATGAAGATGCGTGGCCACTATGAAAAGCCATCTGAAAAGCGCGCCCGCGAAAAGGCTGAAGCCGTTCGCCGCGCTCGCAAGCTGGCCCGTAAGCGCGCACAGCGTGAAGGTCTCATCGGCGGCGGTCGTCCTGCTGCTCGTTGATTGATCTGAAATTGGCGCTGCCTGTGTGGCGCCTTTTTGCTTTCCGGTGCAGCTTCTGGCTTGCGCCGGTTTTTGCATGTCTGGGGTTTGAAAGCTGGTCAGCTAGATATGCTACTACAGCTTGACGACGAAGATTTGACGCATAAATGGCTCGTCGTATCCTGACCTTTGTTCTGGCGTTGATCCAGAGAAGGCGCGGCATTTTCCATGCTGCCTTTTGCTGTGTTATAGAAACAAACAGATGAAAGAGTATTTCCGGCGAAGCAGAGCAGCGATCTCGCTTGTGAACGCATAGCGAAAAGTGTGAAGCGATTTTCCGGTAAGAAGTGCGTTAAAATAAGAAAATAGAGCGTCGGTCTGATTCTATCGGATCAGGATACGCTTTAGTTGCAAAGCGGACTGAGGTTTCAGTGCATATTCTGGACCAAGGTCAACAGAAAGGAACGCTGTCGTTGCCAACATGCTTTAAGGTGATGCATTCGTCCGGGAATTTTGTTGTGAGGGCCGGAAAATCGAACCGCTCCAATATGGCCCGAAACAGTCTGTTGGCCGCAACAGTAATTCTGGCACTTGCTGTCGCCGGATGTCAGAGCACTTCCACGAGCGCCTTGACTTCAGTTGATCGGGCGCAAGGTTCGAGCGAGAACATCAGTTCGCTTACCAGCGTCATCCAGAGCAATCCACGCGATCCTGAAGCCTATAATGTGCGCGGCTCTGCATATGGTAAAGCAGGGCGCTATAAGGATGCGTTACGCGATTTTGAACAGGCTATTGCGCTTAATCCAAATTTCTATCAGGCCTATGCAAATCGTGGGCTGGTCTATCGCTATATGGGCGACAGCGGCAAGGCTGCGCAGGATTATAGCCGTGCGATTCAGATCAATCCGCAATATGATGCGGCCTATGTCGGACGTGGCAACGTTTACCGTCTGGCCGGACGTCTCGATCAGGCCCTTAGCGATTTCAACCAGGCGATTGCATTGCAGACGACCGATGGTCGCGCTTATCACAATCGTGGTTTGATCTATCAGGCCAAAGGCCAGCATAAGCAGGCGATCGAAGATTTCTCGAAAGCGATTTCGCTGAATTCGACGGCGCCTGAACCTTATAATGGTCGCGGCATTTCCTATGTTGCTCTTGGCGACTACGACAATGCTTTTGACGATTTCAATACGGCCATCAATCTTGATGGAAACATTGCTGAAAGCTGGTCTAATCAGGCGCTGGTCTATGAACAGCGTGGCGATAAGGCGAAGGCTGCCAATTCTTATTCGCGTGCACTTCAGCTTGATGCAAACTATCAGCCAGCCAAGACTGGTCTTGCGCGTACGCGCGGCTGATCATTACTTGTAAAGAATAATAGGGGCGGTGTTCTCCAAAATAGGGAACGCCGCTTTCCTTTATTTAAAGGCGCCATATAATCAATCCTATGTCGCTCTTCGATCACATCGGCTTTCAAAGCAGAAATCTTCGCCGCAGCCTTTCTTTTTATGAAAGCTGCATGCCTAAGCTTGGGCTCGCTGTCATTGCTCATTCGGACAGAGGGTTCTTCGTGAGTGGCGGGGAGAGGGCGCCTGTGCCCTTTCTATGGATACACAGCGGGCCAAAGCCAGGCGCTGAGGAGCCCGAAGACAAACCAGGCAATCAGCTGCATCTGATGTTCAATGCGAGCAGTCGCGGCGATGTGGAAGCATTTCACCGTGCCGCCCTTCAGGGCGGCGGTAGTGAAAGCGGTGCGCCTGCATATCAAGGGCCGGAAGAGATGGGCTATTATGCAGCTCTTGTCTTCGATCCGGACGGCAACACACTGGAAGCGGGGTTTCGTGAGAGAAAAAATAGATAAATTTATAAATATTGCTTCTTATTTGTGAAAAAGGACAAATTTTTTCGCCCATTCATCAAAAGGGTTTTTGTATTGAATTAACCCCTCTGGTGCAATTTCTCCTGCGGTATAAAAGGCGTTCTCAACAGCATCCATAGGAATCTTATCTATGACGTCATTGGCTCTCTCAGAGCTGATAGAAGCGTGCGTTGTTTGATGAATATCGTTTGTATAAGGCTTCAAATTGTGCGGTTTTGCCAGAAATATTTTACTTGGTAGTATGTCTCCGCAAATGCCGGGGGTCTTATCTGGAGTGCTAATAGAAGGAGCGCCCAAAGAGCTGCCTTTTGTTGTCATCTGGACATACAGGCTGTCACCGTTGGCTGTGATGTTTTTCGCTATTTCTAATACAGGTCTTTTAACTTTCTTGTCTAAAAGGCCATTTTCATTATTATTATACGATTGTTTAAGCCCAATTTTGTCGGAGAAGCTATATACTTCATTATTATTATTGTATTTCCTTAGAACGTCTGTATTCAGCATTCTTTCGCTTCCTATGATTTTTTGTAAGAAAGCGAAATCTCTGAGAATAGTAAAATACATAATAATTATATTGTATTTCATTCAGCATCGAGAGCATCAATTTGATGCTTTATTCGAAAGCCATTTAACTCGCATAAGTTGTGAAAATTTAAGCCCTTGAACGCAGATTGCGCTTGTCGAGACGGCTAACCAGGCGATCACCGATCCACTGAACACCACAGACCATAATGATCAGAATGATCACCACGGCAATCATGATGGTGGTTTCAAAGCGTTGATAACCATATCGGATTGCAAGATCGCCGAGGCCTCCTGCGCCGATTGCACCGGCCATTGCGGAGGCACCGACAAGCGTGATGATGGTGACGGTGAAGCCCGCGACGATACCCGGTAGTGCTTCCGGCACCAGCACTTCGCGAACGATTGTCCAGCGGTTTGCACCCATCGAACGTGCAGCTTCAATAAGGCCGTTATCCACTTCGCGCAGCGAAACTTCCGCAATGCGCGCGTAATATGGAATGGCGGCAATCGACAGCGGCACGATGGAAGCCCATGTGCCGATGGACGTCCCAACGATAAAGCGTGTGACTGGAATAAGTGCCACCAGCAGAATGATGAACGGGACCGAGCGGAAACCGTTTATAATCGCACCGAGAATGGTGTTGAGCGTCAGATTCTGCGCCAGTCCACCACGTTCGGTCAGAATCATGATGAGCGCGAGTGGCAGGCCAACAACCAGTGAAATCAGGCTCGAAAAGCCTGTCATGATGATGGTCTCCCAGAAGGAGCGCCAGAGAAGATCAAGCATCGCCTGAGACATAACCAAGTACCTCCGTGGCGTCTGCGTGGGTGTTGATGTAATTTATGGCAGCGTCGAGTTTTGTCTTGTCCAGGGCGGGGAGGGCAATGAAAAGCGTGCCGACTGGCTCGCCCTGAATTGTATCCATGCCGCCGTGAATAAGACGTGTCTCAAGACCTGTTGCGGCCGTGATATCGTTAAAGAAGGTGCTTCTTGCCGCCTGTCCAGAAAGCCTGATTTTAACAACGGCCTGATCGCCTTTTTCGCTGACCAGCTGCTCGCGCCAGGAGACAGGCAGTTCTGGGGTCAATACATGCAGCAGGCTTTGCGTGACAGGCGCCTGTGGTCTCGCAAAGACTTGCCAGACTGGTCCTTCTTCCGCGATTGCCCCATGATCGAGCACGATCACGCGATCAGCGATACGGCGGATGACATCCATTTCATGGGTAATCAGCAGGATCGTGAGGCCGAGTTTCGTGTTGATGTCTTTCAACAAGGCCAGAATGGACTGTGTGGTTTCCGGATCAAGCGCAGATGTCGCTTCATCGGAAAGCAGTACAGCCGGTTCTGCTGCCAAAGCACGTGCGATACCGACGCGCTGTTTTTGGCCGCCTGAAAGCTGAGCAGGATAGTGATTGGCCTTGTCGGTAAGGCCAACAAGTTCAAGCAGCTCTGCAACACGCTTCACGCGCTGGGCTTTGGGCTGCCCTGCGATTTTCAACGGCAAAGCGATGTTCTGTGCCACTGTCTTTGCAGACAGCAGATTGAAATGCTGGAAAACCATGCCAATGCGGCGACGTACCGGTTGCAGGCTGTTTTCCGTGAGTGCCGTAATTTCGCGGCCTTCGATTTTGATCGAACCGGCATCGGGTTTCTCAAGGCCATTAATGCAGCGGATCAGCGTGGATTTACCCGCCCCGCTGCGGCCGATGATGCCGAGGATCTCTCCACGTGCAACCGAAAGAGAAACGCCGTTGATGGCTGGCGTTTCACCGAACATTCGGCGCACGTCTTTCATTTCGACGATGGGCGCTAAAGCGGCGGTTTGCGGTTGAGTGGTCACGATCGTTTCTTCTGCTTCTTGTGCCGCGGAAAACCGCGACTTTCTAATCGGTAAGGCTTCAATGAAAATGATGCCAGAGGGGCTCATATGGGCAATGCCGCGTTGTATGTGAGCCATCGCCGATGCTTTTGGGCAATTTTTTCACACACGTCAATAAAAGCCGCGCCGGAAATGCTTCCCGGCGCGGTCTTTCAAACGTTAAAAGCGCTTCAACGCCTTATTTCTACGCATGCATCAATTCCAGGCTGGAATGCCTGTGCCTTTGTAAACGCGGTCGAGTTCAGCCTTCACAGTGTCGTTCTGGAATGAGGCTACGAGGTTTTTGACCCATTCGGCGTTTTCATCATCGGTGCGGACCGCGATGAAGTTGTTGTATGGGTTGTTTTCCTTCGATTCCCAACCAATTGCTTCTTCCTTCTTAAGACCGGCCTTGCCTGCCCAATCGTTATTCACGATTGCCACATCAAGATCATCGATCGAACGGCCTACCACGCCGGCATCGAGTTCCTTGATTTCGATCTTCTTAGGGTTTTCGACAATGTCGATTGGGGTTGCGAGGATGCCTGCATCCGGCTTCAGCTTGATGAGGCCACTGGCTTCAAGGACGCGGAGCGCACGGCCTTCATTCGATGGATCGTTTGGTACGCCGACAACTGCGCCTTCTTTCAGTTCGTCAAGGCTCTTGATCTTGCGCGAGTAAATGCCGATTGGCCAGACAGCAGTGTAACCTGCAACGCTGATCTTGTAGCCGTGCTGCTTGATCTGTTCGTCAAGATAAGGCTTGTGCTGGAAAGCGTTGGCGTCGATTTCCTTGCGTTCCAGCGCTTCATTCGGCTGGTTATAATCATTGAAGGTCACACGCTCGATGTTGAGGCCATGCTTTTTGCCTTCTTCGGCAACAACCTTCCACACGTCTTCGTCTTCGCCGCCCATGATGCCCACCTTGATGGTTTTGTCTTCGGCGTGGCTTGGTGCGCTCGCAAAACCTACGGTGAGGGCTGCAGCAGTGAAGAGAAGGGCTTTCAGACCGGCACGGCGGGTCAGCGAATAGCGGGAAAGGACTGACGACATTTTGTTTTCCTTATCTGAATGATCTGGAGAGCCGGTCCCGGAAAACGATCCAATTAGACGATCTTTCTCCCCCTGCCCACCTTGAGGCCGATAATTCCCGTTTATCAGATAAGAAACAAGGAAAATTATTTCACAAAATAACGATATGATGAATGTGAAATTGCGTTCACGAAAGGGTGAGCGGATTGCTATTTCCACTCGTCCTGTTCAACGGAATCAGGTTCTAAAACGCGTTGGGCAATTGCGGAACGGTTTTGGGGCAAGATGAGCGTCAAACCAACTTTCAGAGCGCATCCCTGATAATCATCTCCGAGGCCTTTTCAGCGATCATCAATGTGGGTGAATTCGTATTGCCTGATGTGATGGACGGCATGATAGACGCATCTGCGACCCGCAGTCCCTGAATGCCGTTTACCCTCAAGCGCGAATCCACGACAGCATCCGCATCCGATCCCATACGACAAGTGCCAACGGGGTGGAAAATCGTCGTGCCGATGTCGCCTGCAGCCTTTTCCAGCTGTTCCTGCGTTTCATAGCTGGGACCCGGCTTGAACTCCTCCGGCTGATATTTTTGCAATGGTGCCTGTGCCACAATATTGCGGGTGAGGCGGATGGCATCGGCAGCAACGCGGCGGTCGCTTTCGGTGGTAAGATAATTGGGTCTGATTGCGGGCTGAGAGCGATGATCCGGTGATTTCAGATGTATCGATCCGCGACTATCGGGACGGAGATTGCAAACACTGGCGGTGAAGGCAGGGAATGGGTGCACCGCATCGCCGAATTTTTCCAGGCTGAGCGGCTGCACATGATATTGCAGATTGGCTGTTTCATAAGATGGGTCAGAGCGGGTGAAAACACCGAGCTGACTTGGTGCCATCGACATTGGGCCGGAACGGCGAAGCAGATATTCAAGCCCGATCATCGCCTTGCCTGCAAGCTTGCTGGCTTTTTCATTGAGGGTAGGAATTCCGCTCACCTTATAGGCACAGCGCAATTGCAGATGGTCTTGCAGGTTCTCTCCAACGTGCTTGCGTTCCAGAACAATCGGAATTCCGGCCTGTTGCAGAATGTCGCCGCGTCCGATACCCGACAATTCGAGGATGTGTGGCGATCCGACTGCTCCTGCGGCAAGGATGACCTCTCGTTTTGCTTTCACTGTGCGGGTAGTTCCGTTCTGATCGAAGGTAACGCCGGTTGCGCGCAATTCCTCTATCTCAACACGGCGCACATGTGCGCGGGTCTCGACGCGCAGGTTCGTACGGTTTAATGCCGGACGCAGAAAGGCTTTGGCCGTATTCCAGCGAATGCCGCGTTTCTGGTTGACCTTGAAATAGGAGACGCCGTTATTGTCACCGCGATTAAAGTCGTCGGTTGCTGGGATTCCAGCCGCAACAGCCGCGTCGCGGAAGGCATCAAGAATGTCCCAGTGCAGGCGTGCTGTTTCCACGCGCCATTCGCCGCCTGAGCCATGCATGTCATCTGAACCCGCATAATTGTCTTCAGATTTTTTGAAGAGGGGAAGCACGTCATCCCAGCCCCAGCCTTCACAACCCGCCTGCCGCCACAGATCGTAATCGCGTGCCTGGCCGCGCATATAGATCATACCGTTGATGGATGAGCAGCCGCCAAGCACCTTGCCGCGCGGATAGCCAAGCACACGTCCATTCAAACCCGGTTCGGCTTCGGTGGTAAAGCACCAGTCGGTGCGCGGATTGCCGATGCAATAGAGATAGCCGACGGGGATATGAATCCATGCGTAATTGTCTTTGCCGCCCGCTTCGAGCAGGAGCACGGAATGGTCCGGGTTCGCAGAAAGGCGGTTCGCAAGGGCGCAGCCAGCCGTGCCCGCGCCAACCACGATGTAATCGTAGGTGTCGGTCATGAGTTTCGATCCAGTAAAAAGCGGAGCCGCTATCGAATAGGCGAGCGACCCCGGACGTATCGGTTATCCGAACAGTTTCTTTCCGAGCCGCGAGGCATAGAACTCTCCGATAATGCCTTTACGGAAGAGTATGAC
>NZ_NNRK01000003.1 GCF_002252475.1 Brucella rhizosphaerae | reverse complement strand
TTTCGTCCTCCGTCTGGAGGGCATGGACAGCGGACAAAGATTCAGCGTTCCCGCAAGAGAGACCTCTTGCGGGTTGGCGGTCTTCCGACTATGTTGAAGGCAGTCTTACGGGCCTCCAAACACGGTCGTTCCGATAATCCAAAAACCCCTACCGCTTGCAACGGTTGGGGTTTTTCGTTTTATGCCCTCGGTGCGTTCTCGATATAGAACCTCAAAGCTTCTTCAATAATCGGGGTTCTGCCCCGAACTCCACTCTCGGCTTTTCGCTTGTCGATAGCTTCAACAATGTCTGCCGGTAGATCGGTCGTCACCAGAACGCGACCCGCCGCGCGCCGCTTTTCGCGGTGCGTGACCATGTAGTCGCGACTCTCTCTGGTTCCTCGATTCATACTCACATGTGAGAGCGTTTTGTGCGATTCTGCAACCCCTTAATATTAAATGGCTGAAGTCTCGACTGCCGGCGAGCCGCCAAGCGCCCGGTAAAGGGTGGATCGATGCACCTTTAAAAGCCGCGCTACCTCGGCCACGGTCTTGCCGTCCTGCTGGATGAGATGCCGTGCGTGGTCGAGCTGGTCGGCCGACAGGGCAGGACGAGGACCAAAGGTCACGCCTCGCGCCTTGGCAGCTATCCGACCGGCGCTTGTGCGCTCCACGATCAGAGATCGCTCGAAATCCGCGATGCCGGCGAACACGGTCAAGATCATCCGCCCTGCCGGCGTCGTAGTGTCGGCCCACGGCTCGGCCAAGGATCGCAGGCCAGCGCCGGCAGCGCCGATCTGGTTGGCAATGTCGAGAAGGTCGCCGGTCGATCTGGCGAGGCGGTCAAGCCGGGTGATCGTCACCACGTCCCCGACGCGCAAGTGGTCGAGCATGCGAGCCAGTTCTGGCCGATCGCGCTGCGCTCCCGATATCTTTTCCTCGAATACCCGGACGCAGCCAGCCACACTAAGGGCGGCGCGCTGCTGGTCAAGGTCCTGCCCGCGCGTCGAGACTCGAGCGTAGCCGATGAACACCCGGCCAGCGCTGAATTCTGATTGGCCGTCCACGCCTCCCTCCTGTCGCAATTCATGTCGCAGGATTTCTACCATTCGCGACCATGACATGCGACACAAAAAACCCTGAATTTTCAGGGGGTGCCGATCTGTCGCGTGGATTAGAATTTTTGCGACAATTCCGCCATCGTTGCCCCCTTAGTCATTTCGCGGAAGCGCCAATTGCCACCGAGTGACGCAATACGGAAACGGCGTCGCGCCTCGTTTCAACCCTCGACGGTAATCTTGATTGCCGTGGGGTCAACGCCGAAGGTGATCGCCAAGCGCCGCTTTGCTTCTGCGATCGTCAGAGGGATTTCGTCACCTCCAGACGATCCACCACTTGCCGGTAGCGCTGCATCGTCGGCTTCTGCAAGATCTTCTTCGTCAACCTCGTCGGCGGCTTCGCCCAAGAGGGCGATCCGGGCCACGGGAGGGAACTTGAGACCGATGCCGGCCCCAACCAACGAAGTGGGTTCCTTGGCCTCTTCGGTATAGAGCGAAATCCAGTTGCCATGCGAAGTATCGAAGTTCGGGTTAACAGCAAACCGGGCGTCAAAATTCTTGTTGAGCCGCTTCCGCACTTCGTCAGCAGAAAAATCATGTACCAAGCCGATCTTTTCTTCACCCTCATCGCGAGTGTTAAGAGCGACGACTATAACGCGCTTAACATCAACGTCATCCATTCCGAGCCAGTTGCCAGCGGCGTCGCGCGGGAAAGCGAACCACTGATCCTGTGACGTGCGGATCGCGACGTTGAACTCCTCCTTTCCCTTTTTCACGCGACGAAGGCTCTTCTTTCCAGAGCGCGGCACGCGCGAAACCTTGTAGCCCTGCCCTTCGAGATATTCGATTCCGATCTCAAAGAGACGCTTCGCATACTGAACCTTCTCAGGAGTGGCAAAAATGTTCGTCATTTCGTTTTTCGTCCTCAAACGTTTCTCTTGAGAAATAGGCTATACGAAATACTTGAGAACACAATAGCAAATGAGAGAGAAGTGCGATTTTGTTTCTTCTTTCATTTCTCTCTGATTTTTTACAAGAGAACTGAAAGAGAAAACATCGGGCCGAAGAATGTCCGTGATTTATCATTTTTTGGATACACAAACGTGTATCCATGCGATACCGTCCCGCCATGTCGAGCAAAGACGTTGGCCTTCGTATCCGCGTGTCAAAGGAACTCCGCGAGGCGTTCCAAGGGGCATGCTTTGTCGAAAATCGACCGGCGTCCGAAGTACTGCGAGAATTCATGCAAGCTTACGCCAATCGTCATCAAGGCGGATTGCAACCGGACATGTTTACAGCGGCGACCAGCATAACTCCGAGTCGTGCAACTAAAAGAAAGACAAGATGAGCCAAGTCAATTCGTTTGAAACGAGCGCAAGACGGTTGACCTCGCTCGACTTGTTTGCAGGCGCTGGAGGTCTATCCGAAGGCTTGCGTGAAGCCGGGTTCACGTCGCTTTATGCGAACGAGATTTCCTCGCGCTATGCCCAAACCTACGCCATCAACCATCCGGGTACGCAGGTGGATAGCCGCGATATCAGACAGGTAGATGCCCGTAAAATTCGAGATAGCTTGGGTTTGAAGCGTGGCGAATTGGATTTGATCGCCGGTGGCCCACCCTGCCAAGGCTTTTCTATCAACGCGCCCAAACGCTCAAACAAGGATACCCGGAATCACTTGTTTCGCGAATACTTGCGGTTCGTGACCGAATTTGAACCACGTGTCGTCATGATCGAAAATGTTCCCGGCATGGTGTCGTTTGAAGGGGGCGCAACACTTGATGCGATCCTCGTATCTCTCAAGCACCTTGGCTATGATGCCGACGTGCGCATCCTGTATGCGCCCCATTACGGCATTCCTCAAACCCGGTGGCGGACTATCATCCTTGGGGGGCGCAACGGCCTGAAGCCAGCCGATCTTTTCCCTGAACCGCTGCGACAAGCGCCAGTTCGAGTGAACTTCACCTCTCAATTTGGCGGCAAAAATCTGGTGAATTTGCCACAATCCTTGGAACTGCCTTCGCACGTTACAGTCAAGGATGCGATTGGTGACTTGCCTGTGCTGCGCAACGGCGAAATTGGTGCGCCAGTCAAAGACTATTGGCACCCGGCTGATAATCCATATCAACAACTGATGCGCCTGGGTTCAACAGGCGTGACGTGCCACGAAGCTGCCCGACTGAGCAGCATCAACCTTGAACGCATGACGCATATCCCGGCGGGCGGTAACTGGACAAACATTCCAGATGCGCTGCTGCCACGCGGGATGAGGATGGCGCGACGCAGCGACCACACAAAGCGTTATGGTCGGGTCAATCCTGACGGCCTAGCTTCCACCATCCTGACCAAATGCGATCCGCATTGGGGAGCGTATTTCCATTACGAGCAGGATAGAGCTTTTACCGTGCGAGAAGCGGCGCGGATACAGTCCTTCCCTGATACCTATGTGTTCTGCGGGTCGCGGGTGGAGCAATATGAACAGGTCGGAAACGCTGTTCCGCCATTATTAGGTGCAGCTGTTGGGCGGACGATTGCGGACGTGCTGGAAAATAGCCGCAAGCCCAAACGCAAGGCGGTGGTGGCGTAGTGGCAGGAAAGATTTGGGAGTTTTTCGGTTATCGAGCCGATGACCATTCGCCAGCAGCGATTGCCGCCGCTACGAACAAGCTGTGCCCCTACTTGGACGAAACGTGCGAGAAGCGGCTTAACGATGGGCTTATTGCCGGCGTTTGCACCATCAAGCCGGTGACCTCCAGCCCTGTGATTTGTTGTCCTATTCGCTTGTATGCGGACAAATATCGCGCCCTGTATGACGTGGCTAAAATCGCGTTTGAGGAAGATTTGGAGTTGATCGCGGGCGGGAAAGCGTCGGCTCGGGCGAAAGAAAAACAAGCACCTGTCGTGGCGGTGTTCGGAAAGCGGTGGGGCGGTGAACTACGTTTGCCACAAAAGGACGGCGCAGGAAGCTACTTCGTTGATTGGGTATTGGCGCTGGTGGATGCCAACGGTAAGTTGAAGGAGTTTGTCGCTGTCGAAGTCCAGACCATCGACACAACAGGCAACTACCGCAACGGACGAGAAGCCTTGCTCACGCAGGAACGTACAAACCCGATGACCTCAGCCGGGTTAAACTGGGAAAACGTCAATAAACGCATCTTGCCGCAACTGATTTACAAGGGGCAGGTGCTGCAACGCGAAGCGTTGTGCCGAAAGGGCTTGTTTTTTGTCTGTCCGCGACCTGTTTACACGCGGATCATGGCGCGTCTTGGTGGTGTCGGTGGCTTGATCCGCTATGCCTTGCAACCGGCGTCGATCACGTTCCTTGCCTATGAACACGAAGAAGCTAGCATTATCGACGGGGCCACGGTGCAGCTAAAAGCAGTGCCACCTCACTCGACAACGGTTTATAAGGTACAAGAGGCTTTCAATAACGTCACTCTGCCGGATGAAAACGTTTATAAAACCGCCATCGAAGCCGCCCTTAGCAGATAGCATGGATAAGACGTGCTGACCTGTGAACCATCCGTCCCACAATTGGGGAAACTGGCACTCTCCGCGCCATCTTGTGACACCTCGACCGATTAGCTCCCGAAGGCCCGCTCTCTCAAAAAGGGCTGTAGGGCCGTAGGGGGCGGGTGACCGGCGCAGTCGGCTCGGGGCGAAGTGGAAGCCCTCTTGGTGGGACCGACGATTTCATATCGTCTTCCACCCCGAAATATTCACATGCAAGCAAGTGATCCGGGCGGCTGTATCCCTCTTCTGCATTGATTTCGAGAACTACCGCTTTTCCAGCAGGTAAAGGCGGTCTCCGGCGTTCGAGTTCATCATCAAGGACCAGCGCTTTGGATGATGGGTGATCGTCCAGCCAATCGGCAATTTCATCGATTTTGCGTGGCTCCAACCCTAACAGGGGAGCAAACCAATCCTCATGCCAGAGGTCCTGCCGTAGCCCTTCGGAAACCAGCTTCTCCATGAGGGTATCGGAATCCGGTCCCCACGATCGCCGCCAGTTCGAGCTTAAGACCAACCTCGCATCCGCGAGGTCCGCGAGCCGCACCAAAAGCCTGATGGCCTCGGCGTTGAAGCGCAATTGCCCCATGAAACCATCCGGGCGCGATCTGAGCAGCGCGGCATTCTCTGGCGATCGGCAATCCTTCAGGGTCAGAAGCACCCCGTCAATGTCCACGAAAATGATGTTCTCGATCGTCACCATCCCGGCCCCTCATCCCTCGTCCGTGAGGGTATCACACGTGGCGCTTTCGCCTTGTCGTTGTCCTTGGCATCCGGGCGCTGTTCGGCCTCCTGCTTCTGCTGCGCGACGGCTTCCTTCCGTGCATTCAGGACCGGCGGCATTTCCCGTTGCGGGGTGGGCGCGGTGCCTGGGCGCTCTGATTGGTAGGCGGC
Organism: Brucella rhizosphaerae; assembly: GCF_002252475.1. Taxonomy (GTDB): domain Bacteria; phylum Pseudomonadota; class Alphaproteobacteria; order Rhizobiales; family Rhizobiaceae; genus Brucella; species Brucella rhizosphaerae. Next base: position 6,028 of record NZ_NNRK01000003.1, on the reverse strand, counting down.
GGTCCTACCGTCACGCGCATTGAGCACAGGCGGCATTTCCCGCTGCATCTGAGCCCGCTCGGCCATGTATGCGGCCTTCCGGTCAATCGGCTGTGCTCGTGCCGCCTCGGCCGCATGAACCTCACGGCCATGCTGCGCCTCGACGGCGCTCACTTCGGCTTTCCACGCACCCTCCGCTGCTTTCGCGGCGGATTGGGCAGAGCTTTGGCTTTCGCTCACCCCCTCCTGCATGGCTGAACGGTTTTCGCTCGTGAGCTTTGCCTGATTGCCCTGCTCTTTCTCTCGGTGCTCGTCGTTCTTGGCCCTGACGATGTTTTCACCGTCGCGTTTTCTCTCTTCGAAGGTGGCTGCCATCCTCCCGGCTCCCTGCTGGTGATACGCCTGATACGCGGCCTTCCGATCAAGCGGCACGCCTGTGCGGCCCTGCCCGTCACGGCGATCGGCGGCGCTCCGCTCGCCGATCCTGTACGGCTTTGTACTCCGTTCGTCGCCCTGCCGACGCGACCACTCCGAACGATCGCCGTAAAGCTGCCTCCACGCCTCGCGCAGCTTCCCTCGTTCTCCGTCCTGCCGGTCAATCAGCGCCTTGCGCTGATCCTTGAAACGATCCCGATGGTTCGCAAGATCTCGGTCGCGTTGGCCTTTTACGTTGCGGATTTCCTTGTCCACGATAGATTTCAGCTTAGAGGCCAGTTGCTGACGTGTCAGGTCCTGCGCTTGGGCGAACGCCTCCTGCCGCGCGCGAGTGGAAAACACGTTCATGACCGTGGCCGCTAAAAGCCCCCGGTCTTCAAGCTGGCCGGTAGCCTGCTGGTGTCGCGCGGCAACAAAGGCGTTCACAACGACGCCGCTCATCGACTTCTCACGCTGGCCGAACCGCTTTTCCTCTGCTCGAGCGCCACGGAAATGCTGTGCCCAGATCGGCTTGCACTCCTTCCGGTGCATCTCGATCGTCTCGGCAATCTGGCGATCTGTTGTCCGATAAATCGCGTTCCGATCCGTCTTTTCACGCGCAGCCAGGTCGCGCCACTGGTCGCGGTGCTGAACCTTCTGGCTCGCCCCAAGCTCGCGGAGCATCGTCGCGCGGCTCTTGGTGTCGTGCGCCTGCTCTTTCACTGCGGCGCGCTTCTGCTCTGTGTATTTGCGGCGCTCGGCCTTGTCCGCGTTCTGCTCGCGTTGCCCGCGCTTCTCTTCCCGTCGAGGGGTCAGGACCCGCCCGCGCTCGCGCTCGTACTGGTTCGCCCAATCCGACAGTTTGTAGAAATTGTTGCTGGTCGCCAGCATGCGACCGTCCTCCGGGTCCACCCGGTTCAGGGTCACATGCACATGCGGGTGATCCTGATCGGTATGGCAGACGATCACGGCTTGCCGGTTTTCCGCTCCCAGCACCTTCAAGCTGGCATCGACCGCCCGCACCATCTCGTCACGGGTGAGAGTCGCGGCCTCGTCCGGATGCCAAGAGAGTGAATAAGTCTGGACCACCAGATCGGATTTTTTACCGGTATTTTTGACCCCGGCGCGGGCCTTCAATTCATCGGCCTGTTTGGCCGTCGCGACCATGACACGCAGCGCCGTGTGCATGTCATCGGTCGCCATGTTGCGCGTCTCTGTCCATGCCACGCGCTCACTCGTAGTGGGGTATGGCAAGGCGGCATCCTCCCGCTTGTCGTGCAAGTAATAGTTGAGCGCGCCTTTGAAGCTGAGGCCCGGCTTGCTGACGTTAGGCACCATCGTGCGCCAGCCTTTCCAGCGCGGCCCGGACCTCGGCCATGGTGTCCGCAATGTCGTTCGGGATGCCTCGGCCGAAATGCAGGGCCTTGAGGATTTGAGCGAGGTTCACGCCGACGCGATTAACCTCGGCAATCGCCCGATCATCGGTCGCCGCACGTGCCGGCGCGATCGTGATCCCGAGGACGGCGCGCCGCGCAAACTCCGCGACGGGCAACCCGGCACGTGCCGCCTGTGCCTCGACGTGAACGCGCTCGGCCGCTGTCAGCCGCACGCCTGACAGTCGTTCGGTACGCTTCTCGTCAGGCGCCTTGCGGGGTCGTCCGCCTGCGCCTCGGGCCGTGGTCCGCTCCGTCAATCGCCGCTCCCTTGGGGTTCGGGGCTGCGCCCCGACAAGCGTTTTTGGGTACCAAAAACATAGCTTGTTACTCACAACACAGTCGCTTAATATACAGTTCTTTGTTGGTTTCGGCAAGGTTTCTAAAGTGGACCTCAGCGGCATGGGGGTGAGAGGATGAGTACATTAGAAGGCGTCAGGACACGGCTCGGAAACTGGCTGCGCGGCGATCAACACGAAACCCTGACCCGCATGAAGTGGGCTTTCCTGTTGATGGTCGCCCTTTCGATCTACTCGTTCATTGGGTCGAGTTCTCACACCGCGACTGCACCTCTCGCCGGTCTGCTATGGATGGTCGGAATAGCCCTCTTCCTCGCCGTGACTGTTATCGCGTTCCGGCACGAGGGTGCGCGCGTCGTGGGCCAGTATGTCTCAGGGGTGCATGGTGTCCGCCGCGTTCTGCTGTTCGCGGTCCTACTGTGGGCCGCCACGATTGCCGCCGCGATCCTCGCCCGGTTTTTCGTCGGCATCATGCGCGACAACACTGTTCTCGATCCCGGCTACAACGACTATGTGCACGGCGCACCCACGGTTGTGTTCCTGATCTCGACGGCGGTCCTATTCTTCGTGTTCGTAACCCTCGGGCGATCCGCCTTAAGCCCCGCAACCGGCGTCACGCGTGAGCATCTGCGCGGCGCTGACTTCGCCACACAGGAGGCTCATCAGGCCGAACTGCAGCGGCGTTATCCGAGCATGCCGCCAGCCGTCTCTATCGGGGGCGTACCCTTCCCACCCGGTCACGAACGACTGCACACAGCCATCGCCGCCTCAACGGGTGCCGGCAAGACGGTCGCCCTTCGCGGGCTGCTCAACACCATCCGGGCACGTGGCGATCGCGCGATCGTGCTCGACAACAACAGCGAGTTCATGCGCGCCTTCCGCCAATCCGGCGATCTCGTCATGTCGCCGTTCAACGACGAATCCCTCGGGTGGCGGCTGTCGAATGAGGCTAAGAATCTCTACGACTGGGACCGGCTCGCCTCCGGTTTCGTGCCAGAGGGAACCGGCAGTTCCGCCGAATGGCACGAGATGGCGAAATCCTTTTTCGGCGCGGTCGGGGCCGGCCTGTTTGAGGTCTACGATGGCACCTTCACCAATGCCGAGCTGCAACGCCTCCTGATCGCAGCCGAAGCGCGCGAGCTCGCCCCCCTCGTCGCCGGCACCACAGCCGAGGTACTGGCCGCGACGGACGACTTCAACAGCCGCCGCCTTCAATCAGTGCGTATGAGTTTCATCGCCAACCTCAAGGCATGGCGCTTCGTCAAGGACGGCGATTTTTCCTTTGGCCAGTGGATCAGGGACGACACACCCGAATGGATGTTCCTGCCCTATTCCGATCGCAACATCGAGCAGGCGCGCGACCTCATGGCCGCATGGTGCGATATTATGGTGACGGCCGCCCTCGATCGGCCGGATGGCTTCACCCCTGCCCGCACCACCTGGATCATCATCGACGAACTGAACTCACTCGGGGAAATCCCGGCTCTGCTCGTCGGCGCGACACGCCTCCGCAAGGCAGGGGTCGCGATCGTGGTGGCCGTGCAGGACTTCGCCCAACTTCGCCAGACCTACGGCGACAACCGCGCCGAAACCCTCATGAACAATTTCAGCAACAAGCTCGTGCTGCGCACCACGGACGGCATCGCCGCCGAGCAGCTATCAAAATACCTCGGCGATCGGGAAATGAACGAGGAACAGGTGAGCTTCTCGACAGGCGGCGGGGGCAGCTTTTCCTACTCCCCGAGCATCATCACTGAGCGCTTGGTTCTGCCGTCCGAAATCCAGAAACTCCCCGATCTCGAAGGCTATCTGAACTTTGCTGGCGACTGGCCCGTCATCAAGGTCAAAGTCCCCCTCCCGGCACAGTGAAGCTGAAAACGGTCCCGGCGCGAAAGCGCCGTGGCATTGTCAGTGATGGCCCTCCGGCTCTCTTCGGCGCAACGAGGAAGCGCGCTCGCCTCCGGGCCAGAGCGCGGCCTAGCCGCGCTGCTGATAGGTCAAAACCTATATAAACCGGCAAGTCGCATTTCACTCAAGCGCGGTTACGCTCAAATACTCATTTGAGCGATTGAGATACTAGCTCACGCAAAATCTCGGTTACGGTGCGGCCCTGCTCGACGGCCATCATCTTGAGCCGTTTATGCTCGTCGCGATCAAGGTCAAAATTCACCCGGACTGTCGGGCCTTTGTCAGACAGGCTAGCGAGGGTGGCTGACTTGCGAACGTTGCTAGGGCGACCAGCACTCAGCATACCGCGCTTTTCTTCACTCATTTGATGGTCTCCTTATAAACTCAATTGAGTATTTGTTTAATCTCATCAGCCAATGCCATGACTTCGCGGGCAGCTTCGCTGTCCGGTTCCAGATCGAGGATGGTCGATCCGACCGCAGCGGAGCCGGGATACCCCACGCGCTGCGTGATCCGACTCGCCAAGACTGGCAGGCCGTACCCGGTCAAGGCGTCTGTGATCTCGCTGCCGATCTTGGTTCCCTTGATCGCTCGGGAGACGACGAACGCGGCGCGCAGTTTGCCGTCAGTGACCTCGATGCGCTGCTTCACCAGATCGACAAGATCGGCCGTCGCCCAGATGTCGTAGGGAGAGGGCTGGACCGGGATCAGGATGAAATTCGCGGCCTTGATGGCCGACACGGCCAGATCGGCCGCTTGCGGCGCTCCGTCGATGACGACGAAATCCTTGCGGGCGATGTTCTTCAGGTCGCGCTCAATCGTTGGTCGGTCGATCCCGACTACGGAAAGCGGCTGTTCCTCGCGCACAGCGGCCCAATCGCGGGCGCTGCCCTGTGGGTCGGAGTCAATCAGCAGCACGTCAGCACCGCCAATCTGCAAGGCTCTGGCGAGGTGAGTGGCAATCGTGGTTTTCCCCGCCCCCCCCTTCTGGTTCAAAACGGCGATCACATGCACGACCGGTTCTCCTTCGGTTGATTAAATGTGCCTTTACTCAAGTGAGCACACTAAGTCACTCAAATGAGTAAAGGGTTAACCGCTCAAAAACTCATTTAAGTGATTTGGCGCTGCCCTCTCCGCGCACTTTCATCGAAAGCCCATGCAAGGACAGCCGCAAACGCTAACGCTGCGATTTTTGGTGATGAGGGTGCCAAACCGGCCCGCACTTGCGCGGGTCGGAACCGCCGCAGGGCCGCGATAGCGGCCCGATCAGCGGTGACCGCTTATTCTTCTCTATCTTTTATAAAACTAGATTGGGATTCAGTCTGTCTGGCGGACTCACGTTGTTTGATTGATCTAGCAAGCTTGGCAAGAGCCTGCCCCAAGGAATTGTCGCCCACGTCGAACAGGGTGCGTTCCTCAATGTCGAGCGAAGCGCGATGCATCTCTAGGACGGCGGCGTGCTCGGCCTCGGCTTGAACATGATCGTCGGGCGGGGGAGGGGTGACGCCGAACCGGCCAAGGAACTGACGGGCACGCGCAGGGAGCGACAGCCGGTAGGCATTGCTCGTCTGCTGGACCTGTGGGCCGCGCCCTTCATTGCCGGTCGGCACGTAACGCCGCAGCCAGTCGAGGAAGCCATGCGCGCGAAGCGCCTTGAGCGCCCGCACGATCGCGTCCCGCGAGCGCCGCAGTTTAAGCATGAGGAAATCTATCGACGGGTCGAGCCGACCCGTGCGGAAGTTCACCAGATTGGCGAACAACTCCAACACCTCAATGGCGACCCCGCCGAGTGGGCCGTTGCGTGTACCTGGCTCTCTGCAAGCGACCTCATAGCGCCGCGCCGCTAGCACGATCTGGCGGACCTCCTGCCGGTTCGTGCCCTTCCAAAATACGCTTTCGCATCTCCCGGTCGCGCGGGATTGCCTTCGAACGGGTGCGCGCGTTCGCTCGGCCGACGCTCCTGCGAGCATGGCCCCTATCTGCATCAACATAGTC
>NZ_NNRK01000030.1 GCF_002252475.1 Brucella rhizosphaerae | reverse complement strand
TTCATGACACTATATGCTGCTATTGTACATATAGTGATTAACAATTCTGTTAACTGAACTATATATTATATTCGTAAATTAAAATGCAATGAATTGCTTATACTTAATTTAATAGAAATTAACCAGGCAGAATATGGATTATCTGCTTTTATCAGCCAATCTTGCATTACATAAACTGCCAAAAGTTATTCATAAAGAACCGGGCATATGCGCAAGTACAGGTCTTCGTGTGGCGGAGGATGTACTGAAGGTTGCGATTTGAGAGCGACGCTAAGCGCACCCGTGCTGGCATTTCGGCACTATCATATCTGGCCAACTACCATGTTAAAATCATAGCTGTACGCTCAGTGGGCCATTTTCATTACAGGAACTGGTGTTAAGCAGAATTCGGCTTCCATTAGTTTCGTGGGGGCCAACTGAACGAGAAGGCGAGTTGACATTTTCCATATATCCATTATTCTGGATATATGGAAAATGAAACAGCAATTTCTGCTCTTGCAGCCCTCGCCCAGTCTACAAGGCTTGATACTTTTCGACTGCTGGTGAAGCACGAACCTGATGGTATTCCCGCCGGTGCACTTGCGCGCATGCTGGATATTCCACAGAATACGATGTCTGCGCATTTAGCTACTTTGTCACGCTCAGGTCTTGTAAAGAGTGAACGCCAAAGCCGATCAATCATATATCGCGCCGATCTTGATCAGTTTCGAGAACTGACTCTTTTCATGATCAAGGATTGTTGTGGTGGCAACGTCCAGCTCTGCGCTCCACTCATCAAAGATTTAATGCCGTGTTGCGAGCCAGAGTCCGCCAAGCAATGACCGCGACGCCAGTGGTTCCCGCTCTCCTCTAACGAGCAGATACGATGACATATCAAGTTTATAACGTGCTCTTCTTGCGCGCGGGCAATTCCGCTCGCTCAGTTTTGGGCGAAATGCTCCTGAATACAAACAGTGAAGGGTGCTTCCGCGCCCAGTCGGCAGGATATCAACCAAAGAGAGACGTTCATCCTCTCGCAATCAAGGAAGCAGAAACATGTGGCCGCCCGACGCAGAACCTTACTGCGATAGACCACATGGCGCTTCAAATTAAACAGAAAGAGATTGGCGCCATGGCAGGTAACACCTATTCGAAATCGGAGAACAGCTGATGCCTATCTTCGAAAGATATCTAACTGTCTGGGTGGCGCTCTGCATCGTAGCCGGTGTTACCCTGGGGCATGTTTTTCCAGAATTTTTCCACATGCTTGGATCTGCAGAAGTGGCGAATGTCAACATTCCGGTAGCTGTGCTTATCTGGATGATGATTATACCCATGTTGTTGAAGATCGACTTCAGTGCACTGAAACAGATTACAGAGCACTGGCGGGGAATTGGCGTCACGCTGTTTATTAACTGGGCTGTGAAGCCATTTTCGATGGCTCTTCTCGGCTGGCTTTTTATCGGGTGGCTGTTTCGACCTTACCTGCCAGCTGACCAGATCGATTCATATATCGCTGGCCTTATCATTCTTGCGGCAGCGCCTTGCACGGCTATGGTCTTTGTCTGGTCCAATCTGACAAAGGGTGAACCACATTTTACGTTGTCTCAGGTAGCGCTTAACAATTCAATCATGGTCATAGCGTTCGCACCGATTGTAGGACTGCTGCTAGGCCTATCCGCTATTACGGTACCTTGGGACACGCTCATAATTTCGGTTGTCCTGTATATCCTCATACCTGTGACTGTCGCACAAATCCTTCGACGAAGCCTTCTGACAGGCGGCGGTCAACCGTCCCTGAATGGGCTATCAAGAGTTCTCCAGCCAATTTCCCTTGTGGCTCTCCTCGCCACATTGGTTTTGTTGTTCGGCTTTCAGGGAGAGCAGATCATCGCGCAACCAATGATCATTGGATTGCTGGCAGTGCCTATCCTTATTCAGGTCTACTTTAACTCCGGCCTCGCTTACATTCTGAACCGGGCCGTTGGTGAACAACATTGCGTCGCTGGCCCATCCGCACTGATTGGCGCATCGAATTTCTTTGAACTTGCTGTCGCAGCCGCAATTAGCCTGTTTGGCTTCTCGTCCGGTGCAGCACTTGCAACAGTCGTCGGCGTTCTCGTCGAAGTCCCTGTCATGCTCTCAGTTGTCTGGATCGTGAACCGTTCCAAGGGCTGGTACGAGTTCGGTGTCAATCAAAAGCCAGCTTCCGACACAGGGAAAAAACCATGACCGTTACAATTTTTCACAATCCCGAATGCGGCACATCTCGCAATACCCTAGCTATGATCAGGGCCAGCGGTGAAGAACCTGTCGTAATCGAATATGTGCAGAATCCGCCCTCGCGGGCAAGACTGGTCGAACTGTTAGCGGCAATGCAAATGGCACCCCGCCAACTGCTTCGCGAAAAGGGAACGCCCTATGCGGAGCTGGAGCTGTCCAATCCGAATTGGACGGATAGCGAGCTGATCAACTTCATGATTGCCTCTCCTATCCTGATCAATCGGCCAATCGTTGAAACTACACTTGGCACCAGACTTTGCCGTCCGTCAGAACTGGTTCTCGAAATTCTGGAGAATCCTGCTTCGTTATTCACCAAAGAAGACGGAAAACAAATCACATACGAAAGAGGGTCTCGCTGATATGGACTTGCCGAACCTCGCTCAGAACTCATTTGCTCTTCCTGATTTAGATGCACTGCACACCGACTTTCCAATCCATAAGCCGCGTATCCTGCTCCTCTATGGCTCTCTGCGGGAGCGGTCTTACAGCCGTTTTCTGACGCTTGAAGCACAGCGCCTGCTTGATGCCATGGGTGCGGAAACATACGTGTTTCACGCCAATGGACTCCCCCTGCCAGATGACGGCTCGCCCGATCATCCCAAGGTTAAGGAACTACGCGAAGCTATGCTATGGTCTGAAGGTCAGGTCTGGACCAGTCCTGAACGACATGGCGCCATGAGCGCGGTCATGAAATCGCAAATAGATTGGATTCCATTGCCAGGTGGGGCTGTACGTCCGACACAAGGCCGGACGCTGGCATTAATGCAGGTTTCTGGTGGATCGCAGAGCTTTAACGCCCTCAATCAAATGCGCATTCTGGGCCGTTGGATGCGTATGATAACAATTCCCAATCAATCATCGGTTGCCAGGGCATGGCAGGAATTCGACGATGCCGGTCGGATGAAGCCTTCTTCTTTCTACGACCGCGTCGTCGACGTTATGGAAGAAGTCATGAAATTCACGCTTCTGACACGAGGCATCTCAGACCATCTGACCGACCGTTACAGTGAGCGCAAGGAAGCAGCAGCTGAACTCGAAGGACGCGTATCGTTCAAATCAATATGAGTGTGGAGCGGTCTCCCAACACCAGCAATATCTACCTCATACTGATACTAAGTATCGGATGGGGCATCTTTACTGCTCATTCTGTATAATCGCGTCCGCGGTTTCATGCCTCAGGTATGAAAGAAAGATTGAGGCTATCTTATGTACAATAAGTTCAATTGTTATCAGACAGATGAAGCAGCGCGATTCAATTCGGGATATCGAATGTCCGTCTTTGTGTATCCAAACCCATGTGCCCAAACCCATGGCCCTGTTATGGGTCCATGGGTTTGTGAGGCTCTGGTGTTTGCTTTGTGGCTTTCCGCTCTGTTGAGTTCAAGTGACCGTTATGTCGGCCTTCTCACCATTTTGTTCTGAAGCCGATGGTTGCTTTGAGGGTGTAGCTGTCGGCGAAGTTGTTAAGCGATGTGTTGACTGAGCCTTCGCCAACGAGCGCGTATTTGTCGTCGGCCCAGGCATAGGTGCCACCAGCACCGATCCCGCCCCAGGTCTTGTCATTGTCGTTTGCAAGAGGAGTGCCGGCATAGTTCATCCGCGCATTGCCTGAGAACTCCTGATAGAGATTGGCAATGCCATAGACCGAGGTAGAGACTGCACGACCGTCGGAGCCTGCGAAGCGGTTAGCATAGCTTGCAGCCAGTCCCAGTCGCCCGATCAGGCTGTCGCCGTCATGATTGGAAATGCGCGCACCATAACTATCGGTAAAGGTGTCAAAATCAACAGACGACCAGGAGAGCTGGGCCTGCGGGGTCAGCGACCAGTTCTGGTCCATGGCAAAGCGCTGGCCCGCTTCAAGGCTTAGTGCATAGCCAAAGCCCTTGTTGCCATTGACAAGCGACCGGTTGACTGCATCGACATCAAGATTGCTGTCATACCAGTTGGCCTGCGCCTGAGCATCAAGATAGAAACCGGACGTTCCATACCAGGTAGCGATTGCTCCAATACCCCAGCCCTGAGTATTGATCTCACCGCTGCCATCGCCGGTCAGATTGTCGATGCTGGAATGCGCATTGCCATATTGCCCGGTGATGCCGGCAATGAGCTTGCCGTTCTCGTTCTCGAAGAACTGACCGTCAACACCGGCTTGCATGATGAAGGTATTGATGTCCTGATGCAGATCACCTGCCGTCGAACCGCTTTCCAGCCGGTTATGCGCGCCTTCGACACGACCCCAGATCGCAGCATTGCTGGTGGAGTCCGTCTGTGTTGTAGATTTTGTTGTCTGCTGGCCCAGATAGCGATCCCCCACCCGCTGTTGCAAGGTCGACAGATGATTGAGCGCCTGAAGCGTTGCGGTATAGGATTCATAGATGGGCGCTGCCGCACTGTAACGCGGACCCGTTGGCGTAGTCGGGTCAGTCGGATCTGTTGGGTTCGTCGGGTTTGTAGGATTGGTTGGATCTGTCGGGTTGGTCAGATTTGGCTTGGTGTTCTGGCTAACCAGATACCAGTTGCCATCATTGGGGCCCGCCTTACTGTTCTTCTGCAGCGTATAGGCATAGGCCGACGAGGTCATAATCGCCTGCTGTCCATCCTTGGTGGTGTAATCGCCATTCAATGTAAACGTGCCATTCGACTGACCGTTCACATCAACCACCTTGATGCCGTTGACCGTCTGAGCACCAAGACCACCACGATTGGTGACCTGAACCTTCGTGGTTCCTGATGTGTTGCCACCCACCTGAAGCCTGTCACTCACGGCATTATCGTTGGCCAACACCGTATTGATCGCAAGCGTGCCGCCATTGCCGGTGTAATTACCAGCTATGTTCAGCACGGTTCCACCGGTGCCGCCAAAATCAACAGTACCATTGTTGGAAAGCGCTGCCATATTGGTGGAGAACCCACCCAGATCAATGGCCGAGCCATCAGCCACCGAATAGGCCGATGCTCCGCTGAAGGCATCCTGTGCACCCTGAATGAGTTTTGCACCGGCAACGTTGGTATCACCCGAATAGGTGTTTGCGCCGTAAAGTGTCAGAGAGCTGGTGCTGGTCTGACTGAGTGTGAGGCCACCTGTGCCGGAGATCACGCCTGAGAAGTCATCATGCTGCGTCTGATTGAGGGTAAGCGTGCCTGACCCGAGTGTAATATCACCGTCGCCCACAGTCCCGCCTGCAAGTCCGCCGATTGTCTCATTGAAGTTCGCCAGATCAAGCTTTGCACCCGACCCGATCGCCACCATGCCAGTACCAAATGCCGTATCAGCAATACCAGCCTGCGCTATACCTTTCTCAACGCTCAACCCACCGGAGAAGCTGTTATCACCCGCAAAGGTCGTGGTCCCTTCACCACGCTGAACAACAGCACCTTCGCCACTAATGGCACCATCAAAAGTCACATCATCCGAGCGGTTGAAGGCGAGTGTACCGTGACCATACTGATCTTTGTCTACCAAAACATCGCCGAGAATACTGCCCGACGTGCTGCCATCGCCAAGCTGCACGATGCCTTCGCTTACTGTTGTACCGCCGGTGTAGGTATTCTCACCTGTCAGAACCAATGTACCGTAATCAATTTTCTTGAGGCCTTGGGTGCCAAGCAATTCTGAGCCGATTGTAGCTGTCATAGCAGCACCTTCTGGTGTGCCATCCCCCACGCGGATAGTTGGGGCATTAGCGCCAGTAAGAGTGAGACTTCCGTCATTCAGAACATAACCATCAACGGAAAATACCAGGCCCTGGGCTGTCAAAGCGCCGTCAGTGTCATCAAGAGTTACAGTGCCGGACTTATTGGTAAACAATGCATAATTGCCGTCAGCCCATACACCGTTTGTAGCTCCGCTTACAATTGTCCAATTGTTGTTTACAGCATTCCAAATGCCATCGCCGCCATCAACTTTGCCATTATCGTGATCGCCAGCAATACCACCATCCCAGCTATTATAGGCGACGACAGCTGTGTAGAAGAGATTGACCTGATTAGCTGTGTCCGTCTGAACAGCCATAGCATCTTTATTGGTACCGATGGGAACAGTGCCCAGCGTAAGAGTGTCGACGCCCTGAAGTGTGCCTGTATAATCAAAAATGCGATACAAACCCGGCCCGAAATCACCAATGTCCGTGACATTCAAGCTGCCACCAAGCGTTAAGTCGCCATTGACTTTGAACAATCCGACAGCATTTGGCGCCTGACCGAGAGAGGCATCAACAACACTTGTGCCGGATAAGGTCAGATTATTCTGGAAAGTCAGCACAGAGCCTTGCTTACCGATCAGAGTGCCACCATTAGCAATCGTGGTGACGCCGCCGATTGTGCCCGTACCAGCCAGACTGGCGCCAGCAGCAACCGTTACAGCACCGGAATTTGCATTACCGAGTGTGCCGCTGACGAATAGGCTGCCGCCTTCAACACCTGTGAGACCAGTGAAGACGCCGCTGTCACCACTCATGGTGAGAGCACCTCCGCCGAGCTTGCGCAAATCGCCTGCACCGCTGAGCGCACCGGTATATTCCGCGGCATCGGAGCGGTTGAAGATCACATGGGTATCATTGATGATGCTGCCATTCAGCGAGCCGGTCGTACCGCCACCGCCAATCTGCAAAGTGCCGGCTGTGACATTCGTCGTGCCGGTGAAGCCCGATCCATCACCTGTCAGCGTTGTAATACCGGTTAGCTGATTGATTGTACCAGAACCGGAAATCGCGGCCGACAGACCATATGCAGCATCCGTATAGTTGAAGTTGAGTGTGCCAGTACCTGCACCAAAATTAATAGCATCAGAATTCAACGTGCCCGCCGCAACAGCTGCCTCACCTGCGGCAGAACCGATACTGACAGCGCCGACTGAGCCTACCCGACGTGCAATATTGATTGTCGCAACATTAACTGTAGCGCGGTCGGAAATTGTCAAAGTTCCTGTTCCACTACTTCCGATTGCAACCGAGGAGGGGGCATTGGCAGGACCCCCATAAATACTCCAGACTGAACCTGCTCCAGTAACAAGAACATCTCCCTTGCCTGTCGTACCGTAACCGACACTCGTGGAAACAGAAGAGATCGTCATCACGCCGCCATCACTGATAGTGATAGACCCTGTGCCGAATCCGCCTATGTTTTGAGAAACATACGTATCATTCATATCCCCTGAGTTAAACAGGGAGCCTATTCCGCTCACCATTACAGAGCCAACAGATCCTTCATTCTCCCCGACAAATAAACCGACAGAATTACTAATAAAGTCTGTATCCAGTGAATATATTCCACCACCATTGGTTATGTTGAGTTCGCCCTTGCCGCTGTATCCTATAAACAGGTTTAATGATCCTGCTAAGCGTGAGTTGGCTCCGGATATATTTATCGTGCCGTTTCCGGTACTGCCTTGCCCCACAATATTATCGCTAATACTGTAAAATCTAGCTCCACCTGAAATGTTTAACTCACCCTTACCATCGCCTCCAACGATCACCGCCGCATTATTCAGTGATGGGACGACAAGATCGACAGTGGCCAATGGACCCGTTACATTCACGGTTCCATCAGCATCCGCGCCAACGCCTATGTAAAGCGTAATAGGATTTATAACTGAACCGGGGGGCATAGAAGTGTGACTGATACTCGCATTATTCAGCGTTAAAGTACCGACGCCTGTATTACCGACAATAATCCCCTCATTCAGCTTCCAGTTGGTAACGTTCGGCATAGGCGGCGTTGGTGTCACCTGACCTGTTGTGCTGATGATTTGACTCCTTGCAGAGTTTGGCAACGAGACTGCAATTGCTCCACTCATCGTCAACACAAGCATCGAGTTTCGCATAAGCTGCAACGGCGAAACCGATTGTCGAAGCAAGAATTTTGATTTTGTAAAGATGTCGAACTGCTTTGTATGACAAGCAGGTGAAATTGGTCTGTTGAAACGAAGATTTGAAGTCATAAAGGTCATCCTAAAAAGTGATAATCGAGCAGGACCTGCTGTCTGAATAGTAATGGCGTTGTGCCAAGTGGGTTTCGGCGGTGATTACGCTGGCAACTGGGCGATTGCCGCGAGCATTGCCGCAATCAGTCAGGGCTGCATCTGCACTCGTCAGATTGCGTGCTCCATCTCTGTCCAGAGTTCCCGCACGCGAGCCATCCAATGAATCATTTTTGAAAGCAGCCTGGGCGAAGGTCGACGACTGTCTGAAGAAAAGCAGCGCACTTGCATTGCGCCAATCCATCAGGATCATGAGCGGCTGCTCACCCTTCGCGATAGCGACAGGACAAACAGATAGCCGCCGCATATAGCTATGTTGAATAGTTGGAGCGCGTGGTGAGCAGATACTCTTAGCGTTGTCAGGCAAAACAAGCCCTTTCAAGTTTTGAACCGGAATAGTTTTCTCCTGAATGCGTGAGAGACAGCCTACTGGCGCCATCGCTACGTATTCAGACCATGCGTTCAAGTTATGCAGTTCTGCACAGGCGAAAAACCCAATGCCGTTTGAATCAGCTTCGCATCAAGCCGCCTCGAACAGGACTTGCAGCCCTACGCCACTCCCTATCGCCACCGTCAGTGTGGAAGGCACGGAAGTGTTGTTTATGGCTGCGCGATGGAAACGATCATTCAAAGCGATGTCGGTCATTCGGCCTCATGAAGTATTAATATCGTTAAAGTAGATATATTATTATTAAGATGTAGAAATATATAATCTATCTGAGTTCAGATTCGTATTTATCAGAAAACAATACACACTTCTATAGTTTATAATGTGCGAATATTATATCTTACATTAGTTTATTACATAATTATATTATTAGTATTTCGTGTTTAGCTACCTGGAAACAAAGAAGAAGGTTGCTTCAAAGAGGTAACCCCCTTTCATATTGACGTCTTCATATTTCCAGAAAATATCTCTCGATAATGTGAGGCCGCTTGATCCCCAGGCATCGTCTAAGGCGTGCTTCAGATGGCAGTAGCTCGCTAACAAGATGTGGAATGGCGGCAACGCGGCCAATCACAATACTGGTCATATCGATGGCGGTGATGGCATTTGGAATAGGGACGACTAAGCACAATTAGGTGGCACGGCGGGCACCATAAGATTATTTTACAACAAAAATTCGGACACTTTTATGCGTGTCAATCTCACTGCAAATCTGATGGGCAGGTGTTTACCGTGCTGCAGGCTGGCTTTCTGACATTTCGCCATCAAGGCTGATCCAGAAGGTTCCCTCTATCGGCACCGCCATGAAACGCCGATTGATCTCTGCAAGCGTTGCATCGGGATCAATGTCCGCAAAAATTCCGGGATGCGCCCATTTAGCAAAGCACTCGAAAATAAGAACATTAAGCGCTGAAATTGACAGCTGATGGGATATCCCGAAAGCGCGCTTTTCTCGTACCGCCGTAAGATTGCTGCGGACACTGTTGAGAACGACATTGCGAAGTGAGGCAAGCGCAGTTTCTCGGGAAACCCCACCTCCCACAATCAAACTCGTTTCCGCCGAAAGATTTGGCGCACCCGTAGCGATATACACTTGCGGGTCGGTTTCAAGCACATATTCCGGATTTAGCTTACCCTCATAGCCCGAGACGGCATCTGCCCCGATACTCACAGCGCCCGCCAAAGCAATATTTTGTGTCATGCGATTGTTTCGTCCGGGCGTCGAGCAGCATGTGGCATTCGCAAAACCATCGACCAGCACCTTTGGGCGATCTGCAACATTCTTCAATCGCTCAGTAATCGCCCTATAATGCGATCTCACGAACTCAGTATATTCCGCCGCTTGAGTGTCACGTCCAACCGTCTTGCCAAGCAGCTCGATGGAAAACGCCATTGCTTCCAAAGGGTCCCGCTTGTCATTGACCGGCCCGTCAAGAAAGATCACAGGTATTCCCGCCGCGTCGAGCAAAGCGACCGTATTCTCCCAGCCCGCCTGCCACTGATTGATCACAAAAAGATCAGGCGAAGCGCTGAGGATGCTTTCGACCGAAGTATCAGCTGGCTGTAAAGCGCCAACCGTCGGGATATTGTCGATCTCAGGGAAGCGTTGACGGAAGGCGGCATACATTCCTCTGTCTATCCTCTGCGGATTAGCCCAGCCTGCAATCCTTGAAATCGGATCACTATCGATCAGGGACAATGACAGAAGAAGCAGGCTTTCATTGAAAACAATTCGTTTCGCCGGAGCTTCCAACCGGACATGCCGCCCGGCCGCATCTTCGATAACAATCTGGGCCTCGGCCTGTCGAACGCCTCCCGCAAAGCCGGTCAAAAGACCAATTGACAGAACGCCAATGACGATCATTATTCGGGTGCAAGTTGCTTGGGCAGTGACGCGGAACTGTATCACCAGCTGTATTTCAGGCTGGCGTTGACCGCACGTCCTGCTCCGTAGTTGCAGCTGCCGCCCGTGTCGTTAAGACAATGCGAGACATATTTCCGATCAAACAGATTGGTCGCATTAACGCGTAGTGTCATGCCGTCAAGCTCCCTTTTGACTTGACCGAAATCAACTTCGACACCTAGATCAACCAACGTTTGTCCGGGAATACGTAGTTTATCCAGATATTTGCTGTCAGTCTGATATGAAGACCAGCCGCGCACGCCTGCACTGACGGAAAGACCAGCCGCCCAGATAGGGCTGTATTTGACCCAGACATTTGCCTGATGTTCTGGCAAGCGGAGGATTTCACGGCCTCGTTCAACCGCCAGATTGGATTCCAGGACCTCTGAATCCGAGTATGCATAGGACCCAAGGAGTTCAATCTCGCGTGTCAGTTCGTATTTGCCTTCAATCTCGATGCCACGAACCCGTTGCTTTCCAGACTGGATATAGCCAGTCTGTATACCAGTCGTGAGAAATGGCGTCAGGGCGTTTTTAATATCGAGATTGTAGAATGAAACGGCAATCATGGCATTGGTGCCGACCGGTTCATATTTCAGCCCCACCTCGAACTGTCCGGCTCTCTGGGCTTTGTAGGGCTGATCGAACGCATCAACACCAAGCAAAGGCGTGAATGTCGTCGAATAGCTCACATAGGGAGCAAAGCCGTTATCAAACAGATAGGTCAGTCCGGCACGCCCTGAAATCTGGCCTTCTCTGTTCTCAACAAACGCTTTGTCTGGCTTCGCCCGACGGTTATAGGTCGAAATTTCCGAGCGGTCGTAACGCAGTCCCAGGGTGCCGACCCAGCGGTCATAACGTATTTGATCCTGCACATAGACCCCGACCTGTTGCTGCTTCTGCAATGCAGAAGTCGTATAGGCGGGATAGGGAATAGATACACCACCATACACAGGATTGAGGTAGTCAATCGGAGGCACGCCCGCAGTCATGTTGCCGAAATTGCGGTCAGAAGTCGCGCGCAGATATTCGAGGCCGAAAAGCATCGTGTGATCAAGTTCGCCAGTATTGAAACGTGCTTCGGCCTGGGTATCGACGCTAAACGATGTCAACGTATCGTCAGATGCGCCTGACGCCCGATTAAGCGTATGTCCGTCTGGCTGATAGGCGAAAGCAGGATTGACCAGAACGAGAAACATGTCTTGTGTAGATCGGCTATAGCGCAGGTTCTGTCTGATGCTCCAGGTTTCATTGAAGTCATGGGAAAACTCATAGCCAAGCGTGTAGAAATCCCGATTGAACTCATTCGCTTCCGGATCACCCAGATAGAGATCACGCGGTATCTGGCCATGTGGATTGGGAAGCAATGTCCCCACTGCAGGATAGAACCGCGGATTGAAGATTGCCCGGTCACGCTGGTAATAACCAGATAGCGTCAGCGAGGTGTCTGTGGATGGGCTCCAGGTCAGGCTCGGTGCAAACATCAGAGCACGATCACGTTCCTGATCAATCTGTGTATGCATATTGCGCCATTGACCCACAAACCGGTATTGCCAATCACCATCTTTCGTAACTGGGCCGGTTGAATCCACCGAGGTCTGGATGCCGCCAAAGGCAGATGTGCCAATTACGACCTCATTACGGGGTGTCGCCTGCGGACGCTTGCTCACGTAATTCACAAGACCGCCAGGCATCGTGCGTCCATAAAGCACGGAGGCTGGCCCTTTGATTACTTCAATTCTTTCGAGCGCGTAGGGATTCACGCTCGGCGTTGCATAGCTGCTCGGATCCCCCGGAAGCGCAAGGCCGTCCATCCAAATTGTGCCATAGGTGTTGTAGCCACGGATATGAATCCAGTCATATCGTATGTCGTAACCGTTTGCTTCAGAGAGAACTCCGGGGGTGTACCGCAAAGCCTGTGGAACTGTGTCAGCGCCTTGATCATCCATCTGCTGGCGGGTCACAACACTCACAGCCTGAGGCGTTTCCAACAGCGATGTATTGGTTTTAGAGGCAGCCTTACTGCGTTTGGCTACAACTGAATTATCCGGCCCAACAGGACTTTCACCATCTCCATTGATCGTGATGGTGCCAAGTACCGTCGGGCTGGCTGTCTGTTCCTGAGATAATGCTGATCCAGATGAATGAATCCCGATCACTGTTGAAATGATGAGGAGGGACGCAAGCCGGGCGCATATTCCGTTCGATCCTTTACGGGTGCCCCACTGCCAGACGATTACATACTTCACGAAAGCCCCATCCCTCTGATGCGATGACAGATCGTTCAATTTCAGCCAACTCATATAGTCGACCGAATTAAACTTGACCTACAAATTCATATTAATATACGATTACGCAATGGATGATCCTGTCTGCAAGTAGCCAAGCTTTGGCAGAAACAGAAAAATCTTTGTCAAAGGCGCAAAGAGCTCTGGAAGCTTCTGTGCAGAAATACCGGGGGCAACATTGACGATATTCACAGTCGTCTCACGGCTTGAAATCATGAAAGCCTCAACGGCACCTGAAAGACTTTTTACATGAGCGCGCCCGAGACATCACAAAATCCAACAATGAAACCCGGAACCACAAAACTGCGGGTCTGCGATTTTCTGCAACGTCAAGGCGTCACACTGGACAGCCCAGACGATACGCTTTCACCAGAGGATACACTAATTGAGGGCCAGTTCATTCATCAGGAATTGCGCAGCGGCCTTTTCCTGCATGTGAGTGATGCTCTTGAAGAACGGCCATTCACAGCGACCTCCCATTTATCTGCCGGCCTGTCTTGCATCTTTTTTCTTGATGGTGCCGTGGACATGAAAATGGGTGACAAGGCATTTCATTTCGAAGGTGCCCGGATGGGCATTGTCGAGGGAACTGCAATTATGAATGCCCGCCCCGAGAGTTTTCAACGCAGATCCTGCGGAAGTCAAAGACTGCGGCATCTGGTGGTCACAGCATCACCGGAATGGCTCGACATGGAAGGCCTTGAGGCGAGCGGCACAAGTCCAAAGTTTTTCAACAATCATCTCGCCAGCCAACGCTGGACCGTAATGCCTCGCGCAATAGAACTGCTTCATCAGATCGTAGCGCCCTCACCTTTGACGCCATCTTTGCGAAAGTTGTTTCTGGAAAGCCGCGCGGTTGAGATTATCGCCGAGGCGCTTTCAGCTATTACCCAGACATCACCCGACGATTCAACCAGTCGCCTGTTAACACGGCAGGATGGCTTACGCCTTGCGCGTGCAAAAGAGTTCATTACTGCCAATCTGGCGACTTCGTTAAATGTACCCATTATTGCGCGCGCAGCAGGCATTAATGCGAGCGGACTTCAACATCTGTTTCAAATTTGTGAAGGCTCAAGTGTTTTCGAATACATCCGTAAAATAAGGCTCGAGAGCGCTTATGAGGCTTTGGTGTCGAGAGAAGTCAGTATTTCGACGGCCAGTATCCTTGCTGGCTACTCAAGCCCAGAGAATTTTACGACCGCCTTTCGGCGTCAATTTCACATCACACCGCGGCAGCTTCTGAAAAACCATTAAGGCCTCGCCGTGCAGCGCCGGTGATAAGAGGTGCCAGATAAAAATCCGCCGAAATCATCGGCGGATTTATCACTGATTTTAATTTCTTGCTGCAACGACCACGACTTCAATCAACCGCTTCGGATCGCCAAGATCAGCCACTCCTATGGTAGCGCGGGAAGGCAGATCATCCCCGTCGAGCCATTCAAGCCAGGCTTCGTTCATTTCTTCCTTTTTTGTCATGTCACTCAGATATATGCGGGCAGAGACAAGCTGCGTTTTATCAGAACCACACTCCGCCAGGACTCCGTCCAGCTTGACGCATATCTGTTGCGTCTGTTCTTTCATGCCGAGCGAAATGTCGGTTGCCGCATGACCGCCCACAAAGATCAAACCGTTATGTTCAACTGCTGCATGCATGATGCGATGCTTCCGGTAACGAGTTACCATGACTATACCTCTCTTACAGGTTCATTTATTGGGTAGTGAGGATGTTACGCTGGCGCATAAACTCCAAGATCGATGCCAAGTGGTGCATCGGTCAGCAAATCCGCCAGCAGCTTGCCAGCAAATGGTCCTATGGTGAGCCCTGCGGCACCAAGTCCATTTCCCACGGTAAGTCCGGCAATACCCGGAACACGACCCAGAATGGGCTTCGCGTTCCTGGATGTCGGACGGAAGCCAATCCGCGTCTCGATATGCGTTGCGTTAGCGAGCCCCGGCGCCACTGCGAGCCCGGCATTGAGCACTTCAGCTTCACCGCCTGCCGTCACACGGTAATCAAAACCAGAATTGTCCTCACGCGTTGCGCCGATAACCACACGGGAATCGTCAAAAGCCAACAGATAATGGCTCCCCATCGGCAGAAGCACCGGCCAGTTCGAAGTCTGAACGCCCGGCAGACGGAGATGAATGATCTGCCCTTTCTGCGGCTCGACTGGATGGCTAAGACCAAGCGGGTCTAGAATCTGTGACGCCCATGCCCCAGCCGTCACAACGATTTCATCGGCCTCAAACAAAGTGCCGTCGCTGGCAATGCAGACCGGCTTTCCTTCTCTCAAGGAGAGCGTAACACGGTCCTGTCTGACTTTAGCGCCAAGAGATACGGCGGCGCGCAACATGGCTGCTGCCAGCAACCGGGCATCCACACGAGCAGCGCCAGGAATGAATATTGCTTCCATCCCCTCTCGCAAAGGTGGAAATTTTGCGCGTGCTGCTGCCGAGTTTAAATGTTCAACCACGCCCGCTTCTGGAACATTTGCAACGCGATGAGCAATGCGTTGAGCTGCAGCGTCAAATTCCTGCCTGTCTTCCGCAACGACTAATGCGCCAACCTTGCCGTAGCCCAGGTCAGTTTCGCCAAAGGATTTAAGACCTTCCACCAATGTTGCATAATAGGCAGCACCGGCGGCATACATGTCGTAAAAAGCGCCGTCCTCGAGCTTGGTTGCCCATGGGCACACGATGCCTGCTCCAGCAAGCGTGGCTTTACCTTCATGCTGGGCATCAATAATTTCAACATCGATACCCTTCCGGGCGAGATGGTAGGCGGTGCTTGCACCAAGTATACCCGCACCGATAATCAGAACTTTCATATTCGCTCCCATGCAAATGCGCAATTTCAAGCGATTCCCGACAGAACTGTCCGGGAGCCACCAAAATTTAAATCTAATCAACCGTCACGCCGGAAAACCGGCTCGTACCGAAGATAGCGGGCTCAAAGCCCTTCACATTCTTGCTGACCGTTGTCAGCGTATCGGCTCCACCGAGAATGACCGCAGGCGCTTCCTCATGGAACCGTTTCTGCGCCTTCTCGTAAAGTTCGATGCGTTTTTCCTTGTCGCTAACACGTCCGGCTTCATTCATCAGGCTGATAAATTCCTTGTCACACCAGGCGCCCACATTGGATGGGCTTGGCTTGCCTTCGGAATCGCAGATGAAATAATTATTGGGAATCTGACTTGGGTCCGGGAAGTCATAAATGCCGCCAAACATAGCAACCGGGGCTTCGCCTGCCCGGGCGCGCTGAACATACTCGCCCCATTCATAGGTCACGATTTCAGCCTTAACGCCAATCTTTGCCCAGTCTGCCTGGATCATTTCTGCCGCGCGACGGCCATTTGGCATGTAGGGTCGGTAAACAGGAACAGCCCATACCTGCGTCGAAAACCCATCTGGATAGCCTGCCTCCTTCAGAAGGTCCCTGGCCTTCTCTGGATTATATTCGTGTGGCGGCAAGTCCTTGGCATGCCCCCATAAGACAGGAGGGATGAGCGCTCCTGTAGCTACACCCATGCCGCTATAGACTGCATCGACAAGCGCTGGCACGTTGATCGCTTCAGCGAGAGCTGTTCGCACGCGCTTGTCCTGAAACTTTTCATCGCGAAAATTGAAATCAATGAACCCGGTCGACGCCACCGGGGTTTGTCTGAGATCAAGTGTGTCACTTTTCTCGATCATCTCGCGATCAGCCAGATTGGGGTAGAGTGCTATCTGACATTCACCCGCCAAAGCACGCTGCAGCCGAACTGATGCATCCGTACTGATTGCCATGATAAGCGCATCGACCATTGGCGTGCGGCTCTTGTCGCCGATAGCTGCACCCCATGTCTCTTTGAACGGTATAAGCCTTACGATAGCATCCTGCTGATAGGCCTGCAGCGCAAAAGGACCGGTCCCAACGGGCTCCATATCAAACGCTTGAGGCGTTCCGGCTTTTAACAAAGTATCCGCGTATTCCGCTGAAGTGATAGCCAGCGATTGGTGCGCCATAATTCCGATAAAAGGGGCCAGCGGCTCCTTCAACGTAAAAGTGACGGTGTAATCATCGATCTTTTTCACTGCTTGCAGAATATCGGCAAGCTTGGTGTTGAACGTGACATAGTTGCCGCCATTTATCTTCGCATAGGGATTGTCCGCCTTCATCATCCGGTCAAATGTGAAGACCACGTCATCAGCGTTGAAATCCCGGCTCGGCGTAAATCCGGCATTGGATTGCCACTTCACGCCTTTGCGAAGTTTAAATGTATAGGACCGTCCGTCGTCCGAAACTGCCCAGCTTTCGGCAAGCGACGGCTCAATATCGGAGCTGGTCGCCTTCACCGATACCAGATTATCGTAAATATTGCCGAGAACGTTGGACGTGGTGCCGTTGCTGCTCAGTTGTGGATTAAATATCTCTGGCGAACCTTCGACGCAGACCGACAAGATACCCGCATGGGCTGTTGTCGAAAGTGTCAAAGCCACAAGGGCCGAACCCAGTGTGGCGGCCAAGGCCGAAGTACGGACCAATGTCATGCTCATTCCCCTTTTTTGGAGCAAATCGCGTCAGCGATCAGTCCGTCTTGTTTTCAAGGAGAAAAGCGAGCCGGGACATAATTGTCAAATATCAAATTATCCTATCATTATAACCAAAACTCATATTGTCGATTCCTGATGAGAGTATCTATATGAACATCCGCCAGCTGGAAGCATTCCACAACACAATCGAAACCGGATCGGTAACACATGCTGCGGAACGAATGCGAATATCGCAGCCAGCCGTCAGCAAGCTGCTGCGCAGTTTCTCGGATGCGTGCGGCTTCCAGCTGTTTGTTCGAACAAACGGACGTCTTACACCGACACTTGAAGCACGTATGCTTGCCACTGAGGTTGCCAAGATGTTTTCAGGCACCGCGCGTGTTGCGCGACTGGCCGATGCTGTACGCAATCAGGAGTGGGGTGAGATAACCCTTGTGGCGCCGCCTGCCCTGACCACCCGGTTTCTGGCCCAATCTCTGGCACCTTTGCTTGCGGATCAGCCCGATATCCATTTTACCATGCGTAGTCTGCCCTCCCCGCGCATTATTGATCTTGTCGCGGCACAGCAAGTCGATATCGGTCTGAGTGTATTGCCCTTCGAAAACCCCAATGTCGAAGCCGAGCGTCTCATACGTTTTGAAATGGTTTGTGTATTGCCTGCAGGTCACCCACTGGCGGACAAAGCCGTCATTGATCTTGAAGACTTGAGCAGCGACCCATTCATCTCTCTGGCTCGCGACGACTGTTCACTGATGACGATTGATCGCGCTTTCCAGATCAAAGGTGTCCAAAAGAAAAACCGCATCGAAGTCCCGCTGTCCGAAACTGCTTGCTGTTTTGTAGCCAGTGGCGTGGGTGTTTCAATCGTTCCCTCTTTTGTCGGTTTGGATTTCGCACCCGATACGCTGATTAGACGACGTATCGTTCCAGAAACAACGATTGATCTCTGGCTTCTTACGCCCAAAAATCACCCAAGATCTCTGGCTGCAAGCAAACTCATCGACTTTCTTCGTCAGGTCATCGCACCGTTCGACGTGCGTCAATAACTGGACGCTGCAGCAGCTATTTCCCCATTATTGAGGCAAAGCTCGGCTGGATGAACCAATCGGGTTCAAAACCGTTGTGATACTCCATGGCACGTTCAAAGGACGGGTTCACTTTGGTTCAGAAAAAAGCGACAGTGCAACGGCAATTACGGGAATCTCTGCCCTATTGGCAGACAACACCGCATATAACGGTCAGAACGAAGACAATTCCATCCAAACGGCACTACGACGTCGTCATTGTTGGCGCGGGCATCAGCGGCGCGCTTGTTGCTCAGGCGCTTGCTGACGGCAAGAGAAGCATCCTAATAATTGACCGTCGAGCACCCGTGCTGGGTAGCAGCATGGCGAGCACTGCCATGATCCAGCACGAAATTGATGTTCCTCTTTTCAAGCTCAGGAAACTCCTCAACCGAGATGCAGCAGAGCGTGTGTGGTTACGTTCCGTAAAATCAGTCAAATCACTCATTTCTCTTGTACGAGAACATAATATTTCATGCCATTTACAGCCCAAAAAGGCTCTGTATCTTGCAGGTGATGAGTATGGAATGCGCGCACTGGCTCGTGAAGCGCAAGCGCGAAACGCGATCGGCATAAGCGCGACTTTTATTGATGCGCGACAATTAAAAGACCAATATCAAGTTGACCGATCTGGTGCGATTGTAAGCGAGGTCTCCGCGTCAGCGAACCCAGCCCAACTCACCGCCGGTATTCTTCGCGCAACTATCAAGCTCGGCGTTGAAATTATTGAGAATTCCGAGATCACGGATTTCGTCAGTCTCTCAGATAAAGTGGCGTTGTCGACTGCAACCGGCTCAATCATCACAGCGTCCAGTGTGGTCTTTTGTACGGGCTATGAATTCCTAAAGGCTGTCGCCAACAAGGATCATCAGATCATCTCGACCTGGGCTTTTGCAAGCGCGAAGCGCGTTCAGCTTCCCGCCTGGCTTGCAAATCACCTCGTGTGGGAGGCATCGGACCCTTATCTTTATTTCCGCACAGCAGATAACGGGCGCCTTATCGCTGGAGGCGAGGATGAAAAAGATGAAAAGGCTTATTTAGACGAGCGCAAACTGGCGCAAAAGAGCACCATAATAGCGCAGAAAGTTGGTGCGCTTATTGGCTGTGATATTGGCACGCCGGAATATCGATGGGCTGCCGCTTTTGGCTCTACCCGACCTGGCATTCCTATGATTGGCTCGGTACCCGGACATTCAAATGTTTATGCGGCAATGGGATATGGTGGAAATGGCATAACATTTAGCAAAATTGCAGCGGAGATTCTATCTGCTCGAATAGGCGGCAAGCTAGACGAGGACGCGGACCTCTTTCCATACCGATGAAGTGCAGCCCATGTATGGTTAAATGAGCAATATTGGATCGCGAACGATCCGCATCCGGCACTTCTTCGCCTAACTATCGCGGAACAATTTCCAGCCTCAACGGTTTCTCAGTTGAGGTGAAAAAATGATTATGAAGGCCACGCGCCCGGTAACGGTCAGAAATGGCACAGAAACTGAGAGATTTACTGACTTCTCCGAGACACAAAGTTTCTGCGGCCAAAAAAAGCTAAAAAAACCCGTAGCACCATTCTTGATTTGGTGGCTTCTGATCGCCGGGGTTGTAGCAATCTGTTATGTTTCCAGTTGACGTCACCCTTGATAAATAAATTTCTCTCCAGAAAAGCAACCTGAGGCGCGCCCTGTTCCTCGTCAATCGGAGCGTATTTGGCTTCGCTCCAAAGGGAGCTAAGGCTTTAGCGGCGAAGACTGTGATCGGAATGCCGCTCGATATATTTACGGCATAGATAGTCGAGTGAATCCCGCGCCTGGGCTTCCGTCAAATTGACTTGCTCGTGCCCTTCCAAAGTCACAGGCTCATTTTTAAAAACGTCGATGACCGACCATGTGCCATCTTTCTCCTCACGGAGATCAAAGCCATTCGCAACCATTCTATCCTCCTTGCCCCACCCATCCTCATCCAGTGCCTGTTAACGCTCAGAACGGCAAAAAGTTCGAAATGACCGCGCAAATGAGAAGATCATTGATGACGTGCTTTTCAACTGTTCATTTAATTTTTAGCTGAAAGATGCCAGTAAGTTGTGAAGCGGCCAAAATCATATAATCTCATTTTTTGATGAATATGTGAACCGCTGCAGCAAAGCACTGCTTGTAATACATTTGGGAGGAGTCGAAGAGCGTGAGTGGTAAAACGGCGGATCGAAGCAGCTCCGATCATGAGACTTCAGAACTTTCCGGAAATAGCAGTGACGCAAATTCTCCTGAATTGGTAGAATGCCAAGCGTTGCTTAACAAAAGTGATTGGCTGAGTAGTCCATTGGGACCAATGGAGAACTGGCATCCGGCTTTATGCGCTGCCATTGAACTGGCTTTGCCTGCTGATGCACAAATTGTCATTTTCTGGGGAGCAGAGTTCGTCGCGCTCTACAATGATGCTTACAGCCTGACAATCGGTAACAAACATCCCCAGGCTTTCGGCCGTCCAGCAATTGAAAACTGGAAAGAGCTCTGGAGTGATCTTGAACCCATGCTTTCCAACGTTCTTAACACGGGTAAAACGTTTTCAGCTCAGAACCGCCCTTTTTATATTGAACGTTACGGTTACCCGGAAACGGTTTATTTTGATCTTTCTTATTCGCCAATCGGCAAGTCAGAAGACGGCGCTCTGGGTGTCCTATGTATCGTAAAAGAGACAACACAGAGGGTCATAGCCCAACGTTTGCTGGCAGAAAATCAAGAAAGACTGGAACTTCTTTTCTCTCAGACTGATGCTGGCATTGCGCTGAGTGATCACTCAGGAAATTTGATCAAAGTTAATCAACGCCTATGTGAAATCACTGGCTACGCTGAAGCAGGAATTCTCGCAATTAATCTGCAAACTATTCTCGCTTACGAGGAACGAACGGAAACTGAAGATTTATTGGAGAAGCTATTTTCGCTGGGTGAGAGTTTCGTACAAACTCACAGATTGATGAGCGGGAATGGTTATATGATTCCTGTAAGTCTTTCAGTCAGTCCTGTACGTGACGCTGCAGGCGCCGTAACGCAAGCGATATGGACCATTCTCGACATCACGGAACAACAGCGCGCTCAAGCGCTCGAAAGCCAGCTGGCAGCAATTGTTGCTTCCTCACATGATGCTATTCTCAGCACAGATCTGGATATGCACATTCTAAGCTGGAACGATGGCGCTGAGCAGCTTTATGGCTATCACGCAGAAGAAATTATCGGGCAAAAGGTTACCGTACTCCTGCCGTCAGACAGAGCAGATGAAGAAAATGGCATTCTGAACAAAATCTCTCTTGGATTACGTGTGGCACCGCACGAAACGGTGCGTCTGCATAAAAATGGCAAGCGTCTTGATGTACAGCTTACCGTATCCCCCGTGAGGGATGGATTGGGCAAAATCATCGGCGCCTCGAAAATTGCGCATGACATTAGCGACAAGAAGAGATCCGAACACCTGCAAAAAGCTATCCTTGGAGAAATGAAGCACCGCATCAAAAACGTTCTTGCCACGGTGCAGGCGCTTGCCAGACAAACGTTTCGCGAGGAATCTCAACAGAGCGCATATGAGGCTTTTGAAGCTCGGCTTGCAGCCATGGCACGGACGCACGACATTCTCACAGCGGATGGCTGGCAAAGCGCGGAACTCCGCCATATTGTAGAACAGGCACTCTTACCTTTCGGCCCAACCCATTTCACCATTGAAGGCCCGGCCATCGTCGTTTCTTCGCGCGCTGCTATGGCATTTTCGCTTGGGCTTCACGAACTTGCCACTAATGCTGCAAAGTATGGTGCACTTTCCGTTCCTGACGGAACAGTGGAGGTGAATTGGAAGATTGAAGATCAACTTTTAGAACTGTTTGAGTTTCACTGGGTTGAAAAAGGCGGTCCGCCTGTAGAAGCTCCACAGCGCAAAGGATTTGGCTCGAAGCTTATTGAAATCGTTCTTGCATCAGAAGTGAATGGAACAGTGAAGATCGACTATAATGTTCATGGATATTCGTGTCTTCTGACTGCGCCAGTCTCGGGTATTTCACCTGACGATTTGTGAGTGCATTTATTCAGGCAGGCATCCTAAAACGATGAAAAATAGTCTGTTATCGCAGCTGGATTCCTTTTGCAGATAACCCGGCCTTAAGCGTGTCTATCATATCATTTCTCGTCTCGGAAAAACTGCGTGACATGGCCCAATATTCAATCCGCAAGGTAATCTTGTCAGCCGAAAGATCATCCGACATAACACGGGGGGCTGGCATACTACACACTCTTTTGTCGGACTGAATAATTTCAGTTATCGCCTGCTTAACTGCCCGAATGTCTGTGTCAGCACCAACACCAATCGAAAGCAACTGACGCCGCTGGGGTTCGCGGCTGAAGTTTGTGATTGGGGTATTCCATAGGGTGGAATTTGGAGCCATCAAGTAAAGACCGTCTTCAGTTTTGAGTTCTGTAGCGAACAAACCGACGTCCGAAACAGTACCTTTGACCGCAGCGGTTTCTATATACTCTCCCACGCGAAATGGACGCAAAACAAGAAGCATAATCCCGGCGGCAATGTTCTGAAGCGTGCCCTGCAAAGCCAGACCAATCGCCAAACCGGCAGCACCAAGTGCCGCAATGATGGATGCGGTCTGTACGCCGAACTGGCCCAATACCATTACCAGGACCAGAACGAGCAGCGCGTAGTGGAGAACCTTCGCGAAAAACCCTGCGAGGGTCTCATCGATCCCACGAACATTCGATAGGCCCCTATAGGCCCAGCGGCTTATCAACCGCGAAATGAGCCAGCCGCCGATGAGCAAAATGATAGCGCCAAGCAACGACATTCCGTACTGAATTGCCAAAGCCCATAATTGACTTATCCCGACGGGAACTGCCGTGAAAGCTTCGGTCATTTTATTTTCCATCTCGTGGCATGCTCCTGAAACCGTTAGATAATAAGAACAAACCACTTCGCTGAAAGATCGTTCCATTGATTGGAAAAACGCTGGTGGTCTGATTCCGAAATTTGCATCCCTCGGTTACAGGCGTTGGACAAATGTCGAAATCAAAAGGACCACTAGCAAGTTTATGAATCGAGTGGACTTTTCGAATTTGCCGTTTGGCACAGCATTTGTATCAGTCGGGATTCAAACGTCAAATTCAATCCACCAGGGCGCAACGCAATTAATTCTGATCACTCATCTCACTTTGATCCTGTGCGCTGCGCAACCAGTCGGCAAGCGAGCGGCGGCTACCGGAACGGCCTCGCATGGCTTTGGCCGCGCACATTGAATTGAGCACTGCCTCTTGTGTGGATTCAGTTGCCGCCCGGAAAAGAGTATCGATGCAGTTTTCGTTGAGTGCTGTAAAGCTGACGATATCACTTGGTTCATCGTGGTCAAATGTTATGGCTGTTGAAAAGCCAACAGCTATGTCCCCACTGCCGTGCCCCCAGAAGGCCCCAAGCCGAGCCAACCCGGCTCCGCAACGCCGCGTGATGCGCTTTAGCTGGCGTTGCTCCAACGGAACATCAGTCGCCAAAACGAGAATGACCGAGCCTTTCTCCGGTTGAGGCTGGGCTTTGGGCGAAGGCATGCGTCCGTCTGGCAACACCAGGTCGCCCGCCCGTCCGAAATTGGTCAGTGCCAATACGCCCAGATGATACGTTTTCCCGTCGAGGTCAAACTGGCGCGAAGATGTGCCAATGCCGCCCTTGAAGCCAAAGCAAGTCATGCCCGTTCCGGCACCGACATTGCCCTGAGCAACCTCGAAATCTGCATTTTGCAGTGCCGAACGCGCATGTTCCTCCGTAACCGCCATTGCCTGAATGTCACTGAGTGGTCCATCATTGCATTCAAGAACAACTGGATTGACAGTGGCTGTTGTGCGGCCAATATCGGGATTGGTTGCGATCGCCTGGCGTATCAATGCATTAGAACAAGTCCCTACACCGAATGTATTTGTAAGAAGAATTGGAGTTTCAAGAGTTCCCAATTCCTCGATCTGCAGGAGACCGGTGCTTTTGCCAAAGCCGTTGATAATATCGCAGGCGGCAAGTACTTTGTGGCGATACATGTTCCCGTCATGCGGGACAATAGCAGTAACGCCTGTATTGATGTCTCCATCGCATAAAGTATGATGACCGACACGCACGCCCGGCACATCGGTAATGGCGTTGCTTGCACCCGTCGGCATGATGCCACAGACGATGCCGAAATCACGTGCCGTATCAGTCATTTTTATCTCCGGTCTCGTCGTGTTCTAAAGGCGTCCAGCTTCTATGATGCGTTTGAGAAATGCCTGCGTACGTTCACCCTGCGGATTGCCGAAAATCTGCGAAGGCGGGCCTTCCTCATAGACTTTACCGTTTTGCAGAAAGCAGACCTTGTCTGCAACCTCGCGGGCAAAGCCCATCTCATGAGTAGCAAGCACCATTGTCATGCCTTTTTTGGCCAAGTCACGCACAATATCAAGCACTTCCGACACAAGCTCGGGATCAAGGGCTGAGGTAATTTCATCCAGAAGCAGAAGTGTCGGGTCCATCAGAAGGGCACGCACAATGGCCACACGTTGCTGCTGACCGCCGGAGAGACGGTCAGGATATTCCTTCGCCTTGTGATCAAGCCCAATACGAGCAAGCAGCGCCAGCCCCTTTTCCTCCGCTGCTTTAAGAGACATGCCCAGAACCCTGGTCGGCGCCAAAGTCACGTTCTCCATAACCGTCATATGAGGAAATAAGTTGTATCCCTGAAAAACGATACCGATCTCGCGACGCAACAAGTCGAGATCGACGCCCGGGCCCGTGACCCGATCCCCATGCAGGCGGATTTCACCCTCGTCGATCGTTTCTAACCGGTTGATGCATCTCAGCAGTGTAGATTTTCCGCAACCTGATGGGCCAATCAGGCAAACCACCTGATGTTCCTCGATGTCGAGAGAAATGCCTGAAAGCACTTCCAGTGCGCCATAACGCTTATAGGCTTTATCAATTTCAATCAGTGCCATGTGTCTGGTCCTTCCTCACAGGCTCGAGCGTGTTTTCCGGCGATCGCGTTCGATCAGACGATCTACGAAACGTGCCTGCGGTATGGTGATCAGGATGAACAAAATGGCGACCGTAGTGACGGCCGAGAGATTGAAGTAGTTGCTGGCGATAATCTTGGACTGGTTGAAAGCGTCGATAGTGCCGATGATTGCAACCAAAGCTGTGTCTTTTTGCAGACTGATGCAATTATTCATAAGCGGAGGGATGATCCCACGCACGGCGAGTGGAATAACGACATAGCGCATCGTGCGTGCATAGGAGAGTCCAAGCGAACGTGCCGCTGCAATCTGGCTTGGGTGCACGCTTTCAATGCCTGCCCGATAAACTTCGGATGTATAGGCACCATAGGTCAACGTGAGTGCGATGATCGCATAGGAAATGGACGACAGGTCCTTGATGATCGGGAGTCCTGTAAGAGGGAGGCCAAAGCCGATCAGATAGATGGTTATGATGGCGGGCAGCCCGCGAAATAAGTCGCAATAGAATGTTGCAAGGACGCGGATAGGTCTGCCTGCATTGCCGGGCAGCGTTCGTGCAATGGCTATGACCAATGCCCACACCAGGATCAACAGGGCCGCGACGAAGAAAATTACGATATTCGTGCCGAATGCTTTCAGTACAGTGCCCGCGGATTTTACGATCAGGTTTACGTCAAAAAACGTGCGACTAACCGCAGCATCGTTGACGATCAGAAACCATGCGCCCGCGCAGATGATCAGCAATGCAACGGCATAGGAGATTACCTGCCAGGACATATCCGATGCCTGCGCACCCAATGCCCGTCCGTGGTATATATCAGCGCTGGTTCCGGCATTGCCGGATAATTGCACGGCACGCCAGGCGAACCAAAGAACGCCAAGCGGAGCGAAAAGAATGGCTACGCTGACCGCAACAACCGGCGTCGATGACCAACCCTGGCTGATTGTATAGCTTGCAACGCTGTAGGCTGTCTGTGCCATAGTCAGGAAAGTGAAAAGCGAAAAGGCGAACGCAAACAGAGATCGCCTGCCATGGGTGCGGACCTTGTTGCGGTCGCGCCATTGCTGGGCGCGTTGCGCGCTGGCTTCAGGTGCCAGGTGGGACATGATTTTACTCTCGATGAAACAGGCCTGCTTCTCCGCTTGTCTGCCGCTTGATGCGATGGACGAAGCAAAGGCACTCACATGACCAGGGTCGTATTCGAATATGGGTCAGGCTGCGACCATGATGCGTGATCGCAGCCCGAAGACCTTCAGATTATGGTTTCCACAAAGGAATCTTATCTGGTGATGTACCCCATGATGGTAGCAGATAAGCTTCTTCCAGCTTCTTGAGCGTGCCGTCTTTGTGCATGTCTTCGATCAGCTGATCAATGATCTTACCGTTTGGCGAACCCTTCGGATAAATGCCTGCCGTCTCACCGCTCGACTTATATTTTCCCACCACGGCGAGCCTGCCATCAGAGTTGTGCGCCTGCCCAAGTGTGATCGACAGATCCGTCATAACGGCATCCACCTTGCCTGCGGCAAGTGCTGTAAACATCGACGCGGTATCGTCAAATACATCAAGGCTTGCGACCTTGAGTGTGTCCTGTGCGAAAGGAACGAGTGTAGTCCCTGCCTGTGTGCCCACCCTGACCGTTTTGATGTCCTGTTCGGACACTGGCTTGTCAGCACGCGCTGCGACGCCGTAGCCTGAATTCATATAAGGTGCAGAAAAATCTACAACTTTCTTGCGTGGTTCTGTAACAGAAATCAGTGCCAGCGCGATGTCATAATCCCTGTTCTGTCCGGCAACGATGGAGTCAAATGAAGCATTGACGAGCTTCACCTTATCGAGGCCCAGACGATGTGCAATATTGACCGCCATGCAGAACTCATAGCCATCTTTGATTGTTTCGGGTGTGTCACCATTGAACTGCCCCACTGCAGGCAGATTGATGATCACTGTGAACTGGTCGGCTACTGCCGGATCAATTTTGGATGAGCCTTTTTCGCCAATCAGTGGACAGTCGCCATAACCCTCAGTGGCCGCTGATGCCACTCCGGCATAAGCCATGATGGAAGCACTTGCGAAAAGTGCTCCGTAAGCGGTTTGTTTGAAAAGTTTTTTTATTGTCATGTTCCCCTCTTTTTATCCTTTGATTGAAGGTTACGGTTGAAAAACTGGCTCGCTACCGGTGCGTGCGAGATCCATGTAGACTTCCTGTAGGCGACGTGTAATCGGGCCCGGCTTACCGTCTGCGAGCGTATGATCTTCGATGCCAATAATGGGCGTGACAAAGCTCGAAGCGCTCGTCAGAAAGGCTTCTTTCGCACTCTTTGCCTCAGCGACAGTGAAAAGGCGTTCATCGATGCTGAGGTTCTGCTCTTTGGCGATCTGCAGAACCGCCCTGCGAGTGCAACCAGGCAAAATTGCATGCGAATTTGGCCGCGTGACCAGCACATTGTCATGAGTAATAATAAAAGCTGTCGAAGAGCCTCCTTCGGTGACGAAGCCATCCTCGACCAGCCAAACCTCATGGTAGCCCTTTGCTTTAGCCTGTTTCTTGGCAAGCACCTGAGCCAGAAGCATGACCGTTTTGATATCGCGACGCGCCCAACGCGTGTCGGGGGTAATGTCAACGCGCACGCCGTTGAGAACCGAGGGCGAATTGGCCAGGTTTTTCGCCTGCGTGAGCATGACAAAGTTAGGCTTCATGTCGTCGGCATATGCGAAGTCGCGCTCGGCCTCTCCACGCGTCACCTGCATATAGACAACGCCTTCGTGCAACGCATTACGGCGGATGAGCTCTGCCTGAGCCTCACGAATGTTTTCCAGCGGTGCAGGAAGAGGAATACCTATTTCCTTCACTGATCGTTCAAGACGCGCGAGATGCAGATCATTATCGACCAAACGTCCATCGAGAACGGCACTTACTTCATAAATGCCATCACCAAAAAGAAAGCCGCGATCAAAAACCGAAACCTTCGCTTCGCTCTCCTCTACGAAGGCTCCGTTCAAATAAATTACCCTGGTCAAAACACGCCCTCGGACATTTCAATTTTGTTGAAATGGAGGGTAGGTAAA
Organism: Brucella rhizosphaerae; assembly: GCF_002252475.1. Classification (GTDB taxonomy): domain Bacteria; phylum Pseudomonadota; class Alphaproteobacteria; order Rhizobiales; family Rhizobiaceae; genus Brucella; species Brucella rhizosphaerae. Next base: position 30,538 of record NZ_NNRK01000030.1, on the reverse strand, counting down.
AAGCTTTTGGCAGACCAATGCTATGTTTTGCAATCACTATGCAAAAATTGCATAAGGGGTTTGAGCGTTGAGAGATCGCTCTGAGGCTTTTCGCTAAAAGAGCGGTAGAGCCACAACTCAAAGTGCTGGATGGGCCGGGAATGGAACTGAAATGGCTGGAAGACTTTATCGCGCTTGCAAATACTTCGAGCTTTTCGCGCGCCGCTGATACACGTCATGTTACGCAATCGGCATTCTCGCGTCGTATCAAACAGCTCGAACTCTGGTTGGGTGTGACGCTTGTTAATCGAGCGATCTTTCCGGCAGAGCTTACAAAGGAAGGTAGGAGCTTTCTGCCTGTTGCGCAGGATACAGTTCGGCAGTTTTACCAGACACGCAAGGCGCTCCAGCCAAATCGTGAAGTTAAAAACCCGCTCATAACCTTTTCTGCTCTACACACACTGACTGTTACGTTCTTTCCACAATGGCTCAAGCAGATGGACAGGGAGCTTGGCGGCATACGTTCGCGGCTCAGTCCAGACCGTGGTGGGTTTGAAGACAACATCGCCACGCTCACAGAAGGTGAGGTTGATTTCCTTCTAACCTATGCACATCCATCAGTTCCGATACTCATCGATCCCCAGCACTTCCCGTCAATTGTGTTGGGTACAGAACGATTGATACCTGTTTCGCGCCCCACAGAGGCCGGACCTGTGCTGGATCATGCAATCGGCACCGACGAGGCATTGCCTTATCTGAGTTATGGCGATTTTTCGTTCTTCGGCGCTGCACTCTCACAGAAATTTGCTTCTGGCCCCAGTTTCAAACGACAAGTTGTGCACGAAAATACAATCTCCATCGGTCTGAAGGCTATGGCATTGGCGGGCTGGGGAATGGCGTGGCTACCCGAGAGCCTGATTTCTGAAGAGATGAGCCGCGGAGAACTAGTGCGCGCTTCATTGGATTCCTATTGGGACTTGATGGTAGAAATCCGCATCTACCGTCACGATACTCCGCTTCAAAATCACGTTGAAAACTTTTGGAGACTTCTTCAGAAAAAAGATAAAGTTACGTCAGAAACACCTACAGGACATTTCTAATGTTCTCCTGAACAAACTTCTGTACCCGCTATGATCAGGACCTTGCCGCCCACTCACAACCGCGCAGCGTTGATCCTGTTTTAGTGTTTGAGTATGAACTCTGCGGCCTTTTCGGCAATCATGATTACAGGAGAGTTTGTATTGCCGGAAACAATCGTTGGCATGATGGAAGCATCGACAACACGCAATCCATTAACCCCATGTACCCGCAAATTATCATCAACAACCGAGCGGTCATCACTCCCCATTTTACAGGTTCCAACTGGGTGGAAGATCGTTGTTGCGATGTCGCCCGCGCGTTGGATCAGTTCGTCATCACTTTGATATTGCTCGCCGGGAAGCATTTCCTGCGGTTGGTATTTTTCAAGCGTTTTCGTTGCCATGAGATTGCGGGCATGACGGATGGATCGTGCCGCGATGAGCCTGTCACCAACGGTTGAAAGGTAGTTCGGCTGGATATGCGGTGCATGTCCAACATCTGACCCAGCAATATGAACTGTCCCGCGACTTTCAGGACGCAAGTTACAAACGGAAACGGTAACGGCAGGATAGCGATGCAATGGTTCACCAAGACGGTCTGTACTGAGCGGCTGCACGTGATATTCAAGGTCTGGTGTTGCCAGCGAGGGATCGCTTTTTGCAAAAATTCCAAGCTGGCTTGGTGCCATTGAAAGCGGCCCCGAACGGCTAAAAGCATATTCCAGCCCCATGCCTGCGCGTTTGAAAAGATTGTGATAAAGCTGGTTTAGCGTCTTGGCACCCTCGATGCGGAAGACGGTTCTGATTTGCAAATGATCCTGTAAATTTTCGCCAACACCAGATAATTCATGTTGTAGCTGGATATCAGCATTCTTGAGAATGTCTGGATTGCCAATGCCAGATAGTTCAAGGATTTTGGGCGAATTGATCGCTCCGGCAGACAGGATGATTTCTCCTGCCGCTGTCGCAACACATGAAACTCCATTCTGACGGAAGTGAATACGGGTTGCGCGCTTGCCCTCAAATTCCAGTCGTTCAACCTCGGCTTCAGTTAGCACGCGTAAATTAGGTCTTTTCATTGCCGGTCGAAGAAATGCCTTGGTCGTATTCCAGCGTACGCCGCCCTTTTGATTGACCTCAAAATATCCGGAGCCTTCATTGTCGCCAGAGTTAAAATCATCCGTTTTCGGAAGCCCCATTTCTTCAGCGGCATCGCGGAATGCATCCAGAATAGGCCATGAAACTCGCTGCTTCTCTACCCGCCATTCGCCACCTGCGCGATGCAAAGGCGTGTTCCCGCGATAATTGTCTTCTGATTTCAGAAAGTATGGGAGCACATCATCCCAGCCCCAACCTGTATTGCCCGCTTGTCGCCAACCATCATAATCAGCAGCCTGACCACGCATATAAATCATACCGTTGATCGACGAGCAGCCGCCCAGCACTTTGCCGCGTGGATAGGCAAGCGAGCGACCATTAAGGCCCGCTTCGGCTTGTGTTTTCATCATCCAATCGGTGCGGGGATTGCCCATACAGTAAAGATAGCCGATTGGGATATGTATCCAATGATAGCGATCATTCTTGCCGGCCTCCAGCAATAGCACGCGGTTTTTAGGATTGGCTGACAGACGGTTGGCTAGCACGCAGCCTGCTGATCCGGCGCCGACGATGATAAAATCATAAATGCCTTCATCCTTCGGCGATTGATTGACGCTGTTGTTCACGCCGCTGCCTCCGAAACTACGTCTTCAACCGCGGCCATGCGCTTCCAAATCGGTGCCATTGCATCGGCAATATCGCGGTAAAGCTGATAACGGCGGGCATAATGCGTTTTCTGCAATACGTTCGGATGATACTGACGGTCACTGCGAACCATCTCATTTGCACCGGCTTCAAAGTCAGCAAAAATCCCGACAGCCGTGCCCGCAGCGATAGCCACTCCCAGCGCTCCGGTCTGATGAGATCGAGCCACAGTAACTGGAACACCCAACACATCGGCAAAAATTTGTGGCCAGAGCAGACTGCGCGAGCCACCACCAGAAATCACGGCTTCGTTAAACTCCACACCCGCAGCTCGTAATGTTTCAATATGCTGTCGATGACCAAAAGCTACGCCTTCAAGCAATGCGCGGATCATATGGCCTTTTGTATGCCATCCGGCCACACCGTAAAAGCCAGCTCGTGCATTGCCGTTTTGTTGTGCCCCATAGAGAAACGGATGGTAGATCGGGTCATTGGTAGCAGGCTCAATCGCGGCCGCTAACTCACAACAGACATCAAACGGTGAGCGCTGGTCTGGTTGCTCATCGTGGAAGAACTCGCGCACCAGCCATTCCAAATTTGCAGCCGATGTGGCGCTGGATTCAATCGCCATAAATCGCTCATGGTCAAAGGTAGAAGACATGAAGACCGGGTTTTTGAGGTTTGGAGTGTCAGTAATGACCTGATTGATGCTCCATGTGCCAACGATAATCGAAGCCGCATTGGTGCGTGTCACCCCTGAACCAATAGCTGATGCAACCACATCAAAAAGCCCACTGATAACCGGTGTTCCAACGGCGAGTCCGGTTTGTTCCGCAGCGTCTTCTGTGATCGTTCCCGCGATATCTGCGCTTTCAATAAGCGGTGGCAGCAAATGCATGCAATCGCCAAGGCCATATGCACTCATTAAATTATGGTCAGACTGACGGTTGGCAACATTCAACAACCCGCAACCAGCCATATCGGACATTTCACTAACGCGGCTACCGGTCAGACGATTGACGATGAAATCTTTGCAGAGAAAGACTGTGCCGATTTTAGCGAATATCTCCGGACGATAGCGTTTGACCCAAGCGAGCAGCGTTGGGGTCTGCGATGGCCAAGGCTTCTGGAGAGAAATCGGATAGGTTAGATCACCCACCTTGCTTGATTGCCATTCCTCCACCAGATCGGCAGCCCGCGTATCGAGTGATTGAATGGCAAGCAATGGCTCGCCATCACTGTCAAGCGTGTAAAGCCCATTGCCATGGCCAGCGCAACCAATTGCGGCGATCTGTTCTGGCTGTATTCCGGCATTGTGGATTGCTTGTTTAATCACAGCCCGGGCATTTGCCCAAAGCTCTGTGAGGCCGCGCTCCACATGGCCGGGATGTGGCATACGGCTATGTCCTTCCTCCGCAACGGATGCAATTTCATTGCCTTGCAGATCAAAGATAACAGCTTTGATAACGGTATTGCCGGCATCCAGCCCTAAAAGATACTCTCCCAAACCAAACCCCTCCCAAGGTTTCTGTTCTTATTTTAGCCTTGCTGGTAGAGAGCATAGGCATCCTCACCATTTGCATCATCATGGATGATGGCCATCAAACCGCGTACCACTGCGGCCGGATTTTTATGCTGGTAGATATTGCGCCCGTAAACCATACCGACAGCACCCTGCTGCATCAAAGCTGCTGACTTTTCAAACACGGCACGCAAATCTTCTTTGCCACCACCACGCACCAAAACCGGACACCGCGCTGCTTCCACCACACGATGAAAGTCTTCCGCATTGGTGGTTGGATCAGCCTTGATGATATCCGCCCCCATTTCGCGTGCAAGCCTTGTTAGCGTAACAATTTTATCGGCATCGCCATCAACCATATACCCGCCGCGCTCGGTCACCGGCTGCATAACAAGCGGCTCGATCATCAATGGCATACCGTATTTATCGCAATCAGCACGCACCCGTGCAATATTCTGCACACATTGGCGGAAAAGATCAGGTTCATCCGGCACCATAAAAAGATTGACCACTACGCACGCGGCATCCATTTTGATGGCGCCGATCAGAGGTTCAGCTTCATTTTGCAAGACCGCCCACATGGCGCGGTGGCGAATATGGTTATAAGGATTTCCCATATCTATCCGCATGACCAGTGCAGGTTTGTCTTTGCCTTGCACATCCTGCAATAGATCAGCCTGACCGTAATTCATCTGAATGGCATCGGGTGCAGCGCTAACCAGAGCCTTGACTATCGCCTCCATATTTTCGAGGCCGCCCAAAAAGGATGGTTCGTTGCAGACACCATGATCAATGGCCACATCAAGGCAGCGTCCGCCACCAAAAAGACGGTTCATCCGTACTTTAGAATTACTACGCATGATGTACTCCCTGTTTATTCCTGTCGTTGGGACTATCGAGGCCAACACTATGGCGCTCATTGAGAAGTGTGAGAAAGCGGCTGCGCTCGGCAGCTTTGTGAGGCGTTGACCAGTGCTTTTCTTGCGCCAGTAAATCGAGCGCGGCATCTGTCATGTTGAGGGATAGCTGCCCGCTGATGGCCAATGTGGTGCGGCGTAACAAAAGATCGTCGAGATGTTCAACAGCTTCATTTCGGATCAGGTAGCGCAGCTCACGTACCGAATAATCGGCACATGGCAGCGCCTCATCCGGCACTTGCGCTATGAACGTGGCTATGGCTTTAGCATCAGTGCCATAGCGTTGGAAAAGCTCTTCTATCCGCGATTGTGGCAGACCTGTTGTGGCTAATACTTGGTCAATCCATGCATCTGGATTCACAGGATAATTACGTCCGCCACCAATGGCACGGTCAGTTGTTACCACATGGCGCGATTTTTTGAGACGTTGCAAAATCAGGTCAGCCGCCAATTCGCCGAAAGAGCGGAATGTTGTCCATTTACCGCCGATCATGCACAACACCGGTGGATTGCCCTCTGTAGGTTCAATAAAAGTGCAGTAATGCTCGCGTGGAATACGGCCGGTGAAATTATCTTTACTGGCGGGGAGTGGTCTCACACCGGAAAATTGGAACACAATATCCTGTGGTTTGATTTTGATATCCGGAAGCACAAATGCCAGTGATTGCAGAATATAGTCCCGCTCATCAGGCCCACATATGGCATCTTCAGGATTATCAATGCGGATATCTGTAGAGCCAACCAATACCTTGCCGAGATAAGGAAACAGAATGCAAATGCGTCCGTCTTCATTCTCGTAATAAAGCATGTGTTCGCCAAGTGCTTCACGCAGTGCATCATTATCAATAATCAGGTGCGAGCCTTTTGTGCCGCCCATCAGAGGTGCCGTATGTGAAACTTCCGGCAGCAGGTTTTGATTGGCAATATCAATCCAGCCGCCGGTTGCATTGATAATCACAGTTGGCTCTATTGGAGTTAGAGTACCAGCGATGTGGTCTTGTACCGCAAGGCCGCCAGTTTTTTGCAGTTTCAACTCAGCATAATTCAGCGCCCGCGCATTCTCACCAGTTGATAGACCATCCTGCAACACCTCAAACCCAATGCGTTCCGGCTGTTTAACCCACGCATCATAGTAAGTGGCAGAACTTTTGACCGCCGGATTAAGTGCCGGCCATTTTGCAAGTGTTGCCTGCCGCCCGCGAAAATGATGCTTTGGCATAAGTGCGCGTTTGCGCGTCAAAAAATCATAAATACTCAATCCGGCTTTAACGACAATGGCACCACGACGGCTCGGTCTGCGGCTAAGCCCTAGAAACCGCACAACACTATTCGCAAGTCCTGAAAAGACACCAAACACCGGAACTGTGGTTGGCAGCGGGTGTACCAGATGCGGCGCATTGCGCAGCAACCGGTCACGCTCAACCAGAGATTCCCTAACCAGACTGAACTCACCATTTTCGAGATATCGCAAGCCGCCATGCACCATCCGTGACAGAGCAGCACTCGCACCTGAGCAATAATCATGCTTCTCAACAAGCAGAACTGAGAGCCCTTGCAGCGTCAACTCACGGAAAACGCTTATCCCGTTAATGCCGCCGCCAACAACGCACACGTCCACCTTCGGACTTTCACGAAGTCCGTTCAATATCTCTTCACGGGTCATGATATGTCCGTTATTTGTCCAGATTAATCAGCTTTGCAGCGATAGCCGTATCAATGATACCAAGATCCTGCGCATTCAGCCGGATTGTGCCGGCCTTTGCATTTTCCAGTGCTTGTGCAGGATTACGTGCACCGCACAGAGCAAATGTCACACCCGGTTGGGTTAGTGTCCAGGCAATCACAATCTGCGCAATACTGGCCTGATGCCTGTCTGCAACCGTGCGTATGTCTTCAGCAAAAGCTTGCACCTTCAACCGGTTAGCTTTTGAAAAACGTGGATTATCTTTGCGCTGATCATCGCCTGAAAATATTCGCTCTGCATCCATCGTTCCAGCCAACAGACCAAGCGCCAGAGAGGAATAACTCAAGGTCGAAACATTGTTTACCTGCGTTAATGGCAACAGTTCTGTTTCAATCTCCCTGTCTATCATGCTTAACTTCTCTTGAATTGCATCAAGAGAACCGGTTGCAATATAGGTTTTCAATTCATCTGCATTGACATTACTGGCGCCGATTGCGCGAATTTTTCCGGCATTGCGCAAATCTTCAAGCGCACGCATTGTTTCTTCAATCGGTGTGGTTGGGTCTTGCCAATGGGTGATATAAAGATCGATATAGTCCGTTCCCAGCCTTTTCAGACTTTCCTCTACCTCATGCATAATCGCATCTCGTCCGAGATAGCGATGCACGGGTTGCGTGCCCTGATCGAAAAAATACTGCCCCTTTTGTGTGTGCCAGACGAGGCCGCATTTGGTGGCAATCACCGCTTTATCACGCCGTCCTTTGAGGGCTTTACCGACAATTTCTTCAGAGCGGCCAAGCCCATAGGCGGGAGCGGTATCAATGAGCGTTACCCCTGCATCAAGTGAGGCCTGAATGGCTGCAATTGATTGTTGCTCATCCGTGCCGCCCCACATCCAGCCACCAATTGCCCAAGTTCCAAGCCCGACAGCAGAGGCCTCAACACCGGATTTTCCGATTGCGCGTGTTAATTGTGTGTTGCTCATCCCCGTGCTCCCTCTGCTTCTGCTATGTCCAGAATGCGTTGCCCCGTTGCTTCATCCGTAATCAGCACATCCAGATGATTGCCCCGTAATATGCTCAAAATCGGCCATGCTTTATTCGGCCCGCTGGCCAAACCAATTTTGGTTGGAATGGATTTGAACTCTTCCAGCTTCAGCGATACCAGTGAATCATTCAGGCTGTAGCCGCAAACCTGACCATGATCGTCCAACAGATGCGCTAGCAATTCGCTGCGCGCGCCGGAGCGTTCAATTGCGTCTCTGTCCATACTTGAAGACGGGTGCAGATCGTAATAGCTTGAATCGTCGGTTAAAATGGAGCCTATGCCAACAATGGCAATTTGTGCCTCCCTCGCACGGCTGAACACATCTGCCACCGAGCGCATATTAATCAACATTGCGCATTCAGCTGGACTGTCTGCGAATAGCGGTGCATGAATTTGATAGGCGCGACCACCGAGCTTGTCAGCCATAAGGGTCGAGACATGGTTCACATCCGTATAATGCTTACCCTGCACGCATCCGGTCAGCGGTATCACGTCAACATCAAAGCGACGGGGAGCCTGCAGACCAGCAACGACAGCGCTAACACCTTTGCCGCCGGTGATGCAGATCGTGTCACCATCGGCAATCTCTTCAATCAACAGGCGCGCAGCAGCTTCACCCACCGCCTGTAGTGCTGTTTGCGGATTGTCCGAAACAGTTGGCACAACGATAGCTCGTTGAATGCCGCCGAGTGCTAACAGGCGTTCTTCCATATCTACCAGTGGTTCAACCGGTGAAGTAATTTTAATTTCCACAAGCCCCAATTGGCGTCCGCGCTTGATCAAGCGGTTGACGGTTGGTTGCGAAATACCCAAGCGTTCGGCAATCTGGGCTTGTGTTAATCCTTCCAGAAAATGCAGTACCAAGGCCTGATGCATCTGACGCGCAATCACAATTTCCTCGCGCGGCGCTGTGGCAGTTTTAGGCTTCATCCGGAGTACACCCATGATCAGGCCGCCTTTCGTTTATGCAGAAAATGGTCGATTGATACGGCGCCGAGAAGAATGCAGCCCTTTATCATGTCTTGCCAATAGACCGACACATTGAGCAATACCAGTGAGCTTGTGACCAAAGAGAGCAGGGCTATGCCGAGGATCGCGCCAAGAATGGTGCCTGATCCGCCATTGAGCGAAGCGCCACCAATCACCGCCGCGGCAATGATATTCAACTCCATACCCACGCCAAATGTTGGTGTTGCTGCGCCAAAGCGCGACATATAGATAACACCGGCAACGCCCGCGAGTGTGGAGCAGAGCACCGTAACCCAGAACTTTACCTGATTGGTTTTAATGCCGGAATATAAAGCGGCTTTCTCGTTGCTGCCGGTATAGAAAACCTTACGAAACGCAGTTGCACGGCGCAGCAGAAAATCAAACAACACAACAATAAACACGAAAATCAGGATGACATAAGGTACGCCATAAAACGTGCCTTGCCCGATCATTTTAAAGCTGGCAGGCAGTGTAAACAGTGAAAGCGGTGTGCCTTTGGTGATAATCAGGCACAGGCCGCGCACGATAACCATTGCGGCCAGCGAGGTGATAAAATGGTTGAGCCCCACAACGGTCACAAAAAAACCCATCACGCAGCCAATCAACCCGCTAGCAAAAATGCCAATCAGAGAAGCCGTCCACGGGTCTAATCCAGCCAGAAACAATGTGCCTGAAAGCACCATTGCAAAACAGACCACTGAGCCGACCGAAAGATCAATGCCGCCGACAATCAGCAAAATTGTCATGCCTACAACGACAATGCCTTCGACCGAAAAGCTCATCAGCATGGCGCGAAAATTGCCGAAGGTGAGGAAATGCGGGGATACGAAACTCATAGCCACACAGAGAATGAGGATGATTGCAATCAAACCTGCCTCACGCATTGACCCAAGCCGTTTCCACGAGAAACTGCGTGCATTGTTTGCTGGCATCGTATCCACAGCCATTTGATGATCCCCCATTGTCTTTTTACGCGGCATGTTCTGTTGCATGCGGTGCTTGTTCATTTTGCAGGCCCGATGCGAGCCGGATAATGGTTTCTTCTGTCATCTCATCTGCGCCAAGCTCTCCCGCGACTGTGCCTTCACGGATAACCAGCACGCGATCACACAGCCCCAGCAGTTCGGGCAGTTCCGATGAAATGACAATTATTCCGATGCCGGATTTGGCTAGCTCACGCAGCAATAAATGGATTTCTGATTTGGCGCCGACATCAATGCCGCGCGTTGGCTCATCCATCAAAATCACTTTTGGGCGAACGGCGAGCTGTTTGGCAATCGTCACTTTTTGCTGATTTCCTCCGCTCAAAGAGGAAACAGGCATATCAACATTGTTCATACGGACATTTAGGCGCTTTGAAAAATCACTGGCCAGTTGTCTTTCGCTTTTTCCATCAATCAGGCCGAATTGTGTGGTCAAAGCTTTAAGGTTCAGAACCGAGATGTTTTGCGCGATTGAGAGATCCAGAAAAATGCCAGAGCCCTTCCGGTCTTCAGACAAATATACAATGCCAGCTTTCACGGCATCAGCATAATGGCGTATTACCTGTGGCGTATCATTCAGGCGGATTTTACCTTGGCTGATGGCGCGCAAACCGCACATACCCTCGGCAATCTCAGTTCTTCCAGAACCGATTAAGCCACCAATGCCGAGAATTTCTCCTTGCATCAGTTCAAGGCTCACATTGTCAAACCGCTCATTGTCGCCAAGATTACGTACTGACAACAGCGCCTTGGTTGATCTCTCATCCGGGTTTTGTTTCGCCGGATAAAGCTGGGTGATTTCGCGTCCGACCATCTGCCGCACAATATCATCAGCAGTAATGTCCGTTATATTTTCAGTCGCAACAAAACAACCGTCTCGCAGAACAGTTACTCGGTCACAAAGACTGAATATTTCAGCCATACGGTGGCTGATATAAATGATCGAAATGCCCTGCGCTTTCAGCTCGTGGATAATATTAAATAAGATGCGCGTCTCTGCTTCGGTGAGTGCTGCGGTCGGCTCGTCAAAGATCAGAACTCGACAATCAAGTGTTAAGGCCTTGGCGATCTCCACAAGCTGCTGGCTGGAAATCGCCAGATCAGAGACCTTTCGCCGTACATCAATAGGCGCAAGACGGCTCATAACTTTTTGTGCTTCACGCTCCAGCTTGCGATAGTTCATTAGCAATGAGCGTCGGCGATTGGTCGTTGCCATAAAAATGTTCTCGGCAACACTCGCATCAGGGCAAAGCGCAATTTCCTGATGCACAAGACCGATACCAAGCGCCTGTGCTATAGTGGGTGAGGTGATTTTCACCGATACATCGTCGATAAAAATTTCACCCTCATCCGGTTGCAAAATACCGGCGACGATATTCATCAGCGTTGATTTACCCGCGCCGTTTTCACCGCAAACCGCATGAATTTCACCCTTTTCCAAAGTAAAATTCATATTTGTCAGCGCTTTCACCGGGCCAAATTGCTTGGTGACAGAACAGATTTTCAAGACCGGGTTCAACGTCAACGCGTCTCACTCCCACACCACAGATCATTTGATTTGGCTCATGGTTTAGAGCGATATAGTGATCCGCTCTAAACCATTGGCTGCTATGCTCACTTAAAAGAAAAGAACTTATTCCTCGATGCCTTTTGTGCCACGACGCTTGAGATATTTATCCCAATAAAAATCATCCGCATTGGCAGCCGTGACAATGGACAAACCATTGTCCACGAAAGGAATGCTCATTGGATTGGAGCCAGCGCGTTTTGCGTCATTCATAGGGTCAATCAGCTCAGGATGCTCGGCAAACCACAACATCAGAAAGCCCATATACCCTTGCATTCCCTGATTAGGATTGATCGAGCCGAAGACTTCACCAGCTTTGATCATATCAAGAATATTGGCATTCACGTCGGCACACATCACGAGAACTTTGCCGCCGCTTTCCTTGCTTGCCTGTGCAGCACCAATGGCCGAGTTTGCTTCCGGCATGAATACGGCATTCAGATTAGGGTTAGCCTGAATAATACTCATTAAAGCCTGATAGGCTTTAGTCGGGTCCTGATTGGATGCTGCTCTGCCGACCAGTTTCATATCCGGCCATTTTTCGGCCATGCGTGCAGTAAATGCGGCCACGCGCTTGTCGTGATTATCCTGCCCCGGATTTTCAAGCACGGCATATTCGCCCTTGCCACCCAGCTTTTCAGCAATGGCATCCGCGGCATAGGTGCCTTCACGTGTATTGTCTGATGTAATGAATGATACCCGCTTGGAAAGTGGAGAGTCCGCTGCAAATGTGACCACCGATGTGCCCTGATCAACCGCACGGTTGATAGGCTCAATGAACGGATCTGAATTCATCGGATGAACAAGAATACCAGCCGGATTTTGTGCCAGAGCCTGATCAAAACTGGCAATCTGCTTGTTAACATCATATTCCGGTGTGCCGGTATAGGCGGTTTCACAGCCAAATTGCTGGCCTGCCTGCTTGAACATTTCATAAACCGGGAACCAATATTCAACCCCGGAAACCATCACATTCATGACGTATTTTTCGCCCGGCTTGCAACGGAACGGATTTTCCGTTTCGGCAGTTGCGGCAAAAGAGAAAAGTGTAGATGCAAGAACTGCTAATGCTGTTGTGCTCAGAAATTTGCGCAAGGTTCCCCCTTGGGGCCAAGGCCCCTCCATTATTGCGCGCGCTTTGCGTGGCGCCGCTGTTCTTTAAGAAAGCCAACACTCCTCCTCGACTGCTGGCATAGGTAACTAAGCGCAAGATGAAACGACTGTCAATATAATTCAATGTATGAATAATAATTCACACTTGGGCCATTTTTGCAGAATAGATCATGGGGGTATTGCAAAGCTTCCGTAGGCGCTTCACATCCATGAAATTCCGAGTGGCCGGTAATGCATACCAGTTTATGGAGGTAAGAAAGCCATCTCGCGTCATGCAATGACGACTTGATCAGCAGTCTATGACAATAGCTCGATTGGGATACTTGTGCCGCGTTCGGCGAGAAAATATGCAGCGCCACGCGATGGCAGGCAGCAGAAATGAAAGCCCAAGCCAACAATGGCTCGAAAAAACTTACGTTAATTCTGCTGCCATTGTTAGCTTGAAAGCGCATGCTTACCTAGTTTCGGACTCTCAATCGCGTCATCTTAGAACGCGATTTTAAAGCCTGATGTTCCACCGATACTATAACTATCTGCAAAATTGGACAGACTGGTATTCAGCGAGACTTCGCCATAGAGCGCGTATTTATCATTAGCCCAACTGTAAGTGCCGCCTGCGCCGAGACCGCCCCAGGTACGATCATTTTCACTGGCTAAGTTCACGCCTGAAACATTGACATCAGTACCATCGAGGAACTCGTGATAAAGATTGGCAATGCCATACACATTTGAACGCACGGCTTTGCCGTCTGATCCAATCCATGAGTTCTGATAATCCGCAGAAATACCGAGGCGGGTTTTCAAGCTATCTGCTTTGCCAAGTGAGACATGAGCACTACCAGATTTGAAAACACTGTTGAAACTATCAAAGTCAACGGAGGAATAGGCCATTTGTGCCTGCGGTGTGAGCGACCAGTTTTGATTGATATCAAAACGTTGACCGGCCTCTACACTCAAAACATACCCGAATGCATCATTTCCATTGGCGAGGCCTTGATCCATCGTATGAGAGAACAGATCACTCTTGTACCACGTTGCTTGTGCCTGACCGTCGACGTAGAAGCCGTTTTGACCATACCAGGTCAATGTTCCACCAAAACCGTAGCCGTCGATATCAATTTTACCGTTGCCAATGAAGGAGTTGGCGTCAGCAGAAGCCTTGCTGTAATGAACAGTGAGGCCACCAATCACATTGCCAGTTGTACTTTCATAGAACTGACCATCCAGTCCGGCCTGCATTTTGAAGGTATCAAGGTCATAATCAGTTGAGCTCGTTGAAGTATTTGGTGCGAGTTTTGAATGCGCCGCTTCAATGCGACCCCATACAGCAGGTGCTTTCGCCTCTGATGGAGCACCTTGCGTTGCAGCGCCATTATTTGCGTAACGGGTTCCAACGCGTTGTTGTAGTGTGGAAACACTGTTCAGGTTTAACAAAGCGCCCGCATAAGCTTCATAGACCGGAACACCGGCCTGATAGAGCGGCGTCTTATCTTTAAGCTCTGAGCGAAGATACCAATCACCATCTGTCGGTGAGCTTACACCGTTCTGGTAAAGGCGATAGGCATAAGCGCCACCAACAACAGCTTGTTGACCCTCAAACACATAGTCGCCCTGCAATGAGAATGCACCGTCAGACGCACCGCCAACTTCGATGAGTTTGATGCCATCAACCGTCAATGCACCAGTACCATTGAGATTGCGAACCTGAACATTTGTTGATCCGGCGGTATCGCCGTTTACAACGAGCCGATCAGTTTTGGAAGTATCGCCTGCTAATTCTGTATTGAAGATGATTGTTCCGTTGTTGCCAACATAATCGCCTGCAATCGTGAATGTGGTGCCAACAGTATTGCTTTTACCGTTCAGATAAACCGCCCCGGCATTGTTAAGAGAAGCAATAGTCTGATTATGACCGTCAAGATCAAGCTTGGCTCCATCTAACACTGAATGGGCCGAACCAGAGCTGAGTACATTATCACCACCCGCAACAAGTGTTCCGGCTTCAATATCCGTCTGGCCGCTATAACTATTATTTCCAGTCAGAACCAAAGTGCCAGTGCCTGATTGCAGCAAAGTTCCCGTGCCGGAAACTACGCCACCAAACTCGATCAGATCAGAGCGCTTGAACATAAGTACGCCATTGTTAAGCACATTGCCAGTAATGCCGCCGGTCGTGCCGCCATTGCCAATCTGCAATGTGCCATCGCTGATCGTTGTGCCGCCGGCATAGCTGTTGTTGCCGGTCAGAATGGTTGTGCCGGTTCCGATCTGATCAAGCGAACCTGTGCCGCTGATGGCGCCCGCAAGTGTCAGCGCGTCACTACGATTAACGGCCAGCGTGCCATTGTTAAGAACATCGCCTGTGATACTGCCGGTTGTGCCACCATTGCCTAGCTGCAATGTGCCAGCGCTGATCGTTGTGCCGCCGGTATAGCTATTGTTGCCGGTCAGGATCGTGGTGCCGGTTCCACTCTGATTAAGTAAACCAGTGCCGCTGATTTTGCCTGCGAGTGTCAGCGTGTCGCTACGATCAACCGCAAGCGTGCCATTGTTAAGAACATCGCCTGTGATACTGCCGGTTGTACCACCATTGCCTAGCTGCAATGTGCCAGCGCTGATCGTTGTGCCGCCAGTATAGTTATTGTTGCCAGTCAGGATCGTTGTGCCGGTTCCGAACTGGTCAAGCGAGCCAGTGCCGCTGATTGTGCCTGCGAGTGTCAGTGTATCACTACGATTAACGGCCAGCGTGCCATTGTTAAGAACATCGCCTGTGGTACTGCCGGTTGTGCCGCCATTGCCGAGCTGCAACGTGCCCGCGCTGATCGTTGTGCCACCAGCATAACTGTTGTTGCCGGTCAGAACCAAAGTGCCCGCGCTGAGTTTTGTCAGTCCGCCAGCGCCGTCAATTGCACTCGTAACGGTAAGAACCGTACCCGTGGCGGTCTCAATAGCTCCGCCAGCTACAGTCAGTGTAATGGCTCTGTTGATTTCAAAGCTATCGGTTGTTTGCAGTGTACCGCCATTAAAGGTCAGATCGCCTGCTTCATCGCCTAAGCTCTCATCCTGAGAGATAGACAATGTGCCACCGCTCAACGTCCATGGAGTCACACCAGTATTTGTGCCTGTCAGTGTCCATGACGATGTGCCGGTTTTCCCAAAGCCTCCGAAGCCGCGATATTTTGCGGTGTCACCAATTGTCGAGACATCAAACGTACTATTCTCGCCCCCCCCGAGAGTGAACTTATCAGCGGAACTATATGCCTGTACATTGCCGTTGATGACAGAGGTCGACCAGATTTCAAGCGAGTTCACGCCACCGGTAAACCTGATAGCATCTACAACGCCGCCGCCAGTCGTTGCACCACCGGAGATAGTTCCAGCATTCACAATCGATACATTTGCGCCACTAATACCATTGCCACCTTTTGATGCTTGCGCACCGAATTTTGCAAGATTAGTGCCATTTTTTCCGCTATTTCCGCCAGTAATGGTAGCGTCAGCCTTATTGACGACAGTACCGCCATTGGTAAGCAAGATACCTTCACCACCATTGCCACCAACACCACCGAGGGCGGGAGTACGAGTATCAGTTCCTCCGCCTGCACCGCCGATGATCGTGCCACTATTGGTCAATATACCGCCACCGGTCATCAAGATAGCAGCAGCACCGCCTCCGCCGCCGCCATAGCCCAATGCGTCTCCTCCCTTGCCGCCGGTTACAGCACCTCCGGAATCTACATTACCTCCAGCCGATGTGAAGATACCAACACCGCCACCACCACCGCCACTTGAGGTGCCACCATTGCCACCAGCACCGCCGACGACAGAGCCCGAACCTGTAACCGTTATAAACTGATCAGTGCTAACGCCGCCGCCGCCGCCGCCGCCACCGCTACCACTTGTTGAAGTGACGCTATCACCGCTCGCGCCAAGGATGCCGCCAGCACCAACTATGTTGCGATTAACCAGATCAGTATTAGCCCCCGCAGCTCCATCAGCGCCCGGGACACCTTTATTTTTGTAGCTGATATTCCATTGACTGCCTCCATGGGCACCTTGACCTGTTGTCAAGTCAACAGCTCCACCACCACCGCCTGAAGTTGCAGGACCTCCAGAAAATCCGTCTTTTCCCGTAGCATCGGCGGCTGTGCCATCAGCACCGGCAGCACCACCAAAGATAGTGCCGCTCGATACGCCGCTACCACCGCTTGCAGCCGTCGCAGGCTGTGACACCATCACACCACTTGCTACGAGCGCTATGACTGAAACAGCACTCAACCAGGAAGCCATGATGAAACCACTTTTTCGCGCTGACAAATTTGTATAACGGTTCCGGTTGCCGCCAAGGCATACGTTGCAGCGCATCATTTAAATCGCCCCCGATTTTCGAATAAATATGCCCCCTTAAAGCATTTTAGTATCGAAAATAATAGATATTTATAAACCAACAACGAAGAATTCCGAATGTATTTTAGAGACCTAATGGATACTCCCTAGAAAGATGGAACCTCGGTTGCACAATTGACGTTTACTTTTTCGAGCATAGAGGAAAATATCGCCACTTTTAGGTGTATTATATACCATAATTAGATTTCTCTAATTTAGAATTATATATTAATATTGATAGCAATAATTATAGAAACTCATCAGTGCCGGCTGGCTTTATTGAACAAATTTCAAACCCCGTAATCTGCCAACTTAGTTTGAGTGGTACCAACTTTCTAAATCTATCCTTCTGGATAAAATAGCTCATCTCCTACGATCTATACCCGTCTAACGTTCTGGGGAAACTGGAATTCTTTACCAGCTTCACCAGGCAATACACGCATAATGCTATTGAGGAGACGGGCTGAAACGTTAGAAACCGCACGGGCCCCAGATCTAATTTCATACTTGAAGCCGACGTCCAAAGTTTGGATTTCCTCGAATTACAGTTCACGAAGCTCGCTGCAGCACCGCACTCAGGCCGCAATGTGCTCTATTCAACGCGAGTTCAACATGATGTCGCCCGTATTTAATTGATTGCTTACAAATACCATGGGCTATGGCCTAGCCGGTCTTAGTGACTGTCAAGGCCGATATGATAAGTTCCACCGCTGCTGATATCGGCGCTATGATTGGAATTTCAAAGCGGGTCCGCAAATATTCTGCTGCTTCACCAAGCGGCCCTCCACCGATTATGACTGCTTCGGCTCCGTCAAGAATGCAGAGATTTGCAGCCTTCTCCAGCTCTTCACACAATTGATCATTGTTGCTGGCGAGTGTTTGCGGATCGCCCAGTGTGCAACGTATTCCTGTATAGAGCTGCGTGAAGCCAAGGCTATCTGCCCGTGCAGCAATCGCATCCGCCAGTTCAGGTGTCACAGTTGCCACGCCAAATTTACGGGCCTTTGCTGCCGCCATAATCATCGAGGCTTCGCAAATGCCAATCACTGGTACCGATAGCTCCTCCTGGAGATACATGACACCTGGGTCACCGTAAGCACTAACGATGATCCCGGCACATGCTGCTGAGCGATTTATGCCGATCTCAATCACCTGCTCTGCGGAGGCAATCAGTTGTCGTTCATTGATAATCATCGGCGGACTTCGATCCGCCGTAGCGGCTTCAAGTTGAAGCCGCCCGTTAGAAGTGCGTCGCGCAATATTTAGCATCATCCCCGTCGTCAACTCTGAACTGTTCGGGTTAATCAGCAAAACATAAGGAGATGATGCCATTATTGTCAGGCCTGTTCTTTTGCAGTTTTAAGCGTGGTTGCAACAGTGATGTCGACGTCTGCAGGCTGAGTTATATCTTCCATCGAACGGCCATAAGTTTCTGGCCCGAGCTGAATGCAGAATGCAAAGACAGCATACATCGATGCAGCAAGACTAAACACGCCAATCATTCCGAAACTGTCAAACAGTGCTCCGGCAATCGTCGGAACGAACGAACCGGCAGCGGAGCCACTCGCCAGAATTAATGCCACACCGAAGCCGCGAATGCGCGTTGGGTAAAGTTCCGGTGCATAGATCCAGATCGACGTATTGAGAAGCAATACGAAAAATTGGAACAAGGCGCCGAAGAAAAGCACCAGGTAAAGGCTCGTCCCGAGATAGATGATAGAGAGTGCAGCTGCGCATGCACATACCGAACCGATCGTGAGAACTCTCTTACGTGGAAAATAGTATCCGAAAGCCGACGCTGCAATCGCACCTAAAACGCTGCCGCTTTGGATAATCATGCTATAAAGAAGGCTACCGGAGAGCGTGTATCCCATTGAGATGAAAATCATGGGCATGAGCGTAAGCACAGAAAGCTGCGCCCCGTAGCTCATCAGGATCGCAATCGCCACCGGGATGGTCCGACCAATAAATGGTGGATGGAATAATTCTTTCCAGTTGCCTTTTGTCGATTTGACTTCACCTGCTTCCGGCTTGGATAGATACTCTTTCACTTTCAGGTTTTTAGGTCTCAAAGTACCCGATGCCAGAATTGAAAGTACTTTGTTGGCTTCGTCGGTCTTTCCTTGCGATGCCAGAAAACGTGGCGTTTCCGGAACATAACGGCGGAAGAAAACGACGAGGAATGCCGGAATTGCAAGCACTGCAAACAGCCAACGCCAGCTATTCTCCCCGGGGAAGAGTGTAAACACCAGCAAGCCAAAGGCGGGCGCAAGAAAATTCCCAAATCCACCAGCACCTACATTCACGAGCCCTGCGGCAGTTCCGCGAAATTTAGGTGAACAGAACTCGGCCAGCATTGTCACCGCGGTAGAAATTTCTCCCCCTACACCGAAGCCTACAATCGCACGCGCGACGCACATCCATCCAAATCCCGGCGCGAGAGCACATAGCGCGGAGCCCAGAGTGAATAAAAGCAGATTGAAGCTGAGCATCACCCGACGGCCATAGCGATCTCCAAGGATGCCCGACAATAGACGTCCGGCAGCAGCGCTTGCAAAGGTGATCGTGTTCAGAAAGCCAATATCTGTTCCCGTCAAACCCCATTGTTCACGCAAGATCGGCCCCACCAGACCGATTGTATTCTGTTCAAAGCTGTCGAAAAGACATCCGATCAGCACAAGAAGCAGAATTTGCTTGTGTGCACCCGTGACGCCGATATTTCCGAGCGCCTGCTCCATCTGTTTGTTCGCTGGCGACGTTGCGCCAGATTGTACCATTTGTTCCCCTGCCATACCGGTCTAACTCCTTTGTTCAGCCGTATGAAATTATTTTTTCATATTGAAGCACAAGAAAACTGATTTTGACAACACATTTTTTATTACGTTAATTCAGATAGATACAGTAAATGCTATTTGATCAAAAAGGATGCACATCGATTGAAAATCTGCTAATAATTCGTGCAACCTGAAAACTGGATTTCAATATACCGCCCATGAATGCCGCAGCACGATCATTCCTCTCACGTGTGAGAGATGTACTCAACGACCTGCCTCCAGCCGAAAAAAGGCTGGGTGACTTCGTCTGTGATTTTCCGGGCGAACTCGCAAGTTATTCGGCCTCTGAACTCGCCTCGCTCGCCCATGTATCCAATGCAACGGTCACCCGGTTTGTTCGCCGACTTGGATATGAATCTTATGAAGAGTCACGCAAACACGCCCGCGAAGAAAAACAGACCGGCTCGCGACTTTTTCTTTCAAGCGTCACAGATCTGGCTGATGGGCAATCTCTTGCGGCGCATGTTGGCCAGGGGATAGCCAACTTAGAAAAGACGTTTCTTTCCATTCGCGACACTCAGATTGATGCCGTGGTTGAAGCGCTGTTGACAACCCGCAAGACCTGGGTTGTTGGCTTTCGCAGCAGCCAACCCTTTGCCTCCTATTTGCAGTGGCAGATGATGCAGGTTGTCGACAATATCATCGCAATTCCGGGACCGGGGCAAACATTAGCGGAGTATATTGCCGCAATAGCGCCGGGTGATCTTGTGATCGTTTTTGCCCTTCGCCGGCGCATCGCAAAAATGGACGATATTCTTTCCGTTATCGAAAAGCGGGGGGCAAAGTTGCTCTATATAACTGATGAAGGCGCCCCATTCCGTTCATCAGCTCAGTGGCATTTTTACTGCCAGACACTCGCACCGGGACCGTTATTCAACCATGTTGCGGTTATGGGTCTTTGCCACCTTCTTGCGACACGCTCCATTGAAAAAGCCGGAGTGGCAGGACGCAAACGGTTGCGAGATATTGAAGCATTAGGGGATGCCTTGGTGGAACTTTAGTGACCTACCGATAAAGGTACAGAGCCGTTATTTCGATAGGAATTCGATAAAACAATCGCTTAAGCAAATACGAGCTGATCCAGCTAGTATACATATTGTTCGAGGGCCGTAACGCGATGTCTGCACTACTGAATCTCGATCAGCAGACAATGTTCACGATCAACGCACTGCTGCTAGTTGTCTTCGCGATCGCTTTTGCGTTTGCTGGACTGGGGCAAAAGGACCGCACCTATTGGTTCTATATGGTGAGTTCAAACGTCGTTTTTGCTATTGCCTTCGCGATTTTCTCTTACCAGATTGATGGAACAGCGAACGGCGTTTTTCTGCCAAATTTACTGTTGTTTATAGGCCTCGGCTTCCGCTTGATAGCTATTCGAGCGTTCTTTGGTCATTCAACGCCCCTGATATCTGTACTGATCATTCCCATACAGGCGACTCTGGCTTTTATGCTCTGGCCGTTTATAGGCAACAGTCTGACCTTTGGAGTGATCAACTTACTGATTACCGTGCAGCTCGTTACAATCATCTGGACGATTAGCGTCGATCAGGAAGATTTGAAATCAAAATGGGGTTTGATCCTTGCATATGCAGTGGTCGTTCTGTCTTCTTTCTTGCGCGTTCTGCAGGGATGGGTCTTCGACTCCTCGATGAGTTCTTTGTTGCCCGCTGATGTTTTTCTCGAGCTAAATCTCATTGCCGCAGCCATCCACATAAGCGCAAGCGGCGCTTTCTCCTTATCGATTGCTTATGAGCGGAGTTTGAACAATCTGCGCGAAATAGCGTTGCGTGATCCGCTGACCGGTCTTCTGAACAGATGGAGCATTGAAACACTGTCTGAAGTTCTGCCGAAGAAGAAAGATTCGAACCTCGTATGTGTGATCATGATCGACATTGATCATTTCAAGCTTATCAATGACGCACATGGTCATGCTACTGGAGACGCTGTTCTCAAGCATTGTGCGGAACTATTAAAATATACGTTCCGGGACTATAACTTGATTGCCAGAGTAGGTGGCGAGGAGTTCATGATCCTTATTCCTGGAAAAGTGGCTCATTCAACTGCACCATTGTGTGAAAAATTCAGAATGAAACTCACAGAAAGACCTTTTATCCGTGACGGCGCCACTGTTCCATTTACGGTGAGCATCGGTATCTGCTCGGGATATGTAAAAGAGCGTACCGAGTTCGACACGATCTGGGAAAATGCAGACAAAGCTCTTTACCGAGCTAAATCTGTTGGCCGAAATACAACCGAGATTTTTGAGAAAATTGCTGCACCCACTGGGCTCTGAGCGGAAACATACACAGGCTCAATGCCGGCGATCCGCTTTAGTCCAATGTGCGCCTGAACCGCAGCAGTGCCAGCGAAGCAAACAGAAATACGAAGAATATAAGGGCATTCACTTCGCCGGTAATATCGGCGAGACTGGCACCCTTCAGCATAACCGCACGCACGATACGCAGAAAATGCGTTAGCGGGAAAATTTCCCCCAATGTCTGAGCCCAACCCGGCATACCGCGGAACGGGAACATGAACCCCGACAACATCAGCGAAGGCAGGAAGAAAAAGAAGGTGAGCTGCATGGCTTGCATCTGCGTGCGTGAAGCTGTCGAAATTGTGTAGCCCAGCAGCACCAGAGACAACACGAAAATCAGCACGCACGCGAGAAGCAATGTCAGCGACCCTACAAAAGGCACGCCGAACAGAAGCTTCGCCGCGACCAGAACGACCACGACCTGCACTGCCCCAACTGCAAGAAACGGCAGCACCTTACCCAGCATGATTTCCGCAGGCGTGGCGGGCATAGCGAGCAGATTTTCCATCGTACCGCGTTCGGTTTCGCGGGTCAGCGCCATGGCAGTCATCATCACCATCGTCATCTGCAAGATCACACCCAGCAAACCAGGAACAATGTTGTACTGGGAGACGCCTTCCGGATTGTAACGTCGATGCACGACGACTTGAAGCTGACTGCGCGCCGCTTCCGCCGCCTCTGCCTGCTTTCCCTGCTCACGCAACAGAGCCTGACTGGCTACCGTGCTAAGGGTCGATATCGCACCGCTGGCAACTGATGGATCAGTAGCATCCGCTTCGATCAGGATTTGAGGGGCATTACCTGCATCTACCCGCCGGGCAAAGTCGGAGGGGATCGTCACAACAAAGGAAACCGTGCCACTGGCAATGAGAGCTTCCGCTTCAGCGGCACTTTGCACTACATGATCGAAACGATAATAGCCCGTTGTTTCCAGCGCTGAAATCATTGCACGCGTGTAGTGATCCTGACTGGTCACGACAAGCGCGCTCGGCAAGCTTTTCGGATCGTTGTTGATGGCAAATCCGAACAACAAAAGCTGCATCAGCGGGACCACGAGCATCATCGCAAAGGTAATGCGGTCGCGCCGCATCTGGATGAATTCCTTCATCAGCATCGCACCAAGACGCTCAAACGAAAACCAGTTGCCACGCATCACTTGCTGCTCCTGGCGTTGTCGGACTTAGACATATTGTCCTGCGCATTGGCCATAAACTGGATAAAGACATCCTCGAGACTGGTTTCGCCCGTTTCGACGGTGATGCCCTCACGATGCCTGATCTTGTTCAGCGCGGTTTCAAGCTTTGACCGGTCCGAACCGACGACATGCAGCGTGGCACCAAAAGGCGCTACCTGTTCGACCCCCGGCTCGTATTCGAGCTCGCGCGCAATATCGCCGAGCCGCTGTCCGTTAACGATGAAAGTCGTAAGTCCCGCCTGGGCAATCACATCTTTAACTGTTCCGGTTGCCAGCAGCTTGCCGTAGGAAATATAGCTGATGCGGTGGCAGCGTTCGGCTTCGTCCATGTAATGGGTCGAAACCAGCACTGTCAGGCCACCATCGGCCAATCGGTGAATTTCATCCCAGAAATCCCGCCGTGCCTTGGGATCGACGCCCGCGGTCGGCTCGTCCAGCAACAGAAGCTTTGGCTTGTGCATGATGCAGGCGGCCAGTGCGAGACGCTGTTTCCAGCCACCGGAAAGCGTTCCAGCAAGCTGATTGCCGCGCGATGTAAGGCCAAGCTCTTCCAGCGTACGCGCCACATGCTCGCGCACAGGCTTGAGCCGATAGAGCCGCGCAACAAACTCAAGGTTTTCGGCGATGGTCAAATCTTCGTAGAACGAAAAGCGCTGCGTCATATAGCCGACTTCGCGCTTAATCTTCAGACCTTCCGTGAGCAGGTCAAAACCCAACACCTCTCCCTCACCTTCGTCCGGCGTCAGCAGGCCACACATCATGCGGATGGTCGTGGTTTTTCCGGAACCGTTTGGCCCCAGAAAGCCCACGATCTCACCCTCTGCCACCGACATGCTGACATGATCGACAACTGTGGCGTCGCCGAAACGTTTGACGAGCCCTCTCACATCGATTGCGTTAGACATAGCGACCTCCGCTATTTTATGCTCAGATCGACATCAACGATCTGACCGGGCTGGAGTGGAGAGGCCGGATCGACCGGATGCGCCTCGACCAGATAAACGAGCTTCTGACGCGTTTCGAGCGAATAAATAACTGGCGGCGTGAATTCCGGATCGGGCGAAACATAGCTTACACGAGCTTGTTGACCCGGCGCGCAGCCATCGCAGCGAACAGACAACACATCACCGACCTTGACGGTCGAAAATTTGTCTTCGGGAATATAGACTTTCAGCTTCACCGCACCGTCCGGCAGCATGGTCAATACCGGCGCTGTCGGCCCGGCCGTATCGCCCGGATTACGGATCACGTCGGTAATCCGGCCCGCTGCTGGCGCAACGATTGTTCGCTTGGTAAGATGCCAGCGCGCAGATTCAAGCTGTGCAGCCGCACTCTTGACCGCATTTTCTGCCGCTTTGATCTCTTCCGGACGCGCAGGCAAACGGCCCACGGCCAGATTGGCCGTGCTTTGGTTGATGTTTGCTTCCGCCACTTCCAGACCAGTCCTGGCATCGTCCAACTGCGCCTGCGTCATCACTCCCCGTTTGGTGAGATCCTGCGTACGCAAAAGCGTGCGCCGCGCATCTTCAGCCTGAGCATTGGCTGTGCGTACGGATGCCTCCAGAACTGCTATTTCATCCGGGCGCTTGCCGACCTGCAGATTGGCAAGCTGCGCGTCGGCCTGTGCTAAAGTAGCGACGGCCTGTGCAACAGCGATTTTCGCATCCGTATCTTCAGTAAGTGCAATCGGTTTGTCCGGCTGCACGCGGTCACCACGTTTCACCATAACTGATTGCACTTGTGCAACTTCAAGCGGCGCAAGCTGAACGAACTCGCCTTCAACATAGCCAACCGCCAGTGATTGCACCCCACATGCCGCAAAGAGATACGAAGCAAAAGGCAGGACACAAAGAAGACTCATCGCCGGATTTCCTCGTTTTGTGCATCGTGAGCTGCGAGTATGGCCAACAGATTTTGTCTTGCCACTTTAGCGACCGCGGTAGCTTGTTCAGGTCCAAATGTCGTCCAGCCCATGCGCCGTTTCACAGCCTCCTGGCCGATACGGAAATAGACGATCTGGCCGAGCAGCGTGAAGACTGTAAGGCGGGTTTGTTCGCTTTCACCGGGCTCACCGGTTGCCGCCTCCCATACCGCACAAAGCCGCTTGTGGGTCGGTTCAAAAACGCCGGAATAGATGCGATCGAGCGCAGCTGTCGGATGCGCCAGTTCACGCAGCAGAAACTGGACAATCTCGCCCGACGCGGGTTGAGCGACGATGAACTGGACCATCCGTTCCAGCGCAAGGCCCAATTGCTGGCGTGCATCTTCCTTTGTGGTGGCAGGCGCGCCGATTATCCCGTAATGACCCAGGGCCTGACCGGCAACACCTTGTATTGTCTCGACAATGTAGTCGGCCGCTGCAAGCCGCAGGCCTTCCTTATTGCCGAAATGATATGCGATGGAACCAACATTCGCTTTGGCGAAAGCAGCAATCTCACGCGTCGAAGTCGCATCAAAGCCTTTAGAACCAAACAATTGCAACGCCGCATGGATTAGGGCCATCCGTGTCTGATCACCGGAAGGGGGCTGCTCGTCGTGGTCAGATCGTAATGGTGCTTTCATTGTTCGATTTAATCAATCGATTGATTAAATGTCAAGTATGAGCAGATGGGTGATCCCGCCCTTGCTAAAGCAGCAACCAAATTGTTACGGCTTTTTTGTCGGCGTTAAGCTATCCTATTGCAAACACTATTCGATACGGAGGCCCAACCAATTGAGTGTAGCATTTGCCAAAGAGGAAAGCGCCGAGGCTGCTTCGGAAACCATCCTGCCAGCTCGTCCTATCTCTGATCGCATCAACCTTGTTACAGACACCGGGCTTGCTATGCTGCACGAAGAGTTGGCGACCGCTCAACGCGCTCTTGAAGCGGCAAATTTGCTGGAAGATATCAATGAGCGTCGACGGCAGTCAGCGGCTCCATTACGAGATTTGCGTTATTACACCGAGCGCGTTCGCACAGCTCAGCTTATGTCGCCGCCCGCATCCAATGAAATGGTTGCCTTTGGGCACACAGTAACCTTCGAGCGAGAGGATGGGCGCAAGCAGACCTTCCGTATTGTTGGAGAGGATGAAGCCAACCCGTCTCAAGCTTCCATATCGCATGGTTCACCGGTTGCCGTTGCGATTATCGGTAAAACTGTAGGTGATGTTGTCCAACTGGGGCAACTTGAACTGGAAATAATGTCCATCTCCTGATCGCACAATCAGAGCATTTCAGACGGTAGGATTTCGCAGCAGGTCAAGTGCGATTCTGTTTCCTCAACCCAATCCGATTATCAATCCAATCCGGCTTCTCAACAAACCGGGAGTGCTTGAGATCGGCAGATACCCGTTGCTGCACCGTGTCTGGCATGTCAGATGCACGGGGAGATCCGTCCGCCCGACTTACATGCATCAGGAGCTGCTCACACAGCGCCAGTCTTTCTCCGCCTGCGTTCAGCATCCGCATGAAAATATGGATGCGTTTGCGATCAGCGTCGATATGAGACAATTCTATCCGTAACAATTCGCCTGCATGACATTCTTTCATATAGCCGATGCGACTGTCGAGCGTATAGAGCGTAGCTCCGCTCTTCTCACGATACACAGCATCAATCCCTATTCGGTCCATGTAAGCCGTTGCCGCGTCTGAAAATACAATGCCGTAGGCATAATCACCCATATGGCCATTATAATCGACCCAACTTGGTAAGACGCTGGTGCGATAGATAAATAATGCCTCAACCAATGCTATTAGAACTCTCCGATAATACCTTTACGGAAGAGTATGACGCAGGCCATGAAGATGATGCCCGTGACGATCGTGACTGGGAAGTCTGATGTTGCGAGGTAGTTCTGCAGGGCGACCACGAAGGCGGCACCGACGATGGGACCGATGAGGGTTCCGATGCCGCCGAGCAGCGTCATGAGGATGACTTCGCCCGACATCTGCCAGCCCACGTCGGTGAGCGTTGCGAACTGGAAGACCAGTGCCTTCATGCCGCCGGCAAGGCCTGCAAGGGCCGCCGACATAACGAAGGCTGCAAGTTTGTAATGATTGACGGAATAGCCCAGCGATATGGCGCGGCTTTCGTTCTCACGCACGGATTTGAGGATCATGCCGAAGGGTGAGTTGATAATGCGCCAGATCGCGAAGACCCCGATTACAAACACTGCCAGCACAAAATAATACATGTTCATCGGCTGGTTGAGATCGATGAGGCCGAAGAGATAGCCACGCGGCACACCCTGCAATCCGTCCTCGCCATGGGTGAAGGTTGCCTGCAGGCAGAAGAAGAAGAACATCTGCGCCAGTGCCAGTGTGATCATCGTCGAATAGATGCCCTGACGGCGAATGGCGAGATAGCCAATGACGAGGCCAAGGGCTGCTGCCATCAGCATGCCAAGCAGAATGCCGATTTCCGGCGTCACACCCCAAACCTTGACTGCATGGGCTGTCACATAGGCAGCACCACCAAAGAAGGCCGCATGGCCAAATGACAGAATGCCGGTATAGCCGAGCAGAAGATTGAAAGCCGAGGCAAACAGTGCAAAGCACAGCATCTTCATCAGGAAGATCGGGTAGACCATGAAGGGTGCCGCGATCAGCCCGATAAGAGCGATGACAAGGATGACAGCCGAAAGGCTGTTGAGAGCGGGAGCTTTCGTCGCGTGCGGTGCTGGCGTTGTGTTAAGAGCGGTATCAGCCATATCAGGCCTCCTTCCCGAACAGTCCGGCGGGTCGCACCAGAAGGACGATAGCCATGATAACGAAGATGACGATGCTGGAAGCTTCGGGGTAGAAGACCTTGGTGAGGCCTTCTGCCAGTCCGAGTACATAGCCGGTGATGATCGCGCCCAGGATCGAGCCCATACCGCCGACCACAACCACGGCAAAGACCACGATAATGATGTTGGAGCCCATCAGCGGGCTGACCTGATAGATGGGGGCTGCCAGAATACCGGCAAAACCGGCAAGGGCTGCACCCAAAGCATAGGTGAAGGTGAGGAGCAGCGGCACATTGATGCCGAAGGCTTTGACCAGTGTCGGGTTTTCAGTGGCAGCACGCAAGTAAGCGCCAAGCTTGGTCTTCTCAATCAGCAGCCATGTGCCAATACAGACAATAAGCGAGGCGACGACCACCCAGGCGCGATAATTGGGCAGGAACATGAAGCCCAGATTGTTGCCACCTGCAAGTGATGGCGGCACGGCATAAGGCTGACCGGCAGCACCATAATAATAGCGGAACGTGCCTTCGATCACGAGTGCCAGACCGAAGGTGAACAGCAGGCCGTAAAGCGGATCGAGATTATAGAGCCTTGAGAGGGCCACGCGCTCGATGATGGCGCCACCCAGACCCACAATCAGCGGGGCAAGAATAAGCGCTGGCCAATAGCCGATGCCAAGGCCGCTCAGCAGCAGATAGCCCACGAATGCACCCAGCATATACTGCGCGCCATGGGCAAAATTGATGATGCGCAACAGGCCGAAGATGATGGCAAGGCCAAGGCTCAGGATTGCGTAGAAAGACCCGTTGATGAGGCCGACGAGCAATTGCCCGAGAAGCGCCTGCACAGGGATGCCGAAGATCATTGTCATCGTCTCAAACTCCTAGCGCTTCGTTGAGCGATGCCATACGGCCGGGCAATTCGGCGGTGGGGAAGTTCTCTGTGACCACGCCATGGTCCATGAGGTAGAAGCGATCAGCAACCTTGGCTGCGAAGCGAAAGTTCTGCTCGACCAGAAGCACTGTCATGCCGCGTTTCTTCAGCTCCACCAGCACATCGCCGATACGCTGGATGATGACAGGCGCAAGCCCTTCTGTCGGCTCATCCAGCAACAGAATCTTGACGCCGGTTCGCAAGATGCGCGCAATTGCCAGCATCTGCTGTTCGCCGCCCGAGAGTTTGGTGCCGGGGCTGTTGCGACGCTCATAGAGATTGGGGAAGAGATTGGGGAAGAGCTCGTAAATCTCATCAAGCGACATTGCTCCACCTTTGCCCACAACCGGCGGCAGCAGCAGGTTCTCATGCACATTCAGCGTTGCGAAGATACCGCGCTCTTCCGGCACAAAGCCAAGGCCTGAGCGGGCAATGCGGTGCAACGGCACACGCAGAAGGTCTTTGCCATCGAGCGTGATGGAGCCTGTGCGCTTGCGGATGATACCCATGATGGCGCGTAGCGTCGTGGTTTTACCGACGCCATTGCGGCCGATCAGCGTGATTGTTTCGCCGGGCCAGATATCGAGATCGACGCCGTGCAGGGCATGGCTCTCGCCATACCAGGCATTGAGCCCGCGCACAGATAGCAAGGGTTGGCCTCTATTCATGTTCGGTTCCCATATAAGCGGTGCGCACGCGCTCGTCTTTGGAGACGGTGGCATAGTTGCCCGACGCGAGGATCTCGCCGCGTTGCAGCACCGTGACATGATGGGCGATATCGGCCACCACTTTGAGATTGTGTTCGACCATCAGCACGGCGCGATCCTTCGCCACATCGGTGATGAGGGCAGCAATGATGTGCACGTCCTCATGCCCCATGCCGGCCATTGGTTCATCAAGCAGCAGCACTTTCGGATCGAGCGCCAGCGTGGTGGCGATTTCGAGTGCACGTTTGCGGCCATAAGAAAGATCAGCTGCCAGCGCATGCCGGGCATCGGCAAGGCCGACGCGTTCGAGCAACTCGATGGCCTTTGCATCAAGCCGATCAAGCGCAGACAGTGAACGCCAGAACTGTGTTGCCAGACCGCTCGGGCGTTGCAGAGCGATCTTCACATTTTCCAGCACGGTGAGATGCGGGAACGTGGCCGAAATCTGAAACGAGCGCACCAGTCCCATGCGTGCAACTCTGGCCGGGTCTGTTTTGGTGATGGTCTCGCCAAGCAGTGTGATCTCGCCGCTTGTGGGCTGCAGAAATTTGGTGAGCAGGTTGAAAACAGTGGTCTTACCCGCACCATTGGGGCCGATCAGCGCATGAACCCGTGCATGATCCACATCAAGATCGACATTCTTCACCGCATGAAAGCCGCCAAACGATTTGCCTAAGCCACGTGCCGACAAAACCACCTGGCTTTGCTGCTGCCCGTCCATCGGCCCCGCTGCGCGCAGGGCCGTTACATTGTCAGTTGCTGCGTTCATTCAATCAGCCTTTATACAAAAACGATAAATGCTTCAGACTCACTGCGTAACCAAAGGACAGCCGC
>NZ_NNRK01000029.1 GCF_002252475.1 Brucella rhizosphaerae | reverse complement strand
CGTAACCAAAGGACAGCCGCTTTCTGCTGGCTTCAGATAAGCCTGATCGCCTGGAATGGTGGCCAGCACTTTATAGTAATCCCAAGGAGCTTTGCTTTCGTCAGGCTTCTTCACTTCCATGAGGTACATGTCATAGATCATGCGTCCATTGGCGCCGACTTTCCCATTACGGGCGAAGACGTCGTTGACGGGCATTTCATGAAGTTTCTTGGCCACGGCTTCAGTCTCATCTGTGCCAGCTTCCTTGATGGCTTTCAGATATTGCAGAACTGCGGAGTAAGTACCTGCCTGAATCATGTTCGGCATACGGCCCGTGCGATCAAAGAAGCGCTTGCTGAACTCGCGCGATTCATCGTCGCGATCCCAGTAGAAGCCTTCAGTGAGCGTCAGGCCCTGTGCCGCTTCGAGGCCGAGGCCGTGCACTTCTGCAAGCGTAAAGAGCAGTGCCGCCAGACGCTGACCGCCTGCCACAATGCCGAATTCAGCAGCCTGTTTGATGGCGTTGGATGTATCGAGGCCCGCATTAGCAAGGCCGACTACCTTGGCACCCGAAGATTGTGCTTGCAGCAGGAAGGAGGAATAATCTGTGGTGCTCAAAGGATGGCGAACCGAGCCTAAAACTTTGCCGCCCTTCGATTCAACGAATTTAGATGTCTGCTCTTCCAGTGAATAGCCGAAAGCATAGTCGGCTGTCAGGAAGTACCATGTGTCGCCACCCTGCTCGACGAGAGAGCCGCCGGTGCCGACCGCGAGCGCATGGGTGTCATACGCCCAATGAAAACCGTAAGGAGTGCACTGTTTACCCGTCAATTCCGATGTTGCTGCACCCGTATTGATGGTGATTTTCTTTTTGTCCTTTGAGAGAGCCTGCACGGCCAGACCGACAGAAGAACTGGTCAGTTCCATGATGGCATCGACCTGTTCAGTGTCGTACCACTGGCGCGCAATGTTTGAGGCCACGTCAGGTTTGTTCTGATGGTCAGCGGTGATGATTTCAATTGGCGCATCCAGCACCGTACCGCCGAAATCCTCGGCGGCCATTTTTGCAGCTTCGAACGACCATTTGCCACCGAAGTCGGCATAAACGCCGGATTGGTCGTTCAGGATGCCAATCTTGACCTTGCCGTCTGATATTTCTGCTGCTGATGAAATTGCGGTTGCAGCAAAAAGCGCAGCCGTTGCAAGTGCGAAAAGGTTCATTCAGTGCTCCTCCCAATAAGTCCTTAAACCGCCACGAGAAATCGGGCAGTAACCTCCGGTAAAATTGCCTGTCAGATAGGGGCGATGGCTTTCCTCTTGGCCATTTTCCCCTCCGCATGCGCCCGATTTATTCCTCCACTCGAGCGGTTCATTAGAACGGTAGCATTGACAAATGCGTACACGAACAACAATTTTTGAACACGGTCTGTACGAAAATGTACAGAGAGATATGAGGAGGAACCGTTGCGCCAATTTACGTGGGATGACCTGCAATATTTTCTGGCTGTCGCGCGGACAGGGCAGCTTTCGACGGCTGCCAGGCAATTGCGAACAAGCCATGTCACGGTTCTGCGCCGGATTGATCGACTGGAGCAGTCGCTTGCAACTAAATTGTTTGAGAGAAACCCGCGCGGTTATCTTTTGACACCTGTCGGTGAGCGGCTTGTCGAACCGGCAGAGGTGATGGAGCGCGAGGCCATGAAGTTTCGAACGGAGGCAACCGGTAATCTTTCCGCGCTCTCGGGCGTGGTGCGTCTTTCCACACTGGAAGGATTCGGCAACTTCTTTCTGGCCGATCGCCTGCCGGTGCTGGCGCAATCCTATCCCAGCCTGTCAGTCGAAGTGGTCACAATTCAGCAGATCATGTCACTATCGCGCCGTGAAGCGGAACTGTCCATTACACTGCATATGCCTCGCACGGGTCCCTATCATAGCGAACGGCTTACGCCATATCGCCTGTTCATCTATGGGCACCGTGATTATCTGAACTGTCATCAGCCGATCAAATCGCGTGAAGATCTGACAAGGCATCCCTTCATCGGCTATATCGACGACATGGTGTTCACACCCGGTCTCGATTATATGCGCGAGATATTGCCCGGGCAGCGCTGTAGTTATCAGAGTTCAAGCATTCACGCACAACTGACAGCAACGCTGACCGGCTATGGGCTTTGTGTTCTGCCATATTATATTGCCAGCCTACACACTGAGCTGGTGTCGGTATTGCCCAAAGAAATGCATCTTGAACGCGAATATTGGATGAATTGCCATGTTGATGTCATGGCCGCGCCGCGTATCAGAGTGATCAGCGATTTTATGCTTGGTGCGGTGCGCGAGGCCTCAGCAAGCTTCTTGGGGGATGACCTTCTTCGATCCTGATTATCAGTTCAGATTAATCCGCCGCCAATGGCATAGATGCAGGTCATCACAAGTGCGCTGAAGCCAAAGCCAATTATGAATAGATTAAGTGTTCGCAATTTACCCTCCCGTTTGCAACCCGGGCGGGTTATCTGCGACTTGGGCGCGAATGTCTACCCTAAATTGTATTCATCCCAACTAAAGTTGTATCAGCGGTAGTTGGGCCGATTTCACACTCGACATTGCGGTGACACCACACAATTTTAGGGAGAATCCCTGCATTTAAATGGATTGAATTGTCCTTAACGGAACTTCACCGGGTTTCCTTGTTGGAGAAAACCCGGCACGAAGTTCAATGCGAGGAGGGTTGTTACCTCTGTTTGGCTAATCCTTGTTCCCGCATTTGGCTCAGGGTCATTTTGGGTGACAGCGCTTCCGGGTCGATGCGGATTTCGATAAGAGCTGGCTTGCCAGATTGTTGGCAACGCTCGAAAGCCGAAGCGAAATCAGCTGTTTTCTCAACCGTTTCACCATGAAGACCATAGGCACGGGCAAGTGCTGCGAAATCAGGATTTGCAAGGCCGGTGCCGGAAACGCGGCCCGGATAAGTGCGCTCCTGATGCATACGGATGGTGCCATACATGCCGTTATTCACGACAATGAAAATCGCGTTGGCACCATATTGTGCGGCGGTGGCGAGCTCCTGACCATTCATCAGGAAACAACCGTCACCTGCGAACGCAATGACGGTTCTTTCAGGGGCTGTCAGCTTGGCTGCGACAGCTGCTGGTACACCATAACCCATTGAACCATTGGTCGGGGCCAGCTGGCTGCGATAGGTGCGGTATTGAAAGAAGCGGTGCGGCCAGGCCGAGTAATTGCCTGCACCATTGGTGATGATGGTGTCTGCGGGCACGTGCGCGCGCAGCCACTCCATGACCTCACCCATCTGAACATTACCGGGAATGGTCGGCGTTTTCAGATTGTCGCGATAATCGATATTGGCGCTTTCCGCCCAAGCTTTCGAGTTTGGATTGCTGACAGGTGCAAGCTTCGCTACTGCCTTTGCGAATGCGGGCATGCTGGCGTTGATCGGAATATCTGCATGGTAGACACGCCCAAGCTCTTCGGCTCCCGAATGGACATGAATAAGCTTTTGCTTCGGGACCGGAATATTGATCAGCTCATAGCCTTGTGTGGTCATTTCACCAAGGCGTGCGCCGACGACCAGCAGCAGATCTGAATCTTTCACACGCGCTGCGAGTTTCGGACTGATCGATGTTCCCATTTCGCCTGCATAAAGCGGGTGGGTGTTGTCGAACATATCCTGACAACGGAACGATGCAGCGACCGGCAGAGACATGTTTTCAGCAAAGGTTTGCAGGTCCCGGACTGCATCTGCGTTCCAGCCACCGCCGCCAACGATCATCAGAGGACGTTCGGCTTTTTCGACGAGAGCCCTCATATCCTGTAACTGATCGCTACCCGGATGCATCTCGACTTGTTTATAAGCCGGTGCATCGCTGACGGTTGCGTGTGATGTCAGCATGTCTTCAGGCAGCGCAATCACCACAGGGCCGGGGCGTCCGTTGACTGCGCGGTGGAAAGCCTGGCTTACGAGCTCCGGGATACGGGCAGCATCATCAATCTGAACCACCCATTTGGCCATCTGACCAAACATGCGACGGTAATCGACTTCCTGAAATGCCTCGCGCTCCACCTGATCGCTGGCAACCTGTCCTATGAACAGAAGCATCGGCGTGGAATCCTGAAAGGCTGTATGAACACCAACGGATGCATTCGTCGCACCGGGGCCACGTGTGACAAAGCAAATGCCGGGTTTGCCTGTCAGTTTGCCGTAGGCGTCAGCCATATAGGCCGCTCCGCCTTCCTGACGGCAGACAATTAAGTCAATCTCGTCACTGACATCATGAAAGGCATCAAGTGCTGCAAGATAGCTTTCGCCGGGCACGCAGAAAACGCGGTCGACGCCATGAATGCCCAAGGCATCCACCAATATCTGGCCGCCGGTTCGCATGTTGCTGTTATTTGTGGATTTGTGCATTTCCCTACTCTCAAAATATCTGAATGACAGGTTCGTCATTGTGAGCGGAATTCTTGTCCGCCTTTATTTCGGAGGCATACGCAGCGCACCATCGAGCCTTATGGTTTCGCCGTTGAGCATGCTGTTTTCGATAATATGCAGCGCGAGGGCTGCATATTCGTCCGGCCGACCCAGACGTGGGGGGAAAGGAACCATCTGGCCAAGCGCATCCTGTGCAGGTTGCGGCAGGCCTTTAAGCATAGGTGTTTCAAAAATGCCGGGTGCGATGGCGCACACCCGAATACCAAGTGGCGCGAGTTCACGCGCAGCAGGCAGTGTCAGGCCCACAACGCCTCCTTTGGACGCGGCATAGGCCGTCTGGCCTATTTGCCCGTCAAAAGCTGCAACAGAAGCGGTATTGATCACAATGCCACGTTCGCCGGTGGGCAAGGCTTCATTCTTGGATGCGACATCTGCGAAAAGTCGCAACAGATTGAATGAGCCGATGAGGTTGATTTCAACAGCACGGCGGAAATCATCCAGCGGCATAACGCTGCCGTCGCGAGCAAGCATTTTCTTTGCCGGTGCCACGCCTGCGCAATTCACGAGGATATAAGGTGTTCCGAGTTTCTGACCGATAGTTTGGAAAGCCGCTTCTGCGCTGGCTGCATCGGATACATCGCATTGAACAGCGATGCCACCTATCTCAGCTGCAACTGCGTTCGCGCCATCAATATTGAAGTCGAGAATGGCGACTTTTGCGCCCTTGGCCGCAAGCGCCCGGGCCGTTGCCGCACCCAGTCCGGAAGCGCCACCGCTAACGATGGCGATTTGTCCCTGAATATTCATCTGTCCCCCTTCAGAGTGCTTCAAGTGCAATGGCAGTTGCTTCACCGCCGCCGATACAAACCGAGGCCATGCCACGCTTGAGATTGTTCTGCTTCATGGCATGAAGCAAAGTCACAATGATGCGTGCGCCGGAGCAGCCGATAGGGTGCCCCATAGCGCAGGCGCCACCATGAATATTCACCTTGTCGGCAGGGAGATCGAGCTCCTGCATCGCAGCCATGACGACAACTGCAAAGGCTTCGTTGATTTCAAACAGATCAACGTCACGTGCGTTCCAGCCGGTTTTTTCGAAGAGTTTCTTCATGGCAAAAATGGGTGTCGTGGTGAACCAGGCAGGCTGATGCGCATGGCTCGCATGATCACGAATAATGGCCAGCGGCTCAGCGCCCAGCTTTTCAGCCGTTGAAAGCCGCATCACGGTGAGGGCCGCTGCGCCATCTGAAATCGACGAAGAGTTGGCAGCAGTAATCGTGCCACCTTCACGGAAGGCAGGCTTGAGATTTGGTATCTTTTCAGGCTTGGCACGAGTTGGTTGCTCGTCGCGGTCAAGCTCGGCAACTTTCACCAGTTCGTTCTGGAAATATCCCGCTTCAGTGGCCTTGAGTGCGCGGGATAGTGAGCGCAGAGCAAACTCATCCTGTTGCTGGCGGGTGAATTGATAAAGGTCCGCAGTTTCTTCCGCAAAAGTTCCCATGGCGCGACCTTTATCATAGGCGTCTTCAAGGCCATCAAGGAACATATGGTCGTAGATTTTGCCATGACCCATGCGATATCCGCCGCGCGCTTTTTCAAGCAGGTAAGGCGAGTTGGTCATGCTTTCCATGCCGCCCGCGACTACAATGTCAGCGCTTCCGGCGGAAATCAGATCGGCGCTCAGCATGACTGTCTTCATGCCTGAACCGCAAACTTTGTTGATTGTCGAGCAAGGCACTTCCTGAGGAAGACCAGCATGGATCGACGCTTGACGCCCCGGCGCCTGTCCAAGGCCGGCGGATAGCACACAGCCCATCATCACTTCATCGATTTGATCAGGGTTGAGCTTGGCGCAGCTAACAGCTTCCTTGATTGTGATCGCGCCAAGTTCAGTTGCAGCCTCTCCCTTGAGCGCCCCTTGAAAACTCCCGATCGGTGTTCGTACCGCACTGGCGATGACGATCGGATCTTTTGTTTCCGACATTTGTTTACTCCTCCAGTAAAGCCTATTGATAACAGCATAGCGGACGATATGAATACAGCTTAAACATGATGACCAAAGCTGATGAACTCATGTCGCGGAGGTATGGAGAAAATGAGCCAGACAAATTCAGGCAAGATCCGCGTCGGTATAGGCGGCTGGGCTTTTGAGGAGTGGGACCAGAGTTTTTATCCCGAAAAGCTCTCAAAGAAGCGCCAGCTCGAATATGCGTCAAGCAAACTGACTTCTATCGAGATCAACAGCACCTATTACGGCCCCCAGAAGCCCACGACTTTCGCCAAATGGCATGACGAGACGCCAGATGGCTTTGTTTTTTCATTGAAAGCGCCGCGGTTTTCTACAAATCGCAGGGTTCTGGCCGAAGCGGGTGAGGGCATCGAGAAATTCATAAACGGTGGTCTTCTCGAACTCAAAGACAAGCTTGGTGTGATCAACTGGCAGTTCATGGGAACGAAGAAATTCGACCCGGAAGATTTTGAGGCCTTCCTCAAGCTTCTGCCGAAGCGGGCTGATGGTCGCGATTTGCGTCATGCGGTTGAAGTACGCCACGAGAGTTTTAACTCGCCGGATTTCATTGCACTGCTGCGTGATTACGGGGTGGCGGTTGTAATCGCGGGTGACAGTAAATTTGTTGAAATCGCTGATATGACAGCACCCTTTGCCTATCTTCGTATCATGGGAACGGAGGAAAATAAGCCGCTCGGTTACAGTGAAGCCGAACTTGATCATTGGGCGGAGCGGGCCAAGGCAATTGCAGTGGGGCATGTGCCTGACAGCCTTAAAACAATTACGCCGCCAATGTCCGATAACGTGGCACGTGATGTCTATCTCTACGTCATCAGCGGCCATAAGGCGCATAATCCGCACGCGGCTATGGCCTTGATAGATCGGGTAAAATGATGCGTGTTGAGCCATCATTTTAACTGAGTCGCCCTGTTAAACCTGAGTAAGTCATGTCCAAGTTTGATACGTCCGCCCTTGAAGCCTTCGTTCGCCAAATTCCGCAAAACTATAAAGGCCCGGGAGGCGTCGTTGCCGTCATCAAGGATGGCGAGGTTGTTTTGCGGCATGCCTGGGGCTTTGCCGATCTGGCTACGCGGCAAGTAATGACGGCAGAAACGCGGATGCCGATTTGCTCGATCAGCAAGCAGTTCACCTGTGGTGTGTTGCTTGACGCTGTCGGTGAACCGGAATTGCTGGACGATGCCTTGGCAGTCTATCTCGACAAGTTCGAAGAAGAGCGCCCGAGCACTCGTGATCTTTGCAACAACCAGTCGGGTTTGCGCGATTATTGGGCGCTGACGGTTTTGTGTGGTGCAGATCCTGAAGCCGTGTTTTTGCCTGAACAAGCACAAAGCCTGCTGCGACGATTGAAAACCACGCATTTTGAACCCGGCTCGCATTATTCCTACTGTAACGGCAATTTCCGTATTCTGGCCGACCTGATTGAGGGCCATACCGGACGCTCGCTGGTTGAACTTCTGTCTGAACACATTTTCAGGCCTGCTGGCATGAAGACAGCCGAATTGATCCCGGATACAGCGCTGTTCAATGAATGCACCGGATATGAGGGTGATACGGTTCGAGGCTTTCTGCCTGCGATCAACCGCCTTCACTGGATGGGGGACGCGGGCATTTGCGCGTCTCTTGATGACATGATCGCATGGGAGCAGTTTATTGATGCAACGCGGGACGATGAGGACGGTATTTATCGCCGCCTCAGCGGACCGCAAACATTCAACGATGGAGCGAATGCGCCTTATGGTTTCGGCCTCAAATTTGAGGAAGCGGGCGGTAAAAGGCTAACCGGCCATGGCGGTGCACTTCGCGGTTGGCGGTGCCAACGCTGGCATTGTGTCGATGAGCGGTTATCCACGATTGCCATGTTCAATTTCGAGGGTGGTGCCTCGGACGTTGCCTTCAAATTGATGAATATAGCGTTGAGCGTATCGACTTCTGAACCTCAGCGTGTGGAAGCGGATGCAGCCTGGTTCGGTTCATGGTTGTGTCAGGACACTGGCCTTGTTCTGAGCCTTGAGGATGCCGGGCGCGGGCGTATCAAAGCACGCTTTGGCACCGGGCCGGAAATGATGGATGTGGTGGGTGTTAACGAGGCTCGCTCGTCCGTGACTACGATAACGCGCGATGGCGATGTGATCGAGCTTTCGCGCGACGATGAGAATCTGCGTCTGACGATGAAACGTATCAAGGGCGCGACCAGGCAGGACATTATTGGCCGCTATCACAGCGATGAGCTGGATGCCGATCTTTTGCTCGTTTCTGAAGGTTGCGCGATCTATGGTGCTTTCGAAGGGTTTCTAGGCAAGAGTGATATGTATCCGCTTTATAGCGTCGGGGCGGATGTCTGGCTGTTGCCGGTTCAGCGCTCGCTGGATGCGCCGTCGCCCGGTGAGTGGAAACTCGTTTTCCGCCGCGACGATAAGGGCGCGATAACAGACTTAAGCGTCAGCTGCTGGCTTGCACGCGGTGTCGAATACAGGAGGATTCCGGTATGAGTGAACTGAAGGTAAGAACGCGTGAAACCGGGGCGGTGGCGGAGATGCCTCAAGGCAAACTTCCGACGATCACAACACCTACGGGCGGCACGGCAGAGATCGTAACGAGCGTCAGTCAGGCCGGGTTTAACCCGCTTGATCTGCTCTATGCGTCCGTTGCTGCCTGCATGGCACTGAGTGCGCGCATTGCTGCCACCAGGCTCGAATTGCGTGAGAAGCTCACCGATGTTCGTGTGGAAGTGAAGGGCGACAAGGCACATGAAGGCCCATCACGCATCGAACGATTCGATATAACATTTCATTTTGATGGTGACCTGACCGAAGACGAGAAACATCGCCTTGCGGAGATGGCCGAAGAAATCTGCACCGTCAGCAATACGTTGCGCGGCGATCCTAAGTTTGATCTGAAGATATCCTGACCAGCTGTTTATATCGCAACCCGAATGCGCTCGACGCCGAGTGTGATGACACTTTCCATGGCTGCCCGCGCTTTCTGGCGATCGCGTGAAGCAATAGCATGGGCAATGCGCAGGTGATTAGCGGCGCATTCCGCGATGCCTTCAGGGGAAGTTGCTGGCGAGGAC
The DNA here is from genome assembly GCF_002252475.1 of Brucella rhizosphaerae. Taxonomy (GTDB): domain Bacteria; phylum Pseudomonadota; class Alphaproteobacteria; order Rhizobiales; family Rhizobiaceae; genus Brucella; species Brucella rhizosphaerae. Next base: position 437,349 of record NZ_NNRK01000029.1, on the reverse strand, counting down.
AGCTGAAACGAGATGGCGAGAGCTGCCTCAATCAAGCTGCTGACCGAGCGCATGAATGGGTTTCCAGACATGCGCGCAATGGCCAGATGAAATTCGAGATCGACCTTGGCAATCGATTCAGGTGTGTGCGCAGGGTCATCGAATTTTGCAGCCAAGGCATAGAGCTCAATGAGCTCGTCGCTGGTTGCGTGTACTGCCGCCGCTGCCGCCGCTGCCGGTTCGAGGGCCATACGCATTTCTGCAAGGTGATCGACAAAAACTTCATCAAAGCCTGCTTCAAAGCGCCATGTCAGCACATCGGGGTCGAAGAAGTTCCAGCTTGCACGGCCTAAAACGCGGGTGCCTACCTTGGCTTTGGCTTCAATCAGCCGCTTTGCAGCAAGGGTCTTCATCGCTTCACGCAGCACAGTGCGGGAAACTCCGAAGCGCAATGAGAGATCATTGTCACCGGGCAGGATCGAGCCTTCGGGGATCGTGCCTGCGACGATGCCGCGACCGAGCTCACCCACGACAACCGAGTGGCTGTTATGGCGTTTACGCCCCGTTATAGCCGTTTCCAGCAATCCCAATTCAAGCCTCCTTTATACGTTGGCGTGCTAATCGCATATCAGCAAACCAGACAAGTCCACGCTGTAGTGCAATGAACAGGAACAGCAATATACCGATTGCGATTTTCGTCCACCAAGAAGACAGTGTGCCGTCGAAAACAATATAGGTCTGTATCAGACCTTGTATCAGAATGCCGACGAAAGTGCCCGCTACAAGACCTGCGCCACCGGTCAGAAGTGTTCCGCCGATTACCACCGAAGCGATGGCATCAAGTTCTACACCGACGGTTGCCAGCGAATAGCCAGAAGAGGTGTAAAGCGTATAGACAATACCAGCGAGACCCGACAGAACGCCTGACATCGTATAGATGCCGATTGTTGTTCGGCCCACGGGAACACCCATCAGTTCGGCTGATTGCTGATTGCCGCCGAGCGCATAAATATTAGCACCAAAGCGGGTTCGGTGCGCGATAATACCGCCGATTATGAAGACGGCCAGCATCACCATAGCGATAAACGTCAGTCTGCCACCACCCGGAAGCCGGAAGTAAAGCCCCTGAAGTGTATCAAGGAAAGGGTGCGAAATCGGCACGGATTGTGTCGAGATGAGGAAGGCCGCACCGCGTGCCAGAAACATACCTGCCAGCGTAGCCACAAAAGGCGGGATACCTAAGAAATGGATCATCATGCCCATCCATGCGCCGAAGAGGGCGGCAAGCACCAGCACCAGCCCGAAAGCAACAAGAGGATGCACGCCCAACTGACCGACAAGGACAGCCACAAAAACGCTGGTAAAAGCGATAACCGATCCGACTGAAAGGTCGATGCCGCCGGAGATGATGACGAAAGTCATGCCAACCGCGGCAATGCCGAGAAATGCATTATCCGTCAGAAGATTTCCGATCACTCTCGTTGAAAGCATGTTCGGAAACTGGATGACGCAGATTGCATAGGCGAGCAGAAAAATGGCGACGGTTGTCAGAAATGGAAGATTGCGAAGCACTCTCATTATTGTGCTCCCTGCTGGTTCTGATGTGTTGGTTTGGCGACATTGCCTTTGCGTTCAGCACGCAGGAAGGCGATCAGATTTACGATTGCCGGTGATTGGAATGTCAGCACGATAATGATGATACCCGCTTTGATGATGAGGTTGAATTCCGGTGGGAAACCCGCCATCAGAATACCGGTATTGATCGACTGGATGATGAGTGCGCCAAGCAGCGAGGCCATGATCGAGAAGCGCCCCCCATTCAACGATGTGCCGCCAATGACGACTGCGAGAATGGCGTCGAGTTCCAGCCAGAGACCTGCATTATTGGCATCGGCCCCGCGAATATCTGCCGTTGCGATCAGACCTGCGAGTGCCGCACCTACACCTGAAACAGCATAGACGCTGAATAGAAGAAAGCGTGCTTTAACGCCCGCCAGCATGGCTGCACGGCGATTGATGCCGGTTGCCTCGATGAGAAATCCCAGCGCAGTTGATCGCACTGCGAAGCCGACCACGATACCAGCAAGCAGCCAGATCAGCACAGGCACGGGTACACCAAACAGCGATCCTGAGCCAAGGGTTGCGAAGGAATCGTCGTTAAAGGTAAGAATTGCTCCTTCAGTGATGAGCTGTGCAATGCCGCGCCCTGCGACCATCAGAATGAGTGTCGCGATGATGGGCTGAATATCGAAAACAGCAACCAGAAACCCATTCCACAACCCGCATAGAAGGCCAACACCCAATGCGACGGGAATAACAACTGCGAGCGGATAGCCTGAGACGACGAGCGAAGCGGCACAGGCACCGCTTATCGCCATCACTGCGCCTACCGACAGATCAATGCCACGTGTGGCGATCACCAGCGTCATGCCGATCGCAAGAATGGCCACGGGTGCCGCACGCACCAGAATGTCAATCAGGCTTCCATAGAGCCGCCCGTTTTGAAATGAAATATCCAGAAATCCCGGCGATATGATCGTGTTTGCAGCAAGAATGGCCACAAGTGCGGCGAGCTGTGGTGCCAGTCTTCTGAGTTTTTTGAGCAGGCGAGCGATCATGCTGCAGCTTCCTTTTCGCTGACATGACCAGTCTCGGCAATCGCGCGAACGATGTTGTCGGCGGTGATTTCTTCGCCTTTAAGTTCTGCCACATGGTGACGGTCGGAAAGCACGATGACACGATTGGCAACGGCAGCCAGTTCTTCAAATTCGGAAGAAATGATCACGAGCGACATACCTTCGTTACAGAGTTCTCCGATCAGTTTCAGAATTTCTGCATGTGCGCCGATATCAATGCCGCGTGTCGGCTCATCGAGGATCAAAAGGCGCGGATCAGTGGCCAGCCAGCGCGCGAGAATGGCTTTCTGCTGGTTGCCACCGGATAAAAATTTGATCGGCTTGTTTGGGTCAGGCGGGCGAATATCGAGCGCCTTGATATAGCGCTGGGCGAGAGCTGCTTTTTCACGGGACGAAATTGGCTTTGACCAGCCACGCTTTGCTTGCACTGCGAGGGCAATGTTTTCGGCAACGGAGAAGTCGCCGATAATGCCGTCTGTTTTGCGCTCTTCTGGACAAAAGGCGAAGCGTTCAGCAATGGCTGCCACGGGTGTCGGCAGTTTTGTCTCTTTGCCGTCCACTGTCAGTGTGCCGCTGTCGGCCTGATCGACGCCGAACATCAGCAGTGCTGTTTCGGTGCGTCCCGATCCGAGCAACCCTGCAATGCCGACTGCTTCGCCCGGCTTGATCGCAAGATCGAAGGGAGCGACGCTGCCTTTTTTGCCAAAACCTGAAAAGTGAATGGGTGCGAGCGTGTCGTCGCTCACTTCTTCGGTCAGTTGGCGGCGCACAGTCTCCTGCAACTGATGGCCCAGCATCATGGAAATGAGGTCGGTGCGCGGCAATTCGGAAAGGTCGCGGCTGCCAACCAATCTTCCGTTACGCAATACGGTGGCGCAATCGGCGATAGCATAGACCTGATCTAAAAAGTGGGTGATGACGATGATGCCGAGGCCTTCGGCTTTCAATTGCCGCAACACCCCGAACAGCATCTCGACTTCGCGCGCGTCAAGGCTGGCCGTTGGCTCATCCAGTACAAGAACTTTGCCGGAAAGATCGACTGCACGGGCGATGGCGATAATCTGGCGTATGGCGACAGAATAAGCCGAAAGAGGTGCGCTGACATCAATTGTCAGCCCATAGCGCGCGAGAAGTGCGCTTGCATCGCGTTCCATCTGGCGGCGATCAACAAAGCCAAACCGACTTGGCTGGCGACCAAGGAAAAGGTTTTCGGCGACTGTCAGGTTTTCGAGAAGATTGACTTCCTGATAGACAGTGCCAATGCCAAGTTTTTGCGCTTCGGTGACGGATGCAGGGGCAATCGACTGCCCTTCAAGCAGGATCGCACCGTCAAAATTATGATAAGCGCCGGTCAATATCTTGATGAGCGTCGATTTTCCTGCGCCGTTTTCGCCGAGCAAGGCGTGGATTTCACCTTTCGCAAGAGCAAAATCGACATGATCAAGCGCTGTGACGCCGAAAAATGATTTTGTTATTCCACGGGCTTCAAGCAACGGCGTGGCCGGTGCTGACGCCGCGCTGGTATCAGAGCGAGCCATATTGTTTTTCCGCCTGCTGATTTGCGAGTTCCATCCGGGCTACGCAAACTTGCGCAGCCCGGATAAGATGATGCGATCAGTAGCCGAGACCCTTCTTGGCCTCATAGACAGCCTTCGGATCGTCAGCCTGCGTGTAAAGCTTGGATTCGGTCTGGATCCACTTTGGCGGAACCGTGCGCTTCTCCTTGAAAGCTTCGATGGCATCGAATGCCGGGCCAGCCATGTTTGGTGTCAGCTCGACGGTGGCATTGGCTTCGCCATTCGCCATGGCCTGGAAAATATCCGGTACTGAATCGATGGACACGATTTTGATATCCGTGCCCGGCTTCAGACCAGCTTCTTTGATGGCCTGAATTGCGCCAACAGCCATGTCGTCGTTGTGGGCGTAGACAGCGCAAATATCCTTGCCGCCGCCTTCAGCCTTGATAAAGCTTTCCATGACTTCCTTGCCCTTGGTACGGGTGAAGTCGCCGGTCTGTGAGCGGGAAATCTTAATATTGTCGTGTCCGGCAAGCGCTTCCTCGAAGCCCTTTTTACGGTTGATCGCAGGTGATGAACCGGTCGTGCCCTGAAGTTCAACAACGGAACAAGGCTTGTCGCCCACATCCTTCACCAGCCATTCGCCAGCGACCTTGCCTTCATGGACCTGATCGGATGTGACGGCGGTAAGATAGAGGTCGTCCGGCGCGTCGATCTGTCGGTCGAGAAGCACGACCGGAATTTCAGCTTCCTTGGCTTCTTTCAGAACTGCATCCCAGCCCGTCGCTACCACTGGCGCGATCAGGATGGCATCTACGCCCTGCGCGATGAAGCCGCGAACGGCCTTGATCTGGTTTTCCTGCTTCTGCTGTGCGTCGGCGAATTTTAATGTATGGCCGCGCTTTTCGGCTTCCTGCTTCGTGACGCTGGTTTCGGCCGCACGCCAACCCGATTCCGAACCGATCTGCGAAAAGCCGACAGTTAATGATGCTGCAGATACGCTTGAAATCAGGGCAAAAGAAAATGCGGCCGTTAGGGCCGTCAAACTGCGTTTCATATTAGTTCCTCCCAATAAAAGGCCCTCCCGGCCTTAACGTTTATGAAGCATATAATATTACTTTATAGCAAGCATATTTCTGGAGTTTGTCGAACGCCTGAGGTGCGACAAACGTGCATAATCTGTAATAATTATTTAAAATCAATTGTTTGTAACTGTTTTCCCGTAGAGGTAGCTATAGGGGGTGCCATAGGGCAGTCGAGCTTGCTTGACAAAGCGGTGTTAGGCAAAATAGTCATATTAATAAGAAGGAGCCGTTGAGCAGCACGAATGTGTTTTCTGGGCGGACGGGATAATGTTCCGTGAAGGTTTCGCGGAAATTGGGAGGTTAAATGTTACGTCTGATACAGTTCCGCGATGTGCGCGGAGAAGCACGTGTGGCTGCTTGCGAGGATGAGGGAGCGGCACACATCGTCAATGGCGTGACAACGACTTATGAACTGGCCTGGGCAGCAATCTCCGCAGGCATCAGCCTCGCAGAGCAGGTGGAGCGGAGTGGGAAGGGCGAAGCTGTCGATATTGATGCGGCGCTGGCAAGTGACCGTGTTGGTTTGCCCATTACGCATTCCGATCCCGCGCATCTGATTGTCGCGGGTACTGGCCTCACGCATCTTGGTTCCGCCGATGGTCGCGACAAGATGCACAAGGCAGCACAGGCTGCTGAAAAGCCGACCGACTCCATGCGCATGTTCCTGATGGGTGTTGCAGGCGGCAAGCCAAAGCAGGGCGAAACCGGTGTGCAGCCTGAGTGGTTCTATAAGGGTGACGGTTCGGCGCTGGTCGAAACAGGCGGTGAACTTATTTCGCCAGCTTTTGCTGAAGACGGTGGTGAAGAGCCGGAGCTGGCAGGCATTTATTTAATTGGGCCAGATGGCACGCCGTTCCGCCTTGGCTTTTGCCTTGCCAATGAATTTTCGGATCATGTGACGGAAAAGCAGAACTATCTTTGGCTGGCGCACTCCAAACTACGTCAGGCATCGCTGGGCCCAGAGCTTTATGTGGGAGCACTGCCAGATCATGTAGAAGGTGTTTCGCGCATCCGTCGCGGTGATCACGTTATCTTTGAAAAGCCGTTCCTGTCAGGCGAAGCGAACATGTCGCACACCATCGCCAATCTGGAACATCACCATTTCAAATATGAGCTTTTCCGCCGTCCGGGTGATATTCACGTCCACTTCTTCGGCACGGCGACTCTGTCTTTCTCGGAAGGTGTGAAGACGGAAACCGGTGATCAGTTTGAGATTTCCGCGAAGCCATTCCGCTATCCTCTCATTAATAAGCTTGGCCAGGCGGCGAGCGAAGATATTGCTGTGAAGGCGTTGTGAGGTGGTGATGTCCAAGCAGCCGAACATCGCTCTCGCTATCGTTGGTCTTGGCAAGATTGCACGTGACCAGCATCTCCCGTCTATTGAAGTTGTAGACGGTATTTATCTCGCTGCCATTGCCAGCCGCAGTGCTGGCCTTGATGGCACGCCATCGTTTCACGATATTGATGAACTGCTGGCGACCGACATTGCAATCGATGCGGTATCGCTTTGCACACCGCCGCAGGGGCGCTTTCAACAGGCCTATGCGGCACTGAAAGCGCGCAAACATGTGATGCTGGAAAAGCCTCCCGGAGCGACAATTTCGGAAGTGCAGGCACTGGAGCGTTTGGCTGAGAAGCAAGGCGTAACGCTTTATGCGACGTGGCATTCGCGCGAAGCGGCAGCGGTTGAGCCAGCTCGTGAATTTCTGAAAGATGCTGCAATCAAGTCAGTTGCTGTGTCATGGAAAGAAGATGCGCGCCATTGGCATCCGGGCCAGCAGTGGATCTGGGAGCCGGGCGGGCTTGGCGTTTTCGATCCGGGTATCAATGCGCTGTCGATTGTAACGCATATTCTTCCTGAGCGGTTTTTGCTGACGAAATCCGACCTCTTTTTCCCCGAAAACCGTGCGGCACCGATTGCAGCCGATCTTCAGTTTGAAACGGAAAGCGGTACACCTGTTTCGTTTGAACTCGACTGGAGACAGACCGGACCGCAGACCTGGGACATTCGCGTGGAAACCGACAAGGGAACCGTGCTGCTCAGTCACGGTGGCAGTCGTCTGACCATTGATGGTGCTGAGAAAATGGCTGAGCCTGATCGGGAGTATCAGCGTCTTTACCGAAACTTCGTGAAACTTGTCGGCGAAGGGCGCAGCGATGTCGATCTCGCGCCGTTGACCCATGTCGCCGATGCTTTCCTTCTCGGGCAGCGGCACGTGATTGAAGCCTTTGAAGATTGATAGCAGGCAGACTTTAGGAATCGAGGCCGCGGAGTGGTCTCTCACCCATGCAGGACAATGAAATGAATAAGCCCGTAACGCCGAAAGCCCCAAGATTCCGCTCGCGCGCATGGTTTGATAACCCGGACAATGTTGACATGACAGCGCTCTATCTGGAGCGCTACATGAATTACGGGTTGAGCCAGGAAGAGCTGCAATCGGGCCGCCCCATCATCGGGATTGCACAGACGGGTTCCGATCTTTCGCCGTGTAACCGCCACCATCTGGAACTCGCCAATCGCGTCCGGGAAGGTGTGCGCGAGGCAGGCGGCATCGTGATTGAGTTTCCCGTTCATCCTATTCAGGAAACCGGCAAACGCCCAACCGCTGGCCTTGACCGCAATCTTGCCTATCTGGGCCTTGTAGAAGTGCTGTACGGATATCCGCTCGACGGTGTCGTGCTGACGATTGGCTGTGACAAGACCACGCCTGCCTGTCTTATGGCAGCGGCGACTGTCAATATTCCGGCGATTGCTCTTTCCGTCGGCCCGATGCTCAACGGCTGGTTCCGAGGTGAGCGCACGGGTTCCGGTACCATTGTCTGGAAGGCGCGTGAACTGCTGGCCAAGGGCGAAATCGACTATCAGGGCTTTGTGAAACTGGTTGCTTCCTCGGCTCCGTCCACAGGCTATTGCAACACAATGGGCACGGCGACCACGATGAATTCGCTTGCCGAAGCGCTTGGCATGCAGCTGCCGGGCTCGGCGGCAATTCCTGCACCTTATCGTGATCGACAGGAAGTGGCCTACCTCACCGGCCGCCGCATTGTGGAAATGGTCTACGAAGATCTGAAGCCTTCCGATGTCATGACCAAGGAAGCATTTGTCAATGCGATCCGTGTGAACTCTGCGATTGGTGGTTCAACCAATGCGCCGATCCATTTGAACGCTTTGGCGCGTCACGTCGGCGTGGACCTGACGGTCGATGACTGGCAGAAATATGGCGAGGAGATCCCGCTGCTCGTCAATCTTCAGCCAGCTGGCGAATATCTTGGCGAAGATTATTATCATGCGGGCGGCGTGCCCGCTGTCGTTAATCAGCTGATGGGGCAGGGCCTCATTCACGAGGATGCTATTACCGTCAATGGCAAGACCATTGGTGAAAACTGCAAGAACGCCACCATTGAAGACAGCAATGTCATCAAGACCTATGATCAGCCGTTGAAGAAACATGCCGGTTTCCGTGTGTTGCGTGGCAATCTGTTCTCGTCAGCGATCATGAAGCTGAGCGTTATTTCGGAGGAATTCCGCAATCGCTACCTCTCCGATGACAAGGACCCTAATGCCTTTGAAGGCAAGGCTGTGGTGTTTGATGGGCCGGAAGATTATCACCGCCGCATTGATGATCCGTCGTTGGAAATCGATGAGAACACGGTTTTGTTCATGCGTGGTGCAGGTCCAATCGGTTATCCTGGTGCGGCTGAAGTCGTTAATATGCGTGCGCCTGATTATCTTTTGAAAAAGGGCATCAGCTCGCTACCGTGCATTGGCGATGGTCGTCAGTCGGGTACGTCCGGTTCGCCGTCGATCCTTAATGCATCGCCTGAAGCTGCCGCTGGCGGTGGCCTCGCGATCCTAAAAATGGGTGATCGGGTGCGTATCGATATTGGTCGTGGCACGGCGGACATTCTGATTTCGGACGACGAACTGGCAGAGCGTCGCAAGGCTTTGGAAGCAGCCGGTGGCTATAAATATCCAGACAGCCAGACGCCGTGGCAGGAAATTCAGCGGGCCATTGTCGGCCAGATGGAAACGGGTGCGGTTCTAGAAAATGCTGTCAAATATCAGGACATTGCGCATACGCGTGGCCTGCCGCGGGATAACCATTGATGTCTGATGCTAAAACACCATTTGCGGCAGTGGCGGACTGGGGCACGACCCGGTTCCGCCTCTGGACGCTGGATGCTGATGGAAACGTGCTTCGTGAAAGCCGTGGCGATGACGGCTTGCTTCACGCGAAGGAAGCCGGTTTCGAGACCATACTGGAACGGCATCTCGCCTCCGTTGATGCACCTGTGGATCTCCCCGTGGTGATCTGTGGCATGGCCGGCTCACGTACAGGCTGGATCGAAGCGCCTTATATGAGCTTGCCTGCTGGCCTTGAAGGCATTGTTGCGGCTGCCGTTCGCGTGCCTGCACGGCGGCGTGTCATCATGCTGCCGGGTGTTGCGCGTCGCAGCGAGGATGCGCCTGATGTGATGCGCGGCGAAGAAACCAAGCTGCTGGGTCTTGTGCATCGCGGCACGCGCGATGCGGTGGTGGTGATGCCCGGCACCCATGCCAAATGGGTTCAGATTGCCGATGGCAGGCTCAATGATTACCGCTCATTCATGACGGGCGAATTGTTTGCGCTTCTTAAAGAAAAGTCGGTGCTGGCTGGTGCGTTGGAAGGCTCTGCATCGGTAGATCCGAATAGTGCTGCCTTTGCTGCGGGTGTTAAGTCCTCACTTGAAACACCTGAGCTGATTTCAAATGCACTGTTTACTGTTCGCGCCGGTTGGCTGGTGCATGACTACAAACCTTCGGATCAGCTTGCGCGTCTTTCGGGTCTGTTGATTGGGCTGGAAGTTGCGGGCGGGCGCAAGATTTTTGGTGAGTGTCATGACGTGCTGCTGCTTTCTGACGGCATGATGGGTGCGCTTTACGCAAGCGCGCTTGAGATCGCTGGACTAAAGGTCAAACGCATCGAAGCTGATGAGCTTGTCCGCGATGGTCTGTTCATGGCAGCAAAACATGCCTTTGCCGGAGGCAAACAATGAGTGACCGTATCGCTTGGCCCAAGCTTCGCTATCCGCTGGTTGCGATCCTGCGTGGTATTCGGCCTGATGAAACTGAAGCAGTTGTTAGTGCTTTGATCGAGACAGGCTTCGAGGCAATCGAAATTCCGCTGAATTCGCCAGAGCCTTTTATCTCTATTGAAAAGGCCGTCAGGCTTGCGCCGGAGAATGTGTTGATTGGTGCGGGCACCGTGCTCTCTGTCGAGAATGTGGATCGGCTGAATGATGTTGGCGGCAGGCTGCTGGTCAGCCCCAATGTCGAGCCCGATGTCATTCGCCGCGCAGGCAAATACGGCATGGCGACGATGCCTGGTGTGTTTACCCCGACCGAAGCTTTCAGCGCCATTCATGCGGGCGCTTCGGCACTCAAGTTTTTCCCCGCAAGCGCGCTGGGTGCCGAAGGCATCAAGGCTGTTTGTGCAGTGCTGCCAAAGGATATTTCGGTGGGGGCTGTCGGGGGCGTATCCGAGGCCGATTTTGCGACGTATGTGGGTGCGGGAGTGAGCTGTTTTGGGCTGGGTTCCAGTCTTTACAAAGCAGGATTTACAGCCTCTGACGTCCGTGAGCGCGCGCAGCGTGCGATTGCAGCATGGGATGATATTACGGGCTGAGGCCCAGAGTTTTTTGCATTTTGTGACGGGAAGCAGGTTTTCAATTTCCGTGGAAATGCTTTTGGAGGAATTCCGCAAGGCCGGAAGGCGGGGGCGGAAATTTGGGAGAACGACAGGCTCAGAACCTGTCCCAACATGGGAGTGAGACAATGGCAGGCATGAAATCTCTAACTTTGGCGGTCGCGATGGCAGCATTTGCCTTCACCGGCTTCGCACAAGCTCAGGACAAAGGTCTCGTTGGCGTGGCAATGCCAACCAAATCGTCTGCGCGCTGGATTGCAGACGGCGACAACATGGTAAAGGTGCTTCAGGAGCGCGGTTATCAGACCGATCTTCAATATGCTGAAGATGATGTGCCAAACCAGTTGGCGCAGATTGAGAACATGGTCACCAAAGGTGCCAAGGTTCTCGTCGTTGCATCCATCGACGGCACAACGCTTTCAGACGTGTTGGCAAAAGCCAATGAAGAAGGCATCAAGGTTATCGCTTATGACCGCCTGATCCGTAACACGCCGAATGTGTCCTATTATGCGACCTTCGACAATTTTCAGGTGGGTGTGCTTCAGGCACAGTCGATTGAAAAGGCACTTGATCTGAAGAACAAGGAAGGCCCGTTTAACGTCGAGCTTTTCGGCGGTTCACCGGATGATAACAACGCCTACTTCTTCTACAACGGCGCAATGTCGGTTCTGCAACCCTATATCGATAGTGGTAAGGTTGTGGTTGCCAGCGGCCAGACTGGCATGGATAAGGTCGCAACCCTTCGCTGGGATGGTGCGACGGCTCAGGCACGTATGGATTCTATCCTTTCGGCCTTCTATTCGGACAAGAAACTCGATGCTGTGCTTTCACCTTATGACGGCATTTCCATCGGTATCCTGTCGTCTCTGAAGGGCGTTGGTTATGGCAGTGGCGACATGCCTATGCCGGCCGTTTCCGGTCAGGACGCAGAAGTGCCATCGGTGAAGTCTATCCTTGCTGGCGAACAGAACTCAACCATCTTCAAGGATACGCGCCAACTCGCCAAGGTTACGGTCGATATGGTTGACGCGCTGATGAGCGGCAAGGAACCGGAAGTGAACGACACCAAGACCTATGACAATGGCGTCAAGGTTGTGCCGTCCTATCTGTTGAAGCCGGTCATCGTCGATAAGTCGAACTGGAAAGAAGTTCTGGTCGATAGCGGCTATTACAAAGAAGATCAGATCCAGTAATTTTCGAGCTCCGGGCGTGTGAGAGCATTTCCAGCAAAAGCGCATAGCGGTTTTGCACAGGATAATGTGAAAAACAATTACTTACGATACGCCCGGAACATCTGCTGCAATGCCATTGCGTAACGTGTCGTGCTTCGTGTGTCCGTTTCGGTGCACGACACTCTAACACCCCCCGATTTCTGATCGGGGCCGGCTAAAGGATTGACAGCGTTGTCTTTTCTTTAGCGGTGGCATCACAGGATTATCATGGGAGCGAGCGATGAATGTAGCCAATCCTGTTCCGCTTCAGGAGCCTGGTGATCAGCCGGGCATCGGTGGTCGACCAATTCTCGAAATGCGCGGTATCAGCAAGTCCTTCGGAGTTGTGAAGGCTTTGAGCGATGTAAATTTTACCGTTATGCCGGGAGAAATCCACGCTTTTGTCGGTGAAAACGGGGCTGGTAAATCCACGCTGATGAAGGTGCTTTCGGGCGTTTATCCGCACGGAAGCTATGAAGGTTCGATCATCTTTGACGGTGAAGAGCGACAGTTTCGGGATATCAACAGTTCAGAAGCGCTTGGTATTGTTATCATCCACCAAGAGCTGGCGCTTGTTCCGCTTATGTCGATTGCCGAGAACATCTTCCTCGTCAATCCACCCGCAAGCCTTGGGGTGATTGATCGCAGTGAAGTGCATCAACGCACCAAAGCGCTTTTGAAGAAGGTCGGCCTGACGGAATCTCCTGATACGCTGGTGACGGATATCGGGATCGGCAAGCAGCAGCTTGTGGAAATTGCCAAAGCGCTGTCGAAGCGTGTGCGGCTTCTGATCCTTGATGAACCGACGGCGAGCTTGAATGAGACGGACAGTGCGGCCCTTCTGGCGCTGCTGCGCGAGTTTCGGGCACAAGGCATTACGTCGATCCTCATTTCGCACAAGCTGAATGAAATTCGCGAGGTGGCTGACAAGATCACCGTTTTGCGTGACGGCAGAACCGTGGCTACGCTTGATTGCAATGCAGGCGAGGTTGAGGAAGACGAGATCATTCGCAAAATGGTCGATCGCGATCTGGAGAGCCGGTATCCAAAACGCAAGCCCCGGATCGGCGACGTTATTCTGGAGGTTGATAACTGGTCGGTCTATCACCCGCTGCATCCAGAACGTCACTCGGTCAAGAATGTATCCTTTAAGGTGCGCGCAGGCGAGATTGTCGGCATTGCCGGTTTGATGGGCGCAGGTCGCACAGAATTTGCCATGAGCCTGTTTGGGCGTTCATGGGGCACGAATATTTCCGGAAAGGCACGCATTCGTGGGAAGGATGTCGATATTTCGACAGTCACCCGGGCGATCAAATCCGGCCTTGCTTATGTCACTGAAGACCGCAAGCAGCTGGGCCTTGTGCTGGGCGAGAATATCTCGCGCAACATTTCGCTCGCGCATTTGCGTGGTGTCAGCCCCAAAGGGGTGATTGATGACATGCAAGAAATGAAAGTCGCTAACGGCTATCGCGACCAGATGAGCATCCGTTGCCACAATGTCTATCAGGAAACTGGTACGCTTTCAGGCGGCAACCAACAGAAGGTGGTGCTGTCGAAATGGCTGTTCACCGGGCCGGACGTGCTCATTCTTGACGAGCCAACGCGCGGCATCGATGTCGGCGCGAAATACGACATTTACACAATCATCAATTCATTGGCGGACAGCGGCAAGGGCGTCGTCGTCATTTCTTCGGAAATGCCCGAGCTCATCGGGATCTGTGACCGCATCGTCGTCATGCATGAAGGCGCTTTCGTTGGCGAAGTAGCGGGCGAGGGAGCAACGCAGGAAAACATCATGCGCGCCATCATGCAGAACAAGGGAAAAAGACAATGAGCGAGAACGCAATCGAGAGCGGCCAGAAAGCGCCGAGCAGCGTGGGTCGTTATCTGAAAAATAATCTGCGTCAATCGGGAATGCTGCTCTCGCTCATCGCAATCATGATCTTTTTCCAGATTGTCACGGGCGGCGTGCTGATGAAGCCGCTGAACCTGACCAATCTGGTTTTGCAGAACAGCTATATCGTCATTATGGCGCTTGGTATGTTGCTGGTCATTGTCACGGGCCATATTGATCTGTCCGTGGGCTCGGTCTGCGGCTTCATTGGTGCGCTTGCCGCTGTGATGATGGTCAAACTTGGTATTCCCTTCCCGATAGCTGCCATTCTCTGCCTGCTTGCTGGTGGTCTGATTGGCGCGATGCAGGGCTTCTGGGTTGCCTATTTCCATATCCCGTCATTCATCGTCACACTTGCAGGAATGTTGGTCTTCAAAGGCCTGATGCTGGCAGTGCTTGGTGGTCAATCGGTCGGTCCTTTTCCGCCGGTGTTCCAGAAGCTGTCTTCCGGCTTCATTCCTGAGTTCATCGGGACCACAGGGGGAAATGTCTATCTCACGTCACTGATACTGGGTTTGGTTCTTGCCGCATTTCTGGTCTGGCAAAGCACCAGGTCACGCGCCCGTCACCTGGCACATGGCGTGGAGACAGAGCCGTTCGGCCTGTTTGTCATGAAGAATATTCTGTTCTTTGCTGGTATCGCATATTTAGCGCTGCTGATTTCCTCACACCGCGGCATGCCGAATGTGCTGATCATCATGGCGGTGTTGATTGCGGCCTATGCATTCCTGACAAACCGCACAGTGATCGGCCGCCAGATTTATGCCGTTGGCGGCAATCGTCACGCCGCCAAACTTTCTGGTGTAAAGACCGAACGGCTGACATTTCTGGTATTCGTGAATATGGGTGTATTGGCAGCCCTTGCCGGTCTGGTCTTCGCGGCACGTCTTAATACGGCAACGCCTAAGGCCGGTCTTGGCTTTGAGCTTGACGTGATTGCTGCCTGTTTCATCGGTGGCGCATCGGCTTACGGTGGTGTGGGACGCGTAACGGGTGCGGTGATCGGTGCGCTCATCATGGGCGTGATGAACAACGGCATGTCGATCCTGGGTATTGGCATCGACTACCAGCAGGTCATCAAGGGTATTGTGTTGCTGGGTGCCGTTTGTATCGACGTCTATAATCAGCGTCGATAAAGTTTGATCCTTGCCTTGTGGGAGAGGCAGACGAAAGCAATCGGGCCGGAACTTTGTTCCGGCCCGATTTGTATTTTCAGATTGCGGTGCGGCGGGCGTGGTCGAGATAAATCTCGCGTAAACGCGCAGCCACCGGACCGGGCTTTCCGTCAGCAATGAGCTTATCGTCGATCACGGTAATCGGCGTCACAAAGGTGCCAGCACTCGTAAGAAAAGCTTCTTTCGCTGCATAGGCTTCATCAATGGTGAAAGGGCGCTCTTCAAGCTTTATACCTGTCTCGGCAATCAGTTGCAGCAATGAAAGCCGGGTGCATCCGGGCAGGACGGCATTGCTGTTAGGACGCGTGACGATCACGTCATCCTGTGTAACGATATAGGCAGTCGAAGAGGCGCCTTCGGTCACGTAGCCATCTTCAATCATCCAGGCTTCATCGCAGCCCGCGTTCTTGGCTATTTCCTTGGCAAGAGCCTGCGGCAAGAGGCAGACGGTCTTGATGTCGCGACGCTTCCAACGCAGATCGTCAAGCGACAACACGCGCGCACCGGTTTTCAATGCTGGCTTGTCGAGAAGCGATACCCACTGTGTGAAAAGAACCACTGAAGGCTTCATGTCTTTTGAAGGAACGAAGTCACGGTCGCGACCATCGCCGCGTGTCACCTGAAGATAGACCAGACCTTCGCTCAGATTGTTGCGGCGGATCAACTCGCGCTCAATCGCGACGATTTCCTCTTCGCTCATTGGCATCGGAATACCAATCTCGCCAGTCGAGCGGCGCAGGCGTCGCATATGCGGTTCGCTATCAACAAGCTTGCCGTCGAGCACTGCCGTCACTTCGTAGATACCATCACCGAAGAGAAAACCGCGATCGAAGATGGAAATACGGGCATCGCGGGCGCTGACATATTCGCCATTCACATAGACAATGCGGTCTTCAATTGCGTGAGCTGAAACGGCCATGATGAGGTCAATCCTGAAATGAAAAAGACTGCGAAGAACATCGCAGCCTTTTTCATATTCCTTCACACGGTGAAGCGAAACACATATTTTCAGAGCATTTCCAGCAAAAGTGCGAAGCGGTTTTGCTTAGGACCATGCGGTAGAGAAAATAGTGAGACGCAGTTCCAGCGCTTCAGTCTTAACTGGAACCCCTCTAAGCAGCCTGCGTTGCGGCAGTAATTGCTTCACCGCGAATTTCTTCGGTTAGCTTTAATCGAAGTTCGGAGAATGCCGGGCTGGCTTTGACCTGATAAGAGCGAGGATGTTCGATATCGACCGGTGTGATCGATTTGATCTTGCCAGGACGTGCAGTCATCGTGACCACGCGGGTTGCCATGAAGATGGCTTCTTCAATATCATGCGTGACGAAGATCACGGTCTTCTGCTCTCGCTCCCAGATACCAAGCAAAAGCTCCTGCATAAGGCCACGTGTCTGGTTATCGAGCGCGCCGAAAGGCTCGTCGAGAAGCAAGATTTTCGGATCGTTGGCAAGCGCGCGAGCAATCGCTGTGCGCTGTTGCATGCCGCCCGAAAGCTGCTTGGGCCAATGGTTTTCAAAGCCGCGCAAGCCGACCTTGTCGATGTAATTATCAACGATTTCGCGGGCCTGTTTTTCCGGAACGCCCTTTTCACGCAATCCAAAGCCAACATTCTGACGGATCGTGAGCCATGGGAAAAGCGTGTAGGACTGAAATACCATGCCCCGATCGGCGCTCGGACCCTTAACGGGCTGGCCTTCAAGTGTCACGGTACCAGTGCTTGGTTTGTCTAAGCCCGCAACGATACGCAGAAGCGTTGACTTTCCGCAGCCCGAAGGACCCAGTATGGTCACGAAATCATTCTTCGGAATGATGAGATCGGTTTCTTGCAGCGCCAGTGTAGGCTTGCCACCGTGCACACCAGGGAAGGTGCGGCTCACGCCCTTGATAACGAGTTCCTGCTCGGTTTTCGTAACCATTACGCAAACCTCCATGCAAAGAGCCAGCGGTTGAAATATTTGAAGGCGAGATCGGAAATCAGGCCGATGACACCAATCACGATGATGCCGAAGATGATCTGGCCGGTCGCCATCAGCGCTTGCGAATTGATGATCATGTAGCCGATGCCGGATGACGCGCCGATAAGCTCGGCAACGATCACATAAGTCCATGCCCAGCCGAGAACGAGGCGTAAGGTCTCCGCGATATCGGGAGCACTTGCAGGCATCAGCACGCGGCGGATGATGCCGCTGTCTTTCGCACCGAGCGTATAAGCAGCTTCAACCAGATCACGACGCGTGTTGGAAACAGTGACTGCGATCATGAGAATGATCTGGAACACCGCACCGATGAAAATAACCAGCAGCTTCTGAGTTTCACCAATGCCTGACCAGAGGATCAAAAGTGGCACGAAAGCTGATGCTGGCAAGTAGCGGGCGAAGGAAACGAACGGCTCCAGAAGCGCTTCGATCGGCTTATATGCACCCATCGCAATACCAAGCGGAATGGCGACAATGCTTGCCAGCACAAAACCACCCAGCACACGCCAGACTGTCATGCCGATATCGGACATGAAGCCCTGATTGACAATGAGATCCCAGCCGTCTTTGACCATGGTGATTGGGTCGGCAAGGAAGGTGGGAGAGACGAAGCCGCCAAGTGTGGCGATGCCCCAGAAGACGAAGAAGAGCACGAAAAACAGGATGCCCAGAAAAATTCTGGCTCCGTTTCCTATCGGTTGCATAGGCTGCATAGACATATCCGTTCAGTCAGACGGTCGCCGCCGTTTGGTAAGGGGCGCAAATTTAACAGACCCGGACATGACGTTCGGGTCTGCTTCACGGGTGCTGTTACTTGATAAAGCTGGTGTCGACAATGTCGTCGAGGTTTGGCTTCGTCTTGATGACGCCAGCTTCAAGCAGAAGGTCAGCGGCTTCTTTCGAGAATTCCTTGAATTCGCCTTCAAAGAATTTCTGATTAGCGGCCTTGTCCTGCCAGCGCAGATAGGCAGCAGACTTGCCAAAGTCTTCGCCCGACTGCTTTACGTCCTTGCCCATGATTTCGTAAGACTTGGCCTGATCCGAAGTGATCATTTCGAGTGCTTCAAAGTAGCTGTCGGCAAGTGCCTTGGCGGCCTGCGGGTTCTTTTCAAGGAAGTCAGGTGTACAGCCAACCGTGTCCATTACAGCTGGATATTCCAGCGTGGTCGCAAGAATCTTGCCTTTGTCGGGCGCGGCTCGGACCGTCGACAGATAAGGCTCATAGGTCATGGCAGCATCGTTCTGCCCGGCCACGAATGCCTGTGCTGCCGGTCCCGGCTCCATGTTGACAACTTTGACGTCCTTGGTCGTCATGCCATTCTTTGCAAGCATGAAGGCGAGGAAGAAATATGGCGATGTGCCCGGTGCAGAAGCGGCAATCGTCTTGCCCTTCAGATCGGCGAAGGAATTGACGTCCGCGCGAACGGCAATGCCGTCAGCACCATAGGACTTGTCCATCTGGAAAATCTGCTTGGATTTAACACCTGCCGAGTTCCAGATGATCCATGTTTCAACGGTTGTTGCGGCACATTGAATGTCACCAGAAGCCAGCGCCAGATGGCGGCTTGCCTGCGGGATCTTGTTAAGCGTGACGTTGAGGCCGTTTTTCTTGAAGATACCGGCTTCCTTGGCCAGCGTCAGCGGACCAAAGCCAGTCCAGCCTGAAAAGCCAATAGCGACATCTGTTTCTGCCTGCGCTGCAGAAGCGAAGGTAAGAGCTGCAACCGCAGCACCAGCCAACCAGGACGTTTTCATGTGCGAGTACCCCTTTTTATAGTGTTTTAAGCATATACATATTGCTTGCACCAAATTAGCAGGACCGTGGGCTCTGTCCAGAGAGACTGTCAAAGAATCCTGTTGCCGGGATTTCGATCAGAAAGCATGTAAGTGTTTGACTATGCTTCCATAATTGTGATCAGATAGGCTATTCCCTTACCAATAAGTTCCAGAGAAATCTGAGCCTCCCCCGACATGATTGAGCAATCATGCAGGCCCAGATGCGTGATTCCGTTGTCTGTTTTTAGATCTAAACTGCCTTCTGCACAGAAAATAAGCATAAGCTCATTTTTTGGCTCGACGATAACTGAGTCGTCAATTGTGAGGCGCTTGACCTGATGGGTGAAGCGCCCACGTCGTGTCATGACGTTGAGATCGGTGATGGTGCCTTCGATCAGGCGTGCACCCGATTTTGCATCTGCGGCAAAGGAAAAGGGAGCGGTCGTTGCCGTCAGGACAGTTTCGGTGCCCTCGACGTCAAGAACAATGCCGTCTCCCTCCAGCACCGACAATGTTCGGTCGATGCTGGGGAAAACAGAAAACGGACCGTCACTGGCTACCGTTGCAGTGGAGATACGCCAGTCGAAATTATCGACTGACGCTTCTTTTGGATGAATGGCAATTTCGACAGTCACGCCACCACCGTTTTTCCACGGCATGCGGCGATGGTCTTGTGCTTTCAGAACCGCAATCATCAGCCGAGCCATCCATTGGATGCTGCCCAGAATGCAACTGGTGCTGTCAGCAGGATGCTGAGAGCTGTGCGAATGTACCAGATGATAATCAGATCACGGAATTTTAGTGGGATCGATGTTGCCAGTACGCATGGGATGGAGGCCGAAAGGAAAAGAACCTGACTGACCGACACCACAGCGGCGACAAACTTGAGAGCCACGTCCGCATCCTTCAAAAGAATAGCAGGCAAGAACATCTCAGCAAGACCTGCCGCCATCGATTTGGCAGCGAGCATTGGGTCGGAAAACTGTGCGATCCACGTAAATGGATAGAGTGTGAGACCAAGCACATCGAAAATCGGCGTATACTTTGCAGCGAGTAGTCCGAGAAGACCGACCGCCATAATGCTCGGCAGAATCATCGCGGCCATACGCAGACCGTCGAGGAATGTTGCACCAAGCAGAGGCAGAAGCTTTGGCGCACCCTGCGCCTGCGTGATACCTGCATCGATAGCTGTCTCGATACGGCCCTTGCCTTCAGGCAGTGGAATATCCTTATCGGCAGGGTGGTTCATGCGGCTCAACGGCCAGATGCGGGCAGTGATTGCCGACACGATGAAGGTGACGAAAAAAGTCGTCCAGAAGTAGAGGTTCCACGCATCCATCAGGCCCAGTGTCTTTGCGACAATAATCATGAAGGTGGCGGAAACGGTCGAAAAGCCAGTGGCGACGATTGCCGCTTCACGGGCAGTATACTTGCCTTCCTTATAGACGCGGTCCGTGATGAGGAGTGCGAGCGAATAACTACCAACGAAAGAAGCGACAGCATCGATTGCTGACCAGCCGGGTGTGCGCCAGATGGGACGCATGACGGGCTGTACGATGATGCCTGTAAATTCGAGCAGGCCATAACCAATCAGGAAGGCCAGCGCCAGCGCGCCAATTGGAACAATCAGGCCGACCGACAGAACGAGCTTGTCGAAAAGGAAGGGCAGCATATCTGGCGTGAAAAGTGCTGCCGGGCCGATGTTGGCGAGATACATGGCAGTTGCAATGAGGCCGAGCAGACGCAGAACCGAGAAAATTCTTTCGGTCACACTCTTTTTCCACGTGCCCGTTACGAAAGGTGCGAAGGCACCATAAGCGATCAGCAGGCAGACGAAGACGAGAGCGGCAGGACGAAGCTGCGTCGCTATCGCAGTCGCGGCGTGGTCGAGCAGGATGGTCGATTTGCCACCAATAGTGACGGGTACAAAAAAGAAAAAGATGCCTATGAAGCTATATACGACCAGCTTCAAAGCCGCCGATCCACGAGAGGGCTCATTGCGGCCTAGCGTTACGTCTGTCATCGTTATTCCCCAGTATTTGCGTGTCTTAACCAGAGCGCGTTTCGATCTGATCCAATCAGATCAGCGCCCCAACTATTCGTTTAGAGACACGTCTCCCAAAACCGGTTCCCACTTTTGGAAGACGTACTTTAGCTATGAAAAAGGCGACCCATGAAGAGCCGCCTTTTATGAGAATGTTAATTGCCGAGGATGGCCGGGAGGCGCAGGCCCTGCTGCTTTGCCCAGTCGAGCGCAATCTCATAGCCGGCATCTGCATGACGCATGACGCCGGTTGCAGGATCATTCCACAAAACGCGACCGATGCGCTCATCCGCATCTTCCGTGCCATCACAGCAGATAACCATGCCGGAATGCTGGCTGAAGCCCATGCCGACGCCGCCACCGTGATGAAGTGATACCCATGTCGCACCCGATGCCGTGTTGAGCAGGGCATTGAGCAATGGCCAGTCGGAAACAGCGTCTGAGCCGTCCTTCATGGATTCGGTTTCGCGGTTTGGCGAAGCGACTGAACCAGAGTCCAGATGATCGCGACCAATGACGATTGGAGCTTTCAATTCGCCATTGCGAACCATTTCGTTGAAAGCGAGGCCGAGACGGTGACGATCACCGAGGCCAACCCAGCAGATGCGAGCAGGCAGGCCCTGGAACTCAATGCGTTCCTTCGCCATGTCGAGCCAGTTGTGCAGGTGCTTGTTGTCTGGCAGCAGCTCCTTCACCTTGGCATCGGTCTTGGCGATATCTTCCGGATCGCCGGAGAGAGCAGCCCAACGGAATGGTCCTACGCCGCGGCAGAACAGAGGGCGGATATAGGCTGGTACAAAGCCCGGGAAGGCAAATGCGTCTTCAAGACCTTCTTCCAGTGCCATCTGGCGGATGTTGTTGCCGTAATCGACGGTTGGAATGCCAGCATTCCAGAAGTCGAGCATGGCCTGAACCTGCACCTTCATCGAGGCGCGCGCAGCCTTCGCAACGCCCTTTGGATCGCTTTCCTGCCTGGCGCGCCATTCGGCAACAGCCCAGCCGATTGGCAGATAGCCATGCACAGGATCATGCGCCGAAGTCTGGTCGGTGACGATATCAGGACGGACGCCACGCTTAACGAGTTCAGGGAAAACGTCGGCAGCATTTCCGATCAGTGCGATAGACTTGGCTTCGCCAGCTTTGGTCCATTCGTCGATTTTAGCCAGTGCTTCATCGATGCTGTGGGTCTTTTCATCGACATAACGGGTGCGCAGACGGAAATCGGCGCGGGTTTCGTCGCACTCGACCGCAAGGCAGCAAGCGCCTGCCATGACGGCTGCCAGAGGCTGTGCGCCACCCATGCCGCCGAGGCCGCCGGTCAGGATCCATTTGCCTTTGAGGCTGCCGTCATAATGCTGGCGACCGGCTTCCACGAAGGTTTCGTAGGTGCCCTGAACGATGCCCTGCGCGCCGATGTAAATCCACGAACCGGCGGTCATCTGGCCGTACATGGCCAGACCTTTTTTATCCAGTTCATTGAAGTGATCCCAAGTCGCCCAATGCGGAACGAGATTGGAGTTGGCAATCAGCACGCGCGGCGCATCCTTGTGAGTGCGGAACACGCCAACCGGCTTGCCCGACTGTACCAGCAGGGTTTCGTCGTCGTTGAGTGTCTTCAAGGTTGCGACAATACGGTCGAAATCGTCCCAGGTGCGGGCAGCGCGACCGATGCCGCCATAGACAACCAGCTCATGCGGGCGTTCTGCAACATCAGGATCAAGATTGTTCATGAGCATACGCAGTGGTGCTTCGGTGAGCCAGCTCTTGGCGTTCAGCTCGGTTCCGCGCGGCGCGCGTACATCGCGTTCATTGTGACGTGGGTTGGACATGACTTCCCCTTTTCAAGACTTTAAAGTGGCGGCAACCTGTTCCAGTTGCTGCAAAATGGCTTTGAGATGGATGCGCAACAATTCCGCTTTGGCTTCGTCATAGGCGAAGGGCAGGGTTTCCGTTGCAAGATGGGTGGATTGAGCCAGTTCCATCTGAATGGCATGGACGCCGGTTTCAGGTTGTCCGTAATGGCGCGTCGTCCAGCCGCCTTTGAAGCGGCCATTGAGAATAGACGTGTAGTCGGCGGCGTTTTCGGTGACTTTTACAACAGCGGCTTCGATCCGCGGATCACAGGTTTTGCCCAAATCCGTGCCGACATTGAAGTCCGGTAGCTTACCGTCAAACAGGAACGGAATATGCGAGCGGATCGAGTGGCAATCATAGAGAATAGCCACGCCATGGATCGCTTTCACGCGCTCGATCTCTGCGGCAAGTGCATCATGATAGGGCTTGTGAAAACGAGCAACGCGGTCAGCAATATCGGCTTCTTTCGGTACTTCGCCATCTTTCCAGATGGCTGCGCCGTCAAAATCGGTCTCGGGGATCAGCGTTGTTGTGTTCTGCCCCGGATAAAGGCTTACACCTGCCGGATCGCGATTGGCGTCGATGCAATAGCGATGGAATGTGGCACGTACCGTTGTGATGTTATCCAGAAGTCCGTCATAGAGCCGATGAATATGCCAGTCGGTATCCGCGAGGATTTGGCCGTTGTCATTAAGGCGTGCCCAGATGTCATCCGGTACGTCGGTGCCGGTATGCGGCAAGCCGAGGATGACAGGCGAAGAGCCTTGGCGGACTTCATAAGCGCTCATCTTAAGCCTCCAGTGCAGGCAGGATGATTGCGCTGATGCTACCGGTGAAAGAACCGTCGGCAACGATTGCATTTGCAGCGGCGAGATCGTTGGCCATGTAGCGGTCAACCTCCAGCGTCGGAACTTTTGCGCGCAGGACTGCAATAGCTTTTTTCAGCTCAGGGCTGGTTTCCAGCGGGCCACGCAGTTCAATACCCAGAGCACCTGTCAGCGCCTCGATACCGATAATGGCATTGAGGTTTTCGGTCATCTGCAACAGACGGCGTGCGCCATGGCAAGCCATGGAAACGTGGTCTTCCTGATTGGCAGATGTGGGCGTGGAATCAACAGAGGCTGGATGCGCCATCTGCTTGTTTTCGCTCATGAGGGCCGCCGAGGTCACTTCTGCGATCATCAGGCCGGAATTGAGTCCTGGCTTTTTTGCAAGGAACGCAGGCAGGCCAAACGAGAGGGCAGGGTCAACCAGCAGCGCGATGCGACGCTGGGCGATGGCTCCAATTTCGCATACGGCAAGTGCGATTTGGTCTGCTGCAAAGGCAACGGGTTCTGCGTGGAAATTGCCACCGGAAACGACACTGTCATCGGAGAGAACGAGCGGGTTGTCCGTGACGGCATTGGCTTCAATTTCGAGCGTGCGTGCCGCCTGACGCAGAATGTCAAGACAAGCACCATCAACCTGCGGCTGGCATCGAATGCAATATGGATCCTGTACGCGCTGGTCGCCTTCGAGATGGCTTTCCCGAATGACGGAACCAGACAGAAGGTTGCGCAAGGCCGTTGCGGTGTCGATCTGACCCTGATGGCCGCGCAGCGTATGGATGTCAGGATGGAACGGTGCAGTCGACCCCATCGCGGCATCGGTTGAAAGCGCGCCGGTGACGAGTGCAGCCTGCAAGGCACGATGCGCACGGAACAGACCAGCCAGCGCCAATGCGGTTGAAGTTTGGGTGCCGTTGATGAGTGCGAGGCCTTCTTTGGCCGCAAGAACAACGGGCTTGAGACCAACTTTGCTAAGCGCGTCGGCGGCAGAAAGGCGAGCGCCCTGATAGAAGGCCTCGCCTTCACCAATCATCGCGGCTGCCATATGCGCAAGCGGTGCAAGATCGCCTGATGCGCCGACCGATCCCTTTTCCGGGATCACGGGAATAACGCCCTTTTCAAGCATGGATTCAATGAGGGTAATGAGTTCCGGGCGCACGCCTGATGCGCCGCGACCGAGCGAAATCAGCTTCAGTGCCATGATGAGACGCACGATGTTTTCGTCAAGCGGAGCGCCAACACCACAGCAATGCGACAAGATCAGATTGCGTTGAAGTGTTGCCACATCTTCTGGTGCGATACGGATGGAAGCAAGCTTTCCGAAGCCGGTATTGATGCCATAGACCGGTGCATCGCCAGCGGCGATTTCGGCGATACGTGCAGCAGCCTTTGCCACGCCTGCATGAAAGGAAGGATCAATGCGAACAGCGCTGTTTTCGCGATAGATTTGTTCAAGTGTCGCGAGCGAAACGTTGCCGGGCTTGAGAACAAGAGACATGGAAGGCTCCATTAGAGCGCATCCCGAAAAGTGTGAAACGGCTTTCGGAAAAGATGCGCGTTGAAACAATCAATCAGATTGTTGATCTGACGAAATCAGATCAGCGATCTATGGGTATGAATCAAATCTGGCCTTTGAAGACCCGCTTCCACAGCGGGTTGAAGCCGATGCGATAAACAAGCTCTGCTGGTCGCTCGACATCCCAGATGGCGAGGTCTGCGCTTTTGCCGACTTCAAGCGTGCCGGTTTGATCGAGGATACCAAGCGCACGCGCGGCCTCACGAGTGACGCCTGCAATGCATTCATCAACCGTCATGCGGAACAATGTTGCGCCCATATTCATGGTAAGCAGCAGCGAGGTCAGAGGCGATGTGCCGGGATTGTTATCGGTGGCGAGTGCCATCTTCGTGCCAGCCGCGCGGAAAAGCTCGACTGGCGGCTTTTGCGTTTCGCGGATGAAGTAATAAGCGCCGGGTAAGAGGACGGCTACAGTTCCGGATGCTGCCATGGCCGCAGCGCCGTCTGCATCGGTATATTCAAGATGATCCGCAGAAAGCGCATCATAGGATGCAGCAAGGGCACCTCCATGCAGATTGGAAAGCTGATCCGCGTGCAGTTTTACCGGCAGACCATAGCTCTTGGCGGCATCGAAAACGCGGGCGATTTCATCCGGTAGAAAGGCGATGCCTTCGCAGAAACCATCCACGGCATCAGCCAGATTTTCGGCTGCAATGACGGGAAGCATTTCATTGATGATCTTGTCGATGAAAGCTGCTTTGTCGCCATTCATTTCCGGCGGCAAGGCATGAGCGCCGAGGAAGGTCGTGCGGATAGCCACATTGCGCTCATCTGCCAGACGACGGGCAGCGCGCAGGGACTTTGTCTCGCTCTCTGTATCCAGACCGTAGCCGGACTTGACCTCGACAGTCGTTACGCCTTCGGCAATCAGTGCATCCAGACGCGGGAGAGTTTCGCGCACCAGGTCGTCTTCCGTTGCTGCGCGCAGGTTTTTAACTGACGAAACAATACCGCCGCCTGCACGGGCAACTTCTTCGTAAGTGGCACCATTCAGGCGCAGTTCAAATTCGTGCGCACGGTTGCCCGCATGAACCAGATGGGTATGGCAATCGACGAGGCCCGGTGTGACCAGTCGATTTTCGCAGTCAATTCTCTCGAAAGATGCATATTCGGTGGGAAGCACATTCTCGGGTCCGACATAAGCGATTTGTCCGTCTTTGACGACAAGCGCTGCCTTCTCAATAAGGCCCAGTCCCTCAGAGTTTTCATCCAGCGTGGCGATACGTGCGTTGCTGAGAATGTAGCTTGTTTTATCTGACATGAGCGTTTTCTCGCTTCCCCTGTTTTCAATAATGTATATACATATTAACGGAGCCGCCAAGAGAAAAAATGCATCCATTTGCGATCTGTTGAAAGATCCGCGTGTAAATTTGGCGAAATGAGGAGCTTGTTCAGATGTCATCTGCTGCCACAAAAACCCAATTTATCCATGCCGGTCAGGCGCTTCTGCAAGCAGGTTGGGTCAACGATGTGCGACTTGGCATTGCGGATGGAAAAATTGCCTCTGTGGAAACAGGTGTAGGCGCACAGTCGGGCGATGAAAGCCATGCTGTGATCATTGCCGGCATGCCAAATCTACACAGTCATGCATTTCAGTATGGCATGGCAGGATTGGCTGAGAAGCGTGGTCCCTCTGCTGACAGCTTCTGGAGCTGGCGCGAGATCATGTACAAGTTTGCGCTGACCATGACGCCAGAGCAGGCAGAAGCTGTCGCATTGCGGCTTTATGTGGATATGCTGGAAGCTGGCTTCACGCGTATCGGCGAATTTCATTATCTGCATCATGATCGCGACGGAACGCCTTACGGCAATATTTCTGAAATGGCTGACCGTATCGTTTCTGCGGCCAGCACGGCGGGTATCGGCCTGACATTGTTGCCCGTTCTCTACGCACATTCGACATTTGGTGGCGCAGAGCCGAATGAGGGTCAGCGTCGCTTCATCAATGACGAAGCCAGTTTCACTCGTCTGATCGAGGGCTGCCAGAAGGCACTGTCCGGATTTGATGGTGCTGTGCTTGGCGTAGCGCCACATAGTCTGCGTGCTGTGACGCCTGATGAGCTGACTTTCGCTGCAAATATTCTACCCGATGCGCCTGTCCACATTCATATTGCCGAACAGGTCAAAGAAGTTGACGACTGCATTGTCTGGTCGGGCCAGCGGCCTGTTGAATGGCTGCTTGATCACCAGGAATTGTCCTCGCGCTGGTGCCTTATTCACGCAACCCATATGACCGACGCGGAAACGGTGCGCATGGCTGAGGCTGGTGCGATTGCTGGTCTGTGTCCTGTGACAGAGGCAAATCTGGGTGACGGGACTTTCAATGCGACAGTGTTTGGTGCGGCAGGTGGCAAGTTTGGTATTGGCTCGGATTCCAACGTGCTGATTGGTATCGCCGATGAGTTACGCCAGTATGAATATTCGCAGCGTCTCCTGCATCGCAGTCGTAATGTTCTGGCTGAGAACGAAGGCTCGACGGGGCGCGCCCTGTTTGATGGTGCTGTAACCGGCGGCAATATCGCCATGGGGCGTGCAGGCGATTGCCTGAAGCTCGGAGCATCTGCCGATTTCATTTCGCTTGATATTGAACGCCAGCCTCATGCGAAGGGCGACACGCTGCTCGATGGCTGGATCTTTGCGGGTCGTGCGCGACCGGCTGATGTTTGGGTGCGTGGCGTGAAACAGGTGGAGGGCGGACATCATCGCTTGCGTGATGAAGCCGAGCGTGCTTTCCAGAAAGTAATCGGCGAATTGCTGGAATAAAAGGGGCGCATGATGCAGGACAATTCATCCAGAAGTGGCGAGCTGACCACATCCCTGCATCCTACGTCACTCCACCAGCGTATTCTGGATGATATTGAAACGCGCATCATCTCTGGCGAATGGCAGCCGGGCCATCGCATTCCGTTCGAGCATGAACTGACCGAATATTATAATTGTTCACGCATGACTGTGAATAAGGCGCTGACGCAACTGGCAAAAGCCGGGTTGATAGAGCGCAAGCGCCGATCCGGCAGTTTCGTGTCCTTTCCACAATCGCAAGCCGCCATTCTGGAAATTCATGATATTCGCGATGAGGTGGCAGCACTTGGTGTGCCCTATCGATATGAGCTGCTGACAAGACGCGATCGCTTGAGCGGCCCTGCGGACGCGAGACATATTGATATGCCGCGCCACACGCCGTTAATTGAACTTGTCTGTCTCCACTATGCCGGAAAGCGTGTCTTCGCGCTGGAAGAACGCTTCATCAGTCTCGATGCTGTGCCAAGTGCGGCAGATACCAATTTTGCTGAGCAATCGCCCGGGCCATGGCTGGTTGCCTGCGTGCCGTGGAGCAGTGCACAGCATTCCATTCGAGCTGTCGTCTCCACGCAGGACAATGCTGCAACACTTGGTGTTGCTGCCGGATCGCCTTGTCTTGTGGTCGAACGTCAGACGTGGAATGCAGATCAGCCGGTAACGCATGTGCGGTTCACCTATCCCGGTGACAGTCATGCACTCGTAGCGAAGTTTACGCCGTCGCAAGGCTAGAGCATTTCATGATTAAGTTAAATCATTAGAAATGCTCTATCTTTTTGTTTTTACGAACATCTTTCTCCGAAAACCGGTTCCTACTTTTCGGGATGTGCTCTGGGATTACAGATGTAACGTAATGTTATTACGCTTTCGGCATATTTCCACACAGCGCCTGCTAAAATGATAGTGCTCTGAATCTCTTAAGTGCATTTGTAAAGAATGTGATTCATTGGGCACCTTCAGCCAGATAAACTATCACGGTTCTTCTATCCTATTGATTTCATGCGTTATCGGATGAATAGCCAGTACGCAATTTGCCCGAATATCTTTCAAGAAAAAAGCCGCCGCAGAAGAAAGCGGCGGCCAAGTTGCGGCGAAATCTGGGTGGTGATCAGGCCGCGCGTTTAAGAGCATCTCTGATGACGGACACGATGGTGTCGATCTGTTCTTTTTCCACGATGAGTGGTGGGGAAAGAGCAATAACATCGCCGGTGACGCGGATCAGCAGGCCTTTTTCGAAGCAATCGGTGAAGACGTCATAAGCGCGTGCGCCTACAGCGCCTTCGCGCGACGAAAGCTCAATAGCGCCCACCAGACCAAGATTGCGGATGTCGATGACATTCGGCGCATCCTTGAGTGAATGCAGAGCGTTTTGCCAATGCTCGGCCAGTTCGGCACCGCGGGTCAACAGACCTTCTTCAGCATAGATTTCGAGCGTTGCAAGACCAGCAGCGCAAGCGACCGGATGGCCGGAATAGGTGTAGCCATGGAACAGTTCGATGGCGTTTTCCGGGCCAGTCATCAGAGCATCATGCACTGCGCGACTGGAAAAGACTGCGCCCATTGGAATGGCGCCGTTGGTCAGGCCCTTCGCAGTGGTTACCAGATCGGGAACGACACCGAAATAATCGACTGCGAACGGTGTGCCAAGGCGACCGAAGCCGGTGATGACTTCGTCATAGATCACGAGGATGCCATGCTTGTCAGCGGTTGCGCGGATGCGTTCCAGATAACCCTTTGGTGGGAGAACAACACCAGCAGAACCCGACATTGGTTCAACGATAACGGCTGCAATCTTTTCCGCACCATGCAGCTGGACCAGACGTTCAAGATCGTCGGCGAGCTCGATACCGTGTTGCGGCAGTCCCTTGGAGAAGGCATTGCGTCCGACATCGAGTGTATGGCGCATATGGTCGGCAGGGATTTGTGGGAAGACGCGACGGTTGTTGACAAGGCCACCCACGGAAATGCCGCCGAAGCCGACGCCGTGATATCCCTTTTCACGACCGATCACGAGGGTACGTGTGCCCTGACCGATTGCACGCTGATAGGCGATTGCAATCTTCAGCGCAGTATCGACAGATTCCGAACCGGAATTGGTGAAGAAGACGCGATCAAGCCTGGCATCCGGTCCGCCAGGCGCGATGGCTGCGAGTTTCTCTGCGAAATCGAACGCAACATTGTGGCCCATCTGGAAGGTGGGGGCGAAGTCCATGGTCGAAATCTGACGTTCGACTGCTTCGGTGATCCGCTTGCGGCCATGACCAGCGTTGCAGCACCAAAGACCAGCCGTGCCATCCAGAACCTGTTTGCCGTCGACATCGGTATAATACATGCCCGAAGCGCTTGCGAGCAGGCGGGGAGCGGCCTTGAACTGACGGTTGGCCGTGAACGGCATCCAGAAATTATCAAGACTTGGCGCGTTGGTATTGGTGAGCATAAGTACCTCCTGTTTTGAGAGCAGGAGGACACGCTTTGTCGAAGGCAACAAGTCCTTTTCTCTGGTAATTTAACTCATTGAAATTACGTACTTTGAAATCAAAGTTTGTGATATATCGAACATCATAAACAGTAAGAGGAACTGTCGATGAGCATCGATATTGGCGGCCGGCTTCGCTATGTGCGAATGCGACAGAATCTGTCCCAGCGAGAGCTGGCAAAACGGGCTGGCGTAACCAATTCTACCATATCGTTGATAGAGGCCAACCAGTCCAATCCATCCGTTGGCGCATTGAAGCGCATTCTTGACGGTATTCCGATTGGAATGGCCGAGTTTTTCGCGCTCGAACCGGATGCGCCACACAAGGTATTTTATCAGGCGGATGAGCTGATTGAAATTGGCAAAGGGCCAATTTCCTATCGTCAGGTTGGGGATCATCTCTTTTCGCGCTCTTTGCAAATCCTCAAAGAGCGCTACGAACCGGGTTCGGATACAGGTAAGGTTCTGCTCATGCATGAAGGTGAAGAGGGCGGGATTGTTATTGCTGGTCGCATCGAGGTCACGGTTGGCAGTGAACGACGCATTCTGGGACCGGGAGACGCCTATTACTTCTCAAGTAAGCTGCCCCATCGTTTCCGATGTGTGGGCCCGGTCGCCTGCGAAATTGTCAGCGCCTGTACACCCCCAAGCTTCTGATACTTAAATAGGCACGACCCACGAGCGTTTGATCTGCTGCATCGGAATTTCAGATTTTATGTTCCGGACGCCTTTGATCTTGCCGATATATTCCATCTGGAATTTTCTAAATCCTTCCAGATCGGGAGTGATGACTCGCAGCAGGAAATCGCAATCGCCAGCCATCAGGTGGCATTCCACAATCTGCGGCAACTTCTCAATGGCTTTAACGAAAGTTGCGACGGTTTCCTCATCCTGACCGGTCAGCCATATGCGGACATAGACTGTGAACCCCATGCCGAGCTTGGCAGCATCGACCAGTGCAACATAACGTTCAATGAAACCCGCATCTTCGAGTTGCTTAACCCGGCGCAGACACGGCGACGGCGACAGGCCAACACGCTCGGCAAGTTCGGTGTTGTTAATCTTGCCCTCCTGCTGGAGAACTCTGAGAATCGCACGGTCGATTGCGTCAATTGATGTTGGCATTTTAATGCGCCTGAATGAATATTGTTGGCATTATCAATCAATATACTGAGCATAGTGAGCGTAAAAGCAACAAAAATCTATGCGAGCTGGTGTATTTTTCCGACTCAAAATAAGCGACCTTGCTGATCTTCCGGAAGGAAATAATCAATGCGTAGTATGGATTTTGTCGAGGGGCAGAGTGGTATCTCTCGACAGTCTGAAACTTTGCGCGGCCTGCGGGAAGCAATTCCTGTCTTTTTAAGCTTCGTTCCGTTTGCTTTGCTGCTGGGTGCGCAAGCCACTCAAAAAGGCTTAAGCGCCATTGAAGTGCCGATGATGACGGGCCTGAATTTCGGTGGTGGTTCCGAGTTCGCGGCCATTGGTTTGTGGACATCGCCACCGCATATTCTGCTGATTGTTGCGATAACTTTTCTGGTCAATAGCCGCCATTTTCTGATGGGCGCAGCACTTGCTCCATTCATCAGGCATCTGCCGAAACGCAAGGCCTTTCTGACGCTGTTTTTCATGTGTGACGAGAGCTGGGCCATGGGACTTGCGGATGCGCGCAAGTCGGGCGGTCACTTCAGTATCCGTTATTATTTTGGCGCAGCACTGGGCCTGTATGTGACATGGATATTATTCACCACCGTTGGTGCGCTGGTTGGCCCTGTGCTTGGTGACGTTAAGCGCTTCGGCTTTGATATGGCATTTCCAGCCGTCTTTATCGTCATCCTCGCCGGTATGTGGAAAGGGCCTGTCGCGGCATTGCCCTGGCTGGTCAGTCTGGTAGTGGCAGGTATAACCTATCTCACCATTCCGGGCGCCTGGTATGTGCCAGCGGGTGTTGTCGCGGGGCTTATGGTTGCATGGCAGCAGGCGAAACCAGAATGATGATCGAACCCTCACACGCCATCACGATTCTGCTCATGGCTTCCGTGACCTATATGACGCGCATCGGTGGCTATATTTTTCTTCGCAATCGTACACTGAGCCCGCGCGCCCAATTGTTGTTGGAAAGCGCGCCGGGCTGCGTTCTGATCAGCGTTATTGCGCCGGATTTCGTTACCGGAAATCCTGCAGACATAATTGCATTATTACTGACGATTGCCGCTGCAACACGGTTCCCGATGCTGGTGACGGTAATCGTGGCCATCACTTCCGCAGGGCTGCTGCGCCATATGCTTGGCTGAACGAATAACCCAGAGCATTTCCTGTTTCAGATGAATCATTGGAAATGCTCTGTCTTTTTATGTTCGCAAACGTCGGAATCAGACCACTAGTTATATCGCGCAATGCTGAGATCGTCGGCGCGGATATCCGGTGTGTTGCCAGATATGAGGTCCGCCAGAAGTTTGCCGGAACCGCAGCCCATGGTCCAACCAAGCGTGCCGTGGCCTGCATTGATGAATACGTTGTCGTAACGAGTGGCACCGATGATCGGAGTTGAATCCGGGGTCATCGGGCGCAGGCCAGACCAGAAGGTTGCAGCCTTGAGATCACCGCCGGGGAACAGATCGCTGACGGAGAGATCAAGCGTTGCCCGACGCGCTGCTGGCAGGTCCTTGGTGAAGCCCGAGACTTCGGCCATGCCGCCCACGCGGATGCGGTCGCCAAGACGAGTGATGGCGATCTTGTAGCTCTCATCAAGTACGGTCGAGACCGGTGCCAGATCTTCATTGATGAT
This sequence comes from Brucella rhizosphaerae, assembly GCF_002252475.1. Classification (GTDB taxonomy): domain Bacteria; phylum Pseudomonadota; class Alphaproteobacteria; order Rhizobiales; family Rhizobiaceae; genus Brucella; species Brucella rhizosphaerae. Next base: position 404,049 of record NZ_NNRK01000029.1, on the reverse strand, counting down.
AGGAGCTGTGATTGAATAGCCCTTAACCGGATAGATAGGCGCATTGAGGCCGAGTGACTTGACCAGAGCAGGCGTATAGCTGCCGAGTGCCACGACATAGCGATCGGCAGTGAGGACGCCTTCCGAGGTTTCGACACCCGACACTTTGCCGCCAGATATCAGCAGCGATTTGATATCGATGCCAAAGCGGAATTTTACGCCCAGACCTTCTGCAAGCTTGGCAAGTGCATTGGTGAATTTGAAACAGTCGCCCGTTTCGTCGTGGGGGAGGCGCAAACCGCCAACAAACTTGTCTCTGGCGCGGGCAAGAGCCGGTTCAACACGAACGCAATCGTCCTGGTCGAGGACTTCAAACGGTACGCCGTCCTGTCGCAGCACTTCAATATCCTTGCCGATACCGTCGAGCTGATACTGCTCACGGAACAGCTGCAAGGTTCCCTGTGTGCGTTGGTCGTATTGGATGCCGGTTTCATCACGCAGCGCGATCATGCAGTCGCGGCTATATTCGGCCACGCGCACCATGCGGGTTTTATTGACCTTGTATCGGCTCTCTGTGCAGTTCGCGAGCATCTGCAAAAGCCAGCTATACTGCTTGGGATCGGTTGTCAGACGAAGAACCAGCGGTGCATGTTTCTGAAACAACCACTTGGCAGCTTTCATCGGCACGCCTGGCGCTGCCCATGGCGAAGCATAACCCGGTGAAATCTGACCGGCATTGGCGAAGCTGGTTTCGAGTGCAGGGCCTTCCTCGCGGTCGATGACGGTGACTTCATGGCCGAGCCTGGCCAAATAATAAGCCGTGGTGACGCCGATGACGCCGCTGCCGAGAATGGTGATCTGCATGTTCGCCTCTTATTATTATGCTTGTTTTTTTGCTGCCAGACTATCCACGTAAACACGGGCATAGCGGTGGCCTAATGAAGTCAGGATTTCATAAGGGATGGTATCGCAATCATGCGCCACATCTTCGAGCCGCTGGTGCGGACCGACGAGTTCGACCAGACTGCCGAGCTTGAGTGTACCTTCTGGCAGTGCTGTTACATCAAGCGTGATTGAATCCATTGAAACACGACCGACGATTGGCAGGCGCGTATCGCCATAAAAGGCGGAGCCATTATTGCTCAAAGCGCGGAACCAGCCATCGGCATAACCGACTGCAATGGTTGCAATCTGCATAGGCTTGTCTGCGATGAATGTGCCGCCATAGCCGACCGCTGCGCCCTTATCGATGTCACGAACCTGAATGACGCGAGCCGAGAGCTCCAGCACGGGCTTGATCGGATTCTCACCCGTTGCCGGGCCGACACCGTAGAGTGCAACGCCGGGGCGCGCGAGATCGAAATAATAAGTGTTTTCGAGGAAACAGCCGCCGGAGTTGGAAAAGGCAACGGGCAGTTTTGGCAGGCGCGCAAGCGCTGCCGTCATTGCTGCCAGCTGGCGGGCATTGGCTGGACTTTCCGGCTCATCACCGCTTGCAAGATGACTGATGACAAACTTCACATCGATATGATCAAGCAAATGCTGATCATCGACAAGTTGATTGAGTTCACTCGCGGAAAGGCCAAGGCGCGACATGCCTGTGTCGATTTGCAGAAGAGCTGGCAGTTTTTCGCTCAAACTTGAGGCAAGTACCGACCAGTTTTCAATCTGTTCCAGGGAGTTGAGAACAGGCAAAATCTTTTCGCGGGCGCAGGCGGCTTCAGTGCCTGGCTGAAGGCCATTGAGCACGTAAATGGTCGCATCCGGATTGAGAAATGGCCTCAAAGCGATGGCTTCACCAAGGTGGGCCACGAAGAAATCGCGGCAGCCTGCTTCATAGAATGCAGGTGCCACCCGCTCGGCGCCCAACCCATAGGCATTTGCTTTCACAACCGCTGCGGCTCGTGTCGGCGCAATGCGGCTGGCGATGGCAGAATAGTTGTGGCGCAAGGCGGCCAGGTCGATGGTCAAAACGCCGCCGGCGGCCAGGTCGCGTTCAGTTTGAGAAAAATGCATCGACATATCGGTCATTTCCAGTGCACTCAGCTTGTTGGCGGGATGGACTGGATTTTATCCGCTTCCTCCCAAAAGCACAGCACGCAACAGACCTGACTATGAATTGTCCTGCCCAAGAAGCGCTAGATCTATGTTAGTAGAAGACTATTCGAATGTTTTTGCTATTTGTCGCAGATTATGCGAATTTTCGCACATGCTGCGCATCTATTAGCTATTTGGTTGAAGAATCTGCATGTCCGCACTTGATAACATCGACCGCAATATAATCCGCTGCCTTCGTCGGGAAGGACGCATGACCAATAGCCAGCTTGCAGCGGAGGTTGGCTTGTCGCAATCGGCATGTCTGCGCCGTGTGCAGATATTGGAGGAGAGTGGCGTCATTCGCGGATATACCGCGATTGTTGGTTCTTCAGGTGGTGATGAACGACTTGTAGCGATTGTCCGTATCACGCTGGATCGACAGACTGAAGAATATCTCAATCGCTTTGAAGAGGCTGTGCGCCGTCATCCAGAAGTGCAGGAATGTTACCTGATGACAGGCGATGCCGATTATATTCTGCGAGTTGAAGCCGAGAACGCGGCGTCTTATGAAATCATTCACAAGGAAATATTGTCGCGTCTGCCAGGAGTAGCGCGTATTCATTCGAGCTTTGCAATTCGCACAGTGCTTCTGTCGAAAACACCGCCCTCACGCACATAAAAAAGCCCGGCAAACTGCCGGGCTTTTGTTTTAAGTAACTGGGCTGTTTCTTAACGGAATTCGTAGCGGAGACCTGCCCGGACTGTGTGAATATTAAATCCATTGTCTTTGGCTTGTGTTCCAGTCGCGCCTGGACCTTCAACATTGCCAAACGGGTTCGTGCTGCGGTCTGCGGCATCGTAACCATAGGCTTTTCCGCCGTTCACACGCAGATAGCGATAACCAAGATCAAGCTTGAGCTGATCGGTCAAATCGTAGCTCACACCAGCCATCAACGCCATGGCAAAACGCCAGCTGTCGAGGCCTTCTTTCTCGCTCGAATAGGTGCAACCAGCGCAGACTTCGTGAGATTTGAACGTGTCATAGTTTACGAAAGCGGCACCAAGACCGGCTCCGAGATATGGCGTGACCATTCCAACCTTTGGCAGATCGACATAGGCGTTTGCCATTGCGGTCCAGACGTTTGCAGTCGAGGAATCTTCATAATGGCAATTGTCTTCAATAAGGTTGAAGCCCTTGGCGGCTTTTACATAGCTTGGGCAATCGGTTTTACCCTTGATGCCAGCACGGAAAAAGTCCAGCGTTGCATCTGTGCGGAACATCTCGTTGAAACGATAGCCGACACCCACGCCATAAGATGCGCCGCCTTTAAGCTTGAAACCGTCATACCGCAAAGTGTCATCGATGCCACGATAAGGTGGATCAAACTGGTTCCAGAAGGCCCAGTCACCATCAGTATTGTTCTTGAAATTATAGCCGATATCGCCGCGAATATACCAGCCGGAGGCAACAGGGACAGGCGCTATTGCGACCGGCTCCTCAAAAATGATGTCAGCTGCGTGCGCTCCATTCGCACCGATTAGCACCCCACATGCTAAGAGCGCTATCGCGGAAACATATTTCATCTACCCAACTCCAACCGAAAATAATCACGGTTCCCGAACCGTTGGCTAAAGAAGGTAAATGAATATGCTTAAACTATCGTTACTTCTTATTAGCTAGCACTAAACTTACAGTAGTATTATATGCATGCAAACTAATATATAGGCGCTGTAAAACCCGGACTGAGCCGGGTTTTACACTTTTTACTTGAAATCGACCGAGTGAATAACCGACTGGTCAATATCGTTAATGTTACGCTTGCCGCAAAGCGCCATGGTGATATCAAGTTCTTTGCGGATGATTTCCAACGCCAGCGTCACGCCTTCCTTGCCCATGGCACCCAGACCATAAAGGAATGGACGGCCGATGAAGACACCCTGTGCCCCAAGTGCACGGGCTTTCAGTACATCCTGACCTGAGCGGACACCACCGTCCATGTGGACTTCGATCTTGTCGCCCACGGCGTCAACAATTGGCTTGAGCATCGAAATCGAGGAGACTGCACCATCAAGCTGACGGCCGCCATGGTTGGATACGATAATCGCATCGGCGCCGGTCTTCGCTGCCATCTGGGCATCTTCAACATCGAGTATGCCCTTGAGAATAAGCTTGCCACCCCATTGCTCTTTGATCCATGCGACATCGCTCCAGTTGAGCTGCGGATCAAACTGTTCCGCAGTCCATGAAGCGAGCGAAGAGAGGTCGGCCACATTCTTGGCGTGGCCTGCAATGTTGCGGAATGTACGGCGCTGCGTGCCAAGCATACCCATGCACCAGCCGGGACGGGTTGCCATCTGCCAGATGTGCTTTGGTGTGAACTTTGGCGGAGCGGACAGCCCATTGCGCAAATCTTTGTGGCGCTGGCCGAGAATCTGAAGGTCAAGCGTGAGGACCAATGCGGAACAACCGGCAGCCTTGGCGCGGCTGATCAGGTTCTTCACGAACTCGCGGTCTTTCATCACATAGAGCTGGAACCAGAATGGCTTCCTGGTCACCGATGCCACATCTTCGATGGAGCAAATGCTCATCGTGGAAAGTGTGAAAGGAACGCCGAAGGCTTCAGCAGCCTGCGCTGCGAGCATTTCACCGTCTGCGTGTTGCATGCCGGTGAGGCCAGTTGGGGCGAGGGCGACAGGCATAGCTACCTTTTCGCCGATCATTGTTGTTTCAAGCGAGCGATTGGTCATGTCGACCAGCACGCGTTGACGCAACTTGATCTTTGCGAAATCAGCCTCGTTTGCGCGATAAGTAGACTCAGTCCATGCGCCGGAATCTGCATAATCGAAGAACATTTTCGGGACACGGCGCTGTGCAAGCCGCTTTAGATCGGCGATCTCAACGATGTTGGGCATTCTCCCACCCCTTGTGGTCAGTTTTCTTTACCAATCGCATGAAGGATTGCGCGCCTGAAATCAAGTGCGAACCATCAGCGCAACCGCAATCACTCCAATGTTTTATTCTGATGCACAGTTTCGCCCTGAACTCGTTGCACACTTTTTGGGGAGCGCACTATTTGATGGCTTGCTTAATTCCACTATACTACCAGATTAGTTTTCTGGGCTATCAGACGCGTTGTATGATTGGAATTTTGATGTCCTGTCAGAACGAGCAAAGAGACCTTTGCGACAATGATTGGCTATTTTTGGCGCATTGTGGTCGTTGAAAGAGTGAAAAATGTTGCATGGTTATGAGATACTCGTTGAGTGTGAAAAGCTATGCGATTGAGGATGATGACATGAGCAAAGCTGCGGGAACCAAGTTCATTGGCAAGCGATCAAGCGCCGCAGGTGGCTGGGGTGCATTGAAGAGCTGTGGCAAGCAATTGCTTGCCAGCGGGGCGCCGCTTACGGGTGCACGCGCTCTTCTCAAGGCTAACCAGCCCGACGGGTTCGATTGCCCGGGTTGCGCATGGGGTGATCCGGAGCATGGTTCGTCGTTCGAGTTTTGCGAAAACGGTGTGAAAGCGGTGGCCTGGGAAGCAACCGACAGACGCACAACGCCGAAATTTTTCACCGAACATACAGTTTCCGAACTGCAATCATGGACCGATTATACGCTTGAGAATACCGGACGCCTGACGCATCCGATGCGCTACAATCCAGCAACCGACAAGTATGAAGCGGTTGAATGGGATGAAGCTTTTGCGGCTATTGGCGACATATTGAATAGCTTTGATACGCCGGATCGTGTGGAATTTTACACATCGGGTCGCGCGTCTAATGAGGCGGCATTTCTTTATCAGCTTTTCGTACGTGCTTATGGCACGAACAATTTTCCTGACTGCTCGAACATGTGCCATGAGGCCAGCGGTGTGGCACTCAGTCAATCGGTAGGGGTGGGTAAAGGCACAGTTCTGCTTGAGGATTTCGAACAGGCTGACGCGATTTTTGTGGTTGGGCAGAATCCCGGTACAAATCATCCCCGCATGCTTGGTGATCTGCGCCGCGCTGCTGAGCGCGGTGCCCGTATTGTTGTTTTCAATCCGGTCCGGGAGCGTGGGCTGGAGCGTTTTGCTGATCCCCAAGACAAGCTTGAAATGATGCATGGCGGCAGCGAAGCTATCGCCAGCGATTATTATCAACCACGTCTGGGGGGCGACCTTGCCGCATTTCGTGGCATGGCCAAAGCGGTTTTTGCGGCTGATGATGCCGCTCTTGCCGCCGGAGAGCCTTCCGTTCTCGATCGAGCATTTTTAGCGGAGCACACGGCAGAACTTGAAGCCTATCGGACCGCTGTTGATGCGACATCGTGGGAAGATATTGAGGACCAGTCGGGCCTTTTGCGCCAGTCGTTGGAGCATGCTGCGCGTATTTACATGCAGGCCGGCAAGGTCATTTGTACCTGGGCCATGGGCATTACGCAGCATCGTCACTCGGTAATCACGATTCGTGAGATTACCAATTTTATGCTGCTACGCGGCAACATTGGAAAGCCGGGAGCCGGTCTGTGTCCGGTTCGCGGCCATTCCAATGTGCAAGGCGATCGTACTGTGGGTATCAATGAACGCCCTTCCGCAGCGTTTCTTGATGCACTGGAAAAGGAATTCGGCTTTAAAGCACCGCGCGAACCGGGCCACAATGTGCTTGGCGCAATTGGCGCGATGCTCGACGGATCGGCGAAAGCTTTCATCGCGCTGGGCGGAAACTTCGCGCGTGCAACGCCTGACAGTCCGATGATTATCAAGGCACTTTCAAGCCAGAGACTGACCGTTCACATTGCTACGAAGCTCAACCACTCGCATCTTTTGCCGGGACAGGATTCGTTCATTCTTCCATGTCTGGGGCGTACAGAGATTGATCTTAATTCCATAGGTGTTGCGCAGATTGTAACGGTCGAGGATTCCATGAGCATGGTTCATGGATCGGGTGGCATCAATCACCCCGCTTCGGCGCTACTTCGCTCGGAAGTTGCGATCGTTGCCGGTATGGCGAATGCAACATTGGGTCCAAAGCCGGTCGATTGGCTGGAGCTTGCCGATGATTACGATCTGATCCGCGATCACATGGCGCGCGTCTTGCCCGGCTTCTACGATTTTAATGTGCGTGTTCGGGTACCGCGTGGATTCCATTTGCGCAATGCAGCGCGGGAACTGGAATGGGTGACGCCAAACGGTAAAGCGAACTTCTGGAGCGGTGCGATGCCGGAGGCTGTCGAGCATCAGCAGGCGCGTGAGAAGCCGGGACACTATGTCTTGCAGACTTTCCGCAGTCACGATCAGTACAACACGACAATTTATGGCATGGATGACCGCTATCGGGGTATTTATGGCGAGCGACAGGTTGTTTTTATGAACCCCGCCGATATGTCGGACATCGGTGTCGAAGCTGGCGATCGTGCCGATATTGTTGGCGACTTTAAAGACGGTGTTGAGCGGATTGCACGCGACTTCCGCTTTGTTCCGTATGATATACCGCGAGGATGTATTGCCGGCTACTATCCGGAGATGAATGTGCTGGTGCCGCTCGGTAGTGCTGGCGACGAGAGCGACACCCCAACATCAAAATCAGTAATTGTTTCCTTCCGTCCTTTGCAGACGGTGAGCGCTTAATGGAAGAAGCCGAATATATGGCAATGGTGGATGCCATTGAGGCTGCATCGGGCAAGATTTCGCGGCTGGGCGCTGGTATTGTTGCTGCGCTCGCGCTTGATATAGCATCGGATAGCCGCAGTTTTTCACGAATACTTGGAGTAGCTCACGCTCTTGTGTTGCGTGAGGTTGTAGCACTTAGCGCCGATGGAGGTTATATCGACGTTCGACAGCGTGATGAACGAACGCAACGCACACGTTATGAGCTGAACAGAACGGGCAATCGGCTTATTGAAGAAATACAACTGTAGTTTATTTTGATTTATTATTTAGTTCTCTGCGTTCTCTTAAAACCTCTTTTGAGAGACGCATTTTTATATGCGAATATGATGATTAATGATGTTTTTAAAGCATGCTTTTCTCAGCATTCTTTTGGTTGCATTGTGCACTCCAGGAAACAAGCGAGAATCGTTTAAATGGCCACAAAACTTTATCCTCTTGTGAAAGCTGCACATGGTGCGCTTCAAGCGGTTGCGGGCGTTCTCGTCGTTACGACAGCGATCCTGGCTTCCGGGTTAAATGCGCATTCTGAAACGAGCGGTGTTGTTGCTGTGGCCGTGACAGAAAGCAAGTTGATCGACTATCAGCCAAAGCTGACGCTATCGGGTGCAATTGCAGCCCGCTCGCTGGTCAATGTATCATTCCGCGTCAATGGACAGGTTGTCGAGCGTATGGTCGAAATCGGTCAACATGTGGATAAGGGTGCCATCCTCGCGCGGATCGACAATGCAGAGCAGCAGTCCAATATGCGTGTGGCACAGGCATCCAAGGATGCGGCTCAGGCCCAGCTTGTGCAGGCAGAAGCGAGTTTCAAACGTCAGAAAGCCCTGCTTGCGCAAGGTTTCACCACACGTTCTCAATATGACCAGTCCGAGCAGGTGTTGCGTACAGCGCAAAGCACGTTGATGAATGCCGAAAGCCAGCTTGGCAATGCGCGTGACGAGCTTTCCTACACGGAGCTTCATGCGCCGGTTTCCGGTGTGCTGACGGCCCGCAATATTGAAACCGGGCAGGTTGTGCAGGCAGCGCAGACAGCCTTCGCTATCGCAGAAGATGGCCCGCGTGATGCAATCTTCGACGTGCAGGAAACGCTCGTAAATTATGCCAAAATTGGCATGGACGTCACCTTGGCTTTGCTGTCGGATGAAACGATCCAGTCAGAAGGCAAAATTCGAGAAATTTCGCCGGTGGTTGATGCACAGACTGGCACAGTGCGAGTCAAAGTTGGCATTGCCAATACACCCGCGCAGATGGCGCTTGGGGCGACGATAACCGGTACGGTCCATATGGAAAATCAGCAAGTTGTGATCTTGCCCTGGAGCGCCATGACGTCCGATTCCGGTCGTACTGCTGTCTGGAGAGTGGCAAAAGATACGCAGGTGGCGACGCTCGTGCCAGTCAAGGTGCTGGCCTATGAAAAAGAGCGAGTCATTGTTGCGTCCGGCCTTGGTGTCGGTGAGCTCATCGTTACCAAAGGTGCACAAATGCTTCGTTCAGGTGCTCAGACCGAGATTGTACAAGGTGCTGAAGGAGCGGGCGCACAATGAAACCGACCATGAAGCTCTTGAGCTGCCTCGCTCTTGCTGGTTCGCTCGTCACACTTGCGGCGTGTGGAAAGGATGATGACAAATCATCCGAAGTCGAAACAATTCGCCCGGTGCTTTACACGATTGCAACCCCCAGACCCGCAACCCAAACCAGTTTTGCCGGAACAATAGAACCGCGATATTCGACGGATCTCGCCTTTCGTGTGCTGGGACGCATCATTGCGCGCCCGGTTATCGTGGGTGATCTCGTCAAGAAAGACGAAATGGTTGCGATGCTCGACCCTTCCACGCTCGATCTTGCGGTGCAGTCCGCAAAGGCTGACCTTTCGAGTGCCGAAGCACAATATGCCAATGCCGCCGCCAGTGAAGAGCGTCTGCACATCCTGCTTAAAGGCAACAATATCTCGCAGGCCGATTATGATGCTGCAAAACAGGCGCGTGACAGCGCTCAGGCCGGGCTTGAAAAGGCACAGGCTGGTTTGCGGAAAGCCGAAGATCAGCGCGGCTATGCTGTATTGAGCCCGGATTTTGACGGTGTCATTTCCGCAACCAATGCCGAAGTCGGCCAGGTGGTCGCCGCCGGGCAGGCGGTTATGACGGTTGCAAGACCCGACATTCGTGAAGCTGTTCTCGATATCCCGGACAGTATGACAGAATATTTTGTGGCCGGAACGCCGTTTAATGTCCAACTGCAAGCTGATCCTACCGTGACCGGGCAGGGGACCGTGCGTGAGGTTGCGCCGCAGGCAGATGCTCAGACCCGCACACGTCGTGTTCGGATTGCTCTTGAGAACCCGCCGGAAGGTTTCCGACTTGGTGCGACCATCAGGGCGGGGCTTGCAAGAGCGGAAAAAGATCATGTGCTTTTGCCGATACAGGCTTTGCTCGAAAAAGATGGCAAAACCCAAATCTGGGTCATTGATCCCAAAGCACAAATTGTAAGCCTCCATGACATTCAGGTTGTCGAACGTCGCAGCGAAAATTTTATTGCCGATAATGTTGAAGTTGGCAGCTATGTGGCGATTGCCGGAGTAAACGAGCTCAAGCAAGGGCAAAAAGTCCGTCTGGATGCAAAGGGAAGCAGCCTATGAAAAAAGGTTTTAATCTTTCCGATTGGGCTTTGAACCACCGGTCGCTTGTCTGGTATTTCATGCTTGTTTTTCTGGTCGCAGGGCTTGTTTCCTATCTCGACCTTGGCCGTGCCGAGGATCCGGAATTTACCGTGAAAACAATGGTCGTTCAGGCTAACTGGCCGGGCGCATCCATTGATGAGACGATGAATCAGGTCACAGACCGGATCGAAAAGAAGCTCGAAGAGCTCGATACTCTGGACTATACGCGCAGTGTAACCACAGCGGGCAAGTCGGTCGTATTTGTGTTTTTGAAGGATACGGTTCGCAAGGAACAGGTCACAAAAGCCTGGTCTGAAGTGCGTCATATGCTCGATGACATCAAGCCAAACATGCCGGAAGGCGTTTATGGTCCTTATTATAACGACAAGTTTGGCGATGTTTTTGGCAATATCTTTGCGTTCACTGCGGATGGGCTGTCGATGCGGCAGCTGCGTGATTATGCCGAGGACGTGCGCACAAAAATTCTGACCATCCCCAATGCGGGTAAGGTTGAACTCATCGGGGCGCAGGACGAGGCAATCTATCTTGAGTTCTCGACACGGCAGGTGGCGGCACTCGGCCTTGACCAGCAGGCCATCCTGAAGGCGTTGCAGGATCAGAACGCCATCACGCCATCAGGCGTTGTGCAGGCCGGTCCTGAGCGGATCAGCGTTCGTGTGAGCGGTCAGTTCAACTCGGAAGCCGATCTGCGTGCGGTCAATCTGCGTGTAAATGATCGCTTCTTCCGCTTGTCCGATGTCGCAACAATCACGCGCGGTTATGTTGATCCACCATCATCGATTTTCCGGGTCAATGGTCAGGATGCGATTGGTCTTGGCATCGGTATGAAGCCGAACGGCAATCTGCTTGAGTTCGGCGAGAAGCTCGATACGCTGATGGAACAGGTGAAGGCGGAACTGCCGGTTGGTATCAATGTCTCGAAGGTTGCCGATCAGCCTGAAGTCGTTCAAGACGCGGTTTCAGGGTTTACGAAGGCACTCTTTGAAGCGGTTGTGATCGTTCTGGCTGTCAGCTTCATCAGTCTTGGCTTGCGGGCAGGCTTTGTGGTGTCGCTGTCGATCCCGCTGGTGCTGGCAATCACTTTCCTTGCCATGTCTTTGATGGATATTTCGCTGCAACGTGTGTCACTCGGTGCACTCATTATCGCGTTGGGGCTTCTGGTCGATGATGCGATGATTGCGGTGGAAATGATGGTCGCGCGATTGGAGCAGGGCGACCCCATCAACAAAGCCGCGACCTATGTTTATTCGCACACGGCTTTTCCGATGTTGACGGGTACGCTGGTGACCATCGCGGGCTTCATTCCGATTGGCCTCAATACCAGTCAGGCGGGCGAATATACGTTCACGCTTTTTGTCGTGATTGCGGTTTCTCTGATCGTTTCATGGATTGTGGCCGTGTTGTTTGCACCGCTTCTCGGTGTGACACTTCTTCCCAAGAAAATGAAGCATCACGAGGAAAAGCGCAGTCGCTTTTTTCAAGCCTTTGCGAGGACCCTTCTTTTGGCGATGCGCCATAAGTGGATCACTATTATCACGACAATCGCTCTGTTTGTCGTCTCGGTTTTCGGCATGGGCTTCATCGAACGTCAGTTCTTCCCTCAGTCCGATCGTCCAGAACTGGTGATCGACTGGACCCTGCCGCAAAACAGTTCCATTGCCGATACCAAGGCACAGATGGAGCGTTTTGAACAGACAATGCTCAAGGGCAATCCAGATATCGAGCATTGGAGCACCTATGTCGGCCAAAGCGCGATCCGTTTCATTCTGTCTTTCGATGTGCAGCCAGCCAATCCGTATTTCGGACAGATGGTGGTTGTGGCCAAGGATGTGGAAGCGCGCGATCGCCTGAAAGCCAAATTTGATGACGTCTTCCGCAAGGATTATGTCGGTACCGACGTTTATGTGAAATTCCTTGAACTCGGACCGCCGGTCGGGCGCCCGGTTCAGTATCGCATCTCAGGCCCTGATATTCAGAAACTGCGTGGCATTACGCAGGATTTTGCGGGCATCATGAGTGCGGATAAGCGGCTTGGCGTCGTCAACTACAACTGGAATGAACCGGGACGTGTTATCCGTGTCGACGTGATGCAGGATAAGGCGCGTAAGCTGGGCATTTCCTCAAAGGATATTGCCACGACATTGAATGGTGTGGTCGGTGGCATCAGCATCACGCAGGTTCGGGATTCGATCTATCTCATCGATGTAATTGTTCGCGCCCAGAAGCATGAACGCGATTCCATTGACACGTTGCAAAGCCTGCAGATTGCGACGGGTAACGGTAGCTCGGTCCCACTCGCAGCGATTGCCAATTTCCGCTACGAGCTTGAACAGCCGGTGATCTATCGTCGTTCACGCATTCCAACCATAACTGTTGCTGCTGGTATTGTTGATAAAACGATGCCCGATACGATCGTTAAGGAGCTGGAACCTTCGGTGAAAGCGTTCGTTGACAAGCACCCTGCAGGCTATTCCATTGCCACAGCTGGCACGGTTGAGGAAAGCGGTAAGAGCCAGGGACCGATTGTAGCCGTGGTGCCACTGATGCTGTTCGTGATGGCAACGGTGCTGATGCTGCAATTGCAGAGCTTCCAGCGTTTGTTCCTCGTGGTGGCAGTCGCTCCGCTGGGTTTGATTGGTGTGGTCGCGGCACTGCTTCCGAGTGGCAAGCCGCTTGGCTTCGTGGCGATACTTGGGGTGTTGGCACTCATCGGTATTCTCATCCGTAACTCGGTCATTCTGATCGTGCAGGTCGAGGAGCATATAACCGATGGCATTCATCCCTGGGACGCTGTGGTGATGGCCAGTCAGCACCGTATGCGGCCGATTGCGCTGACAGCAGCGGCCGCAAGTCTGGCACTGATCCCTATTGCGCGCGAAGTGTTCTGGGGACCGATGGCCTATGCCATGATGGGCGGCATCATTGCCGGTACAGCAATTACGCTTCTGTTCCTGCCAGCGCTCTATGTGGCATGGTTCCGCATTAAGGAACCTGACGCGGAACACACCGAAACAGCGGTGGAGCCGCAGCCACAACATTGATATGAAGAAGGCCCGCTTAAAGCGGGCCTTTACTTGTTTTGGAGAATGATCATGCAAACTGCTCCATCCCTTATGCTGAAAGAAACTGAACAGTCACCAGGTGTTGTGGCTAAACTTCTTGAAGCCGAGGCTGGAACATTTTCTGAGATTGGGCGACTGTTTGAGAAGTCACCAGCCGTCATAACCACTGCTGCGCGTGGTTCTTCCGATCATGCAGCTACATTTTTCAAGTATCTGATGGAAATTGCGACGGGTATTCCTGTTGCATCCATCGGCCCGTCCGTTGCTTCTGTCTATGGCGCAGAGTTGAAACTGAACGGTGGCCTGCACTTCACTGTATCGCAATCAGGCGCAAGTCCCGACATTATCGCCGTGCAGGAAGCGGCAAAGCGGGGCGGTGCAACAACTGTCGCCGTGGTGAATGTCACGGATAGTCCGCTGGCAAAATCTGCCGATATTGTTCTGGCACTTCATGCTGGCGAAGAAAAAAGCGTTGCGGCAACCAAGTCTTTCATCGCGTCGGTGGCCGCTCTGTCCGGGGTTGTTGCTGTGGCAAGCGAGGACAAAGGCTTACAGGCCGGATTGGGTCGCTTGCCAGAAGCTCTCGCTGCGACAAAGCCCGAAGGTCGTGAGATAGTCGAAGATCTGCTTTTCGATGCCCGGTCGCTGTTCACAGGCGGACGTGGCACGGCCTATGCTATTTCGCTTGAAGCGGCGCTGAAAGCCAAGGAAACTGCGAACATCCATGCAGAAGCTTTTTCGCTTGCCGAACTGATGCATGGCCCGATGCGTCTGGTGGAAGATGGCTTTCCGATCCTCTCTTTTATCCCGCAGGACGAGGCATTGAAAACAAGCCTTGAAGCACTCAACCGGCTCGGCTCGTTTGGTGCCAGTCTTGTATCATTCGGCAATGCTGAGGTTCCTGGTTATCGCATACCATCGGCCAGTACGGGCAATGGGCATCTCGATCCGCTGGTCTCGCTTATCAACTATTACCGCATCATCGAAGCTGTAACGCGTCGCAAGGGGTTCGACCCGGACAAGCCGCGTAATCTTGCCAAGGTAACGTCCACCGTTTGATGGTTCTCAATCGGCGGTTCACACTTTCCAGTATCTTTCCATCGATCTCTTCATCGTGACGCATTATCGACTTGATAGCGCAATCCGGTCAGTGCATTACGCATTCTGGCATGGCTTGTGCTGCGTCGTGCAGTAGAAATCACGATGTGGTTGTGCCTGCACGATAGAGTAGTTTCGGTTGAACGAAATCATAAGAACCACTCTATCATTTAGTTTTACGCACTGTCCGGCGCATTCGCTCCGTACTTTTGCTGGAAATGCTTTTGAGGAAGTCCGATGCATAACTTTGTCCTGACCGTCACCTGTAGATCCACGCGCGGTATCGTTGCCGCTATTTCCGGTTATTTGTCGGGCAAGGGTTGCAACATCGTCGACAGTGCTCAGTTTGACGATTTGGACACAGGTCGCTTCTTCATGCGCGTCAGCTTCATTTCTGAGGAAGGTGTGCCGCTTGAGGCATTGCGCGACGGCTTTACGCCGATCGCCGCTCCTTTCGAGATGAATTTTGATTTCCATGACAATGCACATCGCACAAAGACGCTGCTCATGGTGTCGCGTTTTGGCCATTGCCTCAACGATCTTCTTTATCGCTGGAAGATCGGGGCGCTGCCAATTGATATCGTCGGTGTTGTGTCGAACCATTTCGATTACCAGAAGGTCGTCGTGAATCACGACATTCCCTTCCACCACGTGGCTGTCACCAAAGCCAACAAGCCCGAAGCCGAACAGCGCCTTCTTGATATAGTCAATGAGACCGAAACAGAGCTGGTTGTTCTTGCGCGTTACATGCAGGTTTTGTCAGATCCGCTTTGCCAGAAAATGTCGGGCCGCATCATCAATATCCATCACTCGTTCCTGCCGTCCTTCAAGGGTGCGAACCCTTACAAGCAAGCCTATGAGCGCGGCGTGAAGCTGATCGGCGCTACCGCGCATTACGTGACCGCTGATCTTGATGAAGGCCCGATCATTGAGCAGGATGTTGCGCGTGTTACGCATGCGCAGAGTGCGGCGGATTATGTGTCCATCGGACGCGATGTCGAAGCACAGGTTCTGGCGCGCGCTGTTCACGCGCATATTCATCACCGCTCGTTCCTCAATGGCAATCGTACCGTTGTATTTCCGGCTAGCCCCGGCTCATTCGCATCAGAACGTATGGGGTGATCGACCAGTCGATATTTACGCACTGACGGCCTGCAAATGGCGCTTCTCTGCGCTTCCGGTGCTCATGTACCTTAAAGTACACTCCGCTCCGGTTCTCGAGAAAGCACCATTTTCGCCGCGTCATTGCAAAAATCTCAACCGGTCGATGCGTTGTGCCAATTCAAAGATTAAGCCAAAAAAACCCCGCCGGAGCGGGGTTTTCTTTTAATCTGAGATAAGACCAATTAGTCGATATCGAAGGAAACGCCCTGTGCGAGCGGGAGAGCCTTCGAATAGTTCACAGTGTTGGTTGCACGGCGCATATAGCCCTTCCATGCATCCGAACCCGATTCACGACCGCCACCGGTTTCCTTTTCGCCGCCGAATGCGCCGCCGATTTCAGCACCCGAAGTACCGATATTGACGTTTGCAATGCCGCAATCCGAACCTTCAGCCGAAAGGAAGCGCTCTGCTTCTTGCAGGTTCAGCGTGAAGATCGACGAGGACAGGCCAGCGCCAACTTCATTGTGGCTCGCCAGAACGTCGTCGAAGTCAGAATACTTCATGACGTAAAGGATTGGCGCGAAGGTTTCTTCGAGAACCGGACCCTGCTGCTTTGGCATTTCAACGATAGCTGGACGCACATAATAAGCATCTTCGTAACCAGCATCGACGCGTTCGCCGCCCTGTACGTTGCCGCCATGTGCTGATGCATCTTTCAATGCCTTCTGCATGTTGTCGAAAGCAGCCTTGTCGATCAATGGACCAACCAGTGCAGTGGTTTCGAGCGGCGAACCAACGGAAACGCTGGCATAGGCCTTCTGCAAACGCGGAACGAGCGTGTCATAAACGCTTTCATGCACGAACAGACGGCGCAGGGTGGTGCAACGCTGACCAGCTGTACCCATGGCACCGAAAGCAATTGCGCGCAGCGCCATGTCGAGATCGGCTGACGGGCAGACGATGCCTGCATTGTTGCCGCCGAGTTCGAGGATCGCACGAGCGAAACGCTTTGCAAGGCGTGGACCAACTTCGCGGCCCATACGGGTCGAACCGGTTGCCGAAAGAACCGGAACCTTCGGGCTGTCAACGAGAACTTCGCCAATGGTGCGGTCGCCGAGGACAACTTCTGAAAGACCTTCCGGCGCATCGCCAAAGCGCTTGAGGGCGCGTTTGAAGATTGCGTCACAGGCAATAGCGGTGAGCAGGGTCTTTTCCGAAGGCTTCCAGACAACTGCGTTGCCACAAACGATGGCGAGAGCAGAGTTCCATGCCCAGACAGCTACGGGGAAGTTGAATGCCGAGATAACACCAACTACGCCAAGCGGATGCCAGGTTTCCATCATGCGATGGCCAGCACGTTCGGTTGCGATGGTGAGGCCGTAGAGCTGACGCGACAGACCAACTGCGAAATCGCAGATGTCGATCATTTCCTGAACTTCGCCGAGACCTTCCGAAGGAATCTTGCCAGCTTCGAGCGAAACGAGACGGCCCAGATCGTCCTTGGAAGCGCGGAGTTCTTCACCGAGCAGGCGAATGAGTTCGCCACGCTTTGGTGCCGGAACATTGCGCCATACGCGGAAAGCTTCATCAGCCTTGTCGATGATCCTGGCTGCATCTTCCTTGCTGTGGGTCTTGACCGAAGCAATCTGTTCACCGGAAACCGGGCTGAAACCAGCAAGGTCACCCGACGTGTAGATCGAGGCTTCAACGCCGAGCTTCGAAAGCAGCTCTGCGGCTTCTTTCTTCACGTCGAGTTTTTTTACAGCGGTGTTCATGTTTTTCCTCTTGGTCTCTTTGTACTAGGGCAGTTCAAATTAAAACGCGTATCGCAGATACTGCTCTAGTTGTTCATCTTTACGCATTGTCCGACGCAAAACCGCGCCGCGCTTTTGCTGGAAATGCTTTATTCTGCTGCTTCAAGGCCACTCAGGCGAGCCTGTACAGCTTCGATGGATTCGCGCTCGATGCGACCATAATGCTCGAACTCATTAAGCACTTTGGCGCCAAGGTCTTCTTCGAAACGCTTTTGGTTCGGGCTTTCCACAAAATCCTGTGCGTCGTTGTCACCCAGATTGGACTGGAAGATACCAGCAGCACTGACCGGCAGGAAGTCTTCATAGGTGATAGGGTCGAACTGGACTGCGCCGCCTTCGATCAAGGTCTCAATATCGGTATCTGTTCTGAAGGCTGCAAGGCGTGCGGCATCCTTGACCGAGTAAGCGAAGTAGCCAAGGCCTTCTTCGCGAATGCCGGCCCAGGTGTCGGGGAAGGCCGCAAAAGTATCGCTCAGAGCCTGCACATAGGCAGTTGAGTTCGAGCCGTCCGGTGCAGGACGTGCAATAGCGCGAGTGTCGTTGAGCAGTTTGTCGTAAAGCGCGCGACCCTTGGGGGTGAGCGCTACGCCGCGCTGTTCGATTTCGCCGAAACGAGCGGTGTGCGAGCCAGGTGTCCATTTGCCATCTTCACCGATGAACGAGACTTCTTCTTCCAGCGCCTTGAAAGATGTCTGGCGCAGAAGAATCGCACATTTGCGCGTTGGTGGGCCCTCAACCACGGCTTTCGGATTAATGCCGCGTTCTGGCATCTGATTTTGAACGGCATCGATGTCGAGCGTGCGTGGGGTCAGGTGGTTGATATGTGGGCCCTTGAAGGACACGACGTCTGCAATCAGGCGATGTGCATCGTGGAGGCGATGATAAAGATCGGCGCTGACATTGGCATGATCGTGCCAACGGAAAGTTTCCAGAACTTCCTGGACGAGAGACTTGGCGTCTGCGTCACTAAGACCGCCTTCAGCTTCTGCCTTTTCGACGAGAGCGATTGCGCCCGGCGTGAAGATATTACGCTTGGAAAGAACCTCTTCCGATTCTGCACGCAGCTTTTCGTCAGAGATCAGATCAAGACGCAGCAACGATGTAAAAACACGGAATGGATTGTGCTTGAGTGCAGCATCGTCAATCGGACGGAATGCAGTTGAATGCACAGGCACGCCAGCAGCACTCAGATCGTAATAACCGACCGGGAACATGCCCATGACAGCGAAAACGCGGCGCATCATGGAAAGTTCGGCAGCGGTGCCGAGGCGGATTGCACCGTGACGCTCTTCGGAAATGCGCTCAAGCGAGTCGGTTTCCGTCAGGCGTTCGTGCAGATGAGTATCATCCGCCAAAACCTTGGCGTTAACGTCGGCGACGAGCTCCATCAGCGTGCCATAGGCGGGCACTTCTTGCTTATACATGGCCGACATCGCTGCTGAGAATGCAGAGCGAATGGCGTCTGGCGAAATGAATTTATGCTCGTTCATTGCGAAAGCTTCCGTAGAACTTGTGTCATCTTGGGGACGGACATGTTATTTGCGGGAGGAACATGCCGGGATTATGATGAAAATGTATCATATCAGCCGTTTTGCCGTTATGATCGCGACGAACGCAACTATGTTAATGCGAGATTGGAATGAAGCTTAGCAGGAGACTGATCCCTGACATTGCCACGCTACAGGCGTTTGAATGTGCGGCCCGACATGGCAGTTTCACGCAAGCGGCCAATGAACTCAATCTGACCCAGAGCGCTGTCAGTCGCCAGATCAAGGATCTCGAAAGCCAGCTTGGTGTGCTGCTGTTTGAACGTATCCGCCAGCGCATTCTCTTGTCGGATGCCGGGCGCAAATTCCTGCCGGAAGTGCGGCGTCTGCTCAACCAGACGGAAGACACGATGCTGCGCGCCATGGCGTCTGCACAATCGACCTCCTCTTTCAGTGTCGCAACTTTGCCCACCTTTGGTACGCGCTGGCTGATGCCGCGTATTCCGGATTTTATTGAAAAGCATCCCGGTATCGCGATCAATGTCGCGTCACGTTCCGGCGTTTTTGATTTTGAAGAGCAGCCCTTCGATCTTGCCATTCATTATGGTCAGCCGGTTTGGGCGCACGCGACCTGTACCTTTCTTTGCAGCGAAGTCATTGTGCCAGTGGCCAGCCCAAGCCTTCTCAAAGCACGTCATCCAGCCAGTCCCGAAGAGCTTGAAAACGAGCCGCTCCTGCATCTGGCAACGCGTCCCAAAATGTGGGCGCAATGGTTTGAGAGCTGTGGCGTTGAAGGCAAATCCGCCTATCGCGGCCATCGCTTCGATCAGTTTTCCATGGTGATTGGTGCAGCACTTGCCGGGCTCGGCTTCGCTTTGCTGCCACTTTATCTGATTGAGCAGGAACTGCGTGACGGCGAACTGGTCATGCTTTTCGAGCAGCCGATGCGCACCGAGAATGACTACTATCTCGTTGTGCCTGAAGGTAAACTCGAAAACCCACTGACCCAGGTGTTCTGTCAGTGGATTGCAGGGCAGGTCGGTAATACGGATTATTCAGGCTTGGTGGTCTGATTCCGACATTTGCATCCTCGATACAAGCGTTAAACAAATGTCGGAATCAAAAAGACCACTAGCAAGCATATGAATCTAGTGGATTTTTGGAATTTGACGTTTGAAAGAGCATTTGTGTCAGTCGGGGTTCAAACGTCAAACTCGATCCACTCGTTCATTCCGAACTGGAATGAACTGTTGCGTAAATATTGCTGTCCTTGAGACTTCCAGCGCGTGAAATAGTTTTGGCGGTAATTGCCGTCTGTTTTTCATTATATGAAATGGTTGCCGTTCATGCTCAACGATCCACGCTCTCATGGCCTTTGGGAAAAGACCGCTCCAGCCGCACCTGAAACCACCACGCTTAAAGGCGATCTGACTGCCGACGTGGTGATTGTCGGTGGTGGCTTCACCGGGCTTTCCACCGCGTTGCATCTCGCGGAAAAGGGCACGAAAGCAATCGTGCTGGAAGGGATCGAAATCGGTTATGGCGGTTCGGGCCGCAATGTCGGTCTGGTCAATGCAGGCATGTGGGTCATGCCCGACGATCTGCCGGGTGTGCTGGGCCAGAAGCATGGCGACCGTCTGCTCGACGTGCTTGGCAATGCGCCGAAGCTGGTTTTTGAACTGATCGAAAAGCACCGGATCGCCTGCGAAGTTGAAAAGCAGGGAACCTTGCATTGCGCAGTTGGCAAGGACGGGCTTAAGGAGCTTGAAGATCGCCATGAACAATGGGCGCGTCGCGGCGCTAATGTGAAGCTGCTCGATGCGAAGGAAACCGAAGCCAAGGTTGGCACCAAAGCCTATGCTGGTTCATTGCTCGATTTGCGGGCCGGAACAATTCAGCCGCTTGCTTATGTGCGCGGTTTGGCACATGCAGCGGTCGCCGCAGGTGCGCAAATCTTTACGGCAAGCCCGGTAACCGGTGCCAGCGAACAGAACGGCAAGTGGGTCGTGAAGACCGCCACAGGTACCGTGACAGCGGATTGGGTTGTGGTTGCAACCAACGCCTACACCAATGTGCCGTGGGCTGAGGTGCGCGCGGAACTGGTACATCTGCCTTACTTCAACATGGCCACCAAACCCCTTTCTGACAATGTGAAAAAGAGCATTCTCCCAGAACGTCAGGGCGCCTGGGATACAAAGGAAGTTCTGTCGTCTTTCCGTTTCGATCAGCAGGGCCGTCTTGTCTTCGGTAGCGTTGGTGCGTTGCGCAATACGGGTGCGGCTGTTCATACGGCATGGGCGAAAAAGTCATTGAAGCGCTTGTTCCCGCAAATTGGCAATGTCGAGTTTGAAGCTGAGTGGTATGGCAAGATTGGTATGACCAATGACAGTCTGCCGAAGTTCCATCGTCTTGACCGGAATGTCGTTGGCTTCTCCGGTTATAATGGTCGCGGTATCGCACCGGGCACCGTATTCGGACGTTTGCTGGCAGAACTCGTTTCCGGCGCCATCTCTGAAGATGATTTGCCTTTGCCCGTCAGTGATCCGAAGGCACAGAATTTCCGCAGCTTGCGTGAAGCCTATTATGAAGCTGGAGCACAGGTGGCACACGCAGCTGGGATAATCATCTGAAGCTGCCTCACACTGTCATATAATTGAAGCCAAAGCCCGTTATGGCATCCGCATCGCCTCCTGGTTGGAAGTGATGCGGAAGGCGAAATTGATCTATTCAAGTGATAGATGCCCTTCTGCAGAGTAGAAATCTGCCGGAGGGCATTTTGCTTTTCAAAATCGGTTCCGATTTTGAAGCATATGTTTTAGAGCTTGTTTGACAGGTGAGTCATGAACAGGAATGATCGCGCTTCTCAATACGACAGTATCTGCGCCCTTTCGGCCCGTATGCAGCGCCGTCACGCCGGAGCGGCAGGACACACTGCGGAAAATCACACGGAAATTCGAGGAGCCAACTCCATGAACAAGATGCTGAAGCGGGCCAGTGCCATCCCGGCTCTTCTTGCTCTCTCTATCGCCGTCGCTCAGGCCGATACGCTGACGCTTTATACGTCGCAGCCCGAAGCAGACGCAGCAAAGACCGTCGAGGCTTTCCGCAAGGCAAACCCCGATACGGATGTTCAGATTTTCCGTTCGGGCACGAGTGAACTTCTCACCAAGCTTGCCGCTGAATTTTCGGCTGGCGCACCGCAGCCTGACATTCTTCTCATCGCTGATGCCGTGACGATGGAAGGTCTGAAGAAGGACAAGCGTCTTCTTGCCTATCCGGAAGCTAAGGTCGATGGTTTTGCCGCAGATAGCTATGATGCCGACAAGACCTATTTCGGCTCAAAGCTCATTACCACTGGTATCGTCTATAACACGGGTGCCACGCAGAAGCCTGAACATTGGGCTGATCTTGCGACCACTGAGTATAAGGGGCAGGTGGTTATGCCAAGCCCGCTTTATTCGGGTGCTGCGGCTTACCTTCTGAGTGGTTTTGCGCTTAACAAGGATCTCAGCTGGGACTACTTCAAAAGCCTCAAGACCAATGAACTTGCGAGCGTTAAAGGTAACGGCGCCGTGCTGAAATCGGTTGCCAGTGGTGAGAAGCCTTACGGTATTCTGGTAGATTTCATGGCATTGAATGCCAAGGCAAAGGGTTCGCCAATCGAGTTCGTCTTCCCGTCGGAAGGCGTGCCAGCGGTAACTGAACCAGTTGCGATTATGGCGACTGCCAAGAATGTTGACGGCGCTAAGAAGTTTGTAGACTTCATCCTGTCCGATGATGGTCAGAAGCTTGCGCTTGAACAGGGCTATCTGCCTGCCAAGGAAGGCGTTGGCCGCCCTGCATGGCTGCCGGAAGGCACCAAGATCAACATTATGCCCATCGACACCCAGAAGGTGCTTGAACAGACTGACGCTGACAAGAAGCAGTTTTCCGAGCTCTTCGGCGGATAAGGCAAGACGTTTTTATGCGTATGTTTCGAGATATTCAGGGCCGTGATGCGGCCCTGATCGTTGGAATAACCCTGATTGTGGCGCTGCTATCGCTTTTGCCGATGGCACGCTTGCTCATTGAGCTTGTCGCACCGCAGGGCAGGTTATCTGCGTCCGTGCTGATCGAGACACTCGGCAACCAGTCGACATGGGTTGCGACCTGGCACTCCTTGCAGATCGGCATTGGCGGCACCTTGCTGGCGCTCATCTTCGGTATTGCAGCCGCATTGCTTGTCGGTCTCACCAATATGCGCGGGCGCAACGTCTTCGTCCTTTTCTATGTCACACCGCTGCTCATTGCCCCTCAGGTCACTGCATTGGCGTGGCTGCAATTGTTTGGGCCATCAAGCCAGCTTCTTAAAGTCATCGGTATGGCTCCGCCGCTCGGTAGCCGCAATCCACTCTATTCGGTCTGGGGCATTATCTTTCTGCTAGGCGTACAATACGGGCCGCTGGTCTTCCTGATCGTGCGGGCAGGCTTGCGCAAGCTGCCGCGTGAGCTGGTCGAAGCGGGCTTAAGTGCCGGTGCCAGCAAATGGATGGTCCTGCGCACGATCATTCTGCCACTGATGACACCTTCAATCATTGGTGCAGCCGCATTGGCCTTTGTCTCTTGTGTTGGCAATTTCGGCATTCCCGCGTTTTTAGGCATTCCATCGAATTATCTGGTCCTGCCGACGCTGATTTATCAGCGACTTGCAGGTGGTGGGCCAGCCGTGCTTTCGAGCGTTGCAGTGCTTTCTGTGCTGATCGGACTGATTGCCATGGCAGGTATTGCCGCGCAGGATTATGCGTCGCGCCGCCGTGATTTCCGCATTGTTTCGACATCTCTGCCAGCCGCACCCTTTATGCTGGGTCGTTGGCGGTTGCTGGCGGAAATTGCCGCGTGGCTGCTTATTATTATTGTGCTGTTTCTGCCGCTAATCGGGCTCACGCTGTCGGCTCTTGTTCCTGCTTACGGCGTGCCGCTGACATTTGCGACTGCAACGTCCGAAAACTTCCGTTTTGTGCTGCTTGAACATGGCGGTGCTGCGCGGGCATTTGCCAATAGTATAATGCTCTCTCTGGCTGCGGCCTTGTTTGCAGTTCTGCTGGCTGTGCCACTTGCCTATATGCTGGTATGGCGCAAGCGACGCTGGACGCCGATCCTTAATTTTGCAGCTGAGATGCCTTATGCATTGCCGGGTGTAGTGCTGGCCATCGCTTGCTTGTTGTTGTTCCTGAAGCCGTTGCCGGTGGTTGGCGTCGGTCTTTACAACACGATCTGGATCATCCTGTTTGCCTATCTTGCGCGCTTCTTCGTTCTGGCTTTGCGGCCAACGGTTGCCGGGCTTCACCAGATAGACCGAGCACTGGAAGAGGCGGCACGAATTGCAGGGGCTGGGCTTTTCTATCGCCTGAGAACCATTATATTTCCGCTGGTGGCTCCGGCTACGCTTGCAGGTGGCGTGCTCATCTTCATGACCGCTTTTTGCGAACTGACAGTTTCGGCGCTTTTGTGGGCGTCCGGATCAGAGACGTTGGGCGTGGTCATGTTCTCGTTTGAGCAAGCCGGGGATTCTGCTTATGCAGCAGCCATTTCCATTTTGGCTGTTGCGGTAACATTCATACTGATGCTTGCAACCAATCTGTTTGCGCGACGTCTTCCAAATGGAGTGCTGCCATGGCGCGACTGAAAATTGATCAGGTTTCCAAAACCTTTAATGACTTCCAAGCCTTATCCGAAGTGTCGTTGGACGTGAAGGATGGGGAGTTTGTCGCCATTCTTGGGCCTTCGGGCTGTGGCAAGACCACACTTTTGCGCATGATTGCGGGCTTTGAAGAGCTGGATGGCGGTGAAATTCATATCGGCGAAAAGCGCGTCTCGCATGTTGATGGCTCCAAAGGGGGCAGTGTGCCACCGGAAAAACGGCAGATAGGTATCGTCTTCCAGAATTACGCGCTATGGCCGCATATGACGGTTGCCGAGAATGTCGGCTATAGCCTGCGCGTGGCAAAGGTTGCGAAAGCGGAACGTGAACATCGCGTCAAGGAAGCCTTGGCGCTCGTCGATCTTGACGGGTTCGGGGATCGCCGCCCGGCTAATTTGTCCGGCGGTCAGCGACAGCGTGTGGCCCTTGCCCGATGTCTGGTGGCTGCGCCATCGCTCGTGCTGTTCGATGAGCCGCTGGCCAATCTCGATGTGCACTTGCGCGCTTCGATGGAAGATGAGTTTGCGGCATTCCATAAGCGCACGGGTACGACGATTATCTACATCACTCACGATCAGGCTGAGGCCATGGCGCTCGCTGATCGTATCGCGGTGCTTGATCAGGGCAAGCTTCAACAGTTTGACACGCCACGCAAACTTTATGAAGAACCGGCAAGCGAAATGGTCGCGTCCTTTATCGCCCATGGCATGGTCCTGCCTGGGGAGGTGCTTTCGTTCGCCGAGCGTGGGCATTGCGAGGTGTTGGCACTGGGAAGCCGCGCTCAGGTGCGGTGCTCTGGTATTGAAGTGCCACGTGCGAACGCGAAGCTCTGTGTCCGGGCAGAAGACTTGCAGTTGACTGAAACCGGCGGCATTCCGGTTCGGGTCAAACGTTCGGTTTATCGCGGCGGAGGTTCACGCATTGAAGCTCATGCGATCGCAAAGCCGGACATCCAGCTGCATTTTGAAGTGCGTGATCCTGTACGCCTTGAAGAGGGCGACGAAGTACGCGTCGCCATCCGCGATGGCTGGATTATCCCCACCGACGAGATGCCAGTGAGAAAAGTCTCAACCGGTTTTCCGATTGGCAATAAGATCTGAATGTAAAAAGGGCGGCTTTTTAAATCGCCCTTTTTCTTACTTCTTTTTCATCGCTTCCAGCAATGCAGCTCCGAAACCTCCTGTTGAAGGCTGTTCCTGCTTGCGCTGCTGGGCGAAGTTTTTGGTTCCATTCTGAGCAGGCCGTTGATCGCGGCTCGATGGCGCGCGAGGGGCAGGTGCTTCTCCGCCATCTTTACGCCCGGTAGCTTCGCCACCATCCTTGCGCATTGTGAGGCCGATGCGCTTGCGCGGCACATCTACTTCTGTAACGCGGACCTTCACCACATCGCCAGCCTTGACCACTTCATGCGGGTCTTTGACGAAACGGTCGGCCAGTTGTGAGACATGGACAAGACCATCCTGATGTACACCGATATCGACGAAAGCGCCAAAGGCCGCAACATTTGTCACAGTGCCTTCCAGCAACATGCCAGGTTTCAAATCCTTGATGTCGTCAATGCCGTCGGCAAAGGTCGCGGTCTTAAAGCCCGGACGCGGATCGCGACCTGGTTTTTCAAGTTCGGCAATGATGTCACGCACGGTCGGCAGACCAAAACGCTCGTCAACGAAAACGCGTGGATCAAGCGCCTTAAGTGCTGCGCTATCTCCCATAAGGCTGCGTACATCGCGGCCACAGGCGGACACGATTTTCTTGGCAACGCCGTAGGCTTCAGGGTGAACGGATGAGGCATCAAGCGGCTCCGTACCATTCGGAATGCGCAGGAAGCCCGCGCATTGCTCGAAAGTACGATTGCCAAGTCGCGCGACTTTCAGAAGTTCCTTGCGGCTTTTGAAAGCGCCCGCTTCATCGCGGTGGGCAACGATAGCTTCGGCCAAGGACTGTCCGAGCCCGGATACGCGTGCGAGCAGAGGTGCAGATGCCATGTTGAGGTCAACACCAACGGCATTCACCGCATCTTCCACCACAGCATCCAGCGCGCGTGCAAGGCGGATCTGGTCGACATCGTGCTGATATTGGCCGACACCGATGGATTTTGGCTCGATCTTGACGAGTTCTGCCAATGGGTCCTGCAAGCGGCGGGCGATGGAAACGGCACCACGGAGCGACACGTCGAGTTGTGGGAATTCAGCAGCAGCTGCTTCTGATGCCGAATAGACTGATGCGCCTGCTTCCGAAACAATGACTTTCAGCGGCTTTGGTGCCGGCATATCGGTAAGCATGTCGATGACGAGGCGTTCAGTTTCGCGGCTACCTGTTCCGTTACCGATAGCGATCAGTTCGATTTTGTGTTTGCGGATAAGGCTTGCCAGTGCTGCCTGTGTACCGCGCACATCGTTCTTTGGCGGGAAGGGGTAGACGGTCGTGGTGTCGAGCAACTTGCCGGTATCATCGACAATCGCGACCTTGACGCCGGTGCGGATGCCCGGATCAAGCCCCATTGTGGCGCGCGAACCGGCAGGCGCTGCAAGCAGCAGGTCTTTGAGGTTTCGGGCGAACACGTTGATTGCTTCTTCTTCTGCGCGCTCACGAAGATCCCGCATGAGATCAAGTGATAGAGAAAGAGACAGTTTGACGCGCCAGGCCCAACCTGCGACTTCCATCAGCCAACGATCACCGGGCAGTGTTGATCCAACATTATAGGCGGCGGCAATCTTGCGTTCGACAGGTTTCACAGGCGAAGTGTCGTCGGCATCGACTTCGATATCAAGTGACAGGAAATCTTCATTGCGGCCGCGTAGCATGGCAAGGGCACGGTGGCCCGCAACATTCGTCCAGCGTTCGAAATGATCAAAGTAGTCAGAGAATTTAGCGCCCGCTTCCTGCTTTTTATCAACCACACGTGAGCGCAGAACAGCTCGGTCTTTCATGTAGTTACGCAAGTTACCAATGAGTTCGGCGTTCTCTGCAAAGCCTTCAGCAACGATGTCGCGTGCACCATCAAGCGCTGCTTTGACGTCCGTGACTTCGCCGACCACATATTGTGCGGCGATATCAGCAGGTACAAGGCTGCGATTAGAGAGGATTGTTTCAGCGAGTGGACCAAGGCCACGTTCGCGGGCGATTTCTGCACGCGTGCGGCGCTTGGGCTTATAGGGGAGATAAAGGTCTTCAAGCTCCGCCTTGGTGGCAACGCCGGCAATTTTCAGTTCCAGCTCAGGCGTCAGTTTGTTCTGCCCGCGGATCGATTCCAGAATAGAGCTGCGACGTGCTTCGAGTTCACGCAAATAGCCGAGGCGCTCGGAGAGCTGGCGCAATTGCGTGTCATCAAGTCCGCCCGTGACTTCCTTGCGGTAGCGGGCGACGAATGGCACGGTCGAGCCCTCGTCAAGCAGGCCGATGGCGGCAATAGCCTGCTCCGGTCTTGCATTGATTTCCGCTGCGATAATCCCGGCAATGCGCTTTATGTCGTCGGCCATATACATTCCAATCTCAAATATTTGCAGCGAACATAGTCAGATGCCCGTTCGGCGCAATCAAGGCCGAAATGATGTTCCACAGAAAAGCAGCTATTAGAGCGGTTCCAGTTAAGATTGAATCGTTGGAACGGCTCCGACCATTTGTTTGACGCATTATCCAACGCGAAACCGCTTCGCACTTTTGCTGGGAAAGCTTGATCGTGTTCACGCGCATGTGAAGAGTTCGCCTCTTTTTAAATCGAATACAAGCGATACATATATCGTGAAATGACGATATGAACGAAGATTAGCGAGGTGATCATGATGTCGAACGTTCAAACCATAGAATTAGCTATGCCTTTGGACGAAATTCTCAAGGCGCTCGCTCATCCCGTTCGTCTCGAAATTTTAAGCTGGCTCAAACAGCCGGAGAAGCATTTCTCCGCTCAACACATGCCTCTGGAGATGGGTGTGTGTGCCGGTCAGTTTGAACGGTGTGGCCTCTCCCAGTCCACCGTTTCTGCCCATTTGTCCGTGCTGACAAAAGCGGGGCTGATCTCGCCCCACCGTGTCGGTCAATGGACGTTCTACAAACGCGACGAGGAGGCTATTGCAAGCCTGCTTAAGTCGCTGTCCGATCTTTGACCAACTTTTCCAATTCGCCCAATCTTTCCAATTTGAAGGAAATGCATCTATGGCCACATTGTTTGATCCCGTCACCATTGGCGATTTGAAGCTTGCCAACCGTATAGTTATGGCGCCCCTGACGCGCAATCGCTCGCCAAAGGCAGTGCCAAACGATCTCAACGTTACCTACTATGAGCAGCGTGCGAGCGCAGGTCTTATCATCACCGAGGCAACACCGATCAGCCATCAGGGCCAGGGCTATGCCGATGTTCCCGGCCTTTATTCGCCTGAACAGCTTGCTGGCTGGAAGCGTGTGACAGATGCGGTGCACAGTGCTGGCGGCAAGATTGTCGTTCAGATGTGGCATGTGGGTCGTATTTCGCACGACACTTTGCAGCCCAATGGCGGTAAGCCCGTTGCGCCTTCGGCCATCACAGCAAAGTCGAAGACTTATCTCGTGCATGATGATGGCACCGGAGAGTTTGCGCCAACGTCCGAGCCACGCGCGCTTGAAAAGAGCGAATTGCCGGAAATCGTTGCGACCTACGCCAAGGCTGCCAAGGATGCGGTAGAAGTTGCCGGTTTTGATGGTGTCGAAATCCACGCAGCAAACGGTTATCTGATTGATCAGTTTTTGCGTTCAGGCAGCAATCACCGCACCGACGAATATGGCGGCTCCATCGAAAATCGCGCACGCTTCCTTTTTGAAGTGGTTGACGCAATCACCAAGTCGGTTGCGCCGGGCAAGGTGGGCATTCGTCTTTCACCAGTGACACCGGCAAATGATGCTTCGGACCCGGATCCACAGCCACTGTTTGATTATGTGATCGAAAAGCTTGCCGATTATGGTCTTGCTTACATCCATATCATCGAAGGTGCGACTGGCGGTCCACGTGATTTCCAACAGGGTCCGCAGCCATTTGACTACGCGCGTCTCAAGCAGGTTTATCGCGATGCAGGCGGTCAGGCTGCCTGGATGGTCAATAATGGCTATGATCGTGAGCTGGCGGAAGAAGAGATCGAAAGCGGACGTGCTGACGTGGTTGCCTTTGGCAAGCCATTCATCTCGAACCCTGATCTTGTTCGTCGTTTGCAGGACAATTCCCCACTTAACGAGCTTGATCAGCAGAACATGTATGGCGGTGGTGCCAAAGGCTATACGGATTATCCGATCCTCGCCTGAGCATAAGAATAAAGAAGGCCGGAGTGTTCTCCGGCCTTTGTTTTCTGGTTTTTTTAAAAGCGTATATTGACCGAAACAGTTTTAGAGCCTTGCTCGCGTTGAGCGGGGTGTCGCAAGCAGAAGATTGGTTTCGCTGGCCTTGATGCCCGGCACCAGTCGGATCCGGCGCAAAACAGCATCGAAATCTGTGAGCGTTGCTGCACCCAGCTCAACCACCAGGTCGAAACGGCCATTCGTGGTGTGGATGGCGGATATTTCCGAAAAACCACCCAGGGATTTCACCACTCGGTCGGCAACATGCCCTTCGATTTCGATCATCATGATGCCGCGAACCGGCAGGTCAACGGCATCTGAGCGCAGGATGACGGTATAGCCGATAATGTCGCCAGAGCGTTCCAGTCGCTCCATGCGCGCGCGCACCGTTGCGCGGGAAACGCCAAGATCGATAGCGACATCCGAGATGCTGCGACGGCCATTATGGCGCAGGACGGTGATCAGCTTTTCATCCAGCTCGTCCATGATTTCTCCAATTTGAAATATAAATCTGCCATTTTGATAAAGCAAATCGATAAATTTGCCAATCCGTATGGTTCACATCGCCAAGGGTAAATGGTCAACCTTATCTAATAATTTCTCAGGAGTAGCACTTTATGCATTGCAAGATTTTGGGATTGCCTGTTCAGGAAGGCACTGGTCGTCTGGGCTGCAATATGGGCCCTGATGGTTATCGGGCGGCGGGCATTGCAGAAGCCATTCGTGAACTCGGGCACGAATTCACCGATCTTGGCAATCTGGTACCTGCTGAACTTCGTCCATTGAGCCATCCCAATCCTGCGATCAAAGCACTCCCGCAAGCGGTTGCCTGGATCGAAGCGATCAGCGAAGCAGCTTATCGTGAAAGTGCGGAAGGGTTTCCGATTTTCCTCGGTGGCGACCACCTTCTTGCTGCAGGTACCGTTCCGGGTATTGCGCGACGTGCAGCCGAACTAAACCGCAAGCAGTTTGTGCTCTGGCTTGATGCCCATACGGATTTTCACACACTCGAAACAACTGACAGTGGTAATCTGCATGGCACGCCTGTTGCATACTACACAGGCCAGAAGGGCTTTGACGGATATTTCCCGCCGCTGGCAGCAGCAATCGACCCGGACAATGTCTGCATGATGGGTATTCGCAGTGTTGATCCGGCAGAACGGGCCGCGATCAAGCAGACGGGCGTGGCTGTCTATGACATGCGCCTGATCGATGAGCATGGCGTAGCAGCACTTTTGCGCCGGTTCCTTCAGCGCGTGAAGGAAGAAAACGGCCTTCTGCATGTCAGCCTTGATGTCGATTTCCTTGAGCCCTCGATTGCGCCTGCCGTGGGAACGACTGTTCCGGGTGGAGCAACCTTCCGCGAAGCGCATCTCATTATGGAAATGCTGCACGACAGCGAGTTGGTGACGAGCCTTGATCTGGTGGAACTCAACCCGTTCCTCGACGAGCGCGGGCGCACTGCGACAGTGATGGTTGATCTGATGGCCAGCTTGCTTGGCCGCAGCGTTATGGATCGTCCGACTATCAATTATTGATCCACGAGACTGCATCCTGCGGCCAGATGCAATCGTCAGGCCGCGGGATGTTCTATCTCTTCGTTTTTACGCGCATCTTGTTCCGAAAACCGTTTCGCACTTTTCGGGATGCGCTTTAGGAGTAATGATGACGCAACCTAACCTCAATATCGTTCCTTTCGTCAGTGTCGATCACATGATGAAGCTGGTTCTTTCCATTGGCGTTGAGACCTTTCTGAAGGAACTCGCCGACTATGTGGAAGAAGATTTCCGTCGCTGGGAAAGCTTTGACAAGACGCCACGCGTCGCGTCGCACTCTGATGAAGGCGTGATTGAGCTGATGCCAACAAGCGACGGCACACTCTACGGCTTCAAATATGTGAATGGTCATCCAAAAAATACGCGTGACGGTTTGCAGACGGTAACCGCATTTGGCGTTTTGTCGGACGTTGGCAACGGCTATCCGATGCTTCTGACCGAAATGACAATCCTGACCGCGTTGCGCACGGCTGCAACATCAGCGGTTGCCGCCAAGCATCTCGCGCCAAAGAATGCTCGCACCATGGCGATCATCGGTAATGGCGCGCAGAGCGAATTTCAGGCAATGGCGTTCAAGGCGATACTGGGCGTCGACAAGCTGCGTCTTTACGACATTGATCGTAGTGCTTCAGAGAAGTGCGCACGTAATCTCGAAGGTGCGGGTTTCGATATTATGATCTGCAAGGACGTCGAGGAAGTTGTCGAGGGTGCGGAAATCATCACGACCGTTACCGCAGACAAGCTGAATGCCACGATTCTGACCGACAACATGGTTGGCGCAGGCGTCCATATCAATGCCGTTGGTGGCGACTGCCCCGGCAAGACGGAATTGCATGGCGATATTCTGCGTCGTTCGGATATTTTTGTCGAATATCCACCACAGACCCGCATCGAAGGTGAAATTCAGCAGTTGCCGGAAGACTATCCGGTCAATGAATTGTGGGAAGTTATTACCGGCAAGACTGAAGGTCGCAAGGACGCCCGCCAGATCACATTGTTCGATTCGGTTGGCTTTGCGACTGAAGATTTCTCCGCCCTGCGTTACGTTCGTGACAAGCTGCAGGATACTGGCTTCTACGAGCAGCTCGACCTGCTGGCTGATCCGGATGAGCCGCGCGATCTTTATGGAATGTTGCTGCGTCACAAACAGCATCTTCAGGCAGAGAAGACCAAACCTGCTGCATGATCGGAGCGGGTTCCCAATAAGACGTGCATTGATAACGATTGAACCGCCTGTCTCTGTTATCAGAGGCAGGCGTTTTCTTTTATAGCGGCTTGCGCGAATGGCGCGGTGCTGCGATCTGCCCGGAATGCGTGGCTATCGCCATTTCAAAACTGTCGGCGATGCGTCGGGCGCGATCAATAAAAATGATTGCACCTTCAGGCGGGAAAATATCGCGAGCCGTCTGTTCAAACAATTGCAGCCAACGATCGAAGTGTTCGTTTTTGAGGCCCAGGCGAAGATGCGGTGGCATCGGGCGGCCATCGTAACGGCCTGTTTTCAGAATGACGGATGACCAGAATTCGCTGATGCGTTCAATGTGATGGTCCCAATCCTCGACCGCTTTTGTAAAGACGGGACCGATGATGTCATCTTCGCGTGCTCTCCCATAAAAAGTGCTGACCAATCTGTCGATGGACGCTCTGTCTATGGATGGATGAGGCTGATTGATAAGAAGGGTCATTCTCTCTTGCCGGTTTACGTTGCGCCGAGGGAGGGCTCTCGTTCCTGATATAGTCTCGCAGAGTTGCTCTACCCAGTGAAGCATTGCCGCATGATGATGTCGAAGCGCGCGCTATCCGGTTTTACGCACGTCTCCATTCCAAATCCGATCCCCGTTTTCTAACAAACCGACGTTGCCATAGTTTCTCATAAAGAGCGGCTTCATGCGGATCGCGAAAAAACTGCCTTCCTGATCCAAGGGGTCTGCGCGAGTAGCAACGGTGAGTATGTATACCCTGATAAATGAGGTTAGAGCTTGGCATTCAAAGACCGTGAAGCTTGGCTTTTTCCAGCCCCAAATAACCATGGAATTATTGCTGCGTAGCTAATTTTCTACCCGTGCAACGGGTATTTTGCATATATCCATGACTTGAAGACTAAGTTTTTCTTTTGTCCGAATGAAACTGTGAAATAGAAAAAAATAACCGATCGTGTAAAATATATCCATTTATTGTATTTTAGAACGCGCTAAATATCAAACTACATCGAATTATGGGCTGGAATTAATTTCCAGGATTATATTATCGATTAATTTTAAAGATATTCACACAATTGGTAGGGAACGCATTTGATTTTTTTTATATTATTACTAGCTTGTCATGATCCAAAGTATCGATAACTATGGAGGGTATATGCCGAATACTGAGGGGAATTTGGTTGCATTCCACGACGTAGAAAATGTTGACGCGATTGAAGTCATTAGGACCAGCTCCAGCCAGGGTTGGAAGAATTTATACGCCTACACCGCACGGCTTCAGCCGTTCAGGTCGACATTCAAGCCTGTGGACTCGCTACTGGTTGCCATGGTTCTTGACGGCCATTTGCAGGGAACCTGGCAGATTGGGGATGAGCTGTCGGAACTATATTTACAGCCGGGATCGATAATTATAATCCCTCCTGACGAATCAGTAAAAGTATCCATAAATAGCAATGCGGAAATCATAAATATATACATTTCCAAGAAATTGATGGATGATATATTTATAGAGTTCTCATCTGTCAGTAACAGTCTTTTCAGGCTTGACTATAGTTTATCTATATTTGACGAATTTCTTGGTCAGACTATAAGTTCTATCAAGGATATATTGTATTCTGGAGGGCGTTTTTCTTCTATAGAAGTGCAATACATAGCGCGCGTTCTTGTGGCGCGGGTACTCTCGAAATATTCTACGCTGACCTCCGGTGATCTGAATTCTGAAGTAGGGCTTTCTCTTTCGACTATTCAGAAGACATTCGATTATATTGAGCAGAATCTGCATCGCCGTATCGTTATAGACAGGCTTGCGAATACAGCAGGTGTCGGGGCGGCGCAGTTTGCTCGATTATTCAAGCGAGCGACGAATGTAACTCTACATCAATATATAATACGGCGACGTGTGGAGAAGGCGCGAGATCTGTTGGTTGAAACGCAAATGCCCATTGCTGAGATCGCTCATGAGTGCGGATTTGCGGATCAGGTTCACCTCACTCGGTTTTTCGGACGAATTATAGGTACAAGTCCAGCATCATTCAGAAAAAAAGCCCAACGATAGTCTGTTAAAAATAAACAACTTAATTAGTAGCTTTTGTATTTATCGTACAAAAGGCGTCAATATCAGCATAGACAAACTTCTTCTGATAACGAAATTTTGAAACGGGTAGTTATCGTCTTTGAGGGGTGGTTTCAGCAACTATTGTGAAATGCAGGTTTTTGGCATTATTTTTTTCGAGAAGTTTTATACTTCTCGGCTAGGCCAGTTTGTATTTAATATTTAGTTCATATTTGAATCAATATTCCAGCCATAAAACAGTGCAGTCT
Organism: Brucella rhizosphaerae; assembly: GCF_002252475.1. Taxonomy (GTDB): domain Bacteria; phylum Pseudomonadota; class Alphaproteobacteria; order Rhizobiales; family Rhizobiaceae; genus Brucella; species Brucella rhizosphaerae. Next base: position 369,082 of record NZ_NNRK01000029.1, on the reverse strand, counting down.
CAATAGCCTTTGTTCTGTTTCACATCGACCCTCGAAGCTCAGTTTCGGATTGAGGAGAGAGTCATGGTTGCAGTTGTAACGAATAAGGCGAGTGGCAGTTCTCGCACCGTTGCTGGTAATGACATCATTTTGTCGGGGCCAAGCGTTGTAAAAATATCGCTTAATCCTAATGCAATTGCTGAATACCAGAAAATCGGTGACGATCTCCTTATTCGACTACACAACGGCGAAACAATTCGAATTGTTCATTTTTATACGCATTATCAGGATGGTCAGGACAATGACCTTGTCCTTCAGGATGAAAACGGCAAGTTGTGGGCCGGTAATCACAGTGATGGTCTTACCGATTTCAATTTCTCAGAAATACAATCTGTTGACCAACTCGCCGGCGGCGGTGGTGATCTGGGCCCAATTCTATTGGGCCTTGCTGGTTTGGGGGCTCTGGGTGCTGCAATTGGTGCAGCTTCTGGTGGCGGCGATGATAATGATGCGGATGCGGATTCCGATGCGGATGCCGACGCAGACGCCGATACTGAAGCACCGAATGCTCCAAACGTAACGATTGGAGAAGATGGTCGCACTCTCACGATCAAAGGCGAGCCCAATTCAACCGCTAAAATCTACAATGCTGCCGGTGATGTCATTGGTACGGTTGTTCTCTCGGGTGCAGGCACCGCTACATTCACACTGCCTGCAAGCAATGGGCAGGATGTCAAGGTTACGCTGACTGACGGATCAGGAAACGAGTCTTCCGAAACACCTGCTACTTTGCCAGATACGCTCGCACCCGGCGCACCGACGGTTGATGTGGGTGAGGACGGTCGCACGCTCACGATAACGGGCGAGCCGAACTCGACGGCAAAGATTTACAACGCTGCCGGTGATGTCATTGGTACGGTTGTTCTCTCGGGTGCAGGCACCGCCACGTTTACGCTGCCAGCAAGCAATGGGCAGGATGTCAAGGTTACGTTGACGGACGGGGCCGGTAACGCTTCTCCTGAAGCTCCGGCCACTTTGCCAGATACGCTCGCACCCGGTGCACCGACTGATCTTGTCGTGAGCGCAGATGGGACGGAGCTTTCCGGTAAGGGTGAGCCGGGTACAAAGGTGATTGTACGAGATCCCGACGGAAATATTATCGGCGAAGGTGTCGTTGGTGAAGACGGCAACTTCACAGTCACTCTTGATCCGTCACAGGGCGAGGGGCAGCAACTCTCAGTTACTCTCACTGATGCTGCAGAAAACGAGTCGGGTCCTGGCTCTGTGACTGCTCCTATTATTGATGATGGCGACGCAGATGCAGATGCCGACGCTGATGCTGACGCAGATGCGGATGCTGACGCCGACGCGGATGCCGACGCAGATGCTGACGCGGATGCGGATGCTGACGCCGATGCCGATGCCGATGCCGATGCAGATGCAGATGCTGATGCCGACGCGGATGCTGATGCCGATGCCGATGCCGATGCGGATGCTGATGCCGACGCCGATGCCGACGCAGATGCTGACGCTGATGCTGACGCAGATGCCGACGCCGACGCGGATGCTGATGCTGACGCCGACGCGGATGCTGATGCTGATGCCGACGCAGATGCGGATGCCGATGCTGATGCTGACGCCGATGCGGATGCCGACGCCGACGCTGATGCCGACGCAGATGCTGATGCGGATGCCGACGCTGATGCTGATGCTGACGCTGACGCTGACGCAGATGCCGACGCCGACGCTGATGCGGATGCCGACGCGGATGCTGATGCCGACGCGGATGCTGACGCAGATGCCGACGCTGACGCTGACGCTGACGCGGATGCCGATGCTGACGCAGATGCAGTCGATGACGATGTATCAGCAAAGGTAACGATCCAGCCGACGGAAACGGACGTTAATCACGGCAATGCGTCGTATCTTCTTCTGCTCGGCCTCGTTGGGCTTGATCTGCGGGTACTCAGTGTCGACGCTGTTGGGTTCCAGGTGCAGCAAGGTCACCAGCAAACCCTGACATTTGATTATTCTCAGCTGCTTGGATTGGATCTGGCTGCTGGAACTTCTATCATTGTCCAGAAACTAATGCCTGATGGCACTTGGGCAGCCGTTGAAGGTAGCGGTGATGCCACATTTCTGACGTTGAACCTTTTGGGCAATCGCGCGACAGCGGAAGCTACATTTGGGGAAGGCACCTATCGAGCATTCGTTGCGGTCAATGGTCTCGCGAATGTGGGCTTGGCTGGGAATCTCGGTGTTCAGGGCGAAGACCTGAATTATCAGGAACCAAGTGGCGTTACCGTAGAAACCATTCAGGGCAATGTTCTGGATAATGACGGTACTGCGATCGAAAATGGTCATACCGTCACCAGCGTTTCCGTAAATGGTGTCCCGACTGAGGTGCTTGATACACCACAGGGAACAACCATCGTCGGGCAGTATGGTACTTTGACCATCCATCAGGATGGTACATATAGCTACACACCGAACAGCGATATCTCGGCCATTGGTCAGGTCGATGTGTTCACTTACACATTGCACGACCCGATCAGTAATACCGATACGACTGCCAACCTGAACATTCGGATTGATAGTGATGGTCAGGGACTTGTCTGGAATGAAGAAAACTTCTCCGAGCCGGCAACCTATGACTTCGTGGCAACTGACGATGCAGCGACATCTGGGGTCGTGTGGATAAATCCGACTGACAATAATTTCTTTAATCAGACACAGGGTCTGCTTGCAGCTCTGGGCATCCAGCAGACAGCCAATGGTAATACGTTTACCATCGGTAACAATATGGATGCTACGGGAACGGTAGTCGTTTCGGTCACGGTGGCTGCAGCCGCAAATGGTACGGTTGCCGTCCAGCAGTTAGTTGGCGGTACGTGGGTGGATGTTGCTGGCACACGAGCACCCTTCACTATGGTGGTCGGTCTTCTCGGACCGGTGAGGACCATCGATTTAGATAGTCTCAACCTACCAGCAGGTCAGTATCGCATTCAAACGACGCTTACCGGTTTGCTTGGAACAGTCAGCACAGTGACGGATGTCAACGTCACTCATACGGATCAACATGTGATCCAGAGCAATCCAGGTGTTGAAGGCAATCTGTTCGAGAATGACGGAACCTTGCCGCTGAGTGCTAAATTGCAGATTCAGGGTTCTGGTGGGTTCGTAACGGTTAGTTCTGCCGGGACGGTCATTCAGGGTGTGCATGGCGATCTCACGATCTACAGCAACGGCGAATACAAGTATCAGCCGCATGCCAACCTGAGTTACGCAGATCGCGAAGCCAGTGAAAGCTTCACCTACAAGATCGTGTTGCCGAATGGTCACGAAACGACGGCTGAGCTTACTGTAGGGCTGCAGGATGGCGTTGTTGTTGCGAGGATGGCCGCTTCTGAGGACATCGTTGATGATGCGGTGGTTGCAGATCATCATGCAAATGATGTTGCAGCAGCCGATGATCATACGACGACAGATAAAGAGACGGATCATCATGCAGCTGACAACAGCCAGAGTGACGATGCTTCGCCTGATCATCAGAACGACGATACCACTCAGCCGGTGGATGAGCTGACAACTGCAAGCTCAAGCGATGTTGTGCCGCTAAGTGACAATCCAGATCACACAGATACGGATAGTGGACAACCTACGGGCGAGCATAATCTGACCGAAGCACTCATGCTCGACGATGGCAACGGCGATGTCACCCTGCCGTTCAATGATGATCAAACATCGGACGATGGCAGTGTGACGACTGAGACCACGGCGAACACGGAGGCTAGTGCGGAAACGCCAGTGGTCACCACCGATGAGACGATCGCAGTTGACGATCCGCTTGCTCATCTGGTGCCGAACCCGCTCACGCAGGAGGATGAGCTCAACAATCCGACGCATACGGTCTGATCTTCCAGCTTCAATCCTTCGCCGCTGATTTTCTCAGCGGCGGGGGCTCAGATGACAGATCACCGGTAATATGCCGGTCATAATGGAAAATAAATGCGAAAATTCCTAGTTTTTAGACGTTTCGCGGCCATATCCTTTACTTCATGCCTTTTGGCTGCGTGCCAAATGTCTGCAAACAATCTTGCTTTGACTACGGACACGCTTTCCCAGTCAAAGAAAACCGAGGCCTCACGGCCCCTGTCAATGGCGGGTTCCGCCCCCGTTCCTGCCGTTGACAGGGCAAACGTGACAAGTGCACTCCCTCCCAAGTCGCCGGACCGTGGTTCCCTGACAATGGAAACAGCGGTCCGGCGGGCCGTCGGGTGGCATCCGGTTGTTGATGAAGCTTCCGGCCGGATTTATCAGGCCGATGAACGCATCCGTGCTGCACAGGCTGGCTATTATCCAAAACTCAACGCGGGTGTAAATTCGGGCTATCAAAGCACCAATCGCGAAGGCTGGCGCCCGCAATTCAATGTCTCTGCCTCCCAATTGCTCTATGACTTCGGCAAGGTTTCAAGTGCTGTAGATGCGGAGCGGGCAGGCAAGGACATTAATCAGGCGCGCCTGCTTCTTGCAGTCGATAATCTGTCACGGGACACGGCCAATGCAGTGGTGGAAGTGCAGAGATATCGCAAGCTCTCTGCTTTCGCGCAGGAGCAGGTTGACGGCGTCAAGCGCATAGCCGGGTTGGTCACCGAAAGAACGGATAAAGGTGCAAGCACTATGTCCGACAAAGTGCAGGCGGACGCGCGTGTGGAATCGGCTCTCGCAACCCAACTGCAATATCAGTCCGAACTCAATCGCTGGCAGGTCGCCCTTTCCACACTGATTGGCGGTGGCTCTGCAAATCCCAGTTCCGATGTTCCTGCATGGCTTGGCAAGGCGTGTAATGTTGCGGCTCCCGATTGGGAAGACGTTCCGGCAATGCTGCAGGCCAAGGCTGAGAAAGAAGAAGCTGCCGCCCAATTGGCAGCAAGCAAAGCTGACGCTTTTCCGACCGTGTCACTTGAAGCGACAACCGGTTATGACCTGAATGCTTCCCGCGATAATACGTCGAGCAATGATCGTCAGCCGGAATATTCCGTTGGCGTGAATGTCTCCTCGAGCCTTTATAATGGTGGCCAGACAAGTGCACGCAAACGCGCTGCCACCTATGGGCTGCAATCCGCTGAAGCGGCAATTCTCACCGCGCGTATCGATATGGAGCGCAGTCTCATGGAAGCGCGTAGCCAGATCGGCACATTGAGCCGGCTCATGTTGTCTTTGGAATTGCGCGCCGAAATGATGGTCAAGACACGCGATCTCTATCGGGAACAATATGTGGAACTGGGCACGCGAACTTTGCTTGATCTGCTCAATGCAGAGCAGGAGCTGCACGAAGCGCGTTTTCAGACAGCCAATACAGTGCACGATATCAGACGGCTTAATCTGAATTGCCTCTATAGCTCGGGCAAGATGCGCCAGGGTTTTGGTCTTCAGGCATCAGCATTGCGAGGAGGCGGGAGCAATCAATGAAGCGTGGCGAAAACCCTCCTATCGTGGATCCGTTGCTTGAGCTTGGCCTGACTGGTGAACAGCTGGGCTCCGACGCAGCTTCCAGTTTCAATGTTGAAGATTGGCTGGAAGCTCTGCAACTTATTGCCAAGCATTACCGCATGCCGATGTCGGTGCAGGGTACGAAGCTCGCGGCAGCTGCGGATCTGAACATTGATGACAATGCAAAAATTCGTGCAATGGCCCGTCATATGGGACTTGGCGTCAGGTTGGTTGACCCCGCCAAAATAAGTCTCTCAACCTGGCATCTGCCTTTTGTTTTGATGTTTAAAGATAAGCAACTCGCGGTGGTTCACACACTGTCCAAAGATGGGCAGGCGAGCGTCTGGCTGAGTGGCGAAGAGGGCTTGGAACAGCCGTTTGCGCTGAACGATCTTCTTGCCGAGACTGAGCGGGTTGTTCTCGCCCGGCCATCGAAAACGGTACCGGATGCGCGTGTTGATGCTTACATCAAACCCTATGAAGAGAACTGGCTTCGACGGATCGTGTTTCGCGATATCAGCTCCTACGGACATGTGCTGATCGCATCGCTGATAGCGAACACGTTGGGTTTGGCGGGTGTTCTTTTCTCAATGCAGGTCTATGACCGCGTTGTTCCGGCACAGTCCTTCAATACGCTTTATGTATTGTTCAGCGGGGTTCTGCTGGCAATATTTTTTGATTTCATGATGCGCCGGGCAAGAATGGGCATCATCGACATGCTGGGCAAGCAAAGCGATTTGCAGATGTCCGATGTGGTATTTGGCCATGCTTTGCGCGTGCGCAACCGGGCAAGGCCAACATCGACGGGATCGTTTATTGCGCAATTGCGTGATGTCGATCAGGTGCGCGAATTGCTGACGTCGACAACAGTTTCGGCACTGGCCGATCTTCCGTTCTTCTTCCTGTTTCTCGTTATTTATTCAGCGTTGGTCGGCTGGATGGTCTTCATCCCGCTTGGCGCATTGGTTTTGCTTATTCTGCCGGGATTGTTCCTGCAGCGGCGCTTGAGGGTATACGCCAACGAGGCCATGCGCGAAGCATCTCTGCGTAACGCAATGCTGGTTGAAACTGTGCAAGGCCTTGAAGATATCAAGGGCCTACAGGCTGAAGATCGTTTTCAGCAGCAATGGAATCATTTCAATGCCGTTACGGGCGAAGCTCAGATCAGGCTTCGTGCGCTGACCAATAGCCTCAGCGTCTGGACACAGAATGTGCAAGGCGGCGTTTATGCTCTCACTGTGTTTGTGGGTGCGCCGCTGATCATTTCAGGGGATATGACCACGGGCGCGCTGGTGGGCGCATCTATTCTCGGTTCACGTATGTTGGCGCCGATGGGGCAGTTGTCTCAGATTATGGGGCGCTTGCAACATGCCCGTATTGCCAAGAAGGGCCTTGATCAGCTCATGAAAATGCCGGTCGATCACCCCGATAGTGAAACTCGTATTCACTGCCCGAAAATCGACGGTTCGTATCGGCTGAAAGATGCACTTTTCCGGTATGGCGACGAAAATTCGCTTCCGGTTCTTTTGATTAAGGATTTGAAGATCAAGCATGGCGATCGCATTGCTGTGCTTGGTCGCAATGGTGCTGGTAAATCCACGCTGCTGCTGGCTCTTTCGGGCCTGCTTGATGCAACCGAAGGCGAGGTGCTGCTTGACGATCTGGCACTTCCACAGATCGATCCGGCTGATGTGCGCCGCGATGTCGGGTTGCTGACACAGAATTCGCGTCTGTTCTTCGGCTCGTTGCGGGAGAATATCACTATGGGTGCGCCTGATGCTTCAGATGCGGAGATCCAGCGTGTCCTCGCTATGGTGGGCGCAGACAGCTTTGTGCGCCGTTTGCCCAAAGGATTGGAGCATCTTGTTCAGGAAGGTGGCGGGGGGCTTTCCGGTGGTCAAAAACAAGCGATCTTGCTGGCGCGCCTTCTGATCCGCGATCCATCGGTTGTACTGCTTGATGAACCGACATCGACAATGGACGAAGCAACAGAGCGCCACTTCATCGCACAGTTTGCGAAATGGAGCGTCGGGCGAACCGTTATCATAGCGACGCATCGAATGCGTGTGCTTGAGCTCGTGCACCGTCTGATTGTGATCGAAAACGGGCAGGTGGCGCTTGATGACAGCAAGGAGCGTGGTTTGCAGAGCCTGCTGGGGATGAGCAAAGTAGAGACACCGAAACAGGCGTAATCCGGAGGGATGCAGTATGGCGGCCATTGGCGGAGACTTTGGTGCCTGGGTAAACGGAAGCGAGCAGGGGCTTCAGCTTAAAAAGAAGAAGCGTTTTGTCCGGCTTGTCTTCGTTTTCTTTATCGTTTTGGTGGGTTGGTCTTATTGGGCTTTGCTTGCCGAGGTATCAAACGGCACAGGCAAGGTTGTGCCAACTTCCCAGGAACAGGTCATTCAGTCGCTCGAAGGCGGCGTTGTGGCAAAACTCATGGTGCGACAGGACGATGTCGTTGAACCGGGTCAGATACTGGCGCAACTCGATCCGACAGTAACTGAATCGAACGTGCAGGAAAGTGCTGCAAAATATCGAGCTGCTTTGGCCAGCTCAGCCCGCCTCAAAGCCGAAGTTGGCCAGACGGATCTCGAATTCCCTGCCGAGCTCAACTCATTTTCCTTGTTGAAGGCCGCTGAAATACAGCTTTTCGAGGCCCGTAAGCGCAGTCTCAAGGATGCTTTGTCATGGATAACTGAATCCAAGCAACTTGTGCAGGATGAACTCAACATCAGCCAGTCTCTGAGCAAGATGGGTGCTGCCAGTAATGTCGAAGTTATCCGGCTGAAACGACAGCTGGTCGAATTGCAGCTCAAGGAAACTGAGATAAAGTCCGATTATATAGTGAAAGCACGCGAAGAATTGGCAAAAGCAAATGCGGACGTGGATTCGCTTTCGTCTGTTGTTCGGGGGCGTTCGGACGCGCTTGCGCGACTGACCCTGCGTTCTCCGGTTCGCGGTATCGTCAAGAATATCGAAGTCTCGACAATCGGGGGTGTTGTGCCTCCAAATGGCAAGTTGATGGTTATCGTCCCACTGGATGAACAGTTGCTTATAGAGACGCGCATATCACCGAGAGATATTGCGTATATTCATCCTGATCAGCCGGCGACCGTCAAAATCACTGCCTATGATTATTCAATCTATGGCGGTCTCAAAGGTAAGGTTGTCAGCATTTCCGCCGACACAATCCAGGACGAGGCAAAACCTGAAAATTACTATTATCGTGTGTTCATCAAGACCGACACTGATGCGCTTCTGAACAAGCACGAAGAACGCTTTCCCATCGTGCCGGGTATGGTCGCAACTGTTGATATTCACACGGGCAGCAAGACGGTTCTCGACTATCTCATCAAGCCACTGAACAGAGCGAGCGAAGCTCTGCGTGAACGCTAGGGCACTTCAGTTCGATTGAACCAAATCTGGGCTCTAACTGTTAGTTTTAACGCGCATTCCGCAAACCGTTTCACACTTTTCGGGATGCGCTCAAGGGTTTCTGTCATGCGCATCATAGGCAGCAGGAAATGTTGGTCTGGGTCAGGGCGGGTTTTCTCGCTTGGCTTGTTTATGATCCTGTTCATCTGTCTCAATGCAAAAGCAGAGCAGTTACAGTGGAGCTCAAAGCCAGATTTCGCGATCTGTGAGCAGACGGACGATGCAGTCTGGGCTGAATATACTGCCGGACAGGATTGCATCCGCTTTTTCCCCGCAGGCGCTCTCAAAGATGCTCCTGTCGCAGTGGTCCTTCTGCGCGGAGATACAGAAGGCTGGGTGAGGCGCAAACCCGCTGATATTCCCGATAATACCGCTGAGGCGCAAAAGAACCGCGCGGATAGAACCGCTCAGGCCATCGGCCTGCCGGTGATCGTACTGGCACGGCCTGGAACTTTTGGTTCAAGTGGCAATCATTTGCGACGACGACAGGCAGCGGAGTTTCTGGCACTCAATGCAGCGCTTGATGCCATCCAGAAACGATACGGCATCAAAAGATTCGTGCTGATGGGGCATAGTGGGGGCGCAACGGCTGCAGCAGCGATTCTGACGCTCGGGCGAAAAGACGTTTCCTGTGCTGTTCTGACATCCGGTGCCTTTGGTCTTCTGGAGCGCGCGCAGATCTTGCGTGCCGAAGCCGGTGTTAAACAACGTCCGGGACGGGACACGACCGGTCTTACTTCGCCCTATGATCCGCTTGAGCATATAAGTGGGATAGCGCAGGATTCGCATCGCTCGATCATTGTCATTGGAAATCCAAGAGATCGGGTTGCGCCATTTTCTCTGCAACGGCGCTTTGTTGAGCTGCTCAATCTGAATGGACACGCGGTGCATCTGGTGACCCATGATGCTTTTCCGCCGAATTATCACAATCTGCGTGACAATATCGGTTTGAAGGAAGCCGCCGCCTGCGCGAGAAAAGCGTGATAAAGAATTTGCGCAATGTTGTGGGAGTAAAAGCTACTTCACAGTGAAGTGATGGTAGCGGAGGACGGATTCGAACCGCCGACACAAGGATTATGATTCCTCTGCTCTAACCTACTGAGCTACTCCGCCACACGCGTTGCAGTGAAACAGTTTCGGCGCCGTCTCCAGCGTTTTCCTGAACTGTGTTCATGCAAGGAATGGCGGCGGTATATGTGGGGAATGAAACCCTGTCAAGCACTCTTCGCATAGCTTTCGTCTTGTTTTCCATGATTTGCGTAGATAAGTAACTAGCGGAAAGCAAAGGCTTAGTTTTATGGCACCTCGTATTGCGGTTTTGGGTTGTGGCTATTGGGGCGGCAACCATATTCGTACCTTGAAGAGCCTCGGTGTGCTTCAGGGTGTATCTGACGCCAACCCGGAGAATGCGGAACGATTCGCCTCCGAGTTCAGTGTCCCCAATATTCCCGTCGATGAACTCTTCACGCATCCCGACATTGATGGCATCGTTCTGGCGCTGCCTGCGCAGTATCATGCGCAATATGCGATCGAAGCGGTGAAGAACGGCAAGGACGTTCTGGTTGAAAAGCCGATTGCGCTTGAAGTAGCGGATGCCGAAGCGGAAGTTGAAGCCGCACGCGCAAATGGCCGTATCTTCATGGTCGGGCACATTCTCCGTTTTCATCCAGCTTTTGAAAAGCTGCTCGAAATGGTCAAAAGCGGTGAACTTGGCGATATTCGCTATGTGCATTCGCACCGTGTCGGCTTCGGCAAGTTCCACGACAAGTTCGATGCACTCTGGGATCTGGCGCCGCACGATCTTTCGATGATTCTTGCTATTACTGGCGAAGAACCTTCATCTGTTCGTGGCGAGGGTACAGCTGTTATCGATAAGATCAGCGATTTCGCTCATGTGCATCTCGAATTCCCAAGCGGTATTCGCGGGCATCTTTTTGCCTCCAGACTGAATTCATATCGCGAGCGCCGGCTGAGTGTGACTGGAACCAAGGGCATGCTGGTTTTCGATGATGCTGAACCGTGGGATCGCAAGCTCGCCTTCTACAAGCACGAAGTATGGCGCGAGAATGATCAGTGGGCTTTCAAATCGGTCGATCCGGTCTATATCCCGGTTGAAGAAGGAATGCCGCTAACACGCGAATTGCAGCACTTCCTGCATTGCATCGAAACGCGCGAAACGCCGCGTACCGATGGCAGGGAAGCAATCAGCGTTCTGCGTATTCTGACCGAAGGTTCGGTAACTCATTCCAGGTAATCCGCTTGTGACGAAAGTTTCTGTCAAGCGGTGTTACGAAGTCAGTAAAACTTTGAACGCTCCACCCATGGCAGGGCGGGGCGTGAACGAATAAACAGGTTGCCGTGGATTCGTCTGTTCAGTGGGGCGAACCAGATAAATTGGAGCCAACATGCAGTTTATTGATCTTGGAGCGCAGCGCGCGCGTATCGAAGACCGTCTTAATGCCGCCGTTTCCAAGGTTGTTGCGGAAGGCCGTTACATTTTGGGCCCTGAAGTGGCTGAGTTCGAAAAGAAGCTCGGTGAATATCTCGGCGTTGAACACGTGATCGCCTGCGCCAACGGCACCGACGCCCTGCAGATGCCATTGATGGCGCGCGGCATTGGCCCAGGCCATGCAGTCTTCGTTCCGTCGTTCACATTTGCCGCGACTGCCGAAGTGGTCGCACTTGTTGGTGCGGAGCCGGTTTTCGTCGATGTCGATGCCGACACCTACAACATGAATATCGAGCAGCTGGAAGCCGCTATAGCAGCCATTCGCAAGGAAGGCCGTCTTGAGCCAAAGGCAATCATTCCAGTTGATCTGTTCGGCCTTGCTGCCGATTACAACCGTATTAGCGCAGTTGCGGATCGCGAAGGTCTGTTCGTGATTGAAGATGCAGCTCAGTCAATCGGTGGCAAGCGCGATAACGTCATGTGCGGCGCTTTCGGTCATGTCGGTGCGACAAGCTTCTATCCTGCCAAGCCGCTGGGCTGCTATGGCGATGGTGGCGCCATGTTCACCAACGATGCTGAACTCGCCGACACGCTGCGCTCTGTGCTGTTTCACGGTAAGGGCGAAACTCAATACGACAATGTTCGCATCGGTCTCAATTCGCGTCTCGACACGATTCAGGCAGCAATCCTTCTGGAAAAGCTTGCGATCCTGGAAGACGAGATGGAAGCGCGTGACCGTATTGCCAAGCGCTACAATGAGCTGCTCAAGGATGTGGTCAAGGTTCCGGGCCTGCCTGCGGGCAATCGTTCGGCCTGGGCCCAGTACTCAATTGAAAGCGAAAACCGCGATGGCCTGAAGGCTCACCTTCAGGCGGCGGGTGTTCCATCGGTTATCTACTACGTGAAGCCTCTGCATCTGCAGACAGCTTATAAGCACTATCCGATTGCACCAGGTGGCCTGCCTGTTTCGGAAGCTCTGCCTGCACGTATTCTGAGCCTGCCAATGCATCCGTATCTGTCGGAAGAAGATCAGGACAAGATTATCGGTGCGATCCGTGGCTTCCACGGCAAATAATCCGGGTCGAATATCTACTAGGAAAAGCCCGGCGAAAGCCGGGTTTTTTATTGGATCGCGTTTCACTCTGGTCGGATTATGCACTGGTGTAGTGGTTCTACTGAACAAGGTATCGTTGGAACCGCTTACTCGCTTTTGCTGGAAATGCTTTGTCGTTTGGCGATGCGCGAGGCAACGAAGCGCGCGATAGCCGGGCCTGCAAGCAGTACGATGAAAAAGCGGCTGGTTTGCATGGCGATGATAAACGGCAGATCGACATTACTTGACGCAGCAATGATGGCGACAGTGTCGGCCCCGCCGGGGCTGGTGGCGAGATAAGCGGTGAGCGGGTCAAGACCCAGCACATGGCCTAGTGTCATGCCAAACAAGCCGCAGACGGCAATCAGGATGAGGGCTGAAGCCAGAACCGCCGGAAAGGCTCGCGCTGCGTGCGCGATGATAGCGCGTGTGAAACCCAGACCAATGCGCCAGCCGATGAAGATGTAACTTGCAGCCAGCAGCCAGGGCGGAAGATCAATGATCATCAGACCGGTATCTTGCAGCAATGCACCAAGAGCCAGCGGTACGAGCATCGCTCCCGTCGGAATACGCGATATTTCGCCCAGAAAGGCACCGCAGACGATCAGGGCGAGCGTTGGGCCAAGGGTGTGCCAGTTAATCGCTGGGAACCATTCTACGGCTGCTGGAGTGATTGTTTCGACATCGGCCGTAAACATCACCACGAGCGAAGCGGTGGTTGCGACCAGAACAACCCGCAAATATTGCATGAATGCGATAAGCCGGGCGTCTGACCCGAATGATTCAGCCATCAGCACAATCGCAGTCGCAGCGCCCGGCGAGACACCCCATACGGCTGTGGTGCCGGGCAGGACACGGAAGCGTGCGAGAAGATAACCAATTGTCGTGCTGGCCAGCAGCGTAAAGCCGGTCGAAAACAGGATGATCGGCAGATGCTGCCCCATATTGCTGAAGAATTCAGCGGTCATCGCACGTGCGATTAATAGGCCGACGATAGCCTGTGCAAGCAGGGAAAAAGTTTTATGAACCCGGATCGTGCTTTCACGAGAAGCAAGCAAAATCGCTCCCAGCATTGCGCCTAATAGCAGCGCGGCGGGTAGACCCAGCCATTCCCCGATGAAGATCAGAAATGCAGATGCGATCAGCAGCAGACCCCACTGGACTGGCTTTGGTGTGTTGCTGAAAGTGAATTTATTGCGGGCCTTTTCTTGCCCGGGGGGGACGGGTTTCTGCATCGCGCTTCTTCCCTACAACTAGCCAAGGGCGGAATGCAAATGCGATTTCGTCTTTTTATGCAGATGCCGCGAGATGAGACTATCTCGCGGCAAGCTTCGATTGGAAAATAATCTGCCCGAAGTGAAACGGGGAACGTCGAGATTGTGCTTCAGAAAAAGCGCGCTTTAGAGGACAGTGCCGAATTCCATGCTTACGGGCTCAATGAAAGACAAAAAGGCATCGCATTCGGCGTTGCCTTGCCAGCTTGCGCAGATTTCGATTGCGCGGGGCTGGCTTGCGGCAAAAGCCAGATCAACGAATGTTTCGTCCGCGAGCTTTATGAGGTGTTGTGTGTGCCAGCCTGCCTGATGCGAAAGATGTTTGCTTACCATTGCAGCGTAAGCGTCGCGCATGGCTTGCTCACTTGCGTCTGCTTTTAATCGGAAACGCCCGATTTCTACGCCTTTTCCTGAAGATACCGGCTGTTGAAACACTGTCTGGGTTTCGTAACGGCCTATCGAAACCATCTGTTTCAAGGTTGCTCTGAATGCGGCAAATTCCGGGGCTGTGCCAATGCGCTTCGCGGCCTCAAGGGCATCATCGAGACTGGCCCAGGCGAGGAGATCAACGCGATCCTCGGTGGCGTTGGAGCCGGTAAACGGCATCCAGGAGATGAAGCCGGAAAGGGCGCTGATGTGTTCGCGTGCAGCCTCGCGTTCTTTGTCGGCGGTGGCGGCATCGTTAATCTTATAAACGACGATCTCGAAATATGGGCTGGTCATGATTTGCTCCTGTTTGTTTGGAGCGCTGCAAATACACGGGACCCCTGACAGTTTCTGTCAGGGGTGTGCTATAGGCTTTGCGCATGAAAACACTGCGGCTCTTCTCTCTGCTGGACCGGCTCCGCACTGCATCTGTGCCTGTTTCGGCGGAGGCACTGGCAAATATGCTGGAAGTGTCGGCGCGAACGATCTATCGCGATGTTGTGACGCTGCAATCTATGGGCGCCCCGATCAGAGGTGAATCTGGTCTGGGGTATCAGCTTGAGAAAGGCTATTTTCTCCCACCGCTCCATTTTGATGCCGATGAGCTGGAAGCGATCATGCTTGGAGTGAGGTTGATCGTTGCGAGAGGGGATGGTGAACTGGCGAGCGCTGCTCAGCGGGTTTCGGGTAAAATTAGTGCGTCGATGCAGGCCGGGGCAGGGGAGGTTTATAAAAACCTGCCGCTCAGAGCCGTGTCAAAACTGAGCGACGAGAATAGCAAAGCCAATCTGCATTTATCATTTCTGCGCCGCTGCGTACGCGACAGACTGGTTTTGAAGCTGGAATACCTCGATCTGAGAAATAAAACCACTGAACGCTATGTCCGCCCACTTGGGCTAACAATGTTTGACGCCGTCTGGCTGCTGACCGGATGGTGCGAGAGTCGCAATGATTTCCGGAATTTTCGTCTGGACCGTATCAACAAGGTTGAAGCTACCGGACAGGTGTTCAGGCACCAGAAGGGACAACGCTTCGAGGATTATCTGCTAACATTGTAGCGGACAGGCGCGAAAAAGGCACGGCTTCCCCTCAGAAGCCATGCCTCATTTTCGACTTTGAGAAAGACGCAGTAGCTTTAGCCGATCATGGCGCGGCGCTGGTTGACTGGGCGTTCGACGATTTCGCGAGGCGCTTTGCCACCATCACGTTCTTCGAGTGCTTCTGCCTTTGACAACTCAGTCTCAGCATACACCAGCTCTGCTTCTGCGGCTTCTTTCTGTGACATCAAATCGCGAATCGACCCGAAGAGGTTATCGCGTCGTTGGCGCGCTGCCTTTGCGAAGGTCGGATAGGCGAAATGATTGATGTCAGTGATGCCTGCCTTCTTCTCTTCGGATAGAATCTGGGCGTCGAGTTCTCCCGCCATACGTTCGAACTCGCCGATCATCAGGTCGAGCTGGCCCAGTTGACGGCGCTTTTCCTTCACCTGGAACAGTTTAAGCCTGACGAGGCTTTCACGTGGCTTCATACGCAATACTCCTTGAACACCAACCAGCTTTATCAGAGCCTGTCTCGATCTGGTTTCTGCCAGATCGGCGCCCTAACATTTTGTATTAACGTGCATCTTGTCCGAAAACCGTTTCGCGCTTTTCAGGATGCACTCTAATGTTGGGGCGTTCCCCCCGACTTTATTAACAGGCACATATGCCGGCGATTTTCCTGCAATATGCCGCGAAATCCGTTGCAACGCCTGGCTTTTCAGGGCCTGGGCTTTGCCGCCAATCATAAGAACAGTCTCCATAAGCGAAACAAAAAGTTAAGATTTTGCGCTTTTGGTAACCATTCCTTTACCGGCAACGTTAATCATACGCGTTAGGAATTAAGGCTCGGTAAATCTTGTGTGGTTTTTGGGTAACAGGTGAAACATAGAGTCGAATGAATCACTTAGAAGAATTTCTTAATGTGATTCATAAGCCTCAATAGAATTGAATAATTACATATGATTCAGTCGGATAAGAGTTTTTTCTAAACAGGATAGAATTATGCTTGCCAACACGAATCATATTTTGTTAACCATTTGCAGGCACCTTCATGCTATGGCAACGACAGTTCCGTCAGCTGCCGTGAGGGATATCTGGTCAGCGGCGGAAAGGGGATAAGATATGCGCGTCCTTTTAATTGAAGACGACAGTGCTATCGCACAGAGCATTGAGTTGATGCTGAAGTCCGAGAGTTTCAATGTCTACACCACCGATCTGGGTGAAGAAGGCATCGATCTTGGCAAGCTTTATGATTACGACATCATCTTGCTGGACCTGAACTTGCCGGACATGTCCGGCTACGAAGTTCTGCGTACCTTGCGCCTTTCCAAGGTCAAGACGCCAATCCTGATCCTTTCCGGTATGGCCGGCATTGAGGACAAGGTTCGCGGCCTTGGTTTCGGCGCAGATGACTATATGACGAAGCCGTTCCACAAGGATGAGCTGATCGCTCGCATTCATGCGATCGTCCGCCGCTCAAAGGGCCATGCTCAGTCGGTCATCACCACGGGCGACCTGGTTGTTAATCTTGATGCCAAGACGGTTGAAGTTGGTGGCCAGCGCGTTCACCTGACCGGCAAGGAATATCAGATGCTCGAGCTTCTTTCCCTGCGTAAGGGCACGACGCTTACCAAGGAAATGTTCCTCAATCACCTTTATGGCGGCATGGACGAGCCTGAGCTGAAGATTATCGACGTGTTTATCTGCAAGCTGCGCAAGAAGCTTGATGCCGTTTCCGGCAGCCAGAGCTACATCGAAACCGTTTGGGGTCGTGGCTATGTGCTGCGCGAGCCAGATGGCAGCGAGCTGCGTGAAAGCGCATAAGCGTTTTTGATTGCGAAATGAAAAAAGCTCCGCTTCGGCGGAGCTTTTCTTTCTAGTAAGAACCAAAGCAAAAGGCGCAGGGTAAAACCTGCGCCTTTTGCTTTGGTTAGTGCGTGCTCCGAAAAATTCGCAGCACGCTTTGAATCTGACTTATTGCGCTGCGAAAACGATGTCTTCCGCGGTCGCATGAATGGAAATCTCCATACCGGCTTCCTGAGCGAGCAGCAGCGTGTAATAGGGCTGCACGGAATGCGCATCGATAGGCTCTTCTGGTTCAGCACCTGAATGCAGTTCCAGGAATTTTGGCGGTACGCGCAGCATCCGGCCCTTGGCTGTAATGACAAAGCGTGGATCGGTATCGCCATTTTCCAGACGAACAGCCAGTGAGCCGCCACGCGGAATGGCAGCATTGCTGATAAGAAGCAGGTTCAGCAAC
The DNA here is from genome assembly GCF_002252475.1 of Brucella rhizosphaerae. GTDB lineage: Bacteria > Pseudomonadota > Alphaproteobacteria > Rhizobiales > Rhizobiaceae > Brucella > Brucella rhizosphaerae. The sequence continues at coordinate 351,630 of NZ_NNRK01000029.1, read as the reverse complement.
AGCTTGACCTTGTTCTTAGGCAGCAGAACACGGGCGCCTTCCCAAGTCAGTTCTGGTTTTTCATTTTTGAAATATTCGGAGGCGACATGCTGTGCATCGCCGGTATCAATCTGCACGCCGGCTGAGCCCGCGGCACCAAAAGCAATGCGGGCAAACTGAAGGCGGGCGGAAGCATTGCGCGCACTGGATTTGATGAGCGCCATTGCGTCTTCATCAGCGCCGCCTTCTTCCAGCAATTCGAGGCCATTGTTGATCGCGCCGACCGGCGAGATGATGTCATGACAGATCCTGCTGCACAGAAGCGCACCGAGATCGAGTGCGGAAAGGGTAACGGGCATTGGCATGGTGATTTCTCCAGGCGCGAACCGACCCTGAAAATCGACACTCAAGCCGAATGACGGGTCGCTATCAGTTGGTGAGCATAAACCCTGACGAATCATCATCAGGAACCTTGGGAATCTGGATACACGCGACGTCCAGTTGCCGCAACAAAGCTGTTTTTCGCCGCCATTCTAAAGCCAATTTCGGAGCATAAAGATTTAGACAATAAATTCGCGGTTAGAATAAGCGCGATTCGGCAAAGCGTTCGCAAGAGACGTAGCAGCCAGGCTTTTAACAGGGCCGTCAGACAGAGAAGCTGGTAGGCAAAAGGAATTATAAATGGCCATACCGTCCCTGTCGCAGATCAGGTTCCGCAACGCGGCGTATTTTGTAGCGTTTTTTGCGGCATTTCTGATCTCCACTATCATCGTGCCGCACAAAGCGCAGGCACAGAGCAGCAACGCATACACGGCCGAGGAAGTTGTAGAATCCGGACATCGGTTCTTTGGTTCGACGTCTGGCGGAATTGCCAGTGCTGTCGAAAAAGCATTTCAGAGCTTTGGTCTCCCGAATGGATATATTCTGGGTGAAGAAGGGTCCGGTGCATTCATAGGTGGTCTCACCTATGGCGAAGGCACGCTTTATACGAAAAATGCGGGTGATCATCGCACATTCTGGCAAGGCCCGTCGCTGGGCTGGGATTTTGGCGGGCAGGGCTCACGCGTGATGATGCTCGTCTATAATCTTGACGATATCCAGAGCCTGTATGGCCGTTATGCGGGTGTTGCAGGTTCGGCCTATGTGATCGCAGGCGCTGGTTTTAATGTACTCAAGCGTCAGAACATTATGCTGGTGCCTATCCGCACGGGCATTGGCGCGAGGCTGGGCGTGAATATCGGTTATCTTAAGCTTTCAGCCGCACCGACCTGGAACCCATTCTGATACATGCTGCGCGGCGTAAGTCGCATGGATAGAGCGGTTTCGGTTCAAGCGAAATCACTGGAATCGCTCTACCGATCTGTTTCGAGCATGTAGCTCACGCAAAACCGCTTCGCACTTTTGCTGAAAATGCTCTAGCATCGTGGTTAGTGACCTATGAATAGCAACCAGCCATATCCTTTGGCTGGTCCTTTTTTCTTTTTGTGAAAAAGCCGTGATCCAGTCTGCGCTCATTTTCATACTTGGCGTTCTCGTGGCGGTTTTCGTCGTGGTTCTGCTTGGTCCTTCGGTTTGGCGACGTGCTTTTTTTCTGGCACGACGGCAGGTGCACGCCGAACTCCCTGTAACACTTGCTGAAATCAGGGCGGATCGTGATGGTCTGCGTGCTGAGCACGCGGTCGCTTTCAGCAAACTGGAACAACAACTCAGGCAGGAGCGTGAGAAATCTTCCGGGCAACTCATCCAGCTTGGGAAGCAGTATGACGAACTCAAACGTCTCGCTTCGCTTGAGAACGACATTGCTCAGCTTAGAAAGACGTTGAGTGAGCGCGATAAGGCGGTTGAAGAGACAATTATCGAGCGCGATAATGTTGCAGAAAAGGCCGAAATCGTTGAAGCCGAAGTGGAACGCCTTCAGAAACATCTTTCATCTCTGCAAAATCTGTCCGATACGCTTCGGATTGAGATAAGTGCCAAAGAGGCCGAACATGGTCGTCTGGTGAATGAGATGAGCGAAATGCGCCGGGAGCGTAAAGATGCGTCTGCCCGCTATAATGAGGTTTCGACACAATTGACCGCAGCACAGACTGAATTGAAAAGCGAGAGGCGTCGCAACACCGAGCTGCAGCAGAAACTGGATAAGCTGATTTCTGATTTTTCTGACGCGCAGGAGAAGCTGGAGCGTCATACGCGCAACGGCTCCAATTCAGTTGTAGGGGCAGTGCAATCTTCGGAGATTTCCCAAGAAAATGCTGCGCTCCGCGAAGAAATGGCTGCCTTGGCTGCGCGGATGGTTGCAGCTACTGCGGAAAAAGAAGGCGAAGGCTCGCCCATCGACGCTCTGTTAAATACAGACGGTTCGGAAGCCAGACTTATGAGCCAGGAAGGACGTCCTAAAAGCCTCGCCAGCCGTATCCGCGATCTGCGCTAAAGCACATCGCGAAAGTACTTTCCATTCCTGGAAAACGTTGACTGGCTGTCTGATTCTGAGATTTGCAACGGGATCAGACCGATCGCTTAGGGCGTTCACCTATTCAGTTTCTATTACATCTGACCAATCTGCATGCCGTTTGACCTGCACCCGCATGAAGCTGCAGCGCGGAATGATTTTCCAGCCGGTTTTGCGAGCATCTTCAACTGCGTTCAATGCCAGTGCCTGTGCGACGCCTTTGCCGCGCATCGAATCGGGCACGAATGTGTGATCAATGGAGATCAGAGCCGGTCCCAGCTTGGTGTAGGTCATCTCTGCTTCGTCACCATCGATGACGACAAAGTAACGCCCACTGTCAGAATCATCGGTTTTCTGAATTTGGATATTTTCGCTCATCTGCGATCTCCTTCACATGGCTTGCGGTTGTCTATCCAATATAGGTGGGATCGGCCAAAGAAAAACCCCGGCCGATTGAACCGGCCGGGGCTTAATTTGCACATCTGCTGTTTCCGGAGAAACTGGCAGAATCTTAGTGTCTATACTGCTGGATACGTGTGGTCCGTAGACCGGCGAGACCATGCTCATCGATCGAAGACTGCCAGCCAAGAAATTCCTCCACCGTCAACGTATAACGCTGGCATGCTTCCTCAAGGCTGAGAAGGCCACCGCGTACAGCGGCGACAACTTCGGCCTTTCGGCGAATGACCCAGCGCCTCGTAGTGGCGGGGGGAAGGTCTGCGATGGTCAGCGGACTGCCATCAGGACCAATAACATATTTTATACGCGGTCTTGTCAGATCGGTCATTGTACTCTCTACACAACACTCAAGGACCTAATCGAGACCGAGACTAGCGCGACAGCTTTAAGAATTACCTAAACAGGCGGTAACTCTCTGGTAACACTTGCAAAAAAATGCCTTATTTGGAGCGAAAGTCATAAAAAAACCCGGTTATGCCGATATTTTTTTGTTTGTCTCACGCGAAATTGTGACTGTAACGCTGCAAAATGCGCGTTGTTTTTACTGCGACATCTTGGCAAGCACCCTTTGTGTGACCTATATAGGGCGCAAACCTAAACTATGAGAAGCAGGGCATTTGCCCGGAAGCTGGAATCAATCATGAGCCTGAACAGCCTCGATCTGCCGGGAAAGCCGGAAGACACGCGCGTTGTCGTTGCCATGTCGGGTGGCGTCGATTCTTCCGTTGTGGCGGGGATACTCAAACGTGAGGGCTATGATGTCGTCGGCGTAACGCTGCAGCTTTACGATCATGGTGCGGCTGTGCATCGCGCCGGTTCATGCTGCGCTGGCCAGGACATTGAAGATGCCCGTCGCGTTTCGGAAAGCCTTGGCATTCCTCATTATGTACTGGATTACGAAGCACGCTTCCGCGAAGCGGTCATCGATCCATTTGCCAACTCCTATGTGAGCGGCGAGACGCCGATTCCGTGCGTTTCTTGCAATCAGACAGTGAAATTTGCTGATCTTTTGCAGACTGCACGCGAACTGGGTGCCGATGCACTGGCGACAGGTCATTATATCCGCAGCAGCCTGAATGGCGATCATCGCGCGATGTTCCGTCCGGTAGATTCCGACCGGGACCAGAGCTACTTCCTGTTTGCGACCACGCAGGATCAGGTTGATTATCTGCGCTTCCCGCTGGGACATCTGCCAAAAGCACAGGTTCGCGAAATTGCTGAAGAAATGGGCCTGACCGTCGCTAAAAAGCAAGATAGTCAGGACATTTGCTTTGTTCCGCAGGGCAAATATTCAGACATCATTTCCAAATTGAAGCCGGAAGCAGCGACGCCAGGTGATATTGTGCATATCGATGGCCGCGTGTTGGGTCGTCATGAGGGTATTGTGCATTATACCGTTGGCCAGCGTCGCGGGATTGGTGTCGCTACGGGCGAGCCGCTTTATGTGGTGCATCTGGATGCTGCCAATACGCGTGTGATTGTTGGTCCGCGTGAGGCGCTGGAAACGCATAAGGTGTTTCTGCGCGATGTGAATTGGTTGGGTGATAGTTCACTTGATGCGCTTCCTGAAGGCGGCGTAGAGGTATTCGCCAAGGTTCGGTCAACGCGTCCGCCACGTCCGGCTGTTCTTCATCATGTTGATGGAAAGACATGGGTGGAGCTCGTGGACGGCGAAAGCGGAATTGCACCAGGACAGGCTTGCGTTCTTTATTCCGACGACAGCAATACGGCACGCGTGTTTGGCGGCGGATTTATCGGGCGCTCAGAGCGCGAACCACACGCAGAGGAAATGCTTCGTCGTCTGGTTGCCAATGCAGCGAATGTATCAGCCGCCTGAAAGTGAAAACCTTTCGACCATGAATATCAAAGCCTTCGACATTGGTCGGAGGCTTTTTTCGTGGGCGCGGTTCCAGTCAGATCCCAAAGCAATACGTCCGTATTTTCGGGATGCAGTTTTATTCAGCTAAAACGGCTAAAACGGGAGAGGGCAATGCCGGAAGCGGTCGCGACATTCAGGCTGTCGAACTCTTTGGACATAGGAATACGCGCGCCGGTCAGCCGCTGCAGCAGATGAGCGGGAAGGCCGTCCCCTTCAGTGCCGAGCAGCAGGGCTTGGCGTTTATGGTGGGGAGTCTGATAAATATTCATTTCTGAAGAAGGGCTTAGCGCCAGTATGTCAAAATTGGCTGACTGCAGTGCGCTGATAATGTCTTCGATGGGTGATCCGTGAAAATAGGGCGTCTTCAACGTTGCGCCCACTGAAACGCGGATTGCTTTTCGATAAAGCGGGTCGCAGCAGGTTTCGTCCAGCAGAACGCAATTGGCTTCAAAAGCGGCGGCGTTACGAAAAATGGACCCGACATTGTCGTGATTGGAAATACCGCATAAAATTACCACAAGTGCCGTTTCCGGCAGGTGTGCTATCATTTCCGAAAGCTGAGGCTGGGGTCTGCGTCTTCCAACTGCCAGAATGCCGCGATGTACATGAAATCCCGCCACCTCATCCATGACGGACTGGGGCACGGAATAAACGTGAACCCCTGCTGGTAACTGCTCGAATTGTTCTTGAAGTCCATTCAGACGATTTTCGAGAATGAGCAGCGATTCTGTTTCGAACCGGGCTTGTTCAGAAAATAAAACATTCAGAACGACTTTGCCTTCAGCAATGAAACGCTGTTGGCGACCGACAAGATCTTTTTCCCGAATATTCGTATAGGGGGATAAACGACTATCGCTAGAATCAGTAATCCTTACGACAACGTCGTGCGATCCGGTTTGTTCTTCCTTCATCGCACGACGTATGCCTCATGGATGTGCGTTACTGATGTATGACCGCCGCCATTTCACGTCGACGCGAAACAGGACTCATATAGAGACTTGAAAGCGTAGACAACATCAACTCAATGTGGGGTGAAGATACCATATAATAAATTGTTTGCGCATCACGTCGCGTGGATACGAGATCAAGTGCCCGTAGTTTTGCGAGGTGCTGAGATAATGCTGATTGGCTAAGATCAATCGCCTTTGCTAAAGCACCAACAGACATTTCATTGTGAAGTAACTTGCACAAAATAAGTAGTCTTTTGTTGTTAGCAAGAGCTGAAAGAAAATCAGCCGCTTGATCTACGTTTTCTATCAAATCAAAAAAATTATGTTCATTCGTCATTTGCAGTCATACCCCCGTAAGACAGCATTAGGTTAAAAAAATGCCCACGTAACATTTGTCGAAGGCATCCCAAAATTAATACTATACGGAGAAATTGAAAAGGGGTTGCTTATATTTACCAACTAAAAAAACTATAAATTTGTCCCAAAACTATCGGAGTTTTGTTTCAGCTGTCGGTTTTGAGCAAGCCTGTCAGCATTTCCAGTGCGTTATCGCCAGAATCGGCCTGTGCTGGAAAATGAGAACGAGTGATGTGATCACCGCTCGACAGATTGAAGCCATCGCGATCGATGCTTGTTATTTTCCACCGGCCGGATGCCGCATGATTATGGCGTTTCGCATAGCGGCCGATTTCGCCTTCGTAATTGCTGTTGAGGCCATCAATGACGTCTTGTTCAGACGAGGCAATGTTTTCCGCAATTTCCGGCGTATTTATAAGGTCGTCACGGCCCAGATTGAAGGCTTTGCCAAAGCCACCATTGAGGCTGGCTGATTCTACAATCAGTTTGAAGAATACGAAATCACCCAAATCGACATACAAGGCACCCTTGGAATTATGGTTCAGATAGCGCCGTCGTGTTTGAGGATAGTCGGTTGAGAGGCGTTCAATTTTGAGCGTCTGACAATGAAGTGTGATGCGAGGGTGTGCAAGAGGGTCTCCTTTTCCTGCTTCTCCTAATAACAGTGAGCAGGCGGGATTGGCGATCAAACCCGGCGTATGAGCTGCCAGTCCCGACACAAGAATAATAGGTGTTCCATCGGCGTCTGTGGCAACAGCTACGCGACTGGCCAGTGGTCTTCCCGTTAGTGGATCGAGTACGGCGATTGCACCATAGCGAGAGGTACGCATCAGCGTTTTGGCCAGCTGAATTGCTTCCGGAGTAGTCGGTCGAATGGGATTCTTGTCTTCGGACATGAACACAGGCTCGAATATGATGAGAATTCTGCGGTTCATAGCTGGGTAGGCTGAAAGAGTATAGCGCCATATCGATTTAGTTTTTCCACAGCGCGGTGCAATATGACTGGAACACATTCTTGGATCGTCAGCCCATAGCAATCACCAACTTCTGACACAATGGAAACGAGGAAATGGGAGGATTCTGGCCACGCGCCTATACCTCGCCATACTAAATGAGCGCGTGGTTTTGCATATATTTTAAGCGCGAAGATTATTATAATTATGTGGCATTTAGCGCAATTTTCTAAAACATACCCTCTCAGTGGAATATGAATCTAATAATTCTGGGCAAAATCGGTTGAGAATATGACTGGATTCTAAAAATTGCGCTTGCATTGTGACAAGGCAAGCGTTTCGATAAGGCCTGGTTGCGCGCTTAGGGTGCGCGCAATATTATTTCCGTGGAGGCGGGCACTAAATGAAATTCTATAAAACACTTCTGGCGGCAACGGCAGTCGTCGCTCTGATGAGCGGCGCGGCATCGGCAAAGACCTTTGTATATTGCTCGCCAGCCTCTCCTGAGGGTTTCGATCCAGCAGCTTATACCGGCGGTGACACGTTCGATGCGTCTGCGCATCCGGTCTATAACCGTCTTGCAGAATTCAAGAACGGCACAACAGAAGTTGTGCCCGGTCTTGCAGAAAGCTGGGAAGTTTCGGAAGACGGCAAGGAATACACCTTCCATCTGCGCAAGGGCGTCAAGTTTCATTCGAGCGATTATTTCACACCGACCCGTGATTTCAACGCTGACGATGTGATCCTTTCCTTCGACCGCATGGGCAACAAGGAAAATCCTTGGCACGAATATACGGCTGGCATTTCCTACGAATATTTCGATTCGATGGAAATGGGCTCTCTCATCAAGGAAATTCAGAAGGTTGACGACAACACCGTTAAGTTCATTCTGAACCGTTCGGAAGCTGCCTTCCTCGCCAACATCTCTATGCCTTTCGCTTCGATCATCTCGAAGGAATACACCGACAAGCTCGCAGCTGACGGCAAGCAGAGTGATCTCAATCAGGTTCCAGTTGGCACTGGTCCTTTCCAGTTCGTGGCTTACCAGAAGGACGCCGTCGTTCGTTTCAAGGCCAATGAAAACTATTGGGGCGACAAGCCGAAGATCGATGATCTGGTTTTCGCAATCACGACCGATCCTGCCGTCCGCGCGCAGAAGCTCAAGGCTGGCGAATGTCACCTGATGTCCTATCCTGCTCCAGCAGATATCAAGGAACTTCAGGCCGACAAGAATCTCAAGGTTGATGAGCAGGCTGGTCTGAACATTGCTTACTTCGCTTACAACACGCTCGTTCCGCCATACGACAAGCCGGAAGTGCGCAAGGCCCTCAACCAGGCTGTAAACAAGCAGGCAATTGTTGATGCAGTATTCCAGGGTCAGGGACAGGTTGCCAAAAACCCGATCCCGCCGACAATGTGGAGCTACAACGACAAGATCAAGGACGACGAGTACGATCCAGATGCTGCCAAGGCGGCTCTCGAAGCCGCGGGCGTCAAGGATCTCAAGATGAAGCTCTGGGCTATGCCTGTCAGCCGTCCTTATATGCCAAACGCACGTCGTACTGCTGAACTCATGCAGTCGGATTTTGCCAAGGTTGGCGTCAATGCTGAAATCGTTTCGATGGAATGGGGTGAATACCTCAAGAAGTCGGGCGAAAAGGATCGCGACGGCGCTGTCATTCTCGGTTGGACGGGCGACAATGGTGATCCGGATAACTTCCTCGGTACGCTGCTCGGTTGCGCTGGTCTTGGTTCAAACAACCGTGCACAGTGGTGCTACAAGCCGTTCGAAGACCTGATCCAGAAGGCAAAGGTTTCGACCAACCATGAAGAACGCGTCAAGCTTTACGAAGAAGCTCAGGTGATCTTCAAGGAGCAGGCTCCTTGGAACACCATTGCGCATTCGACCGTTTTCGTGCCGATGTCTGCTAAGGTTACGGGCTTCAAGCAGAGCCCGCTTGGTGATTATCGCTTCGAAGATGTCGATATCTCCGAGTAAAATCTGACAACACCAGCGGCCGGGTGTGGAGGTTTCCTCCACACCCGGTCGGAGTTTTTGTATGTTTCGTTTTATTTTAAACAAACTCCTCTATCTGGTGCCGACCTTTATCGGCATCACGATCGTTGCATTCGCCTTCGTCCGCGTATTGCCGGGCGACCCGGTGCTATTGATGGCAGGTGAACGCGGCGTCAGCCCCGAGCGCCATGCGCAGCTATTGGCCCAGCTCGGATTTGACCGTCCGCTTTGGGAGCAATATCTCAATTATGTCTGGAACCTTCTGCACGGTGATTTCGGCCAGTCTCTGGTAACGAAGAAGCCGGTGCTGGTGGAATTCTTCGCTCTGTTCCCGGCAACGATTGAGCTTGCTGTCTGTGCGATCATTGTCGCCATTCTTGTCGGCATCCCAGCGGGCGTTATCGCAGCTGTGAAGCGCGGTTCATGGTTCGATCAGGGTCTGATGGGCATCTCGCTCGTCGGCTATTCGATGCCTATTTTCTGGTGGGCGTTGCTGCTGATCATCTTTTTCTCAGGCACAATGCAGTGGACACCGGTTTCAGGCCGCATCTCATTGCTTTATTACTTCCCGTCAGTCACGGGCTTCATGCTGATCGACAGTTTGCTGTCGGGGCAAAAGGGCGCATTCGCCTCTGCCGCCTCGCATCTCATCCTGCCGACCATCGTGCTTGCAACAATCCCGCTTGCGGTGATTGCACGTCAGACACGTTCGGCGATGCTTGAAGTTCTCGGTGAAGATTATGTCCGTACAGCACGCGCAAAGGGCTTGCCGGTTCGCCGTGTCATTGGTCTGCATGCGCTGCGCAATGCGATGATCCCGGTTATTACCACGATCGGCCTTCAGGTCGGTGTGTTGATGGCGGGTGCTATCCTGACGGAAACCATCTTCTCATGGCCCGGAATTGGCAAATGGATGCTCGATTCCATTTCGCGTCGCGACTATCCGGTCGTTCAGAGCGGATTGCTGATCATTGCGTTCATTATCATGATCGTGAACCTGATCGTCGATCTGCTTTACGGCCTGATCAATCCGCGTATCCGGCATAAGTGAGGGTATCATGACACACTCAGCAATTCAGCCGGAAGCCGTGAGCGAAGTCGGGAAAATCCGTGCTTTGAAAGACTTCTGGTTCTATTTCAGCGTCAATCGTGGCGCTGTCATCGGTCTTTTTGTATTCATGGCGCTTGTCGTTGTGGCAATTCTTGCGCCTGTTATCGCTCCACACAATCCTTCGGAGCAGTTCCGCGATTTCATGCTGGTGCCTCCATTCTGGGAGCAGGGTGGCAACACCCAGTTCCTTCTCGGTACAGATGCTGTCGGTCGCGATATGCTGTCTCGCCTGATCTATGGCGCTCAGTATTCGCTGCTTGTCGGTTTTGTCATCGTCATCATTTCGATGTGCATTGGCATCACTATCGGCCTTATTTCCGGTTATTTCGGCGGTGGTGTTGATACGGTCTTCATGCGTATCATGGATGTCATTCTGGCGTTTCCATCGCTCTTGCTGGCACTGGTTCTGGTTGCGATTCTCGGACCTGGCCTCATCAATGCCGTTCTTGCGATCACGCTTGTTCTGCTTCCACACTTTTCACGCCTGACCCGCGCAGCTGTGATGGCTGAAAAGGAACGCGAATATGTGACCGCAGCGAAGCTCGCCGGTGCAAGCAAACTGCGTCTGATGTTCAAGACCATTTTGCCAAACTGCCTTGCGCCATTGGTCGTTCAGGCCACGATGTCGTTCTCCAACGCCATTCTTGACGTTGCAGCTCTTGGCTTCCTTGGTATGGGTGCACAGCCCCCGACACCTGAATGGGGCACGATGCTTGCTGAGGCCCGCGAATTCATCATGCGTGCTTGGTGGGTCGTGACCTTCCCGGGTATCGCAATCCTGATCACTGTTCTCGCGATCAATCTGATCGGCGATGGTCTGCGCGATGCGCTTGACCCGAAACTGAAGAGGAGCTGATCGATGGCTCTGCTTGAAATCAAGAACCTTACGGTTTCGTTCGACACTTCGACTGGTCCTTTCAAGGCGGTCGACGGTATCGATATCTCGGTCGATAAGGGCGAAGTGCTGGCAATTGTTGGCGAGTCGGGATCGGGCAAGTCGGTCGGTATGCTTGCGGTCATGGGCTTGTTGCCCAAGACTGCGACCGTCACTGCCGACAGCATGACATTTGACGGCAAAGACCTGTTGGGAATGTCCGACAAGGAACGCCGCAAGATCATCGGACGCGATATTTCGATGATCTTCCAGGAGCCGGTTGCCAGCCTCAATCCGTGTTTCACGGTCGGTTATCAGCTTGAGGAAGTTCTCAATCGTCATATGGGCCTTCACGGTTCAGCCAGCCGTGCGCGGGCGATTGAATTGCTTGAACTGGTTGGTATTCGCGATGCAGCCGAGCGCTTGAAGAGCTTTCCGCATCAGATGTCCGGTGGCCAGTGCCAGCGCGTCATGATCGCGATTGCGATTGCCTGTAAACCAAAGTTGCTGATTGCCGATGAGCCGACAACTGCGCTCGATGTGACGATCCAGAAGCAGATTCTCGATCTGCTGATGCGTCTTCAGGTCGAACACGGCATGGGCTTGATCATGATCACCCATGATATGGGCGTTGTTGCTGAAACGGCGGACCGGGTGATTGTGCAGTATAAGGGGCACAAGATGGAGGACTCCGACGTGTTGTCGTTGTTCACTGCGCCAAAGCACCCCTATACGCGTGCGCTTCTTTCGGCTCTGCCCGAAAATGCGACCGGTGACCGTTTGCCGACGGTTTCTGACTTTGTTTTTCAAAATAGTGCCGCAGGAGAAGCGTGATGAGCGAGATCGTTCTCGAAGCGCGCGATATCAAGCGCGATTACCATGTTGGCGGCGGTCTTTTCGGCAAGCCTAAAGTCGTTCATGCTGTCAAAGGTGTGAGCTTCAAGGTTGAAAAGGGCAAAACACTCGCCATCGTCGGCGAATCGGGTTGTGGTAAGTCCACCCTTGCTCGCATCCTGACAATGATCGATCCGCAGACATCTGGCGATCTGATGATCGGTGGACAGGATGTGAACATTGCTCGTGACGGACTGACAGCCGAGATGCGCCAGAAGGTGCAGATCGTTTTCCAGAATCCGTATGGCTCGCTCAATCCACGTCAGAAAATTGGCGATGTGCTGGCGGAACCTCTGCTGCTAAACACCAATATGTCGGCTGCCGAGCGTCGCGAAAAAGCGATGGAAATGCTGTTGAAGGTTGGCCTTGGCAAAGAGCACTTTAATCGCTATCCGCACATGTTCTCGGGTGGTCAGCGTCAGCGTATCGCTATTGCGCGTGCATTGATGCTCAATCCGAAGCTGCTCATTCTTGATGAGCCGGTATCGGCGCTTGATCTTTCGGTGCAGGCTCAGGTGCTCAATATTCTTGCGGATTTGCAGGAAGAGTTCGGTCTGACCTATGTGTTCATCAGCCACGATCTTTCGGTCGTGCGCTACATCGCTGACGACGTGATGGTGATGTATTTTGGTGAGGTGGTTGAATACGGGCCACGGGAAGAGGTTTTCACCAATCCCCAGCACGATTACACGAAGAAGCTTTTTGCAGCCACGCCCCGCGCGGATGTAGATGCGATCCGTGCGCGTGTTGAAGCGCGTGCCGCAGCACGCGCTGCGGCTCAGGCTTAAAGCCTTTATCCTGATAATAAAAAACGCCGCCCTTTGAGGCGGCGTTTTTGGTTTCAAGCAGCTTCTGCAAAGCCGGTTCCCACTTTTCGGGATCTGCTCTAGTGCTGTCCGCGTTGCTGGTGCCACGCAAGCGCCCGCACGATGTCGTCGGCAGCAATCTTTCCGATGACCGCGCCATTCTCGACAATACCCACATCGCCGCTGCTGTCTGCAATAGAGCCCATCAGGTCGCGAATGAGTGTTTCGCGCCGAGCGGTTGCTGCAAAAGGGCGAGGTGCTGCGGTTCGGTCAAACGGCGTCATGATATCGCCGGCGCGCAACACACCAAGCGGGTTCATGTGTGCCACGAAGTCGGCAACATATTGATCGGCCGGCTGCAACAGGATTTCCTGCGGTGTACCACACTGGACAATCCGTCCGCCTTCCATGATCGCAATTCGATTGCCAATCTTCATGGCTTCATCAAGATCGTGGCTTACGAAAACAATGGTCTTCTTGAGCCGTGACTGGAAAGCCAGAAGTTCATCCTGCAAGCGGGTGCGGATAAGGGGGTCGAGTGCTGAGAAAGGCTCGTCCATAAGCAGAATCGGCGCGCCGGTTGCAAAGGCTCTTGCCAGGCCGACACGCTGCTGCATGCCGCCGGAAAGTTCACTCACCTTGCGTTTGGACCAGTCCTGCAGGCCAACGAGTTCAAGCTGAGTGCGTGCCTGTGCAAGCCGCTCTTCCTTGCGCATGCCCGAGATTTCCAGCCCGAAAGCAACATTTTCTTCGACCGTGCGCCATGGAAGAAGACCGAACTGCTGAAATACCATTGAGACCAGTTCTGTTCGCAGATGCCGCATCGTTCCCCGATCGGCCTTGCCCACATCAATGGTTTTCTCGCCATCGCGCACTATCACGCGGCCGCGTGAAATCGGATTGAGCCGATTAATCGCGCGCAGGAGGGTCGATTTTCCCGAGCCAGAGAGCCCCATCAGAACCAGTATTTCGCCTTCCTGAATATTGAGCGAGCAGTCATGCACGCCCAAAACGAGGTCGGTTTCGGCCTGAATTTCAGACCGCGAAGCGCCGCGATCCGCCAGTTCGAGCGCATTATCGACATTCTGGCCGAAAATGATGCTGACGTCTTCAACTGCAATAATCGTCATAGCCGAATCCCCTACTTGTCTCGTGCAGCGCGGAAGATGCGGTCGAGCACGATGGCGACCACGACGATGACGAAGCCCGACTCAAAACCCAGCGCGGTGTTGACCGAGTTGAGTGCGCGAACCACAGGCACGCCAAGCCCGTCAGCCCCGACAAGTGCTGCAATCACGACCATCGAGAGCGACAACATGATCGTTTGAGTGAGACCAGCCAGAATCTGCGGCATGGCATAGGGGAGCTCGATCTTCCAGAGAAGCTGGCTACGGGACGCACCGAAAGCTTCGCCCGCTTCGATCAGCGAGGAAGGTGTCGATGAGATGCCAAGATGGGTAAGACGCACGGGTGCGGGCAACACGAAGATCGCGGTAGCGAGCAAACCCGGAACCATACCAATTCCAAAAAATACGATGGCCGGGATCAGATACACAAAGGTCGGCAGCGTCTGCATCAGATCGAGAATCGGCCGCAGAACTGCATATAGGGTGGGGCGATGGGCCGCTGCGATACCGAGCGGTACGCCGATTGCCATGCAGAGAAAGCAAGCCGACAGAACCAGCGTCAGTGTTTTGAGCGTACCGTCCCAATAACCCTGATTGATGATGAACAAAAATCCAATAATCGTCAGGATAACCACTGATATGCGGCGCTGTATGAACCAGGCAACCACCGCGAAAATGGCGATCAGGACGAGTGGATGGGGGAGTTGCAGCAAATATAACAACCCATCGATGAGCCACTGCATGATAGCAGCCAGCGTATCGAAAAATCCGCCCATATTGTTCGTGAGCCAATCGACCACCGACTTTGCGGTTGGCCCGACTGGAATTTTATAGTCCGTCAGCCAGTTCAACGATCATGTCTCCTGCTGCGTGCTTGTCTGTTTATCTTAAAGCGCATCCTGTCTGAAAACAGGTTCCCATTTTGGGGATGCGGTTCGATAGTTTACCCACAAAAGAGTAGGCCGCGGTGATCCGCGGCCTGGGGCTTTGAAGATTACAGGCCGAGTTCCGCCTTAACGGCTGGCAAACCTTCCTTGCCATCCGTCGTGGTGACACCGTCGAGCCATTTATCGAGAACAGCAGGATTTGCCTTGAGCCAGGCGGTTGCAGCCTTTGCTGGATCTTCGCCGTCGTCGAGGATCTTACCCATGATCTCGTTTTCCATTTCAAGCTGGAATTCGAGATTGGTGAGGAATTTGCCGACATTCGGGCATTCCTGCGCGTAGCCTGCACGGACATTGGTTTCGACTTTGGCGCCGCCGAGGTTCGGGCCGAAGAAGTCGTCACCACCGGTTAGATAAGCGATCTCGAAGCGCTTGTTCATCGGATGCGGCTCCCAGGCGAGGAACACGATCGGCTCTTTGCCACGAACGTTTTTGCCGACCTGTGCAAGCATGCCCTGTTCAGACGATTCAGCGAGCTCAAATGACTTCAGGCCGAAAGCATCCTTGCTGATCATGTCAAGGATCAGACGATTGCCGTCATTGCCGGGTTCGATACCGTAAATCTTGCCGCCAAGCTTGTCTTTGAAAGCAGCAATATCTTTGAAGTCCTTGAGGCCCTCGTCATAGGCATATTTAGGTACGGCGAGAGTATACTTTGCGCCAGTCAGATTGGTGCGGAGTGTTTCGACGGTCTTGTCATCCAGATAAGGCTTGAGATCGGCGCTCATGGATGGGTTCCAGTAGCCAAGAAACACATCGATGTCTTTCTTGC
Organism: Brucella rhizosphaerae; assembly: GCF_002252475.1. Lineage (GTDB taxonomy): Bacteria > Pseudomonadota > Alphaproteobacteria > Rhizobiales > Rhizobiaceae > Brucella > Brucella rhizosphaerae. The sequence continues at coordinate 336,059 of NZ_NNRK01000029.1, read as the reverse complement.
TGAGCGACGCATAGGTCACTGGCACGGAAAGAACCTTGATGTCGGTCTTGTAGCCGAGGCCTTTGAGAATCTCAGTGGCCACCGCCGTGGTGGATGTGATGTCGGTCCAGCCCACATCGGAAAAACGAACGTTGGAGCAGCTTGCGGGTTCTGCGGCGAGGCTGGTGCCCGGCAGTGCGAATATAGCTGTCGTTAAGGCTAGCGTGCTCAATGCAAACTTGAGTGTGGACGTCGATGTGGACTTCATTTCTCTCTCCATTAACCGGGCCGTTTTGACGGTTGATTGTTTTTCCGGTTCCGGCTTTTAGCAAACACCAAAGATTTCGCCGATCAAGTACCATTGCGGCGAAAATATTTCTGATTGCGACTTTGGGGTGTGTTGTACTCTTTTTTCTGGACCGTCAGTCAAAAAGGTTCTGCAGATGAGGCGTTATCGCATCGGTCCAACAATCGGAATCGATTTTTGGAAAGCACGATGCGCAGGTTTAAAAATTAGAGCGCCTTTGTATGTCTGTTCAGACGTAAGGTGCTCTGAATGCCGAAGCAGTGCGAAGTGGCGCCATGTTACGCAAGGGCCATCTTGTTTCAACCCTTGAGCACTGAAAACACGCGATAAAGTCAGAGACAGGCTCGTTCACGGTTGTCGAAAAGCTTGTCGCACTCTATTTGAGAAGTGTGAAGCTAATCAAACGAAGCTGATCATTGGTCAGCGGCTTTTCGGGCCTGTTGCCTGGATAAGAAAAAATGTCGGATAGCCTGCAATTGCAGGCAAGAGGAAGGAATTTTTACGGTGTGGAATGCAGTACGGGGCGTTTTATCCTTCCTTGGTCGATTTATCGCGGCATTGGCCCGTTTGATAGCAGTGCCGCTGGGCGGTTTGTGGCGGCTTTTTCTTAAATTAGGAAATTTGTGGAAAGTTGCGATTGCTGTCGCTGTAATCGGACTTGGTGGCCTTTATATCTATTTTGTCTGGCAAACGCAGGTCTGGACCAACTTCAATCCTGACTACCCAGCCAAGTACAGTTATCAGACTGCGATTACACCCGGTGAGGAGGTGCAGACGACACCTGCGCCGTTGGTTGCAACGCCTGCACCGACAACACCTGCACCTGCTGAACAGGGTGCGGGCAGCACGGATACGACCCCTGCGACCGGCTCGGGCGATACAACCACGCAGCCCGAAACGCCGACACAGTCGCAGCCAATGCAGGCCGCACAAATCCCATCGACGGCACGTAAATGTTCGCCTTCAGCAATTGCTGAAGTTGCGGCCGATCTTACTGACTTCAATGTGAACCAGAATGCGTGGATTTCCTCCATGCTGCTTTACAAGGTTGGTTTCTTTGGTCTCGATTGGGATCGCACGCCGTTTCTCGATAACAAGGCGTCGTTCCAGCGCGGCATCAATGCAGCAGTGCGTCGTACAGCCATTGAGCTGGTAGACAATATCGGTCGTCTGCGCGGTACATCGCAGATTGATGGCGATCTGCAAAAAGCACGTGGCAATCTGCAGTTTGCAGAAGATGCCTGGTATTTTGGTCTGAGCCCGTTTGGCCCCAAGACACCAACGCCAAGCTATTATCGCTCGGCGATCAAAGATCTGCGTTCGTTCAATACGCGCCTTGAAAACTGTCAGGCAACCTTTGATGCCCGCGCTGACAATCTGATCCAGCTTGTTGACCGTATCGCGAGCGATCTGGGCTCGACTTCGGCGATCCTCAAGGATCGTGCCGAGAATTACCATGCCGGTTGGTTCGATACGCGCGCGGATGATCGCTTCTGGTTCGCCTATGGTCAGCTCTATGCATATTATGGCCTGCTGCGTGCCGCTCATTCGGATTTCCGCGGCGTTCTGGCTGAAAAGCATCTTGATGGCGTTTGGGACGAAATGGAACGGCAATTGCGTTCGGCGCTCGATATGCAGCCATTCATTGTTTCGAATGGAAGCCCGGATGCATGGTTTACACCGTCACATCTGACCACGATGGGCTTTTACATTCTGCGCGTTCGGTCCAATCTGGTCGATGTCAAACAGGTTCTGGAGCGCTGATCTGCGATGGAATTGCCATCGGTATTGCGTCAGGCTGTAGATGTGGCGCTTGAGGGAGTGGCTCTGGCCGACCTCAAGCGTGCGTCTGAAGTTCTGTCCCGGCGCTATCGCGCGGAGACGCGTGATGGACACCTGCATATTTCAGATGAACTTGCCGCCAAGGCCTATCTCGCTGCACGGCTGCCTGCGACCTATGCGGCAGTGCGGGCAAGTCTTGAGAGTGTTGCGGCAGTGTGTCCGGATTTCACGCCTCAGACTATGCTCGATGTCGGCTGCGGGCCGGGGACGGCACTGTGGGCCGCACGCGAATGTTGGCCCGATCTCTCATCGGCAACGATGATAGAAGCAAGCCCGGCTATTCGTGCGGTTGGCAGCAGGCTTGCAGAAAATGTTGGCGTTGAGACAGAGTGGCGTGCTGGCGATCTGGTCAAGGAAAAACTTGATTTTCCGCAAGCCGATCTCGTGACGATTGCTTATGTTCTCGATGAGCTGGCGCCTTTTGATCGCAAGGCGCTTGTTGAACGGCTATGGGCTTCGGCTCGTCATTTGTTTGTGATTGTCGAACCCGGCACACCCGCCGGCTGGCAGCGCATTCTGGACGCTCGAACCCTATTGATTGAGCAAGGCGCGAAAATTGCCGCACCCTGCACACATCAACTGGAATGCCCGCTGATTGCACCCGATTGGTGTCATTTTTCTCGCCGCGTTGCCCGCTCGCGCATTCATCGTCTGACCAAGGATGCGGAAGTGCCATGGGAAGATGAGAAGTTCATCTATCTGGCTGCAACGCGCGATCCGTCGCTTGCTGTATCGGCACGGGTGATCGCGCCGACGCGCGTGGGCGGAGGCAAGGTAGCGATGAAGCTCTGTAACGATGACGGAAACGCTGAAAACCGGCTAGTCACCAAACGTGATGGTGAATTTTTCCGTTGGGCGCGCCGTGCCGATTGGGGCGATGCAGCTCTGGGAAGCTAAGTGATGAAGATCAGTCTTGTTCAGTTGAGATTGCTCGAAGCGGTGGTTGAAACCGGCAGTGTGGGCGGGGCTGCGAGAAAGCTCGGCCTGACACAATCGGGGGCAAGTCAGGCGCTTGCAACGCTCGAAAAAATTCTGGGGCTGGATCTTTTGGCCCGTAAACGTGACGGCGCCGTGCTCACGGCCTTCGGCCACACCATTCTTGAGGATGCACGCAGCGCCCTCTCAGCTGTTGATCGTATTGAAGCGCAGGCGCGCAAAATGATCACCAATGTACCCAACAAGCTGCGCGTTGCAGCCATTCCAAGTCAGCTTGAATATGCGTTGCCTGATCTGCGTAAAGCATTTCAGCGTCTTCATCCACGGGTGGAATTCAGCACCTTTGAAGGCGGCCATGATGATGTGAGCCTGTGGGTAAGCGAGGGTATTGCCGATATAGGCATCACATCGCTGCCGTTTTCCGGTCTGGAAGCGGTTGAGATAGGGCAGGAAGAGCTGGTTGTGGTTGGTCGGCGTGATGATCCATTCATGCGGCGCGAAACGGTCGCGCCCAATGATCTGCGTGATCGCCAGCTGATTGCGGCTGCGGGTTGCGAGGTGATCATTGACCGTATCATTCATGCGGATGGCGGAGCACGAAGCGAGCAGGTCAGGACGCGCGATGTTGCGACCGTTCTTGAAATGGTACGGCATGGCATCGGCATGACGCTATTATCTGAGATCAGCTTGCCGGGTGCCAACTTGCATGATTTGCGCGCAATCAAACTAAATCCGCCGACGTTCAGAACGGTCTATATCGTTTATCGTGCCGACTGTTCTGTACGGCATCTGATCGATAGTTTCTGCGCTATCGCCAAAGAAGCAAACATCAAAGCGGCATAAGAATTTCTAATATCTTATATCTGACTTATCCATGCTGCTGGTGCTCAGCGTTTCTGCAATAGTCGCCCGACTATTCCACGAACCAGAGCACCACAGATATGACGGCCACCACTGATACGACAATTCCAGTCTCCGCATCCGATACGATAAGGGGCCTGATATGGGGGCTTTCAGGGGTCCTTGTCTGGTCAGGCTCTTTCGTGCTGACACGCTTCGGCTTTAAGACAGCACTTATGCCATCCGATATTATCGCCCTGCGTTTCGGCGTGGCGGGTTTGGTGCTGCTGCCGGTCGTCTTTGCAAAAGGCTTCGGCTTCCGGCAATTGGGGCCGCTTGGCTTCGTACTTCTCGCTTCAGGAGCTGGTTTTCCCTATGCATTGCTGACAGTTTACGGATTGCAGTTCGCGCCCGCGTCTCATGCTGCGGCGCTTATCCCCGGACTGATGACCGCACTCGTTGCGATCCTCGGGGTGCTTCTGCTTCAGGAGCGTCTCGTTCTGTCGCGTTGGGCCGGGGTTGTACTGATCTTGATTGGGAGCGGGCTGATTGCCGGTCTGTCACAATTGGGCGGGCAGGAGATGATAGGGCACCTCTCTTTTTTTGCTGCTGCGCTTGTCTGGTCAATCTATGTGATGGTGTTTCGTAAGAAGGGCATGGACGGACTTCATGCCACAGCAATTGCAGCAGTAACATCTGCGCTGGTGTTTCTGCCGATTTACGTCGTTTTCCTGAATAAGGGCATTGGCGAAACACCCTGGAGCGACATCGCCTTGCAGGGCTTTTATCAAGGTGTGCTGACATCGGCCTTTGGCGTCTTCGCTTTCAACCGTGCTGTCGTGCTTTTGGGAACGGCAGCAGGGGCGGCACTATCCGCCCTCATACCGGTTGCAACTTTGGTGCTGGGCCTGTTTCTGCTCGGTGAAGTGCCGGGCTGGACCGACACCACCGCTGCCCTTCTGATCAGTCTCGGTGTTCTGGCACTGAACAGAAAGGGCAGGAAGCGATCAGCACTCTGATCAGTTGTTTCACGCATCTTTTCCGAAAACCGCTTCAGACTTTTGGCGATGCGCTCCAGCTTCATGAAGTCTGAAGTACAGGGCGGCGAGAGGGGCGATTGATAAGGAATACCATCGCCGCCGCAGCGAAGCACATGGCACCTGCCAGAATGAGCGCAGGTGTGTAACTATCGTAATCTGTGCGAACATAGCCTGCAAAAGCTGCTGCCGCAGCCGCGCCGACCTGATGGCCTGTAAATACCCAGCCAAACACCATGCCGGCCTTTTCCGGGCCGAATTGCTCTGCTGCCAGCTTCACGGTTGGCGGTACTGTGGCGACCCAATCAAGGCCATAGAACACTGCGAAAAGCGCCAGCTCGTAAAGTGTGAAGTCGGTGAATGTCAAATAGATCAGTGACAGGCCACGCAGGGCATAGAACCAGAACAGGAGCCAGCGATTGTCGAAGCGGTCGGTAAGCCAACCGGAAGCGATTGTGCCGATGAGATCGAATGCGCCGATCACCGCCAGAATGCCTGCTGCACCAACTGGAACGATACCGAAGTCTCCGCAAAGTGCGATCCAATGGGTCTGGATCAGACCGTTTGTGGAAAAGCCACAGACGAAAAATGTGACAAACAGCACCCAGAAAGTGGTTGTGGATGAAACTTCACGCAAGGTCACCAGTGGCGAGATGAGCATGGAAACAAAGTGCTTCTTAGGTTCCGGTGCGGGCATCGGGGCGGTGCGGCCATAAGGCTTGAGGCCGATATCGGCCGGATTGTCACGCATCAACGCCAACACCAGCACAAGCGCTGTCAGCAAGAACGAAATAACAATAGTAAGCGACGTACGCCAGCCGATCGACTGACTGACGCTGGCCAGAATTGGCATGAAGATAAGCTGTCCGGTCGCGTTGCTGGCCGTCATCATGCCGACCACCAGACCGCGCCGCTTTTCAAACCAGCGTGCGGCAACGGTTGCTCCCAGCACGAGCGCTGTCATCCCGGTGCCGAGCCCGATGACGACGCCCCAAAGGGCAACCATCTGCCATTGCTCAGTCATGAAAATCGAACCGACAAGTCCCAACGAGATCATGATCAAGGCGGCCATGACGACCCGACGCAGACCAAACTGGTTCATGAACGCAGCCGCAAACGGCCCCATCAGTCCGAACAGGACAAGACGCAAGGCCATGGCGAAGGAAACATCCGCGTTGGTCCAGCCGAACTCACTCTGAAGCGGTTCAATCAATATGCCCGCCGACCCCATCGCAGCAGCCGTTGCCAGCATGGTGAGAAAGGTGACAGCAGCGACGACCCATCCATAATGGATGTTTCTTTGCGCAAGAAAGCTGGCAAGGCTGGCTGAAATCATTTTCGGCGCTTTCGAGTTCGAGCTGGATTTCGACCAGCCGCGGATTGGAAGGCGAAACCGCTTGCCGTCTATCGGCTGCGCAGGTTCCTGTCATTGTTCGTAGTCAATTTAATCGAGAGGGCTGGGCTTCATGAGATGGCACTGAGCAGGGCTTGCAGTTGCTCAATACCTTCATCTCCAAGCCGCGCTTCTATTTCATCTTGCGCTTTATCCCACAGGGGTGCGCCACGTTCGACAATGTCACGACCCGCATCAGTTAGTGTGACACTCGTCTCGCGATGGTCATCGCTAGCGGCAGGTTCAATCAGACCCATGCGTTGCAGCACCTTTGCATTGCGACCCATGGTCGAACGATCAAGTTCTGCCTTTTGAGCAAGCTCGGTCAGCGAAATAGAACCAGCACGCGAGATTTTTCGCAGCAGGCTGAACTGCGCAATATTGATGCCAAGGGGCGCCAGTGCCTCATCGTAGACGGCTGAGGACTTACGGGCAGCTTGACGCAGAAGGATGCAGATACAGGGCTTGGACATTATGCGGGTATATACCCGTAAAAAGTAATTTGCAATAGGTCCCGATGATTGGGTGGAGTGAGGCCATCAGGCTGAGAAAAACGCGGTAGGCCGAATGACGAATAACTTTGGTTTGATCAAAGCGCCAGTTCGCCGTTCGTGGTGAGCAATTTCCGCGAAAACCGTGTCACGCTTTCGGGCGCGCTCTAAACTGCGAGATGTGACGTTTCCTTGACCTCTTCCATGACCGCATAGGTGTGTGACTCACGTACGCCGGGCAAGGAAAGCAGGGCCTCTGACAGAAAGCGCCGGTAATGGTCCATGTCGGACACGCGTGCTTTGATCAGATAGTCGAACCCGCCAGCAACCATGTGGCATTCCAGAATATCGGGATTGCCACGCGTGAAAGTAGAAAATGTCTCAAAGACTTCGGGTGTTGTGCGGTCGAGTTTGATCTCAATAAAGACCAGCATTGATCGGTCCAGCATCTTTGGTGAAAGATGCGCAGAATAGCCGAGAATGTAACCTTCTCGCGTCAGGCGCTTGACGCGTTCTGCGGTTGCCGTCTGGGAAAGATTAATGCGATCAGCGAGTTCAGTATTGGTCAGTCGGCCATTTTCCTGAAGCGCGTGCAGAATACTCCTGTCCATCGCATCTAGATTTTTCATCGTTGTCCCCATTTGACGGCCTGCTTGGGCGTCTTTTTATTGTTGAATTATAAATGATTTGCTTGCGAAATGAATCCGAATTCTGCGTTTGGCGCAAGACCAAATTTTTGAACATGAATAAATTGGAATCCATTCACACGGTGGAGTAGTGGGGTGCCACGATAGCATTAACAGTTGTGCTGAAATGCAATCTAAGGTAGTGGACGAGCATACTGAAAGTGATATTGCATTTATAAAGTTATGACTTGTGGCTGGTGTTATACCTACTGATTGCCAGTAAAGGTACGTTCACCATAGGTCGCTTTGCGTTTTCGGCGCAGGTTCTGATGGGGGATCTGGTCGTCTTGTAAGGTTCGGATTGTTTTTTCATAGATTGATCAGAGGTAATCTGAAAATTCCATTCTGCTGTGAAACTGACAAAGCCGACAGGGATCGTATGGCTCTGTTCAGGAGCGCAAATTTACAGTTGCAAGCGATGCGCGGGAAGGATAACAGTAGCGTCATGAACATTTCGCGCATTGACATCAAAGGCTGGTGGTGGGCTCGCTAAAAGCGGCCACGCAGGCGTTTGCGCATTTGCGTTATAGAGACAGGCCGCTGGGATTATCCGGGCGGCCTTTTTATTTGGCTGTTTGAATGAGACCGGCGGCAAGGGGAACCAGGTTTCGGAAGTGTTCGAAAACGAAAAAAGATTTGGGATTTGCCAGCCATGAACGCGAAGATTGCGGATAGCGAGATATTCAGGCACGAGACAGCGGGCGGCATTGTTGTCGAACGCGTGCGTCATCTGACTGCTTATAAGGGAGCGATCGAGACGTATATCGATGCTCTGAACGAGCGTCGGGGTGCGGTCTTTTCTTCCAACTACGAATATCCGGGCCGCTACACGCGATGGGATACGGCGATTGTCGATCCGCCTGTTGCGATCACATCGCGGGCACGGCAGATGCGTATTGAGGCACTGAACAAGCGCGGCGTTATTCTGCTGCGCCCGATCCTCAAGACGGTCAAAGCTCTCGCGGAAGTGAAAGTCGACAAGGCTGATGAAGACTGCATTGAGCTCACAATTGCTGAGCCGAGCGGCACTTTTACTGAAGAAGAGCGCTCGCGTATGCCGTCGGTCTTTACGGTCCTGCGTGCAATTGTCGGCCTGTTCTTTTCTGAGGAAGATGCAAATCTTGGCCTCTATGGAGCGTTTGGTTACGATCTGGCCTTCCAGTTTGATCCGATTGAGTACAAGCTCAAACGTCCTGATGAGCAGCGCGATCTGGTGCTCTTCATTCCGGATGAAATCTTTGTGGCGGATCATTATTCGGCGCGTGCCTGGGTGGATCGTTACGAGTTTGTTTGCGGCGGTTCATCCACGCATGATCTTGATCGTGCCACGCCAGTGCAATCCTTTAAGCCCGCTGAGCGCGATTTGCCGCGCGGCGATCATAATCCGGGCGAATATGCCAGGCTGGTCGAGCGCGCCAAGGCCAGCTTCCAGCGTGGTGATCTGTTCGAGGTTGTTCCGGGACAGACGTTCTATGAACGCTGCCACACGGCCCCATCCGAGATTTTCCGTCGCCTGAAGACGATCAATCCTTCCCCTTATTCCTTCTTCATCAATCTTGGTGAGAACGAGTATCTGGTAGGCGCGTCGCCTGAAATGTTCGTGCGCGTCAATGGTCGCCGTATTGAAACCTGCCCGATTTCGGGCACGATCAAGCGTGGCGAAGATGCAATTTCTGACTCCGAGCAGATATTGAAACTGCTCAACTCCAAGAAGGACGAATCCGAGCTCACCATGTGCTCGGATGTCGATCGTAACGACAAGAGCCGTGTCTGCGAACCGGGCTCTGTGCGCGTAATTGGTCGCCGCCAGATCGAAATGTATTCGCGCCTGATCCACACTGTAGATCACATCGAAGGCCGTCTGCGTGATGGCATGGATGCGTTTGACGGCTTCCTCAGCCATGCCTGGGCCGTAACTGTGACCGGTGCTCCGAAGCTCTGGGCCATGCGTTTCCTTGAAGAAAACGAGCGCAGCCCCCGTGCGTGGTATGGTGGTGCCATTGGCATGATGCACTTCAATGGCGACATGAATACCGGCCTTACACTTCGCACGATCCGCGTGAAAGATGGCGTGGCCGAGATCCGTGCCGGGGCAACCCTGTTGTTCGATTCCAATCCGGAAGAGGAAGAAGCGGAAACAGAACTGAAAGCCTCCGCCATGATTGCTGCTGTGCGCGAAGCACAGAAGAGCAATCATGTAGTTGAAGAGCGCGTAGCGGCAAAAGTGGGCGAGGGGATTTCGATCCTGCTTGTGGATCACGAAGATTCTTTCGTGCACACGCTCGCCAATTATTTCCGCCAGACTGGTGCAACCGTTTCGACCGTTCGTTCGCCCGTTGCGGAGGAGGTGTTCGACCGGGTCAAGCCGGATCTCGTCGTGCTTTCACCCGGGCCGGGCACGCCGCAGGATTTCGATTGCAAAGCGACCATTGATAAGGCGCGTAAGCGCCAATTGCCAATCTTCGGTGTCTGTCTTGGTTTGCAAGCGCTCGCAGAGGCTTATGGTGGCACACTGCGTCAGTTGCGTGTTCCAATGCATGGCAAGCCGTCGCGCATTCGGGTCTCCAAACCTGAACGCATTTTCTCAGGCCTGCCCAAGGAAGTGACGGTTGGTCGTTATCACTCGATCTTTGCTGATCCTGAACGTCTGCCGGATGATTTCCTGGTGACGGCGGAAACGGAAGACGGTGTCATCATGGCGTTTGAACACAAGAAAGAGCCAGTGGCCGCTGTTCAGTTTCACCCCGAATCCATCATGTCGCTTGGCCAGAATGCAGGTATGCGGATGATTGAAAACGTGGTGACGCATTTTGCCGGCAAGCATAAAGCACGTCGCACCAACTACTGATCGCATTCTCACTTTACAAATTGCAAAACCGGCCGTGGTGAAAACTGCGGCCGGTTTTTGTATTCAGGGCCTTATAAAACCAAGCCTTTTTCGACCTGCTTTGGCGAACCATTTGCAACTGTAATGCATTGCATTCGCAAGAGAAAATTAAATACGCGAAGTAAAAAAACAGGGTTTCGAATTTTGAATTTTATGGGCTATAGAACGGCTATCGAAATGCTGCTTACCGGCCTCGCCGGGGTGAATGCGCAATAGGCTTCTCAGTTAGCCTGAGCCCGCTTGTCGGGACTAAAATTTAAGAATTGAAGGTTCCTTATGGACGCGAGTGTAAAAGTTCGGCGGCTAGCCGCTTGGTCAATACCCGTTGCCCTTGGCGTCATGGGCCTGAAATACATCGCTTATGCACTGACCGGCTCGGTTGCACTATATTCCGACGCCCTTGAATCGATCGTCAATGTTATTGCAGCGATTGGTGCCTGGTGGGCGATCAGCGTCAGCTATAAGCCAGCTGATGATAACCACCCGTTTGGTCATCACAAGGCAGAGTATATTTCAGCAGTTGTCGAAGGTGTGCTGATTACGATTGCTGCCCTTTTGATTGCAAACGAAGCATGGTCCGCTCTTGAGAACCCGCGTCAGCTCGATGAGCCATGGCTTGGCCTTGCGATCAATACAGGCGCTGCCGTCATCAACTGTCTCTGGGCAATGCTGCTCATTCGTACCGGGCGCAGTGCGCGTTCGCCAGCTCTTGAAGCAGACGGCAAACATATCATGACCGATGTGTTCACCTCGGTAGGTGTTCTGGTTGGTCTTGTTGGTGCCGTTATCACTGGTTGGGCTATCCTCGATCCGCTGCTTGCAATTCTGGTTGCCATCAACATTCTTTGGCAGGGCTGGGGCGTCATCAATTCATCCGTACAGGGACTGATGGATATTGGCGTTGAGCCTGCCGAGGAAATGCGCATTCGTGATGTGATTTCTGCCAATGCTGGTGGGGCCATTGAGGTTCATGATCTCAAGACACGTATTGCCGGTCGCGTAACTTTTGTTGAATTTCATCTGGTTGTGGCGGCCGATATGAGCGTGGGTGACGCGCATATCATTTGCGACCGAATCGAAGATGCTCTGAAAACGCAGGTCGAAAGCGCGCGCGTGGTGATCCATGTCGAGCCAGAAGATGAGGCAAAGCTGCCGTTAGGCACCAGCTCTGTGCCGTTTGCTTAGAGCGCATTTCCTGCTCTTTGTATCGGCCTTGGGGTGTTTTTTCCGTGAGCTGGGTTACGGTTTTCAGAATGTACATAGTAAGAAATATCGTCTTGCGCGTTTCATACCTCGCGTGTAAAAGCTTCACCATGGTTATGAAGAACGCAACATCTATGGGATATTCCGCAGCGGACACTTCCGCGCGTGTGAATGTTTGCGTTCTAAACTCGCTTCTTACCCTCGGCCTTAGCGGCGATCGCCGGGCTCGTTGAAAGGAGCGTCCGGCGGTCGATAGCGATCCCGCCGACGTATGCTCCTTTCTCAAAATCCACATTTGAATTTTAAGACGAGATATCCGTGTCGTTCGGGCAGTTTAGTACTGTCAGGCAGGCCGGGAGGATGAGAAGACCATGAATCAGAATGTAAACACCTCGAATTCTGCCCCAAAGCAAAAGGGCATGCCTGATGCCGGCGTAAAATATTCGCCGTTCCCATTTCCAAAACTCGATGATCGTACCTGGCCTGCGAAGCGCATCGAAAAGGCACCGATCTGGTGTTCGGTTGATTTGCGTGATGGCAATCAGGCCCTGGTTGACCCAATGGGCCACGACCGCAAGGAACGCATGTTCCGTTTGCTCGTCGATATGGGCTTTCCTGAAATCGAAATTGGCTTTCCTTCAGCTTCGCAGACTGATTTCGACTTCTGCCGCTGGGCAATCGAGCAGGGCGATGTGCCAGATACCGTTGATTTGCAGGTGCTGGTGCAATGCCGCCCTGAATTGATTACGCGCACGTTTGAATCTCTGGAAGGGGCCAAGACGCCTATCATCCACTTCTATAATTCAACCAGTGAATTGCAGCGTCGTGTGGTGTTCAACAAGGACGTCAAAGGCATCAAGCAGATCGCAACCGATGCGGCCAAGATGATCATGGATATGGCTGCAAAGACAGGCGGCGGCTATCGCTTCCAGTATTCGCCTGAAAGCTTTACTGGTACTGAATTGGATGTGGCGCTGGAAATCTGCAATGCCGTGACTGAGATCGTCAAACCGACGGCTGAGAACAAACTGATTTTGAACCTGCCATCGACCGTCGAAATGAACACGCCGAACGTCTATGCCGATCAGATCGAATGGATGTGCCGCAATCTCGACAATCGCGAAAACCTGATCATTTCGCTGCATCCGCACAATGATCGTGGTACCGGCATTGCTGCGACCGAACTGGCCTTGATGGCGGGCGCTGACCGCGTTGAAGGCACGCTGTTCGGCAATGGTGAGCGCACTGGCAACGTCGATCTGGTGACGCTGGCACTGAACATGTACACGCAGGGCATCGACCCTGAGCTGGATTGCAGTGACATCAATCGCATGAAAGATGTCTACGAATATTCAAACCAGCTGAAGATCGCCGAGCGCCATCCTTATGTGGGTGAGTTGGTTTATACGGCTTTCTCCGGTTCGCATCAGGATGCGATTAACAAGGGCATGAAGGTTCGCAAGACGGCCAATTCTCCGGTTTGGGAAGTGCCATATCTGCCGATTGATCCGCAGGATGTTGGTCGTTCTTACGAAGCGATCATCCGCATCAATTCCCAATCGGGCAAAGGTGGTATCGCTTACATTCTGCAGGCCGATTATGGCTTGAACCTGCCGCGCAATCTGCAGGTGGAATTCCGCGAAATCATCCAGAACATAACGGATGAAGAAGGCAAGGAACTCCCGTCCAGGCGTATTCATCAAGAGTTCCAGAAACTTTATGTCGAGCAGGCAGAAGGCCGTATCAAGTTCGTGGATCACCATACCTATGCTGATCCTGAGCAGAAGGGCCGTCGCATTATGAACGCCGAAATCACCGACAACGGCGTGACCAAGAATATTGAAGGCAAGGGCACAGGTCCGATTGATGGCTTCATCGACGCGCTGTCGAAATATCTCGGTGTGAAGATGTCAGTTGTCGATTATTCCGAGCATTCACTACAGCAAGGTTCGGATGCTTCGGCTATTTCCTATGTTGAAATCGCTTATCCCGATGGCAAGCTGTTCGGTGTCGGTATCAACGATAATATCGTGAGCGCTTCGCTTGAAGCTCTGGTCTCAGCAGCCAATCGTGTTATTGGTAAGTAACTGAAAAGTATAATTAAAAAAGGCGGCATCATGTGCCGCCTTTTTTCTGGAGATGCTTTAATAGAGTTTCTGCTCTGAAATTTTGATGATGTGTTCGCTCTCATCTTCGATACCGTGCTGTTCCCATTGGCACAGCCAGCCGCCTTCCGGCTTACGGTCGATATTAAAGATGTTATAACGTGCAGGCGGCTTATGCCCCCCAAAATTCTGGCTTGCCGATGGTACACAGATCACTGGAACCTTACCGTCCGGCCCATCTATATCGTAGCGTGTAGCGAGATGTGTATGGCCATGAATGACCAGTTCCGCCCCGTGTTGGCGGATGACTTTCTGGAAGCGACGGATGCCGTATAGCCGCTTGTGCGCTGGTGTAGCACCATGGATTGGCGGATGGTGGATCATTACGACACGAAACAGGCCACGCGCGCCAGCTTCATCGAGTGCCAAAGCCAGACGTTTGGCCTGCGCTGAGCGAAAATCGCCGCTCGCCATGAAGGGTGCTGTAGCGCGAGCCGAGGAAACGCCGATCATGGCAACCGGATCGCGAGCGCGCATGTAAGGAAATATCGGTCGTTCACCGTGATTATCGACGCCGTCGCCATGCATCCATGGTTCCCACTTGCGGCAGGATTTATCGAGCGCACCAGGAACATAAGCATCGTGATTGCCGGGCACAACGGACACATTGTCCGGATTGCCCAGGCTTGTGAGCCAATCGCGGGCGATGTCGATTTCCAGATTGAGCGCCAGATTAACAAGGTCACCAGTGACCGCAATATGGTCTGGCTTGTGTGCCAGCATGTCGGCGATCAAGCTGTCCAGCACCGTGCCGTGCATTGCATTCTTACGGTTTCGCAGCCAGTTAATGTAGCCTGTAATGCGTTTCGACGCCAATTCGCGATAGCGAATACGTGGCAGAGGCGACAGGTGGATGTCTGAGATGTGGGCAAGGCGAAACATATAGTGGGTGTACTGTATTATTATTTAAATCGAAACCGTGTTTAGCGACTTTTTGTTGATGTATTTGTAGCAAGATTCAGAGAGCAGAATATTTTTACGCATTTGCCTCATGCAAAACATCTAAGCAGTTTTGCCGGAAATGCTCTTGGAGTGACGGTATGCGCTTCCGCCATTTTTTATTTCATACGTATTTTTTGATAAGGCGTCCCATGACTTTGGGCGTCAGGGCGATTGTTTTTGATGAAGAGAAAAATTCCGTGTTTCTGGTGAAGCATACTTATGTTCCCGGTTGGCAATTGCCGGGTGGTGGTGTCGATAGCGGCGAGACATTCGGGCAAGCACTTGAAAAGGAACTGCGCGAGGAAGGCAATATTCGCCTTACGGGAAAGCCGGAGCTTTTCGCGCTTTACAAGAATGCTCATGCTTCACCTCGGGACCATGTGGCGCTTTATGTCTGCCGTGACTTTGAACAGACAGAACCAAAAAAGCGTGACAGGGAAATAGCAGAGGCTGGCTTTTTCCCGCTGGATAATCTGCCGGAAGGCACCACATCCTCGACGAAGCGTCGCTTGCAGGAAGCGTTGCACGATCTCGATCCGCTTCCAACGTGGTAATGGAAAGGGCGCTTTCGCGCCCTCATTTTTAGAGATTAGAAGCGATAAGTAATACCTGTACCGATCAGCCAGGGATTGAGTTTGGCCTTGCCGCTGACCTGCGTAACACCATCAGCAAGTGTCGCGTCGAATTTCGGTTCAAGAAAAAGCTTCTTCACGTCGAAGTTCACGCCCCAATGTTCGTCAATCATATAGTCGAAGCCGACCTGAAGCGCGCCGCCGAAGGTGTTCTTGACTTTCAGGTAGTCAACGCCGGATGCATCCTGATTAAAGAACATGGTGTAGTTCACGCCTGCACCGACATAAGGCTTGAAAGCGCCGAAGTTGGTGAAATGATATTGCAGTGTGAGGGTTGGCGGCAGAATCCAGGTTTTGCCGACCTTGCCCAAACCTTCGATGGACCCAGTGCCGTTAATATTGGCATAGGTCGTTCCGAGAATGAGTTCAGCTGCGAGATTGTCGGTGAAGTAATAGGTGATGTCGAGTTCGGGGGTAATTGATTTTGAGTAATCAAGGCCCGAACCGGGAACTTCGTTCACATAACCTTTGTTCTCAGCAATGACACCAAGCGCGCGTACGCGAATCTGCCATGGCGTCAGCGCCTGCGGGACGGCAATGATCTCGGTTGCCGGTTGGGCGATGATCGTATCAGCGGCAAAGGCGGCTGGTGCTGCAAAGGTGATTGCGGTTGCGGCCAGAAGCCCTTTGGCAAAACGGTTCATCTGTCTCTCCTTCAAGTCTTGGGTAGCGATGCGGGTAATCTGAACCGCGTCGCGAGCCGCCCCATTGATCGAGATCAAAAGGGGCGAGCAAGATTTGAGGAAGTGCTGATGTTCTGGTCAGACTGTTGCAGGAAAGGCTCAGTTATCGAATCTTGCCCGATCGTGTGGCGCAGCAAAATCTATTTCCGGGCCCAACGGAACGATCCCTGTGGGGTTGATCGTCTTGTGACTGCGGTAGTAATGGCCCTTGATATGTTCCATATCGACGGTCGTGGAGACACCCGGTATCTGATAAAGCTCACGCGTGTAATTCCATAAGTTTGGGTAGTCCGCGATACGGCGCAGATTACATTTGAAATGCCCGACATACACAGGATCAAAGCGTATCAGCGTTGTGAATAGACGCCAGTCGGCTTCTGTAAGGGGCGAGCCCGTCAGATAGCGCTGTTTTGAAAGTGTATCTTCCAGCTTGTCGAGTGCCTTGAACAATTGGCCGAATGCTTCTTCATAAGCATCCTGTGTCGTGGCAAAGCCCGCACGATAGACGCCATTGTTGATGTTCGGGTAGATGAAGTCGTTCAGCGCATCGATCTCACCGCGCAACTGCTCTGGATATAAATCAAGCGATGCATCGCCGAATTCATCAAAGGCGCTGTTGAGCATACGAATGATTTCCGCCGACTCGTTGGAGACGATTGTGCCGCGTTGCTTGTCCCAAAGAACGGGCACGGTCACGCGACCAGAATAATGCGGATCGGCGCGCGTGTAAATTTCATGCAGGCGCTTAGATCCATAAAGCGCATCGCCTGTGCTGCCTGTTGTCCCGTAAAAGGTCCAGCCTTCTTCCACCATAAGCGCATCAACCACCGATACGGAAATGACGTCTTCAAGTTTTTTGAGCGCGCGGAAGATCAGCGTACGATGCGCCCACGGGCAGGCGTAGGATACATAGAGATGATAGCGATCAGGCTCGGCCTTGAAGCCGCCTTCGCCGCTTGGACCTGCACTGCCATCCACTGTGACCCAATTTCTGAACTGCGATTTAGAGCGCTCAAAGCGGCCTTTGGTGTTCGCGGTGTCATACCAGACATCATGCCACTTGCCGTCTACCAGAAGTCCCATGTGATTTCTCCTTTTGATAAGGAAAATAGTCGGAAAACTGCCGTTTGACAGCCTACCAAGCCGTGAACAGTGCGTAACGGTGCCAAAAAGGTAAGTCGATGCTGCCATTTTGAAAGAAATTGTTTTACCTCTGACCAATTTGGTGCTAGGCAACTGTCAAATTGCGGCATTGCCCATTTATCCGCCGTGAAGGAGAGAACTATGACCGGAATGCGTTTCATCCGACGATGAAATTAGAACTGCGCTCAATGCGTGCAGAATGCATTCCCTTGGCTTCATCTGGCCGTCGACTTCTCCTTAGGCAATTTTACCCATGCAGCAGCTTGAACTGACCTACGCGCAGGAAGATTCTGCGCACGATATCGAGATCGAAGATATGAATGCGGAAGCATTCGGACCCGGCCGTTTCACCCGTGCAGCGCATTTTATTCGGGAAGGCGGCCCTCACGATGAGAGCCTGTCTTTCGTTGCACTGATGGGCGGTATCGTTATCGGATCGCTGCGGATGACGCCCGTTGTCGTTGGAAAAACCCCAGCATTGTTGCTAGGGCCTCTTGCTGTACGGCCTGATTGGAAAAAGCGGGGCATCGGTGGCACGTTGATGCGGATGTCGTTGGAAGCGGCCAAGAATGCTGGCCATAAACTTGTCGTTCTCGTTGGCGACCAGCCTTATTATGGTCCTTTCGGATTTAATATGGTTGAGCCTGGTTCGATGATAATGCCTGCGCCGGTTGATCCACGGCGGATGCTCGCTTGCGAGCTGGTGCCCGGTGCACTGGCTGGCGCCAGCGGTATCGTGCGGCACGCCAGTCGCGTTTAGAGCGCCGTGCGCCCTCTTGGGCGCACAAAGGTCGCTCTAACAGATTAAATTTGCTGCATAATTTTACCTTAAACTGATTCAAGTTTAAGGAATTATGCAGTAGTAATCCCTTTTTGTCCTTCGAGACGCCGTTTTATACGGCGCCTCATGATGAGGGGCATTGGTGGGTGCCAAGGGGTTATATGGGCGATTTTACCGCCCTTCGCGATACCACATACTGCCGAATATGAAGAGCAGTGCGGCGAGAGCCGCCAGGCCAGAGAACAATGGCAGGCGGTTTACGCTCTTTAGCTGGGTATCCGATGTCTCAAGCAGACCAATCCAGTCATTGCCGCTTGCAGAGCGCCCAGCACCGACAGCAGTGATGGCAGGCACCTGAACTGAGCTGTTGGCACTCGCATGTACACGATGGACCGATCCGCCGGTTGCATCAGCGAGTGGCTTCAGACGATCTGGTGTGGAGATGCTGTCCGAAAACTCAGGCGCGTCCACCGGACCCACATGAGCGAGCGTTTCATAGTCGCCGTTTTTAATGCGGAAGATGCCGATTTCATCTGTCTGCAATGTGCCGTCGAACAGACCGGGCTTGTTCTGGGTCAGATTGACTTGCAGTTCTTTGCCGGATGGCGTGGTGATCGAGGCTATTCCGGGATTATCGCCCATCGTCTGACGATGAATGGTCAGTGTACGGCCATTACCGCCAGCAGTCAGAGCTTCTTCTTCAAGTTCTGGTTCCTGCATCAGCCAGTGGGCGATACGGCGATAAAGTGCTGCATAAGGACCGCCGCCTTCAAATCCACGTGCCCAGAGCCAGCCCTGATCAGACAAGAACATGCCCACACGGCCTTTGCCGACGCGGTCGAGCACCAGAAGAGGCTTTCCATCAGCACCACTCATAACGGTTTCACCTCGCGGCTGGCCGATATCGATGGTGCGGAACCAGCGGCTCCAATGTGGAGGCTCCTGTTCGCTGCCATCAAGACCGCGCGTGACAGGGTGACGTTTGCCAAGATTGGTCAGACGTGGATAGAAGGCTTTTTCTGTGACTGATCCGGTAGGCATGGCGGGCAGGGCGCTATAAAGCGGCGTGCGCGCAATCGACATGTCGCCTGCATATTCAGGCCCGGCTGCAACCAGCAATGCGCCACCATTTTCCACATACTGCGCGATGTAATCATAATAGAGCAGCGGCAGCACATCGCGATGCTGGTAGCGATCAAGGATGATGAGATCGAACTCGTTGACCTTGTCGACGAAAAGCTCCCGCGTTGGGAAGGCGATCAAAGACAGCTCGTTGATCGGTGTTCCGTCCTGCTTTTCAGGGGGGCGCAGAATGGTGAAGTGGACGAGGTCTACTGCCGCATCAGACTTCAGCAGATTGCGCCATGTACGCTCACCATTATGCGGCTCACCTGATACGAGCAGTACACGCAGGTTTTCGCGGATTCCATCAACCGTCGCGACCGCGCGATTGTTGGCATCTGTCACTTCGCCCGGAAGCGTTGGGGTCGAAATCTCGACAATATTGACGCCTGCGCGCGGCAGCTCGATGGTGACGGGTGTCTCTTGACCGACCTGTGCCTGTTCTTCACTAACAGCTTCGCCATTGACGCGAATTTCGACAGGCGCAGAACTGCCCAGGCTCTTGCCTTCATCGATAACGGTGAAAGACATTTCCATCGGCTTGCCGCTGATGCCGTAGCGTGGGGCTTTGTTGAAGCGAATGCGGCGGTCAAATTCGTCTGGCTTGCCCGTGACCAATGCATGAACCGGCGCATCGAAGCCGAGGGTATTTTTATTAGCCGGAATGTCATGCACCTGACCATCGGTGATCATGATCGCGCCTGCGACGCGCGACGGTGGCACATCGAGCAAAGTGCGGGCGAGCGGGCCGAATAGACGGGTTGCATAACCGTCTTCATTCTCCACCGGCTGGGCTGCTTCAACTATGCGTGTTTCAAACTGCGGCATGGTTGCGAGCTGATCCTGCACGGCCTTAAGAGCCGCATCCGTGTCAGTTCGACGATCACCCAGCTCCTGGCTCTGGCTGCGATCAACAACAAGGGCGACGACGCTTTTCAGCGGCTCACGCTCTTCACTGATGATCACGGGATTGAACAGTGCCAAGGCAAGGGCTGCGGCTGCAAGTAAACGTATCAGCCCGCCGCGCATGCGCAGCGCAATCGTTGCCAGAACGAGAAGTGCCAGCGGAACCAGAATGCCAATGAGCCATGGCAGGGAGAGGAACGGTTCAAAATCGATATTCATGTTCATCACCCTAATTACCAAGCCGCTCAAGCAGGGCCGGAACATGGACCTGATCGGATTTGTAATTCCCGGTGAGCATATACATGACAATATTCACGCCGCCGCGGATTGCATAAATGCGCTGCATTGGATCGTTCGGTACTGTTGGCAACATTGGGTTGCCTTGTTCGTCCACGGCCCAGGCCCCTGCAAAATCATTTGCGGTGATCATGATCGGTGAGACACCATCACCAGTGCGAACCGGGCGGTCCTGCGCAGGATTGGTCGGTGCGGTCGCCTCTACCCAAAGCGGACTACCCTCGTAACGACCGGGAAAATCCGGCATGATGAAGAAGGATTTGGTCAGTACATGATCGTCCGGCACAGGCTCGAGTGGCGGTACGTTCATGCCATTAAGAATGGTCCGCAAGCGCTGGTTGGCTGGTGAAGCGGCCGGATCAAGACTTTCACCCGCCTGTAACTGGTCACGCGTGTCGAACAGAACCGTGCCGCCTTGCTGCATATAGGCGTCAACCTTGGCGATGGCCTCTGGACTGGGCATTTGAGCATCCGGATCAATCGGCCAGTATATCAGGGGGTAGAATGCGAGTTCGTCCTTGGCAGGATCGACACCGATTGGATCACCCGGTTCCAGTGCGGTCTTGTCCAGGAGGGCAAAGCTTAAACCGCGCAGGCCAGCCTTGCTGATATCATCAGTCGCGGCATTGCCGGTGATGATATAGGCAAGATGGGTCTTTGAAACGGAGTTGATAATAGCCTCGTCACCCGGCTTGCTGTCGTCGTGCGTTTGTGGTTCTTGCGCGCGCGCTGGAGGGATCGCTGCGGGCATCAGGCTGATGGCCGATGTTGCGGCAATCAGAACTACAATACTGGCGACTTTCGAGCGAATTTTCATGCGGCGGCGAAACGCGCCGCGCAGCCAGAGCATTAGCAAAGTGTCGAGTGCGAGCAGCATCGCAGCCACAGCAAAGAACGGGCCTCGCAGCGAAATCGATTGATCAGCATTGTAAGATGTCGGGGTTATGCCGACAGAAAGCACCGGTTGGCTGATCGGCTGCAGCTTGATATCGCTCCCCTCGAAGATATTGAGCGCTTTCAGGCCGTCTTCATTGCCGTAAAAACCGGGGGGCGTATTGATGCTGACATCAGGCAATTTGTCTTTTTCAACGATCAAGGGTTTGGCTTCCGATGATGGAGGTGCCAGTTCACCAGATGCTGAAAGAAGCTGGAATGGCGGGAGCGAAATGGATTGTTGATCGTTCTGCGCGCCGGTGCGCTGCGACAATGATACGATCCGGCGCAGCA
Organism: Brucella rhizosphaerae; assembly: GCF_002252475.1. GTDB lineage: Bacteria > Pseudomonadota > Alphaproteobacteria > Rhizobiales > Rhizobiaceae > Brucella > Brucella rhizosphaerae. The sequence goes on along the minus strand of NZ_NNRK01000029.1, from coordinate 314,560 downwards.
TCTCGACAAACGAGCCGGAAATCGGCAGGCTCGACCAAGTTGCATCAGGTGAAATGTGGAAGAGCACGACATTACCGCGTCCGCGGGTCTCGCCAGTAACAAGCGGCGTTCCGTCTGCCAGTGTCGCATAGGCCTTGTCATTGAGGTCAAAGGAGGGTTCTGCGAGAACTTGTCGGCTGACAGTCACGTCATCAGGCACAGAAAGTCCCGCGAAGGGGCCTTTGTCTGAGAATGAACGTAGCTTTTGCGGCTCCGACCAAGACAAAGTGCCGCCCAGTGCACGCTCGCCTTTTCGCAAACGGACTGGCAGAAGCGGATCATTATCGCTGGCACCAGCAAGGCGCGGTCCGGCAAAACGGATTAGTGTCCCACCGTCTTCAATCCAGCTTGAAAGCTGATCTTCAATTGGTTTAGGCAAAGTGCCGATATCGGCCATGATCAGAATGGACGGCTTGGCATCAAGCAATTCCGGTACGGTTTTCATCAGATCTGCGGAACGGGGTTCGATAAGATTCGCAAATGGTGACAGCGCACGCGAAATATAATGCAGTGGAGACAAAAGTGGCTGTGCAAGGTCGCCATCACCACTGGCTAGAAGGCCGATGGTGCGGCGCTCAGAGCCGGCATCGATCAATCGCGTTGCGCCTGCCTGCTGGCTACCGTCAATACGGACCATGTGAAAGTCGTTACGCAATTCGACTGGCAGGTTAAAGCGGGCCATCCCCTCATTGCTTCCGACGGCAAAGGATAATGGTGCTTCTGCAATACGCCGACCTTTGTCATCAAAGGCTGAAGCCATCAGCGTGCGCGGCATTGTGATGCCATCAGGGCGGATAGCCTTTGCTTCAAGACTATCGGCCTTGTTCTCGATGCTCGTAAGAGCGAGCACACGGTCCAGGTCTGCGGCATACCAAAGGACGGACGCGAGGCGGTCATTCTGATCCAGCGTTGCGAAAGCGTCTTTGTCGGAAGCCTGAGCCAAACCGTCGTTCATGAAAGCCAGACGGATTTTTTCGCCCTGCGGCAGAGTTGATGCAAGACGATCCAATGCGGCTTTACGATCAACCGGAATCGGGCGCGGTTGCAATGCTTGCAGACGTTCGGTTGCACGGTTGCTATCATAGGGGCCAATCTCTGTATTGGCCGGTTCTGCGGTGCCAAGCACATAGATTTGCGTATTGGTGGCTTCCGCATCCGCAATCAGCTTTTCCGCAGCGGTTACACGCTCAGTCCACTCTTCGGCAGATGCCCAACCATTATCGATGACGATTGCCAGTGGTTCATTGCCGGAAAGGGCAATCGGACGCGGGTTCCAGACCGGCGAAGCAAGGGCGAGGATAACCAATGCCGCGATCAGCAGACGCAGAATCGTCATCCACCATGGGCTTTTAGATGGCACCTCTTCGCGCTTGAAAACCTGAGCAAGAATTCGCAGCGGAGGGAATGTTTCTTCTTGTGGACGCGGTGGCGTCATCCGCAGCAGCCACCAGATGACCGGAAGTGCGATAAGGCCAGCCAGAATCAGGGGCGAACCAAAGGCGAGCGGCAGAAAGTTCATGTGCGTGCGCCTCCCATGGGGGAGGTATGGGAGGATGCGCTCAGAACATCATGCAGTCGCGACAATGCCTGTGTGGCAGGGCTGTCTGTACGATGCACGGTAAAGCTCCAGCCAAGGCGCCTGCAAAAATCCGCCAGCGTATCTCTGCGCGCAACATAGAGGCGGCGATAGTCTTCGGCATAGGTTTCAGCGCGACCGGCAACAAGTGTGGTTCCTGTTTCGGGGTCACGAAACTCGGTGCGACCGGAATAGGGGAAGGTTTCCTCTGCCGGGTCCGCGGCTTCTACCAAATGAGCACGAACGCCACGACGCGCCAGATTATCGAGCAATTCAGTCAGTTCATCCAGAGGATGCAGGAAGTCGGAAATCAACACCACTTCGGAGAAGCGGCGTATCTGATCAATGTCGGGTAAGGGACGGGCAGAACCATCGTGCATTAAAGCACCAGCCAGTCGCTCCGCACCATTGCGGGCCGAAAAGGGCTGCAACAGTGATGGGAACGCAATGCGCTCACCGGATCGCGAGAGCAGTTCTGCCAGTGCCAATGTCAGAACAAGCGAGCGCGCTTCTTTTGAAACTGGTGAGAGTTGCGAGCGATAAAGCATGGAGGGCGAGAAATCGCACCATAGCCAGACCGTATGGGCAGATTCCCATTCGCGATCACGGACATAGGTATGATCGTCTCGGGCTGAGCGTCGCCAGTCGATGTGGGCCAGCGATTCGCCCTGCACATAAGGGCGGAACTGCCAGAAGTTTTCGCCGGGTCCACGTTTGCGACGGCCATGCCAACCGTTCATCACAGTGTTGACGACACGCTGCGCTTCGACCAGCAGATCAGGGATACTGGCTGCCCGTGCCCGTGCACGAGCCAGTGTATCCTTGCGATCTGACGATGAAACTTCTGCGCCAATCACCATTAAGCAGCAGCCTTCACCAGATTGGCGATGACATCGCGAACATGCATGCCATCGGCACGTGCTGCAAAATTGAGCGCCATACGATGCTGCAGGACCGGTTCGGCCAAGGCTTTCACATCATCAATGGATGGGGCGAGACGACCTTCATAAAGAGCACGTGCGCGGGCGCAGAGCATCAGGGCCTGACTGGCGCGCGGTCCCGGGCCCCAGGCAATGTGCTTGTTGGCATGTTCATTGTCTGCGTCGGGACGTGCCGAGCGTACGAGCTTCAGGATTGCATCGACCACGCTTTCGGAAACGGGCATGCGGCGCACAAGTGCCTGCATCTGACGCAGTCGGTCAGCATCGAGAATTGCGTGGGCCCGGGCCTCTGTCACACCTGTTGTTTCGAGCAGGATACGACGCTCGGCGTCCAGTTCAGGATAGAGAATATCAATCTGCATCAGGAAGCGATCAAGCTGCGCTTCAGGCAGAGGATAGGTGCCTTCCTGTTCCAGAGGGTTCTGTGTGGCAAGCACGTGGAACGGGGCTGGCAGGTCATAACGCTGACCAGCAACAGTCACATGATATTCCTGCATGGCTTGCAGAAGGGCTGACTGGGTGCGCGGTGACGCACGGTTGATTTCGTCGGCCATCAGAAGCTGGGTAAAGATCGGCCCCTTGAGATAGCGGAAGGATCGGCGGCCATCGGCATCCTGTTCCATCACTTCCGAACCGATAATGTCTGATGGCATCAGATCGGGAGTAAACTGGATACGCTGGCCCGACAGGCCAAGAACAGTTCCCAGAGTTTCGACAAGCTTCGTCTTTGCAAGGCCGGGAACGCCGACGAGCAACGCATGACCACCGGCAAGAATTGCCACGAGCGCGCGTTCGATGACGCTTTCCTGCCCGAAAATAACGGTGCCGATATTCTCCTTGATGCGTGCGATGTCAGCTAAGGCGCGTTCGGCTTCTGCAACAATTTCATCGGGGTTAGCGGCTTCGGGCGTAACAACAACGCTCATAGGGACCTCGCAATATTTCCGCATATGATTGGGCGGAGAACCGGACTTAAGGCGACTGCCTCTGAAACTTAAATCGCACTATAATGCTGACAAGCCGTGAAACGGTGACTATTTCATGACTCTATGCATTTTAATCACATTCGAGCAGGAATAACCGAGTCGGATGACAAAAAGCACCCCTAACGGCAAACAAGAGCCGCAAAGTTCAATGAAGGCGGCTGCCAGTACCAGCGGACTGGAGGCTTTGATTGCGCGCGCTCACGCCGATGCCCATAGCGGGCCGGCGACGAACGAACGTGGCATTCCGCCCGTGGAACGCTGGAATCCGGAGTTTTGCGGCGATCTGGACATGGAAATCCGGGCCGATGGAACATGGTTCTATATGGGAACACCCATTGGACGTCCTCAGCTTGTGCGGCTGTTTTCAACAGTGCTACGCAAGGATGACGACGGTAAAACCTATCTTGTAACGCCAGTGGAAAAAGTTGGAATCCGCGTAGAAGATGCGCATTTCATCGCTGTCGAAATGCAGGTGTTGGGCGAAGGTGAGACGCAGAAGCTGATTTTTCGGACCAATGTCGGAGATGTGATCGAAGCGGGTGATGAGCATCCGCTACGTTTTATCATTGAAACGGAAAGCGGTGGTCTCAAACCTTATGTAATGGTTCGCGGTCGGCTGGAAGCATTGCTGGCGCGGGCTGTGATGTATGACCTGGTGGCGCTCGGCGAAGAGATCGAGGTCGATGGCGTGGCAATGTTTGCGGTGCGTTCAAATGGGGTGGTCTTTCCAGTCATGCCCGTTGATGCGCTGGAGGCTGCAATCCAATGAATAACCGTGCGTCTCATCTGTTCCCGGCTTTTTCTGCGGGTGATTTTGCCGAGCGTGTGCGTAACTGGCAGCCGGATCATGACGATCTGACCGGCGATCACTTGCTGAATCCGGCACTCAACCCGGAATTCACGCAGGCGATGGTCACATCGAAAATGCGTGATGCTGCCGTACTCGTGCCAGTGGTGGATCGTGGGCCAGAGGCCACATTGCTGTTGACGCGACGCACGGAGAAACTGCGCAAGCACTCTGGCCAGATTGCTTTTCCCGGTGGTGCGATCGACCCGCAGGACGGTACAGCTGAAAATGCGGCACTGCGCGAAGCCAATGAGGAAATCGGGCTCATCTCAGAACGAGCCGAAATCATCGGTCATATGCCGCGCTATCTGACTGGAAGCGGGTTTTCGATTACCCCTGTTCTGGCGGTCGTTAACACACCATTTGATGTCTATCCCAATCCGGACGAGGTGGCCGACATATTTGAAGTGCCGCTTTCTTTCCTGATGAACCCGGCCAACCATCGGCGCGAAAGCCAGATGTTCAACGGTCGGGAACGCTTTTATTACGCAATGCCCTATCACGAACGATTCATCTGGGGCGTGACCGCAGGCATCATTCGCGGACTTTATGAAAGGCTCTACGCTTGAGCGAGACACTTATTCATTCAATCAATATTTCCACCCGCGCCGACTGGTTGAATTCCAAGTCGCTCAAGGCGCTTTTTGCAGCTTTGAATCGTGAGGGTGGCGAGGCGCGCGTAGTTGGTGGCGCTGTACGCAATACGCTGCTGGGCACAAAAGTCAGCGACATCGATTTAGCGACCACACATCTGCCACAGGATACTGTACGGCTTGTCCAAGACGCAGGTTTCAAACCTGTGCCCACTGGTATCGAACACGGCACAGTGACGGTTGTCGTTCAGGGGCAACCTTTTGAAGTGACGACGCTGCGTAAAGATATCGAAACCGATGGTCGTCATGCCAAGGTGGCTTTCGGTACTGACTGGAAGACGGACGCTGAGCGACGCGATTTCACGATCAATGCGCTTTATGCAACAGTCGATGGCGAGGTGATCGATTTTGTTGGCGGTCTTGCTGATATCGAAACGCGGACATTGCGTTTCATTGGCGACGCTGAAGCGCGTATCCGGGAAGACTATTTACGCATCCTGCGCTTTTTTCGCTTCTTTGCCTGGTATGGTTCGGGCCGTCCGGAAACGACAGGTCTGCGCGCCAGTGCGCGTCTCAAGGATGGCCTTGATCAGCTTTCGGCCGAACGTGTCTGGTCGGAACTGAAAAAGCTTCTGGCGGCCCCAGATCCTTCACGTGCGCTTTTGTGGATGCGGCAGGCGGGTGTCCTCACGGCCATTCTGCCGGAAAGCGAAAAATGGGGCATCGATTCGATCCACGGACTTGTGCGCACCGAAGGCGATCTTGGCTGGCCAGTGGATGCCTTGTTGCGGCTTGAAAGCATGATCCCACCCGATACAACTCGCGTTGATGCGATGGGAAAACGGCTCAAAATGTCAAATGCGGAACGCGCGCGTCTTGAAGCATGGGCGCGGACTGATGTCATCAAGCCGGAAATGTCCGAACAAGCGCTGAAAAAACTCGTCTATCGCGGTAGCAAACAAGCTGTTCTGGATCGCATTCAGCTCAGCTACGCTCACGCACGCAATGAAGCGATTGGCAGTGATGAGGCGATGATCCGTGCAGGTGGCTATGCCCGCCTGCTTGAATCGGTTCAAAGCTACGAAGCGCCGGTCTTCCCTGTGACGGGTGGAGATCTACTTCGTCTTGGCATCGAAAAAGGCCCGGTTTTGGGGGAAAAGCTGCGCGAGCTGGAAACTCTCTGGATTGACTCAGGTTTTAGTCTTGACCACGAAACGCTTCTGGACAAACTTGATCGCAATAAAATGAACGATTGACGGCTGATTATACAAAATCATGCCGCGATTTTCTGAGTTTATATCATAAGTTCCGTTTTAAGCGCCTGATTTGAAAGAGCAATGAATGTCCAGTTCCGATACATCGACTTCGCAGAAAGCGACCTCTGATCCCAAGCAGAATTTTGGCACTGACGGTATCGCGCCCATGGACCGTCCGGGCGCGGTAACACGTTTCTTTATGGGAATTGTTGCATGGGCGGAACGGCTTAATCTCAAGCACGCAAAACTTGGTAATCCGCCTGTCTATGACAATGCTATCTTTCCATGGGTTGCAGAAGTCGAGAAGGAATATCCGGCTATCCGTGCGGAGCTTGAAAAGGTTTTGGTGCGCCAGAGTGAACTGCCGTCCTTCCAGGATATTTCCTCAGACGTCAAAACGATCTCGACCGACAATCACTGGAAGACTTTCTTCCTGCTTGGCTTTGGCGTGAAGTCGGAACAAAATGTTCGCGCGTGTCCCAATACATGGAATGCCGTGCAGAAAATTCCGGGCCTGACCACTGCCATGTTCTCGATCTTTGAACCGGGCAAACATCTGCCGCCGCATCGCGGCCCTTATAATGGCGTGTTGCGTCTGCATATGGGCATGATCGTGCCAGAGCCTGCCGACAAGCTTGCGATCCGGGTCGATAAGCAGGTCTGCCATTGGCAGGAAGGTAAGGTCCTGATTTTCGATGATGCCTACGAGCACGAAGCGTGGAACCATACCGACCATACGCGTGTCGTGCTATTCGTCGATTTCGTAAAGCCGCTGAAGTTTCCAGCCCGTTTCGTAAATTGGGCATTGATGAATCTTGCAATCTTTACGCCCTTCATCAAGGAAGGGCTGGATAACCACAATGAGTGGGAAAAGAAGTTCTATGCGGAAGCGGAAAAACTTCGCAACCAGCCAAAAGCCTGAACGATTTGACTTCAAGCTGCTGTGCTTTTAAATGATTTTTTTGGAGGGCTCTCGGGCCCTTCAGTCTTTTGAGCCTGTATGAGTGGGCCAGATTAAAAGGAATTGTTGATGCTGGAGATTGTCGGAAGCCTCTGATCGTTCCGAACGATAGCTGCGAGTTTTAATCCCGCAGATGTTCAGGGACGGGAACGGCATTGGCCGTGGGTAAGCTCTGCTTATCCGCGAGAGCTGGTGCTTGTCATGGTTTCCATCCAGGCATTAACGACAATGAATATCTCACGCATTGAACAGCGCGTTCTGCACGTGCTGGCGCAGGGTGGTTTTATCCGCCATCTGCGCGAAGACGGACGTATCTGCGAAATCGAATGTTATACCCGCGAAGGTTATCTGCTTTCCGATTGTACAATGGCTGTTTTCCAGCAATTGCGGCGGAAGCGACTGATCGAATCCCGTGCGGGCGGCGCGTATCGCATTTCGCTTAACGGGCGCATGAATGTCCGCGCACAAGCTAATAACCGATGAAGGAGGCAGAATGCTTATCCGCGAGGAACAGCCCGAGGATATTGCTGCAATTCGTCTCCTGACTGATGAGGCATTCCGCGGGGTGCCTTATAGCAATCAGAAAGAAGCCGCTATCATCGAAGCACTTCGTTTGGCATCGGCACTGACTTTGTCACTGGTTGCTGAGGAGGACGGTGCTCTTCCTGGTCACGTGGCTTTTTCGCCCGTTCTCATCGATGGCGCTGATTGCGACTGGTACGGGCTTGGGCCCGTATCAGTTCAGCCGGGCAGGCAAGGTGAGGGGATTGGCAGCGCGCTCATCCGCGAAGGTCTTTTGCGGCTGAAAGAGGCGGGAGCCAAAGGCTGCGTATTGCTCGGTGATCCCGGCTATTATCAGCGTTTTGGTTTCAAGGCTGATGAACGGCTCAGGCTTGAAGGGGTGCCAGCTCAATATTTCCAGCGCCTCATTATCGAGGGGGAAATACCACGAGGCAAGGTGACCTATAACGCAGCATTCGATGCATAAAAGAAGGGCCGGATAATCCGGCCCTTTTCATTTTTAGAGAACGTACATCTTAGAAATCATGGCCATTTCACAACCGGTGGCATGGACGACAGAATGGAATTCACATTGCCGCCGGTTTTAAGACCGAAGATCGTGCCACGATCATAGAGCAGGTTGAACTCGACATAGCGTCCGCGGCGGATGAGCTGCTCTTCGCGGTCTTCCGGTGTCCAATCCTTGTTAAAGTTCTGGCGAACCAGATGCGGATAAACGACCGAGAACCCACGACCCACATCGCGGGTGAAAGCGAAGTCTTTATCCCAGCCGCCCTGTTCTTCAGATGAATGCAGCCAATCATAGAAGATGCCGCCAATCCCGCGTGCTTCGTCACGATGAGGCAGGAAGAAATATTCGTCGCACCATTCCTTGACGCGCTGGTAATCGACGATGTCTTTGTGCTTTTCGCAGATGAAGCGGAACGCTTTATGGAAAGCGAGTGTATCGGGATCTTCCTGTGTGCGGCGACGATCGAGCCCCGGCGTCAGGTCCGCACCGCCGCCGAACCACTGGCGCGTGGTAACCACCATGCGCGTGTTCATGTGGACTGCCGGAACATTCGGGTTCTGAGGATGCGCGATCAGCGAAATTCCGCTGGCCCAATAGCGCGGGTCTTCTTCGGCGCCCGGTATCTGCTTGCGAAACTCGGGCGAGAACTCGCCATGAACAGTGGAGACATGCACGCCGACTTTTTCAAAGACACGACCATGCATGATCGACATAACACCGCCGCCACCATTGCCATCATCCTTCTGCCAGGGCGTGCGAACAAAGCGGCCCGGTTCCTGATCGGAAAGCTGTCCCTTCAAGTCGTCTTCGAGTTGCTCGAAGCTTGCGCAGATACGATCACGCAGCTCTTCAAACCAGTTCTGTGCCGCTTGCTTTTTATCTTCGATATCTTGCGGGATGATTGCCGGAATCTCGTCGCGCTGCATTTTTTATCCTCTCACGCAATGTACCGTGCGACTGGAGAAGCCGCGAAAATTTAAACTTCTATTTTCCTGACTTAGCAAAGTCCTGCAGTCTGGCAAAGCCCGAACACGATGCACTTGGAGCACAGGATTTCCTCTCCCCAAGAAAAGACTCGTCATCAAGTCGTTGCTTCCCTATCTTAAGCCTCCAAGGGATTGGATGTACCCTGTTTCGGGAGGCTACTGCATGACCGCATCACCGCCCCGCCCACCGCTTGAAGGACTGCGCAGGCAGCTCGAAAAAGGCCGCGCGAATAAGAGCCGCCTTCCACGCGATGGGTTTATCCGAGAGACGTTTGCTTTGCCGCGACAGGCTGCGCGTGAAAAGGCGCGCGAATGGTTTGAGACCTTTCCCAAAGCCGCATATTGGACTGAAATCGAAAGCTGGTGTGAACGGCCTGACGACGTGATCGAATTTACGATGCGGCGGTTGCCAACTTCTGATTAACGCGCTGCTCCGATTAATCCGGGGTTGGATTGTCGTTCGGGAACTGATTCAGTTTGTGCTGTTAAGTTGTTGAAACGAGATTCAGATTAGCCATTTAAAAAAGCGCCCTTCGGTTTTACCGAAGGGCGCTTTCATTTGTGAGTCGTTATACCGTTACCAGCTTATTTTGCTTCGGTCTGTGGCGCTTGCTCCCAGGACTTCCAATCCTTGATGATGCTGTCGGCATAGACCTTGCCAACGCGATAGGCATTGGTCGTTGCAAGCGGGAAGCCGCCCGATTTTGCAGCAAGCGATTGCGCTGCGGTCTGATCTTTGCCCTGACGGTCGAAGTTGGAAGCGGTCCGCAGCAGCGCGATACGGTTGTAATCAAGCTTGCCAGCATCTGCTGCACGCTTGAGCGAAGTGAGCGTCGCATTGTCTTCCATTTGCGAAGTGCAATATTCAGCCTTGCCGTCGGTCAGGAGCTTTGACCACTGTTCCATGGCTTCGCCGAGCTTGGTTCCATGCCAGTAGGTGTCACCCGATGCCGTATCACAGATCGTAACCATCGGAGCGCTGGTTGCTGCTTCCTCGGTGTAGTGCTCGCGATATGTCTTCGCATCGTCACTGTCGAGAAGCTCCACGCCCTTGGTCGTTGCCAATGCGTAATCGGCAAGCTTGCCATTCAGTTCAAACACTTCCGTGCCCGCAGCCCACTTTGGCTTTTCGCCTGGCTTTTCTGCGCCAAGGCCAAAGAAGTCTGTCGGCCAGCCTTCAGGCGCTTCGCGGATATCAATGCGGTGATTGAGATTGGCGTCGATTGCATATTTTGCCCAATGCGCCGAACCCAGCGTACCGTGCTTTGGATCAACGCCTGCAATGCCTGCGATGAGGAAATAGGTGTGGGTGAGATCAAGCTTGTCGCTTAGTGCCATTGCCGTGACGGCGCTTGCCGCATTGGCGAAGCCCATGGCCGTCGTCATGTGACAAAGACCCTCAGCCGTGCAATCAACCTCTGGATATTCAGGGCTCAGGCCCGGCAGCTTCAGCTTCTGCGTGAACTTTTCGCCTTCCAGCCAAGGCTTTGCTTCTTCGCCGAACATGGTGATGACCATGACCTTTGGCGAAATGGTTTCTGCGCCTTGTGCGAATGCAGGTGCTGCCGCGAGCATCGAGAGGGCGGACGCAGCAAAAGTGAGATTACGGAGCGATGACTTCATCGAAAGAGAGCCTTTCAGACCGGAGATCAAAAGAGGATCGCTGAGCACAACCGGCATTGTGCAAAGCATATTGAACACACTTCGGGAACTGATTCCGTTTGTTCCTCTAGAGGCTTGAAAGGGAATCGCTTTCCAGTTTTTGCTGGCGCATAGCTTCGCCCGCGGTCAACGCTACCGAAACCGCAAGATTTAGGGATCGTGCGCCTGGCACCATCGGAATAATCAGCCGTGTTTCAGCAAGGTCCTGAATACTGTCCGGCACGCCGGCGGATTCACGACCGAAAAGCAGAATGTCATTTTTCTGAAACTGATAATCCGTATAGGGAACCGCAGCTTTGGTCGAAAGCAGAACGAGACGTTTGCCTGCCTGCTGACGCCAGTCATTGAAATGTTGCCAGTCGGCATGACGGGTGAGGGCGGCCTGTTCCAGATAATCCATGCCGGCGCGTTTCAGCGATCTGTCGGAGACGTCGAAGCCTGCAGGCTCGATCAAATCCACCGCGAAGCCGAGGCATGCGGCCATGCGCAGGATGGTTCCCGTGTTGCCGGGAATGTCAGGCTGGTAAAGAGCGATACGCAGTTCCATATGAGGCGGGTAACCCACAAACTCTGTTGCTGCAAGCACAGAGATTGAATGTTTCCGCCACGTCAACACATCAATCATGCGCGATTATGCTGCCGGGAGCAAAACTGTTCTCTGATCACAAAAATATTCCCTTTTTGTTCCTATTCCGTCTTGGCAATTTTTGTTGCGACACATAAAAGGATCGCCATGTTTAGATGGTTTGAAAAACGACTCGAAGCCTATCCCGAAGAACCTCCGCGTGAGCCTCCGCGCGGGCTGGTGGCCTTCTGCCTTTATTATACCCGTGGCGCGTGGCCATGGATTATCGGTATGGCGATTTTCACAACGCTGATCGCGATTATCGAAGTGTCGCTGTTTGCCTTCATGGGCAACATTGTCGACTGGCTTTCGCATCAGTCGCGCGAGACGTTCCTCAGCAATGAAGGTTGGCGGCTTGCGATGATCGCGGGCGTTGTCCTTGTCGGCTTGCCGGGTGTCGTGCTCGCCCATTCGCTGCTCATTCACCAGACGCTGCTGGGTAACTACCCGATGCGCGTGCGCTGGCTGATGCATCGTTATCTGATCCGTCAGTCCATGTCGTTCTTTCAGGACGAGTTTGCCGGGCGTATTTCGACCAAGCTGATGCAGACCGCTCTCGCCGTGCGCGAAACGGTGATGAAGCTGCTCGACGTGCTGAACTATGTCATCGTCTATTTTGCAGGCACGCTGTTCATTGCGGCTTCCGCAGATATTGTTCTGATGATCCCGTTTGCGGTCTGGCTTATCGTCTACATGATCCTGCTGCGCTTCTTCATTCCGCGTCTGCGGGTGATTTCCGAAGAACAGGCCGATGCGCGTTCATCGATGACCGGACGTATTGTCGATAGCTATACCAATATTGCGACCGTCAAACTGTTCTCGCATTCAAGTCGCGAAGAGTCATATGTGAAGGAAAGTCTCGACGGCTTCCTTAGTACTGTGCATCGGCAGATGCGTCTCATTACGATGTTCCACTTCACGCTCTATATGGCGAATTGTATTCTGCTGTTTGCTGTGGGTGCGATTGGCATCAAGCTCTGGATGAATGAAGCCATCTCCGTTGGTGCGGTTGCGGTTGGTATTGGCCTTGTGCTGCGTCTCAACGGCATGTCGCAGTGGATCATGTGGGAAATGTCAGCGCTGTTCGAAAATATCGGAACGGTGGAAGACGGTATCACGACGATTGCACGTGCCCATGAAGTGGTGGACGCGCCGAATGCGCCTGCGCTGCACGTCAGCAAAGGTGCGTTGGATTTCGACAAGATTGGTTTCCATTACGGTAAGGGCAAGGGCGTAATTGAAGGCCTGTCACTGGACATTCAGGCTGGGCAGAAGATTGGCCTGGTCGGACGTTCAGGTGCGGGTAAATCCACTCTGGTCAATCTGCTGCTGCGCTTCTACGATCTCGAGAAGGGCCGCATTCTGATTGATGGGCAGGACATTTCCAAGGTCACGCAGGACTCGCTTCGTGCCAGCATCGGCATGGTCACGCAGGATACGTCATTGCTGCATCGTTCGGTGCGTGAGAACGTGATGTATGGCCGTCCGGATGCGACGGACGAAATGGTCGAGCGGGCAATCCGTCTGGCACAAGCTGATCAGTTCATTCCGCTGCTGACTGACGCGAAAGGTCGGCGTGGGCTTGATGCGCATGTCGGCGAACGTGGCGTGAAGCTTTCGGGTGGGCAGCGTCAGCGTATCGCTATCGCTCGCGTGATGCTGAAAGATGCGCCGATCCTCATTCTGGATGAGGCAACATCTGCGCTCGATTCGGAAGTGGAAGCGGCCATTCAGGACAGCCTTAATACGCTGATGGAAGGCAAGACGGTTATTGCTATTGCACACCGTCTTTCGACCATCGCAGCACTTGATCGTCTCGTTGTGATGGACAAGGGCCAGATCGTTGAAGATGGGACGCATGAGGAACTTGTTGCGCTCGGCGGCATTTATGCCGGACTATGGGCACGACAGTCGGGCGGCTTCCTTGGGTTTGATGAGCAGGCCGAAACAGAACTGGTAAAGTAAGGATAAGGCATTTGATGAAAGCGGTTTATAGCCTGTTCGAGCGCTGGGTTGACCCCTTCCGCGAACCGGACAAGCTTAGGCCGCCTTCAACAACGCTGGCTTTTCTCTGGCATTACGCTCGTCAGGCTAAATGGCCGCTTGCAGCCTCGCTGGTTATTGGCGGTCTTTTGCCACTGGTGGAGGCTGGTCTTTTTTACTTTACCGGCAGGCTGGTCGACATTCTCGATCAGGCAGGCAAGGCGGGGGCCGAGCGCAGCTGGTCCGCGCTGTTTCAGGCTGCTGGCCCGGAACTGCTGTTCATGGGCGTTACCGTTCTCGTCATCCGGTTTGTCGTCACCGCAATAAACACGTTGCTTGAAGGCCAGACCCTGTCGCCGGGTTTCTATAATATGATCCGCTGGCAGGCCAACTCTTACGTCCAGCGCCAATCCTATGCGTTTTTTCAGAACGATTTTGCCGGACGAATTGCCACCAAGGTCTGGCAGGCGGGGCAGGCTGCGGGCGACCTGATTGAAAGTCTCATTCAAGTCGTCTGGTTCATGGCGATTTACAGTATCACAACTCTGTTTCTCGTTGGTCGCCTCGACTGGCGGCTGGCTGCAGCCGTTATCCTATGGATCGCGGTTTTTGGTCTCATTGCCCGGCACTATCTGCCACGGATTCGCAAGAGTGCTGAAGCGTCCGCAGAAGCGGGCTCAATGATCAATGGCCGTATCGTCGACAGCTATTCTAATATTCAGACGATCAAACTTAATACTGCTGACGACGATGAACGCTACATGCGTGAAGGCTTTATGCGGTATCTCGCTGCGATCTTGCCTTTCATGCGCTCGCTCACCGGCGTGCGTCTCGCTATGACGGCACTTTCTGGTGTGATGATCGTTACAGTTGCTGCGATCACCATCGATTTGTGGACACGCGATGCGATCACCGTTGGACAGGTGTCCTTCACGCTTGGTCTTGTTTTGCGACTGAACATGTTGCTTGGCCGCCTGATGATGCAGCTCAATGGTATGTTGCGTCAGCTCGGTCTGATCGAAAATTCGATGAAGCTTGTTTCTGCCCCGCTTGGCCTTGAAGACAAGCGAGATGCAAAGACCTTGCAGATCACAGAAGCGCGGATCGATATCCAGAATGTTACCTTTCATTATGGCAAGGCAGCGGGTGTCCTCGATAGTATCAACTTCACCGTTAAGGGCGGCGAGCGCATTGGACTGGTTGGTCATTCGGGTGCGGGTAAGACGACTCTCGTCAATCTGATCCTGCGCCTTTATGATGTCGAGAAAGGCGCGATCCTTGTTGACGGGCAGGACGTTCGCGATGTGACGCAAGCCTCGCTACGCCGTGCTTTTGCGGTTGTCAGTCAGGAGACGGCACTGCTGCATCGTTCACTGCGCGATAATATCATGCTGGCACGTGACGATGCGAGTGATGAAGAACTGCTTCAGGCAACACGACAGGCAGAAGCAGACGAGTTCATCACCAAACTGGAAGATTTCAACGGGCGCAAGTCGTTCGATGCATTTGTTGGTGAAAGAGGCGTCAAGCTTTCTGGCGGCCAACGTCAGCGGATCGCGATCGCGCGTGCTATCCTGAAAGATGCGCCTATTCTTATTCTGGACGAGGCGACTTCCGCGCTCGACTCAGAGGTGGAAGCTTCGATCCAGGAGAATCTTCGCCAGCTGATGGAAGGCAAGACTGTGATCGCCATCGCGCACCGGCTTTCGACCATTGCAGCGCTTGACCGCCTCATCGTGATGGACCAGGGGCGGATTGTCGAAGAAGGCACTCATGATGAACTTATCGCGCGTGGCGGCATCTATGCTGGCCTCTGGGCGCGTCAGTCCGGCGGTTTTCTCGGCATTAACCGCTAATATGCTGTATATTTGAGCTCTGTTCAGTTCCTCGCCCGAAGCAACATTCGGGTGGGGTTGTTTGTCTGCTGACTTTTAAAACCTCCCTACAAAACAGCCTGCGACATGGTGCCGTCCTATGGGGTTGGCGTCTGGACAAGGCTTTTCAACCTGCCTAAACCTCAATGTTGAGATGGAGGGAATTTCGTTCTGCAAGCAATTGTAGAACTGCTTTTTGCGTGAGCGCAAAAGGCTGGACTGCTTTTGCGCAAGTGCAAAGGAACGAGGGGAGATTTCAATTGGATATCCAGGTTAAAAAGGAATTGGCACGTGAGCGCACACGACACGGCTGAGCCGACACGGCGTGATTTTTTGTATATTGCGACGGGAATGGCCGGTGTCGTCGGTGTCGGCGGATTGGCATGGCCGTTTATCGACCAGATGCGTCCCGACGCTTCGACGCTTGCTGCAGCGTCTATTGAGGTTGATGTGACTTCTCTCGCAGAGGGCGCATCACTCACCGTTAAATGGCGCGGAAAGCCAGTTTTCATCCGCAACCGTACGGCCAAGGAAATCGAAGACGCCAAGACGACTGCTCTTGGCGATCTGAAAGACATCGCGGCCCGTAATGCGAACCTTCCAGTTGATGCGGAGGCGACCGATGTCGCGCGTTCTGCTGGTGAAGGTAAGGAAAACTGGATCATCATGATCGGCGTTTGTACCCACCTTGGTTGCGTACCGCTCGGTGAGTCGGGTTCTTTCGGTGGCTGGTTTTGCCCATGCCACGGTTCGACCTATGACACCGCGGGTCGTATCCGTAGCGGTCCAGCGCCGGAAAACATGCACATTCCGGCATACGCATTTGCTTCCGATACGGTCATCAGGATCGGCTAAAACAGATCTTGGGGAGAGAAAACATGAGTGGTGGACACTCCACATATACGCCCACGACCGGCATCGAAAAATGGGTCGACGAACGACTGCCATTACCGCGTCTCGTCTATGATTCCTTTGTTGCCTATCCGACGCCACGTAACCTGAACTACATGTATACGTTTGGCGGCATCCTGGCATTCATGCTGATCGCGCAGATCATTACCGGCATTGTGCTGGCGATGCATTATGCTGCGGATACAGGGATCGCATTCAATTCCGTTGAAAAGATCATGCGCGACGTCAATTCCGGTTGGCTACTGCGCTACATGCACTCCAACGGTGCATCATTCTTCTTTATCGCGGTTTATCTTCATATCGCTCGCGGTCTTTATTACGGTTCTTACAAGGCGCCGCGTGAGCTTCTGTGGATTCTCGGTGTCGTGATCTTCCTCCTTATGATGGCAACCGCCTTCATGGGTTATGTGCTGCCCTGGGGACAGATGTCCTTCTGGGGTGCAACGGTTATCACGGGCTTCTTCACTGCATTTCCGGTGATAGGTGAGCCCATCCAACAATTGCTGCTTGGTGGCTTCGCTGTCGATAATCCGACGCTGAACCGCTTTTTCTCGCTGCATTATCTGCTGCCGTTCATGATTGCAGGCGTTGTTATCCTGCACGTCTGGGCACTGCATGTAACCGGCCAGACCAATCCAACCGGGATTGAAATCAAGTCGGAGACTGATACGCTGCCGTTCACGCCTTATGCGACCATCAAGGACGCTTTTGGTGCGCTCGTCTTCTTCATCTTCTTCGCTTATTTCGTCTTCTATATGCCGAACTTCCTTGGTCATCCGGATAACTATATCCCGGCCGACTCACTGAAGACACCGGCACACATTGTCCCGGAATGGTACTTCCTGCCGTTTTACGCGATGCTGCGCGCCATCACCTTCAACATCGGACCGATCGACTCGAAGCTCGGCGGCGTTCTCACCATGTTCGGTTCGATCGCAATTCTCTTCGTTGTTCCATGGCTTGATACGTCAAAGGTTCGTTCGGCGGTCTATCGCCCTTGGTTCAAGCTGTTCTTCTGGCTGTTTGTCATTAATGCCATTTTCCTTGGCTGGCTGGGCTCGCGTCCTGCCGAAGGCACTTACACGCTGCTGGCGCAGTTCGGTACGCTTTACTACTTCGCATTCTTCATCGTCATCATGCCGGTTCTCGGCCTGATCGAGACGCCAAAGCGTCTGCCGAACTCGATTACCGAGGCGGTACTGGAGAAGGGCGCAGGCAAAGCTGAGATTGCTCCAGTGGACATCAAGGCGTGAAGCAGCGAAAAATGAAGGACGTAACAATGAAAAACATCCTCAAGAGTTTCGCTGCTTTCGGTATTGCTCCGCTGGTTGCGCTGGGTGTGACGATGGGCGGTGCTTTTGCCGCTGGTGGTGGTGAAGGGGAACCGGAACATTTTCCGATTCACCATCCAAAGCAGGAGAAATGGACCTTCTCAGGTCCATTCGGAACCTATGACAAGGGGCAGCTTCAGCGCGGTCTCAAGGTTTATAAGGAAGTCTGCTCTGCATGCCATTCGATGAATCTGGTAGCCTTCCGCACGTTGGAAGACCTTGGATATTCGCCTGAGCAGGTGAAGGCATTTGCTGCGGAATATGAAACTCAGGATGGTCCTAATGCAGATGGTGAAATGTTCACCCGCAAGGCAATCCCGACAGATCATTTCCCGTCACCATTTGCCAACACGAATGCAGCCGCTGCCGCCAACAATGGTGCAGCTCCGCCGGACTTTTCGTTGATCGCTAAAGCCCGGGCGGTTGAGCGTGGGTTTCCGACTTTTGTCTTCGATATATTCACGCAATATGCTGAAGCAGGTCCGGACTACATTCATTCGCTGCTGACTGGCTATGATGAACAGCCGCCAGCTGGAATGCATATCCCGGAAGGCACGCACTACAACCCGTACTTCATTGCGGGTAAATCGCTTGCCATGGCAAAGCCGCTTAGCGACGATCAGGTGACCTACGATGATGGTTCGCCGCAGACGGTCGACCAGTATGCGCGTGACGTTTCGGCATTCCTGATGTGGGCTGCTGAACCACATCTTGAAGACCGCAAGAAAACGGGTTTCCGGGTCATCATTTTTCTCATCCTGTTTGCTGGCCTTGTCTACATCGCCAAGCGTTCGGTTTGGGCGAATGTGAAGCATTGATTGTTTAACCGAGCTGAACTGTTTCAAAGGGCGCCGTGAGGCGCCCTTTTTGTTGGAAACAGCAGAAGCCGTTCAAAAATGCGCGAACGTGCTTGGCGCAATGCGCATATCGTGATTGAAGAGAGTTTAATATAAATGAGTCAGCCGACACAGCACTTGTAACAACATGTCGGCTTACCCTCTGAAAGGACTGAAAATGGAATCCGGATTCAAAGCGACTTTGAAGGACGCGATCAGAACCATTCCGGATTACCCGAAACCCGGTGTTCAGTTCCGCGATGTGACAACGCTTATGGGCGATGCTCAGGCTTTCCGCCGGTCAGTGGATGAACTGGTTTATCCCTTCGCCGGGAACAAGGTGGATAAGGTTGCTGGTATTGAAGCGCGCGGCTTCATTCTGGGTGGCGCGATAGCGCATCAGCTTTCGGCTGGTTTTGTACCAATCCGCAAGAAGGGGAAGCTGCCGCGCGATACCGTGCGCATTGCTTACAGCCTCGAATACGGCATTGATGAAATGGAAATGCATCGCGATGCCATCGAGAAGGGTGAGCGTATCATTCTCGTCGATGATCTGATTGCAACGGGAGGCACGGCGGAAGCTGCGGCCAAACTTCTTCTGCAGATGGGCGCGAATATCGTTGCCGCATGCTTCATCATTGATCTGCCGGACCTTGGTGGCCGCAAGAAGCTCGAAGCGCTGGGTGTGCCGGTGCGCACGCTTGTTGAGTTTGAAGGTGATTGAGATTTAAAGCCATATGATAAAAGCCCGGATTTGATCCGGGCTTTTTTATTGGCCTTATGAGGGCAGCTTTATCATGGCACTATTATCGAAAGACAGAACCTTCTCGCCATCCTGATTAAAGGCACTCGTACTCATGCTGAGCATCGACCAACCCGGACGCGAGGTAAGAGGGCGTACCGCGTGCACAGTGCGCTTATATGTGATTGTGTCACCGGCATAGACCGGCCTCACCCATTTCAGATTTTCAAAACCAGGTGAGGGGCCAAAAGTAGGAGGTACTTCGCCACGCTTCATGGCGTCTTTTGTCGCCTCAACGATAGAGGCCACGTTCAACTTCATGAATACGGCCGTTGTGTGCCATCCAGAAGCACACAGACCACCCAACACGCTGTTCTTGGCGGCTTCCGCATCAAGGTGAAAAGGTTGAGGATCGAATTTTGATGCGAAGTGAATGATTTCTGCTGCAGTGAAGGTATAGCTGCCAATTGTCAGCTCTTCACCAAGATGCTCTTCGATAAAGCTCATGCGGCATCTCCTTCGTTCTCGGGATTACGAAGGCCGACCATGGCCGTATGTTGCAGTTCGCACACCACTTCTCCACGCTGATTGACGATCTCATTGTAGACAGTGAGAAAGCCTACATGGGGCATGGATTTTGAGCGGCGGCGATCAAGCACGGTTGAGAAGCCGCTGAGTGTGTCGCCTGCAAGCACAGGACGTTTCCAGCGATTGAACTCGATGCCCGGGCTGCCTTGCGATGTCGAATCCTTGAGATAAGCATCCCAAACCATTCGCATGAACAGCGACACGGTATGCCAACCCGATGCAGCGAGGCCACCAAGCACACTTGCCTTGCCTGCCGCCTCATCCAGGTGAAAAGGCTGTGGGTCGAATTCGCGGGCGAATTCGATGATCTCTTCTTTAGTTACAGTGCGCGGACCGAAGGCCAACTTCAGTCCTTGCGTGAAATCTTCATAAGCATATTTGGGCGTCTTATCAGTCAATCCGGTGTCCTCCCGACCAGAGCAGTTTTCATAAAGTCTGATATTGCTACCGCTCTGTCTCTTTGTCTGCGCAGGTCTTTACCCCCATCGTAGCGGGATAAAAAAATCAGTCCAGTGAACTGATTTTCCCGCGAAGGCGGTTCCCACTTTTTGGAGACGTGCTTAGAAAAAAGGCCACCGTTTTCACGGTGGCCTGATCGTATCAGGTATTGAAGCGGAAAAGCATCACATCGCCGTCATGGACGATGTATTCTTTACCTTCGTCCCGCGCTTTGCCTGCTTCCTTGGCACCGACTTCACCGTTGAACTTGATGTAGTCTTCATAAGCGATGG
Source organism: Brucella rhizosphaerae (assembly GCF_002252475.1). GTDB lineage: Bacteria > Pseudomonadota > Alphaproteobacteria > Rhizobiales > Rhizobiaceae > Brucella > Brucella rhizosphaerae. The sequence goes on along the minus strand of NZ_NNRK01000029.1, from coordinate 294,058 downwards.
TCTGCGCGCGAATGAAGCCGCGCTCGAAATCGGTATGAATGACGCCTGCAGCACCCGGAGCCTTTGTTCCGCGCTTGATGGTCCAGGCACGTGTTTCCTTGGGGCCAGCCGTGAAATAGGTGATCAAGTCGAGAAGCTTGTAGCCCGCGCGAATGAGACGATCGAGGCCGGGTTCTTCGAGGCCCATGGCATCGAGATATTCCTTGGCTTCTTCGTCGGCCAGCTGGGCTACTTCTGCTTCGATGGCAGCCGAAATGATAACGCTTTCAGCGCCTTGTTCCGCAGCCATTTTCTCAACGGCCTGGCTATATTCATTTCCCTTGGAAGCATCGCCTTCGGCAACATTGCAGACGTAAAGGACTGGCTTAGAAGTGAGCAGGTTCAGACCCTTGAGGATCAGAAGATCGTCTGGTGCAATGTCTTTCAGCATCAGGCGAACCGGCTTACCATTCTGCAACAGCTCCAGCGCCTGCTCCATGATCGGCAGAACGGTGGTTGCTTCCTTGTCCTTGCTGCTGGCGCGCTTACGGATCTGGACGATGCGGCGCTCAATGCTTTCAAGGTCAGACAGCATCAGTTCCGTTTCAACGGTTTCTGCGTCTGACACAGGATCGATGCGGCCTTCAACATGGGTGATGTCGTCGTCTTCAAAGCAACGCAGAACATGCACGATCGCATCGACTTCGCGGATGTTGGCGAGGAACTGATTGCCCAGGCCTTCGCCCTTGGATGCGCCACGCACCAGACCTGCAATATCAACGAAGTTGATGCGGGTAGGGATGATTTCCTTCGAGCCTGCGATTTTCGCAATGCCGTTCTGGCGTGGATCGGGAACGGCCACTTCGCCGGTGTTTGGTTCGATGGTGCAGAACGGATAGTTTGCAGCCTGTGCTGCGGCCGTCTTGGTCAGCGCGTTGAAGAGCGTGGACTTGCCGACATTAGGCAGGCCGACGATGCCGCATTTGAAACCCATGATATTCGTCCCTTATCGCTTGACGCGGTAAATTGAGCGCACGGCGCCATTATGAAGCGCATTGGCGGATTGCAAATCCAGCCAGTAGCGTGATGAATTTTTGAAAGCCGGTTTTCCGCTTCCCAGAATGACCGGAATAGTTCCTATATCGATGATGTCAAGCAGACCGGCATCGAGAAATTGCCGCGCCAGATCGCCGCCACCCATAAGCCAGATGCGACCGTTTGCACCCAAGGCTTTCAGCTGCGCAATCAGCTCGTCTGGTTTTCCAGCCATTGCGGCGGTGTTTGCGGGCAGATTGTCGAATTTCTGATGCGTCGCAACAACGACTGGCAGCGAGCCATAAGGCCATTCGGGAATGGAACATATGACATCATATGTTTCGCGTCCCATAACGATTCCGGTAATGCCCGCCATAAACTCGTCGAAGCCAAAGCCGTCATCTGGCGGAAACTGTTCGAGCCAATCGAAGCTGCCATCGTCATTAGCGATAAAGCCGTCGAGACTCATGGCGAACATGTAAACGACTTCGTTCATAGTTCAGTCTTTCTTGCCGAGCAGCTTTTTCAGCATTTCAGCCATCGGGCCACTCGCGGGAATGTTTGGCTTGGCAGAGCTCTGGCGTGCCTGGCGGATATGGCTCTGTGCCTTGGGCGGACCCTTTGCTGCCTGCTCGGGATCTGCTTTGAATCCACTTGGGCGCTGGCTACCATCACCCATGGCGATGGCCACACGGTTCATGAAGCTGTTGTCTTCCTTCTTGGCCAGTAAGCCGATGTTGTCAGCAATAGCGCCGAACAGCTTGTCGAGCCACTCGCTGTCAACCTTGGCGAAATCACCCAGAACGTAATTGTGAACCAGCTCTTTAGCGCCGGGATGGCCGATACCAAGGCGCATACGGCGGTAATCTTTGCCGCCCGGGAATGCCTGCACATGCGCGTCGATGGATTTGATGCCATTGTGGCCGCCGGAGCCGCCGCCTGTCTTGATGCGCAGCTTTGCAGGCGCAAGGTCAAGTTCGTCATATATCACGACGAGATCGGCAGGGTCGAGCTTGTAGAAGCGCATGGCTTCCCCAATCGACTGGCCAGAAAGATTCATGAAAGTCATTGGCTTGATAAGAAGTACCTTTTCGCCGTCGATCACGCCATCGGCGATTTCAGCTTTGAATTTCTTCTGCCAATTTGAAAATCTATGGCGGCGGAATATTTCGTCCACCGCCATAAAACCGATATTGTGTCGGTTATGTGCATATTGGGGCCCCGGATTGCCAAGTCCTGCGATGAGCAGCATGGTTCTGAGCCCCTTAATGCAGAAAGCGATTATTCGCCTTCGGTCGTTGCTTCGTCTGCGCCTTCTGCATTTGCTTCCGACTTCAGGCCGGCAGGTGCAGCAATAGTGGCGATCGTGAAGTCACGGTCCTGAATGGCAGCAGTTGCACCCTTCGGCAGCTTGATAGCCGAAATGTGAACCGAGTCACCGATTTCGAGACCCGTCAGGTCGAATTCGAGAGCTTCAGGAATTGCATTCGCTGGAACGATCAGTTCAACGTCGTGACGAACGATGTTCAGAACGCCGCCGCGCTTGATGCCCGGTGATGCTTCTTCGTTCTTGAAGTGAACTGGAACGTTGACGTGGACAACCGACTTCGCGGAAACGCGAAGGAAGTCGACGTGCTGCGGGAAGTCACGAACCGGATCAAGCTGGTAGTCCTTCGGGAGGACCTGAATCTTCTTGCCGTCTACTTCGATCGTAGCGATTGTGGTCTTGAAGCCACCGCCATGGATCTTGTAGTAAACTTCCTTATAAGGAATGGCGATTGCGAGGGGCTCCTGCTTGTCGCCATAGATGACTGCAGGAATCTGGCCGTTGCGGCGAAGTTCGCGGGAGGACCCCTTACCAACCCGGCTGCGCAGATCGGCCTTGAGCACGTAAGTATCGCTCATGGCATTACCTTTCAAAGTTACTGGAGTGTCGCTCGCAGTTTTTATCTGACCATGATCTTGTCCGAAAAGCGGTTTTCACTTTTCCAGATCATGCTCCTGCAAACAACATGAAACGGCCCGACATGCCTCTCACAAGGTGAAAGGCCGGACTGCTTCATTCCGCGTTGCCTCCAAGGGTGTCTACGCGGATGGCAGGCCTATAGACCATAGGCTTTCCATGTGCAAGTTTTTTGCCTGTGAAACACAGCTCCTGTGGGCTTTTCCTTTATCGGGTGGCATTGGCTGCGTCAAAAATGTTAAGCGGGTGCCTGACTGATCGCGGGTTCTCCTGCCGAGTCGTCCCAACATTCACGGAACAAAAGGAAACGAGATGCAGGTCGGTATCGACATGGGTTCTGTTGCTGGAAGCGGTACTGCTGCGGCGGGTGCGCTTGGTGGTGGCAAACAGGCCATGCTTGATCTTGAAGAGCTTCTCGCAACCCGCCTGCTGGTTCAGGGAAATTCCGGATCGGGCAAGTCGCACCTGCTTCGCCGCCTGCTTGAGCAGAGCGCGCAATGGGTGCAGCAATGCATTATCGATCCTGAAGGCGATTTCGTCACGCTTGCCGATATTCACGGCCATGTTGTCGTTGATGCTGCCCGTACCGAAGCCGAACTGACACGGATTGCCGGTCGTATCCGTCAGCACCGGGTTTCCGTCGTGCTCAATCTCGAAGGCCTCGATGTCGAGCAGCAGATGCGTGCCGCAGCTGCATTCCTCGGCGGTTTGTTCGATGCCGAACGCGATTACTGGTATCCAATGCTTGTGGTGGTGGATGAAGCACAGCTCTTCGCGCCGGCTGCTGCGGGCGAGGTGTCTGATGAAGCCCGAAAACTATCGCTGGGCGCGATGACCAATCTGATGTGTCGTGGCCGTAAACGTGGCCTTGCAGGTGTGATTGCCACGCAACGTCTGGCCAAGCTTGCCAAGAATGTTGCCGCTGAGGCCTCGAACTTTCTGATGGGGCGCACGTTTCTGGATATTGATATGGCGCGTGCTGCCGATCTTCTCGGTATGGAACGACGTCAGGCGGAAATGTTCCGCGACTTGCAACGCGGTCATTTTGTAGCGCTTGGACCTGCATTATCGCGACGTCCATTGCCAATTAAAATCGGCAAGGTTGAAACCTCTGCACGTTCATCATCGCCGAAGCTTATGCCGTTGCCAGATGCTCCGGAAGATGCGCGCGACTTGATTTTCACGCCTGCACCCCAGGAAATTCGTACGGTTGTGCGTCGGACACCGCCACCACCGCCGCCGCCATCCACTGCGGAAATTCTGGCGCAGGTGGCAAAGCCCAAGCTTGAAGCGGAACCAGTTGAAGCCCCGTTGTTTCCTGGCATTGTGGAAGCAGAGCGCGAAGGACTGCTTGAAAAGGTGATGCGCGAGATCGTGGATGACCCGGAAGCGTCGTTCCGTTCGGTAGCCGTGCTTTATCAGGATTTTCTGGTGCGGTGTCGCATCCACCGCGTGCCGGGTAATCCTTTGGCACTTCCGGCATTCCGCCGCCGTCTCGCGGTTGCACAGGCAAGTATTGAGGGTGATGCCGCTGCTGGCGAAACCTGGCAACAGGCGCTTGCGCTTTCGGAAAGCCTCACTGACGATGTACAGGGTGTGTTCCTGATCGTTGCGCAGGCGGCGGTGACTGGCGCGCCGTGTCCTTCTGATGCAGCCCTGGCGCGGGCCTATGGCACACATTCATTGAGCCGTGCGCGACGTCTTCTGACCTATTTCGAAGAGCGTGGCCTTCTTGTGCTGCGCAATGATTTTAAAGGTCTTCGCATCGTCAACTTCCCTGATCTTGGTTGTGAAACGGCACCCGGCGATCCCAATGCGCCTGACGATCAGGTTGAAGAAAGTACGGCTGCCGAGTAACGGGCTGTCTGTGCAAATTGTCATCAACCTGTAATGATCCTCAGCAACTGCTTGGAGGATTATGCAGAGTGAGAACATGACGACAGAGCCGCAACCGGATTTCAGAGAATTATTCGTTACATTTGGCAAGATCGGGTTGCTGTCTTTTGGTGGTCCTGCCGCACAGATTGCCATGATGCAAAGGGTGATCGTGGATGAAAAGAAGTGGATGGATCAGGAGCGCCTGATCCATGCTCTCAATTTCTGCATGCTTTTGCCCGGGCCCGAAGCCATGCAACTTGCTACCTATTGCGGCTGGGCGGCAAAGGGCTGGCGCGGCGGGCTGCTTGCTGGATTGCTCTTTGTTCTTCCCGGTGCTGCGGTCATGTTAGTGCTGTCGGCGCTCTATGTGGCCTTCGGTCATGTTGATGTGGTTGACGGTCTTTTGTTTGGGCTGAAAGCCGCAGTTCTGGCGATTGTCTTTGAGGCGCTGTATCGAATGGCCCGGCGCACACTGGCGTCTGGGTTTTCCTATGCAATAGCAGTGCTGGCATTTATGGCAGTCGCTTTCCTCAAACTGCCATTTCCTTTGGTGGTGGCGCTTGCGGCGCTGACAGGTGGGGCGCGTTACTGGTTGCAGCGCGATGGGCACGGGGTGCCACATGGTGCTGTTAGCCCGAATGCAATGCGTGTAGCGACGCAGCAGGCGCTCATCTGGGGAACGCTCTGGCTCCTGCCACTGTTAGCAATTTATCTGGTGTTTGGCGGTCAGCATGTTTTCACGACAGAGGCTGCCTTTTTCTCAAAGCTTGCAGCGGTGACATTTGGTGGGGCTTATGCAGCGCTGTCCTATACGGCGCAGCAGGCCGTCGAGCATTTTGGCTGGATGAAGCCCGGTGAAATGCTGACAGGGCTTGGGCTTGCTGAAACCACGCCGGGGCCGCTGATCCTCGTGCTGGTTTTTGTCGGCTTTGTAGGCGCTTCCAATCTGTCGGGCCTGCCACCGCTTATTGGCGGCTTTTTTGGCGGACTGATTGCCTTGTGGTTTACCTTCGTGCCGTGTTTTTTATGGATTTTTGCAGGTGCACCGTTTCTCGAGCGACTGCGTAAAGTGCATTGGTTATCGGCCATGCTGGGTGGAATAACAGCCGCAGTTGTTGGCGTGATTGCCAATCTTGCCCTGTGGTTTTCACTGCATGTGCTGTTTGGAAAAGTGGTCGATCACCAGATCGGGGCTTTAACTCTGCCGTTGCCGGTGGTGAGCACAATAGACAATGCCGCCGTCCTGATCGCAGGCGCGGCGGCATTCTTACTTATCGTTTTGAAGCTCAACATGCCGCTCGTGCTTCTGCTAGCGGCATGTTTCGGAATTGGTATCCGCTTAATCGAACAGGCTTGAAACCGATTCTTCGGATGCGGTGCGTGCGACCGCTTCACCGATGAGGCTGGAGATCGACAGAACGCGAATATTCGGAGCGTCGTTGATCGCAGTCGTTGGCTGGATAGAGTCGGTGATGACCAGCTCTTTCAGCTTTGAAGAAGCGATACGGGCAACAGCGCCGCCGGAAAGAACGCCGTGCGTGATATAAGCGGTGACGCTCTTTGCGCCCTTGGCGAGCAGGGCTTCAGCTGCATTGCAGAGTGTGCCGCCGGAATCCACGATATCGTCAAACAGCAGGCAATCTTTACCGGTCACGTCGCCGATAACATTCATGACTTCCGATTCACCCGGACGTTCACGACGCTTGTCGACGATTGCAAGCTGCGCATCGATGCGCTTTGCAAGCGACCGGGCGCGAACCACGCCGCCAACGTCAGGCGAAACGACCATGCAATTGCCCGTCGCATAGTTCGCCTTCACATCACGTGCGATGACTGGAACAGCGTAGAGATTGTCAGTCGGGATATCGAAGAAGCCCTGAATCTGACCCGCATGAAGATCAAGCGTCAGAACACGGTTTGCGCCCGCTTCAGTGATGAGGTTTGCGACGAGCTTCGCCGAGATTGGTGTGCGTGGGCCTGGTTTACGATCCTGACGCGCATAGCCGAAATAAGGAAGAACGGCTGTGATGCGGCGTGCCGATGAACGACGGAACGCGTCAATCATGATGAGCAGTTCCATCAGATTGTCGTTTGCCGGGTAGGATGTCGATTGCAGTACGAATACGTCTTCGCCGCGTACGTTTTCCTGAATCTCTACAAAGATCTCCTGATCGGCGAAACGGCGTACAGTTGCCTTGCCGAGCGGGACGTTGAGATATTGAGCAACGGATTCGGCAAGAACCCGGTTGGAGTTGCCTGCGAAAAGTTTCATTCTTTTTGCCTCTGAAGCCGGAGCAGTTTCGTTCTGTCGCAAAAAGTCCGTGAAACGGACGTAATCTCTGGTTTGAGCGATACCCAACACAAATCCGGGTGTGCTCTGTCATTCTTGAAAAACTTTAAAGCCGCGAGTTCTATGACGATTGGTCAAGTACCGCAGCTTGCAAGGTTTTCTCGAATGTGCGGCCTATTGCAAAGAGTCACCGCCATTGCAAGGCCTGAGGGAAAACAATTGCAGTAAAAAGCCATCGCGAAGTGCTTTCCCACAGGGCTGACACGCGATTCAGCAAAAGATTTCAGTCTTTTGCTGTTTCACCTCGTTCTCATGCGCGATTTGCCGCAAGCCAGGTGGAATACTGCTGCATGGTCTTATCAGCGATAGATTGCATGGCCGATGGCGGGACAATGCTCCATGAGTCTGCGGACGCGCCGGGCACTTTTTCCTGCCCCTGTATGCGGTGAAGGCGGTTGCCAGAAGCATCCATCACGTCCCAGACGTATAGAACCGTTGTCTGGTTATCTTCAGACAAAACCGAGAAATAACCCTTCATGACATAAGCGGCGTCGGTGCCATTGGCTCCAGCCAATTCTATACTCTTCGCGCGCGCATCGTCATTGATGCGGTGGGTGAGCGGTGTCACAACACTGACCGGTGCACCAATGATGGGTGCAATGTAAAGCTTGCCGGGCTTGAGTGAGGCCGTACGCGTGGGCGGTGTCGCCGGTGTTGTTGTTTGCGCAGGCGCAGTAGCCACAGGCGTCGATGCGGCGTCAGCCTGGCCCGCGGGAGGTGTTGTGGTTTGCCCAGATTGCTGGTTGGTTCCCTGCACGTTTAATGCAGACTCGGTGCTGTTGCAGGCGGCAAGCAGTCCAGCAAGCAACAACATCATAGAAAGATGTGCCTTGTTCATGTTCGGCTTCATGCTCCTGAAAGCGCAGACCACTCCTGCGCTATGAACGGAGTTTATCGCTTATCCTGCGTCACTTGACAATCATATCGAGTGAATGACGGGACAGCGGGACAGCAGCACCATTTGTTGTCAGGTAAGTCTGGCCAAGTGTCATTGCCGTTTCGGTGTCGGAATCCATAATGATCATGTGTGCAAACAGCGTCATGTCCGGCTGGATGCTCTCCGGATTGCCCGAATAGAACATCTGCGGATCCATCCATGATGGCGTAAAGCGTGCGCCAACCGAATACCCGCAAGCATTCAGGCGATGGCGTGTGAGGCCATGTGCTTCCATCGTGCGGGAATGCGCATCGAACACGTCGCCAAAGGTGGAAGCCGGCGTCATGGCTGTCTCGACCGCTTCCAGCGCTTCTCGTGCTGCATCATAGAGCTTCTGATGCTCTGCCTTTGGCTGACCGATGATGATGGTTCGCATCATGGGCGCATGGTAGTGGCGGAACACGCCAGACCATTCCAGTGTCAGCTGATCATTCGCGGAAAGTGTGCGACGGCCTGCTTTGTAACGGCACAAAAGTGCGTCAGCGCCTGAGCCGATAATATATTCATTGGCCGGATAATCGCCATCGCCTGCAAAATTTGCGCTCATCATCGCGGCCAGAATGTCAGCTTCGCTTGCGCCTGCTTTTGTGAGCTTCAATGCAGCATCGAGCGCATCATCGCTCAATTCTGCGGCACGTTTGGCATAGGTGATTTCTGCAGGGCTTTTCAGAAGACGCAAGCGGTCGACCATCCCGGAAGCATCATAAAGCTTGGCAAAGCTTTGCAGCTGTTCATCAAGCTTGCGTGCATTGGCACCGGTCAGGCCGTGGGTCTGATATTCGATGCCAATGCGTGTGCCGAGCAGATCAAGCTCGGTCAGGATATTTCGCAGATCTATGGCCGGATTGGCATTGTCGCGATCGGTCCAGACCGTAATGTTTTCAATATTGGAGGTGTGTCGCGCCTGCCTCAGATCGGCAGAGCGGGTCATCAGCATGGTAGATCCATCAGCTTTAACCACGAGGCACTGGAAGAAGCAAAAGCCAAACGTGTCATAGCCGGTGAGCCAATACATGCTTTCCTGCGCAAACAGCAGCAGAGCATCCAGCTTTTCTTCCTCCATCTTCAAGATCAGACGGTCGCGACGTGCGGCGAATTCTTCCGGCTCGAAGTGAAGGGCCATGTGGTTCTCCTAATCGTTTACGATAGCGATGGCGGCGATCTGACGACCGTAATCGGGCTCTTTGCGATGCGTCGTGCGCCGGTAGGAATAGAACTGATCTTCATTGGCATAGGTGCACTGACGCAGTGCTTCGGCTTTCACATTTGCCTTGGTCAGACGATCAGTTATGAACGCCCACAGGTCGAAAAGCTTGTGATTTTCTTGTGCCGAGGGTTGGAAATATTTGTCATAGCTTACGTCTTTTCCAGTGAATTCAGCATAGAATTCTGGTCCGACTTCGTAATTTTCGGGACCGATTGTGGGCCCAAGAACCGCAACGATATTCTCGCGTTTTGCACCAAGCTCGATCATGGCATTGATGGTGTTTTCGAGAACGCCGGTAAAAGCACCTCGCCAGCCAGCATGCGCTGAGCCAATGACGCCAGCTTCGTGATCAGCAAAAAGAACTGGGCCGCAATCTGCTGACAGAGCACCGATTGCAATACCCGGCACATTGGTGACCATGGCATCAGCTTTTGGCCGCGGACTGCTGAACGGTTCAGTGACACGGAGCACATCCGGCGAATGAACCTGATGCACCGTCATCAGATGATCGGACGCCACGCCAAGGGTCTCCGCAACACGGCGGCGATTCTCGATGACCAGCTCGGGCACATCATTTGATCCGCTGCCGACATTCAACCCGGCATAGATGCCATCTGAAACACCGCCCTTACGGGTGAAAAAGCCATGCGCAATGCGCTTGCCGTTGTGTCCGGCAGGGCCATCCAATAAGGCGGAGCGAAGCGGTTGCGGCTTATCGGTCATTAGCTCTCTCTTTTCAAACGGCGGGATGTTGGGGGAGGCAAGTCAGCTTGTCAATCGCAGCTTTTTGACAAGAAGTTAGGCTGAGGGGTGAAGAGGTCAGGTTTCAAACGGGAAGATTGCGGTGGCCGGATCGCTGATTGCAAGGGCTTTGAAGAGCGTCCCCATCTGATCTGGTGCTGCGAGCCGCTCAACGTCCGCTCGAATTTTTTCCTGAAATTCCGTATCCCGGCTGTTGCCGAGACGACCTGCGCGGTCGATAAGACCCATTGCCAGCAGAAAATCGCCCTGCGTCATGGTTCCTGTCCGACAGCCGCAATTACGCGCAGTCTTTTCCAACATGTCGAAATCGACATGGCTCGTGAGGTCGGCTTCGCCCGGATGTGCAAACACATCGTCATAGGCGTGTTTCAACATGGCTTGCAGCGTATCACCAAAGCCCGATTTCAGGTGTCCATAGTCAATTGTGAGTGCGGCGCCACGCGTTGCCGCAATCCGCTGTGCAATCTCCTGCATCAAAGCGGTGCGGGCAGGGGCTGCTTCAAAGATCGTACCATCGGGAGCTGACTGATGGGCGGTTGGCAACAAAGCTTCGTCAATGCCGCCAGCGCCGCTCACAAACTGGAATTGGCCCTCTTCATCAAGTGCGATCAGCCTTTCGACAAAGCGACCATTGGCTTTGACGAATTGTCGAAACGGGATTGCATCGAACAACTCGTTGGAAACGAGGATCAATGGGCCGTAAGGAATGCTCGAGAAGTTCTCGAACCATTCGATTGAGCGGCCCAAGCCTGAGAGCTTTTCTTTCTGCTTTCCGATCAGTCGCGAACTGGTTTCGACCATGGCAACGCGAATGGTTGCGAACATCTTCGGTGCAAGCTTTGCGATCGTGCGCAGCATGTCACTCATTAACGTCCCGCGGCCGGGGCCGATCTCGCAAAGAACCGCATCCTCGGGGCGACCAAGCGCATCCCATATGCCGACGCACCATATGCCGATCAGTTCGCCGAACATCTGACTGACCTCGGGCGCGGTGATGAAATCGCCCTCGCGTCCAAATGGTTCGCGTGTCGTGTAATAGCCAGAATCACGGTCGCCCAGGCAGGCTGCCATATATTCGGCTACGCTGATCGGTCCCGTGGTGCCGATCAGCCGCTTCAGTCGGTCTTTGAGTGTTACCTCAGGCATTCTTTGCTGCAGCCCGGTTTGCACGCAACATGGCCCAAAGGCCAATCAGGACCATCGGCACCGACAGTACCATACCCATGGTCAGCCATCCGCCGAACAGATAGCCAAGCTGGGCGTCTGGTTCACGGAAGAACTCGACGATTATGCGGCTGAGACCGTAGCCTGCAACAAAGGTGCCTGCGATGAAGCCGGGCGCTTTCAGCTTTTTGCCAACCCAGATCAGCAGGAACAGAACGAAGAAAAGCACGAAACCTTCAAGGGCGGCTTCATAAAGCTGGCTAGGGTGTCGCGGTAGTGGGCCACCGTTGGGGAAATAGACTGCCCAGGGCACATCGCTGACGCGGCCCCAGAGTTCAGAATTAATGAAGTTTGCAATACGGACGACGCCAAGGCCGATGGGGACGCCTGCTGCAATCGTATCAAACATGCTCCAGACCTTGATACCGCGCGAGCGCGCGAACAGGATCATGGCAACTGTGGTGCCAAGAATGCCGCCATGGAATGACATGCCGCCATCCCATACTGCCGGAATAGCCAGTGGATTGGAGAGATAATAGGAGAAATTATAGAAGAGGACGTAGCCGATACGGCCACCGAGCACGACGCCGAGTGCGGCCCAGATGACAAAGTCGTCGAGCGCTTCCGGCTGCATGGGCGGTTGGTTGTTGCCCCAGAGACGATGATTGCGCAAAAGCTTCTTGCCGTACCACCATGCAAACATGATGCCGACGACATAACCAAGTCCATACCAGTGCACTGCGAGCGGCCCGATCGAGAAGATCACCGGATCGATATTTGGAAAAGCGAGGGCCGAAACCGGCAGCAACGTCTCTATCATGCAATAACTCCATTTTCCGGCGGACCATGCGCGACGATGTTGTGACGGTCAAGCGGTCCACACTTTCCATCACGTTTATACAGCTTCACTTGCATCAGAACCGAGACAGCCCTATTTCCAATTTAGGTTTTCAACAAGCCTGTATCGAAGATAGGGAATAAAGCCATGACCAGCGGACAAAACCGGGTTCTCGATGAACTCGCCAAGCTTGTGACGGATGCGGCAGGCGCTGCGCAAGGTGTGCGTCGTGAGGTGCAGACAGCTTTGCGCTCACAGAGCGAACGCGTGCTCAATACACTTGATGTGGTGCAGCGCGAGGACTTCGAAGCGGTGCGTGAAATGGCAATCAAAGCGCGTGCTGAAAACAGTGCTCTGCTTGTTAAAATTGAGGCTTTGGAAGCGCGTCTTGCCAAATTCGAAGTTGATTCGAGTGCCAAAACGACGAAAACCTCTGCTCAGACGTCTAAATCCAAAGATAATTCATAATTTTTTATTAACAGGCCGCAAGTGGCAAAAACCCTTGTCTTAGAGTCGGTTAAGGCAAGGGTTGCGGCCCGCCCCAATCATATTTCCACATGCTTTAATGCCTCTTTTCAGAAAAGGGGCTGGCGTTCAGATTCAGCATCAATAGACTGAAAACACTACATGATTCGTAACGCAGTCATGTGGGCAGCGGCGAGGGGCTGTAGTTCTAGTTTTCGCGTCTTTCAGGCTGCTTTCCAGTATCAGTTGCGTATGTGCGTGTGCCATTGAGGCGTTGCATGCTTTCCAAGCATGTCGGTTCCTCAACCGATCAATTCGTGCCTGTTTTTCTGCGCTTAGTCTTGCGTGGTGATAGGTGCGGGCGAGCAATAACTTGCGCGCCGGGAATTTGGAGGTGTCTTTCGAGGCACTTCCCAGAACAGGAAACGGACATGAGCCTTCTTGAGCTTGAATTTGCACGCGAAGCGCATCCTGTGGATGTGATCGAGCACGTTGCGAATTCAAACGACTGGACGTTCGAGCGGACTGGCGACGATGAAATTGCAATTTCGGTAGCGGGTAACTGGACCGACTACCACATCTCGTTCTCCTGGATGGAGGACTTTGAAGCGTTGCACCTGGCTTGCGCCTTTGACATCAAGGTTGCTGAGCCGCGCGTCAATGAAGTGATGCGGTTGCTTTCGCTGATCAATGAAAAACTTCTGATGGGTCATTTTGACCTGTGGCAGCAGGAAGGCGCGATCATGTATCGCCAGTCGTTGTTGTTGGCCGGTGGCGCAGAGCCAACCAGCCGTCAGGTCGAAGTGCTGTTGTCGGCAGCACTTGAAGCTTGCGAAACCTATTTTCAGGCATTTCAGTTTGTTGTCTGGTCGGGTGTCAGCGCGCGTGAATCGCTTGAAAGCGTTGTCTTCGAGACAGTTGGGCGCGCTTAAAGAATTACAGATCCCGGCAAATGCGTCGGGATCTATTTCAGGGGGTTGGTTATGAGTGAAGCGGAAATGATCAGCTGGGGCGATTTCGAGAGAGTCGATATCCGTACAGGGACCATTGTTGAAGCAGTTCCATTTCCTGAAGCGCGTAAACCTGCTTTTAAACTGAAAATTGATTTTGGTGACAAGATCGGTGTCAAAAAGTCTTCCGCCCAGATAACGAAGCATTATCAGCCTGAAGATCTGGTTGGTCGTCAGGTGATGGCAGTGGTCAACTTCCCGCCACGCCAGATTGGTCCGTTTATGTCCGAAGTTCTGACACTTGGCTTTCCAGATGAGAGTGGCGAGGTTGTCCTCGCTGCTATCGATAAGAAAGTCCAGAACGGCGTGAAACTGTTCTGATCTTATAGCTGTGATTTGCGTCGACTTTGCACATTATGCAAGTAATCTGCGTGAGTAACGAATAGGAACGCGACAGATGCAGGGAACGATTGCCGTAGCATTGGGCGGTGCGCTCGGAAGCGTTTTGCGCTACTGGTTTGCGATCTGGCTCGCGCCAGTCAGCCGTGAGCTGCCCTGGGGTACAATTGCCGTCAATATCATTGGTTCCTTTGCAATCGCTTTCTTCGGCGCACTGACGATGGCATCAAGTCGCTTCGAAGTGCCTGAAATCTGGCGCCTCGCCTTCATGGTCGGCATTTGCGGCGGTTTCACCACCTTCTCTTCATTCAGCGTCCAGACATTCGAACTGTTGCGTCTTGGCATGCCGGGACGCGCACTGCTGAATGTGGGCATATCGCTTGTTGCCTGTCTTGCCGCGACAGCGCTTGGCTACGTCGCAGCGCAAGCGATCAGTAAAATCTAAGCTGGATTACTAATCTTGGGCTGTTTGTGTCGTAGCGTTCCAAATAAGGACCTGTATTCCTGAAGTGCCAGGTCGCTCAAGTTTTCCGCTTCGCCAAGAGAAAACCACCGCAGATCGGTATGTTCATCATCCATAATACGGGGATATCCAAACCAGCTTTGTACCAAGAACATGTGGTAGATGACGGGTGTCTTGTCGTAATCGGGATCAAGAAGATTTGTCAGTGGCACGAAGTGACTTAGCTCTACCCCCAGCTCTTCCCTGACTTCTCTTTTGAGAGCTTGCTCCAAGGTTTCCATATCTTTGACATGACCGCCTGGGGAGCTCCAGAGGTTTGGATAAGCTTTCTTGCTGGGGCTTCTGCGGGCGAGAAGCACACAGTCGCTACGGAGAAAAATTGCATTCACAATATTTCGTATCATTATTATTTATAAAACTTTTGATGCACTGAGCAAAGCGAGGTTCAGCTTGCTAAGCCGGAATACGGATAATTGCTCTCAGGCCACCGTTTGGGGCATCTTCTAGGTCAATGTCGCCGCCATGGCTTCTGGCAATGTCGCGTGCAATGGCGAGGCCAAGGCCACCAGTGCCACCTGAATCCTGTGTGCGTGCTTCATCGAGGCGCACGAAAGGTTTGAACACGTCTTCACGCCGATCTTCCGGGATGCCCGGACCATCATCATCAACGACGATTTTCAACCAGCCATCATTATGGGTGATCGAAAGTGCAACATTCTCCGCATGGCGGAATGCATTTGAAACAAGATTGCTGACAAGGCGGGAGAAAGCATTCGGACGAACATTAATTTCGCTGTCGCCTTCGATTGAATAGGTGAAGCCGCGCTCGCGCAGTCGCGCTTCATTGGCAAGCTTGTCGCACAGCAGGCGTACATCGTATGTCGCTGCTTCTTCCGCCCCTTCACCCCGAGCAAATGCAAGATAGCCCTCAAGCATGGTCTGCATGTCGGCGATATCCTGATTGAGCGGCTCTGTGTCAATTGCATTGCCTGTCAGCGCCAGTTGCAGCTTGAAGCGCGTCAGGATCGTGCGAAGATCGTGGCTGACCCCGGAAAGCATGGCTGTACGCTGCTCAATTTGCCTCTCAATACGCGAGCGCATCTGTATGAAGGCAATGCCTGCACGGCGCACTTCTTCAGCACCATGCGGACGGAACCCTTCCGGCATGGGACGTCCCTTACCGAAGCTTTCGGCTGCTTGCGAGAGTTGCTGGATCGGTTTGATCTGGTTGCGCAGAAACGCAATGGCGATGATCAGCAGCACAAGTGCAGTGCCTATCATCCATGTGAGGAAGATGCCGGTATTGGACGCATAGGCCTGGCTCCGACGCGCAAAGACGCGCAGAACTTTGTCGTCGAGCTTGATGCGAATCTCGATCAGATCGGAATCGCCGACAGTATCAACCCAGAATGGCCGGTTGATCTGTCGGGTGATTTCTTCGCTCAGGAAGTAATCGAGAATGGCGAAGAAGGGTTTGGGTCCCGGTGGCGGGAGTGGGTCGGGGGGCAGGATCGATATGTTCAGCCCAAGACGCTGCTGCGAAATACGGATCAGATTGTCGTAGCCCGGTTCCTGCGGATAGGTTTCCAGAATATCGATGATCGCTGAGATATCGCGCACCACAGCAGTCGAAAGCCGCTCTGTCACCATCTGCCAGTGACGTTCCATGAACACATAGGCAATCACTGACTGAAGCAGCACCATCGGCGCAATGATAATGATAAGCGAGCGTGCATAGAGCCCTTTGGGCATGCGGCGCGCAAACCAGCGCGTGAGTGTTTTCCAGAGCGACTTCATCGTCTCAGATTACTCCAGACAGTTCTGCTGATTGTATGTCTTCGGTCACGCTCTGAAATTTGCGACGTTCCGCTCCATATAATTCTAAAGACTACTCGATGCTCAGCTTATAGCCGATGCCGCGAACTGTTTGCAGCCAGACAGGATTAGCCGGGTCCTGCTCGATCTTGCGACGCAGGCGGTTGATCTGCACGTCAATCGTGCGTTCGCCGACATCACCATCCTGTCCGGTCAGTTCATGACGCGGAATGGTTTCACCGGCGCGCTCGGCGAAAATCGCCATGATATCCTGCTCGCGATCTGTGAGTTTGATTGTTTCAGGCCCCTTCTTCAGCTCGCGACGCGGAATAAAGAAAGTATAGGGTCCAAAAACGATCTGTTCGATTTTCGGCTGTGACGGGGATGCACCACGACGCAGGATATTATTGATACGCAGAATCAGCTCGCGTGGATCAAAAGGCTTTGGCAAATAGTCGTCTGCGCCTGCCGACAGACCATCGATACGGCTGTCAGTTTCAGACAAAGCGGTCAGCATCAGGATCGGCACGCTTTTCTGCTCACGCAGAGATCGGGTCAGCGAGACGCCGGTTTCGCCGGGCATCATCACGTCGAGGATCAGCAGGTCGAAATCGATGCCTTCGAGCTTGCGGCGCGCTTCAGCGGCGCTGCCAGCCATGGTCACCCGGAAACCGCTGGTTGTCAGATATTGCGAAAGAAGGCTGCGAATGCGCGTGTCATCATCGACAACAAGAAGATGTGGCGCGTCGTCGGAAAGGTTGTTTTCATCTACAGCCATGGCGTCGTTCGCTCCCATCCTGTTTATATTGCCGTCAGCAGAGGCCGCGCGGCACTGGGCTTTTTATATGCATTATTCCGCAGAAAGCCCGTCTCGGAGTTTCTGCGGCGGACTGCATCTTAGCCACTGCGAGACAGCGCGTCTATCTGAGGCTTGCGCTGTTGGTGATTAGCCCCCAGCCTTCTCATGGCTGGATTGCGATGCTGCCCCGGCCGTTTCGGTTGCAGCGAAGTCATCAATCTGGGCTCGGCGTTCAGGATTGACCATATTATAAAGAAATCGCTCAATCACTTCACGCTCTGCCGTTCCGGATTCCTCCAATGCGCGCGCGATGCGGCGCGACTGTGGCAAAGCGAGTGCGAGCGTGAGCTGGCGCCCGCTTTTGGTGGGATAAAGTTTACGGTGACGTCGGTCATGCAGCCCTGTGGCCTGCACAACGTGGCCGGTATCAATGAGTTGCTTGAGAACACGCGACAGGCTCTGCTTGGTAATGCGGAGCACGTCAAGCAGTTCTGCCACCGTCATGCCGGGCTTGCGATTGATGAAATAAAGCACACGGTGATGGGCGCGGCCAAATCCGATCTTCTCGAGGATAAGATCCGGGTCTGCGGTGAAATCGCGATAAGAGAAGAACAGCAGTTCAATGACGTTGAGATCGTCAGCCTCCAGACACGTCAGAGGATTGCTGATATAGTTCACGTCGTTCGTCGAATTCACATCGAAGCTCCATCCTGTTGCGATAAATATGTCAGCATTGTTGACATAACTCAATCGCCAAGATAATTTTTGGTAAGTGCAGACCTGTTTTTTTGGAATAAAGTTTGCACTGATGCATGTTGGAGGAGAGATAATTACGCGGTGTGCTGTGTCAGACCGTCCAATAAGGACGGTAAAGCATGATGGCGAGCGTTATTTTCCGTAATTGTCGGAAATATCTTTGTTTTACATGCATTGTTGTCTGATCTCAGCGCAGTTGTTCGAGCTGACCTCAGCGCATTTGATTTTAAAATGCCAGTGTTGGCGAAGAAAAACATGTCTTACTTACCAGTTATATCGATTTAACTGGCCAGAAAAGACTAGGGAAAGGCTCATCAGAGCCAAACGGCTTGCAAAAAAGCGGGCCAATTTTGAGGAAGAGTAAAATGGCTGCGATTCCATTCGATCAACGCGACGGATTTATCTGGCAGGACGGCGAGTTTGTTTCCTGGAAGGATGCGAAAGTACATGTGCTGACGCACGGTCTGCATTATGCAAGCGCTGTATTTGAAGGCGAGCGCGCTTATGGCGGTGAGATTTTCAAGCTGACCGAGCATACCGAGCGCCTGCATGAATCTGCCCGCATTCTTGGTTTTGAGATTCCATATAGCGTCGAAGAGATCGACAATGCCTGTCGCGAACTACTCAAGAAGCAGGGCTTTGTGGATGCATATGTGCGTCCGATTGCATGGCGCGGGTCCGAGTCGCTCGGCGTTTCGGCACAGAACAACCGTATTCATCTGGCTATCGCAATCTGGCAATGGCCGAGCTATTTTTCGCCTGAAGAAAAGATGAAGGGCATTCGTCTCGACATCGCAGAATATTGCCGACCCGACCCGCGCACTGCACCTTCGCGTTCGAAGGCTGCTGGCCTGTACATGATCTGCACGATTTCCAAGCACGCAGCAGAAGCAAAGGGCTATGCGGATGCGCTGATGCTTGACTGGCGCGGACAGGTGGCCGAAGCCACGGGTGCAAATGTCTTCTTTGTCAAAGACGGTGCATTGCACACCCCAAAGCCTGATTGTTTTCTTGATGGCATTACGCGCCGGACGATTATTGATCTTGCCAAGCGCCGGGGTTTGGAAGTCATCGAGCGGGTTATCATGCCGGAAGAACTGGCGACTTTCACTGAATGCTTCCTCTGCGGAACAGCTGCAGAAGTGACGCCGGTTTCAGAAATTGGAAAATACCATTTTACACCCGGTGAAATCACCAACACGCTGATGAATGATTATGCGGCCGAAGTTCAGCCCAAGCGAATAGCCGCTGAGTAAGAATGTTTTAAACAGAAAAAAGCGGCTTTTAAGCCGCTTTTTTACTATGTGACTGCTTAATGTTTGACATTGGAAAGTTTCGGTCCAAGATTTTCCGTGTCGGATTCGCGTTATTCCGGCTTTTAACTCAGATGGGGTGACGATTATGGAATCTCTACTGCCTATCATTCTTCAACTTGTCTCAGGCGCAGTGGGTGGCAATATTGCTGGTGCTGTCAAGAATCTAAGCCTTGGTACGGCTGGCAATACAGTTGCCGGTGGCATCGGCGGCGTTATTCTTGGCCAGCTTCTGCCTATGCTGTCCGGTGGCGGGATGGACTCGGTTCTTAATGGTGTCGTTGGCCAGTTGGCCGGTGGCGGTGTGGGCGGTATCGTCCTCACAGCGGTTATCGGACTGATCAAGAACTCAATGGCAAGCAAAGCCTGAGCTTAAGCGAATAGCGTGGTTGTGGGGACAACAACCGGCGATCTCATGGGGT
The DNA here is from genome assembly GCF_002252475.1 of Brucella rhizosphaerae. Lineage (GTDB taxonomy): Bacteria > Pseudomonadota > Alphaproteobacteria > Rhizobiales > Rhizobiaceae > Brucella > Brucella rhizosphaerae. Next base: position 274,563 of record NZ_NNRK01000029.1, on the reverse strand, counting down.
GACATTTTTCCAATAGTGATTTCAAGCTTCTGGAAATGTGAACAAGTTTCGTGAGAGGGGATACGGGCGGCCTTGTGCCGCCCGTTTTACTATGATCAAGCCTTTGCAATCTGAATGTTGCGCATTATGTGAAGGTGCAAACAGGCTGTAATTTTCTGCTGCCTGCCTCGGATAATCTTACCAACATGCTGATTGAATGGAGTATTCTATATGGGACAATTACAAGCCATCATCGTTCCCGTGACGCCATTTCAGCAGAACTGCACCATCCTTTTTGATGGCGATACAAAAAAGGGCGTGGTGATTGATCCCGGCGGCGATTTCGACCGGATCAAAGAGGCTATCGCTTCTCAGAATGTCAATGTTGAAGCCATTTGGATCACACATGGCCATATCGATCATGCAGGAGCTGCACTGGACCTCAAGGAAGATCTGGGTGTCGGGATTATTGGTCCGCACAAGGACGATAAATTCCTGCTCGACAATCTGGCAACCACCGGACTTAAATACGGACTGACTGAAGGCGTGCGCAACGTCACGCCTGACCGTTGGCTGGAAGAAGGTGATACGGTTTCAGTGGCTGGTCACACATTCGATGTATTCCATTGTCCAGGACATGCGCCGGGACATGTGGTGTTCTATAATCCCGAAGCGCGCTTTGCGATTGTAGGCGACGTTTTGTTCAACGGTTCAATTGGACGTACTGATCTTCCCGGTGGCGATCATGCAGCGCTTATCCGCTCGATCAAGGAAAAGCTTCTGCCGCTCGGTGATGATATCGGCTTTCTATGCGGTCATGGTCCCGGTGGACGTTTCGGCGAGGAACGCCGCAACAATCCGTTTCTCAATGATATCGGATATGCGTGAACCAAACCGATCATGAAAAAAGCCGCCCTTGAAGGCGGCTTTTTATCTTTGCGGTATTGGTCGATTTAATTCGCTGAGCAGAAATGATCGCGTCCATCATAACCGCGATAGGTTCCGGTATTCGCATTGAACGAGCGATAGCGATCCGAGCAATACTGATACCAGCCGCGGCTCCATGGCTCATAACCGACGCGATACTGTACGCTGCGCGCAGGTGGTGCCGGATAATATGCAGGAGGCGGTGGTGGCGGTGCGTAAACGGGTGCTGGCTGTATGTAGGTCGGCTGAGGCTGGCTCAAAGCGCTGCCGATCAACGCGCCTGCTGCAAGGCCGATGACGCCAGCAGCAACAGCATCGCCGCTGCGGTCACGATGACGATTGTAGGGACGATCCCATCCGCCACGGTTCCAGTCGCCACCCCGATCCCAGCCACGACGCCCCCAGGAGTCAGCTGATGCTGCGGCCAGCGGCGCTGAGACTGCTGCTATTGAGGCAACTGCCAGGATAGCTGTTTTAAGTAGTTTGTTCATTGTCCGCTCCTTCAGAAGCACAACTGCAATTTCGGCGATACGCAGGGCCGACTTGGCACACCGCATCAATCATGAATGACAAGTTAATAGTCTCGACATGAATGGAGGCTGAACAATGGTGAAGGGGCGGGGGAAATTGCCGTAATGCGGTAAATTAAATGCAGTGTTAGTAATATTTCGCGCACTGGGATTTGGGACAGGCTGGGATCTGCCTGGACCGGATGGCGGCGCGATTTTCTTGTTCCATTGCCGATCTCAGCTCAATAAAAAACCCCGGCGTTAGCCGGGGATCAAATTCTTGTTCTGTAAAATTTCGGGCTTAGTCAGTAACCGCGATATTTACAGCCTTAGGACCCTTACCGCGACGATCTGGTTCTGTCTCGTAGGAAACCTTCTGATTGTCGGCAAGTCCTGCCAAACCTGATGCCTGTACGGCAGAGATATGGACAAAAATGTCTGCGCCGCCATCATCAGGCTTGATAAATCCGAAACCTTTTTCGGAGTTGAAGAATTTGACCTGTCCGGTCTGTGCCATGGGATCCGTTCCTTTTCCTTGGCGCCACTGCTTTATTAAGAGACAGTGGAATTACAACTTCTGCCGAACGCACCACACACCCGGCAGAGGGTCATGCAGGCAGTTCTCGACATTGGAAAGGAACCGATCATTGCCAGAGACTAATCTCCGACCCGGAACTTCTAGCGGTTCCGGCGCGCCGTTCTTCCAGTCTTCCGTTTGTACTCAAATTGCCCGGACAATCGAAGACTGATCTATGATGCGTAATTTGGCAAGCAAATTCTTCGCGAAATATGAGATTGGTTATCTTCGTAACGGTATCGTCTGGAATCTTTACAAAAATTACGAGAATATCGCTCATTCAATACCAAAACAGCACAGGCCAACGGCAATATATCGATTCATACTAAGGTATAGTATGCTCGCTTGCTTACCGATTGCGCAAAACTATGCATGCTCCGCCTGCCGCGCGAAGTTTAGAGCAGATGTTGTCCGCCTCGCTTCGGCTATTGGCTCCGATGCGTACTGCATAGATGCCACGTCGGGCCATTGGGGTGCGTACGCGGCTAATGACCGGATCGTGCCCTGCAAGCACGGAGGAGAATTGCTTGCGTAGTCTGCTCCATTGATTGACTGCAACGCTGCGCCGAAAATTGCCCGCGACCTGAATGCCCCAGGGCTTAGGTTTGATGCGTGACATGGGAATTGTGGCCGTGCGAACGATTGGTAGGCGTTCGCACGCTTCCGTAAAACTGAGTTTTGCATCGAGCGGCTTGTTCGCGATCTCGTTGCCAGACGCAAAATTATCAGCCGGGGCACCAGTCAGATCAAGAACGTAGTCTTCGGTTTCAAGTGGAAGAAATCCGCCCGAACGTATCCAGTTGGAAACGCGCGTTGGCCCTGCATTATATGCCGCGGCAGCCAGACCCCAATTCCCGAAGGCGCGTTTGAGTTCGCTGAGGAACCCCGCGGACGCTGGAATCGCCTGCTCTATATCGAAGGGATCGGCGAGGCCTCGTTCCTTCGCGGTGTAAGGCATGAATTGCGCAATCCCCTGTGCACCGACCGGGCTGACAGCGCGATGATCAAAACGGCTTTCTTTCCAGATAAGCCGCGCGAAGAAATCCTTCGGAATCCCTTGCGCTTCGGCATTGATTTCTATGAGCTGGCAGATGCGTCCGACAGTGGGCGCAATCTTCTCGGGCGGCATAGGCGGACCATAGGTCAGAGATTCTGGGTTTGCCGCTGTCTGTGCTACCGCGTTGATGCTTTCAGGCCAGCTAAAGAGCTGCATAAATGCAAATGTCGCTATCGTTATATGCAGACGACTCATGCTGTTGTTTCCGCCCTTTATCCCGCTCTGGCAAAGACAGAGTAATGCATGTTTGCGACTTGTCGATATGAGGTTTTCAGAACGAAGCCGAATATCTTTTAATACCTCCTTGTTCTCGGAGGTTGTTGTGCCATTTTAGAGCGCATCCCGAAAAGTGTGAACAGTTTCGGAAAAGATACGCGTGAAAACAAATAATTAGAGCGATGATCTGATTTAATCTGATCGAAATACGCTCCAACGTGCAGGTCAGGAGAGGGAGAGGCTAATGTTATTGAGTAAAGTCAGTCGTTTGGGTTTCATTGCGGGTGCCATGTTTCTGGCAGGTTGCGTCGCCGAAGGTGGCCCGGATTACCGGCCCCCTGTAAGGCCGGGTCCATCACAGCCGCAGATGTGCCCTATGAATTATGCGCCGGTTTGTGGCGAGCGCGGCCAGTCACGCAAGACTTTTGGCAATGCGTGTCAGGCTCGTGCTGATGGTTATCGGATTGTCGGTAACGGACAGTGCAGCTCGCGACCAGGTCAAGGGTCGGGACCGGGCGCAGGCTGGGGAGGGGAACGCCCGGGTCGTCCGCCACAACAGGGCAACAGGCCGGGGCGCCCAAGTGCAGGCGCTTGCACACGGGAATATATGCCGGTCTGTGCGCGTCGCGGTAATGACCGACAGACATTCTCGAACCGCTGCGAAGCGGAACGTTCAGGTTATCGCATCACTGGCGGTGGTCAGTGCCGCTGAGCCAGTAAAAAATGAAAAGGACGGCTTAAACCGTCCTTTTACCTGCATAGGCGTCTCACAGGTTTTGAGGCGCCTTACGCGGCGCTTTGAACGGGAGACTGTGACTTTGTTGGCTTGCTGAAACGCTCGATATTGGTGTCGCCCCAATCTTTCAATGCGAGCAGGATTGGCTCGATGCTGCGACCAAGCGGTGACAAGCTATATTCGACCTTGGGCGGCACTTGTGCATAGACCTTGCGATTGATCAGGCCATCTTCTTCCAGCTCACGTAGCTGATTGGTCAGCATACGCTGGGTCACGCCCGGTATTTGCCGTCTCAACTCATTAAACCGCATTGTGCCGTCGAGCAGATGAAACAGTACAACACTTTTCCATTTACCATCGATGAGGCTGATGGCAGCTTCGACCGCGCAGCCGGGGCTGCAATCGAAGCGCGAGTGCTTGGCCTTTGCCATCTAAGTATCCTTTATATACTAAGTACAGAAAACAACACTATGGGCGATATTTGTGCGTATTCACATTCTGTGACGGTAGTCTAATATTTGGTCCATAGCAAATGGAGCAGAACGATGAAAGCAGTTGCCTATCAAGTTGCCGGTAAGCTGGACCGTGCAGAATCTCTGGTTGATGTGACGTTGGAAAAGCCTGTCGTCACGGGTCGTGATCTTCTGGTTCGGGTCGAGGCGGTTTCAGTCAATCCGGTTGATTATAAAATCCGCAGTGGCGTGTCGCCGGAAGCAGGTCAATGGAAAGTGCTCGGCTGGGACGCTGTCGGTACGGTTGTTGAGACGGGTGCCGACGTGCGCAACTTTAAATCAGGTGATGAAGTCTGGTATGCGGGATCCTTGATCCGACCCGGTGCCAATAGCGAGTTTCATCTGGTCGATGAACGCATCGTAGCCCGTAAGCCGGTATCGCTTGCAAAAAGTGAAGCCGCAGCCTTGCCGCTCACATCGATCACCGCCTGGGAAATGCTGTTTGACCGACTGGATGTGCGTAAGCCAGTGCCGGGTGCTGCAAACGCTATCCTTATTATTGGTGGCGCAGGTGGCGTTGGTTCAATCGCTATCCAGCTGGCGCGCGCTTTGACTGATTTGACGGTGATTGCTACCGCGTCGCGACCGGAAACGCAGGAATGGGTGAAGCAGCTCGGCGCACATCATGTCGTCGATCACAGCAAGCCACTGGCGAAGCAGATCGAAGCTCTGGGGATTGGTGCGCCAGCTTTTGTCTTTTCGACCACGCAGACGCAGAATCATATTGATGAGATCGTCTCATTGATTGCACCGCAAGGACGGTTTGGCCTGATCGATGATCCCGAAACGCTCAATGCCATGCCGTTCAAACGCAAGTCTGTATCGGTGCACTGGGAGCTGATGTTTACACGTTCAATCTTTGAAACTGCGGATATGGGTGAGCAAGGCAAACTGCTGGATGACGTCGCTCAACTGATTGATGCGGGCAAAATCAAAACAACAGTGACGGAAGTGCTCTCGCCAATCAACGCTACCAATCTGAAATCTGCGCATGGACTGCTCGAAAGTGGCAAGGCCAAAGGCAAGATCGTTTTGGAAGGCTGGTAAGCAGCCCTCCAGGACCTCAGGATCAACGCCCCGGTCGGCCAGTCTTGCCGGGGGGGCGGCGCTTTTTGCGTGCAGCTTCAGCCGGATCTTCGTAAGAACCAATGCCTGAACGTTCGCGGCGGATGATGGCGTCGTCAGCACCTGCCGGCTTTTCCGTCCTCTTGACGGTCATCTCGTCCAGCGTGTTCTTGCGGAACAGCGGCTTTGCCGTATCCGTTCCCGGTCCCATATTGTCGAGCGTGGGCTTGGCAAACAGCGATTTCTTCGGCTCGGCATCCACTGTGCGGTGTACTTTGCGACCGGCATTGTGGCGTCCCTTGGTTCGGCCAGTCACAGGACTTTCCAGCTCCACCTCGCGTGCGAGCGGATCGTCGGAAATTGCCAGTTCCATCTCGCGCAAACGCTTGATTTCGTCGCGCATGCGTGCAGCCTTCTCGAAGTCGAGATCGGCTGCTGCGTCACGCATCTGCTTTTGCAGATGTTCAAGATGGGCGGTCAGATTGTTGCCCATCATCGCGCCTTGCTCGGCAAAGCCGGAAATGTCAGCGCGTACGTGATCCTGTTCGTAAACTGAATTCAGAATATCCGTTATATTCTTTTTCACCGAGGCAGGCGTGATGCCATGCTCTGTATTATAGGCTGCCTGCTTTTCGCGGCGACGGCTGGTTTCGTCCATCGCGCGCTGCATGGAGCCCGTTATATTATCCGCATACAGAATGACTTTGCCATCAACGTTACGCGCCGCACGACCGATGGTCTGGACGAGCGAAGTTTCAGAACGCAGAAAGCCTTCCTTGTCGGCATCGAGGATAGCGACGAAGCCGCATTCCGGAATATCGAGACCTTCGCGCAGCAGGTTGATACCCACCAATACATCGAAAGCGCCAAGGCGCAGGTCGCGGATGATTTCGATTCGCTCCAGCGTGTCGATATCCGAGTGCATATAGCGCACGCGAACGCCCTGCTCATGGAGATATTCGGTCAGGTCTTCAGCCATGCGCTTGGTCAGCACCGTGCAGAGTGTGCGATAGCCCTTACGCGCTGTTTCACGGATTTCACCCAGCACATCATCGACCTGATTTTTCGCTGGCCGCACTTCAACAGGCGGATCGATCAGGCCAGTTGGGCGAATAACCTGTTCGGCAAACACGCCGCCAGCTTCTTCGATTTCCCACTTGCCGGGTGTTGCCGATACGGCGATGGTTTGCGGACGCATAGCGTCCCATTCCTCGAAACGCAGCGGACGGTTGTCCATGCAGGAGGGTAGGCGGAAGCCATATTCGGCCAGTGTCGCTTTACGACGAAAGTCACCGCGATACATGCCACCGATCTGCGGAACCGTGACGTGGCTTTCATCAAGGAAGACGAGGGCGTTGTCTGGAATATATTCGAACAAAGTCGGCGGCGGTTCGCCCGGCTGGCGTCCTGTCAGATAGCGAGAATAGTTTTCGATGCCGTTGCAGACGCCGGTTGCCTCGAGCATTTCGAGGTCGAAAGTGGTGCGCTGTTCAAGGCGCTGAGCTTCAAGCAAACGTCCGGCATTGTTCAACTCGACAAGACGATGTTGAAGTTCATTCTGAATTGATTTGATGGCCTGATTGAGCGTCGGGCGCGGCGTTACATAGTGCGAATTTGCATAAATCTTGACCGATTGCAGATCGCCGGTCTTCTGGGCGGTCAACGGATCAAATTCAGCGATGGTTTCGATTTCGTCCCCGAAAAGGGAAATGCGCCAGGCACGGTCTTCCAAGTGGGCCGGGAAGATTTCAATTGTGTCACCACGAACGCGGAAAGAGCCGCGCACGAAATTGATGTCCTGTCGCTTATATTGCTGTGCCACGAGATCGGCCAGAAGCTGGCGCTGGTCGAGCCTGTCGCCGATCTTCATTTCGAAAGTCATGGCGGTATAGGTTTCGACCGAACCAATACCGTAAATGCACGAAACAGACGCAACAATAATGACGTCATCGCGCTCGATCAGCGCGCGCGTTGCCGCGTGCCGCATACGGTCGATCTGTTCGTTTACGGTTGATTCCTTTTCGATATAGGTATCCGACCGCGCCACATAAGCTTCCGGCTGATAATAATCGTAGTAGGAAACGAAATACTCGACAGCATTGTTCGGGAAGAAGCTTTTGAACTCGCCATATAGCTGCGCTGCCAAGGTTTTGTTGGGCGCAAGAATAAGCGCTGGACGCTGCGTTTCCTGAATAACCTTTGCCATGGTGAAAGTCTTGCCGGAGCCTGTGACGCCCAGCAGAACCTGCGTGCGGTCGTCATCTTTCAATCCGCTGACCAGATCGCGAATGGCTGTTGGCTGATCACCGGATGGTTCGAAACTCGATTCCATCTGGATCGCAATGCCACCTTCGGATTTTTCCGGGCGGGCAGGACGGTGCGGTGTCCAGAGTTCGCCGTTCTTGAACAGCGGATTGCCGGATTCGATCAGATCGGAAAGTGCTTGTACGGTCGCGGTCGCGCCAGAGGGATTAAACTCGGCGGCGTCTTCCAGACTGATGTCCAGTCCCGCCACAGGATTGAGACCGGCTGCGGCACGTTCTTTGGCTGAGGCAGCGCCACCCATCGAAGTGCCTCGCGCACTGCGCGAAGATTCTTTGCTGCGTTCCGGCACCTTTTTCGGGGGCTTCGCCGCTTTTGGCTTGGCTTGAGGCTTGATGGCCTCGTTGCTGATTTCTTTTGCCCAATCGGAAATGGACCCGGACAGTGGCGCGCCCGAAAAGTCGGACTGAGGCGCTTCACCGAAGCCGCCAGTCTGGCCCGTCTGATTGTGCGAATCCTGAGTATATTTGTCTTTTGAGGAAGCCATGCTCCCAATATGGAATTTCGCAACTCAAATGAAAAGGGTGCACGGATCAAAACCCATGCACCCGGTCCGGAATTTACATGGCTCCTGACATCAGGCTGTCAGGAGGAACTGCTTATCTGCGGCCATTTGGGCGCCAGCGGTCGCCCGGGCCATAAAAGTTTGGATGATAACCGGGATGATCGCGCCAGCCGGGACGGTCACCCCAATGTGGGCGGGGTTCGCCCCACTGACCTGGTCCACGCCAGCCGGGACCCGGACGATATGGACCCGGACCCCAACCAGAGCGGTAGGGGCGAGGCCCCCAACCGGGACCCCAGTTCGGTCCATCATTCCATCGGTTGTTGTTGTTGTTAATTGCAGAACCGATCACCAAGCCGGCAATGAGTGGTATGCCGACGGCTGCTGCAGTTGATCCGAAATTGTCATTGGTGGTGTAGCCGCCACCGCCTGTCTGAACGGCGATGTAGTTTGACGATGCCCAGCCATCAAGACCGCGATAGTTGACGCGACACCAGCCATAGCCACTTGTACAGCCTGCAACATCCAGAACAACGCCATTGGGGATGCTGCCCATTGATGGATATTGTGTGCCGGGGCCTGTGCGAAGGTTTATATTTGCAGTTGCGAGGCCACCGGACGCCTCTGCGTTGTTTGCAAATAAAAGAGCTAATGTAGCAATAGACGATACAATAATTAATCTCATAATATCCCCCGATATGTATTCCGTAGAGATGACTATAAATAGTAATATTTATTTTTACTTTAAATATTTTATGAATATTCTCTCATGATTAATAATTACAATTTTATATTATGTATTCTTGCCTGGTGTTTGATTTGCATGGCTGCGGTGCGCATGTCGCACTTTTCCTTGGTAATGGCTTGCAGCATACTTACAGGCGACTCAAACTTTCTGGTTTGACGCGCATTTTGACCGAATTTCGCTTTGCGCTTTTTGGGATGCGTTTTAGACGATCAAAGGATTTATTGATGAACGACATTAATTCGCCCAAGGGCATGCTGACTGTACGTACGCAGGCAATGCCAAAAGATACCAACTCGGCCGGTGATATTTTTGGCGGCTGGGTTATGGCACAAATGGACACGGCCAGCGGTATCCGTGCTGCGGAGCGTGCCAAGGGCCGTGTTGTGACAGCCGCTGTGCGTGAAATGTCCTTTGCGAAGCCTGTCAAAATTGGTGACATTCTTTGTGTGTATACTGAGATTACGCGGGTTGGCCGCACGTCGATTACGCTGCGTGTAGAAGCCTGGGCGCAGCGCTATCTTGCCGATGAGATGGATCTTGTGACTCATGGCGATTTCGTCATGGTGGCGCTCGACAAGAGCGGTCAGCCAACGCCGGTTCCTGCTGAGTGATACTTAACCCGGCTTCGAGCGACCTTTTGCGCCTGATAGGGCGCACAGTGCTCTGAGCCGGGCTGTTTTACTTGCATGCCCGATAGCCGCTGCGTCGCTGCATCAGGTCGAAATGGAAATGGTCGGCATGTTCGCGATTATAGCCAGGGCCGAGTACTGTGGTGAAGTAATCGCACGCATCTGAACGAACGCTATTGAGCAAGCCTTTCTCGCGAAAGGCAAAAAAGCCCGGTTTGCGGACAGTTATGCTTTTACCATTGTTCAGAACGATCCTGGTGACGTCGATGGCGTTGCCGCGCGAATGCTCGGACATCTTCGCACCACGGCGATGATTCATCGTTCGGCAGGAATAACCACCGGCATTGTGAATCGTATTGACGCCGGACAAATAGCGCAGGCGTGCCGATGGTTGCAGATCACCCTTAATCCAGCGCGCAAATGCTTCTGTGACCTGACAATTCAATGTTGCCGCTGGTTTGAAAGCGATCGAACCGCTGTTGAACCCGCTGACTTCGATGGGGTTATCAATGCGACAGCTGCCGCTCTGATTGATGGGGGATTTTTCGGTAAAAACAACGCCGAGCCGCTTCAGACGTGTCCGACAGGCACTCTCTGAATTGGACATCGCATAAATGTTTTCGGCAGTGCTGACCGGGTTCTGTACAGGGACTGCGAAGCCATAATCGCCGGTATAATGCGGCTGGCTCTGCGTTGTCATCTCATTGGCATTATTTTCGATTTCTTCAGCCAGCCCAACAACGCGCTCTTCGCGTGGCGCATTGGCAGAGACGACAGGGGCAGGCGGTATCACATCGGCATTGCCAATTTCGGCTTGCGGACGTGGTGGGCGATCACCGGAACAACCAGCCACCAAGGCAAGCAGTGCAAAACTTGCCGGTAACAAACAGCGATGAAAGCGGTTGGACAACACAATACTCATGTCCCTGCCTTTCATTTTGAAACCGGGCCTGAATTCATATTAGACGATAAGCGTAAACGAACAGTCAGTGCCCCTGTTAAGGGCTGTGGCACAATCGGGGCTATATGCTGGCCATTCGATGGTCACAAGATTGGCGAATTCTTCATGCCTTTTTGCTAACGATCCTGAGCAGCGGTTTCGGGCCAAGCCGCGACAATGTCCTCCCGGTCCCTGAAGTTTTTTTCATGTCAGCACTGATGTCGCCGAGTGTTCTGCCGATTTTGCTTCTCATCGGCTCCAATGTTTTCATGACTTTTGCCTGGTATGGGCATCTGAAATTCACCAGTACGCCACTGGTGACGGTTATCTTCATCAGCTGGGGTATCGCGCTGCTCGAATATTGTCTGGCTGTGCCGGCAAACCGTATCGGGCATGAGGTTTATTCGGCAGCACAGCTAAAAACGATGCAGGAAGTCATCACACTCGTGATTTTCAGCCTGTTCTCGATCTTCTATCTAAAAGAAGCTTTCACCTGGAATCATCTGCTTGGGTTCGCCCTGATCGCAGGTGGTGCCGCGCTGATATTCAGGGGTTAAGCCTGTTCAGTGGCTGGGATTGGTTCTGCCCTGCGTTTCCAGAACATGGGAACCAGTTCCACCGCAAGCATGGCGGCAAACAGCAAGCCACAGCCAATAAAGCCGATGAATTTGAGACGTTCGCCAAGAAACATTGCGCCGAACAGAGCGGCAAATAAAGCTTCCGATGACAGGAAAATAGCGGCCTGTGCCGATGTGGTGTAGCGCTGACCGATGGCTTGCAGGGTGAATGCAGCACCAGATGAGAAGACGCCTGTAAACAACAGTTCTTTCCACGTAAGCGCGATAATGTTCCAGTTGATGTCTTCGACCGCAGCGGCAATCAGTAGGCCTGCGGCGGCTGCAGTTGCAAACTGTACACAGCTAAGCGCGATGGGGCGTCCGGCACGGTTGGCGCGGCTGATCAGCAGCACCTGCATGGCCCAGAAAACTGCGCCGCATATGACCAGCCAGTCGCCCTGCTTAAGTGCGCTTAATGCCCCGCCTGACAGAAGAAAAATACCTGTAAGGCAAGCGGCCGCGCTAGGCCAAACCACTGGATGCGGCCAGCTGCGAAAAATAATGACGCCCAGCACTGGCACCATCACGACATAAAGCCCCGTCAGAAATCCAGCATTGGTGACAGATGTGGTGATCAGCCCGATCTGTTGCAGAGCGAGACCTATAAACAGGACAGCGCCCACAAGCATGAAAAAGAGGTAGTTCTGGCTCTGAAGCTTGTGCGGTGAACGTCTGCCTTCAGCAATGGAGAAGGGCAAAACGGTAAGCGCTGCAATTGCTGAGCGAACACCGATAAACAGGAATGGTCCGATACTCGCCATGGCTGTGGATTGGGCCACAAAGCCCATGCCCCAAATGACACCTGCCAGAAGGAGTAGTAAATTTGCCTGCACACGCGTCATTGTTGTTTCACCCCAAAGAAAAACACCCACAATGATCTGGATCATTTTCCCGGGGTCGTCATGCTATAGGAAATATCACAGGGGATCGGCAAGACGGTACTTGAGCGCGCCGATTTGATTGAACAAGATTGGAGCGGTAAAGCTTGTTTTAACGCACATGCTGGCCGAAAGCTGTTTCATACGTTTCAGGATGTGTTCCAAGCACGACAAGCACGCACTTTAGCACATTGATATTGGATATTATGGGGTGGGATATGCTTTTTCGGAAATTTGGGCTGAGAGCAATTTTGCTGGCGGGAGTGGCGACAACATCGTTGGTTTCAGACGCAGGCATATCCCAGGCTGCTTATAAGTTGATCCGGGACACATCTGTTTTATGTGACCTTGCTCAGAATTGCACAGTGAGTCTCACTCCAGTCGCGAGTGAAGACGCGCCGGCCCTTGGTATTTATCGTAGCAGTGGCGTTGGCTCGAAGCCGGAGTTGCAGCTTTCCTATATCGATCCGTCGAAGGTTTCGGGAAAACTGGAACTGTCTGTCGACGGGAAGTCGGTGCTGGCCATAGAAGCATCGGCGGCATCGCTCAAGGGCGACCAACTCAATTATGCCGATGCGAGCGCGATAGCCAAACTGATTGATGTCTTGAAGAACGGCCAGAAACTGCAACTCAAATTCGCAGGCCAGACCTCAAATTATTCGCTTTCGGGGTTTGTTGGCAGTTTGATCTATGCCGATGAGCAGCAGTCGCGCGCTGGTACTGTCGATGCTTTGCAGGCAAAGGGGAACAAGCCTGCACCGCCGCCTTCTGCAGTGAAACTCATTGCTTCAGTCGAACAGATACCGGAGAAAATCCGTAAGGATTTCACCGATGAAAGTGCCGTTTGTGGCACTTCAAGCGGCAATTCTTTCAGCACAGGCGGAGGCTTTGAAGCCAAAATCGCGGATGGGCTTGACCTGATCGGGATGCCATGCGGTTCGCCAGGTGCATATAATCAGCCTTATGTGTTCTACAGCCAATACGAGAATCAGGTGATTCCAATTTCGCTGCCGACGATTTCAGATGATGGTCCAACCGTTACGGATCAGGCATGGAACATTGACTGGTCGCAACAAAACAAGACGCTGACAGCTTTTTTCAAGGGCAGGGGGCTGGGTGATTGCGGCATCTATGATGTCTGGAAGGCGACGGATACTGGTGAAGGGCATGTGCGGTTTGTGCTTTTACAGGAGCGCTCAAAGGGCGACTGCGATGGCAATTATGACGGTGGTCCTGAGAAATGGCCTTCAAGCTGGCCGGTTCATGCCAAATAGGACCGGTTGTTCCGTAGAATTAACAGGCAAAAATTTTTCTTCGTGAAATCATTGATGAAAATGCTATAGTTACAGCAACATCACTTTGAACGGTTCCGAAGCACATGTTTCGGTGACCGTTTTCTTTTTGTGTACCGGCAGGCAATCAAACCTTCCGGACGGGTGTCCTGAGCCAATTGTGGAGCAGGATCAGGCGGGCAATCAAACTGCCGTCGCGTTCATCCTGGAGGGAAGCGCGGCGGGCGATGGAAAGGACTGGACTGGGTATGGAAAAGTTCCCTATGACCCCTCGCGGTTTCGAAAACCTCAAGGAAGAACTCCGCACGCGTCAGCAAAATGAACGCCCACGGATCATTGAGGCAATTGCTGAAGCGCGTGCGCATGGCGATCTTTCGGAAAACGCCGAATATCACGCTGCTAAAGAAGCCCAGAGCCTGAATGAAGGCCGTATCAATGAGCTGGAAGAGCTTGTTGGTCGTGCTGAAGTCATTGATGTAACAAAGCTTTCTGGCGACAAGATCAAGTTCGGCGCAACCGTTAAGCTGATCGATGAAGATACAGAAGAAGAGAAGGTCTATCAGATCGTTGGCGATCAGGAAGCTGACGTGAAAGAAGGCCGTATTTCGATTTCCTCGCCTATCGCGCGTGCGCTGATCGGCAAGGGTGAAGGCGATACGATTGAGGTCAATGCACCCGGCGGTTCGCGTTCATACGAGATTCTCGGTCTCAAGTTTATCTGAGATCGTAATGCCAGATAAGAGGCCCCAAAACGGGTTTGTTCCGGTTCAGGATGTCGAAGTCGTAGCGCCTAATTTCAAGCGTCGCCTTTCCGGCGTGACTTCGACTATCGTGCAGCTAATCCCTTTGCAGCGTGCAAAGGGATTAGGAATCGCAACGATGGGCCCCGGACTGCCTGAAACTCTGCCGCATCTCGGCTGGGGCGCTCTTTTTTCATTCTGGAAAAAGCCCGCCAAGCGGCGTTTCCGTATCTGGCATGCACGCCGGAATATCGAAATGCTTGCAGGTATTTTTATGCGCGACGTCCTGCGCATGAAATTGCGGCTGGTGTTCACTTCTGCAGCGCAACGTCATCATAAGCCTTTTACCAAATGGCTGATCCGCCGCATGAATGCGGTGATCGCGACCAGCGGCCGTTCAGGCAGTTTTCTCGAAGTGCCGCATCAGGTCATCATGCATGGCGTTGACCTTGAGCGGTTTCATCCGCCCGTCGGTGAAGAAGACCAGTTCAGCGCCTCGGGCCTGCCCGGGAAATATGCCATTGGTTGTTTTGGGCGCGTGCGTCACTCCAAAGGCACCGACCTGTTTGTTGATGCAATGATTGCGCTTTTGCCGAAATATCCTGAATGGACGGCAATTATCACAGGCCGGACGACTGCTGAACATCAGGCATTTGAAGATGATTTAAAGGCCCGTATTGCTGCAGCAGGATTGCAGGATCGCATCCGCATTCTTGGTGAAGTGCCGGACGTGCGTATCTGGTATCGTCGTCTCACACTCTATGTCGCGCCATCTCGAAATGAAGGTTTTGGTCTTACGCCACTCGAAGCGATGGCCTCGAAAACCGCTGTCGTTGCAAGCGATGCTGGTGCTTATGCTGAAATGATCGTCGATGGAACTGGCCGTTTTGTTGCGGCTGGCGACGGTAATGCGCTGCGTGATGCTATCGAGCCATATCTGGCCGACCCCGCTATGGCTCAACGCGATGGTGAAAACGCGCTTGCGCATGTTCGCGAAGCTTTCCCGCTCGAAAAAGAGGCCGCAGCAATCAGTGCAGTCTATGAGCAGGTTTTTAGTCGTTAAGATTACGCTCAAGCAAAAAGAGCGACCGCGCATGAACGCAGTCGCTCTCTCATTTAATACTTCACTGAACTAGAGAATCATCAGCGGTTCGTCCTTCACAGGACGAATGGTCAGGGCTGTACGGACCGAATCCACATTGGGGGCAGCGGTCAGCTCTTCGATGACGAAAGTCTGGAAAGTGTTGAGGTCGCGTGCGACGCAATGGAGGAGGAAATCGGACTCACCCGATACCATCCATGCGCGGCGTACCAGCGGCCACTGCTTGGACTTCTCGGCAAAAGCCTTGAGATCGGCATCAGCCTGACGATGCAAACCCACTGAACAGAACGCGACAAGATCCTGCCCGAGAGCGTTGCCGTTCAGAATGGCGCGATAGCCACGAATGACGCCACTTTCTTCCAGCTTGCGCACACGACGCAAGCAGGGAGGGGCAGAGATACCGACACGTTCGGCCAGCTCAACATTGGTGATGCGCCCGTTATTCTGGAGCTCCCGAAGGATTTTCCAATCGATTTCGTCCAGATCAGCCTTGATCGGCATGCAAAACTCCGCGCGCAATGAAATTTCATTCAGGCGTAATTATAAAACACTCAGCGCTGCTATAGCGCAATCTAATCCTGCTCATACCAAAAGAAACGACAGGATGTAAACCGCCTAAAGCGTTGTTAGCGCATCCAGAAAGTACGTGTGAACAGGATAAATACGGTTACGAGCTCAAGACGACCAACCAACATGAGGAACGAGAGTACCCAAAGTGCAGGGTCGTGGATTGTTGAGAAATTGCCGGCGGGGCCAATGGTATCCCCGAATCCCGGGCCCACGTTGGACAATGCAGTCAGTGCTCCGGTGAAGGCCGAGACGAAATCAAGACCAAGAGAAGCCAGCAGAACGGCACCGATGATGAGCGATGCAATATAGAGAAACAGATACAGCAATACGTTCTGAGCTATCTCTCCGGACACCTCAGAGGAACCGTACCGGATTTTTATAACTGCATGGGGCATCACAAGGCGTGCGAGATTGGCTTGTGTCAGGCTCCACAGAATGATGAGACGGTTCATCTTGATGCCGCCCGACGTTGATCCTGCACAGCCGCCGAGAAACGATGCGAGGAAGAAAATACCAAGGGCTGGTGGCCCCCACAGCGAATAATCCTCGGTCGTGAAGCCGGTGGTCGTGATAACGGAAACGAAGTGGAATGATGCGGAAATGAGCGCGTCGCCAAACGGAACGTTCGATCCCAGTCGCAAAACTATCGCCAGAACGAAGCTGAAACCGATGACGAGGGTAAAAAACAGTTTTACCTGCGGGTCGGCAAGTGACTCCAGCCGGCGTGGCATGAATGCCTTGATATAAAGAACGAAGGGCAAAGCCGAAAGTGCCATGAAAATGGTCGATACAACGAGCAGCTTCTGGTTACCCTCATAAAAACCGAATGAATTATCATGGGTTGAAAAACCTGCTGTCGCGACTGTTGCCAAGCCGTGATTGATTGCATCGAACATACTCATGCCGACTGCGAAATAGGCAATCATGCAGGCTGCTGTCAGAGTGAGATAGGCCATCACAATGCCCAGAGCGATCTGGTTCATGCGTGGCAGAATTTTTTCCGATTTGTCGGAATTTTCCATGTGAAAGAGCGCAAGGCCGCCTGCGCGTAGCGAAGGCAGCATCAAGAGTGCCAAGCCGATAAAGCCTACGCCGCCGATCCAGCACAATAGCGAGCGCCAGAGCAGAATTCCGCGCTGCATCTCGTCAAGATCGGTGAGGGCAGTGGCACCAGTAGATGTTACGCCCGACATGGCTTCAAAGAACGCGGTCGCATAACTGATAGGCAGATGCGAAAAATAGAGCGGGATCGAGCCAAGAAAACTTGCCGTCAGCCAGAGGCATGCAGTCAGCAGAAATCCGAGACGTGGTGTGAACCGTGAGTTCTGGCTTTGGGTTGCAAACAGGATCAGTGCCGATAATGCACCTGTTGCCGCCGCAGAGCGCACGAAGATCAGCCAGTCGTCGCTGCCATCACGCAAGTCGATAGCCGCAGGCAACAGCATTGCTACAGCCATGACGAGGCCGAAACGTGCACAGATATTAGCAACGGTCTTGTATATGGCCTTTGGCTCCAGCGATTTTGAAGGCTGCTTTATTGCCCTGTGTTTAACGCGGGAACTTCGCCGCCGCAATGTGAGTATGCCGCATCATTGTACGGAATGGTGACAAGCTGTGGCTAAAGCGCAGCAAATGCCGTGGGAACCTTGCAAACAGCGGATCGCAGACCTACCTTGGCCACAATATCAGGGCATTGGCAAAGCTGGGCGCGAAGGCGATTCTGGTGAGCCGAAAGCCCACGATTTAAATCGATTTTTGGACCGGAGAACTATCCTCATGTCACAGCGTCATGCGCCCGTTATTGTAATCGGCTCTGGTCCGGCAGGCTATACGGCGGCCATTTATGCTGCGCGCGCGATGCTCAAGCCGATCATCATTACCGGCTTGCAGCAGGGTGGTCAGTTGATGATCACGACTGATGTGGAAAACTATCCGGGCTATGCCGAACCAGTGCAGGGCCCGTGGATGATGGACCAGATGGCCACGCAGGCACAGAATGTTGGCGCTGAAATCCTTTATGACATCATCACTGAAGTCGATACGACGTCGCGTCCTTTTCGTCTGATCGGCGATTCCGGCACCGTTTATACTTGTGATGCGCTGATTATTGCGACCGGTGCTCAGGCGAAATGGCTTGGTCTGGAGAGCGAACAGACTTTCATGGGCGGTGGCGTTTCAGCTTGTGCGACCTGTGATGGCTTCTTCTATCGCGGCAAGGATGTGGTTGTGGTTGGCGGCGGCAATACGGCTGTCGAAGAAGCACTCTATCTTTCGCATATCGCCAGGAGCGTTACCGTGGTGCATCGCCGTGAAGGTTTCCGCGCCGAGAAGATCATGCAGGATCGCCTGATGTCACGTGAGAACGTCAAGGTTATCTGGAACAGCGTTATTGACGAGATCGTAGGGACAGAAGCGCAGCCACCTATGGGTGCGACGGTGACAGGTGTTCGTCTCAAGAATATCGCGACTGGCGCGTTGAGCGAGCATGAAGTTCACGGCGTGTTCGTCGCGATTGGGCATGCGCCTGCAGTTTCTTTGTTCGAGGGCAAGCTCAAGCAGAAGCCAAATGGCTATCTTTGGACCGCACCCGATTCGACCGCTACCGACGTGCCGGGCATTTTTGCCGCTGGTGATGTTACCGATGATATTTACCGGCAGGCAGTGACTGCCGCTGGTATGGGCTGCATGGCAGCGCTCGAATCCGAGCGCTGGTTGGCTGCACAGGAACCGCTGCACGAAGCTGCGGAGTAACGAGAGGGGGAGAAGGTGGTCGCACCGCTCGACTGGGACAAACTGCGCATTTTCCATGCTGCTGCGGAAGCCGGGTCCTTCACCCATGCCGCACAGACATTGCATCTGTCGCAATCCGCTATTTCGCGTCAGGTCAGCGCGTTGGAGCAGGACGTTGGCGTTCCGTTATTCCATCGCCATGCCCGCGGCCTTATTTTGACAGAGCAGGGTGAAACGCTCTATCGGACGGCGCATGACGTGCTGATGAAGCTCGAAAATGTCCGTTCGAAACTGGCTGAAAGCAAGGAGAAGCCCACAGGGCGTCTACGCGTCACGACAACAGTTGGTTTGGGTTCAGGCTGGTTGATCGAACGCATTCAGGAGTTTGTCGAGCTCTATCCTGATGTGCAGCTTCAGCTCATTCTTGATAATGAAGAGCTGGATCTCACCATGCGTCATGCAGACTGCGCGATCCGTCTGCGTCAGCCCCAGCAGCCCGATCTGATCCAGCGCCGTCTGTTCACTGTGCATATGCACGTCTATGCGTCGGCAGGCTATGTTTCCAAATACGGCAAGCTGAATTCGATCGATGAGATTGACCAGCATCGTGTGGTGACATTTGGTGAGCCTGCGCCGAGCTATCTCACCGGGTTGAACTGGCTGGAGATCGCGGGTCGCTCAGATGGAAGTGCACGCATTCCGGTTTTGCAGGTGAATAATCTGCTGTCCATTCGTCGTGCTGTTCAGCGCGGTGTTGGCATAGCAGTTCTGCCAGACTATATGGCGGATAAGGAATCCGGTCTGGTGCAGCTTCTGCCCGAGCTTGAGGAAATTCCGTCGTTTGATACGTTCTTCTGCTACCCGGAAGCGTTGAAAAATTCGGCTAAGCTTCATGCCTTCCGTGACTTCCTATTCTCGAAGGCGCGCAACTGGACCTTCTGATTTCGGTTCTACGATATGAAAAGGCCGCGCTGGATCATCCAGCGCGGCCTTTTCTTTTTCGCGTGTGTTACTTACGCGGCAGCAGGCGCTGCACTTCCTTGGATGCATCTGCGAGAGCGTCTTCGGGCGATGCCGACTGTTCCACGACGCGCGAGAGATTATCGACGATGGTCTGCGTAACCTTGACGCCATTTGACCCGGGGAAAGCATACCACGGGATCATCAGTGACATCTGGCTGAGACCGGCTTTAAACAGTGGGTTTTCCTCGTAGAATTTGCCGAGATACTCATCCGACTTTGCTGCCAGTTCGTTATTTGGAACATAGCCTGTACCCGGAACGACAACAGATGCGCCATAAGGGCCGGCAGCGAACTTGGCGAATTTCCAGGCAGCATCCTGCTTGGCCTGATCTTCGGTCAGGATAACAACCGCATTACCGCCGGTTGGCAGACGACCTTTTTCCTGGTTGAGAAGGGGAATTTTGGCGGTGCGCATGTCGAACTTATCGCCGACATTCTTGATCGTGTTGCGCAGCGCACCGGTTGTCTGGAATGCAAAGCCGACTTTACCGGCGGCAAAAGCCTGCTCACCGGCAGCCTTCGTCAGAACCGGCAGGCCGCCTTCTTTCACCATACGATCTACAAGCTTGAAGGCTGCGAGACCTTCTGGCCCATCAAAGGCCACTTTCTTCTCATCTTGGGTCAGCATTGTGCCACCAGCACCAAACAGAAGGGCTGAGAACATCCAGTCATCGCCCTGCCAGCGGAAATCGATGCCTTCGTTGCCATTGCCCAGTGCCTTGATCTTGCCGCCGAGCTCGATCACTTCGTCCCAGGTTGCTGGAGGTGTGTCGGGATTGCCACCTGCGGCCTTAACCAGATCGGCATTGTAATACATGATCGGGTTTGAGGTTGCGAAAGCCAGACCGACCTGACGGTCGCCTACACGTGCGAGGCTCAGCAGATGGTCGGTGAAGCCCTGGGCTTCCATATCTGCTTCTTTATCGACAAGCGGCTTCATGTCGACGCCGATATTGCGTTCAGCCAATACGCGCAGGCGGTTCAGACCAGTGAAGGTAATGTCCGGCATTTCTGAGGTGCCAGCCTGACGCATGATCGTCTGAATGCCTTCTTCGTAAGTCGCCGAAGGACTTACAAAGTTGATCTTGATGTCAGGGTTTTCTTCCATAAACTTCGTGGAGATGTCGGCCATGACATCCTTGAAGAAGCCCGGCATCGGATAATGTACATTCAGTGTGGTGTCAGCGAAAGCAGGCGCGGTGAGGCCTGTCGCAACAGCCAGAGCGGCAAGAGCGCTAGAAAGGCGTTTCATGGAGTAACTCCTGTGGGGATGGGGAGGGAGAATTCAGCCCTTTAGGCCGGTTAAGGTTATGCCTTCGATGAAGCGCCGCTGCGCTGCGAGAAACGCGAGCAGAAGCGGTAGTGTAATGATGAGTGTCGCTGCCATCAGCGCGCCGTAATCATCGCCTGCTTCGGCTGCGCGAAAATACAGAAGGCCGAGTGGCGGTGTGGCGCGCTCCATGCCATTGACGACAATCAGCGGCCAGAAAAGATCGTTCCAATGAGCGACAACCGAGAAGATCGAGAAAGCAGTGATAGCAGGCCATGCATTGGGAACGATAACCCGCATGACGATACCTGCTTCGGACATGCCATCAAGACGAGCTGCACTGATGAGATCATCTGGCAGGGCGCGAAAAAACTGCAGAAACAGGAAAATCCCGAAGACCGAGATGAAGAATGGAGCGCTTAGAGCAAAATAGCTGTTGAGCACTCCAAGCTGATTAAAGCCGACATAGAATGGTAATGCGGTCGCATGGATTGGCACCAGCAGACCAAGCATGACCATCATCATCATGGTGCGTTGGCCGCGAAACTGCAGCTTTGCCATGGCATAGGCACAGGGAATGGCGATGACGACTTGAACGACGAGAACCAACGCGCAGACAACAACACCGTTAAACAGCAGAAGCCCCATCGGCACACGTGTCAAAGCCTTGGTCAGATTGTCCCAAAGCGCCCAATGCTGCGGGATAAGCGAAAGCGAGGATGAGAAAATGTCCTGTTGGGACTTTGCGGCTGTGGACAGCATGAAGATGTAGGGTGCCAGAAAAAGCAGCGCACCCAGCGACAGAATTCCGAGACGGAAAGAACGAGCCAATGTCATCCGGGTTTCCTCAATAGTGGGTGCGACGGTCAAGCAGACGAAACTGCAGCATCATCAGGACAATAAGAACGGCGAGGAAAATCACGGTCATTGCTGAGGCATAGCCAACCCGCAGATAGACGAAGCCTTCCTGATAGATGGTCCAGAGCAGCACTTCGGATGCTTTGTTCGGGCCGCCTTCTGTGAGTGTCTTGACTGTCTCAAAGACCTTCACTGCATTGATGATGCTGATCGTTGTTACAAAAAGCGTGGTGGGACCGAGCAAAGGCCACGTAACCAGTCGAAAGCGCTCCCAGCTGCTTTTCACGCCGTCAACTTCTGCTGCCGAATAAAGCTCGCGCGGGATGGCAGTGAGACCTGCCAGAAACAGCACCATGTTAAAGCCGACGCTTTGCCACACGCCGATCATTGCAAGGCTGGTGAGAACCGTGTCACTGGAACCGAGCCAGTTTGGGCCAGTGATGCCAATCATGCCAAGCATGGCATTGACGGGGCCCAGGGTCGGGTGCAGCAGATATTGCCACACCGTTGCCATCGCAACGAGAAGCGACGCGACCGGCAGAAAATAGACCGTGCGGAAGAACGACTTGCCGCGCACTTCGCTTTCAATAAGCAGCGCTACGCCCAGGCCGAGAAAGACTGAGGCTGGAGCCACAATAGCAGTGTAGACCGCAGTGTTCTTGAGCGAGATCAGGAAGGTGCGGTCACTGAACAGCTCAGCATAATTACCAAGGCCGATAAACTCGAAACCATCATAACCAAGTTCAAAATTAGTGAAGCTCCAGAAGATCACGGCGGCGGTAGGCAGCAGGATCAGGAGCACAGTCAGAAGAATCGCTGGAGCTGCAAGTTTCCAGGCAAGACGTTCTTCACGTCGGCGAGCATTTTCTGCGGCTGTGCGCGCGCGGCTTACGCCTGAATGGGGAAGGGCGGCATCAGACATGAGCCGGTGCCTTTTCACGGGCTGCAAGTGTCACGATGTTATCGGCAGGTTGGCGCAAGCGCAGCCCGTCACCGCCAAAAAGATAGGCGTTGGCGGCCTCAAAATGCAGGCCGACTGGCAAGCCGGTAGTGATGTGTTTTGCATTTGCCGGGTCGAGTTTTGCCGTCAGTTCCTGTAACGTGCCGGGTGCTTTCATATAGATCAGCACTTCTGAACCCAGAAACTCGATCCGTGAGACGGTTGCGCTGATGCCGGTCTTGTCATGCGGCACGATACGGACATGTTCGGGTCTGATGCCGATGTGGACTTGCGCGCCGAAATGGGCAGCAACGCCTTGCAGAATGGCGTGACCGGCAAAATGAACAATGCCGTTGTCACTGATCACTGCTTCCAGAATATTGATGCGCGGCGTACCTATGAATTGCGCCACTTCGATATGCTTCGGATCGTTGTAGATTGCAGTTGGAGTATCGATCTGCAGCAACTTGCCACCCATCATGACTGCAACACGGTCAGCCATGCTGAGCGCTTCGGCCTGATCATGAGTAACGTAGATCGTCGGTACACCAGCACGACGATGCAGTTCGACAATCTCTGCACGGGTATGAACGCGGAGATTAGCATCGAGATTGGATAGTGGCTCATCCATCAAAAATGCGCCCGGCTGGCGAACAAGAGCGCGGGCGAGAGCTACACGCTGGCGCTGGCCTCCCGACATCTGGCCCGGCTTACGATCAAGCAACTGGTCTATTTTCAGGCTGGTCGCTGTGGCTCTGACCTGTTTCTGAATGGCTGTACGCTTTTTCCTCTGGCTGGGCATCAGGGAGCCGATGAGCGGCATGCGCTCAAGCGTTGTCAGATCACGCATGGCGAGCGGTACGGCGATGTTCTGTGCCGCCGTCAAGTGCGGATAGAGCGCGTAAGATTGAAAGACCATTGCCATATTTCGGTCGGCTGGATGCGCTGCGGTAATGTCGCGCCCAGCAATGGCGATACTGCCTTCGTCTGCATGGTCCAGCCCGGCCAGAATGCGCAGTAATGTGCTTTTCCCACAGCCGGAAGGGCCAACGAGAGCGATGAATTCCCCCTCCGCCACTTCCAGTGAGATGCCATCGAGAATGCGGTTGCTGCCATAGGATTTGCTGATGTCGTGGAGGGTGAGCGTGCTCACTGGCTGGCCTCCTCAGCAACCTTTGCGGCGTTGCCGTCGCCGGTGTGATGGGGATAGACCTCGTGCATGACATCGTCGATCACAAAGGGCTTCAGTTCTGCGATGTGGACGATTTCGCTTCTTGCGCTCTCACCGAGATCATGGATGACTGCACCGAGAATGCGTTCGCCGGGCAGATCGCGTTCAATCGAACCTACTGTGAATGCGGCAGCGGGTGCCCAGATATAGCTGATGCCATCAGTAGTACCTGCCCAGGCACGATGCAGATGGCCGCTGGCATGAAGTTTTACATTGTGGGCTGAGAAAAGATCATAAAGGCGCTGGCGAGGCGCCGGGCGAATGCCCCAGTAACCTGTGTCGCCTTCATTTGGCGTATCAACGAAAACGGGCTTGTGAGCAAAGACCGCAACTGGCTTGCCATCACTGTTGATCAATTCAGCTTCCAGCCACTGGAACTGCTCTTCTTCCTCAGCGGAGCCTGCACCGATGATGAGGCTGTTCAGACCAATGATGCGCCAGTCGCCAAAATCTTTAGCCCAATAGTCCGGGCCGAAATGATTACGCCAGCGCTCAAGGCGCTCAAGGTTAACGGGCTGGTGGCTGCCGGGAAGATGGCCGATGTCATGATTGCCGGGCAAGCTCAGAACCGGAGCAGAGAGCTCTGCAATACGGTCGCGGCAGAAAACCAGGTCAGCTTCGACATCGGCTCCGTCGACGGTCAAGTCACCTGTATGAATGATAAGGTCCGGCTTCTGCTGTTCGACCCACGCGACCAATGGAGACCAGTTGCTGTTGAAGTGCGACTTGGTAGGGCTGAGGTGAGTGTCTGTAATCTGAACGATACGCAAGGTGGCGCTCCTTCTTGAATAAGGGGTGCGCGCAGCACGTGCCGTTTTGGGCATTCATCGGGGATAGCTGCGGCCTTGCGAGGGCTTCTATGCCTCTTCTGTGACAGGTTCGATGCAGCGCGGTGATAGTTTCGTGACAGCCCCTGTGAATGTTGCCACTGGAAGTGATTTGCTGTTTTTACAGGCAAGGCAGGCTTGAATCTGCCTGCTGTTTGGGCGGTCTTTATAGGGCTGATATCGAATAATGATTCAGTGGTTAATCAGTAAGCGTATGAATTTATTTATGTTTTTCTGATTTTTTAGCTATGCAAAAAACGCATGGCTGTATTGCTATAAAGTTGCATTGCAAAAACAATGAGCACAAGGCATATAAAGGTCATCTCAGCGCTGCGTTTCCTCCTCCCATTTGCGCAGGCTGAGTGTTCCCCTCTGGAGGTTTGCCTCAATGGCACCTTCAAAACTCAAAGCCAGACATTTGTCTGGCTTTTTTTTTGGCTTTTTGCCAAGCCACCACTTTTTCTCAGAAGTGCAGATACGAAAAAGGGGCCTTTCGGCCCCTTCGTCATTCAATGTCTGAAGTGTTTAGCGCAGGCTTGCGCAGAAGCGCTGGATGCGGGAGCAGGCTTCTTCAAGAAGCTCATCCGACGTCGCATAGGAAATGCGGAAGTTTGGTCCAAGACCGAAAGCCGAGCCGTGAACCACAGCAACGCCTTCTGCTTCCAGCAGTTCGGAGACGAAATCTTCGTCGGTCTCGATAACCTTGCCTGCTTCCGTCTTCTTGCCGATAAGGCCAGCGCATGACGGATAAACGTAGAACGCACCTTCAGGGGTTGGGCAGTTGATGCCCTTCGCCTGGTTGAGCATGGAAACAACCAGATCACGACGAGCCTGGAAGATTTCCTTGTTCTTAGGGATGAAGTCCTGCGTGCCGTTCAGCGCTTCAACCGCAGCCCACTGAGCGATTGAGCAGGCACCAGAGGTCTGCTGACCTTGTACCATGTCCATAGCCTTGATGAGCTGCAGCGGGCCTGCTGCGTAGCCGATACGCCAGCCGGTCATTGCATAGGCCTTCGATACGCCGTTCATGGTCAGTGTACGATCATAGAGCGAAGGCTCTACCTGTGCAGGCGTCGTGAAAACGAAGTCGCCATAGACGAGATGCTCATACATGTCGTCGGTCAGAATCCAGACCTGTGGGTGACGAACGAGAACGTCAGTCAGGGACTTCAGTTCTGCTTCCGTATAGGCGGAACCGGTTGGGTTCGACGGCGAGTTGAAAATCAGCCACTTGGTCTTTGGCGTGATTGCCTTTTCGAGATCAGCAGCAGTCAGTTTGAAATTGTCTTCCTGACGCGTGTTGACGAAAACTGGCGTGCCGCCATTGATGGCAACCATTTCAGGATAGCTGACCCAATACGGAGCAGGGACGATCACTTCGTCGCCTGGGTTCAGCGTTGCCATGAAAGCGTTGAACAGAATCTGCTTGCCGCCCGTTCCAACGATAACCTGTTCAGGCTTGTAGTCGAGACCATTTTCACGCTTGAACTTGGCAACGATAGCCTGACGCAACTCAGGGATACCTGCAACTGGTGTGTACTTGGTTTCGCCGCGATTAATCGCGTCGATAGCAGCTTGCTTGATATTGTCTGGTGTGTCGAAATCGGGTTCGCCCGCTCCGAGACCAATCACGTCCTTGCCCTTGGCTTTCAGTTCGCGTGCTTTCTGGCTGACTGCGATGGTCGCAGATGGCTTTACACGAGAAAGGGCGTCGGCGAGAAATGCCATGATAGATCTCCATAGATGGCAGGATCAGATAACCGGCACCGGGCACGGTCCGGTTTTGCGGACTTTCTATGTCGCATTGGCGCACGAATCGCAACAAAAGCTTTGCAGTTTCGCAAGAAATTCCGGTTTCTCGCGAGAATGTGTTGCTGAAAAGGTCTGATCCATCAACGCCACGAACATATTGTTTCAATGAAACTGATTGGACAGCCGGCACGGATGCAAAGATGTTATACCGTAAAGGAGAAGCAGATGCTCACGATCTATTCACAGCCAGATTCCGGAAATTGCTATAAGCCACGGCTTTTGCTTGCGAAACTCGGTAAGCCGTTCAAGCACGTTGCTGTTTCTTCCCTTGATGGTTCAACGCGAACGCCAGAATATCTGGCGAAAAACCCCAATGGCAAGGTTCCTTTGCTGGAGCTTGAGGATGGCCGGTTCATAGCCGAATCGAATGCAATTCTTCTCTATCTGGCTGAGAACACACGCTACCTGCCGAAGGATGCCTATGAACGAGCGCTGGTTTATCAATGGCTCTTCTTCGAGCAATATAGCCATGAACCTTATATTGCTGTGCGCCGTGCTCTGATGGTTTATCCTGAACGTGCGCGTGACGCGACGCCTGAACGTCTGGCTTCAACACTCGTCGGTGGCGAAAAAGCGCTGGGCGTGATGGAGGAGCAGCTGAAGAAGACGCCATTTCTGGCTGGCGACAGCCTGACAGTCGCTGATATCGCGCTTTATGCCTATACGCACGAGGCGCACCGAGGTGGCTTCAACATGGAGCGCTATCCTGCAATCAATGCGTGGCTTACCCGTGTAGCTGCCGATGAGGGGCATGTGTTGCTGGACTGGTTGCCAGAATAAAATCGGTGCTCTCAAACTGTTGATCACAGGTGCATCTATTCGTCCTGATCTTTGTTGATAGTCTCCCTCACGGTGATTGTACCGAGCAGGATCAGGTCATGAAGACAGCATCTAGGACTTTTGGCATCTACAAGGTCTCCATTTTGCACGACGGTGTATTAAAGCCGCCCTCAAATGTGCTCGTTCACCCTGAAGGTCAGCGGGCGCTTGAGAAAGCGCTTGATGGTTTCGATGCGTCCGAGTTGAAAATGATGGTGAACTGTTTTCTGCTGGAAGGGCCGGATGAGATCATTCTCATTGATACGGGTGTGGGTTCATTTTGGGGTGAGGGCTTTGGTCAGGCGCGCGACGCATTGAAGGCGGCAGGCGTTAATCCGCAGGATGTCAAAAAGGTAATTGTCACCCACGTCCATGGCGATCATGTTGCCGGCTTGTTTGAAGCGGGTACGCTTTATTATCCGAATGCAGAGGTCTATGTGCCGGATGTCGATCTGAACCACTTTTCGGATAAGGCGATTATGGCTGCAACACCGGAGCAGCGCCGAGGCGGCTTTACCATGGCCGATCTTCTGAATACGCATTACGGGCCCAGGTTGCAGCGTTTTCAGGAAGGTAAGCTTCTCGATGAGATTGAGATCATCCAATTGCCCGGACATACGCCGGGGCATGTGGGATGCTTGATCGGTCGGGATGGTGATCAATTGTTGATTCTTGCCGATGGTCTGCATCTCGCGGAACTGCAGCCAAGGGACCCGAACATCAGTCTCGTTTATGATCTGGACATGGACAACGCGATCAGCAGCCGAAAGCGGGCATTGAGCAGAGCGGCTGATGAAGGCTGGGTGATCGCCGGCAGTCATCTGCGTGGATTTAGTCGCGTAGAGAGGAAAGGCGAAGGGTTCACTCTGGAGCCGTTGGCATAACACCATAGAAAAAGGCGGGGTGTTGCCCCGCCTTTCGTTTGCCTATTCGGCAAAAATTATGCTGCGACGAGGTTGTCGGCAGACGAGCGGCCCGAACGGCGGTCCTGTACGATTTCGTACGTAACCTTCTGGCCTTCATCGAGCGTGGCCAGACCAGCGCGCTGAACAGCGGAAATGTGGACGAAAATGTCCGTGCCGCCCTGATCAGGCTGAATGAAGCCGAAGCCCTTGGTCGTGTTGAACCACTTAACTGTTCCCGTAGCCATGGGAAATTCCTTTGTAACATTAGTAGTAGTGTAGTCCGTATGCTTCGCACACGTCCCCGTGAATCGAATTTATGGACAGGAGATCGTCAGGAAGCACGGCAGGCCGGGCGGGTCGCAAAGTCACTTGACCGAAAAATCGATGACAAGACTATATGCGACAAATTTGACCAACACAAGACAGGCTATGCTATCTCTAAAGGCCTATTTTTGTAATGCTTTTCCCCATTCCCAAGCCAATCCGAGCACGTGCTTCTTCCAATGGCAACCAGAACAATTCGAATAGAATTGGTTTGTTTCCGTCGCAAGGAAACATTTCATAGTGGTGCCATTGATTGGGAAATCTGCCGTTCAGTGGAAGATGAAAGCTGTGACGGATATGTGTTTCTGTTTGGGTCGGTACAATATACTCGTATTTGACTGTTTCCAGATAGTTCATACCGATCGCCCTGAGGATGCCAGTCTCTTCGTGAAACTCGCGATAGGCTGCGGCTTGCATTGTTTCACCTTCATCGACAGTTCCACCTGGAACCTGAAGCGGTACGTCTGGGTTCTCCGGTTCGCAAAAGACGAGCAGGTTGCTGTTCCACGTGGCGTAAATCAGAACTTTATCGATTGCTTTGTTGGAGGTGGTCATCGGAAGCCTTCGCGCGGTTTGTACTTTATACTATCGTGACAGCATCGCGGGTCACGCAAAAGTTCCAAAATATTGCTATAGGGCGAGATTGGAATTGGTTAAGAACAACTCGATAACATCTTGCGACCGAAGCCAGATCTTGCCCGCAGCGTTTTACATCTGCCAGGAACAATTTCGATAAGGAAAGACGTGGTGTCCCAGTCAAAGCAGAAAAAGCCGCAGGGGCTCGATAGCGCTATCCTTAACCAGCAAGCTGATCGCGGCATGCAGGACGGCAATGACCTCCTTTCGCAAGCGCGCATGATGATGAGCGCTTTCTGGGTTTCGCGCGTGCGCAATCAGTTGATTGCACTGGGAACGGGAATTTTTGTTCTGATTGTTCTGATCGCTGTGGGGCAGGTCGCAATCAATCGCTGGAACGTACCTTTCTATAATGCGCTATCGGATCGCAATCTGAGCGCTTTCTTTCATCAGCTTCTGATCTTTTTTGCCATTGCGGGGTCAGTACTTCTGCTGAACGTCTCTCAGACCTGGCTGAACCAGATGTTCAAGCTGAAGCTGCGTGAAGGACTGGCGCGCGATCTGGTGGGTGAATGGTTGCAGCCGGGGCGGGCGTTTCGTCTCGCAAAGGCTGGCGAAATTGGTATCAATCCGGATCAGAGATTGCAGGAGGATGCACGTCATCTTGCCGAGACGACGAGTGATCTGGGCATTAATCTGCTGCAATCCACCGTCATTCTTGTCAGCTTCGTGGGCGTTCTCTGGTCGTTGTCGAGTGGCTTCGTCTTCCACATTTGGGGCTATAGCTTTTCCATTCCCGGCTACATGGTCTGGGCGGCGGTGTTTTATGCAGGTTCTGCGTCGCTGTTGTCATGGTTTGTTGGTCGCAGTCTCGTCAACCACAATGCTAACCGTTATGCACGTGAGGCCGATTTCCGGTTTTCACTGATGCGGGTGAATGAGCATATCGATGCCGTCACACTGGCGCGCGGCGAGGCTGACGAGCGCCGCAGACTGGACCTTGATCTTGACGCAGTGCTTGTTGCCATCAAGCGCATTGTCATTGCCACGACCAATCTGACTTGGGTGACGGCCGGCTATGGCTGGTTCACCATCGTTGCCCCGATCCTAGTTGCAGCGCCTGTTTATTTTTCGGGTGGTCTGACATTCGGTGGTTTGATGATGGCAGTCGGCGCTTTCACGCAGGTGCATAATTCGCTGCGCTGGTTTGTCGACAATTTCGGCGCCATTGCTGATTGGCGCGCAACATTGCTGCGCGTGGCAAGCTTTCGACAAGCCATATTGCGCATGGATGAAATTGGTCACATTGATCGCCAGATCGTTTTGGAAACCAATGAGGACGAGCGACTGACTATCGATGCTCTGTCTATTGCTGTGCCTGACGGGTGTCTCAATCTTGTTGAGACGAATGTCAGCATCAATCCCGGGGAACGCCTGTTTGTGACGGGTGCAACTGAAGCTGAACGCAGTCGGTTTTTCCGCGCACTTGGCGGCTTGTGGCCTTGGGGCAGCGGGCGGATCGGCTTGCCTGCGGGAGACCGTGTGGTGTTCATTCCTCATGCCCCTTATATTCCGCCCGGCAACCTGCATGATGCGGTTGTCTATCCGTTAAGTGCTGCTGATTTCTCGAAAAATCAGGTGGCGGATGTGCTGAAGCTCGCCGGATTGGAGCGACTTGTACCGCAGATCGATCGTGTCCTGCGATGGGATCGCACGCTGACTGATGACGAGCAACAGAGCCTCGCTCTGGCCCGGCTTGTGCTGCAAAATCCGAGCTGGATTGTAATTGATGGGACACTGGATGGGATGGATGAAGAGGCGCGCCGACGCGCTTATGCCATTCTGACAGGTCCATTAAAGGCGGCTGCTATTATCCATATTGGCAAGGGTTTGGGGCATAATGGCCTGTTTGAGCGGCAACTGCATCTCGAAATGGACTTGCAGGCCGACCCTCTTCGTCTGCCCCACCAATCGGAAGCAACGGCGTAAAATCACCAATTTTTATACGCACCAAAACAAAAGGCCGCAGATGAAAATCTGCGGCCTTTTTCAGTCTCGCTTAGCTACTTTCTTTTACGCATTTACCTCACGCAAAACCGCTCCGCACTTTTGCTGGAAACGCTTTAATCGCGGAAGTAATCCTGAAGCGGACGAACTTCGAGCGATCCTGCCTTGAGTGCGACAATTGCTTCAGCAGCAGCTTCGGCACCAGCCATCGTTGTGTAGTAAGGCAGTTTCTGCATCAGCGTTGCACGGCGGATCGACTTGGAATCGGATACCGCGCTTGCGCTGTCGGTTGTGTTGAAGACCAGATGGATCTGGCGATTGCGGATCGCATCTTCCACGTGTGGACGGCCTTCGATGACCTTATTGATCTTGGTCGATTCCACGCCATTGGCTTCGAGGAACTGCTGCGTTCCGCCTGTCGCCATGACCTTGAAGCCGATGCCGACCAGTTTACGCACAGCACCCAGCACTCGTTCCTTGTCTTCGTCACGAACCGACACGAAAACCGTGCCTTCGCGTGGAAGTTCAACACCTGCACCAAGCTGCGCCTTGGCAAATGCGAGAGCGTAATCATAGTCAAGGCCCATGACTTCGCCGGTCGAGCGCATTTCAGGTCCGAGCAGTGTATCAACGCCAGGGAAGCGGGCGAATGGGAACACAGCTTCCTTGACCGCGATATGCGGACGTGCGGTTGGCTGTGGCTTGCCGCCATAGGCATTAAGCGCATCTTCGAGGCTTTCGCCTGCCATGATACGGGCCGCAACCTTGGCGATTGGCGTTCCAACGGTCTTGGCAACGAAAGGCACCGTACGCGATGCGCGAGGGTTGACTTCGAGGATGAAGATTTCGCCATCTTTGATGGCAAACTGAACGTTCATCAGGCCGCCGACATTCAATGCCTTGGCAAGCAATGCTGTCTGACGTTCCAGTTCAGCCACGATCTCAGGCGAAAGTGTGTGCACGGGCAGTGAGCAGGCACTGTCGCCCGAGTGAATACCGGCTTCTTCGATGTGCTCCATAATGCCGGAAACATAGCTTTCCTTGCCATCGCAAAGGCAATCCACATCCACTTCGATTGCCTGTGTCAGATAGGTATCGAACAGAAGCGGGTTCTTGCCGAGAAGCGTATTGATCTGACCGGTCTTGTCGTTCGGATACTTCGCCTTGATGTCTTCTGGCACCAGTTCAGGAACAGTGTCGAGCAGGTAGGTCTGCAAGCCACGCTCGTCATGAATGATCTGCATGGCGCGGCCACCAAGAACATAAGATGGGCGGACAACCAGTGGGAAGCCGAGGTCAGCCACGATCAGACGAGCCTGCTCAACCGAGTAGGCAATGCCATTCTTTGGCTGATTAAGGCCGAGCTTGATCAGCAGTTTCTGGAAGCGATCACGATCTTCTGCGAGATCGATGGCGTCAGGCGAAGTGCCGAGGATAGGAATGCCAGCTTTTTCAAGCGCTGTCGCAAGTTTGAGCGGTGTCTGGCCGCCGAACTGTACGATTACGCCATGCAGAGTGCCTTTTTCCTGCTCAACACGAAGGATTTCCAGCACGTCTTCGGCAGTCAGTGGCTCGAAGTAGAGACGATCTGATGTGTCGTAATCTGTCGAAACGGTTTCCGGATTGCAGTTGATCATGATGGCTTCATAGTCGGCATCGCCGAGTGCGAAGGCCGCATGGCAGCAGCAATAATCGAATTCGATACCCTGGCCGATACGGTTCGGGCCACCGCCGAGAATGACGACCTTCTTGCGATCCGATACTTCGGCTTCAGAACGGGTCTGACCAACAAATGGCGTTTCATAGGTCGAGTACATGTAGGCCGTCGGCGAAGCGAACTCGGCTGCGCATGTATCGATGCGCTTATAGACCGGATGAACGTCGAGCTGATTACGCAGCTTTGCAACGTCTTCGGCATCCTTGCCGATAAGGCTTGCAAGACGCGCGTCGGAGAAACCCATGGCTTTAAGCATGCGCAGGTTTTCGGTGTCCTGCGGCAGGCCATGTTCGCGGATGCGGGCCTCTGTGTTGACGATGCCTTCGATCTGTTCGAGGAACCACGGATCGATCTTGGAGGCGTCGTGCACTTGCTCGGTGGTCAGTCCGAGGCGCATTGCCTGTGCGACCATGCGCAGACGATCCGGTGTTGGTGTGCCGATGGCAGCGCGGATCGCGTTCTTTTCGTCGCCTTCTTCAATGTTCGGAATGGTGATTTCATCGAAGCCTGTTAATCCGGTTTCAAGACCGCGCAACGCCTTCTGCAAGCTTTCCTGGAAAGTACGGCCAATGGCCATGACTTCACCGACCGACTTCATGGCGGTCGTCAGGATTGGTGAGGAGCCAGGGAATTTTTCAAACGCAAAGCGTGGGATCTTGGTGACGACATAATCGATCGACGGTTCAAACGATGCAGGTGTTGCGCCGCCAGTGATATCGTTGTCGAGTTCGTCCAGTGTGTATCCGACGGCAAGCTTGGCTGCGACCTTGGCAATCGGGAAGCCGGTCGCCTTGGAAGCCAGCGCCGAGGAGCGCGATACGCGAGGGTTCATTTCAATCACGATCATACGGCCATTGGCCGGATTGATCGCAAATTGTACGTTGGATCCGCCGGTTTCAACACCGATCTCGCGCAGTACCGCAATCGAGGCGTTACGCATGATCTGGTATTCTTTGTCGGTCAGTGTCAGCGCAGGCGCTACGGTAATCGAGTCGCCGGTATGCACACCCATTGGATCGAGGTTTTCGATCGAGCAGATGATGATGCAGTTGTCCGCCTTGTCGCGGACGACTTCCATTTCGTATTCCTTCCAGCCGAGAACTGATTCTTCGATCAGCACTTCGGTGGTTGGCGATGCGTCGAGGCCGCGCTCGATGATTTCAAAGAATTCCTGACGGTTATAGGCAATACCACCGCCGGTGCCGCCGAGCGTGAAGCTTGGGCGGATGATCGCTGGGAGGCCGACGACGTCCATTGCCTGCGCAGCCTTGGCAAGCGCGTGGCTCATGTAACGCTGTTTGCGCTCTACTTCGCCAAGCTGCCACTCGGTTTCCAGCTTGTCGAGTGCCTTGTCGAGATCGTCGCCCGAATATTGCGCCTTCACTTCGTTGCGCTTGGTTTCGTGGCGCTTGCGGTCTTCGTCTTTGATTTCAGTCGCGTTGGCGAGCATGGAGTTCGGTGTGTCGAGGCCGATCTTTTCCATTGCTTCGCGGAAGAGGGCGCGGTCTTCGGCCTTGTCGATGGCTTCGGCATGCGCGCCGATCATCTCGACGTTATAACGTTCAAGTACACCCATGCGGCGCAGTGAAAGTGCGGTATTGAGTGCAGTCTGTCCACCCATCGTAGGCAGCAGCGCGTCAGGGCGTTCCTTGGCGATAATCTTGGCGACAACTTCCGGAGTGATCGGTTCGATATAAGTCGCATCTGCCAGATCCGGATCGGTCATGATCGTTGCCGGATTGGAGTTGACGAGGATGATGCGATAGCCTTCCTCTTTGAGCGCCTTACAAGCCTGCGTACCCGAATAATCGAACTCGCAAGCCTGGCCAATAACAATGGGGCCCGCGCCGATAATCAGGATCGATTTGATATCTGTACGTTTCGGCATGGGCACATCCTGCTTTATTAGTGTGAGCGCATGTCTTGGCCTCAAAACCGGTTCCCACTTTTGAGAGACATGCTTTTAGCCTGCCAGAAAAGCCCGCACGGTTTTCCGGCGGGTTGGCAGAAGTATATTCTGTGGGCTAAGTGGGCCTTATAGGCAATGATGGTGCAAAGCGGAACCCCACAATTGCCCTTATTTCAAAGAAAATGCGGGCATTCACCAAAAATATCTTCTCATCAGGCCTTCTCATTCAAAGTAGCGGTCGTCTCATACTTTTGACGTGCAGCTTTTTGGCTGGATCGACTGACTGGCAATAGGGTGCCATCACGTGTCAGGAGGTGGAGTGCGCCGTTTGATTTTTGCAATGCGCCCACATGCGCGTCGGCGATCCAATGAGATCGATGGATTTGAAGCCCCGCTGTGTCGCCGATTTCTTTAAGGGCATCAGAAAAGCGCAACAAAACCAGTTCGCGACCTCTGTGAGTGACCACTTGCGTGTAATGATCGTCAGCAGAAAGGCGCAGAAGCTGGCCACGATTTTCGGGTTTCAGTCTCTGCATGAGCGGGGCGGGCATCGTTGCCAAGGGTTGCGATATGCTTGCGATTTCTCGTTTGAGTGTCATGTAGGCCAACACGCAAAACAGGGCGCTGAGCGGGAGTGAGGTCGCAGTATTTGCGCCCAATGCTTCGATGCTCAATTGTCTTGCGACAAAACCATAATTGATTAGTCCGACCCATAACCCGATGGGTATGGCCGCAATAAGCGATCCGATCATCATGCGTATGAATGCGCTGGCAATCCATCTCTTTAGCGCCACGTCGGCGATGACGGCAAAGAGGATCGCTGTTGACCATCCGGCGAATTGTATGGACAGCCAATAGAAGAAGCGAATTGCTGGCGGCATGGAAGCTGTGCCTGATGGGTCGACCACCACGAAGATCAGGACAATGACAATGAATGTCGCCCAAAGGCGTGGCGCACGCGCAATCATGAGCATTTCACGAAGCGTAAATTGCATGATGTTACCGCGCGCGAATTTTTCCTGCATTTGACGCCGTTCCGATTGCGAGAAAGTGAGTGTTATTCAAAGCGGTATGAAATTCAACCGGAGCTATCTCATGAATTTCATCCCACTTTTCAGCGCATCATTGGCGATCCAACTGCATGTTTTGACTGTCATACCAGCGGCTGTCATTGGAGCATTCATCTTGTTGCGCCACAAAGGCACGCCTCTGCATAGGTTTCTCGGGCGCATATGGGTCGTGTTGATGGTGATAGCTGCAATTTCAAGTTTCTTCATTCACCAGCTGAATCTTCTTTGGGGATTCAGTCCCATTCACATCCTGTCGGGTCTTGTTCTTCTTGGCTGCTGGCGGGCGGTTTCAGCGGTGAGGGCAGCCAATATTGAAACTCATCGGCTCATTTTGAAGAATATTTATATAGGCGGCATCCTCGGAGCTGGCTTTTTTGCCTTTATGCCGGGGCGTATCATGAATGAAGTGGTGTTTCCGCAAGGGTGGCGTTCTCTTGTTCAGATAGCTCCATTTGGTGCTGCGGCCTTCTTCATTGGCATTGTTCTTATGTGCGGAAACTGGATCGTGCGAAAAAGACATTGATAGCTTTCGATCGGGAAGGCTGCGATGTTTCATATGTTGCGGCCATGTCTTTGTTTGTGATTGGTGTTGCCATTTACTTTTTATGTTGCCGTGCCAACTGTTTGTGCGACAATTGCATGCAATAGATTGCTGCTGTCTTTGTGTGAGACGGCACGGTGAAGGGGAGTTGGTCAATGCGTTGGCAAGGCCGTAGACAAAGCGATAATGTTGAAGATGTACGGGGCGAACAGAGCGGTGGCCTCGGTGGCGGGTTGGGTCGCGGTGGTGGCCTCGGTGGCGGAATGGGCGGCCCGGGTTTTCGCATCGTTCGTGGTGGCGGTATTTCCGGTATTCTCATTCTCGTTGTGATGTTCTTTGTATTGCGTGCGTTTGGTATTGATCCACTGCCGCTTCTATTCGGTGATGGCAGTATCAACTCCACTCAGACTCAGCAGAGCAGTGGCCGTACCGCGGCTGAAGGCGGTAAAGTTGCCAATGATGAGGCAACGCAGTTTGCACGCACTATTCTGGCGGAAACGGAAGATGTCTGGAGCGGCATTTTCCAGTCACGCGGACAGACTTATACACCGCCAACAATGGTCCTGTTCTCTGATGGCGTGCGTTCAGCCTGCGGTATGGCTTCTTCGGCATCTGGTCCGTTCTATTGCCCCGGCGACCGTAAGCTTTATCTCGACCTGACCTTCTTCAACGAGCTCGCCAATCGCTTTGGTGCATCTGGCGATTTCGCCAATGCCTATGTGATTTCCCATGAAGTGGGGCACCATGTTCAGAACCTGCTCGGTATTCTGCCACGTTTCAATCAGATGCGTCAGCAGATGAGCCCGGCAGAGGCTAATCAGATGTCGGTGCGCGTTGAGTTGCAGGCCGACTGCTTTGCCGGTGTCTGGGGCTACTACACCGATCAGAAGGGTATTCTGGAAGCAGGAGATCTTGAAGAAGCGATTAATGCCGCGCACCAGATTGGTGATGATACGCTGCAAAAGAAAAGCCAGGGTTATGTTGTACCCGAAAGTTTCAACCACGGTACATCGGCACAGCGAGCCAAATGGTTCCAGCGTGGTTTTGAAAGCGGGAAGATTGAATCCTGCGATACATTCAGCGGGGATGTCTGATTTTGTAAGCAAATACGCAGAACGAAAAAGCCGGGATTTCTCCCGGCTTTTTCTTTTTTAACAAAGAGTTAATTCGCTTTATTCAGATTGCGATTCACGCTGCCTGTTCGCGTTCTGGCAAAAGAGCTTCGCCCTTCTTTTCACGGATCAGATTGATGAACCGGCGGAAGAGGTAGTGGCTGTCCTGTGGGCCGGGAGATGCTTCCGGGTGGTGCTGTACCGAGAAGACCGGCTTACCAATAACCCGCAGGCCGCAATTGGTGCCGTCAAACAGCGAAACATGGGTTTCTTCAACATGTTCTGGCAGACTGTCTGAATCGACCGCAAAACCATGGTTCATTGACACGATTTCCACCTTGCCGGTGGTGTAGTCCTTGACCGGATGGTTGGCACCGTGATGGCCCTGATGCATCTTTTCAGTCTTGGCACCGAGCGCCAATGCCAGCATCTGGTGGCCGAGGCAGATGCCGAAAACAGGCAGTTCGCTGGCAACAAGCTTCTGGATTGTCGGCACGGCGTATTCGCCGGTCGCGGCAGGATCGCCGGGGCCATTGGAAAGGAAGATACCGTCTGGATTATAGGCGAGAACATCTTCTGCCGTGGCTGTGGCAGGCAATACAGTGACCTTGGCGCCGAGGCCGGACAGCAGACGCAGAATGTTGCGCTTCACGCCGAAGTCGAGCGCGACAACATGATATTGTGTGTCGGACTGTTCGCTATAGCCCTCTTCAAGGGTCCATGGCGTCTGGTCCCATGTCAGGCTCTGGCCGATGGTGACATCTTTTGCCAGGTCGAGATTTTCAAGGCCGCTCCAGTTTGCAGCGCGTGCCTTGAGTGCGTCGATGTCGAACTTGCCTTCAGGGTCATGGGCGATCACTGCATTCTGCGCGCCACGCTCGCGGATGAGCGAGGTGAGGGCACGCGTATCGATATCAGCCAGCGCAATCACCCCCCGGTTCTTCAACCACGTATCGAGATTTTCTGAAGCGCGGAAGTTGGATGGGTTGGTGATGTCGGCTTTGAAAATTGCACCCACAGCGCCGTGACGGTTGGCAGGCGTGAGGTCTTCCACGTCTTCCGCATTGGTGCCTACATTGCCGATGTGCGGGAAGGTGAAGGTAACGATCTGTCCGGCATAGGACGGGTCGGTCAGAATTTCCTCATAACCGGTGAGGGCGGTATTAAAGACCACCTCTGCTTCAATCGCTCCGGTTGCGCCAAGGCCTTTGCCTTCGATCACTGTGCCATCAGCCAGCACCAGAACGGCGGTTCGCTTTGCAGTGGTCCAGGGTGCTGTCTTCGATGTGGCTTCGGTCATGGCGTGCACTCCTGTCAGGTTTCGCGCTTGCCGTTTGGCGCGCGTTCTACGTTATCAGTCATGCGACATGTATCCATGTTTCAGCCATCTGATGCCAGACAGCTTGAAAAATGGAGTTTATGGAGCCATATATGCGCCAAAAAGCAGCGGGGATTAAACTTCCCGCCGCGAGCACATGCCGATGTCCTGCTAAGCCCCGAGCAATAGAGAAACTTGAGCGCGGGGTCAATCGTTGGAACGCAAGCTTTTCAGGAAATTGTGAGAGTGATGTCTCATTCTATTCATGATGGCTGTTCTGACAGGTCAGAATCGGCGTGTGATTGCTTTATGGGCCCGGTTCTGGATACAAGGGCTCTGATTTTTCATTTTACGCATGACGTCATTGGAAAGGCGAGTTTTTGCTTTTCGGCGATATGCGCTAACCTCGTCAGGAGAGACGTATGCTTCGCCAGGAGATTTCTCAGGCACTCACTCAGGCTATGAAGGCTCAGGACAAGCTGCGCCTGTCAACGTTGCGTCTGATCATGGCTGCGGTGAAGGACCGTGACATTGCTAATCGCGGCGCTGGCAAAGACCCGGTTGGCGATGACGAACTGCTCGGCATTTTGGGTAAGATGGTCAAGCAGCGCGAAGAATCCGCGCGCATTTATGAAGAGGGTAATCGCATTGAGCTGGCCGAAGGCGAGCGTGCGGAAATTATTATCATCAATGATTTCCTGCCTGTGCAGATGAGCGATGATGAAGTCAAAAAAGCCTGTGCGGATGTGATCACCGAGATCGGTGCACAGGGTCTGCGCGATATGGGCAAGGTGATGGCAGTGCTCAAAGAGCGCTACGCTGGACAGATGGACTTCTCCAAGGCCAGCGCACTGGTGAAAACGCTTCTTCAGTAAAAGCGTCTTAGTCGTCAAAGAAAAAGCCCCGCATCTGCGGGGCTTTTTTTAGTTTTGTTTCACTGACTTCAAGCGCGTAGAGCCGAGCAATCCTTGTTCTTCAAGGACTGGATAGGCCATGGATGCAAGCAGCGAATTAATCTGTTTAAGATCGCGAATCGTATCGAGATGGATGGTGCTTGTCTCAATACTGCGGGTTGAACCTTCGCGAAGCCGCGAGAAGTGGCGCATACTCGTCTGTTTTTCGAGATCAC
This sequence comes from Brucella rhizosphaerae, assembly GCF_002252475.1. Taxonomy (GTDB): domain Bacteria; phylum Pseudomonadota; class Alphaproteobacteria; order Rhizobiales; family Rhizobiaceae; genus Brucella; species Brucella rhizosphaerae. The sequence goes on along the minus strand of NZ_NNRK01000029.1, from coordinate 234,524 downwards.
GCAGATTGTCTTTTTCCTGTACGAGCAGACGTGCGGTGCGACCATCACGCGAGACGATGACATTGAATGCCATATGCGCATTGGCCAGCACCATCGCGTGGAAGTGGCTCAGTTCTTTCCAGCCTTCCTCAGTGAATTCGAGGTTGTGATCCATCTTCTTCTGAACATGCGCGAGCATGTTGCGTACGATGATATCACCAACCTGTTCGAGCTTCACACATGCACCCATCAGTTCCTGCATCCGCAAAGCTTCGAACTCATCGAGGTCTTTGGCTGCGAGCCTGGTGAGATAAAGCTTGATGGCCGCATGCTTCTTATCGACCCGGTCGTCAAGGCTTGCGAGTTCGTTGATACGTGCCTGATCTGGCTTTTCGTAGAGATCGATAATCCGACGCAACATCACTTCAATTGTATCGCAGACGCCGACGACTTCGCGCGTTGCATTGGCGAGCGCCTGTGAAGGTCGGTCAAGGACGGCATTATCAAGAGCACTGTACTCTTCGACTTCAAGCGGCTGGGCGGGTGCGTTCTTGTCCGAATTGAGATGAACCAGCGCTTCCGTTGCGCGGAGCACCAGTCCAGACAACGGAATGCCTGCAACCATGACTATGACGTTGAAAAGAATGTGGGCGTTGACCACCTGCGAAACCGCGTCGCCACCAAGGAAACCAATCGACGGCTTGAAAGTCTCAAACAGGATCAGCATAAGCAGCGAACCGGCGCCGCGCATCAAAAGATTGCCAAGCGGTACGACACGGGTTTCGGGCGGTGCGTTACGGGTCAGGATCGGCGCGATAATTGACGAACCAAGATTGACGCCAAGTACCATAACCACCGCAAGTTCCGGTGTGATCAGCCCGCGCGATGCGAAAGTGGTCAGCAGGATTACGCCAGCGATGCTTGAATGAAACAGCCACGTCATCAATGCTGCCAGCAGATAGGCGGTCACAGGATCGCTTGAGAGATAATCCACGATGACGGGCAGAAGTTCGCTCTGACGCAGTGGTTCTGTCGCCTGTCCTGTCATTTCCAGTGACATGATGAGCAAACCGATGCCGACCAGAATGCGCCCGATCTGTCGCCAGTCGCGTCGCTCTGTGGTCATGAAAATTGCGGTGCCTGAAACAAGGCAGAGCGGCACCAGCAGCGTCAGATCATAGCTCAGGATTTTCACGACAAGTGCTGAACCCAGCTCACCACCGCGCACGGCCATCAGGCCCGCAACGCCACTGACAATTCCCGACCCGACAAAGGAGCCGACCAGCAGTGTGACCGCCGTCGAGCTTTGCAAGGCAATTGCCAGAATAAGGCCAAAAGCTATCGAAAGCAGCGGGTTTTGCATTTGGTTGCGCAGGCGGCGTCGCAGACGATCGCCGTAGGCACGCTCCACCCCTGTTCGCACCATGCGTGTCGCCCAGAGCAGGAGCGCGACTGCACCAGCAAGATGCAAAAGGACCAGAGAACCGTTCACGGAAAAATCCTTTCAGGTTGTGAGGAGAATTGGATTCTCGATTGGGTTAAGCTTACGCAACAAATAAAGAAAAAATATGTTCCGGCTAACCATATTGGTCGGAAATATGGGCCGGAAATGCTCTTAAATCAAGCGTAGCAATCTTAATGTGACAACTATATGACAGTTTTATGAAGGTCGCGACCGTATGTAATCATTGTAATTAAGAGGCTTGCTACATGTGATTAGCGGGGAGGGCCGCTTGTGCGTGATGGACTGTCCGTCTGCGCACGCCTATATATCATTGACTGGATACCATGCTTACAGCGGCTCCAGTTAAGACTGAATCGTTGAAACCGCTGTAATTATTTGTTTTTACGCATTCTCCTACGCAAAACCGCTTCACGCTTTTGCTGGAAATGCTTTATCTGACCCGAAAGTGACAATCGTAATGCGTTTTCCGCCATCCTTTCTTGATGAGATCAGAGATCGCGTGCCGATCTCGACGCTGATCGGAACGCGCGTTTCGTTTGACCGAAAGAAGAGCAATCCGCCGAAAGGTGATTTCTGGGGCTGCTGCCCGTTCCATGGCGAGAAGACCCCAAGCTTTCACTGCGAGGACCGCAAGGGCCGTTATCACTGCTTTGGTTGCGGTGTGACAGGCGATCATTTCAAGTTTTTGACCGATCTGGAAGGCGCTAGTTTTCCTGAAGCGGTCGAGCGTGTCGCCGATATGGCCGGTGTACCAATGCCGGCACGCGATCCAGAAATGGAAAAGCGCGAGGCACAGCGTGCGACGCTCTATGATGTGATGGAGCTTGCGGCACAGTTTTTTGAAAGCCAGCTGCAAAGTGCATCGGGAGCAAAGGCGCGTGCTTATTTGCGTGATCGCGGTCTGTCGAGCGCGACGCAGCAGACATTCCGCATTGGCTATGGGCCGGAATCGCGCAACGCCCTCAAGGAGTTTCTGGCGAGCAAAGGTATTTCGAAAGAACAGATCGAAGCTTGTGGTCTTGTCGTTCACGGCGAGGGGATTGCTGTTTCCTATGATCGTTTCCGCGACCGTATCATGTTCCCTATCGAGGATTTGCGTGGACGCATCATCGCTTTCGGTGGGCGTGCGCTTTCCGCCGACGCGCCTGCGAAATACCTGAACTCGCCTGAAACAGAGCTCTTTCATAAAGGCCGGGTGCTTTACAACGGTCTTCGTGCACGTAAAGCCTGCCAGCCGCAGGGTGGAGAGCCAGCCAAGCCGATTATCGCGGTCGAAGGGTATATGGATGTTATCGCGCTGGCGCAGGCGGGCATTCATCAGGCTGTGGCTCCGCTTGGAACTGCGCTGACCGAAGATCAGCTTGAGTTACTCTGGCGGATCAGCCCCGAACCGATCCTGTGTTTTGACGGTGACGGAGCGGGCGTTCGTGCGGCGCATCGCGCTGCCGACCTTGGGCTGCCTACATTGCAGCCGGGTAAATCCTTGCGCTTTGCTATGCTGCCTGAAGGGCAGGACCCGGACGATCTGGTTAAGGCTGAAGGTCCGGCGGCTTTTTATTCTGTTTTGCGCGATGCCAGACCGCTGGTTGATATGGTCTGGACGCGCGAAACAGCAGCGGGTGTGTTTGATACGCCGGAACGCCGTGCCGAACTGGAAGCGCGCTTGCGTGAAATCACCAGTCGCATTGCCAATGAGGATATTCGTCGTCATTACAGTCAGGAAATGCGTGATCGCGCACAGGCTTTCTTTGGTCAGGGGCGCCAGAATGCGCAGCGCGGCGGCGGTGGATTCAATCGCGGTAAGGACAAGGGCCGTGGGCCGCAGAGCGGTGGTCGAAATGGCAATGCAGTAGGCGGTCGTCTGGCCTTTTCGGACAGTTTGACGCGCTCCAATATGGTCAAAGGTCGTAATGCTCCTTTGCGCGAAACTGCAATAGTGCTGATGCTGCTTAACCACCCACGTCTCATCGAAGACGACTTTGAAACGATGGCGGCACTTGATCTTGAGCATGACGCTCTGAAGGTCTTGCATCTGGCGATGCTCGATGTTCTGGCGTCAGATCATGTCGATGATGGTTTTGCCATGCGCAAGGCGCTGGTTGCTGCCGGGCATGGAGAACTGATTGAAACGCTGGAAGCCGTGGTCCGGCGCACGCGGGAATGGACTGCGACCGCGCAAGCGGCGGAAGATGACGTCCGAGAAGCATTAAAGCAGGCGCTTCACTTGCATCAGCGCGCGCGCACCCTACATAGGGAACTGCGCGCTGTTGAAGCATCTCTTGATAGTGATGAAACGGGCGAAATCTTCGCTCGGCTTATTGATATTCAAAAACAGATTGCTCAGGCAGAAGCAACCGAAGCCCTCATTGACGGTTTTGGACTTTCCTCGGGACGCGCATCCGGCGGCTCGTGACCGCGCTCAGGTGAGGCATTCGTGGTGCCCGAATCACTTTGAATCGCTCAAAGACTCGAAACTGCCGGAAATGGTGGGTTTCGCGAATCTTTAGCGGCTTAAAGGCTTGAGAACGCGCCGCGACAATAAATGATTCGCTTTTTAGACCCGAATCAGGTGACTCGCTCTTGACGTGGGCCAGAAATGACGGAATCACGACAGTTCGAGCAAGGATTAAAGAACTGATATTGATAAACGTTCCTTAAGTGGACTCCTGAAATTAGCCTTGATGGGCAACAGTCAAAGACCGGGCGGGCCTTAAAGGCGACCATTGATCTCGGATCTACCCACAAGAATTTGGAGACGGCAGGATCGGTTAATGACGGCACGGTTAATTCGGCATTAACACGAAATCAGCTATTCGCAGAATCAACAGTTAAACGGCGCTCTCGCAAAACCGTTTGACCACTCTATATATCTTAGACGCGACCGGTGTCGCCTGGAGACGAGCAATATGGCAACGAAGGCTAAGGAAAACGAAGAAGCCGAAGTCGAGCGCGAAGGTGCGACCGACGGGCCGCTTCTCGACCTTTCTGACGATGCTGTCAAGAAGATGATCAAGCTTGCGAAGAAGCGCGGCTACGTCACTATGGACGAGCTGAATGCCGTGCTGCCTTCGGAAGAAGTGACATCTGAGCAGATCGAAGACACCATGTCCATGCTATCGGACATGGGCATTAATGTTGTTGAAGACGATGAGCAGGAAGCTGATCGCGACGACAACAATGATGATGATACTGAAGAAGGCGGCGATCTGGTCGAGACGGCCGGTACTGCTGTTGCCGCTGCAACCACCAAGAAAGAGCCAACGGACCGTACGGATGATCCGGTGCGCATGTATTTGCGCGAAATGGGTTCCGTCGAGCTGCTGTCGCGCGAAGGCGAAATCGCCATCGCCAAGCGCATTGAGGCTGGCCGCGAAACGATGATTGCCGGGCTTTGTGAAAGCCCGCTGACCTTTCAGGCCATCATTATCTGGCGTGAACAGCTGAATGAATCCAACATTCTGCTGCGTGAAATCATCGACCTCGAAACCACGTATGCGGGCCCAGAAGCCAAGCAGGCGCCGATTGTTGAACGTGTGGAAGAAGAAAAGCCACGCGACGACAAGGCTGTCCGCCGTTCGCGTGAGGACGACGACATCACCAATGTCGGCGGCGATATGCCTGCGGAAGAAGAAGAGGAAGACGAGGACGAAGCCAACCTGTCGCTGGCGGCTATGGAAGCCGAGCTGCGCCCACAGGTTATGGAAACGCTCGATCTTATCGCTGATACTTACCGCAAGCTGCGTAAGTTGCAGGATCAGCAGGTTGAAAGCCGTCTGGCTGCAACGGCCGATCTGTCTTCGAGCCAGGAGCGCCGCTACAAGGAACTGAAAGATCAGCTGATCAAGGCAGTGAAGTCGCTGTCGCTGAACCAGAACCGTATTGAGCAGCTGGTTGAGCAGCTCTATGACATCAATAAGCGTCTCGTTCAGAACGAAGGCAAGCTGTTGCGTCTTGCTGAATCCTTCGGCGTTCGTCGTGAAGAGTTCCTGAAGGAATATCAGGGCCACGAACTGGATCCGAAATGGATTGACCGCGTCAGCACTCTGACGGCCCGTGGCTGGAAGGAATTCGCAGCCAAGGAAGAACGTGCGATTGATCGGCTGCGTTCGGAAATTCAGATGCTGGCCACTGAAACCGCGATTTCGATCGGCGAATTCCGCCGCATCGTTAATCAGGTTCAGAAAGGCGAACGCGAAGCAACTATCGCCAAGAAGGAAATGGTGGAAGCCAACCTTCGCCTCGTTATCTCGATTGCCAAGAAGTACACCAACCGTGGCCTTCAGTTCCTTGATCTTATTCAGGAAGGCAATATCGGCCTGATGAAGGCGGTTGATAAGTTCGAATATCGCCGTGGTTACAAGTTCTCGACCTATGCGACATGGTGGATCCGTCAGGCAATCACCCGTTCGATTGCCGATCAGGCCCGTACCATCCGTATTCCGGTGCACATGATCGAAACGATCAACAAGATCGTTCGTACATCGCGCCAGATGCTGCATGAAATTGGTCGTGAGCCTACGCCGGAAGAACTGGCAGAAAAGCTGGCCATGCCGCTTGAAAAAGTGCGCAAGGTCTTGAAGATTGCCAAGGAGCCTATCTCACTCGAAACGCCAGTGGGTGATGAAGAAGATTCACATCTTGGCGATTTCATCGAGGACAAGAACGCGCTTCTGCCAATCGATGCTGCCATTCAGGCAAACCTGCGTGATACGACGACCCGTGTTCTTGCATCGCTTACACCGCGTGAAGAACGCGTTCTGCGCATGCGTTTCGGTATCGGCATGAACACTGACCACACACTTGAAGAAGTCGGTCAGCAGTTCTCGGTAACGCGTGAACGTATTCGTCAGATCGAAGCGAAGGCGCTGCGCAAGCTCAAGCATCCGAGCCGTTCGCGCAAGCTGCGTTCGTTCCTCGACAGCTAAAAACTCGTCGCCCGGAGCCGGATACGGTTTCGGGCGATGTGCTTTCATATAAAGAGAGGGAGCGTTATGTCTTTTTTGAAGCGTCTTTTCGGTGGCGGATCCGCTGAGGAAACTCCAGCAGCGCCAAAAGAGGCTGGACGTCTTGAGCACAAGGAATTTCTGATAATTGCAACGCCTTATAGCGAAGGCGGTCAGTATCAGGTTTGTGGAGTGATTTCCAAGACGATCAATGGCGAGCTGAAAGAGCATCGCTTTGTTCGCGCCGACCGTTGCCCTGGTATCGAGGATGCAGCCAGCATTTCGCTGAACAAAGGCCGACAGATTGTCGATGAGCAGGGCGAAGGTATTTTCCGTTAAACTCTGCCAGAAATATAATTGAAAAGCCGCGCATTACCTATGTGCGGCTTTTTTTAATGGAATGGTCAGTGTGGGTGGCAGACAAGGCTGACCATTTTGCGAACCACCGGGAGGATGGCTAGCAGGACTGGAAAAGCGATAAGCCATGAAAGAGCCCACGAGCTCATCCAGTTTGATGCGAGTTCCGGGTGTGCAAAGCCCAGGTTCTTCGCAGTCGCAATCAGTGAGACAACGAACGTCATCATGATTGAGAGAATGAAAGGCATCACGATGGATGCATAACGCGCTGGCAGTTTTCTGCGGCGGGTGCCTTCAAACTGAGACATGTGTATTCCTGAATATTTTGCGGGGAACGCGCAACGAAACATCAATTCTAAGAAGCCGTTCCCGGCCAGTTTGATGCGTTGCCTAACGTAAGACGCTTACGGTCATGAAGATGACAGAAAAAACGTGTAGCTCAGCATTGTGCATCATTCAATAGGTAAGAGCGGCGATTTGTCCGTGCCATAACGCATGTGATTGCACGGTCTTTTTTGCTTTTGCGTCTTACCCGGCGCAAAACTGCTACGTACTTTTGTTGGAAATGCTCTATATGCAGCGTCATGGATAAGAAACCCTTCTGGCAAACCAAATCTCTTGAACAGATGAACCGACAAGAATGGGAAAGTCTGTGCGACGGCTGTGGTCAGTGCTGCCTGCATAAGTTGCTGGATGACGATACCGATCAGGTCTACTGGACAACGGTTGCCTGTACGCTGCTGGATGCCGATAGCTGCAAATGCAGCGACTATCCAAACCGTCGCAAGAGTGTGCCGGATTGCGTATTTCTCACGCCGGAGATTGTCTATGAGGTCAATTGGCTTCCGGCCACCTGCGCTTATCGTCTGGTTGCAGAAGGCTCAGACTTGTATTGGTGGCATCCGTTAGTCTCGGGGTCGACAGAGACCATTTACGAAGCGGGCGTGTCCGTACGTGGACGGGTGACAGCTTTCGATCACGAGCTGGCGGATGAAGACGAATATCTTGAGCACATGGTGCCACTGGATTAGGTCCCTTCTTCTGCCTGGTAACAGCTGGGTTCATATTAATTAAGTTTAATGTGGCGAGCGTGTCGGGTCAGACGTATGTGATCAATTTTGTAGTGATTTGAAAATGCTTATCTTTTTGAAAGAGATTAAAAAATCCCGCTCATTTTGTTTACCAAGCTGAATGCCATATGAACGAGAACTTGGCTTTGTGTTCATATTGGATAGACTAATTATCGGATGTCTCAGGCGCAGATCGTCTGACAAAAGTTTGAAAGGGTTTCAAGATGTCCGCAGTTTCGCTCAAGTCGTTCGTTGTCACTGCTGCAATTGGTTTTGCTGCTGTCTTCACTGTCGGTGCTTCAGCAAATGCTGCATCGCCTGTATCCGTTCCCGCGGTCAGCACTGCAGCGCATTCGCCTGTGGTCAATATTGATTATCGTGGAAACCGCCATCAGGCCCGTCCACAGCGTCGTGGCCCAGCCTGTTCGGTTGAAGGTGCAAAGATGAAGGCGCATCGCATGGGTATCCGCAATGCGCGCGTTGTATACCGCGGTAAATCGGTTCAGGTTCGTGGCTTCCGCAATGGTCGCCCAACCGGCGTCGTCTTCGCAAATGTACGCGGTTGCCCGATCATCCGCTAATCCCACTACCATTAGAACGCCGATCTGATTCAATCAGGTCGGCGTTCTAATCATTTGTTTTACCTGCATCTTATCCGAAGCCCGTTTACACGTTTCGGGATGCGCCATGAACAAAAAGCCAGCCTGATTTGATCAGGCTGGCTTTTTATTGTGCCACACAGGCAAAAAGAAAGGGGCGAATGATCGCCCCTTTTTGATGTCGTTATTCCTTGATTTCGAACACGACGTTGACCGAGATATTATAGCTGTTTTCACCGGCTGCAACTGGAACTGAATCCTCGGGTGCAGCAGCTGCCATCATCTTGGCCTGACGTGCGATTGGCATCGGCATAGGTGGGCGGCTCTGTTCGTTGATTTCAACGACGCGACCGAGACCAACGCCTGCTGCATCGGCAAGAGTCTTAGCCTTGGCAATCGCGTCTGCTACGGCGCGCTTGCGCGCTTCGTTGATTGTGGCCGCAGGATTGTCGTTGACGAAGGTAAGATCGCCGCCCTGATTGACGCCAAGCGTTACGGATTCATCAAGAACATTGCCAACCTTGGCCAGATCACGCACGCGGACAGTCACACTGTTTGAAACGCTGTAACCACTGATCTTTGGCTCTTTCAGACCGTTCTTGTCGTCCGGATAGACGTAGCGCGGCTGAATGTTGACACCGCTCGTCTGGAGATCACGCTCCTCAACGCCAGCCTTCTTCATCGCATCCAGTACTTTGGCCATCGCTTCATTGTTGGCCGTCATCGCCTCGCGTGCAGTTTCTGCATCGCGCAACACTGTGAGGTTGAGAATAGCCATGTCCGGGGCAGAGTTCATCTTGCCTTCACCGGTCACCGCAATACGCGCGGTCTGCTTCGTCATCTGATTCTCCTGCGCTGCGGCTGGCAGTGAAAGTGCGCCTGCGAGCATGATTGCCGAAAATGAGGTGGCAAGAAGGGTAGTAGCGCGGTTCTTCATAAAATCTCCTGTAGAGAATGTTGAGGTAGCTTGTGCAAAGCAGTCTCCAAGAGAGGCCATTTCTGCTTTGTCGTTAATGTATTTAAGTTCCCTCTAAAGCAAAACGCCACGCTATCTGACTTGAAACGCAGTTAAATTGCAACCTAACGCTTCAAGTTCGATGAATCGTGTCTTGAGTTGCATGCATGACAATCGAATATGTGCGCATTAGGGCAACTGGTGTAATTGACAGCTTGTGTCCCGTCTTTCTTTAGGGTAGGTGCTGTATTGCGTGGGGCCTGTAGCTCAATTGGTTAGAGCCGGCGGCTCATAACCGCTTGGTTGGGGGTTCGAGTCCCTCCGGGCCCACCATTTTACTACAAGTGCGATGTTCTGTTTGCAGCGGTTTGCTGCAATTCAGCTCATCTCACTTTTAGGTGGTTTCAGAGAAACAGTTTTCTATCTCCCCAGTCATTATTGAGTATGGCTCCAGTTTAAGTGTTGATTAACACCTATATTGGCGTGACGCATTGTATTTCCATAATTAGAAATTCCTATGTGAACTATAAAAACAGATGGGAATCACAGTGGGTTATAAAATGGGACAGCGGTCTGGCATGCGTCAGTCCGCAGGAATTATTGCGTCTGATTGCAAACAATTGAAATGAGCTTCGGTATTTACCGGTGTTGCAGGTGCTTTAGCCGTTGCTGCGGGGATTGCTGGCGTATCATTTTCCAGTGATGCTGTTGCTTATGATTACGGGCAATATGCCAGTCAGACGGTCGATAAACTAATTCATGATTATCCGGGACGATATCGCGGAACTGCCAACTTTGAAGCGGCTACCGCTTGGATGCAGGCACGGCTCGGTATTAGATATGACACATCTATCCAGAACTTTACTTGGACTGCTGGTGCACGCATCGCTGATCTGGGCAATGTCGATAAGGATTTTGGTCGTGCGCAGTTGGGTGCCCAGCTCGCCGTCACTGAACAGGTCGGTTTGTTCAGCGAAATCAACGCACGCTTTGGGCATGATGATGGAAATCAGATTGGATACGCTCTGGGTCTTCAGTTCCGGTTCTAGTGGTCTCATTCCGGCATTTGCATCCCCCGGTTACAGGCGTCTTTGATCTGATTGAACCAGAGTGACGCTCCCAGATGTATCAAGGTTGCAGCCCGTCTGGTTTAATCGCCAGGCGGGTTTTTCATGTTTTTAATTCACGTATCCGCGACCATTTTTCCTGTTCAACAAGTTTTTAGGAGTCTGTTAAGGAAATAGTAACGCAATGAAACAATTTTTTATGCCACGTGATTGGTGACATTATGGAGGTTTCAGGCAATGACTAAAAAGACAACCACTGTTGCGTTGGCGCTTGCAGGGTTGGTGGCGAGTTCTCTCGCGGCTTCGGCTAAAACAAGTCATATTGGTGAGTTCAGGGATTGGGGTGTTTACCAGAACACCCAGCTACCCGGAAACAAGTGCTATGCTTTGACTGTGCCGTCGAGTTTCCTTCCGGCAGGTGTTCAGCATGGTGATAACTTCATTATTATCTCCAAGTCTGGTGCGAGCTACAGCCCCCAGCTTGTTATGGGATATAACCTGAAAGCGGACAGCGCCGTAAAGGTCATGATTGATGGCGCGCAATTTCCGTTCTTCAGCGAGGGCAACAGAGCATGGGCGCAGAATGTCGGCGACGAGGCGCGTATCGTAAGTGCCATGCGGTCAGGCCGCACGGTGAATGTGCAGGCTACATCGGTGCGCGGTACGCAAACACGCTACACATTTTCGCTGATGGGATTGTCTGCATCACTTCAGCGCGTTGACCGCTGCTGAACGTGAGAGGCATATAAAAGAATGAAGCCCTGCTACGGAGCAGGGCTTCATTCGGCATGTCAAATTACAGCGCTTCGTTAGGAAAGCCACTTCTGGTGTTTATACCAGTCATCGATGTCGGACTTTGCGCGGTCCTTTTCGATGCCGTAGCGTTCCTGAATCTTGCCTTCCAACTGCTCGCGGCGACCATTGATCTGGTCCAGATCGTCGTCAGTGAGCTTGCCCCACTGTTCCTTGATCTTACCCTTAGTCTGCTTCCAATTGCCTTCTACGCGATTCCAGTCCATTGGATTTCCTCCGTTCTGGTTGTTGTGATTAGTTAACGCGCCGGATGCAGATTGGTTTCAGATTTTATTGAACGATTGTCAGAGCCCCAGGAATTTGAAGGGCGCTGCGTCTTTGAAATCCTTGTTCACAACACCGGAAAAAATATTGCGCTGATCCGGACCAAGGTCGAGTTTCTGCACTTTTCCCTTGTCGGCCGAGAAGTCTATCGCTTTCAGATCGACCCAGAAAATATTCGGCGTCAGAGCGGATTCAAAGAAATAGAGTTTACGCTTCTGGTCTGAAACTGTGCGCCAGCGTGTGGAGGAGATGTTTGGCTCATTCGGTGTCGTGATGCCGAATGGCACTGATGCGTTACGAATGACGCCGAAAACGCTCGCAAGAGCCTCCACAGGCTCCTCGGATTTAGGTATAGCGTTTATATAGAATGCAGCACGTGTGAAGCGGTCCGATGCCCGGTTTGTACCCGGCAACATGACGGTTCCGCCGATTTGGGACCAGTAAGAGTGAAGGGCAAGCTGCTCGTTGAATGTTGGTGAATTGGTCATAACCTGATAGTCGCGGCTATGATGAATGACCTGCTTTCCATCGATATATTCGACGATCGCACTGTCTCCCGAAGCATCCGATATGGACAGGTGCAGTGTTGCGAGCCTGGTTTCGCCCGGCACGTTGTCAGTCACGATTGTGAATGGATTTTTGCTCAGTTCTTTGACAGCTTCGTCTACAGTGGCAAAATTGTCGAGCACATATTGCGCCCAGGCTGCGATAGACAGACCGGGGCCTGTGCCGTCATATTTCGGATATTCGGATTCCACCAGCCACAGAACATTGGCAACAAGGCCAGCTTCGTTCATTCCGTCGGTCGTCGAAATATCATAGCCCGAAGAGATCACGCTGCCATATTTGGACGTCCATTTGATGGAGTTTGGCCCAGCTTCTCCGCTGCGGTCCATACCGCGCGGGAAAATCCATAGATTGGTGCCAACATCGACCTTCCAGTCCATCGACCTGGCGGTAATTACCTGATCACTGGCGCCAAGATAGACCACGCGTGTACAGGCTTCGGCGACAGGCGCGGCAAGCATGCTGACAGCGACAAGAGCGCTGGTGCATGCAGCTGCAAAGGACTTTTTCAGAATAGTCATAGGTAATCCCCTAGTTGAAACGGCCTACACATTTTCATGCATGAGCTTCATGCTGGAGCGCTTCGTTAGATGACTTCATCTGAAGCGCTTTATCCGGATTATCTTTCGCCGCCATAGCCACGGCGCTTCCATTCAGCAAATGGCATGATATCGGGCGGTCCGCCGCCCGCTTCATACCAGGAATCGACTGCCCAACGCTCACCATCCTTTGCCTCAATAACCGCTGTCCAGTGAGGATAGCGGCCATCGAAGAAGCTGCCGCGCGTGGTTTTGCGCGCTGGAGAATGATGTTTCAACCAACCGCGAGAGTCCAGATACCGGATGAAATTGTCCGTATTGGTTGATTCATCGATACAGTCCATCTGCCCCTTGATCCGTGCCTTACCAAACTGCATGCGCGGCTTGTCACGAACACCGATGGCAGCTGTACTGCGTTGTTCAAACAATGCGATTGCTGCTCTCAGGGCTTTACGTTCGGCTGCTGGCGACTGAGCGCCGTGCTGCATGAGGCTTTGAACGCGGCGCAGATCCTGAGCTGATAACGTTACCTTCGTTCGATAGTAGCACTCGTAGCCGTGGCAGACACGGAAGGTTTGAGCTTCCGCCTTTGGCATCGCTGCAAAGAGCGTCAGTGCTGTGATGGCTATCGAAAGCGGTCTAATTCGCAATATCAACTCGATTTCTGGTTTGTGAAAAGCAATGACGGTTCGAGACGCTCTATCCCCTGATAAGGATTGGCATGAATTGCAAGAATCCATAAACAGAATGCGGCTGTGATCGAATAGATTACCATGGCTTTGATAGCAGCGCTTACTCTGTCCGCATGTGTGGCTGCGATGGTGATGATCGTTAATATTGTCAGCGAAAACAGCAGATACCACTTGTACATATCAACTGATGTCGAACCCACAGACAGACGCGTATTGCGGGCGTCCTGCAATTCATCGAAGTCGTGTACGAGTTGCGATATTATCGGTGACGGGATGTCTGTCTTTGCGAGCTTGACAATCTCGCGCCTTATATTTTGCAATGCAACTTCGACGGAGTGTACAGGCAAGATATTGCTGTTTTTAAGCCATTCGTCTTCGACGACGGCAGTGCGATATTCGGAAAGCGACGTCACAAGCACGGGGGCATTCAGAATGTCCGGGCTTGCTGCACCAATAAGGCGTGAGATCGAGGATCGTTCTTCACTTGTCGCCTGATCGGCTTTTGAATTGGCAGTCCATATGTCAGCAGCAACAAATCCCAGTGAAAGTGCCCAAGCTGTCGCAATAGTGCCGATGAAGGCGCCAATTGGGATGGATAGAATGTCATGATTGGCGTGGCGGGACAGGAGGTGAAGTGCAACACGGCCGACAAAATAAATGCCTGCACCGAGGATCGCGAAAGTCACAAAAGAAAGATAGACGGATAGTTCGAATATATATGTCATCTCGCGCCAATGCCCCACCAACCGCAGCGTATGATAAAAAAATCCATCTCCGCCAATGGCTTTTTACCAAAATCATCAAGCCTGTTCAGTGAGTTGAGGCCATAACGCGCAATCTTGCAAGCTTGAAATGGCGATAGATTATTTCTTGATAAACAAACAACTACTGTTTCATCCGGGTGAACAGTCATTTTATTCCAGCAGTAAAAGCAAAAGCCGCCGGAAAACTCCAGCGGCTTAATTGGCAGTTTGTCAATCGCAGGCGTAACGAGCAAGATTAGAACTGGACGGAAAGACCGATCACCGGACCGTGCTGTGTCACGTCATATTTGAATTTCTCGACGCTATCATTGTCACGATAGTCTTGATAGAGCGCGCGATAGCCCACGCGCCATGTGGTCGGAACATCAAAGATCAAAGTACGATAGCCGAGATAGATCTGGCCATTGGCGCTGAGCTTTGTGCCTGCACCGAAGCCCCCGATGTCGGCTTCCGCGAAAATGTTCCAGCGATCATTGATGTCGTAGAAGACGCGGGTTCCAATGAATGGGTCAGTCCAATCCGCTTTCCGGGACGCACTGTATGGTCCAACGTTGACCTGTGCCTTGATCTGAGTCCAGCGCACACCGACGGTGGGCTCAATGGCGAAAACGCGTTGCCTGCCGAAAAGCGTGGTGCCTTCCAGTTGTTGCTCATAGAGGCGATAATAGACACCACCCGAAAGCGTCGTCGACTTGATGTCCATGTCGAGCTGCTCGTCGCGAATATCGGCGTCCTGACTGGTTTTGGTATACTGACCATCAAAATAAACGCCGTAAGTGCCGTTTGTGACTTCGATATTGCCCATAAAGCTCATGTCGAGATTCTCGAGAATGTCCTTGAACGGTACATCGACATTCGTGTTCAAACCGAGAAGGCCCGCTTTGCCGGTCAGGGATGCTCCCCAGACATAAGGGCTGAAGATAACACGCCAGCGCTGTTGATCCTGAATGTCTGTCTGTACAGAAGTAGGAGCGATAATGTCTGCCGCGTGAGTTGCGCCCGCCGTCGCCATTATAAAAGTAGTAGCTAATATAATATTTCTAAAAGTAGTATTCAGTAAATGTTTGCTATCGGAGCGAGAATTGTTTCTGATCACAGCGTTGTTCCCTCGAAATCTAATTTAGAAACATATAAAAGACAGGACCTTTAAAGGCATAATCAACGATTATGTTAATCATGGCAATAAATAAACGGAAAAATGAAGATAATACAGAGGTTTTGTGTGTTGACTTTGCTTGGAGGCGACCGTTCTATTCGTCTGCGATTGGATTAATAAATGTTTCTGGCTTCCGAGATGTGGCTAAGCTCCCTAAATGGCTGCATTTTATCAATCCAGACAACTGATTTTTTGATGAGGTTATCATGCATAAGAACTGGTCTATCTGGAAGTCCTCGTGTCGGGTGCTGGCTCGCAGCGCAGCAATTGCGGCACTTGCTTCGGCGCTCATCGTCCCTCAGGCGGCGCAGGCCTGCACGAGCTTTGTATTGCCTACCACGGATGGAAGCATCGTCTATGGACGCACGATGGAGTTTGCGTTCCCTATCGATTCACAAATGATCGTACTTCCACGCAATTTTGAGATTTCGGCTACTCCTGCAGATGGCAAGGCTGCCAAGACCTGGAAAGCCAAGTATGCAGCCGTCGGCATGAACGCTTTCGGTGTTACCGCCCTTGCTGATGGAATGAACGAAAAAGGTCTGACAGGTGGCGTTCTCTATTTCCCGGATTTTGCTGCTTACACCGACCCGGCAGATGCACAGGCAGACAAAAGTCTTGCGCCATGGGATTTCTTGACCTGGGCACTGACGAATTTTGCGACAGTTGCGGAAGTGAAAGATGCCATGAACGACATTTCTGTCGTGACCGTGGTTCAGAAGAACATGGGTATTGCACCGCCGCTGCATTACACGCTGCATGATGCAACTGGCGCTTCGATTGTGATTGAACCGATCGATGGCAAGCTGAAGGTTTATGATAATACGCTTGGCGTGATGACCAATTCGCCTTCATTTGATTGGCACATGACCAATCTGCGAAACTACGTCAAGCTTTCTCCGAACAATGCCAAGCCAGTGAAAATTCTGGGTGTTGAACTCAAGCCTCTGGGCGGTGGTTCGGGCATGCTCGGCATACCAGGAGATACGACACCTCCTTCCCGGTTTGTGCGGGCGAGCGCTTTGGCTTTATCAGCCAAGCCGGTTGCAAGCGGCCCCGAAAGTGTACGGCTCGCAGAGCATATCTTGAACAACTTCGATATCCCGAAAGGCTGGATCGAAGCACCGGGCGAGCCACTTGAATATACTCAGTGGAGCACTATCGGTGATCTGAAGAATCTCGTTTTTTACGTCAAAACTTATGATGACCCGGTTCTGCGCAGTATTGCTTTCAAGGATCTTGATCTTGATGCCAAAGACATGGTCACTATTCAGATGCAGCCGAAACTTGAGCCTGCCTCGCTTATCGAGAAAAAATAAGCCGCGAATTATTTGAAACAGAGGGCGACCCGAAAGGTCGCCCTTTGCACGTTTCAGGGCACGTCATCGTAGCCGACGACGCCACCTTCATTTTCCATGTTTGCGATACGCTTTGCTTCCGAGCGGTTGAATTTCAGCCGGACGCCAATTCCGCCACCATTCTCCCAGATGAACTGCGCGCCGACTTTTTCGAGCGTATCTTGTAAAAGCTTGACCTGTTCATCAGACGGGGCGCCAATCTTCCGCTCAAAATGCTCGATTGTTTCAGCATTGATGCCTGAGAGCTGGGCCAGCCGTTCCCGTGTGAATTCCACCAGTGCACGTGCAGCGCGGCATTGCGGTCCTGTTATCATCGCAGTCTACCTCTCAATCCCAGATGAGCATTTCATTCCACGCCAAGCGCTCCATAGTTTTCCGGAAACGCTCTTGTGATAACTCTATGACAACTCGTGGTAATTGCCATGTGACTTTTTGCTGAGGGCTATAGCCCCTCAATCGATCACGATATCTTGAGCCGTGCTTTTTTTCGTGAACAAAATTTGGCCACGATCTTCCTTGTTCCCGCTCTGCCCGCTTCTTACATAAGCTATTGCGCCGCAGGAATGGCGTCGTCGGGCCGACGAGTTGCCGGGCCGGTAGTTCAGCCTGCCTCATAAACATAAAAAACAGATGGTTTGTGATGACCACTTATAAGTATTTTGTTTGGCCTGCATTTTTCACGGTCATTGGACTCCTCTGCGCTCTCTGGCTTGGATATTCGACAACTGGCACGATCGGAGGCATGGTTTCGGTCTTCATCATTTGTGCCGTGTTGAGCGTGCTTGAAATCTCCCTCTCATTCGATAATGCAATCGTTAATGCCCGCATTTTGCGCGATATGACGCCGGAATGGCAGCATCGGTTTTTGACCTGGGGTATTATCATCGCCGTTTTCGGCATGCGTATCATTTTCCCACTGGCGATCGTTGCTGTTGCCATGTGGACAGATCCGATTTCTGCGCTGAAACTCGCCATATGGCAGCCGAACGAATATGCGCGAGTGATCGCTGAATCCCATACGGGTATTGCGGCATTTGGCGGCACGTTCCTGCTGATGGTGGGGATGAAATATTTCTTTGATGTCGAAAAAGACATTCATTGGGTCAAGATTATCGAGAGCCGCATGTCGAAATTCGCATCGGTTCAGGGTGTTGAGATCGGTGTTGCCATCGCGCTGATCCTGTTCTTCTCCTACCAGTTGGATGCCGAGCATTCGCACACTTTTCTGGTCGCGGCACTTTTCGGTCTGCTGACCTTTCTGGCAGTTGAAGGCCTGGGTGAGGTTTTGGACGCCTCGCAGGAGCAGGTAGATATGGTGCATCGCGGCGGTCTTGGTGCCTTCATCTATCTTGAAGTGCTGGATGCCAGCTTTTCGTTTGATGGTGTGATTGGTGCCTTTGCACTGACGACCAATCTCTTCGTCATTGCGATCGGCCTTGGTATCGGTGCGTTCTATGTACGATCACTGACCATCATGCTGGTCGAACGAAAGACACTTGGCCAATATCGTTATCTGGAACATGGCGCATTCTACGCCATTCTGGTGCTGGCCGTGATCATGTACGTTCAGACGCTGTTCCATATTCCGGAAGTCATCACCGGCTTGATCGGTGCGGTATTGATCGGTCTCTCACTGATGTCGTCCATCCGCTACAATAAGAAGAATCCGGAGTGGCAAAAGGAGGCCGATGAGGCTGCTTTGCATTGATCTTCTGTGTCAAAACATAAGAAGGGCGGCTTTGAGCCGCCTTTTTTGTTGGCTATTGACGGAATCGAAAGAGTTCGCGCGCTTTGATGCACTCATGGCGCTATCGCCGGAGCGTATCTGTTTATGCCGCGACCTCGGAAGGTTGCGGCTGCGGCTTTTTTGGAGAGGGGTCTTCCATGGTCGTTACTCGTTTGAGCAAAACCGCATTCGTTGCGGCAATCGCTTTCTTCGCGACACTCGTTTCTTTTGGCAATATCACCGATTACGGCAGCAATTTTGCATTCGTGCAGCATGTTCTGCTCATGGATACGATATTCCCAGATGCGACGATCAAATATCGCGCTATTGATAGCAATGTCCTGCATAATGCCGGTTATATTTTGATCATCGCTGCTGAGACTGTGACGGCGATCCTTTGCTGGATCGGCGCTTTCGCAATGCTTGGTCGCCTGAGTGGAGATGCAGGTAGTTTCAATCACTCCAAGAAATGGGCGATTGCCGGTCTTTCATTGGGCTTTCTCGTCTGGCAGGTTGGCTTCATGTCGATTGGTGGCGAATGGTTCGGCATGTGGATGTCATCCACATGGAACGGTATTGAATCGGCGTTCCGCTTCTTCATCACCATCATTGCCGTGTTGATCTATGTCGTCATGCCTGATGGTGAATTGCAGAAATAATCAGAGTAAATGAGCGGCAAGGGCGGGTTCGTTAGAGCGCCGTGCGCCCGCTTGGGCGCACGAAGGATGTTCTAAACTATTGAATCCACGCATCGTGCTTTCAAAAAAACGATTCCGATTTTTGGGCCGATGCTGTGATGAGTTCAACGCCCGCCTTTTGCATTTTTTCCAGCATGACATTCATCGAGCCGCCGATATCGATGCCGCGACAGGCATCAAGCCGAACACGCACCTGAAAGCCGTGTGAAACGGCGTCCAGCGCGGAGTAAGCCACGCAGAAATCTGTCGCCAAGCCCACAATGGTAAGCGATCCAATGTTGCGCTCACGCAGGTATCCGGCGAGGCCCGTGGGGGTCTGGTGGTCGTTTTCGAAAAACGATGAATAACTGTCGACGCCGATACGAAACCCTTTACGGATAACCAGCTGCGCACGGGTCCATTGCAGGTCTGGATGAAATTCTGCGCCATGTGTGCCCTGTACGCAGTGTTCCGGCCATAATGTCTGTGGGCCATACGCCATATCGATTGTGTCGAAAGGCTTCTTACCGGGATGGCTTGTTGCAAAGCTGGAATGACCTGCCGGGTGCCAGTCCTGTGTCAGAATGACGTGTTCGCTCTCGTCGATCAGCCGGTTGATTGCAGGCAAAATTTCATCGCCTTTATCGACCGCAAGTGCCCCACCGGGACAGAAATCATTCTGGATATCGACGACGAGAAGGGCATGACCGATCATAAAATGCTCCTGACTGCTTTCACGTAACTATAATTAGCAGTGCAGGCCCATACCAGCAAATATCCGCGTTCTGGTATTACATTGTCTTTGGTGCTACCGACATCGTTCTTTAGCTACAGGCAGGGATAAAAATGACTGATGAAATCACACGCGACAGTAACGGAACTGAGCTTAACGACGGCGATTCCGTTACGCTCATCAAGGATTTGAAGGTCAAAGGCACCTCAACGACACTCAAGCGCGGTACGCTGGTCAAAGGCATTCGTCTGACCGGTAATCCAGATGAGGTCGATTGCAGCACCAAGCAGGTCAAAGGCCTCGTGCTGCGAACAGAGTTTCTCAAGAAAGCTTAATTAAGCATCAATTTCGACACGACCACGCGGGCGGCTACAACACGCGAGAATGTAGCCTTCAGCGATTTCGTCATCGCGAATGCCACCATTATGCGTCATCTCGGTCTCACCGCCGATACATTTGACTTTGCAGGTGCCGCAAATGCCGAATTCACAGGCGCTGGGGATTTTCAATCCGCCATTGCGGGCTGCGAGCAGGATGGTGTCGTTTTCGGTGCATTCCACTTCGACACCGGAAAGACTGAAGACAACGCTTGCAGGGGCCACCGCGGGTGCAATCGGGGCGGTTGGCGCGCTGGTTGGTGCTGCGAGTGACGATGGCACCGGAACTGCGGAAATTTCGGTCGCAGGCTGAAAGCTCTCCTGATGATAGTTGGACATATCGAAGCCGGATTGCTCCAGCAGGCCGCGGACACCGTTCATGAACGGCTCCGGTCCACAGCAGAACACTTTGCGATGCAGAAAGTCAGGCGCCAGTAGTTCCAGACGTGCGCGGTCGATGCGGCCATGAAGTCCAAGCCAGACATGGCGTGCAGAAGATTGCTCCACGATAAAAGCAAGATGCATGGCTTCCATGCGGCCGGAAAGAAGTTCCAGTTCCTTCCGGAAGATGATGTCATCGGGTGTGCGCGCGCAATTAATAAAAGCGACATCCGTTGCCGGTGCACAATCGAAAAGCCAGCGCGTCATTGACACCATAGGCGTGATGCCGGAGCCAGCTGAGACGAAGAGATACTTCTCGCTTGGATGATTGGCGAGCGAAAAGTCACCATTCGGGCCATAGGCCTTGATCGTCATCGGTGGACGCAGATTATCAAGCATCCAGCGGGTGCCAATGCTGTCTTTCTGCGCCTTGACCGTGATCGAGATATGGTAGGGCCGTGAAGGTGTGGATGACAGCGTATAGGTGCGCAAAACCGGCCCAAGCCCATCAGACCGTTCGATTGGTAGTTCGAGCGTGATGAACTGTCCCGGCGTATAGCGAAACCAGTTGTCGTCTTGTGTCTTGAAGGAGAAGGTCATGACGTCCGGCGCTTCTTCGATGGCCGAGATGCATTGCAGCATCTGCAACCTGTCGTTCCACGGCAGCATCTCGTCCAGATATTTCAGAGGCTGCATGGCCTTCTCACTTCTCTATTGCAGTTTATTTACTGCATAATTCCTTAAGCTTGAATCAGTTTAAGGTAAAATTATGCAGCAAATTTAATCTGTTAGAGCGACCTTTGTGCGCCCAAGAGGGCGCACGGCGCTCTAGGCTACGCGGCTAAGCTTTGCGGCTTCGCCTTTCAGGCGAGGCGTGATGGTGTTGGTGTACCATTCGAGGAACTGCATCACGCCGCCTTCATGCTCGACCGAATAGGGGCCGGGCTGGTAAGCGGGCGATCGAATGCCGACTGCATTCTCTTCCACGATCTGACGATCCTGATCGTTG
The DNA here is from genome assembly GCF_002252475.1 of Brucella rhizosphaerae. Classification (GTDB taxonomy): domain Bacteria; phylum Pseudomonadota; class Alphaproteobacteria; order Rhizobiales; family Rhizobiaceae; genus Brucella; species Brucella rhizosphaerae. Next base: position 213,033 of record NZ_NNRK01000029.1, on the reverse strand, counting down.
GTCTGAATCCAGACATGTGTCAGCTCATCAAGATCATAGTCGACGCCTTCAACGGCATCCTTGTGGACCAGCCATTTGGTCGTAACCATCGTTTCTTCGGCACTGATTGGCAGCACGCGGAAGGAGATGGCATGATCGACCATCAGGTGGTTCCATGTGGACGGATAGTTGAAGAGCAGCATGGCGCCGATATTGGTATTGCCTGAAACCTGATCGCTCAGAGATTTCCTGACGGCAGGTTTTCCCGACATGGTGTAGCTAACCGCATCGCGCAGCAGTGGAATGCGGGTGATGCGATAACGACCGTCTTCCGACATATTGAATTCTGCAGGCAGACCGATCGAGGCGCAATTCTTCCAGAGCTGGTTGATTTCCGGATCTTCCATCACACCTTGAACGCCTGTTGCACTGGGCGCTTCGGGATAGGTGCGGCAAAGCTCCGGGTGATTGGCAGCACAATGATAGCACTCGCGGTTGTTTTCCCAGACGAGCTTCCAATTGCCCTTCTCGATGATGGAACTCTCAAAGGCGACCTTGGCTTCCTTGATATTGTGTGGAGCGAGATAAGGCTCGACTAACGCACGGAAGCTGTCGAAATCAGGTGCTTCATCAGCAAGGCAAACATAGATGTAGCCTGCAACGGTCTCGCAATGAACGTGCTTCAGTCCATATTCGGCCGGCTTGAAATCGTGGCCAACCTGACGCGCAAAGAGAAGACGACCGTCAAGTTCATAGGTCCATTGGTGATAAGGGCAAACGAGCTTTGCAGCCGTGCCTTTTTCAGCGGAGCAAATGCGTGAGCCACGATGACGGCAGGAATTGTGGAAAGCCCGGATTCCGCCCTGTGCATCACGCACGATCAGAACAGGGTAAGCGCCAACCTGCACCGTCATGTAGGAGCCGGTCTTTGGCAGTTCGCAGTCATGGCCGACAAACAGCCAGTCGCGATAGAAGATGTTTTCCAGATCCAGCTTGTGAAAGTCAGGATCAGTGTAAAACTTCTGCTCCAGGCTGAAATTTGGGTCGCGCCCGGTCAAAAGCCCCAGCATTTCGTTGCGAACGTCCATAGAATCGAACCTTTGTGTCCGTATCAAGATCGTGCTGGCGCTGTTCTCTCAGCGACGTTTGCTCGACCTACTGTTCCCACTGTCTTCCGGAAGCACGGCTTTCCCCGTTATCTCAACGGCTTGTCCGTTCATTCGCTGATGTTCAGACCAGCTTCCGTTGTCATGATTCAATCATTGAAATGTTCTAAACGCGCATTGGGATGCGACATGATTTTCGCGTAAAGACGACACGCTAAAATGACGCGCTGAGAATGATGCTGGACTTCGCAATTGTGTGAGAGTCTCTCTTGTGGGATTGCCAAGAGGTCAAAAAGGCAGTTACCAAACAGCCAAAGCATGTTGCGGTAGAGCGGGAACGGGTGTTCCGATAAAGGCATGCAAGAATAAAGATAGCTGGTTTCATTCCATGGGAGGCTCAGAGGCCATGAAACGTTCCGAAATTAACGAGATCATCCGCGAGAGCGACGCTTTCATTCGCTCCTTTGGTTATGTGATGCCGCCGTTTGCCTATTGGTCGCCGGAAGAGCTGAAAAAGCACACCTCAAGTGATGCCAAAGCGATTCTCGACGGTCGTCTTGGTTGGGACATTACTGATTACGGTCAGGGTAAATTTGCTGATCTGGGCCTGTTTCTCTTCACCACACGCAACGGCAATGCCGAAGATCTGAAGCGCGGCGGCGGCATGCTTTATGCCGAAAAAATCATGATTTCGCGCAAGAATCAGATTTCACCCATGCATCGCCATGTGGTGAAGGCAGAAGACATCATCAATCGTGGTGGTGGCACGCTGGTACTGGAACTTTTCAATTCGCGCGCTGATGGCAGTGTTGATGAAGAAACTGATGTGACTGTTGCGACAGATGGCCGTCTGGTTACGCAGAAAGCTGGCGCGCATCTTAAATTGCAGCCCGGTGAAAGCGTAACACTCCTGCCAGGCAACTGGCATGCGTTCTGGGGTGAGGGCGGTGACGTGCTGATCGGCGAGGTGTCGACGGTCAATGACGATCTGACGGACAATATTTTCCGCGAGCCAATCGGGCGCTTCTCCAATATTGAAGAAAACGAGAAGCCGGTACATCTCCTGGTGTCGGATTATGATAAGTGGCTGTAAGCTAATTTGAAGGACTGAACATATGAAACTGGCGATGATCGGAACGGGCTATGTGGGTCTGGTTTCGGGCGTGTGTTTTGCCGAATTCGGCTTTCACGTCACATGTGTCGACAAGAACCCGTCGATCATCGAACGGCTGACTGCGGGCAAAGTCACGATTTTCGAACCGGGGCTTGATGAGCTTATGGCGCGAAACATCCGTGATGGAAGGCTGGAATTCAGCACTGATCTGGTGAGCAGCGTTGCGGATGCCGATGTGATCCTGATTGCCGTCGGCACGCCCTCGCGACGCGGCGATGGTGAAGCGGATCTGCAATATATCGAAGCGGCTGCCGATGAAATTGCTGCGGCTATGAAGCCGGGTGCAGTGGTTGTTATCAAGTCGACCGTCGTTGTCGGCACCAATGCGCGTATTCGTGATCGTATTGCTCTCGCGCGTCCAGATGTTGAATTTTCAATGGTCTCGAACCCTGAATTCCTGCGGGAAGGTTCAGCAATTGAAGACTTCATGCGTCCCGATCGCGTTGTCGTGGGCGTTGATGACGAGCGTGGCAAGGCTGCCATGCAGCGGCTTTATCGTCCGCTCTACTTGCGTGAAACACCAATGGTGATCACATCGTTGGAAAATGCAGAAATCATCAAATATGCTGCAAACGCATTTCTTGCGATGAAAGTGACCTTTATCAATCAGGTTGCCGATCTTTGTGAGAAAACCGGCGGCAATGTGCAGGAAGTCGCTCGCGCAATTGGCATGGACAACCGCATCGGTTCAAAGTTCCTCCATGCTGGCCCGGGGTTCGGTGGTTCCTGCTTCCCGAAAGATACACGGGCTTTCGCCGCAACCGGCAAAAAGTACGATGCGCCGCAGTCGTTGATCGAGGAAGTGATCTCGGTCAATGAATTACGCAAGCAAGCAATGGCAGAGCGCATCGTTGCAGCGGCTCATGAGAGCGGCACCAAAACCGTTGCCGTGCTAGGTGTCGCTTTCAAGCCGAACACAGATGATATTCGTGAATCTCCGTCGCTTGATATAATTGCCGTTATTCAGAAGGCAGGGATTTCGGTTCGCGCCCATGATCCAGAGGCGATGGAAGCTGCAAAGTCTGTTTTGCCGGACGTGACATGGTGCAGCTCGGCCTATGAAGCAGCCAAGGGTGCAGGCGTCGTTGCACTCCTCACCGAGTGGAATGCCTATCGTGCACTTGATCTCAAGCGCGTTGCAGGCGTGATGGATGGCAATGTGCTGATTGATCTGCGCAATGTCTATAAGGCCGATGATATGGCCGGTACCGGGCTCGATTATCGTTCGGTTGGACGCACACTTATAGTTCAGTAATTACAAACAAAAACGCCGATCTGAAATCATCAGATCGGCGTTTTGATTTTGACTTGCCGGAATGATTTAGTCAGCCGCAGTAACCTGCTTCTTCTCGTTGGCTATGAGCCAGAGATTGCGGACATAGACGATCAGACCCAAGGCCTGACCAGCGATAAACACTGGATCTTTGCGCTGAATAGCATAGATCAGAAGAAGAGCACCGCCGAAGAGTGAAAAGAACCAGAACGCTACCGGCATAACGCTCTTCTTGGCTTTTTCTGATGCCAGCCATTGCACGACAAAGCGCATGGTGAAGCAGGCCTGTGCAATAAAGCCCAGAATGATCCAGCCATCCCATTGCGCTACAAAAACATCGTGCAGCCATTGAGTGAAGCTGTTCAGAATGTCAGTCATGGGTAATCTCCGTCACGCGCGGAACAACTTTACGACGCTTGCGCAACCACCATACGCCGTAAAGGTCCAGAATGCCGCGTAGGCCGCGGTCGAGAATGCCATAATTGGATTTGCCGTGGCGGCGCTCGCGGTCGGTGACATCGATATGCACGACATCAAAACCTTCGCGGAGAGCCAAAGCTGGCAGGTAGCGGTGCCAGCCGTCAAAGAACGGCAGCTGGCGGAAAAGATCCGTGTGAAGCGCCTTCAAACCGCAACCGGAATCGCGTGTCTTATCTTTCAGGATTGAGCCACGCAGGTTGTTTGCAAAGCGCGAGGAAAGCTGCTTTAGCTTTGTATCGGTACGCTTGAGGCGCTGACCGGCGGCTATGCCAAAGTCAGGTCCTGCATTGATGAGAGCGTCAGCGAGCGCTGGCAAATAGGCTGGATTATTCTGACCGTCGCCATCCATCGTAACAACGATCTGTCCGCGAGCTGCAAAAACGCCTGAACGCAGAGCGGCACTCTGTCCTGCCGAACGATCATGGCGGATATGGCGCAATGGTTTGCCTGTATGGATGCGGCCAGCCAGAACATCACTTGTGGAATCTGTCGAACCATCATCGACGACGATGACTTCATATGCGCGACCAAGCATGGCGCTGTCGACTTCATCAAGCAGAAAAGCGAGATTGTCGGCCTCATTGCGGCAGGGGATGACCACAGAAATCGTTGGTGTTGCCAAGCGGAGCTTCCTTCATTCCTTGCGCATTTGCAGTAAAACCGGTGTGCTTAATGTTTATGTACAGATGCCCTGTAGCGCGCAAGGCGGGCTCCATAACATTGATTGCGAGGCAAACCAAGATGTTTCAAGAAATCGTGAGTTTGATCCAGCATTTGAATATGTGCAGGTTCTAGCCGGAGATGCGGCCAGACGGAAGGGCCTCAGCGAGCCAATCCAGAAAATTCTGCGTTACTTCATCCCGGTTGATCTCATTCAGGCTTTCGTGGCGTGTGCCGGGATAGATGGTACACGTGACGTTGCTAAAGCCCATTGCCTGCATTCTGGCAGCCAATTTGCGGGTGGCCTTTGCTTTGTCGGTGGCCGGATCTTCCGTCCCACCAACAAGATTGAAAGGTAGCTTCTTACGGATACCAGCAAAACTGCTGTCGGTAGCACCATTCTTCATCATGCGGAAAACATCGATCCAGAGCGCAACACTTGCATCGAAGCCACAGAGGGGATCATTCACATAAGCTTCCACCTCTGCCGGATCACGTGAGAGCCAGTCAAAAGGCGTGCGATGCCCCGGAATTGAACGCCCCCAAGTACGGAAGGTGAGTTTGGGCAGGATTGCGCTTGGGACGTCTGAGCCTTTGAGCATTCGCTCGGCATAAAGAAGTGCCATTGCAGCACGGTTTTCGATGCCACCATTGAAATTGGCATTCCAGACAGCAACGGCATCAACCGTGTCGGAATGCACGAGCGCGTAGTTGAGCGCGATAAGTCCGCCCATCGAATGGCCGAATAATACCACAGGTAAGCCGGGGTGCGTTGCATGAATATGGCGGTTTAAGGCCAGAACATCGCCAATAGCCACTCTATCGCCGTCTTTTGGTGCGAACATCCCTTTTGGTGCATGTGGACTGATATTGGCGCCATGTCCGCGATGATCGTGCGCGTAAGCATGGTATCCAGCCCCATTCAGTGCTGCAGCGAAACGGGCATAACGTGCCGAGTGTTCGGCAAGTCCGTGACAGATATGCACAACAGCTTTTGGAGCAACAGCGAGCGACTGCCGATAGGGCAGTTCGGTTCCGTCCGAAAGAGGCAGGCGATGGATGGTTTCAAACGTCATAAGACCATCAGAATTTATGCCGCGCAAATAGTCAAATTCTCTTTTGGTAGCGTCGCAAAAAAAGGCATCTGAGGGTTGAATGAGTTAATTTTAGGCATTTGCATTTTTTGAGCAAATTCCGCTTGAAAACCGCGAAATCCTAGGCAAATCTATCTCTGTAAGGGGATTTGGACGGAGTTTTGAAGAGAATTCAGAGACCAGAGTTTGTTGCATAGACATGTTAAACAACGTTGCGCTTTGGTCGTTAAGGCATAACTAGCAGGCCATTCGGTGAAAGGGAGGTACTTTCCCGAGTGGTGGCCAGAGGGGAAACCGGGTGACGGAAATATCCGCGCCCGGTTTCATTTTATTTGAGCTTATTTCGAACCCGACATAGGCCAATTATCGGGTGCCGTGAATAATCGGGTGGTGCCAGTTAAGGCTGAATTGTTGGAACCGCATCTCACTATTTATCTTTACGCATTATCCAGCGCAAAACTGCTTCGCACTTTTGGTTGAGATGCTTCAAAATGCCAGCGCCACCTGCGTGATGATATTTGCTTCCGCGCTCTATTTCGCCTACATACCCAGCAGCAATTTCCCTGCGGTTCGGCTTTCTGGCCGTTCGCGCTCTTTAACTTGTGGAGACGACGGGCTTTATGGCACGCCAATTCATCTATCATATGTCCGGGCTGAACAAGGCCTACGGTACTAAAAAGGTTATCGAAAACCTTCATCTATCATTCTATCCTGATGCGAAGATTGGTATTCTCGGACCAAACGGCGCCGGTAAATCGACAATTCTCAAGATCATGGCCGGAATGGACAAGGATTTCACCGGCGAAGCTTGGCTCGCAGACGGTGCGACTTGTGGTTATCTCGCTCAGGAACCGCATCTCGATCCTGAAAAGAACGTGCTCGGCAATGTAATGGAAGGTGTAGCCAAGAAAACGGCTATTCTCGACCGTTATAACGAACTGATGATGAACTATTCTGATGAAACTGCTGACGAAGGTGCGGCACTTCAGGATCTCATCGATAGCCAGAACCTCTGGGATCTGGACAGCCAGGTCGAAATGGCGATGGAAGCACTGCGCTGCCCGCCTGCTGATGCCGATGTCACCACTCTTTCGGGTGGTGAGCGTCGCCGCGTGGCACTTTGCAAGCTGCTGCTGTCGAAGCCTGATCTGCTGCTGCTCGACGAACCGACCAACCACCTTGACGCTGAAACCACTGCATGGCTCGAAAAGCATTTGCGCGAATATCAGGGCGCTGTCCTGCTCATCACGCATGATCGCTACTTCCTCGACAATGTAACGGGCTGGATTCTCGAGCTCGACCGTGGTCGCGGTATTCCTTATGAAGGCAATTACTCGGCCTATCTCGAAGCCAAGTCCAAGCGTATGATTCAGGAAGGCCGTGAAGACGATTCACGCCAGAAAGCCCTTGAGCGCGAACGCGAATGGATTTCGGCGAGCCCGAAGGCTCGTCAGTCCAAGTCGAAGGCTCGTATCAAGGCCTATGACCAGTTGGTCGAAGCTGCCAACAATCAACGCCCGGGCGATGCCCAGATTCTGATCCCGGCTGGCGAGCGTCTTGGTCAAGTGGTTATTGAAGCTGAAGGTCTGACCAAGTCATTTGGCGATCGCATGCTGATCGAAAACCTGACGTTCAAGCTGCCTCCTGGTGGCATCGTTGGTGTTATTGGTCCAAACGGCGCGGGTAAGTCGACGCTGTTCAAGATGATCACTGGTCAGGAAAAGCCGGATTCGGGCTCTATTCGTATTGGTGATACCGTTCATCTTGGTTATGTCGATCAGAGTCGCGATCACCTCGACCCGAACAAAAATGTCTGGGAAGAAATTTCCGGCGGCAACGACATCATCAAGCTCGGCAAGTTTGAAATGAACAGCCGCGCTTATTGCGGTGCGTTCAACTTCAAGGGCGGTGATCAGCAGGCCAAGGTTGGTAATCTGTCCGGCGGTCAGCGTAATCGCGTGCATCTTGCCAAGATGTTGCAGGCAGGCGGCAACGTTCTGCTCCTCGACGAACCGACCAACGATCTTGATACCGAAACGCTGGCAGCGCTCGAAGATGCGCTCGAAAAATATGCTGGCTGCGCCGTTATCATCTCCCACGATCGTATGTTCCTCGACCGTTTGGCGACGCATATTCTGGCATTCGAAGGCGATAGCCACGTTGAGTGGTTCGAAGGAAACTTCGAGGATTATGAAGCGGATAAGGTCCGTCGTCTCGGACCAGATAGCGTTAATCCGAAGCGGGTCACTTACAAGCCGCTGACGCGATAAAGAAAATGAGGCCGGTGCATTGCACCGGCCTTTTTGTTTGGAAGGAGTGAACAATGAAAGACTGGTCTGCAAAGCAATATCTGAAGTTTGAAGATGAGCGCAGTCGCCCGGCGGCTGACCTTCTGGCGCAGATAAAGATCGATAAGCCGCGCAAGGTTGTCGATATTGGCTGCGGCCCGGGAAACTCCACCGAGCTTCTGGTTGAACGCTGGCCGGATGCACAGGTTTCGGGGTTTGATACGTCACCCGATATGATCGAAAAGGCAAAGACGCGTTTGCCTCAGGTCAGCTTTGATTTGGGAGATGTGACGAAATTTGAACCGGATGCCGAAACCGACGTGCTGTTCTCAAATGCCGTTTTTCAATGGCTTCCCGATCATACGGAGCAGATGACAAGGCTCTTGTCGTTCCTTAAACCGGGCGCATGTCTTGCGGTGCAAATGCCGGATAATATGGGCGAGCCGACCCACAAGCTAATGCGCGAAGTTGCTAAAACGGAACCTTTCGCAGCAAAGATTGGCGATAAGGGCAGGGGGCCTCTGGCACCTGTGGCCGATTATTATAACGCCTTGGTCGGGCAGGCCTCGCGGATCGACATCTGGCACACAATCTACAATCACCCGCTTGCAGATGTGGATGCGATTATCGAGTGGGTGAAGTCGACAGGTTTGCGTCCGTTTCTTGATCCGCTGGATGATCGGGAACAGCACGAGTTTCTGAAAGCCTATAAATCAAGGCTCGAAGAATATTATCCGAAACTGAAGGATGGCCGTGTGATGTTACGGTTTCCACGAATTTTCATCGTGGCCAGCAAATAGGCTGAGGTGTTTGTCTCACAAAGATTTTACCGGGAGGTTTCAGGGCGCTTCCCGGTATAATCCTTTAAATACAATATTTTTGTCGCACCCTCTATATCTCCATCATGAATAATAGCTCTTCATAATAGATTGCATACAAACGATATTGATCCTATGATTTTGATATATCGGAGGTAATTCCGTGCATCTTTTGAGCATTGCAGGGATCACTTAATTGGGAGCGTTGATGTCTGATTTTGCAAAGATGTCACGTTGAGGTAGCTTAAGTCAGGAGCCCCACTTTCGGGCGAACTGATGCGATTTCATGTTTAACGACTGAAGCCTGACTGCCTGCCGAATATATTATTTATGAGGTCAACGATTGCTGGCTTTGCGCTCTCCCATGCAAAGCGAGTGATCACGTGGGCGCTTCCCCTTGTGGCAGTTCCCGCTTTCGGGAGTTTCAGAATGAGCAATGCAGAAATGCAGAATGATGCCAATGGCGAGATCGCAGAGAAACACGACGCTCACGATACGCGCCGCCGCATTTATGCGATTGTTGCCAGTGCGTCTGGCAATCTGGTGGAATGGTACGATTTTTATGTCTATTCCTTCGGGGCGCTTTACTTCGCCTCGCAATTTTTCCCCTCAGAGGATCAGACAAGCCAGCTGCTGAATGCAGCTGCAATTTTCGCCGCTGGTTTTCTTATGCGCCCCATCGGTGGGTGGGTGTTTGGCCGTGTGGCCGATAAGCTCGGCCGTCGCACCTCCATGCTGATTTCGGTCAGCATGATGTGTCTGGGGTCTTTTGCGATTGCGATTTTGCCGACCTATGAAACAATTGGTCTTTGGGCGCCGTTCTTGTTGTTGGTGGTGCGCCTGCTGCAGGGCTTGTCGGTCGGTGGCGAATACGGCACGACCGCAACCTATATGAGTGAAGTCGCTCTGGCTGGCCGCCGCGGCTTCTTCTCGTCGTTCCAGTATGTGACTTTGATTGGCGGTCAGCTTCTGGCGGTGCTGGTCCTGGTCATCCTGCAGTTTTTTCTGACATCAGAGCAGCTGCATGAATGGGGCTGGCGTATTCCGTTTGCCATTGGTGGTTTGGCCGCAATCGTAGCCCTCTTTCTCCGCCGCACACTGCACGAAACGTCGACTGAGGAATCCCGCGCCAGTAAGGCTGCGGGTAGTTTCGCCAACATCTGGCAGAACCATCGCAAGGCATTTCTGGTTGTCGTTGGATTTACAGCGGGTGGGTCGCTGACCTTTTACACATTCACGACCTACATGCAGAAATATCTGGTCAACACGGCGGGCATGAACAAGGAAACGGCAAGCGAGGTCATGACCGTTGCCCTGTTTGCCTTCATGCTTATGCAGCCACTGTTTGGGTATATCTCCGATAAGGTGGGCCGCAAGCCGATGATGATCGCATTTGGTGGCGTATCGGTTTTGACAACTATTCCGTTGCTCACGCTGCTTGGGTCTGTGCAAAGTCCGACAATGGCGTTTGTGTATATCGCCATCGCCTCGGCCATTGTGAGCATGTACACGTCAATCGGCGGGATCGTGAAATCAGAACTGTTTCCGGCTGAAGTACGCGCTCTGGGCGTTGGCTTCTCTTATGCGATTGCCAACGCGATCTTTGGCGGTACCGCCGAATATGTCGCGCTGTGGTTCAAGAAGATCGGCTTTGAAAGCGGGTTCTTCTGGTACGTGACTATCATGATGGTGATTGTCTTTATCGTGGGACTTGTGATGCCAGACCCCCGCAAGCACGGCTATCTGCAGGGGCATGACACCCACTGAAACCGGAATGTATGGTTCTGAAGGCGGCGGTTACATTACCGCCGCTTCATCCTCATCTGCTGTGACAAGGCGTGTCGCACGCCATTCCGTCAGTTTGGAATTGATGGCGTCCATCACAAAGAAACGTGCTGAATCCTTGTCGTAGCCATCATCGCGCAGCGCGTCATAGTCGGTATGCATGTGACGCACATGGGCCACTGTTGCCAGCCATACGGCAATTGATGGCGGAAGCATTTTCATATGCGGCGCAAGCGCTGCCGCGCGAATTGGTTCTGAATCTGAATAGGGGACCGCAGGAAGCAAAAGCGTGAGAGATTTTGCGATTGCCTTCTGGCGCACAGTGCCTGCACTCATAGCCGTCTTCCTTTCACGCTGTAGTATTTGCCCAAAAACCAGAATCGATACCGGAAAGGGCGATGCATAGATTCAATACGTTAGGGCGCTCGAAGCAAGATTCGCAATAATCATAACCTTGTTGTTATCCAGCTCAAACGCCTTCCTTAATCGGGGGCATAGCTTTGCTGTGTATCGCAGTACGAAAATCGCTTGCGCGTAATCGCCACTTCATATAAACATATCTTTATATCTTTAGAAGTGTATGGAGATTGCGAATTGCGCTTGCAGCTCGATCAGATGGTGGATGTGTTAAAAGCAGTGGCAGAACCAAGCCGCTTGCGCATCCTTGCGCTTCTTTCCAAGGGTGATCTCACGGTGTCGGACCTGACCACAATTCTGGGTCAGTCGCAGCCGCGTGTGTCGCGTCATCTCAAGCTGTTGGGCGAAGCTGATCTCATTGATCGCTATCAGGAAGGCGCCTGGGCCTATTTCCGGCTGTCTGACAATGCGCTTTGCAGTGAAGTTGCACGCAATTTGCTGTTGCGGCTCGATGCATCTGATCCCCTGATTGAACGCGATATGGAGCGGCTCTCGCAGGTTAAATCCAGCCGTCAGGAAAAGGCGGCAGCTTATTTCAGTGCCAATGCTGGTAGCTGGGATGAAATTCGTAAGCTGCATGTTTCCGAAAATGCAGTGGAAATAGCGCTTAAAAACATCATCGGCGACAGGCAGTTTCAGGCCATGCTTGATGTCGGTACGGGCACAGGTCGGTTGTTGGAGCTTTTCTCACCGCTTTATGTGCGCGGATTGGGCATCGATATCAATCGCGACATGCTTTCGGTGGCACGTGCCAATCTCGATCTCGCATCGGTAGGCAATGCACAGGTGCGGCAGGGCGACGTCTATGCGTTACCCGTCGAACGCGAGAGTTTTGATCTGGTCACGATCCATCAGGTCTTGCATTTTCTTGATGATCCGCTCGCAGCAATTCGTGAGGCGGCGCGTGCGCTTCGTCCGGGTGGACGCTTGCTGATCGTTGATTTTGCGCCGCACAAACTTGAGTTCCTACGCGAGGAACATGCGCATCTCAGGCTCGGCTTCAGCGATGAGCAAATGCTGGGATGGATGAAAGATGCAGGGCTTGAACCTGCCAAGACGACAGAATTGGGGCCAAAGGCTGCAAATGGCGACGATGGACTGACGGTCAAGCTTTGGCTTGCCAATGACCCACGCTTGCTGATTGCCGATCCAGCGCCGCAACGTGTAAGCATAACGGAGACAGTCTAATGGGCTTTTACGGTCTTTCCCGCCGATCGGATATCGGCCAGACCACCCGCGTATCGTTCGAGTTCTTTCCGCCCAAGACGGAAGAAATGGAACAGCGCCTGTGGGAAACCGTGACGCGCCTTGCGCCATTGAAGCCAAAATTCGTGTCTGTGACCTATGGCGCGGGCGGTTCCACGCGTGAACGCACGACCCGCACAGTGGCACGCATTCTGAAAGAGACTGATGTCGATGCGGCTGCGCATCTCACATGCGTGGATGCGACGAAGGAAGAAGTCGACGAGGTTGTGCGTGAATTTGCAGCCCTTGGCGTGAAACGCTTTGTGGCGTTACGTGGGGACCCTGCCTCGGGCATCGGCGAGAAATATGTCTCGACGCCGGGCGGCTATCAGAGCAGCGCTGAACTGGTAGCAGGGCTGCGCCAGATCGATGATTTCGATATTTCCGTTTCTGCCTATCCGGAAAAGCATCCGGAAAGCCCGGATTTTGCAACCGATATCGATATGCTCAAGCGCAAGGTTGATAATGGTGCGACCCGCGCCATTACACAGTTTTTCTTCGATAATGAATTATTCGAGCGTTATGTCGAGCGCGTGCGCCGTGCTGGTATTTATATTCCAATCGTGCCGGGCGTTTTGCCAATCCATAATTTCAAGCAGGTGAAAAACTTCTGCGCAAGGTCGGCCACGCATATTCCGGCATGGCTTGCTGAACGCTTTGAGGGGTTGGAGAACGATCCGCAAACCCATCAGCTTGTTGCTGCTGCCATTGCTGCGGAACAGGTGATGGACCTGATCGAGCGTGGCGTACAGGATTTCCATTTCTATACGATGAACCGTGCCGATCTGCCGTTCGCTATCTGCCATATGATTGGCATAAGGCCCAATACGGAAACGGCTCTCCAGGTCGCCTGAAATGTAAAAAGCCCGGTTTGAAAACCGGGCTTTTCTTTAGAATTTTTTCTAAAACGGATCAGTCTATCCTCAAGAACCGATGCCGCCTTAATGGCTTGGCTATCCCAATTCAGGGAATAACGCCTGCTATCAACGCTGCAACAAATGCGAATGCTGCACAGATCATGAGGACATTCAGAGATCGCGTAAGTCCCATTGGTCTGTCTCCTTATATGCACCCGACGAGGCCGGGTACGCGCTGGTAGAGAACCGGAATCTAAGCGCAAATTGGTCTAAACAAAAGAACATTTCGTACTGCAATAAGCGGTGATAGGGAAAAAAACCTTTTGTTTACCAGCTAAGTCATTGAAATTTTTGACTGTAAAAATTTGTTCACATTTCATGAAAATGCCACGAAAGCGCCAATTTTGGCCCGGCTTGAACCGAAGAATTGGCTTTTTGCCTCTTCGTTTAGCGAATTAAAGCGAGGAATCCTGACAGGGTGAACACCGATAGAACTGTCGAATAGAGGATGACATTGGACGTAATGGCGGCTTCGCGACGGTAATGTTCTGCAAGCATGAAGGGACCTGTGCCTGCGGGGAGTGCTGCAAGCAGTGTCGCGCTCTGCGCCAGATGTGGCGGTAGCCCAAAGACGTAGATCGCGAGCAACCACGTTGCCAATGGCATGATGATCAGTTTGACTGATACGAGGAAAGCGATTGCATTGACGCTGTCACGCTCGATCTCGCGCGGTTGTGCGAGAAAAAGGCCAAGCGCCACAAGTGCACAAGGCGACGCTGCGCCACCAAGCATTTTCAGAAAGGTTTCTGCAGGTGCAGGGATGGTCAAGCCAGAGAATGACACAAGTGTTCCCAGTGCAGGCGCAAAGAGCAGCGGATTGCGGATCAGGGATCGTGCGACTTTCCAGACAAGACGCAGCGGCTTCTTTTCGGTCTGCATGCCGATTTCGATCAGGATGATCGCAAAGGCAAAGGTCACGCAGACGGTAATGATGATGGAAATTGTCGTTGCAGCGAGAACGCCTGAGCCAAAAGCGATCATAGAAAGCGGAATGCCCATATAGCCCGTATTGGGGTAGGCAGCGTTTAGTCCATCAAGTGCATTGTCAGCCAGAGATAATTTACCACGCAGACGGATGATAAAGGGCAGGGCGAAGGCTATGGCGCTGCTCAGCAGAAAGACGCTGATAAATCCGGGCTGCCACAAATCACTGCCATGGGTATTGGCCATGATATCGAAGAGCAGGGCCGGCAAGGCCAGATAGACCACGAAGCGATTAAGCTCAGTGATTGCGTGCGGTCCTAATATCTTCAGCTTGAATGCACCCCAACCGGAAAAGATGAGGGCGAAGACGGGCAGAACGATAATGAGGGTAGAGATCATGGCGCTTGAATAACTTGCAAAAGTTGAAAGGCGCGGAGGGTGGTCCGCGCCTTTGATCGATTCTATCTAAAGCGTTCGCGTTTCATAGTATTCATGCGATGCGCTTTAGCTATTGGTTTTTAAGCCTGTCTTGATCCCAAAACGAGTTTCCGTTTTTGGGAGACATGTTCTGGTAGTCTTATTCCGACATTTGCATCGCTCGGTCACAGGCGTGGGACAGATGTCAAATTCAATCCACTAGAGCTTTTCAAGCAGTTCAGGCGTTGGCCATGAATCGGCAGGGATTCCGAGACGCAACTGTTCGGTGCGAACGGCATCGCGTGTCAGCACGCCGAATACGCCGTCGATCTTGCCCATCTCGTAGCCGCGAGCCTGAAGCTTGGTCTGCAGTTCCTTCATCTGTTCCTGCGTCAAACCCTGATCAGGATTGCCGGGATTGAAGGCTGGAGCACCAGCAAGGCGGGTGGAGAAATAGGCGGCCGTCGTCGCGTATACGATCGACTTGTTCCATTCCACGAAAATATCGAAATTCGGATAGGACAGGAAAGCAGGACCTTTGCGACCCAGTGGCAGCAGAAGCGATGCGTCGCCGTCATCCGGACCCAGTGGGCCCTTAAGCCCGACCACACCTTGCTCAGCCCACCATGAATGTGGCTTGCGATTGGTGCGGATGGATTCTTCCCAAGGCAAATCCTTGGTGACGCGTACTTCTTCGAGCCACGGCTCGCCACGCTTCCAGCCAAGTTCGGAAATCATACGGCCAGCGGTCATCATTGCATCGGGAACACTGTTCTTCAGATCGACCTTGCCGTCGCCGTCTCCGTCGACGCCGCGCTCCAGATAATCTTTGGGCAGAAGCTGCATCATGCCGATTTCGCCAGCCCATGCGCCCGTTGTGGCAGCATCGACAACACCGGTATCGAAAAGCTTGAGAAGAGCGATCAGCTGCGGACGGAAAAGATCCGGACGGCGACAGTCATAAGAAAGCGTCACGAGTGCATTGAGCGTGTCAAAATCACCCTGAATAGCGCCGTAGTCGGTTTCTAAACCCCAAAAAGCGGCAAGTACCGGGCCCGGTACGCCATAGGTGTCTTCGACTTTCTTGAAGACATCGGCATATTTGACCAGATTGCTCTGACCATTCTTCAGGCGCGCTTCCGAGATGAGGCGCCTGGAAAACTCAGTGAAGGTCAGATTGAAGACGGTCTGCTTGCGGTCGCGATCAAGAACTCTCTGTTCGAGCGACGCCTTATGCAGCTCAGCAATTCCCTTTTCGCCAACACCTGCTTCGCGGGATTCCTTGGTCAGATTGTCCATCCACTGACCATAGTCAGTTTCACATTCTGGCTTCGGCAAGTTGATGGTACTGTCGGCGCTGGCTGCCAGTGCGGGAGAACCGGAGGCCTTTGCGTCAGATTGGGCACCAGATATTACAGTCGATGCCAGCAAGGCAGTAGCCATCACTGAAGCTATAATTTTCATCGAAAAACTCACAATTCAGAGGGGGAGGTCTCCCCGTCGGGTTTTTTTAGCTATTGCCTCATCACGCACCGGAAATGAAGCAAAACTTGGTGTGAGCACCCAATTAACGAAGAGTTAACGGACCTTGTTGCTTTCCAGCCACTTTTTCCAAGCGCCCGCGCTACCGGCAAAGACATTTATATCTGCGTCACCCTTAATACCTGGAATGGTGCCCGTTCCGGTATATTGCCAGAACGTCCAGGGATGCGGACCATATTTTTCCGTCGGATGCCCCGCAGTCGAGCGCAACCAGAATGGATATTCGCGCAGCTGGTTCAGATCATTTTCGTCGAAGAAATCGACTGTTGTGTAAATAATCGGACGCTTGCCGTAATGTCTTTCAATCGCATCGAGGAAAATCTTCATTTCCTTGCGGACGATGACAGCATTTGGTCTCAGCTTGCAGCTCGGCGACTGGGCGTTCCATTCCATGTCGAGAACGGGCGGCAATGCGCCCGGATCACGTGGCACATTCTGGATGTACCAGCGTGCCTGCTCAATGGCCGGACGACAGAAATAATAGAAGTGATAGGCACTGCGTGGAATGCCGGCTTGTTTCGCGCCGTTCCAGTGTTCTGTGAAGCGGTCGTCGAAGCGATCGCCGCCCTCGGTTGCCTTGATGAAGACGAATGAAATGCCACTCCGTCGCACTGCGCTCCAGTCTACATCGACCTGATATTTGGAGACATCCGTGCCGTGGATTGGATAATGCCAAGGCGTTCTGCCGGTCCACTCAAACGGCTTGCGGTCACCGAAACGTGGCGCGTTGACAGCACCGGATGGCCGCGCCATCTGCTGCATCGAGTTGCCGGACTTTTTCACATCGGAGAAGTCGTAATCCACTGTCGTACAAGCAGACAGAAGGAAAACGCCAAGGGCAAGAATGCTGCGGTTGGCCAGACGGTTCATACAGTGGTCCCGGTGTCGCGAATCAATCTTAACAACGGTTACGCGATCCGGATGCCAACGTCATCAGTTATGCTGGCAAAACTTTGCCGACAATAGATTGTGTCGCACCGGTTTGAATGTTGTTTTCGGCCTCGAAGGCTTTGGTTGCCGCATGGTCACGTGAAGGTAAGCTTCAATCTACCCGGCATTTTCGGCACGAATGACGGCTATCCAGGCAAAGCCGCGATGCAGAGTTTTTCGCTCGACAGTGGCACTTTGTTCTGACGCCTGCCTCTCTGCGACATTGAAGAGATCATCGCGCGGCGTGACATGAAACCATTCAAGCCATTTGAAAAGTGCTTTTTTGAAGACGTATGGCAGTCTCTTCTGATCGCCAAAGTCGACTATATGCAACTCGCCGCCGGGTTTTAAATGACGGATGCTTTCCTGAATAACCGACTGCCATTGCGGTATCATCGAAACCGCATACGAAATGAAGATACGGTCAAAGCTGCTTTGGCCAAAGAGGGCAGCAGGATCAAAATGTGTGGCGTCGGCCCGTTCAAGTCTGGTGCGGTCTGCAATGCCAGCACGCTTTGCTGCCTGATGCGCGGTTTCCAGCATTTCGGCTGAAATATCGATGCCGAAAAGTAACGAGTCCGGATAGCTCTCTGCGGCTTTGACGAGATTGCGCCCTGTACCACAGCCGATTTCGAGCACATTGCCGCCTGCCGGTACATTTAATCCCGCAATCATCGGATCGCGGCCCAAAAGATAATACTTGCGTGTGGCATCGTAGAAATGGCGCTGCCGCCGATAGACCCTGTCCATCAGGCTGGCGTGGTCGATACCTTGAGCCTGGCCCGGGAATCGTCGGGGATTGGCAGACATGTCACGCCCCTTTCAAAACGTAGAGGTGAAAGCCGCCATAGATGGAAGAGCGGTCGCGATCATGCAGCAGACGGGATTCTTCCTCGCGATAGTGCCAGTGTTCAAGGATCGATGGATCTATCCGGCCAGGTAGCAGGCTCGGTTCCGCAGCAGTCCGGAAGATGACACGTGCGCCCGGAGCAGCAGTTCGGCTAATTTCGCTCCAGAGTGCATTAAGCTGTGCGTCATTCATCCAGTCTTGTGCGTCAAGCAGGACGAAGCGGTCCACCGACCCGGCTGGCTTCTGACTGAGGAATTCCGTGTAATTGGCATTACGCACAGTCATGCGATCAACGCGGGCGCGAACGGTGTCGAAGTTTGACCTTGAGAGGTAAGGCGGCAAGGGGCCAGCCTCTTCATCGCCGCTATAACCGCGGCCGAAAGCCTGCCAGGCAAAATAGTTCTCAGTGAGAGGAAATGCACAGGCAAGTTTCTCAAGCCGGGCGCGCAGGACGAACGCCATGTCGCCGTTTCCGGCGGTTGCCAGCGCATCATATTGCTGAGGTGGAATGCCGAGGCCAAACAGAGATGATTTGCGCGCTGTTGCCCAGCGCACCATACGCTTTTCGAAAAGCGGGGCGAGGGCGGTGTCGAAGTAAGTGCGCTGTTCTTCCATCGTCCTGGACTTGAGGATGTCACGCGGGTCGATACCATAGAGACGAGCCACGCGATGGCCCATGCCGATGAAGACGCCTAAAAGTCCGTGACGATAAAGATCACGCGAGAAAATCGAGATGCGCTGGCGACCGCTCCATTTGCGCTTTTCCCAGTAGGCCCGACTTTCGCCATCAAGATGCGGACGGATAAAGCGCTGATAAGCAGCCAGGTTGGCCTTGTCGTCGGCTTTGCCATAAAAGCGATAGAAGCTGGCGTAATCGGGAAGATGCTTCAGAGCACCAAGTTTGAGGCGGTTGAAGGCAACGTGGGCGCTGTTGAGATCGACAGCCTCAACAGAAGCTGGGTCAGCCGTAAGATAAGAGAGAGCGTTGCAGCCGCCTGAAGCAATAGTCACGATGCGATCACCGGGCTTAATCGCAAGCGCGGTCATATCCACTTCGGGGTCTTCCCATATTTGCGGGTAGACTAATCCCTTGAAGAGCCACGCGAACAGTCTTTCGGAAATGCCATCGCGCGAAAGCATATGGTTTTGTGTGACAGCGCGCTTGAGGATCGTGCCATTGGCATCTTGTCCTGTCATTCCCTGCTCCCCGTATTTTTGAGCGCATCCGAAAATCTGAACGATTTTGAGCAAGATGCGCGACGCTTGGAAGGCGAATCCAATCTTGTTTGACTAAGTTAAGCATTCGCCGGTGACAGGGGCGTGACGGGTCTATTGCCGGGAAAATATAGTTACCACTTTGTTATTATGGCGTTTTGTTACGGGCCGTAAGACTATTTGAGAGAACCTTTCCGCATCCTCGCCGTTTTCTGATGTGACGTTGGCGTCGTCGAAAAGCATCGCCGGGGACTAAGAGCGATGTGACGATTGTCTTCGTAAGGTGATTGACCGGATAAATCGGTCAGGCACGGAAACCAAAACAGCGTTGGCTATATCCCCGCAGCGCTGAATTCTAGGGAAGGAGAGCCATCATGAAGAAGTTTTTGATTACTTCGGTTGCTGCCGTATCGTTTTTGGGGCTTGCAGCTTGCAGCGACAATTCAAACGATGCCAGCAAGGCACCGGCGTCGCCCTCGCCTGAAGCGCCAGCTGCACCAGCAGCGCCTTCTAACAACGATACAACCACGCCAGCGCCACCAGCTGCCCCTGCGACGCCGGGCACGACTGGTACACCACCTGCAAACTAAATTGCAGTTAGCGTGACTTTAATGCCAGTGGTCGCACTGGTTAAAGAATGGCGGTCCGGTCAGCGGGCCGCCATTTGCCCCGAAAGGAGCAAAGCAAATGGATAATTATGCAGTGATTGTCGATAAAGACAACAAAACTGCGTTTTCCATGTTCAAACGCAGGCTTTCTTCAGTTATGTCTTTCATTATGAGCCGTCATTTTCTGTTTCTGATTTCCGCTATTGTTCTTGTTGCCCTTGCTGCTTGTGGCAGAGGAGAGGATGAGCAGGCTGCTGCGCCAGCTCAGCCAGAGCAAACCACTGCCGCACCGGACACAGATAAGCCGGCAGGGCCCGATCTGATCAAGGCTTTGCAGGACAATTCCGGCGTTATGACAGCTGAAGAGCAGAAAGCAGCTATCGAACGGGCACGCAGCAATGCAGAAGCCGCGGCAAAGTCCGTTGGTCAAAGTGCTGAACAGGTTCAGGCAGCAGGCGAAGCGGCGGTAGCTGCCGCACAGCGTTCATTTGAGGCGCGCCAGGCCGCGCAATAATTATCTCTGCGAAGCGCATATTCTTCTAAATTATTGTTTTTTCGTCGATTGCAACGGGTTGTTGTTTCCAGCCTTTACGGAATTATATAGAAACGATTCATGTCGATCTGGGTCCGCATTGGTGAATTTGTCACCTCCGTCACGCTGAGCGCTATTTCAAGCGTTATCGAGGCTGTGCGAACGGTTTTTGAAGGCGACGCGGATACACGCAGGCGCGTTGCATTCTCGATTGCGATGATCGCACTTTCAGCCAAGATGGCTAAAGCGGACGGTGTGGTTACGCAGGATGAGTTTCGGGCGTTCCAGAGCATTTTCTCAGTGCCGCCGGAAGAGAACGCTCATGTGGTGCGCTTGTATAATCTGGCTCAACAGGATGTGGCGGGTTACGAGAGCTATGCTCGTCAGCTTGCAGGTCTCTGCCGAGAAGGTGATGAGAACTGTCATCTGCTTGAAGATATTCTGGACGGCCTCTTTCATATCGCGACCGCCGACGGCTATGTGCACGACAAGGAAATGGCTTTTCTGTCGAGCGTTGCCGAGATTTTCGGATTTGACGAGGAAAGCTTTGAACGCATCGCGTTGCGACACGTCAATCGCGGTGAGGCCGATCCTTATGCCATTCTCGGGCTGGTACGCGGCGTTTCTTTTGAGGACGCCCGTAAACGCTATCGTTCATTGGTGAAAGAGCACCATCCGGACAGGCTTTTTGCGGAAGGTCTTCCGCTGGAATTTATCAATATCGCTAACGCGCGTCTTGCTGCAATCAATGCCGCATGGGCGAGTGTCGAAAAACAATTGGAGACCGCATGAGCAACGCAGACTCAATGCAGGAAAAGCTCATAGTGGAATTGTCGCTGGAAACGCCTGACTATCCGACTGCGTCGCTTGATGCGTCACCGAATTTTGGTCCGCGCCGTGATGGCAAGACGCCGACCTTCCTGATTTTGCATTATACCGGGCTGGCAACAGCTGAAGAAGCTTTGGACGTGCTCAAGTCTCCAGAGCGGGAAGTGTCTGCGCACTATCTCGTTCACGAAGATGGCCGTGTCGTTCAGATGGTGTCTGAAAAGGCACGGGCATGGCATGCGGGCCAAAGCTACTGGAAGGGCGAGACCGATATCAATTCGGCTTCGATCGGCATCGAGATTGTAAACCCGGGTGATCTCGGAAATTATCCGCTTTTCGCAGACGAGCAGATCAAATCCGTGATCGAGCTGTGCCGCAGCATATGCGGACGTTATGAAATCCGGCCGGAGAACGTTCTTGCGCATTCCGACATTGCGCCAGAGCGCAAGACCGATCCGGGGCACAACTTCCCATGGAAAAGATTGCATGAAGCAGGCATTGGCCATTACATCGAACCGACGCCGATCCGGGGTGGCCGCTTTCTTGCACGTGGTGAACAGGGCCAGCCAGTAGAGGCTTTGCAGTCCATGCTCGCCCTTTACGGCTATAAAATCGAGATCAATGGCGTGTTCGATGAGGCCACACAAACCGTGATTAAGGCGTTTCAGCGACATTTTCGGCCACACAATGTGGACGGTGTAGCGGATGTGTCTACTATAGATACCCTCTACAGGCTGATTTTTTCATTGCAAAACGTTACCGCTTGAGTGCGCATGGTGGTTGGCACATAAGCATATCTGCGCATTCATATTTCTGTAGTAATTTCATTAAATTAAAGCAATCGCAGCTTTAGATGGTAGCGCTCTTCCACCGTGGCTCGCATCACGGAATGTGACAGCCTTTATTACAACCTGTAAGACTATTTTACTTCCCTAACCAATCTTCGGCTGCATTTCCCCAGCAAATGATCTGCCATTCCCAGCGGTGACGGGCGGGCAAAATGCTTGTCGAGCGGGATCATAAATAAACGGCGATGCTGCCCCCAAGACCAGCAAAGCCCCATAAAAACGATCCAAGACGGTAGGTTATGAAAGTAAAATTTGTTGTTGTATGCGCCCTCATTGGCGCAATGAGTTCTTTTGGCCTGAATTCTGCGATGAGTGCTCCAGTTAATGAGCCAACCAATCTCGCAGCTCTTTTCAAAGCACGGGCACAGAGTAAGGCTGCTGAAACCAACAAGTCTGATAAGGCATCTCGCGCAGCACAGGCAGAACAGAGGCAGACACCCAGGAAGGTTTCGGTCATCACCAGTCGTGCTGCACCAACCGCTAAAAGTGCAAAGCGTTCCAAGGCTCAAGGCGAGACTTCAAAGTCCGCTCAGGGTGGCAAAGGTTATTCCCCAATCATCAATCGTTATGCGGCAACTTACGGCGTATCTTCTTCGCTGGCCCATGCGGTTGTTCGTCACGAAAGCAATTTCCAGCCAAACGTTCGCGGCAAGGCCGGTGAAATTGGCTTGATGCAGATCAAGCTCTCGACTGCTCGCGGTCTGGGTTACACCGGTTCGGCCAAAGGCCTCTATGAACCTTCGACAAACATCCAGTTCGGCATGAAGTATCTTGCCATGGCACAGAAGCTTGGCGGCGGCAGCACCTGCGGCACGATCCTCAAGTACAATGCCGGCCACGGTGCCAAGCGCATGAACCCGACCTCTGCGAAGTATTGCAGCTCGGTTAAGTCCTATATGGCCGGACTTTAAATATCGGTTCTAATGCACATCCTGTTCCGAAACCCGGTTCCTGGTTTCGGAATGTGCTCCAGATTTACGTTGTCGGTTGCGTAGAGTTCCAAGCCGATGATGTGAACGAAAAGCCGGTAGCGGTTTCGCTGCCGGCTTTTCTGTTGTGTATAGTTTTTTTCAAAACCCGGTTCCCACTTTCCACGATCATGCTATACACGCGCCGTCAGTCGGTCGGGCAGCCGCGCTTGTCATATGCCGAAAGGCGGCAGGTGAGGAAAGTCCGGGCTCCATGGAAATACGGTGCCGGGTAACGCCCGGCGGGGGTGACCCCAGGGATAGTGCCACAGAAAGTAGACCGCCCCGTCTTCCGTACCGCTTTTTTGAGGCGGCAGGGATGACGGGGTAAGGGTGAAAGGGTGGGGTAAGAGCCCACCGCGCCGGTGGCAACACAGGCGGCACGGTAAACCCCACTGGGAGCAAAACCGAATAGGGACGGCGCATCAGTCCGTAAGGACTGGTAATCAGTTTCCGGATCAGCCGTCCGGGTGGGTTGCAAGAGGCGGGTGGCGACATCCGTCCCAGATGAATGGCTGCCACGTTGGACGCAAGTCCGGCCATACAGAACCCGGCTTACAGACCGACTGACACTTCTTTTTCTACATGTGCACTTCTACATGGGCACGTCTACATCGGCATGCCCATGAAGAAGTCGTAGATGAGTTTCATGTTCAAAACGACGATGATTGCGGCGGTAACTGCTGCGAGAATTGTCACCCAGCGCGGCGCAACCAGAGCGCCCATCTTCTTTTTTTCTGCAGTGAACATCACCAATGGTATGATTGCAAAAGGAAGCTGCAGGCTGAGGACGACCTGTGACAGGATCAAAAGTTCTGTGGTCCCCTGCGAGCCATACATAATCGTGACGATAGCAGCAGGCACAATCGCTACGAAACGCGTAATGGCGCGGCGAAGCCAGGGCTTCAACTTAATATCGATAAAGCCTTCCATCACAATCTGACCGGCCATCGTCGCGGTGATCGTCGAATTGAGACCGCAGCACAGAAGCGCGATTGCAAAGAGAGTAGGCGCCAATGCCGAGCCAAGCAGGGGATTGAGCAAAGCATGAGCTTTGTCGAGATCTTCGACACCGGTATTGCCAGTTGCGTGAAAACTTGCTGCGGCAAGGATCAGAATTGAGGCATTAACCAGCAGCGCGAAAGTGAGGGCGATCGTGGAATCGAGCGTCGCAAAGCGGATCGCTTCACGCTTCTCCGGTAAGGTGTGACCATAATCGCGAGTTTGGATGATGCCTGAATGCAGGTAGAGATTATGCGGCATCACCGTCGCGCCGATAATACCGAGCGCTATATAGAGCATGTCCGGATTTCGGATGATCTCGGTGGTCGGTGCAAAACCACGGATCACTTCGCCCCATTTGGGTTCGGCCATCAAAATCTGGATGAGAAAGCAGAGTGCAATCACCGCCAACAGCGTGATGATAAGCGCTTCGACGCGTCGAAAGCCTTTATTCTGCAAATAAAGAACAAGAAGCACATCGGCAGCTGTCAGAATAACACCGATTTCCAGTGGAATTCCGAACAGAAGATTGAGGCCAATAGCCGTGCCGATGACTTCTGCCAGGTCTGTTGCGCAAATGGCGAGTTCTGCCAGCAGCCACAAAGGCCAGGCCAGGAAACGGGGATAGGCATCGCGGCAGGCCTGTGCTAGATCGCGGCCTGTGGCGACTGCAAGGCGGGTGCAAAGTGCCTGTAAAAGGACAGCCATGAGATTGGAAATGAGCACAACCGACAGCAACATATAGCCGAAGCGTGAGCCGCCAGCCAGAGATGTCGCCCAGTTGCCGGGGTCCATGTAACCTACCGCAACGAGATAACCGGGGCCAAAGAACGCCATCGCGCGACGAAACTTTGAGCCGGATCGGTTGACTCTGATCGAGCGGTGGACGTCAGACATGGACGCTTCGCCGCGATCACGACGCCAGCCTTCAAATGTGACATCATGCTGTGCAGGGGGCGTACTTCCCCTGGGGGCCATCTTAAATGCCATTATGCGTACTTTCAAAATGCAATTGCGAATTATTTGCAATTAATAACTTCATGACGGCTTGCCGTCAACGGCAGCAATTGGGGGCTTTTCTCATAATTATGTGATCGCTTTATAGGGATATCGGAGGACCTGGCTGTCGTTCAGGTGCTCTGTTTACCGCCGTCTTGTTCCGCAAAAATGTGCTGGAAAAACTTTTGTATAACAGCGTGTTTTGTAATTGGGGGGAGCAAAGGATAACGGTTCATTAAGCTTAATATCCGATAACTGTTTGAACGAATCCGCCAAGCTGGGGCTTGTCTACAATTGGCCGGAATTCATGCAGACAAAGACAGTTTAGCGGGATGTGACCCCGAGAAAGGATCGGAATGATGGCTAGCCTCGGCGGAGACACATCTCAAGCTGAAGGGGCTAAGGACCGTCACGTTCCGGTGCTTATTTCCGAAGTAATTGAAGCCTTGAAGCCCGAAGCCGGCAAGGTAATCGTTGATGGCACGTTTGGTGCAGGCGGTTATACGCGTCGTATTCTGGAGCAGGGTGCAGACGTCATTGCTATTGATCGCGATCCGACCGCGATTGCGGCCGGGCAGACGATGGAAAAGCATTTCTCGGGCAGGCTCAATCTGGTCGAGAACCGGTTTTCGGCATTGGATCAGGCTGTAGAAAAGGTATTGGGCGAAGACCGCAAAGTGGACGGCGTCGTGCTCGATATCGGTGTCTCGTCGATGCAGATCGATGAAGCCGAGCGTGGCTTTTCCTTCCAGAAGGACGGGCCACTCGACATGCGCATGTCCAATAGCGGACCGACAGCTGCGGATGTGGTGAATCGCCTGAAGATGGGTGATCTCGCTCGCATCTTCAATTTTCTCGGCGAAGAACGCAACGCAGGCCGTATTGCCCGCATGATCGAAAAGCGCCGCGAAGTACAGCCTTTCACGCGTACGCTTGATCTGGCGAATGCCATTGAATCGCTGGTCGGTCGTAATCCGAAAGTGCCCATTCATCCTGCTACGCGGGTGTTTCAGGCACTGCGTATCTATGTGAATGACGAGCTGGGTGAGTTGGCGCGAGCATTGCTTGCAGCCGAACGGGTTCTCAAGCCGGGCGGACGACTGGTTGTTGTGACGTTCCATTCTCTGGAAGACCGTATGGTCAAGCGCTTCTTTGCTGACCGTGCAGGTGGAAGTGCCGGTTCACGGCACCTGCCAGAGACACATGTGCGTCACCCGAGTTTTACACCTGCGGTGAAAGGTGCCGTTGGCCCAACCGCAGCAGAAGAAGAGCGCAATCCACGTGCCCGTTCCGCAAAATTGCGTGCTGGTCTGAGGACCGAAAATCCGCCTCTTGAAGATGATCTCACGCTTTTCGGGCTGCCTAAATTGCCTGAAACGCACGAACTGGCCCGGAGTTGAACGAGTGCTGCGTACTTTTGAACTCATCATGATAGCGGCGATGCTGGTTGCAGCAACGATCACCTATACCATCAAATATGATGCGGAGAGGCAGATCGCTGTTATTTCCAAGCTTAAGCGCCAGATCGATTCCGAAAAAGACACGATTACGCTTTTGCGTGCCGATTGGGCCTTGATGACTCAGCCGGGTCGTTTGCAGAGCCTCGTGGGCGTTTACTCTGAAGAACTGAAGCTTCAGCCGATTGAAGCAGAACAGCTTGCAATGGGCGTGGCAGACATTCCGGAACGCCAGCTGGACGATATTCAGAAACTTATTTCAGGCAGTGACGAACTGGTGGCAAGCGGTGTTCTCGTACCCGATGCAACGACCACTGGTAGCATCAAGAAGAATGGAGCGAGGCACTGATCATGCGGCTGAAGCTCGGATTTTCCAAAAAGAACAAGCAGAACCTCGATGAGGGCCAAAATCTGAATAACGGCAATGCGCCGGTCGGCAATGAAAAGCTGGCCGGCAATATGGCGTTTGTTGGCTCTCGTAAGAAGCATGGCAATCGTGCACGCAATCGTCTTTGGATGGCAATTGCGTGTTTTGTCGGCATTTATGGCGTGATTGGCGGAAAACTCGTCTATTTCGGTATGATCGGCGGCGAGAACGACGATTCTAACGGCCCAGCCGTACATCAGCTGGCTTCGCGCCCGGACATCCTTGACCGGAACGGCGAAATTCTTGCGACAGATATCAAAACTTCTTCGCTCTTTGCCGAGCCGCGCAAGATTGTTGATCCCGATGAAACCATTGAACTGCTTTCGACGGTTATTCCCGATCTCGACTGGGAAGCAACCTATCGTCGTCTCAAGAGCGGTGCGGGCTTCGTCTGGATCAAGCGCGGTCTGACGCCGCGCCAGCAGAGCCAGATCATGGCACTTGGTGTGCCGGGCATTGGTTTCCGTACTGAAAAGCGTCGTTTTTATCCCGGCGGTCCAACGGCCTCCCATGTTCTCGGTCTCGTAAATGTCGACAATCAGGGTATTGCCGGCATGGAGAAGTACATCGACAGCCAGGGGCTTAGCGATCTGCGTGCCGTGGGTATGGCGACCGGACAGTCGCTGGAGCCGATCCGGCTTTCGATTGATATTCGCGTTCAGCACATCATGCGTGACGTGCTGGTGAAGGCGGTTGATCGTTATCGCGCAATTGCAGCGGGTGCCGTGGTGCTGAATGTGAAGACCGGCGAAGTGATTGCCATGGCTTCTGTTCCAGATTTTGATCCAAACAATCCAGTACATGCGCTCGACAAGGACCGCCTGAACCGTATGTCTGCGGGCACCTATGAAATGGGCTCAACGATCAAGAGTTTCACCACTGCGATGGCGCTTGATTCAGGTAAGTTCAATCTCAATTCCAGGATCGATGCATCGCGTCCGCTGGTCATTGGTCGCCAGACCATCCGAGATTTCCACGGCAAAGGTCGTGTGTTGACGCTGCCGGAAGTGTTCATCTTCTCGTCCAATATTGGCTCAGGCCATGAGGCGAATGTTGTCGGCATCGAAGGACATCGCGCGTTTCTCAAGAAGATCGGCCTGCTTGATCGCATGCAGACAGAGTTGCCGGAAGTTGCACGTCCTGTCGAACCACGCGTCTGGAAGAAAGTTCACTCCATGACCATTTCGTTCGGTCACGGCATGATGACAACCCCGCTGCAAACGGCTGTGGGTGCTGCGGCTTTGATGAATGGTGGCAAGCTGATCGAGCCCACATTCCTGACACGCACACAGGCTCAGGCCAATGAGGTAGCGAAGCAGGTCATCCATCCGCAGGTTTCTGCCGATATGCGTTATCTTTATCGCCTGAACTCGACTGCTCAGGGCGGTTCGGGTAAGCGCGCTACGGTCCAGGGCTATCGCGTAGGCGGTAAAACCGGTACGGCGGAAAAGGTTGTACACGGTCGTTACTCGAAAGATGTGCGCTTCAATGCCTTCCTCGCATCCTTCCCGATGGACGATCCGACTTATGTCGTTTTGACGATCATTGATGAGCCGAAGCCTGAAGAAGGTAAGTACAGTGCAACCGCTGGTCTTAATGCGGCCCCGATGGTTGCAGACATTATTCGCCGCTCAGCCACCTTTTTGGGGGTAAAGCCCGATTTTAAACAGGAATTTGCGCCAGCAGAGGCAGAGATCGCTTCCGTTGATTCGATAAACGACTGACCCGTGCAGTTTCGCTATTGGGAGCGGACACTGCACCACTGAACCTGGATTTGGTATGACCATGAAGCTGAAGGAAATTACACTCTTTAAAGAATTGGCCTCCGGTGCTGCGGGCGAAGTGGAAATCACTGGCGTCACGTCAGACTCTCGTAAAGTCGAGCCCGGCTTCCTTTTTGCGGCCCTCAAAGGTGTAAAGGCTGATGGATCCGCCTATGCTGCCGATGCGGTCAAGCGTGGCGCAGTGGCGATTATCGCTGGCAAGAACGCGGTTGTTGATAAGCCCGGCGTGTCAGTGCTGCATGTCGATGATCCGCGTCACGCATTGGCCGTTGCTGCCGCCCAATTTTACGGCAAGCAACCTGAAGTCATGGTTGCTGTTACTGGTACAAGCGGCAAAACCTCCGTCGCCTCTTTTACACGACAGATCTGGGCTTATGCGGGTTTTCCTGCGGCGAATATCGGAACGACTGGTGTCTTCTCGCCAACACGCAGCGATTATAATTCCCTGACCACGCCTGATCCTGTTGAGCTGCATCGCGTTCTTGCTGAACTTGCCGATGAAGGCGTTACGCATGCTGCGATGGAAGCCTCGTCGCACGGGCTTGATCAGCGTCGCCTTGATGGTGTGAAACTTGCTGCAGGTGCTTTCACAAATCTCGGTCGTGATCACATGGATTATCATGCGACGATCGAAGAGTATCTGAACGCCAAGATGCGTTTGTTCGATACGCTTCTGCCAAAAGGATCACCTGCGATCATTTTTGCGGATGACCAGTTTTCCGCTCAGGCAATTGAAGCAGCAAAGGCTGCTGGTTGCGATGTTAAGACTGTCGGTCGCAAGGGCGATTTCATCACCATCAAGCGCGTCGAGCATGAGCGTTTTCGTCAGCATGTCGAGGTCCGTATTGCGGATGAAATCTTTGAAATCGCGTTGCCGCTGGCGGGCGATTTTCAGGTGGCCAATGCTCTCGTATCGGCGGGTCTGGCCATTGTGACAGGTGTGCCTGCAGCGGCTGCTATGCGTGCGCTTGAGCGTCTTAAAGGTGCGCCTGGCCGTCTTGATCTGGTTGGCGCGACGGAAGAGGGCGCTCCCGCTTATGTCGATTATGCGCATAAGCCGGAAGCACTCGAAAATGTTCTGACTTCCGTTCGTCCGTTTACAACAGGCCGTGTCATCGTGGTGTTTGGCTGCGGCGGTGATCGTGACAAGGGTAAGCGCCCGATCATGGGCGAAATTGCTGCACGCCTGGCCGATGTAGCGATTGTAACCGATGATAATCCGCGTTCGGAAGTGCCAGCACAAATTCGTTCGGAGATCATGGTCGCAGCACCGGGAGCCACTGAAATTGGAGACCGTCGCGAAGCGATTTTTACCGCTGTATCGATGATGATGCCGGGTGACACACTTGTTGTTGCCGGTAAAGGGCATGAAGAAGGCCAGATCGTTGGCGATATCACGCTGCCGTTCTCGGATCATACGGAAGTGGCAGCAGCACTGGCTGCACGCCTTGAGGAGCATAAGGAATGAGTGACTGGCTTTGGACATCTGCCGATATGGTGGAGGCCATGGAAGGCCGGCCTTTCGGTACGTTGCCCGCGGGTATTACCGGTATTTCCATCGACAGCCGCACGTTGAAGGGCGGCGAAGCCTTTTTTGCGATCAAGGGTGACCTGTTTGATGGCCATGATTTTGCAACTGCTGCCATGGCCGCTGGTGCAGGTCTTCTGGTTGTCAATGAATCGCGTCTTCCTGCACTCGGTAATCTTAAAGTTCCGATGATCGTGGTCGAAGATGTGCTTGAAGCCCTTACCAAGCTTGGTATTGCTTCGCGTGAACGCTCTACGGCTCAGATCATTGCGGTCACAGGTTCTGTCGGTAAAACCACAACCAAGGAAGCGCTGCGTCACGTGCTGGCCGATTCTGGCAAGGTTCACGCATCCGTCGCTTCGTTCAATAATCATTGGGGCGTGCCATTGACGCTCGCCCGTATGCCTGCCGACACGGATTACGGCGTCTTTGAAATCGGTATGAACCATCATGACGAAATCCGTCCGCTGGTGAAGATGGTGCGACCGCATGTGGCTATGATCACACTGATTGCGCCTGCCCATCTGGGTCATTTTGCCAATCTCGAAGAAATTGCCGTCGCGAAAGCCGAGATTTTTGAGGGCGTTGTGCCGGGTGGCTATGCGCTTCTCAATCGTGATGACAAGCGTTTTAAGCAGCTTGAAGAACTGGCTGAAAAGGCTGGTGTCGAGCACATCGTAACCTTTGGTGAGAACGCACGTTCTGACTACCGTTTGCGCGAAGTGAAAATGCATCCAACCTGCTCATGCATGACGGTCAGGATCGGCAGCGAAGAGGCAGTTGTGAAAGTCGGTGTGCCTGGACGCCATATTGTACAGAATATGCTGGCGGTTCTGGGTGCTGCTCATCTTGTCGGCGCGGATATGGCAAAAGTTGCTATCGCCATGGTGACACTGACAGCCGAAGGTGGACGTGGTGCACGTCACGTGCTGGAGCACCCGGATGGTGGTTCCTTCACGCTGATCGATGAAAGCTATAATGCGAACCCGACTTCCATGCGCGCTTCGCTTTCGCTTCTTCAGGCAACTCCGCCAGAAGGTCCACGCGGTCGCCGGATCGCCATTCTGGGAGATATGCTGGAGCTTGGACGCCAGTCTGGAAAACTCCATGCCGATCTTGCGCGCCCCATCGTCGATGCAGAAGTGAACGTACTTTATATCGGTGGACGTGAAATGTCGGTGCTCAAAAACGCCTTGCCGGTTGAAATTCACGTCGAATACAGGCAGAGCACCGATGAATTACTGCCGCTGGTGATGAAAGCGGTCCGCCCCGGCGATGTTGTTATGGTGAAATCCTCCAAGGGGATCGGTTTCTCCAGGATCGTCAAGGCGCTGACAAACCAATTTCCGCCGGTGGTGCCTGCTGAATAGGCGATTTTGAGGGATTTTTCTCCGCATGTTGATGCTTCTTACAGTTTTTGCCGAGCATGTGACACCGTTCAATGTGTTCCGCTACATCACGTTCCGCACCGGCGGCGCGATGATTACCTCGGCATTGATCGTTTTCCTTTTCGGGCCGACGATCATCAATTCGCTGCGCATGCGGCAGGGAAAAGGTCAGCCGATCCGTGCTGACGGCCCGCAGACTCATTTCAAGAAGGCCGGAACGCCGACCATGGGCGGTCTGATGATCATGACGGGTATTCTCGTTTCATGTTTCTTCTGGGCCAATCTTGCCAGCGTTTACGTTTGGGTCGTGCTGATGGTCACCGTTGGATTTGGTGCCATTGGTTTTTACGACGATTATCTCAAGGTCACGAAGCAGTCCGATAAGGGCTTTTCGGGTAAGTCGCGCCTCGCTATCGAGTTCCTGATTGCAGCCATTGCGGCTTTCATCATCATGCGCGCCGGTCAGGAGCCTTTTTCGTCGTCGCTGACATTCCCGTTCATGAAGCAGTTCGTCATGAACCTTGGCTGGTTCTTCATTCCTTTTGCAGCCTTCGTGATGGTTGGCGCAGGCAATGCTGTGAACCTGACTGACGGCCTTGACGGCCTTGCGATCGTTCCAGTGATGGTTGCTGCGGCGTCCTTCGGCTTTATCGCCTACCTTTCGGGTAACGCGATTTTTGCTGATTATCTGCAAATCCATTTTGTTCCGGGAACAGGTGAGCTGGCAGTGGTGCTTGGTGCTGTGATTGGTGCAGGCCTTGGCTTCCTCTGGTTCAATGCACCGCCTGCCGCTATCTTCATGGGTGATACCGGCTCGCTGGCATTGGGTGGTATGCTGGGCACGGTTGCCGTTGCGACCAAGCATGAGATCGTTCTTGCGATCATTGGCGGTCTGTTCGTGGTCGAAGCGCTTTCGGTCATCATTCAGGTTGGCTCGTTCAAGCTCACCGGCAAACGCGTGTTCCTGATGGCGCCAATTCATCATCATTTTGAAAAGAAGGGCTGGACGGAGAGCCAGGTCGTGATTCGTTTCTGGATCGTGGCAATTATCCTCGCCATGATCGGCCTTTCCACCTTGAAGCTTAGATAACAGGCACGAAGAATGATCCCGATCACCGCCCTTAAAGACAAGACTGTAGCCCTTTTCGGATTGGGTGGGTCGGGCATCGCCACCGCCAGGGCCATTGTCGCTGGTGGAGCGAAGATCATCGCCTGGGATGATAATCCCGACAGTGTTGCCCGCGCTCAGAGCGCTGGGTTGGCAACAGGTGATTTAAGGCAGGCGGACTGGTCGCAATTCGCCGCCTTTGTGCTTTCGCCCGGTGTGCCGCTCACTCATCCGAAGCCGCATTGGACGGTCGATCTGGCGCGTGCTGCAGGCGTTGAAATCATAGGTGACGTCGAACTCTTTGCGCGTGAGCGCAATCATATAGCGCCCGATTGCCCGTTCATCGCCATCACCGGAACCAACGGTAAATCCACGACGACTGCGCTGATTGCGCATATCATCAAGGCGTCTGGTCGTGACATGCAGCTTGGTGGTAATATCGGCACAGCAATCCTGACGTTGCAGCCGCCTGCGCCGAACCGCTTTTACGTGGTTGAATGCTCGTCTTACCAGATCGATCTGGCACCTTCGCTTAATCCGACTGCCGGCATTCTTCTGAACCTTACGCCTGATCATCTTGACCGCCATGGCTCCATGGAAAACTATGCCGCCATCAAAGAGCGGCTTGTTGAGAAAAGCGGTGTGGCAATCATTGGTGTGGATGATGAATATTGCGCGGACATTGCGTCGCGTCTTGAGAGTAAGAGTGTGAATGTCGTGCGTGTTTCCAAGGACAAGCACCTCGAGAACGGCAACTTTGCCGATGGCCCAAAGCTTTATTCTGCCCATGGCGGTCAGGTCGAGGAACTGGCTTCGCTCGAGGGTATAGGCTCGCTGCGCGGCGCGCATAATGCGCAGAACGCGTTGGCGGCCATCGTCGCCTGTCTCTCTGTAGGGCTTTCAATCGAAGAAATCCGTGCCGGTCTTAAAAGCTTTCCCGGTCTTGCGCACCGCATGGAGCAGGTGGGGCATCGCGGCAAGGTTCTCTTTGTAAACGATTCCAAGGCGACCAATGCGGAAGCTACTGCACCTGCACTGTCCTCGTTTGCCGATCATATTTATTGGATCGCTGGAGGCGTTCCCAAGGCTGGCGGTATTGCATCGCTGTCGAGCTTCTTTCCGCGCATCACCAAAGCCTATCTTATCGGTGAGGCCGCGGCACAGTTTGCGGCAACCCTGGGCGATGAGGTGTCGTTCGAGATTTCCGACACTTTGGCAGTTGCCGTCGAACATGCTGCACGTGATGCAGGTAATGATGCAGCCAGCGAGCCTGTTGTGCTGCTTTCGCCTGCTTGCGCGAGCTTTGACCAGTTTCAGAATTTTGAAAAGCGTGGCGATGCATTCCGCAACGCCGTTCTTGCGCTCCCGGGTGTTGAGCCGATTAGAGGGGAAAGCTGATGGTAAGTCGTGTTGACCGCGGTCCTGTCGCCAATTGGTGGTGGACAATCGACCGTTACTTTCTCGCTGCATGTCTGGCCCTGATGGGTCTTGGTGTGTTGCTGTCCTTTGCAGCAAGCCCTGCGGTTGCGCAGCGTATTGGCCTCGACAGTTTCCATTTCGTGGAGCGTCAGACTATCTTCATGATCCCGGCTGTGGGTGTGATGATTGGCGTTTCGTTTCTGTCACCTCGCCAGATCAGGCGCTTTGCACTGATCCTGCTGTGTGCCTCGCTGTTTCTGATGGCGGCGGCGCTTTTCGTCGGCATCGAGATCAAGGGCGCCCGGCGCTGGGTCAGCCTCGCTGGCATTTCCATTCAGCCTTCCGAGTTCATGAAACCCGCTTTCGTGGTGATTTGCGCATGGCTTTTTTCCGAGCGTGAACGCGGTGGCTATATGCCTGGCTATTTTCTGGCCATGATGCTGTTTTGTGTGACTGCTGGATTGTTGATGCTGCAACCTGACTTTGGTCAGACGATGCTCACCACCGGCACATGGGGCGCGATGTTCTTCCTTGCTGGTCTGCCGATGTTCTGGATTTTGGTCCTTGGCGGTATCGCAGTTGTTGGTGCTTTCGGCGCTTACATGACACTTGATCACGTTGCGGGACGCGTTAACCGCTTTATGACGGGCGAGGGTGACACGTTCCAGGTAGATGCTGGCCGCGAAGCCATTCTGCGTGGTGGCTGGTTCGGACAAGGCCCGGGTGAAGGCACAGTCAAGCGCATTATCCCTGACAGCCACACCGACTTCATCTTCTCGGTTGCGGCAGAAGAATATGGGATCATCCTGTGCATGATCATCATGGCACTTTTTGCATTCATCGTAATTCGCGGACTGTCGATTGCGCTTCGCGAACGCGATGCATTCACGCGATTGGCTGTATCCGGCATTGTGATCCTGTTTGGTTTCCAGTCGATCATCAACATGGCAGTTAATCTGCATCTGATGCCTGCCAAGGGCATGACGCTTCCATTTATCTCCTATGGTGGTTCATCGCTGGTTGCTATTGCGATTACCATGGGCATTCTGCTGGCGTTGACGCGCCGTCGTCCAGAAGCACGCATGACGCATACGGTCAGCATGGGCGAGCGCATTCCGGCTTTGTGAGGGGAATATGGGAAAAGGCGTAATCGTATTGGCCGCCGGGGGAACTGGCGGTCATCTGTTTCCGGCGGAAGCGCTGGCTCACGAATTGAAGACACGTGGTTGGGATGTGCATCTGGCGACTGATGCGCGTGCTCAGCGTTTTGCCGGTGCATTCGCTGAAGACCATGTGCATGTGATCCGTTCAGCCACTATTTCAGGCCGCAACCCAATCGCACTCATCAAGACCTTCTGGTCGTTGTGGCAGGGCAATCTCGATTCGCGCAGGCTGTTTCGTCGATTGAAGCCAAAACTGGTTGCAGGCTTTGGTGGCTATCCAACGCTGCCTCCGCTTTATGCTGCAAGCAATTTGGGGATCCCAACCCTCGTACATGAACAGAACGCCGTCATGGGTCGCGCTAATAAGGGCCTTGCGGGACGGGTGAAGGCAATTGCCGGTGGTTTTCTCCCTGAGACGAGCGGTGCACACGCCGACAAGATTATTGCGACCGGTAATCCGGTTCGTCCACCTGTGCTTGCTGCGGCCAGTATGGCCTATAAGCCTGCAAAAGAAGGTCAGCGTTTTCGTCTGCTGGTGTTTGGTGGAAGTCAGGGAGCGCAGTTCTTCTCAAATGCTATCCCTGAAGCGATTGCGCTTTTGCCTGATAGCGAACGTGGAAGGCTGCTGATTACGCAGCAGGCACGTAAAGAGGATGAAGCCGGCGTTCGTGCGGCTTATCAGAAGCTGAAAATCCCAGCCGATGTTGCGCCGTTCTTCAACGATATGCCCGCGCGCATTGCGGACGCGCATTTTGTGATCTCACGTTCGGGCGCTTCGACGGTTTCGGAAATAGCAGCGATTGGCCGACCAGCCATGCTGGTGCCTTTTCCGCATGCACTTGATCATGATCAAGCGGCCAATGCTGCGGCCCTCGCAGCAGCTGGTGGTGGGCAGGTCGTTCGCCAGTCTGAACTTACTCCGCAGCGGCTGGCTGAAATCATCAGTTCAGCAATGAACGAGCCGGAAAGGCTTGAACAACAGGCAAAAGCCGCAAAAAGCGTTGGTAAGCCGGATGCTGCACAGTTGCTTGCCGATCTGGCAGAGGCTATTGCAGCAGGTAAATCAGTACAGGAATTGAAAAAAGGAAACCGGCCATGAAAATGCCGCTGAACATCGGGCTTGTCCATTTTATCGGGATAGGCGGCATCGGCATGAGCGGCATTGCGGAAGTGCTGCATAATCTCGGTTATAAGGTTCAGGGATCGGATCAGTCAGACAGCGCCAATGTGCAGCGTCTGCGCGAGAAGGGCATTGAGGTTTTTGTCGGCCACAAGGCCGAAAACCTTGGCGATGCTGAAGTGATTGTCGTCTCCACCGCAATCAAGAAAACCAACCCTGAGCTTGCAGCGGCCCGCGAAAAGCTTTTGCCCATTGTTCGCCGCGCTGAAATGCTGGCTGAGCTGATGCGCTTCCGTCGTGCTGTTGCCATTGGCGGCACACACGGCAAAACCACCACAACCTCGATGGTTGCGGCTCTGCTTGATGCCGGCCATCTTGACCCGACTGTCATCAATGGCGGCATCATCAATGCCTACGGTACCAATGCCCGTATGGGTGATGGCGACTGGATGGTCGTTGAAGCCGATGAAAGCGATGGCACGTTCCTGAAGCTTCCGGCCGATATTGCAGTCGTGACCAATATCGATCCTGAACATCTCGACCACTACGGAAATTTCGACAATGTGCGTGCGGCTTTCGCGCAGTTCGTCGAGAATGTGCCCTTCTATGGCTTCGGCGTGATGTGCCTTGATCACCCGGAAGTGCAGGCTCTGGTGAGTCGCATTGAGGATCGTCGTATTGTGACCTACGGGCAAAACCCGCAGGCTGATGTGCGTTTCCTCAATCATGGCATGGAAGGTGCAGTCAGTCTGTTCGACGTGCTGATCCGTTCGCGCAAGGGTGAGACGACTGAGATTAAAGACCTGCGCCTGCCAATGCCGGGTCTGCACAATGTGTCCAATGCCACAGCTGCGATTGCAGTTGCGCATGAATTGGGTATTTCAGCCGAAGATATCCGTCGTGGTCTCGGTGCGTTTGGCGGTGTGAAGCGCCGCTTTACCCATACGGGTTCGTGGAATGGCGTCGAGATATTCGACGATTATGGTCACCACCCCGTGGAAATCCGCGCAGTGCTGAAAGCTGCGCGTGACGCAACCAAAGGTCGTGTCGTTGGAATCGTACAGCCGCATCGCTATACGCGCCTCCACAGCCTTTTTGATGAATTCGCTGCGTGTTTCAATGATGCCGATACGGTTATTGTGACGCCGGTTTATACTGCTGGTGAAGAGCCGATTGAGGGCGTTGATTCGGAAACACTGGTTTCGCGTATCAAGACGGCAGGTCATCGCGACGCGCGTTATGCCAGCGGACCGGAAGCACTGGCGCCACTGGTGGCATCTATCGCTGAGCCCGGTGATTTTGTGGTTTGTCTGGGCGCGGGCAACATCACGCAATGGGCTTATGCTCTTCCAAAAGAACTGGCTGAACAGGGTAAGAAGTAATGGAAAGCGGCGAGACGCTTCTCAAGAAGCTCGACGGCAAGCTGTCGGGTCTGCGCGGCAAGCTTATGCCGGATACCGGCATGGACAAGATCACCTGGTTCCGGGCCGGTGGTCCTGCACAGGTTGTGTTTCAGCCAGCCGACGAAGAAGACTTGTCCGAATTCCTGAAAGCTGTGCCGGAAGAGATTCCGCTTCTGGTTGTGGGTATCGGCTCCAATCTGCTGGTGCGCGATGGCGGTATCCCTGGCTTTGTGGTGCGCTTGTCAGCGAAGGGCTTCGGTGAGGTGCAGCAGGTTTCTGAAACCCAGCTCAGGGCAGGGACGGCAACGCCAGACAAGCGTGTAGCGGCTGCTGCCCTTGAAGCGGGTCTTGGTGGCTTTCATTTCTATCACGGCATTCCCGGTGGCATTGGCGGCGCTTTGCGCATGAATGCGGGCGCCAATGGTGTTGAAACGCGTGAGCGTGTGGTGGAAGTCCGCGCGCTTGATCGCAAGGGCGAGCTGCATATCCTCTCCAATGCTGACATGGGCTACGCCTATCGGCACTCATCGGCTTCACCAGATTTGATTTTCACCTCAGCACTGTTTGAGGGTGTTCCGGGCGACCGGGAAGAAATCAAAAAGGCTATGGACGAGGTGCAGAATCACCGCGAGACAGTACAGCCTGTGCGGGAAAAGACGGGCGGTTCAACCTTCAAGAACCCCGAAGGCACATCCGCTTGGAAAGAAATTGACAAGGCAGGCTGTCGTGGCTTGCGTGTCGGCGGCGCTCAGATGTCTGAGATGCATTGCAATTTCATGATCAATACCGGCAATGCGACCGGATATGACCTTGAAACTCTGGGCGAGACAGTTCGCGCTAAAGTTTATGAAAATTCCGGTATTCGCCTTCATTGGGAGATCAAGCGGCTCGGCTTGTTCCGCGAAGGTGAAGAAGTGAAAGAATTCTTACAAAAAGTCTAATTTTAAGAAGCCCGGATTTCCCACTGAAATACCGGGCTTTTTTGCGCTTGTTGAGGCATGCGCAAGTTGCTCCTCTTTTGATAGGGGCTTGCCACGGAATCAACTCTCTGATTCTTTATGGTTAACCGTACAGTGATTTGATTCGTCAGGGTTTTCCTGACTTGGGTGTCTGCGGCTTGTGTCGCCGGGCTATCCTGATTCTATTTTTGATTCGAGCGCAGGGAATGCGCAGAGGGGATGACTAACGTGGCTGGACAGAAGGCTGGAAAGCATGTTGCCGTTTTGATGGGCGGTTTCTCTTCAGAGCGTCCCGTCAGTCTGTCCTCCGGCGCGGCCTGTGCGACGGCGCTTGAAGAGTGCGGGTACCGCGTCACACGTATCGATGTTGATCGTAATGTTGCCAGCGTTCTTGCAGAACTGAAGCCTGATGTGGCGTTCAACGCGTTGCATGGCCCGTTTGGCGAAGATGGCACCATTCAGGGTATCCTTGAATACCTCCAGATCCCTTACACGCATTCCGGTGTGCTTGCTTCGGCTCTTGCCATGGATAAGGGTCGCGCCAAGACGGTTGCGGCTGCTGCGGGTGTGGCTGTTGCGCCGTCGCGTCTGATGGACCGTTTTGAAATCGGTAATGAACATCCAATGAAGCCGCCTTACGTGGTCAAGCCCGTGCGTGAAGGTTCGAGCTTTGGTGTTGTCATAGTTCAGGAAGATCAGGCGCATCCGCCGCAAATCATTGGCTCGGCTGAGTGGAATTATGGTGCGGATGTTCTGGTTGAGAAATACATCGCCGGTCGCGAATTGACCTGTGCTGTGATCGGTGATCGCGCGATGGACGTGTGCGAGATCATTCCGGTGGGTCATCAGTTCTACGATTTTGATTCAAAATATGTGCCTGGCGCATCAACTCACGTATGTCCGGCAAAAATTTTACCAAATATTTACCAAAAAATACAAACAATGGCCCTTACGGCGCATCGGGCAATCGGGTGTCGGGGCGTAAGCAGATCAGACTTCCGTTTCGATGATCGTTTTTCCGAAGAAGGCGAAGTTATTTGGCTGGAAGTTAACACCCAGCCAGGAATGACTCCTACATCGCTCGTACCTGATATCGCGCAGGCGGCAGGTATCTCTTTTGGTGAATTGTTGAGTTGGATGGTGGAGGACGCGTCTTGTTTGCGGTAAACGGCAGATCTCATGAATACAGGCGTTCGGGCGCGATGCGGGATGCATCGGGTGCAGCCTTTGTTCTGCCGCGCTTTTTGCGGAAGCCTTTCCGCTTTGCTGTCCGTATGTTTCAGGGCAATATCAACGTTCCGCGCTATGCAGGAACGATTGGCATGCTCGGCTTTCTTGGTGCAACTGGTATTTATGGCATGGTCCTGGGTGGCCATTCCGAGAATATGGTCAAGGCAACTGCTTCGACATTCGGTTTTGCGATTGAAGACGTTAAGGTCGTTGGCAACAGCGAAACGTCTGACATCGATATTCTGGGTCAGCTTGAGCTGGACGGCGAAACGTCGCTGGTCGGTCTGAGTGCCGAACAGGCGCGTCAGGCTATCGCCAAGCTGCCTTGGGTTGAAAGCGCTGAAGTGCGCAAGGTTTATCCCGGTACGCTGCTGGTTTCTCTCGAAGAGCGCAAGGCATTTGCCGTCTGGCAGAATGGTCAGGAACTTTCGCTGATTGATTCTGCTGGCGATACCATCGTTCCATTCCGTCCGGGTCGTTACAACGCTCTCCCGCTTGTTGTGGGTGAGGGTGCTGAAAAGCGCGTTAAGGGCTTCGTAGACGAGGTTGCAGCCTATCCAGGGTTGGCTGGCAAGGCTCGCGCCTATATCCGCGTTGCTGACCGTCGCTGGGACATTCTGCTTGAAAACGGTGTTCGCATCATGCTGCCGGAAGATGAGCCGATGAAGGCTCTCGCCGAAGTTGAACGTCTCGATAACGAAAATCATCTTCTGTCGCGTGATATCGCATCTGTCGATCTTCGTCTGGATGATCGCGTTACGGTTCAGCTGACAGCGAGCGGTATGGAGCAACGCCAGAAGTTTTTGGCGGAGCGTAAAAAAGAATTATCCCGCACGGGGAAGCGCGTATGAGTATTCTTGGCGGAAAAGGTTCATCACAGGTCGGAACGTCAGGGCGCAAGGTGCGCCTGCTAACGGTTCTGGATGTTGGTTCAAGCAAGGTTTCCTGTGTGATTGCACGCTTGCGCCCACATGAAAGCGGCGCGCTGCTGCCGGGTCGCACGCATCGCATGGAAGTTCTGGGTATCGGCCATCAGCGTTCCCGCGGTGTGAAGTCCGGCGTCATTATCGATCTCGATGCGGCTGAGCAGTCTATTCGTCTCGCAGTCGATGCTGCCGAGCGCATGGCTGGTCTGACTGTTGACAGCCTGATCGTCAATATTTCTGCCGGGCGCCTTAAGAGCGAAAACTTTACAGCGAGCGTTAATCTCGGCGGACATGAAGTCGAACAGACGGATATTCGCCGTGTGCTGGCCGCTGGCGCCAAGCAGGCACTTGCAGCGGAACGTCACCTCGTTCACTCGCTGCCGATTGGTTATACGCTCGACGGTGAACGCGGCATTCGCGATCCGCTTGGTATGCTGGGCGATAGCCTCGGCGTCGACATGCACGTGCTGACCGCTGACGCGGCACCTCTGCGCAATCTCGAGCTTTGCATCAATCGTTGCCATCTTTCGGTTGAGGCAATCGTTGCAACGCCTTATGCGAGTGGCCTTGCGGCACTCGTTGGCGACGAAGCTGAAATGGGTGCTGCCTGCATCGATATGGGCGGCGGCACGACCACGATTTCGGTTTTCTCCGAAGGCAAGTTCATTCACGCTGATGCTGTTGCCATCGGCGGCAATCACGTCACGATGGACGTGGCGCGTGGCTTCTCCACACGTATGGAAGACGCTGAGCGCCTCAAGGTTATGTACGGTTCGGCGCTCCCAAGCGCTGCCGATGACCGTGACCTCATCTCCGTTCCGCCAATCGGCGACGATGAACGTGATGTACCCAATCAATATCCGCGTTCAGTGTTGACGCGGATCATCCGTGCAAGAGTTGAAGAGACACTGGAACTGGTTCGCGACAGGCTGAACCAGTCGGGTCTCGGACATATCGTCGGCAAGCGCGTGGTCCTGACGGGTGGCGCAAGCCAGCTGCCGGGAATGCCTGAAGCTGCTCGGCGGATTCTTGCAAGAAATGTACGTATCGGGCGTCCGCTAGGAATAGCGGGATTGCCAGAGGCGGCTAAGGGTGCGGCTTTCTCCGCGACCGTTGGACTTCTGATTTACCCTCAGGTGGCAGGTATTGAAGAACGGTCAGTGAAGGCAGCCTCCTCCGGTCTTATGACTGGTACGGGCGGGCGAATTCAACGTGTCGGCCAATGGCTGAGAGAGAGTTTTTGAGTA
Source organism: Brucella rhizosphaerae (assembly GCF_002252475.1). Lineage (GTDB taxonomy): Bacteria > Pseudomonadota > Alphaproteobacteria > Rhizobiales > Rhizobiaceae > Brucella > Brucella rhizosphaerae. The sequence continues at coordinate 170,975 of NZ_NNRK01000029.1, read as the reverse complement.
CACATTGAGTGATTTGATTGCGTGATGTGGGCGTAACCATCAGCGTAATAACCAATTAGCACCGCGGCGGCGAAGCGGTGAGAGGCTTAAGAGGAACGAGAACCATGACCATTAATCTGCAAAAGCCGGACATCACCGAGCTGAAGCCTCGCATCACCGTATTCGGTGTCGGCGGTGGCGGCGGCAACGCGGTAAACAACATGATCAATGCCGGTCTGCGCGGCGTGGATTTTGTCGTTGCCAACACCGACGCACAGGCTCTGACGATGTCGAAGTCTGAACGCATGATCCAGCTTGGCGCTGCTGTCACCGAAGGCCTCGGCGCTGGCTCCCAGCCAGAAGTAGGCCGTGCGGCTGCTGAAGAATGCATCGACGAAATCGTCGATCATCTCAATGGCACGCATATGTGCTTCGTCACTGCCGGCATGGGCGGCGGCACCGGTACTGGTGCGGCTCCTGTTGTGGCACGCGCTGCACGCGAACGCGGTATCCTCACCGTTGGCGTTGTTACTAAGCCTTTCCACTTTGAAGGTGCTCGCCGCATGAAGACGGCTGAGTACGGTATCGAAGAACTGCAGAAGAACGTCGATACTCTGATCGTCATTCCGAACCAGAACCTCTTCCGTATTGCCAACGACAAGACCACCTTCGCCGATGCATTCGCAATGGCTGATCAGGTGCTCTATTCCGGTGTTGCCTGCATCACCGATCTGATGGTCAAGGAAGGCCTCATCAACCTCGATTTCGCTGACGTTCGTTCGGTCATGCGCGAAATGGGCAAGGCAATGATGGGCACTGGTGAAGCTTCGGGCGAAGGTCGTGCGATGGCTGCTGCTGAAGCTGCGATTGCTAACCCACTGCTCGACGAAACTTCGATGCGCGGTGCAAAGGGTCTCCTGATCTCGATCACCGGTGGTCGTGACATGACCCTCTTTGAAGTCGATGAAGCTGCAACCCGTATCCGCGAAGAAGTTGATCCGGAAGCCAACATCATTCTCGGCGCGACCTTCGACGAAGGCCTCGAAGGCGTCATCCGTGTATCCGTTGTTGCGACCGGCATCGACAAGCAGATTGGAGATGCGGCCCCGGCGCCGCTGGAATTTCGCCAGCCAGTAAAGCCAGCTGCACAACAGGCAAAGCCGATGGCTCCGCATGGCGCTCTGCGTCTTCCGGTTACTGAACAGCCGCGTCAGGCTGAGACAGCTGCTCCTGCTGCTCAGTCGATCGAAAGCGAAATGCCAGCTGCCACTGCTGCTCCTGCAGCATCGGCTGCTCCGGATTTCCGTCCGCAGAGCCGCATTTTCCAGGCTCCTGCTGCTGATAGCTTTGAACGCGCACCTGTTGCCCGTCCGGCCGCTCCTCAGCCGCAGATGATCAACAATCAGGCAGCTGCTCATGCAGTGCAGCCGCAGGCATATCAGCAGCCACAGCAGATGCACGCAGAACCGGCTCCACAGCCACGTCCTGCTCCGCGTATGCCAGCGGTGTCTGACTTTCCCCCAGTCGCTCAGGCAGAAATCAATGCACGTCGTGCTGCGCCTCAGCAGCCTGTTCAGGAAGAACGCGGACCGATGAGCCTTCTCAAGCGCCTGACACATGGTCTGTCGTCGCGCCGTGAAGAAGAGCAGCCAGCAGCTCGTCTGGAGCCTGCACAGCATCGTGAGCCTTCGATGCGTCAGCCAGAACAGCGCCGCCCAATGCAGCAGGACAGCTCGATCTATGCTCCACGTCGTGGCCAGCTTGACGATCAGGGCCGCCCGCAGCCACGTGCGGCTTCGGAAGAAGATCAGCTCGAAATCCCGGCATTCCTGCGCCGTCAGTCGAACTAATCATCTGATCTGACTTTCAAACTGAGAAAGCCGTGGGGTTATTCCCACGGCTTTTTTCGTTAAAATCTGTCACGGTCTGCAAGGGCTGAGCCACTCCCTTCAAATCATTGTTTTTAAAGCGTGTTGCCGTCCGCACGCCGGTTCCTTCTTTTGCGCGAGATGTATTAGGGGTTTTCGTTATATTTTGTAAGAAAGCGTGATTTTGAACGGCTGCCGAGCATCACTATTTTCTCAAGGATTGCATGATAGCGTTTGCATAGGGATGTGAGCTGTTTTTCGTGTATTCATCGCTATTTTCGCCATATCTATCTTATTATAGAAATGCATGACGGAAGCTGGCGATTGCTGGAAGCGCACCCCGAAAAGTGTGAAACGGTTTTCGGATAGGGTGCGCGTTGAAATAAAATATTTGAGCGCCAATCTGATCGAAATGCGCTCTAACGCAGGCACTGCACGCCCGGCAGGCGCGCCTCGTGAGAGGTCCGGCTCTTGCCCCTTATGATAATGAGATTGGACTGGTTTTGAGCGTTTATCAAAAAACAATCGGTCGCGCGGTTACGCTGTCTGGCGTTGGTGTCCACGGCGGATCGCCTGCATCGGTGACGTTTCAGCCGGCTGATGCTGATGCGGGAATCATTTTCCAGCGCTCGGACCTCGGTACAGCTTCACGCGATATCCGCGCCCATGTCTCGGAAATTGGTGCGACGGATTTGTCCACAGCACTGGGACCGCAGGAAGCACGCGTCAACACTGTGGAGCACTTGATGGCAGCGGTTGCTGCTGTTGGCATCGACAATCTTATTGTTGAAGTAGATGGGCCCGAAATTCCGATTCTCGATGGAACATCTGCAAGCTTTATCGAGGCTTTCGATGAAGCTGGCATTGTGATTCAGGAAGCAAAGCGCCGCTTTATTCGAATCCTGAAGACCGTGCGCGTGGAAGCGGGCGGCTCATGGGGTGAATTCCAGCCTTATTCGGGTACGCGTTTTGAGGTCGAGATTGACTTTGAATGCCCGCTGATTGGTCGACAGAAGTTTGCTGCCGACATGTCTGAAGAAGCCTTCCGTAATGAAATATCGACGGCTCGGACTTTTGGCTTCATGAAGGATGTTGAACGCCTTTGGGCAGCCGGTCTGGCACTGGGCTCTTCGCTCGACAATTCACTTGTGATTGGCGACGATAATTCGGTGATCAATCCAGGCGGCTTACGTTTCAAGGATGAATTCGTGCGTCACAAGACGCTGGATGCAGTAGGCGACATATCGCTTGCCGGTTTGCCGTTTATTGGTTGCTTCCGTTCTTATCGCGGTGGTCACAAGCTGAATGCGGAAACCGTGAAAGCACTTCTCGCCGATAAGTCGAATTACGATATCGTTGAATCGAGTGGCGTGCGCCGCAATGCCGACAGCTCGGATTTCGTTGTTGCCCGGCCAAATATTTCCGCGCCTTGGGCACTTTGAAGTACCTACAGAATACTCGCGCGTTTATGGCCATAATTGGGCCGTGATCGCCGGGTCTTCTGCGCCTTGAGTCGGCGTATGCATTGTGGACTGACAGCCAAGCCTCTGCATTGGATGAGGAAAAGCCATTGGTTTGCATAGATATAGCTTCAGGCGAAGGTATTCATGCCTTATGCGCGCCAAATTCGGACGATTGATCAGCTAGACGATTGCCGATTTAGCCAGCATGTGGTTTATGAACTGCCAAAACAGCCTCGGCTATGTTTACCTATGCGCTGATGCTGATGTATTGGGAAGAATGGGGAAAGCCGTGAACTTGAAGAGTTCACGTTGCTCCAGACAGAAAAGACGTTGCCAGATGGCCGGAGACCGCATGACGAGTTCGAAATTCCCGGTGAAGACGAAAACCGCGCTGCTTGCCAGCGCTCTTGCCGTTTTTGTTCCGCTTGCGGGATGTGCCAGCAAAAACGACGATATCGATCTGTCCAAGTATGTAGAGACGATCGATCCGGCGGACAAGCTTTACAACGAAGGTCTTGCTAACCTCGATGCAGGCCGTCTCGGCGAAGCTGCGAAGAAGTTTGCGGCCGTTGATCGTCAGCATCCCTACACCGAATGGGCACGCAAGTCGCTTGTTATGGCTGCCTTCACGAATTACCGTCAGGGTAATTACGAAGAAGCCATCAGCATGGCCAAGCGTTATAATACGCTTTATCCGACTTCGCCTGAATCGGCTTACGCTTATTACATCATCGGACTGAGCTATTTCCGCCAGATCCCCGATGTGACCCGTGATCAGGCAGCGAGCCGTCGCGCAATTGCCGCGATGCAGGAAGTGGTCGATCGCTTCCCAACATCCGAATATGTTGACGATGCCAAGACCAAAATCCGTGTGGCTCGCGACCAGCTTGCCGGCAAGGAAATGCAGGTCGGACGTTATTATCTTGAGCGCAAGGAATATCTTGCATCGATCAAGCGCTTCCGTCTGGTTGTTGAAGAATATTCCAACACCCGTCAGGTGGAAGAAGCGCTGGCGCGTCTGGTTGAAGCCTATTATGCGCTTGGCCTGACACCAGAAGCGCAGATGGCAGCGTCGGTATTGGGTAAAAACTTCCCCGACAGCCGCTGGTATAAGGATTCTTACAAGCTCTTGCAGAGTGGTGGCCTTGAGCCACGTGAGAATGGCGGTTCGTGGCTTGCTAAGGCCTCGTCACTTATCACGGGTGGCGGCGCCTAAGCCGATACCCGCATGCTGTCGCACCTGTCGATCCGAGATATTGTCCTGATTGAAAGGCTCGACATCGAGTTCAAGACCGGCTTGTCCGTACTTACGGGCGAGACCGGCGCTGGCAAGTCAATCCTGCTTGATTCGTTGTCGCTTGCGCTTGGCGCACGCGGCGACTCTTCTCTGGTGCGTCATGGCGCAGATCAGGGGCAGGTGACTGCGGTGTTCGATGTGCCTGGCGCACATCCTGCCCGGAGCTTTCTCCGCGAAAATGGTTTTGAGGATGACGGTGACGTCATCTTGCGTCGTCTCCAGATGGGGGATGGTCGCACCCGCGTTTTCATCAACGATCAGGCTGCAAGTGTTGCGTTGCTGCGCGAGCTGGGCAAACGTCTCGTGGAAATTCACGGTCAGCATGATGATCGTGCGCTGATTGATACCGATCTTCATCGCACATTGCTGGATGCTTTTGGCGGGCTTGATGCAGAGACTGTTGTCGTTCGCGAGCGCTACAAGGCATGGCGCGACGCGGAAAACGCCTTGTCGAAACATCGTGCGCGCGTCGAACAGGCGGAACGTGAAGGGGATTACCTGCGTTCATCGGTTGCAGAACTGACCAAGCTTGATCCGCAGCCGGGCGAGGAAGAAGAGCTCGCCGAGCGCCGTGCGACGATGATGAAATCGGAAAAGATTGCAGGCGATGTGAATGAAGCTGGTGAGCTTCTGTCAGGCAATGGTTCGCCGGTGCCGACACTTGCGAGCCTTGTGCGCCGTCTGGAGCGTAAAATTCCGGAAGCACCACATCTGCTGGAGCCGGTATGTAAGGCGATTGACGAAGCGCTCAACAGTTTGGCGCTGGCGCAGGATGGCATCGACCACGCCATGCGCGAGATTGATTTTGACCCACGCGTGCTGGAACAGGTCGAAGAGCGACTTTTTGCTCTCAGAGCAGCTGCCCGCAAATATTCTGTTGCGGTTGAGGGCTTGCCTGCATTGCGCGACAAGATGGATGCTGATCTCGCCGATCTTGATGCGGGTGCGGAAAGGCTGATCCAGCTCGAGGCACAGGCAACCGAAACGCGTGCTTCTTATGATACGGCAGCGAAGGCTCTCTCTGAACGCCGTAAAGACACGGCCGATCATCTGAAAACCGCTGTCATGGCGGAGCTTCCGGCACTTAAGCTGGAACGTGCTGAATTCATCGTGGAAATGACCACCGATACCAATGCGCGGGCCGCCGAAGGCATCGATACGGTTGAATATTGGGTTCGAACCAATCCTGGCACCCGTGCAGGCCCGATGATGAAGGTTGCTTCTGGTGGCGAACTTTCACGTTTCCTGCTGGCGCTTAAAGTAGCGCTCGCTGATCGTGGCTCTGCGCCAACGCTTGTATTTGATGAAATTGATACGGGCGTGGGTGGAGCGGTTGCCGATGCGATCGGTCAGCGTCTGGCGCGGCTCTCGTCGCGGGTTCAGGTGCTGTCCGTTACCCATGCGCCGCAGGTTGCAGCGCGGGCATCGACGCATTTCCTGATTGCAAAATCAGCAACAAATGAAGACCGCATGTCGACCTCGATCCGTTCGATTGGTGTGGGTGAACGGCAGGAAGAAATCGCGCGTATGCTGGCCGGTGCCAGTATCACTGATGAAGCACGCGCCGCTGCTGAGCGTTTGCTGGCTGAGAACAGCGCATTGGCTGATTAATACGCTGTCAGCAGTCTGTGTGCTGAATGCTGTTTTCGTAGGCGCAGACCCATTTCTTGGTTATGTTGGGCGAAATTGAATCAGCAGGTTTAGCCACGCATATGTCCGATATTTCCGTTGAAAAACTGACCGACCCTGAAGCCCTCGCGGAACTTGAGCGGCTGGCGCGTGAAATTGCGCATCATGATGAGCTTTATCACGCCAATGACCGGCCAGAGATTTCGGATGCTGACTATGATGCACTGAAGCGGCGCAATGATGCCATCGAAGAGCGTTTTCCGCATTTGGTGCGCACAGATAGCCCTTCATTGCGGGTTGGTACTGCGCCAGTTTCTAAATTCGCACAGATTGTCCATGCGCGGCCAATGCTTTCACTCGGCAATGCTTTTTCGGATGATGATGTGCGTGACTTCGTGGGGAGCGTCTATCGCTTTCTTGGACAATTACCCGACAATTCCATTGCTTTCACAGCTGAGCCGAAGATCGACGGGCTTTCCATGTCGATCCGCTATGAAAATGGCGTTCTGGTGAGTGCCGCCACGCGTGGCGATGGGACGACCGGCGAAAACGTAACGGCAAATATCCGCACTATCGGCGAGATTCCGAACAAGCTTCCGGCGGGTGTTCCGGCGGTCGTGGAAGTGCGCGGCGAAGTCTATATGGCGAAGAGCGACTTTCTTGCGCTCAACGAGCAGATGCTTGCTGAAGGCAAACAGACTTACGTCAATCCGCGCAACACCGCAGCAGGATCGCTTCGTCAGTTGGACGCCAAGGTGACGGCGAGCCGCAAGCTTAAGTTCTTCGCATATGCCTGGGGTGAGATGTCAGACATGCCTGCCGATACACAATACGGCATGGTCGAGGTGTTTCGTGAGTGGGGGTTCCCAGTTAATCCCCTGACAAAGCGGTTGCAGAGTGCGGAAGAGTTGATTGAACATTATCGCGCAATTGGTCTTGAGCGTGCCAAGCTCGACTATGACATCGATGGTGTCGTCTACAAGGTAGATCGGCTTGATCTGCAAACACGGCTCGGTTTCCGTTCTCGCAGCCCGCGCTGGGCTATTGCACACAAGTTTCCCGCAGAGCAGGCGATGACGATTCTGCGTGGCATCGACATTCAGGTTGGACGCACTGGTGCGCTTACGCCTGTTGCACGTCTTGAGCCGATTACCGTTGGCGGTGTGGTTGTCACCAATGCGACGTTACATAATGAAGATTACATCAAGGGGATTGGTCTCAAAGGGGAACGTATCCGCGAGGACGAACACGATATTCGCATCGGCGATACGGTAATCGTGCAGCGTGCAGGTGATGTCATTCCGCAGATTGTCGATGTCGTGCTGGAGAAACGCCCTGTTGATGCTACGCCATTTAATTTTCCGCACGAATGTCCGGTCTGTGGCAGCCATGCAGTGCGCGAAGAAGGCGAGGCGGTTTATCGCTGTACCGGCGGTCTGACTTGTGCTGCGCAAGCCGTTGAGCGCATTCGCCATTTTGTTTCGCGCAATGCGTTTGATATCGAGGGTCTGGGCGAAAAGCAGGTCGAGTTCTTCTTCCATGCAGACGATGACAGCCTCAAGATCAAGTCGCCTGCAGATATTTTCACGCTGCAAAAGCGGCAGGCTGAATCACCCTTTAAGAAGCTTGAGAACATTGATGGCTTTGGTGCCACTTCGGTCAAGAAGCTCTATGATGCGATCAATGATCGGCGTGAAATTGCGCTACATCGCTTTCTGTTCGGGCTTGGTATCCGCCATGTTGGCGAAGTGAATGCCAAGCGCTTTGCGAAGGCTTATCTCACCTATGATAAGTTTGCTGAGGCGGCGACAACTGCTGTTCCACCGAAAGAAGGCGACCGCACCGACAAAGGCAATGATGCTTGGCAGGATCTGATTGCAGCTGAGGGCATTGGCGCGATTGTTGCGGAAGCTGTAGTCGATTTTTATGCTGAGCCACATAATATTGAGGTATTGAACGCACTTCTTGCTGAGGTAAAGCCGCTTGATGAAGTGGCGCGGGTTGCAACCGGCTCGCCAGTTGAGGGCAAGACGGTGGTATTTACCGGTAGCCTTGAACGTATGTCGCGCGACGAGGCGAAAGCCATGGCCGAGCGCTATGGTGCCAAGACGGCAGGCTCTGTTTCCAAAAAGACGGATCTGGTCGTGGCTGGACCGGGGGCTGGTTCGAAGCTTGCGAAAGCATCCGAGCTTGGCATCGAAGTGATTGATGAAGATGCGTGGCTTCAACTGGTTGGAGAAGGCTGATGGCTCCATTCAAAGGTTTCGGCGACAAGGCTATTCCCTTTCTGAAGGCGCTTGATTTTCATCAGAACCGCGAGTGGTTTGTTGAAAACAAGGACCTGTTTGAAGAGCATCTAAAGGAACCGCTTGGCGATCTGGTAGAGGAGCTGACAGCGCGGTTCGAAAAGGCGAGATTGCCGTTCAAGGGTGATCGTGTGAAAGCCCAGTTCCGTATCAAGCGGGACACACGGTTTTCCAAGGATAAAGCGCCTTATAACCGGCACTTGTCTGCATTGCTTTCAAACTCTGGCACCAAATGGGACGAGAGCGGCTGCTTCTATGTCTGCATAGGCCTGCCGGGTGTGCGTGATTGCTATGCAGGCGTGGCTTGGTGGGGGCCAAAGAAGGAAGTCCTGCAAGCCATACGCGAAGCAATTGTCGAGAAGCCGGACGAGTATCGCGCTGTCGTGGCAAAGCTCAGGAAAAGCGGTTTGCAGATCAGTGATTATGATCGGTTGAAGCGCACGCCGCGCGGTTTTGAAAGCGTGACGGAGCCGGATCTGCTCGATGCGGTTCGTAACCGGCATTTTGCCGTGCGCATGGAAATCGATCCGGAAACCATTGCCCGGGCAGACCTTTCTGATCGACTGGTGAAGTTTGCTGAGCAGTCGCGCCCACTGATAGACTGGGTGAAAAAGATCGAAGGCACGGTTCCGCAAACATCAGAATAATGCATTGATCCATCATGCATTCTTATAGGTGATGCTGAAATGCAGCTTATAACCGGCAATTTGTTGCGTGGGATTCATATAATATGATTTTTCGCGAAAACTGATTTCAACTTGGATCAAAATTTCCTAAGCACTCCCTGAGTGAGGAGTGTTTTTCGTGGATCAGGGTTTTCGGCCAGCATCGGCTTCAGTGCGCAGCGATTTTTGGGTCGGCGTCAAACGCGGCGTGCCTATTGTTGCAGCCGGTGCCCCATTCGGCTTGTTATTTGGCGCTGTAGCTCTCGATAACGGACTGTCGATCGTCGAAGCCGTGTTTATGAGTGCGATGCTCTATGCGGGCGCGAGCCAGATGGTAGGGCTTGATCTTTTCGGCCAGAACATCGCACCGTGGATGATTGTCCTATCGATCTTTGCGGTCAATTTTCGCCATGTTCTTTATTCTGCGACAGTCGGGCGGCGCATCCGCCATTTTACATTCATGCAGAAAGCGGCGGCCTTCTTTCTACTGGTTGATCCACAATATGCCGAGGTTGAAATCCGCGCCGAGGCTGGCAAGAAAATAAGCTTTGCCTGGTATATGGGCTTGGGCCTCACGATCTATGTCTGCTGGCTGCTCGAAACGCTCATTGGGGCGCTCTTTGGCAATCTGATTTCTGATCCCTATGCGCTCGGCATCGACTTTCTGCTGCCAATCTATTTTCTTGGTATGGTGATGAGCTTCCGCCATCGTGAACATTGGTGGCCAGTGGTTATCGTCAGCGCGATTTGTGCGGTCGTTGCCTATAAACTTGTTGGCTCGCCGTGGCATGTGACGCTGGGTGCCGTAGGTGGCGTTGTGCTTGCAGCCATCCTCGCAAAGCCGCAAACAGGGGAGGCTTAAAATCATGTCCACGACGATCTGGATCATTCTTGCGGGAGCGGTTTGCACCTATCTCACCCGCGTTGGCGGACACCTGATTTTATCCCGGTTTGAGCGTGTGCATTATCGCGTCGAGGCGGCATTGAATGCAGTGCCTGCGGCAGTTCTTACGGCAATCGTTGCAGCACCTGCATCGGATCACGGCTGGCGCGAACTGCTCGTGCTCGTCTTCTGTGTTTTGCTGTCATTACGTGTCGGCATGATGACGATGTTTTTTGCAGGCGCAGCGCTTTTGATCGCGCTACGCCATTTCTTTCCGGCTTAACTTTAAAGAGCAGCCGTTGCCGCCTCCAGCCACTTGGCCTGAGCACCATCGAGATGACCGATAAGCTTCTCACGCACGCTTGCGTGATAGGCGTTCAGCCAATCAAGCTCTTCCTGAGTGAGCAGTGACTTGTCGATCAGACGACGGTCGATCGGGCAGAAGGTGAGCGTTTCAAAGCTCATCATCGGCAGCTCACCGCCCGACGGCACTTCCGCTTCCTTTACGACAATCAGGTTTTCGATGCGGATACCGTAAGCGCCGGGCTTGTAATAGCCTGGCTCATTGGAAAGGATCATGCCGGGCAGAAGCTCGTGTGCGCCTTTCCTGGAAATGCTCTGTGGGCCTTCATGGACCGAGAGATAGCTGCCGACGCCATGGCCTGTGCCATGCGCATAATCAAAGCCCTGCTTCCAGAGCGCAATACGCGCCAGCACGTCGATATCCTGTCCGCGCGTGCCTTTCGGGAAGCGTGCGGTTGTGATCGCAATCATGCCCTTCAGAACAAGCGTGAAAGAACGGATGGTTTCGGGCGTAATGGTGCCGATTGCAACCGTGCGGGTGATGTCGGTGGTGCCATCGCGATATTGCGCACCGGAGTCGATCAGATAAAGCTCACCATCTTCGAGTTTGCGATTGGTGTCTGTGTTGACGCGATAATGGATGATTGCGCCGTCCGGACCCGCTCCGGAAATCGAATCGAAGGAAAGCTCTTCGAGCGGCATCTGAAAATCGCGACCAGCCTTGTCGCGGCTTGCTTCCAGCTGCTGTGCTGCCGAGATCTCATCTACCGTTCCGGGTGTCTCACCATCAATCCAGGATAGGAAATTGACCATTGCCACGCCGTCGCGCTCATGGGCGGAACGAGAGCCGTCAAGCTCTGCCTTGTTCTTGATTGCGCGGGGCAGGCGGGCTGGGTCCTTGCCATGAATCACGCTGCCACCAGCGGCTTCCACCGCAAGGCGTAGCTTTTCCGCGGCCAATGCCGGATCGAGCAGAATAGTCTCACCTTTCGCGGCACGTGCGCTCAGGTGGCCTTCGAGTTTGGCTGGTTCGCACAGTTTCGCAAGCTGGGTGAGATAGGCGCGCGGTTCGATGGCAAGCTTGCGCTCATCGATGAAGAGTTCCGGTTCGCCTTCCGCCGGGATAATCGCAAAGCTCAATGGCAGTGGCGTATTGGAGACGTCCTTGCCGCGAATGTTGAACACCCATGCGACCGACGATGGATCGGTCAGCACGGTTGCGCTTGCGCCTGTGCCTGCCACGACCTTCTGCATGTCCCTGATCTTGTCTTCGGCTTCATGACCGGCGAAGCGGGCAGGCTGAATGGTGACAGGTGCAAGAGGTGCTTCCGGCTGGTCATCCCAGATGAGGTCAACCAGATTTTGGGCGACCGGCACGAGCCTGCCTCCCTGGCTTTCCAAAGCTTCCCGCAATGCTGCCGCTTCGGAAATCGTGTGCAGCCATGGATCAAAACCAATCGTCAGGCCCTTGCCGTTTTCCGTGAGCCAGCTGGCAGGCGGATTGGTGACGAGGCTTTCATAAGAAAACACATTGCCATCGGTCTGATTGCGAACCTGCAGCTCGTACCGCCCGTCGATGAAGATGTAGGCCTGCTTTTTCATGATCAGTGCAGCGCCAGCCGAGCCCGTAAAGCCTGTGAGCCAGCTAAGGCGCTGGGCGCGCGGCGGTACATATTCGCCCTGATGTTCATCGGCGCGCGGAACGAGAAAGCCATCAAGGCTCTGCTCGGCCAGCTTCGCGCGTAGCAAAGCTACACGTGGTGCACCGTTGGCTGGATTGGTGGTTACATCAAAAGTCTGAAAAGCCATGAGCGTAACTCGCAAAAAATAAGGAAAGCAGCGTGATTTCAGATGGTTATTATTTCAGGGGGCCTCATTTGAGGTGGCCATTATTTGAGGTGGATTGTGACCCAGCCTTCGCGATGAAAGGTTTTCTCGTGGGTAAGACCCTGCGCCTGATAGGCTGCAAGCACCATATCATGCTGGCTGTCGAGGATGCCCGAAAGGATGATCGAGCCGCTTGGTGCCAGATGTGACTTGAGTGATGGTGCTAGTTCCACCAGAGGATTGGCAAGAATATTGGCGACGATCAGATCAAACGGTGTGTAAGAGCGGAAGATCGGATGGTCGAAGCCTTCTGCCGTCGCTGTGATGACGTGTTCGCTCACCTCATTGAGGACTGTGTTTTCGGCTGCAACTGTGACTGCAATCGGGTCGATATCTGTAGCGAGAACCGGGATCGGTGCAAGCTTGGCGATAGCGATTGCCAGCACTGCGCTTCCTGTTCCGAGATCAAGCGCGTTGGTTGGATGCTCGCGCTCAACCACTTCCTCAATCATTTCAAGGCAGCCGGATGTGGTGCCATGATGGCCAGTACCAAAAGCAAGTCCGGCATCGATCAAAATCGGGATTTCGTTTGGCTGCAGCTTGTCGCGATCATGCGATCCATGCACGAAGAACCGGCCTGCACGAACAGGCTTCAGACCTTCGAGCGAATGTGTAACCCAATCAATGTCCGGCAGCTCTTCAGTTTCAAACTTGCCCGCGCCGACCAGTGCATCGACGCGTGCTGCAAGCTCTTCCGCCCCATCTTCGGTATAGACGGAAACTTCAGAAATCTGACGGTCTTCATCGATTTCGGTAATCGCGATCGGAAAGCCGTCATCCTCGAACGCACGTTCGAGGATGTCATAGATTCGTTCTGCTTCCGTCTTGTCCACTGTGAAGAAGAGGCGTGATTGGGGCATGGATAAAAACTCTCTAAAAGATTCAGAGTAGTTCTTTAACCGTTTGCGCGGCCCTTTGCCAGATTCTTCAACTTTTGCAGCGCTGTATCTGCATTCTCTTGATAAGCGATGGTGCCGCGGAAGCGTCCGCCCTTGTCGAGCAGAAACACGGAAGCCGTGTGATCTACGGTATATTCGCCATCTTCGGTCGGAACCTTCTTCGCATAGATGTGGTAAGACTTCACCACTTCAGCGACGCTTTCAGGCGTTCCGGTCACACCAACGATACGATCAGACACGTTGCTGACGTAGGTTTTCATGATTTCCTGAGTATCGCGCTCCGGATCGACAGAGATGAAATAGGCTTTAATGTCAGCGGCATCCGGACCGAGCTGCTTCAGATAGCCATCCAGCTCATAAAGCGTGGTAGGGCACACATCCGGGCAATGGGTGAAGCCGAAGAAAACCAGAGAAGGGGTGGCGCGCAGATCTTTTTCAGTAAATGGCTGTCCATCCATGGCGACCAGATTAAACGATCCGCCGAAAGGCTCGTCGGCCGCATTGCGGTCACGCAGCATATTGAAGCCAGCCGCACCGACAATTACGATGATGAAGGCGAAGATGAAGATGGGCAGGAATTTTTTCATGTCCAGTCAGCCTTGAATTTTGTTTTGCGTTTATCGCACATAAGCGCGCTGATTAGAATCTACATCGATCTGCGACAGGAAAGCGCTTATATGCAAGCACTAACTCGCCGTTGCAAACGATGTTGGAACGATAAGCTTAGTCTAGCAGAGTACAAAGATTTCAGAAAGTTTTGAAATGACGCAGGGTGAAGACCTCCGTTTCCAGAATAGTGAACCGCGTATTCATTCAACAGCGCAGCTCAAAGCCTCGAAACTTGGGCGCTATGCCGACATTGGCGAGCGGGTCATTCTGCGTGAAGTTAACGTGGGAGACTTCACCTACTTCGAGCGGAATGGTGAGGGGATTTACGCCGATATTGGCAAATTCTGCTCGATTGCCGCCAATGTACGCATCAATGCGCTTGAGCATCCGATGGAACGGCTGACGACGCATAAGGTGAGTTACCGCCCGAACGAATATTTCCGCTATCTGGGTGTTGATGGCGATTTTCGCGCAAAGCGACAGGCAAAGCGTGTGACAATCGGCAATGATGTGTGGATCGGCCACGGCGCAGTCATCACACCCGGCGTGACGATTGGTCATGGCGCGGTGATCGGCGCCAATGCTGTGGTGACAAAAGACGTCGCACCTTATCATGTCGTGGGCGGGGTTCCGGCGCGTGTTATACGTAAGCGCTTCGACGAGAAAATTATCGAGAAACTGCTAATACTTTGCTGGTGGGATTGGCCTGTGGAAAAGCTTTATGAGGCGGTTCCCGATATTCAGGCGCTTGAAATCGAAGCATTTCTGGAAAAATGGGGCGATTAAGCACGTCTCCCATAAGTGGAAACCGATTTTAGGATAAAGACATGCCTGAACAACAACGAATTAAAGCATGTAGCAATATTATGATCAAACGCGATACGCTTTAAGCACGACCATCTTGCAATGCCTGATTTGCTGCTCCACTTGTCGTATGGAGATCGCTGGAGATATCAAATGTCGAAAATAAGTAAGTTTGCCGGATTGCTGGTTGCACCCATGTTGCTGCTCGGCGCCTCAGCCGCTGTCTCGGCCGAGGAGGTTGGCCAGGTCGGTGTCGACTGGCTCGGCAATGACATTGTGATCGATGCAGTGCCTGACCCGAAGGTGAAAGGCGTGACCTGTCATCTTGCGTCGTTCTCTCGCGGAATGATTGACCGTTTGCAGAAAGGCAACTGGTTTGAAGATCCGTCCAATGCGTCGATTTCCTGCGAACAGACGGGCCCCATCAGCATTGGAGATATCAAGCTAGGGAAGGGCGGAGAACGCGTCTTTTCTGAGCGCACGAGCCTGATCTGGAAGAAGCTCGTTATCACCCGCATTTATGATCAGAAGAACAACACTCTGCTCTATCTCGCACACGCTACACAGGTGCAGGACGGTTCGGCGAAGACATCGCTTTCAACTGTTCCGCTATTCAAGGGTGATGTGACGTGGGAAAAAGGAAAGCCGGAGTAATCTCCGGCCCTCCCAATTTTATAAAAACTTAAACGCGCTGTACAAAGCTGTCGAGAACACGCTTCTGGCCAGCTTTGTCGAAATCGATGGTCAGCTTGTTGCCATCGATTGTTGCGATTGTTCCATTGCCAAACTTGATGTGGAACACGCGATCACCGACAAAATAGTCTGACGGCTTGTCGGCGACCGATTTCGCAACCAGTTCACCATCAATTGTGCGGCCTTTGACAGAACCGCGACCCGCGCCAAAACCAGAATCAGTTTCGCCATAGCCGATGCGTTCGACTTTGCTGCCAGAACGCGAGCCCCAGTTATTACGCGTCGCTTCCGTGCGATTCTGTTGCGCGCGCTGCCAGCCGGGGGTCGCATATGAGTTCTGGAAGGGGTCGGCCTTGTCAAAGCGCGATTGTCCATAACCACTATTGCCGTAGCCACCGTAATTGCCTTCCATTTCGGCCACTTCCACATGCGGCTCTGGAAGCTCTTCCAGAAAACGGGAAGGAATGGTCGATTGCCACATGCCATGGATACGACGGTTGGAAACGAACCAGATATGCAGGTTCCTTTTGGCACGCGTTACGCCGACATAGGCGAGGCGGCGCTCTTCTTCCAAGCCTGAACGCCCGCCTTCATCCAGCGCGCGCTGGTGCGGAAACAACCCTTCTTCCCAACCGGGCAGGAAGACGGTTTCAAATTCGAGACCCTTGGCGGAGTGGAGCGTCATGATGTTGACGGCATCCATATCTTCGTTCTTCTCAGCATCCATGACGAGCGCAACATGCTCAAGGAAACCGCGCAGGCTCTCATATTCCTCCATGGAACGGATGAGTTCCTTAAGGTTTTCGAGACGTCCCGGTGCTTCTGCCGATTTGTCGTTCTGCCACATGGCTGTGTAGCCGGACTCATCCAGAATGTTTTCTGCCAGTTCCGTATGCGGCGTATTGTCGATGAGCGATTGCCAGCGGCGGAAATTATCGACCACTTCGCGCAGAGCTGAGCGCGGCTTGGGCTTCAGTTCTTCGGTTTCAACCAGATCACAAGCGGCGGCGAACATCGAAATATCGCGTGCGCGGGCATAGTCATGCACTTGCCGGATGGCGGCTTCACCGAGACCGCGTTTTGGTGTGTTGATGATGCGTTCAAGTGCCAGATCGTCGGCAGGTTGGGCCACAACGCGCAAATAAGCCATTGCATCGCGGATTTCGAGGCGTTCATAGAAACGCGGACCGCCGATAACCCGATAATTGAGACCAAGTGTGACAAAGCGATCTTCAAACTCGCGCATTTGGAATGATGCGCGCACGAGGATCGCCATGTGGTTGAGCAAATGGCCCTGACGCTGCGCCTGTTCGATAGCTTCGCCAACCGCACGGGCTTCTTCCTCAGAATCCCATGCGGCATGGATTTTTACGCGCGGGTCATCGGGGTTCGGGGCTTCGGTGAAAAGCGTTTTACCGAGGCGACCTTCATTGTGTGCGATCAGGTGGGCGGCTGTACCCAGAATATGTGCGGTCGAGCGGTAGTTGCGCTCAAGCTTAATGACCACAGCGCCCGGAAAATCCTTATCAAAGCGAAGGATGTTGTCTACTTCCGCACCACGCCAGCCATAAATCGACTGATCATCGTCACCCACGCAGCAAAGATTGACTTTGTTGTCGCCCGCGCCGAGTTCGTTATGTTCACCGGCTCCGCGCTGAGAAATTCCTGCGGGTGCTGGTGCCGTAGTCCTTGATTTCGGACGCTGAGCAAGCAGACGCAGCCACATATATTGGGCGGTGTTGGTATCCTGATACTCGTCCACCAGAATGTAGCGGAATTTTGCATGATATTCGCGCAGGATATCAGGATGCGCGCGGAAGATGCGGATTGGATGCAGCAGCAAATCGCCAAAATCACAGGCGTTCAGCGTGCGCAAACGTTCCTGATAGGCATGATACAGCTCGCGACCCTTGCCATTACCAAACGAACGCGCGTCGCCTTCCGGAATATCGGCAGGACCAAAGCCTTTGTTCTTCCAGCCATCGATCATGTTGGCGAAAGTACGGGCTGGCCAGCGTTTATCGTCCAGACCTTCGGCCTGAATAAGCTGCTTGATCAACCGGATCACGTCATCGGTATCGAGAATGGTGAAATCGGAAGTGAGATTTACCAGTTCCGCATGGCGGCGCAAAAGCTTCACACCGATGGAGTGGAATGTGCCGAGCCATGGCATGCCTTCAACAGCACCGCCGACCAGATGGCCGATACGCTCTTTCATTTCGCGCGCGGCCTTGTTGGTGAAGGTCACGGCAAGTATCTGGCTTGGATAGGCGAGGCCTGTCGTCAGAATATGCGCGATACGGGTGGTGAGCACGCGCGTCTTCCCGGTGCCTGCACCCGCAAGAACCAGAACCGGACCTTCGGTGGTCAGAACGGCCTGGCGCTGCTCAGGGTTCAGACCCTGTAAATAATCAGGCTCTCCGCGTTGCTGGTTGCGTGCCGCCATGGCACGCGCAGCTATACTTCCGGCGGCTGGCGCGCGGTCAGCCGGTGCTTCATCGCCGAAGAACGGCATATCATCTGGGAAATCGGACATTGCTACCGAATGTAGTGATTCGCTGATGAAAAACCAGCAAAAGCGTTAAACTATTCGAGCTGCGTGACGCGTCGGTCAGTGAAATTGAGGCGGTGCGAAGCCAGAGCTTCCACCAGACCGCGCATTTCTGGCTCACGGCTAAGCAGGTCATCAAGTTCTGTCATCTGGTTCATAGCGATCAGACGCAGAATATCATCACGGACCGTACCATCCGCGCGACGCGGCAAGTGTGCAACCGGCTGGATGAGCTCAAGCCTGGTGCCTTTGAGGCGTGCACGCAGGCTCTTTTCATCCGCATCCAGCGTTTCAACAAAAGCGTAAATACCGACGCCTTTCGCAGGGAGCGAGTAAAGCGCAAGTGCGACATCTGTCACGCGCGGATCGGATTTGAGCGCAGCCATGATGGCGGGGCCTTCATTATCGATGCGGTCCCCCGTACCTTCACCATCGGACCAATTGAAAATGCCGCGGGTGATGAAGTTATAAACTTTCTTGCCGGTTGCCAGCCAGATACGCGATGGCAGCGAGCGACGTGCAAGAATGCGCTTTTCAGTAGGCGTCATCAGATCGGCGGCAAAGGCGCGCTTCTGTTTGATGAGATGGCGAAAATCTTCATAAGCGAGCAGGCGGTAGAATGCACCGCGACGACGATGCACACTTGCGAGCTGGAAATCGATGACGGCTGCTTCGCCCTCGGGGGTCATCAGCCAGTTTTGCGGTTTCGCAAGATCATTGTGCGTTACACCAAGACGTCGCATATCACGTAGAATACGGTGCGCAGTACGATACCATTTCGGATCGGATGGGCGGCCAAGATGCAGCGGTGTACCTTCGGTCCATGATCGATAGAGGCCGTCGCGGTCAGTATAAAGAAGTTGTGGAACGCCTTCGATACCGCGCACAGTCTTTAGGCCGCGAATTTCGCGTCGCGCCAGAATCCATGCAAGTGGCTTCGACCACCAGGGGGCAGCGCTGACCACGCGGCGGATGATGCGCGTGTCGGGATCGCCTGCAAAATAACCTGCGCGGGTTTCGGAAAACACATCGCGTTTAAAGACGGCGGTTTCCACAAACTCCGGTATGCGGTCGCCTTTTGCGGGTACATCAATATTTGGGTTCTGAGCCATAAAGTTCCACTAACCGCTTGTGTGCCATCAATCAAGTTTGATGGCACTGTTCTGCTGTTGCAATCAACTGAATGAGGGCGCAAAAGAACTGATATTGAGTTTTGGAGAGAAACTGGATCATGGCGCAGAACGACGATATCAAGCAGATCATCCGGCAGGAACAGGCGCTGATTTTTACGTCTTTCAATGAAAATGACGCATTCTCTTTGGGTCAGCGGATACGCGATCTGGCTGTGAAGCAGAAGCTCGCTGTTGCCATTGATATTTCGCTTTGGGATCGTCGTTTGTTTTTTGCTGCGACAGCCGGAACCACGGTCGATAACACGGAATGGCTTCGCCGCAAGTTCAACGTTGTGCGTCGCTTTCATGCTTCGAGCTATCGCCTTGTTCTGGAACAGAACCGCGACGACAAGATGTTTGCTGCGCACAAGGCGCTGGATGTAGCTGATTATGCATTGGCAGGTGGTGGCTTCCCAATCCATGTGGCAGGAGCGGGCGTTATCGGAACGGCAATCGTTTCTGGTCTGCCGCAGCGCGAGGATCACAACCTTGTTGTGCGCGCCATTGCCGAGCAACTGGGGCAGGACCCCGTCGCGCTGGCTTTGGCTTCTGCCTAACTACCGAATACGGAGAATGAACGATGTCGCTTCAGAATGTGGTTGCCCTTCAGCGTAATGAGGAGGGCATTGCCGCCGCCGTTGCTATCCTGAAACAGCGTTTTGCCGAACGCGCTCAGACCGGGCAGGCAATCCGTGAGCAGCATGGCCACACGACGACTTATGTGCCGACACAAGCACCTGACATCGTCATTTTCGCGCAGACTACACAAGATGTGCAGGATGTGGTTCGCATCTGCGCAGAGCATAAGGTGCCGGTAATTGCATTTGGTGCCGGTTCCTCGCTTGAGGGGCAGGTGAATGCACCTGCGGGTGGTGTATCGATCGATTTGACTGGGATGAACCGGGTTCTGGCTGTTCATGCGGAAGACCTTGATTGTGTCATCGAACCCGGTATCACGCGGCGTGAGCTTAACGAATATCTGCGCGATACGGGGCTTTTCTTCCCGATTGATCCGGGTGCGAATGCAACGCTTGGTGGCATGGCATCGACGCGCGCTTCCGGCACAAATGCGGTTCGTTATGGCACTATGCGTGAAAACGTGCTGGCGCTTAAAGCAGTCATGTCCGATGGTCGGCTGATCGAAACATCCAAGCGCGTAAAAAAGACTGCTGCGGGCTACGATCTCACAAGACTTCTGATCGGCTCAGAAGGCACGCTCGGCATCATCACCGAACTTACATTGAAGTTGCAGGGTATTCCGCAGGCAGTGTCTGGCGGCATTTGCCCGTTTCCTGATGTCGCATCTGCCTGTCGCGCGGTTATTGAAACCATTCAAATGGGAATTCCTGTTGCTCGTATTGAGCTGGTCAATAAGCTTCAGATGGAAGCACTGATCCTGCATTCCAAACTGCCTTATGAAGCGCAGCCTTATCTTTTCGTAGAGTTTCACGGGACAGAAACCGGCGTTGCCGAGCAGGCCGAAATTTTTGGAGAAATCGCTGCGGAAAACGGCGGTGGTGAATTCCGCTGGACCAATGACCCGGAAGAGCGCGATAGGCTCTGGCGTGCGCGCCATGATGCCTATCTGGCGTCCTTCCTTCTGCGTCCGGGTGCAAAGGGCGTTTCTACAGATGTTTGCGTGCCGATTTCCCGCCTTGCTGATTGCATCGCAGAGACTGAAAAAGACTTGGCTGAAAGTGGATTGATCGCGCCAGTCGTTGGCCATGTCGGCGACGGCAACTTCCATCTCCTGCTTCTGCTCGATACGGATGACGCGTCAGAAATGGTGCGGGCGGAAGAGTTTATGGATCGCCTCGTCAAACGTGCTCTTGTCATGGAAGGCACCTGCACGGGCGAACACGGCATTGGACAAGGCAAGATGAAATACCTTGCCATGGAGCTTGGCGAAGCGACCGATTACATGCGCATGATCAAGAAAGCGCTTGATCCGGACAATATTATGAATCCCGGGAAAATCCTTATTTCATGATTCAAACCAGCGGCTTGGCTGATGTTTTTCAGACGTTGATTCAATCGGTTTCTTGATTCACCGCAGTGAGAGGCACGTCGCCTTGTTATCGCCGGGCTGATGTAGTTTTTGCAGAAACATGATCTGGCCCGAAAAGCATTTCACACTTTCCGGGCTCATGCTTTATGTTGCGCTGTAACGTGAGCGTGATTCACCGTTTGTTTTCGTGTAAGTCTGAAATTCGCACAATACCGGAGTTTTTTCTTGGGCCGCATATTCGTCATCGTCGGAGGGCTTTTGGTGTTGCTTTTGACAGCAGCGCTTGTTGTGCCGCCCTTTGTTGACTGGAGCGGCTACCGTGCCGATTTCGAACGTGAAGCGAGCCGGGTGCTCGGCCGTCCGGTACATGTGACGGGTGACGTGAGTGCGCGGCTGTTGCCGTTTCCATCGGTAGCGTTTTCCGATGTCCGTGTGGGCGCTGATGTCGCTGACCCGGTGATGACGGTCGATACGTTCTCGATGGACGCCGAACTGATGCCGTTTCTGCGCGGACAGCTCTTGATTTTCGATATGCGTGTTGAGCGCCCGCAGGCCATTATTTCTCTTGATAAAGACGGCAAGGTCGATTGGGCAATTCGTCCTTCCACTCCGATTGATCCATCGCATATCAAGGTCGAGCGGCTCTCAATTCTGGATGGCACAGCGACCCTCCATGACGAAGCCAGTGGACGTATTCATACGGCAACATCCATCAATGCTGTGATGTCTGCAAACAGCCTGTCCGGGCCCTGGCAGGCCAATGGCACACTGGATGTCGAAGGACAGAAGCTCGCGCTTGATCTCAACAGTGGTGAGACAAAGCCCGATGGTTCGCTGCGATTGCGGGCACGCATTTCTCCAGAGGCAATTCCTGCATCCTTTGAAACAGATGGCGACATCACGCTTACGGATGGCCGTATCAAATATGCTGGCAACTTCTCGCTTCGTTCAGCGGATGCGGTTGCACTGAATGTCAAAAATCAGAAAGCACCAACTGAGAAGCCGTTCTTTAGCGATTTGCGCCTGACCGGTAAGTTCGACGCGGACAGAAGCCGGTTTGATGCCAGCGAATTCCGTATGGAACAGGGGCCTGCCGATAACCCTTATGTGGTGAACGGAAAGGCATTCATTGATTACGGTGATACGCCGCTTTTTGATATTAGCGCCGATGGCCAACAGATTTTCTGGGGTCCGGTTGAAACCACGCAAGACCAGCAGGCTGTTGCACCTGTGCCCCTCGGTGATCGTGTAGCACTTGTGCGCCGTATGCTTGAACAATTACCGATCCCCGGAATGCCCGGCAATGTGGAGCTGCGTTTGCCTGCGGTGATTGCCGGTGGCACCACAATTCGCTCGGTGACGATCAGTGCAGGGCCAGACGGTAATGGCTGGAATATCCGCCAGTTTGCTGCTGATCTGCCGGGCCGCACGAAGGTCGAAGCAAAGGGCCGGCTTTCTGTCGGCAAGGATTTTGGCTTTGCAGGCGATATGCTCGTGGCCTCGCGCCAGCCGTCAGGACTTGCCTCATGGCTTAATGAAACCGTCGATGAATCGATCCGCAAGCTCGATAGTGTCGGCTTTTCCGGCAAAGTCGATCTGCGTGATGGCATGCAGAGCATTGACGGACTTGAAGTCGGATTGGGCCAGACATCGCTTAAAGGCAGCTTCCTGCGACAGGTTGCGGGTTCTGCTGAGCCGGCGATTACGCTGAGGCTTAATGGTGGCGCAGTCGATAGCAACGCGTTGCGAGCTTTTACCGGCTTTTTCTCCAGTGGCCACGGCATGGCTTCTCTTCAGGGGCAGGCGCTGGATATTGGTTTCAAGGCCGGACCCGTTCAGTACGAAGATATGGACGCGGGAAGTGTCGATTTGGCGGTGCGGGTGCATGGCGGGCGTTTTGATTTTGACCGCCTGATGATCAATGATGTTGCCGGGACGACTTTGACGGCAACCGGTTCTTATGAACCCTTCGCGTCAGCCCCATCGGGTACGCTGGATGCCACTCTTTTGTCGGCTGATCTATCGCATTTTCTGACGCTGGTCGCACATCGCCATCCTCAAGTCCCATTCTTTCGGTCGCTTTCAGCGCGTGCGGATAACTATCCGGGCCTGTTCGACGACACAGAAATCAATATCATCGCTAACGCTGTTGCAGCTCCAAATGGCGATACAACGTCAGTGCCTGCTGCAGGCAATAGTGCCGGTAAAGACAAGACTGCACGCACCAAAGAAGCAAGTACAAAGCCCGCCGCTAAGGGCGGTGAAGCTTCCTTCAGCCTGACCGGCAAAGCGGGCGGAATGAAGCTCGATCTCTCAGGTACCACGAGTGGTGGAAGTGCCGAGAATGATCCGATGCAAATGCAGTTGAACGGCACTGCGACATCGCAAAACGGCGAAACCGTTCTCGCTCTTCTGGGTCTGCCTTCATTACCTTTGGGGCTTGCTGGCGAGTTGACTGCTGACCTGACCATGCAGGGCGCACCGAGCGCCGGTATGCGCACGCAACTCAAGCTCACTGCCCCCGATGGAACGGCTGCTGCGGACGGCATTCTTTCGCTGGTTGGCGGTGATATCGCCGCAAGTGGTAAGGCGCAGGTGAAATCTGCCGATTTGCAACCGTTTATCGCAACAGCGGGTTACAGTCTGCCAGGATTTGGTGAGGGACTGTCCGCCGATCTTTCCAGCGACTTCCAGTTTGCCAAGGGTCTTCTTCGTTTTCCGAATTTTTCAGGAAAGCTCGGCGGCGATGACATTTCAGCGCGGATAGAGGCAAATTTTTCGGACAGTGGTCTCCCGCAGCTCAAGGGTGAAGCAAAGCTTGCTTCGATCGAATTGGGCAGTCTTGCAGCAATCATGTTGGGGCAAGACGCGATTGAGCCTGTAAAGGCATCAAAAGCAACGATATGGCCAAAGACACCATTTGCTGTGCGACCGTCCATGCCATTGCTCATTGATATGAAACTTACCGCGGCACAGGCTCATATAGATGGGTTTGGGGCTATGAGCGATTTTTCAACGCGCCTCCAGAAGGGCATGGATGAACTGACGCTTGGCGAGCTAACCGGTAACTGGGCTGGTGGCTATCTGGTTGGCAACGTATCGCTGCGCAACAATGACAAGACCGCGCTTTTGACATCGGATCTGAAATGGAGCGGCGCTGCTCTTCAGGATTTCTACCGTTTGCCGGATGGCAACAGCCCGTTCTCAGGCACGGTGAAAGCTGCCTTGTCTTTAAATGGCAGCGGTACGAACGTTGCTGATCTTGTTTCCTCGCTCGCTGGCTCAGGCAGCGCCGATGTCGAGAATTTTACGATCAATGGCCTTGATCAGAATGCTTTCTCGCCAATGCTGGCTGCGGCTGACGCGATGGGTGATCAGCCAGCGGGCGCTTCCCAGGTCGATGCAAAGCAGTTTGCTACAATTGCGGACAAGGCTGTCGGTCAGGGGCGCTTTGCTGCAGGTAACACACGGTTTGATTTCACTGTTGCCGGGGGAATTGCCCGACTGGCGCCCATCAGCCTGAGTTCTGGTGATACAGCATTGGCTGGTGATGTTCAGCTTGACCTTTCAACGCTAAGTTTGGGCGGAGAAGGCAGTTTCTCTTTCAAACAAGCTGAAGATACGCAGTCGGGCAGCGCGGCCAATCTGCGATATTCAATTGGCGGGACCTATGATGAGCCATCGGTTCAGTTTGATCGACAGCCACTGGTTCAGTTTCTGACACAGCGAGCGCTTGAGCGTGAACAGGAGCGCGTCGAGGCCATGCAGGCCAGCATCATGGAAAAGCAGCGCCTGCGTCGTCAGCTCGATTTGCTTTCGTCGGATGCGCAGGAGCGCGAACGCCAGAGACTGGAAGAAGAAGCGCGCCGCAAGGCCGAAGCTGAGGCTGAAGCGCGCGAGCAGGCTGCCAGAAACGCATTGGAGGCGCAGCCTCCTGCTGTGGGTGGCAATCCGCCAGTTCAATTGAATGGTCAGGGCGGTCAGTCATTGAATGAGTTTCTGAAAGATCTGGAGCAGACGCCAGAAACAACACCAAGCCCTCAGCTTTGAAGCTGCAGTCTCGATTTTAGCCAGTCGAGTACATAGAGGCGCAGGGCGGAAGAGAGGTTGATTGTGCGATCTCGCTGCCCGTCGATCTCGGCGATCAGAGCAGCCATAGAAACCTGCTGTTTCTGCGCGATTTCTTCAAGAACTTCGAAGAATGGCTCTTCAAGCGTATAGCTTGTGGCGTGGCCGCGTATGCTGACAGAGCGCTTTCGCAAGCGGGCTGACTGGTTCACGTGTTGTTATCCGGTTTATCGTGCGAGTCGAGCTTGTTGTTTGCAAGAAAGTTTTCAGCCTTGCGAGCTTCTTCTCGGGTGAAATCTTTTTCAGCTCTTGTTCTGCCAAACAGAACTCGATTCTGTTCGGCCTGCTTTTCCCTGGAGGCACGCGTCTTGTTCTTCTTGAACTGACGCAGATTGATGATCTCGCTCATGAATGCCTGCCGTAGTGTTGTGTCACCGGAGCTGAAAAGGCGGCGATGCCTTTATTTGCCTGGCGTTTTCG
The DNA here is from genome assembly GCF_002252475.1 of Brucella rhizosphaerae. Classification (GTDB taxonomy): domain Bacteria; phylum Pseudomonadota; class Alphaproteobacteria; order Rhizobiales; family Rhizobiaceae; genus Brucella; species Brucella rhizosphaerae. The sequence continues at coordinate 145,411 of NZ_NNRK01000029.1, read as the reverse complement.
GATTGGTAAGCCACCAAATAAGTAGCGAAAGTATCACGAGCAGGAGCAGTCCGAAAGTCATCTGCCACAACGGAAAATTAGGGGCGTCCTTGGTGACAAAGAAGCCTGCGACAATGCCGCTAAACCATAAGACAATCTGAGCAATTAAACGCAGCATGATAAAGCCAATCCAGATGAGTTGCCGTCGATCCAGTTTTTACAGACTAATAGTCTACGCGCTTTGATTAAAGTCAATTATCAAGCAATTGCCAGCGATAAACTGTGATCTTTGCGGCACTGATCAATTGATTATATGAAGTCCCAAACAGCAAAACGCCGGAAGAAGATTTCTTCTACCGGCGCATTCAGTATCTTTGTGAAAAGATAAGACTTATTTTTTGCGGAAAGAATCAAGCGAAACAACATCAGCCGACGGCTTAGGTTCCGTCTCTTCGCCGTCAGCGGCTTCCTTTTCCTTGGCAGCGTCTTCTTTTTCAGCCGCAGTCTTGCGCGACCTGGATTTCGACTTCGGTGACTTCACCGGAGCTTCCTCAGAAGAAATGAGCTCAATCGAAGAAATATTGCTGCCTTCATCATTGTCGCTGGTTGGCTGGACAACGGACACGTCGAATTCCAGTTCGAAATTCACTGACGGGTCATAGAAGCCACGAACAGCAGAGAAGGGGATCGTCAGCTTTTCAGGGACATCGCCAAAGGATAGGCCGATCTCAAACAGCTGGTCTGTAACCAGCATGTCCCAGAACTGGTGCTGTAACACGACTGTCATCTGCTCAGGATATTTTTCTTTGAGACGCGATGAAATGCGTACACCAGGCGCTCCTGTGAGGAACGTGATGAAGAAGTGGTGATTTCCAGGCAAGCCAGTCGTCGCCACTTCCGCAAGAACCTTGCGAATGACGCCGCGGAGGGCTTCCTGAGCTAGAATATCATAACGGATCAGGTCCTGTACCATATTTTGCTTATCCCACGGATTCGCGGGTTGATGTCAAGTTTGTTCTCAAGTGAATTGAAAATTATATCGTGAAAAAACACAACTCCCACGATGGAGGGACTGCCATTGGATTGAATTGGACATTTGTCCCACGCTTACATACACGGGATGCAACTGTGTGAATCAGATCGCCTGAGCAATCAAAACTCAAATGGGACTGTGCCAAAAACCGAAATGCGCAGCTTATGCACGCTTGCCGAATGCCATCAGAAATGTCCGGACACCATTGATTGAACTTTGCTCAATGATGGAATCGTCGATGCTTTGACCTGTCAGGAGATGGTAATGGATATCGGCATTGATAAGTGCCAGATAATGACGGGCAGCAAGGTCCGGGTCTTCAATCACCAAATCGCCAGCAAGTGCAAGTCGCGCCAGATGGGCTGCAATTGCTGGCACACCTTGCGCGGGGCCTTTGGTGCTGCAAAGCTTGGCGCCCAGCGGAAGGGCGTCCTCGTCGGATTGAAATACTTTGCGTAGAAATGCGGTCGAGGGATCATAGACGCAATTGCGGCTCATCCTGATGGAGAACGCGACAAGATCGTCTTCAAGATTCTCGCCCGATTGCGGGAAGGTGGCGAGCACAGCAAAAAGGCTCGACATCATCCTGTCGAATGCGTCGTCCACAACCGCTGCAAGCAGCGCTTCTTTATCACGATAGTGATTATAGATCGTCTGGCGCGATACGCCGGCCTCACTGGCAATCAGATCGATGCTCGCACCCTGAAAGCCATCGCGATAAAAAACGCGGGCTGCAGAGCAAAGAATGAAGTCGCGCTTCATGCATTGCCCTGGTTTGATGACCGTAGAACCCACCCCTTTGGAAAGGGCGGCGGGTCTATCCGATAGAACGGCTATATCGAGCATGTCAGTAGGTTTCATATCCTCAACATAAGACGACTTGACGGTTTGGACAATAGTGTCTAATTTTACACTTCTGTCAAATCGGTTTTGACAATCCGTCCATTGTGGCGATTGCTATACTGTTTTTAAAGGCTGCGATAGCTGGTTTGAGGCCAGATGAACCGCAGCAACAATTAAAAATATGTAGCAGTAACATGTGGATAGAACTTCTGTTGCGATATTTGGACCAAGGCTTTCGAATCCTCCCAAGCGTGCCGCGGGCCTGAATGGGTCCAAAATCGCAACAGGCGACTCACGAAACATTGATGAAAGCGCTCCCCCCCATGACTTCTGGTCTCGTGCGCAATGCGATTATTCTCGGCCTTTTGTCCGCTATTGGTCCGTTTGCTATAGATATGTACCTGCCTGCACTACCGACAATCGCTTCAGATCTCCACGCGGAGACGAGCGCGGTGCAGATGAGTCTGCTCGCGTTCTTTCTGGCACTGGCGCTGGCGCAGCTTTTCCTTGGGCCTCTTTCCGACATGATTGGCCGGAAGCTGCCGCTTTATGGCGGTCTGGTTCTGTTTTCCGTCGGTAGTATCGGATCAGCCTTTGCATCGGACATCGATATTCTGGTGCTGTTCCGCTTCGTACAGGGCATTGGTGCTGCGTCCGGCTCCGTCATTCCACGTGCGATTGTACGTGATTTGCATACGGGTGTGGATGCTGCGCGCCTCATGTCCCTGCTGATGCTGGTTTTCTCCATCTCACCAATTCTGGCGCCACTTACCGGCTCGGTGCTGATCAGCTTCTTTGGCTGGCGCAGCGTGTTCTGGGCCGTATTTATTGCGGCGCTTATTGGAATTGTGCTTATTGGATCGCTGCTCAAAGAGACACGTGGCGCGGAAGCGCGACTTGATAGCAATATCAGCAGTGCGCTTAGCGGGTATGCGCGCCTGCTCAAGGACCGCTACTTCCTTGGTCTTGTAAGCATCGGCGGTTTTGGTATCTCGGCATTCTTCGTCTATCTGGCGAATTCATCGTTCGTGCTAATCGATCATTACGGTCTGACGCCGACCCAATATGCACTCGCGTTCTCCGTTAATGCGGTATCGTTCTTTGCCGCATCGCAGCTCAATGGCGTGCTCGGTGCACGCTTTGGGCTACGCCGCGTCGTCAAGATGGCAGTAACCGGTTTTGCCGTGTCCATGGTCGCGCTGCTCGCAGTCATTCTGCTGGGCTACCAGTCGCTCTATGTGATGGCAGCGTTCCTGTTCGTTGGTTACGGCTTTTTGGGCCTCGTCATTCCGACAACGGCAGTGCTTGCGCTTGAAGATTATGGCGAGATTGCCGGAACTGCGTCCGCGTTGATGGGAACATTGCAATTTGTCATTGGCGGTTTGGCTATTGCCGTGACGAGCGCTGTCTTCGACGGATCGCCGTTGCCTATGGTCTGTGGCATCGCTGCCTGCGCCGTACTTGCATTCGTCATCGCAATGGTTGCTCTTTCGTCACGCACGCAGACGGCGCAAATTGAGGTAATGGAAACGAAAGTCGCCGAAACCGAACCAGCTATCGTCTGATGTTTTAAAAGTATTTTGCGGAAAGGTGGGAAACTGCTTTTCCGCTAACTGCGCGCGCGAAAGCCAGGCATTACAGCGTGTCGACATCTTCCTGATGATCGGACAAGTTTTTTGGCCTGAAGACTAGCAATATAAGTGAAGAGGGAAAGTGGAGGCTTCTGTTGCCAGGTGCCTCCGAACCCCGCCTTAAGGTGCTAACCCTAAGGGCTTTAGTGTGGGTTTCCCGCACCGCCATTAGGCAGCGAGAGCGTAACCCTGAGCTTTGTTGTCATTTGCAACTACTCAATTGACCCGATAACGGTGGTATCATGCCGAGCAAAAGAGCGATCTTTACACCCTTGTCGATCCTATTTCGCCCCCGCCACAGCACAACTTGCTCTTGATGCATCTTGTGTTCTGGTGGAGGCGCCGGGTACCGCCCCCGGGTCCAATAGGTTTATTACATCGTCCATTTATCACCATAGTCAGCTTGCGCTGACACGCCGTATATAGGCGTCCTTCTGCGTGATTGGAAGAGGGTAGTTGTGATTTTACAGGTTGTTGGCCGTCGGGTGCCTTCATCTTTTGCGTTCATTTTTAATTGACAGCCAGCGTTGGCTGGTCAATCCTCTCAACACTATCGGTATACGCATGATAGGGATCGAAATTCTCCGGCTCTGACGGAGGTTTAAACGGGGCAAAGGCCCAATCGAAGGAGAGTGGATATATGAGTGAATATCTCGCGGATGTCCGTCGTTATGATGCTGGCGCTGATGAAGCCGTTGTCGGGAAGATCGTAAAGCATCTCGGCATTGCGCTGCGCAATCGCGATTCCTCTCTCGTTTCGGCGACAGACCCGGAAGAAATGAAGCGTGTTCGCGACAGCTGGGTTACGAAAAAGCTCGGTGTCGCTGATGCTGCGAAGGCGGAAGAAGTGGTCAATCACGTGGCGGAAGTCATGAAGGGTGATCGCAACAAGCACCGCGTCACCTTCTATTATCTGGTTGCAAAGCAGCTCGGTAAGCTCGGCGACCTTTAATCTTTTTACTCCCCTGTGGAGTTTGAAACCTCGGTGCCTCGTCGCGCCGAGGTTTTTCTTTATAGTGGGGTCAAAGTGAATCTGTGCGAATCGCTCCTGGAGCGTGTCGCGCTTAATCGCACCCATGGCGCTCGCTCTGGATTCTTTTAATTGTCGCATGTTCGCGAACGCTAAATGGATCCATTTGAGCGCGACATGCTTTAGAAAGTAATCCCTATGCGTACCTATCTCGACCTTCTCCAGCATGTGCTCGACAACGGTTCTGACCGTGGTGACCGTACCGGAACGGGAACGCGTTCGGTGTTCGGCTATCAGATGCGGTTCAATCTGGCTGAAGGCTTTCCGGTTCTGACGACGAAAAAGCTGCATCTGCGCTCAATCATCCATGAGCTGCTGTGGTTCCTTAAAGGTGATACCAATATCGCCTATCTTAAGGAAAACGGCGTTTCTATCTGGGATGAATGGGCGGACGAGAATGGCGATCTCGGCCCGGTCTATGGTTATCAGTGGCGTTCATGGCCTGCACCGGACGGTCGTCACATCGACCAGATCGCTGCCCTGTTGAAGACGCTGCGTGAAAATCCTAATTCGCGACGTTTGATTGTGTCGGCATGGAATCCGGCGCTGGTCGATGAAATGGCCTTGCCGCCATGCCATTGTCTGTTTCAGTTTTATGTGTCGGACGGCAAACTGTCCTGTCAGCTTTATCAGCGTTCAGCGGATATTTTTCTGGGTGTTCCGTTCAACATTGCATCTTATGCGCTGCTGACCATGATGATTGCTCAGGTTGTGGGGCTTGAGCCCGGCGACTTCGTGCATACGCTTGGTGATGCGCATATCTATTCCAACCATTTCGAGCAGGCGCGCCTGCAATTGACCCGTACACCGAAACAATTGCCAAAAATGCGCATCAATCCGAATGTGAAGGACCTGTTTGACTTCCGTTTCGAGGATTTTGAACTTGTGGGTTATGAAGCCGATCCAACGATCAAAGCTCCGATTGCGGTGTAAAACATGACAATTCGGAAGCCGATTGTATCGATTATCGTTGCTGCTGCGGAAAATGGTGTCATTGGCCGTGACAACGACATGCCATGGAAGCTGTCGACCGATCTCAAGCGGTTCAAAGCCCTGACATTGGGCAAGCCTGTGATCATGGGGCGCCGAACGTGGGAATCCATTGGTCGCCCGCTGCCAGGACGACCCAACATCGTTGTGACACGCGATCCCGCATTTAAGGCGGAAGGTGCGCAGGTCGTTGGTTCGCTTGAAGATGCAATAGATTTCGGACGCAAGCTTGCGGCTGAGATAGGTGTCGATGAAGTCTGCATTATTGGTGGTGGCAACATCTATGCTCAGGGACTACCATTGGCGGATGTTGTGCATCTCACTCGCGTACTGGCCACGATTGATGGGGATACATATTTTCCTGAAATCGATTCGGAAGTTTGGCACGCCATTTCGACCGAGAATGTGCCCGCAGGTGAAAAAGACAGCCATCCGACACGCTATATTCGGTATGAACGGCGTGTTGCGTAAATTATAACGCAGGAAATTTGCCGCCTTACGTTGAAAGCGGCCCTCGCGATGCCTATAAAACGGTAACATTAGTTGATGACGGGAGTTGGCGCTTGCTTTCCCGTCTCCCGGACGAGAGGTGAGGATGCCCTGGAGTAATCAGAACGGCGGCGGTGGCCCATGGGGTGGCGGCGGCGATAATAATAACAATAACAATAATAACGGCGGCAATGGCGGCCCATGGGGGCAGGGACCGAAAGGACCGCGCGGTGGTGGACAGAACACGCCACCTGATCTCGAAGATATTCTTCGCAAGGGCCAGGATCGTCTGAAAAAAGTTTTCCCAGGTGGCGGTGGCGGCAAGGGCGGCAGCAATCGCGGCGTGTTTTTGCTCATCGGCGCGGCGGTGCTGGGTTTCTGGCTTTTCCAGTCAGTCTATACCGTACAGCCGGACGAACTCGCAGTTGAACTGCGCTTTGGTAAGCCAAAGGCTGAAGTTTCAGAGCCGGGCTTGCATTTCCATTGGTGGCCGATCGAAACCTATGAAAAGGCACAGATCGCCGAAAAGCAGATCAATATTGGTGGACAGGGCTCGCGTAACGCCACTCAGGGCTTGATGCTGACGGGCGACCAGAATATCGTCAATGTTCAGTTCTCGGTTCTTTACCGTGTATCTGATCCACGCGCTTATCTGTTTAACGTTGATAGCCCGGACTCGATGGTTCAGCAGGTTTCCGAGAGTGCGATCCGTGAGATCGTCGGACGCAGGCCTGCTCAGGATGTTTTCCGTGACAATCGTGCAGCGATTGCTCAGAGCGTTCGCGAAATCGTTCAGGCTACGCTTGACCGGTATAATGCCGGTATTCAGGTGAATGCGGTCTCTATCGAGGATGCAGCGCCGCCACGTGAAGTGGCCGATGCCTTTGATGAAGTGCAGCGCGCTGAACAGGACGAAGATCGTTTTGTTGAAGAATCCAATCAGTACTCCAACCAGCGGCTTGGTCAGGCACGCGGTGAGGCGGCCCAGCTTCGTGAAGAAGCGTCTGCTTACAAAACCCGCGTTGTTCAGGAAGCAGAGGGTGAAGCACAGCGCTTCAGCTCGGTTCTTGGCGAGTACCTGAAAGCACCGGAAGTTACCCGTAACCGTCTCTTCCTGGAAACGATGGAGCAGGTACTGAAGAGCACGAAGAAAGTTATCGTGGAACCCGGAAAAGATGTCGTGCCTTATCTGCCTCTGAATGAACTTCTGCGTCAGCAGCCGCGCGCCGGTGCGAACGCAACCACGACCAGCGGAGGGACCCAGTAATGGCTCAGAACAGGCTTCCGATTATTGGCGGTATCATCGCCGTCATCGTTTTCTTGATCTATTCCGCAACGTTCATCGTCAATGAACGTCAGCAGGCAATCGTTCTGCGCTTCGGTCAGATCGTTGCTGTAAAGACCGAGCCGGGCATCTATTTCAAGCTGCCTTTCGGCTTCCTTGATGCAGACACCGTGCAGCTGATCGATGATCGCCTGCTGCGCTTTGACCTCGACGATATTCGTGTTCAGGTCTCAGGCGGTAAGTTCTATGACGTGGATGCTTTCCTCGTCTATCGCATCACCGATGCGCGCAAGTTCCGCGAAACGGTTTCGGGTAGCACGCTGCTCGCCGAGCAGCGCCTGCGTACACGTCTCGATGCAGCATTGCGTGGCGTTTACGGTCAGCGCGGCTTTGAAGCAGCACTTTCCGAAGAACGTGGCGACATGATGCGGGAAGTGGCCAATCAGATGCGTGCCGATGCGACTTCACTTGGTCTGACCATTGAAGATGTTCGTATTCGCCGTACGGATCTCACGGCTGAAGTTTCACAGCAAACCTATGACCGCATGAAGGCGGAGCGTCTTGCAGAAGCAGAACGCCTGCGCGCCCGTGGTCGTGAAGCAGCACAGCGTATCCGCGCTATTGCAGATCGTCAGGTTGTTGAAACATTGTCTGAAGCGCACAAGGAATCGGAAATCCTTCGCGGTGAAGGCGAAGCACAGCGCAGTGAAATCTTTGCTCAGTCTGCTACGAAAGATCCAGGCTTCTTTGCCTTCTATCGTTCGATGGCAGCGTATCGCGAAGCTTTGCAGACGCCGGACACAACGCTGGTACTTTCGCCAGATTCGGAGTTCTTCAAGTTCTTCCGTGATGCTGGCGGAAAACTCGCAACACCGTCGCAGTAAGAGAGATTATCGCAAATGAGCGATTTTCTGGCCGCCGTAGGACTTCTCTTCGTCTTTGAAGGGCTGCTCTACGGCGGCTTTCCTTTTTTTGCCAGGAAGCTTGCGCGTGATGCTTCCGAAGCACCGGAAAGCATGCTGCGGATTGCAGGGCTTTCAGCGCTGGCAATTGGTGTCTTTATCGTCTGGCTTGTCAGGGGATAAGCCGCTTCATTCATTATATTTCTGCTCACCGCTCTATGCGAGGCCGTAAACAGGCCGTATTTTGCAGCGATCTAATCTTTTCGATTTATCACCGCAGACAGAAACGGAGCAGAGCTTCATGGCAATTGCACCCAAGGCGGGATTTGCTCGCACCCTTCTAGCAACCGTAGCTCTTGGAGCCATGGGTTTTACAGGGACGGTGGCGATTGGCATGCCGCCTGCGATAGCACAGCAGGCGGGGGCACAGCAGACGCCGCCATTGCGGCAGGGGCCGGGCTCGGTCGCGGATCTTGCTGAAGGGCTTCTGGATGCGGTCGTAAATATTTCGACATCACAGACAGTTAAGGAAGATGGCGAAGGCGATGGCGGCGTACCAATGCCGCAGGTGCCGGAAGGGTCTCCTTTTCAGGAATTTTTCAACGATTTCTTCAATGACAAGGACGGCAACAAGAGCAACGATTCGCGCAAAGTTCAGTCGCTTGGCTCCGGCTTTGTGATCGATGCCGAAAAAGGCTACATCGTCACCAACAACCACGTCATTGCCGATGCTGATGAAATCGAGGTGAATTTTGTTGATGGCTCGAAGCTAAAAGCGGAACTTGTCGGCAAAGATACCAAGACTGATCTTGCTGTGCTGAAAGTCGATCCGGCCAAGCACAAGCTCACCGCTGTGCAGTTCGGCAATTCCGAAAAGGCGCGCATTGGTGACTGGGTTCTGGCGATCGGTAACCCGTTCGGCCTTGGTGGTACGGTGACGGCCGGTATTATTTCGGCTCGCAAGCGCGATATTCAGTCGGGCCCCTATGACGACTTCATCCAGACTGACGCAGCAATCAATCGTGGCAATTCCGGTGGTCCGTTGTTTGATATGGACGGCAAGGTGATCGGCATTAATACAGCGATCTATTCGCCGTCGGGTGGGTCGATTGGTATTGGCTTTGCAATTCCTGCCGAAATGGCAGTCGGTGTTATTGACCAGCTCAAGGAATTTGGTGAAGTGCGCCGCGGTTGGCTTGGCGTGCGCCTTCAGCCGGTTACCGATGATATTGCACAGAGCCTTGGTCTGAAAGACGCGAAAGGCGCGTTGATTGCTGGTTTGATCGAAGGTTCAGACGTCGACAATAAGGCGATAAAGGCGGGTGACGTTGTGATCCGCTATGACGGTAAGCCAGTCGACCGAGCGCGGGATTTGCCACGTCTTGTGGCTGAAAGTGCTGTCGGTGATGAAGTCGAAATCGTCGTCGTTCGCGATGGTGCAGAGCAAACTGTCAAGGTAAAGCTCGGTCGTCTGGTTGAAGATGACAAAAGCACAGACGCGGCCACTGAAGATCAGGCGCCTCCGCCAGATATGCAAGAAGGCGAAGACGGCGCAGAAGTTCCGGACACATCAAAGCCTGATGCTCAGAAAAAAGAGCAGCAAGATCAGGCAGGCACGACTGTGATGGGCATGAAGCTTGCGGAGATCAGCGACGATGTGCGCGGCGAGTTCGGCATTGCTGAAGATGTGGAAGGCGTAGCCGTGCTTTACGTCGCGCCAGGTTCCGCTGCTGGTGAGAAGCGCGTTGAAACAGGTGATGTGATCGTCGATATCGGACAGGTCACAGTGAAGACGCCGGCAGACGTTAAGAAGCGCATTGATGCCTTGCGCCGTGAGGGTCGCAAAAATGCGCTCCTGATGCTTGCTTCGCGTTCGGGCGAACTGCGTTTCGTGACAATCCGCATCGATTAATCTGTTGTTGCGTTAAAAACCAAAGGCGTTGCAGAATATTGCAGCGCCTTTTTTGTTTGTGTTCTGAATCGCTTACGGAAATTGGTTGTGAATGTGATTCAGTTCTTCGCAGATTTGGCGATCCGATAAACGACATGGCGCTTGAGATGTGGCGTCTCGTCTGGCACACGCGGATGATCGAAGTCGCTTGCCTCGTCACGAACCATGCCGATGCGTTGCATCACAGATGTCGAGCGGTCGTTGTTGAAGACTGCGAAGGACACGACTTCAGGAAGTTCCAGCCTGTCGAAGGCATAGCCAAGAAGCGCTTTTCCTGCTTCGGTGACATAGCCGTTACCCCAGAATGGCCGCGCGAGACGCCAGCCAATTTCTACGGTGCCATTTGGGAAATGTGGTTCCAGATCGGTTAGGGCTAATCCTGCAAAGCCGACGCATTGTCCGCTCTGCTTTTCTTCGAGAGCGTAAAAGCCCAAGCCGGTTTCTGCAATCATGGTTTGAAGAAGTTCAAACAGGGCATCCGATTCCGTACGAGTGCGACGGAACGGAAAGAAACGCATCACCTCATCATCGGAGTTGATCACGTGAAGAAGTTCACGGTCACGATCTTCCCAGTTGCGAATAACGAGGCGAGGCGTTTCCAGAATGATCATTCAACGAAATCCGATTTACGATAGCCCTGAATGTAGAGAAGGGCGGTCAGGTCGCCATGATCGATCCGTACTTTTGCTTGAGCTGCAACAGCAGGCTTTGCGTGGAGGGCAACGCCTGTGCCTGCCAGCTGGATCATGCCAAGATCATTGGCACCATCGCCCACAGCGATTGCATCTTGTGGCGTAAGGCCAAGACGGTCAGCAATTTCTATGAGTTTTTCAACTTTTGCTTCACGTCCGAGGATTGGGTCGGAAACAGTTCCGCTCAAATGTGCGCCGTCATGAAGGAGCGTGTTGGCACGATCTTCATGGAAACCGATCATTTCGGCAACGCGACGGGTGAAGGACGTGAAGCCACCTGAGACGAGCGCTGTATAAGCGCCATGCTTGCGCATGGTGCGCACCAGTTCCACGCCACCCGGCATCAGCGAGATACGGGTCGAGATAACCTTGTCGATGACTGACAGCGGGAGACCTTTAAGCAGTGCAACGCGTTCGCGAAGTGCTGGTTCAAATTCGATCTCGCCGTTCATGGCGCGGGCAGTGATCGCTGCAACATGCTCACGCAGGCCCGCTTCTTCGGCCAGCTCATCGATGCATTCCTGCTGGATCATGGTGGAATCCATATCAGCAATCAGAATTTTCTTGCGTCGGCTATCCTGTTCCTGCACCACGACATCGACAGGCGCGCCATCAAGAGAAGCACGCAGCGCGGTTTCTGCTTCTTTCTGTGTAATACCAGAGGCAAGTGGTATGTCGCAGGCAATACCGTCAGCCAGCCAGTAAAGTCCGGTTGCATTCACTGCCGCCGAGGCTTTAATCCCCAGCGATGGAACAAGTGGCGCTTTGGCTGGATTGGCGATCAGTGTAGCTATGAGGGAAACGGATCGGGACATGAGGAGCATTTCCTGCGATGAGTGAAGCGGCAAAGGATGCAGTCCTGATAGCTGGCCCGACGGCCAGCGGCAAGTCGGCTCTTGCTCTTCATATGGCCAAGAAGACTGGCGGCTTCATCGTGAATACCGATTCCATGCAGGTTTATGATGTGCTCAATTTGTTGAGTGCACGTCCGCAGCCTGATGAGTTACGCGAGGCCGGGCATTTTCTCTATGGGCACGTGGCTCCTTCTGTTTCTTATTCGACTGGCAAATGGTTCAGCGATGTTAAGGCCTTGCTGTCACGCGCTGATTTTAAAGATCGCACGCCGATCTTTGTTGGCGGTACCGGGCTTTATTTCCGGGCACTTCTGGGCGGGCTTTCTCAAATGCCGGAAGTGCCTGTCGATATACGCGATTATTGGCGTAAGCTGATGAGTGAAGAGGGGGCAGAAGCCCTTCATGTGATGCTTATGAAACGTGATCCTGAGATTGCGGCAACGCTTCGTCCAACAGACAGTCAGCGTATTGTTCGCGCATTGGAAGTGTTTGAAGGGACGGGAAAATCTCTGCTGCATTGGCAGAAGGCAACAGGTACAGCTCTGGTGGATGATGCGAGTGCATCCAAAATTGTGCTGCTGCCTGATCGCAAGTGGCTGGGCGAGCGGATTGCTCAACGCTTTACACTCATGTGGGACCACGGCGCGCTTGACGAAGTGCGTTCATTGCTGGCGCTCAAACTTGATCGGGCATTGCCCGCCATGAAGGCAATCGGGGTGCGCGAGATTTCAGCATTCTTTGCCGGTGAGATGCCGCGCGAAGAAGCTATTGAGCGCTCTGTTATTGCGACCCGCCAATATGCCAAGCGGCAATCGACATGGTTTCGTAATCAGCTTGATCAAAGCTGGAAAGTCTATTCTTCGGGGCACGATGTCTTGTCAGGGCAATAATGTTATCGAACGGGGTGCTTTGGCAGAAGAAAATATCGCGTTTCGTTCATTTATGCGTTGACGGCGCGATTTTCGGTGATTAGTCTCCCGACCATGAACAGAACAGCTCTTATTCTTGTGGTACGAACGCGCATGGGCAGGATGGTGTAACCATCCGGCGAAAGCTCCCATGCGCGAAAGACAGGCTCCCTCGGGGGCCTTTTTTGTTATCTAAACACCAACGAAATTGAATATGTAAAGCAGACGGGAAGTGACGACGATGACGGCAGCAAAAGGCGAGGCGGCGACGATCTCCGCAGGGCAACGCGAAATGACCGGCGCGGAAATGGTGATTCAGGCTATGATTGATCATGGCGTGGAACATCTTTTTGGCTATCCGGGTGGCGCTGTGCTGCCGATCTATGATGAACTTTTCCAGCAGGACAAGGTTCAGCACATTCTGGTTCGTCACGAACAGGGTGCAGGCCATGCGGCTGAAGGTTACGCCCGCTCGACCGGCAAGGTTGGCGTTATGCTGGTCACATCCGGTCCCGGCGCGACCAATGCGGTGACACCGTTGCAGGATGCGTTGATGGATTCCATCCCGCTGGTCTGCATTTCCGGTCAGGTTCCAACGTCGCTGATCGGTTCTGATGGTTTTCAGGAAGCCGATACGGTTGGCATTACACGTCCCTGCACCAAGCATAACTGGCTGGTTCGTGACGTTAACGACCTCTCGCGCGTTCTCCACGAAGCTTTCCATATCGCTTCAACTGGCCGTCCAGGTCCGGTTCTGGTTGATATTCCTAAGGATATTCAGTTTGCAACCGGCATCTATACGCCGCCGCAAACCGCCCCGCGCACCAGCTACCGCCCGACTGTTGAAGGCGACAAGACAGCAATCGCGCAGGCTGTTGAAATGCTGCTGACCGCCAAGAAGCCCGTTATCTATTCGGGCGGCGGTGTTATCAATTCGGGCCCTGCGGCAACGAAGCTGCTGCGCGAGTTGGTTGAGATCAGCAACTTCCCGATCACCTCGACCCTGATGGGGTTGGGTGCTTACCCTGCTTCGGGCAAGAACTGGCTCGGCATGCTGGGTATGCATGGCACATACGAAGCCAATATGACCATGCATGATTGTGATGTCATGCTGTGCGTTGGTGCACGTTTTGATGACCGTATCACCGGCCGCCTCAATGCTTTTGCGCCCCATTCGCGCAAGATTCACATCGATATCGATCCGTCTTCGATCAACAAGAATGTTCGCGTTGATGTTCCGATCATCGGCGATGTTGCGCATGTTCTGGAAGACATCGTTCGTCAGTTCCGTGCTTCCGAAAAGAAGCCGGAAAAAAAGGCAATTGGCGCCTGGTGGGAGCAGATTAACCGCTGGCGTGGGCGCAATTCGCTGGCTTATGCGCCAAACAAAGACGTTATCATGCCACAATATGCGCTGGAGCGTCTGAATGAACTGACCAAGGGCCGTAATACCTACATCACGACTGAAGTCGGCCAGCATCAGATGTGGGCTGCTCAGTTCATGGAATTTGATGAGCCGAACCGTTGGATGACATCTGGTGGTCTGGGCACCATGGGTTATGGCCTGCCGGCAGCGCTGGGCGTGCAGATCGCACATCCCGATGCTCTGGTTATCGATATTGCCGGTGACGCATCGATCCAGATGTGCATTCAGGAAATGTCGGCTGCAATCCAGTTTGAAGCGCCGATCAAGATCTTCATCCTGAATAACCAGTATATGGGCATGGTGCGCCAGTGGCAGCAGCTGTTGCATGGCAACCGCTTGTCGCATTCCTATACCGAGGCGATGCCTGACTTCGTGAAGCTTGCAGAAGCCTATGGCGCGCATGGCATTCGTTGTGAAAAGCCAGCTCAGCTTGATGATGCGATCATGGAAATGATCGAGATCAAGAAGCCGGTCATCTTCGATTGCCGCGTTGCCAATCTCGCCAATTGCTTCCCGATGATCCCATCCGGCAAGGCACATAATGAAATGCTGTTGCCAGACGAAGCGACTGATGAAGCCGTTGCAAACGCCATTGATGCCAAGGGCCGCGCCCTAGTCTGATCCGGAGAACAAGAAAATGAACGCACAAAATCTAGCATCCGGCTCGGCATATTTTATTGCGGCGGATACACAAACACCGGAAACGCATACGCTTTCCATTCTCGTTGACAATGAACCGGGCGTCCTTGCCCGGGTCATTGGCCTGTTTTCAGGTCGTGGCTACAACATTGAAAGCCTAACGGTTTCCGAAACCGAGCATGAGCAACACCTGTCGCGCATTACGATCGTTACGCGTGGTACACCAAATGTGCTCGATCAGATCCGTCATCAGCTTGAGCGTATCGTGCCTGTACATCGCGTCGTTGATATGACTCATCGCGCTTTGGAACTTGGTCATGAGCGTCCGATTGAGCGTGAGCTCGCACTGATCAAGGTTGCAGGCAAGGGCGAGGCCCGCGCTGAAACACTTCGTCTGACTGATGCTTTTAACGCCAAGATCGTGGACGCTACGACAGAGCATTTCATTGTCGAGATTACCGGCAAAACCGCCAAGATCGACCAGTTCATCTCGCTGATGAAGCCGCTTGGTCTGGTGGAGATTTGCCGAACCGGTGTGGCGGCGATGAACCGCGGTCCTCAGGGGCTATAATTAGCAAGCTAGATCGAGACAATATCGGCTCAAACCGGCACAATGTTTCGATTGTGCCGGTTTTTTATTGAGCTAATTTGTCTCTATAAATCAGGTTAAACCAATGTCTCTTGAAATCTTCCTCGCGCTCCTCGTCTTTGCGTTTGTCTCCTCGGTCACTCCCGGTCCCAACAATCTGATGCTTCTCGCATCTGGGGTGAATTTCGGTTTCAGGCGCACAATTCCGCATATGCTGGGAATAGGCGTGGGCTTTTTCATCCTGCTGCTGGCGGTTGGTTTTGGCCTCGGTGCGCTGATTGAAACAGTGCCTTCATTCTATACGTCGCTCAAATTTGCTGGCGGCGCTTACATGCTCTATCTCGCCTGGAAAATAGCTACGTCGCGCTCGATTGGAGAGTCCAAACGCAGCGATAGCGGCGTGCCGATGACATTTCTTCAGGCGGCGGCCTTTCAGTGGGTTAATCCAAAAGCATGGGTTATGGCGATCACGGGTATCGCCACCTATGCCAACCATGACAATTACTATGTGGCCGTACTGCTGGTGAGCGTTGCTTTTGCAATCGTAAATCTGCCGAGCGTGTCAGTTTGGGCAGGGTTTGGCACTTTGCTGCGCAACTGGCTTTCTGATCCTACCCGGCTGAAATGGTTCAACTTAACCATGGCCTTGCTGCTCGTTCTGAGCTTGTGGCCGATGTTGAAATAACGACTGAAAGCGTCGATCTGGAGAGGCTCCCGTTAAGCTGAAACGTGGGACCCGCTCTATCTGTTTGTTGTGCGAGCATCTTATCCGAAAACCGGTTCATATTTTTCGGGATGCACTTTGAAGAGGTGAAGAATGTCTATGCTTCCGACCTATGATGATGTGGTGTCCGCGGCTAAACAAATTGAAGGGCACGCGCATCGCACGCCGGTCTTCACCTCCTCAACGATAGACCGCGAAACCGGCACGGAGTTCTTTTTCAAGTGCGAGAACTTTCAGCGTATCGGTGCTTTTAAGTTTCGCGGTGCATTCAATGCTTTGTCACGGTTTAGCGATGAGCAGAAAAAGCGTGGGGTACTTGCATTTTCTTCCGGCAATCATGCACAGGCAATCGCGCTTTCTGCCAAACTGCTGGGCATTGGCGCCACAATTATCATGCCCGAAGATGCCCCGGCGGCAAAGCTGGAGGCAACGAGGAGCTATGGTGCGAAGGTTGTCACTTTTAATCGCTATACAGAGGATCGCGACGCGCTCTCGAAGTCGCTCGCCGATGAAGGTGGCTTGACGCTTATTCCACCATTCAATCATCCAGATATTATCGCCGGTCAGGGTACTGCGGCCAAGGAACTGATCGAAGAGGTCGGCCCTTTGGATGCATTGTTTATCTGTCTTGGTGGTGGTGGATTGCTAGCAGGATCTGCCTTGGCTGCAAAGGCACTCGCTCCGCAATGTGATGTTTATGGTGTTGAACCGGAAGCGGGGAACGATGGTCAGCAATCGTTCCGCTCAGGCAAAATCGTGCATATCGATGTGCCTAAAACATTGGCGGATGGTGCTCAGACCCAGGCTCTGGGGGAGATGACCTTTGCGATCATTCGTAACACAGTCCGGGATATTCTCGCCGTCAGCGATGATGAACTGGTGCAGGGAATGAAGTTCTTTGCGAGCCGGATGAAAATGGTTGTTGAACCGACAGGTTGCCTCGCCTTTGCTGGTGCACTGCAGATGGCGCCAATGCTGAAAGGCAAGCGGGTTGGTATCATTATCAGCGGCGGCAATGTCGATCTCGACAAGTTTGCTGCG
The DNA here is from genome assembly GCF_002252475.1 of Brucella rhizosphaerae. GTDB lineage: Bacteria > Pseudomonadota > Alphaproteobacteria > Rhizobiales > Rhizobiaceae > Brucella > Brucella rhizosphaerae. The sequence continues at coordinate 128,405 of NZ_NNRK01000029.1, read as the reverse complement.
CTGGTGAGCCATTAGACAAGAACAGCGGCAGGGAGAAGCCCCGACCGCTGTTCCATTTATTTCAGAAGCGCATAGCCAAAGGTGTGGCATTCATTCACGCCGCACTGAACGCCGACCGAGATGAAATTAATCACGCCAATGGCTATGACATAAAGGCTGAGCACCGTCGCAAGTACACGAAGTAACGGAAATGTCGCCAAAGGCTTCTGCTGCCATTGAACATTGCTGCCCCAGACAATCAGCTGAAAAGCCAAAGCAATCAGAAGAGCTACCGCAATAAGAACCGACCAAACCGGCATATGAAGCCCGAAGACTGCGCTGCCAATATATTCATGTCCGGGACGCGGATAGATATCAAGCAGGGTTTGACGCACTGAAACGATCAGCAGGAACAGCGAGAAAATCATGCTCAGCCCAGTATTGCGATACGAGAAGCCGCGACGGAACTGCAGGATAATACCGAAGCAGACGCCGAACATTGCAACACGCTGCAGAAGGCATAATGGACATGGTATTTCGCCATTGGCATATTGAAGTACCATAGCTGCGGTAAGAATTGCCGCGACGACTGCCATCATTCCCAGAAGATAAATATAGAGAAGTGCTGCAGGCAGGTTATTTTCCGCAGTATCATGGTCGAGTTTAAAAGTGTTCATGCCGCTTCTCCAAGCACAAGTGTGCTGTGCTCAAGGCCATATGCGAGCCTGTCCAGCGGGGATTGATCGATTACCTGTGTCTGAAGCCACGGCATCCGAAAGCCATATTCAGGGCTGTATACTTCCCAAAGGAATTGTTTCACGCCCAATGCAAGGCAAACGATAACCAGAAATATTGCGATGGATTGACGCCCAAACCACGCGAAAATCAATGAAAGTGCCAAAGCTGCAAAAACAACAAGCATCATGGCTATACTCCTTATTTGCAAATAATATCGGCTTCTAATAATTAAATTATCATGAAATTTTAAATGTAACTTTCAATTTTATCTTGTTTTACTTGTTGGCAATAAATTTATATATAATTATTAGTTTATACTAATGTAAATTGTTTTCCGTCAGGAAGAGCTATGCCAAAGTTTTGATGCTGGTTTGTTCTCCTTCGCGCTTGCTCTTGAGCGGCGAATCCTGTCTGAACAACGGATGCAGTTTTCACCGGAGCAGGATCAGGCCTTGAAGGCCGTCGGAAAATGGCTGAAGGAAGGGCGCTCCCCTATCTTCAGGTTGTTTGGCTATGCGGGTACGGGCAAGACAACGCTCGCGCGTTATTTTGCCGAGCATGTCGATGGCGATGTGCAGTTTGCAGCATTTACGGGCAAAGCAGCACAGGTTCTGCGCTCGAAGGGCGCGAATAATGCGCGCACACTTCATTCGCTGATTTATCGCCCGCGCGGTGAGGAAGCAGTGGAAGACGAAACCACCGGCAAAACCTCAATTTCACCGACCTTTTCGCTGAACCGCCAGAGTCCTGTTGCCAAGGCAGCACTTATCGTTGTGGATGAGTGTTCTATGGTTGATGAGCAACTCGGCCGCGATTTAATGACCTTCGGTACGCCTATTCTGGTGTTGGGCGATCCCGGACAGTTGCCGCCAATTTCTGGTGGCGGGTTCTTCACCGAGCATGATCCTGATTTTCTGTTGACCGAAATTCACCGTCAGGCGCGCGACAATCCGATCATTCGCATGGCGCTGGATGTGCGCGAGGGCAGGGAGCTCGATTATTGCGACGAGGGACGGGCAAAGGTCATTTCCAAGTCCGAAGTCAATCAGGATCTGGTTCTTTCTGCCGATCAGGTGCTTGTTGGCACCAATCGCACGCGCAAGCGCTATAATCAGCGGCTGCGCGAACTGAAAGGCTTTACGGCTGAATACCCGCAGGCTGGCGACAAGCTGGTTTGCCTGCGCAACGATCCCGCTAAGGGATTGTTGAACGGGTCGCTCTGGAAGGTCATGACTTCATCGAAGGAAACGGTGAAGCCTGGCATCAATCTGCTGGTTTCACCGGAAGATGAAGATCGTGGTGTTGCCAAGATCAAGCTGCTCAAAGCTCAGTTTGAAGACCCGGATGCAGAAATTCCGTGGCAGACCAAGAAGCGTTTTGACGATTTCGATTATGGTTATGCGCTAACGGTGCACAAGGCACAGGGTTCGCAGTGGGACAATGTCGTCCTTTTCGATGAAAGCTACGCTTTCCGCGATACGCGCGAGCGCTGGCTTTATACAGCTATCACCCGCGCCGCAGAGCAGTTGACTATCGTCAAGTAATCATTGTTGGGTTTGGGGTCGCATCGAGCCATTTCCAGGCTTCCTGTTCGTCTTCGGCTTCAAAGGTTCGCATTTCTATCGAGAGAAATGGCTGCATGAGCGTTACGCTGGCCTGTATCCACAATGGCCCGCCCACAATCGCGTAACGTCGCAGATGGCGTAGCGACTTAGCGCGCATGGACAGCATGCTTTCTGAAAATGCAGAGCCCCAGTCGACGCCTTCATAGCCGGTCAGTCGAATGAGGAGGTCGATTTCATCATGACCTTCATAAGCGGCATCGAGCAGACCATAAAGGTTTTCAAGGGCTGCATCATTGAGATGCCCTTCGATTGCAAAAGCAAATACATCTTCGCGGTTGGTGGGAATGCGGCGAATGACGGGAATGTCTTCATTGCGCATCGGGGACCTCCACTTCCTGAATGTTCTGTTTGACCGAACGTCATGTTTTGTTTCTGGTGTTCAAACGCTTTTGGGTGCTCAAAAGTTGCGATATCGTTGCGAAAATTACAGCGATGATAGCTGTTGGGGATTGCGTGCGGGGTGCGACCGGAAAACACTCACATTTTTTACCAGCAGGCGATATAAAGCCATATCCTGATTTGAGGGAGCGAAGCTCTATGCCTGCAAAACTGTCCGTCAATCTCAACGCCATAGCGATGTTGCGTAATCGGCGCGATCTGCCGTGGCCAAGTGTAACCGGGCTTGGGCGCGCAGCCCTTGCAGCTGGGGCCGCAGGGTTGACCGTGCACCCGCGCCCTGATCAGCGACACATCCGTTTTTCCGATCTTGGCGATCTGCGTGCTTTGATCGACGATGAATATCCGCAGGCTGAGTTTAATATTGAAGGTTTTCCAACCGAAGCCTTTCTTGAGCTCGTGGAAAAGCATCAGCCGGAGCAAGTGACATTGGTGCCCGATGATCCGATGCAGGCAACATCTGATCATGGTTGGGACTTTGAAACCAAGTCTGATTTTCTTGCTCCAATTATCCGGCGTTTGAAGTCAAACGGTATGCGTGTTTCGCTTTTCGCCGATCCGGACCCGCTTGGTTATGACAAGGCAAAGGCCATTGGTGCAGACCGGGTTGAGCTCTATACCGGCCCATACGGCGCGACCTATGATGACCCCGCCGCTGCAAAACGCGAGCTGGAACGTCTTGGCAAGGCAGCAGCTGCCGCAACCGCATTGGGGCTTGCAGTCAATGCAGGGCATGATCTGACAGTTGAAAATCTGCCAGCGCTGGTCAAACATGTGCCGCAGCTCAGTGAAGTATCCATCGGGCATGGTCTTACGGCTGATGCTTTGATGTATGGCATGCCTGTCACTGTGAGCCGCTATATCGGTGCACTTGCCGGATAAGGTAGTGCATAGAGCGCATGGCTTAGAGAGAAGCCCTGCGAATTCTGCATTTGTGCGCGGGCGTAACAAGATATAGACCGCCCGCCTGATATACATGCGCTGGGGGCGCGCTGGATTGTTTGAGGGAAGCATACATGAAGTTTTCCGCAGTTCGCGTTCCGCGTTACCACGTCGGTTCAGCTTGCTTTTCTATAAAGAGTTTAATTTTGATACTTCAGGCCTATGGGTAGTTCCCAACTGGTGTGGGAACCTTTTACAGTGATCATGTATTCCCTAACACCTACGCGCTCTGAAATTCCATCCCGATACTTACGACCTTGCGAGGTGTCTGCATATGAGCAGCGAGCAACCAGATAAGAATGCGTCAGACGCAGGAGATGCGCTGGCGGGTTCTCAGAACACGCTGCCCGTTGGCATTTCTCCTGAAAACGCGATGATTTCGGAAGAAAACGAACATTCCCAAGACAGCATGAAGACGCTCGTTCTTGGTGCGCTTGGCGTCGTCTATGGCGATATCGGCACGAGCCCGATCTACGCTTTTCGTGAAGCGTTGCATGCGGCGACCTCTGATGGGTTTCTCTCGAGAAGCGATATTCTGGGTGTTGTTTCACTTATTTTCTGGGCGCTTTTGCTTGTTGTCACGGTCAAATATGTGATCTTTGTGCTGCGCGCCGACAATAATGGCGAAGGCGGCATTCTCTCTCTGATGGCATTGGTACGGGCTGCCCTGAAGGGGCGGCCCGACATCATTCTGGCAGCCGGTATTTGTGGCGCGGCCCTGTTTTTTGGCGACGCAGTCATTACGCCAGCGATTTCTGTGCTGTCGGCCGTTGAAGGCGTGCAGATTGTTGCGCCACACATGACGCCGTTTGTGGTGCCCATCACGGTGGTTATTCTTGTTGTTCTGTTCTCTATTCAGAAGTACGGGACAGGCAAGGTTGCTATTGTCTTTGGACCGATCATGGCAGTCTGGTTTCTGGCGCTTGGTGCGTCGGGTCTTTGGCATATTTTTGACGACCCAACAGTGATGGCAGCGCTCAATCCTTATTATGCTCTGCGGTTTCTTGTGGTCAGTCCTGGTGTTGCGTTCATCACCGTAGGCGCGGTTTTCCTCGCTATGACGGGTGCCGAAGCGCTTTATGCCGACCTTGGTCATTTTGGACGCAAGCCGATTGTACGGGCGTGGTTGTGGATCGTGTTTCCATGTCTGCTGCTCAATTATTTTGGTCAGGCAGCATTCGTGCTTTCGCATGGTGAAGCCGCAGCATTGCCGTTCTTCCAGATGATGCCTGAATTTGCGCTATGGCCAATGGTGCTGCTGGCAACGGCTGCAACTGTGATCGCCAGTCAGGCCGTTATCAGTGGTGCGTTTTCCGTGGCTCGTCAGGCCGTACAGCTTAACATTTTGCCGCGTCTTGAAATCCAGCACACTTCGGAGAAACTGCACGGGCAGATTTATATTCCACGCGTCAATCTCCTGCTGGGCCTCACCGTTATCATTCTGGTGCTTGGTTTCGAGAAGTCCAACAATCTAGCGTCCGCTTATGGTATCGCGGTGACCGGCAACATGCTGGTCACGACCGGGCTTCTTTACTTCGTCATGACACGCATCTGGAACTGGCGTGTCAGCCGTGCGGCACCGTTGATCCTTGGCTTCCTCGTCATCGATATCATGTTCTTCAGCGCCAATATCATCAAGGTGCATGAAGGCGGTTGGGCATCCATCACCTTCGCGCTTATTCTGGTGATCATCATGTGGACCTGGGTGCGTGGCACGCGCCATCTCGTCCAGAAGACACGCAAGGCAGAAGTGCCGCTTGATCTCATTGTTGAACAGATGACCAAGCGTCCGCCAACCATTGTTCCGGGAACGGCAGTGTTTCTCACGGGCGATCCAAAAAGTGCGCCAACAGCACTTATGCACAGCCTCAAGCACTATAAGGTTTTGCACCAGAACAACGTGATCCTGACCGTTGTCACAGCTTCCAAGCCGTGGGTTTCGAGTGCGGATCGTGCACGTGTCTCGCAATATAACGAGCGCTTTATGCAGGTCACGCTGACCTTTGGTTACATGCAGCAGCCTAATATTCCGCGTGCGCTGGGCCTTTGCCGAAAGCTTGGCTGGAAGTTTGATATCATGACGACATCTTTCTTCCTGTCGCGCCGTTGGTTGAAGGCATCGGCACATTCTGGTTTGCCTTTATGGCAGGATAAGCTCTTTATCCTGCTTGCACGGACTGCATCCGATGCCACTGAATATTTCCAGATACCAACGGGACGCGTGGTGGAGATCGGAACACAGGTAAATCTCTAAGGTTGCGAGCTGACTATTCTTAAATTTCTGAAGGGCGTCTTCTGAGAATTTGATTCCGGAAGACGCCCTTTCTTTTTGAATTGGCTGTCTTTTTTTACGACGGTGAAGGGGATAGCTCGTGGATCATATTTCCAGATTACGTTTTGGTTCGATTCAATCAGATCGGCGCTCCGGCTTTTTATTTGAAGCATAATCTTATCGATGCTCGTTTCATTCCGTTCGGATTATCCTCTAGTTGTCACGCGCGTTCCTCCCGAAAACTATTTCACACTTTTCTGGGGCTTTTCGGAAATCTTCAAGGGCTGGAAAAAATCCTGCTTGACGGTCGCCCAAGCAAGGATTAATAAACGGAACCGTACCGTACGGTACAAGGTGGAGGGATTGATCCGTGACTGATAAAAGCGACGAATTGCAGGCTCAGAAGCAGCCGTCTTTTTCGCCGCGTCAGAACGATGTTCTGGAGCAGGCGTTGCGCCTTCTTGTCGAAGGTGGAGACCGTGCTTTGACAACGGCGAGTATTGCGCGTGCTGCCAATTGCTCCAAGGAAAGCCTCTATAAATGGTTTGGTGATCGTGATGGCCTGCTCACCGCAATGGTGCGCTGGCAGGCGTCGAAGGTTCGTGTCGTGCCGGTAGCACGCGAGAAGCTTGATGCGGAATCGCTGTTCTCCAGCCTGGAACATTTTGCGCGTGACTGGCTGCTCGTGCTGTCGGGTCCGACATCTATCGCGCTGAACCGTCTGGCTGTTAGCCACACGGCATCGGGCAAGTCGGCCTTGGGGGACATCGTTCTTGCGAACGGGCCGGTTGCAATGGCGAAGCGTCTCAAGCCGATCCTGGAAATGGGGCAGGAAGCAAAGCTTCTGGCTTTTGACGATATTGACGAAGCATTTCGTGCATTTTTCGGGCTTGTCGTCCGGGACATGCAGATCCGGTTGCTGCTTGGCGACCGGCTGGAACTGACTGACGAAGTGGTCATCCGGGACGCCCGGCGCGCTACAAAGCAGTTTTTCGCTCTCTACGGGGCATAAACCAACGGCCAACGCGAGAAGGCCACAGAGCAATCTGAAAAACAATCTGAACGAAGGGAATATGGAAATGCGCGTATATTATGATCGCGATGCAGACGTTAACCTGATCAAGGCGAAGAAGGTCGTTATCGTCGGCTATGGTAGCCAGGGTCGCGCCCATGCGCTCAATCTCAAGGATTCAGGCGCTGCCAACGTGCGCATCGCTCTTCGTGAAGGTTCGGCAACAGTCAAGAAGGCTGAAGCTGATGGCTTTGAAGTCATGAATGTTGCTGACGCTGCCAAGTGGGGCGACCTCCTGATGATGGCAACGCCTGATGAATTGCAGGCTGACATCTACAAGGAACACATTCACGACAACCTGCGTGACGGTGCAGCGATTGCATTCGCTCACGGCCTCAATGTTCATTTCGGCCTCATCGAGACCAAAAAGACCGTTGACGTTGTCATGATCGCACCAAAGGGCCCAGGTCACACGGTTCGCGGCGAATATCAGAAGGGCGGCGGCGTTCCTTGCCTGATCGCTATCCATCAGGATGCTTCGGGCAACGCACATGATCTCGCTCTGTCCTACGCTTCGGGCGTTGGTGGCGGTCGTTCGGGTGTTATCGAAACCACATTCAAGGAAGAGTGCGAAACCGATCTGTTCGGTGAGCAGGCTGTTCTTTGCGGCGGTGTTGTTGAACTCATCCGCACCGGTTTTGAAGTTCTGGTCGAAGCTGGCTACGCGCCAGAAATGGCTTACTTCGAGTGCTTGCACGAAATGAAGCTCATCGTAGACCTGATCTACGAAGGCGGCATTGCCAACATGAACTATTCGATCTCCAACACCGCTGAGTGGGGCGAGTATGTCACTGGTCCGCGCATCATCACTGCAGAAACCAAGGAAGAAATGAAGCGCGTTCTGAAGGACATTCAGACCGGCAAGTTCACTTCTGATTGGATGCAGGAATACCGCGCAGGTGCTGCTCGCTTCAAGGGTATCCGTCGCAACAACGACAGCCACCAGATCGAAGAAGTTGGCGAAAAGCTCCGCGGCATGATGCCATGGATTGCAGCGAACAAGCTCGTAGACAAGGCACGCAACTAAAAATCTGCGATATTCAGGCTCTGGCTGTCTGCAAATGGCGCTTTGTTTCTCACAAAACACCATTTTCTTATAGAAGCTCCGTGCGCCCCAAGGGGCGCACAAAGGTCGCTCTGACTTTAAGATAGATGCATCGGCCAGAGACCTGAATCTCACCAGATTTTCGATGCTCTGCGATCAAGAACACAAGGGGCGTTTCTTGCGCCCCTTTAGTACATGGCAATGACGTAACTTGATGCGGTTAGTGTCTAACGCACGAAAAGATCGTCAATGGCTTCAAGAATTTATGTTTTGTGCGCGCTTGAGCCAAAACAATTCTGAATATCTTTATTCCATCTAAGCATGGAAAGAGGTGTTCTCGTTGGTTGAAAATTGCGCTATCGCTTCACCCTTATCTGGTGAAGTTTGAGGAGGCTTCGCCTTCAAACGAATTGAGGAGATTTCCCGTGCTGGACTGGGAAACTGTATTTGCAACGCGCTCGAAACGTATGCGCGCTTCGGAAATCCGTGAACTTCTGAAATTGCTGGAGCGTCCGGATATTATTTCCTTTGCTGGTGGTATTCCCGATCCGGCGTTGTTTCCGCATGACGAATTCCAGACCGCTTATAAGGATATCTTTGGCGGACCTGAAGCGAATGCTGCTCTGCAATATTCAGTGTCGGAAGGCTATAAACCGCTGCGCACATGGTTGGTGAGCGAGCTTGCCAAGATCGGTATTCCTTGCACGGAAGATAATGTTTTTATCACTTCCGGTTCACAGCAGGCGCTCGATTATCTCGGCAAGCTGTTCATTTCACCAAATGACACGGCGCTGGTAACGGCTCCAACCTATCTTGGTGCATTGCAGGCATTCAATGCCTATGAGCCGACCTACGATATTCTTTCAATGAATGGTAATCGCACGCCTGTGTCCTATCAGCAGGTTGCTGAAAAGGCAGGCGGTCAGGTCAAGTTTGCGTATCTTTCAGCAGACTTCAGCAATCCTACCGGTGAAACCGTTGATCTTGCAGGCCGCGAGAAGCTGTTGGCCGATGCGGATGAGCTTAATGTTCCGATCATCGAAGATGCCGCTTATCAGTATCTGCGTTACAATGGCGAGGCGATTTCGCCGATCCTGTCGCTTGATATCGCGCGCAATGGTGGCGACATCGAAAAGACCCGCACCATCTATTGCGGCTCTTTCTCCAAGACGCTGGCACCGGGCCTGCGCGTTGGATATGTAGTTGCCTCGCAGTCAGTTATCCGCAAGCTGGTTTTGATGAAGCAGGCTGCTGATCTGCATTCGTCCACGATCAACCAGATTGCTATCTACCATGTGGCATCGCGCGGCTTTGACAGCCAGGTTGCGAAGCTTCATGGCGTTTATAAACATCGCCGTGACAAGATGCTCGAAGCTTTGGCCAAATATATGCCTGAAGGCACGGACTGGACCAAGCCAGAGGGTGGTATGTTTATCTGGGTTACGTTGCCCAAGGGTATGGATGGTGCAGCATTGCTCGCAGCATCGATTGAAAGCGAAAAAGTTGCTTTCGTTCCGGGCAAGGCATTTTTTGCCGATGGTACAGGCGCGAACACACTGCGTCTGAGCTATTCATGCGCTAATGATGAAATGATTGATGAAGGTATCATGCGCCTTGGTCGTCTGATCCGAACGCATTCCAAATCGGAAGCTGCGTAATAAACAAACAGAAGCCGGGCATTGCCCGGCTTTTTTGTTTTATTGGAATGGCGAATTGCAGCCTGAACGCGGTCCTGCCAGTGGCTGATAGGTGTTGTCTGAGGTGCGGTAGCTGCGATAGCGATTGGAGCACCACTGGATATGGTTGCTGCTTGGTCCGAAAGTCGTCACCGGCTTGCGGTTCGAAGGGCGGACCTGAAGCGGATCGCCGTTTTTATAGATCGGGATGCCTTCGCGCGAAATATAATTGCCACTGTCACGGCAACCCACGCCATAGCATTTGCCTGATCCGGCTTGTGGCTGATAAGACCGCGGCATTGACCCCATGATCGGCGGCTTGCTGGGCTGCAAGGATGGCAGATAGGGTGTTTTCCGCAGCTCAATCGCCGCAGCGCTGCCTACGAGGCTTGCTGCAAACAGGCCCGAGCAAAGTGCGAGACGCCAAATCTTACCCAACATCATTTCCTGTCCTCGTTGCTTCTCTTCATATGGGGATTGTTCGGCTGAAAATCACCAAGTGCACCAAATTTTGAAAAGAAGCTCTTGCCAATCATAACGCAAGTCGCGAGATTGCGCAGGCATGATCACGATAGCCACATTTAATGTCGAAAATCTGATGCGCCGGTTTGATTTCTCCGGCTTCCGCAATGAATTGCATCAGGATCGTTCGCTCAAATTATTCGAAATTGGCGATGAAACGCAATATCGTTTGCTGGAGCAGGCGCGTGCTGTCGCCCATGCGGATGATACCCGCCAGATGACGGCGCTAGCTATCGCCGAAGCCCGCGCGGACATTCTTTGTTTGCAGGAAGTCGACAATCTCGCGGCGCTGAATGCCTTTGAATATGGCTATCTTTTCAAGATGATTGGCCAGGGCTATCGCAACAAATATCTGATCGATGGCAATGATAGTCGCGGCATCGATGTGGCGGTTATGGCGCGCGATACGACTCGCGATGGTCAGCCTATCGAGATCACTCAGGTCACGAGCCACGCACACCTGACCTATAACGATCTGGGGCTCTATCAGCCAGTGCTGGCCGAGTTGGGGCTGGAGCCAAATGATCGTATCTTCAAGCGTGATTGTCTTAATCTTGATATGCGAATTGGTGGCAAGCCTTTGTCGTTGTTTGTGGTCCATCTGAAATCTATGGGCGGGGCACGCAACGGTTTTGATGGGCGCACCGCGTCTCTACCCGTACGGCAGGCCGAGACGCGCGCTATTCGACGTATTATCGAAGACAAGTTCGGGGCAGGGCAGACAGCGGATAAACGCTGGCTTATCTGTGGTGATTTTAATGATTACCGCGAACGAATCATCATCGAAGGTGACGAGTGGAACGGGTATCAGTTCAACCCATTTACCGAGGAAACCAGCGCGCTTGATACGCTGCTGAATGATGGCTTTGCCGTTAATCTGGTTGAGCGTCGCCCGGTTATGGATCGCTGGACCCTCTATCACACACGTGGGCCGCAGGAGCGCCACCTTTGCCAGCTCGATTATATTCTGGCTTCACCGTCCTTTGCGAACAAGAACGAGAGTGCCATTCCGCAGATCATTCGTCGTGGACAGCCGTGGCGCACCGTTTTCCCGCCGGGACAAGATGTTGAGCGCTATCCACGTGCCGGATGGGACCGGCCCAAGGCCAGTGACCATTGTCCCGTGGCGGTGACGTTGAACGTCGTTTGAAAATGAGGCAGCTTATGCAGCACGTGAAAGCAAACACGGTCTATCAAATTGATCGTGTCGATGTCCGGGTTCTGCCTGGCCCTCTTTCCTATACTGAAGACAACAAGCCGGCCATCGCTGCAAACTGGGAAAAGGCGATTGCTGCCAATTCAACACTTTTCGATGGCGAGATTTATCTGGCACCGGAAGCCCATCTTGATGGTCATTTGTTTCAAGCCAGTTTCAGACGTACCAGCTTTGCAACACTGATGTACTGGCGCGATGACCGTGTTTCTGAAAAGCCCTGGCACGTTTTTGGTGTCGGCATCATGGTCTCTGCCGAGGGACACCTGATTGCAGCGCGTATGAGTGCGCATAATGCTGTGGCGGGTCGTGTTTACTTCCCGGCCGGCTCTATCGATGATCACGATATTGTCGGCGACCGGGCAGACTATGATGCAGACATGGCGCGCGAGGTTTTTGAAGAGACGGGAATGGATCTTCGCGCAGCAAAGGCCGAGGCGAAAACCCATCTTGTGACGGCTGATGGCAGCATTGCGCTTTTCCGGCGCTACCATTTTGATGTGTCGACTGCTGAATTGCTCAAACGGATTGAAGATAATATTGCCAAACAGGCTGAACCGGAACTTTCCGAGATCATTCCGGTGACGCGAGCAGGGGCCATGGGCGAGGCGACGCCTTCTTATGTTCGCGCATTTGCAGACTGGCATTTTAATAATCAACATTGAGGTTGGTTCTGACAGATGACAGCGCCGCGAAATTGGCTATGCTCGCGTGCTGTTCATCGACTGATGTGAGGGAGACTTGAAAGATGACCGAAGCTGCCAGTGCCGGCCGGTATTATGAGATTTTCGACGTTTTCGCCGATAAGGCTCTGGCTGGAAATCCATTGGCTGTTGTTCACGATAGTGAAGGGCTGACGGATGCCCGCATGCAGGCCATTGCGCGCGAGTTTAATCTGTCGGAAACGGTTTTCATCTTTCCGCCCGAAAATCCGATGCACGAAGCTGCTGTGCGTATTTTCACACCTGACTACGAACTTCCGTTTGCCGGGCATCCAACGGTGGGAGCTGCCGTATCATTGGCGCGACATCGCAAAACGGGCGATGAGACGGATCGGCTTGTAACACTTGAAGAAAAGGTCGGCGTGGTTCGCTGTGGGGTCATTCTGGGCGACAATAGCGCTTTTGCCGAATTTGATCTGCCACGATTGCCGGAAAAACTCGATATCAAGATCGAGAAAGAGGAAGCCGCAGCTGCGATCGGACTGGGTACACATGAAATCGGTTTCGAGAATCATGTTCCCGCCATTTGGAGTGCAGGCACGCCCTATCTTCTGGTTCCGGTGCATAATCTGATTGCCGCGGCAAAAGTCTCGATCGATCCTGTTTATGTCAGCGAAAGCTTGCCTCATGTCGCTGAGCGTCCTTTGCCGATCTATGTTTATTGCCGCGAGACCATCTTGTTTGACAGCAATTATCATGCGCGCATGTTCGTGACAGGGGCAAATGTTTATGAAGATCCAGCGACAGGCTCAGCCGCCGCAGCCTTTGCCGGTATGATTCTGGCTAAGGACAAGCCGGTTGATGGCAGTTCGCAATGGTGGATTGAGCAGGGCATGGAGATGGGGCGCCCATCGCGTATCCGTCTTGAGCTTGATGTGTCCAAACAGGTGCTGACAGGCGCGCGCATTGGTGGCACGGCAGTCAAAATTGCCGAAGGGCGTCTATTCGTCTGATTTTCTTGTTTTGATTGCAGTCAAAGCGCAATCGCCGCCCTATAGTAGTTTAGCAGTTGAGCGCCATGCACCCTATTGGGAGCACTAAGATCGCTCTGACAGCTTAAACTATGCAGCAGCCAGCTGAATGAGGGACGTTTGCAATGATAATCAAAGAAATGTCGGAACTCGATATCCGCGATATGATCCAGCATACGCAGATTGGGCGGCTCGGCTATGTTCTCAATAACCGGCCCTTTGTTGTGCCGCTCGGTTTCCGGTTTAGTGGTGGGTCACTCTATTCATTTACGACCGACGGACAGAAGACTGAAGCAATGCGGAAGAATGCTGCCGTTTGCATTCTCTTTGACCAGATCGTTTCGCGCACCCAATGGCGCAGCGTGGTGGTGAATGGTCATTTTCGGGAAATTACCCGCGAAGAAGAGAAGACAGCTATCGTCAGGATGATGGCTGACGAGCCGACCTGGTGGGAGCCTGCCTATACCAAAACTATCACCGGTGGCGGTGAGCAGAGGAAGCTGGAGCCAGTATTTTTCCGCGTGGACATAGAAAGTACCACGGGTCACCAGACGGGCTAAGCCTCTGACGGTTCTATCTCGACTGGAGCAGCTCTGTTGGATTGAATTTAACGTTTGAATTCCGACTGACATACATGCTGTTTCAAACGCTAAATTCCCAAAATCCATTAGTTTCGTAAGCTTGTTAGTGGTCATTTAGTTTCCGACATTTGCTTAACGCCCGTCATTGAGGGATGCAAATGTCGGAATGAGACCACTAGCGCACGACCAACACAGGTACTGAGCTGCGTGTTACCACTTCATAGGTCTGACTGCCTAGCAACATGCCTTTCAATCCCCGGCGGCCATGAGACGCCATGACGATCAGATCATTGCGCAGCTCTTTGGTCGTTTCGATGATGGATGTTGCAGGATGATGCGCAACGATGTGCAAAGTCTGGATTTCGACACCTGCTTCAACTGCCAGCTCGCGCGCACGTGCGAGCGCCTTATCAGCGTAATCATTCCATTCTTCTTCAAATCGTTCGATGAAGTCGGGGCTATCCGTAAAACCACCAGGAAGTCCGGAAATTGAATAAGGAGCGGTCACCGTAATCACAGTTACCTTGCTGCCCATCGCTTTGGCCGTATCAAAACCGTGAATGAGACCGCGTTCCGCAAACTCCGAACCATCGGTGGTGATCAGGATATTCTTATACATCGTGCCCTCGCTTTGACTTTATACGAATTTAAAATAGGTAGTGAGTTGATCATATCCAACAGGATATGGCCTAACTATACGTATAGAACGGGAATTCGGTAATCCATGCCACTTGATTGCGATATGTTTCATGCGAGCTGGGTTGCAACTGTTCTTAATCTGGATTGGCCATCGCGGGCATCCGCGCTCATCGAAGATGATTCCGAACGGGTAAAGCGTCAGAAAAAAGAGCTGGTGCGGATGTTCGATGAGGCATCGGAGCATGGCATCAATGCCGTGATTTTTCAGGTTTCACCTGCTGCCGATGCGTTCTACAAATCTGAATATCTGCCGTGGTCATCTTATCTGACCGGCACGCTCGGAAAAGATCCAGGCTTCGATCCACTTCGTTTTGCAATTGCGGAAGCGCATAAGCGCGGGATCGAGTTGCATGCATGGCTCAATCCTTATCGTGTTTCGATGGATGTACGGCCAGCAACGCGGAAAGAACTGAAAAACTCTGCCAGCGATTCTCCACCAAGCGTCTATAAAACGAACCCGGGTTGGGTGGGAATATCCGCCGACCGTTATGTCCTTGATCCGGGCATTCCGGCAGTGCGGCAGTGGGTGACGAACATCACGGCAGAAGTGGTCCAGAAATACGATGTCGATGGCATCCAGTTCGACGACTATTTCTATTATGAAACGCAAGGCTCACAGCTTAAAGATGACAAGACGTTCAAACGTTTTGGGACGCGTTTCGCTAGCAAGTATGACTGGCGGCGCTACAATACCTACACGCTGGTGCAGGAAATATCGCACAAGATCAAGGCGATCAAACCACAAGTTCGTTTTGGCATCAGTCCTGGTGGTGTCTGGCGCAATCATGTTGATGATCCGCTCGGTTCGCCGACGCGGGCTGGCAAGACCAATTACGATGGTGATTTTGCCGATACGCGCGCTTGGGTGAAAGATGGTCTCATCGATTACATAGCACCGCAGGTCTATTGGTCTTCGGGACGAAAGGATGTGCCTTACGGGCCAATCGTCAAATGGTGGGCGGATACCGTTCGTGGAACGAAGACCGATCTATATATCGGGATGGCGCTCTACCGGGCAGGCACAGCGAGTAAGTCGGAACCCGAATGGCTTTCTGGTAATGGTGTGGACGAAATCAAGCGCCAGCTCGATATCAATGCCTCTACACCGGAAGTTAAAGGCAGCATTCTTTTCCGTCAGGGCTTTTTGTCCGACCCCAAGCTTAAGAGCGTTTCGTCCTACCTGAAAAAGAGCTGGGGCAAGTGCCGCGCGCTAAAATAATGAGCGTGAGCGAATATAATTATTATCTGATTGATTTCGATCAAAGAACGCTCTCCTGATGGGGTGTTAATGATCGCTTGTTGTCAGGTTCCACCAGAACTGACAGCCCGGGACGTCGAGGCCCAACCTAAAGCGACGTCCCGGCTAATCTGAAGCCATTCAATCTCAATTATTTCAAGGATCTGTCGAGCGCACCAGCGCGATCTTTTGCAATGTTGCATGATCGACAGCCAGCGGGTGCTGTCAACATTGCCCTCCATCTCTCTAAATCGGCACCCGCGAAATTTCTTATGTTTATTATTATTTATCGCATGAAACTGCAGTGTATTTGAGTATAGTTGATTTTAATCAAGGCGCTGTTGCGTCAGGGGAAATACAGAGCTCAATCTGATTAAATAAAATAATTTGCCGCATAATTCAGCTGTGCGGGTTCGCAAGATGATGACGCAGAGGATGTTTCGACATGGGGTTTAATCGCAAACAGTGGATCGTAACCGGTGTGGTCGTGGCTCTGGCAGTCGGAGGCTATTATGCCTGGAAGACATTGAGTGACCCCGGATTGCCCGACGGCATTGCAGGCGGAAACGGGCGTATTGAGGCTGTTGAGATCGACGTTTCGACCAAAAGCCCCGGACGTATCCGTGAAATCCTGGCCGATGAAGGTCAGTTCGTTGAAGCGAATGCCATTCTTGCCCGGATGGATACAGCTCAGCTTGAAAGCCAGCGCAAACAGGCGGAAGCACAATTGCGGCGGGCTGAGATAAGCATTGATACCGCGAAAAGCCTCGTCGCCCAGCGTGAAGCCGAACAAACAGCCGCTGAAGCAACTGTCGCGCAGCGCGAAGCGCAATTGGACGCTGCCAAGCGCCGGCTTGCCCGCTCTCAGCAGCTTTCGGAATCCCGCACGGTTTCGCAGCAGGTACTTGATGATGACCGCGCAACTGCGCAAGGTGCAGAAGCTGCAGTGGGAGCTGCCAAGGCCCAGCTTGCGGCAACCGCTGCCGCGATCAGTGCTGCCAAGGCGCAGGTGGTCGATGCAGAAGCAGCAGTTGAAGCTGCAAAGGCTGCGATCGATACCATCGACACGGATATCAACGACGCGACGTTACGCTCGCCCAAGCCGGGGCGTGTGCAATATCGTGTTGCACAACCCGGTGAAGTTCTTTCAGCTGGTGGCCGCGTACTCAATCTGGTCGATGTCAGTGATGTCTATATGACATTCTTCCTGCCAACATCGCAGGCTGGACGTGTCGCTATTGGAGCGGATGCGCGCATCGTTCTTGATGCAGCACCACAATATGTGATTCCAGCCAAAATCAGCTTTGTTGCCGATGTTGCGCAGTTCACGCCAAAGTCGGTTGAAACAGAAGAAGAGCGCCAGAAGCTGATGTTCCGTGTGAAGGCAAAGATCCCACAGGATCTGCTGCAAAAGTACATCCAGCAGGTGAAAACCGGCCTGCCGGGAATGGCTTATGTCAAGCTTGATGCGAATGCAGAGTGGCCGAAGAACCTCGCGGAAACCGTAAAATGAGTGCGGCTTCGATAAAGGCTGACGTTGGAGACGGCGGCTTTGTCGTCCGTGCCGAAGGTGTAGGGCTGTCCTATGGGTCGGCTGTTGCCCTTCATAGTATCGCGCTTGATATCCCGGCAGGCTGCATGGTTGGCCTGATCGGTCCCGATGGCGTTGGCAAGTCGAGCCTTCTGTCGCTCGTTGCTGGCGCGCGGGCCATGCAACAGGGGAAAATTGAGGTGCTGGGTGGCGACATTGCCAACAAGCGCCATCGTGAATCGGTTTTTCCCCGCATTGCTTACATGCCGCAAGGGCTGGGCAAGAACCTCTATCCGACGCTGTCGGTGTTTGAAAATATCGAGTTCTTTGGTCGCTTGTTTGGACATGACAAGCATGAACGTGAGCGCCGTATTGCCGATCTTTTGGCGCGAACGGGTATGTCTCCTTTTGCGGACCGCCCGGCGGGCAAGCTCTCCGGCGGTATGAAGCAGAAGACCAGTCTATGCTGCTCACTGATCCATGATCCTGATCTGCTGATCCTTGATGAACCGACAACGGGTGTCGATCCATTGTCTCGACGCCAGTTTTGGGAGCTGATCGACGACATTCGCAAAGATCGCCCCGGCATGAGCGTTATTGTGGCAACCGCTTACATGGAAGAGGCCGAGCGCTTTGACTGGCTTGTTGCGATGAATGACGGGGCAATTCTTGCGACGGGCACATCGCAGGAACTGCTTGAACAAACCAATACGCCAAATCTTGATGCGGCTTTTATTGCTCTGCTACCGGAAGAGTTAAGGGAAGGGCACAAGGAAGTTGTCATGCCGCCGCGTAATGCGGAGGCAGATAACGATATTGCCATTGAGGCCGAGCATGTCACCGTGCGGTTTGGCAACTTTACTGCCGTCAATAACGTGAGCTTCCGTATTCCGCGTGGCGAGATTTTTGGATTTCTTGGCTCAAATGGTTGCGGTAAATCTACGACGATGAAGGTTTTGACTGGCCTTTTGCCTGCCAGCGAAGGCACGGCAAGGCTTTTCGGACGTGAGGTTGATCCCAAGGATATCGATATACGCCGCCGCGTTGGCTACATGTCGCAAGCCTTTTCGCTTTATTCCGAACTAACAGTGCATCAGAACCTGGAGCTGCACGCAAAGCTTTTTGGTATGGAAGCGAAAGACACGCAACGCAGAATCAAGGAACTCGCACAACGTTTTGATTTGGCTGACGTTATGGATGAACTTCCAGACTCGATGCCTCTCGGTATTCGCCAACGCCTGTCGCTCGCTGTCGCACTTATTCATTCACCGGATATACTCATTCTGGATGAGCCGACATCAGGTGTCGATCCAGTGGCACGCGATGCATTTTGGCAGATTCTTGCCGATCTTTCGCGCAATGATAATGTGACGATCTTCGTCTCGACCCATTTCATGAATGAGGCCGAGCTTTGCGATCGTATTTCCCTGATGCATGCTGGCAAGGTTCTGATCAGCGATACGCCAAAGGCGATCACTGAGAGCCGCAATTCTGCAACGCTCGAAGATGCCTTTATTGCCTATCTCGAAGAAGCGATAGGTGAGACTGCGCCGCAGAAAAGCAATCAGGAAAAACTCGATCCGATACAAGAAAAGAAGCAGGAGAAGAACCCAAAGCCTTCGTCCAGCTGGTTGCCTAATCCCCGGCGAATGCTTGCATTTTCTCGGCGCGAGGCGCTGGAACTCAAGCGCGATCCGATCCGGGCGACGCTCGCCATTCTTGGCACAGTTATTCTCATGTTCGTCATTGGTTACGGCATCAATCTCGATGTCGAGGATCTGACATTTGCCGTTCTTGATCGCGACGACACGACGATCAGTCGGGATTATACTCAACAGCTGGCCGGTTCCCGTTATTTCACGGAAAAGCCGCCGATCACCGATTATGCTGATCTCGACCGCCGGATGCGGGATGGTGAAATCAGTTTGGCTATCGAAATACCACCAAATTTCGGGAGCAATGTTGCACGTGGTCGTCCGGTTGAAGTTGGCGCATGGATTGATGGCGCAATGCCGACGCGTGCCGAAACCGTGCGGGGTTATGTGCAGGGCATGCACGCCAATTGGATGACACAAAAGGCGCGTGAGCTGTACGGAAACGCTGCCACCGTCGGTAATTTCAATCTTGAAATTCGTTATCGCTACAATCCGGATGTGCAGAGCCTTGTGGCGATGGTTCCGGCTGTCATCCCGCTGCTGCTCTTGATGATCCCGGCCATGCTCGCGGTGCTGAGCGTGGTACGCGAAAAGGAACTCGGTTCGATCATCAATTTCTACGTGACACCGGTTACGAAGTTCGAGTTTCTGCTTGGCAAGCAATTGCCCTACATTGCGTTGGCCTTTCTCAATTTCCTGATGCTGACAGCCTTTGCGGTCTTCATATTCCGCGTGCCATTTACGGGAAGCTTCCTGACCTATGCCACGGCAGCGCTGCTCTATGTCATCATCACGACCGGCATGGGCCTGGTGATATCGACTTTCATCAACAGTCAGATCGCAGCGATTTTTGGCACAGCATTGCTGACGCTCATTCCTGCTGTGCAATATTCCGGTATTATCGATCCGGTCTCATCCTTGCAGGGGGCGGGCGCGTTTATCGGCAAGATTTACCCGACGACCTATTTCGTGACGATCTCGCGCGGGACTTTCTCAAAAGCGCTTGATTTTACCGATCTGGCGGGATCGTTCCTGCCGCTGCTGATTGCGATACCGGTGCTTACCGTTCTCGGCATTGTTCTCCTCAAGAAACAGGCGGGCTGAGATGCGGATTTCCAACATATTCCAGCTTGGTATCAAGGAACTGCGCGGATTAGCGCGTGATCCGATGCTTCTGCTTCTCATCGTCTATGCTTTCACGCTCGCAATCTATACGGCTGCGAAGGCGATGCCCGAAAACCTCAACAATGCTGCCATAGCCATTGTTGATGAAGATCAGTCTCCGGTTTCAGGTCGGATCACCACAGCGTTTTATCCGCCATATTTCGTACCGCCAAAACTCATCTCGTCTCACGAGATGGATAAGCGTATGGATGCGGGTCTTGATACATTCGCGCTCGATATTCCGCCGAATTTCCAGCGTGATCTGCTCGCCGGGCGCGCGCCAACAATCCAGCTGAACGTTGACGCGACCCGCATGAGCCAGGCCTTTACGGGTGGCGGTTATGTGCAATCGATTGTCTCAAGCGAAGTGACTGAGTTTCTCAATCGCTATCGCGGTGACGCCCAAACGCCGGTTGGCCTCAATTTGCGTGCAAGGTTCAATCAGGATTTGAACAAAGGGTGGTTCGGCGCAATCACTAATGTCATCTCGTCGGTAACGATGCTTTCGATCATTCTGACAGGTGCTGCCCTTATCCGGGAGCGCGAGCATGGCACCATCGAACATCTGTTGGTGATGCCGGTAACACCGCTTGAAATCATGGTCTCTAAAGTCTGGTCTATGGGCGCGGTGGTGCTGTTTGCGACGGCCTTTTCGCTGATCGTTGTGGTGCAGGGCATATTGGCGGTGCCGATCAATGGGTCGCTGACATTGTTTCTCGTGGGTGCTGCACTGCAGCTCTTCGCAACCACCAGCCTTGGGATTTTCCTCGCCACGATTGCTGGTTCAATGCCGCAGTTCGGACTTCTCCTGATGCTGGTCCTGCTGCCTCTTCAGGTTCTGTCAGGTGGCACGACACCGCGCGAGAGCATGCCTGAAATCATCCAGAATATAATGCTGGCCGCGCCCAACACACATTTTGTCATGCTGGCGCAATCGGTGTTGTTCCGTGGTGCAGGCCTCAGTGTCGTGTGGCCGCAATTGCTGGCAATGATCGTGATTGGCAGCGTACTTTTCTTCTTTGCGCTGCGTCGCTTCCGTGACTTCTTGAGATAAGAAAAGCTTTGCAATTCAACCATCTGAATCATTTCGTTCCGAATATGATTCAGATGGGGCACATTGTTGCAGTTGATAATCTTCCATCCCCTTGCTATCGCTCGCATCAGGAAATGGTTCTGCCCGCGAGGGTGGATGAAAAGGGAACACGGTGGAACATTAGATTGTTGATACCGAGACTGCCCCCGCAACTGTGACCGGAGAGTCATCCTCCCATGATCGTACTTCACGATCATAGCCACTGAACATTTTAGTTCGGGAAGGCGGAGGACCGATGTAGACCCGGAAGTCAGGAGACCTGCCGTTTCTAGTCACCCATGGCTGACACGAGGGGTGTTCAGTCGCGGCCGTCCGTTGCGGTGACATTGTGAAATGTTGCCGTGGGACAAAGACAGGGCTTGCGCGCTGATTTCTGACACCTGCGGTTATGCAAAGCTCGCGCAGGAAGTAGAAATAAATGTGTATTCTCAGACTATCGGTATATCTTGCATCCACGGTTCTGGTGGTTATTCCGCTGGACGCATTCGCCCAGACAAGCAAGCCGGATGGCCTTGTGCTTGATACGATCGTTGTTACGCCGCTTCGCCGAGCGACATCGTTGCAGCGCTCGACCTCTTCCGTCACGGTGATTAATAAGGCTGAAATTGAGCGCTCAGCATCGCCCGATCTGCAATCGCTGCTGCAATATTATCCCGGGATTTCGATCACCGCGAATGGCGGGCAGGGCTCATCTTCCAATCTCTATATTCGCGGCATGTCTTCGAAACAGACAGTTGTGCTGGTGAATGGTGTGCGGACTGCGTCGGCAACGACCGGGGCCACTGCACTTGCTAACATTCCTCTGAGTTCGATTGATCGTATCGAGATCGCAAAAGGCGCGCATTCCTCGCAATATGGCGCTGACGCGATGGGCGGCGTCATTAACATCATCACCAAGCAGGGCGGAGCTTGTGGTGAGCGATCCTTCTGCGGGAGCGTGACAACAGGTGTAACGCATCCATGGGGCGGTTATGCATCCGGCTCTGTGCAGGGACACAGCAAGGATGGTATCGATTACGCGTTCGGCGCAGCTGTTACCGGCACGCAGGGCTACAATTTTACGACGCCCGAAGCTTTTGGCTATGAGCCTGATCGTGATGGCTTTCTGCAAGGGTCGTTCAACTTCTCGCTGTCGAAGGACTTTGACTGGGGCAAGATTTACACGGATGGGCTGCTGAGCCGTGGGCGCAATCAATATGATGCAAAGGCGCCGTCAGCTAACGAGGCTTACACAACTGCCTTTAGTGGCAAGCTGGGGGCACGGGTAGATCATACGTCAGATTGGTCTTCGACGATCGAGTTCAGTTCCGGTCTGGATCACAGTCGGAATTTCCGCAAAGGCGTCGGTGGTTCTGATCGGTTTGAAACCAAACGCTATGGCTTCTTTGCTTCCACGGAGAAGCAATTTGATACGGGCAACGTCTCGCATGTTGTGACCGGAGGCGTTGAGGCCTATCGCGAAGAGGTGAATGCAACGACTGCTTATGCCGAAACAAGCCGAAATCTGGCTGCGGTGTTTGGGCAATATTCGCTTGAATATGACGCGCTGCGTTTCGATGGCGGTCTACGCTATGATTATAACGAGCAGTTCGGCGATGTCATGACTTACAATCTTGGTGCGAGTTATGAAATCTTGCCTGATCTTGTGCTGCGTTCGTCCTTTGGCACTGGTTTTCGAGCTCCTACTTTCAACGAGCTCTACTATCCCGGCTTTGCCAATGCTGATCTGCAACCGGAGAAGTCCCGCTCTTATGAGATTGGCGTCAACTGGCAGGCCAGTGCCAATACAAGCCTCGATATTGCTTTCTATCAGACATGGCTACGCGATGCGATCATGAGCACAGCGCCTTCCTATTTGCCTTATAATATCGCGCGTGCGCAGGTTACGGGTTTTGAGGCGGCACTTGCTCATCGCTTCAACGATAGCTGGGGCGTCAAAGGCTCCATTGATCTGAAACGTCCGATAGACGAAGACACAGAGAATGACCTCGCTTATCGAGAGCGAGTGAAAGCGACAGCAGAAGTGAACTTTAAGCCGGTTGAGAAGCTCGATCTGACGGCAAGGATGCGTTATGGCGGCTCTCGCTACACGAGTGCTGCGAATACGACCAAGCTTGATCCTTACGTGACGGCGGATTTCATCGCGCTTTATGACATCGACAAACAATCTCAGCTCAAGCTCTCCGTGGAGAATATTTTCGACAAGGATTATCAGACGACCTCTGGCTATAATGCGCCAGGGCGCAGCTTCAATGTCGGGCTGACGCGGAATTTCTGATGAGACGCACAATATGAGAGTGCAGCCAGGATTGTGGAAAATCAGGCTTTGCCTTGTGGTGGGGCTGGTTCTGGCTGCCTTTCATCCGGCTCAGGCGCAGGAGCCACCCAAGCGTGTGGTATCGATCAATGTCTGCACCGATCAGCTGGCGATGTTACTCGCCGATGAGAAGCAGTTACAATCAGTGTCGTATTTGTCGCGCGATCCGCTTTTGTCGGTGATGACGGAGAAGGCAAAGCGGCTGCCGGTCAACCATGGGCAGGCAGAAGAGGTCTTCCTCATGAAGCCCGATCTGGTGCTGGCTGGAATATTTTCTTCGCGCGCTACAGTCGAATTGTTGCGCGATCTGGGTGTGCGTGTTGAAGAGTTTGCGCCTGCGCGTTCCTTTGAAGATATCACGGTACATATGAAGCGGATGGGTGAATTGCTGGGACGCAAAAAAGAAGCGGACGCGCAGATTGCTGCGATGGACGCTGCACTTTCGGCTATCAAACGGCCTGATCGTAAGCTGACTGTCGCGCTTTATTATGCGAATAGCTACACGTCGGGGCGCGGTACTCTGATTGACGAGGCGATCCGCATGGCCGGGCTTGATAATATCGCCGACAAAGCCGGCGTCCGTGGCTCGGCGATGCTGCCGCTGGAAATGCTGGTGATGGAAAAGCCTGATATTCTGGTACGTGGATCACGCGGGCGACCGCCGGCGCTGGCATTCGAAAATTTCGAACATCCGGCATTGCGCGCGCTGGAAGGGCACACGCGAACAGTAGCACTCAACGATAATCTGACTGTTTGTGGTGGGCCGTTCAGCGTTGAGGCGGTGGCAAGACTTGCGGAGGTCGCTCGTGACTGAAACAAGCCGCTTCTATTTTTTGCTTTTTGTGCTTGTCCTGTTGGTTATTGCATTATTTTCTCTTTCACTGCTGGTTGGCCCTGCGTCGATCAGCGTTGGTGACAGTGTTCGGGCGCTGTTGACCGGGCAGGGCGATGCAATTGTGCTGGTGATGCGCGAAATCCGTTTGCCACGTGCACTCCTTGCACTGTTGATTGGCGCCTCGTTAGGCCTTTCAGGCGCTGCTCTTCAGGGCTATTTGCGCAATCCGCTGGCCGAACCGGGATTGCTTGGCGTGAGTTCTTCGGCCTCCCTTGGTGCGGTGATTGCAATTTATACGGGGCTGTCGCAGGTCTTCCCGCTGGCATTGCCTTTGCTGGCGCTGGTCGGTGCATTTATGTCGGTCTTTCTGGTGAAGGCGCTTGCAGGGCGGCATGCCGGAACGCTCGCCGTCATTCTTGCAGGTGTTGCCGTGACTAGTCTGGCGGGTGCAATGACAGCCCTTGCGCTCAATCTTTCACCCAACCCATTTGCTGCTATGGAAATCGTATTCTGGATGCTGGGCTCGTTAGCCGACCGGTCCATGACCCACGTATGGCTTGCAGCACCTTTCATTCTGATTGGCTGGGTGATGCTGTTTTCGTTGGGACGCGCTCTTGATAGCCTCACATTGGGTTCGGACGCTGCGGCAAGCATGGGCGTCAATCTTTCGCGTGTTCAGGTGTTAGCTGTTGTTGGAACCGCGGCCGCCGTTGGTGCATCAACGGCGGTTGCCGGTGCAATCGGGTTTGTGGGGCTGGTGGTGCCACATATCCTGCGCCCGCTGGTTGGCGCACGCCCTTCGCGACTTTTGGTTGCCAGTGCCTTTGGTGGTGCCGTGTTGCTTCTTGCCGCTGATGTTCTGGTCAGAGTTGTCATGCCGGGGCGTGAACTGAAGCTTGGTGTGCTGACAGCCATTATTGGTGCTCCGTTCTTCCTCTGGCTGGTATTCAAATATCGGAGACGGCTGGTATGAGCTCTTTTTCAGTCAAAAATCTTAATGTGTCGCTCGCCAGAAAGCCTGTGCTCGAAGCTGTGGAGTTTCACGCAGGTGAGGGTGAACTTATCGGTCTGATTGGCCCGAATGGTGCCGGAAAAACGACACTGCTGCGTGCCCTTTCAGGGCTAACGGTATCGACGGGTGATATCCTGTTGGATGGAAATGATCTGAGAAGGATACGTGTGGCCGATCGTGCGAAGGTCATTGCGTATCTTCCGCAGGAGCGCGATGTGGCATGGCCGGTTACGGTCAGAACGCTTGTTTCGCTTGGGCGTTCGGCGTTAAAGCCAGTTTTTGCCGGGCTGGACAGGCACGATGAAGCAATTGTCGAAACGGCCTTGCAGCGCATGGGTGTCGCTGAACTTGCCTCACGCCCGGCCAATGAGCTTTCTGGAGGCGAAAGAGCACGAGCATTGATTGCTCGTGTATTGGCGCAGGATACACCTATCATTTTGGCTGATGAGCCGGTTGCAGGACTGGACCCGGCGCATCAGCTGGAGTTGATGGAGCTGTTTGCCGAACTTGCTCAGGAGAAGAGGACGGTGATCGCCTCTCTGCATGATCTTGGTCTGGCAGCGAAATATTGCACTCGCCTGATTGTACTCAACAAAGGCAGGCTGGTTGCAGATGGTGCGCCGGAAGATGTACTGACCCCGGCGCTCTTGAAGGATATTTACGGAATTGACGCGCATCTGATGAAGATCGATGACGAATTCATCGTTCATGCGCGCAGGCGCCTCCGGTAGCTATACCTTCTCCCATTGCCGCTTGCGACTGGAACTATAGATTGCCTCGACCGTCTTCTGGACTTCATAACCCTCGCGGAAATCCGCGTGATTTGTATTGTGCCCTGCGATGCTCAGCAGAAAGTCTCGTACTTCGATTGTTTTCAAATCATTGAAGCCAATCTGATGGCCGCCTGCCACACAGAATGCGCCGTAGGGCTCATGATCGGGGCCAGCGAAAATCTTGCGGAAGCCTTGCTGCCCTTTTTTGTCCGAAAATAGAAACAGGTCGAGTTCGTTGAAGCGTTCCTGCGAGAAAAAGATGGAACCCTTGGAACCCGATATCTCAAAGTCATGCTGCATTTTGCGCCCACTTGCCACCCAATTGGCTTCGAGCGTTCCCGTCGCGCCATTCTCGAATGACACAAAAGCATGGCAGATATCATCGACTTCTACCGCTTTCATCTGTGATGGATTAGCGTAATCGGGACGTTCAGCGATTGCGGTCACGCTCTTCCCCATCACTTCTGCAATCGGGCCAACCAGATAGCGCGCGGCTGCAATGATATGGCTGCCAATATCAGCGAGCGCTCCGCCTCCGCCAGCGGGATCAAGCCGCCACGTCCATGGAATGCGGTCATCTGCCATGAAATCTTCCGCATGAATGCCACGGAAATTTCTGATCTCGCCGATTTCGCCACTGTCGATGATGTCTTTTGCCAACTTGATCATCGGGTTCTTGAGATAATTGAACCCGACAGCAGTTTTAATGCCTCTGCGTTCTGCTGCCAATGTCATTTCAAGGCATTCTGCGGCCGTGGGCGCGAGAGGCTTTTCGCAATAGACATGCTTGCCTGCATTAATTGCTGCTAGCGCCATTTCCTTGTGAAAGCGATTTGGTGTGGTGATATCCACGAGATCAATGGCCGCATCAGTGATCAGGTCATGCCAGTTTCCGGTTGAATGAGCGAAGCCAAGCTGTCGTGCAGCCCGGCTGGCGGTGGTTTCATCCACGTCCGCCAGCATGTGTAGTTCAACCGTTATCGGAAGGTCAAAAACCCGGTTTACATTAGCAAGGGCAAGAGCATGGGTCTTCCCCATGAAGCCAGATCCGATCAGACCCGTTACAACAGCCATTTTCTCCTCCCAGAGCAAAATTTAAAAACTGTTTCCTGCTTTTCAGGATGCATTTCGACTGTAGCTTATGTGATTGACATGAGCTAACAGAAATGGAATTATAATTCCACGACAAATTTCTAATGAATGTTTCATTCTATTAAGGATCGAAAGTCGGAGCGAAATTGCCGGGAATAAATGCGTGGAGGCAGCCCCGGAATTAGCTCTGAATAAGATGCAGATAAATTAACAAACCGGCGGGGAGTGCCGGGCAGGGAGGAGTGAACATGAAATCTCTTTTGAAATCGGCAGTTGCTGGTGTTGCGCTCATGGCTGCGTCTTTCGCAGCGCAGGCACAGGAAGTCAGCATCGTGGTTGTCAGCCACGGTCAGGCATCCGATCCATTCTGGTCGGTTGTAAAGAATGGCGTTGCAGAAGCCGCCAAGGATACGGGTGCGAAGGTTGACTATCGTGCTCCTGAAACGTTCGATATGGTGCAGATGGCACAATTGATCGATGCTGCAATTAATCAGAATCCACAGGGGATCGTCGTTTCTATCCCGGATGCGGACGCACTTGGACCGTCGATTGAACGGGCAGTTGCGGCAGGTATTCCGGTTATTTAGATGAATTCCGGATCCGATGCATCCAAGAAGCTTGGCGCTTTGCTGCATGTCGGTCAGGACGAGTTCGATGCTGGCAAGGTTGCCGGTGAAGCTCTGAAAAAGGCTGGTGGCAAGAAGGGCATTTGCGTCAATCAGGAAGTCGGCAATGTCTCGCTTGATCAACGTTGCGCAGGTTTCAAGGAAGGCTTTGGCGATGTGTCCGTTCTGCCGACATCGGCTGATCCGACTGAAAACGAATCCAAGGTCCGCGCAGCACTTGCGTCCGATACTGCCGTCGATACGATCCTGACCCTTAACGCGACACTTGCCGGCGAACCAGCAGTGAAGGCCGCTTCGGAAAGTGGGCGAGAAGGCATTCATATCGCGACTTTCGATATGTCGGCTGGCTTCCTTGAAGCAGTTGAAAGTGGCAAGGCGGATTTCGCAATTGATCAGCAACAGTTCCTGCAGGGTTACCTGCCGGTCGCATTCCTTGCGCTCAATGCAAAATATGGTCTGATGCCAGGTGGTAATGTGCCTTCGGGACCAAACCTGATCACCAAGGACAAGGCCAAGCAGGTGGTTGAACTGTCTGCCAAGGGCATTCGCTAACAAAGCGTAATTTCAGAATGCCTCACCCGCCCATGTAAATGGGCGGGAACGGGCACCTGTACCCTGAATAATGCTGCGAGGGTTAGAGCACGTTTTTCTCAGATTGAATCAACGTGTTGCTCTAAGTATTTGTTTATATGCGCATATTTCTGAAAGCTGTTTTGCACTTTTCGGGGATGCGCTTGAAGGAGGAAATCATGAGTGAGCCAAACTCACCGGAACAGCCTGCTCAGGCAACCGCAAATAGCCCGGCTATCACTGCTGCACAGAGCGATGAACGGCTGAAAAATGCCAGTCCGTTGCAGCGGATGTTGAGCCGGCCTGAACTGGGTGCGGTTTCCGGGCTTGTGCTCATTACGATCTTCTTCTTATCGACTGCCAATCCTGCGATGTTTACCGCCGCCGGTATCATGAATTTCATGGCACCTGCTTCTCAGCTAGGCATTCTGGCCGTTGCTGCTGCACTGCTGATGATTGGTGGGGAGTTCGACCTTTCCATCGGATCAATGATTGCTTTCGCTGGACTGATATTTGCAGCAGCGCTGGTCGTTTTGCAGGTGCCTCTTATCATTGCGATCATTCTGACGCTGGTTTTTGCAGCTCTCATTGGCGCGATCAATGCGCAGATTGTTCTCAAAACCGGACTGCCGTCCTTCATTGTAACGCTGGCATTTCTCTTCATTCTGCGCGGGCTTTCGCTGGTCGGTCTCAAATGGGCGACAGGTGGCGCGACACAGTTGCGCGGTGTGAAGGAAGCCGTTGGTACCAGCTATCTCGCGGGATTGTTTTCGGGCGATGCTTTTCAGGGGCTCTTCGCGTGGCTTGCAGAAAATGACCTAATCGCAAAATTCCCGAACGGACAGCCGACGGTCAAGGGCGTTCCTGTGGAAGTGCTTTGGTTTATCGGTATCGCATTACTGGCCACGTATGTTCTGGTGCGGACGCGTTTTGGCAACTGGATTTTTGCATCAGGTGGTGACGCGCTGGCAGCGCGCAATTCCGGTGTCCCTGTCCGCCGCGTGAAGACCATCCTTTTCATGTGTACGGCGATGGCCGCAGCGCTCGTTGCAATTCTCACCGTGCTTGATGCCGGATCGACGGATGCCCGCCGCGGATTTCAGAAGGAGTTTGAGGCGATCATCGCGGCGGTCATCGGCGGATGTCTGCTGACAGGCGGTTATGGCTCGGCGATTGGTGCGTTCTTTGGCTCGATCATCTTCGGCATGGTGCTGATCGGCCTGACTTACACGACGATTGATCAGGACTGGTATCTGGTTTTCCTTGGCGGAATGCTGCTGATCGCCGTTCTCTTCAATAACTTCATTCGTAAGCGCGCCACTGGCGAGCGTTGATAGGGAAGGTAAGTCATGACAACCCCAATCATTGAAGTTCGCAATCTCGTCAAACACTTTGGTCCGGTTATTGCACTGAATGGTGTATCACTCAGTGTAGAGCCAGGGCAGGTGCATTGTCTGCTCGGCGATAACGGCGCAGGTAAATCGACGCTGATTAAGACACTTTCCGGCGTCCACAAGCCAACGAGCGGTGAGTTTTTCGTCGAAGGCAAACAGGTGACCTTCAACAGTCCGCGCGATGCGCTCGATCATGGTATTGCAACCGTCTATCAGGACCTTGCCATGATCCCGCTCATGTCTGTTATGCGGAATTTCTTTCTCGGTCGCGAACCGACCAGGGGCATTGGGCCACTTCGCTGGTTTGACGCGCAGTTTGCAGAAGATGTGACGCGTGAGGAGATGAAGAAGATCGGCATCGATGTGCGCGATCCTCAGCAAGCGGTTGGAACGCTTTCGGGGGGCGAGCGGCAATGTGTGGCGATTGCGCGTGCGGTGTATTTTGGTGCGAAAGTGCTGATCCTAGATGAGCCGACGTCCGCCCTTGGTGTACGTCAGACAGCAATGGTGCTGAAATACATCAATCTTGTGCGTGAACGTGGGCTTGGAGTGATTTTCATCACGCATAATGTGCGTCATGCGCATGCTGTTGGTGACAAGTTCACGGTGCTCAATCGCGGTGCCACGCTCGGAACGCGCACGAAAGAGGATGTCGATATGGACGAGTTGCAGAGCTTGATGGCGGGCGGACAGGAACTGGCTGCGCTGACATCCGAACTCGGTGGACGTGTTTAGGCCAGTTATTGGAGTTAAGAATGAGCGGACAATTGACCGGTAAGGTTGCTGTCATCACTGGCGGAACCCAGGGACTTGGTGCGGCCACGGCGCGGCTTTTTGCAGAACGGGGCGCAAATGGCATTGTGATCTGCGGGCGTTCCGCCGGGAAGGGCAGCGCACAGGTTGATGCATTGGAAAAGCTGGGCGCGAAAGCTGTCTTTGTTCAGGCTGACCTTGAGAAGGTAGAGGATTGCCGCAAAGTAATTGCTGCAGCTGATCAGTCCTTTGGCAGAGTGGATATCCTTGTTAATGCGGCGGGGTTGACGGATCGCGGTGATATACTCGACACCACGCCTGAATTGTTTGATCGACTTTTTGCCGTTAACACGCGTGCGCCGTTCTTCCTCATTCAGGAGGCAATCAAATTGTTCCGGCGGGACAAGGTTGAAGGCACTATTGTCAATATATCGTCCATGTCTTCGATGGGCGGGCAGCCTTTCATCGCAGCTTACTGTGCTTCCAAGGGGGCACTTGATACATTGACCCGCAATGTCGCTTACTCGGTTTTACGCAATCGTATCCGCGTCAACAGCCTTAATATTGGCTGGATGGCATCGGATGGCGAAGATCGTATACAGCGCGAATTTCATGGTGCGCCCGCCAACTGGCTTGATGAAGCCGTGAAGGCACAGCCATTTGGCCGTTTGATTGATCCTGCCGAAGTTGCTCGTGCGATTGCATTTCTCGCGTCTTCTGAGTCCGGGCTTATGACGGGTGCGATCGTTAATTTTGACCAGTCGATCTGGGGTGCATACGATTCGTCACCGCACCCTGAGAAGCCGCTTTGACGCTCCAGCCAGACAATTCTGTGCAAAATCCTTCCCAAATGTGCAGGATTTTTGCACCGAATAGTCAAAAAATTCCAAACTTTAGTGATCCTGCTTGCTCTTACAATTTCTTGTGATTAACCAATCAGTCCTTAGATACCGTTGAAATTGCGCTAAAAGGATGAGAAATCGTGGAGCAGGCAACGAGCGGAAAACGCAAAGGCGGACGCAAAGCGCTTTGGGCAGCTGTAGCAGTCATCGCCATCGCCGCAGCAGGTGCGGTCGGATACAAGATTACCCTCGAGAAGACAATCAACGCTCAGCTTGAAAGACGTGGCGGCAAGGCGGCTTCCGCTTCTGCTGACTTTTTCGGTCGCATTCATCTGACGGATGTTGTTCTTCCGCTCAAAGATGGCACCGATATGCGCATTGCTTCAGTTGAGGGGCGCCCGAAGATTTTGTTCCTCAATGGCATGCTTGATGCCAAGGGTATCAATACCGAGGTCGCGCAGTTCAGGATTTCTGTGCCAAGTGTTCGCATCGACGACGCGAACTTTGATATTCAGATGCTTCGCGATACGTTTGGCAATGGCGAGCTGAGCCTTGCAGAGCGTGTGGGTCGTGTTTCGGCCAAGCGCATGTCTGTACCGGAAATCAACATTGTTCAGATGTTGAATGGAAAAGAACAGAAGACATCCTACAAGGATGTGGTTCTGGAAGACGTCGTTCATGGCCATGTCGCCCGCTATTCCTCTGGCGGGGCAACCTTCGATATCGACCTTTCGTTGCCTGACGAAAATGGCACGATCAACGAAGAGCGTTTGGCGGGCACGATCGGCGTTTCCGAAGGTAAGGATATCGACGGCGTATTCATCGCGCGTCTTTACACTGACAAAGCCGGACCTAACGATACGGAAGCCAAACCGGTTTATGGTCCGTTTTCTGCCAAGAACATTGTTGTAAAGGGCACAAAGACGAGCTTCAGCTACGATGAAGTCAGCAGCAACGGTTTCACAATGCGTTTGCCAGCTGAACCATTTACAGAAACGCTTCAGAAGCTTGAAACTGTCAAGAATCTCGATGACCTTCCGCCGGAAGAACGTAAAGAGTTCTTCATGCGCCTGATCGGCATCTTCGATACGATCGGCAAGGGCGATATCGAAATGACCGGCATGAAGATTAAGCCGGGCGAAGGTAAGGAAGGTGAAGGCAGCATCGACAAAATGATGATGGCCTTCGACAACAAGAAGCTCGACATGTCGATGAATGGCTTCTCGGTTGGCAACGGCACAGACTATATGAAGCTGGAAGAGTTCTCACTCAAGGGCTTTAACTGGGCGCCTTCAGCAGATGCCGTGACAAAGTTCGCCGGTCTGAGTGAAGAGGAAATGGAAAATTTCCCGTTCACGACGATGCTGCCTGAATTTGGCACATTGGTTATCAAGGGTGTTGATGCCGATCTTCCGGGTGATAGCCACGCCAATGACGACGTCGATGTTGAAGAAGATCAGGACGGCACAGCAACGCCACCAGCGTCCGGCCTGCCGG
Source organism: Brucella rhizosphaerae (assembly GCF_002252475.1). Lineage (GTDB taxonomy): Bacteria > Pseudomonadota > Alphaproteobacteria > Rhizobiales > Rhizobiaceae > Brucella > Brucella rhizosphaerae. The sequence continues at coordinate 95,561 of NZ_NNRK01000029.1, read as the reverse complement.
AACGTATCAAGTTCAGCATGAAAAGCTATGAGCTTGCGCTGAATAAGCCGTTTAACGGTATTCCGACTGATATTCGCGTTGCTTATGAAGATATGTCGCTGCCTCTTCCTGCAAACAGCAGTGAAGAAATGTATCAGCAGCTGCGTAAGCTCGGTTATGATCGCGTGACGATTTCGTCCAATCTGGAAGCAAACTGGGATGAAGCAAGCCAGAGCCTGATCATCAAGGATCTTTCGCTCAGCGGTAAGGATATGGGCAAGGTTTCCATGTCTGGTCTGATGGGTGGTTTCACCAAGGAGTTCTTCTCGGGTGACAAGGTGATGGCACAGGTTGCGCTTCTCGGTCTCAAGGCTCGCGAAGTGAAGCTTAAGATCGAAGAGCAGGGCATGATCGCCAAGGGCCTTCAGTTCTATGCCGAAGAAAATGACATGACGGTGGATGAAGCGCGTAGCACGCTGACGTTGATTGCCAGTGCAGTTCTGCAGGAACTTGCCGCTGACCAGCCAAAGCTTCAGGATGCGATTACCGCATTCTCCACTTTCCTTGCAAAGCCGAATGTTTTTGAACTGACGGTGAAGTCGAAATCCGACAGAGGTATTGGTGCGCTGGAAATGGTTGCTGCATCGCAGGATCCGCTATCGCTGCTCGAAAAGGTTGATATCGAGGCGAAGGCTGAGTAAGGGCTTTTTCCCGTCGATTGATCAATAAGAAACGCCGGCTGAATTCAGCCGGCGTTTGCATTTCTCGGCCGCTCTGAAGCCTTGAATCGACGCATTGTGCTTTCTAAAAATCGATATCGATTTATGGGACGATGCGATAGGGTGAGGGAATTAAAACTCCATCATTCGGAATTCATCCAATGCTTAAAAACATAAATCCATTGCTCACCGGATCACTTCTCGAAGTGCTTGCGGATATGGGCCATGGCGACGATCTGGTTATTGTTGACGCTAATTATCCTGCACAGGCTTCTGGCGTGCAGGTTCTGGACTTTCCGGGCGTCAGCGCGACTGATGTTGCAGAAGCTGTGCTCTCACTGCTGCCGCTCGACGACTTTGTCGATAAGCCAGTGGCTGTGATGGAAGCGCCGAATGAAACGCCTGCGATTTTTGGTGAGTTTGAAGCCATCATCGAGAAGGCTGAAGGACGCAAGATCGCCGTCGATGCGATTGAACGCTTTGCATTCTATGATCGCGCGACTGCTGCCTATGCAGTCATCCGCTCCGGCGAAAAGCGCCTTTATGGCAATATCATTTTCAAGAAGGGCGTTATTCGCTCCTGAACTGAAATAGAAAAGGCCCCGGAAACCCCGGGGCCTTTTGTTTTATACGGAGATTACTGCTGTGGCTTAGGCTTGTGATGTTCCATCATGCCTTTGCCGTGATGTTGCTGACCTCTCGGGCCATTGTGATTGAACTTTTTCGATGCGCGTAGTTCGTGGCGGTCGAGTTTGCCATCGTCGTTGCGGTCGAGAGCTGCAAATTCCTTCTGGCGCTGCTTCTCAATCGCTTCCAGCGTTATTTTACCGTCGCCCTTGACGTCGAGGCGACGTTCCATGCGGTCGGCGGCACGGCTCACAATGCGCTTGAGCGCAAGTGCTTCGATTTCTTCACGAGAGAGCACACCGTCGCCATTGGTATCGGCGGCTTTCAATTCTTCCATACGAGAAAACTTCTCAAGATCAATCGGGCCACGCTTGCCTTTGGCTCCATCATTTTGCGTAATGGAAGTATCCGTCGCCGACTTGTCTGTATTATCGCTCGAGTTATCCTGAGCAAACGCAGGGGCTGAAAGCAATGCCGATGCGATTACGGCAATATACAATGTCTTCGATTTCATAGTGCTTTGACTCCATCACTCTATACAAGGGCGCCATTGATTGGCGTGTGAGTAATGTCGGCCATATTAGGTGAACCTGATATGAACAAGCCAATTAATAATTCGTAATGTTATGATGGCTTCTTTGCGAGGTATCTTTCTCTGAACATGGAGAAGAGACCTGCTGCCACAACGATGCTTGCGCCTGCGATGACGTTCCAGGTCAGTTGTTCATGGAACACGAGGACGGCAATGAAAGCGCCGATGACGAGCTGTAAGTATGTGAGGGGCTGTACTTCACCCGCTTCGAGAATGTCATAGGCCCGAATGAGGCAGTAATGGCTTGCAATGCCGCAGGCGCAGAGGGCTGCCATCCACGGCCAATCGTGAGGGGCAATCGGTTCCAGATGAAACAGGCCAACCGCTGTAAGAACAACCGCACCGCCAATGCCCGTATAGAAGAAACTGGTCATCGCACTGTCGTATTTGCTGACAGCACGTGTCGCGATTACGTAAATTGCAAACATTGTTGTTGCCGTTAGCGGGAACAACAGGTTCCAGTCGAAATGGACATGCGTCGGGTCAATGATGAGCAGAACGCCAAACAGTCCAACGACAATGGCCGTCCATCGACGCCAGCCCACCTGCTCGCCCAGGAAGGGCACAGAGAGCATCGTGACGAGCAGAGGTCCTACCTGAAAGATTGACTGTGCCATGGCCATACCGACCCTGCTCAGGCCGAATACGAAGACAACAATTTCCGCGGCGAGCAGCACTCCGCGAAAAATCTGTAACAGAGGGCGCTTGGTTGCAGCTGCACGAGCAATGCCCCCGGATCTGGTGGCAAGCAGAATCACAAACACGGCAAAAGCCCAGTACCGCACCATCGTGATAAATATCGGTGAGTAATGCGATCCGAGATATTTCGAGATGCCGTCCTGCGCAGCGAAAATGGCGACGGCAACAAGCGTAAATGTGTAACCAAGGCTTTTGGGGGTCATGAGGCACTCATAATCCCACAGCAACAGTTTCGCCATGTTTAATTATGCGTGGCCGTCGCTATTTATGCTCGATATTTCCAGGGAGTGAAAAGCACATTCAAAGCCCGCGAAAGGGCAGAGGCCTTATCGTCCGGCCATCGGGTAATCAGCGGTAACTCTTTGTAAGAAGAGGAGAAAATGGTGGGTGATGTAGGGATCGAACCTACGACCCGCTGATTAAGAGTCAGCTGCTCTACCAACTGAGCTAATCACCCACTCGCTTCTCCGAGGCAGCGGCCCCGGTGAGGTGAGCGGTTCTATAAAGGCCGCTTTTCTGTCTGTCTAGCCTTCAATCGAAAAAAACCGAAAAAAAGTGGAGTGCTTTTCAAAAAGCCCGGGAATGCGAGGTTTTCTCAAAATGCCTTTTGCACGCATTTCGTGTATAAGTAACGACTAATCGTTTTAATTGCTGAGAAATGAATATTCGAAAGGAATCAAATCACGCATGATTCTGTTTTTGAATCATTTTTTCGGCTCGATGTTGTAACCGGCCTTGTAAATTTCCATATTTGCAAAGCTCGTTCGGGCATGTCCATGCCGCGCAATTGAGGGGACTGGCATTATTCGTCTGGGCTAAATCATTTGCGCTGCAAATGTCGCAGTCATGTCATCAATTTTTGATGCTTGTCTGAGATGGTTGGGCATATAAAAGACTTGATAAGCAAGTATGATTTTTGCCATTGAGTAAAAATGCTGCAAGCGTTTGCGATGCGCAGGCAGGCGAGGGGTTCATGCACCGGATTGTCCTCGTTTTAGAAAACCCGAAGCTGCTTTGCGGCTTCATAATCCGGTTAGCGGCATTTTGAGGACGGAATGGAAAGCATAATTAGCGATCTCGGGCAGTTCATTTCCGATCATCGGACATGGGCGGGTCCTATCGTGGGCATTATAGCCTTCGGCGAGTCTCTCGCTATTATCGGAATGTTCATTCCAGCCACGCCGATCATGCTTGCGATTGGTGGTCTGGTCGGTGCCGGGATCGTTGAGCCTTGGCCAATCATCATCGGCGCGATAATCGGTGCTGTTATCGGCGATATCGTTTCTTATTTAATCGGCTGGTGGCTCGGTCGTAGCATTATCCATAAGTGGCCGCTGAACAAGTACCGCAGCGGTGTGGCGCGTGCGCGCCTGCTGTTCAGACGGTATGGTTTTTCCGCGGTATTCCTTGGGCGTTTCTTCGGACCAGTACGTTGTACCGTGCCTATGGTCGCGGGCATGATGTCGATGGATCAGAAGCGTTTCCAGACAGCCAACATCCTGTCGGCCATGGTTTGGGCGCCTGTCATGTTCCTGCCAGGCTGGCTTGCTGGTCGCGGCTGGCTTGCGGGTCGCGATTCCGGTGCTTTTGCGAAAATGAATGGCGACCACATGTTCTGGTTCGTCATTGGCATTACGGTTGTGACGATCGTCGTAACAGTGATCGGCGTGCGCTTCTTCAAGGGCCGTCCGCGGCGCGAGCGTAAGCGCGGCGTGCATGTTTCACCGGCTGAATAACATATGTTCTTGCGCACAAGCCGTGCGTCTGCATAATGCAGCGATCACATGTTCATATGACAATATGGCATTCAGGAGCAGGCAAAGGGCCTGCTTCGTGTCTCTTTAAAAGGTTCATCGCGCTTTATGCCCGACGACAGTTCTGACGATTCGTCTTCACGAAGTCCCGCTCCCTGTACGGGAGCATCAGACTTAACAGGCTTTGAGCTTTCTCACGCCGTTTGCAGTTTCTTCTGGTCGATCCGTGTTTCAGCGGCTCGGGAAGGAAACGCATGCGGCGTTTTTTCTGTTTCCTCTTTCTTGTGATTTAGAACACCGATCTGCGGAAATCAGATCGGTGTTCTGATCGTTTGTTTTAACGCGCATCTTGTCCGAAAACTGCTTCACACTTTTCGGGATGCGCTCTTACAGGAGCCGACACATCATGGATTGGTCCATGGACTGGATTGCCGACCCCAATGCCTGGATAGGTCTCGTGACCCTGGTGGTGCTGGAAATTGTTCTCGGCATCGACAATCTCGTCTTTATCGCAATTCTGGCCGATAAACTCCCGCCCCATCAGCGTAATCGTGCGCGCATAATTGGCCTGTCGCTGGCCTTGCTGATGCGCCTTGCGCTGCTCGCATCCATTTCGTGGATCGTGACATTGCGCGAGCCATTGGTTACCGTGATGGAGCTTTCGTTCTCCGGCCGCGATATCATCATGCTGGTCGGTGGTCTGTTCTTGCTTGCCAAGGGCACGATGGAACTGCATGAGCGTCTTGAAGGCGCACATGGGCCCAAGAATACCCGTGTTGCACATGCAATTTTCTGGCAGGTGATCGTTCAGATCGTGGTGCTTGATGCTGTCTTCTCGCTCGATAGCGTGATCACGGCTGTCGGCATGGTGCAGCATTTGCCGGTTATGATGATTGCAGTGATTATTGCTATCGCGGTGATGATGTTGGCTTCTCGTCCGCTCATGGACTTTGTCAACAAGCACCCGACGGTGGTTATCCTCTGCCTTGGCTTCCTGATGATGATCGGTTTCAGTTTGATCGTTGAAGGTTTCGGCTTCCATATTCCAAAGGGCTATCTCTACGCGGCTATCGGCTTCTCAGTGCTGATTGAGGCTGCGAACCAGATGGCGCGCAAGAATCGTGAGAAACTGGTCACCACCAACGATCTGCGTGAAAGAACCGCTGGTGCTGTGTTGCGTCTGCTGGGTGGCCATCGTGGCGATAATCCCCTGTCGGATACGGTTGATGTAATTGCTCAGCAAACCGCAGCCAGCGATGTCTTCCTGCCGGAAGAAAAAGAGATGATACGCGGCGTTCTCGATCTTGCAGATCGTCCTGTGCGCTCGATCATGTCGCCGCGAAACGAAATCGAATGGCTTGATCTTGATGAAGATGAAGCGGAACTTCATCTGGCGATCCGCAAACTTTCACATTCGCGCGTAATCATTGCCCGTCGTCAGGTCGATGAGTTTGTCGGTGTTGCTTCAGTGAAGGATTTGCTGCTCGATATGAGCGATAAAAAGCCAATTGACTGGGACAGCATCGTCAAGCAGCCGCTGGTCATACATGAAAACGCCAATGTGTTGCGGGTCATGGAACAGCTTCGTGTTTCGCCTGTACAGCTGGCTGTTGTCGTCGATGAGCACGGCTCGTTCGAGGGTATTGTAACGCCTACTGATGTTCTTGAAGCAATCGCTGGTGAATTTCCTGATGAAGACGAAGAAGCCGCTGTTGCGGAATCGGATGGACAGGGTGGCTATCTTGTTGATGGCTTCACCGATATTCGCCGTCTGAGCAGCATCCTTCAGCGGGATCTCGTTGATGATGGTGATCGCTACACGACCCTTGCAGGTTACATTCTCTGGCATTTGGGGCATCTGCCTCTGGGCGGAGAAAGCTTTGTGGCGGATGGGTTCGCATTCACAATCGAGGCCATGAGTGGCCGGCATGTCGAGAAGGTGCGGATTAAACCCGTTTACGATTACGAGGTGTAATCTGGAATAATTTTGCGGGCATCTGCAGAGATGCTCGCAAAATATTTCACCCTGTTAACTCCTATAAAATAAGTCGGATATTGACTTTATCGTAGAAGCCTTCAAAATTAACCCATCGTTCATTGTTGCGGCGAAAGCACGGCACTGAAGTGGCGATCGTGAAACGGGCGCGAACAGGAGGCTCTTATGAACCGCAAACTGCAACTGCTGGCGCGAGGCTTAAAAGATGCCGTATTGCGCATGACAGCTCATCTCGAGCAGCCTTGGCGGGGAATGAAGCTGAACGCCGAAGAAATAGCTGAGCGGCGTCGTAGCCGTCTTGAGCGCGGTGAACAGAGTTTTCTGTGGTGCTGGCAGCATCGTGGTTTCTGGTAGACGACAAAATTTGAAAAAAGTTTCGAAAGCCGGGAGCATTTGTTCCCGGCTTTCTTGTTTTTATTTCCTTGAACGGCGGTTCAGTGGAAAATTTTTCTCATGCTCATTTTGTAATTAGGCGCACGTTCCAAGAATGATTGCGAAAGTAGTTTATATATTTAAATCAATGATTTAGATTGATTCTTGCTGCTCTCACTGTAGATTTGTTTCCTATAGCACAGGCCCAAAAATCGGAATCGGTTTTTGGAAGCTTGATGCACAGATTCAATAGTTTAGAGCGTCCTTTGTGGGTCCAAGAGGGTGCCCGGCGCTCTGACTGAAGTCGATTTATGGGCGCTTTGCGCAAGCAAAGTGAGAAGGGTGCAATCTATGAAGAAAATTATTCTATACGCGGCTGTGGCGCTTGGCCTGGGCGCGGCTCCTGTTCATGCTGATGAGCCAAAGGAAATTCTCAACGTTTCGTATGATATCGCGCGTGAGTTGTATGAGCAGGTCAACAAAGCATTCGTTGCTGACTGGAAGACGAAGACGGGTGAAGATCTCACAGTCAATCAGTCCCATGCTGGTTCATCTAAGCAGGCCCGCTCTATTCTGGAAGGCCTTGAAGCTGATGTCGTGACCTTCAATCAGGTGACTGACGTTCAGGTTCTGCATGACAAAGGTAACCTGATCCCTGCCGATTGGCAGCAGCGTTTGCCGAATAATTCCTCGCCTTACTATTCATTCCCTGCTTTCCTTGTCCGTGAAGGCAATCCGAAGGGGATCAAGAACTGGGATGACCTTGCACGCGAAGATGTAAAGGTCGTTTTCCCGAACCCTAAGACTTCTGGTAATGCACGCTATACCTATCTGGCAGCGACTGCGTATGCCAATGAAGCGTTCAAAGGCGACCAGGAAAAGGTTCGTGAGTTTATCGGTAAGATCTTCAAGAACGTGCCGGTGTTTGATACCGGTGGTCGTGGTGCAACGACTACCTTTGCCGAACGCGGCATTGGCGATGTACTCGTAACCTTCGAAGCCGAGACACGTGGCACCGAGAAGGTTCTGGGCGAAGACAAATATGATGTTGTTGTGCCCGAAGTCAGCCTGCTGGCTGAGTTCCCTGTAACGGTGGTGGATAAGGTCGTGGACAAGCGTGGTTCGCGCAAGATCGCGGAAGCTTATCTCAATTACCTTTACGCACCGGAAGGTCAGGAAATTCTCGCGCAGAACTTCAATCGCGTACACGACAAGGACGTGATCGCCAGGCACAAGGATATTTATCCGGATGTGCGTCTGGTAACAGTCGAAGATGCTTTCGGCGGTTGGGAAAAAGTGCAGAAAGATCACTTTGCCGAAGGCGGTGTGCTTGATCAGCTGTTCACAGCTAAGTAAACAGGACTATCTGGCGAGAGCATCCAGCTCTCGCCTTTCTTTTGGAAAAATCCAGTGTCGCTTCTGAGCATGAAACGCAATTCGGTGCTGCCGGGGTTCGGACTGACCCTTGGCTGTACTTTGCTTTATCTGGCTATCATTGTAGCCCTGCCGCTTCTGGCAATGATCTTGAAAACTGCGAGCCTTGGCTGGAGTGATTTCTGGAGGATCGTCACATCGGATCGCGCACTGGCAACTTACCGCATAACGTTAAGCGCTGCTGCTGTTGCCACTATTCTCAATGGACTGTTTGGCTTGTTGCTGGCCTGGGTGCTGTCACGTTATCAGTTTCCGGGTAAGCGATTGATTGATGCGGCAGTTGATCTGCCGTTCGCGCTGCCAACTGCCATTGCCGGTTTGGCACTGGTGACGTTGTTTGCGCCAAATGGTTGGTTTGGTCGCTATTTGGAGCCACTTGGTATCAAGGTTGCCTATGCGCCGCTCGGTATCATGATTGCCATGTTCTTCACCAGCATCCCCTTTGTCATCCGGACGGTACAGCCGGTGCTTGAAGACATGAGTGCGGATGTGGAAGAGGCCGCACGCAGTTTGGGTGCAAGTCCATGGCAGGTTTTCTCGCACATTATCTGGCCAACGATTTTTCCGGCTTTTCTCGCTGGTGCGTCGCTGTCATTTGCGCGCAGCCTCGGCGAATTTGGATCGATTGTTTTCATCTCCGGTAATTTGCCCTTTGAAACGGAAGTGACGTCGCTACTCGTTTTCATTCGGCTGGACGAATATGATTATCCGGCCGCAGCCGCTTTGGCCTCCGTCATGTTGCTGATGGCGTTCTTTATGCTACTCGTGACCAATCTTATTCAGGCAAGGCAGCTTCGTTATGCAGAGCGCTAGTGCGAGCCAACAGGCGCGCAATGCGCCCGGACCTATGCGCAACCTGCTGATCTGGCTGGCGACCATTCTGTCGATCATTTGTATCGGCGCACCGCTGGCGCTTATTTTTTCTTATGCCTTCAGCAAGGGCGTTGGCGTCTTTTTCGGCGAGATCCTCAAGCCTGATACGCTGCATGCCATCTGGCTGACCATTCTTACTGCGATTGTCGTCGTGCCGATCAACATGGCATTCGGTATTTGCGTTGCGTGGCTCGTCACGAAGTTTCGCTTCCCGGGCCGAAGACTGTTGATTACCTTCGTGGAAATCCCGTTCTCGGTTTCACCGATTGTTGCTGGTGTGACCTATCTCTTCCTCTATGGTTCGCAAGGCCTGCTCGGGCCGTTACTCGAATCTTATGATGTGAAGGTGATGTTCACGGTTCCGGCGATCTTTCTGGTGAGCCTGTTTGTGACATCGCCTTTTGTGGCGCGTGAGCTGATCCCGCTGATGGAAGTGCAGGGCAGTGATGAGGAAGAGGCAGCCCTTACGCTCGGTGCCAACGCGTGGCAGACATTTTTCTACGTCACTTTGCCCAACATTAAGTGGGCGTTGCTTTATGGCGCTGTGCTTTGCAATGCGCGCGTCATGGGCGAATTTGGTGCCGTGTCGGTCGTATCTGGTGCTATTCGCGGCAAAACCAATACGCTGCCGTTGCAGGTCGAACTTCTGTTCAATGATTATAATGTTGCCGGCGCTTTTGCGGCTGCTTCAACACTGGCTGGTATTGCGCTTCTAACGCTCGTTCTGAAGATCTGGCTCGAACGAAAGCAGCATAGCTAAAAAGAAACCGCCCGTTCTTGTAAAGTAACGGGCGGTTTGCGGTCACGCTGCTTGGGAGAGCGTGTGTGCGATCGGTTCGCGGTGCAGCGAAGAGGCTAAGATCGAGCCTTCCGGCCAGCTGCTGAAGCCGCTTTCAATATTGATGTGCCCGGCATGGCCGACATCGACAAAACCTGAACCCCAGACATTTGCGAGTGCTTCCGCCTTGGCGAAGCTCATATAATTGTCATTGCGGCTTGCAACGACAATGGATGGGAAAGTCAGTTCATGACGCGGTAAAGGAGCGAAACTGCTAAAACGTCTATCCTTGCGGGCCATGGTCTCGACGTCTGCAGGAGCGACCAGAAGAGCACCCGCAACATGCGCTGCCGCAGGGCGGCTTGCGAGATGTGATACAAGAATACAGCCAAGACTATGAGCTACCAGAACCGCGCCGGGATTTTCGGCGAGCTTGGCTTCGAGCGCGTGCATCCAGTCGGATAGCACCGGATAGTGCCAGTCATCTTGTTCGACGAGCACTGCTGACGGATCGTCATGCAACCATTGGCGCTGCCAGTGGCCTGCTTCCGATCCCTTATAACCGGGGATGATCAATGTCGCAGGCATGCGTTAGTTCCTCTTGGAAAGGCCTTGGGAGAAGGCTATTTGTGCTGTGCATTGGGAGGTTATGCGAAGCAATTTCCAAGATAGGGACTGTTTGATGCCAGTTTAAGGAAAATTAATTCAAATTGAGGCGGGTAAGTGAAAATTATACCCGCCTTTCAGGTGCTACTTCTTTTGCTTGTCGTTCCAGCGAAGAACGAATTGCGACTTCTCGAAAACCAGAACCACGATCAGCGATATGGCGAATGGTATCAGAAGGTAAAGCAAGCGGAAGACGATGAGAGCTGCCAGAACATCGGCCTGATTCATATCCGGCAATCCTGTGAGGAACACCAGTTCGAGAACGCCCAGTCCGCCGGGTGCGTGGGATATGAGGGCTGCCGAGAATGAGACCAGAAAGATGCCGAGGATGATCAGGAAGCCGGGGTTTCCTGCTTCTGGAAGCGCAAAATAAATGATGCCAGCAGCGCCGATCAATTCGAGCGGAGCCACGATGAGCTGTTGTGTCACCACCGGCAGACGCGGATACTCCAGACGAAACTTTCCGATCTGCAATGGGCGAAGCTGCAGCCAGCTGCCAAAGACATAGAGCAGAACGAAAGCAAGCATAATCAATGCGATGACTATGGAGACTGTCGGGGTCAGGTCTTCATTGAAGCGCATCAGGATATGCGGCTCCAGCAGTAGAACGATGCTGGATGTAATGATGACACCGAGCACGAAGGTGAATGAGCAGAATGCGATCAGTACCGCAATTTCACTGCCAGGCATGCCCTGCGAGGAATAGGCGCGGTAACGCACAACAGCGCCCGAGACAACCGATGCACCGATATTGTGCGACAAAGCGTAGGTGGTGAAAGAGCAAAGTGCGATGAAGAGCCAGGATATTTTGCGGCGCAGATGAAGAAGCGCGATGCGGTCGTAACCTGCAAGTGAGCTATAAGCGAGAAGTGCGGCTGCGCTCGCGAGCAACCAATGATGGGCGCGGATCGCATAAAGGCTATCCAGAACGTCATCAAGAGATATGCTGCGCAATTCCCGATAAAGAAGCCATGCTGAAATAGCGACTGCGCAGATGCCTATTACTGGCCAGATATAATCCTTGAATTTCATTAACTGGCCACCGCACATTCAATTCGCATGTTTTCCCCTTTGCTCATCTGTCTTTCCGATCCTTCAGGTTGCTTTGGGTTCCATCCCATTCATTGCAACCGGTGGTTCGGACGGTGCGTGAGGTGCCTGAACGCTCTCGCTCCGCTTTCCATTTATAATAGCTCTCTCCATGGCCCCAGCGATTTCCGCTTCGCCAAGAATGACTGAGTCTGCACCAAGATCGTGCAGATATTGTGCTTCAGCTGGCGAACAGGCACGCACAATAATGCGCAAATCCGGGTTCGCCGCGCGGGCAAGTGATGTTGCACGACCTGCTTCAAATGCATTTGGAATGGCAATCACGAGATTGATTGCCTCCTCAGGATTCGCCGCCTTCCATATTTCAGCATCTGACGCATTTCCCGCAATAGCTTCAATGCCAATTTCTTTCAATCTGAAATAAATCTTGGGCGAATCTTCGATCACGAGAAAAGGCATGTGCTTTTCCTGAAGGCTTGCCGCCACACGCTTGCCGATTTGCCCATAGCCAACGACGATTGTGTGACGTTTGAGAGCAGTCAGCGGCAGAGGTTCGGGTTCCGATACATCCACATTCGCTTCACCAGAGTCAGCGGCCGTTATGTCGTTGCCCATTCTTTTCTCAATCCATGGTCGCATCCGCTCGGCAACGATGAACATGACCGGATTGAGGAAGATGGAGAGAATTGCCCCGGCGAGAATCAAATCACGACCTTCGGGGGGCAGCAGATTGAGGCTGACACCGAGGCCTGCCAGAATGAACGAGAATTCGCCGATCTGTGCAAGGCTTGCCGAAATTGTCAGAGCAGTTCCAACTGGTCGCTTGAAAAGGCGGACGATAAAAAACGCGGCAACCGATTTGCCGATCAGAATAATGGCGAGAGTTGCAATCAGGGGCAGGGGATCACGGATGAGGCTCATCGGATCAAACAGCATGCCAACGGAAATAAAGAACAGCACTGCGAAAGCGTCCCGCAGCGGCAGAGATTCTTCCGCTGCCCGATGACTGAGTTCGGACTCGCTCATCACCATGCCTGCGAAAAACGCACCCAGTGCAAAAGAAACGCCAAACAGATGGGCTGCGCCAAAAGCAACACCGAGCGCAATGGCGAGAACACCCAACCTGAAAAGTTCACGCGAGCCGGTCTGAACAATGACATTCAGCAACCAGGGGATCACCTTGCGCCCCACGACCAGCATAAGCGCCACGAAAACGGCAACCTTCGCGATGGTGAAAAGAATAATGCCACCGATACCAAGACCGAGCCATTCAGCAATAGGATCACTTGCTGCGACATGGTCGGTCTGGCCTCCAATGCTTGCCAGCGCAGGCAGAAGAACCAGCGCCATGACCATTGCAAGGTCTTCGACAATAAGCCAGCCAACAGCGATGCGTCCTCGTTCCGTATCGATGAGACGAAGATCCTGCATCGCGCGCAAAAGGACCACGGTGCTCGCTGTTGAGAGAGCGAGGCCAAAAACAAGACCAGCTTTCACGTCCCAGCCAAGTGCCAGACCAAGGGCGGTGCCCAATGCCGCGGCGGTTGCGATCTGCGCCAGCGCGCCGGGTACCGCAATGGCTTTCACAGAGAGAAGGTCTTTGAGCGAGAAGTGAAGTCCGACGCCGAACATCAGCAGGATAACGCCAATTTCGGCAAGCTGCGGAATGAGGTCCTGATCGGCCACAAAACCGGGTGTATGCGGGCCAGCAATGACACCGGCGAGCAGATAGCCGACGAGGGGAGATATCTTGAGACGGGTGGCGATGGTGCCGAAAATAAAGGCCAGGCATAACCCAATGACGATTGTCGCAATCAAAGGCGTGTCATGGGGCATAGGGATGCCTTCCCGTTCTCAGTCTTGTAAAATTTTCAGGGAGAGCCGGGCATGGTCGAAACCATGCCCGGCAAAGGGATTATTTCTGCGCTGCAGCGTTGTCTTCAAGAGCCTGATGGGCCTGCTGGCGGTGCTGCCACCAGTTACCCAGCAGAAGCAGGATCGGTGCTGCAATGAAGATCGACGAAGAGGTCGCAATAAAGATACCGAACAACATCGGCACGGCAAAATTGTGAACCGCACTGCCGCCCCATATAGCCATTGGAAGCATACACAGGAATGTTGTCATGGAGGTATAGATACAGCGTACGAGCACCTGATTGATACTCAGATCGACAATCTCGCGCAGTGGCTTCGATTTATAAAGGCGCATGTTTTCACGCATGCGGTCATAAACCACGACCTTATCGTTTACGGAGTAACCGATAGCCGTCAGAAGGGCTGCGATGGCTGTGAGGTTGAAATCGAGCTGGAATAGCGCGAAGAACCCGACCATCTTTGTGGTGTCAAGGATAAGCGTGATAATCGCGCCCATCGCAAAGAACCACTCGAAACGCCACCAGAGATAGATAAGCATACCGAGTGCGGACAGGATGACGGCGATGAAGCCGGAGCGAGCGAGCTCGCCGGAAACCTTCGGTCCGACAACCTCGGTGCGTTCGATTTTCACACCAGAATCGAGTTCCGTCACGGCTTCGCGCATTTTGTTGACGGCAACCGTCTGCGCTTCCTCACCACCATCCTGACGCTGAATACGGATCAGAACGTTATTCGGGCTACCAGCAGACTGAAGTGCAACTTCACCCAATCCCAACGCGCCAAGTTTCTCACGCAGCTGCGCCAGATTGGCTGGTTGTGATGTAACGATTTCCGCCTGAATACCGCCCTTGAAGTCGATGCCGTAATTCAGGCCCGGCTTGAAGAACAGGCCGATCGACAGGATCGACAGAACGATTGAGACGCCGATACCGATAAAGCGTGCATTCATGAAGCTGATATTCGTCTTTTCAGGAACGAATTTCAGGAATGGCTCGATAATAAGTACTTTCAGCTTACGCTTGCGAACGTACCAGGCCATTGCCATGCGCACCAGCGTCACGTCCGTGAACATGGAAATCGCGATACCGAGCATCATGGTAATTGCGAAACCACGTACTGGACCCGTACCGAATGTAAACAGCAGCAATGTGGAGATCAGGGATGTGACATTCGCATCCACGATGGTCGAAAAGGCGCTATGAAAGCCTTTATCGAGTGCAGCCATTGCACCCAGACCTTTTCGCGTTTCTTCACGAATACGTTCGTTGATGAGAATATTCGCATCAACCGCAATACCGATACCCAGAATGATACCGGCGATACCGGGCAATGTGAGCGTCGCTCCAATGAGGCTCAACGCGGAGAAGGTCAAAAGGGTGTGGAGCAGAAGCGCTACGTTGGCAATCGTCCCCCAGACACCATAAAGGAGCTGGATGAATACGGCCACGAGAACAAAGCCGATGATGCCTGTAACGAGACCCATCTTGATGGCGTCGCCACCCAGATCCGGACCGACTGTGCGTTCTTCGATAACTGTGAGCGGAGCTGGCAGGGCGCCAGCGCGCAGAAGCGCCGAAAGAACAACACTATCCTGAACCGTAAAACTGCCGCTGATCTGGCCGTTGCCACCCGTAATCGGTTCGCGAATAACCGGGGCGCTCAGCACCTTGCCATCGAGCACGATTGCAAAAGGGCGGTTGACGTTCTTGGTCGTGATATCAGCAAACTGACGTGCACCAAGACTGTCGAAACGGAATGACACGATTGGTTCGTTGGTGCGCTGATCGAAGCCGGCGCGCGCATCAGTCAGGCGTTCACCGGAGAGGGCGATCTGATCTTCAATCGGGTATTTGATATTCGGATCTTTGGAATCCGGCAGAATGCTGACCCCGGGAGGCGGCGCATCATTTGGATTTGCGTCCGCTACCATATGGAAGCTCATCTTCGCGGTGCTTCCGAGAAGCTGACGAAGTTGTGCAGGGTCCTGAAGACCGGGAAGCTGAACGACGATACGGTCGGAACCGACACGCTGGATCGATGGTTCGGCAACGCCGACCTGATCCACACGCTGGCGAATGATTTCAAGGCTCTGCTGAAGGGCTGAGTCCAGACGATAGTTGAAGCCAGCTTCCGTCAGCGTCAAACGAATCTGATTGTCAGTGGAGGTGACATCGATATCGTTGATTGCTGTGCCAAAGCCGCTCGTATTGACCTGCGAAATCAAAGTACGCAGTGCAACTTCAGCCTGTGTACGCTGAACCGAGTCCGGGATGCTCACGATGACAGCATCGCCTACAGCGCGGATGGATTGCGGCTGAATGCGCTCGGTACGCAATTTGCTGCGAGCGTCATCAAGCAAGGAGCGAAGGCGATCTTTCTTGAGAGTAGCTGCATCCACTTCGAGAACGAGATAGGAGCCACCACGCAGATCAAGGCCAAGCGTTACCTGTCGTTTCGGGAACCACGACGGCATCGCTTCGAGTTGCTGTTGTGTGAAGAAATTGGGCAAGGCGATAATGATACCGATCAGAACGATCAGTCCATAAAGCACAGCGACCCATTTAGAAGTACGCATGAGTTGAAATTCCGGATATTGAGCGCTTAGAATTTCGTATTAAATACAAAAGCTTAAGGCGCATTTCTTCGTAAGTGATTCAGGATTGGTCAGTGCCAATCTCAAGGATGGCTTTCAGGCGCTTAATGGTGGCGCGCGAACCGAAGCATAAGTGCTTCGCGAAAGTCTCAAAAACTTGGCAGCGTTTACAGCTTCGACAGGTTTTGCTTCGAAGAACGCCAGTTCATTTGGCAGAGCCGAAAGGCCTGTGCCGTTTCCGTCAGGATACGTGGCCTTGATTTTCGCTGCAATTGCCTCGGCCAGCACAGCACGCATTGGCTGCGATGCAGGCGTTGATTGCTGACGAGCAGGTATTGCAGGCGCATCTGCGACTTGCTGCGCGGCCATATTTTTGGGTGTGTTGCGGAAGGCTTCGTTGCCGAGTGCTGAAAGGTCCACCGCAAACATAAAGGCTGCAAACGACAGGACGCACGTCACAAACAGCATGAGGCCATGCTGGTGACGACGATCAGTGTCCTGATCTCTGTTTTTAATGCCTTTAATCAAAACGCTCGGACTTTCCTCTACAGTCTTTCCGCAGAAATTAGCCAGTGCCAGAGCGGTTTTCCTAACGGTCTAACCTGCTCTAGTTATTCGATTTTATGCAAAGCCCGATTGGAAAAGTTCGTCATCTTCTCGGTACTTAGCGTTGACACCTACAGCATCGATTCACAAATTGGAATCTATTTCTGTCGCGTTCAGCATGTCGTTTTAAATGGAGGCTTGTGGTACAGAGCGAATTCGCACCTGAGTATGGGCCAAACTCACCAACAGAAACATTCGTTCGACTACAAAACAGATTTGGATTTTCAGGCCGATGTTGTAGGGCTAGTGGATTGAATTTGACGTTTGAATCTTGGCCGACGCTCGTGCTGTTTCAAATATCAAATTCAAAAAATCCACTCGTTGAATGTGATTGCTAGCCGTCTCTTGATTCCGATATTTGCTTTCCCGGATGACAGGCGTCGAGCAAATATCGGAACCTGAACACTAGATTCCGCTTTAAAGCGCTTTATGTTGAAACAGTGATTGTGAAATTGGCAGAGTTCAAATTGGCATATTTATCGACGTTCCGCGCCGTTGCATTTGCAATGACCACTTTTGCTGTGTCGCTTGGCGCGCTGGATAATTCGTTTGCCCAGGATAACAAGCCGCAACAGGCGCAGCCTGCCGCCGCACAAACAGCTCCAGCAAAACCAGCGGAAACTGCGGTTCCGTCCGCTCTTGCAACTCCGGCGGAGAGTGTGCCTGTATCCAGCGTGGTGCAGCAGCAAAAGCCGATCATCAACGATCTCAAGCAGCAAACCAAAACTATCAATGATCAGTTGCAGAAGTCGGCAACCAGTGATGAAACGCTTGCCAACCTCAAGCTGCAGCTTGATGGCCTTTCCAAGAAGCTTCTCGATGCAGGCGTGGCGTTTCGTCCGCGTCTGACGGAAATCAATACGCGTCTTGAGCAACTTGGTGCAGCCCCTTCCGGCGATCAACCGGCAGAGCCTCCCATCGTTGCGGAAGAACGTGCGCGATTGGCGGCTGAAAAGGCCGAAATCAACGCAGTGATTGGCGAAACGGAAGATGCATCGCTTTCAGTCAATCAAATGTCGGCAAAAATCGGCAATATGCGGCGTGATTTGTTCGCCCAGACCCTGTCGCAACGCGTCAGCCTTGATCTGACGCTTGGGTCGGAAGTGACATCGGCTGCAAATGACCAGATGATTTCACTCTGGAGTATCGTGAAATCATGGTGGCGTTTCGTTTCCACGTTTAAATTGAATTCGTTTCTGGCTGCCGCATTTTTTGCCTTCGTTGCAGCGCTCGTCATCCAGCTCGGTGCACGCCGTGTGCTTGGTTCCCTTTATGAGCGTGATCCGACAATTGAAGCACCGTCCTATCTTAGCCGCCTGTCAGTGGCCTTCTGGTCTACCGCGATCCCATCGGGTGCCGTTGGCGTTTTTCTTGCCACTACATATTTCTTTCTGAATTATTTCAATGTTTTGAGACCTGATATAGCAGCACTTTTACAGTCGCTCTTTATCGTTCTCGGCATTGTTTTCTTTATCAGCAGGCTCGCATTTGCCTGTATCAGTCCTTACACACCAGCATGGCGACTGGTGCCTGTTGCGCCCCGTCCGGGCAGGGTTCTTGTCTGGCTCATTACAGGTATGGCTTTGATCAACGGGCTCGACTCGTTCTTCGGAAAAGTCAATCAGATCCTTTCCTCACCACTTTCGCTGACGATGGCGAAAAGCCTGCTTTCAACGGTCGTAATTGGCATTTTTATACTGATCATCGCGTTGTTGAAGCCTATCGAGAGAAATGGTGAAGAGGGCGTTCGTCCCTGGCCTAAAGCATTCAAGATTTTCCTGATAATTCTGGGTCTTCTGCCGATCGTTGCGGCGGGTTTCGGTTTCATTGGTCTTGCCCGCTTTGCTGCACAGCAAATCGTTGTGACCGGAGCCTTCCTTGTTACGATGTATCTCGGCTTTCTGACGGGACGAGCAATTTCGGAAGAACAGGCTTTCGCTTCCAGCCCGATCGGGCGGGTAATGCGTGACCGGTTTCATTTTGATGAAGCAACGCTCGACCAGATCGGGCTGGCGGTCGGTATTCTGATCAACTTTGTCGTTGCATTGGTCGGCATACCGCTGGTGCTGATGCAGTTCGGTTTTCAGTGGTCGGAGCTGAAAAGCACATTCTACAATCTGATGACGGGCTTCCAGATCGGCAGTATTTCCATTTCGCTGATGGGAATTTTCACGGGGATCGCGCTTTTCGTTCTTGTGTATCTGATGACGCGCTGGTTCCAGAATTGGCTTGATAACAGCGTTATGGCGCGCGGGCGGGTTGATTCCGGTGTGCGCAATTCGATCCGTACTGTGATTGGTTATGTCGGATTGGTTCTTGCCGCACTTGTTGCGGTGTCCGCGGCAGGCTTCAATCTTTCAAGCCTTGCACTCATTGCAGGTGGTCTGTCACTTGGTATCGGTTTTGGTCTTCAGAATATCGTCCAGAACTTCGTATCTGGCCTTATCCTGCTGGCTGAACGGCCGTTCAAGGTTGGAGACTGGGTTGAAGCGGGAACCGTCAGCGGTATTGTCAAGAAGATCAGTGTTCGTGCGACCGAAGTCGAGACGTTCCAGAAGCAGTCAATCGTGGTTCCGAACTCCACGCTTATTAACGGCAATGTCGGTAACTGGACGCTTCGCAACAAACTTGGCCGCATCGATATCAATGTTCAGGCAGCGTACACAGATGAGCCGCGTCGTGTTCATACGCTGCTGCTTGAAATCATCCGCAGTCATCCATCGATCCTGAAGAACCCCGAGCCGTTCGTAGCGTTTCAGAGCATGACTGACTCGCTGATGATCTTTGATGTCTACGCGCATGTCGCAGATATTACATCGACCGGTGGTATCAAAAACGAGTTGCGATTCCAGATTGTGGAGCGGTTCCACGCGGAAGGCATTCAGCTGGCTTCATCTTCCACGGACCTTGTGCTTGGTGTGCCTGAAATCGAGAAGCTTTCCGAACTCGTGAACAAGGATGCGCCACGCGCTGCGAAAATGCAGAAGGAAAAGCCGGCAGAGCCTGAAAAGGCCGAAAAGCCGGAACACGACGACAAGGTCTGAACAAACGGAAGCAATTTATGAACGTGTCGTTCAGTTGCAGTTCAGTTTTGAAGCCTTATAAATGATGATGAAGAGGGCAGGCGGACTGTCTCGGAGTAATGGGGTCGAATACTCGGCCCGAATATTCGGATTGTAGCGGGAGCGGCGGAAACGCTGAAACGATATGAACAGAACTCAGGTCAATTATGCTGGCAAGGTCGCGATCGGTGCGATGCTCGCGATTTCATTCTCCATACCGAGCCTTTATGCAGCGACAGTTGCCAATAATGATAGCTCAGCGCAGACTATCGTCGTCACAGAAGGCGCGTCCAAGCGTGAAATGCTGGTTGCTCCGGGTGAGACGGTTGATTTTTGCAGTAGCGGTTGTTTTGTAACATTCCCGAACGGTGATCGTGAGGCGCTGAAGGGCGACGAAACAATTACGATTTCCGGCGGTAAGGCGACCATTCAGTAAGCAGACCGTTTGAAACTGAAAAAGCCGGGGTATTGCCCCGGCTTTTTGTTGGCTTTTGTTATCAGCTGCGAGGCTTGAGATTTTCGGGGTCGTAAAGCGGCTTGTAGCCAATCGATACAACCTCGACAGGATAGGTCTCGCCGAAATATTCGACGTTCAGCTGGCGACCTTCCTGACAATAGGACCAGGGCAGATAGGCAAGCGCAATGTTCTTGCCGATGGTCGGGCCGTAGGCGATGGATGAGGTGAACGAACGGCGGCCGAGTTCATCGACCAGTGTTTCACCGGTTTCAGGGTCCATGACCGGCAAGATGCCAACCGGATAGCGAGCGACGCCTTTGGAATCGACGTTCTCGCTCATAACCAGTGTGCAAAGCATGGCGGGCTGGTGCTCGCGAGCCTTATATTCAAGATGTTTCGCCTTGCCACAGAAATCAGCTTCCTTGACTTTTGGGCGGGCGAGGTCTGCTTCGAGCAGATTATACTCGGTCAGCAGATCAGCATTCTGAAGACGAAGGCTTTTTTCCATACGCCGTGTATTGGCATAGGTCTCGACGCCGACGGCGATTGCGCCAGTGGAGCGTAGCGCATCCCAGACGGCGAGGCCGTCTTCATAGCGCATGTGCAATTCCCAACCCTGTTCGCCGACATAGGAAATGCGGAAAGCGGTTACATCTTTACCTGCTATACGGAGTGGCTTGATCGCTGCAAACGGGAAGTTTTCAAGATCGAGGCCTGCCGGGTTCTCCACGACTTTCTTGAGGTTATCACGTGCATTGGGTCCCCATATGCCGATGGTGACGTATTTTTCCGTTACATCGGTAATGTTGACGTCAAAGCCCTTATCCTCGGCTACGCGGCGCATGTAATGGAAATCGCGCGGACCAGCATCGGCACCGTTAATCATGCGGATGCGGTCAGCCATGCGGATTGCGGTGAAATCGGCGCGCACCATGCCCTCATCATCGAGGAAGTGCGTGTAGATACCTTTGCCGATATTTGCATCGCTGCCAATCTTGGCAGCACATAGCCATTCCATCAGCTCAACATGATCGGGGCCTTCAATATCGTACATGGCGAAGTGCGAGAGATTGATGATGCCGCAATCCTCGCTCAGTGCGAGATGTTCGGCATTGGAGACGCGCCAGAAATGGCGGTTGTCCCACTCGTTTTCGCGCACCGGAATACGGGCGCCATATTTTTCCAGCAGGTGCTCGTTAGCGGCATAACCGTGTGCACGCTCCCAGCCGCCCAATTCCATGAAGTGGCCGCCAAGCTCCTTCTCGCGTTCGTAAAACGGCGAACGGCGAATGTTACGACCCTTTGAAAAAGGCTCACGCGGGTGGACCGCCGGATTATAGACCTTCATCGCGGTTTCCGTGCAGCGATCCCAGATGAACTGTTCGGTCATCTGATGTGGATAGAAGCGGGAATAATCGATGGCGTGGTGATCAATTGCCGTGCGGCCATCGGTCATCCAGTCGGCAATGAGCTTGCCCATGCCGGGGCCATCTTTGACCCAGATTGCGACGGCATACCAGAGGCCGCGCACCTTCTGACTTTCGCCCATGGATGGGCCGCCGTCGGTTGTGACCTGAAGGAAGCCATTGAAAGAGTGGCTTTCATTGTAACCCAGTTCGCCAAGGATAGGCGTCAGCTCGATTGCGCGCTCCAGCGGTTCGATAACCTGTTCCATGTCGAGATCACGCTGCGACGGCGACAGGCGCGCCTCGTGCTTTTCCAGAAGATCGCGCGGATGGCAGAGGCGGGGATTGGTTTCCTCATAGTAGCCCCATTCGATCTGGCCGCCTTCAGCAGTCTTCGGATCTCCGGTGTCGCGCATATAGGCTGAGTTGCCCTGATCACGCAGAAGCGGCCAGCCAATTTCTTTGCCAGTTCCGGCAAATTCATTATAGGGACCGAAGAATGTCAGTGGATGGTCAATTGGCATGACCGGGAGGTCTTCACCAACCATTTCAGCGATAAGGCGTCCCCATAGACCGGCGCAAATGACGACATAATCGGCTTCAATCGTACCACGATGCGTGACCACCCCCTTGATGCGACCGTTTTCAATAACGAGCGACTGCGCGGAGGTATTGGCAAAGCTTTTCAGTTTACCGGCAGCTTCGGCCTGATCAATCAACTTGCCGGCAACAGTCTGCGAGCGGGGAATGACAAGTCCCGCATCCGGGTCCCACAAGCCACCCTGAACCAGACTTTCTTCAATAAGCGGAAATTTTTCTTTGACCTCGGAAGGCTCCATCAGGCGCGCGCGCGTGCCAAATGCCTTGCCGGATGCCACCTTGCGCTTCAGCTCTTCCATGCGGGAATCGTCGCCGACGCGGGCGACTTCGATCCCGCCAACACGGGCGTAATGGCCCATCTTCTCATAGAAATCGATGGAATAAAGCGTGGTCCAGCAAGACAGAAAGTCATGGCTGGTCGCATAGCAGAAGTCGGATGCGTGTGCTGTCGAGCCGATATCGGTTGGAATACCGGATTTATCGATGCCGACAATATCGTCCCAACCCCGTTCGATAAGGTGATGGACGACCGATGCGCCGACGATGCCTCCAAGCCCGATGATTACGACTTTCGCTTTCTTAGGAAACTCTGCCATTTTATGCGATCCCATTTGTATTTGACGGAATCATAGTGGTTGGCTGGGGTCAACAATTGTCATTCTACGACATAATAACGGCGTGAGGCGACCGAAGCTTGCTGGATATTAAATGGCGCTGCGATCAGGAAAATCTGACCATCAGATAAGTTGACGATTTGATTCAAAGGTTGTGGTTATCTATATGTTTTCAAAAGAAAAGCCACACCTTGAAAGGTGCGGCTCCTATGGATTGGCTTGGGATCAGGCGGCGATGAGCATTTTACGCTCGGCCCGCTCTTGTTGCGGCGAGCGCCCGTAAAGTTCGCGATAGCACTTGGAAAAATGCGACGCGGAAACGAAGCCACATGCGACGGCGACTTCGACGACTGGCATCGACGATTGCAATAGCAGATGCCGCGCTCGGTCGAGGCGTATTTCGAGATAGTATCGTGCGGGCGACCGGCCCATCTCCTGTCGGAACAGACGCTCGACCTGACGGCGTGACAATCCAATATTATGGGCCACATTGATGAGAGCTTCTGGTTCTGAAAGATTGGCTTCCATCATTTCGATGATGGTGAGAATTTTAGAATTTTGAATGCCGAGACGCGCACGCAGCGGCAGACGCTGGCGATCATGCGGATTGCGGACACGGTCAGTGAGTGCTTGTTCGCAAATGCGATTGACGAGATTGTCATCGAAATCGTCGCCTATAAGTTTCAGCATCATATCGAGAGATGCTGTTCCACCTGCGCAAGTGTAGATGTTGCTGTCGACCTCGAATAGATCCGCATAGACTTCTGCTTTCGGAAAAGCTTCTGAAAAGCCGGGCAGATTTTCCCAGTGAATGGCGCAGCGTTTTCCTGAAAGAAGGCCGGATGCTGCAAGAATATGTGCGCCTGTACAAAGACCGCCCACCGCGACCCCGCGGTTATATTCCTCGCGCAACCACGCAAAGACCGACTTGTTGCGGAATTCTTCGACGTAGACGCCGGAGCAGACAAACACCATGGATGGGCGCTGTTCGCGCTGAAGAAAACGACGCTCGTCTTCCAGTGATGCATTGACCGCGCATTCCACGCCATTGGATGCCGTTACCGGTTTGCCGTCGGTTGATGTCAGTCGCCAGCGATAAGCCTCAAAACCAAGCATTCGATTGGCAATGCGCAGCGGTTCGATCGCTGTCGCGAATGCGATCATCGAGAAGTCAGGTACAAGAAAAAAAACAATAGACCGCTTAACCGATGAAGCTTGATTCATAGCCTGATCGTTCCCATTCTCGAAAGCCTTTGCTGCGGTTCCCGACGCAGTTCAGACTTTGTGCCTCCGTCATGACATTGGGACCAAAATCAGGCCCAGTCACCCGGTCGTTTTTTGACCGGTTATTCTGTCGCTCCAGCCCGGATTTATAGGGGATAGGCTATGACGCAAACAGGATAGACATATTGAGACATAGAACTTTCAGATTGCATAGTGCGGCTAAATGCCTGCCGTAAATTGGCAGCTGAATGTCGCTAAATTGAGGGCAGGGCTTATCCTGCCCTCAATTGCATTTTTGCATTCCCATCAGGAAGGCTTTCTGGGTATGCCTGGGAGGCGGTCATCAACGTTTGGCCAGCCGATATCGTGCAGGATATGTTCCGGCAATGCCTCCAGCACGCGGCGACTGCGCGTGACGCGGCGCTGATAAATCCAGCTGGCATACCATTGCATGACGAGGGTGCGAGCCTGTTCCAGTCGGCTTATGACCACCGGCAGACTTGATGCACTGCTTTTCTGCATCATTTCACATTGAATGCTCATTTTTGTTCTCCTGATCAAAAAGAGAGATCGAATGGTTTTTGCAGTCAGAGTGATCTCAATTGCCAGGAAGTGTGCTTCCATCTTGACGATCAATCAAACGAAATATAGAAAGGTATAAGATCAGAAAAATTGAACTAAGAAAAAGCGGAGTCCACTATGACAGCGCCAGTTCAGCATCCACTGCCTATGCTCGATATTGATGTGCTGCGTACATTTGCAGCCATTGCAGATACGGGCAGCTTTTCAGCAGCGGCAAACGTGGTGTTTCGCACGCCTTCAGCTGTTTCAATGCAAATCAAGAAGCTTGAGGAACAGCTCGGTGTTGCGGTCTTTGAGCGTGATGCTCGGTCTGTGACACTCACAAGCGATGGCGAAGTACTGCTTGGTTATGCGCGACGCTTGCTTGCTCTCAATCGCGAAGCGGTGGCAAAATTTGTTGCGCCGACCGTTACGGGCGTGGTTCGGCTCGGTTCGCCCGATGATATCGGCGAATGTGTCCTGCCACTTGTGCTGAAGCGTTTTGCAGAAACCCATCCTGGTGTGACAGTCGATGTGGTGATTGATCAGAGCAGCAATTTACGCAAGCGTCTTGATGAGCGGCGTCTGGATGTGACCCTGATCAACCTCTCTCATACGGTTCCAAGCAAAGGCGATATCGAGGTATTGCTTGATGAAGAGCTGGTTTGGGCAGGAGCCAAGTGCGGTACAGCTTATCGTCGCGATCCGCTGCCCCTTTCCATTTGGGAAGAGGGCTGCGCATGGCGTGGAAATGCGCTGGAAGCGCTGGAAAAATCAGGGCGTCCTTACCGCATTGCTTATATGAGCTCTCACTCAACAGGCCAGCGTGCTGCGATCATGGCTGATCTTGCCATTGCTCCTTTTGGTAAAACGCTGCTTGGAGAGGGGATTGTCGCACTGGGGGCGGAGCATAATCTGCCTCAGCTTGGTCGTTATCAGCTTGGAATGCTTATCAAGCCTGACGCGAGACAGCATATCCAGGTCGTTGCCGAACATCTGCGTAATGTGTTTGAAGCTTATCGCCGCAGCGGTCGTTTCGACACCTTTCGATCAGGTTAAGCCGGGAAACCACACTTGATAGGATAGCCAGAGCAGGTTCAATGAACGTTGAATCGTTAGAATTGCTCTAAATATTTGTTTTAATGGATTGTCCTGCGCAAATCCGTTTCGTACTTTTGCTGGAAGTTCTCCCAATTTCTCTCTTGCCAGCTAAAATTGGTGCGCTAAGTTTTATAGGTGACAGCCGACTAACGGCTTCACCGCCAGAATACCCGGCAGCGCGTGTCAGGTAGTTTGGGAGGCATATTTGGTTGAATTGCGCATCTCATGGAGAGACTGTCATGAAGCTATCCCGCATTGTCCCCGTTGCCATCGTTCTGTGTGCTTTCACGCTAGCATCTTGTGCGAACACAGTTCGCGGTGTTGGACGTGACGTAAAAGGCACAGCACACGCTGTGCAGGAGACTGTTGAGTAAATTAAAAAGGTCCGGGTTTGTAGCCCGGACCTTTTTTTAGTTCTGCAGGAAATAACTTACGGTCATATTCATGTCTGGACGGGTTCTGTACGAGATTTTTGTCGTACTGATGCCTGTCTCAGGGATTTTGATTTGTGCCTCATTGATAAGCGCTGTTATGCGCTCATTGGGCTTTGAATCGCCGAACCACATCACCAGCGTGGGTCTGGCTATATTTGAAGCGCCGAAAGGCGTTTCCGGGTGAATGACTTGAAGCGACGGATCAAACAGCCGGAAATTACCAGGTATCTGGGCATTGTCGGTAAGGATCGTCCTGAATTCACCCTGCTGTTTCACTTCATCATATAGCCGCTGATATTCGAGCTGCCCATAAGGCGGCGTGCTTGAGCCATATGTGAGGTAATAGCCGAGAATAGGCGGTACAATCAGTGCGGCAAAGATGCTGACCCTCGCAAAATCTCTCAGTGCATTACTGCGCGTGCGATAATGTTCAAACCAGACGGCTGTTGCGGCAGGTAGCAGGAACAGAACCGGTTGCAGCCAACGGTCTTTAATATTGTTGACGCCTGCTGCAACAACACCGACAAGAACGATCAACATGCCGATGACGAGCAGGCGACGCATGAATTCTTCGCCAGGTGTAAATTGCTTTGACGGCGTTGAACGCTGTTTGGAATGAATGAGTGCGATGATAGCAGCAATCGCAATCACGAGGATCGAAAACAGAAATGCGGCTTCGATGAAGCTTCCAACGCCGTACAAGCGATCTTCTATAAGATTACCCGAAGCACCAATTTGCAGTTTGGCAGATCGTGCGATGACGCTTGATTTATGCGCCCACATCCACAAGCCAGTTGGTGCAAACGAAACTCCGAAGGCGATGATCGTGACGAGTGAGAGCTTGGAAAGCAGGATTTTCCTATATTCCGAGACCGACAGACCCGTAGCAATCAACATGATGACGAAAATTGATGCGTTGAACTTGCCCAAAATGGCCGCCGTCATAGTGATTCCCAGCAGAGCTGCCGAACCCACATGACGGGCACGCATGTGCCATGCGAAAGCCAGGAAGGCCCAGCCACAACCCGCTGTTCCTGCGATGGAATGTGTGAGCGCACGCTGGGATTCCCAACCGATTTGCGGAACGAGAAACAGTCCAAGCATGGATGCTGATGCAACGCTGCGGGAGAAACCCAGCAAACGCATCGCGCCGAATACACTCAAAAACAAGCTTGCAAGCATGCTGAATTTGACGATTTGCAGCGTCAACATTGAAGTGCCAAGCACCGACGCAGCAATATTTGTTATCCATGTGTAAAGTGGTGGCTGCGAGCCGCCATATCCCCAATCGAGATAACCAATATTGGCGAGCTGCTCTGCATCATCAAGGCCTGCACCATTTGATACAAAAGTGACCAAAATCGCCTGAAAGGCAAAATAGCAAAGCACAAAGACAATTGCCGCGGGAAGCCCGAAGGTGTTTTTTTCGGCAGAAGGCGCCGTTATTGGTCTTGTCGTATTCAAAATCTATGGGCCCCAGCAAAAAAATCGTTTTACTAATCCAGAAAGCAGGGGCTAGCTTTCACAGGATTATGGCCTTAATTCAATCGCAGAGGCCAAATCTTGTTCAAAAATCACGTATAATTTATGACGTTGGAGCGCGTTTCGGTCTGATGAATAAGATCAAAGCTCTGATTATTTGCTTTCACCTCTATTCGTTTTGAAAATTGTCTCTCCCTTTTCGGGGGCGCGCGCCAGTGAAACGGCAAAAACCGCGCTGCCTCGTCAGGTGCACGGTCTTGCCAAAAACGCATGGCGTTCCCACCAAACAATACACAGGTGGGAGAGACTAAAGCTCCGGTACGCAGTACCAGATCCGGAGCATCGAGAAGGTTTGAACCGTCTCTTGCTCCTTTCTAGCTCAACATCGTTACCGGACGGTTATCAGATACTTAAGCAAATCTAAACAAAGCGAGTTTTTTCACTTTTCTGGAAAGAAATTGCTTCATACTTTTGCTGAAGGCTTCCTAATCACCAGAATTGGCTGTGCGCAAAAAGTTGATGATTCCCGAGAAGTCATCTCCGCCATGGCCGTCGCTATCGAAGCGGCTATATAATTCTTCCGCATGGGCACCCAACGGTGTGGTCGCTCCAGAACTTTTTGCGGCCTCCTGTGAAAGTTTCAGGTCTTTCAGCATCAATGCCGCAGCAAATCCGGGCTTATAATCACGATTGGCCGGTGAGGTCGGCACTGGACCTGGCACAGGGCAATAAGTCGTCAGCGACCAGCACTGGCCGGATGAAGTTGAGGCCACATCAAACAATGCTTGATGGGAAAGCCCTAGTTTTTCAGCCAGTACAAATGCCTCGCTGACGCCAATCATGGAAATGCCGAGTATCATATTGTTGCAAATCTTGGCGGCCTGTCCGGCACCGTCGTTGCCGCAATGAACAATTTTACCGGCCATAGGTTTGAGAATTGGTTCGGCTTTGCCAAAAGCGCCATCGCTGCCGCCTGCCATGAAAGTGAGAGTGCCTGCCGCAGCTCCGCCTGTACCACCTGATACGGGGGCATCAACGGAAAGGTGGCCATGTTTGGATGCGATCTCATGGGCTCTGCGTGCCGAATCGACATCAATGGTCGAGCAATCGATGAAAAGTGAGTCTTTTCGGGCTTTAGGTGCAATGTCTTCATAGACTGAAAGAACATGTTTGCCAGCAGGAAGCATGGTGATGACGGCATCGGTATCGGCAACCGCTTCCTCCGCACTGCCGGCGATCTCAAGGCCATTGCCTTTCGCCTCTTCGAGATGTGCTGCCAGCAGATCGAAACCAACGACCTTATGCCCGGCTTTGACCAGATTAGCTGCCATTGGGCCGCCCATATTGCCGAGGCCGATAAAAGCGATAGTGGCCATAATTTCCTCCCTTGGGATATATGTATCAGCGTCCGATCATCTGGCGCGCAATGATAACGCGCATGATCTCGTTTGTGCCTTCAAGGATTTGGTGAACACGCAAATCGCGGACGAGCTTTTCGATGCCATAATCGTGCAGATAGCCATAACCGCCCAAAAGTTGCAGCGCGTCATTGGCGACGTCGAAGCCTGTGTCAGTCACAAAACGTTTGGCCATGGCCGACCATTTGCCCGCATCGTGTGTTTTGCGATCAAGCTTGCTCGCCGCAGTATAAAGAAGCTGTCGCGCTGCAGAAAGCTCGGTTTCCATGTCGGCGAGGCGGAACTGTAAAGCCTGAAAGCGATCAATCGTCTGGCCAAAAGCTTTGCGTTGACCTGAATACTCCAGTGCCTTGTGAAGCGCTGATTGCGCGCCGCCCAATGAGCAGGCAGCGATGTTCAGTCGTCCGCCATCCAGACCGGCCATGGCGATCTTGAAGCCAGTACCTTCGTCGCCCAAACGATTGGCAACTGGAACGCGGCAATTGTCGAAAATGACGGTACGGGTGGGCTGCATGTTCCAGCCCATCTTGTGTTCATTGGCACCAAAAGACAGGCCGGGTGCATCTTTGGGCACAACGAGCGTGGAAATCCCCTTAGGACCGTCCTCGCCGGTACGCACCATAGTGATGTAGATATCTGTAGCGCCTGCACCCGAAATGAACTGTTTTGTTCCGTTAACGACGTAGTGATCGCCATCACGTTCTGCGCGTGTGCGAAGCGCGCTCGCATCAGAGCCGGAACCGGGTTCGGTAAGGCAGTAGCTTGCGAGCGTTTCCATGGACGTCAGTTTGGGCAGGAATGTCTGACGCTGGTTTTCATCGCCAAACGTGTCGATCATCCATGCCGCCATATTGTGTATGGAAATGAATGCCGAAAAAGCCGGACAAGCTTCAGCCAGCGCCTCAAAAATGAGGACAGCATCTGAGCGCTTGAGCGCCGAGCCGCCGACATCGTCGCGCACGTAAATACCACCCATGCCTAATGGGCCGGTATCTTTAATAACGTCGATCGGAAAGTGCTTGTCGCGATCCCATTGCAATGCATGGGGTGCTACGAAATCGGCAGCGAAGCCACGTGCCATTTCCTGAATAGCGAGTTTGTCTTCGTTGAGTTCGAATTGATTCTGGTCCGCCGTATCCATGGTTTCCTCCCTATGAGCACCGCGCCTCCTATCGCAACTAGATCATAACCTCGCCAAGCTGCCAACGCTCCATTGGAATAATGTTGCTCACTTTTGTAATAAACGGATGCGCATTTTTGCATATAAGCTTGCTTAAAAGGCCGGAGATTGCCAGTCGCGGAAACTTGGGATAGGCACGGGGCATGACACGCGCGATCATGTTTCAGGGAACGGGCTCGGATGTCGGCAAAAGCGTGCTTGTTGCAGGTCTTTGCCGCGTGGCACGCAATCGCGGGCTGAAAGTTCGGCCATTCAAGCCGCAAAATATGTCCAATAATGCAGCTGTCAGTGATGATGGTGGCGAGATTGGTCGCGCACAGTGGCTTCAGGCATTGGCTTGTGGTGTGCCGTCTTCCTTTCACATGAATCCGGTTCTTTTGAAGCCGCAGACCGATATGGGCAGTCAGGTGATTGTTCAAGGGCAGGTGCGGGGCGAAGCACGTGGACGTTATTATCAGCAGTTGAAGCCGCAACTGATGGCGGCAGTGATGGAATCCTTTGCGATCGTCAGCGACGGCGCTGATCTTGTACTGATCGAAGGGGCCGGTTCGCCTGCAGAGATCAATCTGCGCGCTGGCGACATCGCTAATATGGGCTTTGCCACCCAGGCCAATGTGCCGGTGGTACTGGTGGGAGATATTGACCGGGGCGGTGTTATTGCTTCGCTGGTTGGTACTCATACGATCCTGTCGGCAGAAGACCGTGCAATGGTGCGCGGTTTTCTGATCAACAAGTTTCGTGGCGATATTTCGCTGTTTGATGATGGTTTAACCGCAATCACGGACTTCACCGGTTGGCGTTCTTTCGGCGTCGTGCCGTGGCTGAAAGCCGTTTCACGCTTGCCAGCAGAGGATTCCGTTGTATTGGAACGGGTGACGCGTGGTGATGCCAAAGCCCTTAAAGTGGCAGTGCCCATGCTGCCGCGTATTGCTAATTTTGACGATCTGGATCCGCTTAAGGCGGAAGAGCAAGTCGAAGTTGTCATGGTTCCGCCCGGCCAGTCCTTGCCGCATGACGCAGGCCTTGTGGTTTTACCGGGAACGAAATCCACTATAGCGGATCTGATTGCTTTCCGCGAAAATGGTTGGGAGCGCGATCTTCACGCTCATGTGCGACGTGGAGGTCATGTTCTCGGCATTTGTGGCGGGTTTCAGATGATGGGAAACCGTATCAGCGATCCTGACGGTATTGAAGGTGAGGTTCGCGAGATTGAAGGGCTTGGCCTGCTCGATGTTGAGACTGTTATGGAGCCGGAAAAGGTTGTTCGTAATGTTGCGGCACAATCGGCGTTTTTGGATGCTTCCCTTGACGGGTATGAAATCCATATAGGGCGCACGAATGGTCCCGATACTGTCCGTCCTTTTGCTCGCATCGGCGATCATTATGATGGGGCCGTGTCAGGGAATGGCCGTATTATGGGTACTTATCTGCATGGTGCGTTTGGCTCGGGTGTATTCCGGCGCAAGTTTTTGAATTCGCTTGGCGTGAGTGGCTCTGGTGAAAACTATCGAGAGAGTATTGAAGCTGCTCTTGATGAGCTGGCTTTGGGGCTGGAAAATTGTCTCGATATCGATGCGTTATTTTCGCTCGATTGATATTGGATCCTTTGCAACCGGACCGGTTCTGATTTTCTCCGCTTTTGCTCTTTTACATAGCTGAATTATTCGATTAAACCGAGTTTTTGACAGATTAATCTTGCTCGCAAATAAATATAAATACATTCTGTAGTTAAAATATAACCATTATCTAAAGTGAAATTCATCGTAAATTTTCCAAACAAAAGCCAATTTTCTGACTTTTTATATTTTATATTGTTTTCATATTTTATAATGTAATGTTTATATTTAGAGGTTGTTGTGCGTACTTCATTATATTCGAGCCGTTTTATAACGGATTCATTTATTCGTTGGGAGCGAATTTATTTATATGTATTCATTGTAACCAGCGGTTTCTTTATCATTTTTCCTCATGTTGATCTGGATGTATCTGGATACTTATTTCAATCAGGCGATTTTTCCGCGTCGCATAACACATACTTGATTGCTCTGAGAGACATCCATCGGCTTAGCCTATGGTATTTGATGACAGGTATGTTGTCGCTACTTGTGTTATATATGTTGTGGTGGCGCCCACTGCCTTTGATAGCCCCTCATAAAATGCTGTTTGTCATTTTGACCTTCATTCTAGGTTCCGGGGTTCTGGTGCAGGGACTGAAACTCATCATTGGAAGGGCGCGACCCAGGCACTTGATAGAATTCGGCGGTACGGCGCATTTCACACCGGCATGGCAATTGGCTGGCGTGTGCCGCCACAGCTGCTCATTTCCTTCAGGTGAATCGTCGGTGGCTGCTGTCATGCTATCGTTACTGGTATTGGTGCCTCCGCGCTTCCGAGTGCCATCGGCAATTGTTCTCGTACCTTTGTTGGCCCTGATATCGCTCAACCGCGTCTTTATGGGAGCGCACTTCCTATCTGATGTTGTTATTGCATGGACCTTGGTCCTGGGGCTGATGCTTTGGCTGTGGCCAAGGCTGATGCTGAACGCTGACACAATCGACAATTGGGTAAGGCTTAAAGGCAAAGGTTTACGCAAGAAGTTCAGCATTGCGAACTGATTGACGCCATCAAGGCGAAAGCCTAGTGTCTTTTAATGCAACAGGTTTTCGTTCGGACGAATCTGAACGAAAACTAAAAGGGAATGCGACGGACGGACCCATGTCGGGCGTCTTTATCGCAGCCGACCCCGCGACTGTAGAGCGGTGAGGGATGAAGCCATGTCGGGCAACCGGCGGCCACTGGAAAATTGAATGTTTCCGGGAAGGTGGCTTTAATCCTTAAGACCCGTGAGCCAGGAGACCTGCCTGTTGCGTGAAGGGTATTTTACCCGCACCTCAAGGGAGGTTTTCCCTGCTGCCTGCACGGAGGTTGTCATGGCTGCGCGTACTCAAAACTCTGTTCCCAACACTTTGGCCATTCCACTCGCTACGCGTCTTGGTACGGCTGTTGTCTCGCTGCTTCTTGGTGCGTTCCTGATTTACGGCGTGGGTCTTGCCCATTCCGATACGCTGCACGATTCGGCGCACGACACGCGTCATTCCTACGGTTTTCCCTGCCATTGAGCAGTTAAAGCGTTTGTTTCCAGGACTTGGTGCTTTGCAGCGCCCGATGGTGGACGGCCGTCGGCGCAAATTTTCGTTGTTGAGGGACAAAAATGTTAATCCGTTATCTTCTGGCCACGCTCGCAGCGGGCCTTCTGGCGGGGCTTCTGGTTACGCCTGCGATGTATTTAAAAACTGTGCCGCTTATCATTCAGGCGGAAACCTATGAAGACGCCGGTGGCGGACATAGCCATGCGGCAGAAGCTGAGCCGCATGATCATGCGGCTGCTGCACCTCTGGCCAGCGTGGGCGAAGAAGCGGGAGCCGAACTGCCCTTCGGTCGTCTTGGCAATACAATCCTCGCCAATCTCGTTGCTGGTACAGGTTTTGCACTGCTGCTTGGCGGTGTTGCGCTGCTGCTTGGTCGCCGTATCACGCCACAAAACGGCATCTTTTGGGGTATGGCCGGTTTCTTTGCGATTGCTTTCCTGCCAGCACTTGGCCTTTCGCCGGAACTGCCCGCCAT
The DNA here is from genome assembly GCF_002252475.1 of Brucella rhizosphaerae. Lineage (GTDB taxonomy): Bacteria > Pseudomonadota > Alphaproteobacteria > Rhizobiales > Rhizobiaceae > Brucella > Brucella rhizosphaerae. The sequence continues at coordinate 61,785 of NZ_NNRK01000029.1, read as the reverse complement.
GCCTGCCGCAGACCTGGCGCAGCGTCAGCTCTGGTGGCTTTCAACGGTCGTTCTGAGCGGCATCGGCATTTACCTGCTGGTTCTGCGTGGTGAGATGATTTCCAGGATCCTGGGTCTTGTGCTGATTATCGCACCGCATCTTTATGGCGCGCCGCATCCCGAAGATATTTCTTCCCCCATCCCGTCGCTGCTTGCTTCGCAATATGCGGTTGCATCTTTGGCGACAAATCTCTTCATGTGGGTTGTTATTGGTCTGGCTCTTGGCTGGTTCATTCAGGCTTACGCGAAGTCGGAAGTTGAGGGCTGACAATCATGGCTTCGTCCGGAAAAATCACATTCGTTCTTGGCGGAGCCCGCTCAGGCAAGTCGTCATATGCTGAAAAACTGGTTGAAGCTTCCGGGCTTCAACCAGTTTATCTGGCGACAGGACGTGCGTTTGACAAAGAAATGGAAAGCCGTATCGCCGCGCACCGCGACCTTCGCGGTTCACAGTGGCAAACGGAGGAAGAGCCGCTCGAACTTGTGAGCTCTCTTGAAAAATATACCGGCAATGACCGCTTTGTGCTGGTTGATTGTCTGACGCTCTGGGTTACCAATCTGATGATGGCAGAGCGTGATATTGCTGATGCGATCGATGCGCTTGTTGCAGTATTACCAAAGCTTTCCGGCCCTGTTGTTTTTGTGTCCAATGAGGTGGGGCTTGGTATCGTGCCGGAAAACCGTATGGCGCGGGAATTTCGCGATCATGCCGGTTTTCTGCATCAGGCGGTGGCATCAGCGGCAGATGAAGTTTATTTCATGGCGGCAGCACTGCCGCTCAAAATGAAGGGATAATTCGATGCAGGGACAAAAAATTCCGGCAACCGTGATCACCGGCTTTCTGGGTTCCGGCAAAACCACGATGATCCGCAACTTGCTGGAAAATGCCAATGGCAAGCGGATTGCGCTCATCATCAATGAGTTTGGCGATCTCGGCGTTGATGGCGGTATTCTGAAAGGTTGTGGCATTGAGAGCTGCCGCGAGGAAGATATTATTGAGCTGAATAATGGCTGCATTTGCTGCACCGTTGCCGATGATTTTATCCCGACGATGACCAAGCTTCTGGATCGTCCTGACCGCCCCGATCATATCGTCATTGAAACCTCCGGTCTGGCGTTGCCGCAGCCGCTGGTCGCGGCTTTCAACTGGCCGGAAATCAAGACACAGGTCACAGTCGATGGCGTGGTTACCGTTATTGATGCAGCAGCCGTTGCTGAAGGCCGTTTTGCTGACGATCATGACAAGGTCGATGCGCAACGCGCGGCTGATGAATCTCTTGATCATGAAAGCCCTTTAGAGGAACTTTTTGAGGATCAGATTCATGCCGCTGATCTGATTGTTCTCAACAAATCCGATCTTGTTGATCCGGCCAGGCTGGAGCAGGTAAAGGCCGATGTTGCTGAACGTTCGTCGCGCCGCGTCAACATGGTTCCGGCCAGCTTCGGCAAGCTTGGTGCCGATGTGCTGCTTGGCCTTGGTGTTGGCACGGAAGACGATATTTCAAACCGCAAATCGCATCATGAAATCCATCATGCCGATGGTCATGAACATGATCATGATGAATTTGAGAGCTTTATCGTTGAAGCTGGATCGGTTGCCGATCCCAAAGCATTTGCTGAAAAGCTGAAAGCGATTATCGCCGATCACGATGTGCTGCGTCTTAAAGGCTTTGTCGACGTGCCGGGCAAGCCAATGCGTCTGGTCGTGCAGGCGGTTGGTTCGCGCATCGAGCATTATTTCGATCGCCCATGGGGTGCGGGAGAGGATCGCAAGACGCGTCTCGTTGTCATTGGCCTGCATGACATTGATGAAGCAGCAATTGCCACAGCGGTGAAAGACGCCGTTTAATCCATGCATCTTCTGCTCGCGAGACAAGGAACAATCAGCGACGGCAACGAGGCCATTGATCTTGGCCAGACTCCGGGCGACATATTGTTTCTTTCTGCCGCCGACACAGAATTGGCAAGCCTTGCCCAAGCCCATAAGTTTGCGCACGGCTTGCCAAGCCTGCGGCTCGCCAATTTCCTGAGCCTAACCCATCCCATGTCGGTGGATACCTATGTGGAGCGTACGGCACGTCATGCGAAGCTGATCGTGGTGCGCATCATTGGCGGTGAAACCTACTGGCCTTATGGGCTTGAGGCCCTGCATGCCTGTGCGCTTACGCATGGTATAAAGATTGCCGTGCTGCCGGGTGATGATAAGCCTGATCATGGCCTCGACAGGTTTTCCAATGTGTCTGCTGCGGAGCGCGAGGCGCTTTGGCATTATCTGATCGAAGGCGGAACGGCGAATACGATCGCGTTCTTGAGCTACTGCACAGCACTGGTTTCAGACTCTGAAAAGCCGGAAGAGGCAGCCCCCTTACTGAAAGCCGGGCTGTGGTGGCCGGATGATGCGGTATCGTCGCTCGATAGTATCAAACGCCATTGGCTGGATGCCAGCGGCCCGGTTGCAGCAATCATATTTTACCGTGCGCTGGTGCAGAGCGGTCAGACGCAACCAGTTGAAGCGCTGATTGTTGCTTTGCAGGCGCAGGGTCTCAACCCGTTGCCGATTTTTGTTTCGAGCCTCAAGGACCGGCTGTCGGCGGCCGTCGTTGATGGGGTGTTTGAAGATTGCACGCCTGATATTGTACTCAATGCCACTGGCTTCGCCATTTCCTCGCCGGGCGCGGAGCGTAAAGCTACTGTGCTTGATAAGCGCGGCAATATGGTTTTGCAGGTGATTTTCTCCGGAACGCCGAAAGCGACATGGGAAGCTTCGCAGCAGGGCCTGCTTGCGCGCGATCTTGCGATGAATGTCGCGCTGCCAGAAGTGGATGGGCGTGTGCTGTCACGCGCTGTTTCCTTCAAGTCGGCCAAGCAATTTGATGCCTCGGTTGAGGCAAATATTGTCACCCACGAACCAGATGCGGGCCGCGTTGCGTTTGTGGCCGAACTCGCTGCCAATTGGGTGAGGCTGAAGCGAAAGAATGCGTGTGCGCGCCGCATTGCGCTGATCCTCGCCAATTATCCAAATCGTGATGGGCGGCTTGGCAATGGCGTCGGGCTTGATACGCCAGCCGGAACGGTCGAAGTTTTGCGCGCTATGAAAGGCGCGGGCTATGTGGTTGGCGATATTCCAGCCGACAGCGATGACCTGATGCGCCAAATTATGGCCGGGCCTACCAATGCTGCGCGTGATGGTCGCGAAATCCGTGAGATCATTTCCTTGAATCAATACAAGCGCTTCTTTGAAACGCTTCCCAATGTGATTCAGGATGCAGTGACCGCGCGATGGGGCACACCGGAGAACGATCCTTATTTTGCGAATGAGCTCACTGCCCTTGCTTTGCCGTTGATGCGGTTTGGTGAAACGCTCGTTGGTATTCAGCCTGCACGCGGGTTTAATATCGATCCCAAGGAAACCTATCATTCGCCTGATCTTGTGCCGCCGCATGGTTATATGGCTTTCTATGCTTATCTGCGGGAAGTGGCGGGCGTTGATGCCATTGTTCATATGGGCAAACATGGCAATCTGGAATGGCTTCCCGGCAAGGCTTTGGCGTTGTCTGAAAACTGTTATCCGGAAGCCGTGTTGGGGCCGATGCCTCATGTCTATCCGTTCATTGTGAATGATCCGGGTGAGGGTACTCAGGCCAAGCGTCGTGCAGGTGCAGTGATCATTGATCATCTGACACCGCCGCTGACACGTGCCGAAAGCTATGGGCCGCTCAAAGACCTCGAAGCATTGGTGGACGAATATTATGAGGCGTCGGGCGTTGATCCGCGACGTCTGTTGCGGCTCAAAGGGCAAATCCTTGATCTGGTCCGTGATATTGGCCTTGATCGTGATGCCGGCATTCATGCCCATGATGATGAAGACATGGCGCTGCAAAAGCTTGACGCCTATCTTTGTGATCTCAAAGAAATGCAGATCCGCGATGGCTTACATATTTTCGGTCTGGCACCAGAAGGACGGTTGCTGACCGATCTTCTTGTCGCGCTGGCGCGTGTACCACGCGGCATTCCACTTTCGCTGGGTGGATTGCCGGGCGATCAGAGCCTGCAAAGAGCGATTGCCCGTGATGCAGGGCTTGGCGAAGGTTTTGATCCGCTTGATTGTGTGATGTCTGATCCTTGGACAGGACCACAGCCAGAGCCGCTGGCGGCGGTAAGCACGGCCAGTTGGCGTATTGCAGGCGATACGGTTGAGCGTATTGAACTGCTTGCCGCGCAATTTGTTGCCAGTGAAGCGGTCTGTCCGGCAGATTGGCTTGCAACTCTGGCCGTGCTGCAAGCAATTAATGAACATTTGCGCACGATGGTGGTGTCGTGCGGGCCGTCCGAGATCGACGGATTTTTGTCTGCGATTTCGGGTTGTTTTGTTCCGCCGGGGCCATCTGGTGCGCCGACACGTGGTCGGCCCGATGTGCTGCCGACAGGGCGCAACTTCTTTTCAACTGATAGCCGGGCCGTACCAACTCCCGCCGCATGGGACCTTGGGCGTAAATCCGCAGAACTGCTAATCACCCGCTACACGCAGGATCATGGTGAATGGCCAACGTCGTTTGGCCTGACGGCTTGGGGCACGTCCAACATGCGTACCGGTGGCGATGACATTGCGCAGGCCTTGGCGCTTATCGGCGTGAAGCCGGTTTGGGATATGGCCTCGCGCCGGGTCACGGGCTATGAGATTGTCCCGCTCGCAAAGCTTGGGCGTCCACGTGTGGACGTGACTTTGCGTATCTCCGGCTTTTTCCGTGATGCTTTTCCAGAGCAGATTGCTCTGTTTGATAAAGCTGTGCGCGCTGTCGGCGCACTTGATGAAGACGTGGATGACAACCCCATAGCTGCACGCATAAAGGCGGAGCGAGAGCGGCTGATTGCAAGCGGTGCGGATGAAAAGACCGCAGACCGCCGCGCAGGTTATCGGGTGTTCGGTTCAAAACCCGGTGCCTATGGTGCAGGTTTGCAGGCCTTGATTGATGAAAAGGGCTGGGCTGGTCGTAACGATCTGGCCGAGGCATGGCTTGTCTGGGGTGGCTACGCTTATGGAGCGGGCGAAGACGGTCAAGCCGAGCGCGGACTTCTCGAAGAGCGTCTGCGATCCGTGCAGGCCGTGGTACAAAATCAGGATAATCGCGAGCATGATCTGCTCGACAGTGACGATTATTATCAGTTTGAGGGCGGTATGGCCGCAACGGTCGAGAAGCTGACCGGTGCAATGCCGGAGGTTTATCACAATGACCACTCGCGGCCAGAAAAGCCGGTAATCCGCACGCTGGAAGAAGAGCTTTCGCGCGTCGTGCGAGGGCGGGCTGCAAATCCTAAATGGATCGCTGGTGTCATGCGCCATGGCTATAAGGGCGCGGCTGAAATTGCGGCCACAGTCGACTATCTGTTTGCTTTTGCAGCGACCACTGGCAAGGTCGGAAATCATCATTTCGAGGTGGTTTATCAAGCCTATATCGCCGACAAGTCAGTGCAGGATTTTATACTTGAGAAAAACCCGGCGGCACTGGCAGAGACTGCGGCAAAACTGAATGAAGCAATCGAACGCGGGTTTTGGACACCACGCTCCAATTCAGCGCGATTTGCACTTGAACAACTCATGAAAGTGAATCCGGGCACCTGACCCCGAAACGTTGCTGACTTTTCGGATGAGATCACGCGTTACAGCGGATCCAGTTAAGACTGAATCGTTGAAGATGCTGTAACTATTTGTTTTTACGCATTATCCTACGCAAAACTGCTTCGCACTTTTGCTGGAAATGCTATGATAAGGAGGCATTAAATGGCTGAGAAATCTGCAAAACTTCTTTCGATGACGGAAGAAGAACTGAATGCCCGTCATGCGGATAAGATGCGCAAGAAGAAGGTCGCACGCGACAAGATACAGGCCACCAAGACGGCAGAAAAAGGCCTTATCATTGTCAATACCGGCAAGGGTAAAGGCAAGTCGACCGCAGGGTTCGGCATGGCTTTCCGTGCGCTGGGGCATGGTATGAAGATCGGCATCGTGCAGTTCGTCAAAGGCTCGTGGGACACAGGGGAACGTTGGGTTCTGGAGAAATTTCCTGAACAGGTGACGATTTCGGCGCTTGGGGAAGGCTTTACCTGGGAAACGCAGGACCGTGTCCGCGACATTGAAATGGCTCGCGGTGCATGGGAACAGGCCAAGGCCATGATCATGGATGAAAGCCTTGATATGGTTCTGTGCGACGAGCTCAATATCGTCTTGCGCTATGACTATCTGCCTGTTGAGGAAGTTATCGAAGTGCTCAGGAACAAGCCGGAAATGAAGCATGTCATCATCACGGGTCGTAATGCCAAGGATGAGCTTATCGAAGCTGCAGACCTTGTAACCGAGATGGAAATGATCAAACATCCCTTCCGTTCGGGCGTAAGAGCACAAAAAGGTATCGAGTTCTGATCATGGCAATGAGCTGGCAATTCTGGGCATTGATGTCGGCGGTCTTTGCCGCCCTGACCGCAATTTTTGCAAAAATCGGTATTCAGGGCATCAACTCGGATTTTGCCACGCTGGTCCGTACTCTGGTGATCATCGGTGCGCTTTGCCTGTTTCTGACCGTCACCGGGCAATGGCAGAGGCCGGGTGATATTTCTGCAAGGTCATGGCTGTTTCTTGTGTTGTCGGGCTTAGCCACGGGGGCGTCATGGCTGGCTTATTTCCGAGCTTTGCAGATGGGTGATGCGGCGCGAGTTGCGCCCGTCGATAAGCTATCAGTCGTGCTGGTGGCATTGTTTGGCGCAGCGTTTCTCGGCGAACGCATGTCAGCCATTAACTGGTTCGGCATTGTGCTGATCGGCTGCGGCGTGGTGCTGGTAGCGCTTCGGGTTTAAAATCCGATCCACTGACGCAACGGATTGGTGCCATCCATCAGCAGCCGAATGGCGAGCGCCACGCTGACGACAATGAGCAATGGCTTGATGATGCGAGAGCCGATTTTCATGGCAAGGCTCGCGCCGATTTGCGCGCCGATAAATTGCGCTACGCCCATGCAAATGCCGATTTTCCAGTTGATGACACCAACCAGCGCGAAAGTGGTAAAACCACCGACATTTGACGCGCAATTGAGCAGCTTGGTGTGAGCGGTGGCTTTCAGGACGCCAAAACCTGCCAGTGCGACAAAGGCAAGCATGAAGAATGAGCCGGTGCCGGGGCCGAACAGCCCATCATAAAAGCCAATCAGTGGGACGATGGTGACGCCAAACAGGAACGGACCAATGCGACGTGCACGGTCTACGTCGCCAAGGCTTGGCTTCACAGCAAAATAGATTGCAATGGCAATCAGCAGCATTGGCAGTGCCGCGCGCATGATGTCGACTGGCACGACCGTCGCTAGCAGTGCGCCAAAGACCGAGCCAATGAGTGAAGCAAGCGCTTCCGGCCATTGCGCCCGGATATTAACATGGCCTTTGCGTGCATAGGCGATTGTGGCGGATGACGATCCAAACAGACCTTGCAGCTTGTTGGTCCCCAGAGCTTCGACAGGCGGAATCCCGGCCAGAAGCAGGGCGGGGATCGTAATCATGCCGCCACCACCAGCGATCGAATCGATGATGCCTGCAATGAAAGCGGCCATGGTCAGGAGAAGCGTTAAGGTGTCGAAGAATTCAAGCATGGAGGGGGATTCCGGGATGAGATGACGCAACATAGAGCAGACAATCTCGTTACGCCAGACGGTGTAGAGCTAAAGGCACCTCCGAAAATCCTTAGCTGTTGCATTGTGGCGCTTGCGTTGTTTACTGGTTCGGGCATCATTAGAAAGAGTTGCTAATGCAATACAGGAGAGGGTAGCCCATGAGTGAAAGCATTTTCGAACGCATCACTGCGTTTCTCAGCAAAAAAAGCGCTGTGCAGCGTGTAGCCGAAGACCCGGCCCTCGCTTCGGAATTGCTTCTCCTGCTTCATGTGGTGTTTGCCGACGGCGACCGTCATCCAGCTGAAATTGCGGCTTTTAAAGCAATAGCTTCAGAGAGTTTTGGTATTTCGGCGGAGGAACTCCCGGAAGTTACCGAGTATCTCAAGGATTTCGGATATGAAACCACGACGAAGCAGGCAGCCAGTATGCTTGCTGAAATGGCACCAGAGCGTCGCGCATCGCTGCTGCGCGATTTGATGAGAATAGCCTGTGCAGATAATCATATTGATCAATCTGAAACGGCGATGATCAAGCGCATTGCTGATGTTCTCGGGGTCACGGCTGAAGATTTGCGTCAGGCGCAGCAAGCGTCGCCCTGTGGCCTCTGACGTAAAGCGCATTGTTTTGGGAATGGGCAGCTCCTCGGGCGTAAAGCTGGAGGAGCTTGTTTCATTAGCGGACAGGGTTCTCGCCGATGCCGGTGTGATAAAGCCCGATAAGATCGCAACACTCGATATCAAACAGAATGAGCCAGTCTGGCTCGCTCTTGCCGAGCATTATGAATGTAGCTTGTGCTTCTTTGGTGCTGAGCTACTTGAGGAAGAGGCTCCTCGAATCAAAAACCCTTCGGACGTGGTTTTCGCAACAATTGGTTGCCATGGCGTCGCGGAATCGGCTGCGCTGGCTGCAGCAGGACCAGAGGCTTTGTTGATGGTCGAAAAGACAGTGGGGGGCCGTGTCACCGCAGCGCTGGCGGTGACACGTATTTAGTTGATCACACTATTTCGGTTTTGCGGCGTTGCACAATGTAAATTGCAATGGTCGCAAAGATCAGCAGAAGAGCTGTAGCGACAATCACTGCCAAATAGGCGTTCTCAAAAGAAGATGCGGCCAGTTTGGTCAATAGGCTTGCCTCCTCTGGAGGCAAGGATTGCGCAGTCAACAAGGCTTCATCGAGACTGTCACGGGCGATATTCGGAATATTCCGTCCCTCTGGCAGGACGAGGCTTGCGGTATAGAAAGCCGACAGGATGGTGCCGAAGATCGTCACACCCAGCGCATTGCCGAGCTCGAATGATACTTCCTCGACCGACGCTGCCATGCCGGCCTTCTCCGCAGGTGCATTCCCCATGATTGAAGATGATGCACCTGTCATCGCACAACCAACGCCAAACCCGAGAACTGCTAGTCCGGCAAGATAGAACGGCGTGGAGAGCTTGTAGGTCAGAATGTAGATCACGACGCCAAGCGCTGTGATACCGAGCGACGCCCACAATACCTTGCCTGCGCCAAGTCGTGGCAATTGCATGCCTGCAAGGGGACCTGCAACAAATGCTGCCAACGGAATAGGCAGGAGCACAAGGCCAGCCTGCAAAGGTGACATGCCTTCGATCAATTGCATGCGCTGGCTGAAAACGAGTTCCATGCCAGTCATAGACCCGGATGCGACAAGAGCTGCAAACACGCCCATCGAGAACAGTCGGGTTTTGAACAGTGAGAAATCAATCAGCGGCTCAGCGCTCGCAAACTGCCTGCGAACGAATATTGTCGTGGCAATAAGGCCGATGACGAGGGCTGCTGCGAAAATTGTCATGGACGCATCGCGCTTGGCCAGTTCTTTGACGGCATAGGTGAGGGCGATCAGACCAATCATGATCTGGATTGAACCGACAAGGTCCCATTTGCGCTTTGAGCCGAGTGGGCGGTTTTCGAGATTAATCGCAGACAAAGCCAAAGCCACCAGAACAACAGGCACGTTGATCAGGAATACCGAACCCCACCAGAAATATTCAAGCAACACGCCACCGGCGACGGGGCCGATAGCAGCGCCGCCCGAAGCGATTGCAGCCCAGATGCCGATTGCGAGTGAGCGTTCTTTTTCATCAGTGAAGGTCAGGCGGATGATCGACAGCGTGGCAGGCATCATCATTGCGGCACCGCAGGCAAGGAAGGCACGGGCAGCGATCAGGACTTCAGGGTTAGGAGAGTACGCAGCACAAAGCGACGCCAGGCCGAACACGGCCAGACCATTCATGAACATGCGCTTGTGGCCGAGCTTGTCGCCCAGTGTGCCGAGGCCTGGCAGAAGGCCAGCAACCACCAGCGGGTAGATGTTCATGATCCAGAGCTTTTCCGAAGCGCTGGCCGCCAGATCATGAGTGAGGCGTGGCAGTGCCGTGTAGAGGACCGTCATATCAACAACGATCAGGAACAACGCGCTGGAAACGATTGCGAGTACGAGCCAGCGATTTTGCGGCAACATCGAATTATACCTTTTCAATACGAACGTATTCAAACTTGTCAGGATGGCTGACATAATATAAATCCGCTCGTATGGAAAGTAAGAAGTTGAAAAAAACTGGCCGCCCACGTTCGATTGATCGCGATCATGTGCTGGATATGGCTGAAAAGATCGTGACAGACGGTGGCATTGTTGCTCTGACCATGGATGCGGTCGCGCAGGCCTCTGGTGTCACCAAGGGCGGTGTCCAGTATTGCTTCGGCAATAAGGACGGTCTTCTGAAAGCCATGATCGAACGGTGGGGTGATCGCTTTGACGATCAGGTTACAAAGCGCAAGCAGAATAAGAACGACGCGATTTCCCATATTGCAGCGCATATCGGCATAACACGCCAAAGCAATGCCGAAGACGATTCCCGCTTTGCTGCAATGATGGCGAGCCTTATTCCCAATACTGAGTATCTCAATGAAACCCGCATATGGTATCGCAAGCAGTGGGACGGTCTGGATGTATCCACACCGGAAGGGCGCAAAGCACGTCTTGCTTTCATTGCCAATGAAGGGGCGTTTTTGCTCAGAAGTTTCAATTTTTTCGAGCTGACGCAGGAAGAGTGGCAATCGATCTTTAATGATATCGAAGGGCTTCTACCGAAAAGCGATTGACTTCCTCGCTCTCAAAAAGGCATTCGGAATACCTGAATTAAGGAAGAAATCGTGACAGTTCATTTCATTGGAGCCGGTCCGGGTGCTGCTGATCTTATTACCGTGCGCGGCCTGCGATTGATCGAGAGCTGCCCGGTTTGCATTTATGCGGGATCGTTGGTGCCAAAGGAAGTGGTTGCCTCAGCTCCGAAAGATGCGCGTCTGGTTGATAGTTCAGCGCTCACACTCGATGAAATCATCGCTGAAATCGAAGCAGCACATGCAAAGGGCTATGACATTGCGCGCGTGCATTCTGGTGATCCGTCGATTTACGGAGCGATGGCTGAACAGATGCGCAGGCTCGATCTGCTGGGGATTCCCTATGATGTGACGCCGGGTGTGCCCGCATTTGTCGCGGCTGCTGCTGCTATGAAGCAGGAACTCACGATCCCGGAAATCAATCAGAGCATCATTCTTACACGCACATCGGTGAAATCTTCAGCAATGCCCAAGGGTGAAGACCTTGCAACGCTCGGCAAATCCGGGGCGACGCTGGTGATCCATCTTTCAATCCGCAATATTGTGAAGATCAGAACCGAACTCGAACCGCTTTATGGCGCAGATTGCCCCGTCGTGGTCGCTTATCGTGTGGGATGGCCGGATGAGCAGATATTGCGCGGTACATTGTCCGATATCGAGGCAAAGATTGTAGGGGCTGATCTCAAGCGAACGGCGATGATTTTCGTTGGGCGTGGACTTGATCCGAAGAATTTTCGGGACTCAGCGCTTTATCATGAAGCGCACAGCCACGTGGCACGATCAAAGCCCGAGGGCTGAGCGAGCAAAAGTCATGGTCTCTTCAATCGTCGCTGTAACAGTTTTTGCGGCGACTGGCGGACGGGCGATCATCATGACAGGAATGGCGAGATCGCGCGCGGCCCTGATCTTCGCATAGGATATGTCACCGCCTGAATTACGGCTGACAATCAGTCCGATTTTTCGAGCCGTGAGGAAATGCCGCTCGGCTTGATAGTCGCCCGGCCTTGCCAGAACGATTTCACAATCCTGCGGCAGCTTTACTTGTGGCGGGTCGATCATCCGAATGACAAAATGAACATCGTATCGGTCAGCAAATGGTTCGATATGCTGTCGTCCCAATGCGAGAAACACCCGTTCTTTTGCTTGGACCATCGTTGCAGCCTGCGCTTCGCTTGAAATATCAGTCCAGTTGTCGCCGCTCTCCTCTTGCCATGCAGGACGTTCCAGCCGTATCAGCTGGATGTTTGCTGTCTGTGCGGCGAGCAAAGCATTATGCGAAATGCGCGTCGCATAGGGATGTGTTGCATCGATCATGAGATTGATGCGCTCTGTTGCGAGATAGGCGGCCAGGCCTTCAGCGCCGCCAAAGCCCCCAATCCGAACTGCGCCGCTGATTGCAGCTGGGTTAGACGTGCGGCCTGCAAGCGATGTTATGACATCTACAGGGAGGGCCTCTAATGCGGGAGCAAGCTTTGAAGACTCTGCCGTGCCACCAAGGATCAGTATTTTGGGCCTAAAGGCGGGCAAGGATAGTCCCCTTGCGGTCTGTCACAATGATTTCAACTTCAACGGGCGCACCACGCAGGGTTTCGAGCGCGGTTTCCTTGGCTTTCTGAGCAATCGGCATTGCCATGTCAATGCCGATTGCCTGAGTCAATTCAAGCACTTCCATTGCCGTGTTGGCAAAGAGAATCCGGTCCTTCATGTCTTCCGGTGCACCAGCCTTTTCAGCGATAGTCCAGAGGAAACTTTTGTCGACCTGTGAGCGCGAAGAGTGCAGATCGAGTGCACCCTGCGCAAGCTTTGTGAGCTTGGCGAAGCCACCAGCAATGGTGAGTTTATCGATAGGGTGTTCGCGCAGATATTTAAGAATCCCGCCTGCAAAGTCGCCCATGTCGAGAATGGCGAAATCCGGCAGATCGTAAATAGCTTGTGCAGCATCTTCCGAAGTTGAACCCGTCGCGCCCAGAACGTGTTTCTGTCCTGCTGCACGCGCGACATCGATGCCGCGATGGATCGAATGAATCCAGGCCGAGCAGGAAAATGGATGCACGACGCCCGTTGTGCCGAGGATGGAAATACCGCCGACGATCCCGAGACGGGGATTCCATGTCTTTTGTGCAATCTCTTCGCCCCCCGGAACTGAAATCGTAATCACGAGATCGGCTGGCAAGCCATATTCCGCGCAAATCTGTTCGCAGATTTCTGTCATCATGCGGCGGGGCGCAGGATTGATGGCTGCTTCACCAGGAGGAATTTGCAACCCGGGTCGTGTAACGGTGCCTACACCTTCGCCAGCCCGAAACAAGATGCCTGTGCCGGGCGGCGCGGGAAAGATCGTGGAAATGATTGTGGCGCCATGGGTGACATCGGGATCGTCACCTGCATCCTTAACGATCCCCGCCATCGCATAGCCGTCGCCCAAACCTTCATAAGCCAGCTGAAAATAGGGCACATCACCTTTGGGCAGGATAATGCCGACTGGATCGGGGAATTCGCCAGTGATGAGCGCAGTCAATGCGGCCTTGGTGGCGGCAGTGGCGCAAGCACCCGTCGTCCAGCCACGACGCAATTCGACTTTTTCTTTACCCATTTTTTGGGCTTTATTCTTGGGAGCGGTTTCATCGTTCATGGACGCCTTATAATGTATCTGATAGCTGTGCCGCTAGTGGATTGAATCAGGCGTGTGTAATCCGACCGAAATAATCGTCGCATCGAACGTCAAACTCCAGGAATCCGCTGAATACAATTGTGGTTGATAAGATGAACGAGCCGGAACAGACGTCTGCGTGCCCAAATGAGACGCCTGCGCGCGTGGTTGCGAAGAGCAAAGTGAACTTGCCTTCGCTTCCGGCGGGGCACGTCTGGCTTGTTGGGGCTGGCCCGGGAGACCCCGGTTTGCTGACACTTCACGCTGTCAATGCGCTGCAACAGGCAGACGTAATCATTTACGATGCGCTGGTCGATGATACTTGTCTTTCGCTGAAGCGAGATGAGGCCACTGTTGAATATGCTGGCAAGCGCGGTGGAAAGCCTTCGCCAAAACAGCGCGATATTTCACTGCGATTGGTTGAACTGGCCAAAGAGGGCAAGAAGGTGTTGCGCCTCAAGGGTGGCGATCCATTTGTTTTCGGACGTGGAGCAGAAGAGGCGCTGACGCTCGTGGAGCATGGTGTGCCGTTTCGCATTGTTCCGGGCATTACAGCTGGTATTGGTGGTCTTGCCTATGCGGGCATTGCCGCAACACATCGTGATATCAACCAAGCCGTCACCTTTCTGACAGGGCATGATGCGACGGGGCTGGTACCGGGTCATATTAATTGGGAGGGTATTGCGCAGTCCTCTCCTGTTATTGTGATGTATATGGCGATGAAGCACATCGATCTCATCACATCGCGGCTGATGGCTGCCGGACGCTCTCCCGATGAGCCTGTGGCCTTTGTTTGCAATGCCAGCTTGCCGGAACAGGTGGTTCTGGAGACAACATTGGCACGTGCCGTTGCAGATGTGGAGGCGGCGGGCCTCAATCCGCCTGCAATTGTCGTTGTCGGTGAGGTTGTGCGATTGCGCGCTGGCCTTGATTGGCTTGGCGCGCAGAACGGCCGGAAACTCACAAGCGATCCGCTTCACTTGGATCAGGAAAAGCGTGGAGTGCAAAGCGTATGAATGGCTTCATGATTTCAGCCCCTGCATCGGGATCGGGTAAGACGACGATCACACTTGGCCTGCTGCGGGCACTCAAACGGTGCGGCGTGGCACTTGCTCCGGTCAAGGCAGGGCCGGATTATATTGATCCGGCCTATCATAAAGCTGCAAGCGGCGCTGAGTGCTTCAACCTTGATCCCTGGGCGATGCGGCCGGAGCTTATCAGCGCACTTTCTTCACGCATGACCGAAGGTGGTAAGCTGCTCGTCGCCGAAGGCATGATGGGTTTGTTCGACGGCGCCATGGATGGCCGAGGCTCCTCTGCCGATCTTGCAAAAATGCTTGATCTGCCGGTGGTGCTGGTTGTCGATTGTGCAAAACAATCGCATTCCATTGCAGCTCTGGTTTCTGGTTTCAGCCAGTTTCGCAAAGATGTGTTGATAGCTGGTATCGTACTGAACCGGGTGGGCAGTGACCGTCATGAAATGATGCTGCGCGAAGCATTGAAGCCACTCGGGATCACTGTGTTGGGTGCGATCCCACGCGATGAGGCACTTGTCTTGCCCGAGCGTCATCTGGGATTGGTACAGGCAGGCGAGCATGCTTATTTGGAGCGGTTTCTGGATCATGCAGCCGATGTTCTGGAAGATCGGATCGATTTTACGGCCCTTAGTCATATATGGTCGGGGCCAAAGCGTTATACGGCGATGGCCAATGTTCCACGTCTCAAGCCATTGGGAAGCCGCATTGCAGTGGCGCGCGACGAGGCATTTGCCTTTGCCTATGCGCATCTCTTTGAAGGCTGGCGCAGGCGTGGGGCTGAGATATCATTCTTCTCGCCGCTGGCCGATGAAGCACCAGATGAAAATGCCGATGCGATTTATCTGCCGGGCGGCTATCCCGAAGTTTTTGCGGGGCAACTGGCTTCTGCGAAAAACTTCGAGCTTGGCATGAAGGCAGCGGCAACAAAGGGCGTTGCCATCTATGGCGAATGCGGTGGCTATATGGTGCTGGGTGAAGCGTTGGAAGACGCCAACGGCACCAACCACCCGATGCTGGGGCTTTTGCCGCTTGAGACCAGCTTCGCCAAAAGAAAACTTCACCTTGGCTATAGGTCGCTCAAGCCGCTTGCTGGTTCTCCCTGGCAAATGCCGCTCAAGGCACATGAATTTCACTATGCGTCGATTGTGCGTGAAGGTGATGCCGAGCGGCTTTTCAAGGTACAGGATGCATCAGGTGCAGAGCACGGGGAGGCTGGCTTACGTGTAGGCTCCGTTTCGGGCTCGTTCATGCATGTAATTGATTTCAGCGGAGAAGATGCGTGAACACGCATATTGAACATGGCGGTGCACTGGATCGTGCTATCGCCCGCTTTGGCGGCAAGGCTGAAGAGTGGCTCGATCTTTCAACGGGCATCAATCCTGAGCACTTTCCTCTGCCAGATTTCACACCTGCACTTTGGAACAGGTTGCCCGATGAGGGGCTTCTGGAACGGGTTCTCGTGTCCGGGCGACGATATTACAACCTTGCCGATGATGCTCCTGTTGTGGCCGCTCCGGGAACACAAGCACTTATTCAACTGATTCCGACGCTGGTCGAGCCATCAACTGTCACTATTCTGAGCCCAACCTATCAGGAACATGCTGCTTCCTTTACAGCCGCAGGCTGGAACGTGGTTGAATGTCAGACGCTCGAAGATATTCCACACGACGCGCGTGTCGTCACAATTGTCAATCCAAACAATCCGGATGGGCGCATTATTGCGCGCCCCGATCTGCTTGATCTGGCAAGGAAACTTGGAGAGCGTGGCGGCTTTCTCGTCGTCGATGAAGCTTTTGCCGATCCGCATATCGAGGTCAGTGTTGCAGCCCATGCCGTTACCTCGCCTATGATCGTGCTGAAGTCTTTCGGCAAGTTTTTCGGTCTTGCAGGCATGCGTCTTGGTTTCTTGCTCGCAAGTGCAGAAATCGTGAAGACAGTAACACAACGGCTTGGCCCATGGGCTGTGTCTGGTCCCGCTTTGGCGATAGCCGATCATGCTTTTCAAAGTGATACAGAATTGCAAGCGTTTCGCGCACGCATTGATTGGCGGCGCGCAGAACTTGCTACTGTTCTGAAACGATGCGGTTTGAAGGAAATGGGTAGCACAGCGCTCTTCGTTCTGGTCGCTCACCCTGAGGCGCATGCGATTTATGACGCGCTTTGTGAAAAACATATTCTGGTGCGAAAGTTCGCTTACCAACCTCAATGGCTGCGCATTGGGCTTGCTGCCGATGAAGCAGCACTCGTGCGTCTTGAGCAGGCATTACGTCATATTCTGCGCTTGAAAGATTGATTCAGGGAAGTCTGACAAGACTATGGAAATAAAGCTGATTGTTCTTTCATTGGCGCTTGTTCTTGATCGTATCGTTGGCGATCCGCCACAGCTTTGGCAGCGGTTCTCGCACCCGGTTGTACTGTTCGGAAAAGCAATCAGCTGGGGTGAAAGGCGTTTCAACAACAACAATCTTTCGGTTGAAGCGCTGCGCCGCAATGGCATGTGGCTCACCATTGGGTTGGTCGCTCTTTGCGTGCTTGTCGGATTGATTGTTGAAAACCTGTTGCCGTTTCTCGGTACGGCTGGTGCGCTGGTTGAAATCGTTATTGTTGCGGTATTTCTGGCGCAAAAGAGCCTTGCTGATCATGTGAAGGCAGTGGCAAACGGTCTGCGTGAAGATGGTATCGAAGGTGGACGTAAAGCAGTTTCGATGATTGTCGGACGCAACCCCGAACAGCTGGACGAGGGCGGTGTTAGCCGGGCGGCAGTGGAAAGCCTTGCTGAAAATGCGTCGGATGGCATTGTTGCGCCAGCCTTCTGGTTTCTCATTGCAGGGCTACCGGGTCTGTTTGCCTATAAGCTTATCAACACTGCTGACTCAATGATTGGGCATCTGAACGAACGTTATCGCCATTTTGGACGTTTCGCGGCGCGTCTTGACGATGTGGTGAACTATATTCCTGCACGCCTGACTGGTTCTCTGGCTGCTTTGGCTGCCGCTTTCACGCATAATAAGGAAACGGGAAAGCGTGCATTTGGTGTGATGTGGCGCGATGCGCGCCTGCATCGTTCACCCAATGCCGGCTGGCCGGAATCAGCGTTTGCTGGCGCACTGGGATTGGCGCTTGCCGGTCCCCGTCAATATGGCACAGAGAAGGTCGAAGGGCCGATGCTCAATGGCGATGGCAAGCGTGATGCGAATGCCGACGATATTGACGCGGCAATTCAACTGTTCTGGTCAGTGATGAGCCTTATGACAGGACTCTTGATTGGCGTGAGCTTGATTGGGCTCATTACAGCATAATTAAAACTGTTAGAGCGGGTTTTGGGCGCCCCACAGGGCGAACAACGCTCTATTTCTTTGCTTCTGCGAACATTCCGAAAACCGGTTCCCACTTTTCGGGATGTTCTCTAGTCGGCTACTATGAACCGTGACCCATCATAGCGTTGCAGACGATTGGGATTGTCTGTTCGTATGCCGTTGCTGTCGAACTTAAGCGTACCAAGCGATGTCTCAAACGAGTTGTCGCGGAGAATATCGAGCAAAGGCTGCTTCTGGTCTGTTGCCTGAGTAATCGCATTCGCGGCCAACTCTACTGTGGCAAATCCGATGACCGAATAGGATTCGGGTAGTTTACCAGCCTGACTGATTGCCTCGACGGCGGGCTTTGCAGTCGAAAGATCTTGCGGCTTTAGCGGCGCAATCATGAGTGTATCTGCACTTAATGGCTGCGTGCCCGGTGCTGCATTCAAAACGCTGCCGCCTGCAATCACCAGCGGATATTTAAGCGTCGTAGCACTCGCTCCTATAGCAGCGATATCATCGCGCTCTCCTCCGACATAAACATGTGTCGCGCCAGCACGGCGCAGACGGGCAACAAGTGCATTCTGGTTTTCGAGGCCGGGTCGATAGGTATCGGTGAAAGCGGGCTGAAGTTGCTGTTCCTTGAGACTGTCCAGAACATGAGATGCGCGTTCACGACCTTCAATCGTACCGTCATCGATGACAGCGAAGGGCTGGGAGCGCCAAAGGCTGCCCAGAAAGCTACCTGTGGCGCGCGTTTCTTTCTCGATGCCGGTTGTTAGGCGAAACACCGGGAGGGGCGTGGCTGTACGTTTTTCTGTCAGCGTTGGTTCGCTTACGCCTGAGGTGATAACTGGAATATTATGTTGATTGAGCACAGGCAGCGCGGCTTCCAGCGCTTCGGAACAAAGAAAGCCAGTGGCTATCTGTACGTTGTCTTTGACGAAGGCTTCTGCGGCTGATTTTCCGCCCTCGGCATCGCAGCGATCATCCGCGACGATGAGTGCGGCATTCTTTGCCGTTGCCGCCACACGCGCACCATCAACGAGCTGATTTCCGAGCGGGGAAAATCCACCGCTCAACGGTGCTGCAATTCCAATACGTATCCCCGTCGGGTTTTCCTGCGCCACGGATGGCAGGCAAAGCATTGTGAAAGCCGATAAAGTTGCGACAAGTATCTTTGTGCAGTTTTGCGCGCGCAATTCCGGGCGGAGAACCGCTTTATGTAGTCCCGGTAATTGCAATGGTTTGATCACGCGATTTATCTTCTTCAAACATTTCATGGCTAATTGAACGAAAAGTGGGTAGCGGTTTCCTCGCCTTTGTGCAATGCCCGTATATGTATACAGGCAAACAGACATTGATCTGCGGAAGCCTGTCAGACAATACGGATGCTTGCTGACGTGCAAACAGATAAAAACATCATCTCAAATACTATGCCGGTAGAACCGAAGACTTATCGTGATGCGATGAGTCATTACGCGGGTGCGGTACAGGTTGTGACCACAGCCGGTTCTGCTGGTAGGCGTGGACTTACTTTGACAGCTTCATGCTCGGTCTCGGATAACCCGCCAACCGTGCTGATCTGCTTGCAGAAAACGCATGAAGAAAACCAGCTTTTCATCAGGAATGCGGTGTTTGCGGTGAATACGCTGGCTGGATCACACCAGCAGCTTGCAGATGCATTTTCTGGTCGCATCGGACTGACACAGGATGAGCGTTTTGACCTTGCCGCGTGGGACGTGCTCGCGACAGGAGCGCCGACGCTGAAAGGCGCGCTGGCAGTCTTCGATTGTCGCGTTATCAGCGTACAGGATCACTCCACCCATCACGTCCTGTTTGGTGAAGTTGTGGCATTGCGCTCCAATGCCGATGAAGAGGCGCTGATCTATCTCAATCGCCGTTATCATACGCTTGAGCTTTGAAAGTGCTGTTGGGAGGAAAAATGCGCAAACGGGCTGGATTATTTGCAGGGCTTTTGCTGGTCTTCGCCAGTTCTGCCTTTGCACAGGGACCGCTTCCGCCTTTCAAGGATGATTATTTTGCTTATCCAGCTGTTCTGAGTAGCGCCGATAATGGCAATTATAAAGTCATTGATTACAATGAAATGCGCGATATCAACGGTCGCGATGCAGTGCCGGAAAAGCGCGTCAAGGATGCCTATGTTTCGCTGAAAGCGCGTGCCTATCAAAAAGATGTCGTGTTTCAGACCGCGGCAGGTCCGGTAAAGGCGATGGCTGCCGGAAAGCAGCAAGGCGCTGCTTTTATCGTCATCTATCTGCACGGACGCGGTGGTAATCGCCTGCAGGGCATGAATGATTTTACCTTCGGAGGCAATTTCAACCGTGTGAAGAATTTGGTGGCGCTCAACGGCGGACTTTATTTGACGCCGGACTTCAAGGATTTTGCAACGACTGGCGAAGCGCAGATAGCGGGTCTCATTGAAGCTGTAAAAGCTACCTCGCCATCCGCGCCACTTATCCTCGCTTGCGGATCTCAGGGTGGGGCCCTCTGCTGGCGCATCGCTTCCAATGAAAAGGCGGCTGCTCAGCTTTCAGGTCTGATCTTGTTGGGATCATTGTGGGACAATGATTTTTTCAAATCACCTGCATTCAAAAGGCGTGTGCCGGTATTCTTCGGGCATGGCAGTCGCGATCCGGTTTTCGCAATTGACAAGCAGGAAGCTTTTTATCGCGATATACGCAAGAATGTGCCCGGTTATCCTGTACAGTTCCGTCGATTTGAAAGTGGTAATCACGGTACGCCTATCCGCATGAGCGATTGGCGTGAGATGTTGAACTGGATATTCACGAAACAATGATGACGCTGTTGTGGATGCGAATCGAAAAACTGGCAATGTGGCCTTCCTGCCACTCGACAATCGGCTAAAACCGAATAGTTATCTGAATTAAAATTTTAGCTATTCAGCAAATCCTATGAGGTTGACCATGTACGGACGCGCCCGCACCGGAGCCCGTTTCCTAGTTATCGCAATGCTGGCCCCGTTGGCTGCTGCTTGTACAACAACCACGCAGAATGCAACGGTTCCCGGCAAGTCCGAGGCGCCAGTCACTGCGTCCACGATATCGCTGCCACGCTTCGTTCCAACCTCAACGGTTGATTCTTCGCTGGCACAGCCTTGCATTACAGCAGCTGCCAATAAGTATTTCCTGCCTGAACGCGCGATCAGCGCTGTCAATTCCCGTCCGGGTGCAGGTGGTGGCACAGATGTCGACCTGAAGGTTGATCTGCGTACCGCCGTTTGTCAGGTTTCGGCTGGCGGCGCAGTGCGCTCTGTTGTCGATACTTCGCCAAAGAGTGCAGACCAGGTCGCAGCCGAAGCTGCCGCAGCACAGACCGCATCAGCGGCTCCAGCTGCACCGAGGAAGTCGAAGAAGAAGTGATTCAATAAACGGATCTAAAATACTGAGAAGGCAGGGAAATCCCTGCCTTTTTGTTTTTTAGTTATCCGGTTTGTCGCCATACCAACGCGGCGTATAGACCCATTCTCCACCATTCATGCGCGGGAATCGCTGCGTGTGGGATGATCCGACAATAACCACCGTGCGCATATCGACATCGTCTAGCGTGAGTTCTCCCAACGTTGTGACGCGTGTGGTTTCTGCGGGCCTGCCAATGTCGCGACCAAGCACGACAGGCGTTTCTGCTTTGCGGTGCATGCGAAGAATTTCCAGCGCACGGCCAAGCTGATGTGGTCGGGCTTTGGAAATGGGATTGTAGAATGCCATGGCGAGGTCAGCCTCAGCTGCAAGTTCCAGTCGCTTCTCGATTATATCCCAGGGCTTGAGATTATCGGAAAGCGATATGATACAGAAATCGTGCCCCAGAGGCGCACCAATGCGTGATGCTGCTGCCATTGCAGCCGAGATACCCGGCTGAATGACGAGTTCTACACCATGCCATGCCGGATCAGATGATTCATGCAGCGCTTCTACCACTGCTGCTGCCATGGCAAATACCCCCGGATCTCCGGAAGAAACCATCACCACATCACGGCCTGAAGCCGCGAGTTCAAAAGCGTGGCGCGCGCGCTGCATTTCTTCGCGATTGTCGGTCATATGTACAATCTGGTCGCCACGGAATGGTCCCGCCATACACACATAGGTTTCATAACCAAGCACATCTTCGGCGCGTTCCAGATCATGCTGAACGGCAGGTGTCATCAGCTCTCTCGAGCCGGGACCAAGACCGACCACAGTCAGCTTGCCGCGCTTTCGTCCGATGAAGAGAACATCCGCAGGGGTTGCTGCAATGGCGAGCGTCAAGGTTTCGGCATGAATGCGCTGAACAGGATTTTCAACTGAGGCTTTAACAATATCATTCGTGCCCGTAACAAACCGCAATGGCGTTTTGAGTGCCCGTGCTGCCTGCTGAATATGCTGTGACCCGCAATCTTTTTCATGGGCGAGAAGAAGTGCAAGGGAATCTCTGGATAGTCCCACATTATCAAACGCTTGTTCGATAAGACCCGCGAGGTTTTCCGTTGGATATTCAATAGCGATTACGATCGAGCGTGGATGGAAGATCAGTTCATTTTCCTGGGGCTTACGCGTTTCAGGTGTGATGCTGATCACCAATTGTCCATTTTCATCGAAAGGCAGCTTCGCGGAAGAGAGCCAGCGGGATTGCCCATTGATGTGTAGCGTTTTGCCAGCAAGCAAATCAGACATGAAGCGCTTGGCATTTTCGGGGTTAGCGAGCGTCAGTTCTGCTGGTGGGTGCAACAGATTGATGCCAAAGCGTAATTCTCCGGTGGTGGTGATCGCTGGAGCAACTTTGAGGGCCTGAGCGATAGTTCGCGCCAGATCGTTGACGCCGGAAAGACCACCAAGCAACGGCACAACTGCACTGCCGTCTTCCGCAACGGCTAAAACCGGCGGTTCTATCCGTTTGTTTTGCAGCAGAGGTGCCAGCGCCCGGATGATGATCCCAGCAGCGCATAGTGCGATGATCGGACGGCCTTCCTCGTAGAATGCACGTATCGTATCGCCAAAATGTGCAAAGCTTTTATCCGCACTGGTGACACGATTTTCCAGTCCAAGAACTTCAGCGTTCCCAAACACAGACTGCACATTGCGCGCTGTGGCAGTCGCAGCTTCGCCAAGAACGAGAATGGCCGCTTTCATGCACCGTTCCATTTTTTGCCGGGAACCAGAATGATCGAGAAATACGGGCAGTCGCTGCCACTGACTTCCGCCAATGGTGCAATGCGCTGGTTCTGCATGGTTGCGCGCTCGATATAAAGTGCACGATCCATCAACCCAAGCTCACTGAGAACATCTCGAACCTTGTCGAGATTTTTGCCAAGTTTCATGATGGCGGCGGCTTCTGTGCCAGCGAGGCGATGTTTCAGTTCCTCAGCACTCATGACGCCGGAAAGAATGGAAAGCGTCTGATTGCGATAGACCAGCGGTGCACCAAGCACGGCAGCAGCACCCAAAACCGAGCAAACGCCGGGTACGACTTCGGTTTCGTATTTTTCGGCCAATCGGTCGTGGATATACATGAACGAGCCATAGAAGAACGGATCGCCCTCAGCGATAACAGCTACGTCGCGACCAGCCTCAAGATGATCTGCGATTGTCGCAGTAATCTCGCTGTAGAAATCGCTGACAATCTGCTCGTAATCCATGTGAGCGGGCAGTTTTTCTGTCGTGACTGGATAGATGAGTGGTACCAGCGTTTGCTCTGCTGATAGATAGCTTTCCACGATCGTCAGCGCATTGCCTTTTTTGCCCTTGGCTGCATGGTAGGCGACGACGGGCACGGATTTGAGCAATCTGAGTGCCTTGAGCGTGATGAGTTCAGGGTCGCCGGGCCCGACGCCCAGACCATAAAGCTTACCTTTTTGCGTCATTATTCACGCTCCGAAGCAAGTGCATTGACAGCTGCTGCGGTCATGGCGCTGCCGCCGCGACGTCCGCGCACGATGACGAAGGGCACCCCGCGGCTGTTTTCAGCAAGCTCGTCTTTTGATTCCGCCGCTCCCACAAAACCGACCGGCATACCAATAATGAGCGCAGGTTTTGGTGCTCCGTTATCCAGCATTTCCAACAGACGAAAGAGGGCAGTGGGCGCATTGCCGATGGCGACTATGCTGCCTTCAAGATGCGGAAGCCATAAATCGAGTGCGGCGGCAGAACGTGTGTTGCCAATCTTCGTTGCGTGTTCTGCAACAGAAGGATCATTCAATGTGCAGATAACTTCATTGTTGGCTGGCAGGCGCAAACGCGTGATGCCTTCAGCAACCATACGTGCATCGCAAAGGATTGGCGCGCCAGCCAGGAGAGCGTTGCGTCCAACTAAACCTGCATTTTCAGAGAAGACGAGATCGTCGACAATATCGACCATGCCGGATGCATGGGCAACACGCACAGCAAGTTTTTCCAGATCGGCGGGAATGCGGCTCAGATCAGCCTCGGCGCGGATAATTGCGAAGGAACGGTCATAGATGGCCTGTCCATCGCGGATATAATCTGTCATTGGGTCCGCTCTCGTCAGGGAAGGGCGTTCAAAATAAACGCAGCCTCGTCAATGGTGATATTTGAGGCCAATAGCTGCCCGAAACGTGACGGTCCAGCGCTGTCTTGAGAAAAGAGATCATAATACCCTTCTGAACGCGCCAGAAGCGTGTTTGGCAGGGGAGAAAGCGCTGCGCAGGATTTGGCGCATCCCGTAACATGGACCTGCTTGTTGCCGACTATAAGCGCGTCTGCGAGTTGTTGAGCATCGGCTAAAGTGTCGGAGAAGGCGGAAGCACAGCCAGAGGAACCAGAACAGGCTCGAAGTCGCGCATTGGACGTGTCTGGTGTGATTGCCAAACCCAGTCTGTTTAATGCGCCTTTAACCCGATTGCAGTCCGCTTGTTTGATGTTTGGCAAAAGAACGCTTTGCCATGGTGTGAGGCGAATTTCTCCGCCATTCAAATTCTCGGCGATCCGAGCCAGCTCAATCAGTTGCTCGCTCTGCAATCTTCCGAGTAGCGGCATGCCGCCTATATAAAATCGTCTGTCATTTTGCGAATGCGTCCCCAGCCATGAAAAGGCTTTTGGTAGCTTTCGTTGCCAAGCCGGCGCTGGAGAGAGTTTAAAAGACAGCTCTCGCAGGAACTGATCTTGCGACAAGGTTTCAAAAAGGTGCTTCATCCGTGTTATCCCAGTGCCCGCATGGCGCTGAAACAGATCAAGCAGAGCTTTGATCAATGAAAGTGCTTCTGTTTGCTTGATCAGGCCAATAGGCGCTGTATCTGGCGATGAAGCCAGACCGAACACGTAATGGGCACCATCGCCCATTGCCGAGAACCAAATATCGCCCGAATGCGAGATCATGGCGCAATCTTCGCCGCCATCAATCTGGAACGAAAACTTCGGTGATAGCGCGTGATACTTTTCCGTGCTCTCAAGCAACGCCAACAATGCGGTTGCAAAACTGGAAGTGTCGGCAAGCTGTGTCTGGTCGATTGATGCGGTGGGGCTAACCATCACGTTGCGAATGTCATCGGCAGACGGATTATCTGCACCGAAGCCTGCATCAAAGAGTGCTGTTACCGCTTTGTCCCAATTAGCAGGCGTGATGCCGCGTAGCTGGACGTTGGAGCGGATCGAAAGCTCGATTGTGCTGTTGCCGAACTCTGTAGCAATTTCGGCCAAAGCTCTTGCTTCGGGGGCGTTGAGCCGTCCTAAAGGTAGCTTGACCCGAGCGATCGCCCCGTCTTTAGCCATCACCATGCGTGAGAGGCCGGGACAGGCATTGCGCCTGTCAGCTCTCAAGGGCAGGGTTGTGACGGTTTGCTGGCTTAACATGACGGGTCTTATACGCCTTACTGCTTGCTCTTGCTACTGTACCACCATACGAACGGGGAAAAGGAGCAATGCTTATGAGCTGCTGGCTTACAGTTATCGGTATTGGCGAAGATGGCCTTTCAGGGCTGGGCGATACAGCCCGAAAAGCGATTGCCAATGCCGCTGTTGTTTTTGGCGGTAAACGGCATCTGGAATTTCTGGATACGAGTGTAAAAGCAGAGCGTATTGCCTGGCCATCACCTTTTGAAGAAGCATTTGCGATGCTTGAGGCTCTGCGTGGCAAGCCGGTCGTCGTGTTGGCGAGTGGCGATCCTATGAATTACGGCATGGGGGCATCGCTGGCGCGGCGATTTTCTGCCGATGACATGCTGGTCGTGCCTTTCCCTTCTTCTTTCTCGTTGGCTGCGGCGCGTCTTGGCTGGCCATTGCAAGATGTGCGTTGTTTAAGTGCTCATGGTCGCCCATTGGAATTGCTGGCGTCGCATATTCTGCCGGGTGAGCGCCTGCTTATTTTGAGCTGGGATGGAAACACACCACAAAAGGTGGCTCAAATGCTGAAGGACAAAGGATATGCTCAAAGCCGTATGACGGTTCTGGAACATCTTGGCGGACCACTCGAGCGCTGCGTTGATGATGTGGCTGAAAATTTCAACCAGCAAGATCATGCCGATCTCAATGTTTTGGCGATTGAGTGCATTGTCTCGCCGGATGTGACTGCCTTTTCGCCGGTGGCGGGACTGCCCGATGAGGCTTTTGAAAATGATGGACAAATTACCAAGCGGGATATCCGCGCAGTTACACTGTCGCGGTTGCAGCCGTTGCCACGTCAACTTCTTTGGGATGTTGGAGCGGGATGCGGTTCAATCGCTATTGAGTGGATGCGTGTCCATCCGTCATGCCGGGCGATTGCCATTGAAGCTCACGACAAGCGGCAAGGTATGATTGAGCGCAATGCTGGGGCTCTCGGCGTGCCGGGGTTAAGCGTAGTGAAAGGTGGAGCACCTTCAGCCCTGATCGGACTTGAAGCGCCTGATGCAATTTTCATCGGTGGTGGCGTGACAGATGAAGGTGTGCTTGAAACCTGTTGGAATGCGCTGAAGCCCGGCGGACGTCTGGTTGCCAATGCGGTGACATTACAAAGTGAGATGCAGCTTTTTAACTGGCACCAAAGGCACGGCGGTGAGCTCACGCGCCTCCAAGTGGCACACGCAGCTGCTCTTGGTTCTTTTGATGCCTGGCGTCAGGCATTGCCCATCACGATTTATTCCGTCGTCAAAGCAAAATGATGACTTGAATCCTCATGTTATATTCAGGTATGGCTTTCTCACCTTTTATATATAGGAGAACAGGCATGTCTGAATTGGGCCTGAACGCCAATACCCGTATTGCACTCGACAACCCTGGTCGCATTGTCAATCAACTGCTGGACCATTTTGTCGAGCATGCTGATGTACATAGGCTGGAAAGCAGCGCGAAGCTGGTTCTTAGTTTCGGTCAGGCTGATGTTCAGTGGGATGACCAAGCCGTCAATTTTGACGTGAAGAGCGGTGATGAAACCGGTCTCGCCTACATGAAATATTCTATTGCCGAGCATGTGCTGGAGTTTCTGGAAAAAGGAAGCGCCAAGCCTAAGATCATCTGGGAAGGCGATGGCGCGGCAGGTGTTCCGCTGCCTTACTTCCGAGAAATGCAGGTTGTTGCCGTGTCAAATGTCACGCCGCATATGCGTCGCGTGCGTTTGAAAGGCGATGACCTTGCCCGCTTCTCACATACTGGTCTGCATATTCGCTTGTTGTTTCCACCAAAGGACCTTGCCCAACCGCAATGGCCTGTAACTGGTGAAGATGGTCGTCCGGTCTGGCCGGATGGTGATGCCAAGCTTGCGACGCGCGTTTACACGATCCGCCAGATCGATGTCGATGCTGGCTGGGCCGATATCGACATGGTTGTTCATGGCGATGATTGCGATGCCCCAGGCTCTGGCTGGGCCATTAGCGCCAAGCCGGGCGATATCGTCGGTATGACAGGCCCTGGCGGCGGTGATGCTGGTGATGCGAACTGGTATTTGCTGGCTGGCGACGAAACAGCGCTTCCGGCAATTGGACGTATTCTGGAGAGGCTTCCGGAAGGCACCAGGGCGGTCGTTCGAGTGGAAATCGACAGCGAAGCCGAAGAACAGCTTATCCAGTCACGCGCTGATGTGGATTTGCAATGGCTGCACCGCAAAGGTGCGGAGGCTGGAACAACGACGCTTTTGCAGGATGCGGTTCGCGCTGTGGATTTGCCTGAAGGTGAAGATAATATCTATGTCTGGGCTGCTTGCGAATTTAATGCATTCCGTTCAATCCGCACCTATGTGCGCAAAGAGCGAAATATCCCGAAGGACAAGCAACTGATTGTCGCTTATTGGCGGCGTGGTCAGGATGGCGACAATGCGCGCCGCGGCTCGGATGATTAATAAAAAAGGGGACCTTTCGGTCCCCTTTTTTAACGCCTGAAGCCTTCACTGGCTCGCATCAGGTTCTTCGTATAATCGGCCTTAATATTGCCGCTTACCAGTTCAGATGCCTCAAGCTGCTCCACGACTTCACCGTTGCGCATTACGGCAAGACGGTCACACATATGGGTGATGACAGCCAGATCATGACTGACCATCACGAAAGTCAGCTGGCGATCACGGCGCACCTGCTCAAGCAGGTTCAACACTTCCGCTTGAACGGAAGCATCAAGTGCTGAGGTCGGTTCATCAAGAAGCAGGATGCTTGGCTCGACAATCAACGCGCGCGCAATAGCGATACGCTGACGCTGACCGCCTGAGAGCTGATGTGGATAGCGGAAGCGAAAGCCTGAACCCAAGCCCACTTCATCCAAAGCACGGACAATACGCTTTTCGCTGTCTTCCACGCCATGAATGGCGAGTGGCTCGAGCAAAAGACGGTCTACTGTCTGGCGTGGGTGAAGGGAGCCATACGGGTCCTGAAACACCATCTGCACCCTGCGGTAAAACGCCTTGTCACGCGGTGTCTTGAGCATGTTGCCATCAATGCGGACTTCGCCGTCATCGATGGGTGCAAGGCCTGCCACTGCGCGCAACAGGGTAGATTTTCCCGAGCCGGATTCACCGACGAGCCCGTAGGATTCCCCGCGTGCAACATCAATGCTGACTGATTTCAATGCATGGAAATGATCGAAAAATACATCGACCTTATCAATGCTAAGTGCTGATGCCGTGCTCATAAGCGCCATGCCTCCTGACGCTGCAAGGTGGGCAGGGGATGTTGATCCGCTCCGATCTTGGGCATGCAATTGAGCAGTCCTTGCGTATACGGGTGTTTCGCGTTGGCGAGATCGCTTGCTGCAATCTCTTCAACGATCTTGCCTGCATACATGACAATGACGCGGTCGCAGAAGGACGACACAAGACGCAGATCGTGGCTGATGAAGATCAGTCCCATGCCGCGTTCAGCCACCAGCTTGTCGAGAATACCAAGCACCTCAAGCTGAACCGTCACGTCGAGTGCTGATGTCGGTTCATCGGCAATCAACAATTCAGGTTCTGCAACGAGCATCATGGCGATCATGACTCGTTGCCCCATGCCGCCCGAAACTTCATGCGGATAGAGTTTCATAACGCGTTCAGCATCGCGAATTTGCACAGCTTCAAGCATCGAAATCGAACGCTTGCGGATTTCAGAACTGCTGTATTTGCCGTGGGCTTTAAGCGTCTCAGCAACTTGCTTGCCGATGGTCATGACCGGATTGAGCGAGTATTTGGGGTCCTGAAGCACCATGGCAACGCGACCGCCGCGCAGTGCGCGCCGTTCACGATCAGAGATGTCCAGCAGGTCGATACCATCAAACTGCAATGTTTTCGCGGTGATCTGCGCGTGTGGAGGTGTGAGCCCCATGATCGCACGCCCGGTCTGAGATTTTCCTGAACCAGATTCACCCACAATGCCCAAACGTTCGCGGCCAAGCGTAAAGCTTACACCGCGTACGGCTTCAATCGCTCCGGTACGCGTGGGGAAGGTGACGCGCAGGTCATCAACTGTCAGAAGTGGCTTCATTGGTTGTTACCCCGCGGATCGAGCGCATCGCGCAGACCGTCACCGAGGAAGTTGAAGCCAAGGCTGACGATGAGGATCGCTATACCCGGCATGGCAGCAACCCACCACTGGTCGAGGATGAAGCGGCGACCCGATGCAATCATCGCACCCCATTCTGGCAATGGCGGCTGGGCGCCCAACCCAAGAAAGCCGAGGCCTGCCGCAGTCAGGATGATGCCTGCCATATCAAGCGTTACACGAACGATCAGCGATGAGGTGCAGAGCGGCATGATGTGACGAAGAACGATGCGGAAAGGCGAAGCTCCCATCAGACGAACGGCGGAAATATAATCGGAATTCCGCACGGTCAGCGTTTCAGCACGAGCAATACGCGCATAAGGCGGCCATGAGGTGATCGCGATTGCAATGATGGCGTTTTCGATGCCCGGTCCCAAAGCTGCAACGAAGGCGAGCGCCAGAATAAGCTTGGGGAAGGCAAGGAAAATATCGGTAATGCGCATCAGGACGGCATCGACCCATCCGCCTGCATAGCCTGCAACCGTACCGACCAAAAGACCGATAGGCGCTGCAATGACTGCGACGAGCAACACCACATAAAGCGTGATACGAGAACCAAAAATCAGGCGTGAGAGAATATCACGTCCCTGATCGTCAGTACCCAGCAGATAGCCCGGTGTGCCGGGCGGCAGAAGGCGCGCATTTGCGAGATCGCCTTGTGTCGGTGAATGCGGTGCGAGCACATTTGCAAACGCTGCGACCAGCACCAGCGCGATGATAATCATCAGGCCGATTACCGCGAGTTTATTCGCGGTAAACCGACGCCAGATCATGTAGGAGCGGCCCATGCGGGCCTGCATGCGGGATTGTGGACGCTCTGAAAGCAGCCATTCGCGCCATGAAAGATTTGAAGTGTCTGTCATTTGACTCATCTTACGCGCGTCCTCGGATCAAGGAGCCGATACAGGAGATCGGACACAAGGTTGAGCGCGATAAAGACCGACCCGATGATAATCGTACCACCCAGAACGGCATTCATATCGGCATTTTGCAGCGAGTTGGTGATGTAAAGACCAAGGCCCGGCCATGCAAAGATGGTTTCGGTCAGAACCGAACCTTCAAGCAAGCCTGCATAGGAAAGCACAATCACCGTCACCAGTGGTACAGCCGCATTGCGCAAGGCGTGACCCCAGATGATACGTGTTTCAGAAATGCCCTTGGCACGGGCTGCAACGATATATTCCTGCTCCAGTTCGTTGAGCATGAAAGAGCGCGTCATCCGGCTGATATAGGCCAGCGAGAAATAGCCAAGCAGTGCCGAAGGCAGAACAAGGTGCGAGACAATGTTGCGCAAGGCTTCCCAGTCGCGCTGAAGGATGGCGTCGATTACGTAAAATCCGGTGATTGGCGTGAACGTATATTCAAAGGTTATGTCGATACGACCGGGGCCGGATGTCCAGCCCAGACGGGCATAGAAAATCAGCAAGGCCAGCATGCCGAGCCAGAAAATCGGTACCGAATAGCCGACGAGACCGATGATACGCACCACCTGATCGATGATGCTGCCGCGCTTGACTGCCGCCAGAACACCCAGCGGAATGCCGAAAAGCGCGCCGATGATCGTGCCAATGGTTGCAAGCTCCATGGTCGCGGGGAAAACACGACGAATGTCGGTCATGACCGGGTTTGTGGTCAGAACAGATGTTCCGAAATCGCCTAGTAATACACCTTTAACATAGAGGTAAAACTGCTGGTAGTAGGGCAGGTTGAAGCCCATCTCCTGACGCACACGTTCAACGACATGCGCAGGTGCACGGTCGCCGACGATTGCCAGAACAGGATCAATCGGGACAACGCGCCCGATGAAGAATGTCACTGCCAGAAGGCCAAGATAAGTGGTTGCTACGATCACCAGAAAGCTGGCGATTGCTGCTATAAGGGTTGAGGAGCGCCTTTTGGCGCTCCTCGGCTTGGTAATGGTATTTCCGGTTGTACTCAATGCTTTGACCGTTCTTCAGATCAGTCTTTGCTGACTGGTGCAAGATAGTTGGAATCGAAGGTTGGTCCGAGCTTGAAGCCCTTCACTGTACCCGCGACGCCTGCCACTTCGACCTGCTGGAACAGCATGACAAATGGGCTCTGGTCGAGCGCTTCCTGCTGCAGCTTCTTGTATTCATCTGCACGCTTGTCGCCGTCACGTTCCAGCAAAGCAGCTTGCGTCTGCTGTGTAAGTTCTGGAATTGCCCAGGCATTACGCCATGCAAGCGTCTTGTTGGATGCATCGTCGCCGTTATCCGGGTTGGATGTGAACGCTTCGGCATTCGAGTTTGGATCCCAGTAATCCATGCCCCACTGGCCGATATAGAGATCATGGTTACGAGCACGATACTTGGTAAGTGTCTGCTTACCATCACCTGGAATGATGCTGATGTTGATGCCAGCCTTGGCAGCGGACTGCTGGAAGGATTCGGCAATGCCGGTGACAGGCTGTGTGTTGCGAACGTCGAAGGTGATTGACAGACCGTCCTTGAGACCAGCCTTCGCCAGCAGTTCCTTGGCCTTGTCGATATCCAGCTTGTATGGATTGGCATCCAGCGAACCAAGTACGCCCTTCGCCTGATAGGTCTGGCGAACTTCGCCGATACCCTTGATCAGGGTTGCGCCGATCGCGTCGTAATCAATGAGATACTTGAATGCTTCGCGAACTTCTGGCTTGGCTAGTTCCGCGTTCTTCTGGTTAAGCGAGATGTAGTAGACCGTACCCTTTGGCGCGTTGACGGTCTGCAGCTTGTCGTTCTTCTGAACGGCTTCATAATCGCCTGGTTCCAGATTACGTGCCACGTCCACATCACCCGAT
The DNA here is from genome assembly GCF_002252475.1 of Brucella rhizosphaerae. Classification (GTDB taxonomy): domain Bacteria; phylum Pseudomonadota; class Alphaproteobacteria; order Rhizobiales; family Rhizobiaceae; genus Brucella; species Brucella rhizosphaerae. Next base: position 29,223 of record NZ_NNRK01000029.1, on the reverse strand, counting down.
TCGAGCATCAGACGCTGCGTCGCGCTTTCCTTGACGTGACGATAGAATACGCGCGCGAGCTTGGCCTTTTCGCCATAGTAATTGTCATTACGCTCCAGAACCACGACTTCATTGGCGCGCCAGTCGCGGATCTTGAACGGGCCGGAACCTGCATAGCCGGTTTTCAGCCATGCGTTGCCATAATCGGTGTCGTATTTGTAATCTTCCGATGGCGTGACTTTCGCAGCATGTTCTTCGAGCAGCTTCTTGTCGACAATCGAGCCAACGGTGGCGGTCAGACAGTTGAGCACGAAGCTTGGCGCATAAGGCTTGTCGACAGTGAGAACAAAGGTCGTTTCATCAACGGCCTTGGCCTTTTCCGTAACGTTTTCGCCCGTGAGGCCAAACTGGGTGAGGATGAAAGCAGGCGCCTTGTCGAGACGAACACCGCGTTCAAACGTATAGGCGACATCAGCTGCGGTAAGCGGATTGCCGGACGCGAATTTGGCATCCTTGCGCAGCTTGAATGTGTAAGTCAGACCATCATCTGAAACAGTCCAGCTTTCTGCGGCGGCGGGAATGACCTTCGATGTATCGCTGATGTCCAGCTGAATGAGACGGTCATACGCATTGCCGAGAACTTCAGCAGGGCTGATTTCAAAGGATTCTGCCGGATCAAGCGTGATAATGTCGTCGATGGCCCATGCTTCGACCAGCGTGTCGGCAGGTGTTGCCGACAATGCTGGATTTGCGGCCATAACGGCAGCAAGAGCTGCACCGGCTGCAAGAATACGAAAACGTCCGAAATGCATCATTTTAGTTCCCTTTCAGTGATTTTATTATTGGGAGTTTGTACGGCCTGTCAGGCGGCTTCGTGCCAAGCCTGCTTCAGGACCCGTATCCAGTTTTCACGGCAAAGTTTCGCAAGTTCTTCCTCACTATAACCTGCGTTCCGTAGAGCGGTGACGAGATTCTGTGTGCCAGCTGCATCACCGATTTCATTCGGAATGGTCGCGCCGTCGTAGTCGGAGCCAAGCGCTACGCAGTCGATACCCATGCGCTCGACCATATAGTCAACATGGCGAACCATATCGGAGAGCGGTGTGTTGGCGTTTTCTTTGCCATCGCTGCGCAGCATGGTGGTTGCATAATTGAGGCCAGCAAGGCCTTTGCGCTCGCTGATTGCATCAAGCTGACGGTCTGTCAGATTGCGCGCGACGGGGGTGAGTGCATGAGCGTTTGAATGGCTGGCGATCAATGGCTGATCGCTCAGTTCCGCAACGTCCCAGAAACCTTTTTCCGTAATATGTGCAAGATCGATCAGAATGCCTTTGCGATTGCATGCCTTGACGAGCCGTTTGCCAGCTTCTGTAAGGCCTGGGCCGGTATCAGGGCTCATTGGATATGCAAATGGCACACCATGGGCAAAAATGTTGTTCCGGCTCCAGACAGGGCCCAGCGAACGCAGACCGGCAGCGTAGAACACGTCCAGCGCTGCGAGATCAGCATCGATAGCTTCACAGCCTTCCATATGAAGAACGGCTGCAAATGTGTCGCTGTTCAGCGCTTCATCGAGGTCTTTGCCGTTTCTGCAAAGCTTCCAACCACCAGCTTCTTCAAGGCGCAATGCCAGGGAGGCGAATTCCAGTGCGATGTCGAGCGACGGTGCGCGCTCCAGCGGCTGCGAAAGCGGCGTTTCGTAATGGCCATTTTCATTGGCCTTGCCGAGTTCGATATGATGGCCTGCTGGAATGTAAATTGCGCAAATACCGCCTGCCAGCCCGCCCTTTAGTGACCGGGGCAGATCGATGTGACCTATTTTCGTACCGCCGATGAATTCTTTTATCGGGTCGCCGCCATTGCGTTGGTTTTCCCAAAGACGCAGTAGGACATCGTTGTGTCCGTCGAAAACGCGCTGCATTATACATTCCTAGCTGAACGGCTGGCTATGCCTTGACGCCCAATTGAAAGCCCGTTCGCAATAGGGTGTCAACGCAAACGAAACTCAATTCAGAATTGCGGATGTTGAGCGCCCCACTCGAACTCGTGATATATAAGATGTTGCCCGCTAATGGAGTCAAGCTCTCTGCTGTCGAAGCTGATGTTTCTCAATTTGGAAACGGTGCAAAAACAAAAGGCTGCACATTGAGTGCAGCCTTTTATGCAAAAATTGCATGTACCAATGCGCAATTGGAATGAACTGCGCCCGGAATAGATCAGAAGCGGTAGTTAACGCCTGCCTTGATCGAATGATTCTTCAGGTTATTGTACTGCGTAACGCCGTTTACTTTGGATTTAACATCGCTGAAGCGTTGGAAATCATATTCGGCCTTGACTGAGATCGGGCCGGAAATTGCCTGCTCTACACCTGCGCCAATCAGTGCGCCACCTTCCCAGCCGGGAGCGGAAGTGGTTGCATCCTTGGCCTTGAATTTGGTTACGCCATAACCCGCGGTACCATAAACAAGGGTCTTGTCAAAAGCATAGCCGACCTTGCCTTTTGCATTGCCGTTCCACGACTGCTGAAGGCTGCCACCGTTACCGATACGGTGTTCGGCCTCTGCGAAGTTGCCTTCCAGCTCACCACCGAAAACAACATTGCCGCTCTGCATGTTCTTACCCACGACCGCGCCGCCGAGGAAGCCGGTGCGGTTGGTGAATGGACCAGGAACTCTGGACGAAGAAGCGCCGATCTGAGCACCGATATAATTGCCAGACCAGTCGTGTGGGCCTGATGCAACGGGTTCGTTATAGGTGTAGTCGGATCCGCCCATCATGTCGGCCGCAAAGGAAGGACCAGCAAAGGCGACAATTGCGGCACCGAACGCCGCGGCGATGTATGAACGCTTCAACATTTTTACTCCAGTTTTCCTGTCAAATACGCTGGCAGGAAATATGCTTGAATTCTTATTTGAGGGGGCGACTTGGCTAGCCCTCAAGCTGTTTGCTTCGTCGCTTGTGATTGTGTCTAAATTTAAGAAAATTCGAGCTAATTCGTAGGGATAAACCTGCGTTTTCGTTCATATGCTTAATAAAAGGTAACGATCGATAGGTCAGAATTCAGAGCGAAATGCGCTCTGATTATTTATTTTCACACTTTTCGGGATGCGCTCTAAATCAGTTTCAGCCCGCGCATACTGATATGGCCGTGTTTACCGACAATGATGTGATCGTGCACAGCAATGCTTAGCGCTTTGGCAGCATCGATCAGAAGTTTGGTCATGTCGATATCGGCTCTGGATGGCGTGGGGTCACCTGACGGGTGGTTGTGCACGACAATGATAGCGGTGGCAGAAAGCTCCAGCGCTCGGCGCACGACTTCACGCGGATAAACCGGTGTGTGATCGACCGTACCTTGTTGCTGAACTTCATCCGCGATGAGGCGGTTTTTCTTATCAAGAAACAGCACGCGGAATTGCTCGCGTGTCTCATAAGCCATTGCGGTTGTGCAGTATTGTACAACCTGGCTCCAAGAGCCAAGCACTTCACGCTCCATCACCGTGCTGCGGGCGGAGCGTTTTGCCATAGCTTCAACGATTTTGATTTCAAGCGCTATGGAGGGGCCTATTCCGGGTGTTTCGGCGAGCAGCTTTTCAGGGGCGCCCAGAACCTCTGCAAGAGAACCGAAGCGTGTGAGCAGAGATTTTGCGAGCGGTTTTGTATCTGCTCGCGGGATGACCCGGAAAAGCAAGAGTTCGAGCAGTTCATAATCAGCAAGCGCATCGGGCGCGGCTTTAAAGCGTTGGCGCAGCCGTTCGCGATGCCCCATATGGTGGGGCTTCTCAAGTTGAGCCGCTAAATGAATACCTTCATTAAAGCCGGGAAGATCAAAACTTCCCGGTTTTTTATCTTTTGGTGCCATTCTGTTTGACCCCCCGTAGAAACAGACAGACAAAATATGCCCGCTTTTACCGCATGGATGGCGGGCCGAAAACATTATTTGGTGACAGTGTGAAGATTTCACAGCCATCTTTGGTTACGCCGACAGTATGCTCATATTGAGCGGTGAGCGATCGGTCGCGTGTAACTGCGGTCCAGCCATCGGCCAGAACCTTTACACCTGGCTTACCGAGATTGATCATTGGCTCGATCGTAAAGATCATGCCTTCCTTGATCTCAACGCCTTCACTGACTGTGCCGTAATGCAGGATATTCGGCGCATCGTGGAAAAGTTGGCCCACACCATGGCCGCAGAAGTCGCGGACAACTGAACAGCGTTCGCCTTCTGCATAGGTCTGGATTGCAGCGCCAATCGCGCCGGTTTTGGCACCAGGTTTAACCGCAGCAATACCGCGCAGAAGGCTTTCATAGGTTACTTCGAGCAGACGTTCAGCGGCACGTTTGATTTCGCCTACTGAATACATACGGCTTGAGTCGCCATGCCAGCCATCCAGCAGATAGGTGACGTCGATATTGACGATGTCGCCTTCGCGAAGCGGCTTGTCATCCGGGATGCCGTGGCAGACCACATGATTGATCGATGTGCAGGTTGATTTGGTATAGCCGCGATAGTTCAGCGTTGCTGGAAATGCGCCGTGATCCATACCGAATTCAAACACGAAGCGGTCAATTTCGTTGGTCGTAACACCGGGTTTGACAATGTCATTGAGTGCGTCGAGACAACGGGCCGTAAGATTGCAAACCTTGCGCATGCCTTCAAATGCATCAGGGCCGTAAAGCCTGATCTGGCCCGTATATTTCATCGGGGCGCTTGTTGCTTCGATATAAGTCACCATCTCGATCCGTCTTTCCAGAGCGCATTTCGATCAATCCAGATCCAATCCGCACTCTATCGTTTAATTTAACGCGCTTCTTATCCTGAAAATCGTTTCACACTTTTCGGGCCGCGCTCTAATATTCTATTGGCACCAGAGTTTCAGCGTCGATGCCATTTGCTGTTATTTGGCATCGAATGGCCCAAGCCTCAACCCCGGCGGCTCGTGCGCGATCAAATGCGCGTGCATAAGTCGGATCGAGATCGCCCGAGATGCTGAATCGGTTGCAATCGTTTCGCTGGATAATAAACACCATCACGCCCCGATGGCCAGCGGATACCACATCGACCAGTTCGTCGAGATGTTTCGCGCCGCGCGCAGTAACGGTATCGGGAAATTCAGCAAGGGTCGGCGTGCGAATGAAGTGAACATTCTTCACTTCCACGTAAGCACGGGGCCGATCTCCATCATCCAGCAGAATATCAATACGCGAGTTGCGACCGTACTTCTGTTCGCGCTTGAGAAGCCCGTAATTTTTCAAGTCGGGAATCATGCCGGCCAGAATGGCTTCTTCTGCAATCTTGTTGGGCAGGCCCGTATTGACTCCAACGAGTGTGTTGTCAGCTTCAACGATCTGGAGCGTATGTGGATATTTGCGGTGAGGGGCGTCAGAGATGCTCAACCACACACGGGAGCCGGGAGCAGTCAGGCCCATCATGGAGCCGGTATTGGGAACGGAGGCGGTAATAAAGCCTCCATCGTCGAGCGTAATGTCGGCGAGAAACCTTTTATAGCGCCGCTCCAGGCGACCGGTGACAAGGGGAGTTGGGAAAAGCATGAGCCGATGTAGGCTCATGAATGCGCCGTTGCAAGTATGTTGAGCAGATGGATCAGAACAGAATCTTTGCCACGTCCACCCAGCTCATATCTGCACCAAGGACGAGCATTGCCGCAATAAGACCAGCACTGAGCAAAGTAAGCGTCGTTCTCGTTTCACTGGTCATCGTCATCGCCACCAAATCATTTGTGAGTGGTGGAGAATTTCGCGTGAGATTTAGCCCGCAATGTGATGCGAAGAAGGTTATTCGAGGCATTTCGCGGGCAATTTTTCAGAGGAACAGATACGTGCAACTGGAGCGCATCCCGAAAAGTGTGAAGTGGTTTTCGGAAACGATGCGCGTAAAAACAAACAATTGGAGCGCCGATCTGATTAAATCAGATCGAAAAGCGCTTTAGCGCCTATTGCTTCACCCAATTGAAAACCAGCTCTTCGCGGAATGCAAAGCGCACGATGTGGCTTGCAACAACATCTTCCATCTGTGCGAGGTTTTCTGCAGGTGCTTCAACTGTCGTTACCAGGTTTTCTGGATTTGCATCCATCAACACAACGCGATTCTCGCCAAGATCGATTCGACCATGCTCCGGCGTGAACTCGACGGTGAACTTGTGCGCCCAATGTTTGCAAAGCTGTTGCAAATAGCGGCTGGCGTGTGTGGTTGGTACGATTGCGGTGGTTTTTGCCATAATCTTGCTGTCCAATTTCAAGTTTTACGGACAGTGCGTAACATTGCTTCGAAAGCGATGTCACGGAACAAAATATCAATTCTTCGGGAGAAAAACAAAAACCAGCAAATGGTACGCCCAAGGGGAATCGAACCCCTGTCTGCGCCGTGAAAGGGCGCTGTCCTAACCGCTAGACGATGGGCGCCTGTTGCTGGTGTGGGTCGGCTTATAGGCAGGAAAATTCTGACGCGCAAGCCCTTTTTTAGAAAAATCCAAGAAAATTTTGCCTCTGCGGTTCAGGCGAGGTTTCCTGTGAAAACAAAGGGATAGGTGAGCCGGTCAAAGGCGGTCATTCCAAAGTTCACGCGTGAAGCCTCACAGCAGGTGATCTCGCTATTACATGTTATCGATAGTGTCTTTGGAAAATAAATACCAGCAAATGGTACGCCCAAGGGGAATCGAACCCCTGTCTGCGCCGTGAAAGGGCGCTGTCCTAACCGCTAGACGATGGGCGCCTGTTGCTGGTGTGAGTGGGCTTATATTCAGGAAGAACCTGACTCGCAAGCCTTTAATATAACTTTTCTAAAAAAAACTCGGTTAAGGCTGTTTTTGCGCATATCCGCGCTGTGAATAAAGCCGTTATCTCTTTGAAAAATAACAAAAATCCGCGCTCCTATGCCCGGCTTAATGATGCAGATTATTTCCGGCAACTCCAATTCCAGTCGCGTTCCGGGCCCACGTCCACATGAACTGATGTGGTATGGCAATAGGTGCCTACGCCGCCACGGCTTTGCATGCTTCTGGCGAAGCGGGCGATTTCATGCTTTGAAACGCCATCGATCTGAATGTCTGCTGCGGCACAAATCATATGAAGTGATTTGCGGGCACCGTTGACCTTGCGGTTATAGGATGGACTGCGGTAGCCCGATGTCACCATGACCGGCTTGCGGAAGTGGCGTTCCATGGTTTTCAACATGCTGACAAGCTGCGGCTTGAGGCAGGCAACATCTACAGTCTCGCGCTGAACCTTCAGGCCGTTAGGCGCAAGACGCGCGAGGCCGGGGGCCGATGCCAGCTGGACGCCAGCGTAATCATCATATTCGTTGGCATCAATATCGCTGTCATCATAGATGCTTTTGCGATGCTTGATTTCGAAACCACCATTGGGGCGTACGCCAGGCAACGAATAATTATATTCTTGCTTCGATTTCGCGCCGGGCCGCACAACAGCTAGCTTCTTATTCTGTGAGGTGCCCGAACCGCTTGCAGCTTCATCGTTGAAGAGGCGTGCGATGCTGCCCTGACCGGCGGTTGTGGGGCGCTGCGGCGAGGCATATGCGTTGGCATTTTTGGTAGAGCCGAAAAGAGATGTGACCTGAACAGGTTTTTCTGGTTCTGCAGGTTTTGGCGCTTCGGCCTGTTTGGCTTCGGGTGTTTCAGGCTTTGCTTCAGCCGCTGCTGTCGCTTCTTCTTTGGGTTGTTCGGTCTTCGCGGCTTCTGTTTGTTCAGATGCAGGCGCTAAAGCCGCAGGAGATTCGCCCGGCTTTTTGCCAAACATACCAAACAGAGACGTAGACTTCGTCTGCGGGGCGAGGGCTGCTACCTGAATGGAGCCATCCTGTGCCGGTGCGGCTTCAGTTGCTGCCGCAGTGACCGTTGCTGGCTTCTGATCTTTGTCGGCAGACTTCGTTTCTGCAACGGCGGCTGGCTTTGCTGCCTCAGTTTTTCCTGATTCCGCAGCTGCTTCGGCAGCAATGGTTTGATCGGCCGCGCTTTGCAGCGTGTCGGCAATCATGGACCCATCGGCGCTGTTCGTCATTTGTAAAGGCGACGTGCCGTTGCCGGTAGATGTACAAGACGACAAAACGAGCGCAAGGAGGGCTACGCTACCTGAAAGTAGTCTTCTGGCTGTCCGATGCGATGGTTCTGCGAATTTCAATGTCTGCTCCAGATCGACGTCTTAGCTTTGTGGCCTTCAAGTCTGACGAGCGGAAAAAAATCCGTGCCCGCCTGATTTCGGGAGATTGGCTCTCCCGTGTGAGTCTCGCTCAATCATTCGATGGCGAATTTACTCACAGAAACCGGTCATCTGGACCGGGGTAGATAAACCAAGAGTTTCAGCGCTTTATAACGAATACATCACATCTGTAATCGCATTGAAGCGTGAAGGTACAAATCACCGAATGGACATTTGTAACCAATTTTTAGGGTTTTTAACTGCCAAACGCAACTATTGAAAGCACTATGTGTTTTATGGTGGCATAAATTACACGCGCATTACAGCAATATAACGCAATATTACTATCTGTAATTTTTGGTTATACTTGTGGCTGATGGCCATTTCTCGCGGTGTGGAATATCCCCAATCACAACTCGCTTGTTGACATGACGCATCGAGTTGGTGCTATCCATTTCACATTATATTATCTGTGTTGGGCTAGGTTTCGCATTTAGCGCATTTAGAACATCATGCAGAACATCAGGATCGGGACCGGAAACATGACCAAGAGCACGCGGCAGATTGCCAATCTTATGCTGGCAGCAACGGCCGTGGCGTTTCTCGCGGGCTGTGCCAGTGGTCCTGAATTTCAGGGTACGCCGCAGGAAGGTGCCAAACGTTCGGATACCTATCCAACCTTTGGCCGTATGCCTAAGGCTGCGACTACACAGATTACCCCGGAAGAAAAAGCACAGCTTACTTCTGGGCTTGATTCTGATCGCACCCGTCTTGCGGCCACGCGCTCTTCCAATACAGCACTGACACCTGCTCAGGCTGCTGCCATGCGCAAACAGGCGCAGGAAGAAACAGATGCCACCCTCAAGCAGATCGAAGCCGGAGCAGAGTAGGCTTTTTCGAAAGAAAAAAGCTTCATTTCAGGACTGTAACAAGTCTCGACCCGATTCGATAACAGGTGTATAGCTCCTAACCCGGCGCATACGCGCCGTTTCAATCAACCCCCTTCTGGAACAGGATCATGTCGGAAGAATTTCATAAAGTCCGTCGTTTGCCACCTTATGTCTTTGAACAGGTTAACCGCCTGAAGGCATCGGCGCGAGCGGCCGGAGCCGACATCATAGATCTCGGAATGGGTAACCCTGATCTGCCGACGCCAAAGAACATCGTCGATAAGCTTTGCGAAGCTGTTCAGGACCCACGTGCGCACCGCTATTCATCGTCGAAGGGCATTCCCGGCCTTCGCCGCGCTCAGGCGCAGTATTATGCGCGCCGTTTCGGAGTGAAACTCAATCCGGATACACAGGTTGTCGCGACTCTCGGTTCCAAGGAAGGTTTCGCCAATATGGCGCAGGCCATTACGGCTCCGGGCGATGTCGTGCTTTGTCCTGATCCGACTTATCCGATTCACTCGTTCGGCTTTATCATGTCGGGCGGCGTGATCCGTTCGATCCCCGCAAAGCCGGATGAAGAATTTATCCGAGCGCTGGATCGTGCCGTCAAGCACTCCATTCCAAAACCGCTGGCGCTGATCCTCAACTTCCCGTCGAACCCAACCGCTTATACGGCGACCCTTGATTTCTATAAGGATGTAGTTGATTTCGCACGCAAGAATGATCTGATCATTCTCTCCGATCTGGCTTATTCGGAAATCTACTTCGACGACAATAATCCGCCGCCATCGGTGCTGGAAGTTCCTGGCGCTATGGATGTGGCAGTCGAGTTTACCTCGATGTCTAAGACATTCTCCATGCCGGGCTGGCGCATTGGCTTCGCGGTTGGCAATGAACGTCTGATTGCGGCACTTACGCGTGTGAAGTCTTATCTCGATTACGGCGCGTTTACGCCTATTCAGGTTGCTGCGACCGCCGCACTCAACGGCGACGGTTCTGATATCGCTTATGTGCGTAATGTCTATAAGCAGCGCCGTGATGTGCTGGTTGACAGCTTTGGCCGTGCAGGCTGGGATGTGCCGCCACCAGCGGCAACCATGTTTGCCTGGGTTCCGATTCCAGAGCGTTTCCGCGCGCTGGGTTCATTGGAATTCTCGAAGCTGCTGGTAGAAATGGCCGATGTGGCTGTTGCTCCGGGCGTGGGCTTCGGCGAGCATGGTGATGAATATGTTCGTATCGCGCTTGTCGAGAACGAGCATCGCATTCGTCAGGCTGCACGCAACATCAAGCGTTTCCTGTCTACCAAGGACGAGAACCTGCATAACGTCATTCCGCTCGAAGGTCGCCGTTAAGAGGTTTTAACCGAGTAAATCAGGGGCCGCGTCTGTCGGCCCTTGTTTCCCCATATCGAAATCCAACAATTCAAAAGGTCGAGATAATGAGTGATGCATTGCGGATCGGCGTTGCCGGACTGGGCACCGTTGGTGCTTCGGTGTTGCGTATTCTACGTGACAAGGCCGAAATGCTCACTCGTCAGTGCGGCAAGCAAGTAACGGTTACTGCTGTCAGTGCTCGCGACCGAACTCGGGATCGTGGGATCGATCTCAATGGAATTGAGTGGTTTGACGATCCGATTGAATTGGCGAAGAGCGCTAATATCGATGTGTTTGTTGAGCTGATCGGCGGCGACGAAGGTCCGGCAAAAGCATCGGTAGAAGCTGCATTGCGCGCAAGTCGCCATGTGGTGACGGCAAATAAGGCGCTTCTTGCAAAGCATGGCGTGGCGCTCGCCAAGATCGCCGAAGAAAAAGGTGTGCTTCTCAACTTTGAAGCAGCCGTTGCAGGCGGTATTCCGGTTATCAAGGCTATGCGTGAATCGCTGACCGGCAATACGGTTTCGCGCGTTTACGGCATCATGAACGGCACCTGTAATTACATCCTCACCCGTATGTGGGAAGAGGGGATTTCGTTTGAAGATTGTCTGGCTGATGCACAGCGTCTCGGCTATGCCGAAGCTGATCCGACTTTCGACATCGAAGGCAATGATACGGCACATAAGCTTGCGCTGCTGACGAGCCTTGCATTTGGAACGCAGATTGCTGCCGACGACATTTACCTTGAAGGCATCAGCAATATTTCGCTGGCCGATATCCGCGCCGCTGATGAGCTTGGTTACCGCATCAAGCTGCTTGGCGTTGCGCAGAAGACAGATACCGGTATCGAACAGCGCGTGCACCCAACCATGGTGCCAACCTCGTCGGTCATTGCGCAGGTGCATGGTGTGACCAATGCGGTTGCTATTGAGACTGATCTTCTCGGGGAACTACTGCTTTCCGGTCCGGGTGCCGGTGGCAATGCGACTGCATCGGCTGTGATTGGCGATCTGGCAGATATTGCCAAGAGCCGTCCCGGTTTCCAGCATGGTCCGGTTTTCGGCACGCCTGCGAAGGCGTTGCAGCCTTACAAGCGCGCCAAAATGCGCAAGCATGCCGGTGGCTATTTCATTCGCCTGACAGTCTATGATCGCATCGGTGCGTTTGCTGCGATCGCCAAGCGTATGGCCGAAAATGACATTTCACTCGAATCAATCGTTCAGCGTCCTCTGATGGACAGTGACGTGAGTGACGGCATCAAGACGGTTATCCTTGTTACGCATGAGACGACCGAATCTGCGGTGAAGAAAGCTCTTGAGGCGATCCTCAAGGATGATCACCTGGTCAGTAAGCCCCAGATGATCCGTATCGAACGCGCAGGCTGACATTTCCAACAAGGTTGCCGCTCTTGAAGGGCGGCAATGACTTTGCTAATAAGTGCCAATCGGAATAGTCCGATTGAGAGACAAACATGGAAAAGGAGGGCTGTATGATGGATGTGACGCGTCACGATTGTCATCGTCAGTACGGCCCTGATTTTGCCCTGCAACAGTAAACTGTGCAGGGCCGATTAAGACTTAAACAAGGGTCTTTTTCTGCCTTTTTCTGAAGGCTCAGCTTGAATTGCTGTAGCCAAAAATTTGCAAGCATAGTGATCGAAGCTTTTTGGAAGCTGCTCATCGGTGCTTGGCAGAATTGGGCTTATTGCCATGTCTCTTATTTCTATTCAAAATCTTTCGCTTACCCTTCATCAGACCTTATTCGCAAACCTCGATTTTGTTGTGGGCGAGGGAGAGCGACTTGGAATTGTCGCAGCCAATGGACGTGGGAAGACCAGTCTTTTGCGCCTTATCGTGGGAGAGGGCGAGCCGACAAGTGGTGTCATTACGCGTTCGCGCGGATTGAAAATCGGCTATGTCAGCCAATATGTCTCCGATGATCTCATGGAAATGTCGTTTTACGATGTTGTGCTTGCCGGATTGGATGAAGACGCCCGTGATTATGAAAGCTGGCGTGCCGATATCGTGCTGGATGATCTGAATGTGCCGGTGGCGCTGCGTGAACTCACTATTCGCCAGTTGAGCGGAGGCTGGCAACGGTTGGCACTTCTGGCGCGGACCTGGGTTTCTGAACCCGACATACTCTTGCTGGATGAACCTACAAATCATCTTGATCTGGAGAAAGTGAACTTGCTGGAAAACTGGCTTGATGCGCTTCCTCGTTCAGTAGCAGTGATCGTCTGTAGTCACGACCGGGCTTTCCTCGATGCCGTAACGAAACGAACGCTTTTCCTGCGTGCAGAGAAGTCGTTTGTCTTTGCGTTGCCCTATAGTCAGGCTCGTGTTGCGCTTGACGAGATTGATGCTGCGGATGCGCGCCAGTTTGAAAAAGACATGAAAACGGTCCAGCAGCTGCGCAAACAGGCGGCGAAGCTCAACAATATAGGCATCAATTCGGGTAGTGATTTGCTGGTGGTGAAAACCAAGCAGCTGCGCGCGCGTGCTGAAAAAATTGAAGAGACTGCCAAGGCGGCTCATATCGATCGCTCTGCCGGTAAGATCAAGCTTGATGGACGTGGTAGCCATGCCAAGGCGTTGATCGTGCTGGATCAGGCGGAGATTGCGACGCCTGATGGCCGGTCGCTTTATAAAACTGGTCAGTTGTGGATCAATCCTGGCGACAGGATCGTTTTGCTCGGTGCCAACGGAACGGGGAAGACGCGGCTACTCACTTTGGTACGCGAAGCCGTTCTTCATCCGGAAAATTCACTTTTCGGCATCAAGGCTACGCCATCGCTTGTGCTGGGTTATAGCGATCAGGCACTTTCCGAGTTGAAAGCCGACTGGACACCGTTTGAAACAATCATGAGGCGTTTCGATGTTGGGGATCAGCGCGCTCGATCTTTGTTGGCCGGTGCAGGTATGACGCTGGAAATGCAGGTAAAACCATTGTCCCGGCTTTCTGGTGGGCAGAAGGCGCGCCTTGCCATGCTGGTTCTGCGACTGAGCAAACCGAATTTCTATATTCTGGACGAACCAACCAATCATCTGGATATCGATGGCCAGGAAGCGCTGGAAGCCGAATTGCTGAGCGATGAGACAGCCAGCCTGATTGTCTCGCATGATCGCAGTTTTGTTCGCAATGTGGGAAATCGTTTCTGGATGATCGACAGAAAAAAGCTGATCGAAGTGGATAGCCCGGAGGTTTTCTTCAAAGCAGCCAGAGGTTGATCAATCAGAACTTCTTCCGGTTGCTTTCGGTTTTCTGATATTGATGGTCGGATGTGTTCGTTCACGTCCGACCATGACATGAAATCAAGCGTGTGTCGCTAAATCGATTAAGAGCTTGAGTGCAAAATATTTTTACCGTTCTTTCTCTTGCAGGGCGCGGGAGACTTTGACAAAAGATTTGCATAATGTCGCTATAAGTAGCGACACTGGCGTTATACGAACGCATCAACGCAATTCGAATTCGGGACTTTGTTCACATGGCTAAGACTGCAGAACAACAACCTCATGGATTGGCCCATGGACTTGATCGTATTCTGACGCTTGAGCTGGTTCGCGTCGCTGAACGTGCAGCGGTTGCTGCAGCGCGCCTTCGTGGACGCGGCGATGAAATGGCTGCGGATCAGGCAGCTGTTGATGCCATGCGTCAGGAACTGAACCGCCTGCCGATTGCTGGTACGGTCGTGATCGGGGAAGGCGAACGCGATGAAGCGCCGATGCTTTATATTGGCGAAGAAGTCGGCACCAAGCAGGGACCGGATGTCGATATAGCGCTTGATCCGCTTGAAGGCACAACGATCTGTGCCAAGAACCTGCCAAATTCGCTCGCGGTTATCGCTATCGCGGAGAAGGGCAATCTGCTCTACGCGCCAGACGTCTACATGGAAAAGATTGCTGTGGGGCCCGGCTATTCAAAGGGTGTCGTCGATCTTGACGCGACGCCGACTGATAACATCATGTCGATAGCTAAAGCCAAAGGCGTGAAGCCGCACGAAATTACCGCCTGCATCATGGATCGTCCACGCCATGCGCGGCTGATTGAGGAAGTGCGGGCAACTGGCGCCTCTATTCGTCTGATCGGCGATGGTGATGTTGCCGGTGTGATGCACACGACCAACCCGGATGAAACGGGCATCGATATTTATATCGGTATTGGCGGCGCACCAGAGGGCGTGTTGGCTGCTGCCGCATTGCGTTGCATGGGTGGCCAGATGCAGGGCCGCCTCCAGCTCAATTCCGATGAGAAGATCGCTCGCGCAGCCAAGATGGGCATTTCGAACCCTAAAAAGATTTATACGATGGAAGAAATGGCCAAGGGTGACGTGCTGTTTGCTGCCACAGGCGTAACCGACGGTAATATGCTTTCAGGCGTTAAATTTGCCCGCGACTATATCCAGACGCACACGATCGTCATGCGTTCAAGTTCGCAGACGGTTCGCGAAATCAAGGCAAGACATCAGGATCTGTCGAAGTTTTAAAATTACTCAAACTGTAATCAACAAAGGCGGCATTGCAAAAATGCCGCCTTTTGTGTCTTTAAGAAACCATGACAACAGAACGCTTTTTTCTCGGTATCCGGAATTCTGTAACTGGCCAGAAATGGATCGACCGGCTTGGACCCCGTGAAGCCAATACAGCGCTGGCAATAGCCCAGCATCACGGTATTTCTGATCTGGTATCGCGCGTCCTTGCCGGACGTGGTGTGACGGTTGAAGGTGCGCCTGAATTCATTGACCCAAGCTTGCGCAATCTGATGCCCGATCCGGCGATGTTGACGGATATGGACAAGGCGGCGAACCGGATTGCCGACGCCATCATGCGTCGCGAGACTGTCGCCATTTTTGGCGATTATGACGTCGATGGTGCGTGTTCATCTGCGTTAATGGCACGTTTTCTCAAGCATTACGGCATCACACATTCGATCTATATCCCGGATCGCATCTTTGAAGGCTATGGCCCCAACCCGGATGCCATGCGTGAACTGGTTGCGAAGGGTGCGTCGCTCATTGTGACAGTTGATTGCGGCACCAACAGCGCGCCATCCATCACTGCTGCGCGAGAGGTGGGGGCTGATGTTGTGGTTCTCGACCACCACCAGGTTGGAGGCGACCTGCCTGAGGATGCGGTTGCAATCGTCAATCCCAATCGTGAGGATGACATTTCGCAGCAGGAGCATCTTTGCGCGGCAGGCGTTGTTTTCCTGACGCTTGTCCAGGTGACCAAAGTTTTGCGCGAACGCGGAAAAGGTGCAGGGCCGGATTTGCTTGGTATGCTTGATCTGGTTGCACTCGCAACGGTTTGTGATGTTGTGCCACTCAAAGGGGTCAACCGTGCCTTTGTTGTCAAAGGACTGTTGGTCGCGCGTAGCCAAAGCAATGCCGGATTGGCAGCGCTTGGCCGTGTTTCGCGTATTGGCGAGCCGCTGAATGTTTTCCATCTTGGTTATCTCATCGGGCCGCGTATCAATGCGGGTGGTCGTATTGGCGATGCCGGGCTTGGCGCACGCCTGTTGACGCTTGACGATTCAACTGCTGCCGACCCGATTGCGGCAGAGCTTGATCGGCTCAATCAGGAACGGCAGGCAATGGAAGCCGAAATGCTGATGGAGGCAGAAGCGGAAGCGTCGCTGGAGATTTCCGGCGGGGCGGGCGCTTCTGTGATCGTGACCGCGAACGATCACTGGCACCCTGGCATTGTTGGTCTTCTCGCGTCGCGTCTTAAGGAAAAGGCACGTCGCCCGGCTTTCGCCATTGCCTTTAATGCCAATGGAACCGGCTCTGGCTCTGGGCGCTCAATAACAGGGTTCGATCTCGGAAGGCTTGTTCGCAATGCTGTCGACAAAGGATTGCTGATCAAGGGCGGCGGCCATGCCATGGCGGCAGGCATAACCATTGAGCGCGGCAAACTTGGGGCGTTTCGTGCGTTTCTTGAAGAGGAATCTGCAGATAGCGTTGCGCGGCTCCGCCAAAACCAGAGTCTTTCAGTCGATGGTGCGGTTGCTGCTTCTGGTGCTACGGTTTCGCTTCATGAATCGTTGCAGAAAGCGGGGCCATTTGGATCGGGGCATCCGCAGCCGGTGCTTGCATTGCCGCATCATGTGCTGGCGGATGTGCGCGGCGTGGGGCGCGATCATGTTCGGGTCGCGCTGCGCGGTGCAGATGGAAAACGGGTTAATGCGATTGCTTTCAGGGCTGCGGAGGGCGATCTCGGGCGCTTTTTGTTCAGTAATATTGGTCAGAGTGTGCATGTGGTTGGCAATCTGTCGCTCAACCATTGGAATGGTTCGGTCACACCTCAGATTCAGATTCTGGATGCTGCCGTGCCTATTTGAAATTTCTTGATTTTTTTACTTCACACCCTTGTGAACGGCAGGGGTGAATTCCCATATGATGTCGGACTAAAACATTCAGTGATGACTCTATTGGGAGATACAGATGCCGGGTTCCGGAAACCGCCTGACCAAACTGACCGCTGCAATGGTCCTTGGCCTTATAGCCTCTTTTGCCGCTGTTGATTTCGCCGAGGCTCGCCGTGCAGGCGGCGGCGGTTTTGGTAGCCGTGGTGCACGTACTTATCAGGCGCCAGCGCCGACACGCACAGCGCCAAACAATGCCGCTCCAATGGAACGTTCAATGACGCCGAACACAGGCACCAACACGCAGGCTAATCGTCCTGCTGCTGGCGCTCAGAATGCAGCGGCGGCGCCACGTTCAGGTGGCATGTTCGGCAATTTTGGTCGTTCCATGCTTGGTGGTCTGCTTGTGGGTGGTCTGATCGGAATGATGCTTGGTAACGGCCTTGGCGGCCTTGCCGGGATGTTTGGTCTTCTTCTGCAGGTTGGTGTCATTGCGTTGATCGCGATGTTTGTCATGCGCATGTTTGCTAATCGTCGTCAGACGGCTGCAGCAGGTGCAGGCAATGCTGGTGCGCAGCCTTTTAGCGGTGCGCAGCCTTTTGGCGCCGCTAAGACTGCAACACCACAGGCAGGCTTTGGTAGCCGTACGCCTTCGGTCAATCCATTTGAAGCCAAACAGGCTGAGACACCGGCAGCGCCCGTTGTTGAAGAAGAGCCGATGGATGTCGGTCAGGAAGAACTCGACCGTTTTGAGCAGATGCTTTCGGAAATTCAGACGGCTTATGGCCGCGAGGATTATGCCACTCTTCGCAAGCTTGCAACGCCGGAAGCCATGTCTTACCTCGCTGAAGAGCTTGGTGAAATTGCTTCCAGCGGCATGCGCAATGAAGTGAAGGACGTAAAGCTGCTCCAGGGTGACGTTTCTGAAGCCTGGCGTGAAGGCGATGTCGATTATGCGACGGTTGCCATCCGCTATTCGGCCATCGACATCATGTTGGACCGTAACACAGGTGCAGTCGTTGAAGGTAATCCGGATGAGCCGGTTGAAAGCGTCGAAGTCTGGACCTTTACCCGCAAGGACGGCGGAGAATGGCAGCTGGCAGCCATTCAGGGAACGGAATAAACTGACTTATTGTAATGAAAAGGCCCGGTCGAAAGACCGGGCCTTTTTCGTAATTACCAGCTGCCAATATTCTCGGCTGAAGCCCATGGCTCCTGTGGTGCAAGGCGCTCACCCTTTTGGATCAGCTCGATGGAAATACCATCAGGAGACTTGATGAAAGCCATATGACCGTCACGCGGCGGGCGGTTGATGGTGACGCCTGCATCCTTCAGTCTCTGGCAAGTCTCATAGATATCGTCGACCGCATAAGCGAGATGGCCGAAATTGCGACCTCCGCTATAGGTTTCTGGGTCCCAGTTATAGGTCAGTTCGAGTTCAGGGGCGCGTTCTGCCTTGGCCTTGTCCTTATCCGATGGAGCGGCAAGGAAAATCAGGGTGAAGCGGCCTTTTTCGTTCTCGGTGCGGCGAATTTCTTCAAGGCCAAACTTGTTCACATAAAAGTCGAGCGATTCATCGATGTCGCGAATTCTAACCATCGTGTGCAGATAGCGCATAGTCTTCTCCTGGTTCGTATACCGGCCGGTCGTAAGGGATGTAACGTATTCCCCCGATGAATGGTTCAGCTTTTTGTGGCAAAAAGCGCGTTTCGATCTAATTTATCAGGTCACAGCGCTAATTGTTTGTGTTCACTTGTATCTCGGGTCGAAAGTCGTTTCACGCTTTCCGGATGCGCTTCAAGTTGCCAGTTTGTTTTGCGGAATATTTAAGAGCGGTTTGTGGATAGGTCACTTGTGTGAAAACGCAAGTAAGCAAGTTGTCGAATTTCCCTGCTGCCATATGTTTTTGAAAAGGCAATTTCGCATTTGAGAAATTTACGAATTAACGATGAACGCACAAAGCCTGTGGTCATCCTCAGGACTACATAAGTTTAGGCTTGCCGCATCCGGTTAAGGAAGTGTTATTCTTTGGTCAAGAATCAGGTCAGAATCGCAACGGAACAGCAGAGGAGGGACGAGCGCATGGCGGACAAATCTGTGTCGAATGACCAGTTTCGCAGTCAGGTCTCCTCAGAAGAGCTAGGCGAACTTATTGAAGTGTCCGGCCAAATCAAGTGGTTTGACGTTGCAAAGGGTTACGGTTTCATCGTTCCCGACCAGCCAGGTCTTTCCGACATCCTGCTGCATGTCACCTCGCTTCGCCGCGACGGCTTCCAAACAGCACTTGAAGGTGCTCGTATTGTTTGTGAAGTTCGCAATGGCGATCGCGGCATGCAATGCTTCCGTGTTCTGTCTATGGATACGTCGACTGCGGTGCATCCTGCGCAGATGCCGCCGCCACGTACACATGTTAGTGTTACGCCGTCCAGTGGTCTGGAACGTGTGATCGTCAAGTGGTTCAATCGCACCAAGGGCTTTGGCTTTTTGACGCGCGGTGAGGGCACTGAAGATATTTTCATTCATATGGAAACGCTGCGTCGTTTCGGAATGATGGAATTACGTCCCGGTCAGGTTGTCCTGATCCGCTTCGGTAACGGCGATAAAGGCCTCATGGCTGCTGAAATTCATCCGGATATCGGTACAGCCATTCCTGTTTCGCACTAATCGGTCTTTTCATAAGATGTCACAAGCCGGTGATGCTGGTGACTGGGCCTTGCCGCGACAAAGTCTCATTGATAGTCTCCGCCGCTCAAACGCAGCATTCTTGATTGCCTGTCTTAAGGCATTCAACACGAGCACGCAGGACAAGAGCAGGTAATGGGCCGGATTCTTTTCGCATTTGCATTTATTTTCTTTGCGTTTTCTGCCCAGGCGCAGGAAACCAAGCCCATGCTTTTGCCAGTGGACAAAGAGCCACTTACCTTCATGACATCGAACGGCAAAGTGTCGTTCGGATTGGAAATTGCTGCGACTGATGAGGCGCGCGTGCGGGGGCTGATGTGGCGCACGGACTTCCCAAAGGACAGAGCCATGCTCTTCATATTTGGTGAAATGCGTAGCGTTATGATGTGGATGCAGAACACGCCATCGCCATTGGATATGGTTTTCCTCGATGACAAAGGCCGCGTGTCGGCAATTCATGAAAATGCCGTACCCTTCTCGGAAGACATTATTTCTTCGCAAGGCCCCGCGGCTTATGTCGTTGAACTTCTTGCCGGCACCGTTAAACGGACTGGTATCAAGCGTGGCGACAAAGCGATCCATAAAACCATTTGTGGCGAGTGTCGCGGTTAACGCCTCGCATTCTGAGCGTCAGCTTATCTGAGACGCGGAATCGCTCCAACTCGTTGTGTTTATGCATTGTCCAACATAGAACCGTTTCCCAACTATGCCGGAAATGCTCTTAGAAAATCAAAAGGAATGCAAAATTGAGTGCCCTCGATATCGAATATTTCGAACATGATGGTTTGCGTCTTGCGTATCGTCAGGATGGAGAAGGCGACCCGATTTTGCTCATTCATGGCTTTGCATCCTCAAGCCTTGTCAATTGGGTGTCGCCCGGTTGGTTTCGTACACTGACCGAAGCTGGCTATCGTGTTATTGCCATAGACAATCGCGGCCACGGCTTTTCAGCGAAAAGCCATGAAGCAGATGATTATACGCCGAGCGCGATGGCTGGTGATGCGGCTGCGCTGCTTGATCATCTGGGCATAAAAAAAGCCCATGTGATGGGATATTCGATGGGGGCACGTATCAGCGCCTTTCTTACAATTGAACACCCTGATCGTGTCCATAGTGCTGTATTTGGTGGTCTTGGCATCGGAATGGTGACAGGTGCGGGTGATTGGGAGCCGATTGGTGAAGCGCTTCTCGCTGCCGATCCATCAACGATCACCCATCCACGCGGATTGATGTTCCGTAAATTTGCTGATCAGACCAAGAGTGACCGGATCGCGCTGGCGGCATGTGTCATTACCTCCAAGGAACTGGTTTCTGCTGAGGCGATTGCGCGCATCATGCAGCCGGTCCTTGTAGCGGTCGGTACGACTGACGATATTGCAGGAAATGCGCAGGAACTGGCAGATATGCTGCCAAATGGCCGGGCGCTCGATATTCCTGACCGCGATCATATGTTGGCGGTGGGTGACAAGGTTTATAAGAAAGGCGTTTTGGCCTTTCTGGAAGAAAACTCTCTTTGAGTAACGAGAGCACATCCCGAAAAGTGTGAACCGGTTTTCGGAGAAAGATGTGTGTCAAAACAAAAAGATAGAGCATTTCTAATGATTCAACTTAATCCAGAAATGCTCTGGTGGTCTGGTTCCGGCGCCTTTATCCCTCGATTACAAGTGCCGGAGAAACGTAAAATTTAATCCACTAGGCTGGATTTCATTCAGTTGCGCGAAACGCAGCTATAAGATTTATGCGGTGTAAAGGCACGGTATTTTGCGATATGTTATTCGCTGAGCTCACGTCGCGTTGAGAAAAATTGGAGCGTGCATAATGTCAGTTCGTACGAACGCGAAAGCATCCCCATCTCTGGGGCAGGTTGATCCAATCTGGCATTCCGTCCGCGCCGAGGCGGAAGAAGCTGCCAAGAACGATCCCGTGCTTGGAACGTTTCTTTATGCGACGATTATCAACCAGTCGACACTGGAAGATGCCGTGATGCATCGTATTGCAGAGCGTCTGGGACATGCGGATGTGAGTGCAGATATTTTGCGACAGACCTTCGATGCAATGTTGGAGGCAAATCCGGAATGGTCGCATATTGTGCGGGTGGATATTCAGGCGGTTTATGATCGCGATCCGGCCTATAACCGTTTCATGGACCCGGTTCTTTATCTCAAAGGCTTTCATGCGATCCAAACCCATCGTCTGGCGCATTGGCTCTATAAAGAAGGGCGCAAGGACTTCGCCTATTATCTGCAAAGCCGCTCATCTTCTATTTTTCAGACAGATATTCACCCTGCTGCACAGTTTGGCAGCGGATTGTTTCTCGATCATGCCACAGGGCTTGTGGTCGGTGAGACAGCTGTGATCGAAGACAATGTCTCTATCCTGCATGGTGTGACCCTTGGTGGCACCGGCAAAGCCAGTGGTGATCGTCATCCCAAAATTCGTCACGGCGTACTGATTGGGGCAGGTGCCAAAATTCTTGGCAATATTGAAGTTGGGAATTGCTCAAAGATTGCTGCGGGGTCGGTGGTACTCAAGTCTGTGCCACAAAATGCGACTGTGGCTGGCGTGCCCGCGAAGGTGGTTGGCGAGAGTGGTTGCTCCGAGCCTTCGCGCGTCATGGATCAGATGTTGAGCGAAGCTGCATTCGGCGAACATATGTTCGGCGAAGGAATCTGATTGCTTTATCGATCTTTCAGACCGCGAATAGGGCCATCTTCTGGTTTTTTATTCGGGTCGGCCTATATCACGCTTAACGGTTCATAACTATTCGTGCATGCGTGCGGCAGTGCACGTGTTAGTGCTTTACATCACATAAGGCCGGGTGCATTAAACCGGCCTCAAATCAATAGCAGGAGAAGCCGGTTGAAACCCGAAGAACTCAAGAAACTCGACGCCTATTTCAAGCGGACTTTCAACAATCCGGGCCTTCAGGTGAAGGCACGTCCACGCAAGGACGATTCTGCCGAGGTGTATTTGGAAGACGAGTTCCTGGGTCTTGTCTACAAGGATGAAGACGACGGCGAACTGTCCTACAATTTCTCGATGGCAATTCTCGACGTCGATCTCTGAGATCCGTTGAAGTCAACAAGAACGCCCTTCCTGCTGCTGCAGGGAGGGCGTTTTTTATTGGCTTGATGTTTGTTGATGACTTCTCGAAAGAAGTTCCGCTTGAACGGAATCGTCAGGCCGCTTTCCATTCTATGTCATATCGGACGCAAAACTGCTTCGCACTTACGCTCGAAATATTCTAGAAATAGCAACAGATTAGAGCGCAGCCCGAAAAGTGTGAAACGGTTTTCGGAAAAGATGCGCGTGAAAACAGATAATGAGAGCGCTGATCTGATTCAATCAGATTGAAACGCGCTCTGAAGAACTGCCGGGAGACAAGATGAGATTCTCATTTACGAGCCTAGCAGCCGTGCTCTTCATGAGCTTTGCTGCGTCCACAGCCCAGGCACAGACAATCGATGATGATGGAACGTGCCCGGAACTGGCCCAGAAAATGAGCAAAATCTATTTTGGTTTTCCGGAAATTATCGATGGTTCGATTGAGCGTTTTGCAAGCTGGAAAGCATCCTGCGCGACAAAAGCACCGGCTGGACAGGGTAATGTCGTTGCGTTGTGTCAGGGCAAGCTCAAGGGTGACGGAAATGTCTTTTACTGGATAAAGGCAGCAGTCGAGGCTGAAAGCAGCGGCTATGAAATCTGCGATTATCCCTGACTATGGCAGAGGGCGATGACGACAAACGGCTTCCTTCCTGGCTCAACATACGCGAGCGCGAAACGCGCGAGGTAAAGCCCGATCCTGAGAATCGGCCTCTCGGAGAAATGCGAGCCTTTTCGAGAGGCTCGCTATGGGCAAGTACGGTGCTGGGCGCATTGATCGTGTTTTTTCTGGTCCGCAGCGCAATTCACAACATCGCGACAGGAAAAATGACAATATCGGCCCATATGGGGCGGTTACGCAGCACCTCCCGCTGGCCTGACGATTGGGGATTCTTTTCAACGATTGTAGGGATCAAGCTTTTTGCTGCCGTTATCTTTTTGATCGCGACCGTCTATTGTCTGAAAGCCGCATTCCGTTCCCACGATAAATAGCGCATCTTGCTACAAAATTTATGATGGAGGAAAGCTCATGCCAATCTACGTGTATAATGGCCATCGGCCGGAATTTGTCGATCGTGCCAGCAACTGGATCGCGCCGGATGCAACGTTGATCGGCAAGCTGGTGATCGGCGAAAATGCTGGTTTCTGGTTCGGTGCTGTTTTGCGTGGCGATAATGAACCGATCACTGTTGGTGCTAACACCAATGTGCAGGAGCATTGCATCATGCATACGGATATTGGCTTTCCGCTTACAATTGGCAAAGGCTGCACCATTGGGCACCGCGCTATCCTGCATGGCTGCACGATTGGTGAAAACACGTTAATCGGCATGGGTGCGATTATTCTCAATGGTGCGAAGATCGGAAACAATTGTCTGATTGGGGCTGGCGCGCTTGTGACAGAAGGCAAAGAGTTTCCAGATAATTCGCTGATTGTTGGCTCTCCAGCACGCGTTATTCGGGAGCTTGATTCTTCGTCTGCGGAAAAGCTGAAGCTGTCAGCCCAGCATTATGTCGAGAAGGGGCAGTCCTTCATGCGTGGTCTGGAACCTGCATAAAAAAGGACGGGGAATGACAACCCGTCCCTTTCTCAATTGAAGCACTTCCAGCAAAAGTGCGAAACGATTTTGCTGGAAACCAAATAGACAGAGCGGTTTCAACAGTTCAGTCTGAACGCAGGCCGCTCGAGGATTCATCGAAAATCAGTTGCGAATGCTGCTGACGAACTGATCGCGACCATCTTTGATCGATATCCATGCGCCGGTGTTGGTCGTGGATTGGCGTTTGAGGAATGTGTAATCGGTGTCGTTCCAGACGCGCACGCGCTGATCAAGATTGTCGAGAATGAAATCGCCGCGATCCGTGCGCACAGTCAGAACCGCATGGCCTTCACCATTCGATTGCCGAACCACGGTCATCAGCAGTGTGTTTGCGGGAATTCCGAGTGTTATCAATTCACGACGTTTAAGCAGCATATAATCGTCGCAATCACCGGCCGTGGTTGGGTATTCCCAATATTCCTCTTTCCCCCAGACTTCCATGTCCGTGCGCGGCGCGATTCGTTCATTGACGCTGGCATTAACAGCAATGATTTCCTGCCAGACTTTCTGATTAAGTTTCAGAGGCGCGCTGTTGGTGCTGGTGATCCTGCATTCGGCTTCGTGACGTTCGCAAAATTCATAATGTCCGATTGGCTGTGAGGTGCGATCGCCGGTGGGCATCCAATGCGAGTTTGATGCCGGGCTTGCTGCTTGTGCGAAAGCCGTTCCCAAAAGAACCAGTATTGCTGCGATGATTGTCTGCTTTGTCATTCTTTTTGTCTCCCTGTTGGAAACAAGAATGCGTGCAAGACTTTGAGAGCGGGGAAATTCAGACGCGAAAATGCGAATCTAATTTGAATAAAATCGTGCTGAGTTCAGCAATGATTTGTTCAGAAATGCCGTGTTTCGAGCCATAATAGCATGATTTATGGCCTTTTGATGCCGAATGTGGCCTTAGATTCGATTTGCCAATCCGTAACCTTAGTGCGCGTTTACCTTCTTACAATGCACATCTGAAGGCCGTGTCAGGCTTTGCCTCCTGTAATGACGCGCAGAGCGGGCATATCGCGAGATGGCACCGGCGTTGCCCAGCGGCGGGTGCTGTTGGCGGCATTTGCACCATTCATGGTCACCACTGCGGGCTTACGAAGCTCTTGGTCCACCGCGAGATCGGGCGCCAGTGGTACAATGCTGTTGAGGTTGCCCAGAACCAGCGGGTCGGCGCCGGCCCAGGCGATGTCATCAAGAACGGAGATGTTGCCGAGTAGATTGAGCCTGCCGTTTTCGCTCGGTTCGAGCGGAGCAAGCAGCATTTCAAATGAAAGGCTGCGTCCCGAAAGGCTGATTCCGTCATGCTGGCTCAATGCGGGAACCAGAAGAGAATTGATGTTGCGCGCAAGTTCATTAAGGGCAGGGCGGTTTCGCTCAGGCCAAAGTGATAGAAAACGGGTGGTCTTTAGTTCTCGTCCGAACAAAGCACAGATGCGGGTGCCGGCGAGACGGAACATCAACTGACCATTTTCGTCTTCTTCAAGAAAAAACAGATCAGACAGATGCCGTCCCAGTTTGCGTGGCTGGATCGATTCGCGCTGCGGCGCCTGCAGAAGGTTGCTCTGACCCAAAGCCAGTCGCTGCCATTCGCTGAAGATTGCGATCGTGCTGCGGTTTTTCATTATGCGCTGCTTGTTGCTCTCTGGCCGTTCGTCAGGTTTTGCGGGCTGGACCCATCGGTCAGCGCATTAAAATAGTATTAACGGGAAGGATGCCAGCTTAACCCTTTATTCATCCACGACGCGTGCTTGTTAAGGTTAACAAGAAGTAATAGTTGCAAAAATTCTTTTATAGCAGTTTGATGAGTTATCAGAAGAAGCCTTTGTCTTGGTTGGCTTTTTTCTGATCTCCAGATTATGTCTCGCAAATATCAAACATTTGCGACAAGGCCGTCCGGGACCCTCCGGCGGCCTTTATTTTTAATGAATTGTCACTTATCAAGAATCTCAACTCTTAAG
Organism: Brucella rhizosphaerae; assembly: GCF_002252475.1. Classification (GTDB taxonomy): domain Bacteria; phylum Pseudomonadota; class Alphaproteobacteria; order Rhizobiales; family Rhizobiaceae; genus Brucella; species Brucella rhizosphaerae. The sequence continues at coordinate 3,110 of NZ_NNRK01000029.1, read as the reverse complement.
ATGTGCAATCAGCGCATCCGGTCTCTGGCAGATGGAAAGCGGCAATTTATGAGTACGCCTCAGCCTGAAATGCGCGGAAATATGAATGATTCGAGACGATCAGGCGGCGGTGAGCCGATATTCAACATACCGAGCGTCATTCTGGCGCTGATGGCAATTTGCGCAGGCGTCTATATTTATCAGAACTACATTATCAGCGAGCAGCAGAACTATGAGTTCATGCTGAACTTCGCTTTGATTCCGGCACGTTTCTCGTTGGCAGACGGGTTTTCCGATCCTGCAGCGCTGTTCACGCTCATCAGTTACTCCTTCATGCATGGTGGGTTTGCCCATATCGCGGTTAACATGATCTGGTTCGCCGCATTCGGTTCCCCGCTGGCGGGACGCATTGGCACCGGGCGGATGATCATCTTCTGGATTCTGACCTCAGTGATTGCGGGGCTGACGCATTATGCCATTTACCCCGAAAGCGTGACGCCGCTTGTTGGGGCTTCCGGAGCGATTTCCGGCATGATGGGGGCTGCTGCGCGTTATGGATTTCGCCGTGTCAGTTTTGCACGCAGATCAGAATTTGCCGGGCCGGTTTTGCCAATTGGCCTTACGCTGACATTGAAGCCTGTGCTGACCTTCGTTGGAATCTGGTTCCTGATCAATATTTTTACGGGCCTTTATTCGACCGGCGGGGCAGATCTGTCTGGTATTGCCTGGGAAGCACATATTGGCGGATTTATTGCCGGGTTCTTTGGCATTTCACTGCTCGACAAGCCGCGCAGCTATGATGCCGTGATACGGCGCTGACCTGCCCCTCCCTATTTAGTCCGCTTGCAAAGCGGGCATTGAAAGCGCACCATCTTGGGAACGCAGCTGGAGGAGTTGCGTTAGAGCGCCGTGCGCGCCCTTGGGCGTAAAAAGGACGCTCGAAACTATTGAACCTACGCATCGCACTTTCCAAAAATCGATTCCGATTTTTGGGCCGATGCTTTAGAATCAAGCGGCAGAGCCGCATGATCGACTGCTGAACCTTGGGAGGGACTTTGGCATGACCGTTAGATCGATTCTCGAAAACAAAGGCAGGGATGTCGTTGTCATCAGACCTGATGATACGCTTTCACACGCCATTGCCATTCTTGCCCAGTATAAAATCGGTGCAATTGTTGCCTGCGATGAGGCAGGCCACATTAAAGGGATTCTCTCTGAACGTGACGTGGTGCGTGCAATTGCGGCCATGAAGGAAAAGGCGGTGGATTTGCCTGTTTCAGAATTCATGACTTCGAAAGTGCAGGTGTGCCGGGAACATCACACGATCAATCAGGTGATGCAAATCATGACGCACAATCGTTTCCGCCATATGCCGGTGGAAGAGAATGGCAAATTGGCTGGAATTATTTCCATCGGTGACGTTGTGAAGCGACGCATTGAGGATGTGGAACGCGAGGCGGAAGATATTCGCACCTACATAGCGACTGCGTGATCAAATATGCACATCGAAAACGGTGAGCGTTCTCGGATAAGATGCACGTTGGAAAACGTTTGAGCGCCGAATCATAATCTGGAGCGTATGAAACGCTCCAGATGTTGGAGTTAGGCCGAGTTCCTTACGAAGGACGGCGTGCGCGCAGATAGCGCTCAGCGGCGTAAAGCGAAACAGCAGCCGCATTCGAAACGTTGAGCGACTTGATCTCACCCGGCATATCGAGCCGTGCCAGCGCATTCACTGTTTCGCGTGTCTTCTGGCGCAATCCCTTACCTTCGGCGCCCAGCACGAGAGCTACGCGATCACCGGTCAGCGTTGCTTCCATTTCCAGCGAACCTTCCGAATCAAGGCCTATGGTCATGAAGCCAAGCGAATGAAGCTCTTCAATCGCTTCCGACAGATTGCGCACTTCAATGTGGGGAATCAATTCCAGCGCACCGGAAGCAGCTTTCGCGAGAACGCCGCTTTCCTGTGGGCTATGGCGGCTTGTCGTAATCAATGCGCCTGCACCAAAAGCAACCGCCGAACGAATGATAGCGCCGACGTTATGTGGGTCAGTCACCTGATCGAGAACCAGCAAAAGCGGGCTTTCTTTTAATTCCGACAGCTTCTTATGTCGAAGCGGTTCTGCTTCAATCATAACGCCCTGATGCACAGCGTCTGAGCCTGTCTCTTTGTCGATGTCTTTCGGTTCGACAATTTCAACAGGGAAGGGGAGAGTTTCCGCTTCGCCAATTTCAAGGCGAGCGAATCCATTGCGTGTGGCGCACATGCGCAAGATCTTGCGCGTGGGATTCTCTACTGCAGCGCGTACGGTATGCAGGCCGTAAAGACGGACTGTTCCCTCTGCAACACGACCTGCGGGGATCGGGGCACGCTGAGGCTTGTGTGGAGCCTTGCCTTCCGATGCGGCTTTATGGTCGCGATGTTCGCGGCGCAGACGCGCATAATGAGAATCTTTTGGGGTACGGGGAGAATTTTGATCGTTCATGAGGCGCTTATATCCTGTCCACAGCAGGGAAGATAGCTCGATAGCAGTTAAATGAACCTGGAAATTTTGTAGCCTGATCGGCCATAAGCCCTGATTTTCGGCGGTTCTGCCGAAACCTTCATAGGCTGCCACCTGCAACTATTGGAAGGATATGCATTCTTTTCACTTTTACCCTGTTGACAGGACGAGCGCATATCGGCATAAGCCCCCTCGCAGAACGACGGTGGGCTCAACAGCCAACCAGACATTCTGCAGAAAATGCCTAGTTACTCGACTCTGCTGATAGTGATATTAGGAGGAATGCCCGAGCGGTTAAAGGGGACGGACTGTAAATCCGTTGGCTAAGCCTACGTTGGTTCAAATCCAACTTCCTCCACCACTGTCGGATCAGAGTTTAGAGTATGCGGGTATAGCTCAATGGTAGAGCAGCAGCCTTCCAAGCTGAATACACGGGTTCGATTCCCGTTACCCGCTCCAGTTTTCAAGAGCGGATAGGCATGTAAGGAATCATCGACGGGCGGTTCGCCGTTCCGTTTTGGCATAAATGTCGGCCTGAAAGTCTGATGGATTTTCGTGCTGACGCTCGAGCGGTTCTAGAACAAAGAGAACAACGGCGATGGCAAAAAGCAAGTTTGAACGTAATAA
>NZ_NNRK01000028.1 GCF_002252475.1 Brucella rhizosphaerae | reverse complement strand
GTCGCTTCGATCATCGAGTAGTAAAGAATTTGACTGGCGGTATCGCCGCCGGTCAGGCATTCTGCCAAGTTGGTATTTGAATGCCAAATAGGGGTATAGCTCAGTTGGTAGAGCGACGGTCTCCAAAACCGTAGGTCGCGGGTTCGAGCCCTGCTGCCCCTGCCATTTTCAAACGGGTGCTCATGGGTTGACTATGAGCGCTCGTTTTCTATATTCTGTATCTGGTGGACTTTCCGCCTGTCCGATACGCGCTTGAGTTCATTCCTGATTTGGGAACGGGCTTGATGCGAGATCGGGAAAATACTTTCTGCCGGAACTTGTTGGCCGGGCAGGAGGGTCGCTACCGCGCAATTAAGCAGCCTAGTTTAAGCACATGCGTAATTGAATGGTCGTTTAAGCGAATTTAGCAAGGATCGGTAATCTCCGATAAGCCTGTATGGTATTCTTTTAACCAATGGGCTTGTTTTTTTTGAGAATCGATTCTATGTAACGTCAACAGACACGCGGTGCGTGGGGCTGAATCTTCAGCTTTGCGTACCGTATACGCGTGGGTTCCTGTTTTTGATTCGTTTTCGGATTGAAAATAGTGGTTCACCAAGCAAACAGAGTGGCAGATGGCATCCAAGACGAATCCGATCACCTTTTTCCAGCAGGTTCGCGCTGAAACGGCGAAAGTGACCTGGCCGACACGGCGTGAAACGATCATCTCCACAATTATGGTGGTGGTCATGGCGTTTCTGGCTGCTACGTTCTTTTTTCTTGCCGATCAGCTTATGGCCTATGGCGTAGAATTTATACTTGGCCTTGGCCGCTAAGCAGGATTGGGGAGTTACGAGATGACAGCGCGCTGGTACATCGTTCACGCCTATTCCAACTTCGAAAAGAAGGTGGCTGAGGATATCGAAACCAAAGCTGCTCAGAAGGGTCTTTCCGGCCTGATTGAACAGATTGTTGTGCCTACCGAGAAGGTTGTTGAAGTTCGCCGCGGCCGCAAGGTTGATGCTGAGCGCAAGTTCTTCCCGGGCTATGTACTCGTTCATGCCACACTGACTGACGCTGTGTTTTCTTTGATTAAGAATACGCCGCGTGTGACTGGCTTCCTTGGTGATTCAAAGCCTGTTCCAGTCTCTCAGAAGGAAGTCGATCAAATTCTGAATCAGGTTCAGGACGGTGTTGATCGGCCAAAATCATCGATCACCTTTGAGATCGGTGAAAACGTTCGCGTCTCCGATGGTCCGTTTGCTTCGTTCAACGGTATCGTTCAGGAAGTTGACGATGAGCGTGCTCGTCTCAAGGTTGAAGTTTCCATCTTCGGGCGTGCGACGCCTGTGGATCTGGAATACAGTCAGGTCGATAAGCTCTGATTGTTTGCCCGTAAGGGTGCCTACTGTCAAAAGTGGGAAAGGTGGAAGGATAGGCGGCTTAGCCGGTCGCTGATTTCGCACCACCAAACTGCCAGTCAGTTTACCTGACGTCAGTCGAGAGCCGGGTTTCCGGCATTAATCGAGAACGCCGGTTTCCGGTATTTTTATGAAGGCAGAATGCAATGGCTAAGAAAATTGCAGGCCAGCTGAAGCTCCAGGTAGCAGCAGGTGCGGCCAATCCATCGCCTCCGATTGGCCCAGCACTGGGTCAGCGCGGCATCAACATCATGGAATTCTGTAAGGCATTTAACGCTGCCACACAGGAACTGGAAAAAGGTTCGCCGATTCCAGTCGTGATCACATACTATCAGGACAAGTCTTTCACTTTTGTGATGAAGACTCCTCCGGTAACCTACTTCCTTAAGAAGGCTGCTAACCTCAAGTCGGGCTCCAAGGCGCCTGGCAAGGAAAAAGCAGGCACGATTGCGCGTGATAAAGTTCGCGAAATCGCTCTTGTTAAGATGAAGGATCTGAACGCATCTGACGTGGAAGCGGCAATGCGTATGATCGAAGGTTCTGCCCGTTCGATGGGCCTGGAAGTGGTGAGCTAAGACCATGGCAAAGATTTCCAAGCGTGTAACTAAGATCCGCGAAGGCGTTGACGTCAACAAGCTCTACGACCTGTCCGATGCAATCGGTATGGTTAAGGAACGTGCAGTTGCCAAGTTCGACGAAACCATCGAAATCGCAATGAACCTCGGTGTTGACCCGCGTCACGCCGACCAGATGGTTCGTGGCGTTGTCAATCTTCCTAACGGTACTGGCCGTACCGTTCGCGTTGCTGTTTTTGCACGCGGCGATAAGGCTGAAGAGGCTAAGAAGGCTGGCGCTGACATCGTTGGTGCGGAAGAACTGTTCGAAATCGTCAATGGCGGCAAGATCGACTTCGATCGCTGCATTGCGACCCCGGACATGATGCCGCTCGTCGGTCGCCTTGGTAAGGTACTCGGCCCACGTGGCCTGATGCCAAACCCTAAGGTTGGTACTGTGACTGTTGACGTTGCAGCTGCAGTTACCGCTTCCAAGGGCGGCGCAGTTGAGTTCCGCGTTGAAAAGGCTGGTATCATCCATGCCGGCATTGGCAAGGTTTCCTTCGATAGCAAGAAGCTCGAAGAAAACATCAAAGCCTTTGCTGATGCAGTCATCAAGGCAAAGCCTTCGGCTGCCAAGGGCGAATACGTCAAGCGCGTATCGATCTCTTCGACCATGGGCGTTGGCGTCAAGGTCGATCCGGCAACCGTTAAGGTCGTCGCTTAAGTTATTTGGGCTCCGGTTCGCCGGAGCCTGAGCTTTCCCTAGAAGGGGAGGCTCATTGGCAGCACGCCAGCACTGCAAAAGTGGTCGAAAGTGCAAAAATTCCGGATCGCAAGATCCGGATAGCCGGACGAAAGTCCGGTTATCCTGTCCGAGATTGCAGGCGGATCATCATCCCCGGGTGATAGTCCTTAAACATACGGCCTGCATGAGACGTGGAATAACCCTGTTTCGCACGAAAGTGCATGCGAGGTTTGAACCGTAGTTGCCTTTGAGTGAAGTCCGCTTTTGCGGGGGAAGCTGAAGGGGACAGGATCCTCGAACGTCGGATGGACCGCAAGGTTTGTCTGGCAAAGGCAACCCGGCAGGGCCAATTGGTCCTGTCTACTGGAGAGACACAGTGGATAGAGCGGAAAAGCGCGAATTTGTCGCGTGGCTGAACGGCGCTTTCAAAGAGTCCGGTTCGGTCGTCGTGGCCCACTATACCGGTCTCACCGTTGCGCAGATGAGCGATCTTCGTTCCAAGATGCGTGATGCTGGTGGCACCGTTAAAGTCGCGAAAAACCGCCTTGCCAAAATCGCTCTTCAGGGCACGGAATCGGAAGGTATCGCAGACCTGTTCACAGGTCAGACGGTCGTTGCATATGCAGACGACCCGATTACTGCTCCGAAAGTAGCCGTCGAGTTCGCTAAGGCTAACGAAAAGCTCGTTATTCTTGGTGGATCAATGGGCGCAACAACGCTTAACGCCGATGGCGTAAAGTCGCTTGCTTCGCTCCCATCGCTCGACGAACTGCGCGCAAAGCTGGTTGGAATGATCCAAACCCCGGCTCAGCGTCTTGCAGTACTTACCAGCGCTCCAGCGGGCCAGATCGCTCGCGTTATTGGTGCGCACGCCCGGAAGAACGAGGCGGCTTAAGGCCGTTTCTCATTACAAACAGTTCAAACCTTAAACTAAGGAAATACCAAAATGGCTGATCTCGCAAAGATCGTTGACGACCTTTCGGCTCTGACAGTTCTGGAAGCTGCTGAGCTTTCGAAGCTTCTCGAAGAGAAGTGGGGCGTTTCGGCTGCTGCTCCTGTAGCTGCTGCTGCTGCTGCTGGTGCTCCAGCTGCTGCTGTTGAAGAAAAGACCGAGTTTGACGTTGTTCTCGCTGACGGCGGCCCTAACAAGATCAACGTGATCAAGGAAGTGCGCGCAATCACCGGTCTCGGCCTCAAGGAAGCTAAGGACCTCGTTGAAGCTGCTCCTAAGGCAGTCAAGGAAGCCGCTACCAAGGACGAAGCTGAAAAGATCAAGGCACAGCTCGAAGCAGCTGGCGCTAAGGTCGAACTCAAGTAAGTTCGAGCATTCCGGCGGACGGTTTCCGTCCGCCGGTTTCACTCTGGGTCTTGCATCTGGAGTAAATGCATGAAAAGAAACGAAAAGCGCGGAATTAGGTTCTCTTCATGCAGATTATAATCAGAACGATTTTTAAGAGAATGTTCTGATCACTTTGAACCCTTTTTCTGATGGCCCTGAACGGGCCTTCAGAAAACGGGTTTTAGCCCGTTAGAAGGACCGCCGAAAGGCGGCGCACGATAAAGGCCGCAAGGCGTGAGCAAGCCGTAAGGCTATAGAACGAGGAGCGACGATGGCTCAGACCCATTCTTTCAATGGTCGCAAGCGCGTACGCAAATTTTTCGGCAAGATCCCCGAGGTCGCGGAAATGCCAAACCTCATTGAGGTTCAAAAGGCATCATACGACCAGTTCCTCATGGTTGAGGAACCAGCTGGCGGGCGTTCTGAAGAGGGTTTGCAGGCGGTTTTCAAGTCTGTTTTCCCAATTCAGGATTTCTCCGGCGCTTCAATGCTGGAATTCGTTCGCTACGAATTCGATGCACCGAAGTTCGACGTTGACGAATGCCGTCAGCGCGATTTGACTTATTCGGCACCTCTCAAGGTGACGCTTCGTCTGATCGTGTTCGATATTGATGAAGATACCGGCGCGAAGTCCATCAAGGACATCAAGGAGCAGGACGTTTACATGGGCGATATGCCGCTCATGACAGACAATGGCACCTTTATCGTCAATGGTACCGAACGCGTTATCGTTTCGCAGATGCACCGCTCGCCGGGCGTATTCTTCGATCATGACAAGGGCAAGACGCACTCCTCGGGCAAGCTTCTGTTTGCTGCTCGCGTCATTCCCTACCGCGGTTCATGGCTTGACATCGAATTCGATGCCAAGGACGTGGTCTATGCGCGTATCGATCGTCGCCGCAAGCTTCCAGCCACGACGCTGCTTATGGCGCTCGGCATGGATGGCGAAGAGATTCTGTCGACGTTCTACAAAACCGTCACCTATTCGCGTGACGGCGATAACTGGCGCATCCCTTATTCGGCAGACCGTTTCAAGGGCATGAAGATCATCACTGATCTTATCGATGCGGATACCGGTGAAGTCGTTCTGGAAGCCGGCAAGAAGCTGACTGCTCGCTCTGCGAAGCAGCTTGCTGAAAAGGGCCTCAAGTTCATCAAGGCAACCGAAGACGATCTCTTTGGTTCGTATCTTGCTGAAGATACCGTCAATTACGCAACCGGCGAGATTTATCTCGAAGCTGGTGACGAAATTGATGAGAAGGTTCTCAAGACGCTTCTCGACACTGGTGTTGAAGAGATTAACGTTCTTGATATCGATCATATCAATATCGGTGGCTATATTCGCAACACGCTTGCTGTCGACAAGAACGAAAGCCGTCAGGAAGCACTGTTCGACATCTACCGCGTTATGCGTCCAGGTGAACCACCGACAATGGACTCGGCTGAAGCCATGTTCCATTCGTTGTTCTTCGATTCAGAACGCTATGACCTTTCCGCTGTTGGTCGCGTGAAGATGAACATGCGTCTCGACCTCGATGCAGAAGACACTGTGCGTGTTCTGCGCAAGGAAGATATCCTTGCTGTGGTCAAGATGCTGGTTGAACTGCGCGATGGCCGCGGCGAAATCGACGACATCGATAACCTCGGTAACCGTCGTGTCCGTTCGGTCGGCGAACTGATGGAAAATCAGTATCGTGTCGGTCTTCTGCGCATGGAACGTGCGATCAAGGAACGTATGTCCTCGATCGAAATCGACACGGTCATGCCACAGGATCTGATCAACGCGAAGCCTGCTGCTGCGGCTGTACGTGAATTCTTCGGCTCATCGCAGCTGTCGCAGTTCATGGATCAGACCAACCCGCTTTCGGAAATTACCCACAAGCGCCGTCTTTCGGCTCTTGGACCTGGTGGTTTGACCCGCGAGCGCGCTGGCTTTGAAGTCCGCGACGTGCATCCAACGCATTATGGCCGTATCTGCCCGATTGAAACGCCGGAAGGCCCGAATATCGGTCTGATCAACTCGCTTGCAACTTTTGCCCGCGTCAACAAGTACGGCTTCATCGAAAGCCCGTACCGCAAGGTTGTCGATGGCAAGGTAACTTACGACGTTGTTTACCTGTCGGCCATGGAAGAAGCGAAGCACTCGGTTGCTCAGGCAAACGTTGAGCTGGACGAGAACGGCAGTTTCGTTGACGAATTCGTCATCTGCCGTCATGCCGGTGAAGTGATGATGGCTCCGCGTGAAAACGTGGATCTCATGGACGTTTCGCCAAAGCAGCTGGTTTCGGTTGCTGCAGCGCTTATTCCGTTCCTTGAAAACGACGACGCCAACCGCGCTCTTATGGGCTCGAACATGCAGCGTCAGGCTGTGCCACTCGTACGTGCGGAAGCTCCGTTCGTGGGAACTGGTATGGAAGCGATCGTTGCACGTGACTCTGGTGCTGCTATTGCCGCTCGTCGCGGTGGTTTCGTTGATCAGGTTGACGCAACGCGTATCGTTATCCGCGCTACCGAAGACCTCGATCCGTCGAAGTCTGGCGTCGATATCTATCGTCTGCAGAAGTTCCAGCGCTCGAACCAGAGCACCTGCATCAATCAGCGTCCGCTTGTACGCGTTGGTGATCCTATCGGTAAGGGCGACATCATTGCTGATGGTCCGTCGACCGATCTGGGCGATCTGGCTCTTGGCCGCAACGTGCTCGTCGCGTTCATGCCTTGGAACGGCTACAATTACGAAGATTCGATCCTTCTTTCCGAGAAGATCGTTTCGGACGACGTCTTCACCTCGATCCACATCGAGGAATTCGAAGTCGCCGCTCGTGACACGAAGCTTGGACCTGAGGAAATCACCCGCGATATTCCGAATGTTTCGGAAGAAGCGCTGAAGAACCTCGACGAAGCTGGTATCGTTTACATCGGTGCTGAAGTGCATCCTGGCGACATTCTTGTCGGCAAGATCACGCCAAAGGGCGAAAGCCCGATGACGCCGGAAGAAAAGCTTCTGCGCGCCATCTTTGGTGAAAAGGCGTCTGACGTTCGTGACACCTCCATGCGTATGCCTCCGGGCACGTACGGTACTGTTGTTGAAGTTCGCGTTTTCAATCGCCACGGCGTTGAAAAAGACGAACGTGCAATGGCGATCGAACGCGAAGAGATCGAACGTCTTGCGAAGGACCGTGACGACGAACAGGCTATCCTGGATCGTAACGTCTATGGCCGTCTCGCTGACATGATCGACGGTAAGGTTGCTGCTGCAGGCCCTAAGGGCTTCAAAAAGGGCACAGCTATTACTCGTGAAGTCATGACTGAGTATCCGCGTTCGCAATGGTGGCAGTTCGCCGTTGAAGACGAAAAGCATCAGGGTGAGCTCGAAGCTCTGCGTGGCCAGTACGACGAATCCAAGAAGCTGCTCGAAGCACGCTTCATGGATAAGGTCGAGAAGGTACAGCGCGGCGACGAGATGCCTCCAGGCGTCATGAAGATGGTTAAGGTCTTTGTTGCTGTGAAGCGCAAGATCCAGCCGGGCGACAAGATGGCTGGCCGTCACGGCAACAAGGGTGTGGTTTCTCGCATTCTGCCTGTCGAAGACATGCCATTCCTCGAAGACGGTACGCATGCCGATATCGTTCTTAACCCGCTTGGTGTGCCGAGCCGTATGAATGTGGGCCAGATTCTGGAAACACATCTTGGCTGGGCTTGCGCAGGTATGGGCAAGAAGATCGGTGAGCTGATCGACGTTTATCGCAAGACGGCAGACATTCAGCCACTTCGCGATACGCTGGAGCACATCTATCCGGACAACGACCGCAATGAACCGGTCCGGTCTTATGATGACGATTCCGTCCTCATGCTGGCCAGCCAGGTAAGGCGCGGCGTATCGATCGCAACGCCGGTATTCGACGGTGCGGTAGAAGCTGACATCAATGCGATGTTGACCGATGCGGGTCTCGCGACCTCGGGTCAGTCGACACTGTATGATGGCCGTACGGGTGAGCCGTTCGACCGTCAGGTGACCATGGGCTACATCTATATGTTGAAGCTCCACCACCTGGTCGACGACAAGATCCACGCTCGTTCGATCGGACCTTACTCGCTCGTCACCCAGCAGCCGCTCGGTGGTAAGGCGCAGTTCGGTGGCCAGCGCTTCGGCGAAATGGAGGTCTGGGCTCTGGAAGCATACGGTGCAGCTTACACGTTGCAGGAAATGCTTACGGTCAAGTCGGACGACGTTGCAGGCCGTACCAAGGTCTACGAAGCGATTGTTCGTGGCGATGATACGTTTGAAGCTGGTATTCCAGAAAGCTTTAACGTTCTTGTCAAGGAAATGCGTTCGCTCGGTCTCAATGTTGAGCTGGACGATACACGTGACGAGCAGCAGCCGGCACTTCCGGACGCGGCGGAATAAAAAACATCAAGGCGCGCCATGGTATTGCCGTGGCGCGCCCGTAAGGTATTTCCAGCAAACGGCTACAACCGCTTTGCGCAAGGGAATGCTGAACGGAATGTGCAGTTTCAGACTGCTTAATACCGCGAATTCTTTTCAAGATGGCAGGGACTTTCTGCCTGTCATCGACGACACACAGGGCGGCGGAACGCCCTCAAGGAGAACGGCATGAACCAAGAGGTCATGAATCTTTTCAATCCTCAGGCTCCGGCACAGACGTTCGATTCCATCAGAATCTCGATTGCCAGCCCTGAGAAGATTCTGTCCTGGTCATACGGCGAGATCAAGAAGCCGGAGACGATCAACTATCGTACGTTCAAGCCTGAACGCGATGGTCTCTTCTGCGCGCGTATCTTTGGCCCGATCAAGGATTATGAATGCTTGTGCGGCAAGTACAAGCGTATGAAATACAAGGGCATCATCTGCGAAAAGTGCGGCGTTGAAGTTACGCTGTCGCGCGTTCGTCGTGAGCGCATGGGCCATATCGAACTGGCCGCACCGGTTGCACATATCTGGTTCCTGAAGTCGCTGCCAAGCCGTATCGGCACGCTGCTGGACATGACGCTCAAGGATATCGAGCGCGTCCTGTACTTCGAGAACTACATTGTTACCGAACCTGGTCTGACTTCACTGAAGGAGCATCAGCTTCTTTCGGAAGAAGAATACATGATCGCCGTCGATGAATTCGGCGAAGATCAGTTCACAGCACTTATCGGCGCTGAAGCTATTTTCGAGCTTCTGGCTTCGATGGAACTTGAAAAGATCGCAGCTGATCTGCGCGTTGATCTGGCCGAAACGACTTCAGAACTGAAGACGAAGAAGCTGATGAAGCGCCTCAAGATCGTTGAGAACTTCCTTGAGTCCGGTAATCGCCCCGAGTGGATGATCATGAAGATCGTTCCGGTTATCCCACCGGATCTGCGTCCTCTGGTTCCGCTGGATGGTGGTCGTTTTGCGACTTCGGATCTGAACGATCTGTATCGTCGTGTGATCAACCGTAACAACCGTTTGAAGCGTCTGATCGAACTGCGCGCACCGGGCATCATTATCCGTAACGAAAAGCGTATGCTGCAGGAAGCTGTTGATGCGCTGTTCGATAACGGTCGTCGTGGCCGCGTCATCACGGGTGCTAACAAGCGTCCGCTGAAGTCGCTCTCCGACATGCTCAAGGGTAAGCAGGGTCGTTTCCGTCAGAACCTTCTCGGTAAGCGCGTCGACTATTCGGGTCGCTCGGTTATCGTTACTGGTCCTGAACTGAAGCTTCACCAGTGCGGTCTGCCTAAGAAGATGGCGCTCGAACTGTTCAAGCCATTCATCTACGCACGTCTTGACGCCAAGGGTTACTCCTCGACGGTCAAGCAGGCGAAGAAGCTGGTTGAAAAGGAACGTCCGGAAGTTTGGGATATCCTTGACGAAGTTATTCGTGAGCATCCGGTTCTTCTGAACCGTGCGCCTACGCTGCACCGTCTTGGTATTCAGGCATTCGAGCCAATCCTGATCGAAGGCAAGGCAATTCAGCTGCATCCGCTCGTTTGTACAGCGTTCAACGCTGACTTCGACGGTGACCAGATGGCTGTGCACGTTCCGCTTTCGCTTGAAGCTCAGCTTGAAGCACGCGTGCTGATGATGTCGACCAACAACATCCTGCACCCTGCAAACGGCGCACCGATCATCGTTCCTTCGCAGGACATGGTTCTCGGCCTCTATTATCTGTCGATCGTGGCAGACAAGGAGCCAGGCGAAGGCATGTTGTTTGCCGATATGGGTGAACTTCAGCATGCGCTTGAGAACAAGGTTGTCACGCTGCACACCAAGATCAAAGGCCGTTTCAAGACGGTTGATGCGGAAGGCAATGTCGTTTCCAAGGTTTACGACACGACGCCTGGCCGTATGATCACTGGCGAGCTTCTGCCGAAGCACGTCAATGTGCCGTTCGACATCTGTAATCAGGAGATGACCAAGAAGAACATCTCCAAGATGATCGACCACGTCTACCGCCATTGCGGTCAGAAAGAGACGGTTATCTTCTGCGATCGCATCATGCAGCTCGGCTTTGCCCATGCATGTCGCGCCGGTATTTCGTTCGGTAAGGATGACATGGTCATTCCTGATGCGAAGGTAAAGATCGTTGCAGAAACCGAAGCGCTGACGACTGAATACGAACAGCAGTACAATGACGGCCTGATCACTCAGGGCGAAAAGTACAACAAGGTTGTTGATGCCTGGGGTAAGGCGACTGACAAGATCACCGAAGAAATGATGGCCCGTATTAAGGCTGTTGAGTTCGACCCGGTGACCGGACGTCAGAAGCAGATGAACTCGGTCTACATGATGTCGCATTCGGGTGCCCGTGGTTCGGTCAACCAGATGCGTCAGCTTGGCGGCATGCGTGGTCTTATGGCCAAGCCGTCGGGTGAAATCATCGAAACCCCGATCATCTCGAACTTCAAGGAAGGCCTGACCGTTAACGAGTACTTCAACTCGACACACGGTGCCCGTAAGGGTCTTGCCGATACCGCCTTGAAGACCGCTAACTCGGGTTACCTGACACGTCGTCTCGTTGACGTTGCACAGGATGCGATCATTTCGGAAGTCGATTGCGGCGCCGAAATTGGTCTCACCATGCAGCCGATCGTCGATGCCGGCCAGATCGTTGCTCCAATTGGACAGCGCGTTCTGGGTCGTACGGCACTTGATCCGATCATCAATCCGGCAACCGGCGAAGTTATCGTCGAAGCTGGCCGCATGATCGAGGAAAAGGACGTCGAAATCATCGAGAAGGCTGCAATCCAGTCGATCCGTATTCGCTCGGCCCTGACCTGTGAAACCCGTAACGGCGTTTGCGCCAAGTGCTATGGTCGTGACCTTGCACGCGGTACTCCGGTCAACCAGGGTGAAGCTGTTGGCGTTATCGCTGCACAGTCGATCGGTGAGCCTGGCACTCAGCTGACCATGCGTACCTTCCACTTGGGCGGTACCGCACAGGTTGTTGACTCGTCCTACCTCGAAGCTTCGTATGAAGGCACCGTTAAGCTGCGCAACCGCAACGTGGTTCGCAACTCGGATGGTAACCTCGTGGTCATGGGCCGTAACATGGCGGTTCTGATCGTCGATGCTACGGGCAAGGAACGTGCTGTTCACCGTGTAACCTACGGTTCGCGTCTGTTCGTTGACGAAGCCGATGCAGTCAAGCGCGGCCAGCGTATTGCTGAGTGGGATCCATACACCCGTCCAATCCTTACGGAAGTGGAAGGCTACGTCGAGTTCGAAGATCTCGTCGATGGTCTTTCGGTTTCGGAAACAGCGGACGAGTCGACAGGTATCACGAAGCGCGTTATCATCGATTGGCGTTCGACCCCACGTGGTGCGGACCTCAAGCCTGCGATGATCATCAAGGACAAGAGCGGCAAGATCGCAAAGCTGTCGAAGGGTGGCGAAGCTCGCTTCCTGCTTTCGGTGGAAACGATCCTTTCGTTCGAGCCGGGTGCTCACGTTAATGCTGGTGACGTTATCGCTCGTCTGCCGATGGAAAGCGCGAAGACCAAGGATATTACCGGTGGTCTGCCACGCGTTGCGGAACTGTTCGAAGCTCGTCGTCCGAAGGATCATGCCGTCATCGCAGAGATCGATGGTACCGTCCGCTTCGGTCGCGATTACAAGAACAAGCGTCGCATCATCATCGAGCCAAACGACGATACGATCGAGCCTGTTGAGTATCTGATCCCTAAGGGTAAGCCGTTCCATCTTCAGGACGGTGACGTTATCGAAAAGGGTGAATACATCCTCGACGGTAATCCAGCGCCGCACGACATTCTGGCCATTAAGGGCGTGGAAGCTCTCGCTTCCTACCTCGTCAATGAAATCCAGGAAGTCTATCGTCTTCAGGGCGTTCTGATCAACGACAAGCACATCGAAGTGATTGTTCGTCAGATGCTTCAGAAGATCGAGATCACGGAATCGGGCGATACCGGTTACATCACCGGTGATCATGTCGATCGCATCGAGCTCGATGAGGTCAATGATCGTCTGATCGAGGAAGGCAAGAAGCCAGGTTTCGGAAATCCGGTTCTGCTTGGTATCACCAAGGCTTCGTTGCAGACCCCTTCGTTCATCTCGGCTGCGTCGTTCCAGGAAACCACTCGCGTGCTTACCGAAGCCGCTGTTGCTGGCAAGATGGACATGCTGCAGGGTCTCAAGGAAAACGTCATCGTCGGTCGTCTCATCCCGGCCGGTACTGGTGGCATGACCAACCAGATCCGTCGTATTGCGACGGCTCGCGACGAACTGATCATCGATGAGCGCCGCAAGTCGACCGGTTCCGCAGCAGCCAATGCGATGCTGACAGACATGACCAACAACGCAGCCGAATAAGGCAGCGTTCAGGAAAAAGAAAAGGCCGCCTTTCGAGGCGGCCTTTTCATTGCGAACAAGTATCGATCTGAATATACCAGATCGACACTTTCAGAATAGATCAATTCGAAAGACGTTGAGTGCGCCAGATTGTTAAATCGATTGCGCAAGCACGCGCTTCATCATCTGCGCCACTGCCGCCCATAGCTGCATCTCTCACGCGGCTGCACTCGGCTTTCTTGAAAATCTCAAACGTCTCTTGTGATTTTGTTAGCGAAGCGAGAGCATCTTTACTTCCCGAAGAGTCCGTGTCTGTAATTTCTTTGCGAACTTCTTCAATCTTCAATTCGAGGGCTGTAGCAGCTTGCTTTTCTTTTTTATCAAAGCAAGCTGAGAGTTCAGTACGGGGAGCATCGCCAATTTCGTCGTAACACTGCGTCAGTGTATCTTTCGTGTCGATTTTAGTTTCTGCCGCAGTCGCATTAGTTGGAAGGTATGTTGCGATCATCAAGGTCATCGTAACTGCCAAGGATATTTCTCTAAAATTGAGTACCATTTAAATTTCCTAATCGAATACTAAAATAAATACGTTAGTTCGTCTCAATTCGCGCTGGTGCTTTAACTAGCAACGCCTTGAAATTGAGTTGTGCTGCTTAATTTTGTTTTTTTGGGGGTAAGAGTGGAGAGTAAGAGCAGGGCACAAGGTGGCTGTTGACCTGCAATCCCCTTTCTTGCTCTCCATTCTCAATACGTTATTCTTCTTCCTCGTCGTCGCCTTCAAACTCGATGAGGGCAACTTCGCCGGTGAGGGCGGTGTGCCATGCGCTCTTGTGAGGCTCTTCTTCAGGCTCTTCGGTGATGGTGCCCATCTCAACCAGCTCGGCTTCGTGGTAGCCTTCTTCCGCAAGGATCGCGAGAACGGTCTGAACGAGGTCTTCGTCTTCATCGGATTTCAGAAGAATGTGTACTTCTACAGATTCCTCTTCGCCTTCGTTCCAGACGTCGGCAATGACCAGATGAACGATCGGCGAATCGTTATCTGCTATCGGGGTAGTGGATGACATTGAGAATCCCTTAATATTCTGTTGTGTTTCGACTCGGATGTGCTTCAATAGCGGCAGTTCGGGTCTGGCGCTATGCTGGCACACGAAAATGACAGTTTTGTCTGCGTAATAATCGCGATATGGCGCTTAGTATAGCGCAATAACCTGTCCGGCAGGCACCAAAACGCGGCTTTGCGGCCTTTTGGTAAAGAAACTTAATATCCTGCCCTTGACGAAACGCCTCCAAACACGTATCAGCAGCCCATCTGAGCCGATGTGAGGCTGGCTGTTTCGGAGCGACGCGCTCTGAAGTTCGCCTCAAACAGGGTTCGTTTTACGATCGAAATGCAACTTGCCGTTCGCATGAAGCCTATGCTTCCTCTGCTTTTGTTCGGGGTGGCCACATACAGTGTGGCTGGTCCCGAATTTGTGCATGAGCACTCCGGTGAAACGGCCCTCATGGGGCGCTGATACGAGATTTTTTATAGAGGAAGGTTCAATGCCTACCGTAAACCAGTTGATCCGCAAGCCGCGCACTGCGCCGGTAAAGCGTAATAAGGTTCCTGCTCTGCAGGCAAACCCACAGAAGCGCGGCGTTTGCACCCGCGTTTATACGACAACCCCTAAGAAGCCGAACTCGGCTCTCCGTAAGGTTGCCAAGATTCGTCTGACCAATGGCTTTGAAGTCATCGGTTACATCCCAGGTGAAGGTCACAACCTTCAGGAGCACTCCGTGGTTATGATCCGCGGCGGCCGCGTCAAGGATTTGCCGGGTGTGCGTTATCACATCATCCGCGGCGTTCTTGATACCCAGGGTGTTAAGAACCGCAAGCAGCGTCGTTCCAAGTACGGTGCAAAGCGTCCTAAGTAAGAATTTTCCGGGGATACCGGCCGCCGGAATGGCGAGTTGAGCCCGATGTAATTGAAAGTTGAGACGAAATGTCCAGACGCCATAAAGCAGAGAAGCGCGAGATTAACCCGGATCCAAAGTTCGGCGATCTCGTGATCACAAAGTTCATGAATGCAGTCATGCTTCATGGCAAGAAGTCGGTTGCAGAAAGCATCGTTTACGGTGCGCTTTCGGCAATCGAAGCCAAGGCGAAGTCAGAGCCGGTCGCGCTGTTCCATCAGGCGCTCGACAATGTCGCTCCGCACGTTGAAGTCCGTTCGCGCCGCGTTGGTGGTGCAACCTACCAGGTTCCGGTCGATGTGCGTTCAGAACGCCGCCAGGCGCTTGCCATTCGTTGGCTGATCAATGCCGCTCGTGGTCGCAATGAAACCACGATGATTGATCGTCTTTCCGGTGAATTGCTTGATGCTGCAAACAACCGTGGTTCTGCTGTGAAGAAGCGTGAAGACACGCACCGCATGGCTGAAGCCAACCGCGCATTCTCGCATTACCGCTGGTAATCGTCGAACCCTATTCAAAGAGCAAAAACATGGCCCGCGAATATAAAATCGAAGACTACCGCAATTTCGGTATTATGGCTCACATCGACGCCGGTAAGACGACGATGACCGAGCGTATCCTGTTCTATACCGGTAAGAACCACAAGATTGGCGAAACCCATGACGGTGCTTCCACCATGGACTGGATGGAGCAGGAGCAGGAACGTGGTATCACGATTACCTCTGCTGCAACGACCACGTTCTGGCAGGGTCAGGATGGCAAGAAGCGTCGCTTCAACATCATCGACACGCCGGGCCACGTTGACTTCACCATTGAAGTTGAGCGTTCGCTCCGCGTTCTCGACGGCGCAATCGCTCTTCTCGATGCGAATGCTGGCGTAGAGCCGCAGACTGAAACTGTTTGGCGTCAGGCTGAGAAGTACCACGTTCCGCGCATGGTCTTCGTCAACAAGATGGACAAGATCGGTGCTGACTTCTACCGTTGCGTAGAAATGGTTGGCTCGCGTCTCGGCGCTATCGCTCTTCCAGTTCAGCTGCCAATCGGCGCTGAAAATGAGTTCGAAGGCGTTATCGATCTGATCGAAATGAACGCTCTCACCTGGGACGGCACCATCGGCGCAGCTGCGACCGTTGGCGAAATTCCAGCTGACCTGCGTGATCAGGCTGAAGAATACCGCGAAAAGCTCATCGAGCTGGCCGTGGAAATCGACGAAGCTGCAATGGAAGCTTATCTGGAAGGCGTTATGCCTGACAATGATCAGCTCCGCGCACTGATCCGTAAGGGCACGATCGACGTTAAGTTTCATCCGGTTCTTTGCGGTACTGCGTTTAAGAACCGTGGCATTCAGCCACTTCTCGACGCTGTTGTTGCCTTCCTTCCGGCTCCAACCGATGTTCCTGCAATTAAGGGCATCGACGTTAAGACGGAAACTGAAACGACCCGCGAATCTTCGGATGAAGCACCGCTTTCGATGCTCGCATTCAAGATCATGAACGATCCGTTCGTTGGCTCGCTTACTTTTGCTCGTATCTACTCGGGCAAGATGACCAAGGGCATTTCGCTCGAAAACACTGTTAAGGGCAAGCGTGAGCGCATCGGCCGTATGCTGCAGATGCACTCCAACAGCCGTGAAGACATCGAAGAAGCCTTTGCAGGCGATATCGTTGCTCTGGCTGGCCTCAAGGAAACCACAACTGGCGATACGCTCTGCGATCCGCTGAAGCCGGTTATCCTTGAACGCATGGAATTCCCTGATCCGGTTATCGAAATCGCGATTGAACCAAAGACCAAGGCTGACCAGGAAAAGATGGGCATCGCGCTCAACCGTCTGGCTGCTGAAGATCCTTCGTTCCGCGTTAAGTCCGATGAAGAATCCGGTCAGACGATCATCGCAGGCATGGGCGAACTTCATCTCGACATTCTCGTCGACCGCATGAAGCGTGAATTCAAGGTAGAAGCAAACGTCGGCGCGCCGCAGGTTGCTTACCGTGAATCGATCACCCGTCAGGCTGAAATCGATTACACCCATAAGAAGCAGTCGGGTGGTTCGGGTCAGTTTGCTCGCGTCAAGATCATTTTCGAACCGCATGATGGCGATGACTTCATCTTCGAATCCAAGATCGTTGGTGGTGCTGTTCCTAAGGAATACATCCCAGGCGTTCAGAAGGGCATCGAAAGCGTCATGGGTGCGGGTCCGCTTGCTGGCTTCCCGATGCTCGGCGTGAAGGCAACCCTGATCGACGGCGCATACCACGACGTTGACTCTTCGGTTCTCGCGTTCGAAATCGCTGCCCGTGCAGCGTTCCGTGAAGGCGCACAGAAGGCTGGTGCACAGCTTCTTGAGCCGATCATGAAGGTCGAAGTCGTAACTCCTGAAGATTACGTCGGTGACGTAATTGGCGATCTGAACTCACGTCGTGGTCAGATCTCGGGTACGGAAGCTCGTGGCATTGCTACGGTCGTCAACGCAAACGTTCCACTGGCCAACATGTTTGGTTATGTGAACAACCTGCGTTCGATGTCTCAGGGTCGTGCACAGTACACCATGCAGTTCGACCATTATGAGCCGGTTCCGACCGCGGTCGCACAAGAAATTCAGAAGAAGTTCGCGTAATCTTCGGTTACGCCAAATAGTAAAAGCCTGAGCAGGCTAGATATTAGGAGAGCTCAGATGGCAAAGAGCAAGTTTGAACGTAATAA
>NZ_NNRK01000027.1 GCF_002252475.1 Brucella rhizosphaerae | reverse complement strand
AGCAAGTTTGAACGTAATAAGCCCCACGTAAACATCGGCACGATTGGTCACGTTGACCATGGCAAGACGTCGTTGACGGCAGCAATCACGAAGTACTTCGGTGAATTCAAGGCATACGACCAGATCGATGCTGCACCAGAAGAACGCGCTCGCGGTATCACGATTTCGACGGCACACGTTGAATATGAAACTGCAGCTCGTCACTATGCACACGTCGACTGCCCAGGCCACGCTGACTATGTTAAGAACATGATCACCGGTGCTGCACAGATGGACGGCGCGATCCTGGTTGTTTCAGCAGCTGACGGCCCGATGCCACAGACCCGTGAGCACATCCTGCTCGCTCGTCAGGTTGGTGTTCCTGCGATCGTCGTGTTCCTGAACAAGTGCGATCAGGTTGACGATGCTGAACTTCTCGAGCTCGTAGAACTCGAAGTTCGCGAACTTCTTTCGAAGTACGACTTCCCAGGCGACGAAGTTCCAATCGTCAAGGGCTCGGCTCTTGCTGCTCTGGAAGATTCTTCGAAGGAACTCGGCGAAGACGCAATCCGCAACCTGATGGCTGCAGTTGACGACTACATTCCGACGCCAGAGCGTCCGATTGACCAGCCGTTCCTGATGCCAATCGAAGACGTGTTCTCGATCTCGGGTCGCGGTACGGTTGTTACGGGTCGCGTTGAGCGCGGTATCGTTAAGGTTGGCGAAGAAGTCGAAATCGTTGGCATCAAGGCCACCGGCAAGACGACTGTTACCGGCGTTGAAATGTTCCGCAAGCTGCTCGATCAGGGCCAGGCTGGCGACAACATCGGCGCACTGGTTCGTGGTGTAGGCCGTGACGACGTTGAACGTGGTCAGGTTCTCTGCAAGCCAGGTTCGGTTAAGCCACACACCAAGTTCAAGGCAGAAGCATACATTCTGACCAAGGACGAAGGTGGCCGTCATACGCCATTCTTCACCAACTACCGTCCACAGTTCTACTTCCGTACAACTGACGTGACCGGTGTTGTTACCCTGCCAGAAGGCACGGAAATGGTTATGCCTGGCGACAACGTTACCGTTGACGTTACGCTGATCGTCCCGATCGCTATGGAAGAGAAGCTCCGCTTCGCTATCCGTGAAGGTGGCCGTACCGTCGGTGCAGGCATCGTCGCTTCGATCATCGAGTA
>NZ_NNRK01000026.1 GCF_002252475.1 Brucella rhizosphaerae | reverse complement strand
GTCGCTTCGATCATCGAGTAATTAGATTTGTGCAGGAGCGTCTCTCCGGAGGCGCTCCGCGTAACAAGGAACAGATCAAATGAACGGTCAAAACATCCGCATTCGCCTCAAGGCGTTTGATCATCGGATCCTTGACGCTTCGACGCGGGAAATCGTGTCGACTGCCAAGCGTACCGGTGCCAACGTGCGCGGACCGATCCCACTTCCAACGCGGATCGAAAAGTTCACAGTAAACCGGTCGCCGCACATCGATAAGAAGAGCCGCGAACAGTTCGAGATGCGCACGCACAAGCGTCTTCTCGATATCGTTGACCCAACCCCGCAGACAGTTGATGCGCTGATGAAGCTTGATCTGTCCGCCGGTGTTGATGTCGAGATCAAGCTTTAATCGGCTTGAGGACGGAAGGAACGAACCCGATGCGTTCAGGTGTTATTGCACAAAAGCTGGGCATGACCCGCGTCTATAACGACGCCGGTGAACATGTACCAGTAACAGTTCTCCGCATGGAAGACTGCCACGTGGTAGCTCAGCGTACAGTTGAAAAAAACGGTTATACGGCCGTTCAGCTTGGCGTTGGACTTGCCAAGGTAAAGAACACGACCAAGGCTCTGCGCGGTCATTTCGCGAAGGCTGAAGTCGAGCCTAAGGCGAAAGTTGCGGAATTCCGCGTTTCGCCGGATAACCTTCTTGAAGTTGGCTCGGAAATTCTTGCCGAGCATTTCGTCGCCGGCCAGAAGGTCGACGTGACGGGCACTTCGATCGGTAAAGGTTTTGCCGGTGTTATGAAGCGTCATAACTTTGCTGGTCATCGTGCTTCGCACGGTAACTCAGTTACCCACCGCGCTCACGGCTCGACCGGTCAGCGTCAGGATCCGGGTAAGGTGTTCAAGGGCAAGAAGATGGCTGGTCACATGGGTCAAACCCGCGTGACAACTCAGAACATCGAAGTTGTCTCTACAGATAGCGATCGTGGCCTTATTCTGGTTCGCGGCGCGGTTCCTGGCTCCAAGGGTGCCTGGATCCTCGTTCGTGATGCAGTCAAGGTATCGCTGCCTGAGAATGCACCTAAGCCGGCTGCCCTGCGTTCAAGCGCAAACAATGCAGCTGCGGATGCAGTCGCGACTGAGGGAGCCGAATAATGGATCTCACGATTACAACTCTTGAAGGCAAGGATGCCGGCAAGGTCAAGCTGAACGAAGATATCTTCGGCCTCGACCCACGCGACGACATTCTTCAGCGCGTCGTGCGCTGGCAGCTGGCTCGCCGCCAGCAGGGCTCTCATGACGCCAAGGGCCGTAGCGACATTAGCCGCACCGGTTCGAAGATGTACAAGCAGAAGGGTACGGGCCGCGCTCGTCACCATTCGGCTCGTGCACCGCAGTTCCGCGGCGGCGGTCAGGCTCACGGACCAGTTGTCCGTACGCATGATCACGATCTGCCGAAGAAGGTTCGTGCTCTTGGTCTTCGTCACGCTTTGTCTGCAAAGGCAAAGGCTTCGGACCTGATCATCATCGATGATCTGGCTTCCAAGGAAGCAAAGACGAAGGAACTCGTGTCGCAGTTCGCCAAGCTCGGTCTGCAGAATGCACTCCTTATCGGTGGTGCTGAGATCGATGTGAACTTCCAGCGCGCTGCTTCGAACATTCCGAACATCGACGTTCTGCCAGTGCAGGGCATCAATGTTTACGACATTCTGCGTCGTGGCAAGCTCGTGCTTTCCAAGGCAGCTGTCGAAGCACTCGAGGAGCGTTTTAAATGACCGATCTTCGCCACTACGACGTGATCGTCAGCCCTGTCATTACTGAGAAGTCGACCCTTGTTTCCGAACATAATCAGGTTGTCTTCAACGTAGCTCGCAAGGCGACGAAGCCGGAAATCAAGGCTGCAATCGAGGCGCTTTTCGGCGTCAAGGTAAAGGCCGTTAACACCACTGTGCGCAAAGGCAAAGTGAAGCGGTTCCGCGGCATTGTCGGGCGCCAGAGCGATGTCAAGAAAGCGATCGTTACTTTGGCTGAAGGTCAGAGCATCGACGTTTCGACAGGTCTCTGAGAGGCCATGGAGTAAAGACAATGGCACTCAAGCACTTTAATCCGACCACGCCAGGCCAGCGTCAGCTGGTCATCGTGGACCGTTCGGAACTCTACAAGGGCAAGCCGGTCAAGTCATTGACCGAAGGTCTGTCCAAGAAGGGTGGCCGTAACAACACCGGTCGTATCACTGTTCGCTTTCAGGGCGGCGGTCACAAGCGTTCTTACCGTTTCATCGACTTCAAGCGTCGCAAGCATGACGTTGTCGGTACGGTTGAACGTCTGGAATACGATCCAAACCGCACCGCGTTTATCGCGCTGATCCGCTACGAAGACGGCGAGCTGAGCTACATTCTGGCTCCGCAGCGTCTGGCAGCCGGCGACAAGGTCATTTCTGGCCAGTCCGTCGACGTTAAGCCAGGTAACGCAATGCCGCTTTCGTCTATGCCAGTTGGTACCATCATCCACAACGTGGAGATGAAGCCAGGCAAGGGCGGTCAGATTGCTCGTTCGGCTGGTGCATATGCACAGCTCGTTGGTCGTGACCAGGGTATGGCTATCCTGCGTCTGAACTCCGGTGAACAGCGTCTGGTTTCCGGTGCATGCTTTGCAACGGTTGGCGCAGTATCCAATCCAGAGCATAGCAACATCAATGACGGTAAGGCCGGTCGTTCGGTCTGGCGCGGTAAGCGTCCACACGTTCGCGGTGTTGCAATGAACCCAGTTGACCACCCGCATGGTGGTGGTGAAGGCCGCACTTCTGGTGGTCGTCATCCGGTTACGCCTTGGGGCAAGCCTACGAAGGGTAAAAAGACCCGTTCGAACAAGGCAACCGATAAGTTCATCATGCGTTCGCGTCATCAGCGCAAGAAGTAAGAGAGGTAGTCTGAAGTGGCTCGTTCAGTTTGGAAAGGTCCGTTCGTCGATGGCTATCTTCTCAAGAAAGCTGAGAAGGTACGCGAGGGCGGTCGTAGTGAAGTCATCAAGATGTGGAGCCGTCGCTCCACTATCTTGCCGCAGTTCGTTGGCCTGACTTTCGGTGTATATAACGGTAACAAGCATGTTCCCGTATCGATCTCCGAAGAAATGGTTGGACACAAGTTCGGTGAATTCGCGCCGACACGTACCTATTACGGTCACGGCGCGGACAAGAAGGCAAAGAGGAAGTAACGATGGGCAAGGCCAAGGCTCCCCGCCAGCTTAAGGATAACGAGGCGAAAGCCGTCGCCCGTACGCTTCGCGTCAGCCCGCAGAAGCTTAATCTTGTCGCTGCATTGATTCGCGGCAAGAAAGTCAACGCGGCACTTGCTGATCTGACGTTCTCGCGCAAGCGGATCGCGGAAACAGTGAAAAAGACGCTCGAATCGGCTATCGCCAACGCTGAGAACAATCATGATCTCGATGTTGACGCGCTGATCGTTGCTGAAGCTTATGTCGGCAAATCTATTGTCATGAAGCGTTTCCACGTTCGTGGACGTGGTAAGGCAAGCCGCATCGAAAAGCCGTTTTCGCATCTCACCATTGTTGTCCGCGAAGTTGCGGAAAAAGGGGAGGCCGCATAATGGGCCAGAAGATTAATCCGATCGGTTTTCGTCTCGGCATCAACCGCACCTGGGATTCGCGTTGGTACGCGAATACCGGTGAGTACGGCAAGCTGCTGCATGAAGACGTAAAGATCCGTGAGTATCTTAAGAGCGAACTCAAGCAGGCTGCGATCTCCAAGATCGTAATCGAGCGTCCGCACAAGAAGTGCCGCGTGACGATCCACTCGGCTCGCCCGGGTATCATCATCGGCAAGAAGGGTGCAGACATCGAAAAGCTTCGCAAGAAGCTTTCCGAGATGACGAATTCCGATACGTCCCTCAATATTGTTGAAGTTCGTAAGCCGGAAGTCGACGCTACGCTGATCGCTCAGTCGATCGCGCAGCAGCTCGAACGCCGTGTGGCATTCCGTCGCGCCATGAAGCGTGCCGTTCAGTCGGCAATGCGTCTCGGTGCCGAAGGTATCCGTATCAACTGCTCCGGTCGTCTGGGCGGCGCTGAAATCGCACGTATGGAATGGTATCGCGAAGGTCGCGTTCCGCTTCACACGCTGCGTGCTGATATCGACTACGGTACAGCAGAAGCGCAGACCGCTTACGGCATCTGCGGCGTGAAGGTTTGGGTATTCAAGGGCGAGATCCTTGAGCATGATCCAATGGCTTCCGAA
Organism: Brucella rhizosphaerae; assembly: GCF_002252475.1. GTDB lineage: Bacteria > Pseudomonadota > Alphaproteobacteria > Rhizobiales > Rhizobiaceae > Brucella > Brucella rhizosphaerae. The sequence goes on along the minus strand of NZ_NNRK01000026.1, from coordinate 659,296 downwards.
CGTCGTGCGGTTGAGGGTGACAATCAGGGTTCCCAGCAGAACCGCCGCCGCGAAAACGCTTGATAAAGCGGGTCGCGGGCGAGAAAATTGGAGTAGAGAACAATGATGCAGCCTAAGCGCACCAAGTTCCGTAAGCAGTTCAAGGGCCGTATCCACGGCAACTCGAAGGGCGGTACGGATCTTAATTTCGGTGCATTCGGTTTGAAGGCAGTAGAGCCTGACCGCGTCACGGCACGACAGATCGAAGCGGCTCGCCGCGCGATCACCCGTCACATGAAACGTGCGGGTCGTGTATGGATCCGTATCTTCCCGGATCTGCCAGTTACATCTAAGCCTACCGAAGTCCGTATGGGTAAAGGTAAGGGTTCAGTTGACTACTGGGCATGCCGCGTGGCACCAGGCCGTGTAATGTTTGAGCTTGACGGCGTACCCGAAGATGTGGCACGCGAAGCCTTAAGACTCGGCGCTGCAAAGTTGTCGGTCAAGACGCGCTTCATTCAGCGCATCGCAGAGTAAGAGAGGCAGTCATGAAAGCCGCAGACGTTCGGGCGAAAAGCCTCGATCAGATCAACGATGAGTTGGGCGCACTGAAGAAAGAGCAGTTTAATCTGCGCTTCCAGAAGGCAACCGGCCAGCTCGAAAAAACCGCGCGTGTGAAACAGGTTCGCCGTGACATTGCGCGTATTAAGACCATCGCCCGCCAGAAGGCGGCCGAAAGCAAGGCATAAGGAACAAGTATAATGCCTAAACGCGTTCTGCAGGGCGTTGTCGTCAGCGACAAAAGCGATAAGACTGTTGTGGTTAAGGTTGAGCGCCGCTATTCGCATCCGCTCCTCCAGAAGACCATTCGTCAGTCTAAGAAGTATAAGGCGCATGACGAAAACAACCAGTTCAAGATTGGCGATCAGGTTTCCATCGAGGAATCAAAGCCAATTTCGAAGGACAAACGCTGGGTCGTTCTTTCGAACGAAGTAGCGGGCTAAATTACAAACACGCAGCTTAGGTAGGGCAGGAGCCCTTAACCAGCTGAAGGAAAAGAAGGCGGCCAGTCATGATTCAGATGCAAACAAACCTCGACGTGGCGGATAACTCCGGCGCACGTCGTGTCATGTGCATCAAGGTGCTGGGCGGCTCGAAGCGGCGTTACGCTTCCGTGGGAGACATCATTGTGGTGTCGATCAAGGAAGCTATTCCGCGCGGCCGCGTCAAAAAGGGTGATGTGATGAAGGCGGTGGTCGTACGGACCGCCAAGGACATCCGTCGTCCGGACGGCAGCGTAATTCGTTTTGATAACAACGCAGCTGTTCTCATCGATAATAAGAAAGAGCCTATCGGTACGCGTATCTTCGGACCGGTTCCACGCGAACTTCGCGCGAAGAGCCACATGAAGATCATCTCGCTGGCTCCGGAAGTTCTGTAAGGAAGCAAGACGATGCAAAAGATTCGCAAAGGCGACAGCGTTGTCGTGCTGTCCGGTAAGGACAAAGGCCGCACAGGCGAAGTTCTTCAGGTTATGCCTAAGGACGAAAAAGCACTGGTTCGTGGCATTAATGTTGTAAAGCGCCATCAGCGCCAGACACAGACTCAGGAAGCCGGCATTATCTCCAAGGAAGCGCCGATCCATTTGTCTAACCTGGCAATTGCTGATCCTAAGGACGGCAAGCCGACTCGCGTTGGTTTCCGCGTTGAGGACGGCAAGAAGGTTCGTGTCGCAAAACGTTCTGGAGCGCTGATCAATGGCTGAAGCAAAGGCACTTCCACGCTTCAAGAAGATTTATCAGGACACAATCCGTAAAGCTCTTCTTGAAGAATTCAAATACGACAACGAGATGCAGATTCCACGCATCACCAAAGTTGTCCTGAATATGGGCGTAGGCGAAGCAACTGGCGACTCTAAGAAGCCAACTGTTGCTGCAGCAGATCTGGCCTTGATTGCCGGACAGAAGGCTGTCATTACTCGCGCCCGTAATTCGATCGCAACTTTCAAGTTGCGTGAAGACATGCCAATCGGTACGAAGGTCACTCTTCGTGCGGACCGCATGTACGAATTCCTTGATCGCCTGATCACGATTGCGCTTCCACGCGTTCGAGATTTCCGTGGTCTGAATCCGAAGAGCTTTGACGGTCGTGGCAACTTTGCCATGGGTGTTAAGGAACACATCGTGTTTCCAGAAATCAACTACGATAAAGTTGATCAGATCTGGGGCATGGACATCATCGTTTGCACGACCGCTAAGACGGATGATGAAGCCCGCGCTCTTCTGCGCGCCTTCAACTTCCCATTCCGGCAGTAACGGCAAGCGTAGCGAGGTATAATAATATGGCCAAGACTAGCGCAGTCGAAAACAATAAGCGCCGCGAAAAGTTGGTTAAGCGTCATGCTGAAAAGCGTGCACGCCTGAAGGCGATCGTAATGGATCAGAGCCTTCCGCTGGATGAGCGTTTCCGCGCTTCTATTCAGCTCGCCGAACTGCCGCGCAATTCCGCTAAGGTTCGTATTCGCAATCGTTGCGAAATTTCGGGTCGTCCGCGTGGTTATTACCGTAAACTGAAGATGTCGCGTATTGCGCTTCGCCAGTTGGGTTCGCTCGGACAGATTCCGGGCATAGTTAAGTCGAGCTGGTAAGGAGTAGCATATGTCTGTGTCAGATCCTATCGGCGATATGCTGACCCGTATTCGTAACGCAGTAGGCCGCAAGAAGACCAAGGTTTCGACCCCGGCTTCTAAGCTGCGCGCTCGCGTTCTTGATGTCCTTCAGTCTGAAGGCTACATCCGCGGATACACGCAGAGTGAATTCGTGAACGGCAAAGCCGAGATCGAAATCGAACTGAAGTACTATGAAGGCGTTCCAGTCATTCGTGAACTGACCCGCGTTTCGAAGCCAGGCCGTCGCGTTTACGTGTCGGTCAAGTCGATCCCGCAGGTTGCGAATGGTCTTGGCATCTCGATCCTCTCCACACCTAAGGGTGTAATGGCGGATCATGAAGCCCGTGAACAAAACGTTGGTGGTGAGCTGCTCTGCCGCATCTTCTGATGCGGCTGACAGTGAACAGATAGAAGACAGGTATAAAAATGTCTCGTATCGGTAAAAAACCCGTGCCGGTCCCGGCAGGCGTGACCGCCAGTGTTGATGGGCAGATCGTCAAGGCTAAGGGCGCGAAAGGCGAATTGTCTTTCGTGGTGCACGATGAAGTTCTGGTTAAGCTCGAAGACGGCGCTATAAGCGTCGATCCTCGTGACCAGTCCAAAGAAGCTCGCTCCAAGTGGGGCATGTCGCGTTCGATGATCGTTAACATCTTCGAAGGCGTCGAAAAGGGCTTTGAAAAGAAGCTTGAGATTAGCGGCGTTGGTTATCGTGCTGCTATGCAGGGCAAGAATGTCCAGCTCTCGCTCGGCTTCAGTCATGAAGTGATCTATGACGTGCCTGCTGGCATCACTGTTGCCGTACCAAAGCCGACGGAAATCGTCGTCACTGGTATCGACAAGCAACAGGTCGGTCAGGTTGCGGCTGAGATCCGCGAATATCGCGGCCCCGAGCCTTACAAGGGCAAGGGCGTCAAGTATGCTGGCGAAAAAATCGTCCGCAAAGAAGGCAAGAAGAAGTAAGGGAAGCGCGTCATGGCATCGCCAAAAGAAACTTTGCAGCGTCGCGCTGCTCGTGTACGCCGTCAGGTCAAGGCCGTCGCAAACGGCCGTCCACGTCTCAGCGTGCACCGCTCTTCCAAGAACATCTACGTTCAGGTTATCGATGACGTTCGCGGTGTTACCATCGCAGCAGCATCGACACTTGATGGCGATCTGAAGGGCCAGCTCAAGACCGGCGCCGACTCTGCAGCAGCTGCTGCAGTAGGCAAACTGGTTGCAGAGCGTGCCGTTAAAGCAGGCGTCAGTGAAGTAGTGTTCGATCGTGGTGCATTTATTTACCACGGTCGTGTGAAGGCCCTCGCCGAAGCTGCCCGCGAAGGCGGACTGAGCTTCTAATATTTTGTGCTTCCGGAAAATAATAAAGGAATAGGATATGGCACAGAGAGAACGTAACCGCGAGGATCGCGGTCGTGAGGAGCGTGACAGCGAATTCGTTGACAAGCTCGTTCACATTAACCGCGTTGCCAAGGTCGTCAAGGGTGGCCGTCGCTTCGGTTTCGCCGCGCTCGTCGTGGTTGGAGACCAGAAGGGTCGCGTAGGCTTCGGTCATGGTAAGGCACGTGAAGTGCCTGAAGCGATCCGTAAGGCTACAGAAGCTGCCAAGCGCGATATGATTTTCGTACCACTGCGTTCGGGTCGTACACTGCATCACGATGTGCAGGGTCGTCACGGCGCTGGCAAGGTTCTGCTTCGTGCAGCTCCTGCTGGTAAGGGCATCATTGCTGGTGGTCCTATGCGTGCTGTGTTCGAAACGCTTGGCGTTCAGGACGTTGTTGCTAAGTCGCTCGGCTCGTCGAACCCTTACAACATGGTTCGTGCAACCTTTGACGCTCTGAAGCATCAGATGCATCCAAAGGACATTGCTGCACAGCGCGGCATCAAGTACTCGACCCTTCAGGCTCGTCGCCATGATGTGGTCGGTTCGGAAGAATAGCCGATAGTTTGTGCCAGTCCGGTGCATCAGCACCGGATACGCCATAGACAAGGGATTTGAGTGATGGCTGAGAAGAAGGGTAAGACGGTTACGGTCGAACAGATCGGAAGCCCTATCCGTCGTCCAGCCGAACAGCGTGCAACGCTGATCGGACTCGGACTTAACAAAATGCACCGCCGCCGCACGCTGGAGGATACTCCTTCAGTTCGTGGTATGATCGCCAAGGTTCAGCATCTCGTCCGCGTTGTGGACGAGGCTTGATAACGCAGGGGATAGAGACATGAAACTCAACGATCTGCGTGACAAACCAGGTTCGATCAAAGCGCGTAAGCGCGTCGGCCGTGGTATCGGCTCCGGCACCGGCAAGACCGCTGGCCGCGGCGTCAAGGGACAGAAGTCCCGTTCTGGCGTAGCGATCAACGGCTTTGAAGGCGGCCAGATGCCAATCTACCGTCGTCTGCCAAAGCGCGGCTTCACGAACATCTTTGCAAAGAGCTTCAACACCGTTTCGCTTGGTCGCGTTCAGACCGCGATTGATGCTGGTAAGCTTGATGCCAAGGCTGTTGTGAACCTGGATACGCTGAAAGCTGCTGGTGTGATTCGTCGCGCCAAAGACGGCGTCCGTATTCTTTCGGACGGTGAATTGAAGGCTAAGGTAGCTTTCGAGGTTGCTGGAGCTTCCAAGGCTGCGATCGAAAAGATCGAAAAGGCCGGCGGCAGCATCAAGCTTCCCGAAGCCGCTGCTGAATAAGACTTCGATATACAAAATAAAAAGCGGCGGCCCTAGTGCCGCCGCTTGCACCTTTATGCCAATGCGCATATCTGGGTAGGGTCTTCTTTGTCTGAGGGTACGGGTCTCAGGGATTCGTGTCGGCAGAGGGGGAGGGCCGGAGACTTTTCACCGGAGAAATTTAATGGCATCGGCTGCTGAACAGCTAGTTTCCAATCTCAATTTTTCGGCTTTCTCGAAGGCTGAAGAACTCAAGAAGCGTATCTGGTTCACATTGGGCGCTCTGCTCGTGTACCGGTTTGGAACATATATTCCGCTTCCCGGGATCAATCCTGAAGCGCTTGCGCAGGCATTCCAGCAGCATAGCCAGGGTGTTCTTGGGCTTTTCAACATGTTTGCCGGTGGCGCTGTTGGTCGTATGGCCATTTTCGCGCTTGGTATCATGCCCTACATTTCCGCTTCCATCATCGTGCAGCTCATGACGTCGGTCGTTCCGACCCTTGAAGCGCTGAAGAAGGAAGGCGAGTCGGGCCGCAAGATCATCAATCAGTATACGCGTTACGGTACAGTGCTTCTCGCACTGGTGCAGGCTTACGCAATTTCTGTTGGTCTTCAGTCGGGTAACGGCATCGTTACAAATCCTGGACCAATGTTCCTGGTTTCGTCGGTCATCACGCTTGTTGGTGGTACGATGTTCCTGATGTGGCTCGGTGAGCAGATCACGGCACGCGGTATCGGTAACGGTATTTCGCTTATTATCTTCGCCGGTATTGTCGCAAACCTTCCACACGCTATTTCCGGTACGCTGGAACTGGGCCGCACGGGCGCTCTGTCCACTGGTCTGATCCTCGGCGTTATCGTTCTGGCTATCGCGCTTATTGCGATCATCGTCTTTGTAGAACGTGCGCAGCGTCGCCTTCTGATCCAGTATCCGAAGCGCCAGGTTGGCAACCGCATGTTCCAGGGCGATACATCGCATCTGCCGCTCAAGCTGAACACTGCTGGTGTTATCCCGCCGATCTTTGCTTCGTCGCTTCTGCTTTTGCCTGCGACTGTTGCAGGTTTCGCAAATACGGCTGAAATGCCGGCCTGGGGTACGACCATTCTCAATGCTCTCGGTCATGGTCAGCCGCTTTACATGCTGTTCTATGCCGGGTTGATGGCATTCTTCTGCTTCTTCTATACGGCCATCGTGTTCAATCCCAAGGACACGGCTGACCAGCTCAAGAAGCATTCCGGCTTTATTCCGGGTATCCGCCCGGGTGAACGTACAGCGGAATATATAGACTATGTGTTGACACGCATTACGGTTGTCGGCGCCATATATATTGTGCTTGTCTGTCTTCTGCCGGAATTCCTGATTTCCGCGACTGGTGTACCATTCTATCTAGGCGGTACTTCGCTGCTGATCGTGGTCAGCGTGACACTCGACACGGTTGCGCAAATTCAGGGACATCTTGTTGCCCATCAGTATGAAGGGTTGATCAAGAAGTCCAAACTCAGAGGTGGGAAACGTAGTAAATGAGACTGATACTTCTTGGGCCGCCCGGAGCAGGTAAGGGGACGCAGGCTGGACTTCTTACCAAGAAGCATGGAATACCACAGCTTTCGACGGGCGATATGCTGCGTGCAGCAGTCGCTCAGCAAAGCGAGATCGGGAAGCGCGCCAAGGCCGTTATGGACGCGGGTCAGCTGGTTTCCGACGAGATTGTAAATCAGATCGTATCGGAGCGCATTGATGCGCCGGATTGCGCAGCAGGTTTTATTCTCGACGGTTACCCTCGTACTGTGCCTCAAGCGCAGGCACTTGGCGAAATGCTCGTTGGTAAAGGTCTCAAGCTTGATGCAGTCATCGAGCTGAAGGTCGATGAGAATGCATTGGTCAGCCGGATGGAGAACCGGGTGGCTGAAACGATTGCAAAGGGTGGTCAGGTTCGTTCTGACGACAATCCGGAAGCATTCCGCAAGCGTCTCGTTGAGTATCGCGAAAAGACATCGCCGCTTTCCAACTATTATGCTGGAACCGGTGAACTCCGGGTCATCAATGGTATGGCCCCGGTGGAAGAAGTTACTGTCGAAATCGAGAGAATTCTCGTTCCGGCATAGAGCGCGGAGTGCGCCCGTCCGGGCGCATAAAGGATGCTCTCAGAGTTTAAAATTTAGGCATGATTTTTCCTCAAACTGCTTATGGCTTGAGGGATTTTGCCGAAGGCTTTTAAAGCCACTTAGGAATTGCGGACAGGAAAGCATTTTATGTTTTTCTGTCCGCTTATCGCTTTCAAAAGTTGCTTTTAATGTCTGCGAAGTTGCTTTGGCATCTTTACGGACAGTTAAGAGTTGACTTTTTCGGGCGATTCCGTCAAAGACTGCGCCACTTCAATGGTTTTTGAATGGTCGGCTGCGGCGGAAATTGAAAAAGGCCGTTGCCGGTCAATTTATGCTGTCTCGGGGATAAGTCCCTTAGATGGAATTTATTACAACTCAAGGAGAACAGACGTGGCACGTATCGCTGGCGTCAACATCCCGACGAACAAGCGCGTTGTTATTGCGCTTCAGTACATCCACGGGATTGGACCGAAATTTGCTCGGCAGATCGTAACGAAAGTTGGCATTGCTGACGATCGTCGCGTTAACCAGCTGTCGGATGCTGAAGTACTTCAGATCCGTGAAGCAATCGATGCTGACTACCGGGTCGAAGGTGACCTGCGTCGTGAAGTTTCGATGAATATCAAGCGCCTGATGGACCTTGGCTGCTACCGCGGTCTGCGTCATCGTCGTTCGCTGCCGGTTCGCGGCCAGCGTACGCATACCAATGCACGTACCCGTAAGGGTCCTGCAAAGGCTATCGCAGGTAAGAAGAAGTAATATCGACGGAACGTTTTCGTTCCGTCGGACTCAGCCGGTGCGCCGGTCGGGTTCGGTGCTGGTCCTTGAGCTTGTCTTCAATGGGCCGGTGTAGCCGCTGGAACTACGGCGGTGTAGAGATCGATTTGAGAGGACTATTATGGCTAAGGAAGCCCAGCGCGTTCGCCGCCGCGAACGTAAAAACATTTCGTCGGGCGTTGCCCACGTAAATTCGACGTTTAACAACACCATGATTACCATCACGGACGCACAGGGCAATGCAATTGCCTGGTCTTCGGCAGGTGCTCAGGGTTTCAAGGGTTCGCGTAAGTCGACCCCGTTTGCCGCACAGATCGCTGCTGAAGATTGCGCCAAGAAGGCACAAGAACATGGCATGCGCTCCCTCGAAGTCGAGGTTTGCGGACCGGGTTCAGGTCGTGAATCTGCGCTGCGCGCCCTTCAGGCTGCCGGCTTTGTGATCACGTCGATCCGCGATGTTACGCCGATCCCGCACAATGGCTGCCGTCCGCGCAAGAAGCGCCGGGTCTGATTTTCGTTTATATGCCGCATGAGCCCCGGACTTAGGTCAAATTAATTCCGGGGTTCCTCTGCGGTTCTTCACAAGATCGCTACGATAGGATGGTAGCGACAGTTGATAGAGGAAAACCACATGATCCAGAAGAACTGGCAGGAACTGATCAAGCCGAACAAGGTGGAATTCAACACCAACGGCTCCCGCACGCTCGCTACCGTCGTCGCTGAACCGCTGGAACGCGGTTTTGGTCTGACGCTCGGTAACGCACTGCGTCGCGTGCTTCTGTCGTCGCTGCGCGGCGCTGCTGTAACCGCCATTCAGATTGATGGCGTTCTGCATGAATTCTCTTCCATTCCGGGTGTCCGCGAAGACACCACGGATATCGTTCTGAACGTCAAGGAAATCGCCATCCGTATGGAAGGTGAAGGCCCGAAGCGCATGGTTGTCCGCAAGGAAGGCCCGGGCGTTGTTACGGCTGGTGACATTCAGACTGTTGGCGATGTCGAGATTCTTAACCCGGATCACGTCATCTGCACGCTGGATGAAGGCGCTGAAATCCGCATGGAATTCACCGTCAACACCGGTAAGGGCTATGTGCCTGCCGACCGTAATCGTGCGGAAGATGCTCCAATCGGTCTTATTCCGGTTGATAGCCTTTATTCGCCGATCCGCAAGGTATCGTACAAGATTGAGAACACCCGTGAAGGTCAGGTTCTCGATTACGACAAGCTGACGCTCAACATCGAAACCAACGGTTCCGTGAGCGGTGAAGATGCAGTTGCTTATGCAGCGCGCATTCTTCAGGACCAGCTCGCGGTCTTCGTCAACTTCGAAGAGCCACAGAAAGAAGCTCCGCAGGAACAGGTTGCGGAACTGGCTTTCAATCCGGCTCTGCTTAAGAAGGTGGACGAGCTCGAATTGTCGGTACGTTCGGCAAACTGCCTGAAGAACGACAACATCGTCTACATCGGCGATCTGATCCAGAAGACGGAAGCCGAGATGTTGCGGACTCCGAATTTCGGCCGCAAGTCGCTCAACGAGATCAAGGAAGTTCTGGCATCGATGGGTCTCCATCTCGGTATGGAAATCCCAGCCTGGCCGCCAGAAAACATCGAAGATCTCGCCAAGCGCTACGAAGACCAATATTAAGACCGGCATATCCCGGTACGTTACGAATTAAAGGAGAAGGCCATGCGCCACGGTAATGGACAGCGTAAGCTGAACCGCACTGCCTCGCATCGCAAGGCAATGTTCGCCAACATGGCGGCTTCGCTCATCGAGCATGAACAGATTGTGACCACGCTTCCTAAAGCTAAGGAAATTCGTCCAATCGTAGAAAAGCTTGTCACCCTCGGCAAGCGCGGTGATCTGCATGCACGTCGTCAGGCGATTTCCGCCATCCGCGACGTCAAGCTGGTTGCTAAGCTGTTCGACACGCTGGCTGCACGTTATGCAACCCGCAATGGCGGCTACATTCGCATCATGAAGGCAGGCTTCCGCACAGGCGACAATGCACCTATGGCAGTTGTCGAATTTGTGGAACGTGACGTCGATGCGAAGGGTAAAGCTGATCGCGCACGCGTTGAAGCTGAAATTGCTGCAGAAGCAGACGCAGCGTAATCTTATTTGACTTAGAGCGACGTGCTCCCTTTGGGCGCACAGAAGATGCTCTGCCAATGAGATTATGTAGCAGTATTAAAAAAGGGCCGCCTCGCGCGGCCCTTTTTTGCATCTAAAGGCATTCTGATCTGATTGCAGTCGTCCACTGATAGTCCTGTCAGAATTCATTACGAAGCTGTAATACGCTTCGCCTTAATCCAGCCCTTTATAGTTGGCCTTGTTACCTCCATATTGCGTGTGATGATCCGGGGAATCGGAAGCTGGTTTAGAGCGCTTCCCGGAAACTGTGAGCCGTTTTCGGAAGAGATGGGCGTAAAACAAATGGTTAGAGCGCCGGTTTGATTTGGTCAGATCGGAAAGCGTGCTAAGGAAACTGGAGTTTGCGAATGAATTGGCGACGTTATGGAATTACGGGTCTGGTTCTTGCTTCGGTCAGTATGGCCACGTTGCCTGTGATCGCTCAAGAAACTGTGGTGCCCGCTCAGGGCAAACAAATCCCGTTAAGTCGTGGTGATATGCAGCTTTCCTTTGCGCCTTTGGTCAAGGAAACGGCACCAGCCGTCGTCAATGTCTATGCAGCTCGGCAGGTGCAGGCGCGTTCACCTTTCGCAGGTGATCCGTTTTTCGAACAGTTTTTTGGCAAACAATTTGGTGGTGGCAAATCGCGAACTGAACAATCGTTGGGTTCAGGCGTCATTGTCGATGCATCGGGTATCGTGATCACGAATAATCACGTCATCAAGGATGCTGATGAGATCAAGGTTGCACTCTCGGATGGCCGCCAGTTTGAGAGCAAGGTTCTGCTGCGCGATGAAACCACTGATCTGGCCGTGCTGAAAATCGATGCCAAGGATCAATTTCCTGTATTGGCTCTTGGAAACTCAGATGAAGTCGAAGTCGGCGATCTGGTTCTGGCGATCGGTAATCCGTTCGGGGTGGGGCAGACGGTGACGAGTGGTATCGTTTCGGCCCAATCACGAACACAGGTCGGGGTTTCAGATTTCGACTTCTTCATTCAGACCGATGCTGCGATCAATCCCGGTAATTCCGGTGGCGGTCTTCTGGATATGCGCGGTCGTCTGATTGGTATCAACACGGCTATTTTCTCGCGGTCTGGTGGTTCGGTGGGCATTGGATTTGCCATTCCGTCAAACATGGTGCGCGCAGTTGTTGATGCCGCGTTGAGCGGCAGTTCAAGTTTTGAACGACCATTCATCGGCGCGACCTTCCAGAATATTACGCCCGATGTTGCTGAGAGTCTCGGCATGGACAAGTCGTTCGGTGTGCTTGTAACCGCTGTTAATAAAGGCGGCCCGGCGGAAGAAGCTGGCTTGAAAGTTGGCGATGTCGTCATGGCGGTTCAGGATATCAGGGCCGATAATGTTGATGTGCTTGGTTATCGACTGTCGACTGCGGGTATCGGAAACACAGTTACGCTGGATATCATTCGCAACGGCAAGGACAGCAAATTGCCGGTGAAGCTTGCGAAGGAACCCGAGGCGAAGCCGCAGCAAAAGCAGACAATCACAGGTGATAATCCATTTGAGGGTGCTGTGGTTGAAGAGCTTACTCCGTCGATGGCTTCCAAGATGCAGCTGCGTGATGGAGCACGCGGTGTCATCGTTACAGACGTCGTTCTTAACTCGCAAGCAGCGCGATTTGGTCTCCGTCAACGCGACATTATTCGCGGTATCAACGGCAATCCAATCCGTACCATTAATGATCTGACTGCTGCGTTAAACAGTGGACGCGGTTTGGCGTGGCGGCTAGAGGTGGAACGCAATGGCGCGTTGATCCGCCAGTTTGTGCGCTAGAGCGCACCATAACCGAAAACCTTCTTACACCTTTCGGGATGTGCTCTAATATCACTTCCCAAACAGTTGCATGTCGTTTCAGGCGGTACTATGCCTGAAACGACATTTGTTTTTAGGCATTGAGCGAAGCGTAATGAGCGATCTTTTCTCTACTGCGGTTGATCCGAATGCGGACCGTAACAGGCCGCTTGCTGATCGTTTGCGCCCGCGTCATCTATCTGAAGTGACAGGTCAGGAGCATCTGACCGGTCCGGAAGGTGTATTGACGCGTATGATAGCGTCCGGTTCGCTTGGGTCCATGATCTTCTGGGGACCTCCCGGAACAGGAAAAACAACGGTTGCGCGGCTGCTTGCTGGCGAAACGGAACTCGCCTTTGAACAAATTTCTGCAATTTTTTCCGGTGTAGCCGATCTCAAGAAGATGTTTGAATCTGCACGTGCACGGCGCATGTCCGGCCGTCAGACATTGTTGTTTGTGGACGAAATTCATCGCTTCAATCGCGCACAACAGGATAGTTTCCTACCGGTGATGGAAGACGGCACGGTTATCCTGATCGGTGCCACGACAGAAAATCCATCATTTGAACTCAATGCCGCTTTGCTTTCGCGGGCGAGGGTGCTGACATTTCATCCGCACGATGGGACAAGCATTGCAACGCTTTTGACGCGGGCGGAAGAGCAGGAAGAACGCCAGCTGCCACTGGATGAAGAAGCACGCGCAAGCCTCATCCGTATGGCTGACGGTGATGGTCGTGCAGCTCTTACACTTGCTGAAGAGGTGTGGCGTGCGGCCCGTCCTGATGAAGTGTTCGATGCTGAGAAATTGCAGGACGTCGTTCAACGTCGCGCACCTGTCTATGACAAAGGGCAGGACGGGCATTATAATCTGATTTCGGCATTGCATAAATCTGTGCGCGGCTCCGATCCTGACGCTGCACTCTATTATCTTTGCCGTATGTTTGATGCGGGTGAAGATCCGCTGTATTTGGGGCGTCGGCTGGTTCGGATGGCGGTTGAGGATATTGGTCTTGCTGATCCGCAGGCTCTTGCCATCTGCAATGCTGCCAAAGATGCCTATGACTATCTTGGCTCGCCCGAGGGCGAGCTTGCTTTGGCACAGGCCTGTGTTTATCTGGCGACCGCGCCGAAATCCAATGCGGTTTACATGGCTTATAAAGCCTCTATGCGCGCAGCTAAGGAAAATGGTTCACTGCTGCCACCAAAGCACATTCTGAACGCCCCTACGAAGCTTATGAAGAATGAAGGCTATGGCGATGGTTATGCCTATGACCATGACCAGCCGGATGCGTTCTCGGGTCAGGATTACTTTCCAGAAGCCATGGGGCGACAGGTTTTCTACGATCCGCCAGAGCGCGGCTTTGAGCGGGAAATTCGCAAAAGGCTCGATTACTGGTCACGTTTACGAACCGAACGCCAGGGGCGGCGCTAAAACTACCGCGACAATTGTGCTTCGATGGCTGATTTGTCGATGATGGACCAAACTTTGATGATTTTGTAATCGGCGAATTCATAGAAAACGTTTTCTGAGAATTGGACTTTCTTGCCATTGACCGGCAGATTGAGAAAGCTGCCCGCCGGTGCGCAATCAAAATCAAGACGACTGGCGATAATAGGCGGTTCCACAACCAGCAATCCGATGTTGAAACGAAGATCGGGTATTTGCTGATAATCGCGGATGAGCATGTCCCGATAACCAGTCACGCCGAGATGCCTGCCATTGTGTTGGGCTGTTTCGGCAACGAATTGATCCAGAGTTTTCCAATCCTGAGCGTTTAGGCAGGCAATATAACTCTGGTAAACATCGCGAAGCATTTGAATGTGCATTTCGGTTTCTCCAGCCAGCTTAATCCTGCCTTTTATAGCGAAATGGCGTCTGCATCGCACCTTATTCAACGGCGCTGATCGTTGCCGAGATGGCTGAAGTCACAATTCGGCCTTCATCGCGTACGGTGAGCTGCGGTAAGACGCAATCGCTAGTCGTATTACACAGGCGCGGGCAGGGGGATTTACTAATGATTTCAACAAGCCGTCAACCTTGGGAAGTGTTAGTAAACGCTACAGTAACCATAATAAAATCAACGCGTTAATTTAATTCCTCTTTAATATTTACGTTTTATCAATTTTTAAAAGCAACGAGGTTTTCCCATGACGCGCGTTTTGTTTCTCGTCGCGCTCGTTATTCTTGGTGGCTGCGCGACTGCTCCACGGCAGGTCAGCAATGTTTGTGCAGTCTTTGATCAACGCGACGGCTGGATAAATAATTGGCAAAAGGACGCGGCTCGCACTTCGCGTGAGTTCGGTGTGCCTGTCCATGTTCTGATGGCAACTATCTATACCGAATCCGGCTTCCGCCCTTATGCGCGGCCGCCGCGCACCAAGCTGCTCGGCTTTATCCCCTGGAAACGCGCTTCCAGTGCCTATGGCTATTCTCAGGCATTGAATGGAACGTGGGATCGCTATAAGCGCGAGACCGGACGCTGGACCGCATCACGCAGTAACTTCAGCGATGCTATTCATTTCATCGGTTGGTATCATTATCAAAGCTCCCAGAAGAACGGCATTAACCGGGCCGACGCATATAGTCTCTACCTTGCTTATTATTCAGGTCACGGCGGTTATTCGCGTGGTGTCTGGCGTGGTAATTCCACCGCTTTGAATGGTGCGAAACGGGCGCAGTCTATGGCCAATCGCTACGCGACACAGCTACGTTCATGCGGACGCATTGGGTAAGTCATATTGATCAATTGAATTATGATCTGTTGGAAACAGAACAAAACGCATTTTAAAAGGCCCGGATGGGGATTTAAAGACACCATCCGGCCTTAATCGAAGTTATCATTCGCGACGAATCGACAATTGAGGATGACCAATAAATGCTGAAGAAAATCGGGATTGCCCTTATCGGTGCCACATTTCTGGCAGGCTGCACTACCGACCCTTATACGGGCGATCAAAAAGTATCCAACACCGCTGGCGGTGCTGCAATTGGTGCAGCTGTCGGCGCTCTCGGCGGCCTCATGGTTGGCGGTTCCAGCCGTGCACAGCGTAATGCTGTTCTGATCGGCGCAGGTATTGGTGCACTTGGCGGTGGCGCAATCGGCAATTACATGGATCGTCAGGAATCCGAGCTGCGGAACCAGCTTCAGGGAACCGGCGTGTCGGTTACACGTAATGGCGATCAGATCATCCTGAACATGCCATCGGCTATCACGTTTGACACTGATCAGGATCAGGTTAAGAGCCAGTTCTACCCAACGCTTAATTCCGTTGCGATCGTGCTGCGTAAGTTCAATCAGACTCTCGTTGACGTGCTCGGTCACACCGACTCGACGGGTAGCGCAAGCTACAATCAGGGTCTGTCGCAGCGTCGCGCTTCGTCTGTCGCGAGCTATCTTGGTTCGCAGGGCATCGACCCACGTCGTTTTGCTGTCATCGGTTATGGAGCAAGTCAGCCGGTTGCAACCAACGCCACGCCGGACGGTCGCGCCCAGAACCGTCGCGTAGAAATCCAGATTTCGCCGCTGCGTGGTGCAAGCTCCTAAATTAGAGAATCGGATTTAGTCCGCATCGTGACGCAGCTCCTCGCAAGAAGGGCTGCGTTTTTTATGCGCCGATTGCGAATCGCACGGTCCCACTACGCGTTTTTTCGAACTAAAGCGTGGATAGTCTTGCAAATTACGGGCTTCTAATGCATGGGAACAATAATAGAACAAAAATATTAAATACATATAAATCAATGCCTTGACCTTATTGCAAAATGAGAACAAAACAGATACAAATAGATATCGGCAATGAGCCCGCCGGGCTTCTAGCGAGACAAGAGGATGGTGTAAGATGTCTCAGAATTCATTGCGACTTGTTGAGGAAAATTCAGTGGACAAGACAAAGGCTCTCGATGCGGCTCTGTCGCAGATCGAACGGGCGTTCGGCAAAGGCTCGATCATGCGCCTTGGTCAGAATGATCAGGTTGTTGAGATCGAAACGGTGTCGACCGGTTCGCTTTCTCTCGATATCGCATTGGGCGTCGGCGGTCTGCCCAAGGGACGTATCGTAGAAATTTATGGCCCGGAAAGCTCGGGTAAGACGACGCTGGCGCTGCATACTATTGCAGAAGCGCAGAAAAAGGGCGGTATCTGCGCATTTGTGGATGCGGAACATGCGCTTGATCCGGTTTATGCCCGCAAACTGGGTGTCGATCTTGAGAACCTTCTGATTTCGCAGCCTGATACTGGCGAGCAAGCGCTTGAAATTACGGATACGCTTGTGCGTTCCGGTGCAATTGACGTTCTGGTTATCGACTCGGTCGCAGCTCTGACACCGCGCGCCGAAATTGAAGGCGAAATGGGCGATTCTTTGCCGGGCCTTCAGGCTCGCTTGATGAGCCAGGCATTGCGTAAGCTCACCGCTTCGATCTCGCGTTCGAACTGTATGGTGATTTTCATCAACCAGATTCGTATGAAGATCGGCGTCATGTTCGGTTCGCCTGAAACAACGACGGGTGGTAATGCACTGAAGTTCTATGCTTCGGTTCGTCTCGATATCCGGCGTATCGGCTCGATTAAGGAGCGCGACGAGGTTGTAGGCAATCAGACACGTGTGAAAGTGGTCAAGAACAAGCTTGCGCCTCCATTCAAGCAGGTTGAGTTCGATATCATGTATGGCGCTGGCGTTTCCAAGATGGGCGAGTTGGTCGATCTTGGCGTTAAAGCTGGTGTCGTTGAGAAATCGGGCGCATGGTTCTCCTATAATTCCCAGCGCTTGGGGCAGGGTCGTGAAAACGCCAAGCAGTACCTCAAGGAGAATCCGGAAGTCGCGAAAGAGATCGAAACGACGCTCCGTCAGAATGCCGGCCTGATTGCCGAGCAGTTCCTTGAAGACGGTGGTCCTGAAGCTGATGACGGTCCTGATGTAGCTGAAGCGTAAGCTTCTTGTTGCTATCAAACAGAACAAGCCCCGCATGAGAGTGCGGGGCTTTTGTTTTTCGGCCCGAACACTGTTGCATAGTTGCCGTTTTCTTCGTTTCCAGGCGAAATTGCTTTTATAGCGCACACTGCTTATCTGGACAGAAAAGCGGCGCATCGTTAAAAGCGGTCAACCGAAACTCTACCTCACGGACTTTCCATTATCGGGCAGTCGAAGCGTGGCGGCGAAATAAGCCGTATATCGCCGCATTCCTGCGGGTGGAGATCATATAATTGATGCGCAGTCGATCGCGCATCTCATGCAGGGCAGAAAATGTCCAAGGGTGAATTATGGCTGGCGTCAACGAGATAAGGTCCACATTCCTCGACTACTTCCGTAAAAACGGACACGAAGTCGTTTCATCAAGCCCGCTCGTTCCTCGTAACGACCCGACGCTGATGTTCACCAATGCGGGTATGGTGCAGTTCAAGAACGTCTTCACCGGTCTTGAACACCGCTCTTACAACCGTGCGACCACCTCGCAGAAATGCGTGCGCGCTGGCGGCAAGCATAATGATCTGGACAATGTCGGCTATACGGCTCGCCACCACACTTTCTTTGAAATGCTTGGCAACTTTTCCTTTGGAGATTACTTCAAGGAAGAAGCGATCACCCATGCATGGAACCTGATCACCAAGGAGTTTGGCCTAAACAAGGACAAGCTTCTCGTTACCGTTTATCATACGGATGATGCTGCAGCCAATTTCTGGAAGAAAATTGCTGGTCTTTCGGATGATCGCATCATTCGTATTGCTACGAGCGACAATTTCTGGGCGATGGGTGATACCGGCCCTTGCGGTCCCTGCTCGGAAATCTTCTACGATCACGGCGATCATATCTGGGGTGGCCCTCCCGGATCAGCTGATGAGGACGGTGATCGTTTCATCGAGATCTGGAATCTCGTTTTCATGCAGTTTGAGCAGCTCTCTCCTGAGCAGCGCATTGATCTGCCGCGCCCGTCGATCGATACCGGCATGGGCCTTGAACGCGTTGCAGCTGTTTTGCAGGGTGTGCATGACAATTACGACATCGATCTTTTCAAAGCGCTGATCCGCGCTTCGGAAGAAGCGACCGGTGTTAAGGCTGAGGGCGATTTCCGCGCGAGCCATCGTGTCATTGCTGATCATCTGCGTGCATCGAGCTTCCTGATTGCTGATGGCGTTCTGCCGTCAAATGAAGGTCGCGGTTATGTACTGCGCCGTATCATGCGCCGCGCCATGCGCCATGCGCAGCTGCTTGGTGCGCAAGAACCGTTGATGTGGCGTCTGCTGCCAGCACTCATCCGCGAAATGGGTCAGGCCTATCCGGAGCTGATCCGTGCTGAAGCGCTGATTTCTGAAACCCTTAAGCTTGAAGAAACCCGTTTCCGTAAAACACTCGAACGTGGCCTTGGCCTGCTTTCGGATGCTTCCGAAAAGCTAGTTGAAGGCGACCGCCTTGATGGCGAAACGGCTTTCAAGCTCTATGACACTTATGGCTTTCCGCTCGACCTTACGCAGGATGCATTGCGCCAGCGCGGTGTGACAGTTGACACAGACGGTTTCAATGTCGCCATGCAGCGCCAGAAGGCCGAAGCACGTGCCAACTGGACAGGTTCGGGCGAAGCTGCAACTGAAACTATCTGGTTCGGCATTAAGGACAAGGTCGGAGCAACTGAGTTCCTTGGCTACGAAACAGAAAGTGCTGAAGGTGTGATAACAGCACTCGTACGCGACGGCGCAGAAATCGCATCGGCCGGCGAAGGCGAAGCAGTTTCTGTCATTGTCAACCAGACGCCTTTCTACGGCGAATCTGGTGGTCAGCAGGGCGATACCGGAACAATTGTCGGCGAAGGCTTCGTTATCGCTGTTAAGGACACGCAGAAAAAGGGTGAGGGCGTCTTCGTTCATATCGGCGAAGTGGCCAAGGGTTCGGCTAAGGTCGGCGATGCAGTTGAATTGAAGGTTGACACCGTCCGCCGCACACGCATCCGTTCCAACCACTCGGCAACTCATCTTCTTCATGAAGCGCTGCGCGAAACGCTCGGCTCACATGTTGCCCAGAAGGGTTCGCTCGTGGCTCCTGATCGCCTGCGTTTCGACTTCTCGCATCCGAAGCCGATTTCGGCTGAAGAGCTGACGGCAGTCGAGAATCTGGCGAATGAAATCATTCTGCAGAACGCCCCGGTTTCGACGCGTTTGATGGCGGTTGATGATGCAATTGCTGAAGGTGCGATGGCGCTGTTCGGCGAAAAGTATGGCGACGAAGTCCGCGTTGTATCGATGGGTACGGCTAAGCACGGCGATAAGGCTGGCAAGGCTTATTCTGTTGAGCTTTGCGGTGGTACGCATGTTCGCCAGACTGGTGATATCGGGCTTGTGCGCATTCTGTCCGATAGCGGCGTTGCAGCCGGTGTGCGCCGCATGGAAGCGCTGACTGGTGAGGCGGCTCGCCTTTACCTTGAAGAACAGGACGAGCGCGTTAAGGCAATCGCTGCCGCGCTCAAGACCACGCCGGGTGAAACACTTGAACGCGTCACTGCTTTGATTGATGAGCGCAAAAAGCTGGAACGTGAACTTGCTGATGCCCGCAGACAACTGGCGTTGAGTGGCGGCTCGTCAGATGGTGGCAGCGCTGTTGAAACCATCAATGGCGTCAGCTTCCTTGGCAAGGTCGTAACCGGGGTTTCACCGCGCGATCTCAAGCCGCTTGCTGACGAAGGCAAGAAGCAGGTTGGTTCTGGTGTAGTTGTGTTTATCGGCGTTGGCGAAGATGGAAAGGCCAGTGCAGTTGCTGCTGTAACTCAAGATCTGGTTGGTCGTTTCAGCGCAGTTGATCTCGTTCGTGCTGCATCGACTGCGCTTGGCGGCGCCGGTGGCGGTGGACGTCCCGATATGGCGCAGGCTGGCGGCCCGGATGGCAGCAAAGCTGACGAGGCAATTGCTGCTGTGAAGGCACTCATCGTCTGATAGCGTTTATACTAAAATTAAAAAGGCCGGGTTCCCCCGGCCTTTTTCTTTATGCAGCATGTGCATCGCGACTATCGTCTGGCACAGCTTCACGATCATCCAGACCGTAGTCGCGCAAGACGTTCGCAACACGCAGGCGGTAGTTTTCAAAGACACCGCCGCGTCCCTTGGTTTGTGCAATTCGATGTGTCGGCAAGTTACGCCACTGCTTCACGGCTTCTTCGTCACGCCAGAAGGATAGCGAAAGCAGTTTTTGCGGTTCAACCAGACTCTGAAAGCGCTCAATGGATATGAAACCATCGATTTGAGACAGATCGGCGCGCAGGCTTGCCGCGATATCGAGATATTGCTCCCGCCTGTCGTCATCTGCTGGCCAGACTTCAAAAATAACAGCGATCATGGCTTGATAAACTCCGAGTGCGGGGCTGATTGCAGTTTGAGGAAAACACGCTCTTCTGAGCGGATGAACTGTTCTCGTTTAGCAAATTCATAGTTCGCCCGGCCAACAGGATCGGCTGCAAGCCGTGCCCGGAACGTTTCATAGGCCGCAAGGTTTTCGACAGAGTACACACCATAAGCCGTGGTGGTGGAACCCTCATGCGGTCCGAAATAACCAATAAGGTTTGCGCCGCAGCGTGGGCTTGCCTGTCCCCAGTTGCGGGAATATTCCGCAAAAGCGTCTTCCTTGAATGGATCGATCTGATAGCGAATGAAGCATGTAATCATTGTGGTCTCCTGCAATTGGCGTGTTTGATGGAGACTGTTTAGCGTATTGAAATGCGCTCATGCTTCGGTTAGCATCGAAGTATGAAAGATGGCCCGATCATAGCTTCCGTTGCAGCCTTACTGGGTGATCCGGCACGCGCCAACATGTTGACCGCGCTGATGGATGGTCGCGCGTTGACGGTGAGCGAGCTTGCCGCTGCTGCGGGCGTGACGATTCAAACCGCGAGTGGACATCTTTCCAAACTGGACGCTGCTAATCTGCTGGTAGCCGAAAAGCAGGGCAGGCACCGTTATTTCAGGCTGTCGGGTGCTGATGTAGCACAGGTGCTTGAAGGGCTGATGGGGCTTGCACAACGAACCGGTGCTGTGCGTGTTCGCACTGGTCCTAAGGACAATGCGCTGCGGAAGGCGCGAATTTGTTACGATCATCTGGCAGGTGAGCGGGGCGTCGAGATGCTCGACGCATCCTATAAGCTTGGGCTGATCGATGATGCGAGCAAGCCGGCTCTCACTAGCAAGGGGAAGTCGTTTTTCTCTTGTCTTGGTATCGACGTTGATACACTGCAAAAGGGCAAGCGCCCGCTGTGTCGTCATTGTCTCGATTGGAGCGAAAGACGCAATCATCTGGGCGGTGCGCTTGGCGCAGCACTTTTGAAAAACTTCATCGATAAAGGCTGGGCGCGTCGGGAAGAAGGACGTGTGATCGCTTTTTCACCTAATGGTGCTCAAGCTTTCTCGAAAGCTTTTCAGCTCTGATTATTGCTTGGCAGCAACCGCAGCGTCGTCCAGCTCATTGGCGCGTTTCATAGCCGGACGATCTTTCAGACGGTCCCAATAGGCCGTGAAGGCGGGCTTTGGTGGCAGGGTGCCAAAGCGCAAGCCCCAACCAATATGTGCGCCGACATAGACGTCTGCCGCTGTAAATCGCGTGCCGGTAATATAAGGGTGGCGAGAAACAGCATTTTCGAGCGTGTTTACAACGCTATCGTAATTGCCATAACCCACCATGCCCTGTTTGTCGGCTGGTACTTCATAGCCAAGTGCGTGGTTGGAGAGTGCTGCTTCAACCGGACCGGATGTAAAGAACAGCCAGCGATAGAAATCAGCCCGCTCATCGGGATGTGGTGCCAGCCCTGCCTCTGGAAAGGTAGTCGCGAGATAGGCACAAATAGCTGCGACTTCTGTCACGACATCTTTGCCATGGCGAATTGCCGGTACCTTACCCATTGGATTGATTGAGCAATAATCTGGTCCTTTCATGGGTGGACCAAAATCGAGGATTTCTACATCGTAGGGTTTGCCGATTTCTTCTAGCATCCAGCGCGCAATGCGTCCGCGTGACATTGGGTTGGTGTAAAGCTTTAAATCGCTCATCATTCATCCTCCCTGCAAGCTGAACTACAGGATGCTCTTTCTCGGGCCAAAAAGAAACGAAAAACCAGAACAGTATCGAAGGGCTTATAAAGCCTTGCGATACTGAATGAAGCCAGACTGCTGGGCGATAACATCATAGAGACGGCGTGCAGTGGCGTTACTTTCGTGCGTGAGCCAATAGAGCCTGCCTGCACCTTCATCTCGCGCGAGATCAGCCACAGCGTCGATCAGGGCAGCACCAGTGCCTTTGCCGCGCTGGCTGTTTTCTACATAGAGATCCTGCAGATAACAGGTCCATTTCGGTAGCCAGCACGAACGGTGGAATATCGCATGTACGAAACCGACGAGGCGTCCGTCGTCGTCGAAAGCGCCTAAGGCATGCATGGGTTCGGAGGCGTCGTGAAAGCGCTCCCATGTGATGTTTGTGGTCTCATCAGGGATGTCGACTTCGTAAAAGACCTGATAGGCGCGCCACAACGGCTCCCAAGCGGTTCGGTCCTGTGGCGTTAATGCACGAATTGCCGACATATCAGTCCTCCCTATTTCAATAGGGGGATACTATCTGGCAGGCTGATCGCAGGCGAGGGCAAATTGCTGCGGCCAAATAAAAAACGGCGGGTAAACCCCGCCGTTTTATCGTTTACCTGACAGGCTTAAGCAGCCATTGCCTTCTGAAGGTTTTCGTCGATCTTGTCGAGGAAGCCAGTGGTCGAGAGCCAAGGCTGATCTGGACCAATAAGCAGCGCCAGATCCTTGGTCATGTAGCCGCTTTCAACGGTGTCTACACAGACCTTTTCCAGCGTATCGGCAAAGCGCTTCAGTTCTGCATTGTTGTCGAGCTTTGCACGATGAGCGAGGCCGCGTGTCCATGCGAAGATCGAAGCGATCGAGTTGGTCGAGGTTTCCTCGCCCTTCTGATGCTGGCGATAGTGACGGGTCACGGTGCCGTGTGCAGCTTCAGCTTCAACAGTCTTGCCATCTGGCGTCATCAGAACCGAGGTCATCAGGCCGAGCGAGCCGAAGCCCTGTGCCACGATGTCGGACTGAACGTCGCCATCGTAGTTCTTACAAGCCCAGACATAACCACCGGACCACTTGAGAGCCGAAGCAACCATGTCGTCGATCAGGCGATGTTCGTACCAGATCTTTGCTTCCTTGAACTTTTCAGCGAATTCAGCCTGATAGACTTCTTCGAAGATGTCCTTGAAGCGACCGTCATAGGCCTTGAGGATGGTGTTCTTGGTCGAGAGATAGACCGGGTAATTGCGCTGCAAGCCATAGTTCAGCGAGGCGCGCGCGAATTCACGGATCGATTCGTCGAGGTTGTACATGGCCATTGCCACGCCAGCAGCCGGAGCCTGATAGACTTCATGCTCGATGGTTTCACCATCTTCACCGACGAACTTGATCGACAGAGTGCCCTTGCCGGGGAATTTGAAGTCAGTCGCGCGATACTGGTCGCCGAAAGCATGACGGCCAACGATGATTGGCTGCGTCCAGCCTGGAACCAGACGAGGAACGTTCTTGCAGATGATTGGTTCGCGGAAGATAACGCCGCCGAGGATGTTACGGATGGTGCCGTTTGGCGACTTCCACATCTTCTTGAGCTTGAATTCTTCAACGCGGGCTTCGTCCGGCGTGATGGTTGCGCATTTTACGCCGACGCCGTGCTCTTTGATGGCGTTTGCAGCATCAATGGTGACCTGATCGTTGGTCTCATCGCGGTGTTCGACTGACAGATCGTAATATTTCAGATCGATGTCGAGGTATGGATGGATCAGCTTGTCCTTGATGAACTGCCAGATGATGCGGGTCATCTCATCGCCGTCGAGTTCAACGACCGGGTTTGCAACCTTGATTTTTGCCATTGATAATGCCTCTCATTTAATGCGTCGCGCTCGTATAGCATCGGTGAACGCGAAGGCAAAGCGTCAGAGACTTATTCTTTGGCCTATAGGCACATTTTCAGGCGGCGTGATGCGCTGGCTTTCGCCATTCTGAGCGCTGATCACGATAAGTTTCCCGCTCACGCAACAATATGGCATCTGCATCCAGTGTTGAGATGGCGGTCGTCTTGTCCGTTGGAATAAGTCCGTTGACTTGAAGTGCGAGATAACGCCCGCAGCAAACCCGCAGGAACGATGCGAAATTATCAAGGTCGTGGCCTTCCGCACGCGATTCATCGTAAAGGCGGCCGAGAAGGCGATTGACGGTCAGATCATCGCGCGCCGCGATATCTTCCAGTGCGAACCAGAAGAAGTTTTCGAGCCGCACACTGGTCACGAGGCCATCAATACGCAACGAGCGTGTGACGCTTTGCCAAAGTTCCGGATCAGCCCCGATGAACAATCTGCACATGCATTCCTCCCGAAATGTCTCCCATGTTAGTGTTGCGCAGTTTGATGCCGCCTGCAACCGGATTAGAGTTGCAGGCAAAGCGTCACTTAAGCGTGGGTAATTTTGGTACCAAGAACAGCGAGGAACTGCGACAACCATGCAGGATGAGCGGGCCATGCCGGGGCTGAAACCAGATTGCCGTCTGTGACCGCCTGATCGACGGGGATATCTGCATAAGTGCCACCCGCAAGCTCTACCTCTGGGCGGCAGGCTGGATATGCGGAACAGGTGCGGCCTTCGAGAACACGCGCCGCGGCCAGAAGCTGCGCGCCGTGACAAACGGCGGCCACAGGTTTGTTGGCGTCAAAGAAGTGTTTAACGATGGCGATGACTTTGTCATCAAGGCGCAGATATTCTGGTCCGCGACCACCGGGGATAACAAGCGCGTCGTAGCTTTCAGCTTTCACATCGGCAAATGTCGCATTAAGCGTGAAGTTGTGGCCTGGCTTCTCGGTGTAGGTCTGATGACCTTCAAAGTCGTGAATGGCCGTTGCAATAGCGTCACCCGCCTTCTTGCCGGGACATACGGCATGGACCTTGTGGCCAACGGCAAGAAGCGTCTGAAACGGAACCATCGTTTCGTAATCTTCGCAGAAGTCGCCACAGATCATGAGAATCTTTTTACCGGACATGATTTTCCTCCCTGAAATCTGAACTGTCGATTTGGCCAGTTTGGCACGAATGGGAGGCAGACTGGTGTTATTCCGCTACTACACCTGAATTTCCAGACCGGATGTAAGGGGAATCTTTGCGATTTTTTGTCAATTATGTCAGGGAAGCGCCACGATCCTAAAGCATCAGAGCGTATCGCACTTATTTTTATCCGGTTCGCGCGCTCTGAATTCTTATAATTGTCGCATGGTTGCGGATGCTTAGTGAAAACATTTAGCTGCACCATGCTTTAGCGGAAAATATCATGGCAGGAACAGACAAACAGCGCCCAATGATTACCGAAGGACCGGCGATCATTCTGGTTAACCCGCAATTGCCGGAGAATATCGGCATGGTGGCGCGCGCCATGGCAAATTTTGGTCTTGCCGAGTTGCGGCTGGTCCAGCCACGTGAAGAGTTTCCGAGCGAAAAAGCGCGGGCTGCAGCCAGTAAAGCGGATCATATCATCGATAACGCGATCGTTTATGATGATCTGCCTTCGGCGATTTCTGATCTGAACTTTGTTTACGCCACCACGGCTAGGGAACGCGACGGCTTTAAACAGGTACGTAGTCCCGTGGAGGCGAATAACGAGTTGCGCCGTCGTTTTACCGCAGGTGAAAAGACGGGCATTCTTTTTGGTCGCGAACGTTTCGGTTTGAGCAATGAAGAAGTTGGTCTTGCTGATGAGTTGGTCACGTTCCCCGTCAATCCCGCATTTGCCTCACTCAATATCGCTCAAGCCGTACTGCTTATGTCTTATGAGTGGATGAAATCAGGCCTTGTGAGCGAGACGGATACGGTCTTCAGAGGACCGGAGATGGAAGCTGCGCCTAAGCAGGAATTGCAGAGTCTTTTCAATCATCTGGAAGAGGCTCTTGATGTGCGCGGCTATTTCCGCCCTGAGGCACGCAAGGAAATTATGGTCAATAATTTGCGCTCCGTGCTGACCCGCGCCAGCTTTGCCTCGGCCGAGCTGAAGCTTTTGCGCGGTGTGATCACTTCGCTTGACGTTTTCACACCGAAAAAGCCGCGCGGTTCGGGCGCACCAGAAGGACGCGCCCGCAAGCCCGTAACCGAGGATAAGGCTGAATGAAACAGGCGCTCGCAGCTGACCGTTCCGATACATCGTCCGCCACATATGAGAAGCCCATATTGGTCTTTGATAGCGGTATTGGCGGCTTGACGGTTTTGCGGGAAGCGCGGGTGCTGATGCCTGACCGGCGGTTTGTGTATATCGCGGACGATGCCGGTTTTCCCTACGGTGACTGGGAAGAAGAAGCGTTGCGTGCGCGCATTGTCGAGCTTTTTGGGAAGTTCATTGCGGAGCATGATCCCGAAATTGCGGTCATTGCCTGCAATACGGCATCGACGCTGGTGCTTGATGATTTGCGCCGCGCTTATCCGGCTGTACCATTTGTAGGCACCGTTCCTGCTATCAAGCCTGCTGCTGAGCGCACATCGTCGGGGTTAGTTTCCGTTCTGGCAACGCCGGGCACCGTCAAGCGTGCCTATACCCGCGACCTGATTCAGTCTTTTGCCACGCAGTGCCATGTGCGTCTGGTTGGAGCTGACAAGCTTGCTGCCGTCGCCGAGGCACATATTCGTGGTGAAGAAATCGATGAGGCGCTGGTTGTCGAGCAGATCGCCCCTTGCTTCGTTGAAAAAGATGGAGAACGCACGGATATTGTCGTGCTGGCCTGCACGCATTATCCATTTCTCGCTAATGTGTTTCGCAGACTGGCACCATGGCCGGTTGATTGGCTGGATCCCGCCGAAGCAATAGCAAGGCGTACAGTATCTCTCTTGTCATCGCGTGAGATCGATGAAGAGCTGCATCACCACAACGATCTTGCGGTATTCACCTCGCAGAAGCCGGATTATGCCATTCGTCGATTGATGCAGGGCTTTGGATTGCAGTTCGCCCAGAGCGCGTTTTGATCTGATTGAATGAGATCTGCGCTATGTCTCTTTGTGTTATCGCACATCCTATCCAAAAACCGTTTCTCACTTTTTTGGATGCGCTCTAATGTAGCCTATGTTCTTTGCGATATTCGCGATCCATATTCGCAATCCATGAACGAGGCGAACCATGACTGGAACAATTCCCCATGTGAAACTGGCTTCGGGCACGCTCGTGCCAGCGCTCGGGCAGGGCACCTGGTACATGGGCGAGGATGCGCGTCAGAGGCGGTTGGAGGTCGAGGCGCTACAATGCGGTATCGAACTTGGCATGACGCTCATCGATACGGCTGAAATGTATGCGGATGGCGGTGCAGAAGAAGTGGTGGGCGAGGCGATAAACGGTCGCCGCGATGGTGTCTTTCTCGTTAGTAAAGTGCTGCCCTATAACGCTTCTCTAAAGGGCACGATTGAAGCGTGCGAGCGCAGTCTCACGAGACTTGGCACAGAAAAGATCGATCTTTACCTTTTGCACTGGCGTGGACGTTATCCGCTCGAGGAAACCTTGTCTGCTTTTGAAAAATTGCAGCAGACGGGCAAGATTGGTGCATGGGGCGTCAGTAATTTCGATACAAGCGATATGAAAGAGCTGACAGCTATTGCGGGTGGTAAGTCCGTTGCCGCCAATCAGATACTTTATAATCTGATCCGGCGTGGGCCGGAGTTTGATTTGATGCCATGGTGTACAGGGCAAAAAATCCCGCTGATGGCCTATTCACCAATCGAACAGGGCAGGTTGCTTGGGAACAGTGTGCTGCATGAAGTAGCCGATGAAATTGGTGTTTCTCCAGCGGCGGCAGCACTTGCCTGGACTATGCGCAATGGCGATGTAATCGCTATTCCGAAAACATCGAAGCTCAGTCATGTTCGTGAAAATCGCAACGCTGCTGATATAAAGCTTACGGAAGAACAGCTGACTTTGCTGGATAGAACCTTCGCTTCGCCAACGCGCAAAACGGCGTTGGAAATGCTGTAAGTGATTATTTAAGAAAATTCTTTAGTGAACTGTTTTTAAATATTATCCTGGAAGAATATCGATCTTCCAGGATAAGTTTCGGAGTGAATTTAACTCGCAGCTTCCTGACGAGAGTCGCGTTTTGCCTGTGCGACACTGGCGGCCTTTTTCAGACGACCACGTTCCATAGGTCTGATGAGACTGTCGGCCTCTTCATTGGGAATATTCCGCATTCCGTGACGCGCATGACGAGTATTGAAGGTCTGATCTTTCTTTTCATTGGCCTTCTTCGTTGCCAGAGCTTTCTGCGCATTTGCCATCAGATCATTGCTTGCTGACATGCTTCGTCGGCGATCCACTTCGGCATTGATGCGGCGCATGGCCATTGCCAGAACGGATACTTTCAGATGTGAGCCGTCATCCGCTTTTGATGCAGCAGCGCCGCGAGCGGCCGCCTTTCCGCGCATCTCACGGCGGCGCTGGTGGGCCTGATCGCGCGCCTTGCTGCGACGATCGCGTAACAGCTTGGCCAGTTGCGAAAGTTCTGAGTCTGGAACATCCTGAAGAAGCGGATGATGTGATTTTTCTACCAGCTCTTTTTCTTCTGCGTTCAACGCTCGAGCTTCTTCTTTACGAGTTATGGCCATCAAAATCTCCTTCCGGTTATCTCTCCCAGGGCTGATTCATTCAAAGCTGAGTACTGCTGCTACGTCTCTTTATTGTTCTTAAGCGCCGTCCTGACGCAGAGCTGCAACGCACTTTTTCTGGAAATGCCCTCAATTGCATATAGGTCTGTCATTCGAGTGGAAAAGGGCGATTGAGAGATCATTTTGATTTCTTGGGTTCGCTCGGAGTTCCGGGATAATGACCCTCTGTTTCCAGATGTTTGACCATTGCTTTCAATTTATCCAGCGGCAGATGCTCGGCACCGATTGTCTCACTTTTGAGAATGCAAAGATGATTTAGAATTTCGTCGAGTTTGGCTTGGGTGGCGCTCGCTTCGCGATCCTGAGAATTCTGGATTAAAAAGACCATCAGGAACGTAATAATCGTTGTTGAGGTATTCACAACCAGCTGCCACGTGTCGGAAAAGTTAAAAAACGGGCCGCTGACACCCCAGACCAAGACAAACAATGTTGCCAGAATAAAAGCAGCATAGTGTCCGGCAAGTTCTGCGGCTTTCTCGCTTAGTTGCGTAAAAAACTGGGACATCGTGTCCTCCCACAATTTCTTCAAAAACGTTTGAGCAACAGACAGGTTCCTTTGGGGCGCATCCAGATTTTTATTTAAACGCGGCTGTTATCCAAAAACCGATTCACACTTTTCTGGATGCGATTTCGGGGAACTATCGGCGTGGATTACCGTTGTTTATGGAGGAGAAACGCGGAGGTTAAACTATGGAAATTGTTGAAACACGTGTCAGCTCGCTTGGTGGCTTTGCGACTTACATGGTCGAATTCATAACCGAGAGCGAAGATCGGATTACTGTTAAGGTGGAGAATGATACCGGAGACGAGCTCTCGCGAGATGTTGTGATACGCAAAGCGGCGCTCAAGCTCGGTGAGGCTTTAAGTGTTGCCTGCATCGAATGCGGTATTGAACCGGCAACTTTGCTGACTGTTCCAAGTGCACGCCGGGCGGGTGACAAAACAGAGCTGGAGCGCCAGCTGGATGAAGGTCTGGAAGACACATTTCCAGCAAGCGATCCAGTATCGGTTACCAGCTCAACGATTGCTGGCTTTGCAGGACCGAAGAATTGACCCGGTTTTAGTGCGCGTTCTGAGCTTCTCGTGATGTGTTTCTGATGAGGCCGGGATCTTCACCCGGCTTCTCAGGAGGTTCAGAAAATGAGTCTCTTTTCTTGTTTAACCATTTGAATATACTTAAAGATTTCGGCGTTTGCCTTCCATGAGATCGAGAACTGCACGCGCGCAATCCAGCACATTGGAACCGGGGCCGAATACCGCAGATACGCCGTGGTCAAACAGAAACTGATAATCCTGTCGCGGAACGACGCCGCCACAAACAACGATGATATTTTCTGCGCCTTTTTTGCGCAGCGTGTCTACAAGCTGCGGCAGAAGCGTTTTATGACCGGCGGCCAGAGATGAAACCCCCAGCACATGTACTTTGGCCTTGATGGCCATGTCTGCTGCTTCTTGGGGGGTCTGAAACAGTGGACCAGCCAGGACGTCGAAACCAATATCCCCGAAGGCAGACGCAATGACCTTTGCGCCGCGATCATGGCCATCCTGTCCGAGCTTGGCCACCATGATGCGTGGCTTGTCGCCGGTATGCCTGGAAAACTCTTCGAGACGTTCCACGAGGGTCAGATATTCCGGTTCATTTTCGTAGGCCGCGCCATAGACCTTACTGACAACCTTTGGCACTGCTGCATGATCACCAAATGCGCTACGCATTGCATCGGAGATTTCGCCGACGGTTGCTCGGGCGCGTGATGCTTCTACGGCCGCCGCCAGAATATTGCCTTCACCAGTTTTCGCGACCTTTTCCAGAGCTGCGAGTGCGGCTGCGACCGTTGCAGTGTTGCGCGTTTCCTTGATCCGATTGAGGCGGACGATCTGGGACTGGCGAACAGCTGTATTGTCGATGTCGAGGATGTCGATCGGGTCTTCCTGCTCCAGACGGAATTTGTTGACTCCGACGATGACTTCCTCGCCTTTATCGACCGCTGCCTGCCGGCGGGTGGCGGCTTCTTCAATCAAACGCTTGGGCAAACCGCTTTCGACAGCCTTTGTCATGCCGCCGAGGCCTTCAACATCTTCAATCAGCGCCCATGCTTTTTCAGCAAGCTCGTTGGTCAGGCTTTCAATGTAATAAGAGCCTGCGAGCGGATCGACGACTTTGGTAACGCCGGTTTCATTTTGCAAAATCAGCTGCGTGTTGCGCGCAATACGAGCCGAGAATTCTGTTGGCAAAGCAATGGCTTCGTCGAAAGAATTGGTATGCAGTGATTGCGTACCGCCAAGAGCTGCCGACATCGCCTCAAATGCTGTGCGAACTATGTTGTTGTAGGGATCCTGCTCCTGCAGCGAGACGCCGGATGTCTGGCAGTGGGTGCGCAGCATCAGCGATCCCGGCTTCTTCGGATCGAACTCTTTCATGATGCGCGACCACAGCAGGCGCGCAGCGCGCAGCTTGGCGATTTCCATGAAGAAATTCATGCCGATCGCAAAGAAGAACGACAGACGCCCTGCAAATTCATCGACGTTCAGGCCCTTGTTGAGCGCTGCACGTACATATTCGCGGCCATCGGCAAGCGTGAAAGCCAGTTCCTGTACCAGCGTCGCACCGGCTTCCTGCATGTGATAGCCGGAGATGGAAATCGAATTGAATTTGGGCATTTCTGTCGCTGTATAAGCGATGATATCCGCAATGATCCGCATGGATGGCTCCGGCGGATAAATATAGGTGTTGCGGACCATAAACTCCTTCAGAATATCGTTCTGGATCGTGCCGGAAAGCAGATCACGCGATACGCCTTGTTCTTCGCCTGCCACAATGAAATTGGCGAGGATGGGGATTACAGCGCCATTCATGGTCATGGAGACGGAAATTTTTTCAAGTGGGATACCATCGAAGAGGATTTTCATATCTTCAACGGAGTCAATCGCTACGCCTGCCTTGCCGACATCGCCTTCAACGCGTGGATGATCGCTGTCATAACCGCGATGAGTAGCAAGATCGAATGCCACTGATACGCCTTGCTGACCGGCGGCAAGTGCTTTGCGATAAAAAGCGTTAGACGCCTCCGCCGTTGAGAAGCCAGCATATTGGCGGATGGTCCACGGACGGCCTGCATACATGGTGGCGCGGGGACCACGCAGAAATGGCTCGAAACCGGGCAGGGTGCCCAGATGACCGACCTGATCGAGATCATCTGCAGTGTAGAGCGGCTTGACGTCAATGCCTTCCGGCGTGTGCCAGACGAGGCTGTCTGCGGGGCGTTTCAGCTCCTTCTCGGCCAAAGTCTCCCAATCCGCGCGGGTCTTCTGCGTCATTGGCTTATTCTCCATCCCGTATGCTTTGTTCTCTCCTCATTCCCTCGGGATGCCATCTTCGATGGCTCTTCAGGATAAGGAAGAGAGGACGAGCTGCTCATCCTGAGCTGGTGCGAAGCACCGTGTCGAAGGGTCACTCGAATTCCATGATGAGTTCATCAACTGCCAGGTTTGAGCCTTCCTCTGCAGCGATACGTTTTACGGTAGCACGCCGTTCAGCGCGCAGCACGTTTTCCATCTTCATAGCTTCTACTGTTGCGAGCGGCTGGCCAGCTTCGACCGTCTCGCCATCTTTGACCAGCACGGAGGTGATGACACCCGGCATTGGGCAAAGCAGCATTTTCGACGTATCGGGTGGCAGCTTGACCGGCATGAGCCTCGCCAGTTCAGCCACGCGCGGTTTGCGGACATGAACGATGATATCAATGCCGCGCCAGCGCAGCCGCCATCCTGTGCGCGCACGTGATACTTTAACGCTGACGGACCGACCGGCAATAGTGAAAGAACCGAGTTGATTGCCTGGATGCCAGTCGCTGGCGACTGGCAGGCTGTGACCATCGGCGAAGTTGATAGTCGTGCCGCCTTCGCCCTCCGCAATCCGGATCGGCAGGCTGAAGTCGCTGAGTGTCACGACCCATTCGGTTGCGACGGACTGGGCCTGTGATGAAATGCGACCGGATATCTGCGCGTTGCGCTGCTCGACCACCATGTTGATCTGGGCTGCGACTGCAGCCAGTACATGCGCATCTTCCTCTGACACGGGGACGCCAGAAAACCCTTCAGGATACTCTTCTGCAATAAAAGCTGTGGTTAGTGCACCAGCGCGAAAACGTGGATGATCCATGACAGCTGACAGGAATGGCAGGTTGTGGCCGATGCCTTCCACTTCAAACGCATCGAGTGCTTCGCCCATGGCGTCGATTGCGCTCAATCGATCTGGTGCCCATGTACAGAGCTTTGCGATCATGGGGTCATAATACATCGAGATTTCGCCACCCTCGAAGACGCCCGTGTCATTGCGAATAACGCAGCCATTTTTGTTGTGACCCTCAATCGGAGGACGATAGCGCGTCAGTCTGCCAATGGAGGGCAGAAAGCTGCGATATGGATCTTCGGCATAAAGGCGGCTTTCGATCGCCCAGCCGTTGAGCTTCACATCGGCTTGCGTGAGGCGAAGCTTTTCGCCCGATGCGACGCGGATCATTTCTTCAACCAGATCAATGCCGGTAATGAGTTCTGTTACCGGATGCTCGACCTGCAGGCGCGTGTTCATCTCGAGGAAATAGAAGTTGCGGTCGCCATCGACGATGAATTCCACAGTACCGGCGGAGTAATAGCCAACCGCCTTGGAAAGCGCGACAGCCTGTTCGCCCATTGCTTGGCGCGTGGCTTCGTCAAGGAACGGTGATGGCGCTTCCTCTATCACCTTTTGATTGCGGCGCTGGATGGAGCATTCACGCTCGCCAAGATAGATGACGTTACCGTGTTGATCACCGAGAACCTGAATTTCGATATGGCGCGGCTGGGTGACGAATTTTTCAATGAAGATGCGATCATCGCCGAAGGAAGCCTTGGCTTCATTGCGCGAGAGCTGGAAGCCTTCGCGAGCCTCATCGTCGTTCCATGCGATACGCATGCCCTTGCCGCCACCGCCAGCAGAAGCCTTGATCATAACCGGATAGCCGACAGAGGTCGCTATTTTCACTGCCTCGTCGGCATTCTCGATCAATCCCATATGGCCGGGAACGGTTGAAACACCGGCTTCAGCGGCCAGTTTTTTAGAGGTGATCTTGTCGCCCATTGCCTCAATGGCGTTCACTGGCGGGCCAATGAAGGTGACGTTCGCGGCCTTCAGCGCTTCAGCGAAGCGTGGGTTCTCAGACAGAAAGCCGTAGCCTGGATGCACGGCGTCTGCGCCTGTTTCTTTAATTGCTGCCAGAATTTTATCGATAACGATATAGGACTGATTTGAGGGCGCTGGTCCAATATGTATGGCCTCGTCGGCCATTTTGACATGCAGCGCATTCCGATCAGCATCGGAGTAGACCGCTACAGTAGCGATACCCATTTTCTTTGCTGTCTTGATAACCCGGCAGGCGATTTCACCGCGGTTGGCAATGAGTATTTTCTTGATCATTTTGTTCCCACCCATCGCTATCAAAGCGGAATTGTGTCGTGTTTTTTCCAGGGCGTGTTCTGGCTCTTGTTACGCAGAGCAGAGAACGCGCGGGCGATGCGGCGGCGGGATGAATGCGGCATGATCACTTCATCGATGAAGCCGCGTTCGGCAGCGACAAATGGATTGGCGAAGCGCTCTTCATATTCCTTTGTGCGGGCGGCGATTTTCTCAGTGTCGCCCAGTTCCGAGCGATAGAGAATTTCAGTCGCACCCTTGGCACCCATCACGGCGATCTCGGCTGTCGGCCATGCGTAATTCATGTCGGCGCCGATATGCTTGGACGCCATCACATCATAGGCGCCGCCATAGGCCTTGCGGGTGATGAGTGTGACCATCGGTACGGTGGCCTGGCTGTAAGCAAACAGAAGTTTCGCGCCATGCTTGATGACGCCGCCATATTCCTGCGCTGTACCAGGCAGGAAACCCGGGACATCGACAAGCGTCAGGATCGGGATATTGAAAGCATCGCAGAATCGTACGAAACGCGCTGCTTTACGTGACGAATCGATATCAAGGCAGCCAGCCAGCACCATCGGTTGATTGGCGACGACGCCAATGGTCTGACCTTCCATACGGATAAAGCCTGTGATGATGTTTTTGGCAAAAGCTTCCTGAATCTCAAAGAAATCGCCTTCATCCGCAAGCGCGAGGATAAGCTCTTTCATGTCGTAGGGCTTATTGGCGCTATCGGGGATCAGTGTATCGAGCCGCATTTCAAGACGTGCAGGATCATCATGGAAAGGGCGGGTCGGTGATTTTTCACGATTGTTGAGCGGCAGGAAATCGAACAGAAGGCGCACCTGTTCAAGTGTTTCGATGTCATTTTCATAAGCGCCGTCGGCTACGGACGACTTCTGTGTATGCGTGCGTGCACCACCCAGTTCTTCCGCTGTAACAATCTCATTGGTGACGGTTTTGACCACATCCGGGCCTGTCACGAACATGTAGGAACTATCGCGTACCATGAAGATGAAGTCGGTCATGGCTGGAGAATAAACCGCGCCGCCGGCACACGGACCCATGATGACGGAAATCTGCGGAATAACGCCGGAAGCATCAGCATTGCGTTTGAACACATCGGCATAGCCTGCGAGCGAAGCCACGCCTTCCTGAATGCGTGCGCCGCCCGAATCATTGAGGCCGATCACCGGCGCACCGTTCTGCATGGCCATATCCATGATCTTGCAGATCTTCTGGGCATGGGTTTCGGACAGCGAACCGCCAAGAACGGTGAAATCCTGACTGAACACATAGACCTGCCGGCCATTGATGGTTCCCCACCCGGTAACAACGCCATCACCCGCAATTTTTTGCTTTTCCATGCCGAAGTCGGTGCAGCGATGGGTGACATACATATCGAACTCTTCAAACGATCCTTCGTCGAGCAGCACGTCCAGCCTTTCGCGAGCTGTGAGCTTGCCTTTGCCATGCTGCGCGTCGATACGCTTTTGCCCGCCGCCAAGGCGTGCCTCCGCGCGGCGGGACTCAAGTTGTTCGAGAAGTTCTTGCATTCGCTATGCCTTTGGAAAGCTATGAAATTGCTGTCTGAACCTAGAGCCAGTATGCCGCATTCTGAAAGCTTGAAAAGGTGTGGCTGTGTAATTTATAAATTTGCAAATAGCGAAATGCGAATTTGCAAACATGGCACCAAGAAAACTATACGTTGGCAGAAAGATACGCGAGATACGCGAACAGCATCGGACAACCCAGTCCGGGTTTGCTGAACGTCTAGGTATTTCAACGAGTTATCTTAACCAGATTGAGAATAATCAGCGCCCAGTTTCGGCAGCGGTTTTGTTGGCACTGGCCGAAAATTATCAAATCGATATTGGCGCGATTTCGCTGGGTGATGATGACCGTTTGTTATCCGCGGTTTCGGAAGCTTTGGCTGACCCTGTCTTTGATAATTACAAGCCGAATTTGCAGGAACTGAAACTGATCACGCAGAATGCTCCCGGGTTGGCTCATGCACTGATTGCTTGCCATCAAGCTTATCGGCGCAACAGTGAACAGCTCGCGAGCCTTGATCATCAGCTTGGACGCGCGCCGTCGGCTGCAGAGCCGGCACCATACGAAGAAGTACGCGACTTTTTCCATTTTATCGACAATTACGTACATGAGATTGATATTGCAGCGGAAAAACTCGCTGCGACATTAGATATTCCGGGGCGTGATATCGGTGTCGCGCTGCCGCAATATATGGAAAATCATCATCGGGTGCGCGTCGCACGCGCTGATCCGGATGAGGCAATTTTGCGCCGCTTTAACCCGGAAACCCGTATTCTCTATCTCAATCCTTATTCGCCTGCCTCAACAAGAAACTTCCAGATCGCTTTTCAGATTGCGGAACTCGAAATGGAAGAGATCGTCACTGCAATTGCGAAGCGGGCAGATTTTCGCTCAATGGAAGCTGTCGAAATTTGCAAAATCGGGCTGCGCAATTATTTCGCTGGCGCACTGATGTTGCCTTACCAGACATTTTTATCCGCTGCGAAAGAGCTGCGGCATGATCTGGAGTTGCTGGCCTCACGTTTTGGCGCCAGCCTTGAGCAGGTAGCACATCGGCTGAGCACCTTGCAGCGCTCAGGCCAACGCGGTGTGCCTGTGTTTTTTGCGCGTATTGACAGGGCAGGAAACATCACCAAGCGTCATAGTGCGGCTAAGCTGCAATTTGCGCGTTATGGCGCCGCTTGTCCGCTGTGGAATGTGCATCAGGCTTTTGAAACGCCGGGACGTATTATTCGTCAGCTTGCAGAAACGCCGGATGGTGCACGCTATCTTTGTGTTGCGACCGAACTGACCAAAAGCGAAGGTGGCTTTAATGCGCCGCAGCGCCGCTATGCCATAGCACTTGGCTGTGAAGTCACGCATGCGCAGGACTTTGTCTATGCTGATGGGCTTGATATCGCCATGCGGTCAGCTTTTGACCCAATCGGCGTTTCTTGTCGCATCTGTGAGCGCGCTGAATGTGTTCAGCGCGCCGTACCGCCGCTCAAAAGTCGCATATCGGTGGATCACGACCGCCGGGGAATATTGCCTTACAAGCTTTTATAGAAATTAAAAGCCGGCATGTTCCTTGAGAAATTCGGCTTCCTCATGCGTGGTATCGCGACCCAGCACCTCATTGCGATGCGGAAAGCGGCCGAAGCGTTCGACTATGTCGTGATGCTGGCGGGCAAAGCCGAGTGAAAACTCGTCACCAAGCTTTTCATACAGATCGACACAGCGCTTCTGATCATTAAGATGTTCGCTGTGCATGAAGGGCAGATAGAAAAACTGCCGCTGTTCAGCGGATAGTTTGCGGTCGAAATCATGGTCAAGTGCCTGTGCTGCCACGTCGCGAGCAAGGCCATCGCTTTCAAATGAGCGCGGAGAGCCACGGAACATATTGCGTGGAAACTGATCGAACAGAATGGTTAGTGCCAGTGCGCTTTCCGGCTGTTGCTTCCAGTCTTCGAACTTATCGGCACGAGCGTCTTCGTAGGCAGCCAGAAATTTCTCACGAATTTCGGCATCGATTTCATCGCTTTTGGTGAACCAGTTTTCCTGCATCTTTGCGGAGAACCAGAAATCGAGGACGTCTTGGGGTTGAATGGCCATGGCTGCCTCTTTTTGAGTTATGGGGTCTGGTTTGGATTGTCTGGTTGCGGGCAAGGTGGTTCGCCTTTGAAATTGCGCGAAGCGCAAGCGAATCGGTCGAATCCTTTGCCTGCGTCCATTGCCGCTTTTCCAGCACCGCAGCCGGAAAGAACAGCAAGCGAGATCAGTAGGACAACTTTAGTCATCTGAAGTGTTTCCGGTTTTAACGTTGATACCGATAATAGGCATCGTGGTGCATAGCGGCAATAGAGCGGTTCCCATTAATACGGACCACCAGATACAGTTA
Organism: Brucella rhizosphaerae; assembly: GCF_002252475.1. Taxonomy (GTDB): domain Bacteria; phylum Pseudomonadota; class Alphaproteobacteria; order Rhizobiales; family Rhizobiaceae; genus Brucella; species Brucella rhizosphaerae. The sequence continues at coordinate 621,090 of NZ_NNRK01000026.1, read as the reverse complement.
TTTGTGATCAGCCGCGACCGCGATAATTGGGCACAGACTGTTCAGGAATCCAGACATTCTGAGGTGCTGCACCTGTTTGATAGAACACGTCAATCGGGATGCCACCGCGCGGATACCAGTAGCCACCAATGCGAAGCCATTCGGGTTGCAGCAGTTCAACAAGACGCTTGCCGATTGTCACGGTGCAGTCTTCATGAAACGCACCGTGATTGCGGAATGAAAACAGGAAAAGCTTGAGCGATTTGCTTTCAACGAGCCATTCTCCCGGAACATAATCGATCATCAGATGTGCGAAGTCTGGTTGTCCCGTCATGGGGCAGAGCGAGGTAAACTCAGGCGCAGTGAAGCGAATGCAATAGGGGGTTCCGGCCTGGGGATTTGCCACTCGTTCCAGCACAGCCTCTTCAGGTGATTGCGGGACGGTCGTGTTTGATCCAAGTTGCTGGAGATCGGAATATATTGTCTTTTCAGACATTTGCGTGCCTTTATAAAAGCCACGGTGCAGTCTTATAGCGCCTGTGTATCAAGCGCTTGTCCTTGTTTTAACCGGGTAGGCTGCGACCGGTGGCAGATTGCCAATGGCTTTCGAGTAGCAGTGTTGATGCTGTGGGTAAAGCCCATAAGAAAACCCGCGCTGTGGAGGCGCGGGTTAGTCAGGAGGAGTCTTACTTCCAATTTAAACTGTCAGAAAGCCGTTTGTGCGCCCACCAGGATGCACGGCGCTCCAGCAGCTGTTAGCGGCGATCAGAGAGCGCGCAACCAATTGCGACGCCGATCAGGATGCCCAGGATGCCTGCGGTACCGAACAATGTTGTTGCAGTGCCAGGGTTTTCCTTAACTGTTTCTGCCACGGCTTGACCACGCTCGCGTACAGCCTGAGCTGCATGGCGGAAACGACCGGATGCATCATCCAAAGCGTCTTCAGCGGTATCTCTCAAGTCACTTGTGCGGGATGCCAAAGACTTTGACAGGCGTTTCAGCTCACCGCGCAATTCAGAAACCTGTTGTTCCAGAGCCTGCTGAACGTCGTTAGCTGTTTTGTTATCGGCCATTTCAAACCTCCGTTGGAATTGATGCTGATAAAACGCACATGCATCAGTTTGGTTCCAACGAAGAAGGCATAAGGTCGGGTGTCAGGTTCCTGTTCTCTTTGAAAAGAACGGCAGTAGGCTAAGGCCGCGTCCAATGCAAACGCCGCCTATTGCTCCGACAGCCTTAAAGACAAAGTCTGCTAATTCGCCGTGGCGGCCGGGCGCTAAACGCTGAAGCAATTCAAACATGCCTGCGCAACCCACAGTCAGTATCAACACTGCCAGCCAGTGGCGTGGATAGGCGAGTGCAAACAGGAATCCAACAAGAAAGAAGGCCGCGAAACGTTCCACATCAGCTGGCTCACCAGTGATCGGCCTAAACTGGATCGGGCTGATCGTTACGATAAGGATCAGTGCCAGAGCCAGCCAGGCGGCAAGGCGCAAAAGTCGCGTCATTCAATAAAGGGCCTTCTATTCTGCCGTGTAGTTTCCGACAGGCTCGTCCTGATCAGGATCGCCGCAACGCTGATACATTCGATCAGTGACCGTCTTTTTCAGTCCATTGCCAAACGGCAATTCATAATGCGCGATAACATCGACGCCCATACACCATTTAACATTTTCGGGGGAGAGGCCGTAATTGGTTTCGAGGAAGCCAATCGCATAATTGATGCCTTCTTCACAATTATCCGTTGTGCAGAACTTACCGTCTCTTGCAAGTTGTCGGATCGAACCTTCTCCGATCTTCTGGACCACAGGTTCAACTGCAAAAGGTGCTGCACCCGCGAGCGCAACAATAACCAGTCCAATGAGGGTGAATTTAATAGAGCGCCGCATGAATCGCTGTCAGTTACCAATCCTGTTATCACTTCATAACGCATGAGCGGCACTATGATGGCAAGGCCATGAGCTAAATGTGGCAGCCACTTATAAGCAATATTAGTGATTGTGACGGTTTAATATTGACTTTTACGTAAATGCGGTTGCACAACAATCGCCTGCATATTGCGAGACTGGATATTGTAGTGCGCGAATATTATACGATCACAGAGCTGACGCGGGAATTCGGAATATCGACCCGGACACTGCGTTTTTATGAGGATGAGGGGTTGATCGCGCCTGTGCGGCGTGGCCGCACACGCTTGTTCAGGCCTTCTGATCGGCACCTTCTCAAGCAAATCATGCGCGGAAAACGCCTTGGATTCTCGATTGCCGAAATCCATGAAATCGTCCAGATGTATCGTGAGCCGCCGGGTGAAACCGGTCAACTCAAGTTACTCATGAAGCGCGTCGAAGAAAAGCGTGCCGATCTTCGGCAGAAGCGTCGAGATATTGATGAGACTCTTTCCGAGCTTGATCAGGTTGAAGAAGCCTGCATTGAACGTCTGGCTGAGCTCGGTGTTTCCACCTGATTTAAAGCATTTTCTCCAACCGTGGGAACTGGTTTTGCGTATGAAAATGCGCAACAAATGGTCAGAGCGGTTGCTTCAGTATCAAAAGGAACTGCTCTAAGGCTGGCTATCCGGCACGGGTGAGCACATCTGGGCGATTTGCTGGACCGTACTATTGTTGTTCTGGTCAACTTTTCCACTGAAGACATCGTCAAACAGCTTTGCCTTGTCCAACTCTTGAACAACGCATCCACAAAACTGCAAGCAGAGTGTTTCGCTGCCATTCTGCATACAGGATGATACGCAGGATTGGGTAAATGCCTCACGTGGCGCTGGTTGTGCAGGCGGCATGATCTGTGAAAAGACATAGACCAGCCCGATCAATACCGGCTGATGGATCAGATAGAATGCAAGGCTATGGCGACCGATAAAGATCAGCGGCTTTTGCAGAAATTGCGGTTGAATACCTCCCGAAAGCACTGGAAGCCAATTGAAACGCTCGAAAAGCCGGGCAGTCGCAATACCAAGCAACACAGCGCCAAACCATGGGAATAACGGCACATAGTCGTTGGAGCGGGGCGGAACTGTTGAAAGCCCGATCCAGGCAAGCCACATCTGGTTGAAAATGTCAGATTGAGCATAAAACGGCGCCGTGATGACGAAAGCTGCAACCACGAATGTCACGATGGGTGGCAGGCGCAGAAACAGCAGACCAAGCACACTGGCAAGTGCGATCTGATGCAGAATGCCAAAGAAGATGAAGTTGTCGGGCGACATGTAATATGTCACTGCCGAAATGGCCGCGGCGGCCGCTGCGATCTGCAACAGACGTTTTCCCATTGCATTCCAGCGAATGGTACGACCATGTGCGAGAACGAGGCTGAACCCCACAAGAAACAGGAAGCTTGATGCGATGCAGCGCGCAAACAGCTTCCATCCGCCATGCGCGGTGGTTGCCGGCTCCATATAGCCAAAAAATTCGAGATCCCAGCCGAAATGATAGATCGCCATCGCAATGAGCGCTATGCCGCGCGCGATGTCTATGCGCTCCAGTCGCGGACGGCTTGAAGGCCTTAAATTCGTTTCAGCATTGCTCTGCATATGGCTTCCTGAGCTTTGGCAATAAGAGTCGAGCAGATTTCTATCACATGCGATTGCATGGCTATAGTATGTCAAATAACCGGATTCGTTCAGGCTCGGTTGAAATGTGTAGCTTATCGTCGGAGATCGCATTGTTTTTCAGTGTTTCCAAACTTTTCTGGCTGTTTTTCCAACCGTTGACGATCATCTTCGTGTTTCTGCTTCTCGCACTTGTGCTGATTTGGGCGGGATTCAGACGGTTGGGCCTCACAACGCTGGTCGTTGGCGCTGTTGTCTTGTTTATCAGCGCCTACACGACACTTGGTTCCTTACTTCTTGCTCCGCTGGAAGATCGCTTCCCGAAGCAGACCGAGCTGCCCCAGCGTGTGGATGGTATTGTGGTTCTGGGCGGCTATATGAATGGCGATATCAATGCTGGCAGACCGGGATTTGAGCTGAATAGTGCGGCTGACCGCATATTCGAAACAATGCGGCTTGCCCGGCTTTATCCTGATGCAAAGGTCATCGTTTCGGGTGGAGATGGCGCTTTTTTTGAAGAGGGGGCGCCTGAAGCCGACAGCACGCGCACGATGCTGGCCGACCTTGGTTTTTCGGGCGACCGTTTCATTTTTGAGAACAAATCACGCAATACGGTTGAAAATGCAGAGTTTTCAAAGGCACTGGCAGAGCCAAAGCCCGGCGAAACATGGCTTCTGGTGACGTCGGCATATCATATGCCGCGTTCAATCGGTTGTTTCCGCAAAGCAGATTTTGACGTCGTTGCGTGGCCGGTTGACTACAAAACACCTGCGAAACAGAGCCTCTCACTATATCTGGAATCGCCCAATGAGGCCTTGTCGCGCTTCAGTGTGGCTATGCGCGAGTGGGTAGGGCTGACTGCATACTGGCTAACCGGTAAGACAGATATGTTGCTGCCTCAAACCTGATGCCGCATTTCTGCCGTGACTTTAAAGCTTTTGTTAAACATACCTGTTGTTAAGGTTCTGATACTAAACCAGTTTTTGAAAGGCCATGTGATGAGGTGGTTAAGTGCGTCGCATTTCCGCCATCTTTCACAGTTGCGTTTCATAGACTTCAGGATTATATCTCCGGTAACAGCGTTGTGAAGGACGCTGCTTATAAGAGTTGCACAACAAGGTTGTAAAAATCTCCATGGACGAAACCGTTCAAAAATCTTGCTGGGGCGTTACGCTCTGGGCAGTCGTTGGCCTCGCCACAATCATTCTCATGGCTTACCTTTTCTCTGCTTGATGCGGGCGTGATAGTTCCTGAAAAGTTGAATGGCTTTTCGGATCGAGCTTCCCATTGAACATCGACAGAACAGACGTTTGCATTCAAACAAGAATGCGACGTGCTGTGGTATTGCGTAAACCAGAAATTTAATGCCGCATTTCGGCATTCTGTTGCCGTTGCTCGTCTCCTACGCTATCTGATAATGGTGTAATATTATTGCGCGTGCCTGATGAGCACATGCATATCAGATTGCTCTACCCATCTTTGGGTCGGAATAGGTGTAGAATGTTTCTGTCAGTATTCGATCTTTACAAGATTGGCATTGGGCCTTCGAGTTCACATACTATGGGCCCGATGACGGCTGCTCATATGTTTCTCGATGAGCTGCTGAGTGGTAATTGGCCGAAACCAGCCAATGCCAAGGTTTATAGACTGAAGGCCAGCCTTCATGGCTCGCTCGCCTATACCGGCATTGGACATGCGACTGATCGCGCTGTGGTTCTCGGTCTTTGCGGTTTTACACCTGATTCGATCGATCCCGACATCATGGACAGCGAAGTCGAAAAGGTTTCGCGCGCGCAGACCGTTCAGCCTGCCGGCCATCCAGTCTATCAGTTTGATCCCAAGACAGATCTGGTTCTTGATCGCAAAACGCCTTTGCCTGGCCACGCAAATGGTATGGCTTTCGAGGCTTATGATCGCAGCGACCGCCTGTTGCTTCGCCGCGTATACTTTTCGATTGGCGGTGGCTTCGTTGTTACCGCGGAAGAACTCAGCCGTGTGCAGACCAGTGGCGGAAAGCAAGAGGAAAAGGCAGATGTGCCTTATCCATTCAATAATGCCGCTGAAATGCTGGAGATGGCGCGCGCAAGCGGCCTTTCGATCGCTGATATGAAGCGCGCCAACGAAGAATGCCATATGTCCTGTCTCGATCTGGACGAAGGTCTTGATCGCATCTGGGGCGCGATGCGCGGCTGCATTGAGCGCGGTCTGAGCCGTGATGGCATTATGCCGGGTGGCTTGAAAGTGCGCCGCCGTGCGCGCCAGCTTTTTGACCGGTTGGAAGACGATTGGCGCAATAACAAGGTCAATCCGTTGCTCGCCAATGACTGGCTGTCTGTTTATGCGATGGCAGTCAATGAAGAGAATGCGTCAGGCGGTCGTGTTGTGACTGCTCCGACCAATGGCGCGGCGGGCGTTGTGCCTGCGGTTCTGCGTTATTATTTGCATTTTCACGACGATGCCGATGAGAAGGGTATTCGCGATTTTCTGCTGACCTCCGCTGCAATCGGTGGTGTGATCAAGCACAATGCTTCAATTTCGGGTGCCGAAGTTGGTTGTCAGGGGGAGGTCGGTTCGGCTTCTGCCATGGCAGCAGCTGGTCTTGCTGCTGTGCTTGGTGGCTCACCGGAGCAAATCGAGAATGCTGCCGAAATTGCTCTCGAGCATCATCTTGGTATGACGTGTGACCCTGTGGGCGGGCTTGTTCAGGTGCCTTGTATCGAGCGCAATGCTCTGGGTGCAGTGAAAGCCGTGACTGCTGCATCACTGGCAGTTAAAGGCGACGGTCAGCATTTTGTGCCGCTTGATGCATGTATCGAAACTATGCGTCAGACTGGTCATGATATGAGCGAGCGCTACAAGGAAACAAGTCAGGGTGGCCTTGCTGTGAATGTTGTTGCCTGCTGAGAATAACATTCTTATCACTTGAAGCCTGCATTCAGCTTGGCTAAATCAACCTCATGGCACTTAATCTCGTCAAACTATGCGTTGGCTGCGATAGCATCGAAGATCTCGCAGCCTGGATCGATTTCAGGCTTGCAGAGCAGCGTGCTGGCGGGCTTGTCCCTGAACAGTTTCATACAACGCGGATGGTACCCAAGCGTGTTGATGAGCTGCTTGAAGGTGGTTCGCTCTATTGGGTGATCAAGGGCAATGTGCAGTGCCGTCAGCGGTTGTTGGATATTCGCCCCTTTACCGATGAACAGGGTATCAACCGCTGCCATCTGATACTCGAGCCCAAGATTCACCCGACCCAATGGCAGCCGCGGCGCGCCTTTCAGGGCTGGCGCTATCTCGCTGAAAATGAGGTTCCACTGGATGAAGCTGCAGGAAAATCGGGCAGGGCAGCTTTGCCATCCGACCTGCGGCAGGAGCTCGCTGCTCTGGGGCTACTCTGACAGTCTGTCTTCAGAGCAATTTGTAAGAATACGTTTGAAACGAAAAAGGCCCGCCATAACTGGCAGGCCTTTTGTTTTCGCTTGTGACGTTCTCAGCTTTCGATGGTGAGACGTACTGAAACTTTGTCTGATGTGACCGGCAAGGTCATACGCATCATCGTGCGCGGCTGTACCATGCGGCGGTTGCGAGCGGCGTGGCTTACCAGCAATCCCACCAGATCGCGCGTATGGAAACCTTTGCCGTTACGCACGTCCGCAATGCGAATCGCTGCCTGCTTCAAAGCCTGAACAGAAAACAGGGAACCCAGTCCTGAAGGGCGAGGTGCCTGTTCGGCCCAAGTGCTGGACTTCAGGGCATATTGTCCGATCGGTTCATTCATATTCGACATCTCGAAACCCTCTACGCAATACAAATCTCGGGTTTAAAGCGGTGCAAAAGGGGTATCCCTCTTGCGTTCGGATTGTTCTCTGGTCGCATTGTCCCCCGCAAAAACGCTTCGCACTTTTGCGGGAATGCAATTAATTCGCGACTGCGTAGCAGCCAAAGTTCTTCTTCTTCAGCGAAGCACATGCATCCCATGCAGCCTGCTTCGAGGAGAAGCCGACAAAGCGTGCACGGTAGAAAGTGGAGCTGCCTTTGGTGAAGGTTTCTGTGTAAGGCGATGCAGAGCGCAGAGAGCCACCAACCGAAGCCGAAGCTTTGGCGAGCATGTCACGTGCCTGGCCTTCACTTGGTAGCGAGCCGACCTGGATTGCCCAGCCACCGTTTGCAGGGGCCGAAGCAGTCGTAACGGGATCAATGTCGTGAGCAGGTGCGGAAGGAACTGCTGCCTTTGGCGTCGGGCGAACCGCTGCCTGCGCAGCCATCGCTGCCGGACGCTGTGTAGGGGCAGCGAGTGCCAGAACCTGTGGCTGATCGATATCACCTTCACCAGCTTCATCATTGATAACGTCGGCGACTTCAGTGACCTGACGTGCAACCGGAACAGGCGCATTGCGTGCCTTTGGAAGATCGACAGATGCTACGACCTGTGGAACTTCTCCACGCATTGCAACGAGAGGTTCGGACGCGCGGCCGCGTGTGGCTGCAGGCAGGTATTTACGGATCAGCTGGGTCATGTGAGCGTCGCGACTTGCGCCGGTATTGCCACCCATGACGACTGCTACCAGACGGCGGCCATCGAGATTAACGGAAGAGGCAAGGTTGTAGCCGGATGCATTGGTGTAACCGGTCTTGATGCCGTCAACGCCTTCAACGCGACCGAGCAAACGGTTGTGACCGTTGATCGTCTGTCCACGGAACACGAAATTGCGGCGTGAGAAATACGAGAATTCCTGGGGGAAGTGCTGGCGAAGCGCAATGCTGAGGATCGCCATGTCGCGAGCTGTGGTCTGCTGGGACATGTTCGGCAGGCCCGATGCATTCCGGAATGTGGTGTTGCTCATGCCAAGACGACGGGCTTTGGTCGTCATCATCTGGGCAAAGCGTTCCTCAGAACCACCGAGGAATTCGCCAGATGCCGTGGCGACGTCATTGGCAGACTTCGTCACCATGGCAAGGATAGCGTCTTCAACGCGAATGCTCTGACCCGGCTTGAAGCCAATCTTTGTCGGCGGACGGGCGGCAGCATAGGCAGAGATCGGAATGCGGGTATCTTTATTGATGCGACCGGATTTCATCGCTTCGAAAAGCATGTACATCGTCATCATCTTGGTCAGCGAAGCAGGATAACGCTTGGCGTCTGCATTGGATGCAAACAGCGTTTTACCCGTGTTTGCATCAATCACGATCGCGGCATACCGCTCGCTGGCTGCAACGGCTGGCACTGTTGTCGAGGCTGTGGAACAGCCTGTTACGACAGCGAGAAGAAGGGTGGCTTGCGCCGCTCTTTTCAAGGCGTATGCGACTTTACTGAATGCGGTACGCACGATGATGACCTGCCTGTATCCCGGTTTTTTTGAACTGCGGCGCAAAGGGCACACAGCAATCTAATTCCGAGACCTTACTGTCATCAGCGTTACCAATCCGTTTATGGTAACTGACTTATTCATAAATTTTGAAAAAAATTGCCTGTCAGTTTTTTCAGTCGAGCGCCTGGTTGTCGTGATGCGGCGTGGTTTGCCTTTTAAAGAACGGGAATTTCCCGATAAACTTATCGAGATAATTGTGCCAATGCTGGGGCTTGTCATAAGTCTCGGTTGCAAGTGCCGCCGAAGGGCTTAAAATCAGCGCATGACGCCCTACATATATGGGCAAGCAGGCAGACAGTTGGGCCCAGGCATCTGGGCATTGGGTGATAGTTTTCATGCGGCAGTATAATCCAGTCATGCAGAGCAAGACCAACGGCGGGAACGGACCGGACAACGGTACCGTGGTGGTCACGCGTACGCAGCCGAAAACAAAGAAGCCAAGCCTCTATCGCGTCCTGCTTCTCAATGATGACTATACTCCCATGGAGTTTGTCATTCATGTCCTGCAACGGTTTTTCCAGAAAGACATGGACGATGCAACGCGTATAATGTTGCATGTCCATAACCACGGTGTCGGCGAATGCGGTGTGTTTACATACGAAGTCGCGGAGACAAAGGTTAGTCAGGTCATGGATTTTGCCCGCCAAAACCAGCATCCATTACAATGTGTAATGGAGAAAAAGTGAGGTCATATGCCATCGTTTTCTCCCAGCCTTGAAAGGGCGCTGCATCAAGCGCTTACCATCGCGAACGAGCGGCATCACGAGTATGCAACGCTCGAACACCTTTTGCTTGCCCTGATCGACGATCAGGATGCAGGTGCAGTGATGCGCGCCTGTAACGTCGATCTGGAGCATCTCAAACGGATCGTTACAGATTACATCGACCGTGAACTGGATAACCTCGTCACCGGCTATGATGAGGATTCCAAACCCACGGCAGCTTTCCAGCGCGTGATTCAACGCGCAGTTATCCACGTTCAATCTTCAAACCGTGAGGAAGTGACCGGCGCAAACGTGCTCGTTGCCATTTTTGCGGAACGTGAAAGCCATGCTGCTTACTTCCTGCAGGAACAGCAGATGACGCGTTATGATGCCGTCAATTATATTTCACACGGTATTTCAAAGCGTACGCAGAGCAGCGAAACACGCACTCCGCGCGGTGCGGAAAGCGCCAGCGAAGAGCGTACAAGCGTAGAACCGGAAGAAGGCACAAAGAAAAAGCAGGATGCTCTTTCGGCCTATTGTGTCAATCTGAACGAAAAAGCCAAATCGGGCCGTATCGATCCATTGATCGGCCGCGATAGCGAAATCAGTCGTACCATTCAGGTTCTTTGCCGCCGTTCCAAGAACAATCCGCTTTATGTGGGTGATCCTGGTGTCGGCAAGACCGCGATTGCAGAAGGTCTGGCCAAGCGTATCGTTGAAGGTGAAGTACCTGAAGCGCTCGCCGATGCCACGATTTTTTCACTCGATATGGGTACGCTGCTTGCCGGCACACGGTACCGCGGTGATTTTGAAGAGCGTCTGAAACAGGTTGTGAAAGAGCTCGAAGATTATCCGGGTGCGGTTCTGTTCATTGACGAGATTCATACGGTGATTGGTGCAGGTGCCACGTCGGGCGGTGCAATGGATGCATCGAACCTGCTTAAGCCGGCTCTGTCTTCGGGTGCAATTCGTTGTATCGGTTCGACAACCTATAAAGAATATCGTCAGTTCTTTGAGAAGGACCGTGCACTGGTCCGCCGTTTCCAGAAGATTGACGTCAATGAGCCATCGATCCCTGATGCCATTGAGATCATGAAGGGCCTGAAGCCGTATTTTGAAGACTTCCACAAAGTCAAATACACGGTTGATGCCATCAAATCGGCGGTGGAGCTTTCCGCGCGCTATATCTCTGACCGCAAGTTGCCGGACAAAGCCATCGACGTGATCGATGAAACTGGTGCAAGCCAGATGCTTCTGCCGGAAAACAAGCGCAAGAAGACAATTGGCGTCAAGGAAATCGAAGCAACCATTGCCACTATGGCCCGGATTCCGCCCAAGTCGGTTTCCAAGGATGATGAGGTTGTGCTTGCGCATCTTGATGCGGAGCTCAAGCGGGTTGTCTATGGTCAGGATCTGGCAATCGAGGCGCTGTCGGCGGCGATCAAGCTTGCTCGTGCAGGCTTGCGTGAACCGGATAAGCCAATTGGTTCCTATCTGTTCTCCGGCCCGACAGGTGTCGGTAAGACAGAAGTTGCCAAGCAGCTTGCATCCTCTCTGGGCGTCGAACTGCTTCGTTTCGATATGTCGGAATATATGGAGCGTCACACTGTATCGCGTCTGATCGGTGCACCTCCCGGCTATGTCGGCTTCGATCAGGGCGGTCTTCTGACCGATGGTGTTGATCAGCATCCGCATTGCGTGTTGCTGCTCGATGAAATCGAGAAGGCACATCCAGACCTTTACAACATTCTGTTGCAGGTCATGGATCATGGCTCGCTGACCGATCACAACGGCAAGAAGATCGACTTCCGCAACGTGATTCTGATCATGACGACCAATGCCGGCGCTGCCGATATGGCAAAGGCTGCGATCGGTTTTGGTTCGACACGACGCGAAGGCGACGACATGGAAGCGATCAACCGGCTGTTTACGCCGGAGTTCCGCAACCGTCTCGATGCAATCGTGCCATTCGGTCCGCTGCCTGTGCCGGTTATTCATCAGGTTGTGCAGAAGTTTGTGCTCCAGCTTGAAGCCCAGCTTGCAGAACGTGGTGTGACCTTTGAACTGACTGAATCTGCTATCGCATGGCTTGCTGACAAGGGTTACGACGAGCGCATGGGCGCACGTCCGCTGGCTCGCGTCATTCAGGAGCACATCAAGAAGCCTCTGGCCAATGAAGTGCTGTTTGGCAAGCTCAAGCATGGCGGTACCGTTCGTGTTGATGTGACGACGAAGGACGACGGCAAAACCGATCTCGTGCTTGAAAGTATGGCCGACAAGCCTGTGAAGCCTAAGAAGGATATTCCTCCGGAGAAGAAGCTTCCACAGCGCAAGAAAGCTGCACCAAAAAAAGCTGAGAAGGAAAAGGTGCTGGCTGGCAAGGACGAAGAAGTCTCGGCTAAGCCTGCAACCAAATCCACCACGGCAAAGTCGTCGGTACCCAAAGTGCCACGCAAGAAATAAGCACTACAGAAAGGCCCTTCTTCGGAAGGGCCTTTTTCTTGGTGCATCCCTTTTGAAAGACCATGTGATGCGGGCCGCTATGCGAGGCTATCACAACCAATATAACGCTGAGGTTTAAAGCGCCCTTCCATGGGAAAGCTGCCACGCACTTTTGGTTCAGATGCTTTGAATATGGGTGCACGTTCTGGCTCAAATGCTCTAATTTACATTTATGTCTTCGAGTCGCCCTCCCAGTTCTGAGCTTCAGCAAATGGAGCAGACCGGCCCTTTGGGTTGGTTTTTTCGTGGTATGCGCCGCATAATCAGCGTTCCTGCAATTTTGCTGATGAGTTCCTTCATTGGTTTTTCAGGCTTGGCGATTGAGAGCGGTATAACGGTTGGGCAGGCCGTCTTCATGACGCTGACCATCTGGGCGCTGCCTGCCAAGGTGGTTTTGATTGGTGCAATCAGTGCCGGTGCTTCAATCCCAGCGGCGGCACTGGCCGTTGGTTTGTCTTCGGTTCGTTTGATGCCGATGGTTGTTGCACTTTTACCAGAACTGAAAGGACCAAAGACGCGAAAACTGACGCTTGCAGCCCTCAGCCATTTTGTTGCAGTTACGGCTTGGGTTATGGCGATGGAGGAGTTGCGCAATATTCCGCGCGACATGCGTACAAGCTATTTCGCCGGAATTGGCACGGTGCTGGTTGGCACGAATGCGCTGGTCGTCGCCGTGGTTTATTTGCTTTCCGCGTCATTTCCGCCGGTGGTCTTTGCCGCACTTTTCATGCTCACACCGATGTATTTTCTGACGTCACTCTGGCGATCCGCGCGCGAACGGGCAGGGCAGATCGCTATGGTTTCAGGGATCGTCTTGTTCCCAATCTTCCATCAGTTCGCACCTGGCTATGATCTTTTGATGACGGGTGTGGTGGGTGGATTGATTGCGTTTGCTTTCCATCGGTCACGCAGCTCCAACAAGGATGTGGCCAAATGAACTGGGATAGTTTTTCCGACTGGTGGTGGCCGTTTATCTTTATCCTGCTTGCAGGCGCGCTTCCGACATATCTTTTCCGCGTGATGGGCGTGATCGTCGGCGGTCGTGTACGCGAAGATTCGGAAGTTCTGGTGTTTGTTCGCTGTGTGGCGACGGCACTCGTCGCGGGCGTCATAGCGCAACTTATTCTCTATCCGAACGGGGAGCTTGCTAACTCCCCGATGTGGCTGCGTGTTGGATCAGCAGCGGCCGGGTTTGTCGCCTATCTCATTGCTGGAAAGCGCCTGCTCGTGGGCATTCTGGTTGCCGAAGCACTGTTGGTAGCCGGTTTGCTAAGCTTATAAAGGCGATTCTTATCAAAGGACTGCGCGAATTTTCTCAGCATTTGCTGAAAGTGTCGCGGCATCTTCCATTTTCCCGGTATGTGGCTTGAGCTCCACGCCTTCAAAACGCGGGATGACATGAAAATGCAGATGATAAACGGTCTGGCCTGCTGCTGGTTCATTAAACTGAATGACTGTCACACCATCGGCGTTGAACGCCTTCTTGACCGCGTTGGCGATCGTCTGCACGGCCTGAATGGTTTCAGCCAGCGTTTCAGGCTTCGCATCGAGCAGATTACGTGATGGTTCTTTGGGAACAACCAGTGTGTGACCCGTTCCCTGTGGCATGACATCCATGAACGCTACAACATGATCTGTTTCGTAAACGCGCGTCGACGGAATTTCACCGCGCAGAATTTTTGCGAAGATGTTGTTGTCATCATAGGTGGCAGACATGCGTTTCTCTCCAGTTAAATCTTTTATCAATGTGAGTGCATTCATGTGTGCCTGAAAGGCGAATGCTCTTCCAGTGCTACATGTATCTGTTCGACTTCGCGGCGCTCATGTTCCAGATAATCGCTGACTGCTCTGCGGAAACCCTCATGCGCAATGTAATGTGCTGAATGGGTTGTAACCGGCACATAGCCTCGCGCGAGTTTATGTTCTCCTTGCGCCCCCGCTTCGACAACACGCAATTTTCGGTCAATCGCAAAGTCGATGGCTTGATGGTAACAGACCTCGAAATGCAGGAAGGGGTGATCCTCGATGCAGCCCCAGTGACGCCCATAAAGCGTGTCGCTGCCGATGAAGTTGATGGCCCCAGCAATATAGCGTCCGTCGCGCTTGGCCATGACCAGCAATATGTCGTTGGCCATTGTTTCGCCAATCAGCGAGAAAAACTTACGGTTGAGGTAAGGGCGGCCCCATTTGCGGCTGCCTGTATCGACATAGAACTCATAAAAGGCGTCCCAAATAGATTCTGTGAGCTCGTTGCCTGTCAGCCAATCGATTTCGATACCTTCCGATAGAGCGTCTCGGCGTTCCTTCTTGAGCGCTTTGCGTTTTCGCGATACAAGCTCATTTAGAAAATCATCATATTCAGAAAAGCCATTGTTTACAAAGTGAAACTGCTGATCTGTTCTGTGGAGAAATCCGGCTGATTCAAGCGCCGACATCTCGCTTTCGGGCGCAAATGTTACATGCGCGGAGGAAGCGCCGGTCTGATCTGTCAGTTGTCGGAGCCCGGTTGCGAGGGCAACCCGAATTGCCTCCGGTTCAAACTCTGCATGATGGAGTAATCGGGGGCCTGTTGCGGGTGTGAACGGAACCGAGGCCTGAAACTTGGGGTAGTAGCGTCCACCAGCGCGCTCGAAAGCATCGGCCCAGCCATGGTCGAAGACATACTCGCCCTGACTATGCCCTTTAAGGTAGTTCGGCACAGCGCCGATGAGGTAACCTTTGTCATCTTCAAGGCGCAAGTGGCGTGGCAACCAGCCAGCATGTTGTGAAACGGAACCGGATTGTTCGAGCGCATTTAAAAATGCGCGGGAAATAAAGGGATTGTAATTTCCACCTTGCCGGGAGGTTCCGGCAAGGTGGTTCCATTCGTCGTCTGAAAAATCGCCGATGCCTTCGACGACTCGGAGAACGAAGCTTTGCTCTGTCTGCCTGTCGTCTTTGCTCATCGCCGAATTTTCCTATCAGGCAACCAAAGTTCGGGGATCGAAACCTTCAAAGGTAATCTGATCCACATTGAGATCGCTGTGCTTTCTCATCTCAGCATCGCGAACCGTCCAGCTGATGACCGGAAGGCTGAGCTTTTCGCGAACGAAGCTGACAAACGGGTTTGGCAGATGATGCACATTATAAGATACGAATGAAATCTGATGTGCGAGCATCGAGAAGTGTGCTTCAAAATCCTTGGTGCGTGTGCCTTCCGCAGTCAGTCCGCCGGGAACTCCAGGCGCGTCGCTTGCAAACAAACGCACAAGATGATGGTCGAAGGACATGATTGCAGCATCACCCTTATATGAAGCCAGCTCTTTTGCCACAGCGGCAACCAGACCATCGTCACGACCTTCAATGCCCTTAAGCTCGATTACCAGCGGTACACGACCGGCAACCAGATCAAGCATCTGGCGCAGTGTTGGTGCATGATCGCTGGTGCCGCCAATACGCAGCTCCGTGGCCTCTGCGAGTGTCAGGTCGCTGATGCGGCCTTCGCGTCCCGTAAGGCGTTTGAGATCGTCATCATGGAAAACGATAACACCGCCATCTTTGGTCAGGTGTACATCGCATTCGATTGCAAAGCCTTCTTTTGCAGCAGCATCAAAGGCGGAAAGGGTGTTTTCCCAGCGCTGCTTGTTCAGATCGTGCAATCCACGATGCGCAATTGGTTGCTTCTTGAGCCATTCTGGAGAGGACATTTATGCAACCTCTATGATTGCTTCGATTTCAACTGGTGCATTGAGCGGCAGGCTTGCAACGCCGACCGCTGAGCGCGCATGCTTGCCCACGTCGCCAAGGACCGCAACGAGCAGGTCAGATGCGCCATTGGCAACCAGGTGCTGCTCAACGAAATCGGCGGTCGATGAAACGAACACGGTGATTTTCACAATCCGTTTGATGTTGTTCAGGTCGCCAAGTGCTGCCTTTGCCTGAGCCAATATATTGACGGCACATGCGCGCGCTGCGGCCTGACCGTGTGCAACTGTAAGTGCATCGCCGACCTGGCCGGTATGAATGAGCTTGCCATTTTCCAGTGGAAGCTGGCCCGATGTGAGCAGCAGAGAGCCCGTTTGTGCGAAAGGCACATAGTTTGCAGCCGGTGCTGCGGCTTCTGGAAGAGATATACCCAGATTTTTAAGGCGGCTGTCGATTGTGTCGGTCATTCCATTAATCCTTACTAACTTAATGCCTTTCGCACCCGATATAGTAGATAGAATCGGTGAAGCTTTTGGGGAGGGTGCGTTTTTTGCCTCGCTTCCGCCATGAGTTTTTTTATCATGCTCCTCAACAGATCGGGAGATTCATGTATGCGTTTTTTGAGTATGGCATTTGCAGCAAGCGGAGCAGCGGTTTGCGTTTGGGGTAGTTCGGTCGGTATTGCCGCCGCAGCTTCGACGGTAACGTTGGTTCCGCATCGCGCAGTGTATGATCTCACATTGGATCGTGCCGATGAGAAATCCGGGATCAGTGGGCTGACTGGCCGCATGGTCTATGAGTTCAATGGCTCAGCCTGCGAAGGCTATACGACGAATTTTCGTTTCGTAACGCGCATCGACATGGATGAGCAGCCGCAGCGCGTGACTGATCAGCAGACGACAACCTTTGAAAGCGGCAACGGTAAGGACTTCCGTTTCGTCAACAAGACCTTTGTCGACAAGGAACTGGTCAAGGAAGTGCGCGGCGATGCCAAGGTCGAAGACGGTAAGACCGTCGTTGCCCTCTCAAAGCCCAAGGAAGACAACCTCGATCTAAAGGCAACGCAGTTTCCGACGACTCATATGGAAGAATTGATCGGCAAGGCGGAAGCCGGCGAGAGATTCTACCAGACGTCATTATATGATGCGTCGGAAGATGCGGATCGCGTTGTTGCAACAACAGTTGTTGTCGGCAAAGCGCAGGAAGCCAAGAGCGACGAAGTCAAAGCCATGGGCAAGTTCACGAAGGACAATGTCTGGCCGGTGACGATTTCCTATTTCGACGACAAGGAAAAGCAGGACGGTCTGCCCATCTATCGCATCAACTTCAAGCTTTACCGAAACGGGATCACGCGCGACCTGACCATGGATTATGGTGATTTTTCCATGCGCGGGAAACTGGTCAAGCTTGATGTATATGATGACAAGAAAGTCCCGAGTAATTGCCCTCAATAACGCCTGTTTATATATGATTGAATTCTATTTAAGGCGCCTTGATTGTCTAATCCTGGCGCCTTAAAATTTAGACATTGCATTATTATTTATATTTCAGAGGTTTTTATGAAAAGACTATTGTCCGTCGCTTTTCTTTTTTGTCTTTCATCTACAGTGTATGCTGCTCCCGTCATCAACAACGATGGAAAGTCTGGCTCATTGTTGAATTGAACTTCTGTCGACAAGCCGAAAATTGCGGCTCTTTTTGAACGTTGGAACAATTCCTTGCGTTCGGGTGATGCGGTCAAGGTGGCCGCAAATTATGCACATGATGCTGTACTTCTCCCAACAATGTCGAACCGAGTGCGTAAGACAGACAATGAACGCATCGATTATTTCGAACATTTTTTGGAGAAGCGTCCCGTGGGGCACATCGAGAGCCGCACAATACGGGTTGGCTGCAATGACGCAATCGATAATGGCGTTTATTCTTTCCGCTTTGCCGATGGCCATAAAGTACTCGCCCGTTATACATTTACGTATATGTGGAATGGAAAGCAGTGGCTGATCTCTTCACATCATTCCTCCGCAATGCCGGAAAAAGTCGGATAACGGTTGCTGGAGTGCGTGGCGAAAGTGAAGGTGGTTGCCGGGAAGGGAACATCTCCTGACCACATATGTAAACCATAAGGCTTGCATTTATCGGCGCGATAAGTTAACAGCGCGCCTATTCCACACACGGGATTGGGCTTTTGCAGGGAGAAATCCTGCTTCAGCCTCCGGTGGCGAGTAATCGCCTCAGCCCGTGGAGGTTCAACCGGAAAAGGAAAATACAGATGGCATTGCCTGAATTCAGCATGCGTCAGCTTCTGGAAGCTGGCGTCCACTTCGGCCACCAGACCCACCGCTGGAACCCGAAGATGGCCCCATACATCTATGGCGACCGTAACAACATCCACATTCTCGATCTGTCCCAGACCGTTCCTCTGCTGCACAACGCGCTGAAGATCGTTTCGGACACTGTTGCTCGTGGCGGCCGCGTTCTTTTCGTTGGCACCAAGCGC
Organism: Brucella rhizosphaerae; assembly: GCF_002252475.1. GTDB lineage: Bacteria > Pseudomonadota > Alphaproteobacteria > Rhizobiales > Rhizobiaceae > Brucella > Brucella rhizosphaerae. Next base: position 602,793 of record NZ_NNRK01000026.1, on the reverse strand, counting down.
CAGGCTTCGGACATCATTGCTGATGCTGCTGGCCGTTCGGCTCAGTATTACGTCAATGCACGCTGGCTCGGCGGCATGATGACCAACTGGAAGACGATCTCGAACTCGATCCAGCGTCTGCGCAAGCTCGACGAAATCCTTTCTGGCGAAGCACACGGCTTCACCAAGAAGGAACGCCTGAACCTTGAGCGCGAACGTGAAAAACTCGACCGTGCACTCGGCGGCATCAAGGACATGGGTTCTGTTCCTGACCTGATGTTCATCGTTGACACCAACAAGGAAGCAATTGCTATCCAGGAAGCCAAGCGTCTTGGCATTCCAGTTGTTGCTGTGATCGATTCGAACTGCGATCCAGACCAGATCGACTACCCAATCCCAGGTAACGACGACGCTGCACGCGCTATCGCTCTTTATTGCGATCTGGTTGCACGCGCTGCTCTCGACGGTATTGCACGTCAGCAGGGCGCTCTCGGCATCGACGTTGGCGCACAGGCTGAAGCTCCTGTTGAGCCAGCTCTCGAAGCTCCAGCTCCGGCTGCAGGCGCATAATCAGCGCTTATGAATTTCATCCATCCGTCACATGACGGGTGGATAACTTCATTCGTTCCGACGCAGTGAGCGTTGGTTAAAAGTTGGCACACCCATTCGGTGTGCCTTCGCTTTCGTGAAAGGCGACAAAATGAGCATTTCCGCATCACAGGTTAAAGAACTCCGCGAACTGACCGGCGCAGGCATGATGGACTGCAAGGCAGCGCTTGCTGAAACCAATGGCGATATCGAAGCCGCTGTTGATTACTTGCGCGCCAAGGGCATGGCTAAGGCTGACAAAAAGGCTGGCCGTACGGCTGCCGAAGGTCTGGTTGGTGTTGCAGCTTCCGGCAACAAGGCTGTTGTTGTTGAAGTCAACTCCGAGACCGACTTCGTTGCTCGTAACGATGCTTTCCAGGATCTCGTACGCAAGATCGCTCAGGCGGCTCTGTCGACCAATGGTTCGTCGGAAGCTGTTGCTGCAGCAGACATCGACGGCAAGTCGGTAACACAGGCTGCAAAAGACGCAGTGGCAACCATTGGTGAAAACATCAGCTTCCGTCGTTCGGCAGCTCTTGAAGTTTCACAGGGCGCAGTTGCTACCTACATTCACAACGGCGTTGCAGATGGCCTCGGCAAGCTCGGCGTTCTCGTTGCAATCGAAACTGCTGGCGACGCAGAAGCTGCAAACGCATTTGGCCGTCAGGTCGCAATGCACGTTGCCGCTATCAACCCGCTTGCACTGACTGCTGCTGACGTTGATCCGGCTGCTGCTGAGCGTGAAAAGGCTATTTTCATCGAGCAGGCTCGTGAATCCGGCAAGCCAGACAACATCATCGAAAAGATGATCGAAGGCCGTATGCGCAAGTTCTACGAAGAAGTTGTTCTTCTTTCGCAGGCTTTCGTTATCAATCCGGACCTGACTGTTGAAGCAGCACTCAAGGAAGCTGAAAAGTCGATCGGCGCTCCTGCGAAGATCATTGGCTTTGCACGTATCGCTCTCGGTGAAGGCATCGAGAAGGAAGAAAGCGACTTCGCTGCTGAAGTTGCTGCTGCTGCCAAGGGCTAAGCACTTCTGTTTTGAAGCGCATTCTGTTTCGGAATACGCTTTAGATGTGTCTTGACGCATTCTTCTGCGCAAAAGGCTCAGGCACTTTTGCTGGAAATGCTTAAAAGGCTTTTGATTATGAAGGGCATCGCGTGACAACGCGGTGCCCTTCGTGTATCGGAACCCCAATAGTAACAGTGATCATGATCTGCGGAGAACACTCCATGTCCGTTAAGTCCGCCTATAAACGCATTGTCCTCAAAGCCTCCGGTGAAGCATTGATGGGCAGTCAGGGCTTTGGCATTGATGTCTCAGTTGCTGATCGCATTGCCAGCGACATCGCTCAGGCCCGGGAACTGGGCGTTGAAGTTGGTGTGGTAATTGGCGGCGGTAATATTTTCCGTGGCGTTGCAGTCGCATCTAAGGGTGGCGACCGCGTAACGGGCGACCATATGGGAATGCTCGCAACAGTGATCAATTCACTGGCTCTGCGCACATCGCTTCACAAGATTGGCGTGGACGCCGTTGTTCTTTCTGCCATAGCAATGCCTGAAATTTGCGAGAGTTTCTCCCAGAGAAAGGCGACTGCCTATATGGACGAGGGAAAGGTTGTGATTTTCGCAGGTGGTACCGGCAATCCATTCTTCACAACAGATTCGGCCGCAGCACTGCGCGCAGCCGAAATTGGTGCCGACGCGCTTCTGAAGGGTACGCAGGTTGATGGCATTTATTCAGCCGACCCGAAGAAGGAACCGAATGCAACACGTTTTGACAAGCTCACGCACAAGGAAGTTCTTGATCGTGGGCTTGCGGTGATGGATACGGCTGCTGTCGCCCTTGCGCGCGAGAACAACATTCCGATAATAGTCTATTCCATCCATGAAAACGGCGGCTTGGCCGAAATTCTGCAAGGCAAGGGACGCTGTACAGTCGTTTCCGATGATTGATTGGGAATATCGATCGTTTATCTTGCCGTGCACTGAAGGAGAACATGTATGAGCGATGTTTTTGACATCAACGACCTGAAGCGACGCATGGAAGGCGCAGTCAGCGCCCTGAAGCATGACCTGGGTGGTCTGCGCACGGGCCGCGCTTCTGCGAGCTTGCTCGAACCAATCGTGATTACAGCCTACGGCGCTGAAATGCCGATCAATCAGGTCGCCAATATCACTGTGCCTGAATCACGCATGCTTTCGGTTTCTGTATGGGACAAGAGCATGGTTGGCGCGGTTGAGCGTGCGATTCGTGAATCCGGTCTTGGCCTCAATCCAATCACCGATGGCATGACGCTTCGTATTCCTTTGCCGGAACTCAATGAGCAGCGCCGCAAAGAGCTGGTCAAGATCGCGCATCAGTATGCAGAACAGGGCCGTATTGCTGCGCGTCACGTTCGTCGCGATGGTATGGACCAGTTGAAAAAGCTGGAGAAGGACGGCGATATCAGTCAGGATGACGGCCGGGGCCTTTCTGAAAAAGTTCAGAAGCTGACGGATGACACCATCGCTGAAATGGACAAGATTGTTTCGGTCAAGGAAGGCGAGATCATGCAGGTCTAGTGGTCTGATTTCGACATTTGCGTCGGTCGGGATTCAAACGTCAAATCCATTCCACTCGTATCGTGATTTCAAAGCCCACTGGATTTCGATATCCTTATCCTGAGTGAGTTTTGAAGCAAACGATACCAGAAACAGTATGTTGCCAGTGTCTGGCCGTTTATGGGAACCAAGTCGCGCTCTATAAGCGCGATATAGGTTTCCGGAGCAGATGGTGGTCTTGCTTGATTTATCAATGAGGGAGAGCTTCGCCATGTCCGATCCGCGCCACATAGCCATTATTATGGATGGCAATGGCCGTTGGGCGAAGGCACGCGGTTTACCGCGCAGCGCCGGTCATAGAGCAGGTGTTGAGGCTTTGCGCGAGACGGTGAGGGGTGCGGGTGACCGTGGCCTTGGCTATCTCACCCTTTTTGCATTTTCTTCTGAAAACTGGTCACGCCCAAGCGGGGAAGTTGGCGATCTTATGGGATTGCTGAAGCTTTTCATCCGGCGTGATCTTGCCGAACTTCATCGCAACAATGTCCGGGTGCGGATTATTGGCGAACGGGAAGGGTTGGCATCCGATATATGTGCATTGCTCGGTGAAGCCGAGACACTGACCCGACATAACACCGGCCTTAATCTGATTATCGCTTTCAATTACGGTTCGCGTGATGAAATTGCGCGTGCAGTTAAAAGTCTGGCGCGCGATGTCGCAGCTGGTCTTCTTGCCCCTTCATCAATCTCCGCTGAGTTGATCTCTGCAAATCTCGATACCGCAGGTATTCCCGATCCCGATCTGATCATTCGCACGAGCGGTGAGATGCGGCTTTCCAATTTTCTGCTGTGGCAGGCCGCTTATTCCGAATTTCTGTTTGTGCCGGGACACTGGCCGGACTTCAAACCTGCTGACCTCGATGCTGCTTATGAAGTGTTCCGCCAGCGAGACAGACGTTTCGGTGGTGTAGAAGTGCGCGACGAGCATGAAGAGTGTTCACCCGCAATCGAATGCACTGCAGCAAAAGGCGCAGCGGTTTGATGCTGCCTGTCCGCCTGGAGCGTCTTGGGCCCGGTGGGGCGCACAAAGGTCGCTCTAACAGTTTAAGTTAGCCGAAAGGTATCAATGTCAAATCTGCAAACTCGTATTCTGACCGCCATTGTTCTCGGCGCTGCGGCCCTCTGGCTGACCTGGGTAGGCGGGTTGGGTTTCACTCTGTTCTCTATCGCCATTGGTTTGGCGATGTTTTACGAGTGGACCGAACTCAGTGCGACAAAGCAGACCTCATTTTCACGCATCTTCGGTTGGGTCTGGCTGTCTGCAACTTTCATTCTTCTGATTCTCGACCGAGGCGCATTGCTGACGATTGGCGTGCTGCTTGCCGGTTGTATCATTCTTCTGGCAACGCAGTGGAAGACTGGGCGCGGATGGCCAGCCGCCGGTCTGTTCTATGCCGGCTTTTCAGCCGTATCTCTTTCGCTGTTGCGTGGTGATGAGCCGTTTGGCTTCACTGCCATCTGTTTCCTTTTTGCCGTCGTATGGTCGACCGACATTGCAGCATATTTCAATGGGCGTGCTCTGGGTGGTCCTAAGCTTGCACCGCGCTTTTCTCCAAACAAGACCTGGTCAGGGGCTTTGGGTGGCGCTGCGGCAGCTGTTGCTGGAGGTATTCTCGTCGCGTCGCTTGTCGCGGCTCCCGGCAGCTGGATCGTACCGCTGCTCGCTCTTTTGCTGTCCATTGTCTCGCAGATTGGCGACCTGGCAGAATCATGGGTGAAGCGGCAGTTTGGCGCAAAGGATTCGGGCCGTCTTTTACCCGGACATGGCGGTGTATTGGATCGGGTGGACGGGCTTGTGGCGGCGGCAGCACTTCTATACCTCTTTGGTGCTATTATCGCCGAGCCAGATGTACCATCTGCAATATTTTTTAGTTTCTGAGCGCGTATGAATTCGTAGGAGTGGTGATTTGCAGGAGGCTCTGGCCTTTTTTATCGGCAGTGAAAGTCTGCTCGTCGGAACCATAATTCCATTTTTGTTTGTGTTGACGGTTGTCGTTTTCGTTCACGAGATGGGGCATTACCTTGTCGGCCGCTGGTGCGGCATTGGTGCGAGTGCATTTTCTATCGGTTTTGGTCCTGAACTGATCGGCTTTACCGATAGGCACGGCACACGCTGGAAGCTTTCCGCGATTCCGCTTGGCGGCTATGTGAAGTTTCTGGGCGATGAAAGTGCTACGAGTTCGCCTGTGGGTGTGGATAACTCCAGTCTCAGCGCAGAAGAACAGAGCAGGGCGTTTCATACGCAGCCGGTCTGGAAACGCGCGGCAACGGTTTTTGCTGGTCCAGCTTTCAACATCATTCTTACAGTTGTCATCTTCAGCGTGTTCTTTGGGCTGTACGGTCGGCAGATTGCTGACCCGCTTGTCGCTGGCGTTCAGCCGGACAGTCCGGCTGCTGCAGCCGGTTTCGAGCCGGGTGATCGCTTTATTAGTGTTGAGGGGCAGAAGATCACAACTTTCTCCGATGTTCAGCGGATTGTTTCCGGTCGTTCGGGCGATGTGCTGGACTTTACGGTTGAGCGCGACGGCAAGATGGTGGACCTGAAGGCCACACCTGCGCTTGTGGAACGTACTGATCCTCTGGGCAACAAGGTCAAGATGGGTGCAATCGGCGTGGAAACCACGCAGGCCGTGGGAAATTTCCGGCGCATTGAATACGGCCCGCTCGAATCAGTCGGGCAGGCGGTTGTTGAAACCGGGCACATCATCAGCCGTACGGGTGAGTTTTTTCAGCGCTTTGCAGTTGGTCGTGAAGATAAATGTCAGCTCGGCGGTCCTGTAAAGATTGCCAACATGGCGGGCAAGGCTGCAAGTCAGGGATTTGACTGGCTTATCCAGCTGACGGCGATGCTCTCCATCGGTATTGGGCTTTTGAACCTGTTTCCTTTGCCACCACTGGATGGCGGACATCTGGTTTTTTATGCCGTGGAAGCGATCAAGGGCAGCCCTGTGTCAGTTTGGGCGCAGGAAATTTTTTATCGTGTTGGATTCCTCGTTGTGATGGGATTCATGGGGTTCGTACTTTTCAACGACCTGTTTGCCTGCTAGATCACTGTCCGGCTGGTTGACGGGGAACTGGGTCGCGCTGCCAATCTGGCGAGACTCTCTACCGCACGAGGCGCTGCTCACAGTGAAAACTGTGCAGAGGCGTTAATCAGAAATGAACATTGGGAGTGAGGACCGGAAAAGCGTAGTGATCTGTTTACCATAATCATTAAATCGCGTGGCGCGGATGCCACGCTGGTTGCCTAAGTAAACAGATTTTAACCGTGACGCTTGCTTGTATAGAAAAACCGGCTATTACGGTTGTATCTATACGTGCATTTCTGGGAAATTCGCCCCGGGGACAGAAAGAAACGAAGGTTCGGAAAGCCCATGACGGCAAGTTCTAAATTCTTTGGCGCCGCTTCAGCGCTCGCCATGTCGGTGGCTCTTGTAGCTTCGGGTACTGCTGCTCTCTCTCTGGCATCGGTAAATGCTGCTGAGGCCGCGGTCGTCAATCGCATTGAAGTGCGCGGTAATACGCGCGTCGATGCGCAGACAATCCGCGACAATATCGACATTCGCCCGGGTAAGGCTTTCAACAGCAACGATATTGATGCTGCTGTTAAGCGCCTTTTCGCAATGGGTTTGTTCTCTGACGTTCGCATCAACCAGTCTGGTGGATCGCTGGTCGTTCAGGTGAGCGAGCGCTCCGTTGTGAACAATGTCCTTTTCCAGGGTAATAAAAAGGTCAAGGATCCTGATCTGGCTCGCGCCGTTCAGCTCAAGGCCCGTTCGCCATATGATGCTGCAACGATGGAATCCGATAAGGAAGCCATTAAGGCTGCTTACGCGCATATCGGTCGCAGCGATGCAATCGTTAACGCTCGTACCGTTGATCTCGGTCAGGGACGCGTGAATGTGGTTTATGAAATCACTGAAGGTTCGCGTACCAAGATCGCCAACATCAACTTCGTTGGTAATAGTGCATATGGCTCGCGTCGTCTGCGCGATGTGATCTCCACAAAGCGCTCGAACCCGCTTTCGTGGCTGACCCGTAATGACGTTTATGATGAAGGTCGCCTGCAGGCTGATGAAGAAACGCTGCGTCGTTTCTACTACAACCGCGGCTATGCGGATTTCCGCGTGCTTTCGTCGAATGCCACACTTGACCCTTCGACCAATGAATACACGATCACAGTTACCGTTGACGAAGGTCAGCGCTATACCTTTGGTAATGTAGGCGTCGAAAGCACCGTTGAAGGTGTGGATACGCAGGCTCTCGGTGGTCTTCTTAAGACGCGCGAAGGCAAGCCTTACAGCGCCAAAGAAATCGAAGACTCCGTTACGGCTATTACTGAGAATGTTGCCGGCAGCGGTTACGCATTTGCCAAGGTGGAGCCACGCGGCGATCGTGACTTTGATAATCACACGATCTCGCTCGTCTACAGTGTTGACCAGGGTCCGCGCGCTTATGTTGAGCGCATCGAAATCCGCGGCAACGATAAGACCCGCGATTACGTTATTCGTCGCGAATTCGACATGAATGAAGGCGATGCCTTCAATCAGGTTATGGTTCAGCGTGCGAAGCGTCGTCTTGAAGCGCTTGATTTCTTCCAGACAGTCAACATCTCGACCGCTCCGGGCGCCGAGCCTGATCAGGTGATTCTGGTTGTTGATGTGGTCGAAAAGTCGACCGGTGAATTCTCGATCGGTGGTGGTTACACGACCGGTGGTGAATCGCCAGGTGCACAGGTTGAAGCTGCTATTACCGAGCGCAACTTCCTTGGTCGTGGTCAGTTCATCCGAATCAGTGCCGGCGCAGGTCAGGACGAAATGCGTAACTATGCGCTCTCGTTCACTGAACCGTACTTCCTCGGTTATCGTATGTCTGCCGGGTTCGACGTATTCCGTCGCTCGTATCGTGTAGACAGTGGCGGTCGTTATGATGTTCAGCAGACAGGCGGTACGATCCGTTTTGGTCTCCCGATTACTGATAACTTCTCTGCTGGTCTGGCCTACAACCTCGTTCAGGAAAAGTACGACCTGTACGTAACTGATCCAGTAACCGGTCAGCCTGATCCTACTTATTACGCTCCGGCACTTATCGATGCTGCGAACTTCAGCCCATGGATTCGTTCGTCGGTTAGCTATTCACTGACCTACAACTCCATTGATGACATGAAGAACCCGCATGATGGTATTTATGCGAAGTTCACGCAGGAATTCGCGGGTCTTGGTGGCGATGCCAAGTATGTGAAGACCACTTTCAAGGGTAATTATTACCAGACCCTTGCTCAGGAAGCCGACATCGTCGGTATGCTGGGCGTCGGTGGTGGTTATATCCATGAATTCGGCAATGACGGCGTTCGTATCTTCGATCTGTTCAAGAACAACTCCGATATTATTCGTGGCTTCAAGTTCAACGGTATCGGTCCTTATCAGGATGCTGCAAACGGCAACCGTTACTGGATGGGTGGAACGACTTATTTCAACGGTACGGCTGAAGTTCAGTTCCCAATGCCGATCGTTCCGGAAAGCCTTGGTATCCGTGGTGCAGTGTTCGCTGATGCGGCTATGCTTTACGGCAATGAATCGTCGGCTGGCGGCGCACCAATCCTCGGTGATGAAAAGAAGCTTCGTGCTTCGGCTGGTGTGAGCTTGATGTGGGCTTCACCATTCGGTCCGTTGCGCTTTGACTACGCATTCCCGATTGCAAAGGCTGACACCGATAAGGTTCAGAATTTCAACTTTGGTGTTTCGACCAAGTTCTAATAGATTTGCCTTTTCCCGGGGCAGACATGCCCCGGGCAAGAAAGTGCTTTGATGGCAGATCCCATTTTCTTCAAGTCTTCTCGTGAACTCACGATAGGCGATATAGCAGATTTTACCGGTGCAAAGCTTCGTAACCCGAAGTTTGCACCGCGTGCTGTTGCGCGTTTGGCGTCATTGAGCGATGCGAGTGAAAATGCACTCGTTTTTGTTGATGGCAAAAAGAATGCTGCCGCGCTTGCTGGCATGAAGGCTGCAGGTGTTCTTTGTTCAGAAGACGTGGCTGATAGTGTTCCTTCGGACATTGCCACGCTTGTCACCCGAAATCCGCAGCGCGATTTTTCTTCCGTCGGACGGATGCTTTTTCCTATATCTGTAAGACCGGAAAGCTGGCTAGGTGAAACTGGTATTTCTCCGGCTGCATTTATTCATCCTTCTGCAAAGATTGAAGACGGCGCGACGATTGAAGCGGGCGCGATGATAGGCAGGAATGTCAGCATTGGTGCCGGAACGCTGATTGCTGCAACTGCTGTTGTTGGTGAGGGCTGCCAGATCGGTCGCGATAGCTATATTGCGCCAGGGGTTGCAATTCAGTTTGCCATGATCGGCAATCGCGTGTCTCTGCACCCAGGCGTTCGTATCGGGCAGGATGGCTTTGGTTATATTCCGGGACCAAGAGGGCTTGAAAAAGTCCCGCAGCTTGGACGCGTTATCCTACAGGATGATGTTGAAATCGGTGCGAATACCACGATTGATCGTGGCGCTTTGAACGATACCGTGATCGGTGAGGGCACCAAGATCGATAATTTGGTGCAGATCGGGCACAATGTGCGATTTGGCCGATTTTGCGTTGTGGCCGCACTTTGCGGTGTTTCGGGAAGTGTTGTTATCGGTGACCAGACCATGATAGGCGGCAGTGTAGGCCTTGCTGATCATGTGGTTATCGGTTCGCGTGTACAGATTGCCGCGGGAAGCGGCGTAATGAATGATATACCCGATGGCGAGCGTTGGGGTGGCGTCCCTGCGCGACCAATAAAACAATGGTTCAGAGATATCGCGAATATCCGGAGCATCGGGAAACCAAGAAAGGACCAATCCTCTGATGAGTGATGCTAATCAGAAGAAGCTGGAAACCGCAGATATTCAGGCTATTATGCGTGCGCTTCCGCATCGCTATCCATTTTTGCTAATCGACCGTATCATCAATATTGATGGTGATCAGTCTGCAACTGGCATCAAGAACGTCACGATGAATGAGCCGCATTTTACCGGCCATTTTCCTGACAAACCGATCATGCCAGGCGTTCTTATTATCGAAGCCATGGCACAGACAGCCGGTGCAATCACAGTTCTCAAGAAGGGAACAGATGCTCCGAGCCTTGTTTATTTTATGACGATTGACAAAGCCAAGTTCCGACGTCCGGTCGTTCCAGGCGATCAGCTTCACCTTCACGTGAAGAAGATTAAACAACGCGGAAATATCTCTAAATTTGAGTGCGTTGCAGAAGTTGATGGCGTAAAGGTTGCCGAAGCTGAAGTCGCTGCGATGGTTGGCGTAGCCGAAGAAAAGGCGTGAGTACCTCAATGAAGGAAACTTTTATCCACCCTACCGCTCTCGTAGAGCAGGGTGTGGAGCTGGGACAGGGCGTATCCGTCGGTCCATTTTGCCATATCCAGTCTGGTGCCGTCGTTGGTGATGGTTCGGAATTGATGAGCCATGTTGTCGTCACTGAAGCGGTAACGCTTGGCGCTGGCGCGAAGGTTTATCCGCATGCCGTTCTTGGCTGCGATCCGCAGAACGGAAAGCATAAAGGCGGCCCAACCAAACTTATCGTTGGCAAGAACTGCCTGATCCGCGAAGGTGTTACCATGCATCGCGGTTCCGACAGCAGCCGTGGATATACAAGCGTTGGCGATAATTGTCAGTTTCTCGCTTATGCCCATGTCGCTCATGACTGCGATGTTGGCGATCACGTTACATTTGCCAATAATGTTATGATTGGTGGTCACGTTGAAATCGGCCATCACGCCATTCTTGGTGGTGGTTCTGCTGTTCACCAGTTCACGCGGGTCGGTCATCATGCTTTTGTTGGCGGTATGGCAGCACTTGCGCATGATCTCATTCCTTACGGCAGTGCGATCGGCAACCACGCATATCTCGGTGGCTTGAACATTATCGGCATGAAGCGTTCGGGCATGCAGCGCAAAGATATTCATAATCTGCGCCATGCTGTGCATATGCTGTTTGATCGTTCAAAGCCTGTGCGTGAGCGCGCGCAGGATGTTCTGAAGGCATTTCCTGACTCGGACGGTGTGGCAGATCTTATCTCCTTCATTCTGGTCGATAATAAGCGCGCCTATTGTACGCCGCCGCTTGGTTCGTCTGTAGGCGGAGCGATGGATGACGGTGACGACGCTTGATAGCGGGCAGAGCGTGATTAAGCGCCCCCGGACGGCTATCATTGCCGGTAATGGTCTTTTACCCATAAAGGTGGCTGAGGCTTTAAAGGCGGATGGAAATCCGCCTTTTGTGCTTCCGTTGCGGGGGGAAGCCGATGCTTCGCTTTACGAATATGATCATCAGGAAATTTCGGCTGTCGATTTTGGCATGTTGATGCGTGCAATGCGTTCCGCTGACGTTTCGCAGGTTGTTCTGGCTGGTGGGCTTCGTAATCGTCCGCATTTAAGTGATCTGAAGCTTAATTTGCCTACTATCAGGGCAATGCGTTATGTTCTCGTTGCCCTCAGTCAGGGCGATGATGCGCTGTTGCGTGCGTTTATGCGACTTCTTGAACGCTACGGTTTTAAAATGGTCGGAGCCCATGAAGTTGTGCCAGACCTTTTGTCGCCAGAGCCTGCGCGCTGTCTCACACGATTGACCCCGGATTCGCGTGAGCGTCGAAATATCGCGCTCGCTATGGAAGCGGCCCTCCGGCTGGGTGAACTCGATGTCGGGCAGGGTGCTATCGCGGCTGGCGGTCGGGTTGTTGCTCTGGAAGGTGCTGAAGGCACCGACCTGATGATAGAACGGGTTTTCGCCTTGCGACAGGAAGGTCGAATTTCTCGGCGTGGCGGCGTACTTGTAAAAATGGCCAAGCCGAGACAGGATGAGCGAGCCGATCTGCCAGCAATTGGTGTATCGACGGTGGAGAACGCTGCGCGTGCCGGTCTTTCCGGCATAGCGATCGAGGCAGGACGCACTTTCATTCTGGGGCTCGGTGAAACCCTGGCCGCGGCAAATGAAAAAGGCCTGTTTATCGAGACGATAAGTCGAAGCACAAAGGACACGACAGGGTGAGCAAAACCAGCCGGCCATTGAAAATCGCAATTGTGGCCGGGGAGGAATCCGGTGATCTGCTCGGTGCCGATCTGATTGATGCTCTTCGCGGCCAGACTGACAGGCTTGTTGATATCGTTGGCGTTGGCGGCGAGCATTTGACCCAGCGCGGCTTGAAGAGCTTTTTCGATCCAAATGAAATTGCTCTGATGGGCCTTGGCGCCATCCTCAAGAACCTTCCCGGTCTTATCCTGCGTATTGGTCAGACGGCGAAGCGGATCGTCGCTGAAAAGCCGGATTGCGTTTTGCTGATTGATAGCCCTGAATTTACGCATCGGGTTGCAAAGAAAATACGGGCGGCGGCCCCTTCGATCCCAATCGTGAAATACATCGCACCAAGCGTATGGGCCTGGCGTCCACAACGCGCGAAAGAGATGCGGGGCTATGTTGATCACGTTCTGACTGTATTACCGTTTGAGGTTGAGGTGATGAGGCGGCTAAACGGGCCGCAATCAACTTATGTCGGGCATCGTCTCAGCAGCTATGCACCCATCTTGCAGGTGCAGGCTGCGCAAAAGGCTGCTGAACAGAAACGCCGACCTGATGACACGCGTTGCCTGTTGTTGCTTCCTGGCTCGCGTCGTGGGGAACTCCAGATGCTTATGGAGCCGTTCGGCAAGGCGGTTGCGGAACTGGCGGCACGTGTCGAAAAGTTGGAAGTTATCTTGCCGACATTGCCTCGTATAGAGGAAACGGTGCGTGAAATGTCCAAGGACTGGGCAGTAAAGCCGCTGATCGTGACCGGTGACGAGGCAAAATGGCAGGCTTTTGCGCGTGCAGATGCTGCATTGGCTGCGTCGGGCACCGTCTCACTGGAATTGGCTCTCTCGCATATTCCAACTGTTCTTTCTTATAAGGCTGACTGGTTTGCACGTCAGTTTCTGATCTCCAGAATTACGATCTGGAGTGCAGCGCTGCCCAATATTATTGCGGACGCACCTATCGTACCTGAGTTTTTCAATGAATCCGTGAGACCCGGCAACCTAGCGCGTTATATTGAGCAATTAATGCAGAAAGGTGCTTTTCGGCAGGCTCAGCTTGATGGCTTCGACAAGGTGACGTCGATTATGGCTACCGAGCGTCCATCAGGTGAAATCGGTGCACGCGTTCTGCTTGATCTGGCGGAGAACGGACGAAAGCGCTGATTTTTGAAATCTTACAAACAAAAACCCCGGCGATTTGCCGGGGTTTTTTATTTTGCTTTAAATTACTTACGCTTTGCGACCGGTACATAATCGCGTTCTGCAGCGCCGGTGTAGAGCTGACGCGGACGACCGATCTTCTGCTGTGGATCTTCGATCATTTCTTTCCACTGTGCGACCCAGCCAACTGTACGGGCGAGGGCGAACAGAACCGTGAACATTTCGGTCGGGAAGCCCAGTGCCTTCAGTGTAATGCCGGAATAGAAGTCGATGTTTGGATAGAGCTTCTTTTCGATGAAGTATTCATCTGTCAAAGCGATCTTTTCGAGTTCCAGAGCGACGTCCAGAAGCGGATCGTCCTTGATGCCCAGTTCGCCGAGAACCTCATGGCAGGTCTTCTGCATGATCTTGGCGCGTGGATCGTAGTTCTTATAAACGCGGTGACCGAAGCCCATCAGACGGAACGGGTCGTTCTTGTCCTTGGCGCGGGCAATGAATTCCGGAATGCGATCGACTGAGCCGATTTCAGCGAGCATGTTGAGCGCTGCTTCATTCGCGCCACCATGGGCTGGGCCCCAGAGGCAGGCTACGCCGGCTGCGATACAAGCGAATGGGTTAGCACCCGACGAACCGGCCAGACGAACGGTTGAAGTCGATGCGTTCTGTTCGTGGTCTGCATGCAGAATGAAGATACGATCCATAGCACGTGCCAGAACCGGGTTGACCTTGTACTCTTCGCAAGGAACACCGAAGCACATGTGCAGGAAGTTCGACGCGAAATCGAGGTCGTTCTTCGGATACATGAACGGCTGGCCGATGTGATACTTATATGCCATTGCAGCGAGCGTTGGCACCTTGGCGATCAGGCGGATCGAGGCGACCATGCGCTGATGCGGATCGGTGATATCGGTCGAGTCGTGGTAGAAGGCAGACATTGCGCCGACGCAGCCCACGATAACAGCCATTGGATGCGCATCGCGACGGAAGCCGGTGAAGAACTTCGTCATCTGTTCATGGATCATCGTGTGACGGGTCACGCGATAATCGAAGTCGGCTTTCTGAGTTGCTGTTGGCAGTTCGCCGTAAAGCAGCAGATAGCAGGTTTCGAGGAAGTCGCCGTGTTCAGCAAGCTGATCAATCGGATAGCCACGATAGAGAAGAATGCCTTCATCGCCATCGATGTAGGTGATCTTGGATTCGCATGAAGCAGTCGACGTGAAACCAGGATCGTAAGTGAAGGCATTCGCATTCTTGTAAAGTGGACCGATGTCAACGACGTCCGGCCCGGCAGTGCCTTGTCGTACAGGCAGGTCGAACGTTTTGCCGTCGAGGGTAAAGCTAGCTGTCTTATCTGACATCGTGTTTCCTTTCGTGTCCACATTGCCGCCTGTGCGACGGCTGAATTTTAATCGTCGTTATAACTTGTCTTTCGCAAATTCCGAATGTTTCCCGCATAAGCGCGAAACGAGTGGATTGAATTGACGTTTGCGTCCCGAACAACTGAAACGCTGTTTCAAACGTCAAATTTGAAAAATCCACTCGATACATAAACTTGCTAGTGGTCTTTTTGATTCCACATTTGTTCAACACCTGTAACTAAGGGATGCAAATGTCGGAATCAGACCACTAGTTTTGAACGCATTATCCAAACGATTTCGACCGCCAAACTATCCCAATGATTTCGCGATGCAATGCGTAATTTGGACTAATTAAGCCCGTTTTGTCACGTCAGCGTGAATGCTAACAGTTCAAACGATTTGATCTTTTACGCGTGCAAGTGACTCTTCACGGCCGAGCACAAACAGTACATCGAATACACCCGGAGATGTAGCACGACCTGTGAGAGCAGCGCGCAAAGGTTGTGCCACTTTCCCAAGCTTCAAGCCTGTGGCTTCTGCATGGGCGCGAACCGCCGCATCAAGCGCTTCCACGGTCCATTCATTGACTGATTCCAGATGTGGAAGGGTAGCCTTCAGCACTGCACGACCTTCGTCGTTAAGCAGGGATGCGGCTTTTTCATCAAATGCAAGCGGGCGCTTAGCGAAGATGAACTTGGCACCGTCTGCGAGTTCAACGAGCGTCTTTGCACGATCTTTCAGACCGGGCATTGCGGTGAGGAGCTGCGCACGACCTTTGTCGTCCAGAGAGGCTTCCAGTTCTTTTCCGCCTTCGATCTCCGGCAAAACAGCGATCAGAGCATCGAACAGTGCTTTGTCATCGCTGCTGCGCATATAGAGGCCGTTGATTGCTTCGAGCTTCTGGAAATCAAAGCGTGCGGCACCTTTGTTGATATCCTTGACGTCAAACCATTCGATCATCTGTTCGGTCGACATGATTTCATCGTCGCCATGGCTCCAGCCAAGACGAACCAGATAGTTGCGCAGAGCCTCCGGCAAGTAACCCATGGCGCGATAGGCATCGACGCCAAGCGCGCCGTGGCGCTTGGAAAGCTTTGCGCCATCCGCACCGTGAATGAGCGGAATATGCGACATCTGGGGAATTTCCCAGCCCATCGCATCATAAATCACGGTCTGGCGCGCAGCATTGGTCAGATGATCATCGCCACGGATAATGTGGGTGACGCCCATATCATTATCATCGACGACAACAGCGTGCATATAGGTTGGCGTTCCGTCGGAACGAAGGATGATGAAATCATCAAGGTCCTTGTTCGGGAAGCGCACATCACCCTGAACAGCATCGCGAACAAGGGTTTCGCCTTCCCGCGGTGCTTTGATTCGAACAACAGGCTTTACACCTTCCGGGGCTTCGGATGGATCGCGATCACGCCAGCGACCATCATAACGCGGTGGGCGGCCTTCGGCACGAGCCTTTTCACGCATGTCTTCGAGTTCGGCGGGCGTTGCGTAGCAATAATAAGCTTTGCCTTTGGCAACCAGTTCTTCTGCTACTTCGCGATGGCGTGGGGCACGTTCAAACTGCGAAATAGCATCGCCATCCCAATCAAGGCCAAGCCATGTAAGACCATCAAGGATCGCTGCCGTTGCCGCATCCGTGGAGCGCTCGCGGTCTGTATCTTCAATGCGCAGCAGCATCTTGCCACCACTATGCTTGGCATAAAGCCAATTGAATAGGGCGGTCCGGGCTCCGCCAATATGAAGGAAACCCGTGGGCGAAGGGGCAAAACGGGTTACGACCGGTTTCGACATGACAGCTCCACTATAACAGGCCTCGTTAGGCTGCAGCGGATGCGCAGTGCGAGGCGGAATTTTGAATATGTAGTGCCCGTTTGTTTACAATCTACGGGCGGCAAGGATTCTCAACGTGGGAACCCTCTCGATTTTGGCTGGGGTTCATGTACCATAGGCAGCACAGCGCGCAAGGGCTTCAAGTTTCTTTCGCGCCAATCTGCTATTCTTCTTTAGATTCGTAGGGAACACTTTTGCAGTCAGGCGGGGGCATGACGAGCACAAGACACGCACAAGAGACCAATGAACGGGCATTTGTCAAAGACATGCCCGATGGTCTTGCTCGTTCCCTATTGCCTGAGCCCTGGCAGCCTTATAATCCAACGGAACAACCACCGCCAGTTCTGCCGTTCAAACAACAAACATCGTCAGAGCGGCTGGCTGAGCTGGTTTTCCTTGCGCGACAGAATTTCGCTTTGGCTATAGGTCGGGAAATCGGCAGAGGAATGTTTTTCCTGTTGTTTCCGATTTTTATGGGTATTGGGGCGATCGCCTATTTCAAACTATCGTTTGAGCCTGGGTGGTTATCCGTCATTTCTGTTCTGGTGGTGTTTGGCCTCGTTCGTTTTTTGTGTCGTAGGCACTTCATGCCATCACAGCTATTAACGCTCTTATTAGCGCTTCAGCTCGGAATGATTGCAGGAAAGACCGAAACGGAACGCCGCGCCACGCAGATGCTCGGCTCTGAAGTGGCGACGCGCGTTACCGGGAGGGTCGTTGCACTCGAATACCGGGATAATGGTAGCTGGCGCGTAACGCTCGATCTTCTTGAAACGCAGAGACCCAAGCTTCGTTATGTACCGCAACGTATTCGAATTACCGCACGGGATATTCCGGCCCAAACAACTATCGGGAGCGGGCTGAACGGCTTTGCACGTCTGCGTGTGGCGTCAGGCCCGGTACGGCCGGGAAACTACGATTTTGGTTTTCATGCTTTTTTCGGCGGCATTGGTGCAAATGGTTTCTTTCTGGGTACACCGAAGATAGCCGATGTGCCTGATGCGAGCGGTATGACTGCGAAAATTGCTGGCGCTATCGCCCAGTTGCGTGTGCATGTGTCAGAGCGCATTGCAGAAGTCCTCTCCGGTGAGGATGGCAGCGTTGCGGCTGCACTGATTGCTGGCGAGCGGGCAGGGATCAGTGAGGAGACAAATGAGCATTTGCGCAAAGCTGGGCTTGCGCACATTCTGTCGATATCCGGCTTGCATATGGTGCTGGCGGCAGGTGTCGTCATGATGTCACTGCGGTCGTTGTTTGCTTTGTTTCCGGCCTTCAGCGCCCGATATCCCGTCAAGAAATATTCAGCCCTTCTGTCGTTGCTCAGTTGCACCTTTTATCTCGCCATGTCTGGAGCGGACGTAGCTGCACAACGAAGCTATGTGATGATTGCGGTGATGCTCTGTGCACTGCTGGCAGACCGCGCTGCGATCAGTATGCGTAATCTGGCGATCTCAGCAATTGCGATGATCGCGATCTCGCCGCACGAAATATTGGGCCCGAGCTTCCAGATGTCGTTCTCAGCAACGGCGGGGTTGATTGCGGCATTCGCCTGGTGGAGTGAGAGAAAAGGCCGGAAACAATCGGGTGTGGAGAGCCGCCAGGAATCGCCGCCCGGAATTTTGTTGAAAATATTCCAACCAACGGTCGCGACGGCCGCAACATCTATTGTGGCGGGTGTGGCCAGCGGAATTTTTGCAGCCTATCATTTTAACAACACCGCACCGCTGGGGCTCGTTGGAAATGTGCTGGCCTTGCCTGTAATTTCGATACTGGTGATGCCGTTTGCAGTTCTAAGCCTTGTACTGATGCCACTGCAACTTGATTGGCTACCATTGCAGGTCATGGGTTTTGGCGTTCTGCTGGTCCGTCATATTGCAGAATTCGTCGCCAGTCTTTCGCCGGATGGCAATCCAGGCGTCATGCCGGTCATGACGCTCATCCTCTGGACAGTGGCACTTGTGGTTGCGGTCACATTTACTACTCGCCTGCGATTGCTGGCGCTGCCCTTCGTTCTGGCGGGATTGATTGCATTCATCCGCACACCGATGCCTGATATCCTTATCAGCGAGGATGCGAAGTTTGTCGCAGTGCGACTATCGGATGGGAATTTTGCAGTTAACCGCAGCAGGCCACCGCAATTCACAGCCCAGAACTGGCAGACGGCCTATCTGGTTGAAACTTTCGTTCCACCACAAATAATCAGGAAACAAACGCTAGCAGCCAATGGCAATGCATTTATCTGCGAGGACGGGCTCTGCAGCATTCCGCTTCGGGACGGTCGAATGTTAGCCTATACAGCGCAGGAAGACATGCGCGACATTGCATGTAATGTCGGAGACATCGTCATCCTGGCCATTCCCGGTAAAACACTGAACTGCAAGCGCTCAAAATCGCTTGTGGTCGATAGGCAGGAACTGGCCCTGAAGGGGACACTTGAAATAAGGTTGGGTCAAAAACTTCCGGCAGACAAGATCGTTCAAGCAAGTCTTTCGGCTAAAGAGCAAATCGGCGAGAGCGAGACTTATCGCTTCGCTCCTGCAAAGCCTCGCAATACCGGTGACTATGCAGACCAACTCAGCTTTTCCGTCGACGCACCCGCACGGCCTTGGCATCTGTATCGCCTTTATTCACGGGCAGCACGCGGTCTGCCTGATCGTGAATACCGTAAGAAAGCCAGAAGAATTCTACATCTGAAAATTCTTCTGGCTCTGATTTCCCCCAATAATTTTAGTAGCGTCGGATCAAGCCAATCAGCTTGCCCTGAACCCGAACACGATCAGGACCGAATATCCGTGTTTCATACGCTGGATTTGCAGCTTCGAGCGCAATGGAAGCACCCTTGCGACGAAAACGCTTCAGCGTTGCTTCTTCGTCATCCACGAGGGCAACGATGATTTCGCCCGGATTGGCTGTGTCGCCGCGTTTGATGATGACGGTGTCACCATCGAAAATGCCCGCTTCGATCATCGAGTCACCCTTGACCTCAAGCGCGTAATGTTCGCCTGCGCCAATCATTTCTGGCGGAAGGCTGAGCGAATGAGTCTGATTTTGGATCGCTGAGATGGGTACACCAGCTGCAATGCGGCCCATCACAGGGATAGACACCATTGTCGATACATCGTCGTTAGCGGTTGTCGGCGTGGCCCGCACCGATATTGAGGCTGGCGGTGTCTTGCCGAGGCTGCCTTCAATAACACTTGGCGCAAATTTCTTTTGCGAATTTAGGCCTGGTGCGATGGAATCTGGCAAACGCAGAACTTCAAGTGCACGCGCGCGATTTGGGAGTCTGCGAATGAAACCGCGTTCTTCCAACGCTGTGATGAGCCGATGAATGCCCGATTTAGAGGCTAAATCGAGAGCCTCTTTCATCTCGTCGAAAGACGGAGGAATGCCCGTCTCTTTTAGACGTTCATGAATGAACAGCAGAAGTTCGTGCTGTTTACGGGTTAACATGCGCTACACCCTCCGGACCAGAATCAAATAAAAACAAAACCAGAACGAACCCTATATGTTCCAGTCTTGTTCTGCAATGGTTTTAAAATTGTTAACGTAAGGCCGGAATTGGTGGTGCTTGTTACAGCATCAATATTGTGCATGCCTCACCAGCCGTCGCAGCGGGTGCATTTTCATCTCTGATCAGTAACGCATTGGAGCGGACTAAAGCTGAAAGCATTGACGAATCCTGGATAGGAAGGGGCGTTACGATCAAGGTTCCATCAACAGCCTGTTCGACCGTAGAACGAACAAAGTCGCGGCGGTGATCATTTGCATTCATCGGCTGACCAAGACGTGCGGGCCGAATATCTGCTGTCAGAGCAGAGCCGGATAGTTGCGCTACAAGTGGACGTAGGAATACGAGGCTGCAAACAAGGCTCGAAACCGGGTTTCCGGGAAGCCCGATGACGTGCACGGTCTTTCCGGCAACCGTTTTGCGACCGTACATGAGTGGTTTGCCGGGACGCATGGCAATTTTCCAGAAATCGAGATCGACACCGCAGTTTTTCAACGCGCTATGGACGAAATCGCGATCACCAACCGATGCTCCCCCAATAGTGACAAGGATATCAATACCATCGTCGAGCACACTGTCGATTGCTGATTCGATCTTTGCGGGATCATCAATGATGATGCCCATATCTTCGGGTTTGCCACCGGCGCGGCGCACGATCTCAGCTATCCCCAAACTGTTTGAAGCCACGATCTGATCGGGGCCGGGGATCACTCCGGGGGGCACGAGTTCATCCCCTGTGGCGAGAATGGCAATCCGGGGCTGTTTAAAAACGGAAACAGTTGCATTGCCGCTTGCTGCAGCAAGGGACAATGCCGGGGCGTCCAGTTCCCGCCCAATTGGCAGGACCGTATCGCCGGGTGCAAAATCAAGGCCTGCGCGGCGGATATGACGTCCCTTATCAAGCCCCTGTTGGATCGTCAGTTTGTCACCAGAGCGTTCTGTGTCTTCCTGAATGACAATGCAGTCGGCGCCCTCGGGCATAGGTGCTCCGGTGAAGATGCGCACGGCTGCGCCTTCATTGAGCTTACCTTCAAATCGCTTACCAGCTGCTGATTCTCCGATAACCCTAAGCTCAATAGGATATTCGATATTCTGAGGTGCGATGAGTGCATAGCCATCCATGGCGGAACAATCGAATGGCGGTTGCAGCAGTTTTGCTGTGACCCGTTCCGCAACGACGCGGCCTCCGGCGGAAGCAAGCGAAACCTGCTCAAACCCCTGTGGCTCAGCGGTGCTTAAGATGCGTGCAAGTGCTTCATCGACAGGGAGAAGGGACATAGGATTTCCTCTCGTCCAGAGCGCCGTGCGTCCTTTCGGACACACAAAGCACACTCTCAACTATTGAATCTACGCATCGTGCTTTCCTGAAATCGATTCCGATTTGAGTGCCGATGCGCCAGATATTCAGGCTTTCCAGTCGCCCGACTTGCCGCCGCTTTTTGCCAAAACGCGAATGTCGATGATTTCCATATGGCGATCGACTGCTTTTGCCATGTCGTAAATGGTCAGGCAGGTGATTGAAACGGCAGTCAGCGCTTCCATTTCAACGCCCGTGCGGCCTTTAAGCTTTGCCGTCGCACGCACACGCAGACCGGGAAGCGTCTGATCCGGTTCGATATCAACCGACACTTTGGTCAACATAAGGGGATGGCAAAGGGGAATTAGGTCGGCGGTCTTCTTTGCGGCCATGATGCCCGCGAGACGTGCGGTGCCGATAACGTCACCCTTGGCAGCATTGCCTTCCAGAATGAGCGCCAGCGTTTCGGGCTTCATTCTAACGGAGCCTTCAGCAGTCGCCTGGCGCTCTGTCTCAGCCTTATCGCCGACGTCAACCATATTGGCCGCGCCTGTCTGGTCGATATGGGTGAGCTTGGCCGCCATAACTTAGGCCTTGCCGGTCAGAAGTTCACGGGTTGCGGTAGCAACATCTTCCTGGCGCATCAGGCTTTCTCCGATGAGGAAGGTGCCGATTCTTGACTTCTCAAGACGCAGGCAGTCATCATGGGTGAAAATACCGCTTTCACCTACCAGCAGACGGTCTGGCGTCGCCATCCTTGCAAGACGCTCGGAAACGGCAAGATCGACTTCGAATGTGCGCAGATTGCGATTGTTGACGCCGACGAGACGCGAAGAGAGCTTGAGCGCTCGTTCCATTTCCTCTTCGTCATGAACTTCAATGAGTGCATCCATACCAAGTTCAAAAGCAGTGTCTTCAAGCGCTTTTGCGAGATCGTCATCGACGCTTGAGAGAATGATCAGGATGCAGTCTGCACCCCAGCTACGCGCTTCATAGACCTGATAGGTATCGAAAAGGAAATCCTTGCGCAGCGCCGGTAAACCGCAGGCATCACGTGCAGCTGTCAGAAACTCCGGCGCACCCTGAAAGGACGGCGTGTCAGTCAGTACGGAAAGGCAGGCAGCGCCGCCTTCTTCATAGGCTTTTGCCAATGCCGGTGGATCAAAATCTGGGCGAATGAGTCCCTTGGAAGGGCTTGCTTTTTTGATCTCGGCGATAAGCGCAAACTTGTTTGCCGCGCGCTTTGCTTCAAGTGCCTTTAGGAAGCCGCGTGTCGAAGGCTGATCCTTGGCGTGCGCCTTCACTTCTTCAAGTGGCAGGCGGGCCTTGGCAGCAGCGATCTCTTCGCGCTTATAGGCTTCGATTTTCCGCAGAATGTCGGTGGACATGGTTTGATCCTCTCCGTCAGAGCGGCTTATCATTGGATATGGCGATAACTTTTTGCAGAACTGCTAGCGCTGAACCGCTATCGATTGATTTCGCGGCGAGGGCGATGCCGTCTTTCAGGTCTTTTGCCTTACCCGAAATGACGAGTGCTGCCGCAGAATTTAACAACACGATATCGCGATAGGCGTTTTGATCACCTTTGAGAACGCCGAGCAAAGCCCTGGCGTTTACGTCAGCTTCGCCGCCTTTGAGTTCCGACATGTCGACGCGGCTCAAGCCCACATCTTCAGGCTCAATCTCGAACGTGCGAATCGTGCCGTTTTCCAGTGCTGCAATCTTCGTGGTGCCCGCTGTCGTCATCTCATCGAGACCATCACCATAGACAACCCACGCGGTTTCAGAACCGAGTTCTTTCAGAACCTGAGCAAGAGGCTCTACCCATTCTGCCGAGAATACGCCAACCAGCTGACGCTTGACACTTGCCGGGTTGGAGAGCGGTCCAAGCAGGTTGAAAATGGTACGGGTACCAAGTTCAACACGCGATGGACCGACATGACGCATTGCCGAGTGGTGGGTCGGTGCAAACATGAATCCGAGACCGGCTTCATTGATGCTGCGGCCAATCGTGTCTGCATCAGCTTCAATGTTGACGCCAAGGGCTGCGAGCGCATCCGCAGCACCCGAACGCGAGGAAAGGGCGCGATTGCCGTGCTTGGCAACAGGCACACCTGCACCTGCGACAACGAAAGCCGAGCAGCTCGATACGTTGTAGGAACCTGACTGATCGCCGCCGGTGCCCACGATATCGACTGCATCTGCAGGCGCTGAAACGGGCAGCATACGTGAACGCATGGATGCGACAGCCCCAGCAATTTCAGGCACTGTTTCACCGCGCACACGCAACGCCATAAGGAAGCCGCCAATTTGTGAAGGCGTTGCCTGTCCGGACATCATAATATCAAAGGCTGCTTTGGAATCCTCCAGCGACAATGGATTGCCGGAGGCAGCCTTGGCGATATAGGGTTTTAAGTCAGCCATTATCATATACCTGTATCGGGCCTGTCGCTGGTTAGAATGCCAATGCGTTACTGATGGCCGCCTGATTGATCCGTACCGGATACTGCTTCTGCAACTCGCCAACCAGCTGTTCCAGAACGTCATCGGTCAGCGTCGTGGACAGATAGGTCTGCTGCTGTTCCGGAATTGCTTCAGGGCCGGCAGCCGTTGGTTCTGTGACTTCGACAACCTTGAACAGAATCTGCGCGTCATCAGAGGCGGCGGCAGCTGTGCCCGTATGGTTATTTGGTCCACGGAAAACCTGTGCGGTCGCAGCCGAGCTGAAATCAGCATCATTTGTATTACGGGTGATGCCGCGCTTGGTCTGCTTTTCAACGCCAGCTTCTGCAGCAATTGCGTCAAATGCTTCGCCGGCATCGAGGCGCTTCTTCAGGTCTTCCATGCGTTGATTGAGACGCTTGACGGCCTCTTCACCCTTCCATGCTGCAACAACCTTGTCCTTGACTTCATCAAGTGTGCGGTCGCGGGCAGGGGTGGTGCCATCAATCTGGTACCAAAGGTAGCCGGTGTTACCCATGGTCAGCGCATCATTGTCAAAGCCTTGTTCAGCCTGGAATGCCGCTGAAAGCAGTGCTTCTGAATTTGGAAGTTCGACCGCATTGCCAGCAGGGTCATTGCCTTCGGCGTCAACAGCTTCAACTGTTACAGCCTTGAGGCTCAGACCCTTGGCAACATCAGCCATGCTTGCACCGTCTGAACGCTGCTGTTCGTATGAGTCGTGGAGACCGTTGATGCCGCTGATTGCAATGTTGGTTGCGACCGTATCGCGAATTTCGGCTTCAACGTCTGACTGCGCTTTTACGTTAGCTGCGTTTACTTTCGTAACGCGGAGAATAACCGGACCGAAAGCACCCTTGACCACGTCGCTCACGCCGCCTTCATTGAGCGCAAATGCTGCTTCCGCGATAGTTGCATCTGGAAGAACAGACTTTTCAAAAGTTCCAAGAACCAGATCAGCTTCGCTCTTGCCTTGTTCCTTGCCGATATCGACAAAGCTCGTACCGGATGCGATTTTCTGCTGCGCGGCCTGAGCGGCAGCTTCGTCAGCAAAGTTCAGCTGTTCAATGGTGCGCGTTTCAGTGGTGCTGAAGCGACCTTTGTTTTTCTCATAATATTCGGTGATTTCATCCTGCGTGACTGCGGCTGGATCGGAAATATCCGAAGGCTCAAGCTTCACATAGGTGATTTTGCGATATTCTGGTGCCTTGTAATCTTCCTTGTGCTCATCGAAATAGGTCTTGAGAGCATCATCAGAAGGGGCAGGAACAGCATCAGCTTTTTCGGCTGGAATAGTGATGTAATCGGCGCTGCGGCTTTCACCCTGATAAAGAGCAAGCGCTTTCAGCATCGTATTTGGCATTTTCAAGCCATCGGTCGCGGCTTCAACAATCTGCTGGCGACGGGCAACCTTCGCACGATTGTCGAGGTAATCCTGCGGCCTGATGTTGGACTGGCGCAGAACTGCATCAAACTGCGCACGGCTGAAATTGCCACTCGCATCATGGAATGACGGATCTTCGCCGGTAAGGCGCGCGATTCCATCCTTGGAAAGACCAAGTTGCATGTTGCGGGCCTGTTCATCCAGGACAACACCTGCTGCGAGCTGCGCAAGAACCTGATTTTCAACGCCGAGCTGTTGCGCTTGCTCACGGGTTAGTCGCTGGCGGAACTGCTGTGACAAACGCATCAGCTGCTGCTCATAGGCAAAGCGATAATCTGTCGGGCTCACTTCCGACTTGCCAGCACTTAACGCTGCACTTCCGGACGCGTCGCCTCGGAATGCATCTGCGATACCCCAGACTGCAAAACTCAGAACAAGGAGGCCGAGAAGAAGCTTAGCAACCCAGGATCTGGCGGCATCACGCATACTGTCGAGCATTGGAAACCCTTTAAGAACAAAACAAAGCCCGGCTATCGATAAAGATAAGCCGTGTGAGGGGATAACCTTAAGCTAGGCCCCGATGCAAGTTCTCATTGAGTATCGACCACCAAGAACGTTGCATTGCGTGACGAATACGCTTAGTCAGTGGCAAAATTTGGCGCCGCATACACTTTAATAGAAGGTTGGCGTCGTTCAAGGCGAGGAGAATGACATGACTCCGGGAATCCGTCCGCTGGTTGCTGGCAACTGGAAAATGAATGGTACGGGAGAATCCCTAACGGAACTGCGCGCGATTGCTGCGGGTCTGAGTTCCGATTTGGGTCGTAAGCTTGATGCTGTCATCTGCGTTCCGGCGACATTGCTGTCACGAGCTGCTGAAACACTAGAAAGTGAAACAGTTGCACTGGGCGGTCAGGATTGCCATCCGAAAGTATCGGGTGCTCATACGGGCGATGTTTCAGCCCAAATGCTTAAAGAAGCCGGTGCAAGCCACGTCATTCTTGGTCACTCGGAGCGCCGCTCGGATCATCATGAAGCCAATGAACTGGTTCGCAGCAAAACCGAATCTGCCTGGGCTGCTGGCCTGATCGCAATTGTCTGCGTTGGCGAAACAGCTGATGAACGCAAGGCTGATCGCACACTTGATGTGATTGGCGATCAGCTCGCTGCTTCACTGCCAGAAGGTGTGAAGGCCGAAAACACTATTGTTGCTTATGAACCTGTATGGGCGATTGGCACAGGTTTGACACCCACTGTTCAGGACGTTCGCGCAGCTCATGCTTTCATGCGTGAGAAGCTGACTGAGCGCTTTGGTGCGAGTGGCGCGCATTTGCGTCTTCTTTATGGTGGTTCGGTTAAGCCGACCAACGCGATTGAATTGCTGAGCGTGCCAGATGTCGATGGCGCACTGGTGGGCGGAGCCAGCTTGAAAGCAACTGACTTCCTTGCCATATGCGAAACCTATCGCAATCTGTGAGCAGTAACTGCGTCCCGTAATCTATCTGGGGCGCAGGGCTTGGATTATCACACAATAGCGTGTAAAGAGCCGCTCTATCTATTTGTATCATCGCTGTCCGGGGTGGAAATCTCATGGTTTTTCCCGGTTACGCATTAGTCCAGAGATATAAAGACCTTAACCTATGCAGACCGTAGTCATTGTCATTCATTTGTTGATCGTTCTGGCGCTTGTTGGCGTTGTGCTCATCCAGCGTTCCGAGGGCGGTGGCCTTGGTATCGGCGGTGGTTCGGGCTTCATGACGGCGCGCGGCGCAGCCAATGCGCTGACCCGTACGACAGCTATTCTTGCGATCATCTTTTTCGCCACGTCGCTCGTTCTCGGCATCATGGCCCGTTATGGTGAAAAGCCGACGGACATTCTGAACCGTATCCCGGCGGCCGGCAGCACACAGAATCCTCCTGCGGGTGGGACTGGTACTGGCGGTGGTATTCTCAATCAGCTTGGCGGCGAATCTTCGCGCACCAATGAGACTGAAGCACCTGCTTCGGGCTCTGCGCCGATCACCACGCCAGCTCAGCCTGATAGCACGCAGCCGCAGGCTCCACAGGTTCCAAGCTCCCAGTAAGGGCTTCGTAACTGCTGAAATTTGAAAACCGGCTCGAAAGGGCCGGTTTTCTTTTTGTTAGTTAAATGCTCGCAAAGTGTTGCACGCAGGCAATAGGCCCTCTCGAATCGTGAGGGATAGCCTATGTGGATAATTGAGTAGTGCGTCTGTTTACAGTATGGAAAGCGAAAGCCTGAACGCGATACTGCGGCAGGTGTTTTCCGCATTGCTTGGGTTTTCGGGAACAGATCATGTCTTCACGTTTTATTTTGATGGCTGGCATTGCAAGCCTTTGCATTGGACTTACGGGCCCAAGTTTTGCCGCAGGTGCGGCTGGCGCTGAAGCCGAGCTTGATGCTGCGGCAACAAATGTTCAGCAGGTCGCCATGGCCAGTGACGCCAAGGAAAAGCCTGCCAAGAAGAAAAAGAAGAGCGCTTCAAACGCAGGTGCTGCGAAGAAGGTTGCTCTG
Source organism: Brucella rhizosphaerae (assembly GCF_002252475.1). Classification (GTDB taxonomy): domain Bacteria; phylum Pseudomonadota; class Alphaproteobacteria; order Rhizobiales; family Rhizobiaceae; genus Brucella; species Brucella rhizosphaerae. The sequence goes on along the minus strand of NZ_NNRK01000026.1, from coordinate 574,999 downwards.
AATCGCTATAACATTGATCCGCGTTATCAGTCACAGACCGTTTCTTTCACGGGCTATGAGCCAGGAACGATCGTGATCGACCCAGCAAAGTATTTCCTTTATCTCGTAGAAAGCTCAACGACAGCCCGCCGCTACGGCATTGCAGTGGGTAAAGTTGGTCTTGAATTCAAGGGAACAGCGAACGTCAACGCCAAGCGCGAATGGCCACGCTGGATTCCAACCAAGGAAATGATCGAACGCAATCCAGGACAGTATAGCCGTTACAAGAACGGCATGGATGGCGGCCCGGGCAATCCGCTTGGCTCGCGCGCCATGTATCTGTTCCAGGGCAACAAGGATACGTATATTCGTATTCACGGCACGACACAGCCATGGACGATTGGCAGCCCGGCTTCAAACGGCTGCTTCCGTATGACCAATGAAGATGTCATGGATCTCTATGACCGTGTTGGTATGGGCGCAAAAGTCGTCGTTCTCTGATCTTTTATAAAGATTACCCGAAAGGCCGGGATTTCCCCGGCCTTTTTTCGTGCGCGCAAAGAACTGAAGTTTGAAAATTTGCGCACACGCAATTCGATATTTACATCTGGCTTTTCGCTTTATGCGCGTAATCAGGTGTGAAGTTGCTGGAAAAAACGCCAACCGCACTTTTTTTAGTGGCGGAATCAATCAGAAGGGTCTAACGACATAAGCCCATGGCGCGATATGTATTCATCACAGGCGGCGTGGTTTCTTCCCTCGGAAAAGGCATTGCCGCAGCAGCTCTGGCTGCACTCCTTCAGGCACGTGGTTACCGCGTGCGTATCCGTAAACTCGACCCTTATCTCAATGTCGACCCTGGCACGATGTCGCCTTACCAGCATGGTGAGGTGTTCGTCACTGACGATGGTGCTGAAACAGACCTTGATCTGGGCCATTACGAGCGGTTCACCGGTCGTCCTGCAAATCAGCGGGACAACATCACAACCGGTCGCATTTACCGCAATATCATCGAAAAAGAACGTCGCGGCGATTATCTCGGTGCAACAGTTCAGGTCATTCCACACGTCACGGATGAAATCAAAAATTTCATCCTTGAAGGTAATGACGAGTATGATTTCGTCCTGTGCGAAATTGGCGGTACGGTTGGCGATATCGAAGCCATGCCGTTCCTTGAAGCCATTCGTCAGCTCGGCAATGAGCTGCCACGCAACAGCGCGGTTTATATTCACCTGACACTGATGCCGTATATTCCTGCGGCAGGCGAACTGAAGACCAAACCAACGCAGCATTCTGTCAAAGAACTGCGTTCGATCGGTATTGCTCCCGATATTCTTCTGGTGCGTGCGGATCGCGAGATTCCGGCTTCTGAACGTCGTAAGCTGTCGCTGTTCTGTAATGTGCGTGAAAGCGCAGTCATTCAGGCGCTCGACGTTTCAACCATTTATGATGTGCCTATTGCATATCATAAGGAAGGTCTCGACAACGAAGTCCTCGCAGCTTTTGGTATCGAACCTGCTCCGAAGCCGCGTATGGAACGTTGGGAAGGAATTTCCCATCTTATCCATAATCCTGAAGGCGAAGTGACGATTGCCGTTGTTGGCAAATATACCGAGCTCAAGGATGCTTATAAATCGCTGATCGAAGCACTTCAGCATGGTGGCATCGCCAATAAGGTTAAGGTCAATCTCGACTGGATCGAAGCAGAAGTCTTTGAAAGTGAAGACCCGGCTCCGCATCTGGAAAAGGTTCACGGCATTCTGGTGCCGGGTGGCTTTGGTGAACGTGGTGCAGAAGGCAAAATCCTTGCCGCAAAATTCGCACGCGAGCGCAAGGTGCCTTACTTTGGCATCTGCTTCGGTATGCAGATGGCATGTCTTGAAGCCGCGCGTAATCTCGCCGGTATCGAGAATGCCTCTTCGACCGAGTTCGGCCCGACGAAGGAACCTGTTGTCGGTCTGATGACCGAGTGGCTCAAGGGCAATATGCTCGAGAAGCGTACGAGGTCAGGCGATCTGGGTGGCACGATGCGTCTTGGCGCTTACGAATCCACGCTTAAGGCTGGAACGCGTATTGCTGAGATTTACGGTTCAACCGAGATTTCTGAACGTCATCGTCACCGCTACGAAGTGAACGTTGACTATAAGGATCGTCTGGAAGAATGCGGTCTGGTATTCTCCGGCATGTCACCTGACGGCGTTCTGCCAGAAACGGTCGAATATGCTGATCATCCTTGGTTCATCGGCGTACAGTACCATCCGGAACTGAAGTCGCGTCCGTTTGAACCGCATCCGCTGTTCGCGTCCTTCATCGCAGCTGCGATGGATCAGGGTAGACTGGTTTGATGCATGAATAATCCTCTTGCGCGCAATGCTCGTTCGATTGACCATCTGGTTTTGCCGGTGGCCCAACTTGACGAGGCGCGCAAGAGACTTTCTCTCTTAGGATTTACAGTGGCACCGGATGCGCAACATCCATTCGGTACAGCCAATGTCTGCAGTTTTTTCGCAGACGATACCTATCTTGAAATGCTGGCTGTGGATCGTGCGCCGCTTTACGACGCCGCCGCACAGCGAAACAATAGCTTTATCCAGCGCGATTTATCTTACCGTTTTCGTAACGGCGACGATGGTTTTTCTGGAATAGCCTTCAAGACCGATGATTCGCGCGGCGATCATACGGAATTCAAACGCCGCGGCATTTCCGGCGGTCGCATGGTCGAGTTTTCGCGAGCATTTACGTCATCTGACGGCAAGCGCGAGAAAGGCAGTTTTCGACTGGCCTTTGCTGCTGATCTGCGTGCGCCAGATGCATTTTTCTTCACCTGTCAGCGTCTGGCTTACCCAAAAACCGACCGCTCGCATCTGATCGCCCATGAAAATGGTGTGACGGGTTTGCGCCAGATATTACTGTGTGAAGAGAGTCCTGAAGACTTCTCAAGTCTGCTTCAAGGTGTCTTTCATTCACCCGCTCGCCAAGAGGAAGACGGTTCTCTGGCAATTTCCGCCAGCAATTCCGATATAGCAGTTATGACGCCGACACAGTTTGATTGCTGTTTTGGATGGTCGCCGGTCCTTCATGGTCGTGGATTGCGACTTGCAGGTCTGGTCTTCCCGGTTGCTTCGCTTTATGCGGTTGAGCAACTTCTTGTTCGTAACGGAATCGCTTTCACAAAGAGCGAGAGCCGTATTTTCGTCACTCCGGCTCCGGGCCAGGGGGCGTTGTTTGTATTTGAAGGTTCCAAGTCATGACGACCGCAAAATCTGCCGTTCAAATCGGCAATGTTACGTTCTCCAATAGTGCTCCACTGGCGCTGATCGCTGGACCTTGCCAGATGGAAAGCCGTGAACACGCGTTCGATATGGCTGGCCGTCTGGTTGAGATCACCAATAAGCTTGGCATGGGCCTCGTTTATAAGTCGAGCTTTGACAAGGCGAACCGCACCTCGCTCAGCGCGCAGCGCGGCATTGGCCTTGAAAAGGCGCTCGAAGTTTTTGCCGACCTCAAGAAAGAATTCGGCTTTCCTGTTCTGACTGACATTCATACAGAAGCGCAATGCGCGGCTGTTGCTGATGTGGTCGATGTCTTGCAGATTCCGGCATTTCTTTGCCGCCAAACGGACCTGCTGATCGCTGCCGCAAAGACCGGTCGTGCGGTCAATGTGAAGAAGGGCCAGTTTCTTGCGCCGTGGGACATGAAGAATGTGCTTGCCAAGATTACTGAAAATGGCAATCCAAACGTAATGGCAACGGAACGTGGTGCGTCGTTTGGTTACAATACACTTGTTTCCGATATGCGTTCGCTGCCGATCATGGCCAGCTTTGGTTCGCCTGTGATTTTTGATGCGACCCATTCGGTACAGCAGCCCGGTGGGCAGGGTGGTTCTTCCGGTGGTCAGCGCGAATTTGTCCAGACGCTTGCAAGTGCGGCGGTTGCTGTTGGTGTTGCCGGTGTTTTCATTGAAACGCATCAGGATCCGGACAATGCACCGTCCGATGGTCCGAACATGGTGCCAATCGATAAAATGGCCGCACTTCTCGAAAAGCTGATGGCCTTCGACCGGATTGCTAAATCGATTTAAAATTTCATCAGGAATTCACAGGCGGGGGATTTTCCTCTGCCTCTTAATTCTATAATGAAGATGTGAAATCGGATTTCTTCAATGTGTCTCGACAAAGAACGAGGCAATCTACTGGGAAGGACCTGCTCCTATGACTGCAATCATCGACATCGTTGGCCGCGAGATTCTCGATAGCCGCGGAAACCCGACCGTCGAAGTGGACGTAGTGCTTGAAGACGGCTCTTTTGGCCGTGCGGCCGTTCCATCGGGCGCTTCGACTGGCGCACACGAAGCTGTTGAACTGCGTGACGGTGGTAGCCGCTATCTCGGCAAAGGCGTTGAAAAGGCTGTTGAAGCAGTTAACGGCAAGATTTTTGATGCAATCGCCGGTATCGATGCTGAAAGCCAGCTTCTGATCGACCAGACGTTGATTGATCTCGACGGTTCGCCAAACAAGGGCAATCTGGGTGCAAACGCCATTCTTGGTGTTTCGCTTGCTGTTGCCAAGGCTGCTGCACAGGCAACCGGCCTGCCGCTTTACCGCTATGTTGGTGGCGTCAATGCACATGTTCTGCCCGTTCCTATGATGAACATCATCAATGGCGGCGCACATGCTGACAATCCAATCGATTTCCAGGAATTCATGATCCTGCCAGTTGGCGCTTCGTCGATCCGCGAAGCTGTCCGTTATGGTTCGGAAGTGTTCCATACACTCAAGAAGCGTCTCAAGGATGCCGGCCACAACACCAATGTTGGTGACGAAGGTGGCTTTGCTCCAAACCTCAAGAGCGCACAGGCTGCTCTCGACTTCGTACTGGAATCGATTGAACAGGCTGGCTTCAAGCCGGGCGAAGACATTGCAATCGGTCTCGATTGTGCTGCGACCGAATTCTTCAAGGACGGCAACTACGTCTATGAAGGTGAGCGCAAGACCCGCGATCCAAAGGCTCAGGCCAAGTATCTTGCCAAGCTTGCTGCCGATTACCCAATTGTTTCGATTGAAGACGGTATGGCAGAAGACGATTGGGAAGGTTGGAAATATCTGACCGATCTGATCGGCGACAAGTGCCAGCTCGTTGGCGACGATCTGTTCGTTACCAACTCGGCTCGTCTGCGCGATGGTATCAAGATGGGCGTTGCCAACTCGATCCTCGTCAAGGTCAACCAGATTGGTTCGCTCAGCGAAACGCTGGATGCCGTCGAAACCGCTCACAAGGCTGGTTACACTGCAGTTATGTCGCATCGCTCGGGCGAAACAGAAGATTCGACCATTGCCGATCTCGCTGTTGCAACCAACTGCGGCCAGATCAAAACTGGTTCGCTGGCTCGTTCCGACCGTACGGCGAAGTACAACCAGCTTATCCGTATCGAAGAAGAGCTTGGCAAGCAGGCCCGTTATGCAGGTCGCGGCGCGCTGAAGTTCATCTAAGCTTTAGTGACTTTATGAGTTGTAAAGGCGGGCTTTGGCTCGCCTTTTTCTTTGCGTCTTTGTGCAGACATATTTGGTTGGTTTTTAAGAGAGACGCGCTGGGCGCAAATGGGGAGCAGAGTTATGTCGAGCGATACGCTGGGTTTTTATGCGAATAATGCAGCCGCTTATGCGGCCCGCTCCAACGTTAATCCAAGACTGGAGAGTTTTCTCAATCTCGTGCGACCCACAGGGCTTGTTCTTGAGCTTGGCACAGGGAGTGGACAGGATGCCAAAGCTATGCTCGAGCAAGGCTTTGACGTCGATCCGACCGATGGTTCTGGCGAACTGGCTGCAGAAGCTTCACGGCTTTTGAATCGTCCCGTCAGACAAATGTTGTTCCATGAGCTTGAGGCGGTCGAGCGCTATGACGCCATCTATGCATCTGCGTCGCTTCTTCATGCAAATCGCGCGGACTTACCCGACATCGTGCAGCGTATGCACCGTGCGCTAAAGCCGGGTGGCTGGCTATGGGCGAGTTTTAAAGATGGAGCTGATGAAGCCCATGACGCACTCGGCCGATACTATAATTATATGCGAGCAGATGAGATCCTCAGCCTCTGGAAAAGCAATGCATCCTGGAACGCAGTTTCGTCGGAAAGCTGGCAGGGAAGTGGTTACGATCTTGCACCGACCTTATGGCATTCGGTAACAGCACAGCGGTGAATGCCCGACGATTCTTGTAAGCTGCTCTTTTTTCCAGAGAAAATCATCCGCCCTGCAGGACGCGGCTCAAGGCCTCTTACTTCTACCTTCAGCGGCAAGTCATGCCTTATTTGACAAATCCAATTACATTGATATCAATATAAATGTGGTTGCCAGTTAAGTTTACTGACCTATTTCAGCGGGAAGCGAAACGAGGGCAAACGCATCCAATAAAAACGGGCGGACAAAAAGGGAGAGAGAAATGGCTTATATTGAAGGATTTGTGGTTGCGGTTCCAAAGGCGAACAAAGACACATATCAAAAGCATGCCGCCAAGGCAGCTGTGCTGTTCAAGGAGTTTGGCGTAACGCGAATGGTTGAGGCCTGGGGTGACGATGTTCCCGATGGCAAAGTCACTGATTTTCGCCGTGCAGTGCAGGCTACAGCCGATGAAGAAGTAGTTTTCTCGTGGTTCGAATATCCAGACAAGGCCACACGGGATGCTGCGAACGAGAAAATGATGAGTGATCCTCGCATGCAGGAAATGGGCGATACGATGCCTTTTGACGGCAAGCGTATGATCATGGGCGGCTTCTCGACCATTCTGGATGTGTGATTTCCACAAATATTAGCGACGAAATGGCGGCGTTAATGGATTGAATTTGACGTTTGAATTCCGGATGACATCAATGCCGTTTCAAGCGTCAAATTCGAAAAATCTACCAGATTCATAAAGTTGCTAATGGTCCCTTTGATTCCGACATTTGTTCGGTGCTGGTCACTGAGGGATGCAAATGTCGGAATCAGACCACTAGCCGCCATTTGTGATTCTGTGTGATTGATCGCTGAAATGAGGCTCAATTTCAAAAAAATATGCCCGATAAGCTTTTGTCATCGGGTTGCGGTAAATCTCTGTTAAGCAAAATAATGCTTCATGGTGGAAATCGGATTGACGGCTTTTGACGAGAATCAAAGTCGCTCTGAATGTCCGGGAAGGAAGCCGAAATGTGGACCAAGCAGAAACGTAAATCTATCCGCGGGCGCTTTGTGCTCCCTATTTTGACGGCTGCGTTTCTTAGCTATTTCGGTTTTCACGCCTATCATGGCGAGTTTGGTCTTTATTCCCGTATCCAGCTTGAAGAACAGAAAAGCCTGCTTACCCAGCAGCTTGAGAAAGTGACTGCCGACAGGGCAGCGCTTGAGAAGCGCGTCACGCTTTTGCGCGACGGGTCGATCGAAAAGGATATGCTTGACGAGCAAGCGCGCAGGGCGCTTAATCTCTCTCATCCCGATGAAATGACGATAATCGTCTCAAGGGAAGACAAGTCGAATTAACTCAAATCCAGTTAATTGTCTTTTTGTGATATGTTTTTAAGGGCTTGGCGGCATAGCAGCTATGCTCTGGGTGCATATTGTATCTTGTAAATTGCCCGTATAACGTCACAATAGAACAACAATCTTAGAGCGCCGTTCGTCCTTCGGGTGCGCAGGGGTCGCTCTGGTAATTTGAATCGACGCATCATGCCTTCCGAAAATCGATCCCGATTTTTGGGGTTGATGCTTAAGGGAGCGAGATATGGCACCGAGGGCTAAAAGGGCGCCTGCCGGCAAAATGCAGGCGTCTTCTGTTACAACCCCCAAGGCACCTGCGCCTGCAAACTTCGACAAGAAGCAGGAACTGGACGCTTATCGTGAGATGTTGTTGATCCGCCGTTTCGAAGAAAAGGCCGGTCAGCTTTACGGTATGGGCTTCATCGGCGGCTTCTGCCATCTCTACATCGGTCAGGAAGCCGTTGTGGTTGGTATGCAGACAGCGCTGAAGGAAGGCGATCAGATCATCACTTCCTACCGTGACCATGGTCATATGCTTGCTACCGGTATGGAAGCACGCGGTGTCATGGCCGAGTTGACCGGACGCAGTGGAGGCTACTCCAAGGGCAAGGGCGGCTCCATGCACATGTTCTCGAAAGAGAAGGGCTTTTACGGCGGCCACGGTATCGTTGGCGCTCAGGTTCCGATTGGAACCGGTCTTGCTTTCGCGAACAAGTATCGCGGCAATGATAATGTTTCCGTGACTTATTTCGGAGACGGCGCTGCCAATCAGGGCCAGGTCTACGAAAGCTTCAACATGGCATCGCTGTGGAAGCTTCCTGTGATCTACGTGATTGAAAACAACCGTTACGCAATGGGTACATCGGTTTCGCGTTCTTCTGCTGAAACAGATTTCTCCAAGCGCGGTGTCTCGTTCAACGTTCCCGGCATCAAGGTTGACGGCATGGACGTTCGTGCTGTTGCTGCTGCTGCCGAGTTCGCGGTCGATTGGGCACGTTCCGGCAAGGGTCCACTGATCCTTGAAATGGAAACCTATCGCTATCGCGGTCACTCAATGTCTGATCCTGCGAAGTATCGCTCGAAAGACGAAGTGCAGAAGATGCGTTCCGAACACGATCCTATCGAACAGGTAAAACAGCGCCTGATCGAAAAGGGCTGGGCCACTGAAGAAGAGCTGAAGGAAATCGACAAGGAAGTTCGCGACATTGTCGCTGATTCCGCCGATTTCGCTCAAAACGATCCAGAGCCGGAAGCTTCCGAGCTCTACACGGATATTCTGCTCTAATTCGAGAAAGGTGTTGTCATGCCCGTAGAAATTCTCATGCCTGCCCTTTCTCCTACGATGGAAGAGGGCAAACTTTCCAAGTGGCTTAAAAAAGAAGGCGACAAGGTTACGTCTGGTGACGTGATCGCGGAAATCGAAACCGATAAGGCGACGATGGAAGTTGAAGCCGTTGATGAAGGCACAATCGGCAAAATTCTCATCGAAGAAGGCTCAGAAGGCGTGAAGGTCAATACGCCAATCGCAGTTCTTCTTGGAGAGGGTGAAAGCGCATCGGACATCGGTTCTGCACCTGCTGCTAAAGCAGAAGCACCGAAGGAAGAAGCCAGGGAAGAGCCTAAGGCCGAAGAAAAGAAGGCAGCCAGCGTTCCAGCTGCTCCTAAGGTCGAAGTTGCTGCCGATCCTGATATTCCAGCCGGTACGGAAATGGTTTCGACAACTGTGCGTGAAGCACTGCGCGATGCCATGGCCGAAGAAATGCGCCGCGACGACAACGTCTTCGTCATGGGTGAAGAAGTTGCCGAGTATCAGGGCGCTTACAAGATCACGCAGGGGCTTCTCGACGAGTTCGGCCCGCGCCGCGTTGTTGATACACCAATCACCGAACACGGCTTTGCTGGTGTTGGCGTTGGCGCAGCTATGGCTGGTCTGAAGCCAATCGTTGAATTCATGACCTTCAACTTCGCCATGCAGGCGATTGACCAGATCATCAATTCGGCAGCCAAGACACTCTATATGTCTGGTGGTCAGATGGGCGCGCCTATGGTGTTCCGCGGTCCTTCGGGTGCCGCTGCCCGCGTTGCTGCCCAGCATTCGCAGTGCTATGCTGCATGGTACAGCCAGATTCCGGGTCTTAAGGTTGTCATGCCTTACACGGCTGCTGACGCCAAGGGGCTGCTCAAGGCTGCTATCCGTGATCCAAATCCGGTGATCTTCCTCGAAAACGAAATCCTTTACGGTCATCATTTTGATGTACCGAAGCTGGACGATTTCGTTCTGCCGATCGGTAAGGCCCGCATTCATAAGCAAGGCAAAGACGCTACCATCGTTTCGTTCGGTATCGGCATGACCTATGCGGTCAAGGCTGCGGAAGAACTTGCTGGCCTTGGTATCGATGTGGAAATCATCGACCTTCGCACCATCCGTCCAATGGACATTCCAACGGTTGTCGAATCGGTCAAGAAGACCGGCCGTCTCGTGACCGTGGAAGAAGGCTATCCGCAGTCGTCCGTTGGTACTGAAATTGCTACCCGCGTCATGCAGCAGGCGTTCGATTACCTCGATGCGCCGATCCTGACGATTGCTGGCAAGGATGTGCCGATGCCATATGCGGCAAATCTTGAAAAGTTGGCTCTGCCGACTGTTGCAGAAGTGGTAGAAGCGGTGAAAGCCGTAACCTACACCGCCTGAGGAGGTACTGGACATGCCGATTAAGATCACCATGCCAGCACTTTCGCCAACGATGGAAGAAGGCAATCTTTCAAAGTGGCTGGTCAAGGAAGGCGATAAGGTTACATCCGGCGATGTGATTGCCGAGATCGAAACCGATAAAGCAACGATGGAAGTCGAAGCTGTCGATGAAGGCGTTGTTGCCAAGCTGGTGGTTCCTGCCGGAACCGAAGGCGTCAAGGTCAACGCGTTGATCGCAATCCTCGCCGAAGACGGCGAGGATGTTGCTGAAGCTGCCAAAATTACAGCAGGTGGCGGCGATGCTGCTCCTGCACCAAAGGCAGAAGCAGCTAAGGAAGAGCAAAAGAAGGAAGCTGCACCTGCTGCAGCAACCCCGGCTCCTGCAAAGGCTGAACAGCCAGCGGCTGCTCCTGCTGCAAACAAGAGTACCGAAAACAAGGGCGAACGCGTCTTTGCATCGCCACTTGCTCGCCGCATCGCTAAGGACGCAGGCGTCGATGTTGCTGCTGTAGAAGGCACGGGCCCGCATGGCCGTGTCGTTCAGCGTGACGTAGAAGCTGCAATCAAGTCGGGCGGTGCGAAAGCTGCATCGGCTGCGCCACAGGCCGCCGCATCAGCTCCGAAGCCACAGTCGGATGACGCCATCCTCAAGCTCTTTGAAGAAGGCACATACGAAATCGTTCCACACGACGGCATGCGCAAGACGATTGCCCGCCGTCTGGTGGAATCGAAGCAGACTGTTCCGCATTTCTATCTGACGATCGATTGCGAACTGGATGCGCTGTTGGCTCTGCGTTCGCAGATCAATTCAGCTGCACCGCTGATCAAGACGGAGAAGGGCGAGGTTCCGGCCTACAAGCTTTCTGTCAACGATCTGGTGATCAAAGCTGTTGCTCTTGCACTGCGTGATATTCCTGAAGCCAACGTCTCCTGGACTGAAGGCGGCATGATCAAGCACAAGCGTGCGGATGTCGGCGTTGCTGTCTCCATTCCGGGTGGTCTGATTACGCCTATCGTGCGTCAGTCAGAATCGAAGACGCTGTCCGCCATCTCCAACGAGATGAAGGATCTTGCCAAGCGCGCGCGTGATCGCAAGCTTAAGCCTGATGAATATCAGGGTGGTTCGACCTCCGTGTCCAACCTCGGCATGTTTGGCGTCAAGGACTTTGCTGCGATCATCAACCCACCGCATGCGACGATTTTCGCAATCGGTGCGGGCGAACAGCGCGCAGTGGTCAAGAACGGTGAAATCAAGGTTGCGACTGTCATGTCCGTAACGCTTTCCACCGATCATCGTGCAGTCGACGGCGCTCTTGCTGCCGAACTTGCACAGGCCTTCAAGCGTCACATCGAAAACCCGATGGGTATGCTGGTGTAATATGACATTAACGCCAAGGCTTTTCGTTGCCTCTACTATCGGGAAAAGCCTTGGCGGTTTCTCTGCTGTCAGGAACGATATACTGATGCCCAGGTTGCTTGCGTGGCTTGGGTTTGCTTTTTTTTGTTTAGTTTTTCAGTTTATTGATCAGGTCTATTTTCCGCGGAGCCATAACGTATGAAATCTGTTTTATGTTTTGGTGATTCACTAACTTGGGGTTATCAGGCTCCAAATGGCTCGCGTCTTGTATTGGAAGACCGCTGGCCCTCTGTTTTGCAGAACGCACTCGGTTCGCAGGCCAACGTTATTGCCGAAGGGCTGAACGGTCGCACGACTGCCTTTGATGACTATACGGCAGCGGAAGATCGCAACGGTGCTCGTATTCTGCCGACTTTGCTCGGCACACATTCCCCGCTTGATCTGGTTATTATTTTGCTTGGTAGCAATGATATGAAGCCGCAGGTCGTGGGTGACGCATTTTCCAGCCATTCCGGTATGCGCAGATTGATCCAGATCATTCGTTCACACCCTTATGGCGAAGGTTCTAGAGTCCCTGAAATCCTTATTGTAGCGCCACCACATATCAGCGAGAGCGCTGATCCGGCGTTTGCTGCGATGTTCTCAGGTGGCATCGTTGAATCAGTAAAGTTGGGTCAGTTACTTTCCAAACTCGCTGATGAGATGAAGTGCGCATTTTTTGATGCATCTGCTGTCGCGAAGACGACTTCGCTTGATGGTGTGCATCTGGATAGAGAAAATACCCGGGCAATCGGACAAGGGCTGGAGCCCGTTGTTCGTGCAGTGCTTGGTCTGTAAATTATCGGGCCGATAATTTCGGCTTTTTGAACAGTGAAATATATGTCGGTGATCCGGCATAAAGACCACTCGAGGAGAATGAGCTTGTCCAACAGTTACGACGTTATTGTTATCGGATCGGGTCCTGGAGGCTATGTAGCAGCTATTCGTGCAGCACAGCTTGGGCTCAAGACGGCTGTTGTGGAGCGCGAACATCTGGCTGGTATTTGCTCCAACTGGGGTTGTATTCCAACAAAGGCGTTGCTGCGCTCGGCTGAAGTAAAGCACCTTGCTGATCATGCCAAAAACTATGGCCTGAAGCTTGAAGGCTCGATCACAGCCGACATTAAGGCCGTCGTTTCCCGCTCGCGCGGTATCGCGGAACGCATGAACGGCGGCGTTGGTTTCCTCATGAAGAAGAACAAGATCGATGTAATCTGGGGCGAAGCTAAGCTCGTCAAGCCGGGTGAAATCGTCGTTTCCAAGACTTCCAAGGCCCCAATGCAGCCACAGGCACCGTTGCCGAAGAATACGCTGGGTGAGGGTACTTATAAGGCTAAGAACATCATCGTTGCCACTGGTGCACGCCCACGTGCGCTTCCAGGTATCGAGCCAGATGGCAAATTGATCTGGACATATTTTGAAGCCATGGTTCCACAAGAACTGCCTAAGACCATGCTGGTCATGGGGTCTGGCGCAATCGGTATCGAATTCGCCTCGTTCTACAATGACATGGGCGTTGACGTTACCGTTGTAGAACTGATGTCGAATATTATGCCGGTTGAAGATGCAGAAATCTCGACTTTCGCGCGTAAGCAGCTTGAAAAGCGTGGCCTCAAGATCATTACCGAAGCCAAGGTTTCCAAGGTGGAGAAGGGCGCAAATAATGTGACCGCCCATATCGAAACCAAAGACGGCAAGGTTCAGACGCTTACCGTTGATCGCATGATCTCGGCAGTCGGCGTTCAGGGCAACATCGAGAATATCGGCCTTGAAGCGCTCGGCATCAAGACAGATCGCGGTTGCATCGCCATCGATGCTTATTGCAAGACCAATGTTGACGGCATTTATGCGATCGGCGACGTCGCAGGTCCACCAATGCTGGCTCACAAGGCTGAGCATGAAGCGGTTATCTGCGTCGAGAAGATTGCCGGTTTGCCGAATGTTCATCCGCTAGACCGCAATATGATCCCGGGCTGCACCTATTGTAATCCGCAGGTAGCTTCTGTTGGCATCACTGAAGCCAAGGCGAAAGAGCTGGGTCGCGATATTCGTGTCGGTCGTTTCCCGTTTGTCGCCAACGGCAAGGCAATCGCGCTTGGCGAAGATCAGGGTCTGGTTAAGACAATTTTCGACAAAAAGACCGGACAGCTGCTGGGTGCACATCTGGTTGGTGCAGAAGTAACGGAGCTTATTCAGGGCTTCGTTGTGGCAATGAACCTCGAAACCACCGAAGAAGAGCTGATGCATTCGGTCTTCCCGCATCCAACAATTTCTGAGACGATGAAGGAAAGTGTACTGGATGCCTATGGTCGCGCGCTGAACATGTAACTGGAAATGCTCTAAACAGGAGTAGGCACATTCCACTGATCGATAATGGAGGGCCTTGGCGGCGTGCCGCCTGGCCCATGATCAAATGGTGTACTGCAGGCGGTCTTGCGCTGGGTTTTCTCGCAGGAAGCTTCAGTCTGATCGGCGGAAACACCATATCGATCAATGGAATGGCGATTGCTGGCTGGTACGGTGTTTGGACACTGACCTTGGCACTTGGCTTTGGCGGCCTTATATTCGGTTTCATATGGGCTCTGGTTTTTAGAGCGATTGGGATTGCAGCGAGACGGTAAGCCGCAGTTTTGGGCATTGCATAGCAGTGCTTCAAATTGTTAGGGCAAGCCATATTCAGGGGTCTACCCATTGTTGGAGCACAGGCCGGCAGGCATTTTGTTCCAGATAGGCAGGAAACAGCATGGTTACAGTTCTCGACACAGTGAACCAGAGACGTCAGCGGCACCCTGAAAAGGCTCACCGTCCGGACAATGAAGTTCTGAAGAAGCCGGACTGGATTCGCGTCAAGGCTCCTGTTTCGCGCGGCTACAATGAAACGCGTGAAATCGTCCGCTCCAACAAGCTTGTCACGGTTTGTGAAGAGGCTGGTTGCCCGAACATTGGCGAGTGCTGGGAAAAGAAGCACGCAACCTTCATGATCATGGGTGAAATCTGCACCCGTGCCTGTGCTTTCTGTAATGTGTCGACCGGTATTCCAAAGGCTCTCGATCCAAATGAGCCCGAGAATGTTGGTCGTGCCGTCAAGCAGATGGGTCTGACTCACGTTGTTATCACTTCGGTTGATCGTGACGATCTGGCAGATGGTGGCGCGCAGCATTTTGCCGACGTTATTCGCGCGATCCGTGAGGCAACACCAAAGACGACGATCGAAATTCTGACGCCAGACTTTCTGCGTAAGGAAGGCGCGCTTGAGATCGTGGTCAAGGCACGCCCTGACGTATTTAATCATAATCTGGAAACTGTCCCTTCCAGGTATCTCAAGGTTCGACCGGGTGCACGTTATTTCCACTCTATCCGTCTGTTGCAGCGTGTGAAGGAACTCGACCCAACGATCTTTACCAAATCCGGCATCATGGTTGGCCTTGGCGAAGAGCGGAACGAAATCCTGCAGCTGATGGACGATCTTCGCTCAGCTGACGTGGATTTCATGACGATTGGCCAGTATCTCCAGCCAACCCGTAAGCACCATCCGGTTATCCGTTTTGTGACGCCGGACGAATTCAAGTCTTTCGAGACGATTGGTCGTACCAAGGGCTTCCTGCTTGTTGCGTCCAGCCCGCTGACACGCTCATCGCACCATGCTGGCGATGATTTTGCGAAGCTAAAGGCTGCACGTGAAGCGCAGGTCGCAGCACAGGCTTAATATCGCATGCCGCAGTTTACGAATGTCAGACGCGTTCACCACAGGGCAGACCAGATGTTTGCCCTGGTTTCGGATGTTGAAAAATATCCGCAGTTTTTGCCCATGTGTGAAGCTTTGTCGATCCGATCGCGCAAGGTGAAAGACGGTAAAACGTTTCTCATTGCTGATATGACGGTGGGCTATAAGCTGATCCGCGAGACTTTCACCAGTCAGGTGTTTTTAAAGCCGGAAGAGAATGTCATCGACGTGAAATATGTCGATGGCCCATTCCGTTATCTCGATAATCGCTGGACGTTCAAGCCGGTCGGCGATGGCTCTGAATGTGATGTCGAGTTTTTCATCGATTATGAATTCAAGAGCCGCACGCTTGGGCTTTTGATGGGATCGATGTTTGATCTCGCTTTCCGCAAATTCTCGGAAGCCTTCGAGAAGCGTGCTGATCAGATTTATGGGCTTAAGAATTAAGCGCTTCAAGAACCAGAGCCAGTGCAGCAAGCACGGTTTCGTGGCGAATATCTTCGCGTGATTTCTCACCAAAGCGGCATTCTCTGTGAAGAGTTGCATGGCCTTTGCGGGCGCTTGCAATGTGCACAAGGCCGACAGGCTTTTCAGCTGATCCACCGCCGGGACCGGCAATACCTGTGACAGCGATACTGATGCCTGCGCGCGAATGGGCGAGGGCGCCTTCAGCCATGGCAATGGCCACTTCCTCTGAAACAGCGCCGACACGATTGATCAGTTCCATGGGAACGCCGATCATTTCGTTCTTGGCTTCATTGGAATAGGTGACGAAACCCCGATCCACCACATCAGACGAACCGGCAATGTCTGTCAGTGCGCCCGCAATAAGTCCGCCTGTGCAGGATTCTGCTGTCGCAATCATGATGCCGTGCTTGCGGCATGCATTGAGAACGCCGATGGCCTGAGTTTCTGCAACCAGTGTCATTCAGGAACCTCATGGGCCGGAACCTCATGGGCCGGAACCTCACCCGGATAGATCACTGTTGCCGTCACAATAGCAGCGATACCTTCGCCACGGCCAACGAAGCCCATTTTCTCGTTGGTGGTGGCTTTGACTGAAATACGGTCGTGTGAAATTCCAAGCATATTTGCCATGGCTTCTGTCATGGCAGGACGGTGCGGCCCAATCTTGGGTTCTTCGGCAATGATCGTCACATCCGCATTGGCAATGCGTCCACCTGCTTCGCGGACGATTTTCACCGCATGTTCAACGAAAATATGGGATGCGGCACCTTTCCATTGCGGATCGGAAGGCGGGAAATGTGTGCCGATATCACCTGCGCCACGCGTCGCCAGCAATGCATCGGTTAAGGCATGCAGCGCTACATCTGCATCAGAGTGGCCGTTAAGCTTCTTGTTGTGCGGAATAGCAACGCCGCAGAGCGTGACATGATCGCCGGGTTCAAAGCTGTGAACGTCATAGCCATTGCCGGTGCGGATATCTGGAAATGAAGTCATGCCATGCCTCAAGCGTTTGTCGGCCATTTCGATGTCTTTGGCCCATGTTAATTTCGTATTATCAGCGGAACCTTCAATGATACGTACTGAAAGCCCATAGGATTCCGCGATGGATGCATCGTCGGTAAAATCTGAGCGGCCGCTGATGAATGCTTTCTCATGCGCGTCGAGGATCGGCGCGAAGGGAAATGCCTGCGGCGTTTGTGCTGCGAAAAGACCAGCACGCGGAATGGTCGTTTTGACGGTTCCATCACTCGCAGATTGCTTCAATGTGTCGGATACCGCAAGCGCAGGCAGCACACCTTCTTCTGGCGTCAGATTGTCGAATATCCGCGTAAGAAGATCCTGCTCAATGAATGGGCGCACGCCATCATGAATGAGCACATAGTGCGGAGCGTCTTCGTTGAGCGCCAGCAGACCGAGCCGTGTGGATTCTTGCCGCGTCGGACCACCGGTTACGACGCGAATATTCGAGCCGTGATCTGCAATAGCAGTGGTATAAAGTGTTGTGTCGTCCGCGTGAATAACCACGACAATCTGATCAATCTCAGGGCATTGCGCAAAAGCCCGTAGTGTACGCGCGAGCACAGCTTCGCCGCCGATCTGCCGATATTGTTTCGGCCCTTCGGTGCTTTGTCCTGCTCGTTCGCCACGCCCCGCGGCTACGATGACTGCTGCTGCCCGTGAAATGTTGGTCGCCTTTGCCAAAAGATTCATCTATTCAAACAATCGTCTGCAAGCCGAATAATGCCTTGCGCAAATAATTGCCAGACGGCAATGCATTTATCATCACGAGCATGCGCTTTTCCTTGCGTTCAATGCATTGAATGATTAAAGTGTGTGCTAATTGCATCATGCACATCAAATGGGCATTTATTGGTGACTCTCCTCACACAACCTCTGAACATACGTGGCGTGGTACTTCAAAACCGCGTGTTTCTCGCGCCGATGTCCGGTGTTTCCGATCTTCCATTTCGCAAACGTGCTGCTGAGGCTGGCGCTGGAATGGTCGTGTCTGAGATGGTTGCGAGCGCTGAACTCTGCAATCGACATAAGGAAAGTATGCTGCGCCTGTCCGGTGAAGGGCTTGGTACGCATGTTGTGCAGCTCGCGGGGCGTGAAGGTCACTGGATGGGCGAAGCCGCCAAGATCGCCGAGGGTGAGGGCGCGGATATCATCGATATCAATATGGGCTGTCCCGCCAAGAAGGTGACTGGCGGTTATTCCGGTTCCGCGCTGATGCGCGATCTTGACCATGCTATAACATTGGTCGAGGCGACAGTTAACGCCGTCAAGGTGCCCGTTACATTGAAAATGCGTCTCGGTTGGGACGAGAACAGCATCAACGCGCCTGAATTGGCAAAGCGTGCTGAAGATGCGGGCATTGCGATGGTGACGGTTCATGGTCGCACACGGTGTCAGTTCTATGAAGGCACTGCCGATTGGGATGCCATTCATGCTGTACGCGACGTGATAAAAATCCCATTGGTTGCCAACGGAGACGTGTCTTCACGCGCCGATGCTGAAGAGCTGTTGCGCCGTTCGGGTGCTGACGCAGTGATGGTTGGTCGCGCTTCTTATGGCCAACCTTGGCTGGCCGGTTTGATCGCAGGCGGTGATTTCGCACCGCGTTCTCAAAAAGACGTTCTTTCTTATATTATAAGGCATTACGAAGATATGCTTGACCATTATGGCAGCAAAACTGGCATCCGCCATGCGAGAAAGCATCTCGGGTGGTATCTGGATCGCCATGCTGGTGAAGCATTCTCGCCGTCAGATAAGGCTGAAATCATGACGCTCATCGAACCTGAAGCGGTTGTCGCGGCGCTGGGTCGTCTTTTTCTGCGTGATGGAAATCACTCAGACGCTATTCGAAAGGTCGCATGATGGTTGGAAGAGCCGAAACGGGTGGCATCCCGGGCATAATATTGGATGCGATCAACCAGCCCGTCATCATGGTGAGTACCGACAATCACATTGTCTACGCGAATATGGATGCAGAGCAGTTTTTCCGCTCCGGTTCTTCCATTCTGGCGCGCAACCGGCTCGAATCTTTTCTTCCGTTTGGAAGCCCCTTGCTGGCTCTGGTTGATCAGGTTCGTACCAGTCAGGTGCCTGTTAATGAATATCGCGTCGATATCTCGTCTCCCAAGCTGGGAGCTGAGCGCATTGTTGATCTTTACGTGGCACCTGTGATCGAGACGCCGGGCGCTGTGGTTATTCTGTTTAAGGAAAAGACCATGGCGGAGAAGATCGATCGCCAGATGACGCATCGTGGCGCTGCACGTTCTGTAACGGGACTTGCTTCCATGTTGGCGCATGAAATCAAAAATCCGCTTTCAGGTATTCGTGGTGCGGCACAATTGCTTGAACAGGTGGTAACGGATGAAGATCGCGCACTTGCGCGGCTCATTACCGATGAAACCGACCGTATTGTTAAACTCGTCGATCGCATGGAAGTGTTTTCTGATGAACGTCCAATTGAGCGCAGTGCAGTAAATATTTACTCGGTGCTCGACCATGTGAAGGCAATCGCACGGAATGGGTTCGCTCGACATATCCGTTTTGTCGAAGAATACGATCCTTCGTTGCCACCTGTTTTTGCCAATCGGGATCAGCTGGTTCAGGTGTTCCTCAATCTGGTGAAGAACGCGGCAGAAGCTCTCGGTAATCGCGAAGGTGCTGAAATTACGCTTTCAACGGCCTATCGACCAGGCATTCGCTTGCAGGTTCCAGGCGCAAGTGACCGCGTGGCTTTGCCGCTTGAATTCTGTGTGCATGATAATGGCCCGGGCGTGCCCGAAGATATGTTGCCACATCTGTTTGATCCATTCGTGACCACAAAGACCAATGGTTCGGGGCTTGGGCTGGCGCTCGTTGCCAAGATTATTGGTGATCATGGCGGTATCATCGAGTGCGACAGTCATCCATCCCGCACGACCTTCCGCATTCTGATGCCTGCATGGAAAAGTTCAGCCGATAACATGGGTTCAAAGAGCCCGAAGGTGTCTGCAAAGACAGGAGATAACGCATGATTGCCGGACGTCCGACAGGTACGATTCTCGTTGCAGATGACGATGCTGCAATTCGTACGGTGCTTAATCAGGCGCTGTCCCGTGCAGGTTTTGATGTTCGGGTGACCTCCAATGCAGCATCGCTCTGGCGTTGGGTTGCTGCTGGCGATGGTGATCTGGTTATTACAGACGTCAATATGCCGGATGAAAATGCGTTTGATCTGCTGCCGCGCATCAAGAAAATGCGCCCTGATCTGCCTATTGTTGTGATGAGCGCGCAGAATACATTCATGACTGCGATCCGTGCTTCGGAAGCGGGTGCCTATGAATATTTGCCAAAGCCTTTCGATCTGACAGAACTTATCAATATTGTCGGTCGTGCGTTATCTGAGCCCAAGCATAAGCCTGCGGCTTCGATGCCTGATGAGCAGGCTGAAAACATGCCGCTGGTCGGCCGTTCGCCTGCGATGCAGGAAATCTACCGTGTGCTTGCCCGTATGATGCAGACCGATCTGACCATGATGGTCACGGGTGAGTCGGGCACCGGTAAGGAGCTGGTTGCGCGCGCACTTCATGAGTATGGTCGCCGTCGCAAAGGGCCGTTTGTCGCAATCAATATGGCTGCGATCCCGCGTGATCTGATCGAGTCCGAGTTGTTCGGTCATGAAAAGGGAGCCTTTACCGGCGCGCAAAATCGTTCAAGCGGACGTTTTGAGCAGGCCAATGGCGGCACCCTCTTTCTCGATGAAATCGGTGACATGCCGATGGAAGCGCAGACACGCTTGTTACGCGTGCTGCAACAGGGCGAATACATGACCGTCGGTGGTCGCACGCCCATCAAAACTGATGTGCGCATCGTGGCTGCAACCAACAAGGATTTGCGCCAGCTCATCGCACAGGGGCTTTTCCGTGAAGATCTCTATTACCGGTTGAATGTTGTGCCTCTGCGCCTGCCACCACTGCGTGAGCGTAGCGAGGATGTGCCTGATCTTGTGCGTCATTTCTTCAAGAGAGCTGCTGAAGAGGGGCTACCGGAGAAACGCATTACCGCTGCCGGTTTCGACATGATGCGTCGCTACCAATGGCCAGGCAACGTGCGTGAGCTTGAAAATCTTGTACGTAGATTGTCAGCACTTTATCCGCAGGAAGAAATTTCTCCGGAGATTATCGAAGCTGAACTGAAGTCGGAGCTTTCAAAGCCTGACGTGCCAGCTAATACGTCGGGCGATATTGAAAACATCACCATCTCACAGGTGGTTGAGCACAATATGCAGCGTTATTTCGCGTCTTTTGGCTCTGATTTGCCACCACCTGGCTTGTACCACCGTGTTCTGGCGGAACTGGAATACCCGCTTATCCTTGCTTGTCTCACGGCTACGCGCGGCAATCAGATCAAAGCGGCTGAGATTCTTGGGTTGAACCGCAACACTTTGCGCAAGAAGATCAGAGAACTTGGCGTCAACATCTATCGCGGCGCTAAACAAGGCTAAACCATCAATACGCGCCGAAACGGCCCTGAAATCTGCTCCCCCTTTCGACAAGTCTTATTTTAGCTGTAAACAATCGTTGCATTTTCGCCACAATGCGTTGCATAGATGCAACGCTATTGGGTAACATGGTTAACATGAACACAGCGAATCTGACGACGGATATGGACGGGGAAGAGCGATCATCACGTGCGGGTGAGGGACGCAGGCTTCTTGCGTTGCCCGGTATTATCACCGTTGTTTCGGCGCTGATAACGGCGTCGATTTCTTTTGCCATTCTTATTGGCATCACGCCCATTACACCTGATCGCAATGTGACGCTGGCTCTGGTTATCGTCAATGTGGCCTTGATCGTCTTCCTTATATTGCTGATTTGTCGCGAGATTTACCGCATTGTCACAGCGCGCAGATCCGGGAAGGCGGCTTCACGCCTTCACGTCCGTATCGTGGCTTTGTTTTCGCTGATCGCTGCTGTTCCTGCGATCGTGGTGGCAATCGTTGCATCGGTGACGCTCAATCTCGGGCTTGATCGCTGGTTTGATACCAACACACGCGACATTGTGAGTTCGTCGCAAAGTCTGACGACTGCATATATTCGCGAAACTGCGCTCAATCTGCAGAGCACGTCGTTCTCGATGTTGCAGGAGCTTGATGCCCAGCGCACGCTTTATAGCCTCGATCGGGGCGGCTTCATCCGCTATATGACGCTCCAGGCCGGCGGGCGCGGTTTGCTAGGCGCTTTTCTGGTGCGCGAAGGCGGCGATGTCGTCGTAAAAAGCGAAACCGGCGTCGAGACGCGCCTTCCACCGCCAACTGAAGATGCGTTGAAGACGGCTGTTGATGGCAAGCCGGTTATCATTCCGCCCGGCAACAGTAATTTCGTTGGCGCTGTCATAAAGATGCGAGAGATACCGGATCTCTATCTCTACACGGTGCGTGCCGTCGATCAGCAGATTCTGGAAGCCATGCGCCTGATGGAAGCGAACACGCAACGCTATCAGGAGATGGACGCCAACCGAATTCCGACCCAGATCGCTTTCGCGCTGCTCTATTTTGGTTTGACGCTGATTGTTCTTCTATCGGCTATATGGACTGGTATTGCAGTTGCTGACCGTCTTGTTCGTCCAATCCGCTTGTTGATTGGTGCAGCTGACGATGTGGCTGCGGGTAATCTGGACATTTTGGTACCGGTTCGTTCATCAGACGGTGACGTTGGTGCACTTTCGGGCACATTCAACAACATGGTCGCAGAGCTGAAGAGCCAGCGTAACGAACTTCTTTCTGCAAAAGATCAGATCGATGAGCGGCGCCGATTCTCGGAAGCTGTGCTTTCAGGTGTTACTGCTGGCGTTATCAGTATTGAGTCAGATGGTTCTATTTCGATCCTCAATCGCTCCGCTGAACATATGTTCGGGGTGAGTTCGCAGGATGCTATCGGGAAGAGCCTCAGCAGTATTGCGCCGGAAGTCGGGCAGGCCTTCGAGGTCGCACGCACGACAGGACGCACAGTGCATCGCGAACAAGTCAGCATGACGCGTGGGGGTGCCGCCCGTAACTTCAATGTGCAGGTGACCGTCGAAGATGCCGAGTCTGACGATTATTCCTATGTCGTGACTGTCGATGACATTACCGATCTTGTGCAGGCTCAGCGTTCTTCTGCATGGGCAGATGTTGCACGACGCATTGCACATGAAATCAAGAACCCGCTGACCCCGATCCAGCTTTCAGCAGAACGTATTCGCCGTCGCTATGGCAAGGTGATTACTGAAGATCGTGAAGTTTTCGATCAATGTACGGAAACGATTATCCGGCAGGTCGGCGACATTGGTCGTATGGTTGATGAGTTCTCAGCTTTTGCTCGTATGCCGAAGCCGGAAATGCGCGCAATGGACTTGCGTGAGGCGCTTCGTGAAGCATCCTTCCTGATTGAAGTCAGCCGACAGGACATTCATTTCAATCATGAATACGGTTCGGAGAAGCTGATAGGCTCGTTCGACAGCCGGTTGCTTGGCCAGGCCTTTGGCAATGTCATCAAGAATGCCAGCGAGGCGATTGATGCTGTTTCCAAGGAAGAGCGTGGAGATGGATACATTCTGGTTCGCTCGCAAAAACTCGATGGGCAGCTCATCGTCGACGTTATTGATAACGGCAAGGGACTGCCGGGCGACGATCGTCAGAAGCTGCTTGAGCCCTATATGACGACACGTGAAAAGGGCACGGGGCTGGGTCTCGCTATCGTTCGCAAGATTGTCGAAGAGCATGGCGGACATTTGGAACTGCATGATGCACCAGCGGACTTCCACGGAGGACGTGGTGCAATGATACGTATGATCTTTCCTGAGGTTTCTGCCGGTGAAGCCGGTAAGGAAGAGGAAAATCAAGGAAACAAGATAATTGGACAGGTGAATTGATATGGCAGCCGATATTCTTGTAGTCGACGATGAAGCGGACATTCGTGAACTCGTTGCAGGTATTCTGAGCGACGAAGGTTATGAAACCCGCACCGCTTTCGATGCTGACAGTGCACTCGCAGCCATTGACGATCGTGTGCCGCGTCTGGTTTTTCTTGATATCTGGTTGCAGGGCAGCCGTCTTGATGGGCTTGCATTGCTCGACGAGATCAAGAAGCAACATCCGGAACTGCCAGTTGTTATGATTTCCGGTCACGGCAACATCGAAACGGCTGTGTCTGCGATTCGTCGCGGAGCATATGATTTCATTGAGAAGCCGTTCAAAGCCGACCGGCTTATTCTGGTTGCAGAACGCGCTTTGGAAACATCCAAGCTCAAGCGCGAAGTTTCCAATCTTCGTAAACGCAGTGGCGACAATATGGATTTGATTGGCGCTTCGCTGGCGATCAATCAGCTTCGTCAGACAATCGAGCGTGTTGCGCCAACCAACAGCCGTATCATGATCACTGGTCCTTCGGGCGCAGGTAAGGAGTTGGCCGCGCGCGCCATTCATGCGCAATCAACCCGTTCCAATGGACCGTTTGTGACGGTCAATGCTGCCACTATCACGCCAGAACGTATGGAAATAGAACTGTTCGGCACGGAAATGGATGGCGGCGAGCGTAAGGTTGGAGCGCTTGAAGAAGCGCATGGCGGCATTCTCTATCTCGATGAAGTCGCAGATATGCCACGTGAGACGCAGAACAAGATTTTGCGCGTGCTCGTGGACCAGCAATTTGAGCGTGTGGGTGGAACAAAGCGTGTGAAGGTGGACGTTCGTATCATCTCTTCAACCGCACAGAACCTTGAAGGTATGATTGCCGAAGGGACGTTCCGCGAAGATTTATTCCATCGTCTTTCGGTGGTGCCGGTCCATGTGCCAGCCCTTGCGGCGCGGCGTGAAGATATTCCAGCGCTGGTCGACTACTTCATGACGCAGATTGCCGAACAGGCTGGTATCAAGCCGCGCAAGATCGGTTCTGATGCTATGGCGGTTTTGCAGTCCCATAGTTGGCCCGGCAATATTCGTCAGCTGCGCAACAATGTGGAACGCGTGATGATTCTGGCGCGCGGAGATGATCCGGAAGCACCGGTAACAGCCGATCTTCTGCCAGCAGAAATTGGCGACACGCTGCCGCGTGCACCGACTGAATCTGATCAGCACATCATGGCATTGCCTTTGCGTGAGGCGCGTGAGCGTTTCGAGAAGGAATATCTGATTGCGCAGATCAACCGTTTTGGTGGCAATATCTCGCGTACTGCTGAATTTGTCGGTATGGAACGTTCGGCTTTGCATCGCAAACTGAAATCACTCGGCGTTTAGTGACGGCGTATAGCTGACAAACAAGGTTAGAGCAGGCGGGACGATATGCGGGTAATCGTATGCGGAGCAGGGCAGGTAGGCTATGGAATAGCTGAACGGCTCGCTGCGGAAGAAAATGACGTATCTGTTATCGATACGTCTGCACGACATATCGAGATTGTTCGCGATACGCTGGATGTGCGCGGATTTGTGGGCCACGGCTCGCAGCCCGATGTGCTGGCTGCCGCAGGTGCCAACGAAGCCGATATGATCATTGCGGTCACGCTGTCTGATGAGGTCAATATGGTGGCCTGTCAGGTAGCACACTCGGTTTTCAATGTGCCGACCAAGATTGCTCGTATTCGAGCGCAGTCTTATCTCAAGGCTGAGTATCAGGATCTTTTCCTGCGTGAAAACCTGCCCATCGATGTGATTATTTCACCTGAACTTGAAGTTGGTGAAGTCGTTTTGCGGCGCATTGCCTTGCAGGGCGCCACTGACGTTCTAAGATTTGCAGACGATAAAATCATCGGCCTGGCGATTGAGTGTCTTGAAGAATGTCCGGTCATCAATACGCCGCTTAAACAGCTGTCAGACCTGTTTCCCGATCTCGCGGCAACTGTCGTGGGCGTTGTACGCAATGGCAGCCTGTTTATTCCACGCTCGACCGATCAGCTCCATGCTGGTGATCTGGCCTATGTGGTAACAGCCCGCGAACAGGTTCGCAGAACACTTTCATTGTTCGGTCACGAGAAACCTGAAGCGCACCGCATTGTCATTGCTGGTGGTGGCAATATCGGCCTTTATGTCGCCAAGGCGATCGAAGAGCGCAAATGGCAAACGCGGATCAAGATGATCGAAAGCGAGCATGAGCGTGCTTTTGCGATTGCTGATCAGCTGAACAGAACAATGGTTCTGCATGGCAGTGCGCTCGATCAGGCACTGCTACAGGAAGCTGATATCGAAGATGCTGATCTCTTTGTGGCGCTGACCAATCAGGATCAGGTCAACATTCTGTCGAGCATCATGGCGAAGCGTCTTGGCTGCAAGGCGAACATGGCGCTGATCAATACGGTGGCTTATCAAGATTTCACCCATATGGTGGGCATCGACGCTTATATTAATCCCAAAGCCGTGACAGTCTCCAAGATATTGCAGCATGTGCGACGTGGTCGTATTCGCGCGGTTTATAGTGTTTATCGCGACATGGCGGAAATCATTGAGGCGGAAGCTCTTGAAACATCATCGCTGGTTGGAGCGCCTCTGCGTGATCTCGATTTGCCGGAAGGCTTAAGAATCGGCGCGATTTATCGTGATGGGCAAGTCATTCAGCCAAATGGTAATGTTCGGATCAAACCGAGAGATCGTGTGGTCATTTTCGCAACCGCCGATGCGATCAAGCATGTGGAACAAATGTTCCGTGTGAGTCTTGAGTTCTTTTGAGCTAGCAGTTTTTTGTATCTAATTTACAGTATTCTAAGTATATGACACCAACATTCTTTCTCCCCGGTGTCATTGATGGATATCTGCACTTTCTGGTACGGACCGAGGCTACGTGAAGTTGATCAAATCTGTCTGGCTTCCATGGTCATGACGGGCCAGCGCGTAAAATTGTTTTCTTACGCGCCGATCGAAAACGTACCGCAGGGAGTTGAATTGCATGATGCCAGTGAGATATTATCTGAACTAGCTTTTAAACGGCTCGATCCGGGATATCCGAACTTTCGCAATCGGACGACCATTGTCCAGTTCAGCGATATCTTCCGCATAATGCTTATGAAGCACCAGCAGGGCGTCTGGCTCGATACAGACGTCTATCTGCTTAAACAATTTCACCCTGATCCGTCAAAGCCGTATCTGGCACGCGAGAATCGCTTTCGCGTTGGCGTGTCGGCGCTTTATCTGCCACACGACCATCCCATTATTCGCGAATTTGAAGCCTATGTTGCAGCGAGCTATCCATTGCCGCGCTGGCTTGGGCTAAGACGCGGTAAGCTGCGTCCACTTTACTATCGAATGACCGGCAAAGAGATTACGCCCGCTGCTATCGGCATCACGATTTTTGGCAATGATGGCATTTCGCGTTTGGCTCGCAAGTACGGCATTTTCAAAAATGCAGCGCCGCAGGAAAACTTCTATTATTGGGTCGGGAAGGAAGCGACCCGCATCTATGATCCGGTTTATGGTCTGGAACCAATAAATCATCCCGACTTTATTGGCTTTCATATCCACAAGAAGCACAAGGAAGTGGTTTCTCTGCAGCCTGGAAGCTTTTATATGTGGGCGATCGACCGCGTGAAGCCATTGCTGGATGCGTCATTCCAAGATGCTTTTGCTGCAGCTTAATAAACCTGCCTGTGTGCTTTTTCTTTCAGCTCATTGAAAATATAGGCAGATTTGTGGGACCTGAAAGAATTGGCTGCGCGCATTTGAAATTGCCGGTTGCGCAAAGATTCCCATCCTGTTAACCGAAGCTAAAGAGCGAAGCAGTTGTCTTTCCACAGCAATTGCGATCAGTGCCCGGCTTTGCACGATCCGGGAGCTTGATTTATGTGTGTGCGCGTGTTCGTCTGACATTTGACGAACTGACTGCTGATCGATTAAAGGAATAAAAACAATGGCTGAACGATCGCAAAATCTTCAAGACCTTTTTCTCAATTCTGTACGCAAGCAGAAAATTTCACTGACCATCTTCCTTATCAATGGTGTGAAACTCACGGGTATCGTGACATCTTTCGACAATTTCTGCGTATTGCTGCGTCGCGATGGCCATTCGCAGCTTGTTTATAAGCATGCAATTTCGACCATCATGCCAAGTCAGCCTGTGCAGATGTTCGAGGGTGAGGAAGTCTGACGCTTACCAGTCTAACTGGCCAGTTTTTCACTGGAGCGTGGTGATTTCGCAAAGCTGTCACTTCGCTTCAGTTTTTTCGATTCTAATCCGGTCAGAAATGGCTTTCGGATTGTGATTTGATTAGCCGGGGCGTCGACTGCATAATTTCTTAAATCGGGATCGATTCAGGATAGAATTATTCAGTAAACTTAAACTGTTAGAGCGAATTTTGTGTGCCCGTCGGGACGCACGGCGCTCTGATGTTTGAAACCGCTTGTGCGAAGACCTATCTGCATAAGGTAGTTCGTTTCCGTATCCCGGAGTAAATTTATTTGTCGAAATTTAAAGATAAGAACGTATCGTCTGCGGATGAAAATAAGGGATTTGGTCTGTCTGAACCAGAGCCCACCAGAGCAGCGGTTATCGTTCCTATATTGCCAGAACGGCACAATACAAGCACTGCAAGTGAAGAAGGTGAAAGACCGAAGTTCCAGCGCTCTAACGAAGCGCGGCTGGAGGAAGCCGTCGGTCTTGCGCGTGCGATCAATCTCGAAATTGCGCATGCCGAAAATGTAGTGGTAAACACGCCGCGTCCCGCAACTCTTCTGGGTACCGGTAAGGTAGAGGCTATTGCGGAAATCCTCGAAGACAAGTCCATTGGACTGGTCATTGTCGATCATTCTCTGACCCCTGTACAGCAACGCAATCTCGAGAAAGAGTGGAACGTCAAGGTCATTGACCGTACGGGCCTCATTCTCGAAATTTTTGGCGAAAGAGCACGCACCAAGGAAGGTGCGTTGCAGGTTGAACTTGCGCACCTGAACTATCAGAAGGGCCGTCTTGTCAGAAGCTGGACCCACCTTGAGCGTCAGCGCGGTGGTGGCGGCTTCCTCGGTGGACCGGGTGAAACACAGATCGAAGCCGACAGGCGTATGTTGCAGGACAAGATACTGCGCATCAAGCGTGAGCTTGAGACTGTGGTCCGCACGCGTATGCTGCATCGCCAGAAGCGCCGTAAGGTACCGCATCCGGTTGTGGCACTTGTCGGTTACACCAATGCGGGCAAGTCGACATTGTTTAACCGCATGACTGGTGCCAATGTCTTGGCAGAAGATATGTTGTTTGCGACGCTTGATCCGACGCTTCGTCGTATCCGCCTTCCGCATGGCGAAACGGTCATCCTGTCCGATACTGTGGGCTTCATCTCGAACCTTCCACACCATCTGGTCGCGGCGTTTCGTGCGACCCTTGAAGAGGTTGTCGAGGCCGACCTGATTCTGCATGTGCGCGATATTTCCGATCCGGATAATGCTGCGCAGGCAGAGGATGTCGAGAGTATTCTCGCAGGTCTTGGTGTCGAACCGCATGACCACAAACGTGTGATCCAGATATGGAACAAGATCGATAATCTGGATGAGGCGGGCCGCGAGGCCGCATCTCGTCTTGCTGCTGCCGGCAGTGATGAAGGTCGCCCGATTCCGCTGTCTGCATGGACAGGCGAAGGCGTTGACAGGTTGTTGTCGCTTATAGAGACCCGCATTGCAGGGGCGCTGGGTTCGGTTGATGTCGTGTTATCGCCTTTTGAGATGCATATTCTCGACTGGATTTATCAGCACGGCAGTGATGTGAAGCGTAAAGATCTTGAGGATGGCTCGGTTCGTATTCGTGCTCGTCTGACTGAGACTTCGCGTAAAATGCTGGATGAGAAACGTGGCATTAAGCCTGTCATCGATGATTCCGACCTGGATTGATCGGCATCTTGCAGAACAGGGTTGCAAAGCCCTATGTATGGGGAAACCATACGATTCATCATACACGCCATACATACTCAGAGGCCCATAATGAGAGATCCTATTGAAACCGTCATGAACCTCGTGCCGATGGTGGTTGAGCAGACCAACCGTGGCGAGCGGGCCTATGATATCTTCTCGCGTTTGCTCAAAGAGCGCATTATCTTCGTCAATGGTCCGGTTGAAGACGGTATGTCGATGCTGGTTTGTGCGCAGCTTCTCTTTCTTGAATCGGAAAATCCGAAGAAAGAGATCAGCATGTACATCAATTCGCCCGGTGGCGTTGTTACCTCCGGCATGGCGATCTATGACACGATGCAATTCATCAAGCCGCCCGTTTCCACGCTTTGCATGGGGCAGGCTGCTTCGATGGGTTCACTGTTGCTGACCGCCGGTGCTACTGGCCAGCGTTTCGCGCTGCCAAATGCTCGTATCATGGTGCATCAGCCATCAGGTGGTTTCCAGGGGCAGGCGTCCGACATTGAACGCCATGCGCAGGACATCATCAAGATGAAGCGTCGTCTCAACGAAATTTATGTCAAGCACACCGGCCGTGATTACGAGACGATTGAGCGCACACTTGATCGTGATCATTTCATGACTGCGCAGGAAGCTCTTGAGTTTGGTTTGATCGATAAAGTGGTCGAATCACGCGAAACTGGGGTTGAAGAATCGAAGTGAACAGAAGCCGGTTTGCCCGGCTTCCCTGATTTTTAGCGCCCTTTGCCACAAAAGCGGCTTATTTCTTGGTCGTACGTGATGGTTAACGCGCCGCGTTAAGTATCTGTTGGGGTTCCGGGCGCTAAAATTGTTCAGATTATGCGGAATCTCGTCGGGGAACCTGATTTTTCAATTGTTACCCGCTTTAGGTTCTGCAAAAGTCACCACTAGGCTTCTTCGGTCGGGAAGCCTGCGGTGACTGGAATCCCGAGACTAGAAGCAGCGCGTTGAAGCTGCTGATGGACCGTTGAGGAAGTGTGTTTGGCTTCCCCAAATGGATCCGAACCGGAAAAAACGATCGAAATGAACACGCGATGAGGTTGTTGTTCACTTCGGTTTATTGAAAGGAAACTGCAATGAGCAAAGTCAGCAACAGCGGCGGCGATTCAAAGAATACGCTTTATTGCTCGTTCTGTGGCAAAAGCCAGCATGAGGTGCGTAAGCTGATTGCAGGCCCGACCGTATTTATCTGCGACGAGTGCGTCGAACTTTGCATGGATATCATCCGCGAGGAAAACAAAACCTCGATGGTGAAGTCGCGCGAAGGTGTGCCTACGCCGCAGGAAATTATGGACGTTCTTGACGATTATGTCATCGGCCAGAAGGATGCAAAGCGCGTTCTCTCGGTTGCCGTGCACAATCACTACAAGCGTCTCGCACATCAGTCGAAGAGCAGCGATATCGAACTTGCGAAGTCCAACATCCTGTTGGTCGGTCCGACAGGTTGCGGCAAAACCTATCTTGCCCAGACACTCGCTCGCATTATCGATGTGCCGTTCACCATGGCCGATGCAACAACGCTTACTGAAGCGGGTTATGTTGGCGAAGACGTCGAAAACATCATTCTGAAGCTGCTTCAGTCTGCCGATTACAATGTTGAACGCGCACAGCGCGGCATCGTTTATATCGACGAAGTCGACAAGATCAGCCGCAAGTCGGACAATCCTTCGATCACGCGTGACGTGTCGGGTGAAGGTGTTCAGCAGGCGCTTCTGAAGATCATGGAAGGCACTGTCGCTTCTGTGCCTCCGCAGGGTGGCCGCAAGCATCCGCAGCAGGAATTCCTGCAGGTGGATACGACGAACATTCTGTTCATCTGCGGTGGTGCTTTTGCCGGTCTTGACAAGATCATCTCTGCTCGCGGTGAAAAGACATCGATTGGCTTCAGTGCAAACGTCAAGTCGGCGGAAGATCGTCGTATTGGTGATGTGTTCAGGGAACTGGAACCAGAAGATCTTCTGAAATTCGGTCTTATTCCGGAATTCGTTGGTCGTCTGCCAGTGATTGCAACACTCGAAGATCTTGATGTTGACGCACTGGTACAGATCCTGACTGAGCCAAAGAACGCACTGGTAAAGCAGTATCAGCGCCTGTTCGACATGGAAAATGTCGAACTGAGCTTCCACGAAGACGCGCTGCGCGCCATCGCCAACAAGGCTGTGGAACGCAAGACGGGTGCACGTGGTCTTCGCTCGATTATGGAAAAGATTCTGCTCGACACAATGTTCGAGTTGCCGACGCTGGAAGGCGTGCAGGAAGTGGTCATTTCCGGTGATGTGGTGGATGGCAGTGCACGTCCGCTCTACATCTACGCTGAGCGACAGGAAGAAAAGGGCAATGCGTCGGCCTGACTTATTGCCTGATTTTTTGCAAAAGGCCGCGCAAGCGGCCTTTTTCTTGTCTATCTCTTGGCTGATGCTGGGTACAACGGGAGCTTGTTATTGTACAAATTTCTGTGACGGCGCAGGATAGATGACGATTCTATGAATGCTGCCTTGAAAGCAGCTTGAATTTAGGAGTTCGACACTCCAATTATGGACCGACGCACTGGTTGTGGACTGCCTCGTAGTGAAAGGGGACACAGCTTGTGGCAATCGGGTCGAATGACCTGAGAAAGGACTGAACAATGACTGGTATTGAACAGAAGACGCCTTTGGGTGGTTCTGGCGCAGGTGGTGAAGACGGGCTGTATGCCGTTTTGCCTTTGCGCGATATCGTAGTCTTCCCCCATATGATCGTCCCGCTGTTTGTTGGACGTGAAAAGTCGATCCGTGCCCTTGAAGAAGTGATGGGCGTGGACAAACAGATTCTGCTGGCAACGCAGAAGAATGCGGCTGACGACGATCCGGCACCAGACGCGATTTATGAAATAGGCACCATTGCCAATGTGCTGCAGCTTCTCAAGCTGCCAGACGGTACCGTCAAGGTTCTTGTCGAAGGCACTGCACGCGCCAAGGTTTCCAAATTTACGGATCGTGAAGATTATCACGAAGCCTATGCCGTAGCTCTCCCAGAGCCCGAAGAAGACGCCGTTGAAGTTGAGGCATTGTCTCGTTCAGTGGTTTCTGACTTTGAAAACTACGTCAAGCTGAACAAGAAGATTTCGCCTGAAGTGGTTGGCGCTGCCAGCCAGATCGACGATTATTCCAAGCTTGCCGATACGGTTGCTTCGCATCTTGCGATCAAAATTCCTGAAAAACAGGAAATGCTGTCGATTCTTTCGGTGCGTGAGCGCCTGGAGAAAGCACTTTCGTTCATGGAGGCCGAGATATCGGTTCTTCAGGTTGAGAAGCGCATCCGTGGCCGCGTCAAGCGCCAGATGGAAAAGACGCAGCGCGAATATTACCTCAACGAACAGATGAAGGCGATCCAGAAGGAGCTTGGTGATGGCGAAGATGGTCGTGATGAAGCGGCTGAGCTCGAAGAACGCATCAACAAGACCAAGTTCTCAAAGGAAGCCCGCGAAAAGGCACAGGCTGAGCTGAAGAAGCTACGCAGCATGAGCCCGATGTCCGCTGAAGCAACAGTTGTGCGCAACTATCTCGACTGGCTGCTATCCATTCCATGGGGTAAAAAGTCGAAGATCAAGCAAGACCTGAACTTCGCTGAAACAGTGCTTGGCGATGATCATTTCGGCCTTGATAAGGTCAAGGAGCGCATTGTTGAGTATCTTGCAGTGCAGGCTCGCTCGACCAAAATCAAGGGTCCGATCCTTTGCCTCGTTGGGCCTCCCGGCGTTGGTAAGACCTCGCTTGCTCGCTCGATTGCTAAGGCTACCGGTCGTGAATACGTCCGTATGTCGCTCGGCGGCGTGCGTGACGAAGCTGAAATTCGTGGTCACCGCCGCACTTATATCGGCTCGATGCCTGGTAAGGTCATCCAGTCGATGAAGAAGGCAAAGAAGTCCAACCCGCTTTTCCTGCTCGATGAAGTCGACAAGATGGGCCAGGACTTCCGCGGCGATCCGTCATCGGCAATGCTCGAGGTGCTGGATCCGGAACAGAACTCAACCTTCATGGATCATTATCTTGAGGTTGAATATGATCTGTCGAACGTGATGTTTGTGACAACGGCTAATACGCTGAACATTCCTGGTCCTCTTCTGGATCGTATGGAAGTCATCCGTATTGCTGGTTACACCGAGGATGAAAAGCTCGAGATCGCCAAGCGGCATCTGCTGCCAAAGGCTATCAAGGATCACGCTTTGCAGCCGAAGGAGTTTTCGGTCACGGACGATGCGCTGCGCAATGTTATCCGTCTTTACACACGTGAAGCCGGTGTGCGTAGCCTTGAACGTGAGATGATGACTCTGGCCCGTAAGGCTGTGACCGAGATTCTGAAGACGAAGAAGAAGTCGGTGAAGGTCACTGACAAGAACCTCTCCGATTATCTCGGTGTCGAGCGGTTCCGCTTCGGTCAGATCGACGGTGAAGATCAGGTCGGTGTTGTCACAGGTCTCGCATGGACCGAGGTTGGCGGCGAGTTGTTGACCATTGAAGGCGTCATGATGCCGGGTAAGGGCCGCATGACAGTCACGGGTAACCTTCGTGACGTGATGAAGGAATCGATCTCTGCAGCGGCATCTTATGTCCGTTCGCGTGCGGTAGATTTCGGCATCGAGCCTCCGCTGTTCGACAAGCGTGACATCCACGTGCACGTTCCGGAAGGTGCGACGCCAAAGGATGGTCCGTCGGCTGGTATCGCCATGGTTACAGCAATTGTCTCTGTACTGACCGGAATTCCGGTTCGCAAGGACATTGCAATGACGGGTGAAGTCACCCTTCGTGGCCGTGTGTTGCCAATCGGGGGTCTCAAGGAAAAGCTGCTTGCTGCATTGCGTGGCGGCATCAAGAAGGTTCTGATTCCTGAAGAAAACGCCAAGGATCTGGCGGACATTCCGGATAATGTGAAGAACAATCTTGAGATAGTTCCTGTGTCGCGCGTCGGTGAAGTTCTTGAACATGCGCTCCTTCGCAAGCCGGAACCAATCGAATGGACAGAGCCTGCGACTCCTGTTGCAGCTGCTCCGGCAGACGATGAAGCAGGCGTTTCGACAGCACATTGATCCTTGTTGTAGGCTAATAAGATAACAGTGCCGGGCTTAAAGCCCGGCATTTCTGTGTTTAACCCCGGTTTTCCGGGGTTTTTTCATGTTGACAGGCTTGGTTTGTCAACCGATTTGAATAAACTGCACGCAATCCGGTCGCGTTATTCGCTCCGGTAGATAAAGAAAGGAAATGCCTATGAACAAGAACGAATTGGTCGCCGCTGTAGCGGAAAAGGGCGGTTTGACAAAGGCCGACGCAGGAACTGCTGTTGACGCTGTACTCGCAGCTGTCACCGGTGCACTCAAGGCTGGTGAAGAAGTTCGCCTGCCAGGCTTCGGCGTTTTCTCCGTTTCGCATCGCGCAGCCTCGACTGGTCGTAACCCGTCGACTGGCATGGAAGTTGCCATTCCGGCCCGCAATGTGCCGAAGTTTTCGGCTGGCAAGGGCCTGAAGGACGCCGTTAACGGCTAATCCTATAAACTGACGCGACGTGATCGCGAACAGTTTTGCGAGAAGGCCCGGTTTACCCGGGCTTTTTTCATTTCTGGCGTATTGATAGAATATGCTTGTCGCCAGAAGCGATGGGAGGATTTGTGGTCAGATTTCATAAATTGAGCATGGCATTTCCAGCTCTCGCTTTAGCAAGCTTGTTTTTGGGCACGCAGTCGACTCAAGCGCAATCATGTGAACCGCAAGTCTTTCAGGATACGAAGTTTATTATCTGCACTGTGAAGCAGATGGAAAACTTGCGTCTGTTCTGGAAGGGCGCAGATGGCGAGCCATATCGCAACTTCTCGAAAGCGGCGGATGCGGTAGCGCAGGAAGGCAAGACATTGTCGTTTGCCTTGAATGCCGGGATGTATCAGGTCGATTTCACGCCTATGGGGCTTTATGTCGAGCATGGGCAAGAACTGGTTTCCCCCGACACCAAAGCGCCCACGCGCGCCTCTGGCCCAATTCCAAACTTTTACAAAAAGCCCAATGGCATTTTCTATTTCGGAGATGACAAAGCCGGTATTGTTACAACCGACAGGTTCCTGAAGCGCAGGCCGCAGGCGCGTTTTGCCACACAATCAGGGCCTATGCTGGTCATCCAGAACAAACTCAATCCGATTCTGATCAAAGGATCGACCGACCGGACTCGCAGAAGTGGGCTTGGTGTTTGCAGCGATGATTCCATCCGCTTTGCCATCAGCGAAGATGCAGTGAACTTCTATGATTTCGCCACGCTGTTTCGAGACGAATTGAAATGCCCCAATGCGTTGTTTCTTGATGGCGGCGGTGGTGCGGGGATCTACAACCCTGCCATGGGAAGAAATGACATCTCATGGCATGGTGGATACGGCCCGATTGTAGGCTTTGTCGACTAATAAGAGCCGGAATCCAGAGCAAAGATCTGATTAAATCAGATCATCGCTCTGGATGTTTACCTTAACGCGCATCTTGTCCGAAAACCGTTTCACACTTTTCGGGATGCGCTCTGGCACCCGGCTCTTTATACTTATTCGGCAGCTTCAGCCTTGCGCCTGGGACGGCGTTCCAGCAGATCTTTGAGGAACTGCCCGGTATAGGAGCGCTTCACTTTCGCGATGTCCTCTGGGCGACCCACGGCGACGATTTCGCCACCACCATCGCCACCCTCCGGACCAAGATCGATCACCCAGTCAGCAGTCTTGATGACTTCGAGATTGTGCTCGATGACGACGACCGTATTGCCCTGTTCGACCAGCTCATGCAGCACTTCCAGAAGCTTTGCGACGTCGTGGAAGTGCAGGCCGGTGGTTGGTTCATCAAGAATGTAGAGCGTGCGCCCAGTCGCGCGGCGTGACAGTTCCTTGGCAAGTTTCACACGCTGTGCCTCACCGCCGGAAAGTGTCGTTGCCTGTTGGCCAACCTTGATATAGCCGAGGCCAACCTTGACGAGTGTTTCGAGCTTGTCCCGAACCGCAGGAACAGCGGAGAAGAACTCAGCACCTTCTTCAACCGTCATATCGAGCACGTCTGCAATCGATTTCCCCTTGAAGTGCACTTCAAGCGTTTCACGATTGTAGCGCTTGCCATGGCAGACGTCACAAGTGACATAGACGTCGGGCAGGAAGTGCATCTCGATTTTGATGACACCATCGCCCTGACAGGCTTCGCAGCGTCCGCCCTTCACGTTAAACGAGAAGCGGCCTGGCTGATAGCCGCGTGCCTTTGCCTCTGGCAGTCCGGCAAACCAGTCACGCATCGGCGTGAATGCGCCCGTATAGGTGGCGGGATTGGAGCGCGGCGTGCGGCCAATAGGCGACTGGTCGATATCGATGACCTTATCCAGGAATTCGAGGCCCTCAATACGATCATGTTCGGCAGGATGTTCACGCGAACCCATAATGCGGCGCGATGCAGCCTTGAACAAAGTTTCGATCAGGAAGGTAGACTTGCCGCCGCCCGACACACCAGTGACCGCCGTAAATGTTCTAAGCGGAATATCTGCTGAGACATTTTTCAGGTTGTTGCCGCGTGCACCGACGACCTTGATCCGCTTAGCCTTGGAAATTTCGCGGCGTTCTGCGGGAACTGCAACCTCGAGTGCGCCCGACAAATATTTGCCAGTAAGCGAGTCTGCGTTGGACATGACATCGTCGGGCGAACCCTGAGCGATGATCTTACCGCCATGAACGCCGGCTGCCGGACCGATATCAACCACATAGTCTGCTGTCAGGATGGCGTCTTCGTCATGCTCGACCACGATAACGGTATTGCCGAGGTCGCGCAGATGTCGCAGCGTGTCGAGAAGACGAGCATTGTCGCGCTGATGCAAGCCGATGGACGGCTCATCAAGAACATACAATACGCCGGTAAGGCCCGAACCAATTTGTGAAGCCAGGCGGATACGCTGGCTTTCACCACCTGACAGTGTGCCCGAGTTACGTGCAAGCGTCAGATAATCAAGGCCAACGTCGTTGAGGAATTCCAGACGTTCGCGGATTTCTTTAAGAATGCGCGCAGCGATTTCACGCTGTTTATCGTTGAATGTACCATCAACATCACGGAACCATTGATCTGCGTTGCGGATCGACATGCTGGTGATTTCACCAATGTGCTTCATGCCGATCTTTACGGCCAGTGCTTCTGGCTTCAAACGATAGCCGCGGCATGCCGGGCAGGGCGTTGAGGACATGAAACGTTCGATTTCCTCACGCGACCATGCCGAATCAGTTTCTTTCCAGCGGCGTTCCAGATTGGGAATGACGCCTTCAAAAGCCTTGGTAGTCTGATAGGAGCGCAAGCCATCATCGTAGTTGAAGGTAATTTCGCGTCCCTTGGTACCGTGAAGGATGGCGTTCTGTGCTTCATCGGGCAGATCTGCCCAACGAGCACTGACCTTGAATCCATAGGCTTTGCCAAGCGCTTCAAGTGTCTGATTGTAATATGGCGACGAAGAACGTGCCCATGGCGCAACTGCACCGTCTTTCAGAGGGACGGATTCATCGGGAATGATCAGATTCGGATCAATCGCCTGTTGCGTGCCCAGTCCATCACATGTCGGGCAGGCCCCAAAGGGATTGTTGAACGAGAAAAGACGCGGCTCGATTTCAGGAATAGTGAAACCTGAGACCGGGCAAGCGAATTTTTCCGAAAACATAACGCGTTCGTGCGTTTCGTTTGCAGATTTATTCGCACCGCCGCCTGCCGATGTATCTTCGGCCAGCAATGGCTTGTCCGCAAATTCTGCAATCGCCAGACCTTCTGCCAGTTTGAGACAGGTTTCGAGACTGTCGGCGAGGCGGGTCGAAAGGTCAGAGCGGACGACAACGCGGTCTACAACCACATCAATATCGTGCTTGTATTTCTTATCGAGCGCTGGAACGTCAGCGATTTCATAAAATGTACCGTCGACCTTGACGCGTTGGAAACCCTTCTTTTGAAGCTCCGCCAGTTCCTTCTTATATTCGCCCTTACGGCCACGCACGATGGGGGCCAGAATGAAAAGTCGGGTGCCTTCTTCCAGCATCAGGACACGATCAACCATCTGGCTGACGGTCTGGCTCTCAATAGGCAGGCCGGTCGCAGGCGAATAAGGAATGCCAACGCGCGCAAACAGAAGGCGCATATAGTCATAGATTTCTGTGACTGTGCCGACAGTGGAGCGCGGATTGCGGCTCGTGGTCTTTTGCTCGATAGAAATGGCGGGAGACAGACCGTCGATCTGATCAACATCCGGCTTCTGCATCATTTCCAGAAACTGACGTGCATAAGCTGAAAGGCTTTCGACATAACGCCGCTGGCCTTCCGCATAAATCGTATCAAATGCGAGTGAAGATTTACCTGAGCCCGAAAGGCCCGTCATCACGATCAGCTTGTCGCGTGGCAGATCAAGATCGACATTTTTCAGATTGTGTTCACGCGCACCACGTATGGAAATGAATTTCTGATCGCTCATTCCGCGTCCTGCCTGTTTCGTCATGTCATGGAGTCTTTTGGCGCCGAAAGAATTTACGTCGCGCCGCTCCACAATATGGGGATGAACCCCTTCAAGAAGAAGGGGGCTGGTCAATCGTCATTTGCACATTTAGCACCAGAACAAAGATCGAACAACCAGCCTTCTGATAGGCGATACGAAATGTGAACGCAAGAGCGTTGACTGTCACTCCTGACAGGAGCAGACTGTCCTTACTCGCTGGATGCGGAGAGATATCGGAAAGGGATGAAACGATATCGGCAAGAGGTCCCACCAGTTGAGCAAACGTAACCGGGAGGTAAGGGAGCATGAGTCCACCTGACAACGTTGCATAGCTTTCACATTGATGAAAGCACAATTGCTTGCGGTCAAAGCTGTTTCATTTGCAAGGAATGACGCGTTTTTGATCGAAACAGGTAATTGCAGAAATTTTGAAAAATGCGCGGTAATCCGGTCTCGTACCTCAGATTTCCGATTTTATTTATCGGCGAAGTACTGTCGATATAAGAGCTTTGCTCACCCCTAAGCCCTGCGCGCCAAAGAAACAGTGAGCGGCAGGGCTTTTCCATGCCGCGTTCTTAGGGGATTAGCTATTTGGACCTCTGGTGTGTGAAAAATGCGTCGAATTTAACGCGGAAGCTTGCAATTTGAACAAAACAAGAACATAACTTCTGTGGACATTGGTTGAATTAGCGGCGCTGATATGAGCGCGGCAGAAGCTGCTGCTGTAAGGTGGCACCTGAATTTCAGGTCGATACACTTATAATGTAGGTGGTTGGCTATTTCTTTAGGAACAAGCACCGTTTTGCAGGGCAAAAGCCGGCTCAACGTGTGTATGCGAGAGATCCGGAGTAAGTTTTCGATGGCTGGTAGCGTCAACAAAGTCATTCTGGTCGGCAATCTTGGTGCTGATCCAGAAATTCGTCGCCTCAATTCTGGTGATCAGATTGCTAATCTGCGCATTGCGACCTCGGAAAGCTGGCGCGATCGTCAGAGTGGCGAGCGCAAGGATCGCACTGAATGGCACAGCGTTGTCATCTTCAATGAGAACCTCGCCAAAGTGGCTGAGCAATATCTGAAGAAGGGCTCCAAGGTTTATATCGAAGGTGCGCTCCAGACACGTAAGTGGCAGGATCAGAACGGCAATGACCGTTACAGCACCGAAATCGTGTTGCAGAAGTTCCGTGGTGAACTTCAGATGCTCGATAGCCGTGGTGAAGGTGGCGATCAGGGTCGTTCATTCGCTGGCGGCGGCGGTGGCAATAATCGCAACCAGGTGTCGGATTATTCCGGTGGGGGCGGTGATTTCGGTTCGTCCGGTCCATCCAATCAGGGTGGCGGCGGTGGCGGTGGTTTCTCCCGCGATCTGGACGATGAAATTCCATTTTGATGAAAAAGCGGGCGCCATGAGCGCCCGCTTTTTTAGTTGGATTGAATAATTAGGTTTGTAAGATAAGATATTGTTTTAAATACTATTCAAGTGGATCACTTTCGATCACAAACTCCATCCGATCTGCCGAAAATCGCGTTAAAGAATACTGAATTGGATGTCCCTCGGTGTCGATATTGATAGCGCGCGCTGTCAGAACAATGGCACCGGGAGAGAGTTTGAGGTGTTTAAGGTCGTCCGGGTCGGCATGGCGTGCCGATACTATCGTTGATTTTCTGAAATAATCGCTGACGCCGGCCGCTTTGAATGCAGCCGTTATCGAGCCACTGGCGGTATAATCTTCGGTGAAAGTCGGAAAAGCTTTTGCATCCACCCAGTGTGTCGCGATTGAAATCGGATGGCCATCCGCACTGTGCATGGTTTCAAGTCTCAGCGCTTCTGAGCCGATATCTATTTCCAGCGCTTGCGTTATGTCAGCAGTCGCTGTTTCCACATGCGAACTGAGCAGGATGCCTTTGGTCTCGCTGACTTGGGGGGCAAGCGCTTGTGAAATGCGTGTGCGGCGCCCGATCTGATAGGTAAGCCGTTTCGCATTGGCCACAAAAGTACCGCGTCCTTGTTCAGCGCGTAGCACCCCTTCCTGCGTCAGAGCAGCAATTGCGCTGCGCACTGTATGGCGATTGACACCAAATCGATCTGCCAGTTCCATCTCCGCGGGCATCCGTGCACCTGATGCAAGTTTCCCGGCCATGATGTCGCCGCGTATCTCGTCTGTGATCTGTCGCCAGATGGCTACGCCGCTGTTTCGTTCAATTCGTTTCGTCTTTGCCATGCTTTGTCATCGTCCTGTCATTGGCAGGGTATATGAATGATGTTATTGTATAGTTGTCTAGATAAATAGACAATTAAAGCGATGAAGTCAACAAGATTAGGGTAGGGCGGATCAGCTCATGCAGACGACGCGGCATAGCACGGGTGAAAGTGGAGCGGGCTCCACGACTGGAAACAGAATGGCGCCGGATGCGACGCAGATTGCACGTCAGGCCAGCTTGGCAATTCTGGCGCGCGCCAACAGCGAAGAGTTGAAATCATTCTGGCAGAATTGGCAGGACAAACCAGAATTTGAGGTTCTGCGTGGTCCTGAAACCGGACTGGTTATGCTGCGTGGTCGCATTGGCGGCGGCGGTGCGCCGTTCAATGTGGGTGAAACGACTGTCACGAGAGCGACTGTTCGTCTGTCCGATGGCTCAGTCGGTCATTCTTATGCACTCGGCCGCGATCAGGAAAAGGCCAAGCTCGCCGCCCTGTTCGATGCACTGTGGCTCGATGAAGATAAGCGCGATGCTGTCGAAAGTCAGGTTCTGACCGTGCTGCGCAGGCGTATCGATAATGCGGATACGAAGCTGCGCGCCGAGGCCGCTGCCACCAAGGTTGATTTCTTCACTATGGTTCGGGGAGATAACTGATGCTCCACTCTTCTTCTGCATTTGAAGGCGGTATGGCTGATCCGGTCAATGAGGCGCAAACGGCGTTTCATGCGGTGATGCACGCTATGACAAATCCCGGCCGCATTTATGCGTTGGCTCATGCTGCTATGCCGTCAAAGCCGCTTACGCCGGAACTTGGTGTCATTGCTGCAACATTGCTCGATCACGACACCAGCGTCTGGGTTGATAATGAAATCGCTGCCAACCAGGATGCCACTGCCTGGCTTACTTTTCACACAGGCGCTCCCATCATTGATCATCAGTCGAAAGCGCAATTCGCCCTTGTGGCGAATGTTCGGTCGTTGCCGGTCCTTTCGTCATTTGCACAGGGCAATGCGGAATTTCCGGACCGTTCGACGACGGTAGTTCTGGCTGTTTCTTCGCTGACGAGCGGGCAGGGCTTCAACCTCAAAGGCCCGGGCATCAATGGCGAAGCTGTGCTGCATGTTGATGGGCTGCCGCAGGATTTCATCGCACAATGGCGCGAAAATGGAGCGCAGTTTCCATTGGGCGTCGATCTGGTGCTCGTCTGCGAAGGTGCAGTTGCAGCACTTCCCCGCACAACCCGTGTAGCAAGTTTGGAGAGCTGAACCATGTATGTTGCTGTAAAAGGTGGCGAAACCGCTATCCGCAATGCGCACCGTCTGCTTGATGATCGTCGTCGCGGTGACCGTTCTGTTCCGGCACTTCGCCTTGATCAGATTGTCGAACAGCTTGGTCTCGCCGTTGATCGTGTGATGGCTGAAGGCTCGCTTTATGATCGTGAACTTGCGGCACTTGCCGTGCGTCAGTCGCGGGGCGATCTGATTGAAGCGATCTTTCTGGTGCGCGCCTACCGGACGACATTGCCGCGTTTTGGCTATTCGCTTCCACTGGAAACGGCGAATATGCTGATCGAACGCCGAATTTCGGCAACCTATAAAGACCTGCCCGGCGGGCAGCTTTTGGGACCGACCTTCGATTATACGCACCGTTTGCTTGATCCTGCACTTGCTGGGGACGTCAGCGTTCCAGAGCCAGAAATGCGTGCAACAGCACCAGAGGAAACGCCACGCGTTACCGACATTCTTGGCGTTAACGGCATGATCGAGGAAGACGGCGCAATGCCTGAAGGTCATGAGCCGGGCGACCTCACACGTGAGCCGTGGACCTTTCCGATGCCGCGCGATCTTCGCTTGCAGGCTTTGGCACGCGGCGATGAAGGCTTCCTGCTGGCACTCGGTTATTCCACCCAGCGTGGTTACGGCAACACGCATCCGTTCGTCGGTGAAATTCGCATCGGTGAGGTTGAAGTCGAGTTTGATGTGCCGGAACTGGGTTTCGCTATTTCACTTGGCCGCGTTCAACTGACGGAATGCCAGATGGTGAGCCAGTTCAAAGGCTCATCCAAGCAGGCACCACAGTTTACGCGTGGCTACGGATTGGTGTTCGGCCAGAGCGAACGCAAAGCGATGTCGATGTCACTGTGCGATCGTGCGCTTCGTGTCCGTGAGTTCGATGCAGACGTGACAGCACCAGCACAGGACGAAGAATTCGTCATTTCCCATTCCGATAACGTGCAGTCGACCGGCTTTGTAGAGCATTTGAAACTGCCCCATTACGTGGATTTTCAGGCTGAGCTCGAACTCATCCGCCGGATGCGTGCAGAGTTTGAAGAAACGCAAACCCAGACGAAAGAGGCAGCAGCTGATGTTGCCGAAGGCAAGGAGGCCGCAGAATGAGTGATTTGGCCAATTACAATTTCGCCTATCTGGACGAGCAGACCAAACGTATGATCCGCCGCGCTATCCTGAAAGCTATCGCCATTCCCGGCTATCAGGTGCCGTTTGCCAGCCGTGAAATGCCGAT
The DNA here is from genome assembly GCF_002252475.1 of Brucella rhizosphaerae. Classification (GTDB taxonomy): domain Bacteria; phylum Pseudomonadota; class Alphaproteobacteria; order Rhizobiales; family Rhizobiaceae; genus Brucella; species Brucella rhizosphaerae. The sequence goes on along the minus strand of NZ_NNRK01000026.1, from coordinate 531,148 downwards.
GCCTTATGGCTGGGGTACAGGTGGTGTGCAGGTTACTGCCGCAATCCTTGGCAAGAATGATGTGCTGAAGGTCATCGATCAGGGTGCGGACGATACGACCAATGCCGTCTCCATCCGTGCATTCTTCCAGAAGACTGCGGATGTTGCTGTGACCACCCATACGGGTGAGGCGACGATCATCCAGACCCGTCACCGCATTCCGGAATATCCGATGACTGAGGGGCAGGTGATTGTCTATCAGGTGCCGATCCCGGAACCGCTGCGTTTCCTAGAACCGCGCGAAACCGAAACGCGCAAGATGCACGCGCTTGCCGAATATGGCCTCATGCATGTGAAGCTTTATGAGGATATCGCGCGTCATGGCCACATTGCCAAGACCTATGATTATCCGGTGATGATTGAGGGACGCTATGTTATGGCGCCGTCTCCGACGCCAAAGTTCGACAATCCGAAGATGCATATGTCGCCAGCATTGCAGCTTTTCGGCGCTGGACGCGAAAAACGCATCTATGCCGTTCCGCCCTATACGGATGTTGTGAGCCTAGATTTTGAGGATCATCCATTCGAAGTGCAGAAATTCAAGGAGCCTTGCGCATTGTGTGGTGCACGTGGCGTCTATCTCGACGAAGTCGTGCTGGATGATCGCGGCGGCTCGATGTTTGTCTGCTCCGATACCGATTTTTGCGAAGATCGTCAGGCGAACGGCCATTTTGGTCATCTGGCAGCGAACAATGAGGCCGCAGCCAAGGGAGCCCTGAAATGAACAAAGAAATGAGCGTCGAACCTCTGCTGAAAGTCAGCAATCTTTCCAAGTTTTATGGCAGCCGTCGTGGTTGCGCTGATATTGATTTCTCGCTCTGGCCGGGCGAAGTGCTGGCCATCGTCGGTGAATCCGGCTCCGGCAAGACAACGCTGCTTAATTGTCTGGCTACACGTCTGGAACCGACAACGGGCAGCGTGGAATATCGGATGCGCGATGGTGAATTCCGCGATCTTTACAAGATCGGCGAAGCAGAACGCCGTTTCCTGATGCGTACCGATTGGGGCTTTGTGCATCAGAATCCGTCCGATGGTCTGCGTATGACTGTTTCGGCAGGCGCCAATGTTGGCGAGCGGCTGATGGCTGTCGGCGAGCGTCATTACGGCAATATTCGCAACACGGCGACCGAGTGGCTGGGACGCGTTGAAATTGCTTCTGATCGTATAGATGACCAACCTCGCGCATTCTCTGGTGGTATGCGTCAGCGTCTGCAGATTGCACGCAATCTGGTGACAGCACCGCGTCTTGTCTTCATGGATGAACCAACCGGCGGTCTTGATGTGTCTGTCCAGGCGCGTCTGCTCGATCTGCTGCGTGGTCTGGTGAGTGATCTCGGCCTTTCGGTTGTTATCGTTACCCACGATCTTGCAGTGGCGCGTCTTCTTTCCCATCGCATCATGGTCATGAAAGACGGCCATATTGTTGAGCAGGGCCTTACTGACCGCGTTCTGGATGACCCGCAAGCGCCATACACGCAGCTTTTGGTGTCGTCCATTCTTCAGGTTTAGTAAATTAAAACAGATGTTTGCAGCATGTTGTTCGTAAATTAGCGAAGCTTCATGTTTGAGGTGAGAAATGTCCGAAGTTAAAACATCCTCCCCGTTGACCGTCTCAGGTCTGGCGAAGACATTCACGATGCATTTGCAGGCCGGCATTCAATTGCCGGTCGTGAGCGGTGTGGATTTCAGGCTCGAATCTGGCGAATGTGCTGTGCTTGGCGGTCCCTCCGGTGCCGGTAAAAGCTCCATTCTCAAGATGGTCTATGGCAATTACGCGGTGAATGCAGGCTCGATCCTCATTCGTCACGAAGATCGCATGGTGGATCTGGCGACAGCCGATCCGCGTGAAGTTCTCGCGGTGCGGCGCGATACAATTGGCTATGTCAGCCAGTTTTTGCGTACGCTGCCGCGTGTGGCGGCGATAGATGTTGTCGCAGAGCCGTTAGTGGCTCGTAATGTGGACCGCGAGGTCGCCCGCAATCGAGCCAGCGAATTGCTGGCTCAGCTCAACCTGCCAGAACGGCTCTGGGCGCTGCCTCCTGCCACATTCTCAGGTGGCGAGCAGCAGCGTGTGAACATTGCGCGCGGCTTCATCACAGACCATCCGGTGTTGCTGCTTGATGAACCGACAGCTTCACTTGATGCCAAGAACCGTGCAGTCGTTGTTGATCTTATAAAGGCCAAGAAGGCTCAGGGAGTCGCAATGCTTGGCATCTTCCATGATGAAGATGTGCGTGAACAGGTTGCGGACCGGATCATCGATGTCACCACTTTTTCTCCGAGGGCTGCGGCATGACCAAACTCTCGGTCGAACCTTTGGTTCACGAAACCGCTGAAGTGAACGGCAGTAAACTTGGCCGATACACTGAGGTTGGCGCGCGCAGCCGGGTTTCGGAAACTGTGCTTGATGACTATTCCTATCTCGGTATCGACTGTGAAATCTGGTGCGCGGAAATCGGCAAATTCTCGAATATTGCCAGTCATGTGCGCATCAATGCGACCAACCATCCGACCTGGCGTCCGACACTGCATCATTTTACCTATCGTGCTGGTGATTACTGGCCGGGCGAAAAAGATGAAACCGAGTTTTTCGAGTGGCGACGCGGCAATGCCGTGCAGATCGGTCACGATACATGGCTTGGCCACGGTTCGACCATTCTGCCGGGCGTGACGGTTGGCAATGGTGCGGTTGTTGGAGCCGGAGCGGTCGTGAGCAGGGACGTGGCACCCTATACAATTGTCGGCGGAGTGCCCGCACGTCTTATCCGTGAGCGTTTCGATGCAGCTACCGGCAATCGTCTGGACCTGCTGGCCTGGTGGGACTGGAGCCATGACCGCTTGCGTGACGCGCTCGACGATTTTCGCGCGCTCGAAATCGAAGCTTTCCTCTCGAAATATGAAACGGCCGCTAATACAAACGCGGTTATGAAAGAGCTATCCAATGGCTAACGAAATCGTTCTGAAAAATGCGCGCATTGTGCTCGCTGACGAGATTGTCAGCGGTTCGATCCTGATCCGCGACGGCAAAATTGCAGCGATAGATCAGGGCAACACCAATGGTGGTGATGACATGGATGGCGATTATGTCATTCCGGGTCTGATCGAACTGCACACTGACCAGCTCGAAAGCCATTACGCACCACGCCCGAAAGTTCGCTGGAACGTGGATGCTGCAGTTCAGGCCCATGACGCGCAGGTCGCGGCGTCCGGTATAACGACTGTGTTCGACGCCATGCGTGTTGGCTCTGACTATGATCGCGATTTTGCCGGCAAGGATATGCGTATGCTTGCAGATGCTATTGAAAGCGGTGTGCGCGAAAACAGGCTGCGCGCTGATCATTTCCTGCATCTGCGTTGTGAAGTTTCATCGGCGGATTGCCTTGAAAGCTTTGCGCTTTTTGAAAATGACGACCGGGTCAAGCTTGCTTCGCTGATGGATCATGCGCCGGGACAACGGCAATTCGTTGATCTTGAGACTTATCGCACCTATTACATGCGTAAGATGAAGCTCACGGATGAGGAGTTCCGGGTGCATTGTGAAAAGCGCATGGCGGATTCAGACGCCTATTCTGCAAAACATCGCCGCGCGATAGCCGATTTGTCGGCCCTTCGCGGGATTGTGTTGGCGAGCCATGACGATGCGACAAGTAATCATGTCGATGAATCGCTTGATCATGGCGTGCGGATTGCCGAATTTCCCACCACGATGGAAGCAGCCAATGCTTCCAAAGGTGCAGGATTGTCGATCCTGATGGGTGCGCCGAACATCGTGCGCGGCGGCTCGCATTCCGGGAATATCGCTGCTCGTGATCTGGTCGATAATGGTAGTCTCGATATTTTGTCGTCAGATTATATCCCGTTCAGCCTTATCCAGTCGGCATTTGCTCTCGCATCGGGCGAACGTCCGGTTGCATTGACCTCTGCCATTCGTCTTGTGACCAAAAATCCAGCCGACGCTATGGCAATGGATGATCGCGGCGAGATCGCTATCGGCAAGCGTGCCGATCTGGTTCGCACCCGCACCAGGGGTGCTATCCCTGTCGTTCGCACAGTCTGGCGTGAAGGTGAGCGTGTGTTGTGATGCAGGCAGATAATAAGCCGGGTGGATGTTTCGTTGCTGTTGTCGGCCCCAGTGGGGCCGGCAAAGACACGATCATGGATGCGGCACGTGTGGCTCTCGCGAACGACACGCGGTTCCATTTTGTGCGCCGCATTATCACGCGTCCGCAAATGCCGGGTACGGAAGATCATGATAGCCTTGATGAAGCGGCTTTTGCGAAGGCTGCAGGTGAGGGTGCTTTTGCCTTGCACTGGCAGGCGCATGGGCTGAGCTATGGATTGCCGAAATCGCTCGATAATGAAATCGCAGACGGAACTGTTGTGATTGCCAACGTCTCGCGTCGTGTGCTCGGTGATATTCGCAGGCTTTATGCTGAGCGTTCGGTGGTCATCATTTCAGCCCGGCCGGAGGTACTCGCAGAACGGCTCGCATCGCGCGGTCGTGAAAGTAGAGAAGAAATTGCTCTGCGACTTGCGCGTGAAGTGAGCTTTGATGACGGTGCTGATGATGTTGTCATAATAGACAATTCGGGCGAAGTCGCAGCATCCACAGAAGCGTTCCTAAAGCACTTGCAGGAAATGAGCGTTAAAACAATCGCTTAACTTAAAATCCTATAGTGGTGTGTACGTTTACACAAACGTCATTGTCCGTTCATTGCAGTGTCATTGAATGGATCGATAGTGAGCATGAATGGAGATGAATTCATGCTTCAACTAAAAAACGTAACACGCCACTATAATGATAAAGTGGCGGTTTCGGGTGTTGACCTCGAGATCGAGCCTGGCACGTTTGTGGGAATTATCGGGCGTTCAGGTGCGGGTAAGTCAACGCTGCTGCGTATGATCAATCGCCTTGTCGAGCCTTCAGAGGGAACTATTCACTGGGATGGTCGTGACGTCACGGGGCTTAAAGGCTCTGGGCTGCGCGCATGGCGTGCTCAATGTGCGATGATTTTCCAGCACTTCAATCTGGTTGATCGGCTTGATGTTTTGACGAACGTCCTGATGGGGCGTTTGAATTATGTTTCTACTCCTAAGTCGCTTCTGCGTATCTGGAGCGATGAGGAGCGACTTATTGCTCTTTCCGCTTTGCAGCAATTCGACATTGCCCATCTGGCCGCCCACCGCGCCGATGAGCTTTCCGGTGGCCAACAACAGCGTGTAGCTATTGCCCGCGCACTTGTTCAGCAGCCACGTATTATTCTCGCTGACGAGCCAATTGCTTCGCTTGACCCGCGCAATACGCGCAGCGTCATGGATGCACTGCGTCGCATCAATCGCGAATATGGAATTACTGTTCTCTGCAATCTGCACTCACTCGATATCGCACGCAGCTATTGCGACCGTCTCGTCGGGATGTCTGCCGGCAAGATTGTGTTCCGAGGAACACCATCAATGCTTACCGATATGGCATCACGAGACCTTTATGGCATGGAAGCCGATGACGTCATCGATACGGATGATGCAACCGAGCCAATGCCAATGCCAGTTCCGCAGTCGGCTGAAGCCGTTCTGCGCCAACTTTCCGCCTAAACGCCGGAAAAATTACGCTCCAAAATCAGGGATTAACAGGAGATACCTATGCTTAACCGTAGAAACTTTCTGGCGGCTGCTGCGCTTACCGCTACGCTGACTTTGCCGATGATGGCTTCCACTGCTCAGGCTGCTGACTGGAGCAAGGACTATCCGGAAATCGTTCTGGGCGTGATCCCAGCTGAAAACGCTTCGACCACTTCTGACCGTTATGCGCCTCTGGCTGCTTATCTCGGCAAGGAACTTGGCACCAAGGTAACCCTTCGCGTTGCAAACGACTATGCTGCGGTTATCGAAGGTCAGCGCGCTGGTAACATCCAGATCGCTTTCTATGGCCCGGCTTCTTATGCGCGTGCCGTCATGACTGGCGTTGAAACCACTCCGCTCGTCAACCAGCGTCATGATACCGGCGTCAACGGCTATTATTCGGTCGTTTATGTCCGCGCTGACAGCCCGTACCAGAAGATGGACGACCTCAAAGGCAAGGCGATCGCTCTGGTTGATCCAAACTCGACATCGGGCAACAATGCACCGCGCTTCTTCCTGAATCGTGACGGCTATAGCGTCGATTCGTTCTTTGGTAAGAACTTCTTTGCAGGCAGCCATGAAAATGCAGTTCTGGCACTTGCTCAGGGCACCGCTGATGCTGCTGCCAATTCCTGGAATTCGGAAGACGATTCCAACCTGACCCGCATGATCAGCCGTGGCGTTCTCAAGGATGCAAACGGCAAGCTGATGACCAAGGATGATTTCCGCGTCATCTTCAAGTCGGACTTCCTTCCTGAAGGACCATTTGCTGTCCTCAGCACGCTGCCAGACCAGCTCAAGACCGACATCAAGCAGGCTTTCCTCGATATGCCAAAGAAGGACAAGGCCGGCTTTGACGCCCTTTCCGATGGCAAGGATCAGGATTTTGTTGCGACCGAAGCCAAGGAATATGAGCCAATCATCGAGATGCTCAAGTTCAACGACAAGGCCCGCAAGTCTTAATCCCTGGAACGATTTAAATGCCCGGAACCTCATGGTTCCGGGCATTTTTATAGGAAAGATCGCATGACGGTATCCTCACTCGACGGCAATGGTGCAAAAGGCCTGCTTGCCGATTATCGCAGGGAAGTCGGCAAACGGCGTCTCTACGGTATTGCGCTGCTCCTCGCGCTTGTTGTTATCGCCATTGCTGCCTCCGTCGTCGCCGATGTTCGGCCGGGCACACTGGCCGAAAATCTCTTTCGCTTTACAAGTTATCTCGGGCGCATTCTGCCAAGTATCACCATTGCCAATTTCTGGGGCGATATGGCCGCCTGGTACTGGAATCTCGGCGGCTGGCTCAAAATGCTGTTTGAGACGCTGTTGATTGCCTATCTGGCTACTTTGATCGGGGCTGTCGTTGCTTTTGCAGCTTCCTTTGCAGCCTCATCGAATATGGCGCCAAACTCGACTGTGAGATTTATCGTTCGTCGTGGACTTGAGTTGCTGCGTACTGTTCCTGAAATCGTCTTCGCGCTCTTGTTCGTCATCGCCTTCGGTCTTGGGCCGATGGCCGGTGTACTTGCGCTCATGCTTCATACCACCGGCGCACTTGGTAAACTGTTCTCGGAAGTCGTCGAGAATATAGACATGCGGCCTGTCGAGGGTATCCGTGCTGCCGGCGGGTCTGGCCTGCAGGTCATTCGATTTGCTGTGCTGCCACAGGTGGCTGCGAATTTTGCATCCTACGGATTGCTGCGCTTCGAGATCAATGTCCGCGGCGCGTCAGTCATGGGCTTTGTCGGGGCGGGTGGTATCGGACAGGAATTGCTCACATCGATCCGCCAATTCTACTACAGCGACGTGAGTGCCATCCTGCTTCTGATTATCGTGACTATTGTTGTCATCGATCTCATCACGCAGCGGGTTCGCCACACGCTTCTTGGCCGTATAGGTTAAATGGGAGATTAAACGATGACAGATGTAGCACAAAGTCTCTCCCGCGAAGCGCACGCGCATGAAAAAGAACTCAGGTCGGAACATGCCGAACTTTTTGGAAATGCGCGTGCATGGCGCAATCTGGCGATTTTTACCGTCGCTGTGATTGCTTCGGTCTGGTTCGCTTTCTACTGGCTCGATTTTTCGCTGTTGCGTATTCTTAACGGGCTTGGTCGTCTTGGTGATTTCGCACTGATGATGATGCCGCCGTCGTCCGGTGGGCGGTTCAGTCTCTATCTGTGGTCTATGATGGAAACATTGGCGATCGCCTATCTTGGTACCTTGCTAGCCGCGATCCTCGCCTTTCCATTCGGTTTTCTGGCCGCCAAGAACATCATTCCGAATATCTTTCTGCACTTTGGTATTCGCCGCTTTCTCGACACCATTCGTGGCGTTGATACCCTGATATGGGCATTGATCTGGGTATCGGTTGTGGGCCTTGGACCATTTGCCGGCATTCTCGCGATTGCCTGTTCGGATTTCGGTGCATTCGGCAAATTGTTCTCGGAATCTATCGAAGGGGCTGACAAGAAGCCGGTGGAAGGCGTTGTGTCTTCAGGCGGCAACAGACTGCATGGCTATCGCTTCGGCATATTACCGCAGGTTTTACCGCTCATGGGCAGTCAGGTGCTTTACTTCTTCGAATCCAACACCCGTTCCGCGACGATCATCGGCATTGTTGGGGCAGGCGGTATTGGTGCGCATCTTGCTGAACAGATCAAGGTTCTCAATCTTCAGGACGTTTCATTCCTGATCCTGATGATCCTTGTGGCGGTTGCCGTTATCGATTGGTTCTCATCCAAGCTTCGCCATGCGATGATCGGCAAGAAAGCAATGAAATCTGCTTAGCCGTTGATTAAAGACTTCACGCCGTCTGCGACGAACTGAACTGCAAGTGCTGCTAGGATAACACCGAGCAGTCGGGTCAGGATAGAACGACCGGTTTCGCCAAGAAACCGGTCGACGCGTTCTGCGAGCAGCAGCACGAAATAGGTAATCAACAAGCAAACAGCTATGACACCAAGGAGGGCGGCTCGTGGGCCGATGCCATCGAAGGAGTCCGATGTCAGTACGATTGCTGAAATAGCACCCGGACCGGCGATCAATGGAATGGCGAGCGGGAAGGCGGCGATATTGCGGATATGGTCCTTGGTGATGGCCACCTCGGCACTCTTTTCCTTACGCTCGGTCCGTTTCTCAAAAATCATTTCGAAAGCGATCCAGAAAAGCAACAAGCCACCCGCGACGCGAAAAGCACCGATGCTGATGCCGAACATCCCTAAAATCTGTGCGCCAGCTATTGCAAACAGCGCCATGACAATGAAACCGATGATGGATGCGCGCAGAGCAACCTGACCGCGATGGCTGCGGTCCATCCCCGGTGTAAGTGCCAAAAATAGTGGCGCCAGGCCCGGTGGATCGATTGTGACGAGAAGGGTGACGAAGGCGCTGAAAACCGTATCGTAGAACCCCATGCTAAACTCGCCCTTTTTGTTGGTATTCTTTGCTTCAATTGTAAAACAGATTGTAGCTGATGAGAGGTGCCTGGTCGACGGAAAGCGCTCCTGGCGGCAACATCATTGCGCGATCTTTATGTGAATATCTTTTAAGTTATTGATTCGATAAAGGAAATAAGCCGGTTGAAATGGCGGTGAAATTGGCGTTTTGTGCTGTTTTACTTTATAAAGTGACTTTATCGATTCTGTTGAGAAAGATATCTGAATAGTGTCAGATCAAACACCTCCACCCGGTTCCGAAGATATGAATGGCGGCCCGAGCGGCCCTACAGGTATCGAACCGATTTCCATTATTGAGGAGATGCAGCGCTCCTATCTCGATTACGCGATGAGCGTTATCGTGAGCCGTGCTCTGCCTGACGTGCGCGATGGTCTTAAGCCCGTGCACCGTCGTATTCTCCATGCCATGAACGAGATGAACCTCGCTTACAATCGCCCCTACCGTAAATCGGCAGGTGTGATCGGTGAAGTGATGGGTAAATACCATCCGCATGGTGACGCTTCTATTTATGACGCCCTCGTGCGTATGGCGCAGGACTTCTCTCTGCGTGATCCACTTGTGGATGGACAGGGCAATTTCGGTTCCATCGATGGCGATCCGCCAGCGGCAATGCGTTACACCGAATGTCGTCTGGAAAAGGTCACTGAATCCCTTCTGTCGGACATCGACAAGGATACGGTTGATTTCCAGGACAACTATGATGGCCGCGAGCGGGAACCTATGGTTCTGCCAGCACGCTTCCCGAACCTTCTTGTCAATGGTTCTGGCGGTATTGCGGTCGGTATGGCGACCAATATTCCTCCGCATAATCTTGGCGAAGTCATTGACGGTTGCATAGCGCTTATCGAAAATCCGGCAATTGAGCTGGAAGAAATCATGGAGATTATTCCGGGTCCGGATTTCCCGACCGGTGGTATCATCCTTGGACGCGCTGGCATCAATTCAGCCTATAGCACGGGCCGTGGCTCGGTCATTATGCGCGGTCTTGTGGCGATTGAGCCTATGCGCGGTGATCGCGAATCCATCATCATTACCGAAGTTCCCTATCAGGTGAACAAGGCTTCGATGATCGAGAAAATGGCCGAATTGGTGCGCGATAAGCGTATTGAGGGCATTTCCGATCTGCGTGATGAATCCGATCGCGACGGCTATCGCGTTGTGGTCGAATTGAAGCGCGACGCCGTTGCTGATGTCGTGCTGAACCAGCTTTATAGGTATACACCTCTGCAGACCTCTTTCGGCTGCAACATGGTTGCGCTGAATGGCGGCAAGCCGGAACAGCTTACGCTGCTCGACATGCTGCGTGCATTCGTTGCATTCCGTGAGGAAGTGGTAACACGCCGCACGAAATTCCTGCTCAATAAGGCGCGTGATCGTGCGCATGTCTTGGTTGGTCTGGCTATTGCGGTCGCCAATATTGATGAGATCATTGCTCTCATTCGTCGTGCGCCGGATCCGGCGACGGCACGTGAGCAGTTGATGGAGCGTCGTTGGCCTGCGGCTGATGTGGCGCCATTGATCCGTCTCATTGATGATCCGCGTCATAGGATCAACGAAGACAGCACTTATAACCTCTCGGAAGAGCAGGCACGTGCTATTCTTGATCTGCGTTTGCAGCGCCTGACAGCTCTTGGACGTGATGAAGTTGCGGACGAGCTGAACAAGATCGGCGAAGAAATCCGCGATTATCTTGATATTCTCGGTTCGCGCATTCGCGTTATGACGATCGTCAAGGAAGAGATGCTTGCCGTTCGTGACGAGTTCGCCACACCACGCCGCACCGAGTTCGGTCTCGGTGGCGCGGAAATGGATGATGAAGACCTCATCGCCCGTGAAGATATGGTCGTGACGGTTAGCCATGCTGGTTATATCAAGCGTGTGCCTCTCGCGACCTATCGTGCGCAGCGTCGTGGCGGCAAGGGCCGGTCCGGTATGGCAACGAAGGACGAGGATTTCGTAACTCGTCTGTTCGTCGCCAATACGCATACGCCTGTGCTGTTCTTCTCCTCGCGCGGTATTGTCTACAAGGAAAAAGTCTGGCGTCTGCCAGTTGGTAATCCACAATCGCGCGGTAAGGCACTCATCAATATGCTGCCATTGCAGCAGGGTGAACGCATCACAACGATCATGCCGTTGCCAGAGGATGAAGAGTCCTGGGCAAACCTCGACGTCATGTTCTCGACGACGCGCGGTACGGTTCGTCGTAACAAGCTTTCTGACTTCGTTCAGGTCAACCGTAACGGTAAGATCGCGATGAAGCTGGAAGAAGACGGTGATGAAATCCTTTCGGTCGATACATGTACCGAATTCGATGATGTTCTGCTGACTTGTGCTGGTGGCCAGTGCATTCGCTTCCCTGTGACGGATGTTCGCGTGTTTGCTGGTCGTAATTCGATTGGCGTTCGCGGTATCAATCTGGCTGATGGGGACAAGGTCATCTCGATGGCGATCCTGCATCACGTGGATGCTGATGCTTCGCAGCGCGCTGCATATCTTAAGCGCTCTATTGCAGAGCGTCGTGCGCAGGGTGCTGACGATGCGGATGATATCGTTGTCGTCGGTGAAGAAGTTGCGGTTGAAGCTGAACTCAACGAGGAGCTTTATCAGGAACTGAAGGCGCGCGAAGAAACTGTTCTCACGGTCAGTGAATATGGTTACGGCAAGCGTTCTTCGTCTTATGAGTTCCGTGTTTCGGGGCGTGGAGGCAAGGGTATCCGGGCAACTGATACCTCGAAAGCCGATGAGATCGGTAAGCTCGTTGCGCTGTTCCCGGTAGAAGCAAGCGACCAGATTCTTCTTGTTTCTGACGGCGGTCAGCTCATCCGTGTCCCGGTTGGCGGTATTCGTATTGCTGGACGTTCGACCAAGGGTGTCACGATCTTCAATACGGCTGATGGCGAAAAAGTTGTCTCGGTCGAACGCATTTCGGAAACGGAGAGCGATGAAGAGAACGGCATTGTTGAAGCCGGTGATTCTGCCCCTGAAGGTGAAGCGCCTGCGGCACCTGCTGAGGAATAAATGAGATGCCTGGCGTATCGGCCCTGAAAGCGATTTTGATTTTAGAGCCGATACGTAGATACAATGAATTAGAGCGTCCTTTGTGCGTCCGTAAGGACATACGACACTCTTGCTTTGAGTATCGGGCGATCATGGAAGCAAAATGAAAAGGCCGATGGAATTACCATCGGCCTTTTTCAGATGCCAAGACTTTCAGATGCCAAGACTGGAGGATATTGGCGATCTTCAGAAGCTCTCGGTCTACAGATTAACGCGAACTCAATTTACGCATGGTGCTGAGGCTGAACGCCGTCGGACGCACGCGTTGGCGCTTTGCTTCGTTCTCTTCCAGAAGCAATACAATCGCCGATGCAGCCATCGCTACCATCATGGATAATGCCAGAAGAAATATCATCATCGCGGTATCCTTTCGTTATAGATACGCTTGAGAAGCGAAAAGGTTGCACCAAACTTGCGCCTATCTTGGTAAATCGGTTGTGAACTTGTCGTGAAATCGTTGTTCATATCGCATTCATCTGTTTTCTTGGTTTCTGATTTCTTTCCAATTGTGGTTGTTGTTGAAAATCTGACGAGAAAAGGCTAGCTGGAAGAAATGACAATCGCGATTTATGCTGGCTCCTTCGATCCGGTGACCAATGGCCATATTGATGTACTGAAAGGTGCGCTGCGCCTTGCAGACACGGTTATTGTTGCCATTGGTGTTCATCCGGGCAAAAAACCGTTGTTCAGTTTTGAAGAACGCGTTGAACTGATTGATGCCAGTGCGCATGCCATTTTAGGCAAGGATGCCGCTCGGCTATCGGTGATTTCTTTTGACAATCTGGTGATTGATGCGGCGCGCAAACACGGCGCGCAGCTCATGGTCCGTGGGTTACGTGACGGCACCGATCTCGACTATGAGATGCAGATGGCTGGCATGAACGGTACTATGGCGCCAGAACTTCAGACTGTTTTTCTGCCTGCTGATCCAGCTGTGCGCACCATTACCGCCACATTGGTTCGTCAGATTGCCTCTATGGGCGGTGATATTCGTCCTTTCGCTCCCGCAGCCGTTGCCGCTGCGCTCGAAGCCAAATTCAAATCCTGATCGCAGGGAGTTTTCCGATCATGCCATTTATTCGTTCGACGCTTGCCGCTGCTGCCTTTGTGGCGCTCTCAATGGGAACGGCGCAGTTCGCGTCGGCAGCTGACGCTGAAAACACTCTGCTTCTGAATACCAAGGGCGGCGATGTAACCATCGAGTTACGTCCCGATCTCGCGCCGAAACATGTTGATCAGATCAAGAAGCTCGTGCGTGAAGGTGCATATAACGGCGTTGCCTTTCACCGTGTCATCCCCGGCTTCATGGCGCAGACGGGCGATGTGAAGTTTGGCAATATGGACAAGGGCTTCAATGCTTCGCGTGTTGGCACCGGTGGTTCTGAGCTTTCGAACATTCCGGCTGAATTCTCCAAGGAACCTTTCGTGCGCGGTACGGTTGGTATGGCACGCAGCCAGGACCCGAACTCGGCCAATTCTCAGTTCTTTATCATGTTCAATGAAGGTTCATTCCTGAACGGTCAGTACACAGTTGTTGGCAAGGTTGTCAGTGGCATGGATGCTGTCGATAAGATCAAAAAGGGTAATGAATCCGACAATGGCTCGGTCGAAAACCCTGACAAAATCATCAAGGCCACGATTGAGGCCGATAAGAAGTAAGTTTGGAATGCGGTTTGATCCGATTTATCAGATCGACATCTTCCAGTTTTAAATTCAATGCGCATCCCTGTCGCAAAAATCATTCAACACTTATGGGATGTGCTCAATAGGAGAGGCCCGATGGCTTATAAAGACCCGGAAAACACACTCGTTCTCGAAACCACCAAGGGCAATGTTGTTCTCGAACTCTACCCTGATCTCGCTCCTGGACATGTAGAGCGTATCAAGGAACTGGCACGCGAAGGCGCTTATGATGGCGTTGTATTCCACCGCGTGATTGATGGTTTCATGGCCCAGACCGGCGACGTGAAATTCGGCAAGACGGGTGGGGCACATTTCAATGGCTCGCGCGCTGGCATGGGCGGTTCCGAGAAGCCTGACCTGAAGGCAGAATTCTCGAACACTCAGCACAAGCGCGGTACGGCTTCGATGGCGCGCTCGCAGAGCCCGAACTCGGCCAACTCGCAGTTCTTCATCTGCTTCACCGATGCTCCTTGGCTCGACCGCCAGTACACTGCTTGGGGCCAGGTTATCGAAGGCATGGACAATGTCGACACGATCAAGCGCGGCGAACCAGTTACTGATCCAGACAAGATCGTAACCGCACGTATCGCTTCCGATATCTGATCTTGTAATTTACACGAGATATTGCGGCTCCGGTTTTGCCGGGGCCGCCTTTCTTTGATGCATTCCCAGAAGCGGAAATGCTTTCACGAGGTTTATGATGCGTGTTGATCTTTTCGATTTTGACTTGCCGGATGAGCGCATTGCGCTACGCCCGGCAGAGCCGCGTGACCACGCCAGATTATTGCGTGTTCGTCCCGGCCAGCCATTCGAGGATCGACAGGTATTTGAATTGCCTGATCTGCTTCAGCTAGGCGACGCGCTGGTATTCAACGATACAAAAGTCATTCCAGCGCAGCTTGAAGGCATGCGCGAGCGCGATGGCAATATTTCGCAGGTGAGTGCGACCCTTCACATGCGTACCGGTCCTGATCGCTGGAAGGCTTTCCTGCGTCCGGCCAAGCGCGTGAAGGAAGGCGATCGCATCCGTTTTGGTCATTCCGGTGCGAGCTGTTTTCTCGGCACACTCGATGCAACCGTTGCCGAGAAAGGCGATGCCGGCGAAGTTCTGCTGGTGTTTGACCTCGCAAGTGCTGCTCTCGATGAAGCCATTGCTGCGGTGGGTCATATTCCGCTGCCACCATATATTGCATCCAAGCGTGCTGAAGATGATCGTGATCGCAGCGATTATCAGACCGTTTATGCGCGTGAGGAGGGTGCTGTTGCGGCTCCTACCGCCGGGCTGCATTTTACACCTGATCTGCTTAAGACAATTCGCGACCGGGGCATTGAAGAGCATTTCGTAACGCTTCATGTCGGCGCTGGAACATTTCTGCCAGTAAAAGCTGACGATACGACCGACCACAAGATGCATGCCGAAATCGGGTATGTTTCGCAGGAAACGGCGAATGCGCTCAATGCAGTTCATGCCCGTGGCGGGCGTGTGATATGCGTCGGCACGACGTCACTGCGTTTGATCGAAAGTGCGGCGGACGAAGATGGCACGGTTCAGCCATGGTCAGGTGCTACCGACATTTTCATCACACCGGGCTATAAGTTCCGGGCTGTCGATCTGCTGATGACTAATTTCCACCTGCCGCGTTCGACGCTTTTCATGCTGGTTTCCGCATTCAGTGGTTTCGACACGATGCAGGAAGCATATAAGCGCGCGATCGAGACAGACTACCGCTTCTATTCCTATGGTGATGCAAGCTTGCTTGAACGAGCTTGAGATATTAGAGACACGGCATGACCAGCGAAAATTTTGAATTCAAAGTGCTTGCGCGTGATGGCGCAGCCCGTCGGGGCGAAATCTCCATGCCACGCGGCGTGGTGCGGACGCCCGCCTTCATGCCGGTTGGTACGGCCGGAACCGTTAAAGCCATGTATATGGATCAGGTGAAGGAGTTGGGCGCTGACATCATCCTCGGCAATACCTATCACCTGATGCTGCGTCCGGGCGCTGAACGCGTGGCGCGTCTTGGTGGTCTGCATGAGTTTGGTGGCTGGAAAGGCCCCATCCTGACAGATTCCGGTGGCTTTCAGGTGATGTCTCTCGCTCAGCTGCGCAAGCTGAACGAGAATGGTGTTACTTTCCGGTCGCACATCGACGGCAAGCCATATGAAATGACGCCGGAGCGCTCCATAGAAATTCAGGGTCTGCTCGATAGCGATATTCAGATGCAGCTTGATGAATGCGTGGCTTTGCCATCGCCCGAACAGAACACCGAACGGGCGATGGAATTGTCGCTGCGTTGGGCCGAGCGCTGCAAAGTGGCCTTCGGCACACAAGCAGGCAAGGCGATGTTTGGTATTGTGCAGGGCGGTGACAATGCGCGCCTGCGTGAACGCTCTGCTGAAGCACTCAAAGCCATGGATCTCAAGGGCTATTCCGTTGGTGGTCTGGCCGTTGGTGAACCGCAGAACGTCATGCTTGATATGCTCGAAGTGGTTTGCCCGATTCTGCCTTCAGAAAAGCCGCGCTATCTGATGGGTGTTGGTACGCCGGATGACATTCTGAAATCGGTTGCACGCGGGATTGATATGTTTGACTGCGTGATGCCAACACGTGCGGGCCGTCATGGCTTGGCGTTCACACGCTTTGGCAAGGTCAATCTGCGCAATGCGCGTCATGCCGATGATCATCGTCCGCTTGATCCAGAATCAAATTGCCCGGCAACGCGTGATTACAGCCGCGCTTATCTGCATCATCTCGTGAAGGCGGGTGAAGCGCTGGGTGGAATGCTGCTGACATGGAACAATCTCGCCTATTATCAGTATCTGATGCAAGGCATTCGTGCTGCCATCGCCGAAGGGCGTTTTGAAGATTTCGCGGCTGAAACGACTGCCGGATGGGAGAGGGGCGACATACCCGCCCTCTGATTCAGTATTTGTGACTGAAAACAAAACGCGCCTTCAAAGGCGCGTTTTTTGTAATGACTATTGGCTAATGTCGGTCTTAGCCAGCTTCCAGTATCTGCTCAAGCCGGCAGATGACCGAATGCCGCTCTTCATCACTGACAATGTCACAATCAAGTAAGCGGCTACATTCCAGACCCGAAAGAGCCAGATAGGTAATCAAAACAAGGTTGGGGTCTGTCGCATCTTTCAGCATGCGGTCCAGAACAGATCGATGATAATGCCGGACCGGAATCATGAAGTCCGGGTTCTCGACGAGTGCCGCCAGAATTCCGCTGGCTGGTGGTTCATCATCGGCCTGAATGCGATAGACGTCAAAAAAGGCGCGGGCAATTCTGTTTTTACCGCCGGTCTGGAGGCTTTCCTGCACCTCCATCGCGCGTTCATGCTCTTTCATATATTCTTCAACCACACCCTCAAGCAGTTTTGCCTTATTCGGGAATGAATAAAGCAACCCTCCTTTG
The DNA here is from genome assembly GCF_002252475.1 of Brucella rhizosphaerae. GTDB lineage: Bacteria > Pseudomonadota > Alphaproteobacteria > Rhizobiales > Rhizobiaceae > Brucella > Brucella rhizosphaerae. The sequence goes on along the minus strand of NZ_NNRK01000026.1, from coordinate 513,872 downwards.
GAGAGGCCTGCGCGGGCGGCCACCGCATCAAGCGATATATGGGCTGGTCCAACCTCCTGGGCGAGTTCAACGGCTGCGCGTAAAATGCGCTCTCGCGAAGAGACCTTATTCTTTGTGTGCAATTCCTTGGGTCTCCTGACAGTTCGATAGTTGACAATACCGTCCAGACGGTACAGTTATTTCCATCTTATATTCAAGTAAAATACGTGCGACCAAATTGTGAGGAACATAAAGGAAGCACGCCAACGACACCCTGGAGTGCATCCGCAATGATCAAACGCCTTATTCTGGCAATAATTTTCCTCGTGATCGTCGTGGGAGGGCTTGTTGGGTTTAACCTGTTCAGAACACAAGCGATCAAGGATTTCTTCGCTAATATGCAGCAGCCTGCAAAGACGGTTTCAACCGTTACGCTTGCGCCTAGTGTATGGACACCCGGTATTGAAGCCATTGGTTCGGCCAATGCGATCAACGGGGTTGATCTTACTGTACAGGTCAATGGCATTGTGGAGAAGATCAATTTCACCGCAAACAAAGAAGTCAAAAAGGGCGATGTGCTTCTTGAGCTGGAAAACAGCATCGAACGGGCTGATCTGGTCGCTGCACAGGCAGAAGCCGTTCTTGCCGATCAGAACCTGAAGCGCGCTGAAACACTGCGCACGCGTGGCGTTGGTGCAGTTTCCGATGTCGATACAACTGCTGCGGCCGCAAGCGCCAAGCAGGCGGCCGTCGCAAAAATGCAGGCCGTTCTTGACCAAAAGACCGTTACGGCTCCCTTTGATGGTGTGATTGGTATTTCAAAAATCGATCTTGGTCAGTATCTGACGCCGGGGACAGTGATCGGCACCTTGCAGGAAACTGACAAGATGCGCATTGATTTCACTGTGCCTGAACAGTCGTTGACCTCACTCAAACTTGGTCAGTCTGTGAAGGTTGGTCCAAGCACGGATAAACTTAATTACAATGGAACGATTGTTGGTATTGACCCAAAGATCGACCCAGCGAGCCGCCTTGTTTCGGTCCGTGCAGAGGTGCAGAACGATGAACCGCGCCTGACACCCGGCCAGTTCGTTCAGGTCCGCATCGAACTTCCACAGGAAGACAATGTTCTCGCATTGCCTCAGACTGCAATCGTGACCAGCCTTTATGGTGATTACGCTTATGCTGTTCGTCCAGAACAGCCGAAGGAGGGCGAAAAGGCTCCTGAAGGGCAGGCTGAAAAGCTTGTCGCACAGCAGGTCTTCGTCAAACTCGGTCGTCGTTATGGCGGCGTTGTAGAAATTACTGATGGCTTGAAGGCTGGCGATATCGTGATCAGTGCGGGTCAGAACCGGCTTGCGCCAGGTGCTGCTGTAACGGTCGACAACACAGTCAATCCGGTTACACCGGCTGACAAGTAATAGGCGAGCAAGATGAGCTTTTCCGATATCTTCATCCGGCGACCCGTACTTGCTACTGTGGTTGCTCTCATGATCATTCTTCTTGGGCTTCAGGGGATAGCGCAGCTTACAGTGCGCGAATACCCGAAAGTCGATGAAACCGTTATTACAGTCACTACGGCTTATGCTGGTGCAAGTGCTGAGCTTATTCAGGGCTTTATCACATCGCCAATCGCTGAATCGGTGGCGACAACTGAAGACATTGATTATGTCACTTCATCCAGCCGCCCATCGTCGAGCACGGTGACGGTTCAGATGAAGCTTGGCGCAAACCCTGATGCTGCACTCACCGAAGTGATTGCAAAGGTCAATCAGGTTCGTGGCAATCTGCCGACTGAATCTGATGATCCTGTTATCGTTAAGGGTACTGGCCAGAGTTTCGCTACCATGTATCTGGCGGCGCAGAACCCGAATATGACGAGCGAACAGATCACAGAGTATCTGGAACGCGTTATTCAGCCTCGCATGTCCACTATTCAGGGCGTCGCCAAGGCTGAAATTCTCGGCGGTCAGGTCTATTCGATGCGTGTTTGGATTGATCCAATCCAGCTGGCGGCACGCCAAATCACTGCACCAGAAGTTCTGGCCGCAATCAATGCCTCTAACTTCCTGTCAGCACCGGGCACGACCAAAAACAAGTTTGTATCGTCTTCGATCACATTGGAATCGACCTTGCAGACGCCTGAGGCGTTCGGTGCAATGCCGATCAAGGTGTCGGGTGATGAGGTCGTTCGTCTTCGCGATGTTGCAAAAGTAGAATTGGCGGCAAAAAGCACCGATACAATCGTTGCGTTCAACGGTGCTGCGGGTACGTTCTTGGGTGTCTATCCGACGCCTGCTGCAAACCCGATCGATATGGCGAATGCTGTTCGTAAGGAATTGCCGTCAATCCAGTCTTCACTGCCAGAAGGCATGAAGCTTGATCTCGTCTATGACGCGACCGAGCAGATCAGCTCTTCGATCAAGGAAGTGTTCACGACGATCGGCGAAGCCGTGGCCATCGTTATTCTGGTCATCATTGTCTTCCTCGGTTCGTTCCGTGCGGTGCTTATTCCAATCGTAACGATCCCGATTTCGCTGATCGGCGTCTGCTTTTTCCTTTATATCCTCGGCTTTTCCATCAACCTTCTGTCTCTTCTCGCGATGGTTCTGGCGATTGGTCTGGTGGTCGATGACGCGATTGTGGTGTTGGAGAATATTCACCGACATATCGAGGAAGGATTGCGTCCGATGGATGCGGCCTTCAAGGGTATGAAGGAAATTACCGGCTCTATTATCGCAATGACAATCACGCTCGCTGCGGTGTTCGCACCTCTCGGTTTTACAGGCGGATTGACCGGTTCTCTGTTCCGTGAGTTTGCCTTCACGCTGGCTGGCGCTGTTATCATCTCAGGTGTAGCAGCGTTGACAATTTCACCGATGATGTGCGCGCGCATGCTCAAACATGGCGAAGCATCGCGGTTCCAGAAGTTCATCGACAGCACCTTCTCGAGATTCGAGAAGTGGTATCATCGCATGGTGTCGGGCTCGCTTAATTATCGCCCGATCACTCTGATGATTGTTATTGCTCTGGTTGGCCTTACAGGCTTCCTGTTTGTGAACACATCGACAGAACTGGCACCTGAAGAAGATTCCGGCGCGCTGTTCTCGATGTTCCAGGCTCCGCAATATGCGACTTCTGCATATACCAATCTCTATGCCGAGCAGATTGATGGTCTGACCAAGGATCTGCCAGAACTGGATACACGCTTCCAGATCGTTGGCATGGATGGCGGTACGAATTCGGGTATTGCGCTCTGGGTGTTGAAGGACTGGTCGGAACGTTCGCGCTCGCAGAAGGAAATCCAGCAGGATTTGACGGGTCGGCTTAGCAAAGTCGCCGGTGTTGAAGCGTTCATCTTCTCACCGCCATCCCTGCCGGGCACTGGCGGCGGTCTGCCGATTTCGATTGCGCTTCAGTCGACAGGTCCTTCGGATCAGGTTTTCGAGCTTGCTGAGGAAATCAAGAACGAGGCACAGGCAACGGGTCAGTTCATTATTGTCCAGAACTCGATGTCCTATAATGCACCGCAGACGACGATCACAATCGACCGCGATCGTGCTGCAACGCTTGGTGTTCAGGTCAGCGATATTGGCTCGACGCTTGGTCTTCTGACCGGTGGTGCAAAGATTGCCCAGTTCGACCGCGATTCGAACAGCTATGACATCATCACCCAGGTGCCGGATATCTATCGTTCCAACCCGGAAAAGCTCGGCGAATTCTATGTTCGCAGTGTTTCGGGTGCGATGGTGCCTCTGTCGTCGGTTATTCAGATCAAGCAGAATGCTTCACCTGCGGCCATTGAGCAGTTCAACCAGCTCAATTCGGCGACGATTTCTGCGCTTCCAATGCCAAGCGTGACAACGGGTCAGGGCCTGCAGACGCTCGTCAATCTGGCCCAGCAGAAGATGCCTGAAGGTTTCTTCCTCGACTATTCCGGACAGTCACGTCTTGAAGTCGAGCAAGGCAACACGATCCTGATCGCTTTCGGCCTCGCCGTTATCGTGATCTATCTCGTGCTGGCTGCGCAGTTTGAAAGCTTCCGTGACCCGTTCATCATCATGATGTCGGTTCCGCTTTCGATCTTCGGTGCTATCGTTCCGCTGAATCTCGGCCTTGGAACGCTCAACATCTACACGCAGGTCGGTCTCATTACACTCGTGGGGCTGATAACCAAGCACGGCATTCTGATGGTGGAGTTCGCCAATCAGCAACGCCGTCTGCATGGTCATTCACGTCGTGAAGCCATCATCCTCTCTGCAGAAACGCGTCTGCGTCCTATTCTGATGACGACGGCTGCGATGGCACTCGGTGTTGTTCCGTTGATCATAGCAAGCGGTGCTGGTGCTGCGGCTCGTTATTCAATGGGTCTGGTGATCTTCACCGGAATCACCATCGGTACGGTCTTCACTCTGTTCGTGGTTCCGATGTTTTATACATTCATCGCCAAGAAGGATGTGGAAGGCGAGTTCGTGCCGGCGCAGGAAGATGGGGCTCAACCGGTGCCTGCGCAACATCACTGAAACTTGTATTGAATAATCAGATTAAGGGCGGCCACATGTGGGCCGCCCTTTTTGTTGGGATGAGTTTGCATCCCAACTGTTCCACACCATATGAGCAAGCATGATACCTTTATCCGTTCTCGATCTTTCACCCGTCCCTGAAGGCAGCGATGCCGGTCAGTCGTTGCGCAACACGTTGGAACTGGCACAACAGGCCGAAAGGCTCGGTTTCACGCGTTACTGGCTGGCCGAGCATCACAACATGCCCGGGATTGCCAGTGCCGCGACATCGGTCGTTATCGGCCATGTGGCTGCGGGTACGTCCACGATTCGCGTGGGTGCGGGCGGCATCATGCTGCCGAACCATTCGCCATTGGTTATTGCCGAACAGTTCGGTACGCTGGCTTCGCTCTTTCCGGGGCGTATTGATCTGGGACTCGGTCGCGCTCCGGGGACCGATCAGCTTACCGCGCATGCGCTGCGCCGCAATCTTGAAAGCAGCGCTAATGATTTTCCGCGTGATGTCGTGGAACTTCTCAATTATTTCAAGCCGGTCGATCCGGCACAGCGCGTGCAAGCTGTTCCCGGCGCCGGACTGAATGTCCCGGTCTGGATTCTCGGTTCCAGCCTGTTCGGCGCGCAACTGGCTGCGATGCTCGGGCTTCCATACGGTTTTGCGTCTCATTTCGCCCCTGCTGATATGGAGCGTGCCGTCGAACTCTATCGCGATCGTTTCGAGCCATCGGAATATCTGCAAAAGCCTTACGTGATGCTGGGACTGAATGTTATCGCTGCCGATACGGATGAAGAAGCGCATCATCTTTTTACGTCGCAGCTTCAGGCTTTCGTGAATCTGCGCAGCGGCCGTCCGGGTAAGCTGCCTGCGCCTGTTGAAGGTTATCAGGAGCAGCTCGATCCAGCCGCGCAAGCATTGGTTCGCCAGATGCTTTCATGCCGTGTCGTGGGTGGTCCAGAAACCGTCGAGAAGGGCATTCGCGAATTTGCCGAACGCACAGGTGCTGACGAGTTGATGGTGACGGGCATGATCTTTGACCATCAGAAGCGTCTTCGATCCTATGAGATTGTCAGCAATTCGATTGCGTGAGGATCAAACTCGCGATTGATTTCGGTCAGAAGCCAGTCGCGAAATGCTTTGACAGCAGGCGTGTTTGCGCGCGCCTGCGGCGTCACAAAGTAATAGCTGCTTGGGCTTTTGACAGTGTGATCAAAGGCTACAACAAGCTGTCCGCTCTCAATTTCAGCATTTATCAGAAAGAGTGGCATAAGCGCAATTCCAAGACCAGCGACACACGCCTGAGAGACATTCGAGAACTGCTCGAAGCGCATTCCGCTCGTGACTGGTGCTGCTATCTCAAGGCTTTTGAACCAGTGGTTCCACGCGCCCGGTCGTGATGCCATGTTGAAAAGCGGCAGGCGCAATAAGTCCGCGGGTGCGATAACCGGATGATGCTTCAGAAAAGCCGGGCTGCACACAGGCGCGACCATTTCTTCCATTAAAAACGTGCAATCGGCATTGGGCCAATCCGGCAGACCGATATGTATCGCCGCGTCCAGTCCCTCTCGTTCAAAATCAAACTGACCGATACGCGTTGCAAAATTCAAAATAATATCAGGGTATTGCGCTACAAAACGTGGAATGCGTGGGATCAACCAGCGGGTTCCAAATGTGGGCAAGAATGCCAGATTGAGCGTCGCGCCCCGCATATGCGACATGACCTGCAGCGAAGCTCCACGAATAGAAGCAAGGGCAGGGCTTATAGCATTCAGATAGGCGCGCCCGGCATCGGTTAAAACGACATGGCGACTGGTGCGATCAAACAAGGCCGCGCCAAGTTGTTCTTCCAACGTGGCAATCTGGCGACTGACTGCACCTTGCGTCAGTGAAAGCTCCTCTGCAGCAGCAGAAAAGCTCTCATGTCGCGCGACCGCATCAAATGCAGAAAGCGCGCTCGTCGAAGGTAGAAGGCGTCTCGATAGTGAAGTCATCATCTATTACTAAACGGAATAGATTGATGAGTAAACGTTCGTTGCATGTCAGAAAATGCCGCGTCATAGTCGGTGCAACTGAATTCGAGGAGATTATTCATGTCGCGTGCCGTATTTAACTGGGAAGATCCGTTTCTGCTTGATGAGCAATTGACCGAAGATGAGCGCATGATCCGCGACTCGGCTCAGGCTTTTGCGAGCGACGTTCTGTTGCCGCGCATTGAAAAAGCTTATCTCGACGAAACAACTGACCCGGATCTGTTTCGCTTGATGGGGCAGGCCGGTCTTCTCGGTGTCACACTTCCAGAAGAATATGGTGCCGCCAATGCGGGCTATGTTTCATACGGTCTGGTTGCACGCGAAGTTGAGCGTATTGATTCTGGCTACCGCTCAATGATGAGCGTGCAGTCGTCGCTCGTCATGTATCCGATCTACGCTTACGGCTCTGATGAGCAGCGTAAGAAATATTTGCCAGGTCTGGTGTCTGGTGAGCTGATCGGCTGCTTTGGTTTGACCGAACCGGATGCAGGTTCTGACCCTGCTGGCATGAAAACCCGTGCCGACAAGATTGATGGCGGCTACCGCATCAGCGGTTCCAAGATGTGGATTTCCAATTCGCCGATTGCTGACGTGTTTGTGGTCTGGGCCAAGTCGTCCGCACATGACAATGCGATCCGTGGGTTTGTGCTCGAAAAGGGTATGAAGGGTCTTTCTGCTCCGAAGATCGGCGGCAAGCTTTCATTGCGTGCGTCCGTTACAGGTGAAATCGTTATGGAAGGCGTGGAAGTATCTGAAGATGCTCTCCTGCCAAATGTTTCGGGCCTGAAGGGCCCGTTTGGCTGCCTCAACCGCGCTCGTTATGGCATTTCATGGGGGGTATTGGGTGCTGCAGAAGACTGCTGGTTCCGTGCGCGCCAGTATGGCCTTGATCGTAAGCAGTTCGATAAGCCACTGGCTGGAACGCAGCTTTACCAAAAGAAGCTCGCAGATATGCAGACCGAAATCGCGCTTGGTTTGCAAGCTTCGCTCCGCGTTGGCCGTCTGTTTGACGAAGGCAAGATGGCACCTGAGATGATTTCCATCGTTAAACGCAACAATTGCGGCAAGGCGCTCGATATTGCGCGTCAGGCTCGCGACATGCATGGCGGAAACGGCATTCAGATCGAATATCACGTCATGCGCCATTCGCAGAATCTTGAAACCGTTAATACCTATGAGGGCACGCACGACGTTCACGCGCTGATCCTTGGACGGGCGCAGACAGGCATTCAGGCCTTCTTTTGATCGTTCTTTTTAAGATCGTTTTTCAGTTCAAGAAGGTTTTTAGAAATGCAGAATACACCGCTTGCGGGTCTGAAAGTCATTGAGCTGGCCCGCATTCTGGCTGGTCCCTGGGTCGGGCAGACGCTGTCCGACCTTGGCGCCGACGTTATAAAGGTGGAAAGTCCCGAAGGTGACGACACACGCAAATGGGGACCGCCATTTATTGACGTGGAAGGCGAAAAGTCAGCTGCCTATTTTCACGCCTGCAATCGGGGCAAGCGGTCGATTCTGGCTGATTTTCGCTCCGATGAGGGCAGGGAGCTTGTGCGTAAGCTTGTTGCCGATGCGGATGTGGTGATTGAGAACTTCAAACTCGGTGGTCTTGATAAATACGGCCTCGATTATGAGAGCCTGAAGGCCAACAATCCACGACTAATCTATTGCTCGATTACCGGATTTGGCCATACCGGACCTTATGCTGAACGCGCGGGTTATGACTTCATGATCCAGGGCATGGGCGGCATTATGGACCTGACCGGAGAGCCGGACCGTGAACCGCAGAAGATTGGCGTGGCCTTTGCAGACATATTCACCGGCCTCTACAGCGTCATTGGTATTCAGTCGGCCCTGATCATGCGCGAGCGCACTGGCAAGGGTCAGCATATCGATATGTCGTTGTTTGACTGCATGTCGGCAGTTCTCGCCAATCAGGCGATGAATTATCTTGCCTCCGGCATTTCGCCAAAGCGGATGGGCAATGCTCATCCCAATATTGCGCCTTATCAGACGCTGCCGGTGTCGGACGGTTATTTCATCATAGCCTGTGGCAATGACGGGCAGTTTGCAAAACTTACAGCTTTGCTGGGGATTGGCGAGCTTGCGAGCGATTCTCGTTTTCTCAGCAATTCTTCGCGTGTGGCAAACCGCGATACGCTCACCGCTTTATTGGAAGAGCGTACAAAGCAATGGTTACGGGGCGATCTTCTCGCAGCGCTTGCAAAGGCTGGCGTGCCAGCTGGGCCAATTAATACGGTAGCGGATGTCTTTGCCGATCCGCAATTCATCGCGCGCAACATGAAAATCGATCCTGATGGTGTGCCGGGTCTGCGCACACCAATTCGATTCTCAGATGCTGAATTAAAGTTGGACAAGCGCTCGCCCAACCTTGGCGAGCATAGTAGCGAAGTGTGATTGAACTTTTGAAACAATAAACCCCGCTTCGTGCGGGGTTATTTGTATTTAATCAGTCGTCGGTTGCAACCATCACGTCCGACGCTTTGACGACTGCATAAGCCGTCTTACCAACCTTGAGATCAAGTTCGTCTACGGCTTCATTCGTAATGGATGAGGTGACAACGACACCATTTCCAATGTCGATTCGGACGTGAGCCGTGGTTGCACCCTTGGTGACATCGACAATTGTGCCCTTAAGGCGGTTTCGAGCGCTGATTTTCATATTAACTTCCCATCCTAGATTAACATCTGCTCGACGTAATACAGTATTTGGACAGCCAACATAACAGCTTCAAATGGAGAAGCTATTCATAGCTACAGCACAAAATTCTGATTGTTCTCGGGAAGAGAATGGTGCGGTCGAGAAGACTCGAACTTCCACGGGTTGCCCCACAGCGACCTCAACGCTGCGCGTCTACCAATTCCGCCACGACCGCACGTGGTAGAGCTGAACAATGTCAGCGAGTGGCGATGTAGCAAATCGGTTTCGACTACACAAGGCCATTCTTTCACTTCAGCACAATAGAATGAAATAAATTTATGATGTGCTTAAATGTATGATTTTAAAACGCAAAAAGCTCCGCATTCTCTGGCATATAAACCAGATCGCAGAGCTTCGTCATAAGCATATTCATAAATTTGGGAAGAGAATGGTGCGGTCGAGAAGACTCGAACTTCCACGGGTTGCCCCACAGCGACCTCAACGCTGCGCGTCTACCAATTCCGCCACGACCGCACGTGGTAGAGCTGAACAATGTCAGCGAGGAGGCATCTAGCAAATCGATCCGACAGGCACAAGCCTATTCTTGGACTTCTGCCAATCTTTTTGAAAAAGCATGGGAAAAAGCCGAAATATCGAAATTGTTCGGCGAAAAGAGCCCTCTTTTCCGAGGCCGCCAATAAGTTCTCAGAGTGGTGCGTTTTCTGAAAACTTCATAAAAACTCAACTTCCGCATACTCGTGGACTAGCCAGGCGAATCTGTTGCTGAGCCTAGCCACTTATGCCCTGAAGACGTTTGATGTCTTCCAGACGCTTCATCGTCTCGGCATAGCCGATATCTATGGCTTCAGAAGCGCGGTGGAAATCCGCTAAACCAATCTGACCGACTGTCGGCATCAGTGACACGTCTGGCGGATCACCAGCCAGACGGGCACGCGAAATACGGTCCTGAATGATGTTGAAAGCCTCCATCATTACGCCGGTAATGCCGAGACGGCTTTCTTTCTCTCCATGGATGGTTTCACTAAGCGTGTCCTGTCGTGCCTGCGCATGTTTGATAACAGCTGCGCGGCCGAACTGGTCGTAGTGGAGGTTTACGGCAAGGACGAGCCGCTGTTCATAGGCACGACAAACCGAAACAGGCACAGGGTTAACCAGTGCGCCATCGACCAGCACGCGTTCCTGCCAACGTACTGGTTCAAACACGCCGGGCAGGGCATAGGACGCGCGCATGGCTTCGACGAGAGGCCCCGTGGACAGCCATATTTCGTGGCCAGTACGCAATTCGGTGCAAACAGCGACGAATGGGCGGTCCAGATCTTCAAGACGCAGACCGTCGAGATGCTCGCGCATGCGCCCGTCGAGCTTCATGCCGCCGAACAAACCACTTTCACGAAATGTAATGTCGAGAAGATTGAACATACGTCGCCGCGTCAGGCTGCGTGCGAATTCTTCAAGTTGGTCAAGCTTGCCTGCCAGATAGCAGCCGCCGACAAGCGCGCCGATCGACGTGCCGGCGATCATTTCAATTTCGATGCCAGCTTCGTCGAGTGCACGCAAGACGCCAATATGCGCCCAGCCACGAGCAGCACCTCCGCCCAAAGCAAGTGCAATGCGACGTGGTTCGTGCCGTACTTGCGGCAGGTCGATGATTTCTTCTTCGGGCTTCAAGGGTTGCGTATTCGCTGCCTTGCGCCTTTGACCCCATGCGAGCATATCGACTGAGCACCTCTAGTTTCGCCTGCTGCATAATTCCTTCAACTTGAATTAGTTCAAGGAATTATGCAGCGGATTTGATCTGTTAGAGCGGCCTTTGTACGTCCAATGGGGCGCACGCCGCTTTAATTTATCAAAACACTGTATCGAAACAATAAATGCTGCAAAATGAAGGCGCGAGAGAAAATCGCGCCATCACATCGATTTGAGTGAGTTTATAGATCGTGACAGAGGATCAGTGCTCGTGGTCACAGGAGTCTTTAATCGAGAGGCTGACCTTGCCATCTTCAGACTGAACCTGACGGTAAAAGCAGGAGCGTCTGCCTGTGTGGCAGGTGGGGCCGTCACCAGCAACACTGACTTTGAGCCAGAGTGCGTCCTGATCACAATCGGTACGGAGCTCGATCACGCTTTGCAGATTGCCAGAGGTTTCGCCCTTTTTCCAAAGGGTGCTGCGTGAGCGAGACCAGTAATGGGCGATGCCTGTATCGAGTGTCAGGCGCAACGCTTCCTCGTTCATATGCGCGACCATCAGCAATTCGCCGTCACGTGCATCGGTTACAACTGCAGTGATGAGGCCGGATGCGTCGAAGCGCGGCATAAAAACCGCGCCTTCTTCAATCGCGTTCTTGTCTGAGGGCTGGGCAGGAAAAATGCTCATTGTTGCGCCTGATTATTTGTCTTACTTGCGAATAAGGCTCATGAAACGAACCTGTTCGTTCACTTCCTCTTTGAAAGTGCCAGTGAAGGTCGTTGTAATCGTGCTCGAACCTTGCTTACGAATACCACGCATTGCCATGCACATGTGCTCAGCGTCGATCATGACCGCAACACCGCGCGGCTTGAGGATGCGCTGAATGCTGTTGGCGATCTGTGCAGTGATGCTTTCCTGCGTTTGCAGTCGACGGGCAAAAATATCAACGACGCGAGCAATCTTCGACAGGCCAAGCACCTTGCCATCGGGCAGATAGGCGACATGTGCCTTCCCAATGATCGGCACCATATGATGTTCACAATGCGAGAAGAAGGAAATGTCCTTCACAAGCACCATGTCATCATAACCCGACACTTCCTCAAAAGTGGTGCCAAGAACATCCTCAGGGTTTTCAGCATAACCGCCGAAAAGTTCGCTGTAGGATTTGGCGACGCGCTTTGGTGTGTCGAGAAGCCCTTCACGGTCAGGATTATCTCCTGCCCAGCGAAGAAGTGTGCGCACAGCAGCTTCTGCTTCGGCCTGTGTTGGCTTTGGCAAATCTGCGGGCAGATTGGATTCGTCATCGATTTTAAGGATGCGAGCGTCCATCAGTATTCTCCAGTAGTCTCCTTCGGGGAGGAGACGAGTTAAACGGACAATACAACGATGCGCTTTGCGAGCGGGCGATGTATTGATCCGGCAACACCAAGCTGCCGGACGGATAATCGTGCGGCTGCTCATAACCATGTGATAATCTGTCCATGGCGCAGTCACGACTTGCCTATTATATAGACAGGAAAATGCAACTTCAAACCGTTACCGGGCGACAAATTTTCGTTTTTATCCGGCATGACGGAAGGTTTGTCTAAATGATCGACGATGTTTACAACAAACGTATCCTTGAATTTGCAGGGAATATCGAGCGCATAGGGCGACTTGCAGCCCCTGATGCGGTTGCAACCGTTCACTCGAAATTGTGCGGATCGACGGTCACCGTCTATCTCAAGATGGCTGATGATGTTGTCACAGACTTCGCACACGAGGTGAAGGCTTGCGCATTGGGGCAGGCGTCATCATCGGTTATGGCACGGAATATTATCGGTTGTTCATCAGAAGAACTGAGGGCCGCTCGCGATGCCATGTATAAAATGCTCAAAGAAAATGGCCCGGCACCAGAAGGCCGGTTTGAGGATCTGAAATATTTTGAGCCAGTGCGCGAGTACAGGGCACGCCATGCCTCGACGCTTTTGACGTTCGATGCGGTTGTCGATTGCATTCGCCAGATAGAAGAAAAGGTGCAAGCCGCCTAGGGGCTGCGGGGCATTAGTTTTGGAGCGTGGTATGGATGAAAATTGCACAGATTTAGGAGGAGAACTGAAGGTGGAGTGGTTCTCCATCGAGGTTTTGCGACGCCAGGCTGGGCTATTTTCAACATATCCTTTCAGGACGTGGCGGATTTTCTCCCTCAATACGTCGAGCAGACCTTGTGGAGATACACTCCAAGGCGGTTTGCTCTCCTATTCAGAAACAAAATCCGGTGCACGCCACGCCCGAAACCTAATTCCCTACAGGCCCTAATATGTGCAGCTGCGGGAAAGATCACTCAGGCAACGCTGCGATAGCCAAGAAGCGTCAGACCCGCAACTTTACCGATCCGTGGCGGAAAACACCGGGCAGAGTGCTTGGAACAAGCCTGATAAGACTTTATCAGCTCACACTTTCCTCATTCATCGGTAATTCCTGCCGCCATATGCCGACCTGTTCGGAATATACCTACGAATCCGTTGCTCGGTATGGGTTGTGGAATGGTAGCTGGATGGGGCTATTTCGGATTATGCGCTGCGGGCCGATGGGTACACACGGCTTTGACCCAGTGCCAAAAGACTTACCTGTCTATTACCGATGGTATCTGCCGTGGCGTTACTGGCGAGTTTCCTCACCCAAAAACTGATGCAGTATTTTTATCAGGCAGATAAAAAACTGTTAAGTTAATCATGCTTGATTAGAGTTCGTTAATAATAAATCGGTTTTATGCGGAAAAGGAAATCGGGTTGATCGGGCGTCTTTTTGACGCCGCAATTGACCTTCATTTGCATCCAGCTTTCTTTTCTTGTGAGTCAATATGCGAAAATTGTCGTCCCGCACCTCCCTGCTCGTAGCCGGTGTTGCGCTTGGTGCCAGCATTATATGCTCCACCAACGCCATGGCGAATGTTTCATGGGTGGTTTTCGATGCCGATACCGGTATCGTTCTGGGACAAGACGATGCAACTGAGCAGCATGCTCCTGCGTCATTGGCCAAAATGATGACGCTTTACCTTACTTTTGAAGCGCTCAAGACCGGCCGACTGAATTGGGATGATGAATTGCCCATTTCCAAGAATGCAGCGGCTAAAGTCAGAATGAAGCTGTATCTTAAAGCGGGCGAGACTATTTCTGTTCGCGATGCTGTCAGCGGCATGGTCATCGTTTCAGCAAATGATGCTGCTACCGTTGTTGGCGAATATCTGGGTGGATCGGAAGCAGGTTTTGGTCGTCTCATGACGCAGAGAGCCCGAAACCTTGGCATGAAAAGCACTTATTTCGCCAATCCATCGGGCTTGACCGCAAAGATGACCCAGTTGACGACCGCACGCGACATGGCCGTGCTTGGTATGTCGCTCCGCCGTGATTTCCCGCAGGAATACGCCTTGTTTTCACAGCGTTCGTTTACCTATAAGGGCCGCCCTTTCAATGGCCACAACAACCTGATGTACCGCTATCAGGGCGTTGACGGGATCAAGACCGGCTATACTGATGTTTCGGGTTACAATCTCGTTTCATCCGCAATCATCAACGACAAGCATCTCGTTGGCGTCGTGCTTGGTGCCGGTTCGTCGCGTGAGCGTGATGATCGGATGGCAAAACTGCTAACCCGCTTTGGAACTGAAGGCTCAGGGACCGCTACAGAAGAAGTTGTTGCGGCAGTTCAGACGCCATTGCCGGTTATCTCGCCGCTTAAGCCTCAGAAGCCGAAGGTCGATGCTGTCGCCGACATGATCGACGATTCCAAGATTGAGCAGGGCGATGGTGGCTTTCTGGTGAAATCCGCAATGTCTGCATGGCGCGTTCAGGTTGGTGTGACGCCGTCGCGAAAAGGTGCAGATGAATTGCAGGCCAAGTATCTGCCGATTGTAGATCGTCTGGTTCCTGGCACGAAGGCTGAGATTTCGACAGCTCCGCGCGGTCGTAAGGTTTATCGCGTACGTTTCACAGGGTTCAAGGATTCGGAAGCGGCTGAGAAGACCTGCATGAAGCTCAAGCAGCAGGGCGTTCCCTGTCTAGCAATCCGTAACTGAATCAATCCAGTTTCAGGAATTTCGACAGCGCCGTGATGCAGTTTGCCACGGCGCTTTTGCTTTACGGACAGGCGAAAAAAGATTAATAGCCAGTCTTCATTCAGAGTTGCACAAGCATTTTATCGAAATGTAGAGCAGCAAATGGGCAGTTCTGTACTTATATTGATGCTGAGCTGCTTCGTGCGTAAACCACCCGCAATCGTTGGCGGGACTGGATAAAGGAAGAATATGATGTCGAATGTTTCCATGCAATTTCCCGATGGCTCGGTGCGCGAATATGATGCCGCCACAACCGGTGCCGAACTTGCAGAATCAATCTCCAAATCGCTTGCAAAGAAAGCCGTGGCTTATGCCGTAGACGGCACCGTGCGTGATCTTTCCGATCCGCTTGGCGCTTCCGGTGCTATCGAAATTCTGACCCGCGAAGACCCGCGTGCACTGGAACTGATCCGTCATGACACGGCTCACGTTCTGGCTGAAGCCGTGCAGGAACTTTTCCCCGGAACACAGGTAACGATTGGTCCAGTCATCGAGAATGGCTTTTATTACGATTTTGCGCGTAATGAACCGTTCACGCCAGATGATCTGCCTGTGATCGAAAAGAAGATGCGCGAAATCATTCAGCGCAACAAGCCTTTCACCAAGCAGGTCTGGTCGCGTGAGAAGGCCAAGCAGGTTTTTGCTGATAAGGGCGAGAGCTACAAGGTTGAGCTCGTCGACGCGATTCCCGAAGGTCAGGACCTCAAGATTTATAATCAGGGTGAATGGTTCGATCTTTGCCGTGGTCCGCATATGGCGTCCACTGGCCAGATTGGCAATTCGTTTAAGCTGATGAAGGTTGCGGGCGCATATTGGCGCGGCGATGCCAATAACCCGATGCTGACACGGATCTACGGTACAGCATTTGCCAACGACAATGATCTTCAGGCCTATCTTCATATGCTTGAAGAAGCCGAAAAGCGTGATCACCGCCGCCTTGGCCGCGAAATGGACTTGTTCCATTTTCAGGAAGAAGGCCCGGGCGTTGTGTTCTGGCACGCCAAGGGATGGCGCATGTTCCAGACGCTTGTCAGCTATATGCGCCGCCGCCTCGATAGCCATGGCTATCAGGAAGTGAATGCGCCACAGGTGTTGGATAAGTCGCTTTGGGAGACTTCAGGTCACTGGGGTTGGTATCGCGATAACATGTTCAAGGTGACCGTTGCCGGTGACGACACCGACGATGATCGCGTGTTTGCGCTGAAGCCAATGAATTGCCCGGGTCACGTTCAGATATTTAAGCATGGTCTTAAGTCTTACCGCGATCTGCCTATAAAGCTTGCAGAATTTGGCAATGTGCATCGCTATGAACCATCGGGTGCTTTGCACGGCTTGATGCGGGTTCGCGGCTTCACGCAGGATGACGCGCATGTGTTCTGCACAGAAGAGCAGATGGCTTCGGAATGCTTGCGGATCAATGATCTTATTCTGTCGGTCTATAAGGACTTTGGCTTTAAAGGGATCACGATCAAGCTTTCGACACGTCCTGAAAAGCGCGTTGGTTCGGATGAATTGTGGGATCGCGCTGAAAGCGTGATGATGACGGTTCTCGAGCAAATTAAGGAACAGTCTGAAGACATCAAGACTGGTATTTTACCGGGTGAGGGTGCCTTCTACGGTCCGAAATTTGAGTATACGCTGAAAGACGCGATCGGTCGTGAATGGCAGTGCGGTACCACGCAGGTGGACTTCAATCTGCCAGAGCGTTTCGGTGCATTCTACATCGACAGCAATTCGGAAAAGACCCAGCCGGTCATGATCCATCGCGCAATCTGCGGCTCGATGGAGCGTTTCCTCGGTATTCTGATCGAGAACTTTGCTGGACACATGCCGCTTTGGTTTGCTCCAATTCAGGTCGTCGTTGCGACGATTACCTCCGAAGCAGACGGTTATGCAGCAGAAGTTGCCGCGAAGCTCAAGGCAGCTGGTTTGCAGGTCGTAACAGATGCACGCAACGAGAAGATCAACTACAAGGTTCGCGAACATTCGCTGCAGAAGGTTCCGGTCATCCTCGTTTGCGGTATGCGTGAAGCGGAAGAAAAGACGGTCAATATGCGTCGTCTCGGGTCTCAGGCCCAGGAGTCGATGACGCTTGATGAAGCAATTGCCCGGCTTTCGGAAGAAGCAACACCGCCCGATCTGGTGCGTTTGAAGAACGATGCAAAATAAGAAAAAGGCCCGCGAAAGCGGGCCTTTTTTTCAAAATAATTTCGTATCAATCTTGCGACGAGAAACCACTGTCAGACGCCTCGGATTCGCGATTGGCAACGACTTCAACTTCGTCATTCGCTCCGGAAGTCACTTTGAAGTCGCGCTGATAAATCCGATCCTTGTTCTTGGCGACTGCAACATAGTCGCCTTCAATCAGAACCATTGAGGAATAGGCGCCTGCGCTTTCCCGAACAACGTCACCGGAAGCATTGAGAATTGACCATGACGTGTCGGCGAGCGCTTCGCCGCCTTTTTCGCGTACCAGCTTCAAAAGAATGTCAGCAGCGCGGTGTTGAACCGTAGCTTCGGTCAGTTTGCCAGCTTCAACGCGAATGTCTGCGCGGATGGTGGCATTTGCCGTGCCGTAATTTGATACGACGTGATAGATGCCACTGTTCAGTCTGATGATCGTATCCGGCTTGACGTCGGGTACGATGAGAGACCGGTCATTATTGTCCTCGTCAGCATAAATCGAAAAGCGAACAAGATCGCCTTTGATTTTACCTTCATCTGGTAAAACAGCGCTCAATTTCATGCCGCCTGCATCCAGTGTCATAACTTCATGACGGCTGGCTTGGGTGAGGGTGATGCGTTTGGTTGCACCAGCCCGTCCATAAGCTGCATGGACGAGATAGCTGCCTTCTGGCAGATTGAACACCGCACTGCCACCTTTTGAAGACGCGATCAGTGCCAACTGCCCGTCCGGGCCGACTTCAGGCGCAAAGACGCGCCAAACCAGTCCGGTTGAAATATCCGGTCCATCTTGATTGAGACGCGCTTTCAGATCCAGCTCGCTCGTTTTGATCAGTGGATTATTCTCAGGGCTTGTTGGGCTCGCATAGGGGCTGAGCGCCGGCAAGTTCAGCTTTGGCTCCGGAAAGTCCGGCAGACCATTTATGCTGTTTGTCTGTACCGCGCCATTGCTATTGGAAGGTGCTTGTACGGGGGCAGGTGCAGGTAGTTCAAGCTGAAAACTGGGCAGTTTGAAACCACTACCCGGGTTGCCTTGCGGACCTCCGCCAAAGCCACCGCCCATTCCGCCGCCGGGCCCACCAGGTCCACCAGGGCCTTGTGCGAGCGCGGATGAAGCGATCAGGACAAACGAAAGCGTCGCCACAAATGACTTGCTGCGCGATGATTTTGCACTGCTTGCTCGAAACAGACCCAGAATATCTGACATGATGATGTTTTGAACCCAAGCGGGTGTCGAATTCAAGGCCAAATCGACCGTTATCATGGCAAATTTAAATATGTTCGATTTGTATTGTCACAGATTTTTGGCTTTACACCTTGATGATGTCGCGCGAGAAGAAGTCGCTCCTTGTTTAAGTGGAGTCATACATGCAGATTTCAGTGATGAGGGATTTCCGTGACGCATTCGGTGTTTGATTTTCTGGCTCAGCGCAGCTCCACGCCTATTTCCGCCATTTCGGAGCCAGCACCACAGGGTGCAGAGCTGGACGAATTGCTGAAAGTGGCTGCGCGCGTGCCTGATCATGGACGTCTTACACCATGGCGCTTTATTCTTTACCGCGGTGACGTGCGTCACAAGGTTGGAGAGTATCTCGCCGAGCGTGCGGAAGAACGCGAAGGACCTTTGCCTGATAGTCGTAAAGATCAGGAGCGTGCGCGTTTTACTCGCGCACCCTTGGTCATCGGCATTGTTTCTTCGCCAGTGGCACACGAACGTATTCCTGAATGGGAACAGTTTCTTTCGGCGGGCGCTGTCGCAATGAATCTCTGCACGGCTGCAAATGCACTTGGCTACGCAACAAACTGGATTACCAACTGGTATTCGAATGATGCGCCAGCATTGGCATTCCTTGGTCTCGCACCGCATGAGCGCGTTGCTGGTTTTGTGCATATCGGCACAGCGCAAAACAAAATGCCGGAACGTCCAAGGGCAGATATGGAAAAGATTGTTTCTGAGTATAGTGGGCCATGGTCTACTTGATAAGAAGAACGAGATAAAACCTCTAACTGATGGAAAATATGATGTTTTATGAACCGTCATCTGGTCATAACTTACCTCACAATCCATTCAAGGCGATTGTCGCACCGCGTCCGATTGGCTGGATCGGGACCCGTTCAAAAAACGGCGCAGTCAATCTCGCTCCATATTCATTCTTCAATGCGATATGTGACACACCGCCAATGGTGATGTTCTCATCGAGCGGTTTTAAAGACAGCGTTTCATTTATTGAAGAGACTGGTGAATTTACGGCCAATCTGGTGAGCGATCATCTCAAAGAACAGATGAATGCTTCCTCCGTAAATGCCCCACGCGGCACCAGCGAATTTTCTTATGCCGGGCTCACCGCCGCACCGAGTAAGCTGATTGCAGCACCGTTTGTAAAAGAGGCTTATGCAGCACTCGAATGTGTCGCTGTTGAAGTGAGGCGTTTGCAGGACAAAGAGGGCAGGCCGACTGACAATTATATGGTGATTGGCGAAGTGGTCGGCGTTCACATTGATGAGCGTGTTCTGACGGATGGACTGTTAGACATTAAAAAAGCCAAACCCGTGACACGGCTCGGCTATATGGATTACGCGACGACCGAACAAGTCTATCAAATGTTCCGCCCGAAATGGGAAGACCAAAGTTGAATTAAAGGGCTGGATCACAGCCCTTTTTTCTTTGCTTCAATCCAGATCGCTTCCATGTCGTCAAGCTGAGCTGATTCGAGATTGCTGCCGGATTCCTTCAGCGATGTTTCGATAAAATCGAAACGGCGTTTGAACTTGTCGTTTGCAGCAATCAATGCTGTTTCCGCATCGATTTCCAGATGTCTGCCAAGATTGACCATCGCGAAAAGCAGATCGCCGTATTCTTCCTGAATATGAGCCTTATCAGTTGAAGCCATCGCTTCTTTGAGTTCGGCCGTTTCCTCTGCAATCTTGTCCAGTATGGGAGCAGCTTCAGACCAGTCGAAGCCGACCTTGGCGGCCTTCTGCTGTAGCTTCAAGGCGCGCAGCAGGGCAGGGAAAGCATTCGGGATGTCGTCGAGATAGCCGTTCTTTTCGGCTGTATCGAGTCCCAGTTTCGCGCGGCGTTCGGCACGCTCTGCCTTTTCTTCTGCCTTGATACGATTCCACGATCCTTTTGCCATGCCTGCGCTTCTGGCTTCATCATCACCAAAGACGTGCGGATGGCGGCGGATCATCTTGTGGGTGATTGCTTCAACAACATCGCCAAAGCCGAATTTTCCCTGCTCTTCGGACATGCGGGAATGAAATACCACCTGCAGTAACAGATCGCCGAGTTCTTCCCTAAAATCATCCACGTCGTCGCGCTCGATGGCGTCGAGGACTTCATAGACTTCCTCAAGAGTATACGGAGCGATTGACTTGGAGGTCTGTTCTACGTCCCAGGGGCAACCCGTTTTTGGGTCGCGCAGGGCGACCATGATTTCCAGAAGACGGTCGATATTACGGGAGGGTTCCATCTTCGCTCCGTTAGAATTGATGTCGCATTCTTGAGGCAAACTGCAAGAATCGATGAGTTTGGGTTGCAGTACGCCGTAGTTTTTGCATAGTCAGCCAACAAATGCCCATCGGGATCGCACATTGGGGCAACATGTTCAACAAGCAGGTATTTAAAGAATGACGATTCTTGTGACTGGTGGTGCCGGATATATCGGTTCGCATACATGCGTACAGTTGATTGAGGCAGGCCATGATGTTGTTGTGGTTGATAATTTCGATAACAGCAATCCGGAAGCTCTCCACCGGGTGGAGAAGATTGCCGGCCGCGCACCAATCCGTGAGCCCGGCGATATTCGTGATCGCACACTTTTAGAGCAGATCATTACCCGTCATAAATGTACGGCGGTCATTCATTTTGCTGGTTTGAAAGCAGTTGGTGAATCGAGCGAGAAGCCACTGCATTATTATGACTGCAATGTGCTTGGAACATTGCGCCTGTTGCAGGCGATGGAAGCCACGGGCGTTAAGACACTTGTTTTCAGCTCATCTGCAACCGTTTATGGTGATCCTGAAAAGTTGCCGATCACCGAAGATCAACCGCTTTCTGCAACCAATCCCTATGGGCGCACAAAGCTGATCATCGAAGATATGCTGCGCGATCTTTATAACAGCGATAATAGCTGGAAGATTGCGATCCTGCGCTATTTCAATCCGGTCGGCGCACATGAGAGCGGCCTGATTGGCGAAGACCCTAAGGGAATTCCAAACAATTTGATGCCAATTATTGCCCAGGTAGCAACTGGCCGCCGTGAAAAGCTCAATGTCTGGGGCAATGATTATGCGACGCCGGATGGAACTGGCGTTCGCGACTATATTCATGTTGTCGATCTGGCGGCCGGGCATCTCAAGGCACTTAAGAAGCTTGATGAACCAGGGTGTTTTTCAGTCAATCTGGGCACAGGGCAGGGTTACAGCGTTCTGGATGTGATCAAGGCCTTTGAACATGTTTCAAATCGAACAATCAATTATGAGATCTCTCCGCGGCGTCCTGGCGATGTGGCCGAGTGCTACGCTGACCCTGCTTTCGCCCGTGATTTCCTTGGCTGGACCGCTGAGAAGAATCTCCGTGAAATGTGTCAGGATATGTGGAACTGGCAGTCGAAAAATCCAAACGGATATGCAGTGGATTAAAGTCCGAGGGAGCATTTCCGTCTGATATTCCCGGAAATGTGAACCGGCCAGCAACTGATCCTCTCCTTTAGTATTGTACAGGTTTCAGTTGGACTATTACAAACTAGTGGTTTGATTCCGACATTTTCTTCCCGCGGTTACAGGCGTTGGACAAATGTCGGAATCAAACGGATCACTAGCAAGTTTATGAATCTAATGGATTTTTCGAGCTTGACGTTTGAAACAGCATTTGTGTCGGTCGGGATTCAAACGTCAAATTCAATCCACTAGGGATGAGGATTAGTTCAAAGTTTTCTCCGAGCCATTCCTGTCGTGCGGAAAAAATTCAAGAATGACTTACTGAAGGACTAGCGAGATAATGCGTTTTCTACCCGATAAATTCACCTGCATGTTGATTGCAACCATTCTGCTTGCATCATTTCTTCCTGTGCAGGGTGAGTTTGCTGAATGGTTCGGGATAGCAACCAAGATCGCTGTCGGACTTTTGTTCTTCTTGCACGGTGCACGACTGTCGCGCGAGGCTGTTGTTGCAGGTGTCACTCACTGGCGGCTACATCTTGCAGTTGTCTGCTCGACATTTGTTCTGTTTCCGATTTTGGGTTTGACTGCTGGCTGGACTATTCCGGGATTGGCACAATCGCCGTTTTACCTCGGAATCCTATACCTCTGTGTTTTGCCGTCGACGGTACAATCTTCAATTGCTTTTACCTCCATGGCGGGCGGCAATGTCTCTGCGGCTATTGTTTCGGCATCTGCATCGAACATTTTCGGCATGTTTCTGACGCCATTGCTTGTCGGACTGCTGTTTGCGGTCAAAGGCGGCGGTGGGATTTCCGTTGACGCACTCGAAGCCATCCTGCTGCAATTGCTTGTGCCATTTGTCCTGGGACAGATATTACAGCCATGGATTGGCAATTTCATGCGCAGGCACAGCAAGTCGCTTGGCTTTGTTGATCGTGGCTCTATTCTGATGGTCGTCTATCTCGCTTTCAGCGAGGCCATCGTTGAAGGCTTATGGCACACGGTTTCATGGAATGATCTGGGCGTGATGATCGGTGTGAATATCCTGCTTCTGGTGATCGTCATGCTGGCGACCTGGTATGGAAGCAAGTGGCTTGGCTTTAATCATGCTGACCGAATTACCATCATGTTCTGCGGTTCGAAGAAGAGTCTTGCCAGTGGCGCGCCCATGGCCAGCGCGATCTTTGCGGGTGCCAATGTCGGTAGTGTCGTGCTGCCGCTGATGCTGTTCCACCAAATCCAGTTGATGGCTTGTGCAGTCATTGCACGCAAACTTGCCGATCATAAGCCGGCTTCGACCACAGCGCCCGCTGCTGCGGAATAGAACGGGTTCTTGCTGTCATCTTCATAAGGGGGTAGGAGGGCAGGCAAATGGTTTCGCCTCTCCCTGTTTATCGATGAAATGGCTTAACCTGGTTTCTCGCTCTCTACCGGTCTTTTCAGTTCTCTGATGGCTCAACAAAAGGCAATGCAGATGTCCAAGCAGAACGGCAAATCCAACAATACAGATTCTCTTGATCATGAGGCTCTGGCCGAAGCTTATAATCATGCGCTTGCGTTGGAAAAGTCCGGTGATCTGGATGCCGCTGCTGAAGCCTATAAAGCCGTTCTTGAAATTGATCCGGATGACCATGGTGGCGCTGCCGTACGTCTGGCGAGCATGGGACGCGGAATCGTTCCGCCAAAAGCTCCAGACGCTTATGTTGCTACGCTCTTTGATCAGCATGCCGAGATGTTCGATACAATTCTTGTCGATCAACTTGGTTATGACGTACCGCTGCAATTGCGTGAAATCCTTCTTGAACTCAATGAAGAGTTTCAGGCCGAGCGTATGCTCGATCTTGGCTGCGGTACCGGACTTTCTGCCGATGCGCTGGACGATATGGCCGATCATAAGACAGGCGTAGACATATCTGAAAACATGATCGAAGTGGCTTATGAAAAAGGTGATTACGATGCACTTTTTGTGGGCGAAGCCGTCCGTTTTCTGGAAACCACAGAAGAAGACGCTTGGGATCTGATTGTTGCGACCGACGTGCTGCCTTACATGGGCGAGCTTGATAGGTTTTTCGCGGGTGTTGCAGAGCATCTGCGAACGGGTGGGCATTTCGGCTTTTCAAGCGAAACACAGTCCGATGAGCGCTTTGCCGGACGGGATTTCATGGTTGGTGGTTTCCAGCGCTTTGCACATGCACAGTCTTATGTGCGTTCGTTGCTCTCAGCGCATGGAATGGATTGCATAGGCTGCACAGACATTATCGTGCGAAGTGAACAAGGATCTCCAGTGCCGGGACACCTATATATCGCTCAGCGTCGCTGACATTCGCTATTGGTTCGTTCGTGGATACTGACAATTTAGTTCCATAATCTATCTTATGCGACTTACGTTTGTAGATGGGGTACATTCTATATTAAAGTGCAACATGCCAATGAATTCATGAGGTTAACCATGGAGGAAATTGGATGTCAAATTGCTATTCACAAATCACTTTGGCCGAACGTCGCAGGCTATTTGAGCTAAAGCAGCTGAAAGTCCCTCTCGGCGATATTGCACGACTGATGGGTCGTCATCGCTCGACAATTTATCGCGAGATCAAGCGAAACAGCTTTCGTGACACTGAGCTACCCGAATACAACGGCTACTACAGTGTGGTTGCCGACAACATCAGTAAGGAACGCAGAACACGGTTGCGCAAGCTCAGACGTCATCCAGAGTTGCGCAACCTCGTCATTGAGCAATTGGAGGCACATTGGTCGCCGGAACAGATTTGTGGCCGACTGATTAGTCACGGTCTGAGCACCCTGCGTCTGTGTACGGAAACGATTTATCGCTTCATCTATTCGAAGGAAGAGTATGGTCTGAAGCTGTATAAAAACTTGCCCGAGAAGCGACCAAAGCGCTGCCCCAGAGGTACCAGAAAATCGCGTGGTTCACGTATTCCTGAAGAGTTTCGCATTCATCAACGTCCTGATTTTATTAGTAGTCGTCAGCAATTTGGCAACTGGGAAGGTGATCTAATCATCTTTTATCGTGACCTTGGAGAAGCCAATGTCATGACGCTCGTCGAACGCAAAAGCCGCTATTGCGTCATCATTAAAAATAGCAGTCGGCATTCGCGACCTATCATGAATAAAATCATTCAGACCTTTGCAGCGCTGCCTTATCATGCACGCCGCAGTTTTACCTTTGATCGCGGTTCCGAGTTTATGGGCTATCGGGCTTTGGAGGATGGAATGGGGGCAAGAAGCTGGTTTTGCGATCCGAACTCACCATGGCAGAAAGGTGCTGTTGAGAACATTAACAAGCGCATTCGACGATATTTACCAGGCAACACCGATCTGGCACAGGTCAACCAGGCGCAGTTGACTGCCCTCGCCCATAATCTCAATGCAACCCCGCGCAAGTGTCTGGGATTTAAGACACCCGCAGAGGTCTTCGCCTCTCTTTTGCAGGAAGCAGCATAATCAGATAATCTCACTAACGGCATGATGCACTTGGGGTAGCTTCTCCAAAACACACCTGTTCTCAAAAGACCTGCGAATGAACTGTAACCGAATGATTTTATAATCACCCGGTTTCAGTCTGTGATTTTTAGATCACTTGCCCCACATCGATACGATTTCCATCGGGATCTTCGAAAACAAAAGCGCGCAAGCCGTAATCCTTGTCTTGCAGACTTTTTATGATCCTCATGCCGTGCCGCTTGCAAATTGCGTGCATAGTATCGACATCTTTCACCAGCATGTGAGCGATGTTGAAATTCGTAGCTTTGTGGTCCCTTTGCAATGTGAGGTGCAATTCACCTTCCTCACGCTTCAAGATCATGAAACCCACTGGATTTCCGTTCTCGAAGGCTTTTTCAAAGCCCAGTACGCCGCTGTAAAATTGGCATGCCACATTCATGTCTTTGACAGGGATCATGGCAGCAATTCGTCCGAAACCGACACTCTGATTAGCGATATCGTTCATCGCGTAACCTCTCGTTTGCGAAGGAAAAACCCTCAGCCAGACGGTGCTGCTGATAGAATTGCACTTCAGTGTTTGTATGAGAAGGACGGTGCCAACAATGTTAGATTTAACTTGAAATCGTCATGTTGTGAATAGCAGCAGCTATGTTTCTGCAGGACAACAAATCACGTCGTAACGGTGGTTCCCTTTGATTGAAATCATTTCCCCGGAAGCGCCTCTCGAGGTAATTCCAGAATGCCGATCTAAGACCAAAGCATGCGTGTAATCGTAGTCAGCATGCGCTATTACCTGCATGCGCTGACTCCGGCTGCATGCTCTATATTAGTTACGCGTGTACCAGAGAGCGTTGTTTCCGGCTCATAGCCGGTCTGCAAGGAAGGTAGATTACATGTTGGAAGCACGTATCAGGAACGCGTCTCTGCGTGACAAGATCATCACTGCGGAACAAGCAGCAAGCCTGATCAAAGATGGCATGATTGTCGGCATGAGTGGATTTACGCGCGCAGGTGACGCTAAGGCAGTTCCATTGGCAATGGCTGCACGCGCCGCGAATGATCCCTTTCAGATTACCCTTATCACAGGTGCCTCGCTGGGGCATGATGTCGACAAGCTGCTGACTGAAGCACATGTTCTTGCTCGCCGTATGCCTTTTCAGGTGGATCGTACATTGCGCGCAGCCATTAATCGCGGCGAAGTCATGTTCATTGATCAGCACCTGTCTGAAACTGTTGAACAGCTGCGTTCAAATCAGATTGGACCCATCGACTACGCTGTAGTCGAAGCGCTGGCTATCACCGAAAACGGTGGGATTATCCCGACGACGTCGATTGGTAATTCGGCCAGCTTCGCGATTCTTGCAGAAAAAGTGATTGTTGAAGTCAATCTGAACCAACCGTTGGCTCTTGAGGGATTGCATGACATCTATATTCCGACCAAGCGCCCTTCCCGCGATCCAATTCCAGTCACTGCCTGCGACAGCCGTGTTGGCCTTCCATATATACCTATTCCGCCGGAGAAAATTGCCGGCATCGTTATCACGCAGGAGAATGACAGCGCTTCAACTGTAGAGCCTGCCGATGGTGAGACAATCGCGATTGCTTCGCACCTGATCAAGTTCCTATTGAATGAAGTCGAGGCTGGCAGGCTCGATCTGACACTTAATCCGTTGCAGGCCGGGATTGGCACAATTGCGAACGCGGTTTTAAACGGCTTTGCAGATAGCCCGTTCCATAATCTGCGGATGTATAGTGAAGTCTTGCAGGACAGCACTTTCGATCTGTTTGATGCAGATAAACTCGATTACGCATCCGGTTCGTCGATCACATTGAGCCCGGCCTGTGGCGAACGGGTCTTCAACAATATTGACCGCTATCGTGACAAGCTGATCTTGCGTCCACAAGAGATCAGCAATCATCCTGAGGTCATTCGCCGCCTTGGTATCATCGGCATCAATACCGCTCTTGAGTTCGATATTTACGGCAATGTGAATTCAACTCATGTGGATGGAACGCACATGATGAATGGCATCGGCGGCTCTGGTGATTTTGCGCGCAATGCTTTTATTTCGATCTTTGTCAGCAAATCGGAAGCCAAAAACGGCGCGATATCATCGATTGTTCCAATGGTGACGCATGTCGATCATACTGAACACGATGTCGATATTCTGGTGACAGAACAGGGGCTTGCCGATCTGCGTGGCCTGGCGCCTCGTGAACGGGCAAAGCTGATTATTAATAATTGCGCCCATCCCGATTACCGTGAACAGCTCAATGACTATTTTGATCGTGCCTGCAACCGTGGCGGTCACACCCCTCACCTTCTGGAAGAAGCATTCAGCTGGCATAGCCGACGTCAACAAACAGGATCGATGTTGAAATAGCAGATAATTGCTCATCTGAAATACAGTGAACGGTGGCGAGAGCCACCGCTTTGCTTTGCAAATTATTGGAACCTTATTCTCATTGGAACGTTAACTGGCACATCATTTTTGAAAAGAAGATGATTGAGATCACGGGTGTTGCAGGAATGAGAATTCATCCACGCTTCCCATGACTTAACAAGTTCAATTCGGTGCCGCGAAGGAACAGCCGCCGAATGATTATATAAAAGCCGTTCCGGGAAAGGTCCGACTGCCTATGTCCATCCTCATCAGTCTGCTGATAACAATTCTGGTTATCTTTCTCGTTCTCTATCTCATCAATATGCTGCCACTGGATGCGAAAGTGAAACAGATTGCTCAAGTGATTGTTATCATCATCGGTATCATATCGCTTCTGAAATATCTGGCAGTCTTCTAATCGCCTGACGATATGGGTTTTGAACATTGAAGGACGCTCAAAAGGCGTCCTTTAATTGTTTATGCGTTGTTACGTTCTAACATTGTAAATTAGTAACATGTTAAAAATTTCAATCGGTGTTATTTCTTTTAAAGATAGTTGTCGTTCAGCTAATCTATGGGTAAGATAATCGCAGCGCTCTACTTTAGATTGTGTCAATAATGGCACGCATATATAAAAAATTGCATCCGTGCGGAGTCGTATCTTTCTTCGCCAAAGCATTCCTCTTATAAGGCCCACAAAGATCAGGTCTGTTCATAGAGGGTTCAGAGACAGGCACTTAAAATATCTTCGTCGGGGTTGGGGAGTTCGGTATGAAGACGGCTTTATGGAAGGCAGCGTTGATAACGTTGTCTGTAGTTCTGTTTTCCATAGGGACCAGCCTGGCCGTCGGATTCTTTTCTGGCGGCATGCCGGGGATTATAGCCATTGGTCTCAGTGCCGGAATTCCGATAGTGACGGCCTTCCCTTCGCTTCTCTATATTTTCTTGCAGCACAGCAAGCTCAGCGATGCATATACGCAGCTCGAGAAAGCTCACACTGAGTTACAGGCCCGTTCACGAGTTGACCATATGACCGGGCTACTCAACCGTGAAGCTCTGTTTGATGCTATGAAAATCAGCCGCTCGCGCATTGAAAGCGGAACCCTTCTTGTCGTCGATGCTGATCACTTCAAAGCGATCAATGATACGTTTGGGCACAGTGTCGGCGATCGTGCACTCAAGTTGATAGCTTTTGCACTCCAGAACGTGACGCGCAAAGGCGATCTCGTCGGACGCATTGGCGGTGAGGAGTTCTGCGTTTTTCTTCCTGGCGCTACCGGTGAAACAGGAATGCGGGTTGCACAAAGGATACGCGCAGAAGTAGAAAACACTCCATTCCATGCCACGGAGTATCAAATTTATCCGCTGACGATCAGCATCGGCGTTGCTTCTGCTCCGAAGAATGAAACCAATTCACAGGTTCTGAGCCGTGCCGACCGTTGCCTTTATATGGCAAAACAGCGTGGCCGAAACTGTGTCGTTTTCGATGAAGAAAGTGGGCGCATCACCAGCGCTTCCGTGGTCTCAATCACCAATGGCCGCGAAGTGGCAAGAGGATGATGCCACATGCCCTGTTTATTGCCAGGGTGTGACTTCTTCCTCAGACCAGCCGACAGGCATAAAACCCATTTTTTGATAAAGCTGCAGCGCGCGAGGGCTATCGAGCGTGTTGGTATGAATGGCCACTTTCTGCGGACTATGTGACCAGGCTGTCGAAATGGCTTCGCTGAGGAAGAACTTTCCCAATCCGCGTCCCTGATAATCAGGAACCAGCCCAAAATAGAGAACTTCGGCTGTTTCGGGCAAAGCAGCAAGGTTAAGCTCTAAGAGGCCTGCTGGATTGCCATCTGCATAGAGAACATGGATCTCAGTGGTTTCCGCATGAATGGCTTCAGCCACTTCTGCATCACTTTGCACGCGCCGCATCATCCAGTGATGTTGACGCCCCACCCTCTCATAGAGGTAACGATAGAAGTGCACTGGCATTTCGGTCGAACGCATGATTGCCAGACGCAAGCCTGAGGGAACTGGAACCGACAGAGCCGGACGCGCTGTCATTTCCAGATGAGTCACTCTGGCAGTTAGTTTTTCTGACATTCTTATTCTGCTTCGCCAGTCACAACAGGCGTATCTTTCCTGCTGCCCCACTCGCTCCATGAACCATCATAGAGCCGATTGTCTTCATGACCAAGGGAAGTCAGCGCAAGCGTGATGACTGCTGCCGTCACACCCGATCCGCAGCTTGTGACGACAGGCTTTTGAAGATCTACACCAGCATTAGTGAAAATTTCGCGCAGGCTATCGAGGCTTTTCAGCGCACCATTTTCCGACAGAGTGCCTACCGGCACATTACGCGCGCCAGGCATATGTCCCGAGCGCATACCTTCACGAGGCTCTGCGTCGCGGCCTGTGAAGCGTCCAGCAGCACGGGCATCGGCAATCTGAGAACTGCGGTCGTCAACGATATTGCTCATTTCAGCAAAAGTGACGACCTTTTCCGCATTGAATGACGGTGTAAAGAGCGTTGGGGCAATCTTTGTCACATCGTCGGTTATGGGGAAGTTTGCGGCTTTCCAGCCGTCAAAACCACCATCGAGAACGAGAACATTCGCTACACCCATGACTCGGAACATCCACCACACCCGCGGTGCCGAAAACATGCCCGGACCGTCATAGACGACCACGGTTTCATCGGCTGTTATGCCCATGGAGCCGACATGTCGCGCAAAAAGCTCCGGCGATGGCAATGTGTGAGGCAGCCCGGAATCCTTGTCGGCAATCAAATCCTGATCAAAGAAAACAGCACCCGGAATGTGCGCTGCATCATATTCGTCTCGCCCGGTGCGACCTGCTGCGGGTAAATACCAGGAGGCATCAACAATCGCGAGGCCCGGTTCACCCAATCTGGCTTTCAGGTCGTCGCGGGAAATAACAAATGCGCTTTTATCGGACATGATTGCTCCTGAATTTCTTAGAGCGGTTCAATTGGGACTGAATCGTTAGAAACGCTCTATCTATTTGTTTTTACGCATTATCCGGCGCAGAACCGCTTCGCACTTTTGCGGGAAATGCATTACGCTTCTGGCAAAGCACCAAATCGAATACGGAAGCGGCGGTTTTCTTTGCCCTTCTTCTCAATCTTGCCGATGTGGATTTCACCGACTTCCTGCGTTTCAGAAACGTGTGTGCCACCGCAAGGTTGCGAGTCGACACTGCCATTTTCCCCGATAACAACCAGACGAAGACGTCCTGCGCCTACTGGTGGGCGCACGTTCTTTGATTTGACGATATCGGGATTGGCCAGAAATTCTTCGTCGCTGATCCAGCGCAAACTGACTGCATCATTGGCTTTGACCATTTCCATCAGTTTTTCGGTGACGAACTCTTTCGTATAGCTCGCATCGGGCAGATCAAAATCGACACGGCTTTCTTCTTCGCCAACTGCTGCACCGGTTATAGGGAATGGGCAAGCAACTGAGAGCAGATGACAAGCCGTATGCATGCGCATCAGCTTAAAGCGGCGCTCCCAGTTAATGTGCAAAACCAGCTTCTCGCCAATATCTGGCATAACCTGCTCTTCGGCGGGAACATGGATGATTTCGCTCTTGTTTTCGCCAGTAACGGTCATAGCGATTTCTATACGGGAGCCATCGGCGCGTTCAAAAAAGCCGGTATCTCCCGGCTGGCCACCAGAAGTCGCATAGAAATTGGTTTGATCGAGAATAATCCCGCCCGTTTCGGTCAGGGCAATGACTGAACCCTCCGCAGTTTTAAGATATGCATCTTCGCGGAACAGAGCTTCAGTCTCATATGCCATGATTATCCCTCGTACGGTATATCTATCTCAGTTTTCGTTTCCAGCCAGCCCGGTACCGGCAAATCTTTGCCACGCAGGAAAGTCGGATTGAACAGCTTGGACTGGTAACGATTACCATAGTCGCAAAGCACGGTCACGATGGTGTGGCCCGGCCCGAGATCTTTTGCAAGTCGGATTGCACCAGCAATATTGATGCCTGAGGACCCACCGAGGCAAAGCCCCTCATCCTCGACGAGATCGAACAAAATATCGAGAGCTTCCGCATCAGGAAGGCGATAGGAAAAGTCTGGTGTGAAGCCTTCAAGATTGGCTGTGATGCGCCCCTGCCCGATGCCTTCAGTGATGGAATCACCTTCAGATTTCAGCTCACCGATTGTGTAAAACGAATGAAGTGCCGCGCCGTAAGGATCAGCAAGCGCTATCTTGATACTTGCATTCTTTTCTTTAAGCCCGAAAGCCGTGCCTGCGAGCGTACCACCTGAGCCGACTGCAGAAACAAAGCCGTCGACTTTACCTTCTGTGTCGAGCCATATTTCCTGTGCGGTGGTTTCAACATGCGCCAGACGATTGGCAATGTTGTCGAACTGATTGGCCCATATTGCGCCATTTGGTTCAGTTTTTGCGAGTTGCTCTGCAAGGCGCCCGGAGAGGCGCACATAATTGTTCGGATTGCGATAAGGAGCAGCTGGAACTTCGATCAGTTCCGCACCTAAAAGGCGCAACGCGTCTTTCTTTTCCTGGCTTTGTGTTTCCGGGATGACGATCACGGTTCGATAACCCAGCGCTTTGGCAACCATTGTAAGGCCAATACCAGTATTACCGGCTGTTCCCTCAACGATGACGCCACCGGGTTTTAACAGTCCGCGCTTTTCAGCATCACGGATGATGTAAAGAGCTGCACGGTCCTTAACTGACTGACCGGGATTAAGAAATTCAGCTTTGCCGTAAATTTCGCAGCCTGTGAGCTCTGAGGCCTTCTTCAAACGGATCAGCGGTGTATGACCGATAGCGTCGAGTACCGAATTGAACATGGCTTCCATTCCTCTTTGTTGAGAGAAAACTATGAGGAAGCATGCTTATCTTCAAGCAAGTCTGAAATAATTTTCCATCTGGTTTTGCAATTACAAACCCTTAACGAGGTCCATAACGAAAAAACCGCCCCGTTAAGGGCGGTTTTAAAGAAACATAGTGCGGAAAGCTTATTATGCTGCGCGCTGACCGCCGCCATTGCTACCGGGGCGACGCTTGTTGCGATGGAATGGACGCTTTGGTTGTGCAGCGCCTTCTTCCCCCGCAGATTTCGGGGCCGAATTTGAGCGGTTTTCGCCAGACTTCGCCATCTTATTTGCTGGACGGCGATGCTTCTGAGGTACACCGTGCGAACCGGGCTTGCGGTCTGACCGAGGCTTGTCTGCATCATCGAACTTTGCAACCGGTGCTGGTGCAAGTTTAACGGGAGCTTCCTTGATCGTCAGCTTCGTGCGTGTGACGCGTTCGACTGCCCGCAGCTTTGTATCTTCCGTCGCCTGATCATAGAGGGTGATCGAAGCACCGCTCGCGCCATTACGGCCAGTACGGCCAATACGGTGCACATAGGTTTCCGGTTCGTCTGGCAGGTCGTAATTGACGACATGGCTGATGCCCGGAACGTCGATACCGCGTGCTGCAATGTCGGTTGCAACCAGAATGCGCAATGTACCGTCGCGGAAGCCATTCAGCGCACGCTGGCGGGCATTCTGCGATTTGTTGCCATGGATGGCTGCTACGTTAAAACCATCGCGTTCCAGATGGCGAACAACCGCATCTGCGCCATGCTTCGTACGTGTGAAGACGATGACCGACTTCAGAGTCTGATCCGACAACAGGCCAGAGAGAAGACGACGCTTGTCTTTGGTTGGTACCGGATGCACAACCTGCGTAATTTCAGCAGCCGTTGTGCCCTGTGGGGCAACTTCTACCCTGATAGGATCGCGCAGCAGGCTCTGTGCGAGCGTTGCGATTTCCTTTGGCATTGTTGCCGAGAAAAGTGCGGTCTGACGGTTCTTGTGTGTGCCCTTGGCAATGCGCTTCACATCATTGATGAAGCCCATGTCGAGCATACGGTCGGCTTCATCGAGAACCAGCCAGCGGGTTTCCGAGAGGTCAATGCAGTTTTCGCGCACGAGATCAGTCAAACGACCTGGCGTTGCGATGAGAACGTCAACGCCGCCCTGCATCCGCTTGATCTGGCTCAAACGCGACACGCCGCCGAGAACAAGCGCTGTCGAAATATGTGCTTGCTTGGCCACGACGCGGATCGTTTCTTCGATCTGCACAGCCAATTCACGGGTTGGCGCAAGGATCAGTGCGCGTGCTGTTTTGCCTTTGCGCTTGTCGCCAAGTGCAATGATCTTCTGAAGGATAGGCAGGCTGAATGCTGCGGTTTTGCCAGAGCCAGTCTGTGCAATACCCAGAATATCACGGCCTTCCAGCTGATGCGGAATAGCCTGTGTCTGAATAGGCTTTGGTTCGGTCATGCCAGCAGCTTCAACGCCCTTGAGCAATACGCCAGTGACACCCAAAGCGGCAAAGCCGCCAGTGTTTTCGCCAATAGTTTCGATAGTCAATTCAATCTCTTTCGGCGGCACCGCTTAACAGCAGTCCGCTTTAAAATTTCGGACAAGCGCAACTTGCCGAAGGGTAATCTTGGGATGATACGACGGGACGCCGGAAAAAAACCGGTCGACTTGCGCTGCCGTGCCCGAAACCAGCCGGGTCTCCCCTGCTCTCAGACCATTCTGATTGCAAGAGGCGAGACGCAACGAGTCCGATTCCGGGAAGGCTGAAATAGATCAGCCCATGCGCCTAGGCCGCCATATGGGGTGTTTTTCCCAAAAAAGCAAATGAATTATGTCGCAGTGGCGTATCAGATGATGAAATCAGCAAGCACCTGATTGTCAGTGATATCCTGATAGGCCCAGCCTGCTTCCACAAACTTCTTTTCCAGAATCTTGAAGTTGCCCGCATCCTTGGTTTCAATGCCGATCAGCACGGAACCAAAATTGCGTGCCGACTTTTTCAGATACTCAAACCGTGCAACGTCATCTTCAGGTCCAAGAAGATCAAGGAAAGACCGCAAAGCGCCAGGACGCTGAGGGAAACGGAAAATGAAGTATTTCTTCAAGCCTTCATAGCGAAGTGCCCGTTCCTTAACGTCTGGCAGGCGTTCAAAATCAAAGTTACCACCCGATACGACGATGACAATACGTTTGCCTTTGATCTCGCTTTTCTTGAAATCCTTCAATGCATCAATGCCAAGCGCACCGGCAGGCTCCAGAACAACACCCTCGATGTTGAGCATCTCGATAATCGTTGAGCACAGACGATTTTCCGGAACTGTGATGACAACGTTTTTATCGAAGTCTTTGAGAATCTTAAAGTTTTCCTTCCCAAGCTCTGCAACGGCTGCGCCATCGACAAAGTTATCGACCTGAGAAAGCTTGATCCTTTTACCTGCTTCAAGACTGCCTTTCAGACTTGCAGCCCCCTGTGGTTCAACAAAGCGATAAGCAGTCTTCCAGCCAAGGGCTGTAAAATACTGGGTTACGCCCGCCGATAGGCCGCCGCCGCCAACAGGCAGGAAAACAAAATCAGGTTTCTTACCATCGGGCAACTGCCGCTCGATTTCGAGGGCAACAGTCGCCTGCCCTTCGATGATTCCCGAATGGTCGAAAGGTGGAACCATCACACCTTTCTGGGCTTCAGCAAACTCTTTAGATGCCGCGTAACAAACATCAAAAATGTCACCGATGAGTTTGATCTCAATAAACTCTGCACCGAAGGCGCGCGTTTTATCGATTTTCTGCTGCGGTGTCGTGACAGGCATGAAGACCACGCCCTTGCGGCCAAAATGGCGGCAGGCAAAGGCAAAACCTTGTGCGTGATTGCCAGCTGAGGCGCATACGAACACAGCATGTTCATCAGCGGTCTTTACGGCACGTGAAATGAAGTTGAAGGCTCCGCGTATCTTATAGGAACGGACTGGGGTGAGGTCTTCGCGCTTGAGCCAAATTTCCGCGCCGTACTTTCGCGAAAGATAGTCATTGAGCTGCAAAGGTGTCTCTGGAAAGAGCGCACGCATTGCACTTTCAGCTTGAGCTACGGCTTTAACGAAGGCGGTCATTGTTCAGCTTTCTGCGTTCAGCTTTCTGCATTTCCTGCGGTATTTGCGCATGGCTACATGGCTTTAACGCTGCAAACAAGCTTGAAACCCAAAACATGAGTAAAACTGTAATGTTTATACTCAAAGGTTTATACTGATAAGAATGGTGGTGCGGTCGGCGTGCAACCGCACCATATTCTGACATAGTCTTTTCAATTAGTTAGCCGTATAAATCGTTATCTGTGTATCACAAATAGTCACCCGTTAAGTGGCGCTTTTAATGCGTTTTAAAGCCCAACCCACGCGATATACGGTCAGGAATTGCAAAGAATCGTCAAGCACCGGCTTAGAAGGCTGTAAGATTTACTGAATTTGCGATGAAGGTTCCAACTTTAAGCAGCCCCGATAGGGTTCCAAATGGCGCATAGTTAAAATTTTTCACCCCAGCATAAATCTCGTCACGGCGGGGCATGCTCCACAGCTTATCAACTGGATTTCCACCGCATTTTCACCGTCAGAAAAAGCTGGATTGACTCTTTCTTCGAATGAGAACATTTTAGGAACATTCCCCTACAGCGCGGAATATGTTCCTTAGTATCTATGTACTCAGGACAGGTTTCGTGCGCCCTGTTTTCTGGAGTTTGAAATGCGCCTGCCTGAGACTATAGAACGGCTGTACCTCGACTTTGACGGCTTTTTTGCGTCAGTCGAGCAACAGTGCGACAAGCGTCTGCGAGGTCGGCCAGTCGGTGTTGTTCCATTTGAAGGCACCAATAGAACTGCCGTGATTGCCTGCTCAAAAGAGGCGAAAGCGATGGGCGTGAAGAATGTGATGCCAATTAAGGACGCGCTGCGGGTTTGTCCGGATCTCATTCTCGTGCCCCAGAACCCAGATCTTTACCGACGCGCACACAACGCCTTGCTCTGCGAGATAGAGACCGTCATCGCGATTGATACGGCTAAGAGCATTGATGAACTGACGTGCGTGCTGGATGATAGCGGCAAGCGAGATCCTGAATTGCTGTCCAAGCGCATTAAAGCGGCTATTGCTGACAACATCGGGCCATATATCACCAGCTCAATAGGATTTGCCGCGAACCGCCAGCTGGCCAAGATCGCGTGCAAGGCTGGGAAAGACGAAAGCAAGCGTCATGGCAGCTATGGCAACGGCCTTGCGATCTGGCATCCCGCATTGATGCCAGCGCCGCTCCTGAAAATCCAGATGGAAGATATTCCCGGCATCGGATCGAGCTTGGCGCAGCGGCTTTATAAAAACCGCGTCTACACCACAGAGCAGCTATATGCCCTTCAACCGAAGCATATGCGCAAGATCTGGAACAACGTGAACGGTGAGCGGCTTTGGTATGCTCTGCATGGATATGACATCCAAGCGCCAGAGCAACAACGAGGCATGTTTGGCCACGGGCGCGTGCTGCCGCCAGAATCCCGCAAGATTGATGGCGCATACGAAATTTCCCGTCTCTTGTTGACAAAAGCCGCACGCCGCCTGCGCCGCGAAAACTTTTATGCCGGAGGTTTGTGGCTCTGGCTATCGATCCATGACGGTTCATGGCTTGGCAAACAAGGGCTATCCGTCGTTAATGACGATCAAGCAATTCTGGCGGGCCTTAACGCACTTTGGAATCGTGTCCGCCTAGAGTTTCCGCGCGGAACAACAATCTTCCGTGTTGGCGTCACACTGTATGATTTATCGCCATCTGACGAGCGCCAGATCGATTTGCTCAACAATGATGACAAGCTTCGTCAGAAGTGGGAACGCGCAAACGGCGCTGTCGACAAGCTCAACAGCAAATATTCAGGCACAATCGTCAGCATGGGGGAATGGAAACCACCAGCAGGTGGAAACGTTGGCGGAAAGATCAGCTATACCCGCATTCCATCAGCCGAGGACTTCTGGTGATGGGAAACTGGAAAACCCACATCAAAGTCGGTGATCTGGCAGAAGATCAAAAGCTGGAACTGATTTGCCGAAAATGTAACCGGCTGGCCTACACCGATAAATTATTGCTCTGCGAGACAGTTGATCGCTCGCAACTCTATCTCGATCAGATTGAGAGCATGGCACGCTGCAAAGGACGCGGCTGTAAAGGCAATATGCGCCTATCCATGGTGCGTCTTAAAGAAATGAGCGGCTTTGTCGGTGGTTTAGCATGAGCGGATACGGAACAGATAATGGCCGCTTTTCCAAGCCCGTGGGCAAGTGGGAGCATTGGTGCGATGCTAAGGACTGCAAGGCATGGGGAACGTATGGCTTTAAAACGAAATACGGGCAACTTTGGTTTTGCCTTGAGCATCGACAAGAGGGCGTAGACGCCATGGCTGGACGAAGGTTAAGAGCGCGCTAACTGCTCTCCTTAAAAGGGAGAGCATCATGTTGAAACCGAAACAGTCCGGCAACTATCCAGATCGGGATCTGGATTGTCAGGAAGCAGTCTCGCAGGGCATCGCGGACTTGATCGAGCAAGCAGCACTATCAGGTACATCTGAGGCAGATGCTGCCGCAGCTATAGCTGACACCGGCGTACCAGGCATACGCGATCTCATCGATGACGCGGTTGCATCTGGCTGGTCAGCAGAAGAAACAGCGAAGGCAATCAAGGCTGTTTCGGCTGGGATGTATCTTGGCTACACCGGAACAGATCCCGACGAATAATGCGAAAGGTTCGGAGTCCCGGAGGTTCTACGGAAAGCGAGCCAATTCAAACGCTTGCAGAAAAGTGGGACAGAAATGGCCCACATGATTTGATTATGCTTTTTAATATATTTGCCCAACTGCGGATAACAAAAAACCCCGCCGAAGCGGGGTCGATTTGAGAGTTTGCGATTAATCGCAGATTGGAAATTTGTAGGTCAGAGTGACTTCAAGCCGCCGCCAACCACAAATGCGACAAA
Organism: Brucella rhizosphaerae; assembly: GCF_002252475.1. GTDB lineage: Bacteria > Pseudomonadota > Alphaproteobacteria > Rhizobiales > Rhizobiaceae > Brucella > Brucella rhizosphaerae. Next base: position 475,313 of record NZ_NNRK01000026.1, on the reverse strand, counting down.
AGCCGCAACCAACCCGCCAATAATCATCCAATTAATACGAGACAGCGAAGACATAATGCTTTGCACGGATCCTTCCAGCCCGGAAAAGCGCGTATCAATACGAGCTTCCATTGCGACCCATTTTTCATCATTTCGAGCGCTGTCAATCTCACGCTGGCGCTGCCAAGTTTCAAGCGTGGCCAGTCGCTGATTATTTGTTTGGGTTGCTTGTTCAAGCCCTACTACACGGGCACGAAGATCAGCATCTGTCTCAGGCATGGTTGAGCTCACTTCCAGCACCCCCGCTGTTTTCCGTTTTCATCATTGCCCTCGACGCGTTCGGCCCCTGCCCGATCCACCGTGGTAAGAGCAACCAATCCGGCCGCACTGAGATTATTCTGCCGCCACCCCGCGCAGTGGCTCACAGTCTGTGGGTTGCATGCCGCGACGCCGAAGAGACAAGACACAAAAATCATAGTTCGACAGAGAACGGAGCTTCGCATCGTCCTTCGTCCTTTCACGTTCAGCATTGATGTCAGATTGCAGTTGCTCGATTTTGATTTCGTGCCGACCTTCACGCTTACCGAACAGGTAGCCGCCACCCGCAACGATGCAGGCTGCGGCGATTCCGGCGATAAGGTATTTTAGCCAGGCAGGAATGACCTTCCAGATTGTCACCATCAGGCAAACTCATTGGAAAGATCTTTGACAGCCTTAAAGAGATCGAAGCGGCGCTTGATTGCATAAACAGCAAAGCCACCAACCAAAGCGCAGATGAACAGCTGTACACGCCAATCCAGACCGCCAAGGAAAGCGCCAATACCCGTTACTGCCATGCCTATGGCGGTCAATGCATTGCCGATAACCGTTTTAGATTTTGTGGGCGGCGAGCCAAGCTCACCCGGATCCGCAACGATTGGCACTTTTTCTACAACGACAACGGCATCACTTGCTGACGTCGAATTGGCAGCAGACTTTACCTGATCAAGAATTGCTTCCATGCGCTGAGGCGTAACAAGTGCCTTATTGAGCTTGTCGCCAGAATAGAAGGTTTCACCACGCTCCAATGCACGATGCGCGCCCTTCGTCGGAGCAAGGACAGGAAATGAAGCCCATTCCTGCGCGAGCCTCCGCCCGAACTCAGTACGACTGATATTGCCTGAGATGAAATCATTGTAGCCGCGACGAATAGCCAGATGATAACCGAGACGATCCTGCAGGTCGGGATCCATGATCTGCCCGCCGCGCAATCGCAATTCCGCCTTCAGGTCGCGCAGAGTATTGCGCATGAACTGATACCCACCAGCAGCCGATGACTTGAATCGTTTTGTAAAGGTCGGCTGGATTCCGATAAGCTCATCAATCGACATCGAAGTGACTTTCTTCGATATTTTTCCTTCGTTGTGACCGTAGATCACATCGTAAGAGGAGCGGTCGGTTTTGCCGGTCTCGATGAGACGCACGAAATCAAGCAGAAGCGCCGCGCCAGCTGGTACGGTTCTGTCCATTGTGTTTCCTCTTTTAAGATATTGTTATGACAAAGCGGCTTCACATATTCTGATGATCCGCTAACTTTTTATTGCGCACCGCCCCCCCCGCTCGTCATCCGGTGCGCATTACCCCGGCCTGACCTACCGTCTTCCGGGGTTTTCTTTTAGCCTTTCGGCATTAAAATCGGCCTCAGTGGGCGGCGACTTGAAATACCTTAGCGGTTCGGGTTAATTAGCTCGCGTCAACAATGGGGTAGGGATATGTTTTTGTTCAATGTTGCTATATCAATATTTGGCATCGCTGTTATTTCGTTCGGGCTGATTGGATTTTTAAAATCGCGCAAGTTCTTCCTGAACGTGTGTAAGTAGGAAGCACTTTTTGCTGGATACGATGCTCGATTTTTCTGACGCATTCCATCCGTGGGTGATCTTTTCGATAGGATCAGCATTAGTGATATCTGTCGTCGTCGTCGCTGGGCTGATTTTCATTTTCAGACGCTGAACTTATTTGATAATTATACAGGCAAACTCCTCTGATGCATACGCAGATCACCGAGATTAAAACCATTCAATCCGAAACAGCCGCGCGCTTACTGATCTTTGCCCTAATTGTATGCGGGTTCTTCGCCGTTTTTGGCCAGTTCTCGGAACCTTTTATCTCTCACGATGACTTCGATTGGCTAATTCCGTCGAATTTCGACCAAGGCTTCGAAAGCCCTTGGAGTAAGGCATCTACTGAGGGGAGATGGCTGAACTACCCGTGGTCGTTGCTAACCGTTCATCTGAACATAAATTCAGCTTACTATTTGTTTGTTGCACTTACGATCTGGATGTGTGCATCCATATCTCGACTATATATGGGACGTCTTTCCTTAATAGCCGCTTTGATGTTTTTTTTCTCGCCTCCTGCCGGGGAACTTTCGCTCTGGCCTGTAACGCAAAGCAGCAGCATATTGATAACGGCAGCCTGCGCCGCTGTACTTTATTTTTTACATCATAACAGCGCCCGTTACATTGTTCTCGGCGGGGCTGTTATAGCTTCCCTCCTTACATATCCAGCCTATGCACCAATGATTTTAATCGCATTTGGTGCAAATCTAATAAATAATAAAAAAGAATTTTTATATACAGTTATAGTATATGTATCTTCTTATACGCTCGGAATATTCATTATATTCACTCTGAACTGGTACTTTCATGATAATTTTGGTATCAACGTCGCTGGCTGGCGTCATCCCACCCCTCTTTACCCAGATGGCAATCTGCACCAAAATATCACTCGATATGTAAAATTCTGGAATGACTCACTAAAATACTGGCCAGTAATATTAATTTCCATCATAGCATATGCAATATGCTTGTTTTCTAAAATAAATGTACGGAAATGCCTATACGTATTGTTATTATCAGCGTTGGTAATAGCTATGGAGGCGTCCGCCTCTATCCTGCAAGGATTGGACTTACCTTCTAGAACCTCGCTTTGGTTATGGGTCTCACTAATCACACCTGTGCTTTTCATCATCCGTTCAAAACGGTTCATTTTTCTATCGTATGCTTTGGCGTTCTCTGTTTTGTTACTAGCCGTTAATTCTCGTTCAGCTCGCCTGGAGGATATATACCGTACTTTTCCTTATGCTAATTCGCTTGGCGAAACTTTGGTGCAAGCAGCGGCTGCGAATAATGGTTCATACGATAATATTATCGTTTTTGGTGACTACACAGAGAACCACATCACAAAGTTCCTACACAGTAATAGGCACCTTAGGAACTACTTGTACAAACAATTCGGATTATATACTCGCGCATGCGATCAAGATCTCTGCAAAAAAATTGAAACTGATTTACATGCGCGCCAAGAAATTCCTGTAACCACAATCATAGACAGAAATCTTGTTCTGGTTCTTTCTCCAAACATTGGATGGACCTATTAGATGACTGCCGCTGCTTTATGGCGAGGCGGCAGTGAGAATTGATGGACAACTGAATACCAGTGTTAGCGATTTGCGTACTCGCGAGTCCGAGAAGCTATCATCAATGCTTTAAAATGTATCAACTACGGGGTTAACAGCACAGTGAGTCACTAAGAGCGACGTGTGTCTGTCGTTGACACTTGAAGCTGCGCCGTCAAGATTAACGGCGCAGCTAGAGCCAACATCAAAACCGCAGCGAGCCTATCAGACGTCTTAATCTGCGTAGAAGCTTATGTAGAATGGGTAATCTCTGTACTCGCGCAGACATCGCATTCACAATACGAATTACTTTTCGGCGCTCGAAGGCTTCGATTTTTTTCTGCAATTCCATTACGCGTTCGATACCTACGCTTGACCGGACGCCACCGAAACTGGATTCAGATCGACAATATCTCTGAAGTTGGAGTGTTTCGAAACGAGATAATCCGTTGGTAGTCTGATAAAGACGTACCTGTCCAGGCCATTCTGAATATGTTCGCGCCATGGAATTTTTGCGGACGCGATATAGGCAGGTGACGGTCGGAATAATTGCTATTCGTAGACCGTTTGCCAAAATATTGAGAAAGAACGCCCAATCCTCATACTTTGCCTTCGAACCAGCGTTCCAGCCGCCCATCCCTCGTGCATGACTGACCCTATAACCAGAATTTGCGTGGCCAAGATCATTTTGGGTTTGCGATGTCACGAAACCGTCGCCCATTGGCCGATAGATATATTGTCCTTTAAACAGCGATTTGTTGAAATCCGTCCCAGCGTCAAAGGCAGCCAGATAGGGTACAGCTGCTGCAGCATGAGGGTTACTGCTCATTGCTGTAACGATTGTCTTCACCCAATCGTTGAGGGGAATATCGTCGGAATCAGCATTCAATATCAAATCGGTTGTGCAAGCGGACAATGCGGTATTTCTCGCCCCTGCCAAGCCGCAATTATACGCGTGATCAATAATCCTGAACGGAATATCGAGATGCCTCTCGACGGCTTCTGCCATATCGGTTTGGCTCTTATAATTAGACGCATCATTGACGATGATCACCTCGCTCGGGCGAAGTGACTGTTGATTGAGAGCCTTCAGCAATTCGATGAATTCAGAAATCTCGGTGTTATAGAATGGGATCATCACCGTTGAACTAAGGAGGTCAACAGGTTTACCGGCAATCTGTGTATATCGTTTATTTTCGGAGATGAGGTTCCCGCGCCTCAAATCTTCTATGAGTGCATCGCGGATTCGCGCTTTCTTTTTGTTGTCCCAATCCAAAATTTCTCGAAGTTTGTAGCGAAGCGAATCCGGTGAGAGGTCTGCCAGACACTCGCGCCAGTCTTTATCTTGGAACATCTCCGGGATGCCTCCTGCGTTCCCGGCCAGAAGCACACCGCCATTACCAACGACATCATAAACAGCGAGTGGGAAATTATCACCGCGATAAGGTTGAACAAACAAACTGTCGGATCGGTGCTCCTGAATGTAGGAAACCAATTGCGCATGATCAAAGTCAGTATGAACCCTCAGCACGAAATGGCGCTTGAGGTCCCCCTCGTTCTCATATCCCGTATCGGGGCCGCGTCCAATTAGAGTTATTTCTTCAATGCCCTTTGCCTTTAGTTCCTTGCAGAAACTATCATCCAAAGATGCACAAAATAAATCGAACCCCTTCATCGGGGTAAACTTTCCGACGAATACAATGCGCTTCACATTGTCGAACGGAGAACTATCAACATTGATATTCGTATATCGATAGGGGCAGATTATAATTTTGCTATCGTCAATCTGGATGCCAGACTGAACGTAAAATGTCCTCAAAAACTCCGAAGGGAATACGACAAAATCAGCAAGTTCAATGCTAATTTTTTCCCTTACCGCATATATCTGAGAATCAGCCCCCATCCATGTTTGATTGGCATTTTCGAGATAATGTTGATTGCCGTGACAATGCGCGACGATTGTAAGTGTATCAGGAAGTATTCCCGCGCGTTTGGCTTGCGCGATACGCATCCCTATACCCAAGTATTCTTGAAAGTGTATCTCTCTCAGATCTGGGCACAGAAACAGAAATTGGGTGGCGGCCTGCAGCAACACATCAGCAGTATCTATTTCTCCAATCTCTGATATGTCGATGACATCAGACGGGCTCAAAACGACGTCGCCGTTCTGAGTTTTTTCCTTCTCGAAGTCAAAAGACGCTAGAACAGCAGAACCCTTGGTTGAACGATGCCAATCCGCCACAAAGGTGCCTATCCCTCCGCTAGCTACCAGACCAGGATACTCCGTTGTGATCATCACAGACGTTACATCGACGGAATTAATCCCATAGCGCGCTAGTGTCCCAGCATAGAATTTCGCGTCAAATGAAATGTCCGCAAGTATAGTTCTGGCCACCCCGTCATGTTCATTCGCGCTAATATTTCCGATATTTTCAACGTGAAAACCGGACGCCATCAAGAGATTGCGAAGTTCTCCGACAGTCCATTCTCTGACATGTGCCGGATTGGCCGGCTTAGCTGACAACGATTGATACCCCAAGCGGGATCTGTCGGGCGTCGACAAATAGCACCTGCTCTTAAGGTTCCCGGACAGTAATAGTCTTATAAAGGCCAGAAGCGGTCTAGGGTCTGGTATATGCTCAATAACGTCCGCACAAATTATGACTGTTGGAACATCATCACGAAATTTCTTCGCAACATTAAGAACTTCACTCCATGACGTAAGATCGCACTCGACATGAGATGCTTCCGCGTAATTTTGAATGGCCGCAGCCAGTGATCCTTTGAAATCCACCGCAAACACTTCAGAATCGGTGTCGGAAAACAGACTTTTGAGTTTAAGGGCGCTGCCACACCCGATATCGATGACGCGCTTTGCGTCTATGGCATCCGCATATGCTTTAGCTGAATGGTATGTATCCGGCTGCCATATAATGTCGGATGTCAGTCCATCATTGAAAATGTCATTGATGATCCGAGCTTCCGCGTTTACCCCAAAATTCCACTGAGGAGTACACACATAGGGATGCGATTGATTATAATTGTCATAATGACGCTTATCAAACTGTCCAGGCAACGGCATTATAAACTTTTCTGCGGGCATATCTGACCTTTAATAAAAACACACCCCAGTCTGACGGCACGGAGCTTTGCGTTGGATAACAGACACTTGTTTGATTCGATCTGTGGCGTTAGGATACGTTTATTGCGTACGCCCTCAAGGATCAATTATGGAATATACCACCCGTCCCTTCACGATAGAAGCGATACAAATTGCATATGATGAATTAGCCAAAAAAATTCAACATCTGAGACAAACGGGCTCAAGCCACCCAGAATACCTAAGAACGGCTCAGTTTCCAATAGAGGTACAGACTGAACTATCGTTAATTAAAGATGAAATAACCATGTTGCATGCAAGAGTCATTAGTCTGATTTAGTTGCTAACTGCGCGTGTTGTAACAATATTATTGCTGGTGAGTTGTATGTGACGGTGCCCCCCGCCCACACCGGGTGGAACGAAGGTCTAGACCATCAGCTTAAGAAAGACATGCCGTCTAAGCGGAGATTTCCGCCGCCAGATGAATATCGTACGGACACCACACCTGTTGTTGACGACACATCTATTACGGCTTGCGCAAATCCACCCTCGACATATGTGGGGATCGATGTGTCTACCTTTGGACGGTACCCATCAGGCAAGGTAAACAAGTTGCCGCTTGCAGTTCTTGATATTCTTCCTGATAAATAGGTTACACCTTCAGGCGTCCGCTTATAACCGGGCAGGTCAAGAGGTGTTGCCCCGCTTGCCAAGCTGGCCCCCCATACTCGGAACGAAAATATATTTGAACCATCTATGAAAGCGTTATTGCCTTCGAATACATCTCTATTCCCGCCACCGATTGAAAACTGCTGCTGCGCAAAAACATTACCCGAAATGCGACCTGACTTGATATTGGTCCAATTTTGAGTGCCGGTATTATACCCGAGCCAATTACCCTCAAATGTAAACGCTGTAACATCCGCTTGAAAATCCAGAGGATTGCCAACAAATCCTTCTATATAGCTGTCTGTTATTGAAAGCTGCCTTATCGTTTGATTGCTGTAGAGGAAAGGTCCTTTACCACCCTCAAAGTCGCAGCCGATCATTATGATATTCGCATTGCTAGCCGTAAGAATTATGGCGGGATTGGCTGGAGTATCAGCCCCATCCTGTGTCGAATAAGCCCTCACATCGATAAGTTTCAATTGCATACTTGACGACGAAATCCATAGAACATGCTGCTTCATGTATCTGAATGTTACATTGCGAAGTGCTACCGCATAGCTTGAATTAACAGCTATTCCGAGATTAAAGGACTGAATGTAGACGTGATCAAGACACAGGCCGTTTACGTGACGAAGGCGCATGAAGTTAGGCGAACTGCTTGCGTAGATGCCATCGGCAGTAAAATTACGCAATTCAACACGCCAGGCCCATACTCCATCTGAATTATCACTGTCGAACAGATAGCCGACGAAATTGGATAGGCACTTAATTTCTGCACCGTTACCTTCAAGAATACGCTGCTTTTCGCTTATCGGGCCTAATTGAATGGAAGTCCCAGCGTAGTACACCTTTTTGGACACAAGCTGGAGAGGCGCGCCTACAAGTCCTAGGGCTGTAGCATATGCCCACGCTGCATTTATGGCAGGTGCATCATCATCCACCCCATTACATCGTGCGCCAAACATGTTCGGCGTGACATATTCAGTAGCCAATGCCCACCAAGCGCCATCTACTGATTGAACTTTACCCTCGTGCGCTGGCTCAGAAGCCGCCCTTACATACAAGGCGGGACCGCCATCACCAGCTGAGTAGTACCCAGCAGTATGAATGAAGTTCGTTCCGTCTGGAATATTTGAGCCTTCAACGGCTAGTTTGCTGTCATAATAACCGGCAGTTGCGGCACCCAGCTCATACCCATTTTCATCATCATTGACGATAAGAGACTTTCCAGCATCTCCAGGCTGAATGACGGGAAGATTAAGACCCGCAGCAGCTGCTTCTGCTCTTTCCGCAGCGTCCTCGGCGGCAGCAAGTATTGCCTCTGCATCACCATACGACAGAAGACGTAAATCTGTGCCTGTGTCTATGCAAAGCAGCGCCATTCCGGGCTGCAAATAACCGGGTTCGATTGGCCTGCTCGTGTTGGTAACGAGCGTTTTATTGATCGCGCCTGAAACCGTAACGGCTCCAGTGTTCTCTTGCGTCACATTCAGGATGTAAAGAACTTGATATGCTGCTGCTGGGATAGCAACGGATGCCGTTACAACAATGTTATTAGGCGTACCCGAATTAGCATTGTTCAAGCGAATAACACGGTTATCAGGAAAGGTGCTTACACCCTCTAGCAAAGCCTTGAGCGTGTCGCGGATGTCTGGTTTGTATGGGTTGAAAGGGCCGGAAGACGGGACGCCATCAATAGTGAAATCGCGGAAAATGTCATCAATTGTACGAACGGTCATGCGTTTGCTCCATGGCAAATAACCCCGCCAGAGCAGGGGAAATTATCTAGATTGTTTGATTGATCAGGGCGTTGTTCGGACTGTGCTTGGCGAATAAGCGCCTACACGTCCCTTTTCGGTACGCATCGCTAACTGGAATTGATATTCGGTTGCTGCTGAAAGAGTTGGCGTGGTGTAACTCTCGGCGTTATTGTCGAGCGGCCCCACTACGGTCCAATCAGCGTCTGACGTCTTTTTCCACCGAACCATATAGCTTAAGATAAGATTGCTGGATGGCGGGAAGCTAAGTTCTGCAACGGGTCCAGATTGAATGATGACAGCTGGTGCGGCTGGGACGGGGAGATCGTCTCCAACATTACTACTGTCCGATACAGGCGCGGTTCCTTCCTGCGAGGTATCCCACTGATAAGCTGTCTGTGGCATAGACTGTACTTGTATGGTCGCGCCTTGGAGAATACCGCCCTCACCAAGAATAAACTTGAAATCAAGGACTTCAAACACGCTGTTGATGCCAAAAAATGGGTACTGTATGCGGACAAATCGTTCCCCAAATGCAGCAAGGCCCATCAGGTTTGTGTTGAATGTGCCAACCCAATTCGGATTTGCTCGAAACCATTCTAGTTTCATCAAACGCCGTGCTTGACTGTGCGACGGGGCCATATTGAACTGAACGTCTTTGGCTTCCTCGCCGCGCTCGGAAACGTCACCCTCATCAGCCCATGGATCGGCATCAGTGGACTGGTAATCTTGACTTGGATCAAGGAATGTTGCGCGGATCGTGTTGGCTGATGTCATCACATCACGACCACGGCCAACCTCGGAAAAGCCAGTAATAGCATCAGCATTCAAGACTACTGAAGGCTCAGACCATGCGCCAATATCAAGCGTTAAGCCGCCGTCTGGTGTTGGAACCAATCTACCGTCACAGCATGCAAGCATCCGCCCCAAAACGTCCGCTGGACGCTCATTGAGCTGATATGAACCCCACAGACGATAACGAGGCTCTGTCCCGCCTGCGGCTATAGCTATTGGCTCACTCGAACGATAGTAGGCCGTTACCCATCCAGCTTGAGCTAATGGTGTGCTTAAAAGGCTTTCGGGCAAACGCATACCATCACGGTGCATCATGTAGTCCCTGATGACCGCAGCAGCTCGATCATTCCATTCGGTTACCCCAGTTTCAGGGTTTTTCACCCGCGATGTTCGTGCAACAACGCGGTAATTTGTATTTATGCCGTTTGGGAATAGGTTCAGGTAGTATTCTTGTCCCACAGCATATTGAACGGCTAACATTGAAGCTACGTTGTCGCCACGATGCTGAGCCGTCCATTCCGGGAACTGAGAAACCAATTCAGGATACGCAGTTTCAGTGCTAAAGCCTAAGCGCCCTTCAACCCGTAATAGTGCCTTACCTGTCGTCCCTTCACGGTATTTGTTTGGTGGAACAGGCGTACCGTCTGGACGAAGATCAAGCTTTACGTCATCAATCCAAAACTCTTCAATTGCATCAAACGGCCCCTGCCCTAACGCTAACACCTTATAAAAATTGCCGCTCTTGGTTTCCGCAAATGCCCAAGTGCCAGACATTTTCACGCGACCGTAATGTCGAATGCGCGGCGCTGTCGGCTGGCGCACCTGCTGTTGAACATCTTCAGGCTTCGGCTGCGATGGGCGGAACAGCGATGAAGCGAGATAGGACAGACCGAGAGAGAGCGCCAAGCCGCCTAATGTGGTTGATGCGAACATAGTCAGTGCCGCGAGACCAGTTTGCAAAGCGGCACCAACTGCGCCAGTTCCAACTATTGTTGCAATCAAACCGGAAAGAGCTACGGGCATTCAATTCTCCAAGCTTTCCAGATTGCATCAAGTGGTGCGCCGATCAGCCCGCTCTCATCCCGCGAGAACCAGAATGTTTCAGCATGAATGGCGAGGCATAATTTTCTGTTATGAATGATGAGACCGACATCGCCGGTCTTTGGTTCTTCGCTCTTTTCAAGGCCGACCACCCTCATCGCCCGGTTCACGACAACGGGGAAACTGCCACGCTCGATCAGAAGGGATGTGGCGTCGTATTCATCGCGGTAAACCAACCCAGCCTGCGCCAAGGGTGATTTCCCCATCTTTAGGCTAATCCATCTATCTGCCGTTGAAGCGCAGTCAGTCTCACCCCACCGGAAAGGCTTTTGCGCCTCGGCTGCTACAAACTCTGCAATCTGCATGAACTGGCCCTAATAATCGGGATATTTGAAGCTTTTGAACAGCAACGAACCGACGAACTGAAAGAACTTATCCCCGTTCGATCTGGCTTGTTGATCCCGGTCAGTGTACCGGCCATAAGCAGGCCGTGACCGATTGAAGAATGCATTCTCTGCGGTCATTGAGATCGACTGAATTGCGCCTTCAATTCCCTGCATTTCTGAACGGCTAATGCGCGGCGGCTGCATGAAGCCCCACCAGATCGGCGCAGGGTTACCAAGTGGTTGCCATTCGGTATCGAACAACTGGATAGAAACCACAACAATCCGCTGATCAACCTCATCGTTGGCGTCGAGCGCCATGGCGAGAAAGTTCAGTGTCGCATCCGGCAAGCCACTTAATTGAAACGACACGCTTTCTGCGGCTGTTGATGACCCCATGCCGATACCATCAATCGAACCATAGCCATACATCGGCTCATAGATATTGCCGCCAGCTGGCAGTTTAGTATTGCCGTTCCATACCCGCATTGTCTCAGACGCAAAGCGGAACTCGACAAGCATATCAAGCCGAACCTCACTTTTTGAGAACTCAGCCAATTGCTGTGACGTGAAAAAAGACATCATACATCCTCAATGAAATTCACAGTCGGGTAAGACCACGGCGCAACAAGGTCTAAGTCCAGATCCATCTCAGCATCAGTTGCAAGGCGCATGCGACAGACAGGGCGGTCAAATTCCATTTCCGTTCCTGCGCTCACAGCTTCACGCGCTGGAGGTCGAAAAGTGATGGTTGCTGTATTCGGTCCGGTCATCTGCACGGTGCGAATACGGTACATGCGCTCACCGACTGAGAAATCTTGTCCAGGCTGCAATTGACCCGCCGCAACAATGGCAATGTTTGCGGTTGTTCCTCGCAGCGGGATGTTGCTTGTCAGGCGAATGTCGATTGCGCGAGATCGATACAAGCCACCATCACTAAACGGGCTGGTATCCGAATGAGGAACCCTATTAAGCAAGTCTTTCCAGTCTGGATCGAAAGGCTGATAGGCGCAGCACCTTGGAACAAGAATGGGATGCAACCTGCCCTCTAGCATGGTGGAAATAGCGCGAAACGCTAAGATTGAAGCCGTTCCGCGCTTTATGATGATATCTGCAAAAGTTGCCTTCCAGATGCCTGCATCCGACGCTGAGACCTGCGACACACCTGATACGCTCGCAGGTCCGGCCAATGTGCGCGGCGCAATATTAAAAGGATCGCGCTTAGGCTTAAGCACAGAGCGCGGCCATAGAATTGGTGCCATTACATTTTTCTCGCTTGTGCATCAGCCATCATTGACGGCAAGGCCTGCTGAACGGTCCGAGTGCTTTGCTGAACCGAAACCTGAACAATTGCACCCGACGCTGTTTTAATCCGCTGATCGGCAATTGACGCCATTCTTCCACTATCGTCTTGAAGCATTATGCGAATAGTCTCATTCGAACCCTGCCCTCGCATACCCTTAATGCCGGGTGCTATCGGTGCGTTTGAAGTCGGCAGTGGCCCGACATAACCACCGTTGGCATAGCCTTTCAGACCACGTCGCATTGCATCGAGAGCGGCAGGTCCACCAGCTGCACGAACAGCATCTTGGTCAAAGACATATTCGCCCTTATGAACAACGCCAGCCGGTTCGTATTTGCCACCAGAACCAGTGTAGCCGCCTTTGTCGAAGCCAAGCAGCTTGCCGATACCGCCAAATATCCCCGACCCACCGCCGCCAAAGATGCCAGCCAGTGGACCTTTGCCAAGCAAGGTTGCCTGCAATACAGCCTCAATCAGCGTATTCAGGAACTTATCAAGCGCCGAATTGCCGGTTTCAATCGCCGGTATCATCGACTGAAAAGCATCCATTATTGAGCCTTTGAAGAAGTCAGCGGCCTCTCGCGCCTGATCCTGACTTTCCGCGAGCTTATTGGCTTGAACCGTGGCGTTGGCATAACCTTCTGCCAGACCTTCGATTTGCTCTTTCAAGGCTGGAGTGATTTCAATCCCGGCTTTCTTGGCAGCATTGAGCAGTTCTTGCGTGGCACGGGCTTTGGTGATTGCATAATCGTAATCATCAATGAGCGGATTAATACCCGCCTGAGCTTCGGTTTCAGCCTGAATAGCTGCTGTGCGGTCTTTGATCTGCTCGATTTCACGCTGCAAATCATCTGGACGATCTTTCTTTGAACGTCCGCCACCACCTTTGCGGCCCTTACCGCCACCAGCCGCTTTTTTCGCGGCATCTTCGATAGCCTTAGCCTGCGCTTCTAAGCTTTTCTTGGTTTCCTCAAAATCACCAAAGCGCTCATTGAAGTTAACCTGTGACTGACGAACACCAGCTTCACGCGCTTCGCGTTCCGCATCGGTTTCTTTCCCAACGCGACCACCTTTGCCGCCGAGACTGGAAAGTGCCAGACCAAGGGCATTGACTTCGCCACGCGCAGCAGCGGCTTCTGATGCAATTTGCTGCATACGCGCGACAACAGCAGTGACATTCGGGTCTATGCCAGACAAACGATCCAGTTCAGAGTTGAAATCCTCGACTGAAATTTCGCCGTCTTTGAAACGCTCAACCAGATCACCCATTTCACCATAAACGGATGAGAGATAGGTGCTTAGACCTGCGATCCCGCGACCGGCAGAGTTGAAAGCCTCTTCCAGCGCCGCAACAGACTTTTCGACGTTTGCGGTTGCCTCATCAACACGAATTGCCTTCTGAGCTTCAGTAAGGCTGTTTGATAGCGCGAAGAGCTTTTCAGCGGTCTTTTCGATACCAAGTCCGGCATAATCTGTATCTTCACCAGCCTTGCGGATGGCTTCAGCATAACGATTTGCGCGGTCCTCAGCTTCCTGTGAGCGCGTAGAAATCGCATACATGATGCCAGTCAAGGCCAGTAGCCCAACCCCAACCGGGCCACCAAGCGCAGTCATTGCCCCTGAAAGCCCGCGAATTGCTGCGTTAGCTGCGGTAGCCGCAGGCGTAATTGATGCAACGTTCTTTACGAGCGAACTATCAGCGACGGACAACTGTGCATTCGCAGCGCTCATGGTCATGCGAGCTGCCAACAATTCACGGCTGACGTTTCGATAAGATGCGGTAACAAGCCCATTTGTACGAATGCCGGCCATTGCGGCTTCCGCGCTTCGCAACCGCGCTGTAGCAACTGCATGTTCCTGCAATGCAACGTCACGTGCTGACTGCGCCGCTTCAAGCGCTGCAATGCGTGAAGCCTTGGCTGCATCGATAGAGGATTTTGCATACTTAGTAAGATCTGTTGATGCATTCCCAATCTGACGTGCACCGAAAGCCGCTGCCATTACGACACCTGCGACGGCAACGGTGTCCATATTCTTGGCAACTCCACCCAGCAGACCTGAGAGCTTTTCTGATACCTTTCCAGTCTGATCGAGTGCACCGACAGACTTTAGCGCCGCGTTCTGGATCTGCTGTAATGCATCTCCAATTGTTGCGGGCATAGAGCCAGCCTGATCGGCAAGCTGCTCCATTCGTTTTGTCAGTGCACTGTAAATGACCTGCGAGGTAATCTTGCCCTGCGCACCGACATCGCGCAGCGCATTAACACCAACGCCAAGCTCAGCCGCCAGAACCTCAGCTACACGACCGCCTGTTTCGATGATGGTATTGAGGCCATCACCTGACAGCTTGCCAGCCGCCATAGCCTTTGACAGCGCGTTTGTAACACTGGTTGCACGATCACCCTTTGCACCCGACACAACAAGGGCGTTGTTAAGCGCTTCGGTGTAATCAAGCTGCTGATTGGTGTTGTAGCCAAGCTCTTTGAGAGCTGTGCTGTTGGCAATGAAGCTTTCTGCTGTCTGCTGAAAACCTGAATAGGTGTCCTGCGCAAGATTATACAAACGCTCCATAACCGCTGGAGCTTCTGACATTTCGCCCACGGCGATACCGACACGGGCGGAAACGTCAGACCAACTATCAGCCATTGTGAGCAGTTCGCGGGCTGCAAATATGCCAGCCAGTCCGGTCATCATCCCTTTCATGGATGTTGTGGACTGGCTAAGCTTTGCTTCAGCCGTCGATACAGCCGCAACGGACGCTTCAAGGTCTTTCTTGATCGCAGAACTAATGCCGCCGCGAGAGAACACGCTTTCGATATTCTTATTCATATCGCGAAAGCGACGTTCAATCTGATTAGATTGCTTTGCCGCCTGACTGTAAGAGCGGTTGAGCGCCTTCTCAAAAGCCGCAGTCCGGGCTTCCATAGCCACGACAAGGCGTTCAACGTCAGTTGCCATCAGAATCCCTCAATTCCAAGTTCTGCAAGTTGATCGTCGCTCATACCCGGAGCGGCTTTTTCTTCGGTCGCATTGGCGGCTTTGAAGCCTTCAACCGCACAGCGGAATTCCCAAACCGTCATCTTGCCGATGTCGCGATTGATTATTCCAGCCCATTGGTAGAAGCGGTTGAATTTCCATTTGCCACGCGGGAGCGGGTTCGGGTCTTCTTCGCCCCCGCCTGTCGCTCCCCCGGCTGATCATCCTCATCGCCAAAGAGTGCAACCATCAACACGGCCTGCGCAGTCAGCACCGACAATGTAAGTGGACGATCCTCAACGAATTTCTGGACAAGCTTGCGGGCGGCTTCCTTTTCCATGCCTCCACCTTCAAGGCCGAGGCGGATAGGCTGGATCACATCATCAATGAACCATTGCTTAGATGTGAGCCGCATCAGGATCCATTGCGGCCCTGCATCGCATTTATCTTGCAGGGCGCGAAGGTGTTCAAGGCGGAGTTCAAAATCATGTTCTCCGCCAGCCCATGTGAGAGCCTTTGCCATTAAGCGGCCTTAGCGGTACGCGTTGGCAGGCCGTCGAACTGGATTTCGATTTCAGCCGATACCTTCTGGCCTTTTTCAACAGCGTTGTTGAGGTTCACGAGGATAGCTGACCCGGTTTCATATCCCGTATCCCCGACAGCAGCATTGACGTGCTCAACGCGGATCGTCTTTTTCGACCCGGAATACCACCAGTCAAGCATCATTTCGTGGCTCTGGCTGGCCCATACGCCAGTGCCCGATATCGTGACTTCAGATGACTGCACAGCACGTTCAACAACTGCTGGTAGGCTTTCATCCTCACAATCGGCAGGGACTTCAGTGGTCTGCATGTTGTGCTGACGATTGATACCGCGCTGTGTGATGCCGCAAATCTTCGAAAAAGTTCCCGGCGTATCTGTTTCAATTTCAACAACCAGATGCTGGAACTCGGCGGTAGTAGGCTTAACGGCCATGATAATTCTCCATGAGAAAACGGGCCAGCAATGCGCCAGCCTTAATAGGGCTTTAGGCCCGGTTTCAGGTGATTGGGCTAGATCGCCCGTTTACGGCCCTTGAGGGCGCGTTTCTCGTCGCGTGTCGGGCTTGTGACCGCTTCGGCCCAGCCCTTTGATACGCAGTAATCAATGAAGTCTTGAGGACGCTCTTGCGGTTCTGCCGATGCCTTGGCGTTGAACGAATAGCGGCTGCGCGGACGCGACCAGTTGCATTCCACTTTAAATATTGCCCAAGCCATCACGCCACCTCGACCATAATTTCAACTTGAATGATGCCATGCGTTGTCAGTCCGTCTGGATCGCGGACGATCTGGCAGATCGGTATATTCACGGCAACAACCGCGCTTTCAGCCAATTCAGGCTGTGAGCGGTTCAAAGCTTTACGGATACCATCAACTATGTTTTTGCACTCAACCTGTCCGACTTCTCGCGACCACACATCAAGTTGAATCGTGTGAGTTTCGCCATCAATACAATCGGCGAAGTCGTCAATCACATTCACGGGCCCAAATGAAACATATGGAAATTGTGCCGTAACCCGCCCGTTTTGACTGGGCACCCGGTCGTAAACCCGCCCCTCAGCAAGCGTCGCGACCTCTGGGACCGTTCGAAGTTGAGCATATAGAAATCGCTGGAGCTCTTCAGAAACATTCACTTTGCGGCATCCCTCACAGCTTTTCGCATTTGTCTTGTGACCCGGCTGCGCACCCTCTTCCGCAAAGTTCTCCAAGATGGGAAAAAGTACGGATGAGCTTGCATGTGCTGGGTTCCAAACTCTTGCAGTCTGGCAAGCTGAAACTGCTCGCGTTCACCAACCATCGTGGTTTGATCACCTGCGTAGATTGTGATGATCAATCCGTCACGCGTTGGGGATGACTTACCGAGTACCATTGCACCCTTCGGCGCATCTCCCCACGTCCAGTTGATGGACTGTGCAAGCGCACCACTGTCTTTTGGTGCAAGACGGCGCATCATCGCGACAACATCACTAGCGCCCTGTTCCATGGCCTTAATCGTCACGTCGAACACAGCCTGCGGAATAGTTTTTGTCAGCTTTCGCTTAAGGCGATCTAATCCTTCAACCATGACATCACCCCGTAGCTACGCCGCTTTCGCATGTGAGCGATATGAACTGGCGGTTGGTTTCCCATTCAATATCGCGAATGTTGAAAGCGATGTTCCTGCGAGTGTCGCGAAGCCGGAAATCGGTTGTGATCAGCCTCGTATTGCTGGATACACGAACGCGGATAACCTGTGTGTGCTTGCCCTGAAGGCGACCGGCCATAACCGCTTCAGACCCGCGAAGGTGGATGAACTCGGCTCGGATCTGAAATTGTTCTTTCCAGCTCGAAACCGTATTGCCCATGTCATCGTCATCATCTTCACGCTTGTCGAAAGCGACTTTTGAATGAAGCGATCCAGCGGAGTTTTTGTCAGCCATGATGCGTTACCTATATATGCGATAAGGCTGCAACAGCGCTTCGACCGCGAATGGCATTTTATTGACAGACCCTTCTGTCGTCGCAGCCTCGCGAACCGCATACCATTGAGCCACCAGCATCATGATCGCAGTCCGGATAGCTTGCGGGACATCGGAAATCAGTTTTGATAAATCAAGAGGATCTGGCCTTTGCCAGCCGACCTTGTAACGAATAAGCACGGAATCTGCCGTGCCTTCCGCGGTAGGCCACCCGTTATGCAGTGGCCGGACCCCGCCCAAAGTCGCTTCATATTCACCAGATGGCATAACGACAGAAGCACCGGATGGATCACGATACGTAATGGATACAATTTCGACTATCGGCGGATAAGGCAGCGGGATGACATCCTGCTGACATGCGAGCGAATAGAAATCCGCAACGCGGAGCTCTAAGGTTTGAACGCCAAGCGCGCAGCCGAGCCAACCTGTCGGGCCATCAATCCACGATGTTGCGGCAAGCAGAAGCGACTTGATGAGTTCGTCATCATCATCAAAATCAACGATCAGATGACGCTTTGCCTCCTCAAGCGTAACAATTGGCTGGGGAGGCTCTATAACGCGGACGTGGCTATCCATTGCACCTAACCGTTATTTTTCCGACTTGCCCTTGGACTTGTCGCTTTCTGTCGTTTCCGATTGCGATGCAGGCTTCTGCAGGTCAGTAATTGCTGCCTTCAGAGCGGCAATTTCATCATCGGCGGCTTTAAGCTGCCCTTCAGTTTCAGACTTGTAGGTGACAAATTCCGCTTTGGCATCGTCGGTTGCTTTATTGGCATCCGCGAGCTTGGTTTGAGCGTCAGCCTTGAAATCTGCCAGCTCACGAACTACCGTTTCCGTCTCAGCCTTCGATGCTGTCAAAGCCTTTTCACCGGCTTCAATTTCAGCAAGCAGAGCGTTGATATCGGCAGTATCGCTTTTCGAAGCCGCCGCAATTTTCTTGGCATCGAGAATACCGAGTTCCTTGCGGCCCTTCGCATTCTTGATATCCTGTTCTGAAGCTTCGGTATAAGCGCCACTGGCCAACATTTTTTCAGCCTGACTTTTATCAACGTCCGTAAGGATCTGGCCCTTGCGGACGCGACCAAAGTCGCCAAAGCTTCCGCGCGTTGCTTTGATATGCATGGTTATTCTCCTTTGGTTCATAGAGCGGGCGGCAGAACCGCCCGCCTTAATGAGCCAAAAGACAGCGATTACGGCTGGAGCGCAGTGGCAAAATCGCCGGTCACAAGCGCAGCACGACGCTTGACTGCAAGAGCCAGACGGCGTTCCGCACGTACGGTCAGCATGTTCTTGATGAAGTTGTCGCGATCCTCGGACGAAATCAGGACTTCCGTTTCCATGCGATCCCAGATCTTTGCAGCCATCCGGAATGCACCAGTCAGGAATTCATCGATATCCATCGCCTGCGTAGCAATGACTGGACGGCCCCAGAGTTGTGGACCTGCAAGCTGGATGACGTTGGCAAAGATGTAACGGTTCTCACCATCCTTTGTCAGTTCAATATCTGCCCAGTCAGTAGGGTTGAGAACAATGCCGTCAGCTGGATATTCTGCAAGCGAAGCCTGAAGAATTGCCAGACGCAAGATATCAATCTTGGTCGCGTTGACGACAGTTACACCGGGATTAGCATAAGGTGTGGCCTGCGGAACAAGACCATGAATATGCTGCCCGGTACCGTCGCCCTTGAGAAGTTCTGCCTCCTCCACAAAATCGAGACCGTAGCGAAGCTCACCGTCGATTTCGCTCTGAAGCTGCGAGACATCGTCCATTGCCTGACGTGATACCGGCACCCAGTGCGCAATGGTGCGAACAGGCGCATCAGCAACTTCCCAGATATAATTGGATTCCGGTTTCTGCGCACCTTCTGCAACAACACCAGCCTTGTTATCGCGCGTTACCATGCGCGCAAACTCGATAGAGTTACTTGCTGTTTCACCAACGGAGAGAAGCTGGCGGATTGTCATTTGTCGGCGTGGAATACCGACAATTTCCGTATCACGCTGCGGAGTGATTAATGGACCTGCGGAACCCGGCGCTGATGTGATCGCATTCTGGATGACAATACGAACTGCACCCTTGGCGCCACTCTTATTGACGAAGTTCTTCAGATCCTCGGATTCACCGACCATCTGGCCAAGTGACTTAACGCTCTGCTCACCGCCGCCGCCTCGACGAGAAGCAACGCGCTGCTCAATATCGGTGCTTTTGGTTTCGAGTGATTCAAGACGTTCTGTCAGTTTATCATGCGCAGCTGATAGCTTGCCCTGCGCCATGAGCAGTTCATCCGCCTTCTGCTTAACTTCAGCAGTGAGCGTGCCGGACTCTTTTGCCTGCTTAAGAGCATCTTCCGCCGTTTGCTTTACGTCGCCGCCAACGCGTGCAAGTTCGCTCTTCACTTCGCCGAGCAGCTTTTCAATGTTCTGCGCGTCATTGCGAACGGAACCGACGATACCAGCAGGACGTGCGGCCATGAGTGCCGCCAGCGCTACTGACGGCATGAAATGTTTGGACATGATTGCCTCCTTGGCTGCCCTAGATAGATTTTATGGATGCGAGTAGGTTTGAAACCTCAGCTAGTACGGCAGCGTCCTGCATGCCGGTTACGGTAGCGCCAGGCATACCGCCTTTCAGCGCATTGAGCAGTTCGCGCCGCTCGGATCGCGGTACGTTTGCTCTAGCGAGAAGAGTATCGAATTTGTGAGCCGCAACCTGCTGGCGGCTCTCAATCGAGTTGTTTGCCTTGCTCTCGATTTCATCAGCAGAGAGCAGACTGTCTGCAAAACCCTTTTCGACAGCTTCAGCGCCGCCAATCCAAGTTTCGCGATCAAGCATGCGACCAATCTCATTCTCATCAAGACCAGTGCGCGCCGCATAGATGTCGGTTGCAGTCACATCAAATGGTTCAAGCCAGTCAGCGACATCACGCAATGCATGACGATCTCCGACAGCGACAACCCACGTATTGTGGATCATGATGAAACCGGCACGCGCGATCTGCACTTCATCTGCGGCCATCGCGATGACGGATGCGGCGGATGCTGCAATTCCGACAATCTTGACGGTCACTTTCGCCGGATGCTCGCGCAGAAGGTTGTAAATCGCCAGCCCTTCGAAGTAATCGCCGCCCGGCGAGTTGATCGAGACAACAATGTCTTTCTTGCCAATATTTCGCAGAGCGGCAGAAATGCGCTTGGCTGTCACACCATCCCCAAACCAATCTTCTCCAATCGGATCGAGAATGGAAATGGTGTTATCGGAATCGTCGGCTGCGGACTTGACCGAACTATTCCAGCGATCAAGTGCAGCTGGCGCGAGTTCCGAACGCAAACCGGGACGAACATTGATCTTGGCAGATGGAAGCTTACGCATCGTCATCGGATTGCCTTTCCTTGGAATATTCACCAATCCACGCCCGCATCGCAGCGCGGGCCGCATTGCTGTCACTGGCAGCGCCAAGTTGGGTCAGTGGTGCAAGATTAGTTTGCGCGGTAAGTTCGTCGCCGCCATCCTTGCGAGGAAGATTGAGCTTCGCCCTGCCCTCATTGCGGGTCATGAGGCCGTTTTGTGTCATAGTTGACAGGAATGCAGCCTTCGATTTGCTGTCCATCTGCAACAGCGCCTCACGGTTAAATTCTGCATATCGGCGACGATTGCCACTTGGACGGATAAGCTGCTTTTTGATACGCGCTTCGATACGATTACATAACGGGTCAATGCCGAGTGTCAGCCATGCAAGCAGGATCTGTTCAACACCAGATCCCCACATCGTCTGCCCTTGCGCAGCATGGCCGATAATAATCGGCGGAACACCCCACCAACGGCAGATTTCCTCAACACTGAAGCGCTTGTTTTCAAGCATCTGTGCGTCAACCGGGGAAAGCGCGAGACGGTCATATTTGAGACCGGCTTCCAGAACCATCAGTTTGCCAGCGTTGCGAGAACCGACAAACTTTTCCATGATCGTTTGCAGCTGCTCTCGCTGTTCTTTCTCAAGTGTCTTATCAGACGAGAGAACACCACTGGCTTGCAGCCCATTTCCGTAAAGCTTGCCGGTCGCTTCATCGAGCGCGATGGCAGATCCGAAAGCCTGCGCGCCGAATTGGATGGGCGACAAACCCATATCGCCACCAAACCCGAAGCCGCGAAGGTGAAACACCTTATCCCGTGGAAGAATTTCCGTTTTGCCACGATCATTGACACGATATTTCAAATCGCCTTCGCTATCGCGAAACGGAGCACAATGCGTACTGGCCAGAGGCTGAAGCGAAATGAGACGATTACGCGTCTCAACCCTCTCGGAATAGGCGTTTCCGGTTGCTGCCATCCATGCAACCATCGATTCCCAATATTCGAGAGCCGTCTGATCTTCGTTAGGATTGTCGCAGATGACCTCGGCGAGGTCATCATCAGAGACGCGAACACGGTCATCATTGCCGCGTTTTTCGTACATTGCGAGAGGCAGACATGAAACGGCTTGTGCAGTCAGTCGGATGCAAGCCCATGCAGTTGAAAGCTGCAAGACAGAGTGAAGATTAACGCTTTTCCCAGCATGGTTATTTGTACCAAAAGCACCGGCCCAGCCAGAACCATTCTTCAGTGACAATCGCCGATCCTTGGCGATTATCTCACCACGCGTCATGTTCGCCGGTAAGCTGGACTTCCGGTTTCGCGTCTTTTTGCGAGTAGCCATTAGACTCCGACCATTACCGGGTTAGAGAGGAAATCATCGAGGCGATCATCCGAAGCTTCCGGATTCCAGCTCATCAGAATTGTGGCGCAAAGCATGGCAATGAACGGATCAATTTTTGCGCGGCCCGCCGCCTGTTTAGTGGCAAGGTTACCATTGCCGTTCACTTCAATCTTCACGTTGCCGATGACCCAATTCATCATCGTGCTTCCGTCATGACTAAGTGTGTCGTTGCTAAGCTTGTGCTCCAGCCCCCATATCGCGGGGGAAAGCGCTGGACCCTGTCGGATACGCCGGAACATTTCATCTGATATCTTGCGCTCAGCCAAGGCATCAATGAAGGCTGCGATGTTGTTCGGATCAGAGCCGACCGCATCCTTTTTGGGAAACAGTCCGGCATTGCGCAGTCGCGCCGCTATATCTGCGATCTGATCAATATAAGCTGAGACCTCACAGAAAGTGAGACTGCCTTCAGCCTCAAAGTCGCGCAGGTTGGCCGCAATTTCCTTACGCGTTTCGAGAACACTCGGATGCGCATAGGCATGACACCAAACCAGCCAGCGCCGCGTTACCTTCTCACGACCAATGACACAAACGCCGAAAAGGTCATCCAGACCGCCGCCATCTGTTCCCATCACGGCAACTTCCGAGCGCCGCATCAACTCATCAAGCGTGAGTGTGGGATCTGCGCGATCTTCCCAATAGTCACCACCACGCCATGCATCGTCGGTAAGACCAACGCCGATTTCGATGTTGAGATGCTGGCTAAGCCAGATCTTCTCGGCTTCCTTATTGACCTTGCCGTTATTCTCGTAATCATCAACAAGCCTCTGCGGGTCGATGGAACGCCCAATATTCGGTAGCACATAGCGCCAGTTCCTATGGCTTCGCCAAAAATCCTGACTGCGCTGCAAATCGGCTGGAAACTCGTAAAGTACCGGCAAAAGGATTGGCGATGGACCGCCGACGCCGTCACGAACCTTGCGTGCCTTATCGAGTTCGGTTTTCCATATACCAGCCGGTTGCTCATCCGATTGCGTGGTTATCATCAGGACTTGCCCGCCCTGCATGGTTATACCGCCGCCCCGGATCTGTTGCATGACGGCTGCGGCCTTGGCTTTCTTGCCCAATTCGTGCAACTCATCGATGATCGTCAGGATCGGGATTTCGCCGGTGACAATCGACGTATCGAAGGTTTTAACATCCAGCTTCGTGCCAGTCTTACGCCGCGTGATGCATTTGAGATGATCCTGCACCTTGAATATCGCATCGAGGCGCGGATCTATTCGGATCATTCCCTGTGCCTGATCGAAACAGCGTTCCGATATATTCTGGCTTGGAGCAACAATCAGCATCTGACGGTTCGGTGCTTCCTCCATGAAAAGCGCTGTCAGGCCCAAGGCCGCAACATAAGTCGTCTTCGAGTTCTTCTTAGGGACCATGCAAAGCAGTTCCCAAACGAGCCGCTTTCGCGTTTCCGGATCCTCGCTCGCCAGAAAGGCGCAAAGAATATCCCGAAACCAATCACCGCATGCATCTGCCAAAGCCGGGTTGCCGGGAACATCTGGCAGACGCAAGCGATTGAAGAATGCCAATGCCTTTGCTGCTTTTTCTGGATTTAATGGGACATCAGCCATCGGCGTCTGTCCAGCCTGAATCCGATCCCACCAATCCGGGCAGGCAAAGCGTGGCAACGTATTACTGGATGACATTCTGCGAAGCCTCGGCCTCGAGCTCCGCCATCAGATCAGCGTCTGCGGCCATGGCTCGCTGTTCGTCGGTTGCTTTTTTGCCTGGTCGATCTGCGGGCCGTTCATCGTCGCTACCCTTGGAACCCATTGCAGCCTCAATCACCATGCGGTCGTTGCGCTCAATCATCGCGCCAAGTTCTCGAAGTGCCGTGACGTTTCCTGCGTTGGCTTGGTCCATGGCAATCTCGAATCGTCGCGCATCAAGCCTATCCCGCATGCCATCTCGTGATTTTAGCTCGAGACTAAAATACCGCTGAATTGTCTTTCCCGACACATCAAGCGCGTTACCAATCCGAGAGATTGACCACCCTAAAGCCAGTAACAGCTTGACTTTATTACGATCTTTTTCAGAGGGCACATATGGTGGCCGTCCCTTCTTGCCAAAACCTTCACGAACAGGCTGACCGAAGAGGTCAAATTCAATCGTCATGAGAAAAAAATCTCTTCATGTGGGGGACGCGGGTCTAGGGTCGAAACCCCTTTTTGACTTTCGACCCACCCCCCTGCCTGATGTTTCACGGGCAATGTTTCACGGAATCCGCTTCAAAGCCGGAAGCGATGATCGGTCTGACGTGCGCCCTTCGATATCCGCTGCGACACTTTCCGCATCAGATCGTCGTGATTTGATTGCGGTTCCGCGATATTGATCGTGACTGTCGGATGACCAAACAGAGCGTCCAGTGCCGCCTTTGCCCGGTCTGCTGATGCTGCAAGCGCATCAAGTGCGGCAGTCGCTTCGTTGAGGGCAAACTTATCGAAGTCCACAGAGATGCTTAGCTTGTCGGTCATTTTCTGCCCTTCCGCGTTCAGTCCCAAACGCCACGATGATGCAGGCTGGCCTGCTCTTGCTTCTGCTTTTCGCTGTCGTGATAGGCTTTGCTCAAAGCCTGAAGGTTGCTCGGATCCCAGAAGAGTTCGGCATTACCGCGATGCTCTTTGATGTGATCGACAACCGCGCTGTTAGGCGCTGGATACTTTCCGATAAGCAAGATGCCGGTTTGCTGGCAGGTGAACAGGTCACGCTTGAGAACATCCTCGCGCAACTTCTGCCATCCCGTGGTCTTATACCACTTGCGCCATGGGGCAGCTGCATCACGCTCACGCTCAATACGTTGGCTCACGTCAGCCTCATATACATATGGAAAGAGCGCCACTTAGGGCGCTCATAGTGTTTGATGAATTTCAGACATAGCTTACGCACTGGCCCTGAATCGGTGTCTCATGATTGAGACCGTCAAGGCGGGGTCCGAGCGCGTCGCCTCAGGACTACGTCCCCACGTGCTACCGTGTGTCGAGGTTCGCTATACTAGCCGGATCATCCGTGGACAGATTACCGTCATAAAGGCGAAAGAAATGCAAGTGGCATAATCATCGGTACCGCTTGCTTGAATAGCTCAACCTCAATCACAGCTGTCCCTTTGCCGCCTCCAATACCTGCCACTACATCGCCGCTCATACCTGCAAACGGCCCCTCAATAATCCGAACCTTTTTAACACCTGCGAACAGTGACATGGGACGCTCATGATCAAATTCACCTTTAGCGGCTTTCTCATTGAACTGACTTGCTTTTTCAGCACTCATTAGAAACGGCTTTTCATAGCCACCAAGGATCGAAACCACGCCTTGAAACGAGAGTAATCCTGCCAATGCATCGGCAACAACATTACATCTAACCAGTATGTAACCAACCAAAACAGGCTCAGGTCTGGCTGGTATTTTCTCGTTTCTCCTACGCCGTTCTTTCCCCATTTTCATGGGGACATTCACTTCAATTTTTTCTGCCAGCATCGCATCACGTATGGATAATTCATTTCCAGACACCCTGATGATGAGCCAAGGGGAATCATCGAACGTGCGAATCGCCGCCGCAGACCTCAAACGTGCGATACGCCGACGCTCTGCAAGCACCTTATCAATCGCCCGGCAATACTCCTCACTGGGTGCAGATGCTATAGCGCGGTCAATCTGACTTTGATCAATTGCCATCATATTCACCCAATCCCCTCAAAGCCGTCTCAAAATCACAAATTGATGAAGGTCCACCACGCGGACAGAACACAACTTGCATGCGATCAAATTCAGAGGGCCATGGCCAAGCCCGGCGCTTGAACTCGTCTTTCCACGCTGCAAGTATGATTGTTCCCTGTGGTACCGGCTCCATCAGTTCACCAGCCAAATGCCACTGCTTTGGAAGCACTGCACCTGATCGCTGCTGTTGAACATCGCGGTACCGCATAAGCGCAGGCCAAGCCTTGGCGAGCAATGAACGCGGCAAGAATGAACTCTTTGCCAATTCCTGATCAGCAGGCCCATCCAGCAACAGCGCAAACATCCTCGACATACCAACCGGACCATAACCAGCCGCCCAGCCATCAGGCTTAGCTTCATCAGCGCGAGCAGCTTGTGCCTTTGCAGTTTCGGCCTTTTTCAGTATTTCGGGATCAAGCGCATTCCAAAGGCGATCCCGGAAAAACGCACCCACTGGCTGCGGCTTCACTTTTCGCTCAACAGCATCCAGCAAATAAGCGTCGCGCCAGCGCTCAGCTTCTTTGCGCTCTGCAACTGACAATCCAGCAAACTGCCGCTTGATCCAGTCCAGCGTCGTGTTGTTGTCCCATTTTGGCCAAATGCCTGCATGGTAACCGACGCCATTGAGGAAATGGATCACCCGTTTCTCGAATGCTGCTGTTTTCGGATCATCATCCTGCGATGTCGAATTCAGATTTTCATTCCCATTCTCATTTTCGCTCGCGCGCTCTTTTTTCTCTTCGTTAGAAGGGGAAGTTAAATAAGGGTCGTTAATAGGTGCCGGTCCAGAGGCGGCAGGGGGTGCCGGTTCAAGACCGGCAGGGGGTGCCGATATACCGGCAGGGGTGCCGACATACCGGCAGGGGGTATCAGCATCTTGAACCGATGAGACATCAGGATGTTTCGGATCGAGAATGACACGATAGACATGCGCACTATCGCGCCCGCTTTCACTTTCTTGCTCGTGGCGCTCCAAGTACCCCGCACCGATAAGGCGGCTGATAGCGTCAAACACCGTCGAGCGACCGCAGTTCATCTCAGCGGCCATCTTGACCTGACTGCGACGACACCAGCCGTATTCGTCTGTATGACGCCCAAGGACGCAAAGCACCTGCAAGTCACGCGGTTTCAACGCAGGATCTGTTGCAGCCCTCGCAGGGATTATCGATAGACGAGGATTACTCACTCGAATCCCCCTTCCCGCGCGCCCATACACCGCCGTAATCGACAACAAACGAACGCATGATATCTTCACTGCCAACGAACACAGGTGGCTGCGTAGTGCCGGAAAGCACCGTCAGAAACACTCTGCCAGTCCGGAGAACCTCAGCGATTTCATCTTGCGTCAACTCCCAGCAGGAAACCGAACACATGCCGTTTGTGTAGGTGTGCAGCGCCTCTACATTCTCAGCACCCTGCGGCGGTAAGAGCTTCCTATTAGAGCCCGCAAAATCAATAGCATTTGCCATTATCGACCCACCCTCTTCCATGCTTCGAAAGCAGCGCGGAAATCCTGCCAGCGTTCAGCGGCGGCGCTGTTTTCGTTCAGTTCTTTTCTGGATTTAATGTTGAGGATTGAGCGCAGCCGTTGCGCTGCGCGATCCGATGTTAACGGCCTCTCAAGGCCATGTTGTTCTTCGAGAAACATCTTGAAAGCAGCATCATCGCATTTCATTGCCGCCTCAGCTGCAAAGTCACGATGCTTGCGCTGGCGGCTCTGTCGCGAAGCGCTCTGTCGTGGTGCGGTCTGCCGTACAGCGACAATCGCACGATCCACCAGCTTAAGCATAAATGCCGCCATGCGCGGCCCGCCGACGACCATGTCAATCTCATCAGGCGTTGCGCCGGGATGAAATGTGCAGATCCTGTTAAGTTCACCGTGGCGCGTTTTCGCTTCGACAAACGACACGTCACCTTCGCAGCATAGTTGCCAATCATCGCCGTTCAGCGCTGCCAGTTTTTCCCGGATGCGGCGAAGTTCGATACCCTCTGAGCTCATGGCGACACCGCGCCACAGAGTAATAGCAAATGGCCCTGCGCGTGTTTGAGCGCCGCACCTTTGATTGCGCCACGATGGCGCGTTTCATGCATTGCCGCATAAAAGCAGATCAGGTAATCGCTGCCCGCGTCAAAGCCATGCCGCTCGCAAGAGCCTTCCAGCACCTGCCGATATTTCAGCATGATCGAAATCGGACATGACAGCAGAATTTCAGCGCGTTCGGCGTCAGTGCCTGCGTTGTGCATAGCGCGAAGGATCGGCAACATGGTGTCGGTCATACCGCAGCCCTCCCCGCAGCTTCAAAGCCCCACGCTTCCCAGCCCGGTCGCGGATCACGACAGAACAATTCCAATTTCGGTAAATCGGGATAAAGACGCTCAATTTGTTCCGCGAAGAATGCAGGCTTGGCCGAATGCTTGCCTTTGCGCTCGCGATGGACCGTTTCAGGCTGGGTGCCGGGCAAAGGTGCCGCAACATCGCCGCGACGACCGATCAGTAGCAGTTCGTGCCGGTCGCGCCCCCAATATCCGGTACCTGCGACTTCCTTGTCCCAGATCCAGTGATGAACATAGGTAAAGCCGCATGCATCCAGAACGCGCAATGCATCTGGCAGCATCGGATTGGTTGCCCATGCGAAACAAACCGCAGGATTGGTGCCGCCGATTAGCCCCGACATAAGCGTAACAATGTCGTCGGTTGGCATCGTCGGATAATGATTTTCCGCGCTCTTTTCCCGCCCTGTCACTTCCGAATGAACGCCGAATTGCCATGGCGCATCAAAATAATAGACCGGATAAACGCGCCCCAGCTCTGCCGGTGCTGTCGCCGCGCCACGATCTGCAATCAAACTCATGGTTGTCATGCGAACCGCATGCTTGACCTTCTGCTGATCCGAACGGATTGCCTTGGCCTTAGCGACAATGGCTTTCTTTTCTTCGCGAATGACCTTGGCTTGTTCCGAATGTTGAAGTTCAGAAATCGCTTCACCGGTATGGATTGTCACCTTGCCAGCGCGGATAGCGTCGAGCAGTTCTGGTGCTCCCTTTTCATGGATACGCTTGGCGGAATAAACGGCGCGTTCAGAAATCGATAGCTTTTCGGCGGCGCGGCGGGTCTGCAAATTTGCAGGCCCGGCAGTCGTCTGATTGACGCCACGCTCCCAATCGACAATTGCAGCAGCAATCAGTGCGCGCTGGCTTTCCGTCAGGTGGCGACGGTGCAGGTTTTTGGACAGAACATAATTAAGAGGATCGTTGCCAGCATATTGCTCATAGATCGGCTCAATTTCAGCGAACCCGCAGGCCCACTGACGATTGCGGCCATCCAACACCATGCCATCAAGCAGGATGATTGGATCGCGTTGTCCGTAGGTGACAATATCGTCCGCAAGCAGCTTACGTTCCACTTCCGGGATCATAGGGAACATGTCAGCAAGGGGGTGCGCAGGATAACTCATGTCCGCGCCTCACTTTTCCGAACCTTGCGTGCAGATGCAGCAACCTTGGCGCGATGGCTTTCAAGCAGAAGCACTGCCCTTTCCAAGGTCTCAGGCCCGACCCCATCCGCAATTGCAGTGGCAAAGCGGACATGCAGATCCAGTTCACGGTCTGATGTTGGTGCACCACGCTCTTGTCCGACGCGAGCAGCAAATGCGGCATCAAAAAGCATCTGCGCAAAAACGCTTGGTTTATAGCCCTTGCGCTCAGCCATTGCCGAAAGGCTGGCATAGGCTTTGGCATTCATACGCACGGGGAGTTTAAAGCTTGAGGTGTCCATATCAGCGAGCCTCCGCGAGCCAGACGACAGCAACAAAAGGAGACGCCGCAGCTAGAACACAGACCACGGCGAGAAGAAGTGAGAAAAAGAGGTCGTGTTTAAGGATGAATTTTCTCATCGCCGCGCCTCAACTTTGCGCAACAGATCTTCCAAAGCGCGCATCGCTTCCCGCGCTTCTTTTGCGATAAGTTTGCGCTCGCCTGCATCAATGCGACCATCTTCGAGCGCCGTTAGTACTGCTTGCGAAACATCCATGGTTTCAGACATGACGCGGTGAGCATCCATCGCGGTCAATGCGTGGTTGTCGCCTCCATCCTCACGCGCTGCCATCGGCACAAGTTCATATCCGAGAAGTTCAGCGGCCTGCTTTATGATTGTCGGTGACTTCGCCTTGCGCTCGACTTCGATCACCACATCCAACGGCATGAAACTGTCGTGATGCTCATCATTGAATGATGCGTATTTTGACAGCGTGGAAGTACCGACGCGGGTAAATGGAAGTATATTGCTGATGCCGCCTGCCAACGCATATGCGCCATCAGTTGCAGACTTGAGCGAACGCTGTTCTTGCTCGGAAATAGTGCGCACGAAACACCCCCTGAAGGTTTCAAGGAAAAAATATCGACAAAGGATTCGGTGAAACTCTCAGGCCGCGCCGTTACAGCTTAGCCATCAACTCTAAACGGGCGGACCGCAGGCCCAACGCACACGAGAGGCTTTAAACGATGAACTCATGGAGCCACCGCATTGCCGGTAATAGACGCTGGCGCGCAGCTAGCCGAAGAATGCCGCGCCCCAGCTTCACCCGATGGGAGGTGATCGGGCGAATTACTGCCGGAAACAGCGCAAGACTGTTCCTTCAACCAGTTCATGGCGCGTTCAAAGATGCCAGTTGAAAGATCACGCTTTCCAGCGATGAGATCGTCAATATGGCCACCACGACCAAACAGCGCTTTTGAAACAGACGAACGCGACACCCCAGCTAATTCGCAATAGCGATCAGCTTCAAAGATGAGATTTCCGATGAGCCTGCTTTTCACTGATGACACCGCCAACGCTTCTAATCCTTACATAATGGCGGAACATAGGGGACATATTTCCCCATTGTCAACGGATAATTGTCCCCCTTACGGACAAATCTCTGAGGACGATAATCCCCGCATGGAAAACACTATTCAAAAGCGCATACGAGAGCGCTTGGAAGCTCTTG
Source organism: Brucella rhizosphaerae (assembly GCF_002252475.1). Lineage (GTDB taxonomy): Bacteria > Pseudomonadota > Alphaproteobacteria > Rhizobiales > Rhizobiaceae > Brucella > Brucella rhizosphaerae. The sequence continues at coordinate 443,922 of NZ_NNRK01000026.1, read as the reverse complement.
ATCTGACACCAGAACAAGCAAGTCGTAAGGCGGGCTTGGACAAAACTTATCTGCGCAAATTGTTCGAACGACCATCGGCTTCACCACGTGGAAATACTCTTGAGGCCTTAGCCAAAGCGCTCGACGTGGACATTTCGCAACTAATTTCAGCGAATGATTCGGTGGTGGAAAAGCCGAGTATTGAAAACACAAATACTGATGTAAAATCCGCCAATATTAACCCGCCATCAAGGCAAGTAATGCCAAATGATGTTCCTGTACTCGGAACCGCCGCAGGTTCTATGGAAGGAGCATTTCAGTTGACAGACGGCGTTATCGATTACGTTAGACGACCACCAGCTCTTATGAATTCCCGAGACATTTATTCCATTTTTGTTGAAGGCTCTTCAATGGACCCTGAACACCGACATGGCGATCTGCGGTTTATAAACCCACATAAGCCTGCACGCGTCGGCGACAGCATTGTGATCCAGATTAAAAACGACGGAAGACTTTCCTTCGATGCGATGATCGGTCATCTCGTTAAGCGCACGGCTACGCAGTTGGTCATCGGTAAGTTAAATCCAGAAATGACGCTGACGTATTCGCTGGATGACATTGTCAGCGTTCACAAAGTCCTCGATATGAATGAGCTTTTTGGAGTATAGGGACAAATTTCCTTTTTGATATTGACAGGGGACATTTGTCCCCATTATATCTCTACTCGCCCCCACCGAGCAGATCGTGCCGGTTGAGTAACGAGTAACGGCACGATCTCTCCCTTGCGGGTTTACAGCGATGGAGAGCAAGCCATGATTAAATTTAAACAAAAGTCTATTTCAAAACCTGCCCAGACTTGCCGCGATAGCGTCGTCGTCAGAATGGCTGATGCGATGCGCGAAATGGCATTTTCAGGCGAAAACGTCTCCCCCGATACATTGGCACATTATGGCTTCACCCACGACATCGTGGAGAAGTTTGGCGAACGTGCTGTCGCACTCGCCCGCCGCCTTTCTGTGCGTCAGGTCGCCAGCCATGCATAACGATATCCGTTTTCACACCGAAGTTGACGGAGGCTTCCACTTGCCAGCGGCCTACAAGTCACATGACGGACAACTAAAGCAGATTTTAGCGATTGCCACTCTGCTTTCTGGCACCGCATGCGCTGCAATCTTAGCTGTCAATATTTTCGGCTGATCAAATCAAGTGTCGAAAAAGAAGGCTCTGCCCAATCTGAAACAAGGCGTTTCAGACGATGTAAGGCAAGCAATCTTAGACACGGTTTATCTGCAATGGCGTGATGCTCGCGAGGTCGAGCTAAAGCCAGAGCAAATATTAGACGCCCTTATTGACGGCCTAATGAGAGCCACAGCCGATCTCATTACACACACCGCCGCGCCGAATAGGCGCGAAGCGATCCCGCGCATAGCGGCAGACAGACTTGTCCAGGCATTCAAATCCACCCGCGAGAGGGAATTAAACCGTGATGACCAAGACATTGGCGTTCAAGGGCTTTGACGCTCAACTTCGGTGCCGCAACTTCCAGTTTGAATTGAATAAAAGCTACACGCATGACGGTCCAGTTATCGCGTGCGAGCAAGGCTTTCACGCCTGTGAATATCCTCTTGATATTTTTAAGTATTACGCTCCTGCAACAAGTCGCTTTGGCGTGGTCGAGCTTTCTGGCGAAACCAATAAAGAAGGTAGCGACACCAAGATTGCCGCCGCAGAAATCACCATCAAGTGTGAGCTGAAAATCCCGGAGCTTGTTGCAGCTGCCGTTCGATACATCATTGACCGGACGAAGCGCGTGGACGGCAATCATGCGACCGGAGAGCGTGAACTGATCAAAGCACATGGCGACAGATCTGTTGCGACTGTGACAGGCCAGTGGAGCGCTGCCACCGCATCGGGTGATCGAAGCGCTGCCACCGCATCGGGTGATCGAAGCGCTGCCACCGCATCGGGCGACCAGAGCGCTGCCACCGCAACAGGACTGCGGAGCGCTGCCACCGCAACAGGACTGCGGAGCGCTGCCACCGCATCGGGAGATCAGAGCGCTGCCACCGCAACAGGATGGCGGAGCGCTGCCACCGCATCGGGCGACCAGAGCGCTGCCACCGCAACAGGTTATCAGAGCGCTGCCACCGCAACAGGACTGCGGAGCGCTGCCACCGCAACGGGTATCCAGAGCGCTGCCACCGCATCGGGTGACTGGAGCGCTGCCACCGCATCGGGTGATCGAAGCGCTGCCACCGCAACAGGATATGAAGGCAAGGTGCGGGGCAAGGAAGGCTGCGCCCTCTTCCTCGTCGAGCGGGACGAGAGAATGGAAATCGTTTCCGTTTGGTCAGGCATCGCAGGCCGTGACGGTATCAAGCCCGACACATTTTACACGCTCAAAAGCGGACAGCCTGTCGAGACAGACTAATGGCCAGATCCCGCAAAAAACCTCCAATCACAGCGGAGCGCGTTGAAAATGCGCTCGATACGCTCGCGAACATTATGGCTGGCGCGCCAAAGGGCGAAGCCGTCCTCATGGTCCCACTTTGGAAGCGACTGGAATCCGAATTGGAACGTTTGCGGGATGCAGAAGACGTAGTCACCAAAGCACTCAATCGCGTCAAATCACGAGCGCAAGCGGCTTAGTAAAGAAGGGAATTAGGATGACAACCCAGCACCAAACGAGTGTTCTGAACAGCGACGTTAATGGTAGCGACTTTTTTCTTAAGATCACGGTTGCTAACCTTCGCAAGGCTTTAAACACAGTAGCCTGCTCATCGTCTTACTTGCCTATTCTTAATATGGTGAAGTTTGACGGAGCGACGATGACAGGAACCGATTGCGATGTCCGAGTTAAAGCGGACATTGATGTTCTCGAAGTGCGTGGAAAAGCGCTGGCACCGCGCAGCGAACTTTCATCACTCACCGACAACTTGCGCCCGGAAGCAATCATTACGCTCAGCAGCCACACGAAGGGTATCAAGGCCGATATTGATGGCGGCTCGTACATCCTGCCCAACTGCGATTCGGCAGAATTTCCGGAGTTTTCCTTTGTGGCAACACACAGTTACGACAACTTGCCGAAACAGTTTACCAAGGCGATACGATTTGCTCTTGGATCTGTCAGCCACGACGATGCGCGATTCTATCTTCAAGGTGTTTGCATTCACAAGGATCTGGACGGTACTTTCCTCGCAGTCGGCTCAAATGGACACATTCTTTCCGCGCATCCACTCGGTTTAGACGCTACCAATCTTTTCGGCTCAATCATTCCGACTGAAATTGCGAGACGCATTTGCAACCTTCCAGTACCTCAGCGCGTCGAGATTTCGGAAGATAAGAAGCTGGCCTTTTACTACTCAGGCCTAACCATTCATGCGCGATTGATTGATGCGTCATATCCAGACTGGACGCGCCTGCCCTACCGCATAACCGAAGCGCACAAGGCCGTCACAGTCGAGAGAAAGCCTTACCTGAAAAGACTGCTTCGCATGAATGCAGTGATTAAGACATCAGAGGATAACACTCACATATGGCTAACAAGCCAACCTGATGCACTTGAGCTTACCGGCACGAATAGGGAAGGTTTTGAAGCGACTGAGATTTTAGCGGTCGGTGCAGGGTCCGCAGATCTTTCGTGCAAGCCTCGATACAACGCTCATTATCTCATCCACCTTGCGCATTCGACGCAAGGTCAAACCATCACGATCAATATTCCTAACGATTTTGAAGCGGCCATCATCCATGGAGAAGGTGACGGCTTTCATCTTCTGATGCCGGTCAATCCGAAGAAAGCCAAGGAAGATCGGAAGAAAAAACAGCAGCGAGAAGCTGGCAAGGGTGGCACGGCATGACTGATCTACTAGACAAGGCAATAACCGCATTCAATGCGCTTCCGCCAGATCAGCAGCGGAAAATGCTCGAAGAGACACGCAAATCCTTCGCTGAAAACAATGTGGCGTTTCTGGATACTATGAACCAGAATGGGAAGAGCAGGACGCGTGGTCAGCGTTAGAAGATGCCGTGCGGGACCACTTCAGCGAGTTCGACGGCGAAGACCTTGTTCCGACTCGCGTATTTCCAACGATTGCCAGCATATTTCAGGCTGCACGCGAAATGATTGTAGCCACCCACTCAACATTAAGCAGGGAGAAATATCTCTGACATCAAACAATCGTCGAATTAAATGGAAGCGCGATTTTTTGCATTTCGTCGCGCCGCCATTCCAGAGATCCACCCATTCCATATCGCGGCCTATCAATTGCATGACCCATTAATATGCGCCGCAACTCATCGTCCAAACCAGCCTCTTTCATCCGATCTTCAAACGAGTGCCGGAATGAATATATTTTGTGAGCTGTTGTCGGGAAGAGATTGTTTTCCTTGAAGTATTTATTAAGTGCTGCTGATAGATCATCCTCACGATTTCGATATCGTGGGAAGCCATGTTTATGCCTCTTAAATACTTCCAGCGCTACGCCTACCAATGGAACGATACGCTCAGATGAGCCGGTTTTGATCTCACGAGGATCATCCGGATCATCACGAGGTTCTATCGCGATATGCGGGATTTTATGCGATAGGCGAATCGCTGACGGTGTCAGGTTTGCCAATTCACTTGGCCTTGCACCCGTCTCTATCAGAGCCAAAACGATACCGCGCGCCTCATCGTTCAACGTGGCAAGGTTGCCGGGCTTCATAATCGAATCAATCAACCAGTCGCGCGGGAACGGCGGACGTGAACGCTTTTTGCGTGACGCATAGCTGAGACGCGAGAAAGGGTTCTGCCTGCTCTCTTCACCGATGTAGGTGAAATAAGCCTCATAGAGCACACGCATGTTGCCAATGTCGCGATTCCCTGATGATGCCGAGTGCGTGGATTTTCCGTCTTTTGGCGCTATTCGTTCCAGCCAATGCTTATAGAGCTTCATCGCATCATCGCGGGTGATGTCATTCATCGCCTTGTCGCTGACAATGCTGATGAAGTTATTTACCGCACGCAGCTTAACTTTTTTCCATTGTGCTTTTTGCAACGCACTTTTGTTTACCAGCTCATCAGGCACGATCTCATCACAGTAAATCTCAAATGCTTTGCTAACGGTGACAGCCGGTACAGGAATGCCGCCAGTTACAGACTGCGAAAGCTCCTGCGGCATGCGTTGACTGACAACCATATCCAATCGCGTGAGGATCTCATCGAGCGACGAGTTTGCGGCCAATGACTGCGATGAACGATATGTTAGTCCGAGCGCTTCAACACGCTTCATTGCGGACTCATATCGCGCACGCGCTGGATCTCGCGGTTCATCCAGAACCATCGATGCCCAAAGAATATTGTCAGCCTCTTCCATCAGATCGCGCTTGATACGTGCGAGTGCCAGATCGTCTGTCTTGAGAGATGTTCGAATAGTGGGTGCACGATCATCAGCGTGGACCAAATTACCCGGTACGCGGCGGCGATAATAGTAATTATCCGCGCGTAGAAACAGGAAGCGATCCGGGTCTTTCCGAGAAGAAAATCGCGCCATAAAACACCCCCAAAAGTGCGATAAAAAACTCATCGCGTGGCGCGTTTTGTATCACAATTTCGGCGTTAAATGTAAATAGCGATTGTGAGGCAATTTGAATTACCCAATAATTACAGTGGCTTAATGTGATTTGACCATTTGAAAAATGGTGCGGTCGGCGGGACTTGAACCCGCAAGCCTAAAAGGCGACGGATTTTAAGTCCGTTGCGTATACCAATTTCGCCACGACCGCAGCATGCGCATTTCTATGTCATGATTTGTGAAGCAAATTCAAGCCGTTTCCAGCATTTGCAACAACTGGTTTTGTTGACAGTGTAATTTTTTGAAAGAGCGCTCAAGAAATATTCAACAAAACGCTGGCAACGAATTTGGCGCATATCAGTTATTGCGAAACGAACAATCGCGCATTTCGCCCTCCAAGAGGATTCCGGTTGGAAACACAGAGAAAATCAGTTGCAGCATTCGTCTGCCGGGGATTAACTGTGAAGACACAGAATGGAGTCTGGGCATGACGAATACCGCGCAGCGGGCCGTAACGGCTGCAATGCTTGCCATTGGCGATGAACTTCTCTCAGGGCGCACAAAAGACAAAAATATTGGGCATCTGGCCGATGTTCTGACCGCAGCAGGCATTGATCTCAAAGAAGTTCGTATCGTTCCCGATGATGAAGATGCGATAGTTTCTGCTCTTAATGCGCTGCGCCCCGGTTTTGATTATGTCTTTACGTCAGGTGGCATCGGTCCCACCCATGACGATATAACCGCAGACGCTGTATCACGCGCTTTTGAAGTGCCTTGCATCTATGATGAAAAGGCAATGGAAATGCTTGCTGCCAATTACGCCAAGCGTGAACTGGAATTTACAGAATCGCGAAAGCGCATGGCTCGCATGCCGCAAGGCTCTGAGCACATCGATAATCCCGTATCGACCGCACCCGGATTTCATATTGGCAATGTCTATGTCATGGCAGGCGTGCCTTCGGTATTCCAAGCCATGCTCGACAATGTTCTGCCGACATTGAAAACGGGCCGAAAACTGTTCTCAAAAGCCGTTCGGTGTCCGTTTGGAGAAGGCGTGATCGGAGCGCCGCTGGCGGCGATCCAGAAAGAAAATCCTGAAACGATCATCGGTTCTTACCCGAAATTCGAGAATGGCAGGTTCAGCACTGAACTGGTCGTGCGTGGCAGCGATGTCGCCAAAATCGATATCGCTGTGGCTGAGATCGAATCCATGATTGCAAACTTGCAGTCTCAAGGGGCTGCGTGAATTAATGCGGAATCTCTGAAGTCTCTATAACCATCTGTTCCTAAGCATTATTCCACAAGACACTGCGCCACAGTTTTGTTGGAAATACTCATATGCTAAAATACAAAAATAGCCGGAAGGAGAACTAATATGTCCTACAAGACGGTGGTCGCCTATTCCCGCAGTGAAGCCGAGTTGAAACGGGTTCTATCTGCAGTTGGGCTTCTGATGAACAGAATGCCTGACATTCACGTCATCGGACTTTACTCTGTTCCCTCTCCTGTTGTGTATGCCGATCCAAACGGATTTATAGATCCCGGCATGTTTGAGTTGCACGACAAGCAGCATAAGGAAATGTCCGAGCGTCTGCAGCAACTGTTTGAAGAAGAGATGCGTCGTCAGGGCGCAAATCATGAATTCCGCGTTACGCGCTCTGAAACAGGCACTGCAGCTGACGGCGTTCTGACGTCCTGTCTTGGTGCTGAATTGCTGGTTGCCGGTCAGCCGGACCCGGACGATCCGGCAACCAATGATGAAACTGCCGATACACTGGTGTTCAATTCCAGCTGCCCCGTTCTGTTGGTGCCCTATGCGCCAGTTCACACGATGGAAGCACTGGATCGCATCGTCGTTGCGTTTAATGGCAAGCGAGAGGCCGCGCGCGCAACTTTTGATGCTCTGCCTCTGATGAAGCGTGCAAACCGGACGGAGATTGTCTGGGTCGATCCGCCAGAACGTGAAGGCGAAGACGAAGCCCTTGCTGGCAGCGAACTCGCAGAGGCATTGTCACGGCATGGGCTGGATGTCACCATCACCCCGCTAGCATCGCATAATCGTTATGCACAGGATGTGGTGCGTGAGCATATCATCGCGCAACGCGCCGACCTTTTGGTTATGGGGGCCTATAGTCATTCCAGACTTCGTGAGCTGGTGTTTGGTGGTGTGACTCGCGCCATGCTTAATGACTTGCCGATCCTGACGCTGTTCTCGCGTTAGATCATTCTCTTTGAACGCTGGCCTGTTCTCACTGGTCAGCGTTTAGTTTTGAGCAATTATTCAGTTTAAAGTTAGCAATGTGGGGGCTGCGGTCTCACGCCGCTCTTGCAACATAGGCTTATTTGCGGTTATCAGCATTTCCCGGCGCTGAATGTGCCGGGCGGAAAGCCTTTCTATATCTGTGCTGCATGCATTTAGGGTGCTGTGCGCGCATGAAGGAAAGCTGCAGATCCAGACAGTTCAGCGCGACTGGCAATTGTCATCGCGCATTTTTGGTTTGACAGGTCCGGAGTGAAACCCCCGGATTTTCCATGGAGCGTTTCAATGTCGTTGCCCGATAAAGCCTTTCCCGTTTCCTGGGATCAGTTCCACCGTGATGCCCGCGCCCTCGCCTGGCGTATTGCCGATATGGACCGCGAATGGCGTGCCATTGTCGCGATCACACGCGGTGGATTGGTCCCAGCTGCTATTGTTTGCCGGGAGCTTGGCATTCGTCTGATCGAAACGGTCTGCATTGCATCCTACCACGACTACACGTCGCAAGGTGATATGGAAGTCCTTAAGGGCATCGGTGCGCCGCTTCTCGAAAACGGCGGCGAAGGCGTGATTGTTGTCGATGATCTGACCGACACAGGCAAAACGGCCGCTATCGTTCGCGAAATGATGCCAAAGGCTCATTTTGCCACGGTTTACGCGAAGCCAAAGGGCCGTCCGCTTGTTGATACTTTTGTGACTGAAGTTTCGCAGGACACCTGGATTTATTTCCCATGGGATATGGGCTTTACCTATCAGGAACCTATTGCTGGCGGAAAACGCGGCTAAACGAAAATAAATGAAAGCAGATTGCGGTGGTAAAACTGCCGCAATCACACTATATTGAAAGTCTGCCGAAACTAGATGGAGGCGGATTGCAAGGTACTGATTTGAAACTGCGCGACCGTTAATTTCAGCAAGCCCTTAAAAATAAAAGCGTTTTCAGCTTTTTATTATTTGGCGTTGTTGAACAAATTCATTGTCATTTTGGCGAATCAATCCATTCTGTTTGGAAAATGGTGGGACTTTCGCAGTGAAAACACAGGCTAAAAAATTTGTTGCAACGGAGAAGCGTATTCTGACGCCTTCCGGTCGCTTGCAACAAGTTGCGGCACTTGTGTATCGCTACGAAGCGCATGAGTTGCAGGTTCTGGTTATTACCAGCCGCGGAACCGGTCGTTGGGTGATTCCTAAGGGCTGGCCACAAGTTGGCCGCACACTTGCAGAGACGGCAGCTCGTGAGGCTTATGAAGAAGCTGGCGTGCGTGGCGATATTTCGCCTCAGCCAATTGGAAGCTTCGACTATTGTAAGAATGATCTTCCGCCGGAATGCATCAACCAGTTTACGGTTGCGGTCTACGCGCTGCATTTTATCGAACGTGCCAGGGATTGGCCGGAACGCGATCAGCGTGTTTGCGAGTGGGTTTGCCCGCGTGAGGCGGCTGAACGCGTTGATGAAATGGATCTCAAACGCATTCTTCTGGATTTCGACGGTTCGCGACTGGCGATTGCCGCCGAATAATGGCGTCTTACTCTCATCGTGACGGCTATATCCAAACCATCTTATAAATTCATCCATAGTTTCTATAAGTATAAAAATATGCCAGGATATTTCTGGCATGTCTTGTTTCTATACTGAAAACTTATCTGGGTAATATTTTAAAGGATGAAAATTATTTCTCAATAAATCCATAAAAAATTGGAACGCAATTCACATCTCTACGTTTATTTAATGCAACCGAGCGTATAAAGGAGATGGTTATGCTTAGAACAACACTTCTGACAACGACGTGTGCACTGTTTATCGGTGGATCAGCTTTTGCACAGACTGCAACTCCGGCACCGACCGAAGCAGCGCCAGCAGCCGAGCTTCCGGTTTCATCCCAGAACATGTTTGGCAGCCCGCCTTCTGAAGATGCCGATAAGGTTGGGTTTGTCGAGGCGATGGATGGACAGATTCTTGTATCGAGCTTTATCGGTCAGACCGTCTATGAAAGTGACGCGACTGATGCTGCTTCCGTGGGTAAGCTCAATGATCTGATTGCCAGTCCTGAAGGTGAAATTCAGGCAGCTATAATTGGTGTTGGTGGCTTCCTGGGTGTGGGCGAGAAAGATGTCGCCGTTAGTCCTGATCAGTTGCAGCTCGCAACGCGAAGCGATGGCAAAAAGTGGTTGGTTATAAAGGCCACGAAAGAGCAGCTAACCGAGGCACCGACTTTTGATCGCTCTGCACTCTTTGCTGATGGTGTGGCGGACAAAGCTGCAACGGGCAAGACAGACGCTCCTGCGATGGATGCGCCGGCGGCTGATCCTGCTCCGGCAACACCCGCTCCTGCGCAGTAATTTCAAATCGCTGTGTTCCTGTATGGGTAGAAGTCCCGGCCTTTCGGCCGGGGCTTTTGTTTGAAATAACGCCCAACGGTTGATTTCAACAGTTCATACACGTACCACTGTCGCACATTCACCAAATCATTCTGGCCATTCATCGGGGCCAAACCAATTGGGAAAATCTATTGTCGGAATTCTTTACTGCCCATCCCTGGGCGCAAACGGTTGCAACACTTGGCGGTCTTTTTCTCGCAGCATTTGTCGCCAATTTTCTAATCAAAGCGATTTTACTGAAAGTTCTGGACCGGGTCGTGCAAAGAACTGCATTTGGCCAGGATGAGGAACTGAAGCAGCACGGTGTTGTTGGCCATCTGGCAAATATTGTTCCGGCATTGATTATTTCGTCTGGTATTGCCGCTGTGCCAGGGTTGCCGCAAACAGCACTGACAATAATCAGCAATGTTGCAACGGCATTCATTATTCTGACCCTCGCATTCACGGTCAGTGCGGTATTAAGCGTCGTGGACACGCTCTATAGTCGTCGTGAAGAAGCGAAAGATCGCCCGATCAAGGGCTATGTTCAGGTCAGCAAGCTTGCCATCTATATCGTGGCAGTTGTGCTCATCATCGCCACGCTGTTGGATCGCTCACCGATCATTCTTCTCTCGGGTGTGGGTGCCATGGCTGCAGTACTTATTCTGGTTTTCCAGGATACGCTGTTGTCGCTGGTAGCCAGTATGCAAATCGCCTCCTCCAATATGGTGCGTGTCGGCGACTGGATCGAGATGAAAAATCTCGACGCCAATGGTGATGTGGTTGAGATCGCGCTTTATACGGTGAAGGTACAGAATTTCGACAAGACCATTACGACCATTCCGATCCGTAAGCTCATCACTGAACCAATGAAAAATTATCGCGGAATGCAGCAGTCGGGCGGACGGCGCATCAAGCGTGCACTGTTCATTGATCAGGCTACAATCCGATTTTTGACTGAAGATGAGCGTCATAGTCTAGCTTCGATTAATCAGCTTACCGAGTATCTATCGAAGAAAGAAAAGGAAATCGCCGATTGGAATGCAAAGCTTGGCGACAAGGCAAAGAACCCTGTTAACACCCGCCGCTTTACCAATATCGGCACATTCCGTGCTTACGTTGAAATCTATCTGCGCAATCATCCCGGCATTCATAAAGGGATGACTTTGATTGTGCGCCAGATGGACCCAACGCCGGATGGCTTGCCGCTAGAAATCTACTGCTTCACCAATACGACAGCTTGGGCTTCTTACGAGCAAATCCAGTCAGATATTTTCGATCACCTTTATGCGGTCATGCCGGAATTCGGTCTTAATCCGTTCCAGAATCCGAGCGGCGGAGATTTTCGCAAGCTCAATCTGGTTGATCTGAAGTCAGATCACTGAAGAGCTTTGGCGACAGCTGCCTGAAGTTCTGGAACCTTATATCCAGTACGTGAAGGTGTGAGGCCGAGACGGACAATGGCCAGCTGCATTGATGGAACGATAAGAATGCTTTGCCCATCGTGCCCAGATATCCAGAAGGCATCAGACGGGATGCCTTCTGTGCCGACAAGCACCCCTGCACTTTGCAGCCATACTTGCGCCGATCCGTAGCGCCCTTGTGAAGCTTTGGATGGTTGCCGCATGAAATTTACAAAGTCGTCTGGCAAAAGCTGTTTGTCGCCTGTTCTTCCATTGTCGAGAAGGAATCGTGCAAGATAAAGCCAGTCACGTGCATTTGCATAGAGATAGGAGGAGCCAACAAAGATGCCGCTGGCATCGGGCTCCAATGTTGCGCTCGCGATGCCCAACGGCTCGAAGAGTGCTTTCTGCGCATAAGAGAATGCCTCGTCACGACTGTCGAAACTGTCCATATAGAGCTTTGACAAGATGTTAGCCGTGCCGCTCGAATAGTTGAATTTTGCGCCGGGCTGCGCTTCAAGCGGCAGAGAAGCGGCAAATTCTGTCATATTGTTTTCGAGAAAAAGCATGCGCGTAACGTCAGTTACATTGCCATAGTCCTCATCGAACTTAAGACCACTTTCCATGGCCATCAGGTCTGCGAGCGTGATCCTGGCACGGTCGTCATTGTTCCATTCCGGCAATAAATGGTCACGCTTCAAATCCATGCGGCCTTCGGCGATACGCATGCCGATCAACGTTGCCATAACCGATTTCGTCATGGACCAGCCGAGCAAAGGCGTGCTGGCATCAAAGCCCTCGCCATAGGTTTCTGCAATAATTTTACCGTCCTTGAGAACAGCGATTGCCCGCATTCCAGGTCCCGCTAGTGCCAGATTTTCTACGATGTTCTGGATTGCCGGGTTGATGGCTATGTCCGATACAGCTGCTACAGCATCCGCTGGTATCTGCAAATTGGGACGCAAATCTTCATCATGGACATTGGCGCAGCCCAGCCCCGGTCGATAAACAGCTTTGCTCGGCGCAAAGAAGCCAAAGATATGTGCGGTAACACTCTGATCTGCATCATTCACTGAAACGTTGAGATATTTCAGCAGTGGATGCCCCGGTGCCTGTACATCATCGGCAAGCACTGCCTGTGCATCTCGATTTGCCAGAAAGACATTGGAGCAGACAATTTTGGCGGCATAGCCGGTGCCGACTTTAAGAAGCTCAGGAGGTCTGAAACCCAGCCATAAAACGATGCCAAGGGTGGCTAACAGGACAATGGAACCGGTAACTTTCAAAAAGCGTTTCATATTCCCTCCCATGTCGCGGATGACTGAGAAATCTAACCGCTTTTCTGAAGCCAGTTATAAAGTCCGTCCGCTGCCGCTAAGCCCATCGCGAAACATGCGGTCAAAAGATAACCGCCGGTTGGCGCTTCCCAGTCGATCATTTCGCCGGCAACGAACATGCCGGGCAGTTTCCTGAGCATATAGTGCTCATCGATTTCGTTCCATTCTATGCCACCGGCAGACGAAATGGCCTCTTCAATTGGTCGAGGACGAACAAGTGGAACTGCGAGCGACTTGATGGTGCGTGCGAGTTTCGTCGGGTTTTTCTCCCGCTGAAATTCAAGCACCAGTGCTGTTTTAACACCCGTAAACCCGGCACCTTTTCGCAATAGATTACTTATGCTTAGCTTCTTATCCTGTCGTTCCAGATCATGTGCCAATCGCTCGACCGTCCGACCCGGCGCCAGATCAAGAACCAGACTGGCCTGCCCGTTCTGTTCCAGTTCATCGCGCAATGCCGAAGAGTGTGCATAGACAAGACTGCCTTCGACGCCACCGCGCGTAATCACAAACTCGCCTTGTGTCACGCCTGCACCGCTGGTGATCGTCACAGACTTGACCGGTTCGCCTGCGAAGCGTTCGGCAAAGATATCACTCCAATTGACATCGAAACCACAATTTGCCGGACGCAAAGGAGCAATAGCGATGCCCTGCTCCTTGAATAGTCCACACCATGCGCCATTGGAACCGAGCTTGGGCCAGCTTCCACCACCGAAAGCGAAAAGTGCGGCATCACATGATACAGTTTCAATCCCATTTGGCGTTTGAACCAGAGGCTTGCCCGCCGCGAAGCCAATCCATTTGTGGCGGGTCAATATCTTGACACCCTGCGCTTCCAATTGACGTAACCATGCACGCAGTAAAGGTGACGCCTTCATCGCTTTTGGGAATACGCGGCCAGAGGAACCGACAAAGGTTTCAGCACCCAGCGCATCCGCCCAGTCGCGTAAATTCTGCGGTGTGAATTGTGCTAAAGCCGATAGAAGCAGATTGTTGCTTGCACCATAGCGTTGGGCGAATTGTGCGAAATCTTCGGAATGCGAGATGTTGAGGCCGGACTTTCCGGCCAACAAAAACTTGCGCCCGACCGTTGGCATCTGCTCGTAGACTGTGACCGGTAACCCAAGTGCCGACAAGCGTTCGGCGGCGAACAACCCCGCTGGGCCGCCGCCGAAAATCGCGACTGAGCGCTCACGCATCGCTATCCGCACCGTTTTTCTCAGTGGGATCAGACATCAATCTTCTTTCTCCAGCATTTCTTTAACAGCAGTTGCTAACTGTTTGAGAGAGAAGGGTTTTGGCAGGAAGCCAAACTTGGCATCCGCCGGAAGGTTACGGGCGAAAGCATCTTCTGCATAGCCGGACACGAAGATGAACTTGATGTCTGGATGAGTCTTGCGCAATTCGCGCAGAAGCGTTGGACCGTCCATTTCAGGCATGACAACGTCGGAGACCACGATATCAACCAGACCGCCCAGCTCTTCGAGAACCTCAAGTGCTTCGACGCCTGACGCTGCCTCGTGCACGGTATAACCGCGCGATTGCAAGGCGCGCACCCCACCCATACGAACCGCGTCTTCATCCTCAACGAGAAGAACAGTCGCGGAGCCCGAAAGGTCTGTTGCCTTTTCGACTTTCTTCTCTTTGATCGCTACCGGCGCATTGTCTGCGCCCTTTTCTTCTATATGGCGTGGGAGGAAGATCTTGAAGGTAGTGCCTTTGCCGACTTCGGAATCGCAATAGATGAAGCCGCCTGTCTGCTTGATGATGCCATAGACCATGGAGAGGCCAAGACCGGTGCCCTTGCCTACTTCCTTCGTGGTAAAAAATGGTTCGAAGATTTTCTCCAGCACATCGGCTGGAATGCCCGTGCCGCTGTCTGCAACTTCAAAGACGACATAATCGGCTTCAGGCAGGTCACGATAGTTGAGCTTCGCCGCTTCGGACGCTTTGACATTGCGCGTGCGCAATGTGATCTCGCCACCTTCAGGCATGGCGTCACGGGCGTTTACGGCCAGGTTGACTGCGACCTGTTCGAACTGACCGAGATCGGCCTTAACAGGCCAGACATCGCGTCCATGTTCGATCTTAAGACCAATATCCTTGCCAACCAGGCGTGCCAGAAGCATGCGCAGATCAGCGAGAACGTCGGTAAGGTCGAGAACCTCCGGACGCAGTGTCTGACGGCGCGAGAATGCCAGAAGCTGTCGAACGAGCGAAGCCGCACGATTTGCATTCTGCTTGATGTTCATGATGTCCGGGAAAGACGGATCAGAAGCACGGTAATTGCTCAGCAACAAATCCGACGACATGATGATTGCGGTCAACACGTTATTGAAGTCATGGGCGATACCGCCAGCCAGCTGACCAACTGCCTGCATCTTCTGGCTCTGCGCCATCTGATTTTCAAGCGCCTTCTGCTCGGTGGTCTCAACAGCAGAAATGATTGCCGCTTCTTCGCTGGTTTCACGCAGATCAGTAACAGCACTCATATAAAAACGAATATGGCGCTCTTCATTGCCCGGAAGAACTGTGTCGACCGGTGAAATGCTGGCCTGTCCTGCAAATGCAGCGGCGAGCGCCTTATTGAAGGTTTCGCGGTCGCGTTCGTGAACGACATTCTCAAGCTTCATGCGGTTGTCGATTGCATCGCGATCGACTACTGGCGCGAATATATCAAGGAAGCGCGCATTGGTACGCAAAGTATGCCCTTCAGCATCCACAGCCGCAATGGCCATCGGCGCCGAATTGAAGAACCGCGTAAACCGCACTTCTGCTGAACGCAATGCAGCGGATGAATCTTCACCCTCAGCGCGATCCAGAACGATTGTACGACTTGTGCCGCGAGTTCCATCGCGTGCCGCCTGAACGCGGTGATAGAAGCGAACAGCCAGGCTTTGGCCATTACGCTTGATCAGATCGAGATCGATGACTGTATTGCGGCTAGTGCCCGGCTCCGCCTTGACGGCCTTGATGAGAGCCATCCCACTACCCGCCACAATATCATTAAGCGTGAGCGAGCCCGGTGTGAATTGTGTGAGATCGACACCAAGCCATTCGGCGAGTGTGGCATTAAGATAAATAATGCGGCCTGACGGATCGGCCGAGAAAAAGCCTGCAGGTGCATGATCAAGATGGTTGATCGCTTCCTGAAGTTCCTGAAAGAAGCGTTCTTGTTCGGCGCGCTCATCGGAAATGTCAGCAATCTGCCAAGCGACGAGTTGTCCTTTGAAATCCTGTCCGCCATCAACGGCGCGCGCCTTGATGCGATACCAGACCGGCGCGGCCGAGCCATGCCCATCGCGTGAAAGACCGCCGGAAATACGCACTTCCTCCTGCCCCGACAAGCCATCGCGGACAGCGTTTGTCAGACGATAGATCGCATCAGAGGCAGCGGGTTCGTTCGTGAGGATATTGTCAAGCGAGCGCACACCATCGGCAGTGGCAACGCCGGTCATCCCGGCATAGGAATTATTGGCATAAACAATCTGGCCGCGAGAATCCGAAATCACGGTTCCTTCCGGCAGTGTATCCATGAAGGTATGAGCCAGATCCTGCCCGCCGTGGCGCTGGCTGAACTGGATCAGGCCCGTGGCAGCTCCGAAAAGATAGAAAACGCCGATCATGGACAGGATGCCCATCAAGACGATTGCGAAACCATCGCCAAGCCGGTCGCGAAACACAAAATAGACAAGGGCTGCAACTGTCAGCACGACGCCGATAATCAGGAGCCTCAAAGCTGAGCTTGAGCCACGCTTCGGCATGACGAGCGGTTTCGGATAATTATTGTCCGTCTGTCGCGACATCAGGCCCACTGCCCTTTCATGCTGTTTGGCTGAACTGCATGGACGACAAATCGTCCGTTCGCTGTTACTTCCAGCTCAAGCGCTATCTTATTCATCAAGCAAAACCAATCACGTTCCCTGCATCGTTTTCCAGCTCTATGTCTTGTGCCAGATTTTGACGCATATTGCAGGGTATATACGATTCGCAGAATGCGTTAATTGCCCGACAGCACAAGCTTGCGGACTTTAAAACAGTATCAACTATGCTGTTTTGCACCGTTTTGGCTGGGGATCATATGTTTCTCACAAATTGATGCATCATTCCCAAGCAGGGCAAATTGAATTAGTGTTCTTTGGACATGTGTTGTCTCGGTGATTTGAAGCGCGGGGAATTGTGGTTTCCGTCAGCCGGGCATTATTCGTTTTAGTATGAGAGGGTTACCCGCATGAAGGAATGGCTCAGCGGTCTTGTTGGAGAAAGCACGGCAAATATTGTCGGCTTCATCCTTATTTTTGCGATCATTTTAGGCGGAATTTTCGTTGTTCTGAGTATTATCCGCCGCTTCAGTGGTGGAGGTTTTGCCACGAACGGTCGAACAGGACGTCAGCCAAGACTTTCGGTTATGGATGCAGCAGCCGTCGACAGCCGCCGCAAGCTTGTTCTGATCCGCCGTGATGATGTTGAACATCTGCTCCTTATCGGTGGCCCCACCGATGTTGTCGTTGAACAAAATATCGTCATGGAATCACGCGCCAACTCACGTTCGCAGACCGTGCGTATCGAACCGGAGCATATCGAGCGTTTCCGTCAGCATGAGGCCAACATCTCGTCCGAGGTGGCTGAGCGTCCCGCTCTCACGCAACATGCATCGCAGTCGGTGGAAAAGGGCGAAGCCATTCAGCTCAATTCCCCAATCGAGACGCCTGTACAGCGCAGACCCGAACCGGTTCGGGAAACACCCGTGCAGCAGGTCAGCCCTGAAGCTCCGCAGTTTCGTGCGCCACCGCGCCCGCCTGTTTCGCCCGTTGCTCCTCAGCCTCCAAAAACAACTGAGGCCCCAGTCGTCCAGGCTCGTCCGCAGCCGCCTCGTCCTGCTCCCAACTACCCACCGCAGCCACGGACTGTGCTTCCAGCTGCCCGTCCGACAGAACAGCCTCAGTCGCCACGCCTGCATCCCGCTTACCCTCTTAGCCAGGTTTCACGCGGGGTTCTCAGCTCAACATCAGGTCTTGGTGCCGCTGCCGCAGCGGTTGCTGCCTCTGATCTTGGTGGTGTTACGCCAGAGCGTGAGGTGACGACGAGTGCAAAGGCCACTGTGTCTGAAATCGGCGATATTCTGCAAAGCCCGACAGTGACGACATCATCGGCGCCAGATTTCACGCCCGTTGCTCCTAAAACAGAGCCAGTTACGGCTTCTTCAAATTCGGAGCCGGAAGCTGCTGATGACGATCTGGGCGATCTTGGCGGTGCATTGCACGACGCCATCATGGCTGATCTTGAAACCGACAGCCTGACTGGTTCTGAGAATAAAGAACCAGAAATGCTGGAAGTTGATATTTTTGAAGAAGAACTGCTGGGTTCACTCGATATTTCTCCAAACGGTGGCAAGCCGGATGACAGTATCGAGGACGAAATGGAAAAGCTTCTTGGCGAGCTAACCAAAAATGAAACCCGCAACTTTTAAGTAAGCCGTACTGATTGAATGTGAATTGTAAAATTCAGGGTATCAGTCCAAAAGGCTGATACCCTTTCTTTTTGCCTGATCAGATCGGCCCCGGTTAAGATTGAATCATTAAAACTTCTCTATCTGTTCGTTTAACGAGCATCTTTCCCGCAAACCACTTCATGCTTTTCGGCTACTCACTAAAGGCAAAGAAAAAAGGCTGCGGATACCGCAGCCTTTAAAGAATTTTCTACTCGACTTGATGAAGATCAATCGTCGCGATAGACCTTTTCGCGGCGCTCATGGCGCTCTTGTGCTTCAATTGAAAGCGTTGCGATTGGTCGTGCATCAAGTCGTTTCAAACTGATTGGATCGCCGGTTTCCTCACAGAAACCATAGGTACCCTCGTCAATACGGCTGAGAGCTGCATCGATTTTGGAAATCAGTTTGCGCTGCCTGTCACGAGCGCGGAGTTCAATTGCCCGGTCCGTTTCGGAGGATGCCCTATCCGCCAGGTCCGGGTGATTTGCATTTTCCTGCTGTAGCGCATCGAGTGTTTCGCGTGCTTCGCGCAGAATATCATTCCTCCATGCAACAAGTTTTGCACGGAAGTAAGACTTCTGCCGTTCATTCATGAACGGCTCGTCTTCAGTGGGCCTATAGTCAAGGTCGATCAATTCACTCATTCTGAATCACCCCACATCTAGGAGACGCGAGCGGTTATATAAGTCCATAGTAACAAGGACACAACATCAAACACTCACGTCTCGCTACTTTTTAATTCATCAAAATTGTGTGATTTAGATGAAAAAATAAGCAGTTTAATTTCAAAGTACAATTTATTCGGTTTTATTTTTATAAAACACTTCAAAATATTAGGTAGCAGCCTGCTCAAGAAACATAATTACAAATGAAGAACAATTGATCCTCCAGATTATGCTCAATAATGCAGCAAAACTATCTGTGAATATTCACGTCACACACCAAAAAGTTGCCCGAAACTGTGTGAAGCGGGAGCAATTTTGCAGAAAATGTGGCATGAAAAGCGCTGCATTCGCATCAAAATGCAGTTTGGAGCCCGCGATGAGTCGTCTTTTTCTCCTCCGTCATGCCAAGGCCATATGGGCAAAGCCCGCAATGAAAGACTTTGACAGGCCGCTGGATGAAGAGGGTATTTCCTCGTTGAACGAGCTGGCCATTGCAATGAAGGCATCAAATCAAATGCCGGGAAAGGTTTTGCTTTCGGCATCCTGCCGCACCCGCGAAACTGCATTTGGTTTGATTGAACGGCTCGGAATAGACGTCAACATGATCATCGACGAGACGATCTATGGTGGCGGCGCGGGCGAATATATGCAGGCAATCAAGAACAATGCAGATGCAGAGCCGTTGATGCTGGTCGGGCATAATCCTAGCATCGAAGATCTGGCATTGGCCCTTTGCGGTGCGGGTGATCCTGCAAGTGTTTCAAGGCTTGAAGCAGGATTCCCAACCGCATCGCTCGCGACAATCACCTTTGACGGTCCATTGTCAGATATTGCGCGCGGCAAGGGCTTTCTGCAGAGCTTTCCTCTGCCGCTTTAAGAACTTAATCATTGAATCCATCGCTTCCTTGTTGATACGGCCTGCGAGTTCCTATGTATGGCAGTGACAAGATGTAATTTTCACGAGGGAACAATTGGCAAAACTGACCAGTTTCGGCGATGAAGCAAGGATCGCATTCGACACACTGACGGATCGGGCCACGGGCTTGATGTCTCCTTCGTTACGGCTCGGTGTCACTGGTCTTTCCCGTGCTGGCAAAACGGTTTTCATAACGGCGCTGGTGCACAATATGGTGCATGGCGGTCGCCTGCCCTTGTTCGAGGCTTATAAGTCCGGGCGTATTTCGCGTTCTATGCTCGAGCCACAGCCGGACGATGCAGTTCCGCGTTTTCAATATGAAGAGCACCTTTCGGCTTTGCTCGACGAACGCATCTGGCCGGATTCGACGCGCGCTATCTCGCAACTTCGTCTCACGATTGAATATGAAACCGCATCCGCATGGGGCCGCTGGCTTTCACCGGGACGGCTTTCGGTCGATATTGTTGATTATCCCGGTGAGTGGCTACTCGATCTTCCTTTGCTTGGAAAGTCCTATAGCGAGTTCAGCGCGGATTCCTTTGCTCTTGCCAATGAGCCGACACATAAGGATCTGGCACAGCAATGGCTGGCAGACGCACAAACTGTTGCGCCTTCCGATAGTGCAGATGAATTGACTGCGCAGCGACTGGCCAGAAGTTTCACAGCCTATCTGCGTGCTGGCAAAGCAGACGAGCGCGCACTTTCGACTTTGCCGCCGGGACGTTTTCTAATGCCGGGCGACCTTGAAGGTTCGCCAGCCCTTACATTCGCACCTTTGCCGGAGCTGAAGCCGGAAGATTTCAAAACTGGCAGTCTGGCTGCGATGATGGAGCGCCGTTACGAGGCTTATAAAACACATGTAATCAAGCCGTTCTTCCGCGAACATATCGCCCGGCTCGATCGCCAGATAATCCTTATCGATGCCATGCAGGCTATGAATGCCGGTGGCGCAGTGGTCGCTGATCTGGAACGCGCGCTGACCGATATTCTATCCTGCTTCCGTCCCGGTCGTGCCAACCTATTGACGGGCCTTATCCAACGCCGCATTGGCCGTATTCTGGTGGCGGCCACAAAGGCCGATCACCTTCATCACGAAAGCCATGACCGGTTACAGGCAATTGTCCGCCGACTTGTGGAACGGGCAATTGAGCGCGCTGATTTTTCAGGCGCTGATATTGATGTGCTTGCCATGGCCGCAGTGCGTGCCACCCGCGAAGCGACTGTGAAAGAAGGCAAGGATACGCTGCCCGTCATCATCGGGACGCCACTTAAAGGCGAACGAATTGATGCAGAAGTGTTCGATGGTGAAACTGAAACCGCTATATTTCCTGGTGATTTACCAAAGAACCCTAATGTAATATTCGAGCCTTCACTGTCTAGCGACGAAGCAGCTATTCGCTTCGTACGTTTTCGACCTCCACGTCTGGAAAGAACGGCTGAAGGTCTAACGCTTTCATTGCCGCATATCAGGCTGGACCGCGCACTCCAGTTTCTAATCGGGGATCGTTTGGCATGAGTGAGCAGCCTCCACGCAAACCCGCAGCATTTACCGTTAAGAAGCCAATGGAAACGGAGGCTTCCGATCCGACGCAGGAAACGCCACGTCGTCCGCGTGCCGTTACGGACCTTGAAAAGGTCGTTCCAGAGATCGATGTCTTCGCCTTAAGCGATGAAGAAGCTGCTGAACTGGAAGTTTTGGACCCGTCGTTTGAAGCTCCGCCTCGCCAGCGCTGGTCTTTGAGCAGAATACTGTTGGGCGCTTTGGGCATATTGGCTTCATTTGCCATCGGCATTTGGATAGAAGACCTCATTCAGGCGCTTTTTACGCGTGCGGACTGGCTTGGCTGGACAGCACTTGGCGTAGCAATGATAGCGCTCGCCGCGTTTGTGGCCATTATCGCGCGTGAATTATTGGCTTTGCGGCGATTGGCATCGGTGCAGCATCTGCGCAAAGACGCAGCAGATGCGGCGGAGCGTGATGATATGGCCGCAGCACGTAAGGCTGTGGATGCGTTACGCACGATTGCGGCAGGCCTGCCTGAAACCGCACGGGGACGACAGACCCTGGATGGCTTGACCGATGAAATCATTGATGGCCGCAACCTTATCCGTCTTGCCGAAACAGAAATATTGCGCCCACTCGATCGTGAAGCACGCGCATTGATCCTCAATGCGTCAAAGCGTGTTTCCATCGTCACCGCGATTAGTCCGCGTGCGCTCGTCGATATTGGCTATGTGATTTTTGAATCCGCCCGCCTGATCCGCAGACTGTCGCAGCTTTATGGCGGTCGTCCGGGCACATTGGGCTTTCTCAAACTTGCTCGGCGGGTCGTGGCACATCTGGCTGTGACCGGAACGTTGGCGATGGGGGATAGCGTCATTCAGCAGCTGATCGGCCATGGACTGGCATCACGCCTGTCTGCAAAGCTCGGCGAAGGTGTTGTCAATGGCTTGATGACCGCTCGCATAGGCATTGCAGCAATGGATGTTGTCCGCCCTTTCCCGTTCAATTCGGAGAAGCGCCCCGGCGTTGGTGACTTTATCGGTGATATTGCGCGCATAAATGGCGAGAAAAGCACGAAGCCGACAAAGCGCGGCTAATGAGTTCAAACGTCAAACTCGAAAAATCCCTTAGATTCATGAACTTGATAATGGTCCTTTTGATTCCGACATTTGTCCAACGCCTGTAACCAGGGGATGCAAATGTCGGAATCATGCCACCAGAGCACATTCATATTCGGGTAATAACGTTGACTTTAGTTGTCGCGACAACGAAGCATTAACCATTCGCAACGATTATGGGATCGACAATATATAGGGCGCTCGAATCTGTGATCCTGGCGCCACCGAAACGCACCGTCACCCGATTGTTGGATGTGCGGTTGCGGAGTGCTTACAGATAAATTATTGGAATAGTGCCTTTTGGTCGAGATTCCGGGACAGAGCTGAATATGAAAAACTACATCGCTGCATGCCTCACGCTACTGCCCGCATCGTTTTTTGCTGCGCCAGCTTTGGCCGCAGATAAGGATGAACAGTTTTTCCAGACAATTGAGGGCCAATGGTCTGGTCCGGGTGAAATCGTCGCCGGCAAATATAAAGGCACGAAATTCATTTGCTCTCTGGCGGGCACAACCCCCAACGATGCTGTCGGTATGACACTTGATGGCTCCTGCCGGGTGGGTGTTTTCTCCCAGCCTATGAAGGCAACCGTCACACGTGTTGGCTCCAGCTATTCCGGCAAATTCAATGATGGCGCAGAAGGCAAAGGCCTGAATGTAACGTCGGGTTCCGTCACAGGAAACAAAGTAGTTCTCGGTCTGAACCGCAAGGAACTGACTGGTGCCATGCTTGCTCGCGTTGCCGACAAAAACACCATGAACGTCACGGTGTCGGTTCGGGTTGACAAGGACCTTGTTCCTGTAATCGGGATGAGCCTCAAGCGCATTGATAATATAGCGGTTGGCAGCATCGCTAAAAACTAGAGCGTTTCAGCTCTGGTCGCTAAGAGTCTGCACACTTATTCGAGCCACCAGCCCGCATCACTGCGGGCTTTTTCTATTTCATCGCTGATACAAGCCTTTTCCCATTCAGACACACTTTTGCCTGCAATCAGGAGTGTTGGCGCAATATCATTGAGCGGAACGAGGACGAATGCGCGTTCCTGAATGCGCGGATGTGGAAGCTCAAGCACGGGTTCATTCATGACTACCGCCTCGCCTGATTTCTCCATCGCAAGAATATCGATATCGATGATGCGTGGTCCCCAACGCTCCAGCCGAACACGTTTCAACGAACGCTCAATCTCCAGACAAGTCTCAATCAACTTGATTGGTTCAAGCGTGGTTTCGATTTCGGCGCAAGCATTTTGAAACCATGCCTGATCCGTCTTGCCCCATGGTGGAGTGCGATAGACATTTGAAACAGCGACAACCTTTATGTCTTCACGAGCATCAAGCCGCTGCAATGCTTTGGCCATGGAAGCGACTGGATCGTCGATATTACCGCCCAGGCCAAGCCAAGCGCGAAAGGGCCAAGCGTCATAGATAACGGCATTGTTCATCAGCGCGGATAGATCACTGTTACTTCAACATGGTCCAGAACGCCCGGAACCGGCGCATTCGGCTTGCGAACCGTGATTTCAGCGCGCTTGATCTGCGGAAAGCGCGCGACCAGTGCCTTACCGACATCGAGTGCAAGCGTTTCGATGAGATAACGCTGACGACCGGTGATGATGTCCTGAATGACGGTAAAAGCGATCCCGTAATGGACTGTGCCTTCAATATCGTCGTTGTCCAGCGAGTCGCCGGGATCGACATCTAAAATCGCGTCAACATAGAAACGTTGGCCGAGTTTATGTTCCTCGTCAAAGACGCCGTGGTGCGCGAAGAACGCGCAATTCATGATACGGATGGTGTACACGGCCATATTTCCTATTTTGAATTCAATCTGCTTTGCAGGATAGCATCAGCAACCGCAAGTGCGTCCCTATTAAAAGCGACATTGTGAACACGGAAGATGTCGGCTCCCGCCAAACGCATCGCCACCGATGTTGCTGCAGTTCCAACATCGCGCTTCAAAGGATCTGCCTGTTCGGTAATCGCTCCGACGAAGCGTTTGCGCGACGTACCTACAAGCAAAGGATAACCGAACCGCTGCAGTTCCTCCATGCGCGCCATCAGCGCGACGTCTTCGTCCTTGTCCTTGCCGAAACCAAAACCCGGATCAAGAACGATACGGGAGGCTTCAATGCCCGCCCTGCCTGCAATGTCGAGCGATACATCTAAAAATGCAAACTGATCGGCAATGACATCAGGATTGATACTTCTAACGCGGCTGGTGTGCATGATAACGAGACCTGCACCAGTCTCTTTTGCTACTTCAGCGATCTCGGGTTCTCGTTGCAGCCCCCAAACATCATTGACAATATGAGCGCCAGCCTCCACCGCAAGCCGTGCAGTTGAGGCGCGATAGGTATCAATTGAAATAATGCAGCCGAAACGGTCACTAAGAGCGCGAATAACTGGCAAGACACGAGCTGCTTCAGTTTCAGCATCAACAGCAGCACTGCCTGGGCGTGTCGACTCACCGCCTACATCGATAATTTCTGCGCCATCCTCAAGCATCGTTTCGGCTGCTGCCATGGCCTTATCAAGATCATTGTGGTGACCGCCGTCGGAAAAAGAATCCGGCGTAATGTTCAGAATGCCCATAATGACAGATTTTGCACCCAATTGAAGGTTACGATCGTGGGCAAGTTGCCATTGTTTCATCATTGACGAATTTTCCGATTGTCTTTTTCGAACCGAATGCAGCCAAACAGGCACTAGTGGATTGAATTTAACCTTTGAATCCCGACCGACATACATACTGTTTCAAACGTCAAATTCGAAAAATCCACTAGATACATATGCTTGCTAGTGGTCATTTAGATTTCGACATTTGCTCAATGCCCGTCATTAAGGGATGCAAATGTCGGAATCAGAGCACAAGGCCGTTTTATGAATGGCGTTATAGTTCTCTTGACGATTGCATGCCATGTTGCTCATCAGTGAATTTACGAGTTTCTTTCTGGTTTTATGAAGAGGTGCCGGAACATGTCTTTGAAAAAACGGGTTCTGGCTTTGGGGTTGGCGCTTGCAGTTGTCGCTCCACATGCTGAAGCTGCATCAATTTTCCGGACGTTTAGCTATTATAATGTCAATGGAAAGACTGCTGAAGATCTGGATAAGGCATTGTCGCGCAGTGGGCCCTTTCTCAAGAAGACCGGGCAGCACCATCCGGGAGCAGCCGAAATCCGTTTCGATGCCAAGGTACGCTATGGTCGTGCGGCCGGCGATCGCGCCTGCAAGGTTCAGGGCGTTTATGTGAATGTTTATGCAAAGGTCATGTTGCCACGCTGGAAACAACGCCGCAAAGCCTCACCCGAGCTCGCGCTGATCTGGGATACTTTGTATCAGGATATCCGCCGCCACGAAGAAAGCCATATCGTAATTGCCCGCAGCCATGCGAGCGAAATGGAGCGCCAGATACGCTCGCTGCGTAGCCAGAAAGATTGCGCTACCTTACGCACCAACATCGATAAGCTGACGGAACGCCAGATGGCAGCGCATGATAAAGCGCAAGAACAGTTTGACCGGGTCGAGACGATCAATTTTGAACGCCGCTTTGAAAGACTGCTGACCTACAAACTCGAAAAAATGGTTCAGTAGAATATAAAGCCTATCTGGCTTGCTGCAATTCGCGCCTGATGGCCTGGGTCATCAGGGCAGCCTCGTGGAAACCGGAAAGTATAAGTTTCAGCTTTCCCGGATAATGGCAGACATCCCCTATTGCGTAAATCTTTGACTGTGACGTACGGAACGTTTCCGGGCTGACAACGAGCGCATTGCCAAACCGTTCAAGGTAAATCGAAGCCAGCGGATCGGGTCGCACAATCTGACCGTCAGATGTCAGGGCACCCAGCCCCGAGGCGATCAGCAAGATTTTTGCAGTGAACGTTTTGCCACTCGATGTTGTGAGCTCAACGCCCTTCTCACCGAAAGATACGCCTGAAATCAGCAGATTGAATTCGAAGTCGGGATGATAAGGTTCGATTTGCTTCAGCAGACGATCAACCAACTCGTCACCCATAATTTCAGGGAAAGCCGGAATGTCAAAGATTGGCTTGTCAGCATAAAGTGCTGTGCACTGTCCACCTGCCCGGCTCATGGAATCAAACAACCGGCATTTGAAACCGAACAATCCCAGCTGAAAGACAGAGAAAAGGGCGACAGGCCCCGCGCCGATGATTGCGATGTCAGAATGACCTTCGGCTTCCATCGACGCCCCTTTATATGTTGCCACTCTGCTTTGAAATATTAATTCTGTCGTTCTGGCACTTTGACGACGAGGCCGTCTATCTCATCCGTCACACGGATTTGGCAAGAAAGGCGCGAATTGGGCTGTGGTTCGTAAGCGAAATCCAGCATATCCTCTTCCATAGCATCCGGACCGCCCACGATCTCAGTCCAGTCGTCATCGATATAGACATGGCAGGTTGCACAGGCACAAGCACCACCGCATTCAGCATC
Source organism: Brucella rhizosphaerae (assembly GCF_002252475.1). GTDB lineage: Bacteria > Pseudomonadota > Alphaproteobacteria > Rhizobiales > Rhizobiaceae > Brucella > Brucella rhizosphaerae. Next base: position 416,891 of record NZ_NNRK01000026.1, on the reverse strand, counting down.
AATGCCTGGAATGCCGTTTCGGATTGCAGCTTCCATTACGCTCGATCCGTTGTCAGCTTCAACTTCGATGCGTGAAGCGCCATCAGCGGATACGAATACAATTTTTGTCATTTTAAGTTCCTGGACACGCCTATGCAGCGCGATTGATATCTCGCAGACGCAAATACGGCCTTATGCGTGGAGTTTCAACCATTGGAGCATATTCGGCGAATAACTGCGCCAATATGCCGTTGCTTTAGCTCACATTTCAATCTGACAGACCAAATCTGCACAACAGGCTTGTTTTGCGAGCATGTTTTTCATGAAGCGTTTCCCGCTCTTCGGGATTAGCTTTAGCGGGTATTCCACCTAAATATAAGTATTTACTGCTATACCCTTGTCGCATGGCACCAATAAGCATTATTGTAGGGAATGGAATATTGAGTTTGAAGGCAGTGTAAATTCTCACCTCATGAATCAAACCATCGGTAGAATATTATTAACAGCTCTCCTTTAACGCGCATTTTTGTTAACGAATTGGCGAAGATGCGTTATGGTGCATAATCGCATTGGTTTGATTTCCACAGAATGATCGTTAAAGACAAAACGCCAGAAAACCGGCATTTTTTGCAAGTCCGCCCATTTTTGTTAACCTTGTATTTAAAGTTTTAGACATCAGGCGCGGGTGCCTATTTCATTAACAAGCCCGAGCCGATACGATGAAAAATGGCGGAGTAGTTTTGTAACGGCTCTATAATGATCCGGCCGTCGCAGTAATGAGTACGAGGTAGGCAAGGCAATGGCTTCTAAAACCAAGGCGCAAAAGCTCGACCATGAGGTTGAACAGGCACTTGAACATGCACTCGATATCGATTTCGGTGACGATTTTGACATCGATATGGACCTGAGCGCGATTGACGAGGAATTCTCAGTCGATGACCTGGAAGAGCAGATTTCGCGTGCTGCCGAAGAACTGGTTGCAGAGCAGAACACGAAAGTGGTCGATGCTGCGAAAGTCTCTCCTATAGACATTACGACGGAAGGAACGGCGAAGGCCGAAACGATTGCAACCGTTTCCGTTATTGCAAGCCCTGCTGCACCGCCTGTGCCTCCGGTCGTCAATGCTGCATTCCCGTCCGCTGCACCTCAAGCTGCCAATGTTGCGCCGAAGCCCGCCAACAAAGCCACGCCTGCAGTCAGGGAAGCCGCGCCAAAGCCTGCAACGTCCGCGCCATCTCCATCACAGGCATCTATATCCGCTGTTGTAGCTGCCACGCCTGCCGCCGCTCTTACGCCTGCCAATGATGATTCTCGCAATGGCAGAGCCGTTGCCGCTGCACCTCGCCGCGTAACAGAACGTTCTTCCAAGCTCTATTGGACCACGACCGCAATGAGCGTGCTCTGGGCAGCTGGTGGTGTGGCGATCAGCAAGGCAATCAGCCCTGATGTCTTTTCAAGCCTTCAGGCAACCAAAGATTTCTTCACGTCCCCTGCTGGTATCGGCGTAACTGCCGGCACAGTATTGCCTATCGTCATGTTCTGGGGCTTTGCACATCTCGTCCGCCGTGCGCAGGAGATGCATGTCGCAGCACGCAGCATGTCGGAAGCAGCTTTCAAGCTCTTGCAGCCTGAAGCCGCCGCTGGTGATCGTGTATCCACTCTGAGCCAGGCCGTTCGTCGCGAAGTTGCTGCGATGAACGAAGGTATCGAGCGCACACTCGCACGCGCTGTTGAACTTGAGACTCTTGTTCAGTCTGAGGTTAATCAGCTTGAACGTGCTTATAGCGACAACGAAGTCCGTATCCGTTCGCTCGTCAGCGATCTTGGCAATGAGCGCGAGGCCGTAGTCAGCCATGCTGAACGCGTCCGTTCTTCCATCACCGGCGCTCATGAGCAGCTGAAAGAAGAATTGTCGAGTGCTGCCAATATCATACGTGATAATGTTGTCTCGGCGTCCGAACAGCTTAGCTCGCTTCTCGGAGATTCTGGTGAGCGTCTCATCGGCAGCATCAATGAAAGCGGCGGCGCAATTGCCGAAGCTATTGAGAAGCGTACCGGCGATATCGCAACGCGCATCACCACTTCTGGTGAAGCTTTCGCAACTGAACTCGACACCCGTATCGCAACGCTCGATCAGCAATCGCGTGACATTTCAGAGCGCGTAAGCTCAGCACTTGATGAGCGTACCGCTGGTATTGCCACTCTGCTCGGCGGCGCTACTCAGTCCATGGTCAGCGAATTCGATGCACGTCTGACGCAGCTCGACACGACGCTCAACGAACGTGGCCGTTCGCTCCTAACCGAGTTTGAAACGCGCGCTCATGCACTCGACAGCAGCACTGAAAAGCTCAATGCAGCTCTCGAAACCCGCTCGCGCCAGATCAATGAAAACCTTATTGCTCGCACCCGCGAGATTGCAGAAACCTTCTCTGGTGGCCGTACCGCTTTCAGCACCATGATCGATGAAACGAAGACAAAGATCAGCGATGATCTGACTTCGATCAGCGAAAGCGTGGGTAACATTCTTAATGAGAAGGCTTCGTCCTTCGCAGGCACGCTCGCTGAAAGCCGCAATATTCTGGCTTCTTCGCTTGAAGGGGAAACAGAACGCGTTTCTGCAGTCATCCGCGATCATGCCGACACGCTCGCTGCACGCACGAGTGATATCGAAAACGCGATCAATAACAGCTCTTCGGCTCTCAATTCTGCCGCGGAACACCATGCAGCCATCCTTGCTGACAGAACTAGCGTTCTACAGGAAGAAATGGCCAACAATGCCTCGCGTCTTGATGCCACCTTTGCTGATCATGCTCGCTCGCTGGACGAACGCGCTGCTTCGCTGCATAGCGTCATCACCGGAAATCAGGCAGTGCTTGCTCAGTTGATGGATGAACGCACGACCGCATTGCGCGATAATTTCAACGAAAATCGTGAAGTTCTGGCACGCACATTCGATGAACGTGTAAGCTCCCTGCAGGCGCTTATCGCTGGCAATCAGCAGGAACTGTCGCGCGTGTTCGACGAACGTTCGCAGGCGATCAGTGAAACGATCGGCGCAAGCCGTGACGCATTTGAAGCGACCTTTACTGATCATGTTCAGCGCGTTGAGGAACGTACAAGCGGCCTTCGCTCAGTACTCAACGATCACAATAGTGCCCTTGCCCACATTCTTGATGGACATGAGCACACAATTGAAGGTCGCACGGCTGCGATCCGCGAAACACTGACCGAAAGCACTGCGTCGCTTGGCCAGACCCTTCAGGATCATGGTGATATTCTTTCGCAGCGCACTGCAAACCTGCACAATGCGATTGAAACCAGCAGCGATGTAATTACCCGCGCATTCGAAGGCCAGACCGGCATTATCGAAGAACGCACACAGACAATGGAAAAGGCGCTCACTATCGGCGTCGACAACGTTCGTCGCGCACTTGAACAGAGTGCAGGTGTCGTTGCAGGTTCGCTGCGTGAAAAAATCACAGAAGCTGCAAGCATCCTGTCCGCAGAAGCTGCGAAGGCTGGCGAATCGCTCGACGGTTTTGGTCAGAGCTTCAGCGCAGACCTCACCACCAATCTTACAGCTACAGAAGAGCGTCTCAGTGAACGTGCCAATGCTATTGCATCTCGTCTGGCACAGATCGAAAGCAGCATTGCAGATACGGCAAGCAAGACAAGCGAAACTCTCGCCGGTCAGAGCGAAGCGTTCGCTGCAAGCGTTGCGGACAATCTGGCTGGTACAGAGGCTCGCCTGAACGAACGTGCAAGCACGATAGCCGGTGGCCTTGAGGCCATTGAAAGCCGCCTCACCGGCGAACTTTCGGCAATCGAAGCCCGCATCGCCTACACTGCAACCAAAACAGGCGAAACGCTGGCAGGTCATAGCGAAGCATTCTCGGCGAACGTCGCTGACAATCTCGCTGGCACAGAGGCTCGCCTGAATGAACGTGCAAGCGCGATTGCTGGCGGTCTTGAAGCCATCGAAGCCCGCCTCACCGGCGAACTTTCGGCCATCGAAGCCCGTATCGCTGATACTGCGACCAAGACCAGTGAAACACTGGCTGGCCACAGCGAAGCCTTCTCGTCGAGCGTTACAGAAAACCTGTCGGGCACCGAAGCCCGCCTTGCTGAACGCGCAGATGCCATTGCCACGCGCCTCGGTGATATCGGTTCGCGTATCACGATGGAACTTGGTTCTGTTGAAGCACGTATTGCTCAGGTAACGGACACTACAGCTGTTACGCTTGAAGAGCGCACACGCGAACTCAATGCAGTTCTTTCGGCCCGCTCACAGGAAATCACGCAGATCCTCAATGACACTGCCGAGCCTCTCGTGCAGCGTCTTGCAGATAGCGGTCGTGGACTTGCTGAGCAGCTTGAAGAAGCAACACACGCCGCCACCGATCGTCTGCGTGCTGAAAATGCAGCTCTCGTCAACGCACTGGCCAGCCGTACAGCAGAAACCATTGCGGCAGTGCAGCAGGCAAAGTCCGGCCTTTCGGAAAATGTCAGCGATTTGATTGATCGTCTCGCCGCTTCAAACGGTGAACTCGGTAAGCTTATCGATGCTGCTGCCCGCAACCTGACTGATATCGATGGTCGCCTGGTCGAAACGACAAGCAGCTTCGTCGAAAACGCCAACCGTGCAGCACAGATGTTCCAGGCGTCAACTGGCCTGATCGACACCAATATCGGTACGTTGCGTGCACTGTCTGATGGTACGCTGTCGCAGATCGCGGATATTGCCGAGCGTTTTGAAGACCATGGCAAGGTTCTCTCGACCGCTTCAGATATGATCAACTTGGCTCAGAATGGCCTCGCAGGTACACTTGAAGATCGTCATCTGGCACTCGACAAGCTGGCTTCCGGTCTGGTTGAAAAGTCTGAAGGCATCGAAAAATTGATGCAGTCGTTTGAAACAGTCGTTGCTTCGGCATTCCAGCGCGCTGAAGGTCAGACACGTTCTTCCGCTGAGAAGATGCGCGAAAGCGTTGCTGAAATCGTTGAACAGGCATCGCAGAGGTTCTCTGCTGCAACCGACGATATTCGCCGTACCGCAACTGAAATCCGTAGCGAACTCGACACCACCCGTGGCGAACTCAAGCGCGGTGTCCTTGATATGCCGGCTGAAGCCAAGGAAACGACGAGCGCAATGCGTAAGGCCGTTGGCGAACAGATCAACGCTCTCAAGGAGCTTGCTGAAATCGTCAATAAGTCGGGCCGTCTGGTCGATGTTGGCGAAAGCCGTGCGGATCGCCCAGTTTCGCGTCCTGTTCAGGCACAGCGTCCGGCACCTGCACCAGTTCAGGCACCAGTTCAGGCACCAGTTCAGGCGCCTGTAGCGGCACCACGTCCCCAGACGCTGGCACAGGCCGAAGTTGCTGCCCGTGCCCGTCCGGCTGAAGCTCCAAAGGCTGCACAGCCTGCGCAATCGGCTGAAAAGCCACGCGGTTGGGTTTCTGATCTTCTGGCCCGCGCTTCACGCGAAGACGAAGTTTCTGCACCTTCACAGGCGCAGCCAACGACCGCTCCGCGTTCGCCAAGCCATGTGGTTGAATCCCTCAACTCGCTTTCTGTCGACATTGCTCGCGCAATCGATCACGAAGCATCGGTTGAACTTTGGGACCGCTATCGTCGCGGCGAACGCAACGTCTTCACGCGTCGTCTCTATACGCTGAAGGGTCAGCAGACCTTTGACGATATCAAGCGCAAGTATCAGACAGATGGTGAATTCCGCCGCGCCGTAGACCGTTACATGGATGACTTCCAGCGCTTGCTCGAAGATGTTGCCCGCAACGATCGCGACAATATGGTGACACAGACCTACCTGACGTCGGATACCGGCAAGGTCTACACTATGCTCGCTCACGCAAGCGGACGCCTTCGCTAAGCGGGATAAAACAAACAAACAAAAAACGCGGCTCCCGGGCCGCGTTTTTTATTGTCCGCTATTTTGCACAGTTTCATATTCGGATGCGCACGGCGTCGGTTGATGAAGCCATAAACAGAATGAACCATCAGGGATAATCCCGGTGTGATCGAACACGGATCGGCGCATCTCAACGTTCTATCTTAACGATCATCTTGGGCAGACAATCTGCTTCACACTTCACGGGCTGCATCTCTATTTTATAGTGGCAGCGTGGTGCCAAAACCGCCCAACAAAAAAGGCAGTTCGGAATGAACCGAACTGCCTTTAATTATCTGAATTTTTGACGCTTACAGCGAGGATATAGTCCAGCTGACAATGTCACTCGCGGTGCGTTCAAACGCTGCATCAAGGGCTTTCACATAGCCCGGATTGGTCGTTCCCGAAACGGGAACAGCCGAACGGAACACGCGTGTTGCGCGTACTTCACCATTCTTGTCATTCATAAGCTTGACGGCTATTTCGACGACAGCTGCCCTTTGTGCGCCATAGGTCTGGATACTGAACACCCGAAGATCCGTCAGTATCTGGTAATTGATAGCAAGGCCATCACCTGGCCGCCCAACACCACCAAAGACGCCGGTGTTTTCAAAAGCCTGCACGAGACGCGATTGGACAAGGTTTGGCAGCCTGTCACCCCATTGCGCGCCTTTGAGATACTCAATTGCACCAGGTGCCGTGTTGACGACAATATTCTCGCTATCCAGCGCTTTTAATGCGCTTGGCGCAGGAACCAGAAGCTGAAGGCTTTTGCGGCTCGCGGATGCTGATTTCGTCTGTTGCGGCGCCGACAGGCTGAAGGTATCGAGCGGTGTTGTCGTTCCGCATCCTGCCAACAAGGTTGCAAGCAGAAGGGGCGCAGTTACATTTCGGATCAAATTACGAGGGGATTTTGTCACGACAGAACCTGTAATGGACATTAATGACGCGTCCTTCCGTTATACTGCGGAACACTACCGGGGCCACCAAACAGCAGACGCTGAGGGTTGCGTTCTAGGTCAGTTACAGCCTGTTCTACACGCTGCACGGCACGGCGGCTATCACCAATCAGCGCCTGCACATCGCTCAAGCCCTGACCAGAGAAACGCTCAAGATTGCTGGCAATTGGCGTAATACGCTTATCCAGATTGCTCGACAGCTGTTGAATAGATGCAAGTGTGGCTTTAGCCTGTGCAACGACACCATTCTTATCATCGCTTGAGAGCAACTGGTCCGCTTTTGCAATAACGCTTTCAACGCGCGAGGAAGCTGCATTCAAACGCGACATCATCTCCTGAGCATCAGCAACGATCTTGTTGATGTTCGCAGCATTGGAACCAAGCTCGTCAATCACATCAGCGTTTTTCGCAAGCGCGTCTGTAAAGGTCTTGGTGTTGTTGATCGTATCGGTCAACGGGCCGCGTGCATCCTTCGCAAAGCCCTCCAACTCGCCAAGCACGGAATTTGCCCGGGCGAAGATATCCTGTGCGGTTGCTAGCAGGTTATTCACCGCAGAAGGGTCAGCGTCTATTCGCGCGACGGTATCTTCTTTTGCTGCTTCTGTAAGGAGGTTCGGTTCATCGAGGCGTCCGCCTTTCAGTTCGACATAGGCTTGACCCGTCAGACCTTGAAAGCCCAGCGTAGCTTCGGTTGAACGTGTAATCGGCGTTGATGCATTAACGCGTGTTTTAACGATCACCATTCCCGGATTGGTTTCGTCAAGATGCAGATAGCGAACATCACCGACCTTGATACCATTAAACAAGACCTGACTACCAATACCCAGACCTGTAACCGATCCCGGTATGCGCACATCGAGCTCAACAGAATCCCTCGCCTCGCCGAAACGGGCGATCCAGTACACGAAACCGAAAGCCAGCAGGCTGACGATCAGCGTGAAAACTCCTACCACTACGTAATTGGCCTTCGTTTCCATATCTTATCCAGTCTGCAAGCGGCTGCCGGGCCGCCGTCTGCTTGGCGCTGACGTGTCGATCTGACGTGCGCGCTTTCCTCGAAAATAGGATTTAACCCATGGGTCGTCTACAGTCAGCATGTCTTCTATGGAACCACTAACCAAAACTTTTTTGTTTCCCAGGACAGCAATGCGGTCACAGATCGCAAAAAGACTGTCGAGGTCGTGCGTCACCATGTAAACGGTGAGCCCCATCGTATCGCGCAGATTGGCAATCAATTCATCAAAGTCTGCAGCACCGATTGGATCGAGGCCGGATGTCGGCTCATCGAGAAAAACGATGTCCGGATCGAGTGCCAGCGAGCGTGCCAGTGCTGCGCGTTTGATCATGCCGCCAGAAAGCTCCGACGGGAATTTTTCGGCCGTATCAGGCTTCAGTCCCACCAGATCGATCTTCAGTCGTGCCAGTTCGTCCATGAGCTTGGGTGACAGGTCCAGATACTCACGCATCGGCACCTGAATATTCTCAAGGACATTAAGGGCAGAAAACAGCGCGCCATGCTGAAACAGCACACCCATGCGCATATCGATTGCCATTTTCTCAACATCAGTCGTCTTGTCGATATTGTGACCCAATATCTCGATCTGTCCTGACTGTTTTTTGTTAAGGCCCAGTATGGTCCGCATCAGCACAGATTTACCTGCGCCGGACGGACCAATGAAGCCAAGGACTTCACCCTTATAGATATCCAGCGACAAACTATCGAGCACAGGCTCGCGACCGCCGAAACCTACGGTAACGTCACGCACTGAGATGATCGGCACACGCTGATCATCAGTCTCTGCATGCTGCGATTGCGGCTGATTATCGATACTCGTCTCCATCAATATTCTTTATCCGAGCTTACTATGCGACTAAACCGCGAGAAGCAGTTTGCTTCAGTTTTATTCCAGACTGTGTCCGAAAGACCCCATAAAAATGTAGAAACGCGGGGTTAGAAATCAATTGCCGCATAGAACATGGCAAACATGCCGTCGACGACGATCACAACGAAGATCGATTTCACCACCGAAGCCGTTACCCGGCGACCCAGTGATTCTGCACTGCCGCCAACTTTCATGCCTTCAACTGAAGCAAGAATGCCGATGATCATCGCCATAAACGGCGCTTTAATAAGGCCCGCAAAATAAGTGTTGAGTGCAACTGCATCATGCAAACGGCTGATAAATGCTTCAGGCGAAATGTTTGAGTAAAAATAAGTAACGGCTGCGGCGCCCACCAGAGCAGACAGGTCTGCAATAATAGTCAAAAGCGGCAGAATCACAACCAGAGCGACAAGCCTCGGAAAGACAAGAACACCGACCGGATTAAGTCCGATAACCGTAAGCGCATCGGTCTCTTCGCGCATTTTCATCGAGCCAATTTCAGCGGTGATCGCGCTGCCCGATCGGCCTGCAATCATGATAGCCGTCAAAAGAACGCCCAGCTCACGCAGAACCAGAATGCCGACCAGATCAACGACAAAGATTTCAGCCCCGAAGTAGCGAAGCTGGAATGCGCCCTGCTGCGCAATAATGGCGCCCACAATCGTTGACATGAGGATAATGATCGGGATCGCTCCAACACCCATCCGGTCCATTTGCTTAACGATTGCAGGAATTGGAATACCGGTTCCGCGCCCGGCTTTCAGCTGTGCGCCGCGAATTGTTGCGCCCAGAATGTGCATCGCCATCAGAAAGTCTTCGTAGACCGAGGTCACGCCTCGCCCGAGAGCATCCAGCATGGCTATGATGAAAAATGGCTTCTTTGTCTGCGGCACATCCAAAGTGCGCAAGACAGAATTGCCAACTTCTTCCATCAGAGGAAGCCAAGCTGGCTTAACGCCTTCCAGACGAACATCTATCTCCTGAGATAACAGTCTTTGACGTAGCCGCTCGATCAACCATGCGCCAGCGGTATCAAGCCCCGCCACATCCGTCGCATCGATGATAACAGCCTGCGAGCCACCAACTTTTTCAAGTTCGCGCATCTTCTTATCGACAATACTGACGCTCTGCGAAATCCAGCGCCCGCTCAAACTGATGAGACGTGCGCCATCATGCTCGGCCAAATCAATCTTTGGCGCGACATTGGCGGCAGCACTTGCTTTGTCGGCAGCGTCGGTCAACATGGCCTAACCTCTTATACGAGTCGTTGCACGACCGAAATACTGCGTCCTAAAAGGCATATCCATGCACAATAGTTTGAAAATCATTCATGAACGCTATCCCATCGCCGGGAAATTCACAATCTCTCGTGGTTCCAAGACAGAAGCATTAGTGATTGTCTGCGAGATCGGACACGATGGCCGGTTGGGGCGCGGAGAGTGTGTTCCCTATGCTCGATATGGCGAATCGATCGAAAGCGTAAGTGAACAGATTGAATCTATTCGCAGTGCTATCGAAAATGGTGCGACGCGTCATGACATCCAGACAATCATGCCCGCGGGTGCTGCACGCAACGCAGTAGACTGTGCTCTGTGGGATCTCGAAGCAAAGCTATCTGGCAGAAGCGTTGCCGATATGCTGGGTACGCCAACCCGCGCACTTGAGACAGCTATTACCGTGTCACTAGGGTCACCGGAAGAAATGGCGGTATCCACAGCAAAAGTCGCTCATTACCCGCTGATCAAGGTCAAGATGGGTGGTGATAATGACATAGAGCGCATCCATGCCGTCGCGAATGCTGCACCAAACAGCCGCATTATTATCGATGCAAATGAAGGCTGGACCGATGAGAATATCGAAGAAAACCTGGCTGCTGCTGCGAAGGCGGGCGTAGTTTTGATCGAACAGCCCCTGCCCGCCGGGAAAGATGATGTTCTGAGCCGTATCTCCCGTCCAGTCACGATCTGTGCCGATGAGAGCGTGCATACCTCGGTGGGTCTTGAGGATTTGGCGAAACGCTACGATGCCGTGAATATCAAGCTTGACAAGGCTGGTGGTCTTACCGAAGGATTGATCATGCGAGAAAAAGCGCTTTCGCTTGGATTGCAGATCATGGTCGGATGTATGGTGGGTACATCACTCGGCATGGCGCCTGCTGTATTGCTCGCTCAGAAAGCCAATGTTGTAGACCTTGATGGTCCGCTGCTTCTGGCGCAGGATCGTGTACCCGGCCTTCATTACGATGGCGCTTTGGTTTATCCGCCGGAAGCGACCGTCTGGGGCTGATGATCTGCCCGACCTATTGGCTGTGCGACACTCTTTGTTGACGAGAGAACGTTTTCGAGAATGTCTGCACAGGCCTTCCATGTAAAAGGCTTAAGCACTTCCGCAGGATCGAACGCCGGCATCTGGAGTGCGGCCAGACAAGCTTTTTGCAGATCCTCGGAAAGGATACCTGCGCCAGTCGCGCCGACAACATCTGCGGAACCCGGAACGGGAAATGCTGCAACCGGCAGACCAGATGAAATGGCTTCGAGCAGAACCAGGCCGAATGTATCCGTTCTGCTTGGAAATACGAATACATCTGCAGACGCGTAAATGCGTGCCAGATCTTCGCCTTCTTTCTTGCCGACAAAGACGGTATTGGGAAAACGCGACTTCAGGTCCTCGAAAGCAGGACCATCTCCGACGATCAGCTTTGTTCCCGGCAGATCAAGTTCGAGAAATGCAGGCAGGTTCTTCTCGGTAGCCACGCGGCCGACGCAGATGAAGACAGGCTGCGGCAACTCTCTTGTAACATTGTCGCGAGGATGGAAAAGCGTACGATCAACTCCCCTCGTCCACAGTTCCAGTCCGGTAAAGCCCCGCCCTTTCAAGTCATCCAGAATCGATTGAGTTGGGATCAGTGTGTGTGACGCGGCATTATGAAAACGGCGGAGGAACGCATAAGTCCATTTCGGCGGAATGGGAAAGCGGTCCTGAAGATACTCTGGGAACCTTGTATGAAAACTCGTCGTAAAACTCCAACCCATCTTGAGACATGCACGGCGCGCCATGAATCCCAGAGGACCTTCTGTTGCGATGTGCACATAGTCAGGGTTTAGACGCACCAGTTTTCGCCGAAAGGCGGACGGCGTTGTCATCGCAAGGCGAATTTCCGGATATGTTGGGCACGGAACGGACCGATAATCCTGAGGCGAGACAACAGTCACCTCATAGCCACGCTCGGTCATCAGTTCACAGCATTTCGCCAGTGTCCTCACCACGCCATTAACTTGCGGATGCCAGGCGTCTGTAACAATGACCAGTTTCTTCATCGGCTTCCATTCAAAGCTTTACGGGCAGCTTTCGGAAGTCTGATTATTCTGCCGCTGTTATTGTCCTCTTGCACCACAGGAAGCTTTGGCCGCTGACCAAGGCGCTCTGTCCACTCCAACAACTCCATACGTCCGTCAAAATGTTCGACGACTGCCGTACAGCTTTCCACCCAGTCGCCTGTGTTGATATATTCAACACCATTCATTTTCTCGATTGTTGCATGATGAATATGGCCGCAAATCACGCCATCGACGCCGATGCGCTGCGCTTCTTCTGAAACCACATCCTCAAAGTTACCGATGAAGTTAACCGCTTTCTTAACGCGGAATTTGGCCCAGGCAGAGAACGACCAATATCGCAGGCCGAACATGGCACGCACGCGGCTCATCACCGTATTGATCCAGATTGCCGTATCGTAGGCCCAGTCACCAAGGTAGGCGATGAAGCGGGCATTGCGCACCACAACGTCAAACTGATCGCCATGGATGACAAGAAACTTTCGACCATCTGCTGTTTCATGGATGGCGCGATTCATGACTTCAATGCCGCCAAAATGCGTACCCTGGAAATTTCGCAGGAACTCGTCGTGATTGCCGGCAATGTAGATGATTGTCGAGCCTTTGCGGCTTTTGCGCAGGAGCTTCTGAACAACATCATTATGCTCTTGTGGCCAGTGCCAGTTACGTCGCAGACGCCAGCCATCAACGATATCGCCAACCAGATAGATCGTTTCCGCTTCATGACAGCGCAGAAAATCCAGCAAAAGCTCGGCCTGAGCCGCTTTAGAGCCGAGATGCACATCCGAGATAAACAGAGTGCGGAACTGCTTTGGCTCGATCTGTTCTTCGCTCATCTGGTTGTCCTTCCATTGGCAACCTTGGGGCAACCCCGGGCAATATAAGGCAGCCCGGATTTGAGCGCAGAAAACCCGATTCATGTCACAAACATATGACGACGAAAAAAGAGGCGCGAAACCGAGGGTTCCGCGCCTTAGGGAGGATCGAATTAAGATTGAAACGTAGAAACTGCTTTAAATCACCAATTCCAGCTTTGGCCCAATGTAATTCGACTTAGGTCGAATAAGCTTATTTTCCTTTATCTGCTCGCGACAATGCGCGGCCCACCCCATGGCGCGACCCATGGCGAATACACAGGTGAATGCCTCACGCGGGAAGTCCAACTGCTCGAGCAGAAGTGCGGTGTAGAACTCTACATTCGTTTCAAGAGAACGGTTTGGTTTATGTTCGGCCAATAGAGAAATTGCGGCTGCCTCAACGGATTCAGCAAGCATCAATCGGCTTTTATCTGCATTTTTGTTTTCCAGAACATGCATCAGAGCGGCCTTGATGGCGTCTGCACGGGGATCACGGACCTGATAAACACGATGACCAAATCCCATTAGCCTCTCGCCTCTGGAAATCGTATCTTCCAACCATTGCCGGGCATTGTCGGCTTTGCCTATGGCGTCCAGCATATCGAGAACCGGCGCCGGCGCACCACCATGCTGCGGCCCTTTCAATGCGCCAATTGCAGCAAGGATCGACGATGTCATTCCTGCCTGCGTTGAGGCCACGACGCGCGCCGCGAAAGTTGATGCATTCAAGCCGTGGTCCGAAACGGATACGAGATAGTTATCCAAAGCTTGAATATCGTGTTCCTCTGGCATCCTGACATTCGCCATACGCAGGATATCGACGCTATGAGGAAGTGACGGATCAGGGGAAACCATCTGCCTGCCCCGCTTTGCACGCATGATAGCCGGTGTAAAAACGGCGGGTGCGGCAACCATATAAAGTGCGGCTGTCAGATCATCACCATCCGAGATTCTCGCAATCAACGCGCGAACCGCTTCTATTGGCTGGAGATCGAGAAGTTCATCATCAATAGCATCGGTATGATGGAATATTTGAACACGTGCTTCGCCTAACGCGCGTTGAAGCTCCTGCCCTTTGGGAAGATCATCAAAAAAGCCATCCCATAAGAGTTCAATGCAATCCTCAACACGTGTGTGAGGTACAAGACTATCGAGTGATCTTCCACGAATTACAAGTTTTCCCAAAAGACCGTCAACATCTGACAAAACAGTTTCAGCGGCAACCACATCTTCAAGACCGGTGTTCATAACACATATCCTAGGCTGTTTAGTAATTTTTACTAAGTATAATCTCCTTATATTTCAGCGAAATAGTTCAATATAGTTAGCTATTAAAGTACAATATTATATAATAATTCTGATATTCGATTTCACGCTGACATGTTTTTTTGATATTTAGACACGAGTGATATTTCCCGCAAACAGAAGCCAGCAATCACATGGAGAACACAAAAGCTCGGAACAGGTGGACATTTCCGCGCGTCAACCAAAATCCGGTTGATTGGGGAGATGGCTTGGTGGCATGTCTACCGCCATAGATGAAGCAGTGTTATTTGAATTTGCTGCAGCTGTGGAATAACTGCTTCTCGAAATCGGGCCTATAGTGATTTGATAGTTTGAGATAAGAACGATAATGGCTCAAAAGGCGCAAATTGGCGTCACTGCGTGGTTTCCTCCCCAGGCTGCGCGTATGAACTGGAAAGCGATGCGATAATGACCAACAAAAAGACCCCCTCTACTTCCACACGTTCAGATTTTGATGAAGCGGCGCTTTTTTTCCACCGCTATCCAAAGCCCGGTAAGCTGGAAATTCAGGCCACGAAGCCGCTCGGCAATCAGCGCGATCTTGCGCTTGCCTATTCACCGGGCGTTGCTGCTCCCTGCCTTGCAATTCACGAAGATCCCGCCGCTGCTGCCGAATATACGGCGCGTGGTAATCTGGTTGCAGTTGTTTCCAATGGCACAGCAGTTCTGGGTCTTGGCAATATCGGCGCGCTCGCATCCAAGCCGGTAATGGAGGGCAAGGCCGTCCTTTTTAAGAAGTTCGCAGATATCGACGTTTTCGACATCGAAATCGACGCCCACGAAATCGAACGTATTGTGGATGTGGTGTCGGCTCTGGAGCCAACCTTTGGCGGCATCAATCTCGAAGATATCAAGGCACCTGAATGCTTTGAGGTTGAAGAGCAGCTCCGTGCCAAGATGAATATTCCGGTTTTCCATGATGATCAGCATGGAACCGCGATCATCGTCGCAGCTGCAGTTCTCAATGGTCTTGAACTGGCTGGCAAAAAGATCGACGACGCGAAGATTGTTACGTCGGGTGCCGGTGCAGCCGCACTTGCTTGCCTTAATCTCCTCGTCAATCTCGGGGCAAAGCGCGAAAACATCTGGGTCTGTGATCTGGAAGGCGTTGTCTATGATGGCCGTAACACTCTCATGGATCGCTGGAAGGAAGTTTACGCGCAGAAGACTGACGCACGCGTACTTGCAGATGTGATTGGCGGCGCTGATGTATTCCTCGGGCTTTCAGCTGCAGGAGTCCTGAAGCCAGAATTGCTCAAGCAGATGGCTGACAAGCCGCTTATTATGGCACTTGCAAATCCAAATCCTGAAATCATGCCGGAAGCTGCCCGCGAAGCACGCGCTGATGCCATGATTTGTACCGGACGTTCGGATTATCCGAACCAGGTCAACAACGTCCTCTGTTTCCCATATATTTTCCGGGGCGCGCTTGATGTCGGTGCGACTGCGATCAATGAGGAAATGAAGCTCGCAGCAGTGCGTGCCATTGCAGCACTTGCACGCGAAGAGCCTTCAGATGTTGCGGCCCGCGCCTATTCAGGCGACACGCCGACATTCGGTCCAGATCACATCATTCCATCTCCCTTCGATCAGCGCCTGATCCTGCGCATCGCACCTGCGGTTGCAAAAGCTGCGATGGAAAGTGGTGTTGCGACACGCCCAATTGAAGACTGGGAAGCCTATATGGATAGGCTGAACCGCTTTGTTTTCCGCTCCGGCCTTATCATGAAGCCGGTCTTTGCTGCTGCGCGTGCACAGAGCAAGCCAATGCGCGTTATTTATGCCGACGGTGAAGATGAGCGCGTACTGCGTGCAGCTCAGGTCGTCATTGAAGAAGGCATCGCCTCGCCTATTCTCGTTGGTCGTCCGCAAGTCGTGGAAACACGCCTGAGCCGCTACGGTCTTAAAATCCGTCAGGGCAAGGATTTTGAACTGATCAATCCGGAAGATGATCCACGTTATCGCGACTATGTAGATCTTTATCTGTCTTATACAGGCCGCCAGGGCGTGACACCCGAAGCAGCACGTACCATCGTCCGCACCAATTCGACCGCTATTGCCGCACTTGCTGTGATGCGTGGTGAAGCTGAAGCGATGATCTGTGGTCTGGAAGGACGCTTTGAACGTCACCTACGCGTCGTAAAGCAGATTATCGGTAAGCTGCCAGGCATCAGTGATTATTCTGCTTTGAGCTTGCTTATTTCGCAGCGTGGCGCGTTGTTCCTCACCGACACCTATGTCAGCGTGGAACCTGAAGCCAGTGAGATTGCCGAAATGGCAATACTGGCGGCCAAGGAAATCAGGCGTTTTGGTATTGAGCCAAAAGCTGCGCTGGTTTCTCACTCGAACTTTGGTTCGAAGGAGTCAGCAAGCGCTGAAAAAATGCGTCGTGCGGCGGCAATCCTCGCTGAAAAGGCACCAGAACTGGAATCTGACGGCGAAATGCACGGCGACTCAGCATTGTCGCAGGCTCTGCGTGATCGCGTGTTCCCGAACTCTCGTCTCAAGGGTGAAGCCAATCTTCTGGTCTTCCCTAATCTCGATGCAGCCAATATTACGCTGAACGTGGTCAAGACTGTTACCGATGCACTTCATGTTGGGCCAATCTTGCTTGGTGCCGCACGGCCTGCCCATATCCTTACACCGTCGGTTACATCGCGTGGCGTGGTCAACATGACCGCACTTGCAGTCGTTGAAGCCCTTCAGCGTTCAAGTGAAGTAAAAAGATAAGTCTAAATAAGCCTTTACTTTAATACGAATCGTTCGTTTAAATAAAAAACGCCAAGTATGAATAATCATACTTGGCGTTTATGTTTTTTTAATCGCAATACATGACAATCAAAACATACGAACAACGGAATGGGCTTGTTCTATGATGATTTCTTGCAAGACTTTTTTTCGCATGTCTTCTTTTACCACACTAATGGCGACAGCAGTGATTGTTACTGGCTGCACGACAACGCAGCCGACACAGCAATGTTCGCCTAAAGAAAAGGCGCGGCTATCGAGCAATATTTCCTCTACGAAAGCCAAGCTCGATCACAGCAAAGCAGAACTCTCACGAACACGTATTGAGATATCTAAACAAAACTGTTTTTCGTCAGGGAAATCCCCGGCCTGCTCACACCTCAAATCGCGAGCCGATAAGTTACAGTCAGGTATCACGACGCTTGAGGGCCAGCTGGCAGAGCTGAATGCGACAATTGCAGGCAGATCTCATGCTGGCAGATTTGTTCAGGCATGTTCGGCGAGCTGGATACCAGCTCGGAAGACGCACAAGACCACTCCGAAAAAAGTGTCCAGGAGCAAGGCGCCGAAACAAGACCACGCTAAAGTCTCGAAATCACTGAGCGAGCCAGTAGAAGACTTCGTCGTGCCGCCCTATGAAACGCCGGCAGCAGCCTATGTACCCAACTCGCAACCGAGAGTGCAACCGACCGCCTATGTTGCCCCGGCGGCGACCAAAGCGCCAACGGAGCGTGTTTATATGGAAAGCTCGAAAGTCAGAGTAGTCGGCTCTTCGTTCTATCCGGACCAATCAAAACCAGTAGGTCCGCAAGCTCCGGACCATGCGCCTGCCCCGTAAGGGCAATACGCAGGGGCATAAACAGCGTTTTTCCCTTGCGTCCGGTTGCAGCCTTAACGGCATCCGTCCAGCTTTTCCAGGTCTGCTTATCCCAAGGAGCACTGGGGAGCATTGTCGATGCATCACGAACAAAGGCCTGATCTTCTTCAGATAGTTCAGGCTTTTCGGGCAAATCATTATTGATGATCTGCCACCAATGAGCGGCATCATTAAACCGCTCAAGATTACCACGTACCGTCAGCCAGAATTGCTCTGCATTGTCACTTTGAATGCCCAAAGCTTCGAGACGGCTTGCTGCCTTCTCATAAGGCATTTCATGCAACAATGCCCGATTGAGCGTATCGAGTTCAGCCGGGTCAAATTTCGCCGATGACTTTGAAATTGACGCCAGGTCAAAACGTTCTGCAAGTGCATCCATATCCGTCGCAGCAGAAACAGACTCGGAAGTTCCGATAAGTACCGCAAGAGATGCCACTGACATCGGCTCGTATCCGCTATCGCGAAGTGAACCGATGGACAGCGCGCCGGAGCGCTTGGAAAGGCCCTCTCCTGAAACAGTTGTCAGAAGATTATGATGTCCAAAAACGGGCGGTTCGGCACCCAGAGCCTTGAAGATCGCAATTTGTACACCTGTGTTGGTGACGTGATCGTCGCCCCGAATAATATGCGTAACGCCCAGATCAATATCATCAACGACTGATGGCAGCGTATAGAGATATGTGCCGTCTTCACGAACAAGAACAGGGTCTGACATTGACGCGAGATCGACCGTCTGTGGACCGCGAACCAGATCGACCCAATGAACTTCCGTACGCGTCGTTGCAAAAGGATCGCTTTCAAAATTAGGTAGAAGAAAACGCCAGTGAGGCTTGCGTCCCTGCGCTTCAAAAGCAGCTTTTTCCTCGTCAGTAAGCTTCAGCGCTTCGCGACCATAAACGGGTGGAAGACGTCGGGCCAACCGCAACCCGCGACGGCGTTCCAATTCGTCAGCTGTTTCGTAGCAAGCATAGAGCAAGCCCGCCTGCTTCAGTTTTTCGACAGCTTTCGCATAAACATCAAACCGCTTGGACTGATATTCGATGCGGTCTGGCTTCACACCAAGCCAGTCAAGATCAACCGCGATGGCATCAGCATATTCCTGCTTTGAGCGCTCCACATCGGTATCATCGTAACGCAGAATGAAAGCGCCGCCATTCTTCTTGGCATAAAGCCAGTTTGAAAGTGCAGTACGCGTATTTCCAATATGAATGTAGCCCGTCGGAGACGGTGCAAAACGAACAGTTACGGTCATTACAAAATCTTTCAGCGGTCGCGGAAGCGGTTCGTTATTGGATAACGACGATCACGTCCGAAATTCTTCTTGGTAATTTTTACACCGGGTGCAGATTGTCGGCGCTTATACTCGGCCAGATTAAGCAAATGCTCGATGCGTTGCACTGTTTCGAGCACATGCCCACGTGCAACAATCTCTGCATTGCTCATCTCATTTTCGACGAGACACTCGAGAATATCGTCAAGCACTGGATACGGTGGCAAGCTATCCTGATCCGTCTGGTTTTCGCGCAGCTCTGCCGAAGGCGCCTTCGCAATGATATTTTGCGGGATCACTTCGCCAGCGGGGCCGAAGCTACCGACCGGAACATGGTTGTTGCGCCATTCGGACAGCGCATAGACCTGCATCTTGTAGACATCTTTGATGGGGTTGAAGCCGCCATTCATATCGCCGTATAGCGTTGCGTAGCCCACTGACATTTCCGACTTATTGCCCGTGGTCACGACCATGGAGCCGAACTTGTTGGAGATAGCCATAAGGATAGTGCCGCGCGTGCGGCTTTGTAGATTTTCTTCGGTAACGCCGCTTTCAGTGCCTTCAAACAACGGCTTAAGCGCGGAGAGGAAACCTTCGACTGGCTCTGCAATTGGCACAATATCATAGCGCACACCGAGCGCATTGGCGCAATCGGCAGCGTCTTTAAGCGACTCTTCCGAGGTGTAGCGATATGGCAGCATCACACAACGCACGCGATCCTTGCCAAGCGCATCAACGCCCAGTGCCGCGCAAATAGCAGAATCGATACCACCAGAAAGTCCAAGTACAACGTCCTTGAACCCGTTCTTGTTGACGTAGTCGCGCAGGCCGAGCATGCAGGCCGCATAGTCCGCTTCAAGCCCTTCTGGCAATATTGCTTTCTCGCTGTCTTCACAGCGCCAGCTGTCGCCTTCGCGCTTCCAGACTGTCAGTGTGATTTGCTCTGCAAATTGCGACATTTGCAGACAAAGATTCTTATCGGTATTGAATGCAAACGAACCACCATCGAAAACCAACTCATCCTGTCCGCCAATCTGGTTGGCATAGAGCATAGGCAATTCGGTTTCGATGACCTGTTTCAGAACGACTTGATAACGGCGTTCGATTTTATCACGATGATAAGGTGAACCATTCGGAACAAGCAGCAGCTCTGCGCCGCTTTCAGCCAGGGTTTCTGCGACACCCAAATCACCCCAGATGTCTTCGCAAATCGGAATGCCGATGCGAATACCACGGAAATTGACGGGGCCAGGCATTGGACCAGGCTGGAAAACACGCTTTTCGTCAAACTCACCATAGTTCGGCAAATCAACCTTGAAGCGTTCAGCTATGATTTCGCCGCCATCAAGAACAGCAATCGAATTATGCAGGCCGCTATTGCGCTGCAATGGTGTACCGATAATTACACCGGGACCGCCATCGGCCGTGTCCTTGGCAAGCTCTCTCACAGCTTTTTCACAGGCTGCGACAAAGGCTGTTTTCAGAACCAGATCCTCAGGCGGATAGCCTGCGATAAACAGTTCGGTAAACATCACAAGGTCGGCGTTTAATTTGGCAGCTTCTGCGCGTGCCGCCCGAGCCTTGGCAAGATTTCCGGCAATGTCGCCCATAACAGGGTTGAGCTGTGCAACGGCAATACGGAGCATATCGAGATTCTCGCTAGCGCTGATCATGCCCAAGCTTTAACGCGCTTGTGCAATTAATTGCAACGGATGGTGTTGAAGAACTGCTTTTCTTTGTCAAACCAAATAGGTTGTAACGAGAATATAGCCCCATGTGGTCGCTACAAAGATAATAGCTATCAGCACCGCGAGCGATCCGCAGTCCTTGGCAATCTGTATCTCTTTATGAAAATCACGTGAGACTGCATCGCAGGTCGCTTCGATGCCTGTGTTCAGCACTTCAACCAGAATGAGAAACAGGATCGATCCTGTCATCAGTAGAAATGCAAGCCAGCTCGGCGCGATGAAAAAAGCAACAGGCAGCGACAACAGAAACAGCACCAGCTCCTGCTGAACTGCCTTTTCGTGTCTGGCCAGATGCCTGAGAGCACGCATGGAATTGAGAAACGCCAGCAAAATTCGCGTCATCGATGCCCCCTATAAGTTTTCGCGAAAATCAATAAGCGAGTTCAGCTTAAAAGCAACAGGGCGAAGGATGAATCCTCCGCCCTGAGCGTAACTGAAAGTGGTTTGCCGTGATCAGGCGTTAACGGCCTGCTTTTCCGAACCCAGATCGCGTTCCTTCTTGAGCAGCTCTGCCAGAAGGAAGGCCAGCTCAAGCGCCTGATCTGCATTCAGGCGCGGGTCGCAATGCGTGTGGTAACGGTCGTGCAGGTCTTCAGCCGAAATTGCGCGAGCGCCGCCCGTGCATTCGGTGACGTTCTTGCCAGTCATTTCGACATGAATACCACCCGGATGCGAACCTTCTGCGCGATGGATTGCGAAGAAGGATTCTACTTCCTTGAGAATACGGTCGAACGGACGCGTCTTGTAACCGCCAGCGGTAATCGTATTGCCATGCATCGGATCACAAGACCAAACAACCTTGCGGCCTTCACGTTCAACCGCACGGATGAGCTGTGGCAGATGATCGCCAACCTTGTCATAGCCAAAACGTGCGATGAGCGTGAGGCGCCCTGCTTCGTTTTCAGGATTGAGAAGGTCGATCAGACGAATGAGATCATCCGGCTGCAGCGATGGACCACATTTCAGACCGAGCGGGTTCTTGATGCCTCGGCAATATTCGATATGCGCATGATCCGCCTGACGCGTGCGATCACCAATCCAGATCATGTGACCTGAAGTGCCGTACCAGTCGCCAGAAGTCGAATCGACGCGTGTCAGCGCTTCTTCATAGCCAAGCAGCAGTGCTTCATGGCTGGTGTAGAAATCAGTTTCACGCAGCGAGTGGTTGCTATCGGAAGTGATCCCGATCGCACGCATGAAGTTCATCGTCTCAGAAATGCGCTGAGCAAGGGCGGCATAACGCTCTGCCTGCGGGCTTTTGCCAACAAAGCCAAGCATCCACTGGTGCACATTCTCAAGGTTAGCGTAACCGCCTTGTGCGAATGCACGCAGCAGGTTCAGCGTTGCAGCAGACTGGCGGTAAGCCATGTCCTGACGCTGCGGATCCGGAATGCGCGAAGCTTCATCGAAATCGATGCCATTGATGATGTCGCCACGGTACGAAGGCAGCTCAATGCCATTCAACGCTTCCATATCGGAAGAACGCGGCTTTGCGAACTGGCCAGCAATACGGCCAACCTTAACAACAGGCTTCGACGCACCGAATGTGAGAACAACGGCCATCTGCAGGAAGACGCGGAAGAAGTCGCGAATATTATCCGCGCCATGTTCTGCGAAGCTTTCTGCACAATCGCCGCCCTGCAAAAGGAATGCCTTGCCTTCAGCAACGTCTGCAAGCTGTGATTTGAGCTTTCGCGCCTCGCCTGCAAAAACGAGCGGTGGATAGGTACGAAGGCGAGCCTCAACATCGGTCAAAGCCTGTGCGTCTGGATAAAACGGCACTTGCCTGATCGGTTTGTTTCTCCAGGAATTCGGGGTCCAATTCTTCGTCATTTCACACCTGTCTGATTATCCGCGCGATTTCTCTCGGATTTCTTCCTCCTTAACACGAAAGCCGGCATCCGCTTCAGTCAGACAAATTAATGTCCACACACGGAAACCGGCACACGTGACCGCGTTGATATAATGCAGACGCTCGCTTTATACCAGTATGAATCGTTAACAGGATCAGAGACCGACTAAAGATCTGCGCATCGACTTAAAATCGGAATCAATTTTCAGGCCGATGCACAGATTCAATACTAGCCTTCGACTTTTTCGCCGTTAACAACGCGGTAGGTAGGCTTGTACATTGTGACCAGTTCTTCGGCCGCGGTTGGGTGAACTGCCATAGTCCGATCGAAGTCATCCTTCGTTGCACCGGCCTTAAGCGAAATGCCGAGAAGCTGCGCCATTTCACCTGCATCCGGACCCATTACATGCGCACCTATAACCCTGCGGCTCTTGGCATCTACAATGAGCTTCATCAGCATTTTCTCGTTTCGGCCCGACAGCGTATTCTTCATTGGGCGGAACAAGGCGCGATAGATTTCCAGCTCAGGGTACTTCTTTGCAGCCTCGTCTTCCGGCAACCCTACGGTTCCGATTTCTGGCTGCGAGAAAACCGCTGTTGCAATCAGTTCGTGATCAGGCTTGGTTGGATTATCCTTAAAGGCAGTTTCAAGGAAGCACATGGCCTCGTGGATTGCCACAGGTGTCAGCTGCACGCGGTTGATGACATCACCGACTGCCCAGACATTGGAAACACTGGTGCGTGAATAGTCGTCCACCTCGATTGCGCCTAGTGCATCGGTTTTAACACCGGCTTTATCTAATCCAAGGCCCTGCGTATTCGGCTTGCGCCCAATGGCCATCATAGCCTGACCGACATTCAGCGTCTCGCCGTTCGTCAATGAGACGTCGAGACTGCCGTCTGATTGCTTTTCAACATTCTCAAAAACTGCGCCGCAAATAATGCGGATGCCCTTTGCTTCCATCGTTTCATGAAGCAGATGCCGGACATCTGGATCAAAACGGGAGAGAATTTCCTTACCGCGATAAACCATCGTGGTTTCCACACCGAGACCATGGAAAATATTGGCAAATTCGACTGCAATATAGCCACCGCCAGCAATGACGATCGATTTCGGCAATTCTTCAAGGTGAAACGCTTCATTGGAGCTGATGCAATATTCATTGCCTGGCAAAGCGTCATGCACACTCGGATGACCACCTGTCGCAATTAGAATCTGGTCGGCGGTCACTCGGCGTCCGTCTGCCTTCAGTTCAATTGTATGTGCATCAATCAGTTCGGCACGGCTGGCGAAAATCTCAACCTTGGAATTCTCCAGCCCTTTGCGATAAAGTCCTTCGAGACGGGAGATTTCCTTGTCCTTGGCTTCGATCAGCTTCTTCCAGTCAAAGCTGCTTTTGCCGACATCCCAGCCATATCCAACTGCATCTTCAAAATGCTCGGGAAATTGCGAAGCATAAACAAAGAGCTTTTTTGGAACGCAGCCGCGAATGACACAGGTGCCGCCCATGCGATATTCTTCGGCCAATCCGACCTTTTTGCCCATGGCGCCAGCGAGACGCCCTGCTCGCACGCCACCGGAGCCACCGCCGATAACAAAAAGATCATAATCGTAGTCGGCCATGGTGTTCTCCGTTCAAAGTCAAATGTTGAACTATATGTAGGCAAAAGAAAAAGCCCGGCCAAGTCGCCGGGCTTCTAAATTTTAGTTTACTGCGAACAATTACTGCTGAGCTGGTTGTTCAGGAGCAGCTGTTGCACCAGCCTGGGCTGCGAGAACTTCAGCAACGCTGGTTGCCAGATCGCGTGCAATGCCGTTCTGCCACATGTTAGCAGCCTTCACGACTTCGCGTGTCACGATTGGACCTTCTGCAAGAAGCTTCTTGCCAGCGTCCGACGTGTAGAAAGCAGAAATAGCCTTGAGTTCGTCTTCGCTGAAAGCGTTGGCGTAAGCGCGGGCAGATTCGGTTTCGAGGTCTGCACGGCGAGCAGCGAGAGCCAGCGCCTTGTCATCAACCGTCTTGGTGATGAGTGCTTCAAGGTTTGGGTCTTTCTGAATGAGCTCGCCCTTGAGGGCGCGCGCAGCACTCGGCAGAATCTCATCGAACTGCTCAGTGGCATTGATCGAGGAGATCGCTGCACGTGCAGCTTCCAGATGAGATGCGGAAATCTCCTGAGCAGAGGCCGCATGAACGCCTGACATCAGGACGAGTGCGGAAAACGGTGCAATCAGACGGCGGAAGCCAGTTGCCGGGATCATATGGTCGGTACTCCGTTCAAACAATTCGTGTCGGCGCATCAAGGCCGGTTCATGGTTCGGATACCGTCAGCGCCTGCGATAACCGCGGCACTCGCCAGTCCGATGAAAAGTCCATGCTCTACAACACCTGGAATGGCGAATAGAGCGTCAGAAAGAATCTTTGGATCGGGAATGCGGCCAAAAGATGCATCCACGATATAATGTCCACCATCTGTTACAAACGGCGTGCCATCTTTTAACCGCAGGACCAGTGGACCTGCAAGGCCGCATTGCGAAGCAGCCATTTCAATACCGCGCAAAGTTGCGCCAAGGCCAAAGCGATTGACCTCAATTGGCAAAGGAAAACGGCCAAGCGTTTCAACCACTTTCGATCCGTCCGCGATAACAATCACTGAGTCGGAAGCAGCCGCAACGATCTTTTCGCGCAGCAGCGCACCACCACCACCCTTGATAAGGGTAAGATTGGCATCCAACTCGTCCGCACCATCAATCGTCAGATCAAGGTGTGGAGTTTCTTCAAGGGTGGTCAGAGGAACACCGAGTTCAGCGCAAAGAACAGCAGTACGTTCAGAAGTCGGCACACCGATGATCTTAAACCCGTCACTTACTTTTTCTGCGAGCAACCGCACAAATTCTTCAGCCGTAGAACCGGTTCCAATTCCCAGACGCATTCCGTCCCTGACGTGCGTCAATGCCTCTGCAGCGGCGGCGATCTTCAGCTTGCGTGCTTCATCCATGCCTGAATTCCCGATTTCCCAGCGGATTCTCATCCGGCTCCGGAAACGCGTCTAGCATGCGTTAGCAACGCAACAAAGCTCTCAATACAAAATATCGCGATTTTTGCGATATGCCCTCGTTTCCGAGCGAAGTTTAGCCTATTTGAAACATCGGTTAGCAATGCGCTCGCAAATATCGTTCCCGAAGGAAGTCATATGTCCGCTGCAAGTTCCAAGCCTATCATTGTTTTCGATCTCGACGGCACACTGGTTGAAACAGCACCTGACCTTCTGGATAGCTTAAATCATTGTCTTGCGATTTCAGGTTTGCAAACTGCGGACAAGGATTCCTTGCGCCGGTTCGTAGGACAAGGTGGCCGTGTCATGATCGAGCGCGCCTTTGCTGCGCAACAAAGGCAGGTTGACGATGTGAAACTCGATCATCTGGTCGAAGAGTTCCGTGAACATTATGCAGCTCATATGCCAGGTCATTCGACGTTTTATCCCGGCGTTCTGGAAGCTATGGATCGCTTTAGCGCGAACGGATACACGCTTGCCGTGTGCACGAACAAGTTTGAAGCTCTTTCGATCAAGCTGCTGACTTCAATGGGTGAAGCGCATCGTTTTGCTGCGATTTGTGGCGCCGACACATTTGCCTTCCGAAAGCCTGATCCGCGTCATCTGACGGAAACCATCCTGAAAGCCAACGGAAACCGTGACCTTGCCGTGATGGTTGGAGACAGCCGTACGGACATAGATACCGCCAAGGCTGCAGGTATTCCTGTCGTCGCAGTCGATTTCGGTTATACTGACCTACCGGTCCAGCATTATGAACCGAGCCGCGTCATCTCTCATTATGACGAGTTTACTCTTGAAATGGTTGAACAGCTTTTGGAAGCTGTCGCGGATAGAGTGTGAAGTGAGGTAGCATGATTATGAAGCGACTACTTATACTTACTGCTGTTTTTTCAACAGCATTATCAGCAGGCGCTTTTGCAAACGACCTCTCTCCTACGGGTCTTCCCGGCGTAGAACCACAGAAGCCGATCGTTTCGGCTCCTCCACCTGCGCCGGAACCTAACTCTCAGCCCGCTGGAACATGGAAAAATTTTCGTGTTGGTAATACCGATGTTTCCATTTCCGGCAGCATCTCGGTAGACGTTGGAACTGGGGGCAGCCGCAGCTCGCGACGTTAGAGCACGGTTCTATCTGATTGAATCAAAACGGCGCTCTAATCCAAGGCTGAACGATCCAGGTCTGACCAGACTGCGGGCAACTGATTTGGCAAGTCTTCCGCGATAAGCCCATGCCCAAAACGTCGAGCGGCATCGGCATGAACCCATACGGCAGCGCTTGACGCTTCAAAGGCGGGCATTCCCTGAGATAGCAGCCCACAAACGATGCCAGATAGTACATCACCCGATCCGGCGGTTGCCAGAAACGGCGTTCCATTCGCGTTGATAAGGGCTCGTCCATCAGGCGCGGCGATCACCGTGTCAGGTCCCTTATAAATCAGCACCGCGTGTGCGCGGCTCGCCGCTTTCCGTGCTTTATCAGTCTTGGACAGGCCATTCTCAGCCGCAATATCTGGAAAAATACGCCGAAACTCACCTTCATGTGGTGTGAGGACGAGAGCAGTCTGTGCGCTGCGTTTCGCATTGAAGAGTTGGTCGGGTTTGCTTTCAAATGCGGTAATGCCGTCGGCATCCAGCACCAGTCCTTTTAAATTTTCGGCGCGCCCATCTGCAGCCGCCAACAACATCAAAGCGTTATCACGTGCGAATGAGGGACTGCCGTAGCCCGGACCAAGCACACAGGCAGCGACCTTCCGATCAATCACAAATGCTTCAATATCTTTGATATTGCGTGTTTCTCGCACCATGATGCTCGTCAAATGC
Source organism: Brucella rhizosphaerae (assembly GCF_002252475.1). Lineage (GTDB taxonomy): Bacteria > Pseudomonadota > Alphaproteobacteria > Rhizobiales > Rhizobiaceae > Brucella > Brucella rhizosphaerae. The sequence goes on along the minus strand of NZ_NNRK01000026.1, from coordinate 389,299 downwards.
GCTGCATTGATTGAAAGAGCATCGGGTGGAGAAAGCAATGTTACCGCCCCGGCGCCACTTCGCGCCGCTGCTATTGCTGACAAGCGTGCAGCGCCAGTTGAATGCGCAGGCCCGGAAAATACTGCCGCATGGCCGCGGCTATATTTATGAGCGTTGGTTGAAAGTGTGGGTAAATGGTTTCGCCACAGCTCAGAAGCATTTTCAAAGGTCCTGGGGCTTATCTTGTCGAGGACATCGTCTGAGATGCCTATATCAGCGACATGAAGTACGCCGCAATGGCTTCGCCCCGGTTGCAAAAGGTGTCCAGGCTTTTTCCGGAAGAATGTTACAGTCGCTCGCGCCTGAATTCCCGTTCCAAAAACCTGCCCGCTTTCGCCAGACACGCCGCTGGGTAAATCTACCGCGAGCACAGGAATATTCGACGTATTGACCGCTTCTATAACGCGAGCCTCTGCCCCTTCCACAGGGCGCACTAAGCCAGCACCATAGATTGCATCAATGACACCGATAAAGTCTGCTGGTACTAACGCGCTTAATTCGCGGACTTCGCCTTGGTACAAGAGAAGCGCACGCATCGCATCGCTTTCCTGACGAGGTTGTGCCGTACCGAAGCAAATGACATCACGTCCAGCTTCGAGCAGAAATTGCGCGGCGACATAGCCGTCGCCTCCATTGTTTCCCGGCCCACAAAGAACCGCGATCGGCCCCTTACCGATAAACATGCGTCGAGCCACATCTGCCACCGCACGACCTGCCGCAAGCATAAGAGAAAAACCGTCATGTCTACCGGCATCAATTGTAAGGCTATCCGCACGTGCCATTTCTTCCGGTGTCAGCAGTTCGAACATGGCACGCTCTTCCCTCAAATTCACCAGGTGATTAATTTCGCAGCAGTTGCATCAATGCAAGATTGATTAACTTCTTGGCAATCTGTCTATTTTTTAGTCACTACTAACGAGATCGAAACCCTGTTTAAAATCTTTCACACAGATCACCTTGTCTAGATGACAATATTAATGCCACTCTGCGACAAAGAAAGTTGGACTTCTGAAATTATTGAAAATGCGCTAGCCTCGACAATAGCGCTCTTTTCAATGGGAACCATACGGCAATTTCGGGAAAATTTACTTGAAAAAGCGTCGAGCTTAAAAAAATTGGCCAGCACGTACCAAGTTGGCACAGTTCATGCTTCTATATCAGCGAAACGGGCACGATGCCCATTTCCGAACAAGAGCGGAGACCATTCTCTGATGAAAAAGATCGAAGCCATCATTAAACCTTTCAAGCTCGATGAAGTGAAGGAAGCCCTTCAGGAAGTTGGTTTGCAGGGAATTACGGTAATTGAAGCCAAGGGCTTCGGCCGTCAGAAAGGCCACACCGAGCTTTATCGCGGTGCGGAATATGTCGTCGATTTTCTTCCCAAGGTGAAAGTCGAAGTCATCGTCGCCGACGAAACCGTCGATGGCGCCATTGAAGCTATTCGCAAGGCAGCCCAGACGGGTCGTATTGGCGACGGTAAGATTTTCGTTTCCAATATCGAAGAAGTTATCCGTATCCGTACCGGTGAATCCGGCGTGGATGCTATCTGATAAAACCAGCCTACCGACCATCGTCGTGCAAACAGGATACTAAAATGACGACTGCCAATGACATTCTGAAACAGATCAAAGACAACGACATCAAGTTTGTTGACCTCCGCTTCACAGACCCAAAGGGCAAGCTGCAGCACGTCACGATGGATATCGGCCTCGTAGACGAAGAAATGTTCGTTGATGGCGTCATGTTTGACGGCTCTTCGATTGCTGGCTGGAAGGCCATCAATGAATCCGACATGGTTCTCATGCCAGATCCGGATACGGCTCATATTGACCCGTTCTTCGCTCAGTCCACGCTGGTAATTCTCTGCGACATTCTTGATCCGATTTCGGGTGAAGCTTATGGCCGCGACCCGCGCACGACTGCAAAGAAGGCTGAAGCCTACATGAAGTCGCTCGGCATCGGCGACACTGTTTACGTCGGTCCTGAAGCTGAATTTTTCGTCTTTGACGATGTGAAGTACAAGGTTGATCCGTTCAACACAGGCTTCAAGCTCGACTCAACTGAACTGCCGTCGAACGACGACACCGACTATGAAACGGGCAACCTCGGTCACCGTCCACGTGTCAAGGGTGGTTACTTCCCTGTTCCGCCAATCGACAGCGCGCAGGATATGCGTTCGGAAATGCTCACCGTTCTGACGGAAATGGGCGTAACCGTCGAAAAGCATCACCACGAAGTAGCTTCGGCTCAGCACGAACTCGGCGTCAAGTTCGACACGCTCGTTCGCAACGCTGACAAGATGCAGATCTACAAGTATGTTGTGCATCAGGTCGCCAATGCTTATGGCAAAACAGCAACCTTCATGCCTAAGCCAGTTTTCGGCGATAACGGTTCGGGCATGCACGTTCACTTTTCGATCTGGAAAGAAGGCAAGCCAACCTTTGCTGGCAACGAATATGCCGGTCTGTCGGAAAACTGCCTGTTCTTCATCGGCGGCGTTATCAAGCACGCCAAGGCTGTGAACGCATTCACCAACCCTTCGACCAACTCCTATAAGCGTCTGGTCCCAGGTTATGAAGCTCCGGTTCTGCTGGCTTACTCGGCTCGCAACCGTTCGGCTTCCTGCCGTATTCCATTCGGTTCGTCGCCGAAGTCGAAGCGTCTTGAAGTTCGCTTCCCAGATCCGGCAGCAAACCCATACCTTTGCTTCGCAGCACTGCTGATGGCTGGTCTTGACGGTATCAAGAACAAGATCCATCCAGGTCAGGCTATGGACAAGGATCTGTACGATCTGCCTGCAAAGGAACTGAAGAAGATCCCAACGGTCTGTGGTTCACTTCGTGAAGCCCTGCAGTCGCTCGACAAGGATCGCGAGTTCCTCAAGGCTGGCGGCGTGTTCGAAGACGATCAGATCGATAGCTTTATCGAACTCAAAATGGCTGAAGTGATGCGTTATGAAACAACGCCGCATCCAGTCGAGTTCGACATGTACTACTCGGTTTAACCAAAACTGTGGATGCCACCATCTGGTTTGGCATCCACCCTGGTTATGCAAGTTACCGAGGGGAACGACGTGCTGAAGCACGCGAAAGAAAACCCGGCGAAAGCCGGGTTTTCTATTATTATCAATATACTATATTCATTATTTGAATAAGAATCAGAGCGCTTGCAACACTCGGGCCGCAACCATCATTTCACTTTTGCGCGTCTTGCGACGAGCCTGCGCTTCAGCATCCTCACCCCAATGCTCAGTCGTCCAGTCTTCATCGATATGCGCGCGTGTCCAACCGTCTTCGACGGATATCTCACCCTTGGCAACTGCCAGCGCGATGAGCGCCGAGCCAGTCAGTGTGGTCATGGTATGAAGCGATGCCAAGGCAATCGGATGCTGGAAATTAGACAGGTGAATACCGTAGGCTGTGATTGCTTCGCGTGATTGCTCCACATGCATCACGCCTTCAGCGAGTGCGAAGCGTGCGCCAAGGCCTTCAGCCCAATCAATCAGCGGGTCCCAATGCTCGGTCTGTCGGGAAACCAGCTCTTTAGGGGTCGCGGCCCGATAGCAGATCATGTCAGTGCCGGCAAAACGCAAGATATCTTCAAAAACGGCCTGCGGGTCTTGCGCAATGCCATCAATGGCCGTGTTTACAAGGCGCGTTGCAGGCATTTTGGATGGATCAATAACTTTTTCCTGCGCGCGAAATTCTTCTGCCACGATTTCGGCAGCCGATGCCGTTGGCAGAAGCAAAACAGCACGCGCCGGAGTTTTGACCGGACGTCCATCGAGATGGACTGTAAAACCGCCTTCAACTTCAGCGACCTCGGCCTTTTCGTAAAAGCGCTTTGGCAACGGCGTACGCATCAGTTCTTGCGAGCGAGCCACTGGGTCTTTTTGGGAAATCGGCATTTCAGATTGAGGATCGCTCAGGGTGTCACGCATAATATTGTCCAGTTCTTTCAGCTATCGTTCGCGGCCTGCTACGAAGCCAACGCATCCATTTCATGCAGGATAGCATGGAGTTCTGAGGGCTTGTTCAGGACATGTTGAGCACCGGCTTCTACGAGCGCGTTACGGTCGTGATAACCCCACGAAACACCCGCAGCCCGCGCTCCCGCTGAACGTGCCATCTGCATATCGTAAATCGCATCCCCGATTACGATTGTTTGATGTGGTTCTATCCCCATTTCAGCGCAAGATTCAAGCACCATGGCAGGATGTGGCTTGGACGGACAATCATCTGCTGTGCGAATGACCAGAAAATGATGTCCAATGCCATGCCGTTCAAACACTGATCGAACGCCGCGTTGAGATTTGCCAGTGACAATCCCGAGCAGAAGATCATCACGGCTGCCGAGCTCTGTGAGAAGCGGCAAGATACCATCATACAGCGGCTCTGAGAAATCTGGCGTCTGACGCAGCCGCACAAAATTTTCCTTGTAGCGCTGCGTGAGCCAACTCACCTGATCATCAACGTCTTTGCCCAGCAATTGCGCAATGGCAAGCGGCAGCGAAAGACCAATGATTGAATGTGTCTGAGCAATTGCAGGCGGCTCCAGTCCTGCATCGACAAAGCTTGCCGCCATACAATGGTGAATCGTGTCACCGCTATCGACAAGCGTGCCGTCACAATCAAAGAGAACGAGTTTCATCGGGCAGCTCCGGCTTTAGCGGGTCGATTGATGATAAGCAGACCCAGCCCGATCAGGGCCAGAGCGGCGAAGATTTTCCAACCCAGATGTTCATTGAGCAAGAGACCACTCAACAGCACACCGAAAGCAGGTGTGAGAAACGCAAAGTTAGACAGTTTGGACGCCGGATAGCGACGCACCATCCAGAACCAAAGTGGATAGGTCACAGCTACCACAAACATTGATTGAAACAGAAATGACAGTACCGAGAGCAAATCCGGATCACGGATCAATGGACCACTCAACGACATGAATGGCAATGGTACCAGTGCTGCCACTGCCAACTGATAAAGAAGTGTCTTTTCGGGTGCAGCACTTGCAAGCTTGGTCCGCTTGATAACGAGCGTTGTCATACCCCACAGCATCCCGGAGATAAGGGCAAGCAGATCGCCATAAACTGCATAGGGACCGGGGCGACTGATGTGATCAGAGAAGACAATAAAAACGCCGAGAAATGCCACACACATTCCAATGAAAGCGCGCATGGACATGCGTTCGCCCAAAAGGAAATGGCTGCCAATAGCCACCCAGAAAGGCATGACGTTCATCATCAACGTGACGCGACCAACACTGGTCAGCTCCATCGCAAGGAAAATCAGGACGAACTCAACACCAAAAAGCAGACCCGCCAGAATTCCGGGCTTCAGCGTTCCGTCACGTCCAAAAAGCGGAATACGCTTCCAGTAGCACCATAGAAAAACACACAGGCCACCCAATGCCGCACGACCTGCGGCCATGAGCATGGGGTTGAAACCGCGATTGCCGATTTTGATAGCAACCTGGTTAAGCCCCCATGTGAACATGATGAACATAACGAGCGCGATCGCCAGTCCATCAAATGACGCCCGGCCTTGAGCCGTCCCTCCGCCCGCACCCGACATTTTTAATCTTCCGCGTTTGCCTCGTCGAAGCCAAGCAAGTTCCACGACTGCACCATGTGCGGCGGCAAAGGTGCCGTCACATCGATGATACCGCCTGCAGGATTGGGAATGCGAATGCGGCGCGCATGCAGATGCAGCTTCTTCTGAATGCCGCCCGGAAATTCCCAGTTCTGATCTGCTTCAAAGTATTTCGGGTCGCCGATGATCGGATGGCCGATATGTGCTGCATGAACACGAAGCTGGTGGGTGCGGCCTGTATAAGGCTCCATCTCCAGCCATGTCAGATTGTTACCGATCTTTTCGATAATCCGATAAAAGGAAACTGCATGATCGGAATCAGGTTCGCCATGCTGGCAAACGCGCATCTTGTCGCCATCCGGCGTCTGCTCTTTTACGAGCCAGGTTGAAATCTTGTCTTCACGCTTGCGCGGAACGCCTTTCACCAATGCCCAATAGGTTTTCTTGGTGTCGCGTTCTCTGAATGATGCAGTCAGCGCCTGTGCTGCGCCGCGCGTGCGTGCCACCACCAGAACACCAGATGTATCACGATCAATGCGGTGCACCAGACGCGGCTTCTCACCGCGCTTGTTGCGCCAGGCTTCAAGCATGCCGTCAACATGGCGGACAAGACCTGAACCGCCCTGCACTGCCAGACCCGCAGGCTTGTTGAAAACAAAAACCTTCGGATCTTCATAGATCAGCATCTGTTTGAGAACATCACCATCCTGCTGACTGCGGATAGTTTTCGCTGTCATTGGTCCAGCGGCCTTTTCGTCGACCTCCAGCGGAGGAATGCGCACCGACTGCCCCCCCTGCAAACGAGTATCAGACTTGGCGCGACCGCCATCAACACGGATCTGACCGGAACGCAGCAATTTTTGCAGGTGTCCGAACCCTAGTCCGGGAAAGTGGACCTTGAACCAGCGATCAAGACGCATACCCGTCTCGTCTGCAGCCACACTCTTCTGTTCAACGCCTGCCATGGAAAAACCCGATCAATACTTTTTTGGGCACGAACCTGCGTGCCTGACTTTTTATGCGTCTTATATCCGAGAGCTCTTTTCGGTCTTTCGAGATGCGCTTTAAATCAGTCAATAGACGCGCCAAGGGCGGATTACTAGGCTAAATTGGGGAAAACAACAATCTGCCGCTGTTTTGATAACGCGAGAACCACCCGCAAAGAATAGGAATGCGGCTATGAATCTTCACGCTCGGTTACATGCATTTTTAATTTATGGTCAATCTTAACACGTATTCGCCACTTCTTGCCTTCATTGCATATTGATAGAACAACGGGACTGCACCATTTAGTCCAGTGAAATAGAACGAGCGGGAGTGCAAAGGTGTCATTGCTCAAAATCTACTGGCGTGCCATGGAATATCTTGCGGCTGAGAAGGCTGCGACGATAACTATGTGTATTGCAAGCGTATTGGTTGCCCTTGTCATGTTGGCCGAACCGATCCTTTTTGGTCGGGTCATTCAGGCTATCTCGGACAAGGGAGATATCGTTACGCAGCTTGCCATGTGGGCCGCACTTGGCGCGTTCAACATTATTGCAGCGGTGTTCGTAGCGCGCGGTGCAGATCGCCTCGCCCATCGTCGCCGTCTTGGCGTAATGATCGACTCCTATGAGCGCATCATCACCATGCCGCTTTCGTGGCACCAGAAGCGCGGCACATCGAACGCGCTGCATACACTGATCCGTGCAACCGACTCCCTCTTCACACTCTGGCTTGAATTCATGCGCCAGCACCTGACCACTGTTGTGGCTCTGGTCGCGCTTATTCCAGTCGCAATGAGCATGGATATGCGTATGTCCATGGTGCTGATCGTGCTTGGTGTCATCTATGTGATGATCGGCCAGCTCGTCATGCGCAAGACTAAAGATGGTCAGGCCGCAGTCGAAAAGCACCACCACAAGCTGTTTGAACATGTCAGCGATACCATCAGCAACGTTTCGGTTGTGCAAAGCTATAACCGTATCGCTTCTGAAACACAGTCGCTGCGCGATTATGCGAAGAATCTCGAAAACGTCCAGTTCCCGGTTCTCAACTGGTGGGCGCTTGCCAGCGGTCTGAACCGCATGGCTTCGACGGTCTCGATGGTTATCGTGCTGCTGCTTGGCGCATATTTCGTGACAAAAGGTCAGATGCGTGTTGGCGACGTGATTGCCTTTATCGGTTTCGCACAGCTTATGATCGGTCGTCTTGATCAGATCAGCGCGTTCATCAACCAGACTGTAACGGCGCGCGCAAAGCTCGAAGAATTCTTCGAAATGGAAGACGCGACCGCTGATCGTCAGGAACCACAGGGTGCAACCGACATTGAAAACGTGAAGGGTGGCATTGTTTTCGACAATGTAACTTTCGAATTCCCGAATTCTGGTCAGGGCGTCTATGACGTTTCCTTCGAGGTCAATCCGGGACAGACTGTAGCTATTGTCGGCCCTACAGGTGCAGGCAAGACAACCCTGATCAATATTCTTCAGCGCGTATTTGATCCTGCCGCGGGTCGTATTCTGATCGACGGCACCGATACACGCACTATCAGCCGCCGCTCACTGCGCCACGCGATTGCAACTGTGTTCCAGGATGCGGGACTGTTTAACCGTTCGGTTGAAGAGAACATCCGTGTCGGCAACGAGAATGCAACGAATGATATGGTCCACGCGGCTGCAAAGGCTGCTGCCGCACACGACTTCATTCTCGCGAAGGGTGACGGTTACGATACTGTTGTTGGTGAACGTGGTTCGCAGCTTTCCGGCGGTGAACGTCAACGTCTCGCTATTGCACGAGCCATCCTCAAGGATTCGCCAATCCTGGTACTTGATGAGGCCACCAGTGCACTTGATGTCGAGACCGAAGAAAAGGTTAAGCAGGCTGTCGATGATCTGAGCCATAACCGCACGACATTCATCATTGCACACCGTCTGTCGACTGTTCGCTCTGCTGATATTGTTCTGTTCATGGATAAGGGACATCTGGTCGAACGTGGTAGCTTCGATGAACTGGCTGCACGCGGTGGCCGTTTCTCCGATCTGCTTCGTGCAGGTGGCCTGCAGCTTGAAGACAAGTCTGAAAAGGTTGAAGACGAAAACAGCAATGTCATGCCTTTCCCGGTCAAGGGTTCGGCTGCCTGATCGAACGTTAGAGCTTGAAACAAAAAAGCCCGCTGCAAATATCGCAGCGGGCTTTTTGTTTTGAATATTATATCTGTGTCTACAGCGGAACTTCAAAGCGTAACCCGTCATAGCCAGGTTCGACATTATCGGGCGTTTCCCGCATGACTGTCTCGTAATCGAGTGGCACGTGCATATGGGTCAGGATCGCCCGCTTTGGTCCGAAAAACTCAATCCATTCGAGCGCTTGCTCAAGTGAAAAGTGGCTGGGATGTGGGCGGTATTGCAGCGCACCGATAATCAACACATCCGCATGACGGATATATTTCAGGCTCTCATCCGGAAAAGCACTAACATCCGTGCAGTAAGCGACGTTGCCGATGCGGAAGCCAAGCGATTCAATATCGCCGTGAACCTGTGTGAATGGCTCAAAACGTATCGGCCCGCCTGCCCCGGTAATCGAAAAAGCTGTTTCAGCAACAATATCGTGCATGGAGAGGATCGGAGGATAGTTCGACCCGGCTGGTGTCTCAAAACAATAGCCAAAGGCGTCGTAAAGCCGGTTACGTGTCAGACGATTGGCATAGACATCCATCAGGCGCCGGTTCTCGACAACATAAGTGCGCAGATCATCAATGCCATGAATATGATCGGCATGCGGATGGGTGTAGACGGCAGCATCCAGCGACGGCACATCGGCATCAATCATCTGCGCTCGGAAATCCGGGCCAGTATCGATAACGACGACCGTACTTCTTCCATTATCGTCGAACCGCTCCACAAGAAGGGCCGCGCGGCGACGCCGGTTCTTTGGATTCTCTGGATCGCAATTGCCCCAATCACCATTGATACGTGGCACGCCGGGGGACGATCCGCACCCCAGAATTGTGAAACGCAAGCAATTGCGGGAAACTGCCACGATGATTATTCCTCAGCCGACTTTAGCGGCTTTGGCATTTTGGAAAAAAGCCGGAAGACGTTTTCGCTTGTGATGTCAGCGATTTCATCACTACTCACACCAATCGTCTCAGCGAGAACAGCGGCCGTGTGCTGCACAAATGACGGCTCATTGCGTTTGCCGCGATGCGGCATCGGCGCGAGATAAGGCGCGTCTGTTTCAACAAGCAAACGGTCACGCGGAACAATGCTTGCAACTTCGCGAATATCAGCAGAGTTCTTGAAAGTCAGAATGCCGGAAAAGGACACATAGCCGCCAAGTTCAACGCCCTTTTCCGCCAATGCACGGCCAGACGAGAAGCAATGCAGGATGAAAGGGAATGCACCCTTCGCGGTTTCGCTTGTCAGAATATCCGCCATATCCTGATCCGCACTGCGCGCATGGATCACGAGCGGTAACTGTGTGCGGCGTGCAGCTTCGATATGCGTGAGAAAGCCCTGACGCTGGGCTTCTGGTGGCGCATAGTCGTAATGATAGTCTAAGCCCGCCTCGCCTATGGCGACGACCTTTGGATGATCCGCCAGTCGCACGAGGTCATCGGCGGTAACGTCGAGTTCCTCATGCGCATTGTTTGGATGAGTCCCAACCGAACAATAGACAGATGGGTAATTCTCTGCGAGTGCGAGGATCGTATCGAACTTGCGCACGCGCGTACAAATCGTGACCATGCGTTCGATGCCAGCATCAAGCGCACGCTGTACAACAGCGTCGCGCTCGGGCTCAAAATCGGCAAAGTCAAGATGACAGTGACTATCGACAAGCATATTCAGCTCAGTTCTGTTCTTCCGCTTCCACAAAGCGCGGGAATACCGGCTGCGGTGCTGGCAGCTCTGCCCCACCGACAAGCGGGCTTGCCGCAACGTCAGAGAACTGACGCTTGTCTGCTGGGATTGCCAGAATATCGAGCAGCTTTTCCGCCGACTGCGGAATAAAAGGCTGCACCATGATGCCAACGCGACGGATCACTTCAGCCGTCACATAAAGCACTGTGCCCATGCGTGCAGGATCGGTCTTGCGCAACGCCCAGGGCTCCTGCCCCGCAAAGTAACGGTTTGCTTCGGCAACGACAGCAAAGATCGCGCCAAGCGCAATATGCAGCGCCTGATCGCCGACCGCCTTGCGTGCAGTTTCCAGTGCGGCATCGGCCTGATCGAGAATGGCCTTATCCGCATCAGAAAACGCGCCAGGAACCGGCACCTTGCCTTCGCAGTTCTTTGCAATCATCGACAATGAACGCTGAGCAAGATTGCCAAGGTCATTGGCAAGATCAGCATTGGTGCGGTTGACAATCGCATCATGGCTGTAGCTGCCATCCTGACCAAACGGAACTTCGCGCATCAGGAAGTAACGCAGCTGATCGAGGCCATAGCGCTCAACCAGTTCAAACGGATCAATGACGTTGCCAAGCGACTTCGACATTTTTTCACCGCGGTTGAACAGGAAACCATGTGCAAACACACGTTTTGGCAGCGGAACACCTGCTGACATCAGGAATGCTGGCCAGTAAACCGCATGAAAGCGCGAAATATCCTTGCCGATGATATGTGCATCGGCAGGCCAATAGCCCCACTTTTCATCTGTCGTATCAGGATATCCGACTGCTGTGATGTAGTTGGTCAGGGCGTCAACCCAGACATACATGACGTGCTTTTCATCGCCGGGAACAGGGATACCCCAGTCAAATGTTGTGCGGGAAATCGACAGGTCCTTAAGACCGGATTTCACAAAGCTCACGATCTCATTGCGACGTTCCGCCGGCATCACGAAACCAGGATTATTCTCATAAAGCTCGAGAAGCCTGTCCTGATAGTTTGACAGACGGAAGAAGTAGCTTTCTTCTTCAACCCATTCGACAGGTGTGCCCTGAGGACCGTAGCGAACATTATCCGCACGGACTTCAGTTTCCTCTTCGCCATAATAAGCTTCGTCACGAACAGAGTACCAGCCCGCATAACCGCCCTTGTAAATATCGCCATTGGCAGCCATTGCCTGCCAGATCGCCTGACTAGCCTTGTAGTGGCGCTCTTCAGATGTGCGGATATAATCGTCGTGCGAGCTGTTCAAAAACTCGCCCATACGCTGGAAAGCTGCTGTGTTGCGATCTGCAAGTTCGCGGGGCGTAATGCCTTCCTTGCGCGCACTCTGCAACATCTTGATGCCGTGTTCGTCCGAGCCGGTCAGGAAGTGAACATCCTTGCCATCCAGACGCTGGAAACGCGCCATGGCATCAGTCGCAATCAATTCATAAGCATGACCGATATGCGGCTTGCCATTGGGGTAAGCGATTGCGGTGGTGATATAGAATTTTTCGCGGCTCATCAGAAATCCGGCTTCTTCAAGTGTGATGTTTAAAAAACGTTAGCGGTGACATAACGCAACTAAGTCTGCATGTCACGTAAGCGGAGGCATGCCAGATCGAAAAGCGCGATGCGTTTTTTCCAAAAGGATCATAACGGCCTGCTTCCGGTCGAGATTGTAGGTCTCGGCATTAGAAATTTCGCGAACGAGTTCGCTCCAATAGCGTGACCACTGGTCAGCTTCACGCAACTGACCCGAATCTGCAAAGCGACGAGCTTCATCGGCGATACGGCTCAACAGATAGTCGCGGAACAGTTCATACTGAACTTCCGCCTCGCGACCATTCAGGACACCAGAAAGCGTCTGGGCCTTTGGAAGATCAAAAATCTGCCCCTGCAGAATGGCATCTACAGTATTGGAGATTTCGAGGCCGCCATGGGCAACCAGAAGCAGTGCCTTGCGTACACTGCCTTCCGAACGCGTGAGAAGTGATTGTGTGATGCCGTCCGCATCAAGCCCGACACTCGGACCAATATGTGCCAATGCATCCATTAGCGCATCCTTTCCGAGCGGTTTGAACTGTATGCTCTGGCAGCGCGAACGGATCGTCGGCAAAAGCCGTCCCGATGAATGCGAGATCAGAATGAACATCGCTCGCGCTGGCGGCTCTTCCAGGGTCTTAAGAAGTGCATTTGCGGCATTGCGGTTCATGTCGTCCGCAGGGTCGACAATCACAATGCGCCATGCCCCGTCCGATGCCGTGCGGGTCAGAAAATGAGTGACACGGCGAATTTCCTCGACAGGAATACCTGTCTTGAACTTGCCTGTCTTCTGGTCGAAAGGTCGATTGATATGCAGCACAGCCGGATGCATACCGCCTGCGATTTGTCGCCAAAGTGGTTTGCTGAAATCCGGAGCAGCGATTGTTTCTGGCGCCAGAGTTCGACCACCATTGGCAAGCATGTGACCGGCCAGATGAAACGCCAGCGTTGCCTTGCCAATACCCTGAGCACCTTCAAAAAGCAGCGCATGATGCATACGGCCTTCACGATAGGCCTGCGCCAAGAAAGCCGCTATTTCTTCATGTCCGGTGACATAACCACTTGCTGAAGGTTCAGCGATGCCTTCAATGGAATCGTGCGCTTTAGGGACATCGAGTTCTTCGATCACAGAAGTCCCCTTTTCTTCAAAATTTCGTCTGTGATACCAACGATATCCGCTGATATCGCGTCTTGAGACCGGTCGGCATCCACCACCTTGCAACGATCCGGCTCTGCTCCAGCGATTGCAAGAAACGCCTGACGCCGGGCTTCATGCACAGCAATAGCCTCTTTCTCGAAACGATCGGCAACGTCCGCACCTCGACGCTTGAGGGCGCGTGAGAGCCCTTTTTCTGCCGGTATATCAAGAATAATCGTGAGGTCGGGCATGGCACCATCGATAGCAATACGTTCGATGGCTGCCATATAGGTTGCATCAAGATTTCCAGTAACGCCCTGATAGGCACGGCTCGAATCGATGAAGCGGTCGCAAAGAACAACCCGGCCTTCTTCCAGTGCGGGGCGGATCAGCTGATCTACGTGATCGGCGCGGGCAGCCGCGAAAAGCAACGCCTCCATCGCCGGACCATAGCTCTCTGCATTACCACTGAGAATCACATGCCGAACAGCTTCAGCCCCTGCGGAACCACCGGGTTCACGTGTTATCAATGGATCAAAACCAAGGCTGCGAAGATGCTCCGCGAGCAAGGCGATCTGGGTCGATTTACCCGCACCCTCCCCACCCTCGAATGTAATAAACAATCCGGTCACACTGGCTTCCGCAAAATTGAGTTCAGCTTAAAACAAGCTCTGTCTTGTTTATCGGCGTTTGCGCGTGAGGTCGAGGAGGGTTTAGAGATATTTCCTCAGCCAGCCCGTGGAGAGCTCCAGCGCCGCCCCCATCGCCCGCTGAGAAAGACTGCCAACAGGAACAGATTGTGCCGTATAGAGTGGCATCTGCTGCACGACATTGCCGTTGAGTTCAAACAGCAGGATTCCCACTTGCATCTCTGCCTCAATAGGCGCGTTCAATGGCCCCTCATAGGAAATGCGGGCCCTAAGCTTGTCGCGCCCCTCTTTTGGAAGCAGCAGTTCAACGCCGTCTTTGACTTTCAGCGCAACACTTGAGGCCGAGCCGCCGAAAACCTGTGCCGCACCAATCTCTTCATTAGCCGCATAAATACTAACAGTATCGAAAGAAGTCATGCCCCACTGGATTAGCTTTTTCGCTTCTTCTTCACGTTCCTTGATGCTCGTCAAACCGCTCATTGCAAGAAACAGTCTGCGTCCATTCTGCTCTGCCGACCCAACCAGAGCATAACCGGATGCTTCGGTGTAGCCAGTTCCCATACCATCCGCACCAATATCGAGCCGCAAAAGCGGATTGCGATTGCGTTGCATGATCTTGTTCCAGGTGAAGGCTGGCTGAGCGTAATATTGGTATCGTTCAGGATGCGCACTATGAATATGGCGTGCAAGCTTTATGAGATCAGACAGCGTTACCGTTTGCCCTGTGGCGGGGAGTCCGGTTGCATTTACGAAATTCGAGCCGGTAAGTCCCAACTCTCTCGCACGCTCATTCATCTTTTGCGCAAAAGCCACCTCGCTGCCAGACATTCCCTCTGCAAGAACAATTGCACCGTCGTTTGCAGCCTGCACAATCATACCTTGCAGCAAATCTGCGACCGTTGGTGTCGATTTAATCCGGGCAAACATCGTTGAAGTACCGGAAGGAGCGCCACCTGTTCGCCACGCATATTCAGTAACGGGATATGTTGTCTCGAGTGTCGTCTCGCCTTTTTCAAGTGCTTCAAAAACGACTTCAGCCGTCATCAGCTTGGCAAGAGATGCTGGCGGAACTTTCATGTCCGGGTTTTTCGATAGAAGAACCGTACCGCTCTTATCGTCCATTAAAAGGACTTGAGGAGCTTTCGTAGCGAACGCCGCCTGCACAGTCTGCGCATAGGCCGGTGCGGTCATTGAAACTATAACAGAAATTGCTGCTGCAAGCTTTCTGCTGTTTGAAAAATGCCCCATGATACACCCGTCCGCTTAGATCAATTCCTGTTAAGATTTAATCGTTGGAACTGCTCTATCTCATTGTATTAAAACATTTTGCTGAAAATGCTTTAAACTTCCGACGAGCCCAGACAGGCTTTCCCGCTAAAATCAGTCGGCACGCACGACAAAGGCGTCGGTCGCTCCAGCCTTCCATGCAGCGCGAAGCAGGTCGTCATTATTGCCCTTTTCGGCAAAAGCCGTCAGCTCGTACACGTCGCCCTGCTCTGTCGGCATCTTTGTGCGTGTCACGCGCGCAGAGCGCGGCAGAGATTTCTCGAGGCTGATCACGTCTTCCAGCGAGTTGAACACACCGAGTTCGACATATTCGCGCTGGTCTTCGGCGTTTCTGCGCTTCCAGGCGTCGGAAACTGCACTTGCGGTCAGGATGCTGCCATATGTGCGTTCTTCTGCGAAAGCAGACGCTGCCATACGGTCAGAAGCATAGCCAAGACCACCAATACGAGTTGCAGTGGCAACACCAAAGCTCCCAGCCGGACGCTGTGACGGAACTGGTACATTAGCAGGAAGCAAAGGCATCTCGCCGTCGCCATAAGCAGAATTGACTTCAAATGGCGATGACTGTGGAACCGGCATTGCCGCGATCCCCGCTGGTGTCGGGGTGGGCGCGTTCATAGCCATCATAACGCCCGTTGCCGGTTGACCGATAGGATCGCTATCGCCCGAACGATAAGAAGCCAACAGATAAGCATCGTCATGGCCGTCCAGCGGTGCGCGGCCGACATATTCAACTTTCACACTAGCGGTGCCATGATGCTGATAATCCAGCATTTCCGCTGCCTTTTGAGAAAGATCGATCACGCGATCACGTTCAAACGGACCGCGATCATTTACACGAACGATAACCGAACTGCCGTTGGCTGTGTTCGTCACACGCGCATAACTTGGAAGCGGCATCGTTGGGTGCGCTGCCGTCAGATGCGTCATGTCGTAAATTTCACCGTTGGCTGTCAGGCGCCCATGAAAAGCGCTGCCATACCAGGACGCGCGGCCGGTCGACGCATATTTCTTGTCTTCTTTGGGATAATACCAGCGCCCCTTGACCTGATAAGGCTTGCCGGTCTGATCACGCCCGCCACCACGTGGCAAAGGCTTGCCCTGAACGTTCGTTACGCGCGGACTGGCTTTCACACCATACTTGGATTCAGCGAAATATTCTTTCGGGTGCTTTTTCTTCGATTTCGGCTGTGGGGCGCTTGCGCAACCTGCCAAAACCACGGCCAGCGCCATGAACGTCAACATTGCAGTCGATCCGCGCTTTTCGCGCATCATCGATAGCTCTGTATTCTTAGCACGGTTTCGCCACCCGGTTGAACTCATACGCCACACGCTCGCAATACACTGACTATGACCGTAAGACCGATCGTATCTTTTAGAAATTATTGATGTCACTGAATTATTGACGGATCATTAAAGTTTTCGCAAATCCACTAAAATGAGTCGGCTGAAGCAGTTGCAAACATAACCTCATATGGGAACCAATTTCCCGCCAGATCGTTGAAATTACAACATGAAGGAGAGACAATATGTTCCGTGCACTAATCCTTTGGCTTCTCGGTGTGCCATTCATCGCTGTTCTGTTTATCTGGTACTTTTTCTTCTGATGATGGAACGATTGGGCGCCTCGCCCGTTTCATCTACGGCTCCTATGACCTCCGAGCCAAGTCACCTAACGTCATGAATTGGGCCCGTTCTCTTAAGAGCGGGCCATTTTTTATGTCTGATATTAATATGAGGATGGCCGGTAAGTACTGATAACTTCCCGGTGGAGGCGAAAATGGGCTGGTGTCCAGGTTGACAACTCACCGTCAGTATTTACAGGCCGCGGCTTCTTCGTGCGAATAACAACTTCTGTCGTGGGAAATGCACGAACATCGTCCCATTTCGATTGCGTTCCCTGGCGCAGACTAGGCAGCAAACGCAACAGTTTCCACCAATGGTCGACTTCGAGGCTGTAAAAATCGAGCTTGCCGTCATCGATGGCGGCATCTTTTTCAACGGCCATACCGCCACCGTAAAACTTACCATTTCCAACCGAGACCTGAAGTGTCTTTATCTGTTCCGTAATGCCATCATGTTCGAGATAGGCTGTAAACAATTCCGAACGCATCAGAATGCGGCCTGCCGCGATGGCGTAGCCCAGTTTGCCCCACTTCTTTTTGGCTTCTGCGCTGAGTTTCTGTGCGAGTTCAGCACTAAAGCCAATGCTGGCCACATTAAAATAAAGATGGCCGTTCACTTCACCCAGATCGATAGGATGCTGCTCATATGTCAGCAGCTGCCGCGTTGCCTGTGTCGGATCGGCAGGAATACCGATTGTGCGGGCAAAATCGTTTGCCGTACCGAGCGGCAATATTGCCAATGGCACCTTCGTTTCGACGAGCCCCGGTGCGGCCGCATTCAATGTACCATCGCCACCGCCGACAATTACCAGATCTACGCCACTGTTGGCGCGGATGACGTCAGAAATGGTTTCGTCCCCCTGCGCCGTCTTCTCAAGGAGGGAAATGCCGCCGTGCTCCAATATCCCACGCATGTCGGCATTGAACCCTTTGCCATTGCGGGCATTCGGATTGACGATCAGCAATGCTCGGCGCTTGGGGGACTTGGCCATTGGTACCTGCTGGGAATTCTCGTTTGAAATATTGAGTATCGCAAATGGCGACGGATTCACGGATATCAATGGGAAGCGTAATGAAATCTTCTTACGCCCTTTAATGATTGAACCGGACGTCAATGAACTTGGGAGCGAAATGCCGGTAATTCTGACAAGAAGGCTTTTGATCGGAGGGCATAAAACCGGCATTCATCCTGCCCCGAAACAGCACCACATTTTTTCGGAATACATGTCACAACCGACACTGGCGTGAAGCAGCATGTCTTGCTACGATAGAGCAATACCGGGCGGGTATGATGTAATGGTAGCCTGTCAGCTTCCCAAGCTGAATGCGCGGGTTCGATTCCCGCTACCCGCTCCATTGTTTTTGAGTACGACACAGACGGAGATCATTATGGCGCGACAGGCGTTGGCTCTCAGCACCCTCTCCCTGCTTCTCATCGCCACCAGTTCACATGCAGCGCTTGCGCCGAACTACCAACGCGCGAAAGAGCTCAACGCCGTTATTGAGGCTGCTGCCGCCGCATTAACTCAGCACCCCATAAGCAAGGTCATCTACCAAAAGCAAGATCAGTATCAGGTCATTGCAGGCCCTTGCTCCCTCAGAGCGACCATTGTCTCCAAGCCTATGAAAGGCGGAATGGTGGGACCGCGCCAATTCGAGGTAAAGCTCAGTCAATCGCGCTGCCGATAGAGCGCATCACGATCAATTTAAGTTAGCAATTGCTTGCATTTTCTCGGCATCTTTGGCTTCATGAGTTTGTTGAATAGAAAACTCATATTTGGAGACACTGATGGCGGAACCTAGCTCGCTCAATAAGTATCAACCCTATGCCATTGGCATCCTGCGTATCGTGACTGCGCTGCTCTATTTCGAGCACGGCACACAGAAGGCGTTCAGCTTCCCAATCGCAGGCCCTGATAGCCTGTCTGCTATTCAGCTTGCATCGGCTCTGCTGGAAATCGTGGGTGGCGCGTTGATTTTCCTGGGCTGGTTCACACGTCCGGTTGCCTTCATCCTTTCAGGCCATATGGCCTTTGCTTACTTCATGGCTCACTTCCCGAAGAGCTTCTTCCCTGTCGCCAATGGCGGTGACGCATCCATTCTCTTCTGCTTCGTCTTCCTGACACTGGTAGCGACCGGCGCCGGAGCCTTTTCCGTCGACAATCGTAATCGTTAGAACGCCTTTTGATCTGACAGACGCAGATCACATACAGTTTTCTTGTATGTGATCTGCACAATCTCGATGATCATAGAATGAAGATACTTTTGTTCGCCTTGGCCATATTGGCCTTCCTTGTGTTTGGCTGCTTTTTGCAGACACACTTTGGCGCGTGGCAATAAGCGACCCTTAGCGAAACAGCGCCTTGATATATGCGTTTCCGGCCTTACCTAGAAACTGTATCAATCAAAGGGAGTTCTTCATGCGTACCGTGCTCGCAGCCATTCTTTTAACCGCAACGTCTGTTGGCGCGTTCGCCGCCGCTCCAGAAGGTGCCAAACTCTCCGAAATTATCGCCAAAATCGAGCAAACGGCAGACGTTCAATACATCGACGAAGTCGACTGGAATGATCGCGGCTACTATGAAATCGAATATTTCATGAAAAATGGTGCAAAGGTCGAAATCAAGATCGATCCGAAAACAGGCGAATCCATCAGGTAGCGGCGAATCTAATTCAAGCGGCGCAGATTTTTGTGGCGCCGCTTTTCTCCAAAATTATGTGCGAACAGACATTTACCTGCGTTCAAAACCGTCGGATTTCAGATGTTTTCCACAAATGTGGACCTAAATTAGAATTATCCGAATTTTTTTATGGTCTTACGCATAGAAACGATTGACGCTGCTCCACTTCCCGCATACATGAGCAGCGTTCCTGATTGAAAAACATCAGAACAATGCGCGGGTGTAGCTCAGTTGGTTAGAGTGCCGGCCTGTCACGCCGGAGGTCGCGGGTTCGAGCCCCGTCACTCGCGCCATTCCTCTCTACAAAAGAGGAATGTTCCGAAACAAAGTTTCGTTTATAATCAATCATATACCTTGTTGATTTTTTTTAACGAGAAGCTTTCGCTTCGCGTATTTTCCTTGGTCTTTGCCAAGGAATATGGCGGGCCTTATGACCCGCCAACATATCAAAAGCCGAAATTATTCCTGCGTGATATTCAGCATAGGAACTGCGCCGTTTGGCAGCATGGTCGTCGGTAACTGGCCATTCCACCGTTCGGCCTGCGTAAGCGAGACCAGCCCCGGATTATCCCGCAACGCGTCACCACGCGCCTTGATGGCCTGAGCCTCTGCATCACCCTTCAGGCGAATGGCTTCTGCATCAGCTTGCGCCTGCAAACGCACGGAATCCGCTTGCGCCTGCGCATCGGCACGGCGCGCATCTGCCTGAGCGTTGGCCTGCGTAACGGTGATTTCCGCCTGTACTTTTTCCCGTTCGGCATTCTGACGAAGTCGCTGAACTTCCACTTCGGCCAGCATACGCTGTTCGATGCTTGCTTCATAAGCATCAGAAAAATCAATGTTTTCGATCTGTACGCTGTCGATAATGACGGGACCGCTTACGCTTTTCTGGATTGCGTCTGCAATTTCCTGATTGAGACGGCCACGTTCCTGAATAGCTGTCATCGCAGCAAATCGACCGAAAACGGTTTTGCTTTCTTCAAACACCCGGCGTTCGACCAGACGCGACAGAAGCCCATCTTCGCCGCCATAGGTGGCATAGACCTCTTCCACACGATCTGGCGGAATACGGTAATTAACCGACAGGTTCATGGTGGCAGGCTGTTGATCCCGGCTATAGGCCTCCATACCATTATAAATTGCAGCCTTTGACTGCACCGAAACCCGGACTACTGAATCAATCAATGGGATTTTGAAACCAAGTCCCGGCTGTGCGACACCGGCAACTGCGCCGTAGCGGAGAATAACACCGCGCTCGCCTTCATCAACAGTATACCAGGACCCCAGAATGACACTCAAAATGGCTAAGCCAATAAAACCGGCAATAGCCGTTGGAATATGACGCATATCATCTCCTCATACGCTTAATTAATAGGTGCTCAATAAGCGCAAAAGACAAATAATAAAATCGAAACAAACCTGAATAGCCGAGTATGGACAATTATTTTGATATTTTTAGATCTACTCTAATTAATAGCAATGCTGAGGTGCTTAAATAAGCTCAACGCGGCAAAAATTTCACTCGAATGTATAATCGCGGTAGTATCATTAAATCTGCACACACTAAGTGATTTACAGGTAATTTCTCTCTTATATTCAGACAGTTATACCGGATTTTCTAATATAACTTTGACTATTCACGAGAATTGAAAAATAAAAGCATATCTTCTTGCAATCACTGTTGGAATGGCCGCTGCTTCGCCTTCACTTGCTTGCACTGCTGAAGAAGTAAGCGCAAAGGCAACAGAATTTTCCACGAAGATGCAGGAACTCGCAGCCAAGGACCCTCAGAAGGCGTCTAAAGTAGCTCAGAAGCTATCTGGAGCGCAATCGCAGCTCACAACCGATGCTGAAAGCGCCTGTAAGGTCTACGACGATATTCTTGCTGATTTGAAGTAATTCTCTGAATGGCGACGTTCGCATTCTGAGTGCCGCCACCAATAAGCAATATAAACTGATCAGAAGGTCAATTGCACATCCAGTGCCTTTTCGCACTCGGTAAGTTCCGCTCCGAATTGGGTCAGAGCGGCATCATATTCCGGCTCTTTTGTGCTGTCGCTGTTAATGTAACCAGAGATGGTTTCCACGATACTCTTAAGCGAACTGGCTGCTGTATCGCACATCTTGTACGTCTGATATGATGCTGGGTCGGGACTGTTCTTCGCAATTTCCTGCCACTCGGACTGCGCATTGGCAACAGGTACCTTTACCTGCTCGTCCATCGCAATACCCAGAGCTTTTGAGCGTCCGTCAGAGTTCTCCCCCAGTTCGATATAGGTAAATAGTCCTTCAACTATCGACTTCCTGAGTTGAAGTGAATCCGTTTTCGCATCCGCAAGGGCTGGAGAAATCATTGCAATAGCAATGACGCTGGTCATGGTCGCCTTGCTGAAAAAACGCACATTTAGCTCCCATATAAAATTTTCGCCATTTTACAGCCCATTCAAATCAAGGCAGGAAACCTTCTTGCCGACAGACCTGCGATAGCCAGACAAATCAGCAACAAATGCCAGCATTATGTTCAGCTGGCATTTGTTGAACAGTATTAGACGCTTTTTCTAGCGCGCGACAAACCAAAAAGCCCCGAAATCAAAAGTGCAGCACCAACACCGATGAGGCCATAACCCAACGCACCTGAACCAACGTCAGCCTGATTGGCTGAGGCAATTGCTGCTGCGGCTTCGGATGCACCTGATCCATTTGCCTTCGCATCCATCATGGCAACAACGCCGGGTTCATTGCATGATGAAATGAGTGTTTTTTGGGCTTCAACGCTATCTTTGTAGAGATTTTTTACGTTCTGCTCGCAGCGCAACTGATCAGCCGAAGAAACGCCCGAGGCGCTAAACTGAAGATAAAAACCACTGATTAAGAGTATTACTCCTGCGACAGCCATAATAGCTGGAGCCGCTACTGCACTTTTTTGAGCCATATCAATTTTTCCTGTATTAACTAAACGTAATAGATCGTGAGTCTTGTAAGGAGACAACCCACGAGCTCTCACCATCAGTGAATAACAGCGCAGGATATCGAGATTGCAGTAATGATTAGCTGGAACTGGTGCGATTCTTTTAGAGACAAACGCACAACGCGATACGTCAAATTTCCATTCCAGTTCATTTGAACCAGAAATCACCATGAAATAGGTAGTAAGTCATTGATTTTATGGCGCACCCGACAGGATTCGAACCTGTGACCTCTGCCTTCGGAGGGCAGCACTCTATCCAGCTGAGCTACGGGTGCATCGCCGGGAGGCTGAACGCCTCAATCCAGCCGTTTCTAGCTGAACCACGCCGCTGCTTCAATGGCCTATTTGGCAAAATAGCCATGAAAAATCCGCGCGTTCTCGTTCTCTTCCCTTATCCAATAGTTGTGGGCGCCCACCCACACTTAACGCGGGAAGGAAACCATATCGCCATAGAGCTCGCGAAGCTTGGCTTTCACTGCCGGCGAATTCTGATAAATCTCTATAAACTGCTTCAGGCGGGGATCATCACGCAACTCAGGACGCGTCACGAACTGAAACGCATAAATCGGCTCATTTTCAAAAATCAGCCCCGATGATGCCTCCAGACCGGCCAGTTTGGCAAATGTTGGATAAGTTGCAGCAGCATCCACATCATCCAACAATCGAGCAATTTGTGGTCCATCCAGCTGTACGATCTTAAGCGGTTTTTTCCAGGTCACAACATCCTCCAGGCTGGCGCGTTGACCTGAACCCGGCTTGAGTTCCAGAAAGCCTGCCTGTTGCAAAAGAAGCAGAGAACGCCCTGTATTAATTACATCTCCAGAGAAGGCGATCTGCGCATTATCAGGTATATCCGCTAGCTTCGAATATTTTTTGGAGTAAAGCCCGAAGGGCGTGCTGAAAGCTGGCGCAACTGGCACCAACCCATTGCCTGTATTGGAGTTAGTATAATTCAAATAGGGAATATGCTGGAAGAGATTGGCATCGACCGTCTTATCCGCGACAGCAGTATTTGGCGTGTTCCAGTCGCTGAATTCCACCAACTCCACATTTAACCCCTGCTCTTTTGCCTCGGCAACGGCCACTTCGGCAGCTTGATTGGAGATGCTTGTGGCAAGAGCAATTCGCAACGTCTTCTTGTCTTCAGCATGAAGAGAAACCGGCGACAACAACCCTGCAAACAGGGCCGCGGAGAGAAACACAAAGCGACGGCGATGCAACTTACCGGAAACATTAAGACTTGAAGATCGTGCAGGGATGGTCATGACATGCCTAAAAGTTGATATTTTTTATCCAGTATATAGACTGGCGATGGCATTAAGAAGCGAAACTTATGTCTTAAATCGCTCCGGGACAGTTCGGAACGGCTTTCGGAACAATAGATGGAGAACCTGACCATCATATCCCAATTCGGATCAGACTTGATCACGATCAATGAAGCCAAGGTTAGTTATCTCTAATTGTCTTATTAACGTCACCCGGCAGTGACAACTTCCCGGTTCATAGCCACCTCATGACTGAATTAATACCTCCCAGCTTAACAGCAGAAAAGGATACATCATGTCGAACACAGCTAAAGTTGCATTGGTAACAGGTGCGGCGCAGGGTATCGGACGCGGTATCGCTCTCCGCCTCGCAAAAGATGGCTTTGATATTGCACTGGTCGACCTGAAGGCAGACAAGCTTGAAGCCGTTAGAAAGGAAGTAGAAGCGCTTGGACGCAAGGCATCAACCTTTTCCGCTGATGTCAGCAAACGCGAAGATGTTTACGCTGCAATCGACCATGCCGAGAAGGCGCTCGGCGGATTTGATGTCATTGTCAATAATGCCGGCATTGCACAAGTTCAGCCTATTTCCGATGTGACGCCAGAAGAAGTTGACCGCATTCTCAAGATCAACGTCGAAGGCGTTTTGTGGGGTATTCAGGCTGCTGCAGCCAAATTCAAGGCACGCGGACACAAAGGCAAGATTATCAATGCCTCGTCAATCGCGGGCCATGATGGCTTTGCCATGCTGGGTGTTTATTCGGCTACCAAATTTGCCGTGCGCGCACTGACACAAGCTGCCGCCAAGGAATATGCAAGTGCTGGCATCACCGTAAATGCTTACTGCCCCGGCATTGTTGGCACAGACATGTGGGTCGAAATCGACGAACGCTTCTCTGAAATTACCGGCACGCCAAAGGGGGAAACCTACAAGAAATTTGTTGAAGGTATCGCCCTCGGTCGCGCGCAGACACCAGAAGACGTTGCAGCGCTGGTTTCATTCCTCTCGAGCCCTGATTCCGACTACATCACGGGTCAGGCGATCCTTACGGATGGCGGTATCGTTTACCGTTAAACACTTCTGCTGAAAAAACATAGGCATAAAAGAAAAGGCGGGAATTTCCCGCCTTTTCCTTATCCAACATGCAGACCCGGCGCTTCCTGCCCGGTACTTTCAACATATTCGGTGTAACCACCACCATATTGCTGAATGCCATCAGGTGTCAGTTCCAACACACGATTGGAAAGTGCCGCCAGAAAACGACGATCATGCGATACAAAAAGCATTGTGCCTTCATAAGCCGAAAGCGCTTTAATCAGCATTTCTTTTGTGTCCAGATCGAGATGGTTCGTCGGCTCATCAAGCACAAGGAAATTCGGCGGATCAAACAACATCGCAGCCATGACCAGTCGGGCTTTCTCACCGCCGGACAGTACACGGCACTTCTTTTCAATGTCATCTCCTGAGAAGCCGAAACAACCAGCCAATGCGCGCAAAGGTGCCTGTCCAGCCTTTGGAAAGCGCTGCTCCAGCCATTCGAGAATGGTGCTGTCGCCTTCCAGAATATCCATGGCGTGCTGCGCGAAATAACCAAGCTTCACACTGGCACCCAAGTTTACGATACCGTGATCCGGCTCGGTCGCGCCTGTGACCAGCTTGAGCAATGTCGACTTGCCCGCGCCATTGACGCCCATGATGCACCAACGTTCGCGACGGCGCACCATGAAGTCCAGACCGTCATAGATCGTGCGGCTGCCATAGGTCTTGTTGACACCTTTAAGGCTGACGACATCTTCACCGGAACGTGGCGCCGGAGCAAAATCGAAAGCGACTGTCTGGCGGCGGCGTGGTGGCTCGACCCTGTCGATCTTCTCAAGTTTCTTTACACGGCTCTGCACCTGCGATGCATGGGATGCACGCGCCTTAAACCGTTCAATGAACTTGATTTCCTTGGCCAGCATTGCCTGCTGACGCTCAAACTGGGCCTGTTGCTGCTTTTCATTCAACGCGCGCTGGCTTTCGTAGAAACCATAGTCACCGTTGTAGGAATTGAGAGAACCACCATCAATTTCGATGATTTTTGTCACGATGCGGTTCATGAACTCGCGATCATGCGAGGTCATCAGCAATGCGCCGTCATAGTTCTTGAGGAAAGCCTCAAGCCAAATCAGGCTTTCAAGATCAAGATGGTTGCTTGGTTCGTCGAGCAGCATCACGTCAGGACGCATCAAGAGAATTCGGGCAAGCGCCACGCGCATTTTCCAGCCGCCGGACAATTTGCCGACATCGCCGTCCATCATTTCCTGGCTGAAACTGAGGCCCGAAAGAACTTCACGGGCACGTCCGTCGAGGCCGTAGCCGTCCAGCTCTTCATAGCGGCCCTGAACCTCGCCATAGCGCTCAATGATTGCATCCATCTCGTCGAGACGATCAGGATCGCACATTGCCGCTTCAAGTTCGCGCAACTCTGCTGCAACGATACTGACCGGCCCTGCTCCATCCATGACTTCAGCGACAGCAGAACGCCCACCCATTTCGCCGACATTCTGATTGAAATAACCGACGGTTACACCTTTTTCGACAGTGACCTGCCCTTCATCGGGCAGTTCTTCTCCGGTGATCATACGGAAAAGCGTTGTCTTGCCAGCACCGTTAGGTCCGACAAGACCGATCTTCTCCCCACGGTTCAAGGCGGCGGAAGTTTCGATAAACAGAATGCGGTGGCTGTTAGACTTGCTGATATTGTCGATGCGGATCATGAGCGTGGGAGGCCTTGTGATAAATTGGCCTCCCTATGACATGGCTTGATGCTCGTGTCACGCGGCACGGCTCAGCTTCGGGCAATTGATTGCCTATGGAATATGATGAAGCCATTTTTCTGTGGCGAATTTTTCCTCGGCGAGTTGTTCCGCCGCAGCAAATTCTTCAGGCGTAATTGTGCCGCTTACACCACCATTCAGCGAGACAAACATTTCCGTCATACGATCGATGACTTCGCGGCGCGGCAAGCCTGTCTGACTGCGTACCGGATCTACACGCTTGACGGCACTGGCCGTGCCTTTGTCTGATAGCTTTTCCCGCCCGATACGCAGAACTTTCACCATTTTCTCAGCGTCCATGTCATAGGCCATGGTAACATGATGAAGAACCGTGCCACCCGAATAGCGTTTTTGCGCTGCTCCGCCGATCTTGCCCTTTGAGCTCGAAATATCGTTGAGTGGCTTATAAAATGCGTCAATTCCAAGTGAATTCAGCGATTTCAACACCCATTCATCGAGGAACGCATAGGAATCCGCAAAACTCATATCGCGAACCAGATCACCGGGAGCATAAAGCGAATAGGTAATCGAGTTGCCCGGCTCTACAAACATGGCACCTCCACCAGTCACGCGGCGTACAGTTTCCACGCCCAGCTCCCTGGTCGCTTCCATATCCACTTCATTGCGCAACGATTGAAACGCGCCAATGATGATCGATGGACGTTCCCATTCCCAGAAACGCAAAGTCGGCGCACGGCGTCCGGCGGCCACTTCGCGTGCCAGAACCTCGTCCAATGCCAAATGCATTGTGGGCGTTAACGGTGGAATATCGATGATTTGCCATTCATAATCGCGCCAGGTTCGGGCGACACCTAACGCTCGCCGAACAGCGATGGCAACAGCCTCGGGGCTGAAACCGATCATGAAAGCATCAGGCCGAAGTCCCTTCCTGACAGCCTCGGCAATGTCCTCAGCTGAAGACGTTGCAGGCAAACCGTTCAGTGCATCACGAATATCATCAAGGGCTTCTGCAGGTTCGAGAAAAAAGTCGCCAGCTACCTGAACTTCGTTCAGCTTATTGTCCTGAACCTCCAGATCGATAACAACCAGTTTGCCACCGTGGACCTTGTATTCACCATGCATTTTCTTACGACCTTGCTGACGAGAAACATTGAACTGCACTCTTGCGGATTTAACCAGAAAAGGGAACTATCTAACTGGATTTTTTACACGATTTGCGTTCAACTCACCGCGCGTGCGTGAGATTTTGACCTGTGAAACGCGGCTCGGCGTTCATTCTATGTTCAAGAACTGAAATCTATAAGAACTCATCAGACATTCAAACAATGGTGTTAGCCTTGGCGACTCTTCTGTCCAATAAAATCAGCCTGGTTGCAGGCATATCGGCCTTCGTTGCATCTATGTATGCAATTGCCCCTGCACCCGCAGAGGCGGCGCAATTGCAGCGTTGTGCCGGAGAAAATGAAACCTGCAGGCTTCCGTACCCAACTGAAGTGATCTACGGCGCGAATGGCCGCGGAACGTCACAGTTCATCGACGGTCCGAATGTGCGCTGCTCCAACCAAGTTTTTGGTAACCCGGCACCCGGCGCAAGGAAAAGCTGCTCTTTCGTTGTCCGAGATCGTTACGAAGATCGACGTGATGATCGCCGCAACGATTGGCGCGACAATCGTCGTGATGACAGGCGCAATGACTGGCGTGATAACAGACGCGATGATCGCGGCCGTGGCGACTGGCAGCAATGCGCAAAGGAAAAAGGCTTCTGCGATTTTTATGGTCGCAAGGTTGTGCGGTACGGAGCCAAGGGGCGTTTCGTAGAACGCATGTTCCGCGATGGCGTACAATGTGACAACCGTAGTTTCGGCGATCCGGCACGGGGCCAGGGGAAAGCTTGTTACATTCAGAATTAATATAGAAAATTGAACTTCTTAAACACCGGTCTGATTGAATCAGATCGGTGTTTTATCTTTCTGTTTCGATACAAATCGTGTCAGAAGTCCGTTTCATGCTTTTCGGGATGGCTTACAGTCCCATTCAATTGATGGACGCGACCCACCTAAACGCGTCAGCCATTTGCAAAAACACCAACGATTGGTAGCCGGATAAGGATTGACCTCTCAAAGAGCAGCCAATCGGGATTCCGCCGTTTTGTCGAATGCTTTCTGCAAGCCTGAATCGCGGCCATAAATATCGTTGAAGAAACGTACATTGCCCGTCGCATCAGGCCACGCTGTGAAATAAGCAATGTAAACTGGAACTGGGTTGGCCACCTTGATGCCGCGTTCATCCTTGCCAAAATATTTGCCCAGCTCATCGACAGATTTACCCAGAACTGCTGCTGCCATGTCGCGCGGTCGCTCCAGACGAATACAGCCATGGCTCAGAGCGCGCATGTCACGACCAAAATAGGATTTCGCCGGGGTATCATGCATGTAGATGTCATGGGAATTGGGGAATAGAATCTTCAACTCACCCAAAGCATTATCAAGGCTCGGCTTCTGACGAATACCGACATGGGCCTTGCCTGCAGCAACCGCACTCCAGTTTACTGCACTCGCCGAAACCTTTTTGCCGCCGACATAGACTTCGTAGCCATTGCGGTCGAGATAGCTGGTATCGCGCATCACCTTAGGCAGCATCTCGTTCAGAATGATCGAACGCGGCACGCCCCAAGATGGGTTGAAAACAACGGTCTGAACCTTGTTATAGAAGAAATAAGTCTGATGGGTTGGTGAGCCGATGACCACATTCATAGCCAGCTTTTCTTTGCCATCTTCAAAATACTCAGCGCGATAGGACGGCTGATTAACCATCACATAACGCGAGCCAAAATCATGCGGCAGCCAACGCAGGCGCTCCATGGAATAAATAATTCGATCACGCTTGACCGAATCCTGTTCGCCTTGAAGAGCCGCAATCGTGTTCTTGCCGATAATGCCATCTGGCGCACTGCCGGAAAGCTTCTGATAATCCTTGATGGCTGTTGCCAGCTCTGGATCATAGATGCTGGCATCCGCGTGGGCCTGCAATACGTCGCGGTGCTGCTCGAGATATGTCGCGGGCGCATGTCTGGTAATAAGTGCGACGACTTTGCCAAGCTGATCGTTTGTATCGCCGGGACGGATCGCCTTATCGAGCGAGATACGAATAGGTTCACCGGCCGGCGCTTCGGTATTTGCCAGCTCGCGCTTCAGGGAAGCGTAAGTCTCATTGTTGGGCTGGAAAGTTTTGAGATAAGCGACCGGATCGCTTTCTGATGAAAGACGTGCAAGCACAGCCTTGAGATCGACGCGACCGCGCGGCAAATCATGGAAGCCGCTCAGCCTATCGGCGATAACCCGACCCTCGCCTGCATCCATCGCATAGCGCAAGGCACGCGCAGACATGCGAATTTCAAAATCCGCAAGTTTCTGCTGACGCTCTGCGAGCTGTGCCTCATCAAAATGATCACCCGGGATAGCGACTGCATATTCTTCGGGGTTCAGTCCGTCTCCATCGGCCTCAGCAAAGAAAGCCGCAACATTCCGGGCTTTATCCAGCGCCTTATTATCAGATGACCAGAGGAAAGCGCGCTTTTCCGAATAGAAACTGACAACAGCTTCGGCAATTTGCTTTTCGGCTTTGACGTCGACAGTCTTCAGATAGTCCGTCGCTGCATCAAATGCACGTTCGCCTTGAGTTTCATCCGTTTTCTTTGATGGACCGATTGGCGACATACCAGATGTCAAAGGGCCGGCTTGGGCGGAATCAACCGCGGCCGTTACCTGCATATCAAGCGCTGAGAAGTCCACTTTTACAAGCGCATCTGGCTTATAATTGTAAATCTGCGGTCCCTTGACTGTGACACGCTGCGCTGGAGGCACAGCAGCCCTCGGCACCGAAACAGGTTTAGCGGTACGCTGTTCGGGAGCCACAGGCGCAACTTGCACAGGAGGTTGAGCTTGCTGCTGTCGACGCTGTTGAAACAGTTCCAACAACGAATTTGCAGCCTGCGCCGGTACTGTCGAGAAAAGTGTCGACGCTGCCAGGGCGAAAGCAAGTGCATTGCGGACATAAGGACCGCGCTTGCGACTATTTTTTACGTCCTGCTTAAAATATCTGGAGAACTGCATTCCAACCGCCAATTCAATGCAATCGCTAACAAGCGAATCCGCTTCAATCTTTGCCCGTAGAATTGATGAATGTCGTATAGAATCTTTTAACGTTAATGCCTTCCCCTATTATTTTGGGCCCAATTTCATCAATTTTTTTTGAAAAGTGCTTTGGCGGACACACGACCCGGCTTCAAAGTGCCCGGCTGAACAATGTGCCGCAGTGGATTCCGCTCTTCATCACGATAAAAGCCCGACAGAATATGTCCCGACTTTGGTTTTGAGCTCAATCGTGGAGCGCATCACCTCAGATACAGCAGGCAAGCAAGCGAGGTACCACAATGGCAGAAGCAAGCGCCGCCGATCTTTTCCCACTTGGTGAAGATAACACCCCTTATCGCAAACTGACTTCGGACCATGTGTCTCTGGACACCTTCAAGGGACAGGAAATCCTGAGCGTTGAAGCTGAAGGCCTGCGTATCCTTTCGGAAGCGGCATTCGCTGACATCAATCACCTGTTGCGTCCGGGACATTTGCAGCAGCTTGCAAATATCATGGAAGACCCCGAAGCCACCGACAATGACCGCTTCGTTGCTTACGATCTTCTGAAAAATGCCAACATTGCTGCCGGTGGGGTTCTGCCAATGTGTCAGGACACTGGCACCGCGATCATCATGGGTAAAAAGGGCCGTCGCATCTGGACTGAAGGCGGCGACGCCGATGCGCTTGGTGCCGGCGTTCTGGATGCCTATAACAAGAAGAACCTGCGTTATTCGCAGCTTGCTCCCCTTTCGATGTTCGAGGAAAAGAACACCAAAAACAATCTGCCAGCTCAGATCGACATTTATGAAGAAGGCGAAGACGCTTACAAGTTTCTGTTTGTAGCCAAAGGTGGCGGTTCTGCAAACAAGACCTTCCTGTTCCAGGGTACGCCTTCATTACTGACGCATGATCGCATGATCGATTTCCTGAAGGACAAGATCCTCAGCCTTGGCACAGCTGCCTGCCCGCCTTACCATCTGGCAATCGTCATTGGTGGCACCTCTGCCGAAATGAATCTAAAGACCGTGAAACTTGCGTCAACACGTTATCTCGACAACCTGCCAACGCAAGGGTCCGAAACAGGCCACGCTTTCCGCGATCTTGAGATGGAAGCAGAGATTCACAAACTCACACAGTCGCTCGGCGTCGGTGCACAGTTTGGCGGCAAATATTTTTGCCATGATGTTCGCGTCATCCGCCTTCCACGCCACGGTGCATCGCTGCCTATCGGGCTTGGCGTTTCCTGCTCTGCCGATCGTCAGGCCAAAGGAAAAATCACTAAGGACGGCATCTTCCTTGAGCAGCTTGAAACCAATCCGGCGAAATATATGCCTGAGATTGATGAGGAAAAGCTGTCATCGCACGTGGTCAAGATCGACCTCAATCAGCCAATGGAACAAATTCTGAAAGAGCTGTCGAAGCATCCGGTAAAGACGCAACTTTCGCTGACAGGATCGATTATCGTCGCACGCGATCTGGCACATGCGAAAATTCGTGAGCGCCTGGAAAATGGCGAAGCCATGCCCGATTATTTCAAGAATCATCCGATCTATTACGCTGGTCCGGCAAAGACACCGACTGGCTATGCCTCGGGCTCTTTCGGACCGACGACGGCTGGTCGCATGGATTCCTATGTCGATCAGTTTCAATCGTTTGGCGGATCAATGGTCATGCTGGCCAAGGGCAACCGTTCCCGCCAGGTTCGTGAAGCCTGCGGCACCCACGGCGGTTTCTATCTCGGCTCTATCGGTGGCCCGGCCGCTCGCCTTGCACAGGACTGCATCAGGAAGGTTGAAGTGGTCGAGTATCCGGAACTTGGCATGGAAGCCATCTGGCGCATTGAAGTGGTCGATTTCCCGGCCTTTATCGTTATCGACGACAAAGGCAACGACTTCTTCAAGGAACTCAATCTCGGTTAAAAAACAAAGGGCGGTTACGACCGCCCTTTGTTTCATCTGAATTTCTTATTTCGGATCGCGTTTCAGGCCTTTTGCCGAAAGCTCATCCAGATAAGTCTGCCAAAGCGTGTCTTTCTCAGTGCCCAGCTTGTGGAGATAAGTCCATGAGAACAAGCCCGTATCGTGCATATCATCGAAGGTTATGCGGACCGCGTAATTGCCAATCGGGTCCATGCGCATGATTTCGACATTGCGTTTACCGCCTACGGTCACACGTTGCTCCGGTGAATGCCCCTGCACTTCTGCCGACGGCGACAACACACGCAGAAGCTCGGCCGTCAGCTCGAACCTCGCACCGCTTTCAAACGCCACCGTCAGAAGCTTACGGTCTTTCGAGACACGCAATTCAGTGGGCCAGACATCACTCATAATTGTTCTCCGTCATTCCAGCGGCTGTTCATTCCAGGAGCGCAAACATGTAAATTATGCTCTCGCCGCCCTGAATGGTGCCAAATCAAAGAGATATTGATCTTCACCCGCGATGAGAAGAGATAAAAGACCGAACGGTCGAGATTAATGCCTTCTCACTTGAAGGTGCTTTGCAAAGGCGTAAACTGGACAAAGCGTTCGAGGATACTTATCTCTTGAACCAGGATGCAGAATGGGTTCTGCAACGTGTGGAAACAATGGCTTACTCTATGCAACGTTCTCAAGTTCTGCCTGTTGTTTCTCCAACCGGACAAATGATTGATCCGTTTGGGCGCGCCGTGACCTATTTGCGCGTATCCGTCACCGACCGTTGCGATTTCCGTTGCACCTATTGCATGGCGGAACACATGACTTTCCTGCCAAAGAAAGACTTGCTGACGCTCGAGGAACTCGAACGGATTTGCAGTGCATTCATCGCAAAGGGTGTTCGTAAGTTGCGCCTGACCGGCGGGGAACCACTTGTCCGCAAGAATATCATGCATCTTATTCGTGGACTATCCCGACACCTCGAAACAGGTGCGCTGGACGAGTTAACGCTCACCACCAACGGGTCTCAGCTCGCCCGCTATGCGGAAGAGCTGGCAGATTGCGGTGTACGTCGTATCAACGTTTCCATGGATACACTTGACCCCGATAAATTCCGCACCATCACCCGTTGGGGTGATCTTGATCGCGTCATAGAGGGTATTGATGCGGCTCAAAAGGCCGGCATTCGCGTTAAAATCAATGCGGTTGCGCTGAAGAACTTCAATGAGCTTGAAATCCCGGAACTGATCCGCTGGGCCCATGGCCGCGACATGGACATGACCTTGATCGAAACCATGCCCATGGGGGAAATCGAATTCGATCGCACTGATCAATATCTGCCGCTTTCCCAACTGCGCACCGATTTAAGCAAGCAGTTCACTCTCTCCGATATTCCATACCGCACAGGTGGCCCTGCCCGTTATGTTACCATAGCGGAAACCGGTGGGCGTCTCGGTTTCATCACGCCACTCACCCATAATTTCTGCGAAAGCTGTAACCGCGTGCGCCTCACATGCACGGGTATGCTTTATATGTGCCTCGGTCAGAACGACGATGCAGATTTGCGCGTCGCAGTGCGTGCAAGCGAAAGCGATGTTATACTGAATGACGCAATTGATGAGGCCATTTCGCGCAAGCCCAAAGGTCATGATTTTATCATTGATCGC
The DNA here is from genome assembly GCF_002252475.1 of Brucella rhizosphaerae. Taxonomy (GTDB): domain Bacteria; phylum Pseudomonadota; class Alphaproteobacteria; order Rhizobiales; family Rhizobiaceae; genus Brucella; species Brucella rhizosphaerae. The sequence continues at coordinate 355,166 of NZ_NNRK01000026.1, read as the reverse complement.
GACCATAATCGCCCGGCTGTTGCTCGCCACATGAGCCTCACCGGCGGATAAATAATTTAAATACATTTGCAACAAGTATAAATTGGACCGAATCCAATCGATGCGATAGCGATATACAATCCTAAACCGGATTCCATATTGTGCCGCAGTCAGCTAACTTTCGTGCAAGTATATTTATGCTCCTCGCTATGGGTACATTCACCATTGGCGATACGATGACGAAATATCTGCTGACGCAGATGAACAGCGGTCAGTATATGTTTATCCGCGGGATATTTGCGACAATCGCGATTGGCCTGCTGGCTTGGCGCAATGGTGCATTGCGCAATCTCTCGATGGAATTGATGACCGTTGTGCGCGTGTTGGGCGAAGTACTGGCGACGGTCACCTACATCTTTTCTCTCGGACATCTTTCGCAGGCATTCTGTTCAGCCGTTTTTCAGGCAACGCCACTGGTCGTAACTCTGGGCGCTGTGCTTTTCCTCAACGAGAAAGTCGGCTGGCGACGCTGGATGTGTATCTCCTTCGGCCTTGTCGGGGTTATAATCATCATTCGTCCCGGCACAGATAGTTCAGCAAGTCTTGCCGCTGTTGGTATCCTTCTGTCCAGCGTCTGTTTTGCAGCCATGCGCGACATCGCGACCCGCCGCGTACCGGCACACGTTCCGACGCTTTATCTGTCCACGTTGACCGCTGGTGCAATCGCTTTGACAGGCGGCGGCCTCATTCAACCGATGGGTGGCTGGCAACCCGTTGGTGTCGTGCCAGTTCTCATCATGGCTTTGGCCGCCGGACTGCTGCTGATCGGCTATCACTTTATCATCATGGCTATGCGTGAAGGCAAAATCTCGTTCGTTTCACCATTCCGCTATTCGAGCCTTTTATGGGCGATCCTGTTGAGCACAGTGGTATTCAACGAAGCGCCAGATTCCTATACAATTGCCGGGTCAATTCTCGTCGTCGGCAGTGGTATCTATATGGTCTATCGTGAAAATGTCCGCAAAAAACGAGAGCGAAACAAGAGCACATTAGCTGCCATGCCAACCGGAGTGGAGCCTTCATAATGGGAGAGACCGACCGCATTGCAGGCGCGATCATTGCCGGTGGTCAATCCAGCCGTATGCAAGCAGGTGGTTTAGCGGGCGACAAATTCTTGCAGCAACTCGGTTCACAAACAATCATCGAACATGTTGCAGCGCGGCTTTCACCACAGGTCGATTATCTTTTTCTCAATGCAAATGGCGATCACCATCGGCTATCCGGGCTGGATATTCCCGTGATTAGCGACTCACCTTCCTCGCATGGTGGGCCGCTTGTCGGTCTAAAAACTGCTTTTGAATATGCCCATGATTTCCCCCTGATGGTAAGTGTGGCGGCTGACAGTCCTTTCCTTCCGGCTGATCTCGCACTCCAGCTTGATGAGCGGCAAAAGAAAACTGCTGCCCGCATCGTGTTAGCCAGTTCTAATGGACAAGTGCATCCGATTTTCGGTCTATGGAAGACAAGCCTTTTATTCTCACTCAACGAATGGCTCTCCCATGCCGAGAAAGCCAGCGTCCTTGCCTTTGCACACCACATCGGCTTTGAAGACGTTGATTTTCCTCTTATGCAGCTGGCTGATGGGGAGATCTATGATCCGTTCTTCAACATCAACAGACCAGAAGATCTTATTGAAGCGACCCGTCTGAACGAGGCCCTAAATGAACCATAAGCTGTTCGGAATCACTGGCTGGAAAAATTCGGGCAAGACCACGCTGACCGAAAGGCTTGTTCAGGAACTGACCCGACGCGGCTATCGAATCTCGACCGTGAAACACGCGCACCACAATTTTGATATCGACCATGTTGGCAAAGATTCGTGGCGGCACCGAAAGGCAGGTGCTGCTGAAGTCGCTGTCGTATCCTCAGCGCGCTATGCGATCATGCATGAAAATCTGGGCGAAGCGGAACCTTCGCTAGAAGCGATTGTCGGTAAACTCGCCCCATGCGATCTGGTTCTGATTGAAGGCTACAAGCGCGAATCTCATAAAAAAATCGAGCTTCGGCGCTCTGGCGGGCACGACGGTCCGCCCCTTTCCGACGACGATCCCAGCATTGTTGCAATCGCCAGCGATCACATCACGCAACGTGAAAAATTGCCGTTGTTTGATCTTGATGCCGTCGAAGAAATTGCCGACTTCGTTGTGCAATTGATGAAGCTTTGAGGATTTCCCTGCCATTAAGCATAATTCCGGTAAAAAATGCGGCTTCATCGTCATATTCTATAGGAAATCCTATTAAATCCCCTTCCTGCATGCACAATTAAATTACTCATACCGTCTTGCAATGTCATGGAAAATGGTGGGATTATCAAAGTCTGGGCGGATGATTGGGCATAAGTGCGAAAAAATATTGCGCGTTGTCAGCTCTAGCATCTATTTGTAGGGAACGGGGGATCCACTGTCAGACTTACTACTTAAAGTTTTATGTCGACAGCGTCTCTTGAAGCGGCTGAACCAGAAGAAGAATCAGGGAACCAGCCACAACTAAACGAGAGGACTAAGAATGCGCGTTATTAAGCGTATCGCTGCGGCGACATCAGTTGCAGTAATTGCAATCACACTCGGCAGCATGAGCGCCGGTATTGCCAATGCTCAGGAACCACTGAAGATCAAAATCGGTACGGAAGGTGCCTACCCTCCTTTCAACTTCATCAAGCCAGATGGCTCGCTTTCCGGCTTTGACGTTGATATTGCCAGAGCGCTCTGCGACGAAATGAAAGCCGAATGTGAATTCGTGACCCAGGAATGGGACGGTGCCATCCCTGCTCTTCAGTCCGGCAAGTTCGATGCTTTCATCGCGTCCATGTCCATCACAGACGAACGCAAGAAGCAGGTCGACTTCTCCAACAAATATTACAACACGCCTCCCGGCGTAGCTGCGCCTAAGGACACCGACATCAAGGGTGTGACCAAGGAAGATCTGGCAGGCAAGACGATTGGCGTACAGGTTTCGACCACGCACGCCAACTATTCCGAAAAGACCTTCACCGACAGCACGATCAAGGCATATCCGACTGCGGAAGAATATCGTCTCGATCTCGCAAACGGTCGTCTTGATGCCGTTAATGACGACAGCGTGACGCTGGCCGAATGGCTGAAGACGCCAGATGGCGCCTGCTGCAAGATGGTTGGCACTTTCCCACCGGTTATCGAGATTCACGGTCCTGGTGCGGGCGTTGCCTTCAAGAAGGGTCGCCCTGAACTGGTTGCGAAGTTCAACGAAGCAATCAAGGCAATTCGTGCCAATGGTAAGTACAAAGAAGTCAACGACAAGTACTTTGATTTCGACGCTTACGGTGCAGAGAACTAAGATATTTTAACATCCAGACGCCGGTTTACTCTCAAGTAAACCGGCGTAACTATTTGGGCTATAAAGATAAAATTCAAAATTTATCAAGTCTCGTTTGATAACAGACTTGAAGCCCTCAGGAAGAGATTAGGCGCATGGAACATTACGCCACCTTATTGAGTTTCGGCCCTGAAGGTTGGGGTATCAGCATTGCCAAGGGACTTATGGTCACTATTGCATTGGCAGTCGCGACCCTACCCATCGGCCTCGCCCTCGGCTTTATTGTAGCCTTGGGTAAACAATCGGAAGAGCCATCGATCCGGCTTGCGAGCAATATCTACACGACCATTTTTCGCGGATTACCGGAGCTGCTAACCCTCTTCCTCGTTTACTTTGGCGCGTCCCTTGGCTTGCAGCGCCTGCTTACACTGTTCAACATCAATGCGAATATCGAGATCAATGCCTTCGCTGCTGGCATGATCGCACTCGGTTTTGTGTTCTCTTCTTATTCAAGCGAGGTCTTTTTGTCTGCATTCCGCGCGATCCCGCGCGGTCAGTATGAAGGCGGATATGCGGTTGGTCTGTCGCATTGGCAGACCATGCGCAAAATCATTCTGCCGCAATTGATCAAGATTGCCCTTCCGGGCCTTGCCAATCTTTGGCTGGTGCTGCTGAAAGATACATCGCTTGTTTCGGTTATCACGCTGTCAGACATTCTGCGCCAGACGTCGATTGCTGCACGCGTCACGAAAGAGCCATTCCTTTTCTTTGGCGTCGCTTGTCTGCTTTATCTCGCACTTGCGATCATCTCATCATATTTCATCAACCGGATCGCTCGTTGGGCCGATGCGGGCAGTAACGCGTCGCGGGGAGCATGATTATGAGTGAAATCACCTCTCGCAACGCAGCAGATGTTCTCGCCCCGCCTCCAGTCGTTAGAAGCTGGACAGGCGCACGCATTGCTGGCCACCTCATCGTTGCATTCTGGGGCCTGCTTTTTCTTGGGCTTGCACTTTACCTCTATAATGTGTGGCGTATCGATCTGTTTGAGACCTACGCCCCGCGCTATTGGTCCGGACTGCTGGTCACTTTACGGCTGGTAGCAATTTCGATCGTTATCGGTGCACTCCTCTCGCTGCCAATTACAGCTGCGCGCATGTCAAAAAATCGGTGGCTGCGTGGCATCGCCTTTGCCTATGTCTATTTCTTCCGCGGCACACCGCTGCTCGCCCAGACCTTCCTGATTTATTATGGTTTCGGCACATTCCGTCCTTTCCTTGAAAGCGTCGGCCTTTGGGTGTTCTTCCGCGATGCCTGGAACTGCGCTATTCTGGCCTTCTCTCTCAACACGGCGGCCTATCAGGCAGAAATCCTGCGTGGGGCCATTCAGAGCGTTGCTATTGGTCAATGGGAAGGTGCCGCGGCTCTTGGTATTTCCAAACGTGTAACGTTCTGGAAAGTCATCCTGCCTCAGGCTTTGATCGTGGCGCTGCGCCCTTATGGCAACGAGATCATTCTTATGATCAAGGGATCGGCTATCGTCGCAATCATCACGGTTCTCGATCTGATGGGTGAAACCCGCCGTGCCTATTCAAGGACGTTTGATTTCCAGACCTATATCTGGGCAGCAGTTATCTATCTGTTGATTGTCGAATGCCTGCGGCATGTCTGGGACTTCCTTGAACGGCGACTGACAAGACATTTGATCCGCTGAACGAATGAATAAAAGAAACTTTATCGCCCCCGTTAGCCTTGCAGCTACCGGGGGCGATCTGCTTTAAATGCATACTTATCCATATGCGCATCCCGCGCATTCTCACTGCAATGCGATAGGCTCAATCATGTTGAAAATCTGGGGTCGAACCAATTCTACCAATGTAAAAAAGGTGCTTTGGATAGCTGAAGAGCTCGCGGTTGAATATGAGCAGATTAATATCGGCGGACAGTTTGGTGGCTTACAGGATGCAGATTATCTTGCGCGTAACCCCAATGGCCTGATCCCTCTTCTTGAAGATGGCGACACAACACTTTGGGAATCCAATGTGATCGTTCGCTATCTCGCTGCGACGCATACAGAGAGCGGACTTTGGATCAAAGACCCTGCCGAGCGTGCGCAGGCCGAAAAATGGATGGATTGGGCACCCTCGACGTTTGGTGCCGACTTTCGTGATGTAATCACCAATTTGATCCGGCTGCCCGAAGACAAGCGTGACAAAGCCATCGCACAGCGTGGGATTGATGGCATGACGCGTTCGTTCAAAATTGCGAATAACGCACTTGCCGCTCAACCATGGTTATCGGGTAGCAATTTCGGCGTCGGCGATATCCCGCTTGGTTGCTATGCATATGCCTGGTTTGAGTTTCCAATTGAGCGTGAGCCCATGCCTCATCTCGAAGACTGGTATAGCCGTCTTACGCAGCGCCCCGCCTATCACAAGGCGGTCATGACGCCCCTTACCTAACCTATATTTCGACGCATTTCCTCTGGAGGTTTCCGACAATGACAGCAGTTAAAGTGGCCTTTCTCGGCCTCGGCGTGATGGGCTATCCAATGGCTGGCCATCTGAAGACCAAAGGTGGCCACGACGTTACAGTTTATAATCGCACGGCCGCAAAGGCTGCCAAATGGGCTGAACAGTTCGGTGGCAAGCATGCAGCCACTCCTGCCGAAGCCGCCCGCGATGCTGATTTCATTTTTTGCTGCGTCGGCAATGATGATGATCTGCGCGAAGTAACAACCGGCACAAATGGCGCGTTCTCAACGATGAAAAAGGACGCCATTTTCATCGACAACACCACAGCATCGGCAGAAGTCGCGCGTGAGCTCGATGCTGAAGCGCGGAAGCGTGGTTTTCATTTCGTTGATGCGCCCGTGTCTGGCGGTCAAGCTGGAGCGGAGAACGGCATATTGACCGTAATGGTTGGCGCGCCAGAAGCAGTTTTTGACAAGGCCAAGCCGATCATCGACGCCTATGCCCGTTCAGTTGGTCTTATGGGGCCTGTAGGATCTGGTCAGCTCGCCAAGATGGTCAACCAGATTTGCATTGCCGGTCTTGTACAAGGCCTCGCAGAAGGTATTCATTTCGGCAAGAAAGCCGGTCTTGATATTGAAAAGCTGATCGGTGTCATCTCGAAGGGTGCAGCTGGTTCGTGGCAAATGGAAAATCGCCACGGCACGATGAATGACGGCAAATATGAATTCGGTTTTGCTGTGGACTGGATGCGCAAAGATCTGGGCATCTGCCTTGAAGAAGCCAATCGCAACGGAGCGCTGTTGCCTGTAACCGCATTGGTCGATCAGTTTTACAAGGAAGTACAGAAAATCGGCGGTGGCCGCTGGGATACATCTTCCCTGCTTGCCCGCCTTGAACAATAAAATCATCGCTCTCAAAACAAAAAAGCCCGGCTTGAGAGCCGGGCTTTTTACTGTCTCCGTCAGGTGATCAGAACTTGACCTTGGCCGTCAGCGACAAAGCGCCAACGAAGTCGTTACCGAATTCACCCTTAGAACCTGTTGGATTTGGCTTACCGTTGATAACAGTATCGTCCATATCGCCAGACGTCAGCCAACCAGCAGCACCTGCAAGACGAATTTCAAAGTTATCTGTCGCCTTGTAATTAGTGCCGAGGCCGAAGAGCCAGATGTCAGTCTGAGACGTCAGGCCTGTCGTTGTTCCACGGTCCCACGTAACGGTCGCGGCTGCTGACCACTGATCATTGAACTTGTGTCCAACGCCACCGCTGACAGTCCAGCCATCCTGATAGTAAAGGTTCAGGTTGGTAATGTTGGTTCCCTTAGGAACAATCACGCCTGGAGCGAGCTGAAGATTCGACGATGAGTTGAATGCTACCATTTCAACGCTCGACCAATCAGTCCACTTGACCGAACCGAATGCAAGCCAATCTGGTGCAATACCGGTCTGGAATTTGAATTCAACCGACTGAGGTGTTGCGACGTCACCGGCAACGCTAATCGGCAGTGCACGACCGTTGATCGGGCTCAGAGCCAGATTATCAATGGTCCCTTCAAGGTTGTACTTGACCTCAGACTGGTACACGACGCTTGCGCGGATCGCGTATTCAGGAAGCTCATAGGCAGCACCGAGACGCCAGCCAAATGCCTTGTCTTCGACGTCAAGCGAAGCCACACGGAATGAACCGCCGAAAGCTGAGCCCGGAGGAATCATACGGGTCTGTTCGCCCTTGAGTTCCTGATAGCTGACACCGCCGAGAAGACGGAAGTAACCTTTTTCACCCGCATTGAAACGGTAGGAACAGTTCAAACCGTAATCGTTGGACGAAATTTTCTGTTCAATAGCCGTGAACATACGGATGTTGTCAGTGCCGACATCCGTATGAATGCCCCAAGGCTGACGGTACTGTGCGGCACAGGCCAGATCATCCGTAAGATCGACCTTGGCCGAGAACTTTGGAACCCAATAGCTCTTTGCTTCATCCACATCGGTGGAATACGGGCGACCACTGAGCGGATTGATACCGCCTGTAGCAGCACCGATTGGTCCCCGAATATTCTTCAGCTTACGCTGTGGCGAAACAAAAGTCCCGGTTGTGTCAATCACAGTGCCCTGCTCGAACAGGATATCAAAATCCTGTGAGCTACGCTCGAGACCGCCTGCATGTGCACTTATCGCACTCCCCAACAGGCCGGCTGCGATTCCAACAGCTTTGATGCGCTGCAGCTTCATAAAATGTCCTCCCAAACAGAATGCAATGAACTTCAGCAATTTACTTTGACGCAAACGTAAATCAGGAAGGATTCAGCCTGCAAGATGCATAAATTGAATGAATGGCGGGTAGCGAAGAAGTGTTTTGACGAAAACCCCAAAATAGGGGTCCCAATTACAAATTCTTCTAAGTTTCCCAATGCTAATGGGCCTAAAAACCACCAAATTTCGCCATTTTTTGGTCTAATTCGCGCCTTGTTGCTAAAGCGCAACAGCATTGAAAAACAATCGAAACGGCGGTTCGATGAACTTTAGAACACCTTGAAATGATAAATTTCTGGCCGTTTTGAATGCAAAAGCCCGGCAGCTTGGAGCTGCCGGGCTGATGATTCGAGATGCGATGGGATCTAACGGGCGAAATCAGCCCGCTTCGCGAATACGAGCCTCAGCGGTCGCAACGCGTGCAGCCGCATCTTTCAGCTCGGTCAAACGCTCACGTTCGGCCTGAACGACCTCTTCCTTTGCGTTAGCCACAAACTTCTCATTCGAGAGCTTCTTCTCGATTTTTTCCCTTTCAGCGGCAATCTTGCCTGCTTCCTTGGCCATACGGGCGGCTTCTGCTTTCAGGTCGATCAGGCTGCCCAAAGGAAGACAGATCGTGGCTTCGCCATGCACCAGCTGTGCTGAACCCTTTGGCGCTTCCTGTGCAAAGGAGATCGCTTCGACACGTGCCAGACGCTTGATTGCTGCATCGTGACGCGCAAAGCGGTCTATCGTTGCAGTGTTTGCCTCTAGAACAACGATTGGAGCCACAGCACCCGCTGGAACATTCATCTCTGCACGAACGGAACGAATGCCCATGACAAGATCAACCAGCCAGTTGACGTCAGCAGCTGATTCCTCATCCTCAAAAGACAATTCAGGCCATTCTGCCAGAGCGAGAACCGTTTCACGCTTTGCACCCTCGCCTGCGGTCAGAGTCCACAGCTCTTCTGTCATGAACGGCATGAATGGATGCAAGATCTTGTAGATTTCATCCAGACAATAAGCAGCTGTTGCCTGTGCTTCGGCCTTTGCCGCTTCGTCGTCGCCCATGAATATCGGCTTGAGCAGTTCCAGATACCAATCGCAGAACTGGTTCCAGACAAAACGATAGGCAGCACCCGCTGCTTCATTGAAGCGATAATTGGCAATACCATCCGTTACGGAACGTGTGGCCTTGGTGAGTTCCGTCAGAATCCAGCGATTGACTGCCAGCTTGGCATTGTCCGGCTTGAAATTCGGATCAAGCTTCACGCCGTTCATCTGAGCAAATCGCGTCGCGTTCCAAAGCTTGGTTCCAAAATTGCGATAGCCAGCAATGCGAGACGGATCAAGCTTAACGTCACGGCCCTGTGCAGCCATAATGGCAAGCGTGAAGCGCAGAGCATCTGCACCATACTCATCCATCAGCTCAAGCGGATCAATGACGTTACCCTTGGACTTTGACATCTTCGCACCGTGCTTATCGCGCACGAGCGCATGGAGATAAACCGTATGGAACGGAATCTCTTCCATGAAATGCATGCCCATCATCATCATGCGGGCGACCCAGAAAAACAGAATATCGAAACCAGTTACCAACACGCTGGTTGGATAATAGGCTGCCAGTTCCGGCGTCTTGTCTGGCCAGCCGAGCGTGGAGAACGGCCACAGGCCCGACGAGAACCATGTATCCAGAACGTCGGTATCGCGTTCGAGAGCAACCTCTTCGCCATAATGAGCGCGGGCGGCGGCTTTCGCCTCCTCTTCGCTCTTCTCGACAAAGCACTGGCCATCCGGTCCGTACCATGCAGGAATTTGATGACCCCACCAAAGCTGACGGGAAACGCACCACGGCTGGATGTTTTCCATCCAGTCGAAATAGGTCTTTTCCCAGTTCTTCGGTACAATCTGTGTGCGTCCATCACGAACCGCAGCCATGGCTGGCTTCGCGAGTTCAGCGGCGTTCACATACCATTGGTCGGTCAGATAAGGCTCGATTGGCACGCCACCACGATCACCATGTGGAACCGCATGCGTGTGATCCTCGATCTTTTCCAGATAGCCCTGTTCGTCGAGCATTTCGACAAGCCGCTTGCGTGCAGCAAAACGATCCAGCCCCTCAAACTCTTTGATAAGAGCGTTGAGATCCGGCGTCAGTTCCAGACCTTCCAGGAAGTCGACATTATCCTTGAGCGTAATTGCTGCTGACGGTGTCAGAATATTGATCGCGCGAAGATCGTTGCGCTTGCCAACTTCAAAGTCATTGAAGTCGTGTGCAGGCGTAATCTTGACGGCACCAGAACCTGCTTCCGGATCAGCATAGTCATCCGCAACAATCGGAATGTGGCGGCCAACGAGAGGCAGAACGATGTTGTTGCCAACCGACGCATGATAACGTTCATCATTGGGGTTCACCGCAACGCCGGAGTCACCAAGCATGGTTTCAGGACGTGTCGTTGCAACAACAATGAAGGTATGCGGGTTTTCTGGATCGAACGGAATGTTCTCCAGCGGATAGCGCAAGTGCCAGAGATGCCCCTTGATTTCACGGGATTCGACCTCGATGTCGGAAATCGCCGTCAACAGCTTCGGATCCCAGTTCACAAGGCGCTTGTCGCGATACATGAGTCCCTGCTTGTAAAGCGAGACAAAGACCTCAAGAACTGCGCGCGACAGACCTTCGTCCATCGTGAAACGTTCACGCGACCAATCGCATGACGCACCGAGCCGACGAAGCTGATTGGAGATCATGCCGCCAGATTCAGACTTCCACTGCCAGATGCGTTCGATGAATTTCTCGCGGCCCATGACATGACGTGTGGGTTCCTGTCGCTCCGCCAGCTGCCGTTCGACAACCATCTGCGTAGCAATACCTGCATGGTCCATGCCAGGCTGCCAGAGAACATTCTTGCCGCGCATGCGCTCGAAACGGACCATGATATCCTGAATCGTATTATTAAGCGCATGCCCCATATGCAACGAACCCGTCACATTCGGTGGAGGAATGACGACAGCAAAAGGATCAGCGCCAGGCTTCGCACCCGCACCCGCCTTAAATGCGCCGGCTTCTTCCCAGCGTTCAGCGATTTTCGGCTCTACAGCCGCGGCGTCATAAGTCTTCTCAAGCATGGAAACGTCCGGTCTTTATGCGGAATGAATTGATTGACGGCTCAATAGCAATTAACAGCCGACAAATCACCCTAAAAGTGAAAACCCGCCTGTGAGACAGACGGGTCGAATTGTCCAATCTGGCGCGAAACAACCTATTGCGCGGAGCGCTTCAGGTTGGTTTTCTTGCGCATGTCTCTATCCCAAAAACGGTTCTCACCTTTGGGAGACATGCTCAGCGTTCGCCTCGCACCACACGTTCGATTTCTTCACGAACAAGCCGCTCAACAAGAGGTGGCAAATTGTTATCAAGCCAGTCCTGCAACATCGGGCGCAAAAGGTCAGAAGCGATTTCATCGAAAGAACGACGCGGTTCGGAGTGAACAGCATGGTTCAAATCCTGAAACGCGGCGGCCACTTTCCGTTCGGTACCCTCTGACAAAATATGTTCTGCACCCTGCACTTTCAAGTGAGCAGGCGGCACTTGGGCAACAGGTGCTGCTTCAACTTCCACATCAGAAGTATCATCGGACTGTGAAGCATTCAGCTCAGCGGCAATCTGTGTTTCCAAAGGCGGAGTAACATCAGCATCAGCCATCGGCTCGACAACAGCACTGCGATGATCATCATTCTGTGCGTCGAGAACGAAATCAGCGTCGGCGTCTTCTTCATCCGCATCAGGAATTTCATCTTCAACGGTTGCAGCAGGAGCTGTTTCTGAAATGGGGCCACGCAGTACGGGCTCATCCGAGAAAATATCGGCCTTCAGAGCTGGTTTCGCTTCAACCTCAGGCTTTGGTTCCTGAATCGTAACAGGCTTGCGAAATTTCGCGACTTCGCTACGCGCTGGAAAAGCGGACGCGGCAGGCATCGGATGACGCGAAACATCGCTATCTTCGATAATCCGGCGAATGGAAGCAAGAATCTCTTCCATTGACGGTTCGCGTGCTGCGCTGGATGTTTGTGCCATAGCTATCCGTCTTTCCCTTATTGCCAATTACTCACACAGGCAGAGAATCAATGGATTAAGGGTACCGGACCTTGGTCGGTTTGAGAATCCCTCCACAGGCACATGCAATCCGAACCCACAGCTTTATCATTTTATTAAGAATTTCCGCCGGAAAAACGAATCAAACAAAAACGGCGCCAATGGCGCCGTTTGTTATCTCTAAAAGCTTAAGGTTTAGCGGCCATCTGGCGTGCGCAGACCGAACCACTTGTCCTTTACAGCATTATAATGCTCTTCAGGCTTATACTGGGCCACCTGCAACTGCATATCCTGAGCAGTCATACGACCGCTTGCATTGAGCAGCGCATAGCTTGCAACGATTGAGTCATGCTCGGCCTGCACAAGCGCAATCTGCACATCAACCAGACTGTTCTGTGCAGTCAAAACATCGAGCGTTGTACGCTGACCAACTTTACGTTCCTCAATGACACCATCAAGAGCGAGCTGAGCTGCGGCAATACCATCGCGGTTGGCCTTGACGGATGCACGAGCTGCTTCCAACTGCGACCAGGCCGAGCTGATTGCCTGGCGAACTCTGTCCTGAATGATATCAACTTCGATACGTGCCTGGCCGAGCTGTTCCTTGGCCTGACGAATCTGTGCTGAGGTGCGGCCACCCGTATAGATCGGAATGCTCACACCAACGCCAACCGATGCCGAATTGCCGTCACCAGCATTGGTGCCAGCATAGGTGTCGAGGTGGCTCGCGCTGGCAGTCAATCCAACGGTCGGCAGCAAAGCGCCTTCCTTGGCCTTGACGTTGTAGCCTTGCGCGTTAACTGCATACTGGGTAGCCAGAATGCCCGGATGCACAGTAACAGCGTTTGCATAGGCAACATCTGGAGAGCGCGGAAGGTTCTTGGCAGCAGATGCCACGGCAAGACGATCCGGCTGTGCGCCAACGACTTGAACATAAGTTGCTTCGGCAGTCTTCACATCGGCACGAGCCGAATTGAGCGCCGCAATCGCCGTGGAGCGCTGCGATTCCGATTGAGCAACGTCAGTACGTGTGCCTTCACCAACGTCAAGCCGTGCGCGTGAAGCGCGGACCTGTTCGTTCATTGCGGCAAGATTCTTTTCGCGAAGAGCTGCAATCTGGCGAAGCTGGTAGACATTCATATAAGCCTGAACGGCTTCCAGAAGCGTGTTCTGTTCGTCGTTGCGGAGGTTTTCGCGCTGAGCAAATACACTGGTTTCAGCTGCGGCAACGTTGTTCTTGGTCTGAAAACCATCAAACAGCATCTGGTTCAGTTCAATACCGTATGTGCCTGTCGTGCGCGTGCCAGCTGTCGGCGTCTTGCCACGACCGATATTATAAGAACCCGTCACCTGCGGACGGAAGCCGGATTTTGCAATCGCGACATTCTCGTCCTCAATACGCACGCCTGCTCTGGAAGAGTTCAGGGTCGCGTTGTTCTTATAGGCTTTCATGAGAGCGCCATTCAGCGTCTCTGACAAAGCGGCCTGTCCCGATAAAACGGTGCCAGACAGGAGTATTGCCGCCGCCATAAGTCCTTTGCACGCTTTGAACACCGTATACCTCATATCAGAACAAACGAATCTATAATCGAACCGATCGGTTCGGGAAGACTTAATAACGTGTAAATTCCGCTATTTCCATCTTTCCCGCCAGTGCTTTCACAAACAATTTCCGCATCGTTGCAGAATTGCCCCACGCGCTGGATTAAAACTCAAACTGCTCAATGCGCTCAAAACCCGGAAGCGGACGAACAGCTGTATTGAAAACGCTGCGTCCCGAAGCAACGCCGTTTTCTTTCACGTAAAGTCGCGCAATTCCGGCATTTCCACGCCCTTCGACGGCAACCAGACGGCCACCTTCTTTAAGCTGATTGAAAAGTACTTCCGGCACAAAATCAACTGCACCCTCAATGAAAATCACATCGTAAGGCGCTTCGGAAGGGTAACCTGCATTCAAATCGCCTGAAACGATCACAACATTGTCATGGCCAAGTCCCTGCAAACGAGCCGCCGCGACAGCCGATAATGCGGAATCACTTTCGAGGCCAATGACCGATCCAGCCAACTCAGAAAAGATTGCCGAAGAGTAACCGGTGCCGCAACCTACATCGAGAACGACGTCGTCCTTGTTGACTTTTGCAAGTTGTACAAGCTTAGCGAAAGGTGATGGTTCCATCAGATAGCGCGGCGCAGTGCCCTCGCTCTCGAGCAGCTGATCTTCGTCGATATAAGCAAGCACCTGACGGTTTGCCGGAACAAAAGCCTCACGTGGAACGGTCAGAAAAGCATCAATAACCCTAAGGTCTGTTACATCCGTAGTACGGATCTGATTATCGACCATCTTCGTGCGAAGATCCTGGAAATCGGCTGCCATAGCCATGCCCTACATCCTTCTTTATCGCGATCACGCGATGATTATGCCTTCTGGCACCCTTTGCAAACAGAACCCAGATCATACGGCAAATCCGTGACAATCGCAGTTCGCTGTCGTTATGGGCACCATAAACGAGATTTGCCGTTGATGTGGCAAAAAACGGCCTCCCAGTCAATCAATCACAAAATTTGCCGGACACAAGAATTGCAGGCCTGATTGCAACACACGGTCACCCACATCAGCATTCTAATACACCTGATTGAAAAATGCCGGACAGCTTTGCCCGGCAATTATGCATTGGATAAATATTTTACAAGCGGCACGTCACAGCAATGCGCGTGATGACGATCACATTATTGCGCAATCGTTGCCGGATAACCGGCAGCCGAAAGAGCATTGAGAGCGTCATCTTTTGATACGTCGCCATCAAACTCGACCTTTTTCTTATCGAGATCGATATCGATGGTCGCCTTTCCGTCGAGCTTACGCAAAACGCTTGTGACACTATCGGCGCAACCACCGCATTTCATCCTCGGTACAGAAAAAGTTACCATGCAGATCACTCCTTGCTTGAGAACCGTTCCGTGATGACAGTATCGCGGATGCCGGTCTGACTGGTCGTTTCAAGCATTAACCTCACGAAAAACTGCTTCGCGTTTCTGGTTCCAATGCCTTAACTGACACCACTGTGCAGCCTCCCATCGTGGTAAGGTCAAGCATGAATTTTCATTAAGGCGCTTCACAGCTCTCCGGCACACTTTTTTCGATTTCCAACGGCGACTTAGTCAACGAACCGGTCATGATCTGCATCGGTTTGTAAGGCGGTTCTTCCTGCATGCCAGGATTGGTTAAGCGGATCGTATAACAGCCCGTAAACACTTCTTTTTTGCCATCATCGCCTTCAGATTCGATAGCAATTGGAAGGCTCCAGTAGATTTGTCCCGCACCAGGATCCGGATCTGTCTTCCGGACAGCGACTTTCACGCTCTTGGTTCCTTCATAACCCTTTGCAAAGGTCTTGAAATCCGGCTCACGCCCCTCCTCAGAGTAATAACTGTAGGCGCGCGCGTATTCCTTGCGATTGATCGCATTGTAATAGGATTCCATCAGCGCCTGAGGCGTCGAGCGGTCATCACGATAATCAGGGACCGTTATGCCATCACCAACATCCTGCGTCTGTTCGGATGGCTTGGTTTCTTCGACGGGTTTTTCCTGTTTCTGAGCCTGCGCCTGGGCCGGAGCAGCTTTCTTGGGCGCTTCCTGGGCTTGTGCGCCGGACATAAAGACAACGGTGCTGAAAATGCCAGCAACCCCAGCAAGTATCAAAGGCTTTACGCGCTCAATCGACATTCGCTTTTCCTCTTCCAGCAATTCTTTGGTTGCAGCGCATCCAAATGTGCACATCCATTGTGGCTATGCTCCCGATTTGGTGTCTTGCAGTAATGATGTTACAACACTAACTATAGTGAAAACGTGGCAATCGCGCAGAAAAGCAGATTGCTCCGAACAGACTGGATGATTCTCCAGTTACAGACCAGCATAACACCGGAAGAGATGAAAATGGGTCGTTTCTCAGTCTTGACGCTTACCGATGGAGCAGCAGCTCGCGTTAGTGAAATCATGGCGTCGCGTGACGGCGCTCTTGGTATTCGCGTCGGCGTAAAAAAGGGTGGTTGCGCTGGCATGGAATATACCATCGATCTCGTCACTGAGCCCAAAGCTGGTGATGATTCCGTCGAAAAGGATGGCGCGAAAGTCTATATCGCCCCTGAGGCTGTTCTCTTTCTTCTGGGCACACAGATGGACTTTGAAGTGACGACCTTGCGCACCGGATTTGTCTTCAACAACCCAAACCAGACATCGGCCTGTGGTTGTGGTGAGTCTGTTGAACTTCAGCCAGCCTCCGCTGAAAGCCTGCGTCAAATGCAGGGCGCAGCTTAAGGCGACGCGACTTAATCATATCGATACATCTCAGCATTTTGTTTTCTGCTGCATCTTATCAGAAAGCCATTTCGCAGTTTTCGGGATGCACTCTAACCGCTCGGCGTTTCTAAAATGGATGACCAATCCTTACGTGATCTGTTTGAAGGCTTGGGAGCGATCAGCATTCGCCGCATGTTCGGCGGCAAAGGTATTTATCATCAGGGATTGATTATAGCGCTCGTTGTTCAAGACGAGCTGCTGCTGAAAGCTGATGCACAGACGGCGCCTGCCTTCATCGAAGCAGGATCGACACAATGGGCTTATGATAGTCGCAAGAGTGGCAAGCCTGTCGCCATGCCTTATTGGAGCGTGCCAGACGACGCTTATGACGATCCCGAAATCATGACTGATTGGGCACGGCTGGCATTCGCAGCAAGTCTCAGAAGTGCCCCTGTTAAAGCGAAATCATAAAAGCCGCTCTAACTATTTGTTTCTCCGAAACATCATACCAAAATACAAAGCGCCCGTCTGATTGAAACAGACGGGCGCTTTTTAATTTCTATCAACCTAAATTTCAAACCCCGGTCGGGATCAGCATGAAGGCTGGAATATCGTTACCGAAACCAACTGGCACCGGACCATCATCATCATCGCGATCGCGACGACGCTTATGGTTGTCATGCTGCGGCTTGCCACGACGCTCGTCATTTGACGTGCGGATCGTATCACGACGCTCTTTGATTTCGTTGATTATTGGCTGCGGCTCATCTGCCTGAACAATCACAGGTGTCTCGACCTTCTGCTTATCTTTCGATCTGCCCTTGGCATCTTTACCTTTGCCACGAACGCTCTTGCCCTTGCGTGACGTATCTTCAGATTCGTCCGACGCTGGCAAGGTTGAAAGATCACCATCACGCCATTCGATCTTTTCACCGATCATGGATTCGATCGCCGTCAGATATTTTGTGTCCGTAGGGGTAACGAGCGTGAACGCCTTACCAGAACGGCCCGCGCGACCTGTGCGACCGATACGGTGCACATAATCTTCCGAATGAATAGGAATGTCGTAGTTGAACACATGGCTGACATCAGGAATATCGAGGCCACGAGCTGCAACATCGGAAGCAACCAGAAGGCGCAACTTGCCTTCCTTAAAGTTGGCAAGCATCGACATGCGCGCACGTTGATCCATATCGCCATGCAAGGCGCCAGCATCAAACTCATGACGAACCAATGAGCGGAAAAGCTCAGATACGTCCTTCTTACGATTGCAGAAAATGATGGCGTTCTTGAGCGTATCACCTTCAGCACGGATCAGATCACGCAACACTGCGCGCTTGTCCCAATCCTTCTTGCCCGACTTTACCAGACGCTGTGTAACCGTCTTAGCCGTCGAAGATGCTTTCGCGACTTCAATACGTGTCGGCGAATGCAGGAACTGTTCGGTCAGCTTGGTGATTTCCGGCGGCATTGTCGCCGAGAAAAACAGTGTCTGACGGGTGAACGGGATCAGCTTGCAAATGCGCTCGATGTCAGGAATGAACCCCATGTCGAGCATGCGATCAGCTTCGTCAATAACCAGAATTTCAACGCCGGTCAGAAGCAGCTTACCGCGCTCGAAATGATCGAGAAGACGGCCAGGCGTCGCGATGAGCACATCTGCGCCGCGTTCCAGCTTGCGTTCCTGTTCATCGAACGAAACGCCACCGATCAGCAAAGCCACGTTCAGACGCTGATTGACGCCATACTTTACGAAATTTTCTTCAACCTGCGCAGCGAGTTCGCGCGTTGGCTCAAGAATAAGCGTACGAGGCATACGAGCGCGTGCCCGACCTTTTTCCAGAAGATGGAGCATTGGCAACACGAAAGACGCTGTCTTACCCGTGCCTGTCTGAGCGATGCCAAGAACATCTCGACGCTCCAGTGCAGGTGGAATGGCACCAGCCTGAATTGGTGTAGGCGCGGTGTATCCCGCAGCTTCAACAGCAGCGAGCACTTTCGGGGAAAGACCGAGTTCGGCAAATGTCGTCAATGGAGGCGCAGCTCTCTGTTTGGAAATGAATTCCACCCATCCTGTCATTGCAGCCGCGTCAACCGGCGCAGGAACCAAGGCAGAAAAGGCGTCTGCAACGCAATAAGCGTTTTCTTGCAGCATCGCCTACGTCCACAGCGTGCAAAAGTCAACTAAAATACAGCCCAAGAATATAAAAATGCTTATTTATTTGTATTTTATTGTGTTTCACTCCACACTAATGCGTGATTTTACTAAAATCATAGCCAACTAATGTCTAAATTGTTCTGTTAAAATCCGCTCATCCCAAGAATGATTTTGATCAAATAAAATAGCAACCTGGCTGTCTGGGTCTTCACGGACTGTGACTGACCTTACCGACTTCACTTCGTTATTATCAGCGACCGCATTAACCGGCCGCTTTTCTGTTTCCAGCAAATCCATTCGTACGGTTACATGCTTTGGCAGAAGCGCCCCACCCCAACGCCTTGGCCGAAAGGGACTTACGGGTGTCAAAGCCAGAAGCGGAGCTTCAAGTGGCAAAATTGGACCCTGTGCAGAAAGATTGTAGGCCGTGGAGCCTGCAGGGGTCGCAACCATGACGCCATCACAAACCAGCTCCTCAAGCCGCACCTTGCCGTCTATGGTGATGCGCACCTTTGCTGCCTGATAAGATTGCCTGAAAAGCGAAACTTCGTTGATTGCAAGCGCCTTGAACGGTGGGGCATGCTGCGTTTCAGCAATCATCTCCAGCGGACGGATCATTTCTTTCTGCGCTGCATGAATGCGCGCGGGCAGATCATCCACGCTGAACTCATTCATAAGGAACCCGACCGAGCCACGGTTCATGCCATATACTGGTATGCCGCTGTTCATAAAGTCGCGCAAAGCCTGCAACATCGTGCCGTCGCCACCAAGGGCCACAACCGCATCTGCGTCTTCGGCTGCAACATGCCCGTAACGTTTCACCAGCTCTTTCTGAGCTGCAAGTGATTCTTGTGTTCCCGATGAGAGAAAGTGAATCGCCAGGGATTTATCGTCCATATTATCCGTTCCAATGCGCCAGCCGGTGCAGTTTCCACAGGCTAGATGGCTATCATATGCAAAACCTGCTTACCATCACCCCCTGAATGTGAATTTTCGCTTTACACGCGCTGGAATTATGCTAATTCGACGCCAGTGCCCTTATAGCTCAGTTGGTAGAGCACCTGATTTGTAATCAGGGGGTCGGGAGTTCGAGTCTCTCTGGGGGCACCACTAGCGCACTACACCAAGCGCTTTACTTTATTTCCCTGTGACATTGATATACCTTCAAGAATAAGAGAACTTTTCTGTTGTTCAAAGTTGCAACGTTACTTTTCTGCAACTATTGCACTTATGCAAAATATATAATAAGCATACATAATATCGCAAATAAACTTTTTTGGTTTAATATATCATGCAACAGCGGCGCATATGTGTTTCCGTCGTCACTCGCAGCAGACCGAAAATGCTCTGCAATCTTTTTTCATCACTTGCTTTAATAAAGAAGCCGGATAATGCTTCTATTACATTTCTTATTGTCGAGAATAATTTTTCTCCAACGCTCGATGAAACTGTTGAAGGTTTCCGCGCGCTGATGCCTGAGGATCAGATCGACTACATTATCGAAGGCGTTTTGGGCATTTCTTCGGCGCGAAATCGCGCACTCAATCATGCTATTGAGCAAGGTTTCGATTTTCTCGTCTATGTAGACGATGACGAGTTTGTGGAGCCTGAATGGCTCATCACCCTGCTCGCTGAACGGGATCGTCTTGATCTCGACATCATCGGCTCGCCCGTCAGGCCAAAACCTTTTGATGAGAAGCTTTCATTTCTGCAAAAATTGGTTTGGTCTGGCATTGAACGTAGCGGCTACAAGTCTGAAAAAAAATGCCGTCGCAAATGTGAAACAGGCCGCGGGGATTCGATCAAAGTCGCAACAGGCAGTTGGATGGGAAAGCTGGATTTTTTCCGCAGCACAGGATTGCGCTTTGATTCTCACTTTGGCCTGACAGGCGGCGAAGATTGGAATCTTTGGGCAAAATCAAAGTCACTTGGAGCGAGAACAGGTTGGGCCTGTGACGCTATCGTCTATGAGACAGTACCCTCGTCCCGTTTGACACTGAGCTATCATTATCGCCGCAATCGCGATCATAACATCACGGAATTTGGTGCGCGCTATCGCGAGAATCCGGGCAAGACACTGAAAAGGCTACCGCTGAAGGTTGCCGGCCGCGCATTCAAGTTTTTGGGCACAGTGCTGTCCATACCGTTCAGAGGCGGTCAGGGACTTGTTTCATCGGCAACGGCTCTTGGCGGATTGGTTGGTCTGTTGCAGGGCTGTTTCGGAAAAAACTCGATGCATTACGCGAATACGACAGGATACTGATCCAAGATACAAAAAAGCCCCGCATTGCGGGGCTTTTTTGTCAATTTTAGTACCAGCCGACAGCGACCTGCGCTTCTTCCGACATACGATCAGCACTCCATGGCGGATCGAAAGTCATTGCGACTTCGACCATGGACACGCCTTCTACTGCACTAACCGCGTTCTCGACCCAGCCCGGCATTTCGCCGGCAACCGGGCATCCGGGTGCGGTCAGCGTCATTTCGATTTTGACCGTGCGATCATCTTCAATATCGATCTTGTAGATGAGACCGAGCTCATAGATATCAGCGGGGATTTCGGGGTCATAAACTGTCTTCAACGCAGCAATGATGTCGTCCGTCAAGCGAAGCAGTTCTTCTTGCGGTAGCGCAGAAGCAGAGAATACAGACTTCCCTTCCTCCGATGCAGCTGCATCGTCGATTGTTGCTTCAGTCTGTTCCTGAACTTTTTGTTCGATCTCGGTCATCCGAAAAACTTCCTTGCCTTTTCCAAGGCTTCTGCCAGAGCGTCGACTTCAGCTCGGGTATTATACATCCCGAACGATGCACGGCATGTAGAGGTGACACCAAAGCGTTTCAAGAGCGGCTGTGCGCAATGCGTACCCGCACGCACAGCAACCCCTGCCCGGTCAATGACCATTGAGACATCATGCGCATGGATGCCTTCAAGGGCAAAAGAAATGATTGCGCCCTTATCCGGTGCATTGCCATAGATCCGCAGAGAATTGATTTTTCCCAACTGTTCATGCGCGTAGTCACGCAAGTCTTCTTCATGCGCGAGGATCGCATGACGGCCGATCTTTTCCATATATTCGAGAGCCGCACCCAGCCCTATCGCCTGAACGATTGGAGGCGTGCCTGCTTCAAAGCGGTGTGGCGGATGATTGTAAGTGACGTTTTCTTCCGTCACTTCCTCGATCATTTCGCCGCCGCCCTGGAATGGGCGCATCTTTTCAAGCATTTCTGCACGGCCATAAAGAACGCCAATGCCCGATGGGCCGTAGACCTTGTGGCCGGTAAAGACATACCAGTCACAGCCAAGATCCTGCACATCGACAGGCAGATGAACCGCGCCCTGACTGCCATCAACCAACACAGGAATACCACGTGCATGCGCCAGCTCAACGATCTGCTTGATCGGCGTCACTGTGCCAAGAGCATTGGACATATGCGTGATTGCGACAAGCTTGGTGCGTTCAGTCAGACGCTTTTCGAATTCCTCGATATGGAAAACGCCATCGTCATCCACTGGCGTGAAGACGAGCTTTGCACCCTGCCGTTCACGGATAAAATGCCATGGGACGATATTGGAGTGATGTTCCATGATCGACAAGAGGATTTCATCGCCCTCGCCGATATTGGGCATACCATAACCATAAGCGACCGTATTGATCGCTTCAGTGGCATTCTTGGTGAAGACGATTTCGTCGACCGAACCTGCATTCAGAAAACGTCGAACTGTTTCGCGCGACTTTTCGTAAGCGTCTGTCGCGGCATTCGAAAGAAAGTGCAGACCGCGATGCACATTTGCATATTCGTTTGCATATGCATGAGTAACAGCATCTATGACGCTTTGCGGCTTTTGCGCAGAAGCACCATTATCCAGATAAACAAGCGGCTTGCCATGAACCTGTCGTGACAGGATCGGAAAGTCCCTGCGTATCGCATCGACATCATAAGCCGCAACGAGCGGGTTCTTCTGGTCCATGGTCGTTCCTTCTACCGCTTGACCGCTAAGTCAGGCAGAAAAGGCGAAGTGAACAACTCACTTCGCCCTGCTCAATCAAGCGTGGGCTGCAAGCCAGGTCGAAAGCACATCTTCAAGTGCTTCAACCAGAGCTTCATTTTCCAGCTCCTCGATGATCTCGGCAATGAACGCCTTGATCAACAGGCCACGTGCTTCGTTTTCCGGAACACCGCGAGCCATCAGGTAGAAGAGATAGTCCTTGGAAAGTTCCGTAACCGTTGCGCCGTGACCACAAGCGACGTCATCAGCAAAGATTTCCAGCTCTGGCTTCGCATCAAACTCACCGTCATCAGACAGCAGAAGCGTGTTGCAGGCCATACGAGCATCGGTCTTCTGAGCAATCTTCGCGACGCGGATCATGCCCTGGAATACGCCACGTGCGCGATCCTTGACGACATTGCGAATGATCTGGGTCGAACGCGTATTTTCAACCAGATGCCCAACCGTCATCGTGATGTCGGTATGGGTATCATCTGCCAGAAGATTGAGCGCACGAAGCTCGAAGTCAGAGTCTTCGCCCGTGACGTTCAGGTGCACTTCCTGACGTACCAGCTTGCCACCAGCATTCACGATGTAAAGCGTAAGCTTCGAGCCTTTGCCAATCGTGGCATTGAACTGGGCAAGCTGAGTAGCCTGACCAAAATCGCGCAGGATAACCCATACGATCTCAGCACCATCACCAACGGTGACGTGACTTACAGACGTAGAGAACGCATCGCCCTCGCCACCGGACTGACGTTCGACAACCGTCGCCTTGACGTCGGCACCAATCTGCATCGGGAAGCGAGTATGTCCCTGCCCGGTTTTCTGGATGTTCTGCAGTTCCAGCGGCGCTTCGAGTTCCGTGCCATCGGCGATCGAAATTGCCCATCCATCGCTGATATAGGCAGCATTGATCTGACCAATCGTATCGTCAGTGCCACGCACATTCATTTCGGAGGCCAGTGATCCATCAGCAAGCGCATCGCTTATACGTGTAAGCGATACACCTTCAGGCGCTTTGGCTTCGAGAGCCACGCCATTGCTGACAGGAATGACGAACGAGCCTGCGAGAAGTGCAGGCAACGTATTCGTACCCGCCGCAGAGCTGAAATCCGCAACACCTTTAAGCAGCGTGCGGAAATCTGTGTAATGCCAGCTTTCGATACGACGCGATGGAAGGCCGTGAACTTTTAGCGTTTCCAGTGCATTGTCACGCGCAATGACAACATCGCCATTACCGGGCAATTCGCCCATGCGGGTGGCAAAGTTGTCGATCAGCGCGCTTTCAGCCGACGTTCTCGGCTTTGCAGTGGGAGCGGTCTGGATATTCATGATCCATCCCTCCTCAAGCAGCTTCGCCGATTACGTCAGCATAACCGTTTTCTTCAAGATGAAGAGCAAGTGTCTTGTCACCCGACTTGATGACCTGTCCCTTGTAAAGAACGTGAACGCTATCCGGCACAATATATTCGAGCAGGCGCTGATAGTGCGTGATCACGATGACTGCACGGTCAGGCGAACGGAGTGCATTCACACCGTCTGAAACGATCTTCAGAGCATCGATATCGAGGCCGGAATCGGTTTCATCGAGTACACAGAGGCTTGGCTCAAGAAGCTGCATCTGCAGGATTTCTGCGCGCTTCTTTTCACCGCCCGAGAATCCGACATTCAGCGGACGCTTCAACATAGCCATATCGATATTAAGACCACCGGCAACGTCTTTAACGCGCTTGATGAACTCCGGGATTTTCAATTCAGCTTCGCCACGAGCCTTGCGCTGGCTGTTCATAGCAACCTTGAGGAATTCCATCGTTGCAACGCCTGGAATTTCCATCGGGTACTGGAACGCAAGGAAGATGCCCTTGGCAGCGCGTTCAGCTGGATCCAGTTCAAGGATCGACTCGCCGTTGTAAAGAATATCGCCTTCGGTGACTTCATAGTCATCACGACCCGCGAGAATATAGGACAGTGTCGACTTGCCAGAGCCGTTCGGGCCCATGATGGCAGCAACTTCGCCCTTGTTCACGGTGAGATTCAGACCACGGATGATTTCGGTGTCTGTATCGGCGATCTTTGCATGAAGGTTCTTGATCTCAAGCATGGGTATAAACCTTGTCTCTCAACGCAGCCTTTCAGAAGGACTGCTTATGCCAGTTAAAGGGCTGGCCAGAAAATCGGATGCAGGAAGGCAGTTAGCTATTCAGGGGGCCGAATTAACCGACGCTGCCCTCAAGCGAAATGCCAATCAACTTCTGCGCCTCAACGGCGAATTCCATTGGCAGTTCCTGAATAACTTCCTTCACAAAACCATTGACGATGAGGGCGATTGCCTCCTCTTGCGGAATTCCGCGCTGCATGACGTAGAACAGCTGGTCTTCGGAAATCTTGGAGGTGGTTGCCTCGTGCTCAAACTGTGCCGTGGCGTTTTTTGCCTCGATATAGGGCACAGTATGCGCACCGCAATCGTTGCCGATCAGGAGCGAGTCGCACTGGGTGAAGTTGCGGGCGTTTTCAGCTTTGCGATGCGCTGAAACCTGACCGCGATAGGTATTGTTGGAATTGCCTGCCGAAATACCCTTCGAGATGATGCGGCTCGACGTGTTCTTGCCGAGATGGATCATCTTGGTGCCGCTATCGATCTGCTGATAGCCGTTCGATACGGCAATCGAGTAGAACTCTCCGCGCGAATTATCGCCACGCAGAATGCAGGATGGGTATTTCCAGGTGATTGCGGAGCCGGTTTCAACCTGTGTCCAAGAAATCTTGGAGTTGTTCCCACGGCAATCGCCACGCTTGGTAACGAAGTTATAGATGCCGCCCTTGCCGCTGCTATCGCCCGGATACCAGTTCTGAACGGTCGAATACTTGATCTCGGCATCATCAAGCGCGATCAATTCAACGACTGCTGCATGAAGCTGGTTTTCATCGCGCTGTGGTGCGGTGCAGCCTTCGAGATAGGAGACGTAAGCGCCTTCTTCCGCGATGATGAGCGTGCGTTCGAACTGACCCGTATTTTTTTCATTGATACGGAAATAGGTCGAAAGCTCCATCGGGCAGCGAACGCCCTTTGGCACGTAGACGAACGAACCGTCAGTAAAGACAGCCGAATTGAGCGTCGCATAGTAGTTGTCCGAAACAGGAACAACCGAAGCAAGATACTTCTGAACCAGTTCTGGATGCTCACGAATGGCTTCCGAGATCGAACAGAAGATCACGCCCGCTTTAGCAAGTTCTGCCTTGAAGGTCGTGACAACTGAAACACTGTCGAACACAGCATCAACAGCCACGCGGCCCGATGCATAGACGCTATCCGATGGGTTTCCGTCGATTTCGCTCGGATCGCCCTGTTTGCGCACGCCAGCAAGGATTTCCTGCTCGCGCAGAGGAATACCAAGCTTTTCATATGTACGAAGCAATTCAGGGTCGACTTCATCAAGCGACTTTGGGCCAGATTGATTCTTCGGCGCCGCATAATAATAGACGTCCTGGAAGTCGATCTTGGGATACTCGACGCGTGCCCATGTTGGCTCTTCCATAGTGAGCCAGCGTTCATAGGCTTTCAGACGCCACTCAAGCATCCATTCCGGCTCGTCTTTCTTGGCGGAAATGAAGCGAATGATATCTTCATTAAGACCCTTTGGGGCCTTCTCGGTTTCGATTGTTGTTTCGAAGCCGTACTTGTACTGGTCCACGTCCAAGCCGCGAACCTGATCAATGGTCTCCTGCACTGCAGGCATTGGCGTTCTCCATCCTCGTCAGATTCAAGGTCCGACAGTTGCAAACGTCAGGGCGATGATAATCGCTATCGTCGCCACAATATAGTGTGCGTGACGCTTCTTTAAAACCTCTCTAAACTAAATTTCAAGCCCAGCTTTAAATTTGCCGGTAAAATTCAAGAATAATTTACAAGGTTACGTCCGATACCGGCATTATCCAGCCTTGGAACGCTCGTAACGCGCAACTATTTTGCCGAGCACCTCAAGAAATTGGTCAACAGATTCTGTGGTAACGTCCGGCTCAAGTGAAACACGGATCGCACCTGGGCCATCCTCTTGCCCCATCGCGGCCAGAACGTGACTCGGACCAACCTTGCCAGAAGAACATGCTGAGCCAGCTGAAAGTGCTATTCCGCCAAGATCAAAAGCGATCTGGACCGTTTCAGCCTTTTGACCTTCAAGTGAGAAGAACGTCGTATTCGACAGTCGCTCAACCGCTGCGCCATGAATTGTTGCGTTGGGTGCAATTTCCAAAAGCCCGGCTTCGAGCCTGTCTCGCGCTTGCGCCGACCAACCGCTGCCATTCAAACGGGCTGCTGCAACATCAGCTGCCGCGCCGAAACCTGCAATCAGAGGCAATGCCTCAGTGCCTGCACGATGTCCCTTTTCCTGACCACCGCCGCGAACGAGCGCTTTCGGCATCATGAGATCAGAAATTGCAATCACAGCGCCAACGCCTTTGGGGCCGCCGATCTTGTGTGACGAGATTATCAGATAGTCCCCGCAATTATCCGTAATATCTAATTTAATGCGCCCGGCACCCTGCACCGCGTCAACGACTAAAATGCCGCCTGCGGATTTGACCAGCGCCGCAATTTCACGAATAGGCTGAACGACACCGGTCTCGTTATTGGCGGCTTGAACAGCAATAAGCGGCAAGCCTGTGCTTTTGTCATGCGCATCCAGTGCCTGTTGCAGTACATCCAGCTTGAGAACACCATTTTCATCAACGGCCAGTATGGTGATATTTTCCGGTGCAAACTGTCCGCCAGCCAGCATGCATGGATGTTCGGTCGCACTGACATAAAGATGCGACATGCGCACGGGCGCACGTCCCATCATGTAATTGGGCGTCAGCAGTGTTGATGCGGCTTCTGTGGCGCCTGACGTGAAGAAAACATGATCAGATTTGGCATTGACCAGCGCCGCAACACTGCGACGGGCAGCTTCAACAAGCCCACGTGCGGCCCGGCCTTCACGATGCACCGATGACGGATTGCCAGGAATGCCCAATGCCTCGATGATCGCATTGCGCGCCTCATCAAGCAAAGGCGCACTGGCATTATAGTCCAGATATAGCCTCTTGCCGGTTCCGATCACCGATACTATCTCCTAAGCAACATCTTAAAGTGGCTCAGCACGCTATTCGCACGCAGTTCGCGCGCAATTTTCTTGAATTTTCAATCAGGAAAAGCCTATTAAGCCACATTAGGTACTGAACTCCGGTTCAGACTAACGAAATTTCAAATCGGTTCTAGAAGCGGCGCACCCCCACGTCAAGTTCGCCACTCTGAAGCCGATCTTCCGATCACAAGCGGAGTACACATGCCTGAAGTCATTTTCAACGGCCCTGCCGGACGCCTCGAAGGCCGCTATCAGCCTTCCCGGGAAAAGAACGCGCCAATCGCCCTGATCCTGCATCCGCATCCGCAGTTCGGCGGAACCATGAACAACAAGATCGTCTATGATCTGTTCTACATGTTCCAGCAGCGCGGCTTTACGACACTTCGCTTCAACTTCCGCGGAATCGGACGCAGCCAGGGCGAGTTCGATCATGGTGCAGGTGAGTTGTCGGATGCAGCAAGTGCACTCGACTGGGTGCAGGCGCTGCACCCCGATTCAAAGAATTGCTGGGTTGCCGGTTATTCATTCGGTTCATGGATTGGTATGCAGCTTCTGATGCGCCGTCCAGAAATCGAAGGATTTATCTCGGTCGCACCACAGCCAAACACCTACGACTTCTCGTTTCTGGCACCTTGCCCATCCTCAGGTCTGATCATCCATGGTGATCAGGACAAGGTTGCGCCGCCCAAGGATGTTCAGGGTCTGGTGGATAAGCTCAAGACGCAGAAGGGTATCACTATTACCCAGAACACGCTTCCGGGTGCGAACCACTTCTTCGCAGGCCAAAGCGATCTTCTTATTGAAGAATGCTCCGAATATCTGGATCGTCGTCTTGCTGGCGAACTGGTGGAAGTTCGTCCTAAGCGTCTTCGCTAAAGATAGCGAAAACAAAATCCGGCGAGACTACTCGCCGGATTTTTTTTATTCACTACTGAGCTGTTAAAGCCACCGTTGTGCATCAGATTGAGTGCGCGACAATCAAACGGTAGCCAGAACGCCACCTGAAACAGGCTTATCGCTGCCGGTTGTTGTGGGATAAGTCAGTGGCAACCCACGTAGCGAACGCACAGCAAGATAGCCCCAGGCTTCTGCTTCCATTGCATCCCCGTCAAAACCCGCATTGTCAGCATCAAGCACCCTTGCACCTTCACGTTCAGCAAGTGCGCTCAACTCTGTCATGATTGCTCCGTTCTTGCGTCCTCCACCGCTCACGACATAAGTACGCGGCTTCGACGGCAAATGAGAGGCTGAACGCAAAATTGCAGCAGCGCTGACATAGGCAAGCGTACGTGCCCCTGTCTCCACTGAAGCCTCATCTTTTGCAGGAACGACAAAATCACCGCGATCCAGCGAGCGGCGACGGTTTCCTTTGAAAAACTCATGTTCGAGAAAACGCGCAGCCAGAACATCATCGACGCTGCCGCTCATCGCTGTAATGCCGCCCGGGTCAAAGCTGCCCTGTCCGTGCAACTCCATCCATTGATCAATCAGCATATTACCCGGTCCACTATCGTAGGCGATCAGCGTACCGCCTTCGTCGACATAAGTCAGATTGGAAATTCCACCTATATTGACGAAGACCACAGGTCCTTCAAGGCCAAACGGAAGATTGGACGCAAGTGCTGCGTGATAAGCGGGAATCAGCGGCGCGCCCTCACCGCCATGGCGCATATCCTCAGCGCGCATATCGTAGATCACCGGAATACCTGTCTCAGCAGCCAAAAGCGGCCCATCGCCTATCTGCACTGTGAGAGCTTCTCGCGGGCGATGCAGTACAGTTTGTCCATGAAAGCCGATAACGTCGATCTCTTCCGGCTGCAAAGCATATTCGTGCAGAAAATCCTGAACCGCGACAGCATGGAGCAATGTCTGGTCATGTTCGAGCTGTTTGAGAATGCCGGGACGTTCATTTCGGTCGGTGATGCTGCGCGCATCAATGAGTGCCGCCTTCAACCGCGCGCGAAAGCCATCCGAATAAGACACCGCACTTGAGGGGCCGCGCTCGACCCAGTTTTCACCATCGGTCGTTATGAGAGCAATATCGATACCATCCATCGAAGTGCCACTCATCAATCCTATAGCGCGTTTCAAATCGGCCATGCCGGAGTTTCCTTGTTATTCCCGATTGAATGATGTTAAAGGCAAAATATAACAAGGCAAAATACCATAATGCGGTAAGCACTTATTACTGCTCACATCAATCACGCCTTATCAGTCAGGAAAAGGACATGTCCGGTTTCAAATCCGATTTTCTTCGCACGCTTTCTGAGCGGGGCTTCGTTCATCAAATGTCTGATGAAACCGGCCTCGACGAATTGTTGGTCAAGGAAACGGTGACGGCTTATATTGGCTTCGATCCAACAGCGCCAAGCCTTCACGCTGGCGGCCTGATCCAGATCATGATGCTGCATTGGCTGCAACAGACAGGACACAAGGCTGTAGCT
The DNA here is from genome assembly GCF_002252475.1 of Brucella rhizosphaerae. Taxonomy (GTDB): domain Bacteria; phylum Pseudomonadota; class Alphaproteobacteria; order Rhizobiales; family Rhizobiaceae; genus Brucella; species Brucella rhizosphaerae. The sequence goes on along the minus strand of NZ_NNRK01000026.1, from coordinate 325,021 downwards.
CTTATGGGTGGCGGTACAGGCATGGTTGGCGACCCATCCTTCAAGGATGAAGCGCGCAAGCTGATGACCGAAGATACCATTGCCGAAAACATTGCCGGTATTAAACGCGTTTTCGCGAATTACCTGACCTTCGGTGAAGGCCCAACCGACGCGCTGATGGTCAATAACGCCGACTGGCTGCGTAATATCAATTATCTCGAATTCCTGCGTGACGTGGGCCGCCACTTTTCGGTCAACCGCATGCTGTCGTTTGATTCGGTCAAGACGCGTCTTGATCGCGAGCAGTCGCTTTCGTTCCTCGAATTCAACTACATGATTCTTCAGGCCTATGATTTTGTGGAGCTGAACAAGCGTCACGACATTCGCTTGCAGATGGGCGGTTCGGACCAGTGGGGCAATATCATCAACGGTATCGATCTCGGTCACCGTATGGGAACGCCACAGCTTTATGCCCTCACTTCGCCATTGCTTACAACGTCTTCCGGTCAGAAGATGGGTAAGTCGCTGGGCGGCGCGATCTGGCTGAATGCCGATATGTTGAGCGCTTACGATTTCTGGCAGTACTGGCGCAACACAGAAGATGCGGACGTAGAACGTTTCCTCAAGCTCTACACAACGCTGCCAATGGACGAAATTGCGAAGCTGGCTGAACTTGGCGGTTCGGAGATCAACGAAGCGAAGAAAATCCTCGCAACCGAGATTACCGCTATCCTCCATGGTCGTAATGCTGCGGAAGAAGCTGCGGAAACTGCGCGCAAAACCTTTGAAGAAGGTGAACTATCGCAGAACCTGCCAACCGTCGGCGTACACAAGGCAACGCTTAATGACGGCATTGGCGTGCTGGCGCTGATGGTGCTTGCAGAACTCTGTGCCACCAATGGTGAAGCACGTCGCCATATTGAAGGCGGTGCGGTTCGCATCAATGATGAACCGGCTACCGATCCACGTATGGTTATCAATGCGTCTTCTCTCAACGAGCAGGGCGTTATCAAGGTATCACTTGGCAAGAAGCGCCACGTGCTCATCCGTCCTGCCTGATAGAACACATCAACACAGAAAAAGCCGGGTTTAGCCCGGCTTTTTTATTGAACTGATTTGCCCGCCTCAAAACTCGAAGATCGAACGGAAGATACCTGGTGCGATAATTGAAATCGGGTTGACGATAACCTGCGGTTGCTTTGCGCTGCCTTCAAGCTTGAAGGTAATACCCAGCAAACCGCGATCGCGTCCATTGCCCAGCAGCGCGCCAAAGATCGGCACTTCACCGAAAATACGATTCACGCCATAGGCTGGCATGAACGTACCAGTGATCGACATATTGCCACGCGGATCATACAGCGTGCCCTGAAAAGTGGTCCCGACAGACGGTCCGCGCACGACCCCTTTGGAAAGCTTCAGATAGCCCTCACCCTTTTCGATCAGCGAAAATCCGCGTTCAATATCGACCCGCGACACGTCAATATCGCGTTTGACTGCCTGATTAAGACTGGTGCCACCGCTGCTCGGCGGGCTCGACACAATCTTTGCCAGTCGCGGCTCATTGACGATTGCAAAGTTCCGGGCGTCAATCTGACCACTCAGTGGACCATTGCCCTGCCCGGCAAGACCCACAGTAATCTTGCCGCCACGCATCTTGTCGTAGAAATCGAAGAAACGCAGAACAGCGCCGGCATCATTGGATTGCAGTGAAATCGACCGCGCATCACCCTGATCGTTGTTGGTTGCAGCGAATGCCTGGCCGGACGTGGTGACAGCATTCACTGACACGCCAGAAATCTTGCTTCCTGCATTCTCATATGAAACCGCGACATTGCGCAGTTTCTCGTCGTTGAAACCGCTCACTTCATCAATCTGCGCACTGACAACCACGCGCGGGCTTTTTCCGCCGGAGCCTTCGCTCTTTTTCTGGATGTCTGCAATCTGTTTGATAATAGAGCGGGCATCAAATTGAGATCCGCGTACTGTTACGCGATAGCCGCCGGAGCTTTTGGTCGCTTTAACGCTCAGTCGATCAGACCGAGTGAGACGTATGTCGCTGAAATCTGCCGACTGGAAATCGCCCCCGGCAATCGAAATATTGCCTTTAGCGCCAAATGCATCGCCAGTCAGAACCAGATTGCGGATATCGAGCTTGCCGTCATTGCCGCCGCTTTTAATCAGATCGAATGTCGCCTTGGCAGGCACACCGCCGCCCTTGCGCCAGCTCAGCCACGGCAAGTCTATCTGGGTCTTGTCCAAATCTGCTGTTACGTGCCGTTTGCCATTCTCTTCCATGCCAAGATCGACGGAAATCGGACCAGAGAACAAGTCTTTCAAGCCCGGCAACAATTTATTACGAGAGCTGTCATCAAGCTCAAGCTTGATCTTCTGTTCACGTTTCGCAGGTCCCGAGCGATCAACAGGCTCGGTCATAGATATCTTTGCGGGAACACCGTCTAGCTTTGCATCTGCGGTAATGAGAGCAGCCGTCTGATCGACTTCAATATTGCCATTCGCATCGCTAACCATGGAACCACCGACCGGCTTTGAAATGGCCAGGTTGGTGAACCCGATATCAGCATCCCATGTCAGGGTGCCGGGAGGTGCGTCTTTGGAAACTGCGAAGCCTACTTTTACCCGTGCCTTAACATCACCTGTCGCGTCTTCAGGCTTAAAAGGCACGTTCTTCAATACATCAATCGGCTTCTTGCCGGCGATTTCCGCAATCGCTGCAGCATCGCCCGAAACGAGCAAATCAAGATTAGCAATAACTGGCCGCTGCGGCCCCCAGGGAATGATCAGCGTTCCATCTGAAACAGACGCCTTGCGATTATCCGGAGTATAGGCAACGCCGCTTGCCAGTTTGATTGTCGTGTGGGCGCCACGTACCGAGATACTTCCCGCAACATCTCGAACAGGAGGCAGCTCCCCGATCACATCAAATCGCGTGTCAGATACATTGAAATCGGCCTTGATCTCCTCACCCGTCAATGGCGGCGGCAGACCGGGACCATTGAATCGTCCACCCGCGAGGGAAACATCAATGTGGCTATCCTTGAGGGTACCACCAAAGAGATTTTTCAGAACCCATTCGCGCGCACCATCCGCGACATCGATAGGCCAAAGGTGCTTTGCATCTGCGACTGCCATCTTTGGAATGCGAAGCATGAAAATCATCTCGGGCGAGCCACTACCGAAGCCCATGCTTCCCTGTCCGTATAGTTCGCCCGTATTCGTCTGGATATCAAGATTGGAGAACTGAAGACGCTGTTGATTGGCTAAGAAGCGACCGGCGATTTTTACCCCAAAGGCCAGCTCTGGATCGGTGGATTCCGCGGGCATGCTGGAGGCAGAACTTGTCAGCACTTCAAAGCGATAGCTTGGACTACCCGTATTATTGTCCGCGTCTGGTTCCGGTCCGAAAGCACCGTTGAACTCCGCGTTCATCCCGCCTAATTGAATGCGCGATGGTTTGATTTCGATCTTCCCGCTACCGCTTGCGTGTTCAATGCGCAGCACTGCACTTCCGCGAACGTCAGTAACGCGCCCAATCTCCATATCGATGCCGTCGACAGTCAATTCGGCCATGACCCGCTCAGGATCATCCCCGCTGGCAGCCTTGCCGGAAAGAGCAAGGCTCGCTTTGCCATTCAGGTCAAAATGCGCTGGGTTAACGTGATTACCGTCAATGACCGGTGCCACCTCTTCTGGCGATCCCAGATCGATCGGTAAGTTACTAACCTTGATCTGGAACGCATCCAGATCGTCTTCATGTCCCTTACGATCAATACTGCCGTCGACAGAGATCGTCTTGTTTTGCCAAACGACGCTGCCCTTAACCGATATTTTTCCCGCGTTTTCAACCAACCGAAGCTTCTGCACTTCTATACTTTGCTGCGTATCGCCGGTCTTGAAGCGAATTGTTGTGTTCATCAGCCCGATGGCTTGGGTGTTCTGATCACGCAACAGTTCAAGATTGCGCCGCATGGTTGAGAACAGCTCTTCAGAAACAGCATCAAAATCGATGTAGCCACGGTTGTCATATGGCAGGGACTTCCAGAAGCCAGCACCTTCTTTTTCAGGCAGATCGAAAGAAGCGCCGTCCACCTCCAGCTCAGCAACACGCACCTTTCCCGTCAGCAAAGGCAAAGGCGCCAATCCAAGGCGCACTGACTTGATATTCCTGATTTCTAATCCCTGCTTCGGGTCGACAATCGAAACATCTCGTGCCTCCATCGCAACCAGACTATTCTGATCCAGCGATAATCCGGCACTCCCGATCGTGGCCGAAGCATCTTTGCCAAGAATTCCGCTCAGGCTCTTTTGAGCTTCGTCACGCAAGAGGTCGCTGTTAACGCCGCCGCGCAAAATGACGAAGCCCACACCACCAGTCAGAACAAGAACGATGCACAAGGAAAGAAACGCGTGCGAACACCAGGACATAAACGAGCGCCGGGACCGCATTGAAGGAAGCACAACCTCGTCCGCGCCTTCAGCTGCGAGGCGTTCGATTCTCTTCATCTCACGCTTGCTAAAGCGGATTTTGCGCGGTTTATCTGTCAATATTCCAGCCGAACGTCTAGTTTCCGCAAGTGGAACCTCTCACAAAGCAGATTATAAGAATTCGATAACTTAATGTTTTTCATTCTAATTCTGCATTTCATCCGAGCAAGTGGTCGTCTATTCGAGTTTGGGTAACGCGTCAGGATCAACAGACGGGATGAGCTTGAACGGTTGCACAAGCCCGGTCCGAATGCGATAGCTCGAAGTGTAACAGGCAGTTTCCCCGTTTATCCATAAAAGAAAGGCCTAGATATGGCTCGTCCCCAAGTTGGAGATCTGGCACCCGACTTCACTTTGCCATCAGATAGCGGTACGATCACCTTGTCGTCGCTCAAAGGCAAACCAGTCGTTCTTTATTTCTATCCCAAGGATGACACGTCAGGCTGTACCAAAGAAGCCATAGCCTTCTCCCAATTAAAGCCGGAATTCGACAAAATCGGTGCTCGCATTATCGGCCTATCGCCCGACAACGCAGAAAAACATGCCAGGTTTCGTAAAAAACACGAACTGACTGTCGATCTGGCAGCAGATGAAGACAGAACTGCCCTCGAAGCTTATGGCGTTTGGGTCGAAAAGAGTATGTATGGCCGCAAGTATATGGGCGTTGAGCGCGCTACCTTCTTGATCGATGCCGACGGCCGTATCGCGCACATCTGGGAAAAAGTAAAAGTGGCAGGCCATGCCGAGGCCGTCCTTGAGGCAGCCCGCGCACTCTGACACTTGATCTATTCCTGCGTAGCAATGCCATCAAAGCTGTTTCCGCCATCAGTTTTGATCGATAGGTCTGCTTGACACTGGAAACCACCGCGCAGTGGTTTCCTTTACGCTCCCCTTATTCAATTCTCTCGACCGAGCACCAATCCATATCTGAAATTTTCCCAAATGCGAAAGCTTCGGAAAAGCTTTGTTAACCATGATAACATGCAGTCGAATCAATCATCTGGAATGTGAAGACTGCCGGTATGGTGCAGAAGTGGAATGGACCAAAGAAGTCGAAACGCGATAAGCATCCGAATGATGCCGTTGCGAAGTCTGTTCCTGTTAGTCGTTCCAGTTTCTTCTCGATCCATACGAAATTGGCGGTAATGGGCGTCACCGTCTTCGTGGCCGGTCTTGGTGTTAGCATCTATATAAATGCGCACGACGCTCCAGAAAATCAGCCAAACTTAAATGAACCCGTGGGCAAACTTGCATCAGTGTTAAAGAAGCCTGCTGTCATGCAGCCCTTACCCGAAATGCCATCAGAATCGATGCCCGGTATTTCGGCTCAACAGGAACTTTTGGTTCCTGGAGATGCAATCAACGTTCAGAGTATAGATCCGATCATAACCGGTCCGCGCGCATACAAACCTCGTGCTGATGTGGGGCGCACTGCTTCAAAGGATTCCTGAACGGAACTCTGTTTGAAACCGATCTATAATCAGCAACAAAAAACCCGGCACAAGGCCGGGTTTTTCAGAATATGGCTCTCTCAAAGTATCAATCGATATCTTCGATGAGTTCAGCACCGCCATGAATGCGGTGAGCAAGTGCGGCTTCCATGAACGGCGTAACGGCACCATCGAGCACTTCCTGCGGATTGGTGCTTTCAACACCCGTACGCAGGTCTTTGACCAACTGGTATGGCTGCAAAACGTAAGAACGAATCTGATGTCCCCAACCGATCTCAGTCTTGCTGGCATTGGCAGCATCAGTCGCTTCTTCACGCTTTTTCAGCTCATTTTCGTAAAGACGAGCGCGCAACATCGACCATGCTTTTTCGCGGTTCTTGTGCTGCGACCGTTCAGCCTGACACTGCACAACAATACCGGTGGCAATATGCGTAATACGCACGGCCGAATCCGTTGTATTGACGTGCTGACCGCCCGCGCCCGAAGCGCGATAGGTATCGATACGAACATCGGCTTCAGTCACCTGCACATCGATATTGTCATCGATAACCGGATAAACCCAGATACTCGCAAACGAAGTATGGCGACGTGCATTCGAATCGTAAGGCGAAATACGCACCAGACGATGAACGCCTGATTCCGTCTTTGCCATCCCGTAGGAATTGTGGCCTTTGATCAGGAGCGATGCTGATTTGATGCCGGCTTCTTCGCCGTAATGCACTTCCATCACTTCGACCTTGCGTCCACTGCGCTCAGCCCAACGTGTATACATGCGCAGAAGCATGGATGCCCAATCCTGGCTTTCCGTACCACCTGCACCGGCATGTACTTCAAGATAGGTGTCGTTCGCATCCGCTTCACCAGAAAGCAGCATGTCAATCTGCCGCCTGTCGACTTCCTGCTTCAATTCGCGGATTGTGTTTTCCGCATCAGCAATAATCGACTTGTCGCCTTCCTCTTCGCCCATGGCGATGAGTTCGACACTGTCATTAAGCGTCTGTTTCAGCGTGTTAATGCCGTTGATGCTATCTTCCAGCTGCTGGCGCTCGCGCATCAGCTTCTGGGCTTCCTGGGCATCATTCCAAAGGGTGGGGTCTTCAGCTCTCTGATTCAGATAGCCCAGACGTTTAATTGCCTGATCCCAGTCAAAGATGCCTCCTCAGCAGGCTTATGGCCTGCTGGATTTCGTCAACCAGCGTCTCGATTTCCGCGCGCATGGGCAAATCGTTCCTTCAATAAGTCAGTCATAGGTGGAGAGAGAGAACAGAGGTTCGCATAGCGATCCATATTGTTCCGAAGCGCATCACATAAAGAAAAGCGCTCTGCCTCAACGCAAGAAGGCTAAGACATGAAAGCCATTCAAGCGCCGCGGACCATAATTAGCACGCGACGCAGTGTAAAGGGGGATAGGTCAGTAAAGTCCGCCAGAACCCGAATTGATCGCACGGGTCGCCTGTGGCGATTGCGGCTGGACCGGTGATCCCTCACGGAATTGATCCATCCCGATAACTGAATAGCTGTCAGAAGGGCCAGTGCCAGGCTTGAACGCTTCCATAATGAGGTTTGGATCACCCTGATTGGTGCGCATGCCTGTCTTACGGTTGATCGCAATCAGCGTCATGCCTTCCGGAACACGGAAATCGACTTTGGGTGTATTGACCAATGCCTGGCTCATGAACTCTTTAAAGACAGGTGCAGCCAAGCCACCACCCGTGCCGCCACGTCCAAGTGGAGTTGGCGTGTCGTAGCCCATGAAAACACCCACAACCAGATCAGGTGTAAAACCGACAAACCAGGCGTCTTTTTCGTCATTCGTTGTGCCGGTCTTACCAGCAAGCGGACGATCAAGGCTCTTCAACAGCTGTGCAGTACCACGCTGCACAACGCCTTCCATCATCGAAGTAATCTGATACGCAGTCATAGGATCGAGTACCTGATCGCGATTATCGATCAGTGTCGGCTCTTCCTGATTTGACCATTGCTGAGCGTTACAGCCTTCGCACTGGCGCGCGTCGTGCTTAAAGACGGTCTTGCCGTAACGGTCCTGAATGCGGTCGATCATTGAAGGTGTAATGCTCTGCCCGCCATTCGCGATAACGGAATAAGCCGTGACCATGCGAAGAACCGTGGTTTCGCCTGCACCAAGCGCCATGGACAGGACCGGCAGCATCTTGTCGTAAATACCGAAGCGTTCCGCATATTCTGCGACAGTCTTCATACCCATGTCCTGTGCAAGACGCACAGTCATAACGTTACGTGATTGTTCGATACCGTAACGAAGGGTCGAAGGACCAGAGAATTTGCCGGAATAATTTTTCGGAGCCCAAACACCAAGCGCTCCACCCTGATTGACTTCAAGTGGACCATCCAGAACAACGGATGCTGGTGTGTAGCCATTATCAAGAGCAGCAGCATAGACGAACGGCTTGAACGACGATCCCGGCTGACGATAGGCCTGCGTTGCACGGTTGAATTCGGATTCACCGAAGGAGAAGCCGCCCACCATCGACAGAACACGACCGGTATGCGGGTCCATAGCGACCAGTGCACCCTGAAGCTTTGGCGGTTGCTGGAGGCGGAAGCGGGATTCACCTTCACCGATTTTCGAAACATAAACAACGTCGCCAGCGTTCAGAACACCTTCAGGCGATTTCGCGCTGCCACGCTTGCCACCAATATTGGTAACGCGCATCGCCCACTTCATGTCGTCAGCAGCGATAAACGCGCGTGTACGCTCTTTACTGCGCGATCCCGAACCCTCAATAGCTGGCTGCAGACCGATATCGGCACCAGCTGCCGAAACGTTCAAGACAACAGCCAACTGCCATTCAGGCACGTCAGGATAGGCTTGAAGGTCACCAAAAGCACCAGCCCAGTCACTGCCAAGCTCAGCGTGCTTCAAAGGTCCACGCCAGCCACGTGCTTCGTCGTAACGAAGCAATGCAGCCTGCAGCGACTTGCGCGCTTCAACCTGCATGGTTGGGTTTAGCGTGGTACGAACCGAAAGACCGCCCTCATAAAGTGCATCGACGCCATATTTCTGGATGATCTGGCGGCGCACTTCTTCACTGAAATATTCAGAAGCGAACAGGTAATGCGTCGCTGTGCGGGTCTTTACGCCCAGCGGCTCTTTCTTGGATTCTTCGGCTTCCTGTGTCGTGATGTAGCCGTTTTCAGCCATACGATCGATAACCCAGTTGCGGCGTTCAATCGCGCGTTCAGGGAAACGGAACGGATGGTAGTTATTCGGACCTTTTGGCAACGCTGCCAGATAAGCCGTTTCAGCGATGCTCAGCTCACCAACCGATTTATCAAAATAAGTCAGCGCAGCACTGGCGATACCATAAGAGCCCAGACCAAAGAAAATCTCGTTGAGATAGAGCTCAAGAATGCGATCCTTGGAATAAGCCTGCTCAATGCGCATCGCAAGAATCGCTTCTTTAATCTTGCGGTCATAGGTCTGGTTCGAGCTCAGAAGGAAGTTCTTTGCGACCTGCTGCGTAATCGTGGACGCGCCAACAGGACGACGACCTGATCCAAGGTTCTTCACATTGGTCAGAATCGCACGGGCAAGACCACCAAAATCGAGGCCGTGATGCTCATAGAAGCTCTTATCTTCGGCTGAAATAAAGGCGGCTTTGACGCGGTTAGGTACAGCCTGGATCGGCAGATACATGCGGCGTTCACGCGCATATTCCGCCATAAGGCTACCGTCCGACGCATGCACACGCGTCATGACAGGCGGCTCGTACTTAGCGAGCACTTCGTAATCGGGCAGTTCCTTTGTGAGGCTTCCGATATAGATGGCAACACCGCCGGCCACCAGAAGCGCCAGAACGGTTCCAATCCCGAAGAAATATCCGATAAGCCTTACCATAAATCCGGAATCCTGCCTTCAGATCAGTCGCAAAAATAAGGGAGCAGTCAAATCAAGTGCCCGTCGATCAATGCCGTATTGGCAACAGATGGTTTAGTGACCATCAAATGCGTCAAAGGCAAGATCGTTTCCGTGTTTTTACCAATTAAACGCATGCAAATGCAGGGCAACGACAAAAATACACAAAACTGTTGCAACCATGCATCTTATAAGCAGGGGTAAATATGAAGCCCCGCTAAACATTACATAATTCTAGCCTTTTGACAAAGTGTCCGGATGCTTTTGCGCTTCAAACGCTTTTATTGCCCGGGCTATGCGATCAGCCAGTTTGCGACGCCACTCCGGATTGCTGATCAACTTCTCATCCTCGGCATTGGAAAGATAACCAATCTCAATCAGCACCGACGGCACATCAGGCGCTCGCAGAACCTGAAATCCAGCAAAGCGATGCGGGTTGTTGATCAGGTTCACTTCCCCTTGAAGGGCATTGATAACCTTTTCAGCAAAGCTCAAAGAGAATGTGTGCGTCTCACGTCTGGTGAGGTCTAGCAGAATGTCGGCGACTTCCGGCAATTCTTCCTGAACCGCTCCGCCAATACTGTCAGATTTGTTTTCACGCTCAGCCATCGCACGTGCGACAGAGTCAGATGCCTTATCGGAGATAGTATAAACCGTCGCGCCGCGAATATCGGTCTGATTGATCGTATCTGCATGAATCGAAATGAAAAGATCAGCCTCGTGCTGGCGTGCCAGACGCACACGCTCCGATAGACGAAGAAATGTGTCATCATCCCGGGTCATCAAAACTTTGATGTTCTTTTCCTTCGCCAGGCGATCACGCAACTCCTGCCCGAAAGCGAGTGTCAGATCCTTCTCCTTGATGCCACTCAGACTTTCTGCGCCGCTATCGATACCGCCATGACCAGGGTCAACCATCACAATGAACGGACGCGCGCCGCTGGTCTGCGACGAGAGAACTGCGTTCCCTGTTCCCTGTTTCCGTTCGGTCGACCCGGTGACATCGTGCTGAGCCGCAAGCCTGGCAGCAAACTCACGATCAGATGACGCGACGATATCTGCAACAAGGCGATAGCCCGGAGCGGTTTCGTTCTTGATCACCTGAATATTTTCGACGTTAAACGGGCCACGCAACGTAAGAATGAGACGCGAACGGTTATTTCCAACCAGCCCATAACGAACATGGGAGACAATCCCCCTCGCCGCCAGGCTTTTTTCATCGAAACCGAAACGCGTGTCCGGAAGATCAAAAACCAGCCGATGTGGGTTATCGAACATCAGCGTCGAGAATTCGGGCTCCCGATCAAACATGACGACAACACGCATGCGCAAATCGTCACCGGCCATACGATAGGTGAGCGCTGAGAGCGGAGCTTTGCCAGTCTCGGCGGCCATGGCCGAGCCAATGTGAAAAAAAGCGGCGCACATCATCACCAGCAGCACGGATACCGATCGCACAGCTGACATTATTTGGCTTCCGTTTCTATTGCTCAGAGAATGCATCCGTAATCGCGATCTAAACAGTATGGAATAATCTTGGGCCGGACATTTACGCCATAGCCTGTGATTGCGCGCACTTCATAAATCTATCCGTACAAAATTATGGTTAACGAAGGCTTTTACGCCCGCATTTCTTGGCCTCATCAGGCCTATTTGAGCTCTATAATCACCTTTCGGCAAAATTACGATGAAGGTGTCAACTGATATTCATACTTGTCATAGTTCAAACGACACCATAAAAGCTAAGGTAGGTTATGGAGTAGCTGTCAGAATCGTTTGCCGGTTTTCAAAACGGAGCGCGAGGAAAGATAGCAAAAACAGTGGTGTATTAAGTTCACCACCCAATAACCCGCACAGAATTCAACGGAATACGGCTCCCCTGCCGCCTCCGTTTTTTAATCGGCCGACTGCGCAATGATACGCGCTGTCGCCAGCGCTCTGAAAGAGCAAAGAGGTCGGCCCGGCTTTTTCGGGTCATATATGAGGTCGTTTCGTTCGGAACAGCTATGGGTCAAGCAAGACTGACCATTGCAAGCCTGAAGACCGTGATCGCCACGAGGCCATCGCGCGTAAGGACAGCAGCTTTTATTCCGACGAACCCAATATCATTCGGCAGATGCATCCCAGCCAGGACGACAGCCTTCAGGGTTTCGTCCGGCGCACGCGGCTTGCGTCCTAGCGCCGGCAGGAAAGACACTAATGTCCAACAAAATGCTTATAGATGCCTCCCACCCGGAGGAGACCCGCGTTATCGTAACGCGTGGCAACAAGATTGAAGAATTCGACTTCGAGTCAGAGCACAAGAAGCAGCTAAAGGGTAATATTTATCTCGCACGCGTTACACGCGTCGAACCATCTCTTCAGGCTGCATTCGTGGAATATGGCGGCAATCGCCATGGCTTCCTCGCATTCTCTGAAATCCATCCGGATTATTATCAGATCCCGGTTGCCGACCGTTTGGCGCTACTCGAAGCGGAAGCCAAAGCAGCCCGCAGTGAGGACGACGAAGACGAACCGAAGGCAAAGAACAATGATCGTTCGCGCCGCAATCGCCGTCGTGGACGTCGTGATGGTCAGAATGGTGATTCGCAATCAAACGTAGCCCGCAACGGCGTGCCTGCGGCAGAACCTGTTGGCCCTGCTTTTGAAAACTATGTGCCTGGCACACCAGCCATTGCGCTGATGAAGCAGGCTGGTCATGTGATTTCCGAAGCCATCGACACTGACAACAGCGACGATGATGACGATTCGGACGTCGAGAACGAAGAAGACATGGTTGAATCGGTTGGTTCCGAGGATGCGATGGAAGAACTTCCTTCGCACAGCCGTACCAATCGCCGTCAATACAACATTCAGGAAGTCATCAAGCGCCGCCAGATCATTCTGGTGCAGGTGGTCAAGGAAGAGCGCGGCAATAAAGGCGCTGCTCTGACGACCTATCTGTCACTCGCTGGTCGCTATTCCGTGTTGATGCCAAACACCGCACGCGGTGGTGGTATTTCGCGTAAGATCATCAATCCACAGGATCGTAAGCGCCTTAAGGAAATCGTCAAGGAACTCGAAGTGCCACAGGGCATGGGTGTGATCCTACGCACGGCAGGTGCAAACCGCACCAAGGCCGAAGTAAAGCGCGATTACGAATATCTGATGCGCATGTGGGAGAACGTGCGTTCGCTGACGCTGCAATCAACCGCGCCTGCCCTCGTCTATGAAGAAGGCAGTCTGATCAAGCGCTCGATCCGTGATCTTTATAATAAGGACATCACCGAGATTCTGGTCGCTGGTGAGAATGGCTATCGCGAAGCAAAAGACTTCATGCGCATGCTCATGCCGAGCCATGCCAAGGTCGTTCAGCCTTACCGCGAACCGGTTCCTGTCTTCACGCGCTACGGGCTTGAAGCACAGCTTGATCGTATGCTTCTGCCACAGGTAACGCTGAAATCCGGCGGCTATCTCATTATCAACCAGACCGAAGCGCTGGTTGCGATCGACGTAAACTCGGGCCGTTCGACCCGCGAGCACTCGATCGAAGACACTGCTCTCCAGACCAATCTGGAAGCCGCCGAAGAAGTCGCGCGCCAGCTGCGCCTGCGCGACCTTGCCGGTCTGATCGTTGTCGACTTCATCGACATGGAAGAAAAGCGCAACAACCGCGCTGTCGAAAAGAAGATGAAGGATTGCCTCAAGGACGACCGCGCCCGCATTCAGGTCGGCCGTATATCGCATTTCGGTCTTCTGGAAATGTCGCGCCAGCGCATCCGCGCATCGGTTCTTGAAAGCACGATGCAGGTTTGCCAGCATTGCGGTGGTACAGGACATATTCGTTCTGACTCCTCAATGGCTCTGCATATCATCCGCGGCATTGAAGATTATCTCCTGCGTCATTCGGGTTACGACATCGTCGTTCGCACCCCTGCCGCATCGGCTCTTTATGTTTTGAACCACAAGCGCCAGCTGCTTGCTGATCTGGAAGGCCGCTTTGGCGCCAACATCAGCATCGATGCAGATGAAAGCGTTGGCCATCAGCACTTTGTCATCGACAAAGGTGCGCCTTCGACACGTCCTATTACTGTCCAGCCTGTGCAGCCGATGGTTTATGAGGATGACATCGAAGATCCTGAGATTCCGCTTGAGGACGATGAAGCCGAAGATGAAATCAAGGCTGAACCACAACCTCGCGAAGAAAGCAGCGAAGAAGGCGATCGCAAGCGTCGCCGTCGTCGCCGTCGTCGCGGCGGTCGTGATCGCGAACAGACGGACCAGACTGAAGCCGGCGCAGAAGCTTCGGACGAAGATGGCGATGAAGATGAGGACACCAGCCCTCAGAGCAACGCTTCGCAGAGCGAAGAAGATCGTCGCAAAAAGCGTCGTCGTGGTCGCCGTGGTGGCCGCAAGAACCGTCGCGAAGACGAAATTCAGGTCAAGCAAGTGCCTGATGCCGAGCCAGTAGGCTACACGCCGGTCTTCCCACCAAAGGCGGAAGTTACAGAAGCCGCCGTCAGCGAAACCGTAACTGTAGAAGCCGTCACGGTTGATGTGGTTGCACCTGTGGAAGCAGTTGCAGCGGAAGCTGACGGAAAGCCTGCAAAGCCAGCTCGTAAGCCACGCGGTCGCAAGCCTGCGAAAAGCGAAGATGTTGCTTCTGACGATGTTGTTGCAGTTGAAACGGCAGAAGAGCCTGCGAAGCCAGCACGCAAGACACGTTCGCGCAAGAAGCTTGCTGAGGAAGAAGCTCCTGTAGAAGCAGTCGCACCGGTTGAAGACGCGGAAGCTTCAAAGCCGAAGCGCCGCACCCGCAAGGCTGCTGCAAAGCCGGAAGTGGAAGATGCTGTTGTAGAAGCCGAAGTTGCTACCGTAACAGAACCACAGAAGGTTTCAGAGCCGGTCGTAACATCGAGCGAGACCGAAGAGCAGAAGCCAAAGCGTGGCGGTTGGTGGCAGAAAAAGAGCTTCTTCTAAGCTCTGGCCACTTAATACAGAACAAAAGAAAACCGGCGGAAACGCCGGTTTTCTTTTTATTTTAGCCGATATTTGCTTAAGCTTTTTGTTGTGGAAGCCATTCTTCGAGGCGGCGCACCACTTCCAGCATTTCCTCGACCTTGCCAGCATAAGAAAAGCGCATGGTACGATGACCATCAATCGGATCAAAATCGCGACCGGGTGTGGCCGCAATATTGGTTTCAGCGATCATGCGACGTGCAAACTCCATGCTGTCATTGGTGAAACGCGAAACATCGCAATAGGCGTAAAATGCACCATCCATCGGTGCTGCAAGGTTTAGCCCCATACGTGGAAGGTGTTCGAGCAGAATCTGACGATTCTGCCGGTAGCGGTCCTTCACGCGCTCAAGCTCCGCAGTCGCATGAAACGCTTCAATCGCAGCGCGTTGAGATAATTCAGGTGCCGAAATATAGAGGCTCTGCCCGAGACGTTCTATCGCGCGGACGTCACCGCTTGGCAGAACCATCCAGCCAATGCGCCAACCGGTCATGCAATAATATTTCGAGAACGAATTGATGATGGTCACATCATCAGCGATCTGTAGTGCCGTCACGTCTTCCGTTTCATAAGAAAGCCGGTGATAGATTTCGTCTGAAATCACGCGAATGCCAAGATCACGGGCGGTTTCGATGATCGCCTTTAGCTGCGGCTTGTCGATCACCGCACCTGTCGGATTGGCAGGGCTTGCAAACAGCACGCCTTTGAGCGGCTTTTCCGCATGAGCAGCCGCAAGCGCTTTGGCAGTCAGCGCGCCCGAAGCACCGCCCTCATTGGCGATCTCTACCACTTCGAGGCCAAGGGCTGTCAGAATGTTACGATAAGCCGGATATCCCGGACGCGTAATCGCAACACGATCACCAGGATCGAAATAAACAAGAAATGCCAGATTGAATCCGGCCGATGAACCTGTGGTAATCGCGATGCGCTCAGGCGAAACTGTTACGCCATAGTTTTCGGCATAATGCGCTGCAATAGCTTCGCGAAGCTCAATCAGTCCCAGCGCGTCAGTGTATCCGATACGACCATCTTTCAAAGCTCGCTCCGCAGCCAGTCGCACGATTTGCGGTGCCGGATCTGCCGGTTGTCCGACTGCCATCGAGATGATCGGATGGCCCGCAGCACGACGACGATTGGCCTCCGCCAGAACATCCATGGCGTGAAACGGTTCGACTGCGCTACGGTTGGAAAGAGTATTCAACTTGGCCTCCAAATAGTAGGGAATGCAATGCAACTCACCCGCCCTATAATCGCCGGAATAGTAAAGCAACAGCGACAACAGCAAAAACAATGGCCAGCATTGATATAAATGCATTCAGGCGATGTGCTCTATCGATGAATTGAAGCCCGGGCTATAAGATTCGTATTCGTTTGGCTTGAGCAGGATGAGGAGCACTATGGGGAGCATGACTGCAACTTTCCCGACCAAAGCGTTTTCTTTTCAAAGCGTGATACGCCGTTCAGTCGCTGCCTTTGCAGCACTTGCTGTTGCTATAACGGGGGTATTGCCTGCCCAGGCGCAATCACGTGGTGGTGGCGTTCCCATCGTGCGCGATGCCGAAATTGAAGCGCTTGTTGCCGATTATGCAGCCCCTATCCTTAAAGTTGCCGGGTTGGGCGGACGCGGTGTCCGCGTTATTCTCGTCAATTCCCAAAGTTTCAATGCTTTCGTCGACGGTCGCCGTATTTTCATCAATACCGGCGCAATCATGCAGGCGGAAACGCCCAACGAAATTATCGGTGTTATCGCACATGAAGCCGGGCACATTGCAGGCGGCCATCAGGATCGCTTGCGTGAGCAGTTAAGTCGTGCACGAACAATGGCCGTTATCGGCATGCTTCTCGGTGTTGGTGCTGGCGTTGCTGGTGCTGCAACTGGCAGTGGCGCCGCTGCGGGTGCTGGCGGTGGCATCGCTATGGGCAGTACTGAAATGGCAATGCGAACCCTGCTCAGCTATCAGCGTACCGAAGAGATGACGGCCGACCGGCTGGCCGTGAACTATCTCAATGCCACCGGTCAATCCACAAAAGGCATGCTGGATACGTTTCAGCGTTTCGCCTCCGCTCTTTCGCTGTCTGGTACACAGATCGACCAATATCGCATCAGCCATCCGCTGCCGCGCGAACGCATTTCCAATCTTGAAGAACTTGCCAAAAAGAGCCCCAATTACAACAAAACGGATTCGGCTGCTCTTCAGCTGAGACATGATATGGCGCGTGCAAAAATTGCAGCCTATTCCAACAATATGGGTGCATTGCAGCGCATGTTCCGTGGCAACCCCGGTGGTTTGCCAGCCCGTTACGGTAGTGCGATCACAACTTTTCTGAATGGCTCAGCACGCGCTGCGATGCCCAAGTTCGATGCACTCATCAAAGAACAGCCAAAGAACCCATACTTCCAGGAAATGATGGGCGAAGTTCTTATCAAAGCAAACAATCCTCAAGCCGCAGCCAAGGCTTTCCAGCGCGCCGTTTCACTCGACACGCGCAAATCCCCGCTCCTTCGTATGAGCTATGGTCGTGCTTCGATGCTTACCGGAACAAAAGCTAATATGCCTACCGCAATCAGGGAGCTTAAAGCAGGTATTGCGGCAGACCCTGAGTTTCCAGGCGGATATGGCTATCTGGCGCAAGCATATGGCCAGTCTGGAGATATGGCGCGTGCAGACCTTGCCACAGCGGATATGAACTATTATTCCGGCAAACTACAGCAGGCTCAGATCTTTGCGATCCGCGCACAGAAACAGATGAAGTCCGGAACACCAGACTGGATGCGTGCACAGGACATCATCAACGCCAAAGCTAACAAGTGATATGCACGGATACCGCCTTGGCGATATCCCAAGCTAGTTTTAAGAACGTATGAAAGTGATTGGTATGAAGAAAATAATTTTGGGCTCGATTGCAGGTGCCGTTGTTGGCGCAGCGGCGCTCGCCGCAGGTCTTTTTGCGGGAACATCCCATCAGTCAGCACCGGTAGCATCCGTTGCAGCCCCTGCTTCAACTGACATGTCGCAGCAAGCAGTCGAAAACATCGTTCGCAACTATTTGTTGAAGAACCCTGAGATCATGATCGAAGTGCAGACTGCACTTGAAAAAAAGCAGGCCGAAACTGCTCAGGCACAGATCAAGGACGTTTTGGCTACGAGCAAGGACGAACTTTACAATTCGCCTCACGATGCCGTTTTTGGAAATCCGAACGGTGATGTGACTGTTGTCGAGTTCTTCGATTATAATTGCGGTTACTGCAAGCGCGCGCTGCCAGATATGGAAGCAATCCTCAAGAACGACCCCAATGTTCGCTTTGTGATGAAAGAATTCCCGATCCTTGGTCCGGATTCCATGCGCGCGCATATTGTAGCGCAGGCATTCAGGGCATTGATGCCAGAAAAATATGCTCAATATCATGAAGTGCTGCTCGGAGCACAAGAGCGCGCCACCGAAGATTCAGCCATTGCTGACGCAGTCAAGCTTGGTGCAGACGAAACGAAGCTTCGTGAGAAAATGAAAGACCCTGCTATCACGGGCTCTTTCCAGAGCACTTATCAACTTGCCAGCAAGCTCAACATCACCGGTACGCCATCCTATATCATTGGAAATGATCTTGTTCCGGGCGCTATTGGTGCGGAAGGCCTGATTGAAAGAATCGCCGCTGCTCGTGCTGCTGGCAAAAGCTGATTTGATTAAGACTGTGTCTCGTGGGTACTTGCATAGAACACACGAGACACGATCAATAAATCACGTCTTCTAAATTACTATTTTTGCCACATATTGCGTCCATTCCACAAAGAATAGCGGGAAAAACGCTGTAGTGAAACATTAGCATTGAATTAGAGGGTTTCGGCTTGCGTCCAAGCCCTCTATATGGAATGCGAAGTGTAATCGAAATTTCGTAACAGGCCCGTTATCGATCACGGACGAATATAGTGAAAACAGTTTTTGTTCTGAATGGCCCCAATCTCAATCTTCTTGGGAAGCGTGAGCCAGGCATATACGGTGTGGCAACGCTCGATGACATCGAAGCGGGCTGCAAGCGTGAGGCTGAACAACTGGGCCTTACGGTCGATTTTCGTCAGACCAATTACGAAGGTGATCTGGTTAGCTGGATTCAGGAAGCAGGCGATAAGAATGCCTATGTCCTGATTAATCCTGCTGCCTACAGCCACACTTCGGTTGCTATTCATGATGCAATCCGCTCGGCCAAGGTTACGGTCGTAGAAGTGCATCTGTCGAACATTCATGCGCGTGAAGCTTTCCGGCATCACTCCTATGTCTCCGCAGTCGCCAAAGGCGTCATCTGCGGCTTTGGCGCGGAAGGATACCTGCTCGGCCTGCGCGCACTCGCGGCAATTGCCAAAGAAGAAGAAAACAACGGGCAAAGCGTAAAAGGGGCCTAATATGTCCAGCAAAACTTCCGTCATCGACAAGGAAACTATCCGCGATCTCGCGGACATCCTCAATGAAACCGACCTGACCGACATCGAAGTCGAGCATGGCGATCTGCGTATTCGCGTTTCGCGCAAGGTAACGGTTCAGGCTGCTGCCACCGTAATGCAGGCCGCACCAGTAGCTGCTGCACCTGTCGCTGCTGTTGCCGCAGAACCAACCAAGGCAGAATTGGCCAAAAACGCCGTTCCTTCGCCTATGGTCGGCACTGTTTATCTTGCCCCTGCCCCCGGCGCACGCAACTTCATTGAAGTTGGTACGCAGGTTAAGGAAGGCCAGACGCTCCTCATCATCGAAGCTATGAAGACCATGAACCAGATCGCTGCCCCGCGCGCCGGTACGGTCAAGGCTATTCTGATTGAAGACGCACAGCCCGTCGAATTCGGCGAGCCGCTCGTCATCATCGAATAAGACGATCATCTGGTCAGAAGAACTTCGGCTTATTCAATGAACGGGCAGCAAAGCGCAATGTTTCAAAAGATACTCATAGCCAATCGTGGCGAAATCGCTCTTCGTGTGCTCAGGGCTTGTAAAGAACTGGGCATCAAGACGGTCGCTGTTCACTCAACGGCAGATGCCGATGCGATGCATGTTCGCCTTGCGGATGAAAGCGTGTGCATTGGACCACCTCCATCACGCGACAGCTATCTGAATATTCATCAAATCGTTGCCGCTTGCGAAATCACGGGCGCGGATGCGATCCATCCGGGTTACGGCTTCCTTTCGGAAAATGCCAAGTTTGCTGAAATTCTTGAAGCACACGGCATTACCTTTATCGGACCAACCTCATCGCATATCCGCATTATGGGCGACAAGATCGAGGCCAAGCGCACTGCAAAGCGCCTTGGTATTCCGGTCGTTCCGGGTTCGGACGGCGGCGTAACCGACGATGTTGAAGCCGCGCGCGTTGCCAAAGAAATCGGCTATCCCGTCATCATCAAGGCGTCTGCCGGCGGTGGTGGACGCGGTATGAAGGTCGCGAAAACCGAGGAAGACCTCTCGATAGCGCTTTCGACCGCTCGTACCGAGGCTGGTGCAGCATTCGGTGACGACGCAGTCTATATCGAGAAGTATCTCGAAAAGCCACGTCACATCGAAGTTCAGGTCATGGGCGACGGTGCTGGTAATGCAATCCATCTTGGTGAACGTGACTGCTCCTTGCAGCGCCGTCACCAGAAGGTCTGGGAAGAAGCCAATTCGCCAGCGCTCAACGCAGAAGCACGCCACAAAATCGGCATGATCTGCGCCAACGCTGTTGCTGATCTCGGCTATCGCGGTGCGGGCACGATCGAGTTCCTTTATGAAAACGGCGAGTTCTATTTCATTGAAATGAACACCCGTTTGCAGGTGGAGCATCCGGTTACCGAAGCCATCACCGGCATCGATCTTGTTCACGAGCAGATCCGTGTTGCGGCTGGTCTCGGCCTTTCGGTCAAGCAGGACGAAGTCCGTTTTTCGGGTCACGCTATCGAATGCCGCATCAATGCTGAAGATCCGCGTAACTTTACTCCATCGCCAGGTCTTATCACGCATTACCACACTCCGGGCGGCCTCGGCATTCGCGTGGATTCGGGCGTCTATTCCGGCTACCGCATCCCACCTTACTATGACAGCCTTATCGGCAAGCTCATCGTACACGGTCGCAATCGCGTTGAATGCATGATGCGTCTGCGTCGTGCACTTGATGAGTTCGTGGTCGATGGCGTCAAAACGACCCTGCCCCTGTTCCAGGACCTGATTTCCAATCAGGACATCGCCAATGGCGACTATGACATTCATTGGCTGGAAAAATATCTGGCCAAGCAGTCAGAAACACCAGGTGCATAAGTAAAGTGACCGCAGGAGCCTCCCCGGACGACTATTCGATCGAGCCGGAGCTGCTCCTGCGGGCCTATGCCACCGGGGTTTTCCCGATGGCCGAAGAAGCGGATGATCCGGAGATTTTCTGGGTGCGTCCTGAAAAGCGCGGTATCATCCCGCTTAATGGCTTTCACATCCCGAAAAGCCTCCAGAAAACAATCCGACAAGCTATTTTTGAGATCAGGCTCGATAGTGATTTCGAGGGCGTTGTCGACGGCTGCGCAAGCGGTTCAGGCGAACGTGCCCGCACATGGATCAATGGTCCAATCCGCGAGGCATATGGCAAGCTGTTTGAAGCCGGACATTGCCACACCGTCGAAGCATGGCACGACGGACAACTCGTCGGTGGGCTTTATGGCGTCACGCTTGGTCGCGCATTCTTTGGCGAAAGCATGTTTACACGCAAGCGCGATGCCTCGAAAGTCTGCCTCGCCTATCTGGTCGAGCATTTGAACCGGAAAGGATTTGTCCTGCTGGATACGCAGTTCACCACCGCACATCTCGAGCGATTCGGTGCAATCGAGGTGAAGCGGAAAAAATACGAAGTGCTGCTTGAGCAAGCGCTTCAAGGCCACGCTACATTTTGATGTCGTGGCGCGCAGTCGCGGTTAAAGCCGCGTCGTCAGAACGGCTCTGCACTTTTCTCTGAATTATTTTCGCTGATCTGGCGGCGGAACATCTGACTTCTGCTTGCAGTCCTTCAACCACACGTCATAAATCGGATGCTCGACAGCATTGAGACCTGGACTATCGGCAAACATCCAGCCCGTAAAAATGCGACGAATCTTGCGGTCCAGTGTGATTTCTTCGACTTCGACAAAACCATCCGTACGTGGCGCTTCATTTTCCGTGCGGGAATAGCATACTTTCGGCGTCACCTGCAGCGCACCGAATTGTACGGTCTCGTTGATGTAAACGTCAAAACTTGTGATGCGACCTGTAATTTTATCCAGTCCCGAGAATTCGGCTACTGGGTTCGATATCCGTTCAGCCTGAGCAATGTGAATGCCGCTTGTGCTTGAAAAGAGCGCAATCAAAGCGACTTGTACCGCCTTGCTGATCCAGTTCTTTCCATTACCAGCCTTGCAGGGAGAATGCTTCGTCAAAACGGATATCCGCATCAAAATGGTGAATTAAAAAGCCGGAATAATTCCTAAGCATGAAATGTGACGATTCGTTGCCCTGCTGCAAGCAACAATGAACCCACAGCACTTGGCCAGCGCCTCTATCCTCAAAACCTTTCACCGGATGGCGATCGGAGATGAAAAATCCGGCGTGAAATGTCATGCCGGATAGTAATTCAGTTAACTAGTTGCCAGGTGTCCAGGCATCATATTCGCCGGTTACGCGCGGCCGTTCAGCTTGCTGAGTGCCCGGAATAGCAATCGAACCTTTTGGACGATACGCCAGTGGCGAACCGGTGAGGTTCTGCAAATGTGGCTTCTGCCAGTCGCGCGGCTTGTAATCTTCTTTGCTTGGCGGTGTATCAACGCGGTGATGCATCCAGCCATGCCAGCCCGGAGGAATAGCACTTGCTTCTGCATAGCCATTAAAAATGACCCAACGACGTGTACGACCTTCAGAGTCTTTGCCACCCTGATAGTAGACATTGCCGAACTCGTCTTCGCCTACGCGCTCGCCCTTACGCCATGTGTGAAGGCGGGTGCCGAGCGTCTGGCCG
This sequence comes from Brucella rhizosphaerae, assembly GCF_002252475.1. Taxonomy (GTDB): domain Bacteria; phylum Pseudomonadota; class Alphaproteobacteria; order Rhizobiales; family Rhizobiaceae; genus Brucella; species Brucella rhizosphaerae. The sequence continues at coordinate 302,208 of NZ_NNRK01000026.1, read as the reverse complement.
TTCCACCAGGTGAAGACTTGTGTAAGAAATTTCTTCATGACCTATCCAGATCCGTTATTGCCACAGGCAGAAGAACTACCGGGTTTTCAACGCTTATGGCCCTATCAAAGGCCCAAGGCAAGGGGCAAGTTGCCGCTGTCACAAGAGTATGATGCAGCGGCAAGAATGTTTACATAGACCAGCCTTCGAGAGACTTTTCCATAATCAATACAGGTTCCTTGCAATTGGGATCACCCCAATCTTCACTGCGACCAACCTGCGCGTAGCCTTTGCGTTCATAAAAGCGAACAGACTTTGCATTCCGCTCGATCACTTCAAGCCGCATCGTGTTCACGCCCGGAAAAGCCATTTCGACTTCCGCAAGGAGCATAGTGCCAATGCCCTGCACCTGCGCATCAGGACGAACATAAAGCTGGTGAAGCGAGGCTTTACCGTCGCCGGTCTGGCTTGCGAAAGCCATTCCATCAATACCACCTGCACCATTATCCGCGACAATGAATTCCGAATAAGGCTTCTTCAGATTGGCTTTCAAAGCTGCAACCGAGTGCCATTGACCGGTGACGGTATTCACCATCTCCCGGCCAATAATATCGTCAAAGGTTGCATGCCAGGTCGAAACCAGCAGTTCATGCACGGCCTTCAGATCGGCTTCACTGGCGCTGCGAACCCACATTATTCTTCAATCCCAAGCTTGGATTTGACCAGATCGTTCACGGCCTGCGGGTTGGCTTTGCCACCCGTTGCCTTCATGACCTGACCAACGAACCAGCCAGCCATGGTTGGCTTGGCCTTGGCCTGCTCAACCTTGTCCGGGTTGGCAGCGATGATATCGTCAACGGCCTTTTCGATGGCACCAGTGTCAGTAACCTGCTTCATGCCACGATCTTCAACGAGCTGCTTTGGATCACCACCTTCATTCCAGACAATCTCGAACAGCTCCTTGGCGATCTTGCCGGAAATGGTTCCGTCTTTAATCAGATCGATGATAGCGCCAAGCTGGGCCGGAGAAACAGGCGATTCTTCGATATCCTTGCTGGCCTTGTTCAGCGCGCCAAGGAGATCATTGATGACCCAGTTTGCGGCGGCCTTGCCGTCACGGCCATCACAAACCGCTTCATAATAGTCGGCAATTGCCTTTTCCGAGACCAGAATTGACGCATCATAAACAGAAATGCCAAGCTTTTCGACAAGACGGTCTTTTTTGACGTCTGGCAGTTCAGGCAATTCAGCAGCCAGCGCGTCAACAAAAGCCTGATCGAACTCAAGCGGCAGAAGATCAGGATCCGGGAAATAGCGATAATCGTGCGCTTCTTCCTTCGAACGCATCGAGCGCGTCTCGCCTTTGACTGGATCAAACAGACGGGTTTCCTGATCAATCGAGCCACCATCTTCCAGAATTGCAATCTGGCGGCGCGCTTCATACTCGATCGACTGACCAACAAAGCGAATGGAATTTACGTTCTTGATTTCGCAACGCGTACCGAATTCACCACCCGGACGACGCACGGAAACGTTCACGTCAGCACGCATCGAGCCTTCGTCCATGTTGCCGTCACAAGTGCCAAGGTAGCGAACAATCGTGCGTAACTTGGTCAGGTAAGCGCGCGCTTCGTCAGACGAACGCAAATCCGGCTTGGACACGATTTCCATCAGTGCCACGCCAGAACGGTTCAGATCGACATAAGACATGGTTGGATGCTGATCGTGGATCGACTTGCCGGCATCCTGTTCAAGATGCAGACGTTCAATACCAATCTCGACATCTTCGAACTGGCCCTTATTGTCAGGGCCGACCGAAATCATGATCTTGCCTTCGCCAACAATCGGCTGCTTGAACTGCGAAATCTGATAGCCCTGCGGCAGATCTGGATAGAAATAGTTTTTGCGGTCAAAAACCGATTTCAGATTGATCTGTGCATTAAGGCCAATACCAGTACGTACAGCCTGTTTAACGCATTCCACATTGATGACCGGCAGCATACCCGGCATCGCGGCATCCACCAGAGACACATTGGCATTCGGTTCTGCACCAAACGACGTGGAAGCGCCGGAGAACAGCTTCGACTCGGACGTGACCTGAGCGTGGACTTCCATGCCAATGACGACTTCCCAGTCGCCGGTGGCGCCAGAGATGAAGCGTTTTGGTTCAGGCGTACGCGTATCGATAAGGGTCATAGTAACTCGTCTATCTTTTCCTGTGCGACGCAATGCGCAGCAAAAATTTTGTCTGACTTTGGCTAAAACAAACGGCGCAGACTGGCAAGCCTTCTCTGCCTTTCACGGCAATTTGCTCAGGGATTCGTGGCCGCTTTGGCCGAAAGAACGTTTTCAAACCCAATTCGCCGGTAAAGCCTTTCGGCACCAGAGGGATTGTTCAACTCAACTTTCAAACTGACTGTATGCTGTCCGCGATAGAAGAAAAGCCTGAGGATGTGAAGCAGAAGCGCCTCTCCCAGTCCTTCTCGTCGCCTGTCCGGATCAACAACCAGATCCTTGACAAAGCCGCTGTTCCAGCATTGCGCAAAAGCCACGATCCGACCGGACAGATCCAGAACCGGTATGGTCAGGTCCGGATCATACTCGCTATCGGCGATCAGTCCACGATACCAGCTGTCAAAATCTTCGACAGAGCCACCACCATTGGCATAGGAAGTAACCAGCAATGCATGTGCGCGCCGTGCCGTTTCCTCAGAAAATCGCCCTATCATAGTATCTCGTGGCCAGACAGGTTCATGAGGCTCGTCCAGCATCGTCACCGCTAATTGGAGATATGGCAGATCATTCATGTCATAGCTCCTTTTAATGGCTGACCAAATTCACTTTGAACAAATAAAAAGGCCGCGCTGTGCGCGGCCTTTTCAATAAATTTCAGGAGAGAAGAATTAAGCCTCTTCAGACTTTTCTTCTGCCTTCTTCTTAGGAGCAGCTTTCTTCTTCGCAGCAGCCTTCTTGGCTGGCTTTGCTTCCGAAGTTGCATCTTCGTCGTCTGCAGTCAGCTCTTCCTTCGAAACCTTCTTGTCGGTCACGTTGATGTTTGCGAGCAGATGGTCAACGACCTTCTCTTCAAAGATAGGCGCACGAAGGTTAGCAACTGCATCCGGCGTCTTGCGCAGGAATTCGTAGATTTCCTTTTCCTGACCTGGGTAGCGACGTACCTGATCATAAACAGCGCGCTGCAGTTCTTCTTCAGAAACTTCTACGCCAGCCTTTTCACCGATTTCGGAGAGAACCAGACCGAGACGAACGCGGCGTTCAGCAAGCTTGCGGTATTCTTCGCGAGCAGCTTCTTCAGTGGTTTCTTCATCTTCGAACGTGCGGCCAGCCTCTTGCAGGTCAAAATTGATCTGCTGCCAGATGTTGTTGAACTCTGCATCAACAAGCTTCTCTGGAGTTTCGAACTGGTAATCGCCATCGAGAGCATCGAGAATCTGACGCTTAACCTTCTGGCGAGTGATCTGGCCGTACTGGCTTTCGATCTGCTCACGAACAACCTGACGCAGACGCTCAAGCGATTCGATGCCGAGCTTCTTTGCAGTTTCATCGTCGAGAACGAGTTCGTTTGGCTTGGCAACTTCCTTGACGGTGATGTCGAAGGTAGCTTCCTTACCTGCGAGATGGGCTGCGCCATACTCAGCTGGGAAGGTTACGTTGATGACCTTCTCATCGCCAGCCTTAACGCCAACGAGCTGCTCTTCAAAGCCAGGAATGAACTGGCCCGAACCGAGAATGAGCTGCGCATCAGTGTCTGCGCCGCCTTCAAATGGCTCGCCATCAAGCTTGCCGAGATAGTCGATCGTTACGCGATCTTCGTTTTCGGCTTTGCCCTTTTTGGTCTCAAAAGTGCGAGTCGAAGAAGCGATGCGCTTAACCTGTTCGTCTACTTCTTCATCAGCGATGTCGACGACTTCACGGGTAACAGCGATCTTGGAGAAATCCTTGACTTCGATTGCTGGCAGAACTTCGTAAGTCAGCGAGAAAACGAAATCGGCCTTGCCGTCAAGAATCTGTTCGGCTTCTTTTTCGTCTTCCGGCATCGAAACTACAGGCTGCGTTGCCGACTTTTCGTTGCGGTCAGCAAGGATCGAACGCGACGAATCGTTGAGGATTTCGTTCACGATCTCAGCCATGAAGGACTTGCCATAGGTCTTGCGCAGATGTGCTGTTGGCACTTTGCCTGGACGGAAGCCGTTGATCTTGGCGCGACCACGCGCAGTTTCGAGCCGCTCAGAGAGCTTGGCTTCGAGATCTCCGGCCGGAACCACGACTTTAATCTCGCGCTTCAGCCCTTCATTGAGCGTTTCGGTAACCTGCATGTTCAAACCTTCACTTCTTGTCATTGTCCCGCCGTTACTGGCGTATATTGCCTTGTCGCGGGAGAGAAATTCTTTTGCCTCATAGCAGTTGGTGCGGATAGAGGGACTCGAACCCCCACGGTCTCCCGCCAGAACCTAAATCTGGTGCGTCTACCAATTTCGCCATATCCGCCTCTGAACCGAAGTACATTCCACCGAATGCACTAAATTCGCCTCAGTTATTGAACCGCCTCTCGAAAGCGCGCGTCTCTATATCATTCAATTTTCCCGGTTCAAAGGAAAAAAGCCGTTTTACCGGCATTGATTTGCCAGCTCTTTCAAGCCGAAGCGCTTTCGTTCTGTCCGCCCCTATATAGCGATCTTGTCGCCTTAGCCAAGCCCCTTTTCAATCGGAACGACATTAGAGCACTTTTCAATCCAATTAAATCAGATCGCGCTCCAATATTCCGTTGTTGCGCGCACCTTGTCCCACAGCCTTTGCACGCCTTTAGAGATGCGCTTTAATAGAGCGGCTCCTGATAAAGTTGCTTGCCGTTATCGCGTAAGGCTTTCATGACAGCAGTGCCCGCATCATCGACAACGACCACAGCGGTGATTTGCAAATCACGCTGGCTGTCTTCGATTGCACGGCCCTCACCTTCAGGTACGTAATAGCGCTCTATGCCATAGTTCAGACTGATTACCGCATCGGGATAATCCGAAATACCATAGGTTGATTGCCCCAGAATCTGGACTTCATCAGAAGCCAAATCCGTGAGCGGTATGAATGATGCCCGCGAGATTTTCCAGATGCCGCCAGCATCAGGCTTCAGTGCCACATAGACATCGCGAGCGCCATCGGCAGGTGTTCCCTGAATAATCTTTCGGTCAACCGATGTGATCTCGTAGCCAAGGATCACATAATCGCCACGCATCAGATCGCGGGGGTCAACCGGTCGCGCCTGCAACACAATCTCATGCCCGGAACGCAATACCGACGCACGCTTTTCAATGCTCGCATAAAGAACGCCTGTTTGAAGCAACGCCGCCGCAACTGCGCCGGCATAGAGCCATTTATTTTTAAAGATGCTCATGACTGCACCTCCAGCCCGCGCTTTCGCCCAAACCTGTTCTCCATACGACGCACAAAGGCAGCAAGCAGCAGCACCAGAACGCCCGCAGTGAGGAAGAAGCCGGAAGTGCCGATCATCGATCCAACGGTCGAGAAGGCAAGATAAAGCACTTCAAAGGAGAAGGCCGCATAGGCAATCGAACGCAAGCTGCCATTATCTCGTCCACACAATGCGAGCGCACCGATGGAAAGTGCCAATATCAGAATGCCATAAATGACATCATGTGCGATGTCCTGATCGAAGATGGACGAGACCATTCGGTCAATTTGCAGAATGCCAAGGGCCATCAATGCAAGCAACAATCCATAGGAAGCCAAAGGGTGCGCAAATCGCGTCAGTTTCTGCAAAGCTTCGTGCGCAAAAGCGTCCGCCAGCATCAAGGCAATGCCGACGATCAACATCATGCCGAGAATCTCACGGCTTTCATGCTCAGAATAAAGAAGAGCAGCCCAGCCTAAAACAAACAGGCACCATAGATGCGCGGCGTGCCGGGAGCGCGTAAAACGTGCAGCGCCAGCGCCTACAAGAACAAGCAGTGGTCCTATCCAGCGATAGCTGAAATCACCATAGTTATTGTTGAAAGCGTATGTAGACAGATAGAAGCACGCCACGCCCGCACCAAAAGCTGTCAGCACCGGCGATCGCAACAGGAAAGCGGATGCCAGAACACCACCTGCCCAGACGAGTGCTGCCGAATGCACATCGCCCGACAGATGATACATCTGACCGACCAGTGCTATGCCAGCACCAAAGGACGATGCAGCGATTATGTAAAGCGCTGGCGGCAATATCCTGTCGCCGCGTGATTGTCGCCATGCGCCACCCAGATAGCAGGCCCAGATCAATACAAAGATCAGCCCGATACGCATAATGCGCGGCATGTCCTGCCAGTTGGCGGCGATCAGCATGATGACCGCAGCTCCCAGCAACAATCCGCCAAGTGTCGCCAGGACCGAGCCAAGGCTGAAGCGGGGACCACGTTTTTCGAGATCAACATTCAGGCGCGACGCCGTTTCGGCATCGATAAGTCCGTCATGCTGCCAGCGCTCAATCAGGCGCTCTACAGAAACTGAAAACGACAAAACAACTCCCGAAGAATCTATCTGTTGATGCAAAGCCTAATACAAGTGACTGAGAACATATAGGAAACTCGCCAGCCGGCAAATAGTTAGCGCAAATCAGTTTGAGGCAATTGTGTGCCTGACCAGTCTAATCGATTTAGCGCGTCGTGCAGAACCCGCAAGGCAGCTATGCAAACTCGGGTCTGCAAGTAGCGAAAACAATGAGTTATATACTGGGCAGCAAACAAGATGAATTGAACACCAATTCCTCAACGATGAAGGAATAACACCATGAACCTTTTCCGCTCTTACAACAACTGGCGCCGTTATCGCGATACTGTCAATGAGCTGAACCAGCTCTCGACTCGCGAACTGAACGACCTTGGCATTTCCCGCGCAGACATTCCTTATGTAGCGCGTCAGTCCAAGGCACGCTAATCAGATTTCAGTTTCCTGAGCCTGAATCCTCCTCCCATCAGGCTCGGTTCGTCGCAAAGCACTCCTCCTCCCATGCTTTGCGATACCAAGACCGGTCTCTCCTCCTCCCAATTCCGGTCTGACAATAATGGCATCCGTCGCACCTCCTCCCGCGTCGGATGCCATTTGTCTTTTCAGGATACTTCACACAAAAGCGCACAGCCGTTTTGTGTTGGATAACGGGTCAAAGCCGAGCGATAGAGTGGTTTTAACGATACCGTTTGAACCAGAACCGTTCTGGCCTTCTCTTTCCCAATCCGTCCATGCTTTCTCCCATTGAAGGCATCATGCAAAAACGGTATTGGGGTGCCATGTCAAACGATACCAATATCTCCCCCGTTCATGTTGTAGGTGGCGGCCTTGCCGGCTCTGAAGCCGCGTGGCAAATCGCGCAGGCTGGCGTTCCAGTTGTTCTGCATGAAATGCGTCCGGTTCGCGGAACGGACGCACACAAGACAGAGCAGCTTGCTGAGCTGGTATGCTCGAATTCTTTCCGCTCCGACGATGCAGAGACCAATGCAGTCGGTGTGCTCCATGCCGAGATGCGCCTTGCAGGCTCGCTGATCATGGCATGTGCCGATGCAAATCAGGTTCCGGCAGGCGGCGCTTTGGCAGTAGATCGCGAAGGCTTTTCGCAGGCAGTAACCGCGAAACTTGAAGCGCACCCGCTCATCACTATTGAGCGCGAAGAAATCATTGGCCTGCCACCGGAAGAATGGGGCACAGCAATTGTCGCGACCGGCCCACTGACAGCGCCCTCTCTGGCTGAAGCCATTCAGGCACAGACCGGCGCCGACGCGCTGGCATTTTTTGATGCAATTGCACCGATTGTGCATTTTGATTCGATCAATATGGACGTCTGCTGGTTCCAGTCACGCTACGACAAGGTCGGTCCGGGCGGCACCGGCAAGGATTACATCAACTGCCCCATGGATAAGGAGCAGTATGAGGCTTTTGTTGCAGCACTGATCGAGGGCGATACGACCGAGTTCAAGGAATGGGAAGGTACGCCCTATTTCGACGGCTGCCTGCCTATTGAAGTCATGGCGGAACGCGGAGCTGAGACCTTGCGCCATGGACCGATGAAGCCAATGGGCCTCACCAATGAGCACAACCCAACGGTGAAGGCCTATGCGGTCGTGCAATTGCGTCAGGACAATGCGCTTGGCACACTCTACAATATGGTCGGCTTCCAGACGAAGCTGAAATACGGCTCGCAAACCGGCATCTTCAAAATGATTCCCGGTCTTGAGAATGCAGAATTTGCACGTCTCGGCGGACTGCATCGCAATACTTACCTCAATTCGCCGGTACTTCTGGATAACGTGCTGCGCTTGAAGTCGCGCCAGTCCCTGCGCTTCGCTGGTCAGATCACGGGTTGCGAAGGCTACGTCGAATCATCGGCCATTGGTTTGCTTGCAGGCCGATTCACTGCCGCTGAAAAGCTCGGCAAAACTCCTGTTGCGCCTCCAGTGACCTCAGCTTTTGGTGCGCTTCTGGGCCACATCACTGGCGGTCACATCGTTGCTGACGATGAACCGGGCAAGCGGTCATTCCAGCCAATGAATGTGAATTTCGGGTTATTTCCGCCAATTGACGTTCCAAAGCCAGAAGGCAAGCGCCTGCGCGGCAAAGAAAAGACTATTGCTAAAAAACGGGCATTGTCTGCTCGCGCACTCGCTGATTTCCAAGAGTGGTTGAGTAATAACGCATAGTTTTGAAAGAAATTATAAATCAAAGACTTAAGGCGGTTTTCTTAAAAAAGAAAGCCGCCTTATCTTTTAGAATCCAGCTCTGAACATCAGCCATTGTTTGCGCAGAGCTGAAAGGTCTGCGACCTGATCCGCAGCTTTATCACCCAGTCGTTCTATCGCCGTGAGATAGGCTGGAACAAGCGCCAACGGTAAGAATGCCGGAGCGAGGCTTTTGGGCAGTTCTTTTCTGGCTTTCTCAAAAATTGCCAGATGCTCACGTGCAAGAGCCGTCATCACACTGATCACACGCTCATGGGCCGATTTGTCATCATTTCCGAGAAAAGCTTCACGCGTAACACCGACTGCCTGCAACATATCAGCAGGCACATAGAGCTGCCCGCGACGGCGATGAATCGGTATCAGACGCAAAAGACCAGTCACCGCTTGGGCCACGCCAGCGTGTCCCGCGGTCTCAGTATGAGACTGAGCTGCATCGCGGTCGAGAATGAAACCTGCCAGTTGAATGAGGGCGGAAGCGGTTTCACCACAGTAGCCTTCAAGATCATTCCGGCTTGGCATCGGATCGTCATAGAGATCGAAAATTCGCGCTTCGCAATAATTGTCGAAAGCAGAACGCGGCAGATCATATTTCGTGATTGTCTCAATCAGAGCTGCGGCAACCGGATGCGCATCTGCACTTCCCCTTGCCTCACCGTCAATGAGATCGCGCCACCATTGCAGGCGAACTTCACCGGGCAACGGTTCATGAACGAGATCCCGAATACGGGCGATTTCCGCGTTAAATGCATAGAGAGCTGCGAGCGCACCGCGCTTGTCCTCCGGCGCATAGAGCACCGAAAGATAGCGATCCCGGTCGGCTTCCCTCAGAAGAGCCAGGCAATGTGCCTCATTCTGGTTCATGAAATTCAGTCTACAGCAATCAGAGCAGCGGCAACTGCACGATCTTCAGCGAGCAGAACATTATAAGTGCGGACTGCAGCACCCGTGCTCATCGGATCAGATGAAATACGATATTCGCGAAGGATAGCGCGCACTTCTTCCGGAATACGGCGTAAATCCATACCCGTACCAACCAGCAGAATCTCAATATCGCTTGCCTGCTCGATAATCGCGCCCAGATCGTGGGGCGATATGACTGGCGGCGTCTGTGGGTCCCAGCCATGAATACCGGAGGGCAAACAAAGAATAGATCCCTTATGCGACATATCGGCAAAGCGAAAACCGCCATTACCATATGCATCAATGGGTGCACGGCCCGGAAAATGGGCTTCGCGAATTTCTATGCCTTTTGCCATTTCTAACTGTCCAGATTGAGCGATTGTGCGAGATCGTCGCCCATCGCTTCATCTCCATCGGCTGCACGAGGCTTAAGGCCAAACTGCACAAGCAGAGGTGCTGCAATAAAGATCGATGAATAAGTCGCCACGATAATGCCGACGCTCAGTGCCAGTGCGAACATGCGAATATCCGCTCCACCAAACATATAGAGCGGAATATGCGCAATAAACGTCACAAAGGCGGTTGGCAATGTACGCGACAATGTCTGGTTGATGGAGGCATCGATAATCGCCGGCAGTGGCGCGCTGCTATAACGACGCAGATTTTCACGCACACGGTCATAGATGACGATGGTATCGTTGAGCGAGTAGCCGATGATCGTCAGAACAGCGGCAACACTCCAGAGGTTGAATTCCATTCGGAAGACAATGAACACCCCGGCCAGAATGATAACGTCGTGCAGAGTTGATAAAACAGCGCCAAGTGCGAGCTGCCAGCGGAATCTTATCCAGACATAGATGAAGATACCTGCCAGTGAAAGAAACAACGCCAGAAGCCCTGCCTGGGACAGCTGCTCAGAGACTGTCGGGCCGACAACCTCGACGCGCTGGAACGAATAATCCTGTTCAAACTCACCACGCAGTTTGACGGCAACCGTCTGCTCTGCATCGTCGCCCACTTCCTGACTGCCAATGATCACAAGCGCTGAGCGTGGCGACTTGGCAGGCAAAACACGGGCGCTCTCGATATTGAGCTCGCTCATGCGTTCTTCAATATCCGGCAGATTGGCATCACCACTGCGTGCCTGCAATTCAACCATCGAACCGCCACGGAAATCGATACCGTAATTGAAGCCAATATTGACGAAAAGCGCCACAACGATCGCACTCGCCAGAACCGATATACCGAGCGTCACGAACTGAAGGCGCATGAACGGAATATGCGTAACTGTCGGAACCAGCTTCAGACGACGCTTGGGGATTTCCTTTGGCTTCGCCGTGCGCACCCATTGGGCGATCAGCAAACGTGTGAAGGTCAGAGTTGTGAAAAGCGTCGTACCAATGCCGATTGTGACGGTCAGTGCAAAACCATGAACCGGGCCTGAGCCAAGCAGGAACAGCACCAAGGCTGCGATCATTGTCGTGAGATTGGCATCAACGATGGTCGAAAGTGCGCGATAGAAGCCGGATTCCATTGCCTGAACAACGGAATAACCTTTGCGGCGATCTTCCCGAACGCGTTCGTAAATCAGAATATTGGCATCGACAGCCATGCCAATGATCAGCACCAGACCGGCAACACTTGCAAGCGTAATAGATGCGCCGATCAGCGATATGATCGCGATCAGGATGATCATGTTGACGACGAGCGCCACCATAGCGATGACGCCGAGGATACCGTAGGACAGTACCATGAAAAGGCCGACCAGAAGAGCGGCCAGCAGGGCTGCGGAAACAGCAGCGCTTGCATAATCGTCACCGAGTGCCGAAGCAATTGTGCGTTCTTCCAGAACAGAAACTGCCTGGGGCAGTGCACCGGAACGCAGAACCACCGACATATTATTGGCGGACTGCAGATCGAAGGCTCCTGAAATCTGCAATTCATCTGTATCGAGCGGTTCGCTCACAACGGGCGCTGAAACCACCTGATTGTCGACAACAATTGCAAAACTCTTACCGATAGCCTGAGCGGTCGCTGCAGCAAGACTGCTGCGCCCCTTCTCATCGAGCGTCAGCGTAATAATCGGCTCATTGTCGTCTTCAGAAAGTGTAGCTTTGGCATCCGTAACGTCGGCACCTGTAAACACAGGCTCGTTTTTCACAACATAACCGACCGGCGGGTCATCATAGGAATAAACAATCGTGCTGTCGGCAGGCGGCGTTCCGCGGATAGCATCGTCGGGCGACACGCTGTCATCGACCGCGCGGAAGGAAAGATTGCCGCGAATGCTGAGAATATCTTTTAGAAGCTGAGCGTCATAAAGGCCCGGAACTTCAACGCGAATGCGATTTCGTCCCTCTTCTTCGACAATGGGATTACCATAGCCGAGCTCTTCAAGACGTTGGCGCATGACTTCTTTGGTGCGATCGATATCACCTCTGCCTGCGTTCTGCACCTGAAGGACAAGGCGGGAACCACCGGAGAGATCAAGTCCAAGCGCGACCTGCTTTGTCGGCAAAAATCCGGGCAGATTTGCCAGTGTTTCACGCGAGAAAAAATTAGGCGATGCAATGATAAAGCTGGCAATAATTGCCAACCAAATCAGAGCCGATTTCCAACGTGAAAAATAAAGCATCTAGCAGCAATTCCGTTTCGGCTTGGATAGAGCGTGCCGGAGCGCACTTAGTGCAAACTGCTCTCCAGCTTGGGTGAATGCACGACACTCAAAGTGTCGCCCACGCACGATAAAGCGGTTCCGGTTAAGATTGAATTGTTAGAACCGCTCCAACTTTTTTGTTCTTGAGCATTGTCCCACGCGAAACAGCTTCGCGCTTTACTGGAAATGCTTTAATGAGCGAGCCCCGGTTATGAAAACTTTACCGGGGCTCGCTCAGTCTGATAAAATTTACTTGTTCTTGTTGTCGGCGACAGGTTCGCCCTTGACGCGCACTTCCGAAAGAGCACTGCGCAGAACGCGGATGCGGACGCCTTCAGCAATTTCGACGTCGAGTTCGCCGTCGTCGTGGACCTTCTGGACCTTACCTACAATGCCGCCACCGGTCACAACCGTATCGCCGCGACGAACTGCTGACAGCATTTCCTGACGCTTCTTCATCTGGGTCCGCTGTGGGCGGATGATGAGGAAGTACATGATTACGAAGATCAGGACGAAAGGCAGAATGCTCATGAGCATGTCTGGCCCGGCGCCGCCGCCGGAGGCTTGTGCAAAAGCCGGTGTTACGAACATTAGGAACTCCTCTGAAGTCTCGAAGACAAATTCTTTACGGCATTACAATGGTTAGCGCGTCAATTGCAACCGGCGAAGGCTCTCCCTGCGCCAAGGTCGCACACTTTTCCCGTCTGCTGTGGCATGTTAAGCCCTGATCCTCACTATTTGAGGGCTTGGAATGACGACCGAAAATATACTCAGCCAGAAACTGGATCGCCTGATCGCTGCATTGGAGCGTATCGCACCGCCACAACCAACTATACCCGACCTGGAAGCAGCCGATTGCTTCGTCTGGGCGCCCGAACGACTAACGCTTGACCCGGTCAGCCGCGTTAATCGCGTCGATATCGGGCTCATTCGGGGCGTTGATCTGGTGCGTGACCAGCTGGTCGACAATACCCGCCGCTTCGCAAAAGGCTATCCTGCAAACAATGTCCTGCTTTGGGGCGCGCGCGGCATGGGCAAATCATCGCTCGTCAAAGCAGCGCAAGCCAGCGTCAATGCAGAACAGACCGACAAGCTGCCGCTCAAACTCGTTGAAATTCATCGCGAGGACATCGACAGCCTCCCTGCTTTGATGAACATCATCAAGGAAACAGCGTATCGCTTCATCCTGTTTTGCGACGATCTTTCTTTTGATCACGATGACACGTCCTACAAATCGCTGAAGGCAGCACTCGAAGGTGGCGTTGAAGGCCGCCCCGACAATGTGATTTTCTATGCGACGTCCAATCGCCGCCATCTTATGCCGCGTGATATGATCGACAATGAGCGTTCGACCGCAGTCAATCCGTCTGAAGCGATTGAGGAAAAAGTGTCTTTGTCCGATCGCTTCGGCCTATGGCTCGGCTTCCATAAATGCAATCAGGAAGACTATCTCGCAATGGTCGATGGTTATGCAGCACATTACAAGCTGGACTATGATCCAAAGACAATGCACGCAGAAGCGCTGACCTGGTCGACCACACGCGGCAATCGTTCGGGCCGCGTAGCATGGCAATATATTCAGGATCTTGCTGGCCGTATGGGCAAAGCGATGTAAAGAAAAAGGCGGGTCCAAGACCCGCCTTTCTGATTCCATAGAACTGTTTTCGATCAAGATTCCAGATACTTGGAAGGATTGACCGGAGAAGAGTTCTTACGCACTTCAAAGTGCAGCTTAGGTGATTTTGCGTTACCGCTCATACCGGACTTTGCAATGTCCTCGCCACGGCGAACCTTCTGGCCGCGCTGCACGAGAATCTGGCTGTTATGTCCGTAGACTGTAACCAGTCCATTGTCGTGACGGATAAGAACGGTCTGACCGAATTCCTTCAAGCCATCGCCTGCATAGATGACAACGCCATTTTCTGCGGCCTTAACAGCGGTTCCTTCCGGAACCATGATGTCGATACCGTCATTGACGGAAGTTCCATCACGCTGGCCGAAGCTTGCAAGCACACGGCCACGAACTGGCCAGCGCATCTGCGAAATGCCGGTCGAAGATGGAGCCGCCGACTGATCTTTTTCGGCATCTTCGATCACCTTGTTACTCGCCTGAGGTGGCGTATAAGGCTTCACGTTCGATGCTGCATCAGGCGCAATCGAAGCCGTTTGCACAGGAGCCGCTGCGGCTGGCTTTACTGGAGCTGCAACCTGCGTTGTGCCGCCTGCTGCTGACGGTATGACCAAAGCCTGACCGACGCGGATTGCCCCATTGGTAAGTCCGTTAGCCTGCTTGAGCTGTTCCACCGGGACGCTGTGCTTCTGTGCGATTGAGAAAAGCGAATCACCCGACTTGACTGTGTAGGCGCCACCTGCTGAGGCCGCTTGCGGAGCTCCAACAGGAGCTTGCCCTTGCGGTGCAGCGGCATGATTTGCAGCGGGCAACGGAACGCCGTTTGCTGTAGCCGGCAACTGCCCGAGAACATTGGACTTCGCATTAGCGGCTGCATTGTTTGCTGCACCGGCAGCACTTGCCACCTGAGTTCCAGCATTGTTCACGGCGCCATTCACACGATTGGCGACCATGTCTTGAGCCTGATTAACTTGATTCTGTGCGTGCGTTGCAGCGGCTGCGACAGGCGCAGAAGACACTGGCGGCAGACTATTGCGCTGAACCGACCCGCTCGAAACCGGCTGAGCGGCTGCCACCGGCGCAGATGCATAAACATCGCCGGCAGGCTGCTGTTGTACAACACGCTGATTAGACGTGGAACCGGTGTAAAGACCATCCGTGAAGCGCATTGTATCGGCGCTGCACCCTGCACCAAAACCGGCAACCAGAACGATCGCTGCATTCCGCAGGAGACGTTCGGACGTATGCTGCAATATTGGAAAACGCATGTTCAACTCGCCCATACTCTAGAACTCACTTGGACTCATTAAAACGCGTTAATGTTACTCGCTGGTTAAGAATCGAGATTTATTCGAAAAATTATTCACCAATTAAATACCATAAGCGAACAAAAGCTGTTTCTGGTGGAACCAAACCGGTTGAACTGCTCTGTTCTCTCGAACGAAAGCAAAACCGCCGCTGCATCGGGTTATGCAACGGCGGTTGTACATTCAGATACGAGGAAGCAGCTAGTTCTTCACAGAACCGAAGACATGCCTTCGATAAATGGCTGATAGCGGACAGCCATGATATTTTCCTGCTCGAAACGGCTACCAACTTTTGCGATACGCGTCACCATTTGCTGCCCATCGCCCGAGCCGATTGGTGCGATAAGCACACCATGAGTTGCCAGAAGCTCCACGAAATGACGTGGAATGTCTTCACAAGCAAGCCAGATCACGATGCGATCAAACGGTCCACCCGGCATACCATGGCGGCCGTCGGCGTGTTTTACCATGATGTTTTCACGCTTTAGCGTCACAAACTGCTGCAAGGCGCGGTCGCATAATTTGCGATAACGATCTACCGTTGTTACACGGCCTGAAAGCATCGACATGACTGCAGCTGTAAAGCCAGAGCCTGTGCCAATTTCCAATACGCGATGACCCGGTTCCAACTGAAGTGCCGCAATCACGCGCGCCTGATCGTCGATGCCTTCGATATATTCACCACAATCGAGCGGCGCGGTACGCTGGCTGAACGCAAGATGCGCCCACGACGAACCCATGAAGCTTTGACGTGGCGTCGATTCGATTGCCGCAAAGAGCCGGGCATCATTGATGCCCCGCGCTCGCATGCGCATAACGAAGGATGCAAATCCTTCCCTGTCCGAAAGCTGCTGGCGTTCAGACACAGCCTGATTCATGCTTCAACCCCAAGTGCCTTGCTGAGTTCAGCCCGCACCTTGTGTGCGGTCAGATCAAGATGCAGCGGCGTTACAGAGATATAATCGGCGCGGATGGCAGCGATATCGCTATCGCTTGCAACTTCTGCTTTCGTGCGGCCAAACTGTAGCCAGAAATATGGGAAACCGCGACCATCACGACGCTCATCGAGACGTGCATCATGGCTGAGTTTGCCTTGTGCCGTTACGCGTGTGCCCTCGACTTCATCTGGAGCGCAGTTCGGGAAGTTCAGGTTAAGCAGAATGCCTTCGGGCCAACCGGCTTCGATCAGTTTCCTGATCAGCTCAGGCGCATGTGCTTCAACAGTCTCCCATGGAACAATGCGGCGGTCGCCTTCATACTCATATTCCTGCGACAAAGCGATTGCCTTGACGCCGAGAAGTGTACCTTCCATCGCGCCGGCAACTGTACCCGAATAGGTCACATCATCGGCCATGTTCGCACCGGAATTAACGCCAGACAAGACAAGGTCAGGTGCCCCCGGCAGAACATGACGGACGCCCATGATTACGCAATCGGTCGGCGTACCGCGCAGTGCAAAATGACGTGCATCGATCTGGCGTAAACGAAGCGGCTCGGACAGCGTCAGTGAATGCGCAAGGCCACTCTGATCTGTTTCAGGGGCGACAACCCAAACATCATCCGAGATTTGGCGTGCGATGCGCTCCAGAACTGCGAGGCCTTCAGCATGGATACCGTCATCGTTCGTTAGCAGAATTCGCACGTCGTCACTCCTTCATTCAGGTCATTAAATGTTATGCTTTACGCGACTTTCTCAATGCGCGTGAGGCCGCCCATGTATGGCTGCAATGCTTCAGGAATATGAATGCTACCATCTTCCTGCTGATAATTTTCCATGACAGCAATCAAAGCGCGCCCCACAGCGACGCCTGAACCATTGAGTGTATGAACAAAACGCGTAGATTTTTCGCCTTCCGGACGATAGCGCGCATTCATACGACGACCCTGGAAATCACCACAAACCGAGCAGCTTGAGATTTCGCGATAAGAGTTCTGGCCAGGCATCCATACTTCGATGTCGTATGTCTTCTGCGCGCCAAAGCCCATGTCACCAGTACACAGAACCACAGTGCGGAACGGCAGACCGAGACGCGTTAACACTTCTTCGGCACAGGCCGTCATGCGCTCATGTTCGGCAGTCGAGCTATCCGCATCAGATATCGTTACCATCTCGACCTTGAGGAACTGATGCTGGCGCAGCATGCCGCGCGTATCGCGACCAGCAGAACCAGCTTCTGAACGGAAGCAAGGCGTGAGCGCGGTATAACGCTGCGGCAGGGACTTCAGATCGACAATTTCGTCAGCAACAAGATTGGTCAAAGGCACTTCGGCAGTTGGAATAAGCCAACGACCATCAGTCGTGCGGAACAGATCTTCAGAGAATTTCGGAAGCTGACCTGTACCATAAACGGCTTCGTCACGAACCATCAGCGGCGGCATGGTTTCCATATAACCGTGCTCGGTGGTGTGCAGATCAAGCATAAACTGGCCAAGCGCACGTTCAAGTCGTGCCAGCGGGCCCTTCAGAACGGTGAAACGGGCACCGGCGATCTTCGCGGCGCGCTCAAAGTCCATGTAACCAAGCGCCTCGCCGAGTTCATAATGCTCTTTGGGCTTGAACGAGAAATTACGCCGATTGCCAACACGGCGAATTTCAACATTGTCCGCCTCATCCTTGCCGAGCGGTACATCGTCAGCGGGAACATTTGGAAGGCTCGAAAGCGCGTCATTCAATTCCTTGACCAGACGGCGTTCTTCTCCCTCAGCATCAGCAAGGAAAGCCTTCAACTCACCCACTTCAGCCTTGAGCTTGTCAGCGGTAGCTGCATCCTTTTCGGCCATTGCTTTGCCGATTTCCTTGGAAGCCGCATTGCGACGCTCCTGCGCCGCCTGAACCTTACCGACGTGCTCGCGGCGCCGTTCATCAAGCGCGATGAGTTCGGACGACAACGGCCCTGCCCCGCGCTTAGCAAGCGCATTGTCGAGAGCTTCAGGGTTTTCGCGAATCCATTTGATGTCGAGCATGGGAAAAGCCGTTTCATGAAATTTAACAGAAAGAGAGGCTGCGATGATGCAGCCTCTGTTTAACATATGTCCGGATCAGGAAGTGGGAGCGTTGTCTTCAGCCCCAGTATCTGCCTCGGTATCACCCTCGGCTTCATCCTTAGCCTCGTCCCTCTTCTTCTCGATCATCCGGGCCAATATGATGGAAATCTCGTAGAGAAGGATCGTCGGCAAGGCAAGACCGATCTGGCTCGCCGGATCGGGTGGCGTCAGAACGGCAGCCACCACAAAGGCAATAACAATCGCATATTTGCGCTTGTCTTTCAGACCCGCAGACGTAACCAACCCAACGCGGGCCATAAGGCTAGTGACAACGGGCAACTGGAAAACGAGACCGAAGGCAAAAATGAGCGTCATGATGAGGCTCAGATACTCAGAAACCTTCGGCAGAAGTGAAATCTGCACTTCGCCATTGCCGCCCGTCTGCTGCATAGCAAGGAAGAACCACATCACCATCGGCGTGAAGAAGAAGTATACGAGTGCACCGCCGGTGAGGAACAATATCGGTGAAGCGATGAGGAACGGCAAAAACGCCATACGTTCATGCTTGTACAAACCGGGTGCCACAAATTTGTAAATCTGTGCTGCAATGACCGGGAAGGCCAGCACAACGCCGCCGAACATAGCGACCTTAACCTGCGTGAAGAAGAATTCCTGTGGTGCAGTATAAATCAGCTCGGCTTTCGAGCGATCCATCCCTGCCCAGTCCAGAGCCCACTGATAGGGAACGACAAGCAAATTGAAGAGATGCTTTGCAAAGGCAAAGCAAAGAATGAAAGCAAGGAAGAACGCCACAATCGCCCAGATCAGGCGGCGGCGCAATTCGATAAGGTGTTCGAGCAGAGGAGCAGCGCTCTGTTCAATTTCGTCCTCGTCCCGTTTCACGCTTTGCTTCCTGTCTTTTCAGTCGTCTTTTTCGTGGTTTTCCTGGCGGGAGCATCCGCCTTCACCGTTGCAGACTTTGCTGGAGCTGCCTTCTTTGGCGCAACAGGCTTTGCAACAGGTTCGACTTTGACGCTTGCTTTTGGCTTGGCAGTTGCAGCTTTTGGCTTAACGGGCTTAGACGCAACCGGCGGCTCTACTGCGACAGCAGGTGCAGCCTTCTTGCGCGTCGCCTTTGGCTTGGTAACTGGCTTTTCAGCTGGCGCTTCAATCGGAACTGTCGCACCGCTCGCCTCAACAGGCGTTGTGACCTCAGCCCCTTTCGCAGGTTCAGCAGGCGACATCGATGTCGAGGACTGAAGACCGGAACGAATGTCATCACCAACGCTGCGAATCGGATCAAAGACCTGTGTCAGCTTCGAGCGCGGATCAAGCTTGCGAGCCTCGTCGACGATATTCTTGACGTCTTCGAGTTCAGCTTCCTTCAAGGCTTCGTTGAACTGATGCCGGAACTCATTAGCAGTGCTACGCATACGCGCGGTCGCCTTGCCAAAAGCTCTGAGCATCTTCGGCAAATCCTTGGGGCCAACCACCACGATCATCACAATCGCGATTATCAGCAGTTCAGACCAACCGATATCGAGCATAATTTGATACTCCGCGCTTATGACGCGCGCGTCCCGTCTTTCGGCGGAAAACCGCAATCCAGATTGCAAATACACCTTCAAACAAGGTGTGGTCGCAATCAACCTGTTGTTATTTCACATGATCCTGCCGGGAAATCGTTCCCAATTTTCAAGCTCATGCCTTCATGACAAAACATGCTGCGCACCATGTTGCACGCAGCATCTGTTACATCAGATCAGGATTTTGTCGTCTTCTTGACGTCATTGACGGTTTCATCCGCCTTGGCATCAATTGTACGTGCATCCGCCTTGGCGTCTTCCTTAGCAGCATCTTCTTCAGACATGCCTTGCTTGAAGTTCTTGATGCCCTTGGCAACGTCGCCCATCAGTTCAGGAATTTTGCCACGGCCAAACAGAAGCAGCACAACTGCGAGAACGATCAGCCAGTGCCAGATAGAAAAGCTACCCATTTCATTCCTCTCATCGCCGTTGCGACACGGCTTATTCCTATAATGCTGAATACGATTTAAGCGCTTTCACCAAATCTTTCAAACAGAAGTGTGACAGTGAACCAAGTTACAGCGATTTTATTTGTTGTGGTTCTCTTTTTCCGTCAATCTCCGCGTGGCGCCAGCAGTCCCAAACCTTCAAGATCGATATCTTCAAGCGGCTCTTCATCGTCTGTGAGCTCATCCGGATCGACGTTCGGAACCGGAACCGAAAAACTGGACGGTATGCGCGCAGACAAAAGCCCTGCCCCGCGCAGTTCTTCCAGACCCGGCAGATCACGGATTTCCGGCAAACCAAAATGGTCCAGAAACGTATCTGTCGTTCCATAAGTCACGGGACGACCAGGTGTGCGACGACGCCCGCGAAGTTTGATCCAGCCTGTCTCCATCAGCACATCAAGCGTACCTTTGGAGGTTTCCACACCCCGAATATCTTCAAGCTCAGCTCGTGTGACCGGTTGATGATATGCAATGATTGCAAGGACTTCCATTGCTGCGCGTGACAGTTTGCGCTGCTGAACTGTTTCCCGGCTCAGGAGAAAGCCAAGATCGGGTGCCGTACGAAAAGCCCAGGCTGTACCAACCTGGACCAGATGGACACCACGCCCTTCATAAACCTTTTGCAGATGACGCAATATAGCCGCAAGATCAGTATTCACCGGCAAGCGTTCGACCAGAGCGCGCTCAGAAACCGGTTCCGACGATGCAAAGATTATCGCTTCAACCATCCGAGCAGGTTCCGCCAGAGCCACGGGCGGAGCCGGATGCTGAGCATCATCGTCAAAATCATCCATTGCCACTTCCGCTTCAGACATTTTCGTCCTCATCAAGTTCGTTCAATCCGCCAGCAACACGCATATAGATCGGCTCGAAAGGTGCATTCTGCCTTACTTCCAGCTTACCTTCTCGCACCAGTTCAAGACTTGCAGCAAATGAACTGGCCAAAGCGGAGGCTCTCTCTTGCGGAGTCAGTGCATAATTAATCAGAAAGCGGTCCAGTGCGATCCAGTCCCCGCTCGATCCCATGAGCCTTACCAGTGCCACCCGCGCCTCTTTCAACGACCAGACGGCACGTTTTTCAATCTGCACATGGGATACGGCCTGTCGCTGACGCTGCGACGCATAGGCTGTCAGCAATTCATAAAGCGAAGCCGAAAACTGGCTGGAACGATCGACCACCACCAGTTCTGGCATACCGCGCGCAAAAACATCACGGCCCAGCCGGTTACGGTTTACAAGCTTTGCTGCTGCATCGCGCATAGCTTCGAGCCGCTTCAACCGGAACTGCAGCGAAGCGATCAGATCTTCGCCCGTAGCGCCGTCTTCATCCTGTTGCTTTGGGATAAGCAGTTTTGATTTGAGGTAAGCAAGCCATGCGGCCATGACCAGATAATCAGCCGCCAGTTCAAGACGGACGGCCTGCGCCTGCTCCACAAAACCCAGATATTGTTCAGCAAGCGCCAGAACCGAAATTCGGGATAAATCAACACGCTGGTTTCGCGCAAGATGCAACAAAAGATCGAGTGGGCCTTCAAACCCCTGAACGTCGATCAGCAGTGACGGTTCGCTTTCAGTGCGAT
Source organism: Brucella rhizosphaerae (assembly GCF_002252475.1). Lineage (GTDB taxonomy): Bacteria > Pseudomonadota > Alphaproteobacteria > Rhizobiales > Rhizobiaceae > Brucella > Brucella rhizosphaerae. The sequence goes on along the minus strand of NZ_NNRK01000026.1, from coordinate 280,398 downwards.
CAGCCTCGCTCTCCCACAATGCATCCATCGGCACGTTGGTGCCGTCTTTGCCATTTGTGTTCGTTTCCGATCCAGCCAACCGCTTGTCCTGCTTACTTTTTGATCGGTGAGAAAATCCCACCGATCCATTTTAGTGTACCAAGTTTTGTCGGTTACGCCATCAATTCGAACATTTGTCCAAACTCTTCGCGCAATTCCGTTTCATCGGAAAGATCCGGTTCACCGGCGTAGACTTCCGCCAGATCGGCGCGCTTGCGCGCCTTACCTTCAAGAACTGGAACCCGTGCGGCAACCTTCACCAGTTCTTCCATCACGCCCGCGCAATACAGAACAATATCGCAGCCTGCATTCGTAATGCCTTCTGCAATATCGCCGAGATCACCCGACAGTGCTTTCATAGAAATATCATCACTGATGACCAGACCGTCGAACTGGATTACATCGCGAATGATCGTATCGATTACGGTTGGTGACAAAGTTGATGGCCGTGCAGGATCAATGCAATCAAAGATCACATGCGCCGTCATGGCCATTGGAAGATCATTCAACGCCTTGAACGGTACAAAATCATGCGCGACCAACTCGCTAAGCGGCACACCAACACGAGCTAATTCTTTGTGTGTGTCACTGAAAGCGCGACCATGGCCCGGCATATGCTTAACGACGGGCAGTACACCACCGGCAAGAAGGCCTTCAGCAGCAGCGCGCCCCATCGCAGCAACATTGTAGGGATTCTTGGAATAAGCGCGCGCTCCGATCACATCATGCGCGCCTTCAATCGGAACATCGAGAACCGGCAGACAATCGGCATTGACGCCAACCTTCAGAAGATCAAAAGCGTGAAGACGTGTATGAAGCCACGCGGCACGAAGACCAGCTTCATTGTCGCGATCATAAATCGCACCAATTTCGGCCGCAGCAGGATAATTCGGAACAAGTGGCGGACGAAGGCGCTGAACCCGGCCACCTTCCTGATCGATGAAAACAGGAGCCTGTGGTCGGTCGGTCACATCGTGAAGCTGCGCGGTCAGGTCTGCAACCTGCTCCAGACTTTCCACATTGCGTGCAAAGAGAATAAAGCCCCAAGGCTTTTCATCCCGGAAAAAGGCCACCTCATCCGGCGTCAGCTTTGTTCCTGCTACGCCAGCAATCCACGCCTTGCACTCTTTCATGCAGCATTCCTTTGATCTGTTTATGCTCAAACCAGTGATAGCGGTTTAGCCGAAAAATCACCGTCATGGTAGCCATACGAAAAAGGGCGGCCAATGCCGCCCTTCTCATTTTTCGTATGATAAATTTTATTGCGTTACAAAGCAGCTGCCGCCTGCAGTTTTGAAACGACCGCAGAGTGCGTTTGCATCATCCTTTGAACCCGCCTGAACACGAACACGATAATAAGTGCCCTTGTTCGGAATATCCGCACGCTTGATATCAACCGCACGGCCACCAATCACGCTGCCATAACGCTGCGCCATATTGGCATAGGATTTCTGTGCCAGTTCAGCAGATGGCTGCGAAGCGATCTGGATGAAATAGCCACCACCCGCAGCAGAGGCAACCTGAGGAGCCACAGGCGCTGTGGCAGGAGCCTGAGCTTGTGTACGTTGCGGCACGTTGCCAACAATGTTGGTTGGCTGCTCAGCCGGACGTGACGGTACGACTGGCGCGCGAACTGGCGCTGCTGGCGTCTGAGCAGCAGCGACAGGCGGTACAGCTGGCGTATTTACTGCTGGTTCCTGTGGTGCATTGCCAGCCGCGAGTGCTGCAATTTCATCGGTGTCAGCAGGCGGCGCAATTGGCGCGTCATTATTTGCCAGATTTGTTGGATTTGCTGGCACTGTCGGTTGCGGAGCTGGTGCCGGTTGCTGTGCCTGAACGATTGTACCATCCGGACGAACGATCATCGTTTCAACTTCACGCGGCTGGATCAGTGGAGCATCCTGACCGGAGTTCGAAGGTGCCTCAGCCGTCTGGTTTGGCTCAGGGAAATCATTCGCACCCGCATCATTATCCTGTGCACCGAGATCAACCGGTTCTTCACCGGAAGAGATCAATGCTTTCTGTTCCGGATTGTTAGGCAGTGTTCCGGCAACGCGATCATAAACCGCCTTGTCCTGGTTCGGGACAGTGGCCCCACCCGGATTTTCCGGCTGAACTTTGATTGGCTGATTATCAGCGCGAATCACAACCGGTTCGCCTGAACCGCTTCCACCGAGGAAATGGTAGCCGATGCCACCAATAAGCACTGCAATGCCTGCAACACTTGCAAGAATCAGACCGCGACGACCACGAACCGGACGATTGCGATAAGCCTCAGCGGCGCTGCCCAGATCATCTTCAGGCTGCATGGCTGCACGTGTGCCAAACTCGCCGCTCTCGATAGTCTGTGCACCCTGTGCGGCCCAATGATTGTAGAAATCATCGCTATTGCCGCCCGCGTCAGTTGCATTGGCCTGAGGGGCCGCAGGCTGCGCTGTTGGATTTGCACGTCCATAAGAAGTCGCTGCAGCAGCCGTTGCCGCACCGAGACCGAGAGCTGCGCCTGCTGCCATGCCAGCGTTTGGCATGTAGGATGAAGCGCTTTCACGGAAGATATCTTCAAAAGCCTTGTCGGCTTCACTCTGTGCATCCGTCTTCGTGGCTGTTTCATCAACACCGATTGTATTGAACACTTCCGCAAATTCGGTTTCCAGATCGGTCAGTCCGGCATTGGCTTCTTCTTCACCGTAACTAACTTCCGGCAAATCCAGCGAATACGTTTGCTCAACCTTGCTGTCAGCAACGCTCAGTGTTTCGATCTCCGGTGCAGGCGCAACGAAGGCCGAACGTGGGTCCGCGTAATTGGTGAAAGATGGCGCTGCTGGATGCTGCTCTTCTTCATGGTAGGTCGCATGCGCATAGGCAGGTTCATCGACCTGTTCGTCTTCAGCTTCTGATGTCAGATCGAGATCATCTGCATTGAAGAAATCTTCTTCGCTAAAGAAGTTCGAATCACTTGCAGCCACAGACGAAGGAACATCGCCTGATGGTTCAAATCCGAAATCATCTTCACTCAACGAAATTTCATCGATGCCGGACAAATCATCTTCTGTTGCCTCAGCAGCTACAGGGGCGAAAGACGGTTCATTCTCAATCGAAAAATCATCATCGAACGAGAAGTCGTCGTCCAGTACAGCCTGTTCCGTTTCGTAACCGGCGGGTTCTGCCAGAACGGGCTCAGATGCAAGAACGCCCGTCGGTGCTGCACCTGCCGCAAAATTGCTCAGCGTATAATGAGGATAAATTGGTGCCTGTGTCTGCGGAACAGCTTCAAGCGCATCATATGGCTCAGGCGTAAAGCTCGCAGCGGTTTCTACTGGCTCGTAGGCTTGCGGGTCATCGAGCTGGAAGTCGTCGAAAACCGGATCGGCTTCGACATGTTGAGCCGGCTCAGCATAAAATGGCGCTTCTTCAACAGGCTCCTCGTAACGAGGCGTATATGCTGCAAACTGCGAGGGTTCATCCTCATAGATAGGCTCGGGCGCAGACGTTGCCTGAGGCTCATCTCCAAAAAGCAGGCTTTCCAGCTCGTCTTCCAGCGAGAGCGCCTGATGAGCAGGTGCTGCGGCATAGCTGGTTTCGAACGGCTCGGCAGACTGGACTTCCCAATCATTGCCTGCAGCTGCGTTCACTGCTGGTTCGCTCGTATATGGATCAACATACGGCTCTTCCGATGGCTGATAGGCAGCGACTGGGCTGTAATTGACATAGCCCTGATCCAAAGGCTCAGACGCCGTACTGACAGCGTGAGGCTCTGAATAACCAGGTTCGGCATGACTTTCTTCATAAGCCGTACGCGCTTCGGAATAATCATTGTAGTCGAACTGCGGCACAGGTTCGGAACGATCTGTTTCGACGAACTCAAACGATTCGGTTGGGGCAACCGGCTCATTCACATCCAGATGAAGATCAAACTCCTCTTCCAGCGCAGACGCGAGATCGTCTTCCTGAAGCTGAGGTTCTGCATTTTGATAGGAATGTGCATCTTGATAAGGCGTTGGCGCGAATGGAGCGGACTGTTGTTCCGGCTCTGCAAAATCGCCAAAATCACCAAGAAGCTCACGTTCAAGATCAAAAGAGAGCGCGTCGTCACCAGAATCAAAATTCGGCTCTGGCCGAAACTCAGTTCGCGCAACGTTATTATCAGCAGACGCGCCGAAGTCCATGATCCGCGAAAGTTCCATCAGCGGATCGTCTTCATGCAGCGGGCGCTCGCCGTAATTACGGGGGTTAGCACTGCTGTCCGTCATGGTGTGTTCCTAACTCAAACCCTGGACGCCGCAAGACGTCTCGATACATTACGTTGTAGCGAGGCAATGTGGGCAAAAGTTGACGGAAGTTTCCTGCGCCTGAAGGAAGATCGACGACTTGCACCCTCGTTGATCTTCCATCGTTTTGACTTGCCGACACCCGCACAACACCTTGGTTGAACTTGCGGGTGACGAAACCGTCCTAGCGCATTTCCGTTGGAGCATCCGCACCGATTATTGTTAAACCGGACGTCAGCACATCGGAAACGACCTGTACTAGCCCTAGCCTTGCTAGAGACAATTCTGGATCGTTAACCTTAATAAAACGTAAGTCTGTGTTCTCGGTGCCTTTATTCCACTGAGAATGGAAGGCGCTGGCTAGGTCATAAAGGTAAAACGCAAGGCGATGCGGCTCCTGATGCGTGGCCGCAGCTTCGATCAGGCGCGGGTATTCTGCGAGCTTGCGAACGAGTGCGATTTCGCTCTCATCGGTCAGCTTATCGAACTGTCCGGCCATCGATACGCGGTCAAGATCGCTCAACCCAAGCTGATCGACTGCCTGACGGAATACCGAATGACAACGTGCAGAAGCATATTGCACGTAAAAGATCGGGTTGTCCTTGGACTGCTCAGTCACTTTCGCAAAATCAAAGTCGAGCGGTGCATCGTTCTTCCGATAAAGCATCATGAAACGAACAGGATCGCGGCCAACTTCGTCCACCACTTCACGCAATGTGATGAATTCGCCCGAACGCTTCGACATACGGACCGGTTCGCCGTCGCGGAACAGCCTCACCAGCTGGCAAAGCAATACGGTAAGCTTGGCTTTGCCGTCAGATACAGCACGCGCAACAGCTTCGAGGCGCTTGACATAGCCGCCGTGGTCGGCGCCCAGCACATAGATCATCTCGTTGAAACCGCGATCATACTTATCTTTGAAGTAAGCGACGTCCGCAGCAAAATAAGTGAATGTACCGTCAGATTTCATCAGCGGACGATCGATATCATCACCCACTTCGGTCGAACGGAACAGCGTCTGTTCACGATCTTCCCATTCGTCAGGCAGCTGGCCCTTCGGGGGGGGCAGCTTACCCTTGTAGACATGACCCTTGAGCGTCAGATCATTGATCGCAGCGCGAATAACACGTGCATGATCGGCGTGAAGCGTGCGCTCGGAATAGAAGACGTCATGATGAACATTGAGCGCCTCCAAATCAGCGCGGATCATAGCCATCATGGCGACGATCGTGCGTTCCTTTACGATCGACAGTGCTTCGTCTTCCGGCATTTCGAGAAGACTGTTGCCAAATTCCTTTGCAAGCTCTTGTCCGACAGGAACAAGATAATCGCCAGGATAAAGGCCTGCTGGAATCTCGCCAATCTCTTCGCCGAGTGCTTCGCGATAACGCAGAATGACCGATCGTGCCAGCACATTGATCTGTGCACCAGCATCGTTGATATAATATTCTTTGATCACGTCGAAACCGGCAAATTTCAAAAGATTTGCCAATACGTCACCAACGACCGCGCCGCGGCAATGGCCGACATGCATAGGACCTGTCGGGTTGGCCGAAACATATTCAACATTGACCTTCGTGCCTGCACCAAGCTTTGAACGTCCGAAATCGGTGCCTTCGTTCAGCATGGCGGCCAGCTCGCGCTGCCAATAAGTGTCTTTCAAGCGCAGGTTGATAAAGCCTGGCCCTGCAACATCGACGGTCGCGACATCCACATCGGACTTCAGCGCATCGGCTATTGCAGCGGCAAGCTCACGCGGGTTCTGGCCCACAGCTTTGGAAAGCACCATGGCGGCATTGGTGGCGATATCACCGTGAGAGGCGTCGCGCGGTGGTTCCACACTGATACGCGACAAATCAAGTTCGCAGCCATCTTGCGCTTTTAGATCAATATCTTGCAACGTTTTTTTGATACGCGCGTCGAAATCTGCAAAGATATTCATGGTTCGTCCTGTCAGGCTTCCGTCCGGTTTTAATAGTGATTTCCGGCGTGGGCTCGTCATAAAAATAGCTAAGATCCCGATGCATTTAAGCTCCAGGACCCGCTTCGTCCCGACCCGATTAAGCTAAATCGGGTGTATGGTCAAACAATCGTCGGTGTTCTCGCACCGCATAATTGTCAGTCATACCGGCCAGATAGTCGGCAACGCGGCGAGCACGACCCGCCTTATCAAGCGTTTCGCAGCCGGATTGCCATTCCGCTGGCATGATGGTTGGATCATCAAAACAAATATCGAAAAGGTCCTGCACGATTTTGTCGGCCGCATGCCTGCGAACCACTACGCTGTCATGAAAATAGAGGTTCTTGAACAAAAACCGCTTCAGGACTTTTTCTTCATCTCGCATTGTATCTGAGAAGCCCACAAGCGCGCGGGGCTGTGCGTGCACATCCTCAATGGTCTGAGGATTAGCGGAGGCAATGCGGCGTTGTGATTCAGCAATCACATCCTCAACCATGATGGTAATCTGCCGGCGGACAAGCTCATGACCAGTACGCACGGGATCGAGCGACGGATAGCGCGCACTTACAAGATCGAGCAGGCGCTTTGTCAGCGGCACCTCATTGAGACCTTCCAGCTTCAGCAGGCCGGACCGGAGGCCATCGTCGATATCATGGGCGTTATAAGCAATGTCATCTGCAATGGCCGCGCATTGCGCTTCAAGGCTCGCAAAGCGCGACAATTCAAGATCATAGCGTTCGTTAAAATCGAGGATCGGCAGTGGAACCGGCTCATCTGAATGTGCAGCAAAGGGACCGATCAGCGGACCATTATGTTTCACCAGTCCTTCGAGGGTTTCCCACGAAAGGTTCAAGCCGTCAAAATCCGCATAGCGGTGCTCCAGCTTCGTCACGATGCGCAGGGACTGCGCGTTGTGATCAAAGCCTCCATAATGATTCATCCGTTCATTGAGCGCTTCTTCGCCCGTATGACCGAACGGCGTATGACCAAAATCATGCACAAGGGCCACGGCTTCCGCGAGATCTTCATCCAGTCGCAAAGCGCGTGCCAAGGCACGGGCAATCTGGGCCACTTCGATGGTATGGGTCAGGCGAGTTCGATAGTGATCGCCTTCATGGGCAATGAAAACCTGTGTCTTATGCTTGAGGCGACGAAAGGCCGTCGAATGAATGATTCGGTCGCGATCGCGCTGGAAAGGCGTTCGCGTTGCACTTTCAGGCTCAGGCACCAGCCGTCCGCGGGTCAAGGCCGGATTGCAGGCATAGGGCGCGCGTTCGCGATAACCGAAGCCAATTCCTTCCAGCGACCCAATTGCTTCCCGGGACATTGCGATGCATTCCTCACTGTAATATGATTACGCCAAACTCAGGTGGACATTGACTTCCACACGTTGCGTTCATAGCTATCAGGTAAACATGAAGGCAAGTACGCGTTTGTTGGAAATTCCGGACAATTCTCGTTTAGTCCAATCCTGCACACGCCATTGCAAGCGGAACAAGGCAGATGACAGACATTACCGTTTCTGAATCCGCAGCCAAGCGGATTGCAAAAATAATCAGTTCTGAACCCGGCAAAACGGCACTTCGCGTTTCTGTCGAAGGTGGCGGCTGCTCTGGATTCTCTTACAAGTATGATCTGGTCGATGATCAGTCCGATGATGATATTGTTATCGAAAAGCTTGGTGCCAAAGTGCTGATCGACTCGATCTCAGTGCCCTATATGGACGGCTCCCAGATCGATTTCGTTGATGATTTGATGGGACAGTCGTTCCAGATCCGTAACCCGAACGCCACGGCGTCATGTGGCTGCGGCACAAGCTTCGCGATCTGATCGATTCCAATGTGAAAAAAAGAAACCGGCTGCATTGTGCAGCCGGTTTTGTTTTATTGAGCTTTAACCGATGAAACCGTTGCATCGATATGATCGACCAGCGCATCCGGCAAACCAAGGCGTCCGGCCAGCATATCGAGATATCCGCGTTCAGCGCGGCTGTCAGGATCAATTGTAAGGCGCGATGCGGTATAAAGTTCGACTTTCTGCTCTTCAGTCTGAGCAGCAGCCACCAGCGCATCAATATCGATCGGATCAGCGAGTTCCTTCTCGAAAAAAGCTTCCGCTTCATCATCGAGACCTGAAATCTGAACCTTTTCCATAATGCGCGCGCGTTCCGCACCATCAATATGACCGTCTGCCTTAGCGGCGGCAATCATTGCCTGCACAAGCGTCAATGCAAAACTGTTGCTCATTGTCGGCGACTGCGGATGAAACGGGGAATCAACCGGTGGCGGAGGAAGCAATACCGGCTCATTAGCCGCGGGCTGCTCGTTGGCCTGCGGCGACGTTTCTGCGGCCTGCGGCGACTGGCCAGATTTATAATTCTTGTAAGCGAGATAACCCAGACCCGCGATCGCTGCTATACCGCCTGCGGTTGCAACATTGCCTGCGAGTTTGCGACCGGTCTTTGTGCCGAGAATCGCGGCTGCGATTGCACCAGTAGCCAAAGGATTTTTCTTGGCCATATCTGTGGCCTGCCCTGCCTTATCGCGAACGCTTCCGGACATGCCGGGAATTTGTGATCCCAGAAACTGGTCGAGAAGCTTTTTGGCATCGAACATTCAAATCTCCTGTTTGGCTACTGTTGTTGGGAGATAGGAATGCAAAAGCACCAATACAAATGATTTGAACAACTGAATTGAACAAATATTCCTCCTGACGCACATCTTGTCCGAAAACCGCTTCACACTTTTCGGGATGCGCTGCTTTCGCGGAAATTCTGTGATGGACAGAGGGCAGTGCTTGCCCTCGCCTCGTCTTCCGCCTAATCATTTCATCATGAAAATCGCGACATGGAACATTAATGGCGTCAAGGCGCGTATCGAAAACCTACAGCACTGGCTGAAGGAATCGTCGCCTGACATTGCCTGCCTTCAGGAAATCAAGTCGGTGGATGATCTGTTCCCACGACTGGAGATCGAAGCGCTCGGCTATCATGTCGAAACGCATGGTCAGAAAGGTTTTAACGGCGTCGCGATTTTGTCCAAAAAAACACCTGACGAGGTCAATCGCGGTTTGCCCGGCGATGACAGCGATGAACAAGCGCGCTTCATTGAAGCTGTTTTCTCGACGGATAAGGGCGTTCTCCGCGTCGTGTCACTGTATTTGCCCAACGGCAATCCGATCGACACAGAGAAATTCCCGTACAAGCTTTCCTGGATGCAGCGTCTGGAGAGCTGGGCGAAGGGCAGACTTGAACTGGAAGAGCCTCTCGTTCTCGCTGGCGACTATAACGTAATCCCTGAGCCTGACGACGCGAAGAACCCGCAGCAATGGCTCGGCGATGCGTTGTTTCAGCCGCAATCACGTCAGGCATTCCGCCGACTGGAAAATCTGGGCTTTACCGAAGCCGTTCGTGCGGCGACCGATGAAGACGGTGTCTATACATTCTGGGATTATCAGGCGGGAGCCTGGCAGAAGAACAATGGTATTCGCATCGATCATCTGATGCTGTCACCGGAAGCGGCGAACCATTTCGTTTCGACAGACATCGAAAAGCATGTCAGAGCATGGGAAAAGCCGTCAGATCACGTACCTGTAACGGTCACATTGGCCGTCTGATCGGACTATTGAGAGCTTTGGCAAATGCAAAGCTCATCTGTTCACTATCAGAAGTCGCCTTTGGCAACGTAGTTGCTGGAAAGCGCTATGGCATTGCGGCGATCAGCTTCACCGGCGATTGAGAAAGCCTGCTCCTGCATGTCGCGGATCCAGATGCAATCTTCTGTCGGACAACGCTCGAACGCTGCTGTGAGCATAGCAAGGCCGCGGACGGTCTTGCCTGCCTGAAACAGCATATTGCCAAGCATGGCCTGCGCACTTGCATTACCCTTCTTGGCGGCCAGCTGGAACCAACGAGCGGCTTGCATTGAATTGCGTTCACCGCCCTCACCGTCCAGCAGCATCTTGCCGAGTTCGTACTGTGCAGCAGGATCACCAAAATTGGATGCAGCCTGCACATAAAGGTTGCGTGCGAACTTAGGATCGGAGTTAACCGGCGACCCCGGAATACCGCGCTTTACATAACCCGCGAGTGCAACCAGCGCATCAGCGACATAGGGTTCATTTTCAGAACCCGGCTCTGCACCGTCACGGACGATTTTTTCAAAAATCTGGTAGGCTTCATAGTCATTCTCAGCCACACCGTCGCCATCGGCATACATGCGAGCGAGCTTCCACTTGGCACCCTGATGACCACGTTCCGCAGCATAGCGCAGCGCCTTGATGGCTTCATCCTTGTGGCCGCTCTTATAGGCAGAGAAGCCAAACTTGAAGAGCTCGAACGGGCTCCGCGATTTTTCGGAGTCGTCGTTCAGATCAAAAGCCGAAGCGCTGTTGCATACAATGGCCAAGCCAAGTGCCGCAGCGATAAGGGGATATGAAAAACTGCGAATACGCATCACAACGCTGGTCTTTCACACTGGGTAGAAGTCGATGACATAAGTGACAGACTACATTGTCTTTTCGTCAACACTGCGACCCGATTTTGACGGAATAAAGCTCGGCTATTGCCAGACACGTCAAATGAAAACAGAGCAGTCTTTTCGCTGCTCGAAAACGGATCGTTGTGAAACAATGCGTCTTTCTTCATTTCTTCCTGTCCTAAGGGAACCTAAGTTTCCCGGAGTTGTTAATAGCCTCTGCCTTTCCTATCCGGTGACGCGTCTTTGTGGCGGGAAATGGGCAAAATGTGTCTCCCATCTTTCTAGCCTAAAGCAATGGTAAAGACTGTTGCTGAATCAACACAAAATCAAATGTTGTGAGCCCCACTAAATTGTGGTGGTACATCGGTGCAAAAGCGGCAGAATTTCGCAAAACTCCCGGATGGAGTATGATCTGACAAAGGTCGGGGGCATCAGACAATGACCAACAGACGGCGCTATTACAGGCGCCCATATCAGCCGGGACAACGAAGAAACGGTGGAGCTTTACGCAGCATCCTCTTCACTTTGCTCATCTTTTTCGCTCTTATTGCAATTATCGTGTCCCTGCCGATCAACCGTCAGCCTAAAGAATCATTGGCTGGTACGGTTTATGTAATTGATGGCGACACCGTCATTCTCAACAAGGTCCACATTCGACTTCTGGGTATCGACGCGCCGGAGATGGAGCAAAGCTGTCAGACCGGTGGCCGTACTTACCTCTGCGGTAGGGAAGCGCGCAATGCGCTACGCGGCAGAATTAACGGATCGGCGATTCGCTGCGAGAAAGAGGGTGTCGATAAATACCGTCGTGATCTTGGCAGATGCTACCTCGGCGAGATCGACCTCAATCAATGGATGATCCAGCAAGGCTGGGCTGTTTCCTACGGCGACTATCGCAGCGATGAAGCAATCGCCCGCCGCGAAAAGCGAGGGATATGGGCCGGTAGCTTTGATGTGCCCTATCAATGGCGCAAAGAACACCTGAAGCCGAATGTAGAGCCGGAAACAGGCCATGAGGCACCGTCATCCGATGTAATCAGCAATGCGATCAACTATATCAGAGGCTATGTCTCAACCCTGCTAAACTCTCTCTGATCTGGAGCCTGATAGAACGATGGAAAATATGGACGAGCTCAGGCACTCGATCCGGGCCTGCCGCATCTGTCGCGACACGCCTCAATTTCTACCGCCTCTGCCACACGAACCCAATCCGGTTTGCATAATCTCGGATACTGCGCGCATCGCAATCTGTGGGCAGGCTCCGGGCATTCGCGTCCATAACAGCTCCCTGCCCTTTAATGACCCTTCAGGTGATCGTCTCCGGCAATGGCTTGGGACGACCCGCGAGGAATTCTACGATCCAGCACATTTTGCGATTGTCCCGATGGGATTTTGTTTCCCGGGCTACGACAAACATGGCGGCGATCTCCCCCCACGTCGCGAATGTCGTCAGACCTGGCATGACCGCGTCTTTGCGGCCATGCCGCAGCTCGAGTTCATTCTCGTCGTCGGGCAATATGCACTCGCCTATCATTTGCCGGAATGGCGCAAAACCAGCCTCACAGAAACGGTTCAGAACTGGCGCAGCTTTATGGAAACGCCAAACTCTGCGGGACGCACAGTTTTACCCCTGCCGCACCCATCCTGGCGGAACAGTGGCTGGCTGAAGCGAAATCCCTGGTTTGATGCAGAAGTTGTTCCTCTCCTTCATCAAAAAGTCCGCCACCTGCTGGGCGATAGAAAATAAATTTTAGTTCCTTTATTCTCATTAGAATAAATTTCCTGTAATTTAGGATGAATGCGAACCATAAGGTATGAAGTTTCATTGATCCGGAAAGTTCGGGAAACGATTTCTAATACCGGGATAAAAAACGTATGGACAGGCTCGACAGAAAAATACTGCGCTTACTGCAGGAAGACGCAACGCTGGCGGTAGCAGATGTCGCCAAGAAGGTTGGCCTCTCCACGACACCTTGCTGGCGCCGCATCCAGAAACTCGAGGAAGACGGCGTCATCAAGCGTCGCGTTGCAATCCTCGATCCGGTCCGCGTCAATACACGCGTGACCGTATTCGTATCAGTACGTACCAGCTCGCACAGCAATGAATGGCTGAAGCGCTTCTCGGAAGTGGTGCAGGAGTTCCCTGAGGTCATCGAATTCTACCGCATGAGCGGCGATGTCGATTATCTGCTGCGTATAGCAGTGCCAGATATTGCGGCTTATGACGCATTCTATAAGCGCCTCATCAGCAAGATCGAAATTCGTGACGTGTCGTCCTCCTTTGCCATGGAGCAGATCAAATACACGACCGAATTACCGCTCGATTACATGTTGCTCGACAAAGAAAACAACTAAGCGTTTAAGCCGCTTACGAAAAAGCCCGGAGAGTTCTCCGGGCTTTTTTGTTTTACTTGGTAGATGTAACGCCTGCCTGTTCGAATGTTGCCATGCCGCTATGGCAAAGGGCGGCAGCTTTGACGATGCCGGCGGCAAGTGCAGCACCTGTGCCCTCACCCAACCGCATACCGAGATCGAGAAGCGGCTTCTTGCCCATTTTCTCGAGGAGCAAACGATGACCAGGCTCAGCGGAAACATGGCCAAACAGGCAGTGGTCCAGCGCGGCTGGATTTGCTGCATAAAGTACGGCTGCAGCTGCGCTGGCCACAAAGCCATCAATGATAACCGGAATTTTCTCCATACGCGCAGCAAGAATAGCACCTGCCATGGCAGCAATCTCACGCCCGCCAAGGCGACGCAAAACTTCCAGCGGATCTTTAAGATGCGCCTGATGAAGCGCGATAGCTGCACGAACGGCAGCGAGCTTGCGCTCCAAAAGATCACCTGTCGAACCAGTACCGGGTCCGACCCAATCTTCTGCAGCACCTCCGAAGAGTGCCAATGCAATAGCTGCCGCTATTGTCGTGTTACCGATGCCCATTTCACCGATGCAAAGAAGATCAGTGCCGCCCGCAATGCCTTCCATACCAAATGCCATGGTCGCCGCACACGTACGCTCGTCCATTGCTGCTTCTTCGGTGATGTCGGCAGTCGGGTGCTCCAGTGCAAGATCAAAGACCTTGAGGCCAAGATCGTGTGCAATGCATATCTGGTTGATTGCCGCTCCGCCTGCCGCAAAATTCTCGACCATCTGTGCGGTCACACTTGGTGGGAAGGGTGTGATGTTCTTGGCGGTAACGCCATGATTGCCTGCAAAGACCGCGACCAGCGGGCGATTGATCTGCGGAACCGGCTTGCCAGTCCATGCAGCCAGCCATGCAACAATCTCTTCAAGCTGTCCGAGCGAGCCTGCTGGCTTGGTCAGTGTCACTTCTCGCGCACGTACAGCCGCTTCCGCATCAAGATCAGGTCCTGGCAGATTACGGATGAGTTCACGGAAATCGTCAAATGGAAGGCCACTGGCGCTCATATCGTCTAGTCCAATCAATCAATGGAGGATACAAAACTGTTGTGCTCGTCCTATAAGCACTTAGTCAAATTTTCAAATCACCTCTTTGCGCCACACCATATTGGCGGCAAATATTACGGTCGGCAGCATTATAGTTCTTAAAGCGGAGCAAGCAGTTGCAGCGAAACAGCTTCATAGGAGATACAATTCGTTCTCTGGGCTTTCTGAGCCGTCTTCCTTTGCCCCACAGCTGGCTGGCAGAGGCGGAAGAAGATTTGGGCGATTCGCTGAAAACAAGTATGCGCGCGTTCCCTTTGGCAGGTGCTGTCCTCGGGCTTCTGGCTGGTCTCGCTCTTCTGATTTCGGATTATCTGAACCTTCCTGCGATTGTTTCGAGTTTGATCGCCGTTGGCATGTTGGCAGCCATGACCGGCGCTTTGCATGAAGATGGCCTTGGAGACACGGCGGATGGCTTTTTTGGTGCCTCTACGCCGGATCGTCGTCTCGAGATCATGAAAGATTCCCGCATAGGCACTTTTGCGGCGCTCACACTCATCATCTGGACCGGCATCAAGGTTTCGCTACTTGCCGCCATTATTGATCGTGCTGGCGCATGTTATGCGGCTCTTGCACTGGTTGGAGCAGAAGCAGCAAGTCGCGCAGCAATCCTCGCCCTCTGGCATGGATTGCCGTCCGCTCGTCCCGGTGGACTTGCTGATAATCTGGGCGCACCCAAATGGGAGACGCTCGTTTGCGCATTTGCAATCGCACTGGCGATACTGGTTGTAACCATCATCCCGGCTGGCGGATTAATGGCTTTCATCAAAGTGCTCATTTTCAGCGCTGTGCTGTTATTTGGCTTTGCGAAACTCTGCATGGCCAAAATTGGCGGACAAACCGGTGATACCCTCGGTGCTGCGCAACAGATCTGTGCCGTAACAGTGTTGCTCAGCCTTGTCACAACGCTTTGATGTGACCACATTGACCTTATGAACGCGGCAATAATCGAATCGCCATGCATTCTGGTATGCGTGATGGACATTCAAACCGGACTATGTCTCGGCTGCGCCCGCACACTCGATGAAATTGCCGCATGGTCCTCTATGGAAAATGATCAGCGGCGAGCAATCATGGCGCTTCTACCAGCGCGTCATGAAAGATTGGAAAAGAAAGAAGGCTGATGGGGCGTTTGTTCTGGATCGTGATTGCCGCAATTGCAGTTGTCATATTGTTGCTGATGGCGAACGATGACAGCGGAACCACGCTTGGCATTGCCAATGATGCGTTTGGTCAGGCTGCCTATATGGGCATATGGGGTGTCGTTCTTGCAGCAGGTTTACTCGGCTCCGGTATCAAACTGAGCGACTTTGCCCGTAATATGGCCGTGTGGGCGGTCATTATCCTCGGCCTCGTCGCAGCCTATCAGTACCGCTATGAGCTTCAGGACGTGGGCAGCCGCATTACAGCCGGGCTCATTCCTGGCAGCCCTATTTCAGGCCGTGCCGCCGATGGTTCACTTACCGTGACACTCGCTAAATCTGCGAACGGACATTTCGAGGTCAATGGCCGCGTCAATGATGCGCGCGTGCATTTCCTTGTCGATACAGGCGCTTCTTCTGTCGTGCTTTCAAAGGAAGACGCCGAGCGCGCAGGCATCGACACGTCATCGCTCAGCTATTCCGTGCCGATCAACACGGCAAACGGCAGAGCAACTGCCGCCAGCATAACCATTGCGACATTGCAGATCGGCGATATTCAGCGGCACAATATTCGCGCTATGGTCACCCAAGAGGGATTGATGACCGGCAGCCTGCTCGGTATGAACTTCCTGCAAACGCTGGGTGGGTTCAGCGTTCGCGGTGATCAGCTCATTATGATGGATTAAAGCTGTTGAGCCAAAAGTGCAAAACGGTTCGCGTAGGATAGTGTGCAAAAACAAATAGTTAGAGCGATTTCAACGATTCAGTCTTAACTCAAATCGCTCTAAGCAGCCTCTGCGCTAGCTTCCATGATAGACGCATAGGCTTGACGCAGCACATCGCTATTCGCGCCGGGCTTGGCAGCATCCGTCGATAGAATTTGACGCCAGCGGCGCGCACCGGGTTGCCCCATGAACAAGCCGACCATATGGCGGCTTATATGTGAAAGCCTGCCGCCATCGGCAATGTGCCGTTCAACATATTCGCACATTGCTTCAATGATCTCGGCCATATCCGTTGGCTTTTCATCATCTCCATAAATGAGATGATCGACGCCCGAGAGCAATGCCGGGTTATGATAGGCAGCACGCCCCAGCATGATGCCATCCAGATGATCAAGATGCGATACCGCATCTTCCAGAGTGCTTATACCGCCATTGATACCAACAAATGGCGCATCAAGACGCTGTTTGAGACGATAAACACGATCATAATCAAGCGGCGGAATATCGCGATTTTCCTTTGGAGACAGACCTTTCAGCCATGCTTTGCGGGCATGAACCCAAAGCGCATCTGCTCCTGCTTCCAGCACCTGATCTGCAACCGCATCCAGTGCCACTTCCGGGTCCTGATCATCAACGCCGATCCGGCATTTGACCGTAACAGGCACCGAAACAACTTCCTTCATGGCAGCGACGCAACGCGCAACAACTTCCGGCGTCTGCATCAGACAAGCGCCGAATGTGCCGGACTGAACACGGTCAGACGGGCAGCCGACATTGAGATTAATTTCATCATAGCCAAAGCCAGCGCCAATTCGTGCCGCTTCCCGTAATTTAACCGGATCAGAGCCACCAAGCTGAAGGGCAATGGGATGTTCCATCGCATCAAACCCCATGAGACGGTCACGTGTACCGTGGATCGCGGCGTCTGCGACAACCATCTCTGTGTAGAGCAAAGCACGCTTTGAAAACAGGCGGTGAAAATAGCGACAATGGCGATCCGACCAGTCGAGCATAGGCGCCACGGCAAATTTCGGATTATTAGAAATCAATGAGTTCGTTTCTTTTCCGTAACTTAGCGCCATTTCTTGCCTGCTTATTTCATCTCATTTAAGCCTCTTTACGCCCGTTTTGACGTAGAGTACAACACGGTTGTTGTACTTATGGAGGATGTTGTACCGATGGGGACCATTATTGAACGCCCGCGAGCGAACGGATCAATTGCGTACCTAGCACAAATCCTCCTGAAAAGTGATGGCAAAGTTGTGCATCGAGAATCGCGTACGTTCGACAGAAAAGCTTCCGCCACTGCTTGGATCAAAAAGCGAGAGGCGGAACTGAAAAAGGATGCCACCCAGATGGGGCGACCTCGCCGCCCTTCGAGCAAGCTATCTGACGCTATAGATAAGTACGTTGAGACGAGCATTAAAGAGATAGGTCGCACCAAGGGCCAAGTCCTGAATGCTATCAAAGCATTTCCTATCGCTGACAAAGAATGCTCATCCATATCCAGCCAAGACATCGTAAAATTTGCAGAAGATTTGAATGACGGTCGTGAACCACAAACGGTAGGCAACTGGATTTCACACCTTGCATCCGTCTTTGCGTTGGCACGCCCCGCATGGGGTTTGCCACTGGATCAACAGGCAATGGTGGACGCTCAGCTTGTAATGAAGCGCTTAGGCTTGATTACACGATCAAAACAACGCAGCCGCCGCCCTACACTGGCGGAACTTGATAAGATCCTGACCTATTTCACAGACCGCGAGACCCGCGTGCGGCAACACATGCCGATGTGCAAAACAATCCTATTCGCCCTCTTCTCGACCCGACGACAGGAAGAAATATGCCGAATCAAATGGGAAGATTATGAGAGAGACCACAAGCGGGTGCTTGTAAGAGACATGAAAAACCCCGGCGAGAAGCTAGGGAATGACGTTTGGTGCGATCTGACTGATGAGGCTGTAGCCGTCATTGAAGCGATGCCAAAGAAGAAAGACACCATTTTTCCCTTCAATTCGAAGACGGTAAGCGCGCGGTTTACCAAAGCGTGTCAGTTTCTCGAAATTGAAGACCTTCATTTTCATGATCTCAGACATGAAGGAATTTCACGCCTGTTTGAAATGGGCTGGAATATACCGCACGTAGCGATGGTTTCAGGCCACCGTTCGTGGAATTCACTTAAGCGATACACTCATATCCGCCAAACAGGTGATAAATACGAGGGGTGGAAATGGATCATAGGTCTTAGGTCAGGGACGGCAGCAACGACAGAAGTATGACCGCACAGGTTTGAATTCCTAACCTACCTAGCATTGACAATTATTCAAATTCTGAAAACAAATAGTTCACCAGGCATGGGGGCCGATGTGACAAAATTAAACTTTCTGAATTTGACCGACAGTGAACTAGACAGGCCGATATATCGCATAATGAAGCAGGAGCATGTAATTAGCCTGTTTAAAGATAAAAAAAACGTGCTCAGCCAAGTGCACAACTGGAAAGATAAGTTTGAGAATTTTCAATTGGCGTTAGGCGGCGTTCTGGATGGTAAGAGGTTTGAGTTCAGCTTCAAAAACGACTTCGTAGGTCAATGCTGGACACGGGATTATCTATCTGAAGCCATGTGGGGTATATACGCCAATGATCGCAATCAGCGATTCCTCCGTATCCGATCCACCCCACGCAAGCTTCTTGCGGCGTTGGCTGATGCTCACGCAGTAATGCCGCAGGACACGTGCTTTCTCGGTAAGGTGGCATACCACACAGAGGCGGAACTCAAAGCATACGTAAGTGCACGAGGACGATTATCGATATCGGCCGTAGGATTTGCACGCAATCTTCTCCTGAAGCGAAGCGCCTTTAAGCACGAGAGCGAAGTGCGGCTGTTGTACTTTGGAAACGCGAAAGATTGCGACGAAAAGGGTCTCTATCGCTATGCAGTCGACCCACACGCTATGGTTACGCAGATTATGGGCGATCCGAATAGAGACCCGTCCCATTGGATGGCGGACAAGGCGGAGATTCAATCCGCGACCGGCTTCAAAGGTGCAATAAAACGATCAAAAACATATGACCCGCCGAGTTGGGCATTACCAGTTTACACATCAGGCGCTTAATTGAAGGCCCAATAGCCACTTAGATTCCCCTTTATCAAATTCCAATCCCATTAACGGTTAGATGAGTTTGGTTAAGTCAAATTATGACCGGGGGCGTGGCTTGAACGCTCGCAGGATTTTTGCGTCTTTATAGCTGTCGCCAACCTTACGTGCAGAGATATGGACCATGACTGCATGACGCTTCCACTCCGCCTGTTGGATAGCTTTATGATGCTTTGCACTCAACAAAGGGTCTTCAAGCGTAGCTACGATGACTTCCCCAGTGGTCACACGCTCCAGACGCACTACAAAGCTGTAATCATCCTCTGATTCTACGCCGACCACTAAAAACTGGTCTTTGATAGTCACATCCTTCGAACTAGATCGTTGAGAGCGCGTAATTTCACGAATAAGATTTTGCTTAAGTGTTACGCCTTGTATTGTGACTTCATCCGCTTTGGAACTATTCCGCAAAATCTCGTCTACTGCGTCACGACTCAATTCGCCAACTCGTTTAGCAGCCTCCGATTCACGGTATGCCTTCTCAAGAATATCCGTTTTTCGCTTGTTCTCATTGACTAAATCCTGGATGACTTTGAGAGTATCACGTCGCTCTGTGCTAGCCGTTTCCTGACGCTTTGTCTCCGCTTCTATCCGGGCAGTTTCTTCTTTAAGGGCTGACTCGATTCGCGTTTTCTCAACATCGTTGTTCAGGTAGTTCGCCACCAGTGGGCTACCGAAAAACAGCAGGGCAACGACTATTACGGCAGTGAGGACTTCTTTCCCGTTCATTTTGTCAACGCACTTTCCCAAAACACCTATCAATTGGTTGGCGGCATCGGCATTAAGTTCTGAACTACCTTCTTCGACCTTGAAGACAAGCTCAAAATCGTCCTTCTCTTGGTCTGTCAGTCGATTGGTTCTCGCATCATTCTTAATGAGCAGAGCAGCTGTACGATAGAAGGCAGACTGATACTCCACCATTCCGCGCATCATTGAGGCGGTAACTGTCTGGTGGAAAATCTTTCCTTTGAAATTGAGGTGAACCTTTGCCCACGCGGCTTCACCGAAATCAAGCGACACTTCGTCGGCATTGATTTTATCATTGAGTAATTGGCTAAGAACCCGCCAAGCATCATCCTCAGTTTTAATTCTAACTACTGTTACCATAATGCCCCCGACAAAATATTGAATCGAGCAATAGCATGAAAACTCAGCCCCTTGTACAGTGCAATTATTGAGTCTTCATATCGATGCTGGATCACTATTGTTCGTCCAATAAACAAGGCTTGGCCTCAACACTCATCCTATCAAATGCAGCCGATAGTCTGCGCAGACCGCAGGGACAAACTCGCGCATGTCGGTAAACGCAATAAACTCCATTTAAATCAGCGGATGCGGTCGGCGTGCAACCGCACCAAAAACCAAGCTATATATTTCAATTAGATAGGCAGGCTTTATCGAAGCTTTGTATCACATACAGTAACCCGATATGTGACGCTTTTTATGCGTTATTTAGTCTAACCCGACCTGATTTTAATGCGTAGACATCAATTTTCGTTCAAGAAATATTCGCAGCACCGGCTTAGAAGGTAGTAACTTTCCTTTCGTATTCAACGCATGTTCCTAGTATCATCAGGTTCGTTCCTGCAGACCCCGGCGCGCTTGCTGAGGCTGAGGGCAAACGTGGATTGTATCTCGTAAAATAGCGAAATTTTCATTGTAGTGCGAAACAGCAATCAAACTCCGGACTCAAATCTTTGATTGCACTTTCGAGTCCGGGAGGTTCTACGGATTTCCGGTCTTTTCGAGAGGTCTGGAGAACAGAATAAAAGATCTTAGCACTTGGGCCCTCTACGATTACACATCTTCAGTATAAATAAGCTACAACAATTCATCCAAATTTCCAAAGGCTATGCAGCATGAAAATATTGTTAGAATACAAAAACAAAATCTATAAATTTTTGAACATCGTTTTCAGTGATGATGGATCTCTTTATATTTCAGTTGACCGAAAAATAATCGATAATAAAAGCATGAAATCATTTGATAACGATATATGGAAAGACGTCGATAGCTCCGGTAAGCCCAGAAAAATTTCTTATCACACAACAGGACGAGTAAACTACCACGGTCTTTTTACTGATGATCGCCCAAGTTTTTTTGAGCCTCTTGTTGATATCACCAAAGAAAATTTTATATCAGCAATATCCATACCCAACATAATTAGGTTTGATAAATATCAGGGCGACTTCGAAGAAACGACAATAATATCTCTTAAAGATGAAGATTTTGATCGTTTTACATTGGGCATCTCAATAGCGCCAAGTAACTCAATGCCCGAAACTAACGTAGTCATTCTGAACTTCAAAGGAAATATAAGCTACGATATTCGCCTTTTTCCATCACAAAACCCAGTAGCGCCAACTGCGGATCATTTCGTCTATGTGAAGCCCCGTAGCATGCACGACGGGCAGTTGATCGGAAGATTTGCGGCCGAACTCGCCTACATTCAAGGAGAAGGCAGCATCCACGAAATGATAGTACATGGCCCTAACGGAGAGGGAGTCTATACACTCTATTTTGCTGTAGAAATGCGATGCGCGCCAAGAATCGAAATAGCTTTAGCAAATCAGAAGCACGAGGTGCGCATTGTCGACAACAGCAAGCCACACAAACTGAAGTTCAAAATCCTTACGTCTAACGGGTTCGTTAAGGATCTAGATTTACGACCTTTCATTAAAACTATAATCTTGGATGCCGAAATCTACTAATGGTTCGCCCTAACAAAGCAGTGTAATTTGACGGGCCTTATTTAGCTCATTGAGCAGAAGGCTCGGAGGTTCTACGGATTTCGGGCATTTTCAGGGGCTTGCAATAAAGTGGACAGAAAAACATGCATTATAAACGTTATGTTTTTTCATTCGTCTGCCCCACTATCGCGACCGATTAGAAAGAAAACTGATCCGATGTCGCCCCCCTACCATGACTTACAATGGCATCAGCGATCCTTTGATCTCGAAAAATGTGGCTTTGGGTTTGCCCCGCTAATTTACCTAGAGACGAAGGCGACGCCATGAGTATCCGATACTCATCCTCGTGGGAAAATTTTGTATCCTTAACAAAGGCAATTTTTAGAAACGCAGAAATGGCATTCTCGCTATCGAAGTATTTTGCACTACTTTCGACCATTTGTATGCTGTCTTTGACCGAATACACTACGGGGCGAGACAACGCCAAATGTGATTGCCATAACCCACTTTCCTGAACTACGGCGTCGAGAGCAATGAGGAGCTTGTGCAGATCATAAGTCACAAAGTATTCCAGATCTTTGTTTCCGTTTTGACGAAAAGTGTCCAAGCGATGCTGCTTAAACTCATTCCGTGAAAGACATGCGCAATAAGCATCTGCATAAAGGTACTGTGATATTTGCTCGTTTAAACCAATCATTTTGACGCCGTTTACATTTAATCCTCCTATATCGATATTCTCGAATACATTAGTCTTAGAGTTTATAGTTTTTTTGTTTCTTCCCTCCTGCTCGTCTGAAAATCTGTCGATAACAGTCGATTTTTCCTCAGCACTTCGGAATATTGACAGGCACTTGAAAAGAAAACTTCCATTTAAAGAACCTTCGTAACCCTGACGATCCAGATGCTTGGTAACCGTATCTATATTAATACAGCTAAGCCCCTTATAAGTATCTATATCAACAACTGGACAAACAATATCTTTATTAATTCTTATACCGCCCGTGGCCCTCCCTCCACCATCTAATATTAAATTACTAATCATTGGCCCAGAACCAGATGTAAATGGCTCTGGCAAAGTATCTCTTCTTAATACAAAATTATAATTTTTTTCGGAGCCATTGTCGGATACCGGTTTATTCTTTAGATGCTTACAAAATGCAGCATTTAACAATATTCTTTTATGCGACACTTGCATTCCCCAATCCTATAGCGCGGCCATAACAATGGCTCAACGCATTGTTTAAGATAGACAATTCTATCAACAATTGACGTTTTGCACAGCTTCGGAGAATGCAGATTGACTCTTCTTCAAAATGAGAACATTTTAGGAACATATCCACATTGAGCGGAATATGTTCCTGTGCACCACTGTGCGCGGGGCAGGTTTCGTTCGACCTGTTTTCTGGAGTTTGTAATGCGTCTGCCGGAGACGATTGAACGGCTATACCTCGACTTCGACGGCTTTTTCGCTTCAGTCGAACAGCAGTGCGACAAGCGCCTGCGCGGCAGACCGATAGGTGTGGTGCCATTTGAAGGCACAAACCGAACGGCAGTCATCGCATGCTCGAAAGAGGCCAAGGCGCAGGGCGTCAAGAACGTGATGCCGATCAAGGACGCATTGCGGGTCTGTCCGGATCTTGTACTCGTTCCTCAGAAGCCAGACCTCTACCGTCGAGCACATAACGCCCTGCTCTGTGAGATCGAAACGGTGATCGCCATCGACACCGCAAAGAGCATCGATGAACTGACATGCGTTCTCGATGACAGCGGAAAGCGAGATCCTGAATTGCTCGCAGCAAGGATCAAGGCTGCGATTGCTGACAACATCGGCCCATACATCACCAGTTCAATCGGCTTTGCCGCCAACCGCCAGCTGGCGAAGATCGCCTGCAAGGCTGGCAAAGAGGAAAGCAAGCGACATGGAAGCTATGGCAACGGCCTTGCGATATGGTGGCCCGCCTCGATGCCTGCGCCGCTGCTTAAGGTCGAGCTGGAGGATATTCCCGGCATCGGGTCGAGCATGGCAAAGCGGCTTTATCGGAATCGGGTTTACAGCACCGAGCAGCTCTATGCGCTTCAACCGAAACACATGCGCAAAATCTGGAACAGCGTGAATGGCGAGCGGCTTTGGTATGCGTTGCACGGATATGACATCCAAGCGCCAGAGCAGCAGCGCGGCATGTTCGGCCACGGTCGAGTGTTACCGCCCGAAGCTCGCAAGATTGACGGCGCATACGAGATATCGCGCCTATTGCTCACGAAAGCTGCCCGTCGCCTGCGCAGAGAGAACTACTATGCCGGAGGTTTATGGTTGTGGCTGTCGATCCGTGATGGTTCATGGTTCGGCAAACATCACCTTTCTGTCGTCAATGATGATCAGGCTATTTTAAACGGCCTACACGCGCTCTGGCAGAACGTGAGGAAGGACTTTCCGAAAGGCGTTGAGATATTCAGGGTTGGCGTCACGCTTTACGACCTGTCACCTGCCGACGAACGGCAGATCGATTTGCTCGATAATGACGACGAGCTGCGACAGAAATGGGAACGCGCAAACGGCGCAGTCGATAAGCTCAATTCCAAATATTCCGGCACGATTGTCAGCATGGGCGAATGGAAACCACCGGCAGGCGGGCATGTCGGTGGCAAGATCAGTTACACCCGCATCCCTAGCGCCGAGGATTTCTGGTAATGGGCAACTGGAAAACAACGGTCAAAGTTGGCGATCTGGCAGACGATCAGAAGCTCGAATTGATATGCCGCAAGTGTAACCGCCTCGCCTATACGGATCGAACCATGCTCTGCCAAGGAAAAGACCGCTCGCAACTCTATCTCGATGAAATTGAGAAGAAGGCACGATGCAAGGGACGCGGCTGCAATGGCCCCATGCGTCTGTCTATGGTGCGCCTGAAAGAGATGAGCGGTTTTGTCGGTGGTTTAGCATGAGCGGATACGGCGGTGATAACGGTCGCGTTTCCAAGCCGGGAAAGCTGTTTGAGCATTGGTGCGATGCCGAAGGCTGCAAGGCATGGGGATCCTTTGGATATAAAACCAAGTATGGACAGCTCTGGTTTTGCCGTGCCCATAAACAAGAAGGCGAAGACGCACTGGCTGGACGCCGGTAAATTCCGCTCTACCTCCTTTGAAAACAGGAGGACGACATGCTGGGACCGAAACAACCGGGCGATTATCCAGACCGTGACATTGATTGTCAGGAATCCGTTGCACAGGGCATAGCGGACCTAATCGAGCAAGCAACCCTATCGGGTAGCTCAGAGCAAGAAGCTGCCGCAGCCATTGCTGACACTGGCATCCCCGGTATACGGAATCTAATTGACGATGCAGTGGCGGCAGGATGGTCGGAAGAAGAAGCGGCCAATGCGATCAAAATTGTTTCCGCTGGAATGTATCGCGGGTTCACCGGCACGGATCCAGACGAATGACGAATGCAAAAGCCCCGCCGAAGCGGGGCTTTTCTCATTTCTGGAAATAGGCAATCAGCTTCACTGTGTTTTCATAAAGCGACACAACGCCGATCAGGATCGCCAGCACACCTAAAATCACCCACCGCATAAAGCGGCCAATGGTTCGTAGCGAGCGTATCAGATCAAGACCATGCTTCATCAGATCGATATCTTCCTCGCGAAGCTGGGAGAGAAACTCGCGGGTTTCTTCCTTCAACTCAATCATTCGGTCTACAACCGGAGCCTCAGTATCCATTGGCATCACCTCATTCCCCCGCCAAGCCATCATAAAAATCAGCACATCGATCTGTGCGCGCATTCTGTCGGTCAAGCGCCTGCCGTTCGCGCTTCAGCACGGATCGAGCTTCCGCCCCATCCATCAACGGGGCGTGATCTTCTTTTTTGCGGCAGTCATCGGGATAGG
Organism: Brucella rhizosphaerae; assembly: GCF_002252475.1. Taxonomy (GTDB): domain Bacteria; phylum Pseudomonadota; class Alphaproteobacteria; order Rhizobiales; family Rhizobiaceae; genus Brucella; species Brucella rhizosphaerae. Next base: position 254,590 of record NZ_NNRK01000026.1, on the reverse strand, counting down.
CAGGCAGTTGCCGTTCTGCCTGCGCCCGCCCCGCCTGTATCGCAGCTTCCTGCCAAAGCCTGTTACTTGCGCAGGAACTCAATGTCATCGCGATCAAGCAGGCAAACCCGCCCCGCATCAGCAAGCCGCTGTTCATAGTCGGCAATCTCCTGTTCCGTTTGTTCAATGCGGGCGGCCTCAGCTGCGCGGGCGTTGCGCAGCTGCACTTGATAGGCCTCGATAACGAGAGCATTTGCGCGCTTGATCGATTTGAGCTGATCGAGTTCAGCCTTTAATGCCAGCGCCTGAAACTCAGGCACCAGCCCTTTTTTCGCCTGCCCCTCGAACGCTGCCCCGATATAAGGAATATCCTTGAGCACCGGGACGCCGTTGTAATAGATGGATGCAAGCACGATCCCGATGGCAACACCTGCAGTCACCTTAATGGCGTCGAGGATCTGGCTCATTTCAGACCAGCCAGACAAAGTTCAAGCTCACCGATGCGTTGCGCATCGCCCAGCTCGCGCCGCTTACGCAAACCTTCTACGACCTTGCCGCCAGCACGATTGAATGCCGTCATGGCGTTGCAGGCCATGCGCCATTGCTTTTCCGTCATGCGCCTAGCGGCAGTCGATTTGCAGGCAGCGCCGGTGCCGATATTGTATGAGAGATCGAGCATCGACGCTTGCACGCTGATAGGAGCCTGATCAAAGGTCCGGATGCATTTACGGAGCGGCTGTCGGAAATCTGTTTCCAGCCGCTTGATCAACATATCCTGACACTGTTTATCGGTGTAGCTGTCGCCTTTTTTGACGCCTTTGGTTTCCCCCAGGCACACTGTCCATACCTTGCCGAGCTTGTCGTAATAGGCATGGTTTTCCATGCCCTCCCACGGCGCAGTCAGATACGTTGCGGTCAATACAACCAGACCAAGTGTGGACGCCAAAGCCGCCTTTGCACGTTTACTCATCGCGGAAATCCTTCTGTGATTTGATGCGCATGACAAAGGCCAGCACCGTCACGAAGAAGGTGAGAGCTGCAAATGCGCCTGTTGGGATGGGGAAAGCGTCACCCAGATAGGGCAACACAACTTCAAGGCCGGACAGAATTGCAGCGGCCAGCAACAGGCGGATGCTCCATGCATAACGAAGCACCCGCCTCCAATCGGTGACAAGTTTCATGATTTCAACCGGAATAAAAAACTGCCTCGATTGCTGGATGGCAGCGGATCAGCGATATTTGTTTAGAATCGCGAGAGGGATGAAATTATGGGATTGGGAAAGTGGATGGAGAACCGAGAGATTCGGGACCTCGATAAGCAAGCAGCAAAAGACAGGCTGTTGGATAATGCCGAACCCCACGTATACATAGGATACGTGCAAAGCAGGAATACCGAAGCGCTTCTCGGTGAGTTACGCTTTATTCGATGGATATTGCTGTTAATATTGTTGGTACTATTCTCGATGGCGTCTCACGTCTTACCATCAGGTTGGTGGTACAAAGGGTTTTGGAGCTAAGCTGCCAGTAGCTCCGCAGCTCTCGCTTCACCAAACAATTCAGTCGCCATCTGCTCAAGAAGCGGCCAAAGCTCGTGATCTGATCGGAAAGTCGTCGCCGTTCGGAAGATATTGCGAGAACGCGCGTCCTGAGTTTCCATAGCCGCTTCAATATCAGCAGCCTCTTTCTTAGAAGTACGTTCCCACAGAGTGACCGCAGGCAAAATGACCACGGGATCAGGCATCTCGATGGGTTCCGGTTCTGGCGGGACAGTGATCTCTCCGTCTGGCGACAACCAGAGCTTCATCGACTGCGCATCCTGCCATTGCTGATCGGTCACAGCGTGCGCGTCAGCTGGGATATCTGGATTTACAGTAATCGCCTCGCCTTCTTCATTTGTAACAGGCGGATAAGTCATCTCGCAGTAATAGAAAAGCGGATAGCCTTCGGGGCCGAATTTTATGAGTTTATATTGCATCTGAATAAATCCTTAAATCATAAAGCCCATAGCAAAATTTCTAAACGCCTGCATTGCCGGGTTTCCACTTAATCCATCGAGAACAAGTTTAAACTGCACCGTTGAACCAACTGCCAAGTTAACAACGTGCGATAGAGTTCCAGCTCGGTAATATTGGACTCCGGAAGAGTTCCAACCCCACACAATTTCAGTAGAAACGGTTCCGTTCACAAATACTTGCAATATAAACTGCCCGTTATTCCCGTCGATAAGCGTGTTTCCCATCGAGAAGAAATAATTTCCCGCTTCCGGCGCTGTGAAAATCGATCCATTCCACGCATTACCTATATTTATAGGCGATGCTGTGTATGAGAGATTTGTTGTTCCATTATAGACTAACTGATTAGCAGCAAGGTGAGCTTTGAATGCTGGCTTTCCCGGAGAAATAGTGGCTCTCATTGAAGCGGTTGTCGTATCGTCTAGAAGGTTTCTAGCCAATGGCGTCAGAGGTGTAAGTGCAGCTCCCGCAGCGCTGTTAAAGTAAGGCAGCCGGTCCGCTGCCGCTGCCCCGCTGAGATTGAGCAGTGCGATAGCTGCCGCTGTAATATCTGACTGTGTCAGCGCTTTATTGCTATTTGTATGGAGCAACTTGTCAGGGGCCAGTGTCAGCGCATTGAACTGCTCAATATTACCGATGCTGATTTCGCGAATGATTTGCGCAAGACGATCATTCATCTGAATATTGGATGTTGCGGCTGCACGTTGGCGATCAATCGCATAAGGCAGATCCGCGCCACTCGCATCAGTAAATGGGTACGCTAGCGTCAAAGAGGTTTCGCTTTCGACGGAATAGACCGGATAGCATCCGCCGCCGACGAAAATCACCCCGCCATCGATCAATGCCGTTTCCCAGCCGGTGCCAGTGCCAGTCACAACAGCAGAGCCGTTTTGAACGGTCACATCGCCAATGGTGTAAAATCGGTCCTGATAGGCCATAGAATTTCCCCTCCGCCTGTCACAGGCAGATTGCAGAACATAAATTTTCAATGAGGTTAGTAGAGGCGCGCAGCCCCCAGAACGTAGTATCGAGCGCCAGTCGGATCCGGCATCGAATAATCTTCGCCTGTATCTGCACGCATATCCGTAGGCCGTCCGGGGCTTAGATGGACAACCATGTCATTGTCGCGCACGACGGTGGTCATGCAGTAATTCGACGTGAACCAGCTCACCACATTCGGCGGACGCAACGAACGATAATACCCTTGCGCCATCATCTTCGGCCAATTGCCTATGACCTTTGGAAAAATGAACAAGCCGGAGCTTTGGAACGGAACTACCGCTGCATGCGTACCAAACAGCGGATTTAGCGAGCTTGCCGTTGAGAACTGGCTGATAGGCAGCCAGCCTTGCTTGATGATGCGAACGGACGGAAACCGCGTATCGAGCAGGATATCATTGCTATTCGGTGCGATGTCGCTGGAACCCGGACGCTTTATCTGGATATTGCCATCCGGCAGCGTCCGCATCACCAGTGAGCCACCATTGGTCAGCTGCTCGATGCTGGTTGCATAAACCATAAACTTGCAGCCGATGGCATAGTTGCCCTCATTGGTGAACATGATGCCGTTCGGGTCGATCTTGTAATAGAACCGAGCCTCACGGCCCGATCTGCTTACAGTCGGATCCACTGGCGGAATTGAATAAGCCATGCCGTCAAAACGCATGATACCGTCGAGAAACATCAACGGATGCAAATCAATCGGTGTAGTTTTCCAGAAATAATAGGAACCGCCTGCCGGGATGATAGGCGTCTCCCCCATCATGACGCACATATTGGGAGCCTTGTTCGAATTAATCAGGAAGCCACGCGGATTTAAGGAATCGACCGTTTGCCCGCGTCTGGCAATCTTGAATTCTGAGCCCGATAACCTGACGACTTCTTGCCCCGGTAATGGAGCACTGTCAGGAAATGGCAATGGAGCATTATTCGCTGGCAGATCCCACTGACAGGTCAAAGCCCGCATAACCGGAACATTTCCGCCAATAATCATGTAGGTATAGGTGGGGCCTGTATAATTGCTGATCTGGCCACACCAGCCGGTGAAATTCAGATCCGTAGCAATCCGATCATACTGGACGATTGTCGCATCTTGGTTGCTCACAGGTACGTCAGCATAGACGCTCATGGCATTGTAGAGCGTACCAATCGAGAACAGTTGCTTGTTTCCATCCGCACCGTTGAAATCAAAAAGCTTTACCCGGTCATTTGGATCGATGAGCTTGGCTTCGAAGATCGGCACCATCCCTGCCATGTCAGGGAAGCGATTGAATATCTCGTAATACTTGAAATAGTAAGACGTGCTCGATGCCCATCTCGAACTCAGCGCGCGTCTCGCAGCTGGCAGCGTTGCACCATCCAGAACATAGTTTGACGTATTCGGAGCTGTGGCGGGATAGATGCTTGGATTAAATCCATTCGAGAAATGGAACTTGTCGAATATATACGACAAGTCCTGAGTTTCCGAATTGAAGAAATACCGATCATAGGCATCATTTGCCAGCGTGAGCGGATCATCCTGATCATAGCGCAAGACTTTGACAACCGGGCCGAAGCCCGGTTTCCAACCCATAAACAAGCTGACCATCAGACGAATATCCTCAAATCTGCAAAGTTGCCGTAGCCGCGTTGCACCCATTTGCCGTTGGTGGACATGAGCTGGTCGAAATAGGCGGTTGCGATACGTCCAACCTTCAACAGCACTTCGCCATTGACGATTGCGAGCGGGATCTCGACCACATCCCCTGTTTCACTGACGAAGTATGTGCGGTTGGCAAACAGGTAGTTTTCAGCCACAAGCTGCCCGCCTTGTTGAATAACGCGATAAACCTGCGCGGCTCTTGCCGTTTGCCCGCCCTTTGACGCTTTTGCTGAAATACTGACTTCGGAGAAAACACCGTTGGCAGGGTTCGTGATGCCGGTCATAGACAGAAGCCCACTCGCGGACACATCATCAACCTGCGCCTGCACACCAGCCAGAAGTCCAGCCGTTGCCACGATCTGCCCCTCGACTTCCTCGATCTTGGCTGATTGCTCAAGAAACGAAGCTGCCAAAGCATTTGTGGTTTTTACAACAGCAGCACTGGTCAGAATATTCTGCCCGGTACCGACTGCAGTCGCAGCGGCGAGCTGTTCAACCAAGTCATCCATTCGATCATAAGTGCTGGTCAGGTTTTTGAGCACGTCTTTGACAGCGCCCTTCATCTGTTCCAGCTGCACGATGACACTCTGCATGCCAGTTGGAGCAACAGTGGTTTTCCAAGGCGTCCAAGACTTGAAGCGATCCGGAACAGTTGTGATCGTCGCCCGCCCTTGATAGAAGCGGCCTGAAAGCACGTTCTTTCCGGTAACGTATTCACCAGCTTCAGGTTCGGTGCACAGATCCTCGAAGATTTCGAACTCATCTGCAATGCGATACTGAAACCGAACTTCCTTGATTGTCGGATCGTCAGGAGGATCCCAGCTGAAACGCACAACCGGCTGCTCAAACCCTTCGGCCCCCTTGATCATGCCAACTTCAATGTTGAAGTTTTGCACGGTCGCAAGAAGCGACGGATTGAACGGATCGGTTGGCGGGATAACAATCGGTCCCGGCTCAATCCCGGCTTCCGAATAAATATCAGCGCCGGTTTCGGTCAAAACAAGAGAAAAGCGGAAATCTTCGCTCACTTGCCATTCATCGACTGACCATGTGAGGCCGTCATATGTGATCCAGTCACCCTCCTGGACAAATGTACCGACACGCCAACTGACAGGGATCTTTGCTTTGCCGCCTTTGCGCTGCTGACGATAGCGGATGTTGAGCAGATATTGCGCCGTGTCGGCATCGGTGACTTGTAGGAAGTCGTAAGAAGTTTGTCGCCGCCTGCCGTCAGCGGAAACATCCGCATTCACGACAATTGGCTTGAGGCTTTCCGCACCCCAGTTGCTATCGGGCGATGTAAACTGCCCCGACATCATATTGAAGAGATCAAAGGCAGATTTGCGCCGAGAGATTTCACCTTCGCGGCCAGCTGGAATATCGTCCGGGCCGATGTTCATCACAGGAACCTGCGGCGCGCCCGCAAGCACGCCTGACAGTCCGCGCCTGTTAAGCGCAAAGCCAGCCATGGCGTCTTCGAACTCTCTCAGGACTTCCGTATGATCGTCGTCGCCAGTCACCCATAAATTGCAGGTGTATCTGGGCTTTCCGGCCCGCAGCTCGTCGCAAACGTTCATCGATGCGACATAGGTTGAGAGATCGAGCTGCCCGATTGATTTGCCCTCGCCAATCAGCGAGCGGTCAGAGATCAGGCCGCGCAAGCCGATCTGATAATTGAAACGCTGGATAGCCGGGTTTTTGCTGAATTCATACGTCGCAGCATTGCCGAGCCGGTGCGGACCGGATCCGCCAGCAACCGAACTGTCCTTGCGCACATCATAGCAGCGCAGGCCACGCAACACCCATTCAACTTCGAGACGGCCCTTGTCGAACTTGTCGACATTAAATTCACGTTCGAAGACGACATATGTGTAACCAGCACCAACGCTACTCTCTTTCCACCTGCGACCCAGACCGCGCGTATCGTTGACCAACTTCTGATCAATGCCCTGCCCCGGTCTACCGTCATAAAAGCGGATGGAAATCAGATCGTCGTAACCCGCCACGCCATAATGCGCGATTTCGTTGCCGATCTTTGGACGCTCGACGAGTGTCTGTTTGCTGCCGTAAAAATAGACATACGGCTCCAAGCCGTCGCACCAGCCGTTCGCAAGCAGAAACACGTCACCGTTGACCTTATTGCCAGATCCCCACTTGCCGTAGAAAACCCGGTGACCACGTGTCTTGCCGATGCCAAACAGCGTTTGAACCGGAACATCACCGCCATACTGGATCTCGCCTTGGACCGCTGAATATTTCCGCGACTTACGACGGTTCATGTACGCGTTGATGCCGAGCTTGGCAGCCATCGCCAAACCGCCAGCAATCAAAGATGCAGCCAGAAGCGAGCCGCCAAAAAGCGCGCCCGCGACAAGCGTGCCTATAGCCGTGAAAATCATAGGATTTTACCTGTTGTTCAGATCAGGTCCGAAAGGCTGCGATGCAATCCGCCATGCGGTGATAGCTGGGGCCGTCAGCAGTCTTGGTAACGAAGCGGCCTGATGCGCCAAGACAAATGCCAACATGCTCGCCATTCTCAATAAGAATGACGACGATATCGCCAACTTGCGCTTGAGCAGGTGAAACGCGCTCCAGATGCTGCTCAAAGAAAGATGTGAGGCTTTTGTGGCCCCGCTTGCGCAAAGCGCGCTGCGCACCAGGCAGCGTCTTGTATGATTGCCAATAAGAGAATGTCATCTCGCGTGACGGCTCGAAGGCATCAGCCATCTGGCAACCCAAAAAGAAACAATCCGATTCACCGAACACATACGGCTTTTCGAGTTCAGCCTGCAAAACCGGCATCATGGTTTCAAAGCGGCTCATCGCTGCCCCCACTCTTCCACATCAGTCGCGGTGACCGATGCATATTCAAGGCAAGTATCGTTCGCATCATTATCGAACTGCTGTTCGGCCTGAGAGCGCTTGGCAAGAGTTGCCCCGCGCGCAGAGCGCCCCGGAGGCTGCAAGTCAATCTTGATGGTGAGGCTGCGCGTGCCGTCACTTTGCTGCGCACCCTTCGGATAAGTGACCTTGTCGATTTCATAGATGTTGGAGATCAGAATTCCGACGACCTCATCCGTTCCACGGATCCCCGCAACATGACTGATGATGACAGGCGCATTGAGGTAATCAAATTGCTCAATCTTTGCGATCAGATCGTCAGGATCCTGCGTGGGGATATTAGAGAACTTAATCGTACGCGTGGTGACGCCTACGCCTACCGCACTTGTGGCACCTCCCGATTCCAGAAAGCGGTTCGGCAAGTACTTGAGACCATTATAGGTGTAAGGACGCCCGCCCCGGTGATATCCGACCGAACGTCCCGGTAAATCGAAGCGGATCAGATCCAAACGGACCAAGTCACCCCTGTCGACTAGCGTCTTCACCTGCGGATCGACACTGTTACTCATAGAAGAACATCTCCGTTGCAGAGAAGCTGACAGGCCGATCCTGCATAGATTTCGATGCAGACCAGCTGCCGGGATCAATCTGCATCAGGCAAGACGCCCGCTCGAAATGAACCGAACACGGCACCTTGAAGTGCTGCAAATCAATCGGATAGTTGAAGTTCACCGTGGCCCGTCCGGCTGCACTGGCGATAACAGGTTGCGTCACCAGATGGAGAGAACGCACAAGCAATGTGCGCCAGATCTCAAGATAATCGCCCGGAACCAACTCAAAGTTAGCAGGCAGGCCGTCAACATCAACAGAACGCGAGTTTATGAAGGATCGGACATTGCCCTGCCCGTTAAACCCGGCTGGAAAGCCTCCGAGATACCTCAGCGGCTTCTGTCGATCAATGTCATAAGCGAGGAATACCCCGCCATTGTCTGCACAGAGCGTCCGAAACGCCGACATAAGCCCAGACTGCTCTCGTGTGAGAAAGCCAGTCCGGTATTTCGCAGTCCAGTATGGCGTTCCTGTTGACTGGCTTTCGACCCGCCGCCCCTCCATACGCTCAGTATTGGAAGGACGGATTGGATCAAATTCGCACTGCGCAAAAGGCACCAACGGAAGATTGACAACATCTACCATGAATCACCGTTTTGTTGCCGGTTCTGCCGAGCATCTTCGTTTGACTGCATGATGGTCACGGTCTGCTTGCCACTCTTTTCAAGGATGCTGGCGACCAGATCCGGGGCCATTTCCACCAAAATGACGGTTCGGCTTTCACCAGCCTCGCCTGACGTTCCAGATCCGGAGGATCTGCCAAAGTTTCGAACCCCAAGGCTGCCATCGCTGCCACGGGTCAATGGCATAATTGCTTCAGCGCCAGCCTCACCCATCAGGCCAACCCCTTTCGCAAACGCAAAAGTGGTAGGCTTGGAAACAACCTGATTGGTGAAATTGCCGCTGAATGACTTCAAACCACCCGGAAAAACACCGCCCTTGGCATAAAGGCCGACGCCCATCGATGGTGCAGGCGGGAAATATCCAAGTCCGGAACCGCTGCCGCCACCACCGAACAGGCCACCCAGCAAGCCGCCAAGAATGCCACCACCGCCACCGCCGAGACCCGCTCCAGCTTGTCCGACCTGCATAATGGCGTTGATTAAGTCATTCAGCATCTTATCAATCAGGCGGTCGAGAACGCCTAAACCGGCTTTTCCAAGTTCTTCCAGAGTGATCTTGCCATCATCGAACGCACTAACCAGAGATTGGCCGAAGCTCAGCGCCATATCCCTGTTTTCTGCGAGCTGCTCGTTCAATCGGATCTGTCCAGCGAGCAATTGCCCCTGACTGGAAAGCGGATCTATGCCAGAGCTGCGAAGCGTTGAAGACACCCGCTGTTCAGTGGGACTGCGGAAAAGCTGCTCGCGTTCGAACCGAAGTTCTTCCGCGAGAGATAGCGCCGCAACACGTTCGGCAACCTTCCCATACGAGGATGCAAGGTTTTCCAGCTCTATGCGATGATCCTCCGATAGCGTCCTGCCTTTGTCAGTTGCTTTCTGGATCAGCTCAAGTTTCATACGATACGCATCAGCAGCCACGCCGGTCTTGCCAACGAGCTGTTCTTCCAGACCCATCTGATCAATGCGATCCTGTGCGGATTTCACCAAATCTCGATAAGCATTGGCATCACGTTCGGTCTGACGTTCGGAAGCGGATTTCTTAGGCTGTTTTTCCAATTCCCTCTTTTGGCTTTGGAGCTTGCTAAGAGCATCGTTTTCCGCACCGAAGCGACGGTTAAATGCCCCTGATGACAGAGGGCGTTCAGATCCAGAAGGATCGTAACCAAGATCGCTTTTTGGTGTGCTGTTTGCAAAGCCGGTTGCCGTTTCCTTGGCAAGCTGCATTGCCTCGACAAGCGAGAGGATTTCTCCGCGTGCTACGCGTAAATCTGGGCTGGCAAAGGATAGATTATTGATTGCAGTGAAAAGTGCTTTCGCGCTGATCTCACCGCCTTTAAACTTCTCCCACAAAGCCTGAATTTCGCCATTTGCGCGATTAGGTTGCAGTCGATGGAGTGCAGTTTCCACATTCTGAATAGATGCTGCATATTTATCAACCGTACCCGCTACGTCCGCAAGCTTGCTTTCCGCCTCATAAGCACTCTGGGAGTACTCAATCAGAGATTTAGCACCCGAGCTTGTAAGCTGACTGCTTTGAGCAAGCCGACCTATTTCTTCCCGGAAGCGGGCAACTTGTGGCTCGCCAGCTCGAACGCTACGAATGAATTCATTTATTGCCTGTTCCGCAGGCTGGAATGCTCTGGAAAGAACATTCTGGTCGCCACCCACATCCTGCCATGTTCCAGCGATGATTCTGTCCATGGCAACACGAGCCTCTTTAGCTCGCCGCTCGATGGCCTGCCGCTGATCTTCCTTCAGGTCGATATTTACAACAAGCGGGCTTTCAACAGTGTATTTCTTCTGCTTTTCAAGGGCCTCTTCATATGCCGGACCAAGTCGTTTGATATTCTGTTCGTGCTTCTCCAATATTTCGTCAACGGACTTCACTTGGATCGATGAAGATACATATTGCAGCAGTGCAGCACCGGCAGCGATCGTTCCAATGGTCACCAATGATACAGGACTAATGATCGACAAAAACGCCTGACCAATGCCGGTAATTACATCTCTGCCACGTCCCATTTCATTAAATACTGCTGAGAGCTGCGTTCCTTGCTGCAATGCAATCTGGATAGGCGACATTCCCATCGCCGATGTGACGGCAATATCCTGAAACTGAGCAGCAATGTTCGATGTCTGATAGCTTCGCGGTCCGCCAGATGAAGCATTTCCGCGCTGCTTGAGCGCCGCGACACTTTCCAAAGCCGCCTTGCGTTCCCGGTTAAGCGCAGACGTCATCTCATCAACGGATATCGCACCAACTGCATGAGCTTCGCGGATGTCAGCTTGCGCGATCTTATACTGCTGGATGGCAGCATAGAGCGGATTATATTTTGCTCTCAAGTCGTCGAGTTGACGGCCATAAGCTACAATATCGCTTTCACGGGCGCCATTATCACCCCGATCCATGACCCCAAGCTGCTTGTTAAAAGCCATCTGGGATGCCTGAGCCATAGATGCATTACGCTGGCGAATTGCAGTTACACTGTTCTGGGCTGCCAATGTTTCCCGCTGAAGGGCCGCAGCCATTTCATCCGCAGATATCGCACCGACAGCATGGGCTCGCTGTATCTCTTCAACGACCTGATTATACTGTTGACTTGCTGCGAACAGCGGGTTGAACTTTGCTCGCAAGCCGTCCAGTTCGCGACCATATGCGGCAACGTCGTCACCACGTCCGCTTGATGCTCCAATATCAACAACACCAAGTCGGCTATTTATGGATAGCTGGGATGCCTGAGCAGAAGCTAACTTTTTTGCAGCTTCACTTGCACGTTGCGCTACAGCCGCCTGAATTTCCAAACGCTGATTGAGCGATGAAACCAATGGCACCAACTGCACATGACCTTGTTTAACAAGGCTCATTGAATCGGCTACTAGCCCATATTTCTTGTAAGCGGCATCAAGCAGAATACTCGCCCGATCTAGCCCCATCCCACGATCAACGCTACGACCAAGGGAACGCATCGTGCTTTCGAATTTGGCTGCATTTGCATAACCATCGACCAGAGCACGGCTCAGTCTTACAGACCCATTCGAAGTCTTTTCCATCGCGGCATCTGCTTGCGCCAGAGCAGCACCAACGGACTTACTGGATTCCGCACCAGCCTTATCTGCCGCGATCTTCTGATCCATACCACGCGTATAGCTGGTAGGATCAAAGTCAGCCGCAACACGAAGCGAACTCAATTGAATTGTCATGAGATTTAGCCCTCGATTTGAGAATCGCCTAAGCTTCTGCCGATCGGCTTTAGAAGCGCTAAGTCAGCGGGGGAATTTCGATGGATGACACTCAAAGGGTAACGGTCGCCTTTTGCCTGATAGGCATGGTTGCGTTAGGATTAGGCAGTTTTCTCTATGTTGAAAAAATGGAGAGAGAAGCATCGAGGGCCAAAGCCAATCGCGAGATAGAGTTCGCGATCTGCTCGCAAGTAATGAAAAATGTGCGAGGCAGCTCTCTCGTACTCACCAACAAAAGCGTCAAGACAGGACTTGAATGCGCAGAAAAACTTCCAGAATTTCGCGCATTCAAAGATTTGTACGACGAGAGGTCGCCAGACTCCCCTATACGCAAGCCTTACAACCCACAGTACTGGCCGGATTTCCCGTGATGATCAGGATTTCGAGTTCTGAATTTCAGCTACATGATTGAGCCATTCCGCATCGACCGCTGATACGAGCGCTCTGAAAACATCAAACGCGATGCCTTCAATTGAATAACGCCGTGCATATATGTCGATTGCCTGAAAACTGATCGGGCTTTCGCCACCGAACGCTCCATACTGCCGATCATACCGCAGGAACTGCCACGCCCGAATATAATAGGCATACCATTCCGGCCCATCAGCTTCAGATGGCGGCGCAGGAGCCGGAACAGCCGCAAAAGCTTCCGGCTCAACTGCGCGCAGTTTGGTCAACCAGTCGTCGTGCCCCTTCCGCGTGAGCTGATAGCGGAAGGCGCTTCTTAGTTTTTTTCTGCGGTTTCCAGAAACTCGACCTGTCGCTTGCCTACTTGCCCCGCACACCAATAGACCATATTGCGGAATATGCGGCCTTCAGGCGAGGTCAGTAAAGCGAGTGCAGTTTCGCGAGAGTATTTCTCATCGAGTCCGCGCCAATCCAAAAGCAGGTGATCCGTGGCGAGTTCACCATCTGCGGCGTTCAGCTCATCATGGGGAGCATGATCATTGCCGTGCTTCTGGGCAATCTGTATCTGAAGGTTATTCTTCGCCGTCAGATATTCTGGATAATTGGTCGAGCGCACCTTAAAGCCCAACCCCGGAAGATCGCCAATGCCTGGCCAGTTTTTGACTGGGATCCATTCGCCATCCGCTTCGAGAGTTACGTCAGCCTTCAGGCTGGCAAGTTTGATAACTTTTTTCATTTAATGACCTTTGTCGGAAGGTAGCGCGGGAAGCGTCCGACACCGCAACCCGCGCTGTTTTCGCGCGAAACCCGTATCGGCGGGAACTTTGATTACTTTTCGTAATATTCGAGACGATCAATGATCAGATGCGCCGAAGTCAGCGTATCCTTGCTGGCCTGCCCGGTGAGCGGCAGCATCAGATCCTGATTTTTACCACCCGCTGACACCGCGCCATCGGTGTAAACGTAGCGAGGCACCGCAAAAATCAGCGCCTGCTGGTTTTTCTCAATGCGGGTACTGATGTTCGTAGGTGCTCCTGCAAAGAGCTTCGACAACAGCGCATCGGAGCCGAAATAGGTTTCCACCTCAACCTGCACGTCAAAGCTGCCCTGCCCGATGGCGACTGGCCCGACCTTGTCATCGCTGCGGATCGCATTGATCATGCGCAGATTGTTGTTCACTGACACTTTGAAGCTGCGGACGAAGTTCGGACCACCTACCGCCACGCCATTTTCGGCAATGCGACCAACATTGACCGCCGCCGCCATGACAGGATTACTGGTTTCGGGATCCGGCGTGTCATCGAGCGACACGATGGATTCAGAACCAGTCGTTCCGTTAAATGTCATCACCCACTTGGCGATCTGTTCAGCCTCAAAGGTGAACTCACCTTGTGCTACCGCCATGGAGTTTTGCGCGATGTAGGTTGGCTGGGATTGGCTCATGAAGCCACGTTCGAGCGTACCGGTGAAGAGATCCACCCCGTTGCGGATTGTATCGCCAAAGAACACGCGGACTGTCTTGCCTGCGCCAGCGTTGACAACCCATGCAACCGGCAGATTATCAAGCGTGAGCTTATTGGCAGCAATAGCCGTAACGCGAACAAAGGTGTTGAGGGCTTCAGCGTCGAACCGATAAGCAGCACCCGTGCCACCAATCTTGATCCACTGCCCGACCTTCAAGCCGAGTGATGTGAAATTGAGCGCTGCCGAGGTCAGGCCATCTGCAACCGTTTTCAGATCCGCCGCCGCACCTTCAAAGCCGACTACAGCAATGCGAGCGGTCGCAGGTGGTGCCGCCTCATCTTCCAGCTTGTCAGCCCCAACCGCAGGAACCGTGCCGGATCCAGTGGTGACGCGAAACAAGCCGTTGTTATCGGCTTCGCCAAAGCCAGTCAGGCGAACAAGGTGGCCGACGCCAAAGACTGCACCTGCAGTCACTGTTACAACGCCGGTCGCAGCTGCTACGCCGGTTATGACGCTTGCGGCAGCACCATCATTGTCGCGGAAAGGTCGAAGCGACCACGGCGCAGACATGAGCGAACGAAGCCAGCTGGAGAACGGGCTGCCTTCAGGCGGATAGGACAACTCGCCATTGACCGCCCCCTGCGACTGCACATTGACCATGATCGGATCAGAGTTCATGCGATCGGAGCGGATTTCTTCCGAGTTGATGAAGACCGGCTTATATTGCAAAGATTCACCAGTCAGACGAACAACACGCATGCGCGGGTTTGCCGGAACTACACCGGGCGTGAGTTCGTCAGTCCAAGTCATGCGCAGCCGATTGCTGTCCATGGCCTCATCTCCATAATGTTTGATTGTTGAGAAATGCCCAACGCCGAACGGCGCTGGCGATGCTATGAGGCCTTAGCCTTCATCCCGTTCCACATCGATGGTCACGGTCATGCGGTAGTAATTGCCGTCCATTTCACCGGGTTCACCTGCCCCGATAGAAGCCATTCCGAACCGGATTGCTCCGATTTCCTGCCCGCGAAACAGATCATACAGCTGGCGGGATAATTGGCGTGCTTTGCGCGTTCCGCCACCTCGCGGAACCAGCACGTGCAGACTCAGCTGACCATTTTCACGCCAGCGGTTTGCCGCCTGTGTTTCGGCACCGATTGAGGCTTGGTCCATAAGATCACCGAAGATCTCGACAAAGACGAACGGTTCAGGCTCGTCGGGCGTCGGCCAGTCTTCATTCTCGAAAACCAGAGGCGTGTCGGTCCATTGCGATTTGAGGAAATCCTCAATCGGCTCAAATGTTTGTGGTGTTGCCATGATCAGCGGACCAGATTGATAACCAGTGATGGATAGGTGAGAGGCTTTCCAGCCTCAGTGTCCTTACGGCGCGCAAGCGTGGTGCGTCCGGCCCGATGCGCGCTTGATCTGGCAACGGCCTTTGTAGCAATCGATCGCTGATGTCCGGTCAGGACATACGGAACCAAGCGATGCAAACCTGACGGCAGATTGAGGAACTTGACCTGCACGCTGATGAAGGATTGACCGAAACGGCGGAACATGCGCTGTCGCGCACGTTCGAACAGGCGTGGCGGGACTGACATTTTCATGGCACCCACTTGGATCTTGCGCGTATAGGGCTGCACGTTGGTGATGATAATCTCAGCGTCAGCCGAGATCTCATCAAAGTTCATCACCGGACGCTGATCGGCCAACACAATGAAGGAATCTTGATAGAGGCCAGACTTGCGCGGGCTATATTCCCGCAACCCCGATAAAGCTTCATTGATAACGGCCTGCCACCAGACGAACTCATAGACAATCGGACCGGGAGCCGATACGCTTTCTTCAGGCGCATCTTTCACCCGGTTGACGTAGCGCTCATAAAAGCGACTGCCCTCACCCGACTGAATAGCCTTTGCCAGCTCTTCCTTGGCAAACTTGGCAAGTGCCGCCGATATGGATTCCTGCGACAAGCCTTCTGTCGCAACCGCAATCGCCCGGTCAAAGAATTCGAACTTGGTAGCAGTTGCCATTATCCTCGAACCCTCACGTTTACCCGCACAGGCACATCGTCCATGCGTACGATTTCAGCCGCCTCCACGTTCGTCTTGGCACCCGCGATAACGACCGCATCACCCTTTTTGAAGCTGATAGCGAGCGCGTCAGGCAGTAAGACAACAATGCGGTCGCCTTGCTGGATCGGCCCGACCAGCTCGTCAGGCTTATAGCCACGAACGAAAGCCCGCTGCGCCAATGCTTCAGATTGAATCTGACCATTGACGATCTTGCGCAAATCCACGTTCTGACCGTGGCGGGCGAGCTGACGTTGCAGTTTCGCAATGGCGTGCTCAGGTGTCATGCATAGATCCTCAGCGTTGAAAGCAGCCGGTCGGTTGCTGACCTGACGATTTCCGAGACTTTGTCGCCGTCAAGATACTGTGTGGATCCAACACCCTCGACATCTTCTGATCGCACGTGTCCAGCTGGGCCGGAAACGGCGAGCATCTGTTGCGCCGCAAGTATGATTGCTTGTCGAGCACGCTGAGGAACTGGCCCAATGCGATCACTGCCGTCATAACCAGCCTTGTACTGAATGCGGACAGCGTCAGGTTCTGGCGCTAGATCAGTCGGCCAGTTGAAATCTCTCACCCCGCGCAACTCAGCAAACATATCGGTTCGAATGACACGATAGTTTTCAGGCGGAATAAACCAGACCACACCCTTCCGATCGGTGAACTCAACCGAGACAACCTCTACAACCGGCACATAGCGAAGGCGCAGATCGCGAAAATCACACTGTTGCTGTTCAAGAACCTGCGGGCCGAGGCAACGGCCCAACCAACCGGAGGGACCGTCGATTTCTTCGGTCACAGCCTCAATCACTGCCGCAACGGATGCATCATCAGATAGATGATCGCCTGCCACATCAGCCGGTGTGACAATAGCCTGTGGCCGCTCGATAACGACGGTCGCCATGATTACTTGTCCTTGCCGGATTTCTTGGCCTTTTCGACCTCATCCGCAATCGCTTCCAGAGCCTCATTGGCCAGTTCGCGTGCATCGGAGATCTCTTTTGCAATCACCGTGCGCTCAGAATCAGCATCAGTGCGAGCCGTCTGAACTTCCTTGGCAATTGCTTCCAGATCCAGATCAGCCTGTTGGCGCTTGTCTGCGAGCTGCTTATCGATTTCAGCAATTGCAGCGCTCGCCTCATCTCGCTTTTCTGCGACCAGTTGATCAAAGCGGCTGATCTGTGCATCAGCAGAAGCTTGAGCTTCCGAGATCCGGACAGCCTGCGGTGTTTCACTGATAGCAGCAGTGACGGCCACAGCACTTACGCCGGTCGCGAATGAATTGCGTGCCGCCTGATCAGCAGTTTCATCCTTGTAGACACAACCCGCAGCAACAGCGCGGCCAAACTGGTTATCATCCAGCTGGACAACCTGCCCCTGCACTACCGGCGTATCAGCCAGCGTGAACGATGCCAGCGCCACACGCTCAATGACTTTCTTGCTCATTGAATTTTTCCTTGAGGAAGCGGCCTGCACTCAGGCAGGCCGACACTGGTTAAGGGTTGAAACGATTGTCGCTCAGCAACAGCGTGGCGGAGGCAACGAGTGCGGCACCTGCATCAGTCGTGAGCGTGATCGCGACGAACTCAAAGTTGTCATCGATTGTTTCCACGGCCAATTCCGCGCCGAACGCCAATGGAGCACCGCCCGCTGGAGCAACAGCCTCGACAGGTACGCCAAGATTCTTTGAACCGGCACCGGCTGCACTCGTGGCCTGTTTGAACTGGACGGTTACTTTCTTGCCCGCTGCGAGGTTTGCCGTTGAAACAGCGGCAAGAACACGGCCAGAGCCAGCAACGTTGACATAAGGGCCGGTAACACCAGCTGCGATATCCTGCGGAGCGACACCCGGCTTAACGCGGTTTCGCTGCAAAAGGGTCGATACCATTTGTGTGTACCTTTCTGGTTTTCGACAGATCAAAGTGAGCCGCAACTGCGGCCCATCATTGTTTCAGTTGCGAGGGAGATCAGACGCCAGGCACATCGAGTGCGACGAACGGAGACACTTCGTAGCCATCTTCAATCTTCATTGGAGCGGTCCACCAAGGCGAGCCATCAACGTTCCAGAAGATCTTGATGACTGTCTTGTTCTTGGTGAAGTGGACATGCTCAGAAGTCGCCACAAACGGACCGGAGCCATCCTTGATGAGATACTGGCTAAGATCGCCGTACCAGATATCGCCAAGGCGTCCGAGACCGGGATTGCGATCGTTGAGGATCGCCGGGCGACCCAGAAGAATACCCGGCTCACCTTCACGGAGCGACGGAATCCAGATCGGACGCCCTTCCAGATCCTTGAGTTTGATAAGATCAACCATCGCAGATCGGGAATAAACAAAGACACCGTTGCCGTAACCGCGACCGACCATTTCAGCGATATCGTCATAGGTGATGCGATTGGCGGTTGCGCGCTTAACGCGGTATGTGGCGCCAGCCTTCAGAATACCAAGCGGCGATTTAATGCCATTGCCGTGCAGGAACTTATAATCTTCCGCCTGCCAGACAGCGCCACGAAGCTGCGTTTCAAGCAGTGAACCCGCAGCCTGCCAGTTGCGAAGCAACTTGTCAGTGACTGTGAGAACGCCTGCAACTTCATGTGGCGTCAGAGTGATTTCACGCAGCTTGAGTTCCGTTTCCGGCTTCTCAGCTCCCTCACCGATCCATTCGACTTGCACACCGCCAAACATGTTTGCAGGGGCTTCACCTGTCTGATCGAGCGCAGGCATGGTCACGGCAGCATCAGGAGGTGAACCGGCCTCAATGACGGTTGCGCGCGGGCGGATAATTGCACCCTGCACAGGCACCGTGAGCAGCGTTTGACGCAGCTGAGTTGGCACCATGAAGCCACCCGAAGCACCGTCATCCATGCGTTGCTCAGCGTTGAGATCGCCACTTGCAGCGGCGTTTTCGACATAGTTGAGGCGCTGATCGTTCGGGTTGAACCGGACTGCATGCATGAACTCGCCCATATTGTCGAATTCTTTGCGGGCTTCAGGGCCTCCCGGACGCTGGATGCTCGCCGTGCTAGAACGGGCGGGAACAACAGTGTTGAGTGCTGCTGTGCTGGCTTCCATATCTTCCAGCCGTGCAATGCGGGTATCAAGTGACGTTTTCTGTGACTTTAGGCCATCAAACTCAGTCTGCTCTTCAGCTGATAGATCCCGATCCTCAGTTTCAGCCGCATTGATGAGGGCCTGCATCTTGCCGATCAGATCCACACGCGAGGCACGTAAGGCGACCAGCCCCTGTGCAACCATGACGCCATGGTCACCGTGCGGAATATGCAGCGCCGCAACTGTGTCGGCAGGCGAATAAATGCCAAAGAACGCAACCGTCGCAATGGCGGCAACAAGTAATGCGCCGCAGAACAGCGCAGTTGGCGTAAAACGCTTCATTTTCATTCTCCATGGAGATACCGGACAATAGCTATTCGTCCGCTCGCGCCGGTTCGCGAACGTCACACTCAACCGCGCTGGGCTGGATGATTAGATTTCGAGAGCGCGCCGCTCACGTGCAGGTGCGAAAGACTTACGGCGCTGTACGCCGCCATATTGAGAAACACCGAAGCGCTTCAAAGTATCTTCAAGCGTTGCGACCTTATCGGCCATACCGAGCGAAACCGCTTCGGACGCGTCAACCATGTCACCTTCGCCAAAGCTGCCGCGCACCTTATCGACATCAACGCCACGATTGCGGGCGATGTCGGTGACAAACATATCGTAGGCAGCATCAATCTGCTTTTGCTTACGTGCCATTGTTTCGTCATCAAGCGGGCCGAAGGGATGGCCAGAAGCCTTGTAGCGCCCAGCCTTAATGATCGTTTTCTTGACGCCAGCCTTTTCGAGCGCCCCACTCAGATCATCGTGAATACCGAATACTCCGATAGAACCGACAGATCCCGAAGGTGTAACGACGATTTCATCGGCTGCAGTCGCAATCCAATAAGCAGCACTGGCAGCGGTAGAGTTGACGTGAGCAATGATCGGCTTGATGCCGCGAGCATTGAAGATCATAGACGACAGTTCCGGGGTGCC
The DNA here is from genome assembly GCF_002252475.1 of Brucella rhizosphaerae. Classification (GTDB taxonomy): domain Bacteria; phylum Pseudomonadota; class Alphaproteobacteria; order Rhizobiales; family Rhizobiaceae; genus Brucella; species Brucella rhizosphaerae. Next base: position 234,667 of record NZ_NNRK01000026.1, on the reverse strand, counting down.
ACTGACTGCGCCACCCGGCGAATCTGTATCAATGATAATGGCCTTGGTCGCATCGTTCCGCACCGCACGCTGAAAGAGCTGCGCGAAACCTTCATTGCTGGTACCGCCCGAAATGCTCGACATCATGTTCATACGATTGGCGATAACCCCGCGCAACGGCAGGATCTGTACGTCACCATCTTGCCGGGCGACATCCTGTTCAGTCTGTCTACCAATACGAGCCTCAATCTCATCAGCAGAATATTTGATACCAGAAGACTGATCGGCCATTAGATCTAGGATCGCTTGCAGCTTGCCTTCGGCCATGGCCCAGCGCTCTTCCATAAGGGCCTGCATGATCATTGCATATTTCATTCGTCTTCTCCGCCTGTCTGATCGACAACCACGCCGCTCTCTTTCGGAGGCGCGCTAACTGCGTTCTGCAATGTCGTGAAATTGGCCGGGACAAAGTGATGATCGCCAACCGTCCCGATGCTGTCTTCCTCTTCCAGCTCAAGGATCATGTTTGGCGAGAATGCGCCCACTTCAAACATGTTCTTGTAGAATGCAGCACGGGCTGCGGAATCGCCGCGAAGGAAAGCATTCATGTTGAATTTGACGTAATAGCCCTGCTCACGTTCCTGCGGGGTGAAGAGCTTCCAGTTCAATTCCTGTTCCCATCCGCCACACCATGGCGCGATCGTCTGGCGAACAAATCCGATCATCAGCTGTTCGATGCCGGTTCCCCATGCCGTGCTCTTTTCGTGGCTCTGCACCAAAATCAGCGGCACATCGTAGATCCGGCAAATATCAGCTATCTGAAATTCTCGACTGCCGAGGAACTGCGCATCTTCCGGAGGGATCGTGGTTGTGATCCACTTCATTCCCTCTTCGAGAACCTTTACCCGGTGGGCATTATCTAAGCCGCCTTGCTTCTCAAGATCAGCAGCCGGATTTGCTGGCGATGCTTCACCCGGCTTCTTTCCACCACGAAGATTGTCTTTCGCGCCAGATGATAGTTTGCCGGGATGCATCAGGAAGCCACCCGACTTCGCATCATTGGCAAAGAATTTGGAGCCGAACTCTTCCATTGCGAGACCCCAACCAAGGGTCTGCCGGGCATGCGCGACCTGAGAAAGACCGACATATCCGTCATGCGATTGATCCATGATGTGGATCACATCGTCTTGCTCGATCTCAAACTGCCTGCCGTCAATCGTAGTGCGAAAGAAATGCCGACCGTCCTGACGTACAGGCTGGGTGCGATACGGCAACAGCGGATAAAGCCCGGTTGATTGACCGCGCCGGTTGCGCTCAATCTCCAAGTACCCGTTGCCCCACAGCAGCGCATGCGCCTGGACTGTTTTGCGCAAAGTGCGCGACGACATGCCCGGATTAGGCCGTACATTGATCAGGCCAGCCAGCGGGTGCGCATCCGCTGGCACCAATTCATTGTTACCGCCCTTGCCGGGTCGATACATACGAAGCGGAAACATCGCCATAGGATTGCAGATGCGGTTCACGCAAGCATAAACAACTGGCAGATACATCGCGCCGTGTTCATTCACTGCCACGCCTGCCTTAGTTTTTCCTTGCATATGCCGGACAAGCCATCCGCCTGAATCGCTGACACTTTGCGTTGCACCAAAGGCGGCAGCCGCAGCTCTGAAACGACCTAACAATGTCATCAGATTTCAATCTCCACGATGCCGCGCTCTTCATAGACAGACGTTCCGTCATCAACTTCGCCAGCGGCTAATCCAACGGCCATGACGGTAGCGACGACGCCATCAATCTTATCGAGCGAGTTTTTCTTGTCCGGCACGTAATTAAGGTTTGCGTCAAACCGCACAGTTGAGTGTCCGAACATCCACGCAAGGACCGGATGGCCACCATGTTCGATCTTTCGCGCAAAGATGAGCCGTTCGATTTCCTTGGTTGGCTCAGACAGTGTCTGATGACCTTGCCGCATTTGGATCTGCAACTCAGGGTCCATCCCTTCATGCTGCAAATCACCCGCAAGCTTGCTGGCATTCCAAGGATCGTAGCCAAAGGCCAGAATATCGAACTGGGCAAATGCATCGAGAATGGCTTGCTGGACAAAGGACTGATCAACAAAATCGCCCGGTGTTGTCAGCAATGCGCCATCCCGCACCCACTTCTGCCAATCAACACGCCGATCCTGCTCTGCACGTTCGTCGAGCGTGGCTTCCGGCACCCAGAAGAGCGGGATTATCACCCACTTGTCATTGTCATCGTCAGGTGGGAAAACCACGACAAGTGCCGTGATATCGCGGGTCGATGATACGTCGCAGGCCAAATAGGCCTTGCGGCCCTTATTCCGCTCCCAAAGCTGCGACCAAGATTTGGCATCAACCGTGCAGGCATTCCACTTCGCTCGAGGGATCCAGCCGGAAAGCTGATCAACCCAGCGATTAAGGTGGTAACACTGGAATACAGCTTCGAGAGCCGGTCTGCCCTTCGCTTTCTTGAACTCAGTCCGCAGATAATCAAGCGTTGGTGTCAAACCAAGGCTGGGATTAGCCTTGCGCCAGACTTCCTCGTCTGTCCAATCGTCATCTTCGCCTATGCCGAAATAGACAACGAGTGTCGTTTGATCGTCCATCTCGCCGCGCATGATGGCGAGAGACTCTTCGAACCACTCAAAGCCGGTGCGGTTTTGCTTCCGGCCAGCCGTAGACGCATAAAGCTCGATAGGCTGAAGTCTAGCACCCGTTCCCTGTCGGAGCGTGTCGGCAAGTTCGCGGGTTTTCCATTCGTGGATCTCGTCGCCAACGATGACGGTTGGAGAACGTCCGTGTTTACCGTCCGGCGAACCAGTGAGCAGCTGACAGAGCGATGATGTCTCGCGCAGGAAGAACGATTTATCATGCAGCGAAATGCGCTCATTGCCCTGCGCATCTTCCAGAAGGCCGTTGGCCTCCCGGATAATATCCTGCATCTTGCCGAACGGTACGCGGCCCTGATCTTCATTGCGCCCGAAAACATAGGCCTCGGCACCGTTGACCTTCTCCAATACGAAGAAAAGGACGCCGAGCGCTGCCAGAAATTCCGATTTACCGTTCTTACGCGGAATCCAGAGATCCAGCCGCTTGAGGATCCGGATATGCTCAATGCAGGGTTTGTGCGTTGCCGGGTCGATGACTTCAATCGGCTTTTTCCAGCCGACCAGCAAGCGAACCGTAATTTCCTGCCACTTGACCAGACGAAACGATACGCCTTTGAAACGGTCATTGGTGAGGCGGAAGATCTTCGGCCATGCAGCGACAACTTTGTCGGCTTTGCCGTGATCGAACCAAGCACCCGGAACGCTGGCAGCCCGTTTCCAACCTGAAAGCGCCCATTCATAAGCTGGATCTGTCGCAACATCTGCCAACCACGATGGCAGATTGTAAGCGGCCCAGCCGTCAGTTTGGTCTCGCTCCCGGTGGTGGGCTGTCTGCCCCATTCATCAACCCCATCGGATCGGCGTCAGAATCGTCATCAGATGCCGGACGCTGCACGCCCGATTGCGGATGCGTGCCGCCAAGCGGCAATCGACCCTGACCAGCATTGAAGGACTCGGTCCGGATAAGATCCTGATCGCGCATTGGCGTGAAACCGAACTCGGCATCTAAAAGGCGAAGTGCTGTTTCCGCCTTGGCTATAAAATCGATATTGGGATGGGTGCGAGGTACGTATTCCCCGTCACCCTTTTTAACCATGATGGTTACGCCGCCCTTCGGCAGATCCTTGCGCAGCTGCTCTGCGCAGCTAAAGAATTGCTGCATCCACCAGCAGTAACGAGCGAGCGCACCACGATAAGCTGGACGCCTGCGCCCTTGTTTGAACATGATGTCGGAAAGCTCTTTCCAGAGCCGTATTGCATAAGACCAGTATGCAGGCGCTTTGGCGAACTCAGCAGGAACCGGAAACGGATCAACATCGGTGCCGGATTTCTCCGCTGCAACCGCGATGGCTTCCAGCTCCTGCTCTACTTTACGCTTGCGCCGACCGGGAAAACCCTTGGCCTGTTGCAATTGTGGATCGTCTTTACGCCGTCCCATACTTCGAACCGCCTGTTTGGCACCCCGAAGGTGCAGAAAAAAAAGTTATCGCCGAAAATATCGCGCCGGGTTTTTAGCTATCACCCACCGGTCCCGGCCCTCCGGCCCCCGAACTTTCGACCGCCCCCCTACCTTGGCATCAACCTCAGGGTCGCAGCCTTCGCGATGGAGCTGGTCAACCTGAGGTCGCCTGCACTCAAGAGGCCTTGTTCGAACTGACGTTCAAGGTACTGTTTGACGATATCGTGGTGCATGGCGCAGCATGCCTGCCAATTGGCCTTATCCCAGAACAGCGACTGGTCGCCCTTATGTGGGATGATGTGATCAACGACCTTGGCAACCTCGACGCGATCAACAGCCTCGCATCCAATGCAGAGCGGATTGTCGCGCTTATATGTGACCGCCGCCTTGTCCCATCGGGACGTATAGCCACGATCACGAGCGCTGCCGCGTCTAACCTCATAAGCTGCTCGCTCTTGCTTGACTGTGCCGAGGTGAGCAGGCCTGAAGGTTCTGGGCTTTGAAGCCAAACTAACCTCACATAGAAAGAGCGCCTCGAAGGGCGCTCAAAGTGATTGGTGAATTTCAGACATAGCTTACGCACTGGCCCTGAATCGGTGTCTCTTGTTTGAGACGGTCAAGGCGGGGTCCGAGCGCGACCACCTCAGGAACTAGTCCCCACGTTTTACCGTGTATCGAGGCTCACTATTCATACCGGATCATCCCGTGAGCGGATTAAGCTCACAACGGTTCGAGAATTGCAATAGGTACTGTCATAGCAACTGACCTGCCCATGATGGACACCTCTACCACGACCAGACCATTGCCCTTAGAGCCGCCTGAAACCAATTCAGCACGGCATCCAGCGAACGGACCATCGGACACACGCGCCCATTTAACGCCAATGAATTTGCGGTGAAAATGTTCATAATCATACTCACCGCCTTCGGCTTTCACCTTGAAAAGAATAACCTTTTCCGCGCTCACCAGAAACGGAGTTTCATAGCCACCGAGAACCGAAACCACCCCATCAAAACTCAACAAGCCGGCAATGCATTCATTGGTAACTGCACAGCGAACCAGTACATACCCGTTCATTACAGGCTGCATTCTCGGAGGCAGTTCACGGTGCTGCCTGCGAATTTTCGGCCCCATTTTCATGGGGACAAGCACCTCAATATTCTCACTAAGAAGAGCATCACGCACGGCTAATTCTCTGCTCGATACCACCTGCAACACCATCCAAGGAGAATCATCACTCATGCGATTCGCTGCATGCAGCCTCAAACGAGCGATACGACGACGCTCTGTGATCACCTTATCAATCGCCCGGCAATGTGCCTCACTGAGAGCAGATGCTAATGCGATATCAATATGACGTTGATCAATTGCCATCATTTTCACCCAATCCCCTCAAAGCAATCTCGAACCCGTTCAAACCTTCCGGCCCACCTGCCGGGAAATAAGCCCATTCGGCATTGCCCGTATCAGGCAACCAAGGCCAACCGCGCTCAAGGTGAAAAGCTTCCCAAGAGGTCCATTCGTCACCACCAATACGAACCTGAACAAGCAAGTCCTTGATTGCCTGCAATCGTGCAGGAACAAGCGCACCGCGACGGTTTGCAGCTCGTTCGAACAATTCATTCACAGCCGGGAAACCTTGCCGTGCCTGCTTTTCGCGAAGAAGGGCCTCAGCCGTAAAGCGTCCGCTATCTGCGAGGTCCCGCTCGAATGCATTCAGTGAGACAGCCTGCGTTGGACCATTCAGCAAAAGCTCATAGACGCGTGCGCCCCAAATCTTGCCAAGTTGCGGCGCTGGCACCGAACCCGATTGTTCGACCGGCGCTTTCGCTGGCAGCTTTTCCCAACGCTTTTCTCGAAGATAGACCGCATAGGAGCATACAACCTTGCGGCCAATGGCCTTTGCGGCCTCGACGTAACGAGCCGCACCATCCGAAGCCGCCAAGCGATCTTCCGGCGAGAGCGTATTCCAGACCCGTAACGCGTCAGGCTCGCTGTCCGTGACCGCAGTCGGCCAAACGTGGAAAGCCTTTTTGAATGCACGCTCGATGGCCTTCCGGTTTTCCCTGCTTTCCTGATCGCTCTCGCGCTCTCTCTCAGATGATGGTTTATCTGATGGTTCTATGACGGTTCGGGTGACACCATGACACCCGTCGGCGTCGTCAATGTCACCCGTCTCAGCCGCCGTTGTCACGGGTGACACCGTGTCACCGGTGACACCATGACACCCGTCGACAGCAATATCAGTGTCCGGCAGACCGTAAAGCACCTTCATGTTGAAGTTGTATCGGGTCGTTTCACCCGGACGCCCGCTTGCTGTAGAGACAACAATAAGCAGATTTTCATCCACAAAATCGCGCAACAAACGCTGCACTGTGCGTTCCGACATGTCGGTTTCACGCGCCAATTTGCCTACAGACGGCCAAATGCCGCGCCCGTTGTCGTCCGCAAAGTCAGCCAGACGAACCGCAAGCATCTTCCGGCTTGATGAGCCTAACTGTTTTTTGAATATCCGTGACATGACGGCAATACTCATTGTCCCACCCTTAGCCATGCTTCGAAAGCAGCGCGCAGATCCCGCCAGCGATCAGCCGCAGCGCTGTTTTCGTTCAGTTCTTTTCTGGATTGTATTTTCAGGATCGTGCGCAGCTTTTCCGCTGCCCGTTCCTTTGTTAAAGGCCACTCAAGGCCGTGCCGTTGCTCAAGAAAAGCCTTGAACGCGTCGTCGTCGCACTTCATTGCAGCCTCAGCTGCATAGTTCTGCAACTGGCGCTGTCCGCCTTGCTTTGGCCCACGCTGTCGCATCGCAACAATTGCCCGATCAACCAATTCGAGCATAGTTGTCACCATGCGCGGCGCACTTACGATGAAATCAATCTCGTCAAATGTCGCGCCGGGATGGAACGTGGCGACCTTATTAAGCTCGCCATGTCGCGTCTTCGCCTCAACGAACGAAACATCACCCTCGCAGCACAGCTGCCAGTCAGCGCCTTCCAGCGCCGCCAGTTTCGCGCGTATGCGGCGCAGATCAGAAGCGTCAGCACTCATGACGGCACCTGCTCGGATAATAGCAGCAGTCGTCCTTCGGCATGCTTCAATGCAGCACCGCGAACGTTTCCACGAAAACGCGTCTGATGCATGGCAGCATAAAAGCAAACGAGATACTCGCTACCAGCATCGAACTTGTGTCGAGCGCAGGCGCTTTCCAGCACCTGCCGATACTTCAACATGATTGAAATCGGACACGTCAGCAGCACAACGGCGCGCTCTGCGTCGGTCCCGGCATCGTTCATTGCGCGAAGAATGGGGAGCATCGTGTCGGTCATGGCACAACCCGCCCATTCGCCTCATGCCCCCATACATCCCAGCCCTTTCGCGGGCCGCGAGCGTTAAGCTCGAGTTTCGCAACTTCGGGATAAAATTTCTCGATCTGTTCCGCGAAATAAGCAGGCTTTGCAGAGTGCTTGCCCTTTTTCTCGCGATGAACGGTCGGGGGCAACATTTCCGGCAACGGGCACGCAATATCGCCCCGGCGACCAATCAACAACAATTCGTGCTGATCGCGCCCCCAGTAACCATTGCCAATGTCAACTTTGTCCCAAATCCAGTGATGAACGTATTTGAAGCCGCATGCTTCCATCACGTGCAGGGCATCAGGAAGCATCGGATTAGTAGCCCATAGAAACAATACAGCAGGATTTTTGCCGCCTATCAGCTCGACCATTTCCGTCACGATGTCGTCCGTAGTCATGGTCGGATAATGATTATCGGCGCTCTTCTCGCCGCCCGTCACCTCCGAGTGAACCCGGAATTTCCATGCTGGATCTGCATAATAAACCGAATAGATACGATCCAACTTCGCAGGCGCAGTTGCTTTTCCCAAATCGGCGATCATCGCCATATTTGTCAGGCGAACAGCATGCTTGACCTTTTGTTGGTGCGTGCGGATTTCCTTGCTTTCGCCCCGAATACGCTTTTCATCCGCAAGCGCGCCCTCGATGTAGGCGATCTGTGCCAAATCGTTCGGAAGCTTTTTGAGCCGATCCAGTGTCACGCCATTGTCGAGACGCGTTCCCCGCAGCAGGCGCAGTGCCGCTTCGCAAATCTTCTCACCGCGTTCGGCGTCGCGCTGGATAGACCGCTCGGTTTTGCCCGTCAGTTCCGCCGTCGCAGCGACAAAACTGCGGCGCTCTTGTCGTTCGATCAAGTCGCCAAGTTGGCGGCTTGATTTCCGGTCGCCGCCATGTTGTGTTTCCGGATATTTGAGCAGGTAAAGTTCTTTGCGCCGAAAGGTGAAGACGGCACGATCAGCAGCCGTCAATTCCGAACGTGCTAGATTTTCATCGATTTCCCACAACTCGGAATCAAGCTTGCTTTCATCACGAATGAAGCCGGGAACTTCCAGCCAGCCCATCTGCCGGGCAGCTTCCAGACGGTGGGCACCCGCTGATAGTACAAACGGTAAACCGTCCTCACCGACCCGAACCGTGATCGGCGTGCGCATACCCAGTTCGGCAAAGGATTGCTTGAGTGCTTCAACCTTGGATGCATCGACCTCGCGCAAGCGGTCGCGAACATCGATATCGGCAATCTTGATATGGACAGGTGCATCCATGTCAGCGCCCTTCCGCCAAATAAATGGCTATAAAAAAAGGAGAAGCCGCTATCAGATTGATTAGGACAGCGACGATGACGGGGATAAGAAAATCGTGCTTAAGCAGGCGCTTGATCATTGCCGCACCGCCCGGAGGGGTTCCAATCCTTCAAGCTTGCGCAACTCGTCAACCAGTTTCCGCACCCGGCGGCGAGGAATGGGACGCCATTGACCACCGTTTTGCGAGTATTGACAGCGCCAGCCCTGCATGCGCAGGCGGATACCAAAGCGATGCAGATAGCAGTTGAAGTATTCAAAGCTCCCGCTTACTTCCGGTTCGAACCGCCGGGGAGCGCCGTTGTCAGCGATCCATTGATCAACAAGGCTTGAGACGGAAGCCATCGCTATGCCCCTACCTTGCGCAGCAGGTCTTGAAGCGCCCGCATTGCCTCGCGCGCTTCCTTGGCGATGATCTTGCGTTCACCAGCATCGATGCGACCATCTGCCAGAGCTGCAAGAACAGCCTGCGAAACGTCCATCGTTTCAGACATAACGCGGTGCGCATCCATTGCCGTCAGCGGCGCGTGATCACCGTCAATCACAGCATTGGCAGCAACCAGTTCATAACCAAGCAGTTCCGCAGCTTGCTTAATGATCGTCGGTGATTTCGCTTTGCGATCAACCTCGATAGCAACATCAATCGGCATGAAACTGTCGTGATGCTCATCATTGAATGATGCATACTTGGAAAGCGTCGAAGTACCGACGCGGGTAAATGGCAGAATGCAGCTAATGCCACCCGCCAACGCATAAGCGCCATCGGTTGCAGACTTAAGCGAACGCTGTTCTTGCTCGGAAATAGTGCGCACGAAACACCCCCCTGAAAATTTCAAGGAAAAAAAGTCGTCAAAGGATTCGGTGAAACTCTCAGGCCGCGCCGTTAAAGCTTGACCATCTACTCGAAACGAGGCGGACCACAGGTCCAACGCTTATGAAAGGACACGAATGATGATTTCATGGCGCTGCCACCAAATCGGAATTTGCGGTCGGGGCGCGCTGCCCAGCATTATTACAGCGCGCCCCAGCTTCGCCACTGGGGAGGTCAGCAGGCGAAACGCAGTCATTAGCAGGAGCAGCGACAGACCGTTCTTTCAGCCACCCCATCGCACGCTCGAAGATGCCTGTTGATAGATCGCGCTTACCGGCGATCAAATCGTCGATATGTCCGCCGCGACCAAACAGTGTCTTAGAAACAGACGAACGTGACACCCCCGCCAATTCGCAATAGCGATCAGCTTCTGAGATGAGATCTTCGATGAGCCTGCTTTTCACTGATGACACCGCCAACATTCCTCATTCCGCTAACAATGCGGAACATAGGGGACATATTTCCCCATTGTCAACGGATAATTGTCCCCCTTACGGACAAATCGTTGAGGACGATAATCCCCGTATGGAAAACACTATTCAACAGCGCATTCGAGAGCGCCTTGAAGCTCTTGATCTGACACCAGAACAAGCCAGTCGAAAAGCTGGATTGGATAAGACTTATTTGCGCAAATTGTTTGAGCGCCCATCCGCATCACCACGCGGCAATACGCTCGAAGCGCTCGCAAAGGCGCTGGAAGTTGATATTGCGCAACTCATATCCACGGGCGATTCGGCAGTGGAAAGGGTTAGTAGCGACCTCACTAACAATGACGTGAAAACCGCAAACGTTAACCCACCGTCAAGGCAAGTAATGCCAAATGATGTTCCCGTACTTGGAACCGCTGCGGGGTCCATGGAAGGAGCCTTTCAATTGGTTGACGGTGTTATTGACTATGTTAGACGACCCCCGGCTCTTATGAACTCGCGCGACATTTATTCAATTTTTGTGGAAGGGTCTTCGATGTACCCAGAACACAAACATGGCGATCTTCGGTTCATTAATCCGCATAAACCTGCCCGCGTTGGCGATAGCATTGTTATCCAGATTAAGAACAATGGACGCCTTACTTACGATGCCATGATTGGGCACCTCGTAAAGCGCACCGCTACGCAGTTAGTCATAGGGAAGCTTAACCCTGAGATGTCCCTCACCTACTCGCTAGATGACATTGTAAGTGTTCACAAAGTGCTGGACATGAATGAACTGTTCGGCGTTTAGGGACAAATTTCCTTTTTCATGTTGACAGGGGACATTTGTCCCCATTATACCATTACTCGCCCCCACGGAGCAGATCGTGCCGGTTGAGTAGTGAGTAACGGCGCGATCTCTCCTCCTTGGGCTTAACAGCAATGGAGATCGCCATGATTAAAGTTCAGCCAAAAGCAATTTCAAAGCCTGCCCCAACTTGCCGCGACAATGTCATTGTCAAAATGGCCGACGCAATGCGCGTGCTGGCATTTTCTGGCGACAACGTTTCCCCTGAAACACTTGGACATCACGGCTTTTCCGTTGATGTGGTTGACCGTTTCGGTGCTCGCGCAGCTGCGCTTGCACGCCGCCTATCGGTTCGTCAGGTTGCCAGCCATGTATAACGAAATCCGTTTCCAAACTGAGGTTGATGGCGGATTTCATCTTCCTACCGCTTACAAATCGCACGCACGCCAGCTCGATCATATGGTCGCGATTGCCACGCTGATTGCAGGCAGCGTATGTGCGGCGATCTTGGCCGTAAGCATTTTCGGCTGATCGCACCAATTGTCCGCAGGCGGGCCAAATCCAGCAACCCTGCAATTGATTGCGGATGACACCCGACAAGCAGTGCTCGACACATTTCAAGAGCAATGGCGAGAAGTACGGACAATCGGATTTCCCCCAAACGAAACCTTAGACGCACTCATTGATGGGCTTCTACGGGCGACAGCAGACCTGATTACACATACTGCCGCGCCGGAAAGGCGCGAGGCGATCCCGCGCATAGCGGCAGAGCGATTAATCCAAGCATTTCAACTAGCCCGCGAGAGGGAGTCTCATGCCAGCAATCATACACTTCGCGATAGAGCGACGCGCCCTCCTTCCGGCTCTTGCTGTGGCTAACCGCGCCGTGGAAAAGAAGCCAACAGTCCCAATTCTGGGCAATGTACTGATTCAGTGCGAAAACGGCCATCTGACAGTGTCAGGCACAAACCTTGACGTGGAAGTTAAGGCGCGTGCCGTGCAGGGTGGCATTTCGGACTTTCCGGCATTTACGGTTTCTTCCGGCCTGCTGCACAGCGCAGTCAGCAAACTACCGGACGGCTGCGAGATTGAGTTTGAAGGCGATGACGCTGTTATTAACATCAGAGCCGGTCGCTCGAAGCTTCAAGTTCCGGTTCTACCAGCTTCTGATTTCCCGGAGATACCGGGCAACAACTTTCCGCACTCGTTTAACTTGCCCGCAAATGACTTATCGCGAGCACTTTCAAATGTTGGGTTCGCGGTTTCAACCGAAGAGTCGCGATACTATCTCAACGGCATATTTATGCACGGGAATGAAGGTAAGCTGAACTTTGTCGCGACGGATGGACATCAGTTCGCCTATTTGAAAATCCAGGCTCCCGATGGCTGCGACGGCATGCCGGGAGTTATTATTCCACGTGGCATTCTCAATCTTCTTTCACACTGCACGAAAGCGGGTGGCGATACTGTCATCAGCCTATCGGATCGAAAGATACGCTTCGCGTTTCAGGACGGCGTGACTGTCACTTCAAAACTCGTCGACGGCACTTATCCAGATTACCAACGCATCATCCCAACCCGCAACGACAGGCACTATCACGTAGACCGTGAAGCGCTGCTTGAAGCCGTGGGCCGCGTCAGTCTGGTCGTTGGTGAGAAATCCGACGCGATCAAATTCGCATTCGGCGCGGATGATGTGCGGCTGGAAATTGAAAATCCATTAGCTGGAAATATGGAGGATGCAGTTTCGCTCTCCGAAAGCCATCCGGAAGAGATCAGTATCGGCCTTAGCTACAAATACTGCACCAACGTCCTCAGTGCGATTGGTTCTGAGGAAGTACGGTTCGCGCTCGAAGCGTCGAACAGCCCATGTCTGATTTCACCCGTTCAATATCCCGAAGCGGGCGACCCTCCCCTGTTCATCATCATGCCAATGCGTTGATAGGAGCGCGGAAACCATGACGACCAAAGCAAAGCCTACCGAAACCGAAATCCGTTATGCAATCGAATACGCGTTACGCAGCGAGACCGTCACAGCTGAAGTGTCTGATGGCTGTGGAGGATCGACGCGCGAGGTCGTTTATATGTCCGCCTCCGATCTCGAACCGTTCGTGATGCGCATGCTGCAAGAACTTCAAGTGACCTGAGGTGACGGCCATGAAAGTGACGGTCGAATGGCACAACGCCGGGCCCCATACGATCTACGGCAAGCTTGAGGTCGCGGCATGATCATCATTGATAATCCTACCGTCAATCGATACCTCAAAGACAAAGCGATCGACCATATAGACCATGCCTTGGGCCGTCCGACATTCCCGCTCAAGGAAACGTCCCGGAACCACTTCGCAACGGACGTGGACACCGACTTAGCGAATAAGTTTTCCAGATCCCCGAACTGGCGGAAAAGCGGACAGAACGGCGACATGGCGTTCTTCGCCGTCACAGACCTTGGCCGTCATGCTCTCGCCGATCATCTGAAACGGTTGCCAGACAATAAGGTTTTCGTCGTGTCGTACTGGGAATGGTCGAAGATTGTAGTAGCCAAGTCGCGCGCCGCTGCCCGGTACAATGTCTTTCTAGAGGTTTCGGACGCGGGCGACATTCCGTTCCGTGAGTTTTTGAAAATATCCAGCGTGAGGGCATACACATGAAGCCTATTCTCGACATGTGCTGCGGATCTCGCATGTTCTGGTTCGACAAGAAGGATAACCGGGCTGTCTTCGGCGATATTCGTGAAGAAAGTCACGTCCTTTGCGACGGCCGCGAGCTGATCATTTCACCAGACCGCATTATCGACTTCCGCAACCTGCCGTTTGACGACGAGACATTCAGCCTTGCCGTCTTTGATCCGCCGCATCTGGTCAATGCCGGTGAGAGAAGCTGGTTGCGCGCAAAATATGGTGCATTGAACCGCGAGACATGGCGCGATGATCTGCGTGAGGGATTTGCCGAGGCTTTCCGCGTCCTGAAACCACACGGCACACTGATTTTCAAATGGAACGAAACGCAGATCAAGGTGCGGGAAATCCTCGCCCTCACGGATGTGCCGCCAGTTGTCGGTCACGTTTCCGGCAAGCAGGCCAACACTCATTGGATCTGTTTTCTTAAGCCTTCCGAGGTGCTGAAATGAACACCGCTTTCCTTCTAATGGCTCAATACAGCGGCAAAGCAATCATTCCCGTCGATGATCTTTGCCGTGATTACTTCCCTCACCTAACGCCCGAAAAATTCGTCCGCAAGGTAACTTGCGGCGATATTAAAATCCCACTTGTACGGATTGAAGAAAGCCAGAAGGCCGCAAAAGGCGTCCACATCAACGATCTAGCGTCCTATTTGGATGACCGTCGAACCGCTGCAATGCGCGAATACAAACAATTTCACGGCTGATGTTGTACCGTTATCGGTACAACATCGCATATACCGTTCGTATAACGATTTGAATAACAATCACTTTTAAAAAAACAATACCCCATCGAGCATAGGTGCGACCGAGAACCGATGATCCGGATAGTTGCGGTTTTTATTTTTTATTTCAGTCATTTACACAACAATCCTGAGAATGCGATTCATCCAAGTTTTCGACCAATGTCTGGCGACCTGTATGGCTCGAGGTAAAACGCGCTGCATCAAGTGGCGCAAAAAGCCATAAACGAAGCAAATGATCAAGTTTTGTCGAGTGGGCCAAGCTTTTCAATATAAGAAGCATATTTGATTTTTCACGGTGTGGCAGACGCAAAGGCAGTCAACGACAATCATTGTGTTGAATACTGTGACTTTAGCCAATTTTCCGCATTAAGATCAAAACCGAACACGCCCACCTGATTCTGGCTTCCGTTTCTGGCCTTAAAATTCGAGGATCTTCATTTTGACCGACCTATCTCCCTTCAACAAAACATTCGACGCTTTTCTGTTCGATATGGACGGCACAGTGCTAAGTTCTATCGCTGCAACTGAGCGGGTATGGGGCGAATGGGCGATCCGTCATGGCATTGATCCGGTCACATTCGTTCCGACCATTCACGGCGTGCGTGCCGTCGATACCGTGCGCAGACTGGGCCTACCGCATCTTGATCCAGACACCGAGGCCAAGATCCTGCTTGATGCGGAAATGGCTGATCTGGATGGCATTGTACCAATCGAAGGCGTGCTGGATTTCCTCAATGCACTGCCGGAAGACCGTTGGGCAATCGTTACCTCGGCACCCATCGAACTGGCGCGCCGGCGTTTGCAGGCCGCTGGGTTGCCAATGCCGAAGACAATTGTTTCCGCTGAGGATGTGGAACGCGGCAAACCAAGCCCTGAATGCTTTCAGCTTGGTGCAAAGAGGCTGGGTTTTGACCCGCACAACTGTCTCGTTTTTGAAGATGCACCCGCTGGTATTGTTGCCGGTGAAACAGCGGGAGCAAGCGTCGTTGTGGTAACGGCAACGCATCCCCATTCGCCCGAAACATCGCATAGAAGCATCAACAGCTATCGCGAGTTTAAACTGTCCGTAGATGGTGAAACCGGCGTTCTGTCGCTGGCAGATGCTTCTGCCTGATACAATTAAGAAAACTGATGTCAGAGCGCCTGTAGCGCTCTGACAAGGCATTACATAAGTTAAATCACGCGTCGTCCTTCGCGCCAGACTGTGCGGATGATCGGAACGTGCTCGGCGATCTGCACACGCACAAGATCACCACGTTTTCCAATCGCAATTTCTCCGCGATCCGAAAGGCCAACAGCTTTTGCCGGATTGCTGGAAACCAGCTTGATCGCCTGCGGCAGCGTAATTTGCTCCATCACATCAGCCATGAAGAATGCCGATTGCATCATGCTTGCCGGGATATAATCAGACGAGATAATGTCGAGATGACCGGCTTCGGCCAATTCGCGCGCCGAAACATTCCCGGAATGCGATCCGCCACGCACTACATTGGGTGCGCCCATCAGGACTGACATACCCGCTTCCTTAGATGCCTTGGCAGCCAGATGCGTCGTCGGAAACTCAGCGACACGGATTCCCTGTACACTTGCTTCTGCGACGTGACCCGCTGTGGCATCATCATGGCTCGCCAATACAATCCCGCGTTCAATGCAGGCATGGGCAATAGCCGTGCGGGTCGGAGCTGAATATTGCTGAGATTGACCCATACGCTTTTCGCAATAGCGTATGAATTCCTCTTCCGTCACTCTGAGCTTGCTCATGTAGTAGGACTTATAGGTCTCAATATCCGTGAACTGACGCTGTCCGGGTGCGTGATCCATCAATGAAACCAGTTTGACCAGCGGATGCACACCAAAACGCTCGAAAGCGCTCAGGCAATCAGGTGCTGAAACTTCGCAACGCAAATGCAGAAAATGGTCAGCGCGCAGCCGTCCGGCCTCGCGCCCTTCAGCAATTGCGGATGAGAGCTTGCGCATATCATCAATACCCGTCTGTGCTTCATCATCGAAGCCAATCCGCAAGGCATCAAAAACCGTCGTGATACCAGAAGCTGCAATCTGAGCATCATGTGCCTGAACAGCAGCAATCGGGTTCCAGCGTACTTTCGGGCGTGGAGCATAATGACCTTCGAGATGGTCAGTATGTAATTCGACCAGCCCCGGTGTCAGATAGTCTCCTTCCATATCCTCACCGGACACGGACGAGGTAGAAGAAATATCGACGATAATACCATCAATGATTTTAACCGTTCCGCTGATTACTTCGTCAGGCAGAACAATATTTGCATTTTTAAGAACTGTTTCCGTGGTCATCCCTCAAGGCCTTCCCACAGCCCGTGAGGACCGTTTTGACACCTTAGTACCACCAGTCATCGGATGCAGCGAATGAATCTCGAATGGTGCACCTTTTTCAGGCTCTACAAAGAGCGCCAGATTAGCGACCTCGACCGGGTCATCCAGAACAGGCGCAAAAAAGTCATCAAGCACACGTTCAACATGCGGGCGCTGCTTTTCATCGACGGGTCCGGTCAGCGTCATATGAAAACGAAACTCATCGAAAACATAGGGGTAGCCCCAGCGATCAAGGTTCTGACGCTGAGCTTCGCTGAGCCGGTCCGGACGACGCTTGGCAATTTCTGCGTCTCGCAAGGGCGCACGGAATCTGTCGAACGAAACGACCACGTCATTGGCGAGCTGATTGAGCTCAGCCACCGGCTCTTCCGGTACGAGTGCAAAGAACGGGCCTATGCCCTGCAATTTCAGACGTGGAATGACGAATGGTGCACTTGATGAAGCAAAATACATCAGAGCGGAAAGCAGATCGCTTTCCTGATAGGTCTCGTCCAGTCGAAAAGGTGCTTTCAGCGTCCCATGAAAACCATAGCGACGCGGCTCCTCGGTCAGTGCGACGATATCTTCGGCTGCAAGCGTGCGAATCGCAGGCACTTTGACCGGTTCGCCGCTAAACGCACATCGCCCAAGCCAGTTGGCGGCAACTTTCAAAAGCGCATCGCCTGAAGGCGGCGTGAAATAAATCGCGTAACGCATAGTGATTCCTCTCTTGGCGGGATCGTTACACGGGGAATGTGGCAAGTCGATAAAAGGTAGATGACAACAGGATTTTACATCACGGCAAATTCGTATAGAGCGCCGGGCTCCATGTTGGGCGCTACACAAGCACGCTCTGAACCATTTAATCTACGCATCGTGTTTGCCAAAAATCGATACCGATTTTTGGGCCGATGCTGTAGGCGTACTTCCGGATAAAACTGAGGAGATGACTATGGGTGGTTTTGCGTCGATCGGTGAGTGCATGATCGAGCTTTCAGGCAATGGCGACGATCAATGGCGCATGGGATATGCCGGCGACACACTCAATACCGCCTGGTACATGCGCGCCCTGACAGATCAATCCTATCCTGTTGAATATGTCAGCGCATTCGGCGAAGACGATTTCTCGCAAAAGCAGCGCACCTTCCTTACATCGAATGGTATTGGCATTGCCCACAGCCCCATTATCAAGGGCGTCCATCCGGGGCTTTATGCAATCACACTTAACGGCGCGGAACGTTCCTTCACCTATTGGCGTAGCGATGCGGCGGCAAGACGCCTTGCAAGCGACCGAAATGCCTTGAAAGCCAGCCTGACTGGCCGCGACATGATCTATTTTTCGGGTATTTCCATCGCCATCGTCTTCCCGGAACATCGCGAAACTCTGTTTGAAATCCTGCGCGAATGCCGCGCGGACGGCGCAC
This sequence comes from Brucella rhizosphaerae, assembly GCF_002252475.1. Lineage (GTDB taxonomy): Bacteria > Pseudomonadota > Alphaproteobacteria > Rhizobiales > Rhizobiaceae > Brucella > Brucella rhizosphaerae. The sequence continues at coordinate 216,679 of NZ_NNRK01000026.1, read as the reverse complement.
GAATCGCATTTGATCCAAATTTCCGGCATCAACTCTGGCCTGATCGTGAAGTGGCGAAGAAGATCATCACTGAAGCCATGCAGGTCGCCGATATCGCGCTGCCGACCTTCCCCGATGAACAAGCTCTGTTTGGTGATGAGACCGCACAAGCCTGTGCAGAAAGACTTGCCGGTCTGGGCGTAAAGGAAATCGTCGTCAAGGACGGCACCGAGCCTGTGCTCATTATTGCAGACGGAGAGCAGACCCTCGTTCCATCGGTAAAAGCCAATGCAATTGATACGACTGGTGCCGGTGACAGCTTTAACGGCGGTTATCTTGCTGCGCGCATTGAAGGCCTGTCGCCCATTGAGGCTGCACGTAAAGCACACGCAGTTGCCGCTCGCGTGGTGGAAATTCGCGGCGCGCTTGCTCCAATGGAAACTGCGCGCGCCGCGTACCTGAAATAGACTAGTGGTCTGATTCCGACATTTGCATCCCTCGGTTACAGGCGTTGGACAAATGTCGGAATCAAAAGGACCACTAGTAAGCTTATGAATCGAGTGGATTTTTCAAATTTGACGTTCGAAACTGCATTTGTGTCAGTCGGGATTCAAACGTCAAATTCAATCCACTAGTCTCGCCTAAAGGTGAAATGGCTCGTCTGGGCGTAAACTTCGCCCGGACGCAGGATTGCCTGCGGCACATAAGAATATTCCAGCGATCCCGGCCAGACCTGCGGCTCCAGACAGAAACCTGCATGTTTGCCGTAAGGCTTGCCCATCAAACCAATGCAATCATTGGCCATTGTGTTTCCAGCATAAAACTGCAGCCCCGGCTCTGTCGTCTCGACATCAAGTCGAATGCCAGTTTGCGCACCTTTAACTGACGCACAGGGGCGTAAAGGGCCACGTGCTGCCGTCATACAGAAATTGCTGTCATATTCGACCTGCTTGCCGTCTTCCTCGAAACGGATCGGGCGGAAATCGCGGAAATCATAAGGCGTGTCCTTGACCGGCAGAATGCGCCCGTCTGGAATCAGCGCCTCATCAACAGGCATATAGGCATAGGCTTCGATCTTTAACTGGTGATCCAGAATATCGCTCTCGCCGCCATCATCCAGATTGAAATAGCTGTGATGGAGAAGATTGCAGACCGTTGGTTTGTCTGTCACGGCTTCAAGACGCACAATCAACGTACCCTTTGCATTCAGCATGTAGGTACAGCTTACATTGAGATTGCCGGGAAAACCCATTTCGCCATCAGCTGCAAGTGTCGCGAGTGTTACAAAATCGGATCCCGAACCAGTCACTTTCCAGACGCGATTTCCAAGACCTTTGCTGCCACCATGCAGATTATGAATTCCCTGAAAATTCGCCTCGACGTCGTATGTCTTTCCATCAAGCTCAAAGCGGGCATTGCGAATACGGTTGGAAAAGCGACCCGCAATTGCACCTAAATGAGGCGAATGCGCTGGGTAATCGGCAAAATCGCGATAGCCGATGACCAATGGCGCATCATGCCCTTCCATGCGCAGATCCTGAACGGCCGCGCCCCATGTAATGATCTTTGCTTCAAGCGAACCATTGGCGATTGTGAGCCGATGAACCGCCTGCCCGTCCGGTGCATATCCAAATATTTCCGATGTCACTTTGTGCGCCTATTCCAATGTATTTTATAGAACCGCATCAAGCCGCATCAGCGCGCGCTGCGCAAGAGCCAATACGCTCCAGTTGAAAGTATCTTCACGCAACGTTCCTTGCGTCGAACGCAAAACAAATTAATATTATTTACTTACTGTACGGTATAATATCAGGAAAAATGAGTATTATTTATATTTTCATTATATAAATTAGGGGTTTCATTAATGGAAATCAATTTCAGTAAAGTTATACCTTATATTTTCAGTGAAGAAGGCGGATATGTTGACGATCCACGCGACCCCGGCGGCGCCACTAATATGGGAATTACCATGGCGACGCTCTCTGCATGGCGAAAACATGCCATATCAACGTCAGATGTAATGGACCTAAGCCAGGCAGAAGCTACGAAAATCTATCAAGAGCAGTTCTGGGACAAGATCGATGGTGACGAACTTCCGTCGGGTATCGACTATGCCGTTTTCGACTTCGCAGTGAATTCGGGACCAGGCAGGGCGGCAAAAGCACTGCAGGGCATCGTCAATTTACCTGAAGATGGTGTCATAGGCGACCAAACCATTGTAGCGCTTTCCAATCACTCACCAGACGTGATCATCAATGCACTATGCGACGCGCGCGCCGCATGGCTGAGAGGATTGTCCACAGCTTCAACCTTCGGCAGTGGCTGGCTTGCACGGGTTGAGCGTGTCCGATCTCGTGCACTTGCGCTTGCGGCAAAACCATCCGTCACTCAACCTGCGGAACCCAGCGCAGACCCGCTGCCGAAAGCCCGCCAAAGCGATACGGCCGTTAGTACTGTGCTAAAACACCCCGAAGCGCTTGGCACTTTGGGCAGTGCCGCATCAGGCATAGTAGCGATCGCTTCCGGCAACGGGCCTGTACAATATGCGCTTGCAATCGTCATGCTCGCATGTACCGCTGTTGGCCTCTGGTACTTCATAAGGCGGGTTAGAAGTGAGCCCTGAACAATTCTTTCTTGAGAACATTTCAAAAAATTGTAATTCGCTCTATGTTGCGCTTCGCGTGCTGTGCACCTTATATGCGCAATTAGAGCGCGTTTCGATCTGACTTCATCAGATCGACACGTCTCAATTATTTGTTTTCACGCGCATCTTTTCCGAAAACCGTTTCACACTTTTCGGGATGCGCTCTAAAGTCCGGCGAAGTCTCGGTGATCGTGAAGCTATTATGACTTTCCCTGTCACCGGAAAAACGCTAGATACGCGCAGATACTCAGACGCATGCCTGTTGTGGCATCGCCAAGAATAAAGGAATCGAAACTTGTCCTCTACTTTTGACAAAGTCGCCGACATCATTGCCGAAACAAGTGAAATCGATCGTGACACCATCACGCCCGAAAGCCACACCATTGATGATCTGGGCATCGACAGCCTCGATTTCCTCGACATCGTCTTTGCGATCGACAAAGAATTCGGCATCAAGATTCCGCTTGAACAGTGGACGCAGGAAGTGAACGAAGGCAAGGCGCCGACCGAAGAGTATTTCGTTCTGAAGAATCTCTGCGCCAAGATCGACGAGCTGGTAGCAGCCAAAAAGGGCTGACCAGCCACGAAAGCTGACGGTATTAAAGGGTGAACATCCGTGTTCGCCCTGATTCCGTTTCTGGATCACGCACAGCATCCACAAGCACAGCATTTACGGGCAGAACCGAACTATGCAGAGCAATAAAGTCGTCATCACAGGAATTGGCATCATCTCTTCGCTAGGCGAAGGACTGGATGCGCATTGGAATGCTTTTTCAACGGCAGACGGTCAGCCGCGCCTCGAAAAGGAAGCCTTTGCGCCCTACACAGTTCATCCGCTGGGCGAAGTCGACTGGGGTTTGCAAATCCCCAAGCGCGGCGACCAGCGCCAGATGGAAACATGGCAGCGGCTTGGTACCTATGCGGCAGGCCTCGCGCTTGACGATGCGGGCATCAAGGATGACGAAGCACTGTGCGCAAGCATGGACATGATTGTGGGTGCCGGTGGCGGCGAACGCGATATCACTGTCGATATGCAGATTCTCGAAGAAGGTCGCAACAGCAACAATCGCGGTGTGATGCTCAACGAGAAGCTCTCGACGGAACTTCGCCCCACCCTGTTTCTAGCTCAGCTTTCCAACCTGCTGGCGGGCAATATCTCCATTGTTCATAAAGTGACCGGCTCTTCCCGCACATTCATGGGCGAAGAAGGCTCCGGCATTGCCGCAATTGAAACGGCTGCAGCCCGTATTCGGTCGGGCCAGAGCACACATGCGCTGGTCGGCGGGTCTTACAATTCCGAGCATTTCGACATGATTCTCGGTCACGAGCTTGGCGGATTGCTCAAGCACGACGGCTGGGCTTCACTGTGGGAACGTGAGGGCACTGCCGGTGGCGGCATGATTTCTGGTTCTGGCGGCGTGTTCCTCGTGCTTGAAAGCGCAGAACATGCTGAAAAGCGTGGCGCGCGCGCCTATGCAGAAATTACGAGCATCGAAAGCGCCCAAATCCGCCGCGATGCAGATGATCTCGAAAAAACCGTGCGTGAACTGGTGCTTGCTGCCAATGGCGGCAAAGAACCTCAATATGTCATTTCCGGCTCGTCCGGCGCACATGCCGCAACCGCCGCCGAAAAAGCTGCACTTGATGCGGCTTCTGCCGCTTATCGCGGCGTTACCGGGCTAACCGGACATTTGCGCGAAGCTCAGTTCCCGCTGGCGCTGGCGCTGGCAGCTATTTCTGTTTGGAAAGGCGAGGCTTTCGCACCAACAAGCCCGTCTGAAAAGGCGATTGATGGACCGATCAGCGAAGCCATAGTCACCACCATCGGTGCAACTCGCGCTGAGGGTGCCGCAAAGCTGGTGAGAGCATAAGATGACCAAATATACAGACCATCTCGGCCGTCCCATCGTTGCAATTACAGGTGCTGGCGTTGTTTCCTCCCTTGGACAGGGCAAGGAAGACAATTGGGCTGCTCTGACCGGCGGACGCTCCGGCATTCATGACATCACCCGCTTTCCGACGGAAAGCCTGAAGACACGCTTCTCCGGCACTGTCGACTTTCTGCCTGAAAGCAATGTCGGCTCCTCCGCCCTCTCCGAGGCGCTCGCACGTCTTGCCGGTGAAGAAGCGCTTGCACAGTCCGGTCTTTCTGTCACCAATTTCGGTGGCCCGCTTTTCCTTGCAGCACCTCCCGTTGAGCTCGACTGGAAAAGCCGCTTTGCACTCGATGCAAGCATCAAGGACGCAGGCCCGGCCAGCTATCAGCTTCTGCTCGAAGCCTGTCGTCGTGCGCGTCAGGACGAGCTCTTCAATACGACCCAGTTCGGCTATATCGCCGAGCGCCTTTCAGAAATTTTTGGCACACGCGGCCTGCCGGTTACGCTTTCGACTGCATGCGCTTCGGGTGCTACGGCTATCCAGCTCGGTGTCGAAGCCATTCGTCGCGGCGAAAGCGACCGTGTTCTTTCGATCGGCACAGACGGTTCGGTATCAGCTGAATCGCTGATCCGCTTCTCACTACTGTCAGCGCTTTCGACCCAGAATGACAAGCCAGAAAAGGCCTCAAAGCCCTTCTCCAAAGATCGTGACGGTTTTGCAATGGCCGAAGGTTCTGGCGCGCTCGTCATGGAATCGCTTGAAAGTGCTGTTGCGCGTGGCGCAAAGGTTCTGGGCATTCTGGCTGGCTGTGGCGAAAAGGCCGATGATTTCCACCGCACGCGTTCCAAGCCGGATGCCTCACCTGCTATCGGCACAGTACGTGCGGCACTAGCTGATGCCGGTTTGACTGAAGACCAGATTTCTTACGTCAACGCTCATGGCACTTCGACGCCGGAGAATGACAAAATGGAATATCTCGCCTTGTCGAGCGTCTTTGGTGAACAGATTGCGTCGATCCCGGTGTCATCGAACAAGTCGATGATTGGCCATACCCTGACTGCTGCTGGTGCTATCGAAGCTGTGTTTTCACTGCTGACGATTCAGACCGGTACATTGCCGCCAACCATCAATTACGATAATCCAGACCCGGCTATTCCGCTTGATGTTGTACCGAATGTGAAGCGCGACGGACAGGTTTCCGCGGTGCTTTCAAACTCATTTGGCTTTGGTGGACAAAATGCCAGCCTTGTTTTGACGGCAAATCCGAATTAATCGGACTAAAAGTTATATATTCTCGGTAATCCCGGAAGGCCGAATGCTTTCCGGGATTATGTCTTGAAAAGGATAAGTTCATGCGCGCCCTACAGCTTCTCGACGATCGCCGCCTTGAAATGACCGATATCGCTGCGCCTGCCGCACCCGGTAATGGCGAAGTTACGGTCCGTATCAAGGCCGTCGCACTCAACCATATCGACGTATGGGGCTGGCGCGGCATGGCATTCGCCAAGCGCAAGATGCCGCTGGTCATCGGTGCAGAAGCTTCCGGCGTTGTAGATGCAATCGGCCCAGGCGTTTCCAACGTCCTGCCGGGACAGCTCGTTTCGATCTACGGTGCACGCACTTGCGGTCTCTGCAAGGCTTGCCGGGAAGGCCGCGATAATCTTTGCGAACATGTCGGCGGCGTTCATGGCTTCCATCTCGATGGTTTTGCCTGCGAAGCCGTTAACCTGCCAGCGCGTCTTCTGGTGCCTGCACCTCCCGGCGTTGATGCTATCGCCGCAGCTGTCGCTCCTGTGACTTTCGGTACAGTCGAGCACATGCTGTTTGATAATGCGAAACTTCAGCCGGGTGAAACTGTTCTGGTTCAGGCTGGCGGTTCCGGCATTGGTTCGGCTGCAATTCAGCTTGCCAAGAAAATGGGCTGCACTGTCATCACCACCGTTGGCTCTGATGATAAGATTGAAAAGGCCAAGGCACTGGGTGCCGATCACGTCATCAATTACCGTGTTGACCGCTTTGAAGGTGTTGTGCGCAAGCTCACCAAAAAGAAGGGCGTCGATGTTGTGTTCGAGCATGTCGGCGCAGACACATGGGCAGGTTCGATGCTTTGCATGAAGCGCGGAGCACGTCTCGTTACCTGCGGTTCGACCTCCGGCGTTTCAACCAACATGAACCTGATGCAGCTTTTCCAGCAGCAGCTCAAAATCCTCGGCTCCTTCGGCTGCCGCATGGAAAACATGGCTGATGCGATGCAGAAAATGGCGCAGGGTGTTGTTCATCCGGTCATCGACACGATCGTTGGCTTTGACGACATCGATACCGCTTTGAAGCGTATGGAAGGCCGCGACGTCTTCGGCAAAATCGTGTTGCAGATCGACTAAGCATTTGATGTTCAAGTTCAAGCTTCTTCTCTTCAAATGGTCACGCAAGCTCAAGCAGTTCAACTACTGGCTTTGGGCGCAGGCCGTATTTCTCGCTCTGGCTCTGCTGCGTCTGTTGCCTGCAAAAAGCGCCATTCGCTTTTCGGCATGGTTTGCACGTCGGGTCGGACCACTTACGCCCCGGCATAAGGTCGCGACAAACAATCTGCGTCTTGCCTATCCAGAAAAGAGTGATGCTGAAGTCGAAAAGATCGCCATCGAAATGTGGGATTCGATGGCCCGCCTTTTCGCGGAATATATCTTTCTCGACGCAATCTTCGATTTCGACCCAACGGCAGCTAAACCGGGCCTCATTGAGGTTGAAGGCATCCCAATTTTTGAACGCCTGCGTGATGAGAAGAAGCCGCATATTTTCTTCACCGCGCATACGGGCAATTTTGAGCTTCTCCCGATCTGCGCCGGTACATTCGGCCTCGACGTAACTGCCCTCTTCCGGCCACCGAACAATCCCTATATTGCCAAGACAGTTCTCAAGGCGCGCCACACCAATATGGGGCATCTGGTGCCATCCAAGGCCGGTGCAGCATGGTCATTGGCGCGTATTCTGGATAGTGGCGGCAATGTCGGCATGCTGGTGGACCAGAAGTTCCAGCGCGGCGTTCCATCGACCTTCTTTGACCGCCCCGTGAAGACCAATCCGCTTTTGGCAAAGCTCGCGCGTCAATATGATTGCGACGTCTATCCGGCACGCTGCATTCGCCTTCCCGGTGGTCGCTATCGGCTTGAACTCAAAGAGCGGATGGAGTTGCCACGCGACGAAAAAGGCGAAATCGATATCGCCGCGACTGCACAGCTTCTCAATGACACCGTTGAAGGCTGGGTGCGGGAATATCCCGGCCAGTGGATGTGGTTCCACAAGCGTTGGGGCTAAAAGCTCAATATCTGCGTCCGGCCAACACTGGTCGGGCGCATTTTTATTTTATGATGTCAAAACATCCTGCAAGGGAGACCACCATGCGTCCTATCGCTATCGCACCATCCATCCTTTCGGCTGACTTTTCGCGTCTGGGAGAAGAAGTCGATGCCGTGCTTGAAGCCGGTGCCGACTGGATCCACATCGACGTCATGGACGGCCATTTCGTGCCAAACATCACGTTTGGCCCACAGGTCGTAAAAGCAATTCGTCCGCGCACCAAGGCATTCTTCGATACGCATCTGATGATTGCGCCTTGCGATGCTTATCTTGAACCCTTTGCCAATGCAGGTTGCGATCTGATCACGATCCATGCCGAAGCTGGAGCACATACGCACCGCTCGCTTCAGAATATTCGTGCAATGGGCAAAAAGGCCGGTCTGGCGCTTAACCCTGCAACCCCAGTTGAAGCTCTGACAAACGTAATCGACGATGTTGATCTCGTTCTCGTCATGACAGTCAATCCAGGCTTTGGTGGCCAGAAATTCATTGCGCCGATGCTCGACAAGATCAAGCGTGTGCGCGAGATGGTTGGCGACCGTCCAATCGACATCGAAGTGGATGGTGGCATTACGCCTGAAACAGCTGGATTGGTTGTGGCTGCAGGTGCAAATATTCTTGTGGCAGGTTCCGCCGTCTACAAGGGTAACTCGGTCGAAACCTATCGCGCCAACATCACCGCCATTCGCGAAGCCGCAGAAGCAGCAAGATAAGCCGAAAATCTCGGCTTTTGTGCGTTGAGCAGAGGCTTAGGCTCTGCTAAACACCGCGCATTCCCTTTACCCAGGACCTGCAGCCCGGCAGACGGGCCGCCAAAACAGGATATGCCCATGATCCCGCGCTATTCCCGGCCAGAAATGGTCGCCATCTGGTCTCCCGAAACCAAGTTCCGCATCTGGTTTGAAATTGAGGCCTATGCCTGTGAAGCGCTCGCCGAACTCGGCGTGATCCCCAAGGAAGCTGCCAAGACCATCTGGGAAAAGGGTAACGTTGCGAAATTCGATGTCGCACGTATCGATGAAATCGAAGCCGTCACAAAGCATGACGTCATCGCATTCCTGACGCATCTTGCCGAATTCATCGGCCCAGACAGCCGTTTCGTTCATCAGGGCATGACCTCTTCAGACGTGCTGGACACGACACTGAACGTACAGCTCGTTCGCGCAGCCGATCTGCTTCTCGCAGATATGGACCGCGTTCTTGCAGCGCTCAAGAAGCGCGCCTTTGAGCATAAGGATACCGTCCGCATCGGCCGCAGCCACGGCATCCATGCCGAGCCGACAACAATGGGCCTGACCTTCGCGCGTTTCTACGCCGAAATGGTCCGCAACCGTTCGCGTCTCGTTGCAGCACGTGCAGAAATCGCGACAGGTGCCGTATCAGGCGCTGTTGGCACATTCGCCAATATTGATCCACGCGTTGAAGAATATGTCTGCGAGAAGCTCGGCCTGGAAGCAGAACCGGTTTCGACGCAGGTTATCCCGCGTGACCGTCATGCTATGTTCTTTGCAACGCTTGGCGTCATTGCATCGTCAATCGAGAATGTGGCTATCGAAATCCGTCACATGCAGCGCACTGAAGTTCTGGAAGCGGAAGAGTTCTTCTCACCCGGCCAGAAGGGTTCTTCGGCAATGCCGCATAAGCGCAACCCGGTTCTGACCGAAAACCTGACGGGCCTTGCTCGTCTGGTTCGCATGTCGGTCGTGCCTGCTATGGAAAACGTTGCACTCTGGCACGAACGCGATATTTCGCATTCGAGTGTTGAGCGTGCGATTGGTCCCGACACCACCATCACGCTTGATTTCGCGCTGAACCGTCTGGCTGGCGTTATCGAAAAGCTCGTGATCTATCCCGACAACATGCTCAAGAACATGAACAAGTTCCGTGGTCTGGTGCATTCGCAGCGCGTTCTGCTCGCTCTTACGCAGGCTGGCGTATCCCGTGAAGATTCCTATCGCCTCGTGCAGCGTAACGCCATGCGGGTCTGGGAACAGGGTGCAGACTTTTTGGAAGAACTTCTGGCTGATCAGGAAGTTCGTGCAGCTCTCTCTGAAGAGCAAATCCGCGAAAAATTCGACCTTGGCTATCATACCAAGCATGTGGATACGATTTTCAAGCGTGTGTTTGGTGAAGCATAAGGCTTCATAAAAAGAATCCGAAAAAATCCCCATGTTTCTGAAAACATGGGGATTTTTTATTGTGAATTAAATGCTGGTTCTGATCGTGTTGATCACATTGCCCCATGGATCTTCAAAGACGTGGTTATTGCCGCCACGAGTATCTTCCATTTCAACCCATCCAAGACCCGTACGGTCCTGATCCCGTTTACCAGCACCTGAGCTCTGCCATGCGTTGGCACCAATATGGTGATGATAGCCGCCGGTAGACAGGAACACCGCCTTGTCGCCATAAGTTTGGACGGTATCGAAGCCCAGTTGCTGATGCCAGAAAGCTTCAGCGTCCTTCGCATTGCCAACGCGCATGTGAACGTGACCAATCACAGTATTCTGCGGCGCGTCATTCCACTCACCACCTTCACGATCAATAACACCGAGAAGATTTTTCACATCGAGCGCTTCGGTACCCATCTTCACGCGATCACCCTGCCACTGCCAGGTCGTGTGCGGACGATCGGAATAGATTTCGATGCCGTTGCCTTCCGGGTCTGTCAAATAGATAGCTTCACTGACATTGTGATCGGACGCACCAGCAACGGGCAGTTGCTTGTCGATGGCGCGGCGCGACCAGCGTGCAAGATCACCACGTGTTGGCAGCAGAAATGCGGTATGATAGAGACCCGCGCTGCGCGGATCGTCGGGCTTTGCTGCAGAAAACTGTTCGATTTCCATCAATTCGCGATCACCGGCGCCCAATACAATGGAAGCGCCACGGCGTGTCATTTCACGCAAACCCACGACATTGCGATAATATTCCGCAAGACCTTCAGCATCGCGGGCCTTCAGGCCAACACGTGCCACACGCACCGGCGTGGTCATGGCGAAAGGCAAAGGTGCGCTTTTGGCAGTATTGCCTGTTGAGGCAACCCGTTCTTTAGCCGCCATCTTCAGTGTCTGTGTCATATCATTCTCCTTCGGCAGCACTTCTGCGCGCGCGGAAAGAATATTGCTCATGACTGCAGCGCCCGCAGAACCGAGCATAGTTCTTCTGCTGATAGTCATAGCCGTTAAATCCTCTCCATAGTTATCTTCCCGCTAAAGATCACAACTTCGAGAGCGATTCACAAGATGGCGATCAGCGAACAAGCTGTTCATCATTTGCGTCAATCATCTTCGCGGGACCGTCTTATCCCAAACCGCTTAATAGTTTTTGGTGTACACAACGACCGAGCTTGAAGACGGGCAAAATCGCCTCTAAATAGGGGACATGAAAGTCAAAGACACAGATATCCTCATTATACCCGGTTACACCAATTCCGGCCCCGACCACTGGCAGACCCGTTGGGAGAACAAGCTCTCGACGGCACGGCGTGTCGAGCAGGCCGAATGGTCGAAGCCTGTAAAGGACGATTGGGTCGCGCAGCTTGTGAAAGCCGCCAACGAGGCCACAAAGCCCATTGTGCTTGTCGCGCATTCGCTTGGTGTCGCCACCGCGCTTCATGCCATGCCCCACATTCAGCATAAGGTCGCTGGCGCGTTTTTCGTAGCACCGCCGGATGTTTCAAATGAAAAAATCCGCCCCAAGCATCTTTTGACTTTTGGTCCTTATCCGCGTGAACCGCTTCCGTTCCCAACGATTACCGTTGTTAGCCGCAATGATCCTTTTTCGAGCTTTGAAGCCGCGGAAGAAGTCGTGAAGGATTGGGGGGCGATGTTGATCGATGCGGGTGAATCCGGCCACATCAATTCAGAATCTGGCCACGGCCCATGGCCGGAAGGCACAATGGTTTTCACTGAGTTCATGACCCGGCTTCAACCCATAAAACAGCATTAAATCAAAGTCTTATATTGCTTTCTGATCATATAGATTCAGAGCATAACTGAATGCGGCAGATGAAAAAGACATCTGCCGCTTTTTTCTTATGCGCGGACGGCATCAACAAGCGTTTTTGCGCCGAGCCGGATATAGCCGCCATCATTTCCCAACGTCAGGAACTGGAAACCAAGCGGAATATAGCGACGTGCAAATTCGGCCGAAGGCGAATAAATGCCCGCAAATTTTCCTGCAGCCGCAGCCTTACGTGCAATGATGCTAATCGGCTCGATGATTGCTTCGGAATCCGGATTGGCTTCGCGACCATTGCTCCAGGCAATCGAGAAGTCGGCAGGACCAACGAACACACCATCAATGCCGCGCACATCGAGAATCGCATCAAGCGCATCATAAGCGTCGCGCGTTTCGATCATCGCAAAAGCCAACGTGTCCTGATTGGCTGTAACGAGATAATCATTCGAGCCCGGCGTGCCGTAATCCGCGTTAGCACGGAAAACGCCCCAGGAACGCTCGCCAACCGGCGGATATTTCATCGCGGCCGCAAATCTGCGCGCATCTTCGACAGAGTTGATCATCGGCGCAATAACAGCCTGCGCGCCAAAGTCGAGCGCACGACTTGCCATATCAAAGCGTCCGACGGGAATGCGGACGATGGGTGGCTTTCCTGCGTTCAGGATTAACCCGAGGCTGCGCAACACACTTTGCTCATCATGGCCACCATGCTGCATATCGAGCGTTACGGCGTCCAGAGCACTATGAGCCAAAATTTCAACAGTCAGCACTTCCGGCAGAGACGACCATGCAGAAAGAACTGTTTCTCCGGCACGAAGACGCGAAGACAAAGACATGCTTATTTCCCCTACTTCAAATGATAAGGGCGGAAATGCGTTTTGCATTTCCGCCCCTCAGATATTAGTTAGCCCTGCTGTACTTGCTGGACTGCTTCCTCAAGGAAAACAAACATTTTTTCACGAATGGTTTCATCTGCAACCTTAACGCCAGCTGCATCAAAATCGGCGCGAATTTTGCGGAAGACGTCTTCATCGCCTGCTTCTTCAAAATCTGCAGCGACAACTTCACGAGCATAGGCATCAGCGTCTGCATCGTGCTTGCCAAGCAATTCTGCAGCCCAGAGACCGAGAATCTTGTTGCGGCGAGCCTCTGCTTTGAAACGTAATTCAGCATCAAGTGCGAATTTGCTTTCGAAGGCGTTGCGGCGGTCATCCATGCCAGTGGTCATTCATACAGCTCCCAAGACTTTAAAGCATTTCCAGCAAATGCTTTTCAGCATTTGCGCAGGACAATGCGACAAGACAATTGCTTAGAACATGTCCTCAGATTGATCACAAAACTGAACACGCTCTAAGTTATACGAGATCGTCATCCGTTCTCTTGCCTAAAGCTGGCAAGGGGCGCAAGATTATACAAGAGCCAAACAGCACTTTCTTGATTTATATGGCTCTTAAACGCTTAAAACGGGGGAACGGGTACAAAGCAGGATTGTTAAAAGCCCACAATTGCTATACGTAGCCCGCGAGAATAGCGGCAAAAGCCGATCATCACATTTTTGGAAATCCGAGAAAAGCCATGAACCGTCGCCGCCGTATTTACGAGGGCAAGGCCAAGATTCTTTATGAAGGCCCTGAGCCCGGTACGCTTGTCCAATTCTTCAAGGATGACGCAACCGCGTTTAACGCGAAGAAGCATGAGATTGTTGACGGAAAAGGTGTGTTGAATAACCGCATCTCCGAACACATTTTCACCCAGCTTAACCGCATTGGAATTCCGACCCACTTTATCCGCCGTCTCAACATGCGTGAGCAGCTGATCAAGGAAGTTGAAATCATTCCGCTTGAGGTCGTTGTTCGCAACGTTGCCGCAGGCTCCATGTCCAAGCGTCTCGGCCTCGAAGAAGGCACCGTCCTGCCACGCTCGATCATCGAGTTCTATTATAAGGCAGATGCCCTCGACGACCCAATGGTCACCGAAGAACACATCACTGCTTTCGGCTGGGCCAGCCCGCAGGAAATCGACGACATCATGGCTCTCGCCATCCGTGTCAACGACTTCCTTACCGGTCTGTTCCTCGGTATCGGCATCCAGCTTGTCGACTTCAAGATGGAATGCGGACGTCTTTTTGAAGGCGACATGATGCGTATCGTGGTTGCTGACGAAATCTCTCCGGACTCAGCGCGCCTTTGGGATGTCAACACGAATGACAAGCTCGACAAGGACCGCTTCCGCCGCGATATGGGCGGACTGGTTGAGGCCTATCAGGAAGTGGCGCGCCGTCTCGGCATTATGAACGAGAACGAAACGCCCCGTCCTTCCGGCCCCACGCTTGTGAAGTAAAATCCGCACAGCCCGGCAACTCACGTTCCGGGCTGTTTTCATTGTTGTTACTATAGATCAGCAGGAACTACAGAGTGATCAAGGCACGCGTCACCGTTACACTGAAAAACGGCGTTCTCGACCCGCAGGGCAAAGCTATTGTCGGCGCGCTCGGCAGCCTGGGTTTCGAAGGCATTAACTCCGCACGTCAAGGCAAGGTCTTCGATCTCGAACTCGAAGGCTCGGACAAAGCTAAAGCTGAAGCCGATCTCAAAGCCATGTGCGAGAAGCTGCTCGCCAACACGGTTATTGAAGATTACGCGATCGTCATTGGCTGACGCGCTGCGGTAATTGTTTGTTTTGCGCATGTTGCCAACGGATTGAGCGGGACTAAAATCAGTCCATCGTCTGATCTTCCCGCGAGAGCGGTTTCCGCTCTTTCCCGACATGCTGTGAAGCCTTTCTATTTCTTGCGCGCTTTCAGAACGGCCAACGAGCGGTTTTGAAAGGCACTCAAATTCAAAGAGACGTAAACGCCATGAAAGCAGCAGTCGTTCTTCTTCCCGGCCTTAACCGTGACCGCGACATGATTGCGGCCATAACCAAGATTTCTGGTCAGGCGCCTGTAACCGTCTGGCAGACTGATACCAGCATTCCTGACGATGTTGATCTGATCCTCATCCCAGGTGGTTTCTCCTACGGTGATTATCTGCGGTGCGGCGCGATTGCAGCACGCATGCCGGTCATGCAGGCAATCCGTGAGAAAGCCGATAAGGGCGTGATGGTGATCGGCGTTTGTAACGGTTTCCAGATTCTCGTTGAAGCTGGCATGCTGCCGGGCGCTTTGATGCGTAATACTTCGCTCAAGTTTGTCTGTCGCGAAGTGAAGCTGGAAATCAGCAACGCCAATACGGCATTCACGCGTGGCTATCAGCCTGGCCAGATCATCCGTTGCCCTGTGGCTCACCATGACGGCAACTACTTCGCCAACGCTGAAACGATCAAGCGTATCGAAGGTGAAGGTCAGGTTGTATTCCGCTACGCAGACGGCACCAACCCAAATGGCTCGATCAACGATATCGCAGGCATCGTCAATGCTCGCGGCAACGTTCTCGGTATGATGCCTCATCCTGAAAACCTGATTGAAGGTGCCCACGGTGGCGACGATGGCCGTGCCCTCTTCGCAGGCGCGTTGGGAATTGCTGCTTAGAGCATGTTCTTGTCTGATTGAATCAGATTATCGGTCTATCTTCTTGTTTTGACGCATATCTTTTCCGGAGAAAATTTCGCATTTTCCCGGATAAGCTCCAAGTGATACACCGCCAATCACACAAATCAAACGGCCTTTGTTGCGAAACGGAGGCCGTTTTTTATTGCCTGAAATGAGCGACTTCAAATCTGCTACCCAAAGAGAACTCTGTTCTCAGGGCCTAGCGTAACGCGCAAATTCATGGCAGCTTGAGAGCCAGATACTTCCTGCGGCAACCGAATCGGGGAACTATATCGATGCAATTATACTCACGTCTTCTCTCCCCCTATTCCGCTTTTGTACGTGGCGTTCTTTACCTCAAGGAACTACCGTTCAAGGCTATTAATCTCCCATATCCATTTCCGGCAGACTTTAGCCAGGTGACACCGCTGAAGCGCGTCCCTGTACTGATAACCGGGTCTGGCGAGACGCTGTTTGAAGCTGCGGTGATTGCGGAATATCTGGAGGACCATTTTCCGGAAATGCCGGTTCTGCCCGGGAGTCCGCGAGAGCGCGCGCTCATTCGGCTTCTTGCACGCGTAACCGAGCTGGAAGTGCTTGGACCAGCGATGAAACTGTTCATTCTCCTCAGCAAGCCCGAGAAGGACGACGCTACAATAGATCGGCTCTTTACAAAGCTTCGCAGAGGTCTGAGCGTGGTTGAATCGCGGCTCACCGATGAGGCTTTTGCACTTAGCGATGCGCCGACACTTGCAGATGCGTGGCTTGTGCCTGTGCGCTTTCTCATGGAACCACTCAAGAAGCTTTCTGGGAAAGCCGATTTGCTGGAAGCTTACCCCAAATTCGACACATATGCGGTGAAAGCAAAGCAAGACCCGGTATTCGAACTTATCTGGAATGAGATGAATGACGGGTTGAAGGCTTTTATGCCACAGCTTGCCTGAGTTATCCCAACCGCCTTTAAAGCGTATCTCATCTGAAAATGGCTTGGCTGTTTTTGAGATGCGCTCTAACGCTTTGTTTCTACGCATTTTCCTGCGCATCTGCATAAAGCTTTTGCCGGAAATGCTCTGATGGAGTCTTCCTTGAAGAATAAGACCATTGCGCTTGTAGCTCTTCCGGCGCTTGCACTGTTTGCAGCTTGTACCCCAAAGCCTGCACCCGGCCCTGTTTCCATCGATTCCAATAAAGCAGCACTCCCAACCATGGAGCGAATTGCTTCCGGGGCTAACAGTTGCTGGTTCAAATCCAGGGATAAGGACTTCCGCGGTTATACACTCGCGCCAGAACTCAACTCGTTTACGGGACGCCCACGCTTTCTGATTGTGCCTTCGCGCAATCTGGCAGGACGTCCGCTGCTCGTTGTTCAGGCACAGGGCAACCCGGCACGTATTGAGGCTTTTGGCCCGATGATGCAGCAGGCACATGGCAGTCGTATTGCCAAAGACATCAACCGTTGGGCATCAGGCCAGAAAGACTGCTGATCTTTTCAAGACCAGCGCGTGATATGCATGTCTTCCAAACCTGTTCCAACTTTTGGAAGACATCGGCTATCGAATATGGAAGCGTACCTTGCGCGCTTCCTTATCTGCTTCGTTGCGTGAAAGACCTATATCGCAGAGCTGTTCATCCGTAAGTTCCATCAACTGGATACGGCTTCGGCGTAGCGTGAGACGCATAGAAACCCATTCGACAAAGTTTTGCCATCCGGAGCGCGGCGCATATGAAACATCTCGCGCCCTCGCTCGAATTGTACCAATTGTATCTATTTCGTCATGCTTGACTGGGACAAATGTCATAGCAAATTGCCTTCATAATCGGCTTTGATCGCCATTTAACGCTCATATTGTGTCAATGACCTAAATACAATTGACTCAAATATCGATACAATGCTTATATTGTGACCATGACAAGTTGGCTCCCCGATCTTACCGATAAATCCGGCCCGCTCTATCTTCAACTGGCTGATGCCATTGAGGCAGCGATTGCAGATGACTCCTTGCCTGCGGGAGTGAAGCTACCGCCGCAACGGAATCTCGCTTACGATCTCAAGGTGACAATCGGTACAATCGGGCGCGCCTATGCTCTCGCGCATGAGCGTGGACTTGTGACTGGTGAAGTCGGTCGCGGCACTTATGTGCTGGGCAACCATGACCGCAAGAATGCACCCCCAGCCTATTCAAGTGATGGCATTGCCGGTACACGCATTCAAGATGCTCCGCTTGATAAAGGGCGCTTTGATACGACTGCTGCGCCTGATGTCGGGCAGAATGCTGTGCTGGAGCCGCTTATCGCCTCTGTCATCCGTAACTTTCCGCACGAGGTGGTCAATTACACGCGGCATTTCCCGCAGCATTGGCTTGAAGCTGGACGGCAATGGCTCAATCAGGAAAACGCGCCCGCAGATGCAAGCAACATCGTAATAACCAACGGTGCCCATGCAGGTGCAATTGCTGCAATCACAGCGTTCACCGCGCCCGGTGATCGGATCGTCTTTGAAGACCTTACCTATACGCAGGTTAGCCGCTCTGTGCGCATAACCGGACGACGCATCGCAATTGCTGCAAGCGACGAACACGGCATGATCCCGGAAGAATTCGAGCGCGTCTGCAATCAACAGCACCCGACAATGGCATTTCTGATGCCGAGTATTCACAATCCAACGCTGGGCACCATGCCCTATGAGCGCAGAGTGGCCATTGCCAATATTGCAGCGCGGCACAATGTCTGGCTTCTTGAAGATGACACTTACGGGGTGATGACGAAGTCAAATATTCCGAAAATCGCTGATATCGCACCAGAACGCACATTCCTGTTGGGCAGTCTTTCAAAAGCTGTGACTGCTGGCTTGCGTTGCGGCTGGGTCGCCTGCCCTCCGCATTGCGCGCAGCGTCTCCGTGTCACACACAAGCTGATGACAGGTGGTGTTTCATTTCTGCTTGCTGAAACGACCGCTCAAATGGTGCTCTCCGGGCAGGCAAACGCCCTTCTGGAAAAATGCTCGGCTGAAATCGAGTGGCGTGAACAACTGGCCCGCAAAGTCTTTGCCGGCTATGACTTCGTTTCTTCGCCCCATGTACCCATTCTCTGGCTGAAATTGCCGGAACCCTGGCTTACAAGCACATTCAAAGCAGCCGCATATGAAAACGGACTGCTCATAGATGATGAAGATGAGTTCAAAGCCGGGCGCATCGATCGTACCTATCACCGGGTTCGCATCGCTTTTTCCTCACCGACCGACCGTAAACAGGTCGAAAATGGCTTTGCAACTTTGCGACAACTGCTGGAAAATGAACAAGCAGGCTATGAAGGCAGCATTTGAGCCGGGAAATCGGCATTTTCCTGTCGCGCTTCCGGCAGAGTTAGGTTAAAGAGGCCCCTTGAAACCTTAGGTGTCCGCCCTTCGGCAGAAGTTTTCGGGTACCGCAGCCTGCCACGGGGTCCCTCAGCTCAATGACTATTTCCAATAAGCGCGACATCACGCCGGAACTTATCTCTGCCCACGGCCTCAAGCCGGACGAATATCAGCGCATTCTCGACCTGATCGGACGCGAACCGAGCTTCACAGAACTCGGCATTTTCTCGGCCATGTGGAATGAACATTGTTCCTACAAGTCGTCAAAGAAGTGGCTGCGTACACTCCCCACCACCGGCCCACGCGTTATTCAGGGCCCCGGCGAAAATGCTGGCGTTGTGGACATCGGCGATGGCGATTGCGTCGTCTTCAAGATGGAAAGCCACAATCACCCGTCTTACATCGAGCCTTATCAGGGCGCGGCAACAGGCGTCGGCGGTATTTTGCGTGACGTGTTCACAATGGGCGCCCGCCCGGTCGCAGCAATGAATGCCCTGCGCTTTGGTGAGCCTAATCACCCGAAGACCCGCCATCTTGTTTCAGGCGTTGTGTCTGGTGTTGGTGGCTACGGCAATGCGTTTGGTGTTCCGACCGTTGGCGGCGAAGTGAACTTCGACAAGCGCTATAACGGTAATATTCTCGTCAATGCATTTGCTGCTGGCCTTGCCAAGCATGACGGCATCTTTCTGTCAGAAGCCAAGGGCGTCGGCCTGCCGGTTGTCTATCTCGGCGCCAAGACGGGCCGAGACGGCGTTGGTGGTGCTACCATGGCATCGGCTGAGTTCGACGAATCTATCGAAGAAAAGCGCCCTACAGTTCAGGTTGGCGATCCATTTACTGAAAAGTGCCTGCTGGAAGCCTGCCTTGAACTGATGGCTTCGGGCGCAGTTATCGCTATTCAGGATATGGGTGCTGCTGGCCTCACCTGCTCGGCTGTCGAAATGGGTGCTAAGGGCGACCTTGGTGTTGAACTCATTCTCGATCAGGTTCCGGTACGCGAAGTGAATATGACGGCGTATGAAATGATGCTGTCAGAAAGCCAGGAGCGCATGCTCATGGTGCTCAAGCCGGAAATGGAAGAAGAAGCGCAGGCAATCTTCCGCAAATGGGGCCTCGATTTCGCAATCGTTGGCAAGACCACCGACGATCTGCGCTTCCGTGTCATCCATCAGGGCGAAGAAGTCGCCAATTTGCCGATCAAGGAACTCGGTGACGAGGCTCCTGAATATGATCGTCCGTGGATGGAGCCAGGCAAGCACGCTCCGCTGCCGGCCAGCAACGTGCCACAGGTAGAAGATTATTCAGAAGCCTTGTTGAAGCTCCTCGGTTCGCCTGATGGCTCATCGCGTCGCTGGGTTTATGAGCAGTATGACACGCTCATCCAGGGCAATTCGTTGCAGATCCCCGGTGGCGACGCCGGTGTAATCCGCGTTGAAGGCCACGACACAAAGGCCCTCGCTTTCTCGTCTGACGTCACCCCGCGCTATTGCGAAGCTGATCCTTTTGAAGGCGGCAAGCAGGCTGTGGCCGAATGCTGGCGCAATATCACGGCAACCGGTGCTGAGCCACTTGCAGCAACCGACAATCTTAACTTCGGCAATCCTGAAAAGCCGGAAATCATGGGGCAGCTCGTCAAGGCTATCGAAGGTATTGGCGAAGCCTGCCGTGCTCTCGACTTCCCGATCGTTTCCGGCAATGTCTCGCTCTATAACGAAACCAATGGTCAGGCGATCCTGCCAACGCCGACCATTGCTGGTGTTGGACTGATCCCGGATTGGTCACAGATGGCCAAGATTGGTGGTATGCAGGACGGCGATACACTGGTCCTTCTCGGCACAGACGGTTCGCATCTTGGTCAGTCAGTCTATCTGCGCGATCTGTTTGACCGCGCTGATGGTCCAGCTCCCACAGTTAATCTTGCATTTGAAAAGCGCAACGGTGAGTTTGTTCGCTCAGCCATTCGCAATGGTCAGGTTACGGCCTGTCACGATCTATCCGATGGTGGCCTTGCAGTTGCAGTTGCGGAAATGGCTATCAAATCCGGCAAGGGTGCTGTGCTGGATGCAGGTGACGGTCTCCCACATGCAGCTCTCTTCGGTGAAGATCAGGCGCGTTATGTTGTTGCCGCAACGCCGGAAATGGCAAAGCTCATTGCATTAAATGCTGAAGGCGTCGGAATTCCATTCCGCGTCCTTGGAACAGTTGGTGGCGAACGTCTGAAGTTCGCTGGAACCGTTGATATTGCTGTTGCTGATCTCAATAAGGCTTTTGAAGGCTGGTTCCCGGGCTTCATGAGCGGTGAAGCTGCCGTCGACAACTAATCCTTATCAGCTAGAACTTTTACCAATTAACGCCCGGCCGGGAACACCTTGCCGGGCGTTTGCTTGCCGGCAGTTTAAGCCTTTGCTTTTCGCATTATGCAACGCAATACCGCTGCGCACTTTTGCGGGAAATGCTGTAGACAGTTCAACGTTGACGTATCACGATGATACGTTACGATTCGATATATCTATTTGTTCTTCGCATTATCCAACGCAACACCGCTATGCACGTTTGCTGGAAATGCTATAAAAAGCCAAAAATGGCGGGAGTTTTTGCATGGCTATGGACGCTCATGAGATCGAAAAACTGATACGCGAAGGGATTCCCGGCGCAAAGGTTACGATCCGCGACCTTGCCGGAGATGGAGATCATTACGCTGCTGAAGTGGTCGCGGAAAGCTTCCGTGGCAAGTCACGCGTGCAGCAGCACCAGATGGTTTATGACGCCCTCAAGGGCAACATGGGCGGCGTACTTCACGCCCTCGCCCTCCAGACCAGCGTACCGGAATAATCAGACCATCACCGCCTGAATTAACCTTCCGGAAAAGCCCGGCAATAATAAGCGTCAAGGGCATCAGAAGCAGCAATTTGGGCGGTGATTTTCTTCCTGCGGCAAGATGCTGCTCCCAATGCGGCCGGTTTTCGCGCTAATTTGACTTGCTTTCACCTCCAGAGGGTGATTACCAAAGCCCAGCTTACTATATTGAGGCAGAACCTCTCCCTACGCGGGCCGGGATTTGAACCGGCATCCTGAAAGGAATTAAAATGACCGGAATCAACGATTTTATCGACAATGAAGTGAAGACCAACGACGTCGTGCTATTCATGAAGGGCACGCCAGGTTTCCCACAGTGTGGTTTTTCCGGTCAGGTCGTGCAGATTCTCGACTATCTTGGTGTCGACTATAAGGGCGTTAACGTGCTCGCTTCCGACGACATGCGTCAGGGCATCAAGGACTATTCCAACTGGCCAACTGTCCCTCAGCTTTATGTAAAGGGCGAGTTCATTGGCGGTTGTGATATCGTGCGCGAAATGTTCCAGTCAAACGAACTGCAGACACTTTTTGCTGACAAGGGCATTGCCACCAAGGCGGCTTGAGGATTAATTTCCCTTTATGCCGCCAATAGCCTTTCCTTTTTTCTAAAAGGTGCCGTTAGAGCGCGTTAAGTCTGATAAGATCAGATCAGCGCTCTAACATTCTAATCGAATGCGCATTTTGTCCGAAACCGTTTTATACTTTTCGGGATGTGCTCTGATTGCGCCTTTTATATTGGCCTGACATTCAGGCAAAGCGGTCTCACCCGCCAGACTTGTTTTAGAAATCTCCGATCTCGCGCCGCCTGCACCGCACGTGGCACCTGAATATGCCAAGGAATACCAGTCATGCCGCTAGACATCAGGAACGGTTCGCCGGACCAGAAAGCATCCATGCGCGGACGCACCGAATTTATCGCTCTCATCGCCGCAATTATGGCTATCAATGCGCTTGCAGTTGATATCATGTTGCCTGGCCTGCCACAGATTGGCGCGAGCCTTGGTGTTCTATCTGAAAACCACGCCCAGTTTGTCATCACAGCCTATCTGCTTGGCTTTGGCGTATCACAGTTGTTTTACGGACCACTGAGCGACCGCTTCGGTCGGCGACTGCCGCTTTTCGGTGGTCTGGCCATCTACATTCTCGCAGCTCTGGGTGCGGCTGTTGCCACCGATTTTACGACGCTCATTGTGTTACGCGTGTTGCAGGGGCTTGGCGCGGCGGCAACACGTGTTATCGCCGTTTCAGTTGTCCGTGATCGTTTTGCCGGACGCCAGATGGCTGAGGTCATGTCGCTTGTCATGATGGTGTTCATGATCCTGCCGGTCATAGCACCCGCCACAGGACAGCTGATCATGCTGTTTGGTGAATGGCACCTGATTTTCCTTTCGATGGCGATAATGGCTTTCATTGTCGCAATCTGGGCCTATCTCCGGTTGCCGGAAACCCTGACAGTCGAACATCGTCGCCCGCTTACAGTCAAGAGCGTCATTGGAGGCTTCGGGATCGTTCTCTCCAACCGCGTTGCTCTTTTCTATATGCTCGGCACATCCTTCATCCTCGGCGCGCTGTTTGGCTACATCAACTCAGCACAGCAGATTTTCGTCGGCATATATCAACTCGGCACTATGTTTCCACTGGCATTCGCTGCCGTGGCAATGACGTTGGCCCTCGCTTCATTCCTTAATTCACGTCTGGTCGGGCGTTACGGAATGCGCCGGATCTCACAGACAATGTTGCTGGTATTTGTCGGCTTTAGCCTGCTTTGGGTTGTGCTTTCCGTGACGATGACACACCCGGTACCGTTCTGGATGCTGATGACGATCTACATGACCATCATGTTCTCGTTCAGCCTCGTGACGGCCAACTTCAATGCGCTTGCTATGGAGCCGCTCGGTGAGGTTGCTGGCACCGCCTCTTCTGTTCTGGGCTTCGCACAGACAGTTATCGGTGCAGCACTTGGTGCTGTTATTGGGCAGTCCTTCGATGGAACAACGACACCAGTTGCTGCTGGCTATTGTGTCTTGGGCTTCATCGCGTTCATCTGCGTGTTGATTGCCGAGCGTGGCAAAATGTTCAAGCCGCACAACAAACCGATCTGATCATTGAGCATTCAAATAAAAAGCCCGGAAACAATTTCCGGGCTTTTCTTTATGCTTCCCAAAGGGCTGCCTGAATTGCTTTCCAGCTTTCCTTGTCAGGCGCAACCAATATCCCGCCCCCTGTATGCGACGGCAGATATGGACTTTCATCCCAGCGTGCGAGATATCCGCCTGCTTCCTGATGAATGAGTGCACCCGGCAAATGGTCCCAAGGCATCAGCTTGTTATAGACCGCGAAATGCGCGCCACCGGTTGCGATAATGCGATATTCATGTGCAGCGCAGCGATAACCAATCTGTGACAGGAATTTCGTGTGATTGCGCGCAAGGCGCGACCGCACTGGCTCAGCGGTGTATTGCCAGGAAACCGATCCTGTCATTTGCGAGATATCCGCAGCTGCTGCCACGTTAACAGGGCTCTTAGAACCGTTCGCGTAGCGGATATGACTACCACCGCCTTTTGCGGCCAATATCCAATCCTTGCCAACCGGATCATAAATGATACCGGCAACCGTTTCGCCCTTCGCTACTACTGCAAGCATCACGCCAAACAGCGGAACACCTGATGCAAAGTTAAAAGTGCCGTCAACCGGATCAATAGTGAATGCAAGCTCTGCATCGCCAAGACCGTTCAATAGCGTTTCATCTTCGGAGCAGGCTTCTTCGCCAACAATCAGCGCATTGGGAAAGCGCTCTTTGAGACGTGCAGTTATATAATGCTCTGCATTTACATCTGCTTCAGTAACCAGATCGGCCGGAGAGGTTTTCTGGCGAATATCGCCCTGACCCAATCGCCGAAAGCGCGGCATGATTTCCTGATTTGCGGCTTCCGCCAAAAGGTCAGCCAGCCAATCAATCTGCTTCTCATCAAACTGCACTGTCATTCTCCACGTCAGAATTTGCCATCAGGCCAGCGAAATCAAACAAATTACGATCAAGCAGATGGCTTGGTCGCACATTGGTCATAGCGCGGATCATCGTATCCTTGCGGCCGGGCATGCGCTTTTCGATATCCGTCAGCATTGCTTTCATTGCATTGCGCTGAAGGCCTTCCTGACTGCCACACAGATCGCACGGAATGATCGGAAACTGCATTGCCGTTGCAAATTTTTCGAGATCTTCCTCTGCCGCGTAAGCAAGCGGGCGGAACACCATCAGATCGCCTTCATCATTGAGAAGCTTCGGCGGCATGGCCGCAAGACGACCGCCGTGGAAAAGGTTCATAAAGAAGGTTTCGAGAATGTCTTCGCGATGATGCCCGAGAACGATTGCGGAGCATCCCTCTTCGCGCGCGATGCGATATAGGTTGCCACGACGCAAGCGCGAACAAAGCGAGCAATAAGTGCTCGTTTCAGGCAGTTTCTCAGTCACAATCGAATAAGTATCCTTATATTCGATGCGGTGCTCAATGCCGTAATTGTTCAGGAATTCAGGCAGAATATGCTTCGGAAAATTCGGCTGCCCCTGATCCAGATTGACTGCCAGCAGTTCGACTGGCAGCAGGCCACGCCATTTAAGGTCGAGCAACAAAGCAAGCAGACCATAAGAGTCCTTGCCGCCTGAAAGGCACACCATCCAGCGCTCGCCGGGCTTTGCCATGGCGAAGTCATCAATAGCCTGACGTGTCAGCCGCAAGAGGCGCTTACGCAGCTTGTTGAATTCGACAGAGGTCGGCACATCGCGGAAAAGCGGATGACAACCGTCAGTTCCGGCATCTTCAGCAATGTTTGGATCGAAAGCGTTCATGGTGCTTCCTACGAATGAGAGAAATTCAGACTTACATACAAAAAAGCCGCCCTTGGGGAAACCAAGGGCGGCCATTTATTTCTGCAAACTGAGCTAAAGGCTCAGAATTAACGCGAATAGAATTCGACGACGAGGTTTGGTTCCATCTGAACAGCGTATGGAACGTCGCCCAGAACTGGAACGCGTGCGAAGGTCGCAACCATCTTGTTGTGATCAGCTTCAACGTAGTCAGGAACGTCACGCTCTGCGAGCGAAACTGCTTCGAGAACGATAACGAGCTGCTTCGACTTTTCACGAACTTCAACAACGTCACCAGCCTTGAGGCGGAACGACTGAATGTTGACGCGGCGACCGTTTACGTTCACGTGACCGTGGTTGATAAACTGGCGTGCAGCGAAGATCGTTGGAACGAACTTTGCGCGATACACAACAGCGTCCAGACGCGATTCGAGCAGGCCGATGAGGTTTTCACCGGTATCGCCCTTGCGGCGAGCTGCTTCGTCATAGGTCTTGCGGAACTGCTTTTCCGATATATCGCCGTAGAAGCCCTTGAGCTTCTGCTTTGCGCGGAGCTGTACACCGAAGTCGGACAGCTTGCCCTTACGGCGCTGACCGTGCTGGCCTGGGCCATATTCACGACGGTTTACAGGGGACTTCGGACGGCCCCAGATGTTTTCGCCAAGACGGCGATCAATTTTGTACTTAGCGGATTCGCGCTTGCTCATCGCATTTCCTTTAAAAAGTTGGTGCGCCTTGCGGTGCAGATAGGAAACGCGCCCTCCTCTGCCCTTGGTTTTCAAGGACTGACAGAATGAAGCGCGCAGCTGCGATCTTCATCCACGGGACACGTCAAATGAAACGCCGGAGCAATGCTGCTCCAGCGATGGCGGCTTTTAGTCATGCAGGTGTCATCTTGTCAAGGCTGAAGCCCTGATTTTAAGCCATTTCGACCGTTTATAGCGCATACCGGAACGTGTGAGCGGTTTTCGGATAAGACGCATAGCCTGAATAACAAATGCAACGAACTGCCATCAAGCGTGAAGGAACGAGAAGTACCGCTTCGACATTAGACAATAGTGCCCGCTATCAAAAGAGGTGAACATGGCCGTTTCCTTCTCTTTCTTTCATAAGAGCATTATTATCAGTTCTATCGCTCTCGCGATTACGTTGCTTCCCGGTGTCGATATGAGCGGACCGTCCACCGCGAATGCACAAAGCCTTATTGAAAGAGTGCTGAGTGGTAACGCAAAGCAGCCATCTTCCCAAAAACGCCCAAAGAAAAAACGCAATACCAGGCGTCAGCAATCAAAAGCGCCCTCTTCAAACCAGGGCAAGGCTTTGCCGCCTTCAAACATAGTTCCGGTACCAGCGCCTGCACCAGTACGTGAAGAGGCTAAAGAGCCTGCTCCAGCGGCTCCGGTTCCCGCGCCAGTCGATGCAGCGCCTCTGCCAGAGAAAAAGCCTGAGCCGCCTGTCGAGCAAACCAAACCCGCCGACGAACAACTCGCGCCGAAAAAGAGCGAGCGTGTCTATCAGGTATCGTGTCCTGCATTGATGGCGGGCGACGTGGAGGGAAAGCTTCTGCCACCAATTGAGGATGGTTCACAATGCAGCGCACGTTCACCGCTTTCACTGACTGCCATCGGTAAGACCGAGCCGTTGAAGTTTGCCAATGCAGTCACCACAAACTGCGCCATGGCTGTCACTCTCGCTGAATGGTCTACAGACATCAAAGATGCAGCCAGAAAAGTGTATGGCGACGGCATCAAAATCACGGAAATTGGCACTGGTTCAGATTATCAATGCCGCAACGTTAATGGCGCATCAACGGGTCGTGTTTCTGAGCATGCATTTGCAAACGCACTCGATATCATGTCGTTCAAATTCTCGGATGGGTCCAGAACTGAACTGGAAAGCGGCTGGAATGGATCAGAAAAAGAGAAAGCTTTCTGGCGTGCTGTACACGGCGCAAGCTGCAAACTTTTCATGACCGTGATCGGTCCCGATGGCGACGCTGCACACCGTACAAACATGCATCTCGATCAAGGTTGCCATGGCAAATCCTGCCTTGCTCGAATCTGCCAATGAGATATTCTGGATCGCGGCGGGAACACCATTAAAAAGCCAGAACTGCCTTTCTAATAGCATCGTCATTATCGATTTTGCTCACCGCTTTTTGGCGCGGTGACCTTTCAAAGGAAGCGATCCATGAAATCGACCCAAATTATACTTTCTGTAATTTTTACTCTTGGTATCGCGGGTACTGCCCATGCAGACGCAGTACCGAAGCGCTCAAAGGATTTCACCGGGAATTATCAGACCCTCGTGAAAGACCAGCAAGCTTCGCCACAAGTCGCTGATTGCATCGCGAGCGCTTATGATTACGTAAAGAAGAGCAAGAAATATGACCGCCTCGGATTTACCAAAGATGACATCGCTGCCGCCACGACCAATGACAAATCATCGAAGTTCAGCGCGAAGGATACGAGCAAGGTTTCTGCCGTCATTTCAGTACCCGGAGAGGCCCGCAATAAAAGTGGCGGCACACAATGGGATACAGTTATCCTGCGTTGCGGCATCACTGGCGGCAAACTGAAAGCGATCGAATTGGCCCCTGGAAAAGGCGCGAAGTAAAAACGTTATCAACCGAATATGTGAGAGCAACTGAATTGCTATCAGTTGCTCTTCTTGTCTGACACATGTTCCGGAAGACCTTTATGCTTGGTCTCGGCAAACTCCTCCAGTTCCTTCTCGGTCATCGATTCATACATTTCTTTTGAAGCGCCGATCAGCTCACTCTTCTTGATCTCGCCACGCTTGGCGGCAAGAGCGGCGCCTGCAGCCTTTTGCTGAGCCTGTGATTTTGCTGGCATTGTTCTTCCTCCCTTGGTTGGGAAAGTAACGAGTGCACCGCGATCAGGTTCCCTATTCTTCCGTACCGCCATCAAAGCGTGAACGTGCTTCGCGCATTTCCTTACGATTCTTCACTGCCCACTGCCCCAGAACATCAATCGGCACCGCCAGCGAATGACCAAGCTCGGTCAACGAATATTCAACTTCAGGCGGAGACGTCGGGCGAACATGGCGCGCCACAAGCCCATCGCGCTCAAGCGAACGCAAGGTAACGGTTAGCATCCGCTGAGAAATCCCCTCAATTGCGCGACGCAACGCATTGAAGCGCATCGAACCGGTTTGCAAATTGAAGACAACAAGAATGCTCCACGTATCGCCTACCCGGTCGAGCACTTCGCGGATTGGACATAAGCCTTCCCCTTGTGGGTCAGACTGGAAAGCAGCCGTCGACGACAATAATGGTGTTTTGGCATCGGGTCGGGTAGTGATTGTCATGCTGTCTCCTTGGGCAAGCTTGCAAAGTTTCATTCTCAAATGAGCGCACTTGTCGTCGACGCAGTTACTTCCATGTACCCTGATCATGAAAAAGTGCGTTCTTCACAAGGCTTTGCGTATCGGCTACCTAGTTACCATAAAGAACCTGATTATTAAATATCACTTCTGAAGTTGGAACTGAAAGGAAAATATCATGGCTAAAATCGCACTGATCGGCGCTACTGGGTTTGTTGGCGCTGCCGTCCTCAAGGAAGCCGCATCGCGCGGCCATAGCGTAACCGCTCTTGTCCGCAATACGGATAAGGTTGCGAAACTCGATAATGTGACTGCTGTGAAGACGGATGTGTTCGACACTGATGCGCTCGCAAAGCAGATTGCAGGCAGCGACATTATCATTTCTGCGTTCAATCCCGGCTGGGCAGACGCCAATATTCGCGAGAACCACATCAACGGCAGCCGTTCCATCAATGAAGCTGCCAAAAAGGCGGGCGTTAAGCGTCTGATCGCGGTTGGCGGCGCAGGTAGCCTTGAGATCAATGGCCAGCAGCTTGTGGATTCGCCTGAATTTCCGGCGGAATGGAAAGAAGGCGCGCTTGGCGCACGCCAGGCATTGAATGAGTTGCGCGATGAAAAGGATCTGGATTGGACCTTCGTTTCTCCTGCAATCATTCTTCAGCCCGGCGAACGTACGGGCAAATATCGTCTTGGTGCCGACGAGCCTGTGTTTGACGACAAGGGCGAAAGCAAAATCTCGGTCGAAGATCTGGCCGTCGCAATCGTAGATGAAGCGGAACAAGCCAGGCATATTCGCAAGCGTTTCACCGCAGCATACTAAGTTCATTCAGAGCGGTTCCAGTTCAGATTAAATTATTGGAACCGCTCTATCTAACTGTTTTTACCTATATTTTATCCAGCATCGTTCCACTCCTGTCCGATCATGTTCCAGTATCGGGCAGGCAACCGCCAGTTTCCTCGAAGTAACCCAATCACCTTTGAGTGCGTTCTTAACAAGCAGCATGAAGCATCTTAACTAGGTTGCAACCGCCAACAGATTGATGGAACGCCATGGAACTCGGTATTTATACATTCGGCGATATCGGGCCCGATCCCGAAACCAATCGCCCCCTTTTGCCTCAACAACGGCTCAACAACCTTATTGAAGAAATTGAGCTCGCCGATCAGGTCGGGCTCGATGTGTTTGGCGTGGGTGAGCATCATCGTCCAGACTATGCCGTTTCTGCGCCGCCTATCGTGTTAGCGGCAGCCGCATCGCGCACCAAAAACATCAAGCTGACCAGTGCCGTCACAGTGCTTTCGTCCGACGATCCTGTGCGCGTTTATCAGCAATTTTCGACGCTCGATCTCATCTCCAATGGTCGGGCTGAAATCATGGCCGGACGCGGGTCGTTTATCGAATCCTTCCCGTTATTCGGGTATAATCTCGACGATTACGACACGCTTTTTGCAGAAAAACTCGATCTTCTTCTCACTATCCGGGAAAATGAACGCGTTAACTGGACTGGGACCACACGTGCTGCAATCGATGGACGCGGTGTCTATCCGCGTGCCTTGCCAGGTTCGCTGCCAGTATGGCTCGCGGTTGGGGGTACGCCTGCCTCTGTGGGTCGTGCGGCGCTTCTTGGCTTACCATTGGCTATTGCCATTATTGGCGGATACCCGGAACGCTTTTCACAGCTGACCGATTTCTATCGCGAGGCTGGTATCAAGGCCGGTCATGCGCCTGAAACGCTCAAAGTTGGAATCAACTCGCACGGCTATATTGCTGAAAACTCTCAACAAGCTGGCGATGAGTTTTATGGCTCTTATTCCTATGTGATGAGCAAGTTGGGGCGCGAGCGCAACTGGCCACCAACCACAAGAGAACAGTTTGACGCCATGTGCCAGCCACGTGGCTCATTGCTCGTCGGTAGCCCACAGCAGGTGATCGACAAGATCCTAAGCCAGCACAGCTATTTCAAACATGATCGTTTCTTGCTGCAGACAGCCCTGGGCAATCTGTCTCATAAACATACAATGAAATCGATAGAGTTGTTCGGCACCAAAGTTGCACCGGAGGTTCGCAAAGCATTGAACCTGAATGCATCTGCATGAAGAAAAGTCGGTCAAGGATAATTGGCCGACTTCTTATTTAAAGCGCTGAGCAAATTTAATAAGAACGGAGCTCTGGAGCATTTCTTGATTAAGTTGAATCAACAGAAATTCTCTATTTTTTTGTTTTTACGCACATATTTTCCGAAAGCCGGTTCCCGCTTTTCGGGAGTGCTCTAAATCAGCTCGACTTCCACGACTCCGGGAATTGCCTTCATAGCACTGGCGATCTGTGGGCTCACACGATAGCGGTGCGGAAGTTCGATCTCAACTTCGCGCTGCCCTTCTTCCTTTATCACGATAAGGCTTACCTGACCGTCGCCGCGCGTATTGAAATGTGGCACGATGTGTTTCACCGCTTCAGCAGAACGCAGATAAAGCCGGAGCGCCTTCTGCATCCGGCAAGCCTCATCCTCCAGCGATTGTACTGTCTGGATGCGCAGGCCAATACCCTCTGGACGGTTTTCCGCAGCTACCGTGATCACCACCGATCGACCGCTTTCCAGAAGATCGCGATACTGCGCGAGCCCCTCAGAGAAGAGCACGGCTTCAAACTGACCGCTGGCATCAGATAGCTGCACAATACCCATCTTGTTGCCGGTGCGCGTCTTGCGTTCCTGACGTGTCGTCACGGTACCGGCCAGACGCCCGGCATTGGCACCGCGCTTCACAGCCGCCGAGAAATCGGCCCAGCTCTGAACACGCATCCGGTCGAGAACCTGACGATATTCGTCCAGCGGATGAGCGGACAGATAAAAACCCACTGCCTGAAATTCACGGTGCAATTTTTCTGACGGCAACCAGGGAGCTGCCTGTGGCAAGATCAATTGTTCCTTTGGTACTCCCGAAAGGCCGAAAATATCCGACTGGCCGCTGGCCGCATTTTCCTGCGTGCGCTGCGCAAAGCCCATAATGCGATCCATGCCAGCGCTCATTGCAGCACGGTCGCGCCCAAAGCAATCGAGCGCTCCAGCATTGATCAGGCTTTCTGTCACGCGTCGATTGACGATTTTCGGATCAATGCGCTCGCAGAAATCTTCAAGGCTTTCAAACGGCTTCTCGGCCCGCACATTAACGATGTGGTCCACAGCCGCTTCGCCAACGCCCTTGATCGCCGCCAGCGAATAGAAAATCTTTCTCTCGCCAACTTCAAACGGGCGGAAGGAGGTCATGACGGAAGGTGTCACCACATCAATACCCAGACGATTGGCCTCGCGGCGGAAATCGTTGAGCTTGTCTGCGTTGGACATATCGTAGGTCATCGACGCAGCAAGAAATTCGACCGGATAATGCGCCTTCATATAGGCGGTCTGGTAGGACACGATCGCATAAGCTGCGGCGTGAGACTTGTTGAAGCCATAGTCGGCGAACTTAGCCAACAGGTCGAAGATCATATTCGCCTGCGCCTTGTCGACACCGCCTTCAATCGCACCATCAACGAAACGAACGCGCTGCTTGTCCATCTCCTGACGGATCTTCTTACCCATCGCGCGACGCAGAAGATCAGCTTCACCGAGCGAGTAGCCCGACAGCACCTGCGCGATCTGCATCACCTGTTCCTGATAAACGATAACGCCTTGCGTTTCCTTGATCAGGCCATCAATTTTGGGGTGAATGGAGGCGATTTCCTCCTCACCATTTTTGCGCGCATTATAGGTCGGGATATTCTCCATCGGACCCGGACGATAAAGCGCCACAAGTGCAATAATATCCTCAATCCGGTCAGGGCGCATACCGAGCAGCGCCTTACGCATGCCCGCACTTTCAACCTGAAACACGCCAACAGTTTCGCCACGCGACAGCATTTCATAGGTCGGCGCATCGTCAAACGGCAGACGCGTAAGATCGATCTCGATGCCCTTGCGCGCAACGAGTTTGACTGCAGTTTCCAATACCGTGAGCGTTTTCAGGCCAAGAAAGTCGAACTTGACCAGCCCGGCCTGCTCAACCCACTTCATGTTGAACTGCGTAACGGGCATGTCCGAACGCGGATCGCGATACATCGGTACGAGTTCGGAAAGCGGGCGATCACCAATTACGATACCGGCGGCGTGTGTGGAAGCGTGGCGATACAGCCCCTCAAGCTTAAGCGCCATATCGAGAAGGCGACCCACGACAGGTTCTTTCTCGCGCTCCTCATTGATCTTCGGTTCTGTCTCAATGGCCTGTGCGAGTGAAACCGGATTGGCCGGATTTTGCGGCACGAGCTTACAAAGCCGATCCACCTGCCCGTAAGGCATTTCGAGAACACGGCCCACGTCGCGCAGCACAGCTCGCGCCTGAAGCGTTCCGAAGGTTATGATCTGTGCGACCTGATCGCGCCCATACTTCTCCTGCACATAGCGAATGACTTCTTCACGGCGCTCCTGACAAAAGTCGATATCGAAATCCGGCATCGATACGCGGTCAGGATTGAGGAAGCGCTCAAACAGTAGCGAGAAACGCAACGGATCGACGTCGGTAATGGTCAACGCATATGCAACCAGAGAACCAGCACCGGAACCACGGCCCGGTCCTACCGGTATTCCGTGCGACTTCGCCCATTTGATAAAGTCGGCAACGATCAAAAAGTAACCCGGGAATTTCATACGGGAGATAATGCCAATCTCGTAATCGAGACGTTCGGCATATTGTTCTTCCGTATATCCCTCAGCAAGACCGGCAGTTTCCAACCGCATCTTCAGGCCATCACGTGCCTGTCGGGCCAGCTCTTCCGCTTCAGCCTCGATACCTGCTTCCGGATCATCGGACTCACCGGTAAAGCGCGGCAAAATAGGTTGGCGTGTCTGCGTGAACCAGCTGCAACGCTCGGCAATTTCAATCGTGTTTTCGAGAGCTTCCGGAAGGTCTGCAAACAGAGCCGCCATTTCTGCGCGGCTTTTGAGATGATGATCGGGCGTCAGACGGCGACGATCATCGTTGGAAATGATTTGTCCCTCAGCAATGGCGAGCAGCGCATCATGCGCCTCAAAATCCTCTGCCTTGAGGAAGAATGCCTCATTGGTTGCCACAAGCGGCAAATCCATCGCATAGGCAAGTTCGACTGTTTTCGCTTCAAGCGCACGATCATAACCCGATTGACGCTGCAGTTCGACATATAGCCGATTGCCAAAAGTTTCTTTCAAAATCGCCAGACGCGTTTCCGCGCGGTCGGGGCGATCTGCGGCAAACGCCCGTCCAATTGGTCCGAGTTGTCCACCCGAAAGCACAATGATGTCGTCGGACAAGCCGGACAGCCAGCTTGCATCAATATGAACAGGATCACCTGACGGAGTATCAAGGAAGGCACGACTGACGAGCCGTACAATATTGGCATAGCCCTCTTCGGTCGAAGCGAGCAGAACGATAGGTGCCAGATCAAGTACCAACCGACGATTGGCACTGCGGCTATTATCGTTGTGGTCACCGAAACCAATATCCAGCTGGCAACCAATGATTGGCTGCAAACCATCTTTCGATGCTTTCTGCGCAAATTCCAATGCACCAAAAAGATTGTTGGTGTCAGTTATCGCGATGGCCGGTGCATCATCGGCAATCGCCTGTTTGATGACCTTGCCAACAGGCAGCGCGCCTTCGAGCAAGGAATAGGCTGAATGTACCCGCAGATGAACGAAACGAGGTGACGACTTGCCCTCGCCCGCGCCAATGCTTGCTGTATCACTCATACGAATTCCCCGATCTTTGCAGATGTGCTCTTCTCACATTTCAACGCATAATCCTACGCAAAAGGCTCGCGCGGTTTTGCAGGAAATGCTCTGAACACTGCAACAACATGATAGCTAAATCATGTTTCAGCGTCGTCCGTGCACATCTCGTTGAGACTGATGCACAGCTATAGGCGACTCTTATCGCCCACTGCGCCAGTTTCAGGGAATACGGTAACGATGTCCAGAGCGACAATCGTTACAATCAACCGGGTTCACAGAAGAACCCATCATGTTATCAGATTACACTTACCCAGATGGCGAAAGTGGCAACGAACAGGCTGACGGAGACGAAAGACAAAACGTCGTAGACGAGATCGGTCATTGAGATAACTCCTCTTTGTTCACGTATGTTTAGTTTTTGTTCCATTTTTGTTCTGATGTCAACACCCCTTCCTTTAGGTGCATGTATTTAAGGTTTATGAAAAATAAACGTGCAATCGCCGGCAGCACAGCCACCGGCGTTGAACAAACGAAACGTGAACGGAATTTGAGCACCTTAAAGCGTGTTTCGATTTGATTGAATCAAATCGACGCTCTAACTCTTTTTATTTAGAGTACAATCTTATCGACCGTCGTTTCACTCAGGTCGGAGCAAGGCAGAGGCTCTTTGCGCATCACGCCTTGCTGTATGTTGAATCAGACGTCGACGACCTTGCCTTCGCGAAGCGTCACACGACGGTCCATGCGACGTGCCAGTTCGTGATTATGTGTCGCGATCAGAGCGGCGAGCCCAGACTGACGTACAAGCGCCTCCAGCGCGCCGAAAACATAAGATGATGTCGTCGGATCCAGATTACCTGTCGGTTCATCAGCCAGCAATACCAGTGGCGCATTGGCAACCGCACGAGCAATCGCAACGCGCTGCTGCTCACCACCAGAGAGTTCTGACGGGCGATGGGAAGCACGCTTTCCAATCTTCATGTAATCGAGCAGCTGCTGTGCACGTGCCGATGCCGCCTTCTGCGGCAAGCCACGGATCATCTGTGGCATCATCACATTTTCAAGCGCCGAAAATTCCGGCAACAGATGATGGAACTGATAAACAAAGCCAACGTCATTGCGACGGATAGCCGTACGTTCGTCTTCAGATAGCGCGCTGCACGAGCGACCATCCAGAAAAACGTCACCACTGTCAGGGCGTTCCAGCAGACCGGCTGTATGGAGCAAAGTCGACTTACCCGCACCCGATGGCGCAACGAGTGCAACCATCTCACCGCGCCGCAACGTAAAACTCGCATCCTTCAGGATAACCAGTTCGCGATCAACTTCCTTATAAGCCCGGCTGACATTTTCCAGACGCAGAATGATTTCAGCCGCCATTATTCATACCTCAGTGCTTCGACCGGATCGAGTTTGGCAGCACGCCAGGCCGGCAAGATGGTGGCAATAAAAGAAAGGATCAAAGCCATCGCAATAACGGAAACAGTCTCGCCGACGTCCATTTTTGCTGGAAGTGTACTCAGGAAATAAAGTTCGGGATTGAACAATGTTGTTCCCGAAAGCCAAGAAAAGAACTCGCGCAGACGCTCGACATTAAGGCATACCACAACACCCAGAACGACACCTGCAAGCGTGCCCGTCACACCGATAGCAGCGCCCGTCATCAGGAATATGCGCATGACAGCGCCACGCGTTGCCCCCATGGTTCTAAGGATCGCGATATCTCGCCCTTTATCCTTTACCAGCATGATAAGGCCGGAAATAATATTGAGCGCGGCAACAAGGACGATCAAAGTCAGGATCATGAACATGACATTGCGTTCGACCTGTAGAGCCGAGAAGAAAGTCTGATTGCGCTGGCGCCAATCGACGAGGGAAATCTGGCGGGCAGCCACTTCCTCGACAGGCGCGCGCATTGCGTCCACTTTGTCGGGATTATCGACGAATATCTCCAGCGACTGCACCTTTCCTTCCTGATTGAAGAAAAGCTGCGCCTCTGAAAGCGGCATCATCACAATGGACGCGTCATACTCGGACATACCAATCTCGAATATCGCAACAATCGGATAGGCTT
The DNA here is from genome assembly GCF_002252475.1 of Brucella rhizosphaerae. Lineage (GTDB taxonomy): Bacteria > Pseudomonadota > Alphaproteobacteria > Rhizobiales > Rhizobiaceae > Brucella > Brucella rhizosphaerae. The sequence continues at coordinate 180,096 of NZ_NNRK01000026.1, read as the reverse complement.
TGACGCGTGGATTGACGCCAAAAGGCGTCACATCACCATCAGGCGAGATAACGCGCAGTGAATCGCCGATGGAAAGACCCAGATTTTCAGCCATACGGGTGCCAATTGCCACGCCGCCGCTCTGATCGAAACCCGCGAGGGTGCCTTGCTTCACATTCGTAGAAACGAGCTTGAGCTTATCGAGGTCCTCTTCACGAAGCCCCCGCACCAAAGCGCCCGTTCCAGCACCGATGTTACCCTGAACGAGAGCCTGCCCCTCGACTACAGGAATTGCAAACTGCACGCCCTTGATACCATCAATGCGCTGGATAAGGCTCGCATAATCATCAAGAGGCCGATCAATCGGCTGCATGATGAGGTGGCCATTGATACCCAGAATGCGAGTCAAAAGCTCCGCCCGGAACCCATTCATCACCGCCATGACGATGATGAGCGTGGCAACGCCAAGCATGATGCCGGTGAAAGAAAACCCGGCAATGACCGAAATAAACGTCTCGCGGCGGCGCGCTCGCAAATAGCGCCATGCGATCATCCGCTCAAAGGCTGAGAACGGACCAGAAGAAGGCGCCTTGCTGGATGCCTTCTGCTTGCCGTCAGATTTTGCTGCCGCCGCGTTGCTCATGTTTAAGCCGTCAACAGGTTGATTGCCGCTTCAACAGTGAGGTTCTGACGCTCACCCGTCTTGCGATCCTTGACTTCGACTTCACCCGCAGCAACGCCACGTGGACCGACGATCACCTGATAAGGCAGACCGATCAGGTCGAGAGCCGCGAATTTGGAACCCGCACGGTTGTCCGTGTCATCGAGCAGCGGATCTATGCCCGCATTGGTGAAGGCTTCATAGAGCTTTTCGCTCACGCTATCACAACCTTCATCGCCCGGCTTCATGTTGACAATGCCAACGCCGAACGGCGCGATCGCCTTAGGCCAGATAATGCCTGCTTCATCATGAGAGGCTTCAATTGCAGCAGCAACCAGACGCGATGGGCCAATACCATAAGAGCCCATCGATACGAAGTGCTCCTTGCCATCAGGTCCCTGTACCTTCGCACCCATTGGCTCGGAATACTTGGTGCCAAAATGGAAGATGTGACCAACTTCGATGCCGCGAGCGGAAACCTGATCGTCGGCTTTCACCGCAGACCATTCTGCTTCGTCGTGCATTTCATCAGTGGCCGCATAAGGCGTTGTCCAGCGCGTAACGATATCCGTTAGCTGGGCATCGTCGCGGAAATCAGTGTCTGCACCCGGCACAGCCAGATCGAGATAGGCCTTATCGCAATAAACCTGACTTTCGCCGGTTTCCGCGAGAATGATGAATTCGTGAGAAAGATCACCACCGATAGGCCCCGTATCGGCACGCATCGGGATCGCCTGCAGGCCAACGCGTGCGAATGTGCGCAAATAGGAAACAAACATGCGGTAGTAAGCCATTTTCGCGCCCTCGTAGTCGAGGTCGAACGAATAAGCGTCTTTCATCAGGAACTCGCGCGAGCGCATTACGCCGAAACGTGGGCGCACTTCATCGCGGAATTTCCACTGGATGTGATAGAGGTTGAGCGGCAGATCCTTGTAGGAGCGCACATAGGAACGGAAAATATCCGTAACCATTTCCTCATTGGTCGGACCGAAGAGCATCTCGCGCTCCTGACGGTCCTGAATGCGCAGCATTTCTTTGCCGTATGCATCGTAACGACCGCTTTCGCGCCACAGATCAGCGGACTGGATCGTCGGCATCAGAATTTCGTTGGCACCTGCACGGTTCTGCTCTTCGCGAATGATGGCGCAGACCTTGTTCAGGACCTTAAGACCAAGCGGCAGCCAAGAATAAATGCCTGCCGACTGCTGACGGATCATACCAGCACGCAGCATCAACCTGTGGGAGACAATTTCTGCCTCCTTTGGGTTTTCTTTCAGAATGGGCATAAAATACTGCGACAGACGCATCGTGACCACCGATCAAGAGAGAGATTGCCTGAGTATCAACTGAGTGTGTGTAGAATCAGGCAGAAATTAAGCAAACTTGCCGGTTTCATATCGGGTTATGCCGCTGTTGAAAACCCGCCCCTACTCGCTTTACTGAGCAGCATTTTTTCCGTCCACAACCATCAATGACGATCTTGTTAAAAGAGTCATCTGAAGACTACTTAGGGATTCACTTTAATTTTCAATGTATTATGTATCTGACATATTAAAACGGAAAAAAATGCGAAGGAAATATGACGTCTTGAAAGATTTTTGGTGACAAAAGCTGTGCAGTCCGCTATTTTTTTCATCAACAAGCCTATCAACGGAATAGAACCGTTGTCTCACGCGGTCAAAGTCTTGGGAGGATGGATCCAGGCGCGATATTACGCCGCCGCCAGTAAAATGGAAACGGGTCGAACGCGTATTCGACTAGCAAGGCGCAAGCCTTGCTTTTTTTTTGCTTCAAAACAGATTTGAATAAAACTCAGTCAACAGAATGGCTCTATCTGGCTGTTTTTATTTACTATTTCACGGATGATGGTTCAACGCATTCGTTGGCAACCCGCGAAACTGATTTCCTATCGAAACCGTGATACCTCGCCGTGAGAAGCATTGATGTTACTGGCTTTTTTCCAACGACGATCAGCACTCACAACTCGTGAGCAAAAACGAAATGAGCCCCCGTCTCCGTCGTGATAAATCACAGCAAAGATGGAGCGCGTCGTCTCTCTAATTTTCTATCTATTCAAATAGTTATGCTGAAATAATGAGTTTTAGATTCACGGAATATTGATGGGTGAAAACCCCACATTGCACTACACAACATGAGTGCCTAATTTTTAGGCATATACCTCTATGGAGCTCTGAATTCCGCGAAATAGAGCAAACGTTTTTACTTCAAATCAGGAAAGAAGTGCGGAATATCATCAAGGCCGAAACCCTGAACCTGTGTCATGTAATAGTAAAGGCAGAAGATTGCCGTAGCCACAAAGGTTGTTCGCAGAAATGCGAGCCCTATGCGTGGCTTGGCAGGAGCGCTTGCAACCGTACCCAGCGTGACGTCGTTTTCTTCTGCTTGTGTGCGCAGGCCGACGGGTAAAAGCGCAAAAAGCGTCGTCCACCAGATGACAAAATAAATCGCAATCCCTGAAACCCAGGACATGATTATACCTCCTCCAGTTCGATCAGTGTCCCATTGAAGTCTTTGGGGTGCAAAAACAGAACGGGTTTGCCATGTGCACCGATCTTCGGCTCACCATTCCCGAGGATGCGTGCGCCTTCAGCTTTGAGGTGGTCCCGGGCAGCAATGATATCCGAAACCTCATAGCAGAGGTGATGCATGCCGCCTGATGGGTTCTTTTCGAGAAAAGCTGCGATGGGCGACCCCTCGCCCAATGGCTCAAGCAACTCGATCTTGGTATTGCCAACATCGATAAAAACCACCGTTACACCATGCTCAGGCAGGGCTTGAGGCGCAGTTACCTGCGCGCCCAACTGTCCGCTGTAAATTGCGGCAGCAGTCTTTATATCCGGAACCGCGATAGCGACATGGTTCAGGCGTTCAAGCATCAGTGTTCCTCCTCCCGATGGTTGAATCACTTTATCCGGTTGATAAACACCGTCACTACCGGCTTTTTGCCCCATGCCTCATTTGTCGCAGCACGAACAGCACGTCGAACCGATTCACGTACCACTTCAAGATCCTTACGACGTGCGCGCGGAATGCTGTCGATGGCCTCAATTGCGGCATCAAGCAGGATTTCTTCCATCAGGTCGCCCTGCGCGTCTTCTTCCGGCAAGCCGAAAGCCACCAGATCGGGTTCGTCCATAATCTTGAAATCACGGTCAAGCAGCACCGAAACAGCGACATGACCGACAAAAGCGAGCTTACGACGCTCAACCATGCCAATCTCGTCTTCGTCACCGATCAGCTTACCGTCCTTGTAGATACGGCCAACCGGCGCTTCATCGATGATTTCAGCTTTACCGGGCGCAAGACGGAGCATATCGCCATCGCGGACCTGGGCAATCTCTTCGATGCCTTCCATTGCACCCAGCGATCCCTGAGCAACCAGATGTGCTGCCTCCCCATGCACTGGCACGAGAATTCTCGGCCGCACCCATGAATACATACGCTTGAGTTCACTGCGGCGCGGATGGCCCGACACATGCACGAGCGCGTCACCATCGCTGATCAGCTTGATACCCTGATCAATCAGCTTGTTCTTAATATCGAGAATAGCTTTTTCGTTGCCCGGAATAGGACGCGACGAGAAAATCACCGTGTCACCAGCCGACAACGCGATACTGCGCATTTCATCGCGGGCAAGTTTGGCAAGTGCTGCACGCGGCTCGCCCTGACTGCCCGTCAGGATAACCACGACATTTTCACGCGGAATATAGCCGTAATCATCTTCGCTGAGGAACTCCGGCAAGCCTTCCATATAGCCCAGCTCGGTTGCCACGGCGATCGTACGCTTCATCGAGCGACCAACCACCAGCACCTGCCGTCCGGCATCGCGTGCAGCTTCCGTAATGGAGCGGATACGACCGACATTGGATGAGAAGGTTGTAACAGCCACGCGACCGCGTGCATTCTCGATCAGCTCACGCAGGCTATCGCCGACCTGACGCTCCGAAGGAGATTCACCTTCACGCATCGCATTCGTGGAATCGCAGATAAGTGCCAGAACACCCTGATCACCAAGCGCGCGAAACCTTGCTTCATCAATGAGCGGGCCCATCGAAGGATCGGGGTCCATCTTCCAGTCGCCCGTATGAACAACCGTGCCCAGCGGCGTGGTGATCGCAAGCGAAACAGGTTCAGGAATCGAGTGCGTAACCGCAATTGCTTCAAGCTTGAAGGGACCGACTTCAAAAGTTTCACCAGCCTTGAAGATCGTGACCGGAATTTCAGGAGCACCAAATTCTGACTGGCGTTTTGCTTCAAGAAGACCCGCAGTAAATGGCGTCGCATAGACCGGCGCTTTCAAGCGAGGCCAAAGATCGAGCAATGCGCCGTAGTGGTCTTCATGTGCGTGAGTAATGATAATGCCGCGGAGATTGTTCTTCTCGGCCTCAAGAAAACGGATATCCGGCAGGATCAAATCCGCGCCGGGATGTTCCGGTCCGGCAAAGCTTACGCCCATGTCGACCACGATCCATTCACGATTGTCTTCCGGACCAAAGCCATACATAGCCAGGTTCATGCCGATTTCGCCGACACCGCCGAGGGGCAGGAAGACAAATTGGGTCGATGGTGAGCGGGGCATTATGCCTCCCTGTTCTAACTCATGATTGAGAGCGCTCACTTGCCGAATAGATTCAGCTTCACGCTCTAACTTTTTGATTTAACGCATATCCTGTTGCAAGAGTGTCTAGCACTTTTCGGAGAATGCGCTCTAAGTTTTCGTTCATGCGCCTGTCAATGTCGGAAAAGCCAGTTCCAAATTTTCAACAGCACACGCTGATTATGTCCCTGTTGAACCCGCTACCGAAAGTTTGCAAGCCCGGAACACCGCGCACAGAGATCAATTGTGCACAAATATTCAATCAGAAAACGGGTCTGACAGATGCAGCTGTACCAAAATAGACATCACCAGCCGTCACAGGAACACGTGTACCGTCATCTTCGCGAATGACAAGGCGACAATCCGAATCGATAGTTTCAAAAACACCTTCGACAATGCGACCATTCAACTGCATGACCACTGCCTGACCGAGCCCATGTGCCCGTTTAAGCCATAGCTCGCGGATGGTGTTGAGGCCACGCCCGTCATCCCAAATCCGATAATAATGACACCACGCGTCGGACAGCGCCAAAAACAACATTGCAGCATCGGCATTGCCGCCCAATCCGTTGATGGAAGTCGCAGCGTAAGGCAAGCCATCCGGAGCGGCGACAACGTTTGTCCCCATACCAACAGCCAGACCAAAACGGCCCTCTGGCAGCAATGTCGATTCAAGGAGAATGCCGGAAAGTTTAGCGCCATCAACGAGAACATCATTCGGCCATTTGAGTGCGACGTTCACGCGGTTCGCTACTGCTGGTGGAAGAACTGCATCCACTGCATCAGCCAGAGCCAAACCTGCCACGAAACCTAAAGTAGCAGCAATCTTGGGATCAAAACGATCAACCAGAAGCAGCGTTGCTGCGAGATTGCCTTCGGGCGCAGTCCATGTGCGACCGCGTCGTCCGCGTCCGCTCTCCTGCTTGGGAGAAACGAACCAGAGGCGCCCGGCATCACCGGCATTCGCCCGGGCAAGCGCCTCTGCATTTGTAGAACCGATGACTGGAAAAAACTCCAGTCGATAACCGTCTGCTAAAGCCGCAGGTGCCAGCGTGAATCCCATGCCATCACCTGCGGCCTTATTCGTTATCATGCTCAGAAGAACGTCTTTGCTGCCGTTTCAGCCAGACCGCTGAGCCAGCCGCCGATCAGTCCGTAGAACAGAACGAACGCGCCAGAAGCAAGCAATACCAAGCGAAGCTCGATTGCCGGAGGAACGAATGTCGTAACCGGCTCATCAAACCACATGATCTTGATCATGCGCAGGTAGTAGAACGCACCAACAACCGAAGCGACAATACCGATGATCGCAAGCGGGTAAAGGCCTACTTCAACTGCTGCCATGAAGGTGTACCACTTACCGAAGAAGCCAGCGAGCGGCGGGATACCAGCAAGCGAGAAAAGCAACATGGTCATGATGGTTGCCATCACCGGATTGGTACGCGACAGACCTGCCAGATCTTCAATCTGTTCGACATTGCCTTCTTTTGTCCGCATGGACAGGATGAAGGCAAAGCTGCCGAGTGTCATGACGAGGTAGATCAGCATGTAAAGCGCAACGCCACGAACACCAATAACCGTACCGGCTGCCAGACCAACGAGCGCATAGCCCATGTGGCTGATCGACGAGTAAGCCATCAGGCGCTTGATATTGCGCTGGCCGATTGCAGCAAAGGCACCCAGCACCATCGAAGCGATAGCAACGAAAGTGATAACCTGCTGCCAGTCATGGGTAACAGGAGCAAAAGCGCCTTCAACCACACGAACGATCAGAGCCATTGCAGCCATTTTAGGAGCGGCTGCAAAGAACGCAGTTACAGGTGTTGGAGAACCTTCATAGACGTCGGGCGTCCACATATGGAACGGAACGGCGGAAATCTTGAAGCAAAGGCCTGCCAGAATAAACACGAGGCCGAAGACCAGGCCGAGCTGACGCTCGCCACCGGAAATTGAGCTTGCGATTTCAGCAAAGCCGATATGTCCGGTGTAGCCATAAACAAGGCTGATGCCGTAAAGCAGCATGCCCGAAGAAAGCGCGCCGAGAACGAAGTATTTCAGGCCGGCTTCTGTCGAACGAACGCTGTCACGATTGAAGGCTGCGAGCACATAAAGTGCAAGAGACTGCAGTTCGAGACCCATATAGAGTGTCAGCATGTTGGATGCCGACACCATGATGAGCATGCCGAGTGTCGCAAGGACGATCAGCACAGGGAACTCGAATTTGTCGAACTTCTCTTCACGCGCAAAGCCAACGGACATGACGAGCGTCACAATGGAGCCGATCAATGTCAGCGCCTTCATGAAACGTGCAAAACCATCGTTCACAAAGCTACCGCCAAAAGCGATACCGTTGTGCGGGAAGATAACGACAAGAGCCAGTGCAGCAATCAGAACGGCGACAGCAAGCCCATTGACGAGTGTGGAGGCGCGCTCTCCGGAGAACACGCCGATCATAAGCAATGCCAGCCCGCTCAGCGCGAGGAGAACCTCGGGAGCTGCGAGAGACAGGGAAGCAATCAGGTCGGTTTGCATCGGGCCTTTGCCTTTACTACTGCGCCAGCGTAGCGCTAGCGGCATTCGCCAGCGCTGCGTCGTAATGATTAACCAGTGCATGCACGGCGCTTGCGGTCGCATCGAAGACCGGCACCGGATACACACCGAAGAAAATGGTGAGGATCACAAGCGGATAAAGGATCAGCTTTTCACGCGGGCTGAGATCGAGAAGGCCCTTGAGGCTTTCCTTAGTCAGCGCACCAAACACCACGTTGCGATAGAGCCACAGCGCGTAGGCTGCCGACAGGATCACACCTGATGTTGCGAACAGAGCCACCCACGTATTGACGCGGAAGACACCGAACAGCGTGAGGAACTCACCGATAAAGCCTGACGTACCCGGAAGACCGACATTCGCCATCGTCAAGATGAGGAAGGCAACGGCATATTTCGGCATGTTGTTGACGAGACCGCCAAAAGCCGAAATCTCACGGGTATGCATACGATCATAGATCACGCCGACGCAAAGGAAGAGCGCGCCCGAAACGATACCATGCGAGAGCATCTGGAAGATTGCACCCTGCACGCCCTGCTCATTGGCTGCGAAGATACCCATGGTCACATAGCCCATGTGTGCGACCGACGAATAAGCAATCAGCTTCTTGATATCTTCCTGCACCAAAGCCACGAGCGAGGTGTAGACGATAGCAATTGCAGAGAGTGCAAAGACGAACGGTGCAAAATCGGCCGATGCCAGCGGGAACATAGGCAGCGAGAAACGCAGGAAGCCATAGCCGCCAAGCTTCAGAAGGATACCGGCCAGAATGACCGAGCCTGCCGTAGGTGCTTCAACGTGCGCATCCGGCAACCAGGTATGAACCGGCCACATTGGCATCTTGACGGCGAACGACGCGAAGAATGCCAGCCATAGCCACGTTTGCATGCCTGCCGGGAAGTCGTACTTGAGCAGTTCAACGATATTTAGCGTACCGGCCTGCCAGTACATTGCCATGATCGCGATCAGCATCAGCACCGAGCCGAGCAGCGTATAGAGGAAGAACTTGAAGCTTGCATAAACGCGGCGCTTGCCGCCCCAGACGCCGATGATAATGAACATCGGGATAAGGCTTGCTTCAAAGAAGACATAAAACAGGAACAGATCCAGCGCGCAGAACACGCCGATCATGAGCGTTTCCAGAATTAGGAACGCGATCATGTATTCCTTGACACGCTTGTCGATGGAGACCCAGCTCGCCAGCACGCAGAAAGGCATGAGGAAAGCAGTCAGCACGACGAAGAGCATCGAAATGCCGTCAACGCCCATGTGGTAGGAAATGCCACCACCGAGCCAGTCAACCTGTTCGACCATCTGGAAGCCCGGATTTGAATTATCAAACCCAGCCCAGATAACCAGAGAGAGAATGAAAACGAAAACCGTAGTCAGCAGCGCAACATTCTTGATGTTGCGACGCGAGGCTTCGCTGTCATCCTTGATGAGAAGGATCAACAAGGCGCCGACGAGCGGCAGAAATGTGACCGTAGAAAGAATTGGCCAATCGGTCATCAGAGAGAGCTCCCGAGCATCATCCAGGTGACGAGCGCGGCGACGCCGATAAGCATCGCGAATGCGTAGTGATAAAGGTAACCCGACTGCATCTTCACAACGCGACCTGTAACATCAAGAACGCGCGCGGCGACACCGTTGGGACCGTATCCGTCAATAATCTTGCCATCGCCGACCTTCCAGAAGAAGCGGCCGAGCCAACGTGCAGGACGGACGAAGATGTAGTCGTAAAGTTCGTCGAAGTACCACTTGTTGAGAAGGAACTGGTACAGACCGCGATGACGCTCTGCGAGTGCCTTCGGGATATGTGGCGCGCGGATGTAGAACACCCAGGCCGTAACCAGACCGATCAGCATTGCGATGAACGGCGACAGCTTAACCCACAGCGGAACATGGTGATAATGTTCCAGGATTTCGTTGCCCGGAGCGGTGTAGATCGCACCCTTCCAGAACTCTGCATATTCGTGACCGAAGAAATATTCCTTGAACACGAAACCAGCAAGCAGCGCGCCAACAGCAAGAAGCAACAACGGAACGAGCATCACTGGCGGCGATTCATGAACATGATGCATGACTTCAGCGGAAGCGCGTGGCTTGCCGTAGAAAGTCATGAAAATCAGACGCCAGGAATAGAAGCTCGTGAAGAGAGCTGCGACCACCAGAAGCGTGAAGGCGTAACCTGATGCAAGGCTGTGCGATGCAAAGACCGACTCGATAATAGCGTCCTTCGAGAAGAAGCCGGCCGTACCGATGATCGTTCCTGGAACGCCCAGACCCGTAATCGCAACAGTACCGATCATCATCATCCAATAGGTGATTGGGATCAGCTTGCGCAGACCACCCATGCGACGCATGTCCTGCTCGTCCGACACGGCGTGGATAACCGAACCGGCGCAAAGGAACAGAAGTGCCTTGAAGAACGCATGTGTGAAGAGGTGGAATACAGCAGCGCCATAAGCGCCGACACCAAGAGCCGCAAACATGTAACCAAGCTGCGAACAGGTTGAATAAGCGATAACGCGCTTAATGTCGTTCTGAACCAGAGCAACAGTTGCAGCAAAGAATGCTGTCGTTGCGCCGATAATCGTCACGATCAACAATGCGGTGTGCGAATATTCAAAGACCGGTGACAGGCGTGCAACCATGAACACACCCGCGGTCACCATCGTTGCCGCGTGAATAAGCGCCGAAACAGGTGTCGGGCCTTCCATCGCGTCAGGAAGCCAGGTGTGCAGCAGGAACTGCGCAGATTTACCCATAGCACCCATGAAGAGCAGCAGACAGACAACTGTCAGCGCTGTTTCCTTGTGCAGCTCATAGCCGAGGAAGTTGAGAACAACTGCACCGGTATCGGCAGCACCTTCAGCAGGCAGATAATTCGCAGCAGCCGCAAAGATCGTATTGTAATCAACCGACTGGAACAGCGCGAACAGACCGAAGATACCGAGCAGGAAGCCAAAGTCACCAACGCGGTTGACAACAAAAGCCTTCATAGCAGCGGCATTTGCCGAAGGCTTCTGGAACCAGAAACCGATCAGGAGATAAGATGCCAGACCCACACCTTCCCAGCCGAAGAACATCTGAATCAGATTGTCCGACGTGACCAGCATGAGCATGGCGAAGGTGAAAAGCGACAGATAAGCAAAGAAGCGCGGACGGTGCGGATCGTGGTGCATGTATCCGATCGAATAGATATGCACCAGTGCAGACACCGAGTTGATCACGACGAGCATAACGCCGGTCAGCGTATCAACGCGCAGAGCCCAGTCGAACGACAGCGAACCGGACGTAACCCAATGAAGCACAGGGATACGGATGGTTTCGGCCTCGTGGCCGAGCGGAATTTTGAAAAACACGACCCAAGACAGGATCGCGACGATCACCATCAGGCCGGAAGTGAGGTATTCACTCGCTTTAGCGCCCATCTGGTTGCCAAAAATTCCGGCAACAAGAAAGCCAATAAGCGGAAGGAAGACGATCGCGTAGTAGAGCATTTGCCCGTCAACCTTTCATAACATTGACGTCTTCCACCGCGATAGAACCGCGATTACGGAAGAAAACAACGAGAATTGCCAGACCGATAGCCGCTTCTGCAGCTGCAACAGTCAGAACGAAGAGCGCGAAAACCTGCCCGACCATATCGCCGAGAACAGAAGAAAACGCCACGAAGTTGAGATTGACCGAGAGGAGGATCAATTCGACAGACATCAGGATAACGATGACGTTCTTACGGTTTAAAAAGATACCGAAAACGCCAAGTGTGAACAGGATGGCTGAAACGGTCAGATAATGAGAAATACCGATTTCCATATTCTTATCCTCAGATGCCTTTGCCCGTTTCGACCTTCTTGATCTCGATCGCCGTTTCAGGCGTACGAGCAACCTGAACCGGGATCGACTGGCGCTTTACATTCGGCTTGTGCCGCAGCGTCAGAACGATCGCACCGATCATGGCAACGAGAAGGACCAATCCGGCAATCTGGAAGTTGAAAACGTAGTCGGTGTAAAGAATGTCACCGAGTGCGGCAGTGTTGGTACGTTCTGCGAGATCAGGGATCGGAACCGAGCCCTGCCCCAGCTTGGGAGTGAACATCGAACCCGCGAACACAACGATCAGTTCGCCCAGCAGGATCAGACCGACGAGAGCACCGATTGGCGCATACTGCAGCGCACCACGCTTCAACTCGGAGAAATCGACATCCAACATCATGACGACGAAGAGGAAGAGAACCGCCACAGCGCCGACATAAACGACAAGCAGGATCATGGCGAGGAACTCGGCCCCCGTCAGCAAGAATAGTGCCGCCGCATTGAAGAAAGCGAGGATCAGAAACAGCACCGAATGCACGGGGTTGCGTGCCGCAATTACCATGAACGCGCTAGCGATCATGATAAAGGCGAACAGATAGAAGAACGCTGCCGCAATACCTGTCAGCATGGGGATCCCCCAACACCTTTCCGTGGACAAAGCCCTATTGCTTTGCCCGCTTTAGTCTTTGTTTGTCGCGAAAAATCGCGAAACTTAAATTCAGACAACAAGCGAGGTTGCCCCCTCTTGTTGCCGCTTTTTCAAACCGGATGCCGAAACAGAGGTTTCAGCAAAACCAATCAGCGATATGGCGCATCAATAGCGATGTTGCGCGCAATTTCGCGTTCCCAGCGATCGCCATTGGCAAGGAGCTTGTCCTTGTCATAGTAGAGCTCTTCGCGGGTTTCGGTCGCGAACTCAAAGTTCGGACCTTCAACGATTGCATCAACCGGGCAAGCTTCCTGACAGAAACCGCAATAGATGCACTTCACCATATCGATGTCGTAACGCACCGTGCGGCGCGTACCGTCATTGCGGCGGGGACCCGCTTCAATGGTGATAGCCTGCGCCGGGCAGATCGCTTCGCAGAGCTTGCAGGCAATGCAACGTTCTTCGCCGTTGGGATAACGGCGCAGCGCATGTTCGCCACGAAAACGTGGAGAAATAGGACCCTTTTCATGCGGGTAGTTCAATGTCGCCTTTGGCGCGAAGAACTGACGCATGGAGAGGAAGAAAGCGCCGACGAATTCCTTTAGAAGGAGTGATTTCGCGGCCTGTGCGAAAGAAGCCATTTTTCTTTCTCCTTACACCAGATCGAAGACTTTGATGACGGTCGCGGTCAGAACGACCATGAAGAGCGAGATCGGCAGGAATACTTTCCAGCCCAGACGCATCAGCTGGTCGTAGCGGTAACGCGGTACGAAAGCCTTCACCATAGCGAACATGAAGAAGCAGAAGCAGAGCTTGAGCATGAACCAGATGACGCCGGGAACCCAGTTGAGGAACCACACATCAACCGGAGGCAACCAGCCGCCAAGGAAGAGCGTCGTCATCAGAGCGCACATCAGCGTGATCGCCACATACTCGCCGAGGAAGAACAGAAGAAACGGCGTGGACGAATATTCGATCATATGACCGGCCACGAGTTCCGATTCAGCTTCGACCAGATCGAATGGCGGACGGTTCGTCTCAGCAAGCGCCGAGATGAAGAAGATCACGAACATCGGGAACAGAACCAGCCAGTTCCAGTCAAGGAACGAAGCAGGCAGACCGAGCGATGTACCGATACCCGTATTCTGCGACAATACGATATCTGTCAGGTTAAGCGAGCCAACCGTCAGAAGAACCGTAACGATAACGAAGCCGATCGATACTTCATAAGAAACCATCTGCGCTGCCGAACGAAGTGCACCGAGAAACGGATACTTCGAGTTCGAGGCCCAGCCACCCATGATAACGCCATAAACTTCAAGCGAAGAAATAGCGAAGATATAAAGCAAGCCGACATTGATGTTGGCGATTGCCCAACCTTCGTTGACCGGAATGACCGCCCAGGTTGCCATTGCCAGCACCGCGGAAATGAACGGTGCGAGAAGAAACACACCCTTGTTCGCACCCGATGGAATGATCGGCTCTTTGAAGACGAACTTCAAAAGATCGGCAAAAGCCTGAAACAGACCCCATGGGCCAACGACGTTCGGTCCACGGCGAAGCTGCACGGCTGCCCAGATCTTACGATCCGCATAAAGCAGGTAAGCCACGACGATCAGCAATACGACAAGCAGAACGACCGACTTCAGCGCCATAATCAGCGCGGGCAAGACGTAAGCTGCAAAAATTCCGTCCATTATTCCGTCTCTCTCTCGCTTACTCAGCTGCCTGTTGGAAGCTGCCGGCCGCAAGCGCCGAGCACTCGGCCATGACAGCGGAAGCACGCGCGATTGGGTTCGTCAGGTAGAAATCCTTGACCGGGGAAACGAACGCAGCGCCGCCACCCAGGTTAGTTGCTTTCGCTGCCAGCGCGACCAGATCGTCAGCGGCAGCAGGCGCAACAGTGTCAATCGCCATCATATGCGGGTAGTCTGCATAGAGTTTGGCACGAAGCTGTGCGAGCGAGTCAAATGGCAGGCGTTTGCCAAGCGTGTCTGAAAGAGCGCGCAGGATTGCCCAATCTTCCTTTGCTTCGCCTGGTGCGAAACCAGCACGATTGCCGAGCTGTACGCGACCTTCGGTGTTGAGCCATGTACCCGACTTTTCGGTATAGGCTGCACCTGGCAGGATAACGTCAGCGGCATGTGCACCGGCATCGCCGTGCGTACCGATATAGACAACGAAGCTCGAACCTTTGCTGGTCATGTCGAGTTCGTCTGCACCAAGCAGGAACACAACATCAAGATTGCCAAGCATATCGCCTGCAACCTTGCCGCCCTCACCCGGAACAAGACCAAGATCGAGTGCGCCAACACGTGACGCCGCAGTGTGAAGAACCGAGAAACCGTTCCACTCACCGTTGATCGCACCGACGTCCTGAGCGAGCTTGGCGGCTTGAGCCAGAACTGCAGCGCCGTTTTCGCCAATCAATGCGCCCTGACCAACAATGATCAGCGGACGTTCGGCCTTTACCAGCACATCGCGGAATGCATTTTTGCCAGAAGCAACAGCTGCAAGCGTGTCTGCGCCTGCGCCGAGATATTCGTAATCATAACGCAGTTCAGTCTGCTCGCCGATCAGAGCGATCGGGAAACGACCCATGCGCTGACGCTTGCGAATACGAGCGTTGAGAACCGCTGCTTCAACACGTGGGTTGGAGCCGATAATCAGAAGAGCGTCAGCATTTTCAATGCCTTCGATCGTCGTGTTAAAGAGATAGCTTGCACGACCCAGAGCTGGATCAAGTGCTGCACCATCCTGACGGCTATCGATATTTGCAGAACCAAGCGATGAAATCAGGTTCTTCAGAGCATAAAGCTCTTCAACCGAAGCCATATCGCCAGCAACTGCGCCAATCTTGTCAGCAGAGGTTGCCGAAACCTTTGCAGCGATTGCTGCGAAAGCCTCAGGCCATGATGCTGCAACCAGACGGCCATCCTTGCGAACATATGGGCGATCAAGGCGCTGGGTGCGCAGACCATCCCAGATGAAGCGGGTCTTGTCGGAAATCCATTCTTCGTTCACCGCTTCATTGACGCGCGGCATGATGCGCATCACTTCACGGCCACGGGTATCAACGCGGATATTCGAACCGACAGCATCCATCACGTCGATGGTTTCAGTCTTGTTCAATTCCCACGGACGAGCCTGGAATTCATATGGACGCGAGGTCAAAGCACCCACCGGGCAAAGGTCGATGACATTGCCCTGCAGCTCTGAAGTCATTGCGCGTTCGAGATAGGTGGTGATTTCAGCATCTTCGCCGCGACCAATGAGGCCGAGTTCAGAAATACCAGCCACTTCGGTCGTGAAGCGGACGCAGCGCGTGCAGTGAATGCAGCGTGTCATCACAGTCTTGACGAGAGGGCCAATATATTTGTTCTCAACCGCACGCTTGTTTTCGCGATAGCGCGAGCCATCGGTACCAAACGCCATTGCCTGATCCTGCAGATCGCATTCACCTGCCTGATCGCAAATCGGGCAATCAAGCGGATGGTTGATGAGCAGGAATTCCATCACGCCTTCGCGGGCCTTTTTGACCATCGGCGTGTTGGTGAAAATTTCAGGTGCTTCGCCATTCGGACCGGGACGCAGATCGCGCACGCCCATAGCGCAGGATGCCGCCGGCTTCGGCGGTCCACCCTTCACTTCAACCAGACACATGCGGCAGTTTCCGGCGATGGAAAGCCGTTCGTGGAAACAAAAACGCGGGACTTCAGCCCCCGCGGCTTCGGCAGCCTGAAGGAGCGTATAGTGATCGGGAACTTCGATCTCTGTGCCGTCAACCTTAATATTTGCCATCGCTTATCCAAACCTGCGGCTCTTGCCGCATCTTCCAGATGTCAAACTCTATTGCGGTCCATGGGAGACGGACCGCACTACACAATGCGTCAGCCTTATTCCGCTGCTTCCAGACGGATGTTGCGGCTCTGAACAGCGTTGCGCGTATAATCGTCAATGCGCTTTTCAATTTCCGGACGGAAATTGCGGATCAGGCCCTGAATAGGCCAGGCAGCAGCATCACCAAGCGCGCAGATCGTGTGACCTTCAATCTGCTTGGTAACGTCGAACAGCATGTCGATTTCGCGCTTCTGCGCGTTACCCTTAACCATGCGTTCCATGACGCGCCACATCCAGCCTGTACCTTCACGGCAAGGCGTGCACTGGCCGCAGCTTTCATGCTTGAAGAAAGCTGCAAGACGGGCAATCGCCTTGATGATGTCGGTGGACTTATCCATGACGATAAGACCGCCCGTACCGAACGAAGACTTCTTTTCGCGCATACCGTCGAAATCCATGATGGCATCCATCATGTCTTCGGCCTTAATAACCGGGCATGATGCGCCGCCCGGAATGACTGCAAGAAGATTGTCCCAGCCGCCGCGGATGCCGCCGCCGTGCTTTTCAATCAACTCACGGAATGGAATGCCGAGCCCCTCTTCCACGGTGCACGGCGTATTCACGTGACCGGAAATCTGGAACAGCTTGGTACCGACGTTGTTCGGACGACCAATCGACGAGAACCATGCACCACCGCGACGAAGGATCGTCGGCGCTACTGCAATCGATTCAACATTGTTAACAGTCGTCGGGCAACCGTAAAGACCCATGTTCGCTGGGAAAGGAGGCTTCAGACGTGGCTGACCCTTTTTCCCTTCGAGGCTTTCGAGAAGTGCTGTTTCTTCGCCGCAGATATAAGCACCGGCACCGTGATGGAGGAGAATCTCCATATCCCAGCCGCACTTATTGTTCTTGCCCAGAAGGCCAGCATCGTAGCATTCATCAATCGCTGCCTGAAGCGCTTCACGCTCACGCATGAATTCGCCACGCAGATAGATATAAGCAACATGTGCGCCCATGGCGCATCCGGCGATAACGCAGCCTTCGATCAGCGTATGCGGATCGTGGCGCAGAATTTCGCGGTCCTTACAGGTGCCCGGCTCAGATTCGTCGGCATTGACGACGAGGTAATGCGGACGATCCGTGACTTCTTTCGGCATAAAGGACCATTTCAGGCCAGTCGGGAAGCCGGCGCCGCCGCGCCCACGAAGGCCAGATGCCTTCATCTCGTCGATGATCCAGTCACGACCCTTGTCAATGAAGCCCTTGGTGTTGTCCCAATGGCCACGCGACATAGCGCCCTTCAGGGACCGATCCTTGAAGCCGTAAATATTGGTGAATATGCGATCTTTATCAGCCAGCATGTCTCACCTGTTTCCGTTTCTGTTTGCCAATGTCGAAGTCATCATACGGGCTTCTTTCCGAATACCTTGATGTATTCTTCGACGCCGCCCCTGGCCAAAGCCTTGGCCTGCTTAACCCAATCATCACGTTCAATACGACCGTGGAAGCTCAGATAGCCATCAACCCACTCGCGCTCGGCCTTTTTCCAGGAAGCGACCTGCTTGAAGGTGAAAACGCCCAGCTCGTGCAGGGTTGCCTCAATCTTCGGGCCAACACCGGAAATAAGCTTCAGATCGTCAACAGCCTCCGGACGCGCGATCGCTTCCGGACGGTTTTTGTCGTCAAGCTTGTAACCCTGCTTGCTGTCAACCGAAGCAGCCTTCTCAGCAGCGTTTGATGCCTTCACATCAGACGGCGTCTTGAGGCTTGGATCAGTTTCCGTTGCGTTGGTTACTGGCTTGGCAGCATTCGACGGTGCAACGTTCCTGGCTTCTTCTGCGGCTTTCGCATCAGATTCCGCCTTGGCTTTTGCATCGGCTTCCGCCTTAGCTTTAGCTGCTGCTGCATCCGATGCCTTGCGCGTTTCAAGACCGATCTTCTTGTAGTCCAGATCCTCGGTCAGCGCGGTGAGACCGCCCATTGGTTCAGACGTAATACGTCCATCCTGTGGGCCCGTTTTGACCGCGTCGCCCTTGCCTGCTTCGAATTCATCGATGATTTCAGCAAGGCGTTCTGGTGTCAGGTCTTCGTAAGCATCCTTGAAGATCATAACCATCGGTGCATTGACGCAAGCGCCCTGGCATTCAACTTCTTCCCACGACAGCGTACCTTCGGCGTTGAGCTCAAAAGGATCGTGGTGGATCTTATGACGACAAACATCCATCAGCGCTTCCGAGCCACGCAACATGCATGGCGTGGTGCCGCAAACCTGAATGTGAGCGCGCGTACCAACAGGCTTAAGTTGGAACTGCGTGTAGAACGTCGCAACTTCAAGAACGCGGATCAGCGGCATATCAAGCATGCTTGCAACATGTTCGATAGCAGCTTTAGTGACCCAGCCATCCTGCTCCTGCGCACGCATGAGCAATGGAATAACAGCCGACTGCTGGCGGCCTTCCGGGTATTTTGCGATCGTCTTGTGCGCCCAGTTCTGATTATCCGCGTTGAAAGCGAAACCAGCCGGCTGGACGGCATCATCTGCGAGACGGCGAACGGACATCAGCGGTCAACCTCACCAAACACGATATCGAGCGAACCAAGAATTGCCGACACGTCAGCCAACATGTGACCGCGGCACAGGAAATCCATGGCCTGAAGATGGGCAAAGCCCGGGGCGCGCAGCTTGCAGCGGTAAGGTTTATTGGTGCCATCCGATACGAGGAAGACGCCAAATTCACCCTTTGGTGCTTCGACAGCTGCGTAAACTTCACCGGCAGGCACGTGGTAGCCTTCCGTGTAAAGTTTGAAGTGATGGATGAGCGCTTCCATCGAGCGCTTCATCTCGCCGCGCTTTGGCGGCACGATTTTGTTATCGGTATTGGAAACAGGACCGACACGTTCCTTACCGAGCAGAAGATCAACGCACTGGCGCATGATGCGAGCCGACTGGCGCATTTCTTCCATACGGATCAGGTAACGGTCATAGCAGTCGCCGTTCTTGCCGATTGGAATATCGAATTCCATTTCGTTGTAGCATTCATAAGGCTGCGACTTACGCAGATCCCATGCTGCACCCGAACCGCGAACCATGACACCCGAGAAGCCCCAAGCCCATGCGTCTTCAAGAGAAACAACGCCGATATCGACGTTACGCTGCTTGAAAATACGGTTTGGAGTGATCAGATCGTCGAGGTTGGCAAGTGTGGTAGAGAGGAACGGATCAATCCAGTTGCCAATATCTTCAATGAGCTGATCAGGCAGATCCTGATGAACACCACCCGGGCGGAAATAAGCTGCGTGCATACGAGCGCCACATGCGCGCTCATAGAACACCATCAGCTTTTCACGTTCTTCAAAGCCCCAGAGCGGCGGCGTCAGCGCGCCAACGTCCATAGCCTGCGTCGTGACGTTAAGAATGTGGTTCAGAATACGGCCGATTTCCGAATAAAGAACACGGATCAGCTGACCGCGCTTAGGCACATCGACGCCAAGCAGGCGTTCGACAGCGATCGCATAGGCATGTTCCTGATTCATCGGCGCCACGTAGTCGAGGCGGTCGAGATAAGGCAAAGCCTGAAGATAGGTCTTCGTTTCCATCAGCTTCTCGGTACCGCGATGCAGCAGACCGATATGCGGATCGACGCGTTCAACGACTTCGCCGTCAAGTTCAAGAACAAGACGCAAAACGCCGTGCGCAGCCGGATGCTGCGGACCGAAGTTAATATTAAAGTTGCGGACCTGAGTCTCAGCCATGTTCAGCTTCCTGTTTGGCTGCTATCGCCGCCAAGAATTCCGCGCCGGTCATCCGGTGGGTCTTGTTGGCAAAATCGTAATTTGCAGGCTTGTTATCGATGAAGATTTCTTCGGCGAAATGAAACAGCTCCGGCTCGGCAAAAGCCTGCATGGATACCATCGTCATTCCATCGTGCACGCCGCGCCAGAACAGCGAGGAGCCACACTTCGAACAAAACCGACGCTCACCCCACTCCGAAGAGCTGTAGGTTCCCAGCGCAGCTTCATTTTCAATCTCGACCGAAGTACCACAGTTCACAGCCATAAACGCGCCACCAGACCAGCGGCGGCATATGCTGCAATGGCAAACGTCCATTTCCATCTTCGCAGGAGAGGCTGTGAATTTCACCTCTCCACAAAGACATTGGCCGTTCAATCTTTCGACAGAGCCCATCATCTCACCTTAATTCGTCTTTGCCTTCTCGTCACCGGGCAGGACGTAGTCGGTCCCTTCCCACGGCGAGAGGAAGTCGAAATTGCGGAATTCCTGTCGAAGAACAACAGGCTCATAAATGACGCGCTTTGCTTCATCACTGTAGCGAACTTCAACGAAACCAGTCGTCGGGAAGTCCTTGCGCAGCGGATGACCTTCAAAGCCATAATCAGTCAGAAGACGGCGCAGATCAGGATGACCTGAGAACAGAATGCCATACATGTCATATGCTTCACGCTCGAACCATTCAGCGCCAACATAGACAGTCACTGCAGACGGCACCAGCGTATCTTCATCAGCCTGAACCTTGACGCGGATACGGAGATTCTGGCGTGGAGACATGAGCTGATAGACAACATCGAAGCGCTGTACGCGCTGCGGGTAGTCTACGCCGGAAATATCCGTAAGGTTCACGAACTGGCACTGCACGTCATCGCGCAGAAACGTGAGAACGCTGATCAAGCTTGCAACTGGAACGGCAAGCGTCAGCTCACCATAAGCCAGTCTCGCCTCTTCGATCGCATCGCCGAGGCGTTCCTTGATATAGCCGGAGAGTTCACTAAGAGCTTCTTCGCTCATATCTCTAACTTCCTTTTTTAGAACCCGATCCATCCTTGGGAAAACAGAACGAATTCTAACAAACCCTCTTGCACCATTCAGACCGTAAAGGTCCGTTTAGCGCTCGATCGTACCGGTGCGGCGGATCTTCTTCTGCAGAAGAAGAATGCCATAAAGCAGGGCTTCCGCAGTTGGCGGGCAGCCTGGAACATAAATGTCGACTGGGACAACACGATCGCAGCCACGCACTACAGAATAGGAGTAGTGGTAATAGCCGCCGCCATTTGCGCAGGACCCCATCGAAATGACGTAACGCGGCTCAGGCATCTGGTCATAAACCTTGCGCAAAGCCGGAGCCATCTTGTTGGTCAGCGTGCCTGCAACGATCATGACATCGGACTGACGCGGAGACGCACGCGGCGCGATACCAAAGCGTTCAGCGTCATAACGCGGCATGGAAATATGCATCATTTCCACAGCGCAGCATGCGAGACCGAAAGTCATCCACATCAGCGAGCCGGTACGTGCCCAGGTGATCAGAGCGTCAGCAGAAGTGACGATGAAGCCCTTGTCGGACAGTTCACTGTTGAGATCATTGAAGAATGCGTCATCGGAGCCGACAGGCTTGCCCGTGCGAGGGTCAAGAATACCCTTTGGCTGCGGGGCCACCAGTGTCGAACCAGTTGTTGCGCCGGTTACAGCGCTTGTGCCGGTCAATCCCATTCCAGCGCTCCCTTCTTCCATTCGTAGATGAAGCCGATGGTCAAAACACCAAGGAAAAGCATCATCGACAGAAAGCCGAACCAGCCGATTGCGCCGAAGGACACAGCCCACGGGAACAGGAAGGCGACTTCGAGATCGAAGATAATAAAGAGAATCGACACCAGATAGAAACGGATGTCGAATTTCATACGGGCGTCATCGAAGGCATTGAACCCGCACTCGTAAGCTGAAAGCTTTTCGGGGTCGGGTTGTCTGTACGCGACGAGAAACGGCGCAACCAGAAGGGCTACACCAATGACCATCGCGATGCCGAGAAAGATGACAATCGGCAAATAGGAACTTAAAAGCTCGTTCATGATCCTTATCCGGCTTGAATACGAGGCTGCGCCGCCTGTCATAAGCTTTTTGGAGCTTACCACCATGCGACACATTGCATCTCTTGCGACCTCGTCGCCTCAAGCAGCTTCAAAAGGCATGCCGTGCGAACTTAGTTCATTTGGCGGGACGGTTAGCGCAGCATGCGCGCGAGCGCAAGCCCTCCAACGCGAACAGGCGGGTATAGTCCGGCCCAGATGCTCAATAAGAGGCAACATCAAGCCCAGATATGCCACCCAATCCCCATATAGCACGAAAACATCATAATTTCGTGAGGAAAAGGCAAAGAACGATCTTTCGCCGATATCCGTCCGATAGAATCAATCGGTTTAAAATGCCAGGCGCAATCTTGCGACCGATTCAAACGACTCTGCCCGACTGGTTAAACATGTGTGCGCGCTGAAATGCCCACCGACAAGACGCGCATCTGGGAGCAAACTTCATCGGTTGAAGTGCTTATGAAACATAAACCCGAACGGCTTCGCGCTCACTTTATATATAAGGGTAAAAATCCAGCGCTTTCTTAAAAGGTCGACAACAGCTTTTCCCGCCAGATCGAACACTCTCCGGATACAGAAAATTATTACTGTGTTGATTGCAGTCTCTGAAACGATTTGGCGCTTATGAGCCAGGGCGAGGGATTGTGTGCCTTCAATAAATTGAGTGCATCTCTAAAATTCTCATTTATCGCACATCGCACCACCGGCTCAGCATACAGGCCGATGAATGTGAAGTTTTTGAGCACACAGAGACTGACATTTCAGCCCTGAGTGAAAGACGCATTTTGCAAGGAGAGAATGTTGGGCTCATATCTGCTCGCTAGTGGCGACATTCTGGTCGTCCTGGCAGGAATTCTCTCGGTCGCTTATCTCTCATGGAAGAAGGCAAAGTAGCCTTATCTCCAATATAGAATCGCACGGTTTTCCGCCTGGCCAATCCTATTGATCGAATTAAGCTCAATAATACAAAAACTCTGAATCAAAACAATGATTACAGCGAACGACTTCAATTGTTTATGGGAAAGTGAAAAGAACGCGAGGTGCGCCATTTTCATCAAGATTTCTGTTTGATTTCTTGAATGAAAATGGCGCGAGTGACGGGGCTCGAACCCGCGACCTCCGGCGTGACAGGCCGGCACTCTAACCAACTGAGCTACACCCGCGCATTTCATTTTCAGCCGCTTGGCTGGGTAGTCACCGGCGTTTCCGTTCGGTGTGAGCGGTCGTTTAAGGGGTTCTCTCACCAGTGTCAAGCGAGTGGTTTGAAGAAAAAAGAAGAATTTTGTTTTTATTCAAAAAGGCGCGCTTTTATGGGCTTCTAAGTTTGGTCAGTTTTATCCACAACAACACGTCCCTCCCCGGAAGGCATTCAAAATCCACATGAATTGGAATCGCGATTCACGTTGAAGATCATGACGCATACAATTTCCGGTGCTCCACCATGGGTATCTCTGCCCGTTATAATTGATCCAGCCTGTGGATTTTAGCCGGAGAAATAAAAAGAATGCGTTTTTGTAATTTTGCGCTTGCACTCTTCGAACGAATTGCCTAAACGGCTCTCACAGCGGCTGACAAGTCAGTCGGGCGATTAGCTCAGTTGGTAGAGCGCTTCGTTTACACCGAAGATGTCGGGAGTTCGAGTCTCTCATCGCCCACCATATTTTCCAAATACTTACAGTCACAGTTTAAAGTCCGGGCAGGTTTTCTCGAACCTGCATGGGCTATATTTGTCTCATATCTTTAAGACGGTTGGTAGCAGACTGAATTGCGCAGATCACATCACGCAAGCTCGATGCTTTTATCCAAGACAACAAAAAAGGCCGGGGCAAAAATGCACCGACCTTCCTGATCATCAATGTCTACCAGTGCCAGTACATCCGTGGTCAAAAGCGTCAATTGATGAAGGCTATTGCGAGCGACAGACGCGTTCCAGCGCTCATCAGCAATGCCTGTGCCGTGAGATATAGAATGACATTGTGTTCAAAGAAAGTTTATTCGCAAAAAACTCAGGCTCGGCGAGAAAACTTCAATCTTCGGCGCAACTCAAGACATGTAATGATCAGTGCGGCTCCGATTCCATAGGCCAATACATCAAGCCAGTCCGGCGTTGCACCAAGGATAATCCTGAGTGCCCGATTGCCAATTTCGACACCAGTTAATTTTGCCAGATATTGACCAAGCTCGACAGCAACGCCGACCAAAAACGCTGCAACGGCCAACAAAGCTCTGTTTCCATCAATCACGATGCGGAAGGCGGAATAGACAAAAATCACAGCAATAACATCGCCAAGAAAGCTTCTTATCCATCCAAGACCCGCGCCCGCCGTGGCTAAAAGCACTAACGCGACGAACAGACCCACGGTGGCAATGAGAGCCGATAGAGAAAAGTTGAACCGCACCAAAGGTCTCCCGCAAGTCAGCCCATAGACGGCTCTGAGCACAAATTGTTTAGCCTGAAACAATCGAATTAAAGTCCGCCACGCCTGCAAAACGGGCCGCACGCACCTTACCGATTTTGCTCTCATCAACAACAAGATGCTTCTGCAAAGCTCGCTGCATAGCCATTTGTTTGACTGGCACCTCATGAAAATGGGAACAGGTTACGCCGTGCTGATCATCCACCCCGCCTGCCGACAAGAAAGCCTTGTTGATATTGACACGTTTGAGCACTTCGATGCCCTCGTCGCTCGAAAATGAAGCCGCTTCAGGGTGATAAACACCACCCAGCACGATCAGCCGGACATCATCCCGACGAGATAAAATCTCGGCGACATTGAGGGAATAGCAGATCACAGTGATATGCTGATTGTGCGGGATCAACTGCGCCAGATGCGGTGTTGTCGTGCCACAATCAATGAACACCGTATCATGCGGCTCAATGAGCGCAGCAGCAGCTGCACATGCCAGCATCTTGCCATTGGCATGGCAGTCTTTTTCAAAATCAAAGACATAATCGCTGCCGTTTCCATTGTCCTGCACAGGAATAATGTAACCGCCCAAACAATTGAGCGGGCCTGTATCATTACCAATATCACGCCGGATCGTCATCTCTGACACGCCGAGCCTCATGGCCGCATCGCGGATACGCACGACCCCTGTTTCATCGACGAGGGCTGCGAGTTCGGCAATCCGTTCGTCTTTACGGCTGATTCTGCTCACTGATTCCCCATTTCGCTTGCTGCTCACCCTCGTTTAGCTTGCCGCATCAATTGGTGCAATTGAGCTAGCACATACTTGACAGGTCGAACAAAAATATGAAACGATCCAAACATAATGATCGAATTGTAACATTATAATTCGCATTATCGGGAGGTTCTGACAACAATAATTTATGGCACCCGGCAGCACATCATGCGGTCGGTGCCAAAGAGAGGATTTTGCAGTCCGTTTTACAACTACGCGCTGCAAAGGAGGAGACACTGGTGTCAGCAGCAGACTGCGAAGCACCAGCGTAAAGATCAGTAGTCACCAATCTCGCCTGCGTGAAAGCATTTGGGCGGGGGCTATTCGTTTCCAGGGAGGAAATACCGGTGAAGAAATTTATCGCGTCCATGGCTATCGCCATGTCTGTTGCCGTGCCACATGCTTTTGCTGAAGGCGTAGTCGATACATCCAAGATCAACAAAGATCTGATCACAACCGCAAACGACAAGAAATACACGATTGCGACGGTTGTTAAGGTTGACGGCATTGCCTGGTTCGACCGCATGCGTGACGGCGTCGAACAGTTCAAGGCAGATACCGGCAACGACGTATGGATGGTCGGACCGAGCCAGGCAGATGCTGCCGCTCAGGTGCAGATCGTCGAAAACCTGATCGCACAGGGCGTTGACGCCATTGCCATCGTTCCATTCTCGGTTGAAGCCGTGGAACCGGTTCTGAAAAAGGCACGCGAACGCGGCATCGTCGTCGTCAGCCACGAAGCTTCCAACATTCAGAATGTCGATTATGACATCGAAGCTTTCGACAATAAGGCTTATGGCGCGAACCTGATGAAGGAACTCGGCAAGTCGATGGGCGGCAAGGGCAAGTATGTTGCCACTGTGGGCAGCCTCACCTCGAAGTCGCAGATGGAATGGGTTGATGGTGCTGTTGAGTACCAGAAGGCTAACTTCCCTGATATGGCACAGGCAACCGAGCGCCTCGAAACCTATGACGATGCGAACACCGACTACAACAAGCTCAAGGAAGCAATGACCGCCTATCCGGACATTACCGGTATTCTTGGCGCTCCCATGCCAACCTCGGCTGGCGCTGGCCGTCTGATTGCTGAAGGTGGGTTGAAGGGCAAAGTGTTCTTTGCAGGAACCGGTCTCGTTTCAGTTGCCGGCGAATACATCAAGAATGACGACGTTCAGTACATTCAGTTCTGGGATCCGGCTGTTGCAGGCTATGCCATGAACATGCTTGCGGTCGCAGCACTTGAAAAGAAGAACGAGCAGATCAAGGCCGGTCTCAATCTGGGTCTGCCCGGCTATGAAAGCCTGATCGCACCTGATGCGTCCAAGCCAAACCTGCTCTACGGCGCAGGCTGGGTCGGCGTTACCAAGGAAAACATGGATCAGTACGATTTTTAATCGCTGCTGAACCGGAGAAAGAGGCCCCCGCCTCTTTCTCCCTCTCCATCTGCTTTTGCAGCCTTGTACGAGGCCCTCATGACTGAAAATCTTATCGAGTTGCGCCATATTGGCAAACGCTTCGGCGGCGTCAAAGCGCTGGACGACGTATCCCTTGCCATCAAGCCCGGCGAAATTCATTGCCTTGCGGGCGAAAACGGCTCTGGCAAATCCACTGTAATCAAAATCATGTCCGGTGTTTACACACCTGAAGACGGTGAAATCCTCATCGACGGCAAAACTGTCGGCAAACTGGATCCCGTCAAATCCGTACATCATGGCATTCAGGTTATTTATCAGGACTTCTCCCTGTTCGGGAATCTGACGGTCGCAGAAAACCTCGCGATCAATACGTTTCTCATGGAAGGTCGCAAGGCTGTTGACTGGAAGCGCGTGCGCGAACTTGCGCAGCAGGCGCTCGACCGTCTGGGCGTTCAGATGGATCTGGATGCCGATGTGGATAGCTTACCGACCTCTGGCAAACAGATCGTGGCAATCGCGCGCGCCGTTATGGCCGATGCGCGGCTTTTGATCATGGACGAACCAACAACCGCCCTCACCCGGAATGAAGTCGATGCGCTGTTCAAGATCGTGCGCGATATTCAGGCGCAAGGTATCGCTGTGCTGTTTGTCAGCCACAAGATGCGCGAAATGTTGGAAATCAGCGAGCGGCTGACAGTTTTCCGCAACGGCAAGAAGGTCGCAGAAGGTCCGATCAACGAATTTGACGAACCGTCAATCACCCGTGCGATGACCGGCCAGGAATTGACGGCGCATAGCTATCATTGGGCTCCGCGTGATGGAGCGACCAGCGCACCAAGCCTTGAAGTTGAAAATCTGACCGTTCCCGGTTCCGTAGAAAATGCCAGCCTCACGCTTCATGCTGGTGAGATTGTAGGGATTTCCGGCCTGATCGGTTCTGGCCGCACGGAGCTTGCGTTGGCTCTCTTCGGTATGAAGCCGGATTTCACCGGTACGGTACGG
This sequence comes from Brucella rhizosphaerae, assembly GCF_002252475.1. Classification (GTDB taxonomy): domain Bacteria; phylum Pseudomonadota; class Alphaproteobacteria; order Rhizobiales; family Rhizobiaceae; genus Brucella; species Brucella rhizosphaerae. The sequence goes on along the minus strand of NZ_NNRK01000026.1, from coordinate 152,499 downwards.
ATTGACGGCAAGCCTGTTCATCCGAAAACCGTTCAGGAAGGCATCGCCTGCGGCGTTGCATATGTGCCGGAAGATCGTCTCACAGAGGGCCTATTCCTTACGCAGTCTATAGAGCGCAATATCATTGTGACCTCGATTGAGAAATTCGTGCGCGGCATGTTCATCAATCGCAAAAAGGCCGATGCGACGACCCGCGATATGTTTTCCGCAATGAATATTGTCGCCCCCGGACCATATACGCCGGTCAACCACCTTTCTGGTGGCAATGCGCAACGCGTTGTACTGGCCCGCTGGCTTCTGACGGGTGCCAAAATCCTGATCCTCAACGGACCGACGGTCGGTGTGGACGTGGGTTCAAAGGCCCAAATTCACAACATCATCCGCAAGCTCGCGCAGGATAAGGGTTTGGCCGTCCTGATGATTTCCGACGATGTGCCTGAACTGGTTCAGAACTGCAATCGTGTGCTGGTGATGCATCGCGGACGTTTCGTGGGTGAGTTGTCCGGTGAGAACATGACCGAAGATGCCGTCAATGACCGGCTCAAGACGCTGAATTGAGGAACCGGCACATGAAGTTCTTTCGCAGTACCGAATTCATCATTGCATGTGTGCTTCTCATCGCAATGATCACGATCGGCCTTATCAATCCCGCCTTCTGGTCGCTGGATAATATTTTCGGCCTCCTTCGCTCCAATGTCGTGATTGGCATCATGGCGCTCGGCGTTTTGCTGGTGATGATTTCCGGCGGTATCGACGTGTCCTTTACGGCTTTCGCCATTGCCGCCATGTATCTGACCGTCCGCGCCATGGTTTACCTTGGCTATGATGGTGTGTTTATTCCGTTTGTAGCGGCAACGCTCATCGGCTTGTTGCTCGGTGCATTCAACGGCTTCATCATTCATCGCTTCAGGATGATCCCGCTGATTGTGACGCTTGGCACCGGCTCCATCGTGCGCGGCCTCGTGTTGGGCCTTGTGGGCACCAGTATCGTCAACATCAACAAGATGCCGAAAGAGCTGATCGAGTTTGGCAAGACGGATGTAATCTCGCTTACGTCTGCCACCGGCACGACCTTCGGTCTCACGGCGATGTTCCTTGTCTATCTGGTACTCGCTTTATTGATCCACCTTATCCTCACGCACACCATGATCGGGCGCAGTGTTTATGCCTATGGCGGTTCGCCAGAAGCGGCAAAACGCGTTGGCTTCAATACGCGTCGCACGATCTTCTTTGTTTATTGCGTGGCAGGTGCACTGGCAGGTTTCGCGGGTCTGTTGCACTCATCAATGATCTGGCTTGCCAATCCGCGTGATTTTGTCGGGCTGGAGCTCGATGTGATCGCAGCTGTGGTTCTTGGCGGCGCATCCATCTTCGGTGGTCGTGGAACAGTGCTCGGAACACTCATGGGCGTCTTCATGCTCGTGATGGTCAAAAACTCGCTCATCATCATGAAAGTAGACACCACATGGCAACGCGTCGTGGTTGGCCTCATCATCATTGCGGCCACTGCCATCACGGCATGGCGTGATCGCAAAAGCATCGCCTGAAGGGAGAAAGCGACATGAAACAGTCTTTCGACATGCGCCGTATCTTTGGCGGAGACAATAATATCATCCAGCTTGTCGTCATTACCGTGCTTGTTTTCGCACTGATGACATGGATGAACCCGGACAAGTTCCTGCGTTATTATAATTTTGAATCCATCAGCTACATCATGCCTGAACTGGGTATCCTCTCCGTTGCCATGATGATTGCGATGTTGACAGGAGGCATTGATCTTTCAGTTGTCGGCATAGCCAATCTGGCGGGCATCGTCGCTGGCGTCTATTTCCACTCATCCATGGTGCAGGCAGCGCAAACGTCCGGCTCCGGCATGTTGTTCTACACCATCATTGGCATTCTGCTCGCCATGCTGGTCGGCCTGTTATCGGGACTTGTAAATGGTCTGCTGATTGCCAAGCTGCGTATCACGCCCATCCTTGCAACACTTGGTACGGGTCAGGTCTTGATGGGTCTGGCGCTGGTGCTCACCGGCGGCCCGGCAATCGTAGGTTTTCCTGATGCATGGAACTGGGTTGGCAACGGAAAGATCATGGGGATCGCCACACCTTTCCTGCTGTTCATTGTCGTCTGTATTTTCGTGGCAATCCTGCTGACTCGCACCACGCTCGGCATCAATCTTATGCTGATTGGCACCAATCCACGTGCGGCAGTCTTCGCCGGCATCCGCAAGGATCGCATGATCCTCTATTCCTATATGCTGACAGGCGTTCTTGCATCGCTTGCAGGGGTCATTTTGTCCGGGCGCACCAATGCAGCCAAATCTGACTACGGTGCATCCTATTTGTTGCAGGCGGTTTTGATCGCCGTGCTTGGCGGCACAAATCCGGCGGGCGGCAAAGGACGCGTGTTGGGTGTCGCCATCGCACTGATTGCCCTCATGCTTCTTTCTTCCGGTTTTCAGATGATGCGGTTCTCCAACCACCTGATCGATTTCATCTGGGGTGCCTTCCTCATCCTCGTCATCGCGATCAATGCTTCGCGCAATCAAGGCAGGTGATCCCAAATGCAGGATATTGAATTTCATCTTCGCCGTCAGGATTTTGCCGAACAGCCTCATATCCTCGCGAGCGCCGATGGTCTGAGCGTAACCGCGTTTCGCTATCCAAGCGGTATCGAAGCACTGCTGATCGAAAACGAACGGGGTAATATCATCGTGCTCCCATTCATGGGGCAGATGGTCTGGGGCGCAGAGTTCGACGGCATCGATCTCACCATGGGCAACAGCTTTTCCATGCCGCGCCCCTCTACCACCATTGTCGAGACCTATGGTTGCTTTGCTTTCCATAGCGGCATCTTGCGCAATGGTTGTCCGTCCCCGCAGGACAATCACCTTCTGCATGGTGAAATGGCCTGCGCGAAGATGGACAAGGCAGGGCTTTTATTCGGCAAAGACGAACATGGCACCTTTGTCGAAGTCACCGGCGAGTATGAATATGTCATGGGCTTTGGTGCACATTATCTCGCCCGGCCCAGTGTCCGCCTTCATGCGAAAGAAACGCTCTTCGATATCACCATGGATGTCGAGAACCTCTCATCGGCGCCGATGGAGCTGATGTATATGTGTCATGTCAACTTCGCCTATGATGAAGGTGCGCGCATCGTGCAGCCAGTTGCCTTCACGCCGGATCATGTACAGGTGCGAACAGCCGTTCCCGGGCACGTAACGCCCAATGACGATTACCTCTCATTGATCAATGAACTGGCCGCTGATCCTTCTGCGATGGAGGTGCTGGCTGAGCCAGAACGCTACGACCCTGAGCAGGTTTTCTACATTCGCAGCTTGCCAACCGACGCTGAGGGCCAGACGCATCAGATGATGCAGCTACCGGATGGGGATGGGTTTGCAATCTCGTACCCCGTCGCAGCGTTCCCGAAAACCGTGCGCTGGATTCTGGTCAACGGGGATGCACAGGTCGCAGCTTTTGCCCTGCCGTCTACCTGCGAGCCGGAAGGCTATCTCGCAGAAAAAGCAAAAAACAATGTGCGGACACTGGCATCGGGCGAGCGCGCCATCTTCCCCGTGCGCCTTGGCTATCTCGATCAGCCTGCCGCCGAACAGTTTGAAGCCAAGATCAAGGCACTCTGAATTTTCAAAGGAAATTCCTCATGACCAGAAAGATCGGAGTGGTCGGCTCCAACATGGTGGATCTTATCACCTATGTGAACCGTATGCCCGGCCCCGGCGAAACGCTTGAAGCGCCAACTTTCGAAATTGGTTGCGGCGGCAAGGGTGCAAATCAGGCTGTGGCTGCTGCGCGTCTCGGTGCCGATGTAATGATGGTGACGCGCGTCGGCGATGATGTTTTTGCCGATAATACGATCCGCAACTTGAATAGTTTCGGCGTCGATACGCGACACGTATTGAAAGTACCGGGCAAGTCGAGCGGCGTAGCACCTATCTTCGTCGAGCCTTCGGGTGAGAACTCTATCCTTATCGTTAAAGGTGCCAATGCCGATCTTTTGCCTGCTGAAGTCGATAAGGCCGCGGATGACTTGAAGGAATGCGGCCTCATCCTGATGCAGATGGAAGTGCCGGTTGAGACGGTTTATCACACCATTGCTTTCGCTGCGGAAAATGGCATCGAAACTATTCTGAACCCGGCACCTGCTGCGGCTGATCTTGATCCTGAACGTATCCGACAAGTGACGTTTCTCGTTCCCAATGAGAGCGAACTCGCGCTTTTATCCGGGCTTCCGACAAGCTCCGATGATGAGATCGTCGTCGCTGCGCGTTCGCTAATCGCGCGTGGCATCCGTACTGTCATTGTAACGCTTGGCGGACGTGGCGCACGCATGATTACCGCCAGCGAAATCGTCAATATTCCACCGGTTAAAGTCACGCCGAAAGACACAACAGGTGCAGGCGATGCTTTTATCGGCTCGTTTGCCCGCTTCTACGCTGAGACCGGCAATGTTGAGGCCGCACTCCGAAAAGCCGCTCTCTATGCGGCTCATTCCATCACCCGACCCGGCACTCAAAAGGCGTATGCCAGTGTCGAGGAATTTGAAACGTTCTGCCGCGAGCACACGCCTTTGACCCAACGCGCCTAAGTGCTCTTGAACGTCAACAAACCTTACAGACGGACAATAAAATGACCGAAACCCTTCCCCGCAATAATGGCACACCGCTCAAGCCTGAATGGTTTGAAGATGTTGTCGTGAACCGAAGTGCCTCTGAGCGTCGCGCGGCAACGTTGCCTGCACGTCGTTCGATCAAGAAAGAGTATCAGGCAGCGTGGCTCATTCGCGCAATTCAGTGCATCGACCTCACCACACTTGCGGGTGACGATACCGCTGGACGTGTTCGCAGGCTCTGCGCCAAGGCACGCCGCCCGGTGCGTGAAGATATTCTTGAAGCTCTCGGTCTTGCTGATGCAAATATTACCACGGGGGCCGTCTGCGTTTATCCGACCATGGTATCGCATGCCGTCAAGGCGCTCGAAGGTTCCGGCATTCCTGTTGCCTCCGTTGCAACTGGTTTTCCGGCAGGGCTCACACCATTGCCTCTACGACTTGCTGAAATCACCTATGCGGTCGAGCAGGGTGCAGATGAAATCGACATCGTCATCACCCGCGAGCATGTGCTGACACAGAACTGGTCAGCACTTTATGACGAGATTGCCGCGATGCGCGAAGCCTGTGGTGAAGCGCATATGAAGGCCATTCTTGCGACCGGCGATCTTAACACGCTCACCAATGTCTATCGCGCTTCGATGGTTGCGATGCAGGCGGGTTCCGACTTCATCAAAACCTCGACCGGCAAGGAAGATGTCAACGCTACCCTGCCCGTCAGCCTGACCATGGTGCGGGCGCTGCGTGATTATGGCGAACATTCTGGCCAGATCGTCGGCTTCAAGCCCGCCGGTGGTCTTAAGACTGCCAAGGATGCACTGGCTTGGCTCACTTTGATGAAGGAAGAACTCGGTAATCGCTGGCTGGAACCTGACCTGTTCCGCCTCGGCGCATCATCGATGCTTGGTGATATCGAACGGCAATTAGAGCACTTCGTGACCGGACGCTATTCGAGCGCCAATCGTCACGCCGCTGCGTAAGGAAAATTTGAAATGCGACCCATCAAGGACATCCTGAAGACCATGGAATATGGACCTTCCCCAGAAGCAAACGGCGATGTGAAGCAGTGGCTGGAACAACATGGCCGGTCTTTCGGCCATTATATCAACGGTACTTTCGTCAAACCAGAAGGTCGCAAGACCATTGTGGTGGCCAACCCAGCCAATGGCGACAAACTGGCAGAAATCACGCTCGGCACAGAAGAAGATGTAGATCAGGCTGTTAAGGCTGCACGCGCAGCTTTTGGCAAATGGTCAAAGCTTTCTGGTCATGAACGCGCAAAGTATCTTTATGCTATCGCTCGCCATATCCAGAAACGCGAGCGCTTTCTCTCCGTTCTGGAAACCATGGATAATGGCAAACCACTGCGTGAAACGCGCGATATCGACATTCCATTGGCAGTTCGTCATTTCTATCATCATGCCGGTTGGGCGGAGATGGTGGAGGACGAATTTAAAGGCTTCTCGCCAGTTGGTGTTTGCGGTCAGGTGATCCCGTGGAACTTCCCGTTACTGATGCTCGCATGGAAGATCGCGCCAGCTTTGGCTGCGGGTAATACCGTTGTGTTGAAGCCTGCCGATCTCACTCCATTGACGGCAATCGCCTTTGCCGAAATTTGTCACGATGTAGGCCTGCCTGCCGGTGTGGTTAATATCGTGCAGGGAGATGGCACAACAGGTGCGAGCGTCTGCGGTCATGAGGGCGTGGACAAAGTCGCATTCACCGGATCAACGCAGGTAGGGCGCATCATCCGCGAGCAGATTGCCGGTTCGGGCAAGAAACTCTCATTGGAGCTGGGTGGCAAATCGCCTTTTATCGTCTTTGAAGACGCCGATCTTGATGCCGCTGTTGAAGGCGTAGTCGATGCCATCTGGTTTAATCAGGGTGAAGTCTGCTGTGCGGGCTCGCGCCTTCTGGTGCAGGAAGGCATTGCAGATCGCTTTTATGCCAAGCTGAAAAGGCGTCTGGAAAGCTTACGCGTCGGCGACCCACTCGATAAATCAACCGATGTCGGTGCCATCGTTTCTCCCGGTCAGGTAAAGCGTATTTCCGCTCTGATCCAGAAAGGCATCGAAGAAGGTGGTGCGCTCTGGCAGACGCCGAACCCACTGCCAGCCAAGGGCAACTACATCGCGCCCGGTTTCTTCACAGATGTCGATCAGGCAGCCACAGTCTGTCAGGTTGAGATTTTTGGACCAATTGCGGCTGCGACGACCTTCCGCACACCGGACGAGGCAGTCTCGCTTGCCAATAATACGCGTTACGGGCTTGCGGCATCCATCTGGTCGGAAAACATCAATGTGGCGCTCGACCTCGCAGCCCGTGTGAAAGCCGGTGTTGTCTGGATCAATTGCACCAACATGCTTGATGCTGGTGCGGGCTTTGGCGGCTATCGCGAAAGCGGCTATGGTCGTGAAGGTGCGCGTGAAGGCCTTTACGAATATCTCGCAGCCGATTGGGAAAAAGCGCTGGTCGCTCCCAGGGCTGTCGAGAACTTCGTTCCTTCAGCTTCACCATCAGGCAGTGAAAAAATCATCGTCGACGGCATCGACCGCACAATGAAGAACTATATCGGCGGCAAGCAAGCCCGGCCGGACGGCGGTTACAGCTATTCGATCACAGGCAAAGGCGGTGCGGTCATAGGTCAGGCCGGTATTGGCAGTCGCAAGGACATCCGCAATGCGGTCGAAGCTGCGGCAAAAGCATCAGGCTGGGGCAGTGCAACGGCACATAACCGGGCGCAAGTGCTCTATTATCTCGGCGAAAACCTCGATGCCCGCCGCGACGATTTCGTGGCTCGCCTCGTGGAAAGCACAAGTGTCAGCGAGAAGAAAGCCGCCGATGAAGTTGAAGCATCGCTGCGTCGGATTTTCTATAACGCTGCGCAGGCCGACAAGTTCGACGGTGCAGTGCATTCAACCAGGTCGCGTCACGTGACGCTCGCGATGAACGAACCATGGGGTGTGATGGGCATTGTATGCCCGGATGAAGCGCCGCTTCTGTCGCTCGTCTCTCTCGTCTTGCCTGCCATCGCTATGGGTAACCGCACCGTTGTCGTGCCTTCAAGTCGCCATCCGTTGATTGCCGGTGACTTCTATCAGGTTCTCGACACATCCGATGTGCCGGGAGGCGTTATCAACATCGTCACTGGCGAACGCGATGTTCTGGCCAAGACGCTTGCCGAGCATGATGAAGTGGCGGCCCTTTGGTATTTCGGTTCGAAGGAAGGCAGCGCCATGGTCGAGAAGGCATCTGCTGGCAATCTCAAGGCCACATGGGTCAACAATGGTCGATTGCCAAACTGGAGCAACGCCAGCGAAGCACAAGGCCGCGATTATCTGCGCCGAGCCATTCAGGTGAAAAATATCTGGGTGCCATACGGCGCATAAGAAAAAGGCCCGGTCATAGCGACCGGGCCTTTTAACTTGTCTCAATAACGTCACCGGCTTTAAAGCCGGATCACATATTCCTTGCGCGTGGTCTCGATCACTTCCCAAGTGCCCCTGAAGCCGGGGCGAATGACAAAGCTATCGCCTGCTTTAAGCGTGCGCGCTTCGCCATCCTCTTCGGTCAAGACCGAATGACCAGCGAGAATATGAAAAAACTCCCATTCGTCATATTCAACACGCCACTTGCCCGGCGAACTTTCCCATATGCCTGCAAAGAGCTTGCCGTCGGCAGTCTCTTCAAGGTTCCATGTGCGGGACCGCGGATTACCGGACAGGACACGCTCTGGTAAAGGTGCCCCCTCCTCCGGTTCAACATCAGTCAGTTCGAAATCAACAAGCAGGCTCATAACATCAGACCTTAGCAAGTGCCTGTTCAATATCTGCGATGATGTCATCCGCATCTTCGATGCCGATCGAAAGGCGAACCACTTCCGGCCCAGCACCGGCGGCAGTTTTCTGTTCATCGGTCAATTGACGATGGGTCGTTGATGCCGGGTGAATTACCAGCGAGCGCGTATCGCCAATGTTTGCGAGCAGCGAAAACAGATCAAGGCTATCAACGAACTTGACGCCCGCATCATAGCCGCCCTTCAGGCCAAAGGTGAAAACAGAGCCTGCACCCTTTGGCGAATATTTCTTCTGCAGCGCATTGAACTTGTCGCTCGGAAGACCGGCATAGCTTACCCATGACACCTTGTCGTGGCTGCTCAGCCAGGTCGCCACCTTGAGTGCATTGTCACTGTGGCGCTGCATACGCAGCGGAAGCGTTTCGACACCCGTCAGAATCTGGAATGCATTGAACGGCGAGATTGCGGGGCCAAAGTCGCGCAGACCCAACACACGAGCAGCAATTGCAAAAGAGATATTGCCGAACGTCTTGTGAATTTCGAGGCCAGCGTAATCAGGACGTGGTTCCGTCAGCAGCGGATAGTTGCCCGACTTTGCCCAGTCGAATGTTCCTGCATCGACCAGAATGCCACCCATCGAATTGCCATGTCCGCCAATGAACTTTGTCAGCGAATGCACAACGATGTCCGCGCCGTGTTCAATCGGACGGATCAGATAAGGTGATGCCAGCGTGTTATCGACAATCAGCGGCAAGCCGTGCTTGTGGGCAACTTCAGCAATGGCTGCGATATCTGTAACAATGCCACCAGGATTTGCGAAGCTTTCAATGAAGATTGCGCGTGTGCGCTCATCGATATGCTTCTCGAAATCTGATGGATCAGTCGCTTCTGCCCAGCGCACCTGCCAGCCAAAAGATTTGAAAGCCTGACCAAACTGGTTCATCGAGCCGCCATAAAGCTTGTTAGCGGCAATGAAATTATCACCCGGCTGTAGCAGGCAATGGAAGATCAGCAATTGTGCTGCATGCCCTGATGCCGTCGCAACTGCTGCGGTCCCGCCTTCAAGCGCAGCAATGCGTTCTTCCAGAACAGCAGTGGTCGGGTTGGTGATGCGCGTATAGATATTGCCGAAAGCCTGCAGGCCAAATAGCGAGGCGGCGTGATCAGCATCTTCAAACACGAAGGACGTTGTCTGATAGATCGGCGTCGCACGTGCACCCGTCGTCGGATCGGGCTTTGCGCCCGCATGGATTGCTAGTGTTTCGATGCCGGGTGAGCGCTTGGACATAAGTTCCTCCTGATAGTCTATGCCAATTAGTATGAGCGGACGTTAGGCTGTGCCACAAAGAAAGCAAAGGAGGATTTTGCGCCAAGCGACACAATTACAGAAATTAATTCCGTGGCTTAAGGTCAGCGCATCAAGCGTGGATACTCGATAGCCGGACAGCGATCCATCACCACCTTCAGACCCTCCTCTTCAGCCTTTTTGGCAGCCTCTTCATGGACGACATCAAGCTGCGTCCATAGAACGGCTGGTCGCTGTTTAAGGGCGAGAATTTCGTCCACAATCCCCGGAAGCGAGTAAGACGCGCGAAACACATCGACCATATCAATCTGCTCATCAATATCGCCGAGTGTAGCCACGACTTGTTGTCCGTGGATGATCTTTCCCACCTGCCCCGGATTAACGGGAATCACGTGATAGCCCCAATCCAATAGAAACTTCATGACGCCATTGCTGGGGCGCTCAGGCTTGGGCGACGCTCCAAGCAGCGCAATCGTTTTGACGGACTGAAGAATCTCGCGAATCTGATTGTCTGAAGACGCTTGCATTTCATTCCTCCGCTGCAAATTCGGGTTTTATTTTTTGCATATCGCAACACATGCTTGCAAGATTGACCATCCTCCCCCTATTCCTTGTTATGAGGGAGAGAACATGAATATCAGCGCTGCACACCATACGGCCTTGAGCCCAGTTATGAATATTGACGATTTACGCCTTTTCATGAAGCGCGAATTTCCGCAGCTTGATGACAGTTTCGAGATCGTCTCTATCGACGATGGAAAAGCGACGATGCATCTTCACGCCGACAGCCGGCATTTACGGCCCGGTGGTACTGTTTCAGGCCCTTCCCTTTTCGGACTTGCAGATGTCGCAGCTTATGCAGCTATTCTTGGTCATATTGGGCCCGTCGCGCTCGCCGTGACCACAAATCTCAATATCAACTTCCTGCGCAAAGCCACTCCGGGGACCGTGAAAGCGGAAGCAAAGATTCTCAAGCTCGGAAAGCGTTTGGCTGTCCTGGAAATAAGTCTTTTCAGCGATGAGACAAATGAGCTAATCGCTCATGCAACAGCCACTTATTCCATTCCACCGCGATAAAAAGATATGGTATTATAATACCAATACCATAAGTCGTTGTTTTTATTGTATTTTTAAAAGATTGATATAAAAACAGCGCTTGACGATCTTCCAGAGTTTGTGTATCGACCCGCCCAGTGCGTATGAAAGTTCGCTTTCTAACGTCCTTAGGGTTGGCCGCCTGTATCATTGGCGTGACCAACACAAGCAACAAGAAAAGCCTGGATCGCAAGATCTGGGATTAAGTCAAGGAAGACTTCAATGGCAACTTTTTCTCAGAAGCCAGCCGAAGTGGTGAAGAAGTGGATTCTGATCGACGCAGAAGGTCTCGTCGTCGGTCGTCTCGCATCCCTCGTCGCCAATCGCCTGCGCGGTAAGCACAAAGCAACCTTCACCCCGCACGTTGACGATGGCGACAATGTCATCATCATCAATGCCGACAAGGTTGTTCTGACCGGCAAGAAATACACCGACAAGGTTTACTACTGGCACACTGGCCATCCAGGCGGAATCAAGGAGCGTACTGCGCGCCAGATTCTTGAAGGCCGTTTCCCAGAACGCGTTGTTGAGAAGGCCATTGAGCGCATGATCCCGCGCGGCCCACTCGGCCGTCGCCAGATGAAGAACCTGCGCGTTTATGCAGGTGCAGATCATCAGCATGAAGCTCAGCAGCCCGAAGTCCTAGACGTCGCAGCGCTGAACCGCAAGAACAAAGGGAATGCATAATCATGGCTGAGCAGCTCAACTCGCTCGAAGAACTCGGCAGCGTAGTCGCCGAACAGGCCGCTCCGGTTCATGTCCAGAAGATCGACGCTCAGGGCCGCGCTTATGCGACTGGCAAGCGTAAAGACGCGATTGCTCGCGTTTGGGTCAAGCCAGGCTCCGGCAAGATCACGGTCAATGGTAAAGAATTCGCCGCGTATTTCGCACGTCCGGTTCTGCAGATGATCCTGCAGCAGCCAATCGTTGCATCGAACCGCGCTGGTCAGTTCGATGTCATCGCAACCGTTGTTGGTGGCGGTCTTTCCGGTCAGGCCGGTGCCGTTCGTCACGGTATCTCCAAGGCACTCACCTACTACGAACCAGGCCTTCGCACGGTTCTTAAGAAGGGTGGCTTCCTTACTCGCGATAGCCGCGTTGTTGAACGTAAGAAGTACGGTAAGGCTAAGGCTCGCCGTTCGTTCCAGTTCTCGAAGCGCTAATATTTATCGCTTCAGAATTACAGAAAAGCGGGCCTTCGGGTCCGCTTTTTTGCGTTGTCATTCTGGAATAGCCACACTGCTTCAGCCAGCCCAGGCTCGAATGGCTTTCCGGTTGATCTCCAATTGCTTCTCAACAGGCTGTTTGTAATAGTCCGGTGCCATGCCAGAAACCCAGTCACCGTAACTCGGGTTTGGAAGCATGAAGAATCTCGTACCAAAAGCCTCTCGGTTGGCTGCAACAAATGCGCGCCGCTGCTGGTTGGTCTTATGATAAGTAGCACCCCCGAAATCATTCAGATTATCGCCAATATAGATCACGACATCAAAGCCTGCTGCTTTGACTTTATCGAAACGCGGCTGCTTGTTGGATTGTCCACTATTGAGCAACAGCGTCTTCGCAGAGACACCGGGAAAGCCGAGCTTCCTGATATTGGCTGCTGTATGCTCAAATGATTTGGCATCGCGGTTCGTAACGTAGAACATTGTGCCTCCATGCGAATTCACGTAGCGCGCGAACTCGACAGCGCCCGGGATGGGTCGCGCCTGTTCGGCAGCCATCCAACGCCCCCATGTTTTCTCTGCGTAAGGCATATTGTGCTGAACGCGCCATCCGGCATAAGCCGAATTGTCGATCATCGTCTCATCGAGATCGACAATCACCGCCTTCCTGTATCCCTTGCGAACCTTCGCCGTATCGAACGCTTTGCGTGCACCGTTGAACGTTTGATAGGCGAGCGCATCATATTCACCGGATTGCTGCATCCAGTTGAGTGCGCTCACATTCTGCTGCTCCAATTGATATCGGGCCGCATGTTGGTCAGTCACACAGCCAGACAATGCCGCAGAACAAGCAAGTACGATTGAAATTGGAAATATTGCTTTCTTCATAAAATCCCTCTCCGAAAGAGAGGTATTTGCCAATACGGCCTGTATTCTTACAATCGCGGTTTATCGCTCGCGTGATCTTGCACCCTGATCTGTGATGCAGCGCGGCTTCGTCACAGTTGCAAGCCATGGTGACAACATTCATGAAGCACATAGTTCAAGATTCTTCGCCTATGGAATAAGAAAATGTCCCCGACTGAACGTTTCGCCATCACGCCACAGGCACCCTATTATATGGTCTCGTTTTCATCCCAACGCTTCGGCGGTGATGATGGTTATGGTGAAATGGCCGATCGAATGGCGGAGCTTGCGGCGAGGCAACCCGGCTATCGCGGGATGCAGAGGGTTTCGGCATCACCAACTCATTCTGGGTAGACGAAGACAGCATCCGTGCATGGAAGCGCGATGTCGATCATCTCATCGCGCAAAAGCTCGGCCGTCAGCAATGGTATAAAACTTATCGCGTTCGCATCGCCCGCGTAGAACGTGCATACGAGTTTGATGCGAAAACCGCATAAAGCAATCTCCCAATTTGCATCGTGAAGCGCTATGAGAGTTGTGAAACTATTCGGGAGCCAGCTATGCCCTCAAAAACCATCGACCATGCTTTCACTGCCCGCAGCCTGAACAGTGCCGCCACAGACCCCACCCATGCGGGTGTTCTGTCATTCATGCGGCGCGTTTATACGAAGTCGCTCAGGGGCGCTGAAGCAGTCGTTTGGGGCATTCCGTTCGATGCTGCGGTCTCCAACAGACCCGGCGCGCGTTTCGGCCCACAAGCGATCCGTCGTGCGTCAGCCATTTTCGACAACGACCCGCAATATCCCTTTGAGCGCGATCTGTTCGAAAATCTCGCGGTGGTCGACTACGGTGACTGTCTCCTTGATTACGGCAATCATTATAAGACGCCTGCAACGATAGAACGCGAAGCCGCGAAAATCCTCAAGTCCGATGCATTTTTGCTGACGCTTGGCGGCGATCATTTCGTAACCTGGCCACTGCTCAAAGCCCATGCTGCGAAATATGGTCCGCTGGCACTGGTGCAATTCGATGCGCATCAGGATACGTGGTTTGACGATGGCAAGCGCATTGATCACGGTTCTTTCGTGGCCCGCGCCGTGCGGGACGGGATTATCGACCCTGAACATTCGATCCAGATCGGCATCCGGACCCACGCACCCGAAGATTGCGGGATCAAGATCATTTATGGTCACGAGGTTGAGGATATGTCGGCAGCAGCTATTGCTGACGAAATTCTCAAGCGCACAGCCGGCAAAAAGACTTATCTGACCTTCGACATCGACTGTCTTGATCCTGCATTTGCCCCGGGAACAGGCACACCAGTTGCGGGCGGACCATCATCAGCGAAGATGCTGTCCGTGCTTCGCAAACTGACACAACTTGATTTTGTCGGAGCTGACATTGTGGAGGTTGCACCGGCTTACGATCATGCCGATATAACGGCTATCGCCGGAGCGACCATCGCAATGTACTTTCTCGGGCTTCTGGCTGAGCAAAAGGCACGACGATAAAGATTAAGTGTTATTGCAGCTCACAGATTGATTCAAGCTGCTGAAAAATTGATTCCGAATACGAGCGTAACTTTCTGAAATCCAAAGGCAAAGCGCATGAAACCGAAAATCTTCATCGACGGCGAACACGGCACAACTGGTCTGCAAATCCGCAGCCGCCTTGCCGAGCGCGACGATCTTGAAGTGATTTCCATCCCGGAATCCGAGCGCCGCAACAAAGATTTGCGCGCCGACTATTTGCGCTCTGCCGATATTGCAATTCTGTGCTTGCCCGACGACGCTTCCAAGGAAGCAGTTTCGCTGCTCGAAGGTCACAACTCGACCCGTATCATCGATACCTCGACCGCTCATCGCGTTCATTCGGATTGGGCCTATGGTTTTGCCGAGCTTGCCAAGGGCCAGCGTGAGCGTATCGCCGAAGCTCGTCTTGTTGCCAATCCCGGTTGCTATCCGACAGGTGCAATCGCGCTCGTCCGTCCATTGCGGGACGCAGGATTGCTGGCAGCGGACTACCCGGTCAGCGTCAATGCAGTTTCTGGCTATACGGGCGGCGGAAAGCAGATGATTGCGCAGATGGAAGACAAGAACCATCCAGAGCATCTCGCCGCCAACAATTTTCTCTATGGCCTGCCGCTGCGTCACAAGCATGTCGCTGAACTTGAATTGCATGGTCGTCTGGACCGTCGTCCACTCTTCAGCCCCAGCGTCGGCCGCTTTCCGCAAGGCATGATCGTTCAGGTTCCACTCTTTGTGACTGAACTTGAGGGCAAGCCATCGCTTCAGGATATACATCGGGCTCTTACTGAACATTATGCAGGTCAGGATGTTGTCGAAGTGGTTGCACTTGAGCAAAGCAGCCAGCTGCCGCGCGTCGATGCAGAAGAGCTTGCAGGCAAGGATGGCATGAAGCTTTTCGTGTTTGGCACGGAAGGCGACAATCAGGTTAATCTCGTGGCACTTCTCGACAATCTCGGCAAGGGCGCATCGGGGGCTGCTGTTCAGAACATGAACCTGATGCTCGGCAAGGCCTGAAGCATCTTTCCCAAAAATGGGAACCGTTTTTGGGACAAAGACATGGGTCAACACAAAAACTTAAAGCCGATATTTCCTATTGAATGGAATATCGGCTTTTATGAACTGTTAGCGGATACGCATTCAAGCCTTGTCTGGAAAGTCAAACGCAACGACTATCCGGGCGAGACTTTTGTTATCAAGCAACTCAAACCCGCCGGGATGGAAGAATTGCGCGGCGCGCATTATCTTGCTTGGCGGGAGGGACGCGGGGCTGCGAAACTCTACGACCTCAAAGGATCATCGATGTTGCTTGAATATGCAGGCAGCTATCATCTTGATGCGCATCTCAAAAGCGGCAAAGACGACGAATGTCTCGCCATTTTCGGGCAAGTGCTGACTGCATTGCATCAGCCGTCCGCTTCATCTGTTCCAAATGACTTGCAGCCGCTGGACAAGCATTTTTCGGGTCTCTTTGCAGTCGCCAACCAGAAGCCGATTTATGCTGAGGCTGCAGAACGTGCAAAGCGCCTGTTGGAAATGCCGCACGAAGCTATTCCACTTCATGGCGATATTCATCATGAGAATGTTATTCGTGGGCCGCGCGGTTGGCTTGTGATCGATCCCCATGGGTTGGTGGGGGATGCGGCATTCGACGCCGCCAACATCTTCTACAATCCGCTGGATCGTGATGATCTTTGCCTCGACGTTGCGCGGGCACAACAAATGGCCGAACATTTTGCAGCGATCCTCAAATGTGATTCCGCTCATGTCCTTGATTACGCTTTTGCTTATGGCTGTCTTTCAGCTGCGTGGCATCTCGAAGATGGCAATGAAGCAGACGAAGCGCGGGAGCTGAAAATTGCCTCCGCGCTAAGGCATCTGCGTCAGACCGCTTACTGTTTGTAAGCGCCCTTTGTTGCGCGCCAGTGTGCAACGGCGAAAGCCAGAACCATCAGCGCCACAAACTGGTGTGTGAGGCCGAGATCGAGCGGCACACTCATCAAAAGAGTCACGATACCAATCGCTGCCTGCACCAGAATGAGCCCGAGCAGAACGATCGTTCGGCGGGCGTGGGTGGTTGCAGCTGCGTTTTTCCAAACCTGCACAGCATGAATAACCGCCAGAACCAGAACTGTGTAGGCGAACATGCGGTGCACGAACTGCACAGTTTTCGGATTTTCAAACAGATTACGCCACCACGGCGACTGGATAAACAAATCGGAAGGGATGATTGCGCCATCCATCAACGGCCAGGTATTGTAGGTAAGACCTGCATGAAGCCCGGCGACAAGCCCGCCAAGATAGATTTGTACCAGCACGGCAAAAACCAGCCAGCCAGCAAAGCGCTGGATCGCTCGCTCCGCCGGGCGCTCTGTATAGGTGACCAGACCCCGCGCGATATAGAACACCGCTGTTATGATAACGCATGCCGTGGTCAGGTGAATAGCAAGACGGTACTGGCTGACACTTGTCAGCTCGCTCAAGCCCGATGCCACCATCCACCAGCCAATGGCGCCCTGAAAGCCACCCAGCGCCAGAAGGCCAAGCATCCGATATTTAAGGCTGCTGTTCAGGCGTCCGGTCAGCCAGAAAAATGCAAGTGGAACGGCGACCAGAAAGCCCACAAAGCGCGCAAGCATGCGATGCGCCCATTCCCACCAGAAGATGGACTGAAAGGCTTCGAGCGACATGCCCTTATTGATCTGCTGATACTGCGGAATCTGGCGGTATTTATCGAACTCTTCCAGCCATTCGGCATGATTGAGCGGCGGAATGACGCCATGGATTGGTTTCCATTCGGTGATCGACAGGCCAGAGCCAGTCATGCGCGTTGCGCCACCGACCATGACGATGGCGATCAGAACGACAAAAACCGCATAGAGCCAATAGCGGATCAGCCGACGATTTTTATCCTCGCCAGATCTCACTGTGCCCTGCCCTTCATGTCGAACGGATATTGCCGCCATGCCATTTCATCCTTGATTTTTCAGTTGGCCGATACATGCCGCATAGGAGAAGCGGTTACAAGCCGGGTTCACGCGACATGCCGACGCGTTTTCTCTTCCTTTGCGCGTTCTCACAAGCTAGTGAAGAGCAGGATAGAGGAGAATGACATGCCCGTTCGGCTGAAAAAACTCATAGGCACATTTCTGCTGGTCACTCTTGTGATCGTCTATGCGGTTTTTGCGACAATCATCGCCGTGGCCCAGCTTGGCAACTCGCCCGCGTGGGTGCATCTTCTTTATTTCTTCGTTACCGGCATTCTATGGGTATTGCCCGCTATGGGGATCATCTGGTGGATGGCTCAGCCTCCGCGCCCAAAACGTCGTTGAGCGATTTGCGAGGGCAACCGAAACGTGACTGACAAAGCCAGAGCCAGTCTAACGCCACGCCTTATCACCGATTACGCGCAGCTGCGTGATTTCTGGTCAAAGCCGGATGCACTGCATGGCAATGCGCAAAGCTTCGACTGGATCGACTGTTGGCGCAGGCATGTTAATCCCGATGGTCTGGTTGCAGGTCTGTTTGCAGACGATGCACCCGTGATGTTGCTGCCACTTGAGACTGTCAGCGTAAGCGGTACAAACATGTTGCGTTATCCGGGCGGAAGCCACGCAAACTGTAATTTCCCATGGCTTGATGGTGCGGTTGATCACGCATCCCTTGACCGACTTGTGTTGACCATTCGAGCCGCTCGGCCAGATATTGATGTGCTTTCCTTAACGCGACAGCTGCCCTCTCTTTCAGGGCGAGACAATCCATTATTGACGTTGAAGAGTATCCAGAACCCCAATCCTGTTCTTGCCGCCTCGTTAATCAATGGCTTTGAAGCTGTGCTTGAGCGAAGCAATGCCAAGCGGAAACTCAAAAAACATCGTCAGCATGGCCGCCGTTATGAAGAAGCCGGCGGGTGGCGCATTTACGCACCGAAGTCCCATGAAGAATCCGATGCGATATTCGATACGTTTTTTACGCTAAAGGCGCATCGCTTCAGGCAGATGGGGATTAGCGACCCCTTTGCCGAGGCGCATATTCAGACTTTCTTCAAAGAACTTTATGGAGAAGACGCTGGGAAGCAGAAAGCAGGATACGGACTGCAAATTCTTGAAGTCGGCGGTAAAATCCGCTCGCTAATCGGTAAAACATTCTCGAAAGACGGTCCGACCGTCGAATTCAGTGCGATAGCCGATGATGAGTTAATGACCGCGAGCCCCGGCGAATTTCTCTTCTATGAAGACATGAAAGTCCATTGCCAGGCCGGAGTACCGATCTACAGCTTTGGTATCGGCGATGAGCCCTACAAACGGGAATGGTGCGACATCGAAAGAAACGTCTACGATACTGTTGTTCCGTTAACGGCAAAGGGCAAGACGTTCACCGTTGCACAAGCGATACGCAGTAAAATCGTCGCGAAAATCAAAGGCAATCCCCGCCTGTGGCAGTTCACCAAAACTCTGCGCAGCAAGCTGGCTAAACGCTAATATTTTACGATAAGCGCCTCTGAATTTGATTCAGTCTGACGCGCTATATCTTTGATTGCGAATCGAAATCTGGCTGTGGCGTGTTGGAACCGGAGACTGCCGCACGCTCTGCGCCGTCCATCAAAATGATGACATCTTCATAGCCACCCTGATCCATATCGAGCGCTGCCATGACGACATTGTGGTCGTCAGGGTCCACAATATTCATGACCACGACTGCCGGACCGTCGGCAATACGGCGTATCTGTCGAGATGTCGACGGGCCGCATTCAACCACCACGAAATCATAAACTGTTTCCAGCGCATCCAGAATATATGGCAGCCGGTCGGCTGAACGCATTGCGTCTTCAGGAGCCACCTTACCGAGCGGCATTATATGCGCCTGGGAATAATGATCCGTATGAATAACATCGTTGAAGCGTCGCTCACCAGCAAGAAGTTCTGTAATGCCAGCTCGATTGTTTCCATCGAGCATAACAAGCCCTAGTGTACCGTAGGCCGTCATGTCGATCAGAATGGCGCGCTTGCCACGATCTGCCAGCTCTCGCATCAGGCGCACAGTTGCAGCGGATGCAGTGTCTCCTTCCGGCGACACGGCGATAACGCGCTTTAACCTGCCTTCAATGAGGCGGTCGGCCACGGTCTTCACACCATTCGGGTTCTCCGGAGCTTCTTCCTCAGAGACAATCTTTGATCCCGAAATCAAAGGTGAAGTCCAGCGCCTTGCAGATTTAACCGCAACTTGGGACTCATCTTCAGAATACGGGGTGAAAGCCATGTCGGTGGCAGCTTCAATCACCGGCATTTCAATTTCTTCGACCGCTGCGATACGGCGCCCATCAACGCTTACAAAGGCCCGCCCACTGAACAATTCGCGCAGCAGTACGAAAATGGACAGGAGCAACAGTCCTGCAACGAAGGTTGCGCTGACAACCGGCAAGGTCTTTGGATAATACGGTAATCCCGGCGCATCAGCGCGCGAGAATATCCGCGCGTCGGCTGGGACATAATTGCGGTCTGTGCGCGAAGCAGCTTCGCGATAGCGCGTCAGGTAAGTTTCAAGAAGCTGACGCTGTGCAGCCGCTTCCCGTTCAAGCGCCCGCAATTCAACTTCCTGCTCGCCAGCCTGAGCAGCCTGTGCCTTGACGCGGTTTAATTCACGATTGAGTTCGTCTTCGCGCAATCTCGCAGCACTCACCTCATTATTGAGGCTCGCTAAAAGCTTGCGCCCTTCCGCATTGATCTGTCGGTCCAGATCAGCGAGTTGCGAGCGTACGGACTTGATACGGGGATGGCCTTCAAGCAGTGTTACCGAAAGATCAGCAATCTGCGAATTGAGCTGAATACGACGTTCAGAAAGGCGCTGCATCATGCCAGATGCCACGACGTCAGGCAGAGTATCAACCGGAACACCGGCTGCGAGCGCTCTGCGAATACTTTCCGCTTTCGCCTCAGACGTAGCACGGCTCGAACGCAGGCGCGTAAGCTCGGTCGAGACTTCGGACAGCTGTTGGGTGGCAATGGTGCTATTTGTCTGCCCGGTCAGCAGGCCATTCGCAGCACGATAGTCAGCAACCTTCTTTTCCGAATCCCGGACTTTGCCGCGCAGATCCTCAATTTCTGGCGCAAGCCAGCCGGTTGCATCATCATTAGACTGAAGTTTTGCAGCAGCTTGCAACGCGATATAGGCATCAGCCACCGCATTTGCGATGTCGGCAGCCTCCTGCGCATTTGCGGACGTATACTGGACCACGATCACGCGCGAACCAGTGACATTGAAAACCTGCAAATTCTGGCGCAGCTTCTGCAGAACACGCTCTTCGGGTGTCAGGCTGGCCGGATTATTACGCATCCCGAGAAGAATCAAGACACGCGTCCAAGGCTTTATATTCGTTGAGGTAAAAGCCTCACTGTCTGTAAGCTTCAGCCTGTCCGAAACCTGCTTAAGCAGATCGCCCGAAGTCAGAACTTCGACCTGGCTTTTCACGCCTTCCGGGTCCATCAACGGCCGTTCTGTCGTGGCCTCACCATTTGGACGTGTGAAAACGGATTCGCGAGATTCGATCAGAATGCGAGTTTCCGCGCGATAATCGGGTGTCAGAAGAAGGCATATCACCCAGGCGAGCACCGCCATGATGGCTGCACCGCTGACAATCAAAAGCCAATAGCGGCGCAAGCTCGAAAAGAGCGCACCAATATCAATATCTGCGTCTTTCGACAGCCTATCGACTTCAGACATTCCGATACTCCGGCCGATATCCCGGCCCATACTCCGCCCAACACTCCAGAAGTGCGGTTATGGAGCAACCACCCTCGCCCATTCAAAGGCAACGCAGGCCAATTTTGTAAGGAAATGTAAACGAACAAGGTAACCAGAGGGTTAAACTGTCAATTGAGCCATTCTTATCAGAAAGAGATAAAGTTTTTCCGGGAGGCCGCCACTTCTTTACCAGCCATTAACCTTAATCAATCGATAACGTCATGTAACAGCATTTGGATATTTCCTATCCGAATCTACAAATGCGGCAATGCTTTTCGGAAGAGACCGAGGCGACAATGACGATGCAGAAAACTCATAAAAAGCGCAAAGGCCACATGGTTCTTATTGCGCTTGGCCTTGCGGCGATGACGCTTTCCGCATGCTCAAGCTATCGCCCTGCTCCACAGGCGTTTCATGCCGCATTGAACGAACCCTATTTGCTCAATGCTGGCGATCGTGTGCGCGTTACTGTGTTTGAGCAGGCAAGCCTTACCAATAATTATAGCGTCGACCAGTCTGGTTACATCGCATTCCCGCTTATCGGCAGCGTTCCGGCAAGCGGAAAAACCGTAAAGCAGCTTGAAGGCGGCATCGCCTCAAAACTGCGGGGCGGTTATCTGCGTGATCCAGACGTAAGTGTCGAGATAGACCGTTATCGTCCGATCTTCATCATGGGTGAAGTGGGTGGAGCGGGCCAGTATTCATATGTGCCGGGCATGACTGTGCAAAAGGCAATCGCAGCAGCTGGTGGGTTTACGCCACGCGCCAATCAGGAAAGTGTCGATATTACACGCACGATCAATGGAGACGTGATGACAGGTCGCGTCCTGATCTCCGATCCGATTCTGCCGGGTGACACCGTCTATGTGCGTGAACGTCTGTTCTGATGGCGATAAATGTCTGATGAAAAGCACAACTCGCCCTTACGCATCATCCATTGTTTTCGCGAACCTGCGGGCGGCTTGTTCCGCCATGTCCGCGATCTCATCAGCATTCAGGCTTCAAACGGGCACGAGGTTGGCATTCTCTGCGATGCAACAACCAGCGGCCCGCGTGAAGATGAACTCCTCGAAGAATTACGGCCTAAGCTCGCGCTCGGTCTCCATCGTATCGCTATGCAAAGAAATATCGGCATTTCCGATATCAAAACGGCATACAAAGCCTATCGCATTGTCAAGAAATTGCAGCCGGACATCCTGCACGGTCATGGCGCCAAAGGAGGCGTTTATGCACGTCTGATCGGCTCATCTCTACGGGTTTTTAAGTCTCGCGTAGCCCGTATCTATTCACCGCATGGCGGCAGCCTGCATTTTGACCGAAAGACGCGCGCCGGTGGCGTGGTCTTTCTGGTCGAAAGGCTGCTGGCTCCATTCACCGATGCTGTTCTGTTCGTTTCAAACTTCGAGAAGCGAACTTATGAAGAGAAGGTTGGCAGGCCATACGACCTGCATGCGGTTATCTATAATGGCTTGTCGGATGAGGAGTTTGTTCATACGGCAGCCGTGCCTGACGCGACTGACTTCCTGTTTATAGGAACGATGCGTGTACTGAAGGGACCCGATCTGTTGATCCGCGCCCTGACCTCTCTTCGTGACAAACAAGCCAAGCGTTTTACAGTCACCATTATCGGCGACGGCACAGAGAAAGCAGACTTTCTAGCGCTCGCGAATGAACTCGGCATAACAGACCAAATCCGTTTCCTGCCTGGCATGGCCGCGCGAGAAGCTTTTCCGCTTGGTAAAATCATGGTCGTTCCATCGCGCGCGGAGGCATTTCCTTATATCGTGCTGGAAGCGCTAGCCGCTGGCAAAGCCATCATTGCCAGCAATGTTGGTGGCATTCCCGAAATCTTTGGTCCCAATTCCCCGGCCCTCGTTGAGCCGGACGTAGAATCGCTCGCTGCAAAGCTGCTTTCAGTTGCGAATAATGAGAGTGGCTTTCTTTTTTCAATGCCCGATAGTTTGCGTCTGCGCGAACGGTTCGGCGTTGAAGCAATGGCACATTCTATAGAATTGGTTTACCGTGAAGCACGTTCCTGAAAATCTAGCAGCCGCCGGGACCATTTGATCAGCAAATCCTTAGGATTTGCTGTTAAATATAGTCCGGCACGTTGATTAGCAGGGGTAAAATTGTGCGGGATAATGATGCGCCTTCTCCAATCGATCCTGAGGCAGATAATGCCAGGGATGCGAAAGGCTCCAAACCGAATGAACAGAGCGGGTTGAACGCCATGGCGCGGCAGATGGCTGCGCAATACGAGCGAAACACCTTGTCGCCGACCATGCTAAGCGGGGTGATCCGGCTCGTTGAATTCGGTATTGTTATGCTGACCGGTATGCTTAGCTTTACCTATTATGTCAGTTTCAACACCTCACTCATTCTCTACTATTTCCTCATCATGCTCGCAGGCGGGGGCCTTTACGTGCTGATGATGGAGATAAACAATGGCTATCAGGTCAATATTCTGCGCAGCCCCAGCCGTCACCTGAAGCGCGTAATCATCAGCTGGGCAACGGTGCTGGGCGCGGTTGCGGTAGCGGGCTTTCTCTTCAAGGTTTCTTCTGATTTTTCGCGTGCATGGTTTCTGATCTGGGCTTTGAGCGGAATGATCGTTCTGATCATTTGCCGCCTGTTCGTCTCGTGGAGAATCCGCCGTTGGGCGCGCAATGGCATTATGGAGCGTCGCGCCGTTATCGTCGGCGGTGGTCCTAATGCAGAAGCCCTGATCCGTACGCTTGAGCAACAGCCAGACAATGATATTCGTATCTGCGGCATTTTCGATGATCGTGACGACAAGCGTTCACCACCCATCGTGGCAGGCTACCCCAAGCTCGGCAACATCAAAGAACTGATCGAATTTGCACGTATTGCGCATATCGACATGCTGATCGTTTCGCTGCCAATCAGCGCCGAAGAACGCATTCTGATGATCCTCAATAAGCTTTGGGTGTTGCCCGTCGATATTCGTCTGTCGGCACTCAACAACCATCTGCGTTTCCGCCCACGTGCCTATTCCTACATAGGCAGCGTACCGATGCTGGACATCTTCGATAAGCCGATTAATGACTGGGATTCGGTTGCAAAGCGCATTTTTGACATTGTGTTCAGCCTGCTGGGGATCGTCTTTCTTTCACCCATCATGCTGGCAGCAGCGATTGCCATCAAGCTCGATAGCAAAGGCCCGGTGATCTTCAAGCAAAAGCGTCATGGCTTTAACAATGAAGTTATCAATGTCTGGAAATTCCGCTCAATGTACACGGAGCTTAGCGATC
This sequence comes from Brucella rhizosphaerae, assembly GCF_002252475.1. GTDB lineage: Bacteria > Pseudomonadota > Alphaproteobacteria > Rhizobiales > Rhizobiaceae > Brucella > Brucella rhizosphaerae. The sequence continues at coordinate 128,059 of NZ_NNRK01000026.1, read as the reverse complement.
CGAGCGCGCGTAATGCGGTAACAAAGAACGATCCTCGGGTGACACGTGTCGGGCGCTTCATTCGCAAGACATCCATTGATGAACTGCCTCAGTTCTTCAATTCCCTGACGGGCTCACTGTCACTTGTCGGCCCGCGCCCACATGCGGTGGCCGCGCACTCGCACAACGTGCTTTATAATGAAGTGGTCGATGGTTATTTCGCTCGCCACCGCGTCAAACCCGGCGTAACCGGCTGGGCGCAGATCAATGGCTGGCGCGGCGAAATCGACAATAACGACAAGATAACGATGCGCACAGAATATGATCTGTTTTACATTGAAAACTGGTCACTCTGGTTCGATCTCAAGATCCTGTTCCTGACACCGGTCAGGCTCCTCAACACGGAAAATGCCTATTGAGCACGGTCGCAAATAGCGTCAGCGGTATATCCAGACCTTACCGCCGCTTACCTGCAACAGACGTTGCAGGTAAGCGCGCTTTAAACCGGCTGATCGCCAATTTTGCCATCGGACTTGGTGTTTTTCTGCTTGGTTTCGTGATGAGCGAACCAGCTCCTTACGAGCTTTACATGGCCGGCCTCATCGCCGTAGCCTTACTCTTCGGGATGCGGCTGACACGAACGAGTGTGGTGTTGCTTGCCTTGCTGACCGTATTCAACTTCGGCGGTATGATTTCCGTCATGCAAATGGCGGATACCAAGGATGCGCCACTTTATATCGCAGTTTCGCTGTTCCTTGCTTTCACATCAGTCTTTTATGCCGCGATTATCGAAGCAGACTATCGTCGTCTGAAAACAATCTTCAATGCCTATCTTCTGGTCGGCATCCTATCGTCGCTGCTGGGCATTGCGGGCTATCTCAACCTGTTTCCCAGCGCGGATGTCTTTACCCGTTACGGACGCGCTATGGGCGGCTTTAAGGACCCGAACGTTTACGGCCCATTTCTGGTTCTACCCTTCACATGGAGCCTCTACCGCATCATGAAGGGCAACAGCCGGGATATGCTTGTCTATCTGCCCTTGTGCTGCATACTGACGCTCGGAATACTGGTTTCCTTCTCACGTGCTGCCTGGGCCATGGTGCCGCTCTCATTTCTCTGCCTTTTTGCAGTTCTGCTTCTTCGGAGCGAGAGCAACAGGTTCCGTCTGCGATTGATCACTATTGGTCTGCTTGCCATTCTTGCAATCGCGCTGGCTATTGTGCTGCTTCTTCAAATCCCAGACGTCAGAACATTCTTTTTCGAGCGTGCGCGCCTTGAGCAAAGCTATGACAGTGCGCGTCTGGGTCGGTTTGCCCGGCACTGGCTTGGCATGGTTCTGGCGACCGAACATCCTTTGGGAATCGGGCCGCTGGAATTCGGCCCTATGTTTGGAGAAGACACCCATAATGTCTGGCTGAAAGCAGTGCTGGATTATGGCTGGATCGGCTTCATCGCCTTCATGACTTTGACTTTTCTCACACTCGCCATCGGTTTCAAACTGATGTTCAGAAATCGACCATGGCAACCATTTCTTCTTTGTGCCTATGCGACTTATCTTGGCCATGTGCTCATCGGTAATGTGATCGATACGGATCACTGGCGGCACTTTTACCTGCTGTTTGGCCTTATATGGGGTTGCGCAGGGCTGGAGTATAAATATCAACGCAAGGCCGCAACTAATCATCCATTCCAGGGAAATACGCTTTGCAGTTCGTGATTTATGCTGCCGCAGCTATATTCGAGATCGCAGGGTGCTTCTCGTTTTGGGCATGGCTTAAACTGGACAAGTCCCCGCTCTGGCTCATTCCGGGCGTGGTTTGTCTCGCTCTTTTTGCCTATTTGCTCACATTGATAGAAACCGATGCAGCAGGTCGCGCTTATGCCGCTTATGGCGGGATTTACATTATCGCGTCCATTGGGTGGATCTGGGCCGTTGAAGGCATGCGTCCAGATCGCTGGGACATTATAGGTGCGACCGTCGCCTTAGCAGGCGCATGCATTATCCTGCTCGTCCCGCGCACCTAGAGCACATCCCGAAAAGTGGAAACTGGTTTAGCTGATCTTACTGAATTCGATATAAAAATCGCGGATGCCTGAGGCAAGAAATTGCACCGCCACGCAAGTCAACAGGAAGCCCATGATCTTTGTCACGGCCTGCATACCATGTTCGCCGAGCACTTTTTCTATGAGCGATGCGGATGAGAGAGCGAGATAGGCCACACCAATCGTAATAGCGATACCCAATATAACAACCGCATGTCCGGCGATGGTATGTTCGGTTGGTATCTGTGACGCAAAACTCATGACCACGGCTATGGAGCCCGGGCCAGCGAGGCTTGGCATCGCCAGCGGCGAGAAGGAATAGTCCAGTTCAGCTTTTTTGATATCTGCAGGCGCTGCATCGACTTCCGATGACGAATCCTCGCCGGAGAAAATCATCCGCAATGCCAGGATCATGATGATCAGTCCACCAGCCACACGAATACCCGGCATAGATATGCTGAAAAGTGAAATGATGCCGTTTCCAAGCAGTAAGAAAACAGTGAGAATCGAGAACGCATATATGCACGCTTTGCGTGCCTGAACGCGTTTGTTGTCTGCACTCATGCGCTTGGTCAACGACATATATAATGGAATTGTCGTCAAGGGGTTCATAATAGGCAAAAGACCAATCACTACGATTGATACGTATTTTACAAAATCAATAATCAAACCCATTCCCATCGGCCTTAAACATCAAGCGTCTCTGATAACAACAGCGCGGAAAAGATTGTGTAAACAACGCTTTAACCGACCTGATACCTATGTAATTCGAGGCATTATAAGCGGTTTTAAATTATACCAAAAGGTCAAATTATTACTGGAAAGCAACAGTATATCTTCTAATGAAAATCCCTTCAATTTCATATCGCCTACATTATTGTGAGCGAACATGTGCGGTTGTTCAACAATTGCAAATAAGATTTAATCGCGCAGTACTACAAGTCTAAGCATTTATTATTCGGTATTATTAGAATCGGCTATTTGTTTTACTAAAATTCACTAAATCTTGAGTTCACGCATCACCCCCGTACGTGTTCTTGATGATATGCATTAGGTTAAAATTGCCCCGGCTTGCAGTCGGGGTTTTTTTTAACTTCAAATTCGTGCACATTTCAGCGCAGTCTCACAGTTTGCAATAACTCAACGATGTGAAAAATCACATGATTAATTGCTAACCATTCAACTTTGCACATCGTTCAGAAGTAAGTATTGAGTATAAGAAATATCTACGTATGAAGCTTCGCGCCCTTTACTAATTTATCAACGATTTTCTTTTCTGCGCGAATAGCTATGCCCACAACATTTGCGGATTCCGGTGTAAATTTTGAAAATACATCTCTATTCGCTACGTCGTGGCCCGTAGAGAACATCTCTTCGACATACAAGGATGTTGTAATTTCTCTTTCCAGTGATTTCATATGTATCTTACGCAAAAGAGCTGCATCTGCAGACATGATGACGACTGGCTGAATGGACAAAGCGTTATAGATGTTACCGGATCCATCCCGATAGCGCTCGCCGATGATATCAGGGTGTTGACTTACAATCCCGCTAGCCAGGAAAGCTGTAATATTCAATTCCTGCCAGGGCGCTAAATTATCCCGCAGAACAATTGTAAACTTGGTATCGAACATGCAAAAATGATCCCGTTATTTTCGTGACGAACGAGATAATAGGGACAGCAATATTCTGGGTATTGAACGTTTGTGCAAATCTGAGCGAATTCTGCATGCTCCGACAGAACGGGGCATTGATCGCATTGATGCGAGGTTCCACGGCGTTGGGTTTTCCCCTCACCGCCACGACACTTATGCGCTCGGAATCACGCTCGCTGGCGTGCAGACATTTCGTTACCGGGGCGCATCTCACTTTAGCATTCCTGGAAACACGATCGTCATTCACCCTGATGAAGTTCATGACGGTGCAGCTGGCTCAGAAAATATGCTGCATTACAGGATGTTCTACTTTCCTCCAGAGTTATTGCTGGAGGCGTCAAATCGAACGCGCGTTCTGCCTTTTGTCAAAGAACCGATATTATCTGACAAGTCGATCCATCAATTATTGGTCGAGGTTCTTATTGATCTGAATGATGAACCTGATGAATTGCTACTCGATGACATCATAACCCGTCTGCACTCCAATTTATGGAAGCATGCGGATGGAGAGATTACCCATCCTAAAACTATTGCGCGTGAAGCGATCCTGAATATTCGCGAATATCTTATGGAGAATATCGATAGCACAGTATCATCGGTCGATCTTGAGAACGCTTCAGGTCTCGACAGATACACAATATCGCGCCATTTCAGAGCCATTCACGGGACAAGTCCCCATAGATATCTGATTATGCGCAGACTGGAAAAAGGCCGACGCATGTTGACCGGCAGCAATGAAAGTCTGGCTGACATCGCTGTCTCATGCGGTTTCGCGGATCAAAGCCATTTCACAAGGCATTTCAAATCCGCCTTTGGCATGACACCAGGCCGGTGGTTGCGATTGACGCAACGATAGTACCGAAGGCCACAGCCCCAGCTATACAGCAGCGACAAGAAACACCATTCAAACAAACTGAACAACGTCGTCAATACGTTATAATTATTGGGGAAATTGGTCGGAGCGGCGGGATTCGAACCCACGACCCCTTGACCCCCAGTCAAGTGCGCTACCGGGCTGCGCTACGCTCCGAGCCGCAGAAAGCCCTAGAATATAAAGGCTTTTTCCGCAAGCCCTAAAAATCGAGTTCGAGAACAAAATGAACACAGATGAGTAAATTAAGAGAATTCTGAACGAAAATTTTCTATTGGAATTTTTCGTTCCAGTCAGTCATTTGCTCCGCTATCCGCCACCTGAAAAGCAGCTGGTTCTGCAGGTTCAAACTGATTTGATACCACGCTGGCAAGCACACGGCTGATATCAGCCCCCCGTTTCAGTTTACCATGGAGATAGGGATCGACATTATGCCCGGGAGCTAACTGGCTTCAGGGTATTTGGGTGACGGCAGATCGCCTCGATCCCCGTCTTTTGTATCAAGCTGGAAATGTTCAACCGCCCGATTTGTAGTTTTCTCCCTTCAAAATTCACGGCGACATCCGACCCCGCGTAAGCAGGTATTCCAAGTTCAATTTGTCGATCCAGCAAATCAAAGGAAGAACTTTCACTTATCTTGGCTTTTCAAATGTCCAGAGCCAGCTCTCCCTAATAATTATCAATAATTTATAGATAATATTGAAATATTTCGAGCGATGGTAATTAAACATTTTTACTTAGAGAAAGTATATATTATGAATAAATATTTGATGATATTGCCACTTCTATCACTTTCGATGACGAGTTACGCATGGAGTGCAGAGACATGTGGCGAGGGTGATTTTCTTGCTTTTACAAGCCTTGTTGTGAGTTGTGGAAGGGGCGACGCTGGCGCATGTAAGGAAGCAACAAATCTCGGAGTTCAGTGTGGTTGGTCCTACACTCTCCCAGCTCTTAAACACTAATCAATTTCGGGCAATCGCCACTTCTTTAATGAAGTTAAATGACGAACCATCTAAGCCAGCTACAATGCAATCGTAGCTGGCTGTTTATCGTACTCAGCAAATTTGCTCCGCCTACACTATCACTGCTCTAAAGAGTGCAGCGATAGTGTGCAATTCATCCCTGCGCCATTCAAGCGCCCCACCCATACAAAGCTTCACAAACTACGTGTTACGAAGCTGGTAGGTTTCCGGAACGTAGCGGTAGCCCTGGCCATCGCGCTGCAGATATGCAAGCGACGGAAATGGCATGTGATAGCCGATGAATGGTAGCCTATCGGTAGCAATCATATCGAAGATACGCTTACGGGTCTCGACTGCCATTTCCTTGTCTATATCAAATGAAACGTGCCAATCGGGACGCTGCAAGGTGATAACCGAGTGATTGGCCGTATCGGAAATCAGCATCAGCGATTTACCATCCGATTCCACCCTGAATGCCAGATGCCCCGGCGTGTGTCCAAAAGCACCAATCGCATGAATTCCCGAAACGACTTCTTCGCCATCATCAATAAAGGTGGTCTTTTCTGCGAGTGGCTTCACATTTCTTTCTACCATTTGCGCAGCAGTCTTCGCAGGGCTTTCAAGCCGAGCCGGATCGGTCCAGAAATCAAACTCTTTCTGTCCTGCTGCATAGCGCGCATTTGCAAAGGCTGGCGCACCGTTTTCCATCAAGCCGCCGATGTGATCAGGGTGGAAATGACTGAGAACCACAAGCGAAACATCATCCGCTTTGTAGCCTGCAGCCTCCAGCGCGCTGATCAGTTTACCCTGCCCGGCTTCACGAGCGCCTGCCCCCATACCGGTATCGAACAGAACCAGTTCTTTGCCTGTATTAATAAGAACCGGGGTGAAGCTATTTACGAAACGATCCGGCGGCAGCAGGTTTTCTTCCAGCAAGGCTGCAACATCTTTTGGGTCCTGATTAATCCCATAGGTCTTTTCAGGCGCTTCACCCGCCCGGCGCCCATCAGAAAGCGTGGTTATTTCGAAGTCGCCAAACTGAAACTTGTGAAAACCAGCATTTTCCACCTTAGATGGAGGCGTTTGCGCGGCGGCTGGCGAAATTTCAAATGGCGATAACGCCACTCCGCCACTCACAGCCGAAGCTGCAACAATAAAATTTCGCCGTGAAATAGCCATCGATCTGTCTCCAGAGTTGGTTGCGGTAATTAAGAATAACGTAAAACGCCTCGCGATCCAGAACGAAACAATTAACTTTTCGTAAGCATTGGCTTGTTCGCTGACTTGCAGCTCGCAAAAAAATTCTCTATTTGAGGGTTGCGCGGGACGACCTGCGCCTGTGTTCGCATAGGGGACGGCCCCATTTGGAGGGGTGCTCCATGGCCGGACCTATAGAACAATTTGCAATCCGACCCATTGTCGAGCTCGGCACAGTCGGCGGCCAGCAAATTGGCTTTACGAATTCATCACTTTACATGCTGCTGACTGTGACAGTTGCCGCAGGCTTTCTATTCATCGCCTCCCGGCGCAGTAAAGTCGTACCAGATCGCTGGCAGTCATCAGCCGAGATGCTTTACGAGTTTGTATCCAGGACAGTGCGTGAGAATGCAGGCGAGCACGGGATGAAATTCTTCCCACTCGTGTTCTCGCTTTTCATGTTCATTCTTGTAGCGAACCTCATCGGCATGTTTCCTTATGCCTTCACCGTGACAAGCCACATCATCGTCACGTTCGCACTGGCAATGCTCGTATTCCTGACGGTCACTATTTACGGGCTGCTGCGCCACGGCTTCAAGTTCTTCCGGTTGTTCATGCCTGCAGGCGTTCCGGTCATGCTCGCACCGATTATCGTTCCCATCGAACTCATGTCTTACATTTCCCGCCCGATCAGCCATTCGGTGCGTCTGTTTGCCGTCATGCTCGCCGGCCACATCACGCTGAAGGTCTTTGCGGGATTTGTCGTTGGACTGGGTGGCCTGGGTTCGCTGGGGTTGATGTCCGCCATCTTGCCTCTCGCCATGACGGTTGCATTGACAGCACTTGAATTGCTGATGGCAATTATTCAGGCATATGTTTTTACCATGCTGAGCTGCATGTATCTTAATGACGCCCTGCATCCTTCTCACTAGAGCGCATTTCGATCAGATCGGCGCTCTAATATCCTGGTTTAACGTGCATTCCAAAAACTGTTTCACCCGTTCCGGGATGCGTTCAAAATTTACGATATCAACGAAAGGACGACCTTTCGTTCTCTTGAAAAATGGGACGGCCCATATCCAAGGAGCATTAAAATGGCATGGATTTATCTTGCACTCGCCGGTGGCCTCGAAATTATCTGGGCCTACTTCATGAAAAAGTCGGAAGGCTTTTCGCTTTTGACGCCCAGCGTTATCACGATTGTAACGATGATCGGCAGCTTCGCTCTGCTTTCCATTGCAATGCGTACCCTGCCCTTGGGTACGGCCTATGCAATCTGGACCGGCATCGGTGCTGTTGGCGCATTTGTCGTCGGAATATTCATTCTGGGCGAAGCAGCTACATTCTTCCGCGTTGCGAGCGTATCGCTCATTCTTGCTGGCATCATCGGCCTGAAACTATCGTCAACTTAAGCCAAAACAAAGAAAGGGAGGCATTGCCTCCCTTTTTCATTATACCACTCACCAAGTGCGGACTGATTTATCAGCGAACCTGATCCAGCAGGCGCTTGCATTCAAGCAAGTCGAAAAGCGCCTCCTGCAGAAGCGAACGATTATCCTTAGACGGGCGTTTCCCGTCGGCTCCAATCGGACCGTCTTCCTCACCCTTCAACAAGCCAAACAGCTTGCGTGCGGGTTGCGGTGCCTTGATGCCGCTTGGTAGCGCCATATCATTATCGGCAGCGTTTTCCATCGCCTGCTTTTCAGCAGCGGCCTGCTTTTGACGTGTTATAGCGTCGATAGCCTGCACATCGCCATTGCCAAGCGCAATGATGAATTGCGCATTGTTTTCACGGAGCAAACGCTGAACACCTTTGATGGTGTAGCCCTGATCGTAAAGCAGATGGCGAATGCCCTTGAGCAATTCCACATCGAGTGGGCGATAATAGCGACGACCGCCGCCTCGCTTCATCGGTTTGATCTGGGTAAAGCGCGTTTCCCAGAAGCGCAGCACATGCTGCGGAAGATCTAGATCTTCTGCTACTTCGCTAATAGTCCTGAATGCATCAGGGCTTTTGTCCATCTGCTTGCCCTTTCCAGTGGTTTGGCCTCGCCGTGCAGCGAGTCCTGCCAGCCCAGATAGTTCAAATGGCAATCGGCACATCATTTTATGCCGGCCATAATATCATGATAATCGAACGGCGTTTAACATATAAATATAGAACGAAAAGCCCCTACTTTTCGGGTTGTTATATTAGGGAACCGACTCGCTCTGTCCGTAGATTATATAATATCAGAACTTTATAAGCACCCCTTCATATATAACAGGAAGAAGCACAGATTTCAGGCTACTGATGTCACTGGATATATAAGCAAGCAAAATACTTCGCCCCCAAAGGGGCGACGCAGTAAAGAACAAAGAAATTAAACCCGTCTATCCATCTCAAGAGCATTTTGACCTGACGGAATCAGATCGTCGCTCCATTGTCGGCTTTAACGCGCATCTTATCCGAAAGCATTACAGACTTGCGGGACACGCTTTAAAAACTACGACTTGGCGGTTTTCGTTCCGCGCTTCTGGTGTTCCTGAAGGATACGTTGTTTGAGAACATTAGACGCTTTGAACGTCATGACGCGACGAGGAAGAATTGGCACTTCCTCACCGGTCTTCGGGTTGCGGCCGATGCGCTCATTCTTGTCACGGACCTGAAATGTCGCGAATGACGACAATTTCACGGTTTCACCGTTTACGATAGCGTCACAGACTTCGTCGAGGATCATCTCGACCAGAGCCGCCGATTCTGTTCTGGACAGGCCTACCTTGCGGTAAACAGCCTCTGCCAGATCAGCGCGTGTGACCGTCTTACCTCCCATAACCGAACCTACCTGGTTAGCGTTTGAACAGATAATATCCTTAAGTGACAGGAGGTTACACAAATAAACGCGGTCCGGTCAAGCCGCGAGTTCCCTCGCGGCCTATCAATTTTCTAATTACCAGCGCAACAATACCGCGCCCCAGGTAAATCCGCCGCCCATAGCCTCCAAAAGAACGAGGTCGCCCTTCTTGATGCGACCGTCAGCAACTGCTGTTGCGAGCGCCAGCGGAACGGAGGCTGCAGAGGTATTCCCGTGCTTATCCACGGTGATAACCACCTTTTCCTCAGCAATACTCAGCTTTTTAGCCGAAGCGTCGATAATACGCTTGTTGGCCTGATGCGGCACAAACCAGTCAATATCATCAGCAGTCAGGCCGGTTTCAGCAAAGGACGCTTCAATCACATCTGTAATCATGCCCACAGCATGTTTGAAGACTTCACGGCCTTCCATGCGCAGATGACCGACCGTTTGTGTGGTCGACGGGCCGCCGTCCACATAAAGCTTTTCCTTGTGATTGCCATCAGAACGAAGGTTCGCAGTGAGGATACCGCGATCAGACGTCAGGCCCTTGCCCTCGGCCGATTCAAGAACAAATGCGCCCGCACCATCACCGAACAGTACGCAGGTCGTGCGGTCATTCCAGTCGAGAATGCGTGAGAAGGTTTCCGCGCCAATAACTAGCACACGCTGAGCCATACCACCGCGAATATAAAGATCTGCAGTGGTCACGGCATAGATGAAGCCGCTGCAAACTGCCTGCAGATCGAACGCGAAGCCAGTAGTGATGCCCAGCTCGCGCTGAATTTCGACAGCACTTGCTGGAAATGTGTGATTTGGCGTCGATGTCGCCACGAGAACCAAATCGATATCGGAAGCTTGCAGACCAGCATTTTCAAGAGCCGCACGCGCTGCTGCCGCACCGAGCGATACCGTCGTTTCGGTTTCATCTGCGATGTGACGCTGGCGAATGCCGGTGCGCTGAACGATCCATTCGTCGGAGGTTTCAATCACGCCTTCAAAATCGGCATTCTTCATGATCCGCTTAGGCAGCGCCGAACCAATACCTCTTACGACAGATCTTATCATCTTTTTTCCTGTCCTCGAGCGGCTTCTATTTTTCCTGAACCGGAAGAGCCACTCTATACTTTTGTTTTATCGCAGTTTCGGATGAAAAACCGATTCCCGCTTTTTCTGAAACTGCTCTACCCTGACCACACCGGGCGCACGTCTGTCGGTGAACATTCATACCCGGTTTAAAGGGCTAATTATCACTTAGCTGCTTCGCTGCCGTCACTGGACGCAGCATGCGGATGACTGTGGTGGAAATGAGCCAGATCGGCTTCAATCTTTTCAAGAAGCTTATTGCGCACCATGTCATAGCCAACTTCGACTGCCGAGCAGAAACCTTCAGCGGTGGCACCGCCATGGCTTTTGATCACAACGCCGCTCATGCCGAGCAACACGCCACCATTCACTTTGTTCGGGTCCATCTTTTCGCGAACGCGGTCAAATGCGCCCTTTGCAAAAATATATCCGATCTTCGCAAGCCATGTGCGTGTCATCGCCTGACGGAGGAGTGTTGCCATCTGTCGTGCCGTGCCTTCGGCAGTTTTCAGGGAAACATTCCCCGTAAAGCCTTCCGTCACGACCACATCGACGGTACCTTTTCCGATATCGTTGCCTTCAACAAAACCGGTATATTGCAATCCCTCGAGCGGGGTATCGCGCAGAATTTGTGCGGCTTCCTTGATCTCGTCGAGGCCTTTGACCTCTTCTGTTCCAACATTGAGGAGACCAACCGTCGGCTTGCGTATCTCGAAAAGCGCGCGCGCCATTCCGGCACCCATCACAGCATAATCCACCAGCTGACGTGCATCGGCACCGATGGTCGCACCCACGTCCAGGACAACGCTTTCGCCGCGCAAAGTCGGCCAGATGGCAGCTATGGCCGGGCGCTCGACATCAGAGAGCATGCGCAGGCAGAATTTTGACATAGCCATCAGCGCGCCGGTATTTCCGGCTGAAACACAGACATCAGCATCGCCGGTCTTTACGGCTTCAATCGCTTGCCACATGGAAGATTTACCACGACCAGAGCGAAGTGCCTGACTTGGCTTATCATCCATTTTAACGGCGACTTGACTGGCGCGGAACTCGGATGCGGCCTGCAGTTTGGGATAACGCGCCAATACAGGCTCAACCTGACCGGCCAGCCCGAAAAAGATGAACCGGATGTCAGGATGGCGTTCAAGTGCCTTCGCCGCGCCGGGGATGACCACTTCTGGGCCAAAATCACCGCCCATGGCGTCAATCGAAATTTTTATCACTATTAATTATTCCTGTGCGATCCCTTTCCCCAATCCTGCCTGTCTGAAAGCAGAGGGGTTTTCCGCGAAAATAGTGTTTTTCCGGTCGTGCACAACCAGATTCTCTCAAGCATCAGTTAAATCACGGCTTATTCTGCCATTCTGAAAGCTTGGCAAAAGGCGAATCAGGCTTCTCTTCCTCTTCCACATCACCGAAAACAGCGGGTTCGGCATCCGCCGGCAGGCCCGGCTTGCGTGGATATGGATCAAGTGCCAGTTCAAAAAACTCTTCGGCAACAGCACCAATATCAATTTTATCGCCCACAAACGTCTCTGGAATATCTGCACCTTCAGCATCCAGCAGCAATTCGCCGCTTTCATCGAGCTGGATTTTAGCAAGGCGAGAATTTTCCGGCACGAAAATCGTGTCCACTTCCTCAGCGATGGTCGCATTGATCGGCTCCAGCGTCACAACGCAAGACTGCACGATTTCTGCATTGATGGTGCCACGCAGGCGAATGCCGTTCTTTTTCCACTGGGTTAGAAGAAACTCAGCATCAAACGAATTCACAGCCCGAAGACCATGTTCGGCTGCCAATGCTGCTTTCTCCCTGTCATTGGTCCCGATCTTCACTGTCAAGCCCTTCTGGGGCAGGTGAAGAACCGGAACGGGATAGGTCAGCGCCGATTTGTCAGTCATTCTCATTTGCCTTTTTTGTACTATCAATGGGCGTAAACATCATTTCGTCCGCATCCATAAAGGATATGTCGCCCGCTGCCAAAGCACTGTCTTCAGTTTTTGCCAACCGATCACGGCACGCAAATACATATTCACTCAGATAGTGAGCATGCGGCCAGAATTCGAGATCAGGCCGGATATTTCGCGTCAAAGCGATTGCCAACCCATTTTTGTCATCGGCGTCCAGCGCAGTTCCATACGAGCTGACACGCCCGTAAAACATCCGCGCAAGCTTCTTCATGCGCTTGGGAACGCCTTGATCACCGATTCCCAATTCTCGCAATGAATGATCTACATCCTTGAAAAATTCGTCTGCGATGTCCTGCGCAAGCGGCATCAGCACCGAATTTTCACCCTTCATGCGATGAAGGGACAGAAAAATATGAACCGAAAGCATCTCATAACGACCTAAAGGCGTATCAGGCACTTGAAATTGTGCATAAAAACGCTTTTGCCGCGCCGCCGCCACGATCATCTCGTAAACGCGAAGCACAACTGTCTCATTAGCTTTTGATTTGCGGCGAAAAAGTCGAAGAATCATTCCCGTACGACCGTACTTGTTGCATCCAGAAGCAAGGTGGTTTACCGAAGTTCTCCCGACGGCGAAAGTGCCGCGCTGATATAGAATGTATGGAGAGGTCTTTGTTGCAGCGAATTTTCCTAAGCGCACGCAAACAGCGTGCCCTTCTCGCAGGCACAGCAATTCTCTTTTCGGCGGCTCTCGTCGGATGCAACACTGCATCCACGCTAAACCCGTCGGAAACGCTTACAGAGGGTTATGTGCTCGATCAGGAGGCACTTGATTCGGTTCCGGTTGGCTCCAGCCGTGAACAGGTGCTTCTCGCGCTCGGTACGCCGTCGACCACGGCGACGTTTGACAATGAAGTGTTTTATTACATTTCGCAGAAGCGCTACCGTGCGGCACAGTTCATGAAGCCGAAGATTGTCGACCGACACATTCTTGCGATTTACTTCGACAAGGACGGCAAGGTTCAGAATATCGCCAATTACGGCCTCCAGGATGGCAAGCTGTTCGATTTCGTGTCGCGCACGACTCCAACCGGCGGCAAGGACCAGACCTTTATCGGTCAGATCATTCAGGGTGTTGGCAAGGCTCCGACATCGTTGCCAGGTGCTGCAGGCGGCGCAAACAACTGATCTGTCACCAGATTCAAAAAAGCCCCGGAAAATTCCGGGGCTTTTTTATTACAGTGACTTGCGTCAGGCCATATGGGCCAGCACTGCCAGCAACAAGAGCGCCACGATGTTGGTTATCTTGATGGCCGGATTGACCGCTGGGCCTGCCGTATCCTTGTAAGGATCGCCCACCGTATCGCCGGTTACAGAAGCTTTGTGCGCTTCTGACCCCTTCATATGCTTGACACCATCAGCATCGGTAAAGCCGTCTTCGAAGCTTTTCTTGGCATTATCCCACGCACCACCACCGGAAGTCATGGATATGGCCACGAACAGTCCGTTGATGATGACACCCAGGAGCGACGCACCAAGTGCCGCAAAAGCCGCAGCTTTTGAACCTGAAATCAGCAGCACACCGAAATAGACCACGAGCGGGGCCAGAACCGGCAGAAGTGACGGAATAATCATTTCACGGATTGCCGCCTTGGTCAGAAGATCGACCGCCCGCGCATAGTCCGGACGTTCTTCACCCGTCATGATTCCGGGCTTTTCACGGAACTGGCGTCGCACCTCCTGCACCACGGCACTCCCTGCCCGGCCAACTGCCGTCATCGCCATACCGCCAAACAGATATGGAATGAGTCCGCCGAAGATCAAACCAGCCACGACATACGGGTTGGATAGTTCAAACGACACTGGCCCCATATCAGCAAAATACGGGTATGTTTGTCCGTTTGCAGCAAAGTATGCCAGATCATTGGAGTATGCGGCAAACAGCACCAGAGCACCCAACCCCGCCGAACCAATTGCATAGCCCTTGGTAACGGCCTTGGTCGTATTACCAACCGCATCGAGTGCATCGGTTGATTTGCGGACTTCCGGGTCGAGACCGGCCATTTCCGCAATGCCACCAGCATTGTCGGTTACTGGGCCAAAAGCGTCGAGCGCAACAATCATACCGGCAATGCCCAGCATGGCCGTCACGGCGATTGCAGTGCCGAACAAGCCTGCCAGCTGGTAGGTGCCGATAATGCCACCCACAATGACAATTGCAGGCAGAGCGGTCGATTCAAGCGAAACAGCCAATCCCTGAATGACGTTTGTGCCATGGCCGGTAACTGAAGCCTGTGCGATGGAATTGACCGGGCGTTTGTTGGTGCCGGTATAATATTCGGTAATCACCACGATCAGGCCTGTGACGATCAGTCCGATGATGCCGCAGATAAAGAGATTGGTGCCTGTAATCGACATTCCTGCAACGATGCCGATTTCACCCCAACCAATTGTCAGCGTGTTGGCAACTGCCAAGCCCACGATGGACAGAAGCCCTGTTGCGATGAGGCCTTTGTAAAGGGCGCCCATGATCGAGCCATTGACGCCAAGCTTCACAAAGAATGTGCCTGCAATCGAGGTCAGCACACACGCGCCGCAGATTGCCAGCGGATAGAGCATCACGCTGGAAAGCACATCAGACCCGTTGAAGAAGATCGCAGCCAGCACCATTGTCGCAACAACAGTAACCGCGTAGGTTTCAAACAAATCTGCTGCCATGCCTGCACAGTCGCCAACATTGTCTCCCACATTATCGGCAATAGTTGCGGGATTGCGCGGATCATCTTCGGGAATGCCAGCTTCAACCTTGCCGACCAGATCGCCGCCGACATCGGCACCTTTGGTGAAGATACCGCCGCCCAGTCGTGCGAAGATCGAAATCAGTGAAGCACCAAACCCGAGCGCCACAAGCGCGTCAATCACCGTACGATCGGACGGCATATAGCCCATCCAGACGGTCAGAATGAAATAATAGACAGACACACCGAGCAGCGCGAGACCGGCGACAAGCATGCCGGTAATAGCACCGGACTTAAAAGCCAGTTCCAGTCCGCCTGCAAGGCTCAAAGAAGCGGCCTGCGCGGTCCGTACGTTTGCACGGACAGAAACATGCATACCGATAAATCCGGTCAACCCGGAGAGAATAGCCCCTATGAGAAAGCCGATACCGGCGGTAATCGACAGCAGATACCAGACTGCCAGAAAGACGACGACGCCAACTAGGGCGATCGTGGAATATTGTCGTGTGAGGTAAGCGGACGCGCCTTCACGGATAGCGCCGGCGATTTCCTGCATACGCGGCGTGCCCTGATCGGCCGCAAGCACTGAGCGGATCGCCCATGCGGCAAAAAGAACGGAAACGACACCGCAGGCAATGACGAGAAGAAGAACTCCAATTCCCATTTAGGCCAACTCCCATTGAGCTCGCGCCAGCCACAAGCAGATCGCTCACAGTAGAGTTGCGATTACCTGCACACATCGGCGCATAAAAGACCCGAAAACCCCTCTCCGGGCCAGGACTGGCGGCATGGAAGTGCCTGAAACCGACTATTAACCGGGCTTCAGCGGCTAGTTCTTATTTGTTTGTAGTTCTCGAAACATCTGCCTGAAATCAAATAATTGGCAGACGTTTCTGCATTTCAGCATTCTCAATGCCGCAGGCTCAACATGCGGAAGCTGTCTGCAAAGGTCAAGCCGTAGTTTAGAGCGCTGAAAGCTCTAATAAAATCAGATCGGCGCTCTGATACCAACAAACCAAAAAGGCTGCGATTTCTCGCAGCCTTTTTCAGTTCTAGTGATCTGTTGATAATTACTTGCCGCGTGGCTTAGTACCACGGCTTTCACCGCGGAGCTCAAAAGCAAGACGATCAAGCACAGCATTGACCAGTTTAGGCTCGTCTTCCGTGTAGAAAGCCTTCGCAATATCCACATATTCCGAAACAATCACTGCAGTCGGCACATCTTTGCGGGTCTTCAATTCCCATGCACCGGCACGCAGGATAGCGCGCAACGTCGAATCGAGACGCGAAAGCGGCCAGTCTTCGGTCAGTGCATGATGGATCAGCGGATCCAGCGTAAGCTGATTATCGACAACACCGGCAACAATACCGCGGAACCATTGCGGATCGGCATCGAGATATTGCATGCCGTCCACTTCCTTGCCGAGACGATGGGCTTCGTACTCGGCAACGACTTCCATAACGCCCGTACCGGCAACATCCATCTGATAAAGCGCCTGTACGGCGGCCAAACGGGCAACGCCACGCTTATTTGCAGATCGGGGCGCGTTCGGTGCGGAACGGCCTTCAGAAGAAGAAGTCATCGTCTCAGGCTCCGAATTTCTTACGCAGATCAATCATGGTCAGGGCTGCGCGGGCAGCAAAGCCGCCCTTGTCCTTGTCTTCACGACGCGCACGCACCCATGCCTGCTCGTCGTTTTCTACAGTAAGGATACCATTGCCGATTGCGAGGCCTTCCTCAACCGCAAGATCGGTCAGGGCGCGGCAGGATTCGTTGGCAACAATATCGAAATGATAGGTTTCACCCCGGATGACCGTGCCGAGTGCTACATAGCCATCATACTCGGTACCGCCATTTTCGGCACCATCAAGAGCAAAAGAAATAGTCGCAGGCACTTCAAGCGCGCCGGGAACTGTCACAACATCATAAGTTGCGCCAGCCGCATCGAGAGCTGCCTTCGCGCCATCGAGAAGCGCATCGGACAAATCCTCGTAAAAACGCGCTTCGACAATGAGCAGGTGCGGCGCATGCGCCTCGTGCTGGGACATGAGAAACTCCATGACAGAAATCGCGGACCGCAAACCTGCGGTCAACGCTAAATTCAGAAAATAGCTTAGGGTTCTTAGGCTCTAAGCTTATTTCTGATATTGCGCAAGCCTTGCCGCGTAACGTGCAAGCTGATCGATCTCAATATTGATCTTGTCACCCGCTTTGCGATCACCCCAGGTTGTCACTTCCAGCGAGTGGCGAATGAGCAGAACATCGAATTCACTTCCATTCACACCGTTGACCGTCAGTGATGTGCCATCAAGCGCTACGGAACCCTTCTGAGCGATAAAGGGCGCAAGCTCTTCGGGTGCACGCAAGGTGAAACGAACTGCATCGCCCTCATCCTTACGCTCAACGATTTCCGCCTGCCCGTCGACATGGCCAGACACCAGATGCCCACCCATTTCGTCGCCAAGCTTGAGCGAGCGTTCAAGATTAATCCGCGTGCCGCTTTCCCATTTTGAAATGGTGGTCAGGCGAAGGGCTTCTTCCCATGCTTCAACTTCAAACCAACGGGCATTTGTTCCTTTTTCTGGCAGAGCGACCACCGTGAGACAGACACCGGAACAAGAAATCGATGCACCAAGCTCTATGGTTTCTGGATCGTAAGCGGTTTCGATACGCAACAGCACACCTTCATTGAGCGGCTTGATACGATCCACTTTGCCAATGTCGGTGACAATACCTGTAAACATCAACTCTTCCTTACATATTCCGCATAAGCATCGTTGCCGTAGTGCGCCTCGCGCAAAATTACGAATTCACTAGCGATATGGGATTGCAGATCCGTGACAGCAACCCCGTTTGTTGAACCTATTTCAACCGGGGAACGGAAAAGAACAATCCGATCTACGAGCTTTTCTTCCAGAAAGCTTTTTGCGATCCCTGCTCCACCCTCAACAAGCACAGAGGAAATACCCTGTGCTGCGAGATCGTCCATCAGCTCCGGCAGAGCAATCCGCCCATCATGACTTTCCGTCGCAACAATACGGCAACCGGCCGCCTGCATTTCGTAGCGCCGCTCAGGAGGCGCATCTTCCCCGCAGGCAATCCACAACGGCTGCACTTCCGCCGTCTTGACCAGCTTCGATGAGAGCGGAAGCCGCAATGCGCTATCGAGCACGATGCGCACGGGCGAACGCTGTTCGAGCCCGGGTAAGCGGCAATTCAGAACTGGGTCATCAGCGAGAGCCGTATCAATACCAATCAGGATCACATCAGTCTGTGAACGTAAGATGTGCGATTGCGCACGCGACATTGGACCGGTAATTGCGACCTGTCCCTGCCCCTTTTTACCGATCATCCCATCGGCAGAAAGTGCAAGTTTCAGAATCACTTCCGGGCGTTTTTTAGAAGATCGATTCAGATAGCCGGCGAGATCGTCCGCAGCCTTATCGGAAAGTATGCCTGGCACGACTTCGATGCCTGCTTCACGCAATATGGCAAAGCCTTTTCCGCTCACTCGCTCATCAGGATCAGTCGCAGCAACGAATACACGTGCAACACCAGCACGCACCAATGCTTCCGCACAAGGTGGTGTGCGACCGTGATGGGCACATGGTTCAAGCGACACGTAAGCAGTTGCTCCGCGTGCGGCTTCACCAGCATCCGCCAGCGCTTGCGGCTCCGCATGAGGTCGCCCGCCAACCGCAGTTACACCGCGCCCGACAATAATGCCGTCCTTGACGATAATAGTACCAACCGAAGGATTAGTTCCCGTCAGGCCTTTGTTGCGGCGCGCATAGCGAATAGTCGCGTCCATGAAACGGAGGTCATCGGATGTCACTTTGGCATGCGGGAATTCTAAGCGGCTCATATTATGCGTCCGGATCGCGTTCATTCTCGATCGTTGTCAGTTCATCAATCACATTGTGGAAATCAACGGCCTTGCTGAAGTTACGATAAACCGAAGCAAAGCGGATATAGGCAATATCGTCGACGCCCTTAAGCGCGTCCATCGCCAGCCGGCCAATTTCATCCGACGTCACTTCCGCCTCGCCAGAACTCTCAAGCTGCCGCACGATACCGGAAATAGCGCGTTCGATGCGTTCAATATCCACATCACGCTTGCGCAAAGCCACATCAATGGAGCGGGTAAGCTTGTTGCGATCAAAAGGAACACGGCGACCGCTTTTTTTGACGACCATCAGATCACGCAGCTGCACGCGTTCAAAGGTCGTAAATCGCCCACCACAAACCGAACAGACGCGACGCCTGCGAATAACCGCACCGTCTTCCGCCGGTCGGGAATCTTTCACTTGAGTGTCTTCAAATTGGCAATAAGGACAACGCATGGCACTCTTTCAACTTACTATTACACATGTCGCAATCGCAAAACGGCTGCGTACTTGGGCCTGAGACATGCATCAGAGCGCCGTGCACCCTCTTGGGCGCACAAAGGACGCTCTAAACTATTGGATCTACGCATCGTGCTTTCCAAAAACCAAATCCGACTTTTGGGCCGATGCTGTAGACAGACTGATTCCTGCCGATCATAGCGCATCCCCACAAAGCTGCATAATCGTCACAGAAACGAAAAAGCCCCGCTCAACAAGGTTGAGCGGGGCTTCAGCAATTTGTGAATGATTATCCCTGATAATCATACATAGGGAAGCGGTCAGTCAGCGAAACGACCTTGTTCTTGACGGCCTGCTCTACCGCTGAATTGCCTTCGTCGGAATTGGCAACCTTGAGACCATCCAGAACTTCCGCGATCAGCGAACCGATTTCCTTGAATTCGGCGGCGCCAAAACCACGGGTCGTACCGGCTGGTGTACCAAGACGAACGCCCGATGTTACGAATGGCTTTTCAGGGTCAAACGGAATGCCGTTCTTGTTGCAGGTGATGTTCGCACGGCCAAGAGCAGATTCAGCACGCTTGCCGGTGGCATTTTTTGGACGCAGATCAACCAGCATCAGGTGATTGTCAGTACCACCGGAAACGATATCGAGGCCATGTGACTTCAGTTCGTCTGAAAGTGTACGGGCATTATCGACAACATTCTTGGCATAGATCTTGAATTCTGGCTTCAGCGCTTCGGCAAAGGCAACCGCCTTACCAGCGATGACATGCATCAGAGGTCCGCCCTGCAGACCCGGGAAAACAGCCGAATTAAACTTTTTAGCAAGATCAGCGTCGTTGGTGAGGATCATACCACCACGTGGGCCGCGAAGCGACTTATGGGTCGTCGTAGTGCAAACATGGGCATGTGGAATTGGCGACGGGTGTACGCCACCGGCAACCAGACCCGCGATGTGGGCCATGTCGACCATCAGATATGCGCCAACTTCATCAGCGATTTCACGGAAGCGCTTCCAGTCCCAGATACGGGAATAGGCAGTACCACCAGCAAGAATCAGCTTTGGCTTGTTTTCGCGTGCAAGGCGGGCAACTTCATCCATATCGAGAAGATGATCATCTTCGCGCACGCCATAGGAAACAACGTTGAACCACTTGCCCGACATGTTGACTGGCGAACCGTGCGTCAAGTGACCACCGGAATTGAGGTCGAGGCCCATGAATGTGTCGCCCGGCTGCAAGAGCGCCAGAAACACAGCCTGGTTCATCTGGCTGCCGGAGTTTGGCTGAACGTTTGCAAATTCTGCACCAAAAAGCTTCTTGGCGCGTTCGATTGCCAATTCTTCCACGACGTCGACATACTGGCAGCCGCCATAGTAGCGCTTGCCCGGATAGCCTTCGGCATATTTGTTGGTAAGAATCGAGCCCTGAGCTTCAAGAACGGCACGTGAAACGATGTTCTCGGAAGCGATCAGCTCAATTTCATGACGCTGGCGACCGAGTTCGTTGCGAATTGCGCCGAAAATTTCGGCATCAACTTCTTCAAGGCTTGCATTGAAGAAAGCATCCGAGAACGCATTCTTGGCGGAATTGGCTTGCGACATGTTTCACACCCTCCGGTTTAGCCGGTCATAGCTATATGAGATGAGGCGCATTATCACACTTCGATTGGCAAGGCCAATGGCGCTTAAGCGAAAAGCATGTTCCAAAATGCGGCATGACGTAGCCAAAGAGCGTTTCAGGAGCCAACCTGCCGTAATCACTCGTTCTGTTTTTAATTTTGCGTATGTCTTTTTACGGAAAAGCTGTTCCCGCTTTTTCGAGATGCGCTTGAATGTCCACAAACAAAAAAAGCCGTCTGGAACGGGTCCAGACGGCTTTTAAAGCATGAATTCAGATCAGGTATCGGTGCCGAGCGCCAATGCGGTCGCGCCATCCATCTTGTAGATATCGTCGCGGAACTGCACCACTCCATCACCTGTTGACCAGGCAGTGACATAGACGAAATGCAACGGCACAGGATCAACCACCTGGATCGGTGTATTAACGCCTGATTTAATGGTGTTTTCGATATTCTGGCGATCCCAGCCCGCAGTGTTCTTCAACAGCCAGACATCCAGGTCACGAACATTCTGTACGCGGACGCAACCCGACGAATCGAAGCGCATGAGCTTGTTGAAATAGCTCTGCTGCGGTGTGTCATGCATATAGACCGCATGCTGATTGTGGAAATTGATCTTCGTCGACGACATCGCGTTGATCTTGCCCGGATCCTGGCGGAACATCAGCTTGACTGCATCATCCGTGTTCCAGTCAACGCTTTCCGGCGGAACTTCCTGACCCTGCGCGTTGTAAAGGCGGATCTTGTTGTTTGCCAGATATTGTGGGTTTTTCCGCATCAGCGGAATAATATCCTTCTGGATGATCGACTTCGGCGCGGTCCAGTAAGGATTGAGAATGACTTCGTGAATCTTGGATTCGAGAATAGGCGTCTGACGGTCGATCTTACCGACAACTGCGGTGTGGCGCTGTGCGACGTTGCCGCTTTCTACTGCCTCGATACGGGCAGCCGGAATATTGACCATCACAAAGCGCTGCTCAGACTGACTGGCAGCAGCCATGCCTGACAGGCGCTGAAGGTTGGTTTGCAGCTGTCCAAGACGCGTATTGGCGTCCACATTCATCGCCGCATAGGTAAACTGACCCATAACGCCATCGGCTGGCAAGCCATGACGCGATTGGAAGCGCTTCACGGCTGCATCGACATAGGTGTCGAACGCGCCCGAAACGCCTGCTTCACGCGGAAGGTCGCCGGAAACGATAAGGCGCTGACGCAAAGCCTGTACGGACGGTGCATTCACACCTAGTTGCAATTTTGCATTACCGGGAACTGATGGCCAGCCTCCACGACCTGCAATATCGGTATACTGAGCAATCGCAGACTGAACATTACCAACCGTCTGCTGGCTGAGAACCGGTTGATTGGTTGCAACTTTCTGACCACCTGTCGCGCGGGCATCAAACTGGTCATCCCAGTTGCCACGGCGCGGTGCGGCAAGAATATCATTCAAAGCCTGCTGCTGAGCAAAGGCTGCTGGAACCATTGCGGAGGCAGCGACGGTAAGACCGGCAGTTGCTGCACCACGCAGAAAGCTGCGACGACCTACATTGAAAGCTTCGGCATTCTTGTCGGTTTTGGTCATTGTTTTGGTCCCAAAGGCTAACCGGTTGCGCTCAGATGCGTCGCATCTGCAGATAGCTCTAAATAATGCGCTGTATATATTCGCTTATGTCGATTTTTATGGCTTATTCATGTCGCGGAGCCCGGATTTCAAGTCAGGACTTGCTTAAATAGCTCGCAATCATGGAGTTCACCGCATATATCGCGCCAATTGTGACCGTTCTGCAACAACCTTTTGAAGCAGCGCCAGTTAAGTTTCAAACGAGCATCGCGCTTTGGCTGGAAATACTGAGAGCAATTAGAGCCTGTAAGCGATGCTGTCGTTCCAGAAACGATCCAGACGCTGAAGCGAACGGTTCATTGCGGTAAATTCTTCCACCTGAATACCGCCGACCTGCTCAATGGAAGCGATATGGCGCTGATAAAGAGCCTGTACCTGATCAGCGATCTCATTTCCCTTATCGGTCAGGCTCACACGGACCGAACGACGGTCAGTGCTGGAGCGTTCATGATGAATAAAGCCCATCTCGACCAGCTTTTTGAGATTATAAGAGACGTTCGAGCCCAGGTAATAACCGCGCGAACGCAACTCGCCCGCCGTCAATTCTGAATTGCCGATATTGAACAGGAGCAGCGCCTGCGTTGCATTGATATCGCTGCGGCCATTGCGGTCGAACTCATCCTTGATGACATCAAGCAGGCGGCGATGTAGACGCTCAACCAGCTGCAGAGCTTCGAGATAAAGCGTGCGCAGGGCGGCTTCGGGATTCAAAAGCGGAGCAGATGCATCCATTCTGTGCTGTGCATTGATCATTTCTTTTGCCTCTCTGTCGGAGCAACCTTTCATGAGGCCGCTCTCTTTGTCCTGTTTTATGCGGTGTATTTTCTCACCGTTCATGAGAGGACTTTAGGCGAGATGCATAAAATTCGAATTAAAAGTCAGCCTTAACAGCAGCTTACCAAGGGAAATGCAGTTTCAGGCTTAATGTTCTATTACTAGTGGGTTGAATTTGACGTTTGATGCCCGACTGACATACATGCTGTTTCAAAAGTAAAACTCGAAAAATCCACTGGATTCATACACTTGCTAGTGGTCATTCAGATTTCGACATTTGCTCAACGCTTGTCATTGATGGGTTCAAATGTCGGAATCGGACCACGAGGCCGTTATTTCAGCTGGCCATTCCCATGCGTGGTCCCAAGCGTGACAGCCGTCTTTTCTCTAGGAAAAGCACAACGCGAAAAATGATATAGATAAGAATACAAACCGCATTAAAGCCAACGGTAATCGGCTTGTATTCGAAGTGGCGCGCAAAGACGGAATAGATGGCGATTTCACCAATTGCCGCAACAAACCACAATACAGCCCCCCATGGCGCGCGCATCCATAGGCCAGTTGCTGCAACCGGCATGAGAAGAGCAAGTGCCACGGATGCCGTTTGCCACTGCCATGGCATGAGATCGAAGCGCCACAGCAGTCCCGGCTGAATACCGATCAGCTTTATCCAGTAGAAAACACCACTGGCCAGAGCAGCCAAGGCGATCATCCGCATGAACCAGACAAAAGACCATTCAGCGCCAGTGGGCTGTATATGCTGGTGCAGTTCATCCTGACGCATCAAAAGCTCAGTTCCCTCTCGCCAAGATTTGCAAAATACGCATTCACCAATTCCGGTTTCACATCTTCGATTGAAGCAGGGTTCCAGGCAGGAGCTCCATCCTTGTCGATAAGGACGGCCCGCACGCCTTCGTAGAAATCATGTGCCTCAAGCATACGCGATGCAATGCGATACTCCATCCGCATACAATCATCCAGATCAAGCGCCCGACCATCCGCAATCTGGCGAAACGAGACCGCGACACTTGTAGGAGAACGGGTTGCGAGAACAGTCAGAATATCGGTCGCAGGCTTGCTGCCACCCGCGGCTGACTTTTCAAGTGCTGCGACACATTCAGCAAGTGTTGCATGTGCAAAGCTTGCCTCAATCAATTGTCGAGTTTCCACAGGCGTTTCAAAATCCGGATACTGACAACGCGCCAATGCCGCGTCAACGTCGGCCGTCGCTATCAGATCATCACGAAGATCATCAAGGTCATTAACAGCAATAGCATGGGTGGCGATACCGCTTTGCAGGCAATCCCCCCAGCGAATACGGTTTCCGGTCAGCGCCAGATAATATCCAAAATTGTCATGCAGATGCGGAAGGAAGGCGCTTCCACCCACATCCGGAAAAAAGCCAATTCCGGTTTCCGGCATTGCGAAAAGCGTGCTTTCAGTCACGATACGATGCGAACCATGCACCGAAATGCCTGCGCCACCGCCCATTACAATACCGTTCAACAACGAAATATAGGGCTTCGGAAAACGTCCGATACGCGCATTGAGGCGGTATTCATCGCGGAAAAAATCAAAAGCGGGCGTACCCTCCTGCCCGGCTTTGTAGGCTGCCACCACATCGCCACCGGCACAGAAGGCGCGACCCTCACCTTCAAGAATCACGCAGGCAACGTCCGGGTCTGTTTCCCAGGCCTGAAGGGCGCGGTCGAGCGCAAGAATCATATTATGCGTGAGCGCATTGAGCGCAGATACGCGCGTCAGCGTGACGATTCCTGCCTTGCCCTTGCGCTCAAAGCCGATTTCGCTGCCACCACCGAAGTCAATCTGCATGTCATCATCTCCCGTTTGATTAGTGCGGTTCCAGTTAAGACTGAATCGTTGAAACCACTCTGATCATTCCTTCTTGCGCATTGTCCTACGCAAAACCGCTACGCACCTTTGCTGGAAATGTTTTAATGGGTAGAAAGTGAGAAGCCCCGCGTCAATCCTGCACAGGCCATTGTGCTTGGTTTAGGCGCTTTTCCCGTGATAAACCGTCCACATCTGATAACAAGCTTCCGAACCGTTAGATTCCCAAGCTTTCTTCTCTCGGGAACGTGTCCATGACTGATCGTTTATCCAACATTTCTCCAGCCAACATTTCAGGTCACGTTGATGACGTGACAGGTGGCCGCCGCCTGCGCCGCATGCGCAAGGCCGATTGGTCGCGAAGACTGGTGCAGGAAACCCATCTGACGGTAAACGATCTGATCCTGCCATTCTTCCTTACCTATGGAACCGGCGTTAGCGAACCCGTTGATGCCATGCCCGGTGTGGAACGCTATTCCGTAGACATGGCCGTACGCATGGCCGAGAAGGCTGCGAAGCTTGGTATTCCGGCGATTGCGCCCTTCCCGCGAGAAAAGGCCGAAGTGAAAACCGAAGACGGCTCGTTTGTTGCAAGCCCGGACAATCTGATCAATCGCGCTGTTCGTGCGATCAAGAAGGAAGTGCCGGAAATCGGCATCATCACCGATGCTGCACTCGATCCATTCACGACCCATGGTCACGATGGCATTTTACGCAACGGCGAAATCATAAATGATGAGTCGGTGGCGATGGTGGTTCGGGGTGCGCTTGCTCAGGCTGAAGCGGGTGCGGATGTCATTGCTCCTTCCGACATGATGGATGGCCGCATTGGTGCGATCCGTCAGGCCCTGGATGAACATGGCTTTAACCACATACCGATCATGTCCTATGCGACCAAGTTCGCTTCCGCTTTCTATGGCCCTTATCGTGATGCGATCGGCACCTCCGGTCTGCTTAAGGGTGATAAGAAGACCTATTACATTGATCCTGCAAACCCCGATGAAGCAGTGCGCGAAGCTGAACAGGATGTAGCCGAAGGCGCCGACATGCTGATGGTCAAGCCCGGCATGCCTTATCTCGATATTATCCATCGTCTGAAAAACACTTTCCGCCTGCCGACCTATGCCTATCAGGTGTCGGGCGAGTATTCGATGATCAAAGCTGCCGGCATAAACGGCTGGATCGACGAAGAAAAAGTCATGATGGAAAGCTTGCTCGCGTTTAAACGCGCTGGCTGTGACGGCATCCTGACTTATTTTGCGATGGAAGTGGCTGAAAAGCTCCGGGGCGAGCGCTAAGCGCCAGAAATCGCTATTTCCTTGAAATAGTCTTTTTCATTCACCACTTTGGTAACTGTTCCGCAGAGTGCGGAGCGGCGGGCGGTTTTATTTTTCCGTACGTTTCTCGTTTTAATGACTGGAAGGGACAATGTCCGACCATATTCTGCACGGCGAAATAATGGGGCCGCGTTACGAAAGCCGCGCTTTTTTTGAAGGCGTACGCACGCGCCGCATCATGGCTTTCCTCATCGATTACGTGATTGTATTTTTGCTCTGCATTCCAGTCGCAATCGTGATCTTTATTCTTGGTATTATCACGCTCTCTTTGGGATGGGCGCTTTACGCCATCATGTTCCCAGTCGTCGCGCTATTTTACATATCGCGCACGTTAGGCGGCCCGCAGCAGGCCACCAAGGGCATGCAGATGATGAATATCAAGCTGGTACGTCTTGAGGGCGGCATGGTCGACCCGATGCTGGCAATCGTGCACTCAGTTCTGTTCTGGGGCCTGAATGTTGTACTTACTCCGCTGATCCTGCTTGCCACTCTGGTAACTGACCGCAAGCGCGCAGCACATGATCTTTTGCTTGGAACCGCAGTGATCCGTTCGGATCGATAAACCAAGCATCAAAAAAATTCAGGGCCGGCTGTGCAGAATGTCTATTGACGTTTTGTGCAGCCGGCTCAATCTTTAGGCTCAGTATATATCGTGATGGTTCCGGTATTGCCGTTTCGTGGATATTGAATGACCCATCAACCGCAACAGTCTCCGCAGTTCTTTCTAACGGCTCCATCGCCCTGCCCTTATCTTGAGGGTCAGCTGGAGCGGAAAGTTTTCACGCATCTTGTTGGCGATAAAGCCAGCGAGATCAATGATCTGCTGACCCAAGGCGGCTTTCGCCGCTCTCAGAACATCGCCTATCGGCCCGCTTGCGAATTGTGCCGCGCATGTGTTTCGGTCCGTATCCTGACGGGCGAGTTCGAAATGAACCGGAGCATGCGTCGGGTCTGGCACCACAATCGTGACCTGATTGGCCGCCAGCACAAGGCGCAGCCGAGCACCGAGCAATACGCACTCTTTCGCGATTATCTCGATGCCCGCCATCATTCCGGCGGCATGTCCGATATGACCGTTCTCGATTACGCGATGATGGTGGAAGATACGCACGTCAACACGCAGATCATCGAATATCGCAGGCGTGGGCCGGATAGCTTTATCAGCGCAAAAGGTGATGGTGAACTTGTCGCCGTCGCCTTGACCGATGTGATGGCTGATGGCCTGTCGATGGTCTATTCGTTCTTCTCGCCCCATATGCACGAACGTTCTCTCGGCACATTCATGATCCTCGACCATATTCAGCGCGCACGCGCTGCCGGCCTGCCTCATGTCTATCTTGGCTATTGGGTCGAAGGCTCACAGAAGATGCAGTATAAGGTCCGCTTCAAGCCTCAGGAGCATTTGGGCCCACGCGGCTGGCAACGGTTTGAAGGCTAGAGGTCTGAGCAATTCAGACTTAACGAAAGCCGCGCTCAGTTCACCAGCCGCTTTTCCATAGGATAAGATAATTGGCCAGCGCGCCAAAGCTGCGGCTCTCCAATCTGCACATATCCCATATTCTGATAAAAGCGACGTGCCGTGCCGGTACTCACCAGCTGGGCAACCGTCACGCCAATTTCGCGCAAATGTTCTTCCATAGCCAGCATGACAGCCTTGCTCACACCACGAAAGCGAAAATCGGGGGACACGTAATTGAGCAGAATTTTCCCGCCGCTGGAGACTTGCCCCACCCCCGCAATATTGCCGTCGATCTCCACCACCACGGTTAGCTGGAGCGGTGCCGTGATCCAGTGGTGAATATTTTCAGGCGTCTTATTGGCAAGCCAGGCTGAGAGAATGTCATCCCGCTCTTTGTGATCCTCGACACACAGCTCAGCAATCGAACGTCTTATCGCATCGCAGATAGGGTCGACATCATCGGCTCGTGCTGGTCTGATCTGCAAGCGTAAGCTCCTTCTGCATCAAAACAGATGCCCAGAAGAATAGAGCCTAACGCCTTCAGTATCGCCCCCTATTTTTAGAGCGCCTATCTGATTGAATCAAATCGGCGCTCTAATCGTTTGTTTTTACACACTATCCAGTACAAAGCCGCTTCGCGTGGTGACTGGAAATATTTTAAAATTTGCCCGAACGCGGGAAGCCCTTTGGCACAACACGCCCTGCTGAAGCACGGGCCGCAATCCATTCAGCCAGCTCTTCCTTGCTTCGATTGAAGGTGCGTTCCGCCGAATCCTGCCATGACAATCCATCCGCAATCGCAAAAGTGCGGACGTCGGACACACCGCCGTCCTTGTACTTTTGCAAACGCACGCCCTTGCCGCGTGTCATTTCCGGTATTTCGGAAAGCGGGAACACCACCATCTTGCGATTCTCACCCACAACCGCAATGTGATCGCCAGAGATGCGCTGGCAAAGCTTTGTCTCGTCCGGCACTTTCACATTCATCACCTGCTTACCCTTGCGGGTATTGGCGACAGCCTCATTTTCCGGAACGATAAAACCATTACCCTCGTGAGAAACGAGAAGAAGCCTGGCAGAAGGATCATGCACAAAGGCCGTGAGAATATCCTGATCGTTTTCCATATCGACCAGAATACGGATCGGCTCGCCATGACCACGACCGCCTGGGAGCGTATTCGCGCCAATAGTGAAGAACTTGCCGCCTGTCGTGACCAACAGAATCTTGTCTGTCGTCTCCGCATGGAAAGCGAGCTTGAGTTTGTCACCCTCCTTGAAGGCGAGGGTGGAGAAATCGGCCAAATGGCCTTTCATTGCACGTAGCCAGCCTTTTTCGGACACCACAATGGTCACCGGCTCGCGTTCAATCATCGCCTGATGAATGTCTTCGAGATCATGGGTTGGCGCTTCAGCAAAGGTACTGCGACGTTTGCCCAATTTGGTGGCCGGACCAAATTTTTCGCGCACGGCCTTGATCTCGGCACTGATCTTCTTCCACTGGCGAGTACCGGAGGCAAGCAACCCCTCGATATCTGCCTTTTCAGATGTCAGACCATCGAATTCTTTACGGATTTCAAACTCTTCAAGCTTGCGCAACGAACGCAAGCGCATGTTGAGAATGGCTTCGGCCTGAGTATCCGTCAGATCGAAGAACCGCATCAATTCCTGCTTCGGCTCATCCTCCTCACGAATAATCCGGATGACTTCATCGAGATTAAGATATGCCTTCAGGAAACCACCAAGGATTTCAAGGCGTCTCTCTATTTCAGCCAGACGGAACTCGGAGCGGCGAACCAGCACTTCCTTGCGGTGTTCCAGCCATTCACGCAGCACGCCGCCAAGCGAAAGCACGTTTGGCACCTTGCCGTGCGAGAGAACGTTCATGTTGAGCGAAACACGGTTTTCAAGCTCGGTCAGCTTGAAAAGCGATTCCATCAGCAGTTCAGGATCGACTGTGCGGTTCTTGGGTTCAAGAACAACACGGATATCTTCCGCAGACTCGTCGCGAATGTCATCCAGCAACGGCAGCTTCTTTGCCAGCAGCAGCTCTGCGATCTTCTCAATCAAACGCGACTTCTGAACCTGATAAGGAATCTCGGTGACCACAATAACCCACGTACCGCGATTGCCTTCTTCCTTGTGCCAGCGTGCACGCGCACGGAAAGAACCGCGCCCGGTGCGATAGGCTTCAACGATGTTGGCGTGATCCTCAACCAGAATGCCGCCTGTCGGGAAATCGGGGCCGCGTACCTTGCACTTGAGAAGTGCTGCCGGATCGCTCTCCGCTTCCTTCTTCAACTCTTCCCATTGCGCAGGCGACGTGATGAGTTCTTCTACCGGCGCATCAGGATGATTGATGAGATAAAGGGCTGCGGAGCAAAGCTCCGCCACATTATGCGGCGGAATATTTGTGGCCATGCCAACGGCGATACCTGCCGAGCCATTGGCGAGAAGATTCGGGAACGCACCCGGAAGAACGATAGGTTCTTCGTCTTCTTCGTTATAGGTCGGACGGAAGTCGATGGCGTTTTCGGTAATGCCTTCAAGAAGCAGCGTTGCCACTTCAGTCATACGTGCTTCGGTATAACGCATCGCAGCAGCGTTATCGCCATCGATATTGCCGAAGTTGCCCTGTCCATCGACAAGCGGATAGCGCACGGCAAAATCCTGCGCGAGACGGACCAGTGCGTCATAGATCGAAGCATCGCCGTGTGGATGGAACTTACCCATCACATCGCCGACAATACGCGCACATTTCGCATAGGCCTGATCGGGATTGAGCCGCAACAAACGCATGGCGTGCATGATGCGCCGATGCACCGGCTTCAGCCCATCGCGGACGTCAGGAAGCGCACGATGCATGATCGTGGACAGCGCATAAGCGAGGTAGCGCTCCTCGAGGGCTGACTTGAGATCGACCCGTTCGATGTGTTCTTCGCCGTCGCCCGGCGGAATCAGACTTTTACCCATGCTTCTCAGTACCAATTGCGCGATTCGTCAGCAAGTAGCGATGAGAACCAATCCAGTACATTCGTCGCAATGTTGCCGTCATTCGGCATCTATAGAGGAATTGCAGATGTTTTCTCCACAGCAATCATGGCGCGAACGAAACGGGCTGTATTTCCATTCGTAAAAGCTTATGAAGGCTATCTAAATTTACCAAATCATCAGGAGCCTTGAAATGCAGGTTTTCGTCCACACCAAGCAAGTAGCCCGCCTCTTTGCCGCCAGCACAGCAATTTCGCTTGTCTTTGGCAGCATGGCAATGGCAGCGGACGCCAATGCGGTTGCTGAGCGCATCAAGGCACTCTACTCCAAACAGGGTGGAGAACTGACCTTTACCAACGTCAAGGCAGACGGCTCGGACGTTATTCTTGAAGGCACCAAGTTCAAGCTTGCGACCCTTTCCGACAAGGAAACGTCGGTTGGCGATATTACACTTTCAAACGTTCAGGATGCACCTAACGGTGGTTACAGCATCGAAAAGATCACTGTTCCTGACCTGAACCTGATTCAAGGCGAAGCAGGCACAAACGAAAAGGCCATCGTCAAAGGCATCTCGATGGAAAATGTCTCGCTTCCATCCGAGAAGGCTGAAGGCGCACTCGACAAGATCATCTTCTACGACAAGATGACGATCAGCGAATTCGAGGTCGGCACACCGGGCAAAGATGGCGCGACGATGAAGGATCTGGAAGTTTCGCTCAATGCAGCGGACCGTTCCGAGAAAATCGACTACACAATGTCCATCGCCAGCATTGACGCAACGTTTGAAAAAGACGGCAAGAACCCCCTCGCTCCTCTCGACATGAACACCTTCAATGGTTCGCTCTCGTCAAAGGGTACATGGCTGCCAAAATCGGGCGATGCAACGCTGGACCAGCTTGAAATCAATGCGAAGGAACTCGGCAAGATCGACATCACCGGCGCGCTCGGCGGCTACGATCTCGCATTCCTTGAAGCCGTTCAGAAGACCCAGCAGAACATGACCAAGGCTGATGCAGACAAGGATGCTGCTGGTCTGGCCATTCTTGGTCTGGCTGAACAGCTGAGCCTCAAGAATCTGAAAATCCGTTTCGACAACGAGACACTCACCCAGAAGCTGCTCGATTATTATGGCAAGCAGCAGGGTGCGGATGGCAAGCAGCTCGGCGAACAGCTGAAGATGATGGTTCCCCTGATGGCAACTCAGCTCAAGAACCCGGAATTCGCTCAGCAGCTGAAAGCCGCCGCTGACAAGTATTTCGACGATCCAAAGTCGCTGACAATCAGCGCTTCGCCAGATCAGTCCGTAAGCTTCGCATCGATCGTTGCAACTGCATCGCTTGACCCAACGAAGATCATTCAGCTTCTGAAAATTGGCGTCGACGCCAACAACTAAGGCGCGTTTCAATCTGATTGAATCAGATCAGCGCTCTGATTATCTGCTTTCACGCGCATCCCGAAAACCGTTTCACACTTTTCGGGATGCGCTCTGATCGACAATAAGAAACCCGGTGAGTTCTGCTCGCCGGGTTTCTTTTATTCTTTTGCTCACGCAAATAAAAAGCCCGGCCTTACGACCGGGCTTTTAAAACTTCAAATCTCAGAGGGATCAGCTCTTCTGGGTTGGAGCCAGACGAATGTGCAGATCACGCAGCTGCGCAGGCGACACATCGGAAGGTGCATTCATCAGAAGATCCAGCGCCTGCTGGTTCATCGGGAAGAGCGAGATTTCGCGCAGGTTCTTTGCACCAACGAGCAGCATGATCACACGATCAACACCGGCTGCCATACCGCCATGTGGAGGCGCGCCATACTGGAATGCACGGTAGAGGCCGCCGAAGCGCTCTTCAACGTCCTGCTGGCTGAGGCCAACCTTTTCGAACGCCTTGACCATGACATCTGGCAGCTGGTTACGGATCGAACCTGAAGCGATTTCAAAGCCGTTACAAACCAGATCATACTGGTAAGCCTTGAGCGTAAGCGGGTCCTGCGTTTCCAGCGCTTCCATGCCGCCCTGCGGCATCGAGAACGGGTTGTGAGCGAAGTCGAGCTTCTTGTTGTCTTCGTCCCATTCGTAGAACGGGAAGTCGATAATCCATGCGAGTTCAAAACGCTCGCGATCAACAAGGTTCAGTTCTTCACCGGCACGCGTACGTGCGTCGCCTGCAAACTTGTAGAACTTCGATGGCTGACCAGCCACGAAGAAGCACGCATCGCCATCGCCAAGGCCAAGCTGGTTGCGCAGGGCTTCAGTGCGTTCTTCACCAATGTTCTTGGCAATCGGACCAGCGCCCTCAAGCTTGTCGCCTTCCTTGCGCCAGAAGATGTAGCCAAGACCCGGCTGGCCTTCGCCCTGTGCCCATGAGTTCATGCGGTCACAGAATGCGCGGCTGCCACCAGTCTTTGCCGGAATGGCCCAGACTTCAACCTTCGGGTCATTCGCAATCATGTTTGCAAAGACCTTGAAGCCCGAACCGGCAAAATGTCCGGTCACAGCCTGCATTTCAATCGGGTTGCGCAGATCAGGCTTGTCCGAACCATAGGTACGGATCGCGTCATCATAGGCGATACGGCGGAAGTTCTGCGTGACTGGCTTGCCTTCTGCAAATTCTTCGAAGATGCCACGCATGACCGGCTCCATCGTTTCCCAGATTTCCTCCTGGGTAACAAAGCTCATTTCGAGGTCGAGCTGGTAGAATTCGCCGGGCAGACGGTCTGCACGCGGATCTTCATCGCGGAAACAAGGTGCTATCTGGAAGTAGCGGTCGAAACCGGCAACCATCAGAAGCTGCTTGTACTGTTGCGGAGCCTGCGGCAGCGCGTAGAACTTGCCTTCGTGAATACGGCTTGGCACGAGGAAGTCGCGCGCGCCTTCTGGCGAAGAAGCTGTCAGAATTGGCGTCGAGAACTCGTTGAAGCCGATTTCGGTCATGCGGCGACGCATCGCTGCAATGATCTTTGTGCGGCTCATGATGTTCTTGTGCAGCGTTTCACGACGCAGGTCGAGGAAACGATACTTCAGACGAATGTCTTCCGGGTAATCCGGCTCGCCAAAAACCGGCAGCGGCAATTCCTTGGCAGCAGCGAGAACTTCGATCTCGGTTGCAAAGATTTCGACTTCGCCGGTCGGCAAATTTGCATTTACAGCATCGCCAGTACGGGCTTTCACTTCACCATCGACGCGAATGACCCATTCGCCACGAACGGTTTCAGCAATCTTGAAAGCGGGCGAATCAGGATCGGCCACGACTTGAGTAAGGCCATAATGATCGCGAATATCGATGAAGAGAATGCCGCCATGATCACGGACGCGATGAACCCAGCCAGACAGACGGACTTTAGAACCAACATCCGATTTGCGAAGGGCTGCGCAGGTGTGGCTGCGATAACGGTGCATGATTTCTGCCTTTTGGAACTCAATAATCTTGTGCAGGCAAAGCGCTGCAAATTCGGGCGGAAAAGCGCATTTTGCTCACGCTTTGTCAAGCCGACACTGTCTGTGTTAGACCAGCTTGACAGAATATGTCGACAAAAATCACTATTTCCGTGTTATTCCCTCGCAATATCATTCTTGCGGCGCGACAAGCGGCCCGCCTTTGTCTAAAAAGAAAAACATGCAGCTCATTACGACAACAGAGGCCCTTGAAGAGGCCGTATCCGCCCTCGCCAAATCCGACTTCGTCACGGTCGATACCGAATTTATTCGGGAAACGACTTTCTGGCCGGAGCTCTGCCTCATTCAGATGGCTTCCCCCGACCACACTGCTTTGGTGGACGCATTGGCTCCCGGCCTTGATCTTGCACCTTTCTTCCGGCTGATGGCCGATGAAAAAGTCGTCAAGGTTTTCCATGCCGCTCGTCAAGATATCGAAATCGTCTTCCATCTTGGAAACCTGATCCCTGCCCCGATTTTTGACAGTCAGGTTGCAGCGATGGTTTGCGGGTTTGGCGATGCGATCTCTTATGATGCACTGGTACAGAAAGTAACCGGCAAGCAGCTCGACAAATCGTCCCGTTTTACCGATTGGCGCCGTCGCCCCCTTTCCGAGAAGCAGCTCGACTATGCTTTGGCTGATGTGACCTATCTGCGCGATATCTATCTCTATCTGAAAGCAGAACTGGAGAAAGAAGGTCGCAGCGAGTGGGTCAACGAAGAAATGGCCGTCCTCAGCGCCCGCGAAACCTATGATCTGCATCCGGACGATGCGTGGAAGCGAATTAAAACCCGCATGCGCAAGCCGATTGAGCTCGCAATCGTTCAGTCCGTTGCAGCATGGCGCGAACGCGAAGCGCGCGAACGTAATGTGCCACGTGGCCGCGTCATCAAAGACGACACGATTGCCGAAATTGCGCAGCAGCAGCCAAAAGATGCGGAAGCGCTGGGTCGTTTGCGTTCCATCCCTAAAGGCTGGGAACGCTCGGGACAAGCATCCGGTCTGATCGCGGCCATCCAGTCGGCGCTGGCTATCCCAAAAGAGGATTTGCCACGTCTGCCCAAGCAATCGCATTCGCCTGAGGGAAGTGCAGCGGCAGCCGATATTCTAAAGGTTCTGCTCAAGCTTGTGACCGAAGAACACGGCGTTGCTGCAAAGATCGTCGCCAACTCCGACGACATCGACAAGATCGCAGCGGAAGGCGAAAATGCAACTGTGCCAGCATTACACGGCTGGCGTCGTGA
Source organism: Brucella rhizosphaerae (assembly GCF_002252475.1). Lineage (GTDB taxonomy): Bacteria > Pseudomonadota > Alphaproteobacteria > Rhizobiales > Rhizobiaceae > Brucella > Brucella rhizosphaerae. The sequence continues at coordinate 92,105 of NZ_NNRK01000026.1, read as the reverse complement.
AGTCTTCGGCCAGAAGGCACTCGACCTTATTGCTGGAAAAATCGGCATCAAGTTTGAAAACCGTCGCATCCAGGCGGTCGAACTGAACTAATTGAGACCGAAATAATAAAAGGCCGATCCGAGACAGTAACGGATCGGCCTTTTTTGTTAGCTGTAACCGCTCTGGTGGTCTGATTCCGACATTTACACCCCTCGGTTACAGGCATTGGGCAAATGTCGGAATCAAAAGAACCACTAACAAGTTTATGAATCGAGTGGATTTTTCGAATTTGACGTTTGAAACAGCATTTGTGTTAGCCGGGATTCAAACGTCAAATTCAATCCACTAGGGGTGCTCTTTCGCTTCAATGGCGCTATCACCGACGGCAAAATGCAGGTTCTTCCCGGTAAGCTTCGCAAGCTGCTGTAATCGCCCTTCAGGACGATCCGAAATCAGATCGGCAAGATCACCCGGAACGACCAGTGCAATGCCGTTTTCCTCTTCACGCCAGTAAAGGCGCGGGATCACACCCGGCATAGACGCTGAAAGCAGATAGATAACGCGTAGCAGCGCGCCCAGTAGTCTGGCTCGCTCACGCAGACGCGGCGTTGCAAGCTGCAAAATCTCCGGCGCGATCTCATCTTCAACCAGACCCTCATGGCGATAGTAATTTGCCAGAGCCATGAAAGAACGGCCCGGATGATCAATGCCGCCGAACGAACCGTGCGCAATGATGTTCAGTGCCTGCGAGCCGCGATAATCAGGATGTGCACGCCAGCTTATATCAGCAACAAGACATGCCGCCTGCCGGTAACGGCTTTCATCTTCAGTTTCGTCGAAGCCCAGAACCGGCAAAGAAAGCGTCGTCCATGTTGCGAGCTCGCGTGCATGACGCGGTGAACGCGAACGCAGGATTGCCAGTTCTTCAGCCGATGCCAGAAGAGGATCAAGCCTCTGCTCGTTCTTCGGCAACAGCGAATAAAGATAGCCTTCACGAACGCCCAGCGCGGAGAACACGATCTTGGACGGTTTCATGCGGCGGATGGTTTCAAGCAGAACGGTTGCGCCATAAGCAAGAAGCTGACGGCGGTTTTTCGATACCGCTTCAATGCCGCGCATCGTGTCGAGATTGCCTTTTGCAACACGCTTAAGAAAACCCTGCGCTTCCACCGGGTCCATCTCATAGCCATGCATGACATGAAGCGTATAGTGCTTCGCGGTCATATGCAGCTTTGCGAGATTTCGCCATGTACCACCCACTGCGTAGAACACCTCTCCCTGATGCTGTTCAAGAAGCGTAGCGCGTGCAAGTTCGGTACGGGTGATTTTTGCAGCCTCTGGAAGCTGCTCGTTAGACATATCCTGCAAACGAAGGCCACCGAGCGGGAGCGTGATCCCCTCGCCGACTTCATGATCATTGACACTGACCAGCTCAAGGCTGCCACCGCCAAGATCGCCCGTAACGCCCTGTGGCTTGTAGAAACCTGAAATGATGCCCAGCGCGGAATAATAAGCTTCTTCCTTGCCGGACAAAACTTCAATATGCCGACCGAGAATGGCTTCGGCCTGCGCAATGAAGTCGGGACCGTTCCTGGCTTCGCGCGCAGCCGCAGTTGCCAGCGCATGAATGGAAATCGCGCCGGCCTGTTCAGCCAGAACGCGAAACCGCTTCAATGCGCGCAATGCGATATCGACAGATTTTTCATTGAGCTTGCCGGTCTTGGCCAATCCCTTGCCAAGACCACAGAGAAGCTTTTCGTTGAAAAGCACCGTCGGCGAACGAACGATGCCTTCATAAACTACGACACGAATCGAGTTAGACCCAATGTCGATGACCGCGACGGGCTTGAGGCCTTTCAAACGGCCTTGTGCGACTGCTGGACTCATGAAGTCGTGTTTCTTTCCGCCTGCGCGCGTTTACGATGCGCAATCAGGCGGGGGGCAGATGACTTCAGCGACTTTCCGCGACCCGACAAGCTTGGATTTGTCATGAAATATTCCTGCGCGTTGAAAGCTTCTTCTCCAACTTCTTTTTCTATCCGGCGAGAGGTGCCATCCGCAAGTAGCTGATAGCTTTGCTGGTTATCAATTATGTTGGCAAACATGATCTGCGACAGGATTTGCTGATGCACAGTGGCGTTGGTAATGGGCACCAAAGTCTCAACGCGGCGGTCGAGATTGCGAGGCATCATATCGGCTGAACCGATATAGACGATCGCCTTGCCGGAAGGCAGATCATGCCCGTTTCCAAAGCAGAATATGCGGCTATGCTCAAGAAAACGACCAACAATGGACTTTGCGCGGATGTTCTCCGAGAGACCCGGAACGCCCGGACGCAAGCAGCAGATGCCACGCACGACGAGATCGATGTGAACGCCTGCCTGACTTGCCTTATAGAGCGCATCAATAATCTGTGGATCGACAAGCGAATTCATCTTCATCCAGATCGCAGCAGGCTGTCCGGCCTTCGCATTGGTGATTTCGTCCTCGATGTGCTTGAGGATTCGCGTGCGAAGCGTCAGTGGTGAAATGGCAATTTTCATCTCTTCAGCCGGCTGCGCATAGCCGGTGATGAAATTGAAGATATGTGCCACATCACGCGCAATATCGGGATCAGACGTAAAGAACGAAAGATCGGTGTAGATACGTGCGGTGATCGGGTGATAATTGCCGGTTCCCAGATGCACATATGTACGCAGTCTCTGGTCTTCGCGGCGTACTACCAGCGACATTTTTGCATGCGTTTTCAATTCGATGAAACCGAAGACGACCTGCACGCCAGCACGTTCAAGATCGCGTGCCCAGCGAATATTGGCTTCTTCATCAAAGCGTGCCTTCAGCTCAACAAGTGCTGTTACCGACTTGCCTGCTTCTGCAGCATCGACCAGTGCGCGCACGATCGGGCTGTCATTCGACGTACGATACAGCGTCTGTTTGATAGCCAGCACATCCGGGTCCGCAGCCGCCTGACGCAGAAACTGCACTACAACGTCGAATGATTCGTACGGATGGTGGACGACGATATCTTTTTCACGAATCGCAGCAAAACAATCGCCTCCGTGTTCGCGAATACGTTCCGGGAAGCGCGGGTTATAGGAAACGAATTTGAGATCATCGCGTGGGATCGACACGATTTCTGAAATCATGTTGAGCGCGAGGAGCCCTTCCAGAACACTGATACGGCTTTCCGACACGCCGAGTTCGGTCGCAACAAAAATGCGCAACGCTTCCGGGATTTCAGAGTCAAACTCGATACGGATAACCTGTCCGCGCCGACGGCGCTTCAAAGCCGTTTCAAACACACGAACGAGATCTTCCGCCTCTTCTTCCACTTCAATATCGCTGTCACGAATGATGCGGAATGTTCCGGCGCCACGCACTTCATAGCCCGGGAAAAGACGGCCAATGAACAGGCTGACTGCATCTTCAATCGTGATGAAGCGATATGCATTCTGCTGCTCAGTCGGAAGCTGGATGAAACGCTTCAGCGCCACAGGAATGCGTAAGAGTGCTGTCATCGGATGGCTATCGAGACGGCGCGCAAGTTGCAGCGCAATCGAGAAGCCGAGATTGGGAATAAACGGAAACGGGTGCGCCGGATCAATCGAGAGCGGTGTCAGAACCGGGAAAATCGTCTCCAGAAAATGATTTTCCAGCCAATCCTTCTCCGGCTTGGACAAAGCCGATGCACGGACAATCTCGATGCTCTCTTTTTCAAGTTCCTCGCGAAGCGTACGCAGACGCTCCTGCTGACCTTCCTGAAGGCGACCTACTTCCTCCAAAACGAAATCCAGCTGCTCTTGCGGCGTACGCCCGTCTGCACTGCGCATGGCAACACCAGCGCGCACCTGTGCAGCAAGACCCGCGATGCGGACCATGAAAAACTCATCGAGATTGGCGGCCGAAATGGATAGAAAACGTAAGCGCTCGAGCAGTGGCTGGCTTGTATTTGCAGCTTCTTCCAGAACGCGACGATTGAACTGAAGCCAGGAAAACTCGCGATTGACGAAGCGTTCAGGGCTATGCATCAGCGCAGACGTCTTGTCATCGTTCAAAGCTTCGTGAGCGCTTTGAACTTTGCCAGCATTCTTGCTTGCTGAAACATCACTTGCAGCCTGAGTGGTCAAATTAGCGGCCAAATCGGTAGTCTGTGGTGCCATAACGCTGTTTTCGTTCATTTTTCCTGTCCCGGCTTTTACCGGAAAATCCCGGCGCGACCATAAGCCTATGGCTGTCATATGACAGTTTGATAGCAAACCGCTTGAAATGTCTCCAGAATTGATGAAAACGCTTCCAGAAACAAGCCGTTCGCGGTAAACCCTCCCAAAATGGCCGTCCTAACAGGCTATCCTACTAGAGTGTCGCGATCCACAAGCACGGAGCGTATCATGTCCGACCACATCATCCCACACTTCCAGAATGACGCTGGCCATAATGCCATTGAAATCGGCGTGAAGGAATTCATGTGCGTTGGCGCAAACCCGCCCTTCGATCATCCGCACGTTTTCCTCGATATGGGTGACGAAAGCGAAGTCGTTTGCCCCTATTGCTCGACGCTCTATCGCTACAATGCGCAGCTTCATGCTGACGAAACTGTTCCAGCGGGCTGCGTCTACGAAGCCCCTGCCGACAAAGCTGCCTGAAAACAGAAAGCGGCATTTACCATGCCGCTGACACTATGAGCAGCTTGGGCAAAGGGCGCATATTGATTGCAGGAGCGGGCGTTGCAGGTTTAAGTGCAGCGCTTGAGCTTGCAGCAAGAGGTTGGACGGTAGCGCTTTTCGAAAAAGCCGCTGTACTCTCAGAAGTGGGCGCAGGCCTGCAATTGGCCCCGAATGCCATGCGGCATTTGCAGCGCCTTGGCATTGCCGACAAGCTCGCCACACAAGCCGTTACGCCCGAAGCGCTGTTTCTCATCGATAGTCGCAGCGCACGCCCCCTTCTCGCGATGGAACTTGGTGACAAAGCGCTCAAGCGCTGGCACTACCCCTATGTTGTCTGCCACCGCGCCGATCTTCAATCAGCTCTTCTTGCTGCTTGCCTTGAAAACCCGGCCATCGCGATTAATCTCGGTTCAGAAATCATTCGACATGAAGTGGTTGGTCAAGAGATCAGCGCCGAGGTTCGCCGCGGCACTTTAATCGAGACCATTGGCGGTCAGTACCTTCTTGGATGCGATGGTGTTTGGTCAACGGAGCGTGCCAATGCTGCGCGAAGCAAAGCCCGTTTCAGCGGACATGTTGCCTGGCGGAGCACTATCGCCGCCCGTGATCTGCCCGCATCCTTCACCAATGCACTGCCGCTGAAAAAAGCCGTTTCGGCATGGCTCGGTAAACAGGTTCATTTCATCGCTTATCCGGTCAAAGGTGGGGAGTATTTCAACTTCGTCGCCATAACGGGCGGTGAAAATCCGGGCGAAGACTGGTCAAAGGTCGGAGACCGCGAGCAGCTCAAATTCATTTACCAGAACTGGCATCCGGCTGTCCGCGATGTAATCGCTGCGGCACCAGAATGGACTTACTGGCCATTATTTGAAATGCCAGAAGCCCAGTTTGTGTGCGATGGACGCACAGTCCTGCTTGGAGACGCGTCACACGCTGTTACCCCTTTTGGGGCGCAAGGTGCAGCGATGGCAATTGAAGATGCCGCAGCGCTGGCAGAAGCACTGGACGCGACCGATCAACAGACAGCACTTCAGCACTTCGACAAAGTGCGTAAAGAGCGGATCGCGGCAGTCGCAAAACGCGGGCAACTCAATAGATTTGCCTATCACGCTACCGGTGTTTTTGCGCTCGGCCGCAACATGCTCTTTGCCATGCGCAGCCCGGATACTTTCCTGAAAGATCTGGACTGGCTTTATGGCTATGACGCCGTTGCGGCCGTGCGAAATTAACGCGCGTCGCGCGCTGCTTCCAACGTCGCAATATCGATCTTAACCATTTTCATCATGGCATTTGCGACACGCTGCCTGACATCGGGTGCACCGTCCTGCAAGATATCGAGCAGAAATTCCGGCACAACTTGCCAGGCGAAGCCATATTTATCCATCAGCCAGCTGCACTCCATGGGCGAGCCGCCTTCCAGCAGCCTATCCCAAAAGGCATCGAGTTCTGCCTGATCCTTGCATTTCAGAATGAGGGACGTCGCCGGATTGAACTTAAACTGCGGCCCCCCATTCAAGGCAGTCATCGCCTGCCCATCAAGTGTGAAATTTGCAGTTACGACATCGGTACCACCAGTTTGATGACCATGTTCAAAGCGAATGAAGCCGTCAATTGTTGCTGGTCTTCCCAAATCGCGGAACAGCGACACATAATAATTGGCTGCCTCTTCGGCCTTGTTATCAAACCAGAGGCAGACAGTTAAACCAGACATGGATTTCTCCTCCCATATGTCTCACCCCCCTGTCTGTTGATTCAGCCCATGGCTTTGGCGGCTGCTTCCATATCCATCCACATCAGTTCCCAGATATGGCCATCGAGATCTTCAAAGCTGCGGCCATACATGAAACCGTAATCCTGCTTCGCGGCTGGATCAGCGCGACCGCCAGCCTTGACGACCTTCTCGATTGTTTCATCGACTTCAGCCTTGCTGTCAGCTGACAAGCAAATCAACACTTCGCTTGTCGCATTGGCATCAGAAATCTTCTTTGGTGTGAACTGACTGAACTTGTCATGACTGAGGATCATGGCGTGGATCGTGTCAGAGAACACCATGCAGGATGCAGTTTCATCCGAAAACATCGGGTTTTTGGTTGCACCCACCGCTTCATAGAAGCTGGTCGAGCGGGCGACATCTTTGACTGGCAGATTTACGAAAATCAGCTTTGGCATAACATTCCTCCGTTAGTGGGCCTCTATCAATGGGCCCTCCGTTTGCGGGCTTGAAACACTCATTTTGCATTTCAGTTTCATACCGCCTGCCCGATCCCCTCGGCGATAAAGTCGGGTTCCATGCATTGGCTGGACCCGAGGAACATAAGTTCGCTTGCACATGATGACATATAAGTTATAATTAGCAACCATGAAGTTAGAAAAAGTAACTAAACGTGAAATACCGACTGCACGACGCAGCTATGATGATGCGTGCGCCGCCGCTCATGCCCTTGATTTAATAGGTGAACGTTGGGCGCTGCTGGTCATTCGCGAACTGATGTTCGGTCCGAAACGGTTCAGCGATTTGCGCGCGGATCTACCTGGCATAAGCGCTAATGTTCTCACTCAAAGACTGGAAGGACTCGAGGAAGCCGGCATTCTGCGCAAGTTAAAACTGCCGCCACCTGCCTCCGTACAAGTCTATGAACTGACTGATTGGGGCCATGAGGCTGAGCCCATTCTGCAGACTCTGGGCCGGTGGGCGGCACGTTCACCCAGCCATGATCCCAACCTGCCAATTTCAACCACTTCGTTTCTGCTTTCGCTCAGAACCATGATCGACCTCGATCTTTCACGGGGCCTGAAAGCCATTATAGGGCTGCGACTGGACGGAGAAGACTTCATAGCTCACCTGCGAGAAAGCAACCTGGAAATTACGCGCGGCACGCCCGAGCAATATGATATCGCCTTTGAAAGCTCTCCGCGGATGTTGGCGGCAGCCATTTACGGCGGGCAGCCTCTCGCCGCTCTTGAAACTGCGAACGTACTTACGCTCAAAGGCGATCGGACATTCGCAGAAAAATTCGTGACGCTGTTTCCGCTCCCAGCCAAGGCGTCCATCAATGAATAATAATATGCAACCTTTCGGTTGCTTTTCTGTCGTAGCTGTGTAAATTGGCAACCATACAGTTGCTAATTAAAAAGGATATAGACTATGACAACGACATCAATAACAGATCGGATAGAGAAAACTGTAGACCTTCGCGCAGGCATTGATCGCGTTTGGCGCGCACTCACTGACTATGAAGAATTCGGCGAATGGTTCAGGGTCAGGATTGACGGACCGTTTATCGTTGATACTCCCTCAACAGGCCACTTTACGTTTGACGGATGCGGCGATACCAGATGGACTTCCTTCATCAAGGATATGAAAGCTCCACATTATTTTGCTTTCACATGGCATCCTTACGCTGTTGAATCTGATTTTGATTACGCCAAAGAACCGCAAACACTGGTGGAGTTCAAACTTAAGGAAGTGGATTCGGGCACAAGGCTTACTGTTATCGAAACAGGTTTTGATGCCCTGCCTGCAGATCGTCGGCCTATAGCACTGCGAATGAACACCGGCGGCTGGGAAGAGCAAATGCGGAATATAAAGGATTACCTCGAACGCAAATGACCGAAGTCTCGTTTACACAATCAGGAAACATTTCCGCTATTTTTGCAGCGCTGGCCGATCCCACCCGGCTGGCGCTGATCGAGACGCTAAGCGATGGCGAAAGCCGCTCAATTGTGACGCTCTCGCAGAACGGCAGCATAAGCAGACAGGGGATGACAAAGCATCTTTCGGTGCTGGAACAAGCGGGGCTGGTTGAGCGCGACAAGGTGGGTCGCGAAAGTCGATTTCGGCTTTGCCCCACCCCGCTCGTTGATGCCCGAGCCTACCTCGCGACTGTTTCCTCACAATGGGATGACGCATTGCAGCGCCTGCGCCGCTTCGTCGAAGATTGATCCAGAGCACATCCCGAAAAGTAGGAACCCGTTCTCGGAAAAAGATGTGCGTCAAAACAAAAAGATAGAGCATTTCTAATGATTCAACTTAATCCAGCAATGCTCTGGCGCTGATTGAAAAGCATTGAAGACGCGCCCTTCACGAAGCCAAGTTTCTCGTAGAAGGGTACAAGCCGGTCAGGACAGTAGAGCTCAAAGCTTTTCACACGTTGCAGTTTTTCGTGGTTGATAATGCGTTCGACGAGAGCTTGTCCAAGCCCTTGGCCACGGCACTGTTCGGCTACAATCACATCAAAAATCATAGCTTTGAAAGTGAAGTCGCTTAACACGCGCGCGAAGCCAATAATTGCTCCATTTGTATCACGGCAAAACAGCGTAAGATCGCAATGCTTAAGCATGTGCGATACATCCTCTAATGTGCGTGCGGTGGTCCACCATTCTTTGCTGTAAAAAGCATGAAACTCGCGTTGTTGTTCTGGCGCTAAATCTTCCAGCCAGTGATACTTAACCACAGTCACCTCATTTTCCGAAGATGACGTATTAGTCGCAAAGGCCAGCCAGAATGACAATCCATTTTGAACAGACCTGTCCTATCTTCCGCATTTTCGACGTCGAAAAGGCGAAGGATTTTTATGTCGGATTTCTGGGATTTACGCTTGATTGGGAACACCGGTTTGCAGACAGCATGCCGCTTTATATGCAGGTTTCGCGCGGTGATCTGGTGCTGCATCTGAGCGAACATCACGGCGATGGCAGCCCTGGCGCGAATATCTTCGTGCGTATGCAAGGTGTTGCAGAGCTTCAGAAGGAAATCAATGCACGGGGCTACCGCTACATGCGCCCGGGAATTGAAAAAGCCCCATGGGGTCGCGTAATGGCCGTTATTGACCCGTTCGGCAATCGCATTCAGTTCTGCGAAGGCCCGCACGAGGAATAAACCGCAACGATCCAACCAAAAGAAAACACCCGCCAAATCATGTCTGGCGGGTGTTTTCGTATCTTAGCTGATCTATCGCTTAATGAAGGATCTGGCTGAGGAACAGCTTTGTGCGTTCATGCTGCGGATTGTCGAAAAACTCGGCTGGCGAATTCTGTTCAACGATCTGCCCCTGATCCATGAAGATCACGCGATTGGCAACCTGGCGGGCAAAGCCCATTTCGTGCGTCACGCAGATCATGGTCATGCCTTCTTCTGCAAGGCTGACCATCGTATCCAGCACTTCCTTGACCATTTCCGGATCAAGCGCCGATGTCGGCTCATCGAACAGCATGACCTTCGGGTTCATACAAAGCGCACGGGCAATTGCCACACGCTGCTGCTGACCACCTGAAAGCTGGCCCGGATACTTGTTGGCCTGTTCCGGGATTTTCACGCGCGCCAGATAATGCATGGCGACTTCTTCCGCCTTCTTCTTTGGCATTTTGCGCACCCAGATCGGTGCAAGCGTGCAGTTTTCCAGAATGGTCAGATGCGGGAAGAGGTTAAAGTGCTGGAACACCATACCGACTTCACGGCGCACTTCATCGATCTTTTTGAGATCGTTGGTCAGTTCAATACCGTCAACGATGATCTGGCCCTTCTGGTGTTCTTCAAGACGGTTGATGCAACGGATCATGGTCGATTTGCCGGAACCGGATGGACCCGCAACAACAATACGTTCGCCGCGCATGACCTTCAGGTTGATGTCACGCAGAACGTGAAACTCACCATACCATTTGTGCATGTTCTTAAGTTCGATGGCCACGTCGGTCTTCGAGACTTCATGCTTTTTACGGTCGATTTCGACACCGAGCTCGGATTGTGGGAGGGCGCTTTGTGCACTCATTTCCAATATTCCCTTGATTCTTATTGTTTATGACCCGTGTCGAGCCTTCGTTCCATGAATATAGAGTATCGCGACATCGCGAAACAGAAAATCCAGAAAACAAAGCCCGCAAAGATCAATCCTGTTGCAGGTGTCTGTGGAGAAGCCCAGTTAGCATCGGAGAAGTTCTGACGGACGATACCGAGCAGATCAAACAGACCGATGATGTAGACAAGGCTCGTATCCTTGAAGAGGCCGATGAATGTATTGACGATGCCTGCAATCGAGATCTTCAAAGCCTGTGGCAATATGATGAGGCCAGTCTTCTGCCAGTAGCTGAGCCCCAGAGCATCAGCACCTTCATATTGTCCACGCGGGATGGCCTGAAGACCACCGCGCACCACTTCAGCCATATAGGCCGATGCGAAGAGCGCCACACCGATCAATGCACGCATCAACTTGTCAAAAGTCACGCCAGGCGGCAGGAACAATGGCAGCATCACGCTTGCCATGAACAAAACCGTCACGAGCGGAACACCGCGCACCATTTCAATAAAAATGATGGAAAGCGTTTTGATGACCGGCAGCTTTGAGCGCCGTCCGAGCGCGAGCACGATACCAAGTGGCAGCGATACGGTGATGCCGACAAACGACAGGACCAGCGTAACGAGAAGGCCACCCCAAAGCGAGGTTTCCACATAACGCAAGCCAAACGAACCACCAACCAGCAGAAAGAATGCAACGACCGGAAAGACCAGGAAGAACAGAATCGCGTTGATTGTCTTATGTGGCACCTTTGGGATCATCAGCGGCACCAGCAGAATCACGAATAGTGCTGCCGTCAGATTAACGCGCCAACGCTCATCAAGCGGATAACGTCCATAGATGAATTGCTGGTACTTTGCGTTTACGAAGGCCCAGCAGGCACCTGACCAGCCTTCCGGCTGCACACCACCCTGCGCGATCGTGAGACATGCTGTGCGATCAGTCCCAGTCCAGGCCGCATTGATGAACAGCCACTGGAGCATTGACGGAAGAAACCACGCCACAATCGCGAGACCAAAGAGGGTCAGAGCGGCATCAACTGGCGTTGCGAAAAGATTGACGCGCAGCCAGTGCGATAAGCCCTGAACGGAACGGGGCGGTGACTCGCCCTCGACCATTTGCGTGCGAACATATTGGAGATCTGCATTTTCCATTGTCATCTCTCCACCAGTGCCATCTTGGCATTGAACCAGTTCATGAGGCCGGAAGTAACCAGGCTGATACCGAGATAGATAACCATCCAGATTGCAACGACTTCCACAGCCTGACCGGTCTGGTTCAGGATCGTGCCGCCAACAGCCACAAGATCCGGATAACCGATTGCAATAGCGAGCGAGGAATTCTTGATAAGATTGAGATACTGGCTCGACAGTGGCGGAATGATAATGCGCAGTGCCTGTGGCACGATGATGAGGCGCATCGTCTGTCCCGACCTGAGGCCAACTGCATAGGCAGCTTCTGTCTGCCCTTTATTCACACCGAGAACGCCTGCACGCACAGTTTCTGCAATGAACGATGCCGTATAGAACGACAAGGCCAGCAGCAGAGCAAGGAATTCAGGCTTGATCTGCGCGCCGCCCGTCAGATTGAATGTTCCGAGTTTTGGCAAATCAAAGGTAAGCGGAAAACCTGTCACGATCAGTGCGAGGATAGGTAAGCCAATAATCAGTGCTGCACATACACGAATGGTATGAAAAGCCTGACCGGTTGCCATTTGACGGCGCTTCGCCCAGCGAGCAACGAAAAACGAAGCCACGATGCCGATCAGCAGAGCCACTGGCAATAACCATGCCCCCTCGCCCCACACAGGCGCAGGCAGGAAGAAGCCGCGATTGTTCAGGTAAGTTCCAAACGGTAACGAAAGGCTTTCGCGTGCTTGTGGCAAGACGGAGAGAACGCCGAAATACCAGAAGAAAATAACAAGCAGCGGCGGAATATTACGGAACACTTCCACGTAGACCATGCAGATCTTGCGGATCAGCCAGTTGCGCGAAAGTCGCCCAATACCGACCAGAAACCCGATCACCGATGCCAGAACCACACCGAGCGCCGCGACGTAAAGCGTATTGATCAGACCAACGAGAACTGCCCGACCATAGGTTGAATCACTTGAATAAGGGATCAGTGTCTGGCTGATATCGAAGCCGGCACGTCCGCTCAGAAAGCCGAAGCCGGACGCGATGTTGGCACGTTGAAGATTGGCGACCGTGTTGCCCACGATCCAATAAATCAAAGCCACAACCGCGGCGAACACCAGAACCTGATAAAAGATGCCGCGCACGCGCGGATCATACAGGAGAGACGTTCCACCGCCGCTGCGGCTTTGTTCAGTTGCAGAATAGGAAGCCATATGTTCCCTGTTTTCTTTCGGCCTTCGCATCAGCTTTGAAAATAGCTGTAGCTCCCGACCCCCACCGGGATAATCAGTTCAAAGCAGTTACGTTTAAATGCCGAGCCGTGCGGCCTGCACATTACATGCGAGGCGCGGATTAAATTTCTTCGTGCGATGCGCCAGACCTGAACTGTGGTCTGGTTGCTCAAAAGGATGTGTGAATTTTCTGCTCTGCGCAGTATTGCAGAGCCGACAAATCCGGCGGGCGCATAACTGCCCCCGCCTGACATCATCCAACAAGAGCACAATCCTTAGCGGATCGGCATACCATACTGTACGCCACCCTTGGTCCACTGAGCATTCAGGCCGCGAGCAATCTTGAGCGGGCTGCCTGTACCGAGATTACGCTCAAACAGTTCGCCGTAATTGCCTACACCCTTGATGATATTCACGACCCAATCATTATTGAGACCGAGGTCCGTTCCAATCTTGGTATCAGCTTCAGAACCAAGCAAACGCTTGATTTCAGGGTTGTCGGAGTTTTTCATCTCCTCGACGTTTGCCTTCGTGATGCCGAACTCTTCAGCATTCAGCAACGCATAGTGTGTCCAGCGAATAACGTCTGCCCATTTGGAATCACCCTGACGAACGGCTGGTCCAAGCGGCTCTTTGGAGATGATTTCCGGCAGAACAACGTGATCGTCTGGATTGGCCAGCGTCAGGCGGGTCGAGTAAAGGCCGGACTGGTCAGTCGTGTAGGCATCGCAACGGCCAGAATCATAAGCAGCGTTGGCTTCTTCGAGCTTTTCAAAGACGACCGGATTGTAGTCCATCTTGTTGGCACGGAAATAGTCGGCCATGTTCAACTCGGTGGTCGTACCTGCCTGAACGCAGATGGACGCGCCAGAAAGCTGAAGCGTGGAATTGATGCCCGAAAGTTTCTTGGAATTGATCATGAAGCCCTGACCGTCATAATAATTGACGCCAGGGAAATCGAGACCAAGCGACGTGTCGCGGCTGATCGTCCAAGTAGTATTGCGGATCAGAACGTCCACTTCGCCGGACTGCAGCGCGGTAAATCGCTCTTTCGCGTTCAATGGTGTAAATTTTACTTTGGTTGGGTCGCCAAAAATGGCTGCGGCAACTGCGCGGCAATAATCGACATCGAAGCCCGACCATTCGCCCTTGTCATCCGGCGATGCGAAACCGAGCAAGCCTGTGTTGACGCCACACTGCAGGAACCCCTTAGCCTTCACATCAGAAAGCGTATCTGCCGATGCTCCCGAAGCCGCGCCAAACAACGCCGCTGCACCCAATACCCCTGTCAAAACAGTTTTTTTCATCTGGCCTGCAACCTTTTATGTTCCCTGGAGATCGTTGAACCGAGCGGCTCAATCGTCTCTGTTGCTTTATTTTTAGCAATCAGCTGAAGAACCAGTCGTAAGACCTCCCCCAACCCCTGCTTTACGCAAGCTATCTCTCGCCCGGAGTCGTTATCGACCCTCATTGATTTTATGGACGTAGGACACCTGTCGCCTTCACCGCTCTATCGAAGGCGATATTTTAGATTTGGTCAAGCTATTAACGTTCGGAGAAAAGCCTGTTCATTCAAAAAAATGTCGAGTTTCATATGGAAATTTACATGATTTCCCAATTTTCGGGTAAAATGGTTCTGCCTATGAAATAGCCTCTGCTTAAAAAGCACACCATCCCAATAAACTAATTAATACAATAGTTTATGATCATTGCGAGGTGGATCATCGCGTGTGAAACACCTCGTTTTTGTCGATCTTACACGCGCGGCATCATCTGATCATCATCAATAGAAAAAATAATATTTCGCGTCGCCATAAAGCGAGCTACCCACCATGTCGCGATAAAGCCAATTGTCAGCCCAGCCACGACATCGGTCGGGTAATGGGCCCCTGCTGCCAATCTGCTGATTACGAAAAGTATACAGACAGGCACGGTCAGAAAACGCCAGCGCGGCAAGAAAATCCATAAAGATACCAACATGATACCTGCCATCATGGAGTGACCTGACGGAAAGCTTTCATAGGAGTGCTCACCGCGAAATGGTGCAAAATAAGCAGAGCCCAATTCATCCAGCAAAAGTGGGCGGGCGCGCCCTATAACAAGCTTGCCGATCTCAGTTGGAAAACTGCCTGCAATGATCGACACAAGTACAAGCGTTGCCCAGCTGTGGAATCGGACAAGTATTTGCTGCGAAGCAAGGCGAACAGAGGGAGAAAGCAATATGGCTGTAACCAGCCAGACAATGATGCCTATGGCCAGCCAGACAATCGTACGAATCAAATCCGTAATTGTGCGAAGCACTTCCATGACGATGAAATCACTGTTCATCGCGGCACGAACAATCTGCGCATCCCAAATATGCAAGACCAGCAGTATGAACGGCAGAAGCACCACAAGTGCCGTCATCTCCATCGTCCAACTGGAAGGGGCACCCGGATAAGCGGGCCTGACAAGCGCTCTTACCAGCTCCGATGCTGCACGAACCGGATAAAGAATAGTGCTCGTGGCCTTGCGCTCATTCAGATCGGGCATATCGGGATTACTCTTTCTCTGATTTACATTATCACTGTTACAAAGCTCCATGTTGCATCCGCCCCATGTGCGCTTTATCCAATAATCGGAGTATCCACCGTGAGCGGACACAAACCCTTTCCGTTGCAAAACCGTTTCCGACGGAAACAAATTTGCAAAAACTCTCCAACGGAGAATCGGTGGATCAGCATGCAACACGGCCTGGAGGCAATTTCGTGACTAACAAGCAGGATAAGACAGAAAAGCTGGGCATAAACACACGCTTGGCCCATGACGGATATAAGCCTCGTGACTATCACGGCTTCGTTAATCCGCCGGTCGTGCGTGCTTCCACGGTCCTGTTTCCTGACGCTCAAACCATGGCAACAGGCAATCAGAAATACACATATGGCACCCGCGGGACACCAACCAGCGAAGCCTTATGCAAGGCCATCGATGCGCTTGAAGGTTCTGCTGGTACTGTCTGCGTTCCGTCGGGTCTGGCTGCGGTCACAATTCCCCTGCTGGCTTTCCTGTCGCCCGGCAACCACGTTCTGTTTGTCGACTCGATCTACAATCCGACCCGTCATTTCGCTGATACGATCCTGAAGCGTATGGGTATCGAGGTTGAGTATTATGATCCGGAAATCGGTGCAGGCATCGCAAAACTTATTCGCCCCAATACCAGGGTCGTATTCACAGAATCGCCTGCCTCAAACACTTTCGAAGTGCAGGACATTCCGGCTATCGTCGAAGCTGCCCACAAGGGTGACGCTATCGTTATGATGGATAATACCTGGGCAACACCGCTTTACTTCAAACCACTCGATTTCGGCGTCGATATCAGCATCCACGCGTCCACAAAGTATCCGTCCGGCCATGCCGATATTCTGTTCGGGACCATTTCGGCCAATGAAAAATGCTGGCCGCAGCTGCTGGAAACACACGGTACGCTTGGTCTGTGCGCTGCACCCGATGACGCTTATCAGATCCTGCGCGGTCTGCGCACAATGGGCGTCCGACTGGAGCATCATCGCAAGAGTGCGCTGGAGGTTGCACATTGGCTGGAAAGCCATCCAGCCGTTGATCGCGTTCTGCATCCGGCGCTCGAAAGTCATCCCGGCCACGAATTATGGAAGCGCGATTTCAAAGGTTCGTCTGGTGTGTTTGCCTTTGTGCTCAGGAGCGGTGCACGGGAAGAAGCACACGCATTTCTGAATGCACTTACGATTTTCGGACTTGGCTATTCGTGGGGCGGATATGAAAGCCTTGCAAATGAAGTCGGACTGAAAGATCGCACGGTTGCAAAGGGCGATTATCCGGGTCCAGTCATTCGCCTGCAAATTGGCCTCGAAGATGTTCCCGATCTGATTGCAGATCTTGAAAGGGGCTTTGCTGCAATCTGAATTACAGAGGCGCAACGCATTTAACTATATAGATAGTGTGCGCTTTAGAGTGCCCGCAAAAGCCACTATTGAAACGTCGATCTGAGTGCATCAGATCGACGTTTCGCTTTTTCATCTGGCCCGCATCCTCTCGGAGATTCGATATCTGATGCCTGGAATGCGCTTATTCTGATAGATATTTTTATATTCAATGTATCTTATATATAAATATTAAAGGATAAACCTAAGAAAACTATACTTATGCTTCCATCAGCTGATGAAATATCTATACTGCCCTGTTATCGGCAATAAAAATTCGGCTTGTGACAGTGTTATCTCAGAATATGACTAAAAATCTGGCTGCCCGCCTGGTGCAGAGTATTCTTGTTCTCTTTTTGCTAACGCTGTCTGCGCTCCCTTCTAGCGCACAGGATACATCTCTGCGCCAGGTAAAGGTCGGCGTTTACGTCAGCGAACCTTTCGTCAACAAGCAGGCTGACACATTCGGTGGAATGGCGGTCGAGCTTTGGAACGACGTGGGTACACGTTTGGGACTGACCTCTCAATTCATTGAATATCAAAACTACGCCGATCTCGTGAAAGCCGTATCCGCAAACGAGGTTGATGCAGCCGTAACCAACCTCACTATCACTGAGAAACGCGCTGAAGTCGTGGATTTCACACACCCCTGGTTCGACGCAGGCTTGCGCATAATGGTGCATACGCAGGCTGGCAATGGATGGGACGATCTGATCGGCGATCTGGAAGACGCCGGCCATCTGGCGACTTATGCATGGATCGGAATTGTCATTCTAATCGCAACAATTCTGCTCACGCTTTTTGATCGTCGGTTTGATGTGAACTTCCCAAGACGTTGGCTGGAAGGTTTGGCGGAAAGCTTTTACCACGTCGTTTCTCTCGCCACGTCTGGTAAGAGTTCGCGCAAAAATCTCTTCGGCTGGATGGGGCGAATTTGGCAAGCCTTTTGGCTCGTCTTTGGTATAGCAGTGGTCGCCTATGTGACATCGTCTGTAACCAGTGTCATGACGGTTGCGCATATTTCAAACAACATCAACAACCTGGCTGATCTGCAAAACAAGACCGTTGGCGTGCGGACGGGAAGCATTGCTCAACAGTTGATGATCTCACGCTCTATCTCGACAGTGGCCTTCGACCATCTTCCGGAAGCTGTGACAGCTCTGACGAATGATGAGATCTCGGCAATCGTCGGTGACAGCCCGGTACTGGAATATTTCGCACACAAAAATGCAGATGAGCCGGTCGAAATGGTCGGGAATATATTTAGTCCAGATAAATACGGCTTTGCCTTTCCTCGCCATAGCGATCTCGTCAAGCCTGCCTCGGTCGCCATCATCAGCCTGCAAGAGACTGACGCATTGGCGACATTGAAAGCCAAATATTTCGGGCCTGAAGAATAGAAAGTGTCGGACAAACGGAGTGGCCAACGGGCCGCTTTTTTACGAAAACCAGCCTGGTTACGTGAAAAATGGTCTGAATTCCGGGAAATTAGAATTCAGTATTTTCAATCATCTCAACAAGCCTCAACACTTATCCATTTCACCCGCCTCTGAAATACGGTAGGGAACCAGACAGATTAGTTTGTTCTGACTTCAGGTGCCGGAAGCACCAAAGGGAAATGCCATGATGAACTGGGTTTTCGTGTTGCAGGGTGTAATCGCTATCGGTCTGGCCGGATTGGCCATCGCCGTCATTCTGCGTCATCGCCGCTGAAAAGAACGCAAGAAAAAAGCCAACGGGAACTTCTTGCCGGTCTTCATCGTTTATTAACTAATGGAGTTGTTCAGGGAGAACCCCGATGAGACTTACTTTCAAAGCAGCAATACTTGCATTAGGCGTTTTTTCTGCAGGTGCAGCGCAGGCGGCGAATGCAATCGTCACAACTAATCTCAACGTACGAACTGGTCCCGGAACCAATTATGCAGCACTAGGGAGCATTCCTAACCGCGCGCCCGTCAATGTTCAGGGCTGCACGTCAGGATATGGCTGGTGCCAAATCAGCTACGGCGGATTGTCTGGCTGGGCCTCCTCCCGATATCTTGCCATGCGCGAAGGATCGAGTAGCGGCTATTCCGACGATTTTGGACGCAATGCAGCCCTTATCGGCATTCCGTTGATCGCCGGTGTTGCCATTGGTGCCGCAATCAACGACCGCAATGATCGTTGGGACCGTCGTCATTATCGTGGTCGCGATTGGGATCGTGGTCGTTGGAGTCGTGACCGCAACTGGGATCGTTCGCGCGGCAACTGGAATCGACCTCATCGCGACGGAGCTCGCTATTTCCCAAGAAGCCGTAGCGGTGATGGTCCTCACGGCCAGTAAACATTTTCCACACCAAATAAGACGCCGCAATCTCAGCGGCGTTTTTTCATTCGGTAATGCATGTCTTTGAATGGGTTTCTTTCGAATTGATATGCTGTTTATAGACATTGGTGATACTGTCGATTTCTTGAGCACAATGATCTGAACAGACACCTGTGCAGGTCTGGAACCTTCCGCTCAAAAGCAAGAAAGTGTCCATCATGGCAAAAGGCCAAGTACGCAGCAATCGTGAAGTGCGGAAACCCAAGAAAGACAAGTCAGCTGCAGCTGAAACATCGTCCAACTCCGTAGCTGGACGCTTCCCCACACCGAACAAAGATACCGCAAAAACAAAGAAGTAATCAAAAGTCGCGGGTGGACACACTCGTCTTTCTTGATTCCAGCAACGACGCATGAAATTATGGTAGGCGCTACGCGCCTGCCCTCTTGAAGAAAATCCCGCACAACAAGGCTGAGTAATATCGGAACTGCACGCGACTATCCTACCGCTGACTGCTGATCTCAGCGGCGATATTCTATGGCTTTGAAGCCGTAACGCGACAAGAATGAAAGGGTCTGCTAGCCGCTGTAGCGCAATGAAAGCACAGGCAGATGGAGCAACCCCGAAGAAAATAGGAAGTTTCGGAAATCAATGCAGCTAAGTCATTGATGTGATGGCGATCCCGACTGGATTCGAACCAGTGACCTACGGCTTAGAAGGCCGGTGCTCTATCCAGCTGAGCTACGGGACCTCACCATCAGAACCCGGCCTTAACATAAAGCATTGGGCCGGGCAAAGCTGTTACTTCATATTCCCGCAAATCTCATTGGATTTAAGAGAAATTATGAAGCAAATTTAGATTGTTAATGCGTCCAGGGCTGTTCACGATCAAAGCGGAAGTTGTCCGAATAGGAAACCTTGCGGCGCTTCGCTTCGTGCGGCTCAATCACGCGATAAGCGATACCGTTGCGCGTCGCGTATTCGATCGCATCTTCGCGGCTGTCAAATGACAGGCGAATCTGGCTCTTCATATCGCCAGAAGAGGTGTAGCCCATCAAAGGCTCAACCTTGCGAGCGCTTTCCGGCTCATATTCCAGAAGCCAGTTTTCTGTTTTGGCTTTACCAGACTGCATTGCGGTCTTAGCTGGACGGTAAATACGTGCAACCATTTGAAGAACCTTGATCTATGATCTTGAACCCTCTGAGGGGCGATAATTTCACCAAGGCAATAGTTTACACGTCACATCATGTCAACGCGATAAAGACGCACGCCACAGCAACTAACTGCGACATACTCATCTTGATAAATTTTTTGAAAGAATGGTCGGAGCGAGAGGATTTGAACCTCCGACCCTCTGGTCCCAAACCAGATGCGCTACCAGGCTGCGCTACGCTCCGTGCTTTGTAAGCGACCCTTCCCTAGATAATCGCTGATTATAAAGCAAGCCATAAAAGTAGCTTTTCCGAATTTTATTCACACCCTTACGCTTATTTGCGTTTTCGAGCTTTTCAGAAAGGTCAGGAACCAATGAAGGGTTTAAACGTTTCCTCTACATCATCAAATTTCAGGAGTTTCAGAGTGAATCGCAACGGACTTTATCTGGTTATCGGTGCTCTTATCGTCGTAGTGGCTGGTTTCGCTATCTATACCTATCAGGAAGAAACCAAGCCTTCCGGCATTGAAATGAAGATCGGTGAAGGCGGCGTTTCCATTCAGGAAAACTAATCCTTTAGGGTGATAACCTCACCCGAACACACCAATAGGTAGGCGCTTGCAAAAGGTTATAAACATATAAACCGATTAAGATTTCAAGCGCTTACCGTTTGTGATGCAACGATTCTGTTCTGTCCATGTTATTTGCGTTGCCACGACAACGGAGGATAGAAATGGATATCCAGACTTCAGATGCACTGTACCGTCGCCACGAAAATGAATGGGCGGCATTCCGTGATGCAGTTCAGCAAAAAGAGTCCAGCCAGAAAAGCAGTGAGCCTGCTGCTGGTGAGACCTTTTCGGGCAACAAGTCATCCGGCCAGGAATAGTCCATTCCGACTACTTTGATTAAACGCCGCGCAAGCGGCGTTTTTTATTGTCTAACAATACCATGAAATCTTAGAATCAAGAAAATTCATTTGGGATTTCAAACCCATCCGCTACTTTCAGCGCATCAGAATAATTTCATCACCTTGGGATCAGGAAATGTCGGCACAAAAAGTAGCAATCATTACAGCAGGCGGCAGTGGCATGGGAGCTTCATCCGCACGCAAGCTTGCACAGGACGGCTTTGCTGTCGCAATTCTCTCATCGTCTGGCAAAGGCGAAGCACTGGCCAAGGAATTGGGCGGTATCGGCGTTACGGGCTCAAACCAGTCCGTTGACGACCTTAAGAAGCTGGTCGATCTCACTGTAGAAAAATGGGGTCGTATCGATACGCTCATCAACAGTGCCGGCCATGGCCCTCGTGCTCCGATTCTCGATATTACCGATGAAGACTGGCACAAAGGCCTCGATACCTATTTCTTGAATGTGGTTCGTCCGAGCCGACTTGTTGTGCCATTTATGCAAAAGCAGAAATCCGGCACGATTATCAATATCTCTACCGCATGGGCTTTCGAGCCGAGCGCTATGTTCCCGACTTCGGCAGTGTTCCGTGCAGGCCTTGCTTCTTTCACCAAGGTATTTGCGGACACTTATGCACCCGACAACATTCGTATGAACAATGTCTTGCCTGGCTGGATCGACAGCCTGCCAGCCACTGAAGAACGCCGCGACAGCGTACCTTTGCAGCGTTATGGCAAAAGCGAAGAAATTGCTGCGACCGTTGCATTCCTTGCATCAGAAGGTGCTGCCTACATTACCGGCCAGAACCTGCGCGTGGATGGCGGCCTCACCCGTTCCGTCTGATAAATTCCCCGGTAACGAAATGCGAAGGAAGACCCGTTAGTGTCTTCCTGTCGCGATTCGGACAGGGGACAAATGACAATGGCACCAAGGAAGCAGAGTTCCCGCTCGACAAAACGAACGACTGGACGCTCTGGCGGGCGTTCCACCGGGCGTAAGAGTGGTTCAGGTTCATCCACACCAATATTGGCGCTTGGCGCGATTTTAGGTCTGGGTGCGTTCAGTCTGTGGGCAACAGCCCAACATAAGAGCCCGCAGGCAGCATTGACTGCCTTGTTCCAGCGCGCCGCGCCGCAGGTCACTTCTTCAGCTCCTGCTAAGGTGGAAAACAAACAGCATGTCGAGAAGGCTGTAATCGAGAAGAAAACCCAGTCCAACGATTATGCGGGAGCTGTAGGTCCCGTCCCTCGTCCGGCTGCTCTTGTTGCGCCTACACAGCCTAAACCTGTGCAGCAAGCCGCTGTTCAGGCGTCCAAGCCGCTCATGCCAACGCAGAAGATTACACCGCCACCTGCAAGTCCTGCATCCGCCCGTGCTTTACCGATGCCGCCACGTGGTACCAATACACCTGCGCATTCCCCTTCCGTCATCTATGCGAAGGCAAAACTCACCATTCACAAGAATGCATGGGATAAATCACCTGCTATCGGTACGGTCGAAAAGGGCCGTGAAATGCGCTCTTACGGCAAGACAGGCAAATGGCATCGCGTTGTCGTACCTTCAACCAATATGATCGGCTGGGTGCATGAAGATCAGTTGCGGGGCGGTCGTAATAAGCCCGACACTGCACAGATCATTACCACTGGATCGATTGCCAAAAAGCCGCCAGCAGCGGCCCCTGCAGCTCCGTTGACCCAGAAGGCACGCATTCAGCCTCCAATGTCTGTTGGACAGAAGAACTAATTTTCCTGTGTAGATTTTGCCATGGCTACGATCTGCGGATCACCAGGCAGATAATCGAACCCAATTGTAAGCATTGACGATGTGTCGGCGATCATGTCGCCGTACAGCTGCTCATAAAGTGTCTTCTTACCCACCAGCGTCAGCAGTATCCTCATGCAGACGGCAGGAACCGGCATCAGCCGCAACGGTCGGCCTATAGCTGCGCGCGCCTTTGATACAAGTTCGCGCGTTGAACGCGGTTCAGGCTCCGCCAGATGAAAGATTTGCCCTGCGACTTTGTCCGACGGAGCCTTTGCCAGAAACACCAAGGCACGCGCCGCATTTTCCAGCGAAACAAAGCTTCTGTGATTGTTGGCTGACCCAAATGGTAGTGGCAGACCAGTGTCACAAAGCTTCATCAAAGCCCGCAGATTGGCACGGGCTTCTGGTCCATAGACAAGGACGGGCCGAGCGATCACCACTTCAATGCCAGTCATGGCGAGCAAAGCTGCTTCGGCCTTGGCTTTGGCGCGGCCATAATCATCACGCGGCGCAAACGGCATATCCGGCATAAGCGGCGATGAATTACCGGCAATCGTGTAAATCGTGGAAACAAAGATGAAGCGTCGCACGCCTGCCTGTTTCGCCTTTTCAGCAAGCGTAACCGTCAGGCGATGATTGACCGCATCAAACTCATCCGCCTGCGGGCGTTCAGCTCCTGTTCGATGGGCGAGGGCCGCGCAATGAATAACCGTTTCCACATCGGAAAAATCAGCTGCTGACAACTCGTTGCGCGAAAGGGCAAGGGTCTCATAACCCTCGCTTGCAAGACAGCGCAAGACAGCGCTTCCAATAAACCCACTGGCTCCGGTAACGGCTGTCTTCATCCCTCACCGTGACCGGCTTCTGACAACACCTGTGCGGCCAGCGTACGGGTGATACGGGTTTTCTGCTCCAAAGCTGCGCGATCAAGACGATCCACAATTTGAATTGCAGACAAAAGCGAGCGTTCGATACGGCTCACCAGATAGCTGACCACATGTGGCTCAACGCTGATCTGCCGGTCGGCAAAAAGTTTGTGAATGACACCGCCGAGCAGCATATCGTCAGGTTCTGCGATCTCCACAACCGTCGCCGCCTTAAGGCGCGATGCGAGATCTGGAAGCTTTACGTTCCAGTTTGCAGGCAAAAGGCGTGATGTCATCAGCAGTGAAGGCCCTGGTCCAAGAGCCGCATTTTGCCTGACACTGTTAATGAGATGGAACAAACCCGTCTCGTCAAAAGGAGCGCCACCGATATTATCGATCAGAACCGGGTATTCAGCGGCACCCGTTACCGCCTCACTGCTGATGGCTTTGGGATCAGCCAGCAGTGCGCCTGTGGCCGCGCGCCAGACTTCAGCCAGATGCGTCTTGCCCGCACCCGTCGGCCCAGCAAGGATCACCACCGGCGCGACCCAGTTCGGCCAGCGATCAATAAGATCCACCGCAGCACGGTTTGACCCCGTGACCATAATGTCTTCGCGGTGATAGCCAGGCTGATGCTCAAGAGCGAGCGGAATCTGACGCGGTGCGTCACTCATCGCTTTCTCCTGAGAATCTCGCCCGGTTATGTGTCAATTTCATTTCTCTTTGCCTGCATTCTCGCCAGCCTCGATCAGCGGCCCGGCATCGGAATGAGGGCTCTTATAGACCGGGTCGTACATCGGAGAATGGAGATAGCGATTCAGTGCAAACCGCACAAGCACCCCGACCGCAGCAGCAGCGGGCACTGCAACCAGCATTCCAGTGAAGCCAAACAGGGAACCGAAGGCGAACAGAGCGAACATCAGCCACACCGGATGCAACCCGACGGACGAGCCGACCAGCTTTGGTTGGAGGATGTTTCCCTCGACAAACTGGCCTAAGAAAAACACGGCTGCAACCGCAACAATCATGATCCAATCAGGCCAGAACTGGACCAGCGCAACGCCGATTGCAAGCGTTAGTCCAACGAAGGAGCCGATATAGGGAATGAAGCTGATAAGCCCCGCAAAAAAGCCGATAAGCAGGCCAAAATTAAGCCCTGTCAGGGTCAGGCCGATAGCATAATAGGTGCCGAGAATGAGGCACAAAGTACCCTGTCCACGCACGAAGCCAGCCACTGCCGCGTCCATGTCACGCGCAATGCCGCGGACGGTGTAAAGCTGCCTGCGCGGCACCCATGAATCAATGCGATCGACCATGCGATCCCAGTCGAGCAGCATGTAGAACGCAACCACCGGCGTAACGATGAAAAGACCTGCAATATCAATGAGAGATTTCCCCGAATTCCACAGGGACTGCAGCAATGTGGACAGGAAACCAGCACCCTGTTGCAGCAGCATGCTGAGGTTTTCCTGAATGACAGAGCTATCGATACCGATATAGCGTTTCAGCCATTGCGAGTTCTCATTTGCCATAAGTGCTTGCAACTGAGAGATATAGTCAGGCAGCTTTGAAATAAATTCCGCAAGCTGCGTCGCAAGAATTGGGATTATGATCATCAATCCGACGACCAGGATCATCAGGAAGATAAGCAGAATCACAATGGTTGCGGCCAAACGCGACAACCCCAGTCGCTCCAGCCTGTCTGCCACTGGATCAAGAAAGTAAGCCAGCGCCATGCCCGCTACGAATGGCAGCAGGACCGGGCTGAACACCACGAGAAACAACAGGAATACCGCAACCGTGCAGGTCCAGAACATGGCCTGACGACGAACGCTTGATCCGGTAAAGCCGCCGACTTCCACATTGACGTGAATATCGCCATCGCGTGCCACGGCTTCTGATTGTTGTATCGTCTTGCTCGTGCTGCCACGCACTGGCGCTGGTTTCTTGACCATGTTGATCCATTCTCTGCAAAGATAGGCCGTTAAGACAGCACTATAACAAACTGACGTTACTATTCTCGTAAGCGCAGACCGATAAGGATAGTTAGGCCACAGTAAAAAGATTGCAATGTTTATGCATGAGACGCACTCATGGCGTCCGACAGGTTACACCAAATGCACACCATCAGAAATTTCGGCAGATTCCTGCGCTGTTTTGCGCTTTTCCAGCCTCCCGGCCTTGCAGGTTCAGCAATCTCATGTCATTGCGCCCTTAAATATTCCCCACTAGGGGCACAGCCCCGTTTCAGGCCAGTTTCAGGAGCAGGTGATGACCACGGAAAATACCCCCGCCAGGAAAAATGGACTGACTTACGCGGAAGCTGGTGTCGATATCGATGCAGGCAACCTGATGGTCGACAAGATCAAACCGCTTGTTCGCTCCACGCGCCGTCCGGGTGCTGATGGCGAAATTGGTGGCTTCGGCGGATTGTTCGATCTCAAGGCCGCAGGCTTTACCGATCCTGTTCTTGTTGCAGCCAATGACGGCGTTGGCACCAAGCTCAAAATCGCAATCGACGCTGACAAGCACGACACGGTCGGCATTGACCTCGTCGCGATGTGCGTGAACGATCTTGTCGTTCAGGGTGCAGAGCCACTTTTCTTCCTCGACTATTTCGCAACCGGCAAGCTGTCGCCCGATCAGGGTGTGGCTATCGTTTCCGGCATTGCGGAAGGCTGCCTTCAGGCTGGATGTGCCCTTATCGGCGGCGAAACGGCTGAAATGCCGGGCATGTATCGCGATGGTGACTACGATCTGGCCGGATTTGCAGTCGGTGCTGCTGAACGGGATCGTTTGCTGCCACGCGGCGATATATCCGAAGGCGACGTCATTCTGGGTCTTTCCTCTTCGGGCGTTCATTCAAACGGCTTTTCACTGGTGCGCCGCATCGTTGAAATGTCCGGTCTTGGCTGGAAATCAGATGCACCATTCCAGCCCGGTGCAACGCTTGGCGAGGCGCTGCTGACGCCAACCCGCATCTATGTGAAGCCCTTACTGGCTGCAATCCGTGCTTCGGATGGCATAAAGGCACTCGCACATATCACTGGCGGTGGCTTCCCGGATAATATTCCGCGTGTCCTGCCGGAAGGTCTTGCTGCAGAAATCGACCTGAATGCAATCAAAGTGCCTGCAGTATTCTCATGGCTTGCAAAAACCGGTGGTGTTGAGCCACTCGAAATGCTGCGCACTTTCAACTGCGGCGTCGGTATGATTGCCGTTGTCACGCCTGACAAGGTTGATGAAGTGGTTGCTGCGCTGGCTGCTGAAGGCGAAAATGTCATTACGCTCGGCCGCATGGTCAGGCGCGAGGGCGAAGGCGTCGTCTATCAGGGTACGCTGGCATTATGAGCCGCAAGCGGGTCGTTATTTTCATCTCGGGC
Source organism: Brucella rhizosphaerae (assembly GCF_002252475.1). Classification (GTDB taxonomy): domain Bacteria; phylum Pseudomonadota; class Alphaproteobacteria; order Rhizobiales; family Rhizobiaceae; genus Brucella; species Brucella rhizosphaerae. Next base: position 64,988 of record NZ_NNRK01000026.1, on the reverse strand, counting down.
GGCGGCTCCAATATGGAGGCGCTGATCCGGGCTGCTCAAACACCCGATTTTCCGGCTGAAATTGTTTCAGTCATTTCCGATAAAGCAGATGCGGGCGGCCTTACCAAAGCACAAGCCGCCGGTATCGCTACGCAGGTTTTCACCCGCAAGGACTATACTTCCAAGGATGCACATGAAGATGCAATCCTTGATGCGCTTGCGGCGCTGAACCCGGATATCGTTTGTCTTGCAGGCTATATGCGGCTTCTGTCGGGCAAATTCATTAAGCCTTATGAGGGGCGCATCCTCAATATCCACCCTTCCTTGCTACCGCTTTTTCCCGGCCTGCACACGCATCAGCGTGCGCTCGATGCAGGCATGAAACTGGCAGGCTGCACCGTGCATCTGGTGACGGAAGGCATGGATGAAGGCCCGATTCTGGCACAAGCTGCGGTTCCAATTGTTGACGGCGACACTGAAGACAGCGTCGCGGCACGCGTCCTGACAGCCGAACACATGATCTACGCGGTTGCGCTCAAGAAATTTGCCAGTGGCAACGTGGAAACCGCTCTATCGCAGGATGCAATGGTACTCAGCTTCTGATCCCACGGCAGAAGCTCCTGTCAAAGCGCATTTGTCGCCCAAACAGGAGATTAGGCGCGACAAATTCATCACACCCCAATTTTTTCGTTAACAAAACTTTAATTCCCGTGAAAATGCCCTAATTCCACTGCGTAAGGGGATTTGCTTCGGCAACCCTTGAGAGTCGCATGGGCGTCTCTTTCTGTTTTGTATTTATTAGAGGACAACATCATGTCTCTCCGTTTCTCGACTTCCTTCCTGTCGGCTATGGCCGTCATTTCGGGCATCGCGATCACCGCTCCTGCCCTCGCAGCTGACTTCGTAGCGCCTCCCGGCTCAGGTCGCACTCAGCCACGTTCGGAAGTTGGCACCCTTTCCTGCGATATTTCCCCTGCTATCGGTGTCATCATCGGCAGCCAGCAGGACGTGGATTGCGTTTTCCGGCCTGTGCACGGTCGCGGCCCGGTTGAACATTACACCGGCAACATCACCAAAATCGGCGTTGATATAGGCTTCATCAATGGCGGCACCATTGCATGGGCCGTTTGGGCGCCAACCGTTCGCCCCGAAGGCGCTTTGAAGGGCCGTTATGTCGGCGCTTCGGCAAATGCTTCGATCGGTATCGGCGCTGGCACCAACATTCTGACTGGTGGTTCGTGGAAGACAATCTCCCTGCAGCCTATCTCGCTTCAGGGCCAGAAAGGTCTCAACGCAGCTGTTGGACTTTCCAAGCTCAAGCTGAACTACGCAGGTTAATCCGACCCGATAATTCAGAAAGCCCGCGCCCAACATATGTTGGGCGCGGGCTTTGTTTTAAGCCAATTTTCTAATCCAGATCTTTGTATCGTGGACCGCTAAACCACCATAAGGGGCGGCAGGCTCGGCCCCAATAAGCGTATTGATCCCCTCGCCGCGCTCAAATGTGGCATTCGGAAAAATGCCTTCAGACACCACAACGCCGCGTTTTTGACCGGTACGCAATACGGCATGAAGCACGACTTCTCCGCGATGATTGCCAATTTCGATCCGCTCACCATCAGAAATATCGAGATCAGCCGCGTCATCCGGATGAATGAGAAGCTCTGGTCTGATTTCCTTGGCAAGCGATGTGGGCGTTTCGGCAAAAGTCGAATTCAGAAAATTATGGGCAGGCGATGTTGCAAGGCGGAATGGATGCTCTGCATCCACAGCCTCAATCACATTCCAATAGTCTGGAAACTCTGGCATCGATTGATGCGGTCCCTGCAAACCCATGACTTCTGGCGGTTTGTTCGGTGACGGGCTTCCGGTCCAGTCAGGACGGAAACGGAATTTGCCATCCGGCCACTTAAAGCCATTGATATAATGCGCTTCCTCAAACGGAGGCTGCAAATCGACAAAGCGTTTTTCCTTCAGCTCATCGAAATGCGGAAGATCGCTGTTAGCATTCATATTGTCGATCAGCGTGCGCTCATCGACGTCAAAGCCGGGCAAATGGGCGATGCCTAAGCGTTTGGCCAGCTCGTTAATGACGAAGATGTTCGGCCGTGCCTCTGCAAGAGGCTCAATCAGCTTGGGGCCGAGCACGACATGCTGCTGACCGCCGCCGCGATAAATATCGTCATGCTCCAGGAACGTCGTCGCAGGCAGAACCACATCGGCCATCTTGGCCGTATCGGTCATGAATTGCTCATGTACCGCCACAAAAAGGTCTTCACGTGCAAAGCCCTTCCGTACCAGACGCTGTTCCGGCGTCACATTCATCGGATTGGTGTTCTGGATCAGCATTGCAGTAACAGGAGGCCCGCCATAAAGCGCTTCACTGTCACCTGTGAGAATGCGCCCGATTTTCGATTGATCAAGAAAGCGCAGAGTTTTGTCCTGCATCGCGCTTCCTTCGATCTCGCGCTTGTCCATCTTGAAGATGCCGGAGTTGGAATGAAATGCGCCACCGCCCTCATATAAGAATGCACCAGTCACACAGGCAATTGACGCTGCGGCATGCATATTCACCGCACCATTGCGCTGCCGGGTAAAGCCATAGCCAAGACGGAAATAGGTCCGCTTGGTTTGGCCCACCAGATGCGCGAAAGCCTCAATTTCTTCAACATTGAGGCCGGTGATTTCAGCCGCCCATTCAGGCGTGCGGGAACCAAGATGTGCCTCCAGCCCCTTTGGATCATCAGTGTAACAGTTGAGATAATCCCAATCGGCAAGGCCATCGCGGAACAGCACATGCATGACAGCGCAGGCAAAGGCGCCATCAGTGCCGGGCTTGAGCACAATACCCATATCTGCCTGCCGTACAGTGGCATTGGCGTAAATATCAATGACAACGATCTTGGCGCCACGGTCTTTGCGGGCCCGCACAGCGTGGGTCATAACATTGACCTGAGTGGCGGCCGCATTGGTGCCCCAGATGACGACCACATCGGCTTTTGCCATCTCACGCGGATCTGGCCCCGTCAGACTTCCCGTTCCGGCAAAATAGCCCGTCCAGGCCATATTTGTGCAGAAACTGTCGAACTGGTTCGAATAACGCTTGGCAAAACGCAGTCGGTTGATGGAATCGCGCTGCACCAGCCCCATTGTTCCCGCGTAGTAATAAGGCCAGACACTTTCACTGCCGTAAGTCTCTTCAGCCTTGATGAAACGCTCGGCAATCAGATCGAGAGCTGCATCCCAGGATGCCTGTTTCCACTCACCATCACCCTTTCGACCCGCGCGAATGAGCGGATGCTTCAAGCGATCAGGGTGATGAACGCGCTCGGCATAACGTGCCACCTTGGCGCAAATCACACCTGCGGTGTAGCTATTATCCTTTGCGCCGCGCACCCGGCCAATGGTGCGCTCGTCCAGCAGCTCGATATCAAGCGCGCAAGTGGACGGGCAATCATGCGGACAGGCAGAATGTCCGATTTTGATATTCGCTTTGGGGGACAACTGGTTCATAGTGCTTTTTTAGCGCAACCCATCTTCCGCAGAAACGAATTTCTCACGAATTAAGAAGCCTGCGACGAAATATATTTTTAAGCCAGCCGCAACGTGATCGCACCAAGCACAATAAAGCCTGCTGCCAGAAAACGCGGCAGTCCCACTTTCTCTTTGAGAATGAACGCAGAAATCAGCACACCAAACAGGATCGCTGTCTCTCGAAGAGCCGCAACCACTGCAATCGGTGCCATCGTCATCGCCCATAGGGCAAGGCCGTATGAACCCAATGTTCCCAAACCGCCTACAAGTGACGGACGCCAACGATTACGAACATAGTGCAGAAAGCGATCCGGCTCACGATAGAGTGCCCAGCCAGCAAGCGGAAAGGCGTTTATCAAAAATAGCCACAACGTATAAGATAAGGTGTGACCTGATGCGCGCACCCCTACGCCATCGATGATCGTATAGGCCGCGATAAAGCCCGCATTAGCCAAAGCTAGCAGCGCGGTTTTGCTGGAAGCGCCGCCATTACGACGCCGCGCTTCAAGCGCCATAGCCAAAACACCGGAGCATATAAGGATCACGCCAATCCAGCTACGCCAGCTCATCACTTCGCCAATCAGCGGTGCGCTGACAAGCGCCACGAGCAAAGGTGGCGTGCCACGCATGATCGGATAAGCTTCGCTCATGTCGCCCGATTTATAAGCGGCTGCCACCAGCGACATGTAGAAGACCTGAGTGATGGTCGAGAGCCCAATAAATATCCAGCTCGACGGATGTGGCAGCGGTAAAAATGGCAGGAAAAATACAGCGACCAGTCCCGCCGCTCCAGTCACGCTGGCTGCAGCAAAAAACTTGTCACCACTTCCCTTTACGATAGCATTCCAGCTTGCGTGGAGAAACGCGCCACAAAGGACTATCAGCAGAACGCTACCAGACATGCAAAACTCGACTCAGATGAGAGCGGATGATGACAGTTTTATGTCACATTTAACTGAGCTCGGATATTGCCGAAAGCGACGAGGCATGAAACAAGCGCGAACATGAATTACCGTCACGCCTACCACGCCGGGAACTTTGCTGATGTCGTCAAGCACGTCATCCTTTCCCGCCTCATTGAATATCTCAAGCGCAAGGATCAGGCCTTCCGTGTGATTGATACCCATGCGGGTATCGGTCTTTACGATCTGCGCGGCACTGAAGCTGAGAAAACCGGCGAGTGGACCGGCGGCATCAGTCGGGTATTGGATGCGGTCGAAAAAGGTGAAGTTTCACAAGCGGCCATCGAACTGCTTCAGCCTTATCTCGACACAGTTCGCACGGTGAACAAAGGCAATAAGCTCAAGCATTATCCCGGTTCTCCGCTTCTGACGCGGCATCTGCTACGCAAGCAGGATCGTCTTTCAGCGATTGAGCTGCATCCGCAAGACGCCAAAAAGCTGGCAAAGCTGTTTGACGGCGACTATCAGGCACGCGTTATTGAACTTGATGGATGGCTGTCGCTTGGTGCGCATATGCCTCCCAAGGAAAAGCGTGGGCTTGTGCTTGTTGATCCGCCTTTTGAGATAGAAGGCGAATTCGACCGTCTCGTTGATGGGCTCGTCAAGGCTTACAAGCGCTTTCCCGGCGGAACCTATGCGTTCTGGTATCCGGTGAAGGACCGTAAAGAAACGGAGCGCTTCTCGAAGCGTCTGCGAGAAACCGAGATTCCAAAAATCATGCGGATCGAACTTGCGATTCGCGCGCCATCATCCGAACCACGCCTTGATGGCACCGGAATGATTGTCGTCAACCCGCCCTTTACACTGGAAAGTGAGATGCAAATCCTGCTTCCCTGCCTTACCAAGTTGCTTAGCGAAGAAAAGGGGGGCAATTTCAGCATTCAATGGATACGCGGTGAGACGGATCGCACTTGACCGTCGCTGATTGCTGAATGAAACTGCACCCTGACAAGTTTGGAAAACGAGCTTCATGCTCGAATTGTGAGACAGGATAGAGACATGCAACGCAAGTTGGATCGCATCGGACAGTTTTCTCGAGCAGCCATGCTGGCCGCTTCGGTTCTTCCCCTGACGTTCGCTTCCCTGCCCGCAAGCGCCGCCGACTACCTCACATCGGCTCCGGCATCCGTCGGCGATGCTGGTCTTTGCAGTCAGCAAGGGGTTTTGCGCAGTGTCGTTGCAGATTTTGGATATCAGGTCCGCAATGTTCCGAACCTGCCGCAAGTTGGCATTTCGGCCATGAGCGATGTTCGCCTCACCCGCTATGAACCAAAGAATAATCCGGCGCAGATCGAACGTACCTATTGTAAGGCAACTGCTGTTCTCAGCGACGGTCAGTACCGTTCGGTTTGGTACATGGTAGAAGAAGCCCAGGGCTTTGCTGGTGTTGGCCAGAATGTCGAATTCTGTGTTGACGGCTTTGACCGCTGGTTCGTCTACGACGCAAGCTGCCGCGTTCTGCGCTGATAGTGCCCATGATGCTGCGCAAACTGGCGACGCTTTCGAGCGTCCTTCTTGCCACTTTTTTTGCAGCGCTGCCCGTAGTGGCGCAGGACCGGGGCAATAGTCGCCCCGGTGATTTCGATTTCTATGTTCTGTCTCTTTCGTGGTCGCCAAGCTATTGTGCTCTGGAAGGCCCAAGAGCGAATAAACAGCAATGCGGCATCAGCCGACCATTCGGTTTTGTGGTTCATGGCCTTTGGCCGCAGAATGAGCGGGGATATCCGGCAGATTGTCAGTTCGACAATGCCCGCAGCCGTGGCAGTTTTGTTCCTCGCCAGATCGTTTCAAGCGTTTCTGATATCATGCCATCAACCGGTCTTGTTGCGCATCAGTGGCGCAAACACGGAAGCTGCTCAGGTCTCTCGCAAAGCGATTATTTCGCCACTGTTCGCCAAGCTTATCAGCAGGTGAGCGTTCCGCCGAGCCTTCGCAGTCTCACTTCGGGACGACGCGTCGATCCTGCGCTGGTTGAAAAAGCATTTATTGCCGCAAATCCCGGCATGAAGCCCGACGGCATATCCGTATCATGCCAGAGAAACTATCTTCAGGAAGTGCGCATCTGCATGACCAGGGATCTCAAGTTCCGTTCCTGTGAACAGGTCAATGCCAACGCATGCCGCAGTCGTTCAGTTATGATGCCCACGACCAGATCATCTCGTTAAGCCTGCTGTAACTAACTGTTTTTGCGAGCTATAATCCGCAGAACCGCTTTGCACTTTTTCTGGAAAATCTCTCTGTAATTTTCACAACCAGGAATGGAGATGACTCAAATCCTCTATTCACCCGCCTCGCCCTACAGCGCAAAGGTGCGTATGGCCGCCCATCATGCGGGTATTCCGTTTGAGAGTGTTGTGGTTACGACCTCTGCAGAGCCGGAAAATCTCATCAATGCCAATCCGCTTGGCAAAATTCCAACCTTGGTCACGGAAGATGGCAAGTCGGTGTTCGACAGCCGTGCAATCATGCAGTATTTGAACCGCACGTCTGGGAACAAGCTGTTCCCGCGTAATGCTGAAAAGCGCACCGATGCGGAACGCTATGAGGCAATTGCAGACGGCCTGTCCGATGTCTTGCTGGCTCACGTTTACGAGCGCCGCGCGCGTCCTGAAGAAAAAGTGCATCAACCATGGCTTGATCTGCAATGGCGCAAGGCAGAACGTGCACTCGATTTCTTAAACGAAGCCCCTCCTCGCCTTGCTGGAAAGCTGCATGGTGGCCATCTGGCTGTGGCGGCCACTCTTGGCTATCTGGGCCTGCGCTTTGAAGGCAAATGGGAGCGTGGTCGGCCAAAGCTCAAGCGTTGGATGAAACGGTTTGAAGAATTGCATCCCGAACTCTCAAAGCTTCTGCCTCACGGTTAAAAAAATCGAATAATAAAAAAACCGGGCAGTTTCCTGCCCGGTTTTTTCTGTTCAATTACGAAGTAATTAGAACTTGTAGCCAACGCCAACGCGAATGTCGTGGGTGTCGAGCTTGTTACGGACCGATTCGGTACCGAGGTCGTAGGTCTTGTTACCGAACTGGGTGTAGCGGTATTCAACGCGACCAAGGATGTTTTCGGTCAGCTTAGCTTCCAGACCGGCACCAGCAGTCCAGCCAACGCGGAACTTGCTTTCGTCTTCAACGCCGTTGTCGAGCTTGATCTGCGAACCAGCAACACCAGCAGTGATGTAAGGCATAATTGGGTTCAGGTCGTAGCCGAGACGGCCACGCAGCGAGCCTTCAAAGCCCTGCTTGACTTCAAGATTGTCAAGGGACTTCTTGGCCCAGGAGTAACCTGCGTCACCTTCAACACCATATACGAACTGGTCCTGCTGGAAGTTCCAGCCAGCATATGCACCAGCCTTCATGTCGTTAGGCTTAATCGTTGGATCGCTAAAAGTCGAAGATTCGTTCTTAGCCTTGTTCCAGCCGTAGCCGAGGTACAGACCGGTGTAACCACCAGCCCAGCTCGACACTGGAGCCATTTCAACAGGAGCTGGAACAGGTGGCTGTTCCATGATGGCGTCAGCTGCGAAAGCAGTTGCAGAGAACGGCAGCAGCGCAGCCGAGGCGATTACAAGAGACTTAAGAGTGCGCATAGCATTCTCCTTACAAAAATTACCTTTAGCGCGGTCCCTTATCGGGTGGGCAACATCTTGGGGAGTAAATTACCCGTGCCGCGCTGACAGGACAGACATATCGAGGGTAAATGCGGCACGATCTGCCCCCTTCTGTGGAGAGAACCTGACGAGAACATGGCAAAATTGCGATGTTGCATTCTCGCAACGCTCCTCTCATGCACCTATATAGGGACAAGCGGCGTCTATGTTTTTCGAACTGAAAAACCCGATACAATTGAAACCACTGAATTTGCTAGGTTTTTGTCAGCAGTGAACATTGGACCCCTTAATTTTTGCTGTATTTTTTCCGGCAAAATGGCATGAAATGAAGCGATGAATCACGATAAGAAAGTGTTTACCCTGTTTGAAAATCCGGAAACCAACCCGCTTGCCAATTGCCCTGTTCTGGTGACGGGGGGCGCGCGGCGCATAGGCAAGGCCATTGTCGAAGACTTGGCAGCTCACGGCTTTCCGGTGGCTATTCATTGTAACCGCTCAATTAATGACGGCGAAGCGCTTGCGGCGTATATTGTTGGGAATGGCGGCAAAGCCTGCGTTGTACAGGCCGACCTTTCTGATGAAAGCGATGTACGTGGGCTGCTGCGACAGGCAACAGAGCAACTCGGGCCGATTCGCTTGCTTATTAACAATGCCTCGCTGTTTGAAGACGATCGCGTCGGCAATCTGGATATGCAGCTTTGGGATCGCCATTTTGCGATTCATTTGAAAACGCCGGTGATGCTAGCGGAAGAAATGGCGAAAGCACTGCCGGAGAAGACTGATGGCCTTATTGTCAATGTGATCGACCAGCGCGTCTGGAAACTGAACCCGCAGTTCTTTTCCTATACACTTTCAAAGACGGCACTCTGGAACGCCACAAAGACACTGGCACAGGCGCTGGCACCACATATTCGCGTCAATGCTATCGCCCCGGGTCCAACTTTGCCCAGCGAACGCCAGAATGCCGATGATTTTGAATTGCAGGTCAGTCGCTTACCTTTGCAACGCGCACCCGACCTGTCGGAATTTGGACGTACTGTTCGCTACTTCTGGGAAAACCGCTCGGTAACAGGCCAGATGATTGCACTTGACGGTGGGCAGCATCTGGCGTGGGAAACCCCGGATATTGCAGGAATTACGGAATGACCGGACCACGCAAGACCACTGATGATGCTATTTCACGCCAGCCATCTGATGATGAGCAGGATGTGGCCGGTATTATTATGGGCGATGCAGAATCTGACGAGGATGATGACGTAATCGAAGAGGTATCGGCCGTTGCCTCGGCTGCCGATTCGATCCAATGGGATTCGTCGGATGGATTGCCTGACACCAACGGTCTGAGCGGCGCTGACATTATCAATGCCTTCGTCAAACGCTTGCCGAATAATCCGGGCGTCTACCGTATGTTCAACAGCGACGGCGACGTGCTTTATGTCGGCAAGGCCCGCAGCCTAAAAAAGCGTGTCTCTAATTATGCGCGCGGGGTGGGTCATTCGAACCGCATCACCCGCATGATCGGTGAGACGGCGACAATGGAATTCGTCGTCACGCGCACTGAGACCGAAGCATTGCTGCTTGAAGCGAATCTTATCAAACGCTTGCGGCCGCGGTTTAACGTGCTGCTGCGCGACGATAAGTCGTTTCCATACATTCTGTTGAGCGGCAATCACCGTGCGCCTGGTATTTTCAAGCATCGCGGCGCACGCACCCGCAAGGGCGAATATTTTGGCCCCTTTGCTTCCGCAGGTGCCGTTGGTCGCACGATTAACGCGCTTCAACGCGCTTTTCTGCTGCGCACATGCACGGATTCGGTATTTGAAACACGCACACGCCCCTGCCTGCTTTATCAAATCAAACGTTGTTCCGGCCCATGTACGCATGAAGTCAGTGACGAGGATTATGCGGAACTGGTAGCCGAAGCCAAAGCCTTCTTGTCCGGCAAAAGCCAGACCGTGAAGGATCATCTTGCGGCAGCGATGCAGGCAGCTTCTGCGGAGCTCGATTTCGAACATGCTGCGGTTTATCGTGATCGCCTCTCGGCTCTTTCACATGTGCAATCGCATCAGGGCATCAATCCGCAGACGGTTGAAGAAGCAGATGTATTCGCCATCCATCAGGAAGGCGGCATGACCTGTATTCAGGTCTTTTTCTTCCGTACAGGTCAGAACTGGGGTAACCGCGCCTATTTTCCTAAAGCCGACAGTTCACTCGGGCCTGCGGAAGTGCTCGGCGCATTCCTGTCGCAGTTCTACGATGACAAGCCGTGCCCTAAACTGGTTCTGCTCTCCGAAAGCGTTGAAGAACAAGCACTTATCGCTGAAGCGCTATCTTCGCGGACGAGCCATCGCGTGCAGGTCAATGTTCCGCAACGCGGAGAAAAGAAAGAATTAGTCGATCATGCTCTGACCAATGCGCGCGAAGCGCTGGGACGCCGACTTGCAGAAACCTCCTCACAGGCACGCCTCCTGAAAGGGTTGGCTGAGACCTTTGGCCTTCCACATACGCCGCGCCGCATCGAAGTCTATGATAACTCGCATATCATGGGCACAAATGCAGTTGGTGGCATGATCGTTGCTGGACCAGAAGGCTTCGTCAAGAATCAGTATCGAAAGTTCAATATCAAATCGACTGACATCACACCCGGCGATGACTTTGGCATGATGCGCGAAGTGATTGAGCGGCGGTTTTCCCGACTGGTCAAGGAACATGGCGAACCGGTGCCTGTAAGCGAGACCGATATTCCTGAGATGGCAAACGACGCCTTCCCGTCATGGCCCGATGTTATTCTCATTGACGGCGGGCAAGGTCAGGTCGGGGCTGTACGGCAAATTCTCGGCGAGCTGGGCATAAGTCAGTTGGTGACTTCCATTGGTATAGCCAAGGGCGTGGACCGCGAAGCAGGACGCGAGCGCTTTTTTGTTGAAGGTAAGCAAGCCTTTACGCTGCCTCCGCGCGATCCGGTTCTCTATTTCATTCAGCGCATGCGCGATGAAGCACACCGTTTCGCCATTGGTACACACCGCGCAAGGCGCAAGAAGGAAATGATTTCCAATCCACTCGATGAAATCGCGGGAATCGGTCCAACGCGCAAGCGCGCACTTCTCCATCATTTTGGAACGGCAAAGGCTGTGTCCAGAGCAGCAATAGAGGATTTGATGCAGATCGATGGCATATCGGAGGCGATGGCAAAAACCATTCACGACCATTTTCATGATCGATGACGTAATTTTGTCCGGGTTTGGGCAATTAATTCCCCAATGGCGTCATTACGCCCCGGCAGAACAGGCGCGCAGGTGTTGATTTTATCGGTCATCCCTGATGATGTGCACCAACAACGAATGCGGCGGTACAATGCGGAAAAATCACACTCTCTCTTTACCCAACATTCTGACTTATGTGAGAATTCTTGCGGTGCCTCTGGTTGCTTTATGCTTCTTTGTTGAAGGCCGCCTTCATTCCAGTGATTTTGCTCGTTGGAGCGCATTGGGAATTTTTGTTTTTGCGAGCATTACAGATTTTTTCGACGGATATCTGGCGCGTGCATGGAAACAAACCTCCACGATAGGACGTATGCTCGATCCAATTGCTGACAAGCTGTTGGTTTCTACCTGTCTTCTTTTGCTCGCGGCTGATCCAGCAAAGACAATTGCGGGCTGGAGCCTTTGGGCTGCAATCATCATCCTTTGCCGCGAAATTCTTGTATCGGGCTTGCGTGAATATCTCGCCGAGTTGAAGGTCAGCGTTCCTGTTTCGCAACTTGCCAAGTGGAAAACCACCGCACAGATGGTTGCATTGGCGTTTCTGCTCGCTGGCCCTGCAGGGGAAAAAATCCTGCCTTACACAACCGAAATTGGCATCGGCCTGCTTTGGATTTCAGCCATCCTGACGCTTTACACGGGCTGGGATTATTTCCGCGCAGGCCTCAAACATGTGATGGATTGATCGTTTTGCGCGTAAATCTGGTCTATTTCGCCTGGGTGCGGGAAAAAATCGGCAAGGGAGAGGAAGTCATAGAGCTTCCTTCCGAAACGATCAGTGTTGGCGCGCTTATTGCTCATCTAAAAAGCCTAGGCGATCAATATGAAGTGGCGTTTGAGCATGAGAATGTCATTCGCGCCGCTATCAACCAGGAACATGCTGAACATGATGAACTGGTCAGGGACGGCAATGAAGTGGCGCTTTTTCCGCCAATGACCGGTGGCTGATATGGCCCGTACATGACAAAGCAATCGACCTGCCCCCTTTTCATCAGCATCCGCGCTGCTGACTTCGACATCGCCGCAGAGATTAACAAGCTTAGCGAAGGTCGCAGGGATATCGGGGCTGTAGTCAGCTTTACCGGCCTCTGCCGTGATGAAGGCGGCAGGCTTTCAGCTCTTGAGCTGGAACATTATCCCGGAATGGCAGAAGCTGAAATCCGCCGTATAGCCCATGATGCCATTGAGCGCTGGCCGCTATCAGGTGTCTCTATCATTCACCGTTATGGGCTCATTAAACCCGGCGAAAATATCGTTCTCGTCGTCACTGCCTCAACCCATCGACAGGCCGCTTTCGAGGCTGCTTCGTTTCTGATGGACTTCATGAAAACGGGAGCCCCGTTCTGGAAGCGAGAACATCTGATCGATGGCAGCGTCGCCGGATGGGTAGAATCAAAAGCCGAAGACGAGCAAAGCCGCGGACGCTGGCAGAAGAGCTGAAGCCCTTCATTTTTACGGGCAAGTTGTCGCAGGTAAAACAGTTTTTCACATAGAAAGAGTTTCACTCGTTCTATTTAATGACGAATTAACTATTTAACCCCCTAAAATATAGGGTATTTTGGATGGTGTGTGACCGCACCGCCACAATTTTCACATGAAGCGGCGTTTATTGTCTGCCTCATGAATCATGATGTCTGCGGGCGTGGGATCACTGAAACAATCAGCCGGTTGTCAGCGCCGCCAGAGACACAAGACAAAAAATGTGAGGAACGGAAGTTTCGGATTTGGCAATGCTAAAAGGACTTACGAAAACTCTATCAATCGTGGCGGCGCTCGCAGCAGGCATTGGTGTGCTCGGCGGAGCGGCCATGTTTTTAACAACGTCCATGCCGACTGCCAGCATAGCAGCTGATAAAACCATTAGTGGTAAGGTCGTTTATCGTGAGCGCATTGCTCTGCCGCCGGAAGCACGTCTTATCGTGCAGCTCAATGATATTTCGCTCGCTGATGCACCCTCCAAAATTATCGGAGAAACACAGCTAGACGCCCCTCAGGGCTCCCCAATCCCCTTCGCAATTAATTTTGATACGGATGGGATTGAACCCCAGCATACCTATGCTTTGCAGGCGCGCATCATCGCCGGCGATACGCTCTGGTTTGTGAGTGACGAACGTTACACCGTTGACCCGAAAAACCCTGATGAGCCTGTTGAAATCAAGGTCGTCATGGTTCGCAAGAGCGCCGATGACGCTGTGACGATTGGCATTGAAGGCAAGGACTGGCTCGCAGAAGACATTCAGGGCAGCGGAGTCATTGACACCGCACAAACTACATTGCTGGTGGATTCCGACGGTACTGTCAGCGGCTCGGGTGGCTGCAATCGCTTTATGAGCAAAGCAGTCATCTCAGGAAGCAGCATTTCTTTTGCCGATATCGGCTCGACCTATATGCAGTGCCCGCCAGCTCTGATGACCCAGGAACGCAAGTTCCTCGATGTTCTTGGCAAAACACGATCGTACAAAATGGACGCCGGAAAACTTGTTCTGATTGACGAAGGCGGCGACGAATTGGCACGGCTTGCCCAAAGCCTCTGATTTTATAAATCCAGAAACAAAAAAAGCCCGGAGAAATCTCCGGGCTTTTTCTTTGAATTCCTCAGCAATTAGCCGACGATTTCGGTACCGGAGAACCAGTAAGCGATTTCTTCAGCTGCAGTCTCAGGAGCATCCGAACCGTGAACCGAGTTTTCGCCGATCGACAGAGCAAATTCCTTACGGATGGTGCCTGCGTCTGCGTTTGCTGGGTTGGTTGCACCCATAACTTCACGGTTCTTGGCAATAGCGTTTTCGCCTTCGAGAACCTGAACGATGGTTGGGCCGGAAGACATGAATTCAGTCAGTTCGCCAAAGAAAGGGCGTTCTTTGTGAACAGCGTAGAAGCCTTCAGCTTCACGCAAGCTCATCCAGACGCGCTTGGAAGCGACAACGCGCAGACCAGCTTCTTCAAGCTTGGCGGTGATAGCACCGGTCAGGTTGCGGCGGGTCGCATCAGGCTTGATCATGGAGAAGGTACGTTCGATTGCCATTATGACACCTTGTATGATGGAAAATTAGAAAAGTGAGGCTCTATAGCGTTGATAGCCCCGATTGCCAAGGGGGAGGCCCTCAGCCAAGTCTCTTATCAGCTTGAGACGGCAGAAAATTGACTGCATAGATGGAGAAATCGATTCATCAGAGCGGTTTCGATTCAAAGGGAATGATTGAAGTCGCTCTATCTGTTTATTTTTCGTATTTACCTCACGCAAAACTGCTTCGCGCTTTTGCTGGAAATGCTTCAGGGGGCAATCATGGAACAGCACTTTCAAATGTTCGCCTATTATAATCGGTGGGCCAATGAACTGCTCTATTCCGCAGCAGCAGATCTGAGCGATGTTGATTACCGGCTAAATCTGGGATTATTTTTCGGATCGGTGCATCGAACCTTCAACCACTTGCTGGTTACTGACCGCATCTGGATGAAACGCTTTACCGGCGAAGGTGATCATCCAAACCAGCTCGACGCCATCATCACCGACGATTTCATCAAACTGCGTGACATGCGAAGGGCCGAAGACGAGCGCATCTGCAAGTACATTGAAAGCATGAACGCCGAACGCCTTTCCGGCCGCTTCACATATATGACGGCAACAAATGTACGAACGATAAGCCAACGGGTCGCCCCTGCACTCGGCCATCTGTTCAATCACCAGACCCATCACCGCGGACAAATCCATGCTGCCCTGACAAAGCTCAGTGCAGATGCGCCATCGTTGGATCTCATTCAGTTTCAACGCACAGAAGCGGGTCGTCGCTTCGCCTGATACTTGATGTCGATACTTGCGGAAATTTCCGAAGCCGTGCAAAAGCCTTTTCACCATGCTTATTCTTGACGATATCTCCGTACGTATTGCCGGACGCCTTTTGATCGACCACGCCAGTGTAACACTGCCTGCGGGGTCGAAGACGGGTTTTGTCGGGCGTAACGGCACTGGAAAATCCACCCTGTTCCGCGTCATAACCGGTGACCTTGCGTCTGAAACGGGCAGTATTTCTCTACCGAGAAATACGCGCATCGGTCAGGTGGCTCAGGAAGCACCCGGCACCGAAGACGCGCTGATCGAAATCGTCATGAAAGCCGACAAGGAGCGCGCAGCGCTTCTCGAAGAGGCTGAAACGGCGACCGATCCGCACCGCATCGCCGAAATTCATACGCGGCTTGCTGACATTAATGCGCATTCCGCAGAAGCGCGCGCAGGTGCTATCCTGTCAGGTCTCGGCTTTAATGCTGAAGCGCAACGCAGACCCGCTTCCGCCTTCTCCGGCGGCTGGCGTATGCGCGTGGCACTCGCAGCCGTTCTGTTTGCAGAACCCGATCTATTGCTGCTTGACGAGCCAACCAACTATCTCGACCTTGAAGGTGTGTTGTGGCTTGTCGATTATGTGAAGCGCTATCCGCACACTGTCATCATCATCAGCCATGATCGTGATCTGCTGAATTCGGCCACCTCTTCGATCATGCATCTTGATCAGAAAAAGATCAGCTTCTGGCGTGGCAACTACGATCAGTTTGAGCGGCAGCGCCATGAAATGCTGGAACTGCAACAAAAGGCGCATGCCAAGCAGGAAGCACATCGCAAGCATATGGAATCCTTCGTGGAGCGATTCCGTGCCAAGGCCACAAAGGCCCGTCAGGCGCAGTCTCGTATGAAGGCGCTGGAAAAGCTCAAACCCATTGAGCTTTACGTCGACAACAATGTGCAGCCGTTTCGGTTTCCAGATGCGGACAAAAAGACGGCATCACCAGTCATCGCCCTCGACAATGCCGATGTCGGCTATGTGCCAGGCAAGCCTGTGCTGTGCAATGTTACGCTGCGCATCGACAATGATGACCGTATCGCGCTGCTCGGTTCAAACGGTAACGGTAAGTCGACACTCGCCAAGCTGATTGCCGGACGGTTACAGCCGGAAAAAGGCGACCTGACCCTTTCGCCGAGCCTGAAAGTCGCTTTCTTCGCTCAGCATCAGATGGATGATCTGATCCCCGAAGACAACGCCATCGAACATGTGCGCAAACTGATGCCGGGTGAGCTGGAAGCCAAGGTACGCGCGCGCGTTGCCCATATGGGGCTTTCGACCGAGAAAATGCTTACGCCTGCCAGGGATCTCTCCGGTGGCGAGAAGGCACGTCTTCTGATGGGGCTTGCGACCTTCCATGGTCCCAACCTGCTGATCCTCGACGAGCCCACCAACCACCTCGATATCGATAGTCGTGAAGAGCTCGTGCACGCGCTCAACGCGTTCAACGGTGCGGTGATCCTGATCGCCCATGATCGCCACCTGATCGAAGCCACCATGGATCGTCTGTGGCTGGTGCGCGAAGGCGGCGTGAAAGCATTCGACGGCGATCTTGATGAGTATCGTCAGATTGTTCTGGCCGACGCCAAAGGCGATCAGGTTTCCGAGCGTGACGAAGGCCCGAAAGTAAACAAGGCAGAGCAACGCAAGCTGGCTGCACAGAAGCGGGAAACATTGGCTCCCTTGCTCAAAAAGATCAAGGAAGCCGAAGGGTTGATGCAAAAACTGCAGAAACAGATTCAGGGCTTCACGACACAGTTGGAAGACCCTGCTCTTTATGAAAAGGAACCGCAGAAGGCGATCCGGATCAACAAAGAGATGAGCGACGCAAAGTCAGCGCTCGCCGATGCAGAAGACAAATGGCTGGAAATGTCTTCTGAATATGAAGAAGCGATGGCTGATTAATTTAAGCATTTCCAGCAAATGTTCGTGGCGGCTTTGCGTAGGATAATGCGTAAAAGAAAATAAGACAGCGCGGTTCCGAGGACTTTGCGTCAACGGGACCGCCCTGATTTCAGATTTGCGGGCGGCGAATGCGGGTTCGCATCAAAGCATAAATGCCGAGCACACCGAGGATGAGGCCAATCGTGGTATAGGTTTCATCCGCTTCTTCAGCGCCTCGCCTCAAAACAAGATCGATCCTGGACAGCTGTAGACCATCCGTATTGCCCTTAACGGCACGGAAGGCATAGGTGCCAGACAAAACCGGATCAATATCTCCTGCACTTTGACGCAGCACACTGCCATCCTGCGGACGGTCTGTATTGATAGAGCTGCTGGTCGAAGCAAAATCGAGACCTTGCGACAACACTGGCACACCATTGCGGCTCACAGCAAGCGTTACAGCCGAACGACGTTCAGCCGGCACATAACCCGGCAATGGCACAGCATCGAGAAAAATACGTACAGGCGCGTCGCTAGCAGAAAGCGGAATTTCCTGCGTAATGAAGCCGCCCTGACGGCTTTCGAGGATCGGCCAACGTCCGATCTCATCACCTGTGAAGTGGCGAACATACCAGGGATAACCAATGGCCAGCCCGAAGCCTCCGACCATCATTGCGATAAAAACAGCACGCATCAGGCTTTGCGCTCCCAGCGACGATCTGTTGTCTGCTGCCAATACGTCAAATCATGGTTCTCCGTCTTGAAAGACTTCCACTGTGCCCTTGCATGATCAAGCTGATCCTGATCATGCCCATCAAACATGACAACCAATCGTTCATAACCATCTGCCTGAGCAAGTGCAGCCCCTTCCACGAGGAAGCGAACCGTCGCCCCATTGGGGTTGGCTTCCGATGTGGTTAGCAGTACCGGCTGCTGTTCAGGATACGGTTCCTTATCAGTTCCGTGTGCGACGAAGGAGGTCTCAGAGAAGGTCCAAAGCAGATTATCGAGCGCATCGCGACGTTCTTCGCTCACAGCCTGGATCGTGACACGCCAGCCGCGTCCAAGCGAACGCTCGACAAGCCCCGGCAGAGCTTCATCCAGCGTCGATTCTGTCAGGTGGTAAAAGAGGATCTCAGCCATGCGCTCTCTTTAAAGCATTTCAAGCAAAAGTACGAAGTGGTTTTGCGTGAAGATAATGCCAAAACAACCGGATAGAAGACTAGTTGTGGCGAAGAAAGTGATTCACCTTCTCGCCACAACATGTTGTTCCTGAATCAGATTCAGCTCTCGAAGTTATCGCGGACAAGACGATCAAGAAGTCGAACGCCATAGCCCGAGGCCCATGACTGGCTGTATTCATTTGTGGGCGAACCCATGGCTGTTCCGGCGACATCGAGATGCGCCCAAGGCGTGTCGCCCACAAAGCGCTTGAGGAACTGCGCGGCTGTGATGGAGCCAGCATAGCGGCCAGAGCTGTTCTTCATGTCGGCAAATTTGGAATCGATCATCTTATCGTACTCCTTGCCAAGTGGCATACGCCACAGCTTTTCACCGGTTGCCTGACCAGCCTCATAAAGCTGATCCGCAAGCTCGTCGTCGTTAGAGAACAGGCCTGCATGATGCGTGCCAAGAGCGACCATGATAGCACCAGTCAATGTGGCGAGATTGATCATGAACTGTGGCTTGAAACGTTCGTTGGTATAATAGAGCGCATCAGCCAGTACGAGACGACCTTCCGCGTCTGTGTTGATCACTTCAATTGTCTGTCCAGACATAGAAGTCACGATGTCGCCCGGACGCTGTGCATTGCCGTCTGGCATGTTTTCAACAAGACCGATCACGCCGATAGCGTTGACCTTGGCCTTGCGGCCCGCAAGTGCGCGCATGAGACCCGTTACGGCCGCAGCACCACCCATATCGCCCTTCATTTCTTCCATGCCGGCAGCTGGTTTGATCGAGATACCGCCCGTATCAAACACCACACCTTTGCCAACGAAAGCCACAGGCTTTTCCTTGGCCTTGGTACCCTGCCACTCCATAATGACAAGACGCGGCGGACGGACCGACCCTTGTGAAACGCCCAGAAGCGAGCCCATGCCCAGCTTCTTCATTTCCTTTTCGCCGAGAACCTCGACCTTTACGCCAAGCTTTTCGAGCTTTTCAGCCTCTTCGGCGAACTCGACTGGCCCAAGAATATTGGCAGGCTCATTGACAAGATCGCGCGCCTTGAGAACACCGTCAGCGACTGCTTCCGCAACTTCGAGCGCTCTTTTTGCACTGTGCACATCTGCGGTGTGAATATTGATCTTGGCGGCGTGCTTAGGCTCGCTGTTTTCTTCATTCTTGCGGGTCTTGTAGCGATTGAACTCGTATGAACGAAGAATCATGCCAAGCGCCACATCGCCTGCTTCATCGCCTGCAATCGTCGTTTCAGGCAAAGCCAGCGTCAGCGTTGCTCGCTCAGCCTTGCCGATTCGCGAAAACGCCGCGCCACCGATCTTGATCCAATCGTCATTGCCAAGTTCACCGGGCTCTCCAACGCCCACCAATACGATCTTGTCTATCCCGCCATTGGAAGTTTCAATCGCTTCTGCAGTTTTGCCCAAAACACCGGAAAATCCAGCGATTTCAGCGATGCGAGCAATCTTTTCGCCTCCGCCAACCGCCTGACCCGCTTCTTCTGCAAAGCCTCCACCCTTGGCAACCAAAACAATGCTTACGCCTTTTTGAGGTGCTGAAAATTCACTAAAAGAAATGGAAGGACGTTTCGACATAACAACTCCAAACAGAGGTCAGACCATGATATGACACGATTGTGTCGCGACTTTTCCTTACTCATGTGAGACGAATATGGCGAAACGGCAAGTCCGCCGCATCATGAAAATCAGTTTTGCGTTAACTTCGGTGACAACTTGCCAAGCTTCGTTTCGGTCCCCACCTATGATCAGCAAAAATTTGTTGCCACAGCCAGTTCTCTCCATCTAGAGAAGCTTGCGCTAGCTTCGGCTGGAAATCTTTAGTAATCTGTTAACCAAATTTCTTCGCCTAATTTTAGCCAAGTGCAGTTAGATTGAACTTTCATTTACGAGCTTGTTTCTTTAGGGACAGGCTCCGTCAACGGAACCGGGATGTAAACTCCGCCTATGAAATTGATTGAGTTGTACATCCTGCGCCGCGTGGCGATCATGTTCTTTGCGGTGCTAGGCGCCGCAGTGGGCATCACGTGGACTGTGCAGGTGCTGCAACGCGTCGACTTTCTCACCACAAGTGGCCAGTCCATTCAGACTATTATCCAGTTCAGTTCGCTTCTGATTCCTTCTGCAATTCCACTGGTCATGCCATTTGCGCTGATCATCGCAATTACGCAGACACTCTCGACGATGAATCAGGATTCCGAGCTCGTCGTTATCAACGCATCCGGTGCGCCGCGTAGTGCGGTCATGCGTCCGATACTCATGCTCGCCGCCATTATCTCGATCGTTTCGTTTCTGGTTGCAAACTATGTCGATCCTTATGCGCGGATGAATATGCGCGCGATGATCGCCAACGCGAGTGCAGATTTGCTCAATGTCGTGGTACAGGAAGGCAGCTTTCGCAAACTCGCAGATAATCTCTATATCCAGATTGCCGAGCGCCGTGCCGATGGCAGTATCGGTGGTCTGTTTATTGCCGATTCCCGCGACCCTTCACTCGACCTGATTTATTATGCAGCTGATGGAAATATCGCGAGCACACCTGCGGGCGACATGTTGCTGATGAAGGATGGCGAAGTTCAGCGTCGCGATGTTTCCGACGGCACTGTTTCGATCATCAAGTTCAATTCCTATGCGTTCGATCTCAGCCAGTTCACATCCGCTGGAGACGATTTCGTTATTTACGCCAAAGATCGCCCGCTTACATATCTGCTCAACCCCGATCCGAATGATCCTATTCTGCAAACGCGACCTTTACGCTATAAAGCTGAATTGCATCGTCGCTTGACTGATTGGCTCTATCCCGTTGTTTTCGCGATGATTGCGCTTGCCTTTGCAGGTGACTCCCGGTCGCATCGTGAAGCGCGCGTATCCGCGTCATTTTCAGCTATCAGCACAGCGTTGCTGGTCTATTGGGCCGGATATTTTTCTGCCGACCGCGCAGATAAGGACGAGACCTATATTCTTGTCATGTATCTGGTCCCGCTGACAGTAATCCTGCTGTCTGGTTATGCCCTTATCACAGGTCAGCGCATCGGAATTCCAGACAAATGGAATGACCGTATGCGTGACGGTTTCAACCGTTTGAGAGACCGTGTATCCAGCACATATAATCGCCTGATTGGAAGATTTCGCGGCGATGCGGGAGGCCACGCATGATCGGTTGGACGCTCGGGCGCTATTTCTTTGCACGTTATGTGCAGATCACATTCTATTTTCTGTTCGGCATCTTTGCGCTGGCGCTTCTTCTCGACTTTACCGAAAATGCTAGCAAGCTCGCAAACCTGCCCGGTTACACTGTTTGGGCTGCACTCGGCCTTTCCGCCATGCGCGTTCCATTCATCATGCAGCAAATGATTCCATTCGTTGCCTTGTTTTCGGCAATGGCGACGCTCATTTCGCTCAATCGTAAATATGAACTGGTCGTTGCACGATCAGTCGGTGTTTCCGCCTGGCAATTCCTGCTGCCTGCCTGTTTCGGCGCACTGCTGTTCGGACTGGCCACGATCTTTATTCTCAATCCTTTTGCCGCTTACGGCTTTTCAAAAGCCGACGAAATCGCTTCCAACTGGAAGAACGGCAAAATGACAGATGTTTCCGCACTGCGTGATCCGTGGTTGCGTCAGAAGACCGATGAAGGCGAGACCATCATCGGCGCTAAAAGCATTCTTGACCGTGGTGCCACCCTCGCCGATGCCACGTTCATCCAGTTCGATGACAAGAAGAAAATCAAAGTCCGTTTTGACGCTCGCACTGCGAAACTCATGGATGGTCATTGGGAACTAACAGACGTCACACGATTCTCGCGTGGTGAGGAACCGCGCAAATTGGAGAGCTTCAACATTCCAACGCAGCTGCGTCCGGAATATGTGGAAGAAAAGCTCGCCTCCCCTGATACAATTCCGTTCACGCAGCTGCGTCACAAGATCCAGGTTGCGCGTTCCTTTGGTTACTCGGCAAACGCTTTTGATATGCAATACCAGTCACTTCTGGCATTGCCTGCATTGCTGATGGCCATGACTCTCATTGCTGCAACAGTGTCCCTGAAATTTGTGCGATTTGGTCAGTCCGGCGCGATGATTCTGGGTGGCGTTGTTGCTGGCTTCATGCTTTATGTCGTTTCAGTGCTGGTGAAGGCATTCGGGAATGCGGGATTCGTTCCTCCATTCGTCGCTGCATGGGTTCCAGTTGTTATTGCAACATTTTTTGGTATCTCCTTTTTGTTGCATAAGGAGGATGGTTAGTGGGTTCGAGTAACGCCCGCATGGTGCTGCCCCATTCAATCTCGCGTCTTGCGCGCGGGTCTGCCTTGGCGTGCGCCCTTGCTATACCTTTCATTTCAGTTGCAATTATCCCTTCGCAGGTTCAAGCGCAGGATGCTCTGGGAGCTAATTACCAGAGCGATCCGAACGCGCGTATGCTCCTGCAGGCGGATGAGCTTGTCTATGATCGCGATGTGAACGTCGTTACCGCTCAGGGTAAAGTTCGCATTGAATATGACGGCAATCGCCTCGTTGCAGATAATGTTACCTACAATCAACAGACCCGCCGCATGACCGCGACCGGGAATGTTGAGATTGTTGAACGCGACGGCAATAAGATTTATTCTGATCATCTCGACGTGACGGATAGCTTCCGCGACGGCTTTGTAAACGGCCTGCGCGTTGAGACGACGGACAATACCCGTTTTGCGGCGGAAAGCGCCGAGCGTAGCAATGGCGAAATCACCACTTTTAACAATGGTGTCTACACAGCTTGCCAGGCGTGCGAAAAAGATCCTGATAAGCCGGTTCTCTGGCAGATCAAAGCTCGCAAGATCATCTGGAACAGCGCGACCAAAACTGTGCGTTTCGAACGTGGCAAGTTTGAGTTGCTCGGTATTCCGCTGGCTTATTTCCCGGCTTTCGAAATGGCTGATCCGACAGTTAAGCGCAAAAGCGGCTTTCTGTTTCCAGGTTTCGCCTACAAGGACGACCTTGGTTTCGGTGTAAAAAACTCGTATTTCTGGGCTCTTGCGCCGAATTACGACCTGACGCTTTCGACAACTGCATATACGAAGCAAGGCTTCCTGACGCAGGCCGAATGGCGTCATCGCCTCGAAAATGGCACATACAATCTTCAGATTGCTGGCATTCACCAGATGAAGCCGGGCGAGTTCGACGTTAATACGACGGATCGCAACGAAGACAATCGTGGCATGATCGCATCGAAGGGTGACTTCGATATCAATTCGCGCTGGAAGTTTGGCTGGGATGTAATGGCCCAGACTGACCGCAATTTCAGCCGCACCTATAACCTTGACGGCTATAATGCATCTACTCAGGTTTCTAAGATTTACCTGACAGGCATCAATAACCGAAACTATTTTGACCTGAATTTCTACCGGTTCAATGTACAGGAATCATTGCTCTCGGACAATGCGGACGAGATGCACTCGAAGCAACCCTGGGTTTTCCCAAGCCTCGATTATTCCTATACTGTGCCTGACCCAGTTTATGGTGGTGAGCTCAATATTACTACCAATGCGCAAGTTCTGTATCGTCAGAACGCGAATTATACAACCAACCCTAATAACGGATCGATTTACTATCCGCGTATTCCGGGCTTCAGCGGCACGAATGCTCGTTTCACGACTGAAGCTGAATGGAAGCGTACATTCATCACGCCATCCGGTTTGGTGATTACGCCGCTTCTGGCTCTGCGCGGCGATGCTATAAGTGCCAATACAAACTTTGATCCGGCAGTAGCTGGCTATACGGATGCTTTGGTTCGGTCGGAAGCATTGCGGGCAATGGCGACGGCAGGTCTTGAGCTGCGCTGGCCGATCCTGTTCTCTACCACCAGTTCGACGCATATTCTTGAGCCAATAGCCCAGATCTATATGCGCAACAACGAACGCTATGCTGGCCAGCTTCCAAATGAAGATGCGCAGAGCTTTGTGTTCGATGCGACCAATCTGTTCTCGCGCGACAAGTTTTCCGGATATGACCGCGTTGAAGGCGGCACGCGTGCCAATCTGGGTGTTCGCTATTCTGGTAACTTTAGCAATAGCGACTGGGGCCTTTATGCTCTTGCTGGGCAATCGTTTCAGCTCGGCGGTGTAAACTCTTTCGGCACAAGCGACTTTGTTAATGTCGGCGCTGATTCAGGCCTTGAAGACGCTCGTTCCGACTATGTGGCCATGATTGGTACATCCAACTCGACTGGCCTCGCGCTTGCTGCGCGTGGACGATTCGACAAGGAAAACCTCGATGTCCGTCGTGGCGAGCTGGAAGTTCAGCAGAGCTGGCAGAAACTGACTGTTTCAGCACAATATGCCTATATCGCTCCGCAGCCTGCCTATGGTTACACAGACCTCAGACAAGAAGTGACTGGCGCTGCAACTGCACGTCTTGATGCAAACTGGCGTGTTTTCGGCTCTGGAACTTATGACCTTGTGTCGGATACGCTGGTTCGCGCATCGTCTGGCCTCGCCTATGATGATGAATGCTTCACTTATTCGATGGCCTACGTTCAGACCCGTAATCCGGGTGATGACAAGGCATCGCACAGCGTAGGTTTCAATATATCGTTCCGAACGCTTGGCGACATCGGCAGCGGCGCCCAAACCTTCTAAACTTAAAAAGAGCGGAAACAGTTGAACTTGTTGCCGCTCTTTCTTTTTAAACGTCAGCATTGTTCCTGATATTCAAACAAAGCTTAGTTTTTGATCGATTTTATTCAGTTAACTGCCTCCCACAAACTCGCAAAATGCTAAAGGGTCATTGTTTCGCCGCTTTGGCTCCTCTATACAGGCATCATAATATGATTGGCTTCTGATACGTCTGGTTCACTTTGAAGGCGTTACTGGACACCAACCTGAAGGAAATCGGGAAGAAAGATGATGTTTGCAAGACCTCTATTCGCCTCCCTGCTAGGCGCTGCCGTATGTGTGACAGCGCTTGGAACGGCTGCGACTCTGAACCCGGCTTTCGCTGCCGGCGGAACGGAGGTCAAGGTCATTGTCTCCGGCAATGCAATCACGAATGGTGATATTCAACGCCGTGCGGCCTTTTTGAAGCTGCAGCGCAAGGGTGGTAATCTCAATCAGGTCGCGCGCGAGGAGCTGACTGAAGAAATGCTGAAACGCGTTGAGATGAAGTCTCGCGGCGTCAACATTTCCGATAAGGAAGTCGATCAGGCCTATGCAGGCTTTGCAACGCGTAACAAGATGAGCGTTGCCCAGCTTAATCAGGTGATGAATCAGGCCGGGATCACTCCGGATCACTTCAAGAAATACATCATGGTCCAAATGGGCTGGGGCCGTCTTGTGAGTGCCCGATTCCGCGCGACAGGTATGGTCAGCGAACAGGATGCCGTTCAGCGCATGCTGAAAGATGGCGGCAAGAAGCCGGTTGCAACCGAATATCATCTTCAGCAGGTGATTTTTGTTGTTCCTAGCTCGAAGCGTTCGCCTGCCCTGCTTGCCAAGCGTCGTCAGGAAGCAAACACACTGCGCTCGCGCTTTCAAAGCTGCGATTCCACCCGTCAGCTGACTAAAGGCATGATCGACGTTACGGTTCGCGATCTTGGCCGTATTATCGAGCAGCAGCTTCCGCCCGAATGGGCGAAGGACGTCAAAGCAATCAGCGCCAACCGCGCAACGCCGCCGCATGACACCGAAAAGGGTGTTGAAATTCTTGCAGTTTGCTCGACCCGTCAGGTGTCGGATGACCGTGTCGCCCAGCTCGTTTTCTCCATGGAAGGCACAGATTCTGAAGCCGGACAGGAAAAGAAGGCGGATGACATGAGCAAGAAATACATTCAGGAACTACGCGAACGGGCGACGATCGTAAATCGCTGAGCATCCTTTCCAGAGCTTGTTTTTGCATTTCCGACGCAAAGATCTTCGTAGTTTTGCTGGAATTGCTCCAGAGCCTTGGCAGCAACAGACTGACCGTATAATTTGAGGGGGCTTTTGCCCCCTTATTTCATCAGCCGAGAAAACAGCTATGCCCATTCAACCGGTTCCTCCGCTCGCCGTTAGCATTGGCGATCCCTCAGGCGTTGGAGCTGACGTTGCTCTTATCACCTGGCTAAGACGCGCAGAGCTTTCTTTGCCCCCATTTCTGATGATCGCTGATCCAACGCAACTGGCCGCCCGCGCACAGCTTCTTGGGCTGAACGTTCCGATTGCCACGATAGAAGCGCCCGCAGAAGCCGTTGATATCTTCAACACCAAACTTCCCGTTTTGCCGCTTGTCAGTACACATAAGGAAAGCCCCGGCAAGCCGCTTCCAGAGAATGCCGCTGGCACCATCGAAGCCATCGAACGCGGCGTTGCGCTTACTCTGAGTGGAGAAACCTCAGCTGTCGTCACATGCCCGATTGCCAAGAAGCCGCTCTATGAAGCAGGCTTCCAGCATCCCGGTCACACCGAATTTCTCGCTGAACTCGCAAGCCGCCATTTGGGACGCACAGTGATTCCGGTGATGATGCTTGCCGGTCCACAACTGCGCGCAGTCCCAGTTACCATTCACATCCCTTTGGCAGACGTGCCGCGTGTATTGACCAGGGATGACATTCTGGAAGTGGCGCATATCACCGCGCAGGAACTGACAGACCGCTTCGGTATCGTGGCTCCTCGCCTCGCAATTTCCGGCCTTAACCCGCATGCCGGTGAAGGCGGTGCGCTTGGCAAGGAAGATGATGCGATTATTCGTCCTGCAGTCGAAGAACTGCGACGTGAAGGCATCAACGCTTGGGGCCCGTTGCCCGCAGACACAATGTTTCATGCCCCTGCTCGCGCAGCTTATGACGTCGCTATTTGCATGTATCACGATCAGGCACTCATTCCCGCGAAAGCGCTCGCCTTTGACGAGACGGTCAACGTCACGCTGGGCCTGCCATTTATCAGAACATCTCCGGATCACGGCACGGCTTTCGACGTCGCTGGGAAAGGCATTGCGCGACCGGATAGCCTTATCGCCTCCATCAGACTGGCGCAGGAACTCGCAGAAAACGAAGCAAGGCGGAAATCATGAGCATAGACAATCTTCCGCCACTGCGTGAGGTGATTGAGCGGCACGATCTGATGCCGAAGAAGTCGCTTGGGCAAAACTTCCTGTTCGACCTTAACCTGACATCCAAGATTGCGCGGCAGGCCGGTAATCTGCAGGATCAACCCGTTATCGAAGTGGGTCCCGGCCCCGGTGGCCTGACGCGTGCTCTTCTCGCTCAGGGCGCCTATGTGACAGCGATTGAACGCGACGAACGTTGTCTTGCAGCACTTGCAGAGATCGAAGTCCATTATCCGGGTCGCTTGCGCATTATTTCCGGCGATGCACTGGAGCAGGATTTCAAGGCGCTTTTTCCTGACGGTCCAAAGCCGCGCATTGTTGCCAACCTGCCTTACAATGTCGGCACACAGCTATTGCTCAACTGGCTTCTGACCGAGCCTTGGCCACCGTTCTATTCATCCATGACACTGATGTTTCAGCGTGAAGTTGCCGAGCGTATTGTAGCAGCGCCAGATAGCGATCATTATGGGCGTCTAGGTGTGCTGGCTGGGTGGCGAACGCATTCGAAAATCGCTTTTGATGTGCCGCCGCAGGCTTTTACGCCGCCGCCAAAAGTGATGTCCTCCGTGGTGCATATTATACCGCGTGAGGAGCCGCTGCCATGCCGTGCTGATGCGCTGGGACAAATTACGCAGGCTGCATTCGGTCAACGCCGCAAAATGCTGCGCCAGAGTCTCAAACCTGTTGGTGGTGCAGCATTGCTGGAAAAGACCGGCATTGATGGCACACGTCGGGCCGAAACATTGAGCGTCGAGGAATTCGTTGCCCTCGCCAATGCTTATCGTCTGGTGTGATTTGTATTGGTGTTGGGGGCGCCTGTGATCGGGGTCGGGTTCATCTGTTTGAAAACCTTGTCCACGTGATCAATTTCCGAACGGAAGCTCGACATGGATGAGCCTGTCAGCTTCTCGCCTGCATTGAGCTGAGCTTTAAGCGGATCAACATAGTGATCGCCAACCTTTAATTCGTAATAGAGGTGTGGGCCTGTCGAATAGCCGGTCGAGCCAACATAGGCGATCACCTCCCCCTGCTTCACATGCTGTCCGATTTTCAGGCCTTTAGCCTCGCCGGATAGGTGGGCATAAGTGGTGCTGTAGCCGCCTTGGTGGCGGATACGGACATACTTGCCATAGCCCTTCTGCGACGAAATCAGCTCTACAGTTCCATCACCCGCCGCGACAATTGGAGAACCAATTGGAGCATCATAATCGACACCATTGTGATGCTTGCGAACGTGCAGTACCGGATGAACGCGCCAGCCGAAGCCATCATTCAGGCGGCCATTGGGCAATGGCTTGTGCATGAGATATTTGGTCATCGAGGAACCATCCTCGTTGAAGTAATCCGCGTTTCCTTCAACCTCGTGTCTGTAAAGGCGCTTGCTCTCGCCGTTCGACGTGAACTCAACAAAGACCAGTTCCGGGTCAGTATCGACGCTTTCCCGAAACAAGAGATCGATTTTGTCGACTCCGTTAGTGCCCTTCTGGAGAGATACGTTGTTTTCAGAAGCGAGCTTCTTCACATCGTCTGCAACAGCGCGCGGCGCCCCCACAGCAATTAGTCGGGACTGAACTGAGCCATCCGTCCGCACGGCGACAGGCTGATGTGATGCCGAGAGCATTGCATCATGGGAAAGGCGAGCAAATAGCCGCTGATTGTCATTGGCGCGGAAAACACCATCATCGGTCCGACCATAGACGGAGTCCGATGCGTTGCCGTGTCTGAAGCGCGCCATAGTGATATGAGCGGGCTTATCAGGCGATTGCTCCAGCAACAAAACCAGATTGTCGCCGGGCACAAGTTCCTTACGCCCGAGCGCTTGCTCGAGATTTTTGGCATCTTCCGCCGCCACGTCTGCCGCCTGCATAAGAACGCCCACCTTCTCGTGCGACTGTGGAGCGAGCACGATTTCATGTGCTGTCTGATGGACAGCGCCAGCTGGCTTCGCAAAGCTCACATTCAGTGGCACGCCTTTCTGATTGGCGATGGCCGATATTTCTGTGACCTGATCAGTGGCACTATCCCCGGATCGTACACTTAGCGAAGGACTATGATCAATCAGGCCTTGAGAACTTCTCTCATTCTCCAGATCAAGAATCACATGCTGATAGGTAAAAAGCGTTGCTTCGCCGTCTTCGTTGCCTTCGGCGATATCGATGCGCTTCGCGATCCGGCGGTTCTCATCGGCATCGCTCGATGGAAGCAATCTGGCTTCCTTCATTGCAGCGTGACTACGAACAAGTGTCGCGGGATCAACCAGAACAGGTTGTGAAGCGTGAACGTGACGTACAAGCCCACCTGTGACCAGCGCAAAAGCACCGCTCGCAATGATTGTCACAGAAGCCAGCGCTATACAGGCACGTCGATGGGTTCTGAAAGAAAAACGTACGCGTTCTAACGGCTTGAGAATACGCAATGGAAGCGGTGCCATCTTCGCATGCGCAGCCGAAATCGCAGCATGTGCGTGATCGGACCGGATCGCAAGATCCGGCGATACAACAACATGAATCTGCTTATCTCTGCGGCTAGTACGAAATACCATGCAGTGGGCGGCCCCAAATTCCATTTGAAATAGAAAAGGGAACAGAAGGCCAGAGCACGGCTAAATTAAGGCTCTGATGGTCTTAATCCACCGGAGAGATGGAGCGGTCACTCAAGATAAATTTATCGGAGCGTGTCGCGGAAGGGTGAGAACTACCTTTCCATCAACGGCTTTCAACCAAAGCGATGCGTCTTAATTGTTGGTTCCAACGCATGTCTCCCAAAACTCGTCCCCGATATTCGGAGACATGCTTTAAGCCTTGGCGCGGCTCCGCCGATGGGCAGAGAGCGAGGACCAAGTATAGATTATCAACCCAACCCAGATCAGCACAAAAGCCACAAGCTGTGCATTTGAGAAGGGCTCATGAAAGACGAAGATCGCGAAGACGAACAGCAATGTCGGCGTGAGGTACTGCATTAAGCCGAGCGTCGTATAGCGCAGAAGCTTGGCGCCGCCCGCGTAAAGAATGAGCGGAATAGCGGTGAATGGGCCTGCCAGCAACAGCAGCCAGATATTCGATACGGATTCCCCTGAGAAGAAATGGTCCTGACCATTGGCCGTCAGCCATAGAACATAGCCAATTGCCGGAACCGACAGGATCACTACTTCCAGCGTAAAGCCTTGCAAAGGAGGCATTGGAAGAGACTTACGGAAAAAGCCATAAAGGCCGAAAGTCAGTGGCAAGACCAGCGACACCCATGGCAAGCCACCGGCATTGAACGTGAGAACAAGAACTGCCGAGAAAGCAAACCCGACAGCAATATATTGAACCTTGGTCAGGCGCTCGCCAAGAAACAGCCCACCAAGCACCACGTTGAACAACGGATTAATGTAATAACCGAGTGCTGCGCCGATAATCTGATCATGAGCAACAGCCCAGACATATACCGACCAGTTGACGGTAATAAGCGCAGCGGTCAATGCGGCCATAGCCAGCATTCGCGGCTTGCGCAAAGCCTCGAGAATAGTTTTGAACTGACCGATGGCAAGGAGCAGAATTGCCGCCACAGGAACCGACCAGATGACACGATGAGCAACAATTTCCAGTGCAGGAAGATGTGACAAAGCCTTGAGATAGAAAGGTAACAGAGCCCAAAGACCATAAGCCCCCATAGCCATCATGAAGCCACGGCTTCCATCCGAAAGTTGGCCTCCGGATAAGGTTTGCTCGGTCATTTCCATCTCCACACTGAATACAATCCCGAAAAAGCGACGGGCTAATTCGAGCTGGTCAGACTGCTATGCGCCCATCAATCCATAAAATCTATTCAATTAAACTGATCAAAGCATCAATGATCGTGAAGAGCGATTTCGACATTTGCACACCTCTGTTACAGGCGTCGAACAAATGTCGGAATCAAAATGACCACTGGCAAGCTTATGAAGCTGCTGGATTTTTCGAATTTGAGGTTTGAAACAGCACGTATGTCAGTCGGGGTTCAAACGTCAAATTCAATCCACTAGCTACTCAGCCGCCACCAAGCCCGCCAGCGAACGGTTCTTCATCAGCTTGTAATTGACCGAGTCCATCAACGCCTGGAACGATGCATCAATGATGTTGTCGGAAACTCCCACTGTGCGCCAGCGAGCACCTGTTGCATCACCGGATTCGATCAGAACGCGGGTGATAGCCGCGGTGCCGCCATTGAGGATACGCACCTTGAAGTCGACCAGTTCAAGATCCTCTATTTCATCCTGATAGCGGCCGAGGTCTTTGCGCAGTGCAATGTCGAGCGCGTTGACCGGACCGTGGCCTTCGGCAACCGACATATGCAACTCGCCATCGACTTCGACTTTCACCACAGCCTCGGAAACGGTTTTCAACATGCCATTCACGTCGAAACGACGTTCAACAAGACAACGGAAAGAATCTACCTTGAAGAATTCCGGCTGTGGCGTGAGCATATTGCGTGCCAGTAGCTCAAAGCTCGCATCCGCACCCTCATAGGCATAGCCTTCAGCTTCGCGTTCTTTAACCAGCGTAATCAGCGTATCAAGCCGCGCATCATCCTTGGCCACACGGATGCCACGACGTTCCAATTCTGCGATGAAGTTCGATTTGCCACCCTGATCCGACACCATGACGCGGCGGCGATTACCGACTGTCTCAGGTGGAACATGCTCATAGGTTTGCGGGTCTTTCAGCAGTGCCGACGCGTGAATACCGGCCTTGGTCGCAAAGGCAGACGTCCCTGTATAAGGAGCTTGTTCTGTTGGGGCACGGTTCAAAACGTCATCGAAGGCACGTGAAATACGCGTGATTGCCTTCAGGGCATCCGGTTTGACACCAAGCTCAAAACGTCCCGACCAATAGGGCTTCAGTGCCAGAGTCGGGATTAACGAGACGAGGTTGGCATTGCCGCAACGCTCTCCAATGCCGTTCAATGTGCCCTGAACATGTCGCACACCGGCATCAATTGCGGCAAGCGAAACAGCAACTGCCTGCTCCGTGTCATTATGCGCATGAATGCCAAGACTTTCACCCGGAACGACAGCTTTTACTGCTGCGATGATATCAGCAACTTCCGATGGCTGCGTGCCGCCATTGGTATCGCAGAGCACCACCCAGCGGGCACCTGCCTCATAGGCCGCTTTGGCACATGCTAACGCATATTCCGGGTTCGCTTTGTAGCCGTCGAAGAAATGTTCGCAATCAACGAGAGCTTCGCGCCCCGCCATACGAACAGCTGTGACTGACGTTGTGATCGATTCCAGATTTTCGTCATTGGTACAGCCCAGCGCGATCCGCACATGGTAATCCCAGCTTTTGGCAACGAAACACACCGCATCGCTTGAAGCCTGCAAGAGCGCCGTCAGTCCCGGATCGTTTGAGGCAGAAACACCCGCCCGCTTGGTCATGCCGAAAGCTGCAAATTTGGCGCGGGAAGTCTGACGCTTCTTGAAGAATGCCGTATCAGTCGGGTTCGCCCCGGGATAGCCACCCTCGACATAATCGACGCCCAGCTCTTCGAGCAGAATGACAATCGCTTTTTTGTCTTCGACCGAAAAATCAACGCCGGGTGTTTGTTGTCCGTCCCGCAAAGTCGTGTCGTAGATATAGATGCGCTCGCGTGCCATCACTCATCCCCCGCCATCAGAACCGGACAACAAACTCCCGTTTTCAGCTTTGCCCGTCCTCGCACGCTACGCGGCTGTGGGCGGGCGGTATGCGTCTGTTGTCCGTCCCGCAAAGTCGTGTCGTAGATATAGATGCGCTCGCGTTCCATTTTGCCTGCCTGTCGGTGGGTATATGCCGTTAGAATTTATGGCTTTTAACGGTTGTCAGTGTCGTGGTCGGGGTGTTGGTAAGACACCATGGTTCTTACAAACTCGATACTTTCCGGATCGCGCTCTGTTTCGTAACCGGGCAGTTTTGCGAGGTCATCGACATAGGGAAGCCTGACCTCGACGCCCCATTGAACCGTTGGTTCGATCTCTTCCGGCGCATCGAAAGCGCCAATAGAAAGCGCAACGCCATCCGGCGCCTCATAGGTAAGCGGAGTACCGCACTGAGGACAGAACCCGCGCTTAACATGATTGGATGACTGGAAACGCTTCGGTTCGTCGCGGGTCCATGTGAGGTTTGCGTCCCCAACTGAAACCAGAGGCGCATAGAAATTGCCAAACGCCTTCTGACACATGCGACAATGACAGATCGAAGCAGAGCCAAGTGCGCCTTCAATACGAAAGCGCACAGAACCACACTGGCATCCCCCGCTATAAAGCGGCTTATTATCAAGCGTCATGGCATCCTCCCCAAAGCACGTCGCGGAAAAGTGGAAGCCGATTTTCCGATCACGGCATGCGCAAGAACAAAGACTAAAACGTATTCAGCCTACCACATCCCACGTCGTGATGCGTTCACCGGTGTCAGGATGCTTGCCGTCTTTCAACTGCACACCCTGTTCCAGAAGCTCATCGCGAATACGGTCTGCTTCTGCCCAGTTTTTGTCAGCAATGAAGCGCAACCGATCAGCAATGAGAGCATCAATTGCTGCGGTATCAACATCTGCCTTTGCAAAAACCGGAACATCAGCTGCTGTCACAAAATACGGATCGAGCAAGCCCAACAAAGCCACACCTTCGCCCAATGCAGCAAAGTCTTTGGCTTTAAAGGCCTTACGCAGAGCCGTGATTGCAGTCCATGTGTTCAGATCATCTGAGAGGGCTTCCTCAACTTCACTACCGGCTGAAAGCGACGACGGTGCTACAAAATCCGCATCACGAAGAAGACCATACCAGCGATGCAGCTCTTCAGCAGATTCTGCCAGACGCTGTGCTGTCCAGTTGATCGGCTCGCGATAATGCGTTTGCAGCATCGACAGACGTGCGGCAAGACCGACCCAACGATCATGGATATCCTGATCGTCCCACGTTCCAAGCTGCGGCAGACCATCGTTCAGCACATCACGAATGGTGATGAAGTTGCCGAGCGATTTCGACATCTTCTGCCCTTCGACCTGTAGGAAGCCGTTATGCATCCAGATGCTCGCCATGCGCTCGGTTCCAAACGCGCAGCATGACTGGGCAAGCTCATTTTCATGGTGTGGAAACACCAGATCGATGCCGCCGCCATGAATGTCGAACTGGTTCTTATACGGATCGTCGCACTTCAGACCGCCACCAAATGGCGCAAGCAGCTTGGCCATTGACATGGCGGAGCATTCGATATGCCAGCCCGGGCGACCAAGCGTTTGAATGCCCGCAGGTGATGGCCAGCCGGGTTCTCCATTGCGCGATGGTTTCCAAAGAACGAAATCCATCTCGTCACGCTTGTAGGAGGCAACGTCAACGCGAGCACCAGCCAGCATTTCATCAAACGGGCGGTGCGAAAGCGCGCCATAACGTGCGCCACCCAGCGTATTCATCGAAGACGGCGAGAACAGCACATGCTCGTCTGCCACATAGGCAACGCCACGTTCGACCAGCTTTTCAATCATATTACGCATGTCATCGAGATGCTCGGTGGCACGCGGCTGACTGGAAGGTTCAAGATTTGCCAGCGCCTGGATATCTGCCTGAAACTGGTTGTTTGTGCCCTCCGTCACCCGACGGATTGCTTCATTGAGCGCAAGATCGGGATATTCGCTGGCCGCGCGTGCGTTAATCTTATCGTCAACATCTGTGATGTTGCGTGCATAGGTCACTTTTTCTGCACCATAGACATGGCGCAAAAGGCGAAACAGAACGTCGAAGACAATGACAGGGCGTGCATTGCCGATATGGGCAAAGTCATAAACGGTCGGTCCGCAGACATACATGCGCACATTGTTCGCATCGATGGGGACAAAGTCCTCCTTCGCGCGGGTCGCAGTATTGTACAGACGTAGTTGCGGCGCATCAGCCATTTTGTTTCCCCAAAGGACCTGAAAATACGGGCACGAAGGATCGCAGCCGACTGGCCGGGGCGTTATCATCCTGTTTCATGCAAGGGGAGACGAAAACGGCCGGGCCAGCAAGCTGCTAGCCAATAATAATCGAGCCAGTACAAATGATCGTGGTCGGCGTTTTCATAGCATTACTTATCCCCATCGCCCCTATCTCCGTCAAGAGCCTTTGGAAAAGTTCAATTAAAATAAAGCATTTCCAGAAGAGATACGACGCGGACTTACGCTTAACAATGCGTGCAACCAAAGAACAAAATTAACGAGTGGTTAAAACGATGTGGCATTTCGGCAACCGTGCAATGCCATCACGGTCATTACCCGCAATTCCCTAAAACCGGCTCCAAACAGCCTTCATTCGGTCTCAATCAATCACAAAATAGTGAGTGTAATTGGAAGAGGAATGAACCAATGCCTAAAAGCGAACCACAACCACGACGAGACAAGCTGATTGATCAATATCGCGAAATCGGCCCCGCCGTGCTTCTTGCAGCCTTGATGAGCAAGAAGAACAGTAAGGGCGAAGCTCGTAACGACAATATGCGCCGCTCAATTCTAGCTGTTAAAGAATCTGACTAGAAGGCTGATGCCGATCAGCGCCATCACGACACCGATGATGCAATCGAGCACACGCCAGGCGGCAGGCTTCGCAAAGATGGGTTGCAAAAGACGCGCCCCATAACCGAGTGAGAAAAACCAGACAAATGATGCGATCACCGCGCCTGCACCGTAGGCGGCGCGGGCAGAGCCTTCATAGCGCGCGGAAAGACTGCCCAGCAAAACCACGGTGTCGAGATAGACATGTGGATTGAGGAAAGTCAGCGCCAGACAGGTTGCGACTGCCGCCTTCAGACTGACACTACCGTTCGATCGCACCTGCATGGCTTCAGGATGAAACGCACGGCGAAAAGCGACGGATGCATACCAGAACAGGAATGCAGCACCTGCGAGCGTGACAAACGAAATCAGCGCTGGTGATTGCGCGATCAGCGTCCCCAGCCCCGCAACACCGGCCGCGATCAGAATTCCGTCTGAAAGTGCGCAAATCAGACTCAGAATAAAGACGTGCTGTCGCAGCAAGCCTTGCCGCAGGATGAATGCGTTTTGGGCACCAATAGCTATGATAAGCGACGCACCAAGAAAAAAGCCTGAGAAAGCTGCTGAGAACACGGATGATTTTCCTGAAATTATAGCATTTGAGCCAAAAGTGCGAAGCGGTTTTGCGTGAGGCAAATGCATAAAAGCAATTAGCTACTGCGGCTCCAGCCAGTCAGTCTTAACTGGAACCGCTGTAAGTGATCAGAACATTGAAAGCTGGTCGCCCGAATCCTCCTCCGGTCCCGGCTTCTTCCTTCTTTTTGGCAGAGACTGTTCTGCCGTCAAGCTCTCTTCCACCCTTGTTTGTAAATCAGGTGAAGTGTTGGCAACTTTGTTGACCTTCTCGGACACTGGAATGGCCTCAAAAAAATCATCCTGCACCGGCCGCATGATGTCAGCGACATCTTTCGGAAGCAATGTTTTGCAGTCAAGCCAACGAGCAAAATCTTCAGGTTTTACGACCACCGGCATACGCTGGTGTATAGGGCGCAGCAAGCCATTGGCGCTTGTCGTCAAAATACCCGCTGTATCGATTTGCGAGCCATCCGCGCCGCTCCAGGTTTCGACCAAAGCACCAAAGGCAACAATCCCGCCGTTACGTGGCCGGACCCAATAGGGCTGGGATTTGTTCTTTCCATCGCGCCGCCACTCATAAAAACCAGAAGCAGGAATCAATGCACGTCGATGATTCAAGGCCGGTCGAAACGAGTTCTTTTCCGCTGCCGTCTCCGAGCGGATGTTGAATACGAGATTCCAGTCATTGGGATCTTTTACCCATGACGGCACGAACCCCCAGCGTACCAACATACCGATCCTGTCGGGTCGATTGCTGCCTTGCGGCGGAGTTTCGCCGGCCAGAATAGAGAGAATAGGCTGGGTCGGCGCGATATTGTAACGGGGAGGAAAATCCCCCTCGATCATTGCGCCAAGCAATGCTTCAACTTCTTCGCGGCTTGCAGTCAGAGAAAAACGTCCACACATGAGCGCCATGTTCAGGCTTTTTCCTGAGCGGTCAAGCTGAGCTTTGTCATTGCCAAAACGTATACACCGGATCATAGCTTGCATATGGTTACAGTTCCCGTCATCCCCGCCCCTCTTCATATCCACGGCGTCTCCCTCATCTGCCGTCGTGATGGCCGCTTTCTGCTGGTCGAACGCGGCAAAGAACCATGGAAGGGCTGGCTCGCCTTTCCCGGAGGCAGCATAGAAGCGGGTGAAACACCTGAGGAAGCAGCCGTTCGCGAGCTGAAAGAAGAAACCGCACTTAATGCGGGCGCACTTAGCCACGTCATAACTGTAGATCTGGCGCTTGAAGGCAAAGCCTATGCGAAGAGCTACTTTCTTTCCGTCTATCGGGCGTTTGATGTTTCGGGCATTGAACAGGCTGGAGACGACGCAGCAGCAATCCATTGGCTGAGCGTTGAAGAAATGGCGAGCGCCAACGTCACCGACAGCACGCTGGATGTGGCGCGCTCCGTGGCTCAAGCGGAAGACAATCGCACGTCCTGACGCGCTCGTTGGCCTTGAAGTGGCCGTGATTTCGGGCGAAAAGGCAGCTCAGAAGGAGAGGTTTACTTTTGAAAAGCAACTGGCTTTCCCTCTTGGTGGCCCTGTTGGTGGTGAATTCGTGGTTGGGTATGGTTTCCCCGGCCCTTTCTGCGCAGGATGCTCCTTATGAAGGCAAAATGCTGCGCATGGCCGAAGTTCTCGGCTCTCTACACTATCTGCGTAACCTCTGTGGCGAAACCAGCAGCGAGTGGCGAGACCGGATGGACGCCATCATTGCAGCTGAAAATCCCGATGAAACAGAGCGGTTGCGGCTCGTTTCCAGCTTCAACCATGGATATCGTGCTTTCAGCGACAATTATCTGCGCTGCACGCCCTCTGCCCTTGCGGCGATTGACCGCTACATGAAAGAGGGAGAAAGCTTGTCGAACGAGATCATATCGCGTTATGGCAATTAACCAATTATTCAGTCTTGTGCGGATTGGCAGAAATTGCCTCATTTAAATCCGCTGTAATCTGTTAACACTGTCTTAAAGTGGCAGTCAGGCTGCAATGCGTGTGCACTCCCGATGGCGGTGAGAAATCAGCTACTGCATCATTCCTTATATCGATTACGATCTAAGGAATGATGCAGCAAAATTAAAATGTTAGAGCGACCTTTGTGCGCCCATCAAGGCGCACGGCGCTCCAATGCAGCAAGAAGGGCGCAAGCCAGGATGAAATCGATGGAACATATGCCAGCAGATCTGGATGAGATGATTGCCCGCGAGAAGAAGCTTGTGGCGATTGAATACCAGAACGAAGCCTGGGCTGACGGTATTTCCGAAGGAATCGAACCTGAAATCCTCGCTGAAGCTGCTTTCACAACAGCTTTGACCGAACTTATGCGCTCTGCGGGCGAAGATAGCGCGCTCGACCTCATCGAGAAAATGCGCGAGCAGATCATCGCCGGAACATTTCTGCCGGAACGCATTCTTCAGTAAGTATCAGCACCTGTTGCCAGCATTCGCATCCGGCTTGGCGGCGCATCGTAAATTCGCTCCCAAACCCTGCGGAACTGCCGTGTAGACGCAAAGCCAGCCCGCTCGGCGATGTTTTCCATATCGAGCGCCGAATGCAGCAGCAGTTCGCGGGCAAGACTAACCTTCAAGCGATTAGCATAGTCAGTCACGCTCATATGTGCGTGCTCATTGAACAGTCTTGAGAGATTGCGCGGGCTTGCCCCGCTGATATCGGCCAGTTTCTCCACGGACCAGCTGGCTGCGGGGTTTTCCGCAATTGCATCCTGAGCCCGATGCACCACCGGATGCATATGATTGCGCCCCTCCAACCACGGTGAAAGCTGTGGGTCTCCACCACTGCGCCGCAAATAGACGACCAGATAACGTGCAATCGATAATGCCAATGCGTGGTCGACCAGTTCAGCCACGATATGCAGCATGAGATCGATGCCCGCAGTGATACCGGCACTTGTCAGCCTGTCGCGATCTTCGACAAATAGCCGGTTTTGCAGGACGCGTGATGTCGGCGCCAATCGACTCAATTCGTCAATGGCCAAATGATGCGTTGTGCAATCATAACCATCAAGCAAGCCTGCACGGGCAGCCAGAAGTGCGCCCGAGCATATTGAAACAAGCCGTATTCCAAGACGTATGGTGCGCCGCATCCAGCTTACAATCTGTGCCTCAAGGGCTAAATCTTCTTCGTGACTATTGCCGACACCACCCAAGGGAACATCCGCTGAACCGGAGATGACGACGAGTGCATCGTCAGGCAAGCTCTCCGGCAGAGGCTCGATATTTGCTATCGTCAGGCCGATTGAACTGAGCGCCGTTTCCGATGGGCCGATAAATGTCACCTCGAACTGCACCTGGTTCTGTTCAAGATTGGCCTTACGCAGAACCTCTATCGGTCCCGCCACATCCAGCAAAAGCGTACGCGGCGGGACAACGACGAAGACCCGAACAGTTTTGTGGCTGTCGGCGGATTGGTTCATGCAGCTTTCCGTTCTGCCTTGCCTGCAAGAGCTTCTTCCACCGTTGCAATCCGAGCGAAGCGATCCACCAGTACGAGTTCGGTGCGCGCACGGATTTCGGCTGCACTCCACTCGCGACCGTTCACATCAGTCATCGGGAATGTGAGCGTGGCCTCGCCGACATAATCAACATCAAAGCCAAGATCAGAAGCATGACGCGTCGTGGTTTCACAGCATTGCTCAGTACGGATACCTGAAACGATGACCCGCCTGATGCCATTGGAAATCAGCCAGACATCAAGCCCTGATCCAACGAGTGCGCTGTGACGACGTTTGCGGAAAACAGCGTCTGGTTCGATTGCGATAGGTGCCAAGGCTTTCACAAGCCCTGATGCCTCCGAAAATGGGCCTTCATTCTCGACGTGAAAAATCTGCACGACAGGAATACCCTTGCGCTTCGCACCATCAATCAGAGCCTGCTGCCGCTCAAGATAAACGGCAACATGCTCGTCACGATAATAAGGACGGTGGCGGAAAGACTCCTGAACATCGATAACCAGAAGTGCCGTATCAGTAGCGGACATTTTGTGCTCCTTGTGAATTTATACAAGAAGACAATAATCCCTACAATCCTGCCCGAAAGATTGACATCGGACAAATATGGGACAATTCATGCCAATCAATCAGTTATCAGCGGCGCGGCAAAGCTTCCAGAAACTCGACCGGCTCGCCCTTGTTCGGATTGACGATTTCCGCTTCCCACATGACCTTGATGCCGCGCACGAAAGTGCCAACAGGCCAGCCGGTGACAGCCTTGCCATCGTAGGGGGTCCAGCCAGCTTTCGAGCCTGCCTGTTCATGGGTGATGGTTTCGCGACGCTTCATGTCGACGATGGTCAGGTCGGCATCATAGCCCACAGCAATGCGACCCTTGCGCGCCATGCCGAAAATGCGGTTCGGGCCGTGGCTCGAAAGATCGACAAAGCGTTCCAGCGAAAGCCTGCCTGCATTTACATGGTCGAGCATAATCGGCACCAGCGTCTGCACACCGGTCATGCCGGACGGTGAGGCTGGATATGGCTTCTGCTTTTCTTCCAGCGTATGCGGCGCATGGTCAGAACCCAGAACATCGATGATGCCCTGATCAACACCCTTCCAGACACCCTCACGGTG
The DNA here is from genome assembly GCF_002252475.1 of Brucella rhizosphaerae. GTDB lineage: Bacteria > Pseudomonadota > Alphaproteobacteria > Rhizobiales > Rhizobiaceae > Brucella > Brucella rhizosphaerae. Next base: position 23,998 of record NZ_NNRK01000026.1, on the reverse strand, counting down.
GCGCTTGTCACGCACTGGCGGGTTCATCTGAATGAGATTACCGAGTGTCGCATATTCATCCGCCGACAGTGTGAGATGATGCGGTGTCGCTTCACAAGTCGCTACATCCTTATGGCCTTGCAGGAAATCAATTTCTTCCGCCGTCGAAATATGCAGCACGTGAATGCGCGCACCGGTTTCGCGCGCAATGCGCACCAGACGTTCAGTGCATTGCAGTGCGGTGGTTTCATCGCGCCAGACAGGATGGCTTGATGGGTCCCCAGCAACCCGCAGACCTTCGCGTTCTTTCAGTCGGAACTCATCCTCCGAATGGAACGCTGCGCGACGGCGCGTGTTCTTGAGAATGGAGCGAACACCGTCATCATCCTCGACCAGCAGATTACCAGTCGACGAGCCCATGAAAACCTTGATGCCAGCAGCGCCCGGCAGGCGCTCAAGCTCTGCAACATCATTTGCATTTTCACGGGTCCCACCGACCCAGAAGGCAAAGTCGCAATGCATACGATGCCGGCCGCGACGAATCTTGTCTTCCAGCGTTTCGGCAGATGTTGTCAGCGGCTTGGTGTTCGGCATTTCAAATACCGACGTCACGCCACCCAGAACAGCTGCAAGCGATCCTGTTTCCAGATCTTCCTTATGTTCCAGTCCCGGTTCGCGGAAATGCACCTGACTATCGACCACGCCCGGCAGAATATGCAGACCAGTACAATCAATCACTTCGCCAGCGGAATTTGCGGAGAGCGACCCGATCGCCTCAATGCGTCCGTTACGAATACCAATGTCGCGCTGACCTATGCCGTCATGGTTGACGATGGTTGCACCTTTCAGGATCGTATCAAACGTTTGGGCCATTGTTGTCTCCTGCTGGCTGAATGGGACTTGCGAGCCTTTTCAATGCGGCTTACGTAACGATGGTTATAAAGGCAAGGAAGAAGCGATGGCGACGGTAGCGGAAACGATCAATCTTTCCAACAGAGCACTGGTTCATATCATAGGCGAAGACGCGGAAAAATTCGTGCAGGCCGTGATTACTACCAATCTCGACAAGCTCGGTGCCGATGATCTGAAACCGGGCGCACTGCTCGCGCCGCAAGGCAAGATCATGTTCGACTTCCTTGTGTCGCGTATCGAGAACGGGCTGCTGTTCGATATGCCAGCGGGCATTGCCGCCGATTTCGCCAAGCGGATGACGCTCTATCGTCTGCGTGCGAAAGCAGAAATTACTCAATCGGCAGAATCACTTGTCAGCGTTTGCTGGCAGACTGATTCCGCTTCTTCAGAAGATGATTCAATCAGACAATCTGGCAAGCGTGATACCCGCTTTCCGCAAGAGCTGAATGTGCTTCGCATTTATGGAAAAGCCGGGGATATCAGTGATGAGAGCGCATGGATTGCGCTTCGGGCCGAATATGGCATTGCCGAAGGCGAAGCCGATTTTGCTTATAATGACGTCTTCCCACATGACATTAATTTCGACCAGACAGGCGGCGTGACGTTCCCAAAGGGTTGCTTCATTGGGCAGGAAGTCGTCTCGCGCATGCATCATCGCGGCACACCGCGCCGCCGCGTACTTGTAGCAAAATCCGATGCACCGCTCCCCGCAATGGGCACATCGATTACAGTCAATGGACGTGAAATCGGAATGCTCGGCAGTTCTTCCGGCAAGATCGGTCTCGCCCTTGCAAGGATCGACAGGGTGAAAGATGCGCTCGATTCCGGCGCGGCCATTTTGGCTGGTGAGACCGAAATCACCCTCCTGTTGCCGCCGCATGTAGCCTTCACATTCCCAACGGCTGAAGCGGATAAAACTTAATGGCAGCTGCGGACCGCACCTCGGGTAAAGACCGTGCCTGGCAGCGCATGCTGTCCGGGCGCAGGCTTGATCTTCTGGACCCGTCACCACTTGATATCGAGATTGAAGACATTGCGCATGGGCTTGCGCGTGTTGCCCGTTGGAACGGACAGACCGTCGGTGAACATGCCTATTCGGTAGCGCAGCACTCGCTGCTGGTTGAACAGATTTTCAACCGGATGATTCCCGATGCCAGTATTGAATGGCAAATGCTCACACTTCTGCACGATGCACCGGAATATGTGATTGGCGATATGATTTCGCCATTCAAGGCGGTGATGGGCGGCAACTACAAGCTAATCGAAGACCGGCTTGAAAGTGCTATCCATCTGCGTTTTTCACTTCCCGCCGCCATATCAGCACCGCTCAAGAAGCTAATCAAGCAGGCTGATCAGGTGGCTGCCTATTTTGAGGCAACCCGACTGGCAGGCTTTAAGGAAGCCGAGGCCATCAAGTATTTTGGCCGCCCGCGCGGATTTGATCCTGCGGGGCTCGACATCACACCTCGCCCGACACAAAACGTGCAAAATGATTTCCTCACCCGGTTTTCCACTCTGGAACAGGCGCGGAAGAAATAGACCATGAGCCGTATCGTGGTCAGTCCGCTCTCAAAGCTCGAAGCTCAAATCGAACAGCATCAGCCGAGCCATATCATGACGCTCAGCAGCGGTGAGGTGCCCACCCTATCCTGCGCCGCACAACGTCTCAGTTTGATCTTTAACGATCTTGTGGAACCACGTGACGGGCTGGTGATGCCAGACCAAGCCCACGTCAGCCAGATGCTCGCTTTTGTCCGTGCGTGGGATCGCAAGCGGCCGTTGCTGATCCATTGTTATGCGGGCGTCTCACGCTCGACGGCGAGCGCTTACATTGTGGCAATCGCGCTTAATCCGACACTTGATGAAACCGCCCTCGCCCAAAAGCTGAGACAGCTTTCACCGTCAGCAACACCGAACATCCGTTTGATTGCACTTGCAGATAATATTCTGGGAAGAAACGGCCGCATGATCGATGCCATCAATGCCATCGGACGCGGTGAGGATGCATTCGAGGGTGACGTCTTCAGCCTGCCTGTTGCCAATTAGCGCGCCGCTCTAATTATTCTTTTCAAGCGCATCTTTTCCGAAGACTGCTTCACACTTTTCGGGATGCGCTCCAATTGTGCGGGCTATCGCGTTTAAAAACCCGCTACGTGCATCGGGCGGGGTTTGCGCACGAGGTTCCCACACGTGACGGAGGAAGAAAAAACCCGTCATTCGAAAAGCATCGTTGAGATCGTCATAACAGGAAGCACGCACCGCGGTGCTGTTAACAAAAGCAGGCAACGGCAACATCTTGTCAGCCCAAGGCGCGCCAGCATCGCCACAAACCGCACGCCCAGACTTCGGCGACACATAAATCAGATTATCGCGAACGCCGGTAGCGGCACATTCCTTGAGATCAAGACCAAAGCCCAGTTCTTCAAGCATCATCACTTCAAATCGCAGAAGTAATTCACCAGAGGCGAGCGGATCATCAAAATGCTCAATGATGAGACGCAGCGTTTCATAGAGTGCACCTTGCGGGTCGCGCTCCGGTAGCAGTCGCAAATGCGCAGCCGCAAGCTGGATACCATAAAGCGCGACAGATGTTTCGATAAGACGTGCCGCCGCAAAGCCAAGCGGTTCAATGGTGAAACTGCCCAGATGCTCATCCAGCCGCGCCCACCACGCCAAATCGACATGATTACCCGGCTGGAGCAACGGCTGCATGCGGCGGGATCGCCCGCCGCGCACCATACCCATATGACGGCCATGCTCACGCGTCATCACTTCAACAATGGCGCTTGTTTCGCCATGTCGTCGTGTGCCGAGCACTATGCCTTCATCGCGCCATTCCATGAATGATTGTGTTACCAGATTCCTTTTCGCGCATAATTCTACACGAAAGTCGAACGACTTTCTAAATTATGCGCGGCTATCGCGCCATTCCGTGAGAATCAGACTTTAGATTACTTCGGAAAATCGAGACCCATTTCGCGATAGCGTTCAGGATCATTGCCCCAGTTTTCGCGGACTTTCACAAACAGAAAGAGATGTGCATTCTGTTCCAGAATTTCGCTGATCTCTTTACGTGCTGACTGTCCGATTGCCTTGATCGTTTCGCCTTTATGGCCAAGAACGATCTTCTTCTGGCTTTCGCGCTCGACATAGATGACTTGCTCGATACGCACCGAGCCATCCTTGCGTTCTTCCCAGCTTTCGGTTTCTACCGTCGAGGAATAAGGCAGCTCTTCATGCAGACGCAGGTAAAGTTTTTCGCGGGTGATTTCTGCCGCCAGCTGGCGCATCGGCATATCCGAAATCTGGTCTTCAGGATAATACCAAGGACCATTCGGAACAGTCTCTGCCAAAAATTTTGCAAGATCCTTGCAGCCGGAGCCATTGAGTGCCGAGATCATGAAGGTCCGATCAAAGGCGACCTTTTCGTTTGCCTTTTGCGCGAGTTCCAGCAGCTTTGGCGGATCAACGCGGTCGACCTTATTCAAAACCAGTACCTTCTTCTGGCGAACATTGGCCATGCTTTCCAGAAGTGCTTCGGCATTCTCATTCAGACTGCCCTGCGCGTCTAAGATAACGAGAATGATATCAGCGTCTTTCGCACCACCCCAGGCCGTCGTGACCATCGCGCGGTCCAGCCGGCGCTTAGGCCGGAAAATTCCTGGCGTATCAACAAGTACGATCTGTGCGTTGTTCTCGATGAAAATGCCGCGTACCAGCGCACGCGTCGTCTGCACCTTATGCGTGACGATGGAAACCTTCGTACCCACGAGCTGGTTGACCAGCGTGGATTTTCCGGCATTCGGCGCGCCAATCAGCGCCACAAAGCCAGAACGGGTCTGCCCGGTTTCAATTTCGCCGTCTGACGGCGTCGTCGGATTATTCATTGCTTATCCTTTTGAGAGCGTTCTTGTTTCTGAAGAAACAGGAGCCGCTCTATCTTTTGTTTTGCGCAATTCCCGACGTAAACCGGTCCCCACTTTCGCTGGAATTGCTCTATGTAATATTGGCAGCAGAATACGGTCCTCGCCCAAACCGCTCTGCCGATGCGACAACCCACCACTGTCGCTGTTGATCCGATTATAGCTGAATTTCACTTAAAAGAATGCTGATTCACACGTCACACGGAACTGTCTCGTTTCCAGACAGATTCCCTGTAAAGCATGGCTTCAGCAGCACTTTGCTCGGCAATACGCTTGGACCGTCCCTCGCCCGTTTCGGGGGCAAATCCTCTTACAGTCACTTCAACTACAAAAAGCGGATCATGGTCAGGACCACTGCGGCTCACAATAGCGTAGACAGGGTGCACATTGCCCTGCTGATGCGCCCATTCCTGCAGCTCTGTCTTTGCATCACGCCGCGCAGCACCGGTCTCAAGTGACCGCTTTTGCCAGTAGCGTTTGATGAAAGCGCGAGCAGCTTCCAGTCCGCTATCCATATAAATGGTCGCAATCAACGCTTCGACCACATCGGCACGAACGTTGAGCAGACGCTTATCATTCAGAGACTTGATGTCAGAACCCGTATGGATCAGATCAGCAAGACCAATCTCATCGGCAATTGCGGCGCAGGTTTCGGCGTTTACCAGCCCATTCAGGCGAACTGACAATTCCCCTTCGGGCGCTTCTGGAAAGGCTTCGAAAAGCATCTCGGCAACCACGAGACCAAGCACGCGGTCACCAAGAAATTCCAATCGCTCATAATTGGCACGTGAAGGTGCCTGGACGCTCGAATGGGTGAGCGCACGTTCCAACCGTTTCAGATTAAGAAAACGGTGTCCTGTGCGCTCCTCCAGAATTGCTGCTGTCTTATTCTCGGAGACCATTTCAGTTTCCGGTTACGGCAGTGTGCGGCTCACCACTCACCCAGGAAATGAGGCGGCTGAAACGAACATCAGACGGCCATTTCCAGATTTCGAGCGGGCTTGCCTTGTCTGCGATCGAGAAGAAAATAATGTTCGCACGACCGACCAGATTTTCAAAAGGAACATAACCGACACCAAAGCGGCTATCGAGCGAATTGTCGCGATTGTCGCCCATCATAAAATAATGACCGGCAGGCACTTCAAACACGCGTGTATCGTCGCCGATGGAATTTGGCGCCAGATCCAGCGTATCGTAAGTCACGCCGTTGGGCAGCGTTTCGCGATAGACTTCAACCGGACGATTAACTTCCGTCACATCAGGATTGTCGATTGTGCCAACGCGCTCACGCTTAACAGCCACATCATTGATGTAGAGAACGCCGCCGCGCATCTGAACGCGATCACCCGGAAGACCGATCACACGCTTTATGTAATCGATATTGGTGTCGCTTGGCAGCTTGAAGACCACGACATCGCCACGCTTGGGCTCCGTTCCCCATATACGACCGGAGAACAGGTCCAGACCGAAAGGCAGCGAATAACGCGAATAGCCATAGGCATATTTCGACACGAACAGATAGTCGCCTTCCAGCAGCGTTGGGCGCATTGAGCCTGACGGAATGCTGAAAGGTTGGAAAAGCAGGCTGCGAATAATCAATGCCAGCAGCAGAGCTTGCACGATAACGCTGACGGTTTCGCCAAGGCCGCCTGATTTTTTAGTTTCACTTTTGCTGGACACGCTCATTGTATCTCCGCTTGCCGATGTGCGATCTAATAACGGCTATGATTGCCCGAAGCAATCCAGTCACCGTCACCTCGCACGATTATGAGCAGGAGTTTACCTGCCACAATCGCAATTGTTTTGGCACATGCCACTATCGGAAAGACGGTATTCGCTTTCCGTAACATGCATTACTCGGTTTCTGGCAGCGCTTCGATAATGACAAAAGCCTGCGCGAGAGGAAAATCATCGGTAATTGTCAGATGTATGGCAGCGCGTTTACCTTCTGGCAGCAAGCGCTTCAACTGCTTCGCCGCTCCTCCGGTCAGTTGCATGGTCGGCTTGCCGGAAGGCGCATTCACCACCCCCATATCGCGCCAGAAAACCCCATTCGAAAGACCCGTACCAAGCGCCTTGGAGCAAGCTTCCTTTGCGGCAAAGCGCTTTGCGTAAGACGCAGCGCGTTGTTTGCGGCCATCTGACTTGGCTTGCTCAAGCTCAGTAAAAACACGTTGGGTGAAACGATCACCATGTTTTTCGAGGGTTTTTTCTATACGGCGTATATCGATCAGATCGCTGCCAATGCCGATGATCATAGTTTTTGCGGCTCCCGGGCACCGCATCGCCCAAAAATTGAAATCAATCTCTGGAAAGAGCGATGCGTATTTTTAACAGTTCAGAGCGTCCTTTGTGCGTCCGAATGGACGCGTGGTGCTCTGGAACGCACATTGTGTTTCTCGGCAAGTCGTTCAAGCCTGCGACGGCGGAATGCGGCGACTGCAAATCGCGTCGCAAAATAGGCAATCACCGCAAAAACTGCACCCAGAATGGTCGAACCGAACAGCATCGGCTTCAGCAAAGGTGTCCAGACTTCTCCGAACTTCATCGTTTGAAGCGCGTGTCCCAGATGCAGAGGCGGTGCGCTTTCAATATCCCCGCTTATGACAAAGCGGCCAAGCTCATAGGTGCTACCCCAGATGAAGGGGAGCGTCAGCGGATTAGCAAGCGTGGTGCCCAGCGCCGCTGCAGCAATGTTTCCAGCCAGAAAATAAGCCAGAACGATTGCAATGATCAGGTGAAAGCCAAAGAAAGGTGTGAAAGCCGAAAAGACGCCAACAGCCAATCCCGCAGCCACAGCATGTGGAGATGCAGTGATGCGCAGCACACGCTTGCCGCCATATTTAAATGAGCGAGCGAAGGAACGACGCGGCCAGACGAGCAGCCTTAAGCGCTCTTTTCGGGTGGGCGGATTTCGACGTTGGAATAACATAAACTTCTCATACTGTTCTCTACGCACCGAGACAATTGTTATTATTGTTCAAGCGATGCCGCAGAGATCCTATCGCTTCGCTCGAAAGGTGCTCCGTCGAGACGCGGCAGATAGTATTTCGGTGATACACCAAGCATACGGCGAAACATTGTCGTAAAGGCTGAAACGCTGTCGTAGCCCAGATCAATCGCAACACTTGTTACCGGTTCGCCTTCTGCCAGCCGCGGAACGGCTGCGAAGAGACAAGCCTGCTGCCGCCAGACAGACAGGCTCACACCTGTCTCACGCTGAAAATGGCGTGTGAATGAGCGCCTGCTCATCGCCATGCGGTCTGCCCAATCATCAATTGTAGCACGCGCCGAAGGCTTCTTTACAAACTCGCGACATAGCTTTTGCAGTCGGGCATCTTCTGGAACAGGCAGGCCAAGTGGCCTTTGTGGCAAAGTATGCAGATCACGCAGAATCAAGTCGACCACGAGAGCATCACGGCTGCCCGGCTGCGGAATACTGTCGACCGAGGTCGCATCAATGATAAGGCAGCGCATTAAATCTGTCAGGCCCACGACATGCAGATAGTCCGGTACGCCGGAAACGGCATCGACTGCGATATAAATCGAGCGCATGAGAACATCGCCAAGGATTTCTACGGAGTGTTTAATACCTGCCGGTATCCACATTGCATGATCGCTGGGGATCATCCAGCGACCTGCATCGGTGGTTACCAGAACGACACCTTTCGCAGCACACAGAAGCTGCGCACGGCCGTGACTGTGGGGTGGCACGAAATACCCATCGGGATATTTCGTCGGCAAGGCGACCATAGGTCCGGGAAGGTTCTCCAGCATGGCAATGCGATGCTCGTGGAACTTCTGAAGGTCTTCACTGCCCGGCAATAAAAGCCCCAGTGGCGATTTTGGTTTCATGCGCTTTGGCCCACTCTCGAAGGTATTGGACCAAATCACGAAAGCAGGCGCGAAACAATCCAATTATGAAAGTTGCAGGTCAGAAATATTGAATGGGTTTCCCGACCCGGCCAAAGCATTATCGGGAAATTTCCGCCACAGATTATCTTCGGAGTAGGATTATGAGCATGAGTGCTGCCGAGCAGCCTTCAAACAGCGGCGCGAACAATACGGTTCTCGCCATTATTCTGGCCACGAGTATGGGCCACTTCCTGAACGACATGATGCAGTCGCTCCTTCCGGCCATCTATCCGATGCTCAAGGACAATTACAGCCTGTCTTTCTGGCAGATCGGCTTGCTAACTTTCACGTTTCAGGTAACGGCTTCGATCCTGCAGCCAATCGTCGGCATCTACACCGACCGCCGTCCAATGCCCTACTCTCTGCCATTTGGTATGGGGTGCACACTGATCGGTCTGATCCTGCTGGCAAGCGCACATCACTATTCGGTTCTGCTCCTTGGCGCAGCTTTCATCGGCTTCGGTTCTTCGGTATTCCATCCGGAAGCTGCCCGCGTTGCACGTCTCGCATCTGGCGGTCGTCACGGGTTCGCACAATCGATGTTCCAGGTCGGAGGTAATTTCGGTTCGTCCATCGGACCGCTGCTTGCGGCGTTCATCGTGCTGCCGTTCGGACAGGCCAGCGTATCGTGGTTCTCGATCGCAGCACTGATCGGCATGGCCCTGCTCTGGTATGTTGGGAACTGGTACAACCAGCACAATCTCGCCAATAAGAGCAAGCCAAAGCCTGACAAAACGCTGCCGCTGCCGCGCAAAAAGGTCATTGCCTCGATCTCAGTGCTCGCCATGCTGATCTTCACCAAATATGTCTACATGGCCAGCCTCACGAGCTACTACACGTTCTATACGATCAGCCATTTTGGCGTGACCGTGCAGGCATCGCAGTTGCTGCTGTTCCTGTTCCTCGGTGCGGTTGCAGCGGGAACAATTGTCGGCGGCCCAATCGGCGACAAGATTGGCACGCGCACAGTGATCTGGGTTTCGATCCTCGGTATCGTTCCATTCACACTGGCGTTGCCTTACGCCAATCTCGAAGTGACAGCCGTTCTCACCGTCATCATCGGTTTCGTTCTGGCTTCAGCTTTCCCAGCAATCATTGTTTTCGCACAGGAATTGCTGCCGGGACGTGTGGGTATGGTGTCAGGGCTTTTCTTCGGCCTTGCATTCGGTATCGCCGGTATTGCAGCTGCGGCACTGGGCGTGGTTGCAGACAGGACGAGCATCGAGTTTGTCTACCAGATTTGCTCTTATCTTCCGCTTCTCGGATTGCTGACCATCTTCCTGCCAAAGATGGAAAAAGCCCGATAAGAACTTATCCGTAGTTTAAAAAAGTGGAGCACCGTTCATCCCCCAACGAACGGTGCTCCTGATGCCACTGACCTTTTGACGGCCCGGTGCAGCGGCAGCTCTAAATAGAGTGAAATGCACCCTATTTATTTGCTTTGGCACACATTGCGATGATTTTGCCGCAACATGCCTGAACTCTCTCACACGGCAAAGCTGAAGCCGTGCATACTCTCCTTGCGAAACTCGTCGAATGTCGCTGCAACCAGACGGATCAATGGTTTGCCGTCTTCTGTCGCGCTGATGACACCGTTGCGTACCTCAACCAAACCGTCAGCCACGAGCGGACGCAACAGGGCCAATTCATCAGAGAACTCCACACCGGGGGCGGCTGTGTTCAAATCAACACGGAAATTGCACATAAGCGCTGTGATAATGCCTGCGCGGAGCCTGTCACTGTCGCGCATCGCATAGCCACGCACAGTCGCGAGATCCCCTGTCACAACACGTTTGCTGTACTGTCCGACATCAGAAATATTCTGCGTGTAACCCGCTGGATATTGCGAAATTGACGATGGCCCGAAGCCAATCAAAGTATGACAACGATCCGTGGTGTAACCCTGAAAATTGCGATGCAATGTGCCGCTTTCTGCAGCAATTGCCAGCGCATCATCCGGCAACGCGAAGTGGTCTATGCCGACCGCCTGATAGCCGAAGCGAAGAAAACTTTCAGCAACAGCACTTGCCTGTGCGAAACGTTCATCGGCGTCTGGCAGCATACTCTCGTCAATCAGCCGCTGATTGGCGCGGCGCTGCGGCAGATGCGCATAACCAAAACAGGCAATACGATCCGGCTTCATCGCAGCAACGCGCTCGCAGGTTTCGTGAAGGCTCTGCACAGTCTGGAGCGGCAGGCCGTAAATCAGATCGAAGTTCAGCCGAACGATACCCGCATCGCGCAAAAGTTTTGCAGCACTAATGACGGCTTCAATGGGCTGAATGCGGCCAATGGCCTTTTGCACATCGGCATTGACATCCTGCACACCAAGGCTGGCACGATTTACACCTATCAGCGCCAAGGTCTTCACAAGATCGGAATTGACCGTGCGCGGATCAAGCTCAATCGCGTGTTCCAGAAGAGGACTGAAATCGAAAGCCAGTCCGAGAGCCGCCATAATGCGTTTGAACTGTGCTTCCTGCAAAATCGAAGGCGTGCCCCCACCCCAATGCAGATGAACAACTTGTGGACGCGCTGTCAGGCTTGCGCTGACTGTTTCAATTTCACTTAAAAGCGCCGTCACGAAATTTTCGATAACATCATCGCGAATAGCCATCTTGGAGTGGCAGCCGCAATAATGACAAATCTCCTTGCAGTACGGCACGTGAATATAAAGTGAGACGCTTTCTTCCGGGCCGATCTGGCGCAACCAGCGGCGTGTATTGTCAGGCGTAACTGGCGCGAAATCCGCAGCAGTCGGGAAGGATGTATAGCGTGGAACGGCAAGTGCCGCATAACGTCTTATCGTGGCTTCATGCATGATGATTCCACCCCGCGCGTTTTGCGTTCTGGCGATAGCCTGTCGCTACTGCGCGCACCGGGCGATGATGGACATTCTGCGGGGCAAGTCGGCATGATGCGGCAAGGAAGCCCGCATGCATGACAGCCGATATTATAATTGCCAGCCACAATGACACCTGTTCACCTCGTTAAGATCGAGCAGCATCTGACTGTGCTGCGTCAATTTCCATGATCAGGTGTAAAGGTCGCTCGGGAAATCTTCATTGATTTGAATCAACGCAATGAAAACAATTAAATAGGGATAGGAGCGGTTTCGGTTGAGACTTAATCGTTGAAAACGCTCTGTCTATTCTTTTGAAGTATTGTCCAACGCATCGTGCGGAGCTCGGCAATCAGTCCTGTAAACTGATTGCCCATGCAGAGACTTCGTGCGTTCGTTGGAAACGATTAAATAGCCTCCATATCCATTCCCGCGACCGCGGCAAGGGATCGACGTGAAAGTATCTCGACAGAGTTTGCGTCAAGCAACTGGATAAGACCCTGTGTCTTCAGCTTGGTGAAACTGCGGCTGACTGTTTCAATCGTAAGACCCAGATAATCGGCAATATCTGTACGGTTCATCGACAAATGAACGAGATTGGCTTTGCCGCCTCGCTTCTCAGCACGTGCGGCAAGAACCAGAAGGAAACTTGCAAGCTTTTCCACTGGCGCAAGACGCCCCAGCACAAGCTGATTGTCACGCGCAGTGCGCAGCGCTTCACGCGTCATCTGGTGAAGACGCTCCTTGAGCTTCGGAAAGCTGTTCATCAACGCTTCCATTTCCTTGGAAGAAAAAGCGCAAAGGACAGAAGGAACAACAGCCTCAGCCGACTGCGAATAAACATCGTCATCGGCAAGTCCCAGATAGTCGCCGGGAACCAGAAAACCCGCGATCTGGCGGCGCCCATCAGGCAAAGACGTATAGATGCGCAACATGCCCGAAGTCAGACTGAAAACCCGGCGCTTTGGATCGCCCTCTTCCACAAGCATTTCGTTTGCATCGAGCTTCTTGGAGGTCATGATGGCTTCAAGCGCACCAAGATCACCATCATCGAGAGCAGCGCAAACCGCCATGTGACGCACATCACAATCGACACACACACCGCACGGAGCCCGATACGGCGACTTGGGATCAAACATTAGAGGCGCAACAGCCACGACATATTCCTAAACAGGGGGACGGGCATGGGCTTGCCCTTCCCCCTAAATTAAGGGTGCTGAACAAATACCGCAAAGCGCAATTTCGACGCAGGGTCGAAATCACGTCCAGCAAAATCAATGCTATAGTAGCGACAGCTTAAATATTACGGCTACCCGGCTTAATCGCAGGAATTGCAGCCAATTCGGGCGGCAATTGGTCCGGCGAATAGGCTGGCACTTCATATTCGGCAAGAGCGATGAGCTTTGTGCCCACATCTGCCTTGCCCGCTGAACGATCCACGATACAAGCGGCAGCAACAACTTCGATGCCGATATCCTTCATGCAATCAATGGTTTCGCGAATCGAAAGACCTGTAGTCACGATGTCTTCCACGATCACAACACGCGACCCTTTCGGCACATCGAAACGACGTAAACGGAATACACCGTTTTCACGCTCGACCCAGACTGATGGCACGCCAAGATGACGCGAAGTTTCGTAGGACGGAATAAGTCCACCGATTGCAGGCCCGACAACGTAGTCGATCTTACCTAAATCAGCTGCCTTGATTTTTTCGGCCAATGCCTTGCAAAGCTTTTCCGTCTTATCGGCATGCATAAAGACGCGCGCTTTCTGCAGAAAGATCGGGCTACGCAGGCCAGAGGTCAGAATAAAATGGCCTTCAAGGATTGCTCCCGCTTCGCGGAAGACAGCAAGGACGTCTTCGGTTCTCATTGTGCCTTATCCGTTCACGCGCTGTGCGCCACTGACGCTCGCGCTTTCTTTCAATTGAGAAATGATGCGATTGAGGTGTTTAAGGTCCCACACTTCAACGTCAATAATCATTTCAGTAAAATCGGGTGCGGTCCGCACCATTGAGAGGTTATGAATATTGGCATCATTCGACGCAACGATCTGCGCAATTTCTGCCAAAGAACCCGGTGAATTGATTGCAGACACACTGATCCGTGCCGGGAAGCGTTCGTGCATCCCCTCATCAATGTCCCAGCGCACGTCGATCCAGCGCTCAGGCTGATCGTCATAAGCCGTCAGTGCCGGTGACTGAATCGGATAGATTGTGATACCTGCACCCGGCTGCATAATGCCGACGATACGGTCGCCCGGAACAGCGCCTTCCGGAGCGAAGCGCACCGGCAAATCGGAATTGGTACCACGGATCGGCAAAGCTTTGCGCTTTGGCTTCGCTCCGTCGTCCGTCGGTCCCTGGGCACCTTCAGAGCCTTCCGGCACTTTGAAGATCATTCCGGCCGCGTTCTGAATATTGAACCAGCCCTTTTCGCCTGTCTTGGCCGGGTTGTTCTGCGATGTAACGCGCGTATCCTGATAGTCGGGGTAAACCGCTTTCACGACATCGGTAGATGGCAGTTCACCGCGACCCACTGCGGCGAGAACATCCTCAACTTCCTTGCGCGCCAGACGTGGCAGGCCGGGCTTGAGAATATCCTTGCTGAACGCCTTTCCGGCGCGCTCGAAAGCGCGCTCAAGAATACGCATACCGAGGCCTGAATACTGCTTGCGAACAGCCGAACGTGTTGCACGGCGGATTGCTGCGCGCGCCTTTCCAGTAGCAACGAGCGACTCCCATGCGGCCGGCGGAACCTGCGCTTTAGAACGGATGATGTCGACTTCATCGCCGTTTTTAAGCTCAGTCATCAGCGGCATAATGCGACCATTGACCTTGGCACCCACGCAGCTGTCGCCAATATCGGTGTGCACCGCATAAGCAAAATCAATGGGCGTTGCACCACGTGGCAGCGCGATGAGGCGACCCTTGGGGGTGAAGCAAAACACCTGATCCTGAAACAGTTCCAGCTTGGTATGTTCCAGAAACTCTTCAGGATTGTCGCCTTCGGAAAGCTGCTCGATGGTCTGGCGCAGCCATGCATAGGCATTGGTTTCGGTCGATATCTGATGCGGGTTGCTGGCACTGCCACGATCTTTGTAGATCGAATGGGCGGCAACACCGAATTCCGCGATTTCATCCATAACACGCGTGCGGATCTGCAATTCGATACGCTGGCGCGACGGACCGATAATTGTCGTATGAATCGAACGATAGTCGTTCTGCTTTGGTGTCGAAATATAGTCTTTAAAGCGACCGGGAACCATCGACCAAGTGGTGTGAATCAAGCCAAGCGCGCGATAGCAGTCCTGAGTGGATTCAACCATGACGCGGAAGCCGAAAATGTCGGAAAGCTGTTCAAACGACAGGCCTTTGGTTTCCATCTTGCGGAAAACCGACCAGGGCTTTTTCTGACGGCTTTTGACGCTGGCCTTGATGCCATTCTTCTGGAAAATTTCCGACAAATCTTCTTCAATCTTCTGAAGAAGACCCCGGTTCTTTTCAAGAAGCTCTGCAAGCCGATCCGTTACCGCACGCCAGGCATCCGGGTTGATATAGCGGAAGGCAAGCTCTTCGAGTTCTTCACGCGTGTCCTGCATACCCATGCGGCCAGCAAGCGGCGCATAAATATCCATGGTTTCTTCAGCGATGCGCAGGCGCTTGTCTTCGCGCATTACACCCAGCGTTCGCATATTGTGCAAACGATCTGCAAGCTTCACCAGAAGAACACGCACGTCTTCGGAAATGGCAAGCAACAGCTTGCGCAAATTTTCCGCCTGCACTGCCTTTTTGGAAACCAGATCGAGCTTCTTGAGCTTGGTCAGACCTTCAACGAGTTTGCCAATTTCCGGGCCGAACAGCTGATCAATTTCCTGACGCGTAGCGGTGGTATCTTCGATCGTGTCATGCAGGAGAGCGATCGCAATGGTCGCCTCATCCAGATGCATGTCAGTGAGAATTGCTGCGACTTCGAGCGGGTGGGAAAAATAGGGATCGCCGGACGCGCGCTTCTGGCTGCCGTGTTTCTGCATGGCATAAACATACGCCTTGTTGAGAAGCGCCTCATTGACGTCAGGCTTGTATCGCTGAACACGCTCTACAAGCTCATATTGGCGCATCATCTACAGAAACTCCCTACCAGTCACATATGCAGCGGCCATTTTGACCGGAAATCGCTAAAAAATACAATAATTTGCGAGTTTCCAAACCTGTTTTCTGCCAACAGGCTTAATTTCAGTCACAAACAGCTCAGCGGCAAGTCAAAACTCCGACAGCCGACCGCCGTTTCCCACACCATCGCGCACATAAAAACGTGCGCCACAGCTGGAAAAGCCGAAGCGCACGCAAAAAACAAAGCCTGTTTATCTTGAAGTACCTATCAGGGCAAAACTCGTTCCGACTTTTGCTTTCAAGACTTCAACAGTCGAACAACAATTAGAAGTCGTCGTTCTTTTCTGGAGCCACGAGGCCTTCAATACCAGCAAGCAGTTCTTCTTCCGACATGCGGTCGAAGGAAACCACGTCCTCTTCGCCTGCATCCATAATGCCTTCAGCCAATGCATCGGAAGCATCAGTGATCTGGGCCGGAGCAGCAGCTTCTGGCTCGTCAACTTCCACATGCTTCTGCAGCGAATGGATCAGGTCTTCCTTCAGATCGTCCGGCGAAAGCGTTTCGTCAGCGATTTCACGCAGAGCAACAACAGGGTTCTTGTCGTTGTCGCGGTCGATCGTGATCTGGGCGCCCTGAGAAATCTGGCGGGCACGGTGACCGGCCAGCAGAACCAGTTCAAAACGGTTCTCGACCTTATCTACGCAGTCCTCAACGGTGACGCGGGCCATAGGCGGTCCCTTTCATTTCTTAAACTTTAACGGAATTTGTCTTGCACATAACGCTTATGCGCCAAAATTACAAGCAAAAGCGCAAAACAGTAACGACAAGGCTTAGATATTTAGGCTAGGATATCACTGTTCATTAATCTGTCTGACAAATACACGATCTGGATCAAATTGGAACAATAGAATTCGAGTGATTATCGTTTGCTTTATAGAAATATCGCGCAAAGGTAATTAAGATTGATCAAATAACAACCATGGGTTGCTTGTTTTTCTATAATATCTCCGTAGAACGCAATAAACGTCATTGGTAAAAAATAAATACCCCCGCCGTTTAAGAAACAAATCTGAATACGCGGTCGCAGGCCCACTCCCTACCGGCCGCAGAGTGGATATATTGCACGATGTTCGATTCTCGTGAAAAAATTGCGCTATTTATTGACGGCGCGAATTTATATGCAGCCTCAAAGACACTCGGTTTCGATATTGATTACCGTAAACTGTTGAAGGCCTTCCAGAAGCGCGGTTACTTGCTGCGCGCCTATTATTATACGGCTCTGGTTGAAGATCAGGAATATTCGTCGATCCGTCCACTCATCGACTGGCTTGATTATAACGGCTATAAGGTTGTCACCAAGGCAGCCAAAGAATTCACCGACTCGACAGGTCGTCGCAAGGTGAAGGGCAACATGGATATCGAACTTACCGTCGATGCCATGCAACTGACCGACACCGTCGACCATTTCGTGATTTTCTCGGGCGATGGCGATTTCCGTTCGCTTGCTGAAGCATTGCAGCGCAAAGGCCGCAAGGTTTCTGTCGTCTCCACTCTGACGACACAGCCTGCGATGATTTCCGATGAACTGCGCCGTCAGGCCGATCATTTCATCGATCTCGTTTCGCTGAAGGCAGAAATTGGACGCGATCCTTCGGAACGTCCGCAGCAACAGCAGCGCCGTCAGGACGAAGATCTCGACGAAGACTATTGATATTGGCAATCGTCCGGTTCGTGCAGCTTCATAATTTCGAACTTCATGAATCAGCTCGCATAAACTATAAAAAGAGCGCCTTTCGGCGCTCTTTTTTGTTGTAGCAATACGTCAACCTCAGCCGCGATCGCGCAGCAGGCGGGACTTCTCGCGATTCCAGTCGCGCTGCTTCTCAGTCTCACGTTTGTCGTGATTCTTCTTACCACGCGCCACGCCGATTTCCAGCTTCGCCCGACCACGATCGTTGAAGTATAGTTTCAGCGGAACAACGGTCATGCCTTCGCGTGAAACCGAGTTGAAAATCCGCGCCATTTCACGACGGCTAATCAACAGTTTACGCAGACGGCGCGGCTCATGATTAAAGCGATTGCCCTGCGTGTATTCTGGAATATAAGAATTAATCAGCCAGAACTCACCGTTCTCAAAGCTCGCATAGCTTTCGGCAATATTGGCCTGATTGGCGCGCAAGGACTTAACCTCGGTGCCGGTCAGAACCAGACCAGCTTCGAGCGTATCGGAAATCTCAAAATTGTAGCGCGCTTTACGGTTTTCTGCGACCATTTTGCGGGCGGGAGAGTTTTTCGGCTTATTCATAATGGCACCATATAATGCTCATTGCCGGAAATGAAAACGCTCTCGCATGAGCGAGAGCGTAAAAATCACTCAACCGGACAAAATTTCCAGCCTCAGAGCGCATTTTTCTCTGAAAGATCAGATCGAAACACGCTCTATAAGTTTGTTTAAACACATTATCCGAAGCAAAACCGCTTCGCACTTTTGCTGGAGATGCTCTAGTTAGTGAGACCAGCGTGTTTCATAGCCTGATCGATCTTCTCAGCAGTCGCAGCTTCAATCGTAACCATTGGCGAACGCAGAACATTTTCTACCCGGCCAAGGCACGACAGAGCATATTTTGGACCGGAAGGATTTGGCTCGATGAAGAGCGCCTTATGCAGTGGCATTAAACGATCCTGTAATTCCAATGCTTTGGCATAGTCGCCGGCCTGACAGGCATCCTGGAATTCTGCACAAAGACGCGGCGCAATATTGGACGTCACCGAAATACAGCCGACGCCGCCGTGAGCATTGAAGCCGAGAGCGGTCGCGTCCTCGCCGGAAAGCTGGATGAAATCCTTGCCGCATGTGGCGCGTTGTTCGGAAACACGCTCGATCTTGCCGGTAGCATCCTTCACACCAACGATATTCTTGTGATCACGCACAAGCGTACCCATAGTTTCGGGAGTCATATCGATAACCGAGCGGCCCGGAATGTTGTAAATGATGAGTGGGATCGAGATTGAGCGCGCTACACGCGAGAAATGCTCGTAAAGACCGCGCTGGCTCGGCTTGTTATAATAAGGCGTGACAACCAGAACCGCATCGGCACCTGCCTTTTCGGCATGCTGCGCAAGTTCGATTGCTTCAACCGTATTATTGGAACCGGCACCCGCGATCACCGGTACCCGGCCTGCTGCCACTTCGATGCAAACCTCAATGACGCGCTTATGCTCATCATGGGACAAGGTCGGCGTTTCGCCTGTCGTTCCAACAGGCACGAGTCCTTTGGTTCCCTCTTCGATCTGCCAGTTCACAAAAGCACGAAAGGCTTTCTCGTCGAACGCTCCTTCACTATCGAATGGCGTGACAAGTGCAGTAATCGAGCCTTTCAGCATCAGTGAACTCCTGAGAAATATAGACGGAACCTGACAATACCATCCTGACTTTTGAATGCGTCGGAATAGCTGCAAGGCGATGCACCATAGTCTCGCAGTGCAAATCCGGCAAGCGGGGGGCAACCCCAAATCAGCCTCCAAATGACAGTTTTGCGAAAAATTCCTTCGCTTTTTTCTTTAGAGTGCATTTCGATCTGAGTGAAACAGATCGGCACTCTAAACCCTTTCAGTTGAAGCATAATCTTATCGATCCTCGTTTCACTCCGATCAGATTATGATCCAATACGCTCAACCTGATTGCACAGCAGTTGCTCAAAGAGCGCGGAGCTTTTAGACAAATGATCGAAAAGAAAAACATAACCATTTATTAACCAATGCTTCATGCATCAGCATCATAGTCTTATACAGAACAATCGCCCTATCGATCAGGCTTAGAAAAGCCAGATTTGAACAATATTTTACCCGCAATCAGGCACTCTATTCTCGTTAGATCATGTGTAAGAAAAATATAGATATGCCATTAAAGCAAAGAGCGCTCTTTTCGAGTGGATTGATTATTGCTGCTTCGCTTCTTGCGGGGCAGATAGGTGCTGCCTATGCCCAGTCATCTTTGCCAACCGACGTACCTACGCCGCTGGTGCGCCCGTTCGCGCCCACTGCTACACATGAATCGCCGATCAACCTGGTCACACCAAAAGCCCGTCCAGCCGCCCCAGACCCAGTTATCACTTCTTCGTTCAGTCGCGTTGAGAACCCTGCCGCAATCACCGGGACATTGAAGAGCGGCCTTGATGCGCTCTATTCCCGCGATATTGTTGGCGCTATTGCCTATCGCAATGGAATGACAAAAGGCTCGCTTGACCGTCAGATATTGACCTGGTCAATAGCGACATCCGGAATGGATGGCGTGCCGAGTGCTGAAATTGCAATGGCTGCTTCCGAGCTGTCGGGCTGGCCCGGTATGGCTGCGCTGCGTCGCAATACGGAACGTGCATTGTACAAGGAAAATGCACCGGCAGAGACTGTCATCGCCACATTCGGCACCACGCGTCCGCAAACAACGGAGGGCATGATCGCCCTCGCCCGTGCATATGTAGCCACCGGCAGCAATACAAAAGCGCATCAGCTTCTCGCGCCATGGTGGGCGACCGAGCGTCTTTCTGCAGATGATGAAACGCGAGTTCTCAAAGAATTTGCAAGTGTTCTCACACGCGAAGACCATCAACGTCGCCTTCTACGCTCGCTTTACAACGACCGCATGCCGTCGGCCAAACTTCTGGCAGGCCCAGCGCAGGCGCAGTCACTTTATAACGCCTACGCAGCATTGGCGCAGAAGTCGCCAAACACGGCAAAGGCCATCGCAGACGTAGACCGCTCCTGGCAGTCGAACCCGGCTTACATGTTCTTGCAGATTCGCTATTTGCGCCGTTCAGACCGCTTTAGCGAAGCAACAGACCTGATGTTGAAAGCTCCTAAAAACGCCGCATCACTGGTTGATCCAGACGCATGGTGGGTGGAACGCCGCATCCTTTCGCGCGAGCTTCTCGATATCGATAAACCTCAGCTCGCTTATAGGCTTGCAGCTGCACATGCCGCAGAATCCCCCACCATGGCCGCAGAAGCGGAATTCCATGCCGGTTGGTATGCCTTGCGCGCTCTGAAGCAGCCAAAGCTTGCAGCCCCGCATTTTGCTAAAATCGCCGAGATTTCTTCGCGTCCGATTTCCGCTTCGCGTGCTTACTATTGGCTTGGTCGTGCAGCAGAAGCTGGTGCTGGCGGCGATGCGGATGGCTATTATCGCCGTTCAGCCCATTTCGGGACGACCTTTTATGGGCAGTTGTCGGCAGCCAAGCTCAGTGAAAAGGCACCCGAACTTGCTTATCCAAGGCCATCGGATGCGGAACGCGTACGTTTCTCGGGTCGTCCGGCGGTGCAAGCCATCAAGCGACTTGAACAGATCAGCTATGGCAACCGTGCAACCGCGCTCTACACGCAGCTTTCACAGGAACTAAACAGCGTCGGGGAACTGGCTCTTCTGGCCGTTATGGCGGAGAAGAACGAGAATCATTATCTGGCGCTCCGCGTTGGAAAGGCAGCCGCATTTCGTGGATTGGATGTCGGCGCGCTCTCACACCCCATCGGGGCCATACCAGCACATGCCAATATCAGCGGCTCCGGCAAAGCGCTTGCCTATGCGATTGCACGTCAGGAAAGCGAATTCAACATCGGAGCAGTATCCAAAGCTGGTGCGCGCGGGCTTCTGCAATTAATGCCAGCGACAGCTAAAAGCGTGGCAACGCGCAATGGAATGGCATACTCAGCCCAGAAGCTCACAACTGATGCCGCCTACAACGCAACGCTTGGCGCGCATTTTCTTGGCGAACAGCTCGACCGGTTCAACGGCTCTTATGTGCTGACTTTTGCCGGATATAATGCGGGACCACGCAGAGCAACCGACTGGATAGAAAAATATGGCGATCCACGCGGCAAGCCTATCGAAGAGGTTGTCGACTGGATTGAGCGCATTCCTTTTTCAGAAACGCGGAACTATGTTCAGCGCGTGATGGAAAACTACGAGGTTTATAAAGCCCGGCTCACCGGAACTGCAGATATACGCACCGACCTGATCTACGGACGCCGTTAGAGCGCGTTTCGATCTGACAGATTCAAATCGGCGCCCTAACCTCTTCAATTTAAAGCATAATCTTATCGAGCCTCGTTTCACACGGCCGGATTGTGTTCAAAAACGTTCAACATCAGTAACAGCTGTTTTTATCTAAGCCTGCGTTTTCCTGGTGCGAGGTGGTGTTTTCGACTTTGGTGCTACCTTTTTGGGTTTAGGATTCTTCCTACCAACCGAACTCTGTGCCGCTTCGGCAAGTTTACTCGCCTGAACGCTCCAGTTTTCGCGGGTAACGCGTCCAGCAAAGCCAATGTGGCGTTCAATCCAGACCGCTTCGTCCCTGTTCCATTGCGCAATTTGCGCATAGTGAAACACACCGAGCTTTTGCAACAACTCTTCAACGGCCTTGCCAATACCGCTGATCGCAGTCAAATCGTCTGGCTTTCCGCGCAGAGGTGCATCAAGCAGCTCCGGACGACCAGGATCCTGAACTTCCGCAAGGGGCTCATCGACCAGAATCTCTTCTGCAGATTCTGGATCTGCTTCGGGTTCTTTTGTCTCGATTTGTGGCAAAGGCTCTTCCGCCTTTTCCGCCGCCTCTTCGCCCTCATCTTTCAAGGGTTCTTCTGCCACGATCGCCTTGGCTGGCGTAACCGGCTCAGGCTTTTCGACCAAAGCAGGCTTTGAGAGCGCAGCCGCGATGATCGTGTCTTCCTTGTTAGTGTCCGCAATTCTTCTGCCTCTGATGAGGCGTCCCAAAACACAGCCAATTACAAAAGCAACAGCAATAAGAATCGCCAGTTGAACGATCAACATCGGCATGTAGGTTCCCTCATACTCTACGCACTTGCGTGCGGCCACAATGGCCACAACAGCAAATCAAAAACCCCGCACACACTGGCAATCCTGCCCGAGGATCACCAGAAAGCTATCTGGAGCGGCTCCCGCTTTTGCCGGAAATACTCCAGACCTGTTCATTTTGCAGCAGTCAGCCAACCCACTGCCAAACCGATCACCGCCGAAAGCAGAAGAACCGGCCAAAACATCTCCGCAAGATAAAGCATATGAAATCCGCCTGCGATTCAAACCGAAGCACCCATCGATTTATACAGGAAAGGCAGTGGAGGGCCCGGTGTCAATTGGCCAAAGAGAAGAAACAGGGGATCATGCTGCTTAGAGCGCGTTTCGATCTGATTAAAACAGAGCGATGTTCATATACGGCGCTGTAAGTGGGTATCCTGCCCGCAGTCCGTTTCACACTTTACGGGTTTCACTCGCGAAACCCGATGATATCAAGGCTGCGTAATATCGGAGCCTGATAGCTGAAGCCCGTGAGGTAGCGGCGCGTTAAGCACAGCAGACAACTCATTATAAGTAGTGGCGTTGAGCGCAGTGCCTTTGACAGATAAGGCCGCTTCCGAAATTTCGATTTCGGATTGAGACAACTTCTTTGCCAGATCAATAGCGAAAAGTACGCGCTCCTCAAACTCCGGTTGAGCACCGCGTGCAAGCGCCATCTCGTCATCGGCGAGTCCGCTTTGTCCGGCTGCTTCAGCGGCACTCATAATCGAATCACGCATCGCATTATCGGGAATAAAGCCCGAAAGAACGATGCCTTCTCCGCTTTTGGTCAGTTTGAAAACGTATGGGCTAGCAGCCTGAAGAACCGTCGTCAGATCAGAAAGATCGCCAACGCCAGAGACCTGCTGCAAGGATTTAACCGCAGCCTCCTGAGAAGAAGGGTCTGGAGCCATACCTTTCAGGATCACGTAGCGACCATCGACATCAAAGCCGGCCCAGGTATAAGGCGCAAGTGCCTGCCCCGTTCGTTCAGCTATGTCGGCTTCAACCCGATCAGCACCAAACCATAGCGCTAATGATGTCAGGGCCGCAGTCCATGTCACGCCTGGCCAGAACCACTTCAACATAAATCTGCTTCTCCAACTACCAGTACCCGTCTTTATCGACGCCACCAGAGAAACCGTCACACCTCAAAATGCAAGCGCTATGCCGCATTTAGGAATTGCAAACAACAAAAAACCCGGCAGCTGATGCTGCCGGGTTTCCTGTAACCAATCCGTAAGGATTAGAACGAACGCTGGAAGCGAACCATACCCTGCCAAGCGTCCTGACCCTTGAGGTCAGAGAACTTGTCGTCCCACTTGGTGTAGGAAACTTCAGGAGTAATGGTGAAGCCTGGAACCAGTTCGTAAGCTACGTTTGCAGTAGCTGCGAATGTCTTCGCATCTTCGTAAGCGAGCTGAAGGTTGAAGGTAGCCTTGTCGGTTGCCTTGAACTTCGCGCC
>NZ_NNRK01000025.1 GCF_002252475.1 Brucella rhizosphaerae | reverse complement strand
ACAGCCTCGCATCCAATGCAGAGCGGGTTATCGCGCTTGAAGGTTGTAGCGGCTTTGTCCCATCGTGAGGTGTAACCCCGATCGCGAGCGCTACCTCGCCTCACCTCATAATCAGCCTGTGCTTGTTTGACAGTGCCAAGATGTGCAGGCCTGAAGGATCTGGGCTTGGAAGCCATAGGCACCCTCAACAGCGTTTGCCTGAACTCATCACACAAGAAGTGAAACTCGATCAGATGGGAACTTGATTGATTGTCTGACGTTAGATTTGCAGGAGGACATCATCATGTCGGTAAGATTTCAGATTGCAGCGCTACTCAGCCTCATGGTCAACGCCGTTATTTTTGGTATAGGCGCAATCACGGTGCTTACCATCCCATCGCTTAATGCGGATGCAAAGTTCTGGTTGCCTGTCGCAGTCATCGCAAGCATTGTGCTCAGTCCGGGTATTTCGTGGTTTCTCGCCCCACGCTTGCGCAACCGATACTGGCAGAAGCGAACTGCCTCTAACTAGCAGTCGATAACTGGTCTGGTGTCGACATGTTGGATTAACTCAAAACTGAATGTTATGGCATTTCATGTTGCAAATCCTCGATGACAGGCGTTCAATTGAGCCTGGATAAAGGGGGAGTTAGCAACATGCCATTTCGTTCAGCAGGTATTCGAGGTGCCTATTCACCATCTGAAGTCCAAATCATGCGGGCAGCATATGATAGCTGTGTCACACAAGTTGGTCATTCTTCGGTCACAGATGAAGAGTTAGAGGATTTCGCTCGCATTATCATTCGTTTGTTTGAAGATGGAGAGCGAGATCCCGAAACAATTGCAGAGCGCTGTATAGACATCAGCAAGCTTATGCCGAGATGACGTGAGAAATGAATGCCTTTCCGTGCACATTCCTTTGTTGGCACCTACAATCCCGATCAGCTCAGAGCTCTACAAAGGGCATATCGTGAAACCTGCAATGTGCTCGGCAGATCATCTCTAACGGAACGCGAAGCTCAAACGCTCGCGAAGCGTGTTTACGGTATCTATGATAGCGGCATTGAAAACCCGAGCGAGATTGCGCGTATAATACATCACGCAGAAAGCATCTAATAAAAGAGCGCCTCAAAGGGCGCTCAAATTGTATGGTGAATTCCAGACATAGCTTACGCTCTGCACCTGAATCGGTGTCTCGTGATTGAGACTGTCAGGGCGGGGTCCGAGCGTGGGCACCTCAGGAGCTTCGCTCCCCACGTGCTACCGTGTATTGAGGATCACTATCTAAACCGGATCATCCAGAAGCCGATTTGAGTCATAGCGGCGATAGAAAAGCAAGAGGCATAATCATAGGAGTCGGCTGCCCAAAGATCTTGATTTCCACGACAGCAATCCCTTTTCCCTTGCCACCACCAGACACCAGTTCACCCTCGACACCTGTGAATACACCCTCGCGGATCCGTACTCGTCTCACGCCCGCGAACACAGCGTGCGGTACTTCATGATCAAACTCACCTTTTTCGGCTTTATTATTGAATTCATTAATCTTTGTTGCCTTGACGACATATGGCTTTTCATATCCTCCGAGGATAGAAACCACATGCTCGAAACCTAATAAAGTTGCATAATTATCGTCATTCATTACCACTCGCACCAGCACATATCCGATCATAACGGGTTGCTGTTTAGGAGCAATTTCACGCCCTTGACGCCTGATTTTTGGCCCCATTTTCATTGGTGATAAAACTTCGATATTCACAGCTTCAAGTGCAGCTTTTACGGAAAGCTCACGTCCAGTCATCACTCGAAGCACCAACCACGGCGAATCACTATTGGTACGAATAGCGGCCTTTTGAATCGCAGCTCGTCTGCGCTTGCGCTGATCCATGAAGCGATCCAGCTTTGCATAGCAACGTGTGAGGTCAATTTCTTCTGCCTGCTCAGTGAGACGCTTATCTGCCATCATCATCACCAATTCCCCTCAAAGCTGTTTCAAAGTCCTTCATTCCATCTGGGCCACCTGATGGGAAACAAACCCATTTCAGCCAGTCAGGGGATGGATACCAACGCCAGCCATGCTCTTCGTGGTATGCCTTCCATGCAAACCAACGCTCACTGCCGACGCTAACGGATTCCATCCGCTCGCGTAGTGGATCAAAGCGAGCAGACACAACGGCTGAACGACCCGTCACAGCACGTTCAAACATGCCCTCAACAGCGGTCCAGCCTTGTTTCACAAGCTTTTCGCGATAGATTTCGCCTTCGGTTCTCTCACCACGCTCGATCTGTGCACGCTCGAAAGCCGTAGGCGTGGAGATCATGCCCGGCGATGCGGTCAAGAAATTACGATAGACCTCGATACCGAAGAGTTTGCCGAACGGCTTAGCTTCAAGGCGAGTTGGAGCAGCACTTGCAGATACAGATGCATCAGGCACCTGTTCCCAAAGCTTGTTTTCGAAGTAAGTGCCGGGAACATGGATATGATCGCGACCATTCGAACGGAGTAACTCCACCCACCCATCGCGCTTCTCAGCAGCTGCAATGCGTTCTTCAGCGGATAGCGCCAGCCAACTATCAAACCACTTGGACTGCGGAGTGCCTTTAAGGTTCGGCCAGCTTCGAACGAGCTTCCAGTAAGCCAGTTCTATTTTCTTCCGATCTTCAAAATCGTTCGCGCTTGCGCCTCTCTCAGATCTATTATCAGTATTTTCTAGATTATCAGTTATTACTAGGGGGTGATTTACCGTCGCCGGTTTTTCCGTTGACGGATTTACCGTCGACGGTTTTTCAGTCTGCGGTAAAGATGCAACACTTTCAGTCACTTCGATTGCAAACGGCTCATCATAGATGACAAGTGACAAGGCGCTAAAACGTCCGCCGTCCCTCGCCTGCTCTTTTTGCGCATAGCCAAGCTCGACGAGCTCAGCAACCATTCGACGCGCCTTGTCACGACCGCAATTGCCCTTATTGATGATGTCGCGCAGCACAACGG
Organism: Brucella rhizosphaerae; assembly: GCF_002252475.1. Taxonomy (GTDB): domain Bacteria; phylum Pseudomonadota; class Alphaproteobacteria; order Rhizobiales; family Rhizobiaceae; genus Brucella; species Brucella rhizosphaerae. Next base: position 323,082 of record NZ_NNRK01000025.1, on the reverse strand, counting down.
TCCAATTGTCCGGCTTTGACAACAGATAGCCAAGAAGCCAGCGAGCCTCCATCGAGAGACGCACTTCTTCGAACACATGATTTGGAATCGCCGCATAACGCGCGTTTCGAGCGCCACGGCGGATTGTTGCCTCTTCCTTCATTCCGCGGCCTCCTGATAAGGAGACGCGCCATGGTGTACCGGCTGCTTAATGGTGCGCAATTCGGCCAGCTTGCGCTGATATTCGGCTTCGTCAAACAAGGCATCCATCTGGCGTAGTTGGTGATGTCTGCCGGTAATCGCGCCCGCGTCACGCTGCGCCTGACAAACCGCACTGGAAAGCGACTGGATGCTATTAACGCCGCCCTCAAACAGATTGCCAAATCTATTCACAAGACGGCGGATGCAGGTTGCCGCCGCATTGCGGCTTGGTAAAAGCCAGCCTACCGGCGTCAGAACATAGCCGCTGTTTTCATGGACGAGGATTAAGCCAGCCGTGACTTGTTCGCCGGGACGCTCGCCCCTGCGGCCACCATCAATCCAGCGCGCTATCGCTTGATCAGTTTTCAGTTCGTCAACGATTTCATGCTCAACGATAGCCAGTCCATTGCTGACATATCCCTGCATGATGCGCCGACCAGTGGATCTGGTTGCATCGCGCACGCTGACAGACTGGCGAATAAGCATATTGCTCATGCGTCACCCCCATCATTTTGTGTAAGAAGAAGAAGCGTTTGGCGTGCTTGATCGAGCGCCAGATTGACCAGCTCACCATTGCGGCGCGTCTGGTTCATGGCAGCGTAAAAGCACGTTAGATACTCGCAGCCAGCCTCAAAGCCATACTCAGAGCATGAACGCTCCAAGAATGGCTGATACTGGATCATGATGCGAATAGGACATACCAGCAGTACCAACGCGCGGTCAGCATCAGTTACACCGCTGATCATGGCCTGTAGGATTGGCAGAATATTATCGTTCATTCCGCCGACAAGGGTTGGGCTTGCGATCACAGAAAGCCCTCCTGTTTTGGACGCTCTGGTAAAGATGGAGCGACAACGAGCATGTCAAACTGGGCATGGGCCTTGCGGATCCGCTCACACGCGATCTCAAAATAAGGCTTGTGACGTTCGATGCCGATGAACGAGCGGCCAGCGGTTACGCAGGCAACGCCTGTCGAGCCGCTGCCCATAAACGGGTCAAGCACCACCTGCCCTGCAACGTTGCAGATGATCTTCGACATGACGGCCTGCGGCTTAACCGTTGGATGCGCGACATCGCTGTCTTGGCCATTCTTGGCGATGATGAAGCGCTTTTTCTGCTGGAGATCACCAACCGGATGAAAGCCGCTATTCCAGGCATGAACGTAAATTTCGATGTCAGGCCGATAGTGCTTATTCGCCACCGGCATGGCATTCGGCTTCATCCATGGGATGATTGCATAACGATCATACTGCGATGCGAGATACGGCAGTAGATCGGCCCACTGATCATTGTGCGCGAAGAACACCACGGAGCCGAATTGCTCGCTGGTAAAAACTCTATGATCAAAGCCTTGATCAAGACCGACTGCCGCAATTTGATCCATGTTTGGGCGCTTCGAGCGAAACTTGCCGCCGCCTGAAGTTTCGAACTCATAGGGCGGGTCAGACACAAGCGCGTCGATCATTCCGAGCGTGGGAATAATGGCATTGCAATCGCCGAGATAGAGCGTGCAATTGCCGATGACGACCTTGCGCGCATACGGATCGCGTTGCGGCCAATGCGTATCGCCACGCTCGCGCTTCACTTGGACAGCAAGGTCATAGCATTTTTTGGAATCGTCAGCCGGATCGTACTCACGCATGTCAGCGCTCTCCTGCGAACCAGATGATGTAAACGAGGAAAGCTGCGACTGGCGTTTCAGCCAAAACAGCGATGATGATGATCAAAATAGTTTCGCGTGGCGATAGACGATCATTCATCGTGCGCGCCGCACTGTGCGAAGGAAGCGACCGCTCTGCTGGCGCTTTTTGCGATAGTTACGGACGCCATAAATAATTGTTGAATGGTCGCGTCCGCCAAGCCTCACGCCGATTTCGACACTGCTAAGTGGGGTCAAACGAAGCGCCCAGTAATAGATCGCCTGACGAGGCAAAATGAGATCAACACGACGCGATTTTGAAAGGACATCGCGGGGCGATATGGAAAAGGCGCGACATATGCGGCGAACAATGGTTACGAGATCGGGGCGATATAGATCAGCAACTGGTAATGCACCCGCTTTGGCCACCTCACCAAAAAATCCAACCCACTTGTGGTTCACTCGACGAAGGATCACGTCATCGGCGATGGCATTGCTCACCTTCTTACGAGGAGTTTTCGTTGGGGTCGGTGCTTCAGCGATAACGACTGGTGCGACCTCAACCGGTGGTGCCAGCTTTGGCACAACCGGAGCTTTGCGTGCTTCCTCGCGCAAGCGCTGCGCGCGGATAGCTGCGGCAGTTATCGGATTGCTTTCTGTGCGGCGTGAGGAAGCGTAAAACATCAGCGTTCTGCCGAGCCTTCGAAGAATGGAAGGCCGGTTTTTGCAGCGGCTTCTGCAAGATCGCGCTGGACCTGCTCACGCAGCACGTTCTCCCAACGATAAAGCTGATAGAACCAGACAATATCGCCGCACTTAATGCGATACCGCAGGCGCGCCGGAATACGAACCTTGTCACCATCAACGAAGGCTGGCACAGAAATCATAAAGATGCCCGGAATAACGACCGGCTCACCCTTGGCATTCTGATGCTCTTCCTTAAATTCGACTGTACGTTCGCCGGTCTGCAACCGCGTGCCTTGCTTCACTGTTGCGCTGACAAATACTTCCAGATGACGGGCGAGCATGACCAGCTCGGAAGGTGTGGCCATCTTTTCGTTGAACAGGCGTTCGCACTCAGTCCGTTCGCCATCGGTCGGTGCGCACAATTCAACGGAATGCTCTTCAAGGAATAGCGAAAATTCTGCCTGTTCCATCGGCTGCGCGTTGTTCTTCACCCATGCGGTGAACTCTTCTGTGACCGGAAATGCGTATTCAACGCGATGCTCACCAAAGCGCGGCTCATTATCGAGATCGTGATAATCAATGATCGAGGTGAGTTTCGGGCTTGGCCAACTGGCCTTGCCGAAGATAACCGAGCCATCATCCTTGTGACGGTTCGTGAGATCAATGAAGCTTGCCAGAACATCGGTATGCGCAGTACCGCGTCGGCGTTCTGGCGCATTGCGATGCTCTTCGAGAAGGTTTTTGACCGAGGCAAACTTTTGATTATTGCGATCAAACGCCAGCGGCACTTCGTCGGCCAGCCCTTTGGCTAAGCCTTTCGTGGAAACGCTGATGATTTCCGGATCACTGGCCTTATTGGCCAGCCCGGTTAGTGTGAGAATTGCGGCATTGAGGCCGACAATGGATTTCGTATCTTCCATGGTTTTACTCTCCGGTTAAAAAAGATCAGCCTTCGGCGGCGGCGCTTGACGTTGGCCCGGCGTCACGAAGGAACATGTCAACTTGGCTTGGATGCTCGATGCTCAAGGCACCGTCCAAAGACCAGAACGGTGTTTTCATAAACTTGGCAGTATCGGGCAGCTTGACTTTGACCTTTGGATCAATGTCAATGCGACCCAGCTCATAGTTAAAATCGATGGTCACGGTCATCGTGGCCTTGCCCTTGTCACCGGGCATGTTTTCCAATGCCTCGATTGCAAGCGCCATTTCTTCATCAAGCTTGCGCGTGAAATCACCACGCGAAAGCAGTCCAAGCATTTCCCGGAACGAACGCATAACCCGGCTCATTAAAGTCCTCCTAAGACAGTGGGTGTTTGCTTTTTGGTGAGAGGTGAACCCGCCTCGACAGAACGGCGCGCAATGCGATCGGACTGATCGGGGAAGCGGGAAATCAGGTGGCGCGACCTATCGCAGCCGTAACGTGAAAACGGATGCCGCCAGCGCAGTGGCTGCAGCTTGCCGGTTTCATCGACGATGAAAAATTTGAGGACTTGCTTGGCGGTCATTGGTTGACCTCGCGTGCCTCAGCGGCAGCAAGGCGACCATCAATATCGGCATGGATTTTCGCAATCTGACGTGAAATCTTGCGCAATTGCTGCGCTTCCGATGGCGACAAAAAACCATCAGCCTTTGCGCGCACGGTTTCGACCATCATATTTCCGGTCAGCTCGACCAGATCAGCGTTGAGGGCAGACAGACAGGACGAAATCGAGTTGTTGACGACCGAACCGCCAACCTCTAGTCCCAGAAACTCGACCATGATGCCCGAAACGATCGGACGCCCGACATAGCCTTCCAATGCCATAACAACCGGCGTCGGCATGGTGTCGCGATCAACACCCCCATACCAACGCCCGACCTGACTTTTTGAAATGGCGAACTTTTCGACCACACGGCGACTGCCGCCATATGCGTCGATCAGATCCGTCTGAGCTGCCAGAACCCGCATACGCCAGCGTTCTGTAAATTCACGAGGTTCGTTGTCAGCCATAGCGCGCAGTCCTCAAGACAAAGCTTTCCCGCGCCGGGAAAACCCAGCGTCGTTTCCCGTGGTGGGAAGGTCAAAAATTTGAGAGTTTCAAACCGTCAAAACGGTATTAGGAAATTGAAATCATGGATCGCAACCTCGCCAGATCATCGAGCCACCTCCTCCGAATTAATCGCCATGGCGCGCTGACGGACTTCACAGCGCGCCATGGCTTCGCCCGATGGGAGGACTTCAGGCGAATTAGAATTATTGGCGGGACGCAGGGCAATTTCAGGCCACTCCTGCGCCCCTGTTTCGCAAGCGCCCTCGGTCACCTGCGAATTAGAATTACATACCGGAGCGCCACTTTGGGCGGGGGGCGTAATAAGCGCTCCGGCATCATCGCCCGCAGAGGAACTGACGGGCAATTGGGCTGAGTTCGAATGGACCGCATCTGTTGCAAGCCCGTAAATGTCGGGCCTCAGCTCGTGTCGAGAAATGCCAGTCACAACCTCAACAGTCAGCACATGCTTAGCAGGCACTCTATCCCATTGAGAGACAGCGCCTCGTGTGATTTTGCATTGCCGGGCAATCTCAGCCAGCTTAGCAGACTCTTGAAGAGTGTCCGTGAGTTTGATCATCGCTCTTTTTATCAACGTCAAATTATTCGTGGTCAAAACGTATAGTTTAACTAAACTTACGTCAAGTGAGACTAGCGACGATTTTCCCGTATCGGAAAGTTATGCTATGCATATGGACCTAAAAGATAGAATTTTATCGGCACGTGAAGCCGCGAACCTCACCCAGCAGGATCTGGCTGACGCCACAGGAAAAACACGTGGCGCAGTAGCTCAATGGGAGTCTGGCAAAACTCGCCCCCGTCACAACGTTCTTGTTGCGATAGCTTTGGCGACAGGAAAAGATATTACTTGGCTTGAGAGCGGGATCGACAATCTACAGATTGCGCCGACTAAGCCCAAACCTAATGCGAGCTTCCCTCCCCGCTATCAGTCGTTCCCTCAAGATCAATACATACCGTTGCTTGGACAAACAGCAGGCGGTGCAAACGGCAGATTTATTTTAAATGGCGCCGAAATAGGTAGAGTATTCTGCCCGCCAATGCTGGAAGGCGTCGAGGGCGCATATGCTGTTCTTGTATATGGCACTTCTATGGAACCACGGTTCTACGCTGGCGAAACAGTGTGGGTAAATCCACATCTGCCAGTCCGAGCAGGAGACGACGTTATAGCTCAAATTCTTGAAGACGGGGACGAACATCCTATTGAAAGTTATATCAAAAAATTCGTCTCTAGGTCTGGTAAAGTGCTTCGCCTTCAACAGTTCAATCCAGATGAAGGCGAGAGCAAAGACTTAGAATTCGATACTGATAAGGTTTTCTCGGTACACAAAATCGTATTTCATGCGACCGTCTGAACTACCTCATCGCAGCGCCAAAAGGGTCGGATTGTAAGATTACGGGCGTGAGGCGGCGAACGTGGACACTCGCCGCACCTTAATTTCCTACACAACTCTCGGTAACTTTGTACTCCGAGATCAGCAGCCCTCTTAATGTTATCTACCCCTAAATTTCTCGAATGGCCGCAGTCATCGCATGCTATGTAGATCGAGGACAATTCTACAATCAGCCTCTTACCATCGTCCTCAGCCCCCATATTCACCCGCATTATGTACCCCTGATACGCACTAAACCTGAGACAGGATGACTGATAAATTAGAACGGAACAAGAACTTATTTCCTTAAAAGTTAATATGGTCGTGACGTAACAACATCTTGTATAAGAGTCCATTACATAGCCCAGAGGTTGATCGTAGGACGCCGCAGACGCAACCCATGGCCTAAAAGGTGATTCCAATATCCATCGCCTACAAATTTTGTTTTGTACAGTTTATCTAAACTAGTTCATTTTTTGCTATTGCGGTATGTTTAGTTTAACTATACGTTTTCAGTCAATAGAAATGGCATTGGGTCATTCTTTGATGGAGAACTGATATGATACGTCTTAAAAAAAATACGAATATTCAGCCCAATCCCACCTGCCGTGAAAATGTCATCGCGAAGATGGCAGACGCTATGCGTGAAATGGCATTTGCTGGCGAAAGCGTTTCACCTGACACTCTTGCCTACCACGGGTTCACTCGTGACGTCGTAGAGAAATTTGGCGAGAGCGCTGTCGCACTTGCCCGCCGCTTATCTGTTCGACAGGTGGCCAATCATGCTTGATGAGCCAAAATTCAAAACAGAGGTTGATTGCGGCGGCTCTCATCTGCCCGCAGCTTATACTTCTCACAATCGGCGACTGAATCAAAAAGTTGCCATAACCTCTCTTATTGCAAGTGTGAGTGTAGCCGCCATTTTGGGCGCGCAGATCGTGGGCTTGATATGACCACACTTCGCAAAATCGTATCAATTATCCTTACCCTGCCATCTCAGTCTGTAGCCGTGAAAGGCGGATAGTAACATGCAAACCCAACACTCACCCGCTCAACACAGAAATCTTGACCACATTCAAGTGCCCCGGCTCCTCGATGTTAATGATGTTAAGCGCCTCACAACTCTGGGAAAAACGACAATTTATCAGTATGTGAAAGATAGTAAGTTTCCGAAGCCATTACGGCTGGGAGCAAACAAGATCAGATGGCGCGAGGATGAAATTGTTGAATGGCTGCAATGTCTTCCACGCGCCTAATAACCTATCGTTTTGGCCCTAGTAAGAGTTCTTCTGCTGGGGCCATTTTTTCAAGCAGCATATCAGCCCAAATCTGTGCCAGCTCACGCCGCCGCCCCATATGCATCGCTCGATTGTACGCGGCCTCAACCTTATCTTTCGGGACATGCGCAAGCATCAGATCAATTATGGCTCGATCGTTGGGGTAGTTTTCGTTCATGACTGTTGAGAAAGTTGACCTCCAACCATGCGGCACATGCTTTCCAGATAAATGCGCTCGCTTCAGCAGATAACTCAGTGCGTTTTCCGACATTGGCTTAAAACGGTGACGAACGTTTGGGAAAACATAGGTCGCTCCCCACGATTCTTTCTTAGCCGCTTCAATCACCTCAATTGCCTGCTTAGACAGAGGCACAAGATGATCGCGCCGCGCATCTCCCTTATGCTCCAACTTTAACTTCATCCGACTTGCCGGAATATGCCAGACTGGATTTTCTTTATCCAGATCAGCAAATTCCGTCCAAGGCGTCGTAATGAGCGTTCCGGGCCTTACAGACGTCAAAGCGAGAAGGCGCATTGCCAGCTTAGTAACTGGATGAGCCGTTTCCGCTTCAGCCCTGATCAGAACATCACGAGCATCTTTGAGAGTAATGACAGCGGGTTGCTTGTTTTTTCGCAACGGTGCCAGTGCGCCTTTTACAATATGGGCCGGATCGTTCGATGCTTGGCTTGATGATATGCCGTAAACAAAGATTGCTGAAATACGCTGCCTCACGCGCTTAGCTGTTTCAACGGCTGTCTTTTCGATCTCACGGAGCAGCTTCAACACGTCAGGCGGACTAATGTCGTCTGGATGCTTTGTACCGATAGAGGGAAAGACCCGTGCTTCTAAACTCTCAATCACATCATCAGCGTGCCGCTTCACCCACATTGGCCTCTGAAGCTCAAACCACTCACGCGCAAGCGCTTCGAAGGTAAGACCTTTGGAAGTTGATAGCGGTCGATTCGTTACGGCTTTAGGATCTCCACCGCTCTTAACGACCTTACGCTTTTCATCACGTAGATCTCGCGCATCTGAAAGAGAGAGGTCGGGGTATGAACCAAGCGACAGCAGATGCTCTTTGCCGTCACGCTGATAACGAAAGCGCCAGAGCTTCGAACCTGAGTTCGATACCAACAAAAAGAGGCCCTTCGAGTCGCTCAGTTTGTAGGGTTTCTCAGCCGATTTGGCTTTCTTTATTTGCATTTCAGTTAGCATGTCTACCGCCCGCAATCTTAATGCGCGAACGGATAGGGATTACGGTATCCGGTTTTCGTTTTTACGATATCCGGTACGTATCCAACTTGTTGCCGACTTCTAGCAATCATGCCCGAACGTGCTTGAAAGGAAATGTACACGCAAACTCAGGCTTTACAACGGTTTTTGAACGACAGCGAACGAGTGCGTATCTGCCTGAAAGCATAAATGGCGGAGGGGGTGGGATTCGAACCCACGGTACGGTCTCCCGCACGCCGGTTTTCAAGACCGGTGCCTTAAACCGCTCGGCCACCCCTCCGCATCTGCACGAAGCAGACTTGAACGCCTCTTTATCGCTATCAATTAGCAGCGTCAATCTGCCACTTGCTATCATCCGCTATTAAATCGCTGAAAGTCTTGCTCTCATTGTTAATGAAGTCTAAACTTGAGAATAATAGTCATAAAGAAAAGGGAACTCATGAGCCTGGAATCGGTCAAGGCGTTTTTCGCGGACAAGGCACCAGAAATCGAAGTGATCGAATTGCCGACCAGTACCGCGACGGTTGCCCTAGCCGCTGAAGCACATGGTGTGGAGCCAGGGCAGATCGCGAAAACGCTTTCCTTCGCGACGAAAGACCAAACCATTCTGATCGTTACGCGCGGAGACGCACGCATTGATAATCGTAAATTTAAAGACCGCTTTGGAACCAAGCCACGTATGCTGGATGCCGAAAGCGTGTTGAGCGAAACAAGCCATCCAGTTGGCGGTGTTTGCCCTTTCGGATTACCGAGCGCCCTCCCCGTCTATTGTGATTTATCGCTTAAGAATTTTGAAGAAGTGGTGCCAGCCGCTGGCGCCACAAATAGCGCAGTACGAATAACACCGCAGAGAATTGCCGAACTTGTTTCGGCGGAATGGATCGATGTTTGTCAATAAGCGCAATCATCGTCCGAGATAGCTGATCGCAATGACGTGATGGTTGAAGCGCTTTTTTTGCTCTTTAAAGGTGATAAAAGACTTCATATATTTTAAGAATAGTTCTAAAGTGGATTCGAAGCAAATGCATTCGCTTGGCACACAACCCTGAAACCCCGGGCATCCGGATGGGATTGTGACCTAACCAAAAGCAGAGTTTTCTGATTGGAAAATCAATCTGGAACACTTGAGGATGTATTGAAAGGAATAGTCGATGCGTCTTACTCGTCAGACAAATTATGCCATTCGCATGCTTATGTATTGTGCCGCCAATGATGGCAAACTGAGCCGCGTTCCGGAAATTGCCCGCGCTTATGGCGTATCGGAGCTTTTTCTCTTTAAAATTTTGCAGCCGCTTGTTGAAAACAAGCTGGTGGAAACAGTGCGTGGCCGCAATGGCGGCGTACGTTTGGGACGCGAAGCGCAGAATATTTCTCTGTTCGATGTTGTCCGCGTCACCGAAGAAAACTTCGCCATGGCGGAATGCTTCGAGAACGATGCCACTGAATGCCCGCTCGTTGATAGCTGCGGCTTGAATTCTGCACTGCGCGAAGCTCTGAATGCGTTCTTTGGCGTTCTGATGAAGTACAGCATCGCAGATCTGATTAAGGCACGTCCGAATGTTCGTGCCCTGCTCGGCATCGATGAAGTTGAAACAGAACGTGTTGCCAGCTGATCTTTGGCTGCAATCTTAATACAAAAAGGCTGAGAACCGGATAGTTCTCAGCCTTTTCTTGTTGTAAGAGCGTTTTATTGTGCTGCTGCATAAGCAGATTGCGGCAGAACGAACGGAACACCTTGCGCTGGCGGAACGCCCACTCGCAACGAACATTCATAAACGCGTTCAAGCCGATCATCGGTGAGAGCGTGTTGCGGTGTGCCGATAGTATCGAGCCTGCCCTTGTGCATTACAGCAATGCTGTCCGCAAACATCGCTGTCAGATTGAGGTCGTGAAGAATTGCAATCACGCCTCCACCAGATGCCGCGAAATCGCGTGCGATTTCCATCACGGTGATCTGATGCTTGATATCGAGGCTGGAAATAGGTTCGTCCAAAAACAGGTAACGTGGCTTACCGTCGACAACAGGCTTCCAGACCTGACACAACACACGCGCCAACTGCACGCGCTGCTGCTCACCGCCGGAAAGCTCCTGATACAGCCTGCCGCTGAAGCCCGCCAGATCAACTTTCTGCAAAGCAAGATCAGGAAGAGCTTCCTGTTCCGGGCCGGTTACACCGCTAAAACCACCGGTCAGTCCGATATGCACGATCTCGCGTACGGTGAACGGAAATGACAAAGCGCTGGCTTGTGGCAATACCGCACGACGTGCCGCCATGCGCCAGGGCTTGATCCTGGCGAAATCCTCACCATCCAGATAGGCTGAACCGGTATAGGGGAGATCGCCCGAAAGTGCGCGCAACAAGGTGGTCTTGCCGGAACCATTGGGACCGACGATTGCCGTCACTTCGCCCGGACGAGCAACAAAATCGATGTTCTCGATGATTTGATTGCTGCCGATGGAAACGCCAAGTTTTTTGGTTTCAATCATTCTCGCACCTCACAGATCAAGAACGCCGCGCTGACGCAGCAATATCCAGAGGAAAAACGGAGCGCCGCATACAGCCGTGATGATGCCAATCGGCAACTCAGCAGGTGCTACGATCGTTCGGCTTACAGCGTCTGCCAGTAGTAGCATAATGGCGCCCAGAAGTGCTGCGGAAGGTAGCAGATAGCGATGATCCGGCCCGATGCTCAGACGCAACATATGCGGAACAACGATACCGATAAAACCAATGCCGCCGGATATGGCCACAGTTGCGCCGGTCGCTGCCGCCACCGTAACAATTGCTACATTCTTGATGCGCTGTACGGGGATGCCAAGGTGCCCGGCTGCGGCCTCGCCTAAAGCCAAAGCATTAAGACCACGCGCCAAAAATGGCGTTGCGACAAGGACAACCGCGATGATTGGACCAGCAGTGCCGATCTTGCCCCAGGTCGCGCCGGCTAGAGAACCCAGCCCCCAGAATGTCAGGTCGCGCAACTGGCGATCATCAGAGATATAAACAAGTGCGCCTGTTGCAGCACCTGTAAGTGCTCCAAGGGCGATACCGGCGAGCAGCATTGTTGCAACAGATGTGCGACCACGTCTGGTCGCTACCCGGTAAAGAAGAAGTGTGGTGACAAGTCCACCCACAAACGCGGCCAGTGGCAGGGCATATAGGCCCAGCAGAAGATAAAGCGGCGCGAGAGTCGTTCCGCCTAGCACGATCATCGACACGGCACCTAGACTGGCACCGGCAGACACGCCAACCAGACCCGGATCAGCAAGCGGATTGCGGAAAAGTCCCTGCATAACCGCACCCGAAACAGCAAGTGCGGCACCAACCAGTATCCCCATGACGATACGTGGCAAGCGTATTTCCATGATGATCAAATGATCTCGCCGAAACGCTTCAACGCTTTCCTGAGTACCAAAAACAAGTGCACGCATAACACTCACAACAGAAGCGTCCGAAGCGCCCGCTGTAAGGCTGAAAAGTGCTGTCAGGCAAAGGGCTATAGCAAGAACTACAATAGCCAGACGTGCCCGCACGGAGCGATCTCCGGCATGCTTGCTGGCGGCTTGATCACGCACGGCAAAGCCCCCTGGTTTTGCCACGCGATCCTGGCTGGTCATTTCGATATGTCCTCATTGCGGGATTCCGCGATATGCCTGCTCACCAAAAATTGGAGCCGCCCACCTGATTTAATCAGATAAAAGCGCGCTCTAAGCAGGGATGCGTTTTAGTTTGCGGCCTGCTTGCCGTAGAGCTTTTCAGATAGCTCACGGCTGGCAGCCCCCGTGCGTGGACCAAAGCCAAGCAGATAGAGCGAATCCATCTGGACGATGTTACCGCTGCGCCCCGCTGGAGAATTGGCCAGAACCGGGTTCTTCAGAAGATCCTCTTTCTGAACACTGTCCTTGCCAATATTCATGGTGAGGATCAGATCAGGTGCTGCCTTTTCAACGGCTTCGTCGGTGAGCTGCTTGTAACCCGGATAAGAGTCAATAGCGTTCACACCACCAGCCAGCGTGATGATGCCGTTGGCACCCGTGCCAGTGCCAGACGCCATGATACGCCCTTCCTGTGCAGACATGATAAACAGCACGCGCTTACGTGGATTCTGGTTTGCAGAGATTTTCTGAGCTGCTTCGAGATCGCGCGACACATCTGCTGCAAGCGCCTTGGCTTTGTCTTCCAGCCCGAGTGCCTTGCCGACCGCTTCGATCTTGGCAATCACTCCCTCGCCCGTATGCTCCTCAGGAATCATGACGATAGGAACAGAAGCTTTCTTAAGAACCTCCAGCGCTTCCGGCGGTCCACTTCCTTCCGATAATAAAATGCCAGTCGGATTGATCGAGAGAACGCCTTCTGGCGACAAACGTCGCATATAGCCCACGTCGACCAATTCCTTTGCCTGTTCCGGATAGGTGCTGGTCTGGTCACGAGCAACCAGCTTATCGCCCGCTCCAAGCGCGTAAACGATTTCCGTTACTGCACCACCAACGGAAACAAGTCGCGATGTATCGGCGATTTTTTCAACTGTATCGGCTTTCGCGCTTCCGCCAAAGGCAACTGAAGCAGCCACGACAGCCAAAGCCGCGCAGCGTCCGATGCTTGATGAAATGATTGACATGTTCTGTTTCCCTAAAGCATGTCTCGGAAAATTGGGAACCGGCGTCCCGCTGGAGACATGCGTAAAAACTATGGTTCCGAGTGCATTCCGGAAATGATGACATTTCGGAATGCACATCAGAACAAAAAGTTAGCCGATCGTTTCTTAAGCAGCGGTCGACTGTGGCAGGCGCGGAAGGTTTTCAGCAATCATGCGCCAGTCAGCGAGTTCGACCTCACCTTCATGACGTTCACCGAAGAACTGGATGATCAGCTCACCATTGGCGTCGTAAGCCTCAAGTGACGTGACATGGCCGTCCTTCGTTGGCTTGCGAACAACCCATGCGTCTGCAATGTGATCCGCACGCAGATGCAGGTGGAACGTCGGATCAAGCACGTTGAGCCATGGACCCATCATCTTGATTTCCGCAATTGGTCCCGTGTGAATCTGAATACAGCCACGGCTGCCGACAAAGCACATGATTGGAATCTGTTCCTGAACGGCGTGGTTCATCATGGCTTCAACTGCCGAAAGATCAACACGCCACGCAAAGTCCTGACCGGCAAGATGCACAGCCTGATGACGATCGACACCAAAGTCCTTCAATAGTCCAACAAACTGGTGCACATCGGTCAGGGAACCCCAGCGCTCACGGAATGCATCGCCGTCAACGGTCGAAACGTCAGCTTTCGCTGCCTTTGCAGCAACTGGCTTCGTTTCAATTGCAGCGGTCTGATCGTCGAGAAGCAATTCGGAAACAAGCTGCTCATAAACTTCCAGATCAGATGCCGGACGCAGGTGAATTTTATGAACAGCTTCGCCTGATGCATCAAAGAACTGAAGGCTGCGGCGAACATGTTCACCATCAAGCTTTGCCACAGCAAAGCCGTGCACCCAATGCTTTGGGAAAATGCGAAGATCGATCTGCTTACCGAGCGTCAAAGACGCGTGTGGGCCCCATATCGTTTTCTCGAAAGGCCCAATCTTTTCATGCACAGCGCTTTCATTGCGCGTCAGCGCCATGACTTCGCCGAGCGAAGGCGCGTGTTTGAGCAAGGTTTCCACATCAGCGCGGATGCGGCGAGCGGAGATTGAGCTGTCATCACCGGCACCGGTGTAAGCCGCTATAAAGTCGGCTTCTGATATCCCGAGGCTTTGAGCGAAATCACGCTCGCGCATTTTCGGGTTATCTGCCCGTGCCTTGAGTATCTGCTCTGGGGAGGGCTTGGTCTGGGTCGTCATCTGTTGTTTGCCTATTTGTTCAGGATGAGCTTGCCTTGACGGGTGATCTTCAAACGATAGAGAGAGCCGCCATGCTCTATCGCCACTTCGCGGGAACCGTTGAAGAGTTCACGGCTGCCATAAGTCTGGAGCTGCGGCTCTAGCGGAGATTCAGAAGTGCGCGCTTTGATTTGTCCGTCCGCTGCAAGGCGGGACTGGATTTCGGGCATGCGGCTGGAGACGCGTTCCCGCGGCAACCGCACCTGCATGTCGATGTGAATACGCCTGTTCATTTTTCTGCCTCTGCGCCAGTTATGGAGCCGTCTTGTTAACTGACCGAATGTCGACCAAATCATTAGTTGACATCTAAAGTCATGTTTAATAATCACTGCCTTACTGGATTAAACGAGTCAAGTTTAATTCTTGTTTTTTCCAGAGCAAGCCCGAAGGTTTCCCCTTCCAGCCAGCGTTGACACTCCCCTCGGGATGGGGAGGTTGTAACCTATTGAGAAATTTAACTTTCTCACCTCCGACGGGCGTGAGAATTTTGCTTTGTCCTTCAGGAGAAACTAGGCAATGCGGGCAATAAACGGGGAACAAAAGCGGTCATTCTTGGCGAGCACAAGTCTTGCCGTCGTAATTTTGGCGATGACTTCAAACGCATACGCGCAGGAGCAAACTGCAGCGACCGATAATAATGGCGTTGAACTTAAGCCGATCGTTATCAAGAATACGCGGACAACCAGGGGCTCAGTTTCTGATACCCCACTGGCCAATGTCACAACTGCAGATGATATCCGCAAAAAAGACATCGATTCTGTCACCGATTTGAGCAACACGCTGGAGCCAGGTCTTGCCGTAAATACGACAACTGGCAGCGTAAATATTCGTGGCCTTCAGGACGATCGCGTACTGACGACTATCGATGGCATTCCAATTCCTTATCTTGATGCGGCTGTCCGCACGGATGTAAATGGCGGCGGAAGCGATGCATATGACATTTCCGCTCTCTCCGCATTTGACGTCTTATATGGCGCTGATGCCAGCCGCCTTGGTTCAGGGGCTATGGGTGGCGCAGTTGCGCTTAAGACATTGGAACCTGAGGATCTGCTCGCCCCCGGCAAGGCCTTTGGCGGTCTCGTCAAGCTCACCTATGATGGCTCGGACAAATCTTTCATCAGTTCGGGTGCTGTTGCACAAAAAATTCAGAACACATCTGTTCTGTTTCAAGGCTCGTACAAGCGCGGCCATGAAATTCAGGGCACTGGAGACATCGGTGGATATGGCGCAGCACGCACCGAGGCCGATCCAAAAGATTATGATCGCAGCAATCTCATGTTCAAGCTGCGCCAGGAGCTCGAAGGTGGGCACACCATCGGCATAACGGCTGAACGCAATCGTTATGACTCTGATACCAATCTGAATTCTGATGCTGGAACGACCTACGACAATCGAAACTATAATCAAAGTCGCAAGAACGATCGTGATCGCGTATCGCTGGACTATCGTTATGAAAGCCAGAGTGACGGCCTGGTAAACAATGCCTGGGCAACTGTTTACTGGCAGCGGATGACGCGCTCTTATGAGACAGACACAGTGCGTCGCGGGTCGGTAGCTGGGCCTTACAGCCGTAGCTATAAGCTAGAGGATGAGCGGTATGGCACCAGCGGTTATGCAAATCTCGGCTTTGACACCGGTACATTGTCTCACTCGCTGACCATTGGCGGCGATTTCAGTATCGGTAAGAACACGCAATCCATGACCGGCGACGACGCTTGTATCCGTGGCACCGCTACGCCTTCTGATTTGCAGCGCGTCTGCCCATTCCTGCATATCAATCAGGCGGACACACCAGATGTCGATTCCTATCGTCTGGGCCTGTTTGCTGAAGACCGGATCGAAATCGGGGACACGCCTTTCGCAATCACGCCGGGCGTACGGTTTGACTGGTTCAAGTATGAACCAGATTCAATAAGCGGATATGCCAACAATTCAGACAGCCGTATTTCGCCAAAGCTTCGCTTCTCGTGGCAGGCCACACCAGGTCTTGAGCTCTTTGCGCAGATATCAACGACTTACAAAGCCCCGGAAGTTGATCAGCTTTATGTCACCTACCTGTCTGCCGGGTATGGCACGATCGGCAATCCTGACCTTAACCCTGAAAAGGGATACGGCATTGATGTTGGCGCAAACTTTGGCGATCAGAATTCGGGCGGCAAGATCACCGCATTCGTGAACCGCTACAGTGATTTCATCGATACCGTGACCACCCGTACAACCCAATTCCCGCTGGGTCTGACCGAGTATCGTAACCTCGACAAGGCACGGATTGCCGGTATCGAAGTAAAAGCGCACCATAACTTCGTAAACGGCTTCAACGTGCATGGTACGTTGGCTTATGCGAAGGCTATGAACCTGGATGACAATATTCCATTGGCATCATCACAGCCTTTCAAGGGTGTGTTCGGTGTAGGTTATAACACCGAAACCTGGGGCGTTGACACCAGCGTTGTTGCAGCAGCCTACGTCAATCAGACCATTTCAACCCAAACCGGGACACAAACACGTCGTTTGCCAGGCTATGGTCTCGTCAATTTGACGGGGTGGTGGGAGCCAAAACAACTGAACGGCACACGTCTCCAGGCTGGCGTCTACAACGTATTCGACAAGACCTATTACAACGCTATGAACGTCAACAGCTTAGCTAACGTGACTGAGCGTTACTCAGAAGCAGGCCGTTACTTCAAAGTATCGCTGACGCAGAAGTTCTAACACTTTTCGGGAGGCACAGGACTCCCGAACACCAATCGTCGTGTCTACGAAGTCCACCCATCTCTGACCGCGGTTGTGGCCTTCATATCCCGAGATACGACGCGGCGAGTGCGGGCCCTACCACCGCACTCGCCGGAAAACCAGCGGGACACAACACAGCTTCTGTGCAATGGTCCCAGTCAATATCTGTAGCCAGTCCATCTTTGCAAGAAAGGATCAGCAATGTTCATCGCAATGAATCGCTTCAAGGTTCTCATCGGTAATGAAGCCGATTTCGAGACCGTTTGGCGGAACCGCGATTCCCAACTCTCCGAACTTCCGGGCTTTGAAAGCTTCAATCTGTTGCGTGGCGCGACCAATGAAGAGGAAGGCTATACGCTCTATTCTTCTCACACGGTCTGGCGCACGCGTGACGATTTCGCCTTCTGGACGAAATCTGAACAGTTTCGCAATGCTCACCGCAACGCTGGCAACAACAAGCCACTTTATGCTGGACCGCCACAGTTCGAGGGATTCGAAGCCGTCGAGGGTGTTTGAGCCATCGCAGCCTGGTGTTTTCCACATCATGCGGCGAAATAGCGCATAAGTTTAAAGCAGGGCAAAAGCTGCCCTGTTTTAACCCATGTAAAAGCCTATTTAACGTTTAAAGATGGGTGCTTAACTCATATTTAGAATAATTCTAAGTTGTTGATTTTTAGAACGTTTCAAAAACATAAAATTTGACAGAACCGCCTCGCCCCAGCCATAACCTGACTTAAATTGGTGGGTTTTTAAAGACTTGCCTAAGACTACCTTTGATGTTCGGGCCTTTAACCCCTGCGATTGGAGGAACCTTTGTTCGGTTCAACACGGTATTATGCCAATATTGAAGTAAAAATGAGCGCGATTAGCGGCATTTTTAATGTTGTTGATAGCAACGAACAAAGTGCGTCACTCCGCATTGTGAATTTTATACGATCACAGCGCATTGCAGATGCTGGAGTTTACTTTTCATGCTAGTCTGCAGCTGCAATGTTATTACCGAAAGAGATATTGAGATCGTCGTTACGCAGCTTCTGGATGAAGATTGCTGGCGATTAATCGTTCCTGGCACCGTCTATAACGCCATGTCCAAGAGCGGCCGCTGCTGTGGCTGCTTCCCAAACGTCGTAGAAACAATCATAAGGGTGACTGAAGAATATCATCTTCGTCACAATCAAATGGACGAAAACGTGATCCTGTTCATGGATCGTGTGCGTTCTCTACGAGACAAATTCGGGAGTTCTTGGAATGAAAGGCGAACCAAAGGTCATCGAGCGGCTTAACGAGGCACTGTTTCTCGAACTTGGCGCTGTGAACCAGTACTGGTTGCACTATCGTCTGCTCAACGACTGGGGTTTCACGCGTCTTGCTAAGAAAGAGCGCGAAGAATCCATCGAAGAAATGCAGCATGCGGATAAGATCATTGACCGCATCATCTTCCTTGAAGGCCATCCAAATCTGCAGCAGGTTGCGCCACTGCGTATCGGACAGGACGTCAAGGAAGTCCTGGAATGCGATCTTAAGGGCGAATACGACGCTCGCGCGTCCTACAAGAAGTCGCGCGAAATCTGCGACGAACTTGGTGACTACGTTTCCAAGCAGCTTTTTGATCAGCTTCTGGCTGACGAAGAAGGTCACATCGACTTCCTCGAAACACAGCTCGAACTGCTTGGTAAAATCGGTGAAGAACGCTACGGTCTGCTCAACGCAGCACCTGCCGACGCAGCCGAATAAGTTCGGTTGAGCGAAACTTTAAGCCGGGGCTTTGCTCCGGCTTTTTATTTGTTTTGGCTTTCGTAATGATATGCGAACGCATAGGCTTGTTTTTCAGAACCCAAGCCTGTGGAAGTTTCTCATGACCGATGCTCCTATGTCTATTCGCAAAGCCGTTCACGCCGATCTTACGGCAATTGTCGCCATGCTTGCGGATGATGCGCTGGGGTCCACTCGCGAAGACAGCAGAAGCCCGCTGAACCAATGCTACGCTGACGCGTTCCAGGCCATATATAGTGATCCAAACCAGTTGCTTGCCGTTGTCGAACATGATGGGAAAGCAATCGGCTGTTTGCAGCTCAGCTTTATTCCGGGACTATCACGCAAAGGCATGTGGCGCGGGCAAATCGAAAGTGTCCGCATAGCCAGTGATGCACGCGGCGGCGGCATAGGCAGGCACATGATCGAATGGGCAATTGAGCAGTGTCGCGAACGCAGCTGCAGTCTGGTGCAGCTTACGACTGATAAATCTCGTCCCGATGCTATACGTTTCTACAAGTCGCTCGGCTTCGTTGACAGTCATGAAGGTATGAAATTGTCGCTTTAGAGCACAATCCGACCGGAGTGAAACGAGGAGCGATAAGATTATGCTTCAAGTAAAATATATCAGAGTGCCGAACTGATTCAATCAGATCGAAACGCGCACTGAATAGCAAAAAGGGCGCCTGAAGCGCCCTTTTCTCTTTTAGGTGTCACAGCTTATTGCGGCAGTTTATCGTCAACGCCTGCAACATAGAAGTTCAGGCCGAGCAATGTCGCATCATCAGCCTGTTCGCCTTCCTTGAGCCACTCGGAGCCGTCCTGCTTCTTGATCGGACCGGTGAACGGCTTAAGTTCACCCGACTTGATCCTGGCTTCGGTTTCCTCGGCCATTTTCTTAACATCATCCGGCATGTTGGTGTAAGGCGCCATCTTCACGAGGCCTTCCTTCATGCCCCACCAGATGTTCTGGGTCTTCCACGAACCG
The DNA here is from genome assembly GCF_002252475.1 of Brucella rhizosphaerae. Lineage (GTDB taxonomy): Bacteria > Pseudomonadota > Alphaproteobacteria > Rhizobiales > Rhizobiaceae > Brucella > Brucella rhizosphaerae. The sequence goes on along the minus strand of NZ_NNRK01000025.1, from coordinate 303,297 downwards.
TCAAGAACAGCCTTGGCGCGGTCGATATAATATGGGCCCCAATCGTCAACGATAGCGGTAAGCTGGGTTTCAGGGCCGAACTTGATCATGTCCGAAGCCTGACCAAACGCCTTGATGCCACGCTCATGCGCAACCTGAATTGGTGCGGTCGAGTCTGTGTGCTGGGTGAGAATGTCTACACCCTGATCGACAAGTGCCTTGGCAGCATCAGCTTCCTTGCCCGGATCAAACCACGAGTTAACCCAGATGACCTTGACCTTGAAATCAGGATTAACCGACTGTGCGCCGAGCATGAATGCATTGATGCCCTGTACGACTTCTGGCACGGGAACCGAAGCGATGTAGCCTGCAACGCCCTTGGTGGACAGCTTGGCAGCAATCTGGCCCTGTACATAGCGACCTTCATAGAAGCGCGCATTGTAGGCTGACATGTTGTCTGCTGTCTTGTAACCGGTTGCGTGTTCAAACTTCACATCCGGGAACTTGGCAGCAACCTTGAGTGTCGGATCCATGTAACCGAAAGAGGTTGTGAAGATCAGCTTGTTGCCTGCGCGCGCCAGACGTTCGATCGAACGCTCAGCGTCCGCACCTTCCGGCACATTTTCGAGGAAGGTTGTTTCAACCTTGTCACCAAGAGCTTCGATCATCTCCTTACGAGCGACGTCGTGCTGGTAAGTCCAGCCGAAGTCTCCTGGAGGTCCGATATAGATAAAGCCGATCTTCAGCTTATCTTCTGCATGTGCCGCTCCACCAAGCATAAAGCTGGCCGCGGTGGCGATTGCCAACAGCGTCTTTTTCATGTTCCCTGCGCTCCTTTTTCACCCTCAAAATAAAACGGCAGACCGTGGGAGCCGGGCCGCCGTTCAAAACCTGTTACCTGTCCGGCACGAAAGACTTGCCGAGCGACGCTGGCGTGTTCATCATCGTCAAACGCCTGTTGCGCGAGATGATGACCAGAACCACAATGGTCGCTATATAGGGCAAAGCCGACAGAAACTGCGATGGCAGCCCGAAACCAAGCGCTTGTGCATGCAGCTGACCAATTGTTACCGCACCAAACAAGTAAGCGCCGATCAGCACGCGCCACGGACGCCATGAGGCGAACACAACGAGCGCAAGCGCTATCCAGCCACGCCCTGCCGACATGTTCTCGACCCATTGCGGTACATAGACGAGCGAAAGCTGGGCACCAGCAAGCCCGGCGCAGGCACCACCAAACAATACGGCAAGATAACGGGTTCGCACCACATGCACGCCGAGCGCATGTGCCGAGCTATGGCTGTCTCCAATAGCACGCAATTGCAGGCCCGCTCGGGTGCGGAACAAAAACCACGTCACGCCAATGACCAGCAGAATGGAGATGTAGAAGATCGGATCCTGACCGAACAGGAACCGTCCTGCATAAGGAATATCGCTGAGATATGGAATGTCGATAGCTTCGAGCCGTACACCCGGCATTCCAACAAAGCTCTCACCAAGCATAGCCGAAGCGCCAATGCCAAGAATGGTCAGCGCCAGACCGGTCGCAACCTGATTGGTCACAAGCGTCAGCGTCAGGAATGCAAAGATGCCTGAAAAGAGACTGCCAACAAAGATAGCAGCAATCATACCAAGCCAAGCTGATCCGGTGAACTGGGCAGCAGCAAAGCCCGAAACCGCCCCCATCAGCATCATGCCTTCGACGCCGAGATTCAACACACCAGAACGCTCAACAACAAGCTCACCAATGGCTGCAATCAGCAAAGGTGTTGCAGCGGTTGCGATGGTAAGAAGGATTGCCTGTGTTAAATCCATTACTCAGGCCTTTCCTGCTGTGCGTCCCGCCACAAAGCGGATGCGATAATGGATGAGCGTGTCGCAGGCGAGTACGAAGAAAAGGATCATGCCCTGGAAAACACGGGCCGACTTTTCCGATATTCCGATGGCAACCTGAGCAGCTTCTCCGCCGAGATATGACAGCGCAAGTACAAAACCTGCTGCTATGGCGCCAAGCGGATTAAGCCTGCCAAGGAATGCAACGATGATCGCAGTGAAACCATAGCCGGGTGAAATGACCGGGCGAAGCTGACCGATAGCACCAGATGTTTCCGCAATACCAGCAAGACCGGCAAGAGCTCCCGACACAGCGAAAACGAAGAAGACCAGTTTTCCAGAGCTGAAGCCAGCAAAACGCCCGGCTCTTGGGCTCTGTCCGATGACCTTGACCTCGAAGCCTTTCAGCGTTTTGGCGAGAAGAAACCAGACCGCGACAGCTGCGACGATTGCAAAAACGAAGCCCCAATGAGCGCGACCTGATGCGCTCCAGATTTCCGGCAACACGGCACTCGGATTGAACTGACGTGTTTCGGGGAAATTATAACCTTCGGGATTACGCCAGGGTCCGCGCACCAACCAATCGAGAAACAATTGCGCGACATAAACCAGCATGAGGCTGGTCAGGATTTCATTGGTGTTGAAACGAACTTTCAGCAATGCCGGAATGGACGCATAGGCGGCACCGCCTGCCATGCCCATCAGCATCATCAGCGGCAACACGATCCAAAGCTGCAATTGTGGAAACATGACCGGCAAAATGGAGCCGGTTATCGCACCCATGATGAACTGACCTTCGGCTCCGATATTCCAGTTATTAGATAAGAAGCAGACGCAAAGACCAACAGCAATCAGGATAAGCGGCGTCGCCTTGACCAGCAGCTCATGCCACGACCACACATCGAGTAACGGCTCTACAAAGAAAACATAGAGCGCCTGAAATGGGTCCTTGCCCATCAGTGCAAAGGCAAGGCCGCCAAACACCATCGTGAGCGCCAGCGCCAGCAAAGGCGAAACTGCACTGAAGGTTTTCGAAGGCTGTGGCCGTTTAACGAGTTCTATCCGCATTATGCTGCCCCTGCCTGATCCGCACCGGAGATACCGCCCATGAGAAGGCCGATCTTTTCCAGCGTCACTTCGGCGATGGGCATGGGCTCAGAAAGCGCACCATGGTTCATGACAGCAATACGGTCGCTGATTTCAAGCAGTTCATCGAGGTCCTGACTGATGACGAGAACGGCAGAGCCGGAACGCGCCAGATCAAGCAGCGCCTGACGGATATGCGCCGCAGCACCAGCATCCACGCCCCATGTCGGCTGGTTCACAACCATGACAGAGGGAGCGCGATCAAGTTCCCGGCCAATAATGAATTTCTGAAGATTACCGCCAGACAGTGCAGAGGCTGGCGGGTTTTCAGCACTTTTGCGAACGTCCATCGTCTCGATAATGCGCTTCGCTGCGGCACGCAGAGCGCTTTCGGCGATCAGCTTCAGTTTACCGCCGCGCAAAAACGCCTTCGCATCAGTCTTATAGCGCGACAGGAAGAGATTATCCGTCAACGGCAAGGATGGCACCGCACCGTGACCAAGTCGTTCTTCGGGGACAAAAGCTGCGCCCAGCAAACGTCTTTCGCTGATACCAAGCTTGCCTGCGTCCTTGCCGCGAATGCTGACGGCAGACGCTGACGATTGAAGAAACTCCCCGGACACAGCTTCAAAAAACTCGCCCTGCCCGTTGCCCGCCACACCGGCGATACCGACGACTTCACCAGCCTTTACCGACAGAGAGATATTGTCGAGAGCGGTCGAAAACGGGCCGCGCGGTGCCTGAGACAGGTTCTTGATTTCAAACAGTGCTGTAGACGTGGTTTCAGCGACTTCAATCGGGCTGCGCGCTACGACTTTGATGTCATTACCAACCATCATTCGTGCCAGCGATGCCGCTGTTTGCTCTCGCGGGTCGCAATGCGCGACCACCTTGCCATGACGAAGAACAGTCGCGCGGTCACACAGCCGCTTAACCTCTTCAAGGCGATGACTGATATAAAGGATCGATTTGCCTTCTGATTTCAGGCGCTCCAGCGTCTCAAACAGCCGGTCAGCTTCCTGTGGTGTCAGCACCGAGGTCGGCTCATCGAGAATGATCAGATCCGGCTCTTGCAGGAGACAGCGCACAATCTCGATACGCTGGCGTTCGCCCACCGACAGATCACCAACATGCGCCTGCGGATCAATCGGCAAGCCATAGGCTTTTCCGATCTCGCGCGCACGCTTGGCCACATCGGAAAGCGACAGTGAACCATCGAGAGACAGCGCAATATTTTCGGCAGCAGTCAAAGAGTCAAACAGAGAAAAATGCTGGAAAACCATACCAATGCCCAGCTTTCTTGCTATGGCAGGCTGGGTGATCGTAACGCGTTCACCTTTCCAGACAATTTCACCGTCCAGCGGCTGCAGCGCACCAAACAGCATTTTAACAAGAGTGGATTTGCCAGCACCGTTTTCGCCCAGAAGCGCGTGGATTTCCCCTTCTGCAATGACGAGGTCTACCGCGTCGCAGGCTCTGAGTTGACCAAATACTTTCGTGAGCCGGCGGACATCTAAAAGAGGCCGGTCGGATAATGACGCTGACATTGTTCCCCGATTTTATTTTTTTAAGACCTTATCCAGCAACATCGCAATTGAAAAGCCAAAAAGAAAACGGCGGGGCACATATGCACACCGCCGATATTCTTGAAGCATGATCCCGCACAATTATGGAAGCAGGATGCTCGCGCCCGTCGTCTTGCGCGCTTCCAGATCTTCATGCGCCTTACGCACATCTTTGAGTGCATAAGACTGTTTCACTTCGATCTTAACCGCGCCACTTGCCACAACGTCGAAGAGATCGTTTGCGGTTCTCTCCAGGTCGGGTCGCTTCGTCACGTAATTGAACAAAGTAGGGCGGGTCGCGAACAGTGAGCCCTTCTGCGCAAGAACATTCAGGTCAAACGGTGGAATTGTACCCGAAGACTGGCCAAAACAGGCGAACATGCCTCGGGGCTTCAGCACATCAAGTGAACCCATGTAGGTATCACGACCAACCGAGTCATAGACAACATCCACGCCCTCGCCGCCGGTCAGTTCTTTGACACGTTCGACAAAATTTTCAGTGCGATAGTTGATGACATGGTCATAGCCATGTGCCTTGGCAAGCGCGATCTTGTCTTCAGAGCCCGCTGTTCCGATAACCGTCGCGCCAAGGTGCTTGGCCCATTGGCCTGCAATGAGGCCAACGCCACCCGCAGCCGCATGAAACAGTATCGTGTGGCCGGGCTTTACGACAAAGGTCTGACGCAGCAGATACTGCGCCGTCATGCCTTTGAGCATCATCGCAGCCGCAGATTTCAGCTCAATAGTTTCAGGAACATTCAGCAGACGATCCGCCGACAGGATGCGCTCATCGGCATAAGAACCCAGTGTCGCAGCATAGGCAACGCGATCACCGACCTTGACGTTATCGACGCCAGCCCCCACGGCAACAACAATGCCCGCGCCCTCGTTGCCCGGGATGAACGGCATCTGCGCGGCCTTGTAAAGTCCCGTGCGGAAATAGACATCGATGAAATTCAGACCAATAGCCTCGTGACGCACTTTCGCTTCACCTGGGCCCGGCTCACCAATTTCAATCTGTTCATATTGCAGAACGTCGGGACCACCTGTCTGATGGACACGAATTGCATTGATCATGGTGTTTCTCCAGTCGCTGTTTTCTTGGCACTCGCAGCCTCGGCAGCAATCACTGAGGCAGTTCGACCGAGATTGGGGAAGAACTGCATGATTGCGCCGATGAAGTAGATATAAAGCCCCGTCACCGTGATGCCGACGCGTACCCAGAGCGGTGCATCCAGCATATAATAAAGGCCAGCCGCGCCAAAAGCGCACCAAAGCAGGAAGACAGTGAGGTTCAACGGACGCAGACGCACCACGCGCACAGGATGCAGGAAGCTGATCGGCAGGAAGGAAAGGATCGCTGAAGCAACGACGATGGCAAAAGCCTCCCACTCGCCGGGTCTGACGATGAAGAGCGTGAACACCACCATATTCCAGACAACAGGGAACCCCTTGAAAAAGTTCTCTTTCGTCTTCATGCCCGTGTCAGCGTAATAAATGGCGCTCGAAACGACAATGATCGCACCAGATATGAAGGACAGGTTCGTCCCCATAAACCCGCTTTGGTAAAGCGCGAAGGCCGGTATCAAAACGTAAGTCACATAGTCGATGATGTTGTCGAGCAACTCGCCGGACCAGTTGGGCAGCACGTATTTGACTTCGAGCTTGCGCGCGATGGGGCCATCGATGCCATCGACAAAGAGAGCCAGGCCCAGCCACCACCACATTGCGGTGTAGCGACCATCGCTTGCCGCAACAATCGACAGAAACGCCAGAAACGAGCCTGATGCTGTGAGAAGATGCACAGAAAATGCCTTGGCCTGCGGCGCGGTCACTTTCTTGGCTTTGAGTTTTCCGGTCAGTCTGGTTTTCACGCCGTTCGCCATTTCTCTTGAAGGCCGCCCTCAATCTTCCAGCATTCTTCCTGCCAGGTGTGGGTCAGCCAATATGACTTTGAGGCCTTAAGCCACAAAGTCGTGATCTTGCGTAAAGCTTTCCCCGAATAAGGCGAAAAGAGCAAGTAAGTCATGAGACAAAACCGCCCTCATTCCACCAAAGATTAGGTTTTAATTAACGGGACATTGGCCTTTTCAGCCTATTTACGCTTAAGTGCGTGTGAACCAGAACGGATAAGAATCGCTTTCGGCCGGCTTTTTGGCCAAGGATAGAATACGATGAATGACGTTGTTGTCGATAAGCCCCTCACCGAGATCGTCATCAGCGGCGGTGGACCAGCCGGGATGATGGCAGCGCTTGCATTGAGTGCGAAAGGCTATCGGACGGTATTGCTTGGTCCCGAAACAGACAAGGGCGACCGTCGCACGACTGCACTTATGATGCCCGCAATTCGTTTTCTTGAAGAAATCGGCGTTTGGGGCGATATCGCTCCCGAGGCAGCTCCTCTCGCTTCCATGCGTATTGTCGATGCAACTCAGCGCCTCGTACGTAGCCCAGCGGTTACATTCCGTGCCGGCGAGATCGACGAAGTGGCTTTCGGCTACAACATTCCAAATGCAACGCTCAACCAGAAGCTCGCGGAAGCAGTTGAAAAAAATCGCGCGATTGAGCGTGTAACGCTTCCAGCCATCGAATATCGAAACAATAACGACCATGTGACGATCACACTTGCAGGTGGCGATACGCTACACACCCGTCTTGTTGTCGCTGCCGATGGCCGAAACTCGGCTGCACGCGAAGCCGCAGGCATTCGCACCCGGCGCTGGAGCTATCCGCAAACAGCCGTCGTTCTATCGTTCAGCCATACCGTCGATCATGAAAATATCTCGACAGAGTTTCATACCGAGGAAGGCCCATTCACACAGGTGCCACTCAAGGGCAAGCGGTCGAGCCTCGTCTGGGTGGTCAATCCCGGACGCGCAGAAACGCTGCTAACGCTGGATGATGAAACACTCGGTCAGCGTGTCGAAGAAATGATGCAGTCCATGCTCGGCAAAGTCACGCTGGACATTCGTCCACAGGCCTGGCCGCTGTCTGGTCTTGTTCCACATGCTTTTGCCGCCAAGCGCACCGTGCTGATCGGCGAAGCGGCTCACGTTTTTCCACCCATTGGTGCACAGGGCCTTAATCTAGGGACGCGCGATGTGGAAACCCTTGTGAAGGCAATCGGGACCGATCCTTCAGACCCAGGCTCGGACCGCGTCACACGTGCTTATGATCGCGGCCGCCGTCCTGACATTCTGGCGCGCACCGGATCAGTTGATGCGTTGAACCGATCACTGTTGTCATCGATGCTGCCGGCACAGATCGCGCGCGGCGTGGGACTTGAAATGCTGCGTTCCTTTGCCCCGCTCAGAGCGTTTTTCATGCGCGAAGGCTTGCGCCCCGGCAGTGGCTTTTCCCAGTTCATGCCTAAGCTTCCAAGCTTGTCCGATCGCGGAAAAGCCTCGCCAAAGCAATAAAACGTCTCAAATATCGATCCTGAAACCTCCCGCAGCTTTATTTCAGAGCGCGGTGAACTACATATGTCTTATGAGTATGGCACAGATAAAACACGCTAAGTTTCAGATTGGACAGGTCGTCAAGCATCGCCTGTTTCCCTTCCGCGGGATCATTTTCGACGTCGATCCGGAATTCGCCAATACGGAAGAATGGTATGAATCCATTCCCGAGGAAGGTCGCCCACGTCGCGACCAGCCATTCTACCATTTGCTGGCAGAGAACTCAGAGTCGGAATACGTGGCTTATGTTTCCGAACAGAACCTTATGCCTGATCTCAGCGAGGAACCACTTCGTCATCCGCAGATCAACGACATGTTTGACCGGCTGGAAAATGGAGCATATCGCGTAAAACTGCATGCAAACTGAGCTTTACTGGCTGTTTTTCATAAAATGGTACAACAAAAAGGGCGCTTTAAAGCGCCCTTTTGAGTTCATCACATTAGGCCAGCTTAGTTAGCTGCGCCCTTTGCCTTGGCCTGTTCAGCCTTCATCTTTTCTTCGAATTCCTTCTGGCGCTTTGCAACTGCGTCCTGAAGTTCCTTCTGGCGTTCTTCGAGTTCAGACTGCTTCAGGCCCGGGCCAGTAAGAGCAGACGAGAAACCGGTCAGTGCAACTGGAATCGGGTTCTGCTTGTTCTGGTAGTTAACCGAAGTCAGAGTGACCTTGCTGCCCTTCTTAAGCGCATTGATCAAATCGTCGGAAAGCGGAGCTTCCGCGATGCAGCGATCCGGGAAGCAGATGCCGTATTCAAGCTTGGTTGGCTTGTTGTTGTCGATCTGCAGACCAACACCAGCTGGAATCAAACGGCCGATTGGCACAGTGACCTGAAAAATCTTGCGATTGATCTTGCCCTTGATTTCGATGAGGTTGACAGCGGTCAGCAGCTGGCCTGAGTCAGCAGTGATAATGTTCTGCGTATTGCAGATGTCATTATCTTCCTGCTTCGAGCAAACCTTGAACCAGCCCTGTGGTGGCTGCTGCTGTGCGGCTGCAGGCATCGTCGCAGAGGCAAGCAGGGCGAACGCGCCAGCAAATGCAGATGCGGCAGCGATTTTCTTCGTGCTGGTCATGATCAACAGTTTCCTTTCAAGGCTTTGATCTTCCGTCTCTGGTTTGAGTCAGCGATAGACCGTCACTGATTTGAAAATGCGGCAACAGCGTGACCTCCGGGACTTATCATCCCAATCCGAGGGCCGTGTTACAACGACTTAAGATATGAATCCAGATGGTCGACTGCATTCAGACAGCAAAATACGCCATATTTTTTGTTTTAATCTGCACTGTCGCGCGCCAGACACGCTCTTAATCCGCACAAACGCAAGGTTCATGCTAATTTCGCCACACGAATCGATACTAAACTCACACTTATTTACAATGGACCTATTAAGTTGAACGGAGACGCGAGAAAGTTGACTGGATTGTTTGCTCTTTTCCGCAACACAGCTTTAGCAAGCCTTATCGGCATCTTTGCGAGCGTTGCTCCGGCACAGGCGGAAGATAATGCTTCGCCCGACTATGCGCTTTCAATGCATGGCGACGTTGCCCTGCCCGCTGACTTCACGCATTTTCCTTATGCGAACCCGGATGCGCCCAAAGGTGGCGCGCTTAAAATGGGTGTCGTCGGCACATTTGATAGTCTCAATCCGTTCGTCCTCAAAAGCATGCGCACAACCGCCCGTGGTCTGTTCGGCGATCTCGATTTCGGCAATCTGCTTTATGAAACGCTGATGCAGCGTTCACGAGACGAGCCGTTCACCCTTTATGGGCTGCTTGCCGAAAAAGTTGCTGTCGATCCTGAACGCAAATGGGTCGAGTTTACGCTTAATCCAAAAGCTAAGTGGTCGGACGGCGAGCCGGTCACTGTGGATGATGTGATCTTCACTTATGAAATCCTGACCGAAAAAGGTCGTCCGCCATACAACAATCGCATGAGCCGGATTGAAAAGATCGAGAAGACCGGTGAACGCTCTGTACGCTTTGTCTTCAATGACAAGTCAGACCGTGAGTTTCCTTTGCTCATTGCCGCAACCATGCCGGTCCTTCCCAAGCACGCTATCGATCCTGCGACTTTTGGCAATTCGACGCTTAAGGCACCGATCGGTAGCGGTCCTTACATGATATCCGGCATACAACCAGGCCAACGGATCATCTATAAGCGTAATCCCGATTACTGGGGCAAGGACCTGCCTGCCCGACGCGGCTTCGACAATTTCGAAACCCTGAGCATTGAATATTATCGCAACGAAACGGCACTTTTTGAGTCCTTCAAAAAAGGCCTGCTTGATGTGTTTCTTGAAGGCAATCCGACACGCTGGGAAAAATCCTATAACTTCCCGGCTGTGACACAGGGCAAGGTCATTAAAGAAAACTTCGAAAAAGGCACTCCTGCAAATATGCTGGGCTTTGTCTTCAACACACGTCGTCCGGTTTTCGAAGATCGCCGTGTGAGACAGGCGCTTGGGCTGCTGTTTGATTTTGAGTGGGCCAATCGCAATCTCTTTGCTGGTCAGTACAATCGCCTGCAAAGCTTCTGGGAAGGCTCAGAGCTATCATCCGTAGGCAAGCCTGCAAATGTGCGCGAACGTGAGTTGCTGGCGCCGTTCCCCGATGCCGTTCGCAAGGACGTTCTGGACGGAACCTGGCATCCCTCGACCACAGATGGAAGTGGTCATGATCGTGGACCTGCTAAAGCGGCCTATGAGCTTCTGATTGAGGCAGGCTTTTCTTTCGAGCACGGCAAAGCGATTGATCCCTCCGGCAAGCCGTTGCAGTTTGAGATCATGACACGCTCGCCAGATGAGGAAAAAGTAGCGCTGGCCTATAAGCGTAATCTTGGACGTCTTGGTATCGATGCCGAAATCCGCAGCGCGGACGATGCGCAATATCAACAGCGCCTGCAGACCTTCGACTATGACATGATCCTCGGCGCCCTGACCGGCTCGCTGTCGCCGGGCAACGAACAGTGGCAGCGGTGGGGCTCAGCATCACGCGATGCACAGGGCAGCTTCAATTATCCCGGCGTTGCCGACCCGGCGGTAGATGCCATGATCGATGCAATGCTCGCGGCACGTAAACGCGAAGATTTCGTGAGTGCTGTACGCGCGCTCGACCGCATTCTCATATCGGGCGACTACTATATCCCGCTCTATTACCTGCCTTATCAGTGGGTTGCGCGCTGGGATCGGATCGGACATCCGGAAAAGACATCGCTGTATGGTTATCAGCTCCCAACATGGTGGCAGGTTGCCAAATAGCTTCAGTTGATAAGGCCGTAATTCACCCTACATTTTAGAACTATAGAGATCAGCGAGCAGGAGGACGTTTCTCCTGCTCGTCGAACGGAGCACCTTTATGACAGCAAGAAAAATCACCATCGACGTTGTTTCAGATGTCGTCTGCCCATGGTGCTTCGTTGGCCGTAAAAGGCTTGAACAGGCCCTCGCACTGGCACCCGAAGTCGATGCCGAAGTTCGCTGGCGGCCCTACCAACTCGATCCTGCATTGCCTGCGCAGGGTAAGGAGCGTCAGACCTATATGCGCGAGAAATTCGGCACAGGCTCGAAGATTGACGACATTCACAAGCAGCTTACCGAACTTGGCGAAGAAAACGATATCGTCTTCGATTTTGAAGCCATCACACGTGCGCCAAACACGCTCGATGCACATCGCCTGATCCATTGGGCAGCACAAGCAGGCCCGGGTAAGCAGGATAAGCTCGTCGGCACGTTGTTCTCGCTCTATTTCGAGCAAGGGCAAGATATTGGCGACCACGACGTGCTTGTTGATGCTGCCGCCAGCATTGGCATGGAAGCACCAATTGTCGCGCGGCTTCTGCAAAGCAATGCCGACAAGGACACGATCCGCGAGGAAATTGACACCGCCAATCGCATCGGTGTCCGAGGCGTTCCGTGCTTCATTATCGATCAGAAGTATGCCGTCATGGGCGCACAGTCAGCCGCTGTACTTGCTGAAGCCATTCAGCAGACGGCAGAAGGCTTTGAACCGGGTATTGCGGAAGATCGCTGACAAGCAAAAACATCTCAAAACAAGAGCCCGTGCGTCCAGATGGAGCACGGGCTTTTTGTTTGAATATCAATAGAATGCTTACATGCTCTGATCAGACACACGAACCAGCGTCCAGCATGGCTGCTTGGCAAATTCATATTCCATATACTCGCCGCCGTCCGTGCCCTTGATGACAACGACCTTATTGCCATTGGCGGCATCTTTGTATTCAGCCTGAAGCTTCTGGCGATCGAGCGTTGCCATATCTGGCATCACCGGCCATTCGACATCAGCGAGTGGAACGTCCTTGCTTGTCTTCTTTGGCTCCGGATCAGCTTCCATGTCGAGGCCTTCAAAGATAACTGTCTTTGCGGTCTGAGCTTCCTGAATCACAATGCTATGGCTGAAACGGGTGACAAAATTCTCGATACCTTCAACTTTGCAGTTGAGTGTAGTCAGAGCGAAAGCCGATTGAGAAGCCAACACGAGTGCAGCAGCAGTACAGGAAATACGCAAAGCATTCTTAAGCATCAAAGTTCTCTCCGTTTTAAACCTCGAAACCAACACCGGCTTCGAGCCCTCAATGTTTAATCTCTGTGTGCCTCAGCCACCAGTAGCGATTTTTGCAAGCTGAGTCATGATAACTGCCGAGCCGTTGAGCCGCTTCTCTGGTGTTGCCCAGTCGCGGATGAAAACAATGCTCTGATCCGGTCTGATCTTGGCCATCGAACCCTGTTCGCCGATCATTTTCACAAGCCCAACCGGGTTTGCAAAAGTTGCATTGCGGAACTGGATGACAACGCCCTTTGGACCGGCATCGAGCTTTTCGACATTGGAGCGGCGGCACAATGCCTTGATATAAACAATCTTGAGCAGGTGCTGCACTTCTTCCGGCATTGGGCCGAAACGGTCGATCAGTTCTGCGCCAAAGGCATCGATATCCTGCGGCTCTGCCAAATCGGCCAGACGACGATAAAGCCCCAGACGCAACTGCAGATCCGGCACGTAAGCTTCCGGGATCATGACAGCCGTACCAATCGCAATCTGTGGCGACCACTGGCTGTCTTCGACCTCAATTGTGCCCTTGAGCGTAGCGACCGCCTCTTCCAGCATCTGCTGGTAAAGCTCAAAGCCGACTTCCTTGATATGGCCCGACTGTTCTTCGCCGAGCAGATTACCCGCGCCACGAATATCCATGTCGTGACTGGCAAGCTGGAAGCCTGCGCCCAAAGTATCAAGCGATTGCAGGACTTTCAGACGACGCTCGGCGGTGGCCGTCAATGTACGTCCGGCAGGGAGTGTAAAGAGCGCAAAAGCACGCTGCTTGGAGCGCCCGACGCGGCCGCGCAACTGATAGAGCTGTGACAGACCGAACATATCCGCACGATGCACGATCATCGTATTGGCCGTCGGAATATCGAGGCCCGATTCCACAATGGTCGTGGACAGAAGCACATCATACTGCCCGTCATAGAAAGCATTCATAATGTCGTCGAGCATGCCTGGCGCCATCTGACCGTGAGCAACAGCAACTTTCAGCTCAGGAACGTGCGCTTTGAGAAACTCCTCAATCTCCGTGAGATCGGCAATACGGGGACAGACATAGAAGCTCTGACCCCCGCGATAGCGTTCGCGCAGCAATGTTTCGCGGATCACAAGTGGGTCAAATGGCGAGACGAAAGTGCGCACGGCCATACGATCAGCAGGAGGCGTCGTGATAAGCGACAGCTCGCGCACGCCCGTCAGAGCCAGCTGCAATGTACGCGGGATCGGTGTTGCTGAAAGCGTCAGAACATGAATGTCTGACTTCAACTCCTTCAGCCGTTCCTTGTGCTTCACACCAAAATGCTGCTCCTCATCGATGATAAGCAGGCCAAGGTTTTTGATCTTAATCGAATTGCCAAGCAAAGCGTGTGTGCCGACTACGATATCGACAGTGCCGTCTTCGAGGCCCTTTTTGGTGGCCGCCAGTTCTTTTGCACCGACAAGGCGTGACGCATGAGCAACATTGACAGGAAGACCGTGGAAGCGTGCCGAGAATGTTTTGAAATGCTGACGTGACAGAAGCGTTGTCGGTACGACCACCGCCACCTGAAACCCGCTTAGCGCTGCAACAAAGGCTGCACGCAGTGCTACTTCGGTCTTGCCGAAACCAACGTCGCCGCAGATGAGACGGTCCATAGGCTTACCTGCCGCGAGGTCGTCGGCAATGGCATCAATGGCGCGCTGCTGGTCTTCTGTTTCATCATAAGGAAAGCGTGCGGCAAATTCTGCATAAAGCCCTTCCGGTGGCGTCATGGACGGTGCGCCGCGCATCTGACGTTCAGCCGCAATCTGGATCAGATGCCCCGCAATCTCAAGAAGGCGCTTCTTGAGCTTGGCCTTGCGCATCTGCCATGCGCCGCCGCCGAGCTTATCCAGAACGGCTTCAGACCCTTCCGACCCAAAGCGCGAAAGCAACTCGATATTTTCGACCGGCAGAAACAAGCGATCATCGCCTGCATAATGAATCTCAAGGCAATCATGCGGCGCACCTGCCGCCGTTATTGTCTTAAGACCAATAAACCGACCAATACCGTGATCGACGTGAACGACGATATCGCCCGCCGATAACGATGCCACTTCGGATATGAAATCCTGATCGCGTTTGCGGCGCTTGGTTCGACGTACGAGACGATCACCGAGAATATCCTGTTCGGCAACGACAACGAGATCGCCTGCATCAAAGCCGCTCTCCACGGCCAGAACCGCTGCTGTGATCTTGTCACGCGAAAGCGCTTTGACAGTCGACAGGCGGTCCACCGTCTCGATTTTCTCAAGCCCATGCTCTTCCAGCACTTGCAACAGACGGTCGAGCGAGCCTTCGGACCATGCAGCCACCAGAACTTTTTTGCCTGCCACGCGCAGATCGGCGATGTATTTCACCACCGCTTCGAAAAGGTTCACATCGGTTGCAGCACGTTCTTCTGCGAAGCTGCGGCCCTTATGTACGTCGGCATGAACAACCGTACGGCCCGAGACTTCTGGTGTAGCAAATGGTGTAAGATCGACACGCAAGCCAATCGACGCGGCAACCGCTTCAACTTCTCTTGGTGTCAGATAAAGCGCTTCCGGCTTGATCGGCTTGTAAGGAATAGCATCGCTGCCGGGTTCTTTGCCTTCCGCTTGCCTCAGGCGTGCCTCATAGTGATCGACAACCATCGTATGGCGCTCGGTCAGCGCCTCGTGCACCAGATGGTCGAATACAACTGGCATGTCACCGGCATGGTCAAACACGGTTTCCAGATTGTCGTAGAAAAGCGGCAGCCAGTGTTCCATGCCCGCAAAACGCCGACCTTCACTGATCGCCTGATAAAGCGCATCATCGCGCTGCGGCGCGCCGAACATGGCCACATAATTCTTGCGGAAGCGGCTGATCATATCCGGTGAGAGCGAGATTTCACTCATCGGCTGGAGGATGAACTCCTTGCGTGCACCCGTCGTACGCTGTGAAGCGGGATCGAAAGCGCGGATCGTTTCCAGTGTATCGCCGAAAAAATCGAGACGAAGAGGCTCTTCTGAACCCGGTGCATAAAGATCAAGAATGCCACCACGAACTGCATATTCACCAATATCGCGCACGGTCGAAACACGCTCAAAGCCGTTGCGCTCCAACCTCGCGCCCAGATCGTTCATATTGAGCTGATTGCCTGGACGCGCTGAAATCACCTGCTCGGCAATCGCCGCCTGAGGCGGCAGCTTTTGCAGAATGGCATTCGCGGTTGTGATGATGACTGCCGGATGCGGCGACTTTTTCAAAGAAGCCAAAGCAGCCAGTGCCGCAAGCCTGCGCGCGCTGGCATCCGCCCCCGGCGACACCCTATCATAAGGCAGACAGTCCCATGCCGGCAGATGCAGAACCGGAAGATCAGGCGAAACGAAATTCAGCACCTGCTCCAGATCGGCAATGCGCTGACCGTCGCGGACAATATACATGACAGGCCCGCGCTCGCCGATCTCCTCGACCAGACGCGCAAGGCAAAACGCTTCGAAACCATCGGCGACGCCATCGATGACGATATGCTTGCTGTTTTTAACGCTTGGACTGGCTTTAAGACCGAGTTTGCTGAATACGGGCATGGGGACTTAATCTCAGAATTCGATGCGGTCGCGAAAAGCGATGATATCGCGGAACAGAGGCGTATCATGTTCTTCGGGCGTCGGGCTTTCGCCTGTCACCCATTTCAATAGATCACGGTCGAGCACTTCAAGAATCTCCTCAAACTCGTCGAGCTGCGCATCGGAGAAGCCAGGAAGATACTGATCCGCATATTGCCCGAGGATCAAATCCATCTCGCGCATACCGCGGTGCCAGGCGCGAAACAGAAGCTTGCGACGCCTTACATCAAGATTTCCTGCCGCAAGTGTGCTGCCAGTCATTGTTTGAGCGCTCCATTTATAAAGTTCGAAGCCGGTATATAGCATCTGCTGCTCATGTGGGAACCCGTTTCCGCAATAAGAACAAAAATAGTACAAAACCATTTCAAAGACTTGCGCGGAAAAGCAAAGCAGTTAATGCTCGCCGCCATGCGTCCGTCTGTGCTCGATCCATTTTTCGCTTCCGTCCGCTCACTTTCAGGCATTGGCCCGAAAGTGGCTGCTTTGCTGGGCAAACTTCTGGGTACCGATGTACCCGGTGCCGAGCCAAGAGTCGGCCAACTTCTCTTTCTGCCTCCGCATAGCGTAATCGATCGGCGCAATCGTCCCGGCATCGCTTTTGCACAGGAAGGAGCCATTGTTACGCTGGAAGTGATGGTCGATCAGCATCAGCCCGCGCCGCGCGGAAGAGGCAATGTTCCCCATCGTGTGATAGCCCATGACGATACGGGGGAAATCATCCTCACCTTCTTTCATGCGCAATTGCCATGGCTTGAAAAAATGCTGCCGGAAGGTGAAACTGTCATAGTTTCCGGCAAGGTGGAATGGTTTAACGGGCGCGCCTCGATGGTGCATCCGGATTATATTGCGAGCTTGGAAGATGCGGCCAATCTGCCAATGGTGGAGCCTGTCTATCCACTGACGGCTGGCCTTTCACCCAAAACACTCGGACGCGCCATGAAAGAAGCGCTGACACGCGTGCCAGTGCTACCCGAATGGATTGATCCCCCGCTTCTCGCACGCGAGCGCTTTTCAGCTTTTCAAGATGCATTGAACACGATGCATCTGCCGGAAGACCCAAGTGATATTGCACTGGAAAGCATCACACGGCGCAGGCTTGCCTATGATGAATTCCTCGCCGGGCAACTGGCACTTGCTCTCGTGCGAGCCAAAACGCGCCGGCTTTCAGGTCGTCCGCTCGAAGGCAATGGACGTATCGTGAGCGAAATCATGCGCCACCTGCCTTATCGGTTGACGAACAGTCAGGATCAGGCGGTGCGCGAGATTATCACCGACCTTAAATCACCAGAGCGTATGCTGCGGCTTCTGCAAGGCGATGTGGGCTCAGGCAAGACGGTCGTAGGTCTGCTTTCTATGGCGCATGCAGCAGAATCTGGCGGACAATCGGCACTCATGGCACCAACGGAAGTGCTGGCGCGGCAGCATTTTGCAACGATTGCACCGCTCGCTGAAAAAGTCGGGCTTAAAGCTTCTCTGTTAACAGGCCGCGAAAAGGGCAAAGAGCGCGCCGCTGTACTTGAAGGCCTGAAAAGCGGCGAAGTCGATATCATTATTGGTACGCATGCGCTTTTTCAGGAAAAGGTAGAATATCACGATCTGGTCCTTGTCATTATTGATGAGCAGCATCGCTTTGGTGTGCATCAGCGTCTCATGCTGACCGCCAAGGGCAGCGCCCCCGATATGTTGGTCATGACGGCAACGCCCATCCCGCGCACGCTTGTACTGACGGCCTTTGGCGATATGGATGTCTCAAAGCTCACCGAAAAACCTGCGGGGCGTCAGCCGATCACCACAGCTATTCTGCCGATGGAACGTATGGGCGAACTCGTTGAGCGCATTCGCAAGGCGGTCAGTGAAGGGCAGAAAATCTACTGGATTTGCCCCTTGGTGGAAGAATCCGAACTTGTCGAGCTGACCTCTGCAGAACAGCGCTTTGAATCGCTTCAGACTGTTTTTGGCAACAAGATCGGCCTTATTCACGGCCGCATGAATGGTACGGAAAAAGACGAAGCCATGCGCGCCTTCAAGCAAGGCGACACCCGGCTTCTGGTGGCAACGACCGTTATTGAAGTCGGCGTCGATATACCGGATGCAACCATCATCGTCATCGAGCATGCCGAGCGTTTCGGCCTCTCGCAATTGCACCAGCTGCGCGGACGCGTGGGTCGTGGCGACAAGCCTTCTACTTGCCTTCTGCTCTACAAAGGTCCGCTTGGAGAAATCGGGCAGGCACGTCTCAAGGTGATGCGTGAAACAGAAGACGGATTCCGCATTGCTGAGGAAGATCTGAAACTGCGCGGTGAAGGTGAACTACTTGGTACCCGCCAGTCTGGCACTCCAGGCTTCCGCCTTGCATCCATTGAAGCCCATGGTGACTTGCTTGAAATAGCGCGCAAAGACGCCCGTTACATTTTGGCGAGCGACCCTGATCTTGAAGGCGAACGCGGGCAAGCACTTCGTGTGCTTCTCTATCTTTTCGGTCGTGATGAAGCGATCCGCTTGCTTCGGGCTGGATAACAGAAACAGAAATGGCCGCATCACTGCGACCATTTCTATTCATTTATGAGTGTCTATCTATAACAGACTGTTTTTCTTTTACTCTACAGTCACCGACTTCGCGAGATTGCGCGGCTGATCAACGTCCGTGCCCATGAGAATGGCAGTATGATAAGCGAGCATCTGGATTGGCAGCGCATAGACAAGCGGTGTGATGAACTCCGGCACATCCGGAAGGACGATAGTTGCCATTGTATCAAGACTTGCGGCCGCAGCACCCTTCTTATCGGTGATCAGAATAATACGCCCACCACGTGCAGCTACTTCCTGCATGTTGGAAACGGTCTTCTCGTAAAGACGATCCGATGGCGCAATGACAATAACCGGCATAGTCTCATCGATCAGCGCAATCGGTCCGTGCTTCAGCTCACCAGCCGCATAACCTTCAGCGTGGATATATGAGATTTCCTTGAGCTTCAGCGCGCCTTCCATGGCCAGTGGGAAGGATGTTCCGCGACCGAGATAAAGTGCGTGGTTGACCTTAGCCAGTTCATGGCAGACTGCCGCGATCTCGTCTTCAAGCTTCAACACCTGATTGATGAACCGTGGCGCTTCCGAAAGCTGGCGCACCAGTTCCTGTTCGCGCTTGTCGTCAATCGTGCCACGTGCTTTTGCAGCAGCAATCGCAAGTGATGCCATGGTTGACAGCTGGCACGTGAAAGCCTTGGTTGAAGCAACACCGATTTCGGGACCGGCAAGCGTCGGGAATATGGCATCCGATTCACGCGCAATCGTCGAGCCGGTGACGTTGACCACGGATGCGATCTTCAGTCCTTGCGACTTGCAATAACGCAAAGAGGCCAGCGTATCAGCCGTTTCGCCCGACTGCGAAACAAACATCGCAAGAGAGTCTTTCGAAAGTGGCATTTCGCGATAGCGGAATTCTGATGCAATATCGCTATCGACGGGCAGACGCGCAATCTGCTCGAACCAGTATTTACCCACCGATGCCGCATAAAATGCCGTGCCGCAGGCAGAAATCGTCAGACGATCAACCTTGCTGAAATCAATATCGATTGCTTCCTGACGAACCTTGCCTGTGGTGAAATCGAGATAGTTTGCGAGCGTATGGGAAATGACTTCCGGCTGCTCGAACATCTCTTTCTGCATGAAGTGGCGATGATTGCCCTTCGATACCAGCATATTGGCAGTTTGTGATTTCTGGACGGAGCGTTCCACCTGCGCATTGTTTTCGTCATAGACAGTCACGCTGTTGCGGGTCAGCACAGCCCAATCGCCATCTTCAAGATAAGCAATGGTGTCGGTGAACGGCGACAGCGCGATGGCGTCGGAACCAATGAACATTTCACCATCGCCATAGCCAACGGCCAACGGCGGTCCCTGACGCGCACCGATCAATGTTTCTTCATCGCCTTCAAACAGGAAAGCGAGTGCAAAAGCGCCCTGCAACAATGGCAGGCTGTCGCGCACGGCTTCAACCGGCGATTTGCCTTTTTCCAGTTCGCGCGTCACAAGGTGAGCAACCGCTTCAGTATCAGTCTCTGTCTCAAACTTGCGGCCTTCGGCTTCAAGCATGGTGCGCAGTTCAGCAAAATTTTCGATAATACCGTTATGCACCACAGCCAGACGGTTGGTGATATGCGGATGCGCATTGCGCTCGACTGGCTTGCCATGGGTTGCCCAGCGGGTATGGCCGATGCCAATCACGCCTGGAAGCGGTTCGCCCACAAGGCGATTTTCGAGATTAACGAGCTTACCCTCAGCACGACGACGATCAAGCTTGCCATTTTGGAGCGTAGCAATACCGGCAGAATCATAACCACGGTATTCAAGTCGCTTCAGCGCATCCACCAGACGCGGCGCGACCTCGTTATTTCCGATAATGCCAATAATTCCACACATAGGGTGCTCCAAATCCGATATTCACGCGTATAGCCGCGATTTAAAGATTTTAACGCAGAACGGCAACCCAAGAGATTACCGCGCTCTTCATCTGATCGTCGATTTATTTCGATGAGATTTTAGCCGCTTTGATGGCAGCATACTTCTCTCGCAAGGCCTTTCCCCGGCCTTTTTTGGTTTCCT
The DNA here is from genome assembly GCF_002252475.1 of Brucella rhizosphaerae. Taxonomy (GTDB): domain Bacteria; phylum Pseudomonadota; class Alphaproteobacteria; order Rhizobiales; family Rhizobiaceae; genus Brucella; species Brucella rhizosphaerae. The sequence goes on along the minus strand of NZ_NNRK01000025.1, from coordinate 282,610 downwards.
GCCGGGCTCGGCCAAACGCCAGCGCATCTGCTGGCACATTATCGGTGATAGTACTGCCTGAAGCGATATAGGCATTATCGCCAATTTCAACAGGCGCCACCAGTGAACTGTTGGAACCTACGAATGCGTTTTCACCAATCACAGTCTTATATTTGTTATAGCCATCGTAATTACAGGTAATCGTTCCCGCACCGATATTGCTGGATGCACCAACGATCGCATCACCGATATAGGTAAGGTGATTGATCTTTGCACCCTTGCCGACCTCAGCGTTCTTCACTTCGCAGAAATTGCCAACCTTTGACTTTTCACCAAGATTTGCACCGGGACGCAACCGAGCGAACGGTCCAATCTCAGCCTTCTCACCAATCTTCGCGCCTTCAATATGTGAAAACGCATGTATCAGCGCGCCCGATGCGACATGGACGCCGGGTCCGAAAAATACATTCGGCTCGATAATCACATCAGCTTCAATCAATGTATCGTGTGAGAAGAACACGGTTTCAGGGGCGATCAACGTCACCCCTGCCAGCATCATGTCCTGACGCTTGCGGTTCTGCCAGATGTTTTCCGCCTCTGCCAGTTCCGCCCGATTGTTGATGCCAATGACATTATCGACGGGCACTTCAAGTGCCGTAACATTCAAACCCTTTTCGTGAGCCAGGCCCACGATATCCGTCAGATAATATTCACCTTTGGCATTCTTGTTGTCCACCGCATCAAGCAAGGCCAACGCATGCGCACCACGCACCGCCATCAGCCCACCATTGCAGAAACCAATCTTCTTCTGAGCGTCGGTCGCTTCTTTGTCTTCGACAATTGCAACCAGCTTGCCATTCTCTTCGATCAGGCGGCCATAGCCCTGTGGGCTGGCCGGACGAAAACCAATTACGACGACATCAGAACCCTCTGCGAGTTGACTGCGTGCAGCCTGCAACGATTGCGCTTCGATAAGCGGCGTATCGCCAAAGACGATCAGCAGATCGTCATAGCCACGTGCGATTGCTTCGCGTGCTGCCAGCACGGCATGGGCAGTGCCCAAACGCTCGGTCTGCTCAAAAGCGGAAACAGCATCTGCAACTTTTTCGACAGCCGTCTGCACTTTATCGGCACCACGCCCAACGACCAGCGCAACGTCGCTCTTTCCAGTACCCTGCACAGCTTTCACCACATGGCAGACCAGCGGGAGCCCCGCGACCTGATGCAGCACTTTCGGCAAGCTCGACTTCATTCGCGTGCCTTCGCCAGCGGCAAGCACGATGGAAAGGCAGGTACGGTCTGTCATTGTATCGTCCAGAATAATTGAAGGCTTATCTGCTCATAGCATCAAAGCGTATATGGAAATTTACGGACTGCTTAGCCCAATCGGCCCAATGCTGGGAAGGTTTCGAGTAACCAGAATGAAAACGACTGCATACCGCCCGTGAGGAAGAGCACGCCGGCAATAACGAGAAGTGCGCCCATTGCCTTTTCGACTTTTCCAAGGTGAACGCGGAACCTCGACAGAAACCGCATGAATGCGCCCGAAAAAAGGGCGGCGATCAGAAACGGAATACCAAGTCCCAGCGAATAAACGGCCAAAAGGGCAGCACCCTCACCCACTGTGCTGCTGCCGCCAGCCAATGTGAGAATTGGTCCGAGAACCGGCCCGATACAAGGCGTCCAGCCGAAAGCAAAAGCCAGGCCCATGACATAGGCCCCAAGCGGTGACGCAGGGGCATTGCGCGCCTGAAAGCGTGCTTCGCGAGACAAAAACGAGAACCGCAATATACCAAGGAAGTTAAGCCCCATCAAAATGATGACGACACCCGCCACCATGGCGATTTCCTGCTGCCACATGCGCAGAAATGCGCCGATGGACGAAGCACCAGCGCCAAGCGCTACAAAAACAGTGGTAAAACCGAGCACGAAGGAGATCGCAGCAAATGCCAGCGAACGGCGTTGTATGGACGCGGCGGCAATACGTGATTCCTTTTCAGCGCGAAAATCCTCAACGCTCACGCCTGCCATATAGCATAGATAAGGCGGGACCAGCGGCAGAACACAGGGCGATAAGAACGACAGCGCACCTGCGCCAGCAGCCGTCAGATAAGAAACACTGAGCACCAAAACCTCATTTTTCACATAGAACACTTCTTATCTGAACCAGATAAGCTGTTCTATTGATTTGTTTTTGATCAAAATGCGGAAAAAAATCTCGAACTTTCCGATTTCACTCAAAATGCTTGCGGCGAATGCCATTTGCTGGCCTTATAGCCCAACTTCGGCATTACTTTGAATATTTTCAATGCGGCATCTCGCTCGAACATAAGTTCGCCCTAAATCAAGATCACTTGCGCAATTTTAGATTGCTCCAACTGGACGACGCTCCGATGAGCTTAATTGAGAATGAAGAACCTTCTTCAGTACCTGCCAGACAGAATAAATCTTTCGGTTGGCTGAAGCGCTACCAGCATTTTCTGTTTCCCATAGCAGGCATAGCGATCGCCCTGCTTGCAATCTATATTCTGGAAAATCTGCTCCAGAATACATCGCGCAAGGACACGCTTGAGGCGTTTCATGCGATATCATGGACGACCATCGGGCTTGCAGTCTTCTTCACCATGCTAAGCTATGCAGCCGTTGCGCTGTATGACGTGGTTGCAGTGGACACCATTGCTCCAAACCAGATACCTCGCCGCATTGCAGCTGTGGCGGGTGCGGCAGGATATGCGATTTCCAATGCAATCGGCTTCTCACTTCTGACGGGAGGTGCGCTTCGCTATCGTATCTATGCGGCTGAAGGCATCAGTCTTGCAGATATCGGCAAGATTGTCGGCACGTCCTGGTTTGCAATCTGGTTTGCGCTCATCATCATGGTGGGAGCAGCACTTCTTATCGATCCGCAAGATGTACCGTGGATTTCAACGATCGACTCTCGCATCGATATTGTTGCGGGTATCGTCATTCTGGGCTGCATCGGCTGGCTGATCTACTGGCTTTCACATGGCGAACGCACGCTGCGCTTTGGATCGCTCAGCCTGCGCCTGCCTAACTCCAAAGGTGCAATCACACAGATTTTTGCGGGACTTGTCGATGTCGGCGCAGCTGCTGCAACGCTCTATGTACTGATGCCACAGGACGCGGTTCCAAGCTTTGCTGTCTTCTCACTCGTTTATGTCATTGCCATAGTGCTCGGCATTGCAAGCCACGCACCGGGTGGACTTGGTGCCTTTGAAGCGACAATCATTGCCGGTCTCGGCATTGGCGGACAACCCGATGCAATTGCTGCACTTCTTGCCTATCGCGTGATCTATACGGTCATGCCGCTTGTTGTCTCCACAGCTGGCATTCTGATCTGGGAAATCATGCGCCGCCGGCAAATGCTGGGACGGCAAGCCAAATTCGCCAAGCGCCTCGTCGAACCTTTGATACCGGGACTTTCTGCGAGTATCATCTTTCTTGGCGGCATCATTTTGCTGGTTTCAGGCGCAACGCCAGACCTGCATAACCGAACAAAAATACTATCAGGAATCGTACCTGAGTTTTTCGTTGAAACATCGCATCTTGCAGCAAGTCTCGTCGGTGTAGCACTGCTGATCGTTGCCCGCGGCCTGTTTAAACGGCTGGAACGCGCGTGGATCGCCGCTCTTGCCCTTCTGCTTTTTGGCGCCGTTTTCTCACTCACCAAAGGCCTCGACTGGGAAGAAGCAACCATTCTCTGCCTCTTTGCCTTTGCATTGTGGGGCTTCCGCGATTCCTTCTATCGACGCCCGATCTCCGGCCCGTTTGAACTGAGCTGGAGCTGGATTGCATCGGTTGGCACCACTGTCATTGTTTCCACATGGCTGGGTTTCTTCGTCTATCGCCACGTTGAATATTCCAACGATCTCTGGTGGGACTTTGCGTGGAATGACAATGCACCACGCTTCCTGCGTGCAACTATTCTGGTCTTTGCGGTGGTTGCCGCAGTTGGCCTCCACTCGATCATCAACAGACACAGCCAGCGCAAGCGCAAACGCGATTACTCCATTCCGGATGCTGTCCCCGCACTTGTGGCCGCTTGCCCGCATACAGATGCCGCTCTCGCCATGCTGGGCGACAAGCAGTTCCTGCTGGCACCCGATAAAAATGCGTTCATTATGTATGCGCAATCCGGGGGCAGTCTGATCGCCCTGGGTGAACCAATCGGAGATAAGCAGGCCGCCAGAGAACTTGCATGGTCTTTCCACGGCCTTGCCGATAAAATGGCATTGCGCACCGTGTTTTACGGCATTGGGCCAGAAAGCCTGCCGCTGTTTCTGGATATGGGACTTGTCGCACTCAAGCTCGGCGAAGTCGCACGTGTCGGTCTCACTGATTTCTCACTCGAAGGCCCTCGCCGCCAGCCATTCCGTTATGCCGACCGCAAGGTTGACAAGGATGGGCTGACTTTTGAAGTCATCGACGTGAAAGACGTACCGCCGCTCGTGCCTCGCCTGCGGGAAATATCCGATGCGTGGCTCGATCATAAATCCGGCAGCGAAAAGGGCTTTTCGCTCGGCTATTTCGATGATGATTATATGGAACGCTTTGACGTCGCCGTGATGAAAAAGGATGGCGAGATTGTTGCTTTCGCCAATTTGTGGCGCGGAGCTGACAAATACGAAATCACGGTCGACCTGATGCGTTACATGCCCGACGTGCATAAGCTTCTGATGGATGCACTTTTTGCCAAGCTGCTTATGTATAGTAAGGATCAGGGCTATAAATGGTTTAATCTTGGGGCGGCACCGCTCTCTGGCCTGAACCGTAGCAGACTTGCTTCACGCTGGAACCGTTTTGGTTCGTTCATCTATCGGCGCGGTGCGGACCTTTATCACTTCGACGGCCTCAAGGCCTTCAAAGAGAAGTTTGACCCTATATGGACGCCGCATTACATGGTGTGTCCCGGCGGCCTGGAAACACCACGTACACTTATTGATGCCACAACACTGATCAACGGTAGCCCTCTGGAGTTCATCCGCAAATGAAGAAGCGACGCATTCTTTTAACCGTTCTTGGGTTGGCGTTGATTGGTGGTGCCGGTGCCTATGCAGCGCTCCACCCCGGCAAGATTGCACGCCAATGGGCGCAATTCTTCAATGCCGATGAACCAGTCATTCATGCAAGTGCCGAGCGGCTGTCGAATATTCCGGTTTATATGCCTAAGGGCGATCCTGTCGGCCTTGCTATTCTTCTCAGCGATGAAAAGGGCATTGGCGACAATGAGCGTAGCTATATGGACGCTATGCTGGCACGCAATATCATCGTTCTGCCTGTTGAACTCGGACCCTGGAAGGCAGCGCTCGATAAAGAGGATGGCGAGTGCAACTATCTCGACTCCGATTTTGAAGCCATCGCAAAGGAAGCCCTTCGCGGACTTGATCTCGATGTCTATTATCATCCGGTCGTAACCGGCATTGGTCAGGGTGCAACGATTGCCTATGCGGCCGCATCGGATTCGCCCGATGCAACCATCGCAGGCGCTATCGCTCTCGACCCGTCACCTGCGAAAACACGTCTGCCTTCGTGTACGGAAGCAGCCGAAGCCACCAAAGCACCTGATGGCGGCTTCACCTACGGCTATGATGTAAATATGCCTGCCCCGACACTGGTGATCGCGCCCACAGGATCGCCGGTGAATAACCCGGTTGATGCGCGTCAGAAAAAAATTGCGGTGCTGCAATCGGGACCCGATTTCCCGGCACGTATGAAGATGGCTGTCGATAATGTCGTTGCCATGGCCGATCAGGATGCCAAGAACGAAGCATTGCCAATTGTCGATCTCCCTGCCAAAGGCGGCAAGAGCGATATGGTCGCTGTGTTCTATTCAGGCGATGGCGGCTGGCGCGATCTCGACAAGTCAATCGGCGAATGGTTACAGGCTCATGGCGTTCATGTAATCGGCGTCGATTCACTGCGCTATTTCTGGTCTGAGCGCACACCGGAAGAAATCGCACGCGATACAACTGCAATGATCCAGAAAGCCGACCCGACAGGCAAACTGCCAGTCGCAGTTCTTGGCTATTCGTTCGGGGCAGATACATTCCCATTTGCATGGAAATATCTTGACCCTGCACTTCAGGACCGCACGAAGATGGTCGGACTTCTCGGCGTTGAAACTACAACAACATTTCAGGTTTCTATTGAAGGCTGGCTTGGTATGGATGGCGACAAGGACGTTGTGCCAGCTATCACTACGATCCCACTGGATCGTGTTGTCTGCGTCTACGGCGAAGAAGAAGATGACACCGCCTGCACAGCACCTGAACTTAAAGGCGCTGACCTGATGAAGTTATCCGGCGGGCATCATTTTGATGAAAACTATGAGCCGATTGCCGCAGCCTTGCTCGACAAGATGCGCGCTCGCGCGGGCTTGCCACCACGCCCGGCAAGCTGAAACAGAAATGGCACCGACAAAGAATGTCGGTGCCATTATGCATCAAGCTTTAACAGCCCTCGTGTTGCTGAAGCGCCAGCGCGCCAGATCAACCAGCATAAATGCAATCAGGCTTAATCCGATCATCGGCAGAGCCCAGCCTATAGCGGCCGCGACCACCACAATCAGAACTCTCTGCGCTGCGTTGAGATAGAGCCAGCTCTGGATCAACGTTCGTGGCGTGGCCCCAACCGGTGGCCGTCGCTGCCACCAGATGCGATAGCCATAGATAATCATGCCTATCAGCGACAATCCGAGCAAAGCCATAACAACCTGATTAGCGACGCCAAACAGAACACCCATATGCAAATCAATTCCCCAGCGAATGAGCTTGGCAATGATCGGGAATGTTTCAAAATCGGCCCTGCTGATTACCTTCATGTCACGCGGATCAATAGCAATGGTATCAACCTGCGTTGGCCAGGAGCGATCATATTCACGGACGAGCCAGGCCTGATCGGCATTTCGCGGAAGACGAATTTCCAGCATTGGCGAGTCCAAACCAGATTGCCGCGACAAAAGATTTACAGCATCAAGCTGACTGACATAATCGATTGTCGATGCAACAGCACTGTGATCCTGATGACTGCCATGATCGTTGTGTTCAGCATGCGGATCAGCCGCTGCAGCTGGCTTATCGAGCGTTGCCGAAACGGAAGGTGTTATCCATCCGACGGCTGCACGAAAATCGTCAATCCGTCCACCTGCCAATTGCGACCATGTCATGCCAGTCGCCGAAATAAAGACTAACCCAACAGCAATCCATATCCCGATCTGGCTGTGCAGGCGCCGCGTGCGCAAGTGTACATTTTCTTTGGCCTTTGAACTGCGCCGGATATCCCGTTTCCACCACCAGAGCAGAACACCGCCAAGGGCCGCTACCCACAACCATGAGGCCGCAAGCTCGCTATAATAGCGGCCAAAATTTCCGAGCATCAGATTACGATGCAGATAGTCGATGGACGCGCGCAATGGCAGAACGCCGCTCGTACCATAGACGACCAGATCTCCCTTGATTGCCAAGGTAATCGGATCAACAAAGATTGCACGGCTCTCAGATTCACCAAGGCCCGGTTCGTTGAACATAACCCGTGAGTTCCAGCCCGGACCTGTCGATGGACGGATGGCAAAAAGCTTCGGCTCCTCACCGATAAAATCACGTGCGGCCTTCACCTGCTCTGCCAAGGGCTGCACTGTGCCCAAAGAAGACGTGCGCAATTGATCTCGGTAGATCATATTTTCAATCTGCGGCGTCAGCACATAAAGCGTGCCTGTGATCGCCGCGATCAGGATAAATGGACCAACGAACAGCCCGACATAGAAGTGCAGCCTTGTGACGAAGGCCCTAAGACCCGAACCGGCAACTCGCGCTGCATCGGCAGAACCGTTCTTTGACTGAGTTTTTGGTAGTATGGCATCGGTCATGGCCGCACCGCATTTCGTGCAGCACCTGCGTGCAGATAGAAAGAAAACATTGGCATCTCCAGCCTGTGTGAAAAAGCCGGACAGAACGCAACTGCGCTTCAATCAGAACGCGCAAAAGTTGCGAAACGCCGGATTTGATTCATGCATCAGCTGAAAAATGCGGGCGGACCTCTGGGCAAATAGGTTTCAGCCAGAAAATCAGGTGGGCCGTAAACCACAAGCCGCACGACATGATGACGGGCAACAAATACTGCATGGTAAGCAAAGGAAAGCGTTTGAGCTGCAATGCCCGCGCCGATAGCGCAAGCGGCCTGACAAAGCGTTGAACAGCACGAACGCGCAAGATCCTTAAGCGGAGCTTCATCGCCATTGGCCTGAGCTTCATGGATCGAGCAGATGACTGAAGTTTGGCCATTGGACCACGCAACCATAGAGGCTTGCGCGTAAGAAGTTACGATACCCTGAAACAGAATGACAAGCGCAATTGACGCGACCCAAAGGGCCGCTTCAAACTTGTCGCCGACTATTCTGGCTTTAAGGCTCATAACCGCTCATCTCATCCCTTAACGCGATTGTCACTGCGACAAATACGGGACCCAAACGGCGACGAGCTTAGTGAGCTCACGTTTTCGCCTTTCAAGCAGAAGGTTGGGCGGCTTGACGCCCAACTGAGGTTTTCGGCGAGGCGCATCTGAATAATCACACTGGTAGGGTAGCAGTGTTGGGATTGATGAGCGGGTATAAAACGACAACGCTGACGTCGCACAATCAGGCCAATTTTTCAAACATCGATGCAACGATGCCAATCCAGACGAATAAAGATTGACATCCTTGCCAAATGAGAACATTTTAAGAACATTCTTACTTTAAAGGTAGTTCAGCAGATCCATGGCAATAAAATTTACAAGCTCACCCGACCGCCAACCAGAACCCAAAGCAGGCAAGGGAAAAGCTATTAAAAAGAAGACCACGAATGGCCCCGAAGATAATGCGGAGCTTGACCTCGACAGTAAGGGAAAGTGAATTAAATGACGGCGGCTCGTCTTATCGTGGTTGCGGCATTTGACAGAAATGATGATGGTGAATTGGTTTCCGCTTTTGATCCAGTGGCCTTTGATACCGAGGGACGGGCGTTGCGTACAGCTCGATCACTGGAGGGAAAACATACCGGAATAGTCGCTTGGAGCAGAGAAGCTGATCCAGACATTGGTGAATATGGACCTCCAGCCATTATTTACCAGTATGGTGAAATCCCCGATATGGAATAATAAGCCGCCCAATGGGCGGTCTTTTTATGTTCCAGTACTTTGACGCGCTCAGCTAAAAAGATAATTCTCGTTCAGATCAATAGACGGCTGGCAGCGCCCTTTTGACCGGAGCGGACTAGAGCATATCCCGAAAAGTAGGTATCGGCTTTCGGGCAAGATGTGCGTAAAAACAAAAAGATCGAGCATTTCTAATGATTTAACTTAATCCAGAAATGCTCTAGGCGTTGAAGATGTTTCCGAGTGCAAACGACATGTTTTTGTTTAGTTCGTTCAGCTGTAAGCAACCATGGCAACTCGTGATGGCTGGTCGACCCACACCGTCAGATTCGATCAGGGATATTCTTCCCGCCTGCACAGCCTTCTGATGGATGGCGATGAAAAGGCTTTTGCGACATCATCGATCGTGGGATTTATCCCACCCATCACACAACGTCCCTCACCTTACGCTTAGGCTCTTCAAACTGCTCAGTTACAAGCCGGTCTGCGAGCAAGCCTCGCAGTGACGACAAGCGGTCTTTAACAAGTGGGCGGAATCGTCGGGCAGCAAAAGGCGGGTTTTCATATCCGAACTGTGGACATGTGCCGCGATCGACATTCTTAAGTCGCACGCCGATATAAGAGCCGTGAATGTAATGCTCAAAAGGTCCTATCCACTCGATTGTATAGACCTCGCCTTCCTTGATCTCCAGATATTGCTCGAAGCCGACAGCAGAATCGATGCAGGCGACCTGCTGACCTACGTAAAATTGGTTCAAGGCGTCTCCCCGAGCATCTCCAGAGCGGTCGTGTAACGCACTCTGCTTTCTTCGTCATCGCCGTAGCTGAGCAAGTTATCGCGCAGATCAGCGATCTTGACTGGTCGCGCGATGGGATTTGAACAGGCTCGCTTCACGTAGACGAAATAGTCTTCGTCATCACGCCGGGTAATCGCATTCAAAGCCAAAACGATGTCGTCGTCAAAGCCGAACGAGTAGACATCATTCAATGATGTATTGGTGTGCTCGATCATGTCATGCATAATCGCCAGAATCTGCGTTTCAAGCGTCTTCTGGGCCATCATAACACGCAGCGGATGCAGAATGTAGGGATCGCCGGAATCGCTCTTGTGATCCATGTGAGCCGCCGCAGCTACCGCAATTGCTGTTTCTAAATTGCTCATGAGTCGTTCCTTTGTGTTCTATTGAGCATATCAATCAACCGCATTCTTTTCACCGCATTCCGCAACGGCCGTCCAGCCGATCCAAATGAGTGAACCGGATGGATTTTATCCTTCGCTCAATAAACGCGGGGCATTCAAAATCTGAATGGGAAAGCATCCTCATCAAGAATTACCTTACAGGTCGCAACGTGATTGATGCGATGAGAAAGGGCACGACATAGAAGCCCAACTGTTAAGTATATGGCGTCCTGTAAAACCAATGTCTTTAGATAGGGCTAAGTCTTTGAAATTGGTGAGCGCGCAGGGATTCGAACCCTGGACCTACTGATTAAAAGTCAATGTATATGTTTTTATATTTCAATATGTTACTGACTTCATGTGTCATTCATGTGCCAATCAATCATCCTGCCAGCGTTTCAGCAATCTTGTCGAATGCGGCCTTATGATCATCCGATGGGAAAAGGTGGCCATATCGATTCATCGTGATCGCGTAGCTTGAATGACCGGCCAGAGTCTGAACCGCCTTCGGAGATAGCCCTGCCTCGATCCATGTTGAAACTGCATAATGACGCAGGGCGTGCCAACCCATATCCGCTACGCCGGCCTTCTTGCTTATCGGCTTCCAATCTCGCTTCATAAAGTTTGTATGGCGTACGAACCCGCCTTTGCTATCGGTGAAGACAAAGTCTTCCGAATCACCATGCTTTGTTACACTTTTCCATACCTTTAATTGATCAAGCATCGCCTTGCCGATTGGAACGGTTCGCCTTCCTGCAGACGACTTGGTTGTATCGAACTCACCATAAGCATCAACGCGAGTTTCAACGGAGACGTAACCGTTATTCAAGTCCAAATGCGCCCAGCGCAATGCCCATTGTTCTGAGGCTCGGAGACCCGACGAAGCTGCGAACCTTATGCGAAGTGCCAGTTGCTCATCGGATTTTTTTAGGATGCTAGCCAGCGTTAACTTTGATGGTGGCGTGACCTTTTCAGTAGCTTCAGCGCGTGTTCCGATAACTCGGACGCCCTTAGCGACGTTTATCCCCACTTTATCCGTCTCCACGCCGTGCTTCAGTATGCGGCTTAAGGTGCCGAGCACACGGCGGGTTGTAACCACGCCGGCTGATGCATCGCGCATGTCGTTCCTAAGTTTGATTACGTCTGATGTGGTCAATTCAGACAGCGTCTTTTGTCCAATGCCCTTCGTGAACCCGACAGCGCTTTCTTCTTTTGGGTCTATCCAATTGTCGATGTGCTGCTTAGTCGTGCGCAGATATGATTGAACAACGCTTTCGCCGCGCTTATTGCGCGTTTCCATTGCCTTATAAAAATCATCACATACGTCAACGACAGTTGTCGTTTGAGCCGCCTCTTTATACGTCGATGTCCCTGTCTCAGTTATGATCTCAGATAGTCGTGCTTCTGCTTCCCTCTTTTTTGCATATTGTTCCCGATGGCGTTTCCCATGCCTGTCAGTGAAATCCAACTGCCAAGCTTCATGTTTTCCGCTCGCGTTCTCCCACGAGCGCTTTTTTATTTTCGCCAAGAATGATCTCCTGATATTGTTGGCACATGATACCTCACGGCACACGTATCTGCAATCTTAACAGAATTATTGACTCCTACTTCAAAATAGAACAAAATAGGAACATTCGTTAATTCAGGAGAAATCCATGAATACCCTTGCGCAGAATTATGAAGCCGAAATTGAGATGGTTCTCGCCTACCATGGAGGCGATGTGCACGCGGCTATAGAAGCACTACTTAAAGACCGAGACTTTCTTGCACGTGAAATAGAACTCTCACATCTTGCGCTCACCCATGGCCAACGTGCTCCACTTTTTAAGAGGGCAGCGTAATGAATACGTTTCAAGTCGCCCTTCCTGAATCCTACGCATTGAAATGCGCGCGACATGAAGTGCACCGGGACGCAGGCCGTCTTGGTGCTAACTTGCCTCATCGCATGGCGCGCAAATCTGGGATCGATTTTTGCGTGTTTAGCTTCCCCTCTGAAAGGCGCATGAGCGCTTTCATGCGTCGTCATGGCGGCAAGCCTTTTGGCCATGGCAAATGGGAACGAATTTTCGTTCGATAAACCGCATGCCAAGGCCACCTTCACACGAGAAAATTGACGCGTTCACCCGCATTGCTGATCTGGAGCCGTGGGCGATTCTATGCGGACTGTGCACACGATGCGGATACATAAACGATCTGAATACAAAAGAAGTTGCACGCAAAATCGACAGGAACGAGCCGTTGCGACAGCATCAATGGAAACTTCGCTGTGAGGCCTGCACCATGAAGGGGCAGAGCGAATTCGTAGTTTATCGAGCGCCGAGGTAGAATGCCCGGATACAACAACGATAAAGCCCACGTCTCACAACCAGGCAAACTATTCGAGCATTGGTGCGATGATGTCGACTGCAAGGCTTGGGGTACATTCGGATATAAGACCAGCCGGGAACAATTTTGGTTCTGTCGCGCGCACAAACAGCAAGGCGAAGATTTGCTTGCTGGACGAAGATAAACTGCGCCCTATTCTCTTCCTGTCAGGAGGAGCGCATGTGTAATCTTTATAACATCACGACCAATCATGAGGCCATGCGCCGTCTGTTCCCAAAATTCGGTGATGTGACCAACCGTTTTGATCCGCAGCTCGACGTGTATCCCGATTATCCGGCGCCGGTTCTGCGCAATCTTCCTGACGGCGAGCATGAGCTTGCACACCTTCGTTGGGGCATGCCTACCCCGCCTATTTACGTGAAGGGCGAAGCTGATAGCGGTGTGACGAACATTCGCAATCTCACCTCCCCGCATTGGCGACGCTGGCAAGGCGTCGAGAGCCGCTGCGTTGTTCCAGCAACTTCTTTTTCAGAATACGGGCAAGAGCTTGACTCGAAGACGAAGCGAAAGCCTTTGCATTGGTTCGCCCTCAACGAGGAAAGGCCGCTCTTTGCGTTCGCAGGCATCTGGACCACATGGAAAGGTGTGCGGAAGAAAAAAGAGGGACCGGTCGAGGTCGATATCTTCGGCTTCCTGACAACTGAACCGAATGCCGTGGTCAAGCCTGTTCACCCAAAGGCAATGCCGGTCATTCTGCGCACAACAGAAGAAATCGACACGTGGCTTCGCGCTCCTTGGGATGAAGCCAAGGATATGCAGAAGCCTTTGCCCGATGCAGATTTGATCGATCTGACGCCAAGCAACGATAACGAGGAACAGACTTCACTGATTTAGGAGTTTATTTTTTCTAGAATGAGCAGTTTATCTGAACTTCGGCAAAACAAAATCTTAGGCTTCGGCCGAGGAACCAAGAGCATCCATGAACGTTGACTCTCCATGCAGGGGCATAAACTCTAATGGAGAGAAAAATGCCGAATTCCAAGGAAAAGACGCTCGACGATTTGTTCTACGACACGCTCAAGGACATTTATTATGCCGAGCGAAAGATCGTCAAGGCACTGCCAAAGATGGCAAGAGCGGCTGTCGCGCCTGAACTCAAAGCAGCATTCGAAAAGCATAAGGAACAAACTCAGGAGCACATCGAACGGCTTCAGCAGGTGTTCGAACTCCTCGGAAAGCGCGCTCAGGGTAAAACCTGCGATGCTATTGAAGGTATTATCGCTGAGGGTGAGGAAATTATCGACGAATTCAAGGGTACAAAGGCGCTTGACGCCGGTTTGATATCGTCCGCACAGGCAGTCGAACATTACGAAATTACAAGATATGGCACGCTTAAACGATGGGCCACTGAACTTGGTCACAAGGATGTAGCAAAGCTTCTTGACGCAACACTGCAAGAAGAGGGTCAAACTGATCACGACTTGACCAAATTAGCCGAAACTAAAATTAACTTGAAGGCTGCCTAGTTCCTTGAACCCCGCTTAGGCGGGGTTCTCTAATTTCGGGAGGATTAAATGGAAAAAAAGAAAAGCCCCTGGTCAGACCCTGACCTTCATAGAGAACATACAACAGTCGATCCTTCTCCGGTTGAACCCCAGGACCAGCACGAAAAACCTACTCATGAACAATCAAACGCTCCGGGCAATCCTAAGAAGAAGCTGCCTGATGAACCATATCCCGATCGGTCAAAGAATTAACTGAACAAAGCCCAAAAAGGGTGGAGCGACATACTAGGACAAAAACAGGCGGGCTTATACCCGGCGTCCCCGACTTGATTGCAGATGCCAAGGCAGCAGGTTGGCAAGAAGTCGAAGTGGCGAACGGTCATATTTTGATAAAGTATTTGACGCGCAGCTCGGTGGAAGCTGGGTCGTGAACGTTTCCGTGCCCCGTGATGTTAGCAGATGTTCCGGTTTTTTTATTTGCCTCAATCCGCAAGATCTTTCAGCTTCAGAAAAATAAAGCCCTTTGGTCCAAAAGACCAAAACGAAAGCCTTCACACAAGTAAATAAATTCACCGGATAATCCAAAAAAACGAAATCGCCATATCCGGACTAGTCTAAGTATTAATAAATTAATTAAATTTCATCTTCAATGAAACTTTTTACCGGCTCATGAGTTTTCTCAACAAGAGCGTAAAGCCCGATATTAATACACCCGATAATCGGGAATTGTTACTTATTTGAAGGAGATAACCAACATGAATTCCATCATCTATTTAGTAGGACTAGTTGTTATTGTGTTGTTCATCCTCTCTTTTCTGGGATTACGTTGATGGTAGATTCAACTGTTGTAGAAAATACGCCTGATCGCAGCTATGTCGATTGGGCGGCTATTTTTGCTGGCGTTACAGTCGCTTCGGGTGTGATGATTGTTCTGACGACATTCGCTGGTGGTCTTGGCCTAAGTTCATTCTCCGTCGATGGAGGTGGAGACATTAGTGCTGTATGGCTTGTCTTAACTGCACTCTTTATCATCATATCGATGGTGGCATCTTATATGCTTGGTGGATATATCACCGGCAGAATGCGTCGACCTACTGGAACGTCAACTCGCGATGAATCCACTATTCGGGACGGCCTGAATGGACTGGTGGTTTGGGGACTTGGTACTATCGTATCGGCCATGCTCCTCGTCAGCGTCGTTTCAGGCGGCGCTAAAGCGGTTGGAAGTGCTGCTGAAACAGCTGTGCAAACCACAGCCACGGTCGTTGGCGGCACCGCTCAGGGTGTTGGTCAGTTGGCTGGAGGGATTGTTTCAGGTGCTGGGCAAGCTGTATCAGGCTTGGCGCAAGGCGCCGGACAAGCGGCCGCTCCATCTGTTGAACAGATGTTGCCACAAGGATTGAAAACAAACCCGTTAGACTACCTCACTGATAGCCTCCTACGTACAGACGGTCAGGGTAACTCTGAAGTGGGTCAGGAAGCGCAGAATTTGGCGGGTTTTCAGCGTCAGATAAGCGGTATTCTTGGAAACCTACTTACTACGGGTGAAATCTCCGACGCGGATCGCGAATGGCTCACTAATCAGGTCGCTACTCGAACCGGCCTAAGTCAAAATGATGCTCAAACTCGTGTAAACCAGACGGTTGAACGCGTTCAGGCTTTGCGTACTGACGCTCAAAAAAAGGTTGAAGAAGCTCAAAAGACGATTGCTGACATACAGGCGCAAGCTGAAAAAACTGCAGAAGAAGTAAAATCGAAAGCAGCCGACGCGGCTGAAAAAGCGAGAATAACGGGCATCCTCACGGCATTCCTTCTCGCAGCATCTGCACTTGTTGCCGCAGTTGCCGCTTACATCGGAGCCGTTCACGGTGGTCGTCATCGCGAAGAAGGCAGAATTTGGGGTGGCTTGGCTTACCGCAAATAACAAACCAGAGATAACGATCTTAAAAAAGGGCTTCGGAGAAATCCGAAGTCCTTTTGATTTGCAATAATTGACGATGAGATTCCCGTCCGATGGGAGGTTTATTTAAGCTGCGCGCTGTTCCAACGCTTTGAGCCTTTCCGCAAAGAATATGATCTTGTTCAGATCATACAGGCGGCTGGCAGCGTCCTTTTCGCCAAAGCGATAGCAAGCTTTAAAGATGTTGCCGAGCGCAAAGGACATACCTTTGTGCTCGATAAGGTCGTTCAGTTCGCTCGCACCTTCTGGCAACTCGTAATAGCTGGTCGATCCGCCGTCGGATTTAATAGCGGACAGACCGTGAATGGTAATGTCGCCTAAATAGGTGGTTTGCCCTTTGTGGGCCATTATACACACTCCCTCACCTTACGCTTCGGCTCTTCGATCTTCTCTGTAACGGGACCGCCAGCGAGCAACCCGCGTAGGGCTGACAAGCGATCAGTAACAAGCGGACGAAATCGGCTCGCTGAAAAAGGCGGGTTTTCGTAACCGAACTGCGGACAGGTCCCGCGATTGATACCGGCCAGACGCACGCCGATATAAGAGCAGTGAATGTAATGCTCAAACGGCCCTATCCACTCGATTGTATAGACCTCGCCTTCCTTGATCTCGAGATATTGCTCAAAGCCGACCACAGAATCAATGCAGACCACTTGCTGGCCGATGTGGAATTGGTTCATGGTGCTAATTCCTTAATCAGGTCCGGCCGAAACCCTGCCCAATGTTTCGTTCGGCTCACAACGACAACAGGCAACGACTGATAGCCAAGACCACGAACCGTCGCCGCTGCATCTGCATCCTGCGTGATATCCACGAACGCAACCTCATGCCCGGCACGCTCAAGCGTTTTCTTTGTCGCAATGCACTGCTGGCAGCCGGGCTTTGTGTAGACGGTTAGTTTCATGCTGCTGCCCTCATCTCACTTGCCACATTATCATTCGCAGCCACTGGCACGCGCGAAGCACCCTGCACCATTTCAGGCCGGAGAATATCGCGACCGACCTCACCGAACTCTTTGCTATAAGTTATCCGCTTGGCTGATCTGCCCGACAGCCAACCACCTCCAGCCGCATACGCATCAGGAGCCGCAAGCGTTTCGTGCTGTTCGACATACATCAGCGTGCCCTTTCTAGCCTCGTCGCTATGTCTGTGTCCAATATGGACATAGGCTTGTAGCGACCGGCCAAACATTCCGCGGAACATGCCAGCAATCGTGCCTTCGATATTCGCAACACCTCGCTTATGGCCATGGTGATAGGCTAGCATCGTGCTGCCCCACTCGAACGCGTAATAGAGTGATGGTGAATTATCGACGGTGATGCGCGGCTCGTCTTCGTACATAACGGCCAGCATTTCACGCAGCCATGCAGATGAGGCAGGGTCGTGATTGCCCGACGCCATCACGACATGAACCCGCTCGTGCTTCTGCAACAGCATATCGATTATGCGACGGATCGTACGAATCACAATGCGAATGACTTTCTGCAGTCGGCTATCAGCGTCCAGAACGTGCTTGTGTGCAGGCGTGACGCTTTCAAGCGCATCGTGATGCATCAGGTCGCCGAGCTGCGCCAGAATGGCCGTGTGAGCGTCGGGCGCTTGCGCTACCGCTGCTGAGAACCAATCGAGCAACAACTGCTCAGCAATCCGCAGATCGTAATCGCTGCCGGTCTCTTCGCGCCACGACATCATGCCGAAATGGTTGTCGGTGATCGTGAACTGATTCAACAGGTCCTCGCGACGGCCCTTCGGAGCCGGCATGATCGATACGCGAGGCAACTCTTCTTTAAGGGCGGCAACCATAGCCGTGATAGTGGCGCGCTGTTGGTCGGCGTCCTCACGTTCCATGATGTGCTGGGTGACTATGCGGCCTTCGCTGTTAACAAGCGTCGTCTTGCCTTTGACCGCCAAACCGGCCGTGGCCTCATAGACCGGGCCAGCTTCTTTCGTCTGGCGCATATATGTGCCGTTTGGCGTCTCTGTCAGGCTTTTAATCGCGTAGCCCGGCAGCGTTGCTTTTGGGCCCATCAAGCCAAGCTCAGCCGCACGCTTGATGCTGTCGTGAAAGGTGGACTTCTTAACGCCACATGCGAGCGCAGCCTTCGTAAGTGTACCGTGCTGCTGATATGCAGCAACACGGCGCAATAGCTCTTCTTGTGAGAGGCGCGTGTTCGCCCGCTGTCTGTCATTGGACATACAGTCTCCTCGTGTTGGTTGGTTAGCGGGTTGGCGGCCAGCAATTTTTCATTGTGGTGGAAGTGAAAGGGGCGTCAACAGCAGCGCGCCGAAATAGCTCCAGAAATTACCTCGCTCAGCGTCTGACAAATATCTGGATCACCCGACCTTTTTTTGAACATTCGCCTGTTGTAAGTTTTTGAAATAATTCCCGAACAAATATCCGTACAAACATTATATATAATTCCATTTTCAAGAATAAAAATAAATATAATTTGACAAATTCAAGCTCACGCATTAAGTATTAATTATCGATATTTTCTTGATGAGTTTTGCTTTATTACGCGTTTAGCACCGCGTCCTGAACGAACCCCTTTTTAATAATCGTTATCACTTTACTTCACGCAACTGCGTGTTGCCCTCTATACTTCTATGAAAGGGTTTATTATGACCACTGGCACAGTCAAATGGTTCAACTCCACAAAAGGCTTCGGCTTCATTCAGCCTGATAACGGTGGTGCAGATGCCTTCGTTCATATCTCTGCCGTCGAGCGCGCCGGAATGCGCGAAATCGTCGAAGGACAGAAGATTGGCTACGATATGGAACGAGACATGAAGTCCGGCAAGATGTCGGCCTGCAACCTTCAGGCTGCATAAATAGGTTTTCTCCTTTCCTTTGACCACGGATGTACTGGCACTGTTGAAAGAAGTTTACTTTTAAAGGGTCGAGTGCACGCTCGGCCCTTTTTATTTGCGTGCTCATTGAATTAATAAATTTAACAGAGAGGCTCTTATGGAAAACCAACGAGACCATTCACGAAACCTCACAAATCAATCCAGTAAGATTGATATTTCGCCTTTGGATCAGTCCCGCTTGATGGGAAACATCTCAAAGCGCATTACTTCGCCGCGCGACTGGTCAAAACTTTCAAACGTTCTGAGACGAACTGCTGGCGGTTGTTCAAAAAGCCGAGCCCGTTAGTCATAGGCTTTATTTTATATTTGGAGAACATCGCCATGATAACCGAATACACAAAAGATACTCTTTTCAAGCGACTTAATAAGCACCCCGAGGTGCTCAAGTCGCGAATTGATCACACAGCTAAGTCTATTCTCAATGAAGAAAAATCCGCGACCTCCGCTAAGACTGATCGGTTGAGGGCAGCAAGAATAGCCCGTGATTCATCTTTGGAAGCTAGACGTTAGGAGCCGTTATGCAAGTTCTTGTCCGAGACAATAACATTGATCAAGCCTTACGTGTTTTGAAAAAGAAATTACAGCGTGAGGGTGTTTTCCGTGAGATGAAGGCCCGCCGTGCATTTGAAAAGCCTTCAGAAAAACGAATTCGCGAAAAGGAAGCTGCCATAGGCAGGGCCCGAAAAGAAGCGAAGAAAAAAGCACAACGTGAAGGATTACTGCCTAAGCCTAAGAGAAAGCCGTTCTCGGGGACTAATAGATCACCATCTCATAGCGTTAATGCTCTAACCGGGGCTTAAACGTGCTTAAAAACGGCCCAAAGACCGCTTTTTTACTACATCAGGATCGCGCCCGCGTCGTCTTCTGCTCAAACACACGATCCATGCGCTCGGTAAGCCCGTCAATGCGGTTTGCAACGCTTTCGATGGCACGCATGATCTGCGAGGTCTGCTCCTGCATCCCGGCCTTTGTTGCAAATGTTTCAGCCGCACGCAGCTTATAGTCTGAAAGCTCCTGCCTCGTCAGCGCGGCAAGTGCGGTAGCTGCGTCAGCTTTAACTCCGCATTCTGATCTCACCGTCCTGATGTGGCCTTCGATATATTTCCAAAGGCCAAACAGGAAGCCGAACAGCATCACGATAAAGCCGACAGCCCCCATGATTTCAGTGCCGGTCATTTTTCAATATCCATCAATTCGTTCATCACGGCCGCACCCCGCATAGCTTTTCCATTTTCTCATTCTCTGCCAGGATTTGGCGCTTGGTTTCTGATGTGTCGTAATGGCTGGCGTAGATCGCCCGCGCCATATTGCAATAGTTACCGCTTGTCGCGCATCCACTTAGCAAGCCGAGCGTCAACAGCGCTGTCATCAAGACGGCTGACTTCATTTTCTATCTTCCGTGCTTTGGTTGCCGATTGTGCGTCGCGCGCGGTCTGCGCTGTTTTGCTGTCAGACCGGCCTTTGAGATATGCGCCGACAAGGACGGCCAGAGCCGCAGCGATTGCCACGGCGTAGTCTGTAATCTTGGAGCGCAATGTTAAAAGCCACGTCACACCGCCATCCTCTTCAGTTCCAGCCTGCCTGTATGCCAAAGCCAGAAGCCACCACCTAAGGCAACCACGATCAAGGCAACGGTCAGGAATGCCCATGGATTGGAAACCGCACCAATAAGGCCGGTCACGAACGTGCCGCCACCAGCTGCGACGATGGTCTGCACCGCCTTATCCTTGAGGAGGGGCACGTCGTCAGGCTTGGCATCTTCAACAGCCACCGCTTTCATTTCGCGCGCAGCGACGAGGCTGTCGAGGAAATTGCGGTAATAGCCAGCAATCAACGTGGCCTTATCGGTGCCGTTGACGATAGCCCGCGCGCCTTCAGCATCGGCTTTACCCTTGCCGAAAAAGTCGCCCAGCTTCCGTCCCGTGAACTTACCCAGCACCATGCCTTCAAAGAGAATGCGGATTGCTGTGGGTAGCTCTAGCGCCTTCTCAGGTGCATCAGCAATGCCGAACTTCTTGTAGTTGTCCTCGCCTGTAATCTGAGGCAGGCCTCGCCCGCGAAAAAGCCAACCATCGTTAGCATTATCGTTGCCCATGCGTCCGCCGTAGACCTTATTGGCAAGTTTTTGAGGCTGGCGGACATAAAGCTCTGCGCTTGCGACGGTTGGAAATCGCGTCGGCCATGTCTTCTTGATCTGCGATGCAGTGTTGTAGTTTAGGTTCTCGACGACCGGCTGCATCTTGCCGCCTGTCTCGTGAAAGACAGTCGCTAGGATATACGCGATCTGCTCATCGGGTAGATTACGCTTGAGGGCTTCGGTCAATATAGCAGATGTGCCATCAACCTGCGCCTGCGAGAGACGGCCGCCAAAAGGCGCGCGCCTCGCATACGCGAAGAACGTTGTTTTGTTCATTGGATTGTCCTAGGAATTCAAACGAGAGAAAGCGCTGCAGCGATCACAGGATATTCAGAGTGTTAGGAGAGTTGACAGTAGCCACAGGAACTAAGGGGAACTGAGCTCGTTCAATTGAACGGTGGGCGCACAACCTTGAACGGATAGTTGCCATGTACAAGCTTACAGCAATCGCAGTGTTAATCATGTCGGCTGTCGCTTTTTCCGCTCCAGCACAAGCACAAAGCATCGAGGTCGGTCCGAATGGAATTCAAATAGTTCCAGATGGAAACCGTAGGATGGATCGGGATCGCCGACCAGATCGCGGAGAAATAAGCGAGCGTCGAGCCGCGAGAATTGCGCGGGATGAAGGAATGGATGAAGTCGAAAGTGTCTCACGACGCAGGAACTCTTATGTCATTCGAGGAATAGACCGCCGCGACAATGATATGCGTGTCGTTATTGACCGAAGCACCGGTGAAGTTCTCGAAGTAAGGTAACGTTGATGCCCAGCATCAAGAGAAGCGGGTTTGATTCAATGGTTCTGACCATTGTGTTTTCCTTACTTTGTGGGGTGATGATCGGGAGCGGTTGAAGCCCCCGCTTCAAGAACGCTCAGCCCCGGCTAGGCCCGCCTGTCGGGGCTTTCTATTTTAAAGAGTGATTGAACTTTTTTCCCGCTAAAGGCGTTTACTGAGCGGAGGAATTGTTATGGGTTGGTTCATTGGGTTTATGACGACTGCGTTGCTCGCCCTGATCGGCTTTATGATCTGGTCGGAGCATAATCGCAGATGACAATTTTCAATTTCACCTTTTCAGATCAGACCTTGCTCTTTGCTGGTGCCGTACTGGCAACGGCTTTGGCATGCATTCTACTGTGGTGGTTGCCACAATGATTAAAAGAAAATGCGGGCCAACCTTAACGACGCGACTGGAAGGCTCGCATTGCCCCGGCTCGGCACACTTCCGAGCCGGGGTTTCCTTTCGGCATGAAAAAACCGCCTCAAGGGCGGTTTGCTGTTTGTGATATCGTTTACGATTGGGTATGTCGGATGAATCGTTATCTGTGACGATGGTTTTGGATAATAGGTCGCCTCACACTATGCACCATGAGAATGCCAACAATGTAAGGGCGCGCATTTGCGCTGCGGTTTTTACCGCGCTTTTAATAAGCACTTTGTTTTTACTTATGTTTTATCCAGGTTTTCTATCGCGAGATAGCGCTAACAGTTGGCAGCAAGCAGTTACACAAAACTATGATACGATTAAGCCGCCGCTAATGGCGATAATCCAGAGAGCGTTTTTTCTTTCAACGTCAACCGGAGAGGCAGCAATTGCATCCTTTTCGTTCGTCCAGGGTGCCTTGTTATGGTCCGCAATCTTTGTTGTTATTGCGGTGTCAATTCGATCATGGTTTTCACTAGCAGTATGTTCTGCGCTAATGCTCTGTCTATTGCCGCTATGGGTGCATACCAATGTCCACTGGACAGACGTTTGGGTGTTTGCTTTCGCTGTGTTCGGACTGCTCGCTTTCAACACTTTTTATAAGAGCGGTTTCACACACACCAAATGGCTGATAATCGGAACACTGTTATTCTTTATTTCTATAAGCATCCGATATAACGCGATATCATCTTTGCCGTTAGTCGCAGTAGTTTGGTTTATCTACATCGGGAAGCGACACAACATTAATGGTCTTGCGCGAGTGGCTGTTGCAGCAGCCATCTGCGTCATTCTTGCTTTGGGTACAAAGGCATCCGTATTGATGCCTGGAGTAGAACAGCAAGGCTCAATGTTAAGGTTTGCACTGTTCAATCAATATCTCGGAACAATTGTCAACTCAAACTCTGAGTTGCAAGAGAAGCTGATAGCGCAAGAGAAACCGTATTATGACGCCGCTTTTGGCGATGGCGCGCTGGAAGCTTCAATTCCATTGTATTTATACAGTGGAAATGGGCTTATGTTTTGGCCAAAAGACGCGCTTATCGGATTCGATCGAATCTTGAAGAACGGTCAATTTATTATTGACCGCCTACCCATGCTCATATGGGAATCGCCCACAGGGTTCATCCGTCACAAATTCGCGTACATAAGAGGCCAAATTGCACATTCAGCAGAATACTTTCCGATGCACCCTTATGTGGATCCGAATATTCTCAACGTGACTTCCTCCCCGATAATTCCGGGGTACCGGTGGACAGTGGAAACACTTATATCACTTAAAACATCATTACTATTCAAGCATTGGCCGTCAATTTTGCTGGGGGTCATTGGTTTTGTTTTCTGTCTAAAAAACAGAAATGCTTTACCTTGTGCAGTCTATGTGTTTGGCCTGCTATACACCATTCCCTATCTATTGTCGGAGACAGGACTGGAATGGCGTTATCTTCTTCCCATGTACATCTCTGGATACTTGACTTTTTTTGTAGCGGTAGCGGATAGCATTGAACGCATTTTTGATAAAACTCGACCGATGAGCGGTGATATGAATCTGCTTTCACCTCAGCCGCTTTCATGAAGCTCATTCCGCTGGATTCTTAGTACTTCCTTACGGCACGGAAAACCGCTTCAAGGGCGGTGTGGTCGGTCCGATTGTGGGGATAGGTTAATTACGCAACGATCTGAAACGCTTCGGTAAAGAGTTGATCCACCTGATTTTCTGTCAAGCCAATCACATTAGCTAAGGCTAAGATTGTAGGGCTATCACGCCGAAACTCCTGAGCATCGCTCCATGCCATTTGCACAAGAGGCTCAGCCTCGGAAATGGCATTTTCAACTTGGGGCAATAGTCCTGCCGCAAATAATGCCGCTCTAGCCTGAAATCTCGAAACCACCTGCGGTGTCGGCGTAGGAGCAATAAATTCACCGCTGTCTCGGGCATGCAACCAAGCCGCATCGACTTCTACATATTCGCCGTCTTTCATAGCTTCTGCCATATCACGCTCCCGTCAAGATAAGTTTCCCGCTGGCAGCGTTGCCAGAATTAAAAAATACTCTGATGGTTGTGATCCGCTGCATTACTGTGATCAACAAACCCGCCGCTATCTGTAGTTTATAGCCGAAAGACGATTGCAGACCTGTGACCGATGACACTGCTGGACGACCTATAGGGCTACCAGGATAAACAGAAATTCTCGTTGAAAATCCGTGGACATTGGAGATGTCATTTCCGATTTGAACATTGTTTGTGATCGTGCCACCAGCAAAACCACCTGATGCTGTGCCCGTTACAGATATTGCACTGGTTCTATAATCTGCGCCTGTGTAGAAGCTCGATCCTCCATCGGTACTGAACTGGATCTGAAGGGCCACTGCATTATTAACTGGGATCAGTTCTTTTAGGTAAAGCTCAAATACATCAAAGCCGGATGGTATAGTTACATCGACATAAGCAACTGAAGACGCGACATTTGTAGTTGAAAGGTTGCGTACGGACTTATCGTCAACAAGCGCCACTTGCGAAGAACTGTTCGTTACAAGCATCTTGTTAGCGACTAATGACAACGGGGTGAGAGAGCCGTTAGCGTCTGTCTGTAGAATTTGCTTGGAAGAAAGAGTTATTGCCGTGAGATTGCCTGAACCGTCCGTTTGCAAAACCTGTCGGTTAGCAAGAGTTAGATCTGCCAACTTACCGAGACTGCCGTTCGGATCTGTCGGCACAGACTTTAACTCATACTCACCCGCCGCATTGCCGACAGGCGCCTTGCCATCCTCAACGCCAAGTTCAGCAATGTTGGACAAGACACCGTTTCCGAGAAGTTCGATCAGTGTTGTAGTTTGTGCTGTTACCCGCGCGCCGTCAGGCAAATATCTCGCTCTATACGGCGCATCCGTTAGCGAGGTGCCCGTCCAAGGCACGGTCAGTGTCAGCGATATATTGCTGTTCACACTGGCAATAACAGCCGTCAGGTTCTGGATTTGAAGCGTGTCACCTTCACGAAACTTCGCCACATTAAACAGTGTGCCGGTGCCGGTCACAGCCGTTGAACCATTGGCAAGCGTTATCGTGCCAGAGGTGTAATCTGACAAAACAGCCATTGTATTCTCCGATGACTAAAAGCTTAAAAATCTAGCAAGATCGTGCATTGTTCCCGCCTTATCGATCTGCGTTTGCAACGCCTGACGCTCCGTCTCGATGACAGCTAGGCGAGATTGCATTTCGGTATTCTTGGCTATGATGGCTTGAGCCTCTTCCGCACTTTCAATCAGAGGTGAAGGCATTCCGTTCATGTAGGCCAAAGCCGATGCATATTTCACAGCATAGAGCGCGGCTTTGTCACCTATCGCTTCGATTATCCGTGACTGAAATTGTGCATCCAGTCGAAGCCGTGCCTTTGACCGTTCCCAAGTCATGTCTTTTTTGAGTGAGAGCTTCATTCGACATTCACCTGTGCTTCAAATGGCAGGCATGGCCATGCATCGACCTTGATCACATACTCGCCGGGATATTCCGCTTCGAAGTTGAGAGTTTCATCTTCAATCGAATATTCCTCATCATCGATCTGGATTGTCGCTTTCCCACGCAATCCACTGACTTCGATCAGCTCGCCGACTTTCACAGTCGTTTTGGCAATGCTGATCGATGGCCGTTCCTTCAATGATCCATCTTCGACAAAGTGAGTTGCGACGACTTTAGAAGCATCGCACGGTTGGTCGTAGCGAATGAAACCGAGGCATTGCTCTGTCAGTGCATCCTCGTAATCATCAGCAGCGTGATAAGTTGATATAAACAGGATGCGTCCATCCACGTCGTGAACAATGAGCATTACGATGCCTCATTTCTGCAAATTACGAAGCTTGCGCTAGGTGTGGATGACAGCGCCCAATATGAATAGACGCGCAATTCCGAAACAGTAGTCTCCCACCAGATTTGCGGCTCACGTCGAACCACTGACCCGACGAGGCTCAAGTACATGGTGAGAGCTATCTCTCTGGTACCTCCAGCGTCGTTTGCCATGCAGTAAGCCACTGGAGGCTCAACGAAAGTCGTGCCAAATGGTACAACTGCCCTATTGTAGGTGCCGCCCATATCGCCCCCCGGATTGTAAGCTGCAAAGGCCGCACTCCCTGCCATTAATATCTGTTGTTGCGAGCCGATAGGCGAGAAGGATAATGCAGCTTCACCTTCTTCAATTTGCCTTCCAGGCTTCGCGATAAAAACACCATCTTTGCTAATACGCGCGCTCGTCATGACGGCCTCATGGTGATCAATTGTGCCCCGCGTAAAAAGGTTGGAGTTGGAAACTCAACGACAATTTGATTGCGAGTTGCAGCAAAGAAGAAGTGGTTTTGAAGCTGATTGCTCCCACCTGATGAGTAACTAGCTCGGGCGGGGAACGAGCGATTGTCCTCGCCAGAGTATCGTCCATAAGCCCACACCCTCGGTACAAATCCGTAGTCGATAATCGGCACCACAGAAACAGGACTACCCGAAACAAATGGTACGAATATCACCTGTAGAATTTGCGGGTAAATGACGCGCTCATCAACAATGAGCTGACTTTGTGTGGCGGTCCTAACATTTACTCCCGGCATAGAAACTCGGAACACGCTGCTTGCCAGATCAATCCATCCACGTTGAACCATCAGGAAGCCACCCGGAAAGCCATGTATGAAACATCAAACGGCAAGTTCAGTGAACCGGCACTGAGATAAATACCGTCTGCAGAAGCAAACATACGCGGATTGTTCGAAGTCCAAGGAACGACATTGTAATAAATCTCGCCGTTCGCAGCTTTGACATTGACGATTGTCATCGGAATATACCCGGGGCTTGGCCATGAAACTATTTTCAGATTTGTTCCAGCCGTAGCCACCCTTGCAACTCCCGTTGCCCAAGGCGTCAGATTGGTGGGGAATATGCTGTCGAACACCACAGCGTTGTAAGGCAGGTTTAGATTATTGGCATCATAGCCAGCTTTGACGATGCGAAGGCGCTTAACACCTCCTACATCCTTTAGGAAACCTCTCGACATTTAATCAAACCACTCGATTGAGCCGGCACGGAAGTCTAATCGGAAGCGACCATCTGGCGAAGTTCCAATGCCTGCTGTGAACTGACCAATATTCGCGACGTTAAGAACTGTGACACCTGACTGGACAACAAACGGATAGCTAAAGTTGCCCTGATTATCGGGATCAGCAATGGCAAATTGGTTCGCGATCACAATGAACTGACTGGTGGTTGGAGTGACATTCACAAACCAACCGGCTTGTTTCCAGCTATCGCCTGAACTAATGCGGGCAAAAGCTGAAATCCTCACTGAAGAACCGCCACTGCCCGCAATAGCTGTCATGCGCCAAGCCGCATTTGACACAGTGCCATCTACCGACGCATTGACTTCAGTCAGCGCATTTGAGACAGCCGTCATATTGCCTTCAACGCCATCAACACGGCTTTGTAACAACA
Source organism: Brucella rhizosphaerae (assembly GCF_002252475.1). Lineage (GTDB taxonomy): Bacteria > Pseudomonadota > Alphaproteobacteria > Rhizobiales > Rhizobiaceae > Brucella > Brucella rhizosphaerae. The sequence continues at coordinate 254,839 of NZ_NNRK01000025.1, read as the reverse complement.
CGACAGTGCTTGCATCGGCTTTATCGCCGAGGCTTACATTGATCTGTGTCAATTGTTGACCAATGGCACTTGTCGGCCCTGTGGCGACAAAAATATCTTCTTTCCAAGATGCCTGAGCCGTACCAAACGTACTGGTAAGTTGACGACTAAGTCGCTGAATATTGGAATAGGCGCTGAGAAGCCCATCAGCAGATGAAGTGGCGTTCTCTTGCGCTTGTCGCACCAGTTCACGCCGGTCATCCGTCATCCAATTAACTAGGCCCTTAACGTCACCATCAAGCCGCTCGTAATCAACCAGACTATCATCACCAGAAGCGTCAAGAGTTCTTACCTTCTCGGCAACCGCCCAAGCGACTGGCCGTGTTCCCGCTGCAACTCGCAATCTGGTGCGGACCCACCAGTCAGATAGGCTGGTCAGGCCGTTGACAATCTGAAACACAGTCACATCACGAGTGACATAGTTGCTGAAAAGCTGCGATGGATCATTATCAGGCCAATACAGAATATCTACGCCTTCAACCGTTCCATCCTCAATCGTATCCCAGAACAGACGGATGCCGGGGTATTCCTGACCAGCTTCGCTTACTACCTTGTTCGGAATTGCATTGAAGTTCTGAACCTCTCCAAGATAATCAGGTTGACCGTTCGGGATTGGTATAGGAGGGTTGGTCGCATACGCAGTTGGATCGAAGATGCCGTCGCCCACCTCCTGCCAAGAGATCGAAACATCGCGAACGCTGTCACTACCCATTGCACCAAGAGACTTGGAATGGATTTGCAGCTTGATCGTACGGTTGTAACGATCAGACTGCCATTGCACCCACTGGCCTACCTGAAGCGCTAGAAACTTTGGATGAACCGTAAAGCTGCCGTTCGCTTGATAGCGCGAGGCGCGGATTGCGATGTCTGCCAACCGGTCGCCAACGCGATGATCGGTAACCGCCGTGTAATCGACCTTTGAAGCCAGTCGCTCACGATCTTGCGCCAAAGCAAGTGCATCTATACGCGTCGTCAGTGAAGTGGTTTCGTAGAATAAGTCTGGGCTCACATATGACGCGGCGACCGTGTTGACCAGTTCAGTTCTCGTGCGCGTGAGTGACAGCTGGAAAGGCTTTTCCCAAGCAATGTCATCATCACTGATTGTCGCGACAACCGCCTGATTTGCACCAACGATAGGATATTCACCTGTAACGGCTTCGATCCAGGAGCCTGCGCAACCTTCTCGCAAAGGCGTCATATTTGTTTCGTGGGTAACGCCGTCGCCAGAGGAAGCAATCAGGGCTGCACTATAGCGCTTGCTGCCGTCTGACATGACCTCATCGCAGATATTCATTGCGGTGAACCATTCAGACAAAGGCAGGCGGCTTGCAGCCACACCGCGACCGACAAGCTTCTCAGTACCGATGTATAGGCCTCGTTCGAGGTTAAACATCATCACAGCGTTATTGTTGCTGAACTCCCACGTACTCTGGTCATTCCAGCGATGTGTACCAAAGCCGCCGACAGAGCTATCTTTACGAGGGTCATAGAGTGGTGCGCCGCGAACCTCAAACATAAGGCTTGGAACAGCCGTAAGATTGTCCACGTCCGTCATTGTAGTGACAATCGCATAGCAAAGGCCAGCGCCGCGGTGTGCTGTTGTCCAGCGACCGGCAGGGTTTGCATAAGCGATCAGTGCCGGGTCGGCTGTCTGGTCAAACGCTCCCTGATAGAAGCGAACGAAACATTGTCCACCGTCCTTCACACCAAGGATGCGCTGACCATATATGCGGCCCTCGTCGCCCTGCTGATCAGGAGAAAGCGACTTCCATTCGCCATCCATCTGAACCCGCAGAAGTTCAAGGCAACGGAAGTCAGACAGCTTGAACACGTCCTGAACAATGTGGTTGCCCTTGTCGAACGCGTTTCGATAGATGTGGTGGCCCATTGTGCCAAAGACACCGAGGCCAACTTCGCGCACGAGGTTTTCGCCGTATTTGGTTTCTGTTGCCGAGGCTGACGATTTAGGCGTCTGCTGAAAGATCGATGTCAGCGCATACTTGGCAGCAACTAGAAGTCCGCCAAGCACAATATTCGCAAGAACCGTACCACCAAACAGCCAAGAGCCAAGGCCGACAATGCCTGTAACGAGTGAAACAGGGTCCGCCGCCGCGGGCGATGCCAGCAGCGCGAATAAAATCGCCAAAATGTAAAACATCAGGAAACCTTGAAGGCCCTCTCGGCCATTGTGCGCGGCAGGAAACGCAAACCGTCTTCGCCTTTCACCGCGAAGCCGTATTCGCAGAAGTAGCCGACCGTGTTCTGGTAAATACCAACATCGCCGCGACCAGCCATTGCGACCGGAGTTTCTGCAAAGCGATCAGCAAGGACGGCTCCGAGATTGTCATAGCCACGCTGTTTGATCAGGCGATAAGCACCGGCCTTGCTCTTGTACTTGCCGCGAATATCAGCAGCCGGATCGGTGCCGGTTATAGCTTCAATCGCGTCACAGGTGGTCAAGAGACAGTCCGATTTACCCCAGACCAGAGGCGTTTTTATGTGCGCCTCCGTGACAGCCACGAGGCGTTTTTCCCATTGCGGATGCATGGCAGTCCTAACTGTCAGGAGTGTTTATTGGTACGGCGTGATGTAGAAGTTCTCGCGCTTCACGGTCGAGGCATATTCAAAGAACTTGTCACCCGGTGATAAAAGCTGCTGATCTTCATGCGAAGCGGTGCGATAGCCATCACGATGGTTTTCCAGCGCTGACGTTTCCACGTTGGCTTTTAGAACCATCTCGCCGTCGTCAATGACGTGATCAATCGTGTCGATGTAGCCACGATACATCGGCTCGACATGCAGCAGTTCGCGGGTATCCGGATCGAAATAAGCGTCGGACAAGATGACCGTACGGCCCTTGTAATCCACGCTTTCTATCTGAGCGAGCTTATCAGGCGTCACGCCATAATCCGCTGCTGTCGGCATGGTGATCGTGATCGGAAGTGCTTCAGCACCCATCTGATACGGCGGCTCTTCAATCGCAATCAGCTGGTTCGGGATGTAAGTATTGCCGTTCCAAGTTAACTCGGATGAGCCGTTCCACATATACCAAAAGCCAGTGCCAAACTGAAATTCTCCGAGAGAGCGCACAACAATGCGCCCCTCCTCCAGCAATTGCTGTAAACGAGTTGGGAAAGCCATGAAGCCTCCTACTGATGATGATTGTGGGCTGGCTTCACTGAAGAATACGGATGATTAACCACACCGTTTTACGGAGCTTTAAGCTAAATACGCCATTAAAAGATCATGAGAAGACGATCCCGCTCGCCAATCGCAGAAACCGCAATAAGAAGCGCCATACTTGCCGCACCATTGGTGCTGGCAATGCTTGCCGTTTATTCGGCTTATGGCTCTGATAGCCGCGTGACCGTTGCGATAGACCAGACAGTCGCCGGGTCAATCAGCAAATCTCATCGTTGATACGGCTCTAAAAGTCGTCCTTCACTTCGGCACCTCAATCAACTGGAATGTCCCTGTCGGCCGCGGCCCCTTCGTCATCTGGAAGCTGTCTTTGACAAGCCGGGCGTTCATTTCTGGCTGCTTGAACCGAGCCGTAGCACCCGCTGCGATATAAGAGGCAATTGGTTGATCGACTTTGACGGTTATCGTGGTGCTGACAGCCGTTGCGCCACCACCATAAGCGACCTGTAAGAACTGCCTATAGTCGCCACTCTTTAGCGAGAACATGTCGCCGTCCATCAATTGAAGCCCGGGGACAACGCCCGTCAATTGGACCGAATAGCCGCCTGTCACAGTCCCGCGTGATGCTGTGCCAGTAATGTGCGTGTTATTCGGGTCGCCCCAATAGGCGCGCGGAATGCAGATATGCTTCGGACGATAAACAATCGTTTCCATGCCGCCCTTAGCAGCCGCAATGAAGGCTTGAAGCTGAACCGCCTCACTGGCCTTCATCGGCAGCGTTTCCATGTCAACGGTTCGATACGGATCAACAAACTCGACCGTCGATATAAGCCGACCGCCGAATTTCGTCTGGCTGGTCGGGTTGTTCAGCATCGGGTAGGACGGCACAAACCGGACGGTGGAAATAAGATCGATCATCGCACCAACCCCCGCCTTGAAGCCTGTTTACTGTCTCGAGCAAAGCGCATCGGGCCTGATTTGTCGTATTGCTTCAGACCTTGGCTGACACCATCACTGACCACGGATCGGATGTAATCGTCACCACTTGCGCTCGCGATGTTGATATTGATCTGTGGTGCGGCTTGCACTGCGCTCTGACGTTGAGGTGCTTGCAAAGTCGGCATCGAGGGCGCTCGCAGGCTTGGTGTTCCGGTCGCGAAAGCAGGTATCCTGTCCTCATTGATAGCTTCCAATAATCCGCGATGTTTGGCTGTCGAGCGAGCGTTTGTGATGAACTCTCTATTCGACACTCGCGCGATAATGCTGTCACTGCGACCTGTGCCGGGTCCGCGAATAAGGCCGGGACCTGGCTGCGATGGCGTTCCATTAGCAAACTTAGGCAGTCCGCCGTCTTTGAACCCCATGAACCCGCCGAACAGACTTCCCGACTTGCCGAACAAGCCGTCGAAAAGGTTGTTCAGCGTCATGTCGAGCAGCTTATCGATCATTTTTTGCAGTGCATCGGTAAGCGCCTCGACCGCATTCTTCCCAGAAGAAAGATCAGTCACCAGTCCTTTAAACGCATCAAACTCGGTGCTGCGCCATTCCGATGACTTCTGTCTTAGTTCACCTTGAGCTTGGTTAAGCTTGTTGGCTTCCGCGGTTGCGAGTGCCCACTGATCGGCAGTTTGAGCAATCTGCGATCGCAGTTCAGGCGTGATTGCAATGCCGGCCTTTTGAGCCGCGTTGAGTAGTTCCTGCTCCGTGCGTGCCTTTTCAGCTGCAAAGCCATAATCGTCGATCAGCGGGTTGATCTGACGAAGCGCCTCAGTCTCGGCGACCAATGCCGCTGTTCGGTCGTTGGCGTCCTGAACTGTCGTGTCGAATTTTTCAGCCGGAGTCTTTTTTTCTTTCTTCGGCTTCTTGCCTTCGGCAGTTCGGCTTTCCTGAGCAGCGAGATTGGCTTTCGCGATGCGGTCGATAGCTTCTTCCGTTAGTTTAGTGCCATCTTTGATTGCATCGTTACGAACACGAATACGCTCCATTTCCAGAGCGTGCTCTTTCTTGTTCAAAGACGCTTTGCGCAGCGCTTCTTTTTCGTAGTTGTTCGCCGCGATTGCATTCAAATCAACTCGGATAACATCATCTTTTGCTGATCGGCCCATGTCGGCACGCGTGTCTGCTAGCCTTGCCTGCAACAGACGGGCAGCTTGCTCCGCTTCCACCAGCTTGCCAACGAATAGTTCAACGGAACTCGTAAACGATTCCCACGCAGGATTTGCGCGTGTAATGCCATCAAGCTCTGATGCTAACTTTTGCGCAGTAATTGCACCGGAGCGGAACTGTTCGCCAAGTGATCTTACCTTATCGATTTCATCTTGTGGCACGCCTTCAAAACTAACATTTCGAAGGTTATCGAACTGATCCGTAACTGTTTGAGTAGCCTGCGCAATTTCCTCAAGTGAAACAGCTATGCCACCCTCAAGTTTATCCGGAAGGCCACGGGCAATCTTCCCACCAGCCTCTTCGACTGCGTCGCCTGTGTCTTTTGCCGCGTCCTGAACCTCTTTTAGAGCTGCGGCATAAACTTCTGAAGACTCGCTGGCCTTGCCGACGGTGTTATTGTAGAGGATCAGCGAGCCAACAACTGCCCCGCCGATGATCATCCCAACAGGTCCGGCAGCGGCTCCAAGGCCACCAAAAGCAGTTGCTAGCCCGCCCATAGTGCGTGCAGCGGCCAACGCCTTAGTGAAACTGGTGAGCGCAGTACCAGCCAATCCTAATGTACGGATCATGCCAGCGAGCGAACGCCCTACGAGAGCACCAGCGATGACCGCGGCAACTTGCAATCCAGCATCTGCAACCTTATCGAAGTTGTCAGCAATTATTACGAGTGCTTCGGAAATCTTCGCAGACACGCCAGCAGCGCTATCAGCATTGCCGACATACTGAAGCAATGCATTATTCAGAAGGGTAAAGCCATCGCCAATGGTTGCAGGCATATCAGCCGCTTCCTGCCGCAATTTCTCCATCTGGCTCGATAGACCACGCACAATATCGTTGCCGGTAATCTTACCTTCTGCGCCAAGCTTGCGCAGTCCGCCAACGGTTGTTCCAAGGCCTGCGGCGAGAGCTTCTGCAGCGCGTCCGCCTGAGTCAATCACCGTATTGAGGTTGTCGCCCTGCAACTTTCCAAGGGCCATTGCCTTAGCGAGAGCATCGATTACTCGCGCTGCTCGATCGCCTTTGGCGCCGGACACAACAAGCGCGTTATTCAGTGATTCTGTATAGTTGAGGGATTCATCAGTATTATAGCCAAGCTCTTTCAAAGCAGTGGCATTTGAAAGATAGCTTTCGGCAGTCTGAGTGAGGTCGGAATAGGTACGGCGGGCCATTTCGCCCAGACGGCCCATAACTTCCGTGCCTTTATCGATCGATCCAGCGGCCAGATTGACGCGGGACGTCATATCCGTCCACGTATCAGTCATCTGTCGCAACTGATCGACACCAAGGGCGGCTCCAATGCCAGCCAATGGCGCGGCAAGACCACTAAACGAACGTGTAAAAATGCCGTCCAGATTCTTGTTCATCTGACGCGCGCGACGCTCGATGGCTCCAAATTGCTTATTGGTGACGCCCTGAGCGCGGGCAAGGCCTTTTTCAAGCTGTTTGAAGTCAGTGGAAAGCTGAACAACCAGACTTTCAAGGTCAGTTCTTGCCATGGTCAACGATGTCCTGATAAGAAAAAAGCTCGCACGAATGCGAGCTTGGGGAAGCTGATGAAATTATTGATTGGTGCAGCCTGCATCGCGATTATCGCGTTCGTCGGCTACTATTTTTGGAATGAGCAAAAAAATGAACGACAGCAGTTCGCTGCCAATTGTCATTCAATTGCGCAGAACGGCCCACCAGATGAGACGCCAAGCGACAAGCGCCTAGCGTCAAAGAGAATTCAAGATTGCGTTGATTTTCTCAAAACCGGCAAAATGCCTTAACCCACTGCTGTATTCCGGCGCCAATATTTTACGGCCTCGGTTGAACATCCAACCTTTCGCGCGATTGCGGTCATGGTCATTCCAGTAGGCAGTAGTCGAAGAATGTCTTCCTTATATGGCGCTCGTGTTTTCGGCATCGCCTCATGATCAATGGTGGCACCCATATCTGGTAAGGCCGCCATTGGACGGCTTTGGTCTATGAGCATTCCAACAACCGCAACCGAATTGCGACACACGCCACCGTGCGGTGAGCGAAAGCGTTCGCCAAGTGCGGTTCGCGCTCCAAACGGACGTAAGCGAATCTGTTCTCGCTCAACATTCTGAATGCGCATGCGCCCGTCATGTTCAATAACAACCGCACGTCCATCGCCATCATATTTATTCACATCAACCCAAACTGGTTCGCCGTCGATAATCATAGCGCACACATTTTGAGATTTCAGTTCCGGCTGCTGTAACGAGGCTGCGACCTTTTCGAGTCTGTCGACATTTTGCTTAAGACGAAGCGCATCATCAATCTTCGTTGATGTGCGGCGATTGTGCGCCTGCACTTTGACGGGCTTTTCGGTTCGACCGAGACGGTATTCCATGAATACGTCGATCAGAGCTTTCCGAACAGCGGCGGCCGCAACCGTCTTTGCAAACATGCAAATAAGCAGGGCCTGCGGTTCATTCAAATAGTACTCTGTAAAAGCATTGCCGCGATAAGAGCCCCGCCGTGGGGCGCTAGAACCATAAACCTCTATTTCTTCAAGGTTTCTTTCGATTATCTCTCTTATTTTCCGAGGTCTAGCGAAGCCTAGAGCGGCACCGAGACGCACGTCAACAACGCGCGGTTCTTTGTCAATTTCGGTATTTAGGTCTGCGACAGAGATCAATCTTCTGGTATCAATCGTTTCGGCTCTGGTCATGTTTCAATCCTTCTGGGGCCAGCGGTGAGGACTGCTGCGAACAGCCTCACCGCAACTTGTGCAACATTCACACTTGCACAAGTTGCCATGAACAAATGAACATGTCAACAAACTTGCCCAAGTTGCAAACTTGGGTTATTTAATCGGTATGACAAAAGAGCTTAAAGATCAGCGAATTGCAGTTATGCTCACGCCTTCAGAGTTGGAGGCTGTTGATGACTGGTCTTTCGCGCACAGGATAAGGTCGCGAGGCGAGGCTATCAGGATATTGATAGACGCAGGCCTTATGATCCCGACACTCGCTTCGGCGGTGACAAGCTATGCTAACTCGTATGCAATCAAAGACGAGCCAGAATTGGCAAGTGGACTGCGTACGCTGGATAAAGCAGTGCGGTCTCACTTTGATAAGCTACCTATCGCACGTCAGAGTGAAGATAAATAGGTCGTCTCTTTGGTGAGGATCGCCCATTTATCAGCATTTCAATGTGGATAGTTCTCTAATTCTGCCAACAATTCCGATAGTTCTTCTTCGGTGAAGAATGAATCCAAAGATATTTCGAAAGACAAATCACTCGATGCACTTTGAGTTTCGCGGGTCACATTTGATCTCACGGGCAACAGATTAGGACGGATCTGCGCCGGGACTATCGCCCAGAAATCATCTTCGGACAAAATTCGTATGTCCTGACCTTTCAGTTTCAGTTCTTCGGATTTCCTATGCTTACTGCTCTTGTCGTATCCGCCGGTACGGGTTCTGTCATGAACTCCGGCACACAACACGGTCGTTCGCTTAGTCACACCTGCTTCGACATTAAAACCAAGGCGTTTAGCAATTTCAGATGCTTCAACGCGCCCCACACGCAAGCTTCCTGTAAATACTATGGTCTCTCCAAAGAAGGGCCCAGATTGATTGCCCTGCCCTAAAGCGCGACCTTGATCAAAGAAATTGTTACGGTGGTTCGCTAATGTGATCCAATCAGCAGCTGAAACTCCAGACTTTTCCAGCGCAAGGTTGAATATTTTCTGAGTAGTGAGAGCGTCTTCAAGTGCATCATGATGATTGAAATTTATCTTAAAATGGCGCGCAAGATTCTTAAGTGCATATCCACTGCTTGCAAACTCTTCCCACGTACGGCGAACCACTCTCTGGTTGTCCAACCATTGTACATCCAAGGGATCTAGTCCATATTTTTCGTAAGATCTGTTAAATGCAACCCTATCAAACGGCCCGTGATGCACTACAATTGCATCACGCAACTTAGGCAATACTGACGCGTAAATGTCTGAGAATGGCGGAGAGTCGCGCACATTATCTTCGGAAATTCCGTGGATTGATACGTTAAAAGAGTCGAAATAGTCATCTGGATTAATCAGGTGTGATTCTCGACCAACGACTTCTCCATTTTTGACTTCAACCAAACCAATCTGACAAATAGATGCATAATCGGCATTGGCTGTTTCAACATCAATTACAAAATAATTCATAAGCACCCCACCGCAACAAGTGGGATGCTATTCTAAGTCAACACTACTAGGCAAGCAGGTTTTAATCACCCAGCCTTAACCCAATCCCAAAGCTCGTCCTTTTCGGACTCGGACAGCTTACCCGGTTCATCGGGTGAATTGGCTTTGATATAACCGTCCAAAGCTGCCATATACTGCCACATCGACATTTTGCGAACGTCTTGCGGCGTATAGCCTATGACGGCTCCGTTTCCGTAGATGGCGGCAAATCTGATTTTCCCGTTTGGGAGACTGTCGATTGGGTCTGACTTGCCGCTCCCTGCTCCCCCACAGGCTCCTCCGGTACGCCTTGAATTCCCGCCTGCAGGATTGCGATGGCGAACAAAAGATTTTCAGCAGGCGGACGATTTTCGACATAACGCTGTACGAGCTTCGTCGCGTCAGTAGGTTTCATGTCGCCACCTATCAGGCCCTGCCTGATAACATGCGAAATATCGCCAACGTGGCATTGCTTGGATACTAGGCGCTCAAGAATTACCCATGGGCCTGCGCTGCAAGCCTCCTGTATCGCTTCCAGCTCGCCCCATCCAAGGCGGAAGGTGTAATCACCATCCGCCCAGGTTAGTTCAATCGATGCGTCGCGCATTAGCCACCAGCCGGTGTAGACGTACGAACCATGACGCCATCAGACTGAAGGCTGACGTTGTTCGTGGCACGCTGGCCGTTGGTAGCACCAACTTCCATGCTTTCAACATGCATGAAGCCGGTCCACACGATCGTCTTCAAAGGGAATTCCCATTCGATTTTCACGGGCACGGAGTCAATGCTGTCCACGGCTTCAAGCCATGCGTCAACACTTTCCGCAGCCAGCACACCTTCGCCACTCACGCTCATCGAAAGACTGGTTGCATCTCGACCCACCCAATCAACGAGGTCGGGATTCGTACAATCTGGAATATTGACCTCTTCAAGGCCCTTCGTGATGGTGATTGAGCGCTGCGTGAAACCGCAGGGATTTTCATAAACTGTCGGGGTTGCGTCATTGCCGAGCAATACGCGGATTTTACCCGATTTAATCGTGGTAGCTTGGGCCATATTGGTCCTCGTGTTTTGGTGGTGGTAAATTCCGGCTGATGCGGCTACGGCGTCTCGATGACTGCCGTGTACTGGATAGAAGCCTGATTGATGCCGGGCGCTCGTATATAGTCGGCGCGCCAATAATCGAACGTGACGAGAGCGTTCACCGCGAGCGGAGGCTCCCATCGCCTAAGCGCCTTGGTGACAGTGTCAGCTATTTGCCGAACTTGTTTCTGGCTCGGCATAGACGACCAACAATTGATCTGGAAAGTCACGTCTACCGCATCAATGCAGTCCGCACTGTCGTCAGATGCTGAAGCGCTGCCAAACGAAACATACGGATAGGTTGCGGCCGGTACATTCCCACTCGGATCGGCGGGAGGGTTGTCGTAAACCTTGTCAGAGCCGATGAGCGTTGTCAGTGCAGCATTCTGCGATAACCGCGCATATATCGCGGTTTGCAGTTCCCATACCGGGTCCATCCGTCAGCCTCCTGCGGCTACAGTTTTTGCGGCTTTGGTGACGGCCCGACGAATACGGCGCTTCACTTCCTTCTCCTTTGCTCGCCATGTGACGTAGAAGAAGGGCTGTTTGCCTTGTCCGGGATTTTTAGTGCCGGGGAACATGCCTTTATTGGCAAAACCCTGCGTACCAAACTCGATCCATCGAGCGTAGTAAGCTTCTTTGTTGCCAGCATAGATCGTGATCGTCCAATCAACTCCGAGGCTGGCTTCGACTGTCGCGATAACCATGCTGCCCTTTGGAGCTTTGCCCCAAGTCCAGCCGATACTATTGCGAAGGGCGCCGTCGTCCTCTGCAACACGACGTTTCATCATATCGACGATATCGTCTGCGCCTTGCTCCATTGCAGCTCGCACCAAGTCGCGAGCGACTTTTGGCAGGCGTTTGAACTTCTGTTCAAGCTTTGCTAGCCCGATAATCCGTGCAAAAACCGCCATCAACCACCACCCTGCAATACAACGCGCATTTCAATGTACTGATTGACCTCGTCGGGATTGGCGCAAGACTGGATCTCATAGAAGACACCCGTTCGCTTATTCCGAGCACGCCATGAAGGAGTAACGCCTCTTGTTCGCGGTTCGCTGCGGACAACAAGCGTATAGGGCTGGATACCTTGCGTGCGTGCCGCAATGTCGGTTTCAGAACCAAGGCGCGGCTGCAAACGAGCAGCAGTTTCGAACTTATCGACCCAATCCTGGCTCGTGCCGCCACCCTCGTCCCTCACCGCTTCACGCTGTTGGAAGACCACGATGTTGTTGAGCGCACTGGCTCCTTTGCGTGTCGCCATCCTTCTCACCTTTTCTCGGAGTTTTTAGCCGCACAGCTTTACTGCGTTCGATTGCAGCGGCTGCGCAAGGAGTGGTCACAAGGCCAGACCAGCCAGCCTTATAAGCGATGGTGGCTTGCGGAAGCGGCTTCCAGTCGAAGTCTTTGGAGAAGCGGACGTGGGGCATTAAGCTGCGGCGGCCTCAAGAGCTGCGATACGAGTTGCAAGCGCCTGTAGTGTGACCTGCAGATTACCAGCGGCGAGACCACCAGTGCCTGCAACAACTTGGAGCGCAGTAGCGACAGGGAGTGCGTGAACATGATCTGCACGGGCAGCTGTGGTGCCAGTACCGACAGCGGCGGCGATTGCCAAAGCTGCAGGAGCTGTGGTTGCTACGGCCAAACTCGACGTACCCGCTCCAATAGCAGTTCGCGCAGCGGCCTGATCAGCGCCAGCGGCAATTACTGCCGGCTTGCCCGTAATATCGGCCCAAGCAGTAGCACCGGCACCGCCGCCTTCAAGGCCTTCAACCGTTGCGCCATCCTCGATCACGAGTTTGCCGCCGACCACAAGCGTATCGCCGCCGTCGGTTTTGTAATTCTTTGGTTGCATTCTTTAATCCTCTTCAGTGATAGAACGCCAAACGCGCCATGGAGCGAGAAGTGCGCGCACGTGTCGAGGTAAAACAACCTCTCCCTGTGTAGCCATGTCAGGCTCTCTATTTTCGTACAGATCGGCCGCAACCAGTAAAATTGCCGCAACAATGGCGGGACCAACAGCGATGCCGTCCGGCAAAGCGGGCGATTCGCCGGTCGCGACAACTTCTCGATCGAGATATTCTGTAACGATTGATTCCGCTGCAGCCGCATAGATTTCTATTTGGCTGTCTTCGTCATCATGAAAAACACGCAAGTAGCGTTTGACTGTTTCAAGCTCTAATAGCGCCATTAAACCCTCCCAAAAGGGAGGGAGGCCGAAGCCTCCCAGCCGCTATTATTCCTCGACGTCGCCCTTAACGAATGCTTCAGGACGATATACGGCAAGAGCAAGGCGCTCTTCCACGCGGATCGTCAGCATGTTTTTGACGAAGTCGTCTTCGTTCTCACTGGAAAGCAGAACTTCAACGTCCTGACGGTCAAAAATCTGAGCGGCAAGATTAAATGCACCGGTCAGGAACTCATTGACTGCCATCGCCTGCGTCTGAACAACTGGAAGGTTCCAGAGGGTCGGAGCAGTAGCGCCCTGAGCATTGCCAATGATGTAACGACCTTCGCCGTCTTTGGTCAGTTCCAGCTTAGCCCAATCGGTTGGATTGAGAACGAAGCCTGTTGCTGGATATTCAGCGAGAATGACCTGCAACACGGCAAGGCGCAGGCGATCAATGCCGTTTGCGGATGCTGGCGTAAACGCTGGAGCAAAGGCGGTCGCCTGAGGCAGAAGTCCGTTCAGGTTCTGACCTGTACCATCACCGTTGAGAAGCTGAGCTTCTTCGACGAACTTCAGGCCATATGTACCGCGTGCATTGATGTACGAAGCAAGCGCTGGCGCATCATCCATGATCTGGCGGGAAGCCTTGAAGATATGAGCGATTGTGCGAACTGGCGTGGTTTCGAGGTTGAACGTGATGTCCGACTTCGGCTTTGGCGTGGTTGGGGCTTCCACCACTGGTGCGGCATTGTTGGTAAAGCCCGTTTCCTTCACATACTCGATACTGTTGCTGGAGGTTTCTCCCTGAGCCAGCAGATCGCGGATTGTAAAGGTACGGTTTGGTGGCGCGATGATTCCTGGGACGCGATGACCGGCAATAAGGCTAGTGCTTGCAGATCGGCCAGCACCTACAGTCGTGTTTGCCGAAGTAATATCAGCGCGCTCAGCTTTCACACGAACGGAACCACGACCGCCCTTATCCATAGCAAGAAACTTCTCGGACTCTACAAGATAGTCACCGAGGCCCTTGAAGCCAGCGTGTTCTACTTCCTTCTCGCGAGCTGCGCGCTTTTCAAGTTCGCCAATGCGGGTAGTTACATCGCCAAGCTCGCAAAGCGCCTTGTCGGTCCTGTCTTTCAGTTCTGTTGAGACGGTGCCAGCCTGTTCAAGCTTTGCAGTGTACTCAGCACCAAGATTGCCAACCTGTTCTTTGATGGAAGCAATCGACTGGCCAAGCTCGCCGATCTTATCGGCTAGATTAATTTCGGACATAAGTCCTCCTGATGTTAAATTTTGAACGATTTTGTTTCAGCGATAAGCTGATCTAGCACCGCCGAAACAGCAGCATCCGCATCGACATCAGGTTCCCCCTGATCAGACTTGAGGTAGAGCCGAGCGGCCCGCTCTGCCTCTGAATTCGAACAGCCAACAAGACCCTTGAGGCCGTTCTCGAACTCACGTTTAGAAATATCTGCACCGTCGCGAATCTTTGCGATCAGCGTGTCGGCATCCTGCGCACGCGCGGTGTTCGCAGCTTTGATGCGGCGGATAGGTTGGGGCGTGGTGTCGGAGCCATATCGAGCCAGTGTTTCGTCTAGCGTGGCGATCCGGTCAGCCATTCCACGGTCAATAAGTTCTTGAGCGAAGAATACGCGACCATTCCCGAATCCATCCTCTACTTTGGACTTCGTGACGCCGCGACCTTCAGCCACCGCCTCAACAAAACGGCGATAAGAATAATCAACACGATCCTGAATAAACTGGCGAGCATCTTCGCCTAAAGGCTCAACTTCGTTGCCTTCGACCTTGTATTTACCAGCAGAAATGTACGTGCGCTTCACGCCATTTTTTTCGAGATAAGCCGATACATCATCGTGCGATGTGTAAACGCCGATCGAACCTGCACGACCGGATGGGGTGACGACGATCTCGTCAGCAGCAGAAGCAATCCAATAAGCAGCACTGGCGGCAAGGCTGTTGACCTGCGCGATGATAGGCTTATCCCCTCCACGAAGGGATCGGATTTCCGCGGCAAGCTCGTCAGTGCCCGGTACGGCTCCGCCTGGACTGTCGATGTCCAGAATAACAGCCTTCACGTCGTCGTTTGCAAGAGCCTCATGAATACTGCGTTTCAGCGACTGGTATGAGACACCACCGCTTATCTCAGACATCAGGTCCATGCGCTGTGCCAAAACGCCATAAACGGGAATTACGGCAGTGGAGCCTTCCGTCTTAGCTAATTCATTCGCACGCTTATTGCTGATGCGCGCAGCTACTTCATCAGGAGAAAAGCTGCCTCCTTCTGCCTTAAACAGAAGGAACGCGGTCATCGCCTCCAGTTTTTCAGGCGCAATTGCCCACGGCTCGGCAGCGAATGCCGAGAGAATGTTCTGATATTTCATTTAATTCCCTTAAGCAGCGCGCGTTTCGGTCGCGCCATCAAGCGATGGCCCGCCGTTATGGCCGATGCCGTGCAACGGTTGCATTGTCCCGTTGACGATGAGCTCGTTACCGCCAGGCATTTCTGCCTTGTTTTCATAGGATCGCGCTTCATTCGGCGTATAAATGCCGTTCTGAACCATCCTTTGAAGGAATTCGGCACGCGCTTGGCTATCGCCTCGCAAGAGGCCTTCCATGTTAAACTTAACGACAGTCGTTTTGCGCGTTTTGGCATCAAGCAAGTCGCGATAGACCGCTGATTCAATACTACGCAGCAACGGTGTAAGGCAGGTCTTGGTAAACTGCAGGATTAGCTGCTCGATACCGCTCCCCCACGTCGTCGTTCCATTTGAAGCATGGCCAATCATGACAGGCGGAACGCCGAAGATGCGACAGATCTGCTCAACACTGAATTGACGCGTTTCCAGCATCTGTGCATCTTGGGGATTGATCGTCAGTTGCTTGTATTGCAGACCAGCTTCAAGAACGGCAATCTTTCCGGCCTTATCAGACCCGGCAAACTGACCTAGCGTCTCGCCAAGCTGCTTTCGCTGTTCGGCCTTTAATACTTGATCAGATGTAAGCACGCCCGCAACCTGCATACCGTTGGCAAACATCTTGCCGGCAGTCTTTTCACCCGCGAGCGCATTGCCGACAGTGTTCCTGACAACTCCGATAGGAGAAAGACCACGATCACAGCCAGGAATGACCATTCCCCGAACGTGAAACATCTTGTCTTCACTGACACGGCGGATCGTGCCTGACTTGCCTTTGGCGGTTTCAGTCACTTCGTAATAGCGGTTGTTCCTGTCGTCGCGGCAAACCTTAACCGCAAGAGGATGAAACGGGTTCAAAGCTGTAAGACGGCCTCCGATCACCTTCTTTTCGGCGAAAAAGTTACCATCAAGACAAAGGCACATGGCCACCATGGCCCAAAAATCAGACGCTGTGTCGTCAAGATTGGGCATATCATGAAGCAGTTCATACAGAACGTTTTCACGATCGATGGTGACGCCGTCGTCCTTGAACACGTTGCATGGCAGCGTCTTTACCGAATTAGCTACGAGATTTACGCATGCCCATACGGAATCGAGATCGAGGGCCTTTTCGTAAGTGACTGTTTCACCGGACGTTGTTTCAAGGCCAAAGAAACCTCTCCAGAACTCGCCGTCGGTGAGCTTGATGGGCTTTCCGACCCATCTATCAATGAAGCCCATTTTTGCTCCGTCGTGAGTTAAGCGATGACCACCATATTGTTGATGAAGTCATCGAGGTTTTGTTCCGGTTCAATCGGAGTGTCCATCGCAGCGCCAATAGCCATTGCCAAAGCGACGGCAGCATCGATGCGTACCGAGGCTTTGGTTTTAACAAACCATCGGTTTTCCTGCGGGTCGTGATCAAACGTGGCGCCCATCAGCGCAGTCATCAGCACAGGGTTTCGCCTCATGCGAATCCGACCGTCGATGATCATGTCTTCTAGCGCCAAGAC
This sequence comes from Brucella rhizosphaerae, assembly GCF_002252475.1. GTDB lineage: Bacteria > Pseudomonadota > Alphaproteobacteria > Rhizobiales > Rhizobiaceae > Brucella > Brucella rhizosphaerae. The sequence continues at coordinate 238,129 of NZ_NNRK01000025.1, read as the reverse complement.
CGATCCCGGCATCCACAAGCCTTGCGGCGCAGGAAGGCCAGCGGCTTTTGCGGCCTCGACTTTGGCGGGTTCAGGTTTTGCTCGAACCTTGCCACCCTGTGGGTGCGCAACGTGGTCGACTTCAATGCCGAGCGCATCAACCTCTTCGCGAAACTTGTCGTAAGCGTAGCGGTCGTAAGCGATGGCTTTGATTTCAAACTGCTGATCAAGTTGCTGGAGGCGTGCCGCAACAAAGTCGTATCGGACACGTTTACCGGGCGTGGCGTTAAGCCAGCCTTGCTGCACCCATAACTCATATGGCGCTTTGTCGGCCTGTGCTCTGGCTTGCAGCGTTTCCTGTGGCGTCCAGGCCTCAACCCACGCACCAAAGGTCGGCAGACTGACTATAGCTCCGTCTTCGCGTTCCATTTCCATGAAACCCGTAGGAACCACGCAGGCAAGAACAGTCATATCCTTGCTGCCCGAAAGATCGACACCCATGAAAACCGGCTTCTCAGCGTGTTCCTCTTCGGGGTCGAAGTCGTCCATGACGCTTTCGACAGTCTCACGCGGCATCCAAGCCTTATCGGCATCCGTCCAGCAGCAAAAGTGCAAGCGCAGAATGCCGTTTAGCTTGCCCGGCATCTGTTTGGCCTGAGAAACAACGCCTGCAAGATATTCATGCGTAAGAATCACACCGAGAAGTGGATTAGCTTTCTTCCAGCATGTCGGATCATTCAAAGGGTCATCGCCCTTATCTAGCGCGCAAACCCATGCAAACGTCGTATCGTCGATGACTTCACCGACGTAATTGAATCCCTCGTCTGGCGTCTGCGTCCCGGCTGCAACCCGAACTGCGTGCTCGTGCTCTTCCCAGCAGATGCTGTTCTTGTCACTGCCAGAGTTCGTGATCATCAGCAGCAAAGGCTGGCGACGAAACTTGAAGCCACGCTCCAGCATTTCCATCGTCGATCGATCTGGATGCTCATGCACCTCATCGCAGAGTGCGAAATGAGGACGCGGACCAGAACCCGATTTTCCCGAATCCTTTGAGATCGGACGGAAGAAAGACTGCGATTTGTGGTGCGCGATATTAAACTCACGCCCCATACCGCCACTGAACTTTACACGCTGCATCAAGGCTGGTGCAGCGCGCGCCATTTTCACAGCGTCCTGGAACAGAATTCCAGCCTGCTCTTTCTTGGCAGCAGCGGCGTAAATCTGAGCGCCAGCTTCCTTGTCAGCAATCAAGCCATACAACCCGACGCCACCAGCGAAAGGCGACTTACCGTTGCCCTTGCCTTCTTCGATGTAGGCGCGACGAAAACGGCGGGAACCGTCTTCACGTTTCCAACCGAATAACGATCCGAGCTTGAATGCTTGTGATGCATGCAGCTCAAACGGCTTGCCTTCAAACTGGCCTTCGGAGAGCTTCAAGCGCTCTTCAAAGAAACGGAACACACGATCTGATTCATCATCGTCAAACCAAAGCCCGCGCTCATGCCCTGTAGCCAAGTCATCGAAATGACGCTGGCAAGCGTTTCGAACGTGCGGGCCTGCAATCTCAGTACCGTCAAGGACAGCTTGCGCGTAAGCGCTCACACGCTCCAGCGCAGGCATATCAGTCAAGCAAATCATCCTTCTCGTCGCTGTCGTCGGCGGTCGCAACTTTCGATGCGTCGGCAGGCGTTGCGCCCATCTGGCCAAGCATCTGCCGCAACAGGTTCATTGCCTGCACGCCAACTTCCTGGCCAGCCATGATGCGACCCTGAATATTTGCTGCCATACCGACCAGCGTGCGGTGTGACTGATTCAGCCACGGCAGCTCTTTTTCAAACAGCTTCCAAGCAGCCTTGGCTTTAAGCTCCGGGGTATCCTTCAACCATGCGGGAGGATTGCCGAGCGGGTCGTCGGCCTTGGCGTCAGTACGGTTTTTGAAGCGCTGCGGGTTTTTCTTATCACTCGCCTCGACAGCCGCCTTGGCGCGAGGCGTTCTGGGCCTCGCCATGGCATAAATCCTTTGAAGGGGTCATATTTTGAATTGTGGATGCGTGCGCGATGGACCCTCGCCGTTCCGGCGTTTTCGACCTTCGTCGACTTTTTGATGCCCCGGGGGTCAAACCGGCCACCCGTCGGCCCCGAAGGTCACGATGTCCTGACCTCGCTCCATGCGCTGCTTGGTGCGGTCATGGCATGATTTACAAAGCGATTGCAGGTTGTCAGCATTCCAGAATAGAAACTCGTCGCCCTTATGTGGGATGACATGATCGCAAACCGTCGCTGGCTCGACGTCACCAACCTGCAGGCAGAATATACAAAGCGGTTGCTCGGTCATTTGTCGCTCGCGCATTCGCTTCCAGCGGGCAGTCTTGTAGAGGCGGAGCCAAGGGCGGCTTATGCCATCACGTGAATTAGCAGCATGTCTTGGCGCGTATTTTATTGACACTTACCATTCCCTCCTTAACTAGATCATCATTCTTGATCGGTGAAAAAGGGACGGGACATGCGTAAGATTGGATTTTGCTTGATTGCCTTGCTGGCGATCTCTGGCTGTACGTCAACTGAAAAAGACCTCAGCATCGGAACTGTCGCTGGCGCTGCCATCGGCGGTATTGCTGGCGGTGGTAAAGGTGCACTTATCGGTGCAGGCGCTGGTGCCGTAGGTGGGTTGCTGGTGCGCAATCTTCGTAATGGCAAATGTCAGTATCGCAATAGTAGGGGGCAGATATATACTGCTCGTTGTCGATGACAAATGACTGGCGGGTCAAGGTCCGCCATTCTTTTTAATTTGGTTGCGGCAGGTCGGATTCGAACCGACGATCTTCTGGTTATGAGCCAGACGAGATGACCACTTCTCCACTCCGCATGATTGTTCTTCATGAAACTGGTCAAGGTGGCAGGATTTGAACCTGCGGCCTTCAGTTTATGAGCCTGACGAGCTACCGGGCTGCTCCCAGAAGATACTAATCTTTTCGAAAACTTTGAAACCAAATGTATTCGTACACGTTCCTAATGAGCAAGCGGCCGTCGCTGCTGACCAATCATTTCAGAAGGAATATCCTCAATGGCCAACGAACCAGAAAACACCGTCGCCAATCAGATCAGCGAACTTCGTAGCCAACTGAGCAGTCTTTCATCACAACTAGCCGACCGTCTGGGTACCGCCACAGACAAGGCTGACAATGCACTTTCTTCGGCATCTTCCGTAATTGAGGATGTGGCTTCCAACGCTCGACATCAAGGTGAACGCGTTCTTCAGGCTGCCCGCGAAAATCCCGGCACTGCAACGGCTACATTGGCAGCCGTGGGTATTTTCGGCGTTCTTGCTGGCATGATCCTGGGCCGTTGTCGTCGTTAACGTGCATTGATTGCACACATACGTCTCAGAACTCCCTTTGCACATCCTGAACAAGGAGAAACAAACATGACCGATTCAGACCCGCAACGAGCCTGGGAAATCGCAGAAGATTCCCGCGTTTGCTTTTATGGATGGAATGGAAATCAGGTGCCAATGTCGCCTATCGTTCGTAAGGACGAAGGCGCTATCTATTTCCTCGCAGACGTAGACAGCGAGAAGGTAACTGATATCCAAGGACAGTCGGTTGTCCAGCTGACGTTCTCCAACGAATCCGCCAATGATTACCTTTTCGTTGCGGGCAATGCGCAAGTGTCTAACGACCGAGCTAAAATCAAAGAGCTGTGGACGCCTTTCGCCAAAGCATTTTGGGATTCTGAAGACGACCCGGATATTCGCTTGATTACAGTTTCACCAAATCACGCTGAATTCTGGGACGGTCCCGGCACGATCGCCGCAACGGCCAAGATGCTTTATGCATCCGTTACTGGCAATAAGCCTGACATGGGAGACAACCGGAAAACCGGCATGTAGAATTGATCGGCGGGGAGCAACTTGGTTCAGCACCAATATATTACTCAACCCGCCGTATCCCGTCTGCCGGAGGAGAAACGGCGCCGGGGATTTGTAGACAAGCGTCGTTGATCACACAAAGCATGCTGAACGATGATGGCTTGTCGTTGGATAGTTACGCCCGGTTCATCTCTGACCGAGCGTCTGTCGCTGGCATCAGCCTGTGCGCACAGAACTTGGAATAGTGTGGAAGATTGTCTTCCCACTATTACCAAGCTTTGAGCGGATCAGCGCATGCGTCAGGCGGCTATGTCTTGTCGCTGCAAATTTCCTAGAATATCTCGCAGCGTTATTAATGCCGTATGGACCAGCGCACGTCCTGCACCTTGCGCTCCGCTTCGATTGGCAATTCCGACTGTTGTTCCAACCTCCGCTAATGTCTTCCCGTCGATGCAGGCTAGTTCGAACGGCTCACACAGATGGCCCAATGCGGATTGCAGCCGACCAAGCTTATGTTGCGCGTCAATCATTTCATTGACAGGCACATCGCCCCTCCACGGCTTCGGTACACTGGTGTATCCGCTTTCGGATTTATCAGATGAAAGCTGCGTTTCGGAGTCGGTGATACTTTTCTTGCGAGATGGAATATCCACGCTGGCGGCAGTAGATTGCCTGACATGCTTGTAAGCGACGCTGCCATTCGGTCGGACATGAATATGCCGATCGATCGCCATCCCATCCCCTAGCATGACTGAAGACCCGCCAAGGACCGCATTGCTTTTAGCTGCCGTGTGAATGCGACGATACATCATTGCGTATTTCAGAAGGTCAGTGTTGCCTTCCTTAATTAGCGCGGTAGCCAGAGGCCACGCGATGTTGTCATTCGCAGCGCGACCATCCCAATCGTCGCCGATAGACTGGCGCTTTTCAATGCGTCGGCGCATTTTTGTTAGCGCCTTGACCTCACGGGCGCGTTCAAGCCGTATACGTTCTCTGGCGGCTTGCCTTTCGTCTGGGGTACGTTCAGGGATGTGCCAACCGTGAATGGCTGTCGTCGCGATCGTTGGTTTAATCTGCGTCATTAATGTTCTCCCCATGTGGTGTTGGTTGGTTTTCATTCGCCGCTTCCGGCACAGCAGCCTCCAGCAGCCAGCCTTTAACCAGCCTCACTGCCTGCGCTGCTGCATCATCCTCGGTAACTGCCCTGACCACCACGACTGGAAAGCCAAGAGCATCGAGCAACGGATGGCGGGTTATCTGGCTTGGTTCAAGCTTGGCTTTGCCGACCTTGTTCTCAATCTGGCGCAGCACACCGCCGTAGATGTAAATCCTCACGTCGGCCTCGCCTGGTGTAAGACCTGCCGCTAATGCCTCGGCTCTTGCCTTGGGGCCGCGCTTGGCTGCGTTTTGATCTCCAGCTAGTGTGAATGTTCCCGGTCGAACGTCTCGCGCTGTGTGGACGTACTCTGGCAATCTGCGCAGGCTGCGAACTTGTGCAGCTTGCAGTTCCCATTCTAAAGGCAGGGCTGCTTTTGTTGTGACCTTGCCGTTGCGTGTCGTGATGATTGTTCGGACGCCATTGATCCGGACAATTTGCGTTGTGGTTTTTGGCTTGCCGGATGACGCGCCGTTCAGCGCACGTCTTCGTGTCATTGTCTCTCCTCGTGTTCATGGTGTGTCAGCTTGGTGGGCTTCCGTTGGTAGCGGAACAATTCACATCATGGTGGGAGTGACACGTCGGTCAAGCGTCAACCGGTATAATTTCAACCAACCTCAAATCAGGTTGTATTTTTCAATCAGGAAATTTTCTAAAAAGTGCGTAGTTCTCAAACGGATAGAACTACGCGCTGCGCGCTTTGTGCGTAAGTTTCTATATAAGAACTCTTACGCACTAAAAGCAGCGTGCTTTTGCGCAAGTCTTTTCAGGTTTTTTGAGACTTACGCAGTATGACTTACGCGTTACCTATGATTGTATTTTGATTGTGACAGTGGGCTGTATATCGCTTGTGGTAAATAGCTCAGAGATGCCGCTTGTCTTCGATCAAAGAATGCAGAGGCGCCGATATTTCTGCTTTAAGCCCATTTGGCAAGTAGTCAGTCTTGACGCCACCAGACCCCAACAAGCCCATACGAATTAACTTTGATCCGAAGCCAGCTCGCTCAGGTTGAGCTACCTCGGGACCGTCAACTTCTTCCCAACGAATCGTCAGTATTTCGGAGCCATCCACAATCGAGGTTTGCAAAACAACGTTCACTCGACCAACGTCATTGGAGAGTGCACCGTATTTGATCGCGTTTGTTGCAAGTTCATGGATCAGAAGCGATACTGCAGTTCCGCCTTTGGGACCTATCAGTATATCTGGTCCCGCAATCGCTATGCGTTGATCAACAGCGAGGGCGGCTAACACGCCTTGCATGATCTGATTAATGGAACCGTTGGAACCTTTGCCAAGCCGCAGTACATCGTGAGCGCTGCTTAGGGCTCGCAGACGTTCAGAAAATGCTCGCAGGTTTTCGTAGTCTGATTCCGCAAATGTCTGACTGGCAATCGCGTTTATTATGCTGAAATTATTCTTTATTCTATGCGCGAGTTCGGCATTGAAGACTTCAGCGTTCTTTTCAGCTTCAACTTTGCCTGTGCTCTCTACGACGGTATCAATGAAACCTCCGACAGAGCCATCATCATTTCTGATGGGGCTGTAGCAGAAAGTGAAATAGCATTGTTCAGGATAGCCGTAACGATCGATTACTAACGGGTAATCTTCAATGAATGTCGCTTCACCCTTAAATGCTTTTTGAGCGATTGGAGCGATTTCCGACCATGCCTCAGCCCAAATATCGCTGAATGGCTTACCCATACAATCAGACTTATTGCCTAAGATTGGGCGAAATGCATCATTGAAAAAAGTAATATATTCGGAGCCCCAGCAGATCGCTTTAGGAAAATGCGATGCAAGCATCATCTGCAAAGCTATTTTAAGCGCCAACGGCCAGCTTTCAGAATTACCCAACTCATTATTGGCCCAATCAACTGATCGAATTTCTTCAACTGACTGACCAGTCGCGTGCAGAAAGAAGAACTTGTCTTCCATATCACCACCTAACCATAAACTAGCCAGCATTGGAGGGAGATGATTTGCTGCTAATACGACGAATAATATAGAGACGTGCGTAGGGAATGATAGATACGGCAGTCAGGCGCAGACGAAATATTTCCGACTTCTGAGCCTATTTTTAAACAAAAAAAACCGCCCAGATTTCTCTGAGCGGTAAAGTTGTGCGTGAGGTCCTGAAAAATCAGAACTTGTATGCGACGCCGAGACGAACTTCGTTAGTCTTGAACTTGTTGCGAACCGAGCCGTCGCCAAAGCCAAAGTCGTAATCCTTGTTGCCGTAATCGGTATAACGGTATTCAAGGCGAACGATGACGTTGTCAGTTGCTGCGTAGTCAATACCTGCGCCAGCGGTCCAGCCGGTGAGGGTCTTGCTCTGCGAGGCTTCGAACGAACCATCAGCACCAGTCGACGACAATGTGTTCTTTACGCTTCCGAAAGCAACACCACCAGCGATGTATGGAAGGAAGCGATCAACTGCGTAACCTGCACGGGCACGAACGGCACCCGACCAACGCAGCTTGCTTTCAACGCTGTCTGTTCCGTCAAGGAAAGTTTCAGAGTAGCTGTCCTTGAGGTTGTTGTAGGTTACGTCACCGTCAATACCCAGAACAACGCTGTTGCCGAGATCGAAGTTGTAACCTGCATAAAGACCGCCGAGGAAGCCATCTGGCTTGACGTTGACGCCACCGTCGAGGCGAACGCGACTTGCCCCAGCCGTAACCAATCTGGCCACCGAGGTAAGCGCCGTTCCAGGTGAAGGTCGGAGCCATAACAACTGGAGCTGGTTCTTCGTATTGAATTGCATCTGCAGCATTGGCTACAGCAAATCCAGTGAATACGAAAGTAGTGGCTAGCAAGATTGACTTGATGTTCATTTTATTCTCCCATCTCCAGCGGAGCGCTAAAATATTTTCTGAGCCTAAAGATATATCAACAATGCAAAAAGTCTGTAGTATTATGGCAACACCGATGCACATTGAAACTCGATAGAAATGTCCACTAGTATACAGTTAATAAACAACTAAATTGCATAGTACTCTGCTAATCACATTGCTCTCACGAACGTCATCGCCCTGCGCTGAACGGGATCTCGATCTTCCACTTTCATTAGAAAGCCCTCAGCAAACAGCGCCTTGGTGATCATGCTGACGCGCTTCTTGTCCGCTTCTTCATCAACGTCCAGCTGCAGTGCATAAGCAACGGCACGTCCTACCCAGTCCTTGGCCTGTGGTGCCGGCTTGTATGTACCGCCATTCACGACGCCCCGGATTGCTTCGCGCTCGTCATCAGTCAGGGTTTCGGCGACTTCCTCACTTGTCGGCCAAGCCCACGACGTTACGACTGGCGCATGATCTTGAGGCTTGGTAAGGCCCTGCCCGTTCCCCAGCGCTACACTCTCAAGCTTTCGCCAGTCAGCTTTATGCGAAAGAGGCGCGAGGTTAGCTTTTCCGTATGTCACAGAGAAATACGCAAACCGAGCTTCGTGTGTCAGGCCGGCCTCACTCGCCTGCGCTTCCGACATGCGGTTAAGCACGCGCACCGAACGCGCCGCACCTATCAGCGACACAGCACCGCGTGCGTCTTCGACGGTTGCTTCGCGGTCGCTTACCTTGCGCAGATGATGCACGATATCGATGGAGCAGTTCGTACGGTCGGCTACCTGAGCCCAGAGCTTGGCCACCTTGTCGATTGCGCCGTTGTCGTTTTCATTGACCTGGTGCGTCGACACGAACGGATCCACGATCATCACGTCTATGCCTAACTCAGAGATCGTTTCAACAACAGCTTCAACGACTGGCTCCTGAATACGCACGCCCTTCTTGTCATCGATCGCAATGACCAGTTCCTGCTCGCGACCGGTGTCGAGAAACAGATGCCCATCAATGTCAGCTGGCTTCAGATTGAAATGAATGCACGCTGCCATGATGCGGCGCTCAAGCTCATCGCGCGGATCTTCGGCATTGAACAGCCACACCTTCAGACGCTTCGGCGGCTTTGTGCCGTTGAGTGCTTTGCCTGATGCCATGGCCAGTGCTTCGATGATGCTGTTGGCCGTTTTACCAAGACCTCCTGGCGCGACCGTCACTGAAACGTACTTGCGAATGAAGTGCTTACCGAACGCAAATTCGCGCCTTGGCAGCGTAGACGGGTCTTTCCAGACGAACGGAGTCGCAATGATTGCTCGCACTTTTTCAATAAGTTGTACTGGTTTGATTATAGATGAATGGAGGTCGGCCTCTTGGGGCACTTCTTCGCTTTCGGAGCGCGCTTCTGCCTTAGCCAATCCATTGGCAATCATACGGCTGATATCGACCAGTCGCGTGTTGTCATTGTCGTTCTGTGGCACTGTTCGAGGACTACGTGCGCCGGCAGCAAGGCCGTTGTCGATTGTCTTAACGCAGCGCGGCCAGTCTCGGCCCCAGCCTCTGGCCACGTCCTGCAACAGCGCACGAGCTTCGGATTCAGCCAGAGCGCCAGCTCCGACAAATGTGCCCAAACGAAACGCGGCGTCGTTCAGTCGATTGTTGCGGTTACCCATCGGCTCAAGTGCAAGATCGTCCAGCTCAGACTGAACTGCACGCTCGACATAGCAGTCATTGATCGTGCCGCTAACAGACGGTGCTGCGGTGTATGTGCTTTCGTACGAGCGTGGCAGCACGAGATCCAGCAACCAGTCTGGCGCGTCGACCGGCTCTTGTTCCGATATCCAGCGATAAGGCAGGCCAACTTCCGGCACGCTCCCGGCCGCAATGACATAACCGCCGTCACCGCGTACATCGACCCCGGAACCAAGCGCGCCGCGATTGCGAACGCCCTGACGATGACGAAAGAAATAGTGACGGCCGCCGCTCGTCGTTTCTGCTGTTAGCGTTGTTGGGAGCGAGTCGTATTGCTGCTCAAGGAAGGCAAGCGTTTCGTCGCCGCCGTGTTTCGGATCAATGTCCAACACCCATGCACCTATAGGCGCACCTGTTGGCACGCCAATCATTGCGGAAGGGTTGCGGCGCCAGTATTCACGGACGATGCGCTCATTCAGCGTCGCGCCACGGAACCCGTTGCTGGTCAGCGGCGTTTTAGTAGCGAGGATTTCGATTTCGCCGGTGTGCTGGTCAATGATTTCTTCATCGCGGTAACGGCACGGAAAGACCGGCCAGTTGCGTGCCTGATAGGACAACGCGACGTCGAGCATTGGGTCTTCTGAGAACTGCCGACTGGAAATATTCTGCATGTGAACTCCTGAAGGAGGAAACTATGATTGAGAATGGCTATAAGGTTCGCCATGAACAGGACGGAACTTGGTCTGTTATTGAGTCATACAAAAATGAACCTGCCGAGTTCAAAGGTAAGCTTCAGACAGGGCTCACCGAGACAGAGGCGAATGAATGCCTGGTGCAAATTACCCGGACATTCATGGAACGGCAGCACGAAGGTGGAAGCGGACAATTGCCTTAAGCTGCGGTTGATCTTCTGCAACGCGCTGAATGATGTTATTCTGCATGAATAATCCTTGGAGCGCGTCCATGGCTGAAACCCGCTATGATATGAAGCAGATGCCAGACGGCACTTGGTCTGTGATTGATATTTTCACTGGCCTTGTGGCTATGGTAAATGACACCTATGTCACTGACCTCGATATTCAGGAGGCCGATGACATGATAGATTTACTGAACCGGCTTTATGCGCAGAGGCGTTCTGGCTCTGTGCAATGATTGTCATTGGCTGGTGACATCGGCATCAGGCGAGCAATCCTTTCGCCAATCCAACGGAACTTCGGCACTGCCCAGCTATTACCCAGAGCCTTGTAGCGCGGACCGTCAGGGCTATTAGGTTTGTTGCGCCAAGGGATATTGGTGTATTCGTCAGGGAAACCTTGCAGGCGCTCGCACTCGGTAGGTGTAAGACGGCGGACGGCCCATTGCTGCTGGATGTAGTCGCCACCCTGATTGCCGCCTACAGGTCCACCAGCCATCAAAGGCTGCGCGACGTCGACCTGAAGCGCCTTGTAATCCTTGCCGCTGTTCTGTGGCATGCTGGACCAAGCGACAGGTGCGCAAACAGCCACCTGACCACCCGCATTCTGATTGCCATCAACACTATTCATGGCCCTCAACGTTGGGCTAATTTCGCCAACCCCGAAACCACTTCGCCCTGATGCCTTGCAGTCGAAAGCTAGATAGGTTTGCTGATTCATTCCCGGTTCGGCCGCGAGTGCACCAGCTATTAAACCATCACCATTTACGATGCGCACTTCGTCGCGAGTATTCTGAGCGAAGGCAATCATCGTCTCAGTTTCATAGTCCTGTCGCCCCATGCCACCAGCATTCAGGCAGTGTGCCACACTGCCTGTTGATGAAATCAACCCACCATCTAAATCGAAGTCTGTTCCAAGTCCGCCACCGCCTGTAGGGCGTGCGCTAATTGTTGGGGCAATGTCTTTCCCCGTTTCTCGGCTCGGCGGAGTATTCCCTGACAAGCTCTTGCGCTCAAATAAAACCGCTGCGGGATCTGCGCCGTTTCCAAAATCTGCGATAACGACGACACGCTTGCGTCGTTGGGCCAATCCGAAATATTGAGCGTCGAGAATCCGCCAAGCGGCCCGTGCCCGCGGCCCGGCAACCATACCTGAGTTTGGCCATTTAGGCCCGTCTGGCGACTGCAAGGGATCATCTGCTCCGACAAGTCCTGCCAGGAAACATCCGAAGGCGTTGTCTTTTGTCGAGAGAACGCCGGGAACGTTTTCCCAGACGACGTTGCGAAGTCCATTTCCTGCTGCAAGCTCATGTGCAAGCTCCACAAAGGCTAGGGTTAAGTTACCGCGTGCATCGTCAAGCGACCTGCGCGCTCCCGCGATGGAAAACGCCTGACATGGCGTGCCACCGCAGAGGATATCGACGCGTCCGAGTGCGGACGTATCGATCTTGGTGAAATCTCCAAGATTCGGTACATCCGGATAATGATGCGCCAGCACAGCTGAAGGGAATTTCTCAATCTCGCTAAAAGCAACTGCCTTCCATCCGAGTGGATTCCACGCAACCGAAGCTGCTTCAATCCCGCTACACACGGACAAAAAGCGCAGTGCGTTATTGTCGTTCTCGTTTTTCATTATAATGGCGCCTTTCCTAAAAAGGAGCTGCTTTAAGAGCTTCCAGCATTCCTCGCCCGCAGCCTTCCCACGCGGCCTTCACCAGCATGCGCGCTTCGAGTTCGTCGCATTCAGCAAGGTCGGTTTTGCCTATAGTGCCAAGGAAAGCCCCAACAGCTTCAACACCCGTATCAAGGGCGCGCAGTTCGTAAGGGTCCAAGCGGCGGCGGTGCACGATGTGCTCAGCAATGTCTGCGCATTCCTTACATAACCAACGGATCGGTTCTTTGTGCTCCTGCACACCGAGACCGACAGCATGTCGGAGGCAGACGTGGCATTGGTCCGGATGGGTCATGCTGCGTCACCGAAAAGGCTGTGTTGCACTGGTTTTTGGACATTGTCGTTTGCTGGGTTCGGTTGCACTTTCTGGGCAACGACGGGCGCATCTGTAAATTCAACGCAAACGATCTCGCACATTGGAGAGACGCCTTTCCACTTATCGATGAAATAAGCAGTATCGACGCCGCAGCCTGTATCGAAATGCAGACCGGTCAACTCCTGGAACTTAACGGCTTTGCCACTGGTCTGACGTTCATAGCTATTCCGTCCGGAATAATTGAAGCCTGCCGACATTTGGGGGACGATGAACGTGCCGTAGTCTGCTAGGTGGGACGCAATATCAATTACGTGGAATTCGAAATCCTTGCCGCTGTATCTCGGAGAGTTTCTGGTCCGCTTGATGTTTCCGAACGGAGGGTTGCTAATCGCAGTGTCGAAGTGCCTCAGTCCCATATCGAGAACGTCAAATACGTCAGCGTGAATCCATTCTGCTTCTGGCAGCAACTTTTTCCCGACCTCAAGATACTCGGCATTACGCTCTACACAGGTAATTTGCGGCCTATTATCGTTGAAACTGCTACGCTGCCAAATTGCGTAAGATAGCATTCCAATCCCAGCACACAGGTCAATAATGCGACCGCCGCCAGCATCTATCGCAAAATCAAAAGCCATATCGAATGGGGTGAAGAAAGCACCTGCTGCGCCGTTTACGTGGTTCGCGCCCTCGTTCCAGTTGCGATATACGAATTCCTTATCATCTTCCGACAACCGTTCTTGCTGAAGGATGGCAACTGCTTGAGAGTGCGCCTTTGCTTGAGCCTTCGTGAGTTTCGCCATTAAGCCACCCTCCCCAGCAAATCTTGGTTATCATTGGCAGCCACATACTTCTCAGACTCGTTGCCCCATGAAGACCAACCCGGCCACGCTTGACGAGCGAAGAGCTCGAGATAAGGACCGTCGACCAGCTTCTCGATGCGTCCGTATTGCTCATCGGGCTTGCGGGAATGCTCGCGGCGCGGAGCCTTGATAAGGGAGCGCACGCCCTTCGATAGACGGCGAGGCTTGCCCCGCTTGAACAAGTGACAGATTTCTACTTCCTGCCGTGTCCAGTAACCCATGCCCATGCGGCCTTTGTCCCAGACAAAAGCAACACTGACAGGTTTGAATCCCCACGCGGCAGCCACATCGATTGCAGCGGCCTGCAGGTGCGAAACCGTCCACATAAACAACAAACAGTCGCGAGCGCATACCTGTTCGACACGCAGCGCTTTGATATCGTCAAGTGACATTACACCGTAAGGCTGACGGCCTCGTGCCGGCGCAACGTCTTTTTTTCCGTACGTTCTGAAAGACCATGGCGGGTCCGCAAGGACGCAGCCAAAAGGCCCGCTGGGTAGCTCTTCCTGCATTCATTCTCTCCTCGTGTGTGGCAACCCGCCAGTTGGTGGATGGCGGGGTGGTTGCTATAAGTGTTTATCGATTCTTCTTTGGCGTGGGGCCCTATGGAAAAGTGGAAATCTTGGGCGATTGGCATTGCATCTACGTGGGCGCTGCTGGCATTTGTTGCGTGGCACTATGAGAGCACATGCGGAATGTTTCTGAGTGGCGCTTGTTTCTCTGAATTCCTTGAGTGGGTGAGATGGATTATCCTGTTGAAGTGGGTGAACCCTTACCAACAACTACTCGCGGGATTGGCTGCAGTCGCAGGCGGTGCATTTGTTATTTTTTCGGGACGAGAACAAATAAGACATCTCAGAGAAACTCGCGAGCGCGGGCGTATAGACAATGCACTTGATGGATTCTACACGATCGGAACGATGGTCAGTGACTATCGTCGGCAAATAACGAGGGATTCTGCACGAGCGGCTCCTGTTCCTATTCCTACTCCAGAACCATCGTTGTTGAGGGATTTAAATTATATAAGCCCGCAGCTTGCGCAGCATTTTCTGCGCGTAAAATGGCACACAGAAAATTTCAATCGACGTTGCACAACCAACAACGATTACTTCAGATTAAATCGTCAGTATCAAATTGGATATGCTACTTGTTTGTTTCAGATGTTTAGCCAAATCGGAAAGGAAGCTGGCGGGAATCCTGAGTTTAAACCTCGACTCGTTCTTTCTTCATTCAACTTTGATCAAGAATCCGTCGAGAGAGCCTGCGAGAAACACGATCTGCAGAAGAAACATCTTGGAAACTTCTATAAGTTCTTTCCTATTACCTCGTTGGCTATACAACCCTCACGCTAATCCTTGCTTCCTTACCCATCACCTAGCCACCCTTTCCTCACGCACCTTGAAACCAGGCACCTGACGCATACCAGCGCGCACTGTTTCCTCGGCCATTGCCTGCACGACAGCTTTGAAACGCTCGGGTGCTCTGCCATATGCCCAATCCAAAGCTATGCCTTCGTCAATCATATCAGCGTGCCAGACCGAACGCAGACCAGTGCCAGTAGTAGCGGCTTTATCTTCGCGCTTGGCCCAACGGTCGGCTTGTTTCGCCTCCTTGACCAGTTCCTCGGCCTGTTCGCGTGCTTCCAGATTGCCAGCGCTCGCCTGCATGGCTTCCTGTGCCTCGCGGATTACGCGGTCGGCTTCCTCACGCGCTGCACGTGCCGCAGCTTCCTTTTCGGCGGCAACCTTATTGCGCCATGGGGTCAGCAGCCCTTGGAGCACTTCCTTGCCGAGCACGACTTTGCCTTTTCCTGACGTCTTAGTGTTTCCGATCAACTTGTTGTAGCGCGTCTGAATTTCAGCCTTGGCATCGTCGTGCGGCTTAGCTTCGTCCTTGCGAACCTCGTCAGCACGCTTGCCAGCGTCATGCAGCTTGTCGTGCAGTTCGGTAACGGCTTCGGCTAATGCAGCACTGTCAATCGCTTCGCCGTCCGCGAAATTCTTAGATTCATCGAACAGGTCTTCGATTTCCTGTCTGATCGCTTCATATGCAGAGGTTGGCGGGTTGTTGTGGCCCATCTCTGCCACGGCAGCAATGGTATATGGATCGAAGGTAACATCCGTCATTTCATACTCCTCGTGTGGTTAGCTGGTGAGGCCGGTAATGCTCATTGTGGTGGCGTCGCCACTCGGTGCAAGCCTTCATCCGTAAAAATTCAAATTTATTTTTGGAACCAATATGCACCCATTCGCATTTCTCCACCGACGTTAATGTCAAGATTTTATTAGGAGAATTTAAATGCGTCGTATTCTGTTAGCTGCTGTCGCTACTGTTGCACTCGCTTCTTTTGCAAACGCTCAAACGGCTACAACAACGGAAACAGAAGTCTTTGTGACAGCGAAGCCAACTGACGTTCTTACGAACAACATCATCAATCTTGATATCGTAAACTCGAAAGATGAAACCATCGGCAAAATTCAGGATCTCGTGATCTCTGAAGGCAATCTTACAGGTTATATCGTTTCAGTCGGTGGCTTCCTCGGCGTCGGTGAAAAGTATGTAACTGTCGCACCGCAGAATGTCGAAATTCTCTATTCAGAGAACGATAAGAAGTGGTCAGCGAAGATGGACACGACCAAGGAGGCGCTCGAAAAGGCTCCTGAGTTCAAGTATGAAGGTCGTTGGGCGAAGTAATCAGCCCCTTTCTGAGTTAGTGAGGAGCGGCTTTCGGGCCGCTCTTTTTTTAGAACGGAATCTCGTCGTCGAGCAGCTCCGAAAGTCCGATAGAAACATTGTCGTTCACAGGCTCCGGCACATTGTCGTTGTCGGCATCCGCTCCGAGCATCAGGCCTGCCCGCACGTCTTTCACATTCCAATATTTACCGTTTGGCACGACGCTGATTTCGTCAGTAGTGAGCAGTTCACGCTGGCGTTCAAGCCATTCCAAAACCGTCTTTGGAAACGGCCGCTGGCCTCCATGTTGCGTCCACCATCGATGCGCCTTACTTTGCGCAAATCCGGTATGCTGCGGACACAGCCATTCATTAATCTGCGTATAGCCTGCGATGTAGCTGCATTTGACAGACGGGGGCTTGTCGCCCTTGCCTTCGTGGAAATGGAACGTCCTGCCTGTCACCTTGCGCCATTCGGCTTCTGCCGTGCTGACAATCGGTACGTCCGCAGCCTGTCGGGTTAATTTCTCTTCCTCATTCGGAGGAAAGTCATAGCCGCAGCATGGGCATTTCATCAGAGAGATATGCACTTTCTCGCCGCAACCTGTAATCCCGAAAGCATCAGGCTCTTGAGGGCAGATCTTGATTGGCGGATCGCCAGTGCCGGCGCTCGGGGCTTTAGGCTCAACCATATCAACTGGCCCATGCCGATCGACAAGCTTGGCGAAGTCCAGCACAAGGCAATTCCGCTTCGGTCCAGCAGCAATAGCATCTAAGCGTTGCTCAACCGTATCCAGCGGCGCACCGGCCTTATAGAGTGGACGAGTGCCTCGACCGGCCATTTGTACATACAAGCTTAAGGACAAAGTTGGTCGGCAAAATGCAATTAAATCAACGCCCTTATGATTAAATCCTGTAGTAAGAACTGAATTGTTTGTCACGCACTGGATACGGTAGGCTTTGAAGTCCTCAAGAATGCGACGGCGTTCTTCTTTTGGCGTATCGCCTGTCACTGCCTCGCACGTAATGCCCCGCGATCTTATCACGTCGCGCACGTCCAGAGCGGCTTTGACGCCGGCACAGAAGCAAAGCCATGAACGACGATCTGCACCTTTTGCAACGATCTCAGACACGACCGCCTCGTTAAGGTCGGCTTTATTAATCGCCGCTTCAAGCGCACCCTGCTTGTAGTCACCGCCGAGACGACCCACGCCTTTCACGTCATATTCCGTGGCGGTAGGCTTGCTCGTGAGAGGAGCAAGGAAGCCGTCGCGGATTCCATCAGCAACGCCATAGGTATGAACGACACGGTCAAACAACCGATCCTCACCTTCATCAAGGCGACCGCTATCCAGACGATAAGGCGTTGCGGTCAAGCCGAGAATCTTCATATCTGGATTGATCTCAAGCAGCGCATCAATGAACTTTCGATACATCGTGTTGCTGTTCACGGGAATTGTATGGCACTCATCGACCATAAGGACGTCGATGTGCCCTATCTGCGCGGTCTTATTGTGCACCGTTTGAATGCCCGCGAACACGATCTGACTGCGCGCATCTCGACGACCAAGGCCAGCAGAATAGATGCCTGCCGGTGCAAACGGCCAGATGCCGAGCAACTCAAGATAATTCTGCTGAATCAGCTCCGCCACATGAGTAATGACCATCACGCGCATATCTGGCCAGCCTTCAACCAGGCGCTGGATAAGAGACGCCATAACCATCGACTTGCCGGTGCCTGTCGCAAGATCAACAAGCGGATTGCCTGCCTCCTCTTGCCAATAGTCGAAAACGGCGTCTATTGCTTCTGACTGGTAGTTTCGTAAGGTTAGCATGTTGGGGGCGTTACCTTGTCTGATAAAGAGAACGTAGAAAAAGAAAACGAGCAGTTTTCTTCATCGATTTTGTATGTGGCGACAGCTGTTTATGTCGGCGTTTGCGCGATGGTTTTTGGCGCGCTCTATACTCGACATCAGAGTTTTGGCGATGCGTTTCTAAAACTGATGGCAGACTACGGAACGATCCTTGCAGGCATCCCGGTTCTGGTTGCTGTGGTCGTTGCTAAGCAACAATTGGATGCTAATCGCAGGCAGCATGTGGCGACTATCAAGCGAAGCGTACAAAAAGAGTTAGATGTACTTCGAGCATATGAAAAACTGTCCGAAACCATCCAAAACCTATATGTAGAAGATGAGAATATTTCCATTGGGTACTTGCGCGCATTTGGTGATTTTATCGATCGGCGGATTGATACAATAAATTCTTATACTTCTCCCCTAATTGATCCAGATCTGCCATTGGAAATGACCGCCATTAAGCATCAATCATCACGATCTCTGGAGTTTATGAAGAAACACATCGATAATAAAATAGAGATTCAAACCATAAAGGAGATAAGATTACTCAAATTAACCGATCCGTTGTCTGTTAATGGTAGAAACCCTTTTCTGCTTAATAGACATTACTTTAAAACCGTACTGCAACTTGATGAAAGTGTGGAAATTTTGGAAAAAGAGTGTCGTGAAAGTCTATTTTCCGCCCGTGCCATGTTCTTAAAATGCCTTGACGGTGCGCTTAAAGTGACCCGGTTGGTAGAAGAAGAACGATCTCGCCTCTCCCAATACTGGTCCTAACCCTTAGCGCCATCCACCCAAACCTCACCGCTCTTCATTCGATAAGTGATCGTTTCTGCATCCTCGTCGACATCGATCTGCTCACCATTCACCATGCCTGGTAGGTACAAATGCGCCGGGCAGCCGTCGCGTTGTTCATCGATCGACAAAGGCTTTGCCCATCGTGCGCATGAGATATGGCAATCACCGCCGCTTTCTGGCTGAGCATGGAGGCATGTTCGGCAGTTCACACGCGGCTGCGCATCATGATGACAAACCGCCTTATGCTTGCAGAACATGCAGCCAAAAAACTCCGGGTTTTCGCTAATTCTGCTCGGCGGCATATCCGAAAACACGATGCGTTCGCACCGCGCAACGAGCCGTAAGCAGAATTCCAGATCGTATTCGATGCGCTCTGAATAGAGACTGTCGCTGTCCTTGCACAACACGAGATATAGACACCGGCTCAAACCGAAGGCATGCATTCCAAGCTGGCACTGCGCATAATGAAGTGGCTTTGCTTTCTGACAGCCATCCTTAACAATCAGCGCGAACCCCTTGGCGTTGCTCGATTTAAACTCCAGCAAGTGCTCTGTCTTCGACGCCTCCGGCACATTCATTGCCTTGCCATCGCACTTGCCACGCACGAAGCCTGACACCAGCCGGATTTTGTCTTGCTGCCCGTATACATCGACCCCGATGCTCTCGAGGTCAGCGACGAGCCGGTCTTCCTCGATGTTACCCGTTTCAAACAAGCGCAGCTGCCGGCCACTATGGACTTCGTGAGCAGATGCCCAGCGGAAGCCATACCAAAGCGCCCTGTCGCATTCCGTGCCTGCCTCGCCCACGCTGATGCCCCACGAGTCCCAGGATTTCGCCTGGGCTTCGTAAGCAGCGTAGATCGCGCCGACAGTTGTTGATTGTGGTATGGGGAGTGGTGCCATTAAGCCGAACCAGTTTCCAGCTGAGAAACCCAACCTTGAGCGGCATCGAACGTGGAGAACGCGCCAGAGCAGATGCGCGAACGCATCCCCTCCGAGGTCACGTAGGTTTCGATGATCCGAAATGGCCGATATGTTTCGGGTGAGACCTGCTTGAATATCGCGAAGACGCTTTTCATGGTCCTACACCCGCATCGGCATAATTACGCACCTATATCCCGGCCTGCTTGCGCATGTTACCAATGCTGGCGAACCGGAGTCGGCCATCGACATCGTGACTTCATCAGCGCCAAATGCCGCCATGAGATCGTTGACATACTGACCGTTGAATCCAATCGTCAGCGGCTCTGCGCTAAATGAAACTTCCATCTCCTCAGTCGCATCACCGCGATCTGGGTTGGCCACATTCAGCGTCAGGGCATCAGATGCAAACGAGAAGCGCACGCCCCTGCCCCGTTCATTGGCGATAACTGATGTGCGGCCGACGGCTTCGCGCAGTGCTTTAGCCGACAGCGTAGCGACACGCTCTGATGGCTTTGGAATAACCCGCTCGTAATCCGGATATGTGCCGTCGACGAGTTTCGACACGATTACAGTAGAACCGCTTTCGACCATGATCTTGTTTGACGACAGCGACACCGACACAACGCCGGTCGGTAGCAATGACAGCAGTTTGTTGGGCAGAATGACCGACGCAAACGATGCTTCCTGCTCGATACGTGTCGACGCTAGGCGATGACCATCTGTCGCCGTGGCAACGATATGGCCGTCCTTTGCTTCCAGAAAGACGCCGTTCAAATAAAAGCGGGTCTCGTCGGTGCTTACTGCAAACTGGACAGTCTGCACGAGCGATGCCAGATCGAACTCGATCGTGGTATCGAAGCTTCCGCGATTGAAGGACGGGAAGTCAGCCGCTGGTAGCGTATCCAGCTTGAAACGGCTCTTTCCAGATTTGATGACCAGATGATCGCCATCGGCTTCCAGCATAACGTCGCCCGTTGCCTTCTTGGCAATATCCAGAAGCAGCTTGCCTGCAACAGTTACAGTGCCGTCCTGGCTGTCCAGAACCGGCAAGCTGGTGCTGATTTCCAGATCAAGATTTGTACCGGTGATGCTCAACTGTCCATTGTCCGCGGACAAAAGCACGTTGCCAAGAATTGGAATTGTCGTTCTGGCCTCAACTGCCTTTGTCACGGTCGACAAGGCGTGCGCAAGCTGTGCTCGATCAAGCGTTACCCGCATGGGTTTCTCCTCGTGTTGGTGGTGTTAGGCGCGGCTGGTGACCGCGCCGTGGTTGGTTTAGGCCGCTAGAGGCCAGCCGTCTTCATCAAGTTCAGGCGGAACAAATTCGATGCCATTGAGATCGGCAAGGTGTTCCAGAAGCGCTTCGGCATTACCCGGCATATTATCGTTGACCGGTTGCACCCATGGTTCACTTTCGGCATCCTCAACAGTCAGCGCCTCGATAGCCGCTTCAATGGTGAAAGGTTTGTCCTCGTTTCCAAGTACAACCTTGTCACCGTAAGCGCCGCCGATCTGGTCCTTGAGGTCTTCCCAAGTTTCGATCTTCACGCCGCGAACGGCCAAGGCAACTTTCATGATGTCGCCTTTCCCAATGGTGTAGCCGCGCTGTTGGTATTTCAGGACGCGGGTAGCTGACGCGAGTGGATAACGTGTACCAGCATTGAATTTCAGAAAGCGCTGGCTGTTGTGCTTCAGAAAGTCAGGATGAAAGGCAAATCCGGAGTCGGGGCTATTGGCGCCCGCGTCCAGATCCACCGCGCCCATGCAAACGGTAAAATCAAAGGCGTCAAAAATAGACTGGGCACTTGGGAAGAAGTCAAAATACATCAGCTGAGCAATATTGTTGCTCTGATCGGTGAACGTCACCGCGCGCTTACTGGCTGCAACGCACCATAAGCCTTCCTCATATGCATCATAAACAGCTCGCTCGAATGCGCGGCGAGATTTGAAATAGAGATCAACGTCATTGATTTCAGCGCCTGTAAATACGCTCGTTACTGCGCCGCCAGCAACGAAGGCGCCGTCAAAGCGTATTGGAAGCGCACCATCGATCTGTCTGCGCTCGGATACATAAGCCATACAAAACTCCTCGTGTTCGGTTCGGTTGGCCACCGGCGCGAAAGCACCGGTAGCCAGTTATAGATCAGCCCTTAGACCAAGGACGGCTGCCCGCAGCTTTTGCAGCCTGCGCTGGCTTGTTATCGTTTGCAGCCGCTGCCCTATTGTCATTTGCAGCTACCGGACGCGAAGTAGGTTGCTGAACGTCAATTGACGCTTCTGGCACGTTGTTTTCGTCTGGGAAGAAGTATTTCTTGATCTCAGCGCGCGCGGGGTACTGGCCGTCTTTTGAAGGCTTACCGAGAGCCACACGAACGGTGAACGACTTGAAAAGCAGGTCGTCAGTATCTTCGACCGCCGACACTTCAATCGCGCGGCAAAGGCTGGCAAATTGCTTTTGGCCGATCTCCTGCGCGGTCGGATTCTTGTTCTCAATGTTGTAGTTACTGAACATCTTACGCTCGGCATAATCTGCCGGTTCAAGCACCTTCATTGTGGTTTTCAAAACGGTGCCGCTGCCGGTCGATGTCGGAGTAACATCAGCCGCTTCGATCTCCATCTTATATGTGCCATTCGGCAGTTCGGAATAATCCGACTGCGTCGTGTCGTGTTGGGTGGCGTCAAACGCCGTTCCAAGTCTCGCCATGTATTAGTTCCTCGTGTTGGTGGTGTGGTATTTGAATGCGCAGAATGAATGCGCCGATTAAGGTTTTGCGCGGAACACGGTTGGTCGAAAGAACCCACCGATGAAGCCAAGCGCAGCGCCGATCTGCCAAAGTGACAAGTGACCGGCATTGACGCCTAAAGCGGTGAGGAATGACTGCACAGTTTCAGTGAAGAAGAAGCCGACAACCCATCCCGAGAACGCGCCGAAGAGAACGCCGATCAGTGGTGCAAAGAAAAGGATGGCGGCAACGGTAACCAGTCCTGCCAGTGCTTTTTCCATTATGCGGCGTCCCTTTGCGCCGCATTGTCATTCGCAACCGGCCAGTACTTCGCCAGTTCAGTAAAACCCTGCCCTTTGCGGTATGGAACAGCATCAGGCATTGAATAGCGGTTCTTGGCATTGAAGCCTGCACCTTCATTCAGATGGATCTGGCGTTCTTTGCCGCCCTCAGCATGTGCGACCTTTGTCTGGCGCGCAACTTCCTTTTCCTTGATGGAAACGCGGTAGTTCATGAATGCGACGACGTCAGACTTTTCACGAACCAGTGCATTTGCTCGCTTATGCAACTTAGGCTGGTATCGTGAATATGGATCGGTTGTAGGGCTGTCGAAGCGCACGATTTCAGGGTGCGCAAGGATGACCACATAAATGCCAGCCTGCGCCACGGCGGATAAAGCCGACATCAGTTCATTCCATTCGGTATCGGCCTCCACGTAGCCTTTACCGAACCCGGCTTCCTCAATGCTGGTGATGCCAAGACGGGCACAGGTCGCAGCCCAGACAAGCGGTTCTAAGCCGTCGGCGCTATCGAGGATGACGGTGCGCCGATCATGTTCTTCCGTGAGCAGCTCGCCAATGATATTCAGCAGATCTTCAAAGCTTTCAATCGTGCCTGGCGTTGCCATTTCAACATCAGACGGCGGTCGCTCGCCTTCTGTTGCAAGATAGATTGGATCAGGAAACTCAGCGGCAAGGCTGGTCTTGCCGATGCCGTCGACGCCATACAAAAGCATGACTGGCGGGTCGTTTCTCTTCGTAGACTTGAGGCTTGATAGGCTGATAGCCATAAATAACTCCTCGTGTGGTTTTGGTCGGTGGTCAGTGGGTAAGTTGGATGGCGATCATCATGGCTAGCAAAACAAGTGAGCCAATCAGCCAGACCGGCGCGGATGTTGCCATTGTGGGAAAGCGTGGGTAGGTCATTTGAATGCCGCGATTCTGGCGAAATGCACGCCAGCAAGAGCGGTCATGAACGTTGCTAAGTCAGTGCGCCCGTACCAGAGGAATCCGCACCCGACGACCATAAGAAAGATGCCATGAATCCTGTCGAAGGTTTCCATCAGTTCCCCCACAAATAAAGCACGCCGTAGAATGGCAGCACTGCATTCCAGAAGATGAGCCCTGCCACGGCCAGCAAAAGCGCTAGCGTAAAGCCCGTCAGAGCAAGCGAACGCGCTATCTTGCCGGTGCCATTGCCGACTGGCGTTACGACGTTCACAATAGCACCCATGAGTAAAAGCCGATGGCCACTGCTAAGGCTGCGACAACTGCGAGCCCCATGACGAAACGATCGCCAAGGCCCAGCGCTGTTTCGCTGGACAAGATGCGGTCGTCTTCAACGACGTAGTCTTTGAATGGGGCCATCACGCTACTCCCCTCGTCTTTGTTTTTGTTTTTGCGGTCAGCTTCACCCCCTTGGTAAAGTCAACCGGAATGACATTGTCTTCTTCGGTTCCGACTTCAGAGCCGCCACCGCCGTCGCCATCATTGGCTGGTGGTTCAACTTCGAAGCGCGAAGCTTCCATCGTTCCAAGCCCTGTGCCTGATATCCAGAACCGCACCGTGAGGAACGTACAACCGTCTCGGTCGCCGATTATGACGCCCTTCCAGCCGGTCAGTTTGTGGGTCACAATTGAGCCGGGAAAATCCCAGCAATCGCCGCAATCACAAGTCATGCTGACCTCCGTTGCGTTCTGCTGAACAACACAGGCGCGTTTGACACGTAACGACCGTCTTTAACGATAGCAGTGTCTCGGGCATGAAGCTTCTGAGCGGCTGTTCGATAAGGCTTGCGGTTTGTTGTGTCCCGCTCGCCAGTTCGTGTAAATTTTGTTTGATGCGCCTTGTGTGGCTCATGCAAGTTGTGGGATTTCATTGATATTCCTCCTGTCAGGAGGTTGATCTGTGGCCTGCATTCCGCTGTATCGGCGCAGAGGCCATCTTTGCTCAGGCTGCGATTTCGCCCGGCTGTTTTGTGTTTTGCTCGTAGTTATCGTTCGCGGCTTCCAACGCTCGAATGCGCGGCATTGCGATATAACTCACACAGTGATTGGCCGTGGACCAACCACCGTTAGAAACACACCGCACGACAACGCGGTCGGCTGTAGATTTTGGAATAGGACGACGCAAAATTGAAGCTACCGTCGATCTGGGTAGGCTAAGCGCATTTCCGATCTCGGTCGGGTTAGCTCCTGCCTCGTGCATACGATGCACTTCTTCTATGGTTTCATAATCTTTCATGCTCTCCTCGTGGTTGGTGTCGGTTGACAAATAGCCTTGGTGAAGCCATCTGTGGTCCTGCGCGGGGTGGTACCTGCGAAGGAAAACAGGGTTTGGTTGAGCTTAGCTCCTCCTCGTGTGCCCTGTTATTACGGGGCGGAGCGAGCAGCGGGTGGTGCCGGCTCACAAACTCCGCCTTTTTAGTTTTCGCCATACTATCTGGCGTAGGGCTTTTGTTCGTGTTTGGTCGTCATCCAGATATGACGTTCTGCTGGTAAGGCAGAATGGGTGTTAGGCTGATTTTTTACGGCGCGTGGATGCGGTGGCAGGCGCATTATCGTTAGCCACGCCGGAAGATGGCGTTGTTCCAGCATCAATATCTAGACCGAGATAAATTTTAAGAATGATTTTTGCGCGCTCGCGCTGCTTGGCAGATGGATGACTGGTGCTTATCATGCTTGCGGCGAAGCTGATTTCCCACGGCGTCATTTGACGCAATACCGTTTCAAGCAGCACAAATCCGAGCGCTTGATAATCAGTATATTCAGGTTGACGATCCGTAAGCGGGATGCTGACAGGACGATTTCCAGCCTTAATGTCAGAAATTGCTATTTCTAGGCTTTTGGGATCTGACTTGACTAATGCTCTAGCCATTCACATTCTCCTCTGTGATGTTAAGCAGCGCTTCAATTTGAGATAATACGTCGTCACCGGCTGCTTGAATGGCTTCGACAATTCTTGTAATTCTGCCTAGTGAATTGCTAGTGCGTTGATTTTGTTGTTGAATACTTCCAATTACGTAATTGGGTTTTTCCGAAAGCTGTTGTTGTGAGGCTGATTTCTTTTCTCTGTGCCGCTTAACGGCAGCGGCATTCTTTTCTCTAATCTCTTCCAGAGTAGTATCGCCATTTGCCAACATCATGTACTTGCGGGCGGTTTCGTCGCTAAGGCGAGCATGCGAGAAAAGGAATGCCGACCATCGCATTTCACGGGTCTCTGACAGCCGTTGCTTTGCAGCAGCAAGCTGAATACCGGCAGCAATATAATGCTGCTCGGCTTTATCTAATGCTTTATCACCAGCCTCAATGCGGGCTTTGATTTCACGGCCAACCGTATCAATAGAAATAAGATGATTGGCCAAGACAAAGCTCCATCGTCAACTTACTGTTTTGGCATCTTGCCACGCGCAACATCGCCAGCCTCATATGCGAGGCCAGCGCTCCTGTTGGTCTACGGTGGGTATTTGTTGTTGTCGGTGAAAAGCGCTCTGACTGAAATGTTCATGATCTTCTCCTCGTGTGCCTGGTCGGTCGTCTTGGGTGGCTTTGGTACTTGGCAGACTTACTATCTGTCCGGTCGCGGAAGCTCCGGCTTCTCTTTATGCAATTCATTCTCCTTTTGTGTGTCCCGACCTTCTAAGTGTCGGTTGACGATTGGAAGATATACGCGATTCGTATTTCTGTCAACGAATATTGATACGTTTTTCGTATTTGTAAAAAAAGGGAAGAAAAAAGGCCGCTAATGCGACCTTTAGAATTCAGACGATAATCGTATTATAGAGAGCGCCAAAATTCCCTTGGCATCCGCATTACAAACTTCCTAGCCCACACAATTTCTACATCTTCTATATCCGGAGCATTTGTGCTGGTTAAAGTGTAGAGGCCGGGAACCACACCGCGACGAACGGTTTTTATGAGGACGCGACCATCTTGCAGTTCGACCATGCAAGTTTTGCCGAGCGCGTCTTCGGGTAGCATCTCGATTCCTGAGTAGGCCACCAGATCCCCATCCTCAAAAATGGGATACATGCTGTCGCCGCGAACAATAGCGCCGACTGTGTCTTTCGGGAGTGCGCTACTGATGGTTACATCGTACAGCGGATCGCCATCGTCGATTGGATAAACTTCGGCGCCAGCGCCGACATATCCAAGCACAGGTATCTTTGTGCTGCGATCCGGGAGTGGCATTCCGCTCAGCTTACTCATTATGACCATTTCATTGGCCTTGAGCTGACGCTTGCCCTTTAGAATTTCACTTATCGCAGGCTGTCGGTTTAATCCGAGCTCTTTTGCAACTTGCTCTTGCGTCAACCCACAAGCATCAAGCGCTTCAGCGAACCATTTTATTATATCCGTTTCCATAGCAGATATATCGCATAATCGTATATCTGTGTCATATACGATTTTCGTATTTTTGAATTGACACTAAAATACGTTTATCGTATATGTGTTAGCAGTAGCACGAAGACGGCCTCACCAGCTTAATCTGCTGAATCCACCAAACACGAGGAGTAGAAATCATGAGCAAGACCCCGAGAAGAAGAAGATCGCCAGCACCTCGCAGGAACGAAGTTATCGGCGGCGGATTCTTTGTATTCCGCCGCGGTAAACAGACCGGCCGCGTTAGCGTTGCCACTTCCCTACCGTATGAACACGGCTCGTTCGAGCAAGCACTGGCAGAGGCAACACGCCTCGCCAAGCTCTGCCCCGGAGAAACATACGAAGTTTTCCAGACAAGCGGCGCGATTGCTACCAGCAATCAAGGCTTACTCTTTGCTGAACTCCGCGAGGCAGGTGCCAGCGTTGAGAATGTCGCCAGCGAAGTCTCCGAAGTTAAGGAGGCTGCGTAATGAACCGCGCCCTGCTGGAATTGCTCGCAGATATGGAGCCGGACACGCAGACCGAAGTGAATCGTGCCTGCAGCGACGAGCCAATGCGCCGACCTGACTACCGCGCAAAGAAGCACGCCCGACCCATGCCTTGGGTGCGATATGCAGCGCGAGAAGCCGTTGAAATGACTGTGGTCATCGGTTTCTTCGTGACTGTTGGCGCAGTAGGCCTCGGCGTCACATGATTTATCGTAAGAGATAGCGACGGGGCCGATGAGCCCCAAGATTCCCAACCATCGACGATCCGCGCGTTTTCACGCCACGGGTCGTCACGCTTACCACCACCACCACACGAGGAGCACTAATAATGTCTGTAAGACACATCCTTACCGCCGCCGAGTTCATCGCACAGGGTACGACGGTCGCAGCGATTTTCTCAATCGCCCGTTGGTATCGCGTGAGCGACCCGGCGACTGCAGCAAAGATCAAAGACATTGCATATGAAGTGTCGCGCAAAACGGGCGAGATGATCCGTATGCGTCGTATTAGGCCAGCCAACGACAATCGCCGTCCTTTCAAGCGGAGGGCAGCGTGATGACAGCTGCATCGTACTTCGAGGGCAGAAGAGAACATCCTGTTCCAATAGAATTGAAGGACTCTGCTTTACCTTTCATGTCCACACTAGCCCCATCCCCGCGTGCGCAGGCGTTGGATGAAAGCTTTCGGGAAGGTCTGGAAGCGGCTTGCGGAGTTATCGACGCTCACAGCGAGTATGACCGGCAATTGTGCTGTGACGGTCGCGAATGTGGCTGTTACGGCTCGACCGTTCATCAATCCATGCAGCACTATATCCGCCTTCTCTCGTCTCAGCCTGTAGCGGAACAGCCTTGGTATCTGACAAACCCCGGTTACGATCCTTTTGCAGCTGGCTTCGAAGCGAGACAGGCTGGGGTAGATGAAGATGACAACCCATTCACAGAAGATACATCCAAGGCAAAAGACTGGTCTGAAGGATGGGAAAGCGCCGACAATGAAGCCGATCAAGCGGCGTCTCATGCTGTAGCGGATGGGGTCGATAGTATCGAGGTCATCCCATCATCTGGTTGCGTGTTTGCTGACATGGGCGTTGACCGGCCTGTAGCGGATGGGTGCCGTTATCGCGCTCTTGAAGATGGTGAGATTATCAAGGCTACAGACGAATATTTAGAGGACGATGCTGTCACTTGGACGCTTCTAAATAGGGACTGGTCAGTCGGTGGTAAATATAACCGTATATTTAAGCCAATGCGCCGCCCCTCCCAGCCTCGCCGGAGGTGGCGGGATGAAAACTGTAACTCACCACCACATTTTCAAGCCAGTCTTTGGAACCGGCGTCGCGAGCACCACGCTTTGCGGTCGCGTTGATAACTCCAACGATGACGCGAACATTGCGGATGCCGGCGAAGTCATCACCTGCAAGCTGTGCTCACGTATTCTAGCGGGCGAGAAACACTTCAACGCAAAATGGATTGGATGGAACCCTGACGCCGCCACCCGCCCGACAGGAGGCAGCGATGCAGACGCTTAAAGAACGCGCTGAAAAGTTGGCAGATGACTTGCGTTTTGGTCACTACAACATGGCTACCGCAATAGCTATGATTAGAGAACTTGCTGGGTCGCTTAACACCCGCCCTGCCGCGCCGGTCGAGGGGTTGGAGACGGTTGCTTATCAATACAAAATTCCCCGCAACGGTCATTGGGATAATTTACCGTCTGATTGGACAGCCGATGAATGTAAAGCTTACGGGAAGTATGAAACTCGCGAACTCGTCACCCTTACACAGGCCGAGGCCATCATTGCGGCGAAGGATGAGAGCATCAAGGATGCAAAACTATCCCGTGACGATTGGAAGAAACTTGCAATCGATCTTGGAGCCGACAACGCGGCGCTGACTGCGCGGGTTAAGGAGTTGGAGTTAATTCGGGACAGTCATTCTCGTGACACGCTGCAAGCTTTGCTCGAAAAGCAAGCCCTCGAAACCCAACTCACGGCGGCGAGAAAGGCGTTGGACATCATCTTTACCAATCCCCGCAGCGATTGCGCGATACGTGCAGCCCGCGCCACCTTGGAGGCCAAGCCATGACCTCCGAAGAGAACCGAGCAATCAAAACTCTTAAGGAACTTGAACAAATTTGGCCGTCAAGCCTGTGGGTTTTCTGTACAGGCGGCAGTCTTGCCGTGCTCCGAGTTGGCAGTAAAGGCGAGCGCGTGATGAACGATTTAGGTTGCGTGGACAGCGAGAATGTCGTCGCTTCTTTCGACATACCAAACGATGGGGGAGATTGGTGATGACCCTCATTGACAGACTATCCAAGCTGGACGGGCCTGATAACGAGACTGATGTTCTGGTCGAGGTGGCGCTTTTCAGACCTGACAAGTTTTATAAATCCGCCCGTGCAAACGCCGCTGGCACGAAAGTGGTTTTCACAAGAACGGACGATATGTGCGAAACATTTTGGGCGCGTGATCATACGAAAACACCGGAACGTCGCGCCAAGTCCATCGCCCTCTTGCGCGCAAAGGAGAGTGAACAATGACTGTTGGCATTCCTGTGGGTTTAGCTCTTTTTCTGATGTTCTGTTTCGGCGCGCTTGTTGGGCTTTTCATAGGAACCGTTGCTACACTTTTCAGCTTGCGCGCAAAGGAGGCCAGCCATGGAGAGTAAGGAACTGATCGAGCAAGTCGAGGACATTCTAGAAGCCGCGTTCGTGCAGGAGGATAACTTCACGGTAACGGCTAATGCCATTCTTTCCACTATCCTCGCCGCGCTGCAGGAGCCTACTGAGGAAATGATCGACGCTTACTTTGATCGGTGCCGTAATCTGGGCATTTTCACGCACATCAATGCGAACGCAGCATGGCGAGCCATGATCAACGCCAGCCCACTAGGGGAGCAGGGCGAATGAAGCTGCAACTTGCCTTGAAGGCTGAATATTTCGACGCAATCCGTGACGGCACAAAGACCGAGGAATATCGGCTTGCGAACGCTTACTGGAGGGGAAGGTTGTATGTGGTCGGAAGCAGAACAACTGGACATCGTAGCTTTAGCGGCATCGTCCTGACAAAGGGATATCCGAAGCGAGGTGATACCGAACGCCGTATGGAACTTCCATGGCGTGGCTTCGCTCGCAAGACAATCACCCATCCACATTTCGGCCCGAACCCCGTCGAGGTGTTCGCCATAGATGTTTCCGGTCGCCAAGCCCTGAAAGGCGGTGAGTAGATGGTCACGCCGCCAACGATGCATCCAGGTTGTTCAGAAAGTCGATCAGCTCTTCAGCATCGCGCTTCTTAAGAGAGCAGCATAGTTGCCCATTGAGAGAAACCGCCTGTTGACTGACAGTTTCCTTGACGGCCCAAAGGCCGCTTGGCTGTTCCGACAGATAATAGAAGTTAACTGCCATTGCGATTTGTGGCGTCATCTTAATTTCCTCAGTTTTGGGGAACTGAAACAATAACGCCCACTCGGAATCTTTGTTCCCCCGCAACATGAAATTATGAGGAATCAACATGCACCATGAAAACGACAATGAAGCCGATCTGCTTATGGGTGCCGACGCCATTGCTGCTCATCTTGGAGTGCGACGCAGTCAGGTATATCGACTGGTTTACGATAAAATCATCCCATCCTTCAAACTTGGCGGCACTGTCGCGGCTCGCAAATCAAGCTTGAAGAAATGGATGGAAAGCTTGGAATCAGAGCACGCTGCATAAACCGTGTGTCATGTGCCAAACCGTGTGCCGCCGAATCCCCGGTAGCGCCGGAAAACTGGCGTAAATCCTCATAATTCTCAATAAACGACGACACATGGCTGACAAAGCCACACCAAACTCAAACAATTGAAATCGTTGGGTATTTTTGGTGAGCGCGCAGGGATTCGAACCCTGGACCTACTGATTAAAAGTCAGTTGCTCTACCGGCTGAGCTACGCGCTCCCTTAAGGAACAAATCGTCCCTGGAAGTGCGGCGGAACATAAGGGCGGCTTTCCAATTGGTCAACACCATAAAATCAAGTTTCTCCAACATAAATTCAAAAAAACAGCCCCTGTTGACAGAAACCTCGAGCCGACTGGGCTTGTCGATGAAATCACGACGCACGAATTCAGTTTTTTGGCAGGGGATTTGGCCCATATCCTTCCAAAAATGCAGAATCGTAACACTGAATCAAAGCTACAAAGCGCCAAATTGATTCCAGAAATCGATTCCTGTTGTGCAAATGATAATGTAGGATTCTTCGCGTAACTCATTCCAACGTTTCGGTTTTTCATGTCTTTTGTAGCCAGAGCCTTTTTTCGTTTCAGACATTCCCTTTCCGGCATAGGGCTGGCATTGGGCACTCTGCTGTTTGCAGCATCTCTGACGCCAAGCCTCGTTCCGCGAACTTATGTGATGCAAGGCATCTTGTGCGGGGTGGCATTCGGCTCAGGATATGGTCTCGGCGTTTTTTGGCGTTGGATATGGCACTACCTCGAATTGCCAGAGCCTGGCGACCGTTTGCGAAGCCGTGTTAATCTGATCGTGGGGCTTATTTGTCTGGCAGTCGCCATAGCAGCGCTTTACCTGTCAGCAGGCTGGCAGAACTCAGTTCGATCTGTAATGGGCCTGGAGCCTGTACCGAGTGCCTATCCCGCAAGCGTTTGCGGATTGGCTATCGTTACATTTCTGATCCTGCTGTTGTTGATGCGCGCCCTTATCTGGCTTGGACGCTATATTTCAGCAAAGATACACCGTGTTGTACCCCGAAGAGTGGCTAATGTCGTCGGCATAGCGCTGACTGTCATCCTGATCTGGACAATTGCCAACGGCCTCCTCATCCAGTCAACCTTCGAGGTTCTTGATCGTTCATTCCGCGAGTATGACGCATTGATCGAACCGGACCGCCCGCAACCGGTTGCGGCTTACAAGACGGGAAGCGCCGTGTCTCTCCTGAAATGGGACGAATTGGGACGCGCTGGTCGTGAATTTGTATCTTCGGGGCCAACGGCTGCGGAAATCTCGTCTTTTACAGGGCGTAGCGCGGTCGATCCTATCCGGGTTTATGCGGGATTAAATGTAGCCGATGAACCTAAGCAGCGCGCAGAACGTGCCCTTGATGAACTCAAGCGGCAGAATGGATTTGATCGCTCAATTCTCGTCATCATAACACCTACGGGTACGGGATGGGTTGACCCAGCGGCAATGGATGGCCTCGAATTTCTCCACGATGGCAATGTCGCGAGTATCGCGATGCAATATTCCTATCTCAACAGCCCACTCTCGCTGCTGTTCCAGCCAGAATACGGTGCGGAGGCCTCCCGAGCACTATTCACGACCGTTTACAGTTACTGGAAAACCCTTCCGAAAAACCAGCGCCCGCGGCTGTATCTCTATGGTCTCAGTCTGGGTGCAATGAATTCCGAAAAATCTGTAGCACTGTTTGAAATGCTGGAAGATCCGATAAACGGAGCATTGTGGAGCGGCCCGCCCTTCCCAAGTCGCGACTGGAAACAGATCACGCGAGACAGAAATGCAGACACGCCAGAATGGCTGCCCGTTTTCCGTGATGGTGCTTTCGCCCGCTTCATGAACCAAAATGGAGAAGCGCCCGGCAACGGCAATCGGTGGGGGCCGCTTCGTATCGTCTATCTGCAATATGCCAGCGATGCGGTGGTCTTTTTTGACAGCCACGCGTTCTACCGTCAGCCAGAGTGGATGAATGCTCCGCGCGGCCATGATGTTTCACCGCAATTACGATGGTATCCTGTGGTTACCATGTTGCAACTTGCGCTGGACATGGCTTTTGCGACCACGACACCGCTGGGATACGGCCATGTTTATGCACCGGAACACTATGTGGACGCATGGATCGAGGTTGCTGACATCAATGGCTGGAGCGAAGACCAGATCAACCGACTCAAGCAATATCTGCACCACAAAATGACTGGCGAAGATGTTGAAGGATATGACCAGCGCGGTGGTTAAACAGATGAACGCATGGGCGTTTTCAATGTTTCCCGCCAAACAAAAACAGCCGCCCTTTTGAGGCGGCTGTAATTCTTAAGGCTCAGTTTATCAACGGTAAGGCGAATAGCACAGCTGACGCGGACCGTTGTAAGGCTGGAACGTATTGTCCGATGCGCGGTATGATCTATACCGATTATAGCACCACTGAACGTGGTTGTTGCTGTATCGATAAACCGGCTGAGGCGCTGGCTGCGCGATAGCGCCGCCAATGATCGCGCCAGCACCGAAGGCTGCCAGCGGATACCACCAACCGTCATTGTGACGACGATAGCCATTGCGATAATTGTTATAGCCACGATGGCCATTCCAATAACCCGGGCGCGGACGATGATTGCCGTTCCAGCCCGGACGACCTGGGCGGTGACCGTTCCAGCCTGGACGACCCGGACGATGGCCATTCCAATTGCCATTACCGCGGCGATCCCAGCGATCATTTCGGACCGGGACAACATTATCGCTGCCTGCAACCTGCGCAGTGAGCATGACCGGAGCAGCAGAAACTGGTGCCATTGCACCGATCATGAAAGTTGCGCCGACTAAGCCGACCATCATTTTTTTCAAGGTGTTTAACATCTTCTTCTCCAGTTCAACTGCACACATCATGGTCGATGCTAGATGAACGTGTGCTGAATGATAGCCAAGAATATATAGCACCCTATTTGTCTGACAAGAGACGGACACGCGCAGACCTCGGACATAATTAACGCGAAACTATCCGCGTTTGGAAATGGTCTGATGATGCCAATGAATAAGTATGATTTTATTCGCAATTGCCGTCATTATCAGCTAACTTTACAATCTTCTAACAAGAGTTGTAGCGGCTTGTGTGTGTTGGGGGTGTCGTGTCAACTGAATTGGAATCGGCTAACAATCTCGTCTCGGAATTGATGTCGAAAGATGCCAACCCGTTTCTGGCTGCGGTGGAGCATACGCCTACGCCGATGCTTATCACTGATCCACGTTTGTCGGATAATCCAATTGTCTATGCAAATAAGGCCTTCCTGCAACTGACAGGCCATTCAGCAGATGAAATTATCGGTAAAAATTGCAGATTTTTGCAGGGCCCTGGAACTAGCGCTGAACACGTGACTGCGATCAGAACTGCTTTAAAAGCCCAGACATCGATCGATATAGACGTGTTGAACTATAAAAAATCAGGCGAAGCCTTCTGGAACAGACTGCATATCTCACCAGTCAAAGGCCCCGATGGAGCGCTCCAGCATTTTGTCTCAACTCAGCTTGATGTTACCCTCGAACTCAAACGTCTTGTCGAACTTCAACAAGAGCGAGACTTGCTTTCAAATGAAACCAAACGACGTCAGAACCAGCTCGATTATATCGTAGATGTTGCAAATATCGGCTATTGGACCCGCGATCTGAAGACCGGCAACGTCACCGGCTCTGCTGAATGTCGTCGCATTTTTGGATTCAAAGAACACGAGAATATCAATTTCGACCAGATCATCGACATGGTGGTTCTGGAAGACAGAATGGCTGTACTGCAGCAAACTGAAGAGGCCTTCACGACTGGAGAGCCTTATTCCATGGAATACCGGATCATAAACAGATCAGGCGAAACCATTTGGGTCGAAACACGGGCAAAAGCGCTACTCGGCGATCATCCGACATTGCTTGGTGTCATGTTGGATGTGACTGAACGCAAGCAAACCGAAGCCGACAAAGCCCTTGTGACGCGGGAGATCTCCCACCGCTTCAAGAACTCTATGGCAATGGTACAATCCATTGCCAACCAGACATTGCGCAATGCAAGCAATTCAGAACAGGCAAGCCAGCTTTTCAATGAACGCCTTCATGCTCTCGCACAGGCGCATGACATGTTGCTTCAGGAAGACTGGGGCGGCGCAACCATTACACAAATATCCAATATGGCGTTGGCCCCCTTCAACAGAACCTTCGGCAACCGTATTCGCATAAGCGGCCCTTCGTTATTCGTGAGCGACCGCGTGACCGTGTCGCTTTCGCTGGGTCTGTATGAACTGGCTACCAATGCCGTAAAATATGGCGCCTTATCCAACGAATATGGCGGTATCGATTTCAACTGGAACATTGTCGATGATCAGGGCCAAAAGAAATTCCAGATGTGCTGGGTGGAGACAAACGGACCATCGGTTCCGCGCCCGTCACGCCGTGGTTTCGGGCAGCGCCTGCTAAGACTCGTGTTGGCGGAAGAACTTAAAGCACGATGCGACATTGATTTCGCGCCGTCAGGTCTGAAAATCAATGTTCTGGCACCAATCACCCCCGACGTATTCCCCGGCTTTGACCACAAGATGAAGTCCGGGCAGTTAATCGCCTGAATGTGCCCTGAACTCACTCCAAAATGAATTGCGTTCGTTACGGTTCAGACTCTCAGTAATCCAAAAGCGGATAAGACAAATAACCGCCGTACATATAATACTGTACGGCGGTTATTTTATAAACCGGATAATTCAGAAGTTCACAAACCCGGATTTACCTATTTTGAGCGGCAGCGACCGGTCTTCGTTGTTTCCTTGTCGCCATCGTCATAAGCAATTCCGATTTTTTCTCCGGCTAAAGAAGAAATTTTACCGCTGTACCAATCGCCGGCACCTTTGTAGTTGCACTCAACTTTTGTACCGATTGCCCAATTGTATGGACGTACTTTGCTGATGCTTACAGTTTCGCGATCACCATCATC
Source organism: Brucella rhizosphaerae (assembly GCF_002252475.1). Taxonomy (GTDB): domain Bacteria; phylum Pseudomonadota; class Alphaproteobacteria; order Rhizobiales; family Rhizobiaceae; genus Brucella; species Brucella rhizosphaerae. The sequence goes on along the minus strand of NZ_NNRK01000025.1, from coordinate 202,042 downwards.
GTAACGAACGGTAACTTTGCCATCTTTGAGCGCTTCGATAATGCCAGGAAACCAGAATCCCGCATTCTTATAGTTTCCAAGTACCCAATCACCGACTGTCTGGGCACTGGCACCACCAACAGAAGAAATAAGAACGCCTGCTGCCAGCAGAATAGATGTAGTCTTTATCAAAATAACCCCCTCAGGATTTTCCCCGGTGCTGATCCATAATTGAATTCAGCAAATTTTATTTATGATAGTTATTATGAATACACAATGAATAGCCCACTCCATGAAGTATATATTGCCCATCAGGACCCGCTCCGAAAAGCTCCCATGATTTTCGTGACGTAATTTGGTAGGTTTGCGTCTGGACAATAATACCCTCCGATTCATCAGGATTGGGATTGCAGGGAATTTCGTTACACTCGGAAGCCATTGAAATTGTTGCGTCCGCTCTAAGCCAGACGCTCAACGACAATGCATAGAGGCATTTTGACATCTGGTAGAGACTCAGAAAAAGCGCCATATGCTGCGATTATGAACGATAGCTCTGCTCCTCTCTTTGCGGCTCACACCGACGAACCATCTTTCTCTGCGCGCGATGCTGCGGCCGGTGAAACGCGTTTCCTGCCTCAATCGGCGAACGCACCCGCAGTCGAATGGCTGATTGCTGATGGGTTGACGGATTATGAAGAGGCGCTCGCCTTCATGGAAGCGCGCGTTCAGGCCATTCGGGATGGCACGGCAAACGAGCTTGTCTGGCTTGTCGAGCACCCTTCGCTTTATACAGCGGGCACAAGTGCTCATGCGGAAGATTTGCTGACGCCTGACCGTTTTCCGGTATTCAACACTGGCCGAGGTGGGGAATACACCTATCATGGTCCCGGCCAACGCGTTGCTTACATCATGCTCGACCTCAAACGACGCCGTGAAGATGTGCGCGCCTTCGTAACCGCGCTTGAACAATGGATCGTTGAGACGCTTGCGCAATTCAACGTCAAAGGTGAGCGGCGCGCAGATCGCGTTGGTGTGTGGGTAGTACGCCCTGAAAAGCCACTGCTCGCCAATGGCGGTATGTGTGAAGACAAGATCGCAGCCATCGGTATTCGTCTGCGTCGTTGGGTCAGCTTCCACGGCATCGCGATCAATGTCGAGCCAGAGCTCGGACATTTCGATGGCATCGTCCCTTGTGGTATTGCCGAATATGGCGTTACCAGTCTGGTTGATCTTGGGCTTCCCATAACAATGGGCGACGTAGATGTAGCGCTGGGCAAAGCCTTCGAAAGCGTTTTCGGTCCTCGTCAGACCTAGTGGTCTGATTCCGACATTTGCATCCCTCGATGAAGGGCGTTGAGAAAATGTCGGAATCAAAAGGACCACTAGCAAGCTTATGAATCGAGTGGATTTTTTAAATTTGACGTTTGAAACAGCCTTTGTGTCAGTCGGGATTCAAACGTCAAATTCAATCCACTAGAGCTCATCCCGAAAAGCGGGAACCGGTTTTCGAAAAAATTTATGTAAAAATAAGAGATAGAGCATTTCTAACGATTCAACTTAATCGAGAAATGCTCTAGCAAAATCAGGCCGTCTTCACACGTCTCTCACGCATGAAGACGTAGAATCCAGATCCGACAATGATCGCGATGCCAAACCATTTCGACGGCGTCGGAAAATCGCCAAAGACAATGAGACCTACCAGCACTGCATTGACGATTTCCAGATACTGGAACGGTGCAAGCATTGATGCGGGGGCAAGTTTGAATGCCTGTACGACCAGCAAATGACTGACGGTACCAATCGTGCCAAGTAGCAACAGCAATAGCCATGGTTGCAGGCTGTGCGGCAGCGAGAAGGTCAAATCTTCGACGCCAATCGCCGTACCAAGCACCATGGCCAGCCCCGCGAGAAAAGCCCCACCAATGCCCGCATAGAACTGCATGACGACAGGGCCTTCCTTTGCGCCATATTTGCGGTTCAAAATAAGATAGATTGCGAAAGTGACAGCCGTCGCCAAAGGCAGCAGTGATACAGCACCGAAAATCTCAAAGCTCGGTTGAATAACGATCATGGTACCGATCAGCCCGATACCAACCGCACTGAAGCGGCGCCAACCCACCTTTTCCTTCAGAAACACGGCGGAAAGCAGCGTCAGGATCAAAGGTTCTGCGAAAAACACGGCCATGGCATCAGCCAGAGGCATATATTTGACGGCGGTGAAAAAACACGTGCCGCCAAACCCCATCAACGCACCGCGAACCAGATTGCCGGTAAGGTGCGTTGTGCGTAAAGCCGTGAATCCGCCCATGACAATCAACATCAGAAACATCAGCATAGCCTGGATGAAAAACCGCATAAAGGTCACTGTTGCGGGCGGCATATTATCCATCATAGCAAGCCATTTGCCGATGGCATCCATAAGCGGCAGCAGCAATACCGAGAGCACCATGATTGCCATGCCCTTCACATGCGCTTCTACGCCAACTGCCGCACTGCCCTGCATCTCACCACTCGCATTTTTCTCGCTACTCATTGCGCTTACGCGAACGGACCCGGCGTTTCCATCTTAATCGGCTTGAGGAAAGCGTGCGGTTTGACTTTCGCCACGTTTCTGGTGCAAATCCTGTGGCAGATGAATAAAACCCTTTGATAAAGCCCGATGAAAGCAGAACGTAAGGCGAACTTTAGTCGCCTTTCGTAATTTCCCGTGGCATCATCTATATGATTCGCAGACAGACTATTTTCGGCTTAAGCGTGCTTGACGCGGCCCTCGTAGATTCAGACAGAAAGCTTTTCGGACAAAGATGGACGATAACGATCTCTTTTCCAGAGTAGTCAACAATGCCCGCGAACGGGTGCAGGAGCGTCAGTCTGAAAAGGCTCCCGCTCAGCGACCTGTTGCGCAGCCGGCAGCGACGCCGTTGCCATCTGCCCCAAAGCCTGCGCCTGTTGCCACCAAGGCACCACCTGCCTCGTCGGGAAGTGACGACTATAATGCGTCGTCCATTCGCGTTCTTGAGGGCTTGGAGCCGGTCCGTTTGCGCCCCGGCATGTATATTGGCGGTACGGACGAAAAGGCTCTGCATCATCTTTTCGCTGAAGTCATCGACAACTCGATGGACGAAGCGGTTGCAGGCCACGCCAACTTCATTGAAGTCAGCCTCGATGCTGAAGGCTTCATAACCGTCAGCGATAACGGTCGCGGTATTCCAGTGGAAGAGCACCCACAGGTGCCGGGTAAGTCCACGCTTGAAGTCATCATGACCAAGCTGCACGCAGGCGGCAAGTTCGACGGCAAAGCCTATGAAACGTCCGGTGGCCTGCACGGCGTTGGCGTTTCGGTCGTGAACGCACTTTCCGATGTTCTCGAAGTTGAAGTCGCACGCAATCGCCGCCTTTATCGCCAGCGCTTTTCGCGCGGCATTCCACAAGGTGGTCTGGAAGATGTCGGCGAAGTGCATAACCGTCGTGGCACGCGCGTTCGCTTCCATCCGGACCCGGATATTTTTGGAAAAAGTGCCCATTTCGACCCGCACCGGCTCTATCGCATGGCGCGCTCGAAAGCCTATCTGTTCGGCGGCGTAGAAATCCGCTGGAGCTGCGATCCGGCTCTTCTTGATCCTAAAAAGGAAACTCCTGAAAAGGCCGTGTTCCATTTCCCTGGCGGCTTGAAAGATTATCTTTCTGCTTCGCTTGGCAAGGAGCATCAGGTTACGCGTGAGATTTTCGCAGGCCGCACCGAAAAACAGGGTGGTCACGGAGCGGTTGAATGGGCTGTGTCCTGGTATGGTGGCGACGGCTTCGTCAATTCCTATTGTAACACGATTCCAACCGGCGACGGCGGCACGCATGAAGCGGGTCTGCGTATTGCATTGACGCGCGGTCTGAAGGCCTATGCAGAACTGACCAACAACAAACGCGCTTCAATCATCACCACAGATGACGTGATGATTTCAGCGGCAGCTATGATGTCGGTTTTCATTCGTGAACCTGAGTTCGTCGGTCAAACCAAGGACAAGCTTGCGACCGTCGAAGCACAGCGTATCGTGGAAAATGTTATCCGTGATCCATTTGATCACTGGCTTACAGCCTCTCCGCAGGAAGCTTCGCGCTTGCTCGACTGGGTTGTCGACCGCGCTGAAGAACGTCTGCGTCGTCGTCAGGAAAAGGAAACCGTCCGAAAAAGCGCGACGCGCAAGCTTCGCCTTCCCGGAAAGCTTGCCGATTGCACGCAGAACGCGGCCGCCGGTGCGGAACTTTTCATCGTCGAGGGTGACTCGGCCGGTGGCTCAGCCAAACAGGCGCGCAATCGTTCCAATCAGGCGATCCTGCCTCTGCGCGGGAAAATTCTGAACGTGGCAAGTGCAGGCCGCGAAAAGCTTACCGCAAACCAGCAGATTGCCGATCTTGTGCAGGCGCTGGGTAGTGGCACACGCAAGAATTACCGCGAAGATGATCTTCGCTATGACCGCGTCATCATCATGACGGATGCTGACGTGGATGGCGCGCATATTGCATCGCTTCTGATCACATTTTTCTATCAGGAGATGCCGGAGCTTGTCCGTAACGGTCATCTCTATCTCGCAGTGCCTCCGCTTTATCGTCTGAGCCAGGGCGGCAAGGTCGCCTATGCGCGTGATGATGCGCATAAGGACGAACTGCTCCGTACTCTGTTCACAGGGCGCGGCAAGATTGAGATCGGCCGATTCAAAGGCCTTGGCGAAATGCGTGCCGAACAGCTCAAAGAAACGACCATGGACCCCAAGAAGCGCACGCTTCTGCGAGTACATGTGGATGAAGATTATATTGATGAGACGCGTGCCACGGTCGACGATCTGATGGGTACCAAGCCCGAAGCCCGCTTTCGCTTCATTCAGGATCGTGCAGCCTTCGTGGAAGAACTCGACATCTGATCGCATTCAATCGGATAGGAATGCGTGAATATCAGAACGGCAACTCGTCAAAACGGGTTGCCGTTTTTATTTACAGGCTCAGCTCTTAATATCAATACCGAGTTTGGTTTCAATATCTTCGATGGATTCTTTGACAAAGAATGTCAGGTCGGTGCTCAGCGTTACAATGCGGGTGCCGGTCCCATATGCGTTATAGGAAAGAACGTGATTGAAATTCACGGCAACTCTTTCACCGCTGACGTCAGTAAGCATGATCCACATAAGCCCCTCCTCTGAAAACGATTCCTTACAAGAGGATAGGCGCATATGGGCAAATGACAATGGAGCGTTATCGGGGAGCTCTATCGGGGAGCTTTACCAAGTAGCATTACTGGGGAACTTTATAAGCTCGCCTTCATGCGAACCTTTTCGACCCGGCGGCCAAAACTTTCCGACCACTCCTCATCCTGCCTGTAGATCGTGAAGCCAGCTTTCTTATACAGTCCGATTGCCGGAAGATTATCGGCATGGGTGCCGATTTCCGCTTCTGCGAAGCCCTCAAGAAGAATCTGCGCCATCAATGCATTGAGCAACAAGCCGCCCAACCCCTGACCGTGATAGGCGGGATCGATCCAAAGATCGGAGATATAATTGGACTTGGGTATGCGTGCGCCCCAGCCGCACATCTGACCTTGCCGCTCAGCCACCAGAACGCCATCGGCATTCCCGTTGATATCACGCAGGAATTTGGTTTGTAGTGCAGCCCGACTTTCATCAGTCAGATGAATGTGGCGAGCAGCAGTTTGCCATGCACGAACCGCTAACTCAGCCATAAAGACGGTTTCGCCGGGTGTTATGGCCCGGCGAATAAGAAGCTCAGATTTTACCACCATTTCTTCGGGGTAAAGCGACCGGCTGCCTGCTCGATAGCGCCGGCAGCCTGGAACAGTGTTTCTTCCTCAAACGGACGCCCGATAAGCTGTAAACCGAGCGGCAGCCCCTGATCATTCAGACCAGCTGGAACCGAAATGCCCGGCAGACCTGCCATATTTAGCGTAATGGTGAAGATGTCGTTGAGGTACATCTTGACCGGATCGTTCGCCAGTTCCTTGTCCCCAATGCTGAAAGCAGCAGAAGGTGTTACTGGCGTCAGGATCGCATGCACACCTTGCGCGAAGACATTTTCAAAGTCCTTCTTGATCAACGTACGCACTTTCTGCGCGCGCAGATAATAGGCATCGTAATAGCCTGCCGACAGAACATAGGTACCGGTCAGAATACGGCGCTTAACTTCCTTGCCAAAGCCCGCAGCACGGCTCTGCTCATACAAATCGGCAATGTCTTTGCCCGGCACACGCAGACCATAACGCACGCCATCATAACGTGCGAGGTTGGACGAGGCTTCGGCAGGTGCCACGATGTAATAGGCAGCAAGCGCATATTTGGTGTGCGGCAGCGAAATATCGACGATTTCCGCACCAGCATCCTTAAGATACTGAACACCCTTCTGCCAGAGTGCTTCAATCTCTTCCGGCATACCATCGGCGCGATATTCCTTCGGAATGCCGATTTTCATGCCCTTGAGTGACTTGCCAATAACTGCTTCATAGTCCGGCACTGGCAGATCGACCGAGGTCGTGTCTTTAAGATCGAGCGAGGCCATGGATTTCAGCAGGATAGCGGCGTCGCGCACATCGCGGGCAATAGGGCCTGCCTGATCGAGCGATGACGCATAAGCAACGACACCCCAGCGCGAAACGCGGCCATAGGTCGGCTTAATGCCGACTGTGCCCGTGAAAGCTGCTGGCTGACGGATCGAACCACCAGTGTCAGTTGCGGTTGCGCCCGCGCAAAGCTGCGCGGCAACAGCTGCTGCTGAACCACCGGACGAACCACCTGGCACCAGATCGACATCGGAACCGTTAGCGCGCCACGGATTTTTCACCGCGCCATAATAGGAGTTTTCGTTCGATGAGCCCATCGCGAACTCATCCATATTGAGCTTGCCGAGCATGACTGCGCCGTCTGCCCAGAGATTGGCAGTGACAGTTGATTCATACTCAGGCTTGAAGCCATCAAGAATGTGCGAGCAGGCCTGCGTATGAACGCCTTTGGTCGCAAACAGATCTTTCACGCCAAGTGGAATACCTTCAAGAGCGCCAGCTTTGCCTTCAGCAATGCGCGCATCCGAGGCTTTCGCCATTTCCCGCGCCTTTTCAGGCGTTACGGCAACATAGGCATTGATCGTCTTATTGGCGGAATCGATCGCCGCAATATAGGCTTCCGTCAGTTCAGTCGCGGTAATCGCCTTGGCCTTCAGCTTGTCGCGCGCTTCGGCAATGGTCAGTGCGGTCAGTTCGCTCATCGTCAAATCCTGTCAGTGCGCCTCAACGAGACGCTTTTCAAAAAAGGCGCTGTATTCGGAGTCCGGATAATCCAGAACCACACCGCAGCGCGCAAAACCTGAATTCTCATAAAGCCGCCAGGCGCCATCAAAGCCGGGGCCAGTGCCTGTTTCAAGAACCAGACGCGAAACACCCCTGGTTGCTGCCAGCGCGACAATCGCATCGACAAGAGCAGAGCCGACACGTTTTCCGCGGACTTCCGGGAGGGTGAACATGCGCTTCAACTCGCCCACACCATCATTGTGCATTTTCAATGCGCCGCAGCCAACAGCCTTGCCGTCCTCATCGCGAGCCACGAAAACCGTTGTCGCAGGCTCAGCCATTTGCTCGACTGTCATCTTGAACTGGAACTCAAGCGGCGATAGCGGGAGCATATGCGCGTTCAAGGCTTCGACCAGATCACGCACATCGTCCTGTAATGGGGTCTCGATGGAAACCCGAATAGCCATAGACTTACTCCACGACCTTGGGAACGACGAAGAAGTTTTCTTCCGTAACCGGCGCATTCGCAACAATGGCATTGGCAATATTGCCGTCTGTAACGGCATCTTCACGCAAGCGCATCTTGATCGGCGTAACCGATGTCATCGGCTCAACACCGTCAACATCGACTTCGTTCAACTGCTCGACAAAGCCCAGAATTGCATTGAGCTCACCGGTCATGCGCTCAGCTTCATCTTCGCTGACAGCGATGCGCGCGAGATGCGCAACGCGCTTGACGGTGGAAATATCGACGGACATCCTGTTCTCCGCAAATGCTTGATTAGGACAGCATGAAGCTGCCCCGAAAAGGTTCTTTTACCGGCTATAACGGTGCGGTTGAGGAAGCGCAACATTTCTTGCGCTTCCATCTGCACTTAGAAACTGTGAACAGTGCCCGGTTCAGCCACCAGCACCCTCGTTTCCTTATGATCGGCCATTGCCGCAACGAACTTGTCGGCGGTCTTTTCAATGAATGGGAATGATCCGTAATGGCACGGTAATACCGTCTTGAAGTTGAAATAGCGCTGGCATGCGAGGGCTGCAACCGCGCCACCCATGGTGAAGCGATCACCAACTGGCACAATGCCGATTTCAGGCTGATGCAGTTCATTGATGAGCGCCATATCGGAGAAAATATCCGTGTCCCCCATGTGATAAAGTGTCGGCGCATTTTCGAAATGGAAAACCAGACCGTTCGGATTGCCCATCGATTGTGTGATGCCGTCTTCTGTCATCAGCGCTGAAGAATGCAGTGCGTTAACAAATGTCACGCTAAAGCCGTCGCGAACAATGGTGCCGCCGGTATTGCCCATGCTGAATTTTTCAAGGCCCTGGCGACCGAGCCAGCCAGTGATTTCAGGGTTTGCGATGACCGTTGCGCCATGCTCTTTGGCAATTTCGACAGTGTCGCCAATATGGTCGCCATGACCATGGGTCAGCGTAATATGCGTGACACCCTGCGTTGCTTCTTTAAAATCGATGCCTTTGGCGCCAGGGTTTCCATTGATGAATGGGTCGATCAGAATGACCGCTTTGTCCGTTTCAACACGATAGGCTGCGTGGCCCAACCAGGTGATTTTCATTGCAGTACTCCTTGCGGCTCGATTTTCAGTTTTAAAACAGATATTACGCCAATGAAGTTTCAGGCAATATGACGCCTGATCAAATTGCCCTGATCAGAAAGCTATGAGGAACAATGGCTGTCGTTGAAATTGAAGACGTTTTGGAAATCCTGCAACCCGGCCAGACCATTGCCGGGCTTGATCTTGGCACCAAAACCATTGGCCTTGCAGTTTCCGACCTCGGCTACTCCTTCGCGAATCCTCGTCCTGTTATCAAACGCAGCAAGTTCACAATTGATGCACAAATGCTTCTGAAAGCGCTGGAAGCTGACAAAGTCGGCGTCATCGTTATTGGCCTGCCGATGAATATGGATGGGACAGCCGGACCGCGCGTTCAGGCGACGCGCGCCTTTGTGCGTACCATGCAACCATTAACCGATCTGCCATTCGTGTTCTGGGACGAACGACTTTCAACCGTCGCCGCCGAACGCGTGCTGATTGGCATGGATGTCTCACGCGGCAAGCGGGCCGAACGCATCGATTCGGCCGCTGCATCATTCATTCTGCAGGGCGCACTGGATCGCCTGCACCTGCTTCAATCGTCACATCAAGACGACAGCGATTATGATGCCGGATAGAGCTGATCGAGAATCCGGTTGGCGTTGTGACGCGCATCCAGCATGCCGTAAGTCGTGCGCCACTGGCCGCCGAGCCTGGTTTCGATAAAGGCATCTGCAATATCGTCCGCACCGAGATTACGAAGTTCAGCGGCAGCAGCAGCATAGGCGAGCTGTTCAGTCAAAAGCCGCGCAACACCCTGATCAGTTTCAGTCAGCTGTAATGCGGCCTGAAGCACATCGATTGTGCCCTGCCCACGTACACCGAGCTGTTCGCTGATCCAGTCCAGTACTTCGTCAAACAGTGCCGGTGCGCGCGACAGTACCCGCGCCACATCGAGCGCCATGACGTTGCCGGAACCTTCCCAAATCGCGTTGACGGGGGCTTCGCGATAAGCACGCGCGAGATTGCCCTCCTCGATATAGCCATTGCCGCCAAGGCACTCCATCGCTTCATAAAGAAGCGCTGGCGCAATCTTGCAGACCCAATATTTGACGACAGGTGTCATACAGCGAGCAAAAGCGGCTTCCGCCCGGTCACTTGCGGCCATGTCAAAAGCCCGGGCAAGACGCATGGAAAGTGCCGTGGCGCCCGCAACATCCAGCGCCATATCGGCCAGAACGCGGCTCATCATGGGCTGTTCTATCAACGGCTTATCGAAAACCACGCGATGACGGGCATGATGAACGGCTTCGGCAAGACCTGAACGCATCAGCCCAGCGGAAGCAACCGCACAATCGAGCCGCGTGAGCGTCACCATATCCATGATGGTTTTCACACCTTCACCAGGATTTCCGACGAGGTGGCCGATTGCACCATCAAATTCGACTTCCGCCGAAGCGTTGGATTTATTGCCCAGTTTGTCTTTAAGCCTCTGGAAGAAAAACCCATTTCCGGCGGCCTCATTGGTCAAGCGTGGCAACAGGAAGCAAGAAAGCCCTTCTTCCGCTTGTGCCAGCACCAGAAATGCATCAGACATTGGTGCCGACATAAACCACTTGTGGCCGCTTAATGTGTAAGTACCATCCTCATTGCGTGTCGCGCGCGTCGTATTGGCACGCACATCCGTGCCGCCCTGCTTTTCGGTCATGCCCATGCCGAGCGTAATGCCCTGCTTGTTGAATACAGGCTTTTGCGAAGAATCATATTTGCGCGACAGAACCTGCGGCGACCATTCCTTATAAAGTTCAGGTGCTGCCATAACGGCGGCAAGCGAGGCATTGGTCATAGTGAGCGGGCAAAGGTGCCCGGCTTCAAGCTGTGCTGTCAGATAAAAACGCGTGGCACGTGCCTGATGGCGGCGACCTGTTTCAAGAGGATTGGCCTCCCAGATCGAACAATGCAGCCCTTGCGCAATCGAACGACGCATCAGAGCGTGATAAGCGGGATGATACTCAACAAGATCGCTCCGCCGACCCTGTCGGTCATGTGTCCGCAGTTTAGGCAGCTCGGTATTTGCGAGGCGCGCAAGGTCTTGCGCTTCTGCCGACAAGACAAAACGTCCTGTATTCTCCAGATCGGTATGAAGCTCTTTCGGAAAACGAGCTGCGATTTGTATCAGAAGCGGATCGCCCAGATATGCATTTGTGCCCGCCATTGACGGTGTCTGGTTGGTAACTTCGTGAGTTTTCACAGGCTTATCCGTTTGGTTAGAGCATTTCCAGCAAAGTGCGAAGCGGTTTTGCGTAGGATAATGCGTAAGAACAAGTAGTTGAGCGGAGACCAAATTCCGTCAGATCAGCGCTCCATCTGAATTCAATTTATGCCTTCTTGCATTCCAATTTCCTAACATTTTCCAACGGAGCTGCAATTTCCATCCAAAAGAATACAGGTTTTTCTTTGTGAATCGGGCAAAGCCATTATAACGGCGGTTGCGGTCCAGCTTTCGCAGCTCTATACGGGTGACTTGCCATGACAAACCAAACGGTCTCTCCGCTCTTCCCTCATCGCCACCTGCTTGGCATCAAGGGGCTATCGCCCCTGGACATTCTTTGCCTTCTTGATCTTGCAGATCAGGAAGTCGCTGTTTCAAGACAGCCAGAGAAGAAAAAGTCCGTGCTGCGCGGTCGCACACAAATCAACCTCTTCTTTGAAGCATCGACGCGAACGCAATCCTCGTTCGAGCTGGCTGGAAAACGGCTGGGCGCTGACGTGATGAACATGTCCGTTGGCAATTCGTCGGTCAAAAAAGGCGAAACGCTGATCGATACGGCCATGACGCTCAACGCCATGCAGCCCGATATTCTGGTCATTCGCCATGCTTCAGCCGGTGCTGCGGCATTGCTCGCGCAGAAAGTCGGCTGTGCTGTCGTCAATGCAGGTGATGGTGCACACGAGCATCCGACACAAGCACTGCTTGACGCGCTTACCATCCGCCGCGCCAAGGGTGACATTGGAAACCTTATCGTTGCGATTTGCGGCGATGTACTCCACTCGCGCGTTGCACGTTCCAATATCCTGCTTCTCAATGCACTTGGCGCACGTGTTCGTGTCGTCGCCCCATCGACACTGCTGCCTGCCGGTATCGCCGATATGAGCGTCGAAGTTTACAACACCATGGAAGAAGGCCTGAAAGACGCCGATGTCGTCATGATGCTGCGCCTTCAACGTGAACGTATGGCCGGTTCCTTCGTGCCATCAGTGCGCGAATACTTCCATTTTTATGGTCTCGATAACGAAAAGCTCAAATACGCAAAGCCTGACGCTCTCGTCATGCATCCCGGCCCAATGAACCGCGGCGTTGAAATTGCCTCCGATGTTGCAGATGGTCCGCAAAGCATGATCCAGCAACAGGTTGAGATGGGCGTGGCCGTCCGCATGGCTGTCATGGAAGCACTGCTTGATCCCCGACGTAGCCAGATCAGCGACGGAGAACGAGCATGAGCACGATCCTGTTTGAAAATGCCCGTATCGTAGACCCTTCACGCGGGTTGGATGAAAACGGCAGTTTGCTCATTCAAGACGGCAACATTGTCGCCAGCGGTGCCGATGCCCGCAATCAGGGTGCGCCGGAAGGTGCCGAAATCGTTGATCTCAACGGCATGGCGATCCTGCCTGGGCTGGTCGATTCGCGTGTTTTCATCGGAGAGCCGGGGGCAGAACACCGCGAAACTATCGCTTCAGCAAGCCGTGCGGCAGCAGCTGGAGGTGTCACCTCCATCATCATGATGCCCGACACCGATCCCGTCATCGATGATGTGGCTCTTGTTGAATTCGTCAAGCGGACGGCGCGCGACACAGCTATCGTCAATGTTCATCCGGCAGCTGCCATCACCAAGGGCTTGCATGGCGAGGAAATGACCGAGATCGGCCTTCTCCGTGATGCAGGTGCTGTAGCATTTACCGAAGGCCGCCACACGATTGCCAACACGCAATTGATGCGACGCGCACTGACCTATGCCCGCGACTTTGATGCGGTCATTGCCTGCGAAACCCGCGATCCCTATCTCGGCGCAAACGGTGTGATGAATGAAGGCTTGTTTGCAAGCTGGCTCGGCCTGTCCGGTAGCCCGCGCGAAGCTGAAGTCATTCCGCTTGAACGCGATCTGCGTCTGGCAGCACTGACCAGAAGCAAATATCACGCGGCTCAGATTTCCTGTGCCATGTCTGCGGATGCTTTGCGCCGCTCGAAAGAACTCGGCACCACGGTGACCGCGGGTGTTTCCATCAATCACCTGTCACTCAACGAGAACGACATTGGTGAATTCCGGACATTCTTTCGTCTTTCACCGCCTCTGCGCAGCGAGGAAGATCGTCTTGCGATGGTCGAAGCCGTCAAGAACGGAACGATTGATATTGTCGTTTCTGCCCATGACCCGCAGGATGTCGATACCAAACGCCTTCCATTCGCAGATGCCGAAGCCGGCGCTATCGGCCTTGAAACGTTGCTGGCGGCAGCCCTTCGCCTTCACCACAATGACAGCATTCCTTTGCTGCGCCTTGCTGAAGTGCTTTCGACCGCACCGGCACGTATTTTCGGCCTTGATGCCGGCACTCTGAAGCCCGGTGCAAAAGCTGACCTCGCCATCGTTGACCTTGATGAACCATGGGTCGTTCGCGAGCAGGATTTGCATTCGCGCTCGAAAAACAGTTGCTTTGAGGGGGCTCGCTTCCAGGGGCGGGTGAACCGCACTATCGTTGGTGGCAAGACAGTCTATTCAGCTTAACAAATTTGGGAAAGCCGTCTTGCTTTTGGGCGGCTTTTCTTCTCAATTAGAGCGGTTTCAGTGAAGGCTGAATCGTTGGAACCGCACTAACTATTTGTTTTGACGTATTATCCTACACAATGCCGCTTCGCAGTTTTGCTCGAAACGCTATAATTTATATATGGAACATATGGGGAGTTTCATGGCCGAAACAGGTCTGTTCAATTTGGTGTCACTCGGCACGCTGATTTTCGGTTACATTCTCGGTTCAATTCCCTTTGGACTTATCCTGACCCGATTTGCCGGACTTGGAGATGTACGTTCAATCGGTTCCGGCAATATTGGCGCGACCAACGTCCTGCGCACCGGAAACAAGAAACTCGCTGCTGCAACGCTTCTTCTTGATGCGTTTAAAGGCACAGTCGCTGTGCTGATTGCTTCGCGCTTTGGAGAACATGCCGCGATTGCTGCCGGGTTTGGTGCCTTTATCGGCCACCTCTTCCCTGTCTGGATTGGTTTCAAGGGCGGCAAGGGTGTCGCGACCTATCTGGGTATTCTGCTTGGCCTGGCCTGGCCGGGTGCGCTTGTGTTCATCGCTGCCTGGATCATCACGGCCTTGCTGACCCGCTATTCGTCGCTTTCGGCTCTCATAGCCACCCTTATTGTCCCGATTGCACTTTATGTGCGTGGAGATATGGCAATTGCGGCATTATTTGCTGTGATGACGCTCATCATCTTCATCAAACACCATGCCAATATTTCGCGGCTTCTGAGCGGCACCGAAAGCAAGATCGGTAAAAAAGGATGAAAGAGAGCGCGAATTCAAAGACTGGAATTCGCCTCTCCGACCGCCAGCGGATAAACTGGCTACGCCTTATCCGAACCGAACACATCGGTCCGGTCGCCTTTCGAGATCTGATTCTCTTTTGCGGCTCCGCAGCCAACGCCATTGAGCGTTTGCCCGATCTCAATATTCGCGGTGGAGGTTCACGGCCTGTGCGTGTGTCATCTTTGGACGACGCCGAGCGCGAACTTGAAGCCATTGAGCGTATAGGAGCCCGCCTTGTCGGCATGGGTGAGCCAGATTATCCGCCGCAACTGAAAAACTGCGAAGCCCCGCCGCCGCTTGTGATCATCAAGGGCGACGCGAATGTGTTCCGTAAACCACCCGTTGCCATTGTCGGTTCGCGCAATGCATCCGTCGTCGGCGCACGTTTCACCGAAAAACTCGCACGCGATCTGGGTGATGCCGGTTTTGCAATCATTTCGGGGCTGGCACGTGGCATTGATGCCGCGGCCCACAAAGCCAGCATGGCAAGTGGTACCGTTGCAATCCTGGCTGGCGGTCTTGACCGGCCCTACCCGACCGAAAACCTGCCAATATACCGCGCAATTCCCGAAAGCGGCGGAGCATTGATTACAGAAATGCCCATGGGCGCCGAGCCACGCGCGCGCGATTTTCCTCGACGCAACCGAATTATTGCCGGGCTGTCACTGGGCCTGATTGTCATTGAAGCCGCTGAACGCTCCGGCTCTCTTATCAGCGCACGTATGGCTGGTGAAATGGGGCGAACGGTTTTTGCCGTGCCGGGCTCGCCGCTCGATCCACGTGCTCGGGGTACGAACGCGCTTCTTAAGCAAGGCGCGACACTCGTTACAAGTGCCGACGACGTCATAGAATCCCTTGCGCCACTCATGCCTGACGGCAGCATTTTATCTGATCCGGCACAGCCCGATCTCCTTCACCAGCTTGATGAAGAACCCGCGACCCTGCAGCCGATTACAACTGATTCTGAGCGCGATCTTTTGGTCGATGCGCTTGGCCCTGTGCCAATTGATGTGGATGCTTTGGTCAGACATATCGGCATCAACGCCGGGTCCGCGCAACTGATCTTGCTGGAACTTGATCTTGCCGGGAGGCTGTTACGCCATCCCGGCAATCAGGTCGCCCTTATGCCACAAGAGGAAAATTTATAAAATCAGTCATATGTATAGTTATGTTGATTGTCGCGCACTTCCTGCAATGCCATATCCATCAGATAGGCTAGGAGATGACTATCGGTTGCCCTTGCCATCTTGACGAGTTCTTGCAGCATATCTTCAATATAAGCCAATGTCTTACGGTGAGCTGTCTCCCGTTGAACCATATATGCCCCCTCGACGTTTCAGTTTCCTTCAAGCGAAAATCACCCTTCTGGTCCAAAGCCTTCGGATATACCCCAACCAAGTACTACCATTGGTTTCACCATTAATAATAGAAATCTAAGGTTGTATTTGACGAATTTTGACATCATGCTCTTGACCAAACGCAAACCGCTGTTCATGTGAAAGGCAACAATTTGAACGCGATGAATGGGCATTTTGCCCGGGAAGCTCGCGAATCTAGGCTGCTTTAATGAACGTTGTCGTTGTCGAATCGCCTGCAAAGGCAAAAACTATCAACAAATATCTTGGCTCGAACTATAAGGTTCTGGCCTCGTTTGGCCATGTGCGAGATCTGCCAGCTAAGGACGGCTCCGTCCGGCCGGACGAAGATTTTGCTATGTCCTGGGAAGTGGATAGCAATTCTGCCAAGCGACTGGCGGATATTGTCAAAGCGCTGAAGGACAGCGACGCACTGTTTCTCGCAACTGACCCTGATCGCGAAGGGGAAGCCATTTCGTGGCACGTGCTGGAAGTTCTCAATCAGAAGAAGGCTCTCAAGGGCAAAACGGTAAAGCGCGTTGCGTTCAACGCAATTACCAAAAAAGCCGTTCTGGATGCCATCGCCAATCCTCGTGACATTGACGAGCCTCTGGTTGACGCCTATCTGGCTCGCCGTGCGCTCGATTATCTGGTCGGCTTCACCTTGTCGCCGGTTCTGTGGCGTAAGTTGCCAGGTGCCCGTTCCGCTGGCCGTGTGCAGTCGGTAGCACTTCGTCTGGTCTGCGATCGCGAATCCGAGATCGAACGCTTTATCCGTGAAGAATACTGGAACGTTGCGGCACTTTTGAAAACGCCACGCAATGACAACTTCACTGCGCGTCTGACGGTTGTTGACGGTAAGAAGCTCGGCAAACTCGACATCAAGAATGAAGAGCAGGCAAGTGCGATCCGCACCATGCTCGAAGGCGCGAGCTTCAAAGCTGTCTCGGTTGAGGCAAAGCCAACCAAGCGCAATCCTGGCCCTCCATTCACCACCTCGACTTTGCAGCAGGCGGCATCCGGTCAGCTTGGTTTCTCCGCTTCACGCACCATGCAGGTGGCGCAGCGCCTTTATGAAGGCGTAGACATCGGCGGCGAGACCACTGGTCTCATCACCTATATGCGTACCGACGGTGTGCAAATAGCACCCGAAGCGATCACTGCTGCGCGTGACGCCATTGGCAAAAGCTTTGGCCCGAACTACGTGCCAGAAAAGCCTCGTTACTATGCCAGCAAGGCCAAGAATGCTCAGGAAGCGCACGAAGCAATTCGGCCGACTGACTTCATGCGCCATCCAAAAGAAGTGCGCCGTTATCTCGATGAAGATCAGGCACGCCTCTATGAACTGATCTGGAAGCGCGCTATCGCGAGCCAGATGCAGGCTGCCGACATTGAACGCACGACCGCAGACATCGAAGCCCTGAATGGCTCGAAGTCTGCAATGTTGCGTGCCAATGGCTCGGTCACGAAGTTCGATGGCTTCCTTGCCGCCTATATGGATCATCGTGAGGAAGAAGACGAAGACGAAGACAGCGCAAAGCTGCCGGAAATCCGTTCTGGCGAAGCAATTGCGCGCGAGAAAATCGATGCTACACAGCATTCGACTGAGCCGCCACCGCGCTATTCGGAAGCTTCTCTCATCAAAAAGATGGAAGAACTTGGCATTGGCCGTCCTTCAACCTATGCCGCGACGCTCGCAACTCTGCGGGATCGTGAATACATTACCATCGACAAGCGCAAGCTCACACCGGACCCGAAAGGCCGTCTGGTAACGTCATTCCTTGAAAGCTTCTTCAAGCGCTATGTGGAATATGATTTCACGGCTGACCTCGAAGAAAAGCTCGATCTGATTTCCGATGGCAAACTGTCATGGAAAGACGTGCTGCGTGATTTCTGGCGCGATTTCTCCGGCTCAGTCGACGACATCAAGGAACTTCGTGTTACCAATGTTCTTGACGCGCTCAACGAAGAACTGGCTCCGCTTGCCTTCCCGGATCGCGGTGATGGCAGCGATCCACGCACCTGCCCGACTTGCGGAACAGGTCAGCTCTCGCTGAAGCTCGGTAAGTATGGCGCATTTGTCGGCTGCTCCAATTATCCCGAATGCAAATTCACCCGTCAGCTCGGCGGTGAAGGCAATGGCGATGCGGCAGCTGCTGATGAACCGAAGTCTCTGGGTAAGGACCCTTTCACCGGCGAAGAAATCACCGCACGGACCGGACGCTTTGGACCTTATATCCAGCGCGGCGAAGGCAAAGAAGCCAAGCGCGCCAGCCTGCCAAAGGGTTGGACAGTCGATACGCTTGATCATGAAAAAGCGCTTGCCCTTCTGTCGCTGCCACGTGATGTTGGACAGCATCCTGAAACCGGCAAGATGATTTCGGCAGGCATTGGACGCTATGGTCCTTATGTCAGCCATGATGGCACTTTCGCCAACCTCGAAAACGCGGATGAAGTTTTCTCGGTCGGCCTCAACCGTGCGGTTGCCGTGCTGGCCGACAAACAGTCCAAAGGTCCCGGTCGTGGACGATCCACACCCGCGGCACTTGCAACGCTAGGCGATCACCCCGATGGTGGTTCAATTACCGTCCGCGATGGTCGCTATGGTCCTTACGTCAACTGGGGTAAGGTCAACGCGACACTGCCAAAGGGCAAAGAACCGGCAAGTGTTACGCTTGAAGAAGCGCTCGCATTGATTACGGAAAAAGCTGGCAGCACGAAGACCAAAAAGGCTCCAGCGCGTAAAGCTGCGAGCAAACCGGCCAGTGCTGAAAAGAAGACAACAACGAAAAAGACCGCCGCAAAGAAGCCTGCTGCTAAATCGAAAAGCAAGGCGAAAGCGGCAGAGGAGTAAGACTTGGCGCGCCGTTTCCCCAAACCAGATACCGGACGATCCGCGCGGACCGAACGGCGTGCAACAACAGCAAAATCAAACGCAGCGATGGCAGATGCAGCGAAATCGGGCGATCCGATAGCCTTTTTGCCGACGCGCGATGAAGTCCTCAAATTCATTGAGGAAAACCCTGATCGTGCTGGCAAGCGTGAACTTGCCAAAGCATTCAACATCAAGGGCGACGCACGCGTCTATCTGAAAGACCTGTTGCGTGAACTTGCCGATGAAGGGCTCGTTCAAAAGCGCGATCGCAAATTGTCGCGTCCTGGTTCCCTGCCGCCGATTGCCACTTTGAACGTCACCGGACGTGACAATGACGGTGGTCTTGTTGCGCGCCCAACGGATTGGGACGAAGTCGAACATGGTACAGCGCCAGTAGTACTTATCCGCCGTACGCGTCTCAATAAAGCCTCCGACGGTCCGACCGTGGGTGTTGGCGACCGCGTATTGGCCAAGATTTTCCGCAGCAAGGAAAATGACGGCCCGGAATATTCGGCTCGCGTGATCAAGGTAATCGACCACAGCAGCAATGCAGTGCTCGGCGTGTTGCGCAAGCTCAGCAACGGCGAATGGCGGTTGGAACCGGTTAACCGCAAGCAACCGGAAGTGCAGCTTGACCCACAATCGCTGCTGGATGCTCAAAGCGGCGATCTGGTTGAAGTCGAGCTTACATCGTCGCGTCGCTATGGTCTCCCAGCTGGCAAGGTGCGTCAGGTAGTCGGTTCCATCGATAGCGAAAAAGCGCTGTCGATGATTGCGATCCATGAACATGAAATTCCGCATATTTTCCCGGATGATGTCATTCGCGAAGCTGAAAGCGCTAAACCTGCGACGCTTGATGGCAATCGGGAAGACTGGCGTAAAGTTCCACTCGTCACCATCGATCCGGCAGATGCCAAGGATCATGACGACGCGGTTTATGCGGAACCCGATACGGACCCGGACAATGCTGGCGGACATATTGTTATCGTCGCGATTGCCGATGTCGCTGCTTATATTCGCCCGAATTCCGCACTCGATCGCGAAGCGCTGAAACGTGGTAATTCGGTCTACTTCCCCGACCGGGTTGTACCGATGCTGCCAGAGCGCATTTCCAACGATCTCTGCTCATTGCGTGAACTGGAAGATCGTCCAGCGCTTGCAGTGCGTATGGTGTTCGACGCCAACGGTCACAAGAAGTCGCACAAGTTCCACCGCATTCTGATGCGCTCAGCTGCGAAACTGGCCTATCCGCAGGCACAGGCAGCGATTGATGGTGCAACGGACGATAAGACCGCGCCGATACTTGATACCATTCTCAAGCCGCTGTGGAACGCTTATGCAGCCTTGAAGCGGGGTCGCGATGCACGTGAACCGCTTGAGCTGGACCTGCCAGAAAAGAAAATTCTGCTGGCACCTGATGGCAAGGTCGACAAGGTCATCGTGCCGGAACGGCTTGATGCGCATAAGCTCATTGAAGAGTTCATGATTCAGGCCAATGTGGCTGCCGCTGAAGTGCTTGAAGCACGTCGCCAGCCACTGATTTTCCGTATTCACGATGCACCAGCCCTTGCAAAACAGGAAAGCCTGCGCGAGTTCCTGCGCACGCTTGATATGAGCCTCGCAAAGGGTGCCGAACTCAGGCCTGGCCAGTTCAATCGCATTCTGGAAGCCGTTGATGGCACAGACCATCAGGATCTGGTCAATCAGGTCGTGCTGCGCACACAAAGTCAGGCGATTTACAGCCCTGACAATATCGGCCATTTCGGTCTGAACTTGCACAAATATGCGCATTTCACATCGCCAATTCGCCGTTACGCCGATCTGATCGTTCATCGTGCCCTGATCAAAGCTCTTGGCTTGGGTAATGATGGTCTGACCACTTTTGAGGAAACGCAGCTCGAAGAAACAGCGGCGCTGATTTCAACGACTGAGCGACGCGCAATGCTCGCCGAACGTGAAACAGTTGATCGTCTGATCGCACACTTCCTCGCCTCTCATCTTGGTGACGATTATGAAGCCCGCGTTACAGGTGTCACCAGAGCTGGTCTTTTCGTATCTCTTGCGACATATGGCGCAGACGGACTTGTGCCCATTTCAACTTTGGGTGATGAATACTATCTATATGACGAAGCGAACCATGCGATCGCCGGAGAAAGAAGCGGAAAAGGCTTCCGCCTGGGCGACACCGTCACGGTAAGGCTTGTGGAAGCGCTCCCCATTGCGGGCGCGCTTCGTTTTGAGATGGTTTCTGAACCGCATTCTTTGCCGATGTCGACACGTTCACATCATAAGGCAAGTCGAGGGATGCGCGGGCGCAAAGGAAAGCCAGCAGGCTTTTCCGGCTCCCCCAAAACAGGGCCCAATAAAACGGGTCCTAAGAGAAAAGGTCGCAGATGAGCACGTTAGAGGCCAATTCCACAAATAGTCACGTTCAGGTTTTCGGTGGTGAAAGCCAGACAACGGCACGCCCAAGCCGTCCTCTCGGTCAGGCTCTATGGCGCGGTTTCAAATGCCGTTGCCCGCATTGTGGCGAGGGAAAGCTGTTTCGCGCCTTCGTGAAGCCGGTCGATCAGTGTTCAGTTTGTGGTGAAGATTATACGGAACAACGCGCTGACGATCTTCCCGCCTATCTGACAATTCTGGTTGTCGGCCATATCGTGGTCGGCGCCTTCATGGGCGTGGAAGCCACGACCAACCTGTCATTATGGGCTCATATGGCGATCTGGGGTCCAATGATCGTGATCATGTCCCTGCTCCTGCTGCAGCCGATCAAGGGTGCAACCATCGGCCTGCAATGGGCATTGTTCATGCACGGTTTCGGTGGACAGGGCGAAGGCGATTACGGCGACGTCACATAACAAGCGGTTTCTGCCGTGACCTCCCCCGCGCCTTCCAATCAGACATCATCTAAATCGGCGCTGCGTCCACGCGATGCAGCGTCGTTGTTGTTGGTTGACCGGACAGGTCGCACGCCCCGCATTCTGATGGGTAAACGTCATCCAAGCCTGGCTTTCATGCCGGGCAAGTTTGTCTTCCCCGGCGGACGTGCAGACGCAGTCGACGGCGCGATAGCGGCTGCAACAGAACTCAGTCAAAACGATACACAAAAACTGATGACTGGCATGGGAACGCGCGCCTCACAGCGCCGCGCCCGGGCTCTTGGACTGTGTGCCATCCGCGAAACATTTGAGGAAACCGGGTTGCGGATCGCACGAGCTTCCTCGGACAAGCATTCGTCAGGCAAACGCTCTTCCGAGCAGCCACATTCTGCCAAAGCATTGTCATCTGCAGACATAATAATGCCTGATAACAAGGATTGGTGTGCATTCCTTGAACGTGGTGCGTTGCCAGCACTTGGTGATCTGCGCTATTTCGCTCGCGCGGTAACGCCGCCCGGCAATGTCCGCCGATTTGACGCACGTTTTTTTATCGCATTTCGCGACAGCCTGCCGGAACTTGAAAGTGCAACACTTGTTCCAAGTGGAGAACTGGAAGATTTGGACTGGGTAGCCATTGATGAAGTTGATAAACTCGACGTTGCCCGCATTACTCAGGCCATTCTAAAGGAAGCGCGAATGCTGCTCACAGAAACTAGGCTCGACCTGCCTGCCACCTTGCCTGTGGCGCAATACAGCAAGCGGCATGGCCGCTTTGTCCGTGAAGTGATCTGACCTTATGAACAAAGAAATTCATCCTGCCGATCTTGCCCCCCGGGAACCGGATGGCGGGCCGAAAGAAGGCCAGATGCATTGGCGTTCGCTTGCCGCAGCAATTGCCACAATCAGCGCCATGGGCGCTGCAATTGGCTTGGGCATACCCCTTCTGAGCGTGCTTCTTGAAGCACGCGGTCACTCGGCTAGCCTGATCGGTGCCAATACTGCTGTTGCAGGCCTTGCGTCGATTGTCGCGGCACCACTTGCAGCACCAATTGCAGCCCGGCTAGGTGTCGCACGCGCCATTGTGCTGATGCTCGTCATCGGCAGTGTCGCTTTTCTGGGCTTCCATTTTTTTCAGCCGCTCTGGGCATGGTTTGCCCTGCGAATCGTTCTGCATTTCGCATTGACCGTGCTCTTCGTCTTGTCGGAGTATTGGATCAATGCCTCCGCCCCGCCCGAAAAACGCGGACTTGTGCTCGGTATCTATGCCACATCTCTTTCAATGGGCTTCGCACTCGGCCCCTGGCTATTCTCAAAAATCGGCAGCGCGGGAGGCATGCCGTTCTATATCGGCTTTGCAATCATCATCGTGGCTACCATACCTGTGCTCCTAGCATGGCGCGACAGCCCGGATTTCGAAGAAGGCGATCACGTCCCCTTCCTGCCGTTCATCTTCGCCGTTCCTACAGCGACTATGGCGGTCTTTGTATTCGGAGCCGTTGAAACGGGCGGTTTCGCTCTCTTTCCGGTTTTTGGCGCGCGAGTGGGATATAGCGAAGGGGATGCGGCGCTACTGCTGACAATGATAGGTCTTGGCAATGTTCTGATGCAGATCCCGCTTGGCATCATAAGCGACCGCATTTCAGACCGGCGCAAGCTGTTGTTATTCTGTGCAGTGACAGGTCTTATCGGCATGATTGCTTTGCCATATCTTATGCAAAGCTGGTATTTGATGGCAGCCGTCCTGTTTCTATGGGGTGGTGTTGTGGCCGGACTTTATACGGTAGGCCTCGCACATCTTGGTTCAGAATTGACCGGCCGTGAACTGGCATCAGCCAATGCCGCCTTTGTTTTCTGCTACGCGATTGGCATGCTCGCCGGGCCTCAAGCGGTCGGTGTAGGCATGGATGCCATGGGGCCAAAGGGCTTTCCGCTCACTCTCGGCGTCTTTTTTGCGGCTTTTGCACTCTTTGCTGCGATAAGGCTTGTTCAAAGAAAGAAGCGGGGTTGACTTTTCGCCCTCAATCCGTAGTGTCGCGCCGAATTTCCGCTTCTAGCCAATTGGCGAGACTCGCAGCGGTTTAATCATGAAAGAGCAGGTATTTCGATATGGCCAAGGCTACGACCATCAAGATCAAGCTTTTGTCGACCGCTGACACCGGCTTCTTCTACGTAACGCAGAAGAACAGCCGCACGATGACGGAAAAGATGACAAAAACTAAGTACGACCCGATTGCGCGCAAGCACGTCGACTTCAAGGAAACGAAGATCAAGTAATTCGTTTCCGACGCCAGGCTTCACTGGCAGGAATCAAAAAGCCGTCTCTCACGAGACGGCTTTTTCGTTTGAAGCGGCAACGCGCTCTAAGCGGCGGATAAAGCAATCCTGTTGCGTCCGCTTTTCTTAGCTTCATAAAGTGCAGCATCGGTTCGTGAGAAAAGCGCCTCAGCACTGTCCCCTCCCATAAGACGCAGCGATGCAATACCTATACTGATCGTCATATTGATCTTGTGCTTGCCACCTGCCAGCAGAAAAGGCTTCTCGGCGACTGCTTCACGAATGCGTTCGGCCACGGCTGCTGCGGCCGCTATATCCGTATCCGGAAGAACGATGGCAAATTCCTCACCGCCATAGCGGCACATTACATCCATGCCACGTATCTTCTTGCGCAGTCGCACCGCAAACTCCCGCAACACATCATCGCCGCCATCATGACCATATTTGTCGTTCACTCGCTTGAAATGGTCAAAGTCGATCATAACGACTGACAACGGCCGTTCACGCCCCGTAGCGCGCGAAAGCAGCACCGGCATGTGTGTATCCAGATATCGACGGTTGTGCAGCCCAGTGAGGCTGTCTGTCACAGCCATGGTGATTGTACGGTGCAGGCTTTGACGCAGAAGGTCGTTGTAGCACTTACGCTTAATTTGTGTGCGCAGGCGCGCGTAAAGCTCAAGCTTCTCCAGTGGCCGCATCACATAATCATTTACGCCCAGCTCAAGGGCGCGGACGACCAGCGAACCTTCATCCTCGTTCACGATGAGAATGATCGGCACAAGCCTTGTGCGTTCAATTGTACGCATTTGCGAACACAGCCGCAGCGGGTCGTAATAGGTAAAATCTGCGGAGATGACGATACTGTCATAGTCATTCTCAATCGCCTTGATCAGCGCGCCATTGGCATCATGAGCGACATCAACAAAATAGTCCTCACCCAGAATCATGCGCAACCGCGCGGCAGCCAGTTCGTTCTCGTCGACAACGAGAATGCGTGCAGCTTCTTCCCCACCACCAAAGCGGCCCGAAAGCTTGCTGACAAGCAGCGCTTCCACTTCCGTGTCGGCAACAGTACCAGTGCGCTGGAACAGTTCATCAGAAACCATTTTGAGCCGGGCAAGGCTTTTAACGCGTGACAGCAGCTGGAGGTCCTTGACCGGCTTTGACATGAAATCATCTGCGCCAGCTTCAAGTCCCTGGATCTTATCCTCAGCGCTATCAAGCACTGTCAGAATCACAACGGGAATATTGGTTGTTCTTGGATCGTCTTTTAAGCGGCGGCAAACTTCAAAGCCGTCGATTCCCGGCATCAAAACATCGAGAATGACCACATCGATTTGACCTCCGAGGCAGATTTCAATGGCTTCTGCGCCATTAGAGGCTGTCACAACCTCATAATACTCACGCAGGAGCAGAGCTTCCAGAAGCTTTACGTTTGATTCCACGTCGTCAACGACGAGAATGCGTGCCGTCATGATGCCCTGCCCCCCAAATTCTCACCCCCGTGAACTTCCCCAAGTTGGAAATGATCAGGCGTCACCCAGATATGATTTTATAGTCTCAATAAAACGCGGAACCGAAATCGGCTTGGATATGTAGGCCTCGCAACCTCCCTGCCGAATACGCTCCTCATCACCTTTCATTGCAAAAGCCGTGACCGCAATCACTGGTATGTGGCGCAGCTCCTCGTCATCTTTGAGCCACTTTGTCACTTCCAGACCGGAAACTTCGGGAAGCTGAATATCCATCAAGATAAGATCAGGGCGATGCTCACGGGCAAGATCAAGCGCCTCAAGACCATTTCTGGTCCTGATGGTTTCATATCCGCTGGCTTCGATTAGATCGCGAAACAACTTCATATTGAGTTCGTTGTCCTCGACGATCATCACACTTTTGGTCATCGAATATTCCCTGGCCTTATTCTTTCCGGTCCAAAGACAGATTTGTTCTGCCCATCAGACCAATATGGATCGTATATAGTTTAAGCGCATTTCATTGACGAATGGCAAATATTCGCCAAATCTCACATTGTCGCGCAGCTAACCGGCTACTAAATAGGTGCCTACTGTAAGATATGTCCGGGAAGAACAGGAGTCTGCTTTTCCAGGGTCCGAAATGCCACAACAACGAATTAAGCGGAGAAGCAGATGAAAAGCCTCATGAGCCAAGCGGATGCAGAAAGCCTTGCAGTCGAAGCTCTTGTATGGCTGGCGCAAGACAAAGATCTGATGCCGCGATTTCTTGCACTCACAGGCATAGAGGTTTCGTCAATTCGGTCTGCGGCACAGGAACCGGGTTTTCTGGCCGGCGTCCTGCAATTTTATCTCAGCCATGAGCCGACCCTGCTGCGCTTTTGCGAGGAAACCGGCCGCGATCCTTCGACCATTGAAAAGGCAGCTTCCCTGTTACCCGGTGGGTTGCACAATCACCTCTAAGGCATTTCAAGAAAAGGCCGAAATTGTTTCTATAATACGCAGAAACAATAAGTTAGCGCCGCTTTGGCGGATACTGAACTGCCTCAACCGCGCCATCCGTTTGGATTGTCCTTAATAAAAAAGCGCCCTTTCGAGGCGCTTTTTCTGGAAACATCACCAAGTCTTATTCAGCGCCTGCAACTTCTGAAGCCGACACGCTCAAAACGCTCAGCTCATGAGCTTTGCCATCACGAGCAATCCACGACATGGATTGACCTGGCGTAAGGCCGATAAGTGCAGCGCCAATTGGTGTAAGAATCGAAATTTTGCCCTGAGCAATATCCGCTTCGCCCGGATAAACGAGCGTTACCTTGCGCTCGTGCCCGTCATTGGAGCGGAATTCGACTGTAGAGCCCATGTGAACGACATCTGCAGGCAGCTTCTTCTGTGGCACCACTTTGGCGCGGTCGAGTTCCTGCAACAATTCCTCGGCCACTTCCTCCAGTTTTTCGGAGACGTTGCCAGCCAGAATTGTCAGGCGTTCGTGGTCGATGTCGCTGACGACAATCTTGGGCTTCTTGCGATTCTTTACGCTCATGACGATAGCTCACTGCTGTCTAATGATAATTGTCCTCCGTAACGATTCCGGTCCGGAGTAACTGATTGAATTTTAGAAGAAAGCGCTTTTAGTAATTCCGCTTGAAGGCAAGCGGCAAACCGTCCCCCGGAATCCTCTGCGCTGAGCAGGACTCGAGGGTTGCTATCCCGTGATCGGTTGAACCCGATGGAGTATGGAAGCAAAACAGTTGTTCATAATGCTAAACTTGGTGATATCCTTGCCAATGTCAAGTGCAGAGCTGACAGGATATGAGAGTGGCGATGGCATTGCCAAACTTTAGTGCTATAAAACGATGTTCCTTTTATGTTCATCAAACAGCACGCAGCCATGGCCGATCAATTCGCAGAAAATAGTTCAGAGCAAGGTTTCTGCCGCGATTGTCTATCGCTGCAGAAGCTTGAGTCCGTGCGACGTTGTCGTGCCTGCGGCAGCCCACGTCTGGTACGCCATGCCGAGCTCTATAAACTGTCGCTTGCCCATGTCGATTGCGATGCCTTCTATGCTTCAGTGGAAAAGCGGGATAATCCCGAACTTCGCGACAAGCCACTCATCATTGGCGGCGGCAAGCGCGGTGTGGTTTCGACAGCTTGTTATATTGCGCGCATTCATGGTGTCCGGTCTGCCATGCCAATGTTCAAAGCACTGGAGGCCTGCCCTGAGGCGGTTGTCGTCAAACCGAATATGGAAAAATATGCTAAAGTTGGGCGAGAGGTCAGGCAGCTGATGCTTGATCTCACCCCACTTGTCGAACCCATTTCCATCGATGAGGCTTTCATGGATCTGGGCGGCACGGAGCGGTTGCATCGGGCACCGGCGGCAATCGTGCTGGCACGCTTTGCCAAACGTGTCGAAGAGGAAATCGGCATCACCATTTCGGTCGGTCTGTCCTATTGTAAATATCTGGCAAAGGTCGCCTCGGACTTTGAGAAGCCGCGTGGCTTTTCGGTTATTGGCGAAGCTGAAGCGCTCGATTTTCTGCGAAACAAGCCCGTCAGCATGATCTGGGGGGTAGGAAAATCCTTCAATGCCAAACTCGAAAGCGACGGCATCCGCACCATTGGCCAACTTCAGACCATGGATGAAGGTTCACTGATGAAGGCTTATGGCACGATGGGTCAGCGGCTGTTCAGGCTTTCACGCGGACAAGACAGCCGCAAAGTCGAACCCGAACACGATATGAAAAGTGTTTCCGCCGAAACCACTTTCAACAAAGACCTGTCGCAAGCAAGCGATCTGGTACCCGTCCTGCGCGCATTGTCGGAAAAGGTGTCGCAGCGACTGAAAGCCGGTGATATTGCCGGGCGTACAGTCGTCCTCAAGCTCAAAACGCAGGATTTTAAATTGCGGACACGCAATCGCCAGCTCGCAGATCCAACGCAGCTTGCTGACCGTATTTTCCGCACAGGTCTCCAGCTTCTGGAAAAAGAACTGGATGGTACAAAGTTTCGGCTACTCGGCATTGGTGTCGGGGAACTGTCGTCAGACGACCGCGCCGACCCGCCTGATCTGGTTGATACACAAGCCACAAAACGTGCCGTGGCTGAAGGCGCTATCGACCAATTGCGCAACAAGTTTGGCCGCAATGCAGTCGAAACTGGCTACACATTCTCAAAAGGCAATCTCGCCCGCCCACAAACGCCCGCCGACCGCGACCCGGACGAATGATGCGGTGATTGAAAACCCGCAACAAAGCCTGGGAGAAAAACAAATCAATCGCGGCTAACCGCTTGACGAAGCGTGTCAGGATCAATATTGGAACTGCTCAAGAGAGCGCTGACTGATTTGACAGACCTCTTACGGATGGCCTCATGGCGGAGTGGTTACGCAGAGGACTGCAAATCCTTGCACCCCGGTTCGATTCCGGGTGAGGCCTCCAAAAACTTTCCCTTTAAAATCAATGCCTTATAGCTGTGCAGTTATTCGTTTATGTGACATTTCATGTCGCATCTTGTTGCAAAGAGATTCTCTGCAATTACAACTAGTTACAAAAATGTCCGGCAAATCCACGCAACATGGAATGCAACATGCTTGACTCTTTTGATGGCATAAACAAAACAAGAACATCGGAATATGCGGACATGCCTGGCGGCGAGTGTGTCTGCTTTTAACGGAGCAGGACAATGAATGCGATTGCACAAGGGAATGAATACGACGACGAAATCGAATTGGTTCTGGCCTATCACAAAGGCGATATACGGTCCGCAATCGAATCGCTTTTAAAAGATCGCGACTTCCTCATCAAAGAAATTAAGTATGCTAGCCTTGCTATGTCGATGGGATTTTCGCGCGGCTGGAAGCCAACGGTCACGATTAAATGACGCGCTCTCGCGGTGCGTGCAGCCTTGCCGTAGTGAACATGATGTACTACCCCCTATCAGGCCATCATTCATCTAACCGATTTGCATCGTAAGAACCTGATCCAGCTTCTCAACGACCGGGAAAGACTTGGAGGCTATCGCCTTTGGGGTAGCAAACGCCATACTTTGTCATACGCAATCAAAGTGTGACGACAATGTTGAAATGTCCGCTATTGTGCAAAGTAGAAATGTCATTGTGATGACGCACACAACATCCCCCACAGTCAGACTGGCTGGTCGGGGTTGCAAAACCTGACGGGGGTTGTGAACGCACCTCTTGAACATTACGCTAGTGGGGATCATTGCGAGGATGGCAATTCAAGGCCGTTGGGTAATGAGACCCAGATTACCGTTTGCGCTTCCGGAGAATGACGTGACAAATGGCCTTTACCATGTGTGTCAGTGACTAACACAAAGCTACCAGCCGAGACATGTCGTATTTCGCCGTCACTCGTCTCGTATTCAACTGAGCCATCAAGTCTAACAGTCAGGACTGGTTCCGGCACCTTGTGCCACGCCACTTCTCGCATCCCTGCTGGGATGTGAGTGATACGCAGGCGAGAGGCTGGATAGCTGGTTGTCACGTCAAAGGGAGCAGCTTC
The DNA here is from genome assembly GCF_002252475.1 of Brucella rhizosphaerae. GTDB lineage: Bacteria > Pseudomonadota > Alphaproteobacteria > Rhizobiales > Rhizobiaceae > Brucella > Brucella rhizosphaerae. Next base: position 172,255 of record NZ_NNRK01000025.1, on the reverse strand, counting down.
CGGATGCACTGACCTCTTAGTGGTTGGCAAATCAATCTCATCAAAATGAGATTCACCGTCCGGCGAGGCGTAGATGCGCAGGCACTTCATTGAGGATATCCTTTCGGAAGATGGAGCAGGCGACGAAGGTATATCGCGATCCAGAGTAAGCCAGCTCTTCATGGAAAGCGTCAACCCTTCCATCCGATATGTAGGATTAGTGTAGGATTAGTGTTCTTTCGGCTAGGCTATAGCTTGGAGTTCAAGAAACTAGAGAACTCACCACTTGAACCGTTCCGGGTCTAATCCAAAACGGGGATATTAATCACTTATGAAACCAGCCCCATATTTTCAGGCTGTTCTCGTATAACGATGCAATACCGACGACCATGGCCAAAAGGGTTATCGCCGTCCATTTGAAGACGTGGCCCAACGTGCGCACGGTCGCGTAGCACTTGATAGCATCTTCCAGATTATCGATGTCGTCTTCGTCAAGCTTGGAAAGAAACTCTTTCGTTCGCTCGGGTATCACCAAGGTGCATATTCAAGGTGGTTTCCTTTCGGCAAAAGAAAAGGCCCCACGATTGCAGGGCCTCATCGGAACATAAAATGTGGAAGGCATCAGTGTGCTGTACCTGTTTAAGCATGTCTGTCGCGCACAAATGAATTTTCGAGCAGTACCCTTAGCGTATGGAACGTATCGCACTTTATATTTAGTGCCTCTGCTTTCAGCGCCGCCAATAATCGTAAGTTCCGAATTTCCACGCCCAACGTTCAACCCGAAAAGCCCATTGGCCTTGAGATGTTGCCCCCAAGAAGTGACCCTACCCTCCTCACAGAATGTAAGGCACTAATAACACGTATACAAAAGCTAATTTCCACGGAGCTATAATGACTAAATACCTATTAGCGGCGGCAATATCTATTATTTCAACGAGTTCTTTTGCAGATGCTGACCCATTCGGGTCTTGTGAAGATTTTGCTATAGTTGCCTGCAGAACTTTTTCGCCAGAGATGAAACAGGAATGCATTCAAAGAGCTATATTCATATGTGAGAATCCTATCGATCCCGATCCGGATGCAAGATAGGCCCAACAGTGAGGCGGCTTTATATAGCTGCCTCATAAGCTTGTACCCAATCTCATTGCTGAGGCGCTGCCCCAAAAAAAAAGCGGCCCAAAAGCCGCTTTGCAGATCGCTTCGCGCTTAAATGTAAATCACCATAATACAAAATTTAGTCTATTTCGCTTAAGCAGGCTATTAACTACCGTGTTTTATATCCCAAATGAACTGCCAATTCATCTAGGCCGTGCTTCATGTAATCGCTGAAGGTCGTCTTCTTACGTTGGGTTTTGGCAAGGTCCTCGATTTTCATATCCTGACCAACGACGGCGATCATCAAGACAAACGTGCGCTGTCCCAAAGCGGCAAGCAGCAATTCAAATGGTGTGTGGTATCGACTGCGCGATCTGGCAGTGGGTCAATTGCCTTACCGCCATCAAACCCACGCGCCCATACGATTACGATTGCACCCTTCACATCGGATTGTTCCCAATGCATGCGGCAACGTCCGGCTGCTGCCCACTGTGCATCATTGATATGTCCGCTGCTGGAAGGACGCCAACACAAAGCCGCTCCAAGCCTTCTGGAGCAAATCGCCAGCAGACGCGCTCACGCTCATGAAAACCATCGAAAAGAAGCTCGCTGAACAGCCAGCTAGAGCAGGAGCATAGAGGCCGGCTCAATGAAGGAAACAGGCGCACCAACGCAGCTTTCTGAACTCCGGTTTATCTGAAACTTGATCGCAGCTTTTCGATTGGTTCTATACGCCCTGTTTTCACCCGAGAAATGGCCGGGTGTGTTGGGAGACGCCAGTATCCATTTTTCATTTGCTTATCCCGTGCGAGGACATCACTTGTCGCAGCAACGGGAAAATGAACGTCGAATTTCAATGGTTTACATAACTTGTTCCTTAAATACAAACCTAGCGTTGCAGGCGTCACTTAAAGTCAATAATAAATTGCTAAAGTAGTTGGAAAAAGGAAGACACGTATGAACCGTTTAATTCTCACTGCAGCAATGACCGGAGCCATGTTGACGACCGCATTTGCACAACAGCCAACGCCAGAACAAATGGAAATGGCTTACAGTGCAGCGCGGAATCAACTTGGCGTGCTCGCATACTGTCAGGAGAAGGGGTTCATTGACGGTAGTGCATCCGAAATTCAGACGAAGTTGCTTGCTCTTGTCCCCACGCCTGCAGATGCTTCAAAGGGCGATACTGCAGAAGCAGTTGGAAAACAGGGCAAGGTTTCAGTTATGGGTATGGAACAGGACCTTACCACTGCTGCGAAGGCACAGGGTATTGATGAAGCTAAGCTTTGCGAAATGATGGCAAGCGCTTTGAAACAAGCTGCCGCTAACCTGCCACAGTAACGGCCAGGCTGATTGCTTAGAAAAATAAGCATTCAATCTTCATTAGAAAGCAGGCCCCGTAACGTTTCAACACGTGCGGGGCCTGCTTTCGTCGTTATAAACGTATAACCGCCCCGTAGGATGATTCTATTAAACTGCGCGCTGTTCTAAAGTATTTAGCCGCACGGCCAGAAGGCTGATCTTGTTCAGATCATACATGCGGCTGGCAGCCCGCGCCGTTCCTTTAAGAACGCACCTGACTTAGAGCATTTCTGGGTTAAATTGAATCATTCGAAATTCTCTATCTTTTTGTTTTTACTCACATATTTTATCGAAAACCGATGCCCATTTTTCGGGATGCACTCTAGTATTCCAGCATCTGAAGATCAGTCGTATCAGGTTTCGCGCCCGCTGCGGTCAACATCGCGTGGATCTGCCCCCGATGGTGTGTCTGGTGGCTAAAAAGCTGCATGATACAGAGCGCTTTTGGCTTCTCAATCCGGGTAGAACCATCTCCGGGATACCAGACAAGCATCCCATCGATGTCCGCGTCGTTCAATCTCGCGGACCACTCTTCGATTTCCTCATTCCTTTGCAAACGAAGCGCCTTGAAGTCAGTCCAATTCGCAGGACTTGTGAGGGAATGTTTGATGGTTTCCTCTGGGCGAGCATTCCCTTTTACTCGTTCCAGTATCAGAGCATCAGCCCAATAAAGATGGTTCAATGTCGCTGCGATCGATTGGAAGAAAGCACCTCGATCTTTCCAGCGATCCTCGTTGGTGAGCCCATCGGCGGCCGTTATCAATGACGTATTCTGCCAAGTGTTATAACGGGACATAAGTCGGCAATATGCGGCTGAGATCATTCTCATCCTCCAAAGGCTATTAATGTTCGGCTGGTGAAGTGCCGGACGGATTAATTTCGTCCTATGCAATCCGTGTCGCGTTGCTGGGCGTCAGGCTAATCGCCTGAGTAACGGATTTTCTACACTTCGACGACAAACATAGACCTTTCGTCGTTCTCTGACAACAATGCATCAGTGTACGCCGCGCGCAATGCGCTGCACGGATACGGCATCCAAGTGCTACCGAAGCAGGGTTGTCTATTTTTTCCGGCACCAGACGAGACTGAAAGACAGGATGTTCCGGTTTACTTAGCGATCTGGTCAGGCCATACCCGTTTCATGAAAACTACATGCCTTTTTCTGGCCAGCGCTGCTTTTGCCTATCTTTATTATGAGCGCTATTGGCGTTGGCGTGATTGCATCGAAGAAGCAAACTCAAGCTGTCTGACCTCAGACGGCAGCAATCTTACCAGTGGCGGCCAGTTATGGGGTTTAATAGCGGTTGTTTTTCTGCTGATTGGCTTGCGATCATTGTATAGATCACACAGGCGCTAGCTATAGTGTCGAGCTGATTTAACCGAATAGAACCAGCGAGATTGCTATGGTCATTGCTGGCACTAACCAGCACGCGAACATAAACAGCATCCGATCAAGACGGCTGCGAATAGCGGGCTTATTGAGCGCGGGAATTCTATCTGACGATTTTACGATCTGGTAAATCACCAGATAAAAAACAATCGCGATAATGCCAATGGTCCATCCCCATTGAACTAACTGTGTTGGATGACCTGGAACGCCCAATATCCAAGGAAAGAACAGTAATCCGCTGATGCCAGCCATCACATCAGGAAAGAATCTCGCCAGCAATCTAATCATCCTGGGCATGCGTACCTTATGTTTGAGAACAACTTCGACGAAAGTTACAGGAGCGACAAGAGAAAATAATTATAATTATTCAAACAGAAGCAAACGCCCAATCAGTCAAACCAAATCATGCCATATTGAATTATCAGAATAAACTCCCATATATGTGATGAACATGGAGTTTACTTTGAATGCTTGAACAAAAATCAGAGAAAAAAGAAACCCCTATGGAGCGTGCAGATCGAATTGCTCGCCAGCTTATTGAAACAGAACAGCGTGCACGGGAAAAGAAGACCTCTCGCCTACGCGATATGCGCTTGAATATGCAAAAATCTTCTGTGACTTTATAAAAAGACCAGCGGCCCAAGGCCGCTTTTCTTTTAACTCCGTGCTTTCGTCAGTCTCTGCGCAAACACGCTATCCTTATCCTCAGACCGTCTATTGATGCCCCACACACTAAAATAGTGTGTGTTTTGCAGCCATCTCCATCGCGCAATTTCATGAAGCTCATCGGTTGAAATACGGCATTCGTCGTATGGCGTAGCATCAACATTTCTCATTATTTGATGTGAGATTGTGAGCCGCGCCAGCACAATTTTATCAGGATTTCCGATATTGGCGCTCACTGGGATGCCCAGTAGAGGAGGATAAATGAAAATTATCACGTTGTTCGCAATTGGCTCGTTATTTGCGACGGGTGCAGCATTTGCTACTGCACCAGCTATTCCTGCTGATAAGAGCCCATCAGCTAAGCAGGAAAAATCTACCGCACCGATTGTCGCAATTGGTCCCAGCAGATCCTTGAGCATCAGTCTGGGGAAAAAACCGTTCATCCGTTAATTTCAAAAATTTAATTGCCTTGTTCGAGCGAGGCAATCTTTTTGACATTTAACGCCACCCAATCAATCGTTCGCCGCCCTGCTGTTTAAGAGCATGGCTTGAACTACCCCCGGTTTGCCCCAACAATTAGCATAAGCTGAAAAGCTCAAAATCGGCCCTTGGCGATAGGCTTATGTGTGACAAGCACCACGGCACCAAGCGACCGCTTGACAGAAGCTCGATCGAGAAATTGCCGTGTAAGGAATAGTTGGTCGGGAAGGTTGCAATCGCGTCGACTATTTCCTACGAATGGCCGATCTTTCGACAGTTGCACATTGCTGAGGACATGACGACAAAATTTCGAAATATGCAGTTATTGATCGCTATCTCGAATAGTCAGTCGGCATTCCCTCTGATGATGGATGCCAGATCAGACGATGCTATTGGGTTGCTGCCCGGCTAAACGCGCAGCGACCCCAAAACTCCCATCACACTGAATTATTTTAGTTCTACCGGCTGCCGGTAGTTCTACGGTTGGGATTTATCATGGCTATTTGGTCTGAACTGGCTCGTGCCAGCAATGATGCTGGCGACGAGATACTGTTGCGTCGACGAGACGATATTTACGAAATTCGTTATAATGGATTGGAGTTGATGTCGAACGTCAATTACCAATCGGAAACGGTCTTGGCAGAGCGTTCACTGCGGTTGCTCGAAAGGGTGCCACAAAGAATACTGATCGGTGGTCTCGGCATGGGTTTTACTCTCAAAGCCGCGCTTGATTGCCTCCCGGAACAAACGAAAGTCACTGTGTGTGAACTGGTTCCCGAAATCATCAGCTGGAACCAGACCTCCATTGGGCATCTTGCAGGCTTCCCACTCAGCGATCCACGTGTTGACGTCCGAACCGGCGACGTAATGGAAACATTGGCGCAGAGCCGAAATAGTTATGATCTGATCCTGATGGATACTGACAATGGCCCGGATTTCCTCGTCAGAAACGGAAATGATACAATCTATGCCCAATCTGGTTTAACGACTGTCGATGCAGCTTTAACGTCCGGTGGCATAGCAAGCTTCTGGTCTGCAACGGCTTCAGCAAGCTTTGAGGCCCTTTTGGATGAGATGGATTATGCTTGGGAAAGACACGATATCTGTTTGATAGGTGGAAGGTCAGACGCATTCCACTACATCTATTTCATCACTAAAGAGCATCCCGTGATTTCTGGCATCACCAAAAACGACCAAACTCGGCGAGTTGAACTCGCATTTTAATTTGCGTTCAGAGTGTTAGAGCGGTTCCAGCTAAGATTGAAAGGCTGGAAACGCTCTAACGATTTGTTTGTAAACATCACCCGATGCCAATCGGCTCCTCTTTATGCCATAAACGTTGCTGGAGCGGCCAATCAACCGATCATGCGTTCTATTTTCGCCCTTTTTCTCGCGATGCATGAAACCAAACTGACATTGCCCCGAAGCGGTATCCAGTGTATTTCGCTGGCAATAAGTCCCGTCCATACCTACCTTGTTCATACTGGGTTAGTAACAATAACTGGCCTACAAGGGAGGCGTATGAAAAACCTGATTGTACTTGGAATTGCCGCATTCACATTGAACCCAGCTGTCGCGATTGCTGCTACGGATGCGGAAATAGTGACAGAAATGGCAACCAAGTGTTGGGCACTCCCTGAAGGCGTTGATTATCAAAGAGCTTCAGCGACATTCGAGGTCACTTACAATGCAGACGGTGAGTTGCAACGTATTGTTACAGTCGACTATCAACCCGTGCGCAGAGCGGGTGAAGAATTTGCGGTCAGTGCTCAACAGGCTTTGACGGAATGCGCAAACAAGACCTCAGTAAAATCAAGAACTGTACGTGTTGTCATGAGATTTACGGCCTCTCAGTCAAATGGACCGTTAATAATGAAGAGACCTCTTCGTTAAACTTCCACTGAGAGTATCGACACCAAACCACGGCACCGCTTTGACTGCAGTGATGGCTGCACGTCTTGTTTCCGCTTAAGCAATTTTGTGTGCGAAAGATGATATTTATAAAAGCGCTTCATAAGCGCGGTTCGCGCTGCTGACATTGAAAGATCAGATACTGATCTCACACGCCCCAAAGCACCCAGACGGCAAAGACGTACGGTATTCGCGAAGGTCCGGCTTATCTATCTTGTTTCTAACCGGGATAGCTGTTCTGATACCTAATCTGAACTACGCAGCCAGGAACATGACGGTTGAGGACTACTTCACTAAAAGCCGCGCTGGAAAATCGCCTGCATATTTTCTGGTAGAAAAAAGCATCTCCGAACCGATCAGGGTTGCGGTTTTCTATGGCTATGAAAACAACGAAAAGCTCTGCAATGAGCTCGTTGAGTTGTACATGGAGAGGTATCCTTTGAGCCGATATTATTGCGCCCTGGCGAACGAGTAGCTTGCGTTTGAGCGTTTATATCACAAACCATAATTCCAGTTTGTTTTAAAAGTATCGCCGATGAGACATGATATTCTCACCGGCGAGAAATCTTAGTCGATGGTTTTTAGAACTTTACGCTGAGCCTGGCCTTGCCAGAGTTCTGGTTAAAGCTCGATCCATACTGACCGGAATATTCAAGACCCAACGTCGTCTGGTTGCCAAGGTCGATATCAAAGCCCGCCTTGATGATCGCTGTGTCCCTGGCAATTGGCGCGCCAGCCACTTCAAACACAGTTCCAGCATCAAAAGCAGCAGCCGCTGTTGGAATAGTATCGCCATAGGCGTGCTGCCAGCCAACTGTGCCATTGAGCTTGGCATTCAAGCTGCCAAAGACAACTGGAGCAGAGGCACGCAGACCGAGTGTGGTGAACGTAGTTGTCGTCGTTTCTTTTCCAATCTGCAGTGCTGCATTCCCACCCTTCTCGCTGAAGCGATCCGTTTGCAGGCGAACCACAGCAAGGTTAGCAAATGGCTCAATCACCGTCCCATTCAGATCGACACGATGTGAGAGTTCACCAAATGCCTGAAAGCTATTCGCACTGTAGTCGGCATCAAGACTTTCCGAGAAATCGGGGAAGGCAACGAAACGGTCCGTTTCAATCTTGTGCCAGCTATAGGCAAGGCCTGCCTTAAACATGGTCGCATTCCACTTTGTGCCACCATAAATACCAACATGATAATTATCGCTGTGGCCGGAAGAGTTGCGATCATTCACATCAAAGCTGGTGCGGCTATAGCCTGCGAGCGCACCCAATCTCCAGTTTTCAACAACCTCCGCATCGTAACCTGCGACAAAGCCTCCGGTCGATTGCTTCAACTTGCCAGCATTGCCATCTGCTCCGGTTTCGCTCCAGACACCGAGCGCCTGCCCCCAGATTGCAGCACGTGGTGCAGAAATTTGAGCTGACCCTGCATCCGTAGCCACCACAGATGTTTGTCCGTCATTGCCGAATGCAGCGCCAATACGATCCATTGCAGCATTGCGAATAATGGAGCTGTCGTTGATAATGGCGGTTCTCGTCGAAGCATGGATTTCACCCGAGAGAGCATTGAATGCGCGACGCGCATCATCTTCGCTTTCCTGCATGACGACAGTGTCGTAGACGGCATTGCCAGCACCGAGAGCCTCAACCGCAACTGCAACCGACTTCTGATTGCGTGTGTTTGCTGTGGAGATAAAATCAACATCGTTTCGGGCAATATCAAGGTAAACCGAATTGACATCATAGGCGAGACCAAGATCGACAAATGGCATGTTCTGACTCAAATCGCCAAATGTGCCGGTGATGCCACCTTCAGCACTGAGAATAGTGTAGCGTTTGCCCGGCATATAGGTGCCAGCAGCTTTTTCTACATAGACCTTTGCACCGCCAAGCGTTGCAGTTCCGCTGACATCAATGCGATCGCTTTTGCCTGATGCATCGATTTCCGCAGAGTAAGTAGCTGCAGCATCAAATGTCAGGTCGCCTTTGACCTTCAGCGTGCCAATGGAATTGCCCGGCGCAATGATACTGCCAGCACCGGCATAAAGTCCGCCGATAAAGCCTAACCCGCTGAGAGATGCGCCGTTTTCAACACTGACCTTACCGCTGAGGAAAGCGTCGGAATGGGCCGCATCGCCAATGACCAGGCCGCCTTCTGTAACTGTAGTTCCACCCGAATAGGTATTGGCTCCATTCAGCACCAGAACACCTGATCCGGATTTGGTGAGACTGCCAGTCCCATCGATATTACCGTCGAAACGCGTGTTGGCTGACTGGTTGATGCCCAAAGCAGCGGAACCGAGGCTCAATGAACCACCTTCGCCAGAAAGCGATGACATGGTCACATCGAAATTGTTGAGATCAAGCTTGCCGCCATTTACAGCAAACGTGGTATTGTCGACGAATGCGCCTGCGACACCTGCCTGCAAGACACCAGCTTCAACCATAGTTCCGCCGGTATAGCTGTTGGCCTGACCGAGAATGAGCGTGCCGGCACCGCGCTTGAGCAAAGCGCCTTCGTCAGTAGCCTGCTGCTGCAGCGTCACGCGATTATTTGCGTCAGCAATATCGATCCACCCAAGTCCTTCGAGCGATACGGTTCGATCCAGCGTTGTCATATCGCTGCCAGTGATACGCAAACCGCCATTAATCAGACGCAAGCGGGCATCGGCATTTCCAAGCGCAGCATCTTCGCTAACGAGGATGGTGCCACCATCTGTTACTGCCGTTTCACCGATGAAGGAATGATCGTCAATGCAGTAGTCCTTGATAGCCTGCTGGAAGCGCGCATCCGTGCTATCGCAGTTGAGCAGCGTCTTCTTTTCTTCAAGCGTCAGGCCACTGAGAATCGGATTGCCATCGGCGTCCGAGATTTGTCCAAGATAGAGGTCCGTACGGTGGTTGTTGCGGGTAAGGACGAACTCCTTGTTCTTTTCCTCAAAGCCGTAAGCCCCAGTACCCCAGACAAGACGCGACTTTTCCACTTCACCTTCTTGGTAAGCCTGGATTTGCGGACCGGTCCAACGCAGTTCCTGTGCAACAGGATCGTGATCCGACAGTGAGTTGCCGTTTGGCAAACGTGCCGCTTCCGAAAGCGTACCGGACCATTTGCCGTTATCGACAATCTCCACCCATTTGGCGAACGGACGCGACACCATGATATGGTCAATATTAACGCGGTCCCAACTCGGCCAAGTGTTGGTCGCGTCCTCTCCGTCACTGGTCCATGTTGCTCGGCCATCTCCCAAATCACTTGGCTTGAAGAGTTCCCGATTTCGCTCCAGCTGCATTAACTGATATTGCTGTTTGAGAATATTTAGCGTTACAGGTTGATTGTGTGCGACGGCATAGGTTTCGTCCTTGAGTCCCGTATCCGCGCCCTGCTTATAAGCAGTCTCAAGCGCATCTGCCCATTGCTTCCAGGACAAGCTGTTAATGTCACGGGTCGGATACGCATCCTGAATGACCTGATGTACCTTGGCTTCGTCCCCAGCAGCTACATACTCGTTAGCAAGCTTTGCGTAGAAATTCTGGCCGCTGGCACTCTTCATAAGCCTGATTTGCGCATCAACACTCAGCAGGCCGCGTTCCGACACATCACCTGCATTGAAATCACCAGTAACAATAGTCGGAAGCACACGTTCTTGCGCTACCTCAACCAGGCTTTTGGCTTCCCGAATGCGACTGGTCGACTCGTCCGCATAGTTCAGATGGCGACCTTCAATAAAGACATCCGAAAAGCCATTGCCGGGATTCATGCGGATTGTATTATTGCCAAGACTTTGCACAGGGCCGCTCGTGAAAATCATGCCGCTGCCTTCGCGAGCATCATAATCCTTGTTCTTCTGATAGTCTCCGAGCTTGTCCGGGTTACTGTTGAGAAGATCGAGTGTATTCTGGATATGCGCTCCAACGACGCTTTTGCCGTTTAGGACTTTACCGGAATTGTTATACAGTTCCGGCATGATGAGAATATCTGGCGCGACACCACGCAAGAGATCCTGCATTGTCTTGTTGTAAACGAGATTGCCATTCGCTTTCTCGTCAGTGTCCCACATTTTCGAATTGGCACCATTGTTCCAGATATTGAACCCCATGATTGTCAGGGAATGGCTTTTGGGTGCCGCGTTTTGTGATGCAGCATCGGCTCCAGCTGAAAGTAGCAACAGTGCACCTGCCGCTGTCAGCCCCAATGTGGCAACGCGCGCCGGAACAGCGGCAATGCCTGAGACTGCAACACTGCATAAAAGCTGCTTAGTCAAAGCCAGAAGTTTTCGGCTAGGTATTGTTGTCCCCGGTACCATCCCTCAGTCCTTTTCTCGGAAAATGCTTCCAATTCATTAACGTGACAGCTGGATTTGTCATCCAACTTCACCTGATGCTGAAATGACAGAGTTAAATGTCACTTTTATTACATTTTACTCACCAATGGAATTCCGGGACTCTGAATTCGGCATATTTGAATAGTAAATGTCATTAATATTACATTTTTAATTGCTATCACTTCGGACAAATGCCTGTAGCCTAACCCCACAATTTCCTTGCCTATTTCAACCTGAGAATGAGAGATGGATCTGAGCAACCAACCGCAAAAGGATGCGACGGAGAGCATGAGCGAACTTTCTGTATCCAGTGGCAAGAAAGAAGTCCGGCAGCAAATGCTGCTGCAATGGATCGAGAACAGCCATTATGTTTCTCTCGAGGAAATAGCCGAACGATTCCGAGTCACCACGCAGACGGCGCGGAGAGACATTGCGGATCTGGAGCATCAGGGCAAAGTCAGAAGACTGCATGGTGGCGTCTCGCAACTGGCGCCGCTTGATCCCCTAACCTACCGTCAGCGCAGACATGATCAAATGGATGAGAAAGCGCGAATTGCCGAAGCTGTCGTCGCACTCATTCCCGACAATGCCAGTATTTTCCTCGACACAGGCACAACCTGTGAGGCCATCGCCAACGCACTTGTCAGCAGGGAGCATTTGCACGTCGTCACCTACAGCCTGCGGTCAGCTGCCATTATCAGCGAGAAGACGGATTTCACACTTGCTGTCCCCGGCGGTTTCGTCCGTCCCATCGATGGGGGGATGTTTCAGGAAGACACGCCTGAATTCATCCGGCGTTTCAAATTCGACTATGCAATCATTTCCGTGAGTGGCGTCGATATTGACGGCGATCTGTGCGACGACGACCATACAGAAGTAGCCGTCGTTTCAGCAGCCCTCAGACAGGCTGCCCATAAGTTGCTCGCGGTGGACAGCTCCAAATTTGGCAAACGCGCCATGGTGAAGCTTGGATCAGTTCATGACATTACTGCCGTCATAACAAACGAACTGCCAACTCCGGTTTTGTCGGATATTTTACATGCCGCCAATATTCCCGTCATTCTGGCGAATATGGACACGTGAAATTCCCCTCGACCTATCGTGGCAATCCATTCGTTGCACCTGGCGCAAGATTCTGAGAGCGGGCCACAACCTTGACGACCCAATCGGCGAAAACGCGCAGACGATTGCTGAGGTGGCGATTAGGCGGGTAAACAAGATGGATTGGCATCGGATCGATCTGCCAGTCCTGCAAGACCGGGTGTAATATTCCATTTTCAATATCGTCCTGCACCATGAAAAGCGGAGCTTGTACAACACCAAGCCCAGCTCGCGCTGCCGCAAGATAAGTCGTCGATTCATTAGCGGCTACAATATATCGGCCGCTGATCTCGACCTCTTCTGTGCCTCGCCTGAAATGAAATGGCATCTGTTGGCCGGTCAGCGGGCGGAAATACCCCACGACATAACAGTCTCTGCTCAGGTCTGACGGATGTTGCGGCACAGACCAACGGTCAAGATATTCTGCTGAGGCACAGGCAATAAAGTGCATGTCACCAATGCGGCGCGCGATCAGCGACTGGTCTGCCAGTTCACCAATACGAATCGCGCAGTCCACATTTTCTGCCACATAATCGACAGGCCGGTCCGATACTCCGAGATCAATCTGAATATCCGGGTAGCGCTGATGAAATTCAAGCAAAGCCGGAATAATGATGAGATTGGCAACAGCACTTGCCATTTCCACGCGCAACCGCCCTTTCGGCAAGGTCTGCGCACTCGAAAGGCTGCCGTCGAGTTCTTCCAGATCGGAGAGCAATCGTGCAGCCCGCTCATAGTAAAGTGCCCCATCCGGTGTTACGAGAACACGGCGGGTCGTACGATTGAGGAGTTTTGTACGGAGATGGGCTTCCAACCCCTGGATGAGATTACTGATCGTGGCTTTGGGCACATTGAGAGACGCGGAAGCGCGTGTGAAGTTTCCGGTTTCAACGACCCGGAGAAAAGCGCGCATGGCCGAGAGCTGATCCATTTTCAATAACCATCATTGTTCGGATTTATGGATAGTGTAACCAATTTGAGGGGACTATTCCAGATAATAGACAATGATAGTATCTCAACATGGCAGTTTGCCGCTAGTGCTTTGATTCCGACATTTGCCGATGCCTATATCTAAGGAATGCAAATGTCGAAAACAGACCACTAGTAACGAAAGCAAGAAAGATGTGCGAGAAATTCACGGTTGGAACAATGCAGGCTGGCGATACCACCTGCACGGCACGCATTTATCGCGGTGCCAAGTTGCTTTCACCGCCGCCAGTGGTTCTGCATCTCCACGGCGGAGCTTTTTCGGTTAACTGTCTTGGTGCCTGCGAGCGCGTTGCTGAAACACTTGCCGAGGCGGGTGCTGTGGTGGTCTCGCCGGAATATTCATCGGCCTGTCTCAATCCGTTCCCGGCGGCACTCGAGGTGGCTTATTCAATTATGACTTCGATGCGCGCACGTTGTCCGGAGTTTGCGCACAAGAAGTCGATGCTGTTCATCGCCGGTGAAGAGGCGGGTGGCAACATTGCAGCTGGTTTGGCGTTGATGGCGCGAGATCAAAATCTGACAGAACTCAAGGGCCAGATATTGCTTTCGCCCATGCTCGACCCTTGTCTCGCTACGGCGTCTTTCCGAAAATACTGCCCGGAAGGTGCGGTTCAGTCGATGGCGGATGGCTGGCAGAATTATCTTGGCGAGTGCGCCGGGTTTACGCATCCTTATGCTGCTCCCGCTCTTTGTACACGTTTGGCGGGCCTGGTGCCTACCCTGCTTGTGTCCAGTGCCGAATGTCCGATGCGGGATGAAACGCAGGCTTATGCCGAGCGTCTCCGGCAGGCAGGCGTGAAGGTTCAGTCGCATATTCTGCCTGGAAAAGCCGGGTGGATACCTGAAAATGAGGTGGCGAGTACGGAGTGGCCGCCGCAGGAACACAAACTGATCGACCTGTTTTCCGATTTCTTCCGGCAGGCAGGTGCAAAGCAAATCGCAGCTTAGCCTCAGCTCAAGTGGTCTCCCAACCGCCGGACTGAGGTTCAAAATAAAACCGGTCCCCACCGGTTAGGAGATACAACATGACATCGAACATTACCCGTCGGGCCCTATGGGGCGCCGGCCTCGGTATCCTATTGTCTGCAGCAGGCGGCGGTGCCATCTTCTTTGGCGCTCCTCACCTTAATGCTGACGCTGCTACCGATGTTTCTGCTCCTCCCCCTGCCGTACCAGTCTCGGTAACTAAGGCGGAATCGCGATCGATTAACAGTTGGGAAGAATTTTCCGGCCGTCTGGAAGCCATCGAACGCGTCGAAATTCGCCCACGCGTTGGTGGTGCAATCCAGAAGGCGCATTTCCGTGAAGGCAGTCTCGTCAAGCAAGGCGACCTGCTTATCACCATCGACCCGGAACCGTATGCAGCCACCGTCGAAAAAGCCAAAGCGCAAGTTTCCGCCGAAGAGGCGCGTACGGCACTGGCCAAGACCGAACTTGAACGCGGACGACAGCTGGTAACAACGCGCACAATTGCTCAAAGTGGTCTTGATCAGCGTTCAAGCGCTTATGATGAAGCGCAGGCCAGCCTTCGTTCGGCCAAGGCAGCTCTTCGTTCTGCTGAACTCGATCTCCAGTATACCGAAGTCCGTGCGCCGATTTCGGGTCGTGTCGGACGACTGGATGTTACAGCTGGTAATCTGGTTGCCGCAAGTTCCGCTTCCCCGGTTCTGACAACCCTGGTTTCCGTTGATCCGATCTATGCAAGCTTCAGTGCCAATGAAGAAGTTGTCACCAAAGCGCTTGCCAAGCTCGCCACGTCACCCGGTGGAAGCGCCATCGAGCGCATTCCGGTTCAGATCGGTACAGCGGCTGATGACGGCACACCCATTTCCGGCCACATCCAGCTCATCAACAATGAAGTCGATGCCACCACTGGCACAATCCGTGTCCGCGCGGCCATCGACAATCCGGATGGCAGGCTCATTCCGGGCCAGTTCGTCCGCATTCGCTTTGGTGAACCAGACCCGGATGAGAAGCTCGTGGTCAGCGACCGCGCTATCTCGTCCGATCAGGACAAGAAGTTTGTCTTCGTCGTGGGCGCGGACAACAAGGTTGAATACCGACAGGTGGTACTGGGCCGCAATTATGATGGGCTCCGTATCGTCGAGAGCGGGCTAAAAGCTGGCGAAAACATCGTCGTCAATGGCCTTCAGCGCATTCGTCCCGGTGTCGTTGTAGCCCCGCAGCCGGTGACTGAAACGCTCGCCAAGAACTGATTGAAACGGCGCAGGCTGAAAGCCTGCGCGTAAACGCAACGAACTCAGCCTATTCAACTCGCGAGAACGCATGTTTTCGCGAGACAGGAGAGTTTTTGCTTTCCCGCCTAAGGGGGATAAAAAGATGAACTTTTCACGCTTTTTCGTTGACCGCCCGGTCTTCGCTGGCGTTCTGTCGGTCCTGATCTTCGTCGGCGGTCTGCTCGGCATGACGGGTCTGCCGATCTCAGAATATCCGGAAGTCGTGCCACCACAGATCGTGGTACGCGCGCAATATCCAGGCGCTAACCCCGCCGTGATTTCCGAAACGGTGGCAACACCGCTGGAAGAACAGATCAACGGTGTCGAGGGCATGCTCTATATGCAGAGCCAGGCAACCGCTGACGGCGTCATGACGTTGACCGTCACCTTCGCGCTTGGCACCGATCCCGATCAGGCCCAGCAGCTTGTGCAGAACCGTATTTCACAGGCCGAACCGCGCCTGCCTGCGGAAGTTCGGACACTCGGCGTCACTACCGCCAAAAGCTCACCCGACCTGACGCTTGTTGTTCACCTCATCTCGCCCAATGGCCAGTATGATGTGAACTATCTGCGCAATTATGCGGTTCTCAAGGTCAAGGACCGTCTGGCCCGTATTCCGGGCGTCGGACAGGTGCAAATCTTTGGTGGTGGCGACTATTCCATGCGTGTATGGATCGATCCGCAAAAGGCTGCCGAACGCGGGCTTTCGGCAGGTGATATCGCCAATGCCGTGCGTCAGCAAAACGTTCAGGCCGCAGCGGGCGTCATCGGCGCTTCGCCTTCCGTTCCGGGCCTCGACATGCAGCTTTCGGTCAATGCACAGGGCCGCCTCCAGAACCCCGAAGATTTTGCCAATATCGTTGTAAAGTCAGGTAGTGAAGGCGAAATCACTCGCCTCGGTGATGTCGCCCGCGTTGAAATGGGCGCTGCCGATTATTCACTGCGCTCGCTCCTCGACAATAAGTCGGCCGTGGGTATGGGTGTGTTTCAGGCACCGGGTTCCAATGCTTTGGAAATCTCGGAAAATATCCATGCAGCCATGGCAGACCTGAAAAAATCCATGCCTGAAGGTGTGGATTTCGACATCGTCTACGACACCACGCAGTTCGTGAAGGCCTCGATCGAATCCGTCATCCACACTCTGCTTGAAGCCATCGTTCTCGTGGTGATCGTGGTCATCCTGTTCCTGCAAACATGGCGCGCATCAATCATTCCGCTGGTTGCCGTTCCCGTCTCCATCGTGGGGACGTTTGCGGTCATGTACGTGTTCGGCTTCTCCATCAATGCGCTTAGTCTCTTTGGCCTCGTTCTCGCCATCGGCATCGTGGTCGATGATGCCATCGTGGTAGTGGAAAATGTTGAGCGTAACATCGAGCAAGGACTATCGCCGGTCGAAGCGACCTATCGCGCAATGCAGGAAGTGTCCGGCCCGATTATTGCAATTGCACTGGTGCTGGTTGCGGTATTCGTGCCGCTTGCCTTCATCACCGGATTGACCGGTCAGTTCTATCGCCAGTTCGCACTGACGATTGCAATCTCGACAGTGATCTCAGCCTTCAATTCGCTGACGCTTTCGCCTGCTCTCGCAGCTCTTTTGTTGCGCGGCCATGATGCGCCGAAAGACCGTCTGACCCGTATCATGGACAAGATGTTCGGCTGGTTCTTCCGTGGCTTCAACCGCGTCTTTGGCGCAGGCTCGAATGCTTATGGTCGCGGCGTTGGGCGCATTCTTTCGCGCAAGTCGCTGGTGATGGGTCTTTATCTCGTGTTGCTGGGTGTTACCTTCGTTCTGTTCCGTGCAGTCCCCGGCGGCTTCGTTCCAGCACAGGACAAGCAGTATCTGATCGGCTTTGCGCAATTGCCAGATGCGGCAACGCTTGACCGCTCGGAAGATGTCATCCGCCGCATGACCGATATAGCGCTTAAGCAGCCAGGTGTCGCCAATGCCATCGCCTTCCCCGGTCTGTCGATCAATGGTTTCACCAACTCGTCAAACTCCGGCATCGTTTTCGTGACATTGAAGCCGTTCGAGGAGCGTAAGACCGCCGATCTGTCAGCTAATGCCATCACCATGCAGTTGAACCAGCAGTTTGGTGCCATTCAGGATGCCTTCATCGCGATGTTCCCGCCACCGCCGGTTCAGGGACTTGGCACGACAGGTGGTTTCAAGCTTCAGCTTGAAGACAGAAACGGGCTCGGTTTCCGTGCACTGGATGATGCGACCAAGGCGTTTCTCGCCAAGGCCTATCAAACGCCGGAACTGGCTGGTCTTTATTCGAGCTTCCAGGTCAACGTGCCGCAACTTTATGCCGATCTTGATCGTGTGAAAGCGCGTCAGCTTGGCGTTGCAGTCACGGATGTATTTGAAACCCTGCAAATCTATCTGGGTTCGCTCTATGTCAACGACTTCAATGCTTTCGGACGCACATACAGCGTGCGCATTCAGGCGGATGCCAATTATCGCAGCCATTCCGAAGATATCGGCAAGCTGAAAGTACGCTCGCAATCAGGAGAAATGATCCCACTATCGGCTCTTCTGAAAGTTGAACAGACTGTGGGTGCAGAACGTGCGATCCGTTATAATGGCTTCCTTTCGGCCGATATCAATGGCAATCCGGCACCAGGCTTCTCCTCCGGTCAGGCACAGGCCGCCATTGAACGTATCGCCGCAGAAACCCTGCCCGCTGGCATTGCTTTCGAGTGGACCGATCTGACCTATCAGCAGATCCTCGCCGGTAGTTCTGGCTTCCTGGTATTCCCGCTTGCGTTGCTGCTGGTTTATCTGGTTCTGGCTGCACAGTATGAAAGCCTTACCCTGCCATTGTCGATTATCCTGATCGTACCAATGGGCATCATGGCAGCACTGACCGGCGTCTGGTTGACAGGTGGTGACAACAACGTCTTCACCCAGATCGGCTTAATAGTGCTTGTGGGACTGTCCGCGAAAAACGCGATCCTTATTGTCGAGTTTGCGCGCGAGCTGGAAATGTCGGGACGTAGTGCCGTTCAGGCAGCCATCGAAGCCAGTCGCTTGCGTCTGCGTCCAATCCTGATGACCTCGCTCGCTTTCATTATGGGTGTGGTCCCGTTGGTGATTTCGACGGGGGCAGGTGCGGAAATGCGCTCGGCAATGGGTATTGCGGTCTTTGCAGGTATGATCGGCGTAACGGCCTTCGGTATCTTCATGACGCCGGTATTCTATGTGCTGATCCGCAAGCTGAGCGGTGAACGCCCATTGAAACATGCAGGAGCCAAGATAGAAGCCCCACATCTGGCAGCGGGCGAATAACTCGATAGCCAAAACAAAAACCTGAGTCTTAAGGCCGGAGGTTTACCTCCGGCCTTTCTGCGATGAATGCCTGACTGTTATCACTGACAGCGGTCTGCCATGAGCTTTCTTGATGAATGCAGCTCATTCCAAGTCTTCTTTACACCGGTGACGGGCGTGGGATTGTCACTTTCGAAATTAAAGCTGCAAAACTTGTTTGAACGCCTCCCTGTTATAGACGCTCAGCTTAAGTCATCAGAAACGGTAGTTTACGCCTGCCTTGATAACGTGATCATGCACATTGGTCTTGGTCGTGCCATATGATGTCGTTGTCGAGACGTCCTTGGTGGTCACATAATTATACTCGATCTTTGCCGACAGACCGCCACCAAATCCCTGCTCGATACCACCACCCAAAAGATAGCCCGGCTTCCTGCCACTAGGACCGGTAACGTCGTCACCATCCTTGAACTTCGTCATGGTCAGGCCGGCCGTGCCATAAACAAGTGATTGGTCAAACGACAGACCAGCCCTGGCTTTGGCGGCCCCGCGAAAGCGTTCGCTTAAACGACCATGTGGCACACGCGCTTCATTGCCCATATACGAACCTTCAAGTTCAGCACCAATGACACCGGGGCCGAACTGAAAATTATAGCCAGCCTGCACACCGCCAGTCATACCTTTTCCGCCAGTGAAAGGGTTGACCTTTGGAGAAGCGAGCCCACCATGCGCGCCGATGTAGGCTCCACTCCATGAGAATGCCGGTGGGGTTTCGTAATCGAACGATCCCGATGAATTATTACTGAGATCAGCAGCATATGCATTCGTTGTGAGCGCGATTGCGGCAGTCGCAGCCGTGAGTAATTTTGCGATGAAAGACATAGTATAACTCCAGACGAAACCGGCGCGCCATTCTTTGAGGCTTCCCAGGTTTCAGTTCGCGTTGAAGAACCAGAAGTTGGCTCCGGTTGATCCTCCAAGCCAATCAGCAACTTGCACTGACTAATTCAGAAGATACTGCCATTCTCCTCGCGAGCGTTGCGCCCAGATTGCGTGAATTATTTTAAACTGATATTTATTTATTAAATTTATACAATTAGAGGGATTTCTTTAACCAAATAATAAGGATGTGTATTTCCTGCATGTTCTCTTAATTCTGGGGCTTGCGCCCGATAGCACTTACGGACTGAATTTGCAGACGGACGCAGAAGCCCGGTTTCAGGTCGAAAAACAAAACTTTCCCGCCGTGAATTTCTGCCGCTTTCTGCACCAGATTCAATCCAAGACCGGCACCCGACGAGTGGGTATTGATGCGGTGGAACGGCTCAAACACATGCTCTCGCTCCGAAAGCGGAATGCCTGCACCCTCATCACAAACGTCAATAGTCCCCGACACACCGATCTTGATAACGATTAAGCCTTTGCCGCCAGCGTGATCGATTGCATTTCGGATGAGGTTAACGACTGCCATTTCGATAATCGATGTCTGGACCGTGAAGATGGCCTCTTCGCTACTTGGCTCAAAATCGAAATCGTAACCCGCATCCAGTGCCAGAGGCGCAAGATCGGCTGCCAAGCGCTGAACAAGTACATTCAAATCCTGGCGCTCCGCGCGCAATTCAACGACACCAATAGCCTGCATCTCCAAAAGCTGATGCGCCACCCGTGCGAGACGATCAATATCGGATCGCAGTTGCCTGCTCACAGCGTCGTCGGCGAGCAGATCGGCTCGTGTGCGAGCTATCGCAATTGGAGTCCTGAGTTCATGCGCGGCATCAGCCAAGAAACGATTACGACGATTATACCCTTCATCAAGCTTGGAGAGCGCTGTGTTGAAGGCATCCACCAATGGGATGATTTCCTGAGGAACCTTGGAACGATCTATGCGGGCAGATCGATTTTCAAAATTGATCCCCTGTGCCTGTTTTACTGTTTCCATGAGACCGCGCAGAGACCGCCCAACCGCGCGTGGCGTAACGATCAATGTCGCAATACTCGTCAAAATGAGCATGGGAACCACGGCAATGAGCACAATCAATCCCAAGCCGGGCAATACATTCAACCAATGAATTTCGCCGTCTGGATATTTGGCCAGATCGACTTGCATACTGATCCAAAGACTGATGCCCTCATTTTCGAACCCTTTGTCCGTCGACGCGATAATTTGCAACTTCCCGGCAGAGGTATTCCGGTTTTCTACCGTCGCACGCGCAGTATTTGCGGCTTGCACGCGGGCCCGGTCAATTGTCCAAGGAAAGGCTGCCTCAAGCCCTGCCCAAGGTATTTTCCCGTATTGCAAGACAATGTCATTATCGTCCCGCACAATGAACCAGAGATCGGGATACTGCTGCTTCAGCCGCACGAATTCGGGCGTCTCCAGCAATTGAACATGCCCCTGACCGTCTTTCATCACACTTTCAGCGATGACACGAACGGCCTCTTCATTGGCATCTTCCAGCTCAGGATTGATAATCCAGATCCAACCAACAAGCAGGGCAACAAAAAGCACAAGAAGAAACGCCTGCGACACGAACAGCCGTTTCATCAGGGCCCATCGCAATGATCGACTACGTTCTTTCTTCATGCTTTCGACCGGATCAAATAACCGATGTTTCGCACAGCTCTTATTTCAACTGTGGCTCCGGCCTGAGCAAGCTTCTTGCGGATGCGCGAGATGTGCGCATCCAGGGCATTGGACTCAATCTCATCATCGAGATTGTAAACCGCCTCGACAAGATTTGACCGGGTTACAATGCGGTTTGGTCGCCGCATAAGGGCTTCCAGAGCGAGATACTCGCGGCGTGGAAACTCGATGATTGTATCAACGACGCTGACCTGATTGCTCCGCGGATCGATGATCAGATTTCCAAAACTCAAATACTTGTCCGACAGCGAAGAGCCACGCCTTCTGAGCGCTCGCAATCGTGCAAGCAATTCCTCAATCGCAAAGGGTTTGGCAAGATAATCATCGGCACCTGCATCGAGCCCATCAACGCGATGATCTACACTTCCTAAAGCCGTCAAAACCAAAATAGGCACCGAGAGCTTGCTTTGACGAAGTGCTGCAACCAGTTCCAGTCCCTCTCCATCGGGAAGACGGCGATCCAGAACGAGTGCGTCATAATTGCCGTCACGCGCCAATGCATCGGCATCAGCTATGGTGCCTACATGATCAACCAGCACCTCATGCCGTCGCAGCGCCTCGAGCAGAGCGCGCGCCATTTCAGGTTCATCTTCAAGAAGCAAGATACGCAACGATTTTCCCTCAGAGGCCAGTTCTTGCCCTCGCTCCCCCATTAGCCACTCAACATTGCGACTACATTGCAATCCAAGCGCGCCACCATTTAGCATCTTGCGACAAGCATTCCGAGCGGCTTTGTTGATCGCACATCAACACGCAATGTGCTTGCAATGTTGGTTCATATCGTTGCTGCGATGAAAAGCAGTCGACAGGAACAAACATGGCATCCAGATTATCACCTGTATTCTCAGCGGTAATAGTCGCCTTCTGCGGGACGATTGTACTTACAGCTTGCGCCTCGCAGGTCATGAAAAGTTACATCGGCTCGCCCATCACCAGCGTCATGCTCGACTATGGACCGCCAGATAACGTTTACAAGCTGGGTGCAAACGAACAAGCCTATCAATGGCATCGAACCAAGACACAGGCCGTAGCGGGCGATTTTACCGGTGAGGTGCATGAAACGCGACGTGGCGAACGTTATAAAGGAACTGAAACGCCGGGCTATGTCGAGCAAACCGAATGCTTTTATACGTTCTACACGCGCAGATCAGGTCGCGATTGGTATGTGACGAATTTCCGCCAACCTTCGCTGACTTGTGAATAAGTTCAATAACGTAGCCATGCCATTTAACTCAGACTGGCAGTTTCAGGGCTACCGGCTTCATCACGCCAGAGCCCGATACTTATGGTATTGCCTGCCATCGCCTTTTAAAGGGAAGCGAAAGAAGATCAGTTCTTCTTCCAGCGAACCTCTTCGATCACCACTTTTCCTGATCGCTTGTCATAGAGGCAGAGGACAGTCGTGTCCTTAGGCTGCTTGCGATTGCGGCTCGATCCTTCACGCAAGATCAGCGCAACTTTACCGACACTGTCGTCAAAATCGACTGGCTCTGAAACAAATGGGCTCACCATCGAGGACTTAGCCATGCACGAGCTGACGACCTTGGTGTGAAGTGCTTCCCAGGCGGCAGGGCTCGAGGCTTGAGCAGCGCCAATGCAAAATGAAAACGCGATGAAAGTAAGAGCTGCCGTCTTCATTGGATATCTTTCGGTTGAGAGCCAGATGGCTGTTTCGCGCCGATCAGTTACCCACATGGATTTATGCGACCAGCTACACCAACTTTAACAATGAATAAGCCGCAAACAAGGCCCCGGTCTCACGATAAGTAGCAGCAAGAGGGCGCTGACGCCCTCTTGTCGTTTCAATGGCACAGTATCCGCTTATCGCGAATTGATGGTCCAGAAGTCCTGCCAATCCTGAAGCTTGGAATAGTCGCTTTCAGAAGTCTCAGAATGCGGAACGTAAAGCTGATCCATAACATTCACGATGCCTGAAACTTCACCGTCAGGAATTTTTGCGTTCTTGTTTGACGAAATTTTTCCGTCTGCCAACTGCGGCGCCATTCCCTCTTCGGTCATCATATAATGCACGAAAAGCTTGGCAGCGTTCGGGCTCTTGGTTCCCGATGCAATAACGGCAACACGTGGCGTCAACTGGCCAACCCAAGGTTTCATGCCTGCGCAGATACCCATCGTGTAGCCATTTTTCTTGGCATCGCGATAGATGGCAGTGCTGAGGAAGCCCATGAAAGGCTTTTCCTGCCCCTTGGCACCGATGATCGGACCGACTTCGGTATCACTGCGGGTAACAGTTGGGCGGTTCTTGGCGAAACGCTTGACCCATTCTGCAGTCGCGCTGGTTTCTTCTGTCTTCAGCGGTTCGCCGAAAAACTCTTCATAAGCCTTGCGCATTGCTTCATCATCATGCTCGGCAATCTGATTAAACCAGAACATGGTTTCGTTGCGCAGAAGCGGATCAGGGATCGCAATACGGCCTTTCCACTCTTCCGTGGTCAGCGCCCAGATATTGTCAATCGGGCATTTATCGCCATGCACGTCCGAATTATATGTCCAAACCCATGGGTTAAGGCTGGTGATTGCAGGATTCTGATACTCCGCAGGAATCTGATCCTTAAGATCGACTGGAAGCCAGCTGAGACCTGCACCCTGAACGACGATTTCCGACGTCACCGAAGGCAGATTGCTCATGTTGAAAACGTCCGTGCGAACATTGTTCGCAGCCGCTTCACGCAGAATAACCTGTTCCTGGTTCTGGCCGTTCATCTTCACGCCAGTCGCTTTAACACCGTATTTTGCGGTGAAAGCTTCAGCCATGGTCACGATCTTGCCAGTCGCATCCACAACAGTGATGCCCGGCTCTTTCCTGGCGGCTTCGATCAAAGCTTCGAGTGAGTAATCAGCATCCTTGATGCCAATTTCGCTCGCAGGCTCTGCCAGAACGGCTGTGCTTGCCAGAAGTGCCGCACTCAGAGAGAGAGCAGCATAAGTGCGAAGGGTTAAAGTCATTATTTCCTCCAACGTTGATGATTATTATTTGAGAACGTGCGGCAGCTTCTTATTTTGACGCGCCTCTAATCAGCCGCCGATGCGCTTGCCTTCATTGTCGAATACATGGACGTGGCTGCGTTCGACATGGAACCAGATTTCGTCGCCAGCCTTTTGGGCTGGAGCATCTGAAGCGATGGCAAAATACTGCTCGCCATGGACTGACAGTTCGACGATCCAGCTGCCGCCGGTGGGGACAATATCGACAACCTTGGCGACACATCCGTGCTCAATCGTCTTATCGCTCAGGCGCACCGATTCAGGCCGGATGCCAACAGAACCGACGCCGCTTGCAGCGAAGTTCTGTGCTTTCAGATACTCACGTGCCCATGTGGCCAGCGCGCCGTTGTTGCTGTCATTCAGTTCGGTGATGTTGATTGGCAGATTGCCGATAAACTCCGCCACAAAGCGATTGGCCGGGCGTTCATAAATATCATCGGGTGTACCAAGCTGCTGCAACTCGCCTTCGCTCATCACTGCGATAGTGGTTGCCAAAGTCATCGCTTCCCACTGATCATGGGTGACGAATACGACTGTTGAACCCATTTCCTGATGAATGCGCTTAAGCTCTGCGCGCATTTCCAGACGCAGTTTCGCATCGAGATTGGAAAGCGGCTCATCCAGCAAAATAATGTCAGGCTTAAGCGCCAGCATACGGGCAAGCGCTACGCGCTGCTGCTGACCACCAGACATTTGCGCAGGCAAGCGGTCGCGATAACGCTCGATGCCAAGCTTTTGTAGTACATCATCGACAATGCGCTGGCGTTCGGCCTTGGCGACCTTATGCAGCTTCAAACCGAACTCGACGTTCTGCTCGACGGTCATGTGTGGCCAGAGCGCATAGTTCTGAAAAACCAGACCCATGCCACGCTTCTCCGGTGGCACATAGATGCCATCATCCACCGAAACGATCTTCTTGCCGTCGACCAGTATCTGGCCTTCCGTTGGATATTCCAGTCCCGCAATCATGCGAAGCGTTGTAGTCTTGCCGCAACCCGACGGTCCGAGCAGGCATAGAAATTCCGACTTAGGAATTTCAAGAGAGAGTCTTTCAACTGCGGCGCGGGTGGCTTTGCCGTAGCTCTTTCTGACATCGCGAATAGTAATGCTCGACATTATTTGCCTCCCAATCCGTCAGACAATTTGCTGTTGGTGAGTTTTTGAACGATGACTGTGCCGCCAAAGGCAATCACGCAGATCATCAGAACGACTGCATTTGCGGCCTGACTGTAGCTGTAGTCGACAAGGCGCAATGCGTAGGTGGTGAGAACGTCGGTACCGGGAACAGCCAGCACGACGACAAGGCTCAAGCCTTTGATGCCGGAGATGAACGGCAGCAGGATTCCCGAAACAAGCGACCCTTTCTGGATCGGCGCAACGATGGAAACGAGGCGACGCCAGAAGCCAGCGCCCGCAATCTGAGCCGCTTCTTCGGGCGCTTTGCCAAGCTGCATCATCGCCGAAATACCTGCGCGTGATGCGAAT
This sequence comes from Brucella rhizosphaerae, assembly GCF_002252475.1. Lineage (GTDB taxonomy): Bacteria > Pseudomonadota > Alphaproteobacteria > Rhizobiales > Rhizobiaceae > Brucella > Brucella rhizosphaerae. The sequence continues at coordinate 146,319 of NZ_NNRK01000025.1, read as the reverse complement.
GGCATCTGATCGGCAAGGATTGCCAGAACGAGGAGAATTGGCGTCCCATAGAGGGCAGGAAGAGGTCCGCGCTGCACCGCAAACATCGTGAGATAAGCTGCAGCAAAGGCAATGCCCGGCACCAGATATGGCAGGAAAGTCACCTGCCGCAGGAAACTACCAACCAGCGAAACAGGAGTTCTTGCAACGACATACCCAACCAGCAGACCGAGGAAACCTGCGCCAATTGCAGCCGAACCTACAATCCAGAGTGTATTCCAGGTCGCCCGCCAGAATTCGCCCGTGAGCAAAATACCATTGCTCATGGCAGTGGTGTTGAGATTGGTACCGATCCAGAAATCCAGCGTGAAGTTATCAAGTGCGAACACGCCCGGAACGCGCATGACAGTGGTCAGCAACAAAGCCATCAACGGAATGAACGCACTGACAAGAAACATCAGCATAGCAAAGCTGAATGCAGGCAAACGGAAGCGCCCAAGCTCCGTTTCACGGTTCATCGAGCCCTTGTTACCGATGGTCACAAAACGGCGGGCTTCTTTGAGCAGATACATGTCGAGAAATATTGAGATGCTGCCCAGAACCACGATGGTTGCAGCCAGAACAGCACTCATACCTGCCTGGCTGGTCGAAATAGCGCGGAACAATGACGTCGCCAATACATCGAAACCGACAGGCACGCCGAGAATATAAGCTACACCAAAATCACCGAGACATTTGGCGAAAATCAACGTTGAAGCCGATACAAGCGATGGGAGCATCAGTGGCAAAATGATACGACGCGCGATCAATAATTTGCCGGCACCCATGACGCGGGCTGAATCTTCCAACGTGGAATCAAACTGACGCAGCGCATTACCAAACAGCAGGATTACGAATGGTGTGTAGTGCATCGCCAGAATGAGCGTGATCGGCAACATGCCATAGGCCAGCCAATCGGGTGGCGAAAAGCCCAAAGCTTCCATCCAGCTTGGCTGACCACCGGTGGTGCGGTTTTTGAACAGGGTCAGCCAAGCCAGTGCGAAGGTCCAGGACGGCAACATATAAGGCACGATCAGTGCCGTCGAGAACCACTTCTTGCCCGGCAAATTGGTGCGGCTCAGGAGCCATGCCAGTGGAATGCCTGTAACCAGTGCAAAGACAATCGAACCAAGAGCTATGATTGCCGTATTCCAGAGCGGTCGCCAGAACACATCCGTCGAGATTGCGGAGAAGAATGCCCGGTTGAAATAGTAGAAGGTCAGCTCACCAATCTGCTGGCCGGAACGTGCCCGATCAGCGAACTGAACCAGCACCGCATCCGACAACAACAACACAATAGGTGCTGCGATAAGATAGGCAAAGGCGACAGCAAGCAGCACCCCGATCATAGTCGTGGGGTCTGCGTTGTAGACCTTATATTTATACGTCAGTTGTTTGTAATAACTCATGATTTTAACCACTTGGAGCCGAACTTGCCCTTGCCGAAGTCCGAAAGGATTTCGACTGGAATATTTCTGGCTTGCTGCGGGAGCTGGCGTATGAAGAGCGCCATACGAAAATATCCGCCCGTTATCGAGCGAAACTAGGGGGGCGGTGCGCCTGCCTTTTCACTCACCTCACGGACGACGGACCACGCCGTGTCGTAATGAATGGGAATGAAGTGATCGTCACCCTGAAACTCTGCCTTCATTTCCGTTGTGAATGTGAAATTGAAGAAGCACCGTTTCATCTCGGCCACAAGGGATGGCGCGAGATTATGGGCATAGGCAAAGGATGATGTCGGAAACAGATCGCTCTCATAAATCACACGCAATGCTTCGCGTTTGACCAGCCCGCGATCAATCATGCGTTCCAGCACGTCTGACGCAACAGCGGCCATATCGTAATCACCGGCGACTACTCCAAGGATCGACTTGTCGTGCCCGCCGGACATAATCGGCGCGTAGTCCTGTCCCGGCGTCAAACCTTCTTTGGGGAAAAGTGCGCGTGGCGCAACATTGCCTGAGTTGGAAAACAGTGAAGCATGCGCAATGCGCCGTCCCTTGAGATCGCTGAGCTTTTCATAAGGAGAATCGGCGCGCACAACTGCTACCAACCGGTATCCACGCATCTGTTGGTCTGTACCTTTGGCTGCAAAAGGTACGGCCCCTGCACGATTGACCGCTTCGATTGTCGGCCCCGTCGAGAAGCCTGCAAAATGCAGTCGGCCCGAACGCATCGCTTCGACTTCGTCAGCGCTTGACTGGATTGGATAATAAACGATCTGCCGTCCGAGACAGACTTCCAGATGCTGGGTGAACGGCTTGAAGAGGCGGGCATAGACTGCAGGGTCTTCAATGGGGGAATAGGCCCAGACGAGTGTCTGTGGATCACGCCACTGGGATGAGTCTTTTGGGGCATCAGCGACAAGATCGCGGTTCTCATCGCAATAGCGCTCATCCAGCGCACCACGATAGGCGCAAGCAGCGTCAACCGCATACGCGTGAGCGATGCATAGTTGAAGGCCAAACAAGGCTATGCCAAGACGACATGCCAAACCGCGCCAGAACATTTTTTCCTCCCCTGCACACTTGCTATGTTACAAGTGCCGCAGCCTCATCCAGTATTGCCTCAAATACTAGCAATTCTAACTGTCAGAATCCTGTCGTCCCGAAAACATTGAAATTGAACACAACATGCGCATCCTTCTCGTAGAAGACACAATCGATATTGCGTTTGCTATTGCATCAAAGCTTGAGAAGGAAGGCTATGCCGTCACGACAGTTTATGACGGTGTGCAAGGCGAAGAGCTGGCTGTTAACGGCTCATTTGATGTGGTTGTGCTCGACATCAACCTTCCCGGCCGCGATGGTTTTGCGATTCTGCGCGGCATGCGTGAGCGTTCGCTATCTTGCCCCGTCCTTGTCATAACCGCCCGCAACCAGATTGCCGACAAGATCGATTTGCTTGAGCTCGGTGCCGATGATTATCTGGTCAAACCTTTTGATCTCAGAGAACTTGTTGCCCGGATCAGGGCTGTCGCAAGGCGGCATATGGGGGTAGCCCAGCCGGTATTACGGATTGGCAAACTATCAATCAATCTCACCCAAAGATCCGTGATGGAAGGCGATGAACCGCTTGACTTCGGACGGCGTGAATTTGATGTGCTTGAAATGCTTGCCACCCGCGTCAATGTCACCGTTCCAAAGGACATGCTCGTCCTCAAGCTGTTCGGCCATGATGACACCGGTACACCAAACGCTATAGAATTGCTGGTCTCTCGCGTCAGAAAAAAGCTCGAAAACAGTAATGTGGAAATCCTGACGCAACGCGGGGTCGGCTATCTGCTACGCCTGAAGACACCCCAGCAATGATGGCACAAGCAACAGCAAACAGAGAGTATTCAATCCAGCGCCGTATTCTCATCGGTGGTGGCATGACATTGCTTGCCGTGACTGTTTTACTGTTTTTTCTTGGTCGCTGGTATGCACATCGCGCAGCCGATGAAGCATTTGATCGCGTTCTTGGAGCGGCAGCACTTTCAATCGCCGACACCATTACATTGCAGGATGGTGCACTCAGCGTCGATCTCCCTCACTCGGCCTTTGCCATTCTTGGAACGTCGCGGCTCAACCGGATTTTTTATCGGGTCGTCGCGCCCGATGGTAGTCTGCTGACTGGCTCACCCATTCTGGGACTGGAAATTCCGCATGGCAGCAACAGCCGACTTCGCCTGAACGATAGTGTTTATCGTGGCGAAAAAGTACGCATTGCCGCTGTCGCCCGTTATCACAGCGACGCAAAAGGCGGCGGTTGGGTCGATGTTCTGGTCGGAGAAACCCGGGAAGCCCGGCGACAACTGACCCTGCAATTGAGCCTCAATACGATACTGCCTGCCTTCGGTGTCGCGCTATTGGCTTTGGCCCTTATCTGGTTGGCAATTCGGCTGGCTTTTCGACCGCTGCGCAGCGTTGAATCCAATCTTCGTCAGCGTTCTACATCAGACTTAAGTCCGGTTTCAGGTCCTATCCCCAAAGAAGTAAGTGCGCTCGTATCCGCGCTTAATGATTTCATGGATCGCCTGAATACGGTGCTTGCGGGGTTGAAGCTTGTTACCGCCGATGCAGCGCATCAGATGCGTACCCCCTTAACAGCACTCCGTGCTTTAACCGAACTGTCGCTGGAGGAAACCGACGCGCGTCGAAAACAGGACATCCTTGCCCGTATTCATGCCAATTCCATCAGCGCCAGCCTGCTTGCCAATCAGCTTCTGTCCGAGGCAACAACCCTGCACAGTATTCAGTCGCGCAACCTCGAAATTCTGGATTTGCGTCAAGTAGCGCAGGAAGCAATCCGCAGGCTGCGAGCGGAAGGCAGCTATCAGAACTTGCACGAAACGATCCGCCTTGATGCTCCTGAAAAGCCTCTTTATGTGCATGGTGAGACCATCGGCCTGCGGGAGATGATCCGCAATATTGTCGAAAATGCCCTCATTCATGCGCCCGGCCCAATCGACATCGATCTTCATGAGAACGATGGCATGATCGAGCTCAGCGTACACGACCGGGGCCCCGGCCTCTCGCCAGAAATCAAAGGCCGTGCATTTGAGCGATTTGTCCGCGCGGATCAAACCAAACCCGGCTCTGGCCTTGGACTATCCATTGCAAAAATGGTCGTTGAAGCGCTTGGCGGACATATCGAATTGCGAGACAGACAGGGCGGCGGAATAAGTGTCGTCGTAACCCTTCCGGCAACGCAACCGGAAAGTGATAACACATGAGGCGCGTGTTCCTGCACCTTAGCGCGTTGCTGCTGTTCATCGCATCTCCATGGCATGAGGCGCGCGCGCAAAATGATCCGGCTTCCAGACCTGAATTCAGGATTGTGGGCGATATCGCACCCAAAACGCTTGAGCCTGTCACGACGGGATTAGCCGGACAATTGCCCGGAATGAACATCGTCTATCGACAGGTCAGGCCCGGTGAATGGACCTCGCGGCTTCTCGCGGGTGCAGATGAAGCAAGTGCTGCTGACCTCGTCATTCTTTCCACGCCCGACCTTGCCGTGCTGATCGCCAATGAGGGAGGTGCGCAGCAAAGAACCGCTATCGCTCGTAACGCCGGACTACCGCCACAGGCGCACTGGCGCAATGAGCTTTTCAGTATTGGGTTTGATCCTGCCGTGAGCGTTGTCAGACGTAAGGCGCTGGAAAATGAATTGCCCACTACGCGCATTGAGCTGGCACGGTTACTGGAACAAAATCTCTCACGTTTTCAGCGCCGTGCGGGACTTGTAAATATTGGTATCGACAATGTGAGCTATACGCTGGCGGCACAGGACTCTATACGGTCGCCCCTGTTCTGGCGCATCGTTCGCGCCTTCGGCGTTTCGCAAGCCCGCATCTATGACAATAGCGAAGAACTGCTGCAGGCATTGTCGTCCAGCACAATCGATCTCGCATATAATGTTCCGCTGTCGGACATAAGCAAGTGGCATTACGATCCGAAAGAATTCGTCGTCATCATGCCACAGGACTACGTGGTTGCCCTGCCCTGGACGGCACTTGTTCCTGACCGCAGCAAACACCCGAATATTGCCGAGCAGGCCATCACATTCCTGCTGTCTCCAAATGGACAAGCCATCCTCGAAAAGACCGGACTCGCATCAGAAGCAAGCCCGTCAGAGTTGACCTCACTACAACCCGTTGAGCTTGGTCCGGAACTTCTCGTCTATCTGGATGGACTTAAACGCAGCCGTTTTCTGGATACATGGTTTCAACTCATCGTTCACGAGTAAACGGTTCCATATCCTGACAAGTATCGGCACTCAAAGAGACGGTGAGCATTTCGGTCTCCAGTGATCTGCATCGACAAATCAGGCTTGCTCAACCGAAAAGCATTCCTCGCACAATATCAACCCGAATACTGACTGCGAGTGGCGCGATAGCGCAAAGCAGGCAAAACCAAACCAAGCGAAAGCGTATCAGCCGGGCTGTACAATGCGTGTTCGTACTGCCCGCTTCTCCCATGCAACGAGCACAAGGCTGGAGCAAACGATCAGCACCGCTCCGAAGGCGACGTTTGAGGCGGGAACCTCTGCCCAGATCGCATAACCATAGAGAAAGGCCCAGATCAGGCCGGTGAACTCAGTCGGCGCGAGAGCCGAAGCCGGTGCATAGCGGAAGCCTTCATAAAGAAGATATTGTCCAACTGTTGCAACAAGACCCAGACCAATCATCAAAGCCCACGCTGATGCGTCAGGTGTCTTCCACACCCATGGGAAGGAAACCGCGCAAGCGATACCAAACAGCAGGCTCGTCGCCCACATCTGGGTCAAAGTCGTTTCGGTTCTGCTGACAAGGCGGATAAGGATCGTGCTCAAGGCCCAGCAAAAGCCTGCAACCACGCACATTGCAGCGGGTATCAGATGTGGAGACTGGGTAGGGTTGGCAGCAATCAAAACGCCCACAAACCCACCCAGGCACGCAACCCAGCGCCCGACCCCAATCTTCTCTTTAAGAATGAAGATCGACAGAAACATCACCATGATCGGTGCTGAAAAATAGAGCGTCGTCAATTCCGCAAGGCCGAGATGGCGAGCAGCATTGTAAAAGAGCAGCCACGCAAGCAGCATCAAACCAGCACGCAGAACAAGCGTTCCGCGATATTTGCTTTTGAAGATTGAAGGGTGGCGGAGGCGCCAGGCAAGCCCACCGGTGATGAGCACAATGACGAGGCTTCGCATGAAAAGAATTTGCGGAACCGCATAATCTGCAACAAGCCATTTGACGATGGCATCTTGCAGAGCGAAGCAGGCGTAACCTGCGGAGGCGAGTGCAATCCCGAAGATCGGCTTCGACTCAGCGTTTCCAGAATTCATGATGACCTCACAGTGAAGCAAAGCCGCTATAGCTCACGGCGCGCGACTTGAGAAGGCTTGTTCTGCGGTGCGTAAGGCACAGCACAGCTTGCAAAGGTCTGATGCGAGGAGTAAGCAGATTCCATTCAAACATGCAGCGAGATTATCCGGCAAACTTCTATAATGGATTTGCGCGCGAGAACGCGTTGAACCAGTGGTCGGGACACCCAAAAATCATGAATAAAAAGGTGGCTTTAGCCATTAGCGGCAATGCTGTGATGGCTGGCATTCTTCTGATGCTGCTCGGCGATTTCATGTTCGCGTTGAACGACGCCATGGGCAAATGGCTCGTGGCAAGTTTCTCGGTCGGTCAAGTTTTGTTGATCCGCTCCTTTGGCGCATTCTTTGTGCTCAGCCCGATGCTTTCGCGTCAACCGGTTTCGGCACTATTTCAGGTGCAACAACCTTCGTTGCAATTCGCACGAGTTGTGCTCGCGACTGCGGATACCGGTCTTTTCTATGCGGCAGTCACCTTCCTCCCGCTCGCAGATGTCATGACCTTCTACATGGCAGGTCCGATCTACGTCGCAGCCCTCTCCCATTTCCTGCTCGGTGAACGTATCGGCTGGCGGCGCTGGCTTGCTGTTCTGATCGGCTTTATCGGCGTCATTATTGCATTGCGGCCTTCTTCGGCAATGCTTTCCTGGCCTTCTGTATTTGGTCTTCTGGGCAGTATTTCCTTCGCCATGACGCTTGTGCTGGGACGCGTGCTGCGTTCGACACCGGATGCAACGCTCGTAACGTGGCAGACCTTGGGCTGCCTCGTCGTTGGCGCAATCCTCAGCATCGGACACTGGACCCCGTTCAGCACCGGCGAATTGCTTGCATTGCTCCTGCTCGGAATTGTTGCCTGCCTCGCACATCTGCTGATTACCCGCGCACTCAAGCTCGCACCCGCGTCTGTGCTTGCACCCTTGCAATATACGCTGTTGCTATGGGCCATCATTTTCGGATGGATGTTTTTCAACGACTTGCCCGACAGGCAAACTCTCATGGGAGCGGCCATCATCGTGCTGGCAGGCCTGTTCATCTTTCACCGCGATAAAGTCAAAAAAGTCGTTCCGCTGGTGCCAAACGATGCCAGCCACGGCTAGTGGTCTGATTGCGAGATTTGCATCCCTCAGTTACAGGCGTGGACAAATGTCGAAATCAAAAAGACCACTAGCAAGTTCATGAATCGATTGGATTTTTTGAATTTGACGTTTGAAACCGCATGCACGTCAGTCGGGATTCAAACCTTAAATTCGATCCACCAGGGTCTGTTAATCAGCAGCCGTATCAACCCGGACCACGACAGACATGCCGGGTGCCAGATGTTCGGCATCCGGCTGGTCGCTTTCGATAGCAATGCGCACCGACAATCGCTGAGTAATCTTGGTGAAATTGCCGGTTGCATTATCAGACTTGATGACGCTGAACTCTGAACCTGCCGCAGGTGAAAACGCCTCAATGTGGCCTTTCAACTCGGCATGACGCAGCGCATCAACCGTGAATGTCACTGGTTGACCAACCTTCATTCCGTACAGCTGGGTTTCCTTGAAGTTCGCAATAACCCACTTGGTATCAGGCACCAGCGAGACAAGCTGCGTGCCAGCCGTCACATACTGACCAAGACGGACACCGACTTCGCCAAGCTTGCCATCACGCGGAGCGATAATCCTTGTGTTCTGCAGATCAATCTTCGCCAGTTCTACCGTTGCTTCGGCACTGGCTATATCTGCGTTGAGGCTCTCACGATTAACGATAATGGATTGAAGGTCTTGCTTGGCGACAGCAAGAGCGGCTTCGGCTTCCGCAACGGATGCCTGCGCCTGAAGCAGCGTGCCATGTGCGGTGTCAGCCGAACTTTGCGTCGTTACACCACGGGGCAGCAATGCTTCAACACGCTTGGCATTAGCCTGAGCAACTTCCAAAGCGGCATTGGCACCTGAAATCTGTGCCTGTCGCGACTGGATTGTTGCTTCCGCGGAACGCTGGCTTTGTTCAGAATTGGCAAGGGCCGCCTTCTTGCTCGCAAGAGATGCCTCAGCCTGATCGAGCTTTTGCTGATAACTGCGGCTGTCGATCTCAAACAAGAGCTGCCCCTGCTTCACGACCTGATAGTCGTTCGCATCGACTTTGGTTACATAGCCTGCAACCTGTGGGCTGATGACCGTTACCTGTCCACGGACATAGGCATTATCAGTCGTCTCGACACTGCGCTTGAACGGCGGCAATTGCCACGCCCAAAGAACCATCAGCACACCTGCAAGACCGATGATAAGCGCTAAGCCGCCGCGAATATATTGCTTCCCAACTGACATTCTCAACAGACCCTAAACTAACTTGCCGTTACTTCTGAGTGGCGGCGGATTTGCACATTTTCAAAAAGCCGATACGCGATCAGGCACCCAAGCGAAATAATCGCGATTACTGAGATCGCAAGAAACGCATCATTGTAAGAAAGCACCGTCGCTTCGCGAGTGACTTGTTGGCCGAGAAGAACAAGGCCTTCAGCCTTGGTCAGCCCCTGATCGGCCAGAACTTTTGAATAGGTTCCTGAAAGCGTCTGAACACGTTGCGCGACCAGCGGATTGGACAATACAAGCTGTTCGACCAGATGCGCGGAATGATACTTCTCGCGGATAGAAATAAAGGTGCTGAATACGGCCGAGCCAATCAGCCCACCGATATTTTGTGTAAACAGGAAAATGACGATGAAGCTCGTCATATATGTCGGTCCCTGCTTCATCGCCTTGGTAATGCCAGTCAGCATGGCCGGCGGCAAAAACAACGCGCCGCCAAAAGCTATCAGCGCCTGACTGAAATAAGCATTATGCGGACGTGTCAGATTGGTTGCATGGCTATCCATGAACGCACCAACTGCTATGAAGATCAGTGCCAGCCCAAAAATGGTCGAGACACGCTCAATGCTCATCCACATGCCGCAGACAAGCCCGCCCGCCAAAGATGCCGCGAGGATGATGAGATAAAGCCCCTGACTTTGTCCATCCTGCAAGCCAAAAGCCTGAAAGAGCCCCACCGCGCCCGTCGTCTGTTCGGCAAGCACAATACGGAACACCAAGAGGACCATTGTGAAGCGCAGAATTTCCGGCGAAAATAGCCATTGAAGGTTCATCAGCGGTTGTTCGCGGTTAATCTCAATCGCCACCGCACAGGCAAGAGCTGCAATGGAAATAGCGAGGCAGACGCCAATCCACGGCGCTTCAAACCACCAATAGTTTTTGCCCTGAACAAGAATGACGGCCAGAAGGCCGAATCCGATGGCGATCAATCCATAAGCGACAAAATCCAGCCAATGCAGAACCTTCGCTCGCGGAACCTGAGTCATCGGCAATACGTACACAACGGCAAAAGCGGCCAGCGATAGGCCTATTTCGACCATATAGAGCTGCTGCCATTGTCCGATATCAAACAGCATAGGCGAAATAACGCGCGCGAAAGGACCAGCTGCCGCAGAACATGTGAGCGCGAGGCTCAGGCCCCAGGTCATCTTCTTCGCAGGTGGAAAAGCCTCCAACATATAGAGAAAGCCGATGGTGGAAACCGGCGCAGCAGCAGCACCCGCAATGAAGCGGATAGGTATGGCCGACCAGATGTCATAAACAAGCAAATGCAGTAGTGACGATATGAGAAAGATTGCAATCGCAATTTCAGCAAAGCGACGAAGCCCAAACTGCGTGCGTATCTTGACCAGAAGAATGGTGAGGCTTGCATAAGGAGCCATATAGGCTGCAATCAGCCAGGATGTTTCGTTGAGGGTCGCGCCGAGCGAACCCTGTATTTGCTGCGTGTTGGCCGAAATGAAATACATACTGAGGCCACGGGTCGACCACATAAGAACAGACGCGGCTATATAAATCGCCGACATATAAACCGGCATATGCGGAGCAGCGGGAGGGACAACCTGTGTCGTGGGTGGCGTCTGGCTCGCTGCTACCGGTTTATCGTCGCTTCCCTCGGGCATTGCACATCACCTGTCTTTCTCAGCCAGCGCCGTTTCAACGTTGTGACTGATTTCCTGAAGAACAGTGAGAGCAGTTTCGAGTGCCTTCGGATCGATCCTTTGTAAGAGTTCTCCGCGGATCGCTTGCGTGATCTCCTGAAGCTGCCTGGCTTGTGCCTGCGCCTCATCTGTCAGCTCGATACGCTTGGCGCGCCTATCCCCTTCGACAGCAGCACGGTAGATAAGCCCTTGTTTTTCCAAACCATCAAGCAAGCGAACAACCGATGGATGCTCGATTTCAAGCGCATCTGCCAGTTCACGCTGGTTCCAGTCTCTCTGCTCCGCAAGCAGCAAAAGCACCCGGGCACGCGCAAGTGTCAGCCCCCGCTCACGAACACGGGAGTCGAACAGATTGCGCATTTTTCGGGCTGCGGTGGAAAGGCCCATTGTGAATGCGGCTTCGAGTTCCAGCTTGGCTTGAGACATTGTATAGCTATCTATAATATGAGTAGCTACATATATAGCGCGCAATTAATCGATGATCAATGCTTCTCTAATTTTCTGCGTGCTAATGAAGAATCGCCCCTATCTGAATATTTTTGTGCATCGGGAATAAAACCAGCGTTCCGATTGTCTTACGTCATATCGCATGTCGCGATTGGAAAATTGTGTGAGGCAAACCATGAAAACCGTAACTTTTATGTCTGTTCTGGCAATTGCAGCGGTAGCGGCATCTTCCGTACTGGCGGCACCTGCGGTCAAGGCAATGGACACCTCCAAAGGACAGGTTTTGGCTGGTGCGAAAGATATGACGCTCTACACTTTCGACAAGGATAGCAAGGGCATGTCCAACTGCTATGATACCTGTGCGACCAACTGGCCTCCTTTCATGGCAGCGAAGGATGCCAAGGCTTCTGGCGCATATACACTTGTCAAGCGCAAGGATGGTAGCGAGCAATGGGCGAAAGACGGAATGCCGCTTTATTACTGGATGAAGGACAAGAAGGCTGGCGACGTGACTGGAGACGGCGTTAATGGAGTCTGGCACGCAGCAAAGCCATGAGGCTGATGTGAGCCGTCCCGCTCCCGACAGTTTTGAGGGCCAGCTTCTGGCCCTCCTGCCGATCATGAGGCGCTATTCGCGCAGTCTTGCAAAATCCGATGCCGAAGGCGAAGATTTACTGCAGGACTGCGTGACCAAAGCGCTATCCCGGCGCGGCCAATGGCGTGGTCTCAATCTGCGTGGGTGGATACTCACGATCATGACCAATCTTTATCGCAACAGCTATAAAACCAAAGCGCGCACTCAATATGAAACGCTGGATGCAGCCGAGAACGTGAGCGCTGCATCCACGCAAAGCGATCCTTTTCAATTGCAGCAGCTTGAAGAAGCAATCAACAGCCTGTCGGAAGACAACCGGGCAGTCCTGATGCTGATCGTGGTTGAAGGATACAGCTATGGCGAGGCCGCACTGATGCTTGATGTCCCGGTCGGCACGGTCATGTCGCGCCTGTCACGTGCCCGACATCGCCTTGCTGAACACATGAACGGCACGAATGTCGTAACGCTGCGGAGAAACAAATGACAGAACGCAATTCTCCGATAAGTGAAATCGAGCTGCATAATTTCGTGGACGGTCAATTGTCGGACGAAGAGAGAGCTCGTATTGCGATAGCTCTGGAAAACGATCCCACAGAGGCCGCGCTGGTTGAGACATGGCGCAAGCAAAACGAAGGTATCAGGCAACTCTTTGGCGGCTATGCATTTGAAAAGCCAAGCGATGCCAGACTGATCCGCTCAAAAACCACACAACACGACTGGCGATATCGCGGCGCAATCGCAGCATCCATTCTGGCTGCCCTGGTAATCGGAAGCGTGGGCGGCTTCATGGGTTCCCGCATCTTCGATCAGCCAAACCAGACTACAAACGTAGAAACCTTACCTGAGCAGGCACAGGCCGCTTATCTCATCTACGCAAGTGAAGTGCGCCATCCTGTCGAAGTTTTCTCTGAGGAAGAGGCACATCTTGCCACATGGCTCGGGAAGCGATTAGCCATACCTGATCTTAAAGTTCCTGACCTAAACGCATTCGGCTTTCAGCTGGTGGGTGGCCGACTCCTGCCCGTCGATAACAAACCCGGTGCTTTTTTCCTGTATGAAGATGCGGCCGGAAAACGCCTTTCGGTTATTGTCGGGCGCAATCCTGAAAATCGCGATACCAGCTTCCGTTTTGCCTCGAGCGATGGCGTCGAGACCTTCTACTGGATCGATGGTGAACTCGGTTATGCTGTGAGCGGAGAGATATCCCGCGATAAGCTACGGCAGATCGCTGAGGAGTGTTATCGACAGTTTCCGAGCTGAAATAATGATGACGCAAAATGGCCGCGAAGAATCCGATAAATTCTGCGCACTTCATTAATACAGACGAGTAACTATAATGAACGTTCTCTCATGACAGGCCTCTGAAAAAGGCTATAGCGTGAACTGACTAATTGCACGCAAACAAAAAAATTATGGGGAACCCGTGCTTAAATTCCAGAACGCTGTTCTTGAGCTGATCGCAAGAGGCAAGCCTCTGGAGCAAACCCTCGTGCGGCTGTGTCTTGAAATGGAGACGCTGATCGCAGATGCAAGCGTAATGGTCTGTTCCGTGGACAGCGCTGGCATGATGCATTTGCTTGCAGCTCCCAGTATCCCCGAAAGCTATAGCGACGTGCTGGACGGAACCGTTGTTGGTCCGGAAGTCGGCTCCTGCGGAAGTGCTATTTACCACAATGCTCCTGTCAGCGTTGCCGACATTGAGAACGATCCGAAATGGGCAAACTACAAGAAATGCGTGCTGCCATTTGGCTTACTCGCTTGTAGCTCGGTGCCACTACACAACGAAGCGGATGATGTTGTCGGCGCACTTGCCGTTTACTTCCACAAAAAACACACGCCAACCGCCTATGAAAGAGAAGTCATCGATACTGGTGCCATTCTCTGCAATCTTGCAATAGCACGTGAGATACGCATTCTCAATTATGAACGCCGTGCAACAGTTGACGAACAGACAGGACTTCCCAATCGCGCAGCCTTTGACGATGCCCTTTCAAACTTGCGCTGCGAATTGGCTGGCAGCTGGGCGTTGTTTGTCATCGATATCGATAATCTGAAAGTCACAAACGATACTTTTGGCCATGAAGTCGGTGACTTTCTGATCAACGCCATAGCAACGCGAGTTTCTGCATCAATGGCGCCGGACATCACCTTCCGGACCGGCGGCGACGAGTTTACCGTCATCATCCAGAGCCATAACGCGCTTTATGATCTCGACCAAACAGCGGAATTGATTTTCAAAGCACTCTCCTCGCCTGTCGAATTTGACGGCCAGACAATCTTGCCGCGCGTTACGATTGGTGGGGCAGTTCTTGCAGCACAGGACACACAACCTCAGATCGTACGTCGCAATGCAGATTTTGCCCTCTACCATGCGAAGGAAAATTCGCGTGGCAGCTTTGTGCGGTATCAGCCTAATGTCGACACGCGCATCGTCCATCGACGCAACTCGATACGAGAAGTGCGTGAAGCGCTGGATGAAAAGCGCATCACTGCGCATTACCAGCCTTTGATACGGCTCGACACGAGGGAAGTTATCGGCTTTGAAGCACTGAGCCGCATGACCACAAAATCTGGCGACATATTGCCGGCATCGGTGTTTCAGGAATCCTTCTCCGATGTGCATATCGCATCAGAGATAACGCAATATATGCTATCTATCGTTGCGCAGGATATACGGCGGTGGCTCGACATGGGCCTGCCTGTGCAACATGTCGGTGTAAACGTCACTGCGGCAGACTTCTATGTAGGCGATCTGTCTGCCTTCATTTCAAAGACATTTGGCCGCTATGATGTGCCGCTCAATCATCTGATTATCGAAGTAACCGAAAACGCCTATATCGGACAGCGGGATGATGTGGTTGCATCGGGAATACGCAACCTCAGGCTGCTGGGAATCCGTATCGCTCTTGACGATTTCGGCACAGGCTTCGCAGCTTTGGCTCATCTGCTCACTGTTCCTGTCGACATCATCAAAATCGACAAGTCGTTTGTATGCAGGCTTGCACCGGGCGACCCAAGCGTGGCGATAGTCAAAGGCATCGTGCAGATCGCTGGCGATCTCAAAATCAAGCTGGTTGCTGAAGGTGTCGAGACCATGGCACTGGCTACAACACTTCAGCAGATGGGTTGTCAGCTGGGTCAGGGTTATGCTTTCTCAAAAGCCGTCAACTACGACAAAGCAACGACATTGCTACGCGAGCGGGGCCAATATCCTGAGCACCAGTCGGTAGCGGAACCAAGACCTCTCAAAGCATGAAACTGAAACCTTTCGCCCCGCTCTGTGATCCAAATTCATAAAGCCTTCGTATGATGCTTCATGAATACAAACGTTTCCTTCGGCTCGCAGACGTGGCACAAGAAAGCACAGCGCAATTTGCAGCTTCTGGCTTTGCCACGTGTCAGCATACGGGATTCAATAAGGATGAACGAACGGACTGCTTCTCAAAATCAGCCCTCTCTGGAGGAATTGATGCTGGCGGTCAG
Source organism: Brucella rhizosphaerae (assembly GCF_002252475.1). Taxonomy (GTDB): domain Bacteria; phylum Pseudomonadota; class Alphaproteobacteria; order Rhizobiales; family Rhizobiaceae; genus Brucella; species Brucella rhizosphaerae. Next base: position 130,912 of record NZ_NNRK01000025.1, on the reverse strand, counting down.
TTCTCGGCGTGACGTGGACGCATTTGAGGCGATTTTCAAACATTTCGCACCGCGCGTTAAAGCCTATATGGCCAAACTGTCTGCCGATACGCAAACAGCGGAAGAATTGATGCAAGAGACCATGATTACGGTCTGGAACAAGGCAGACCAGTTTGATTTTTCAAAAGGAGCCTTGTCGACCTGGATCTTCACGATCGCACGCAACCAGCGCATTGATGCAGTTCGACGTACCCGGCGCCCTGAATTTGACCCTACAGATCCAGCCTTTGTGCCAGATGAAGAACAACCCGCCGATTTGAAGATCGCCGAGCAGCAATCGGCACGTCAGTTGCGTGCTGCGATGGCAGATTTGCCAAAAGAACAATGCACCTTGCTGGAGCTCGCTTATTTTGAAGAAAGCACACACAGCGCGATTGCAAAAAAGCTCAATCTTCCTTTGGGCACCGTAAAATCCCGTTTGCGGCTTGCGTTCAGCAAATTGCGCGCAGCGCTCGATAATTCGGGACAAAGCTGATGAACATCAAACATCATCTCAGCGACGATCTTCTTTCGAGCTATGCAGCGGGCACACTCGCCGAAGGCTGGAGCATTGCTGTCGCAACGCATCTTGCACTTTGCCCTGCGTGCAGGTCCCGCTTGAAACACTTTGAACATATCGGCGGACAGCTTCTGGAAACAGTTGCACCACAAGAAATCAAAGAGGGTTCGTGGGACGCGATTAAAAGCAAGCTTGCAAAGCCATCCCCAGGCGCATCACAACCAATAGTATCATCAGCTCCGATTGCAGCACCCGCAATTCTGCCTGAGCCGCTTAGGTCTTATGTTGGTGGTGATCTTCCGGACCTGAAATGGCGGTCGCTGGGGCGTGGTGCATATCAGGTTCCCATCGCGATCAATGATGGTGAGACCAATGTGCGTCTGCTTAGAATCCCAGCTGGTAAACCTGTGCCGGAACATGGTCACGGCGGACGCGAGCTGACGCTGGTACTCAGCGGCAGTTTCCACGATGGAACCGGGCTCTTTGCGCGGGGCGACATCGAGGAAGCCGATGCCGAGCTGGTGCATCAGCCGATTGCTTCACCCGGTGGTGATTGCATATGTCTTGCGGTTACCGATGCGCCACTCAAGTTCCAGAGCTGGCTGATGCGTATGGTTCAGCCTCTGATCGGAATTTAGAGCGCTGATCGCGTTCAATCAGATCAAAATGCTCCAGGAATAAAGGCGGCATTTCTGCCGCCTTTATTCTCATTCAGTTGAGGACGATAATTGCTGCGTTCAAAGCAGTCGCAAGCGATAGCCATACAAGATAAGGCACGAACAACAGCGCCGATATGCGGTCCGGCTGCCATGCCCGAATGATAAACAACAGCACACAGGCCCAAACGCCAATGATAACGACCAGTCCGAGCACTGTCAGATGCGCTCCGAAGAAGATCGGTGACCAGAGAAAATTCAGCACCATCTGACCAAACCAAGGGCCACGGCGCTGCCAGCCCGTATCGCTTATCCATGTACGCCAACCGGCGATGGCGATGAAGATATACAATATTGTCCAGATCGGACCGAAGGCTGCATTGGGCGGCGTAAACCATGGCTTCTGTAAAGATGCATACCATTCGCCCGGCGGAAAACCGATGCCGATTGCCATTCCTATGACAACAATGACAAAGGCAAAGACGGCTAGAAGACCCAATTTCTGCATATGCTTATTCCAATCTATCCGCTGATCCGCGACGTGACCCAATAGCCAATATAGGCAGACACGGCGGAGAGGACAGTGCCCCAGATCAAGTCGGCAATCGTCAGAGTCCACGACCAGTTCTTTAATGTCGCCTGATTGGTCAAATCATAAGTCGCATAGGCAACGAACCCTAAAAGCGCACCATGAACGAGTGTGACTGTGGCGCTACCAGCCAGAAGGCCGGGGCGTACTGCAAAAAACACCAGTCCGAAAACGAAAATCACATAAAAAACAATAGCCGGTGCCAGTCGAAAACTGGGCGCCAGCATGTCGCCCATAACGGGGCGATAAAACACATTTGCCATGTTGGAAAGCCAGACTGAATCAATTGCCAGAAAGGCGATTGCTGTAACCAGATAGGCCGTGAGATAGGTTTTCATCAATATCATCGCCCTCTCAGTTGATGCGGGACCAACCCACATTTCGGCACAAAAGACCTGCCAGAACGCAGCCATTGGTTGTCATTTTATCACCATCCACTTTGACACTGATCTTGTAAGTCAGATTGCGCTGCGGATCGAAGGCAGTGCCGGAATATTGGCCATCCGCAGTTTGATTGATGCTCATGACCAATCGGTCGCCGGTCTTCTCCTTCGCCGTACCGGGCTTTATCCACGTATTGGTGGCGCAGATATCCTTGCCGCATTCCGCTATGCTAACCCGTGCCTTACCATCGCCACGCGCCCAGTTGCCGCCAATATCGGCAGCCTGCGCCGAGAAGGGAAGTAACAGCAGCAGCATGGTAATCGTCAGTATCCATTTCATCGACGCCTCCTGCATCAGTGGACCCGATATTTATTGATGTTCGATCGTATAAAGGCCGACATTGATCGCACCTTCTTCAAACCCGCCTTCGCAATAACAAAGGTAATATTCCCACAGCCGCCGGAACCGATGATCAAAGCCCAGCTTTTCGATTTCCGACCAGTTGGACACAAAACGATAGCGCCATTCTGCGAGGGTCTGAGCATAGGAATGACCGAAGTGTTCCACTTCTTTCAGCACCAGACCCGCTTTGTCGAGATGTCGTTCAAGCACCTTGTCTGAAGGCAGAAAACCACCCGGAAAAATGAACTTCTGAATGAAATCGGCCTTACGGCGGTAATCATCAAAGCGGGCATCCTCAATCGAGATGATCTGCAATACCGCTCGTCCATCCGCCTTGAGACAACGCTTCAGCGTCGCGAAATAGTCGGGCCAATAGGCTTCACCGACTGCTTCAAACATTTCGATGGAAACGATACGGTCGAACTGGCCTTCAACATCGCGATAGTCCTGCAATCGCAGATCGACCGCCTCGCTTTGACCAACCTCAGCCACCCCTGCATTCGCCCATGCAAGCTGTGACGGTGACAGAGTAATGCCGGTTACATAAGCATCACCATGCTCTGCCAAATAACCCGCCAGCGCGCCCCAACCACAGCCAATTTCCAGAATTTTTTCGCCGCCTTCAAGCGCGAGCTTTTCCCTAATGCACTGCAACTTATTTTCCTGCGCAGTTTCAAGTGTATGCGTTTTCTCATTCCAGATGGCCGACGAATAAAGCATCGAAGGATCCAGCCAGTGACTGTAAAAATCATTACCGAGATCGTAGTGTGCTTCGATGTTTTTACGGCTGCCACGCTTTGTATTGGCATTGAGTAAATGCCCTAACCGATGCACCAGACGCATCCATCGCGACCCGCGCAACGTGGAAAGCAGTGTGTCGCGATTACGGGCAGCAAAACGAATGACAGACGTCAGATCAGATGTTTCCCAGTCCCCATCAATATAAGCCTGAGCAAACCCGATATCGCCGCCGGTCAACAGCCGACGCAAAGAACGCCAGCTTTTGATTGCAATGTTTGCCTCAGGGCCAGGCACCGTTCCCTGTGCTGAAACCGACTTCCCTGAAGGCAGCACGATGTTCAGCCGGCCGTGCCGGACCTGATTGAGCAGTCGTCGCAATATACGGGTTGATGGGCTCAATCCCGCATGGACAGATGAGGCCGAAGCCGGAAAATGAGAGAAACCGTCAAGCTGGCTCATGCTGCCTTATTCCTCTGCGCTGCACTCTCGTTGCGGATATGCGTGATAGGCTTTTGTGGTGGTTGCGGGCGCTTGCGAAGCCGTATGCCCTTCAACCATATTTTCAGCGCTTCCCAATGAATGCCTCCGACAACACGCAATGTCAGAAACGGGATGGTGAAAAAGGCGCGCAAAAGCGCCGCGTCACTCAATTCTACCCGCTTGGCAATATGGCGCGCAGTGAGCAGCAGACCCTCATCATCGAAGCTGTTAATCCTGATCGTGAGCTTGTCTGCTGGTGGCTGCACTTCAAACTCGTAACGCAGCTTCATGTCCATGAAGGGAGAGACGTAAAACGCCTTGTCGCAAGTCTGAACGATGCGGCCGCTCTGCTCTCCCTCAACGGGGATCATATAGCCGTGGCGCTGCCTGAACGTATTATCGACTTCCCATAAAATAGCGGTGAGATCACCATCACGATCATAACAAAAGAAGACGCTGAGAGGATTGAACGCCCAACCAAGAATGCGTGGCATGGTGAGTAACCGAATAGCGCCGCCATCCGGCTCGATGCCTGCACCGCGCATGGCATCTTCCACCTGGACCCGCAACGGCGTTGCTGAACCGTTACCTCTGTCTTTCTCGCGAAAAGAAAAGAGGTTGAAGCGATTGACCGAAAACAGCCTCAACCTGCGGTGAAGAACTTCCAGTTCATCCAGATCAAGCAAGAGCGAATAAATCTTGTAGCCAAGCTTGTGAACTTTTGGCCGCAAGCGTGTATGCGTGACATATCCGGGAAAAAGAGCCGATTGGAAGGAGTTTCTCATGCCAATGCCCTTTCCCTGATGGGTACAGTATGGCGAACAATGCGAGCGCTTTCCTGCTCTACCTGCCATGGTCGCCGCAATCCGCCCAAATCTTCAGCAACGGCGAGACCTGCCTGAAGGCCGTCTTCATGAAAGCCGGATCCAAAATGCGCGCCGCAGAACCATGTCCGACGCTGCCCCTGCAAAGACCAGATTTCCTTCTGCGCCCGGTCTGTTGCCATATCGAAAATTGGGTGTTCGTAAATCTCGCGGCGAACGACCAGATCTTCACGCAGCGCACGACATGGGTTGAGCGTAACGAATGTCTCAGGAGCCGCCCCCAATGATTGCAAGCGGTTCATCCAGTAGGTAATGGAGGGCTGTGATGGTCCCGTTGCTGAATTGGTCAAATAATTCCAGCTCGACCATGCTGCGCGGCGCTTAGGCATCAATGAAGCATCGTGGTGAAGCACTGCTTCATTGCGCGAATATTGGAAAGCACCAAGAATGCGGCTTTCCTCGACGCTCGGATCGGCAAGCATACGCAGAGCCTGATCGGCATGGGTTGCGATAACGACATCGTCGAACGCATAAGCAACGCCTTCTGCGTCGATCAACTCGACGAAATTTTCAGCACGTCGCACTGATCTGACTGGCGTCGAAAGCCTGATCTTATCCGCATAAGGCTTCGTGATCCGCTTCACATATTCGCGGCTACCGCCTGCCACCGTTCGCCAGACCGGGCGACCGCGCAGATCAAGCAGGCCATGATTGCAGCAGAAGCGAACGAAACTTGCAGCCGGATAGCGCCCGACTTCCATGGCAGGCGTTGACCAGATCGCAGCCGCCATCGGATAAAGATGATCTTCACGAAACGCTCTGCCATAACCATTACGCTCCAGATAATCATCAAGCGAAATGCTGCCCATCATCGCTAAATCCTTGGGCGCATTGCGATAAAACCGTAGGAGATCGCGGATCATCGACCAGAAGCGTGGGCTGACAAGATTGGAGCGCTGCGCAAAAAGGCCAAAGCCAGTACCGCCGGAATATTCATAAGCTCCGTTCCCAACTGAAACAGCAAACGACATGTTCGATGCCACAGTGGGGACTTCGAGGGTCCGAAACAGCGCAGTCAGATTGGGATAAGTCACTTCATTATAGACAATGAAGCCCGTATCGACGGCGACAGGTCCGTTGCCGCTGGAAAATTCGACCGTATTGCTATGCCCGCCGATGCGGCTGGCAGCTTCGAACACAGTGACGTCATGGCTTTGCGAGAGGAGCCACGCAGCAGACAGTCCGGAAATCCCACTGCCTATAACAGCGACTTTGAGACGTTCAGAGCTGCCCGGACGGTTCGTGATATCCATAAGTCCCTCTCCCTGCAGCGTCTTTGCTGCATTTTCATCGTCTTACGTTTTGAGAAGGGAATTGGTTCAATCGCGGCTTGAATTTTTTTCATTTTTTTCAGCGGACTAAGGAAACCAAACCGCACGACTAAACGTATTGCATTTAGCAAACGCACTCACGACCAAAGGTCCGCTATGCAACTCGGTCTGCTTTTGATTGTCGCTATAAGCCTTTCTGCCATCATGGTTTTTGCATGGGCGCTTGAGCGCAAGACCGGCAAAAGCGGCTGGATCGATGCGATTTGGTCGTTCTCAGTGGGTGTAGGGTCTGTCATCGCCGTGCTTCTGGCAGAGGCGTCATGGCAACGCCGTTCAGCGATACTGCTCCTTATTCTTATGTGGTCACTGCGCCTTGGCTTGCACATCACCCAGCGAAGCATGGGCCATGGTGAAGACCCGCGTTATGCTAAGCTCATGAATGAATGGGGCAAGGATGCTTCAAAGCGTCTGTTCTGTTTCCTGCAAATACAAGCCTTGGCCGCATTTTTTCTGGTTCTCGCTGTCTATCTGGCGGCAGTAAGCAGTCCTGATTTTCCGCATTTTTGGGACATTATCGCGGTTGTAATCATCGCTATAGCACTTGCGGGTGAAGCACTGTCTGACGCGCAGCTCGCGCAGTTTCGCAAAACGCCAGAAGCCAAAACTGAAGTTTGTGAAACCGGCCTCTGGGCCTATTCACGGCATCCAAACTATTTCTTTGAATGGCTGTTCTGGTGTGCGTGGCCGTTGATGGCAATCACAGCCTCGCCATGGAGCTGGCTGTCGCTTCTCGCACCTATCCAGATGTATTGGCTGCTGGTGCATGTCTCCGGCATACCGCCACTCGAAGAACACATGCTGAAATCGCGCGGTGAAAAATTCCGCGCGCTCCAACACCGCGTGAATGCGTTTTTCCCCGGACCCCGAAAAAGCCCCACAAGATCAGGAGCCTGAACATGAACATGCTGGCATATGCAATCAATGCAGCGGAACGCGTTCCTTTGAGTGATACGATCACTTTAGCGGGTATTGATTATCTTTGTGGCCGCACCAAGCGGCGGCTGGCGGAAACGCCGGAAGACATCGAACAGGACTTTCTTCAAACCATGAAGAATTTTCCTGTTGCCACCCATACCGATGATGCAAATCGCCAACATTATGAACTGCCCCCGCGTTTCTTTGAACTGGCGCTGGGACCGCAGCGCAAATATTCCTGTTGTCTATATCCCGATAAAACCACCACTCTTGAGCAGGCCGAAACCTATGCGCTCAGTGAAACTGTGCGCCATGCCGATATCCGGGACGGCATGAATATTCTGGAACTTGGCTGCGGCTGGGGTTCACTCTCGCTTTATCTTGCCGAGAACTTCCCCAATTCCCACGTTGTTTCAGTTTCCAATTCCGCCCCACAACGCGCCTATATCGAAGCACAGGCAACGACGCGTGGTCTTAAAAATCTGACTGTCATCACAGCAGATATGAACGATTTTTCCATCGACCAGCGCTTTGATCGTGTGGTGTCGGTGGAGATGTTTGAGCATATGTCCAACTGGCAATCACTCTTTGAACGGGTGCGCGGATGGCTCGCACCGGACGGCAAATTGTTTATCCACGTTTTCACCCACCGCGACCGCTCTTATCGCTTCAATCATGAAAATCCGGCCGACTGGATAGCCCATCATTTCTTCACCGGTGGCATCATGCCAGCTTTCGACCTTCCGCATCGCTTTGACGACCTTTTCACTGTCGAGCAGGATTGGCGGTGGTCCGGCAGGCATTATCAGCAAACAGCTTTGGATTGGCTCAACAATTTCGACAAATCGATTGATCAGATCAGGCCAATTCTGCAACAGGTTTATGCGCAGGATGCTGGTCTGTGGGAACGGCGCTGGCGGCTATTCTTTCTCGCAACAGCCGGGCTCTTCGGCCATGAAAATGGCGATGTCTGGGGTGTTGGGCACTATCTGTTGAAGCCCGTCAAATAAGGATTATTCAATGACTGCGAATGCGCTTGTCTGGTTGCGCAATGATCTGCGCCTTGCGGACAACCCTGCTCTTCATGCCGCCATTAAGCTGGGTGGCAAGATCACAGCGCTTTATGTTCATGAAACCAATCCGCTATTACGCGTCCCCGGCGGTGCCGTGCTCTGGTGGCTGGAGCAAAGCCTCAACTCGCTTGAAAAAGGCCTCAACGAACGCAATGTTGAACTGCTTGTGGCGCGAGGCGAGGCGCTCGATATCATCGAAAAGCTGATCGAGGAAAACGGCTTTGATGCCGTGTTCTGGAACCGGCGCTATGCTCCACAGGAGCGGGATATTGATGCGATTGTCAAATCCACATTGAAAGACAAAGGACTGAATGTTGAATCCTTTGCTGGCAATCTTCTCTCCGAGCCATGGGAAATCAAGACCGGCGGTGGTGGTCCTTATCAGGTCTTCACGCCCTATGCGAGGACGCTGCGCCAGCAAGGCGTGAACCGTCCGCTTTCCGCATCTGACTGGAAGTCCGATCGGGCAACCATCAAGCACAAGCCAGAGCGGGAAGTTTATAAGCAACCGTTCTGGTCAAAAAAGATGAATGGTTTGTGGGAAATAGGCGAAGCGGCTGCCATTGATCAGTTATATCATTTCTTCGATGAGACTATTCGCAACTATGCAGGTGATCGTGACCGGCCTGATGTCGAAGGAACGTCGAAACTCTCACCCCATCTTCGCTTTGGTGAGATTAGTCCAAGGCAGGCGTGGTACGCCACACTATCCTTGATGGATGAGCATCCTGATACGCAAACGGGCGGCGAGAAGTTTCTTTCCGAACTGATCTGGCGCGACTTCCATTATCACCAGCTCTATTATCGTCCTGACATTGCCGAAAACGATATGCGCGATACACTTGCCGATGTTCAGTGGCAAAGTAACCCGCAAGCACTGGAGGCGTGGAAGAAGGGCAATACCGGCATTCCGATGATCGATGCCGGTATGCGTCAGCTTTGGGCGACGGGCTGGATGCATAACCGCGTGCGAATGCTGGTGGCATCAGTGTTGAGCAAAAACATGCAAATCGACTGGCGTGACGGCGAAAAATGGTTCTGGGATACGCTGGTTGATGCCGATATCGCCAGCAATCCGGGAAGCTGGCAATGGGTTGCTGGATGCGGCATGGATGCGGCCCCCTATTTCCGCGTGTTCAATCCCGTTCTACAGGGTGATAAGTTCGACACCGGTGGTGCCTATGTGCGCGAATGGGTGCCGGAAATCGCATCCCTGCCAGATCGCTGGATCCACAAGCCGTTTGCGGCGCCGGAAAACGTTTTGCGAGAAGCGGGGATCGTTCTTGGCAAAACTTACCCGCTTCCCGCCTTCAAAGCGCCGAAGGCAGGGAAATAATCCCGATCAGAACTTCTGCATTAACCGACGCGCAGCGAGCTCGCTGCGCTTAAGATCTTTGTAGATATCGCGCTTGGCAGCGTGAAACTCACTGATCAGGCCTTTCTGCGGCTGGATCGTTTCAGCAATGGCGCTCATGCTGGCAGCAACCTGAGACAAATCGCTTTTCTCAAAAGCGCTCGCACCTGCAATGCCAGAGCCAAGAAGAACCGGTTCTGCGGAAGTCGGCAGGGCCACTTCCAGTCCCGTTGCATCGGCCAATATCCGGCGCATGAGCGGGCTTCGTGCAGCACCTCCACTGACGATTATCGTGCGGATGGGAATATCCTTGGCAGTCAGTGCGTCTAGAATGTCTGCTGTGCCGTAAGCAAGTCCGCAAAGGCCCGCGACGAACAGATGAACCAGATTCTCGCGGGATGCATCAAGCTTGATACCCGTGATCGTGCCAGTGGCTTCGGGATCGGCATCTGGCGCACGATTGCCCAAAAACTCCGGCACGACATGAAGCCCCTTTGCCAGAAGCGCCACTTTTGAAAGCTCGCCCGCAGCATCGATAGCAAGTTGTTCAAGATAATCGAGTAACGACAGGCCTTTGGCTGTCGCTTCCTTCTCGGCCTCCGCCTTGTAAGGGTGCATACCAACCAGATAATCAGTCGCTGCACCAAATGCCGACTGCCCGCCTTCATTGAGCCAGAGGCCAGGCATCATTGCACCCCAATAAGGGCCCCATACACCATCCACAAAGGCAGGCTTCTCGGTAACACTCATCGTGCAGGCAGAAGTGCCGATAATCAGTGCCAGTCGCGAGCGCATATCGACAGCGCTGTCGCCATCCGCGCTGCCTGCAATCGTGCCTACGCCACCTGCATGGGCATCGATAAGAGACGCGCCCACAGCCGTACCGGCAAGAAGCCCAAGTTCCTTTGCAGCCTGCTCAGTCAAGCCTTGCCCCAGAGGGGTAGCAATATCGACGATGTCAGTGCCTATGCGGGCAAAGCCTTCATCGGCCAGCATACCAAGACCGATGGCGCGGAAATAATCTTCATCCCAGCGCTTTTCATGGCCAAGATAGGTCCATTTGCAGACCACCGTGCACAGTGAGCGCGAATGGCTACCAGTTGCGCGATAGGTGAGATAATCAGGCAAATCAAAGAAAAGGCTGGCGGCATTGAAAGTCTCGGGGTTGTTTTCCTTCAACCAGAGCAGCTTCGGCGTTTCCATTTCTGGCGAAATGCGACCACCTACATATCTCAAAACGGGATGGGCTGTGGCGTTGATGCGTTCAGCTTGCTCGCGGGCACGGTGATCCATCCAGACGATGATATTTCGTTCCGCTTCTCCTGCAGGGCTCGCGGACAATGGGTTGCCGCTTTTGTCGAGAATAACCAGCGAACAGGTGCCGTCAAAGCCAATGCCTTTGACGGATTCCGGGGCAACTTTCGCCTGCTTCAGTGCTTCCGCAACAGAATTGCAAACAGCCTGCCAGATATCTTCCGAGGATTGCTCGACGATATCCGAGCCCTGCTTCCACATGCGGATATTTTGCTTCGCACTCGCAAGCAGTTCTCCATCGCGTGTAAACAGCCCTGCCCGTGCGCTACCCGTGCCGACATCAACACCCAGAAATACGTCCACCTTACGCCTCCCATGCAAGCATGGCGCGCCAAAATCAGCGCACCATGCAACGTCTTGGCTACAACATCAGCCAGAAAATCGGAACCGGTTTTTTGCTGGCCTATTGTAGCGAAGAACCGTTTGCGCGTGTCCCGCAGAGATGAACCTCAATGCCCAGCTGATGCGCAAGACTGGCCTTGGCCAGCATTGCGTTATCAGCGGCAGACACATCACGCGCATAGACCACCTGGATATGGTTGGCCTTGTGGCGCGCCATCATCTGGTCGCGGGTTACGCCATAAAGCACACCATGCATCATCGGCCATTCGCGATTGGTGAGATCCCAGCGCCTTTCGGTCTCTTCCGAAGAGAGCGACACCGCTTTTCCCCGACCGATATCCATTTTGAGACGCCCGTCTTCAACATAGATACGCGACCATATGAGTTCACCCGGCTTAGCAATGCCGCGCAGAGTTCCACCACCTTTGGCAAAGAACATCGGAGGCTGGCGCACAGAATCCGAGCCGTGATAACCGCCCTCATGATGGGCCGGTGGTGCAGCACCTGAAATCTCGAACACCCAGACATATTCGTCCGTTGTGCCACCGCGATCCTCATCACCCCAACGCAGATCATGGAGCGTCGTCTCGACAGGTTCCCCAAGCACGCGGTGCAGACGATTGATCATCAGCGCATCAAGGCCTGCACATTCATCCACCTCATTGAAGTGAACCACGGCCTTACCGTCACGGATGATCTCCCCTTCCGCATTGCACACGGGCGGACGATCTTCATTGTTGAGCAACCCTTCGACCAAATCGGATGCTGGGAGCAAATCTCTCAAACCCTGCTGATACTGAATACCGATTGTCTCGCACCCAAACTGATCTGCCATGCGCACAGCGGCAATATAAGTCTGACATTGACCGAGCACCTGCGCTTCCGTCAGTTCCTGCGCATCGTCTGTGCCAAGATGAAAGGTCATCCCGGCATCGAGCAACCATTGATAAGCCTGCCAGGCATCTTCCTGCGAAACATTGATTGCCGCATGATAAAGCGCTGACTGCGAAAGGCGCTCTTTGAAAACGCCCAATGGGAACAACAGTTCATCGGGGATGATCGCATTATACATGCCCATACAGCCCTCATCGAAAATGCCCATAATGGATCGGTTTTCAATGAGGTCTTTGGCAATATGCGAAGCTTGTTCGACGAGATGCGGCGGCACATTCGTGTTGTTAAACGGCTTCACATGGGACGTATCGTGAGAGACAATCTCACCGGTTTTCAGCCACTCATCAAGCTTGTCGAGAAACCACTGATCCGTGAAATCTTCGCTCCAGAGTGATGCATATTCGACGCCTGCTTTGGTCAGCGAGCCGTTGAGATTGAGTAGCCCAACCAAGCCGGGATAGGTTCCCGACCAGTTGGCCACAGTCAGGATTGGTCCGCGATGAGCAATCAATCCGGCAAGAATACTCTGCGAATATTGCCAGACTGCTTCCGCGACAATCAGCGGTGCATCGCGGTCAATCTTGGAGAAAACCTCAATGCCCTGCCTTTGTGTTGCGATGAAACCGTGGCCGGTTTTTGGATCAACGTCATGTCCGCGCGATGCTTTCCGGCCCAGCTTTTCGATGGCTGCAATCAGGCGGCTTTCCATATTGGCCTGTTCCGGCCAGCATTGAATATTCGCGCTTTCACGCAAGTCGCCGTTAGCGACAAGAATGATATCCTGCATGTGGTTTCCTCCTCTGGAACCGATGCTCTGTCCTCAACAAGCAGTTCAACTGCCGATCAGACCGGACCGGTTGATCCCAAAGGCCAGACGCTCTGCAGCTTCTCACCCGACAAAATGCGTTCACGGCATTGGATTTCACCATCGCCATTGGCATCTGCATCATCCGCTATAACGGCAACCAGTTCTTCCGGGATAACCACAACGCCGGAGATATCAGCGAAGATCACATCGCCCGGACGCACGCGGACGCCATTGATGTTCAGCTCAACCTGCGACTTGGTAGGCTCCATCCGTCCTGATACACCGACCGGGCTCACACCGCGCGCGAACAGCGGGTAATCGAGTTTCTTCACTTCGGCGATGTCGCGCACAGTACCATGGACGATGGTTGCTGCAGCGCCTGCAGTCTTTGCGCCTGTCGACATCAGTTCGCCCGTACCCGAACCTTCGGCACAAGAGGCATCCACCAGCAGAATGCCACCTTCAACAACGGTATCGATCGTGCCGTGATAAACATCCTGTGGCTGACCAGTCCGTGTGCTCTTTTCATAAAGAACGGTATGGACGGGACCGCAGATAACCTGACCCGGCTTCAACACGCTTTGCAGACTGATGCCCTGCAGAAAGCCATAGAAGCCGTGCTTGTCCATGACGTCCTGAATGTCGCCGGAGTACCAGCGCGAAAGACGCTTGATGGCATCCCGGTTGACGCGCGAATAATCATAGCTGCTCATTGTTTTGTTCTTCCGTTTTAGCCCGTTTCGGGCCTGTTTCTGGATTGTCTGATCGCCTGTTCGAGATAAGCCGTACTGTTGGTGATGTGTTCGCGCATTGCTTCGCGCGCGTCACCGGCTTTACCTGCTGCGATCAGCCCGTAAATATTTTCATGTTCTGCAAGCCCCGCACTCAACTTCTTGCGCGGGACCCGGCTTGAAACCTTGATCACTTCTGAAATCAGCGAGTGCAGGTTTGCATGTAAGGAAGAGAGAATTTCATTGCCCAAAGACTGAACCAGCGCCCTATGAAAGGCCGCATCGCCTTCGGCGAAGCGGGAAAAGTCATTATCCCCGGCAGACTGACGCATGACATCGAGCGCTGCAGTTACACCATCGCGCAACTGCCCCTCGCCCGAAGCAAGACGCCCAGCCACATCTACTTCGATCAGACGACGTACATCCATCGCCTGAACGAGATAGGATGCATCACGCGCAAAGAGTGATCCGACAGACGAAACGAGAGAATCCATGAATTCACCCACATCATCCCGCACCACCTCGGCTCGCTCGCCATGCTTGCGGCGCACAAGACCTTTGGTCTCAAGAACCTGCATCGCTTCGCGAACGGATCGTGTGCTGACACCGAATGTCCTGCCAATTTCCGCTTCAGATGGAAGGCGCTCTCCGACTTGAAGTTCCCCTGACAGAATGCGTGCCTCGATCGTTGCAACAATATGCATATGCAGCTTGCCGCGATCGACGTGTGGGGAGACCGAACCTATCACCATTTTACAGCTCCGAAGCCCGAAAGAAGGTACTTCTTTTTAGATTAGAGTTATGACATATGTCATATGTAAAATCGCATTATATGTCAAGTTTTCGACATATTCGCACGCAAATCCGGCTCCCATTCAGTCAGGGAAAACCTCAACAATTACCAAGCGGTAAAGCCGCCATCAACCACAACATTCGACCCTGTCATGTAAGACGACGCGTCCGATGCCAGGAACCGGATGATTCCGTTATACTCATTGATTTCAGCCTGACGACGCATTGGCACACGATCAAGGAATGCATCAATGAATTCCTTATCGAAGCTTGCCGTCTTCACGCCACCGAACGAGATCAGGTTCACACGAACGTTCTTTTCACCCCAATAGGTGCCAAGATAGCGCGTGAGATTGATGAGGCCGGACTTGGAAGCCGCATAGGAAATCGCCTTGATAAAGGGAACGCCGTCGCGCTTTTCACGATAGGCGTATAGTGCCTGATTGGGTGAAACCAGACCATAGATCGAACCTACATTGATGATCGAACCCCGACCTTCAGATGCCATGTGACTGCCGATAACCTGGCTGGTCAGCATAACGCCTGTAAGATTGGTATCGATGATGTCATCCCAGAATTTCTGCGGATAGACCTCAAACGGTGCATTCTGCTCTGCTGAACCATCCGGCTTTGAATCGATGCCCGCATTGTTGACGAGCACATGCGGTACACCCCAATCGGCGATCAGCTGTTTGGCCGCAGCTTCCAGTGCAGCTTTATCGGTGACGCTTGCTTCATAGACACGGATGCGGTCTTCAAGTCCGGGGAACTTTTCCGCAATCTGCTCACGCGTGAACGGGCGGCGGCTGAAGATTGCCACTTTGGCACCAGCTTCGGCCAGCGACTTGGAAAACTGCGTTCCCAGCTGCCCAAGACCTCCCGTTACGACCGCTACACGGTCTTTCACGCTAAAAATATCAGTCATTGTCGTGTTCTCCTCGCAGATTTTATGCCTTGGCCGATGTGTCGATGGCTTCGCGTGCGCGACGGTTTCCTTCATTGAGGAACATCACGTCATTGCCCATGATGATCATGTCCACGCCCTTTTTCTTGAGCGCAGTCACGCTTTCAGCAACCGGCGGAATGCATGGCGCCATCACCTTGATGTCGCGCGCATGGCACTTCTCGATCAGCTCGCTCAGCTTCTCATCGACTTCCGGATGGGACATTGAATAGTCGATGGAAATGCGGCGCGAGATTGAGTAATCAGCCGGGCCGAAATTGATGACATCGATGCCTTCGACGTCGAGAATTTCATCGATATTGTCGAAGAATTCAAAGCTTTCAGCCATTGGGATTACGAGCTTATTAGCGTTCTCGCGCTCCATGTAGGACGACCATTGAAAGCCCGGTCCGGCAAAGCCTGCGGCACGGCAGGACGCATCACCACCACGACGACCATAAGGCGGGAATTTTGCGGCGCGCACGATAGCGCGGGCCTGCTCAGCCGTATTAACCTGTGGCACGATAACGCCGGTTGCGCCGATTTCAAGCGACTTGCGGATATCCCATTCATTGGTGCCGCGAACACGGACCAACGGCGCGATGCCCGACAGAAGTGCTGCCATCACCAGCTTTTCCATGTGCGTATCGACATTGACCGGCGTATGTTCGGCATCAATGAATGCGAAATCCAGACCCCAGTTGCCAGCAACTTCGATTGCTGTCGTCGAACCGGTGTAGAATGTCGTGCCGAATGTCGCTTCGCCGTTGCGCAGCTTTTCGGCCAGTTTCAGATTTTCAACTACAGGCACTGCTCTCTCCTTGAGTAATTTGTTATGTGGGGAACTAAGGGAATGTCTCCCAAAAATGAAAACCGGTTTTGGATCACTTCACGTCGGAGGCGATGAAAGCCTGCAACTCCGGCGTTTTAGGATTTGCGAATAGCTCTTCGGACAGGCCAGCCTCCCAGACTTTGCCCTCATGCATGAAGACGGTATGGGTCGCGACACGGCGTGCAAAGCCCATCTCATGCGTGACCAGAAGCATGGTCATGCCGGTTTTGGCGAGTTCGGCGATAGTCTTCAAAACCTCGCCGGTCAGCTCCGGATCGAGTGCTGACGTTACTTCATCAAACAGCATGACTTTGGGCTTCATCGCCAGCGAACGTGCAATCGCTGCGCGCTGCTGTTGCCCGCCGGATAGGGAATCCGGATAGGCATTTTTCTTTTCAAGCAAGCCGACTTTGGATAACACCTCGTTGACGAGTGAATCCTGCTCCGCCTTAGGCACGTTTTTGACGATGCGTGGCGCTAGCTTGATATTTTCAGCAACCGTCAGATGCGGAAACAGATTATAGCTCTGGAACACCATGCCCACTTCCTTGCGCAAATCACGCAAGCGTTTGTTGGTGCCATCCAGCTTGTGTCCAACCACCTCAATCGATCCGGCGTTAAATAACTCAAGCCCATTGATGCAGCGAAGCATCGTGCTCTTGCCCGAACCGGACCGACCGATCACCGCGACTGTTTCGCCGGGTTCAACCGAAAGATTCACCCCTTTGAGAACGGGAAGAGAGCCGAAAGATTTTTGCAGGTTATCAATGCGCAGCGCTGGCATTCTTCTGCTCCTTTAATTTCTCGCTCCACCACGACAACGGGTAGCAAAGGGCGAAATACATCACCGCAACCGTCAGGAAGACGTGGAAAGGCTGGAAGGTCATATTGTTGAGAAGCTGTCCGGCACGGGTGAGTTCGACAAAGCCGATCAGGGCGGTCACCGAGGTATTCTTGATCACCTGCACCATGAAGCCGACTGTTGGCCCGAGTGCGATCCGGAAAGCTTGCGGCAAGATCACATAACGCAGTGTTTGTGGCCCGCTGAGCGCGAGTGAATCCGAGGCCTCCCACTGGGCACGCGGAATGGATTCAATACAACCGCGCCAGATATCCGCCAGAAAGGCAGTCGTATAAATCGTGAGCGATATCGCGGCCGCAGCCAATGGTGGGAAGTAGAACCCAAGAAAGCTCAAACCGTAGAACGACAGAAACAACAGGATCAGAAGCGGCGTTGCCTGCACGAGCTGGATATAGCCCATGATGATCCAGCGCAGCCATTTAGGTCCCAGCGAGCGACCCAGTGCAAAGAGCAACCCGAGAAAACCACCACAGACAAAGGTTATAAGCGAAAGACCGACCGTCCACCAAAGGCCCTGGATAAGGAATTGTATGCTTGTCCATCCGAATGACTGGATCATGGCTTTTGCTCCTGTACGTCGAGCATCAATGCAGCCGTTTCATTGCTGACATCCACACGGCGGCGGAACAGCCAAAGGCCAAACAGCATGTAGATGAAGCGGAAAAAGAAGGTGATGCAGATATAGATGGCAGCCACGATCAGAAAGGTTTCAAGACTTCTGAAGGTCTGAGACTCGATGGTCCCAGCCGCCATAGTCAGTTCCTTCGCCGAAACAGCAGACACAATCGAAGTGCCCAGCAACGTCAGCGTCAGCTGCCCGGTCAGCGCCGGATAGACGATCTGCAAGGCCGGAACCAGAACCACGTAGCGCATGACCTGAAGCTGCGACAAACCAAGTGCCAGTCCGGCCTGGATCTGCGTCTTGGGAATGGCAACCAGACCAGCGCGAAAAATCTCAGCTGAATAGGCCCCAAGATTAAGCGACACGGCAAATATCGCAGCCTGATTGGCGTCGAGCTTAATCCCGGTATAGGGCAAGCCGAAATAAATCAGGAAGAGTTGCACCAAGAGCGGCGTATTGCGAAATGCTTCGACATAGACCGCGCCGATATTCCTGCCCCAACGCGGACCATTGAACCGTAGCAGAGCCACAGCAAGCCCGATTGTCAGGCCGATAGCGATAGCCTGCGAAGACAGAATTATCGTGTTGATTGCTCCGGTTACGAGCTCAGGAGCTCGGGCTAAGACCGGAGCGAAGTCCATCACATAGGCCATTGTGTTGATCTTTCAGAGTTAACAGCGGCGCTAAAAAAGATGACGAGACGCCGTAACACTTTACTGCGGATTCAGTCAGAACTGAATCGCTGGAACCGCCGTAACTGCTTGTTTTTGCGCATTATCCTATGCGAAAACCGCTTCGCACCTTTGCCGGAAATGCTTTAACTTTTATGCATATTCTTTGGTCGAACCAAACGTCGCTCAAAGAACCAGGCATGAAGAACGGGCGGCCGCATACATTTCGGCATGCGACGCCGATCAGACAGAAAAGACTTAGAAGGTCGGGAGTTTTCCACCCGGAATAGGACCGCCAATCCATTTTTGATGGAGTTCATTCAAACGGCCGGTCACTTCTTCGTAGTAGATGAAGTTATTCAGCCACTGATGCAGCTCAAATGCGTCTTTGCGCGTGGCCATAGACCAATAGAGCGTAAAGATCGGCACATCCTTCTTGATTTCAAGATTGGTAAGGCTCCGTTTTTTGATGATGTCTTCAGCAACCGTTGCAACGGCTGCAGTGGCATCCACCTGTCCCGAAATCAGAGCCTGCATTGCAAGCGCATCGTCATCGAAACGGACAACTTCAAGCCCTTCAATACCATAGCCGCTTACCGCAACATCCTGCGTGCTGCCCTTCGGCACCGAGATACGCTTGCCCGCAAGGTCCTGCAAAGATTCAACCTTGAGGTCTTTTGCAGCAATGAAGCGCATTTCATACGCGCCATAAGGGTTGGTCATCAGAAAGGTTTTGGCGCGTTCTGGGGTTGCTGTCATCTGCGCAATCAGAAAGTCTACACGGCCGGACTCAAGCGCTGCGGAGCGCGAAGCATTGTTTACCGGCACGACTTCCAGATTAACACCAAGCGCCTTTGCGGCATCACGTGCGACTTCGACGAGAAATCCGTCGGTTTTGCCGCTTGCATCAACCGTGTCGTAAGGGGGAATGCCTGTCAGCACGCCAACTGTGACAGTTCCTTTTCCTGTAATGTCAGACAAAGATTGCGCCATGACTGATGATGCACCAGCGCACAAGGCAGAAGCGAAAGTTGCAGCAAGCGCAAAACGCTTCAACAATTTCGAGATCATGATTTCCTCCAGCTTTTTCTGCCCAAGCACCGTCCCATGGTACTTCGACATTTCCTCCCGCAGTGCCTTTTATTCTGCCCTGATCCTCATCAGGCTGACACAGCATCTGTCATATGACTTATGTCATAAGTTGAGTCAAGCTTCTTTTCGACGCTTTTGCGCCGGACCAAACTGTCTCCAGCTTGTCTTTGTCGGTACTATTAATGAATGACGAATATCAAAAAACCAGCTTCCTCAATCGCGGACGCCGGGATAATTTATAATATTATCAATAATTTATTGCACCGCGCCGCACGTCGCTGAAACAAGCGATTATAAGGGTGCGACCAGCCCCCGCCATGGATTTTCAATGCAAAGAAATCTATCGGAGCGCTTCGAGTTCTGCGATACGCGCGGCACTATCCTGCTCCAAAGCCCGCGTCATTTCACGGATAATGGTTTCAGCCAGCACGAAAAGCGCAGCCGATGAGTCCCATGCAGAAGGCACGGTTATGCGCCCCGCCAACACATGACGTGCGACACGTGCGATGGGTGAAAGCCACTGATCGGTGATCAGGACAACTTCGACACCTCGACCTCTCGCTTTTTCAGCCAGCTTCAGCAGACTATCCTGATAACGACGGATATCGAAGACGACCAGAACATCCCTTTTGCCCATATCCAGCAAGCGATCTCGCCACACACTTTCCTGTCCGCCCAGATGAAACACGTGCGGGCGAATGATCGACATATGTGCCGCCATATATTGTGCAATCGGATCGGTAAAACGTCCGCCGATCAGATACACATTTCCCCTGGAATTGCTCAGTGCCGAAACCACCTGTCGCAATTGCTTCTCGCCCAGATGACGGAAGGTCTCGCGGATATTCTCCAGCGTATGTTCCACTGCCGGATATGCAGCATCCCTGCCCTTTTCAGGATGCTCGTTGCGGTGGTGCGGTGACTGAAGCTGCGCTGCAAGTTCATCCTGTAATCTGGCCTGAAAATCAGGGTAATTCTGAAAACCAATACGATTGACGAACCGCAGGATCGTGGGGGAGCTGACACCCGCATGGGCAGAAAACTCAGCGACGGTTTTAAGCCCCAGCATAGGATAATTGGCGATCAACGTCTGCGCTGCACTGCGTTCACCGGCAGGCATCGTATCAATACGCTCGTTGATCAGTTCCGCGATGCTCGTGCTTGTCATTGCGGCATTTTCCATTCTGGCAGCTCTTTTCAAATTTGGGCAAAATTGTGTTTGACAAATTATCATACGGCGTATCAAATAATCCGCAATAGCGCATAAATGTAAAAAACGTAACATAAGTTACAGCGCGGGGAACAAGCAGAATGACGGACGAGCGAGATAATCGCGCGGCTACTGGAGCTATGTCTTTTGAGCCGTATTTTGTCACGAATGAGGAGGGAGAAAGCCCCTATCTCTTCGTTTGCGAGCACGCATCTAATTTCATACCGGACAGCTTTGACGGGCTTGGGCTCGACACAGACGCACTCAACGCGCATATCGCATGGGATCCCGGCGCTGTTGAAGTCGCACGGCATTTGAGTACGGCACTGGATGCACCTCTCGTTGAGGCCGGACTTTCACGGCTGCTTATCGATTGCAACCGCCCGCTTGATGCGCGAGATCTTATTCCTGAAATCAGCGAGACCACCATCGTTCCCGGCAATCATGCGCTCGGCTCTATGGCAAGAACTGCGCGGATCGATCTCTCGCACAGGCCGTTTCACCGCCGCATCGAAGAAGTCATCAATGCCCGCGCAACACGCGGTCAGGCATCATGGGTCGTTACGATCCACTCGTTTACCCCGGTTTATCGCGGTGTTTCACGTCCATGGCAGATTGGCATTATTCACGATCAGGACGACCGGATTGCAGTACCGCTGATCGCTGCGTTGAAGCAGGACGCGACCCTCGATGTCGGAGTGAACGAGCCGTATTCACCTGCTGACCAGGTCTATTACACACTGGAGCGTCATGCGCGGCCACGCAACATGCCTTGCGCGATGATTGAGCTGCGCAACAACGAAATCGCAAGCAAAGACACACAACACGCCTGGGCAGCACGCCTTGCAACAATCTTTACGGATATTGCGAAAACGCTGGACCCTCAACTTCAACGAACCAGACCGAAGGCCTGAAGGAGCGGGAAATGCCGAAGCCGATCAGACTATTCGTCAAATATGTTGATGCGCTGAATTACTATGTCGGGCGCTTTGCCATGTATCTGTTTTTCGTACTTGGCGCCTGTCTTCTTTATTCAACCTTTTCACGCGTCGTTTTGGGTGTGCCGGTAAACTGGGTGCTGGAAATGTCCCAGTTCCTTCTTTCAGCCTATTATCTGCTCGGCGGCGCTTACGCGATGCAACAGGGCGCGCATGTACGTATGGATTTGTTCTTTGATCGCCTCAGCCCGCGCAGGAAGGCGATCACCGATATGATCACCATCCTGTTCATCATCTTCTATCTGTGCGTGATGGTGATGGGCGGCATTTCATCCACCAACTACGCCATCGTCTATAGCCAGAAGAATTATACGGCATGGGCACCGGTTCTGTGGCCGATCAAGCTCATCATGACCGTAGGCATCTTCCTTCTGCTTCTTCAATGCGTCTCGAATTTCTTCAAGGACTGGGCCTCTTGGCGAGGGAAGCCAATCGACACCATTGCGGGTCCTGCGATTGAGGAAGGCCACCACATATGAGCTCCGAATTCATCACACTCTTTATGTTCGCCACGATGATGGTGCTGCTGATGACGGGTCAGCGCGTCTTCGGTGTGATCGGGTTTGTGGGCACCATCGCCGCACTTCTGCTCTGGGGCAAAGGCTCGTTCGAGATGCCCTACAACGCCACCTTTGCGGTGTTGAACTGGTATCCACTGATAACTGTGCCGTTCTTTGTTTTCATGGGCTACATGTTGTCGGAATCCGGCATCGCCAGCAATCTCTATCGCATGTTTCACGTTTGGTTTGGCGGCATTCGGGGTGGACTGGCTTTGGGAACCATTGGCCTGATGGTCATTATTTCCTGCATGAACGGATTGAGCGTCGCAGGCATGGCCATCGGGGCAACGGTCGCGCTGCCTGAACTTCTCAAGCGCGGCTATAACAAGGTCATGGTGACAGGTGTCATTCAGGCGGGCAGTTCGCTCGGTATTCTGATTCCGCCAAGCGTAGTGCTGGTGCTTTACGCCATGATCGCACGGCAGCCGGTGTTGCAGCTCTGGCTGGCGGGTATAGGCCCCGGTCTGCTGATGGCTGCACTCTTTTCAATCTATATTTATGTACGCTGCCGCATCAGTCCGGAACTGGGTCCCACCTTGCCCAAGGAAGAGCTGGAACGCATCACATGGGGCGAGCGTATCTCCTCGCTGCAGGTTGGGCTGCTACCGCTCATCATCTTTGGCACCATGATGGGGTTGTTTCTGACAGGCGTCACAAGCCTCATCGAAAGCTCGGCTATCGGAGCACTGCTTGCAACTCTGGCTGCGTTGTTCACCAAACGCCTGACAAAAGTTGTTTTGGAAACCACCACCCGCAACACGTTGACGATTACGTGCATGTTCCTCTGGATCATTCTGGCGGCGCTTTGCTTTTCGTCAGTCTATGATGGCCTTGGGGCGGTAAAAGCAATCGAGCGGCTCCTGCTTGGCACTTTTGATTTGTCACCCTGGACAATCCTGATCCTGATGCTTTTTTCCTTCATCATATTGGGTATGTTCCTTGATGACACCGCCATGCTGGTGATTGTAGCGCCGCTCTATATTCCACTGGTGAAAAGCCTCGGCTTCAATGCCATTTGGTTTGGCATTCTCTACACCATCACCTGCCAGATCGCGTACATTACACCGCCCTTCGGGTACAATCTCTTCATGATGCGAGCGTTAGCGCCAAAAGAGGTCACGCTGATAGATATCTATAGATCAATCGTGCCGTTCTTCCTCCTCATGGTGCTGACCATCATCATTCTGATGATCTTTCCGCAAATCGCGATGTGGCTGCCTAACTGGTACATGGGGCGATAAGGGTCGATACGAGACTTCAGGAGGAAACGCATAAGCATGAACGGTCCAGAGAGCCATTAATGGCCAAGCCGTTAAAACAGCAGGGAACTTCAAACACTTAATGGGAGAATGGGCATGAGTGAGAATAACAAACTTAACAAACGCGACTTTCTCAGAAAGGCCGGACTGACAACTGTGGGGGCCATTGGCGCCACCACACTTGCAACGCCTTATGTGCGGGCTCAAAGCCCGATCAAATGGCGTCTCCAGACCTATGCCGGTCCGGCACTTGCAGAACATGTCATCAAGCCGTCTATCGATGCCTTCAACAAGGCAGCCAATGGCGAAATGGTGATTGAGCTCTATACCTCCGACCAGCTCGTCCCGCAGGGAGAGCTTTTCCGCGCGGTGCAAGCCGGCACGATCGACGCCGCACAAAGCGATGACGACTCCATGGCGTCGCCAGTCGATGTCGCCGTGTTCGGGGCGTATTTCCCGTTTGCATCACGTTATAGCCTCGACGTACCAGCACTCTTCAATTGGTACGGGCTCAACGAAATCTGGGAAGAAGCCTATAAGGAAATCCCAGGCGTCACATGGCTCAGTGCCGGCTCATGGGATCCCTGCAACTTTGTGACGACAAAGCCGATCCGCAGTGTTGCAGATCTTAAGGGCCTGCGCGTCTTCACATTCCCGACCGGCGGTCGCTTCCTGCAAAAATTCGGCGTCGTTCCGGTTACATTGCCATGGGAAGACATCGAAGTCGCCATCCAGACCGGCGAACTCGATGGCGTTGCATGGTGCGGCGCGACAGAGGCCTATACGGTCGGTTGGGCTGATATCAACAAGTACTATCTTACCAACAATATCAATGGCGCATGGGCTGGCTCCTATTTCGCGAATACCGAAAAATGGGAAGCTGTACCGGACCATCTGAAAACGCTTTTCCGACTGGCAATGGATTCATCGCATTACTATCGCCAGCATTGGTATTGGTGGGGCGAAGCCAATTATCGCACCACAGGCGGCAAGCTCGAACTCACCACCATTCCTGAATCCGAATGGAAGCAGATTGAAGACGCTGCGCAGGAGTTCTGGGACGACATTGCGACCAAGAGCGAACGCAATGCCAGGGTTGTGGCAATCCTGAAAAAATATCAGGAAACCATGCGCAATGCAGGTGCTCCATACCGCTACACATGACGAATTTGGCGCCGCGCTTCTGTGCGGCGCCCTTTCATTTTTCCCGTGAGGAGCGAAGCATAAATGGCCGACCAGTTGACTTTCGACAGATTGAAAAAAGCCGTCGCAAATGATGAAATTGATACCGTTCTTGCATGTTTCGTCGACATGCAGGGTCGCCTGATTGGCAAACGTTTTTATGCGAGCTTCTTCGTGGAAACCGCCCATGATGAAACGCATGGCTGCAATTATCTTCTGGCCAATGACATCGATATGGAGCCGGTTCCGGGCTATGAAGCGGCAAGCTGGGACAAGGGATATGGCGACTTCGTGATGAAGCCGGACCTATCCACCTTGCGCCTTGCGCCCTGGCTTGAAAAAACGGCTATCGTGCTTTGCGACATTCTTGATCACCACGATCATCAGGACCTCGCGCATTCACCGCGCGCCATCCTCAAGAAGCAACTCGCTCGGTTGCAAGAGCGCGGATATCGCGCCTATTTTGCGTCTGAACTTGAGTTTTATCTCTTTGACGAGACTTATAAAACCGCCCGTTCCAAGCATTGGCAGGACATGGATACTGCCTCCCCTTATGTTCAGGATTATGTAATCCACCTGACCACCAAGGAAGAACAGGTGCTGCGCGCCATGCGTAATCATCTGGGCGCTGCCGGTATTCCGGTTGAAAACTCCAAGGGCGAATGGGGCCCCGGTCAGCAGGAGCTGAACGTGCGCTATGCGGAGGCTCTGGAAATGGCCGACCGTCATGTCGTCATGAAAAACGCCATGAAGGAAATCGCCGAGGCGCATGGCAAATGCATCACCTTCATGGCTAAATATGATTACGCCAAGGCCGGCAGTTCGAGCCATGTGCACAATTCCATATGGAGTGCAGACGGCAAGGAGCCACTCTTCTTCGATCCGAAAGCGCCCTACACGATGACACCGCTCATGCGATCATGGGTGGCGGGTCAGTTGAAATATGCTGCCGATTACACCTATTTCCTCGCGCCTTATATCAACTCCTACAAGCGCTTTCAGGCAGGCACTTTTGCGCCGACCAAGATCATGTGGAGCCAGGACAACCGAACCGCGGGCTTCCGGCTTTGCGGCGAAGGCACCAAAGGTATTCGGATCGAGTGCCGTATCGGCGGCGCGGACCTTAATCCCTATCTGGCATTTGCAGCTCTTATTGCTGCCGGACTTCAGGGAGTGGACGAAAAACTGGAGCTCGATGAGCCATTCGTTGGTGATGCCTATGCCGCTGTAAAGCTTAAGGAAATCCCTTACACTTTACGCGAAGCTGCTGAAGCCCTCAAAAAGTCAGACTTCCTCAAGGAAGCGCTCGGTGCAGGCGTGGTCAATCATTATGTTCACACCGCACATTGGGAACAGATCGAATATGACCGCCGCGTCACCGATTGGGAGCTGCATCGTGGCTTTGAACGGTATTGACCTGCGGCTCCAAAACAGACTGAAATACAGAATGACTTCATACAAAGGAACTGCCCGATGAGCGGCACTGCCAAGATCATCTCACCAATTGATGGCTCAATTTATGCGGAGCGTCCTTATGCGAGCGACGCCGCGATCAACGCGGCAGTTACCGCAGCACGACAGGCGCAGGTCGGCTGGGCTCAGTTAAGCATCGCTGAACGGGCCAGCTATTGTCGTGCTGCACTGGATGCACTTGCCGCAATGCAGGAGGCAATCATTCCTGAAATTGCCTGGCAGATGGGGCGCCCAACGCGCTATGGCGGCGAAAATGGTGGCGTACAGGAACGCGGCCAATACATGATCGACATTGCCGAAGAGGCACTCAGCCCCTATGTGCCTGCACAGAAGGATGGCTTCCGTCGTTATGTGAAGCACGTTCCGCTTGGGGTCGTGATGGTTATCGCGCCTTGGAATTATCCTTATCTCACTGCGGTCAACACCATCATCCCGGCGCTTATGGCGGGTAACAGCGTGATCCTCAAACATGCCACCCAGACATTGCTGACCGGCGAACGTTTCACACAGGCTTTCGAGAAAGCGGGCATTCCCAAAGGCGTCTTCCAGAATATCGTTCTCGATCACGCATCGACTGAGACGCTGCTTGCATCCGGCAGCATCGACCACGTCAATTTTACCGGCTCTGTCGGTGGGGGGCGTGCAATTGAGAAAGCTGCGGCCGGCACTTTCATGTCGCTTGGGCTGGAACTTGGCGGAAAAGACCCCGCCTATGTATTGCCGGACGTCAATCTCGATCATGCAGTCGCCAATCTGGTCGATGGTGCATTCTTCAATTCCGGCCAGTGCTGTTGCGGCATTGAGCGTATATATGTGCACGAAGCCGTTTATGACCGGTTCGTAGACGGCTTCATCGATCTCACAAAGCAATATGTCGTCGGTAACCCGCTCGACGCATCAACGACGCTTGGACCAATGGCTCAGGCACGTTTTGCCGACCTCATTCGCGAGCAAAAGGCTGAAGCCGTGCGTAAGGGCGCTAAAGCCCATGTGAACATGACAGTCGACAACGACGTGGCCGGTTCGCCTTATATTGCGCCGGAAGTGCTCACCAATGTCGATCATCAGATGAGCGTCATGCGCGAAGAAAGCTTCGGCCCCATCGTCGGCATCATGAAGGTGCGCAATGATGAAGAAGCACTGGCGCTGATGAATGACAGCATCTACGGCCTGACCGCTTCGCTCTGGTCAACCGACACCGATCACGCAGCAGCATTGGGGGACCGAATTGAAACCGGCACTGTCTTCATGAACCGATGCGATTATCTCGACCCCGCACTTGTGTGGACCGGCGTGAAGGATACCGGCAAAGGCGCTGCCCTTTCACCCATCGGTTACGGCAATCTCACACGTCCGAAGTCCTTCCATCTGCGTGAAAAAATCTAGAGCGGTTCACGTAAACCAAACGCATCAGGACCGCTCCATCTGTTTGTTTGACGCATTATCCTACGCAAAACCATTTCTCACTTTTGCTGGAAATGCTTTAATATCTGGAAAGCAATCGACATGACCACTTTGACTGCCAAATGGAATTTCCCGACCACCGTGCTTTTCGGACCGGGCCGCATCAGGGAACTGCCCGCCGTGTTGAAAGCGGCAGGCATAGAACGCCCGCTCTTCGTCACCGATCCGGGACTTGCAAAGCTGCCAGTGGTCGCTTCCACACTCGACATCCTTGATACAGTAGGCGTCAAATACGCGGTTTTTTCTGATGTGAAGCCCAATCCGGTCGAGAGCAACCTTTATGCAGGCGTCAAGGTCTACAATGAAGGCAAGCATGATGGCGTGATTGCTTTTGGCGGCGGCTCGGCACTTGATCTTGGCAAACTCATCGCCTTTCAAGCCGGGCAGACCCGTGATGTCTGGGATTTCGAGGACGTTGGTGATTGGTGGACCCGCGCAGACAGCAACGCTATAGCGCCGATCATTGCCGTTCCGACGACAGCTGGAACAGGCTCGGAGGTCGGCCGTGCGGGCGTTCTGACCAATGAAGCAACCCACACCAAGAAGGTCATTTTCCATCCGAAAATGCTGCCTGTCACCGTCATTGCTGATCCGGAACTTTCAACAGGTATGCCGCCCTTCATCACGGTTGGCACCGGCATGGATGCACTTGCGCATTGCCTGGAAGCATATTGTGCACCGGGATTTCATCCAATGGCTGATGGTATCGCTGTGGAAGGCATTCGTCTCGTGTTTGAAAATCTGCCCAAGGCCTATGCCGATGGCTCAGATATCGAAGCACGTGCCAATCTGATGGCAGCTGCTTCTATGGGCGCCACCGCTTTTCAGAAGGGACTTGGCGCGATTCACTCGCTATCCCACCCTATTGGCGCGCTTTACGACACCCATCACGGCATGACCAACGCCGTCTTCATGCCCTATGTTTTGCACCATAACCGCGCCGCGATTGAAAAGCGCATCGAACGCCTCGCCAACTATCTTGGCATTGAAGGCGGTTTCGACGGCTTTGTCGATGCTATCATGAAGTTGCGCAAGGATCTCGGCGTGCCAAACACATTGCCGGAATTCGTCAAAGGACTGGAAATGGATGCATCGCGTAAGGACCTGATCGCCGAAATGGCCATCGTCGATCCGACGGCTGGCGGCAATCCGATTGAACTGACCAAACAGGGTGCGCTTGATCTGCTAAATGCAGCTTTTTCTGGAAAGCTCTGACCGGAAAACCGGTCAAAGCCATTTTTGATCTCAGGCGTAGTGGCGATAAGCAACTACGCTTCCTGCTCGATGAGAATCCGCCTCTCCCGGGCTTCAGCATCGAGTTTTTGCGCTTTCTCGACGCACAGAACCGACACTGTCGTGATCAGGCAATAGAGTGCCGTGATGATTGCGACGGGCCAGGCAGAACCATACCAGCTCACCAAAGCTGTCGCCACCAGTGGCAGCGGACCAACAAAAATCGCACCAGTGACTTCCCGCGCAAAAGCGATCGCGCTGTAACGCACTTCTGTGGGGAAAATATCGCAATAGAAGGCTGGCTGAACACCAAAGGATGATCGTGCGCCAATCGCATGTCCAATGATGATCAGCACAACCGCCGTCCATGGTGTCCCCGCACCAAGCAACTGGAAATAGACCAGCGAATAGATTGCCGCAGCAGCAGACCCCATGGCCATGATCGGCACACGCCCAACACGGTCAGACAACGCACCGAACACCACGCACATCACCGCGCCAAACGCACTTGAAAGCATGACACCTGTCAGAATGATTTCGCGAGAGAAACCCAGTTTCGATGTGGCATAGGCCAGCGTGAATGTCTGGAAGACGTAAGACAAGTTGGGTGCGAGGTTTGCGCCCATCGCTACAAGCATGGTCCGTGGGTGATTACGCAGCACTTCAAGCACTGGCAATTTTGCGTCGCGACGCTGTTCCTTGACCTGCACAAATTCCGGCGATTCCGGAACTTTCTGGCGAATATAAATGCCGAGAAACAAAACTAAGCCGCTCAGCAAAAACGGAATACGCCAGCCCCAGCTCATAAAGTCGTCTTCTGGCAACAGTGTGAAAAGCGCGAAAATGCCGGCTGCCAATATTGTGGCGACATCGACAGCCGCCGCAGGAAGACTTGCAAAGAAACCACGGCGGCCACCGGCGATCTCGCCTGCCATAACCACGGCACCCGCATATTCAGCGCCCGCGCCAAGCCCCTGAACGACACGGAGAAGGAGCAGAAGTACCGGTGCCCAAATGCCGATCGAGTTATAGGTCGGAAGACAGCCGATCAATGTGGTGCTGATGCCCATCATCAGAAGCGTGATCATCAGCACCGGCTTGCGCCCGATACGATCTCCCATCCAGCCAAACACGATGCCTCCCAACGGACGCACCAGAAAACCAACCGTATAAGTCGCGAAAGACGCAATGATCCCCGTGGTCGGGTCAAACTGCGGAAAGAACAGATGGTTGAAGATAAGTGCGGCAGCTGTCGCATACAGAATGAAGTCGTACCATTCGACGACTGTGCCGATGGTGCTGGCAAATATCGTACTGCCAAGCGCCTTCTGCTTGCTCATGGTTTCGGTTGTCAAAATCCCTCTCCCTCGATTTGACGAGTTAGAGCGTGTTTCGATCTGATCGACTGAGATCGCCGCTCTAACATTTTGTATGGGCGCATCCCGAAAACAGCTTTCAGAATGCGTTCTAAAGCCCCCCGGCCCGGTTGCAGCGTCTCCAATTACGATTGGATCGTTGGAACTGCTGTAACTATTTGTTTTAAAGTATTATTCTAAACAAAGCCGGTTCCCGCCTTTGCTGGAAATGCTCTAACGCCGATGAAAAAACGGCGCCCTTTTTTCCTTGAAGGCAGCACGGCCTTCCTGCGCATCGGCAGTTGCAAAACAGATTGTTTGCAGATCGCGCTCGTATTCGATTGCCTTTTCAAGCGGCATCGAAGCCGCGGCCTTGAGATTGAGCTTTGCCGTTTCTGCGGCAATCGGAGCGCGTGATGCAATCACATTGGCTATTTCACGGGCGCGTTTCAGAAGATCGGGCTGCGATACGACCTCACTCACAAGTCCCCAGCGTTCGGCTTTATCAGCCGGGATTGGGTCACCGGTCATAATCATAAGTGCTGCATTGGATGCACCGATGGAATGCGCAAGATGTGCGGCCATGCCGCCACCGCCAATCCAGCCAAGTTTGATTTCGGGCGCGGCAAACTGAGCATTCTCAGAAGCAATGCGGATATCGCACGACATCGCCGTCTCAAGACCACCGCCAAATGCATAGCCGTTCACCGCTGCAATAGATGGCTTGAGCAAAGCTCTGAAAGCATCGCAATAATCGGGACGATTGCGAAACTGCCACGGCGTCTCATAATTATCGAGTTCGCGAATATCCGAACCCGCACAGAAAGCACGTTCGCCAGCGCCTGTCAGGATCACACAACGGATCGTGTTGCTGTCATTGCACTCAGTTACAGCAGCAACGATTGCATCAGCCATTTCCGGCGTAACGGCATTCAGCTTCTGCGGGCGGTTCAGCGTGATGATAGCAACTGCTCCATCCACCTCAAATGTCACATCTTCAGTCATGGAAAACCTACCTTTCACCACCATTTGTGCGCGAAGCGGCATAAAGAGATTGAAGTTCGTTCAAGAGATCGGTTGCGGCGCGTTGCTCATCAAACGCAGCGCGCAAGAGGGCCGATGCCTTCCCCTGAAAAGCTATGTATCCGTCGTGGCGCGGACGCACATAGGCTTGCTCGAGCGTATCTGCTGTGTTGTGATAAAAGTCGCCCCAACACTGGTTCACATAATCATCATTCCAGGCATCACGCCGCGATGGTTGGCCTTCATGATCTGGAATAAAGCCGGATTGCGTCTCGCGGCTCAGAAGCCACAAAAGATGGGCTTTGAGTTCTGGTGTAACATTACAACGCTGCGAAATACCGATGCCGGTGCCCCCGAGCGTCGAACCCGGACGCCCCCCAGCCACAGCTCGCGGCGCATTGTGAAATGCAAGAGTGTGATCGCTTTGCGGCACAGCATAATTCACATAGCCGTAGACAAGCGGGCATAAGCTTACATCATCATTTTCGACCATATGGCCAAGAATACCGATTGGATTTTTTAGTCTCACCGAGGCTGGGCTGCGCGCGCCAAGTTCCGCCATAAGATCGTAGACCTTACGGCCAACATCATCTGAAACAAGAATATCCGGGTCTTTTTCGGCTGGCGGCTCGCCAAAAGCTGCAGCAATGGACAGGAATGACAGACAAGCATGGGGACCCGCGAGCGAAAGCGCAACCTTTCCGCTTTCTCGCGACAGGCACAAAACCTCAGCCCATGTGGTCGGCACATCGGCCAACAGGTCCGGCCGCAATGCCATAACCTGCGTGGCGGCATCAAGCGGCAGCGCCCAATGCTTTCCCGCAAAGCGATAGCTCGTCTGCGAAGGCCCGATACTGGCATTCGCTAATGCGGCGACAATTTCATCGCCAAACACTTCTTCGAGCGAAAAAAGGCAATCTCCACCGACAGCTTCGCCCACATGCGGATGGTCGAGAACCACCAGATCATAGCGAGCACAGAGATCTGCAATCGGATGGGATTCAAAGCCCTCAAGCGGCTGTTTATCCCAGCTGATAGCGAGCCCTGAACTGATGACCTCTGGCAGCTTTGCAGCCGCAGCAAGCGCGTTGTAACCACGCGGATGATCCCACGTGAGTGCTTTAATCACCTGCATTTAAAGTCTTCCCGAAACGATAACGCCTGACTGCTCAAGCGCCTCGATTTTCTCAACCGCGTATCCGGCTTCCGCCAGAATATCGCGCGTGTCTTGTCCAGTGATTGGAGCACCGCGATCAACCGTTGATGGCGTTTTGGAGAAGCGGATCGGAAAACCCGGTGTCTTTACCTTGCCTTCAGTCGGGTGCTCATACTCTACAAATGTACCGTTATGCTTGATCTGCTCGTCTTCAACCAGATCGGCATAACCATAAACCGGACCACACCAGATATCGGCAGCGCGCAAAAGCTCGAGCCATTCGGCCGAGGTTTTCGTCTTCAGCTTGTCACGCGTCCTGGCAAATATTTCATCGCGACGAGCCCAGGTATCAACCTCATCATTCATGGTGAGGAAACTGTCTTCACCAATCACCTCGCCCAGCGTTCTAAGCTTTGGAAAAGCGACAATGATGAAGCCATCAGATGTAGCAAAGGCACCATAAGGCGCGCGAATATAAACATGAGCATGCGGTTCTGCAGAGCGGGTCTGCGGCTTGCCACCAACCGTGAAAACGGAAAGCTCCTGCATCTGGATGGTCGTGATAGCATCCAGCATGTTAACCTGCACAAGCTGGCCTTCACCCGTGCGCTCACGATGCAGGAGGGCCGCCAATGCGCCCTCAAAAGCATTATAGGCCGTGATTGCATCGACAAGATACTGACCAGCGGCAGTCGGTGGCTCACCTTCACGGCCTGCGGACAGCATTGCGCCCGACATGCCCTGCAAAACGAGATCCTGACCGGGACGCTGGACATAGGGTCCATCTTCGCCATAGCCGGAAATCGAAACATAAATGAGCTTTGGGTTGATCTTGGAGAGCGACTCGTAATCCACACCCAGGCGCTTGGCGACACCGGGACGGTAGTTCTGCAAGAACACATCGGCTGTCTTCACCAGATCTGTGAGAACCTGTTTGCCATCCGGCGATTTCAGATCAACAGCAAGCGAACGCTTGTTACGGTTGAGCGACAGAAACGAGACATTGACCTTGTTACCTTCCGCACCACCCGCCGCGACATGACGCTGCCATTCACCGGTTGTGGGCTCCACTTTGACAACATCGGCCCCCAGATCGCCCAGCCGCTGAGCTGCAAACGGCCCCGCCATGGCAATAGAACAATCCAGCACCCGATATCCTGATAAAACACCCATAGTCGCCTCCTCCCTGCGTCCATCCATTTGCGCAGAACCTATCGACTATTTTTTGTTTGTCTAGAGTGAGCGCTAACATTTTTGAATAATATTTATGGCTTTAAAAGAGATAATCAGAATTTTCATCGATAATAAGATTAGCGCTAACGATACGAGGCGATGGACGACATTGTGAAGAGAAGATTCACTGAAGCGGTTGAGGCAGAAAATAAAATGGCCTGCGCTGGATAGCCAACCAAAAACAATTAGTTAGATTTATTCCCACGACCCAGCTGAATAGGAGCCGCTCTAACCACTGGCTCTCACCTTGAGTTCAAAACCCACATCGACAATATTGTTCTCTGACGTCTCCCCGCGCATGGCTTCCAGCAACAGCTCTCCTGCCTTGCGTCCGATTTGCGCTGAAGGAACAGCAACTGTCGTCAATGGCGGAAGCAGATGACGTGATAATTCAAAATCACCAAAACCGGTTATTGCCAATCGCTGCGGCACCTTGATGCCGATGCGCTGCGCTTCCAGCAATGCGCCTGATGCCAGAATATCGCTCGAAAACATGACGGCATCAGCTTCGGGAAATTGTGCAAGCGCACGGCGCAAAAGATCAACACCTGAGGCCATAGCGATTGGCATTTCCGTCGCCACTGTAATGCGCGGCTTTTCGTCTGGAAATAACCGCTCCATCGCTGCCTTGAACCCGGCACGACGCTCGGCTGCACGGCTGTCACCCTTTCTGACAACACCCACGAAAACAATATAACGTCTGCCCGCGCTAATCAGATGATCGACCATCTCAGTAATTGCGGCAGTATTGGAAAAGCCAACCAGACGATCAATGGGGTTCTCGGTAAAATCCCAGCCTTCTACAACCGGAATTGCAGCACGTTTGAGTAGTGCCACACTGCGTTTGCTGTGATGCGTTCCGATAAGGAAAATGCCATCCGGACGACGACCCAACAGGCTACGGATAATCTCTTCCTCACGCTCTGGACGATAATCCGTGTTGCCAAGGAAAATCTGATATCCCGCATGATGCAGCACATCGGAAAAATGCTGTATGGTTTCAGCAAAAACCGAAGCTGAAAGTGTCGGAATAATTGCCGCAACCGTATTGCTCTTGTGCGAAGCAAGGTGGCTTGCCGCGAGATTATGGACGTAATGCGTCTTCTCGACCGCGTCTTGAATGGCTTTGCGCTTTTCAGGCGTCACTGAATCTGGAAAGCGCAATGCTCGCGAAACGGTCTGCATCGACACGCCTGCGGCTGCGGCCACATCGGCCATGGTCACACCAGAACCCTTGCGTCGCTGCTTTCTTGGAAGCCCGGTTTCACTGCTCACAGATGGAAGGGCCTCACACATACAGGGGTGCCAATTTCGATGCGCTTACCCGTATCGGTCAAGTTACCCGTTTCCTTGTCTATTGTGAAAATTGCAATGCAATCTCCATTCTGGTTCGCAACCAGAAGCCAGCCACCATCTGGTGTCACAGCAAAATTACGCGGTGTTTTGCCACCCGTAAAGCTCTGACCTATCTCAACCAAGCTGCCATTTTCCTGATCCACACGAAAAGCGGTGATGCTATCAGGCCCACGGGCTGAACAGTATAGAAAGCGCCCATCGGGCGTGAGATGAATATCTGCACCATCGGATTGGATATTCGCAGACACGGTCGGCACAGTCTGGCCAGGGCTCAACTGAGTGCCTTCGCGATGAATGAGCGAAACGCTGGAATTCAGCTCGTTTGAAACATAGATAAAACGACCATTGGGATGTTGCGCAATATGCCGGGGACCAGAACCCGGAATAGCGGCAACCGTGTTGAGGCGCTCAAATGCACCTTGATCGTCAAGTCGGTAGGCTATGATTTCGTCGAGGCCAAGATCGGCCGCAAGAAAGAGACCGCCCTCAGGTGTTTCGACTACGCAATGCGGATGGCTGCGCTCCTGCCGGTCAGCAACCGGACCGAGCATACCGGCGTGACGGACGGCCCCCTCAACCGGCCCCAAACTTCCATCAGTCTTTATCGGCAAAGCGACCAGCGATTGATCAGGTCCGCCGGCTCCCATCGCATAATTGGCAACCAGTACAAATTTTCTGTCGCGCGTGACCATGTTATAGGCCGATATGCTGCCCTGACACGCCTGTTTGTTGAGATAAACAAGCTCACCACGCCCAGCATCAAAGCGATAGGCAGTAACAGTACCTTCATGCCAGCCGAAGACTTCCGAATTAGCGTAAATTGCGCCTGAAACCGGATCCACGCTTAGAAATGTCGGATTGTCGACCGATGCTGTACCACAAATGCGCCGAGCTTCACCTGTTAGCGTATCGAATGTGTAGATTGAGAGCCCTTCGCCCCGCGCGCCCTGAAAATAAGGTGCTTCGCGATTAAGCGACCCAATCGCCAGATAAAGCTTGTCCACACATTCCTCCGAATTTCGCTTCCCCGATTTTAATGCATCACCCATCCGCCATCGACATTCAAGGTCTGGCCGGTGATAAATCCTGCTTGTTCAGAAGCAAGAAACATCAAAGCAGAAGCAATATCATCAGCAGAACCGCGACGTTTCACTGCCTGATGCTCCAACACAAAGCGCGTATAACCTTCAGGATCGGGATGGATTTTTTCCGCATCCGTCGGAAATGCACCTGGAGAAATCGCGTTGACGGTGATGCCATAGGCCCCAAACTCGCGTGCCCATGCGCGCGCAAGACCGATCAAGGCGCCCTTTGACTGCACATAAGGCGACAGCAGTGCCCAACCGCCATAGGCGGTAACACTGGCTATATTGATAATACGACCCCAGCCTTTGTCTCGCATATGCGGCAGTGCCACCTGCACACACACAATGCCAGCATCGACATTTATGTGCTGCACCTTCTGCATTTCCTCAAGTGTGTATTCTTCAAAAGGCTTTGAAGGATAAATCGCCGCATTGTTTATCACGATATCAAAGCCGCCGACCTCGCTGGAAATTGCTTCCAATGCCAGTCGAAGCGTCGACAAATCCGACAAATCAAGCGCATGGATCGAAAGTCCGTTCAGCGCTTCCGCTTCTGCTTTTCTTTTCAGCTCCTCGATCTTTTTCGGATCGTGATCAATGGCCACAACCTGCGCGCCTGCACGCAGGAAATTCAAGGTTGTTTCAAGTCCCAGACCACCAGCAGCACCAGTGTAAAGAATGGTTTTTCCTGTTACCGAAAACATGGATGCACCGTTCATGAGCGATCTCCGATGGCAATATGATTGCCAGATGGTGCGGGTTAATCATCTTCTGGTTGTTTGGCAATTGCCGAAATCCGTGCGTCGCTGGCTGCAATGTCAGCCGCATCTCCCAGGATACGGAATGTGCTGTCGTACCGGCGCTCCTCACCATGTTCAAGCCAGATCAGCTCATTGCGTTCACGCGCAGCACCATGTCCGAGGACATGGTTGGTGGCTGGCTCAATACCGAGCGCATATTGCCCGGCCTGAAGGTTCTGCCACTCATACATGCAGGGAAACTGGTCTTTGCGCGTTGTAACTTCAAAGCCGATGCCAAGACGGTCATTGACCAGCGCGACCGGCACTTCACCGTTCTCATCCGCACCCATTTCATGCTGCCAGACCTGCTCATGAAATTGCATTTGCGGTGCAGGCATTGAGCGATAACCCACACCCTGCTTTTTATAATCATCACCCGCATGAGCGGCCCACACCACATCCTTGATTGGCGCAATATAACGAGAGCCTTCCGCCAGAACGGGATGTCCGACATTGATGTGATAGCAATACATATGCGGCGTGCGATAAAAGCCCCGATTGGTCACCCGATCGGTCAACCTGATATCATTCGTGCCAGCTTTGATTTCGATGCGACGTGTCAGTTCGAGATGTTCACCGAAAACTGTTCCTTGAGTAACCACGCCTTCGCACCAGAGATAGCAGTCATCCCCTTCCCAGCGTTCGCCATAGCCAGTGAGCTTTGCCGGAATGGTGCCAACGCGGCCATGAATTGAATGCTTGATCGTCTCGCGCGGCTTATAATTAAAATGATCAGCCGCTTCGTCATGCATGAAGAGGATATGATCAAGACCGCATGTGATCATCAGGCCAGAGAAAGAGCGCATCCAGCCAAGACCGCCTTCTCCCTCATATTCATGCAGGCCCGGATGACGGAAGCCGGATGGTGAATGCCAGCCGATAGCCATACCGCGATATTCGCAATCTGCAATATCCAATGCACGATCAACCAATACGGTGAAGCGCAGACCAGTGCCTGAACGGAACTCCAGCATTCTTATGCCGCGTTCCAGCCCATCTTCCAGCACCATCAGACGGACGCCAGCAAACTGAGCAAAAGAGCCAGTACTCGCGGCAAGATCGCGACGCGACCTCACCTCTCCGTAAAGCTTCACCATTTTCGCACCTTAGTCATTGAGGCGTACAGCCGATTTATTCAAAAGGCGGCCAGCGCAGGCACCGACCGCCCCACCCCCGCGGTGTTACAGTCCCTGCGCGCGCAGCTTCCCATCCAGGAACTTTTTCGCACGCGGCACATCAGCCTCGTCGAGATGTTCGATAATCATCGGAATGTTCGGATGCTTTTGCGCAAGGCGCTTGAGATAAAGATCGTAGTTCAGCGAACCCAAACCTGGTGCAGGCAGTTCAATTTCACCCACGCCACGGAAAGTATGGCTTTCAAGCGCTTCAGCATCGCCAATATCGGCGTGTTTCTCGCTCTTGTCGTCGCCTGAGCGCTTGACGTCCTTGGCATGGCCGATCTTGATCTTGTCACTCAATGTATCGAAGACCTGATTGAGAATTTCATCCATACGGTCAATGTTGTGCGTCTCGAAATAGTTGGTCGGGTCCATCAGCAGGCCAAGACCCGGATGGTCGACCTGCGCAAACATCTTCACCGTTTCCTCAACCGAGCCGACGACATTGTTCACATAGGTTTCGAGCAGGAAAACCGCACCATGATCATAGGCAAACTGCGAGAGGTCCGCGATGACCTTGCGGCATTCTTCAAAGCCCTCTTCGGTCTTGTTCTTGGGATGATGAACCCAGTCTGACTCAGTGTTGTAAGTACCGGTCTCAGAAATCACATAAGGCGTGCCGAGATATTGCGCGTGGCGGATAATCTCTTTGAGATAGCCTACGCGGCGCTCGCGCTCTGCCTTGTCCGGATGAATGATGTTCGTATAACCGGAAATGCACGAGATCGGCAGATTGTGATCGCGAAATGTCTCACGAATTTTAACGCACTTTTCTTTGGTGATCTGGCCCGCGCTAAGATCAACATCCTTGAAATGCATATCCAGCTGGACCGTGTTGAAATCGAGCGCACGGATTTTTTTGGCTGTTTCCTCAAGGGAATAAGGAAAATAACCGCTGAAAATGCCCACTTGCATCATGATAAAGCCCTCCCGTTTTGTATTATTATTTAATTGATATCTCGGACAATCTGACCGTCCGGCCTTCATCGATCGACTTGTAACCCGCCTCAACGAGCGCAACTGTCTTCACATTGTCTGCAACTGAAAGTGCTGGTGGCTCGCCAGAATGAACTGCATATTGCAGTTGCTCCATCACACCGATGAAGGCGTGCGGGAAC
Organism: Brucella rhizosphaerae; assembly: GCF_002252475.1. Lineage (GTDB taxonomy): Bacteria > Pseudomonadota > Alphaproteobacteria > Rhizobiales > Rhizobiaceae > Brucella > Brucella rhizosphaerae. Next base: position 91,979 of record NZ_NNRK01000025.1, on the reverse strand, counting down.
CACATGGTCTCCCATTTCGGGCTAACCCATTTGCCATCTGTCGTCTTTTTGGAAGCATAAGTCAGGGTCGATGGAGAACCATCCGGCCAGCCGATCGTGCCCTGCGCCACACCATCCGTGCCTTCAACGCGCCATTTGATGTAGATGTCGCTGTCAAAGCCCTCCTCGCGCGGCCCTGACCAGACATCCTCCATCGAAACAGCCATTACGCCACCTGGAAACATCAGCGTCGAAACGGTGATGCCGTCCTTGTGCGCAAACTTTGTGCGCGGATCGGTACGTGTCAGCGTCGTGATGGTTTCAGGCTCGCCGAACAGAAACCGCAATACATCCAGATGATGCACGCTCATGTTCGATAGCGTCAGCCGGTCGTAATCTTCGAGAAACGCCTGCCAATGCGGGATGGCGCGCATCTCGATTGTCGCCATCACTGGCGTACCCAGCTCGCCATTGTCGAGAATTTGCTTCAACACACGCATCGACTGGTCGTAGCGCATGTTCTGATTGACGGAGAGAATTTTGCCAGCTTTTGCGGCTTCATCTCGCAGAGCAATTGCTTCCTCAAGCGTCAGAGCCAGCGGCTTTTGCGCCAGAATGCCCTTGATATGAGGCTGCGCCAACGCCTGACGAATAAGCGCTGTCTGCAGGTCCGGCGGATAGGCGATATCGAGGATTTGGATTGCTTCATCAGCGATCAGCGCTTCCGGCGTTTCGTGAACCGTGGCAATGCCCCAGCGCCTGGCGACCTCGTCGGCCTTTGCCTTTGTGCGTGAAGCGATTGCTGCGACTGTAAAGTCCGCTTCTTTGTAGGCGGCTAGATGGCACTCGGCCATGATCATGCCGGCACCAATACAGCCGATTTTAAAATCCCGAACACGAACCGGCGGATCAGGGGTGAAACCCTGCGCTGTACTCATTTGAACCTCCCGCTATCAGTTTCCTATCGTCACGCTTAGACCAGCGCGTTGTTTCAGGCAGCTAATCCTTGCCAGAAAGCGGCTTCCTTCGATGAGAAATATCAACCTCCATTGATATGGTGAGGATTGATGAAGGCAATTCGCCTGAGTGTCAACATCATATAAAATCATTTTACATCATTTTTCATCTTTTATCGACATGAATGCCGGATGAACCGGAACCAACAGCTGCTATCCGTGTAAAATGATGTCTTTTGATGCAAACTGGATACATCGACAGGAATTGATGAGGAAAACATCAATCCGGCAGTGCATAAGGCTTGCATCATTCTCAAATCGAAATACATCATTTTACATCATTTCTGTGAGGAACCGGATTTGCGATCAACATTGAGCGACATTGCCAAGGCTGCCGGTGTATCGAGTGCGACCGTTGACCGTGTTCTCAACAATCGCGAGGGCGTGAAAGAGCGCACGCGAGAAATCGTGCTCGAAGCCGCACGTAATCTTGGCTACCTTCCCGGCAGTGCGCCTCGTAACGCAGCTCCCACTGAGCGGGTGAAGCTGGACTTCATATTGCCCGCTGGAACGAACACCTTCATTGCCAATCTGCGTGATCAGATTGTCAGGCAGGCAGCGCTGAAGCCTGAAATTGATCTGACCATCCATTGTGTCGAAGGCTTCAACCCGGATACGCTTGCGCACGCGCTGGAAAGCCTCAAGGGACAGGCGCAGGGCGTTGGTGTGATTGCACTGGATCACCCGACAGTGCGTGAAGCCATGCGCTCGCTCGCTGAATCCGGTGCGCATATCGTAACGATTGCGTCTGACATTCTGCATGTACCGCGCGTTGGCTATATTGGCATCGACAATCGTGCAGCAGGCCGACTTGGCGGCTATATCCTCGGCAGATTTCTGGGGAGTTCCGCAGGAAACAAGATCGCACTTTTTGCCGGATCGCTTTCCTATCGCGGCCATGAAGAGCGCGAGATGGGCTTTCGGCGCGTGATCGCGGAAGAGTTTTCGCACCTTCACATCGTTGAGCTGAAAGAAATCGAAGACAGTCGCGAGAAGGCTTATACTGAGGCTATCGCGATGCTCGGGCGCCACCCTGACCTTGCCGGCATCTACAATCTCGGCGCTGGTAATCAGGGCATCGGTCAGGCTTTGATGGATTCCGGCAAATCGGATTCGGTCATATTTATCGGCCATGAGTTGACCGAAAGCACCAAGCGCCTTCTGCTGAACGGTACAATGGATGCCGTGATCGATCAGAATCCCCGCGTCGAGGCGCGTGAAGCCCTGGCCGCACTTACCAGCAGCATCAAAGGCCAATCATTCGACCCGCAGCCACCACGCGTTCAGGTGATCTTCAGAGAAAACATCCCTGAAAACTAAAACCGTTGAACCTGTTGGAGCGGCTCCAATTAACAATGAATTGTTTGAACCGCCCTATCTATTTGTTTTTACGCATTATCCGATGCAAAACCGCTTCACACTTTTGCTGGAAACGCTTTACTTCGTATAAAGCGCGCGCGAGCGCTCAAGATGGTGCAACATGGTTGCCTCCGCGCCGTCAGAATTTTTAGCGGCCAGCATTTCGATAATTTCTTCGTGCTCGACCAGCGTGTATTTTTCCTTACCCGTCCAGATCAGCATATGCGTGTGATATTCACGTAGCCATGCGAGCATCGCTTCGCTGACGCCAACAAAAATCGGGTTTCCCGAAATTTTCGCGATGCGAATATGAAACTCCATATCGGCGGAAATAAATGCATCGGCATCACCCAGCGATTCCCGCTGTCGTTCCACGATGGCGCGAAGATCTGCAACATCTTGGTCACTGGCCTTCTGTGCAGCCTCACGTGCAATTCCGCGCTCAAAGAAAATACGCGCACTTTTAAGATGCTCCAGCGTATCCAGTGATTGCGCCAGCATGATCTTCGCCGTCGGGTCGACTTGCTGCAAGATCGAACGGGCAGTCAGCTTCAAAACCTTGGCGCGCTCACCATGAGAGATGTTGACCAGCCCCATCTTGGCAAGGGACTGCATCGCTTCGCGGATCGCAGGACGGCCAACGCCAAAACGCTCCATCAGAACACGCTCGGACGGCATTTCATCGCCCGGCGTCAGTTCACCGGACGTGATCATGTTTTCGAGCCGGTCGAAAACTTCGTCGGATAGTTTGCGGCGAATGATGGGTTCGATTGGTTGGGTCATTGCGTCTCACTGCTCATGAGCTTTTCTCCCTTATGCATCTTCAAAGGCTCAGAGGAAAGCCGTTACCCACGCTCTTGTGACTGGGCTAACAATTTTCCGCTTGCAGATATTGGAATACTCATTATACCAGTTCGCACTCAAACACCATGCGCTTGTCCATCATGCATTTGTCTCAGGCGCAGCAAAAACAGTGAGTGACGCAAATTCCGATGAACATCTGTTTGACCTATCGTATTGAGACAACAGACAGCATTGAACAGATGGCGGCCAAGATCGCGAGCGATCAGTCGACCGGCACTTTTGTCGCTGTTCCCGGTGAAACGGAAGAGCTGAAGGCGCGCGTCGCAGCGCGCGTACTGGAAATTCGTCCGCTTGAAGATGCAAGCGTGCCTGCCTGGCCAGAGCTTGAACCCGGTCACGGCCCCATCAAGCGCGCTGATGTCGACATCGCCTTTCCGCTTGATGCTGTTGGTACTGATCTCGCAGCACTGATGACGATTGCCGTTGGCGGCGTTTATTCGATCAAGGGCATGACCGGCATCCGCGTTGTTGACATGAAATTGCCGGATGCTTTCCGCACCGCACATCCCGGACCTCAGTTCGGCATCGCCGGAAGCCGTCGCCTCACAGGCGTTGAAAAGCGCCCGATCATCGGCACAATCGTCAAGCCAGCCCTTGGTTTGCGCCCACATGAGACGGCGGAACTCGTCGGCGAACTGATCGAATCCGGTGTGGATTTCATCAAGGACGATGAAAAGCTGATGAGCCCGGCCTATTCGCCGCTCAAAGAGCGCATTGAAGCGATCATGCCGCGCATCCTCGATCACGAACAGAAGACCGGCAAAAAGGTCATGTATGCCTTTGGCATCTCCCATGCCGACCCCGACGTCATGATGCGCAATCATGACATGGTGTTGAAAGCTGGCGGCAATTGCGCCGTGGTCAATATCAACTCGGTTGGCTTTGGCGGCATGAGCTTCCTGCGCAAACGCTCGGGCCTCGTGCTACATGCCCACCGCAATGGCTGGGACATTCTGACCCGCAATCCGGGCGCGGGCATGGATTTCGGCGTCTATCAGCAGTTCTGGCGTCTGCTTGGCGTCGATCAGTTCCAGATCAATGGCATTCGCGTGAAATATTGGGAGCCGGACGAAAGCTTCGTCAATTCATTCAAGGCTGTCAGTACGCCACTGTTCACGCCTGCCGATTGCCCGCTTCCCGTTGCCGGTTCCGGCCAGTGGGGCGGTCAGGCACCGGAAACCTATGAACGCACGGGTCGCACCACGGATCTGCTTTACCTGTGCGGCGGCGGCATTGTCAGTCATCCGGGCGGCCCGGCTGCCGGTGTCCGCGCCGTGCAGCAAGCGTGGGAAGCAGCAGTCACTGGCATCCCGCTTGAAACATATGCAGCAGATCACCCCGAACTTGCAGCCTCGCTCGCAAAATTCGGGAAAGGTGGCGAGTAATGTCACAGGCTTCTAACGAATTGCTGCTGTCTTATTACGGTGATGATCTCACCGGCTCGACCGATGTTATGGAAGCTCTCGCTTCCAATGGCGTCGACACAGTTCTGTTCATGAATGTGCCAGACGAGAAGCTGCTTGCTCGTTTTTCGCATTGCAAAGCCATCGGGCTTGCAGGCACCAGCCGCAGCGAAACGCCGGAATGGATGCAGGAACATCTGACACCCGCATTCAACTGGCTGAAAGGCCTCAATGCGGCGATCACCCATTATAAGGTCTGCTCGACATTCGATTCAGCGCCGCAAGTCGGCAATATCGGCAAGGCCGTGGAAATCGGCAAAGCAATCTTCAATCAGGTCTATGTGCCACTGGTTGTCGGTGCGCCGCAGCTCAAGCGTTACACCTCTTTCGGCAATCTGTTTGCTGCCTATCAGGGCGAAATCTATCGCATCGACCGCCATCCGGTGATGAGCCGCCATCCGGTCACGCCGATGCATGAGGCCGATCTGCGCATGCATCTGGCTCAACAGACAACGCTTAGAACTGTCCTCGCCGATCTTGCAACACTTGCATCAGGTGATGCCGATGATCGCGTCAGCGCCATTGCCCAAAATGCTGACGGCATGTTGCTGCTCGACGTTGATAGCCATGAAAGCCAGTTGCAGGCAGGCGAACAGCTCTGGCGTTTGCGTGCTCGTGAAGGCTGGTTCGTTGCGGGCTCATCGGGCGTTGAATATGCGCTGCTGACCGCTTGGGCCAAAGCCGGACTGATCGTTGAGAAAAAAGAGTTTACGCTTCCGGGCAGGGTCGACCGTATTGCGGTCGTTTCAGGCAGCGTTTCGCCAACGACCGAACGCCAGATTCGCCATGCAACGGCATCAGGCTTTACCGGCATAGACCTCAACCCGCTCGATCTTCTAGGCGAAAACAGTAGTCAGGCAATCGAAGCCGCCATTGCCGAAGGCCAGAAGGCGCTTAAGCAGGGCAACAGCGTGATCCTCAATACAGCGCTTGGCCCATCGGCTGATCGCGGTGCAGAAATCGATAAGATCGCAGGTAGCCGTCACAAACTGGCGCGCAGCCTCGGTTTCATCCTCCGCAGCCTGGTCGAGCGCGAACAGCTTACCCGCGCAGTCATTGCAGGCGGCGACACTTCCAGCCACGCATTGCGTGAATTGCATGTGGATGCACTGACCACGCATTTGCCGCTTCCACAAACACCCGGGTCGCCGCTTTGCACGGCACACGGCGATCACGCCGCCACCAACGGCCTGCAAGTTGCCCTCAAGGGCGGTCAGGTCGGTTCTGACGGTTACTTCAGCCAGATTCGTGACGGACTCGCGATTTGAATCTGGAATACTCATTGACTGGTTATACCAGTTAAGTTACCAAAAGTCTGGGAAGGAACTATAAATGACAGCTATCGCTTTGTTCGGAGCGGGCGGCAAGATGGGCTACCGTCTGGCCAAGAACCTCAAAGGTTCGCGCTTTGACGTACGTCACATTGAAGTCAGCGACGCAGGCAAGGCACGCCTGAAGAACGACCTCGGCATCGACACCATCGATGCGGGTGCAGGTCTCGAAGGCGCTGAAGTCGTTATTCTGGCTGTGCCGGATACTATTATCGGCAAGGTTGCTGCAGGCATCGTCGACAAGCTGAAGCCAGGCACGATGGTTATAGCGCTCGATGCAGCTGCACCATTTGCCGGCCATCTGCCAGAACGCGCAGATCTCACTTACTTCGTGACACATCCTTGCCATCCACCAATCTTCAACGACGAAACAGACATGCAGGCAAAGAAGGATCACTTCGGCGGTCTGTTTGCAAAGCAGCACATCGTTTCGGCTCTGATGCAGGGTCCGGAAGAAACCTATGCGCTTGGCGAAGAAATTGCCAAGGTCATCTGGGCACCTGTCATGCGCTCGCACCGCGTAACCGTCGAGCAGCTCGCAATCCTGGAGCCGGGCCTGTCGGAAACTGTTTGCGCATCCCTTTTGGTCGTCATGAAGCAGGCTATGGACGAAAGCGTTCGTCGCGGCGTTCCTGAAGAAGCTGCTCGCGACTTCCTGCTCGGCCACATGAATGTTCTCGGCGCCGTCATCTTTGGCGAAGTCCAGGGCGTATTCTCCGATGCCTGCAACAAGGCAATCGAATTCGGCATTCCTGCGCTGATGCGCGACGACTGGAAGAACGTTTTCGAACCGGAAGAAATCGCAGAAAGCATCCGTCGCATTACGTGACGTCACTTGGGAGGGCGTAGTGCGCCCTCCCGTTTTACCGCCCTTTTGGGAAACGGGGCTTATTGGGAGGTCTACATGAAGTTTACACGCAGGAAAATTGCGCGCGGTTTTGCGATTGCAGCCGTTTCAGCAACATTGGCAGGTGGCGTGGTTATGCCAGCCTGGGCTGCCGATCTTATTGCGATCATCACACCATCGCATGACAATCCATTCTATAAGGCGGAAGCTGTTGGCGCTGAAGCCAAGGCCAAGGAACTCGGTTACGATACGCTGATCCTTCAGCATGACGACGACGCAACCAAGCAGTCGCAGCTCGTCGATACGGCTATCGGCCGTGGCGCCAAGGCTATCATCCTCGACAATGCCGGTTCGGAAGCATCGATTGCAGCCGTTCAGAAGGCCAAGGACGCGAAAATCCCTTCGTTCCTGATCGACCGTGAAATCAATGCCTCTGGTGTTGCGGTTTCGCAGATCGTTTCAAACAATTATCAGGGCGCACAGCTCGGTGCGGAAGAGTTCGTCAAGCTGATGGGCGAAGCGGGCAATTATGTCGAACTGCTCGGTCGTGAATCCGATCTCAATGCGGGCACTCGCTCGAAGGGCTATCACGACGTCATCGACGAATATCCAGACATGAAGATGGTTGCGCAGCAGTCGGCCAACTGGAGCCAGACTGAAGCCTTCACGAAGATGCAGAGCATTCTGCAGGCAAACCCTGAGATTAAGGGCGTGATTTCTGGCAACGACACCATGGCTATGGGTGCTTGGGCTGCGCTTGAAGCGGCTGGCCGCAAGGACATTATCGTTGTTGGCTTCGACGGCTCCAACGATGTCCGCGACTCCATCAAGGCAGGCGGCATCAAGGCAACTGTTCTGCAGCCAGCCTACGCTCAGGCACAGATGGCTGTCGTCCAGGCTGACGAATATATCAAGACCGGTAAGGAACCTGCTGAAGAAAAGCAGCTGATGGACTGCGTGCTCATCAACCCTGACAATGCAGAAAAGCTCGAAACCTTCGCTTTGAAGGATTGATCAGGCACTGCTTAGCCGGGAGCGCCCGCGTTCCCGGCACTACTTCCTATATCGAGGATAAATTCATGTCAGTGCTGAAGTCAGCTTCCATTATCCTGCTGGCCTGCGGTGTCGCGCTTTCGGGCTGCAAAATCATCAAGACGCCGACAGCAGAAGAAGCCGCAGAAGCACGCGGCGATAATTTCAATCCCGATCGCTCGGTCGCCGATATCTGGGATTCAAAAGTGAAGCCATTTTTTGCCGAGAAGACTGCAACGCTCGACGAAGTGATGCAGGCCACCAATGCTGATGTAGATGCAGCCGGAGCAAAATACGGCCATCGCGAAAAGCAGGGCAATGCCCCCTGGACCTTCGCAGCCAAGCTTGAAGGCACAGTGGTCGCAGCTGAAACAAAGTCACGCGCCGCCTATGTCGATGTCGACAGCAATGGCGATGGCAAGGCCGATGCACGCGTGCAGATCGGGCCTACGGTTCGCGGCAGCGCGATCCGTGACAGCCTATCCTTCGTGAATTTCAACGAGTTCCGTAACCAGATCGACTGGGCACAGTTCGGCAAGGCTTTCAACACCCGCGTCAACGACGACGTACTGTCCAAGCTGCCACGCGAAGATCTTGTCGGCATGAAGGTGAAAGCCGAAGGCGCTTTCCCATTGCCGTCGAAGGGCCAGCTTCCACTCCTCACTCCCGTTTCCATCTCTGTGGAGAAATAAGCCATGGAGACGGAACTGAACCAGAGGGACGATATTGTCCTCAAGCTTGAGGATGTTTCCAAGGTCTATTCAGGCATTGTCGCTGTCAAGCGTGCCAATCTTGAACTGCGCCGTGGCTCGGTCAATGTGCTTGTCGGCGAAAATGGTGCGGGTAAATCCACGCTGATGAAAATCATCGCTGGCGTTGAACGCCCGACCATGGGGAAGATTATTCTCGATGCTGAAGAAGTATCATTCGACAGTCCCGCCGATGCGCAAAAGCGCGGCATTGCGATGATTTTTCAGGAATTGAACCTGTTTTCAAATATGTCGGTGGCAGAAAATATCTTTGCCACACGCGAAATCACACGCGGTCTGCGCGGCATCAATCACAAGGCGCAGGTTGTAAAGGCCAACGAATATCTCGACCGGCTCGATGCAGGCATCAGTGCAAATACGCTTGTCGCCGATTTGCCGATTGGTCAGCAGCAGCTTGTCGAAATCGCAAAGGCAATCTCGATTGATGCACGCATCGTCATTATGGACGAGCCGACATCCGCACTTTCAGCCGCCGAAGTCGATATTCTGTTCAAGGTGATTGCCGAGCTGAAGAGTCAGGGCGTGGCAATCGTCTACATTTCGCATCGTCTCGAAGAACTGATGCGGATTGGTGATTACATCACGGTTCTGCGTGATGGGAAAATCACCGGGCAGGAAGAGATCAGGAATATCGATACGCAATGGATCGTGCGTTCGATGATCGGTTCCGATGCCAAGGATTTTGCCAAGCCTGTTACCCACAAAATCGGAGCTGAGCGGTTTCGTGCCGAGAACATCACCCTGCCCCGCCCAACCGGTGGGCTCGCAGTTGATGATGTGTCGCTCTCAGTGCGCGCCGGTGAAGTTCTGGGTATTTATGGCCTCATGGGTGCAGGACGCTCCGAGTTCTTTGAATGCGTGATGGGGCAACACGGGCATTCGACCGGTAATATCTATATCGATGGCCAGGAAGTGAAGGAGCGCGACACAACCCGTCGCATCCGACGCGGCCTTGCGCTCATACCGGAAGACCGCCAGCGCGAAGGTCTGGTCCAGATATTATCCATTGCCAGTAATCTGACGCTTGCAAGTCTCGACCGTCTGGCGCGCTTCTTCCACATCACGCCAAAGCGCGAAAAACAAGCCATTCAACAGGCGATCCAGGACCTTGCTATCAAGGCACCAAACCCGGAATTCGAAGTCACGTCGATGTCGGGCGGCAACCAGCAGAAAGTCGTCATCGGCAAGGCGCTGATGACCAATCCAAAAGTTCTTCTGATGGACGAACCATCGCGCGGCATCGATGTGGGTGCGAAGGCTGACGTTTTCCGCACCATGCGCAGGCTTGCCGCCGAAGGTCTTTCCATTCTCTTTTCAACCTCTGATCTGGAAGAAGTCATGGCGCTCTCCGATCGCATCGCGGTGCTCAGCAATGGGAAGCTGATTGCCATATTCGACCGCGATAAAGCGACGGAAGCCGACATTGTTGCCGCTTCGGCCAAGGGCCACGGGCATACGCATGACAACGACCACAACAAACAAACAAGGGAACTCGCGTCATGACAGCCAACACAACGACGGCGGCCACTGACTCAACCTTTAACAGCGGCTCGGCCCTGCTGACGCTGATGAAACTGAGAACCTTCATCGCGCTTTTCGCGGTGTTCATCTTCTTCTCGTTCGCAGCGCCAAATTTCCTTTCTGCCGCCAACCTCATCCTGATGTCGAAGCACGTCGCCCTCAACGCGTTTCTCGCGATGGGCATGACCTTCGTCATTATCACGGGCGGCATCGATCTCTCGGTCGGCTCCATCGTCGGGCTTTGCGGGATGGTGGCGGGTGGCCTGCTGATCTATGGCGTTGACCTTGGCGTCGGCTATACGATCTATTTCAACATCTTTGAGATATCGCTCATCACACTGGCAGTAGGTGTCGCGGTCGGCTTCATAAACGGGCTATTGATCACCAAATTAAATGTCGCGCCCTTCATCGCGACGCTCGGCACCTTGTATGTGGCGCGTGGTCTGGCGCTGTTGTCCTCAGACGGCCAGACTTTCCCGAACCTCGTTGGCCGCGAAGACCTGGGTACAACCGGCTTTGCCTTCCTCGGCTCCGGCAGCATTCTGGGCCTGCCCGTCTCAATTTGGATTCTGATCGCGGTGGCGCTCATTGCAGCTTATGTCGCGCGTTACACGCCGCTTGGCCGTCAGATTTTCGCAGTCGGCGGCAATGAACGTGCAGCCCGCATGTCAGGCATCCGTGTCGATCGCGTAAAGATGTTCGTTTACATGTTTTCGGGCTTCTGTGCGGCAATTGTCGGCATTATCATCTCATCCGAGCTGATGTCGTCACATCCGGCAACGGGAAATTCCTTTGAGCTTAACGCCATTGCGGCAGCGGTTCTCGGCGGCACCTCGATGTCTGGCGGACGCGGCACTATTGGCGGTACGATCATTGGTGCATTCGTTATCGGTATTCTCTCCGACGGTCTGGTCATGATGGGCGTTTCGTCCTTTTGGCAGATGGTCATCAAAGGCCTTGTCATCATCATTGCCGTGGTGGTCGATCAGGCGCAGCGCCGCCTCCAGCAGCGCGTTACACTCATGCAAATGGCAAAAGCGGGTTAAAAATGGCAGAATTGAATGGCGCTCTGATCGGCTGCGGCTTCTTCGCAATCAACCAGATGCATGCATGGAATGACGTTTCGGATGCCAAAATCGTGGCAATCTGCGACCGCGATCCTGAGCGGCTGAAGATTGTCGGTGACCAGTTTGGCATCGAACGCCGCTACACGGATGCGCAGGCGCTGTTTGCGGATGGCGGCATCGATTTTGTCGATATTGCCACCACGGTTTCAAGCCACCGTGCTTTGGTGGAACTTGCCGCCGCCCACAAGGTGCCAGCAATCTGCCAGAAGCCATTTGCCAAAACGCTTGATGATGCAAAGGCAATGGTGAAAGTCTGTCACGAGGCAGGCATTCCGCTCATGGTGCATGAAAATTTCCGCTGGCAGACGCCTGTTCAGGCCGTACGTAAGGCGCTCGACAGTGGCGTCATCGGCACACCATTCTGGGGGCGTTTTTCTTTCCGCTCGGGCTTTGATGTCTTCTCCGGTCAGCCTTATCTTGCGGAAGGTGAGCGCTTTATTATCGAAGATCTCGGCATTCACACGCTTGATATTGCGCGCTTCATTCTGGGCGACGTCACGAGCCTTGTCGCGCGCACAAAGCGCGTTAACCCGAAGATCAAGGGCGAGGATGTGGCAACCATTCTCATGGACCATGAAAATGGTGCAACCTCGATTGTCGACGTGAGCTATGCCACCAAACTCAGGACCGATCCTTTCCCGGAAACGCTCATTGAACTTGATGGCACGGAAGGCTCGATCCGGCTTTATCAGGGCTATCGTCTTGAGGTGATCACACCTTCTGGCACCACTGTTTCCGACGTTGCACCAAAACTGCTCTCGTGGGCCTCGCGTCCATGGCACAATATTCAGGAAAGCGTTTTTGCCATTCAGCAGCACTGGGTGGATAAGCTCGCATCGGGTGAAGAAACCTCCACATCGGGCGCTGATAATCTCAAGACTTTCGCGCTTGTCGAAGCGGCCTATGACAGTGCTGCGAGCGGTAATCGCATCGACATCGCGGCTTTGCTAAAATGAGCAGCGTCGATCCTTTTCTGCTCTTTGGAACGCGCGAAACGGAAGCCAAACCACTGTATCTGAAAGCGGGCCTGCTCGTCGTTGATCTCAGCGATGGCAATCTTCGCACGATCACCTATGACGGCGTCGAGGTTCTGCGTGCCATTTCCTATCTGGTGCGGGATCGCGACTGGGGCACCTATAGTCCGAAAATTCACGATCTCAACGTCGAAGAAAACAGTACCGGATTTACCGTTACCTATCAGGCTCAGTGTGAAGGCCCCGATGCAACACAGCTAAACATTGATGTCCGCATTCAGGCAGATACCAGCGGAACGCTCACGTTCGACGCCATGGCCAATACCGGGACCGGCTTTGAGACCAACCGTTGCGGCTTCTGTATTCTGCATCCAATCGTCGGCGTGGCAGGCTCACCTGTGTCTGTCGAGCACGTCGATGGCACGCTCAATCAAACCCATCTGCCCGACCTGATCGAGCCTTGGCAGCCCTTCAGGGACATGCGCGCTATCACCCACGAGGCGATCCCCGGCGTTTCAGCCGAGTGCCGCATGGAGGGCGACACGTTTGAGATGGAAGATCAGCGCAACTGGTCTGATGCATCTTACAAGACCTATGTGCGTCCACTGGCTTTGCCATGGCCTTATCAGATTGAAGCATCCAAGCTCCAGCATCAGCGCATTGTGCTCAGTATTCGCGACACGCGCAAAACAGCGTTAACAACAGCTCGGAATGCAGAGCCGGTGAACATCACGCTCGGTGACGTGGGTGGCAGGATGCCAAGTATCGGCATCATCATCACGCCGGAGGAAGCCAAGGCCAGTTTAACTGCGATAGAGCTACTAAAGGAACTTGCCCCGCAGGATTTGTTATTTCATTACGATCCTCTGGCGGGCCATAACGGGCAGGCATTTGCCGATTTTGCAGCGTTGGTCGCCCACTACAAAGGGCGCGTTTCTCTCGAAATAGCATTGCCTTGCATGAAAGCGCTCATCGATGAAACGAGCGCCATTGCAGCAGACATGAAAGCCGCTGGTTTCATGCCAGATGCAATCATGGTTTCACCGGCCATAGACCGGCAATCGACTCCTCCCGGAAGTGAATGGCCACCCTGCCCGCCGCTCGAAGATGTTTATGCGGCAGCGAGAGCAGCCTTCCCGAATGTGCGTCTCGGCGGTGGAATGCTGAGCTATTTCACTGAGCTGAATCGCAAGCGTGTACCGCGCGACCTCATCGATTTTGTCACCCATTGCACCAATCCGATTGTCCATGCGGCTGATGATCTGAGTGTCATGCAGACACTGGAAGCACTGCCTTTCATCACGCGTTCGGTGAGGGCTATTTATGGCGACAAACCCTATCGCATCGGGCCGTCTACCATCCCCATGCGTCAGAACCCATATGGCACCCGGACGATGGAAAACCCGAATGGCAAACGTATCGCCATGGCCGATCGCGATCCGCGCCATAATGGAAAATTTGCGGAAAGCTTTGCATTTGCATATGCAATATCTGTGCTTGATGCAGGACTGGACAGTCTCACACTTTCAGCGCTCACCGGCCCGTTTGGCCTGATCGCAGGTGAAAACGAACCGGCTGCTGCGGGTGAAAAACGCCCTCTGTTCAATGCAGTCAAAGTGCTCGCGCAGCTTGCCGGTAAAAGTTTCAGACTGTGTCAGTCATCGCGTCCATCAGACGTTCTGGCATTTGCGGTAGAAGATAAGACCGTCTGGCTGGTCAATATCACATCGTATGAGCAGGACGTGGTCGTTGAAAGTGGCAGAACAATCAAAATTCCGCCCTATGACGTGCTCTCAATGACGGTTTAAAAAAGCCGGGCGAGCTGCCCGGCTTCGTTATTCATGCGCTCGGATATTGAGCATCCGTCACATGCTCCATCCAGTCGACAACCTTTCCATCGAGCTGCTCCTGCGTTGCGATATGGGTCATCGCATTTTTAGGCGAAGCGCCATGCCAGTGTTTTTCACCTGGTTCAAACCACACAACATCGCCGGGTCGGATTTCCTCAATCGGACCGCCTTCGCGCTGCACCAAGCCTGATCCAGAAGTAACAATCAGCGTTTGTCCGAGCGGATGCGTGTGCCAGGCGGTGCGGGCTCCGGGTTCAAATGTGACCACAGCTGCAGCCGCACGCCGCGCCTCATTGGGCGAAAACAGCGGATCAATGCGAACCTTGCCCGTAAACCAGTCTGCCGGTCCAACACCAGATGGCGCCGATCCATTTCTTTTGATTTCCATAGCGTTCTCCTGTCAGCGCATAAGATAGCGCCATGACATTGCAAAGAAATAGCAAAAAACGCCGATCTAATGACCGGCGTTTATCAATTTGATTTGAAAAGTCACTATAACCGTTAGCGGCGTTTCGCTGGCTGCTCTCCGAGCTTCATGCCGTGGCGCTTGCCAAGCTCGGCAGTCACAACCTCTAGCTCCTGCGTCTTGCGTGCGGCATCCCAGCCAAATTCCACGCCAAGAATATCGGCAATGGCCGCCAGGTTAGCATTCGACAGCGCGCCATCAATCGCCAGTGTTGTGCGTCGCAGAACCACGTCGGAGAGATGCACGACCAGTTCATTGCGCGCAATCCACGCAATTTCCGCACGGCTTATAGTATCTGTATCAGGCAGAAGTGTAACACCAACCTTTGCTTCATCCGCAATGATAGGCAAGGCCGTGGTGCCATAACGCTTCAAAAGTATCTCGACACGTTCGGCTGGAAGTCCGGTTTCCTTAGCCTGCTTTGCCACCCACGCTGCGCGTGCATTGGCGTCTGCCGGATAATCCTTACCACCACCGATGGTGAGACTACGGGTGGATTTGAGGCGTTCACGGCTAAAACGCTTGAGAACTGTATCTGCAACTTCTTCTGCAAAGCCGCGGAATGTCGTCCACTTGCCACCAACCAGCGAAATGATTGCGAACGGACGGCTCGCGTCTGGCTCGATAACCGGTGCGGAATGATCGCGGCTGATAAGGCCGGGCTCCGAAGCATTGGAGGCAGGCAGCGGACGAATGCCGCTATAGGTATAAACGATCTGGCTGCGGTCAAACTTCAGCTTCGGCAGCAGCGAGCGCAGGCTCTCGATGAAATAATCGATTTCCTTGTCTTCCGCGAAAACCTCATCCGGATTGTTCGCCGGGATGTCCGTAGAACCAACCAGCGCCAAACCGTGATAGTCATAGACGAGGCAGATACGACCATCATCCGCCTCGAAATAGATCATGCGGCCCTTGAGACTTTTGACCAGTTCCGGGTGATCGATCAGGATGTGTGAGCCCTTGGTGCCGCCGATCATCCTGGTTTCTTTACCAAGCGCCGCGTTGACATGATCGATCCACGGACCAGCTGCATTGATGACGATCTTTGGCTTGACCGTGAAAGCAGCACCATCCGACCCTTCAAAGCTTACCGCGCCGTCATTGGCCGCAACAATAGAGGTAAAATTGACTGCTGCACTTTGCGGATTGGCCTTCAAACCATCACTGACAAGCTCATAAACGAGACGTTCCGGCTTGCTGACCCATGCATCATAATAAATGCCACCCCCAACGATAGACGTGGTCATATAGGGCATTTCCTTCAAGGCACTCTTCCTGAAGAGAAAATTATGCTTTGGCATAACGCGTTCACGCGCACCAAAATAATCGTAAAGTCCGAGACCGATTTTGATCAGCACGGCCCCACGGCTACGTGGTGCTGTCGTTGAGCCGAACAGAGTTCTGAGCGCTGCGGTAATACCCTTGGTCCACGAAAAGACCGGAATGAAGGTCGGCAGCGGCTGGACATTATGCGGCGCATTTTTAAGCAGGATATTGCGCTCGACCGTCGATTGCGCCACGAGACCAAACTCACCGGTTTCCAGATATTTGAGGCCGCCGTGAATGAGGCGCGAAGGAGCAGCACTTGTGCCCGAACCAAAATCGCCTTTGTCAACGATGAAACAGCTCACGCCCTGTTCGCTCAGATCGCGATAAAGACCCGCGCCATTGATACCTGCACCCAGAATGAGCACATCAACACCGTCGGCTTCGAGTTGGCTGATACGGCTCTTCATTTGGCTACTGCTTACGAAATCGTTCATTTCACTGTCTTTACATCGTCATCGCGCAAACGAGCGCGGCATATTTCAATCTGTTAAGGCGTCAATCTTGGGCCAGATCGGTCCAAGCGCAGATGCGATTTCCTTGAATAACGCGTAGCGCTTTTCATATTGCGCGCTGCGCGTTGCATCCGGCGTATAGGTTCGCCCAATCGCATCAAGGTCACGCGGATCGCTGTACACATCAGCGAAAACACCCGCACCCTTGCCTGCGCAAAGGGCAGCACCCCATGCAGCCGCTTCATCCGTTTCCGTGACTGTGACCGGCATACCCAACACATTGGCAAACATCTGCGCGAATGATGGACTGCGCGAAACACCACCGGTCAGGCGAGCGCTAGAAATTGCAAATCCATCTTTCAGATGGTCGACATGAATGCGGTGGTTAAAAGCAATACCCTCCCAGACCGCACGCAGCATATCGCCACGTTCCTGCCAGCCGCGAAGACCGAAGAACGCGCCGCTTGCCATCGCACCATACGGCGAGCCGAACAAATAAGGATGGAATAATGCTGTCGAAGGCTTGGCAAGAGCAGCATCGATTTCCGGGCGCAGCATGTCGTGTATAGAGCGACCCGTTTCTTCCGCTTCAAGCCGTTCTGCCGGGCAGAGCTTATCGAGGAACCAGTCGTAATTTGCGGTAGACGCGGGAGAAATGGACATGTTGTTCCATTCGCCGGGCGCAATACCATTGCGGCAGAACCAGCTCTTATCGACATTTGGCTTGGAGGAAAGCGTTTCATTGATCGAATAGGTGCCAGCTACAATTGCAACCGTGCCGATCTTAAGACCACCGACACCAAGTGCGGACGCGGTTACATCATGCAGACCGCCCACAACGGGCGTTCCGGCAGCAAGGCCGGTTCGGCTTGCACATTCCTGAGAAACACCACCGACAATTTCGTCAGAGCGCGACATTGGCGGCAGAGCATCCCACAGTGCTTCCAGCCCGAAAAGAGCAAGTGCTTCCCTGGAATAGTCCTGGGTGTTTACGTCGGTAAAGGAAGTCGATGCCTCGGTGCGGTCAGTGCCCACTTCTCCGGTCAGACAGAAACGCAACCAATCCTTGCAAGCAATGACATGACCGATACGACCATAGCGTTCCGGCTCGTTTTCCTTGACCCAGGCCAGAATGGCCGATGGTGCCGAAGCGTGTGGCAGCTGACCGGTGATGGCAATCGACTGTTCTGCAACAGGACCGCTCACCCAGCGCTCGGCTACGTCAACGGCACGGCTGTCGAGCGACAGGATACCCTTGCCGAGTGGGCGCGCATCCTTGTCGAGCATATAGATGCCATCACCATGCGCGGTGGTGGCAATGGCGAGAATGTCGGATGCAGGACGTCCACTCTTTGCAATCGCTTCGGCAATTGCATCGGCAGTTGCATTCCAGAATTCATCCATGTCGCGTTCAACATGGCGCGGCTGCGGGAAGGATTGCGCAACACGGCGACGGGCGACAGAAAGCGGTGTGCCGTCAATATCGAACAATACGGCTTTGGTGACGGTCAGTCCGCTATCAATTCCCAACAGAGACGGCATGGATCGTATTTCCTGATATGTATGCGATGAGCGCAGCCCGAAAAGTGTGAAACGGTTTCAGGACTAAGATGCGCGTTAAACTCTCAAGCCTTCAGGCTTATTCTTTCGAGCCGCCTGAGCGGGCGACGACGACGTTGATGCCTTGCGCCTGCATACGTTCGATATGTGCGAAAGGCGTCTCCTCATCGACAATCACGACGTCAAAATCGGACAGCGCGCCGAAATTGTGCAATGCGCGGCGTTCGAACTTTGTATGATCGGCAAGCAGCACGCGCTTTGCAGCACAATCAAGCATGGCGCGCTTGGTTTCGACCATTTCCGGCGACTGGTGAAACAGCAGATCATCGGTGATGGCGGCGATCGAAATGAATGCCACGTCCGCCCGCAGGCGGCGAATTTCATGAATGGTCATGCCGCCAACAAAGGCGTTACACCAGTTGTAAAGCTGCCCGCCAAGACCAAGCAGCGTGACATCTTTGATGTCGCGTACTTCATTCATCAGGATCAGCGAATTGGTAATGACCGTCAGCGGCCCCTTGCCCGGCAGGTAAGGCACCATCTGAAGAACAGTTGTGGAATCGTCGAAGAAGATGGCCTGTCCCGGCTCTACGAACTGCATCGCAGCTTCCGCGATCAGCTTCTTCTCTTCGGACTGGCGTGCGACGCGATAAAGGTCGCTCGCTTCTATGAGGCTTGTCGGTGCTGCAGAAACAACGCCGCGCGCCTTACGAAACAGACCGCGACTGACGAGTTCGTCAACATCTCTGTGCGCAGTCATCAGGCTGATACCGAAACGTTCGGTCAGATCTTCGATCCTCACCGATCCTTCGGACATAATCATTTCAGCAATTTGCTGGCGGCGAACCAATTGACGTGCATGCCGACTATCGTTCGGCACCTGCTCTGTCATCAGGTTGTCTATGCTTGCTTTGTTGCTTGTGACCATGCTTCCACTCGTCCCCAGCCCGCTCAATTATTGACCGGTCCCGATTCATAGCATCGGTACGAAAAATGCGGAGAGGAGCGCGGGATCAAGCCCGCGCTCCGTCCAATCAGGTCTTACTGTTCGAGAACGAATGGCGACGTGTACTTGTCAACATTGTCCTTGGTGATCAGGAAGCAATCGAAGAGCTGCTTTTCCTGGTCAACGCCGGTCTTGCCGGTCTTGATGAAGTTGTCGGCCTGCTTAACAGCAGCTTCCGAGAAGATCGCAACTGGCTGCAGAACGGTGTACTGAAGTTCGCCAGCCTTGATGGCTGCAACAGCGTCTGGCGAGCCGTCGAAACCGCCAACCTTAACCTTGTCCAGCTTGCCAGCCTTCTTCAGAGCAGCGATTGCACCGAGAGCCATTTCGTCGTTACCCGAGATAACGCCGATGATGTCTGGATTTGCCTGAAGCAAAGCCTGCATCTTGTCGTGACCCTGCGTACGGTTCCAGTTGGCAACATCCTGACCAGCCTTTACGAGGTCTGGGTACTGCGAAAGAACGGTTTCATAGCCGTTCGAACGAGTGGCAGCATTGTTGTCCGACGGCGAACCGAAAAGCTCAACATACTTGCCTTCTTCACCAACGCTCTCAACCCACTGCGTTGCACCAAGTGCTGCGCCCTGTGCGTTGTTGGAAACGAGCTGTGCCTTGGCAAGGCCTTCCTGGTTGATTTCAGCGTTTACGAGGAACACTGGAATGCCAGCTGCAACAGCGCGCTTAACTGCGCCAACCGAACCGTCAGCATTTGCTGGATCGAGAATGATCGCGACCGACTTGTTGGTGATTGCGGTATCGATCAGGTTGCTTTCGGTGTTGGTGTCACCCTTGTGGCCGCCGACAACAGCCGAATAGCCAAGGCCTTCAGCGGTTTTCTTGGCGATTTCACCTTCGGTGTACCAGTATGGGTTGGAAGGATCGTTGACCACGATTGAGATTAGACCTTCAGCCCACGCCGAGCTGGCAATAAGCGGTAGTGCTGCAGCAGCAGCAAACAGAACGCGCATACCCTTCTTAAACATGTCTCACTCCCGTAAAAATTATCGTTGAGTTATACCGGTTTCCCGGCGTTACCATTTCCAGTGGGCGAAATTTCAAACTGATATCGCCGTCTTGGAACCTTTCGATACCCCCGAAGAACCGGCTCCGCCCGGAACGGTGGGCGGAGCCGTAATTTATCAACGCCGGGAGTATTGAATGCTGTTGAGCAGAACTGCGAGCACGATAACCGCGCCGGTAAAGACAGTCTGCCAGTAGGATGATACGCCGATGATCACGAGGCCATCGGAGAGGAAGCCGATAACGAAAGCACCCAGAAGCGTACCCTGAATGGTACCACGACCACCCGTGAGTGCTGCACCGCCGATTACGACTGCGGCGATTGCCGTCAGTTCATAAGTGGTGCCGGCGGTTGGGCCTGCCGAAGTCAGCTGTGAAGACAGAACCAGACCAGCGATTGCGGCACAAATGCCTGAGATCACATAAACCGAAATCTGGACGCGCTTGACCGGAACGCCGGAAAGCTCAGCAGCGCGCTCATTGCCACCGGAAGCATAAAGCCAGCGGCCAAATGCGGTGCGGTTAAGCACGACTGCAACGATGATGGCGAGAACAGCCAGTACCAGCACGCCAATCGGCACACCAAAAAGCGTATTGAAGCCGAGCCACTCAAAGCCGGTATTGCCGAGTTCCGGGCGACCGCCGAGATTATTATAGGTCAGGCCATTGGTCATAAGAAGTGCGACACCGCGCGCGCAATAAAGCACGCCAAGCGTTGCCACGAAGGCCGGAACGCGCAGATAAGCAATCAGAACGCCGTTAATGCCACCAACAAATGCGCCCAAAGCACAGGTGATGAGGACAACCGCCCAAACGGGGAAATAAAGAATGATACCCAGTTCCGGAAGATTGACACCCTGCATCAGGAAGCCAGCCACAACCCCCGCAAGACCAAGCGTAGAGCCGACCGAAAGATCAATACCGCCATTGAGGATGACCAGCAGCATGCCAATTGCCAGCAGGCCGAAAATGGCCACATGCGATGACATGATGAGGAAGTTATTGACGGTGAAATAATAAGGCGAAAGGAACGAGAAGACTGCGATAATTGCGATCAACGCAAAGAACGCACGGCCTTCGAGCAGCAAATGCACGATGCTGGTTTTGCGCTTTGTCCCGTTGGACGCCGCCTTTTTGTCATTGGTGCTCGTGACTGACATTCTATCAGTGCTCCATAATCAAGAGCATCTTGCGGTCGGCAAGACCGACGTGATGCTCTAACTCTTTGTTTTAACGCATAATCTTATCCGAAAAGTCGAACAACTTTTCGGGATCATGCTTTAGTGACCGACCGTGGACTCGCCCGAGGCGGCCATGATCTTTTCCTTGGATACATCGGAGCCGAATTCGGCCGAGATGCGTCCACGGTGCATAACGATGATACGATGAGCGATGCTGAGGCATTCCCCGACTTCAGAAGTCGTGTAGACGACCGCAAGGCCGTCCTTGGCCTTTTCAGCCAGCAGCTTAAACACTTCAGCCTTCGCACCAATGTCGATACCGCGGCTTGGCTCGTCCAGCAGAATGACCTTTGGCTCAGTCGCCAGCATTTTGCCGATAACGACCTTCTGCTGGTTGCCGCCTGAGAGCGAGCCGATTGCGGCGTCACCACCATCCGTCTTGATGTGGACGTTCTTGATCGACTGCTCGACGATGTTCTTTTCACGCTTCGTTGAGGTGAAAAGGCCTTTCGTCATTTCGCCAATGCTTGCGAGTGAGAGGTTCCGGCCAACCGTCATGGTCTGCACCAGGCCGTCGCGCTGACGATCTTCCGGGACCAGAACCAGGCCCCTGTCGATGCGCTGTGCAATCGTGAGGCCAGCCACATCCTGTCCCTTGAGAAGAATGTTACCGGAACTCGCCTTGAGACGTCCTGCAACAGTTTCGAGCAGCTCGGTACGACCGGCGCCCATCAGGCCATAGATGCAAACGATCTCACCGGCACGAACTTCTAGCGACATATTATCAACAAGTGCGAAATCGCCGCCTGTTGGGTCCTGAACCGTGAGGTTTTCAACCGAAAGCGCAACATCGCCCCATTCGTAACCGGTCGGAGGCGAACCGAGATCGAAGTTCTCACCAACCATGTTGCGAACGATCCATTCCAGATCAATCTCAGCACGTGGAGCATAAGCCGTCATTGCCCCATCACGCAGGACCACTGCATGATCAGTGATTTGCAGGGCTTCTTCGAGATGGTGCGAGATGTAAACAATTGCCACGCCACGCGCCGTCAGATCACGAATGACCTTGAACAGCACTTCCACTTCCGATGCACTGAGCGCCGAAGTCGGCTCATCCATAATCAGAATGCGGGAATTGACCGAAAGCGCACGCGCGATTTCGACAACCTGCTGCTGCCCCAGACGAAGCTCTTCGACCGGCGTAAGCGGATCGATATCTTCTTCAAGTTCTGCCAGAAGTTCACGGGTCAGGCGTTCTTCTTCCGCAAAATTGACGCCCGTTGCACCGCGAATTTCGCGACCCATGAAGATGTTGTCGCGCACATTCATATTGGGCGCGAGGCTCAGTTCCTGGTGGATAATCGAAATGCCGCGATCGCGTGCTTCGGACGAAGAATTGAACGAAACCGGTTCGCCATCCAGAATAATCGTGCCCGATGTCGGCTGAATAACGCCCGACAGAACCTTCATCAACGTCGACTTGCCAGCACCATTTTCGCCAAAAAGCGTGGTGACCTGACCGCGACGGATTTCGAAATTCACGCCCTTCAGGGCATGAATGCGGCCATAGGCCTTGGCAACATCATGCGCGCTTAAAACGACGTCGCCATGCTTGCCTTCAATTTTGGTCTGAAGGGTCATTTTACTTCAAACCCCACCGGCGTAACCAGCCAGTTCTTCGGATTGACCAGCTTGAAAACACCTGTCACCGAAACGGTTTTGCCAACGAGATTGTTGACGTCAACACCTTCGAGAACCTGCTTTTTCATCTCATTGTTGAGTGCAGAACCGGCGTTCTGGAATTCGATCTGATTCTTGAACTGACCGAACTCGATGGTGCCCGTCGCATCGCGCAGATCGGTGCCATTTACAGCAGGACCAGTCTGGACGCGAATTGCCATGCCTTCAGGGAAACCATCAACCTTGATGACATTATAATTGGACTTGCGCTCTTCAACGGTGCCCGTGAACTTGATCGAAATGACCGGGTTCACACTGCCAACACCATATTTCTTGCCGGCTGCATCCTTGTCAGCAGCAAGTGCTGTGCCAACTTCAACAGCATCGGCCGCACGCTCTTCAACGCTTGCCTTGACTTTCGGAAATTCCGCAGCGCCATAGGCTTCAGGGGAAAAGACCTGCTGGCGCACATCGGCATCAGAACCGATCGTCACGACCTTGGTATCAAATCCAATTGCACCGACAACCACAACCGCCGCGACCACACTCCAAAGGACTGTGCGGTTCAGCTTGGCTGGCTTCTGTGAAACTTGATTAGCTTGTGTACTCATAATCAAACGCCTTCAGCAAATTCTGCCGGATTGTCGTTGTAAATAACGGATTACGCGGCTGAACTTACACCGCTTGTAGACTGCACCCGCGATCAGGAACCCGGCCAGCAAAAGCTAAACGGATTTTCGCACAGGCGGCCATGGGAGTGAGAAATTTAATCATAACGATCCTCCACATAGTTCCCTGGCTCCGACCCTCCGCGCAGCATGGAAACAGATGCGCCGCAACCATATGCTATGATAGCGGCATGTTATCAACTTCAATAATCATGTTATAAACACCAATATCTGTCAATCAGCTGTTTTTGAAACTCGCCCCGTTTCACACATTTGCGGGCCAAAAACTCACAATAACACCCGGGAATCTATCGTCAAAAGACGGGCTTCAATGATGAGCATCTCCAAACAGTCCTGTTTCCATAGAATTTTTGCCGCACGACGTGTTTCTATATTTAGTGTTTAAAAACAATTATATAACTTTCATATATCCCATAGCCATCGTCGTTATGTCGACTAAACCCTATAAGAATGAGTGAGGTCAGGGGCCGAAACTTTCACAGCAATCACCTTTTGGTGAAAAAAAATGCTTACCCACGAAAATTTTACAGACAGTTCGATATCGTTATGTTATCTCGATCATACGCAATAGCTCTTTTTCATTAAACAAGAGCCGCGAGCGACAGATTATAGTCGCGGGAGGAATCCAAATGTCCCTGAATGAGCACTTTGGGAAAGCGTATTTCAGTCATGCGTGGTAAGGGTGATATAATCATCGGTATCGACGCGGGCACATCCGTCGTCAAGGCAGTGGCGTTCGATCTTAGCGGTCGTCAACTGGAATCGGCGGCTGTCCGCAATACTTATGCAACCGGCGAACATGGTGCCGCGACACAGTCCTTGTCCCAGACATGGGAAGATTGCGCCAAAGCTCTGCGCGGTCTTGCAGACAAAATTCCAAACTTAAGCGCGCGTACCGCCGCCATTTCCGTCACTGGTCAGGGTGATGGCACATGGCTTGTGGGACGCGATAATAAGCCGGTCGGTGACGCCTGGATCTGGCTCGACGCTCGTGCTGCCAATACCGTTACAAAACTTGCAGCAGGCCCGATGAACCGCGCGCGCTTTGAAGCGACCGGAACCGGCCTTAATACCTGCCAGCAAGGCACTCAAATGGCACATATGGACAGTTTCGTACCGGAACTGCTCGATAATGCCGAAGTCGCTCTTCACTGTAAGGACTGGCTTTACCTCAACCTCACCGGCGTCCGTGCCACAGATCCTTCGGAGGCCAGTTTCACATTCGGCAATTACCGCAATCGTCAGTATGACGATGTGGTTATTGAAGCGCTCGGCCTGAAAAAGCGCCGTGGTCTGCTGCCCGAAATCGTGGACGGCACTCTGACGCAGCATCCGTTATCCCCCGAAGCGGCAGCTGCGACTGGTCTTCTGGCCGGTACGCCGGTGAGTCTCGGCTATGTCGATATGGTCATGACGGCACTTGGCGCAGGCGTTTATTGCGGCACCGCAGATGCCGGCTGCTCGACTATCGGATCGACGGGCGTGCATATGCGCGCAAAGCCTGTTGCCGACATTCAATTGAACGCCGAAGGCACGGGTTATGTGATTGCGCTGCCAATCCCGGGTATTGTCACCCAGGTTCAGACCAATATGGGCGCAACGATCAATATCGACTGGATTTTGCAAATTGCAGCCGATCTCATGTCGACAGCAGACAAAAAAGTCAGCTTAAACGATCTGATTCCTCGCCTCGATGAGTGGTTCAATATGAGCCGCCCCGGCGCGTTGCTTTATCATCCTTATATTTCCGAAGCCGGAGAACGCGGACCTTTCGTCAACGCTTTTGCACGTGCAGGCTTTATCGGCCTTTCGAGCCGCGACCGTTTCCCCGAACTGGTGCGTTCGGTCGTTGAAGGTCTCGGCATGGCAACACGCGATTGTTACGCGGCCATGGGCGGCATGCCAGCGGAACTGCGTCTGACAGGTGGTGCCGCTCGTTCACGTGCGCTTCGCAGCACGCTTTCCGCAGCCGTCAATGCGCCCGTTCGTGTTTCATCGCGTGAAGAAGCAGGCGCTGCAGGTGCTGCAATGATGGCCGCTGTCGCTATCGGCGCTTATCCAACCATGGATGATTGCATCGCCGAATGGGTCGCACCTCTGCTGGGAGCGGGCGAAGCCCCCGATGCTGCGCAGGCACAGCGCTATGAAGAGCTTTTCACCGCCTATAAGGACGCCCGACTAGCCTTGGCGCCCATCTGGGACAAGCTTGCAGCCGACAGATAATTAGACAATCGGCTGCAATTACATATTATTTTGCCGGAGTGCCGGCATCCGAAGGAGCATGAGATGGCTGAACCGGAAACCTACGATCTGTTTGTGATTGGCGGCGGTATCAATGGCGCGGGCGTGGCTCGCGATGCGGCAGGGCGCGGCCTCAAGGTTGTGCTGGCGGAAAAAGACGATCTCGCGGAAGGCACCTCGTCACGCTCCGGCAAGCTTGTACATGGCGGCCTGCGCTATCTCGAATATTACGAATTCCGTCTGGTTCGCGAAGCTTTGATCGAGCGCGAAGTTCTGTTGAACGCCGCACCACATATCATCTGGCCGATGCGCTTTGTGCTGCCGCACAGCCCGCAGGATCGTCCGGCATGGTTGGTGCGTCTTGGCTTGTTCCTTTACGATCATCTCGGCGGCCGCAAGAAGTTGCCCGGAACCCGCACGCTTGATCTGAAGCGCGACCCGGAAGGCACGCCGATCCTTGATCAATATACCAAGGGCTTTGAATATTCCGACTGCTGGGTGGATGATGCCCGTCTCGTCGTGCTCAATGCTGTGGGCGCGGCTGAAAAAGGCGCGACCATTCTGACCCGTACGCCGGTTACCTCCGCACGTCGCGAAAAGGGCGGTTGGATTGTTGAAACCAAGAACCGCGACACCGGCGAAGTTCGCAGTTTCCGCGCCCGCTGCATCGTCAATTGCGCAGGCCCTTGGGTCACAGACGTTATCACCAATGTGGCTGGCTCCAATTCCTCGCGCAATGTGCGTCTGGTCAAAGGCAGCCATATCATCGTGCCAAAATTCTGGTCGGGTGCGAATGCCTATCTGGTTCAGAACCACGACAAGCGCGTGATCTTCATTAATCCATATGAAGGCGACAAAGCACTCATCGGTACCACTGATATTGCTTACGAAGGCCGTGCCGAAGACGTGAGCGCGGATGAGAAAGAAATCGATTACCTGCTCACCGCTGTGAACCGCTATTTCAAGGAAAAGCTGCGTCGCGAAGACGTTCTGCATAGCTTCTCTGGCGTGCGTCCGCTGTTTGACGATGGCAAGGGCAACCCTTCCGCCGTTACACGCGACTATGTTTTCGATCTTGATGAGACCAACGATGCTCCTTTGCTGAACGTCTTTGGTGGCAAGATCACCACATTCCGCGAGCTCGCAGAGCGCGGTATGCATCGCCTCAAGCACATTTTCCCGAAAATGGGTGGCGACTGGACGCATGATGCACCATTGCCAGGTGGCGAAATTCCAAATGCGGATTATGAAACCTTCGCCAACAGCCTGCGAGACAGCTATCCATGGATGCCGCGCAAGCTCGTCCAGCATTATGGACGCCTCTATGGTGCGCGTACGAAGGATATCGTGGCTGGAGTTACTGATCTCAGCGGACTTGGACAACACTTCGGCGGCAATCTCTATGAGGCCGAAGTCCGTTATCTCGTTTCAAAAGAATGGGCGAAAACTGCGAACGACATTCTCTATCGCCGCACCAAGCATTATCTGCACCTGACTGAAGCGGAACGCGCTGCTTTCATCGCATGGTTCGACAACGCTAAAGTTTCTGCTTGAGGTTATCATGGCTCTGACATTATCGCTGAATACCAATCCGCTTGTGAACCGCTTTGCAGAGCCGGATGACCTGATCGAAACCGTTGCGCGCGATCTGCGCCTGCGCGATCTGCAGCTCACCCATGAGTTCATCAATCCGAGCTGGCAAGCTTCGACCATCCGCCGCCTCACCCGCGATATGGACAAGGCGTTACAGCGCACTGGCGTTCGCGTGACTTCTGGCATGACCGGCCCATATGGACGTCTGAACCATTTCGGCCACCCGGATGCGGAAGTGCGTCGCTATTATATCGACTGGTTCAAGACATTTGCCGATATCATTGGTGATCTCGGTGGCAAGTCGGTCGGCACGCAGTTCGCCATTTTTACTTACAAGGATTTTGACAATCCTGAACGCCGTGAAGAGCTTATCAAGATCGCTATCGACTGCTGGGCTGACGTTGCTGAACATGCGAGCGGCGCTGGTCTTGAATATGTTTTCTGGGAGCCGATGAGCATCGGCCGCGAATTTGGTGACACGATTGCTGAGAGCATCAAGCTTCAGGATCGACTGACTGCAGCCAATATGACCATCCCGATGTGGATGATGGCCGATATCGACCATGGCGATGTGACCTCGTCCAACCCGGATGATTTCGATCCCTATGCATGGGCGCGTGCAGTGCCTACAATATCGCCGATCATTCACATCAAGCAGAGCCTCATGGATAAGGGTGGGCATCGTCCTTTCACCGCCGCGTTCAACGCAAAGGGTCGCATTCAGCCGGAGCCGCTACTCAAGGCTTTTGCGGACGGCGGAGCGCAAGACAATGAAATCTGTCTTGAGCTCTCCTTTAAGGAACGCGAGCCCAATGATCGTGAAGTTATTCCACAGATCGCGGAAAGTGTGGCCTTCTGGGCACCACACATTGACACGGGCGCCGCGGACCTGAAGATATAAGCATAGGAAAAATATAAAGAATCGGGAGCAGGCGACGCGAGATGGCAGATTCAGACGATTCCCTGGCCCTTCGTGCAGCCTGGCTCCACTTTGTCGCGGGCATGACACAGTCGGCGGTTGCCAAGCGGCTTGGACTCCCGTCCGTGAAGGCACACCGCCTCATCGCCAAGGCGGTTGCCGATGGTGCGGTCAAAGTGACGATCGACGGCGACATCACTGAATGTATTGATCTCGAAAATCGGCTCGCTGAAAAATATAATCTCGAATACTGCGAAGTGACACCCGATCTCGGTGAAGAAGCCTTACCGCTGCTATCACTCGGCAATGCCGGTGCGGAATTTCTGCGTCGTGAAATCGAGCACGGTGATCACGAAGTGATCGGGCTTGGACACGGTCGCACGCTTTCGGCAGCGGTCAACCATATGCCGCGCGTTGGTGCTAAAGATTTGCAGTTCGTATCGCTGCTTGGTGGTCTTACCCGAAACTTTGCTGCCAACCCGCATGACGTGATGCATCGAATTGCCGAGAAGACAGGCAGGCCGGCCTATGTGATGCCGGTGCCATTCTTTGCCAACACAGCAGAAGACCGCGAAGTGCTGCTGGCGCAAAAGGGTGTGACCAGCGTTTTCGAAATGGGGTGCCGTGCAGAGCTGAAAATCGTCGGTATCGGCACAGTCGATGCCCATGCCCAGCTTGTCACCTCCGGGGTAATAGAACTCTCCGAAGTGGAAGAGATCGCCCATTTGGGTGGCGTAGGCGAAATGCTCGGTCACTTCTTCGATGCAAATGGAACCAGGCTTGAAACAGGACTGACTGCCCGCACCATCGCCGCTTCCGTAGAAAATGCTGATATGAGCCGCATCATCGGTCTTGCCGGTGGTCTTTCGAAGGCAGAAGCTATTCGCGCCGTCCTGAAAAGCGGCCGTTTATATGGCCTGATCACGGATGAGCGCACTGCTAAGGTTCTTTTGTCATAAGAAACAGTGCGCGACGCTCCAATCAACAAAATATCACAAAATAACATTTTATATGGATTGTTTTGTGATTTTGTGATTTAAGTTTGTGCGATAAACAAACATGCTCTGAGATCGGAAACGCCGTGAAGCGCGATGACAGAAGACAAGCGATCATAAATCTGCTGATTGAAAATCATGCAGTCGATCTCGATGATCTTGCAGAACGCTTTGCGGTCTCCAAAATGACCATTCACCGTGATCTGGATTCGCTTGAAGAGTCTGGCGTGCTGCGCAAAGTGCGCGGCGGTGCAACCATGGATGCAGGTTCTCAGTTTGAGAGCGATTTTCGTTTTCGTGTGCAGCAGGACAATGAAGCCAAGATTGAGATGGGCCGCGCAGCACTGGAACTGATTGAGCCCGGCATGACCGTCATGATCAATGACGGATCAACGGCTGCGGTGCTTGGCAGCATGCTGATCGAGAAGCGCCCGTTGACGGTTATCACCAACAATGCCGTCATCATCGATACACTCAAGGGCGAAGGCGGAATTAATCTGATCGCACTTGGCGGTGTTTTTTCTGCCAAATTTAACGCTTTCTTCGGTCTGTTGACCGAAGAAGCTCTATCCAAGCTCAGCGCAGATATTGCGTTCATTTCGGCACCGGCGGTCAATGGACGGCTCGTTTATCACATGGATGAAAGCGTCGTTCGCACCAAGCGCGCAATGACCGCATCAGCAACCCGCACCTGCCTGCTGGTTAATCATCAGCGCTTCCGCCGCACCGCCCTGCATGTGATGGCGGACCTTGCAGATTTCGATGCCATCATCACGGACAAATCGCCGGGAGACAAAATTCTGGCCGATCTGGAGCTCGCGGGCATCAAGCTGACAATAGCAGACTAAAGCAAAGACTTTAAGCGCACTCCCAGCGCATAAACACGAAAAGAAAGAGCATTCGAGCATGTCCAAATTCGGGGCCAAATTCTGGGTAGGTACGAGCTGGAAAATGAACAAAACGCTGGCTGAAGCCCGTGTTTTTGCGACTGCACTAAAAGACGCCGACGCCGGTCGTTCTGCTGACATTCAGCGCTTCGTTATTCCACCTTTTACCTATGTTCGCGAAGTGAAGGAAATTTTGTCCGACACATCCGTCAAGGTTGGCGCGCAGAACATGCACTGGGCTGATCAGGGCGCATGGACCGGCGAAATCTCGCCGCTGATGCTGAAAGATTGCAATCTCGACATCGTTGAACTCGGTCATTCCGAGCGTCGCGCACATTTTGGCGAGACCAATGAAACGGTTGGCCTCAAGGTCGAAGCAGCCGTTCGTCACGGCCTGATCCCGCTTATCTGCATTGGCGAGACGCTGGAAGATCGTGAAAGCGGTCGTGCCGCGGAAGTGCTTGCAGAAGAAGTGCGCGGCGCACTTTCCAAGCTGTCCGACGAGCAGAAAAAAGCTGAAATCCTCTTCGCCTATGAACCAGTATGGGCAATTGGCGAAAACGGCATCCCTGCCTCCGCCGATTATGCCGATGCCCGCCAGGCTGAAATCATTGCTGTCGCGGAAGGCATCCTTGGCCGCCGCGTACCGTGCCTCTATGGCGGCTCGGTCAATCCCGACAATTGCGAAGAACTTATCGCCTGTCCGCATATCGATGGCCTGTTCATTGGCCGTTCGGCATGGAACGTGGAAGGCTATCTCGACATTCTGGACAAGTGCGCCAGAAAGATTCAGGCCGATTAAAGCACCTTCGATCTGATCATATCAGATCAGCGCTCTAATCATTTATTTTTACTGCGCATCTTATCCGAAAGCCGTTTCACACTTTTCGGGATGCGCTCTTCAGGAGCAATATCATGAAAGTAGCAGTAGCAGGCGATAGCGCCGGTGAAGGTCTGGCCAAGGTTCTTGCCGACCATCTCAAGGACCGCTTTGAAGTGTCCGAAATCTCCCGCACGGACGCTGGCGCAGATGCATTCTACGCCACCCTCTCGGATCGCGTAGCATCCGCAGTTCTCGATGGCACCTATGACCGTGCAATTCTCGTTTGCGGTACCGGCATCGGTGTTTGCATTGCAGCCAACAAGGTTCCGGGCATTCGCGCAGCGCTGACGCATGACACCTATTCGGCGGAGCGCGCAGCACTGTCGAACAACGCGCAGATCATCACCATGGGCGCACGCGTTATCGGTTCGGAAGTTGCAAAGACCATTGCTGACGCATTCCTTGCTCAGACGTTTGACGAAAACGGTCGTTCGGCTGGCAATGTTGATGCGATCAACGAAGTCGACGCCAAGTACAACAAGGCCTGATTGTCTGAGCTCAGGCAGCCCCCGAAAAGTTTACAAACTTTCGGACAAGCCGATGCTTCAAAACAGAAAAAGCGGAGGGGTATCCTCCGCTTTTTTATTGCAACTATTGTTAAAACTTAGCTGAACTTCGGGTCCAGCGAACCGTCGCTATAACGCTTTGCCATATCCGAAAGTGGGATCGGACGAATTGACGAAGCATGTCCAGCGGTGCCGAACTGCTCAAAACGATCCTTGCAGAGCTTGGTCATCGCAGCCATTGCTGGCTTGAGATATTTGCGTGGATCAAATTCGCTTGGATCTTCCTGCAACACGCGGCGGATCTGACCTGTCAGCGCCATGCGGTTGTCAGTGTCGATGTTGATCTTGCGCACGCCATGCTTGATACCGCGCTGGATTTCTTCAACAGGCACACCCCAGGTCGGCTTCATCTTGCCGCCGTACTTGTTGATGATTTCCTGCAGCTCTTCCGGCACCGACGACGAACCATGCATGACAAGATGCGTGTTCGGCAGCTTCCGATGGATTTCTTCGATCACGTTCATGGCCAGCACAGAACCGTCTGGCTTGCGGCTGAACTTATAGGCACCATGCGATGTGCCCATGGCGATTGCCAGCGCATCAACCTTGGTTTCGCGCACGAATTTCACAGCTTCATCCGGATCGGTGAGAAGCTGGTCATGCGAAAGCTGGCCTTCAGCGCCGTGGCCATCTTCCGCTTCACCCATGCCGGTTTCGAGCGAGCCGAGAACGCCCAGTTCCCCTTCGACCGAAATGCCACCAAGATGCGACATCTCGCTGACCTGACGCGTGACCGAAACATTATAGTCCCAATCGGCTGGGGTTTTACCATCAGCCTTGAGCGAGCCGTCCATCATGACGGACGTAAAGCCGGCCTGAATTGCAGTCATGCAAGTGGCAGCTTCATTGCCGTGATCAAGATGAACGCAAACTGGAATATGCGGATAGATTTCCGTCACAGCATCCATCATGTGACGCAGCATGATATCATTTGCGTAGGAACGCGCACCGCGCGAGGCCTGCAGGATCACCGGCGCATCAGCAGCATCCGCCGCTTCCATGATGGCGAGCGCCTGTTCCATGTTGTTGATGTTAAATGCCGGAACGCCATAGCTGTGTTCAGCAGCATGGTCGAGCAATTGCCGCAGCGTAATACGCGCCATTGTAGTTGTCTCCTAATTAGTTGCGCGAACGCGCGTAATACTCACCGAGAACGTCAACTTCTTCCGCGACGCCAAACACCAGCGCGCTGCGCTCGTGATAGGTTTCCGGAACGATATCGAGGATCGGTGTGGTGCCATTGGTCGCCTTGCCGCCAGCCTGCTGGCTGAGGAAAGCAATCGGATTGGCTTCATAAACGAGGCGCAAACGGCCCTTTTCGTAACCGGGGCGTGCATCGTCTACGTAGAAGAAGATACCGCCACGCTGCATGATGCGATGCATGTCGCCGACAGCTGCACCCAACCAGCGCATGTTGAAACCGCGTCCGCGTGGACCATCCTTGCCCTTGAAGGCGTCATCGACATAGGCTTTCATGCCAGCCGACAAGTGGTGATAAACGGAAGCGTTGAATGCGAGATCAGATGTACGCTCTGGCAGAGTAATGTTCTTGCGCGTGATCTGGAAAATGCCGCTGACCGGATCAAGCGTCGCGAAGATAACGCCGTCACCAACCGACAATGCGAGATCGACCGAATTGCCAAAAGATACATAGCCCGCAGCAATCTGACGATTGCCTGGCTGAAGGAAGGGCTCAGGCATATCTGCAGGCAGGATCGAAAAAATGGTGCCAAGCGGTGCGCCAAGACCGACATTGCCGGAGCCATCGAGCGGATCGATTGCAACAGCAACCAGACCATCGGCCTTGCCTGGAACCGGCAAATCAGCTTCTTCGGACAGCACCGATGCAGCACCTGCAGCAATCAGCAATTCAACGAAGAGATTGTGCGAACCGACATCAATGCTCTTCTGCTGATCCTGATCGCTGTTAACACCAACCAGCTTGCCCGGATCGCCGGGAAGCGAACCACGGGCGATGCGGCCAGCAAGGCGGCCCGATCCTGCTAGAATGGCCTTGATTGAGTTGCTTGTCGCAAGACGTAAGCTGTCCTGACCGGCCCAGTTATCGAGATATTCCCCGACGGCCTGAGCGTCGACGCGGTCACTATCACCAGCCAGAACCAGCGGCGCAAAATTTCCTGCCATCGTCATTCGCCCTGCTCCTGAAGAAGAAACAGTTGCAGCACAATGGAAGCGGGGGAAACGGAATTCATTTACTGGCAATCTCCATGCGGATGTCTTCAAGACACGCCCGATAGTGGGCCGAGACACGGAGGACGTAACACCGTTCTGATATCATCACAATGATGTGGATAACATTATAACGATTTAAATGTGATATTATGTTTTAAAATGATGTTACTTACGGATAAGCTACGTCATCTCCGCACTCGATAAGCATGCAAAATGCTGTGGCGAGTCGGAGGCTGGCCTCTTCCAAGGCCGCCTTCCTCTTTAAAATTGGTGCTTTATAAGATTGTGAGCGCGGTAACGCTCAGACGATAAATGCAGCAGGCCTATTTCAGCCCTGCTTTTTCTTATCAGGATCAAAAGTCACAAAGAAGCGAAAGGCCGACCAAAGGCCCAGCGCGCCAAACAACATGGCCCAACCGACGCTGCCCATCCAAATCTCGAATGCGGCCCAGGCAAAACAGCTTCCTGAGATCAATACCCGGGTCCATAAAGGTCGAAATCGCGGGTCATCAAACTCAAACATTGTCCAGCCTTGCTACGGTCTTACATCTCCGCCACATGGCTCCGGAGAATTTTCGCCATATTTAACCAGTTTATGAGCGTCTCGTAAGCCCTGCATGTTCAATTCGACTGATATTTTGTGATTTTAAGCGGATTGTATCTTCCGTCCCCGAACCAGTCGGAAGCACAGCTATCGCTCAATGTGGTGATGAGCAATCACGCCGCTTCAGCGCGCGGAGCCATCGCGCCAGTCATCAGAGCCACGGCATCCGACATCGAATATTCCTTGGGATCAACCACCGTCAGACGACGCCCAAGCCGGTGGATATGGATGCGGTCCGCCACCTCAAACACATGCGGCATGTTATGTGAAATCAGCACAATAGGCATGCCGCGCGCCTTCACATCCTGAATAAGCTCCAGAACCCGGCGCGATTCCTTGACGCCGAGAGCAGCTGTCGGCTCATCCATGATAATGACCTTGGACCCAAATGCCGCGGCGCGCGCAACCGCAACGCCTTGCCGTTGTCCGCCTGATAGCGTTTCCACGGCCTGACCGATGTTTTGAATGGTCGTCAGTCCCAGTTCCGAGAGCTTCTCACGAGCAATCTTTTCCATTGCACCACGATCCAGCATCCGCAGCCATGAGCCAAGCGGCCCTTTGCGGCGGATTTCACGCCCAAGAAAGAGATTATCGGCAATCGAAAGGGCCGGAGACAGAGCAAGGTTCTGATACACCGTCTCGATGCCTGCCTTGCGCGCTTCCATTGGCGAGTGGAAGCTCACCGGTTTTCCATCCAGCATGATTTCACCTTCATCAGGACGAACCGCGCCCGACAAAGCCTTTATGAGCGAAGATTTACCCGCGCCGTTATCGCCAATAATGGCAAGAACCTCTCCCGGATAAAGATCAAAATCGGCATGATCGAGGGCAGTGACACGGCCATAGCGCTTGACCAGACCACGTGCAGAAAGAACGGGCGTAACTGAGGGTTTCATGCGGCAGCCTTTCTGATCCACTGGTCGATTGCAACAGCGGCGATAATGAGAACGCCGATCAGGAGATATGTCCATTGTGGGTCTGTACCCCACAGGCGCAGGCCGAGTGAGAAGACACCAACGATCAAAGCACCAAACATTGTGCCCAGAATAGACCCGCGTCCACCAAAGAGCGATATTCCACCAATCACCACGGCGGTGATAGATTCAATATTCGCAAACTGACCGGAAGTCGGTGATACAGAGCCAAGTCGCCCGATCATAGCCCAGCCAGCAAGCGCGCAGATGAGCCCGGCGAGAATATAGACTGACATCAGGATCGGCTTGACCGAAACGCCCGATAGTTTTGCCGCTTCCGGATCATCGCCAATAGCGTAAACATGTCGTCCCCAAGCGGTGTGGTTCAAAACAAACCACAGCAGCAAGACCAGAAGGACCATGGCGATAACGCCATAGGTAAAGACAGCACCACCAAAGCGAATACTCTCGCCAAAGAACTGCAGGATCGGTGCCTCGGCGGAAATTTCCTGGGCGCGAATAGTTTCATTCGCCGAATAGAGGAAATTGGTAGCGAGGATCACCTGCCACATGCCCAAGGTGACGATAAAGGGAGGCAGTCGAACATATGCGATCAAAAAACCATTGATAAAGCCGCATAGTGCACCGGTCGCAAAGCCAAACAGAATTGAGAGTTCGGCAGGCAAACCATAGCGAAATGTAAATTGTCCCATCACGACTGACGACAGTACCATGATAGCACCGACAGAAAGATCGATACCTGCAGTCAGGATGACCAGTGTTTGCGCTGCCGCCACGATGCCGGTTATCGCAACCTGTTGCAGAATGAGTGTCAGTGCAAAGGCGGAAAAGAATTTGCCACCAAGCGTAATGCCAAATACCAGCAACGAAATCACCAGCACGATCAGTGGCACAGCCGCTGGATTTTGATGCAGAAAACTGCGGAGACGATAGAGCACTGAACTATCGCCAGTATCGAAGGATGCAACATCGCTCGCACTTCGCGACAATGTATTTTCATACTCCTGCATCGATGGCTTTACGGGGGCGGATGTCGCCTCTGGCTCACTCATGTCAGTCTCCTGCTGTCTGGTGCAAGAGCACCCGGCAAAAACTGCCGGATGCAAGGGTTGAAAGCATTGCCTACAAAAGTGCGCAGCAGTTTTGCATCAGATAATGCGTAGAACAAACAATCAGAGCACCTCTTATGGTTAGTCAAAACCCGAAGCGCTCCGAGCTGCTAGCCCCAGCACTTTCCCAAAGCCGTTTTGGTGTCGATCGACTCCACACCTTCTACAGGTTTGTCAGTGACCAGCGCCACGCCGGTATCAACAAAAGTCTTGCCCTCAGTCGGCTTGGGCTTTTCGCCAGTATCAGCGAACTTCTTGATCGCTTCGATGCCAAGGGCCGCCATCTGCAATGGATATTGCTGCGATGTGGCGCCGATCACTCCGGCTTCAACGTTTTTGACGCCGGGGCAACCACCGTCGATCGAAACAATCAGAACGTCTTTTTCACGTCCCACTGCCTTCAATGCTTCATAAGCACCAGCGGCAGCTGGCTCGTTGATCGTGTGGACGACATTGACGGTCGGATCTTTCTGAAGAAGGTTTTCCATGGCGCGACGCCCACCTTCTTCATTACCATCTGTAAGATCACGGCCGACGATCCTTGGATCATCTTCATCGCCGAGTTTGGTCTTATCCTTCGGGTCAATGCCGAAGCCGACCGCAAAGCCCTGATCGCGCAGAACATCCACACTCGGCTGCGATGCTGTGAGATTAAGGAAGGCAACACGTGCATCCTTGACCTTATCGCCAAGCGTTGCTGCGGCCCATTTGCCAACCAGCTCGCCTGCAAGGAAATTGTCAGTCGCGAAAGTCGCATCAGCCGCATCGGCTGGTTCCAGAGGCGTATCCAGCGCAATGATCAGCGCACCTGCATCGCGCGCTTTTTGCAGCGATGGCACAATACCCTTTGTATCGGATGCGGTGATCAGAATGCCCTTGGCACCATCTGCAATACAGGTTTCAATAGCAGCAACCTGACTTTCAGAATCGCCATCAATCTTGCCAGCATAGGTCTTGAGATTGACGCCAAGTTCCTTGGCTTTGGCAATCGCACCCTCTTTCATCTTAACGAAAAAAGGATTGGTGTCGGTCTTGGTGATCAGGCACGCGCCAACGTCAGCGGCATTGGCTGGCCCGACTGCGGAAGCGGCAACGCCAAGCGTAAAGGCAGCAAATGCTGCCGAGAGAACTGTCTTCTTCATGAACTCCTCCCAGAGTGAAACCGGTTCCTCTTCCCCCGGTATACCCAAAGCAAAACACGGCTTCTCGATAGAGTCAATTAATAAATCCACTTGATTTATTAATCTGCTGTGCCACTCTCTGACTGGTAGATTGAATTTTGCCGATCTGCTTTGCGGACGCCATCAGAACCTAAGTTAATGTTTTTATTTAATATGTTCTACAAAAGAGGGCTTTTTCTGCTGCATCGAATGAGATAGGCCAATCGACGTTAGAGCGTGTCCCTCAAAAGAGGAAACCGGTTTTGGGAGACATGTGTACAAACAAAAAGCTAACGCGTGACATTGCGCTTTAGAATATGCGGGACCTGGGAGAGGATATGGTCAGGCACAATTCAGAACGTGGTTCTGACCAACGCGGCGGACCAGCCGCGGCAGGCGCCGCCATGCCGCAATTTGCAGAACCCGGAGCCAGCATCAATCGCGGTTCCAATCAGATTGGCGTGCGCGCCTATAATGAGCGCCTCGTTCTGGCGCTCGTGCGTCGACATGGTTCGATGGCACGCGTGGATATCGCCCGCAAGACGGGTCTGTCAGCGCAGACGATTTCGGTCATCATTCGTGAGCTGGAAAAGGACGGTCTCATCACGCAGGGCGAACGTGTACGTGGTCGGGTCGGGCAGCCTTCCATGCCCATGCGGCTTGCCGCAGATGGTGTCTTTTCGTTTGGGCTTAAGATCGGACGACGCAGCGCCGAAATCATACTGATGGATTTTCTGGGTGAAATCCGTCAACGCCGCCACATCACTTATCGCTGGCCTGTACCGGATCAGATCCGCCAGTTTGCATTCGACAGTATCGAAGCATTTACTGCCGCGCTCGACCCAGGTAAGCGTGAACGAATTGCCGGACTTGGCATTGCACTGCCTTTTGAACTCTGGAATTGGGTAGAGGAAGTGGGCGCACCTGCCGCCGATATGAATGCTTGGCTTGATGCCGATCTGATCAACAATTTCGGCTCCGCCCTACCCTTTCCTGTTTATCTGCAGAATGACGGAACAGCCGCATGTGGCGCGGAACTGACATTCGGACGTGGGCCTGAGTTTACCGATTTCGTCTATTTCTCCATCGGGTCTTTCATTGGTGGTGGCGTTGTTTTGAATAACACGCTCTATCCCGGGCGCACGGGCAATGCAGGCGCACTCGGCTCTATGCCAATGCGTATGCGTGGAACTGATGACGCCCGCGAAACCATGCAGCTGATCGACACCGCGTCGCTCTTTGTGCTCGAACGTATGTTGCAGGAGAACAATATCTCTTCCGATGATCTCTGGCTTTCACCAGAGCACTGGTCGAATTTCGGCCCTTTGCTTGATGAATGGATTGCGTTGGCCGCGCGTGGGTTGGCTCATGCTGCTGTTGCAGCGACTGCCGTTATTGATTTCCCGGCGGCTATTATCGATGGCTGGCTGCCAGAAAGCGTTCGTCATCGCATCGTAGAGGCAACGAAACTTGAACTTGCCCGCATTGACCTGCAAGGCCTCTCCGCTCCGGAAATCGTAGAAGGAAAAGTTGGCGTTCATGGCAAAGCAATGGGCGCTGCCAGTCTCCCTCTTTCGCACCGCTATCTCTTCGATCAGAGCGTTCTTTTCAAAGATGGATCCTGAATTCTGCATATGGTGCTGCCTGTAACTGGCAGCACCATAGTCGGACGCAAAAATCAGAATGAACGCTGGAAGCGCACTTTCAAACCAAGCGCATCCTGGCCATCAAGCGAGGTGCGCTTGTTGTTCCATTGAACGTAAGTGAGTTCTGGCGTGATGTTGAAACCTGGCACCAGAGCATAGCTGACATTGCCAGTAGCCATCAGAGTTTCACTGGCATCATAACCAACCTGCAGATTGAGTTTTGCCTTCTCCGTCGCCTGATAGGCCAGGCCACCCCACAAAGCCCAATCACCACCCCAGGTACCGTAGAAGCTGTCTACAATACGATAGACTTCGCCATTCGCATTGGCTTTGTAGTGGTCATCATTGGATTTATAGGCAAACTGCGACCACAACGAGAACTTGTCGTTCACTTTGAGATCGACTTTTACCTTGCCTGCCCATTCTTCATTGCGAGCATCATAGGCAGCGACGCCAGTTATGCTGCCCCATGATTGCGCGTATTTCAGACCACCAACCACATGCGGCATATAATCGTCGATTGTTACATCAACATCCGCATCGGTATTCCCCCCCTGTTCGAGCGACAGGGTTGCAGAAAAGCCCTCTTTATTCTTGTAGGTATAGCTGATCAGATTGGTGCGGTAGCCACCTGCGAGAATGACGTCATCATTGAGCACATTGCCCAGATAATCCGTGAATGTCACGAACGCCGATTGGTCAAGACCAACGCGCAGACCACCAAGCTCAATAAAGCCCAAACGCAGAGAGCCCGACGATGAAGAGTCTGCTCCATTATACCACTGGTAACGCACTTCAGTGACCGTCTTGAGTGTACCGAGTTCGGTTTCAGTGCCGGTAAAAGTACGAAACGTAAAGCGGGTCAGCTGTGCATAAGTGTCCATATCTCTGGTGCTTGGAACGCGCGCATAAGCATTGTCGCCGCCGCTTACATCATAACGGACATAACCGGCAAATCGCAGACAGGTTTCCGTACCTGGAATATAGAAATACCCTTTGCCATAAGCATCACAAACGCGAACATATTCAACAGCTTCAGGCTCTGGAGCAACAATGGTGTCAGCCGCCGATGCCACTTGTGACATTGCCAGCACTGTGACTGATGCAGCTAGAATTTTCTTCATGTGAGTAGTGTCCCCTTTATTTTTGACAATAGGAGTTTTTCGGCGGAAAGAGACTTTCCGTCGTTCTGAGAACAAGCTGTCGGAACTCGCTAAAACCGGCCGCCCGCTATGGCTGTGAATGCTGGGTATTCGACTAAATGTGATGGCACATTGCGTTCCATCACAAACTCAAAACCCCCACTTACTTTTCTAAAGCTTGCAGTGACGCGCCATCATTTCGGCCACATCATCGCGCCCCTCTTCACGCAGCTTTTTGACGGCAGCACTCATATCCGCCGATCGCTCGTCCTGACCGAGCTTGAACTTGATCTCCAGCTTCTCAATAGGCATCTCATAGCCGACGATATTGGGCAGACGGCGCTCAAGGCCACCGGGGCCCAGTTCCTTCATTTGCCAGGGCTTATCGCGCCCCTTTTCCATATGTTTGACGAGTTCGTGGAGATGTTTCGCAGTCGCCGCTTCCGACAATATTTTCGGTGTTCCGTGAATGTGAGCAACCATGAAACTCCATGTCGGCGCACTGTCTCTTTCCGGATAACCGGGATACCAGGATGAGGAAACATAGTGACCAGCGTCCATCAGGATTGCGATAGACGGCAGTCCGCGTTTTAGAAACTCAACATGATCATTGGATGCTGCAACATGTGAAACAAGTGTACCGCTCTCGCCTCTTGTTCTATCCATCATGAAGATCGGATGTGAAATTGCGACACCGCCCTCATGGCTGGTGATCAAAGTGCCGAGCACCGTTCTGTCAACAAGATCGAAAACTTCGTTCATGTCGGCCGGCTGGAAATAGGGCTTTGTATAGAGCATCGTTTGTCTCTTGGTTTCAGGCGTGAATTGCGGGTAGTCGATCAGACCATGGGCACATGGCTTCCAATTGGCCCGCGAGTTCAAATAACAGGTTGTCCGCCCCGTAAGGTGCAATGAACTGGCTGCCAACAGGGAAGCCATCGGATGTTTCATTAAGTGGAACGCTCATCGCTGGCAGACCAGCGGCATTGACCGGGTGTGTGAAAGCTGTGAGTTCCAGAAACTGCCGAACAAAGACTTCCCAGTCAGGCGAGCGCACGTCGAGCATTCCAAGCGGAAAGGATGCAACCGGCATAACCGGGCTTAGCACCACATCGCATCCTTCAAAAAGACGACCGAAACTGCGCGCCGTGCTGTTTGCCGTCAAACGCGACTGAATGACTTCCGTTGCCGCCAAACTATCGCCATAGGTGGCTAGTCCAAGATTTGAAGGCTCGAAGTATCGATCATTGGCGGGCTTTGCCATCGTCGCAGCAACATCAGCCACTTCAATCGCTGTGTAGACAGCAATCAATTTTTTCACGGCATCTGCCAGTTGAGCACCGTCAAAATCTGGTTGAACGGAAACGACTTTGTGGCCAAGCTGTTCACACAACGCAATTGTCGCCTCGAGCGCTGTGGCAGCATGATCATCCAGATGTTCACGAAGAGCGGACTGCTGCCAAACCCCGATGCGCAGCTTACGCGGCACGGTTTTGGCACTTTCAACAAAGAGGTCAGTCTTTACCGGTGCAGCATAAAGTGAACCCGGCTCTAGCGCGTCTGTCAGATCGAGCATCATTGCGGAGTCGCGAACAGAACGCGTCAGCACGTGGTGGCTGACCATCCCGCCCCAGTT
The DNA here is from genome assembly GCF_002252475.1 of Brucella rhizosphaerae. Classification (GTDB taxonomy): domain Bacteria; phylum Pseudomonadota; class Alphaproteobacteria; order Rhizobiales; family Rhizobiaceae; genus Brucella; species Brucella rhizosphaerae. The sequence goes on along the minus strand of NZ_NNRK01000025.1, from coordinate 49,951 downwards.
TTCCGTTGAAACTGGACCGCATGGGACACGCCCACGCGATGGACGAAGTCCGAAAAGCCCGCTGCAGGATGCAGGAATACGGATCGAACCCGCTCCGTCATTACCGTAGGCCACCGGCACCATACGTGCCGCAACCGCTGCCGCCGCACCGCCAGATGACCCCCCAATGCTTCGCTGAACGTCCCATGGATTAAGCGCTGGACCGTGCAGAGAGGATTCCGTTGCAATATTGCAGGAAAACTCAGGCAGATTGGTCTTTCCCACAACGACCAGACCCGCAGCCTTGTAGCGCTTGACCAGTTCATGATCGCGCTGCGAAATATTGCCTTCAGCCGCCCGGCAACCAAAAGACATGGCCGCCCCTTCATAGGAAGGGCAATCATCCTTCAGCAAAACCGGAACACCACTGAGCGGCCCTTCCGGCAGTGCTTTAAGCTGTTCTTCGGCCTGATCGCGCATCTCGTGGATGACTGCGTTGAGCTGAGGATTGCAGCGATCAATTGCTGCAAATGCTTCCTGAACGGCTTCGCGCGGCGACAGAATTTTGGCGCGAATGGCCTCTCCCAGACCAACCGCGTCGGTCCGGGTATAATCAAACGATGTAGACGTCATGAGACTATCCTGATGTGCTAAGCTTTAGAAACGGAGCGTGTCACTGCGCCTTGCTAACCGTCCAGAAACGGCCCGTGTCGCCAGCCCAGCCCTTATAATCATTCACTTTTGGGCCAGATGCGGTGATAGAAGGCAGATTGACGAGGCCAAGGATCGGCACCTGCTCGGCCATCAGTTTGTTAAGTTCGCTGAAGAGCTTTTTGCGCTCCTCAACATCGCTCGTGACTGAAACCTGTTTGAGAAGTTCTTCTGCCTTGGCGTCATCCCACTGGCGTGCAGCGTCGACCTTCTTGTCACCGATCATCGACTGGAAAGACAACAACGGATCGAGACGTGCGGAATAAGCGAAGACTGCAAGTTCGTATGCACCACGACGATATTGATCGAGCTGTGTCGCCCAATCACGCACTTCGAGCTGCGCATTGATACCAGATCCCGCGAGGAATGCCTGAATGATGGTGGCGACCTGCACACGGTTCTGGCGGTTGGCAACCAGAAGACTGATCGACTCGCCCTTGTATCCAGCCTTGGTCAGCAGTTCCTGTGCCTTGGCGGGATCATAAGCAGGCCAGGCCGCCGCCTGATTGTCGGAATAGATCGTATTTGGTGCGATGACCGACGGGTTCGGCGTATACATACCTTCACCAATAGCAGCAGCCAGCTGATTAAGGTCGATGGAATGCGCTATCGCCTGACGCATCTGTGGATCTTTGAGCTTGTCAGAAGCCGACTGGATCTGAAGCACCATCCATGCAAGTGTCTGCTGGACATTGACCTTCATGCCCTTCGCTTCCAGATCCTTGACGATAGTTGGCTCTACTTCATCGATGAAATCGATTTCACCTGAAAGCAAGCCATTCGTGCGTGTGCTTGCATCCGGAACAGTCATGAACTGAATGGTCTTTACGTGACCCTTTTTGTTGCCGGCCAAACCATCCGCTGCGCCAGATAGTGCTGCGTAATCGTCAAAACGGTTCAGGTCCAGAAAACGACCGCGTTCCCACTTGGAAAAGGCATAAGGACCAGTGCCAATCGGCTTTACAAACTTACCATCGGCATCAACGGATTCAGGGCTTAAAATCCATGGCGTGCACTGAATGGTCGCCATGGTGATGATGAAGTTTGGCGCAGGCGATGCGAAGTTGAAGCGCACAGTGCCGTCATCAACAGCTTCTATCGACTTCAATTCAGAATCCACTTTGCCGTTATAGCGGTTCACACACTGGAAACTCGTTTCAGGTTTAAGATAACGCTCGAAGTTCCAGACAACATCTTTGGCAGTCAGGTCTTTACCGTTCTGGAATTTCACACCCTTGCGCAATTTGAAATCATAGACCGTGTGATCAGCGTTTGCAGTCCAGCTTTCCGCCAGCATCGGCTTGATCGCCAGATCATCGCCATAGGCAACCAAACCCTCCACAATGTGCGCTACGACCAAATCGGCATTGGCGTCTCGGTTCACGCCCGGATTGATGCTTGCAACATCGGAGTGAAAGGCCACGCGTAAAGTCTCGTCATCTGCGGCTTTTGCCTGAAAGGATGTGGCACAGAGGCCAAGAAGCGCGATGCTGAACGCTGAGCGTAGTGAAGTTGGATTGAACATTTTGATTTCCCCTTTTTATTTTTGATTTTGTGGCGTGGTCAGTTTTGCGACCTCAGAACATCTGCGAAGAACGCTTCGACAGGTTCCAGCACTTTGAAAGGCTCGTGTGCCACGCCCGGCACTCTGTCTCTGCGAACTGCAATGCCATGTGTCTCGAAAGACCGGGCCAGCGCCTCAATACGGTCGATACGGCAATCGCCCTGCAAATCTGCACCATCTATCCAGAAGGCGCTGTCGCGCGGAATGGCGATTTCCCAGGTTGCAGTATCTTCCTCGCCGATAACCGTTTGAACCGTCACCGCTTTCATCGCTTCAAGATCAATACGACAACCAAAACGCGCTTCAACATCGCGCACGCCCGTCCACCAGTCATAATCCTGATTGAGCAGTGTCACGACGCCGGGTGCACCTATGGATACGGCCTTGAGCCGTTGCGGATGCAGCATGAAAAAGCGCTGGCAGAACTGCCCGCCGCCAGAAAAGCCATACATGATCGCGCGATTACTCTTGAGGCGATATTTGGCCGCCACTTCATCAATCATCGACAGCAGAATGAGATCAAAGCGAATACCGTGAAACTCGATACGCTTGTAATTGGCGAGGTCGCCCTGCACGACAATGCCCGCAGGAAACAGCGGTGCCAGCACAATGCAGCGGTTCTTCTGCGCAAAATTTGCAAAATGATCGCGATATTGCGCCGCGGTGCGTCCAGTGCCGTGAATTATAACGATCAGCTCGTGTGTTTCCGTACCGTCTTCATCATAGTCTTCCGGCACATAAAGGCAGTAGCTGAACCGCTGATCAAACTGGCTCGCAAAGAAAGTTGTCGCTCCAAAATCATAGAAACTGAGCTTTTTGCCATGGCCCTGCCGCTTGGTTACAGGCTGTTCTTCAATGATGGACATGACCGCCCTCCTCCCCGGATTTCGTATGTGTACCGTCGCCACGCCACTTCAGTTTGACGCCGCCCTCGCCTGTCAATTCGAGCATCGGAATGGCTGATAACAGACGGCGGGTATAATCGTTTTGCGGCGTGTCGAATATTTCATCCCGCGTTCCCTGCTCGATGATGCGTCCTTCATTCATGACCACGACACGGTCCGCAATCTGCTCCACCACGCCCAGATCATGGGTGATGAACAGACAACCAAATCCATAGCTCTGCTGAAGCTTTGCAAAGAGATCGAGAACTTGCGCCCGCACCGTGACGTCGAGTGCCGAGACGGCTTCATCGGCAATCACAAAAGCCGGACGGCGCGCAAGTGCACGCGCTATCGCCACGCGCTGGCGCTGGCCACCCGACATTTCGTGAGCATAACGACTGGCATAATCACCACCGAGCCCCACATCTTCCAGTGTTTCGCGAACCCGCTCGGCCTTTTGAGGCGAAGTAAGTTCTCTTGAAAACCGCAGCGCCTCACCAACCAGTTCGCCTACTTTCATACGCGGGTCGAGCGATGAATAAGGATCCTGAAACACCATCTGTGTGTGGTAGCGATAATCCTGATAATGCGCTGAACGTCTTTCGACTGGTTGTCCTTTGAACAGCAACTTACCTTCGCTTGGCTTAATCAATCCGGCCATAACGCGCGCGGCTGTGGTCTTGCCCGAACCCGAACCACCAACCACTGCAACGACCTCATTTGACAAAACATCGATGGTCACGCCATGCAGAGCGCGCTTACCGTTCGCTTTTTTGAACCAGCCACCGCGACCCTCGAAGTCGACAACGAGATCGCGCACACTGATCAACGGCTCAGCCGGTGGAATCACACGCGCAGGTCCGCGAACCGGCAATGTAGAAAGGAGCTTGCGAGTGTACTCATGCCGGGGTTTTGCGAGAACATCTGCTGTATCGCCTGTTTCAACCACTTCGCCATGACGCATGACGACAACGCGATTGGAGTAACGCGCAATCATCGGAAGATCGTGGCTGATGAGAAGAACGGTCGTGCCGCGCTCACGCGTGAGATCGACCAGCAGTTCCATGACTTCCCGCTGGATAACTGCATCGAGCGCCGTTGTCGGCTCGTCGGCAATCAGCAGATCGGGCTGCATCAGCATAGCGCAGGCAATCATGATGCGCTGGCGCATCCCACCGGAAAACTCATGCGGAAACGCCAGGACTGCACGATCAGGATCGGTGATACCAACACGCTGCAACATGGCTCTGATCCAGTCGGCATGTTGTGCCTTCTCCGCCGGAAAGTGGAGCTCAAGCCCTTCTTCAAGCTGTCGACCGATGGTCAATGATGGAGTGAGCGACGTCATTGGCTCCTGAAAGATCATGGCGATGCCATCACCGCGCAGACCGCGCAAAGCAGTCTGTGACATCGCGGAAACATTCTGCCCCTTGAAGCGGATCGCACCGTGGCTGGTTTTGATCGATGACGGCACCAACCCCATGATCGCACGTGCGAGCATTGTCTTGCCAGAACCGGACTCACCAACAATGCCAAGGATTTCACCACGCTTGATGGAGAAGGACGCGCGCTTGACAATCTCCAGCGTGCTGTCGCCAACGCGCAGGCTTACATCATCGATTTGGAGCAGTGGTGCGGAAGTCATGAACGCTTCCTCATGCGTGGGTCGAGGCGGTCGCGCAACGCGTCACCAAGAAGATTAATACCGAGCAGCGACAGCGAAATTGCAAGGCCTGGAAAAATGCCAAGCCACACGGCCTGCTCAATGAAATTCCGGCTTCCGGCTAGCATGTTACCCCATGTGGGTGCTGGCGGCGGCACACCCAAACCCAGAAAGCTGAGCGAGCTTTCTGCAAGAATTGCCCAGCCGCACATAGACGTCGCCATGACCAGAACAGGCGCAAGGCAATTGGGCAGAATATGGCGCACCATCGTGTAAAGTTCCGAGTTCCCCATAACGCGGGATGCCTCGACAAACTCTCTTTCACGCAGGCTCAACACCGTACCGCGCACAACACGGATAACCGATGACATATAAGCCAGAGCCAGTGCGAGGATGATGCCGTTCTTGTTGGCACCAAAGACTGCCAGAAGACCAAGAGCCATCAAGATGCCGGGGAACGCCAGCAGCGCATCATTGACCATCATAAGCAACCGGTCGAACCAGCCACGCAGAAAGCCACTGGTCGCACCAATCAAAACCCCACCCAAAGTGGCGAGAAAGACTGTGAAAACGCTGATGGAAACGCTGGCTGATGCGCCTTGCATGAGGCGGCTTAGCTGATCACGTCCAAACTCATCCGTACCCAACCAATGTGCAGCATTTGGCGATGCAAGACGTGCCGAAAAGTCGAGCGCGAGCGGATTATAAGGTGTCCAGACTGAACCAACGATTGCTATCGTCAGCAGCGTTGCAGTCAATGTTCCACCAATTAGTGCGTTGAGAGAGATATTTTTCATTTTGCCGTCACCTTCGGGTCGAAGAACGGATAGAGAAGATCCACGATCAGATTGACCAGCACATAAACACAGGCTGTAAACAGCAAGCAGCCCTGAATAACCGGATAATCGCGGGCAAAAATCGCATCAACCAGAAGCCTGCCGAGACCCGGAATGGTGAAAACCGTTTCCACTACAGCAATGCCACCAAGAAGATTTCCGAGGATCAAACCAAGCAATGTCCAGGTGGGACCGAATGCATTGCGAAAGGCATGGCGCCACATGACCGTCGCTTCCGAGAGGCCCTTGGCACGCGCATGCGTGATGTAATCAAGGTTCAGCACTTCAAGGGTTGATGCTCGCGCCATGCGCAGGATGACGCCAATTTCATGCAGAAACAGCGTTGTGATTGGCAGCACCAGATAGAGGAAAGCCTTCCACGGGTTCTCGCCAAAACTGACATAGCCGACAATCGGCAACCAGCCTAGTTTCAGGCCAAAAGCGAGCAACAGAAGCAAGCCCATCCAGAAAGCGGGGATCGACAACAGCAATGTGGCACAGGTCACAAGTGTCAGATCCGTCAGGCTATTCTGCTTCCACGCCGCAATCATTCCAAGTGGAACAGCGACGAGCGTGGAAAGTACCACTGCAGACAATACAATACGCGCGCTGACGGAAAACCGCTCCAGAACCAGCGACAACACTGGCTGCTGATTGGCAATGGAAACACCAAGATCGCCATGCAAAACATTGCCACCCCAGATCAGAAACTGGGTCAGAATACTGTGATTAAGCCCCAGCTGTTCGCGCAAGGCAGCCAATGTCGCCGCATCCGCAGAATCGCCCAGCATCAGGGCCGCAGGATCGCCCGGTATCAACCGGACAATCACAAACACAGCCACTGCCACGATCAGCAATGTTGGAATGGCCATGCCTATTCTGGAGAGCGCAAAGCGCAGCATTTCTTTAGCCTTCGATAAAGAGGGATTTTGCGCGCGGCGCGGCATCGGAAGGAAGCGGCGTATAATCCTGCAGACAGTAGGTTGCGAACTGTCGATTCAATGCCGGCAAGGGCGCGATTTCCATCATGCCAAGAGCTGCTTCCATCACCACCATGGCAACCGTTGCCGTGATATTGTCGTGGTTGCCGGGTCGTGGTGGACGGCACACGGCATAAGGTGTCAGGAAGTCATCAAACAGTGCCTCTTTAAGTTCAGCGCGACCAATCTTGCCGCCATGCGCTTCAAGACACTGACGTACGCGCCAATCGCGGTAGAAACTTTCCGGCACATATGGAATGCCGGTATCGCGCAACTTTGTCAGCGCAATCGGGCTCACCCAATGATTGGCATGAACGATCAGATCGTTTTCCGGCAGGATCGGGAAGGATTCATCCGGAGCACATTCGAAGTCGATACCAAAGCCCGCGCTTGTCGCGATCATGATGTTGTTTGAGCAAGACTTTGGCGTTGAGGCCACTGCTTTGATCGCCTTGGCGAAGTGCTCCTGCTCAAGCACCTTGCGACGTACTAATCCCAGCGGAACACCCAGCTTCTTATAGTCGCGCTCGCATTCGAGATAATTGGCAGTGATCGAGATACCGGCTTCGTTAAAGCCGCTACGCGCCAGACCACCAGCCTCTACAAAAGTAACAAAATCTGGACCGCTATTGTTGCGGACACGCAGCACAATTCCGGTTTCCACACACTCCGAACGCCAGTCCCAGTTCTGGCCATGCACCAGATTACCCGATGCACTTTTTGCAGGCATGATGAGAGCGCCAGTGCAACCATCATCCTGCTCTTCCGGATCAGGTGCACCCGTTTCCGCACGTGCCATCGCAACGACTTCCGTACGCGCATTGATCATGACGATCTGCTCGAAAGGAACGTCTGCCCCCTTGCCGATACCGCGCATTTCCTCGACGTAAGAAGCATCGAATTCTTCGATCCGTCCGGCGAAATCCTCAATCAGGCTCTGTTTACGCTCAGGCGAAAGACCGAACGCATCAAGTGTGCCTGAGTAAAGGCCAGCACTCCGCCGGATGCGCTCTGCAGCCAAAACCCCATATTGGCGACCGCGCTCTTCCGGTGCACCAGAAACTGTAATGAAAGGAAATGGGGTAATAGACATTGTCGTTCCATTTTTTGTATTTTGCATCTTCTTAATACAATTCACATTCAATCATTGCGGAGTCAACAGTTTTTTATTAGAATATGGAACAATTTGATTTATACCCATCACATGCAGAGTCAGCCTGTCATTCCAATGGGATAGGCATTACGAGAAAGAAATGGCCTATTGCGAAATATCCCGTATTCTTTGAACTTACATTCATGGGAGAACGCACATTCAGGGGGTGTTGGGCGTGAATATGAACGTTAGGAGATCGACAGAGGGCGAATCCGGTCTGAGCAGCCTTCAGGCGGAAGTTGCGCATAAAATGGTCTCGCTCATATCCGCCGCTCGCTGGAATATTGGTGATCGGCTGTCTGATGCGGCGATTGCCAAGGAGCTTCGCGTATCGCGTTCGCCCGTTCGACAGGTGCTTAACCTGCTGGTGCAACAAGGTATTGTGAGTCAGACCCCAAATCGCGGCTACCAGCTGCATCGCCTTCCTGAACCGGACGAACTCAACGACAAGCTGCTGCCACCCTCGGAGGCGGAAGAGCTTTACAGACGTCTGATGAGTTCACGCGCCTCTGGTGTTGTCGGAGATGAAGTCTCGGAAGCAGAACTTGCGGACCAACTCGGTGCGACGCGCGGTGTGGTCCGGCGTGTATTGATGCGCTTTGCAACCGAAGGTCTGGCGGAGCGCCTGCCTGGCCATGGCTGGCGATTTGCGGAATCCCTCGACAATGAGCGGGCTGTCAACGAAAGCTATGCCTTCCGTCTGGTGATTGAGTGCGGGGCGCTTTCACAAACCGATTATTTCCCTGATCCGAACCAACTTGCTGCGCTACAACGTGAGCAAAAAGAAATACTCGTATTGCCGCTCCAAAGCCTCACCCGGGACCTTTGGTTCAATGCCAATGCGAACTTTCACGAAACCATCGTTTCATGGGCAAACAATCGCTTTTTCACGCAATCCGTCCGCTGGCAGAACCATCTGCGCCGTATGACGGAGTATTCTGACTTCGACCGTTTGGGCGAAGAACGTATTCGCAAGGCCTGTACAGACCATTTGGGTATCTTGGACGCCATCGAGAATAAGGATTTCGAATTCGCGGCAGCATTGTTGAAGCGCCACATCAGCCGATCTGGTGCCGAGGACGTGTAAGTGGTGAGACAAACTTAAGTGCAGAGTTCGCGTCGCTGGGTCAAACTCGTTCCAGCGCTATCGCAATCCCTTGCCCAACACCGATACACATTGTCGCCAATGCGTATTGGCCACCAGTCAGTGAAAGTTCAAGCGCCGCCGAACCTGTAATGCGTGCGCCTGACATGCCCAGCGGGTGCCCTAATGCGATTGCTCCACCATTTGGATTGACGCGGCTATCGTCATCAGCAATTCCGAGTTCCCGCAGAACGGCCAGCCCTTGCGACGCGAACGCTTCGTTAAGCTCAATCACATTGATCGCATCAATCCCGACCCCAAGCCGGGTCAGAAGTTTTTGTGTGGCAGGCAGAGGGCCGATGCCCATGATCCTTGGCGGAACACCGGCCGCCGCACCACCAGCGATACGTGCAAGAGGTTTCAGGCCATATTTCTGAATAGCCGCCTCAGAAGCAATGATTAACGCCGCCGCACCATCATTGACGCCGGATGCATTGCCTGCCGTCACAGTGCCACCGTCTCGAAAAGGCGTGCCCAGCTTTGCAAGTGCTTCCATCGTGGTGGCACGCGGATGTTCATCCCTATCCACAACGACCGGTTCGCCTTTACGCTGCGGAATGCTTACTGAGACGATTTCTTGCGCAAGACGTCCATTGGCCTGTGCTGCGGCAGCTTTCGCCTGACTGCGCAGCGCAAAGGCATCCTGATCTTCACGTGAGATCTGGTAATCTTCAGCAACATTTTCGCCGGTCTCCGGCATGGATTCGACGCCATATTGCTTTTTCATCAGCGGATTTACAAAGCGCCAGCCGATTGTTGTATCAAAGATTTCCGCTTTACGGGAAAATGCAGCATCGGCCTTCGGCATCACAAATGGGGCGCGGCTCATGCTTTCGACGCCACCTGCGATGATCAACTCCGCTTCGCCCGCTTTGATTGCACGCGCGGCACTGATAACCGCATCCATGCCTGAGCCACACAGGCGATTAATGGTGGTGCCGGATACACTCTCGGGTAATCCAGCAAGAAGCAGCGACATGCGTGCGACATTGCGGTTGTCTTCGCCTGCCTGATTGGCTGAGCCGAAAATAACATCGTCGACGGCTTCCCAGTCGACCAATGCATTGCGTGCCATCAATGATCGGAACGGAATAGCTCCGAGATCATCCGCTCTTACAGACGAAAGCGAACCGCCAAAGCGACCGATAGGCGTACGGACATAGTCACAAATATAGGCGTCACTCATTATGAAGTCTCTTGGCTCTGGAAAAATTCTGGACGCATTCAGGCCTGCAAATGCGAAACGAATTTCGTATTCTGGTAAGCATCCAGCGCGTCGGCACCACCTTCGGTTCCGTAACCGGAATCGTTGATGCCGCCGAATGGCACTTCCGGCAGAGCCAGACCATAATGATTGATGGTGATCATCCCGCTGCGCACGGACGATGAGATTTTCGCGGCATTGGCTGATGATCCGGTGAATGCATAGGCCGCAAGGCCATAGTTAAGCCGATTAGCCTCACTCAACGCCTCGTCCAGTGTCTGAAAACTATTGAGAAGAGCCACAGGACCAAACGGTTCTTCATTCATGATTGCGGCATCGCGCGGCACATCGGCCAGTACGGTTGGCTGGAAAAAATTGCCGCGATTACCGATGCGCTCACCACCTGTAACCACAGCGGCGTTGTGTTCTTGTGCTTCGCCTATCAAGCGTTCCATAGCATTGACCCGGCGCGCATTGACCAGCGGCCCCATGGTCGTTTCGGCATCCAGACCATTTCCAACTTTCAACGCGCTTGCATAGTTGGAAAGTCCCTCAATGACCCGTTCGTAAGCCGGTTCTTCGACCAGAAATCGAGTTGGTGCGATACAAATCTGTCCCGCATTTCGAAACTTTGCCGCAGCCGCTACCTTGATCGCCTGATCAACGTCAGCATCTGCCATGATGATGACCGCCGCATGCCCGCCCAGCTCCATCGTCGCCCGCTTCATATGCAAGCCGCTTAATGCCGCGAGCTGCTTACCAACCTGCGTAGAACCGGTGAACGATACTTTTTTGATAACCGGATGAGAGATCAGATAAGATGAAATTTCCGCCGGATCGCCATAAACCAGATTGATGACGCCGTCTGGCAAACCAGCATCAGCAACAGCACGCACCAACTCGGCTGGAGCAGCAGGCGTATCTTCCGCAGCTTTCAAAATAATAGAACACCCAGCAGCAAGTGCTGCCGATATTTTACGAACCGACTGATTGATCGGGAAATTCCATGGTGTGAACGCCGCTACAGGCCCGACCGGTTCCTTAACCTCGGACTGCATGACATGGGCAAAACGCGGCGGGACAATGCGCCCATAGCTGCGGCGCGCTTCTTCTGCAAACCAATCGATCAAATCGCAGGCAGCCGCAGCTTCGGTGCGTGCTTCCGCCAGAGGCTTGCCCTGCTCCATCGTCAGCAAATGGGCTACGATTTCGCCACGACTGCGAAAGATATCAGCCGCCTTTCGCAAAACTTTATAGCGATCAAAGGCCGAGACCTTACGCCAAATCTCAAACCCGCGATCGGCAGCAGTCAATGCATCATCAAGATCAGTGGTGGTGGCTTTGGCGATATGCCCAATGACCTCATTGGTGGCAGGATTTAGAACCTCTATCGTCTCGCCACGCGACCCATCACGCCATTTTCCATCAATGAAGAGCTGCACGTCGGAATATTCAACCTGAGTTCCCATCGCTCTCTCCTATTCTTAAACTGTCGGCTGGTATTGGTGAATGACGCCCGCATCGATCAGCTCAGCCAGCTTGACCTTGTCCATGCTGAGAACATTCTCCAGAATAGAAACACTGTCCTCACCCAGCATCGGTGGTGCTTTGTAAGATGCCTGCTTTTGGGCTTCCAACCCCTGTGCTGGCCGCACCAGAGATACCGGCCCCAGATAAGGGCTCTCCAAGGTTTGCACGACTTCGCGCGCCAGCACATTCGGGCTTTCAAAAGCTTCAGGAACGGTTTTCACCTGGCCGGCGGGAACACCCGCTCGCAGGCACTCAGCCATCCAGAATTCGCGGGTATTGGTGGAGAAGCGTTTTGCCATAGGCGGGATCAGATCGACCCGATTTAAGGCGCGACCGCTTGCTGTCTTGAAGCGTTCATCTGCTGCAAGTTCAGGCAGATCGATGATCTTTTCGCAAAGGATAGCGAACTGGCGATCATTGCCAACCGCAAGCGCAAAAGCACCATCTGAACATTCAAAAATCTGATAGGGAACGACCGTGGGATGCGCGTTGCCAAAGCGCTTGGGTACGTGACCGCCATTCAGGTGCGCGCTGCCGATATTGATGAGCGTATTCAGCGCGCATTCAAACAAGGAAATATCGACAAACTGCCCGACACCAGTGGTTTTGCGCTGATAAAGTGCCGCAAGAATGGATTGTGTACCGACCATCCCGGCAACAATATCCGTCATGGCGACACCAATACGCATCGGTTCACCGTCGGTTTGTCCGGTTATCGACATCAAGCCACTTTCAGCCTGAACCACAAAATCATAACCCGGGCGCTGAGCTTCAGGTCCAGTCTGACCATAGCCGGAAATGGAGCAGTAGATGAGCGCAGGGTTAAGCGCCTTCAGAGTATCGTAATCGATCTTGAGGCGCTCGACGGTTCCGGCGCGAAAATTTTCGACGACGACGTCAGCCTGTTTTGCCAACTCGTAAATAATTTTCAGGCCTTCAGGTGATTTTAAATCGAGCGCCAGGCTTTTCTTACCGCGGTTCGCGCAGAGAAAATAAGTGCTAGCCCCCTTATAATTGGGAACGGACCATGCACGCGTGTCGTCACCACCCTGAATATTCTCGATCTTCCAGACCTCGGCGCCCAGATCAGCGAGGCTCATCGTGGCCCAGGGACCGGCAAGAACGCGAGAGAGATCGAGAACTTTTATTCCAGCCAATGGCAGGGCAGCGTTACTATCGCCCTGAGCCGGAACCTTCAGTTCATTCATTATTGTCAAGGTCACGTCCTTCTCAAACAACCCCGCAAATGGCGGGAGCCGATAGCCAAAATTCATTGGCGGAATTACTGTTATGATCGCCATTCCTGCGGAAAGTGGCAGGCCACACCATGGCCATTTCCCTGCATCTCAAGCTCCGGTCTGATCTCTGCACAGATCGCTTCAGCCCTGAAACAGCGCGTACGGAACGGACAACCAGACGGCGGATTGATCGGGCTTGGCACATCGCCTTTCAGGAGAATTTGCTGTCGTTTTCGCTCAATAACCGGGTCAGCCAGCGGCACCGCCGACATCAAAGCCTGCGTATAGGGATGAAGCGGGCGGCTATAGAGTTCGCTGGCCGGGGCTTTTTCAACGATACGTCCAAGATACATGACCGCGACCGTGTGCGAGATATGCCGGACAACCGACAGGTCATGGGCAATGAAAATATATGAAGTCCCAAACTCGGCCTGAATTTCCTGAAGAAGGTTCAGAACGCCAGCCTGCACGGACACATCGAGCGCCGAAACCGGCTCATCAAGCACCATGACCTGCGGATTAAGTGCTAAGGCTCGCGCAATCACGACACGTTGACGCTGACCACCGGAAAGCTCGTGCGGATACCGCTTGCCGTGCTCGGGGTTAAGCCTGACCAGCCGCAACATCTCCTGCACACGTTCTTTGCGCTGCTGCTGTGACAAATCGCTGATACGCAGAGGTTCAGCGATGCTTTCCTCGATCCGCATACGCGGATGGAGTGAAGCAAACGGGTCCTGAAACACAAATTGCAGATGCTTGCGCGCCGCACGCATTTCTTTTGGCGAAAACTGCGCCACGTTTTGTCCCTGAAACAGAACCTCACCGCTGCTCGGCTCAATCAGGCGCAGCAGACAGCGCCCCAGTGTGGATTTTCCACAACCAGATTCCCCGACCAAACCAAGGGTTTCGCCCTTCGCCAGATCAAACGAAATATCGTCGACCGCTTTCACCTCGGCAATGTCACGCTGAAAGACCGTTCCACCTTTGATCGGAAATGACTTTCGAAGATTACGAACCGAAAGAGCTGCATCGGATAAGGATGGAGTTGCCGTCTGTGATGAAAAATCAGGGTTCATAGTGCGGCCTCTTTCGTGACCGGCATATCGGCCTTGCGTTGATATGCAGGCAGGCTGTCAGCAAAGTAGCATGCCGATATGTGACGTCCGAAATGCTGGTATGCGGGTGGTGTTGTTTTGCAGATATCCTGCGCATGAGCGCAACGCGGATGAAAGGCGCAGCCGGTTGGAAACGCACCCAAAACAGGTGGCGCCCCTTCAATGGAATAAAGCTTGCCACCGCTGTCGCTGAGCGTCGGGATCGAAGCAATCAATCCGCGCGTATAGGGATGGCGGGGATTATCGAAAAGTTCGAAAACATCGGCTTCTTCAACCACTTCGCCCGCATAGACCACCGCAACGCGGTCGGCATGACCCGCAAGCACACCCAAGTCGTGCGTGATGAGAATTAACCCCAGACCCAGCTTGTTTTGCAGCTCACGCAGGACCGCCATAATCTGTGCCTGCACAGTCACGTCGAGCGCAGTTGTCGGCTCGTCGGCAATCAGCAGGTCGGGGTCATTGGCAACTGCCATGGCAATCATGACACGCTGCCGCATCCCGCCCGAAAACTCATGCGGATACTGCTTTACCCGCTGATCCGGTTGCGGGATGGAAACAAGCTCGAGCAACTCGATAGCGCGCGCCATTGCAGCCTTACGGCTCAGTTTTCGTTGATGAAGCTGCAATGCTTCAATCAGCTGATCTCCGATCTTCATCACCGGATTAAGCGACGAGAGCGGGTCCTGAAAAATCATGGCAATTTTCGAACCGCGCAGGCTTCGCATTTCTCTGCGCGATTTGCCGACCAGCTCTTCACCCAGAAAAGTGACCGAGCCCGTCACTTTTGAATTTGGTGGATTTAGTCCGATAGAAGCCAGCATCCCGATGGATTTTCCGGAACCGGATTCGCCGACAATTCCCAAAACCTCGCGTCGTTTCAATTCGAGATTGATGCCTCTGACGGCATCAAGCACTGTACCGTCACGGCCAAAGCCGACGCGCAAATTTTCAACCCGAAACAGACTGGCGCTCTCATTTGGATTTGTCATTTTGCTCTCCAATCACTTCGAACGCGGGTCGAAATAGTCACGAAGACCATCGCCGATGAAATTGAACCCCAGAACGATTGTCAGGATGGCAATTCCCGGACCCATGGCGATCCACCAATTGTAGAAATAGACGGCACCTTCCGCGATCATCGAGCCCCATTCCGGCGTCGGTGGCGTTGCACCCAGCCCGATAAAGCTGAGTGAGGCTGCGAGCAGAATGACCTGGCCAAGATCCATCGTGGCGCTGATCAATATGGGGGTCCAGCAAAGCGGCAGAATATGCTTCATGAGAACACGCGTGCTGCTTGCGCCCGATGCAATAGCCGCTTCCACATGCTCACGTTCACGCACTTCCAGCACCTGAGCGCGCATCAGCCGTGCATAAACAGGCCACCAAACAATAACCATTGCAATGGCAGCGTTTTCGAGACCGGGTCCGAGCGAAGCGGCAACTGCCATGGCCAACAGCATCGGTGGAAAAGATAGTGTGATATCGACCAACCGCATGATTGCAGAGCCGATCACCCCCCCCTTATAACCGGAGATCGCACCCGCAAATGCGCCGATAATGACGGCACTCGCCACCACCACAAGAGCGATTGGCAGTGAGTGCTTTGCTCCATAAAGCGTTCGCGTCAGCACATCGCGCCCAAGAGCATCTGTACCAAACCAGTGTGACCAGCTCGGCGCTTGCAGACGACGTCCTACCATATCCAGCGGATCATACGGCGTCATGTAAGGCGCAAAAAATGTCGCGAGAATCCAGAAGCCAACAACCACGATCCCGATGGCGACCGGCAAGGTAAGCCAGCGCGGTATTCTGAAGTGGCGCGGTGCGGCGTTTACAGTTGCAACCATTTGTTCCCCCTATCCCAGTCGAACGCGTGGATTTGCGAGAACATAGGCGACGTCGGTCAGAAGGTTCGTCACAAGGAACATAACGCCGCCAACGATGGTCACACCGATGATTGCCGGGAAGTCGAGCGACCGGGCTGCTTCAACCGCATAGGACCCCATTCCCGGCCAGGCAAAGATTGTTTCGGTCAGCACAGCACCCGTAATCAGATAAGCAAACGAGTAGCTGATGACCGTAAGAACCGGCACAAGAATGTTGCGAAGAGCATGGCGGAACACGACCCGGAATTCACCAGCGCCCTTCGCGCGTGCAGTCAGAATGAATTCCCGCCCGATCACATCAAGCATATTGGCGCGTACCAGACGTGAGATCGTGCCAGCAACCGTCCAGCCCAGCACAGTTGCTGGAAGAATGAGATGAGCGACTGCATTTTTGAATGCTGCAAAATTTCCTGCAAGCAGACTATCGATGGTCATGAAACCGGTCAGAGCGACAGGTGGTGCCATACGGGGATCAAGCCGACCTGGTCCGGGTAGCAGCTCAAACTTCACTGAAAAGATAAACAGAACAGCGAGACCCAACCAGAAAACAGGTAGCGACGAACCCAATAGTGCAAAGAGACGCGCCACATGATCAACAGCGCTGTCGCGATAATATGCCGCCAGAATCCCCAACAGGATGCCGACGACAGAGCCTATAGCCATTGCTGACAAAACCAGTTCCATCGTGGCGGGTAAACGCGCCATGAGATCCGTACTGACAGGGCGCTTCGTCACGAAAGACGTTCCCATATCCCCGGTCACAAGGTTTTTCAGATAGATGACGTAGCGCTCGGGAAGGCTCCGATCGAGCCCCCACTTCGCTTTCGCAGCGGCCACAACCTCTGGATTATTCATCTGCTGCTCCGCCACAATCGATGTAAGCGGATCGCCTTTGGTTATCGTGGTGAGCGCAAACGCCATAGTGACGATGCCCAGAATTAGAAATGGCATCGCAATTAGGCGCTTAAAGAGATAATTTGACATGCACGGTTCCCATTCTGGAAATCTGGCGCAGTTTTTGTGCGTCCTTGCGCATAGTATTGACAAGCAAATTTGACGCCGTCAATATAAATGAAATTAAATTTCATTTTCTGGAACGGCAATCCTGCAAACTGAAATCGACAACATCGTCCAGGAGACAACGTGAAGAAAAGAGCGAAGCACAGTTCAGTGGACCTCGATAAAGACAGCGCTCAGGTTTCCAGTGCCCTCGTTCGAGGGCTGGAGATTTTGCGCAGCTTCACCCCCAATGATATTTCTCTTGGAAATCAGGAGCTTATTGACCGTACAGGACTGCCGAAGGCTACTATTTCGCGTTTGACGCTGACACTCGTCAATCTCGGCTACCTCAATTATGACGATAATCTGGGACGCTACAGCATCGGCCCTGCAACAATTTCGCTTGGTTATTCGGGACTGAGCTCGAACGCTGTTGTCTATATGGCCATGCCACTGATGCGAAGGCTTGCGGAAAAAACGGGGGTTGCTGTTGCCATGGGCCTGCGTGAGCAGCGCGAAATGGTCTATATCGCCAATGCCCGTTCCGAAAACCCAGTCTCGCTGCGCCTGAATGTAGGCTCAAGATTGCCGATCTGGCGTACGGCCATGGGGCTTTCCTATTATGTCGGCATGGAAGAAGGGCAACGCGACATTCTTCTCGAGCAAATGATCGCTGCTGAACCAGAACATGCTGAGAAAATCCACCGCCTGACAAATCAAGCGCTTGAGGACTTTGCAAAGGATGGCTTCGTCGCCTCATGCGGCGACTGGTACAGCTATATCAATGCTGTTGGAATTCCGTTTCGACCGACAGATGGCACCCAGCTCGTTGCGATCACCTGCGGCGGCATAACCGACATTGCACCACGCGATGTTTGCTATGCCGAAATCGGACCAGCGCTCAAACAGCTGACCCTTGAGCTGCAAGACCGGCTGATCGGCAAGACAAACGCGCTTTCACACACTTCCTTACCCTAAACATCGCCAGCGGCGACGTAGCAGATTGTTGCAGGAAATATCATGGCCACCGATATTCTATATCCAAAAGTCAGTCTGGAAACCAATTCCGGCACAATCTCACGCTGGCATGTAAAGGACGGTGACGCTGTCCGACAAGGGCAGCTGCTGTTTGAAATCGACAACGATAAAACGGTCGTGGAAGTCGATGCCCCACACGACGGAACGCTGAAGATTCTCATGATGTCGACCTCCGATGAGATAGACGTTGGCCAGAGTGTTGCCAGCTTGTTCTTACAAGGCGAAGCTATGTCCGTCGCCTCACCAAAACCCGCCTCGGAAACCACTGCCAAACAAATCGCTCAAACAAATGAAGTTTCAGCGCTGTCGGCACCGGATATCCGTTCAAACACCACACAGACCGGCAGAGCCGTTGCAACACCACTTGCAAAACGCCTCGCTGGTGATGCCGGAATTGATCTTTCACAGATCAATGGCAGTGGTCCGAGCGGGCGCATACAAAAGAAAGATATCATTGCTGCGATGGAGACTGGCAATGTTCTGCCACGGCAAAATAGCGGCAAACAGAGCCTTTCTCCGGGCGAGACAGTCCTGAACGCCGTCTGGTTGCGCAAGGGCGAAGGCATACCGCTGGTTCTTCTGCACGGCTTCGCGTCCGATCATAACAACTGGCGCGGACTTTTCGCCGGAAGCCAATGGCAGCAACCTTTGCTCGCCATCGATCTGCCCTCACATGGAGCATCCCCACTGGATGCGGTTGCAGACCTTGATGCAGTAGCCGCCCTCGTGGAAGCCACCATCAGGCAGCTCAATCTCGCGGAAACCATTATGGTGGGACACTCCTTTGGCGCAGCCGTCAGCGCAAGGCTGGCAACCCGGGGCAATATCGACATACGCGCTCTGGGGCTGTTTGCACCCGGAGGTCTTGGTCCTGAAATTAACGTGGGATTTGTCGAGAACTTCGTGCACGCCAAATCGAGAGAGAGCGTCACCCCATGGCTGCATGAGCTGGTTCATGCAAAAGACGTTATCTCAGAAACGTTCATTTCTGCTGTCGTGCAACAGCGACAGAATCAGCACCTGAGCGACGCTATGGCAGCCTTTGCAAAGCGCTTTTTTGCCGATGGAACGCAGACAATTTCGATCACAGACGATCTTGCCTCGCTGGAGATACCAGTCCGCGTGATCTTCGGAAAACAGGATCGCATCCTGCCTTTCAAACATAGCCGCAATCTACCCGATAATGTCGCTCTCCATGCATTTGAAGCGTGTGGGCACATGCCTCATCTTGAAAAACGCAGCCTGTCGCTGCGCATCCTCAGCGAACTTGCAAGTTCGGTTCGCTGATAAAATCGGCATAAAATGAAAAAGGCCGGAGAATGTTCTCCGGCCTTTTCTGTTTCAGGTAATCAGCTTACTTGGCGAGTGAAATTTCAGCCAATGGCAAGTTGCAGCAGGCAGAATAGCGAACACCGTTCACTTTGCTGTTGTAAGCCAGAATGACATCCGGGCTCAGCATCGGAATGATGACATTGGCAGCGGCCATTTTCTCACCAGCCTTAAACCAGACCTTACCCGCCTCATCGGCAGGCGCTTTAAGAGCATCGGCCATGACCTGCTGGATGTCGCCAATTACGAATGACGGATCGCGTGCCTCACCAGCGCGCTTGGCCCACAGACTGCCTTTAGCCAGACCGAAAGCATCGACATATTGCGATGTGCCGTAGAAATCAGGTGCATAGTAAACCACTGTCAGTGGTGTACCGTCTCCATTCACCTTTTCACGCCAGGTGGCGAAAGAAACCGGCTGCAATTCAACCTTGATATTAACCTTCGACAGATCCTGCTGGATTTTCTGCATCATCTGCGTGAAATCCACACCATAAACATTGAGGTTCGGATAGGTTGCTTCAAGCTTGAAGCCATCAGGATGTCCTGCCTTCGCAAGCAGTTCCTTGGCCTTGTCTGGATTGTATTCAGGGATTTTGTGGTCCGCGCCACCCGGAAAGCCGATCGGAATTGCTGCGCCAATCAACTGGCCTTTGTCACCCAACATGAAATCGAGCAATGTTTCCCGATCAATCGCCGTGGAAATTGCCTCGCGCACTTCAGGTGTCAGCGGCACTTCATTCGACTTCGCACCCGGTGAGAGCGCGATGTAAATAAAGTTATAGGAGTGAATGGAGTCGATCTTCACATCTGGATTGCGGATCGTCTTGGCAGTTTCGGGATCGATCTGCATTGCGATATCAGCAGAGCCATTTTCAAGCATCTGCGCCTGTGCAACCGCATCCTTCACCTGACGTATCACGACCTCCGCAACCTTCGGAGCTTCGCGCCAATACTTCTCGTTTCGCTTCAGACGAAGTTCGGAATTGGGTTCATACGCAGCCAGAACGAATGGCCCACTACCGGCCGAATTGGCCAGGAACCAGGCCTCAGCATTATCCTTTTCGGCAGCATCCGCACCGTTGACAGCCTTCGCTTCTGCGGTCGCAACCTTGCTGTTTACGATACCGAAATACGGCGAAGCCACCACATTGAAGAATTCCGAGTTGGGTGCCTTCGTCTTTACAACAACCGTTGCTTCATCAGGCGTTTCTATGGAGTCGATTGTATCGGCGAGAAACGACGGGCTGCCCTTAACATTCTTCAGGCGTTCCCACGACCATTTGACGTCCTTGGCTTCAACTTTCGAACCATCAGAAAATACGGCCTTCGCATTGATCTTGAAGGTAAACTCGGTCTGATCACCATTTGCTGCATAGCTTTCGGCAAGAACAGGAATAACCTTATTGTCCTTGTCCAGCGACAACAGACCTTCATAGACTGCCGAATCGTAAATCTGGCATGTGTCGCAGAAGGTCCTGTGCGGATCGAGCGAGTTAATGTCCATATTACGCGCGATCACCAATGAATCCGCATTTTGCGCATAGGCCGCCGGTACAGCAGTCAATAGCGTTGCTGCCATCATCAGGCTTTTGAAATTCACAGTTAGAAGGCGATTAAGTCCCGTTTTCCCATTTTTCATTTTGTTCCTCATTTTTCTCTTTTTATGATCAATCCATCAGGCGGTACGCGTGATCTGCTCCAGCGCCGCCCGAACCTTTTCCGCCGACCCGAGAGCCGCCTTATTCAAGACCAGTGAAACCACAGGCGACGACAGACTGCCCGTCACATGAAGAATTTCGTGATCAAGATCGTTGAAGAAGCGCCGCTGGATTTCTGCGGCCCAATGCCGTCCCAAAGACAACCCGCTCGCCACCTGCTCGGTAATCACCACGCGATTGGTTTTCGCAATAGATTGGCCAATAAGCTCCCAGTCGATGCCGGTCATATCGAGGCTGCGCATGTCGATAATCTCGGCATCAATACCGGATTCATCTGCAGCTTTAACCGAGGCCTGCACCATTACCGAAGTGGCAAGCACGGTACATGCCGAACCTGATCTGACGATCCGCGCCTTTCCAAGGGGAATGCAATAATCGCGATCATCCTTGGGTAGGAGGCTCTCGCGCTGGTAAAACTCGACATGTTCGATGATGGCCACAGGATCGTTAGACTTTAGTGCGCTGTTCATCAGCCCGACATAGTCAAAGGAATTGGTTGGTGACACGACGCGCCAACCCGGGAACATGGCAAACAAAGCCGATGGATCGCCCGAATGCTGCGAACCGTAGCCGGTGTGTGGCGACACACGAACGCGCAGGACAATCGGCACCGGAAAGCCATCACCGAACATGTGCCGGACTTTTGAGATGCCGTTTGCGATCTGGTCGGCTGCAACGAAGCAGAAGTCACCAAACATGATTTCTACGACAGGCCGCAGCCCGCGCAATGCTGCCCCCAACGCGACACCCGTAAAGCCATTTTCAGCAATCGGCATCGCCAGAACTCTACCGGGAAACTGTTCAAGTGCGTTCTTGGTGAAACCGCTCACACCACCGGCAAAGCGATGAACATCCTCGCCCATGACGATAATTGTGGGATCTTTCTCCATCGCCCGGCCAAGGGCATCAGACGCGGCAGCCGCAAAACGTACCTTTTCCAGCTCGTCTGGGGAGTAGTCTTCTATTTCACGAAAACGGGCGTCCGAAAATTCTTTGCCATCTCCAAGGATGCCTTCATCGACGCTCTCCGGCGATGGCCATAAAGCCTCTGGGATACGCAACACATTGCTGCCGGGTGCAGCTTCTGTCAGGCGTCCGCCAGCAACCTGCACCGCAGCGCTGACTTTTTCATCGATCTGGGCAAGTTCGGCATCGCCTGCAATACCGAGTTCCTTTAACCATCGCTCTGCCTGCGCAATCGGATCGCGACGCTTCCACTCTTCCTCTTCGTCACCCGTGCGATAGCCGAAATCGCTGCCAGCCTTGCTGCCGCTCTGATGAAGATAACGATAGCATTGCGCTTCGATGACGACAGGGCCGCCGTCTTCTTCGATGATGCGGCAGGCATCGCGCATGGCCTGATGAACGGCGACAACATCCATCCCGTCGCACTCAATGCCTGCAAAACCGAGCATCGGACCGCGCGATGCGATACGTGTTTCGCGGGTGGCATCCTGAATGTGGGTGGACACGGCGTAGAGATTATTCTCGACGTAGAAAATGACCGGCAACCGGTAAAGTGCTGCGATATTCATCGCTTCATAAGTGGCACCTTGCAGCGAAGCACCATCGCCGAAGAAAGCGACCGATATGCCTTTTCTGCCAAGAAGCTTGTCAGCAAGCGCATAACCGGCGGCATGCGGAATATTGCCGCCAACAATAGCGCTCGTTCCTGCAATACCCGAGGCTGCATCACGCATATGCATGGACCCGCCACGCCCACCGCAATATCCGGGATTAAGCCCCATGATCTCAGCCATCAGGCGATAGACGGCATCATTCATGTCGTCGGTAAAATCAGATTGAAGAATATCGAAATCTGATGGCGTCTGTGCGTTGATCAGCTTTGTGAGGACCTGATGATGCGCACGATGGGTGCCATTGATCTGATCGTCTGAGCCAAGCATCGACATGGCGCCAACTGCAGCGGCTTCCTGACCGATACTGGCATGAGCTGGCCCGTGAACAAGTCCAGCTTTTTCAAAGTCGAGTATTTTTTCTTCAAAGCGCCGGATGAGCTTCATCTGGCTATACCATTTCAGCAGATCACCGGCTTTTGCAGCGCGCCAGTCATCTTCCGTGACATTGAGCCGATACCAGGGCGCAGACGGTTTCAGGTCAATTTTTTCGGCCATGATAAGGTTCCCTAATTGTATTCTGCCAATGGCAGTTTCAGTTCGGCCCTGCGGCGCAACCATAGGCTGGCGCGATATCGCGGGTCACCGGTTCTTTCATGAATGCGATCGAGAACACGGACAATCATATCCGCACCGATCCTGTCACCCCATTCGAGTGGTCCATACGGATAACCGAGCCCCAGCCGCACCGCAGCATCAAGATCATCTGCTGATGCAATGTTCTGATGAACGATGTCGGCCGCAATATTCACGATCATCGCCAACACGCGCTGGCAAACCGTTCCGCATGTGTCTTCGACGAGCGAAGCTTTGACACCATCGGATTGCGCAAGAGCCACAGCCTGCACTCGTGTATCATCACGCGCTCCCGGCGAAGCGACCAGCGTCCGATGCTTATCGATACCGAATAGCGGATCAAACCCAATGACATTGGCAGCGTCGAGGCCTTCGCGGACGATTGTCGAGGTCAGATCATCACCAATCAAACCAATCAGAACGAGTGCACTGGAACTCGCATCATCACTGATTTGAACGCCCGCCAGCCCGGCAACTTTATGCAGCGCTTTTTCGGGTGTATCTCCGATAATTGTCACAGATTTCGGCAGGCTACCTTGTGTATTGTTCGCCGCAACAGGCTTTGAATCGTCAGAATAATCATAAAAGCCCCGACCACTCTTACGCCCAAGCAGGCCAGCATCGAGCCGTTGGCGCGTCAGCACCGACGGGCGATAACGCGGCTCCTGATAATACTGACCGTAAATCGCTTCCATGACCGGATGAGACACATCAAGGCCTGTCAGGTCGAGAAGCTCGAAAGGCCCCATACGGAAGCCTGCGGCATCACGCAGAATAGCGTCGATCGTCGTGAAATCGGCAATATTTTCGCGGATCATCGCAAGTGCTTCAGTGCCATAGGCGCGGCCCGCATGATTGACGATGAACCCCGGTGTATCGGCGGCCATTACGGGTCGATGGCCTATCCGATCCGCCAGTTCTTTCAGACACTCAAGGACCGCATCATCTGTCAGAGCACCCTTGATCACTTCCACAACCCGCATCAGCGGAACGGGATTAAAAAAATGAAACCCGGCTATTCGCTGTGGATTTTCAGCTTTCCCAGCAATTGCGGTGACGGACAAAGACGATGTGTTTGTTGCAATAATCGTCTGCGGCGATAGATGTGCTTCCAGTGATGCGATCAGTTCGCGCTTCACCGCGAGATCTTCGACGATGGCTTCGATGACCAGATCGGTCGAAGCCAAATCGTTGAAGGCATCGATAGAGACAATCAGATCCAGAATGCCAGCAGCTTTGCTCGCTTCGATTTTTCCGCGCTCAACCCGGCTATACAGACGCTTTGAAAGCTCCTGTTTCGCAGCTTCAGCTTTGCCGGGAAGCTGGTCGAACAGATAAACTTTAAGATCAGCAGCAGCCATTGCTTCGGCAATGCCAGTACCCATTATCCCGGCACCAACGATACCGACCACATTGATGGGGCCAAAACGCTGCGACATCATCTCCATCTCAACGCCCCTTGAACTCAGGCTTACGCTTGGACAAGAAGGCATCAATGCCTTCGCGCTTGTCTTCAGTATCAAACAGCAGCTGAAACGCCTTGCGCTCCAGTCTTAAAGCGGTTTCCAGAGGTGCATCCTCACCATGCATGACCGCTTCTTTAATCTGCTCTGCGGCAAGCGGCGGCATCAGCGCTATTTTCCCGGCGAGCTTCAGAGCTTCCTCCAGCGCCTGCCCCTCATCCGTCAACCGACTGACAAGACCATATCTTTCTGCATCCACTGCCGACAACATTTCGCCAGTCAGGGTGAGTAACATGGTCTTGTATTTACCAATTGCTCGCAAAAGCCGTTGTGTGCCACCAGCGCCCGGCATAAGCCCCAGCTTGATTTCTGGCTGACCGAAATTCGCAGTCCGCGATGCAACAATAATATCGGCGTGCATCGCAAGCTCGCATCCACCACCCAGCGCGTAACCTTCAACGGCAGCAATCACAGGCTTCGGGCAACGGGCGAGACTTTCCCAGTAACGGTGAAGCCGCTGCGCCAGGATTTCTCCCGCACCGGTCTGCGCGAATACTTTCACGTCTGACCCAGCGGCGAAATTTCCGCCTCTGCCTGAAATGACGATAACCCGCGTTTCGCGATCAGCTGCAAGTCGGTCAACGGCTTCTGCAAGCTTTTGACGGATATCCATATTCAGAGCGTTGAGTGCTTCTGGACGATTGATTTCCAGTAAGGTCACACCAGTCGCCGGACGGCTCTCAATCACGACATCGGTAAGCTCGGTCATCCTCTCCCCAACTTCCCCTCAATCAACTCCAGTCACAGCCAAAACAGCAAATGGAATTTAATTTCATTTTATATTGTTTCGAACTTTAATCTATGAAACATTCCCTTAGCAATAGGATATTTCTGCAAAACGCGACGTGTTTCATCTTTGTTGAAATCACGCGTGAAGGGGCAACTTATGATCCGCGATCCGGAGACCTTCCAATCACTCACAAATGCGATCAGACGCTTCGTTCGTGAGCGACTGATGCCTGCCGAAAAACAGGTGGAAGAGACAAACAGCATCCCGGATGATGTCATCAATGACATGCGTGCAATGGGCCTGTTCGGTCTGTCAATCCCCGAAGAATATGATGGGCTCGGCTTGACGATGGAGGAAGAAGTCCTCGTCGGATTTGAGCTCGGCTATACCTCGCCGGCATTCCGCTCTGTCATCGGAACCAACAATGGCATCGGATCGCAGGGGATCATCGTTGACGGAACCGACGACCAGAAAAAGTACTGGCTACCCAAGCTTGCGAGCGGCGAGATTATTGGCTCCTTTGCTTTGACGGAACCCGATGTTGGTTCCGATGCAGGCGCTGTTAAAACCACGGCTGTAAGGGACGGCGATGATTACATTCTCAATGGCGTGAAGCGCTTCATAACCAATGCGCCGATTGCTGGCGTTTTCACTCTCATGGCACGAACGGGCGAAGCTGGACCTTCCGGCGTCACGGCCTTTCTGGTTGACCGCAACTCGCCCGGTCTGAGCGTTGGAAAAGCCGATCACAAGATGGGGCAACGCGGTACTCAAACCTGTGACGTTTATCTGGAGAATGTTCGGGTACCCGCAGAAAATATCATCGGCGGAATTGAAGGCCGCGGCTTCAAAACGGCAATGAAAGTGCTCAATCGCGGAAGACTTCACATATCGTCCGTATGCACGGGCATGGCGGAGCGTTTAATTGATGAGGCAGTCGGTTTTGCCAAAAGTCGTGTTCAGTTCGGCAAGCCTATCGCCGAGCATCAGATGATACAGGCTATGCTCGCGGACATGAGTACGGAGGCTTATGCGGCACGCTGCATGGTGCTTGATGCCGCTCGGGCTTTCGACGATCAAGACCCGGCCATCATCCGAAAAGCTGCAAGCTGCAAGCTTTATTGTTCGGAAATGGTGGGGCGCGTTGCTGACCACGCTGTCCAGATACACGGCGGGTCCGGTTATATGCAGGATTATGCGGTTGAGCACTTCTATCGTGATGTGCGGCTCTTCCGTCTTTATGAGGGCACTTCGCAAATTCAGCGGATCATTATCGCGCGCGAAATGACGAGGGCCTGAACCATGGAAGTCACTGGAAAAAGCAAAATTCTCTTCATCCTGGCACATCCGGTCGGTCACGTCCGGGCCAGCCATGTCTTCAACGCCTATTTCAGCAAAACTGGCAAAAATGCTGCGGCAGTGCCGCTGCATGTCCATCCAGATGACCTTGCGCAGATCATTGATGCAATCCGCAAACTCGGGAATGTGAGTGGGTTCGGAGTGACTATTCCGCACAAGATCGCAATCATTCCCCTTCTCGACGAAGTGACTGATGCCGCGCAGGAAATCGGCGCTGTCAATTTTGTTCGACGTGAAGAAGGCGGGCGTCTTGTTGGGGACAATATTGACGGTCCCGGCTTTATCGAAGGACTGCGCAACAACAATATCGACCCTAAAGATAGGTCCGTATTAATGCTGGGTGCCGGTGGTGCCGGGCGTGCCGTGGGTTTTGCTCTGGCCAAGGCAGGTGTGCGGTCTCTATGGGTCACCAATCGCAATCAGGCCAAAGCCGCAGCACTCATCGAAGATATACAATCCGCCTATCCCGACTGCACAGTTCAAAGTGGACCGGATCACGGTAGACAATTCAACCTGATCGTCAACACAACCTCGCTCGGCATGGCCGATGACGACGAACTTCCAATTGATCTCTTGGATGTTTCACCAGACATGATTGTATCGGATATCATCGTCAATCCGCCTATGACGCGCCTGTTGCAACTGGCTCAGGCAAAAGGATGCAGGATCATCAATGGTGTGCCAATGTTGGATGCACAAATGGTTCTGGCCTGCAAACATATGGGCATTTGAGTAGTGACGCCGAATTGATATATTCGACTGCTGGACAACCATGCATCCAGCGATTGGAGCTGATTGATGAACTTTGTAAATGAACCGGATGGCAACTTGTCTGAGACCGATGACGTAATAGCGGAAGAAGCTCAGGCAGAATCTGGTGATGTTCTATCGAACACCGTTTACAACACGCTCAAATCCCAACTGATGCAGGCGCAGCTGCTGCCTTTGCAGCGGCTGAAGGTTCGTGATCTGGCGCGTTCATTGGGAACATCGGAAACGCCGGTTCGTGAGGCGCTTATCCAGCTCTCCCGTGAAGGCGCAATCGAGATCAAGCCGCGCTATTATATCCGCGTGCGCAAGCTTTCGGCCGACGAGTACGAAGAAATTCGCGCGATGCGCCTTGAACTCGAACCCATGGCTGCCGAGCGCGCGCTACCGCATATCACTGAGGATGACATCATCCAGCTAGAGGACCTTCATCGCCGTTTGATTGCCGCAGAACAAAGTGGCGACTGGCCAGAGGCTTTGCAGACTAACTTCGATTTCCATTTTATCATCTATCGCCGGTCAGGCATGAAGCATCTGATAGACGTGCTCGAAGCGCTCTGGATGCGCATCGGTCCGATCCTTTCGGAGCTTTACCCGCACGCAATGCCGACCTATGCCGGTCAGCACCAGCATGAAGTCGTTCTGGCAGCACTGCGCGACCGCGACTCTTATGCCTTGCGCATGGCAATCCGCATGGATCTTCTTGAGGGCGGGGCGGCCCTCATCCGGCATCTGAAATCTTCAGCCTATACCGATTAATCCAAACAAAAGCCGACGCCATAACGGCGCCGGCCTGAGATTGCCTGTAGCCTTGCTTATTCAGCAAGCCAGTTCTGCCAGCGCTCACGCAACATGCTGCGGTTCTCGCCAATCCACTTGAAATCCGGCACGAGCAGCAATTTATAGTTATCTGGTGACGTCGCGTAATTCTTCTGTTCGGCCTCAGGCAACAAAGCCACGCCTTCCTTTGAATGCGTCGCATAATTTGCTGTTTTGATGAACGCCGGATGCCCCTCGGCATGACCATAGAAATAATTGATGAATTTCAGCGCGCCTTCTGGATTTGGCGCGTCTTTGAGGATCGCGAAATAGCCCGTATCCATTACGGCATCGTTCCAGCTTACATTGAATGGTGCACCGTCATTCATGGCGCTCAAGGCCCTGCCGGAATAAGACATGGTCATGGCAACTTCCTGATCGCGCATGATCTGCGCCACCTGATTGCCAGTCTTCCACCAGACGCTGATATGCGGCTTTATTTCATCGAGTTTTTTGTAAGCGCGATCCAGATCCATCGGGAAGATTTTATCGCGCGGCACGCCATCAGCGATCAGCGCAATTGCAGGCAACCACCAGTCACGATCGCCGGTATCAGGCAATCCGCGCGGACCAGGAAAGGTGTTCACGTCCCAGAAGTCAGCCCAGGTCTGAGGAACCTTATCTTTGTAAACTGACGTGTCATATGCAAGCAGCATGCCACCGGTCGTTCTGGCAACGCCCTTTTCCTTGCAAGAGCCTTCAACGCCTTTGGCTTCAACATTCGGCAACTTGGAGCAATCAATCGTCAATAGAAGATCAGCCTTATCGACCAGATCAGGACCTGTCGCGGTCACGATATCAAACTCATATTTGTTGGTGCGCTTCATGGCTTCAACGCGCGCCCACTGGTCCGGCACTTCTATGTCAAAAGGCACGACATCGGTGCCGCTCTCCTCCTTGAACGGGCCGTAAAATTCCTTTTCGAGTGTCAGCCGCATCTGTCCGCCTGTCGTTGCATAGACAACGCTATCGGCCTTTGCGGCCAACGCTCCACTGGCAAGCAGCAATCCGGCACACATCAAAAGTCTGGTTGTTTTCTTGAACATGTTTCCCTCACATCTATTGTTTTGTTTATTCTTCTGACACGGTCTGTTGCGAGCGCATTGCAAGCGCCCGAAGTCCGGCTGCACCTACCAGAACTACGATTGAGAGCAGCGTAAGCATGACAGCAATTGCGGGGATGATCGGCGTCAGGTTTTGCTCGATATCGTCGAACATCATGCGCGGCAGGGTCTTGTCCCGCACACCTGCGAGAAAGAAAGAGATAACTGGCTCGTCAAACGAAATCACAAAGGCAAAAAGCCCGCCTGATAGAACATTTGGCCATATGAGCGGCAAGGTGACGGCGCGAAACGCTGCGAACCGATTGGCACCACAGCACATTGCCGCGTCTTCCAGGGCAGGATCAACTTGCGAAAGTGCTGCAACAATGGTGAACACGCTGAATGGTAAAGCGATAATCGTATGGGCGATGACGTAGCCAGCCGTTGTTTCAGTCAGTCCAACGCTCTGAAACAGCAGATAAAGCGCAATTGCCAAAGCAATATGCGGAACGACAATCGGCCCAATCAACAAGGTCTGGAACACCGTCGCTAATGCACCCTTCCCGCGCACGATTGCATAACTGGCGCAAAGGCCGATTACAGCGCTTGAAATTGCCGTGAAGAACGCAATCCGGGCACTGAACGCGGTGGCACTCATCCACTGCGCAGACTGGAAGAAGGCTCCAAACCACTGCCAGGTAAATCCTCGTGGCGGAAACGTGATGTAATCCGTTTCACTGAAAGCCATCGGCAAAATGATGAGGATCGGCACCACGAGAAAACAAAGCACCAGATAGACATAGGCATTGAGGAGCAAATTGCGGCTGTTCATGCGCTGCCTCCCATCATTCGGTTGAACTTGAATACGCGACCGAAGATCAGCGAAACCGCCATAACAAGAAGCGTGAGTATACCGACCAAGGCTGCTGCAAATGGCCAATCCAGCGTTTCGCGAAGCTGCTGGGAAATCAACGTTGCGATCATCATCTCCTTGGGCGATCCAAGCAGGGACGGCGTAATGAAATATCCAAGTGCAGTCAGAAAGGTGAGGATCATTCCGCCCATTACACCCGGCAGGGTCAACGGAAAAATCACCTCAAAGAAGGTCCGAATTGGGCCTGCACCAAGAATTGCCGCGGCTCGTGCATAATCGCGGGGCACATTGCGAATGGCGCCATAGATCGGCAACACCACGAATGGCAACAGTACATGCGTCATCGCAATCAGGACAGCGGTTTGCGTGTAAAGAAGCTTCAGCGGCTGATCGATGAGGCCAAGCTGGAGCAGTCCCTGATTGACCAATCCATTGCGCTGTAAAAGCACCGCCCATGCAGCCGTTCGCACCAGTACCGACGACCAGAACGGCAACAGAATACAAGCCGTTATAAAGATCAGTTTGGGTCCGCTCGAATGCGCCATAAGCCAAGCAATCGGATAGGCCATCAACAAGGCGATCACGCTGACCAGCGCTGCGATCAATACGGTGCGCCCCAGCACATTCAGATAGACCGGATTGGAAAAGACCCGCTGATAATTATCAAACGAAAGCGATGGCTCCGTAACAGACAGAGCCAGCAGGCTGACCAGCGGATAAATAAAGAAGAACAATAAGAGTGTGAAGAAGGGCAATAGCAGGAGAAGCATCCCGCCTTTCGAAAGCTTGCGTCCGTCCGGCTCGAAAAACATTTTCAACATCGGCTTAGCTCGCTCGGGAATAGACGAGGCTGGCTTCAGGCGCAAAACCTAAACGCAGTTTTTGCCCGGCACCAATGTCGGGAATGGCAGCGCTCGCCAAACGTGCACGCAGCTCAGTGCCATCGGCCATTGCACCCAGAATAGCCGTATCGGGGCCAGCATAGATGACGTCGCGCACGGTAATCTCCAGCCCCTGCTCCGCAGGTATCAGTCGTTCCGGACGAACGGCCATCAGCGCTTCGCCTGATTTGGCTCCCATGACGTTTTCAGATGGTATCGAAATCACAGTACCGTCTGCCGCGCGGGCATTCACGCCATCCCATGTGATAGGGATCAGGTTCATCTCACCGATGAAGCTCGCCGAAAACAGATTTGACGGGCGATTGTAGAGTTCGCGAGCCCCCGCGATTTGCTGGATATGACCACCTTGCAGGATCGCAACCCGGTCGGCCATGGTGAGTGCTTCGCCCTGATCATGGGTCACAAACACGATTGTCATACCCAACTCGGCATGAAGGCGCTTGATCTCGATCTGCATTTCTTCGCGCAGGTTTTTATCAAGCGCCGACAAAGGCTCATCCATCAGAAGAACACGCGGCGAATAAACAATGGCGCGGGCCAATGCGACGCGCTGCTGCTGCCCACCAGAGAGTTGTTTCGGACTGCGATTGGCGAAGTCTGCCAGCCGCACACGGGCAAGCGCCTCACGAGCGATACGATGCCGCTCTTCCTTCGGCACACCGCGCGTTTTGAGTGGAAAGGCCACATTATCGAGCACAGTCATATTCGGGAACAGCGTGTAATGCTGAAACACCATACCAATATTACGCTTATGCGGCGGAACGCGCGTATAGTCGTTGCTACCGAACAGGATACGGCCCTTATCGGGACGCTCAAATCCAGCCAGCATCATGAGGATTGTCGATTTTCCGGAACCAGACGGCCCAAGCAAGGCAAGAAATTCACCGGGCGCGATCTCCATATCGAGATCGTCAACAGCCGCGAAACTTCCGTAGGTCTTCCTTACACCCTGAATGCTGATGCCCAGCCCGGAATCGGGCGTGCTTTGATGGCTAGCCATGCTTTCCCCTGATGTTTTTGTTGTTGGCTGAGCTTAACCCGCATTCCACTTCATTGTCTAGAATGATATATCAAATTTATTAAACTTACCAGCCAAGCAGCAATCTTCCCGCTGTTTTCTCTCGGAAAACTTCGATTTCTATTACAGAACCCGGACATTCTCGCGGAAAAATCCATAAAATACGCTACAATAATAATATTTGTATCACTTTGCGGATTCGATCTTGACATATCGCCATTGTCGGGATCATTTTTGATATATCATAATTCGACGTGACGAGCGTAAAAACGTCGTCAAATGGGAGACAACCAATGCATGCGCATTCCACTTCGGCCCAAACCTTGAGCGCCCAAAATCTCGACGCCGAGCTGCGCGAGCGCGCCGAACGCGTCATCCCCAACGGCATGTGGGGACATCAACGCGCCGCATCTCTCCCGGAGGGCTACCCTCAGTATTTTGCGTCTGGTGAAGGTGCCCATGTGACAGACGTCAATGGCAGCAGCTATATCGATTTCATGTGTGCATGGGGGCCAATCATACTGGGCCATCGCAACGCGCTTGTGGATGCTGCAGCGCTCAGCCAGATACAGGCGGGCGACTGCCTCAACGGCCCGACGGCCCATGCAGTAGAACTTGCAGAACTGCTCGTTGAGACAGTGCCACATGCAGATTGGGCATTGCTTCAGAAGAACGGAACGGATGCCACGACCAACTGTGTTACCATTGCACGTGGTGCCACCAAGCGCCGCAAGGTACTGGTTGCCAAAGGCGCTTATCACGGCGCTGTGCCATGGTGCACACCATCGATAATTGGCGTGACGGCGGAAGATCGCGCGCATCTCATCCACTATGTTTATAACGATGTTGAAAGCCTGATAGCGGCAGCCAAACAAGCCGGCGATGATCTGGCTGCAATCATTGTTTCTGCTTTCAAGCACGATCTTGCTATCCCCCAGGAACTCCCGACATCTGAATTTGCGAAGACAGCGCGCGCATTGTGCGATGCAGCGGGTGCAGCACTCATTCTCGACGACGTTCGTGGTGGCTTCCGCATCGATCTTGGCGGAAGCTGGCGTGGCACCGGCGTAGAGCCGGATCTGGCTGCCTATTCCAAAGCAATTGCCAATGGTTATTCGCTTGCAGCCATTACTGGCACCAACCGCTTTCGCGAAGCAGCGGGACAGGCTTACATGACCGGCTCGTTCTGGTATGCGGGAGCATCCATGGCTGCCGCAGTTGCGACCATTAAGGAACTAAAGCGGATTGATGGCCCTGCGCTCATGAAACATGCGGGCGAACGCCTGCGCAATGGACTGGATGCACAAGCCCGCGCTCACGGATTTGAGCTTCTGCAAACCGGACCTGCCGCAATGCCTCTCGTGCAGTTCGTCGGCGACACCGATGCGCAACTTGGCGCTCGCTTCTGTCGGGAAGCTTTAAACCGTGGCGTCTATCTGCACCACAAGCACAATATGTTCATCTCCTGCGCGCACACGGATGCAGTAATCGACGATGCCTTGTCCCGAACGGAGGATGCCTTCAGGGCAATCTCCACCAGATAAGGACAAAGCGTGAGCGAACAGGCAAGCGACGACCGGGACAACCTTTCTGACATTGTGTACCAGCAGCTCAAATCAGGACTGCTGCGCGCACAATTCAAACCACATCAGCGGTTCAAGGTTCGCCAACTGGCACAGTCATTGGGCACGTCGGAAACGCCTGTTCGCGAAGCGCTGATGCAATTGTCACGCGAAGGCGCGATTGAAATTAAGCCGCGTTTCTACATTCGTGTGCGGCGTCTGAGCCTGGCTGAGTACAAGGAAATCCGCGCAATGCGGCTCGTCCTTGAACCACTGGCTGCGGAACACGCACTGACGAATATCACAGACGAGACCATCGCAAAGCTGGAGGCGATCCATTGTGAGCTGACCGAAGCTGAGCGCACCGGGGATTGGGCAGTAGCCTTGCAGATCAACTCGGATTTCCATTTTGCGCTCTATAAGCAAAGCGGCATGGCGCATCTTATCGATGTGCTTGAAAGCCTCTGGATCAGGGTCGGCCCGCTCGTATCCGAACTTTACCCCGCAGCAAAGCCAACCTATCCGGGGCGTC
The DNA here is from genome assembly GCF_002252475.1 of Brucella rhizosphaerae. GTDB lineage: Bacteria > Pseudomonadota > Alphaproteobacteria > Rhizobiales > Rhizobiaceae > Brucella > Brucella rhizosphaerae. Next base: position 15,631 of record NZ_NNRK01000025.1, on the reverse strand, counting down.
ACCAGCACGAGAACATCATCACGGCTTTGAGTAATCGCGATAGTTACGCCTTGCGTCTCGCCGTTCAACTCGACCTCATCGAAGGAGGCGCCGCACTTTTGAAGCGCCTTCAGCAATACGAACAAGCAAATCCCGGCGAAGACCAGCTCGCAAGTGATCGTTCGTACTGAACAGCCATCAGAGAATTTGTGATTGAAGGAGGAAGTCCGAAATGCCCCGCGACAAGTTTAATTTTCCCGAGATGGGACCGCATGCAATCAAGCCATGGGCGGTCCGCAAAGGCTATGCGGACGAGCATTTCCTCTCCGATTATCGCTATCAGTTTCCACGTGAAGACCCGAACCTTCCCGAAGTTTTCGTCTATACCGAAAAAATGTCTTACGATCCCGGCGAGACGGTCGAATTTCATGGCTCCACCACAGCCAAAACATGGTCCATCCAGATATACCGGGACAGCCATGAGCCACAGATGATGGACGAGGCTTTCGACCTTCCCGGAAGCTTCACCAAAACATCGGAAACCGCCTATATGGATGGTTGCGACTGGCCGGTTCTCTATCGCTGGAAAGTTCCGGAAGATGCTCGCTCCGGTTTCTATCGCGTTGTCTCGACATGTATGCGTCCGGATGGCGAACGCTTCGTCCAGCATCATTTTGTCGTTGTGCGCCCCACACAGAAGACCCGCTCGGGCCGCATTCTTCTCATGTTCGCAACGGGTACCTGGACTGCCTATAATGACTGGGGTGGTGCCAATCACTATTTTGGAACATGGGGTCCAAACAAAAACGAGGGTTCCCCCATATTGAGCCTGCGCCGTCCATGGTCAAAAGGGATGATCTGGCTGCCGGAGGGAGCTGCACGCGTCTGTAATCCTGTCTGGCAGGACATGGGCGATGCTACCCGTTACCCATCTAAGGAATGGGGTTATACGATGGGCTTCTCGCAGTTTTATTCCTCTGCGGGCTATGCACAATACGAACGTTATTTTGTGACCTGGGCTGAAGCGGCGGGTTACCAGATCGACTACATTACCCAGACCGATCTGCACAATAATCCTGCTATTCTTGACGACTATAATTGCCTCGTTACCGTTGGCCATGACGAGTATTGGTCATGGGACATGCGCAAGACCGTCGAAGAGTTTGTTGCACGCGGCGGGAATCTCGCGCGCTTTGGTGGCAATTTTCTCTGGCAGATCCGCCTGGAGAATGATGGACAGACGCAAGTGTGCTGGAAGACCAAGGCACCGACGCAAGACCCCATCATGCAGACCGACCAGAAACATCTTTGCACAGCGAACTGGGCAAGCGGCGCGGTCAACTGGCCCGGAGCATCCACGGTTGGTGTTAACGGCGAAAACGGAATGTATGGCAGCTGGGGTGGTTTCTCTCCACGCGGCTCACGCGGGCTCACCGTCTATCAACCGGAACATTGGATATTCGAAGGCACGCATCTGCGCTATGCCGACATCTTCGGCCATGAGGCACAGATCTTCGGATATGAAGTCGATGGCCTCAATTATTCGTTCAGGAACGGCTTCCCATACGCCGTGGAAGAACACGGCGTTCCGACTGAAAAAATCAATATCCTGGCCATGACACCAGCCTCAATCTATGAATACGAGCTCGACGGCCAGGGACATCGTTACTACGTTCGCGATAGCGACCTGAAAGGCATCTGCGAAATGGCGCCGGATGGATATGAATCCGCGCGCAAGCGATTGGCGCATGGGGCAGGTATGCTGGTATCGATGAAGCAGGGCGATGGGGAAGTAGTAACCGCCGGGCTTTGCGAGTGGGTGATGGGGCTGAAGCGCAACTGCGCCTACACAACTACCATTACCCGCAATGTGCTCGACCGGTTTCAGGAAGCAGGCCCCGCTGGTACGTAATTGATAAAACAACCAGGCCCGAATATCTCATTCGGGCCTGGTTGACCGCCGGTCAACGCGGCATCGGCTTGCTGCCATAATATCCATAGCGTGCACGTACTTCATCAAGCTCATCGGCGCTCAGGATAGCCGGGTCACCGATCTGACAAGCCAAAATATACTGACGCGCCAGAGTTTCGAGCTTTTCTGCCAGAAGCGTTGCGTGAGCCATATCCCGACCCCACACGACCATCCCGTGACTAGCCATCAGACAGGCGCGATGATTGCCCATAGCACGAACGATTTCATAGGCCAGAGCGTCGGACCCGAACACCCGATAATCAGCGCAGGGAACTTCGTTCCCTCCAAAAGAAGCGATCATGTAATGGAACGCTGGCAATGGTTTCCGCAGGCACGAAAGTGCAACGCAATTATCTGCATGGGAGTGAATGACGGCTCCTGCCTCGGGATGATTGCGCATAATCTCTGTGTGAATGCGCCATTCGCTCGAGGGAACCCTGCCCGCCAGATGCTCGCCTTCCACAGACACAAGGCTCATGTCTTCGGGCTTCATAAGCGATGTGGCACCGGTCGGCGTCACCCAGACATGTTCGCCCTCCCGAATGCTGATATTGCCGCTGCTACCGTGATTAAAACCCTTGTTTTCCATATGGCGCATCGCATCCACAATAGCGTGACGCGCGGTAAGGTTCTGATCGTAATCGGTTGGCATCATTCATTCCCCATCTGTTGGCAACCAAGATTTTTTGATGATGTCTGGTGGATTGAATTTGACGTTTGAAACAGCATGTATGTCAGTCGGGATTCAAACGCTAAATTCAATCCACCAGAGCGCGTTTCGATCTGATTAAATCAGATCAGCGCTCAGTTTGTTTGTTTTCACGCACATCTTTTCTGAAAACCGTTCCACACTTTTCGAGATGCGCTCCAACTTCATAATCCCAGCAATTGACGTGGTCTATCAAAATGATAATTATTTGGAATTAAATTTCATTATTAAAGAAGTAGCATTGGGTATGGCCTGATATGAGGACGAAAATGGGGAACACAGCCACTCTGGGCATTATTGCCGACGACATGACTGGCGCATTGATGGTCGCAGCCTATTACGAGACAGCAGGCATCAAAACTGCAGTTGTCACTGAAATCGATGCGATCCGGGAATGCAAAGGCGAAGCGGTTGTCATATGGGCTGGAAGAACACGTCTGGCCGACCCGGACGAGGCACGTCGACAGATAACACACGCCGCAGATGCTTTCGATGCCATTGAATGTGATCAGGTAATTTACAAAGTCTGCGCCAGTTTCGATTCAACGGAACAGGGAAATGTGGGTCCTGCGGCAGACATATTACGCGCTCGCTATAATCCAGGCAGCCTTTTGTTCTGCCCCGGCTTCCCGAAATTCAACGCCACAGTACATCAGGGCTATCTCTTCTATCGAAGCCGTCTCATTTCTGAATCCGTCAAGCGCTACGACCCCGCGACACCTATGAGTGATCCAGACATGGTACGCTTCATCGGCAAGCAAACCGCCGAACCGGTTGGCCTCCTGCCTCACTCCATTCTGCTCAAAGGCGGAGATGCTGCGCAAGCACATCTTGATGCGCTGGCAAAAGCAGGCACTTGCTATTGCGTCGTCGATTCCAGCGACGATGGCGATGTAAAAATCGCTGCCAAACTCGCAAGGTCTCAGCCGACTATGGTCAGCTCCGACGCAGTTCTCATCCAGCTTGGGATCGACCGTTTTGCGCCCCGGCCTGCCACAACTGTTGCTCCACCATCACCAAACAACGGCACCGCCGCGGTATTGGTTGGAACCGTTGGGCCGATTGCGGACATGCAGATTGCCGTCTTTGCCGAAAAGCATCCGGTTCTGACGCTCGATCTCATAAGAGACGGCAGCATTGCCGAAATGGTTTCAAAATCCATGCAATGGGCGCAAGCTCATCATGGCAATCAGCCTTACTTGATATCAACGGCTGTGAACGACGCGCGCGTGAAGGAAATTCAGGCCGAATTGGGCGTTCGCGGCGCCAGTGAAAAAGGCGAGCGGCTGATATCCGAACTGGCTTCAGCTATTTCCGAACTCGGCATAGACAAGCTTGTTGTCGTAGGTGGAGAGACCTCCGGAGGGGTCATCGAGCGTCTCGGCTTACAACGGCTTCGTGCTTTCCCTGATAATGGCATCGGGACAGGGTTTTGCGTCAGTGAAGGTAACGAACAGATCAGGTTCTTTTTCAAATCGGGCAAAACGGGAACTGAAACCGTTCTTCTGGATGCTTTGGCCGTTATGTAATTTTCATTCGGAATGAAAGCCGCCTTTTAGCGCGGCTTTCGCTGACACTCTGGTGTCAAATTCTCGTCTACTGCTTGCTTCGAGCATGAGCATTTCCTCCGGCACCCTCAATTTTCGATATACACGCGATCCAACCCGGCATTAGCCGACCGTGTCCACCTTGCAGGCAAGTGTTGCACCTTGGGACGTGACGGCAATCTTCTCCATGCTTGTGACAAACGTAATTTCATAGCCTTCTCCTACAAAGCTATTCCTGGCGGCCTCTGCATCTCTCTTGAGGATACGCTCGCGCCCAAACGCATTGAGAGTGATGTGCTCCGGATCGTTCTGCGACGTGATGATCTCAATCACGTTATCATGGTCGCAAATATAGGAAATATAGTCTTTGTCGCTTTCAGCGAAGGCGACAGTTGGCAACAAAACGAGGGCGACACTGAGGGATAAGCGCATATTGAACACACCTTTAAATAGCAGCATTAAACAAACCGACACTCTCGGTTTGCATAGAGGTAATCCAATGACATAGATGGGCTGGTTTAGTCTTCTTGCATGTTCGCTGGATTGGCGGTTTTAATGAGAGCAGCTCCGACCTTACTAGTTCGCTTTTGACCCATCCTATGTTGAGATCACCACATGCCACAAACAACAGCAACTGTTGAGACGATAACCGTTCAAAACAAAGCCAAATGGCTATTCTCCCAGCTCGGACAACTTATCATCGCCGTGGGACTAATATCGCTGATATTCAACTATGCGTATCGTTATGCAGTTGATTGGACAGTTTCATCGCCGTTATTTTATGTATCGACTCTTGTCCTGGCGCTTATCGTATTCGTTGCGGTCCGCCGTGATTATGTATTCGTTAGTAAATACACATTCGGGCCAACCGCATTTTCAGTGCATACAGTATTTGGTGCCGGGAAAATCTACCCTCTGACAGAATATGCATGGATTCCAGCGCTACATAAAACGGTCAATTTCCCCGAGAAGAAGGCCGCCCTATCCTTCTATGTCAGAAAGATAAAGGACGGAAAAGACGTCCGAAATTATTCATGGGCGGGCTTTTCCAACGACGACTTTGCCAGAATTTCGGCGAGATATGGATATCAGGCCCAAACTGATTTTAAGCAGAAAGACTTCGGCAAAGCTTGAATTGCCATACCTGCGCACGCCCCTGGCTCGTAGAAGCAGGACTTATGCGCTGACATCTCATCGCAGTGGCTGCCCTCACTCAATGCGAGATTAGCCCCACAAAGTCACTAAGTGCTGGAATGCTATAGGGCACCGTCTATAGGCACCCAAGCATTTCCATATCCTACCACATCATAAAACGGGCGACATCGGCATCGGCAACCTTGCCGTCCATAACATCTGCGATAGCCTGATCGACGATGCCCACGGCCTCCTCTATCTCCGGTTCAGTCAGCGTCAGAGGCGGCATAAATTCCAGAACATTGGCATTCAGACCAACATAGGTGAAAGCCGCACCAAGCTGATAGCCGCGATAGATAATCTTTGCGGTCGTGGTAGCGGGAACCGGCTCGCGTGTTGTCCGATCGGTGACAAGATCGACACCGATTGCCAGTCCGCGCCCTCGTACATCGCCGATGATTGCGTGCTTATTGCCCAATTGGCGTAGGCCATCAGCAAACAGATGCCCCATACGCTCTGAACGGGCGGCAAGTCCTTGCTGTTCGATGGTGTTAAGGACAGCGTGTCCGGCAGCGGTCGCCACCGGATTTCCGGCTGTTGTCTGCAGCACAAAGGCCGGCGCATGATCCATGACCCATTGCGGGCCGACGACCGCAGAAAGCGGCAATCCACCGCCCAAGCCCTTGCCGAACACCACCATGTCCGGTTCAAGCCCTTCATGCTGGAAACAATGCATCAAGCCGGTGCGGCCAAGACCAACCTTGACTTCATCGACAACCACAAGAATTCCATGTTTGCGACAACGATCCTGCAGCGCTTTCAAAAAGCCCGGCGGCGGCACCACAAGGCCACCATCAGACAGGATCGGCTCGATGAAAACGGCGGCAACCTGTTCCGGTGGACAACTCGTCGCGAAATGATAATCGAGAAGATCGAGCACGGCTTCTGCTGAAAAGCGCGGTCGAAATGGATCGGGATAGGGGAGTAGCAGCACGCCGGGGCGCGGCAGCGTATGCGTCATGGCGGTATGGCCGCTAATCCCCATCGAACCGGTCAGGTTACCATGATAAGAACCGATGAAAGATATGATCCGTGAGCGTTTGGTGGCAGCCGTAAGCACACGCACCGCACAATCATTGGCGTCTGATCCGGAATGGCCGAACCAGACACGGCGCTCACCCTCACCCGGCGTGATGCGCAGCAAATCCTCGGCAAGCGAAACAGCAGGCTCGTTCGGGTAAAGCAACAGGCTTGCACCGGCCATATCGCGAACCGATTTTTCAACTGCCTCAACAATGGCCGGATGGCCATAGCCCAATGCGGCAGGCCCGGCAGAGCCTGACAAGTCGAGCACCGAGCGTCCACCTTCCTCGATCAGACGGTTTCCCTTACCGCCGATCAGGCTCAGCGGTGAAAACCGCAAGCGTCCAATTTCGGCGATGACACGCGCGTCGCGTTCACGCAATGAAAGCGATGTCTGCATCATTTTCACTCCTGATGTGAGGGAGCAAGCAAAGCCTTTGCCAGACGGTCCGTCCATTCGGCTATGCCCTGCGGGGTCGATACGAGATCCTGACGAATTTCAACGAGAATAGCGTCATGCCCGCGATCCTGACCATGTACCGGAATGGCGTAATCATCGTCGCGGCTCACCGTGTAAGGAACATTGCCTTCCACATTCATGGTCGGGTCGCTGCGCAATCCATCGATCACGATTTGCGCAAGTTCATGCGAGCGATCATAGAGAATACCCGCATGCCACGGTCGGACATTGCCTTTAAAGACCGGCGTAAAAGAATGAATAGCGACGATCTTCACCTTGCGCCCGGCTTTTTCGCGCGCAGTAATATGCGCTGCAACGCGATCATGAAATGGTGTGAAAATGCGTGCGGCACGGCGCGCTTTCTCATCATCACTCAGACCGATATTGCCCGGAATATCCGTAGTTTCTGAAAGCTGCGGGATACTGGAACCTGCCTCAATCGGACGATTGAGATCAATCAGCAAACGCGAATAGGTCGACAGGAAAGCAGGTGCATTCAGACGCTCGACCAAACCCCGCGTTACTTCGGCAGCGCCGATATCCCACGCGATATGGCGCAGCCGATCAACGCCGGAAAGGCCCAGATCGGCATATTCGGATGGCATGTGATGCGAGGCGTGTTCACACAACAATACGATGTCGGAACTACCGTCTTCATTGTGTATTTCGACAGGATCGGGCCAATCGATGGGTCGTCGTTCAAGGACATGATCTGACATCAATATAGCGTCCGATAAAGCGCACAGGTCTCGTCTGCATCGAGATCGGCAACGCGGGAAAGCTCCGCCTGCTTGACACCGACAAATGTTTCGATGAACGCCGGAGCAAACCAGCCGCAAACGGTTTTGTCTGCCTGAAGCACGTCAAGCGCCTGTGTCAGCGTTTCAGGCAAGCGTACAAGACCAAGATCGGCTCGTTCCTGATCGCTCATCAAGGTCGGATCACCGGCTACCAGTGGCGGCGTGGCGAGGTCGGCTTTAAGCCCTTCCAATCCTGCCCAGACGATAGCCGCCAGCGACAGATATGGATTGGCGGTGGCATCAGCCGCGCGATATTCAATGTTGAACTGCTTTGCCGGATCACGTCCGCCAATGGTGACAGTGGGGCAGATGCGCAGACTTGCCTCCCGTTCCTTATCGGCAAGCCAGGTATAGGAAGAGCTCCAGCTATGTGGCTTGAGACGGTAAAACGAAGACGGATTTGAAGCGGTTAACACGGTGATTGCGGGCAGATGGCGCAGAACGCCCGCGCAAAATGCACCAGCCGCTTTCGACAACCGACCCGGCTTTTGCGGATCATAAGTAGCCGGTTCCCCCTTCTCATCCACAAAGCTGAAATGGATATGAACACCGTTTCCCACCGCATTGGGTGCAGTTTTCGGGGCAAAACTTGCCTTCCATCCAAGATTACGTGCGACTTCACGGGTGATTTCCCGGATCGCTACCGCACGATCAGCAGCCGTCAGACCATCGGTCGGCGCGTGCGTTACCTCGAACTGATCTTCACCGAACTCGGCGATAATGACTTCCGGCGCAACACCCGCCTCTTCCAGCGCGGCCATCAATTGCGGTGCGAACGGATCAGTGCGGCGCAATGCCTCCATTGAAAGCGAATGGGCTTGTGGAAAATTACCGCCGAAAATCTGGAATTCCTGCTCGAATGTAGACACCAGCGACAAGCCGGTCAGCGCCTTTAAATCAGCGAGTGCCTTACGCAGCATGGAACGGGTGCAACCCAACCAGGCATTGCCATCGAGATCAACGATATCGCCAGCCACCATATCGAATGGGGTCGAGCCGCCTGTCAGATCGGTTCTGTAACGCGCCTTCAGATCGGGCAGAATACGCAGATCGCCCGACGATCCCCATGGGTTTTCAGCGACAATGGAGTTGAATGGAGTCAGCGACAGATTGGCCTGCAGCCAGCCGATGCCGGTGGCCGCCTGTTTTTCCAGACGGCTCTGTGCAATGGAGCGGCCACGGGTCACGCCCGACAAATCTGTCGTGACGATAGCAACCAGTGGTTCAAAAGCTGTTGTCATGACCGCTTTCCCATCTGGTTGAAACGTTCAACAACAGTTTGCGTATCAGCCTGCCAGCAATAACCGCCGAATGCCTTCAGCGCGCCCTCGTGGCGCTCAGGTGTCGCCGAAGCACAGGCGTCGCTGACACAGGTCACCAGATATCCGCGATCGGCGGCATCACGTACCGCCATGTCGACACACTGGTCGGTCATGATGCCAGTGATGATCAGATATCGTACATTCAGATTCTTGAGAACGTAATCGATATTGGTGGAATTAAAGACGCCGGATGATGTCTTAGGCAACATGATCTCATCGCGCACAGGCATCAGCGAGGGCACGGGCAGACCTTCCGGACGGCTTGGTGCAACGTGGATGGGTGTCATCTTGTGATCGAGAGAACAGTCGCGGCCATCTTCGGTCAGGCTTTGAATGATCGTGTGCAACACTTCCACACCGTTGGCGCGCGCTGCAGCCAGCAGCTTTTCATTGTTTGGAATCGTGACGCCCGATGTCTGCTTGATAAAATAGTGGTCAGCGTCACGCTCAGGATGCGATGGATCGAGACCGGGCTCAAGCCATATACGCTGCATATCGACGAGCAGAATAGCTGTCTCACCGGCAACGAATGGAGCGTCGCGTCTTATAGTCGAATGTACCATATCAGGTGTTCCCTCTGTTTGTTCTTGAACCTGTGGTGATTGTGCTTGGGTCTATCGTGCTTTGGGGCCCGGAAAATCACGCATCCCTGGCTCCTCATCCAGGATATTGCGGCCGTTATCCCTGACACTGTCGAGCGTGACGGTATTTTGTCGCCGCACCTCTTCAAGCGCTTCGATGCGGTCATGCGTGGCTTCGCTGATCGTGGAAAGAATGTGGGTAACCAATGCTTCCATCTGCACGATGGATGGTCCCAGCGTATCGTAAGGCGACGTCACTTCCTGCGGGCTGACAATTGTTGCCTCCGCGTATTCCGACACCGGTGAAAGCCAGGGATCGGTGAACAGAACAATCTTCACACCACGCGCCGCTGCCTGTTTGGCAAAAGCCACGACATCGAGCTGATAGCGGCGATAATCGAACACGACCAGCACATCGCGCTTGCCCATATCTGCAAGAATATCAAACTGTTGTGCTGAAAGGGTGCCCATATCGACAACGCCGCTGCGGAACTGATAAATATAGCTGGCAAGCATTCCGGCGACATGGCGGCTGAACCGTCCGCCCAGAAACATGACCTGCCCTTTGGCTTCCATGATGATTCTTGCGGCTCTGTCATAGGTGGTGACGGGCGTCGTCGTCATCGCCTTATCGAGCGCATTTATGACCGACTGGATATAGGTGATAACCACAGCCTGATCGGCGCTCGCGGCAGCCTGATCAGCTCGTTTCGCCTCCATCATCAAAAGCGGCGAATGCAGTCGCGATTCAATCTCCGCCAGAAGTCTGGCCTGAAAGTCTGCAAAACCATCAAAGCCCAGCTTCATCACCAGCCGGATAACTGTTGGATCGCTCACCCCTGCCCTGCGGGCCAGACTGGTGGCAGTTCCAAGACCGGACGTCGGATAGTCTGTCAAAAGCAGCTTGACGATCTTCTCCTCCGACGGAGTGAGCGCCAGATCGCCGCGCATCAACACGTCCCGTATCGCCATGTTTTCTCCCCTGCCTTTCCCGTCCCGCCTTGCCTGTTTCGCAAGTTATGCAGATTCAATTACAGAAATTTTAATTCTCGTCAATCGTGAAGAGATATTGACATAAAATAAAAACTGGCCTTACTTTGAAGAAAAGCAGAACCCAATTCTGCGGGGAACAACATGACAACAAGCACACATTCATCGTCGCTGCAGTCCGACACGCAGGCCCGCACGCTGGCTGATACGCCCGTTACAAATCGCGGCTTTCTGTCGGCAGCACTGCGCAACGCATTGGTCGACAGCACGGCAATGGTTCTGTTGATTATTGCGGTCGCCATTGTCGCATTCATTTTCGGTGGCCCTGCTATTCAACGGGTTGTCGCCTATGCCGCGATCATGCTGACAGCAGTTGTGGGTTTGCAGATTTTTTCAGGTAACACTGGCATCGTTTCGTTCGGTCATGCAGGTTTCATGGGCATCGGCGCCTATATCACAGGCATCCTCACCATGCCTGCGGCGATGCAAGCCACCACCTTACGCGACCTGCCTTCTTTCATGGCAGGCTATGAATTGCCATTTCTCGGTGCGCTGATTGTAGTGGCGCTAGCGGCCATAGTCATTGGCTTCATCACTGGGATACCGCTCTTACGCTTGTCCGGATCCAGCGCGCCTATTGCAACGCTTGCTCTGCTCATCATCATTTACACAGTGTTGGTAGCAGCCCGCGAAATCACTCGCGGCAGCCAGCCATTTTACGGCGTTCCGCGCGACGTGGGCCTGTGGACCACGGTGCTGGTGGCTTCAATAGCACTGACTGTCGCCCGCATTTTCCGTGATACACCGTTCGGACTGGCCGCACGTGCAGCTTCCGATGACGAACGCGGAGCGGCGGCAGTCGGCGTCAATCATCGTGCTGCATGGTTGTTCTCATGGGTACTCAGCATCATTGTGGCCATGGCAGCGGGTGCAATGATGGCGCAATTTCTTGGCGCCTTTTCGCCGCGCGACTTCTATTTCGACCTTGGCTTTACCATCCTTGCTATGCTGATTGTTGGGGGCATGCACTCAGCACTCGGTGCCTTTTCCGGGGTGATAGCGACCACTGTCGTTATCGAAATCGTGCGGCGCTTTGAAGGTGGCGGCGATATTCTCGGCTTCCATGTTCCGCCGGTCTTTGGTCTGACGCAGGGAGCCTTGGCGCTCGCGATGATCCTCATCATCTGGCGTCGTCCGGAAGGACTGTTCGGCAAGGGTGAGTTTAATTTGCTCCGTCGTTTCGGTCTCGCGGGAAAGCAAACTGCTGCCGCAGAACCTGCACGCAATCCCGATGCCACCCCCATCATCGCCAGCCACCTGACACGTCGTTACGCAGGCGTGGTTGCCGTCGACGATGCGTCGCTGGAATTCCACACCAACATGATCACCGGGATCATCGGCCCGAACGGGGCAGGCAAGACGACCTTCATCAACATGATCTCTGGCGATGTTGTTCCCAGTTCCGGCCACGTCTCCGTCAGCAGCGATGCCATTCCGCATTCCGCATTCCGGTTTGCTCGCAAGGGTATAGCGCGTACGTTCCAGAATATTCGTATTTTCCCGCGTATGACCGTGATGGAAAATGTGGTGGTCGCGGCAAGACAGGTCGAACCAAGCCTGATGCTTGCTGAAGCAACAGCAATGCGCGAACTGCAGCGCATGGGGCTTGCCGATTTTGCCGACCGCAACGCTGCGGGGCTTGCTTACGGCTTGCGCCGACGATTGGAAATCGCCCGCGCGCTCGTTCTAAAACCACGCTTTCTGCTCCTCGATGAGCCAGCTGCAGGCATGAACGCGGTCGAAACCGCCGACCTCATCGCCATTCTGGCTGAAATCCGTAAAGAGCGTCAGATCGGCATCATTCTTATCGAACACGACATGCGGCTGGTGATGGGCTTATGCGAGCGGATCGTGGTGATCGACCATGGCAAAGTCATAGCCGATGGCGTGCCAGCAGAAGTTCAAAAGAACCCGGACGTCGTTGCAGCTTATCTTGGTAGCCGCAGCGCTCGTACCAAACAGCACCACAACGAAAATTAAGACTATAACAAAGGGGAAACAATAAAATGTCTCAATACAAACTCATCAGACGTTCCATCCTCGCAGCATCAGCCTGCGGCCTCGCAATTGCTGCGGCTTCGACGGCCAAGGCTGAAGATATCATTATCGGTGTCGCCACTGCACAGACTGGCGGCCTTGCACCTTATGACCAGCCTTCGCTGGCCGGCTTTCGCATGGCCATCAACGAACTGAACGCCAAAGGTGGCCTTGGTGGAAAATATCAGGCGAAGCTGATCATCAAGGACACCCGCACCGACACAGCACAAACAGCAACTGTCGCGCAGGAACTTATCGACGCTGGTGCAAAGATAATGATCACACCCTGCGATGCTGATGCCTCCATTGCAGCTGGCCAGCTGACGCAGCCACTCAATATTCCAACGCTCACATTCTGCGGCACAGCCCCCATTCTCAGCGTCGCGGTGGGCGACGTGATGTTCGGCACCTATCCGGCTGACAATGTGCAGGCCACAGCAGTCGCAGATTTTGCGATTTCTGAAGGCAAGAAGTCGGTTTATCTGCTGACTTCGCCCGATACGACCTATGTCGCCAATCTGCCGGAATATTTCGGCAAAGTGTTTGAGAAGAAGGGCGGCAAGATCGTCGGTCGCGGCACCTTCACGATGAACCAGCCAGACTTTTCCGCCGAGGTGACCAAGATCAAAAATCTCGCCGAAAAGCCCGACCTGATCATGACCGCAGCTTATGAACCGGATTTCCCAGCCTTTATTCAGCAGTTGCGCGCCGCTGGCGTTGATACGCCAGTGTATGGCGCTGATGCGCTCAACACACCTACCATCAAGGGTCTTGGTAAGCTGGTGGACGGCGTGGTTTTCACTGCCGCAGGTTATGCGGAGCCGGGTAGCAAGCTTGAAGCTTTCGACAAAGCCTTCGCAACAACCACCGGGCATGCGCCGGAATCCACCTATGAAGTCAACGGTTATGAAATAGGTCTGATCCTCGACGCTGCGGTGAAAACGGCAGGTTCTGACGACCCACGCGCCATCCGTGATGCCATTGCTGCCACCAAGGATTTTGACGGTGTGACCGGTAAAATCACCTATGCGGGAACAACAGGCATGCCGCTGCGGCCTGTCGTTCTGATGCGCTATGAAGGTGGTGTGCCACAATATGTGAAGACAGAAATCCCGGCGGCTGCAGACGTTCCTGCTCCCTGAGCAAATGCGTCACTGAAGCCTTACTCAATCGGGATACTGCAATGCTGACACTGGACGCTCTTAAAATTCGATATGGGGAGGTTGAGGCGGTACGCGGCGTCGACCTCAACGTCGACCGCGGCGAAATCGTCGCGCTCGTCGGTGCCAATGGCGCGGGCAAAAGCTCAACGCTTGGTGCCATTGCCGGTCTTGTGCCGGCAGCGTCCGGTAAAATCACATTTGAAGGCAAGGAACTGAAAGGCCTTGCCTCTGAAACCATCTCCCGGCTTGGCATAGCGCTTGTCCCGGAAGGCCGCAGAATTTTCGCCAGTCTCACGGTAGCAGATAATCTGCGGCTAGGCGGTGCCGTGCATCTTACCAGTACAGAAGCGAAAGCGCGCGAGGAAGAAATTCTGGCGCTGTTTCCGATCCTGCGCCGATACTACCGCATCAAGGGCGGCAATCTTTCCGGTGGTGAGCAGCAGATGCTGGCTATTGGTCGGGCGCTGATGTCAAAACCCAAGCTGATCCTTCTTGATGAACCTTCGCTGGGGCTCGCCCCACAGATTATCGACACGGTATTCGATCTCATCGCCAGTCTGCGTGAACAAGGGCTCACTGTTCTTCTCATTGAGCAGAATGTGGCGCTAGCGTTGGAGATCGCTGACAAAGCGACAGTGCTGGCAAATGGCGAGGTCGTTCTGTCGGGAACCGCCAAAGAACTTGCCCATTCCGATCTTGTCCGCCAAGCCTATCTGGGAGCGTGAATACGATGATTATGCAACAAATCATCAATGCCATCAGCCTCGGCGGCGTCTATGCCTTGCTGGCGCTTGGCCTGGCGATTGTCTTCTCCATCGTCGGCCTGATTAACTTCGCGCATGGCGAGCTGATGACGATTTCAGGCTATGCGCTTTTAGGTGCCCTGTTCATGGGCGTGCCATTCGGATTAGCTGTCGCAGTTGCGCTTTGCGCCGGAGCGATTGCCGCTGTGCTGATGGAGCGCATCGCTTTTCGTCCCATGCGCGGGGCAAGCGTCACCAGTCTGCTCTTAACAAGTTTTGCCGTGTCCAGCCTGCTGAAAGTCTTCTTTCAAAATGGTGTATCGGCGCGCGCGCAGCCTGTGCCCATGCCAAGCTGGATGACCGGCGCTTTCCAAATCGGTGACATGACGGTCGGCGTAGGCCCGGCGATTTCGATCTCTGTCTCCATTCTGGCATTGATTTCGCTGGAAATATTCCTCAGACGCACCGTGACGGGCACAGCGATGCGCGCAGCCGCAGAAGATTTCAATGTGGTGCGCCTGATGGGCATTCCAGCTGGCAGGATCATCGCCACAGCCTTCCTGCTTTCGGGCTTGTTGGCGGGCCTTGCATCCATGTTATGGATAGCGCAGCGTGCGTCTGTCGATCCGTTGATGGGGTTCACACCAGTGTTAAAGGCTTTCATTGCAGCGGTCGTTGGCGGCCTTGGCAGTCTTTCAGGTGCGGTTGCTGGCGGCTTTCTCCTCGGCTTCATCGAAGTGCTGTTGCAGGTAATCCTACCAGCCGAACTGGCGCCCTATCGTGATGCCATGGTTTTATCCGGTGTGATCGTCATCCTGCTCATTCGTCCAAACGGACTGATCCCCGCCATGCGCATACAGAGAAGCTGATGTATACAAAACCAGAATTTGCACCAATTTCAGAAAACGAAGTGTTCGATCTTATCGAGGCAACCGTTTTTGCAACCGTGGTTACACCGGGCGATGCAGGTCTTGTCGTGTCGCATCTGCCGTTTGTGCTCAAACGATCCACTGGCGGGGAAGCGAAACTCCAATCGCATCTGGCCCGTGCC
>NZ_NNRK01000024.1 GCF_002252475.1 Brucella rhizosphaerae | reverse complement strand
GTCTGCGTGCTGCTCATGACGAGACTCCAAAGGTAAAAAAGTGAATTTCAGAGGGAAAGGCGCTTCAGATCTTCGTCCAGAGCGAGAAGCTCAGGCAAAGGCGTTCCGGAAGCGAGGTTCGGAGCTGCGCGCCCCATCACATCGGCAGGCACCACACAGGCCGCACGAATGGCGTCTTCAAGCGGGACACCAACATGCTGAACAAGGTTAGCAAGGCAGCCGACCATATCGATATGCGCGCCGGCAAGTGAACCAGCCGCATTAACGAGTGCGCCATCACGCACTTCGATCCGCTCGCCGTAAAGCTCGAAATGATCCGGCCCACCAATGGTGGACATGGCATCAGAAACGAGGAACATGCGATCGCGCTTTGGACGTGCGCGCCAGGCGATGCCAACCATTTCCCATGTTACATGGTGTCCATCGACTATAATGCCGACGAATGCATCGCTGCCGATTGCAGTGCCGACGACTGCTGGCTCGCGCGAGGTCATTGGCGGCATTGCATTGTAAAGATGGGTGAAACAGCTGACGCCTGCCTCAAGTCCTGCTTTTGACTGTTCTGTGGTCGCATTGGTGTGACCAGCAGAGACCACGACGCCCATATCGACGATCTGGCTGATCGTGTCGCTCGGCACCATTTCTGGTGCCAGCGTCAGCATCACAGGTATATCGGCCTTGCGCAGAATATTCAGCGCTTCGAGCGTCGATGCATCCATAGGACGGATAAATTCGACACGATGCGTGCCCTTGCGGGCAGGGTTGAGATGCGGGCCTTCGATATGCAGACCGAAGAAACCATCCATTCCTTTACACTCGACAGCGGCATGAGCCGCCTGAACGATGCGCTCTGGCTCGCAGGTAATCAATGTTGGCAGAACCCAGCCAGTGCCAAGTTTGCGCAGCGTTGAAATGATATGAGCGATACCCCTGGCGCTGGTGTCTGAATTTAACATCACGCCACCCGCACCATTGACCTGCAAGTCGATGCAGGCAGGCATCAGGACATGCGGGGTCAGGTCTGGCATTTCGTCTGACTTGCGTGGACGCAGGCGATCAATGCCCGCAGCGCTGATCTCGGCCACAAGACCAGTCTGAAGCCGCCCATTGAGGAATATATAATCGGGGGCGACGAGACGGGTCATCGGCTTTCTCCAGCGTGATTGAGTGCATAAAGCGCAACGCCGCGCGCGCCCGAACTATCACCGAAACGTGCTGTTCTGATGGCGGGTATGCGGGTCGGTCCAAGCTTTTGCTTTTCAAATGCCCTTGATACGCGTTCAGCAACGCCATCCATGTTGGAGAGGCCGCCACCAAGCACAATGCAGTCCGGATCGACAACCATCTGCATCGTCAGAAGTGATTCTGCCATCAGTTCTGCCCAGTCGTTCAGTACCTGTTCTGCTGCTGCGTCACCGTTGCCAGCGCGAAGTGTCAGTTCCTGACTGGTTATTGTCTCGCCAAGTTTGATCTTTGCGATATCAGCAAGTCCGGTGCCGGAAACATAGCGCTCCATGCAGCCGGTCTTGCCGCAGCCGCAAGGGATCAAAGGCAGGTTCTGCTTGCTAAGAATCCGTGCGGGCATACCTGTATGGCCGATTTCCAGTGCAAGGCCATTGTAGCGCGGTGGAATTTCACCGTTGATGACGAGCCCGGCACCCATACCGGTGCCGACAATGAGCCCGATTACCACATCGCCGCCTTCGCCTGCCCCGCCATGGACTTCTGAATATGCGAAAGCCATGCAATCGTTCATCAGAGGAAAGCTGCGCCCGAAGTGTGCCAAAAGTGCTGCACCCACATCATGCCCGGTGATCGGAATATTGGAAGCAAAGCCGTAGCCGGTGGCCGGGTCAATCCAGCCGGGCAAGCTGATGCCAACCGGTAATTTCGCATTACCGGATGTTTCGCCCAACCATTCGATCTGTGCCGCCAGCCCTTCGATGAAATCATCGAAACTGTTCACAGGGGTTGGAATCCGTCGCGTCAGAACGGTTTCCATATTCGCGTCGAACAGGCGGCCCTCAATTTTGGTGCCGCCCAGATCAATGGCGCCGCAGATCATGCTGACCTCATGCTTCATACTGCAAAGGGGTAGATTTTTACCCCGGAAACGACGCGTGTCAGGTTGCCCTGGTCGATAAATGGATTGTCGATGTTAAGATCGAGTTCCGCTGACCAGCGGGCAGACCAGACTTGCGCCAGAAGCACATAAAGCACAGCATCCCAGCGGCTGTCACCTTGATGATTGGTGCCAGTTAGCTGAAGCGCAAGGTCGCAACCTTCGCCGCCAACGGTTGTGACGGTTGCGAGCGGAAACTGCTGAGCGATTTCGTTTGCGATATCGAGATCGTAGCGCGCAGTATGCTGATCTGGATGAATGAAGACGACGACGCGGGTGTTGCCAACGACAGAAGCCTTCGGACCATGGCGGAAGCCGAGTGTGCTGTCCCAATTGGTCATAACCTGACCAGCGGTCAGTTCCAGCACCTTGAGCGCGCTTTCGCGAGCAACGCCGGTCAATGCGCCGGAGCCCAGGAAAATGGCGCGTTCAGGATGGGGTGCAGGTGTCGCATCAAGTTGTGCAAGAGCCTTTTCGCCAGCCGTCGCAAGTTGGCTAAGTCTTGCAGCAACATCGACTGAGCCATCAATGCAGGCAAGAGCCGACAGCAGCATGGTCGTGTAGCTCGAAGTCATGGCGAAGGCGCGATCGTGGGTTGCTTCGGGTAGCACGATGACACGCTGTTCGCCCGGACCCTTTGCAGGTCGGACTGCCAAGGCGCTTTCGCCATTGCAGGTGATATTCAGACGATGTGCCTTCGGGAAATGTTCGTCCAGAAGATCGAGCGTGGCTACGGTTTCGGAGCTGTTGCCGCTGCGACCGAATTGAACGACCAACAGTTCTGCATCGTCGGAAAGTGTTTCTGATGGATTTGACACGATGTCGGTGGTTGGGACAGCGGCCAGAGCAATTGCGCCAGTTTTGGTCGAGGCCAGAGCCTGACCGATGAAAGCCGATGTGCCAGCTCCGCTGAACACGATACGCTTGATACCCTTGGCGGCGATCCATTCGCGAATTTCAGCCGACTGCGCCGCAAGCGGCTTTGCCCATGCCTGCCAGATACCTGGCTGCGCATGAATTTCCTGCCAGGTGTGGCTAGTTTCCAGTGTGGTCATTGACGCAGTCCTCATGAGTACTGATGAAGTGTACACCGCGTTCGCGGATGCGGTCGGCTATTTCGTGGTTCGGCTCGAGATCGGTCACGATTGTCGTGATCCGATCCATTGCACAAATGCGATGCAGACGTGGCTTGCTGAATTTGGTCTTGTCGGCCAGCACGATGATACGTCCTGACGCTTCAATCATTGCGCGGTTCTGATGGGCTTCGTCTTCCAGAAATGTGCTGACGCCGGTTTCTGGATCAATGCTGTCCGCACCCATGACGAAAGTGTCGAACCGCATTTCCGAAAGAGCCGTATCAACCAGTCGTCCGGTAACAGACATGGTTTCGCGACGAATGCTGCCACCCGTCAGCATAACCTGATGCTGCTTGTGGCCGAGTACGGTTTGCGCAACGTCGAGGCTGCGGGTCATGATGATAAGTGGTGCAAGCTTGCCAAGATGCGCCGCGAGACGCTCAGTACTGGAGCCGTTATCGAAGAGCACAGCCGTATCGCCTTCAAGCAGATGGACTGCCTTGCGCCCGATCGCATCCTTTGCGCTGAAGTTAACCGCGCGGCGATCAAGCGGATTGGGTTCAACGCCCGAAGTCGCAAGGCCGGGTCTCTGAGCAAGTGACAAGGCGAGGTCTATACGAAAATCAGCAAGACCGGCATAGCCAAAGCGCTGACAGAACCGGATGAGCGTTGGCTCCGAAGTGCCGAGTTGATTACACAGTTCACGTGCCGTGGAGCGGATAAAGCCAACCGGATCGGTTTCGATCAACAGCCATATGCCGCGCAGCTTCGGAGTGAGTTCCGGCACTGCTGCCTGCACAGTCTGATAGAGGTCTTCGATCGGTCGCAAATCCAGCCCTTCCTGGGGTCTGCTGAGAATTCGTCGGGGAGGCATGCTTTAGCGTCTTAATTTTCTACTGAAAAGAAAATTTTACTTCAACACAAATTTTAAGATCAAAATGTTTATTTTAACACAAATTACCTTAGCTATGCTCAAGTGTGGCGCGCAGTTCCGCTACCTTGTTTGCCGCTGTGCGGGTTGCACCGGGAAGGGCGAAGCCGAAATGCAGTAAGGTCTGATCGGCGGGTAGCGGCGCGCTACACGACGCATGAATTTCGGTGATGCCCGGCAGGGCCGCAAGGATTGCAGGTAGTGTGTCGATATTGACGCCGGAACCTGGCATGATGACGATCTCGCCGCCGGACGCTTTCTGCATGACAGCTAATCTATCCAAACCAGATACGGCTTTCTGTGCGCCGCCGGAAGATAGAATGCGGTTGATGCCAAGCTGTTTGGCAATCTCAACAGCGTCCACGGCATCTGGCGTCAGATCGATTGAGCGGTGCAGCGCGATATCAAGGCCATCAGCGGCTTTCACGAGCCGTTGCAAGGCAGGCTCGTCGAGCCTGCCATCGGGCAGATTCGCACCGATCACAATACCCGAAAGCCCAAGCTGTCGGGTTGCGGCAATTTCGGCTTCCATAATTTGCAGTTCGTCCTCGGTCCAGATGAAACTGCCCGCGCGGGGGCGTATCATGACCATGATTGGTATAGGAGCTTTTGCGGCGAGCCGCATGAGGCCTATTGACGGGGTAAGACCACCAATGGCAAGTGCCGAGCAGAGTTCGATACGATCAGCGCCGCCCTCGATTGCAGCGGTCAGGCCTTGCGCATCATCGACACAGACTTCAAGCAATATTCTGTTCAAGCTCATTCCCTTTTCAGTTTCTTTTATGCTCGACCCTGGCCAGAACCGCGACACCGGCCAAGCCTGCAATCGCTCCCATGATGGTCACAGTTCCATAGCCGGAAAAGCTTGTACCGATCGCAAAGAGTGCCGTGCCTATTCCACCAGCAATAAACATGTTGATCGCAATCAGGGAAGCCGACAGACCGGGCCGGTCGTGAATGATGCCAAGCAGATAGCTGATCGGCTGACTTACGATTGCCGCAGCTCCGATACCCCCAATCGCCGATGCGGCATAAATCTCCCATCGGGTGGACAGGAATGCAAGCCAGACCAGATAGATTGCGTAAAGCACGGATGCGGCGAAGAAAATACTAATCTGACTGGCTTTGCGCCCGATGCGGGCCCAAACCAGCATAAGTACGGCTTCAAGGGCTGCAACAAAGCCCATGACCATGCCGACATCTTCAATTGTTCCACCGCCTCGCCCGGTGACGATAAGCGGCAGGGCTATAGCATTGAGATGCAAAACAGAGGTGATGAGCGATGTGCCGATAAGTCGGGCGATAACACCGGGCGACGCCAGACGTTGCAGATCTGCGAGGCTTGAGGATTTGGCACTGCGGTTCTCAACGCTGATTTTGTGATCGTGCGGCATCATGATGACGATCGAAATGAAGCAGCAGAGCGAAAGCAATGTTGCAAAGGCGTAGGCGGTCAATGGCGATCCTGTTCCAGAGAGGATCAATCCGACAAGACCCGGCACAAGAATCCAGGCAATTGAAATAGCCATGCGAACGATAGTGATCGAGTCGCCAAGTTCCAGCGGTGTCATACCGTTTGAATGATTGCGGATATTGGCAAAGAGAAGCGTGCTGACGACATTGAAAAGTGCAATGGGACCGATAGTTGCCAGCGCGAAAACCCATAAGGATGGAAACAGCCAGACAACGCCAAAACCCAGAACACCAAGCGCCGTGACAAAGAGCATTGGTGCACGATAACGCCCGAAACGATCTGAAACGAGGCCGATTGCAATGCTCGCCGCCAGATTGGCAATCACAGCACAGAACGCCACGATGGAATAGCTGAAGTCGCTCAGACCAATGACGCGAATGCCGACAAGTGGCTGATATGGCGTGGTGGCCGCACCTGCAAAACCGTAAAATAGAATGGCAATCGTGCTTGCACGCACGATTGGATATTGCCGGACAAGATCAGAACTTGATGTCGACATTGACGGTATCACGCTTTTGCGGGTGCTTTTATCGCTGATGATAAAGCTTTAAAGCGCATACCGAAAAATGTGAAATGGTTTTCGGGATATGCTCTAACCGAAATTACGCTTGTCTGATGGGTAGCTGTAGTAAAGCGGGAATATCAGCCCATAGGGGATGATGGAAATTTCCGTCACAGGTTCACGGTCAGGGCTTTTATAAGCCCTGGACCGGTTTTGTTGTCTGGCTTGGCTTTCACTGGACAGGGCAACAATGATCGATCCCCAGACAATGAAGGGAAGCAAGGCTATAGCGATATAAACATAGCTTGTGTAATCCATCCCACCATGATGACCCGGCTGATTTCGCTGAACAAGAAATCCGCTTCTCAAAGGCGGATCGTTTTTAGCTTTCTTTTCTCAAATCTTCCGTCAGACGCTATTCTGCGGCGACCATGGCAACGCCCGTATCGATGGTGAAATGGGTTGGGCGCAGCGATACATAGCCATTGCGGATTTCAAGAACATGCGAATAAACGCTTTCGCCGTTTTCCAGCGTCGGCAGCTTTTCCTCATGCATGATGCTGATGACAATCGCGTCAGGGCAACGTGTCTTGAGTGCCGTGTGGAAACGCAGCTTTGATGCAGGGTCGAGCGCGCCTGTGGCTTCATCCAGGAAGATAATTGCAGGCTTGTGGAGCAGGATACGAGCGAGCACCAGCTTCTGCTTCTGGCCGCCGGAAAGCACCATATCCCACGGCGAGCCATCCGCATCCGGATCGTTCATGCGTTCGATAAATTCGCCAAGACCTGCTTCATGGAGAACCACGGCGATAGACAGGTCGTTGAATTCGCTCGTGTCATCGGGAAGGCAGACAAGCTGCTTCAGCGACACGGATGGAAACTTGGCTTCCTGCGGCGCATAGATTGATACAGCCTTTTGCGGATAGATGATTTCGCCGGTGCCGTAGGCCCAAAGTCCGTTGAGCGCTTTGATGAACGAGGTTTTACCCGAACCGGATTCACCACGCATATAGACCCAGTCACCACTGCGGATATTGATCACGCCGGAACGCAGGAATGGCGCTTCACTATCAGGCCCCTGCATCAGTGTGAGGTTGCGAACGGAAAGTCCAAAGCGCGGGTGCTGCTTGGAGAAGGTGAAGCGGTTGACGCCAGAACTTGCATAGAACTCGGTTGGGTCCTGCACATTGTCGATTGCTTGTGCGAGGCCGGTGACACGACCGGCATTGGCACGCAGATTGGCAATCGCCGGCATGACCTGAATGAACCACGAGCAATCGTTGATCATCGCTGCCACAAGTTCAGCGCCCGTTACATAATTGCGGAAGCTGACAGCGCCGCTCATATAGGGAATGAGGCCCGGTATATAGGCGATGATGCGGTTGGACATGAAGCCATAGGCTTGCGAAAAGGCAAGATAGGCGGCATCGAAGCGGTTAAGTTTGTTCCAGGTGCGATCAACGTCCTTGTAAAGACGCTTGTTGACAGAGCGCTGCACGCCTTCGCCTTCGGACGCGGAAATCTGGAAGCTGCGGCGCAGAAGTGTCGTCCACTCACCACGATAGGAGCCTTCTGCTTTCTGCATGCCGAGGTTGAGCCGCTCAAGCTGACGCCCGATCTTGATCGCGATCAGTGTGCCAATTGGCACGTAAATAACGATTGCTGTGAAGGCAAGAATTGCCCCGCCATAGGAACCGAGGAACTCCAGTCCAGTGACTTCGGTCGAGATCTCCAGCAGCTTCTGACCCACAAAGAATGCAGAAAGCACAACGCCAACAACACCCATGACAAGGCCGATAGCCCCGCCTGTCATGCCTTTAATGGATTCCTGCAGGCGCTGGTCGACATTGTCAGGAAGGTTTGCACCTTTGCCTTGCTGCAGATGAAAATGAGTATGATTGCTATCAAGCAATGCATTGGAGAAACTGTCATTAAGCCACTTGCGCCACTTGCGATGCAATGTCGTTGACAGGAGATGCCGAAATCCAACCAGCATCACATCTTTGGCCAGCATCAGCAGGATCAGAAGCCCTGCATTCATGGCAATTGCTGTCAGCGGATTTTGTACCGGCGCACTTTTCACATTGACGATAGAGTTCATCAGCAGGCCGGAAGCTTCAGCAACCCAAACGGTGGTCTTGCTGATAAAGGCCGTGAAGATGAAAATTGCGATCGTGAGGCCCCAGGCTTCCTTCCAGCGGTCGGATACCCAATAGGCGCGCATAAGGCCCCAGAAGGATGTCATCTGAGACACGGCAGAGCTGTTCCTTGCCTGCAAGGACTGCTGATTTATCTGCCGTGTTTTTTCCAATATGCACCTCGTATCGATATTGCCTGCCACCGCGATTGTAACGCTTTGTAACAGATTGCAACAAACTGTGGTTAACGAAGTGTTAATAGTCAACACAAATGGCGATCACATTTGCGGATGTAAATTGAAACACAATGCAAGCGGCTGAAATCGCTAGGCTAATGAGAGCCGATAACCTGTGCGGAAAATGCTTATTTTCTCAGGTGTGGCTCACCGAACACGCCCATTTTTCGGGGGCGATCGTGAAAATCGCTGAAGCAGCTTTTTCGTGACGCGAAGCAACTCATTCGGCATGCACGGCGAGGGGGCGTGTATGCCCAATATGCCCGAGACAAAAATTGACGGGCTTTATCAACTATATCGAATCCGTTTGATCCCAATCAAAGATACTGGCTGCGAGTAGGGCTAGATGTTTTCAGCGAGGCTTTCCCGGCACATCGTGACGCCGTGAAGACCAGCCCATGGAGATGAGATTAAATGCGTAGATTTGCAATCCCGTTCGCAGCTTTCGGTCTTTGCTTTGCGATGGCAGTTCCTGCTTTGGCCGATAATATTGAGGTTCACATGCTCAATAAGGGTGCAGACGGTGTGATGGTTTTCGAGCCTGCTTATATCAAGGCCAATCCCGGCGATACGATCACCTTCATTCCGGTCGACAAGGGCCACAATGTCGAATCGATCAAGGACATGATCCCCACAACAGCGGAGAAGTTCAAAAGCAAGATCAACGAGAATTACGTATTGTCGGTAACAGAACCCGGCGCATATCTGGTGAAATGCACGCCGCATTACGCCATGGGAATGGTTGCCTTGATTGTTGTGGGCGAGAATCCCGCCAATCTCGAGCAGATTGTTTCGGCCAAGAAACCTAAGCTTGTTCAGACACGCCTGGACAAGGCAATCGCCAGCGCCCAATGATGTGTTGATAGTGACGTGTTGATAGTGATGCTTTCAAAGATCGATGTGTGACAGGCCGCCGGTCAGACGGCCCATTCCACATCGGTTGTGAAAGCAATGGTCAGCCAGCGGTCCGGCCCCTCGCCACCGAGAGCGTCACCGATTTCATCGCGCAGCGCATCCCATTCCTCCAGCTTTTTAGCGGGCTGATCGGGAGGGACGATGAAGTAAAGTTCGATTTGTTTGCCGCGCCCCACCTTGGCGACATAGGCGCGGTAGGATTTGAAGCCGTAACGCTCGACAACCTGTCGAGCTACGGCATCAACATGTTGCTTGAGATCGACAGGCGTCACCAGCAGCATGTCGGCCAGTGCCTGTTTGATCGTTGCGACGGGCATGGGAATGATGATGATACAAACGAGCGCAAGAACCGCCGGATCGATATAGGGCGTTATCCAGTCAAGCTCTGTTCCCTGAATGGCGTAGCCCACGGAAAAGGCGACGAGGAGGGCGGCAGTAATGCCGCCAGACATGATCCATGCTTTGGCATCAAGCGCGATGAAATCGGATCTGAGTTTTCGGTTGGCGCGAATCTCGAGCCACGCCATGCCCAGACATGCAATGAGCGCGACGACGGCATAAAAAATCGCATAGCTGAATTCCAGATCACGTCCACCATCCATCAAACTGCCGATGGCATTGATAAGCGCATAGATGGCAACACCTGTCAGCATGATGCCATTCAAGCCCAATACCATGGGCTCCAGATGCCAGAACCCCATTGTGAAACGGTCGCGGAGTTTCCCGCGCGGAGGTTCCGCCAAAGCAGATAATGCAATGAGCCGGGCAACAACGAGCGCAAGACCACTCATTGCGGCATCGGCCAGCATGTAAACACCATCAAAGACAATAGAAAATGAGCCGGATAAAAGACCAAAAACGACGCCAAAGCCAGCGACGATAATAGTAACAGCTATAGAGATTTGAAGAATAGATTGTTCACTGCGCAATTTTTACTCCGGATTGACACGCAGCGCGCGGCAATAGACGCGGGAGATGGGAATGCGAATGCCGGGCTGCGGCCGAAATCTACCGGAATATTCAGGCGGAGGCAAATTAGTGTTTATTGTAAATAGGTTTTGGACGAGATGCGCATCAGATCAAAGTTTCAGAGCGGCTCCAATTGCCAGGTGTTAACTGGAGCCGCCCCGGAGTGTGATTACTTATCCTTGGTAAATGTGCTGTCCACTTCGCCACGGAAGAAGTCGCGGCCGTAAATGAGCAGGCAAAGAACAACGCCAGTTGCGAATGCCCACGCTGCGCCACGCGTAGCAAGCACAGCGCCCACGATGCCGGCGATGCCCAGGTCACGCTGCGAGCGTGCTTCGAGAATGCCGACGCGCACGGACACATAGCCCTGAATAAGCAATGTCAGTGCAAGGGCTACACCGAGGATCGGCTGAACGAGTGTTACGATTGGCATCAGGAGCAAACCGGTATTGGTTCCCCAGCGGAAAGATCCGGCACCGCCAAAGAGCGAATGCATTGCCTTTTTGCCTTGTGAGAAACGCTCGACGATAACCACATGCATGGCTGACCAGAGAGGGCCGCACATGCAAACATCTGGTCCAAGCACACTCATGGCCGCATTGCGCCCACCGAAGATCAGGTGCGCGCGGTCGGGACTGTAGTCGATTTTTTCGTCAGGACGGGCTTCATCAGCCTCCTTCAAAATGGCACGGCTCTGCAAAACGTCACCGAAGAGAACAATATATGCAGCCAACATGGTTGGAATGGCTGTCAGGAACATCGATAGCGGCGGCATTCCGAGACCGAAGATTGTGTATTCACGCCAGAGCGTACCGAAATCCGGGCTTGTAAATGCCCACTCGATTTTCGGCCATGAGGCCTCGCCAAACAACGGAGCAATGATCACCGCCAGCAGGATGATAGGGAAGATACCCAGCTTGCCGATGGTTGCCAGAACGGGATTGCTGTTTTTGATGCGTGCAAAATGGCGGGAGAAAATCACATAGAAGCCAAGGCCGACGGCGATGCTGATCGTGAAGGGGAAACTATCGAAACGGCCCCCGACATTGAATACGGTGATTACGGCGGCAAAACCTGCCCCAACGATAACCCCGGCCTTGATTGCTGATGGGATCAATTGCACGACGCGATGTGCGAGACCGGTCGCCCCGATAAATATCGAGAATATACCGAGCATCATTTGAAACGCGACGAGTGCATGCACACGTTCCGGGCCTTCCGGGAAAGTGGCGCAATAGGCCATCAGAAGCGGAATGGCCGGCGTGATCCAGCCTGGCACCACAGGATCACCCAATAGATGGTGAGTGAGATAGAAAAGGCCGTTTAGAATGACGACTGCAAGGGCCACCTCGAAAGGCATGCCGAGGAGTTCCGTCATCAATGGAATGGCGGACAGGTCCACAGCACACATGAGCAAGCCCTGAAAATAATCAGGCCACTCGATTTTGTAGTGAACGAAAGGAAGTCGGATTTTGAAGGGTCCGGCAGGCCAATATGGCTGCTCCTGACCGTCGATGCGTTCAGTGCTCAAGATTTTACTCCATAAGGACGAAACAGAGCTTCGGAAGAGTGGCTGATATCAATATCGGATGAGTACAACTCATTGGATATTGGCTAAGCCCGTGTGGCGACTGAACCTTTTCAAGGCGTGATGCGTCAGCATCTTAGCGCCTTGGTATAATAGAGCCTGCTCTTCCGGGATGCTGTTTCTAAAGCTTTAGCTATTGGCTCAGAATGCTTCGCGATAGAGCGCCAAAGCATCCGCTTCAGTGACATCGACTGGATTATTACCCAGCAGACGGGTCTGAAGCATTGCATCGCGCGCCAGCATTTCGAGGCTTTCTTCGGTCACATCGACATCGCGCAAACGGCGTGGTGCGCCGGAGCGGTTCATCAGATCCTCCATGTAATCAACGAAAGCCGCCGAGCGTTCTTCGCTCGTCCCTTCACTTGTTCCAAGCAGGAGATCGGCAAGTTCTGCATAAAGAGGAGCAGCACCTGCCATGTTGAAGCGAAGGACCGGACCAAGCATCAGCGCATTGGAGAGGCCGTGCGGGACATGATAATGACCACCCAGCGGATAAGCCAGCGCATGAACAGCACCAACAGGGGCGTTGGAGAAGGCCTGACCGGCATAGTTTGCGCCAAGCAGCATGGCTTCGCGGGCATGGCGGTCCGTGCCGTTTTCGCAAGCAGCAACCAGATTGGCTGAAAGCAATTTAAGCGCTTCGCGCGCAAAAGCATCGGAAAGCGGGTTTTTCTTGATGCGACTTGTATAGGCTTCAATGGCATGGACCATGGCATCAATGCCGGTCGCCGCCGTGTGAAGGGCGGGCAGGCCGCAGGTCAGTTCGGCATCGAGGATGACGAAATCAGCATAAAGCTGACGGGATACGACACCCATCTTGGTGGTTTCGCCTGTGGTCAGGATCGTGATGTTGGTCACTTCCGAGCCTGTGCCCGCAGTGGTCGGGATCTGGATCAGTGGCAGGCGGCTGCCCTGTACTTTGCCAATACCGTATAGCTCGGACAGTTCCTGCGCGGATACAACCAGCACGGCAGCCAGTTTCGCTATATCCATTGAGGAGCCGCCACCGAGGCCCAGAACGATATCGCAATTGGCGGCTTTTGCCTGATCAACACATGCGAGAAGCACCGATTCTGGCGGATCAGCGACGACATCGTCAAAAATGCTGATGCCGAAGCCCGCTTTTTCAAGCGAAGCGAGAGCTTCGTTCAGGACGCCAGCCTTATGCAGGCCCTTGTCGGTCACAATGAGGATTTTGCGTTCGGAGAACCGTTCGCCCAGAATCTCGCCGAGACGCTTTGCAGCCCCCCACTCAACGAACATCGAGCCGACCGTGTCGAACGAAAATGGCTTGATCCCTTCAGTCATATTTCCACCCTTATCCAAATTCCCCAGAGCCGAGGTCTCTCATTCCTCGTCGGCACGCAGGCGCTGGGTTTGTGAGCGGGCCGGCTTTCGCACGAGGAAAAGCCGGTCCGACAGTTTCCCGATGCAGCCGATGCACCGGTCGGTTTGAAGAGATGCTTGGGAGGACCTCTTCTTAATTGTTCAACCTATTGAACAATGTTCAGGATTATTAGATCGATACAGGAAATGGAACAGGACTGTCAATTTATCCCTTCGATCAACATGTGTTGTCACATTCCCGAAATGCGTGGTGGACGGTTTTGGGCTGTGGCTAGTAAGCTAGCGATGACATTATGCGGATCGGCTTGGGAGGGCTTTACATGGACGTGACGATTATAACGGGAGCATCGGACGGTATTGGTGCTGAGACAGCCCGGCAGATTGCTTTACGCGATGGAAATCGGGCGGGGCTCGTTCTTGCCGCACGCAATGTCGAGAAACTGCAAGACCTGGCTTCTGAACTGGAGCAGTCGGGTAGCAAAGTTCTGATCGTGCCCACTGACGTGACGGATCGTAACGCCTGCATTGCGCTTATAGAGAAGACGGTTGCTGCTTTTGGGCAGATCGACACGCTGATCGTCAATGCAGGCATGTCTGCCCATGCCAATTTTGCCGAAATCAGACCGGAAGACCTGCAATGGATGCATGATCTGATGGAGCTTAATTATTGGGGCAGCGTCTGGCCGATTCATGCAGCTCTGCCACATCTTGCCAAAACCAAAGGCCGTATTGTTGCCGTCTCATCGGTCGCGGGGCTGATCGGTGTGCCGGGGCGGACAGCCTATAGCGGTACAAAGTTTGCATTGTCCGGCTTTTGTGAGGCTTTGCGTTCGGAGTTGGAGCCAAGCGGCATATCGGTGACGATTGTTTATCCCGGTGTGGTCAAAACGGACATACGTAAAGTCGGGTATGGCGCGAGTGGCGGCGCTTTGGGTATGAGCGGCGTGCGGGAAGGCGATATGATGTCTGTCCAACAGGCAGTAAGGTTGATGCTGGAGGGAATCAGTCGACGCAAGCGCGAGGTATTGATGACCCGGCAGATGCGATTCGGGCGCTGGCTGAAACTGATTGCACCATATCTGGTGGATCGGATGGCTTTGAAGGCTATAAAGCCGGAGTTCCGGCCTAAGCCTATCGGGTCAAATGAATAAAGGTTCGGAGATATCCCTGCTATTCACAGGCGAGCCTCAATAACGCCCATATTTAATTTTTTTGAACCGTCTATCCATTGACGACTTTTTAACTTCGAGTACTATATCTTGTGTTCAAGGCCCTTGCGATTCGTAAGGGTCGAAAAGCGAAAATGGCAATACGGTGCGTTTCATTCATGATGAATGTGAGCAATATCGTAGTTGTCCCGCATCTGTAAGCGGCAAGCTTTAAGTCCATATGTCACTGGTAAATTCCGGTAAGAGGGACAGAGAGCGATGAGTCGCGAGCCAGGAGACGTGCCTTGAACATGAACGTCCACGGGCGAGATGTCCGGTTGGCGCGCAATAGGGTGTGGCAGAGTTTGTCATGTCTGTTGCTGCCCCCGAATATCTCTCCAAAGTTTCGGGGTGACACACATGTCGAGTGATTTGAGGCCTAACATTTCCGGTCCACCCTTTACGGGCTAACGTGTCTGGTTTGCCGTTTAGGTAAGCCGTGTTTGTCAAACTTCCGAGTCTTTATTGCGCGCATTTTGCAATGCGTGAACGTTTTTTCGCGTCTTCATCTTTGTAAGACGCAACCGATACAATCTATCCCCAGTGAGGAAAAAATGAACGTCACCGTCTATAGCAAGCCCGCCTGCGTCCAGTGCACCGCCACCACTCGCGCGCTCGACCGTCAGGGCATTGAATATGATGTCATCGACATTTCTGCCGATGCTGATGCGTTCGATCTCGTTCAGGGTCTCGGCTACCGTCAGGTGCCGGTTGTTGTTGTGGGTGAAACCCATTGGGCTGGCTTCCGCCCGGATATGATCAACGCACTTGCTTGATGAAGTATGACTCCAAAATCGGGCACCCGTTTTGGAGTTAAGACGTGCCTTGAAAAGGAACTAAAGTGCATCATCTGTGGTTCTGGTAAACGAGATGCACTTTAGCCAATCGCCGTCGGGATTTCGCAATGGGCAACATTATCTATTTCTCCAGCCGTTCAGAGAACACGCATCGCTTCGTGATGCGGCTTGGCATGCGCTCACAGCGCATTCCGCTGGAGAGCTATGAAGATAATACTGGCCTCCTGCGGGTCAATGAGCCCTTTGTACTTGTAACACCGACCTATGGCGGCGGTGGCGCGAAAGGCGCTGTTCCCAAGCCGGTCATTCGCTTTCTTAATGATGCGGATAACCGATCCCTCATTCGCGGCGTCATCGCCGCAGGTAACAGCAATTTCGGTGAGGCCTTTGGTCTCGCCGGTAAGATCATTTCTGCCAAGTGTAAGGTTCCCTATCTCTATCGCTTCGAGCTTTTGGGAACTGACGAAGACCTTGGCAATGTTAAAGACGGGATGGAACGATTTTGGACACGGCAGACACAACCTTGACCCGTGAGCGCGAGACGGTCGCCTCATCGGAAAAGCACGAGCCATCAGCGTCGGCGGCAGGCAAGGCTGCGAAGCTGCCGGAGACCGGGCTGGACTATCATGCGCTCAATGCGATGTTGAACCTTTATGACGATGAAGGAAAAATTCAGCTTGAATGCGACCGTCAGGCCGCGCAGCAGTATTTTCTTCAGCACGTCAACCAGAACACCGTGTTCTTTCACAATCTGCGTGAAAAGCTCGATTATCTGGTTACTGAAGGCTATTATGAGCGGGAAGTGCTGGACCAGTACGCCTTCAACTTCGTGCGCGATCTCTTTGATCATGCCTATGACAAGAAATTCCGCTTCCCGACCTTCCTCGGTGCGTTCAAATATTACACCAGCTACACGTTGAAGACCTTTGACGGTCAGCGCTATCTTGAGCGCTATGAAGACCGTGTCTGCATGGTGGCGCTTGCGCTTGCGCGTGGCAACGAACAGCATGCGCGTGAGATGGTTGATGAAATCATTTCGGGCCGCTATCAGCCAGCAACGCCGACCTTCCTCAATGCGGGTAAAAAGCAGCGCGGCGAGCTCGTCTCGTGCTTTCTTCTGCGCGTTGAAGACAACATGGAGTCGATCGGTCGTTCCATCAATTCCGCCTTGCAGCTTTCCAAGCGCGGCGGTGGCGTGGCACTGAGCCTGACCAATATCCGTGAATCCGGTGCGCCGATCAAGCAGATCCAGAACCAGTCGTCCGGCATCATTCCGGTGATGAAGCTCCTGGAAGATTCGTTCTCCTATGCAAACCAGCTCGGTGCACGTCAGGGTGCGGGCGCAGTTTATCTGAACGCGCACCATCCCGACATCATGCGCTTCCTTGATACCAAGCGTGAAAATGCCGACGAAAAGATCCGCATCAAGACGCTGTCGCTTGGCGTGGTAATCCCGGACATCACGTTCGAACTCGCCAAGAATGACGAGGATATGTACCTCTTCTCGCCTTATGACGTTGAACGCGTCTATGGCGTGCCGATGACGGAAATCTCCGTTACCGAGAAGTATCGCGAAATGGTCAATGATGGCCGTATTCGCAAGAAGAAGATCAATGCGCGTGATTTCTTCCAGGTTCTGGCAGAAATCCAGTTTGAATCCGGCTATCCATACATCATGTTCGAAGACACGGTGAACCGTGCCAATCCGATTGATGGCCGCATCACCATGAGCAATCTCTGCTCGGAAATTCTTCAGGTGAGTGAAGCCAGTGTCTTCAACGAAGATCTGTCCTATGAGCACCTCGGCAAGGATATCTCCTGCAACCTTGGCTCGCTCAATATCGCAGCAGCGATGGACAGCCCGGATTTCGGCAAGACCATCGAAACCTCGATCCGCGCGCTGACCGCTGTTGCGGACATGAGCCATATCGGTTCGGTTCCGTCCATTGCACGCGGCAATGATGAGAGCCATGCGATCGGCCTTGGCCAGATGAATCTGCACGGCTATCTCGCCCGTGAGCGTATTTATTACGGTTCGGACGAAGGCGTCGATTTCACCAATATCTACTTCTACACGGTGGCCTATCACGCAATCCGCGCTTCCAATCGCCTCGCGGTTGAACAGGGCGGCTCGTTCAAGGGCTTCGAGAAGTCCAAATACGCTTCCGGCGAATATTTCGACAAGTATACCGATCAGGTCTGGGAGCCTGCGACTGAGAGGGTTCGTGAAATCTTCGAGACGGCTGGCATTGCCATCCCGACACAGGAAGATTGGCAGGAGCTGAAAAAGGCCGTCATGGAAGGCGGACTTTATAACCAGAATCTGCAGGCCGTACCGCCGACAGGCTCGATCTCCTACATCAACCACTCGACCTCTTCGATCCATCCGATTGTTTCCAAGATTGAAATCCGTAAGGAAGGCAAGATCGGCCGCGTTTATTACCCGGCTGCCTTCATGACGAATGACAATCTGGATTATTATCAGGACGCCTACGAGATCGGACCGGAAAAGATCATCGATACCTATGCGGCTGCTACCCAGCACGTCGATCAGGGCCTGTCGCTGACGCTGTTCTTCCGTGATACCGCCACCACGCGCGATATCAACAAGGCACAGATCTATGCCTGGAAGAAGGGTATCAAGACCATTTATTACATCCGCTTGCGCCAGATGGCGCTAGAAGGGACGCAGGTTGAAGGCTGCGTGTCCTGCGCCCTATGACCAAGGTGAAATCCATGAATATGCAATTCAAGTCCAACTCGGCCAAGAAGCCTGGTCTCGTGCGCGCTATCAACTGGAACCGCATTGATGACGATAAGGACCTCGAGGTCTGGAACCGTCTGACAGGCAATTTCTGGCTGCCGGAAAAAGTGCCGCTGTCAAACGACATCCAGTCGTGGGAAACGCTTAAAGCTGAAGAACAGCAGCTGACCATCCGTGTTTTCACGGGCCTTACGCTGCTGGACACAATTCAGAACGCGGTCGGCTCGGTCAAGCTCATGGACGATGCTGCAACGCCACATGAAGAAGCCGTTCTGTCGAACATCTCCTTCATGGAAGCGGTTCACGCGCGCTCCTATTCGTCGATCTTCTCGACACTGTGCCTGACGCCAGACGTTGACGATGCTTATCGCTGGTCGGAAGAAAACGAGTTCCTGCAGAAGAAGTCGCAGCTCATTCTAGATAATTACCGCTCTGACGATCCTCTCAAGAAGAAGATCGCCAGCGTGTTTCTGGAAAGCTTCCTGTTCTATTCGGGCTTTTATCTGCCTATGTATTGGTCGAGCCGCGCCAAGCTCACCAACACAGCTGACCTGATCCGCCTTATCATCCGTGATGAAGCCGTACACGGCTACTATATCGGGTACAAGTTCCAGCGCGCAATCGAGACGCTGAGCGAAGAAAAAAAGCAGGAAGTCAAGGATTTCTCCTTCGATCTTTTGCTTGAGCTCTATGACAATGAAGTGCGTTATACCGAAGCGCTTTATGATGGCGTTGGTCTGACCGAGGACGTGAAGAAGTTCCTGCACTACAATGCGAATAAGGCATTGATGAACCTGGGTTACGAAGCGCTCTTCCCGGCTGAGGCCTGCAAGGTCAATCCGGCGATCCTCTCAGCGCTTTCGCCAAATGCTGACGAGAACCATGACTTCTTCTCGGGCTCTGGTTCGTCTTATGTCATCGGCAAGGCTGTCGCGACTGAAGACGACGACTGGAATTTCTGATGTATAAAAAAGCGCGCTGTGAAAACAGCGCGCTTTTTTAGTTTCGATCCTAAAAAGAGATCAGCCCTTTGGGCTCAGATCCATAGAGAACCATTTCTCAGACATTTTCGAGAGCGTCCCATCGGACTGCATTTCGCCAAGTGCTTTGTTGAGCTTTGCTTTGAGCTCCGGTTCATCCTTGCGCAGACCAATACAAACATTCGTTGCCTGAATGCCGCCCACAAGAAGCGGGCCGGTGATCTTGAGCGCACCATTGCTTTTTTCAGCACGGTCGCGCGCAAACACGACATTGTCATACTGACCGTCGAGGCGGCCGGATTGCAGATCGAGCTTGACCTGTTCGGAACCCTTGTAAGAGCGAACCTGAGCGGCATCGCCAAAATTCTGCTCAACAAATTGCAGCTGGCTCGTTGAAAGCGAAGCGCCCAGCGTCATGCCTTTCACTGCTTCCTTGATATCGGCGATGGCCTTCTTGCCTTCTTCGGTATCGGTGTTGAGGCTTTCTCCCGTGTGCGGAAGATTGGCAAGCGGACCTTCGGCAGGGACGAGGAAGGTATTTGGCGTGATCACATAAGGGTCGGAGAAATCGATAACCTTACGGCGCTCTGGATTGGGGCCCATTGTCAGGACGACGTCAAATTTGCCAGCGAGAAGCGATGGAATCTGGCCATCCCAGTCCTGCGCCACGATATTGCATTCAAGCTCAGCCCGCTTGCAGACTTCCTTAATGACATCAAGATCAAGTCCCTGAAGCTCGCCGCTGGGCGTGGTCAGATTGAAGGGCGGAAAAGCACCTTCAACGCCAACGGTTACCGTTTTCCATTCTTTGGCAAGAACGCTGCCGCTGTAAAAAACGGACAAAGTGCAAAGGCTGATAGCTGCGATTTTTTTGAACATAGTTCCCTCGTTCTTATCGATATCGGGATGCGGTCTTCTGCTGAGAACCATTTTTCGCACCCGTCTCATCAATGAGTGTGGACCTGCTATCGGGTGATGAAAAGCAGAATATTGTTCACATATATGAATTTAATTCCGATTTTGTGAACGAGGCGATGGCGCAGGACAAAGCGGTATCACCCGGCCCGAATCCCGGACCAGGTGCAATATCTTGATCAGAAAAACCAGTCGTATCAGCCGTTTAGCGTCGCATACCGCGCAATGTCCGCATGTGTTGCGAACCAGATATCCTTGTGTTGACGAATGTGGCCAATCAGCTCTTTGAGTATCCAAATCCGCGACCGATGGCCGATTATGTCGGGGTGCATGGTCAGCTGGAAAATCCCGCCTTCTTCATAGGCCGCATCAAACTCGCGTATGAATATCTGGAGAATATCATGCGGCGCGATTTGCGGGCGCAGGCCGCCCCAACGATCCATCACAAGATAGGCCGCATCGTCGCGAATCCATTCGACAGGCAGTTCGGTTACACCAGAGGGTTCACCGTTGAGCAGCAGCTCATAGCAGTCGACATCGGCCATGAGGGATGAGTCATAAATCAGGCCCATCTCGGCTGTGATTTGCAGCGTGTTGTCGCTGAAGTCCCATGATGGTGTCCGGATGCCGACAGGACGAACTCCGGTAATCTTTTCCAGAGCATCAGCGGATCGATGCTGAAGATCACGTTCGGTATCGCCGTCGAGCAGGGTGTTGCGCTCATGAATCCAGCCATGCAGGGCAATCTCATGGCCTTCGTCGATCAGGGCACGCTGTTCTTCAGGATAATGTATTGCTGAAACCGCAGGCACAAAGAACGTTGCAGGAATATTGTCGCGGCGCAAAAGCTCGCGAATGCGTGGAATACCCTGTCTTGGTCCGAACTGGCCTTGCGAAAGGGCCGAAATAGAGCGGCCGCCGTCACGCAATTCAAACGTATCATGGTCGGAATCAAACGACAGGCCAACCGCGCATCTGGCACCTTCAGGCCAAACAGACGGTTTCAGACTGCGTCCAGCGCGCGCGCGGTTCATGATGGTCTGCAGCCGTTCTTCCGGCCACGTCCATGTTGGAACAGGTGTTTCTGTGGTCATGTTGTTGGCCCTCCACTAACCGACAAGGTCTGCCCGGTGATCCAGCTCGCATAGGGGGAAGCCAGGAACAGAACGGCGTTTGAGATATCTTCCGGCAACCCGATCCGGCGCAGCGGAATTTCATTGAGCATCGCGGCCTGGCCGTCGTCTCCATATGAGGCCCACTGACGTTCGTAATCGGGGCTTGTGCGCAGGAAACCGGGTGCGACGGCATTCACATTGATGCCGAATGGCCCAAGTTCATGACCAAGCTGGCGCGCAAGACTGATGAGAGCCGCCTTGGCGCTGGCGTAAGCTTGAATCCCGGTCAGGCTGACACCGAGACCGGCACCGCTCGAAATGAAGACCATTTTGCCTGAGCCACGGCTTTTCATCGCCGGGACGATGGCGCGCGCAACGAGAAAAGCGCCGCGCACATTGATATCATAGATGCGATCCCAGTCTGCGGCGGGCACATCTTCCAGCGGGCGCTTTTTCTGACCCAGAACACCACCGGCCACATGTACGAAAACATCGAAGCCGCCTTCGGCCTCGGCCTCAGATGCCAGTTTCGCGATCGCGGCCTCATCGGTTACATCGAGATGAACTGCGCGAATTGATCCACCGCGTGCAGGACGCGCTTGGCTGACAAGGGTTGCGAGTTCGTCGTCAAGAACATCGGTGGCGGTCACATGGGCGCCATCGGCGGCAAATGCCTCGCATATTGCACGACCAATTCCCCTTGCGGCACCGGTCACCAGGACTCTTTTTTCTTCGAAATGAATGTCCATTTTACTGCTTGTCTGTTGTGGATGGTTTGTGTCCGAGGCGCGCGCTCAGTTCGCTCGCATGCTTGACCACAGCGTCGATCATGCGCTGTCGGCAAGCGGTGAAGCGTGATGAAATCGTAGCCATATTGAGTGTTGCGATAACCTCGCCGCTGGCGTCAAACACCGGCGCAGCAACGCCCGAGCCGCCAATAACGGCCTCTTCATCGCAAATCGCGTAACCGTTCTCGCGGGTCGCATCGATGATACGGCGGATTTGCACGCGGTCGATCACGGTCTTGTCGGTCAGGGGAATGATGCGCTCTTTTGCGAGATAGCTCGCAGTCTTTTCCGGCTGCCAGTGTGCGAGAAGGACGCGTCCCATTGCCGTGCAATATGCGGGGTCTGAGCCAGTGAGATCGGAATCAAAGCGCACGACCTGATGGCTGGCACTCTTGGCGAGAAGCTTAACCCGGCCATCTTTGCGGCGCGTGCCGAGAAACACGGTCTCCCCTTCAGTGTCGCGCATGGCATCCATGATCGGCTGTGCTGTGGCAATCAGATAAGCGTCGCTGCCGCTGCACCAGCCGGGACCGTTCCGGAATGTATCATGAATTTTATAGGATTCAGTGTCGTCGCGAACGACATAGGCGCGGGCCACCAATGTGGCGAGCAGATTGAAGGTGCTGCTCTTGGGATAGCCCAGCTCCGCAACGATTGCTTTCAGCGTTACTGGTTTGTGGGCGCGCGCAAGGAACTCAAGGATTTCGAGAACCCGAACCGCGGATTTCACTTCGCCGTTATTTTCAATGTTCATATATGTGAACCAAATTCCTGTTGTGGAATAATGTGACAGACATACCATCACATGGCAACACAAAAGGAGCACGTTTTGAAATGAACACTGAAAACAAGGTTGCCATCGTCACCGGAGGCGCGCGGGGCATCGGAAAGGCTTGTGCTCTTGATCTGGCGCGTGCCGGTTATCACGTCACACTGGTCGATTTGCTGGAAGCGGAACTGGCGGATACGGCTGCCGAAATCGAAAGCCTTGGTGTGCGTGCGCTGCAATGTGTTGCGGATGTTTCGAGCCATAAGCGGGCAGGCGAAGTTGTCGCCGAAACCGTTGATGCGTTCGGTCGTGTCGATTTCCTTCTCAACAATGCCGGGCGTTCCGCACCTGTCGGCATTCTTGATATTTCGGAAGACGAATTCGACCGCGCCATCGCGATCAATCTGAAAAGCTGCTTCAACTACATTCAGCATACTGCACCACATATGCTGAAGCAGGGCGGTGGCCGGATTGTTTCGATGTCGTCGCTCAATGCCTATTCAGGCGGCGTGACGGCTGCGGTCAGCAAGTTCGCTTATGCGGCAGCAAAGGCCGGTATCCTTGGCATGACTCGTTCACTTGCCAAGGAACTGGGACCAAACATTGCTGTTAATGCCATTTGCCCCGGTGTTATTCGTACCGAGATCGATACGAATGTGACCGAACGTGCGGATGAAGTTATCAGGGGTATCGCGCTGGGACGGCTTGGCTGTGCCGACGATGTTGCCCGTCTGGTAACTTTTCTGGCGACCTCCGAGCCTTGTTTCATCACGGGACAAGCATTCACGGTTGATGGCTTCCAGTTCAATGTTTGAATTTTTGCGCGCGAGACATGGATGAAGTTGAGCTCGAAAGCGCTCACCTACCCATCGGAGGCTGTGTCGGTTCTCACCGGGACGGCCTTCGGTCGGGGTCTTACTTGATCTTCTCTTGCAAGAGATTTCGCGTTCATGTTCGCACAAGTGCTTATCAATCCGGCAACTCTTGCTGGCCATAATGTCGATTTTGAAGGGGCTTTTGAGCAATTTCACTTATATCTGTTGCCACAAGTTTAGAGTACCTCTAGTGGATTGAATTTGGCGTTTGAATGCCGGCTGACATACACGCTGTTTCAAACGTCAAATTCGAAAAACCCACTGGATTCATGAACTTGCTAGTGGTCTGATTCCGACATTTGTCCGGCACTTGTAACAGCGCGATGCAAATGTCGAAATCAGACAACTAGTACAGCTCGGGAGGAGCGCTCTCTTCTGTGGCGGCAGTCATATCGGATTGTTTCAGCCATAAAAGCCGATAAAGCAGAAGCCGGAATGTGGGACTTCTCTATTGTCCATGATCTGCTTCTTCCGTCCAAAATGTTAAAACCTGAGCCGAGAGCGTGAACCTCAAGTTGAAGAACCACCACGACATCTGGGATATTGTCGACGCGAAAAGCGCCGCCTATTTTGAACTGAGCGATGCGGTTTGGGATACCCCGGAAACGAATTTCGAAGAATATAAGTCCAGCGACGCTCATGCAGCGATGTTGCAGGCCGAAGGCTTTCGCGTCGAGCGCGGTATTGCTGGTCTGCCGACCGCTGTAATGGGCGAGGCGGGCGATGAGGGTCCGGTCATCGCTATTCTAGGTGAGTTCGACGCGCTTCCAGGGTTGAGCCAGTTTGCAGGCGTTGCCGAAGAACGACCAATTGATGAAGGCGGCAATGGCCACGGCTGCGGCCATAATCTGTTGGGTTCAGGCTCGTTGCTGGCAGCAAGTGCGGTCAAGGATTACCTCGCTGCTCACGGCATCAAGGGTCGTGTACGTTATTATGGCTGTCCTGCCGAAGAAGGCGGGTCGGCCAAGGGGTTCATGGTGCGCGAAGGCCTGTTCGACGACGTCGATATCGCTTTCTGCTGGCATCCGGCACCTTTTGCTGGTGTGAACGATCCGGTTTCACTGGCCTGCAACGAAATCAATTTTCACTTCACGGGTCGCGCCGCCCACGCAGCTTCTGCACCGCATCTGGGGCGCAGTGCGCTTGATGCGGTCGAACTGATGAATGTCGGCGTCAATTATATGCGTGAGCATATGCCGTCTTCGGCACGCATTCATTATGCCGTCACGGATACGGGTGGATTTGCACCCAATGTCGTGCAGGCAAAAGCCAGTGTCCGCTATCTGATCCGCGCGCGAAACCTGCCGGAAATGCAGGTGCTGCTTGAGCGGGTTAAAAAGATTGCCGAGGGCGCTGCCTTGATGACCGAAACTTCGGTCAGGAGCGAGATCGTCAGCGGTGATGCTAATCTCGTTGGCAATGCACCGCTGGAACAGCTGATGCAACGTGAGCTTGATCGTCTTGGCCCGCCAGTTTTTGATGAGCAGGACCGCGAAACAGCACAACGCTTTCAGGCGACACTGTCAAAAGAAGATATTTCCGATGCGTTCCGAAGGTTCGGGGTTGAACCCAAGGCAGAACTTGCGCTTTGCGAAGGCGTCTATGAGCTTTATAAGGGCGATAACTCGCTCGTCGGCTCGACGGATGTGGGAAGTGTAAGCTGGGTTGTTCCGACTGTGCAGATGCGAGGCGCAACTTGTGCAATCGGAACGCCGCTTCATTCATGGCAGATGGTGGCGCAGGGTAAACTGCCCGCGGCCCATAAGGGCATGGCGCATGCGGCAAAGATTATGGGAAGTACGGCTATCGAGCTGTTCCGGAATCCGGAGCAGATTGTCGAGGCCAAAAAAGATCATGAGAAAAAGCTCGGCGGTGCCGTTTTTGTGAATCCTATCCCCGATAGTGTTCAACCTGCCTTGCCTGTTTCTGCTAAAGCGCATCCCGAAAAGTGAAAGCGGTTTTCGGATAAGATGTGCGTTGGATTAAAATATCAAGACACGCGCTAAATTCAGTACCAGCCTAAAAGAGATTTCCGGAAAACAATATGACGTTCATTTCCTTATGCCCCAAAAGGCCTGATGCATCATGAAGGCCTTTCTAGATATCCTGAGTTTCGGGCCGGACGGCTGGGGCCATGTGCTGATGATGGCCGCCCTGGTAAGCGTGTCGCTTGCCGTTCTCGGCTTTCTGCTTGGCGCAATCATCGGCGTGTTTGCAGCCTGGGCGAAGATTTCGGGCGGTCTTGCGCTGCGCGGCATTGCCGATGGTTACACGACAATCATCCGCGGCATTCCTGATCTGCTGGTGATCTATCTGTTTTATTTCGGTGGCAGTGCCGCCGTGACAGCGATAGGCCGCATGTTCGGAGCGCAAGGCTTTGTTGGCTTTCCGGCATTTCTTGCAGGTGTGCTGGCAATTGGCATTTCCTGCGGCGCGCATCATACGGAAGTGTTTCGCGGTGCATTCCGTGCCGTTTCCAAGGGCGAGCTTGAAGCAGCTTCAGCTTGCGGCATGGGGCAGGCGCTTAAGTTCCGCCGCATCATTGCTCCCTTGTCGCTGCGTCACGCGCTGCCGGGTCTGGGCAATGTCTGGCAGGTAGCGCTTAAGGAATCTGCACTGATCTCTGTCGTCGGCGTGGTTGATATTTTGCGCCAGTCACAGATTGGTGCCGGCTCGACGGGTTTGCCGTTCAACTTCTATCTCATTGCCGGTGCATTGTACCTGCTGATTTCATCGGTCTCAGGCACTATCCTGCAAAGAGCTGAACGCCACTTCTCGCGCGGCGTCAGGAGGGCAAAATGAACCTCGAATTTTACTCCGAAGCATTCATGCAGATGTTGAGTGGCGTGCCGCTCACCCTGAAGCTTGCCGCAAGCTCGATTGTGTTTGGCGCTATTCTGGCACTGCTTTTTGCCATGATGCGTTTGTCGGGTATCGCTGTTCTTGACTGGATTGCACGGCTCTATGTGTTCGTGTTTCGCGGCACGCCGCTTCTGGTACAGATTTTCATCATCTATTATGGCCTGAGCCAGTTTCCGGTCATCCGCTACTCGTTCCTGTGGCCGATCCTGCGGGAGCCATATTGGTGTGCGATCATTGCGCTGACCCTGAATAACGCGGCTTACGCCAGCGAAATCATCCGTGGTGGGCTTTTGTCGGTGCCAAGCGGCCAGATTGAAGCAGCAAAAGCCTGCGGCATGTCGCGCTTCACCAGCTTCCGCCGCATCGTCATGCCACTGGCAATTCGTCAGGCACTTCCCGGGTATGGCAATGAAATGATCTCCATGGTCAAGGCAACGTCGCTGGCCTCCATCATTACGCTGATGGAAGTGACAGGCATTGCCGCCAAGCTGATTGCGGAAAGCTATCGTGCGATTGAGGTGTTCGTCATTGCGGGCGCCATCTATCTCGCCATCAACTTCGTTCTGACGCGCGCACTGATGTTCGCGGAATACAAGCTGACGCCATATCTGCGCCAGCCTGTCGTCAAGATCACCACCGAAGGAAAAACATCGTGAGTAAAGTCGCCTCTCCCAATGCCCCGATGAAGACGAACGTGGCGCTGAAAGTAGAAAACCTGCGCAAGAGCTTCGGCGCCAATGAGGTGCTCAAAGGCATCTCGCTTGAAGCACGCGAAGGCGAGGTAATCTCGATCCTGGGTTCGTCAGGTTCCGGCAAATCGACCTTCCTGCGTTGCATCAATCTGCTGGAAATCCCGACATCGGGCACGGTAACTGTTTCTGGCGAGACTATTCGCATGGCGAAGAACTCAAAGGGCGAAGCCTATCCGACTGACAAGAAGCAAGTCTCGCGCATTCGATCCGAGCTTGGCATGGTGTTCCAGAGCTTCAATCTCTGGTCACACAAGACCATTCTCGAAAATATCATTGAAGCGCCAATTTACGTTCAGGGCCGTTCGCGCGCTGAATGTGTTGAAGAAGCGGAAGCGCTTCTGGCCAAGGTTGGCATCGCAGACAAGCGCGACTTCTATCCCGCCCATCTCTCCGGTGGTCAGCAGCAGCGTGCAGCCATCGCGCGTGCGCTCGCCATGAAGCCGAAAGTCATGCTCTTTGATGAGCCGACATCGGCGCTCGATCCGGAACTGGTTGGCGAAGTGTTGCGCGTTATGCGTGGTCTGGCTGAAGAAGGCCGAACCATGCTGGTCGTCACTCACGAAATGGGCTTTGCCCGCGATGTGTCCAATCGTGTGGTCTTTGTTCATCAGGGATTGGTCGAAGAAGATGGCGCCCCTGAAGACGTGTTCGGAAATTCAAAATCCGAGCGTTTCCGCAAGTTTATCAGCCACGAAAATGCAGCCTGATCATTTCAAACAACGCTGATCTATGCCACAAGGCGCGTCAGCAAATAACTGCGTAAGGTAATTCAAATGAAGACCATGGGATTGTTCAAAGCCCTGTTTGTTTCTGCGCTGGTTCTCACGACTGCTTCTGCTCACGCAGAAGAAAAGAAGTGGACCAAGATCACTATCGCAACGGAAGGCGCTTTCCGTCCGTATAACTTCACCAAGCCAGATGGCACGCTGGATGGTTATGAAGTTGATCTCTACAAGGATCTCTGCGCACGCATGAAGGTCGAGTGCACCATGGTTGCACAGCCATTCGACGGCATTATCCCGGCACTCAACGCGGGTAAATTCGATGCGATCATGGCCGGTCTGACTGCGACCCCAAAGCGCGAAGAAACCATCGACTTCACGGTTTCCTACGGCTTGACGCCACAGACCTTCGCAACGCTGAAGGATAGCCCGTTCGCCAAGCTGCCACACACTGGCGAAACGCTTTATCTTGCAAAGGATGAAGAAGCCAGCCAGAAGGCAATCGACGAAATCGCTGCCGAAATCAAGGGTCGTACAGTTGGCGTTCAGACCGCTTCGCTTGGTCTTTCCCTTCTTGACAAGTACTTCAAGGATTCTACAGAAATCCGCGAATACAAGACCACGGATCAGCATGACCTCGACCTCAAGTCGGGCCGCGTCGATCTGGTCGTTGCTTCGCTGGCTTATCTTAGCGATGCTGCCAAGAAGCCAGGCAATGAAGACCTCATCATGACCGGTCCTTACTTCAAGGGCGGCATTCTCGGTCGCGGTGTTGCAGTTGGTATCCGTAAGAACGAGCCTGAACTGCAGAAGATGTTCAATGAAGCGATCGAAGCTGCCAAGGCTGACGGTACGATCAAGAAGCTTTCCGAAAAGTGGTTCGGCTTTGACGTAACGCCGTAACCCGGATAGATTATTCCAGATTGAACGCCGCCCATTGGGCGGCGTTTTCTTTTTGAAGAATAAAATGCACCCAAGAAATTGGTTTTGTATGTTTT
The DNA here is from genome assembly GCF_002252475.1 of Brucella rhizosphaerae. Taxonomy (GTDB): domain Bacteria; phylum Pseudomonadota; class Alphaproteobacteria; order Rhizobiales; family Rhizobiaceae; genus Brucella; species Brucella rhizosphaerae. Next base: position 48,105 of record NZ_NNRK01000024.1, on the reverse strand, counting down.
CTTCGTTGGCCTGAAAATAACTGGTATTTCACTCAGGTGTTTCCTTCAGGTATTTTGATGCAAAAAATTTGCTCTTCCTTTCTTCTGGCTTTTGCCAGTGTGTTTTCTATCGCTACTGCCGCAATCGCCTCGGAACTTCCGCGGCTTGCTATTGCGACAGAAGGCTATTTGCGGCCCTATAATTTGACGCGGCCAGACGGCACGCTGGATGGCTACGAGATTGAACTCGGAAATTATCTCTGTGCACACATGAAGGTGACATGTACCTTTGTCGCGCAACCCTTCGATGGGATGATAGCCGGTCTGAATGTGGGTAAATACGATGCGATCATGGCGGGGCTATCGGCCACGCCTGCACGTGAAAAAGTCATCGATTTTTCGACTTCATACAGTCTCACGCCGCAGGTGTTTGCGACTATGAAGGGCAGCCGTTACGATCCTTTGCCGCATACGGGGCAAAGCTTCTACCTGCCCCAGGATACATCAAACGCGAATGGAACGATCCGCGATATAGCACAGGCAATTAAAGGCGCGAAAGTTGGCGTTGTCATCGGCGCCATTAATGCGGCACTTGTCGATCAATACTTTAAAAGCGGCGTGCAGGTCGTGTCCTATAAGACCGCTGAAGAAGCGGTCATGGACCTGAAAGCGGGCCGGATAGATTTGATCGTGCATTCCCGGGCTTTTCTGAATGCTTCTGAGAATATGCCGGAATACAAAAGTCTCGTCATGACCGGCCCCTATTTCAAAGGCGGCATTCTTGGGCGGGGAGTGGGTGTCGGTATCCGAAAGAACGATCCGAAACTGCGGGAGAAATTCGATGATGCTATCGCCGCCGCAAAAACCGATGGCACCATTACAAGATTGTCCATGAAATGGTTTGGTTTTGATGTGACACCGTGACAGGCCGTTTTGGCTGTGCGAGGTCCAGAATCTTGTTCCCATCTCATTGGATACGGTAGCGCGATATGATGTCATGTCTTATTACTGGCATGACATGAAACCTGTTTACTGGCGCGCTCATGGCAGATCGCTCAATGACCAGAGGCAGTTGAAGAAAGATACGCCCTTATTGACTGACGATATCGCCCATACCGAGCTGATCGCTGTTTTGACTGCCGTTACTGGGGAGCAGCCACGCGTCATGACCGTGCGTCAGGGGCAGGCTTTGCCATCCGGTCCGTTCGAGACGGAGCATCGTTCGTTGCAAGCGGGGTTGCGGGCATGGGTGCAGGCCGAAACCGCACATCCTGTTGGTTATCTTGAGCAGCTTTATACATTTGCTGATCGTGACCGCCACAGGCAGGGCGAACGTACCATTTCGATCAGCTATCTTGGCCTTGTGCGCGAGGACGATGCGGCGGGTCAACAGGCGAGCTGGCGCGGCTGGTATGATTATCTGCCGTGGGAAGATCACCGTCAGGGTGTGCCGGAGGTTGTGGGTCATTTGAGCAATGGCCTGCGTGTCTGGTCACATCAGGCTGCATCCGCAGAGCTGACCGCGCAGCGCTTGCGGCGTATTGCATTTTCGTTCGGGCTGAACGGGGAGCGCTGGAATGAAGATCTTGTGCTTCAGCGCTATGAGTTGCTCTATGAAGCGGGTCTGGTGAGTGAGGCCGGGAAAGGCGATGAAGAAAACGGTCGCCATATGTTTGCCGATCATCGCCGAATTCTTGCAACAGCCATCGCGCGGTTGCGTGCGAAGATCAAATATCGCCCGGTCGTTTTTGAACTAATGCCTGACAGTTTCACGCTGTTGCAGTTACAGCGCACGGTCGAGGCCCTGGCTGGTCTGCGATTGCACAAACAGAATTTCCGCCGCCTTATCGAACAACAGGACCTCGTTGAGGAAACGGGTGATAGCGATAGTGAAACGGGCGGTCGCCCGGCAAAGCTCTTCCGGTTCCGCTATTCGATCGTTGAAGAACGCGCCCTTTCTGAACGCCATCTGGCTGGAACAAAGCTCCCAATTTCCCGTGATTGACAATATACTCGAATCGAGTATAACTGCACATCTATCAAATACTCATTTTGAGTATAAATAGGCTATTCCACTGAGGTGGAATTTTATGCGCTGCTCGGGAGGCCGCCATGAATGAATTCGTTTCCGTATCAAAGCTTTATGATCGTGTAGCGTCGGTGCTGCCCAAAGCCGAATGGATGGGTTTTGAAGACGATGTCGCGGCGATCCTCGAGCTCAAACGCAAGCGCAATGCAGTCATTCTTGCGCATAATTATCAGACCCCGGAAATCTTTCACTGTGTAGCGGATATCGTCGGCGACAGTCTCGCACTTGCCCGCAAGGCGATCGATGTTGAGGCCGATGTGATCGTACTCGCGGGCGTCCATTTCATGGCCGAAACGGCCAAGCTGCTGAACCCGAAAAAGACTGTGTTGATCCCTGATCTGGGCGCTGGATGCTCGCTTGCGGATTCAATCACGCCGCGAGATGTGGCGCTTCTGCGTGAGGCGCATCCGGGTGTGCCGATCATTACCTATGTGAATACTTCCGCTGCGGTTAAGGCTGCATCCGATATCTGCTGCACATCCGGCAACGCGAAGAAGGTGGTCGAGTCGCTCGGCGTGCCGCGCGTGCTGATGATCCCAGACGAATATCTCGCGCAGAACATCGCGCGTGAGACCCATGTGGAAATCCTCGCCTGGCACGGCCATTGCGAAGTGCATGAGCGTTTCACACCTGACGATATTCGCGAATTGCGTGAAAGCCATCCCGGTGTGATGGTGCTGGCGCATCCGGAATGCCCGCCGGAAGTGGTGGAAGCAGCAGATTTTGCCGGATCAACGGCTGTCATGTCGGACTTTGTCGGCGAGAAGAAGCCACAACGGGTGGTTCTGCTAACTGAATGTTCGATGAGCGATAATGTTGCCGTTGATCATCCTGAGGTCGAGTTCATCCGGCCCTGCAATCTGTGTCCGCATATGAAGCGTATCACGCTTGCCAATATTCGCGATGCACTGGAAAATAACCGGCATGAAGTAACGGTTGACCCGGCGATTGCCGGGCCTGCGCGGCGTGCCGTCGAACGGATGCTTGCGGTATGAGCGCCGCTCCAGTCATCGTTATCGGCAGTGGCCTTGCCGGGCTGATGACAGCACTGACCATTGCGCCGCAGCCGGTAATGCTGGTGACAGCGGGGACCTTTGGGTGCGATGGCTCAAGCACTCTTGCGCAGGGCGGTATCGCGGCAAGCCTTGGTGAGGACGATCGCCCCGCATTCCATCTGGCGGATACATTGGCCGCCGGCGACGGTCTTTGCGAGGCAAGTGTTGCAGCAGACATAATTGAAGCCGCTGCAGAAACGATTGCGGTTCTCGAAAATTACGGTGTTTATTTCGACAAAAGGCCGGACGGGTCATATGCGCTCGGTCTTGAGGCAGCGCACAGCCGCCACCGCATTGCCCATGTCGATGGTGATGCGACGGGAGCGGGCATCATGCGCGTTCTCGCTGCCAAAGTACGGACGACCCCATCTATAACCGTTAAAGAAAACACCCGTGCGCTGCGTCTTATCAAACAAGACGGTCGCGTTGCGGGCGTTGATCTGGAAGGTGTTGGACCAGTTGCGGCTTTTGCTGTGGTGCTCGCAACAGGTGGTGTGGGCGGCCTCTATGAAGCAACCACCACCCCGCTTGGTAATCTCGGTCAGGGGGCAGCACTTGCCGGGCGCGCCGGAGCTGTGCTTGCGGATATGGAATTTGTGCAGTTTCATCCGACGGCTCTGGCGGTGTCGGCATCGCGCTTGCCTTTGATCAGCGAGGCTGTGCGGGGTGAAGGTGCGATACTTGTCAATGATCGCAGCGAGCGCTTTATGCGCGATATTCCGGGGCAGGAATTGGCTGCACGCGATGTTGTTGCACGGGCGATTGGTCGGGAACTTGCGCAAGGCCGCAAAGTTTTTCTTGATGCACGCTCGTCTCTTGGCGCTGGTTTTGCAACGCGGTTTCCCGGCATCGATGCCCTTTGCAAGCAATATGGTATTAATCCGGCTTGTGATCTGATGCCTGTGCGCCCTGCCACCCACTATCATATGGGTGGGGTGGCAACCGATGGTGCCGGGCGCACCAGCTTACCGGGGCTTTGGGCAGTTGGAGAAGCGGCCTGCACGGGGTTACATGGTGCGAACCGCCTGGCGAGCAACTCACTTCTGGAAGCGGCGGTCATGGGACTTCGTGCCGGGCACGCGATTGCATGTGCACCGCACGCCGTCGCTCTGCCAGTTGCACCCGTTGCCGCATCTTCATCGTCCAGTCTGCCTTATGTGAGATCGATTGCTTCCCGGCATCTGGGTCTTTTGCGCGACGAGGATGGCTTACGTGCGGCGATAGCAGCGCTTCTGCCGCTCGCTCAGACGGATGATGCAGCTGTAGTGGCACTTGTCATGAGTGTTGCAGCATTTGAGCGGCACGAGTCTCGCGGCAGTCATGCCCGAACAGATTATCCGGGGAAATCTGCTGCGGCCGAGCGCAGTTTTTACACTTTTGAAAATGCATTCGCATTGGCGCGCGAAATTGCTCTTCCTGAACCTTTATCGAGGACTGCATGATGGATCTGCCTCGTCTTTCGCCTTTGCTCATTGAACCGCTGGTGCGTGCTACACTCCTTGAGGATCTGGGTCTTGCAGGTGATATCACCAGCAATGCTGTTGTACCTTCGGACCATCGTTCAACGATGGCTTTTTGTCTTCGTCAGCCGGGTGCTATTGCAGGACTGGACGTCGCTGAAATGGCATTTCGGCTTGTCGATCCTTCGGTGGTCTTTGAGCGAATGGTCAGTGACGGAGACGTTTTGCAGGAGGGCACAACGATTGCTCGGGTATCCGGCCTGTCACGCAGCATCCTTGCTGCCGAACGTACCGCGCTTAATTTTCTCGGCCATATGTCTGGTGTTGCTACCGCAACGGCTAATCTGGTCAGGGCCGTTCAAGGCACGAAGGCCGCTATTGTTTGTACGCGAAAAACCATACCGGGACTGCGAGCCCTGCAAAAATATGCGGTGCGGGCAGGTGGGGGCATGAACCATCGGTTTGCGCTTTATGATGCCGTGCTCATCAAAGACAATCATATCGCGGTTGCAGGCGGTGTTGGTGAGGCTATCCAGCGTGCCAAGGCGAATGCCGGACATATGGTGAAGATAGAAGTTGAGGTCGATACGCTCAAACAATTGCATGAAGCAATGGCGATTGGTGTTGATGCGGTGTTGCTTGATAATATGTCGCCTGCGCAACTGCATGAAGCCGTGAAAATAATCGACGGTCGTGCAATCGCCGAAGCCTCCGGCGGCATTACCCCAGAAAAGGTGGCTGCTGTCGCCGAAAGCGGTGTCGACCTTATCTCCGTTGGCTGGACGACACACAGCGCCCCCAACCTCGATATTGGTCTGGACTTCAGTTTTGCCTGATAGGCTCAAGCCTATTCACTAAGGTGATGGGCAAAGGTATCGCCAGTATAATCCGATCGAAGCAACCCTGCTTCGCTCAGCCTTGGCATCAGTTCGTCAAGCGCCATATGCATCGATGATGTCGAACCGCCGGGCGCAGTGATGAAGCCGTCAATGGCTCCAGCTTCCGACCATTGGCGAATTTCAGCAACGGCATCATCGACTGTGCCTATAATCTGCCAATGGGCCGCGCTGATAACCTCTGGGCGACGCAACAAATCTTCAAGACGGAGCGTCTCTCTTTGCAGAAGGCGCTGCAACAATCCGGCATGGGTTTTGCTGCGCACTTTTTCCGGCGGCGGCGGAAGATCGGATGGGCGGATCAATCGGTCCTCGGGCCAGTCTGTCAGATCAAGGCCGGTCATATCGCGAATATAGGCGATCTTGCGGGAGTGGTCGCCGCGCGCATGGGTATAGGAAAACAGCTCTTCAGCTTCCTTGCGTGTTGGCGCAAGATAAAGACTCAAGCCCGGAAGCAGGCGAACATCATCCGCGTCGCGGCCATGGGATTGTGCGAGCGTTCGCAGATCATTGCGCAGATTAATGGCCACATCGATATCGGGTGTCGCAGAAAAGATTGCATCCGCAACAGAGGCCGCAAAACTGCGACCGGCTGGCGAGGCGCCAGCCTGCACAAGCGGGATTGGCACATTCTCAAGCGAAGGAATGTTGAGTGGTCCTTTGACCTTGAAAAAACTACCTTCATGATTGATCGGCTGAATGCCCGCTGTGTCGGCATAGCGTCCGCTGTCCCGATCGCGCTTGAGGGCGGAGCCGGGAAAGCTTTCCCATAATGCGCGCACGACTTCAGTAAACTCGGCTGCTTTCGCATAGCGTTCATCTGATGTCGGCATTTCATCGAGGCCGAAATTCACATTGCCATCAAGCGCTGTCACGATGTTCCAGCCAGCCCGGCCATTGCTCAGATGGTGCAGTGACAGGACTTGTCGTGCGACGGTATAAGGCGGCATGAAAGTCGTCGAAATGGTGGTGAGCAAACCAATTTTTGATGTTTCACGAGCCAGCGTCGCCATCAGCAAAGTTGCATCGAGACTGGCAAAGCCCGGTGTTGTCTCCATGATGGGGCTGTTGAGAAACAGGCTGTCGGGGCGGAATACGAAATCGAGTTTGGCTGCTTCCGCACGTCTGGCGATATCGAGATAAAAGTCTGATCCGAATGCGCCTTCGATGTCGCTGTTTGCGTGGCGCCAGCCATCACCGCTAAGCCAGGTGGGAGCGAGAGACATACCGATATGGAGCGTTTTGCGAGGAGCCATGATCACTTCCGGTTCAGGTTTTAAGCCAAAAACCGCGAGCCGAAAGCCCGCGGTTGTTTTGTTCGATTTTGAGCACGTCCCGAAAAATGAGAAACGATTTCCGGGGTGTGCATAGAGAGTAAGCGATCAGACGCTACCCTTGATGCCAATGCCGAATGTGCGTGGCATGGTCATGCTGGCCTGGGTGGTTGCCCCACTGATACCGCGAGTTGCCTGCAAAGAGGTTGGTGCACGTTCATTGAAGATATTCTTCACAAAGCCATAGAGCTGGAATTTTTCAGTGAAATCGTAGCTCATCCGGGCATCGGCAATTGTATAGGCGCCGACCCAATATGCCTTCGTGTTCGCAACGTCTGAATAGTAGCCGTCTGTGTGGCGAACATTACCCGAGACGTTGAATTTTTCGGTTACGTCCCAGCTTGCGCCGAAGCCCAGCATATAACCAGGAGATTTCGCGAATTCGTTGTCTTCATATGAAGCGTTGCTTGAAATCTCATCAATCTTGGTGCGCAGAATACCCGCACTCGATTTGAGCGTCAGATTGTCAAGAATACGATAGTCAGCACCGATTTCGAGACCGTAAGCGTGGGCCTTCTCGGCATTGATGGTGTAGGACTGGACGATGTTATTCGGCAGGACAACGGGAATGTTATACTGCGCATTTTTCATGTCCATGTAGAACAGGTTGGCGTTCAGAACCAGCTTGTTATCCAGCACTTCAGCGCGCGTGAACAGCTCATAATTCCACAGAGTTTCCTCATCAAACTTATTCCACTTGCTCGATGCAGGATTGGTCGTGTTCAGGTAGAGTGAGACGCCGCCCGGATTATATCCGCGGCTTACAAGACCCCCGACGGTCAGGTCAGGCGTGATAGCATATGCCAGCGAAACTTTCGGCAAGAATGCAGAGAAAGTCTCGTCAAAGTTGACGGGCTCATACGAATAGACGGAAACACCATCACGCTGAATATTATCCTGCTGATAACGCATACCACCGGTGAGTGTCCACTGATCGTTCATGCGCCAGCTCAACTCACCAAACAAACCGAGATTTGTCTTCTTGTCGTCAAACGTTGAGAGATAATTGTTCGCGGTTTTGTTGCTGGCGTTCAGCAAATACAGTTCTTCGTCCGTTTTTGTATGCGCGTAATAGATGCCTGCTACGCCACTGATAACATCTTCCTGATCGCCATAGGTGACACGTGCTTCATTTGAAATATTGGTTTGATCGATATTGGCATCGCCACCGTTCACCATCCCCGTCGTGCGTTCGACACTGGAATCGGAGAACTGCGTCTGGTTGAAGAGCTTGAATCCATTATCGAAATCATAGCTGACGTCCAGAACGCCCGTATTGGTTCGTTGATCCCATGTCGGCATACTCTGACCGTTGTAGTCCAACTCGTAGTAAAGAGGTGTTGCTGCCTCATATGTCGGGCGATTGCTCTTGTTGAAAGAGTAGGTCAGCTTGGCCTCAAGGCCAGGGAGTTCGGCAGGCTGCCACAAAAGTTTCGACCGAATGTTCAGTGACTGGAAGTCGTGATCGGTACCCGATGAGTAGAAGCCAGGATTGATATAGTCGATGAAAGTATCGCGACCCGAATAGTCGATAGCAAGGCGTCCCGCGACCTCATCCTTGTAGAGCGGAGTATTGAGCATGATCGAAGTGCGCTTGGCATTGTAATTGCCAATCTCGACCTGATATGCGCCTTCCTGTTCGAATTTTGGGTCTTTGGTGTTGACCACAATTGCACCGGCAATAGCATTCGCGCCCTGCGACGTGGTTTGAGGGCCACGGAAAACTTCGATGCTGTCGACATCCCAGATTGGCGCGGAACCAAAAACGAACTCGTTATAGTTCAGGTAATGACCGTCGAGGCTGATCGTGGCGCGCGGAACTGTTCCGGAGAAGAAGGCTGTCGCACCGCTGTTTGGTCCCTGGCTGTCCTGGCCGCGAATGACCGGTGCGCCAACTGTGTCGGAATAGACGACATTGGGCGTACCGCGAACCACTTCTGCCACCGAAGAATCGCCGGTCTTTTCCCTGTCGATTTCCTTGGCGGTAATCACAGTAACCGATGAGGCGGTATTCTTGATGTCACGAGCGACTTTCTCGCCGGTAATGACCAGTGTATCGAGCACCAGGGTTTTGGATTCGGTTGACGTCTGAGCATCTTGCGCACGAGCAGGCGATCCAGCAAGTGCGACAAGCGTCAACGCGCTGACACTATAGAAAAAGCCACGGGTAGAACGGATATTCATAGGACGCCCCAAACATGAGTGTGTAAGTCATGTTCTGTTATTCCTATGATTATGATTCCGCAATAAGGAATGCATACCGCAATACAGTATGAGTGCAAGCTGACTGGTGATGTTGCACATTGGCAACGCATTGCCCCATCGGCGCGGGTGAAGCACAGACTTTTGAAGCGAGATCATGGAAATAGGTTTCATGTCAGGCATGACTTTATGTGATCTTGACGCTACACATCGCTCAAAGCGCAAAAAAATGACCGAATGGTATTGATGATCTGGGACTGTTCGGGTGGGAGGCGGAGCATTTGAAAGAACAGGATGAATTTCCGGCTGATGAGGCAGAGACTGCGGGAGATAAACGCTCCGGCACGATCCAGTCGGTATCGATTGCGGCGCGGTTTCTGAAAATTCTGGCCAATGCCGAGAATGAACTCGCTTTGGGAGAAGTCGCAAAGCGTGCAGGTACAGGCGGATCGACAGCGCATCGCTATATGCAAAGTCTCGTAAAGGAAGGGCTCGCAAAGCAGGATCCGGTCAGCGGATTTTACGATCTCGGACCAACTGCGCTCAGCATCGGAATCGGAGCGCTCAAGCGGGTCGATGCGGTGGAAATTGCAGCGCAGCATATGAAAGCATTGGCGCAGCGCCATGCAATGAGCGGTGGTGTGGCGATCTGGACGGATCGGGGACCGACGCTGGTGCGCTGGTATCGCAGTGCCTATTTTTCGGTTAACCCGTTGGCGCTTGGCGATACGTTGCCGGTGGACAACACGGCTTGCGGTCTGGTCTTTCAGTCTTTCCTGCCCAAGAGCAGTATTGATGCGGTCCGCAAGGTGCAGCCAGCAAATTTTCGCGGCACACCACCCACAAAAGCTGTTCTGGATAAAGTGCGCGGCGATCGCTGGTCGGAGATGACCAGCCATCTTTTGTCGAACGTTACCGGGCAGGCTTCACCTGTGCTGGATGCGCAGGGCGAAATCGTTTGCGTCATGACGACAGTTGCCGATCTTGGCCAGCTGCGCACCGATGAGGAGCGCAGGGCGCTTTTTCATGAAGCTTGCATTGTCAATCAATCCACGGGTGGGCTGATTGTCGATACAAAGCTCGAAATGCCTGAAAGCTAAGTTGTTCTAGACGCCTTCGGCAATCTGCTGCGCAGCGCTGCTCTTCGGAACAATGAGTGGCGTACCGGAAACCGGGTCGGGGATGATGATCGAGGTAAGACCAAATACCTCTTCGACCAGCTTTTCCGTGACAATATCGGACGGCTTGCCTTGCGCGATCAAAGCGCCTTCGCGCATTGCGATCAGATGTGAGGCATAGCGGCAGGCATGATTGAGTTCATGCAGAACGGCGACGACAGTACGCCCCTGCTTGTTAAGCTGTGCCAGAAGATCAAGCAACTCGATCTGATGCGCGATATCGAGATAGGTTGTCGGCTCATCAAGGAGCAGTATCGGCGTATCTTGTGCCAGAACCAAAGCGATCCAGACGCGCTGGCGCTGGCCGCCCGAGAGTTCATCCACGGGCCGGTCAGCAAGTTCGGTGATCCGGGTTGCTTCCATGGCCCGTGCCACGGCGATCTCATCCGCTTCCGACCATTGCCGCAAAAAGGATTGATGCGGATAACGACCGCGCGCAACCAGATCGGCTACCGTGATCCCTTCGGGTGCGATCGAGCTTTGCGGCAATAAGCCGAGCCGGCGCGCTGTTTCCTTCGCGGGCAGGCTTGCGATATCGCCACCATCGAGAATGATCTTTCCGGACGTTGGTTTCAACAGACGCGACAAAGCCCGGAGGAGTGTCGATTTTCCACACGCATTCGGCCCGACAATGACCGTGAAGGATGCATCCGGAATAGCCACGGACAAATCCGTTGCGACTGTTCTTTCATCATATTTCAGCGTCACGGTATCAGCGTGAAGGCGATGCATCATTGCTTTGGCCTCAGTGGAAAATGAGTCGACGAGCCGGTTTCTGTCGGCAATAGTCTGTGTAGTCGCGTGGTGTCGCGTATTGCTCCTCGTATTGCATTGTAGAATGCGTTCTGCAATATGGAGCGGAACATTCATGTTTTAGCAGAGCGGTTTTATCTTGTCAGAACCGCATAACATCGATCTCATGTAAGGGTCGGCCGTGAAATCCTGGAAAATCATCGTTTCACTCCTGATTATGCTTGCGGCCTTTGCGCTGCCTTTTAAAGCTGCGCTGGCACAGGATGGTCTATGGCCGCGCACGATCAGGCACTATTCCGGCGAGCTGACGTTAAAGTCAAAGCCTTTGCGCATTGTTTCAACCGCTCCGAGTCTCACAGGAATTCTGCTTGCAATCAATGCGCCGGTTATTGCAAGCACGGCGACCACGCCCAGCATTCTGACTGACGATAAGGGCTTTTTCTCGCAATGGGCAAAGGTCGCGGATGAGCGCGGTGTCGAAATCCTCTATTCCAATCTCGATTTCGATATTGAAGCGATCATTGCACTTGAACCCGATCTTGTTGTGGCATCTGCAACGGGTGCCGACAGTGTTCTCCAGCATTATCCCGAACTGGAAGCACAGGGCATTCCAACGATGGTCGTCAATTATTCCAACCAGAGCTGGCAGGATATTGCAGCCGAATTTGGGAAGGCAACCGGCCTTGAAGATGAGGTTGTGGCAGCGGTTGCGCGCTTTGACGATTATGCAGCCAAAGCTGCCGCCACCATCACGCGCTCTGAGGCACCCGTGAGCATTGTCGGTTACAATATCGGTAGCAGTTATTCGATTGGCAAAGCAACAAGTGCTCAGGGGCAGCTGCTTGAGGCGCTTGGTTTTAAGGTCGAAGGCTTGCCTGAAGCGCTGGCCAAACAGGTGACACGCAGTTCTGACTTCGATTTTATCTCACATGAGAATCTGTCTGCTGCGATCACTGGCAGAAGCGTGTTTTTAATGCGCGGGATGGATGCTGACGTAACGGCTTTTCTGAACGATCCGGTTCTGGCCAATCTGCCTGCCGTTAAAGATAAGCAGGTCTACCCATTGGGTGCCACGTCTTTTCGGATCGACTATTATTCCGGAATTCAGCTGATTGATATCGTCGCCGCACATTTTCGTAAATGACACCTGTTCTGACATCGCTTTCGGATAGAAGCCGGGCTTCGCGCGTCTCTCTGCGCCAGCGGCGGATGTGGGGTCTTGGTGCAGGTATATTTGTGCTTGGAATTGCGGTTCTTGCCAGTCTTGCACTTGGCTCCCGATCCATACCTCTTGGCGATACATTGCAAGCTTTGTGGTCGCCCGATCTTCAAAACGATCAGCATCTGATCATTCGCGAGCTTCGGATTCCACGCACAATCGTTGCAATCCTCGCGGGCCTTGCTCTGGGCGTAGCGGGTGCCGTAATGCAGGCGGTTACGCGCAACCCATTGGCAGAGCCGGGACTGCTCGGCATCAATGCTGGTGCGGCGGTCGCCGTCATTCTTGGCATCGTTGCATTCAATCTCACAACAATGGCGCAATATGTTTGGTTTGCGTTTCTGGGGGCCGGGCTTGCAGGCGTTGCTGTGTTTATTCTCGGGCGAAGCAGCGGTGTTGGGACAAATCCGGTGCGGCTTGTTCTTGCGGGTGCGGGCGTGTCCGTGGTGCTTGCATCTGTCACCGGGATCATCATTATCAATGCGCCTTTGGCGGTCTTCGATCAGTTTCGCCACTGGTCTGCCGGTTCGGTCGAAGGCAGGGGGTATGATGTTATTGCCGTATTGGCTGTTTCCGTTGTTGCTGGATTGATCATTGCCTTTTCCATATCAGGCAAACTGAATGCTATTGCTTTGGGCAAGGAGCTGGGAGCAGCACTCGGGGTCAATGTCTATGCAACATGGTTGTTGTCCTGCCTGACTGTGATGCTTTTGGCAGGCGCTGCCACCGCCGGGGCTGGGCCGATAGGCTTTGTCGGCCTCGTAGCGCCGCATCTCGCACGTGCAGTCGTTGGGCCAAATTACCGCTGGATTTTGCCTTATTCTGCATTGTTCGCAGCCATTCTGCTGCTGGGTGCAGATATCATCGGTCGGATGATTGCGGCCCCTTCGGAAGTGGCGGCAGGTATCGTCTCAATGCTGATCGGCGGTCCGTTCTTTATTTTCGTTGTACGTAGATTCCGGTTGTCCAAGCTATGAGTGACGTGAACCGCTCCGTTTGTCGCATTGGCAGCTTCTCGATTCAGTGGCGAATGAGAAGCCTAGTCATCTGTGGTCTGTTGCTGCTTGTCGCCCTGATATTCGGCATCCTGCATATTGGTACGGGCACAATGTCTTTCACGCCGGGCGAGATCATCAGGAGTCTGATGGGTGAAGGAGCCAATCCGACAGCTGACCGTATCATTATGCGTGTGCGTCTTCCGCGTCTTGTGACGGCACTCTTTGTTGGTGCTTCGCTGGGAATGGCCGGATCGATTTTTCAGTCGATATCGCGCAATGCACTCGGGTCGCCGGACATTATTGGCTTTACAACCGGGGCTGCAACAGGCGCAATCGTCCAGATCATCCTGTTCAACGCAGGTCCGTTCGAAACAGCTTTGGCTGCGGTTTTGTCAGGCATAGGGACGGCGCTTCTTGTGTTCCTGCTGTCGATGAAAGGACGCACCACTGGCGGCTACAGGCTCATTCTGGTTGGCATTGGGATCGGGGCGGTACTGTCTGGCGTCAATACAGTCCTGTTGGTTGTGGGTGATCTGGATCAGGCAGCGTCCGCACAACTCTGGCTGGCGGGGTCGCTGAATACCAGAACATGGTCACATGCGATCCCTGCCATTCTGGGCTTTGTCGTCGTGGTTCCAATTGCGATTTACCACGCACAGCGCGTCAATCTGCTTGAGATGGGGGATGACGCAGCGAGCCAGCTTGGTGTTTCTGTCGAAGCGACCCGTCTGGTCATGGTCCTGGCTGCCGTTGGGCTGACATCGGTCGCGACGGCTGCTGCGGGCCCAATTGCCTTTATCGCGCTCGCCGCACCGCAACTCGTGCGACGATTAACTCGCGTTTCAGGCGTGCCGCTGCTCGCCAGTGCTTTGATGGGGGCGGTTCTGCTTGTGGGAGCCGATCTCGCCAGCCAGCACTTTCCGTTCAGTGTGAAAATGCCTATTGGCCTGACAACAGGTTTGTTGGGCGGTGTGTATCTGCTCTGGGTGCTCGCGCGTAGTCGACGGATTTCGTGAGAATCTATTCCGCGATCTGACAGGCTGGCTTATCGAAGTTCAATACAGATAAATGCATCTCACGCGCAGGTTTATCTGCTCGTTTGTGCCTGGCTTTATTATTTTTTGGAGGATCTGATCGGAAAACTGGAGCGGGCGAAGGGATTCGAACCCTCGACCCCAACCTTGGCAAGGTTGTGCTCTACCCCTGAGCTACACCCGCTCGCGCCAGTCATTTCCGTCAGGCAGGCGCTATATGGACTAACGACTTTGAGATTGCAACAGAGAATTTAGCGGAAAATGCCGTTTCTTGCGAAGAAAAGGTTGGTTTCGCTATAATCAATTGAAATTATTATATTTATTTTCGTTTAAGGAGCTGTTGATCAACTGCTGATCGACAAACGCAGCGCAACTTATGCGCTTTACATTGACGTCTATCCACTCTGAATCGCAACAAATTTCTGCCTTGAGTGATTCACCTGTACGAAGGGGAATCCTCCAGACCGGTCTTTGAGAAAGTCCACAATATTGCGTGTTCAGCTGATTACATTAAGAGTATATAAAACCACGAAACAGAGTGAGACAGTCTGGCTAGCTGGGGAGTAGGGTTAAGCATGCCTCTGACATCGCATGAACTTCACGACTATCTGAGAAACCTCGATATCGAGGTTAAAACGGTCGAGCATCCGCCTTTATTCACGGTCGCAGATTCACAGCACCTGCGTGGGGAAATAGCCGGCGGTCATACCAAAAACCTGTTCCTGAAAGACAAGAAGGACAATTTTTTTCTGGTCACGGTGGATGAGGAAGCTGTCGTCGATCTCAAGTCGATTCACCAGATAATTGGCGCCAGCAGCCGCGTTTCGTTCGGCAAGCCTGAAAAACTGATGGAATATCTCGGTGTGGTTCCAGGCGGCGTGACGGTGTTCGGCGCGGTGAATGATTCCGACCACAATGTGCAGATTATCCTCGATGCCGGTCTGATGGAAAATGACATCATCAATGGTCATCCTTTGACCAATGAAGCGACAACATCAATCAGGCGTGACGATCTGATCCGCTTTCTTGCTGCAACTGGGCACGAACCACGCATACTGGCTGTTTCAGAGGATGCGAAGGCGGCGGCATCGGTATAGACTGCGCTTACGGTTCTATTGCGAAAGCGGCTTGAAATTGACCGCTGTAAACACGAACTGAAATATCGAAGCCAGCTTGGTGCTGCCCTATATGCAGGCTGGAAGACATAAGGGATATCAGATGACGAGCCAGAACAATCCTTATTCGAGCGCAAGCGGACAAATGACCGGCAATGTGTCGTTTGGCACCACAACGCCAGCCGTTGGCGGTGGCGATCTCATCAAGGACACAACGACTGCGGGTTTTCAGGCGGATGTTCTGGCAGAATCGCGCAATCAGCCTGTGCTTGTTGATTTTTGGGCGCCATGGTGCGGTCCCTGTAAGCAGTTGACGCCAATTATCGAGAATGCCGTGCGTGAAGCGGGCGGCGCGGTCAAACTGGTGAAGATGAATATTGACGATCATCCGACAATCGCAGGTCAGCTGGGTATTCAGTCCATTCCGGCGGTTATTGCTTTCGTCAATGGCCAGCCAGCGGATGGCTTTATGGGCGCGTTGCCAGAATCCAAGGTCAAGGAATTCATAGCCAAGATTGGCGGCCCGAGCGATCAGGAAGCTGAAATCGCTGATGCAGTGAATGCGGCGAGGGAACTGGTTGAGGCGGGCGATTTTGTACAGGCCTCGCAGATATTCTCATCGATCCTGCAAGTAGCACCCGACAATGTTGATGCAGTTGTTGGTCTTGCGACCTGTTTGCTTGAATCCGGCGACGCAGACAAAGCGCGTGAAATTCTGGCAAGCTTGCCCGAAGACAAGCAGGATGCGGCATTAGTACGTGCGCTTGAAGCTCGTCTTGCGCTTGCAGATCAGGTGAAGCTAATTGGCGATCCAATAGAGCTGGAACGTCGTGTGCAGACTGACCCGAAGGATTATCAGGCGCGGTTTGATCTCGCGCAGGTGCGTAATGCTCAAGGACGACGTGAAGATGCGGCTGATGAATTGCTGGCGATCATGAAAGCTGATCGCAGCTGGAATGACGATGGCGCGCGTATGCAGCTTTTGCAGTTCTTCGAGGCGTGGGGCAATACGGACCCGGCAACTCTGGGTGCCCGTCGCAAGCTTTCGTCGCTCCTGTTTTCCTGAACAGGACGCGATGTAGCTGATTTTGACACGCGCCCCGACAAGGTTGAAGGGGGGCGTTCTAAGGGAGAGTGTAATGCAAGTGGGCAATGCCCGTTACCGGACGGGCGCCGATATACCGGATCTGGTGTCGATCTTTCCATTGAGAGGTGCGTTGCTTTTGCCCGGTGGACAGCTGCCGCTGAATATTTTTGAGCCTCGGTATCTGGAGATGGTGGAAGATGCGCTGGCCGGAAAGCGGATTATCGCGATGATCCAGCCGCGCATCGAAGAAAGCTCCGGTGGCGAGGATGAGGACGAGGATGACAGCGACCGGTTTGACGAGACTGCACGACCGCAATTAAGCCAGGTCGGTTGTCTTGGACGCATCACCACATATGCGGAAACCGGCGATGGACGTGTCCTTATTACGCTTCAGGGCATATGCCGGTTCCGGGTGCTGGATGAAATCAACTGCCGCAAGCCTTATCGGCAATGCCGGATTGCACCGTTTTTGACTGATCTGGAAAATGCGCCGGATCTGGGCGAGATTGACCGTGAAGCCCTTCTCCGCGCGTTCAGGGATTATCTTGAAGTGCACAATCTGGAAGCGGATTGGGACAGCATTTCGCGTGCTGGCAACGACACTTTGGTCAATGCCTTGTCGATGATGTCGCCTTTCGGGCCTGCAGAGAAGCAAGCGTTGCTGGAAGCGCCCGATTTGAAAACACGCGCAGCCACACTAATCGCTATCACTGAAATGGTTCTCGCCAAGGTCAAGGATGATTATGGCTCGCGCCTGCAATGAGTGCCAAAGTGGGTCGTATTTTATCTCATCGTGATAGGACAAGAATTCAGTCCGGTGACTGAGTTCCCTGCGAAGGCAGTTCCCACTTTTGGGAGACAAGCTTTAGGAAAAGCCAATGACTGAGCCAATGACTGAGCCCGGGACTGAGCCCGGAACTGAGAATGAAGATACCGGCAATCTGGACGTAAAGCTGCTTGAGTTGCTTGTATGTCCGCTGACCAAGGGATCATTGAAATATGATGCTGAGAACAGCGAGCTGATCTCAGAGAAAGCCAAGCTTGCATATCCGGTACGGGGCGGTATTCCGATCATGCTTCCATCGGAAGCGCGCGCTCTGGAATAGGGTGCGCGCGACCTCCTATCCGAGCTGGCAATTGCTGTTATAAAATTTCTACATATCCTCTGTTCTTTTTCATAAATTTCACGCCGCTGGTTGTTGCTTGCCACGCGAGGGGGCTCTATAACCCTCGCGGAACTTGAAAGCACGATTTCGGAATCTCATTTCCCTGCCGTTATTGTGCGAGAAAAAACAGAGGCTTGGCATTATGGCATCCAGAAAACTCCTTCTCCTGCCCGGTGATGGCATCGGTCCTGAAGCAATGGCTGAGGTCCGCAAAATTATCTCTTTCCTCAACTCCGGTCTTAATCTCGGTTTTGAAACCGAGGAAGGTCTGGTTGGCGGATCGGCATATGATGCGCACGGACAAGCCATTTCTGACGCTGATATGGAAAAGGCGCTTGCTGTCGATGCCGTACTTTTCGGTGCTGTTGGCGGTCCGAAGTGGGACAGCGTGCCTTATGAAATGCGCCCGGAAGCAGGTCTTCTTCGCCTGCGCAAGGATCTGGCACTCTATGCCAATCTGCGTCCTGCAATCTGCTATCCTGCGCTCGCACATTCGTCGTCGCTGAAGCCGGAAGTGATCGAAGGTCTCGACATTCTGATCCTGCGCGAATTGACCGGTGGTGTTTATTTCGGTGAGCCGAAGGAAATCATCGATCTGGGCAACGGCCAGAAGCGCGGTATCGATACGCAGATTTATGATACCTACGAAATCGAGCGCATTGCTGATGTGGCGTTTGAGCTTGCGCGCACCCGCCGCAACAAAGTCACATCGATGGAAAAGCGCAATGTGATGAAGTCGGGCGTTTTGTGGAATCAGGTCGTTACGGCGCGCCACAAGGAAAAGCATTCCGATGTGGAACTTGAGCATATGCTGGCCGATGCTGGTGGTATGCAGCTCGTCCGCTGGCCTAAGCAGTTCGACGTGATTGTCACCGACAACCTGTTCGGCGACATGCTCTCTGATGTTGCTGCAATGCTGACCGGTTCGCTCGGCATGCTGCCATCCGCTTCGCTCGGTGCTGCCGATGCCAAGACTGGCAAGCGTAAGGCGCTTTATGAGCCGGTACATGGTTCCGCACCTGACATCGCGGGCCAGGGCATTGCCAATCCGATTGCAATGATTGCCTCGCTGGCCATGTGTCTGCGCTATTCGTTCAATCTGATTGATGAAGCTGATCGTCTCGAAGCTGCAATTGCTGGTGTTCTTGATGATGGCTTGCGCACTGCTGACATCTGGTCGGAAGGCAATACCAAGATTGGTACAGTCGAAATGGGCGATGCGATCCTTGAAAAGTTCAAGGCACTTTCGGCTTAATCACTGATTGAGTAACTATGAAAAGCCGCCGTGTGAACACCGCACGGCGGCTTTTTTGTTTTAATGTTTAATCAAACTGCAATGTAAAATCTGCAAACACGCCAGCGATCAGCAGCGCGATAAAGAAATACTGAAATCCTTTGCGCTTTAAGCGCATGGCAAAGAGTATGGCTGCGGTTTCAGCTGCAAACAGGATAAACTCGCCCAGATAGGACTCTTTGTTGTCTACTGAGAATTGCGGACCTGTGCCATTCAGGAACTGTACCAAGTTGAGAAAGATGAAGAGCGAGAAAAGCCAAATCTTCCTCGATAGGAAATAGGTTTCGTAGTCGCCATATTCCTTGATATCATCGGGCGTCAACGTCACGCATACAAAGAAGAGGCTGAAGACATAGAGCAGGTCAAGAACATAGGTGTAGATATTGTAGCTCTTGGTCCCGCTTTGAAATAAATATTCCCACCAGAACTGGATGATCCAGAGGAAAACGACCACGATCCAGCCAATGTGCATATAAGAAACTTTATGCTTATTGGGATGCTGGACGAATTTGGATGCGAAGATAAGAAGTCGCGACAGGCACAGACTGATGCCCATGCCATTGATAATTCTCATATGAGAAAAAGCATCAGCGGCGCTGATGGTGGTCTCAACTCCAGAAGGCAATTTCCACCTGTATCTATAGTTTCTCAACGATGAGCAAGAACTGCTGTTTCCTGATGAATAGCGCGTTGCTTACTGAAAATGAAACGAATTGTTCTGTTTTGGTAAAGCGGTTGTCAGTACATGAGAGCACAAGTTAGCACTGGGCAGTTGATAGTGTAGCGGAAAATAAACGCCCGATTTCCGGCTGCAATTCCCGGCAGAGACGTTAAGAATGATAGGTATGTTGAACACACTCCCAGATATCAACGTTTTGTATGACGCATTGCTTGCCCGTGACGCCGCTTACGAGGGCAAAGCCTATGTTGGTGTCCTCTCGACCGGCATTTTCTGTCGGTTGACCTGCCCGGCAAGAAAGCCTCTGAAAGAAAACTGCAGGTTCTTTGCCTCTGTTCCCGAATGCATCGCAGGCGGTTTCAGACCGTGCAAGAGATGTCATCCATTACAGCCTGCAGCGGAAGCGGATGCCTCTGTGGAGCGTTTGCTGAAAGCGCTAGAGGCGCAGCCCCAACGACGCTGGAGTGAAGATGATGTGGCTGGCATGGGGTTGGACCCCTCGACCGTGCGCCGCAGTTTCCGACGGCATTTCGGGATTACGTTTCTGGAAATGGCGCGGCAGGAACGGTTGCGACAAGGTTTTCAGGCTTTGGCGCAAGGGGATCGCGTCATTGATGCTCAGGTGGATGCCGGTTTTGAATCACCCGATGCGTTCCGCAATGCGTTCGCCCGAATTTTGGGACTACAGCCAGCACAATTGCAGAAAGACGGATTGCTGCGTGCCGACTGGATCAAGACGCCACTCGGTACGATGATCGCGGTGTGTGATCAGTCGGCGGTACATCTTCTGGAGTTTGCGGACCGCAAGGCTCTGCCGCAGGAGCTCAAGAAGCTGCACAAGGCCTGTCATGGCGCGATCGGTATTGGACGTTATCCAGCCCATAATGTGCTTGAGAAGCAGCTTGAGGCATTCTTTGCAGGTCAATCCGCAAATTTCGATATTCCGCTTATTTATCACGGTAGCGAATTCACGCGTGATGTATGGCGAGAATTGCAGAATATCGGGGCGGGAGAGACACGAAGCTATAGCGAGATTGCAAGAGCGGTCGATAAGCCACTTGCGGTGCGCGCGGTAGCCCGCGCGAATGGTGCCAATCAGATTGCGATCATCATTCCGTGCCATCGGGTGATTGGTGCCGATGGATCGTTGACGGGTTATGGCGGTGGTCTTTGGCGCAAGCAGAAGCTGATCGAAATCGAAGCGCAATATCGTTGATAGTCCTTCACAAAAAAACGCCGCCCAAATGGGCGGCGTTTCTGCTTCAAAAATCTCGCGGATTACTCGATCTTGTTGAGGTCGACATCCTTGGTTTCCTTGACGAACATGATGCCAATAATCAGCGTGATCGTTGCAAGGATGATCGGATACCACAGGCCGTAATAGATATCGCCCTTAGCCGCACTCATCGCGAATACGGTTGCCGGCAGAAGGCCACCGAACCAGCCGTTGCCGATATGATATGGCAGCGACATGCCGGTATAACGGATGCGGGTCGGGAACATTTCAACCAGGATAGCTGCGATCGGACCATAGACCATCGTGACGTAGAGCACGAGGACGGTAAGAATGGCGATCGTCATGACCCAATTGATCTGGGCCGGGTCGGCAACCATTTTGAACGCACCGGCATTGGGGATGGTGTAGACGGCCTGCTCAGGCTGGGCTGCAGCATCGGCTTCTGCCTGGGTGACGATCTTGTTCTTGACGAGATCTGCACTCGACATGCTTGCCTTGTCGCCTGCGCGAACAGCTTCAGCATTGAGCTGCAGTTCCGGATTGGCCGCGATGAATGCATCGAGCTTTGAATCTGCAACTTTTGCCGGGCTGCGAACCAGCGGCCAACCTGCCTTCTGCAAAGCCAGATTGATGTCGTGTGTCAAACCAGCCTGCTTGGCAGTTGTTTCCGCACCAGCCTGGTTCGCATCGAAGGACGTAACAGTTGAATCGCCGATTTTGACGGTTGCAGGCTGTCCGGCAGGTCCGGTTACAACGTCATAAGGTACAGCGCTGCGCGACAGGAAGCTTGTTGCAATATCGCAGGAGCTGGTGAATTTCGACGTGCCGGTTGCATTGAACTGGAAGTTACAGTCGCCAGGTGCCGCAGAAACGGTGGCACGGATTGTCTGTTCAGCCTGAGCAAGTGCAGGGTTAGCCGCCTGCGTCAGCGCTTTGAAGAGCGGGAAGTAGGTGACTGCAGCGAGAAGCAAGCCTGCCATGATAATCGGCTTGCGGCCAATCTTGTCCGAGAGCCAGCCGAAAACGACGAAGAAGCCGGTGCCGAGAATAAGCGCGGACGCGACCATGATGTTTGCCGACTGATTTTCAACCTTAAGGACGTTCTGAAGGAAAAACAGCGCGTAGAACTGGCCGGTATACCAGACAACAGCTTGACCCATTGTCAGGCCGAACAGAGCGATGAGGGCAATTTTTGCATTCTTCCACTGACCGAATGCTTCTGTAAGTGGTGCCTTGGATGTCTTGCCTTCTTCCTTCATTTTCTTGAAGGCGGGGGATTCGCTCATCTGCAAGCGGATCCAGACCGAGATACCCAGCAGCACGATTGAAACCAGGAATGGAATACGCCAGCCCCAGGCAGCAAAGGACTCTGTCGTCATCACGTTCTGAATGCTTAGGATGACCATCAGCGATAGGAAAAGGCCCAATGTTGCTGTTGTCTGAATCCATGAAGTATAGAAGCCGCGTCGGCCATTCGGTGCGTGTTCGGCCACATATGTTGCCGCACCGCCATACTCGCCACCCAGCGCCAGACCCTGCAACATGCGCAGAATGATCAGGATTGCCGGGGCGACGATACCAAGTGTTGCCGATCCGGGCAGAATACCGACGAGAAAGGTCGAAGCGCCCATGATGACGATGGTGATGAGAAAGGTGTATTTACGACCGACGAGATCGCCGATGCGTCCGAAGACGAGTGCGCCGAACGGACGCACAAGAAAGCCTGCTGCGAAGGCGAGCAAGACGAAGATGTTACGGGTTGTTTCCGGATATTCATTGAAGAACGCGGCGCCGATAAAAGCAGCCAGCGTTCCATAGAGATAAAAATCATACCATTCAAATACAGTGCCGAGCGAAGAAGCGAAAATCACCTTCTTTTCTTCGCGCGTCATTTTAGGTGCGCCGGCCTTGGCGCTCGATTGAACTGACATTGGTTCCTCCCAACAGCATTTTTGCTGACGTGTGCGGACGTTCTCCTCCAACTTCCGCGCACTTTTTCCACGAGGGCATGATGAACTGAATCGTTTAATCCGTTTATTATCTTTTAGTATGAGAAAGCAGCGGCTTTAACTCAGAGAAGAAAGGTCATGTGCCCTGACCCAAAGTCAAATTGGACCGGATGGGTATTTGGGGGTAGCATTTCACTGGGGCGTTATTCGAGGAAGCTAGTAGATGGACCGTTTTACAGGTGGTTGTTTGTGCGGGGATATTCGATTTGTCGCGTCCGGATGCCCATATCGGGTTGGCATCTGTCACTGCCTCGATTGCCGCAAGCAGCATGGAGCGCTGTTTCATGCCTCAGCAATTTTCCCCGAGGCCTCCGTTACAATCGATGGCAATCCAGGCGATTACGAAGGGCGTTTCTTCTGCCCGCGTTGTGGGTCGTCCGTTCTTTCCCGTTCGGGCGATGAGGTTGAGATCAATCTTGGCTCTCTGGATGCTATCGATCAGTTGACGCCAACCTATGAGCTCTGGACCATTCGACGCGAGTCCTGGCTGCCGCCGTTTCCTTTAAACAATCACTATGAATGGGGCCGCACGACAATGAGTCGCTCTGAAGATTAGGTCGCGCAGCAGGCATTGGCACGTATTTTTGACGTTCGGCGCTGCTCTTCTGGCGGCGAACTGGAATGATTATCCAAATACGACGCAAATCAGCCTGTTTTCGTCGAATTGACTTTTTTCCCCGGGCTTTGGGTGCTAAGTCGCTCTCGCGATAAATGCCGACAAACTCATATGGCTGATATCATCAGCATGCCCCAAAAAATCGCGGTGACGACATTTGTGGATTGATCAATGTCGCTGAGCGAGCACTGTGCCCTGCTACATCATTCCTTAGATCTGGATCGGTTTAAGGCGAAATGATGCGGCAAATTTAAATTATTAGAGCGTCCTTTGTGCACCTGGCAGGACACGCGACGCTCTAGGCCTGAAAGCCCCAACTATGACTGCACGTCTTTCATTCGCGCGTGAGCGTATCAACGTTCTTCTTCTTGAAGGCATCAACCAGTCAGCTGTCGATTACTTCAAATCGTCCGGCTACACCAACGTCGTTCACATGCCGAAGGCGCTGGACAAGGCGGATTTGATCGAAGCGATTTCGTCGGCGCATATTGTCGGCATTCGCTCGCGCACGCAGCTCACCGATGAAGTGTTTGAAGCAGCGCAGCGCCTGATCGCGGTCGGTTGTTATTCTGTTGGCACCAATCAGGTTGATCTCAAGGCTGCCCGCAAGCGCGGTATTCCGGTCTTCAATGCGCCTTTCTCCAACACGCGCTCTGTGGCTGAGCTGGTGATTGGTGAAATCATCATGCTGATGCGCCGGATTTTCCCGCGCTCCAATTCAGCTCATATTGGCGGCTGGGATAAAAGTGCTGCTGGCAGCCGTGAAGTGCGCGGCAAAACGCTGGGCATCGTGGGCTATGGTAATATTGGCTCGCAGGTCGGTAATCTCGCCGAAAGCCTCGGCATGTCGGTTCGCTATTTCGACATGACCGACAAGCTGCAATACGGCAACGTGATTCCGACTGAAACGCTGGACGAATTGCTTGAGATTTCCGACGTGGTCAGCCTCCACGTACCGTCGACGAAATCGACTGCCAAGATGATCACCGAGGCGAAGCTGCGCAAGATGAAGAAGGGTGCCTTCCTCATCAACAACGCGCGCGGTTCCGTGGTCGATCTGGAAGCGTTGGCAAAGGTTCTGAAAGAAGGCCATCTTGCCGGTGCTGCAATCGATGTGTTTCCAGTAGAGCCTGCTTCGAACAAGGATCCGTTCGTTTCACCTTTGCAGGGGCTGGAGAATGTCATTCTCACTCCGCATATCGGTGGTTCGACTGAAGAAGCGCAGGAACGCATTGGTCTGGAAGTCACCCGCAAGCTGGTCGAGTATTCCGATGTTGGCTCGACGCTCGGTGCGGTTAATTTCCCCCAGGTGCAGCTGCCTGCACGCCCAAGCGGTACGCGTTTCATGCATGTGCATGAAAACCGTCCGGGCATCCTCAACAGCCTCGTCAATATTTTCTCCTCGCACAACATCAACATCGTCAGCCAGTTTCTGCAGACCGATGGTGAAGTCGGCTACGTTGTGATCGAAGGTGATGCGATGGAAGATCATGCGGAAGAGGTTCTGCAGGCGATGCGTGAAATTCCGGGCACAGTTCGCACCCGTCTGCTTTACTGATTTTGACCATCTGATCCTAAGTCCCGCGCAGCATTTGCCGCGCGGGACTTTTTCTTGTCTGGATGCTGCGTAATATGCGGCATTGTTCCTGTATTTCTGAGCAGTTTTGTTGCGCTTCACATCGAGAAATCATTGACTCTTTTTTCAGAAGGCTTAAAAGCGCAGTCGGAAAAGGAGACAATCCCGTGAACGCTTCTCGCGCATCACATAGCCTGTGTGGACTGAATGGCCTCATCGCCATTGGCAGCCCTATGGCGTCCGTTTCCAAAACTACCACGGCCACTTGCATTAAAACGACCACCAAAACGGTCTGACCCCTTGGCCTGCTCGCCCTCTCTCCCCGGGTCCGGCCCAGGGAAAAGGCCCGCTGGTCGCGGGTTTTTATGGAAGCGGAGAGGACAGGAGAAGGTAAATGGGTTTTAAGATTGCAGTCGTCGGCGCCACCGGAAATGTCGGTCGCGAAATGCTCAATATCCTCGAAGAACGCGGTTTTCCGGCTGATGAAGTCGTGGCTCTCGCTTCGCGTCGTAGCCAGGGTACGGAAGTATCTTACGGCGACAAGACGCTGAAGGTTAAGCCGCTCGACCAGTATGATTTCTCCGATACCGACATCTGCCTCATGTCAGCGGGCGGCAACATTTCCAAGGAATGGTCACCCAAGATTGGTGCGCAGGGCTGCGTTGTCATCGATAATTCGTCTGCATGGCGTTATGACTCCCATGTGCCGCTTATCGTTCCGGAAGTGAACCCTGACGCGATTGAAGGTTTCCGCAAGAAGAACATCATTGCCAATCCGAACTGCTCGACAGCGCAGCTTGTTGTCGCGCTCAAGCCTTTGCATGATGCCGCCAAAATCAAGCGCGTGGTTGTCTCGACCTACCAGTCCGTTTCGGGCGCTGGCAAGGAAGGCATGGACGAATTGTTCCAGCAGTCGCGTGCGGTTTTCGTGGCCGATCCAATTACGACGCAGAAGTTCACAAAGCGCATTGCGTTCAATGTGATCCCGCATATCGACGAGTTTATGGAAGACGGCTACACCAAAGAAGAGTGGAAGATGATGGCCGAAACCAAGAAGATGCTTGATCCGAAGATCAAGCTTACTGCGACGGCTGTACGCGTTCCGGTCTTTATCGGACATTCCGAGGCGGTCAATATCGAGTTTGAAAACCCGATCAGTGCTGAAGAAGCCCGCGAAATCCTGCGCGAAGCGCCGGGTTGTCAGGTCATCGACAAGCACGAAGACGGTGGTTACATCACGCCTTATGAATCGGCTGGTGAAGATGCGACTTACATCAGCCGTATCCGCGAAGATATCACCGTCGAAAACGGTCTCGCCATGTGGATTGTTTCTGACAATCTGCGCAAGGGCGCTGCTCTCAATACGATCCAGATCGCAGAACTTCTGGTTGCTCGCGGCTTGATCACGCCAAAGGCGCTGGCTGCTTAAATTCTGATCTATAATCTGAAAACGAAAGCGCCGGGAAACCGGCGCTTTTTTGTTAACGCGAGATACTATCGGTAAGATTGCCGCGAATTTCGAGCAATCGGGCACGCATATCTTGCAGGTCGTCCAATGGCTGGCCGAGTGCGCAGAAAATCTGCTCAGGGATACTTTCCGCAGCTTCGCGCAAAGCTCGCCCCTCATCGGTCAATGTGATACGCACCTGCCGCTCATCCTGTGGGTCACGGCGGCGTCTGATGCGGCCAGCAGTTTCAAGGCGCTTGAGGAGCGGGGTCAAGGTGCCGGAATCAAGATTAAGCTTTCCGCCAATTTCCGAGACCGTCTGGTCGTCCTTTTCCCATAGAACCAGCATCACCAGAAATTGGGGATAGGTGAGGTCGAGCTTGCTCAGGATGGGCTGATAGGCACGGGTAAGAGCATTCGCGGTCGAATAGATCGCGAAGCAGACCATATCTGACAGGTGCAAGTGGGAGTCTTTGCGGTCGTTGTTCATGATCCACCTTCCTTATCCCGACTATACGATATGCACAATTGAATTGCGCGTCACATAATCGTGAAAATATATTTTGCAAAATTAGATTGCGAACAATTTAAATATTTGCAATTTTAGATGCGGAGATAAGTTCACAAACAGGAGACGTCATATGTCCATTCTCTATACCACACAGTCTACCGCAACGGGCGGACGTACCGGTAGCGCCAAGACCGCTGACGGACGCCTCAGCGTCGTTCTTGATACGCCAAAGGAACTGGGCGGTTCGGGCGGTGATGGCACCAATCCTGAACAGCTTTTTGCCTCTGGTTATGCGGCTTGCTTTCTTGGCGCTCTGAAATTCGTGGCATCCAAAGAGAAGGTTTCGATTTCAGCTGACACCACTGTGACCGCAACTGTTGGTATTGGTCCACGTGACGATGGCACAGGCTTCGGCCTTGATGTTGCTCTTGAGGTTGCCCTGCCGGGTGTCGACAAGGCCAAGGCTGAAGAGCTGGTCAACGCCGCGCACATCGTCTGCCCTTATTCGCACGCAACACGCGGCAATATCGATGTTCGGCTGAGTGTAGCCTGATCTGAAGAATATAAAAGGCGCCCGATAAGGGCGCCTTTTGTCTGATCTGTTAGCGAGAGAGGCTGCCCAATTGGTTCAGAGCAGCTTCAACCTGGCTGCGTGCCTCTGCTGCCAATGGCAGAATGGGGCGCGGAGGCTCGATCTTTGCAAGGCCAAGAAGGTCAGCAATTACATACATCACGCGAAAACTGCCATAGGTTCTGAACAGGTCCCACAGCGGCTCAAAAGCTGTGTTGATGCGCCCTGCTTCAACCTTGTTGCCTGCTTGTGCTGCGCGCGTCAGAGCCAGTGCCTCGACAGGAAGGAGGCCTGCAATGACGCTATAAAAGGCATCACAGCCAGCCAGAAGCGCATCTTTTGCACCCCAGTCACCGCTATAGCCAATTGAGAAGTTTTCAGGTGTTTCAGAACGAAGTTTTGAAAGCTCGTCCGCATAATCGCCATCGACGGGCAATGGCATTTTGATCGCCTTGATATTCTCGACATGTGCCAATCGCGCGATCAGTTCATGGCTGAAAACAAATTTGGTGGTACCGGGATTATTATAGACGCACAGCGGCAGATCAGTCGCGTCAGCAACTGCCTTGAAGTGCTGAAAGCCTTCTTCCTGAGTTAGTGGCGTATAGGAAACGGGTGCAAGCAACAGCGCATCCGCACCGGCGTCTGCGGCATCGCGGGCAAGGGCTTGTGCCTCATCAGTGCGTAACGCGCCGACGCCAACGATCAGCGGTATTTTCCCACCTATGCATTGCACGGCACTCTCCACGGCATGCCGACGCTGTTCACGCGTGAGAAAGGCATAACCGCCGGTGCTTCCCAACAGGCCGATCGAATCCGCACCGGCTGCTTGAATGCGTGTGAGAAACGTGTTGAGAGCATCCTCGATGAGATTGCCAGCTGCATCGATTGGCGTGAGCGGGAACGCGGACAGGCCTTTGAAAATATTCATTGCGACACTCGTTTCTTAAACAGTTTCAGCGTGACAGAAGCAGACGGATACCCGCAAGAGCAAAGACTACGGCCAGCACACCTTCAATCCAGCGACGGGCACCGCGATACAAGCGCACCATCGGTGCAGTTGAGAACACAATCGCATAGCCGCAGAAAATAGTAACGCTGAGTACAATACAGCCACCCAGAAACGCAGCCAGATGAGGCCAGGACGAGTTGGTACCAAGGCCGAGTGTGACCAAAGCAATCCACGACAATATGGATTTGGGGTTGGAGAGATGCATCAGCAATCCACGCCGATAAAGCTCGCCGCCTGAGAGAAATGCATCGCCATTGGTCGCGCGGGCCGCGATTTTAGCATCCGATGTCATGGCGGCACGTACAGCCTTGAAGGCCAGATATAGCAGATAAAGACCGCCAAAGATTTTAAGGATAACCAGCGCTTCCGCAAAGCGTGTGAGGATGGCTGAGAC
Organism: Brucella rhizosphaerae; assembly: GCF_002252475.1. Taxonomy (GTDB): domain Bacteria; phylum Pseudomonadota; class Alphaproteobacteria; order Rhizobiales; family Rhizobiaceae; genus Brucella; species Brucella rhizosphaerae. The sequence continues at coordinate 19,194 of NZ_NNRK01000024.1, read as the reverse complement.
GCCGGTTACAGCCATCAAACCCCAGAAGATCGAGCCGGTTACAACACCAGAAGCGAATATAAGCCCCGCCTTTCGACCCTGATTCATGGCGACGCCCATGATGCGCATAGTGCTTGGGCCGGGGCTGCCGGCGGCAATTACATAGGTCGTGTAAACGAGGAGAAGCTGGTAGACAGCCGGGGACATACTCATGATCGCTACTCTTGCTGCTGTGGGGAAGTTAAAATCATTCCCGCTCATCAATATCTGTATAGTATTATGTTAAAATCGGCGGAAAATGCCGAAGAGATCATGGTTTTATCAAAGCGAATAAAACACATGCATTTTGGTGCGGTCTTATTCGGCCTGCGTTTCGAGAGCTTCCATATCATCATCCGAAAGGCCGAAATGGTGGCCGATTTCATGGATAAGAACGTGGGTGATGATATCGCCAAGCGTTTCTTCGTGCTCAGACCAGTAGTCGAGAATGGCGCGCCGGAAAAGTGTGATGCGGTTGGGGGCATCGCCCGTTTGCAGGCTGAAGCGTTCGCCAATACCCACACCTTCAAACAGGCCCAGAAGATCGAAAGGCGTTTCCAGCCCAAGGTCTTCGACGATCTGTTCTTCGGGGAAATCGGAGATCTGGATAATGATATCGCCACAGAGCGTGCGAAAATCCTGCGGAAGATGCGCTAACGCTTCGATCGCAATAGATTCGACTTCATCAAGCGAGGGCGAGAGACGTGTCGCCCAGTCGCCGCTTTGATCTTCTCGGGCCATTTCAGCCAACCGGGTCCTATTCAATGGTTCAGGCCGCCGGGCTTTCTGGCAATGAGCTTAGGATACAAAAAGCCATTATGCCCAGGGACGCTGTTGGGCGTTCTTTGCTTCGAACGTATCGATGCTTGTCGCCTTTTCCATGGTCAGGCCAATGTCATCGAGGCCATTGAGCAGGCAATGACGCTTGAAATCGTCCACGTCGAAGGAAATCGTGCCGCCATCGGGGCCATGAATTTCCTTGGCGTCAAGGTCGATCGTGAGCGTTGCATTGGCACCGCGTGAAGCATCATCCATCAGTTTGTCGAGATCTTCCTGACTGACTTTGATCGGCAGAATGCCGTTCTTGAAGCAGTTGTTGTAGAAGATATCGGCGAATGAAGTCGAGATCACACAACGAATGCCGAAATCGAGCAGAGCCCACGGCGCATGTTCACGCGATGAACCACAGCCAAAATTGTCGCCGGCAACCAGAATCTGTGCATTGCGGTAGCCGGGCTTGTTCAGCACGAAATCGGGATTTTCTGTTCCGTCTTCGTTGAAGCGCATTTCAGCAAACAGACCCTTGCTCAGACCCGTGCGCTTGATCGTCTTCAGATAATCCTTAGGGATAATCATGTCCGTATCGATATTGACGATCGGCAGGGGGGCTGCAACGCCCGTGAGCTTGGTGAACTTATCCATGTCTGGAGCCTGTCAGTTTGGTATTTGTAAATTTGAAGACTGGTTTACATCAGCATGACACAGAGTCAATGTATCTGGCCGCAAGTGCCCAATAGGTCGCAACCCAGAGGCAGACCGTTTGTGGCCTGCTCGCGGAACAGGCCACCGGTATGTTTGGGTACGTTTACAGCTTCAGCGCAATGCCGCCGGCCTCAACGCCGGTGAGACGGCGCGACTTGCCATCGGCCCCCACGACAACGGTAAAGCGTCGGCGCAGCATCGACAGGTTTGGTGAAACTGCGACATTGATCGCAGGTTCAAACTGCAGCGTGATGCGCCACAGGTCGCGCTTGATCGTTTCTTCGACACCAACCATACGGGCATCGAAAGGTGTGGTATGGAACATGCCAGAGACATGTTGTCCAACACGATAAGGCGCTGTGTCTTCCTGAATGCCTGGCTGTGCGGTCGCCACGTCTTGGCTTTCGCCACTGGTGGCGGCAAGCGTATTCCAGTCACGCGTACCCGATTGGCGGGCGACAAGGTCGAGCGCCTTTCCGTGGCTGATGGTGATACCTTCTTCGCCCAGGGCCTGACGTAATCTACGGGCCTGATGCTTGAATTCAGTTGTCATTTGCCCAGCAGTTGCTGTGGTCATTGTTTTCGCTCCTGATTGTGAGCGGCGTTTTCATGAACGGGTGCCCGCATTGCCGTTTCTGCCGTCACCGGAACAAAAACGAGAAACCGGAATGCTTTACCATGGCCAGAGGCTGCGGACGGCAGGTGCATTCCAACCGAAGGCTGGAAAATAGGCAGACATGTGGCAGATTTCAAGCCCCATGAATGTATGCGGGGGACGCTTGCGCCCCGGCGCTGTTCAGTGCACAAATTGCGCATGAAAACAATTGCCCGTCCGCGTCGATCTGTGTTGTTCGTGCCTGCTTCCAATAGCCGTGCACTCGAAAAATCACTGTCACTTGCAGCCGATTGCGTGATCTATGATCTGGAAGACTCTGTCGCGCCTGAAGCTAAAGCGACCGCGCGCGACGCGCTTGCTGCGCATTTTTCTGCCCATCCGCAGGTTGGCTTTGAGCGAATTGTGCGGGTGAATGCAGCCGATACGGAATGGGCCAAGGCTGATGTTACTGCCGCCGCGAAGATCGGGGCTGATGCCGTGCTTTTGCCGAAGGTTGAACGGCCGCAGGATGTTATAGATGCGGCGAACCGGCTTGATCGGAACGACGCCGATCTCGACGTACGGGTCTGGGCGATGATCGAAACGCCGCGTGGCATTCTCAATGCAGACGAAATTGCTGTTCTCGGACATCGTTCTGCGGCCAGGCTTGGTTGCTTTGTGGTTGGACCAAACGATATTGCGCGGGCGACTGGTGTCCGCCAGCAAGCAGGGCGCCCTTATCTGATCCCATGGCTCATGCAGATCATTCTCGCAGCACGCGCTGGCAGTATCGATGTGTTGGACGGTGTCTACAACGACTTTCGCGAGAGCGTTGGCTATGAAGCCGAGTGCATGCAGGCGGCTTCAATGGGGTTCGACGGCAAGACGCTCATTCATCCTTCACAGATCGAGGCTGCCAATCGCGCCTTTTCGCCATCAGACGAAGATGTTGCTCATGCTCGCGCGGTGATTGCCGTATTTGCGCAACCAGAAAACGCGGATAAGGGCGTCGTGTCGCTGGATGGACAGATGGTTGAACGCCTGCATCTCGAAATGGCTGAGCGCCTGCTCGTGAAATCCAGAGCATTTCCTGTCTAGGATGATGCTCTACTATTTGCCTTTACGCATGTCTTTATCCCAAAACCGGTTCCCACTTTTGGGAGACTTGCTCTAATTCTGAATAATGACAAAGGAAGAAAGACTATGAAGCTCTACCGTTTCATCACTGGCCCGGACGATTCCGCGTTCTGTCACCGCGTCACTGCTGCACTGAACAAGGGCTGGCAGCTTTACGGCTCGCCGACCTATGCATTCAATGCGGCAACGGGTGTTCTGCATTGCGGCCAGCCGGTGGTGAAGGAAGTCGAAGGCGTCGATTACACACCAGACGTCAAGCTCGGCGAATACTGATGGTCGTCCGCCGCATCGTTTCCAATATAGCCGCTGATGATCTCACGGCAGCAAAGCGCTTCTACGGAGACGTTTTGGAACTCGATGTGGTGATGGACCATGGCTGGATAGTGACCTATGCCGCAGACGCGGAAGCAAGGGTGCAGATCAGCTTTGCCACTGAAGGCGGATCGGGCACATCAGTGCCCGATCTTTCCATCGAGGTCGATGATGTTGATGCAGTGCTCAAGCGAATGATTGCTGCTGGCTTTGCCGTCGCATATGGACCGCAGGATGAGGAATGGGGCGTGCGCCGCTTCTTTGTGCACGATCCTTACGGACGGCTTGTGAACATTCTCAGCCACAAGAACTGAAAAAGGCCGGTTTCCCGGCCTTTTTGGTTTAGTTGAGCCCGCGTTTTTCAATCATCGCGTCCGGCGTAGGCATCTTGCCGCGGAATGCCTTGTAAAGCTCCTCCGGATCGCGGCTGCCACCGGCTGAATAGATATATTGCTTGAGTTTTGCCGCCAGTTCCGGATTGAAAGCGTCTCCGGTTTCCTCAAATGCAGAGAATGCATCGGCATCCAGTACTTCCGACCACATGTAGGAATAATAACCGGCTGAGTAGCCATCGCCTGAGAAGACGTGAGTGAAGTGCGGCGTGCGATGGCGCATGATGATAGCATCAGGCATCGACAGCTTTTTCAGCGTTGCCGCCTCAAAAGCCAACGGATCGGTGATCTTTTCCTTGCCTGTATGGAAAGCCATATCGACAAGAGCGGATGAGGTGAACTCGACCGTGTTGAACCCGGCATTGAATGAGCGGGCGGCGAGCACCTTATCGAGCAATGCCTTTGGCATCGCTTCGCCCGTGCGATAATGCACGGCATATTTTTCCAGCACAGCCGGAACCGTCAGCCAATGTTCGTAAAGCTGCGATGGCAGTTCAACGAAGTCGCGCGAAACGGAGGTGCCCGATACTGCAGGCCACGTCACATCTGACAGAAGCCCATGCAGTGCATGGCCGAATTCATGGAACAGCGTGCGCGCGTCATCGAGCGAAAGCAGGGCAGGCTCGCCAGCTTTTGGCTTTGCGAAGTTCATCACATTGTAGATGAATGGCTTCTGCCCGGCATCGAGCTTATGGCTCGATTGCAACGCGCTCATCCAAGCGCCAGAACGTTTGGATGTACGGGCAAAATAATCGCCAAGGAACAGGCCGCGTTCACTGCCATCCGCGTTCAGGACCTGAAATACCCGTACATCCGGGTGCCAGGTGGTGATGCCTTTCTTCTCTTCAAAGCGGATGCCGAAAAGGCGGGTCGCCACATCGAAACTTGCGTCAATGATTTTTTCGAGCTGCAGATAGGGCTTCAGCTCTGCTTCATCAAAAGCGAAACGTTCAGCGCGAAGTTTTTCGGCATAGAACCGCCAGTCCCATGGTGCAACCTTGTGGTTGCCGCCATCGGCCACAATCAGCCGCTCCAGTTCGATTTCTTCTTCGTGCGCCTTGGCGCGGGCCTTGTCCCAGACAGGTTCCAGCAGGTCCATGACGGCCTTCGGCGTTTTGGCCATGGTGTCGTCGAGTTTGTAAGCCGCGAAATTGGCGTAGCCGAGCAAATGCGCCTTGCGTTCTCGCAGTTCCACCATCTCGCGCACGATCTCGCGATTGTCGGTCTCGCCGCCATTTTCGCCGCGCTTGCCCCACGCGTTAAAGGCCTGTTCGCGGAGTTCACGATTTTCCGAGAAGGAAAGGAAGGGCTCCACAATCGAGCGTGACAGCGTGACCGCCCATGCGTCGGGCTGACCACGTTCGGCAGCAGCACTCTGCATCGCATTCTTCAGAAAATCCGGAAGGCCCGCGAGGTCCGCTTCATCCGTGATGAAAAGCGCCCAGCTTGATTCATCCTTCAGCACATTCTGGCCGAAGCGCGCACCAAGCCCGGCAAGCTTTTCGTTGATGCCTGCCAGTTCCTTTTTGCCGGCTTCATCCAGCCTGGCACCAGAACGGACAAAGCCCTTCCAGGTCTTTTCCAGCACGCGCTTGGTTTCGACATCAAGATCAAGATGGTCGCGATTTTCATAAAGTGCGTCGATACGCGCAAAAAGCGCCGGATCCATCATGATACGGGAGTAATGACGCGACATTTTCGGTGCCATTTCGCGTTCCAGCGCCTGGATATCGTCATTGCTGTGTGCTCCAGCCCGCATCCAGAAAATCGAGGAGACACGGTCGAGAGATTTGCCTGAGAGCTGCAAGGCTTTCAGTGTGTTCTCAATCGTTGCATCAGCAGTGGCGTTGGTAATGGCTTCCACTTCGGCAAGGTCTTGCGCCAGTGCTGTATCGAAAGCAGGTGCGAAATCAGCATCCTTGAACGCGGCAAAATCCGGCAGCCCCAGAGGTCCGTTCCATTCGGTCAGTGCGTGATTGTAGGTGGGCTTGTCGGACATCAGAAAACTCCGGATCAAATGAATTCGATATGCATCAGACTTAGGAGTTCAATGCTGGCGGGGCAAGGGTAATTGCCAAGCTTTCAATTGCCGGGGAGCCTTTGCTTGACCCTGTCCCATACAGACCATAGGGATGAATGGCGGTCTTGCTCCCATGAAAATGCGGGCACTTAATAATTTTCTCAAGATGTGGCTTGCTGGTTGCGGATTTTCTCAACCGCCGTCGAGCCGAGAGCGATTGTTGTCATCCATGAATGTCGCGCCTGATCATCGTAATGCCCAAGACGCGCAGCCCGTGATGAGCGAATTGCGGGTTGGCGTTATCGGAGGTCTTCTGGCTGCATTGGGTCTCATGTCGATGGCGCTTTATACGCCCGCCATGACAGAGATCGTTCATGCATTCGGCACGACCGAGGCGCTCGTCAAGCTCACCATCTCTGTCTATCTCGCGGGCTTCTGTTTTTCGCAGCTTGTCTGTGGGCCTTTATCTGACGGTTTCGGGCGCAGGCCGATCACCATTGCATTTATGATGATTTATCTGGCCGCAAGCATTATGGCCTTGTTCTCGACCACCATCGATATGCTGTTGGTGGCACGGTTCCTGCAAGGCGTGGGAGCGGCTGTCGGCGTTACGATCTCGCGGGCAATCGTGCGCGATCTTTTTACCCATGACGCATCGGCCCGTGTGATGAACCTCATCGGCATTGTCATTGCAGTGGGGCCTGCTGTCGCACCGACACTGGGTGGTTTCACCATGGAGCTTTTTGGTTGGCAGGCGATTTTCATCGTAATGGTCTGCCTGGGCATTCTGGTCGTCCTGATGGCAATCTTCATCATCAAGGAAACGGTCAGTCGTGATCTTAGCCGGATCAGACCGACGGAATTGCTGCGCTCCTACCGCACATTGCTGACCAGTCGCCAGTTCATTTATGCAAGTCTCGGGGTCGGTGGCACAACCGGCGGGCTTTACACGGCGGCGACCATTCTGCCCTTCATTCTGATGGGGCGTGTGGGCATGACTGCCACACAATTTGGCATGGGACTGCTTTTGCAGACGAGCTGCTATTTTGCGGGCAGCCTGCTGTTTCGCCGGTTGATGCAGGTCTATCGTCCCCGTCAGCTGGCCGGTGCCGGATATGTCGCTATGGTCATTGCCAGTATTCTTATCGCAACGCTGCTGCGGATTTTTGAGCCGTCCTATCTGCTTGTCATGTTGCCGATGGCGCTGTTTGCGTTTGGGGTGGCGCTGGTGATGCCGGTGATGACATCGGCAGGTATGGCGCCATATCCCAAAATGGCAGGCGCTGCGTCCGCAATGATGGGGTTCTTTCAAATGGGAGGCGGGCTCGCTGGTGGTACAATTGCCGCTTTAATGGGCGATCCGGTCATTGCATTTGCAACACTTATCCCGGCACTCGGCTTCATTGCTGCAATTGCATTTCTGTTGTGGTTGCGTTTGCAACAGGCAAGCTGAAACCAGCATGAAAAAGCTTTCATGATTGCTCCCCGGGGCTTGACTTTAAGGGCAGTCGGGGGCACATCACGCTCGCAGCCGCATTCTATCTGGCCGCATTTCAACCGGAGCTTTATTCTCTTATGCCAAGCGACAGTCACAGTCGATTGTTTCAGCCGTCAAGGCAGTTCGTGATCTGATCGCTTGAGGTCGGCTTGCACGGTCTGTCTTCGACGGCGGATCGACAGAAAGGCAAGCCCTTATGACCGACAACAACTTCTTTTCTGAAGTGCTCAATGTTGCCGACCTCCCTGCTGCAGCAATTGCCAGCCGCATCGCCGATATTCGTACGGGCGACGCGGTCGAGATCGTCAATGAACTGGATGCCGATGACGCAGTAGCCGTTATCGCCCAGCTTTCGCACGAAGATGCCATCCGCCTGCTCGATCAGCCGGAGATGGAACGTGCAACCGAAATTCTGGCCATCCTTCCTCCAAACACAGCAAGCCTGTTGCTTGATGGCATGTCCGCGGACCGCGCGACTGACGTCTTTCAGGAGCTGGAAGATAGCGACCGCGCGCGCCTGTTTCCCATCCTTGCGCCTGAAACAAAGGCTGCACTGAAGAAACTTATGGGCTACCCGCCGAACACGGCCGGTAGTTTGATGACCATCGAGTTCATCACCGTGCCGTCAAATTGGAATGTCGGGCAGACGCTCGATCATATCCGCCAGGTCGAGCGCACACGTGAGACGGTTTACGCAATCTATGTGGTTGATCCGGAAACCCGCGTTTTGCTGGGCGTCGTCAGTTTGCGTCGTCTGATCATTCGTGAGCTGGACGAACCTATCCTGTCGCTTGCTCGCGATGATGATCCGATCACCATCTCGCCACATGCGGATCGTGAGGATGTCGCACGTCTGTTCCGAAAGCACGATCTGCTTGCTGTGCCTGTCGTTGATGACAGCCGCCATATCATCGGCATTGTAACTGTCGATGATGTGCTGGATGCCATGACAGAAGAAGCGAGTGAAGACGCTTACCGTTTCGGCGGTATGGAGGCGCTCGACAAGCCTTATATGCGCATCGGCTTTGGTGAGATGCTGAAAAAGCGTGCTGGCTGGCTGGGCATCCTCTTCCTGGGCGAAATGCTGACGGCAAGCGCTATGCAGCATTTTGAACTTGAGCTGGAAAAGGCGCTCGTGCTGACGCTGTTTATTCCGCTCATCATGTCTTCGGGCGGCAATTCAGGTTCACAGGCAACCTCGCTGATCATCCGCGCGCTTGCACTTCAGGAAGTCAGGCTGAAAGACTGGTGGCGGGTCGCGATCCGCGAAGTGCCGACCGGTCTGGCATTGGGCAGCTTCCTCGGCTTGATTGGTATGGTGCGTATCGCGCTATGGCAGAAGCTTGGCATTTACGATTACGGTGAGCACTGGATTCTGGTGGGTGCAACTGTCGGCATGGCGCTGGTTTGTATTGTGACATTCGGTTCGGTAACGGGCTCAATGCTGCCATTCATCCTCAAACGACTGGGCTTTGATCCAGCCAGTGCATCGGCGCCTTTTGTTGCGACTTTGGTCGACGTAACGGGCCTTGTGATCTATTTCAGTGTTGCGCTGGTTATTTTGTCTGGAACGCTTTTATAGGCCCTACCGACAAAAAACTGTCAGAATGACAGTGTAAAAATGCAATTAAATCCGGGCTTTTCGGGTTAATTGAGGGGCAGTTTCGCGCTGCCCCTTTCTAAAACGTAAAAAAACCTGTAAGAGCGCCCCATTGATTTTCCGTGCATCCATCTTGGCGCGGCTCCCAACTCATATAGAAGTGATCTCCATATGGAATTGCGTAATATCGCTATTATCGCACACGTCGATCATGGCAAAACCACACTGGTCGACGAACTGCTGAAGCAGTCCGGCTCTTTCCGTGACAATCAGCGCGTTGCAGAACGCATGATGGACTCCAACGATATCGAGCGCGAGCGCGGGATCACCATTCTTGCAAAGGCAACCTCGGTTGTCTGGAAGAACACCCGTATCAACATCGTCGACACGCCAGGCCACGCCGATTTCGGCGGTGAAGTTGAGCGTATCCTTTCGATGGTTGACGGCGCTATCGTTCTCGTTGACGCCGCTGAAGGCCCGATGCCACAGACGAAGTTCGTTGTTGGCAAGGCGCTCAAGGTTGGCCTGCGTCCGATCGTTGCGATCAACAAGATCGACCGTCCGGATGGTCGTCATGCAGAAGTCATCAACGAAGTGTTCGACCTTTTCGCTAATCTCGATGCGACTGACGAACAACTCGACTTCCCGATCCTTTATGGTTCGGGTCGTAACGGCTGGATGGCGCTGAACCCGGAAGGTCCTCAGGATCAGGGTCTGGCACCACTGTTCGATCTGGTGTTGAAGCACGTGCCTGCGCCAAAGGTTGCAGCAGGTCCGTTCAACATGATCGGTACGATTCTTGAAGCCGACCCGTTCCTCGGACGCATCATCACCGGTCGTATTCATTCGGGTTCCGTCAAATCCAACCAGCCTGTCAAGGTTCTGGGTCAGGACGGTACGCTTCTTGAAACTGGTCGTATTTCCAAGATCCTCGCGTTCCGCGGTATCGAGCGTCAGGCGATTGATGAAGCACATGCAGGCGATATCGTTGCCATTGCCGGTCTTTCCAAGGGTACGGTTGCTGACACGTTCTGCGATACATCGGTAAGCGTTCCGCTTGAAGCGCAGCCAATCGATCCACCAACCGTAACCATGTCTTTCATCGTCAATGACAGCCCTTATGCTGGCACTGAGGGCGACAAGGTAACGAGCCGCGTTATCCGCGATCGTCTGCTGAAAGAAGCTGAAGGCAATGTTGCGCTGAAGATCGAAGAATCGAGCGAGAAGGATTCCTTCTTTGTTTCGGGTCGTGGCGAATTGCAGCTTGCTGTGCTGATCGAAAACATGCGCCGTGAAGGCTTCGAGCTTGGCGTTTCGCGCCCGCGCGTCGTCATGAAAGAAGGCGAAAACGGCGAAATGCTTGAGCCGGTTGAAGAAGTCGTCATCGACGTTGATGAAGAATATTCCGGCACCGTTGTTCAGAAGATGTCCGAGCGCAAGGCCGAAATGGTCGAGCTGCGTCCTTCGGGCGGCAACCGCGTTCGCATGGTTTTCTACGCACCGACCCGTGGTCTTATCGGCTACCAGTCGGAACTTCTGACCGATACGCGCGGTACGGCGATCATGAACCGCCTGTTCCACGATTATCAGCCATACAAGGGCGAAATCTCGGGCCGTAACAATGGCGTGCTGATTTCCAACGATCAGGGTGAAGCTGTTGCTTACGCGCTCTTCAACCTTGAAGATCGTGGTCCGATGATCATTGACGCTGGCGTCAAGGTTTATCAGGGCATGCTGATCGGCATTCACAGCCGCGATAATGATCTTGAAGTCAACGTGTTGAAGGGCAAGAAGCTCACCAACGTTCGCGCCTCGGGCAAGGACGAAGCCGTGAAGCTGACCCCGCCGATCCGCATGACGCTGGAACGTGCTCTGTCGTGGATTCAGGACGACGAACTGGTCGAAGTGACACCGAAGTCGATCCGTCTTCGCAAGCTTTACCTCGATCCAAATGAGCGCAAGCGCTTTGAAAAGAGCGGCAAGTCAGGCGTTGCCTGATTTGCTATAAAAATTATGAAAGAACGGCGCCTTCTGGCGCCGTTTTTTTGTTTCGATTTTTAAGTAAAATTGCATTTAATATGAGTATCCTATAGATTAGTTATGATTAATATAAATATTGATAATTGATTTTAATTGATTGTTCGATTTTTTTATTGTTCCTTTCGGTGATTACGGCAAAGTATTCCCCATTTTATAGGAATTGCAACAATGTGTTTAGCCTGTAACCCCGGACTGATGGCTGTATTCAAGCACACCACTTCACGACGCGACTTCCTGAAATATATGGGGGGTGCCGCTGTTTCGACGTTTGCTGCAACCGCGGTGGAGCCAGCGTTGGCTATGGGCAACAGGTCGAGCGCCAATTCGTCGGCCGATGTGATCTTCCGCCGTGGAACCATTCTCACGCTCAATACTGAAACACCTCAAGCCGAGGCGATCGCCGTACGTGGAAACCGCATCGTCGCAGTGGGCACGTCGGAACATGTCGATAAGTTTCGCGGCCGCGCCACACGCATTGTCGAACTGGACGGCAGAACGCTGATGCCAGGTTTGATTGATCCACATATGCATTCTGTCTTTGTTGTCATGGACGACTGGATCGACGTAGGACCTATTACTACGCCAACATTCGACCAGGTCTGGAGCGCGCTGCGCAACGGCGTCAGCAAGGCCAGCGATGGCGAATGGGTGCGCGCCAAACAATTCGATCCGAGCATCACTAAGGGTGCTCATATTCCGACATTGGCAGAGTTGGATGCGCTGGCACCAAACAATCCGTTTTTCATGATGGAGAGCAACGGTCATATCGCTTATGCCAATAGCAAGGCCTTCGCTCTGGTCGGCATCACCGATACGACACCGAACCCGCCTGAAGCGCGTTACGGCAAAACGCCCGATGGCAAATTGAGCGGCCGTCTTGAAGAGCCGCCTGCATTCAATACATTTATTGAAAAAATGCCTTTGCCAACGGCTGCTGACGTCTCGACCAGTATCCGACGTATGCTCGACAAGGCCGCTTCGGTCGGTTGCACGTCGCTGCATGATTGCGGTGTTGGCATGATGGCACCTGCAGAACACATGGCATTGCTGGATCAGGTGATGTCGCAGAACCCACCAATACGCTATCGGGGAATGCTGGTTTCGACCGCTATGGATCAGTGGGAGAAGATGAACATCAAACCGGGCCATGGCACCGATCTTTATCGCTATGGTGGCGTCAAGGCCTGGGCGGATGGTTCCAATCAGGCCCGCACTGGCTATCAGCGCGAAAACTATCTTGGGACCAATGATCGTGGCGCGATGAACTATACGCCTGAACAGCTGACTGCAGCTATCCGGCGGGCACATCAGGGCGGTTGGCAGGTTGGCGTTCATGCCAATGGCGATGCAGCCATCGATGCGACAATTGCGGCCTATGAAACTGTGTTGAAAGAGATGCCGCGTGACGATCATCGTCATCGCATCGAGCATTGCAGCATTTTCCATCAGGATCAGATGCAAAAGGCAAAAGAGCTGGGGCTGCAGCCGTCCTTCCTCATTGGGCATGTGCGCTGGTGGGGCAAGGCGTTCCGTGATGAAATTCTCGGGCCTGAGCGTGCGAAGCTCTATGATCCCTGCGCAAGCGCGCTCGCTGAAGGCTTACGCATTTCTTTCCATTCCGATTGGAACGTGACGCCTATTGAGCCGCTGCGCTATGTCGAGGACGCTGTTGCACGTGTCATGAGTGATGGCGGTGAAGTCTTTTATCCTGACGAACGTATCCCGGTCGAGCAGGCGCTACGCTGTGTGACCATTGATGCGGCCTATCATTGTAAGATGGACGATATCGTTGGAAGTCTCGATGAAGGAAAATGCGCAGATTTCGCAATTCTCGAAGAAGATCCGACAAAGGTAGACCCTACGAAGATCAGCAAGATCAAGGTCAGCGAAACCTGGATGGATGGTCAGAAGCGGTATAGTGCCTGATCGGACTCTTCGGGTTGTGTCATAAATCAAAAGGGCGGCCGCAAATTGTGCAGCCGCTCTTTTTCGTTTATCTCTCGCCGCGACGATAGGGTTGCATCAGCGCCTGCGGTACGCGCGCGCGGCGCGCCATGACGATCAGAGCCACAATCGACATGATATATGGGATCATCAGGAAGAGCTGATAGGGAACCACCTTGCCGTAAACGGTCTGTAAGCGCAGCTGGAACGCGTCGAAGAGCGCGAAGAGCAATGCGCCGAGAAGTGCGCGCGCTGGCTTCCACGAGGCAAATACGACGAGTGCAATGCATACCCAGCCGCGCCCCTGCATCATGGTTGGGAAAAACGAGTTGAATGCTGAGAGGGTCAGGAATGCTCCACCCACCGCCATCAGGGCGCTTCCGAACATGATTGTGAAAATGCGAACGCGGATCGGGTTGATGCCTTGCGCTTCGGCGGCATGTGGATTTTCACCAGTCATGCGGATGGCAAGGCCGAGCGGCGTGCGGAAAAGCACATAGCCAAGCAGAAGTGCCAGCGGAATGGCAATCCATGTCAATGCTGTCTGCGTGCCAAGCACCTGCCCGATGAATGGGATATCGGCAAGCCATGACGGATTGACTGGCTGAAAGGGCGTAATCGTTGGCGGCGTTGATGACAGCGGCACCAGCAGGCGGAACAAGAAATAGCTCAGGCTTGATGCAAACAGCGTGATGCCGAGGCCAACCACATGCTGTGACAGGCCAAGCGGCACTGTAAGGGCTGCATGAAGCAGACCGAACGATGCGCCGGATGCTGCGGCTACAAGTACGCCTACCCAAAGATCGGCACCATTATAGACAGCTAGCCAGCCGATCATCGCGCCAAAGGTCATGATGCCTTCGATGCCGAGATTGAGCACGCCTGCGCGTTCACAATATAGCGCGCCGAGTGTGCCAAAAATCAGCGGCGTTGCAATACGCAGGACCGAGACCCAGAGGCCAGCGGAAAGCAGGATATCCATTAACTCGTTCATCGGGCTATCCTGTATTGGGTGAAGAACAACGCAACCAGCATGGTGAGCAGCGAAAGCGCTACCGTGACGTCGGCGATGAAGCTTGGAATGCCGATGGCGCGGCTCATTCCGTCCGCACCCACAAACATGGCAGCGGCGAAAAGTGCCGAAAATATTGCGCCGATTGGGTTCAGATTGGCCAGCATGGCGACGATAATACCGGAATAGCCGAAGCCCGGCGAAAGGTCGGTCGTCACATAACCTTTAACGCCCATGACCTGTATCGCGCCTGCAAGACCGGCCAGACCACCCGAGATGCAGGCGACCTTCACCAGTGTTTTTCCAAGTGGAACACCCGCGAAGCGGGCTGCTTGTGGATTAAGGCCAGCTGCTTTGGTTTCGAGGCCGAAAACGGTGCGTTTCTGCACATAGGCAATGATGAGTGCAAGTGCGATGGCGATTAAGATGCCGATGTGGAGCCGCATCCCGGCCATGATCTTGGGCAGGACCGCGGCATCAGGCACAGGTTCCGACTGGGGCCAGCCAAAAGCGAGCGGGTCCTTCATCGGGCCTTCGATCATCATCGAGACGAATAATACTGCGATGAAATTGAGCAGCAGTGTCGTCACGACTTCATCGACGCCAAAACGCAGGCGCAGACCAAGCGGGATCAGCAGAAAGATCATGCCAGCAATTGCGCCGACGATGAGCAGCAACGGAATGAGCAAAGGGGCGGGCAGCTGCAATTGTGTGCCGAAGGCCACGACTGCAAGCGCACCCATATAGAATTGGCCTTCAGCGCCGATATTCCAGAGTTTGGAACGAAAGGCCACAGCTGCAGCAAGGCCGGTCAGCATCAAAGGTGTGGCGCGCGTCAGGGTTTCAGTGATCGAGAGTTTGTTGCCGAATGCTCCAATTGCAATCTGGCGGAAGGATTCAAACACTGGTGCGCCAGCGCTGGCAATCAGCAGGCCCGCAAGCACGAAAGCAACCAGAACGGCAACAACCGGCGCAGTTGCCACCAGAGCCATTGGCCTTGTCTCGCGTCTTTCAATACGCATCAGTTGAGCCCCTTCGTGGTCTTTGTCTGCCATTCGCCGGCCATCATCATGCCAAGCCTTTGCGCATTCGCCTCGCTCGCGTCAATTGATAGCGAGAGCCTGCCTTTAACGATTGCCTGCACCCGATCGGCGAGACCAATAATTTCGTCCAGATCCTCTGAGATCAGCAGCACGGCTGCACCCTTGGCGCGGGCTTCCAGAATGCGGGCATGGATGGCTGCGACGGCTCCTTCATCAAGGCCACGTGTGGGCTGTGCAGCGATCAGAATGCGCGGTGCCGTTTCAAGATTGCGACCCAGAATGAGTTTCTGCATATTGCCGCCCGAAAGCAGTCGAATTCGGCTGTCGGGTGTTCCGCCGCGCACGTCAAAATCCCTGATAATGCGATCAGTAAATTCGCGCGCAGCTGTGCGGTTGACCAAAAGACCGTTGGAAAATTGCGGATCGCGTACGCGTTCAAGGACAGCATTTTCCCACAGTGTCAGATCGCCAATTGCGCCTTCCGCATTGCGATCTTCCGGAATACGACCGACACCTTCGGCTACAAACTGGCGTGGGTCGAATTTTGTGACTTGCTGTCCGAACATGACAAGCGCGCCATTGGCGGGCTGGTTAAGGCCAGAAACAAGACGCCCAAGGGCGGCCTGACCATTGCCCGAAACACCGATGATGCCAAGCGTTTCACCGGCGCGCAGGTGGAAGTCGAGGTCAGTCAGACGCGTTATGCCTTCCTCAACCACGGTCACATTCTTTGCTTCCAGCAAGGTTTCGCCGGGAGTTGCGAGCGCACGTGACGGGCGCGAAACGCGGCGACCGACCATCAATTCAGCAAGCTCTTCCTTGGATGTCTCGGAAGCTTTTCGCTCGGCCACCAGTTTGCCGCCGCGCAGTACCACAACGCGGTCCGCTGCCGACATGACTTCATGCAGTTTGTGCGAAATGAAAATAAGCGAGAGGCCCTGACGCGCCATCTCTTTGAGCGTCGCAAACAGACCTTCGGCTTCCTGTGTGGTCAGAACGGCAGTCGGCTCATCGAGGATCAGAATGTCAGCATCGTTATAAAGTGCTTTCAGGATTTCCACGCGCTGTTGTTCGCCGACCGAAAGATCACCAAGTCGCGCATTCGGATCGACCTGCAAGCCAAAACGCCTGGCAATCTCCGCAATCCTGGCGCGAGCAGCGCCATGCGATGATTTCAGCTTCCACAGGCTTTCAGTGCCGGTGATGATATTCTCAAGAACGGTGAGGTTGGGCGCAAGCGTGAAGTGCTGATGCACCATGCCAACACCAGCATCAATGGCCGCGCGTGGTTTACCCTGCGGGATTTCCACGCCTTTGACAAAGACACGGCCCTCATCCGGCACATAGTGGCCGAAGAGGATATTCATCAACGTCGTCTTGCCAGCACCATTCTCACCCAGAAAAGCAAGGATTTCGCCGTGCTCAAGCTTCAGCGAAATATCATCATTGGCGGTAAGCGCGCCAAACCGCTTGGTTATGTTTTGCAGTTCAAGAACTGTCATGGTCATGTGTTCAACCCCGCAACGGGAAATTTATGCTGCCAGCGATGGTCCTCCTCCATCAGCTCGCCCAGGTTCAGGAGAAGATTGTCCGCTCCTGTTCGTCCAATCAACTGAATTGCAAGCGGCATACCGTTTGCATCCTCACCAAAGGGCATGGAAAGCGCTGGGAAGCCTGAAATATTGGCCAGTGCCGCATAAGGTGCAAATTCATTCATCTTCTGCCAATGTGAGTCCACATCGTCATGATCCATAGGATAGGAGCCGACAGGTTGCGACGCTTGCGACAGCATCGGTGTGATCAGCACGTCGATATCGTGGAAAACCTGCCAGAGCTTGTATGCGGTCATAACGCCGCCATTCATGGCATCGTAAAGCTCAACGGCGTTCATCTTGCGACCGCGTGCAGCAACAGCGCGTGTCAGCTGTTCGAGTTTTTCTTCATCAATCGAAAATGCATCGATGGCCGATGCGAGATTGGCCGAGATGATGCGATCAAAGGCAGTCGCGCTGGCATCAATGAGAGGCGCGAGCGTTGCTGTTTTGATCTCACGGATCGTGTGACCCCGAGCTTCCAGAAAACGTGCAGCATCGGCAACCACTTGCTGACGCTCGGTCGTGATCGGATATCCAGTCAGATCGCCTGAAATAATGCCGATACGCAGCTTCTCAGGCCTGGTGTCTGAAGCAAGTACCACATCGGGCAGAAAGCTTTCGATGTTTCCCACCATAAGCGGGTACAGTGTCTTTGCATCACGGATGGAACGACAAAGGGCGAATTCGCTCGCAATGCCTGCAAGATAATTGCCGAAATGTGGACCGGCTGGCATGGCGCCGCGGCTTGGCTTCAGGCCGATAAGCCCGCAGGCGGCCGCCGGAACACGGATTGAGCCGCCTGCATCGGTTGCATGGGCTATCGAAACGATACCCGCAGCAACGGCTGCTGCTGCACCACCGGACGAGCCTGCAGGAGACAGCGTCTCATCAAATGGGTGGCGAGCGACAGGGCCATCAACAGGTTCACTGGCAAGTGCCATGCCGAATTCCGGCACAGTTGTTGTTCCGAAGAAGTTGAGACCGGCCTTGCGTAATCGTGCAGCCAGTTCTGAATCAAGCTCTGACGGCGCATCAGCACAGGCGCGTGAGCCGAGACGGATTGGCAATCCAGCGCATGGCCCGCCCAGGTCCTTGAACAGCGATGGCACTCCGGCAAAAGCTGCTTTGTTAGGGCTGGTATCGAACGCGGTCGCATTGTTGCGCCCAAGTTCTGTATCGAGATATGCAATGGCGCCCAGAGGGCGCCATTTTTCTGCGGCTTCAATAGCAGCATCCATGGCCTCTCGCGCAGTCAAAACGCCGTCTGCGATCGCTTTGGCGAGCGCCGTTGCATCCTGTTGCTTCATGTCGAGTGTCACTTCTGCTGCCCTGATCGTTTGTTATTTTGGCTCTGCCGGATTTGGCTCGATCTTGAAAGTACCGGCTTTGATCTCGGCGCGGCGCGCTTCCATCTTGGCTTCAGCTTCTGCAGGAGCAACGCCCTTGACGTAGACGATGTCGTTGCCGCCTTCCTTCATCAGGCTGAATGGGGTGTAATCCTTGCCGGTTGGCTGACCAGCCTTAACATCGGCAATGGCTGCATTGAGGATCGGGCGGAAATACCACATCGCATTGGCGAAGACGGTGTCAGGATAACGTGGGGTGTAGTCGATCAGCGAGCCGATCGCCTTGATGCCGCGTTCCTTGGCGGCATCTGCGGTGCCGATGCGTTCGCCAAACAGAATGTCTGCACCGGAATCGATCTGCGCCAGACCTGCTTCGCGTGCCTTCGGTGGATCGAAGAATGTACCGATATAGGATGCATTGAATTTCGCATCCGGGCGGGTTTCCTTTACACCATCCTGAAACGCATTGATCAGCATGTTGACTTCCGGGATTGGCACAGCACCGACCGAGCCGAAGGTCCCTGATTTGCTCATGCTGCCTGCCAGCATGCCAGCGAGATAGGCTGCTTCAAAATTCCACGTGCCGAACACACCGAAATTTTCACCCTGTGCCTTGCCGGACGACCCCATGATAAACGTGGTCTGCGGATAATCGCCTGCAACCTGTCGCGCTTCGCGCTCGACTGCATAGGATTCACCGACAATCAGCTTGATGCCCTGTTCGGCATATTCGCGCATCGCACGTGGATAATCGCTGGCCGAAACGCCTTCTGAGAAGACATATTCGATTACACCTTCGTCGTTGGCCTGCTTCAGCGCTTCATGAAGGCGCGAATTCCACGCGTTTTCAACCGGCGAAGCATGAATGCCTGCAACTTTGAGCTTTTCGTCCGCAGCAAAAACGCGCGTTGTGATGGCGGTTGCACCAAGAGCCGCAGACATCGCAAGAATGTCGCGGCGAGTGAATTTTGATGTTCTGGTCATAGGAACCCCTCTTGGGTGATTATAGGCGTGCATTTTTGCGCGACGGAGAGCACGTTAAAGCGCGGTTCGATCTGATAGAATAAGATCGGCGCTCTAACTTCTTCTATTTCAAGCATAATCTTATCGTGCCTCGTTTCACTCCGGTCGGATTATGCTCTAGAGCGTAGACTCATAAA
>NZ_NNRK01000023.1 GCF_002252475.1 Brucella rhizosphaerae | reverse complement strand
CTGGTTGCAGGCAAGGGTGCTAAGGCTGCGGCTGATGCTGCTGCAAAGCTTTCTGGCGTGCGTAAGGTTCTGCTTGCTGAAAGCGATGCACTGGAAAACCGTCTGGCTGAACCAGTGGCAGCGCTCATTGTGGAGCTTGCAGGCCAATACGACACGATCATTGCACCGGCAACGACATCGGCCAAGAATGTGCTTCCGCGTGTGGCAGCTCTTCTTGATGTGATGCAGCTTTCGGAAATCATGGAAGTGGTTTCCAGCGATACGTTCAAGCGTCCGATCTATGCAGGCAATGCGATCCAGACTGTGCAATCAACTGATGCCAAAAAGGTCATCACGGTTCGTACGGCTTCGTTCCAGGCTACTGGCGAAGGTGGTTCGGCTGCAGTTGAAAGTGTCAATGCAGCTGCTGATCCGGCATTGTCGACATTTGTCGAGAACGCGCTTTCGGGTGGTGATCGTCCGGAATTGACTTCTGCCAGGATCATCATCTCGGGCGGTCGTGCGCTTGGTTCATCGGAGAAGTTCCAGGAAGTGATTCTGCCTGTTGCTGATAAGCTTGGCGCGGCAGTCGGTGCAAGCCGTGCTGCGGTTGATGCGGGCTATGCGCCCAATGACTGGCAGGTTGGCCAGACCGGCAAGGTGGTTGCACCTGATCTTTACATCGCGGTTGGTATTTCCGGCGCGATCCAGCATCTTGCGGGCATGAAAGACAGCCGCGTGATTGTTGCGATCAACAAGGACGAGGAAGCCCCGATCTTCCAGGTCGCCGATTACGGCCTCGTCGGGGACCTGTTTACTGTGTTGCCGGAAATGGAAAAGGCTTCTTTCTAGACATGCAGGGGTCGCCAGACCTTGTGTCTGGCGACTTATTTACTGGTCGGATTTACTGGCCGGAGCGATAATTGACCTCGAAGAATTCGAGTTCGAGACGAACGGCGCGCAGGAAGAAGTCTCGGCATATTTCTGATTGCGCGGGGCCAATGCGATCAAGTTCGGATTGGAGGAACTTCACAAATTCCTGGAAATCAGGATTGTCGTGCAGTGTGATCCATTCTGCATGAACGAAATTGTCGGGAAACGGTAAGGGTGCGCGCGATGCCCAGTCAAGATAAAGACCTTCGGCAACATTGAGAACAGAGAGTATCGCGGCATAGGAGCGTGTGGCAGCAGCTTCGCGCATGATTGCCTTGAAACCGATGGTCGGTTGGGTATCCGGAATATTTGCGCGTGCTTCTTCGCTCACGTTAAGTGCTTCAAAAGCTCGGAGAAAATAGGTGTTTTCTTCGCCAGAGACCATTCCGGCAAAACGGCCAAAGCGCAAGCGGGCCTCAAACGTATCGGCTGTGGCCGTTGCTCCACCCAACAAGGTGAGAAAGCTGTCGAGAAAACGGTGATCCTGAACCAGATAGGATGCCATTGATGCATCCGAGATAGTGCCTGCGCAAAGCTCTTTGACGAAAGAATGCTCAACCGCCTGCGACCATAATGGTTCGCTCGCTTGCTTCAATATTTCAGAGAAATGCTCGGTCATAAGGCTACCTCTTTGCTGGTAGCGAGACCGGAGAAATTTGGCATATTACGGCCTCGCAGTGAGGCCGGCAAAGGGCTGGCGTAAACTTTTCCATCCCTTCGCCGGCATGATCCGGATCAGGTTCGAAGGGTCACGGCGCTGCGATTGCCAGCCGTATCTCAGCCCCTTGCGGGACTCCCCTTGGTGTCAAAAGTCATAATCAAGATACAAGCCGTTGTCGAGCTGTTGCCTTGGCCGCTGACCGATATCTGACGGTGTTGGCTTGGTATCGAGATCAAAAAATCATCAATTTAATGTTTCAGTTGCTCTGCCTTGCAGGAGTGAGTGAGTTCGATCTTTCTTCTTCTCAGCATTTCAAACATGGAGGTCGTACGCAAATTTGTCTGGTGATCGATCTCTCCACCTTTCTGCCATATGCCATACTTCTCACGGAAGTAATCAATGACAAGCAGGTCAGCTTCGATACGGTCATGTCCATCCTGAACGAGATTAAGAAGCGCATCTACTCTGCTTCCTTCACCCTCTCTAAGGTGACGACGTTTTCCTGTGTTCCAGATCGGAATACCTACGCGCTCCAGATGTCCCGAAATCCAGGGATCATCTACGGTCCACATCACATCGGGAATCTCGTAAAAAAGCGCATCGAACCATTCCGGGCGAACGAGTACGCCTGCAAAGCCGGAAATCTGATCAACATATCCCGGAGATGTCAGGTTGGGTTTGATGGCGAAAAGACAGAGTATTCGTTTGATTC
Organism: Brucella rhizosphaerae; assembly: GCF_002252475.1. Lineage (GTDB taxonomy): Bacteria > Pseudomonadota > Alphaproteobacteria > Rhizobiales > Rhizobiaceae > Brucella > Brucella rhizosphaerae. The sequence goes on along the minus strand of NZ_NNRK01000023.1, from coordinate 117,320 downwards.
TATAGAGGTAATCTTTGTGTTTCCACCGGCTGCGTGGAAGCCTGTCTAACGGACGACAATCGTCAGATATGTCGGGGAATGTTTCCCCAACTTCAATAATACAGGTATTCGGTTTTTTGGCGGCCTCGCTCTTGAAGCGTCTATGCCAGCCGCGGTCGTAAATCTTGTCATCGTCGCAGAACAGAATATCGACAGCCTGCCCCTTCAGATCTCTGGCTGCAGGAAGGACTTTGGTTGCAGGGCCATAATCCTTGTCACAACGGCAGATTGTTACACCCTTGGGAACAACCGGCAGAGTTCCATCCCAATTGGGAAAACGACGGTATGTCTTAGGTATATAAAGACGGATTTCGTCTGCTTTCAGGTTCTGAGATAGCAGAGATTCCAAGGTTGGCTGTACCAGATCAAAGCGTGAGGGTATTGATGATAAGCTTATGATAGTCGGTCTACTCAATTTCGATCCCTTTGAGCGATCTGGTCTGTTGAAGCGCGATTCAAGCGACCCAATTGGGTGTTCTGTTAGCTGCGATTTTATCAAATGAAAAGATATAATGGCTAATAAATAGGGATGCACACATCATGTGTTTTGACCATAGCGCGATAGCATAGATGTGATTGCTGCAAACCCGACAATGCAGGCTGCAAAAGTGGTAAGTGTGACATTGAACCAGTACATGGATTAGACCTTCGCACCCCTGCGTTGCGAAAACTCTACTATTATACTCATGTTATAATTGCAAGAGTTCTTACATGCACCGCAATAATTTTGCGCTGCCCTGACAGATGGTATTTTTAAGCCGCGCGAACATAGCAAGCGAGCCTGCGTGTTGTGCTTCTTTCAGCGAGCAATGGCGGATTCTTATGACATTCCTCAACGGCGATAGGGCATCGCGTGGAAAAGCCACAGCCCTTTGGTGGATTGGCCGGACTTGGAAGATCGCCACGAAGTACGATGCGTTTGCGCTGGCGCTGCGCGACAGGATCAGGCAGCGGAATGGCCGAAATTAACGCCTCTGTATAGGGGTGTTCTGGTTGGTTGAAGACTTCGGATGTTTTGCCGGTTTCAACAATGCGTCCCAGATACATGACGGCAACGCGATCTGCGAAGTGCCTGACCACCGAAAGGTCGTGGCTGATAAACAGATAGGATAGACCGAATTGGCGCTGAAGATCGAGCAGCAGATTGAGTATCTGCGAGCGGATCGAAACGTCGAGTGCGGAAACCGGCTCATCCAGGATCATGAGTTTGGGATTGAGCGCAAGCGCTCTTGCGATCACGATACGTTGCCTTTGCCCACCTGAAAATGCGCCTGGTTTTCTCAGTGCATGTTCCGGATGCAAACCCACGAGCTTGAGTAGTTCGGCAACGTGAGCGCTCCGTTCGGCAGCCGTTCCAATGTTGTGGATCGCCAGTGGCTCGGCAATGCTTTCGCCAATTGTAAGCTTGGGATTGAGTGCGGAAGCGGGGTCTTGAAACACGATCTGTATATCGCGGGACAGCCCGCGTATTGTTTCCGACAGGCCATGGGTGACTGGTTTCCCATCAAAGCTGATGCTGCCGGACGTCGCTCTGGTCATGCCGAGGATCGCTGTACCGAGCGTCGATTTACCACAACCGGATTCACCAACCAGCGCAACGCTTTCGCCACGACCGATCTCAAGATCGACGCCATCAACAGCTTTTACGAAATTGACGGCGCGGCCGAGCAGGCCACCACGAATGGGGTAGTGAACTTTAAGATTTTCAACGGAAAGCAACATGTCACTCATACCAGCGCTCCCACCTGTTGCGAACGCCAGCATGCTGCAGCGCCGACATCCATTCGCGCCGAAAGCTGAGGTACATGCACCTTGCATTGATCTTCTGAGATCGGGCAGCGCGGAGCGAAACGGCAGCCACTGGGCCATGAACCGATGTCGGGCACAATGCCCTCTATCGTTGGGAGATGGGTTTTAGGCTCGCCTTCGAGCCGTGGAATGGTCGCAAGCAACAGCTTTGTGTAAGGATGTTCCTGCCGGGAGAAAATTGCATCGACTGGTGCCTGTTCGATGACGCGACCGGCATACATCACGGCTACGCGGTCAGCCATATCGGCAACGACGCCCATGTCGTGCGTGATAAGCAGGATTGCGGTTCCGGTCTCGTCTCGAAGCTTTTTCATCAGATCGAGAATTTGTGCCTGAATGGTTACGTCGAGTGCTGTCGTTGGTTCATCCGCGATCAACAGGCGCGGACGACAGATCAGGGCCATGGCGATCATTGCACGCTGGCACATGCCGCCGGAAAGCTCGAATGGATATTGCGCGAAGCGGATTTCGGGCTCAGGAATTCCTACTTCTTCCAGCATGGCAATGGCCGCATGCCGCGCGGCCTTTCCGCTCAGATTACGATGTACGACAAGGCTTTCCTCAATCTGCCTGCCGATTTTCATCAACGGATTGAGCGAAGCGACTGGTTCCTGAAAGATCATCGCCAGATCATTGCCGCGTAAGCCTCGTCTGGTCTTTTCGGGTGTACTGACAAGATCATGCTGGCCGAAACGGATACTGCCGGATGCAATTTTTGCCACCTTGGGAAGCAACCCCATGACCGAAAAAGCGGTTAGTGATTTTCCGCAGCCGGATTCCCCAACGACAGACAGGATTTCGCTTTCATCAACATGAAAACTTACTCCATCAACAACAGGTTGATCTGCAATGTGAACGACAAGCTCATCGACTGTAAGCACAGGTTTTGTCATTTTTCCTCCGTGCGTACCGCTGCCCATGGATGGTAGGTATGAGCCATGCCGATATTGTGGCCGTCATCGCGCATCACGAGAGAGGGGATGGAAAAGTTTACCGGATAAAGCGTGTCCGCGATGATTTCGACAGGAAACTCCTCGCTCAGCCGAGATGCGACGTCCGCTTTGGCCCGTTCGCTCACACGCAATTTCACACCACTGGCATCGATGCGTGGCGCATGAAACGCAGCTTCCGGTGACATGCCGAATGCATGAATATAGGACAATATCTGCGTGACAGCGGGCATGATCTGCCGCCCACCCGCTGCTCCCAATGCGATATGAGGCAAGCCATCCTTGCTGGCGATGATCGGGCACATATTGGCAAGCGGTTTGACGCCAGCCGCAATGGAGTTTGGCTGGCCGGAGCGTGGGTCGAACCACATCATGCCATTGTTCATAAGAAGATCGAGCGAGGGTGCAACGACCTTCGAGCCGAAGCGAGACAGCAATGTGTTGGTGAGCGAAACCATTGTTCCATCGCGATCAACAACGCTGATATGCGTCGTGCAGCTTTCGCCATTGCTGCCGTGGCCGAGTGTACGAAGTCGCTCTTCGGTTGCGCGCCGGATTGCCCGTGCAAAGGCCAGTGCGGTTTTGCCGGAAAGTGCATCTTCTTGCGCCAATGTCCTGTCGAGTTCTTCAAGAACGCGTGCGAGTGTCGGTCCGCCAGAAAGTCCCGGCATGGCATGAACGGCTGACCCGCGATAATCGATGGTGAGTGGTTTTTTCCATTCAGGATGGAAATTGCGCAGATCGTCCTTATCGATACGGCTTCCGCCAGCGCGCAAATCTGCGATGAGCTTCTCTGCGATTTCGCCTTCGTAGAAATCGCGTGCGCCTGCATGTGCCAGCCGCTCCAGCATGGCCGCTTTTCTGGGCATCGGAATGCTACGCGGCGAACCTGTTTCAGGAACGCGAGGTGCGCGACCGTTATCGAGAAACAACGCATTGGATGCAGGAAAGCGGTTCAATCCTTCGGTATCAATTGCCAGACAAAGCGTGGTGAACCAGTCAATTTGCAGCCCATTCCACGCATGGTCTATGGCGGGTTGCAGCGCCTCGGCAAAGCTGATTGAGCCGAAACGTTCCAGTGCGCAAGCAAGGCCGGCAATCGCGCCGGGAACACAGATAGAGCTATATCCAATAAGGTTTCGGTCTTCGACAACCTTTGGCCAGTTGAACCAGTCGCCATCGTTGCCCGGCGCCAGCGGATAATCGGCGGGGTCAATGTGGCGCGGTGAAACCACATTGAAATCAAGCCCGTCCACACTTCCGTCTTTGCCATCAGCGCGCAGCAGAAAACCGCCGCCGCCGACCCCTGAAAGCCATGGCTCAACGACACTCAGAACCAGTGCAGTCGTTACGGCCGCGTCCATGGCATTGCCACCATGGCGCAAAGCCGCTGCTCCTGCTTCAGCCGCGAGCCAGTTCTGACAGGCAACCATTCCGCCTTCGCTACGGGTCTGCTTTTTCTGGATTGCCCAGCTCTCAGCCATGCGTCTGCCCAAACCTGCGGTTTCCGATTGCAACGGGTATGTTTGCATCGACAGCAAAGCGTCCCGCGTTGGCTGATGCTCCATGGTGGGCTGCAATTTCTGCAGCGGTTGCTACCCATGCATCGTTCTGGTTGGTGATGTTTTCCAGCAGCTCTTCCAAGAGTGCGATGCGCTGCGCACGCCCTGAAATCCAGTCATGAACGGTCAGTGTGAACAGGCCGCCAAAGCGGTGCAACATGCGCCATTCAGAAATCCAGTCCTGCAAAATCGCCTGCCCGGATTGGAGAGGCCACTTGTCACGCCCCCCACCTTCAAACTTGAAGAAAATGGCATCATCCGTGGCCCATTGAACCGGAATTTCTGTGACGCTATCGATTTCGTAGGGATGATCAAAGCCAGAGAGTGAGGAGTCGTAGGCCAGGCCGACACGCTTGATCTCGTGCAGCATATGCGGTGTTATTTCCCATGCGGGTGAGCGAAAGCCAACCGGTTTGACCCCGGTCTGTTTGATGAAAAGATCGATACTTGCTTCCAACGCGCCGGAAAATTCGGCATCAGATACATCGCCAACGATCTCATGAAAATAGCCGTGAAGGCCAACTTCATGCCCCGCCTCAATGAGTGCTGGCAGAATTTCCGGATTGGTTTCTGCGGTCAGTCCGGGGACATAGAAACTGGCTTTAACATTGTAACGCTTGAAAAGGTCAATCAGCCGATAAAGCCCGGTACGGGGCCCGAAGTTGCGGATTTCCAATGTGGCAAGCCGATCAGGAAGGCCATCGCGATGCGCCCACATGAACGGCACCTGCGCATCCACATCGACAGACAGAAGCGTCGCGGATTGCTTACCAGTGGGCCATTGATAGCTGGGCCAGGGCGATTTTATGTTCAGCGGGTCTGTCATAGTGCTTTCTTTTTCTGCTGAAACACGGCGAGTGATCCTATGGAGTTGCCGCCGTCCACAGTCAGCGTAGCGCCAGTTACATAAGCGCCTGCCGATGAGGTGACGTAGAGAACAGCTGATGCCACATCGGGTGCAGATGAAGCGCGCCCAAGTGGAATAGATGAGGTCACAGTCTTTACATGCTCCTCAGACAGAGCGCTTACGTCACTTCCAGCCGCAAAGCCGGGTTCGACCGCATTGACGCGAATGCCGTATTCCGCGAGTTCAAGTGCGAAGCCTTTTGTGAGGCGGTCAAGCGCGGTCTTGGAAGTGCAATAGGGAACAACCGTGGTGCGCATCTTGCGTGCAGCACCCGACGAGATATTGACGATAGAACCGGCGGTTTCGGTGTTGACCATCTGCTTTGCGAAAAGCTGAGACAGCAGAAATGGTGCACGCAGGTTAACGCCCATGATGCGGTCCCAGTCTTCAAGCGAAATGTCGAGCAGAAAACCCGAAGGATATATGCCTGCATTGTTGACGAGAATATCTGGCGCGCCCCAGCGGGTAGCTACCTCATCTGCAAAGCGGTTGATCGAAGCTGCGTCGGTAAGGTCTGAAACGATACCGAAGTGACCATGGCCGGGAAGCTCTGCAATGCGTTCATCGATCTTTGCCTGATCCTGATCTGTAAGACAGAGGATTGCGCCTTCTTTTGCAAATGCGTTGGCGATCCATCCACCGATGATGCCGCCGGCACCTGTTACGATAACTTTTTTGCCTTTGAATTCATTCTCGAAATTCACGGATAAACTCCTATCTGCCGCGCGGGTCGAGCCGGTCGCGGATATGATCGCCGATAAGGTTGATGGAGAGCACGAGCAGGAACAAAGCGAGACCCGGAAATGTCGCGATCCACCAGGCGGAAGCGACATAATTGCGTCCCGTTGAAAGCATCGCGCCCCAGCTTGCAGTGGGTGGCTGCACGCCCAGCCCGAGGAAAGACAATCCGGCCTCAAACAAGACCATCAGTCCGAATTCAAGCGTGGCAACCACAATGAGTGCGCCTGCGATATTGGGCAGAATATGCCGCCACAAAAGGCGCAGCCATCCGGCTCCCATGAAACGAGACAGGCGTACATAGGGCATATTGGCGATTGAAAGCGTCTGTCCATAAGCGACGCGCGCATAGCGCGGCCAGCGGGTGAGGGCCAGAACGATGACAACATTGGCAAGGCTCGGCCCAAGAATTGCGACTGTGATGATTGCCAGAAGAATGGCTGGAACCGAGAGGACCATGTCGACCAGACGCATGATTATGGTCTCGGTCCAGCCGCGATAGAAGGCTGCGACCATACCAAGGATACTGCCCAAAATTCCGGAAAGAACGACCGAGGAAATAGCCACCAGAAGAGAGATACGCGCGCCGTAAATCAGGCGGCTTAAAACATCGCGTCCCAGCTCATCAGAGCCCAGATAATAGACGATGCCGCGGCTTTCAAAGCCGGGAGCTTTGAGCCTTGCCAGTAGGTTCTGCTTGTTGGGATCCATGGGCGCAAAGAACGGCGCCAGGACCGCAATCAGGATTAGAAGAATGAATATCGCCACAAAAGGTGTTACCGAAAGCGGCAGTCTCTTCGACCATTTGGCAAATATGTTGGAAGAGGGCGCATGGGACGTCATGAGTGACCTCCCATACGAATGCGCGGGTCGATGATGCTATAGAGCACGTCAGCGACCAGATTGAGTGCAATTGCGGTAATTGCACCCAGCAGAACAACACCCTGAACCAGCATGAAATCACGTGCGGCGATGGCCTGCACGGTCAATTGCCCCAGCCCCGGCCATGCGAAGACGGTTTCAACAATCACAGCGCCAGCCAGAAGATTGGCAATCTCGAGAGCTGCTACGGTGACAACCGGAATGGATGCGTTTCGCAGTAAATGGCGGATGACGATGCGCGTTATTGGCACGCCCTTGGCATGAGCGGTGCGCACATAGTCTTTTTCCAGCTCATCGAGAACGGCGGTACGTGCAACACGCGCAAATGTCGCCATGGACAAAAGCCCGAGCGCAACGGATGGCATGATGAGGCTTGGCCAGTCGCGCGCACCGGACGGCGGCAACCATCCGAGCCAGACCGCGAAGACCATGATCATCAGGATCGCGCTCCAGAAGGTCGGCATGGATTGGCCTGCAAGCACAAAACCCATAATGGCTTTTGATGTTGCGCGACCACGACGCACAGCCATAATTACGCCAAGCGGAATACCAAGACCAACGGCGACGAGAAGTGCTCCTCCGGCCAACATGAGTGTGTAGGGCAGGCGGCTTGCAATCAGGGTCCAGACCGAGACATTCTGGACATACGACCGACCGAGGTCGAAAGTGAGCAGACCACGCAGATATTCAAAATATTGAACGGCAAGTGGCCGATCAAAGCCGAGCGCTGTGCGCATTGCGTCGATATCGGCCTGGGTCGCATTCTGCGGAACGAGCAGCAGAACGGGATCGCCTGCAAGACGTTGCAGAAAGAAAATGAGCGTCATAACGCCAAGAATGGCGATTAATGCCTGCACAATGCGGGTCAGAAAAAAGGCTGGCACTGCGTGTATCGTTCCCTTGTTATTTTTATTGCAGGCCTGCCGATTACGGCGCTGGCCTTGGTGCTGCTCCAATTAAGACAGGGTCATCGGAACAGCTGTATCTATTTGTTTTGATGCATGTCTCCCCCAAAACCGGTCCCATTTTTGGGAGACCTGCTCTGGGGTTTAGTCCTGCCAGTTCATGCGGTTCAGGAAGAGGCTCTCATTGGCTGTCGGCTTCCATTGAAGTTGCTTTGCTGCACCATAGATGATCGCTGCCTGATAAAGCGGTACAAGTGGTACATCTTCGGCCACGAACGAGCTGACTGTCTTGTAGTTCTCAAGGCGAGCTTTTTCATCGAGCGTGCCGCGCGCTGCTTCCAGTGCCTTATTGATTTCAGGATTGTTCGTGGACGACCAGGAGCTTGAAGAATGCAGGAGTGGAAAGAGAACCCCGTCCGCATCCTGACAGGCACAAGACCAACGACCGAAGGCGATAGCGGGCTGGCTTTTCGGCTCACTCTGCGCGCGTTTAAGATAGGTCGCCATATCGGTCATCTCGATATTGACGGTCAGCCCCGTTTCGCCAACCATCTGGGCCACAGCCTGCACGATGCGTTGATCGAAGGTTGGGGCAGTGGCGAAGCTCACGGCTTTACCGGTTGCGCCCGCATCCTTGATAAGCTGCCTGGCCTTTTCCAAATCGTAAGCATAGCCTTCAATGCCATCGACGTAACCAAAATGCGATGGCGTTACCATTTGTGCGACTGGCTTATCAACGCCTCCAAGCAGCCCCTCAGTAATTGCTTGCTTGTCGATGGCGCGGGCCACCGCTTCGCGGACGCGCTTGTCATCGAAAGGGGGGAGGTTCGGGTTGAGCTTCACATAGCCGACGCGCTCGGTGAGCACCGACAGCGGCCTGGCACTGGCAGAACCTTCAATCTGAGCTGCGAGATCGGCATCAAGACCAACCGCCAGATCGGTCGTGCCGGATTGCAGATTGGCGATACGGGTTGCCGCATCAGGAACGGCGCGGAATTCGGCGGTTTTGAACGCGCCTTTCTCACCCCAATAATCATCATTGCGTTCCAATGTAACCGAAACGCCGCGCTGCCAGTTTACAAACTTATATGGGCCGGAGCCGACAGGGGCCGCATTGAAGCCGTCGTCGCCTTTTGCTTCAACGACCTTTTCCGGAACAATGGAGAGTTTGACGAGCTGTGCCAGAAGTGCAGGATAAGCGCCATCTGTCTTCACAGTGACTTCGTTGTCGCCGGTGGCTTCGGCTGAAACGATTTTGTTGAACTGGCCAAGCTGCGGGCTCGCGAAGGCCGGGTTGATGATGCGATTTATGCTGAAGGCAACATCTTTCGCCGTTAGCGGCGAACCGTCGTGAAACTTAACATCATTGCGAAGCTTGAAGACAATTTCCGTGTCGGAGTTGTATTTCCATTCGGTGGCAATCTGTGGTGTGATCTCGCCATCGTCGGTGCGCGTAACCAGATTGTCGAAGATATTGCGATAGACGTAGTAGCTGTCCGGGTTCCATTGCTTGTGTGGATCAAGCGATGATGGCTCGTTCACGAGATCAATGACCAGCTGATCTTTGGCAAAGGCTGCGGTCACCGTAAGCGGTGAACAGGCCAGAACGAGGCCTGCAATGGCGGAACGGATCGAACGGCTCGCTACTTTCATATCTATAATGCCCCTGGTTTATCCAAATGTGGTTCTGAACGGTTTTGTTGCTCGGTTTTGTTTTTGCCTGCACTGCGGCGGGCGGGCTTTGCACCGACCATCGCTTCCGATTCAAGAAAGCGGTCGAGGAGGTAGGTTTCGAGTGCTGTGTTGGCAGCGCCAAATAGTTCCAGAGCTTCGCTCTTTCGCCCTTCGATAATCGCGCTGATCAGCCGTGATCTGTTGGCGGGGATCAGTCTGACGCGCCCGGTTTTCTCGAAAAAATTAACCAGCCGCACAGCACGGTCCCAAAGGTCGGTCAGCCAGCCGGAAACAATCGGCATGTTGAGCCGGGTAGCGAGAAGGTCCAATATTTCGCGCTCATAGCGGCGGATGGTCGGGAGAATGTCGCCACCAAGCTCGTTGCGCTGTGTGAGTGCGAGATGCATTTCACCAAGTGCGTTCAGTCGCTGGATGGAGGACTCATCCAGCACTGCTGCGAAAAGCAATGGCTCCAGATGACGTCGCGCTGCGCTTAGTTCACGGATTTCGCCCGCCGAAATTGGCGTCACAACCCAGCCGCTGCGCGCCGATGATGATACCAGTCCGCTTGCTTTAAGACGTGCGAGTGCTGCGCGCAGTGCACCGCGCCCCAATGCAAATTCTGTTGCAAGTGCGGATTCAGACAGCCGTTCACCCGGCGCCAGAACGCAGTTCACAATTGCATTTCGCAGTGCCTTTTCCGCCAGGTCTCCTTTGCCTTCAGGCGCGACGGGAGACGTATAGGCATCGTTGTCCAACATTTATAACTGACCTCTTAGTTTTATATTTTGAAATCTCTTTAAACGAAAGAAAAGGACATATTTTCTGTTCCTGATCGCCGAAGTGAAGAATTCTTCTCCATAACGCGCTCCAGAGGAAACATCAGCATGTTGCCTTCACAATTCCAATAAATCAACTGTTTCTCTTAGGACCGCAAAATTGAAATGACATTTTTCAATTGCCTGCAGATTTAGAAAACCTGTTGGTTGCACCGGTTTCTATAAGGTGACAATATCATACATTAATATTGCAAATGGCAAAACTGAGATATCAAACAATCAGTTTGATTTGCAGTTAATTTTATTCAGTCGGGAAATCCGGGGAACCCACGGGAGATAATACGATGCGCCTCAAAACCGCGCTCTACGCCGCGCTGCTGGCCGCTACCGCGCTCGCGGCCCAGCCGAACAATGCCAGCGCCAAAGACTTGCTGGCGGTGGATTTTATTGCAGAGCCAAGCTCGCTTGATCCACATGTGCAGTGGAACACTGATAGCTTTAATGTCTATCGCAACATTTTCGATAACCTTCTCACCCGTGACGACAAGGGTGAGATCGTTCCGCAAATCGCAACTGAGTGGAAATATCTTTCCGACGCGGAAGTTGAATTCAAAATTCGCGACGATGTGAAGTTCCATGATGGCACCCCGCTGACCGCGCAGGACGTTGCCTTCAGCATCAGGCGTATTATCGATCCAGCCTTTGCCAGCCCCCAGATTGGCCAGTTCAACCAGATCAGCGATGCCGTTGCAAAGGATGACACGACGGTTGTCGTGACAACAAAGGGACCCTATCCGGTTCTGCTCGCACAGTTGACGAAACTATCCATCGTGCCAAAGCATGCGGTCGAGGCGGTCAGCAAGGATGAGTTCAATATCAAGCCGGTGGGATCGGGTCCTTACAAACTAGAGAACTGGAACCGTGGCGTTGAAGTGTTGCTGGCACGTAATGACGACTATTGGGGCAAGAAAGGCGAGTTCCCGAAAGTTGCTTTCCGCGCAGTCCCTGATGGTTCTACCCGCATCGCCAATTTGCAGGCTGGAACCACGGATCTCGCCAGCAACCTCGATAATGATCTGGCTGCTCAGCTTGAAGCATCGGGTCAGGGCAAAGTTTTGCCGGTTCGCGGTGAACGTATTGCTTTCTTTTCACTCAATATCAACAAAGCACCACTTGATGATCCGCGCATTCGTTTGGCGATCGCTCATGCCATTGATAAGCAAGGCATCGTCGAAGGTATTCTTGGCGGTTACGATGCACCGATCGATGAGCTTACTTCGCCGGTTTCATTTGGTTTTGTCGAGGGCATAAAGGCGCCTGAATATAATCCCGAGAAAGCCAGGGAGCTGGTGGCCGAAGTCGGTGATGCAGCCAAGACCGAGATCACGCTGCTCACCACGCCGACCTATGATCAGCGTGTCGTGCAGGCTATCCAGCAAATGCTGAACGATGTGGGCCTCAACGTCAAAATCGTTACGACTGACATGGGCAACTGGATGCAGCAGATGCAATCCGGCCCCGGCACGATTCCATCGGCTGCTTTTGGGCGTTGGAGCTGTGGCTGTCAGGATGCCGATGGCACACTCTATCCGCTTCTGCACTCGTCCAGCAGTTGGTCGACAATCAAAGATGAGCGTCTGGACAAGGCACTGGATGAGGCACGAACTGTCATCAATCCGGAACGTCGCCTCGAACTCTACAAGTCTGTGCATGAGATTGTCGCTGCGGAGAACTACATCATTCCGCTTTATCAGGCTTCAGTGCTTTACGGAGCGGCAAAGAACGTGGAGTTCACGCCGCTGCCCAACGAGAACCTCTTCCTTAACCGCGTTGGCTGGTCGGAAAAATAAGCGGATCGAAGAAACTGTAAAGCCGGGCTGGCATTCAGCCCGGCTTTTGCCGTTTTCAAGTGTGATGACAGGAAAAGACTGAAGTGATTACAATTCTCGAAAATGCCAATGTCGTTGATGTCGAGAACGGCGCTATTCTCGCTGATCAAAACATCGTTTTGGAAAATGGTCTCATCCGCGAGGTGAGTGAAGCGAAGCCGTCACATTCCGTTGTAAACCGGGTCGATCTCAAAGGCTCATTCGTCATTCCGGGGCTTATTGACGCCCATGTACACGCTACTGCTTATACGGCCAATCTAGGCGAGCTGCCGCGTCAATCGCCGATGTATGTCGCAGCACGTGCGGCAAAGGTGCTGGACGGAATGCTTTCGCGTGGGTTTACAACTGTACGCGATGTCGGGGGCGCAGACTTTGGTCTGGCGCAATCTGTGGAGGAGGGACTGATTTCGGGGCCTCGTCTTCTGTACGGAGGCAAGGCGCTTTCAGCGAGCGGTGGCCATGGCGATCATCGCGCCATGGGCGTGGATCGGACTGATGAGACCTATGCACAAGTCAGCCTTGGTCGCCGCTGCGATGGTGTTGATGAAGTTCGCCGCGCAGCGCGTGACGAGATCAGGCGCGGTGCGCATCATATCAAGATCATGGCCAATGGCGGTATTTCATCCCCTACTGACCGCATCACGTCGGATCAGTTCTCGGAACAGGAAATCGCGGCAATTGTCGATGAAGCCAATATGGCTGACCTCTATGTGGTGTCGCATACCTACACCGCGCGTTCGGTTGCACGTGCGGTGCGCAACGGCGTCCGCTCAATCGAACATGGTAATCTGCTTGATGAAGAGACAGTCGCTCTGATGAAGCAGGCTGGGAGCTTCCTGACGCCGACGCTTTCTTGTTTCCGGGCGCTGGCGGAAGTTGGGGCGGAAAGTGGCTTCCCGAAAGACCGGATGGACAAGATCAAGCTGGTGCTCGACTCTGGACTTTATGCCGTTGAACTTGCCTATCGCGCAGGTGTTCCGATGGCATATGGCACCGATCTGATCGGGCCGATGCATTCACGCCAGCTGCATGAGTTTGCCTTGCGTGCTGATGTTATTCCACCACTTGATCTGCTTCGCGCAGCAACAAGCACGGCGGCGGAGCTGGTCCGTCTTGAGACCGAAATCGGCTACGTTAAGGAAAATTACCGCGCCGATCTCAATGTTCTCTCAGCCAATCCGCTTGATAAAGGCATTCTGGAAAGTTTCGCCGATCACTTGCAGCTTGTCATCAAGGGCGGCGAAATCGTCAAAAACTATTCTTCATAAAGTACGAAAAGCGATCTCGCATTCTTCAGCGACCTGACGGTCCCATTCGCTCTTATCCAGAGAGGCGAGTGGAAGGATGCGGGTTGCTCGCTTGGTGAAGGGAAACTTGGTCGCATCTGTCGAGGCATAGCCGCCGCTATCAACGACGAAAACACCTTGCTCCGCAAGCGGCGTAAACGATGTGCGAAAATGGTTGCTTGATTTGATGTGAATGATCGCCTTGCTTTCCAGATTGATGCCCAGACTACGGAAAGCCTGTGTGTCATAGGCCTGAATACGCTCGGTGACGAGAACGATGTGACCGTGATCGCGGACACGAAGCACGGCCCCTAAACCGCCTTCTAACAATTCACCGTGCAGATTTGCGCCTTCGTTACGATAACGAACCTCTGTGACGCGTTCCACGAGCGCATCGACAACAAACGGCGCCCCATTTTGCAAACGCCCCATTGAGATTTTACCGCGATTACCTTCGCCGATCGCTTGCGCAGCCAAAACAGCGTCGCCATCAACCATAAAGCCTGCTGCAAACGGCAGGTCGTGTGCAGAAAGACTTGCGAAAATATCGGCGACGTTGGCGACGCCGCCCGAACCGGGATTATCACCCGCGTCACCAATGACCACACGCCCTTTGGTGGCACGCTCATAGATTTCCGGCGCGATGGCATTGAATGCAGGCGCTGGTCGGGTGATGGCTTCGCGCTGTTGCCAGATGGCCTCTGCCATGTCGCGATAGGCCTGCTTCATGGCTTCTTCGTCGGTGCCGGTTACAAGAACAGAGCTCCCAACATCATCGGAATCCACATAGGGGAAGCCGCCCATTACAACCACATCGGCCAATCCGTTGTGGCGCTCGATATCATTGGAAAGCGCAACCAGACTTTTGAACGGCTCTGCATCGCTGGTTTGTGCGCTCATCGGTGCTGCTACTGGCAAGCGGAAGCGCCGTGTCCGCCAGCTCACAGGATCAAGCGCCAACTGTATCAATTTTTTGCCGCGCGCGTGAGTGTCTGCATGTGGGTACAGTTTGCCGCCTATCACCACATCAACAACATGCGGCAGCATGGGTTCGACATTGGCATGAAAATCGAGCGGTACGGCTATGCGAACATCAGGGCCAACAATCGCGCGTACTTTCCGGGCAAGATCAGTCTCAGGTGTGGCGACGCCCTCAACGGTCAAGGCTCCGTGCAACAAAAGCGCTACGATGTCTATGGGGCCTTTAGATGCAATGTTTTCAAGTGATTGAATGATTTCCGCCACGAGACGGTGATAGCTTTCTGCCTCGAGCGTTCCACCGGGAAGACATCCGGTGCAGACGCCGTAGGCTATCTCATAACCGGCGTCATCGAGCGCTTCCGTCACCCCGCCCAGCCAGTTGCTGGTTGAGCCGAATTCCCGCCGCACATCTTCGCCCTGAAAATATTGAGCAGAGAGAAAGCCCTCGTAATTAGCTTTTACGGGTGTGAAGGCATTTGCTTCGTGAAAGAGCTGAATAACGGCTGCGCGGGGCATGGGGTTTCCTTGGAGCTTTGATCAGACTTCGCGGCCATCTTGCCAACGAAAGTAGGGCAGGATGAAACGGGCGGTCCGGCTGACAATCGGGTGAAAGGCAACCTGCGGCACAGGTGTGGGACGCAATGCGAGCTGGTCATCCGCTACGCCGCAAACGGCATCGGCAACTACATCCGCCATGGCGCATGAGAGTGCGAGGCCGCGCCCATTACAGCCAATCCAGCTGTAAAGACCGTCGTCGCGTTTATGCAGATGCGGCAGGCGATCCACCGTCATGGCGATGCGCCCACCCCAGAACGTCTTCACTGTTCCGCTTAGCAGATCAGGGAAGAGCTCACGCAACCGGACCTCAACCATTGCAGGCAAACGATACGGCGCACCGGCCTGAATGGCGAGTGCGCCGCCGGAAACCAGCCGCCCCTCACGGTCTTTGCGAAAATAACGAAGGTCGAACCGGGTATCTGATGATGCTTCATTGCCGGGAAGGATTGTATTCGCCAGATCACCCAGCGGTTCGGTTGCCGCTTGATAGGACGTAACCGGCACAATGGAGCGTCGAAGCTCAGGCCAGAGACTGCCGGTGTGGGCGGCGGTCGCGAGCACCACTTTTTCCGCGTGAAGGTCGCCGGTCGGGGTCTTGATCCGCCAACCTGTTGACGTTCGGGTGAGATTGAGCGCGGGACTTTGCTCGAAGATTGTGACGCCTTCTGATGCGGCACCACGAGCAAGGCCGACTGTGAAAGCATAAGGGTTTATGTGGCCGCCGCCGCGATGCTCCCATCCGCCATGATACGCATTTGTTCCCAGGCGTGCAGCCAACGCATCCGGAGCAATTGCTGTCGCTGGTGCGCCGGCTTCAGCCCATTGCGCTGCGAGAGCGGAAACGCGCTTGAAGCGACCGGGACTATGCGCTGGTTGCAGCCAGCCAGTGCGACTTAAATCGCAGTCGATCTGGTAGCGGTCAGCTAAGGCATAAAGCTTGTCGGCAGCGCCCTTCACGAGTTCAATAAACCGTTCAGCCTGTTCTGCTGGCCAGATATTTCGCAAGGCATTGGGGCCATGACGTGTCAAAGCAGAAATAACCTGCCCATTGGCACGGCCTGAAGCTCCATAGCCAACCTTGGCTGCTTCAAGCACAGTGACTTTGCGACCGCGCCTTGAAAGCTCGATAGATGCCGCAAGACCGGCAATGCCACCGCCGATGACTGCAACTTCGGTTTGCGCAACACCTGTGAGAACTTCGCCTTCAAACCTCTCACGCGAGAGCGACATCCATAGGGACGAAGGCTTACCCGATGGCCAGGATTTCATGCCTGCACCATCGCGATTTCCAATCCGCAACTTTCGCGCAAATCGAAAAGAGCATCACTGTTTCCGCTGATTGTCAGGCGATCCTGTTCTGCCATGACCGCGATATTCGGCGATCTGTCACTGGATAGCACCTCAAGTTCTGAGGCATTTGGTGTTGCAACCGATATCAGACGCTGCGCACCGTTGGGGTGTTCCATTATGTCAGATGTCCAGAGAAGTTGAGGCGTGTGGTGCTGACAGAGCAAACATTGATAGGCTGGGGTAACACTATCTTTGAAACGGCTTATCGAAAACCGTAACTCGCCAGCGTCGGTTTGTCGTGAAAAGTGCCTTATCGCCTCAGTCTCGATGTTCTTATCTTTGAAGATTTGAACGTCGGCCTCGACTTCTGTGCTACGAAGAGCAATCCCGCGCAATCCCGAACCATTTTCAAGAAGCTTGCGCCATCTGGCATTGGCTTCTGTTTTCTCAACGATTGCGAGGATCTCGATATAGGTGCCATTGAGCATGATACAGCGATTTGCCGTCCCCATGGCTGCGCTGTGCATTGCACTTGGTGTGACATGGAATCCGGCATTCTCAAATGCCGTTCCGGCAGCATCCAGATCGCCTGTGAGAACCACAACATGGTCGATGGGTAAGTGAAAAGTCATGCGGCCACCGTCATTTTTCTGATGCCATAGATGCGGTCGACAATGATGAGCGTCGCAACAGCCATCAGCAGTTGCAGCGTACTGAGAGCGGCGATTGTCGGATCGAACTGATGTTCAAGATAGCTCAGCATTACGACCGGCAAGGTATTGGTGCTTGCGCTCGCGAAGAAATAACTCACCGGCAAATTGTCGAACGAGGTGAGAAATGAAAACAGCGATCCGGCCATAATGCCGGGGCGGATGAGCGGCAAAGTTACATGCCAGAAGACCTGCAAAGGGTTGGCGCCCAGAATGGCGGCCGCTTCTTCATAGCTTTTGGGCATACTGCCATAAACGCCTGCAACCGTGCGAACGACATAGGGAAGACATACGATGGTATGGGTGATCAACAGTGCGCTGAATGAAATGCCTAGTCCAAGCCTGCTCATGAAGAACAGCGACGCGAAACCAATCACAATCATCGGCATCGACAACGGTGACAGCAGAAACGCCATGACAGCGCTTGCCCAGCCTGTGCGTGAGCGGGCGAGATAAAGGCAGGCGGGGATGCCGATGAGGCAGGAAAGAACGGTCGCGCCGATCCCGACTTTAAAGCTGACGATAAGGGCATCCACAAATGGCTGGTAGGCGAAGATATTCGCGAACCATTTGAGCGACCAGCCCGGAATGGGAAATGCCACATAGCCCGCAGATGTGAAGGACACGAGAACGACAACAAGAATGGGGGCGAGCATGAAAATGAAGAACGCGATCACAAACGAGATCAATGCAATGTCTGCACAGTCTTTGCCAAAGAGTTTCATCGTTTAAACTCCCCGACGGCGCACGAGACGCAATTGCAGGAAGAGACAGGCAACTGCGATCACCAGAAGGATCGAACTCATTGCACTCGCCATGCCAAAATCACGTGTGGTGTTGAATTGCTGGTAGATCATTAATGGGAGAGTCTGAAGACCACCGCCCAGCATAACCAGCGTCACGAAGCTTCCATTTGCAATCATAAATACAAGTATTGCACCGGTTCCGATGCCATCGAGTGAGAGCGGCAAAGTCACTTCCCAGAAGGTGCGCAGACGACCGGCACCGAGAATTTTCGCGGATTCCTCTAGTCTGCGATCTATGCCCAGTAACACTGTGCTGATTGAGAGCACCATGAAGGGTACGAGCACATGCACAAGGGCCGCTATGGTGATTTCTGGCGAGTTGGTAAACCGCAACGGCGCTGAGATGATACCGAGTTGGTCAACAAGAAGGTTGTTGATGAGACCGCGACGGGCAAACAGAACCTGCCAGCCGAAGGTACGCATAATGATGGAAGTCAAAAGTGGTGCGATAAGCAAAAAAACGATCAGCCCAGCCCAGCGGCCTGCTTTACGGACCAGAAAATAGGCGACTGGATATCCGATGATGACGCAAATCAGTGTCACGCCACCCGAAAGCAATATCGTCTCGCCGATCACGCGCAGATAGAAGGGATCGGTAAGCAGCGTGACATAACGTGCGAAAGTCAAACCGCCTTCGCTATCGAAAAAGCTGCGCATGCTGTTGTCAAACAGCGGCAGGACGAAAAAAGCCAGCAGGAATGCCAGAGCAGGCAAGATGAGCAGCCAGCCCGGCAGAGCCAGCCCTGTTCTTGCTTTAGCGTTTGATGTTTCTGTCTGGCTCATATCCGTCTCCGCGACCTTACTGACCGATTTCCCGGTTCCAGCGATCCACCCATTCATTACGAACCTGAGCAATCTGCTCATATGGCGGGAAGGCTGTTTGCTGCCATGGCGTGATGCGTGGCTTGAGCTTTTCGCTGTAAACCACGTCCTCATTGGTGACGCCGTAATTCATGATGTCGGCAAATTGCGTCTGATTGGCTGCATCAAGGACTTCGTTGATATAATCCCAGGCGAGCGGATTTGCGTTTTTCGCCTTCTGGATAGCCAACCCGTTGAGCGAGCCGCCTTCTTCCGGATTGATGAAATCGATCCAGGTCGCGCCCGCATCATAATGGTTCCAGGTGCGGCCATCGAAATAAATGCCGATATCGGCTTCGCCGGAAGAAAGATGGTTGAAGAAATCATTTGGTCCGGCCCAATAGACCAGATTGTCCTTCATCCGCTCAACGGCTTTGAAGAATGGATCAACGTTGTCGGCGCCGCCGCCAAATGCCTTGGCCATGGCCCAGATCAGCATGATCGGCGTGACAGCATAGCTGATGGACGGGATCGAGGCGACGAACTCGCCTGCAGCAACTCTGTCGACAAATTCGGCGAATGACTTCGGTGGGTTTTTCACCCGATCCTTATTGTAGGTGATACCGGCAACACCATAGTCGAACAGCGTGCCTTTGCCTTCAACCGAATCCGTTAGCTGCTGTGGAATTTTAGCGAGGTTAGGCAGCTTCTCGACAGTAAAGTCGTCAACAAGGCCTGATCTTGCTGCGGTCAATGCGAGGTCCGGTGTCATGATGAGTACATCGACCGGTGGCTTCGCAGGTGAGGCTTCGACCTGCGCCAGCCATTGAGGCGGGCCACCGAGCGAGACATTGGCTTTTGCACCGGTCCTGGCTTCAAATGGTGCCACAAAGCACTTGCGAACAGCTTCTTCCCATATGCCGCCGAAGGCGGTCACGGTGATTTCTTTTGCTGCCTGCGCATTGGCGATGCGTGGCAACCCGCTTGCGGCAAGACCCAGACCAAGCATGGCGCCCGAGCCGAGGAGGTTGCGTCTGGTAATTAATGTCATTGCGATACTCCGTATCTGGAACAATCAGGCGTTTGCGGAATTGGAAATTGCGACGAGGTTCTGGACAGCCGTTCGCAACGCGATACCCGCTGCAAGCACGCTTTCGACCTTTGCATTTTCTCTTGGAAAGTCTTCGGGAAGCTCAGGTAAAACAGCGTCAAACACAGCTTTGCGTTGGCGCTGCATTACTGATCCCGGAAGCTGCACGAGTGCGTTGTTCAGGCTGTCCATCAACGCCGGTTCAAACACTTCGTCCCAGCGCTTTCGCTCAGGCCCAAATCCATTGGCGGGCCCGCTTTCTGACAGCGTTAGGCGGTGTGTGGCTGTGGCCTCTTTATCGATCGTGCCATTGTTTATCACCACGCCATAATGGGTTTGAGCTGCGGCGAGCGAGACGAAACCATCAAGGACATCACGCAGCACGGCATTGGGGTCTCGTTCAAGTGGATTGCCCCAGCCACCTGCGCCGGGTGTCAGAAAGGTGACCGTATCGCCCGCGTTGACGTTGAGCACGTCGATCTTGCCAAGCCTGCGCTCATCACTGCGCCCTCGATTGACGAACAGCGCACCTGGGAGACCCGCCTGACCACCATAGGAACCCCATGGCCGGAACAGCAGACGTTCCATGCCACGGCCGAGCACATTGGTGTCATCGGTTAATGCGCGAAAGGTCAGTTCCATGCCGCAACCACCGCGCCATTGGCCGGAACCACCGGAATCCGGACGCAGGCCATAATGCAGGATTTCAACACCAAGCTCGGCTTCCACCGTTTCAACGGGGTTATTGGCCAGATTGGAGATGCCGCTATCACGACCATCAACGCCATCAACGCCATCACGACCCAAGCGTGCGCCCGTGCCACCGATCATCGGTTCGATGACCTGTACGCGACGCCCACCCTTGCCATCTGGTTCGGCCATTACAACGGGAATGACGGTGCCTGATGATGCCGCAGGCATGACATCAGGCAATGCCTTTCCGAAGGCGCCATTCAAAACATCATTGACACGAATAGCGGCTGCATGGCGAACGCCTGTTGCGGCAGGTTCCTGCGGATTGACCAGACTTCCCTCCGGTGCGGTTATCCGAACCGTATCGAGAAGACCAACATTCAGCGGTACTGTTGGATCAAGTGTGTTGACCAATGCAAGTACCCGCAGTGTCAGCCACGCATGGGGCCGTCCGCGCGAAGGAATGTTCATGGCCGTAGCCACTTGCGGATCAGTTCCGGTAAAATCCAGATGCACTTCGCCGTCTTTGAATGTCACGGTCAGTGCGATGCGAACAGGCAGGTTACCAGCTGCGTCATCATCAAGATAATCCGAGAACGTATAGGAGCCTGCGGGAACCTTTCGCAGAACCGAGCGGGCCTTTTGTGCTGCATAGGACACAAGCTCGATGCTTGCTGCCGAAACTTCATCTGCTCCGTGTTGAACAATCGCCTGTTCGAAGCGGCGGCGACCGGCAGCAAGAGCGGCCAGCATGGCGCGAATATCGCCCATATTGGCTTCAGGCGTACGGCTGTTTGCTTCCAGAAACAGGCGCACTTCAGGAGACATTTCTCCGCGCTTCATCAGTTTGACCGGCGGAATACGCAGGCCTTCCTGAAAGATTTCGGTATTCATTGGAGAAATGCTGGATGGCACGCGTCCGCCTACGTCCGAGCAATGTACGAAACACCAGCCATAAGCAACCACGCGGCCCTCGTGGAAGTAGGGCTCGATCATATGAAGGTCGGGCAGGTGTGTGGCGAGGCCTTCTGAACGATAGGGATCGTTGGTCAGGATGACATCGCCGGGTTCGAGCGGTCCGACTGCTTCAATCGTTGGCCCGCATTCAAGGCCGACAAATCCTGAAACACCAATGGAACGCGGATAGGCGAAAAATCGTCCGTCCAGCCCGGCAAGCGCACAGGCAAAATCCGCTGTTTCCTTGACGTAAAGGGTGCGGCCCGTCCGCTGCAGTGTCAGGCACATTTCTTCGCTGATAGCTGCAAGCTTGTTGCCGAGAATGGCAAGCGTGACTGGATTGAGTTTCATTGTGCCAGCCTTTCAAGATGCAGATTTCCGGTTTTGTCGCAATTTGCTATCCAGCCCGGTAGCAGAATAGTGGTGGTGTCATCCTGCTCGATTATTGCAGGGCCATGAACTTGATCGCCGGCGCGGAAACTATCGCGGTCGTAGATATCTGCATTCAGCCATGCACCTTTGTGGAACAAGCGACGTTTTCCTTTGATTTTCGGCGTGCCATCGCCTTCCGGGAATTCCTGAGCGGCTAAATCGGGTGTGACACCAATGACAGCAAGGCGCGCAGTCCCCAGTTCGACTTCTGCTGTGCCGTCGCGGAAACCATAAATGCGCTCGTGTTCGCGGTGAAAAGCCTCGGAAATGGCATGAACGCTGGCATCGACATCGTTTAATGCCACGCGCAATTCATAAGCCTGACCGACATAGCGCATGTCGGCGGCCTTTTCGAAAAGGCGTCCGGTACTTTGCTCGCCTTCCTGGTCGAGCCAGTCATTTCCTTCGGCAGCAAGGGTTTCAAATGTCCCGGCAAGAGTTGTCGCGGTCGCTTCATCCAGCTCTCGACGCAGGCTGCGAACGAAATCGCGCCGTAGGTCTGCTGCCGCTGCACCCAATGCACAGAATGTTCCTGCTGCTGGAGGGACGACGATGCGGGCAATGCCCACTTCTTCCGCCAGAAGGTTGGCGTGTGTTGGGCCTGCGCCGCCAAATGGAACGAGCGCAAAGGTTGCCGGATCAAGGCCGCGTGCGGCGAGTGTTTTATAGAGTTCTGTCGCCATGCCAGCCGTGGTGACTGCAAGTGAACCCTGAGCCGCCTCAGCCGCAGCATTCTCGCCGTGAAATCCGATGCGATTGCCAACCTCCGCAAGAGCTGCCGCAGCAGGCACGCTATCAAGCTGCATACGTCCACCAAGAAAACCAGCCGGATCGATATAGCCAAGCGTGAGGTAGCAATCGGTGATGGTTGGCTCTGTGCCGCCGCGACCGTAGGAGATGGGGCCCGGCATTGCGCCAGCACTGCGGGGGCCGACTTTCAGCACGCCATGATCATCAACCCATACGATTGAGCCGCCACCTGCACCGATGGCCGAGACGTCCACCACCGGCAAAACCAGAGGCAAACCGCCAATATCGGTTTTGGTGGCAAGTGCAGCAGAGCCATCTTGTGCCACGGCGATGTCTGACGACGTGCCTCCCATGTCGAATGTGATGATTGCGCGCACGCCTGATGTTGCAGCCAAACGCGCGGCTGCCATCACGCCGGAGGCTGGTCCTGAGAGGATGGTTTCGACCGGACGCTCCTGCGCGGAGCCGATGCTCAGCGATCCGCCATTGGAAGCCGTGACAAGGATCGGAGCATGTACGCCATCGCGAGCAAGACCTGTTTTCAGCCCGTCAAAATAGCGCTGCATCAAGGGCTGGATATAGGCGTTGAGACAGGCAATCAGCGTGCGCTCATATTCGCGGATTTCGGGCCAGATAGCTGCTGCAGATGTGATGGAAAGCCCATTTGTCTTTGCGGATATTTTCTGCGCCAGCTCTGTTTCAACTGATGGATTGGTGTAGCCATTGATCAAGACAAGTGCTGCCGCATCGACATCCAGCGCATTAAGTTGCGTCGCGATTTCTTCAAGAGCCGTATCGTCGGGGATTTGGGTTGTTGTGCCGTTCGCTGAAAGCCGCGCACCGATTTCGATGATGCGATGGCGCGGCACCAGTGGCTCTTCCTTGCTTGCATGAAAATCAAAGGAAGAGGGCATGCGACTGCGCGCGATTTCCAGAATATCGCGATAGCCTTCGCTGACGATGAGTGCGATCTTTGCACCGCGCCGCTGGATAATGGCATTGAGGCCTATTGTCGTGCCATGCATAAGCGTGTCGATCTGGTCGGCTCCAAGATCGGCTTTCTTAAGCAGTGACTGCAAGCCTACGATCAACGCCTGAGATGGGTCTTCAGGCGTCGATGGTTCCTTGTAGTGGATCAGGTTTTTGCGGTCAGGATCGAACAGAACAAAATCGGTAAATGTTCCGCCCACGTCGATGCCGATACGTGCACCATTCTTCTGCATATTCTGAGCTTTCAGTTCATTCTGATGTTACGACGACCGCATCCTGCGGGTTCCAGTCGAGCGTGATTTCCTGATTGAGATGGTAGGCGAGTTCGCCAAGGCGGCTTTCCGCTTGCCGGTAGATGAATATTTCCCGGCCAAGTGCCGGAACATCGATCTGATAAGCCGCGTAGTTTCCACGGAACACCGCGCCGACGATCCGGCCATTGAACAGGCCATTTCCATCTGCGACCGGCACGATGCGCTCTGGCCGCACCGAAAGTGTGAGGGGCTGTGAAGGGGGACGCGCTGAGGCGAGGGGAAGAGCCACGCTCCCCTGACTTCCGTTGATCAGGAGGGATGCGCCGTCTGGCGATGTCTGTCCCTCGAAAATGTTTGATGCTCCCAGAAACTCGGCAACAAAGCGGCTCTGCGGTTTGTCGTAAATTTCGCCTGGCGTTCCAAGCTGGAGAATCCGCCCCTTGTTCATGACTGCGACTTCGTCGGCCATGGAAAGCGCTTCTTCCTGATCGTGCGTCACAAGAAGGGTGGTAATGCCAAGCCGCGCCTGCATGGCGCGGATTTCAAACTGCATGCTTTCGCGCAAGGATTTATCGAGCGCGCTTAAAGGCTCGTCCAGCAGCAAAACTTTTGGGTTCACCACCAGCGAACGTGCAAGCGCCACGCGCTGCTGCTGGCCGCCCGAAAGCTGGGAGGGAAAATCATCGCCACGGCCAGACAATTGGATGAGATCGAGCATCGATTTGATGCGCTCATCGCGTTCTGTTTTTGCAGCGCCCTGCATCTTCAAGCCGAAGCCGATATTTTCCGCGACCGTTCTATGTGGAAACAGGCTGTAGTTCTGAAAAACCATGCCGAGACGGCGCCGATGAGGCGGAAGACTGGTTACATTGGTTCCGCCGATATGGATCGTGCCTGAATCTGCACTTTCAAATCCTGCAACCATACGCAAGGTTGTCGTCTTGCCGCACCCCGATGGACCGAGCAATGAGACGAGTTTTCCTGCCTCGATGATCAGATCAAGACTGTCGACAGCCATGTTCGACCCAAAACGCTTCGTTATGGCTTTAAGCACAAGTTCGCTTGCTCCGCCCTTCGGATCTAAGCTCATGCGGGCGTCTCGCGATTTACCCTGCTGTCTGTAAGAAAGATCATGTGCATTTCCAGCATTACAATATATTGTAGCGCTACAATCGACCTTCAAGCCGATTTCGTCAAGGATGGGTTTTCTGCGTTTCATTGGTTTGTGAGTATAAAAAACCTTGAGAAGTAACATTGATGAGAATATTTGGTGCATTAGGCCATGAATAACCTCGCTCGCAGCAAAAATGTCATAACGATGCAGTCGGTTGCACAGGCGGCTGGCGTATCGCCTATGACCGTATCCAATGCGTTCCGCTACCCCGAGCGAGTGCTTGAGGAGACGCGGTTGCGCGTTTTTCAGGTCGCGGCGGAACTTGGCTATGTTCCAAACCATTCTGCAGGCATTCTTTCGTCCGGGCAAAGCCGGGTTATTGGCGCAGTCATTCCGTCGATGAAGAATTCGAGCTTCTATAAATATGTGCGCGGGATGCAGGATCGCGCCAGCGAGAGCGGCTATGAGTTGATACTCAAACTTGCGGAAACCAGGCAGGACGAAACGGCAGCAATTCAGACATTTATCGGTTTGCGTGTCGCTGGCATTTCGCTGGTCGGCAACCAGCATTCAGAAGAAGCCATTGATCTTATCAGGAAGACCGAAACACCTGTCGTAGAAGGTTGGGTCACTGACAATGTGCTCGATATGGCGGTTGGCTATTCTATGACAGATGCAACACGGACAATGGCTTGTCTTCTCGTCGAACGAGGTTGCCGTCGTATCGGGTTCGTCGGATATGGTGGCGCATCCGCACGTCGATATAGTGATCGTCTGCCAGCCTTTGAGGAGACCATGGCCGCAGCCGGTCTGGAACATCACCGGGTCTGCATCGTGGATGAAGCGGATGGTTTTGGTGCTGGCCCCAAGGCGCTTGAAGCACTGCGCCGTATCGATCCTGATATCGATGGTGTGATCTGTCCCACCGATATCGTGGCGGCTGGTGTTATATTCGAATGCACACGCCTTGGATGGAAAGTGCCGGAGCGTCTTGCTGTCACCGGATGGGGTGATTACGAGATCGCATCGGAGATCACGCCGGGGCTTTCGACGATCCAGCCGAATGCCTATGAAATGGGTGTGAAGAGTATGGAAATGATTGTCGCACGCGTATCGGGAACGACGGCGGACGATGCAATCGTCGATATCGGGTATGATGTCGTGAAGCGTGAGAGTGCATAGGTTTTTCAGGCACAGATTGTTTAGCTGTTCGCTTTCTTTCTGAAAGAAGAAGCGTCGATGCTCGCAAGCTGATGAATGGTGGACCTATCCGATCTTTTCCGCGCTTGAGCAGACACATGATATGCAGCGCTGAGCTTTAAGAACAGCGGTTGGGAGCGTGGCTTCTACCGGCAAATAACCGTCATGATTGGTGTTTCTCTGATCATCTATCTTCGGATGCGTGATGCCAGCAGAAACAGCATGATCAGGGAAGACTGAGAAGTTAAAATGCCGGGCATTGCAGCCTGGTATTTTTTTGTTGGGTGGAGCGCTTAGTCAACCTCAATCCGTCTGTTGTCCGATGGGGAGGATTTCTCCGAAATCGTTTGTGCTGCATTCTGGATAAGTGGTCCAAAACTGTCGCTGAAGCCTTCAGCGGTCCATTCCTGCAGACTGCCCGCCACATGGATTGCACCGACAGGAGCGCCTCTCCAGTCCAGAATGGGGGCGCCAATTACGACCTCATGATTGAGCAGCTGCCTGCATAGCAGCGAGTGCCCACGTTCACGCGTGGCGCGAACATAGTCCATTACACCTTCAAGATCACGGACAGTATGCTGTGTGAAAGGTGTGAGATCTGAACGGCTGACAATATCTGCAATCTTCTTGTCCGGCAGCCTCGAGAGAATAGCGACGCCGCCTGCCGTGCAATAGGTTGGAACGGCATTTCCAACAATGGTTGCGCTGAACACCTCATGCTTTGACGGCATGCGCAAAGCGTAAATAACGCGAACATCATCGAAGAGCGAAAGATCGACACGCTCGCTGACCCGGCGACGCAGCTCCAGCAAGACCGGATTTGCGCGTTGAAGCATGGGATTAAGTCGCAACAGATCGTGCGTCATGTCGAGAATACGCAAACCAGGTAAATAACCGCGATCTTCAGGGTCGCGGGCCAGCATATTTAGTTTCAACAGAGAATGAACGATACGCTGTGTTGCACTGCGGTCAATGCCAGCAGCGGCTGCTACCTGACTAAGCGACAAAGGATGACGCGCACTTTGAAATGCTGACATGACCGCAACGGTTCTTGCAACTGAGCGCAAGAATAGCGGGTCGTCCTTGTAGGCTTCACCCTCATCAGGATCGAAAGTGGATATGCCGCGCAGGTCTCGAAATGTGTTCATGCGAAAAAGCTTTAATCCAGATTCAAGGATTGACAAGGATCAAAATTGGTCACTATCATAAAAAATCAATATAGATGTATCGCTGACAGATACACATCATAGCCCGAGGGGGCAAATCAGGAAAATGGGAGTGCGCTCGTGTCAAAACGCGTGGCTGTAGCTGGCTTTTTGCATGAAACGAATACATTTGCTGCCGCTCCGGCGACTATGGCGGCCTTTGTTCAGGGTGGCGGATATATTCCGCTTTCGCGTGGTGACGCGATTTTCGAGAATGCGCAGAACGTCAATCTTGGCATTGCTGGCGCGCTCAGGTTTGCACAAGAAGCTGGTTGGGATGTCGTGCCGGTCCTTTGGGCTGGTGCAATACCTTCAGCGCCAGTTACTCAGGACGCCTATGAGGCAATTGTTACAGAGATTGTCTCAGGACTGCGTGATTGCGGTCCACTTGACGGCATTTTCATTGATCTGCACGGTGCAATGGTCGCGGAGCACGTGGATGACGGAGAAGGCGAGCTTCTTGAACGGGTCCGTTCAGTTCGTCCATCTGAGCCTTTATCGATAGCGCTTGATCTGCATGGCAACATCACGCGTCGCATGTTCAAACATGCCGATGTTATGGTTGGCTTCCGTACCTATCCACATGTCGATATGGCCGAAACGGGCTATCGGTCTGCTGAAGCTTTGCAGGCCTTGATGGATAAGCCTGACGGTTTGCATAAGGCGATGCGACAGGGCGATTATCTCATTCCTATTGCATGGCAATGCACGGATGAACAGCCTGCCAAAGACCTGTACGGCATGACGGTCGATGTGCCGGAAAATATACTGACAGCGTCGCTTTTCATGGGGTTTCCCGCTGCCGACTTCGCAGAATGCGGACCTTCGGTCTTTGCTTACGGCTGGGACCGACAGGCAGTTGAGAACTGCGCAGATGACATCCTGGCTGCACTTTCGGCAGCCGAACCGTCCTTCGCAGGTATCTCTTATCAGCCGAAAGAAGGGGTTGAGAAGGCTATCGAGTTGGCAAGAGATGCATCTCGTCCCATCATCATTGCCGATACGCAGGACAACCCCGGCGCAGGCGGCAGCTCGGATACGACCGGGATGCTTCGCGCACTTGTTGCCTGTGATGCAAAACGCGCGGCCATTGGCTGTATCCACGATCCCGAAGCGGCAAGGATTGCGCATCAGGCGGGCGAGGGAACCGAGATCGAAATATCTCTTGGTGGCAAGTCGGGAATTGACGGCGATGAACCATTCAAGGCGAGCTTCATCGTGGAGAAACTTTCAGACGGCAAGGCCCATGCTACGGGGCCTTATTATGGTGGCACGTGGCTGAACATGGGCCCATCGGCTTGTCTGCGTCTTGGTGGAACACGGATCGTTGTCACAACCAACCTCGCGCAGATGGCGGACCGTGCGCTTTATCGTATGGTTGGCATCGAGCCGGAACAGGAAGCCATTCTCGTCAATAAAAGCTCGGTGCATTTCCGGGCCGACTTCGC
Organism: Brucella rhizosphaerae; assembly: GCF_002252475.1. Classification (GTDB taxonomy): domain Bacteria; phylum Pseudomonadota; class Alphaproteobacteria; order Rhizobiales; family Rhizobiaceae; genus Brucella; species Brucella rhizosphaerae. The sequence continues at coordinate 88,621 of NZ_NNRK01000023.1, read as the reverse complement.
ACCTATTGCGGAAAAACTCCTGGTCTGCACAGCACCCGGAGCAATGCCGCTCAGCCCGGCACAACTATCATGGAAGCACTTGCGCTCGGGCATAAGGCTCGAGCCGCTCGGACCTGAGTTCAAATAAAATAATAAGAATAACAACCTTCAGAGGAACCAAGTAGATGCAGTTTTTTAAATCACCACAACCTGGCCCCATCCTCCGCAAACTAAAATATGGGATAGCAGTTTCACTGATTGCCCTTGGGGCTGGCAACGCATGGGCTGAAACCACGCTGACTGCCGTTATGCATTCGGATTTGCGTATTCTCGATCCGATTATCACTACGGCTCACATCACACGCGATCATGGATACATGATTTACGATGTGCTGATTGCTGTTGATGAAAACTTCAAGCCTCAGCCACAAATGGCAGACTGGACTGTTTCAGACGACAGCAAAACTTACACATTCACGCTGCGCGACGGTTTGAAATTCCACGATGGTGCGCCGGTGACAGCTGCTGATGCTGTGGCTTCGCTTGAGCGCTGGGCCAAGCGCGATGCCGGTGGTCAGCTTATCATGGATATCACAGACTCCCTGAAGGCCACTGATGACAAGACACTGGTCTGGACACTCAAGGAGCCATTCGCGCCGTTCCTTGATACGCTTGCCAAGCAGGCGGCTTTGCCTCCTTTCATCATGCCTGCACGGATTGCTGCAACACCTGCCGATACCGCGATTACCGAACACATTGGTTCTGGTCCGTTCAAGTTTGTGCCAGCGGAGTTTCAGCCCGGCGTTGGCGTCAGCTATCTTAAGAATGAAGACTATGTGCCGCGCGGTGAACCTGCGAGCTGGATGGCCGGTGGTAAGGTGGTGAATGTAGACAAAGTGCGCTGGGTCACCATGACCGATGCGCAAACCGCCGTGAATGCGCTCACAAGCGGTGAAATTGACTATGTCGAACAAATCCCCGTTGATCTGGTGCCGCTCTTTGATGGCGATGACTCTGTGATCCTCGAGCAGCGCGATCCACTCGGCTATCAGACGATGGGACGCCTCAACTTCAAGCATCCGCCGTTCGACAACCCCGACATTCGTCGTGCAGCATTCCTTGCAATGTCGCAGGAGCCAGTGCTTGCAGCGCTGATGGCCGATCCGAATTACTACAAGGTTTGCGGTGCGATTTTCGGCTGCGGCACACCCAATGCCACCAATGTCGGTGCAGAGAGCATCATCGCGCAGGGCAATGTTGAAGAGGCGAAAGAACTGCTCAAAAAAGCCGGCTATGATGGCAAGCCGATTGTATTGATGCAGCCTACCGATGTTACCAGCCTGTCGCCCCAGCCTGTTGTCGCTGCGCAACAACTCCGGGCTGCCGGCTTCACGGTAGACATGCAGCCGATGGATTGGCAGACGCTCGTCGGTCGCCGCGCTTCAAAGGACGAACCTTCAAAAGGCGGTTGGAATATCTTTTTCACAAACTGGCAGATCCCAGAAATCGCTACTCCGCTCAATTCGGTGATGCTGAATGGTCGTGGTGATCAGGGTTGGTTCGGCTGGCCACAGGACGACAAGATCGAAGAACTGAAAAAAGAATATATTGCCGCCAGGACGCCTGAAGAACAGAAGGCCGTTGTCGAAAAGATCCAGGCTCATACGTTGGAGAACGTGCTCTATATCCCGCTTGGTGAATATAACCCGCCACAGGCACGCCGCTCTAATATTGTTGATATGCTCGGCTCTCCGGTTCCGGTCTTCTGGAACGTGAAAAAAACCGAAGAGTAATCCGCCCGCCGCTATCGCGGTCGACGCGGTAGCGCCCAGTTCAATGCGGAACCGGGTTTGTACCGGTTCTGCCTCAAGCGGGACGCGCATATGGCTATCTATCTGTTAAAACGTATCTTTGCGCTCGTGCCAGTGCTGCTGCTGGTATCGATTTTTGTCTTTCTTCTTCTCAGGCTGACGCCGGGTGATCCGGCGGCAATTCTTGCAGGTGATGCTGCAACATCCGAACAACTCGAACGCATTCGTGAGGCGATGGGCCTCAATGAGCCTATTTTGACGCAATATTTCACCTGGATGGGCAAAATATTGCAGGGCGATCTCGGCGTTTCGCTGATTTCGGGTGTTCCTGTGCTCGATATGGTTTCACAACGCATCGGCCCGACAATATCCATTGCGGTTCTGACCATTATCATTGCAGTTCTCGCAGCAATTCCAATGGGCGTGATCGCAGCATGGCGTCATCGTTCGTGGATTGATTATCTCGTCATGAGTTTTTCGGTTCTGGGTTTCTCGGTGCCGGTTTTTCTGGTCGGCTATGTCTTGCTGCTTGTTTTCTCTGTCAATCTGGGCTGGCTTCCGGTGCAGGGTTTCAGGCCGATTTCATCAGGCCTTGGTGGCTTCATGGAGAGGGCGATATTGCCAGCACTGACACTGGCTTCGATCTATATCGCGCTTATTGCCCGCATGACCCGTGCGGCAATGCTTGATGTGCTGGGTGAAGACTATATCCGCACGGCGCGTGCGAAAGGTGTCAGTGATCGCCGCCTTCTTTTCGTTCACGCATTGAAAAATGCTGCCGTGCCGGTCGTTACCATTATTGGCACCGGCTTTGCATTGCTGATTTCGGGCGTAGTTGTGACTGAGAGCATCTTCAATATTCCCGGTATAGGCCGGCTGACTGTGGATGCTGTGTTGGCGCGTGATTATCCGGTCATTCAGGCGATGATCCTCCTGACGAGTGCGCTCTATGTTTTCGTCAACCTTCTGATCGATCTTTCCTACACACTGTTCGACCCAAGGATACGTTATTGATGCGCACAGAACAGACATCGGCAGGCATGCACCGGGTGCTGCGCCTGTTCTCGCTGCCGCGCGCGACACGCGTTGGTATCGGACCGCTGATTGCAGGATTTCTCCTCACTGCAATCCTCCTTCTGACGCTTGCTTCTCCGTGGATCGCTCCCCACGATCCACTGGCCATGAATCCGCTGATGCGTTTAAAGCCGCCTTCGGATGAGTACCGGCTCGGAACTGATAATTATGGCCGGGACCTCTTCTCGCGCATGATCCTGGGTGGCCGCATCTCGCTGTTGATCGGGTTATTCGCTGCCGGGGCTTCGATCGGCGTTGGCGTGTTTATCGGCCTGATTGCCGGCTTCTTCCGCACGGCTGATGCGATCATCATGCGCATGATGGATGCCCTGATGGCGATGCCATCAATCCTTATCGCTATCGCGCTGGTCGCTTTGAATGGTCCGTCGATTGGCTCAGTCATCGTGGCGATTACCATTCCGGAAATCCCGCGTGTGGTGCGACTTGTTCGCTCTGTCATCCTGACTGCGCGAGAGGAACCCTACGTGGAAGCAGCGCTTGCCCTTGGTTCAAGCACTCCAAAAATCCTGTTCCGGCATCTTCTGCCCAATACGATGGCGCCGCTCATTGTGCAGGGCACTTATATTGTCGCATCGGCCATTCTTACCGAAGCGATCCTTTCATTCCTGGGTGCAGGCATCAGTACTGAAATTCCGACATGGGGAAACATCATGGCCGAAGGCCGTCAGTTCTTCCGCATCAAACCGTCCATCGTGCTGTGGCCGGGTCTGTTGCTGACGCTCTGTGTTCTTTCGATCAATCTGCTCGGCGATGCGGCGCGCGATACGCTCGACCCACGTCTGAAAAAGCGGGAGGGCTGATATGGAACTGCGCAACCGTGATTTCACGGCAGAACCTGTCGTGCTGGAAGTTGAAAATCTCGTCGTTGCACTTCCCGGCGGCACGCCGGTGCTTCGCAGCGTGAGCTTTGATATTCGTAAGGGCGAAACAGTCTGTCTGGTGGGTGAGTCTGGGTCGGGAAAATCCGTTACATCGCTGACTGCCATGGGACTTTTACCAAAAGATGCACTGCTGGTAAAAGCGGGTGCTATCAGGCTGGATGGCAAAGATCTTCTCCAGCTCTCGCCCGCAGATATGAAAAAGATGCGTGCTACGCGCATCTCTATGATCTTTCAGGAGCCGATGACTGCGCTGAACCCCGTTATGCGGGTGGGTGAACAGATCACGGAAGTTCTGGACGTGCACACCAACCTGTCAGCGGAAGCCAAACGCACCAAAGTCATCAACATTATGGAGCAGGTTCATCTGCCCGATGTGGAGCGTATTTATCAAAGCTATCCGCATCAGCTTTCGGGCGGTCAACGTCAACGTATTATGATCGCCATGGCGCTCATCCTCGAACCTGTGGTGCTGATTGCTGACGAACCAACCACAGCGCTCGACGTGACGACGCAGAAGCAGATTCTGTCGCTGATTGCGGAGTTGCAGGAGAAGCATGGCACGGCTGTGTTGTTCATCACGCACGATATGGGCGTGGTGGCGGAAATCGCCGACCGGGTCTGCGTCATGCGCAATGGCGAAATTGTAGAACGTGGAACAATTCGCGAAGTTTTGTCATCGCCACAGCAGCAATATACCAAAGATTTGCTGGGTTCTGTACCAAGCCTCATTCCGCGTCTGTCGCGCGAGCCACAAGGGCGGGAAGCGGTGATCCGCGTTCGCGATCTTGGCATGACTTATCGCAGTGGTGGGATTTTCAGCACAAAGCCAGGTGTTAATGCCTCGCGCGAAGTGAATTTCGAGCTCCAGCCGGGACGTACACTCGGTATTGTTGGCGAGTCCGGTTCAGGCAAGACGACCGTTGCGCGCTCTATAATGCGGTTGATCGAACCGACTGAAGGCGAGATCGTCGTCGATGGGCGAGACATTGCACATCTTGGAAAACGCGAGATGAAGCCGTTCCGCAAGAAGCTTCAGGTCGTGTTTCAGGACCCGTTTCGTTCTCTGAACCCACGCTGGACGATTGAACAAAGTCTCACCGAAGGGCCGCTTAATTACGGTGTGCCTTATGAGGAGGCGGTGGCCGAAGCAAAGCGTTTGTTGAAGATCGTTTCCCTGCCTGAGGATTCACTGAAGCGATACCCACATCAGTTTTCCGGGGGGCAGCGCCAACGTATCGCCATTGCACGCGCTGTTGCGCTTCGACCGGATATTCTGGTGGCTGATGAGGCTGTGTCTGCGCTTGATGTTTCGGTGCAGGCACAGGTTCTCGATCTGCTGGCGGAGCTTCAAAGAGACACCGGCATAGCGATCATTTTTATCACGCATGATCTGCGTGTTGCGGCACAGATTTGCGATGAAGTGCTGGTGATGAAACGCGGGCAGGTGGTTGAGCAAGGCGATGCTGCCGATGTGCTTGGCAATCCATCGCATGAATATACGCGTTCTTTGATTGAAGCGGCTCCCGGTCGCTTCTGGGATTTTGCGGCTGGACGTCCAGCCGCCTGATCGGAGGGCCGCAAATGCGGCCCCGGTTATCTTCAATATTTCAAACAGGAATGAAATCATGCCCATCATACCGTTTATTGAGGAGAAAGCCGGCGAGATGCGCGCGGTTTTCGAGGACCTTCATCGTCATCCGGAAATTGGTTTCGAGGAACAACACGCCTCTGGCGTTGTTGCGGAACTCCTGGAAAAATGGGGCTTCGATGAAGTCCATACAGGCATCGCCAAGACCGGTGTTGTCGGTATATTGAGAGGTCGGAACGCTGGCAATCGCCGTGTTGGTCTGCGCGCCGATATGGATGCGCTACCGATTGATGAGATTTCCGGTGTTCCTTATACATCGCAAAATCCGGGCAGAATGCATGCCTGTGGCCATGATGGCCATACGACGATGCTGTTGGGTGCTGCGCAATATCTTGCGGCTACGCGCAATTTTGAAGGGACCGCGGTTTTCGTTTTTCAGCCAGCGGAAGAAGGTCTTGGCGGCGCACGGGGCATGATTGCCGAAGGCCTTTTTGAGCGCTTTCCTTGTGATGAAATCTACGGGATGCACAATCAGCCACTGGGCACGCTTGGCAAAGCGGTCATTCGCAAGGGTGCGGCCATGGCAGGCGCCAGCTTCTTTGATATCAAACTTACCGGCAAAGGCAGCCACGCAGCACAGCCCCACAATGCCCGTGACGTTCTGGTGATTGGTGCGGATCTGGTCGGGCAATTGCAGACCATTGTCTCGCGTAATATTCCGGCAACGGATGCTTGTGTGGTTTCCTGCACCCAATTCCATACCGGTAGCGCCTACAATATCGTGCCGGAAGTGGCGACGATCACCGGCACGATCCGCTATTTCGAGCAGCGTGTTTGCGAACTGGCAGAAACCCGTCTTCGTGAGATTTGTGCGGGTGTTGCCTCAGGTTATGGCATCAAGGTTGATGTCGATATCCGCAATGTCTTTGATGTTTTGCGCAATGATAATGAGCTGTCTGACGCCTACATCGCTGCTGCGCGCGATGTGCTGGGTGAGGAAAATGTAAGCGATGACTGCCCGGCCTTTATGGGCAGTGAGGATTTTGCGGACATGCTGGCCCGGGTGCCGGGTGCTTACATCAATGTACTGCACGGCGGGAAAGCAGCCCTGCACAATCCTGCCTTTATGCTTGAACCGGAAACGCTACCGATTGGCTCATCGATCTATGCCCGGATTGTTGAAACTCGCCTGCCAGTGAATAAGGACTTAGCTGCATGAGTGCGCATGAATTACCCTTTGATCTTGATGGCATGATTGCACGTCTGCGGCCGTGGATTGAAACGGAAAGCCCGACATTTGATGCGGCTGCCGTCAATCGTATGGTTGAAACGGCTGCCTATGATTTTGCGGCTGCGGGTGCCAGCATTGAGTTTATTCCGGGGCGTATGGGCTTTGGCGGCTCGCTGCGCGCACGGTTTCCGCATGCAAACCAAGGTAAGCCGGGAATTATGGTCTCCGGACATCTCGATACGGTTCATCCGCTTGGCGTGATCGACATTAATCCTTATCGCCGTGAGAGCGGCAGGATTTATGGCCCTGGTATTCAGGATATGAAGGGTGGAAATTTTGTGGCGCTCGAAGCCATGCGACAGATAGCAAGAAGCGGACTTGCAACCAAGCTGCCTGTCACCTTCCTGCTGACACCTGATGAAGAGGTCGGGACGCCTTCAACGCGTGATCTGATCGAGCAGGAAGCCCTCAAGAACAAATATGTACTGGTGCCCGAACCTGCGCGGCGTGATGGCGGTGCTGTTGTCGGACGCTATGCGATAGCGCGCTACAATCTTGAGACTATAGGCAAGCCAAGTCATGCGGGTTGGTTGTTGAAGGAAGGCCGTTCGGCAATCCGGCGCATGGCGGAAAAAATAATCGAAATCGAAGCGCTCACGACTGATGACTGCACCTTCTCGGTTGGGGTTATTCAAGCGGGACAATGGGTCAATTGTGTTTCATCGAGCTGTAATGCCGAAGCGCTCAGCATGGCCAAAACCCAGAAAGATCTGGAAGACGGTGTTGCGCGCATCATGTCTCTTGCCGGTACCAAAGACGATGTCGAGTTGATCGTTACGCGCGGTGTGACGCGACCCGTCTGGGAGCCGGGACAGCCACAGGATATGAAGCTCTTCAACTTTGCCAACGATGTTGCCAAGGAAATCGGTTTCACCATGACCGCTCAGAGTTCGGGCGGCGGTTCTGATGGTAATTTCACCGGTGCGCTTGGTGTGCCAACGCTCGATTCCATCGGTGTACGCGGTGAGGGCCTGCATACTTTGGGCGAGCATATTTTCGAGGATAGTCTGGTGGAACGTGCCCGTCTTCACGCGGGCTTATTTCTGGGACTCGAATAAATTGTAAAAGAGTGGTTTCTGATAAAATACAATCATCGGAGCCGCTCTGCCTGTTTGTTTTACTTATTTTCAGGAAACACCTGAGGTGCGGCTATGTCCGATTCAACAAGATTAACCGCAGCCCGCGTTGCGGGTCTGCAAAACGATGTCACAATCCGTGTAGATCAATGGGGCATTGCTCATATCAGGGCAGAAAACCTCCATGATCTCTTTTTTGCGCAAGGCTGGAACGCTGCGCGTGACCGTCTTTGGCAGATCGATATCGCGCGCAAGCGTGGACTTGGTTTGTTGGCACGTGATTTTGGGCCCGGTTATCTGGAGCAGGATAAGGCCGCACGGTTGCTTCTTTACCGCGGCGACATGGCGTTGGAATGGAAGGCATATGGGCCGGATTCAGAGGAAATCTGCACCGCTTTTGCCAAAGGTATCAACGCCTATGTGGATGCTTGCAATTCAGGCGAGATACCGCTTCCTCCTGAATTTACGCTCCTTGGTCACAAGCCTGATCGCTGGAAGCCGGAAGATGTGGTGCGTGTGCGTACGCACTCGCTGACACGCAATGCATCGTCCGAACTTCTGCGTTCCAAAGTCATGGCAATCGCTGGTGTGGAACTGGGAGCGGAGCTTGATATGCTTCGTAAGGAGTTATCATACGGGGTGGTGCCTGAACCGGTTGACGGTTTTGATCCCAGCGTCATGACCGACAGGGTGTTGCGCGACTTTCAGCTAGCTGTAAGTCCAGCCACTTTTTCAAAGAAACGGCTTGTCGCAACCCTGGTCGAGGCAGATCAATGGACGATAATCTCATCATCAGGTGAGATCGTGCGGGCTTCTTTTGAAGAAGGCTCAAACAATTGGGCCATATCGGCAGAAAAGACCACAACAGGTCGACCTATACTGGCCCTTGATCCACATCGTACGCATGTTTTGCCCTCTATCCGGTATATCGTTCACCTAACAATGCCAGGTCTGGATTTGATCGGCGCAGGCGAACCTATGGTGCCCGGAATATCCATGGGACATAACGGTACTGCTGCTTTCGGGCTCACCATTTTCGGCGCAGATCAGGAAGACATTTATATCTACCAGACCGATGAAAACGATCCTGATCAATATGCCTATCAGGATGGTTGGGAGACGTTCAGAACCATTACCGAAACTATTCCGGTCAAAGGATATCCTGACCAGACAGTTGATTTGAAATTCACACGGCATGGCCCAGTTCTCTATCAGGACCACGAGAATAATCGTGCATTTGGTTTGAGGACTGTCTGGATGGATGCGGGTATGGCACCATATATGGCGAGCTTGTCTGTCATGCGGGCGAAAACCTATTCCGAGTATGCAAGTGCACTCGAAGGTTGGGGCTGCCCCTCAGTCAATCATATCTATGCTGATACAACGAATACGATTGCGTGGAAGCCGTCCGGCGCCACACCCATCAGGAACAATTGGGATGGCCTTTTGCCTGTTCCGGGTGATGGGCGCTATGAATGGAGCGGCTATATCGCACCCGAAGCAGGTCCGTACGAAGTCAATCCACCACGCGGTTTTGTTGCGACAGCTAATGCCATGAATGTCCCGGACGATTGGACTGTCTCAAATCCCGCTATCGGTTATGAGTGGCTGGATAGTAGCCGTCATGACACGCTTCACAGTCAACTATCCCGCAGGGAACCTATTTCGCTTGAGGATTGTGCACGACTGCAATGTTCAACATCTTCGCCAATCGCTGCCCGTTTGTTGAAATGTCTGAGGGCGTTGCCTGTTCATGACGAGGAAACAGAGGCTTGGACGCTTCTCCAGAATTGGGACGGAGACCTCTCTGCTGATTCCGCTGCCGCCGCGCTTTTCGAAATATGGTTGAGCAAACATCTCGGTGCGCTTGCTGCTCGAACAATGAGGGCTGCTCCGGAGGTCGTTCCACTGCTCATGCCGTTTGATGCGCCTAGCATTGCCTCATGGCTGGAAACTGCGGCCTCGACTGGCGAACATATTAACGCTATTCGCCAAAGCCTTGCGGATGCTTGGGCGGAATGTATTTCATTGATGGGTGAGGATATGGCGACATGGGCGTGGGGACGCATTCACACGCTCCAACTTCGCCACCCACTTCAGTCACTGACGGACAATCACTGGTCGCTGGGCCCTATCGCGTTGGGGGGCAGTAGCTCCACACTCAACTATGCCAATTATAGGTTGAGTGATTTTTCGGTGGTCGTGGGGCCGTCAGTGCGAATGATTATCGATGTTGGGGCTTGGGACAACAGTCTGTTTGTCAATAATCCGGGCCAATCCGGATTACCAGCGTCGCGGCATTATTCCGATCTTCTCAGGAACTGGCACGAAGGAAAGCCTGTTCCACTGCTCTATTCGCAAGAGAGCATCGATGCGGCGACCGTCACGAAAATAATGTTGAGCGCGGGTTGATGATGCCCGCGTCTCAACAGGATTACTTCATCGTAATCATGACATAGGTCGGGTAGACCTCAACAAAAATCAACGGCGTAGCATTGATGATGGTCGCCTGATCAATCGGTGAAATACGGACATTGGCGAGCATATTCTCGAGCTTGGCCCGGTTATCCTTGCTGTTGAAGAATTTGTCTTTCTCATCTTCCGCATCGGCTTTGCCAAACTGGTGGACGTTGGCCCGATCCTGTCTGACAATGCCTGCCACTTTGGTGAGGCGCTGACCGGATGAGCTATAGTGATCGCGCTCGCTTAAACGAGCATAATAAGTGTCGATTGGCTTCTCTGCGGCCGTCGCAGTTCCCGTAACCGCCAGCACCATAGCTGCCATGATAGTCGAGCGCATGATATCTCCTTATATCCACCTCAACTACTAGCAGTTTCAGGCGTGTTCTTCAGTCTGTTCTTACTGTTTTACCCGCATTTTTACAGCAACGCAGCAACAACTGAACAATCGGCAGTGGAACGGGCGGTTTCGGGTCAACGTATTCCGCCCGTACTGTTCCGAATGATCAATGGGGAGGCGATTACTGATTGCTGGTTTAAATCTGAAAGCTTTCCTGGCTCACTTTCTGAGAGAATCTCTATCGCCTTCTCGACCATCTGCGGGCCATCATGGACCAGTGTGGTCAGATTATAGGAGGCCCAACCAGCTTCGGCGATATTGTCATATCCGCCAACGAGAATGTCGTTGGGAACATTGATCTGAAACTCCTGACGAAGGGCATCCATCGCGCCGAGTGCGATGAGATCGTTAGCGCAGAAGATTGCGTCTGGAAGGTCTTTGGATGAGCTGATGATATCGCGAAGGTTCTTTATCGCCTGATAGCCGGATTCATAGCGAAAATTCCCTTCAAGAATAAGCGGTTGATCCAAACCAGCTTCTTCGATTGCTGAGAAAAAGCCGAGCTTGCGATCGATGTTCGCCTGACTGTCCGTCGGTCCGGTGATGTAGCCAAATTTCTTTGCGCCGCGTTGGATGAAATGCTGCGCCATTGTGCGAGAGCCGCCAATATTGTCGCAGCTGATGGAATGAACCCAACCATCGGAAAACGGCGTGTTGAATGAGATCACAGGCACACGCAACTGCGATAATTGTTCGGCGGCTTCTTGCGACAGCACGGCCAACGCACTGACGATTGCATCGACACGATAACCGGCAAGCATTGGAACAATGTCATCGAATGTGTGGCCGCTATTGGCGTGGACCAAAAGCACGCGCCAACCTTCATCCTGAAGCCTTTGGGAAAAAGTCTCAAGAACAGTCGAATAAAATGGATTATACAGTCCGCCAATCACCACCGCCACCAGACGCGAGCGATGGCTGAGCATGATGCCGGGAATAAAACTTGGGCGATAGCCAAGTTCTTCCGCTGCGGCCATCACCTTCTTGCGTGTCTCTGGCGACACACTGGCGCCGGGCTTGTATGTTCTGGAAACAGCGGATTGGGAAACGCCTGCCAGTCTTGCCACATCTGTGGAGGATGCGTAGGGCTTGTCACGCTTCATTCCATATCCTTCGCGTTTTTTTGTCCTGTTTTTGAACAATCATCAGTTTTTGTTTTGCCATTATGTTCAAAGGCTTTCAAGGATTTGGGAAGTCTTCCCAGGTGTCAGATCACGTTTCCTGAAAATTTCCTATTGACGACATAGCTTCACTTTGCATAGCTATGCAACGCAAATGACTAGCTAGTCAATGCGTGTTTTGGGAGGAAACACATGACCCTTATTCGTACAAAGCCATTCAGCAGACGTGCATTCATGAAGGGTGCAGCCGGTCTTGGCGCTCTTTCAGCTTTCAGTGGTATGTCTTCACTGCGCGCACTCGCTGAAGAGAAGCCGACGCTGGTCAACGCGATCCGCTCGCTGTCCAATCCATATCACGCAGCCTGGAACAAGGGCGGCGAAGCTTTCGCTAAGTCGCTTGGCCTTGACTATGTGACGCTTGTTACCGAAGGCGACAGCGAGAAGGGCATTGCCGATATCCGTGCAATCCTCGCACGCACTGGCGGTAATGCTATCATCAATGTCGATCCAAATGATGCAGCCGATGCGCGCCCAATCGTGGAAGCTTGCGTCGCGGCCAAGGCTCATGTGCTGACGCAGTGGAACAAGCCTGCTGATCTGCATCCGTGGGATCATGATCCATACTACGTTGCTCATGTGAGCTTTGACGGTCAGCGTTATGGTGCTGAAACTGCGGAAATCCTCATCAAGTCCATTGGCGGCAAGGGCGGCATTCTGGGTCTTGGTGGCACGCTGTCCAATACCGTTGCTATCGATCGCCGCTCCGGTCTTGAGAAAGCGCTGGCTGCGCATCCTGATGTTCAGCTCCTTGATTTTCAGGTTGCTGATTGGCAATCGAGCAAGGCGTTCGACGTTGTCAGTGCATGGCTCACGCGTTTTGGCGATGACATTAAGGGCATCTGGTGCGCCAATGACGATATGGGTATTGGCGCATTGGAAGCCTTGCGCGCGGAAGGTCTTGCTGGCCAGATACCGATCACCGGCGTTGATGGTATTGGAACGGCAGTTGAAGCTGTGAAGAATGGCGAATTTGCAGCGACCGTTTCTTCCGACCCGTTCTGGCAGGGCGCGATGGGGCTTGCAATTCCTTACAGCGCACGCGCCGGGGTCTTTGATCCATCGAAAGAACCGAAAGATCACCGCGAGTTTTACGGAACGGCTTTGGTCGTGACGAAAGACAACGTCGATGATTTCTACGAAAATAACATCAAGAACACACCAAACCTTGATTTCAAGGACCTTTGGGGACGTGCAAGCGGACAGATCCGCGAGGGCTGATAAGCCCGTCGCGGTCTGAAACCTCCCGTCATACGTGGCGGAATATTGCCTGACAGGAAAAGTATATGAGAGTTGCGAGCCAGGATTTCACTCCGGCTGACGCTAAGGGCGTAGCCATGTCTAAAAACGGCCTCCAAAGCAGATTGCCGGAGCTGATGCGCCGGCTCGCACCGCTTATCGTGTTGCTTGTGCTCTGCGTGGGGCTGGGGTTGATCAGCCCAAACTTCTTTTCGGTCAACAACTTCATACGCATTGCATCTGCTTCCGCAATTCCGGTCGTTCTGACACTCGGTGCGACTTTCGTGATCCTGCTGGGCAGTATCGATCTTTCGATTGAAGGCGTCATGGCACTGGCGGGGGTGGTGCTGGCTTCGCTGGTGGCAGCAGACAGTTCGTGGTTTGGCAGTATTGTCGGTGTAATTGCGGCGGTTGCGGTCGGAGCTGCGATGGGAGCCTTTTCCGGGCTGCTGCATGTCATCCTGCGGATACCATCTTTCATGGTCACGCTTGGCATGTGGTTCATCGGGCTTGGCATCGCTACCCTGATAGTCGGGGGTGGAACGATTGCGATTCGAGAAGCAGCAGTGCGGAGTTTCGCATTGGAGCGTTTCGCAGGTCTTCCTTTCACTGTGTGGATTGCACTTGCGGCGCTGTTTGTCGCCTGGGTCGTGCAAAATCACACGCGTCTTGGTCGCCACATCTATGCCCTTGGCGGCGGCGAGGACATTGCGGTTCTATCCGGCGTATCGGTGCTGCGTACCAAGCTCTTCGTCTTTGCAATGGCTGGCGCGTTCTACGGGCTTGGTGCCGTGCTTGCAGCGGCGCAACTGGGGCAGAGCAATGCCGATATTGGCACCGGGCGTCTCTTCACCACCATTACGGCTGTTGTGGTTGGCGGAACCTCGCTTTTGGGTGGGCAAGGTGGTGTTCTGCAATCGCTGCTTGGTGTTCTCATCGTTTCTGTTTTGGCTAACGGCATGGTTTTGCTCGGTATTCCGCCTTACCTGCAACAAGCAGTTCTCGGTCTGATGATTATCGGAGCGGTCGCCTATGCCACGCGCCGCACACGCTTCAAGATTGTGAAATAAGCCATGTTGACGATCAGTGGACTGACAAAATCATTTGGCAGTGTTCATGCTCTTAAGGGCGTGGATCTGGAAATTCATCCGGGCGAGGTTGTTGGCCTTGTTGGCGAAAATGGTGCAGGTAAATCAACCCTGATGCGCATTCTCGCAGGGACTCAGCGTCCAAGTGCGGGAACGATTACCCGCAATGGCAAGCCCTTCGCCGTCAACTCGCCCCAACAGGCGAACGAGCAAGGCGTTGCTATGGTGTTTCAGGAGCAGTCGCTGTTGCTGAACCTTTCGATTGCCCAGAATATATTTCTTGGTCAGGAACAGCGTTTCATCCGCTTTGGACTTGTGAACTGGCGCAAGATGAACGAGGCCGCTGCCAGGCATTTGAAACAGGTCGGTATTCTTGCCGATCCGGCAAGTCTTGCCGGGGATCTCTCCTTTGCAGAACGTCAGATGGTAGAACTTGCCAAGGCACTGTCGCTTGCCGATCGTGTCGATGGCGATCTGATCATTCTGCTCGATGAGCCGACATCGGTGCTGGAGCAATCGGAAATCGATATTCTGTTTGATCGTGTCCGGGCGCTTAAATCACGTGCTAGCTTCGTGTTTGTATCTCATCGCCTTGATGAGGTGCTGGAAATCAGCGACCGCATTTATGTGATGAAGGACGGCCAGGGCGTTGCCACGATGGAGGCTGCGGGCGTCGATGGTGCTGACTTGCATCGCATCATGGTGGGCCGCGAGATGCATACCGAATATTATCTGGAGTCGGAACAAGCGGAGCCGAGCGATAAGATTGCGCTGGAGGCGCGCAATCTCTCCTGTGCGGGCAAATATCGCAATGTTGATCTGATGCTGCGCGAAGGCGAGATACTTGGAATTGCAGGCGTCATCGGTTCAGGGCGTGAAGAGCTGATCCGCAGTTTCTTCGGTTTTGAGACACCGACTTCAGGTGAAATGTTCTTGCATGGCAAGGTGGTGAAGCTTGCCAATCCTACAGAAGCTGTGGGGCTCGGCATTGGCTATATTCCAAGTGAGCGCAGGCTTGAAGGCCTTGTTATGATGATGCCGATTTCTTCCAACATCACGCTGTCGCGCCTTGATGTTGTGGAAGGCCCGGTCGGTATTCAGCATCATCGTGAGACGGCTCTGGCCGAAGACTGGATCAAGAAACTCTCAATCCGCACACCTGGTCCTCATGCACTTTGTCAGGCGCTGAGCGGCGGCAACCAGCAGAAGGTTGTTTTGGCCAAGTGGCTGACAGCAGGTTCACGCATTCTGATCCTCGACCATCCAACGCGCGGTGTGGATGTGGGTGCAAAGGAAGAAATCTTTCGCCTGATGCGTCAGTTAAGCCGCGATGGCTATGCGATCATTCTCATCGCTGACACGCTCGAAGAAACAATAGGCCTGTCGCACAATATTCTGGTCATGCGGGATGGCGAAGTCACTGCCCGTATTCCGGCACCGTCCGGCGCAAAGCCGTCGCAGGTGCAACTGGTCGAGCACATGGTGTAATCATGAACGAGAAACCCACTCTCCCCCACGTTTCCAGCGCATCGACGGCCCTATCGGCCGCACGCTTGCGCCAATATGCGCCGCTCGCCTTTCTCCTTGTCATGGTCGTGCTTATCTCAGCTTATTCACCTGGCTTCGCCAGCGTTAATACCGGGCTGATCCTGCTTGCTGACACAATGGCGTTGTTCACGCTTGCTGCTGGTTTGTCTTTTGTCATCGTTATTGGTGGTATTGATCTGAGCCTGCCTGCCGTGGCCTCGCTGGCAAGTGTGGTGACGGCGCTGCTTTTGCCCGAAGTTGGACTGCTGGCCTTTCCGCTGGCGCTTCTGTGCGGTGTTGCTGCTGGTCTTTTCAGTGGCCTAGTTCATGTGCGCCTGAAAATCCCGTCCTTCATTGCAACACTTGCAACCGGCGGCGTGGTCTCAGGCATAGCGCTTTATATTTCCAGGGCACGTAGCATTAGTATCAGCGCGGATGATCGCCCGATGCTTAACTGGATCGCTGGCGCAACATTTGGTGTTCCAAACATCATTCTGGTTGGACTGCTGATGTGCCTCATTGGCATATATATCCAGCGCTATACCCGGTTTGGTCGCTATTGCTATGCCATCGGTGCAGGCGAACCCGCTGCAATCGCCGCCGGCATCCATGTTGATCGCCAGAAAGTTTTAGCCTTCGCCTTGTCGGCACTCTTTGCGGCTGTTGCAGGCATTATGCTGGCTGCCCGCATGACAAGTGGCTCACCAACAGGTGCCAGCCAGTTGCTGCTACCAGCCATTGCAGCCGTTCTTGTGGGCGGGACACCAATCACTGGCGGGCTTGGTGGAGTTGGGCGCACGCTGGTTGGGGCACTTATCGTCTCTGTCGTGCGCATTGGCATGACATTTGTTGGCATCGACATCTTCGCTCAACAGATCGTCTTTGGTGCTGTTCTCATTCTCACCGTCGCCGTCACCATGGATCGCGACAATATCCTCATCGCAAAATAGGCAGCCTTGCGGCTGTATCGCAGGAGTTTTTATGGATCTGGAACTGAAGGGAAAGACGGCCGTCATCACCGGTGCGTCGGTCGGGATTGGTTTGGCTATTGCTGAGGGATTGGCTGCAGAAGGCGCGAACCTTGTGCTGGTTGCTCGCGGCAAGGAACGTGTGGAAGCAGAAGCACTGCGCATTGCCGAAAAGTATGGCGTCAATGCTGTGGGCGTTGCAGCCGATGTGGCGACCGTGGAAGGTACAGATGCCATAGTTTCTGCCGCGGCTAAGGCTGGTGGTGCCGATATTCTCATCAATAATGCTGGCACCGGTTCGAATGAAACCATCATGGATGCGCCGGATGAAAAATGGCAGTTTTATTGGGATCTCCATGTCATGGCCGCCGTGCGGCTTGCGCGCGGTCTGGTTCCACAGATGAAAGCCAAGGGTGGTGGCGTTGTGCTGCACAATGCTTCAATCTGTTCAGTCCAACCACTCTGGTATGAGCCGATCTACAATGTCACCAAGTCGGCCTTGATGATGTTCTCCAAGACGCTGTCGACTGAAGTTATTGGCGATAATATCCGTGTCAATTGCGTTAATCCCGGTCTTATCCTGACGCCTGACTGGGTGAAAACAGCCAAGCAGCTTACTGCCGACAAGGGCGGAAACTGGGAAGCCTATCTTCAGGATGTGGCGAACGAACATGCCGCTGCCAAACGTTTCGGCACACCGGAAGAACTGGCACATTTCTTTGTGTTCCTGTGCTCGTCTCGTGCAAGCTACAGCGTTGGTTCGACCTATTTTGTTGACGGCGGAATGCTGAAGTCCCTGTGACGGTTTTAGGAGGAATTAATCATGACTGATCATCAGGGCTTTAGCGGTGCTGTCGGTCGCTCCTATGGCGGGCCGGGACGTTATGTTCAGCGTGCAGGCGAGATTGATCGCTTGCACGAGCAGATGCAGGGTATTGGTAGCAATGCATTCATTCTGATCGACGGCTTCCTTTTCGATAGTTTCAGTGACCGTGTTTTGAAATCTGTGACGGCTGGCGGCATTGCAGGTCGGACTGAAAAGTTCGGTGGCGAATGCTGTACGGCGGAAATTGACCGGGTTACTGAACTGGCGCGCGCAGCCGGTGCCGATGTTGTGGTCGCTGTCGGTGGTGGTAAAACTATCGACACTGCCAAGCTTGCGGCAATTGCGAACAATGCCCGTATCGTTGTGGTGCCGACTATCGCATCAACAGATGCGCCATGCAGCGCAATCGCCGTTCGGTATAACGAGCATGGCGTCTATCAGGAATCACACCATTTGCCGCGTAATCCTGATCTCGTGATTGTTGATAGTGCGGTGGTTGTTGCGGCACCGGCGCGCTTTCTGGTGGCGGGCATGGGGGACGCGCTTTCAACCTGGTTTGAAGCCCGGTCAAATCTCGATTCCCGAAGCAGTAATTTTGTGCGCCCCGAGCTTCCTGCCCCGCTGGCCGGTATTGCGATTGCCAAGGCATGTCATGAAGTTCTCATGCGTGATGGTCTGGCTGCAAAGCTGGCAGCGGAGCGTGGTGCACTGACACAAGCCGTCGAGAATATCATTGAAGCCAATACGCTATTGAGTGGTCTGGGTTTTGAAAACTGCGCAGTTTCAGCAGCTCATGGCATTCACGATGGTCTGACGGTTCTGGATAACGTGCATGGCTTTTACCATGGCGAGAAAGTCGCCTTTGGCGTGCTTTGCCTGCTCATGCTTGAAGGTCGACCCTTGGCTGAGATTGAGACAATCGCACGCTTCTGTCGCTCTGTCGGGCTTCCAACCCGCCTTGCGGATTTAAATCTCGCAGACGCTACGAAAGAAGACATTGCGCGGGTTGCTGAAGCGGCATTGAAGCCCGGCTCCGTCACCTATCGCGTGGCTGTGCCTGTAACGGTCGAGATCGTGCGGGATGCGATTTTGGCGCTCGATGCATTCACGTCCAGCTTGAACTAAGGATTCTCTGCCTGGAGAACAACTCGCCGGAATTGCTCCTACAATTCCGGCATTTTTTATCAGATAGGTTGCATTTTTCGCATGTCGCTCAAAAGGCGTTTCATGCGATGAATGCGATCATGTTGATCTGTCGGCCGACGCATTGCAACGCTGGTGGAGAGAATGTCGATGACGACCAATGCGGCGATGCGTGAAATGGTCGGCGTGTACATATTGGTATTCTCAAGCGTTTCGACGATAAGCGAAACATCGCAATAGTTGGTGAGTGGCGAATCCGAGCCGGTCATTCCAATAACGGATGCGCCGTTTTCGCGGGCAATGCGGGCGATTTCGATAATGGACCGCGTTGTGCCGGTATTGGAAATGACGAAAGCCACTGCACCAGGTTTCATCATGGAAGCGACCATGAGTTGCTGGTGCGAGTCCAGTTCTGCGCCACAAGGTACGCCGAACAGCGGGAATTTCTGCTGTGCATCACGAGCGACAATTCCGGATGCGCCGAAACCGAAAAACACGATTGAATTGCATTGTGTCAGGATATCGATCGCCTTGTGAAGAGCGTCTTTATCCAGACGCGAGCGCGCCCAGTCGAGGCTTGTCATCGTATAGTCGAAAATCTTCTCTGCAACCACTTCAGGTTCGTCGGTTTCAACCAGAACAGAGTGTGTTGCAGGCGTGCCAAGCGCAAGACTTTGAGCGAGTCTGATTTTCAGGTCCTGAAAGCCCGAACAGCCGATGGCCGTCGCAAAACGTAAAACAGTTGGCTGGCTGACCTCTGCAAGCGTTGCGGTTTCGCTCACGGTTGCGTTCATGATGCGATGGGGATCGTCAAGTACGACGTCGGCTACTTTGCGATCTGACTTGCGTAGCTCGGACCGCATATTGCGGATGACTTCAATAATATTGCGACCATTCAGGCCACGCGTCTCAACGCGCCCATCAGTATCCATTCAAGCAATCCTTCTCGCGGCTCGTGGTCCGGGTCGCATTTTCAGTATGTTATAGCATCGATCTCAAAACCGGAATCGATTTTTGGCAAACACAATGCGTAAATTCAATAGGTTAGCGCGCGGCTCACCAAAGCAATTTCGCGACGTGCCCGGTGAATGCAAAGGTCGACGGTTGATTGCGCTGCGGCATCGATGGTTTCCGGTGCTTCGGTGTTGAAGTCAAACAGGCCATAATGATGGGCGACCAGATCGGTGGCACCTATATGCTTTGTAAGTGCAATTGCTTCTGCAAGTGTGAAGTTTCCGGGTACACCATTGTCGGAAAGTTCAGGACGGCGGCCATTCACGGGTAAAAGTGCGATATCGGGCTTGATGGCCGCAACTTCTGCTTCCAGCCCTTCATAAGGAATACAGTCGCCTGAATGCCATATGCGCAAGGCACCGCAATTGAAAACGTAGCCGAGGAATTTGTGATTTCCCTCAGCGTCCTGTTCCAGTGTTTCATGGGCGGCGCGGGTGGCAACTATTGTGATCGGACCAATTGAATAAGTTTCTCCGGCCTCGGTAAGCGCGATGCGCTCCGCGTTCACCCCTGAACGCAATAAGGCTTGTTCTTTCATTGCACGGGGCACAAGCAGCATTGCGTTTGGATTTTGCGTGAGAAGTGCAGGCAAAGTGCCCGGGTCCATGTGATCGGTATGCGCATGCGTACACGCCACCAGATCAACGAAAAGAATACCATCGGGTGAAACCGGTGGCGGCATCATGCGTGTGTGCGGACGCGCGGTAGCTTTATATTTTTCGGCCAGACTGTCGGAGAGATAGGGATCGATAACGATCCTCTTCTCGCTTGCTTCGAGCACGAAACCTGCTTGTCCCAACCAGAAAAGACGAATACCGGGTTGCGGCGGTTCACGCAGATATTCCTTCAAGGGAAGCGTTACGGCATTTTCCTGCAAACATCCCGGCATATCATGGCCCTTAGTTTTTAAGTGCAGCAATCAGATTATCCGCAGCGATTCTGGTTGCTCTGTCCACGCTTTCCGCAGTGAAGCCACCAATGTGGCTGGTCGCAATCACGGCAGGGTGCGCAGCGAGTTCGAGTGAAAGCGGGGGCTCCTGCTCGAACACGTCTGTTGCATAATTCGACAACTGACCGCTGTTCAGTGCCTCAATAATGGCTTTGTCATCAACCAGCTTTGCACGCGCCGTATTAACCAGAATAAGTCCCGGTTTTGCTGCCGCCAGTCGCTCTCGCGAGATCAATGTCGAGCCATCGCGCGGGGCCGGACAATGCAGCGTCAGGATATCGGCCTGAGCGATGATATCGTCTACTTCTGCAAAGCTGAACTTATCATCCGGCAGACCGAGATCAGGCTTGAGTGGGTCAAAGCCAAGCACCCTTGCGCCGACGGCTACCAGCATACGTGCAACTTCGCGACCAATGGCACCGCAACCAATGACACCCACAGTACGATCCCGAATTTCGATGCCACGCTGACGCGGCCAGCCACCGGCTTTGATGCCTGTGTCAGCTTGCGGGATCGAGCGCAGGGCACTGAAGATCAGACCGATAGCAAGTTCTGCAACGCCCAGCGAATTTGCACCCTCCGCAATCAGTACCTTGATACCGCGCTCATTGAGCAGTTCCACTGGCAGATTGTCGGTGCCGACACCATTGCGACTGATGGCTTTCAATGAACGTGCAGCTTCAATGACGCGAGGCGATACCGGTTCGACACCGGCAAGCCAGCCCGAAACATCTCCGATAAGGCGTACGAGTTCTTCTTCGTCGGGTGTTTTACCCGGCGAGGAATAGACAATTTCAAAGCCCGAATTGCGCAGGCTTTCAATATGCGGATGCGGTTCGGCTGTGAGCGAACGTGGTGTCACCAGAATACGCTGTCCCATCATCACCGTCCCGCTGCCTCGATAGCAATTTCGGAAATGCGGTCAAAAGCGGGGCCGCTCGTCGGAATATCGATATGGAAAACTTCCGCGATAACCTGCGTCCAGCCGTGAATGAAGTAGGTCCAGCCATCTACAACCTGTAGCGATTTTTCCTGTTCCTGCGTGCGCGCCTGATCAAGGAAAACCAGATTTCCACGATAATTCAGATCCCAGACGACCGATTTTTCCGGGAAGATAGCTGCGTTGGACAAAGGCGAACCGGGCGCATCCTTTCCAAGTCCGGTGGCGTTGATGATGAACGAGCCGGGCTTGAGGTTGCTCAAGACTGCGTCATTGTCTTTGGCTGTGGGAGCCAGAATATATTCCACAGGAACATCGCTTGCGACTTCCGCGTGAATGCGCTTGATTTCATCAAGACGATGCTGGCTGCGGTTGGAAACAATGATACGGCCCGGAACATTTTTGCCCCGCGACTGGCGCATCAAATGCCATGTTATGGCGATAGTCGAGCCGCCTGCACCCATCGAGAAAAGATCGGCGCCGGTGCGTTCGAAATAATCGGCACCAAGGAAACCATCAATCGCGAGCCCCGATGAAATGGGGTCTTTCGCATGACAGATGAGTTTGCCGTCTTTTTTGGAGATGCAGCTTGTTTCATCCATAAGCAGCGCATGCGGATCGATCACGTCGAACATATCACGGCAGGCGTGAAAGAGGTCGATCTTGTGCGTGGTGACGAGTGCACCCATGGAGAGCGGATCGTTGCGGATAAATTCAACCGCTTCCCGATAGGCTTCCGGCTCATCATGCAGCTTGAAATCGATGCCCTTGATGACGGCGTCCTTCAGGCCAAGATATTCTGCCCATGCCGGAAAAACCTTCATGATCGAGCTCTTGCCGGTGGTCACGCCGATAAAATAAAGTGTCGGCTGGGTTGCGGGCTGATACTTGCTCATGCGCGCTTCTCCAGGGCTTCTCGGGCCAGTTTCACGGCGCTGGCGGCATTTTTCCTTATGTCGTCAAAACGACCTTCACGAATGTCTTCCGTCTTGGCGATCCATGTGCCGCCAACCGCCACGACCTGTTTGATTGCAAGCCAGTCGCCGATTGTACCTTCGGTGACGCCACCTGTCGGAATGAAACGAACGCCGAGATGGGCAAAGGGTGCGGCGATTCCGGACAAGGCCTTCGGGCCACCGGCAATCCCTGCCGGGAAAAATTTAGCCAGTCGCACACCCTGAGCGGTGGCAAGTGTCAGGTCGGTCGGAGTCATGATGCCGGGGCAGAAAGGCAGTTTGGCTTTGGATGCAGCGTCCACGATACGCGGATCATAGCCGGGTGCCAGTCCAAAACGGGCACCACTTTGAATGGCTTTATCAAGATTGGCAGTGTCGAGGATTGTTCCAGCGCCGATGCACAGTTCCGGGCGTGCATCGCGGATTGCTGCGAGAACATCGGCAGCAGCTTCGGTGCGAAATGTGATTTCAGCAACCGGCAATCCGCCTTCGAGAAGTGCGTCCGCGAGAGGTACGGCATCTTCGACGCGCTCGATAGCGATAACAGGGACAACACCAAGGCTGGCGATAAGGTCAATAGGATTGCTCATGGCAATATCCTTCAGTTTGAATTGTCAGGCGATTGGTTCTCGTGTGCTCAGGCATATTCGCGCATGAGTGCATCAACGGTCGCGGCGTCGCGCGGCTTGTAATTAGGGTTTTCGATCAGCTTCCAGCCGCCTTCGGCTTTGGCAATCACACGATGGCGCATGCCGTTCGACTGCTCGATGATTCCATAGTCCTGTCCGCTGTCGGACGGATAAGCGAAGACCATCACGAGGTCTGTGTCGCCTGTATTGATGGAGCGGTGGATCCAGAATGGTGGCACATAACAGATGGTCTGCGCGGTAATTTCCACAATGCGGGTTTCACCGGCAGGCGATTCGAGCTGCATGAGGCCTGAGCCGCTTTGGCCGTAGTAAATCTCCGGGCGGTCAGCCTTGGCATGGATATGACCGCGCGTGAGGAAGAATTCATTTCCAACGCGGCCGGGATTCATGCGGGTGATGCCGTAAATCAGATCTCCGCTCTGGTTGCCGGGTTTGAAGTCTTCAACGTCGTAAACGACTGTTTCCCCATACGTTGCGCGAAGGGCTTCAAAAGCCTTTTCATCGCCATAAAGCCCGACGAGATCATTCAGGCGTTTTTCATAGCGGCCAGTATTACCGCTCATACCGCCATTTTTCGGGTCAACGACACTCGCTATAGGTTCGCGTAACATTCATTCCTCCATTTCGTAGTGAAATTACATAAAATATGATAAAAAGACAATCAAGTGGATAGTATCACATAAAAATCGTTGCAAATATGTCGTCAAATTTGTTGACGTGGAAATATTGTGTAATTATGCTACCCAAATACGAGATAAAATCGGTAGGAGCCGATTATTCACCAGGAGGAGAAACCCGCATGCAATCCTTGAAATCCGCCACGCTGAAATTGTCGTTGGCTATTGCCACGTCTTTTGTCGCGCTTGCTGCTGCGCAGGCAGCTGATTGTAAAATCGGCATTTCCATGAAGACGCTTGATGCGCCTTACTTTGCAGCACAGGAAGTTTCGGCGAAGAAGCGCGCTCAGGAGCTGGGTTGTGAAGTATTGACCGCTGACGGCCAGAACGATCTCAACAAGCAGGTCTCGGACGTTGAAGATATGGTTGCGCAGGGCATCAATGCTCTGATCATCAATCCACGTGACAGCAAGGGCCTTGTCCCTGCGGTTAACGCTGCGTCTGCCGCTGGCGTAAAGGTGTTTGTGGTTGATTCTACGCTTGATCCATCTGCAAATTTCGTAACCTTGGTCCAGTCTTCCAATGCAAATAACGGTCAGCTCGTCGGCCAGTGGCTTGCCAATCAGACCAAGGGCAAGGACCTCAAGATTGCTCTGATTTCCGGTGATAAGGGCAATGAAGTTGGCCAGGAGCGCCGCCTTGGTGTGCTTGCTGGACTGGTCGAAGGCCAATTGCGCAATGAAGGTCGTGTGCGCTTTGAGGTGGTCGGTCAGGGCTGGGGCATGTGGAATAATGAAGGTGGCCTGAAAGCCATGGAAGATCTTCTGACTGCAAACCCGGATATCAATGTTGTTCTGGGTGAAAACGACTCGATGGTTCTTGGTGCCCGTAAGGCTCTGGAGCAGTCCAATCAGCTGGATGGGGTCATTCTTCTTGCTGCAGCAGACGGTCAGAAGGAAGCCATGGCGATGATCAAGGAAGGCCAGTACGGCGCAACCGGCCTGAATGATCCAGCACTTGTTGCAGCCACGGCTGTCGATCTCGCCAAAAAGGCGATTGATGGCACCCTGCCTGCTGATACATCGAAGACGACTTATACGACCCCGGTCGCAATCACCAAAGACAATGTAGACAAGTATTACAAGCCGGACGCTGTGTTCTAAGAATATCCGCGTTCATAATGCAGCCAGTCTGGAAGTGAAGGGCTGGCTGCATTATGGGAATGTCCGAGGAGGCCGGAACAAACTGACGCCTGACGTCGGTGATGTTCACGAAGCTGGTTGTCATGCGACCATTTCGTTGGGGCTGAAATGCAATGCGGTGGAGCGTCCTGGATCGCTATGATCTGGAATGATTGAAATGGAAAATCTTGTAGAACTGACCGGCATAGCGAAGTCATTTGGCGGCGTTCATGCACTTCGTGGCGTAAATTTTGCGCTTCGTTCTGGCGAGGTTCATGCCTTGCTCGGTGAAAACGGTGCCGGCAAGTCCACACTGATGCGCGTACTCGGTGGTGAGTTTTCGCCTACTCGCGGCGAAGTCAAAGTCGCAGATGAACTACAGCATTTTCGCGGCCCCATGGATGCCATGTCCAAGGGCATCGCCGTTATCCATCAGGAAATGGCGCTGGCAACAGATTTGACCGTTGCTGAAAACATCTTCATGTGGATGCTGCCTTCAGTCATTTCCTGGCCGGAGCTTAACAAGCGCGCCAAAGAACTGATCACAAGCCTTGGTTTCTCCATTGCGCCAAACGCGATTGTTGGCGATCTACCGATCGCGCATCAGCAGGTTGTCGAGATTGCCAAGGCATTGTCGCGCAATGCGCAGGTCATGGTGTTTGACGAGCCGACCGCTGTGCTTTCCGCGCGCGATGCAAACCGTCTTCTTGATATTATTCGCAAGCTGCGCGAACGGGGCGTTGGCATTATCTATATCTCCCACAGACTTGACGAAGTATTCAGCATTGCTGATCGCATCACCATCATGAAGGATGGCGCTTCTGTCACGACGACAGAATGTGCATCCGTCACCATTGATGATGTTATCCGTCTGATGGTTGGACGCCCATTGAAGGCGCTTTTCGGTGAAGATGTGGAGCGCAAGGTTGGCGATGAAGTGCTGCGCCTTGAAGAACTCTCCGACGGTTCGCGCATAAAGGGTGTCTCGCTGACAGTCAGAGCCGGTGAGATTATTGGTCTTGGCGGGCTCGTCGGGGCAGGGCGTACGGAACTGATGCGGCTCGTTTTCGGTGCAGAACGCGCGAAATCAGGACGCATTTTCATTCATGGCAAGGAAAAGACAATCCGCAACCCGCGTGATGGCGTTAAAGCGGGCATTGGTCTTGTGCCTGAAAGCCGTAAGGATCAGGGTTTGATCCTTGACTTGCCGATCCGTGTGAATTCCACCATGGCAAAGCTTGCACCACTGGTAAACATGTTTGGTTTCGTGAAAGCACGTGATGAGCGTGCTGTCGTTGAAACGCTGTCAAAACGTCTGCGCCTCAAAGCGGGCAGCATCGAAGACCCGGCATCGAGCCTTTCTGGCGGCAATCAGCAGAAAGTCGTTCTTGCCAAGTGGTTCCATGCCGATGGAGATGTGCTGATTTTCGACGAGCCGACACGCGGTGTTGATGTGGGCGCAAAAACAGAAATCTACTCACTGATCAAATCGCTTGCGGCTGAAGGCCGGGCGGTTGTGGTGATCTCCTCCGAGCATCTTGAGCTTTTCGGTCTGTGCGACCGCATTCTGGTCATGCGCGAAGGTGCTGTGACCGGCTCATTGCAGCCCGAGGAATATTCCGAAGAAAATTTGCTGAAGCTTGCCATGGTCAATACGGCCAGCACCGAGCCTTCTGCATTAGCTAATTGATTGGGTAAAACCGTGACCGAAGTTGTTGAAACACCGAAGAAGACTTTCAATGCCGGAGCTCTCCTCAATCGTTACGGCACTGTTGCCATTCTGATTGCAGTTCTGATTGTGGCTACTTCATTGTCGAATGTGTTCCTCACAGAACGCAACATCATGAACGTGCTGCGTCAGGTGGCAGGCCCAAGCCTTATGGCTGTCGGTATGCTGTTCGTTATTCTGACACGAGGTATTGACCTCTCGGTCGGCTCTGTTGCGGCACTCGGCAGTGTTCTGTCAGCAATCCTCATTCAGCAATATGGAACAGGGATGGCCATCGGCGGTGTATTGCTGGCCGGAGCGGCTTGTGGTCTGGTTTCGGGTGTTCTGGTTGCCTATCTCAAGCTGCCGCCTTTTGTGACCACACTTGCGGTTATGACCATTGCACGTGGCCTTTCCTTCATTTTCTCATCGGGTCAGCCGATCATGATGGGGGACGCTGGTGCATCGGTTTCAGCATTTGGTTCCGGCACGCTTGGCAATGTTCCCTATCCGGTTGTCCTGATGATCGTTGTCTTTCTGATCGCCGGTGCAGTACTGACCTTCACGCGCTTTGGTCGTCTGGTGAAGGCTATCGGCTCCAATTCCGAAGCAGTACGCCTGTCGGGTATTTCGGTCTCTTATTATACGCTCTCAGTCTACGTAATCTCTGGCGTACTGGCTGCCGCTGCCGGTATCATCTCGACGAGCCGTACCGGTATCGGTTCAGCCAATATCAGCGTTGGTGCCGAACTTGATGCAATCGCCGCCGTTGTTATCGGCGGTGCAAGCCTCATGGGTGGTCGTGGCGGTGCATTCAACACCTTTATCGGCGTGATCATTCTTGGCATTATCGCTAATATGATGAACCTCGCCCGCGTTCCGGGCTATCATCAGCAGGTCTTCATGGGCTGCATCATCATCGGCGCGATGCTCTTGCAATATGCATCAACCTGGCTGCGCAAGAACTGAACCAAGATAAATCCTCTCCAAACTTGATGACGTGTTCCATGCCAAATGAACTCTCACTTGCAATCGACGTCGGAACGGGCAGCGTACGCGCTGCCCTTATGGACTGCCGTGGCAATGTAGTCGCCGTTGCTGCGCGTGAACACGAGCAGATTGTGCCGCAATTTGGCTGGTCGGAACAGCGTCCGGCAGACTGGTGGCAGGGTGTTGCAGCATCGATCCGAGATGTGCTGGACAAGGTTCCAGATGCTCGCGACAGGATCGTAGCCGTTGCCGCGTGTGGGCAGATGCATGGCACCGTTCTGGTTGGCGATAAGGGTGAGTTGGTACGCGACACCGCACCTTTGTGGAATGATAAGCGCACTGTTGATTATGTGACAGCCTTTGAAGCCAAACACCGCCCGGCGGAATATCTGGAACACAGCGCCAATCCGGCAGCGCCGTCCTGGCCGGGTTTCAAGTTGCAATGGCTGCGCGATCATGATGCGCAGGCTTTTGCGCGCACTGCCGCCGTGCTGATGCCGAAGGATTACATCAATCTCAAGCTCACTGGCGAAATCGCGATGGACCGTAATGATGGTGGCGCAAGCTTTCTCATGGACCCGCGCACTGGCGACTGGTCGCAGCATATGGTCGATCTGCTTGGGCTGGATCGCAAGCAACTGGCACCGCTGCGCAATCCGACAGAAATCCTCGGCAACATAACGGCGGAAGCTGCTCGCGAAACGGGCCTTCGTGAAGGAACACCAGTTCTGGTTGGCGGTGCGGATTATCCTGTTGCGTTGCTTGGCTCTGGCGTTTGCCGTCCGGGTGTCGGCTCAGAAGTGATGGGAACGTCAGCAATCATCACCGCAATCACTGATAAGCCGCTGCTTGATGCCTCTGTCTGTAATGTCGGGACCGTGGAAGGCAACTGGGGCGCGTTCATGCTGCTTGAATCTGGCGGCGATGCGATGCGTTGGGCGCGCCGTGCTTTCCATGACAAGCAGGTTTCCTATGAGGAAATCGTGGCGAAAGCTGCGGAAGCGCCAGCCGGTTCTGAGCGTCTGTTCTTCATGCCTTATCTGGCAGGTGAACGTCTTGGCGAGCACCGCAACGCGCGCGCGCAATATTTCGGTATCGGTGCGGCGCACGGCATTTCGCATCTGCACCGTTCGGTGCTGGAAGGCGTGGCCTTCGCCGTCAAACGGCATATCAATGTTCTCGATAGCATTTCCGGCTCCAAGCTTGAGCACGTAATCGCTTCCGGCGGTGGTGCGAAGACGGAACTGTGGCTGAAAATCAAGGCCAGCGTCTATGGCATTCCGATCCTTGTGCCGAAGGAAGCAGAATGTGGTTTGGTGGGCTGTGCGATCATGACGGCAGCGGCCACGGGGCGTTATTCGACGGTTGAAGATGCTGCGGACGCGCTTGTGCATTATTCGGCGGAAATTGAACCAGATCCACGCTGGGCAGAAATCTATGCGCCGATGCAGGCCTTCTTTGAGAAGCTGTATACGCATAGCCAGTCACTCTATGATGATCTCGACAGGTTGCCGCAATGAGTTCGCATGCCGTTCTTTTTGATATGGATGGAACGCTCGTTGACAGCGAGCCATTGCATTATGAAACGCTTCTTGAGGCTATCGCAGCTTTTTCGGGCACGGTGCCAGATGATTTCGAAAACCGTGTAACCGGCACAACTATTGCTGATTGTCACGCCATGCTACGCAATGAGACTGGCTTTACTGCCAATCTTGATGCCTTCGTCAAAGCGAAATATGCGGCCTATATAGACGGAGCTATCCGACTGAAACTGCGTCCGGGTGCAGCGGAAGTGCTGGCCTATCTCGAAAAGGCGGGCGTCCC
Organism: Brucella rhizosphaerae; assembly: GCF_002252475.1. Classification (GTDB taxonomy): domain Bacteria; phylum Pseudomonadota; class Alphaproteobacteria; order Rhizobiales; family Rhizobiaceae; genus Brucella; species Brucella rhizosphaerae. The sequence continues at coordinate 59,242 of NZ_NNRK01000023.1, read as the reverse complement.
TTACGCTATTGTTTCCAATTCAGATCGTATGCTTGTGGATGCAAATCTGCGTGCTGTTGGCCTTCAGCGGCCTGATTTTATCAGTGTGTCGCGTAATGATGTGCGCGAAGGCAAGCCAGCGGCAGAACCGTATCTGCGCGGCGCTTATCTGCTTGGTGTTGAGCCATCACATTGCATTGTTGTCGAAGACAGCGTGCCGGGTGCACGCGCCGGCCTTGCGGCAGACATGACCGTTATCGGTTGGCCAGAGCCGCACCGCACCGATCTCACTTTCCCGGATGGCGTTGTGATCGCCGATCCCGAAGACCTTCTTTCCAGTTTGCAGTCGCTCTTAAGCGCGGCTGCCCAATAGCAAGTCAGACAAGGATAGCATTTCCATGTTTCTCGAAAAGTTCAGAATTGACGGCAAGATTGCAGTCGTCACGGGTGCCGCACGCGGTATCGGTCTTTCTGCCTCTGAGGCACTGGCCGAGGCTGGCGCTAAGGTGATCCTCACCGATATGAGCCAGGAACTGCTGGACAAAGCCCTGGCTGAACTGTCTGCCAAGGGCTACAGCGTCGAAGGCGAATTGCTGGACGTCACCGATGTTGAAGGTGTTCAGCGTGTGCATGATGCGGTTGTCGCACGCCATGGCCGCGTTGATATTCTCGTCAACAATGCCGGGATCGCGATCAGCAATCATCCAGCCGAAACCATGGCAGACAACATCTGGAACAAGGTTATTGACGTTAATCTCAATGGCGTATTCTGGTGCTGTCGCGCATTTGGTAAGACGATGCTTGAAAATGGGTCAGGCAACATCGTCAATGTTGGATCCATGTCCGGTTTCATTGTGAACCGTCCGCAGGAACAGGCCAACTACAACGCATCCAAGGCCGCAGTGCATCATCTGACGCGCTCTCTGGCCGCTGAATGGGGCGCACGTGGCGTTCGCGTTAATTCGGTCGCGCCGACCTATATCGACACAGAAATGAACAAATACGTTTATGAGGATCCGGAAATGTATCGTCATTGGGTTGGCGGCACTCCAATGAACCGGCTCGGACGCACGGATGAAGTCGCATCCGTCATTCTGTTCCTTGCGAGCGATGCATCAAGCCTCATGACCGGCTCGATTGTACTGGCCGATGGAGGCTATGTATGCTGGTAAGTGCTGCTTCAACCATGCGCGGCGCACGTTTTCCGGGCCGTTACATTCAAGGTGCAGGCGTCATTGGCCGCCTGGGCGAAGAAGCTTCGGGCTTTGGCGACAAGGCTGTGGTGCTTTTAGACAATGGTATTTTCGATATACTGAAGCCAAAGGTTGATGCCGCTTTTGCATCTGGCCCGGAAGTACGCATCGTGCGCCATGGCGGCGAATGCTCGGAAAGTCAGATTGCGGCTCTGGTTGCCCACGCCCGTGACGCAGGCGCGAAAGTCGTCATCGGTGTTGGTGGTGGCAAGGCGCTTGATACGGCAAAAGCTGCCGCACGCGACCTTGGGCTTCCGTCGATCATTTTCCCGACAATTGCTGCATCTGATGCTCCGTGCAGTGCTTTGGCTGTTGTCTATAACGATGATGGCTCCGTGGCTTATGACACGTTCCTGCCAGGCAACCCCAATCTGGTTCTGGTGGATACGGCGCTGATTGCACAAGCGCCGGCGCGGTTCCTTGCAGCCGGTATTGGTGATGCACTTGCAACTTTTTATGAGGCTGACTCCTGCCGTCAGTCGGGCGCATTCAACTGCATGAAAATGCAGGGTGTAAGCCTTGCCTATGAAGTCGCGCGCTTCTGCCGCGATACCATCTTCGAGTTTGGTGCAGCCTCACTTGCGGAATGCGATGCCAAACAGGCTGGCCCTGCGATGGAGCGCGTGATCGAAGCAAACATTCTGCTTTCCGGTATTGGTTTCGAGTCCGGTGGCGTTGCAGCGGCACACGCTATCCATCATGGGCTGTGCGAACTCGACGATGTTCATCATCATCTGCATGGTGAAAAAGTTGCCATCGGAGTTCTGGCAGGCCTAAAGCTGCATGGCGCTGAAGAAGAGTTTCAGAAAGTGCGCGAATTTTGTCTTTCCGTGCGTCTGCCGACCAGCCTTGCCGATATCGGCATTGAAAACGCGACCGACGAAAAGCTCGAAATCGTTGCAAAGCGCGCCTGCCGGGCAGGTGAAATCATTCACAATGAGCCGATCAAGGTCACGCCGGACATGGTTGTCGCTGCATTGAAGCAGCTGATCTGAGTTTTATAGTATTTACTGGGAGGATATTATGCAGAACGTCATTTCGTCTTTCGCCAAGGACTTGTTTGCGGGAAAGCGCGTGCTGGTTTCGGGTGCTACGAGCGGTATCGGCCTTGAAATGGCGCGTGGTTTCGCGGCACTTGGTGCGTCAGTTGCTGCAAGTGGCAGCTCCGTCACCAAGATCGAAAAGGCTGTGAAGGACGAGGCCAATAAGGGCATTGAGTTCTATGAACTTGACGTTCGCAGCAATGACGATGCCATTGCATTCATGGCCAAACAGCCGCGCATCGATGTGCTGATCAATGCACAAGGTGTTGCACGGGATCAGACGGAGTGGGAAAATGACGTATTCAACGATGTCATGGATATCAATCTGAACAGCGTGTTCCGTCTGACAATGGCCGCATACCCAAAGCTAAAGGAAAGCAAGGGTTCGGTAATAGCGGTGGCATCTATGCTCAGCTATCTTGCGGATGCCGGGGTTCCTGCTTACACGGCCAGCAAGACTGGCATTCTCGGCCTGACGCGTGTTCTGGCGCATAAGTTTGGCCCGGATGGCGTGCGTGTCAACGCAATCGGGCCGGGCTATCACCGCACCGACATGACGCGCGCTTTGTGGGAAAATCCGGCGACAGAACAACCCATTGCGCAGCGTTCAGCGCTGAAGCGCTGGGGCGAGGCTGAAGATCTTGTAGGTGCTGCATTGTTCCTTGCTTCGCCTGCAGCCAGCTTCATCACCGGTGTTACCCTGCCAGTCGATGGTGGTTTCCACAGCGGTTGATCGTTGCTGACTGAGTAGAAAAATACGCGGTTGGATTTTCGCTGTGCGGGAACCCAATCGCGTATTCTTATAATGCGGTCGCCTCAGTTTATGAACCGCGGCAATATGCGGTCTGACGTTCAATGAGCTTGAAGCCCACATCCACCAGCGATGGAGCAAGAGATTGGGTGTCTGCATCGCCTTTATCAAAAACATTGAGCAGTAATTCGCCTGTTTTGACACCGATTCCGACGGCATCGACGCGTATGGTCGTGATTGCCGGAACCGACTGGCGTGCAATATCGAAGTCACCGAAGCCCATCAGAGACAATTGTTCAGGCACCTTGATGCCACGGCGATGACATTCCATCAGTGCGCCGAAAGCAGAAATATCTGATACGGCGAATACGGCCTCTACATCTGGTGCGCGCTCCAGCAGGGTCGATATGGTTCGTGCGCCGTGATCATGCGACACAGGTGCCGTTCCTTCCCGCACAATCAGCTGGTCACTCACGCCTGCTTCGCGCAACACAGAGGCAAAACCCATCAATCGGCTTTCGCCACGCAAGTCGATAGCGTCGGCATCTGTTCGTGAGCCGAGCGCACCAATGCGCCTGTGGCCGAGCGATAGCAGATATCGCGCGGCGGAGCGTCCCACTTCATAGTTGGAAAACCCAACCGAGTGGTCAATCGGCTTGTCAGGCTTGCCCCATATTTCAACGATAGGAATATCGGCGCGCAGCAGCATTTCCGTGGCCGCCTTTGTGTGAACCGTGCCTGCCACGACAATCGCGTCGGGGCGTCGCTCAAGCATGGCGCGAATAATGCGTTCTTCTTCCTCCAGCTTGTACATCGTGAAACCGATCAGCAGCTGATAGCCTTTGGGCCGCAGGGATTCTGCAAGTCCCTGAGCGGTATCGGCGAAGTTGGAATTCGTCAGCGTTGGCAAGATTGCGGTGATGAAGTTGGTGCGTCGTGAAGAGAGGCTGCCAGCAACCCGATCCGGAACGTAACTCAGCTGTTCGATGGCTTCCATCACCCGCTTGCGGGTGGCTTCAGACACCAGTTCCGGGTCTGCGAGAACACGCGATACAGTCATTTGCGATACGCCCGCGAGGCGGGAAACGTCTCGCATGGTTGCTTTTCTTGCGGGCGAGGTGATCATGCAAAGTCCTGTCTGATCGGTTGGTTTATCACACGGTCAGCGTCGCTTCGGCCGTTGGGATTTGCTCATAGACAACATGGTAGAAACGGCCGTCAAACATTTCCATCATTTTGTCTGTGATGACACGTCCTTCCAGCCGCACGGGCGAAGCCAAAGCTTCTTCGACCGCCGCCAACGACGGATAATCTATTTCCTGCACCATAGCGATAGACGGTGAGCCGGGGTCCACATTCAACATGCGCATGACCCGCACGGCTTGCGCATTTGGCATGCGCTTCCAGACCGGAAGCAGCTGTTCCTTCACGATGTGAAAGAACTCTTCCTCGCGTCCGGGATGAATTGTGCCTTCAAAAATTGCTGAACGTGTATGCATGGAGAGTTCCCCGTGTGCCAGTTTTTGGTATTGCAATGATATCGATAACATGCACTATTGCAAGCAGCAAGAATGGGAATGAATAACTTACGATAGGTCTTTGCGTTTCGACGATACGGTCGTGCTGATATTCAGCGCAGTCTCAATGTCACAAGCGATTTTCCCGGGGCTTGCGCGGGAGGGGAGCGTAAAATCGAATACTGTTTAAGAGCTGGAAATTCATGAACTTGCGATGTTATCGAAAACATCGAGCGACAACATAAAAGCGAATGTCAACGTATAACGATGATGTCTTGCTGTCATTCAAGGAGGGTTGAGTGAAGGCGGGAACTGGAGGAGAAATCATGCGTATTCTGAAAACAATTCGTAACTTGGCCATGGGTTTAACGATGGCTGGCATGTTTGGCATGGCTGATGCCCATGCCGTGACTATGAGTGAGATTACTGCTCGCGGCACCGTTAAAATTGGCGTGCTGACAGGCGCCCCACCGATGGGGATGGTTGATGAAAAGGGCAATCCAGCGGGCTATGACGTCGATGTCGCCAATCTACTTGGCACCTATCTCAATCTGCCTGTTGAACTTGTTCCGCTGACGCCGCCTGCACGTATTCCAGCGCTTCAAACAGGCAAGGTTGATTTCCTCGTTGCCACGCTTTCACCAACGGGTGAGCGCGCTAAAACGGTGATGTTTACTCAGCCATACAGCGCCTTCAATATGGATATTATTTCTGGTCCGGATCAGAACTTTGCCAAGCTTGAAGACCTGGCTGGCAAGCGCGTGTCGGTGAACCGCGGTTCTACTCAGGAAACAGCACTCCGGAAAGCTGCGATTCAGGGGCTCGAAATCGTTGTCTACGAAGATGACTCCACAAGCGCGCAGGCATTGATTGCCGGGCAGGTAGATGCTGTGGCGCTGCCTTCCACTGTGGGCGAAGCAATCATCAAACAGCGCCCGGAATCGGGACTCAAGGTTGGGTTCACTTTCTTCCAGCAAGGCAATTCGATGGCCACAAAGCTTGAAGATTTTGAGGTCCGTCAATGGCTGAACACGGCCATCTATCTGATGAAGATCTCAGGCGATCTGGACAAGATTGCAGTGAAGTGGACAGGCCGTCCGATGCCTGACCTGCCATCGTTCTGATTGGTTTTCCGTCGGTGCCTCGCTGCACCGACGGATTTCTTCACATCTTTACATAGAAGAATCCGCACAAGCGCTGTTATTCAGCGGGAGGCCGGACCATGTCCTACACTTTTCAGTTCGGAGTCATCGCCCAATATCAGGATGCTCTGCTGGCAGGCATATGGCTGACAATCAAACTGTCAGTCATGTCCATCGTTTTGGGTTGCGCGGGCGGCGTTTTGTTCGCTTCGCTGCGGTCGATGAATAGCGGCATAATTCGCTTTCTTATTGATGCCTATGTCGAGATCATACGCAATACGCCATTTCTGGTGCAGTTGTTCATCATCTATTTCGGTCTGCCTGCGGCAGGCTTCCGTGTGGGTGCCGAAGTCGCGGCCCTGATTGGTATGACGATCAACCTCACAGCCTATTCCACGGAAATCATCCGCTCAGGCATTGAGGCCGTTCATAAATCACAGATTGAGGCGGGTGAGGCGCTCGGTTTCACGCGGCTACAAATTTATCGGCATGTGATCATTCTGCCTGCTTTGGCAAAGGTCTATCCAGCCTTGTGTAGCCAGTTCGTATTGATGATGCTCGCATCCAGCGTTTGTTCAGTGATTTCAACTCAGGAACTCGCTGCATCTGCTGCCTTCGTTGAATCACAAACCTACCGCTCATTCGAGGTCTACATCGTCGTGACCCTGATTTATCTGGGGCTGGCATTGTGCTTGCGTGCAGTCCTTGCGCTGATCGGGCTCTGGCTGTTTGGTCGTCGTGTTGCCCGCCGCACAGTTGCAGCAATTCCGGAGGCGTCAGCATGACTTTTCGAACCTTTGGCCCCGACGAATTTCTGTTTCTGCTTACGGGTTTGCAGTGGACGATATTGCTGACTGCTATCGCATTGATTGGCGGTGGCATTGCCGGTTTCCTGATCGCGCTGGCCCGTGTTTCGACAATGAAATGGCTGCGCGTGGCCGCTGGCACCTATATCCAGATCATTCAGGGCATTCCGGTGCTGATGATCCTGTTTCTTTCTTACTACGGTTTGAGCCTCGCAGGGTTTGATCTGCACCCTCTGCTGGCTGCCGGGGCATCAATGTCCGTATATGCGTCGGGCTATCTGGCAGAGATTTGGCGCGGCTGCATTCAGTCGGTTCCAAAACAGCAATGGGAAGCATCGGAGTCTCTCGCTCTGACGCGCGTTCAGCAATATCGCTATGTGATCCTGCCACAGGCCGTTCGCATATCCTTGCCGTCAACTGTCGGCTTTGCCGTGCAGGTGGTCAAGAATACCTCGATCGCGTCGATTATCGGCTTTGTCGAACTGGCCCGCGCAGGCACGCTTATCAACAATGCAACGTTCCAGCCATTCCGCGTTTTTGTGGTGGTAGCAGCGCTTTATTTCGCAGTTTGCTACCCACTGTCATTGCTATCACGCTGGCTGGAAAGGAGGCTCAATGTCTGAAGTCATCATCAAGAATGTGCACAAGAGCTTCGGCAATGTCGAAGTGCTCAAGGGCGTTTCCCTGACGGTAGAACGTGGCGAAGTTTTTGCCCTGATCGGTCGCTCAGGATCGGGAAAAAGCACGCTGCTGCGCTGCATCAACGGGCTTGAGAAGATCAACTCCGGAGAGATCGAAATCGCCGGCCATAAAGTGACCAGTGACGCGTCCCAGCTACGCAAACTGCGCAAAGATGTTGGTATTGTTTTCCAGAGCTACAATCTGTTTCCGCATCTGACGGTTGGCGAAAACATCATGCTCGCTCCGAAGATCGTAAAGGCTGTTTCAAAAGCCGATGCCCGTAAAAAGGCTGAAGAGGTTTTGAAGCTCGTCGGGCTTTCGGAAAAATTCGATGCCTATCCCGATCAGTTGTCGGGTGGCCAGCAGCAACGCGTTGCAATTGCGCGTTCCTTGGCAATGCAGCCAAAAGTGATGCTGTTCGATGAAGTGACGTCGGCACTCGATCCGGAACTGACGGAAGAAGTGCTCAATGTGATGGAGGAGCTGGCGCGGGGCGGTATGACGATGATCCTAGTGACCCATGAAATGGCGTTTGCCAGGCGCGTGGCGACAAAGACGATTTTCATGCATCAGGGTAAAATCTGGGAGGAGGGGGCTTCAGCCGAACTCTTTGCCAATCCCCAAACTGCTGAGCTACGCCAGTTCGTCAAATCGGACGTCAAATAACCCCCGAAATAGCCAATAAAGAGAAACAGTATGTCCGTTGAAATACTCCAGCTCTGCCCATTGACCCCCGCAATGGAGCAAAGCCTGAACGAGCAGTATAAAGTCCATCGCTGGTTCGAGATCAAAGATCAGGATGCCTTCCTGAATACGCATGGCGACAAGATCAAGGGCGTTGTCACTGGCGGTCATATCGGCATTCCAAATGAACTGGCAGACCGCTTGCCCGCGCTTGAAATCGTTGCCATCAATGGCGTTGGATTTGACAAGGTGGATCTGCCGAAGGCGCGCCAGAGAGGATATCGCGTTTCAAACACGCCGGATGTTTTGACAACCGATGTGGCCGATACGGCGATTGGTCTCATCATTGCGCAGGCGCGCCACATTGCGACTGCGGATGCACATGTGCGTAAGGGAAATTGGCCAAAGGCCGAAATCGGGCTTGGTACGCGCGTCAGTGGGCAACGTTATGGGATATTTGGGCTCGGTCGTATCGGCAAGGCAATTGCCCGGCGGCTGGAAGGCTTTGATGGCCAGATCAGCTACACCGGCAGGGCAAAGCAGGATGTGCCTTACGACTATTACCCAAGTCTTCTGGAACTTGCGCAGAATTGCGACGTTCTGGTGATCGCAGCCGCTGCAAGTGCCGAAACACGTCATGCGATCAATGCTGACGTGCTTGCGGCGCTCGGATCAAATGGCGTGCTGATCAATATAGCACGCGGATCTCTGGTGGATGAAGTGGCGCTGGTTAAGGCGTTGCAGTCCGGGCAACTTGGCGGTGCTGGACTGGATGTATTTGAGAACGAGCCAACGGTTCCGGCGGAACTCTATGACATGCCGAATGTGGTGCTGACGCCGCATATCGGCAGTGGAACACATCAGACCCGAAAGGCGATGGCCGATCTTGTTCTGGCAAATCTGAGTGCGCATTTTGGCGGCAGGGAACTTGTGACCGCGGTTGTGTAGTCAGTGACGTCTGACAGAACCTGAAACGATAAAGGCGGCCAATGGCCGCCTTTCTTATGATAACCTGCCGTCAAGTAGGCGCATCATCTCGGCAGAATCTTTATCGCCTAATCCAGCTGCGCAGAGCAGACGATGAATTTCAACCACCTGACCTGTCATTGGCAGCGGGGTTTTGGTTTTCATGGCAAAGGCCTGAAGCGCGTCCAAATCTTTCAGCATATTGTCGATGCGGCCGGTGGGGCTGTAGTCGCGGGCCGCGAACTTTCCCATGAACTCCTGCATGATACGATTGTCGGCTCTGCCGCCTGCCAGTGCTTGCGGAATGATTGCCGGGTCAACGCCGCCTGCTTCTGCGAGTTTGACTGCTTCCGCCACGGCCTGAAACGCTACGGCACAGAAAAGCTGGTTGATGAGTTTGGTCGTCTGGCCAGCTCCACTGGGACCCATCAATGTGTAGTTGGCGCTAAGATGTTGCATCACGGTATAAGCGTGATCGAAGTCTTCTTTTTCGCCGCCCGCAACGATGGTCAACTCGCCAGTGAGAGCGCGGGGTGCCCCACCGGAGAGTGGACAGTCAACCCACTTCATTCCGGTTTCAGCGGCGAGTTGCTCGGCCATCTTCGCGGTTTCTGAAGGGTCGATGGACGACATGTCGATGAGGGTTTTTCCCGCCGATGCTGCTTGTGCAACGCCACCCTCTCCAAACACAACGCTGCGCACGATATTGGCATGGTTGAGGCTCAGAATGACAAAGTCGCTCTGTGCGGTCGCTTCAGCCGGAGATGCTGCGGCTGTTGCACCTTTCTCGACAAGCTTGGCTACCTTATCCGCATCAAGGTCAAAAACGTGCACCCGATTGCCTGTCTCCAGCAATCGGGTAGCGATCGCCGTGCCCATGATGCCGGCGCCAATGACTGCAATGTTTGAAGTCTTGCTCATCAATCTTCTCCCATGATTGACGTGATTCAGTAATCAAACGCTGGCGGTCATGCCGCCATCAACATGGAGCACCTGGCCATTGACGAAGGATGATGCATTGCTGCTGAGATAGACCGCAGCCCCTACCAGTTCTTCGACATTGCCCCAACGGCCCGCCGGTGTGCGCTTTTCAAGCCAGCCGGTGAACTCGGGATTATCGACCAGTGCCTGATTGAGCGGTGTTTTAAAGTAGCCCGGAGCGATAGCATTGATCTGGATTCCATACTTGGCCCAGTCCGTTGCCATGCCGCGTGTAAGGTTGCGCACTGCGCCCTTGGTTGCCGTATAAGGCGCGATAGATGGGCGCGCCAATTCACTTTGAACCGAGGCAATATTGATAATCTTGCCATGCTTACGGTTGATCATATGACGCGCTACGGCCTGCCCGACATAGAAAACGCTGGAAACATTGGTTGCAAGCAACTGCTGCCATTTGTCGTCTGGGAAGTCTTCAAGTGGCGCACGAAACTGCATGCCAGCATTGTTGATGAGAATTTCAATAGGTCCGATTTCGCGCTCAATCGCGGCTACACCTGTCTTCACCGCTTCAATGTCAGTGACATCAAAATTGGAAGCATATGCCTTATGGCCTGCAGCTCTCAGGTCTTTCACTGCTGTGTCGACTTTGGTCTGATCACGGCCGTTGATGACAACCTCGGCACCATGCTGGGCAAGCCCTTGGGCGAGTGCCAGACCAATCCCCTGGCTGGAGCCGGTTATCAGGGCCAGTTTGCCCGTCAGATCGAAGAGCGGAAATGTCATTGGTTCCTCCCGGATACTCAAATGCTTTAACAGCCATTGACAGTATTGTTCTTGCATAAATGTTATCGATAACATATGCAAGTTAGATCAGGGAGGACCGGATGAAAACTGTCGTCATTCACGCCGCTAAAGACCTCAGAATTGAGGAGCGCGAACCCGAAGCCGTAAGCGCAGGTCAGGTCGAAGTTGCCATTCAGGCAGGTGGGATTTGTGGTTCCGACCTTCATTATTATAATCACGGTGGTATCGGTGCCATTCGTCTGCGCGAGCCGATGATACTTGGTCATGAAGTGGCGGGAACCATCACGGCTCTGGGAACTGGCGTGAGTGGACTGGCTCCTGGCGATCAGGTAGCCGTCTCGCCAAGCAGGCCTTGCGAAGCCTGTCAATATTGCCTCAGGGGCATGCAAAATCACTGCCTTAATATGCGATTTTATGGCAGCGCGATGCCTATGCCGCACATTCAGGGTGCCTTTCGTCAAAGGCTGGTTGCACAAAGCTGGCAATGCCACAAAGTCGCCGATGGCATCTCTGTTCATGAGGCGGCCTTCGCCGAACCTTTGGCTGTGACACTCCATGCTGTCGCGCGTGCTGGTTCCTTACTGAATAAGCGAGTGCTCGTAACCGGCTGCGGACCAATTGGGGCTTTGATTATCATTGCTGCACGTGCCCATGGTGCGCGCGAGATCGTCGCGACCGACGTGATGGAGCCAGTGCTCAAAAAGGTTAGGGAAGTTGGCGCAGATCGGACCATTAATGTGGCCAAGCATCCCGAGCAGTTGGCGAGTTATGCGGCAAACAAAGGCTACTTCGACATTATGTTTGAAGCCTCTGGTAACGAGCGTGCGATGCGGGCGGGATTGGAAGTGCTGAAGCCACTTGGCATTCTGGTGCAGGTCGGTCTCGGTGGCGATGTCTCCATCCCACAGAATATCGTGGTTTCGAAAGAGATCGATATGCGCGGCTCTTTCCGTTTTCACGAAGAGTTCGGCCTTGCGGTCGATATGATCAACCGCAAAGCCGTCGATGTGAAGCCGCTTCTGAGTTCCGTCTATCCGCTTGAAGACGTTCTTTCAGCTTTTGAGATTGCTGGCGACCGCAACCAGTCTATGAAGGTTCAGCTGACGTTCTAGAGTATGTCTCCCAAAAGCGTAAACCGGTCTTGGGAGAAAGACATACGTAAAAACAAACAGATAGAGCATTCATAACGTTTCATCTTAAACGGGAGATGCTCTGCCGCTTCACTGGGCAGGGCCTCTCACATAGCGGTTCATGCCAATGTCTTTTGACGTTGCGCGACGATGAATTTCGGCCATGGTCGAATGAAACGCTGCGTTGCGTTGCTCCAGTTTTGCGTGTTCGGCGAGGTGTGCCGGCACAAGTTCACGGATTTCAGCAAGGATAGCCGCTTCATCAATTGAGCGCATCCGACCCTGATGAACGACGATTTCACCGGCGACCATAACAGTCTCAATTGATGAACCATTCTCTGCATAGACCAGATGCCGCGCAACATCATTGAGCGGGGTAAAGCTGAGTGTGGTGAGATCGAGGATCAATAGGTCTGCGGCCTTGCCGACTTCCAGGGAGCCGGTGACGTTTTCAAGCATGGCAGTATGCGCGCCGCCGATCGTGGCCATTTTCAGGATATCGTCGGCAAAAATCCATTCCTTGTAATCAGGGCCGGATACACTGTGAATGAGCCCCGCCACACGCATGACGTCAAAGATACGCACGGTATCGTTTGAAGAAACACCATCCGTTCCAAGCCCGACAGTTGCGCCTGCATTCATCAGCTGGCGAATGGGCGCTATACCCGCACCGAGCTTCTGATTGGAAATCGCATTATGGGCGACCGAGCATCTGGCCGCTCCCATGAGTTCAATGTCCTGCTCGCTGACCCAGACAGAATGGGCAACAGTGGTGTTACGCGTAAGAACACCCAGATCGTGCATATAGGCGATCAGGCTTTTGCCATAGAGTTCGTGACCAGTGACGGCCTGGGTTTTTGTCTCCAGAATATGGGTATGCAAAGGAACACCCATTTTTAACGCGAGTTCGTGACATGCCTGAAGTAACTCCGCTGTACAGCGCTGCGGTGCCGATGGTGCCAGCATGAAATTGATACGGCCAGCCGTGCCATGCAGTGTCGAGAAAGCCGACCGGCAATAGTCCATATAGGCGTTGGCTGACATCGGCGGTCCGAAATCGAGCTGTTTCTGTAATTCAGGCGGCATGACTTCGCGGGCATAAGGCAGTGCGTCCAGCGTATGGATATTCATCGCAGCGCTTGACACATTGGCTCGGATTCCAGCGTCTTCATAGGCTTTGAAAACCGCTGACAGCCGCGTGAGATCATGCGCAGGCGGATCGAAAAAATCGTCACAAATGGTTGTGACACCATTGCGCAATGACTCCATCGCAAGGAGGAGGCTGCGAAGATAGAGCAGCCTTTCATCGATCACCGGCCCCATCAGCAACGGGTAGGCATACAGCAGCCATATTTCGAGTGGCATGCCTTCATAGCGCCCACGAAAGAAGGTCTCGCTGGAATGCGTGTGTGCGTTGATAAGGCCCGGCATGACGAGCCGGTTTTTTCCATCAATCACAGTTGCATCGGGAGAGGCTGCGAGATTTTGCCCGATAGCCGAAATCCGACCGTTCTCAATCAGGAGGTCGCCCTCAAACGGGCGACTTCCATGCTGTGCGCACATTGTCAGGACAGTCGCGTTTTTGATTATAGTTTGCTTCTGCTTCAAGGTCATCGATCCGTCCTGAAATGTTACGTCGTACTGCTTTTACTGGTCCCGCAATTCACTGAAGCCGCTGGCAGCCTTTGTGCCTCCGCGTAACTGTGTGCTGACCCAGATGCCGACAACAGTGGCGATATAAGGAAGCGCAAGCAGGAGATCATGCGGAACACGATCGCCGAAAGCGAGCTGTGCCCTGATGCCGAGCGCACCCACGACTGCGAAGAACGTGGCAGCCAGACTTGCACCAATCGGATGGCCCGCACCGAATATTACGGCTGCAAAGCCCATGAAGCCGCGACCGGCAGTCATGTTCTGTGTAAAAATCTGAAGGCTACCGGCTGCAAGCTCTGCGCCTGCGAGTGCGCATAATATGCCGCCAATCATCAGTGCAACGAGGCGCATCACAGCTGGATTGACGCCAACGCTGCGTGCCGCAAAAGGATGCTCGCCAGCGGCTGCCAGACGCAGGCCGAAGCGCGTTCTCCGCAAGACGACCCACATGGCGAGGACGACAAATGGCATCATCAGGACGAGGATCGAAAGTGAGCCATATGCGCCAAAGGCCGGACCTAAGCGTGGCAGACCGAACGGGGCACTGACGGCTGCCTGTGTCCCGAAAATAGACTGGACAGCGAGAGCTGTTCCACCAAGCCCCAAACCTGTGAGCCCGAGACCTGCAATGATCTGGTTTGCCTTCAGTTTCTCGACGACAAACCAGAACAGGATCGATCCGATGACACAAACGACAATTGCAATCAAAAGCGCAAACCAGATCGATTGCGTGAGCACAATGCCGATGATTGTTGCGCAGGCACCGGCAATCATCAGGCCTTCAAGCCCCAGATGCCAGATACCGGTTCGCTGAGCGATGACGCCGGCAAGGGTGACATAAATCAGTGGCGTACCTGAACGCAGGATCGCGATTACGAAGTCTTCCATATCCGTCCTCCGAGTTTTGCTATCCGGTCGACGACACTGGATTTTGCTGTGATGAAAAGAGCAATGGCTGCATTGATGATGTCGATTGCCGAGGAAGGCAGGCCAGCCATGATCGGAATGTAGAGAGCTGCTGAAGCGAGGCCACCGAAAAACAGGGCGACGAAAGCGGTTCCAACAACCGAAAAGTTGGCCACAAGTGCGATAAGGATCGCCGTAAACCCATGTCCCGGCAGGAAGCCGCCGGTCAGACGACCGTTGGGGCCCATGAATTCAATTGTACCTGCAAGACCTGCAAGGGCACCACTCAAAAGGAAACTGGCAAGTCCGATACGCCATGTCCGCGCACCCTGCCATTGCACCATTGTCGGGTTGCGCCCCGCAAGTCCCGAAAGCACGCCGAAAGCCGTTCGATTGACCAGAAACCACATTGCCAGACCAACGATAACGGCGATGGCAATGATGGTGGGCGATAGTCCGAGAGAGTCGCTGATGCGGTAGACGCTCGCAAGTGGGCGGCTCGATGCCTGCTGTCCTGTCCCGGAGGGGTCTTTGAGAGGCCCCGCCGTGACATAAAGGAGAAACAGTCCCGCAATGAAATTTCCCATGAGGGTGGTGATGACTTCATCAGCGCCGGATTTCAGTCGCAGCAGTCCGGGCCAGAGAGCCCATAACGCGCCACCGGTCATGCCAGCAAGGAAACAACCGGTTATGAGGACTGGCGCAGGCGCACCATTCAGCCATTCGGCCATGAATGCGGCTGCAATGGCACCCATATAGAATTGCCCTTGCGCACCGATATTGAAGTAGCCAGCGCGAAAGGACACGGCGACACCAACCGCTGTGATGAACAGTGGCAGGCCCCATCGCAGAGCCTGTTGCAGCGCGCCGGGCCGCAGGAAGGCGCCTTCCGCAATAGACTGGAACATCAGCCCGGTTGAATAGCCCGCGGCCTGAAAGATGATGCCGCATAGTGCGAGGCCGATCAGGATGAAGATCAGCGCGCGAAAAACGGAAACGAGCCGGTCAATCATTGATGGACTCCTGTCATAGCGGCACCAACCGCTGCAAGGTCATAAGGTGGTCGGAATTCGGCGACGATGCGTCCTGAAAGCATGACGATCACGCGGTCAGAAATATCGAAGATTTCATCGAGATCAGATGAGATGAACATCAAACCGCAACCGCGCGCCCGTGCTTTGCGCATGGAATCCCAAACGAAGGAGGTCGCACCAATGTCCAGGCCACGCGTTGGCTGCGCTGCGAGAATGAGCCGCGCATCCTGATCCATTTCACGAGACAGGATAACCTTTTGGGCATTGCCGCCAGAGAGCGAACCTGCACGTTGGCCCACTTCAGAATAGCGCACATCCCATTCCTTGAGTGCTGCGTCGCATTGTTTACGGATGGCTGACGGGCTGATTGTTGACAGCAGCGACTTCTGAAGAAGGCTGCGAGCAGCCCAGTTTTCCCAAAGCGAGCTGGTCAGGCTCAGGCCTTCCACATTACGTTCGAAAGGAATGATGCGCAGGCCGGCAGCTCTCCTGGTAGCAAGAGGTGCGCTGGTCAGATCGGTGTTGTCGATAGCAATGTGGCCGTCTGTCACATCAGCCATCGCTGCAATTGCGCGGACCAGCGTTCGCTGTCCATTGCCTTCAACGCCAGCCACACCGATGATCTCACCGGGGTGAATGTTCAGGTTGATCTGATCAAGTGCCGGACCTTCCGGATCGGGCCGCGTTGAAACTCTGGTCATACGCAGAATTGGAGTGAGCATTGCCGCGCTGCCCTGAGCGTCCATATCCTCATGAGGGTGCGTGACGATTGTTGTGCCTGTCAGTGCGGCTTTATCGTCTGCATTGAGGTTTTTTGCAGCAGCAGCTCCAATGATCAGCTCGGCCAATTTATCGGCATTGATATCTTCACAGGGTAGCGGCCCGTCAACGAGTTTTCCACCGCGCAGAACCGTAACGGTGTCGGCAATCGCCAGAACTTCCCTGATCTTGTGCAGGATAAGGATCACGGTCACGCCGCGTTCTTTAAGCCGACGCACACGTTCAAACAACTTGTCTGCCCCTTCAGGGGACAGAACAGCGGTTGGTTCATCAAGGATGAGAAGCTTGGCGTCCGAAACAAGGGCGCGTGCGATTTCAACGCCTTGCTGGGTTTCCACCGGCAGATCACGGATACGCTGTTTGGCTTTCACCTTCACATCAAGCGCGTGGAGATGCGGTTGCCAGCGCTTTTCCAGACCAGTTCTTGAAAAGAGACCTCCACCTTCTGCACCGAATTGCATCGCCTCTGCAACGGTGAAGGATGGTGGAAGCGCAAAACTCTGATGCACAAGCTCGACACCCGCACGGCGGGCGTCCTTCACATTGCCGCCCAAAAGTGGGCGGCCATCGATTTTCAGTTCGCCCGATGCTGGACGAACGAGGCCAGCCAGAACTCTGGCGAAGGTCGTTTTTCCGGCACCGTTCTGGCCAACGACGGCGTGGATCTTGCCACGTTCGAAGACGGCTCCGACATCGGAGAGCGCAACAACGGAACCATATCGTACGGTCACATCATGGCATTCAAATATGGGGGGGCTGGCCTTGTTCATAGCAGCATGATCCAGTCGGAAATCAGAGCGTTGTATTGAACGGAACTTTCAGTGATCCGTTTAGGATCGCTGTGCGCGCCGCTGCTATTTCCGGTTCAACTTCTTTTGCCTTGGCGACAAGATCTGCCGGTCCCTGTTCCGCGAAAAGCGGTGATGGGATGAAGTCGATCACACCCGTTCCAAGGCCGGTATGCTCATGTATGCCGCCAGCAAAATCATTACCGAGAGCCTTTGTGACTTCATTATAAAGTGAGTTGCCGAAATCGAGGCCGACGATCGAAATCACGTTCTTCGGGCCTTGTGGGAACTGTGCAGGGTCGAGCACGCTGACGAGGCGTCCTTCGCCTTCTTTCGCTGCAGCAATAATGCCGAAATCGGTTGCCGCCGCGTCCGTCTGAATGAAGTCGATGCCGCTTGAATACATCTGCGTCGCAATTTCCTGACCCTTTGCCGGGTCTTGGAATGAGCCTGCAAAAGCAACCGTCACGGATGCATCCGGGCGCACAGACAAGGCACCAGCCTTGAATGCATTATAATCGGCATTGATTGGTGGAATGGATACGCCGCCGATGAAGCCAAGCTTGCCGGATTTGCTTAAGCGCGCTGCAAAAATTCCCGACAGATAGCAGCCGAGATAATAGTCGTAGGAGACTGTTACGACATTCGGAATTGCTGGCTCAAAAGGATCGGCGAAGAGCTGGACCCATTTCGTATTTGGATAGGATGGGGCCAAAGCCTTGTAGGGTTCCGCAACTTCGTTGAACGTTGAAACGATCACGGAAGCGCCTGCATCGCCCAGGGTGCGGAAGATCGTTTCGTAGGTTGCCGGGTCCTGCGCATAGACGGCGCGTGATTGAAAGCCATGTTCATCAGCAAGCTGCTTGAGCTTGGCGATCATGGAATCCACAGCACTCGCGTCACCTGCCGCCTGCGTATGCACAAGGGCAACGAGACCGCCCGCGGCATAGGATGCTGCTGTCAGCAGGCCATTGGTCATGCTGAAAGCCGCCAGACCTGCCGTCGTTTTCAGAAAGCTTCTGCGGTCGATGGAATGGCGCAGCAGATTGATTTGATTTGAATCTTTGTTCGTCATGTTCCCATTTCCTTGCTCTGGAAGTTCGGTACCCGAATTTTTATTGGGGCGGCTCATGCGCCGCCCTTGGTTTTACGGATGCACTGTTGCATCCGGCTG
Organism: Brucella rhizosphaerae; assembly: GCF_002252475.1. Taxonomy (GTDB): domain Bacteria; phylum Pseudomonadota; class Alphaproteobacteria; order Rhizobiales; family Rhizobiaceae; genus Brucella; species Brucella rhizosphaerae. The sequence continues at coordinate 41,212 of NZ_NNRK01000023.1, read as the reverse complement.
CTTTATGCGCCGGGCGAAAATGATGCCGGGTTCATAATCATCACGTCCTGCGTCTGGATTGCATCGAGTGCCCACACACCGGAGATAAAAGTCTGCCATTCCGGATCGGCATACATGGCAGTACGCCGTGTTTCACGATCTGCGAGACTGTCATAGCGCCACATCAGAACGGTCCGGTGCAGATGCCCGATTTCGCTGACATAGAGGCCGAGAAACGTGTTGAGGTGCCGCTTCTGGATCGGCAAGCCCTCGGTTTCATATTTTTTGAGCCAGCCGTCGACCGTGCCGGGCTTGAAAGTATAAGTGCGATGCTCGACGATCATTATGAGGCCTCCTTGAGAATGAATTCAGCAGCGCGCTCCCCGATCATGATCGCCGGAGCATTTGTGTTGCCGCTGGAAATGATTGGCATGATTGAAGCGTCTGCAACGCGCAGGCCTTCAATGCCATGAACTTTAAGCTGCGCATCGACGACTGCCATCGGGTCGTTGCCCATCTTGCAGGTGCCAACCGGATGGAACGTTGTCATGGCATTGGCGCGCAGCCATTTGGTCAGTTCCGCATCGGTCTCGACCGCCGGGCCGGGAGCGAGCTCCTTGCCACGATATTTGTCGAAAGCTTTCTGCTTGATGACATCCCGCGTCATACGGATTGCGTTGATCATCGTGCGAATATCGAACTCAGTTTGCAGATAATTGGCATTGATGCGCGGGCGGTCCATCGGATCGGCTGAACGCAGACTGATCTGGCCACGACTTTCCGGGTTGACCGGGCCAACACGCAACGAGAAACCATGATTGGCTTCTACGCGTTCTTTCTTGAACGGATTCGGGAAATGCAGGTTTGCGGTCTTTTCAAGCGCAGGCATGAAATGCAGCTGGATATCGGGTGCTGCAAGATCAGCGCGTGACTTGACAAAAGCCCCTGCCTCATAAGGGAAGGTCGTGGTGATACCTTCCCCAAACAACATTCCCTGAATGACTGATAATGTCAGTTTGTCGGCGCGCAGATCGGAATAGAGAGTGACCGGTTCGCGGCATTCATAAGCCATGACACAATCGACATGGTCCTGAAGGTTCTTGCCAACGCCGGGCAGGTCCTGCACGACCTTGATGTTGTGTTCGGCCAGTTCGTTGGCTGCGCCAATGCCCGAAAGCATGAGGATTTGCGGGGAGTTGACCACGCCTGCTGACAGGATGACCTCACGATTTGCGTGGACTTTGGTGACATTGCCTTTTCGGCTGTACTCGACGCCGATGGCGCGGCCATTCTTGATCAGCACACGTCTCGTGTGGGCGCGGGTGATGATCGTCAGGTTAGGGCGTTTTTTTGCCGGGCGCAGGAACGCATAGGCTGCTGAACAGCGCTTGCCCTTAGTGATGGTAAAGTCGTACCGACCGAAGCCTTCCTGTTCTCCACCGTTGAAATCGTCGTTTAATGGATAACCGGCCTGTTCGCCTGCTTTGTTGAAAACGTCGAGCAAACCATTCCAGCCCCGGGCACGGCAGACGGTCAGCTCGCCTTCGGTGTTGTGGAAATCATCCTTGCGCTGCACATGGGTTTCAGAGCGCAGGAAGGCAGGAAGCACCTCATCATATGACCATCCGGTTGCACCCATTTGCGCCCAGCGATCATAGTCGTGACGGTTTCCGCGCACATAAATCATGCCGTTGATGGTGGAGGTGCCGCCAAGCACTTTTCCACGTGGCCAATAAAGTGAGCGATCATTAAGATGAGGTTCCGGCTCTGTGTGATAGTGCCAGTTGTAAATGCCCGAATGAAACAGCTTTCCCATCAGCATGGGGAGCCGGAACAACGGGTTGAGGTCCTGTCCTCCGGCCTCCAGCAACAGCACTTTGTTGGCTGGATCGGCGGAAAGGCGGTTGGCGAGAACACAGCCAGCTGAACCTGCACCGATGATGATGTAATCGAATGTCTTCGTTGCGGCCATGTTACCAAGCGATGGGTTGAGCGCCCATCTCCTCCAGAAAATCGTTACAAAGTATGAATGGATTGGGACGGGCGAGTACTTCGTCAGCGCGTGCAGGATGATCGCGCAGAACGCAGCGCAGATGTCCGCCAACCGTTTCGTCAATACCTGCCAGTGCGAGTGCCTGTGCGGCTGCATCGCCAAACCCCAGAAACACCAGCGGCTTTCCGCGTGATGCAAGGGTTCGCAATGTTTCCACGATCAAAGGCCTCCAAAGAACGAGGTGACCTTGCGATTGATGAGGGTCGATGTCGACTTTGAAGCGCGTGAGTGTGAGTGAAGCATTGAGGAGCAGGGCTCCTTCGGACACCCAGCGATCGGCTATATCGGATGGATGTTCGAGCGCTACCGCGCCATTTTCTATCGCAGCCAGTGTTTTTGGCCAGTCGCTGAAATCACGCGCATAAGACAGATCACCCGTGCGTGCGGCGACGATCTGCTGCGTGTAGGCGCGAATGCTTTTGGAAAACATCTTGTTGAGTTCGTTCCAACCCGCAAGGTTTCCCGCTTCAAAAGCGCGTCCGGTAGCAAAGCCCGGCTCAGGATAGGGGTCCTGACCAAGAACCACGCAAGTCACGTCGTCTGGAGAAATCCCGTCGAAAGCGCGCAAGCAATGGGTTCCGACAGGCATGCCGGGGAAATGTTTTCCACGACGAACGGGAAAGATCGGTTCCCAGACTTCGAGTTCCAGTTCCGACGCGATTCCTTCGAAATCGAGCGCAACATGTCCGAGCAGATCGCGCCATGGCTCCTTCAGATCGGCTGACCAATCTGACAGAAACTCCTCCATTGCAGCCCGTAACAGCATAGCCATTTGCACCCTCCCCAAGGTGGCGGTCATCAGGTGGTTTTCAGGAACCTGACCGTTTTGTCAGCTTTTTATGAAAAGAAGTTGACCATATTGTCAACTTCTTTTTTATTGGTGTTTCGATTCTCAAGGCCTCATACAGTTGTTTTGGCAGGCCTGTAGATGAATGCGCATTGATGTCCGGAACAAATGATCCGGGAAAAGATGTTTAAAAATAATGGGATAACCAATGGCAGAGCAAAGCAGATCGGTTGAAATGGAGCCTGCAAACCAGGCCGCCTCGGATGAGCCGATCAGAGCACGCAACATACTCAAGATCCTAACCGCTGCTGTTGAGATTTTTTCTCGCAAGGGTCTTGATGGAGCACGCATCGTTGAAATTGCGAAAGCTTCGGGTCTACCGAAAGGCAATGTCTATTATTATTTTTCGTCTAAGGAAGAGATTTACAACGCTGCAATCGACAGGCTGATTCACAGTTGGGACGATGCGTTTCGGCATATCTCGGTTGATCGTGAGCCTGCTGATGCAATAGCGGCCTATGTTCGTGCAAAGCTTAGTCATGCATGGCAGAATGCGGCTGAGACGCGCCTCTTTGCCAACGAGATTTTACAGGGTGCCGAGCATCTCTCGGTTGAAGCCCGGGAACACATGCGACGAGTTACTTCCGAAAAGGCGGGCGTCATTGAAATATGGGCTGCTGCAGGCAAAATCGAGCCTGTGGATGCGCGTCATTTGTTCATTCTTCTTTGGTCTGCAACGCAGTTTTATGTCGAATTTGAAGCGCTGGCGTGTGACGCGCTGGATATCAGTCAGCTCAAAGAATCCGATTATGATCTGGCTGCAAAGACGATTACTGATACGATCCTGCGTGGATTATTGGTGCGATGAAAGCACATGACACTGGCTTTGGCAGGATCAGGTGCTTTCAATGCTGTTCAAGATTCAGCAGCTTTGTAGGCTGAGTGTATCGCGCAATTTCAGCATATCCGCGCAAACTTCCTCCAGATCAGCGATATCGAAGCCATTCGCATAGCGGAAGCCATGCCGTGCAAGGGCTGCTTTCAGAGCGCCGGTATATTCTGCACGACCACCCTTGATAATCAGCCCTTTTTCCTCTTCAAAAGACGAGTTCCAGTCAATTGCTTCCTGCTCACTGACACTTTCGGGCAGGTTGAGATGCAGTGCTCTGTTTTCCAGTTTAACAGGATATCCACCCGGTAAACCATTTGGTCCCGGGACATGGCCTGTCCATGATTTGTTGGCCGCATAAGCAGCCATCAGCGTGACGCCGCTTGCACCTGAAATTTCGATTGCCGGTTCGGTTGTCAGCTTCACATCTTCAAACTCCTTGAAGACCTCTGCGATTTCCTTGCCATCTATAAACACCCTGCAAGCGCGCATGCCGGCACGTTCTGACGCTGGTCTGCGCCACGCGGCCAGGTTTTGATAATGCGCAATGACCTGCATGCGTTTTTGATCTGTGATGCCTTTAGCGCCAGCAAAGACATTGGAGAGAATGGCGACATTGCCGGTACCGCTCAGCACTTTATAACCCATCGCCGTAATCATGCCGTTCACAACGTCTGGAAAGCCACAATTGATGAGCGCAGTTTCAGGCGAAAGCTTGCTGATCGATCGCGCCATACGGCTTGAAATAAGCGCTTGAAACACCGCGGTGGCTGAAAGGCCACCTTCAGCGACCAAGGCAGTCCATTGGTTGCCGGTATCCGAAATGACGCTGGAAGTTTGTATCGATGCGCCCTGCACAGCTATGGTTGGCTTTGTGTCTGCAATCAGCTGATCGGTTGCGCCTGCTTTCACCAGATCGATTTCATAGGTGTCGAAAGTGATTGGTTTGCTGAACATGGAAGCACGCGCATTACACGCAGTTTTCAGCCAGCTGAGACGATCGCGGTTGCGGCCAGCAATCACCACATGCAAAGCCTCATCAGAGGTGGCTGCAAGATCAAGCGCAATGCGACCGGAAAAGGCACCTGTACCGGAAATAAGAATGTCAGTCTTCGGGTTGTTTTCGACTGAAGTCATGGGCTTGTTCCTCCTTATTCTTGATTAAGCCGGTCCCAGCAATCATCATGGGACTTGGGCAGCTTGTGCTTCATGATGCGCTGGCTTGGTGTGCGTTCAAACGTATCGACAAACGCGATGTAACGCGGCAGCTGATAGTGGGCGAGACGGCTTTTCAGCCAGTCGTTCAGGGCACCAGCTTTGGGTGCACTGCCGATTTTGGGTTGTACGAAAAGCTTGATGTCCTGCTCGCCAATCTCGGCTGCAACACCGATCATTGCGCAATCCTCCACATCGGGATGATCCGCAGCGACATGCTCAACTTCCCAGGCCGAAACATTTTCGCCTTTGCAGCGTACGCTGTCCGTCATGCGGCCATGGAAGAAGAGATTGCTGTCTTCGCCCCATGACCCCAGATCGCCTGTGAAAAAACCATCTGCACGTAAAGCTTTGGAAGTGGCTTCCGGATTGCGATAATAACCGGGGAAAATAGCGCCTTCGATTGAGGTGGTTACGACGATCTCGCCTTTTCCCTCTGTAACGACAGCGCCATGTTCATCGACGAGTTTGACGGTGAACCAAGGCACAGGGCGGCCTACAGATCCGACGATACCGCTATCATTGAAGGTGGTGAGGCTTGATGCCTCCGTCATGCCGTAACATTCGCGGATTTGAATGCCGAAACGTTCTTCAAAAGCCCGCCAGACTTCCGTCGCGCAACCACCGCCCCATGCAATGCGCACGTTGTGATCATGATCTTTTTCCGACGGTGGTTGCTTTAGGAGAATCTGGATGATGCCGCCGAGATGGTGGATATGGGTTGAGCCTGCCTGTCGCAGTTCATCCCAGAAGCGACTGGCGCTGAAACGATCAGAAATGGTGAGGGTGACGTTGCGTACAAGCGGCAGAAGCAACACCTGCGCGCCGCCAATATGGAAGAATGGCTCCCACATATAAAAGTCGTCATCGTCCTTGGCATCCGAACAAACTGCAACGGCTTCTGCCGCGAGACGCAACATCCGATGTGTCACCAGTACGCCTTTTGCCGGACCGGTTGTGCCGGATGTATACATGATCGCTGCAATATCGTCGGCAGTGGGGAGAACCGCTTCAAACTGCACGCTTGCTTCATATGCTGGCATTGCCGGGCTGTCGATTTCGATAATGGCGGGCAATTGTGCTGCGCCGCAATCGGCAATGACCGAGCAATATTCGTTGTCCGCAACAATCAGTGCCGGTTGGCTATGGCTTATTATATATTCAAGCCCCGCACCTTTGAGCGCAGTGTTGACAGGAATCCATGTCGCGCCGGAACGCGTAACCGCATAAATGACTGCCAGCGCTGCGGGGCTGTTGCGCATCATGACAGCAACGCGATCTTTTGGGCCGATGCCGTTTTCGCGTAGCTTTTGCGCGTGTATCGCAGATGCGTTCTCCAATCTCGCAAAGCTGATATCGCCTGTGGGGTGCCGGGCAAACAGCTTATCAGGTGTGTTTGCAGCCTTTTCCAGCAATAGATCGATGAAGGTGTGGGAGGTCGGCATGGTGTTTAAACCTGTAAATTTGGATGAGCCTATCTCACATTGCTGGCCTGTCAGTCAGGCCAGCAATCGGGAGGAAATGGTGAGTGTCTGGTCAGAAGCTTGCCTGGATCAGCTCCGCTTGAACTTGTCTGCCAATAGCAGGACGACGGTCACGATGGTCAGCACCACAACGGAAACGGCTGCCAGCGTCGGGTTGAGTTGCAGGATCATATCGTCCCACATCTGTTTCGGCAGCGTTGATTTCAGTCCACCACTTACGAAGATCGCAATGGTCAGTTCGTCAAATGATGTGACGAAGGCGAACAGAAATGCTGAGACGATGCCACCGCTGATCAGTGGGACGGTGATAAGCCGCAATGTCTGGAAGCGACCGGCTCCCAGGGACAAGGCCGCCTGATCAAGCCGCCAGTCATAGCTCTTCAATACGGCTGCAATCGCAACGAAAGTGAAAGGAATTGACAGAACCGTGTGACCAATCACCAGACCTGTGTTGGTCGCGACCAAACCAATCTGCGCGAAAAGATAGAACAGGCCCACGGCGATGACGATGCGAGGAACGATCATCGGTGCCAGCATGAAAGCGAAGATCAGCCCACTCCAGCGCGAGCGGGAACGAGCAACTGCAAGCGCTGCAAATCCACCGATAAGCGTTGCGAGAATGGCTGTGACGAAGGCGACACCGAAGGATCGCACAGTGGCTGACGTCCAGATCGGTGAGTTGAAATAGGTCTCAAACCAGCGGAGGCTGTAGCCCGGAGGTGGGAATTCAAGGAAGTTGGAGCTCGTGAATGCAATCGGGATAACCAGCAATGTCGGTGCAATCAGAAACACCACCACTGCCGTGACATAGGCCGGAAGTATACGCATGCGCGATGGCAGATGATCGCTGAAAATTGCCGTTACGCTTGCAAGCTTTTCGAGAAACACAAGACCCCAGCGGCGGAGAATGCCGTCTGACGAGGCGTCACGTGTGCCTGCACCCGACGAGAGCGAGGACAGGCCGAAGAGGTGATTATAAATCCAGCAGGCAAGCAGGGCTGTGACCAAAAGCATCGTAGCGAGAACGCCCGCAAAGGCCCAGTTCACCAGTTCCTGCACCTGAACGATGATCAGCTGAGCCAGCATTGTTTGCTGACGTCCGCCGAGAAATGCCGGTACGATAAAAAAGCCGAGCGAGGTGATGAAGGTGAGCAATCCACCAGCCGCCATGCCCGGAATTGACAGAGGGAAATAGACCATCCAGAACCGATGTGAGTTGCCGGCACCAAGAGTGCCTGCCGCCTGACCGAGCCTGCGGTCGATACCAGCCATCACTGGCATCATGGTGAGGACAGCCAGCGGCATCATGGCATGAACCATACCGACGATCACGCCGAACTCGTTATACATCAATGGTAGTGGCGTATCGATGATGCCGGCACCGCTGAGGAGCCGGTTCAGAATACCATCATTGCCCAGCAGCAGCATCCACGAGAATGTCTTGACGAGATAGCTTGTCCAGAAGGGAACGAGCACCAGCAGAAGCATCTGGTTGCGACGGCTTTCTTTCAGGCCCGACAGCCAATAAGCGAGCGGATATCCCAGCAATAGAGAAAACAGGGCCGTCAGTGCAGCAATACGAAATGTGATGCTCAGAATGCGCCAATACACTTCCGTGTCGATCAGACGTGCATAATGAGCTGTTGTCAGGGTTCCGCTGGTGTCCTGAACACTCAGCGCGAGAAGCCGGAACACGGGCACGAGAAAGAAGATGCATAGAAAGGCGATAGCCGGAAGCGCCAGCCATAAAGGACCGAATTTGAATGGGCCTGATTTCATAAAGGCGGGCAGGCGGGACGGGTTTGTTGCTGTATTCATGCCACCAACACCGCTTGCTGATTGTGCCAGTGATAGGTGATCGGATCACCTGCAGAGGGCATGGTGCTTACGCCATCATGAAGGACGATTATTGTCTCGCCGTCCTTCAGCGTGACTAGAAGGCGCGTATCGGAACCGACATAGATGACTTCGGAAACAGTTCCGGTGATGGTGCTGACATTCGCGCTTTCGTTGAGGCCCTGTTTCATCTGTTCAGGGCGCAGTACGATATGCGCATCGCTGCCCACTGGAAGCTTGTGCTTGTTGAGAACCGGGAATTGGCCTTGTTGAGTATCAACAAGGGCGTGATCGCCGGACAGTCCAGCAATTTTACCGCCAAGAATATTGGACATCCCGATAAACTTTGCCGCAAACACGGTGTCCGGCTCGCTGTAAATCTGTCTAGGTGTACCAAGCTGTTCGATCCTGGCATGGTTCATCAGGCAGATGCGATCAGACAGAACGAGCGCCTCTTCCTGGTCGTGGGTTACGTAGATGACAGTGGTGCCAAACTCGCGATGCAGGCGCTTGATTTCAAACTGCATATGCTCGCGCAGGTTCTTGTCCAATGCACCAAGCGGTTCGTCCATCAAAATGATTTGCGGGCGATAGACAAAGCAACGGGCGAGAGCCACGCGCTGCTGTTGTCCACCTGAAAGCTCACGTGGAAAGCGTGACGCAAATTTTTCGAGCTGCACCTTGGCCAGTGTTTCCGAAACACGAGCGCTGACTTCCTTTGAGTTCGTACCACGCATTTTCAGCGGAAAGGCAATGTTCTCACTGACCGTCATGTGTGGAAACAGCGCATAATGCTGAAACACCAAACCCATGTCGCGTTTGTTCACCGCCGTGTGGGTGTAGTTTTTCCCATCAACCCACAGCTGGCCGTGGGTAGGTTCCACCAGCCCGGAGATCATCTGCAAAAGTGTCGTTTTCCCCGAACCGGAAGGCCCGAGAAGGGTGACGAACTCACCAGTGTGGACGGTCAGGTTGCTGGGTTCGAGAGCAGTGACACTGCCATACTCTTTGCCCAGTCCCTTAATCAGCATCTTCGGGTTTTCTTGTGGTGTTTCTGCATTCATGTGGGAACCCTGATACGCTGATAGCAGCGCAAATTAGTGTAATGGTCGTCGGGGAGGATGCAGACAAACATTTTGCGGGCTGCTTCCACGTTTGGCGTGAAAGCAGGGCAGTGTGTTTGTCTGGAAGCGTATGTAAGCCAGTCTTAAAACAGCAGCCAGCTATTGAACCGCTCGGTCATTTCGGCGCGGTTGGCGCTCCACCAGTCTTCATCCGCAAGGCGCATTTTGCTGATGTTCTGTGGAGCAGTAGGCAGAATTCTCGCGCGCTCAGCCGGGATGAAGTCGTAAGCCTTCTTGTTGGTGGGTCCGTAAGCGAGCTCTTCGGTAAACAGAGCCTGCTGTTCTGCGCGGGAACAGAACCTGATGAACTCGCGGGCCTGATCCGCGCGCGGATTTCCTTTTGGAATGGCCCATCCTTCGATCGAGTAAAGCCCCTGATCCCAGTGAATTTCTGCTGGTACATTGCCGTCGATCGCCGATTGCAGACGAGCGTTCCAGCCGCTGATCATTGCAACTTCGCCACTCTGCAGCAGCTGTGTAGACTGTGCGCCGCCTGTCCACCAGACCGAGATGTGATCCTTGATCTTGTCAAGGCTGGCAAAGGCGCGATCAACGTCCAGCGGATAAAGCTCTGCGAGCGGAACCCCATCGGCAAGCAGTGCCTGCTCAAGTGTGTCAATTGGGTTCTTGCGCAAGGAACGGCGTCCGGGGAATTTTTCAACATTCCAGTAGTCGGTCCAGCTTTGCGGAATATTATCTTTCAACAGGTCCGTGCGGGTCGCAAAGATGTGGCAATAGATCGTGATGCCCAGAAAATCGTCGAAGACGGCTTCTGGCATAATGTCCGGCACCTGATCCTTGGTAATGCCAGTCGGTTCCAGCAGGCCGGATTCCGATAGGATTTTACGCGCTGAAAGCGTCAGTGTGCTCAAATCCCAGATGTAGCTCTGCGTTTCAACGATGGACTTGAATTGTGCCGTTGGCTCGGCTTCACGAGCAACATTAACGATCTTGATGCCAGTTTCTTTTTCAAACGGATCATAAAATGCTTTGCGGAAAGCGCTGTTAAACGGGCCGCCCGGATCAGCCAGCGTCAGTGTTGTCTGAGCGTAAGCAGGGCGGAGAATAGCGGGTGTTGCAAGTACTGCGGTGGCGCCTGCAAGCAAAGTGCGGCGGGTCAGCGTGAATGGTGATTTCGTAGTCATGATGCTCCCTTTATTATTCTTTCAAAACGTTCTGGTGTTCTGAAGGGGTTCCCCTGCCTAAGCAGTTTTAATTCTGATCGGTGTGCCGATCTTATAAGTGCGGGATATAGCCTTCGCCACATCCCGCAGCCTTTGATACAGTTAAAAATCAGGATGCCTTGCGGGCCTGACGGGCAGCAAAAAATGCTTCCATCATGCGGGCAGGTTCGCCTGTTGCGTAAGCTTCGCGCTGAATACGTACGCCTGCGGAAAGCGCATCCTGCAGGCTCGGTTCGGTCATTTCATAGAAACGCTGACGGTTAAGACGCATTGCGACAGGCGGCTTGCCGGCTAGTTCTTCGCCCAGTGCCTGCGCAGCAGCATGAACCTGATCCTGTGGAACGATGGTGTTGATGAGGCCAATCTGATGCGCTTCGTTTGAATCGAGCAAACGACCCGTGAGAACCAGATCCACCGTACGGGCGAACCCGATCATTTCACGCATGATCCACGAACCAGTGGTTGTCGGAATGCCGGAATTGATTTCCGGCTGGCCGATGCGAACGTCCGCATGAGCAATGCGGATATCGCAAAGAAGAGCGACCTGAAATGCAGAACCGGCGGCAACACCGTTGAGTGCTGCGATGATCGGCTTGGATAGAGTTCTGATCCGTGTGTAGAGCTTTTCCCACTCTCCGATCCACACTTCAGCGCGGTCGGCATCGAATGTCTTGGTTTCGTTCAGATCCTGGCCAGCACCGAAGGCGCGATCTCCAGCTCCGGTCAGAATTACAGCCTTCACAGCCGTATTTTCTTCTGCGGCCTGAAAGGCTTCGATCAGCTGATTGCGCATCGCAGCGTTCCACGCATTCATCACTTCTGGTCGGTTCAACGTAATCGTGAGTACCGAATTTTTAAGTGAGGTGAGGATGAACTCAGACATCTATGTGTTCCCATTGACTATTGTAATGCAATAACTGTTATTGTATTTTGAATTTTGTAATTGCAGTTTGTCAAGGCTGTTTTAGTAATTTATGGAAATGGCATCACGAAGCGGGGACAAGGCGCAGCAGTTTCAAGGCTAGTGGTCTGATTCCGACATTTGCATCACTCGGATACAAGCGTCGGCAAATGTCGGAATCAAAAGACCACTAGCAACAGTATGAATTTAGTGGATTTTGCGAATTTGACGTTTGAAGCAGCAGGTGTTTCCGTCGGGATTCAAACGTCAAATTCAATCCACTAGTTTGTTTGTGTATAGATAGGCGGGAAATCGCTCTCGGATCAGGGCGTGGCAATGAAAGAACCAGTGGATTTGACAAAAGAAAAGCAATCGAAATCGCCGGAAGATTCAGCAGATGTGAGCGGCGAGAACTCTGGTCGTGGTGACGCGCTTATGGTGCGGTCTGTGGAAAAGGCTTTCCGCGTTCTGGGGGCTTTCAACTCGGATCAGTCGACGCTCAGCCTCTCCCAGATCGTTAGCCTGACCGACCTCGATATGAGTGCGGCGCAGCGCTTTACGCATACGCTGATGAAGCTCGGATTCCTCGCGAAAGACCCAGTTACGCGCCAGTTCGAGTTGACGGCAAAGACGCTGGATCTGGGCTTTCACTATGTTCGGGCGAACAAGTTGATTGATCGTGCGATGCCCTATTTGCAGCATCTGAGCAAGGAAACTGAAGAAACGATCAATCTTACAGTACCCGACGGGACCGAGATTGTATTTGTGTCGCGGTTTCTGAGCCGTCATGTGCTGAATACCGACGTTATCATCGGCACACGAATGCCTTCCTATTGCACAGCTCCAGGACTGGCGATTCTCTCGCGCTTACCCGAAGACGAAGCGCAGGCGATTCTCGATCAGACGCATTTCCGTAGCTTCAACGCCAATACGATAATCGATCCGAAAGTGATCATGGATAATATTCGTCGCTTTCGCGAAGACGGTTATGCCACGGCTTTCGAGCAGGTCTATCACGGCGACGGGTCGATTGCCTCCGCGATTGCCGGACCGAACGGGCGGCCCATTGCTGCAATCAACATCGCAGCATCGCTGGCGCGGTATTCACGAGAGGATATTGTTTCGCGTTTCAGTCCTTACGTGATTGCGGCGTCACGAACCATTTCAAAGGCGTGAATCATCACCGCAGCTGAAGTCGTAGCACCAGACGATAGCCCACTCTGTCGCAGTTTTTAAAAACACCGTTGACAGGATTGTTGCCATACGGAATGTTTGTATAAAAATAACAAATATTGCATTGCAATAATCAAGTGGGAAAATCTGATGAATGCCACGCCTGCAAAAGGGCAGCTCGTTGCCGCGGTAGCGCCGACGGGTAAACCTCTGACTTTTACTTTTGACGGCGTTGAATTTCAGGGATTTGAGGGGCAGTCGGTTCTTGCGGCTCTTCTGCACAGCGGCCATGTGTTGCGCTATTCGGAATTTGACGGAATGCCGCGTGCGGGATTTTGCTTTATGGCCGCCTGTCAGGATTGCTGGGTGTGGACCTCAGAGGGAAAACGTCTTCGTTCGTGCTCAACCGCCTTACATCAGGGCATGAACTTGCTGAGCCGTTTTGAAGCCTGGGGCCAGTCATGATCCATCCACTTATCATCGGATCAGGTCCTGCGGGCGTCAGCGCGGCCCAAACGATTGTCGATAATGCGAAGTTGATTGAACACCTGACAGGGCAGGTTGTGAAGCCTGTTATGCTCAGTGAGGCTGCGTTTCCTGGCGGACAGGGCCTGCGCCGGCTCAACCCGCAGATGGGTTTTGAACCTCGAAAATTATACAGGAATGAAGAAGCGAAGTATCGGAATTTTCATGGGAATGCCGATGCGCTGATCGGCCAAATTGATTACCGCCCGCGGACAACCGTCTGGTCGCTTTATGAAGGTACGGCCTTCGTAGAAAGCGCTGGCGAAGTGGATGAGCTACCTTATTCGCACGTCATTATTGCGACTGGTGCAACTGACAAGATCATGCCGTTTAAGGGCTGGACCCTGCCGGGAGTTTATTCGCTCGGTGGGTCGCAGGTTGCCTTAAAAGATCAGGGCAGTTTCATCGGCCGAAAGGTGGTGTTTGCAGGCAGCTCGCCGCTTTTGCTGCTGGCCGCGTTACAGTATCATCGGCTGGGCGCAAAAAACATTGTGGTGCTGGATACGACACCGTTTCGCGCGAAACTCAGCGCCTTGCCCGGCCTGCGACACAGCTTCAGAACGGCGTGGCAAGGTGCGCGCTATATGGCCGAGTTGAAGAGTGCGGGAATTCCAATTCATAGTGGTGTGGTGCTCGAAGAGGTTCAAGGCGAAACTCACGTTGAAAGCCTTGTCTTCCGTGATCGGAAAGGTCGCATCCAGACGCTCGATTGTGATGCAGTTGCTCTGGGATATGGGCTCCGTGCCGAAACCCAGCTTGCAGAACTCGCTGGTTGCCAATTTCAGTTTGATAGTGATTTCCGTCAGTGGTTGCCTGTGACTGATCGGGATGGTCGCGGCGCTGAAGGGGTTTATCTGGCGGGCGATGGCGCTTCAATCGGTGGGGCCGATTGTGCAATTCAAAGCGGAAAGCTGGCAGCGCTTGCGATGATTGAAGACATTGCCGTTGATGCAAGCGTGATGATGCCGCAAGTCGCGAGGGCCGAATTGCAACAAGCAAAATGCCGAACCAGTGATGCCGTGGGCCAGTATCGGGCTTTCCAGCGCAATCTTGCCAGGATATTCCGCTGGCCCGTCGATAATGTGTCTGCAATCAGCGATGAGACCATCGTTTGCCGCTGCGAAGGCGTTTCAGCTGGCGAAATCAGGCAGAGCATAGCCAAAGAAGTTGGCCCTGTTGAAGTGAACCGGGTGAAAGCCATTACACGCTGCGGCATGGGGCGTTGTCAGGGACGCTTCTGCGCTCTCGCACTTGCAGAAATTACGTCGCACGCAAGTGGACGTTCGATTGAGGATGTCGGACGGTTGCGTGCGCAAGCTCCGGTCAAACCGCTGAATGTTGGTGCTGTGCGGGTTGTTTATTCATGACATCGGTAAGAGAAACACAAACGCTGATCATAGGCGGCGGATTGAATGGCGCGTTTACAGCCCTTTTTCTGGCGCGAGCCGGACATCGTGTGACGGTTCTCGAAAAGGGGTATGTGGGAGCGCAGTCGAGCGGTGCCAATTTCGGCAATTTGCGTTTGCAGGGGCGCGATGTGCGGCAATATCCACTGTCCATGCGTTCGCAGGAATTATGGGAACAACTCGATCAGCTCGTCGGTGATCGGTGTGAGTTTGATCGCTCCGGTCACATTTATCTCGCTTATAATGATGAGGAGACGGCCAAACTTGAAGCGTACGCCAGCACTTCCCGTCAGTTTGGCCTGGAGATAGAGGACCTGGACGGCGCAGAAATACGCAGGCGTTACCCTTATCTGAGCGCTAAGATTGTCGCAGGCACTTATTCAGCCCGCGATGCAACGGCCAATCCCCGCCTTGCTACACCAGCAGTTATGCGTGCGGCAAAAGCACATGGAGCCGAACTCATTGAGAATTGCGAAGTCTTGAGCGCAAAGACAACGCATAACGGGTTTGTTGCTGAAACTCGATCGCACGGCACGTTCAGATCAGCCCAGATTGTCAATGCAGCCGGTGCCTGGGGCGGTGCCTTTGCGCAGCAATTTGATGAGGAGACACCGCTTTTTTCCGCCGGACCTCCGCAGTTTGTGACCGAGCCTCTGCCTTATTTTATTCGACCATCGATACAGGCTGTGGCTGGAAATGTGATTTTTCGGCAGATTGCACGCGGCAATGTCATTGTTGCCGGTTATCCGCGCACGGCCAGTGATCTCAGGCATCAACGCACTGTGGTGCCGCCACTGAAAACTCTTGCTGGAATGCGGAGCCTCGCAGAAGTTGCACCAGTGCTGAGCGATGCGCAGGTCATCCGGGTATGGTCAGGCATGGAAGGCTATCTGCCGGACATGATCCCGATCATCGGTCCAAGCGCTACAACGCAAGGGCTGTTTCATGCCTTTGGCTGTTGTGGGCATGGGTTCCAGATTGCGCCGGGTGTGGGTGCAGTTCTGGCCGAGATGATCCTGCATGGAGGTTCAGAGACACCAGTCGGCGATTTCTCTATTGGCCGCTTTCGTGATGCCGTTATGGCTCACGATAAAATCAAAAAAGAGTTCGATTGACTTGCAATGTTGCGCCGATAGCGGAATTCTCATGTATCGGCGCATAGCCCCCAGCATGGCTTATGAGAGCGCCAAAAGCGCATCGGCAGCATCGCCATCTATAATGAGACCGTTGACGATGCCACTTTTTAACAGCGCTTTTGCTGCCGCTGCCTTTTCCTGACCGGCGATGAGCAGGACAACCTGAACTTTCTGTAATTCTTCAAAACCTAGTGCTATGGTGCGCTGGTTCATTTCATGATCGATCTGGCGTCCTTCCCGGTCAAAGAAGATACCGTTAGTGTCACCAATCGCGCCGGCCGCGCGCAGGCTTTCAAGTTCGGATTTGCTGAGCATGTTCTGACGGCGCAGCAGTGAATCTTCGGTCAACTCACCTGCACTGATGAAACACACAGACACGGTACGAGCGATTTCCAATGCCCGGGCAACGGAACGTTGGGAGATCAGCACTTTTCGATCTTCCGCAGAATCGGCGATGAAGGGAACTGGCAGGAAAAAGCCTTGCCCACCTGTGCGGCGGGCTAACATGTGCACAACCTCAAATGGATTGTAAGCCGAGTTTGCCGTCAGTGACCCCATGACCGAAATGAACCGCGCTTGTGGCGCGCGCACACCTGCTAGTTGCAGTGTCATCTGTTCAATGGTTCGTCCCCAACCTGTGCCGACGGTCGCCTCCTGATTGTCTGCCAGAAAATTTTTAAGGTAAGTAGCAGCTGCAACACCAACAGCTCTGAACGAAACCTGTTTGCGGATTTCCGACGCTGTGTCGTCTGCAGCGTCGAAGCCAAATGGCGGCGTAGACACACAAAAATTCAATCCATAGCGCTGCATCAGTTCGTTTTCGACTGGCAATGTACCCGCATTCTGGTGATCGATTGAAATGCTGACAAGGCCACT
Source organism: Brucella rhizosphaerae (assembly GCF_002252475.1). Taxonomy (GTDB): domain Bacteria; phylum Pseudomonadota; class Alphaproteobacteria; order Rhizobiales; family Rhizobiaceae; genus Brucella; species Brucella rhizosphaerae. Next base: position 24,644 of record NZ_NNRK01000023.1, on the reverse strand, counting down.
TTCGCGGGCTTCACCCAGTATCTTGTTCACGCGTGCCCGTGTTAGCCCCAGTCTGGATGCGGTCGCCTCCTGGTTGAATCCTCCAACGTAATAGAGCCACGCCACGCGCACCATCAGGCCGTCTTCAGATTCACTCATTGGTCCCTCACTCAAATAGCCGCTTCGAAATTACAAATGTATTTCTATTTGACATTTGTAATTTGTCGACGCTTAATATCAAATATTCCGAGGGACAAGAGCGCGAAAGAGCGACCGGGTCAATTGGAATGCGGGACTGAAGTGATCGCGGGATGAGGACGTCTTTCTCTGGAGGAGCAGAGTCTGACGACTGCGTTGCGACAGTTTTGGAGGAGCAGGAGGGCAACGCGGGGCGTGCGTGGCTTTCGCTGAAAGCGTCTGGGTCAGATGCGACATCAAACATGATGACATTGTTGACCCTTGGTGCGGAAGTTTAACAATTTGAAGCTGGATAGTGGAGCCAACCACGCCGCTTCTGGGAGGAAAAAATGGGATCGGGATTTTTCAAGAAATCTATCGCAGTTGCAGCTTTAGCCGTGCTGATGGGTACGGCAAGTGCATCAGCGACGAATGTTGCCTGGGTTCATTCCAATGCTGCTGCGCAATCTGAACAGCGTGCGAAGGCGGGCTTTGATGCATGGCTCAAGGAAACAGCCAAGGATTGGAACATCAGTGTTCTTGACAGTGGTGGCTCTGGCGAGCGCACGGCCTCCAATATTCAGGACGCTGCATCGCGTGGTGTGGATGCCATCATCGTCAGCATGTCGGATCTGCGTGCATCACGCGCAGCTATTGACGCTGCCGTTGCCGCTAAAATTCCGGTTTTTGCAATCGATAGCGGTCAGGTAGATGGCGTGCTTGTTGATGTGACAACCAACAACTGGGCCATGTCCGCCTCAGTGTCTCCTTATCTGCTCAACGAGATGAGCGGAAAAGGCAATCTTATTTTCCTGCGTATGGCAGAGCATCACGGCACCCGCAAACGGGGCGATGTTATGGCGACGGTGCTGAAGGAATATCCTGAAATTAAGGTCATCGCCGAACACAATATCGACTACACGGCCTTCTTCGAAGATACCACCAGCACCATGCAGGACTATGCTTCGCGCTTTGGTGAAGAGATCAACGCCGTATGGGCGCCGTGGGATGAACCGGCACAGGCCGCTATCAATTCGCTTACAGCGGCCGGCCTTAAGAATGTGAAAGTCATCGGTATTGACGGTCATCCGCAGGCAATCGAGGAAGTCTGCAAGCCAGACAGCCTGATGATTGCAACGGTTTCCCAGCCTTTTGAAAAGATGGGTGCTCAAACCGGAGAATGGATCGAAAGCATTGTGGTCAAGAAGGAAGATGCCGCAACGGTCATTCCTTCTAAAACCGTCTATCTCGATGCGCCGCTCGTAACAAAGCAGAACTGCAAGGACTTCCTCCCGAAGAAATAGGCACCCATGCCTGCAACTGGCCGGGACGTGTTCGTTCCGCGTTCCGGCCTCTTTTTCTTAAACTCGAAATTTAATCCACGGGAGTTCTTCGATGGCCGTGAGCCTTTCGCAGATCGTCATGTCCTATCCCGGTACGCTGGCACTCGATCAGGTCAGCGCAGAATTCCGGTTTGATGAGGTGCATGGCTTGATCGGAGAAAATGGCGCCGGGAAGACCACGTTGGTCAGCATCCTTGGCGGCAGCAAAAGCCCGACTTCTGGCAATATCACCATCGATGGGGCAGAGGTGAAGCTTAGCAGTGCCGGTGACGCGCTACGCAAAGGCATTGCGCATGTCTCTCAGGAAGGCAGCCTCGTTCCCGGCCTGACGGGCGCACAGAACATTCTGCTTGGCGATGAACCACGCATGGGACTTGGCGTCATCGACAAGAAAAAGCTTGTCGCCCGCGCAGAAGCACTTCTGAAGCGCTGGTTTCCTCAAGTTTCCATCGACCTTGATGAGCAGGTCGATATGCTGCCGATGGCAGATCAGAAAATTATCGAAATTATCCGCGCACTGCGCGGCAATGTGCGGCTGCTCATTCTCGACGAACCGACGGCAACATTGCCTGCTCGCGAAAAAGAGAGCCTTTGGCAGATCATCAAAACCTTGCCACAACAAGGCATTGGTATTGTCCTGATCAGCCACTTCCTGTCTGAAATCAAAGCGCTGAGCGACCGTATTACCGTTCTGCGGGATGGCAGGCATATCGCAACGCTTCAGGCTGACGATTCAAGTGAAGCGCAATTGATCGACCTGATGCTTCAGCGCTCAGGCGGCAAGGATGCAGCTGAACAGGATACTCAAAATACCCGCAACCTCGGACCGGTGGTTCTGGAGGTCAGTGACTGGCAGGCCGGTGGTGTCAGTGCCGATCATTTTATCATCCGTGCGGGGGAGATCGTCGGACTTATCGGTCTGACGGGGGCAGGGCATTTCGGTTTCGCCCGTTCACTTTATGCTGCGAGCGGTCTGACTTCCGGAACATGCCGCTTTCAAGGCGAAGTGCTCAGCAAAGTCGATGCGCGAACCATGCAGAAAAAAGGTGTGGCACTTGTGCCGGATCACCGCATGGAGAACTCGTTGATCGGCGATTGGGACGTTCGCGAAAACCTCGCAATGGTGCATCCGTCTCACGCGGCGTTTGGTGGCACAGGCATATTGTCCATGCGTCGCGAGGCAAATGAAGCCGACCGAACAATGCAGCTTATGAACGTCAAAGCACATTCACGCAGCCAGTTCGTGAAGGACCTGAGCGGCGGCAACAAACAAAAAGTTTCAATCGGTAAGTGGCTTTATGGCGCTGATGATCACTACCGTCTGATGATCTTCATCGAGCCAACCGAAGGTGTCGATATCGGCGCCAAGCGCGAAATTCATGCACAGATGCGCAGGCTTGCCGACAAGGGTGTCGCTATCCTCGTCACATCGTCCGATCTTCTGGAAATCGCTGACGTGGCAGACCGCGTCATCCCCTTCGTGAATGGCAGTCCCGGGCCTCAGATTGGTCGCGGAGCATTTTCCGAAGCGAAGTTTATTGCCGCAATGGCAGGAGTTACCCCATGAATGCCCGATCTTCAGCGGTTTCGCCGCAATCATCCCGCCATGCCCAAAGCTTTGGTAAAAAGCTCAAAGGCGAATGGCTGCTTAAATATAGTACGCTTTTCGTGCTTTTTCTTTTGTTTGCGGGCTTTTCGCTGACTGTTGACCGCTTTCTGACGACAAACAATCTGCTCAATATCATCCAGCAGATATCGATGCTGACGATTGTTGGAGCCGGACTGACTTTCGGTTTTGCAGCTCGTGAAATGGATCTATCGGTTGGCTACATGGTCGGCATGGCAGGCATTCTGGTTCCGCTCATGCTGGTCGCTGGATTTCCGTTGCCTGTGGCTTTGCTTGCTGGTCTTGGTGCTGGTCTGGTGGTGGGGTCCGTTAACGCAATTCTGGTCACGTTTGTCGGCGTGCCGTCGCTAATTGCAACACTTGCCATCGGCTCCATCCTCTATGGTATCAACTTTCTGATGACTGGCGGGCGGGCAATCTATGGTGGTCTTCCGGCAAATTATCTCTGGCTCGGTCAGGGACAATTGTTCGGAATTCCGGTGCTCGCTTACGCCATGGTGATTGTGGTCCTCTTCGCCTGGTTCCTGATGGAACGCACCGTGTTCGGCCGATACATTTATGCAGTTGGCGGTAACCTCAAAGCAGCAGAGCTTTCGGGCGTTAATGGTCGCTTCTATCGTGCTGCCGCCCTTGTCGTCTGCTCGATTTTTGCAGCGGTTGCCGGTGCACTTCTTGCGGCTCGTCTTGGCTCAGGGCAACCCAATGCGGGCGAGCGTTATCTGCTCGACGGCCTTGCCACGGTGTTCATCGGAATGACCATGTTTCGTCCGGGCACGGCAACAATCGCAGGCACATTCTTCGGCGCACTCTTTATCGGTGTCATTAATAACGGCCTCAACCTCATCGGCATGGACACATACATCCAGAGCATCGTGAAGGGCCTTATCATTCTCGTAGCGGTCGCGGTCGTTTCGCGCACCACCAAACTGAAGCTCCTTTGAGAGCACACGTGAGGCATTGAACTAAACATCATGAAACAAAAGCAACAGACAAGTCTGTCGGAGGCGCACGTGCAAAATCCGAGTAACTCTAATCTTCTCGAACTCTACCGGACGATGCGGCGCATCCGCACCTTTGAAGAACGCGTGGGCGAATTGTTTGTGCGCGGTCAGACGGCTGGTTCTATGCTTCACCTTTCCATTGGTGAAGAAGCAGCCGCAGCTGGTGTTTGCGCTGCGATGCAGCCGCAGGACACGTTCACCACGCATCATCGCGGTCATGGTATCTTTCTGGCACGCGGTGCCGATCCCCGGCAGATGATGGCGGAAATCGGCGGTAAGGAAACCGGCTATTGCCACGGCAAGGGCGGCTCCATGCATATTGCCGATATGGCGCTTGGGCATCTTGGTGCCAATGCGATTGTCGGCGGCGGTATTCCTTCGGTCGTTGGCGCTGGTCTTTCCAGCAAATATCTCAAGAAGAATTCTGTTTCGCTCGCATTCTTCGGCGATGGCGCAATGCAACAGGGCATTCTTTATGAGAGCATGAATATGGCGGCTCTCTGGGGCCTGCCAGTCGTGTTTGTCTGCATCAACAATCAGTATGGCATGGGAACACGTGTCGATCAGGCGACAGCCAATACGGCATTTGATCAGCGCGCACATGCTTTCGGCCTTAATGGCGCGATTGTCGATGGTATCGATGTGGAAGAAGTTAAGGCCGCAGCGCAAGGCTTGATCGATGATGCGCGCCTCGGCAAGCCGGGCTTCCTGTCTGTTACTTGCTATCGCTTCTTTGGTCATGCCCGCATGGACAAGAGCCCGTATCGCGCGGAAGCGGAAGAGGCGGAAGGTCGCAAGAAAGATCCGGTGAAATTCACACGTGACCGGCTGGTCACGGAAGGCTTGGCCGAGGAAACAGCACTCGACGCAATGGATAGCGGCATCACTGCCGAAATGGACGCGACCATTGATTTCACGGTCGAGTCCAAGGCACCGCCACTCACCTCCATGTTCAAGGACGTTTATGCGGTGGGCGAGCCAGAGCCGGAACCCGTCCGCACCCGTATCGACCGCGTACTTTCCAGGGATGAAGCATAATGGTTGCCATGACTTACCGCGATGCGCTGCGTAAAGCGCTGGATGATGCCATGGCTGAAGACAACACCATTGTCGTCATTGGCGAAGAAGTGGGTCGCTATGGTGGCGCTTATGGCGTCACGAAAGATCTGATCGGAAAATATGGGGCTGAACGGCTTATCGATACCCCGATCTCCGAGCCTGCCATTATTGGCGCTGCCGTTGGGGCTGCGATGACCGGTCTGCGTCCGGTTGCGGAGCTGATGTATATCGACTTTCTCGGTATGACCATGGATCAGTTAGCCAATCAGGCAGCCAAAATCCGCTATATGTTTGGTGGCCAGATCGGCGTGCCGATGGTGCTGCGCACGCAAGGCGGCACAGGCCGTTCGGCGGGTGCGCAGCATTCGCAGAGCCTTGAAGCATGGATCATGCATACGCCGGGCTTGCGGCTTGTCATGCCTGCCACCGTGCAGGACGCCTATCATTTGTTGCGCCAGAGCCTGACAAAACCTGATCCGGTCGTCTTTATCGAGCACAAGGCGCTCTATACCCGCAAGGAAGAGGTCGATCTTGATGCCGAACCGCTTGAATGGGGTAAGGCTGCGGTGCGCCGTACTGGCAAAGATCTGGTTATCGTAACCTATTCGCGCCAGCTTCATTATGCGCTGGATGCTGCCGAAAAGCTGTCTGCCAAGGGTATTGAAGCGACGGTTATTGATCTTCGCACACTCAACCCGCTCGATTTCGATACGATACGGGAACATGTCGAGCGCGTCGGCAAGGCAATGGTTGTTTCCGAAGGCGTGATGACGGCAGGCGTTGCAGCCGAGCTTTCTGCCCGTATCGCAGAAGAATGCTTCGACTATCTGGAACAGCCTGTCGTGCGCGTTGCCGGTGAGGATATTCCGATTTCGGTTTCGCAGGATCTGGAAGCTGGCAGCGTACCAACATCGGACCTTATCCGGTCGGTCGCGGAGAGAATGCTGTCATGACAGAACGTATTCTAAAAATGCCGCGTCTTGGCGAAACGATGGAAGAAGGAAAGATCGTCGGCTTCCTCGTCAATCCGGGCGACAATTTCAAGCGCGGTGATTCAATCATCGAGATTGAGACCGACAAGACGGTCGCCGAGTTCCCCGCGCTGGGTGACGGCACGCTTAATGAATGGATCGGATCAATTGGGGATCATGTCGTTGTCGGTGCGCCGCTTGCGCGCATCGATATTGGCACAGGTCCCGACTGGACCGACGAAGGCGGCGAAAGCACGCCTTCATCGGTGGAGCCGGCTGCGTCGCACCCCGCGCCCGCAGCCGGCTCGCACCAAGCAAATGTTGTCATCGATCTTGATATGCCTCGTCTTGGTGAGACGATGGAGGAGGGCCGTATTGTTCGCTGGTTGAAAGCTGCGGGCGACAGTTTTGAGCGTGGCGAAGCCGTTCTTGAAATTGAAACCGACAAGACGGTTGCTGAGTTTCCGGCGCTGGTCAGTGGTAAGCTCGTTGAAATCCTGCGCCATGAAGGCGACATGGTAACTGTTGGCGATGCCATAGCTCGTATTGAAGTAGCGGCAGATCGAGCCACGCAGAAGGCTGAAGCTGTCACTCCGGCAGAAACGCCGGTTCAGACCGCTCAGCAGTCCGAAGTGGTGAGGCCAGCAAGGGTAGCCAGCCATGATCAGCGCACTCGTGCGACCCCGCTTGCACGCAGACTTGCGCGCCAGAAGGGCATCGACATTAACACGCTTTCAGGCTCGGGCCGCAGAGGTCGGGTTGAGAAAGAAGACGTTCTGGAGGCTTCAGGAAATCCGCAGGCAGGCGCTGATGTGAACTTTGTTGAACTTGCAGGCGGTCGGGTTGCTTATACTGATATCGGCCCCAAAGATGCGCAGGTTTTCGTGCTGCTTCATGGATTTTCGGGTGACCGGACCACATGGAGTAACGTCGCATCCGGACTGCGTAGGGCAGGCTTCCGTGTGATCGCCCCTGATCTCCCTGCCCATGGATTGACAACGATCCATGCGGCGAATGCTGACCAGCTTAGTCAGTTCCTACCCGCATTCCTTGATGCTCTGTCGATCAAAAAGGCGGATGTTGTCGCGCACTCTCTTGGTGCGGTCGCAGCAACTGCATTTACCTCGGCTTATCCCGCCCGCGTTACCAGCCTGACACTCGTCGCACCTGCGGGTCTTGGCTCCGAGATTGATGCTGGATTTATTTCTGGCATGGCACAGGCAACATCAGCGGGCGAGATAACGCATCTTCTGCGGCGTATAGCGGCCAAACCTGTCGAACTTTCGCCAGTGCTGGTGTCCGAGTTTGCTGCAACTATGGCTAAAGGACGTCTGAAAGATCTGGCAGAAGCCGTGGTTGGACCATCAGGGCAACGAACTGACATTATCGCGTCACTGGAAAAGCTTTCGCGCTTAATGCCTGTCCGTGTGCTGGTGGGACTACAGGATCGTATTATCCCGTGGCAGCAAGTGACGGCATTGCCGCCGTCAATCGGCGTTCATTTCCTCGCTCAGTCGGGTCATATGCCGCAATGGGATCAGGCGAAGGACGTGACCGATCTGGTTTTGAATTTTGCAGGAGATTCGAATGACTGATGTGAAGCTGCGTCTGAAAGAAGCCCAGTCACGACTGGGCGCATTCGCCAAAGCGACGCCGGAACTCATGTCCGGCTTCGCTAAGGTCAGCAAATCTGCAACGGCTGCGGGTGCGTTTTCATCTGCCCAGCGAGAGTTGATTGCGGTCAGCATTGCTGTTGCTAAAGGTTGCGAAGATTGCATCCTCTATCACGTGGATGCAGCTATCCGTCATGGTGCGACCGAGAAGGAGTTGATCGAGGCGCTTGAAGTTGCTGTCGAGATGGGCGGCGGTCCGGCTGTGATGTATGCGGGCAAGGCACTGGAAGCATTTCGCGGACTAAATTGAACGGTTGCACGGTGATGCATTCCGAGAGCTGGAGGCGCTTTCGGAATGGCATTTGGGAGGATGTGAATGGCTTATTTTCTGACCGCCGATGGAGGAACGGAAAGTATCCGCGCGCGGGTCTATGATCTTTCAGGCACGTGTCTGGCGAGTGCCGCTGTGCCTTATGAAACGAAATTTTCAAGTGGAGCGCGGGCGGAACAGAACCCTGAAGACTGGTGGTCGTCCTTCGTTCTGGCTGCGCGCAAAGCAATATCAGATTCCGCGATCAATCCGGCGTCAATCGAGGCAATCACACTGGCTACAACAAGTTGCACAGTGGTCGCGCTTGATGCAGATGGTAAGCCTCTGCGCCCATCAATCATCTGGATGGATGTGCGCGCGAGTGCTGAAGCTGAAGCCGTACTCGCAACCGGTGATGAAGCGCTTCTGGCGAATGGCGGCGGGCAGGGACCTGTTTCAGCGGAATGGATGATCCCGAAGGCGCTGTGGATCGCGCGCAACGAGCCGGAGATATTCGAGAAAGCAGAAACCATCTGCGAATATCAGGATTTCATGACGCTGCGACTGACAGGAGAGAAGGCTGCCAGCCTCAATAATGTTTCGTTGCGCTGGCATTATTCGACAGATCGCGGCGGATTTCCAAAGACGCTGCTGGAGACACTTGGCCTTCAAGAGCTGTTGCAGAAATGGCCGTCACGGGTGGTCGCGCCCGGTGAAGTGATTGCTAATCTGAGTGCAGGCGCTGCATCTGAACTCGGTCTTTCGCAGAAGGTGAAAGTCGTACAGGGCGGTGCCGACGCGCTGATTGGTATGATCGGTCTTGGCGTTGCCAAGCCGGGACAGCTTGCCTTGATAACCGGCTCATCTCATTTGCAGTTCGGCGTTTCAGACAAGCCGCTTCATGCGCCCGGTATATGGGGCAGTTATCCTGATATGGTCTATCCTAAACGTTATATCATTGAAGGTGGCCAGACATCGACGGGTTCAGTTATTGCCTGGCTGGGTCGCATGATGAACGGCACCATGGATATGGAAGAACTGAACCGCAAGGCCGCCACTCTTGAGCCGGGTGCAGATGGGCTTCTGGTGCAAGACCATTTTCAGGGCAATCGCACACCCTATACCGATGCCTTGTCACGTGGGGCAATTGTCGGTCTGACACTTGCGCACGAGCCACACCATGTTTTCCGGGCTATCATGGAAGGCATCAGTTTCGGTACACGTGCCATCCTTGATGCCATGGCAGATGCTGGTTATCGCGGGCAGGAAATCACTGTTGGCGGTGGGGCAAGTGCGTCACCCCTTTGGCTGCAAATCCATGCCGACACGGCTGGATTACCAGTTTGTGTGCCAGAGTCACGCGATGCGCCTTCGGTTGGTGCCGCTGTTTTGGCGGCTCACGGTGCGGGCCATTTTGCCAGCATTGATGACGGCATCGCAGCCATGGTCAAGCCGGGCACCCGCATTGAACCACGTCCGCGTGAGACGGCGATCTATAACGAGATTTATCAACAGTATCGCGCGCTCTACCCGGCTTTAAAATCGGTTCGTGGCAGTTGAGTAAGATATTCGGGAGAAGAGAATGCTCAAGGATTTTCAGCTGACGGGTAAAAGTGCTGTCATTACCGGCGGTGCGAAAGGTATTGGACGCGCTATCGCCGAACTTTTCGTCGAGGCCGGTGCGAATGTTATCATTACCGACCGCGATGAGGCTGCAGGCACGGCGACTGTTGCCGAACTCAACGCACTACGAGCCGCGTCAGCGCGATTATATGTGCTCGATGTAACAGACAAGAATGCTGCTGAACGGGTGGCGGAGGCAGTTGCCAACGAGATTGGTGTGCCGGATATTCTGGTCAACAATGCCGGTATTGTCAGAAATGCCGCCGCCAGCGATGTCACAGAAGATGACTGGCGGGCGGTGATCGACGTCAATCTCAATGGCGTTTTCTACTGCGCGCAAGCATTTGGCAAACGTATGGCTGCGGCTGGTCGGGGTGCTATTGTCAATATCTCATCCATGTGCGGTGAGATTGTCGTCTATCCTCAACCGCAGGTGGCCTACAATGCCGCAAAAGCGGGCGTTAATCTGATTACCCGGTCGCTGGCTGTTGAATGGGCAAAGCAAGGCGTGCGCGTAAATGCGGTGGCTCCCGGCTACACCGCAACAGAATTGACGCTTGCAGGCCGCAGCAACGAGGTATGGTTTTCGACATGGCTCGCCATGACGCCGCAGGGACGGCTCGGTGAACCGCGTGAGATCGCCAATGCAGTTTTGTTTCTCGCGTCGGACGCGGCAAGCTTTGTGACGGGCACAGTGCTGACCGTCGATGGCGGCTATACCGCCCTTTGATTTCTGGAGGATGAAATGACCGAACAGGCAAAAATAGCTCTCGTCACAGGTGCCAGCCGTGGAATAGGGCGTGCCATCGCTGTTGGTATGGCTAAGCGCGGTTTTGATGTAGCCATCAACGATATCGAACGCCAGAAAGACGCGTTGGAAGAGGTTGCGGCGGAAATCGAAGCAGCCGGTCGTCGTGTATTGAGCGTTTATGCAGATGTCAGCCGCAAGGCCGATGTTGAGGCCATGGTACTGAAGACCATCGACACGTTTGGCCGTATCGATGCTGTGGTCAACAATGCGGGTATCCTGATTGCCAGCGACGTTGAGCATCTCAAGGAAGAACATTGGGACAGCGTTCTTGATGTGAATGCCAAGGGCACATTTCTGGTGGTTCAGGCAGTTTTGCCTCATATGAAAAAGCAGAAGTACGGTCGTATTGTGAATATTGCCTCCATCGGCGGCAAGCATGGCGCGCCGGAACAGGCGCATTATTCAGCCTCAAAAGCCGCGGTCATGGGGTTCACGCGTGTCTTGGCGCAGGAAGTGGGAACCTTCGGCATTACCGCCAACTGCGTCTGCCCCGGTATCATTCTGACTGACATGGGTCGCGTCAATCTTGAGGACGTCGCAATACGTGAAGCATGGCAGGAGAAGACGGCCATGCGACGCATTGGTGACCCCGAAGATGTGGTTGGTCCGGTCGCATTCCTTGCATCTGATGACGCAGCCTTCGTGACCGGCCAGAGTCTCAATGTCGATGGCGGTATCGTATTGAGCTGAACATAGTAGTTTTACAACCACGACAAAGCGGCCCGCAGTGATACTGGCGGGCCGCTTTTATTTGTGATGTGTGTCACAAAACATCGAATAATCTCTGCTGTCTCGCATTAGCCACTTCAAATCTCGTTCACCGCGAGATAAATTGTCATGGGGTGCACTCCTGTTAAATTAGGACAATCGATGTCTTGTAATGATCTTGTAACCTTCGATGTGTGGCAACCTGCGCTGGAGATGCGCAAAGGAACCACAAAACATCGGCTTCTGACCGAAAAGATCGTTGAGGATATCGAGAAGGGTGTTCTTAAACCCGAGACGCGGATGCCAACGCATCGTGATCTCGCACACAAACTGGGGCTATCCGTGCAGACGGTGAGTATCAGTTATAAGGAAGCGGAGCGGCGTGGTTATTTGCGCGGAGAGGTGGGGCGCGGTACCTATGTATGCAATCGCGTGACCGAACGCGCAGATCGTTTCATGCTCGATCGTGATCCCAGTGGTATCGCTGATCTTTCCATTATCCGCGCAGTTTACATGGGCGCGCATGAGAGTGCATCGCGGCGACTGTTTGAGGAAATGAGCCAGTCGGACAATGCGAGCTTCATGCGTCCGTGTCGTCCGATTGCAGGGCTGGATCGTCACCGCAATATCGCGCGTGACTGGTTGCGCGGTTTGTCAGTGGATGTCGATCCGGGTCGGATCATCATCACAAATGGCGCAGCACACGGGCTGTTTCTCGCAGTCGCAGCGGTTGTGCAACCGGGCGAAGTGGTGCTGACGGAAAGCCTGACCGACCATGGTATCATCGGCCTTGCCAATGTGCTTGGTTTCACGCTGCGCGCGCTACCGACGGATAGAGAAGGCATATTGCCTGATGCATTTGAAACGGCGTGTAAGGCAGGAGATATAAGGGCGCTTGTCCTCATCCCGACGCTTGGCAATCCGACCAGTCATCTGATGGGTGCTGCAAGGCGTATTGCAGTCGCAGACATTGCACGGCGATATGGCGTTTGTGTCATTGAAGATGAAGTTTATAAGTCGATCCTCGAAGAGCCTCTGCCGTCAATGCCGGAATTGCTACCGGAGTTGGGCTTCTTTGTAACCAGCTTCACCAAAACCGTTATGACGGGTTTGCGTACAGGCTATCTCGTTGTGCCAGCGCATTATTCCATTCGAGTGACGTCGATCTTACGGGTGACGAGCTGGAGTGGCGTTAATCTTGTTGCAGAGATGGCCAGTCGCTGGATCGAAGATGGAACGGTTGCTGAACTTCTGGATATTCAACGTGACGAATTGCGCTCAAGGCAGACATTGGTTGCTGACATTCTGGGGCCTCACATTGCAGGCAGCAATCCGCTGTCACTTTGTGCCTGGTTGAAAATACCGCGTAATTGGTCTGAGGATGGTCTGGTCCGCGCGCTGGCAAGCAAGGGTGTTGCTGTCACACCTTCTGATCCGTTTGTGGCGGGTGGTGAGCGGGGGGATGGCGGTATTCGCATCTGCCTCGGCGGAAGACTTTCGCAATCCGCCTTGCAGACAGCACTTGAGACTATTCGCGAAACCTTCGCGCAGCTGCCGCCTGTCTATGACGTCAGTTCTATAGCCTGAGCGCTATAGAACTGATTGCAGAAACTCTTTCGTCCGATCTTCGGTCGGCGACTGGAATATTTGTTCCGGCGTGCCCTGTTCGCAGATGCGTCCCTTGTCGAAGAAACAGACACGATCAGAGACTTCACGTGCAAAGCGCATCTCATGGGTTACGAGCAGCATGGTCAGATCATGTTCCTGTGCGAGACTACGAATGACCGCAAGAACTTCGCCGACAAGCTGCGGATCAAGTGCTGACGTCGGTTCATCAAAGAGCAGAACACGCGGACGCATAGCCAAAGAACGCGCAATTGCAACGCGCTGCTGTTGACCGCCCGAAAGTTGTGAGGGGAAATGATCCTTCTTGTCTGTCAGACCAACAAGAGAGAGAAGATCGAGTGCGCGTGCCTCGGCTTCGTCCCGCTTCAGCCCAAGAACATGAACAGGCGCTTCGATGATGTTGCGCAATACAGACATGTGCGGAAACAGATTGAAGCTTTGGAACACCATGCCGACATGCGATCTGATTTTACGTAAATGGGCTTCGCTTGCCTGAAACGGTCCCTTGCCATTCGGCTCATGATAGGACGTTCCGGCAAGCTCCAGCGTGCCTTCCTGAAATGGTTCCAGCGTCATGAGAATGCGAAGCACTGTAGACTTGCCTGATCCTGATGGGCCGATCAGCGTCACTTTCTCACCCGTCTTGACCGAGAAATTGAATTGATCCAGCACAGTCAGTGCGCCGAAGCGCTTGGTTACGTCCTGAAAGCGGATAATTTCCTGGGTCATTTGAGAGCGATCCCGTTCTTTGGAAGTGTGCGTTCGAGCAGTCGGATGCCTGCCGAGCAGATAAGTGTCAGGATGAGGAAGATCAGGCCGACCATCGAGAGTGGCACGAGATATTCAAAGGTACGATCGCCGATCAGATTGGCAAGGTTGAGCATGTCGACGATGCTGACGACAGACAGAACAGGCGTCTCCTTGAGCATAGACACAAGATAGTTGCCCATGGCCGGTGTGATACGCGGCACAGCCTGAGGAATGACGATGTCGCGATAGGTGCGCCAGGGCGTGAGGTTCAACGCGCGTGCAGCCTCCCACTGTCCACGCGGTATGGCCTCGATGCCCCCACGATAGACTTCCGATGTATAGGCCGAATATTGCAGGCCGAGAGCCAACGCGCCGGTCAGGAATGCGGGCAATACGATGCCGTAGACGGGAAGCACGTAATAGAGGAAAAACAGCTGAACCAGCAGCGGCGTATCGCGCAAAAATTCCACAACAACAACTGTTGGCCACGAAATGATCTTGTAAGGGCTTCGACGCAAAAGGGCGAAGACAAGACCAAGTACCAGCGCAATCGCGAAACCTGTGGCTGCTGCCTTGAGGGTTACGGTGAGGCCGATCCCCAGAATTGGCAGAATGGAAATCGCAAAGGATAGCGTGGACGAGGTGTCCCAGGCATAACCATAAATCATGCGAAACCTCCTGCCATTGTCTGGCGCTTCAGTCGCCGCTCAAGCCAGCGGATGGCGGAGGCGAGCACCAGGGCCATTGCGAAATAGCCGAGTAGTGTCAGCGAATAGATCGTCACATTGTCGAGCGTCAGATTGCGCAAACGCTGGGCCTGAAAAGTCAAATCGCTGATCGCGATAAGCGAGGCGAGTGCTGTATCTTTCAGATTATGAATGGCCAGATTGCCGAAAGCCGGCATCATCTCGACAATCGCCTGCGGCAGAATGACATGAAACAATGTATGGCCTTTGCTGAAGTTGAGGGCTCTGGCGGCTTCGTGCTGTGCCTCTGGAACAGACTTCAGTGCGCCGCGCACCACCTCCGCACCATAGGCACCAATATTAAGGCCGAGCCCCATGATGCCGGTCGTGAGCGGATCGAACGAAATGCCGATCAGTGGCAGGGCGTAATAAAGCCAGAACAATTGCACGAGCAGCGAGGTGCCACGGAATATCTCGATATAAACCACCGCAATCGTTGATAATATCTGCCCACCTGCAAAACGGGCGATGCCAGCAGCGAATGCCAGCAGGGTGCCGATAGCCAACGAACTCAGTGCAAGAACGACGGTGATTTGTGCGCCTTTGAAAAGGGCAGGAAGATACTCCGTCCAGTGCATATGGTCTTCTCCCGATAGAGATGAGACAGGGCCCGCCGAGCCATTCATCATGGTTCGGCGGGCGAAAATGGTGTTACTTTGCGTTGCAGAGGCTCGCCGTATCAACTGTACGTGCCGCTTTGACACTCTCTTCGCTCAACCCGTATGTCATCAGGATTTTGGCGTAGTCATCGGTTTTCTTGAATTCGATGAGTTCCTTGTTAAAGGCCTCAAAGAAGTCCTTATCTTCGGGACGGAAGCTGAAAGCGCCGAAACTGCGTGCAGCTTTGCCATCCACAACCGGATCGACAAACGGATGCGCCTGCTCCAGTTCCGGGGAATTCGCAACAAGGTTAGCCACCGTCAATTCGGTTGCCGCATAAGCATCGGCACGACCGGCCTGTACTGTGGATGGCGCGTCAGCATTGCCCTGAATCATGATGATTTGTGACTCATCAATACCCATGCCATGCAGGAAGTCGATCTGATCTGCGCCCGAAACAATCGCAATTTTCAGAGACGGATCTTTCTTGATGTCTTCATAGGAATGGATTTTCTTTGGGTTGCCTTTGGGCACCAGAAGACCTTCACCATAGCTGGAATTGGCAACAGTGAACTGCACCTGCTTGCAGCGATCCGGCAGAATGTTCTGCTCGGCGGCGACAAACTCAAAGCGCTTGGCCTTCAATCCGGGAATGAGCGAGCCGAATGGTGTGACGGTCCAGTCAACTTCCTCAATTCCGAGCTTTTTAAAGATTGCTGCAGCA
This sequence comes from Brucella rhizosphaerae, assembly GCF_002252475.1. GTDB lineage: Bacteria > Pseudomonadota > Alphaproteobacteria > Rhizobiales > Rhizobiaceae > Brucella > Brucella rhizosphaerae. The sequence continues at coordinate 8,976 of NZ_NNRK01000023.1, read as the reverse complement.
ACATCCGGGCCAATGCCTTTGGCGGCACCGCTTGCGTCCATGTAACCGTAAGGCACTTCGTTGGCGGTTGCTCCACGTACAAAACCAGCGCTTTTCAGGTCGTCAATCGTGACGGCTTGTGATGGGATGGTAAGGGCTACGAATGCCACTGCGGAAAGCAGGGCAGAGATGGTATGAAGTTTGATGCGCATGGTGTTCACTCCTCTTTATGGATGCCGGTTGTTTGGATGTCCGGCTTTTCAGTTGGTCTATATGAACTGGTTTTAAGACGAGGTTGGTTCCTCACTGATTGTTGCGATCACTGAAAGGCAATCGCCCATCTTGATCAGACCCGGAAAATGACGAGCGGCAAGAATGCCGTCGAGAGCAGCGCGATATTCCTGCGGTGCGCCACCGGTACGGGTAACAGAATGAACGCGGGCGATAACATCGCCCTTGCGCACCTCTGCACCAAGATCGACAAGTGGTTCCAGAAGCCCTTCTGTATCTGCGAAGCCGAAGCATTCCTGCGACGGCATATCGAGCCATATGGTGGGAGACAGTTCGACTTCACCTTTCAGAATGCCTGCATGACGCAAAAGGTTGCGAATTCCGCGTTTGGCGATTGTTGCTGTGCGCGCCGAGATCGTGCCGCCGCCGGAAAGCTCTGTCGTCACAAAGACTTTGCCTGCTTCTTCTGCAGTTGTATCGTACATGCCTACAGCATCGATCTCGATCATCCGCATCGAAAAGGGTGCGGAGAATGCTTTGACGGCAGCGAAGCAATGCGCCTCCTGAGCCGTATCGGGCAGGGCATGGGCAGCCGCATAGGGTAGGAAATCAAGTGTGCGACCGCCTGAGTGAAAGTCCATGACGATATCGGCTGTGGGCAGCAGATAGCGCGTAAAATAATCGGCGATCTTTTCCGTAACCGTTCCATCCGGGCGTCCGGGAAAGCTGCGGTTGAGATTACCTTTGTCTATCGGTGATGTGCGTGTTCCGGCCATGAAGGCTGGAAAGTTCATAGCAGGCACAATGATAACGCGCCCATTGATCTCAGCCGGTTTCAGATTGGCGGCGAGATCGTAGAGTGCAACCGGCCCTTCATATTCATCACCGTGATTGCCGCCCGTTAGAAGGGCTGTGGGGCCGTCGCCATTGCGAATGACGCAAATGGGCAACATGAGCGAACCCCACGCGGAATCGTCTCGTGACCAGGGTAGCCGCAAGTGGCCGTGCTGCACGCCATCGCGATTAAGATCGACGGTCGCCGTGATCGGAGAAGGACGGAAAGGCGGCGAAGTATGCATCATCGCGACACCTTAATCCTTGACCAGAAGCTTGCGTGGCACATTCGACAAGCACTCGACACCTGTTTCGGTAATGACGATACTCTCGGTGATTTCCAGCCCCATGGTTTCAAGCCAAAGGCCCGTCATGAAATGGAAGGTCATGCCCGGTTGCAGTTCTGTGCGATCACCCGGACGAAGGCTCATGGTGCGTTCGCCCCAATCCGGCGGATAGGACAGACCGATCGAATAACCGGTACGGTTATCTTTGATGATGCCGTATTTCTTCAAGACCGCAAAAAAGCCATTGGCGATATCTTCGCAGGTATTGCCGGGACGAGCCGCCGCCAGACCGGCCTCCATGCCCTCTAGCGTCGCCTTTTCAGCATCAAGGAAAGCCTGTGTTGGCTTGCCGAGAAAGACTGTGCGCGAAAGCGGGCAATGATAGCGCTTGTAGCAACCGGCAATCTCGAAGAACGTGCCTTCGCCGGTTTTCATGGGCAGATCGTTCCATGTAAGATGCGGTGCGGATGCATCCGGGCCAGATGGCAGCAAGGGTACGATTGCCGGATAATCGCCACCAAAACCATCGACGCCACGAGTGCCTGCGTCATAAATCTCCGCCACGAGATCGCATTTGCGCATACCCGGTTCGATCTTTTCAGCGATGCGTTGGTGCATGGCTTCGACGATGCGGCCAGCCTTGCGCATATAGTCGATTTCGGTCGCACTTTTGATTGCACGTTGCCAGTTGACGAGGCCCTGCGCATCTTTGAACCGGGCATTTGGGAGGTGCTTCTGCAAGGCGTGATGTGCAGCAGCCGTATACCAGTAATTATCGAACTCGACGGCTATCGTCTTGTTGCCCCAACCCTTTTCCTCAAGGATCGAAGCCAGAAGATCCATCGGATGACGTTCCAGCGATTGGACGTAATGATCCGGATAGCCGATAATATTGTCGTGTGAGATCCAAGCCGTGCGCTTTGCGCCATTGCCATCCTGACCGCGACCGTACCAGATCGGTTCGCCGTCCATCGCCAGCACCACGCATTGGTGGACATAGAAGGACCAGCCGTCATAACCGGTGAGCCAGTGCATGTTCGATGGGTCGGTGACGATGATAAGATCGACACCTGCCTTCTCCATTGCACGGCGGGTTTTTGCAACGCGCTGGTCGTATTCCGCGCGGGTGAAGTTGAGTTCCGCACTCATCGGCTGGCTCCTGCTTTTTTGTTTGAATCGATTTTGGCGCCCGCGTCGTGAGCGCTTGCACGCTGTGTTGCGAGACGGGCAATGGCTGTGTCCTGAATACCTGTTCCGGTCAGATCGCAGACCGTGATGGCGTCGGGCTCACGGTGAAACGTTTCGGCTTCAAGAATAATCTGGCCGAGTTCCGGGAAGGTTGCATCCGATGCGACAGTCCCTGCGGTGATTGCATGATGCAATTCGCCGAGCCTGCGTGTCTGTTTCAGACTATCCGCGACATAGATGATCGGGCGTTTGAAGATTGACGGATCAAGCTCGTTCTTGTGTTCTGCATCAGAGCCCATGGCGGTGATATGTTGGCCGGGTTCCAGCCATTCAGCCTTGAGGAGCGGCGTTTCTGAAGGGGTCGTCGTGACAATGATATCCGCATCGCGGCAGGCCTCGCGCGCATCGGCCATGGCTTTGACTGGAATGCCAAGCGCATCGGTGATGTCTTTGGCCGTCTGCTCTGCTTTCAGATGATCGCGAGCCCAAATACGCGCTTCCTTAATCGGGCGAACAAGCGTGAGCGCTTGCAATTGCAGCCTGGCTTGCATGCCTGCACCAAAGATAGTGGCTATATTTGCGTCGGCACGCGACAGATATTTTGCGGCTACTGCGCCAGCCGCAGCTGTACGCACGTCGGTCAGATATCCATTGTCCAACAGCAGCGCTTCGATCAGTCCGGTCTTGGCTGAAAACTGGATCATCAGCCCATTGGTAGATGGCAGGCCGATGGAAGGATTATTGAAAAAGCCGGGGCTGATTTTGATAGCAAAGCTGTCCAGTCCGGGAATGTAGGCGGTTTTCACATCGACTTCGCCGCGTTCGGTCGGAATATCGAGGCGCAGGATGGGGGGCATACTAACACCTCCGCTTGCGAGCGCACGAAAAGCGTCCTCCACACAAGTCACACTTTCAAGATCCAGCGATATAATCTGACGCAAATCAGTTTCGGTGAGAATTCGCATTTCGGCCATCAGCCAGCCCTCCGATAGCTATCTTCCATGATTGCGCGATGCTGTTCGGGATCAATATTTCCGCCCGAAATAATGATCGCGATTGGACTGGAAGCTTTGATTTTTCCGGCAAGCAAGGCGGCAATGCCGACAGCCGCAGCTCCTTCAATGGTCTCGCCTTCCTGCAACGCTGCATGGCGGATGCCTGCGGCAATCTCTTCCTCGTCGAGCAGGATCACATCATCAAGCAGGGCGCGACACATGGTGAAGGTCCAGCGGTTGTCGAGACCAATTCCGCCGCCAAGAGAATCCGCCAGCGTATCCAGTTCCTCAACATTGACCGGCTTACCCGCTTCAAGGCTCGCCTGCATGGCAGCACCGCGTTGCATTGAAATTCCAATTACCCGCACTTGCGGGCGTTTTGCTTTCACGGCAGCAGCCACTCCGGCGGCAAGTCCTCCGCCCGAAAGTGGAATAAGCACTGTGTCCAGCTCGGGGAGGTCTTCTATAATTTCCAGCCCTATGGTTCCCTGACCAGCGATAATGCGGGGATCATCAAAGGGCGGGATGGCATTCATGTCTTCATCACGCGCAAGACGCACGACTTCTTCCATCGCATCGTCCTGAGATTTACCGATGACGCGCACATCAGCGCCCAGCTCGCGGATAGCTTCGACCTTGTTGCGCGGCACGAGCGATGAAAGACAGATTGTGGCCGTCAATCCCAGTGTAGATGCAGTATGCGCTAATGCGCGTCCGTGATTGCCGGTGGAGGCGGTGACAAGTCCGCGCTTACGTTCGCTCTCAGACAGGCTGAGAACTGCATTTGTTGCACCGCGCAGTTTGAAGCTGCCTGTTGGCTGACGGTTTTCAAGTTTGAGAAAAACCGGTACGCCTGAGTGTTTGCTGAGGCTTTCGGAGCGGATCAGCGGCGTTCGTTTGACGTGGCCGTTCAGCCTGTCTTGTGCTTGCTCTATTTCGTTGAGATTGATCATTTGCGACACATTTCCCGACATTCACACCACCGTTCCAGGCGGTGTTGAAATGGGGAGAGCTGCACTGAACAAAGCGCTTCTTCGCATCAGACAAGCAAATTGAGGGCGCAATAAAGCACCATATGCGAAACCGTCAGGTCGCATTCTCGTTCCCCATATATTTGATTTTTGTTCTTGCCTATATGTGTGAAAGACCAATTACATCGTGTCAATGATTATATTGGATCATTACAATATTGATCGAAGCCGACTTTTTATTGGCGTGGTCTTGCCTGCGATATGCGACCATGCCAATGAGAATGGCCTTGAAATGCAAATGCTCACTTATATTGGACCGATATAATGAAATCCGCCATCAAGCTTGATGCTGTCGATCTTCGCATTCTGGAAGCGGTGCAACAGAACGCGCGGATCACCAAGCTTGCACTTGCCGAGCAGGTGGGATTGTCACCGACCCCGTGCTGGCTGCGGCTGCGCAAGCTGGAAGAGGCGGGCGTTGTTACGGGCTATCATGCGCGAATTGCCTATCGCAAAATTGCTCCTATCGCGCATGTGATGGTGCAGATAACGCTTGGCAATCACCGCCAGAGCGATTTCGACCGCTTCGAGCGCGCGATTGCAGTCATTCCCGAGATTGTCTCGTGCTGGTCGGTTGGCGGGGGCATAGATTATTTTCTGATGATAATGGCCCGCGATATTGACGGCTATCAGCGTCTTATTGATCGGTTGTTGGATCAGAATATCGGCATCGAGCGCTATTTCACTTACATCGTGACCAAGCTTGTCAAAGATGAGAAGACCGGTGTGCCGCTGTCACTGCTGTCCGACATTGTTGAATAGTCCAAACGAGCTGTTTGACTAGCAAGTTTAGTCCAATTCCTCTGTTCGCTGTCACGCCTTTGGTCCGAATGCAATCTCATCCTGTGAGATGTTTCTTCCAGAATTGGGAGAAGCACAATGAATGCCGTTTTGGATCATCCGATACAACATGACGGGCTTAGCAGGCTTCGGGACAAACATCTTTTTCGCGAGCTCGCTTATATCGACGGGCGCTGGGTTGCGGGAGAACAGGCTGAGACTTTTGCCGTTCTCGACCCGGCAACCGGGCAACGGCTGGCGCGCGTCGCAAGCCTGAGTGACGCACAAACAATACTGGCCATCAATGCCGCAGAAAAGGCCTTTCCTCAATGGCGCAATAAGCTGCCACAGGAACGGGCTGCGATTTTGCGTCGTTGGTATGAGCTCATTCTGGCAAACCGCGAAGATCTGGCATTGCTGATGACGCTTGAGCAGGGCAAGCCGCTGGATGAATCGCGTGGTGAAATCGATTATGGCGCGGCTTTCATCGAATGGTTTGCAGAAGAAGGTAAGCGCCTTAACGGTGAAACCATCGCAAGCCATCTGCCCAACGCGGAAATGCTGGTGCGGCGCGAAGCACTGGGCGTTGTGGGTCTTGTGACACCCTGGAATTTTCCAAACGCCATGATCACCCGAAAGGCGGCGGCGGCAATAGCCGCAGGCTGTCCAGTTGTCGTGCACCCATCGTCGGAAACACCACTTTCAGCGCTCGCATTGGCCGAGCTTGCAGAACGTGCCGGACTTCCGTCCGGTATTTTCAATGTCGTGACTGGCAAGGCCGCTCCAATCGTCGATGTGCTATGCCGCGATGACCGCGTGCGGGCATTGAGCTTCACGGGCTCCACTGAAATTGGAAAGCTGATTGCCACCAAATGTGCAGCAACTGTCAAACGGCTTGTGATGGAGCTTGGCGGGCACGCGCCTCTGATCATTTTCAATGATGCCGATGTCGGCCGTGCGGTTGATGTGGCCATGGCCGCGAAGTTTGCAACTTCGGGACAGGATTGTCTTGCTGCCAACCGTATCTTTGTTCAGCGCGATATTCTTCCGGCTTTCACGAAAGCTTTTGCAGCGCGTATATGCAGCTTGAAAACAGGTAATGGCCTTGATGCGGATGTCGAAATCGGACCGATGATGCATAGTCGTGCGGTTGATAAAATCGAGGAACAGGTTCGCGATGCGGAACAACGCGGCGCCAACATCGAAGTGGGCGGCAAGCGGATTGGTGACCATACGCTATTCTTCGAGCCTACATTGCTGACCAATGTGTCTGACGACGCGACGATCATGCACGAAGAGACATTTGGTCCAGTCGCTGCAATCTCGGTCTTTGATGACGAAGAAGAAGTCATCATCCGCGCCAATGCTACGCAATATGGCCTCGTCGCGTATGTGGTGACATCGAACGGTGCGCGGCAGCTGCGAATGGGGCGCGCGCTGGAATACGGAATGGTGGCCATCAATCGCGCAAAAATAACCGGTGCGCCGATCCCTTTTGGTGGCTGGAAACAATCCGGGCTTGGCCGAGAAGGCTCACATCAGGGCATCGAAGCCTTCACCGAACTCAAATATCTCTGCATTGATACTGCTGCGTGAAAGCGTAGCGACAGGAAAGGAACATAACCATGTTGAACACTAGCAACGAACTCACCGCCTGGGATCGCGATCATTTCTTTCATCCGTCCACGCATATGGGAATGCATGCACGTGGTGAAACGCCAACGCGCGTGATTGAAGGCGGCGAGGGTGTTTATATTGCCGATGTGAACGGTCGCAAGAGTCTGGATGCTTTCGCTGGCCTTTATTGCGTCAATGTTGGTTATGGCCGTACAGAAATAGCTGATGCGATTGCCGAACAGGCACGCAAGCTTGCCTATTATCACGCCTATGTCGGCCACGGCACCGAAGTATCGATTACGCTCGCCAAGATGATCATTGATCGCGCACCTGAACATATGAGCCGCGTATATTTCGGCCTTTCGGGTTCTGATGCCAATGAAACCAACATCAAGCTGATCTGGTACTACAATAATATTCTTGGCCGCCCGGAAAAGAAGAAGATCATTTCGCGCTGGCGCGGCTATCATGGCTCCGGCGTCATGACGGGAAGCATGACCGGTCTTGCAACATTCCATAACGCGTTTGATCTGCCTCGTGCGCCGATACTGCACACGGAATCTCCTTATTATTTCCGTCGTGCGGATCGCTCGATGAGCGAAGAGCAGTTTGCGCAACATTGTGCGGACAAGCTCGAAGAAATGATCCTCGCTGAGGGGCCGGATACAATTGCTGCGTTTATTGGTGAGCCGGTTCTTGGTACGGGCGGTATCGTGCCACCGCCTGCGGGTTACTGGCAGAAAATTCAGGCGGTTCTTGACCGTTATGACATTCTGCTGGTCGCTGATGAAGTGGTCACCGGCTTTGGACGTCTTGGCACTATGTTCGGCTCAGATCATTATGGAATGAGGCCTGATCTGATCACCATCGCCAAGGGGCTGACATCGGCCTACGCACCGCTTTCCGGTTCGATCGTTTCTGACCGCATGTGGCAGGTGCTGGTACAGGGTTCCGATCAGATGGGGCCGATCGGTCACGGTTGGACTTATTCGGCGCATCCGATTTGTGCCGCGGCTGGCGTTGCCAATCTCAAGCTCATCGATGAAATGAACCTCGTGGAAAATGCGGGTTCGACCGGCGCTTATTTCCGCAAGGCGTTGCAAGATGCCGTTGGCGGTCATAAGCACGTTGGTGAAGTGCGCGGTGAAGGGTTGATGGCTGCTATCGAGTTTGTTGAAGATCGTGACGACCGCAAGTTTTTCGATCCATCGTTGAAAATTGGCCCGCAGGTTTCTACAGCACTTCTTGCCAACGGCGTTATCGCTCGCGCCATGCCTGAAGGCGATATTCTCGGATTTGCACCACCTCTGTGTCTGACACGCGAAGAGGCCGATAAAATTGTCGATGCCACCCGAAAGGCAATTGCGACTGTATTTGCTTAATCTGATCTTTTAGGCCCGCAATGCTTGCCTTCACCATCTTACCGGGTGGTGAAGGCTTTCTTTTAAGGTTCAGAATTGTTGATTCATTGAACCTGTATGTCGATTGGTCCTAAAGCTATTGCTGATTTAAGGAAACACACCAGAAACTACTCGCTGATTTGAATATATTTCGGGGCGGCGAGGAATGATTGATTTTGATTCAGGACAAGGCAAAGCTTATGTCCTTACTCGATACCATCGCGGACAGACAGGTTCTGTCGAGCAGATAAGCCTCAATATTCAAATCCGAAGACAATTGCTCAGAGCATCGACAGCGATGTCTTGCGTTCTTGCTGCTGTCGCAACCATGGCTACTTTGTCAGGCCTTGTTGTATTGTCTACCGCTCCTGTTCTGGCGCAGCAGGTGTCAGGTCATGGCGGGTCTGGCGGGCAACATGCAATCAGTCGCCCTCGGGCGGGGGGCGCCGGTGCCGCTGCCATCTCCTATTCAGGCGGTGGTGGCGGTGGCGGTGGGGGTAAAAATTCGACCTCAGCCTCGGAGGGTACTGGGGGGCAAGGCGGCAGCGGTCCGCATGCTCGAGGTGGAGGATGGGGCGGCCGATCGAACCAGCCCGGTAATGACGGCACCAAAGGGGCCAATGGTGTCGCAAAG
>NZ_NNRK01000022.1 GCF_002252475.1 Brucella rhizosphaerae | reverse complement strand
TAACTTTTTTTTCTGCACCTGCGAGGTGCCAAACAGGCGGTTCGAGGTATGGGACGGCGTAAAGACGATCCACAATTGCAGCAAGCCAAAGGATTTCCGGGGCGGCGCAAGCGTAAAGTCGAGCAGGAATTGGAAGCTATCGCGGTAGCCGCTGAGAAGTCAGGCACGGATATCGATCCATTTCCAATCCCGGCTGAGTTTGCGAAAGCGCCGGCTTATTGGGCTTACGCAATTCGGCTCTGGAAAGAGCTTTCTGACATCATGGTCAAACAAGGCCGCAGGCGTCCAGCTTATCGCGGTGCTCTCGCTCGTTACTGTTGGTGGATGCAGCAATTCTTCGACTGCGCCGATCAGCTGCGTAAGGATTTGCCGCGAGGCGGCGTGACAGTGAAAGTCAAAAAGGGCGATGGCGAAATCGTTTATCGACAGCATCCAAATGTTGATTTCATGGGCAAAGCTGAGACAGCCCTTCGCCTTTTAGATGCCGAGTTCGGTTTCACACCTATGCGCGATCAGGATCTGATCCGTACTGAATCCTTCAATGCTGGTCAGGGCCGATTGGCGCTTGGCGGTGCTCACCCACAATCGGGCGCACAGCGTCCGGCCTCATCGGAAGAGCCTGATACTGATCCGATGGGGTTGATGAATGGGGCAGACAGCCCACCACCCGGAGCAAGACCAAACTGACGGCTGGGCAGCATTAAATCTGCCAGCATGGCTCGCGGATGTTGCGACGGATCCGGCATACGTTTGGGCGCTGTCAGCATGGAAGCGCGCATCAAGCGTTCCGGGCGCATGGTTTGACCATGGCAAAGCAGACAAGGTTGTTGCTGCGTGGCCGACGATCTTTCGGCTTACTAATGACCGTTTCAAAGGCGTCTCGTTTCGTCTGGTCAAATGGCAGGAGATCACGGTTCGATTGCTGGTCGGCTGGAAAAAGCCAATCGAGGTCATCGACCCAGCAACACATAAGCCCAGCATTGAGCATATCCGGATCTTCAAGCGGCTGGATCTGTGGATACCGCGTAAGAATGGCAAATCGGAGTTTCTGGCAGCTCTTGGCGTTTTGTTCTTCGTGTTGGAGAAGGTCAACGGCGCTGAAGCTTATGTTTTCGGGCGCAACGAAGATCAGGGACGCGTCCCTTTTGGCAAAATGCAGGATATCATCCGGGAGGCAAATGGGCTTCTGGAAGATGCGCACGGAAACGAGCGCATATCGCTGCACGATAAGTCGATCTTTCTGCGCGAAACAACATCGCTTTGCCAACTGCTCACTGGTTCTCCTGACGGTAAGCATGGACGTTCACCTACTGTTATCGTGGGCGACGAGATCCACGAATGGAAAACTCGCGAACTTGCTGACACTCTGCGACAAGGGACAGGCGCCAGACTGCAGCCGATTGAGCTTTATGCGTCTACTGCTGGTCGAAAGCAAAACCGTACTGGCTTTGAGTGGTTCGAAGAATCTCTCGCCATCATGCGCGGTGAGATGGATGATCAGACAACACTGGTTGTCTATTTTGGTATCGGCGAAGATGACGATTGGACCGATGAGGAAGTTTGGCGTAAGGCCAATCCCAGTCTTGGTCTGACACCGACGCTGGATTATCTACGGACTGAGTTCAAGAAGGCCAAGGGGCGTCCGGCGCTCGAAGCAGTATTTCAATGCTATCACCTCAATCGATGGGTTGATCAGCTATCTGGATGGATCCCGCGCGCAAAGTGGGCTGCGTGTACTACAGATGCGAAATCTTGGCCGCAGCTTTGGGAGCAGAATAAAGGTCGCAAGGCATATCTTGCCTGCGACGTATCATCGACCCGCGATATTACCGCGCTTGTGGTGGTATTCCCGCCAGATGATGACAATGAAAAGTGGGTGATTATCCCGCTGTTCTGGGTGCCGGAAGCGACACTTGATGAGCGCGCAGAGCAAGATCGGCGTGTTGATTGGCATAAATGGGTGCGTGATGGTGCCCTGCGCACGACGCCGGGTGATTTTGTTGATCAGTCGTTTGTCCAGCAAGCCATTCTCGACGCCTTTGCCCAGTTTGAGATTCTAGCTTTTGGTTATGATCCTTGGAATGCCAGTAAGCTTGCAGGCGATCTGCAGCATGTCGGCATGGACCCAGAGTTGCAGATCCAGATGAGGCAAGGCCATCAGACGCTGTCTGAGCCTACCAAGGAAATTGAGCGCCTTATTTTTGCGGGCAAGATCGAGCATGGCGGAAACCCGATGCTTGCGTGGATGTTTGGTCATTCGACTGTCCGCTTTGATGCAAATCTCAATTACGTGCCGGACAAGAAACACTCGCTCGATAAGATCGACGGGGTTGTCGCAACCGTCATGGCCGTTGGGCTTGGAATGGCCGAGGAGGCCGATGAGCCATCCATTTACGAAACTCGCGGTGTAGAAACGGTGTAACTTATGGGATTACGAGACTTTTTGTTTCGCCGTACCGTCGATGATTCAGCTATGGCCAACATTAGCGCCATGGCTGATCCGGCGCAGGCGCAAGCGGCTGTAACAACCGAAGATATCGCGAAGATGCTGCGGGAAACGCAGATGACGAACGCCGGTATAACGGTAACTGTCGCTGCAGCGATGAAAAACACATCCATCTTCCGATGTGTCAGCCTGATCACCAACTCCATGGGCATGTTGCCCATGCATTTGATTGACTCGGCAACTAAGGAAAAGGCGCGAGAGCATCCGCTCTTCAGGATATTGCACCGAGAGCCGAATAACTGGCAGACAGCATTCGAGTTTCGATCGTACATGCAGTACCAGGCACTAACCGAGGGTGATGCCTTTGCGCTCATCGTGCGTTCACGAGGGCAGATTATTCGCCTTGTTCCGCTGAAATCTTCGCGGGTTTCCGTAAAGCAGCTATCAGACTGGTCACTGGAATATTCGGTGACATTGCCGCAAGGCGGTGTGCGTAAGTTTCCAGCTTCTGACATCTTCCATCTGCGAGGCATGTCTGATGACGGGATACGGGGCATATCACTGGTTAAAGCAGCGGCTGAATCAATCGCTATCGCCATTCAGGCTGAGAAAGCTGCAGCTAGGCTATTTAAAAATGGCATGCTTGTCGGTGGTAAGATCAAGCATCCGAAGAAAATGAGCGATGCCGCCAAGGACTACATCCGCAATAGCATCGAAGAGGCCAACTCCGGTGCATCGAATGCTAATCGCTGGATGTTCCTAGAAGAAGACATGGACGCTGAGCCATTCTCTGTCACTGCAAAAGACAGCCAGCATATGGAAACGCGCAAGTTTCAGGCTGAAGAAAATAGCCGCGTGTTCGGCGTACCTCGCCCGCTTCTGATGTTAGACGAAACCAATTGGGGCACAGGTGTCGGCGTCCTTGGCCAGTTCTTCGTTCGCTACGGTTTGCAGCCATGGTTCACGGCTTGGGAACAGGGCGTCCAGCGGTCACTCCTCACTGATGAGGAAAAGGAGCGTTTCGAAGCGAAGTTCAATGCAGGTGCATTGATGCGTGGCTCGATGGAAGATCAGGGCGACTTCTTCGCTAAGGCGCTTGGTTCTGGCGGTCATCAACCTTGGATGACAGCCAATGAAGTGCGTGGCCTTCAGGATCTGCCCGATAATCCACATGGTGACAAGCTGGCAGGGCCAGCCAACGTTAAGCAGGAGCCTTCTGATGTCCCTTCGAAATCTGCCTGAGATCCGAGCATTTCAGCAAAGCGATATTCTTCATTTTGAGCCGCCTTCGGAAACTGCGGCTGAGTTTCGCCCAGACCTTCAGGCTGTTGCTAGCAAAGAGCAGGCCGTTATCTCAATTTACGGTCACATCGGCATGTCTATCTTCACTGATACAGACAACACCGAACGGCGCGTTGGCAATGAATTGCGTGCGATTGGACCTCGTGATGTGACGGTGAATGTCAATTCACCGGGTGGTAATTTCTTTAACGGGCTTGCAATCTATAATCTCCTGCGCGCTCACCCGGCGAAAGTGACCGTGAATGTTATCGGTATGGCGGGTTCGGCTGCATCCGTGATCGCTATGGCGGGTGACGAGATCAATATGGCCGATGGTGCGGTGATTATGGTGCATCGAGCATCTGCATTGATCTCCGGAAATCACCACGACGCGAGAGACGCTGCGGAAACCTTGGCGGATGCCGACGATGCCATGGCAGAACTCTATGCATCGAGAGCCGGTGTCGAAAAGCCGGTGGCGCTTTCATGGATGGATCGCAGTCGTGGCAAGGGAACGATGTTTTCCGTCGCGAGTGCCATCGAAAAAGGGCTTGCCGATAAAAAGATGGCTGCTGGCGCTGTCAAACAGGTCAAGGCAGATGTGTCGGAAAAGGCAGTGCCAACCGAACGCGCTATTGAGCGCGCATTGATGGCTTCGGGAAGCTCGGCAAGTGATGCCAAAGCCATGGTTTCACAACTCAAATCAGGCAAGCGCGATGCTGCCCTTAACGTCACGCGAGACGCTGACAGACTGCGGGAAGCCGTTTTGCGCGCCCGTTCAACCCTACAACTCTATTGAAAGGTCTATCATGACTAAGCGTATCGCAAATCTGGCAGCTTTGGCTGCATCAACCGGCGTTCTTGCAATTCGCGCTGACACCTCTGATCCTGTAGTGGTCGTTGAAGCAATGAACCGCGAATGGGGTGAGTTCAGAGCTGCTCACGAGGAAAAGCTTAATGGCATCTCGAAGAAATTCGATGATGTCGTTACAACCGAAAAGATGGAACGTGTTGAGGCGCGTATCTCGGATCTGGTGACAGCGCTCGACGATGCAAATTCACGAATGGCGGCTATGTCTGTTGGCGCTGGCGGCGGTGATGTAACCGAACTGTCTGCGGAAGATCGTGAATATCAGGCTAAATTCTGTGACTGGTTCCGTGATGGCGACGGCGAGAATGCCCTCAAGGCGATGGTTCGTGAAGGTAACATCTCTGCAGCCTATTCTGTTGGGTCTGATCCTGACGGCGGATTGACCGCGCCTGTCGAGTGGGACCGCACGATTACCGATCAGCGCGTCGAAGTCTCCCCGATGCGCCGTTTTGCTTCGGTGCAGAATGTGACGGGTGCGGGGTTCAAGCGTCTTTATAATGTTCATGGCACAGAAACTGGATGGGTGGGTGAAACAGATCCACGCCCAGAAACAGCTACGTCAAAGTTGCGCGAGTACGCATTCAGTTTCGGTGAGATTTATGCCAATCCTGCCGCGACACAGACCATTCTGGAAGATTCGGCGATCGATATTGCCGCATGGCTATCAGATGAAGTGAACATTGAGTTTGCCCGACAGGAAGGGATTTCTTTTGTCAGTGGCAATGGTGTCAAAAAGCCGAAAGGCTTCCTAATGTATGATGCTGCGGCTGAAGCGGCTCTTCCTGTAGAAAATCGCCATCCTCTTGGACCTGTGCAGGAAATCATCACTGGAGCGGCTGCTGACATTACCGCCGATGGTATCATCGATCTTGTTTACGGTTTGCCTGAAGATCGCAGTGTTGGTGCTGCACTCTTTGGCAACCGCAAGACCCACGCTAAGATCCGCAAGATGAAGGATGGGCAGGGCAATTATCTCTGGCAGCCGCCATTTCAGGCAGGACAGCCAGCGCAGGTGCTTGGCAATCCGTTCAACGAGCTTGCTGGTATGCCTGATGTTGCCGCCAATTCGATCCCGCTTGTTTACGGGAATATGGCGGAAGCTTACCGGATCTTTGATCGCGTCGGCATGTCGATCCTGCGCGATCCTTATACCAAGAAGCCATATGTTCTCTTCTACACCCGCAAGCGTGTTGGCGGTGGTATGTGGAACCCTGAATGGCTTCGCTATCATCGCGTAGCTGCAGCGTAATTCCCTAATCCCTGAAATCAGAATGATATTTTCGCGGCGTTGTTAATTCAGCGCTGCGAGCGTCATTAGCCATTGGAGAGACCGATGAAAGCAATCGTTGTGAAGCCTTTTCCGGGTGTGCCGGATGGTGAAATCCACGCAAAGGATTTCAATGTAAAAGACCTTGTAGAAGGCAAGCTGGCCAGTGTCGCCCTTGCACAAGGTTGGGCCGTTCCGGAAGGAACTGAGTTGCCCGACGATCTTGACGATCTGCGAGGCAAAGCAAACGAAACACTCGCTGATATAGAGCAAACTATTGAAGACGCTCGTATCAAGGCTTTAGCCGATATCGAATTGATCAATACATCGATCAACGAAGCGCAGACATCAGCCAATACGAAAATTGCCGACATCAATAAGACCGTTGATGATGCTCGTAAGCAGGCTGATTCCGATCTTGAGGCTATCCGAAAGGAAGTCGATACGGTGCGCACAGATGCCGATACTGAACGCACGGTGATTGCCAAAGAGATCTCCGACACACGCGAACAGGCCAATAAGGATCTGGCAGTCATTGCGGATGAGGTCGAAAAGGCCAAGAAATCTGGCAAGGATAAATAATCATGGCGACCGTCGTTATTGAACCGCCAATGCCCTTCGTTGCGCCTGCAGATATTGCCGGAAGCCATTCTGAAAATGATGACGCCGTCGCAGCGATGATCGAAGCAGTGACGGAAGATATCGACGGTCCCTCCGGTTGGCTAGGCCGATGTCTGGGCCCGCAAGTTCTTGAGCAGCAGCAATGTGATTTTTCTGATCTGCGCATTCGGTTTCCTCCGGTCATTGAGATTGTTTCAATCGAGTTCGTAGACCGAAAGGGTGTTGTTTGGTTTATCCCTCCTGAAAACTATCGGCTGGTTCGGTCCTCGGTGCAGCCTGAAATACGCGGTGCGCCAAGCTTTAATTGGCCAACCGATCTTTCACCGGATCCCGATGCAGTCCGGATTCGCTTCAAAGCTGGATATGACGGCAGTGATGGCATCGGTGAGATACCGAAACGGGCGCGACAGGCTGTCATACTTGCCACGCAACAGATGCTTTCGACATTTGGACCTTCGGCGAATGTCCGATCGGAAGATGTCGAGGGCGTCGGCACAACGCAGTATCTGGATGCCGATAAAGTTGCCGCGGTTGTGCAGGTGGCGACAGAGAGCCTCCTATCAACGTTGAGGATTCCGCGATGACGCCAGCACACGCTATCGCCAAATTACAGCGCCAGCTCGTAGCTCATGGCCAGAATGTGGATCTGCGGAAGATCGCGAGCGGACAAACGCAATCTGAAGCGCTGGCGCAACGTGCATTCGTTCGAGGCTATAAGCCTGAAGAGCTGGTTGGGCAGATCCAGCAAGGCGATCGCAATGTCGTGTTGCTGCCCGATGCTGCAGCTATCGCTCTGAAAAAAGGTGACAAGGTCGTTATTGCGGGTGCGGCTGCAAACGTCGAAGTCGCTGAAATTGTCCGCATGGACGATGTGCCAGTGCGTGTGAATGTGAGGGTTCGGGGATAATGGCGACAGCAACCAAGTTCGAATTCTTTGACCGGGCGATTGCCGTTGCAACTGAAGGCTTGTCGCAGGAGGCAATATCGGCGGCACTGGCCAAGATGGCAAAAGAAGAGCTTGGAAAAGCCATTCAGTCAGGTGAAGGCAGTCGCTTCTATGAGCGCTATGTCAATCGGATCAAAGATGCGCCTGAAGAAAGTGTTTCGGCTCCCGGCCCGATCGTTTACGAGTTCGTTTGGTGGCAAGCAATTGTCAATGAGGCGCTAACAGGATTGCGGGAATACAGTCCGCGAAAATCAGGTCGCTATCAGGATTCCTTTATCGTGCTTGCTGATCAGCGTCTTGTTACGAACTTTGATGAGATATCGGCAGATGCTGAGATCATCATCACCAATGTGCAGCCTTACACGCGCAAGATCCAAGTCGGCGCCATGAAAATGTCGGTGCCGCCACGCCTATTTGAGCGTGCACGCCAGCGCATGTTTCGCCGGTTTGGCCAATCGTTCATCAGTGTGCAGGTTAAGTTTCTCAATCTGCCATCCGGTTTGCACCGTTTGGTGCCTTATGTCCTGAGTGGGCATCAGCGCACGATAGCAGCAAAAGCCGTTGCCAGATCCAGCGCGCATCGCGCCGGGCGCATGACGCTTGCCCGCCGTAAAGATACGGAAGCCGGGAAAGCGCTCACCTATCCCTCACTGGTTATCAATCTGGTCCGCTAATCATGGCAACACCACAGACTTTTGAGCCGATCGAGGATTTCCTCCGGTCGCAATGGACTGTCACACCTCTGGTTTTCGAGAATGAAGATTTTGAGCTGGCGAATCATCCGGAAGCCGTTGTGCTTGTCGAGGTCTTTGGCGACCTAATGGATCAAGCCTCGATTGGTGCTGAAACACAGTCGGCCAATCGCTGGCGTGAAACTGGCCAGCTTAGCCTCCACGTGTTGATACCGCGTGGCGTTGGCACGCGACCTGCACGACAGATCTCGCGCCAGCTTTATGATCTGTTTCGTGGGCAGGAAATCGGAGCAATTCGCTTTGGCACCGCGTCTATCGGGGCAGGTGAACCGGGCGAAATGGACGGCAATTATTACCGTATGACCGTGACCATTGATGTGGAACGGGATGAAGGCTGAGGCCTCATAATATTTCCAGCGTCGATCGACGTTGGTCACCTCTCAACAATCTAACAATATGGAGATGAGGCCATGGACAGCAACCGGCTGCGCATGACTTGGACTGACGAAACCACGCCCGGTGTAGTTCCGGCAAACCCGCGCATGCGTGTTGTTCGTCTCACTGGTGAATCCCTGCAATATAAGCCGGTATTCATCAACTCGGAAGAAATTCGCTCCGATCGTATGAACTCTGACCCGATCATGGTCAATGTGCAGTCTCAGGGTGCGGTCAATGGCGAATTGTCATACCCGCCTGAAGGTAGCCCATTCTCCAGCTGGCTGCGCTCCATGATGTCTGCGCCTTGGTCGCTCCGACCTTTCCGCGACAATGACGGTGTAGCTTCAAGTGTCATTACTGGTGTAGCGGCTGCAACTGGCGTTGTGACAGTGACCGCAGGTGCTGTGTTTGCCGCTGGCCACCTTGTGCGACTGACCGGCTTTGCCGATGTTGATAATAGTGGCTTGTTCCGTATTACGACCGGATCTGGCACGGTTCCTGCGGTAGGCGCTGATAAGCTCGAAGATGAGGCCGCACCGCCTGCGACTGCTCGTATTGCAGTGGTTGGCTTCGAAGGTGTGGCGGCTGATCTGAAAACAGTTGCTGATGGCCTTACCTCTGCGGCGCTTAACTTTACGACACTCGGCCTGAAGGTCGGACAGTGGATCAAGATTGGCGGTACTGGCGCGACTTATCGGTTTGATGCTGAAGGCCTCAACACGTTTGTTCGCGTCACGGCTATTGCAGCGAATAAGCTCACGCTAGATAATCTCCCGGTATCGTGGGCGGTTAATGCTGGCGCGGGTAAAACTATCAGAGTGTTCTTTGGCGATACGATTCGCAACGGTGTGGATCTCTTCACGGGCACACTTGAGCGTGGCTTTATGAGCCAAGCCCAGCCCACCTACATAGCGCAAAATTCGATGGCTGTAGCGCAGGCAGAATTTACTTTTGAGGCTGAACAGATTGCCAAGTGGGCTATCACGTTCAATGGCACGACAGGATCGCAATCTGTTGTTTCGCTCGACGATACGCCAGATCCCGAAACATCGAATCCGATCATGGCAGCTGCGGTCAATGTTGGGCGTATTGCTGAAAATGGCGTTGCTGTCGGTAGTCCGAATTTTGTGCGCAGCTTCAAGGTGACGATCAATAACAATCTCCGCATGATCAATGCAATCCGCAGCGATGATAAGCTCGGCCCAGTGGCGATCGGGCAGGGCAGCTTTGACGTGCAGGTCGAGCTGGAAACCTATTTCGGTTCGAACGCTTTGCTTGCGAACCTGTTTGCAGGCACCCCGACGAATATCAGCACCCGTATCGAAAAGAATTCGCAGGCGCTGATCTTTGCGATCCCGCGTTACGTCTACACCGATGGTGCGGTTTCTGCTGGTGGTAAAAATCAGGATCTGATGCTGCCACTCACGGGGCAGGCAAGCAAGGACGAGTTAACCTCTGCCCAGCTGATCATTGATCGTCTCGAATATTACGAAAAGTAAAACGGCGCTTAATCACAGCCTGTATTATCAAAGTAAATTCTTCTGCGGTCAGTGATATAGCGAAAGCTTTTGAAGCCGATATATCCGCCATATTGGTTCTTTGTATTTACCTGACCGCAAATCGAATCGTCATGTGTGGTGCTTTTTTTTAACCGGCGTATCTGTGTTGATAGAGGATCTGAAAAGTTCTCTGAAACATCGGCAGCGATTTGATTGGCTAAGGCTGCATCCAGATCGCTGACTTTATCGACGATGGTTTGAGAATATGCCGAACTGCTCATCAGTGCCGCAGATATCAATAGCAACTTGAACATGTTCACCTCTCAACAGATCGTGGACTTATTACTGGAATGGCAGATATGGGAAAACTTATTAAACTCGATAGCCTGAAAGCCGACACCCTTCAAGAGCGTGAGGGTGAATGGGTTTACGTTAAGACTTGGCCACGTCTTGGTGAATTGCCTGGTTTGGCATTTAAGGTGCGGTCAACAAACAGTCCTGATTATGTGACGGCAAAAACCTCTCAACAAATGAAGCTAACACAGAAGTACGGTATGGAGACGCCTCCCTATAATGAGGTTTCAATTGCGGAAGGTGAGTTGGCTGCCGAATACCTTCTGTTGGATTGGAAGGGTTTGAGTGAAAAATATAATTCGGCTGAAGCCCGATCACTTCTGTCTTCGCCTGAAGGGCGTAATATTCTTAGCATGGTATTTTGGTGTGCTGATCAGGTTGGTAGGCGGCAAGTTGAATTCTTGGAAGCCGCAGTAAAAAACTGAAGAGCGCCTTCCGCTATCAGCTCACGCGGAAGGGGCAAGATGATTGGTTGACCAAACTACGAGCAATTGAGCCGGACGCATTTGATGCGGTTCCGGCTCCGGAAGTACCACCTGAAGCTAATGGCCCGGAATGGTACGCCTACTACATCCGGGCATGGCAATTTCTGCGTTACGATCGGCAGTATGGCGCGCTTGGCGGTGAAAGCCCGATCAGTTTTCAAGCGATGGATGTTTATGCGCGGCGCTATTTCATCGATGGCTTGGCATTTGATTTATTCAGGGCACTTGTATCCGCTATCGATGCCGAATGGCTTGACTATGTGGCCGAAAATCAAAAATCGTCGACCTGAAGATAGAGTTGGCCCTGCAATATAGGCCGCCGCAGGGTTTGCTTGTGGGCAGTTTCTAAATCGAAGGCTAAATCTCATGACAATTCAACTGAGTTCACTTCGTGTTGCTGCCGACTTTGATCCTACTGCTTACAAGCGCGGTATGGATCAAAAGGTGGCTGCTGACAAAGCTGGTGCTGAATCCAGCAAATCAGTTGGAGCGGCTTTGGCGCAGGCCGACGCCGCTATGGAAAGAACGTCCAGTGGATCTGTGCGCCTAAGCCGTGCACTGATTGACGGCTATGCTAATGCCGCCAAGTTCGAAAGCACCATGCGCTCATTAGGACGTAGTGTTGATCGTGGCATGGGTTTGGAGCGGGCGGGCATTCTTCTCGACGGCGCGTACAAAAAATACGGGCTTGTAGCTGATGCAATGAACCTTGTTAAGCAGGGTCATGTGCAGCTTGCTCCGTTGGTTACTTCGCTTAACCAACGTTTGGAAATTCAGGCTGCAGTAGCTCAACGCGCCAGTGAGGCGGCGAAAAAGTTGGCCGCAGCGCAGGCTTCGCAAATGTCGATTAATAGCCGACTGGGTGTCGTTGAGGTCGGTTCCTCAATAGGGCGCGGTGATGATGTTGCTGCTTATGGGCGCGAGTTGGATGGTTTGCGCGCAAAGTTCAGTCCTCTTTTTGCAGCCAGTCAACAGTATAATCAGGTTGTTGAAGAGATCCAGCGAGCGCATGCGGTTGGTGCGATCTCTACGGACGAAATGGCCGCTGCTCTCCAGCGTGAAACGTTGGCCGCTCAAAATAGTATTGCTGCTATACGCCAACGCAACGCATCTATGGCGCAAGCATCACAAATGACTTTCAATCAGCAGCTTGGTGTCTTGGATCGGGGTAACAACGGTGCGCGTGAAAGTGATGTGATTGCTTATGGTCGTCAACTCGACGGCTTACGAGCGAAGTACAACCCACTTTATGCTGCGATCCAGCAATATAAGATGGCGCAATCCGATATTCGTCAGGCTCATGCTGTAGGAGCTATATCGGTTGATGAAATGACGGCAGCTCTTAACCGTGAACGTAAAGCTGCTTTGGATAATGTCGCAGCATTAAAACAGCGCGGTAGCGCAGTATCCAGTGGCCCTAAAAATTATCAGACATCAAATATCGCAGCACAGTTTCAAGATATTGCTGTGACAAATGCTATGGGCATGTCGCCGATCCAAATTGCTTTACAGCAGGGGACGCAATTATCCGCTGTATTCAATGAAATGGGCAAGGGCAGGGATGTTATCCGGGGTATCGGTTCTGCATTCCTATCAATCATAAGTCCTGTATCTTTGGCCACTATTGGCGTCATCGCAGGTGGCTCTGCACTCGCTCAGTACCTGATGTCGCTTAAATCTGACTTGCCGTCCGTTGAAGAGGCAATGAAGAGACATTCGGAAATTGTCCAGCAAATTAGCCAACGTTGGCCTGGTGCTGCGGATGGTATGCAAAGATACTTGCAGGAAAGCACAACCGTTATGGCGGTGAGTGCACGCGAAAATGTTAAGGTTTTTGAGAAAGCTGGCAAAGATGCTTACGCGGCTTTTGATAGTGAGGTTCGCCTCAGTTCCAGTATTACTGGCGGTGCAGCAACGACACTTGTCGATCAAAAGTTTAAGCCATTCGAGGTGGCAATCAACAATCTCCGGGATAGCGTAAAGTCCGGTAGGCCTGATTTTGATGCATTTTACAAGCAGATAAACGAAATTGTTGCGACGGATCCGAAGAATTTACAGGCTTTGGGCGACAAGACGATCCACTTAGCCGATGCAATGGCGGATGCTGATCGAAATACGAATGCTGCTAAAGCATCCATAGGGCTGATTGGCGGGGTAGCGGCTGCTCAAACCAAGCAAATTACGGAACTGACGAGTGCTTTAGTTGAGCTGTCAAGGATTGGCGTTCCTCAGTTGGATCAACGTGGCATTGCTACACAACAGTATCAGATAGCTGTAAACAGGGCTGGGGATCGTAATGCTAAAGATGATGCTTATTTGGCCTATCAAGCTGCGCTTACGCGCATCGAAGACCAAGAAAGGCTTTCACGGCTTCCTGTCCCCGGTGATAAACCCAACTATGAAAGTATAGCGCCATCACGCACAAAGAAGAGTGATGCCCAGAGATCCGCAGAACGTGATGCGAATGCCTATCGGGATCTTGTGAAGTCGGCGCAGGATCGCATTGACCAGATGGGGCTGGAAGAGCAGCTCGTAGGTAAAACCGGCGTTGCAGCTGATGCGTATCGTATGCAGCTTGAATTGATCCAAAAGGCTCAAGACAAGGGCAGAACGCTTTCTGAGGATCATAAAAATCAGCTTATCGGCCTTGCGGATTCCTACGGTAAAGCAGCTGAAAAAGTTGCGGCTCTGACATTAGCTGAAGAGTTGCGGTTCGAACGTGAGCAGTTATTCCGCAATCCCACTGAGCAACGCGTTTCATCCACACTTCGCAGCTCTGGCATTGATCCTCTATCCAGTCAGGGGCAATTGCTTGCTGGCCAGATCCGGATGAATGAGCAGCTCGCAGAAAACCGCGATATGGCTTTAAGCTTTGGCCAGTCTCTGGTGAGCGCGTTTGATGATGGCAAGATATCGCTGGAAGAGATGGGTAAGGCGGGAATGGGTATTCTCGACCGTCTGATCGATAAGATGCTCACAGATCTCATCGATGCCATCATGCAGGTTGGGCAGGCTGGGTCTGGGATGGGCGGCGGTGGCGGTATCTTAGGTGGGTTGCTCGGCGGTCTCTTCGGGGGTGGCGGTGGCGGCGGTCTGGGTTACTTCCCGCCAGTTCCATCGATGGGCGTTGGCCTCTATGCCAAGGGCGGCGTTTTTCCCGGTGGCTTGAAGTCATTCAGCGGCAATTTTACCAATCAGGTTGTCTCTAAACCTACCACGTTCGCCTTTGCGAAGGGTGTAGGTCTTATGGGGGAGGCTGGTGCTGAAGCCATCATGCCGTTGACACGTGGCAGCGATGGTAGCCTTGGGGTTCGAAACTTCGGTAGATCCTCCGGGTCCGGTTCATCCGGTGATACTGGCGATAGTCGCACAGTCATCATGGTGCAAATGGCCCCTGACTTGATTGCAAGCATCCTCGAAAAGAGCGGTCGACAGGCAATTAGCATTGTCCAGTCGAATGAAGAGGCTCGGCAAAACAGACAGCAAAACGGTGAATAATGGTTGATATTGTTGAGCTTCCTGCTGTGCCGTTTGCACAATGTGAGTTCGATCCTATCCGCCCTTCCAGCACTGAACGCATGGAAGGGCGGCGGGTCGAGAGTCAGTCAACGGGTACGCCCTATTGGACGGCTAGCTATAAGACTGACTACCTCACGCGTGAGCAAGCCGGTCTACTTGCTGCCTTCCAGATGCTGTCTGGAGATAATGGCGGTGTGTTTCGTGCGTATGATGTCGATCGACAGCGCCCGTTAAAATACCTCGGCGGCTTTCCATCTGGTTTCACCGGCAATGCCACGGTGCGCGGCTTCAATAATTCTCGCTCCGTAGAAGCCGGTGGCCTGCCATCAGGTTTCCAGCTTGTCGCAGGCGACTATCTGGAGATCCGTAAAACTGCGCTAGTCCGCTCTCTTCATAGAGTAACCGCTGCAGCAACAGCCAGCGCTGCCGGAATAGCTACGATCAAGTTCGATTATCCGATTGATTTGCAGCATTTCACGGTGCCCTGCACGGTTCATTTTGAGCGAGCGAGTTGCCTTATGCAGATCGATCCCGGCAGTTTTTCTGCACCGAAATCCATGGCTGATCGTACTGTCAGCTTCACCGCTACGGAAATGTTCTTCTATGAGTAATGCTCTTGATCCGCAGGTAAAGGCGCTCGTTGATGCTGGCAACCTTGTTCGGCTGGATATGATCCGGTTCGACTTTCCGGGGCGGTCAGTTGGTTATCATCGTGGCGGCAGACCTTTCATCCATAATGGCCTGCGCTACCTGCCAAACCGTTTTCTCGAAACTGGTGATATGACGGGAGCTGTTGGTGTGGGTGTAACGACCCGGACGATTAAGTTCTCAAACATCCCGACAACGGATCCCGACGATGCTATCGCCAAAATCGAGCAATTTAATTACCTCAATGCGCCGGTAATCATCAGTCATCTCGCAGGTGTGCGTGAAACGAATGAGGTCGTCGGTGTGCTTTTGACATCGATGTACGAGATCGACAGGGTTAGATTTGTCAAAGGCGGTGAGCAAAAGGACGGCACGCGAAGCCTGACAATCCGTATCGATTTGCAGCCGCCCGGAAGATCCGCACGCGGGGCAACACTGGTTAAGCGATCATTGGTTGAACAACAATTCGATAATGATGAGACGGATACTAGTCTTGAATACGCATCGATCGTTGCAACTGATGTTGAAGAATGGGGGCAGCGATGACCCGTTTTGAAATTATGACGCCTGTTTTGCAGGGGGAGTTGGAAAAGCCATATGTGTATGGCGAATCCGATTGTTTCTTTCTGGGTTGCCAGATGGCGGATGCATTCGATGCTTCGCGGGAAATGACCTTTTCGTACTGGCGTTCCTATAAGACCTTGGCAGGTGCGCAGCGCGCATTGCGCAAACGCGGCCACAAGAGCCTGAAATCATTCTTTGGACAGCATCTTGAACAGGTTTCGCCTGCGCAGGCGCAGGTCGGCGATATTGTTGTTATCCTAATCGACAATGGCGAGCACGTTGGCATTTGCCTTGGCGCGTCTGGTCGCTTTGTCACAAAGACCGCTGATGGCCCCAGCTATCACCGCGTAGGTGAGTGCTTAGCCGCTTTCCGGACCTGATTTAATCTACAGGTAAAAACCTCATGATTTTCACTGCTATTGGCACGCTAGTAGCGGGCGCGCTTTTTGGCGGCTCGTTGTTGGCGGCATCGCTTATTGCTGGCGGTTTGGCTCTTGCGGCCAAGCTCGGCATCAGCGCCTATATGAACCGCCGCAAGTCGCGCAAATATTCCGCCGTGCAGGGTGAAATCCAGTATGGGGCTGACGTTGCTGTCCAGGCACTTTACGGCACGGGTAAGACCAAGGGCCATCGCATTTTCTATGCGAAGTGGGGTTCGGGCAACAAGTACAATGCTGATGTTTACGTCCTCAGTGACGGATGGTGTGACGGCCTAGAACCTTACGTCTTTTTCTACGGTCAGAAACAGACACTCGTCGAGCGTGCGAAAATCGGCAATGAAGTTGCGCATTATGGCGTTTCTGGCTTCGGCAACCTGATCTCGATACGTTTCTATGATGGGCGTCCGGGGCAGGGTGTCGATCAGCGCCTCGTTGCTTCAGCAACCAATTCCGGTCGCCGCTGGAAGAATACCAGCCGCGTCACCAATAAGGCTTACGTTGTCTTTGAGCGTGAGTATGACAGCGAGAAATTCGAAAAAGGCCGCATGGAAGTTGAGTGGGTGCTTCGTGGCCTCCGCTGCTATGACGTTCGTAAGGATAGTACGGTTGCCGGTGGATCCGGTTCGCATCGTCTCGGAAATACTGCGACTTACGAATTCAGCGAAAACCCAGCTATCCAGCGCTTTAACTACCAGCTGGGTCTGCGCGGGCTGATTTCTGATCGCACGCTGATTGGTGAAGGCAAGTCGATCGGGCAACTGGATCTTGCGAGCTACATCGCATCGATGAACGTCTGCGATGAGTTCCGCAATTCCCGGCGCCGTTACACATGTAATATCTGGGTGACAGGCGACGATGATCATACCGAGATCCTCAAAGAGTTTGAGGATGCTATGGCAGGCTTTGGGCTTAATCGGCGCGGGTTGTCTGGTGTGATTGCGGGTGCGCCGCAGGTGCCGGTTCTCAACATCGGCCCGAATGATATACCCGCAGGCCGTGAATCAGAGATATCAAACCGCAAGTCAGCTTTTGATCTCTATAATATGATGTCAGGCCAGTTTACCTCGATCGAGAGTAACTGGGCATCGGAAAGCCTGAAGCCAATTCGCGTGAACGCGGATATCGCGGCTGATGGTCGTCGCCGTCAAACTTCATATGATTTCCTACAGGTAACAGATCCGGACACTGCTCAATATCTACTCAACATTCGTTATCGTCAGCAGCGCAAGGGTGGCAAGTCGACAGTTCCTGTTAGCTGGCGTATTGGTACGCTTGTGCAGGAAGGTGACTGGGTCACTTATGACGGTCGCACTTGGTCTGTTGATGAATGGAAGGTGAGTGAAGATTTCCGTTTTACGCTTGTGCTGACGGAAACGGGATCCGACATTTATTCTGAAGGAAGCATTGAGCCGGGTCCGATCATTATTCCTCCGTCGCCACCGATCAATCCTTCAATTCTTTCGACTATACAGAACTTCAAGGTTGAAGTTGGTATTCTCAAGGGTGCTGATGGTTTTCAGCACCCTACGCTACGCTTCGCATGGGATCCTCCCGGTGATCCGACAATAACGGCAGTACGTGTATTCTATCGCATTCTCGATACCACAGAAGAATTTGAAGATCAGTGCACCACTCCTGAAGCCGGTCAATTCCAGACAACGAAGAATGTGCAATCTGGCGCGTTCTATATGGCGCGGGCAACGATCACGACCGTGCCTGATCGCTTCAAGATGTTCACGCCTTGGATTAGCACGCTGTCACAAACCAGCCTGCAAAGCATCATGGTCGAGTTGCAACAGGTCGCAGATGATACGCGAGGTGTGCTGCAAGACACGATGAAGCTACAAAACCTTTATCGTGACCTTCTCGAACGCGTCTCGATTGATGCTGCCATGGGAACCGGCATGAATGTTGTCGATCGTCAGGTCTACACCAAGCAAATTCAGGGTGCTTTTGCGCAGATCATCGAAGAAAAGCGGGTGCGTGCTGATGCCGATGGCGCTTTGGCTGAAATCACAACTGCCCTAAGTGCCGAAATGGAAGATACAAACCGGAATGTTACCGGCCTTGCGACTGCTGTCTTCAACATTTCGACAGAAGTCACCAAGCATGATGAAGAGCTTGAAGTCATTGCGCAGGCTTTGCTTGGAGTGGAAGCAACACTTGGTGATGTTTCCGCAGGTGGTTTGATCTCGTTCAAAGCACAGATCCCGCCACCTGCCGGTGTACTTGCCCAGATCAACATTCTGGTTCGTGCGACTGTTGGTGTGGATTTCATCCAGTCGGGCATGATCATCCAAGTGTATCAGCAGAACGGTGTTCTAAAGAGCCGTATCATCAATCAGGCTGATCAATTCATCATCTGGGATGGAAATGCCTCAACGATGCCATTCGTCTACGAGAACGGTATCCTCAAACTCGCCAATATCCGACTTGGAACGCTGCGCTTTGAAAGGCTTCTGTCAGACAACGGCAAGCTCGAAATTCGTGGCGATGGAAACAACGCCTTTCTAAGGATTACAGTCTGATGGTCACATGGCAGGCAGGCTGGAAGCCGGGCGTTG
Source organism: Brucella rhizosphaerae (assembly GCF_002252475.1). Lineage (GTDB taxonomy): Bacteria > Pseudomonadota > Alphaproteobacteria > Rhizobiales > Rhizobiaceae > Brucella > Brucella rhizosphaerae. The sequence goes on along the minus strand of NZ_NNRK01000022.1, from coordinate 192,964 downwards.
GTCCGGTCATGAAGGTCATGAAGTATGACAGTGATGATCCTTTCGCTATTCCAAACAGTGCTTTCAGTCGCTTCTACTTCAATTCGGAAGCTGACAATCTCTCTTATGTCTACAGTCATTTCCAGACAGAAAGGCGGTTGAATAAGGCGGATTATCCGAACGGCAATTACGGTCTTGTCAGTGGATCTCTGGCCGATAGCTGGGTCATGCAGTCATCAACGGGCAGCTTTGATGCGAATGAGTATCGCATTTATGGATGCATCGGACGAATGTCCGATCTGGCAGGAATGTTACCTTTCGCTGAGTGCAAATTTGTAAGCAGCGATGGAACAGTTCGTGTTCTGTACAACAACAAACCAAGCAGCTCCGGCGCCTATTTCCAGTCGGTAACAAACACTGCAGTGACAGCAAATGTTTATCCGGACAGTCATCAAGGCAAATTTGGCTATCAGGACATACCGGCTACATTTGGCTATTCTGGTTGGGCGATAAGGCCAACAACACAAGCCAATGCTGCTGTTGCGCATATCACTGGCGATCAGGATTTTATGACGTCTATGATCTGGGATCTGCCATGCAACAATGTGCCGATCCCTCGGCCAAGTGGAACACCTGTAACAGGACAAGTTGCATTTATGGTGGATCAGCCGCGTGTCAAACTGGCCCGACCCGGCTTCGAGATCAATTCGGCTTCCGGGCGGCAGTTGATCCTTGATAGTGATCGAACACCAATCAAATGTGTCATGATGGGGACGACACCGCAAATTCAGCCGGGAAACAGCTATTATGCGGCAAAGCCTGTCCTGATTGACTTTGATCTATCGCCATCGATGGTGTGCGATACTATCGTCAGTCTCAACGGTTGGGATTTTGCAATTCCTCCAGTTAATCTGAATTCCGGTTTCACGGAAGAAAGAACGTGGGTTCATTACCGGGTCGATGCAGGCGGTATCTGGTTCACTGTAACCGGCACGCTTGCAGCGACAATCCGCTTCATGCTGCATGCAACGGGTAGGGCCGGAAGGACATCGGGCGGCAGCGATATTACTCGCGGTGTGAATGGCAAGTATTTCCAGATCAAACGTCCCGGCTCAAGCGATGTCGCTCCCGGTTACAATGACATTCTCGTTGATACTCGGTTTTCGGCTGTCACAGTGTTGGCGGATAACTATGTGCCGCGATCTAGCTTTACCTCCGGGGAATCCGTTCATTGGCGCTATGGCAGTGTTGGCCGTCGAATAAACTTTGACGCGCAAGGCTTGTTCGTCTTTCCGAAGGTCATTTACGATTTCGGAAACTTTTATCGCAACGGCACCCACGACATGTACATCAAGCCGGAAGGCGGTGGCATTGTCGAGGTCATGAGGTATGCCACGTCAACTGTCGTCAGGGATGATCATATCGTCATGCACATGAATCCGGGGGGATCAACAGGTGGTGTTGCCAATCATTTCCCGGATCCTGTTGGCGCTCGCTACTTTATCTTAGGTGCCGCTACGCTCTGAAATTCAGAGCTGCTTCAATTCCCCTTTCCATTGAAAACCTTTAGCCCATGGGAGATTTGACCGTGGCTGGCTATGATTTTGAATTTTATGAAACCGGAACGATGTCGGTCACCGCCGGACAAAAAGCGTTCACCGGCACCGGCACCGCATGGAAAATCCGTGGGTGCGAGGGTGCACTGGTTATCGTCTCAGGTGCGGGGGCGGTGAATTTCGTTTCAACCCTATCAACCGATGCAGCGGGCGAATTTCGGACGGCTTGGACTGGGCCGACGCTGGCGAATGCGCAATATACAATGTGGTTGCCGTCTGCCGTTGCGGCTACTGCATTGTCCAATCATCAACGGTTAGCTGAAATCATAGCTTCCATCCAAAATGCTCAGCCTGAGAACGCAAATTTAACTGCACTTGCCGGATTGGGTGGGGATGCTGAAACCCTTGTTCGTTTTCTTGCGAATGGATCGTTTGACCTCGTGAAAACGTCCGATATTGGCATTCAAGATCCGAAAGGAACACTGGCTAAATTTGCAGCGCTCACATTGGCGGCGCGGCAATTATTCCAAACCGATGAAAACGGCGCGCTAAAAGCTGTAGCGTTGGCTTCCAATAAAGCTCTTGCCACCGATGAAAACAAAGACGTTCAACAGATCGATCTTGGAACGTTGGGTCGTGCTTTGCTGGCTCTCGCTGTTGGCACCAACGCGCAATACATGCAGGGTGATGGGACCTTGCAGGCCAAGACAGGTTTGCCTGTCAGTACCGCAACACAGACCGCGCTCAACGCGAAGGCCAATCTGACGGGCGCGAATTTCACTGGCGATGTAAATACTACAGGGAGTATGAACCCGAAAAATGGGCTTAGCACTGGTGGGATTGGGCAAGGGAAAATCTATTTTTATAACAATGGTAATGCATACGTTGGTGAAATCGGTGTCTCTGTAAATACTGGTTTTGGAAACAGCATAGGCTTTTACAATAACGTTGCTGGAAACTGGGCTTTTAACAACAGTATGAGCGTATCTGGGTCTATTACGGGCGGCAGCAAGTCGTTCGAAATTGATCATCCCACTGACATTTACAACAAAGACCTTGTTTTTATGTCCACGGAAGCGCCGATGGCCGGTGTCGAGTTCTGGGGAACGGTTAGGCTGATTGATGGCGTTGCCGAAGTCGACCTTGATGCTGCCAGTAATCTTTCTCCGGGAACATTCGCAGCGCTAACCCAGCGCGCCATTCCATTGCGACCCAACAATTTAGATGGAAACGCAGATGTTCGCGCCGGTCACATTATCGACGGCAAATTCACGATCTATGCGAACGATCCGACGTGTAGCGATGAAGTTTCGTGGCATGTCAAAGCCGAACGAGGCGACAGTTTCATTAAGAGCCATCCACGCTGTGACCCGCAAACAGGTCTGTTGATACCAGAACATGAAAAGGAAGACGTCTGATGTCAGCTACAAAGCAAGTTATTGATTACGACAGGATCGGCAAGAAGGGCTTTCCGCGACACTACGCAGCCCTTGGGCTTGAACCGCCGATGAAGACGGTTCCGGTCGAAGCTGGTGAGCCGGTCATCGAACACCCGGGTCTTAATCCTGTGGATGTTTACCGCCTAGAAACTCAGGCGCTGATCGACGCTAAAGCCAGTGAACGCCAATATGACAGCGGCGCAACGCTGGCGAGTTATGTCAATTCGACAATCGAGCAATGGGCAACCGAGGCTCAGGTATTTGTCGCTTGGCGTGATGCCGTTTGGCTCTATGCACTGGCGGAGTTGGATAAGGTGCAGAAGGGTCAACGCGATCAGCCCAGTGTTGCCGACTTCTTGGCAGAACTTCCCGCATTTGAATGGCCTGACGCTTTAATCTCCCAGTCTGAATAATAGCGCCGCCAGTTAGGCGGTTTCTTTAGCGGATTAAATCATGAAACTTGTCTCCGATTGGAGGCGGGTGCTTCGCTATGCGTGGAGCATCCGCCTGCTGCTGGCTGCTGCTTTGTTGTCCGGCCTTGAAGTTGCATTGCCCTATCTGGGTGACATTTTCCCCATCCCCATCGGCGCATTTGCGGCTGTCACTTTCTTTGTGACCGTGCTGGCCCTTGTCCTGCGCATCATTTCACAGAAGGCATTTCGCGATGAGTAAACGTGCAAAGGCAGCTTTGGCGTCAGGTCTCGGTTTGGTCGTTATGACCGCGACATACTTGACTGCCCCATGGGAGGGCATGGAAAACCATGCCTACTACGACAAGCTCGGCAAGGTCTGGACGGTATGCCTGGGGGAAACCAAGGGCGTCAAAAAAGGCGACAGCTACACGGATAAGCAATGCCAGCAAATGCTGATTAAGCGACTTGAAGCTGATTTCCGCCATCCGCTAAGAAAATGCATCCGGACTTTTGATCAGGCACCGATCAGCGTGCAGGCTTCAATGTTGGATCTCTCTTACAACATCGGCGCAGGCGCTGCCTGCAAATCGACTGCTGCGCGCCGCATGACTGAAAAGCAATGGCATTCGGCCTGCAACGCTATGACGCTGTTTAACCGTGCAGGTGGTAAAGTTGTCGAAGGTTTGCGCAAGCGCCGCGAAATGGGTGACGCGCAGCGCATCGGTGAGCTTGAGCTTTGTCTGGTTGGTCTGAAATGAGCCAGATCCTCGACGCTATCAAGATGACCGTAGGAATCGCTGTCGGCATTGTCCTTTCATCGATCTATTACAACGGCGTGCCTTTGCTCAAAGACATTCCGATTGTTGGCATTGCCTTTGAGGGGCAGGCGAAAAAGGGGCTTGTGCCTGAGTTTCAGGTGAAAGCTCTGCAAGCACAATTGGATGCCGAAGCCGTCCAGCGCCGGGCAAATGAACTCGTTATCGAAGCTTATCAAGCCCAGCTACGCAATGCTCGCGCTGCTGAAGCCGCTCGAATTGAACAGACTGAACAGGAGATAGCGGATTATGAAAAGCGGCTTGCTGATGCGGGGCGGGTTTGCCTGCTTGATCGCGATGATATTGAGTTCCTGCGCAAGTGACAGACTTCTGCAGGAAGCGGCAAAACAAGCGGGGCAGGCGCAGGCGCAAAGGCAACTGCCTGTCTATCCCGATGACTGCCGAATGAAAGAGCCGCATGCGCCACTCGCGGACGGTGCTGAGATCCGATCTGTGCTGAAGCGTGAGCGGCAGGCGCTGGATCGGCAGAATGCACGTACCGATCGATGTGCAGATTTTTATGATGGGATTGTCTGGGGAGTGAGGTGATGCCAATGGATACGGAAGCGCCCGTTGCAGACAGAATGATCGAACTTCCAGAGGAAACCCGTGAGTTCCTCTCCCAGCTCGGCAAGGATGATATCGTTCTGATGAAAGATGGCCTTGATATTATCCGCTCTCTGCGCACGATTGGTCGGTTCATGCGTTGGGTTATTCTCGGCATACTTGCAGTCATGCTGGGTGTCGTGGCGATCTATGAGAATGCCCTGAAGCTAATCAGTTACTTTCAAAAATAACAAAGCCCCGCTTCGGCGGGGCTTTTTTATTTTATCATTCGTCTTTCTCGGTTCCGGTGTATCCGCGATACATACCAGCTGAAACGACCTTGATTGCATTGGCTGTTTCTGCGGCTGACCAGCCAGCCGCGACCGCATCATCGATGAGGTCTCGAATACCCGGAACACCTGTGTCAGCGATCGCAGCGGCTGCATCAGCTTCTGAGCTGCCTGACAGTGTTGCTTGCTCAATCAAATCAGAAATACCCATTGAAACCGCTTCCTGACAATCAAGGTTGCGATCTGGATATTTGCCTGCTTGTTTTGGTCCTAACATGACATTCTCCCTTTGTTTGGGAGGTAGGGCATTTATTACCGGCGTCCAGCCAGAGCGTCTTCGCCTTGTTGCTTATGCTCTCGGCAAAACCAGAGTTGGCCGTACTTGGTTTTATAACCGTACGTTCCCCATGCTTTGCAGTTTGCATCGTCGCACCAATGCTCAAATTTCCCGTGTGGCTTTGAAGTGCTTCCTTTATCCGTGCCGTAGCTACTCATGCCAATCCCCCAACAAAACCGCTCATTTCTTTCAGTCGCACCATGGACAGGCGCATATTACCTTTGCAGCCGCGACCTTTGCAGCGTGCCATGTTTTCGATTTGATCAAGGTAAAGCTGGGATCGATCTATTTTCTCACACAACATCACGCGATCCGTGTAGGCGAGGCGTTTGCATTTCCGACAGATCAATTCCAGTTTCTGGTCATCTGCGAGATCTCCGACCTTGATCGTGGTTTTCCAGTTTCCCATCACCAGAAATCCTCTGCGGATGGAATACGGGTATAGCTGATTTTGCCGCCTACGTTCCCGCCTGCAGGTGGTTTCCATTCACCCATGCTGACGACGGTGCCTGAATATTTCGAGTTGAGCTTATCGACCGCGCCGTTCGCTCGTTCCCACTTCTGGCGCACCTTGTCGTCATTGTTGAGCAGATCGATCTGACGTTCGTCAGCGGGTGATAGGTCATAGAGCGTGACACCGACGCGGAAGATGGTTGTGCCGCGTGGAAACTCACGGCGAACACGGTTCCAAAGCGCATTCAAGCCTGCAAGGATCGCTTGGTCATCATTCACAACTGACAAGCCTTGTTTGCCAAGCCATGAGCCATCTTGAATTGAAAGCCAAAGCCACAAGCCTCCGGCATAGAAGTTTTCACGACGAAGGCGACGTGCGGCTTTGGTGAGCAACAAGCGTGAGATCTCGTATGCGCCATCGATCTTGCGCGATTCTGGCGGCAGCACCCGACCGTGACCAAACATGCCTCGCTGTTGCTCTGGCGCTTGAATGTCATAACCGTGCAGCGCGTACCAAAGACGTTCACCATTGACGTTGTTCCAGATCTTACGCATGTGCTTCGGCTGCAAGGCATAAAGCTGTTCGGTAGTGTAGACGCGGTTTTTAAACAGCCGCTGTGCCATGCTCTTGCCAATGCCCGGAATATCCTCCAGCTCAATCCTGAGCAATGGTTCGGGCATCGAGGACGGGTGCCAGATGGCAAGGCCGTTGCCATAGCTCCCATTGCGCTTGCTGGCATCTTTCCCAGCCTTGCAGGCGATCTTGGCCAACTGCCGGTTGGCGGCAAATCCAATTGAGCTGGTGATGTAGGAGCCGATATTTTCAGCGATGACCGCTTTGATCCTTGCAGACAGCAGTTCAGGATCACGCTTGCCGCTATCATCGAGAACGCATGTCAGCTCATCAATGCTTTTCGCCGTATCGATGGCGATGACAGTCTCAATCTCGCAGAGCAGGGCATTGTGAGCGCGGCGGTATAGGTCGGGGTTCTGAGGCACGAGAATGAGATCCGGACAAACCCGCAGCGCGTCCTTAATTGGCATCACGTTCTTTACGCCCATCGCCTTTGCCTCTTTTGAGCAGGCAATGACGGCAGTTCTATTGGTGCCCTCAAAAGGAACAACACCGACGGGCCGACCACGCAAACGCTTGTCGCACTGTTGCTCGACAGACGCGAAAAAGCCGTCAAAGTCGAGGTATAGTCGTTCAATCGTTTCGGGCAGGCGCATAGAAACCTCAGAAAAAAGGTCGAGCGAAACCTGCCGCAAGTGCATAGGCACTCAGGAACATATTCCGCTCAATGTGGATATGTTCCTAAAATGTTCTCATTTGGATTGAGAGTCAATCCGCATATTTGACTGTGTGAAAAAGCGTATTGGAGGGGCGGAAAAGATAAAAGACCACACTGGTGAATTAATGATTTGATTTAAAAATATTTCCCTTACATATGACGGAAATTCATTCCTGTATTTTTAGAGAAATGCCGCCCTGGACAGCTTGAATATTTTATGCAATAGGTACCCTATGGATGCGAAGTTTATTGATCTATTCGCTGGCTGCGGCGGCTTATCGTTAGGACTCGAGAAAGCAGGCTTGACCGGGCTTTTTGCCGTCGAAGCGCATCCAGATGCCTTTAAAACATATGAGTGTAATCTACTCGACAATATTAAATCGAGACATCTTTGGCCTAATTGGCTGGAGAAGCGAGCATGGTTCGCTGAAAAGCTTTTTGATAAGTACACTAGCGAGCTAGAACTATTGAGGGGAAAGATTGATCTCATTGCTGGTGGCCCACCATGTCAAGGCTTCAGTATGAATGGGCGACGTCGACCAGATGATCCCCGAAGTAGTATGGTAAATGTTTATCTTAAATACGTAGAATTAATACGCCCAAGACTGGTTTTGCTCGAGAATGTTGTAGGTTTTCAGTCTATGAAACATTCGGATGGTGGAACCTATAGCGATTTTGTATGTAAAGAACTTCGCAAATTTGGCTACGATGTTTGGCACGAAGTACTCTTCGCGTCGAAATGGGGCGTACCTCAGCGTCGTCCGCGCTTTGTACTCATCGCCGCTCAAAAAGGAATGCTTGAAGGAATAAATCCTTTCGAGAGACTGAAGGTTGCTCGAAAAAGTTTTTTAGAAGAAAGGCTCCTCAGCGAAAAAGGCACGAGCCTTAAAGATGCGATCTCAGATTTTGATGACGAAGATGAGACCCCAATATTAGATAAAGAGTGGGGGCATAGGGGCTTTTATGCTTTGAAACGTAGCAACGATATTAAAAGCAATTACCAGCAATTGATGAGATCAGGTTCTGTTACTGAGACCGGCGATTTAAGATTGCCTCGTCATAGGGAAGGCACCGTTAAACGAATGAACGAAATGCTAGATAGTTGTGATAAAGGGTCTGCTATTTCCCCAGAAACTAGAGCCAAATATGGTTTGAAAAAAAGATCAATAACACCATTAGATCCAAATTCACCTTGTCCAACTATTGGTACATTACCGGACGATTTCATACATTATTCAAAGCCGCGTACTATGACGGTAAGAGAACACGCACGTGTGCAGTCATTCCCCGATTGGTTTCTGTTTCAGGGACCATATACAACTGGAGGACAACGAAGACAGACGGACTGCCCCCGTTATACTCAGGTTGGTAATGCCGTGCCTCCATTGCTCGCAGAGGCGCTGGGTGAAATGCTGATTGGTTTATTAAGGGACGCCAACGATCCTCACCATCTCTCTGAAAGCGTCAATATGATCGGCAAAGGACTGACGGATGGCAGCGAAGTCTTGGATCGTAATTTCATCGCTGCCTTTTAAACTCCACCCATTTGGGCCTTCAATTTCTATCGCATGCCCCAGCGTGTTTCTTGTTGAAAGAACATTATTAGTATACTTAGCACTTTGGTTGCGCAATTCTTTCAGTCTTTCGACCATTTCTTGATTAACGTTAAAGTCGGCTGGTGTTTTCGTGACTTCTTTTGTTAGGCGCCGAAAATGTCCAAATATTTTCGAGCTATCCACCGATCTAGTTCTAAATCGATCTTCTATACTCCCATCAGCAGCTACATTGTATAATTCTATACATTCAGTAAGTGATGATATTACAGATTCATCTAATTCAGTAGTTTTATCAGAGCAAGTCTTATTAGTTGCGGATAAGTGCAGAATAGCAGATTTCATGAGTTCATCGCACTCCGCCACAACACGCATCGCCAAACCTCTCATCCCAGATAGTCTGTTTAATGCCATTGCTGTTTGATCAATTAGATTACCTGTCCGTTGTATAAATCTTGATCTATGGCTGCAGTAAACACCTTCAACTTGCTTTTCAGCGATTTTTTTCCGCAATTCTTCTTCATCAACACTACCTGAATAAAACAAAATATTAGTAGATGGGAAAAGTCTTCTAATTGTTGGCGCGAGATCATCACCACTCACGTCTTTTAGCTTAAAGTCTAAAAGGATTAAATCGAATTTATGGAATAGCACGTGAGTACGGCTTAATTCGGCTAAATCATTACCATTAGGGGTTGTTGCGATTTTTGCGATAAATCCGCACTCTTTAACTCGTCGCTTTAAAGCTTCTTCTTCTTCATTACTAAAGGAGTCTTCTATCCATAAAATGCCAAAATCAAGATTCATGTACTTCCCCCTTGAGTGTTATTTCGAAATCGGCACGAGATCCGTCGCCTACCAGTTCGATCGTGCCTTCCATTATCTCTAGAAGCCGTCTGGCGTTGTATAAGCCCAAGCCAGTTCCCTGTCGCGATCCGGTATAGCCACGCTCAAAGATCATGGATGGATCTACCTTTCGGTCATCAATACCGGCGCCATCGTCAGTCACAACTATAGTTAAAGAATTTGGGCTTTTAGGTTTGACTAGAAACTCTACTTTTGTAGCACGAGCTTTTCTCGCGTTATCAATTAGGTTGTCGATTAAGACGGATATATCTACTGGTGAAAACTCTCGGATGAGCGATGTGCCATTTGCAGAAAAAATCGCTTCGGGCATGTCTGGGACACCAGATAATCGTACTTCAAAATATTCTTTCAGAAACTTAACAAGATCGCCTTGAACGACATCAGTGTCTAAGTCCACTCTAATATTGGGGGCGAAAGACAACACTGATTTTAATCTATCTCCTGACAAGCTGGCGCCAGCCAGTGAAGATGATATGCGTCTGGCTGATTGACGAATTGAAGCTAAAACATCGTCGAAGTCGTCCGGTAATATCTCATCAGATTCAATTTCAGCAGAAAGCTGTAATAAGCGGATTTCGTGAGCAGCATTTGCCAATGCAGAGCGGATATGGCCGACATGAATTGTAGCTTGGTGCATTAGGAGTTGCACCCTATCGATATCGATGTCGAGGCTGCTTCCGAGGAATGCTGCTCGCTGTTCCAGCCGCTCTATACGCGCGTCAGTGCGCAGCCGTTCTTCTAATGCTCGCCTGGCCTCTTTTTGTGCCTCTTCGCGCGATTGTTTTAATTCTTCAATTCGTCTACGTGCTTGTTCTACCTGCTTAAGAAGCTCAGAATCTCCTCGATTAGCAGCTAAATCTGCCATCACCTTTAGAGAATCATCTGTGAGTTGATCCGGGTTCTCAGATACCCGGACAATATCTTCATCATAGTAGATAATTCTAATATCTTTGGATTTTGCCATCGATCCGACGAGAGCTTGAATGCGTTCACGCGCTCGATCCGTCTCTAATCCCTCAGACGTGTCTCTGTTTCCATCCGCTTTATCCTTCCAGTTGACGCCGACTACATATCTTTCGAGACGTAAAATCATATGTTTCGTGATAGCGTCGAATAGATCGCGGCTGTGTGCATCTTCAATGAGGCCAGCATCTCGGCTGGATACTTCACGAAACATTTTTGCGCGAGCAGTAATATCGACCCGACCCAAAACATCACGTGTACCGAGATATCTCGCTTGTCCTTGTTGTTTACGTCTATTTAAACCGAAGCTATCATCAAATTCTTCACCGATGGGAAAAACACGAAAACCATTTAAAAACAGAAAAACACTGCCGAATTCTACTGGTCTGACACCCATGCGATTAGTGAATGTATGCTTAGCAGATCTGTTTAAATAATAAATCTGTCCTTCAACCTTAGCCCCCTTTAGGTCTACATAGGGTGACGGTTCCTTGATTTCATAAATTTTACGACCTCTATCGTAGAGATTAGTTGTTATTTCTTCATCGTCAATGCATACATGAATTCTGCTTGTTTTATCTTTTAGTAGGTCTGCAATGGCATTACCTACAAGTCCATCAACATTATCTATTAAATATTTTCCACCATCAACTAACCAGGTAGAAACTGAAACATTTTTGGTGGTTCCAAATGGATCAATTAGTTTGGCAAGATCTCTTCTCAGTTTAGAAATAGCTTCTCTGTCCCAGACATGCCGCGTATTTTTTATAACCAACACAGTACCATTGGAAACCGGTTCATCAGCATAAACAAGCGTCGGGAAACTACTCTTACTACTAATATCTACTTTTATTTGATGAAATTCTTCTAGGCTATCTGTTTCAAACTGAGTCCAGTCGACATTTAGATGACTTACCACAGTCGACGTCTCTGTCTTTGTATAAAGATCTAAGCGAGTCCCCAGTGTGTCGCAGGCAAATCTCCCAATCCCTTTGCTTCCAGCAAACTGACCGCCTGATTTAATTTTATCACGATAGCTCACTGATGAAGTTTGAGCTTTCTCTGAATAGGCTACAAATAGCCATTTCTCGATAATATCCTTCTCAGACATTCCGTGGCCATCATCGGAAATCGATATCGTATCTTTTTGAGGATCAAATTCAATGTCCACTTTTGATGCGCCGGCATCAAATGAGTTCTTAACGAGCTCAAAGATCGCAACAAACTCGTTGGTCACGAGTTCTCGCCCGATAATATCTTTGAGATGTGAGCTTACCCGAAATGATTCTTTTTTACCCATGGAGGAATAAATATATTTGTTCTAAATTATTTTAAAGCAGAATTTATTTCTTTGAACGTAGGTAATTAGTTGGGTGTCTTTCGGAGTGGGGTGAAGATTATTCATTCATGATCCTAACTTTCATAAACCGAGGATAATCACAAAGTTGTATAAATCTTGCATATTGAAAATGAGAAACTTTGCATCACCGGCATTTATTAGATGAATGTATTGGACATACTTATGGTCCAATTAATATGTCGCTCTTTGCTTAAGCTTATTTTTTTAGGACGTTTGATAAATTAATGTAAGTCTATCTGTGGTGAAATTTAGGTCGTATAATGCGCAACATGTCGAGCCACATACATCCAAAAGGCTTCGGTCGCCTTTCCTGACTATGCGTGATGTGACCCGTGAGAATCGAACCCTGCGGCGGATTTTCTTTTGGTTTAAACTATATTAAATGCTTAGCCTGACGATAATAGACGGATATTAAACCGGATACAGAAGCAACAATGGTAAAATTAAAGCTATATAAAACAATATTTTAGACGAATAAGACTTAAGACACCCCCTCCGCCATTTTTCTATTGAAATTAAATAGTTAAGTAGATTCAATCATTGCACATTGGTTTCTGAAGCACGTTCCCGCGACGATATTTCATAAAGAGCCCTGTTAGGGCATGTTGAAGCTTTCATAAGCATGCTATCGGATGTCACAGGTTTTTCTGCGCAAAGCCATCAAATGCCTTCAGAAAGACCCCAAGGAATTTGGCGGCATCTGGAACCAGACTACCTTTATTATCTAAAGCATTTCTGGTTTAAGTTGAATCAATAAAAATGCTCTATCATTTTGTTTTTACACACATCTTCTTTCGAAAACTGGTTCCCACTTTTTGGGATGCGCTTAGAAGCTTATCAACCTGCGCCAGATAAGCCTCAAGCTGTTGGAAGGTCGGCATATCAAGACAAACGAGTGACTGCCGCCAATGATGATTGGCACCAAAATCAGAAATATTGCCTAGCGAGGAACTAATGATCGCGGCAGGCTGACCCACCGATCATCAACACGGGCTACGCCACGTGGCTTGTTGGGCAGTAAAGCGAAATATTGACCATTTGTGATCGGCTAATTCGTAGCGTCTGCGTGCCATCAGAAGGCTCATAAATCCACGAAAGATGAACCGCAGTCACCTGAAAATTCAAAGTAGTTTATGAGTTCACGACCTAACTGCTCAAGTTCCCTGAGCCACCTCTAATACCAGTATCGAACAGCCAGCGATGGAACTAACGCAGGTCAGTCACGTTCTTCTTGGGTATCTGGGGTAACTTCGCTCGATTTTCTGCAGCTGTCGTTCCTGTCAAGACTGAGACGTGACAGAAAATGACGAGATCGCAATATCTACAACAACGTTCTGGATATAATAGCTACCGCTTACTTGGTGTTGTCCATTTTAAGCGGTGAACCTTAAAAGGTAGGTGCAGTAATGGTGCAACAATCGTATACTCATCAATTATCAGTATCCTCATTTAGCTCGGTTCTTCTGGGAGCTATCATAGCAGCGGCGATTGCTATTTCTTTTTCGGCACTGAGCTTCGCCCTCGGATTTGGAACCATAGATGTCTATAGTGACAACCCTCTAGCGGGCATTGCAACGGCAGTTGGAATCCCATCGGTAATTGGTATCGCTCTGGGAATCTCCGTTGGCGCGTTTGTTGCAGGACGCTTGGCCGGTGGCGCTGGATATTCTCACGGCCTCGCCACATGGGCATCTCTTTTGATTCTGGCGGTTTCAGCTGGTGCAATTGCAGCCAACGGGGCAGTACGCACGACGGGCAACGTCGTCGGTGCCGTAATTACAAGCGCTGGGTCGGCTGTCGGCGGCGTCGCGCAAGGTGCAGGGTCCGCAATTGGCGGTGGAATGAGCGCTCTGAATACGGATGTTCTGGGAGATATTGATTGGAATGCCAAATCGCAAGAAATCCAACAAACTCTGAGAAACACTCGTATCGACGGGCTACAACCCGAACAGATTGAAGAAACTTTCAAAGCGGCTGCTCAGGATATCAAAGATGCAGCTCGTTCAATTGCAATTAATCCTGCAAAAATCGATGAGATTCTGGGTAATCTTTCCAATAAACTAACGGAGCGAGCAGCAAGTAGCACTGCTGAATTTGATCGCAACGATGCTGTCACTGCCCTGGTGAATAACGGTTGGCAACAGTCAGAAGCCGAACAGGCTGTTGATAATGCAAAGCGGTTGATTGATCAGTCTCGTGACGCCGCCCAACAGGGAATTGAAAGAGCCAAGCAGACTGTCGCTCAAATCCAGCAGGCCAGCGAAGATTTGAAAAATAAATCACGTGAGGTCGCCGACGCAGCCGCTGCCGCTGCCAGCGCAGCTGCGTGGTGGACGTTTATCGCAGCCTTAGTTGGTGCACTCGTCTCGGCCTTTGCCGGCCGTGCTGGTGTTCGAAGCCGCACAAAGTTGGATATTGCATTGTAGATTACTATAGAACTACGTGAGGGTGGTCTGTTGGCCACCCCCACTTTACTTTGAAACAACACCAGAGCTCGTCTGCTATTACGTGGAATACTGGGCAAATACCCATAACGGCTTAAACTGGGTTTCGTGAGCAAAGGTTGACACGAGTTTTGAGTATTAATTCAACGCTGCCTTTTGGAGACAGTGTTGGGCAAGCAGATTGTCTTTTCAGACGAAGAATGGTTTATCATTGGCATGCTGTTGCCGCCTGAGCACGGTCGCAGTTGTCGCCCCGCACAGGATAATCGGTTGTATTTTGAAGGAATGATGTGGATTGCCCGGACAGGTTGGCAGTGGCGGCATCTCCCGGACGAGTACGGCAAGTGGAACAGCGTTTTCCGCCGATATCGGCGCTGGGCTACAACTGGCATGTTTGATGCGATGCCACCTGTGAAGAGCTGTCGAAAGCTGCAATTGAGGCCGTCATCCCGGCTAGGAGCAATCGCAGAAATCCCATTGAGCATGACCGCAAAACATAACGACTGCGAAATCTCGTTGAGCGCTATTCCATAAGCTCGAGAATTGGCGACGTGTCGCCATACGATATGACAAAACCGAGGTATCTTACCTCGTCTCAGTCCTACACTGGATACCATTTGTCCACTAAACCTAATCATTGTGCTGCAGTTGCGGTGCCAATGATATGAGGTTTGTCCGGTTCACCCCAGTCAAAGCCGATGGAGTTCATGCTATCAGGCAAAAATACTCGAAAACGGACAATTGATCAGAGCGCATAATGAGGAGTAACGGCTTGCTCTTGGAGTTAAAGATCAACCCATGAAAATTCATTTGTTTTTTTAGAGCGAGATACGTCAGATGCTAACGAAATTGATACTTTAATCAGTCATATTGCGAGTAATCCCAAGGACTTGTGAGGAATAATCTTGGGATTTTTGGGAGGACTTTATGAAGATTACTGCGCTGGAAACCGTGCGCGTGGCTGAGCGCGCCAACCTGCTTTGGGTTCTTGTCCATACGGACGAAGGTATTACCGGGCTTGGCGAAACATTTTTCGGGGCAGAAACGGTCGAAGCCTACATACATGAATATGTTGCGCCAAGGGTGATTGGCCGTGATCCTTTGGAAATAGATCTGTTGGCATCGGATCTTGTTGGGTATGTCGGGTTTCGCTCGTCAGGCGCGGAAGTGCGTGGAAACTCGGCTTTCGATATTGCGTTGTGGGATATTTTCGGCAAAGCCACCAACCAACCGATAGCGCAGCTGCTCGGTGGTTTTTCGCGACGGGAAATCCGCACTTACAATACCTGTGCGGGCACTGAGTATATCAAGAAAGCGACTGGTCAGACTACAGGCAACTACGGCCTTTCAACCGGTCGCGATTACGATGATCTCAACGGCTTTTTGCACCGTGCAGATGAATTGGCCCACTCTCTCCTTGAAGACGGCATCACGGCTATGAAAATCTGGCCGTTCGATGCCGCCGCAGAAAAGACGAGGGGACAATATATCTCCCCATCGGATATGAAAGCGGCGCTTGAACCGTTCGAAAAGATTCGTAGCGCGGTTGGTGATCGTATTGATATTATGGTGGAGTTTCACTCCATGTGGCAGCTGCTGCCGGCCATGCAGATCGCAAAGGCGCTGACGCCTTATGGTACGTTCTGGCATGAAGACCCGATTAAAATGGACAGCCTTTCCAGCCTTAAGCGCTATGCGGAAGTCTCACCTGCGCCAATTTCCGCATCTGAAACGCTAGCCTCCCGGTGGGGTTTTCGCGATTATCTTGAAACCGGCGTTGCTGGAATTGTCATGCTGGATATTTCCTGGTGTGGAGGATTGTCAGAGGCAAGAAAAATTGCGTCAATGGCAGAAGCATGGCACCTGCCTGTTGCTCCACACGATTGCACAGGTCCGGTGGTTTTGTGTGCCTCGACCCACCTTTCGCTGAATGCGCCGAACGCGCTTGTGCAAGAGAGTGTCCGCGCCTTTTATCGTACCTGGTATCGTGATCTTGTCACGGCTCTTCCTGAAGTGAAGAATGGTATGATTACGGTTCCTCCTGGTCCCGGTCTCGGCATGGAGTTGAACCCGGAGCTGGACAAGGCATTCACCGTGAGCCGCCGGATTTCAGATGTAACCTCGATATGATGTCGGGCTTTAGCGAACAGTTCTGATCGGAGGCTCTATGTCTGCCACCACGCAACAGCAGCACAGCCATAGTGCAGTTCCGGCAATCGCCGGACCAGCACTTATGCTTGTCGGAATGCTGATGTTTTCGTTAAACGATGCAATGGGTAAATGGCTTGTTGCCAGTTACAGCGTGGGTCAGGTCATTCTGATCCGCAGCATTGCAGCGCTTGTCATTCTGGCCCCTTTTCTTTGGCGGGCTGGATTACAACCCATTATAAAGGCGGAAAAGCCACTTCTGCAGGCCGCGCGTGTCTTCTTTTCCACCTTTGAGGTCTTTGCGTTCTACTATGCCGTCATGTATCTGCCGTTGGCTGATGTCATGACCTATTGGCTGGCAGCACCGATCTATGTGGCGGCTGCATCACCTTTTCTGCTCGGTGAGCAAGTTGGCTGGCGCCGATGGACTGCCATCGGCATTGGATTTGTGGGGGTTATTATTGCGCTCAATCCTTCCAGCGCCATGTTTACGGCTCCGGCAATCATCTCGATCCTTGGGACGATAGCCTTTGCGTTCATGATGATATCGGGTCGCAGTCTGCGCGGGACGCCAGACAAGACACTCGTTTTCTTTCAGTTGATGGGGGCGCTGATTGCGGGTGTCATTTTTGCGCCGCTGGATTGGCGACCACTTGGCGCACCGATGGAGATCGGGCTTATGCTTCTTTTGGGTATCGTCGCGATGGGTGCTCATATGTTCGTCAACCGTGCACTGAAAATTTCCGATGCGGCGACTGTAGCACCGCTACAATATACGCTTTTGCTGTGGGCTGTGCTTTTTGGCTGGATGTTCTTCGGAGATATTCCGAAGGCGAGCATGGTGATCGGTGCAGTATTGATCGTTGGATCGGGGTTATTTATTTTCTTCCGCGAACAGCGAGTGAAACGAGGAGCGTAAATGGTTGGGCAATCGTCCCGTCCATAAATACTCTCGAAAAAAAGCCCGCGGTGAGAGATCACCGCGGGCTTTCTTGTGCATTTGAACTGAGACTTACTTGCGCAGATCGGCAAGGATACTCTGAGCGCGTTCTACGATATCAGCACCGATATCAGCTTTATGCTTCTCGTAAATTATCTGAGACTTTTCGAGAATACGCGCCTGTTCTTCTGGCGTAATCGTGTTGAACTTCACGCCAGCCGCTTCGATTTTTTCCAGTGACTTCTTGTTGAGTTCCACAATTACCTTGCGCTCTACATCGCGGCCAACTGCTGCGCAATCCTTCAAAGCAGCCTGTTCTTCAGGAGAATAGGTGTTGAAAATAGGCTTAGAGAACAAGAAGAGGAACGGTGTGTAAGCGTGCTTGGTTTCCGAAACATAAGCCTGCACTTCATAGAATTTTGAAGTGTCGATGGTCACGTAAGGGTTTTCCTGAGCGTCGATCGCTTTTGTTTCGAGCGCTGAGAAAATTTCACCAAATGCCATTGGTGTCGCATTGGCACCAAAGTTCTTGAACGTATCGAGGAAGATATTGTTCTGCATCACGCGAACCTTCATCCCTTCAAGATCTTCCCATTTGTTGATGGGGTGCTTGGAGTTGGACAGGTTGCGGAAACCGTTTTCCCAATAAGCCAGATTAACCAGACCGGCTGCATCGAGCTTCTCATTCAGCAGGTCGCCAAATTCACCGTCCATGACGGCGTAAGCTTCGTCTGAATTGGCAAACAGGAACGGAAGATCGAATACGCCAAGTGCCGGAACAATGCCAACGAGAGGCGAGGAGGATGTGACTACAGCTTCCTGAACACCGGAACGCAGTGCCTGAGTTGCCTGAAGGTCACCGCCCAAAGCGCCGCCCCAAAATGCCGTAAGCTTCAGATTGCCGTCCGACTTTTCATCAAGACACGCCTGCATAGCCTTGATGCCATCACCCACCGGATGATCCGCATTGATGCCATTGGAGACGCGGATGTTGCGGCTCTTGAACTCAGCCTGTGCTGGAGCGACTGCAAAAGTTGCTACAGCAGAAACCAGTGCTGTTGTTGCGATTAGGAATTTTCTCATGAGTATCCTCCCAGAGTTTGAGAAAGTAAAAGAATACCAGTGGCTCAATAGAGCCAGCTGGCAGGAACAAGAACGAGGTCAGGGAACAGAACCAAAAGGAACAGTACAAAAACCTCGGCAAGCAGGAATGGCAAAACGCCCTTTATGACGCGACCAAGTGGAACGCGGCCAACACCTGAAACCACATTGAGCACAACTCCGACTGGTGGTGTGAGAAGGCCGATAGATGTGTTCATTATGAAGAGTACGCCGAAGTAGACAGGGTCAATACCTGCCTTCTGAATGATCGGCATAAGCACGGGCGTTAAGATCAGGATTGTTGGTGTCAGATCAAGCGCTGTGCCAACGACCAGAACCAGAAGCATGATGACGAAGAGCAACAAAGTCGGTCGATCAATCAGTGGCTCGATGTAGTTGCTGATCTCGGCTGGAATGTTTGCGGCTGTAATAAGCCAGGCCGACACGAGTGCAGCACAGACGAGGAACATAACGACAGAAGTTGTTTTTGCGGCTCGAAGGAACACGTGGCCAAGATCTGTAATCTTGAGTTCGCGGTAAATGAACATACCGACGAAAAGCGCATACATTGCAGCAACGACGGCTGCTTCTGTAGGGGTCACGATGCCAGCTTTGATACCGCCAAGGATGATGACAGGCATGCCCAGCGCCCAGGCAGCGCGACCACTGGCTTTCAGACGCTCTTTGCCTGAAACACGTGGAAGAGTTTCAACTTTGTCCTTACGAACTACAAACAGCCAGGTGATGATAAGCGAGGTGCCCATCAGAATGCCGGGAAACACACCAGCCATAAACAGTTTGGTTATGGAGACGTTAGCTGCGACACCGAAGACGATAAAAGCCATCGATGGTGGAATGACCGGCGCAATAATGCCGCCTGCAGCGATAAGACCTGCAGAGCGTGGAACATTATAACCTGCTTTGGCCATCATCGGGATGAGGATCGCAGCCAACGCTGCCGTGTCCGCAGCAGCAGAGCCGGAGATCGACGCCATGATGATGGCTGCGAAAATAGCAACGATGCCAAGTCCACCACGAATATGACCGACACAGGCGATTGCGAAATCAATAATACGGCGGGACAGCCCACCGGAGTTCATCAACTCACCAGCCAGAATGAAGAAGGGGATGGCCAGCAATGTGAAGGTATCTGCGCCTGCAATCATGTTCTGCGCAATGATTTGCGAATTGAACATGTCCATGTGCCACATAAGCGCGACACCACAGACCATCAGCGCAAAAGCGACCGGAACCCCAATGGCCATAGCGCCGACGAGCGATCCAATGAATACGAGAAGAGTCATCAGGCACGCTCCGAAAGCTGTTCAATGTTTGCATGTTCGCCAGCGAAGGCTGAAATCTCATCCTCGGTGACGCGACCCGTCACAATGCGAAACAATCTTTCAAGCGAGATCAGGAAAATACCGGCACCAGTAAACAGTCCGATACCGTAAACCCAGCCCATTGAAAGGCCACTTACGGGCGCAACCATTGAGGAGTTGATCGGCAGCTGTTGCCACGTGCCCAGAAACAGGATTGCGGAAACACACATAATAACAAAATTTGAAACGCCCATCAGGACAAGCCGCCCCTTGCGTCCGAAGCGGGAAACCACCGTTTCCACACCCATGTGCAAGTTTTCACGGTGAGCAACGACAGCGCCAATAAAAGTCAGCCAGACGAAAAAATATCGGGACATTTCATCGGAAATGGCAATGCCTGAATTCATACCGTAACGAAGGATGACATTGACGAATACCATCAGCGCCATGCTGGCTAAGGATAAAATCATAAGCAGCGCCAGAAAGCGGAAAAACAGGTCGATCAGCTTCTGAATCATGGCATCATACCTTTTCAAGAAGGCCGCGCGCGGCAAGGTTGCGGAAGAGCGCCCTTGTGCCGAAGGTCCATTCCGGGCACGCATCAGTGCGATCTACCCAGTTGACCAGACGGCCCAGCAACGGCGTCGAAATCTCGACGCGGTCACCGATTTCATGTGTGAAACCCTGGCCGACGCCACGCCGGTCTTTGACGGGTGCGAACATGGTTCCAAGGAACAGCACTGCACCGTCGGGATACTGATGATTGCGATTGCGAAGCTGCGATACGAGATTGGCAGGCGAGCGGCTGATGGCTTCCATCGGGCTTTCGCCAGTCATTTCGAAACCATCGTCACCTTTTACCAAGAGCGAAACACGAACCCTGGAGAGAACGTCGAGCGTAAAAGTATCGTGGAACAAGCGGATGAATGGGCCTACAGAACACGACGCGTTGTTATCTTTGGCTTTTCCGAGCAACAGAGCAGATCGGCCTTCAACGTCGCGCAAGTTGACATCGTTACCAAGTGCCGCACCAAGGATTTCGCCATCGGAACGTACAGCCAGTACCACTTCCGGTTCTGGATTGTTCCATTCGGAAATCGGATGAATGCCGACCTTATCTCCACAGCCTACAGAAGACATTGGTTGTGCTTTGGTAAAAATCTCGGCGTCTGGTCCAATGCCGACTTCGAGATATTGCGACCAGAGGTTCATGTCTTGAAGAAGCGTCTTAATGCTTGCTGCTTTTTCAGAACCTGCGGACACACCGCGCAGACTGTCACCAAGCACAGGAGCAAGCTTCTCGCGGATAGAACGAGCGCGTGAGGGATCACCCTTCGCCTGCTCTTCAATAACACGCTCCAGCATGCTGTCGGCAAAAGTCACACCAGCAGCTTTGATTGCTTGCAGATCGATTGGAGCCAGAAGGTGGCCGGTTTCGCCATTGAGAAAGTCGTCCAGCGAACCAAGGTCCGGCAGGCTTGTGATGGTGGCAAGTTTCTCAGCAATGCTGTCTATCTCAAAAAGGCTCGATACCGTTGCAGCAATAGCTGTCAGGTCAAGCACGCGTTCATCGCGCACCAGAACGGGGCAGGGCCCGTCTGCAGCCTTAGACCAGACGCGTCCCACCAGAAAGGCGTTCTCAGGATCATCAGGCAAAATTTGATGTGCACTCAACGAATGCTTTGAAGTCAAGCTATCCTCCTCCCGGTAGCCTCCATCAAAATGGAAAGCTACGATTATATGGCTCCAGTCCGGTGCAGCGACTTTCGAGGGTTGACAGTTCCATAGGGTCTGAACCCGTCGGGTTGTCTGATCCTTCCCGCCTGTGCCGGTATCTCCCACTGTTCAAGCAGTGGCCCTCCAAAGCCAACCTGCCTTATTGTCAGGATGTCTGACAACCGTTTGTATCGTTTTAGTTCGAGATTTTATCGCTGTCCAGAACCGAAATCGGTTGTCCGGAAAATTGCAACTTTCCGCACTGTTTGAAATGCAGGTCCTGAACGATTTTAATAGGATTCAAGGGGAAGGCCGATTCTTGCTGCAGCTCCCATAAGATGTTTGCGCATGGCGTCGCGTGCGATCAGCGGGTCGCGGCTTGCAATGGCATCGCGCAAGCTGACATGTTCCTCAATGGTGATATTGACGATCTCTTCCAGAACCGCCTTTGCGCGTGCAACGTTGATTGCGTGACTGATACGCTCTGTGATGAACCCGACGAATGTAGAAAAATATTCGTTGCCGGTCGCATCCGCCACTGCTTTGTGAAAGGCAAGATCCGCAACGATGCCTTGTTCAGTCCATTTTGCAGCCCCGGTCATTTGCTCGAGGGCTTCGTCAAGCCGCGCAAGGTCTTTGGCTGTATGATGGGCTGCTGCCAATCCTGCTGCTTCAATCTCAAGAGGGAAACGCAATTGGAACAGGTCGCGGAAACTATCGCGGCTGAACAGTTCGTCTTCATCTATTCGGATTGATCGGGCCTGTCGCTCCGTTACAAAGGCACCAACACCCTGACGGGTATCAACGAGCCCTTCATTGCGCAACTGTGCAATGGCTTCCCGAACGACTGAGCGGCTTACGCCAAAGGATTTTGACAGAACGTGTTCAGTTGGTAGCCTGTCACCAGGCTGCAACCGTCCTTCATGAATATCGCTGCCGATCTGGGCAGCAATCCGCGCAGGGAGGTGTTCACTGCGCTTTATATGGCCAAAATCCGCCGACATGTTACGTACCCCTAATTGCTGGTTCCTGAATAAGACAGCAAGCTCAATTGGCAACCGGGGTTCATCGCAAGACTAGGGTCTATTGCAGTCTTGATTGCTGATAGCAATTGGCGCTGCACATCAGGTAGACGCTTTTCAAAATCCGGTCGTTTAAGGCGACCAATTCCATGCTCCGCGCTCATAGAGCCGCGATAGTTGTCCAGCACATCATTGATGATGTTCTTCGCTTTGTAGATACGGGCATCGATTTCCCCACGGTCGAGCGTATTCGGCGGCAATACATTAAGATGCACATTGCCATCGCCCACATGGCCATAAGAAACGCAGACGCAGTCTGGCAGGCTCGCATAGACTGCAGTCTCTGCGTCACGCACAAAATCCGCCAGACGCGATAGCGGCACGGAGACGTCGGTGCGCAGGTGAGGTCCCCGCTTGGCTTGACCTTCGTTCATGCCTTCGCGGAACAGCCACAGCTTGCGGGATTGCTCTCGGGATGTTGCGATAACGCCATCCGCAACCAGACCATCTTCCATGACGTTTTCGAGGAAACGCCCCATCAGATCTTCGATGTCGATCAGTCCGGAACCGGAGATTTCCATTAGAACATAGGCAGAGTAATTGCCGTCCATCGGCATCGCCAAGTCTGGCATCGCTTCTCGGGCCAAAGTGAAAGCAAGCGGTGGCATAAATTCGAAAGCTGACATCAAATCACAGCAATCACGCCGTGCACGGCGATAAAGTGCAATGGCATCGTCGAGAGCGTTAAGACTGAGCAGCGCGGTGGCAACCTGTTTGGGCTGCGGCATCAGCTTTACGGCGACAGCTGTAACAATACCCAGGGTTCCTTCAGCGCCAATGAAAAGCTGTTTGAGGTCAATCCCGCGATTGTCTTTGCGCAAGGTAGAAAGGCCATCGAAAATGGAACCGTCAGGCAACACCACTTCAAGGCCGAGCACGAGTTCGCGTGTCATCCCATATCGCAGCACGTTGATGCCGCCTGCATTGGTCGACACATTGCCACCTATACGGCAAGAACCTTGTGCACCCAGCGCCAGTGGAAAGAACATCCCCGCTGCCTCCACCTTGTCCTTGAATTCGGACAGAATGCAGCCTGCATCCACAACGGCGGAAAAATCATCTGCGTCAATGCTGCGAACAGTGGTCATGCGTTCGAGGCTGATCACGACCTGAGTTTCTGGTGAGTCGGGCGTTGCTCCAAGCACAAGGCCAGTGTTGCCGCCCTGCGGAACAATACACAGCCCACGAGCGCGCACGGCCTTCACACATGCAGATACGTCCGCAGTGGAACGAGGACGAAGCACTGCAACTGCACCACCTTTCACATCGTCGTGCCAGTCGCTGCAATATCGCGCTGCCTCGGTGCCCGAGAGAACAAGGTCCACGCCGAGACTGTCAATCAGCGCCTTTAAATGCTCTTGCGTTGCGGTGTCGACGCTCATCATCTTGTGTTCCTCGGACATGCTTCCTCCTGCTGCCTGCCTGCAAATGCGAAGTAGGTGGCAACCGTATTATTTTGGTTTTCAAGCGCATGATATAAGGTTATCAGACAACCTTACAAATACTTTTTCACGATCAGTGTTTTTACGATGGTGAAATCGATTACGGTACATGGTGGAGGAGAAACAATGCACATTTTGATCATCGGCGCGGCAGGTATGGTTGGCCGCAAACTTTCCGAGCGTCTTACGAAAGATGGCCAGCTTGATGGCAAGCCGATTGAGGCGCTTACACTGGTGGATGTGGTGGCGCCGCAGGCACCTGCGGGCTTTACCGGTCAGGTAACGCTTGAAACGGGCGACCTTTCTGCGCCCGGTACGGCTGAAAAGCTGATCGCACAGCGCCCGGATGTTATCTTCCATCTGGCTGCTATCGTTTCGGGCGAAGCAGAGCTTGATTTCGACAAGGGCTACCGTATCAACCTTGACGGAACGCGCTACTTGTTCGATGCGGTGCGTATTGCCCACAACGAAGATGGATATTTCCCACGCATTGTCTTCACCTCGTCGATTGCAGTCGTTGGTGCGCCGCTGCCTTTCCCAATTCCTGATGAGTTTCACCTGACACCGCTGACCAGCTATGGCACGCAGAAGGCAATTTGCGAACTTTTGCTGTCCGATTATACGCGGCGCGGATTCTTCGATGGCATCGGTATCCGACTGCCTACGATCTGTATTCGTCCGGGCAAGCCCAATGCAGCAGCGTCAGGCTTCTTTTCAAATATTCTGCGTGAGCCTCTGGTCGGACAAGAAGCGGTGCTGCCTGTTTCGGACGATGTTCGGCATTGGCACACTTCACCACGTTCCGCCGTCGGGTTCCTGATCCATGGAGCGACTATGGATCTTCAACGTGTTGGTGCCCGCCGCAATCTATCCATGCCCGGCCTTTCCGCGACCGTGGGCGAGCAGATTGCAGCGCTCAGACGCATTGCCGGTGAAAAGGCTGTTGCTCTCATCCGTCGTGAACCAGATGAGATGATCATGCGCATGTGCGCGGGTTGGGCACCAGGCTTTGAAGCCACGCGTGCACGCGAGCTGGGCTTTACGGCGGAAACTTCGTTTGATGAAATCATCCGTGCTCATATTGATGATGAGCTTGGAGGTTCGCTGTGACGCGTAAAATTGCATTTCTGGGCACCGGCCTTATGGGGGCACCGATGGTGCGCCGCCTTTTGAATGCCGGCTTTAGCGTCAGCGTGTGGAATCGCGACGCATCTAAAGCCGAAGCATTGGTCAAAGACGGCGCTGAAGTGGCATCAAGTGCCGCGGAAGCAGTCACGAACGCTGATATCGTCTTCACCATGCTGTCCGATGGCAAGGCTATGGGTTCGGTGTTGTTTGATGGCGGGGTGGCGAAGGCCTTGAAAGCTGGCACAGTCATCATCGACACGTCTTCAATTGCGCCGCCAATTGCCAGAGAACATGCAGAGAAGCTCAATGCTCTCGGCATTCGTCACATTGATTGTCCTGTCTCAGGCGGCACTGTTGGTGCGGAAGCCGGAACGCTGGCATTGATGGCTGGCGGTGACGCAGTCCTGATCGAAGAACTGGCAGATGTTTTTGCGGCGCTAGGGCGTGTGACTCATGTCGGTCCTTCCGGCGCAGGACAGATTTGCAAACTCGCTAACCAGCAGATTGTAGCTATCACCATAGGTGCGGTCGCTGAAGCAATGATGCTGGTGGAAGCCGGTGGTGCGGATCGTGGCAAGTTCCGTGATGCCATTCGGGGTGGCTTTGCAGAAAGTCGCATTCTGGAACTGCATGGGAAGCGCATGGTTGATCGTACTTTTCAACCAGGTGGTCCTTCAGGGCTGCAATTGAAAGATCTGGATGCCGTGGCAGCGATGGCTGAAAGCCTTTCGCTTACGTTACCGTTGACGGAAGAAATTCGCGATGAATTCCGCACTTTTGTAGAGGACGGACATGCGGAAACGGATCATTCTGGCATTTTGCTGCATATTGAAAAGATCAATAATCGCCAGCGGGAAGACGATAGATGAGTGATGATCAAAACACACCGCGCCGTCTGCGCTCGCAGGACTGGTTCGACAATCCCGACCATCTTGACCTGACAGCGCTCTATCTGGAGCGCTTCATGAACTATGGCACGACGCCAGAAGAACTTCGTTCAGGCAAGCCAATTATCGGCATTGCGCAGTCTGGCAGCGATCTCAACCCCTGTAATCGTCACCACCTTGATCTCGCCAAGCGTGTCCGCGACGGCATTCGCGATGCGGGTGGAATCGTTATCGAGTTTCCAAGCCATCCGCTGTTTGAAAACTGCAAGCGACCAACCGCTGCGCTCGACCGCAATCTGGCCTATATGGCCCTTGTCGAGATTCTTTATGGCTATCCGCTTGATGGCGTTGTCCTGACAACTGGCTGTGACAAGACCACACCTTCCGCATTGATGGCAGCTTCCACCGTGGATATTCCGGCAATCGTGTTTTCCGGTGGCCCGATGCTCGATGGCTGGCATGAAGGCAAGCTCGTCGGTTCCGGCACGGTAATATGGCAGTCGCGCCGCAAATATGCGGCGGGTGAAATCACCAAGGAACAATTCCTCGAAGCGGCACTCAGTTCGGCACCTTCGGTTGGCCATTGTAATACAATGGGCACAGCTTCCACGATGAACGCGATGGCTGAGGCGTTAGGCATGTCGCTTACAGGTTGTGCAGCCATCCCGGCTGCATACCGTGAGCGCGGCCAGATGGCTTACCGTACTGGTCGCCGTGCGGTCGAGCTGGTGCTTGAAGACATTCGTCCATCCAACATTCTGACACGAGAAGCGTTCGTGAACGCCATCAAGGTCAACTCTGCCATTGGTGGCTCGACCAATGCCCAGCCCCATCTCATGGCGATGGCAAAACACGCGGGTGTTGAACTGAAGCCGGACGATTGGCAGGACGAAGGTTTTGATATTCCGCTGCTCGCCAATATTCAACCTGCTGGTAAATATCTGGGCGAGAAATTTCATCGTGCAGGTGGTGTCCCAGCGATCATGTGGGAACTGCTCTCGGCAGGAAAACTTGACGGCTCTTGTGCGAGTGTTACCGGCAAAACGATGGCGGAGAATCTTGAAGGTCGTCAATCGTCGGATCGTGACGTCATTTTCTCTTATGATAACCCGCTCAAGGAACGTGCCGGCTTCCTCGTGATGAAGGGCAATCTGTTCGATTTCGCCATTATGAAAATGAGTGTTGTCTCGCCTGAGTTTCGCGACCGCTACCTGTCAGAGCCGGGACGCGAAGGGATTTTCGATGGACGAGCTATCGTTTTTGATGGATCGGAAGATTACCACCAACGCATCAACGATCCTGTGCTTAATATTGACGAGCGCTGCATTCTTGTCATCCGGGGCGCTGGTCCGCTGGGGTGGCCGGGTTCTGCCGAAGTTGTAAACATGCAACCACCGGATCATTTGATCAAACGTGGAATCACAAGCTTGCCCACAATCGGCGATGGTCGCCAATCGGGCACAGCTGACAGCCCGTCTATTCTCAATGCTTCACCAGAAAGTGCGGCGGGCGGTGGTCTGGCTTGGGTGCGCAACGGTGACATCATTCGCATCGACTTCAACAAGGGGGAATGCGATATGCTGGTGGACGAAGTGGAAATCGCGCGCCGCAAGGCGGAAGGCATTCCGCAAACACCAGCCGATGCAACGCCCTGGCAGATGATATACAGACAGACGGTGACACAGTTGGCTGACGGAGCAACGATCCGTGATGCTGAAAAATTCCGTCAGCTGGCCAAAACACCACCACGCCATAATCACTAGTGAACTTTGGTTTTGGGTGAAAACTTAATACTGACTAGTGGTCTGATTTAGACATTTGCCTCCCTCGGTTAGAGGCGGTGAACAAATGTCGGAAGCAAAAGGACCACTAGCAAGCTTATGAATCGATTGGATTTTTCGAATTTGACGTTTGAAACAGCTTTTGTGTCGGTCGGGATTCAAACGTCAAGTTCAATCCACTAGGGGGCAATCTTATCCCGCTGGTCAGTTTCTGGCTTACATTCAGTACAAACGACGTTGCGCAGCATCGATTGCTTTTCGAGACTGCGCAAAAATTTTGACTGACTGAAAAATGACCTTCCAATGTCCTGTTGCTTTAGAATGTCATGCGTGAGTATCGGCAACTGTCTCGATACACCGTGACAGGGCGCCCTTCACATATCTGGTCTATCAAAAGGCGTTCAGGCAGCCGCGGATCGGTGCCGATTCTGAATACTCCGTCTTCAATAGGAACGAGTTCCATGTCTGCGTCTGGGCCTTCAACGCCGCCGGGCGAGATGAGCCAAAGCCGGTCTTCACGCATCACGATACGGAAAATGGGGCACCACGGAGAATAGCTGCGATAGCGCCCGATCAATCCGCCATATGGGTGATTTTGCGGAGTGGATGCACTGGTCCGCTGTCCGTTTTCGGATCTGTACACACGGCCACCGTATGTCCATTGACCGGTCTTATCGCCTTCAAAAGTTAAATGGAAACGCTCCATGTCGGGATGATCGGTCATTAACCGTGGGCCCCAACTGCGCCAGACATTGGCAGTGATGCCGTTCGCGCGCAAAAAGATGCGTTGGTTTTCTTCAAAAATCTCGATGGCCTCAGGGCCGGTTTCTCCGATTGAATCGGATACGAAACGACCGACCATACCGGTTTCGTAGTTTGTGCAATCAGTTCCGAATGCAAGGTCCAGCCGTGCTTCAGGCACAGCGCCTGTTACCAAAGCGGCGTGTGCGTGGCGTGCAAGTGTTTCTCCAGCGGCATAGCAGCCATTGGCATTGGTCAGGACGCAGATACCCAGACCTGCGGTGCGATCTACCAAAAGAAAGCTCGAATGCCCAACCATTCCGCCACCATGCGTGAGGCATATATTCCCGCCAGCTATCTCGACATTTATGCCGTAACCATAGCGGCTGTAACTGACCGGCAATGCGCCGAAACCTTCGACATTTCCTTCACCCTCGCGGGAAAGGTCAATGGTCGCACGCAATAATGCGGAAGCAGGGATTGCCTGCTGGCCGTTAATTCTACCGTCATTCAACAGTGCGGTCATGAACTGGACCATATCCCGGCTGGACGCGGCTATGCTTCCATCGCCGCCTTCGGCCTCAATCCAAGGAGCTGCGGCCAGAGCCAGACCCGGTCGCCACGGAATATCATCGCGTGCTGGCTGACTTCCTGTAGCAACGGCTGCGCGGGTAGCGGTTTCAAGCCGTGCGGAAGAATCGGACATTCCGAGTGGGGCCAATAACGTGGTTTGTGCATATTCAGTGGCATGCATGCCAGTCAGTCGGCTGATGGCAAGGCCGAGGATATTGTAGCCGAGATTGGAATAGTGAAAGAACGTGCCGGGTAGGCTGGCGGTATTGCTGTCACGGAGGCTCCAGCACTGTGCCAGCTCGTCTGGCGGATCGTCAGCTCCCTTGACGAGCCCTGCAGTGTGATGAAGCAAATGGCGCAAAGATGGTTTGGGATATTCGGAACCGATTTTCAGCCATGGCAGAATGTCGGAGGCTGAACGGTCTGGATCGCAAAGGCCTTTCTCCATCAAATCCGCAATCATCAACCCGGTGAAAAACTTGCTGATGGAGCCAATCAGAAATGGTGTACGTGCGGTGATTTCCTTGTTCTCGAAGTCCTTGCCAAAAGGCAGGTAGCGGGCATCGCCGTCTCGCGTGACGATACCCAGAATACCTCCGGTAAAAGGCCATTGACCGGGAAGTTCAGCATAAGTTTGGGCGAGGATCGATGGAATGTCGAGGCGTGTCATGGCTTCTCATTGCAAAGGAATTGGGTCAGCGCACGCAGCGGCGCGCCGGTAGCACCTTCCGGCCACGGGCCAGTGTCTCGCAGCAACCAAGCCGTGGAGCCGTTATCTATGTGCGCCCATTCAGTTTGGCCGACAAATTGCGACAGGTAACAGGCAGCAATCTGACCGCTGTCGGGTTCATCCGAGGCTACATTGCTACGATTGGCGATGCGTGAGCGTAATAGTGTACCGCGTTCGTTGCGCAGCGGAAGATGCCAGCCCGGATCACCTGCGTCATCTCCAGCACTTGTCAAACGTGCCGCCAGATTTGCGGTATTAGACCAGGTACCCCAGAATTCAGGTCCAACACCTCCGCCGTCGCTCAAGGTGCCAACGTCAATCAGTGCGCGGACTTTCTGGCGATTGAGCCAGCTTAGTGCGTCGGCCAGCAGAAGGCGTCCTTCGCTGTCCGTATCCATTACTTCTGTCGTCGAGTTGTCGGGGTGGCGAACTCGGTCGCCGGGGCGCATTGCTCGGCCCGATGGCATATTTTCTGCCATTGGCAACACGGCCAGCACATCCGGTGCTTTGTTCAGTTCCACGGCGGCAAACAGCGCGCCAGCGACCGCAACGGCCCCCGCCATGTCGCTCTTCATATAGCCAATCTCTTGTGGATCGCGCTTGAGATTAAGACCACCGGTATCGAAGGTAACACCCTTGCCAGCAAGCCCGATGGGCCTGTCTCCGGAGCCGCATCTTAAGATGACCACGCGTGGGGCTGCATCCGCGCCGCGCCCAACCGCAAGCGTTGCACCGAAGCCTTCGGCCTCCATGCGGGTTTCGTCCCATATCTCTGCGCTAATACCGAGATTGGCGGCACGTTTGGCGATTTCCTGCGCGAGTGCCTCTGGCCACAGATCAGCCGCAGGTCGCTCGACCAGATCACGCGCCCAGTTCGTCCAGTGGGCAATGATAAATCCGGTCTGTGCCGCCTGTTCATAGGCGGTCTGATCGACATCTTTTGGCAGAATGAGACGCAGCGTTTGATCTGATCGGGTAGCCGGTTTGAAATTGCCAAGCGCGATCCCTTCACAAAGAGCACCAATCGCATTTGGATTGGGGCTGGAAAACGCTAGCAGGTCAACGGCTATTGTTGGCGCATCGGCTGCCAGTCGACCAAGGCGCATGCCACAGTCGCGATAGTCGCCTGATTGACTAAAGGCGTCGAGACCCAACGCAAACAAACGATGTCCTTTACCGTCAGGACTTATAACCCAGGCAGCTTCGACCTCTCCATTTTCAGGTGCTTTCTCCCACAAATGTCGAGTGGCGGCTCCATATGGGGCCGCTTGCAGGTTATCTGAAATGACGAGATTTTCGTCGGCCGTTTCTAAAACAAAGTTCACAGCGAACCTACTTTTTATGGGCGTTCAGCAATGTTTCTATGGAGAGATTATTGACAGAGCCAACAAGCGGTGACGAAACAAAGCCGGTCCAATTCGGACTATGGGCTTCCAATGTCTGCGGATAGACCAGAGCGATGTAAGGTCGTTCCCGATAAGCCAGTTCCTGCATCTGATTGACAACCTCCGCTCGCTTCGTCCGGTCAGAGATCTGCGCCTGTTGCATGTAAAGCTTATCATATTCGGGGTTACAGTAGCCGCTGTCGTTGTTGTTGCCACGCTGGGCACAGGTCAGCACGCTGAGGATGAAATCCGGGTCCAACGGTGGCACCCATAGCCACATAGCGATGTCGTAATCGCGATAATCACGATTTTCGCCCATGATGGCGTGATTGGCTGCGTCGGCATCCATTTTACGCTGCGCAAGGCGGATGCCAATCTGCTCATAGCCGGCCTGAATAATCTTGAAGGTACGGTCTCCAGCGCCTGCTACTTCCGTTGGGAAGATAACGTCATATTCCATACGAATGCCGTCTGCGACACGAATGCCGTCCGCGCCACGTGCATAGCCAGCCTCATCGAGAATGGTATTTGCCTTTTTGATGTCATAACCAACGGACGCGAGATCAGGATCATGCCATCCGGTTGCCGGTGCCACGATTGACGTGCCTGGGGTCGCATAGCCAAGCCAGACCTGCTTGATAATCGCGTCCCGGTCAATCGCCAGTTCAAGCGCTTCGCGAACTTTCGGGTTCAGCAACTCGTGATGGGCTTTCTTCTCGGGGTTGGTGTTGATGATCATGTTGTGGAAACCAGTGCTGGGGGCAGACTCGATCACCATTCCGGCTGCTTTCAACGCATCAATGGCGGTAGGTGATATTGTCTGCCCGACCATATCCAGTTGCCCGGATGTCAACGCCGATACCATCGCATCACTATTTGCGAAGAATTGCAGGCCAAACCCTTCAATCCTGGGCTTGGTTTCTCCCCACCAATTGGGGTTAGCCTTGAAGAGCGCCAGTTGGTTCTTCTTGTATCCGGACAGGATGAAGGGGCCACCAGAAACCCACGGAGCCGCATTTTCAAAACTGTCGATTTCCGAACCATCCTCGCCCGCGACCTCCGACCAAATGTGGGCGGGCAGAATAGGCACGGACTGCATCTTGACCGGAACATCTCCAGCCGGTCCGTCATAGGTGAGCACGACGGTGTTATCGTCGGTGGCTTCGGCAGATTTCAGATGGCTTATCCAGCCCGCAAATTTGCCGGTCGTGCTGTCCTTATATTTCAGGATCATGTCATAGGTGAAGGCGGCGTCTTTTGCTGTCAGTGGGTTGCCGTCCGACCATTTCGCATCTTTTCGTGTGTGGAATGTCCAGACGGTTCCATCGTCTGATGACGACCAGTCCGTGGCAAAATATGGAACAATCTTCAGGTCAGCGTCGTAGATCGTCAGAAATGGGTATCCATATTGATATGCGATGCTACTGTAATCAGAACTGGCGACGAAGGGGTTCAGAGAGTCTATGGGTTGACTGACGCCGATACGCAGAACATCGGCGAAGGCATGCTGGGGTGTTGCCCAACTCGCAGAAAAACACAAAGCGAACGCGGCAGCTCTGACAAGATTTTTCACAGCGCCCGCTTTACGAGCGATTGACGGAAAAGCCTCTGATTTCATTGTTCCCTCCTGTTGCCAGCTTAAGCTAGCTTATTATAGTCATTATAAATACTAGACAGATATAAGTCGCCATTGCAATGGATATCGACCCTCACATGCAGGTTCATCTCCGCTTGACTTGTACTTATTATCATTATTATGATGAGTGTGAAAGTCAAGGCAGCATCGGGAGGTCGGGTTGCTCAACCTCGCATATTTTCTACGACGGTTATTTGCTGCGGCGGTAACCATTCTGGTTGCTGTTACGCTCAATTTTCTGCTGTTTCGCGTGTTGCCGGGCAATGCCGTTACGCATATTGCACGTATTCCCAACGCTTCTGCCGAAATGCGCCGTGCACTTGAGATAAAGTTTGGCCTTGATAAGCCAATATGGGAACAGTTTCTTATTTATCTGCGTGAAATGGCGCATGGAAATCTTGGTATTTCCTACGCCAACCGCCAGCCGGTCTTCGACAATCTGCTTGAAGCGTTCTCCAATACGATCCCGATGGTCGCTACAGGAACGGTCATTGCGCTGATCCTCGGCCTGGTGGTGGGAACTGTTGCAGCAACACGACGCAACGGGCCGACGGATCACATTCTGACCGGTTCCGCCGTGTTGGCCTATGCATTTCCAACTCAGTTTCTTGGCCTGATGATGCTCATCTTCGGTGCTGGTTATCTGCCTGCTGCCGGAATGAGTGATCCGTTTCTGCTTGCAGATGGTTGGTGGGATGTGATGCGCGATCGCGTCTGGCATATGGTGCTGCCTGTCTCGACGCTGGTTCTCACTCTTTACGCAGAAAATGCACTCATTACGCGTTCAGCCATGCTGGAAACACTCGGCGAGGATTACATTCTGACCGCGCGCGCAAAAGGGGTTCCGCGACGCAGGATCATTCTGCGGCACGCATTGCGAAATGCTCTTCTGCCTATCGTAACAATGTCCGCGCTTTCGCTTGGTTCCATCGTATCAGGCGCAATTCTTGTTGAAGTTATTTTCTCTTGGCCGGGGATTGGCCGCACCCTCTACGAAGCGGTGCTCAATCGCGACTATCCCATGCTGCAAGGTGG
Source organism: Brucella rhizosphaerae (assembly GCF_002252475.1). GTDB lineage: Bacteria > Pseudomonadota > Alphaproteobacteria > Rhizobiales > Rhizobiaceae > Brucella > Brucella rhizosphaerae. The sequence continues at coordinate 159,010 of NZ_NNRK01000022.1, read as the reverse complement.
ATTTCTGGCCATCACCATAGTTGTTACCTTGCTCAATCTTGCGGCTGATCTGCTGCATTTTGTGCTCGATCCACGCGTCAGAACATAGTGGGGGGATGAGCATGACTAAAAGTCATCTTGGTCAGTTGGCGCTCGGGTTGTTGGGAAAGCCCGGACTGCTGATAGGGTTAGCGATACTGATAAGCTTCGCAATAATCACTTTGGCTGCGCCATGGATCATTCCCTATTCGATTGTCGAGCCTAGTTGTGGTGTGTTTGAACCGCCATCGTTCTCACATTGGTTTGGCTGCGATGACGGTGGGATAGATGTGCTGAGCCTGACGATTTACGGCGGGCGTATTTCGATCATGGTTGGGGTGACTGCAAGCCTCATTGCGATTTTTGTTGGTGCATTGGTTGGTGTGTTGGCGGGTTATTTCGGTGGCCCAACTGATACGGTACTCATGGGTATCACCGATTATCTTCTGGTTATTCCGCAAATCGTTTTGATGATCGTAGTTGCGGCAGTTTGGAGCCCTTCAATTGAGCACGTCGTGCTGGTGATTGGATTGCTTATGTGGACGTCAGTGGCAAGGCTAATCCGTTCTCAGGTGAAATCATTGCGCCAGCGCGTTTTTGTACGCCGAGCCGAAGCCAATGGTGCGGGGCATCTGCACATCATTCTTCGTCACATTCTGCCACAGATTGGGCCGTTGCTGGCGGCCAACTGGGTGCTGGCAATTACGGTCGCGATCTTCAATGAGACCGCACTCGCCTTTCTTGGATTGTCCGATTCAAACGCCGTGACATGGGGCACAATCATGGAGCACGCATTCAATCGGTCTGCAGTAAGTGCCGGGGCCTGGTGGGCGATTGTTCCCGCCGGCACGGCTGTCGCACTGCTGGTCATTGGTTGCTATCTCGTTGGGCGCTCAATCGAAGATCGGCTTAATCCGCGGCTTGCGGTTTCCTATCTCTCGACACGCAACTGGCGCCTGCGACCTGCTAAGGAGCTCGAACATGACTGAAGAGCAGCCCTCTGCATTTGGAACTCAGCCCTTGCTGCGCGTCGAGAAACTCAATGTCTGGTATGGCGCTGGGGGGAGGTCAAACCGGGTGCGCATTCAGGTTCTGGATGACGTTTCATTCGATTTGATGCCGGGTGAGCGTCTGGGCCTCATCGGGGAATCGGGCTCCGGCAAAACAACGATCGCACTGGCGACGATGGGGCTTCTCCAGCCATCAGCAGAGGTCTCGGGGAGAATTCTCCTCAATGGTCGCGACATTCTGGCGTCGGGGGAGGCATCGGTTGCACCACATCGCTGGAAAGATATTGCCATGGTTTTTCAAGGTGCGATGAACGCCTTCAATCCTGTGCGCAGTATCGGCTGGCAAATTGCAGAAGCCATGGAAGTTCAGGGTATGGCAAAGGGCCGTTTGGGCATTCAGCGCGTGGGCGAATTGCTGGAACTGGTTGGGATACCGGCGGCTCAGGCTGTCGGATTTGCACATGAATTTTCGGGCGGGATGCGCCAGCGGGCAATGATTGCAATGGCGCTGGCCTGTTCCCCGAAAGTGCTGTTGGCAGACGAACCCACCACTGCGCTCGATGTGATGGTGCAGCGTCAGGTGTTGGAGTTGCTGGTCGATTTGAGCCGCAAGCTGGATTTGGGTGTTGTTCTCGTGACCCATGATCTTGGCGTTGTGGCTGAAGCCTGTACGCGAGCGGTGGTCATGCTGAATGGTCGCAATGTTGAAACCGGGCCAACGTCAGATCTCTTTCATCGGCCAGTGCATCCTTATACGCGGCAGTTGCTGAAAGCCTCTCCTTCGCTTGCGAGCGACAGCGATCAGCGTGCAGAAAAATCTTCAATGAAAGAGATTTCACGCTCACCATTGCTGGGAATAGAGGGGCTGACCGTAAGCTACCCCCAGCGTCCAAGCCTGAAGCAGATTTTGACGTCCAGTCGCCCTGGGCCGAAGCAGGTGGTGAAGGCGCTGGACCTCAATATAGCCCCGGGGGAGATTGTTGCCCTCGTAGGTCGCTCGGGTTGCGGCAAGACTTCAACCTTGCAGGCGGTGATGCGTATGCAGCCTGTCACAGAGGGACGTATTCTTTTCGATGGACAGGATATTACAGCAATTGAAGGGCGTGCATTGCGCCGTGTCAGGCGCGATATACAGATGATCTATCAGGATCCCTATGAGTCTCTGGATAGCCGTTTCCGAGTGGAGCAGACGGTAATGGAGCCTTTGGAAATCCATGGCATTGGTCGCAATCGTGTGGAGCGACTACATCTGGTGCGAGAGGCCCTTGAACGCGTAGGCCTCACGCCAGTGGATAATTACCTGCGGCGTTTTCCTCATGAACTCTCCGGCGGGCAGCGCCAGCGCGTCGCCATTGCTGCGGGAATTGTTCTCAAACCTAAGCTGATCCTTGCGGATGAGCCTACTTCGATGTTGGACGTATCAATCCGCAGCGGCATTCTCGATCTTCTTGTCGGGTTATGTCGTGAAGGTGGAATGTCGGTGCTGATGATCACGCACGATCTATCCACCGCAGCAAACTATGCTGATCGAATTGCAGTGATGCACGAGGGGCGCATCATTGAGACCGGACCCGCCATGCAGGTTGCAAGAGCGCCACAAGCGCAGCACACACGCGATCTGATCGCGGCCATTCCACATATTGACCCCGAAATTACACGTCTGATGTGACAAAACGCACATGGCGCAGCCATGTCGGTTGACGATTGAGTAGACTCATTATACAAAGTATAAAAAGAACAAAGAGCATGGCAGCCATAACGAGCTGTCGATGTTCAGGAGTTACTCAAAGGAGGAAATGATGTCCGTCGCCGCTTATTCCAGTAATCGTTATGAGAAAAGTCGTGAGCTTTTTGCCCGGGCTTGCGAGGTCATTCCGGGTGGTGTGAATTCCACCGCACGTGCGACCTGGTCTGGTTGGGAGCCACATCCGCTCTTCGTCGATCGGGGCGAGGGCGCGCGCGTCTGGGATGCCGATGGGAATGAGTACATCGATTACCTCATCGGTCTGGGACCAATGCTGCTTGGGCATCGTCCAGAAGCAGTTACCGAAGCGGTGGTGCGTGCAATTCGCGAAATGGGGACAGTGTTCGCCATGCCGAGTGCCCCGGAAACAGTTCTGGCGCACAAGCTGATCGCCGCTGTGCCGTCGCTGGAACAGGTTCGCCTCTGCAACACAGGCACGGAAGCGGTGCTTTATAGTGTCCGTCTCGCTCGTGCCTTCACAGGTCGCAAGAAGATCATCCGCTTTGAGGGCATGTATCACGGTTTTTCCGACGGCGTTTACTGGAGCAAGCATCCTGATCCGGATACGTCCGGTCCAGACAATGCGCCATACGCCATTCCACAGGGTCCGGGCATACCTGATGGCATTTCGGAGGGGCTTATCATCCTGCCATGGAATGACATTGCGGTCCTGCGCGAAGTCATCGAGCGGGAGGGCGACAATATTGCAGCTGTGCTGACCGAACCGGTTATGTGCAACACGGGCTGCATTCTACCAAAACCCGGTTATCTCGAAGCCATGCGGGAGTTAACCGCGAAACACGGTATTTTGCTCATTTTCGATGAGGTCATTACTGGTTTCCGTCTGGCACTTGGCGGTGCACAAGCCCGTCTCGGTGTTACGCCCGACTTATCCACTTTCGCCAAAGGTATCGGTGGTGGTTTTCCTGTTGCCGCAATGGGTGGTCGCAAGGATATCATGTCTTTGGTTGCAGATGGTCGTGTGTCGATTGCTGGTACTTATGCGGGTAATACGATTGCGGTTTCGTCTGCGAACGCCACGCTCGATATTCTGTCGCAACCGGGCTTTTACAATTCTCTCGATTCAGTTTCTGACAGGTTGCGTCTGGGCCTGATCGAGGTGTTCAACAGTGCCGGAATTCCGACGCGCGTTGTGGGCATGGGGGCTGTTTATCAGGTTTGGTTTACCGAACACGATATCCATAATTATCGTGATGCCGCGCGCTATGCGAACCACGACATCTTCCGTATCTGGTGGGAAGGCATGCTTGAACGCGGCATTCTGTTCCATCCGGGCGCTTTTGAAAATCTCTTCATCACTTTTGCGCATACAAATGATGATGTAGACCGCACGCTGGAAGCTGCACGGGAAGTCGCGCGCCTGATCCGCGCGAGCTAGAGCACTTCTCTCAAAAGCGGGAACTGATTGTGGGATAAAGACACGTGTTAGAACAAATAGATAGAGCATTCAAAATGATTCAACTCAAACTGGAAATGCTCTGAAGCGGGACGACACATATGAAGGATGAGAGGAACTCGGTGATATGACGGATTGGCGGTTAGGAATTGACCTTGGCACTTCTGCCGTCAAGCTGGTCGTGCTGGACAGTTCGGGACAGGTCCGAGCCGAAAGCGGCGCCTCTCATCCAACACTTGCAACGCGTCCGGGTCAGGCTGAACAAAACCCTTCTGACTGGATCGCTGCTCTTATAAAAGCGTTGGGTGATTTGCCTGACGGGGCAGCCGATAAAGTTGGTGCGATCTCAGTCGCGGGGCAAATGCCAACACTTGTTTGCCTCAATCGCGACGGCGAATGCGTCGGCCCTGCAATTACCTGGCAGGATAGCCGGGCCGATGTTATGGCGAGGGAAAAGCTGCATGGAGAAGCTCACGCTCATGTTTATGCCAAAACTGGTATGCCCGTCGATGGCCGGTATCTTGCTCCGCAATTTCTGCACCATTTCAGCCAATGTCGGGATGAGGTTTGCCATATTCTTTCGGCAAAGGATTACATTGTCTATTTTCTGACCGGGCGCGTAATAACCGATCCATCAACAGCCGCAGGATATGGAGTCTATGCCCTCGAAACAGAAAATTGGGACGTTGAACTTTGTAAAATCTGGGATCTGCCGATGTCGGTATTGCCTGAACTTGCGCCAACATCTGCCGTTGTGGGTATGGTGAACGCGGCGGCAGCAAATTTGCTGGGGCTGTCAGAGGGCATTGAAGTTTATAACGGTGCTGCTGATTCAGCAGCGGGTGCCTTCGCAATGACAGGTCTCAACGCCAATAGTGCCTGCGTTGCCATGGGATCCAGCGCGATTATTTTTGGTGCAACACCAGCCCGGCATCTTGATCCCAAGGCACGCTATCTGCTGACACCGCACGTGGCATCCGGCTGGTATGGCCGGGAAATGGATCTGCTTTCAACAGGCATTGGTTTTGCGTGGCTCGGCGGCATTCTTGGCCTGTCTGCAGAAGCGCTGGAAGCAGAGGCGCTCGCCAGTGTTCCCGGTGCAAATGGCACTACATGCGCACCTTACATGACAGGCGGCGGTGAACAGGGTGCGCTTTGGGACACATCGTTAACGGGCGTCTTTCATGGGCTGAACATCTCAACGACCCGCGCCGATCTGGCACGCGCGTATCTCGAAGGTGTCATCCATGAAATCCGTCGCTGCATTGATGTGCTGTCGGAAACATGGCCAGTCCGTCATCTCGTATTGTCTGGTCGTTTGGCGCGTAATCCCGCATTGGTGCAGATGTTTGCCGATATGACCAGTCGATCGGTGCAGGTTTTTGGCTTTGGTTCTTCTGCTGCAATTGGTGCTGCTGCACTTGCCGGTGAGCCTCTGATAATCAAACTCATCGACACCCCGGTGATTGTGCCTACCGATAGCGCTCATGAATATGAGCGCGTCCATACACGCTTCATGTCGCTTTATCCGAATATCGCGCGCGGCGTCGATCAGAAGCAGTAAGAGAGATTGCAATGAAAATTCTGGATTTCGCGACACGCGCGGAGATGGATGAAGCCGCAGCCAGCTATGTCGGAACATTGTTGGAAAGCAAGCCGAATGCGGTGATCGCTCTACCTACGGGTGAAACGCCGCTCGGACTTTACCGCAATCTGGCTTCGCGTCAGTGTGAAGGCAAATTGAATTGCCATTCGGCACGCTTTTTTAATCTTGATGAGTTTGAAGGCAAAGGATTGGCCGACGAGGGTAGCTACGCCAGCTTTCTTATGCGCCACGCTTTTGAGCCATTGCAGATTGCACCTGACAAGTTGCGTTTGTTGCAGGGCGATGCTCTCGACGCCGAGGCCGAATGTCTTGCCTATGAGGCCGCGATTGAAGCCGTTGGTGGCCTGGATTTGGCAGTTCTCGGGCTGGGGCGCAATGGCCATGTGGCATTCAATGAACCCGGTGATGACTGGAGTCTTGGCACTCACCGTGTTGCGCTTACCAAAACGACCCGCGAGGCGCAGAGCGGACTATATAAAACCCCGGCCGATGTGCCGGATTATGGTCTGACGATGGGTGTTGCGACAGTGCTGGCGGCACGCAAATTGCTGCTGCTGGTATCAGGGCAAGGTAAGGAAGATGCATTGAACGCGCTTATCTCTGGTCGTCCAGATCCAGATCGTTCCGTGACAGCGCTGGTCGACCATCAGGATTTGACTGTTTTACGCGACTTATCTTCTTTTCAGGGCTGATTTAACGGCGGATAGAGCGCTGCGACGACGTTGTTTATACGTGCAGACTTGTCATTCAGTATGATAAAGGGACTAATTACCCTGAAAGGTATGACTGATACCAACGAGAGGCTGACAGAGCTTTGACAGAGAAGAATGCTGAAACAGCACGATTGGACACTGCCGAACCCGGAAAATTGCGCTATCAGGTCGCTTACGACACGATTGTCGCCTTGATCAGGGATAACGGTCTTGAGCCCGGCGACAAGCTGCCAAGCATTTCAGAGTTGGGCGAACTCTCAGGCGTCAGCACGATCTCGATCCGACACGCACTGGAAAAACTGGAGCGTGAAGGCCGTATCACACGTCATCAGGGGCTGGGGACCTTCGTTGCCGAACGCCGCATCGTTATGGAACCGAGCCGTTCCGGCGAACTGTTGCAAACGCTTACGACCGCGCAGCCAACAGAGATGGCAACGCGGCTTATTCAGCTTGCGGTTGGTTTACCGAGTTCGGGTGCGGCAGACGCGCTTTCGATCCCTCAGGGACAGCCGGTTTGGGAAATCGTCAGACTGCGAAGCCTGCGCGATAAGCCTGCTATCCTGGAGCGCGCCATCCTCCCTCTTAATCTCGTCCCAAGCCTTGAGCAGGAGGAGCTGGCGGGTGGTGGCTCACTCTATCGCTTTCTGGCCGAACGCCACGGACTGAGCGATGCCCATATTGAACAGTTCTTCGAGGTTGTTCAGCCGACCAGAATTGAACAAACGAGCTTGCAGATCGGAAGCGACGAACTGGTTGTGCGCATTCGCGGTGTAAGCTTCACCGCTGACGATGTCGCATTCGACTGCTGGCAGCAGACTTACCGTGCATCGGACTTCATCTTCAGCATATCGGGTGTTGCGGAAAGAAAGCTTCTGAATGCTTCCCGGATAGCTCCTTGGGGCATTAATCCGTTCCCGACTACAACGCCGCAATCATAGATGCTCAATACGATAGTGTGTTGCTGTCTGCGATACATGCTGCACCATATGGGGACGTGCGGTACGATGAGGTCGGCAGCAGCGCCAACTGAACGGGCACAATAACTGCTCAGCGCAGCGGATTTTTGGTAGCCGAGCTTTCCAATTATTCACAAAAACGCTGTTCTTTTATTGTTTTGCGCCCTTTTGGTCGCGCCAGTTGGCTGGGCTTAACGAGGTGACCCGCCGAAATTCCCGATTGAAATTGGATTTGGTCTGAAACCCTGATTCAAACATAATAGTCGTCACTGGCAGAGCCGTGTCTCGCAGCAGGCGGCAGGCTTCTGTGATGCGGTAATCATTGATGTATTGCGATACGTTCTTGCCGGTGATGCGGTTGATGGAGCTGGAAATCTGGCGCGCCGGCAATCCAACCTTTCGCGCAAGCCGTATCAGAGTCAAATTCTCGTCCAGATATAATCGGTTCTGAACCAGGATATGCTCTACACGCGCGAGGCTATCCCGATCCTGTTCATCGCGTGCATCGTCTTCGTTTTCTTCATGCGATGCAGGAGCAGAAGGCTTTGCACGACTTGCAACCATTGCTGTCAGGCCTACGAACAGTAGACCAAGCAGATTGGCGTTGCTGACAATGAGGGCAGCATTCTTGCCATTGGTCCATTCAAAATCCATCAAAACTGCCAGATCAAAAAAAGCCGATAAGCAGAGCGATATTGCGGCAATGACAAGCGCGCGATGCGCCGAAATCGCGCTGTCGAAACGCGCATCGTCAAGCCCATCAGGGCCGGTTCTGCCCAGATAGAGAAGTGCGAGTGCGTACCCGACAAACAGAACAATAAGGCCAAAATCTAACAGAATGGGAATAGTCAGGAGGATGACCGTAACCGCCGCCGGGAAAGCTGCAATATGCCATAAGTAACGGTCATTAGGTTTGCTGTCTCCCCGTATCAGACTGCGAAAACTCGCATATACGAGTGGAGGCAAGCTGCTCGCGATGATGGGAAGTAAATAGCGGAACTCTTCCAGCTCATAACCCCAGCGAAGGCCGACAGCCACGGATTGCACCGCACACAACGCGATCAGCAGTTGGCAGGGGCGATTGGAGGCAGCACTCTCCTGACGGCGCCACATCGCTACCAAGAGGATGAGCAACAAAAGCGCAACAACGAAGGGCAATGGAACGAAAATCAAAAGCGGTCTCGCGATCTGATGGGCGATATGTAGCCGATCAATGATCTATATCGCGATTCTGAACGACCTGAATCGTGATTTAGAACGCCAGATAATACGATATCTGGAAAGCATGGCTCATCGTATGAAATATGGAGATACACGATGAGCCGCTTATATTTGTTATTCTCAGCTGTTGCTGCAACTCTGACCGCTTCCAATGCTTTCAGCGCTGATGTGGGGGTACGAACAATTGAGGTGCCATCACAAGCGCGTGGACAAAATCTCGCGGTAACAGTGTGGTACCCTGCAATGGAAGGCGGGGAAGCGGTTCTCTTCGGCGATAATAGGATATTCAAGGGTAGTTCCGCGTCGAAGGATGCAGCGTTGGCCAGCGGAGAGTTTCCTCTCGTGGCGCTTTCACACGGCTCAGGTGGGCGCGTCGAAGCTATGGGCTGGCTCGCCGTCGAGCTTGCAAAAGCAGGGTTTATCGTTGCTGGCCCTAATCATCCCGGCACGACATCTGGGCATTCCTTGCCTGCCGAAACACCAAAGCTGTGGCAGCGAACACAGGATCTGTCGACAGTCATCAATTATCTGACTGGCAATGCCGATTGGGCAGGTCATATCGATGCGGAACGTATTGGTACTGTCGGTTTTTCACTTGGCGGGGCAACGTCAATGGAAATTGCTGGTGCTCAGGCTGCGCTGGAATCATATGCCCGTTATTGTGACAGTTACACGAAATGGGATTGTGCCTGGTATGCGGGTGGGCGAGGCTATGCCGATGGTGAAGCGGTGAACGTTGAAAAGCTCGATCTGCGCAGTATCGACAAAGCGCGCTTTGAACAATCAAATCTGGATCAGCGCATCAAAGCTGCTGTCATGATTGATCCGGGTCTGGCTCAAGCTTATGTGGCTCAAAGTCTCAAGGAGATCAAAATTCCAATGAGCTTTATCAATCTGGGAAGTGAAGGAGAGGTTCCGATCTCGGTCCTCGCGGATCATTTGGCGGCTCTCGTTCCAGACAGCACCTATGTTACCGTTAAGGATTCGGATCATTTCAGCTTCTTGCCCGAGTGTAAGGAGGGAGCATCGGCATTCCTTAAGTCAGTCGGAGAAGTCGATCCTATCTGCGAACAGACGGGCAGAGCGCGCAAGGATATTCATGCAGAAGTGTCAAATCTGGTTCTGATGAACCTACAGATGACACTCAAACGCTGATTGAATTTTATTCTATCGCTGGATGTTGAAACAAAGCAGCGGGTGTGTTGTGCCCGCTGTTGCCTTGTTTCAGACGTGCTATCTCATCTGACGCGCGTTGCACGATCGCCCATGTCAAAAACAGCAGGCACATCGCCAGAACGGCGGTGACAACAGTATCAGGTTTCATGGAGTTATTCGTCCCTTGACGTTAGTCTTGCATATCGCGTCAGGAACTGGAGTCAGCAATAGATACTAAATCATAGCTGTTATGCAATTCAAAGATCACGCTGAAATAATCTATTCAAATAATATTATCTATCGTCTGAATGCTGGAATATAATCAGATCGACTGTATCGATATTGGGTGGCTTTACTTTTTCTCCAGTGGGTTTTGCGAATATCATGATCGCAAAACAATAAACGAGGAAAGATAGTACACCCAAGGCGAAAACGATGACGAAGATAAGCGGCCAGTCAATCATGGCTGATATAATCAATCGTTGGGCTTGGCATTTTCAATGCTTTGCACGTTCGAGAATAGCTTTGATCCAACTGTTGTTGAACATTATGGCGCCGATGACGAAGGCTACTGCTCCCAAAGTGATCATTCCATATGCGACGCCCTGATCGCCAAATTGCTGATAGAGCCAACCCGACTTTTCAATTGTCTGTGCTGGTTGACCAAGCCTCAAAGCCCCTTGAATGAAGGCAACGATACCGACGATCAACATGCAAACACTACGGATCATAAGGTGGGCCTAAATGAGATTGAAGCAAATGCTCAGACACAGGAAAATTCAGGTCTGCGTTTTAGTGAATAAAATTTCCAAAGGTTAATTCATGCCCTAAGGCATTGATTCCATACACTTGTCTGGAAAGCCGCGGAAAAACTGGAGCGGGCGAAGGGATTCGAACCCTCGACCCCAACCTTGGCAAGGTTGTGCTCTACCCCTGAGCTACACCCGCTCGCGCCAGTCTTCTCTAAGAGAAGTCGTTTCCGTTAGGCAAGCGCTATATGGACTAATGATTTCGGGATTGCAACAGGGAATTTCATGTTTCGACTAAGATATTTGCAAAGATTCACAGGCTGATCCATTCCGCCTTTAACGCTTGCGTCGCGCGATGCTGATGATCGAAGCAAGTGCAGCAAAGCCTGCGGCAACAAGCAAAATGTTTGGGATATTGGTGAGCCCCCAATGTGCCAGCAGAAACGCTACGAAAGCCGCGCCGAGCGATTGTCCCATCAGTCTTGCTGTTCCGAGCATGCCGCTTGCGGCACCACTTCTGGCCCGTGGAGCAGACGTTATGATCATGCGGTTGTTTGGAGCTTGAAAGAAGCCGAAGCCGATGCCGCAAATCGCCATACGCCAACAGATATCCTGAACGGTTGGTTGCTCTGGCAGAAGACCAACTAATGCCAGGCCAGCAGCAAAAATGATCAATCCGACAAGACCGAGCGTGGCGGGTGAATATTTGTCTGAAAGTTTACCGGAGAGGGGGGCGACAATAGCCAGTGCTATTGGCCAAGGCATGATCAGGAAGCCAACTTCTATTGGTGTGAAGCCGTAAACTGTCTGAAACAGGAATGGCAGGGAAATGAATGCCATCATTTGTGCCAGAAATGACATGATCGACGTACAGAGCGACAGGCTGAAAACAGGAATTCGCAACAGATCGAGTGGTAACAACGGGTCGCTGGTACGAAGCGAGCGGCGAATAAGCCAAGTCGCGGCGAACACGCAGGCCGCTGCCTGCAGTAAAAGCCAGCCGCCATTTACTCCAGAGCCCGCACTATCGATCACTGTTACCAGCAATCCGAGCGCAAATGCACTGAGAACGGCACTCAGATAGTCGAAGCGTCGTGACGAGCGTTCATTGTCGGGCAAGCTTTTGATGCCCATTGCGACCGCCAAAACACCGAGCGGAATGTTTATGACAAAAAGCCATGGCCAGCTGAGTGAATGCAGAATAACCCCGGCAAGGGTGGGGCCAATGGTCGACGAAACGGCAACAAAGAGCGCATTGAGGCCGATGGCCGTGCCGAACTTGGCCTGCGGAACTGTATAGCGCAACAAAGCAGTGTTGACGCTCATCAGGCCCGCCGCACCAAAGCCCTGAATGATACGCGCTATGGTCAGCGCCTCCAGGGAACGGGAGAAAACACAGGCAATCGAGGCAAGAGTGAACAATGACACGCCAATCAGATAGACGCGCCGGTAGCCGTAGATTTCACCTAAGGCTGCCAACGGCAGAAGCGTGATGACGATTGCCAGCTGATAACCATTGACGATCCAGATCGATGCGGCTGGACCTGCGGAAAAATCGGCAGCGATGGTCGGAAGCGCAACATTGGCGATGGTGCCATCAATGACGGCGAGGGTGAGTCCCACCATGAGCGTTGCCCATGCCCAGTAGATGCGCGGCTTCGGAAGGCCATCCGGTGCCACGAATGCCCCTTCTTTAACGACCATTTCATGCTTCATTTCATCGACCAGTTACATGGGTGGCGAGCGGCAGACTGCAGACTGTTGCAGCGTGAGTAAATGACAGAATTCTGTCCAACCTTATCCGGTTGGGGAAGGTCAGCTAGCTACCTACTGCAAAATTGCACGCAAAACACTGCCTTTATCCTGTGAAGCGGGTCAGGTAACGCTATTGTGTGCTGTTTTCAGCCGCAATTGGGAAGCTCATCACACGCGCATAGTGACGGGGATTAAAGCTTAGATATAGCGGGCAAATGCTTGCCACCAGCACAAGATGCATGATCCAGCCTGAAGCAAAGCTGCCGGTCAGATTGTGCAGGAAAGCTGTAGCAATCGGACCAAGAGCGGCAATGATAAAACCGCCGCCTTGCATCATGGCTGCCAGTGCGCCAGCTTCTTCCGGTTTTGGAAGATGATCGAGTGACGTTATCATTGCGAGTGCGAAACTACCGCCGAGACCAGCTCCACAAATTGCAGACCAGAACAGAGGGGATAGCTGCGGAGTGAAAGCAAGACCTGCAAATCCTATACCCTGCATGGCCAATGTCAGAAAGAGCCATGGCCGACGGTCGACGCTGCGCCGCGCAAGGAGTGGAAGACAGAAGGCCGAGAGCGCCTGAGCGATTGCCATTATTGCGACCAGATTGCCGGTCGCGGAAGCGTCGACACCAAGCGACTGATAATAGGTTGCGAGCCAGGCCACCATCGACGAGTAACCCGCATTCACAAGCCCGAAGGCAGCCATCAACACCCATGTGCGTGGGCGCCGAAGCAGCTTGATCGTGATACCAGACTTTGAACCAGATGAAGTCGTTTCACTGAGGATGGGTATTGCTGCGAGCAAAGCCACCACTGCTGGAATTGCGAGAACTGCGAGTGCAAGACGCCAATTGTGCTCAGAACCTGCCAGCCAAGGTGTCAAACGGGCACCTAGCGCCCCACCACCCATGATCATTGCGGAGTAAAGACCTGTCACGGCTGCAATGCTTGACGGAAATTTCGCTTTAATGAGCCCCGGCATCATTGCTTGAATCATGGCAACACCAGCACCACACAAGACCGCAGTAAGTACCAATGAGAAGCCGTTGGGTACAAAGCCACGCAGGAGCGAGCCTGTTGCGAGCACCACGAGCGCCATGAACATGCTTCGTCGCGTTCCAATCAATGATTGAATGTGCGGCGCGACAAAGGCACCAAGCCCCATCAACAACATTGGCAGAAACGTGAGTAATGACAGCGCGCCAAAACCCATGCCGGTATCGTTCGCGATATCTGTGAGAACGGGTCCGGGTGCCGTGAGGAACGGTCGGAGATTAAGACCGATCAGGATGACGAGGATTATAAGAGCGATTGGACTGGCTTGTTTGCCAACTGGCACGGTTGTGGTGGGATGCATTTTATTATCTAGCGTTTTGACTGTTCTTTTTCCTGCCATACGCGATAGAGCCGTTCGCCATCTTCAGGTGAGCAATGCTCGATCTTGATGCCGGTTTGCTCGCTTGCGGGCTTGGAAAGCTCTGCAGCAATTTTTGCAGTCGAGAGATTGTAAGGTTCTGCCTGATCGTTTGAATAGGCGAATATGATCTTGTCTATGCCAGACATGCGCATGGCGGCGAAGCACATGGGGCAGGGCTGGCCACTAGCATATACGCTGCAACCGTCGAGCCGCGACGATTGCAATGCCTGGCCTGCTGCGCGCAATGCCAGTAATTCGGCGTGGGCAGTCGGATCACAATCTGCTTGCATGCGATTGACGCCTGTAGCGATGATCTTGTCGTCTTTTACAATGACCGCGCCGAAGGGGCGCCCACCTTGTTCGATATTTTCAAAAGCAAGCGCGACCGCTCGGTCAAGAAATGCGTGATTGCCACTCATTTCGCGCCAGCTTTCTCCAACATCGCCACCATAGACGCAAAGCCACGCTGACGCGCATGCTGCAATGGCGAAACACCATCATTATCGGCAAGATTAACGTCTGCTCCGGCATCAATCAGCAATTTCACGATATCGACATGACGCTGCCCACCATCGCCAAGGATGATGGCTTCGAGAAGAGCGGTCCAACCGAGATTATTGACGTGATCGACTTTGACGCCCGCTTCAATCAGCGTCTGCACCGTTTCCACGTGGCCACGTTCTGACGCTGGGATAAGTGCGGTGCCGCCATAGCGATTGGTGCTTTTGAGATCGGCACCGTGGGAGAGTGTGAGTTTCAGGATTTCAAGATGGCCGCGCGCGCCCGCATAAAGATAAGGGCTGTCCTTGATCGCATCTTTCGCATTCACATCGGCACCCGCTTCAATAAGCGCACAGGCGACATCGACATGATTAGCATGGGTGGCGGCAAGCAAGGCCGTTTCACCCCGGTTGCCGCGCGCGTCAAGTTCGACACCCGATTTGATCGCTTCATTGATAGTGGAGAGATTACCTGTGGAGGCAGCTTCAATGAGTGAGCTTTGCGCCTGTGCTACAGCGTGGTGGCCCGGCAGAGTTGGTTCGGTCATGACTATGGTTCCTGCAATCAATGCCAAGGCACTCAAGCTGAATAATGTTCGACGCATCGGCGGTGCTCCTAATTTATTGATTAAATACTAGCAACACGTCATATTTAGAAATTAAATGTTCAACTGGTATCCATTCAGATCATGAATAATGTATTCAGCCTCGATCTTTTGCGTGCTTTTGTGGCCGTTGTTGACAGCCGAAGCTTCACGATTGCGGCACAGCAACTGCACTCTACGCAATCAACTGTAAGCCAGAAAATCCTTCGTCTTGAAGAAGCGGCCGGGCAATCTCTTTTGGAGCGTGCACGCCATGATATCCGCCCAACTGATGCCGGCGAAAAGCTGCTCGGCTATGCGCGACGAATGCTGCATTTGCATGATGAGGCGGCTGCGGCCATGACTGGTGACGCACTTGCTGCTGTTTTTCGACTTGGGTTGGCTGAGGATTTCGCGGCAAGGCTTGTGACGCCGGCGCTTGCGGCTTTTCTGCGCGCACATCCCAATATGAAGCTTGAGGTGACCAGCGGATTGAGCCGCGAACTACAAAAGGGTTTTGAAACGGGTGAGTTTGATCTCGTTATGATCAAGCAAAGACGTGGAGAAACTGTGGGAACCATGCATTGGCCCGAACCACTGTCATGGCTGGAGAGCGCGGATTATCCGGTTTCGCATGTTGATCCATTGCCGCTGGTCGTTTTCCCACCAAATGGACTTTACCGCAGCGACATGATGGAAGCACTCGACCGCATCGGGCGGTCGTGGCATGTCGTTTTTACCAGTTCCAGTCTCGCGAGCGTTCAAAGTGCGGTTGCTGAAGGTCTGGGTGTGAGTCTCCTCCCCACACGCGTCGCGCAGCCAGCGCACCGTATTGTGCCTGCAACAGCAGGCTTGCCCAGTGTCGACCCCATGGAAATTGTCATTCGACATATGGAGAACGGTTCCGATCAGATACGGCAATTGGTGGAAATGCTGGCCAAAATTGTTGGGGAATGATCGAATATTGCTTTAACAGGCTGATTTAATGTGACTCATTGCGTCAAACAGCGCGAGCCTTCTTGACTCTACCGCAAACGCGGTGTTTTTGCCTGTTGATAGCGCTACAGATATGCCGACAGGATAGCCCCCACTTCCACCATCTTAAAGTTCCTTTCGCTCGCTGCGACAGCCAAACGGCATGGTTCTTGCTTATTGCAAGTGGGAGGCGCTTTACGGGATTATGATAATGTCCAACACCACCATCACTCATAACGATGGAAACACACTGTTTCCGATCGTTCTTTCAATCGTTGCAGCTGCTGCAACAGGCGTTCTTTGGGCCTATGCGAACCCGATCCAGCTCGTGCCTGGCGTTATCCAGTGGCGTATCTTCGCTTTCCTTCCGCCGCTTGTCGGCATTCTTCTTGGCCGGAAAAGCGGTTTCATCTGCGGGTATCTTGGGACCGTTATCTGGTCGTTGCTTGCGGGAACATTCATTCCAGCGCATTCGCTCATCATCGATGGCATCATGGTGGGTTTGACTGGTTTGATCCCCGGCATGTTGTTCGATCCGAAGACCACCACATTCAATCGGGCAACGCTGATTAAAATTGCGGCAACCTGCCTTGTTGCTGGCCTTCTGATGGTTTCTGCCGTTTCGGCAAGCCTAGCCTATCTTGGTATTTTCCCATTCTGGTGGGCAGTGATGTATCTCGGCCTGTCTGACATCGTACCAATGCTCATCGGCACGCCATTGCTGGTTGTTCCGGCTCTGAAGATTCTCAAGGGCGCTCATCCGTCCGGTTTCACCCGTTTCTGATCGCGAGACCAGAAAAGTGCTCCAGTTAGAGAATGTAAAAGTAGGTTTTGGCGATTCCGTTTTGGGCATCGCCGAAGCCAGCCTGAATATTCGTGATGGCGAACGCCTTCTTATCTGTGGCGCGGGCGGCAGTGGCAAAACCACGCTGCTCAACGCTGCATCCGGCATCGTACCGCGTCTGATCACGCCTCAGGTTTTCGCTGGCGATATATCGCTGAATGGCAAGCCAATGTCCTCCATGCCAAAGGACGAACTCTTCAGCATGGTCGGGGTGGTGTCGCAGAATGTTGAAGACCAGCTATGGGATCTGAGCGTTGAAGACCTGGTCGCTTTTCCGTTGGAAAATCGCGGTTTTGCCAGAGAACTCATCCGTACACGTATCGACGATCTTCTGAATGAACTGGAGCTAAACGCTTTGCGTGGACGTCGCGTGCTGACGCTTTCGGGCGGCGAGCGCCGGATGGTTGCAATGGCTGCAGCACTGGCCGCAGAACCGAAACTGCTCATCCTTGACGAGCCGACTACGGGCCTCGATCCAGCCGCACGCCAGCGCCTTGTGCGCGTTTTGAAGAAGCTCGGTGCAGAAATTCCGGCTCTTCTGATCGCCGAGCAAGATCCGGCATCTTTGCAAGCCGTGGTTACACATGTCGGTTTGCTCAAAGATGGAAAGCTCGCACCTCTCGTGCCGCTTTCCGAAATCATCAACAATGCTGCAGCATGGGAAGATACAGGCGTTCTGCCGCCAGTCGGTATCCGTCAACGTCTCGCTGGCACAAAGGCCGATGGCAAGGTGCTTGTTTCAGTGTCGGGCATCAAGACACAGCTTCAACGTCGTGATGGTCAGCCGGTGCTGCAAAACGTGAATTTTGAAATTCGCGCCGGGGAAGTTGTTGCACTGATCGGCAAAAATGGTGCGGGTAAAACCACGTTGTTTCAATCCGTTCTGGGACTTCAGAAGATCGTGGCTGGCACCATCACCATTGGCGGCGAAAACGCCGACAAGTGGACGGCGGCAAAGCGGGCACGTTCTATTGCCTATCTGCCACAGAACATGCGCCGTATTCTGTTCAATATGACTGTTCTGGAAGAAGTGGTCTTTGCGATCACCGCTGCAACGCGCGCACCAAAAGACGATGCGGTCACTGCTCGTGCGACGGCATGTTTGCAAAAATATGGCCTTGGTGGGCACGAGGAAACCAACCCGTTTGCACTCTCGTCGCGTCAGCAGGCTCTGCTTGGTCTGGCTTGCGCAGAAGCGGCGGGTGCTTCGGTTGCAATTCTCGATGAACCGCTACTGGCGCGTGATCTTAACGGTCGTCGTATGCTGGAGCTGTTTCTCGAAACAGCTCTCGCTGAAAACCGCGCTGTGATGCTGATCTCTCACGACCTTGAGCTGGTGGATGATGTTTCGTCCCGCGTCATGATCCTGGATCGTGGCCAGGTCACTTTCGATGGTGATGTGGATGCATCGTGGGGCTCGGAAGCCTATCGTGTGCTTGGCTGGCCAAAGCCGCGTGTTGTCGAGACCGGAGAAGCGGCATGAAAATCTTTTATGACCTGAACTTCTTCGTAAAACTCGCAGCCGCATTTCTGGTTATGCTCGCAGCATGGCTGGTGCCGGGCTGGAAATATGGTTTGCCGCTTGCGTTGGCTACCGTGGGTTTTCTGGTGATGGTCAAGGTGCCGGGCCTTCGTGGCTATCTCAAAGGAGCTGTGCTTCTGACGCTGCTTGTCATGGCAAGCTGGATTCTTAACCTCGTGCTGCAAGGTATGGCATTTGTTGATACTTTGCCTATCGCGGCAGGCATGGCAGCACGTCTGGTGACGACAACCGCGGCCTTCTATTTCGTGATGGAAACCAGCACGCCGGGTTCCATTCTGGCCGCCGCCAGTGCTGCACGTCTACCGCCTATGGTAACGCTCGTATTATCACTCACCTTTGGCATCATCCCAATGTTGCGTGAGGATTTCGAGCGTATCGCAGATGCGCAACGCGCGCGCGGTATGGAAATTGATGATGTTTCTTTCCCCATGCGTCTGCGCTTTGCACTGGCACGCGGGGTGCCGCTTCTTGTGCAGGCGATCCGCATGGCGCACGCCATTTCGCTTTCTCTTGCCATTTATGGATTTGATACCAAGCGCAAGCGTACCACATGGCGTAACGTCGGCTTGCTGGTCGAATCGAGACTTGAGAGCAGTTCCGACAAAAAATGACTAGTTGGAACCGCTCTAACTATTTGTTTTCCCGCATTTCCGGGCGCAAAACCGTTTCACACTTTTGCTGGAAATGCTTCAATTCCAAGGATGCAAAACGATGACTGATGACAGCGCGAAACTTTCTGGCAACGGCCAGGTTTGGACCGTCGATGTGGCTGGCAGCAAGGTCGATCTGTCGATCGTGCCGATCAATTCGAACTTCGCCATTTCGCTGATGATGGTCATTGATCTCGGTGTGCGGTTTGGTGAGCATGTGGGCAAGGAGCTAGCTGAAAAGCTTGCGCCGCTGAAGCCAGATGTGATCGTTGGTGCTGCCACGCTTGGTATTCCTGTGGCGATTGAAGTCTCGCGGGCGCTTGGGCTTGATGATTATGTCATCCTGCAAAAGTCACCGAAGATCCATCTGGGCGATGCACTGGTACAGACAATCTCGTCTATCACTTCAAAAGGTGAGCAGCGTCTGCTTCTCGACCGTCAGGCAATCCCGCTGCTTGAAGGCAAGCGCGTGGTTGTGGTCGATGACGTCGTTGCATCGGGTTCAAGCCTCAAAGGTTCGGTCGAACTGGTGCGCAAAGCAGGTGGTGAAGTCGTTGGTATTGGGGTCATTCTCACCGAAGCCAAAGATTGGCAGGAAGTGCTTGGCGATGATGTGAAACTACTTCACAGCCTCGCACACATTCCGCAGTTCGATAATCAGGATGGAGAGTGGAAGCCTATTCCAGATAGCTTCCTGTAAAATCGTTTCACACTTTTTGGGATATGCTTGAAACGCCGCGCTGGTCGCGGCGTTTTGTATATTGTTACGCCTTGTTTCGCGTACGGGTTGTTTTTCAGAATTAATGTTTGCCAACAGGCTTCAATCTTTTCAAAAATGCCGTCAAATTTCGGATTGACTGATTTTGTATCCAGGATATTCTGTCTAGAAAAGTTGGGAGGCTTTTCTATTGGCGGCTTTTGAATGGCGCAGTCAGACCCGTTTGCTGGACGAAGTTGCAGAGGCACTTCGTGAGCGAATCTATGCAGGCGTCTATGCGCCGGGCGCGATACTCCGACAGGAACACATGGCCGCTGAGTTTGGCATCAGCCGTACTCCGTTGCGAGAGGCCTTGCGTGTTCTGGAGCGTGACGGGCTGGTTGTTCATCTGCCCGGTCGTGGTGTTCGCGTGGCTTCTGCCGATCTTACCCGTCTCATTGATGCTTATGCCGTTCGTGAAGTGCTGGATGGTGTTGCAGCGCGCTTTGCCGCTGAGCGAGCAACTGACGAGGATATCGCAAAGTTGCGTGCGCATGTTGAAGGGCAGGGTGCGGTTGTCGATCCGTGGGACCCGAAAGCCTACACTCAATCCAATGTCGATTTTCACATGGCGGTTATGAACACCGCCGGCAATGCTTCGCTGATCGCCTTTGTTCCGGTATTGCGCATGACTTCGCAGGTATTTGCACCATCCTTCTCACTGTCGGTGGACAGGGCGCGCGACGCGATCCGCGAACATGGCGCAATTGTCGAAGCTATTGCCGCACGCGATGGCGAAGAAGCCGAACGGCTTGCGCGGGCGCATATCCGCGCAACCATGGCAAGACTGGAGGCTGAAATGCCTTTGCAGGAGACTGAAAATGAGACATGAAAACAAGGCAGGAGCTGCAGGCTTGCTACGCTATGGGAATTACATCAATGGTGAATGGTGCGACGCACTGGGCGGCGATCATGTCACTTTGCGCAATCCTTCCAATGGCTATGACCTTGCGCTGATTGCCCGCAGTAACAAGGCTGACGTCGATCTTGCCGTGGCCGCAGCACGCGCAGCCTTAAGCGGTGAGTGGGGCAAGAAAACTGCGACGGAACGTGGCCGTATTCTTCATAGTATTTCTCAGGAAGTCCTCAAGAATGTCGAATTGCTCACTGATCTTGAATCGAAAGATGTCGGCAAGCCGGTTACGCAGGCCCGCGCCGATGTGATTGCTCTGGCGCGTTATTTTGAGTTTTACGGGGCCTCAGCCGACAAGGTGCACGGCGATACGCTGCCTTATCAGAACGGCTTCACCGTGCTTTCGATCTATGAGCCGCATGGTGTGACAGGTCATATCATCCCTTGGAATTATCCAATGCAGATTCTTGGCCGCAGCCTAGGTGCTGCACTTGCCATGGGAAACGCGGCGGTGGTGAAGCCTGCTGAGGAAGCCTGTCTCACCATACTGGAATTTGCGAAGATTGCCGAAAAGGCGGGCCTTCCGAATGGTGCTCTGAATATCGTGACCGGCCTTGGTGCAGAGGCTGGTGCGGCACTCTCTGAACATCCGGACGTCAATCATATTTCATTCACAGGCTCGGTTCGCACCGGCGAACTCATTCAGGCTGCGGCTGCGAAAAACACCGTGCCTGTTACGCTTGAACTGGGCGGTAAGTCGCCGCAGATCGTCTTTGCTGATGCGGATATCGAGCGCGCGGTTCCGTTTCTCGTGAATGCAGGCATTCAGAATGCGGGCCAGACCTGCTCTGCCTCCTCGCGCATTCTGGTCGAGCGCAGCATCTATGAAGATGTTGTGGCACGCATGAGCGAACGCTATCGCGCATTGAAAGTTGGGCCGGCAGGCGATGACCCGTCAGTTGGTCCGGTTGTTTCGCAGCGTCAGAAGGCAATCATCGAAGGCTATCTTGATGTAGCGAAAGAAGATGGTTTAGCCATCGCGGCGCAAGGTGTGCTTGTCGACAACGCGCCAGAAGGTGGTGCTTATGTTCTGCCGACGCTGATCCGCGACGTTCCTGCCGATCATCGTCTGGCGCAGGAAGAAATCTTTGGTCCGGTACAGATCATCCTGCCGTTCGATACGGAAGAAGAAGCGATAGCCATTGCCAATGGAACGTCTTACGGCCTTGTGTGCGGCATCTGGACTAACGACGGCGGGCGTCAGTTCCGGCTCGCCCATGCGATCCATTCCGGTCAGGTGTTCATCAATAATTATGGCGCTGGCGGCGGCATTGAATTGCCATTCGGCGGCGTGAAGAAGTCCGGTCATGGTCGCGAGAAGGGTTTTGAAGCGCTCTACGGCTTTGCGAGCTTGAAAACAATTTCGGTCTATCACGGATGAAACTTTAGAATGCGCATTTGGGAGAATGACAGTGTCGCTTAAGGGTAAGGTAGCGCTCATCACGGGAGCCGGTTCTGGATTTGGCGAAGGCATGGCGAAGCGCTTTGCAGCAGACGGCGCAAAGGTCGTGGTCGTGGATCGCGATAAGGCTGGTGCCGACCGTGTTGCAGCGGAAATTGGTGATGCGGCGCTCAGTGTTGCTGCCGATATTTCCAGGGAAGCGGATGTCGATGCCGCCGTTGAAGCAGCTCTTTCAAAATTCGGCAAAGTCGACATTCTGATCAACAATGCAGGTATTGGTCACAAGCCACAAAGTGCTGAACTGGTGGACCCGGAACAATTTGACCGTATTATTGGCGTTAATGTACGCGGAATTTATCTGACTACGCGCAAGCTGATCCCGCTTATGAAGAAAAATGGCGAAGGCGTCATTCTTAATGTCGCGTCGACCGGAGCGGGTCGGCCACGTCCTAACCTCGCCTGGTATAATGCCACCAAAGGCTGGGTTGTTTCCGTCACCAAAGCGCTTGCTATTGAGCTGGCTCCGGCAAAAATTCGCGTTGTGGCGCTTAATCCGGTTGCTGGCGAAACGCCGCTTCTCACCACCTTTATGGGTGAGGACACTGAGGAAATCCGCAAGAAATTCCGCGATTCCATTCCAATGGGCCGCCTGTTGAAACCTGATGATTTGGCTGAAGCTGCGGCTTTCCTTTGTTCGTCTCAAGCCTCTATGATTACAGGGGTTGCGCTCGACGTGGATGGCGGACGCTCGATCTGAATTAAAAGAGGGAAAAGGGGAGCTATGGGTAAGTTATTCAAGGCAGGACTTATAACTGCCGCCATGCTGGCATCGATCAACGGTGCCTTTGCAAAAGATACACTGGTTGTCGGTGAAGTGCTGGAACCGCCGGGCCTTGATCCTACGGCAAATGCAGCCGCCGGTATCCGGCAGGTTACTTATGCCAACCTTTATGAAGGTCTGGTGCGGATTGTTGAAGACGGTACGGTTAAGCCGCAATTGGCCGAAAGCTGGACAGTCTCCGATGATAAAAAGACCTATACTTTCAAGCTGCGCGAGGGCGTGAAGTTCCATGACGGAACGCCGTTTGATTGCTCGGTTGTAAAGTTCTCCTATGAGCGTGCGGTGGCGCCCGATTCCACCAACGCGCAAAAAGGTCTTTTCGAGCCGATTGCCAGCACCGAGTGTCCTGACCCGGCGACTGCGGTTGTCACGCTCAGGCGCCCAAGCTCGAACTTCCTGTTCAATATGGGGTGGGGCGATGCTGTGATGGTCGCACCAAATTCCGCAGCCGAAAACCGCACCAAGCCTGTCGGCACAGGTCCGTTCAAGTTCAAACGCTGGGTGCAGGGTGATCGCGTCGAACTTGACCGCAATCCAGATTATTGGGGTGAACCTGCAAAACTCTCTGCAGTCACTTTTCGCTTTGTGAGCGATCCATCGGCCGCTGCCGCTGCGATCCTTGCTGGTGACATCGACGTTTTCCCGATGTTCCAGGCACCTGAACTGATCAGCCGCTTCAAGAGTGATGACAAGCTTCAGGTGGAAGTGGGTGATACTGCAGGCAAAGTTCTGCTTTCACTCAACAATGCCAAAGCGCCGTTCGACAATGTGAAGGTGCGTCAGGCTTTGGCTCATGCAATCGACAGCAAAGCGCTGATCGAAGGCGTTTATTCGGGTTTTGGTACGCCAATTGGCTCGCATTACGCGCCGGTTGATCCGGGCTATGTCGATCTGTCGGAAACATATCCGTATGATCCGGCCAAGGCAAAGCAGTTGCTGGAAGAGGCAGGTGTTCCAGCAGGCACGTCGATCACGATAACACTGCCGCCTCCGGCCTATGCGCGTCGTGGTGGTGAGATTATTGCAGCCATGCTGGCAGAAGTTGGCATTCAGGCCAATCTTGTGCCGATAGAGTTCGCTCAGTGGCTCGATCAGGTATTCAAGCGGTCAGATTTCGATGCGACGATCATTGCTCATACAGAAGCACGCGATCTCGATATCTATGCCCGCGACAAATACTACTTCAACTACAACAACCCGGAATATAAGGCGCTCTACAAGGCCTATGCCGAAGCCGGCAGTGACGAAGAACAGCTCGAACTCGTGAAGAAGCTGCAGGAAAAACTTGCCGCTGACGAGCCGAATATCTTCCTCTATGCGCTGCCAAAAATCGGTGTGTGGAATAAGAACGTCAAAGGTTTGTGGAAGAACATGCCGATCCCGGCTGATGATCTGACACAGGCTTACTGGGAAAACTGAAAACTGATCCGCCCCCGGCACACATGTTCAGGGGCGGATATTCACGCGGGTTCCGAAAAATGTAAGACGGTTTTCGGACAAAAATGCGCGTAAAACCACCTGAATGGCCGTGCAGCGATAATAATCAAGGGGCTGCGGCGCGGTAAAGAATGGAATGCGGAGTGTGCGGCAGACGCCAGCACTTCAAGGAGGTCGCTTTGCTGGCTTATATATCCGGGCGGTTAGTCTCGCTCATGCTTACGACGCTTGCGGCCTCCGTCATCGTCTTTCTGCTCATGCAGGTGCTGCCAGGCGACCCCGCGGCAGTCATCCTTGGCATCAACGCTCAGCCTGAAACGCTTGCCGCCCTTCATAAGCAGCTTGGTCTCGATCAGCCGCTGTGGTGGCGTTATCTCTCATGGATCGGTGGGTTTCTGAAAGGCGATTTCGGCACGAGTTATACCTATTCCGTGCCGATCAGCGAGTTGCTGGGCCCGCGGATCATGGTCACGCTGCCGCTGGCTTTGCTTTCCATGATCCTGTCCGTCGCCGTAGCCATTCCTGTTGGCGTTTATGCGGCATCCAAGCGCGGCAAGACGGGTGATATACTTTCGATGGGTGTCGCACAGGTCGGTGTCGCGATCCCCAATTTTTGGCTCGGATTGCTGTTAATTCTTCTGTTTGCACTGCAGCTCGGCTGGTTCCCAGCATCAGGCTTTGCCGGATGGGAAAATGGCTTCTGGATTGGCATCCGTTCGCTATTTCTGCCTGCGCTGGCGCTTGCCATGCCGCTTGCCGCAATTCTCGCCCGCGTCACCCGCTCGGCCGTTATTGAAACACTGGGCGAAGATTTCGTGCGTACCGCGCGTGCCAAGGGGCTTACTCGCAGGGCGGCCCTCTGGCGTCATGCCGTGCCCAATGCGCTGATCCCGGTTGTCACCATTATCGGCCTGCAATTCTCATTTCTGCTCGCAGGAACCATCATTATCGAAAATGTCTTCAATCTCCCCGGCCTCGGAAGACTGGTCTTTCAGGCGATTGCGCAACGCGATCTCATTACCGTGCAATCCTTGGTGACAATGCTCGCCGCTTCCGTCATTGCGGTTAATTTCGTTGTCGATCTGGTCTACGGGTTCATCGATCCGCGCCTTTCGACAGGAGGCAGCCGATGAGCGATGTTCAGACTATGGTTAAACCAAGTCGCTTCCGGGTGCTGTTTCTGAGCCGAAGCTTGTTTATAGGATCGCTGATTACGGTCATTCTCGTGTCTATGGCGTTGGTGTCTTATTTCTGGACGCCTTATTCGCCAACCGCGATGAATTTTCGCGACAAGCTGCAAGGCCCGAGCCTTAGCCATCTTTTTGGCACCGATAATTTCGGTCGAGATGTTTTCTCCATGATCATGGTGGGCGCGCGCAATTCGATTGCCGTTTCCATCATTGCGGTTCTGGTTGGTGCTGGTATAGGCATTCCGCTGGGAGCCTTCGCGGCTGCGCGCGGCGGATTGATTGATGGTTTTGTCATGCGCATGACAGACCTTGCCTTTGCGTTCCCCGCACTGTTGACCGCTGTCATCATCACCGCGATTTTTGGTCCGGGCGCTGTCAATGCAATGATTGCAATTGGCATCTTCAACGTGCCGGTCTTTGCCCGTGTGACACGCGGCGCATCACTTGGTCTGTGGAAGCGCGAATATGTGCAGGCCGCGCGCTGTGCTGGGCGTGGCGATATTTCGATCACGCTGTTGCATGTACTGCCCAACATTAATCACGTGCTCATCGTGCAGGCGACCATTCAGTTTGCTCTCGCAATCGTTGCAGAAGCTGGCCTGTCCTATGTCGGACTTGGTACCCAGCCGCCAATGCCGAGCTGGGGCAAGATGCTCAATGACGCACAAACTTTCATTTATGACGCGCCATGGCTGGCCATTTTCCCCGGCCTTGCCATCACGTTTGCCGTTCTGGGGCTCAATATGCTCGGAGATGGACTGCGAGATGTGCTTGACCCGCGTGTAAGGAGGCAGAGATGACAATACCTTTGCTTGAAATGAACAATATGTCCGTTGAGCTGCCCATTGGGCTCAAGGTCGCGGATATTGTCTCCGACATCACGCTGACGCTTAATCGCGGCGAACGTCTCGGCGTGGTGGGTGAGTCCGGAAGTGGCAAATCGATCACCGCTCTTGCGGCGATGGGGCTTTTGCCAGATCGCATGCGCGTGCGTGGAACACTGCGCTTTGACGGCCAAGACCTTGCGTCCTTGCCGGAAGCAGAATTGTGTAAAATGCGCGGACGTCGCATGGCGATGATTTTTCAGGAGCCGATGACTGCGCTCAATCCAGTGAAATCAATTGGCGCACAGATTGCTGAAGGCCGTCGTCTGCATCTTGGTGAAAGTCGTGCGGACGCTGAACGAAAAGCACGCGAGCTTCTTGATCGGGTTGGATTGCCCGCACCACGCTTCAATCTTGAACTCTATCCGCATCAGCTTTCCGGCGGTCAGCGTCAGCGCGTGATGATTGCTATGGCGATTGCCTGCGAACCGGACCTGCTGATTGCTGATGAGCCGACAACCGCGCTTGATGTAACGGTGCAGGCGCAGATCCTCGATCTAATGGATGAACTGATCGACGAGACCGGGACGGCCTTGATGCTGATCACGCATGATCTCGGCGTCGTTTCCGAGATGACGGACCGTATTGCGGTTATGTATGCAGGGCGGATCGTGGAAACGGGCCGCACAGAAGCCGTGTTCAATCGCATGGCGCATCCATATGCGCGCGGCCTTTTTGCAGCCTCACCTCATGGTGCAGCCCTTGTGCGTTCGAGCTCTGGTGGGCGGCAACGACTGAAAGCCATTCCCGGTGTGGTGCCCGATCCGCTTGCGCGTCCGGCGCATTGCACTTTTGCTGATCGCTGTACCTTTGTGCAGGATGATTGCCGCCAAACCATTCCGCCGCTTGATATTCTCGGTGAGAATGACGGGATCACGCATCGTGCCGCCTGCTTTCATCCGTGTGAAGGCGAGGTGATGGCATGACGAAACACATTCTGGAAGTGCGCAATGTCGTGCGCGAATATCGTCTGCCGCGCGCTTCTTTTTTGTCGAAACAGGAGAGCTTGCGCGTGCTTCACGGTGTCAGCGTTGATATTGAAGCAGGGCAAAGCCTCGGCATCGTTGGCGAAAGTGGCTCCGGTAAATCCACATTAGCCCGTGCAGTTATGGGTTTGGAGAGGCCGCAATCTGGTCAAATTCTGATCAATGGGCAGGATATTTATGCGCTTGATCGCGGTGGGCTCCGTGAAGCACGCAAAGGCTTTCAGGCAATTTTTCAGGACCCTTATGGCTCGCTTGATCCACGCCATACGGTGCGACGAATTATATCGGAACCGATTGTCTCGCTGGAACGAGGAACAAGCAATGCTGAACGCAATGAGCGTGTGGAGGAAGTGCTGGCAGCGGTTGGATTGCCGTCCGCATCGGCGGATAAATATCCGCATGAATTCTCCGGCGGTCAGCGTCAGCGTATCGCCATTGCGCGTGCGCTGATTACAAAGCCAGCGCTGATTGTTGCGGATGAGCCGGTCTCGGCGCTTGATGTTTCCATTCAGGCGCAGGTGCTTAATCTGATGATGGATTTGCAGGAGAAATTTGGTCTCAGCTATCTTTTCATCAGTCATGATCTTGGTGTTGTGCGTGCCATTACCGACCGTGTGGCGGTGATTTATCGCGGCAATATTGTCGAGCAGGGGCCAACCAACGAGGTCTTTGATAATCCGCAGCATGAATATACGCGAGCGCTTGTCGATGCGGTGCCAAAGCCTTTCTCGGGACGGCGCAAACGCGCATCGCGGCAGACCGCCAATCTCCAATTACCGGAATGATAAAAGGGAACCTGAATGTCAAATCTAGCGGATTTATCTGCTGTCACGCTTGTTGATGCTTATAAGGCGAAAAGGCTGTCGCCGGTTGAAGTGACCGAAGCGGTCATTCATCGCATTGAAGCCTATGAACCAAAGCTCAACGCCCTCTGGGCCTATGACCCTGATGCTGCACGTAAATCAGCAAAGGCGTCGGAAGCGCGCTGGGCCAAAGGAGAGCCTGCAGGCGCGATTGACGGCGTACCGCTGACACTCAAAGAAAATATAGCAACGCAAGGCTTGGCTGTGCCGCTTGGTTGTGCTGCATTGCCGTTGAAGCCTGCTACCGCTGATGCGCCAGCTGCTGCCCGCACTCGTGAAGCTGGCGGTGTACTGCTTGGCAAAACAACTATGCCAGACCTTGGCATGCTATCCTCCGGGCTTTCGAGCTTCCATAAGCTTGCCCGCAACCCATGGGATCTGAGCACAAATCCTGGTGGATCGAGTGCAGGTGCTGGTAGTGCTGCCGCTGCCGGTTATGGGCCTTTGCATGTTGGTACCGATATTGGTGGTTCCATCCGCTTGCCTGCCGGCTGGTGTGGAGTCGTGGGCCTCAAGCCGTCTTTTGGGCGTATTCCGATCGATCCTGCCTTTTTGGGCCGAGTTGCCGGTCCTATGACACGCGATGTTGCGGATACGGCGCTTTATATGTCGGTGCTTTCCAAGCCTGATCGTCGTGATGGCATGAGCCTGCCTTATCAGCCAATTGATTGGATGAACCTCGACATTGATGTGAAAGGCCTGAAGATCGGCCTTTGGCTTGATGCTGGTTTTGGTGAAGATGTCGGCGATGAAACCAGGGCGGCAATCGAAGCTGCAGCAAAGTTGTTTGCGGATGCCGGCGCTATCATCGAGCCAGTCGAGCCGTTCTTAAATCGTACAATGATTGACGGTCTTGATCGTTTCTGGCGCGCGCGATCATGGTCGGACATCAAGAAAATGAC
Source organism: Brucella rhizosphaerae (assembly GCF_002252475.1). Lineage (GTDB taxonomy): Bacteria > Pseudomonadota > Alphaproteobacteria > Rhizobiales > Rhizobiaceae > Brucella > Brucella rhizosphaerae. The sequence continues at coordinate 129,978 of NZ_NNRK01000022.1, read as the reverse complement.
ACCTGAAAACCGGGCGAAAATCCTGCCCTACATATATCAATGGACTGAGACCGCTGAAGGGCTGTCGGGCGAAGAGGTTTATACAGGCTTTGCCCAGATGGATGCGATGCGCAATGCAGCACTTGCAGCGTCGAAAGAGTTTGATTTCATCATCTCTCCGACCGCGCCGATGGCGACCTATCCGGCAGAATGGGCCTCGCCGATCAACGATCCGCAGCGCCCGTTTGAGCATATCGCCTTTACGGTTTCGCTCAATATGTCGGAGCAGCCCGCAGTTTCGATCAATTGCGGATATACGTCCGAAGGGTTGCCGATTGGCTTGCAGATTTTCGGCCAGCGCTTTGATGATCTGGGTGTATTGCGTTTGGCAAAAGCCTATGAGGACATGCGGCCCGCACAAAGGCCGTGGCCTGTCATCTGATAAGGGAAAGGCGGTTTATACCGCCTTTTTTATTTGCCCGGTCGCAATGGCGCTCGCTCTTTATAGCGTTCTGTTGCAGTCAGTTTCACGATAAGTGGTTCCGCATCGCGCCATGGATAAATCTCCGTGCGCAGATACTCAAGCTCGCTATCCAGCTCGTCCTCGTCTACCTCAGTCCACCATGATTTCGGGCGACCATCGGTGCCGTCTGACCAGCGATAGCGGCGCTCTTTCAGCTTGTCCTTCATCTCGAAGGGGCTGTTTTCAGCGTAGATGCGCAGGCGCGATTTGTGACTGGCCTTGAGCAGCTCCGAAAATGGCGTTTGCTTGCGGCCTGATGTTTCGCGCAACACGGCCAACAGTGCCTGACAATCATCTTCAGCGCGGTGGCCGTTGTGAAAATAGCCGCTCTGGCCAATCAGATAACCAAGTTTTGTGCCTTCAAAGCCGCGCGCGGTCCAATCAATCTCCTTGACCGAACAGGCCCATGGCTTGTTCTCAAACACAGGCGAGAACCGTTCAAGAAATGGTCGGTCGAAACCTGCATTATGTGCAATGATCAGATCTGCCTCTGAGATCAGCGATTCCAGTTTCGCACGGGGGATCATCTGTCCCGCTACCATCTCATCGGTAATGCCGGTGATGCGGGTGATATCGGTTGGAATTGGTTTTGATGGTTCCTGCAGCGCGCTGAACGTCGCGCAGACATCACCAATAGAACCATCGTCGGCATAGCGGAAAGCGACCGCGCCAATCTCAATAATTTCTTCTTGCGCGGCACTCAGACCAGTCGTTTCTGTATCGACCACCACACCAAGACGCGGGAAAGCAAGTTTATCTGCATCCGGCACTATCGGTGCCGGGTCGAGCCGTTGCAGGATGCGATAGCGGCCGCTGTCCTTCAGGCGCTGTACCATTTCCGCTTCATCAATAGCCGTTCCCTTGCCGGGTCTGGTGCGGGCAGGACGCAGTTCCGCCCGTTTTTCTCCGTCCACTGCTGGAGGAGTAAAAAGGTCGAACTGATGGCGCATATGTTTTCTCCGCATTGGGGCTGTGCGTAGTGTTAAAATGGCATTTCAGAACCTCGTCACCAAGGCCTTAATAAGTTTAGTAACAGGTAATGTTGGCGATATTGAATGTTATAGGCTTATTTAAGTGAATGCTTGAAATCAGTATCTGGGGATAACTATCAATGTATAAAACGGAGCATTGGCCCGTGCGGCTGTGATCCTATTGTTTATATTTTATTATTAGAACATAATTAATTTACAATAGTCTAAATCAGTGAAATATCTATCTTTTTACAATAAAAGTTTGCTTGATTTGAATCGTTTATTATCGTTTTAAATGCATTCAATTCCGATTTTAATATATTTTTTGTTTAAACGGTATCATCTGTCGTGAAATTCGTTCCTCCTCTCCTGATTATGTTGTTTGCGACGACGATGTCCGGCGTATGGATGCTCGACACCAAACGCAAACATATGTTGTTGTTCGGACTGGGTTTCGCAACATTTGCGACCGGCTTGCTGCTACAGGTACTGCATCTTCTACCAAGCTTAAATGCAGAGGTATTTACCGCCACTGCCTTTTATCTCCTGGCCGGGCTTTTCTTTTGTGAAGCCGTGATGGTTCGTCTTGGCAGGCCATTTTCCCCCTTTGCTGGGGTGGCGATTAGTGTGCTGACATTGGCGATGATCGCCTATCTCGCACAAGCTGGCATCGCCTATAAATATATGGCGATTGTTTCAAATTTCGGGCTTGGCGCAATGATCGCGGTCCTTTGTATAAAGTCTCAGCAACTAGCCGAAGGTAATTGGATTGAACGGACACTGCATAGCGTCCTCATGATATTTGCGATGCATTTCTTTCTCCGCAGCGTACTAACTTTCAACATGCTTGAGGGTGTTGCGAGTTCTGAAGAGTTGATTAGTTCGAAATACTGGACCCTCGTGACGATTTCTGTTTCCTTTATAGGGGTATTGCTTGGCCTGGTTATTCTGGTCGTGGCAACTGCTGATGTGGTCAACGAATTGCAAGGCGAGCGTGATTCAGATCCGCTAACGGGCGTTCTTAATCGCCGTGGGTTGGAGCGATCTATTGGGCGGAAGGTCACCGCTTCGGATAAGAATAAACGCGCTGTCATCATCGCGGATATTGATCACTTCAAAGCGATCAACGATGAATTTGGCCATTCCATCGGTGATAAGGTTCTGGTGGAATTTGCCTCTTTGCTTCGATTAACTGCTGACGAAGGAACGATAGTCGGTCGCGTTGGCGGCGAGGAATTCATTCTGATCGTGGAAGGCAGCGCAGAGCAATGTGAGGTCTTTGCCAATCGTCTTTGCAATCACGTGGCACGATATAGCTTTTCGATGTTGCCCAATGGGCGCAAGCTCACCAGCAGTTTCGGCATGTCCATTATGCGCAATCACGAGACGGTTTGGGATGCCGCAGAACGTGCAGATATTGCCCTTCTGAGAGTGAAACGGCGCGGACGTAATCGCGTGGCGGTCGAGGGCTCGGAGTTTCAAAACACGGCCCATGTCAACTATTTGCTCACGGCATAGTGAGCCTGTCTGAGAGAGACAACCATACTTTCTTTGCTGTCAGCAAGCGATTGTAAAGAATTTAGTTACCATAATTCTTCATGCTTAGTGCGAGTTTCAAGTCAGCACTTTTGCCATGATTGCTTCGCTTTTCCGCCGAACTTTCATGCAAAGCGACTGCGAGAAAACCAGTAATTATTCAGGACGAGTAGTATGGCGTTCGTCACAGAAACGTATGATTTTGTATTGCCGCGTGGGATTAACATCCCCAACCCCTTTGTATTTAAAGGCATTTTACGTGTTGCAGCAGTGCTCGGTGCAGGCCTTTTGGCTGGCAGCTGCCTGATGACTGCATTAGGCACGGTGGAAGCTGTATTGCCAGCTTTCGTGCCAATGGCTCCTGTAATCCGACGTCTTCCGACGGCAACGCCGCATCAGCTGGCCGTCGTCGATCAAAAAATCGGCATGGGCCATGTCATCCGTCAACGCTTCATCGACGCCTATACCGCCGATGCGCCATATTCCAATCTTGATTGGCGGCGCAATAAGGCGATTGCGGATGCACCGATCATCGCCGATGTCGGTCCGGAAGCAGTGATCGAAGACGTGCCCGTAGCTGTGACGCCGGTAATCGAACCGCGCGAGGAGAGGGTGGTAACGACGACGCTGAAACAGGACGTGGTTTCGCCAACGATAATCGCTTCAGCTACGAGCGCAGCCCAAATGGCGGCGCAAGATTATAGTGCGCGTTCACAAGCGGCACTGCCATCCGGCGATGCTATTCCTGTTCCAACGTCTGCTCCTGACGCCAAAACCGCGCAGGCATCTATTGAAGACGACACCGATAGTTTTCTTCCTGACGACGTGCCTTTTCCTGGCCGAAAGCCGGTGATTAATAAGCCTGGTGTCGCCAAGCCTGAAAAGCAGGAAAAAGCGCAATTGGCCTATGCGCCTCCAACTGGGAAAACCGAGAATATACAGCGCGGCCTTTTTGGTCGACTTTTCGGTCAGGCTGCCCACGGTCGGACGGCGATTTATGATATTTCTGCCGCAACAGTGTATCTGCCGAGCGGTGAAAAACTCGAAGCGCATTCGGGTATGGGCCACATGCGTGACAACCCGCGCTATGTTAACCAGAAGATGCGTGGTGCCACGCCGCCAAGCACTTATAAGCTTCAGATGCGTGAAAGCCTGTTCCACGGTGTCGAAGCAGTCCGGTTGTTACCCGTCGATGGGCGCAATCCGTACAACAGAGATGGTCTGCTGGCTCACACCTATATGCTTCGTCGGGCTGGTGATTCAAATGGATGTGTGGTCTTCAAAGACTATAAGCGGTTCCTAAGCGCGTTCAAACGCGGTGAGTTTGACAAGATGATGGTTGTGACAAGTATGTCTTCATCGTCAAAGCCAGCACGTATTGCTTCCATTTTCTGATCTTGGGAAAATGGAAGCCACACCCGTTCCAATGACACTATTTTAGTTGGAAAATCTCCCGGAGCGATGATTTGCATCAAGCACCAATGCTTTCAAAAAGCGGTGCGGTAATGTCGAGGATCAAATTGAGTGCCCGGTCCGCATCTTGCTCATCTGCAGGAAGTTCAAACTCTGCAAGCTCAATAGCAGCAATTTGAGAGGCAGGAATTGCGGCCAGCGCGTCACGAAGCTGAAGTGCAAGCAATCCACCTTCGATCGCGTAAGCGGCCGGAATCAGCCCCGGTTCCATGACATCCCAATCGATGTGAACCCAGATTGGACCTGTGCCGATTGCAGCCAGAAGCGATTGAGCATTGGCTGCCTCAGGCCTGATTACTTTGACATTGTTGCGATCAAGCGTTTCCATTTCTTCAGGATCAATGTCACGAGCTCCGAAAATTATCACCCTTTCCGGCGCTAAATTTCCTCCATATCCGCTGTCCCAAAGCCCACAGATGCCAGCCAGCGCCATTCCGCCCATATAGCCGGAACCAGTTGTCTCGGGTGTATTGAAATCACCATGTGCATCAATCCAAAGGACAGTCAGCCCATCTATCTGGCTGGCCGCCTGAGGAATGGTCGCAAGGCTTGCCGAACAGGTGTTGGTGGCAAGGAGCGGTAGGTGGCCGGCAGTTAGTTCTTCGCAGACAGCTGCCGCGAGACCTTTGAGCGTGCTACCGGCCTGTGGCAATGCCTCACTCCAGTCATCGGAGACAGAAGGCGTAGGTGTACCAATGGTTCTGATGGAAAAATCGTAGCGCTCTGACAGAGCTTTTGCGACGGCCAGAGCGCCGGGAATAGCACCTGGAGTACGATCTGCTACTCGGCCCTGAGAGGTGATGATGCGCGATTTCATGCGAGTTGTCCTTGATACTTGAAACAGGCATAGGTTCTTTACCGAGTTGCGTGAATTATCGCTATCCGTTTGTTTTTGCGAAGCTTAGAGCTATGGCATATCGGATCAATCAAGTTCTCGCCAATCAGTCCGGCACGGTGCGTTATAGATTTCAGCGGGGTGACCAGGGTGACCGGTTAAAAGTTTGCACTGCTCATAGAAATGCATTCTCGTAATCGAGAACAACTTGATATAAGCCTGCGCGACATCGTTCCATGTTCCGGTTACTGAAATTGTTTGGATCGATAAGCGCTTTTTCTCGCGGTTAGAAACAGGGACCGATGATGTTCAACGGCTTTCGGCTTTTCGTGCCCATATTGGCTGGTGCCAGTTTGCGTGACCGGTTGATTGGCAGCCTTGGCGCATTGATCGGCATATGCCTGACAGGTCTCATAACTGCACTCGTTATGGGCAGAGGTATTGAATTTCCCTTGATTGTGGCACCGATCGGCGCTTCTGCTGTGTTGATTTTCGCAGTGCCTGCAAGTCCGTTAGCCCAGCCCTGGTCAGTCATTGGCGGCAATGTGATTTCAGCGCTTGTTGGTATCACGGTCGCTCGTTTTATTGGTAATCCGCTGATTGCCATCGGTGTTGGCGTTTCTCTTGCGATAGCCATCATGTCGATATCGCGTTGCTTGCATCCACCAGGCGGTGCTGCCGCTTTGACAGCTATTATCGGCGGCTCAGGCGTAACCGATCTGGGCTATAAATTTGCATTTTTGCCGGTGGGTCTGAACTCTGTATTGTTGGTCGTTCTTGGTGTTGCGTTTCACAAATTGGCGAGACGAAAATACCCGCATGTGCCAGTTTCAGCGCCTGCGAATACACACAAGACCAACGATCTTCCCGCACCTTTGCGGGTAGGTTTTACGTCAGACGATATTGCCTCGGCATTGAAGGAAGTCGATGAGACTTTCGATATTGATCCGGGTGATCTTGATCGGCTGCTGAGGCAGGTTGAACTGCAAGCGCTTATTCGCACACACGGAACGTTGACGGCTGAAGATATCATGTCGCGTGACGTTATCAGTATCAATAAGCACGCAGTTCCTGATGAAGCCCGACGCCTGATGCTTGAGCACAATATCCGCACGTTGCCTGTGATTGGCGAACAGGGCAGGCTGGTTGGTACTGTCGGGCTGCGCGAGCTGGGTGGTTCCGCCAATGAAATCAGTATGCTGATGGTCGATGCTATAACGGTGCAGAAAGACGAGCCGGTTGTGAAATTAGTGCCGCTTCTGACGGATGGGCGATCTCATGCTGTCATCGTAACAGATCAGGACAATGTCGTTCAGGGCCTCATCTCTCAAACCGACTTGCTGAGTGCTCTTGCACGATCATTACGGTTTCAGGAACCAGAGCCGCCAAAGAAACGAAAATCACGGCTGAATCTGCTTCGCGGCGCAGGAATATAGCCGCGTAAAAGTCGCGCGATCTCGATTTTTTACTCTTTTGGCGTATGAATCGTGCTGTTTTTTTGCAGATGCCTGTTCCGTCCAGCTGCGTAACAGTATGACCAACTAACGCTGCATGTTTCAAGATGTTCAGCGTAAGCGAAATAAATTTATCTCATCGACCCTGATTTAAGACGCCTGATCTTTGAGCTTTCATCAAGAAGCCAAGAAACTAAGTCCTGGCCACCCCACATATCCGCGTTTGCGAATGTTTGTGGGCAAGGCTGTGCTTGAGGTTGACCTCAGGCGGCTTCAGTTTTGCGATGAAAGTGGATGGGCCAATGCCGTATCAGATAAGTCTTCTCGACAAGAGCCCGGTGGCAGAGGGGGGAACCGCCGAAGCTGCTCTTGCCAACACTGTATCCTACGCTCAGGCTGCGGAGCAGGCGGGATATAAACGCTTCTGGGTAGCTGAACACCATCACGCGAATGAATTGGCCGGACCATCTCCAGAGGTGCTTGTCTCTTATCTCCTGGCATCGACGAAACGCATCAGAATTGGGTCGGGCGGGGTTATGCTTCAGCACTATAGCCCTTACAAAGTTGCGGAAAATTTTAATTTACTGGCTGCACTTGGGCGCGGACGCGTTGATCTTGGCGTTGGCAAGGCACCCGGCGGACTTCCGCTATCGACCAAAGCTTTGCAGCAGGAAATCGACAGCGCAAAACGGCTTGATTTTAATGGAAAACTCGCACAGCTGAGCGCATTTCTGGGTGGTGAAAAGATCGGATCCGGCCCGTTTGCGGGGCTGGCTGCTACACCAAAGCCTCAAACGTCGGCCGAACGGTTTGTTCTTGGAGCAAGTCCCGAAAGCGCTCTGCTTGCCGCGCATTCGGGCTGGGATTTTGTGTATGCCGGGCATCTGAACGGCGATACTGACAATCTGCAAAAGACGTTCGATGCCTATCGTGACGTAACCGGAAAAGTGCCTATTCTGGCGCTTGGAGCTGTCGTCGCGGAAAACAAAGAAGACGTTGATGCAGCGCTGTTAAAAATCAAGATTTTTAAAGTTCATCTGGCTTCCGGCACTTCGGTCTCGGTAGGCACTCCGGAGGCTGCGGCAGAGTTTGCTCGTCAGGCTGGTGAAGCTGATTATCGGGTCGAGGAAAAACGCCCAAGCGTACTCGCAGGCTCGCCCAGGCAGGTGAAGCAGAAACTCGATGAATTGCATGAGCAATATGGGGTTGCAGAGTTTGTGCTCGAATTTCCCGCTGTCTCCCATGAGCAGCGACTGGTTGCCGTTGAAAGTCTGGCCTGTGAACGACTGGCTATTGCAGCCTGATCGCAAGGCAGGCGGGCTATAAGGAGAATTTGAAGTGAGTTCCAAGCAGATTAAATTCGGCATTATGTTGCAAGGCGCAGGTGGACATATGAATGCCTGGAAACATCCATCCGGGCCAGCAGATGCCAGCGTCAATCTTCAATTTTTTATCGATGCCGCACGCAAAGCTGAAGAGGCAGGCATCAGCTTCGCCTTCGTTGCAGATGGACTTTACATCAACGAAGTTTCCATTCCTCATTTTCTCAATCGCTTCGAGCCTTTGACGGTTCTCTCCGCACTTGCAGCAAACACAAAGCGCATCGGCCTTGTTGGTACAGTTTCAACGTCCTACAGCGATCCGTTCACCGTTGCACGTCAGTTTGCGTCGCTTGATTTGATTTCGGGTGGGCGTGCTGGCTGGAATGTTGTGACGTCACCACTTGAAGGTTCCGGGCGCAACTACGGCAAGCCGCATCCTGAACATGCATTGCGTTATGAAATTGCGGACGAGTATCTTGAAGTCACTAAGGGGCTTTGGGATTCATGGGATAATGACGCCTTTATCCGCGACCGTGAGAGTGGCACGTTTTATAAGCCGGAAAGTTTTCATCGTCTTGATCATAAGGGGCGCTTTTTTTCGGTTGAAGGTCCGCTGAACATTCAGCGATCGCCGCAGGGGCAGCCGGTTATTTTTCAGGCTGGCGCTTCGGAAGCCGGCGTTGGGCTTGCAGGTAAACACGCAAACGCCGTTTTCACCAATGCAGGTACAATCAACGATAGCCAGACCTTTTATGCGCAGATCAAGGCCAGTGCTTTGTCACATGGACGCGCGCAGGACGATGTCGGTATTTTTCCGGGCATTGGTCCTGTTGTGGGGCTAACAGAAGCCGAAGCTGAAGAAAAATACCATGCAATCCGCAATCTGGTGAGCATCAGTGAAGCTCTGTCTTATCTTGGACGTTTCTTCGATCATCATGATTTCAGCACATATAAGCTGGACGAACCTTTTCCTGATTTGGGCGATGTTGGCAAAAACAGCTTCCGCTCGACTACGGATCGTATCAAACGCGATGCGACAGAGAACGGACTGACCTTGCGTGAAGTCGCTTTGAACGTTGCGACGCCGCGCACGTCGTTTATTGGAACAGCGGATAAGATCGCTGACGAAATTATTCGATGGAAAGAACTGAAGGCCGCTGATGGCTTCATTCTGGGTTTTCCTGTGATCGCCGAAGGTCTTGATGATTTTACAAAGCATGTTCTGCCAATTCTGGAAGAGCGCGGCTATCATGAAGCGACGCTTGCCAGTGATACGCTGCGCGGAAATCTGGGGCTTGGATATCCTGAGAGCCGCTACGCAACACCGTTTGTGGATGACGATGCCGGAAGTCACCAAAAAGGTGCGGCATGAATATCCGGCAGGCGCCAGACGTAAACCGTAAACTCGAAATCGAAACGGGGATCGCTTCGTTTCTTGATGAGTTTATTGCTCTGCGCCGCGATATTCACATCCATCCGGAACTGGCGTTCAAAGAACACCGCACGGCCTCTCTGGTTGCAGATTTGCTGCGTCAGTGGGGATATGAGGTAACGACGGGTGTTGGTGGTACAGGTGTGGTTGGCACGTTACGGCGCGGCACGTCGACAAAAACCATCAGTATCAGGGCTGATATGGATGCGTTGCCGATTATCGAGGCGACGGGGCTTGAATATGTGAGCAGCAATCCCGGCGTTATGCATGCCTGCGGCCATGACGGGCACACCAGTATCTTGCTGGCAGCTGCACGCTATCTGGCAGAGGCTGGTCAGTTTTCCGGTATATTGTATGTGATTTTCCAGCCTGCCGAAGAAATCGGTGCAGGTGCCCGGCGTATGATTGAGGGCGGTCTTTTCGACCGTTTTCCCTGCGACGCAATCTACGGGCTGCACAATTGGCCTGGCGTGCCTGCCGGCAACTTTGGATTTGTTGCAGGCCCCGCAATGGCATCTGTTGATCGTGCAAAGATCCGGGTCAATGGCCGTGGCGGTCATGGCGCGGAGCCGCATAAATCCGTTGATCCGGTTGTTGTTGCGTCATCCATTGTTCTGGCGCTTCAAACGGTGGTTTCGCGCAATATCGATCCGCTTGATATGGCCGTGGTGACGGTTGCATCTATCCATGGTGGTGATGCACTGAATGTCATTCCCGCAAGTGTCGAGCTTGGTCTGACCATTCGTTCGTTCTCACAAAGCGTACGTGAAGAGTTGCGTGGCAGGATCGAAGCGCTCGTCCGTTCACATGCAGAGAGTTACGGCGCGGAGGCGGATGTCGATTACCAATGGGGCTTTCCTGCTTTGATTAATGCCAAAGCCGAGACTGCGTTTGCACAGCAAGTGGCACTCACTACCTTTCCCAAGGGGGCAGTGATCGAAGACTTCAGGCCGCGAACAGCCAGCGAAGATTTTGCTTTCATGCTGGAAGAGCGGCCCGGAAGCTACTTCTTTGTCGGCAATGGGGAGAGCGCCGGACTGCACAGTCCAGAATACGACTTCAATGACGAAATCCTGCTGCCAGCGGCTCTGTTCTGGGTGCGTCTGACAGAGGCCTCTTTGACCTGAAATGGGTGTTTAAATCATGGCTGATGAATTTCTCTACACTTCAACGCAGGATGTTCGTGCCGTACCACTTATCGAGGCGCTTACGATCGAATATGACACGCGCTATGGCACATATTTTAGTACTGACGGTGCTGCGGCCGAAATGAACAAATATCCGCCAGAGGTTTTTGCTCCGCCGCATGGCAATTTTCTGCTTTTGCTTCGCGATGGGCAGACTATCGGAGGCGGGGCATTCATGCGCTATGACGGGGTAACTGCCGAGTTCAAGCGCATCTGGACTCATGGCGATCTGCGGCGGCAGGGGCTGGCACGAAAGGTGCTCAACGAGCTTGAAGCGCAGGCGTATCGTCAGGGTTACAAACGGGTATATCTCACCACCGGGTTCAGACAGCCCGAGGCGAGAGAGCTTTACCTCAGAAATGGATATACAGCACTTTTCGATGTGTCGGCCGATCCCGAAATTTACGGGACGCTTCCCTTTGAGAAGAGCTTACATAATATTCATGAAGTTAATTTTCTCTCTTCTGAAATTGAATCGAAACAAGTGGCTTCTGTATAAGTTAATGTTATGCCAATCTGTGCGCATAATGGAAAAAATGTTCGTTCATGAGTGTTTAAATAGACTTATTTGTTTTGAACATTAACATTATTTCTCCGAAAATAAACTTCAATTAATCCTATGGCAGAGACTTATGCATAGGATTGGAAGTTAAATTATACTTCGGAGCGGTGTTGATCATGGCAATTGCTACAGATTTTGCAGGGACGGATAGGGAAACGGTTTCCCGAGTAAGTCCGGGCGACTTCAAGCACTACAAGATCGTTCCAGCTCGATATCCGGCGCGCGTGGTTGGAACGATTTTCGCTGCGGGACTGATTATTATGGTCATCCAGTCCATTCTGACAAATCCCAAATGGGGTTGGCCGGTCTTTGCTGAATGGTTTCTTTCTGAGCCTGTTCTCGTGGGATTGATGCGGACGTTATGGCTAACGGCGCTTGCAACAGTTCTGGGTTTTGCGTTAGGTACAGCTCTTGCACTGGCACGCGTGTCGCGTTCACCACTGCTGTCGAGCCTCTCCTGGGCTTACATCTGGTTGCTGCGATCCATTCCACTGATTGTCCTGCTCCTCGTTCTTAATAATCTCGGCTATCTATATGAAACTGTTAGGCTTGGTGTGCCTTACACCAGCATTACATTTGCCGAATATCCGACTGTTCAAATCCTCAGTCCCTTTGCCGCCGCTCTGTTGGGACTAAGCCTAAATCAGGCAGCTTTCTCATCCGAGATCATTCGCGGCGGCATTCTGTCAGTGGATCAAGGCCAGCTTGAAGCTGCAGCGGCGCTCGGTTTGCCACGGCGCAGGCAAGCCTTTCGCATCATTCTCCCACAAGCCATGCGCACCATTCTGCCGACAGGGTTCAACGAAATCATCGGTCTCGCCAAAGGCACATCGATGGTCTACGTCCTTGCGCTGCCAGAGCTGTTTTATACGGTGCAGGTGATTTATCGCCGCAATCTGGAAGTGATCCCGCTGCTGATGGTCGCGACCGTCTGGTATCTGATCATCATGACCGTTCTGTCGATTGCGCAATATTACATAGAGCGACATTTTTCGCGTGGTGCGCTTCGTAATCCGCCACCTGCCGTTCTGACACGCCTTTTCGCCCACTTCATTCCGGCCCAAGCCACGACATCAACCAAACCTCAGAACGTAGTAAGCCGTACGCAGGATGCACAGATTACGGAAGCGCTGGCTGTCGGTGGGTTCACTGGCGCACGACGCGGAGCGGTGGATATTCACAGCGTTTCCAAGAGCTTTGGTTCCAATCTCGTTCTTGATAATGTGAGCCTGCATATCAAGCCGGGTAGTGTGACGGCCATTCTCGGACCGTCGGGTTCCGGTAAATCGACGCTTCTTCGTTCGATTAATCATCTGGAACGTGTCGATGATGGTTTCATCTCGATTGATGATGAGCTTCTGGGGTATCGCCAGAGCGGCAACACCCTCTATGAACTGAAAGAAAAAGACATTCTGAAAAAGCGCGTCGATGTTGGGATGGTGTTTCAGAATTTCAATTTGTTCCCGCATCTGACAGTGCTTGAGAATATCGTTGAAGCGCCGATGACCGTTCGTGGTCTGAGCCGGGAAAATGCGACCATTGTTGCACAACGGCTGCTGGCCCGCGTGGGTCTGAGTGAAAAGATCAATGCCTATCCGCGCCAGCTTTCAGGCGGACAGCAGCAACGTGTCGCCATTGCCCGCACTCTTGCGCTTAATCCGAAAGTCATTCTCTTCGACGAACCGACATCGGCGCTCGATCCGGAACTGGTGGGAGAGGTCCTCGACGTTATCAAAGAATTGGCACGTTCCGGCACGACGCTTGTGATCGTGACCCATGAAATAGGCTTTGCGCGTGAAGTCGCCGATACGGTGGTTTTCATGGAAGAAGGACGCATTCTGGAAACTGGCAGGCCAGAACAGCTTTTTAACGCGGCTTCGCATCCTCGTACCCGGGAGTTTCTTGCAAAAGTCCTTTGATGGGTAATGCCCGGATGGAGCTATTGGCATCCAGGCTCGGGGTAACACTTCCAACCTTTCCTTCTTGAACCGAAAAACAGCTTTCGAGATCCACGATCACCTTTTGTCGGGCGATCGTCAGGGATTGTTCGACCAAAATTTACAGGAGAAACAAAGTGAAATCAGTCTATCGCAAAAAGTCAATTATTGGAGGGCTGTTCGCCGCTGCAACGCTGCTATCCGTTCCTGCGTTCTCAGCCGAACTCGATTTAAGTCCTGAGCAGCCAAATCGCCTTCGCACTGAAAAGAGTGAAACAGTTATCAATGCTGTACCGAAGGATTTCAAATTCGTTCAGGATGGAAAACTGGTCGTCGGCATCAACCCGTGGGTTCCACCAATCAGTACTTATGCGACAGACGCAAAGACCGTTGTCGCCTTCGATCCCGATCTTATTCAGCTCGTATCCGACACGCTTGATCGCGAGCTGGTTCTGGTGCCGATTGCCTGGGCGGATTGGCCTCTGTCGCTTGAATCCGGCAAGTTCGATGCGGTGATTTCTAATGTGACTGTGACGGAAGAACGCAAAGAAAAGTTCGATTTTTCAACGTATCGCAAGGATGAGCTGGGATTTTACGTAAAGACTGACAGCCCGATTTCCTCCCTGAAAGAACCAAAGGATATTGCGGGCCTCAAGATCATTACCGATCCGGGCACCAATCAGGAAAACATCCTTCTGCAATGGGACAAGCAGAATGTGGCAGCCGGTTTGAAGCCGGTTGAAGTACAGTATTATGACGATGATGCGGTAAAAAGTCTGGCGCTTGAATCTGGGCGTGCAGATGCAGTTTTCAGCGTCAACGCCGTGCAGGCCTATGCGGCTTCTCAGCATGGTAAAACCAAACTGGTTGGCACAGTCAGCGGTGGCTGGCCACAGACTGCCGAAGTGGCGATTACCACCCGCAAAGGCAGCGGTCTGGCTGATGCACTCACGCTTTCGCTCAACGAGCTCATCAAAAACGGCAAATATCATCAGGTGCTTGATCGCTGGAGCCTGAGCTCTGAGGCCGTTGATGAGGCGAAGACCAATCCTCCCGGTTTGCCAAAAAGCGGATCATAAGCCCCGCTCTTAGCAGGAAGAAATATACAGAAATCAAGTCATTACACAGATTTTCAATACTCAGGGAGATGGGAATATGACGTATATCAGAAAAGCGGGATACTTCACTGCAGGCCTGATTTCGATGGGTCTGTTGTCAACCGGTGCAGCGCAGAGTGAGGGCAAGTTTGATTTGAGCCCCGAACAGTCGAACCGTTTGCGGGTTGAAAAAAGCGAAAAGCGTATCGACGAGGCCAAGGATTTCAAGTTTGTGAAAGATGGTGCGTTGACCATCGGTATCAGCACAAGCGGGCACCTTCCTCTGCATGATTATGCGTCGGATTCAAAAACCGTGATCGGCTATGACGTTGATCTGGCACAGATCATTGCCGATAGCTTGGGTCGTGACCTTGAATTGGTTTCTGTCGCCTGGGCAGACTGGCCGCTCGGACTTGCTTCGGGCAAATTCGATGCGGTTATCTCCAACGTGACGGTAACGGAAGAACGCAAAGAAAAATTTGATTTCTCCACTTATCGCAAGGATGAGTTGGGCTTCTACGTAAAATCCGACAGTGCCATTACCGAGCTGAAGCAGCCTAAGGATATTGCGGGTCTAAAGATCATTACTGACGCGGGCACCAATCAGGAAAAAATTCTGCTCGAATGGGATCGCCAGAACGTTGCCGCGGGTCTGAAGCCTGTTGAGGTGCAATATTACGATGATGATGCGGTTAAAGACCTGGCTATCCAAAGCGGGCGCGCAGATGTCGTTTTCAGCGTAAACGCCACGCAAGCCTATTCCGCTGGTATTAACGGGAAAACCAAGCTGGTTGGCACAGTGAGCGGCGGTTGGCCGATTACGGCAGAAATTGCGGTGACGACGCGTAAGGGCAGTGGGTTTGCTCAGCCACTGACCAATGTTCTCAACGATCTGATCGCCAGCGGTGCGTATACCAAGGTTCTTGAGACGTGGAACCTTGGACCGGAAGCAATCAGTGAAGCTAAAACCAATCCACAGGGTCTGCCAAAAAGCGGATCGTAAGGCCCTTGGCCGGTGCATCAGGAGACGTGTGTGCCGGCCTATGAACTACTATTTGTCTGGAGAATTTTTTATGAGAGCAACTGCTGTGTTAGCCACTGCATTGGCGTTTATTGTAAGCACGGCTCTGTCGGCTTATGCAGAAGATGGATTTGATCTCTCACCTGAGCAGTCAGGACGCGTGCATGTGCAGAGGAATGCCGCTGCTATTTCCGCAATCCCGGCTGATTTCAAGTTTGTAACGCCCGGAAAATTTACAGTTGCAGTCGCACCCGGTGGTCCTCCGCTTGCAGCTTACGCGACAGATGCCAGGACTGTCGTTGGTGCGGATGCAGATTATGCTTCAGCTATTGCTGAAAGCCTCGGACTTGAGCTTGAGAGTGTTCCCGTCGCATGGATTGATTGGCCGCTCGGGCTGGCGTCCGGAAAATACGATGCGGTCATATCAAACGTTGGCGTGACCGAAGAGCGTAAGGAGAAGTTCGATTTCTCGACCTATCGACAGGGGCTGCATGGGCTCTTCGTAAAGGCAAACAGCGCCGTTACTTCAATCAAGGAGCCGAAGGATACGGCTGGTCTGCGTATCATCGTAGGGGCGGGAACCAATCAGGAGCGCATTCTGGTCCGATGGAGCGAGGAGAATGTGAAGGCGGGCCTGAAGCCGCTGGACCTGCAATATTATGATGATGAAGCTGCAAGCCTTCTGGCGCTTCAATCGGGTCGGGCAGATGTAATCGTGCAACCACATGCGCAACTCGTTTTCATCGCATCCCGTGACAAGAACATCAGACGCGTGGGCACTTTGAGCGCTGGCTGGCCTGATCGCTCCGATGTTGCGATCACGACCCGCAAGGGAAGCGGCCTCGCCAACGCGTTGACGGTTGCGACCAACGGTTTGATCAAAAATGGGGATTATGCACGTGTTCTTGACCGCTGGCATCTCCAAGAGGAAGCATTGGAGCAGTCGGAAACGAACCCACCCGGACTGCCGAAGTTTCAATAGAGTATTGCCAGAAGAGCGCGAGAGAAATTTGAAATATAGTGCTTTAAAAACAGTTAGTTATATCGTTTACTTTATTTAATCTTATTGAAACTCGCTCCGCCTCTGGCAAAATTGTAATCGGTTATGAGAGACAAAAAGATGACGAAGACGATTGATTACTTTTTTTCCATAGGGTCGCCCTGGTCCTATCTTGGACTTGATGCGCTGGAAGAACTGGCAGAACGGCATGTGGTTCAAATCAAACCACATCTGGCAACAGTCATTGAGGAGAATGGGGGTATATTTTCCCGCAATCGACCGGAGGCGCGCCGGGCCTACGGCACACAGGACCTCAAACGCTGGGCGAAGTTTCGTGGCAAACCGTTGTTCATTGACGATCGCCCCACGTTAAGTGATCCGACGCCAGCCTCATTTACGGTCATTGCCGCATATCTGGACGGGCAGAACTGGCTGCAACTGACGCGGGCGCTCCAGCAAGCGTTCTGGACTGAGGCCAAAGATATTGGTCAGCCTGACGTCCGAAGTGCCGTTGCCGATGAAGCCGGGTTCAATGGACAGTATCTTGTTGGTCGCGAGAACGATCATGATGTGAAGGCCAAATGGAATTCAGATCGTGAACGTGCCGTCGATAAAGGGGTCTTTGGATTTCCCACCTATATTTATGACAATGAAACCTATTGGGGACAGGACAATCTCGGATTTCTTGCAAATCAACTGCGCGGAGAAACCGTTTAAATTCAATTGGCTATGATGATAACTTCTCTTAAAACAGCCATTATGCCTACCGCAGCGCGTAGCCGCCGTCCGGGTACAAGGTGGAGCCAGTCATAAAACTGTTTCCCATGAGGTAGAGCACTGTATCCGCAACTTCTGCTTCAGTACCCGGGCGCCCGGCGAGCGAGATCTGGCTATAATGCTCGAATGCGACATCGCGAATTTCGGCAGGGCGATTTTGCCAAAGGTGGCCGTTTATCGTGCCCGGTGAAATTGTATTGACCCGAATTGGTGCGAGATCGATTATCAGACCGCGTCCCACCCCTTCAATCGCGCTGTTGCAAGCGGCGTAAACCGCTCCGCCTTTGACTGGTCTCGCACCGGCAGTACCTGCCATCAGAGTGATGGATCGATGTGCTGTCAGATGTCAGAACGCCTAGCTTGCCTATTCATATCATATGGCCCGGTGGGCGTGCCATGGCATCCCGTGTTCGGGTGACTATTGATGCAATCGCGCACGCATTGGGGTGAACGGCGCCGCGCATAATTCCACACGGCGCGATAAACAATACTACTGACTTGAGATGCTGTTGCCTGTAAGTGGCAGAAGCTCAAAAAGATGTGCACCTTCTTCAAATCCCGCTTCCTGATAGCCAATGATCCTGAACCATCTGACCACCTCAGGACGATCGAGCCAGCTTCTGGAATGTATCGGACGGTCGCCCGACAGAGCCTGAATCTGCTTTATGTGCTTTCTGCAAAAACGCACTGTCCGGGCGTTGAAGAAATCTTCTTTGGCCGCAAACAGGGTGTCTGTCGCATCATCTCCCTCTTGCCAGGCAATGATCGCGACGACCTTGTCATCATCGATCAAGGCATGAGCGCGTCCTTCGCGCAGGTTCATCGTCAGCTTGTCGTAAGCAGATTTCACATCTTTCCCGGACGCAATATATTCCGTTGCCATCCGCTCCGAAAGGTCGTGAAAAACGCTTTCAAGATCACCAACACTCGCTGTTCGTGCTTTCATTTCTCTGACCTCCGTTTAGTCCGTTTTATGCTTGTCGATAGAAACGTCTCAACCATCCGACATTCGCCGGATCGTCATCTTCCGCCGGATCGTCATCTTTAACGAGAAAAGGACAACACCGGTTCCGCTACAGAAATATGCCACGCTCAGTTTTTTTAAAAAACCCAATAAAGTCACAGTGATAAATAGGGAGCGAGCTAAAATTCGTCGATGCGCCCGCTTGAAGCAATATCATCCACGAAACACGGAAATATGAAGCGCAAAATCCTTGCAGTGCATGGTTCGTGCAAACATATTTCTTAGAACTTGATGCCGACAGTCGTAAAATCACTGATCTCATAAAGCACACTTTCCAGCCGCATCACCTCATGTCGCAACAGCCTCAGGAACAATCAATTGGAAAAGTCTCTTCATCTTACGGCGTTTATGCGCCCCGTAAGCCTGCATACGGGGGCTTGGCGATATCCGGGCTCATATGCTGACGCCAATTTTAATTTCGCGCATCTGAAAGCTTTTGCTCAGAAGCTGGAAGCGGCCAAGTTCGACGCGTTTTTCATGGCAGATCATCTGGCGGTACTCAATATGCCTGTCGAAGCGCTCAAGCGCAGTCATACAGTTACTTCGTTTGAGCCATTCACATTGCTATCGGCTTTGGCTGCAGTGACGGAAAAGATTGGGCTGGCAGCGACCGCATCCACCACTTTCGATGAACCTTATCACATAGCAAGGCGATTTGCCTCGCTGGATCATATCAGTCAGGGGCGTGCTGCGTGGAATGTCGTCACGACATCGAACCCGGACTCAGCACTCAATTTCGGTAAGGAAGAACATGTCGAACACGGCGAGCGTTATAAACGCGCGCGTGAATTTTATGATGTTGTCACTGGTCTTTGGGATAGCTTTGCGGACGATGCTTTCATTCGCGATCAGGAAACCGGAATATTCTTCGATCCCTCCAGGATGCATATTCTTGATCATCGCGGCGACGATTTCAATGTGCGCGGACCACTCAATATCACCCGCCCCGTGCAGGGTTGGCCGGTTATCGTTCAGGCAGGACAATCCGAGCCGGGCCTGCAGCTGGCAGCAGAAACGGCTGAAGTCGTCTTCTGCGCACCTCATGACATTGTTGCAGCTAAGAAACTTTATGCTGACCTGAAATCGCGATTAGCGACTGCCGGTCGTTCATTTTCATCGCTCAGGATCTTGCCTGCAGCCTTTATCGTGCTTGGCGAGAGTGTAGACGAGGCGAGGCAAAAACGCGCGAGACTCGATAGTCTCGTGCACTATGACAGCGGTATTGCATCGCTGTCGATCGCTTTGGGCCATGATGTGTCCAGCTTTGATCCGGATGGTTATCTGCCCGAGATTCCCGAAACCAATGCAAGCAAATCGGGCAGGGCACAGGTTCTCAAACTCGCCGAAGAAGAAAAGCTAACGGTCAGGCAGCTTGCGCAGCGTTATGGTGGGTACTCAGGTCTGGCCTTTGTGGGGACAGTCGAGACTGTTGCTGATGAAATGCAGAAGTGGCTTGAAGAGAGCGCCAGCGATGGTTTTACGGTGGTATTTCCGTTTTTGCCACAAGGCCTTGATGATGTAGCGGACAGGCTGGTGCCAGAGCTGCAGCGTCGCGGCATCTTCCGTGCCGACTATGAAGGCAGCACCTTGCGCGAACATCTTGGCCTTCCGAGGCCTGTAAACCGCTTTTTTGATGGCATCCAGAAAGCTTAAGATCTGTTCAGCCGTTGCGGGATGCATCTGTGTTTTTTACAGACATATAATCGCGCAACGATCTTCCAATATTGGCATACTCATTAAACGTTCTTGCCGTGCAAATGTGCCGGCAAAGATGCACCGTTAAGGAGAGATACTGCTCGATGGCGGCTTTTTGCTTCCACTCAACAAATATCGAGCGGGGTTTGTTTTAGCGGAGGCTTTCTATGGTTGATGTTATAATCCAGTCTTCTCTTCTGGACCCGGCTGCGCGGCCTCTCATTGAAGGACTGGCTCAGGAGTATGACAGCCTATATGGCAATCCTGATCGTCCAGGCGGTGCACGCGCGGAAATCCTACGCTATCCGACTGAAGCATTTTGGGCTCCCCTTGGAGGTTTTCTTCTCCTCCTGCGCGATGGAGAGACAATCGCTGGCGGCGCTTTTATGAGCCACGACGACGAAACCGTTGAGCTGAAGCGCATATGGACCGCGCCCCACTTGCGAAGGCAAGGATTGGCGCGGCGCATTGTGTTGGCGCTTGAAGAAAATGCTGGAGAACTGGGTTATACGCGCGCTTATCTGTCCACGGGCTTCCGCCAGCCTGAGGCAACAGCACTTTACGTTTCGCTCGGTTATCGACCACTGTTCGATACATCAGTTGATGTGCAGCGATACCGCTCACTGCCTTTTGAAAAACATATAGGTTCCAAATCAGGGCGTCCGATTGCTACGCCGCTCTATTCGGCTGCCGCTTCTTTTGACGAAGCAACTCAGCGTGTTGAGGAGCGCAAAGCCACGCAAGAAGCAAAGATTTTAGCGCGGCTTCAAAGCTATCGTGAAAACGCCGCGTGAGAAGGGAATAGAGCCGTGCCCCTTTCTCATATTGATCATTTCGCTTTTCTCATTCCGGGAAGCCATCGTGAAAATAATCCCGCTCAAGGTCTGGAGGATACTTTGCAACTCTTCGAGCGGGGGGAGCAGTTGGGTTATGATAGCGGGTGGGTCCGCCAACGTCATCTTGAGCGCGGTATTTCATCGGCTGCAACCTTTCTCGCCGCGGCTTCACAACGGACAAATCGCATCGGACTGGGCACAGCTGTTATACAGCTCGGCTATGAAAATCCTTTTCGTCTGGCCGAAGATCTGGCGACTGTTGATTTGCTTTCGCACGGCAGGCTCAATGTGGGGGTTTCGGTCGGAGCTCCCCCTTTTGCTCATCTGCTTTCGAACTTCGTTGATGCTGCTCCGATTGCCGATTACAGCCATGCTCGAGCGGAAAAGCTTGCGCACGCACTTCGTTCGGAGCCACTTTCAAATGAGACGGAGGCAGGCAACGCAGCCGGAGCGCAAATTCCACGCCTCAGACCATTTGCCAAAGGTCTGACAGATCGTCTTTGGTATGGAGGCGGTTCGCAAAACTCTGCTCAATGGGCGGGGCGAGCTGGTTTCAATCTGCTAACGGGTAACATTGTCAGCGGCGAAAAAACGGACGACTTCCTGACCTCGCAACGCGCGCTGATCGAGAGGTTTCGTCAAGAGTGGGTTCATGATCGCGAACCACGTATTGCGCTTGGCCGTGTGATCTTACCAACAGACAGTGCAAATTCAGATGCACGCCGTCGTTATACAGAGTTTGTAGCCGAACGCGACAAGCGAACGGGCTTTGCTCATGGTCCGCGACGCACGCTTTTTCTACCCGATATTGTTGGAACCACGGAAGAGATTCTGGAGAAACTATCCATCGATCCAGTACTTCCGCTTGTGAAAGAGTTTCGTCTGGAAATGCCTTACGAGTTCTATGCAGAAGACTATGCCCAAATCCTGGAGGATTTTGCGCGGCTTATTCCAGCCTCCAAGGGAGCTAAGCCGGAATTCAGTGTCGTTCGGGCCAGTTAGCAGACAATTCAAATCAACAGCTTTTTGCTGCAAGCTGCGCTGACATCATCTATTTCCGCCCCCGGACATTGGAAGCCAGACAGGCTTCACTTCTACCGTTATTCCGGATGTAGATTTTAATTTTCTACAAATTCAGTCGAATATAGCAAGTGCATTCTCGGCCTGCTTGCGGAGGGCTGTTACCGTATGGCCGGCTAGAAATCTGGAGTGATAAACTGATATGGGATCGACGGTAACTTATCTCCGCGAGAGCATTCCGCAGTATGTTGAGGAGCCTGCAGCAATTGAAGTTTCTCCTGGTGAGATCAAAGCCGCGATGCGACAGCTTGCGGGCGGCGTCAGCGTTGTAACTGCGGGCTTTGATGAAGGGCGTACAGGCGCGACCGTAACCTCAGCGACAGCGCTTTCGGTGGATCCACCAACGATGATCGTGAATATCAATCGCGGTTCCTCCGTCTGGCCTGTGATCAACCGCCACAACCATTTCTGCGTCAATATCCTGTCTGCAGGTCAACAGGCTATTGCTGATCGCTTTGCAGGCAAAGATGGCATCAAAGGCGTTGCCCGCTACGATGGGGGTGAATGGTATGCGCTGGAAAGCGGTGCGCTGGCACTTCATGGCGCATTGGCTTCAGTAGACTGCGCAGTCGAAGATGTCATTGAACGCCATACCCATGCGATGATAATCGGACGTGCTTTAAAGATCGTCACAGGCGGTGGAGAGCCACTTCTCTATCATGGCGGAGCTTACAGGTTGCTCGGTCTTTGATGCTTAGAGCGCGCTCCAAAATGAACTGAGCAATTTAAGCAGATTATGATGCGATCAGATTTCCTACACTAAATGGGATGACAAGAATTCGATCTTTAAAGGTCGGGATGCCTGGCAGGGTGCGGTTCGCTTCCAGCGTTCATTCTGATCTCTCAATGAAGTCAGTTTATTTGCTTTGAACAATCTGGTGGCGCTTTGGTTGCCATTGTTCTTAGGGCATTTTTTCCACTAATCGCGGTCTATCTAAGGTCGGAATTCCCGAATTCTCTGCCCAAATAGCTTGGAGTGCCTCGTTTCTGCCGCACGATATAGATTACAATGAACACGAGACCGCAAAATCGTAAATGCCATTGATAGGAGATGTGATTATGATGCAAGCGCAGTCAGACTATCCGCATTCTTCATCACCGAGCTATACAGAAAATGGAAAATCTCGGGGTACGATTGGGTCGTTGTTGGCGGATGTGGAAACAGCCAAGCAGACTGCGAATGAGAGCCTGCGCCGCGCTCAATCCGCTCCGTTGCCGCATATCGCTGACAATACAATTTTCATTGCACTTTTTGATCGGCATTTGTCGGACCGTGAATTGCTGTTTTCAAAAATAAGGCAGCTCGACGACGCTAAGGCGTTGTTGCGGGCTTGAGCATGGCGGCATATTCATTCCATAATCGCCACTCTATCATTGGGCACGAAGTTGGTTTGAACAGGAAGAAGTGCATTGGCTGATTTTGCATCCAGAATGACGCTGACTGAGGAATTGGTTTCGCTAAGCATTCGGGCAGAAGTTGATCGGGGGCCGGAGCCGAACAGGATTCCGATGACTGATCTTGATGTGCAGAAACTTTCAGAAAAATTGCACCGTGAAAGTGGCGAAGATCCGTTATGGGTGTTTGCTTATGGCTCCCTGATCTGGAAACCCGATTTTAATGCTGTTGATTGGCGTTATGGTGGATTGAAAGGCTGGCACAGGTCTTTTTGCCTGCGGCTGACACGCTGGCGCGGTACCCAGACCCAGCCAGGGCTCATGTTGGCTCTGAAGCGCGGCGGTAGTTGTAATGGGATTGCCTTTCGCCTCTCTGACGAAGACCGGTTAGGTCAGATTGAGCGCATGATCCGCCGAGAAATCAGCTCAATAAGTGATGCATCGAGCATTCGCTGGGTATCCCTTGAAACGTCTGACGGGCCAGTGAGGGCGCTGACATTTTGGGCTGGCCCGCGCGGAGAGCGGGTATTGAACGGTTTGCCGCTTGAGACGGTGGCCCAAACTCTGGCGCGTGCCTGTGGGCACCTTGGTTCATGTGCGGAATATCTTTATCTGACGGTCAAACATCTGGAAGAAAAAGGTATTAGAGATCGCAATCTTTGGAAGCTTCAGGAGCTCGTTGCGATGGAAATCGCTGAACTTTATGAGCTGAACACGCAAGCCGCCGTCAATTCGCAGCCAGATGATATGTGCGTTTCGCACTGAACTGTGTTTGTCTGGTCGAAAAACATGTAACCTGTTATTTGCTCTCAACTGCAGGCTTGAAGTCGGCGGTGCTGCACCCGATTGGGCACAGCTAACCGCATCGTGACCAATTACTTCCGATACGCAATCTTGTAAGTCACACTGCCTTCCTGAACATCTTCGATCTCAATGACGATATCGCGTATTTCGACAGATTTTTGTTCTTGCGGAAAAGCTAAAGTTTGCCCGGTTGCTGGATGATCCAAATCCTCGATTGAATAGCCCCGGACTTCAAACTGTACCTCGCCATTTTCGATGCCCAGAAAGGCGATATCGTAGATGGTTCCGCTTTCAATAGGGTTGTAATCCTCAGTTTTCGGACGTTGCAGTCCTTTGCTGTAATCTCTTGGCGGAACGATCGGATTCCCAGACAGAACGAATTGGGAGCGTCCGAAGGTGCCGGTTTCAGGTGCTGGCTGTTCGGGCGTCTGCTCCTGTTCGACAGCTGCCACGGCCCCTGCGGCAGGCCCCGCGTTACCAATCGCAACGAAGGATACAACGAAAGTGGCATTGATGAATGATGTCAGAAAAAGTGTGCGGAATATTCGATTCATCTCAGTCGCTTTCTGAAACAGTGTTGGATGCTTGCACTATCCACATGCGTTGGCGGCGGCTCGCAGTACAGTATTGCAACTTTCATGTCTTCGGTCGCAACGAGAGCATTCATTCGCTATCGCATTGCAAACATTGGCAGATGAGTCAATTGATTGCTCTGTGGACAATACTGAATTGACCTCTATCCGATCTTCTGTCTAGTGTTTGTTAATGTGAGGCACTTCGTGCCAAGGTGGCCTTATAAGAAAGATGTCTGATGAATTCACTATGGACCAAATGGCTTATTAGTATCGTGTTTGGCGTTCTGTTGGCACGTTTTGGTTTTGGCCTCTTGGTGCCATTGACGACAGCATTTTTCCCCACGCAGCTGGATTCAGCCACGGTTGGAACAGCCAGTTCAGATGGTCTTGACAGCACAATCATCATCACTGTGCTCGCGCAGCTTTTGATAGTTGTGGTGGCAGCAGTTTGGTCATCTCGATTTGAAACCCGCAAGCTCCAGATCGGTTGGGGCTGCCTTGTGCTTGGTGCGGTCATTCTTCTGGGTTTGCTTGCTACGGTCTTTGTATCTGGTGCAAGTTTGCAGGAAGGTGCGAACCTCGGAGCATCAGGTCGTAACGATGCGGCAACAGCATTCCTGTTCTGGTTGTTCGTCCTTGTATTGCCAATGGCAATCGGGGGCGGACTGTTGACGGTTATCGGCTGGGTGATGATTTCCAAAGGACGGCGCGAGTTGCAGCGCGGGTAGCCGAGCCTCGAGGTTGCGGATTGGGCTCCAATTTCTTGGAGGGTAATCCACTATCTGCTTGTGCTAACGAGCAATTATTGATTGACATCAATCTGTTGAATCGTATTGCAATAAATGAGTTGAATGGCAGATACAAATTTGGGCGGACGGATGCCTCGTTATCCGGGATAAGAACCGCTCGATATTGATGACATTACTGAATGGGGACTTTCGAATGCGTCTTTGGGGTGCGGTTTTTTTCGCGAGTTTTATCGCGTCCAATCTTCCTGCCCATGCCGAGTTCGAGAGGGAACTTGGTCCACTGGCGTCAACTGTCTCCTCGCAGATTGTCCAGGGATGGACCGGTGCCGCACAAGACGGATGGTTCGTTCTCAATAACCAGCAGGCCGGCGGCACAGAGCAGACACTGGTCGTCAATGCTGGACCTGCGCCCGAAGCTGGACGCGTAACGAAGGTAACAATTGCCCTCAATTCGTCTAAACCAAGCGCCTCGCTGGGATTGATTGCATCAAATCCCGCAAATAAGGCGATCTGTTTGATGGAAATCGTCGCAGATAAGAGCGTCAAGCTTTTCTGTATGGAAAACGGCCAGCAGCGGAACATTGCGACAATACCAAACATAGCCAAACTTGATGGCACCGACGTCATCGAAATGGTTGATGTCCCTGGCGTGACGCGTTTTCTTCTGAACGGAAGGATGATTGGCGATGTTCAGGGCTCACCGGCTCTCGGTGCTCAGATAGGCATCATGGCCTATGACACCGGTATGTTTGGCATCGCCAATTTCAACATTACCTCTGAAGGCCAGATTGTCCCGACACAGCCGATCGTAGGAAGAGGGCAGGGTGCCGCCGCACCACAAACGGCCGATACTGGTTCACAACCTGCGCCGAAAACCGCTGATAACGGTTCGCAACCTGCATCAGGAAGTGGCGTGCCTTCCGGCCCGTTGCCTGAATTTGGCGGTGATGGCGGTCGTATCGCATCCGTTTATATCGGGCTTATGCGGAGTATCTTTGCGCATGAATTTGGGCACGCGTTGATTGGAGAGTTGCAACTTCCTTCAACTGGCCCCGAAGAAGATGCTGTCGATATCTATTCCGCGCTGCAGATTGTCGAACCGACCATGTATCCGTCAGGCGACAAAGAAGTTGACGACATGGCAATTGGAAGCGCGAGCTACGCCGCGCTGCAATGGTATTACAGCGGTAAGCTCAATGAAATGAAGGGCAGTGCGCCTTCGCCATGGCAAGACGAGCACACCGCTGATCTGAAGCGTTTCCGTAACATGATTTGTATCATGTATGGCGGCAATCCGAAGGTATTCAGCAAGATTGCTGATGGTGTGCAGCTGGACGAACGCACTCGTTTCCGGTGTTCTGATGAATTCAACAAACAGAACCGTGCGTGGCGTAAAATCCTTGCCCCGCACACTCGGTCCGGTGAATGGCACCCGGAAGGCGAGCAGCCTGCAAATGCCCCTGGCGCAGCAATCAAGACTGTGTTCGAGCCTTCTTCGAGCAGAGTAGGCGATTTTTATTCGACAAAGCTTTCGCCTGCTTTGACAAGCTATTTCGATAATCTGTCCCAAACCTATGTTCTGCCACGGCCAATTACCGTTACGTTTCGCGACTGCGGTCAGTTGAATGCGTGGTACGATCCCAAAGAGGGATCGATTACCATGTGTTACGACCTTTTTGAGCATCTGGCAGTTATGATTTCTGACGTAGAGACGGGTAGTAGTCAGAGTGGTTCTGCGGGGCAGACAACCAATGCATCTGCTCCGGATACAGCTGCTGCTGCCGGTGCCGGTTTGGATGAATTGCGGGATGACGGCGTTGCTGCGAGCATGGTGCTGTTTCAGTCGCCATATGTCGGTCCAACACCAAACAAACACGCCAGAGCGACTGTGATTACCACGGTTGAAGCTGTGAAAATTATTGCGAGTGACCGGACAACACTCTTTGTCGATACGAGTGGTCTGCAAGAAACCTTGAAGAATGCCTATTCTCTGCCTGATGCGGGGCGCGACGGCAGTGTTACCGACAGCTTGCAGCAAGCTTTGGATGAGTGGCTGACCGAGAAGGCTGGTGGCGACAAGAGCGTGGGCGTTGTTTTCTTTGGCAAAGGAATGCGCGATCGTTCATCCTACAATGCGGCATTGCGTGCTGCGTCGCTTGGATGGACCACATTCTGGTATCGTGGCGGACTGGAAGCGTGGACGGCAAACGGCTTGCCAGTGGCCAAGTGATCTGGTGGGATTGATCGTTGACACTCATTAATGCAATAGTCTCAATTATATTGCATTAATGGTAATAAACCGATGAATGAACTCAAAGCCCTCAAAACCTTCTTATTGGCCGCCGAAAAGCGCAATTTTGCGCAGGTTGCACGAGAACTGGATATGACGCCAGCCTCTGTTACGCGGACAATCGCAGCACTTGAAGAAGACTTGGGCGTCCAGCTTTTCGTGCGCACAACACGGCAAGTCTCACTGACCACGGATGGCGCTGTGTTCGCGGCACGTATTGAGCCAGCGGTTACTGCACTTGATACTGCGCGACTTGAACTCATGAATGTGCACAAAGCCGATCAGGGACGCTTGCGGATCAATGCGCCCATGTCACTTGGCCAGCAGGTTCTGCCACAGATACTTTCTGCATTTAGCGAGCTCTATCCCAAGATTGAAATTGAATTATCGCTGACTGACCAGATGCTGGATATTGTCGAACAGGATTTTGATCTTGCGATACGCATATCTGGTGTGCCGTCTGATAAGTTTACAATCTGGCGTAAGATCAGCGCGATTGAGCGTATTCTGGTTGCAGCGCCCGGTACGGCTTTCGTCGATATCAAGCATCCGAGCGAACTGACCGTTAATGGCTGCTTGGGCTATAGCTCTGAAAGTCGCCGGGAGAACTGGGCTTTGTCTGATGGAAGTTCGACGGTTAATGTTTCGGCCGGGCGCATGATCAGCGCTAATAATGGCGAAGTACTTGCCAATATGGCAGCCGGCGGAGCAGGCGTGGCGATGTTGCCTATCTTCATTGTAGCAGAGCATCTGCGGACAGGTCGTTTGGTCCAGATACTGCCAGAATGGTCGCCGCCGCAGCTTTGGCTTACACTTTACTATCCGCCATTCCAGAAACTACCACCGCGTATTGCATCATTTTCGGACTTTTTTGAACGGGAGATCAAGGCAATCATCACGCGGATGGAATAGTGGGCCACCCCCACAAACAACAAAAGGCGGAGCCTGAAGAGGCTTCGCCTTTTTGTATTCTACCAGCTTGCGCCGATGTTAGTTCTGGAAGCTCGAAGGTGATGCATCACCAAAGCGATGAGCGGAGCCATCCTTATAAGTAGTCGTCTGACCGATGGAAGCGGTTGCAGTGTTATCAACCTGCTGTGTTGCAACTGGCGTACGGTCATTTGCATAAAGATCAGCTGGTTCACCAACATGTGGGTTTTCAGCGAAAGCAGCACCGGCGCTAAGGGCAACGGCTACGGCAGCAAGAGCAAACTTCTTCATTTTTCTATTCCTTCTGATCGCCCCTTTGGATGGCATCAGCGCTTCCGGGGACACCGGGGTGACACCAATGCCATCCACCGGGGAGATAACTGGGATGCCGTTCGGATTATTCCGTCAGGCAGGATTGTTTAAGAATTGAGCTTAGTTCTGAAAGCTCGAAGGTGACGCATCACCGAAGCGATTAGCCGAACCATCCTGATAAGAGGTCGTCTGACCGATGGAAGCGGTGGCAGTGCGATCAACCTGCTGTGTTGCAACTGGCGTGCGGTCATTTGCATAAAGATCAGCTGGTTCACCAACACGTGGGTTTTCGGCGAAAGCAGCACCGGCACTAAGGGCAACAGCTACGGCAGCAAGAACAAACTTTTTCATTTTCTATCTCCTTGAATTTGGGAAGCGACGTTGTGTTCGTCGTTTCGATGATCCAGAGATATGCCTTTGAAGGGGCTGCGCCTAGACCGCAAATGGTTCACGCATTGTATTCATAATGGTAGACAATAGGCCATGAAAATGGCTCATTCACCCAATGGTGTGTTATTTATTCAAGTATATGTGAACAGTAAATGGCTTGAAAACGCCAAAAGATAACCCGTCGATCAGTCTGATGATCGGATTTGAAGCGAGCCGATGTGACCGCAACGCATTAGGGAAATTAGGCGCATCTTTTTTAAGTTTTCCGAACTAGACTCAAGTCGGATCACCAATGATTAAAGGAGCGCGCCAATATGAATGCGGGTGCGGAACGCGGCGAGTTCGTAAGTTTGATTGCGCCGATACTGGAGCCGATGGCGTCAGCTCTGGAGTTTTTTGGTGTGGCCGTGATCCTTATAGGTGTCGCCGTTGCAACGCTTGGTTATCTCAAAGATGTCTTCATACTTTCCGGCGAAAATGCCTATACGCGCTATCGCGCCAACCTTGGGCGCGGCATCCTGCTCGGTCTCGAAATTCTGATCGGGGCAGATATCATTGCCACAATCATTTCGCCGCTTACCTGGGAGAGTGTCGGCCTGCTCGGGTTGATCGTTCTGATCAGAACATTTCTCAGCTTTTCGCTTGAAGCAGAAATCGATGGTGAATGGCCATGGAAACGCCGGCGCCGCGAAAGAAACATCGCAAGCAGCGAGTAAGTCTCGTCCATTGAGCATTTGCTATCCGATTGGCATCAATTCACGAGAAAGCCTGTTCATGCTTTCCGCACCACTTTCAGTGATCAAAAATTGCTCTTCGATCATCAGAGCACCCAGACCATTGGCGTAAAACGGAGTTTCCAACGCCAGCACCATATTGGGCTCAATCAGCATTTCATTGCTGCTTGAAATGAAAGGCCATTCTTCAATGCCCAGCGCTGCTCCGACTGAATGACCAAAGTGGCCACGATAATATTCGCTAAACCCACACTTTCGCATGGACCCAAGCATCGCTGCATGGACGTCGCAAAACCGGTTGCCCGGCTTTAAGAGCGCCAGACCGATCCCGAAGGTTTCCTGAAGCGCTTTGTATATTTCGCTGGCCAGAGGATCGGGCGCAACGCAAACATAAGTACGCGCACCATCCGAAGAATAGCCGTTGACCAGCGTACCCACGTCAGCTTTGACGAGATCGCCTTCTTTGAGTTCGGCCTTCATGTCCTGAAGATCGGGACCCGTCGAAATATACGCCCAATGTCCGGAAAGCGCCTGATCATTTTGCGCAGCTGCCTTCGTTGCACCATCAAGCCACGCTGCCGAAAGCGTCTCTATGCTTGCGCCACGTTTCGCAATGTTCAGCATATTTTCCAGCCCGCTTTCTGCATAATGTGCTGCATTTCGCAGATACCCGATTTCGCGGCTATTCTTGATCAGGCGCAGACGCTTGACCAGGATCGATGCATCGCGCCATTTAACGGCTGGCAGCGCGATTTTGAGGCGGGCAAAGTCAGCAGCGGGCATAAATTCGAGATCGACGCCAATGCTTGCCGCGGATAATCCGCGTTCGGCCAGCAGATCACTCAGTAGTCTGAAAGCTGCATCCCGGTCGAAGGTTTCGGCACGTGGTCCGATATTGTCGGTCTGTCGGTAGGCCGCATTGATGTCATCAATTGTTTTCGCGCCAGTTACCGTCACCATATCGATCCAGATGCGATGGGTGCGAAAATCTATCTTATCAGCAAGATAAGCTGCGCCTGCAAAAGCATGGTCACTGATGACTGCGGCGAGCTTTGCATGCTTATCGGCTGGTACGAGTGCAATTGCAGAGCCTGCGCGGCCCCACATCGTGGCAACGCCTGCCGCAACACTTGTCGCATAGCGGAAATTCTCAGGTTGAAACAGCACCAGCGCATCAAGCCCTTCAGCTTCGAGAAGTGATTGGGTTCTGCCGCGATCTATCTGGCTCATAAAGTCTCTCTTGATACCACTTGCTCACGATTGCTTTCATGGGGAAGTGCCGGGGGGATTCCATACCGCATATATAGGACGGAGAAGCCTTTTAATTCAATTTTGAATGTGCTGAGATATCAGCTCAAAAGTGAGGATAAATCATCTACCAATTTTAGATATTATAGAATATTCTTCTAATAAATCCCTGTGTGGTATAGCTCCCGCGCATATCGATGCTCAGGCGCTCGCTGTATAACGGTATCAAATGAGGTCTTTATAGCGACCTTGCAGCAGGAGACTAAAATGAGCGGTTTGACTATTCGCAATCGCAAAACGACATTGAGCAACTGGGGTCTGACGACGGCTCTGACCGTAGCACTTGCATTCGGTTCGTTCACTCAGGCTTATGCTCAGGAACATGACGCAGACGCGACGATCAATATCGGATCTCTCTACGAGCCGCAGAACCTCGACAACACTGCGGGCGCTGGGCAGGGCGTCAACGAAGCCTTCAACGGCAATGTTTATGAAGCGCTTTTCCGTCTGGATGATGACGGCAAGGTCGAACCCGTGCTGTCGAAGGATTATACCGTCAGTGACGATGGTCTAACCTATACGTTCAAGCTTCAGCCAGGCGTCAAATTCCACTCCGGCGCGCCGCTGACGTCAAAGGATGTCAAGTTCTCGATTGAACGTGTTGCTGCGCCGGATTCTAAAAGCTCGCGCAAGAGCAGCCTCAAGACCATTGCCGGTATCGAGACGCCCGACGATGAAACCGTCGTGGTCAAGCTATCCTCACGTTCCATCTCGCTGCCTTACAACCTCAGCTATGTCTGGGTTGTGAATGACGAAGCGACAGATTTTCAATCGAAAGAAGACGGCACTGGTCCTTACGCGCTGGAAGATTGGCGTCGCGGATCATCTCTCGCCATTAAGCGCTTTGACGGTTATTGGGGCGCAAAGCCGAAAAATGAAGAAGTTGTCTTCCAGTATTTCACTGATGCAAGCGCTCTTAACAATGCGCTTCTGACAGGTTCGGTTGACATCATTACTTCTGTTCAGAGCCCGGATTCACTCGCACAGTTCAAGGACAATCCTGACTTTACCGTCAGCGAAGGCAAGTCCACGACCAAGCTGCTTCTCGCCTATAATGATCGCATTGCACCTTTCGACAACGTGAAAGTTCGCAAGGCGCTGGCGCGCGCTATCGACGATCAGAAGCTTCTGAAGGCTGTCTGGGGCGACTATGGCACATTGATTGGCTCCTTCGTTCCGCCGACAGATCCGTGGTACGTCGATCTGACCAGTGTCGATGCCTATAATCCCGAAAGTGCAAAGGAGCTTCTGAAGGAAGCCGGTTATCCGGATGGTTTTACCTTCACCATTGATACGCCGAATTACGATCCGCATCCGATTGCCGCACAGTTCATCCAGAGCGAGCTGGCAAAGGTAGGTGTGAAGGTAAACATCAACATCATTACCGCCAATGAGTGGTACACGAAGGTCTACAAAGCACATGATTTTCAGGCAACTTTGCAGGAACATGTGAACCATCGTGATATCGTGTTCTATGGCAATCCGGATTTCTACTGGGGCTATAACAACCCGAAGGTTGTTGACCTCATCAAGGAAGCGGAAGCCAGCTCCACGACCGACGAACAGACTGCCAGGCTGACCGAAGCCAACAAAATTATTGCTGAAGATGCCGCCAGCAACTGGTTCTATCTCTATCCGCAGATCGTGGTTTCGAAGAAGTCGGTCACGGGTTATCCGGTCAATGGTCTGAACTCGCAGTTCTTCGCCTATGATATTACCAAAGCATCAGAATAATCTGCTGTCCATAATCGAGAACTGATACTCGACAGAGAGCGCCGCCTGAATTATTTTCCGGCGGCGTTATCGCATATAGAAGAGGGTACAAGCGCTGCCCCTCATGTCCCAGAGGTAAACGCCATTTTCGCTTATATCCTTCGCCGCTCAGCAATTCTGATCTTGTCGGTGTTCATCGCAGCCATTGTTTTGTTTTTGTTGCTCCGGCTTTTGCCGGGCGATCCGGCAAATGCGCTCGTTTCGGTTGGCGCGGATGCTGCGCAGATTGAAGCTGCACGCAAACAGGTTGGTTCTGATCTGCCGCTTTATCAGCAGTTCACACAGTTTATCAGCGCACTCCTGCGCTTTGATCTGGGCAATTCCTTTGTCAGCGGCGCCCCGGTTTTGACCGAAATTGGCAAGCGCCTGATCGTAACGCTTCCGCTGACACTGATGGCTTTTGTTCTCGCGATCATTGTTGCCGTTCCGCTCGGTATCCTGTCAGTCGTCCGCCAGAAAAGCTGGTACGGTTCCGTCATTTCCGTGATCTCCCAGCTTGGTATTGCGGTGCCTGTTTTCTGGATCGGCATTCTGCTGGTCTGGGTCTTTGCAGTTAAATTGCGTTTGTTTCCATCCGGTGGTTTTCCATCGCGTGGTTGGCAATCGCTACCTGCTGTATTTCAGTCGTTGGCACTGCCTGTGATAACCATTGCACTCGTAATGTCGGCATCACTCATCCGCTATGTCCGCTCGGCTACGCAGGATGTTCTGGGCAGCGATTATCTGCGCACGGCACGCGCGCTTGGTTCTACGTTCTCGCAGGCGCTTATTCGTCACGGCATTAGCAACGGAGCGGTACCGGTGATCTCTATCCTTGGTATCGAACTGGCTTCTACGCTTCTTGGCGCTGTGGTGGTTGAGCGCGTGTTCTCACTTCCCGGGCTTGGTTCCATGCTGCTTCTGGGTATTGAGCAGCGCGACTATCCCAATGTGCAGGGCGTCCTGTTTGTCTCAACTCTTCTGGTGCTGTTGGTAGGTTTTGCTGCCGATCTCGCACAGCGGCTTATCGATCCGCGATTGCGCGGGCGAGCAGCAGGAGGTGGCGCATGAGCAATCCAACCATCGCTAAACCTGCAAAACAGACGTCGCTGCGCATCCGATTGCCCTGGCCTTTGGTGGTCGGCGGCCTTTTCGTCGGCATGCATATTATTGTCGCGCTGCTCACCCTCTTCTGGACACCCTACGGCGTCGGCGACATGGTTGGCGGGCGGCTTGAAGCGCCTTCATTGCTTCACTGGGCCGGAACGGATCGGCTGGGGCGTGATCTCATGACACAGATCATGGTTGGTTCACGCATCGCGCTGATCGTGGGACTGGGTGCAATTGCTATCAGCGCTGTGATCGGTGTGACGCTCGGGGTTCTGGCGGCATTTGCCACCCAGACGCTGGATGATATTCTTGCTGCTTCACTTGATATCCTCATAGCGTTTCCGACGCTTTTGCTGGCAATGCTGATTGTTGCTTCCAGCGATGGTGCCAGTCTTTCGACAGCCATTATAGCCATCGGTGTCGCGGGATCGGCGATTGTCGCGCGGTTGACGCGGATCCTTACAAAGCGCGTTCTGTCGATGGACTACATCACGGCATCACGCATTTCCGGCACGTCCTGGCTGGGTGTTGTTCGCATCCATGTGCTGCCGAATATCTGGCCGACACTGATCGTCAATTTCGCTCTCCAGTTCGGGCTGGCCGTTATTGCAGAAGCTTCGCTCTCGTATTTGGGCCTTGGTGCTCCACCGCCCAATGCTTCCTGGGGACGGCTTTTGCAAGAAGCACAGGCTTCCGTTTATACGGCTCCTTTCGGTGCAATTGCGCCGGGTCTGGCGCTGGTTTCGCTCGTCATCGGGCTTAATCTTTTTGCAGATGGTTTGCGTGATGTCGCCGATCCAACACGGAGGAGGCAGCGATGAGCAGTTTGTTGCAGGTCGAGAATCTTGCAATTGAAACGGCAGGTCGTGTGCTGGTTTCGGGGGTATCATTCTCTGTCGCGCAGGGCGAAAGGGTAGGGCTCATCGGTGAATCCGGTTCTGGTAAGTCACTCACCGCATTGGCCGTCATGGGATTGCTTTCAGACGGCATGCAGGTGACAGGCTCAATCTTACTTGATGGTCATCAGATTATCGGTGCGCGCGACCGTGATCTTGTACCGTTACGCGGACGAAGCGTAGCCGTCGTTTTTCAGGAGCCGATGACCGCACTTGATCCGTTGATGCGGATCGGAAAACAGGTTGCGGAAGCGGTCCAGCGGCGAGCTGTGCGGGACGGACGCAAGCTTGGAAAATCAGAACTCAAAGGTGAGGTTGTTGCCCTTCTTGAGCGCGTTTCCTTGCCCGAACCGGAACGTATCGCACGCTCTTGGCCACATGAAATTTCAGGTGGCCAACGTCAGCGTGCAGCTATTGCCATGGCGCTTGCTTGCCGTCCAAAACTGCTTATCGCTGATGAGCCGACAACAGCACTTGATGTAACAACGCAGGCCGAAATTCTGAAGCTTCTGGAACGGTTGGTTCGCGATGAGGCGATGGGGCTGTTGTTCATCAGTCACGATTTACCTGTCGTAGCAAGTGTTGCCCAACGCGCACTCGTTTTACGGCACGGCAGTTTGATAGAGCAGGGGCCTGTTACCGAGCTTTTTGCGAGACCAACTGAGGATTACACCAAAGGATTGGTTGCGGCGGCTCGTGCTTTTGATGCTGCATTGGAGGTGGCACGATGAGCCTCATCAATCTTTCAAATGTGTCTTTCGCCTATGGTGGTGGCAAAACCGTACTGCATGATATTGATTTGAAGCTTGAGAGCGGCAGTAATCTTGGCATTGTTGGAGAATCCGGTTCCGGCAAGACAACGATGCTGAAGCTTCTATTAGGATTGCAGCGTGCGACTTTCGGTGATGTGAGTTTTCGCGGCGAGAAGCTGGATATCAAAAACCGCAGCTTTATGCGTGGTTTTCGCCGTTCTGTGCAGGCGGTTTTTCAGGACCCGTACTCGTCGCTTGATCCACGCCAGCGTGTATTCAACATTATAGCCGAGCCGCTCCGCTCGTTGAAAATCGAAACAGACATCACGCAAGCCGTAAACGATGCTCTGGCGGCTGTTGATCTGCCTGCTGACGCCGCAACACGCTATCCGCACGAGTTCTCCGGCGGGCAACGTCAACGTATTGCAATTGCGCGTGCTATCGTCGCCAACCCTGATCTCATCATTGCCGACGAAGTTGTCAGCGCACTCGATCTTACCACGCGCGCTCGCATTATCGAATTGATGCAAACCTTGTCAAAGCGCACGACTTTCGTAGTGGTTTCACACGATATTGCGCTTGTGGCTCTGCTGTGCGAACGCTTGATTGTTCTGGAAAAAGGCAAGATCGTTGAACAGGGCGATACGCAAGATATTCTTGCCAATCCGCAGCATGTTTACACGCAGAAACTGCTGACCAGTTTGCCCAGGATGCCGAGGGAATCGTGACCAAAATAAGGGCTCGGAAGAAGCGTTCTGAGCCCGATCACGGTTTTGTGCATATGCGAAAATATGAAATTAAATAGCAAGTTTTAGCGGTGTGTTGAACAAATCATCTCATTGATTTAATTATTGTATTCAAAATTTGCGTCATGTGTTGCGGCACCCCGCGCTTCGCATTGAGCAGCGCCGGCTATAAACAAACCGGATTTGCGAAATTTGAATTGTGGCAAATGTTTGTATATCGAAACGCTTTGTTTCATAATGCCATAATATATATGGAATCCCCCGAAACAAATTTAACCGTCTTACCCACCTAATCGGCAGGAAATGACAAATGACCGACCTCCCCGGCTATCCGAGCCGGCGCAGCTTTTTGAAGGCTTCCGCAGCAAGCGTGATGCTTTCAGGACTGGCTGTGTCAGCTCAGGCGCAACAGTCGACGCCCCCTGTTGCTCTCGAACAATACGAACGCCAATATTTTAACGATCTTGAATGGACATTTATCCTCGCTGCAACAGCAAGGTTGATCCCATCTGACGGTGATGGCCCCGGCGCTATCGAAACCCGTGTTCCTGTATTCATCGATCTTCAGCTTGCTGGCGACTATGGTCGTGCAGACGACTGGTACATGGTTGGCCCGCATGATGCCTCGGCAGATCCGACGCGCGGCTGGCAGACCCCGCTTAACCCTGCACAGATTTATCGTCAGGCTATTCCAGCATTCAATGGTTGGTGCGAGCAGAAATACGGTGCTGCATTTTCAGCGCTGACTGCTGAGCAGCAGGATGAAGCACTGACATCCCTTCAAAAGGGTGATGTTGGCTTGCAGCCTGAGCTGCGTGATTTCTTCGGCATTCTCCTGCAGAACACGAAGGAAGGTTACTTCGCCGATCCAATGTATGGCGGGAATCACGGCATGCAGGCGTGGAGCTATATCGGCTTCCCGGGTGCGCGTGGCAGCTACAAGGAATGGGTTGAGCGTTACAACGTTCGCTACCCACTGGGCCCGGTTTCGATCACGGGCGAGAGGGCTTAAAATGGCACGTCAGGAAAAGAAAAAAGACGTGGTCATTGTTGGCCTCGGCTGGACTGGTGCCATTCTCGCTATGGAACTGGCGCAGGAAGGGCTCGAAATTGTTGCCCTTGAACGTGGACGCGATCAGAATACCGTGCCGGATTTCAAATATCCGAACATGATTGATGAGCTGAAATATGGCGTGCGTCTCAAGATGATGCAGCGCGCCAGCCAGCAGACTGTCACTATACGCCGCACTGACACCGAAATAGCACTGCCTTATCGCAGTTTCGGTTCGTTTCTTCCGGGCAATGGTGTCGGCGGCGCCGGCACGCACTGGAACGGCTTGAACTGGCGCCCACAGGCGGAAGAACTGCGTCTGCGTTCGCATGTGCTTGAAAACTGGGGTGAGCAAATCATCCCCGAAGATATGTTGCTTGGCGATTATCCTGTCACTTACGACGAGATGGAGCCGTTCTTCGACCGTTTTGAACGCGTTGCAGGTATTTCCGGCAAGGCAGGCAACCTCAACGGTAAGATCGTTGAAGGCGGCAATCCTTTTGAAGGTTGGCGTGCCAACGACTACCCGATGCCGCCGATGCATACGACATGGGATGGCCGGAAATTTGCCGATGCGGCGCAAGCCATGGGTTATCACCCATTCCCTTCACCGGGTGGCATTGCTTCGACGTCTTATGTCAATGAATATGGCATGCAGATGGGACCGTGCAACCATTGCGGTTTCTGCGAACGTTTCGGCTGTTACCAGTATTCGAAGTCTTCACCACAGACGACCATTCTCGATGCTTTGAAGCGTATGCCGAACTTCTCTTACCGTACGGAATCTGAAGTTCTGCGCATTGAAATGGCGCCGGATGGCAAGACTGCAACCGGCGTCACATACTTTGACGACAAGACACAGGAAGAAGTTTTCCAGCCGGCTGATATCGTCATCATGGCATCGTTCCAGCTCAACAACGTGCATCTGGCGCTGCTGTCGGGAATTGGCAAGCCATACGATCCGACAACGGGCGAAGGTGTAACCGGCCGTAACTATGCCTATCAGCTGACCGGCGGTGTGACACTCTTCTTCAAGAATGAAGAGTTCAATCCCTTCATCGGCACCGGCGCAAACGGCATGTGCATCGATGATTTCGGTGTGAACCAGATCGACTTCGGTCGTGAAGGCTTCATTGGCGGTGCTTATTGGCGTTCGGGCCAGACCAATGGTCAGCCAATCCGCAGCATGACACTGCCTTCAGGCACACCCGGCTGGGGCGCTGGCTGGAAGAATGCGATTGCGGAGTGGTACGGTCATTCCATGAACATCGGAACCCACGGTTCTGTCATGGCTTATAAGACCAACCACCTCGACCTTGATCCGACTTACAAGGACCCACACGGACGTCCTCTGATGCGCATGACCTTCAACTGGAATCCGAACGATATCCGGATGACCCAGTTCATGAAGGGCAAGGCAGAAGAACTGGCCAAGACCATGAACCCGGACCTGATACAGTCGTCTTTCAAGAAGGAAGGCTCACAGTTCGACGTTCGTCCTTACCAGACGACACATACGACTGGCGGTCACACCATGTCGGCAAATCCGCGTGAGGGTGTGGTCAACCGCTTCTCGCAGGCATGGGACAAGCACAACGTGTTCATGCTGGGTGCGGGCAACTTCGTGCAGAACACGCAGTATAACCCGACGGGGCTTCTTGGTGGTCTGGCTTACTGGACCGCTCATGCGATCCGCACGCAGTATCTGTCCAATCCACGTCCGCTGGTTTGAGGAGAATAGTCATGAAAACTTTTCTTCGTATCATCGGCGCTCTGGTCGTTCTAGGAGTTATCGCGTTTCTGGCTTTCCTGTTCGTTCCGGTTCAGCTGACTAAGCCAACGAAAGAGCTTGCTGCTGACTGGAAGCCAGCGAAGGGGCAGGGCGAATATGTGATGTACGCCTCCGACTGTATGGCTTGCCATACGGCAGAAGGGGGCAAGTCCTTTGCTGGTGGCCGTCAGATTGCAAGCCCGATGGGCACAATCTGGACGACCAATATTACCCCGGACAAGGAAACAGGTATCGGTAACTGGACTCTCGACCAGTTCCGTGCGGCGCTTTATGACGGCATTCGTGCTGATGGAGCGCATCTTTATCCGGCCATGCCTTACGAGAACTATCGTAAGCTGACCGAAGAAGACGTCCGCGCGCTTTACGACTACTTCATGAATGAAGTGGAACCCGTAAAGAACGAAGTGCAGCAGACCGAACTTGGTTTCCCGTTCAACATGCGTTTCGGTATCCGCGCATGGAACTGGCTTGCTCTGAACCATAAAGCTGGTTTCACACCTGCGGGTCAGAACGAAGTGCAGGAACGTGGCCAGTATCTGGTAGAAGGTCCTGCGCACTGCGCAGCCTGTCACAGCCCGCGTAATATCCTGATGGCTCAGGACGGTACTCAGGCTGGCGACAAGGCCTTCCTTACCGGTGGTGTTGTCGATGGCTGGAATGCACCATCGTTGCGTGGTCCACAGTCGGCAGCTCAGAAATGGTCCATTGAGGAAATGGCTTCCTATCTCGCAACTGGTCGTAACATGCATTCGACTGCAAATGGCGAAATGGGGCTGGTTGTTGAACATTCGCTTCAGTATCTGACTGATGCCGACAATCTGGCGATTGCTGCTTTCCTCAAGGGTATTGATGGCGCAGCGGTGGAAGTTCCGCAGAACTTTGCCGCGAAGGTTCCGACAGCACTGCCTGCAGCGCCTGCTGATGCTGCCGGTGAAGAGACTGCAAAGATGCTGACGGAAGCTTCTCCAAGCATGCCAGTCGGCGCACGGCTTTACATCGACAACTGTGCAGCGTGTCACTTTGTGACGGGCAAGGGCGCTCCGGGCATCTTCCCCGAATTGGCTGGCAATGATCTGGTGACTGGTTCAGAAGTAAAGCCTCTGATTTCGATCATTCTGCATGGTGCGGAAGTGCCTTCGACCGAAAAGCGTCCAATGCGTCTCGTGATGCAGGGTTATGCCGACCGCTTGTCGAATGAGGAAGTTGCAGAGCTTGCAACCTTTGTTCGTTCGGCTTGGGGTAACAAGGCTGGTACAGTTTCCGCAGCCGATGTTTCGGCGGTGCGGGATCAGCCTTCGCATTAATATAAAAACGAAAAGCGGCTGCGTAAAAATGCAGCCGCTTTTCAGTATAAGATAAAAAAATACCCCCGCGGTCAACGCGGGGGTATTTTGTTTGGCTCTCTTACAATCGATCAGAGATGATCGCGCGGGATGGTCTGGTTCCATTCGCGTGTCGTCACCGCTTCACCATTTTCCTTTGCCGTTAGAACTCCTGAAATGTAGAAATTTTCGGCATCTGAAAGCATCTTAGTGGTGCTTTCAATGTCGACCATCCAGCCTTCGCGGCCCATCTGATAAGCTTGCGTTAGCGTATAGGATGCTGAAAGCGGATCATTGTCGTTGATGCGCAATTCACGCTTGAGGCTATGGCTTAACTGCGTGCCGAGGTCGTCAAAGCGCAATACGCCTTCACCGAACAGACCGCCAATGCCTTCTGTCACATAAAGAGTTTCGCCAGTGACATGGTCCTGCTCAGTCCAGCGGCGCACGCTGCCCGGATCAAGCTGGGTCATTGGCGTCGCAGGGCCATGCGCTGGTTTCTGGAACACGACACTGGTGTCGATGGCAGACGCAGGACGCACCGGCAGATCGAGAGCCGATGCCGTTGTGTCGAGTGTCAGCGTCACGCGCTTTGGTGATGGCCAGACCATTGGCCAGTAGCCGGTTGCAACCGAAAGACGGATGCGATGGCCTTGCCTGAAGCTGTAACCACTGTCGTTGAGCTTGATCGCGATTTCATAGGTTTTGCCCGGCACCAGCATTTCCGGTTTGTCGTGGCCGTTGATGTGGTTGAGATTGAAGACCTGATAGCTGACGCGAGTGATGCGGCCATCCGGCAAAATGTCGCTCAAACGCAGCGAAACCTGTGCAACCGGCTGATCGACGGTGAATTTCAGACGTGCAACTGGCGCGCCCAGAATTTCCAGATCTTCGCTAAGAACTGCGGTGTCGAAGTTGAGCGAACCGCCATCATCGAGACGCTGATCGGTTGGGTGTTCGCCGGGACAACCCGTCGCCATCCATTCGCCACCGGCCTTGCCGTGGCTGTTGGGCGAGGAGATTGTGAGTACGCCCTTGGCTGCATCGGTTTTGCCCAACGTGAAGTCACTACCCAGCGCAAATGGCGTTTGGACGATCTCGGTCGATGGCCAGTTTTTTTCACCGACCCAGCGACCATTGGTAAAGTCGCGCGAGCCGGTTGGCTCGATAGTGTCGCAGATATAGGCGCGAAGCTTCGGCTCGTCCATGATGCCGGTGTCTTTGCCCTTCAGCCACTGGTCCCACCAGCGAACAGCTTCCTGCAGAAAGCCGATTGCCGGACCGGGAAGACCATCCTGCGGATAGACATGGCCCCAAGGGCCGATAATGCCGCGCGCTGGAACCTGAAGGTTTTCGAGCAGGCGTGGGACAGCATTGGTATAGCTATCGGCCCAAGCGCCAATGGTGAGAACCGGGCACTGGATTGCAGACCAGTCTTCGCAGACCGAACCATGCTTCCAGTATTCGTCGTAGTGTTGGTGTTCGAGCCAGAGAGCAGGGAAGAACGGCAGACGCTCCAGACGTTCAATCCATGCATCGCGCCAGCCTTCACCCACGATCGCCGGATCGAGCGGTCGCGACTGGTAGGCGAGCATGATGGTGCCCCACCACAGATTATCATTGAGCAGCAGGCCGCCCATGTAGTGAATGTCGTCGCGGAAACGGTCATCGGTCGAATAGGCAGTGATGACCGCTTTCAATGCAGGCGGACGGCAGGCTGCGACCTGAAGGCCGTTGAACCCGCCCCAGCTCTTGCCCATCATGCCGACATTGCCGCTGCACCAGGGCTGTTCTGCAATCCAGGCTATGACTTCGAGTGCGTCGTCCTGCTCCTGGCTGATATATTCATCGGCCATATGACCGTCGGATTCACCCGTACCGCGCATGTCGACGCGGATTGCGGCATAGCCGTTCTCAGCGAAATAGCCATGCATTGGCTCGTCGCGGCCACGCGTACCATCGCGCTTGCGGTATGGGATATATTCGAGCACGGCCGGAACAGGATTTGCCTCCGCACCTTCAGGCAGCCACAGGCGCGCGCCAAGACGGGTGCCATCCTTGAGTGTGATCCACAGATGCTCGGTGATATTGACGGTCATGATCGGTTCCAATTTCAATAAAGAGGAGCCGGTGCGGCATTAGCGCCGCATCGGTAGTTTAACTGGCAGCACGTGCTTTGAGTATGTCGTCCAGCCAGTCGCGGCGCAGCTCCGGAACGGATGTG
Organism: Brucella rhizosphaerae; assembly: GCF_002252475.1. GTDB lineage: Bacteria > Pseudomonadota > Alphaproteobacteria > Rhizobiales > Rhizobiaceae > Brucella > Brucella rhizosphaerae. The sequence goes on along the minus strand of NZ_NNRK01000022.1, from coordinate 87,105 downwards.
ATGAGCTGCTCCGTATAAGGCTCATAAGGTGGTTCGAAGATTGCCGTCGTGGTGCCGGTTTCGACCACTTTGCCCTTCTGCATCACCATGGTGCGATCGGCGAGCCGACGTACGACACCAAGGTCGTGGGTGATGAAGAGATATGACACCTGCAACTCGTCCTGCAACTTGCGCAAGAGCCTGAGAATTTCCTCAGCGACCAGAGGGTCGAGCGCTGAGGTAACTTCATCGCAGATGATAAGATCTGGTTTTGCTGCAAGCGCACGAGCGATGCATACACGTTGCTTTTGTCCGCCCGAAAGCGCACCCGGCAGACGGTCTGCGAAGTCTGCTGGCAGACCAATGAGTTCAAGCAGACGCTTGACCTCGGTCTCGCGCTGATCTTCATTCATACCGAAATAGAATTTCATCGGTCGACCGATGATTTCGCCAACGGTCTGACGTGGATTCAGCGCCACGTCAGGAAGCTGGTATACGAGCTGAATGCGGCGCAGTTCTTCGCGACTACGCTTTTTGTAGTTTGCTTCCAGCCGTTGCCCGGCGAGATTGATGATACCGCTCGAATGGGGTGGCAGGCCGGCAATAATGCGTGCAAGCGTCGATTTGCCCGAGCCGGATTCACCCACAACTGCGAGCGTTTCACCACGACGAATGTAACAGCCGACATCGGTTAGGACGAGTTTCTTACCGTAATAAGCAGTCGCATTCTTTACTTCGAGCAGGATTTCGCCGGTCTTGTGTGCGGTGCCTTCGCCTGAAATACTGGCTTCGCGCTCGGAAACCAGACGCTGCGTATAATCTTGCTTTGGTGCTTCGAGAATTTCTTCCGCAGAACCAAGCTCGACCATCTTGCCATGACGCAAAACCATGATGCGGTCGGCGATCTGGGCTACGACCGCAAGGTCATGTGTGATGTAGAGCGCGGCCGTGTTGTAACGCTGGATGAGACTGCGCAGAAGTGCAAGCACTTCGATCTGGGTTGTCACGTCAAGCGCGGTTGTCGGTTCGTCCAGCACCAGAATATCCGGACGGCACGACATGGCCATGGCAACCATGGCACGCTGCAACTGACCACCGGAAACCTGATGGGGATAGCGATCGCCAAAGGTGTCAGCGTCTGGCAGTTGCAATGTATGCAACAGTTCGAGCATCCATGCTTTGGCTTCCGCTTTGCTCATGAGGCCGTGATAAAGCGGTCCTTCCATGATCTGATCGCCAATACGATGCGCCGGATTAAATGATGCCGCCGCACTTTGTGCGACATAGGCAATACGGGCACCGCGCGTCTTTTCACGGGTCTCGCGCGTGCCGTCCATCAGCGAAATATCGTCAACGACAATGGTGCCTTCAACGATTTTGCAGCCGCCACGACCATAGCCCATTGCGGCCAGACCGATGGTGGATTTGCCAGCACCGGACTCGCCAATGAGGCCAAGCACTTCGCCACGCTTCAGCATCACATCGACATGATCAACCAGCGTTGCGCCATTTGGTGCTTTGACGACGAGGTCGGAGATGGAAAGAACGATATCCTTACTCATCGATCAGCTCCCTGCGTTGTTGTGCGTCCTGCCAGAAGCCAGTCAACGACGAGGTTGACGCCAACAGTGAGAATGGCGATGGCCGCCGCAGGGAACAGCGGTGCGTAAAGCCCATAGAGAATAGCCTGCTGGTTGTCCTTCACCATGCCGCCCCAATCCGCAAATGGCGGCTGAATGCCAAGGCCAAGGAACGACAGACCGGCAACGAACAGGAAGGTGAAGCAGAAACGCAGACCGAATTCCGCGATCAGCGGCGGCAGCGTGTTTGGCAGAATTTCGCGCCAGATCAGCCAACCGAGGCCTTCGCCGCGAAGACGTGCGGTTTCGGCATATTCCAGCACATTCACGCCCTGAGCCACGATACGCGCCAAACGGAATACGCGGGTGGAATCGAGCAATGCGATGGTGATGATCAGAACCGGCAATGAGGAACCGAGTGCCTGCAGGACGACGAGCGCCGAAATGAGCACCGGAATGCACATGACGGTATCGACAATGCGTGACAGGATCGTATCAACCCAGCCGCCGAAAATGGCAGCAAGGAAACCAAGTGGCACGCCCACGCTAAACGACAGGAGCGATGCGGCCAGGGATACGCCGATGGACATCTGCGCACCAAAGAGCAGACGCGAGAGCATGTCCCGGCCATTCTGATCGAGGCCGAACCAGAACTGTGCCGATGGCGGATCAAACGGTGCGCCGACGATTTCTTCCTGACCATAAGGTGCGATGAGCGGGCCAAACAGGAACATCAAAAGACAGATGGTGACGATGGCGAGACCAACCCACGCTGTCAGGGGAATAGATTTTTTCATTGTTGTCATCGTGGGTGCCTCAGGCGCGGATTGAGCGCGATGGCAGCGACATCGGCGATGATATTGAGAATGACATAGGCCGCACCGAAGACGAGTGCCGCAGCCTGCACGAGCGGAAGATCACGCTTGGAAACGGCATCAACCATGAAGCGGCCAAGGCCGTTATAGTTGAAGACAGCTTCGACAAGCACCACACCGGTGATGAGGTAAGCGACGTTGAACGCCACCACATTTACGATTGGAGCCGCCGCATTCGGCAGGGCGTGCCTGGTTATGACGCGTTTGGTGCGAAGGCCTTTGAGGTATGCCGTTTCGACATAGGCCTGATCCATGACCGATAGAACGGCGGTACGTGTCATGCGCATCATCTGTGCAACAGTGACGAGAACCAGCGTCAGAGCGGGAAGGGCGGTCGCCTGCACCCATTCAAGGAATGTCATGCCTTCATAGGTATCGGCCAGGCTTGGCAGCAGGTTGAAGCGGATCGACAGAAACAGGATCAGCAACAGGCCGAGGAAGTACTCTGGCAACGAAACGAAAGCAAGCGCTACGATATTGACGATGCGGTCGAACAGGCCTCCGCGCTTTACCGCAGTGACGAGGCCAAGAATGATCGCAATTGGAACGCTGATGACTGCGGCGAAGGCCGCGAGCGCCATCGTGTTCCAGAAACGTGGCCATAAGAGATCAGCAACCGGCTGCTGGTTAGCAAGCGAAGTACCAAGATCACCGGTCACGAAGCCGGCAAGCCATGAGAAATAGCGCACCAGAAGCGGCTGATCGAGACCAAGGCTTGCTCGCAATGTCGCAAGTGCTTCAGGCGTGGCATTCTGGCCAAGGATGGCTGAGGCAACATCACCGGGAAGGATCTGCGTGCCGGCGAAAATCAGTACTGACACGAGGAGTAGCGTGAGGGCACCTAGCCCTACACGCTTGAGGATAAGAACGAACATTATGCTTCCAGCCAGACTTTTTCGGCGAGGCGTGCACCCATAAGGTTGAACATTGGATGGGTTGTGACACCCTTCAGCTTCTTGGAGGTAGCATCGAGATAATCGCCAAACATCGGGATCAAAGCGCCGCCATCATCGCTGATCATGGCCTGCAGGTCAGCATAAATTTCCTTACGCTTGGCCTGATCCAGCATACCCCGGGCTTCAAGCAGTTTGGCGTCGAAATCAGCATTCTTCCAATGCGTGTCGTTCTGCGAAGCGGTCGACGCATAGGCAACTGACAGTGCCAGATCGGCCGTCGGACGGCCACCGCGATACGACATGCAGAACGGTGCCTTCATCCAGACGTTATCCCAGTAACCGTCAGCAGGTTCGCGCTTGATGTTGAGATCAATGCCAGACTTTGCTGCAGCGGTACGGAAAATTGCAGCGGCATCCACTGCCCCGGTGAAGGCAGCGTCGGAAGCTGCGAGCTGTAGCGGCAGCTTTTCGAGACCGGCCTGCTTGAGGTGGAACCTGGCCTTTTCAGGGTCATAAGCGCGCTGCGGCAGCTCTGCATTGAAGAACGGGTCCGAGCTTGGAATCGGGTTGTCGTTGCCCAGACGTCCATAACCACGCAGAGCGGTTTTCAGTAGCTGCTCGCGGTCGATTGCGTATTTGACTGCCAGACGGACATTGTTGTCAGTGAATGGCGCCTGCGTGCAATCCATCAGGAACGAGAAATGCTGGCCGCTTGCCGACTGAACGATGTTGAGGTTCGGATTGCGCTTCAACAGATCGACGGTCTTAAAGTCGAGCTGGTTGATGGCGTGAACCTGACCCGACATCATGGCATTGGTGCGGGCGGAAACATCATTGATGACGATGACTTCAACTGCATCGACCCAGGCCGTGTTCGGCTTCCAGTAGCTCTCATTGCGCTTGAAACGTGCGCGCACGCCTGGCTGGAAGCGTTCATAGACGAAAGGTCCGGTGCCAACTGGCTTGTTGAAGTCAGTCCAATCCTTTGGCACGACCAGGAAATGGTAGTCGGACAGGATGTATGGCAGATCGGCATTGCCGCTTTTGAGCGTGATCCTGACCTTGTCATCGCCATCTTTGGCCACGTCGGCAAATTCTGCAGCGAGTGCACGCGCAGCCGACGCAGTTTCACCGCGATGCAGGTTGATCGAATAGATGATGTCGTCGGCGTCGAGCGTCTTGCCATTGTGGAAAGTTACGCCCTGACGGATTTTGAATGTCCATTCCTTGGCGTCTGCCGATGGCTCCCAGCTCTCGAACAACTCCGGCACCGCCTTGTTGTTGGCGTCGATTTCAACGAGACCGTTCATGAGCATGTAAGCCTGATTGACCGGAACCCAATCCTTCAGAAGACGCGGATCGAAATTGTCGGTGGTGCTGCCGCCGCCAATGCCGAGCTTCAACACTCCGCCTTTCTTTGGCGTGCCATCTGTCGCTGCGGCGGCGGGCGAGGTGATCAAGCCGCTCATGCCCGTGACAGCGAGAAGGCCAAGACCTGCGGCGCCGGTCATGAACGTGCGACGTGTGAGATTAAAATCGTTTCGGTGCTCAGTCATGCGTTACCCCTGTTGAAGTCTTAGCTTGTATTTTATGCATAGCTAATTCGATTTTGCGGGTTGGACTAGCCCACTCATCGCGTCATTTTCAAGGGTTATAAGCGGTTTTTCTGGTATGACTTTTATGCATACCCCCATGCTAAATGTGCCTCTTGGCTTTTACGCGAACAGGAATAAAGGAGCACCCACAATGATCTGCGGAGGCTTATTCTTCCTCAAAAGAAGTAGCTTCTGCGATTGAATTTTTGCTGATCGTGGAGATCAAAATGGGTTTGCCGGATATCGTTGGCTTGTTGGGCGCGGTCTTTTATCTCTCTGCTTATGCTCTGATTCAGCTACGCATTTACACGGTGGACGATGCCATCATCACAGTGCTTAATATCCTTGGCGGTATTGCGCTGATCTATTCACTTTCGTGGAACTTCAATCTGGGTTCCATCATCACGCAAATTGCGTGGCTTGTCTTTACCGTTGTTGGTTATGTGCGTTTTCGCGTGATGGCCCGCCGTCGCGCCATGATGGCGCCCGCCGAATAAGCCTCATCATCTTTATGTGATCGCGTCTGGTCCGTTGCTGGCTATCAGCCAGTCGGACACTTCGCGTACTATTTTGCGCTGATGACGGTCGGCAGGCCGCATCAGGTAAAAATAGGCATCAGAGCGCATCATGTGGTCGTGGACAGGTACAAGCGTACCAGCCGCAAGCTGCTCTTTGATGAGCCATGTCCAGCCCAATGTAATACCAATTCCCTGTGTAGCTGCTGCAACGCAGAGACCATAGTCGCCTAGCCGCCATTCCAGCGCGCCGGGAGGAGGGGAGATGCGGGCATCATGCCACCATTCCGGCCACCCTTGCCATTCCCGCATGGTGTCTTCTATCGAGAGTAGAACAGGCGCTTCCTGCTCCATGATATTGGCTGTGCCAGGCGCTGAAACGGGAACAACCTCTTCACGTCCCAGTACCGTGAGGTTGACACCGATAGGGCGTTCCTTGCGGTAGAAGAGTGCGAGGTCAAATTCATCCAGGCGTAAATGTGCGACGTCGTCCGTCACGCGAAGCCGGATTTCGATACCGGGAATTTCCTCTTTGAGTATTCCAACGCGGGACAGAAACCATTGATCGGCGATCCCGCGCGAGCAGGCGATTGTGATCTGTCGAGGTCCGGTCCATGCGCGCAAGCCATCGGTGACTGCCGTCAAGTCGCCAAGCAAACGGCTGATGTCGGAGGCGTAGCTTTCACCCATGGTGGTCAGCTGAACGCCGACGGGGAGGCGGTTGAACAGTTTCGAGCCGATAAAGGCTTCGAGTTTGCCAATCTGACGACTGACCGCGCTCTGGGTTAGTCCCAGTTCGAGGCCTGCACGCGAAAAGCTGCCAAGCCGCGCAGCACTGTCGAACACAACGAGCGCGTTGAGCGGCGGCATAGATTGGCGTCCACCTGCCATAACAATTCTCCAGAAGAATGAGGCTGTTGTTAATGCGATCTTGCGGTCGCTGCAAGATGGTTCAACGCCCGCAAATGCACCTATTTTTGATTTCTTCCATTTTGGAAGAAGTTCAATTCGGAGCACCTATCTAATCATTGCACAGGCTTTTGGGCATGGTCACGCTCAACCGCTACTCCTAAAAACGAGGCTTATCGTGATCGACAATCGTACCGCACCCTATGCAATCTTCATTCTGCGTCTTGCGTTGGGCACTCTCTTTTTCGCCCATGCCGGACTGAAAATCTTTGTCTTCACACCTGCGGGCACTGCCGCATTTTTTGGATCACTTGGCTTGCCGGGTTGGTTTGCCTATGTCACCATTTTTTGGGAAGTGCTGGGTGCCGTCGCGCTGATAATCGGCATTTATCCACGTGTTGCAGCCGTTGCTCTTATTCCGATCCTCCTTGGAGCGATCATAACGGTTCACGGCGCTGCTGGCTTCTTCTTCACCAATGCTAACGGCGGCTGGGAGTTTCCAGCATTCTGGATCGTGGGACTTATCGTCGTGGCACTGGCTGGTAATGGCGCCTATAGTGTTAAACCTGCCGCATCCGGCCAATAAGCAACAAACAGACGTTTATTGAATTGTCGCGGGAGAGCATATCTCTCTGTGTTGATGCCCGCATTCAAGGAAAGTACCATGCTGGTAGATGGAAAATGGATGGAGGACTGGCAGCCGGTCCACGCCAAGGATGAACAAGGCGGTTTCGTGCGCCAGATTTCGGGTTTCCGAAACTGGGTCACTCCAGACGGTAGTGCTGGGCCAACAGGCGAGGCGGGTTTCAAGGCCGAAGCTGGTCGCTACCATCTTTATGTTGCATTCATCTGTCCATGGGCATCGCGCACGTTGATCGCACGCAAGCTCAAGGGACTTGAAGACGTTATCACGGTCTCTGTTGTCGAGCCTGCTCTGACCAACCAGGGCTGGCGGTTTGGCGACTATCCCGGTTCAGATCGAGACGTTCTCAACGGCGCGACTTACATGCATGAAATCTATACGAAGGCTGATCCGCATTATACCGGACGCGCAACCGTGCCTGTGTTGTGGGACAAGCATAAGCAGACCATCGTCAATAATGAATCGGCAGATATTCTGCGTATCCTCAATTCGGGTTTCGGCAGTCTCGCACGCACTGATATCGATCTTTATCCAGAACAGTTGCATACTGAGATCAATGCCTTGAACGAGCGTATTTATCCGCGCCTCAATAACGGCGTCTATCGAGCCGGTTTTGCAACAACGCAGATAGCTTATGATGAAGCATTCCGGGATGTATTCGGTATGCTGGACGAGCTGGAATACGGGCTTGCGGGCCAGGGACCGTTCTTGTTCGGTGATAGTTTCACGGAAACGGATATCAGGTTGTTTGTAACACTGGTGCGCTTCGACGCGGCCTATTATGGCCTGTTTAAGTGCAATCTGCGGCGGTTGGTCGATTATCCTGCATTGAGCATGTGGCTTACGCGAGTACTGGAAATTCCAGGTATTCGTGAAACGGTCAACATCGATCATATCAAGCAGGGCTATTACTCGATCAAGGCACTCAACCCAACCGGAATTGTGCCGCTGGGTCCTGATCTGCCCGGATTGGCACCCGTACAAATCTGAATGCAGTCGATTAGCAAACGCATCTACAATAATTTCCAAAATTGGCTATTTTTTTGCTAGAAGACGCAGAAAGTAGCCAAAATGGAAACAGTCAATGGATCGGCTTGATAGTGAGCGGATGTTCGTCGCGGTACTCGATACCGGCAGTTTTTCTGCGGCGGCTCAGCGCCTCGGCACAAGCAGCGGGCAGGCCTCCAAGCTCATATCCAAGCTCGAGACCGCTTTGGGCGTTCAACTAATAAAGCGGACCACCAGAGCGTTATCTCCGACCGAAGTGGGCTATGCATATTATGAGCGTATCAAGGGCTTGTTGCAGGATTTTGATGCATTGGATGCGTCCGTGCGCAATGCTTCTGGCGCACCTACCGGACGAATAAGGCTGACTGCACCCATGTCATTTGGCACGCTACAGCTGACGCCTGTGCTAATTGAGTTTGCCAAAACATTTCCTGATATACAGATTGATGTCAGTTTTTCCGACCGCATCGTTAATCTGGTCGACGAGGGTTTTGATATTGGCGTCAGGATAGGTAAGCCGCTCGACAGTACTCTCATAGCAAGGCGATTGTGCGATGCGCGCGTCGTGCTGGTAGCCGCACCGGCTTATATTCAGGAGCAGGGCGCTCCTGAGCATCCTCGTGATTTGTCGGCGCATAGTTGCATAGTCGATACGAATTTCCGTGAACCATTCGTCTGGCGCTTTTTGACGACATCAGATGGGGAAACCCAGCCTGTCAGCATTACTGGTCGGCTACAGTTTTCTAATGGTGAAGCCTGTCTGCAAGCCGCTTCCGCCGGATTGGGTGTTGCGCACGTGCCGACCTTCATCGCCGGCCCATCTATTCGTGATGGTCGGGTGCAACAGTTGCTTGCTAAGTTTGAAGACAGGCCGCTGGGCATTTATGCGGTTTATCCGCCAGCCCGGCATCTTGCTATCAAAGTCCGCGCACTCGTCGACTATCTCGTAGATAGTTTTCGCGAGGAACCCGAATGGGATCGTGGTTGGACTGCCGAGTAATTTTGGCTGTCTTAGGCTCATGAATTCATTGGCATGTTGCACTTTAATATAGAACCCACCCCAGCCGTAAGTTCTAATCGCATAAGGTATGTTATGGAACTAGCGTGGCTTATAAATGGCTTGTAAAATGCCAGCATTTGCTTGGGGTGAACTATTTCCCGCAGTTTCAATATGATGCTTTGATGGACTGTGAAACTCGGCTTGCGATGGGTGTTTTCCCGGACCTGAATTTACTGGTGACAATCCAGGCGAATCGTATGTTCAAAATTGAATGCAACTGCTGACAACGGCAGTGCAAAAAGTGCTGCAAAATAAGGAGTTTTCATGATTATTCAGCCGCTGACATCATGCATAAATTCGCTTTGTAGTGGCCACTGCGTACCAGATTTTCTCGTTCTAAATTAGCGTTGTCGTCCTAAAAATATCAGATGATTCAGCATGTTAAGAAGTTCTCTTGCAACAGCCAATCTTATCCATAAGATGCACGCCATTTCAAAAATTACCAAGGAGGGGTTCTTCGTGTTTCGCAAAACTTTACTGACAAGCGTGTGTCTTCTGGCGTTGATGGGAGCGGCATCGGCTGAGACTGTTCTCAATCGTGGCAATGATACCGATCCGGCAACCCTTGACCATCATCGCACGTCCACTGTTTCCGAAAGCAATGTTCTTCGTGATCTTTACGATGGCCTGACTATCCAGAACGCAGATGGCGAAGCAGTCCCGGGTGTGGCGAAGTCGTGGGATATTTCCGAAGATGGCACTTCTTACACCTTCCACTTACGCGATAATGCCAAGTGGTCGAATGGAGATCCGGTCACAGCTGGCGATTTCCAGTTCGCTTTCCGTCGTCTGATGGACCCGAAGACCGCTGCGGGCTACGCCAGCATGCTGTTTGTTATCAAGAATGCTGAAGATGTTGCAGGTGGCAAAAAGCCGGTTGAAGAACTAGGCGTCGAAGCGGTTGACGATCACACGCTGAAGGTGACGCTGAGCTCCCCTGCTCCTTACTTCCTTGAGCTTCTGACACACCAGACGGGTTTCCCGCTGCATCAGAAGAGCGTTGAAGAAAATGGCGACAAGTTCACGACACCGGGGAAAATGGTGACGAACGGCGCTTACGAGCTGGTCAGCTTCACGCCGAACGACAAGATCGTCATGAAGAAGAACCCCAATTATTACGAAGCGGATCAGGTCAAGATCGATACGCTCAACTGGATTCCGTTTGAAGACCGTGCAAGTTGCATGCGCCGTTTCGAGGCCAAGGAAGTTCAGATTTGCTCTGACGTTCCGGCCGAACAGATGGATTATGTGAAGAAGAATCTTGCTAACGAATTCCATATGGCGCCTTATCTTGGCGTCTACTATCTGCCGGTTAAGGGCAAGACTGCGGATAGCAAGCTGAAAGATCCACGCGTTAGGCAGGCTCTTTCCATGGCAATCGATCGTGATTTCATTGCCAGTCAGGTTTGGCAGGGAACGATGTTGCCGGGCTATTCGATGGTACCTCCCGGTATCAATCATTACGTCAAGGATGCGCCAAAGCTCGACTATTCCGACGATATGCTTGATCGTGAAGACAAGGCCAAGGAGCTTCTGAAAGAGGCAGGCGTTGAACCGAACACGCTGTCAATCGAGCTCCTCTACAACACATCTGAAAACAACAAGAATACAATGGCTGCGATTGCTGACCAGCTCGGCAATATCGGCGTGAAGGCATCGCTCAACGAAATTGAAGGCGCTACTTACTTCAACTTCCTGCGTGAAGATGGCCCGTTTGATATCGCACGCGCTGGCTGGATCGGTGATTACAACGATCCGCAGAACTTCCTTTACATCAGCCAGAGCGATGTCAGCTTCAACTATTCCAAGGTGAAAAACCCGGAATATGATGCGAAGATGGCTGAGGCTGAGAAAATTCTCGATCTCGATGCTCGTGCCAAAGTTCTGGCTGAAGCGGAGCAACTCAAGCTCGATGATATGAGCAATATTCCGGTCCTTTATTATTCCTCGCGGGCTCTTGTTTCCGACAAGATCGACGGCTGGAACGACAATCTTATGGACAGCCACAAGACCCGTTGGCTTTCGTTCAAGCAATAAATTTTCAGTTCGGGCTGCGTCTTACGGCGCAGCCCCTTTTTCTTTCGGCCTCGGGAGGGTCGGAGGGTCCTTTTTTATGGGACAGATATTTTTAAGATTTTATGGGAGTTCTCGATGGTTCGCGGAATTTTATTGGCAGGCGTTTGTCTGGTTTCGCTCAGCAGCGCTTCGTCAGCTGCAATCGTACTTAATCGTGGAAATGACATGGATCCATCGACGTTGGATCAACAACTAACCACCACAGTTCAGGAAGACCGCGTTTTAAAGGATCTGTACGAAGGGCTGGTTGCTCAGGACAGCAAAGGCAAAGCAGTGCCGGGTGCCGCCACCTCATGGGAAATTTCGCCCGATGGTCTCACCTACACATTTCATATGCGTGAAGATGCCAAGTGGTCCAATGGTGATCCTGTAACGGCCGGTGACTTCGAGTTCTCCTTTCGCCGCCTGATGGACCCAAAAACTGCAGCTGGCTATGCCAGCGTCTTTTATGCGATCAAAAATGCGGAACAAGTCGCGACCGGTCACATGTTCGTCGATCAGTTGGGCGTGAAGGCTTTGGATGAAAAGACGCTTCAGATTGCCCTGAACGCCCCTACTCCATATTTCATTGAACTGCTGACCCATAACACTGGTTTTCCAGTCAATCCCAAGGCCGTAAAGGAATTCGGATCGAAGTTTAGCCAGCCGGGTCACATGATCAGCAATGGCGCTTATGAGCTTATTAGCTTCAATCCCAACGATAAGATCGTCATGAAGAAAAATCCCTGCTACTGGGATGCTCGGAATGTTCAGATCGATCAGGTGAACTGGATGCCGTTTCAGGATCGTTCCAGCTGCATGCGCCGGTTCGAGGCGAAAGAAGTGGATATCTGCTCCGATGTGGCCGCTGAGCAGATGGATTATGTGAAGAAGAACTTCGGCAAAACCTTCCGTCAGGCGCCTTTGCTCGGTGTTTATTATATCGACATCAAAGGTGAGCCTTCCAGTAAATTGCGTGACTCACGTGTCAGGCAAGCTATTGGCATGACGATTGATCGCGATTTTCTGTCCCAGGAAGTATGGCGTGGAACAATGCTGCCCGCTGGTTCAATGGTACCGCCCGGCATCAATGATTACGTGAAAGACGCGCCGCAGTTAGATTACGCCAAACTGGATATTCTGGATCGACAGGACGAGGCAAAGAAGCTTCTTGAAGAAGCAGGCGTTGCTCCCGGAAGCCTTTCGGTGGTTCTGAAATACAGCACATCAGAAAACCATAAGAATACGATGGCGGCGATTGCCGACATGCTCAAAGATATTGGCATCAGCGCTACGCTCGATGAAGCCGATGGTACGACCTATTTCAATTATCTTGAGCAGAAAGGCATGTTCGACATAGCACGCGATGGTTGGGTTGGGGATTACAATGATCCGAACTCATTCCTCTCGCTCTTTACGAGCAACAGCTACTTCAATTACGCACAATGGTCGAACAAGGACTATGACGCGCTGATGATGAAATCAGCCATCACGCCGGACATCGGAGAACGGGCAAAAATTCTCGCCGATGCTGAGAAGATATTGCTTAAAGGCGGCGCTTCTATACCCCTGCTCTATTATTCATCAACCGCATTGGTTGCCGACAAAGTCAAAGGCTACGACGACAATCTGATGAATTCGCACGCCACGCATTGGTTGTCGATAAAAGGCTGAACAAAAACAGGAACACCCTTAGAGCGCCGTGCGCCCGCAAGTGCACAAAAGGACGCTCTGAAATTTAAAAGGCTGCATAGTTTTCTTAAATCGGGTCCGATTTAAATATTATGCGGAAATGGGATTTGCCGGACCGGTTCAATGCGGTCCGGCAAAGAAGGGAAATAAAAATGCTGGGCTACACGCTCCGACGATTGGGTAGTGCAATACCCACGATTTTTATCATAGTGACGTTGACATTCTTCCTTATAAGACTAGCGCCCGGTGGGCCTTTCGATCTGGAGCGTCCGATCGACCCGCTAATTCTTGAGAACCTCAAGAAAGCCTATAATATGGATGCGCCGCTGTTTCAGCAGTATCTGATTTATCTGGGCAATCTGCTTCGCGGAGATCTTGGACCAAGCTTCACACGTCGCGATTTTACGGTGAACGACCTGTTCGCTTCTGGTCTGCCGGTTTCGATCATGCTTGGTGCTCTGGCGCTTAGTCTGGCGGCAGTTATCGGAACATTTCTGGGTACAATTGCAGCGCTGAAACAGAATTCTTCCATCGATTATTTTGTTGTTGCGCTTGCAACTTTCGGCATCACCACCCCAAATTTTGTTGTAGCACCCCTTCTCAGCCTGTTGTTTGGCGTCATTCTCGGTTGGGTGCCTGCAGGCGGCTGGTCTTCTGCAAATATCACTTACTGGATATTGCCGGTGTTAACCCTGGCATTGCCGCAGGTTGGCGTAATCGCGCGTCTCGTGCGTGGTGCAACCATCGAAGCACTGCGAGCCAATCATGTTCGCACAGCCCGTGCTTATGGTTTGCCGGCACGCGTGGTCGTCGGCGTTCATGCCTTGCGAGCGGCGATGTTGCCAGCTGTTTCCTATCTTGGACCTACCGCTGCCGCACTCCTCACAGGCTCGGTCGTCGTTGAGACGATCTTCGGTATTCCCGGTATCGGCCGCTACTTCGTGCAGGGTGCTTTGAGCCGCGATTACACGATGGTTATGGGCACTGTGGTTGTGATTTCCGTCTTTGTCGTGGTGTTCAATCTCATCGTCGACCTTCTTTATGCATGGCTTGATCCGAGGGTTCGCTATGACTGATCTGACCGTACCGACCGAAACAGCGCAGCTTTCGACTGTTAAAAGCCGTTCGCTTTGGCAGGATGCATGGTTGCGTCTGCGCAAAAACAAGGCAGCTGTTACTAGCGCCATTGTCCTCATCGTGCTGGCTCTTGTGGGCATTTTTGGCCCAATGGTCAGCCCGCATCCTTACGACAAAATCTATCCGCAGTTTGTGCGCGTAGCACCAAGTTTGGAGGCCTATCCGCGTGCTGATACCATCATGCCGGGATTGGAACGCGAACTTGCCCGCGCCCGTCTCAATGCGTCGACCGAGCCGGAACTGACCGGCAATAATATCGTGGTTGACTTCACCGCACAGCGCCCGACTGATGAGCGTGTCTTGCGTTATTTTCAGCGTTCTGACCTGTTCAGCAATCCGAAGATCGAACTTGCTGCAGATGGACTTTCTGGCAAGCTGACGCTGAATGTCGCGCGTAATTATTTCGTACTTGGCACCGACAATCTCGGGCGCGATCTGATGACGCGTATCTTCATCGGCGTCCGCATGTCGCTCGCCATTGGCCTGCTGGCTTCGGCAATGGCTCTGGTGCTCGGCGTCGGATATGGCGCAGTATCAGGCTATCTTGGCGGACGTGCCGACAATGTCATGATGCGGCTTGTCGATATTCTCTATTCGCTGCCTTTCATTTTCTTCGTGATCTTGATGCTCGTTTTCTTTGGGCGATCCATATTCATTATCTTTATCGCCATTGGCGCGACGGAGTGGCTTGATATGGCGCGTATTGTGCGTGGGCAGACATTGAGCCTCAAGCGGCAGGAATTCGTGCAGGCGGCGGAAGCACTCGGCGCGACACGGCGGGGCGTCATCACACGACATATTATTCCAAACGCGCTCGGACCGGTCATCGTTTTCGTGACGCTGCTGGTGCCGAAGGCAATTCTGCTTGAAAGCCTTCTATCGTTCCTCGGCCTCGGCGTGCAGGACCCCCTCACCTCGCTTGGACTTCTCATCTCGGAAGGAGCTCAGAATATGCGCGGCGCGAGCTGGCAATTAATCTGGCCTGCCGCAACCCTCACTATCATCCTGTTTGCGCTGAATTTCCTTGGCGATGGCCTGCGTGACAGCCTTGACCCGAAGGATCGCTGAGATGACGAACGAAAACATTCTGAGCGTGCGCGATCTGCGCGTTACCTTTGATACAAATGATGGACCAGTTGAAGCTGTGCGCGGCATCAATCTTGATGTCAAAGCTGGTGAGACGGTCGCTATCGTGGGTGAATCTGGTTCTGGTAAAAGTCAGACAACCATGGCGATGATGGGTCTGTTGGCCCAGAACGGCAAGGCAACCGGGCAAGCGCTTTATCGCGGACAAGACCTGATTGGGATGACCGATAAGGCGCTCAACAAGATACGCGGCGCAAAGATCACGATGATCTTTCAGGAACCGATGACCTCGCTTGATCCGCTTTATCGTATCGGCGATCAGCTGGCCGAACCGCTGCGTTATCATCGTGGGATGAGCAAGAAGGAAGCGCGCCCACGTATTCTGGAACTGCTTAAACTGGTTGGGATTCCAGAACCGGAACGCCGCATCGACAGCTATCCATACGAGCTTTCGGGCGGACAGCGTCAGCGCGTGATGATTGCAATGGCGCTTGCCAATGAGCCGGATGTGCTGATTGCCGACGAGCCAACGACTGCGCTCGACGTCACCATTCAGGCGCAGATACTCGACCTGTTGGCAGATCTGCAAAAGCGGCTCGGCATGGCCGTGGTCTTCATCACCCATGATCTTGGAATTGTCCGCCGCTTTGCTGACCGGGTTTATGTCATGCGTTATGGTGAGGTGGTTGAAACCAACGAGACAGACAAGCTCTTCACCGCGCCTGAGCATCCTTACACAAAGATGCTGCTAGATGCTGAGCCAGAAGGCGAAAAGCTCTCACCGCCTGATCAGGCACCGGTGCTTATCCGTGCTGATAATGTGAAGGTCAATTTCCTCATAAACAAGCCATGGCTTGGCGCGGCAACCTATCTCACAGCCGTCAACGATGTTTCGTTGACCCTGAAAGAGGGCCAGACCATCGGTATCGTTGGTGAATCTGGTTCCGGCAAGTCCACACTTGGTCGTGCCATCCTGCGCCTTCTGCCTTCCGAGGGGCGGGTCGCCTATCTCGGAAAAGAGCTTCCGCATGAATCGCAGGCAATGCGGCCAATGCGCCGTGAACTGCAACTCGTGTTTCAGGATCCATTCGGCTCGCTGAGCCCACGCATGACTGTGGGGCGTATCATTACCGAAGGGCTTTTGATCCATGAGCCGAAGCTGTCGGCGAAAGAGCGCGACCGCCGGGCTTGTGAAGCGCTCAGGGAAGTCGATATGGATCCGGCGATGCGCAATCGTTATCCGCACGAGTTTTCTGGTGGCCAGCGTCAGCGTATCGCGATTGCCCGCACCATGATCCTTAAACCGAAGGTGATCGTACTCGATGAACCGACAAGTGCGCTTGATCGTTCGGTTCAGAAGCAGATCGTCACGCTATTGCGCGACTTGCAGAAGGATTATGGCCTTTCCTACATCTTCATCAGCCATGACATGGCGGTGGTCCGTGCGGTATCAGACTACGTGATTGTGATGAAGAACGGTAAGATCGTAGAGCAAGGCGATACGGAGCAGGTCTTCGATAATCCGCATGAGGATTATACCAAAGCACTAATGGCGGCGGCACTCAGCGAAGAACGTTTTGGAACCGATTGATAGATCTAAATTAGCAATTGAAAACGGGGCATTAGCCCCGTTTTCTTACAATGAAATATAACTCTAAAATACAAGCGATCGGTGAGCCGAGACACCAGCGGTAACACCATCTGAAACAGACCATGCAACACTGTGTGCACCGCGTGAAACATCGCCAGCTGCATAAATTCCTGCAACATTGGTCGCTTTCATTTCGTCAGTCTTGATCACCTTGCCGAGCGGCATGTTTTCAAGCACACAGCCGAATTGTTCGGCTATGGAACTATTGAGCCGATTGCGGGGAGCAATATACAGAGCCTCCGCAAAGGACATGCGACCATCAGCCAATTCGATCTCTGACAGAGATGTTCCTGCACCTCGTAAGCCGACCACCTTGGTGGGTTCAATTTTTATGCCACGTTTTTCAAGATCTGCAAGCGTAGCCGCATCCGGTTCATCTCTACCATTCAGATAGAATGTTGTGGGTCCCCATTCTGCGATCAGCATGGCTTGGTGGACAGACACAGGCGAAAGATTCAATACACCCAGTTATCTTCCGCTGAATTCGTAGCCATGGCAATATGGGCAATGGATAACCGAATTGCCCCATCGTTCAGCAAGCCCCGGAACATCAGGCAGCTCGTCCGAGATGCCAAAGGCAAAAATGAGCCTGCGTCCGTGCACCGTCTCGCCCGTATCGAGCTGGATTGAAAAATCATCAAGCTCCCCGGCCCCGCCAATGGCTTTTCCCTGAGTCAGTGCGACAGCGGGATAGGCCTGCACTTGAGCCCTTGCTGTTTCGAGCATTGCTGCCGGATTGCTTCCGTCCTGTGCGAAGAAACCGTGCGAATGTTCGGCAAACCGATTACGGGGTTTGCCTGCGTCAATCACCTGAACAGACCGTCTGCCGCGCGCGATATAGGTCGCAGCGGTAAGGCCGGCAAAGCTTCCGCCGATAATGATGGCATCATGATGCGTCATGCGCTGTCTCCAGATCGAATGTAGCGCCACGTTCGAGCGCACGTTGATGGAAGTCTTCACTCAGCATGGCGAGTGTCACTTCGCCAAAGCGTGTCAACAAAAGGTCTTCGGCGTCCTGGAACGCTTTGTTCAGCGAGGCATTAACTGCCTGCTCAACAATGCATCCGGGCATTTCAGTACGATTGCTCATGGCAAGGAGCGAAGGGCTTCCGATGGCATCATAGATGTCGCGCAGCGTGACTTTTGACAGATCACAGGAAATCTCCCAACCGCCACCGTGGCCTTTTTCGGAATGAACATAGCCTTGCTCACGCAGGCCGCCCATGACACGGCGGACAACAACAGGATTGGTGCCCATTGCTTTGGCGAGCACCTCGGAAGTCACCGGCTTCTGATATTCGGCCATGTGAAGGAGGACGTGCAGAACGCCTGATAACTTGCTATCTCTTTTCATGTAACTTTATATGTTACGAGTCCTGTTGAATGTCAAGAGGCGCAAAAATTGAAAGCAATTTTCGGGAAGTTGCGGAAAAACTTTGTGCTAAGATCGCTCCATGAACGATCTTTTTTCCAGTCTCAAAACACGTGAAGATCTTGCAGACGGTGCCGTACTTTTACGTGGATTTGCTCTCGCGGACGACAAGGATATCATCAGTTCGATGGGAGTAGTCGCCGATGAAGCGCCTTTTCGCCATATGATGACTCCTGGCGGCTTCCGAATGTCTGTGGCCATGAGCAATTGTGGTGCATTCGGTTGGGTCACAGACCGACGCGGCTATCGTTACAATCCAGTCGATCCAGAGACTGACAGGCCTTGGCCTCAGATGCCGGATGCATTGCTGAGCCTCGCTGAAACTGCCGCACAGGAAGCGGGTTATACCGATTTCTCACCCGATGCCTGCCTTATCAATCGCTATGAGCCTGGTGCTAAGATGTCTCTGCATCAGGATAAGGACGAGAAGGATTTCACCAATCCGATTGTGTCCGTCTCGCTCGGCCTTCCCGCGACATTTCAGTTCGGTGGTTTGCAGCGCAGTGATCCAGTGCGCAAACTTGTGCTGCATCATGGCGATGTCGTCGTTTGGGGCGGCCCATCAAGACTGTTCTATCACGGTATTCTGGCGCTCAAAGATGGCGAGCACCCACAACTCGGGCGATATCGCTACAATCTGACATTCAGAAAAGCGCAATAGTCGAAATGCAACGGGGAACGTTCTTATAAGGACGCCCCCCCCCCGACTGCGATATGTTTTAGTTGAAAGCGCCACCGTCACTTTTGCTTTCGGGGCGCTCTTTGGCAACTTTCTCACGGTAGCCGCTCGCTCGATAAGCTGAAATCGGCTCGATTGCCCCACCCGTGCGACGACGCGCTTCGGCCAATATCGGTTCAACATCAGTCCGATAAGCACGTTTCAGCGTGTCTGACGCCATAAGTGCGTCGTTTTCCTGCTGATAGGTTTCCAGCGCCTCGCGATCTACCAACAGTGCTTGCGCATAAGCGCGGCGGATTTCGTTTGCTGAAGAGATAAGGCTTTCCAGCGGATCGGTCACATTATGCGACTGATCGATCATGTGGGCAGGATGAAAATCCTTTACACCGCGATAATCCGCATCAACCAACTCATTGAAAACAAGGAACAACCGATAAGGATCGATAGATCCCGCATCGAGATCGTCGTCGCCATACTTGCTGTCATTGAAATGAAAGCCGCCGAGTTTTCCAAACTGCATCAGCCGCGCAACGATCATTTCGATATTCGTGTTGGGTGCGTGGTGCCCAAGATCGACCAGACATTGCGCTTTCGGACCAAGTGTGGTGGCAATGAGATAGTTGGTTCCCCAGTCCTGCACGACCGTCGAATAGAAGGCAGGCTCGTACATCTTATGCTCGGAGAATAAGCGCCAATCGTCCGGTAGCGCCTTATAAATCTCTCCCATCGAATGCAGATAGCGCTCAAAAGCGCGGGTGAAGTTCTGCTGGCCCGGGAAGTTTGAGCCATCACTAAGCCAAACCGTCAGCGCCTTTGAACCGATCGCATTTCCAATTTCGATGCACTCAATATTGTGTTCAACGGCCTGCGCGCGGACTGCCGCGTCCACATGCGTGAGCGAGCCGTATTTATAAGAATGCTGCTGATCGGCGGAATCCGCAAACGTATTGGAATTCATCGCATCAAAGCCCAACCCCAAGGCAGCAGCATGTGCCACCAGCTTCTTCGGATCGGCCTTATCCCATGGAATATGCAGCGAAACATTCGGTGTTGCGCAAGAGAGTTCGTTGATGACGGCGCAATCATTGAGTTTGTCAAAAATACCGCGTGGTTCACCGCGCCACGGAAAACGACCGAAGCGTGTGCCGCCGGTTCCCGTACCCCATGACGGCACGGCAACAAAATACTTCGCGACTTTTTCGGTGATCTTTTCGATTTCAATGCCGCGACGAGCAAGTTGTTCGCCAAGCGCTTGATAATCACTCTTCAAAGCGCCTTCGTAACCGGAATTATGCTCAGCAATGAAATCTGCTGCAATACGTTGTTCGGACATGGTTCCTCCCAGAATGCCCTCAATTTCTTGGATAAAAGGCAGGAAGGCAAGATCGCCTCACCCACCTTTCAATTATCAGCGCGGAAAGCTTTGCTGGTTGCCTGCGTCAACATTGATGATGTTGCCAGTCGACTTGGCTGAAGCGTCGCTTGAAAGGAAGTAGATGGCTTCTGCGATATCTTCTGGCAGCACATTGAGCTTCAACAGTGAGCGCTTGCGGTAATGCTCTTCAAGTTCGGTAACGTCGATCTTGGAGGATGCCGCACGTTGCTCACGCCACTCACCGTCCCAGATTTTCGAGCCGCGCAAGACGGCATCAGGATTGACGACATTAACCCGGATACCAGCCTCCGCGCCTTCAAGCGCCAGACAACGTGCCAGATGAATTTCGGCAGCCTTCGCCGTGCAATAGGCAGATGCACTGGGTGACGCGGCAAGACCGTTTTTGGATGCTACGAAAACAACATTGCCACCGATTTTCTGGCGGCGGAACAGCCGGAAAGCCTCGCGCGAGACGAGGAAATAGCCCGTTGCCAGAATATCGATATTGCGATTCCACATCGAGAGCTCTGTCGCCTCGACTGGTGCCGAGGATGCAATGCCGGCATTGGACACCAGAATGTCGATACCGCCGAGTTCAACGCTTGCTTCAGTGAAAGCGCTTATCACGGCCTTTTCATCCGTCACATTCAGCTCCACGCTGCGCACCTGATCCGAGCCGAAGCGTTTCGATAGATTATCATGAGCGGATTTGAGCGATCCTGCATCAATATCCGCCAAAACCACGCAAGCACCCTCTCCTGCAAGGCGTTCTGCGGTCGCGTAACCGATGCCACCTGCTCCACCGGTGATGAGAGCAATACGCCCCGCAAGGCTTTTTGGCTTTGGCATTCGCTGGAGTTTTGCTTCCTCAAGCAACCAATATTCGATGTCGAAGGCTTCTTGCTCCGGCAAGCCCTGATATTCCGACACAGCGGATGCGCCGCGCATGACATTGATCGCGTTGACATAGAACTCACCGGCTATGCGTGCGGTGGCCTTGTCGCGGGCAAATGACAGCATTCCAACGCCGGGGATCAGGAAAATTACCGGGTTTGGATCGCGCATTTTGGGCGAATTATCGCGCTTGCAGCTCTCATAATAGCGCGTGTAATCAGCGCGATAGGCTTCCAATGCGGCTTCCAGTCCGTCAACAACACGATCCACATCAGGCTTGGCTGGGTTAAAATCGATTACCAGGGGACGAATTTTTGTGCGCAGGAAGTGATCCGGGCAGGATGTGCCAAGACGCGCTAGCGGCTGAAGCTCTTTCGCATTTACGAATTCAAGTACGGCATTCTGATCGTCGAAATGACCAAGTTTGCGCTCGCTGTTTCCTATGAAACCACGAATCTCAGGCATAAGACGCGCTGCGATGGCGCGACGCTCCGCTGCGTCGAGGCTTTGCGCGACTGCTCCGCCAAAAGCGGCTTTGCCATCCGTCCTCTGATCAAGCCATTCTATAGCTTTGTTGATGATAGCAAGGGTTGTTTCGTAGCAGGTTTTTGCATCATTATCCCAGGTGAAAAGTCCATGACTTTCAAGGACTACGCCCTTTGCCTTCGGATTTGACTTCACGAATGCTTCGAGGTCAAGGCCAAGCTGAAAGCCCGGTCGGCGCCAAGGAAGCCAACCAATATCGTTGCCAAATATCTCGGCCGTCAGTTCGCGAGAGTTCTTAGACGCGGCGATCGCGATGATCGCGTCCGGATGCATGTGATCGACATGGGTGAATGGTACGAAACCATGCAGTGGCGTATCGATGGAAGCGGCGCGTGGATTGAGGTTGAAGGTGCAGTGCGGAAGGAATCCGACCATGCGGTCTTCATCTTCTACACCCTTGTAAATACCCTTCAGTGCATCAAGCTTGTCCTGATAAAGCGTGGCAAAGCCATCAAGCTTGATCGTGCCAACATCGCCGCCGGACCCTTTGACCCAGAGAACCTGAACCTTCTGGCCTGTCAGCGGATCAATTTCCTCAACCTTTGCAGACGTATTGCCGCCACCATAATTGGTGATGCGCTTGTCGGAGCCAAGGAGATTTGAGCGATAAAGCAATTTGCCCTGCTCATCCAGCTTCGCTGCCTTGGCATCATCCCAGCGGTTATCCAAAAGCCTGCTTTGGGCCACCATGTCATCCTCCCGTTTTATGGTGAAGACCTGATTGCGCACTTTCTTTTTCGCGCACAAACGATCATGTTGGCGACAGATATGGCGTAATGTGCAAATTAATGTCAATCATAAATGATCAAAAGTACGCAATACTGTTCTTATTTTGCATGGATGTGATTGTTTATGATTGACACTGAGCGTATTTATGTTTGATACAAGAAAGTAGGAGGAGCTATGCACGAAAGAGAGCGCCACCGTATTATCCTGAGCGCAGTTCAGGAAAAGCCGGTGATCACCATTCAGGATCTGGTGGAATTGACGGAGGCGTCCGAGGCGACTCTTCGGCGCGACATTGCATCGCTTCATATGCAAGGCCGTATCAAGCGGGTACGTGGTGGCGCGGAAGCCATTCATCCACCGCAGCTTGGTAGTCTTGCTGGCCGGCCATTTAAAGTATCGGAAACGGAAAACACCGACCGCAAGCGCGCAATCGCTCGCGAGGCTGTGTCGCTTTGTGAGGAAGGTGACAGCATCATCATCAATGGTGGTTCGACCACTTTTCAGATGGTGCATTATCTCGCCGCACGTCGACTACAGGTGCTGACCAATTCCTTTGCAATTGCGGAACATCTTCTGCGCCAATCCAAAAGCACAGTTATCGTGCCCGGCGGCGCTATTTATCGCGATCAGAGCCTTATTCTGTCGCCCTTCGACAATGACGTGATCCGTAATTTCTACGGTCGGCGTATGTTCATGGGCTGTCAGGGCGTCAGCCCTCTCGGCGTGATGGAATCGGACGCACTGATTATTCAAAGCGAACAAAAACTGATGGGCCAGGCAGACGATATTGTTCTGATGGTTGATTCATCGAAATTCACCCGTCGCTCCAGTCTTATTCTCTGTCCTCTCGACCGTATCAGCACACTGATTACTGATGACGGCATTTCGGACGAGGCGCGGCGGATGGTGGAAAATGCAGGCATCAAGCTCATCGTGGCTCAGGTTTCTGCGAATGCCGGTAAAGGCAGCGAACGGGGGGAAACCACGGAAGTAGCCTGAACCGGATTTATCAATCTTAATGTTCTTAATCGGGAGGAATAGGACATGAAACTTTTCAAGAAACTGGCAATGAGTACAGCATTGGCTGTTGCCTTCATGGCGACAGCTGCACAGGCTGCCGACATGAAGATCGCACTTGTTGCCAAATCGCTTGGCAATGGCTTTTTCGAAGCTGCCAATAAAGGCGCACAGGAAGCCGCCAAGGAACTTGGCGGCGTTGAGGTCATCTACACAGGCCCGACAACAACCACAGCCGAAGGCCAGATCGAAGTCATCAATTCGTTGATCGCTCAGGGTGTCGATGCAATTGCCATCTCGGCAAACGATCCGGATGCAGTGGTGCCAGCTCTTAAAAAAGCAGCACAGCGTGGCATCAAGGTTATCTCATGGGATTCCGGTGTCGCTGCCGAAGGTCGCATTGTTCATCTTAATCCGTCGTCCAATGATCTGATCGGCAAGATGTGCCTGACGCTTGCGGCACACCATCTGCCAGATGGCAAAGGTGACTTCGCAATCCTGTCAGCAACGACCACCTCGACAAACCAGAATATCTGGATTGACGAGATGAAGAAGCAGCTCAAGGATTTTCCGGGCCTCAATCTCGTAACCACCGTTTATGGTGATGACCTTGCCGACAAGAGCTATCGCGAAGCGCAGGGCCTCCTCACCTCCAATCCAAATGTGAAGGTGATTGTCGCGCCGACCACCGTTGGCGTGCTTGCAGCCTCGCAGGCAGTCAAAGACGCAGGCAAGATCGGCGATGTTTACGTGACCGGCCTTGGCCTTCCATCTGAAATGGCCGGCGCCATCAAATCGGGTGCGACCAAGGAATTTGCGATCTGGAACCCGATTGATCTTGGCTATTCTGCAACGCAGATTGCCTATCACCTCGTAAAGGGTGATGCAGATGGCAAGCCTGGCTCGGAAATCGAAGCTGGCCGCATGGGCAAGATCAAGATTGGCGAAAACGGTGAAGCGGCGATGAGCGATCCGTTCGTTTATGATGCTTCGAACATCGACGCGTTCTCCAAGGTCTTCTGATTTCAGATTGAAACTTGATTGAGGTTGGCGGTGTCAGGCAGCACCTGACATCGCCATCATCTTCCGAATTTATTTCAGGTATTTCTGATGAATGCAGCTTTGCAAAAAAGCGGGCAATCGACCTTGTCTGCGGGGCCTGCTGACGGAACAGTTCAACCGTTGCTGGAAATGCGCGGCATCGCCAAGACATTTCCTGGCGTCCGCGCGCTAGATAATGTCAATATTGCGCTTTACCCCGGCAAGGTAACTGCACTGATTGGCGAAAATGGTGCAGGCAAATCCACCCTCGTTAAAATCCTGACCGGGATCTATCAGCCTGATGAAGGCGAAATCCTTATCGACGGCAAAGCATTGCATTTTGCGACCGCGCAGGATGCGACCAATGCGGGCGTTACAGCAATTCATCAGGAGACAGTACTTTTCGACGAATTATCTGTCGGTGAAAATATCTATCTTGGTCATTCGCCGCGTACAAAACTTGGTTTTGTGAACTGGACTGCCGTTTATGCGCGGGCACAGGCCCTGCTCTCCTCACTTGAAATCACTGTGGATGCCCGCATCAAGCTCAAAGAGCTTTCGATTGCACAACGACATCTGGTGGCCATCGCACGTGCACTGTCCGTTGATGCTCAAATTGTTATCATGGACGAGCCAACGGCAGCACTTTCGCGCAAGGAGGTCGACGATCTTTTTCGGATCGTCGAGCGCTTGAAGGCGCAAGGCAAAGCGATCCTGTTCATCAGCCACAAGTTTGATGAAGTTTATGAAATTGCCGATCATTATGCGGTGTTCCGCGATGGTTGTGCAGTTGGGCACGGACTTCTCTCTGAAATGAATGAGAAAGAAATCGTCCGGCTGATGGTTGGACGTTCCGTGGACAAAGCTTTTCCCAAGCAGGACGTTGGGCTTGGCGACACAGTTCTCAGCGTAGTGAATTATTCGCATCCGACCGAGTTTCGCGACATTTCTTTCGATCTTAGGCGCGGCGAAATCCTTGGCATTTATGGGCTTGTCGGTGCAGGTCGCTCGGAGTTTGCACAATCATTGTTTGGCATGACAACACCATCTGAGGGACGCGTAACCTTAGAAGGCAAAGAAATCAAAATACGCCGCTCCGGCGAAGCCATTGCGCACGGCATTGTCTATGTGCCTGAAGAACGCGGGCGGCATGGCGCAGTTTTGCAAATGCCAATTTTCCAGAACGTCTCCCTGCCCTCGCTCGGACGCACCTCGCGCAATGGGTTTCTGCGCATGGCGGAAGAGTTCAAGCTCGCGCGTAAATATGCCGAGCGTTTTGATCTGCGTGCCGCAGCATTATCCGTACCTGTCGGAACGCTTTCCGGTGGCAATCAACAGAAGGTCGTTATTGGCAAATGGCTTGCGACCAATCCTAAGGTCATCATTCTCGATGAGCCGACCAAAGGCATCGATATCGGCTCCAAAGCCGCCGTTCATGAATTTATCAGTGAGCTCGCTGCCGAAGGGCTCAGCATTATCATGATTTCATCAGAACTACCTGAAATCATTGGAATGTCGGATCGTGTCATGGTCATGCGCGAAGGCTTGATGGAAGGTATTTTTGATCGCGCAGGGCTTGATGCAGAAGTGCTGGTGCGTGCTGCTACGGGGAATGCGGAATGAATATGAAGCAGCTTCTCAAACAGCGTGAACTCCTGCTCTTTGTTATCATCGCGATTATGATCGGGCTGTTTTCGTTGCGCGCACCGGGCTTCGCGTCGCCGGGCAATCTTGCAAATATCTTTAATGATACATCGATCCTGATCATTCTGGCTTTGGGTCAGATGTCCGTAATCCTCACCAAGTCCATTGATCTTTCCGTCGCAGCCAACCTCGCTTTTACCGGTATGGCCGTAGCGATGCTTAATGCGACCTTCCCGGATATCCCGCTATTCTTCTTGATCATAGCGGCGATTGGTATCGGTGCGGCTCTTGGCGCGATCAATGGTATTCTTGTCTGGAAGCTTGATATCCCGGCGATTGTGGTCACGCTCGGCACTCTCACCATCTATCGCGGCATGGCATTTGTGCTTTCTGGGGGGGCATGGGTGAATGCTCATCAGATGACGGCACCGTTTCTGAATACGCCGCGCACGATTTTCCTCGGCCTGCCTCTGCTTGGCTGGACGGCTATTGTAATTGTTGCGCTGGTCTTTGTGCTGTTAACGCGTAGTTTCTTCGGTCGCGCGCTTTATGCCTCCGGCGGCAATCCCACAGCAGCAGTCTATGCAGGAATTGACGTGGGGCGCACTCGCTTTCTGGCCTTCGTGCTCTCTGGTTCACTGGCTGGGCTGTGCGGTTATCTTTGGGTATCGCGCTATGCGGTTGCCTATGTCGATATCGCCAATGGGTTCGAACTTGACAGTGTCGCCGCGTGTGTCATTGGCGGTATTTCCATTGTGGGTGGCATTGGAACGGCAGTTGGTGCGGTGCTCGGCGCTTTGTTTCTGGGCGTAATCAAGAATGCCCTGCCCGTCATCGACATTTCTCCTTTCTGGCAGATGGCAATTTCTGGCGCGGTGATCATCGCAGCGGTGATCTTCAATGCCCGACAGGAAAAGCGCGGCGGACGCATCATTCTGCGTGAGAAAGCTGCAAAGACTTATGAGGAGCCCGCCGCGTGAGCGATATAACCGAACGCCGCCAAATCCCTGATCGGCTGGGAACTTCCTATACCCGCCTGTTCGCAAGCTGGGAAATGCTGCTGCTAGGCGTCGCAATTGCAATTTTCATTGCGAATGCCTTTGCCTCGCCGTTTTTCCTGAACGCGTGGAACTTGTCGGATGCAACATTCAATTTTACGGAAAAAGCACTCATCGCCTTTGCCATGACGCTCTTGATCATCTCCGGTGAGATTGATCTGTCGGTAGCGGCCATTATTGCACTGGCATCCACAGCGATGGGGGCGGCAGCGCAAGCAGGCGTCGGCACCCCCGGCTTGGTCCTCATCGGTATTGGCACAGGCCTTGTCTGTGGAGCGATCAATGGTGGTCTTGTTGCCGGGCTGAAACTCCCCTCCATTGTCGTCACCATCGGCACGATGAGCCTCTTTCGCGGCCTTTCCTATATTGTGCTTGGCGATAAAGCCTATGGCGGCTATCCGGCAAGCTTCGCCTATTTCGGACAGGGCTATGTCTTCTGGGTATTCTCTTTTGAATTTGTGCTGTTTATCGTCGTCGCCATCATTTTCGGCGTTCTGCTCCACTGCACAAGCTTTGGTCGCCGGGTCTATGCCATTGGCAACAATGAATTCGCAGCACGGTTTTCCGGAATTCCGGTAGAGCGTATGAAATTCACCCTGTTTTTGCTGACCGGCATCATGAGTGGCATTGCAGCTGTCTGTCTTACCTCTCGCCTTGGCTCCACTCGCCCATCGATCGCGCAGGGATGGGAACTTGAGGTTGTGACAATGGTGGTGCTGGGTGGTGTGTCGATCCTTGGCGGAGCTGGCAGCATAATTGGCGTGGTGATTGCTGCTTTCGTTATGGGGCTTGTGACCTTCGGGCTTGGGCTACTCAATGTGCCCGGCATTGTGATGTCAATCTTCATTGGCCTTCTGCTGATCATTACCATTTCACTTCCAATCCTTGGCCGAAAGTTCAAGGCGAGGCACAGAGCATGACGACTGAGCGCTATGCTTTCCGGATGCAGCTTCATCCCGGTATGGAGGCTGAGTATCGTCGTCGCCATGATGAAATCTGGCCCGAACTTGTTGATCTTCTGCATGAGGCAGGAGTGTCTGATTATTCAATATGGCTGGATGAGGAAACGCATATTCTGTTTGGTGTGCTGACGCGTTTGAGGTCGCATGGCATGGCAGCTCTGCCTGATCATCCTGTGATGAAAAAGTGGTGGGCGCATATGGCGGACATCATGGAAACCAATCCAGATAACTCGCCAATTGCCCCCGACCTCAAGCTTGTATTTCATATGTCATGAAGCGTATTGCCATTCTCGATATCGGCAAAACCAATGCCAAGGCCGTTCTTCTCAACGCAGAAACGGGTGAAGAGATTGCAGTTCGTCGTACGCCGAACATTGTACGGCGCGATGGCCCCTATCCGCATTACGACATTGAGGCCCTATGGAAGTTTTTCATCCAGAGCCTGAAAGCATTTGCGAAAGAGCCGGGTTTTGACACCATATCAATTACAACCCATGGTGCCAGTGCTGTCCTGCTTGATGAGAACGGCGAACTTGCTATGCTGGTGCTCGACTATGAGCATGATTTTGGGCCTGAAATTCGCGCAGCTTATGCTCGTATAAAGCCTCGTTTTGAAGAAACGTTCTCACCGACATTATCGCTGGGGCTGAATATCGGTGCGCAACTTCATTACCTGAAAACCGAATTTCCAGATAATTTCGCCGATGTGCACACCATTCTGACCTACCCACAATATTGGGCATATCGGCTTACCGGCATTGCCTCTGTAGAAGTGACATCGCTTGGTTGTCACACTGATCTGTGGCTTCCGAAAAGCGGTACCTACTCATCGCTGGTCGAAACGCTGGGCCTTGAAGGCAAGTTTCCCCCTTTGCGCTCCGCATTCGATGCGCTCGGAACGTTGACCCCGGCACTCGCTGACGAAATCGGCCTGTCTGAACCCGTGCAGGTTCACTGTGGAATCCATGATTCCAATGCATCGCTGCTGTCACATCTCATGGGCCGCGAGCCGCCGTTCTCAGTCGTCTCAACCGGGACATGGGTGGTGAGCTTTGCAGTGGGTGGCGATCTTAACGGGCTTAATCCGAAGCGTGATGCACTGGCCAATGTCGACGCCTATGGACGCGCCGTTCCTTCTGCACGCTATATGGGTGGGCGGGAATTTGACCTGATGACCGACGGGCTGAAGGCACCTTCATTGCAGGAGGGTGTCAGAATACTCGACGAGGTTCTGAAGCGCAGTATCATGGCGCTGCCGTCTGCGGTTCCGGGCTGCGGGCCTTATCCTGACACCAGTCTGCGTTGGGTTAATACGGAGAATGTCAGCTCGGAAGAGCGTTATGTTGCCGCCTGTCTTTATGCCGGGTTGATGACGCAAGCATGCCTGGAACTTTTGGGCGCGGACGGGCCGATTATTGTCGAGGGGCCATTTGCTGCAAATAGTTTCTATCTCGCCGCTTTGGCCGGATTTTCAGGGCGTGATGTGATTGCGGTTTCTGGCACGACCGGCACAGCATCCGGTGCGGGATTATTGGCGGGCGCAGTGAGTCCAATACTGCATAATCAGCGATATCCAGCTAATGTTGAAGTGTATAAATCATATAAAAAACAATGGATAAAACTATCTAATTAAGAAAATAGTTTACTAGAAGCCCGGATTTCACATCTGAAGTCCGGGCCATCATTTATCAGTTGAGCGCCTTGTCACGTGTTTCCACATTGATGAAAAACGCGATGATCCCGGCCAATGCCAGCAGTCCAGCAAACATTGCTACGGCCATATTGAAGCTTTGGCTGATGACCAGAGCGAGGGCAGACGGCGCGAGCAGACCACCAAGACGAGCCATAGCGCCTGCCGCTCCCATTCCGCTTGCGCGCAAGGCCGTTGGGTAAAGCTCAGGTGTGAAGGCATAGAGTGCGCCCCATGTGCCAAGCAGAGCAAAACTCATGATCAGAATAGACGCGCCAACCAGAGCAGAGCTTCCCGCAACCGTGAAGAGCGCACAGGCAGCCGCGCTGATGAAGAGGAAGCCGATCAGCGTCTTCTTGCGCCCCCATGCTTCAACACCATAGGCTGCGAGCGCATAGCCAGGCAATTGCGCCAGAGCGACGATAACCAGAAAGCCATATCCGCGCACGAAGCCGAAACCATCACCGGCAAGCTTCGCCGGTATCCACGTGAAAATGCCGTAATAAGAGACTGATACCAGAAACCAGATCGCCAGAGTGGTCAGCGTCCGCTGCCGTAAATTAGGCGATAACAGCCTCTCGTTGGTCACCATAAGCGGCGCTTCAAGCATTGCCTTGGGCGGCAGTTCAGGCTTACCGTTCTTGCGCAGAACGCGGTTCATGACAGCCTTGGCTTCTTTGGTCTGGCCTGTCTTGAGCAGATGCATTGGCGATTCCGGCACCCAGAAGCGCAGCCAGATCCCAATCAAAGCAGGAGCAGCAGTCACTACAAAGATATAACGCCATGCATCGGCAACGCCTGCGAGGCTAGCAGCCCATGCAGCCAGCGCAATGATCACGGTGCCAACGGCCCAGAAACCTTCAAGCATCACCAGCCAGCGGCCGCGGTTCTTGGAGGGAAGGAATTCTGCCATCATCGCATAATCGACAGGCAGCGTGCCGCCAACAGCAATCCCCGTCAGAAAGCGCAGTCCGAGCAGAATGGCAAAATTGGGAGAGAAAGCCGAGAGCAGGCCGAATACGGCATCGCAGGCAACTGTAATCAAAAGCACACGGCGACGGCCATATTTATCAGCGAGCCTGCCAAAGAGAGCGGCACCGATCAACATGCCCAGAAAGAACAATGTTCCTGTCTGCAAGGCTTGCGGTACAGTCAGGCCAAAGGTCATGGCGATTGACGCGGCGGTGAAGCCCACCGCAAGTACCTGCATGGCATCTGCTGCCCACACCAGTCCAAATACACCGAGAAGGTTGCGCTGGAAGCGGCCGGCTCCGGCCTGATCGAGCGTTTGTTCGATAGTAACTTTCATGCCGCGCTGATCCCCTCTTTCCGGCCGAAATTCTACGGTGCTTTTGCTGCGCCTCCGAATGGCATCTGTCAATGAGAGTTCAGTGAAAAATCCAGACTTTTGCTTAAAGTGAGCATAAGTAACCCACGGGTGCGGCTTTCAGGACACTCTTAAAGGGCTTCGGTGCAGAAATTGATTTCTGCTTCGGCATTCCTAACCGAGGCAGTCGTTGCTCACTGGCGCACGACTCGAAGAAGTGGCTTCTCACTGAGTCTCGTAGCGGGGCACGCATGTAATCGCAGCGGAGGCTGTAAACCTTACAGTGGGGCGCTATGGTTTTAATATTTGGAATTAATATTACGTAATATAGCATTGATTATATATGATAATATCAGATAATAAGGCTTTTTCCAGCTCCAATGATTGTTTGCCTGATCCAAGAAATTTGTCAGTTTTGAGTGAATTGTGAAGGGGGTTGT
This sequence comes from Brucella rhizosphaerae, assembly GCF_002252475.1. Taxonomy (GTDB): domain Bacteria; phylum Pseudomonadota; class Alphaproteobacteria; order Rhizobiales; family Rhizobiaceae; genus Brucella; species Brucella rhizosphaerae. The sequence goes on along the minus strand of NZ_NNRK01000022.1, from coordinate 55,590 downwards.
TAACCTTCATTTTTTATTACTAAGGCTCATTCGGGCGACATATCTATGGTTCAGGTATCATGCGTAATTTGAGAGAAAATCTTCCCCATACTGATGGCAATCGTGCTGAATCTGCTTCAGAGCAGAAGCCACCACGCGACCCGTTGGGTGCGCATTCACCGGATTCGGACGGAGCATGGAAAGCGCATTTTGCGCTGGGTGCCAATGTTCGCTTTACCCGTACGCCTGAGGTTGAACTCGTTCGGCGTCGTGGTGAAGATCTCCCAGACATCAATGGTCGTGCGAAGGCTGTCGCGCCGGAAGCGTCTTCTACTGAAGTTGCGGAAGCCGCAGAAGCCCAGCCAATGGCTGTCGCGGCTCTCCAGCAGTCAGTATCACAGAATATGGTCCGCTCGCCCATAGCGCCTGTTCCGCCTGTAGTAATAGCGGCTCCAGTCGCACCCGTCGTACAGACGGTTGAAGTTGCACCACCAGTACAGGCCGCTGTGACGCTGGACGTTGAACCGGTCAGCCCAGTCAGCTCAGTCAGCTCAGTCAGCAATGCAAATGTTTCGGCATTCGCACTCCTGTCGGATTTTGCATTCTGGGAAAGCTTTGACTTCGATTCAGCACCGGTGCAGCCCGTTGTCTCAGTCGTTCCAGAGGCACCAAAGCGCCCTGCTCCCACAGTTGAATCCATCATTTCCCAGTTCCGTACTGTCGAGTGGAACAAGCAGAAAACTGAAGAGGTGCTGGTTGCAGCCGTCGCGCAGCCAGTCGTGGCCGAACCTGCACCACAGCCTGTTGTTGCACCTGTTGCAGAGGTAAAGATTGAGGCTCCTGTCGTGCCTGAACCCGTCGCTGTTCAGGTTGAAGCAGTGGCATCACGTCCAGTTGTAGCCAACGCACCGAAGGTTGAGCAAGTCGTCGCGGTTGCTGAAGAAGTGATCAAAGCGGAAGCGGTCCTCAGTGTCGCCGAAGACCCGATTGTCGAAGAAGTAGCAGAGCCAGCACCCGTTGCCGCTCCTGCAAAAGCTGCGCCTTCTATTGCACTTTATCAGCCTCAGCCCCTCCCCCGGACAGAAGCCGTCGTCATGCATGGCGACTATGAATTTCCGCCACGTGATCTGCTTCAGGAGCCGCCTTCGCTTGAGGGCAACGTAATTACGCAGGAAATGCTGGAGCGTAGCGCTGGCTTGCTTGAAAGCGTGCTGGAAGATTTTGGCGTTCGTGGCGAGATCATCCATGTTCGTCCCGGCCCTGTCGTCACGCTCTATGAATTCGAACCTGCACCGGGTGTAAAATCTTCTCGTGTCATCGGACTTGCGGATGATATTGCCCGCTCCATGTCGGCATTGTCTGCTCGCGTCGCGGTCGTTCCAGGTCGCAATGTCATCGGCATCGAACTACCGAATGCCAACCGCGAAACTGTTTACCTGCGCGAAATGATCGACTCCCGCACGTTCGAATCTTCGAATTATCGTCTGCCGCTTTGCTTGGGCAAAGGCATCGGTGGTGAGCCGATCATTGCCGAACTGGCGAAAATGCCTCACCTGCTCGTTGCTGGCACAACCGGCTCTGGTAAGTCAGTTGCCATCAACACGATGATTCTGTCGCTGCTCTACCGCTTCAAGCCGGAAGAATGCCGCCTGATCATGGTTGACCCCAAGATGCTGGAACTCTCTATCTATGATGGTATCCCGCACCTGCTGACACCTGTCGTTACCGACCCGAAGAAGGCCGTTGTGGCTCTCAAATGGGCCGTGCGCGAAATGGAAGATCGTTACCGCAAGATGGCGCGTCTCGGTGTTCGCAATATTGAGGGCTTCAATCAGCGTGCAGCATCCGCCAAGGGCAAGGGCGAAACCGTGATGTGCACGGTGCAGTCGGGCTTTGACAAGGAAACAGGCGAGCCAACTTACGTTCAGGAAGAGCTCGATCTGACGCCAATGCCATATATTGTCGTAATTATCGACGAAATGGCCGATCTGATGATGGTTGCCGGCAAGGACATAGAAGGTGCTGTTCAGCGTCTCGCACAGATGGCTCGTGCTGCCGGTATTCATCTCATCATGGCAACCCAGCGTCCTTCCGTTGATGTCATCACCGGCACGATCAAGGCGAACTTCCCGACCCGCATTTCATTCCAGGTCACATCCAAGATCGACAGCCGTACGATCCTCGGTGAAATGGGAGCAGAGCAGCTTCTCGGTCAGGGTGACATGCTGCATATGGCCGGTGGCGGTCGTATCGTCCGTGTTCATGGACCGTTCGTTTCCGATGAGGAAGTCGAAAAGGTCGTCAATCATCTCAAAGAACAGGGACGCCCAGACTATCTGGCGACCGTGACCGAAGATGAAGACGATGACGACACCGGACAGGACACGGCCGTTTTTGACAGCTCTGCAATGGGCTCGGAAGATAGCGACGATGTTTACGAACAGGCCGTCAAGGTTGTGATGCGCGACAAGAAATGCTCCACTTCCTATATCCAGCGCCGATTGGGTATCGGTTATAACCGCGCTGCCTCACTCGTTGAACGTATGGAACAGGAAGGCCTGGTTGGTGCTGCCAATCATGTGGGCAAGCGTGAAATTCTGAGCGGCAATCGCGATTAATTGACAGAAATTTGAGCTTCAAAAAGCCGGGTCGCGAGAGCGGTCCGGCTTTTTCATGCGTATGGCCAAAGGCTTACGCAGGGTTGTAAAACGGTGCTTGTCAAGTTATCCATTTAGGTTAATAATCGGTTTATTCGTACATTCTTGACTACTGGTCGGTGTGGCTTTCAAAGCTGCCGCCGCCCCAAAAACAGGGAGAATGATCGATGAGAAGCATAATTGTTGGACCTAGCGACAGAGATCGAGTGGTCTCGCAGCAGGTATTGCAAAGCGTAAAATCACAAATGGAAAAGCCGTCCGAAGATCGGACACAGGTTTGCAATGTCTTGCGTCTTTCCAAAGGCGGTTATTCGCATCGCAGACGTAGAGTTCATAAAAGCGCATAACCCAACCTATACGTGTCAGCGCCATGTCTGTTCAGAGGACATTCGGCGCTGTTTTTTTGAGTGACGCCATCTTTTGGCTCAACTAGAGCGCCGTGCGCCCTCTTGGGCGCACAAAGGTCGCTCTAACAGATTAAATTTGCTGCATAATTTTACCTTAAACTGATTCAAGTTTAAGGAATTATGCAGTAGAGCATTTCTGGATTAAGTTGAACCATTCGAAATGATCTATCTTTTGTTTTTAAGCACATCTTTTTCGAAAACCGGTTCCCACTTTTCGGGATATGCTCTGGCTGATTATCTCTCGTGTTTTCGCTGGAAATACTCCAATCACGTTCTTTTGCCGGTCACTGCTCTTTCTTAATTGCGACATCAGGGGTATCTCAGGGCAACTTGTCCCTCCCAAGATCAGGAAACTGCCATGTCCGCCCCGGCTGAAACGAATGAAGCCCCTCACACAAAGAAGTCGCGCATATTTCTCGGCTTTTTGTCAGTTCTGGCTCTCGGTTTCTTCGCCTTGTTTCTTGGTCTGGGAATTTGGCAGATAGAACGGTTGCAATGGAAGCTGGATCTCATTGCGCGTGTCGATGCTCGTGTGCATGCAGAACCCGTTGCAGCGCCTGGGCGTGATGACTGGGCCAATGTTAATCAGGCCGAAGATGAATACAGGCACGTGGCACTGACCGGAACTTATCTCAACGATAAGGAAGTACTCGTTCGTGCATTGACTGAGCGAGGTTCTGGTTTCTGGGTCCTGACCCCAATGCGTTCGGATGATGGTGCTCTGATGTTCATCAACCGCGGCTTTATACCTGACGCCAAGCGTGATCCCGCAGCGCGGACCGAAATGCAGGTCGCCGGTGAAACGACTGTGAATGGTCTGCTGCGTATGCCTGAGCCCGATGGGTTTTTCCTTCGCCCAAATGATCCAGAGCGCAACGAATGGAACTCACGCGACGTAGCGGCTTTTGCGATCAAGGAAAACCTTGGCACTGTAGCCCCCTATTTCATCGATGCTGATGCGCAGTCAAATACGGGTAATTCGCCAATTGGTGGTCTGACTGTTGTGACTTTCCGCAACAACCACCTTTCTTATGCGATTACATGGTTCGCATTAGCAGCCATGGTTGCAGGTGCCGCCATTTTTGTCTGGCGGCACGAGCGGAAGGCAAACGACTAGTGGTCTGATTCCGACATTTGCATCCCTCGATTACAAGCGCTGAACAAATGTCGGCATCAAAAGGATCACCAGAAAGGCCAATAGCCTAGATATGCAGTGCGTGGCCGAGCGCCTTCATGCTGGCTTCGGCAAAGCCTTCACTCAGCGTTGGGTGAGCATGGATGGTGCCTGCAATATCTTCCAGACGCGCGCCCATTTCGACCGCCTGAGCAAAAGCTGCTGATAGTTCCGAAGTGCCCACACCGACCGCCTGAATACCAAGGATGACATGATTGTCAGCCCGCGCCACAACGCGGATCATGCCGTCCTCTCTCTCGATGGTCATTGCGCGACCATTGGCCTGAAAAGGAAAAACGCCGGTCTGGATATTGTGCCCAGCCTTGCGTGCCTCATCGGGTGACAAACCGACCGTCACGATTTCTGGATCGGTAAAGCAGACGGCAGGAATGCAGCGCTTGTCCCAGGCATTTTTACCACCCGCAATAATCTCTGCCACCATTTCGCCTTGCACCATCGCTCTGTGAGCAAGCATCGGTTCGCCGGTCACATCCCCAATCGCATAAACACCGCGCATCGAGGTGCGACACTTATCGTCAATGCGGATGAAACGCCCTTCCATATCGAGCCTGATTTCACTCAAACCCCAGCCATCGGTCTGCGGCTTACGGCCGACTGTTACCAGAACCTTGTCGGCATCAATGGCACGGGTTGCGCCGTCAGATGTCGTGACTTCCAAGGCCCTTCCGTCCGAATTCATGCCTTTGGCGGAGGTGCTGGTTAGTACCTCAACACCCAGCTGCTTCAGTCGCGCCATGACCGGCCGTGTCAGTTCCACATCATATTGGGGCAGGATACGGTCAGCTGCTTCAACGATCGTGACTTTCGAGCCGAGCTTGGCAAAGGCTGTGCCTATTTCGAGCCCGATGTAACCGCCGCCAACGATTGCCAGTTTTTCGGGTATTTTTTCGAGCGCGAGTGCCTCGGTCGATGAAATGATGTTACCAGCAAACGGCAACGAGGTAATTTCTACTGGCACTGAACCCGTCGCAATAACGATATTCTCAGCGTGGATTGTCTGGCGTCCGGTATCGGTATCGACCAGCACGGTCTTGCCATCAATGAACCGCGCCTGTCCCTGAAACATACGCACATGTGAGCGTTTTAAGAGCCCTGCCACGCCGCTGTTAAGGCGATTGACTATACCGTCTTTCCAGTCAAGCGTTTTGGCAAAATCAATCGCGGGGCTTTGTGCCGTAATGCCAAGCGCGCCCTTGTCTGCGAATGTTGTGAGGCGATGAAACTCATCTGCTGCGTGTATCAGCGCTTTGGATGGAATACAGCCGACATTAAGGCATGTGCCGCCGAGACGCTTTTTTTCGACCAGCACTGTATCAATACCGAGCTGACCCGCGCGGATGCCACAAATATATCCGCCCGGACCACCACCAATGATCAGAAGCTTGCATGAAATTTCACTCATAGTGTCAGCCTTCCACAAAGATCATCGCAGGCGTTTCGAGCAGGCCCTTTAGCTTCTGCACAAAAACAGCTGCGTCCCAGCCGTCGATCACGCGATGGTCGAAGCTGCACGAAAGGTTCATCATCTTGCGCGGCACAAACTGTGTGCCGTCCCACATCGGGCGGATAGCCATCTTGTTGATGCCGACAATCGCCACTTCCGGTCGATTGATGATCGGTGTCGTGGCGATTGCGCCAAGTGGTCCCAGCGATGTGATTGTGATTGTGGAACCGGACAGTTCTTCACGCTTTGCGGTGCCATTGCGTGCAGCTTCCGTAACGCGTGCCAGTTCGGTCGCTGCTGCAAAGACGCTCATGCTTTCGGCATGACGTACCACCGGAACGATCAGCCCGTTGGGCGTTTGCGTGGCAATCCCCACGTGCACGCCGCCGAACTGACGGATAATGTCAGCCTCGTCGTCAAAATGTGCATTCAGTCCTGGCTGCTCTTTCACAGCCTTGACGATTGTGCGGATGACGAAAGGCAATAGCGTCAACCTCGGACGCCCTTCCTTCTTTTCATTGTTAAGGCCTGCGCGTAGTTCTTCAAGCTGCGTGACGTCGACTTCTTCGACGATGGTGATATGCGGGATATGACGTTTGGCTTCCGCCATACGTTCGGCGATTTTACGCCGAAGTCCGATTACTTTGATTTCATTGATAGACGTATCGGCAACGTATCCAGCAGATTGCGGCGCACCGCCCGCCTCCAGCTTGAAATATGCATCCATATCCTCATGCGTGATACGCCCTGCTGGGCCTGTGCCACGCACACGTCTGAGATCAATGCCTGCATCCCGTGCTCGCAGCCTGACCGAAGGTGTCGCGACCGGCTTTTCTCCCTCCGCTCGCACCGGACCGGCTCCCGCGAAGGCTCGATTTACCGTTTCGCGTTTGGGTGCGGCAGGTTTTTCTGGCACTGGTGTTTGCAAAAGAACCGGTGCATCTTCTGCGGCTTTTGCCTTTGGAGGCTCGACAGAAGCCGATGTCTCCGCCTTAGCCGGTTCGGCCTTGCTATCCGAAGCACCTTCAATTTCAAGACGTACGAGTTCGGAGCCTACGGCAATTTTTTCACCGATTTCGCCGTTTGTCAGCAAAACCTTGCCTGCACGCGACGATGGAATTTCTACCGTCGCCTTATCAGTCATGACGGCAGCAAGCAGATCATCCTCGCGAACAATATCGCCAACCTTCACGTGCCATTCGACAAGTTCGGCCTCAGCAACACCTTCGCCAACATCGGGGAGCTTGATTGTAAAATGAGCCATGCTTCTCTCCCCTCAGGCCTCCATGATTGATGTGAGTGCGCGGCCTACCCGTTCAGGGCCAGGGAAATAAGCCCATTCCTGCGCATGTGGGTACGGCGTGTCCCAGCCGGTCACACGAACGATTGGCGCTTCGAGATGATAGAAGCAGTCGCGTTGCACGAGGGCTGCGAGTTCAGCACCGTAGCCACAGGTAAGCGTTGCCTCATGAACGATCACACAGCGCCCGGTCTTTTTGACAGAAGCCATGATGGTGTCGGTATCAAGCGGCAGAAGCGTACGCAGATCAATGATTTCAGCATCGACTCCTGTTTCTTCTGCTGCGGCCAAAGCCACATGCACCATGGTGCCGTATGCGAGCACGGTTACATCATTGCCTTCACGACGGATTGCCGCCTTGCCGAGCGGTACAGTGTAATAGCCTTCGGGCACATCGCCCAGATCATGCTTTTTCCAGGATGTAACCGGCTTATCGTGGTGGCCATCGAACGGGCCGTTATAAAGCCGCTTCGGCTCAAACATGATAACTGGATCAGGGTCTTCGATGGCTGCCAGCAGCAAGCCTTTCGCGTCGGCCGGCGTTGAGGGCATTATCGTTTTCAAACCCGAAACGTGGGTGAAAAGTGCCTCCGGGCTCTGGCTGTGCGTTTGTCCTCCATAGATGCCGCCGCCCGAAGGCATACGGATCACCAGAGGGCAGGTAAATTCACCCGCCGAGCGATAACGCAAGCGTGCCGCTTCGGAGACAATCTGATCATAAGCCGGATAGACATAATCCGCGAACTGCACTTCGATACAGGGCCGCAGCCCATAGGTTGCCATGCCGATGGCTGTGCCAACAATGCCAAGCTCGCTGATAGGCGCGTCGAAGCAGCGCTCTTTGCCATATTTTTTCTGCAAGCCGGCAGTGCAACGAAATACACCGCCAAAATAGCCCACATCCTCACCGAACACGACAACCTTCTGATCACGCTCCATTGCAATGTCATGGGCGTTCTGAATGGCCTCGATCATGCTCATTTTTGTCGTCTTGGTCATGTCTCAGAACCCCGCTTCATGGCGCTGGCGGATCAGATGCGGCGGCGTTTCGGCATAGACATCTTCAAACATGTCACGCATCGAAGGCTTGCGTCCGTCATGCAATGTACCGATGGCCTCTGCCTCACGCTGTGCAGTCACAACCATGTCCATCACTTCCGCTTCGGCCTGTTTGTGACGGTCATCACTCCAAACACCACGCAGAATGAGATGGTTCTTCAATCGCAGCACTGGATCACCCAAAGGCCATGCATCGCTTTCAGCTTTCGGGCGATAGGCGGATGGATCGTCAGATGTTGAGTGTCCGCCAGCGCGATAGGTCACATATTCAATGATAGTTGGACCAAGATTGCGTCTTGCGCGTTCGACTGCCCATTTGGCTACAGCATGAACAGCCAGATAATCGTTGCCATCCACACGCAATGACGGAATACCGAAGCCGTGGCCGCGCGCTGCAAATGTGCCGGAGCCGCCCCGTGCGATGCCCTGGAATGTCGAGATCGCCCACTGATTGTTGACGATATTCATCACCACCGGGGCTTTATAGGTTGATGCGAAAACCAGTGCGGCATGGAAGTCGCTTTCCGCCGTAGACCCGTCGCCAATCCAGGCGGCTGCAATTTTTGTGTCGTGGCTGATAGCCGATGCCATCGCCCAGCCCACCGCCTGCGTATATTGCGTGGCAAGATTGCCTGAAATGGTGAAGAAGCCATGCTCCTGTGATGAATACATCACCGGAAGCTGACGGCCTTTCAGCGGGTCCTGCTCATTGGAGAAAATCTGGTTCATCATTGTGACAAGTGGGTAGTCGTCAGCAATGAGAAGCCCGGCTTGCCGATAGGTCGGGAAATTCATGTCGCCCTTGCGCAACGCCTTCCGAAAAGCGCAGCTGACGGCCTCTTCTCCCAGATGTTGCATATAGAATGATGTCTTGCCCTGACGTTGCGCCATCATCATGCGCGCATCATAAGCGCGCAGGATCATCATATGACGTAAGCCCTCTTTCAGCTCATCGTCAGTCAGAGTTCCGGCCCACGGACCAACCGCCTCTCCTTCGCGATTGAGCACCCGAATGATGCTGAAGGCCAGATCGCGCATCGCTTCCGGCTTTTCATCTGTTTCGGGGCGGCGCACGCTACCTGCACGCGGGATTTTGACATGGGAGAAATCCGGCGCATCGCCGGGCCGCCATTCCGGTTCCGGAACATGCAGGGATAGGACGACATCGTCGCTCATGCGGGATACCTCGCAAAACTGGCACAAAATGTCGAACGGGTGGATTTTGATTTTGTTCCAGCAAAGCATCTGCGCTTGGCCGATAGCCATTCTAAACCAGATTGGCTTCATTCCTCCCATGCGACGTGAAGCCGGTTTTCCTCCTCCGATTTCACTTCATTCAGGGTGGAACGGCTTCAGAAATAAAGCAAGATTATTCTTCTTGGGTCGATAAGCGCGAAAAGCCGGTTGGTTCCCAATAGAAATACGGATCGTGGAAATGTGCGATCGAAACAAGCTTATACAACTGATTTCGTATACGTTTTTTATGATAAGATTGGATGTGCGTCGCGCAATATTATTACTTATCGTTGACGATAAGGTCAGTACTTTTCGGTACTATTGTAATGAAAATGAAAAATAAACTTCAGGTCTTACCGATGCATGAGGCATTTTGTCCACAGGCCTGACACACGCGAAAACATAGGCACAGCAGCTTTGCGGGCCAACCCAACTCCCGGAATCAATCCGGCTTGGGCGTTTTAAAAAGGAAATGGGTGCTTGAAAAAGGAAATGGCCCGTTTCCGGGCCATTTCACTTCATAGCATCAATGATGCCTGGTGCCTTCGCGTGCCAGTTCAGCGGTCGGGTCGCCAGCAAGGCGCTTGCGTGCCCTGTCATCCATTAACTCATACCACATGGCGTTCAATACGGCGAAGGCTACAGCAAGCGGAAGTCCCAGAAGCCAGGAGAAATACCACATCTTGCTTTTCCTTTCTCAGTTCAGGTTTTTCGGGCGCTTAATAAGCGTGGTTGCTTTCGTCTTCGATCATTTCCTTCTCAACCTTGCCCCAGAGAACTTTGTAGACCCATGAGGTATACGCAACGATGAGTGGAAGGAAGATCAGCGTCACAACAAGCATGATGAACAAGGTCATATGGCTCGACGATGAATCCCATACTGTCAGGCTCGAACGTGGATCGATCGAAGATGGCAGAATGAACGGGAACATCGAAACACCAACCGAGGCGATGATGCCGAAGATCGATAGCTGACCGATAAGTATTGGTGCTATCTCTCGTTTGCTGCGAAGCGTGATGAAAAGCAGCAGCGGACCAAGAATACCAAGTGCAGGCGCGATCAGCAGGATCGGATAGTTCGTATAATTGACGAACCATGCACCGTGATCCAGTTCAACCGCCTTGCGCAATGGGTTCGATGGTCCACCCGTGACAACAGCACTTGTGATCGTATAACCCGACACCCAGAGCCAGCTGACGATACCTGCCAACACGTAGAGTACGGTCGTCAGCAGCGCTGCGATGCTGCCATATGAACGCGCCCTTGCCTGCACCTCGCCAGTGGTCTTCAGTACAAGCCATCCCGCGCCGAGCATCGTCAGCATTGCGACCGAAAGCAGGCCGCAAAGCAGTGCGAACGGATTGAGCAGGCCGAAGAATGTTCCGTCATAGAAGATCTGGAGATCGTCGTTGAAACGGAATGGCACGCCTTGCAGTACGTTTCCGACCGCAACGCCGAAGATCAGCGAAGGCACAAAACCGCCGATGAACAAAGCCCAGTCCCAGCCGGTACGCCAAGCAACGCTATCGCGCTTGGAACGATATTTGAAGCCAACCGGACGCAGGATCAGGGCAAACAATATGAGGAACATTGCCAGATAGAAGCCTGAGAACGATACGGCATAAAGCGGTGGCCACGCGGCGAAGATAGCGCCGCCGCCAAGGATGAGCCACACCTGATTGCCTTCCCAAATGGGACCGATGGTGTTTATGACGACACGACGCTCCACATCCGTTCTACCGGCGAACGGCAACAGAATGCCGACACCAAGATCGAAACCGTCCATCGCAGCAAAGGCGATCAGCAATACGCCGAGCAGTACCCACCAGATGATGCGGAGTGTTTCATAGTCCAACAAGTCGCTGAGTATCATGATCTTTACTCCGCTGGCGCAATGCTTACAGGTGCAAGCTTTGCTTCTGGTTTGCTGTCCGGTTCAGGACCAGCTTTGATAGCGCGCAACATCAGGCCCATTTCAATAACGAACAGGACCGTATAGATCGCGACAAATCCGACGATGGTGAGAAGAACCGTAGAAGCACCAAGATTGGAGACAGCAACTGCTGTCGGCAGAATGCCTTCGATAATCCATGGCTGTCGCCCGAACTCGGCAACTATCCAGCCCATTTCTGCGGCAATCCATGGCAACGGAATTGCAAAGACCGCGACTTTGAGCAGGAATGGATGGCGATCCAGCTTGCGTCTTGCCGACAGCACGAAGAATGTGCCCGTCAACAGGATCAAGAAGAAGCCGATGCCGACCATGATGCGGAAGGCCCAGAATAATGGCAGTACACCGGGAACTGTATCATTGGCAGCCTGCGTGATCTGCGCATCCGTCGCCTGACGGGGATCATCGACGTAACGCTTCAGAAGCAGCGCATAGCCCATCCATTGGCTGTTATCGGCGAACAGATCTTTCACGTCCTGCGGCACAACGCTTGTATCGCCTGCTGCACGGATTTTCTGTAGCGCGTCATAAGCGATGATACCCTTGCGGATATGTCCCTGCGCATTTTCGACAAGCTGCTCAATGCCTTCGATAGGCGTTGTGAGCGAGCGTGTGCCGATCAGACCCATGACCCAGGGAATATGCACGGCATAGTGGGTTTCACGGGCTTCCTGATTTGGAAAACCGAAGACGGTGAAGGAAGCCGGAGCTGGCTCTGTTTCCCACATGGCTTCAATGGCCGCGATTTTCATCTTCTGATGTTCGTTTGCGAGATAACCGCTTTCATCGCCGAGAACGACCACTGAGAGAGAAGCGGCAAGACCGAAAGATGCCGCGACAGTCATCGACCGTTTGGCAAGTTCGGTTGAGCGCCCTTTCAACAGATACCAGGCTGAAACGCCGAGTACGAAAATCGAAGCCGTTACATAGCCCGCCGAAACCGTGTGCACGAATTTCGCCTGAGCAACCGGGTTCATCAGAACCGCAAAGAAGTCGGTGATTTCCATGCGCATGGTTTCAGGATTGAAAGCCGAACCAACCGGATTTTGCATCCAGCCATTAGCGATCAGAATCCATAGCGCTGAGAAGTTAGAACCGGCAGCAACCGCATAGGTCGCCATGAGGTGGCCAACCTTGGAAAGCCGATCCCAGCCAAAGAAGAACAGGCCGACAAAGGTCGCTTCCAGGAAGAAGGCCATCATGCCTTCAATGGCCAGCGGCGCTCCGAAAATGTCGCCGACATAATGGCTGTAATAGCTCCAGTTCATACCGAACTGAAATTCCATCACAATGCCGGTCGCAACACCCATAACGAAGTTGATACCAAACAGCGTACCCCAGAATTTGGTCATCTGCCGCCAGATGAGCCGTCCGGTCATGACATAAACGGTCTCCATGATGGCAAGCAACACGGATAGACCCAATGTCAGAGGTACGAAAAGGAAGTGATAAAGTGCCGTGATTGCAAACTGCAATCTCGACAGGGAGACAATATCGAATTCCATCTCTTTAAGCCGGCAAGTCCGGCCCTCCTGATGTTACGAGCTGTTCCCGACACTGCGTCGGCTCACAGCCCCCCTACTTAAATTTCACCTCAAGAATTTGAGGACGTCGTCGAAAGAGGCTTCTTTTTTGGTCATCGATTGAACGATCGCGCCTTGATCCAAAACAATTGCACGATCACAAACGCGTGCTTCACGCTGAATATGCGTTGCTATCAACAAGGTACGGCCTTTGGCCTGTTCATTGAGGCGGCAAAGCACATCTTCTGCTGTTGCCTGATCGAGTCCTTCAGTGGGCTCATCAAGGAGCCATAAAGGAGCGTCAGTCAGGAACAAGCGAGCCAAAGCAAGGCGTCTGGCCTGACCGCCAGAGAGCCCAAGTCCCCCCTCACCCAAAACCGTATCCAGTCCCTCGGTCTGGGCTTTCATGAAGTCGCCTAAACCGGCGGCTTCCAATGCGGCGTTTAACTCCGCATCGCTTGCATCTGACTTTGCGAGCCTGAGATTGTTACGAAGACTATCTTTGAAAAGCTCAGTTCGCTGGGTCAGAAGTCGTGCTGGCAGAACTCGGACATTGCCGTCTTCGGCATTGATCTCGCCTGCCAGCACATTGAAAAGTGTAGACTTGCCTGCACCGCTGGTGCCAATGATCGCGACGCGATCACCTACGGCAATGTTCAAGTCGATCGCATCCAGCGCTTTCGCAGTAGAACCCTCATGGCGAACGGTAACCTGTTCGAGGTTTACTGCATTGCCCTTTGCGGGCGATGGCAGCGACTGGAATGTATCAGTTGCTTCAAGTGCCGGAGCCACACGGCGCGCGGCAAGTATTGTGCGGCCAAGTTCCATCGCACCACGGCGCAGTGCTGCAAATGGCTCCATCGCGCCGAGGATGATCAGCAATGCGAGCGCCGCTACCGGGGCATTGATCAGTCCGGCTTGCATGAGCAGACCGGCACCAACCAGTCCACCGGCGAGAAGACCCGCATGAAGAATGCCCAGACCGGCACCCGCCGAAATTTCAATGCGGTTGAGAACGCGGTCGCTCGATGCAATGTAATTGTCGGCGCGTATGATGCTCGCATTCTGACTGTCCATGCGGCCAGCCATGATGAGTTCGGTCTGTCCTGCAACCAGATCAACCGTTCGCGCCCGCAATGCTTCGGTACCCTTGGCACGCCGACGCATCGGTTTTTCAGCACGCTTGGCTGCATTGAGCGGTAGTCCCAGTCCGACAACAAGCAGTGTCAAAGCGATAATCAGACCAAAAAGCGGATGCATTAGCCCAAGTGCCACACCCGCAACGAGCGCTGTGGCGAAAGCTGCACCTGCTGGCACGAGAACGCGGAGATAAAGTGAATCAAGCGCATCGATATCAGCGGTTAACCTGAACAGAAGTCGTGCTGGTCGTTTGAGCAACGCACTTGCTGCTGCGGGACGAGCCCAGCTGCGGAACAGCTTTTCGCGAAGCGCTGCAAGAATGGCGAGCGTTGCGTCATGAGTTACAAGGCGCTCCAGATAACGTGCGCCTGTTCTTAAAATTGCAAGAAGACGAATGCCGGCAGCTGGTGCGAAAACATCGAATACAACGGCGGTTGCCAAACTCAAGCCAGCGATGGCAGTGGCTGTGATAAACCATCCGGACAGACCGAGCAGCGCAATCCCGGCAAGAACCGTCGCCGTTGCAGCTGCAATACCCGCATAGAGCATCATCCCTTTTGTACGGAAGAAGAGTTGCAGGATCGGGCGGAGCGATTGAAGTCCGTTCATTCTGCTGCCCTCTTCTGCCAGATTTGCGCGTTACCACTCAAATCATTGAGCCGAACGATGCGGTCCATCCGACCTGCAAGTTTCTCGTCATGGGTTGAGATGATGAGCGTCTTGCCTTTGGCGAGGCTGATCAAACTATCAGCAATGCGGTCCGCCGTTTCGTGGTCAAGATGTGCAGTTGGTTCATCAGCGAGAATGATGTCAGCGTTTTGATCCACAGCAATGCGTGCCAAGGCCAATCGAAGTGCTTCACCGCCAGAAAGTCCTGCACCATTTTCACCAATCACACCGGTTCCGGTAATGCCGGCGACATGGCTCAAGGCCATCTGGTTGATGATTGACGCGGTCTTCTCAGCATCAGCATGACGGCCAAGCGTTATATTGTGTCGCGCGCTGCCAGCAAAAATATGCGGCTTCTGACCGACCCAACGCATTCTTGCCCGAAGGGTTGCGGCGGTTTCATTCTGAAGTGTCACACCGCCAATCGTGATCTGGCCTTCTTGCGGTGCAGCTAGTCCGGCAATTAGCGCGAGCAATGTCGACTTACCAAAACCACTTGGCGCAAGAAGTGCCACATGCTCGCCTGGCTCAATATCCAGATTAAAGCCGCTGAAGACATCCTCTCCAGTGGAATAACGAAAGCGGATATCCCGCAACATCAGCGAAGGTGCGTTGTTGACTTCTTCGGCGGCGATGCTGCTGCCTACAACCGGCATTTCATGCTTTGCGAGTTCTTCCAGTGCATCAATGGCTGCTTCACCAGATGCTCTGTCATGCCAAACGGCGGACAGATCGCGCAGAGGTTCAAAGAATGCGGGTGCAAGCAGCAGAATGAACAAGCCTTCAGCGAGGCTTAGCTGATGTCCCCATGCTCCAAAGCCCAGCGGGCCGAGCAGATGAAAGCCAATGTAAACAGCCACCATCGCAACCCCAAGGGCCGCGAAGAGTTCAAGAACAGCAGATGACAGGAAAGCGATACGCAGAACAATCATTGTCTTTCTGCGCAACGTCTCGGCATTATCGCGAAGACGCGTGGCGGTCATATCGACGGCGTTAAAGCTACGAATTGTTGCCAGTCCCCGCAGGCGATCAAGCAGAAAACCATTCATATCGCCCAATGCAACAAGCTGTTTTTCACTGGCCGCTTTTGCGCGCCAGCCGATCAGTGCCATGAAAATTGGGATCAAAGGTGCTGCAATCAGCAGGATGAGCGCTGCAATCCAGGAAAACCACAAGACAACTACGAGAATTGCCAGTGGAACCAGCATGACGCGAATGCGAACAGGTACAAAACGAGAGAGATATGGAACGACCATCTCGGCCTGTTCGGCGAGTATGCTGGCCGCCTCCCCTGAAGATGGGCGGAATGTATCAAGAGGTGAGCGCTGCGATAATGCCGTTACTGCCTTTTCGCGCAGGCTGGCCAATTCGCTTCGTGCGGCATCGAAAGCCATTGTCGCGCCGCGCGCATCCAGAAGGCTGCGTAAACAACCAAGAAGAAACAACCCAGCAGCAAGATAATAGATTGTGGCATCAAAACCAGTATTGGCGAGATAACCTACCCCGTAGGCGAGAAGTGCGGCCTGTGGCAGCCATAGAAGCGCTGCCACGGCCTGAAGCCTTGCCCCCGTTTTGAGCAGAGACGGAACTGGACGCCGACGCGGGCGACGTTTGTCGCCAGATGTTTCGCCGTCTTGTTGTGCCGCGTCTTCCGTTCGGGGGGCAACGGGTTTCACTCTCGTTTAGGCTCCTTTTTGGCCGATGCTCTCCCACGTCCCAGCGCCACGATCTTGTCTGTGGTTTCCAGGAAGCGGGTTACCTTGGCGCCAAGCGCCAGAAGGCTGGTCAATCTGTCTGTATCGAGTTTCTTGACGTCGTCGTACCAGTTGGTCAGCCGCTCGATGAGTGCGTACATGTCCTTCATGCGATCTTGCGCAAATCGGTCGCTGTCGCTCTCCGGCTGTTCCATCAGCACTTCGCGAAGTACGGTCAGGGTCGGATCGATTTCGCGCTTCTTGCGTTCTTCTGCAAGCGTTCGCAAAATCAGCCATACGTCGCCGGGGGTCGTGAAAAAGTCACGACGATCACCGGGTATGTGCTTTAGCAGTACAAGATTCCAGCCCTGTAATTCGCGGATACCCATCGAGACGTTGGAGCGCGAAACACCAAGCGCATCAACGATATCATCCGCACACAAGGGTTCAGACGATAGATAGAGCAGCGCATAAATCTGTCCAACCGTACGATTGATACCCCAGCGGCTACCCATCTCTCCGAAGTGGAGTACAAACGACTGAACAATTGGCGATAATTCCAAGTTCTCTCTCCCGTAAATTCTGAACTTTCAGAAATTACTGAAATTCAGATAATTCAAATGGCCTCAATCTTCAATCCGCATGTCTGGATGCATGGCGCATATGGACAATTGGCCGCAGCCTTCAGCACTCCTCCAAATGCCTCAAGCCGATGCTTCCAACCATTATTTCTGGTCGGAAGATGAAGGAAGCTCTTTGCTGTCCTGCGTTTGATCACGATGAATCACCGCACGGCTTAGCAACATGAGCGTTACCGGCGTTGTGATGACCACAAAGACGGTAATCAACACTTCATGCAGAATCGGCTTGGATTGCAAGATGGAGAAAAACATGATGGAAGCGATCAAGATTCCACCGGCACCGAACGAAGAACCAATTGTCGGCGCGTGAATGCGTTCATAAAAACTCTTAAAACGAACAAGTCCGATACAACCGACAAGTGTCAGGAAGGCACCGGCAACAAGAAAAAATGAAATGACGATTGCGGCCCAGACGGGCAGATCAGCTGCTCCGATCATTCGATCACCTCCCCGCGCATCAGGAATTTGGCAAGCGCCACCGTGGCGACAAAACCGAGCAGTGAAATGATGAGTGCGGCTTCAAAATAGATAACGCTGCCTGTACGCATGCCAAAAGTGAGCAACAGAAGAAGCGCATTGAGATAAAGAGCGTCAGTCGCCAGAACACGATCCTGCGCGCGTGGCCCGATGAGCAATCGATAAACCACACAGCCCATAGCGGCGACGAGCATGATCTGTGCAGCCAGCAGTGACCAGAAAAGAATAACTGCGCTCATGCCGATTGCTCCTCTTTCATCACGTCTCTGGCTCCGAATATGCGGATAAGCGGCTGTTCATAGCGCTGCTTGATCGTCGTTCGCCAGGTTTTCGCATCTTCGAGATCAAGCACATGGATTGTCAGCGCCTTGCGGGCCACATTGTAGTCAACCCAGGCGGTCCCGGGCGTTGTTGTGATAATGCACGCAAGGACTGCCAGTCCTGTGCGATTTTCGAGATCGAGCGGTATAACCACGAAGCCCGGATGACGTTCTTTACGTCTGGAAAGGATGAGTTTCACCACCGCAATGTTCGACATAAGAATGTCGATACTGACCGCACCAAACAACCACAACATGGTTGGAATCGAGCGCAGATGGTTTTTCTGCGGCTGCAGCGCCGTCATCGCATGACAGGCAAAGAGCGAAATAAAGATGCCCAGTATCAATTGCGCGCGTGTGAAGCCATTCAACAAGAGCCAAAACACGATCAACGATAGGAAGAGCAGCGGGAATGGTAGAATTTTTCTCATTTTACCTCCACCGTTTCTCCGCCCACGCGTGGCGTATTCAGGACACTGTTAATGTAGTCTTTTGGATTGTGCAGCGAACGAGCGGTTGCATCCATATATTGCATGGCCGGGCCTGCTGCGATTGTCAGTGCCAGACAGACAGCCAGAAGACCGGCAATTGGCACCACTTCGCGCACCAGAACGCGAGGCACATTACCCTCAAGCGAAGCCCAGAACGTACGAATGCCTGTGCGTGTCATTGCAATCAGCGCCGACAGACCTGACAACAGGATAAGTGCGATCAGTGTCCAACTTGCCGGGCTGACCGGCATGGCTAATGTCGGTGCTGCGCCGTCGCCGTTGAATACGGCTGCAAGGATCAGGAACTTTGCGATAAAGCCGGAAAATGGCGGCAAGCCAATGAGAAGAATTGCGACCACGGCAAAACAGGTGCCGAGAATGGCCAGGGTGGCAGGCAGTACCACGCCAACTTCTTCTTCCTCTTCCTCCTCTTCGTCGTCACCATAGGCTTCCATGGTAACGGCAAGAACGTTTGCCGCCGCATCCTGACCGCGTTCAACAAGTTCAATCAGGAGGAAGAAAGCTGCAATCGTCAGTGTAGAGCTGACCATATAGAAGAGTGCTGCACCGGTCATCGCGGTGTTGCCGCTACCGATGGCTGCAAGCAACGTGCCGGATGACACCAGAATACTGTAGCTTGCGAGGCGACCCATCGCCTGTGACGCGACGACGCCAATCAGGCCGAAGGCCAGCGTGACCATGCCGCCGTAGTAGAGCCAGTCGTTACCAAAACCGTAGGATTCGCCAGCCCCAATACCGAACATGAGCGGCGATAGACGCAGAAGAACGTAAATGCCGACTTTACTCATGATCGCGAAAATCGCCGCAATCGGAGCGGCTGCTGCCGTGTAAGCAGGAACAAGCCAGAAGTTGAGCGGCCACATGCCTGCTTTTACGAGGAATGCAACGGCAAGAATGGCCGCACCTGCCTCAAGGAGCATACGATCTTCTGGCGCAACCTGTGAAATCTTCTGCGCCAGATCCGCCATATTGAGCGTACCCGTTACGCCGTAGATCAGACTGACGCCGATCAGGAACAGCGATGAAGCAACCAGATTGACCGCGATGTAATGCATGCCAGCTTTTACACGCGCCGGTCCTGAACCATGGAGCGCCAGACCGTAAGAGGCTGCGAGCATAACCTCAAAGAAAACAAATAGGTTGAACAGATCGCCTGTCAGAAACGCGCCATTAAGGCCCATGAGCAGGAGCTGGAAAATCGTATGGAAATTCGGGCTCGCTTTGTGCCAATGGGCAAGCGCAAAGCTGAGAGCTGCCAGAGCGAGCACACTGGTCAACATGAGCATCAGCGCAGCGAGCCTGTCGAGAACCAGCACGATGCCAAATGGTGCAGGCCAGTTGCCGATCAGATAAACTGATGCTTCAGGCGCTTTTTCGCTTGCAACACCGAGCAGCGTGAACGCGATGTAAATCAGGCCGATGATGGAGATCGTATTGATCGCCATTTTGAGCTTGCGCTTGCGTTCATCGAACATCAGCAACAATGCAGCAGTTACCAGCGGCAAGAGAATGGGCGCAACGATGAGGTGTGATTTCCAATCCATCATCAATTCTCCTTGCCGTCGACATGGTCGGTGCGTGTCATTCCGCGCGATGCGAGCAACACGACAAGGAAAAGCGCAGTCATTGCAAAGCCAATAACGATAGCAGTCAGAACCAGTGCCTGAGGCACAGGATCGGTATATTGCGCGGCCTGAACATTGATGCCGGAATCAAGCAAGGGAGGTGCGTTGGTGCGCAAACGGCCCATCGAGAAGATGAACAGATTAACCGCATAAGACACAAGCGCCAGACCGATGGCGACCTGAAACGTGCGCGGACGCAGGATCAGCCAGACACCAGACGACATCAACACGCCGATTGCAATAGCGAGAACCAGTTCCATCAGTTCTCCTCCTTCGCAGCGGCAAGTTTTTCAACACGGTGTTTACGGATTGACTGGTGGGCCAACGCAATCAACATCAGAACAGTGGCACCCACGACCAGAGCGAAGACGCCGATATCGAAGATCAACGCGCTCGCAACGGGCATTTTTCCTACATATGGAATATCTGCATACTGGAAGAATGTGGTCATGAACGGATAACCGAATATCCATGCACCCGCACCAGTTGCCGCTGCAATTAACAAGCCAAAGCCGATCCAGCGAACAGGCAGAATACGCAGGTGATCTTCAACCCAGCGCGTGCCAGCCGCGAGATATTGCAGGATGAACGCAACCGCTAGGGTAATACCGGCCGCAAAACCGCCACCTGGCAGATCGTGACCGCGCAAGATCAGATGAACCGCAAGCACGATGATGACAGGGAACAACCACTGCATGATCACAGAAGGAACTGCCAGATAATCGGCGAGCGTCTCACCTTTTTCGCGATCTTCCATGGCCTCATCATAGGCATCCTGAATCTTCTGCTGTGCAGTTGAGCCAGTGCTGTCTGGTGCCGGACGGAAACGACGCAACAGCGCGAAGACCGTAAGACCAACGATACCAAGAACCGCAATCTCACCAAATGTATCGAAAGCGCGGAAGTCGACCAGAGTGACGTTGACGACATTCTTGCCGCCGCCGCCCGAATAGGCGTTTTGCAGGAAATAGTCTCCAATGCTGACCGGTGATGGGCGGGTCATCATGGCATATGAAATGATGAACACGCCAACGCCACTGCCGATAGCCAGCGCGAAATCGCGATAACGGCGCAATCTCGGGCCGAATTTCACAGGAATGGGATCTGGATCTTCCCAACGCTTGGGCAGCCAGCGCAGCCCGAGCAAAAGCAGAACGGTGGTCACGATTTCTACCAGCAACTGCGTCACGGCAAGATCGGGTGCGGAGAGCCAGACAAACGTAATGCAGGTGATAAGCCCCGCCCCGCCAAGCAGGATCAAAGCTGCTAGACGGTGATATTTCGCCTGATAAGCAGCACCAATCGCACAGGCTCCGCCCAAAATCCAAAGACCGGCAAAAATCGGATCGACAGGTTGTACGCCAAGCATGCCTGCATGGATGCCATCTTCAAAAATTGGCCATGCAGCAGCAACAAGTGCAACGGCTACAACAATGCGAAGCTGTGGCTGGAGACGACGCGTGCTGAAGAAGTTTTCAGCCTTACGTGCCCAGTTCCAGGAAACAGTGACAAGCACGCGCTCGAAAATACGCTGTCCCTGCAAATGACGGAAGAAAGGTGGTCCATCTTCACTGGTCGCAAGATAGTTTTTCAGCGCCCAATGCAGAATGATACCGCCAATCATCGCAACTATACTCATCATCAACGGAAGGTTGAATCCGTGCCAGACTGAAAGGCTATATTGCGGTGTTGCATCACCGAGTACAGAAACCACGGCCGAGTGAAGGAAAGGCCCGATTGCAATATTTGGAATGATGCCGATCAACAGGCAGAGCAAAACCAGAAGTTCGATGGGGCGACGCATCCAGTGCGGAGGTTCGTGCGGTTTTTTTGGTAGATCATGCGGTGCAGGACCAAAGAAGGTCGAATAAATGAAACGTATCGAATATGCGACTGTGAATACACCAGCCAGTGTCGCGATATATGGTGTGATCGTATCCAATGACGATGCCATATGCGTTTCAACCGCTTCAGCAAAGAACATTTCCTTGGATAGAAAGCCGTTGAGCAGCGGAACACCAGCCATGGATGCACTCGCAACCATGGCAAGTGTTGCAGTGTAAGGCATGGCGCGTGCAAGACCACTTAGCTTGCGCATGTCACGCGTGCCGGTTTCATGGTCGATGATGCCTGCTGCCATGAACAACGATGCCTTGAAGATGGCGTGGTTGACCATATGGAAGATGGCTGCGACTGCTGCGAGCGGACTGCCGAGGCTCAACAATGCGGTGATCAGGCCAAGGTTGCTGATGGTTGAATAGGCTAGCAAGCCTTTAAGATCTTGCTGGAAAACAGCAAAGAAGCTGCCGATCAACAAAGTCGTCAGACCTGCAAGCCCTAAAATCCAGAACCATTCTTCAGTACCGGCAAATACTGGCCACAAGCGTGCAAGCAGGAAGACGCCTGCTTTCACCATGGTGGCAGAATGCAAATAGGCCGAAACCGGCGTGGGCGCTGCCATTGCATTGGGAAGCCAGAAATGGAATGGAAACTGTGCCGACTTGGTGAAAGCCGCCATTAGAATGAGAACAAGCGCGACCGTATAAAGTGGATGCGCACGAACAATGTTTCCTGCTTCAAGCACCTTGTCGAGATCGTAGCTACCGACGATGTGACCGAGCAAAAGCACGCCTGCGAGCAAACAGAAGCCGCCGATACCAGTCACTGTCAAAGCCATACGTGCGCCATCACGCGCGCTGGCATTGTGATACCAGTAGCCGATGAGCAGGAACGAGAAGATGCTGGTCAGCTCCCAGAAAACTGCGAGCAGAACGATATTACCCGACAGAACAACGCCGAGCATCGACCCCATGAAGGATAGGAGGAACGAGAAAAAACGCGGGACCGGGTCTTCCGGCGACATGTAATAGCGCGCGTAAATGACGACCAAAAGGCCAATGCCGGTAATGAGCATGGCAAAAAGCCATGCAAAGCCGTCCATTCGGAACGTTACATTCAGACCGTAGTTCGGAAGCCAATCAATCGATCCGCGAACAACGCCGCCATTCGATACGATAGGATAAAGACTTGCTGTGATGACAAAGGCAACGAGCGCTATGGCAGCTGTAAACCATGCCGATCCGGTGCGATCTACACCCCTGAATAGACCTGTTACAGCGCTGCCAAGAAACGGTAGAAGGACAAGCAAGAAAAGCATTCTGCCGTCCATCGTCATGCGCCACAGGCCTCCATTCCGTAATCAGGGTTGATCCGAAGCAGGCACCGCTCATGAAAACAGTAACAGGAACGCTCCGGTAAGATGTCGAGAGGAATCATATATTCCGATGTCTTTATTATGACCGGCTAGCGGTTATTATGGCAATAGCTTTCAATGGCTTATCGCGATATTTTGAATCATTTTATTCTACAAACGCCCGAGAAAACTGCTTCCTTGGGGCCAGCTGTCCACACAACCACTTTTTATCGGACATATTGACGCGTAATTTTTGCAGCCGAATGACAACATGCCTCTGTTTGCATCGGCTAATTAAATTAGTGATTCCTAACCTTCTGGTGGATTGAATTTGACGTTTGAATCCCAACCCACACTGCTGTTTCAAACGTAAAATTCGAAAAATCCACTCAATTCATAAACTTGTTAATGGCCCTTTTGATTCTGACATTTGTCCAGCGCCTGTAACCGAGGGATGTAAAAGTCGGAATCAGACCACCAGAAGCGTTTTGGCGAGTTTTTCCGTCTGAACACGAATATCAGGCACTGCCGTCACTTCCCAGAAAATGCCCTTTGTTACCGGCCCAATTGCGAAGATTGGTCCTGAAGGCTCGCCACGGGCATTCAGGACCTGCAGATCGGCTGTAACATCCAGACCAAGATCAAGTGCGTCTGGCTTTGCCAGACCACGCTCCATGAGGCTAATCAGTGCGAGATTGCGCGTTGTCGAAAACCGCGAGCTTCCTCCTCGACAATCAATGATGGATTGAACATCAAGCTCTTCAAGGCCCTCGCCGGCTCGTTTATGATAACGGATTGCGATGTATTCAGCCTTGTTTTTAACCGAGGCAAGATGGGCAGCGGTGATAGTGAGTTGCCCTGATTGTTGGGCAAATTCGATCCGATCAGCGATTGCCGGGGCCATCCGGTGACGATGTACATCCCACCATGGCCGCAAGTGTCGAAGGAAGCTACGGCGTTGCCTCAATGGTAATCTGTTCCAGATGTTTTTTGTGTGCGGCCGCAATCCGTCAATCACGCTGCGCCAGCTTTTGCCCTCTGCTTCGCATTGATCAATCATCTTACGCACAATATGCAAAAGCTTAGGTAATCCATCTGCCACGGGCAGCGCACTTGCTTCGATTGGGAACGGTTCTGCTGGTTCGTGGCGTGCAGGAAGCAGGCCACGCCGCGAAATTGCATGAATCTGCCCCTTATGTCCCTTATCGAGCAGTGAAATCACGCTATCGATCATCGACAGTCCGGTCCCGAGAATTGCGACCGAATGATCTGAGGGAATATCGAAGTAGCCGTTGCTGGACCAGTATTCTGTCACATGGCTGCCTGAGGTCGCAATTGCAGCCTCATTGCCTGTGGCGACAATAATAGCATCTGCTGAAAAGCTCTCTCCTGATGAGCTTGTTACCTGCGGTCGGAGGGCATTAAAGGCCACGTCCGAAACATCTGCATTTTCGATAGTAATACGTGGGTTATCACTCTCAAGATATGGCTTGAGCAGATCATTCAGATAGAGTCGATAGAGCGCACGTGGTGCAAAAGATTGCGGCTGCCATCCGCCTTCACTGGCTGCGTGAGAGTTGGTGCTAAGCCAGTTAAAAAAATGTTCGGGTTGATCCGGAAATGCACTCATATTGCTCGCACGGACATTCAACAAATGGTTGGGATTTTGCGTTGAGTAAGCGATCCCCGCGCCCAAACTACCTGATCGCTCGAAAATACGAACCGTGGCTTCTGGCGATCGGACAAGCAATTGTAACGCCATGAGAACACCGCTCGCACCGCCCCCGATAATGATAAATGACTTCAAACTGTTGTAACCTCATAGTCCATAGTCCGTTATGAACCGGCGGCTCACACTGACCTTTTCTTGAAAGCATGTCGCGTTTTCCGCAACGCGTTTTGGGGTTCCCATATTCCGATAAATTTTGTCAGATATTGATTATAAACGAAAGGAAAAAGCTAAATTATCCAAAAAATCCCGATCGATTAGTTCAGCAAGCTGAAACAATGAAACCGAAAACCGCATTATCTGTTGACAGTGTGTTTCAGAAACATGGGCTGGCTTCCTGCTCAAAAATCGCAATATTTTACATAAGATTTTCCCGATCTCTGCAAGCTGCAATAAGTTCGCAGCAAAGAATCGCTGTAAAAACAGGACAATGATTATGAGCAATAGCTATATCGCCGCCCTCAAGAAGCGTCGTACACAGTATGCACTCGGCAAGAACCTTCCTCTCTCCCAGGATGCAACAGCTGAGTTGATCCGTGAAGCAATCAAGCATTCGCCATCTTCTTTCAATTCGCAAAGCTCGCGCGCCATTATTCTTTTCGGCGAAGAGAGCGACAAGCTCTGGAACATCGCCAAGGAAACGCTCCACAAGATCATTCCTGCTGATGCGTTTGCACAAACTGAAGCCAAGCTTGACAGCTTTGCTGCAGGTGCCGGTACGGTACTTTTCTTTGAAGACCAGAATGTCGTTAAGGGCTTGCAGGAAAACTTTGCACTCTATGCAGACAATTTCCCTGTCTGGTCAGAACAGGCCGGCGGCATGGCACAGCTTTCGGTTTGGTCGGCGCTTGCCAATGAAAATATCGGCGCTAGCCTTCAGCACTATAATCCCCTGATTGATGCTGAAGTTGCCAGAACCTGGAACATTCCATCGTCATGGAAGCTGCGCGCCCAGATGCCATTCGGTTCCAACGAGCAGGATTTTGGCGATAAGGCATTCATGGATGACGCTGAACGCTTCAAAGTCTTCGCATAATCCTTCTCGATTGACTTGTGAAACGGCTGGATTTTTCCAGCCGTTTTTATTTTGCGGCTAAATATCCCCTACCATTGTGCCCCCTTAAAAAACGGAATCTAATACTTTCACGTTCAGGAGAGTCGTAACCGGAACGAATAGAGAGTTGATGAGCATGTCCGGGGAATGGACATGATCTCGAGGGGAAAACACATGAAATTCGGAACTGCATTACCTGTTCTTGCTTGGCAGCATGGGGCGCTCACCACCAGACTGTTGCGTGTATCCATTCCTGCAGCGCTGGCATTTGCTCTTTGCCTGTCAGCCTCACCAAAGGCCGTGGAAGCTGCTACGCCCTCCGACACGCTCGTGATCGCAATGAGTATCGACGATATCATTTCGCTCGATCCGGCGGAAATCTTTGAAATCACAACATCCGAGATGCTGACCAGTACCTATGAACGACTGGTGACCACAGATACGAAAGATCCAACCAGGATCATTCCACAGATCGCTGAGAGCTGGACCTTTTCTGAGGACGGAAAATCGATCACGTTTAAAATCCGTGATGGTCTTAAGTTTGCCTCAGGCAACCCGATTACGGCGCATGACGCCGCCTATTCGCTCCAACGTGCAATCAAGCTCGACAAAAGCCCTGCATTTATTCTGAGCCAGTTTGGCATCACGGCCGAAAACGTTGACCAGAATGTCGTTGCGACGGATGACAAGACATTCGTTTTTACCACTGGCAAGGCCTTTGCGCCGAGTTTTGTTATGAACTGCCTGACCTCCAGCGTTGCATCGATTGTCGACAGCAAACTGGTGAAGGAACACGAGCAGAAGACCGAGAAGACGGACACTTATGCTTATGACACTGACTTCGGCTATGAGTGGCTGAAAAACAATTATGCCGGTTCTGGTCCATTCGCATTGAAACAGTGGCGTGCCAATGAGGTTATGCTTCTTGAACGCAATGAGAACTATACTGACGCCAAGCCCGCTATGAAGCGCATTATCTATCGTCACATTAAGGAAGGTGTTTCGCAGCGCCTGCTGCTTCAGGCTGGCGATATTGATATTGCACGCAATCTCGAACCGGGCGACATTCAAGAACTGGGCAAAGATGCCAAGTTCAGCGTGATCAACGCGCCGAAGGGCCGTATCTACTATCTCGTTGCAAATCAGAATGTGCCGGAATTGGCGAAGCCCGAAGTGCGTCAGGCGCTGAAATATCTGGTCGATTATGACACTATCGAAGCCACACTGATTAAAGGCATTGGTCGCAAGCACCAGTCGTTCCTGCCTGTGGGCATGTTTGGAGCGGTGGATGACAAACCTTTCAAGTATGATGTTGAGAAAGCAAAGGAACTGCTTGAAAAAGCAGGGCTAAAGGACGGATTCAACATTACACTCGATGTTCGCAATAACCAGCCATATGTCGGCATTGCTGAAAGCATTCAGCAGACTATGGGCAAAGCCGGGGTCAATGTTGAAATCCTGCAAGGTGACGGCAAGCTTACGACTACCAAGGTTCGCGCACGCAAACATCAGCTCGCATTGGGTATCTGGGGCCCGGATTATTGGGATCCGCACACCAACGCCGTCACATTCACCAACAATCCGAACAATGGAGATGACGTCAACTTGCGCACAACCGCGTGGCAGGCGTCGTGGGATATTCCAGAACTAACCGCGGAAACTATGGCGGCCGCAGAGGAACGCGATACGTCCAAGCGTGAGGCCATGTATCGTGACCTTCAGAAGAAATTTCAGGAAGAAAGCCCGTTTGCAGTCATTTATCAGCAGATCGAAACTGCTGTGACAGCGTCCAACGTTCACAACTTCAATATGGTTGCTGATGCGAATTATGTAGCGACCGTGACCAAAGACTAAAACACATAGGCCGGATGTCAGAGCGCATCCCGAAAAGTATGAAACGATTTTCGGGATGCGCGTTAAAACAAGGGTTTGGTGTACCGATCAGATTGAATCAAATCGGTCTGCACTAAACCATCCGGGATTCTCTTTACTTGTCGAAGCTGAACGGCGGCAGTTGCTCGAGTGCCGATTTCAGCGCCTCAGACCAGCTTTCCGAAACCGTCTGATAATAAGGGTCGCTTGCTTCAAAGCGCCTGTGTTCGCCGAGTTCCAGACTGTCGGTCTCGTAAATCTGCATATCGAGCGGTAAACCTACTGAGAGGTTTGCCTTCAAGGTGGAGTCGAAAGAAACCAGCAGCAGCTTGACCGCTTCCTCGAAACTCATTGTCTCGTGATAGGCACGCACCAGAATTGGTTTGCCGTATTTGTTTTCACCAATCTGGAAAAACGGCGTATCGACCGAGCTTTCAATGAAATTGCCTTCAGGATAGATATAGAACAGCCGTGGCTGTCCGCCCTTGATCTGCCCACCCAGAATGAACGATGCTCCGAATGCGTCTGCACTCTGTCCGCCAGTCGCTGAATTTATGATTACTTCTTTGACGGTATCGCCGATAAGGCGAGCCACCTGAAACATGGACGGTGCATCAAATACTGACGGGTGCCTGTCTTCCGGCGCTTTCATGCGCTCTTCAAGCAGGCTGGCAACGGCTTGTGTAGTGGCGAGATTACCCGCTGATAAAAGCACGATTACGCGTTCGCCGTCCTTGTTCCAGCTACGCATTTTCGAGAATGTCGAGATATTATCGAGTCCTGCATTTGTCCTTGTATCGGACATAAATACGAGGCCGCGATCAATTTTCATTCCAACGCAATAAGTCATCTGCAGTTTCCGGCGGGCACTTTAAAATCGTGAGCATTTCCAGCAAAAGTGCGAAGCGGTTTTGCATAGGACAATGCGACAAAACAAACACTTAGAGCCCCGATCATCTGGGTATTGCTTCTTATTCATTCATGAAGCGCAATGCTCTGAACAATCACTGCCCTACATTGATGTGGACCGCAAGACTTTCGATAGCCCCTCCCATCCTTACCCCGGAAATTGGCGCGGCATCGCGATAGTCAAGACCTGTCGCCAGACGAACATAACGATCATTGGGACAGACATTATTCGCGGCATCAAATCCGACCCAGCCAAGCCCATCAACATGCGCTTCCACCCATGCATGGCTTGCCGTCTGTTCCTCGATACCTTCCATCAACAGATAGCCGGAGACGTAACGGGCCGGAATTTTAAGCAGCCGAGCCGCTGACAGGAATATCTGACTGTGATCCTGACAAACGCCACTGCCTGCTTCCAGTGCACTTTCGGCATTGGTTGCAACGCTCGTCGTACCGGGCATATAGGCAACTGACGTATGAATAGAATTCATCAGCTCATGCAACAATGCGAGGCGTTCCTGGTCTTTCCTCAAGTCACCGGCAAGTGACTGAATGCGTTCGCCGGGCATGGTCAGGTGCGTTTCGCGTTCATACAACCACAGTGGCGCATAGCCGTAGACCGGCCCCAGAACGCCAACGCGATCTTCCACCTCAATGCTTCCACTCGCCGTAATGATGATCTCATTAACGTTGCGCGCGTGCTGTACCAGATCGGTCTTGTTGCCAAAACCATCGATGTAGGAGACTTCAGGCTCTCCACCTTCAATCTTCAGTTCCCAGTGCTTGACCACTTGGCCGGGCAACGTCGGTGGACGTAAACGCAGGCGCTGGACCGCATAGGGAACCGGATTTTCGTAGCGATAATGCGAAACGTGCCGGATATTGAGCAACAAGCGATCACCTCAATAAAAATTGTAGTTTTCCGCGATCTCGTTGCCGAGCCGGTTGTTGCGTGAAATAAAATCCGTCAGGAACTCGTGCAAGCCGACATCGAAGATCGCACCAATGTCCTGATTTTGCAGGGTTGCATAGATTTTATCCCCCGTCTGGTGACAAATGGCGCTATCGCCATAATCCTTCGCCAGATAGTTCAGATGTCCGTTGATGCTCTGATAGCAATAATTGAGCGATCGCGGCATACGTCCATTGAGGATCAGATAGTCTGCGACATGCGCAGGACGATAGTCGCCATCATAGACCCAGCGGTAAGAGCGATGTGCTGAAACTGATCTGAGGATCGACTCCCACTGATAATTATCGAGCGTGGTTCCCACATAGGAAACAGCTGGAAGAAGCACATAGTATTTTACGTCGAGGATACGGGCGGTATTGTCTGCGCGCTCAATAAAAGTGCCAAGCCCGGCAAAATCGAAGATCTCGTTGCGCAACATCGTGCCGTGAAAGGCACCGCGGATCAGTGCTGTCTCGCGTTTGATCTGATCGAGCAGTGGCGGCAAATCTGCTTCTTTCAGCGGTTTGCAGAGCGACTTTTTAAGCACCATCCATGCTTCATTGACGCTTTCCCACGCTTCGCGCGTCAGTGCTGTTCGCACCATACGTCCGTTGGAACGCGCAGTTTCTATGCAGGACATGACGCTTGACGAATTGTCCATGTCACGCAACAGAAAATCGGCGACATTGGCAGCATTATATGCGTGATATTTTGCTGAGAATGTCTGGCTTGCACCTGCCGATACCACCACAGAAGACCACTCTTCCGGTGCATCCGATGTTTTTGTAAGTGCCATACGCAAGCCCGCATCCACGAGACGTGCCATGTTTTCGGCGCGCTCGATATAGCGGAACATCCAGTAAAGCCCGTTTGCCGTACGGCCAAGAAGCATAAATTCATTCCCCTTCTCGCGCTCCGGTCTTGTTGCCGGCTTTGATGCGCAATTCCAAATTCATTCCATTAGTCGTCAAGTACCCAAGTGTCTTTCGTGCCGCCGCCCTGACTGGAATTCACAACGAGTGAGCCTTCCTTCAGTGCCACGCGCGTCAAACCGCCGGGTGTAATACGAATGCGGTCTGAGACCAGTACAAATGGCCTGAGATCAACGTGGCGTGGTGCAAGGCCGCTTTCAGTGAAGATAGGCGTTGTTGAAAGCGCCAATGTCGGTTGCGCAATGTAGTTACGCGGACGCGCTTTAAGCTTTTCTGCAAAAGTATCGCGTTCAGCCCTGGTCGCAGCTGGGCCTACCAGCATGCCGTAGCCGCCTGAACCATGTACTTCCTTGACGACGAGGTCGGCCAGATTATCGAGAACATAGGCCAGGCTGTCCGGTTCAGAACAACGCCAGGTCGGAACGTTCTCAAGGATCGCTTTGCGGCCCGTATAGAACTCGATGATCTCAGGCATATAGGAGTAGATTGCCTTGTCATCGGCAATTCCCGTCCCCGGCGCATTGGCGATGGTGATGTTTCCGGCGCGATAGACATCCATGATGCCAGCGACGCCAAGGGTTGAATCTGGTCTGAATGTCAGAGGATCAAGAAATTCATCGTCCACACGACGATAAAGCACGTCGATGGCACGATATCCTTTCGTTGTGCGCATTGCGACACGCCCATCCACAACGCGTAGGTCACTCCCTTCTACAAGTTCTACACCCATTTGATCTGCGAGGAAGGCGTGTTCGAAATAGGCCGAGTTGTAGATGCCGGGCGTCAGCACAGCCACCGTCGGCACACCTTGCGTGCCGGGAGGTGCGACACTGGCTAATGACTGGCGCAGCAATTGCGGATAATTTTCAACCGGGCGAACCTTCACATTCTGAAACAATTCCGGAAAGAGCTGCATCATGGTTTCGCGGTTTTCCAGCATATAGGAAACACCGGAAGGAGTACGTGCATTGTCTTCGAGCACGTAAAACTGATTTTCAGCAGTGCGGACGATATCGACGCCGATGATGTGCGTATAGACATTGCCGGGTGGACGAAAACCGATCATTTCCGGCAAGAACGCCTCATTATTGGTAATGAGTTCCTTGGGGATGCGCCCTGCCCGGACAATTTCCTGACGATGATAGATATCGTCAAGAAAAGCATTGAGCGCCATGACACGCTGCTCAATACCTTGCGAAAGTCGTCGCCATTCCTGACCCGAAATAATGCGCGGAATGATATCGAACGGGATCAGTCGCTCGGCTGCATCCTGATCGCCATAAACCGCAAATGTAATACCGGTCTTGCGAAAGACGCTTTCGGCATCCTGCGTTTTCTGCAGAAGTTTGTGTTGATCCTGCTGGTCGAGCCACTGCTTGAGAAATTCGTATGGTTGGCGGACACCCCCGCCATGATTGAGCATCTCATCGAATGGCTTCACTTAATTCCCCTTCTTTTCGCTAATATTCAGCTTCAAATCAGAGAAATGCAAGTGTGCACGTCATGCAAAAGCGCAAGGCTGGGTTGCGCAATTTCGTCGCGACAGCGAATTGGCGATGGTTTCTAATCCATTCTGAATAGGCTTAAAGCACAGATTTTATTGAACCAATCCGATGTTTTAACTGTGTCTGGCGTGGCTTGATTGCAAATTGGACCGCAGCCGGAGAACCGCTTTTTATACGTATAAATTTCACTTTGACTGACAGAGTCAATATTTAAACACAATAATACGAAATATAAATTACATTAATACATTTAATACAATAAATTAGGAGTATATTTTTGATATTAATTAATAAAGATAAATTGTTTTATTTGAGTTTGACAATGTGCACTTTCATATTAGCGCCAAGTGGTTTGGTTAGTGCCAAAGAGCTACCAACCGTCAAGGTTGAAAAATTGCTAAGCACTGGCTCATCTTGGGAGGGAACTGCTTACAAATCGTATCCCGATGTAGCTCCGGAGATATCAATGGTAAAAATTACAATACCACCACATACCAAGTTACCGTGGCATACTCATCCAATGATCAATGCTGGGTATATTCTGTCAGGTGAAATCACTCTTGAAAAAAAGGCGACAGGAGAAACCAGGCATTTTACCGAAGGACAAGCAATAGCTGAGACAGTCGGACAGATTCATAGGGGCGTAACTGGAGATAAGCCTGTTACTCTCATTGTATTTTATGCTGGAGCGAAAGGCCTGCCGTTGTCCGAGCCCAGTGCAGATAAGTAACTGGTATGCTTATTCCCGGCACTAACAATATTTAGTGCCGGGAACTTATAATTCTGGTTTAAAAATATGGCGTCACATGATCAGCGCCGTCCATTTTGTGACGGTATTTCTTATAAATCATGCAGGGATTTGCATCGAGAGATGCAAATTTCGCGAATGAACCGTGACGCCGCTAATCTCAACCCGGGCGATGGGCTTTCACAACTGAAGGATCGGTCTCGATGCGCCCTGCTCCAATCAGATCAAGGCAATAAGGCACAGCTGGGAAAATAGCCTGCAAGGTCATTGCAATGGATGCAGGTTTTCCTGGGAGGTTGAGTATGAAGCTCTTACCACGACTGCCAGCAGTTTGACGTGAGAGGATTGCTGTCGGTGTCTGCTCAAGGCTTGCCCGGCGCATCTGTTCGCCAAAGCCCGGCAACTCTTTATGTAAAACAGCCTTCATCGCTTCCGGTGTTTCATCACGTGGACTGGGGCCTGTGCCACCTGTCGTGAGTATCAAATCGCATCCGACATTATCGGCAAGATCCATCAGTGTATCACGCACGGATTCCATGCCGTCTGGAACGACGCGTTTGACGATCTCATACGGTGTCACAATCGCGCTTCTTAGCCAGGATTCTATTGTCGGCCCGCTCAAATCTTCGTATTCGCCGCGGCTTGCACGGTCGGAAACTGTAACGACGCCGATTTTCACTATCGCATCCTTTTCATTGAACTTTTAGCGTGGCTTATACAGCCGCCTCTAACGCTTGTGAAGGTTTCGGTTCTAAGCGGACATATCCCGAACACTGTTTATCGAGTTCCGCTTAAAATGCTGTTGCTTTCCTTTGAAATTCGAGCTTCAATCGAAAAATTCAAGGGGAAAACACCATGCCATTCAGAGGCAGCCAGTATCACGGAACGTTCACGCCCCAAGACTTGCAGTTGATGCAAGCCGCTTATAATCAAAGCTGTGCCTTGTTGGACCGTTGTCCGACGACACATGAGGCAAAAAATGATCTCGCACGCGCCATTATCAGGACATTTCAATCCGGTGAGTGCGATCCAGGAAAAATTGCTGCAATCGCAGCGCGAGTAGAGCTTATGCGCAGTTGAAACCAGTTACTGAATGTAAACTATCGCGATGTATGATAGTAATACGTTCAGATTTACTAAGGACATGCTTTAAGAGCGCATCCCCGAAAAGTGTGAACCGGTTTTTGGATAAGATGCGCGTTAAGACAAACTATTGGAGCGCCGATCTGGTATAATCAGATTGAAACGCGCTCCGGATGATCGTCCAGGTTATGAAATTCGGTCAATCACGACCAAACTGCGAATGAATTGATATGCCGTTTTCGAGAGATTATTACTTTAAGCGTTTTAAGCCCGCTGAACTGGAACAGTTGCAGGCGGCATTTGTAGAGACGTGCCAACGTCTTGGGCGTTGCCCCATAACCTCTCCTCAGAAAGATGAAATGGCGCACGAAATCATCCAGATTTATGAATGCGGTATTTCAAATCCCGACAAAATAGCCGATCTCATGATGCAAATTGAAAGCGTAAAACCAAAACCTTTTGCAGAACAGGTGTTCGAGCAGGATTTGGACCGCGCCGCCAGAACGGCCTGACGTCTTCGATGAAATTCCAAAAAATTTATGGACAATCAATCGCCGAGAATCTGCATATTCAGATGATTTACTAAATCAGAGACGTAACATACTGTTTTTACTTCATAGTACCTGCTTATAGCTCGGCCTGTCATTCCAGAACCTTTAAGCCTTTCGTAAACTTTGGATTCAGCTTTGTGCGGTAATCTTTGGTTAGCAATTTGCTCGGGAGGAGCATTGCGAGTGTTGGTTGATGGCTTTTCTGCAACCTTTTTTGTTTGGCTGTAGAGCGCCTGAGTTTGTGTACGGGTATCATGCGTTTTTCAGTTGTGTCAGCAATTGCCCTTGCCTGCACCGCTCTGGCGGGTTGCACGTCAAGTTCCGGCATCGACGGTCTTATGCCGCAGCCATCTGCTGAGCTGACCAGCTCCGTGGTGCGGCCATCTGCACCTGTGATGGAAACAGCGAGGGCGCCGCAATCGATGCCCACCGCGCCGCAGGAAGAAGTTCTTGCATGGGCAGGTCCTGTGCCCGATGCGGGCCCTTTTAAAAGTGAGCCTCCCGCTCCCTTGACGCAGCGCCCGGAACAGAGTGTGGCCGCTCCCATTTCCGTTCCGAAGCCAGAAGTTGCGGCCTATCCACCTGTACGTCTTGCGCCGCAAGAACGTTCGCGTGTCTACAGCCAGCGTTTCCGTGATGCGAAGCCCATTAACTTCGGTAGCGTCTCTCCACGCAGACATGCCGTGCATGGCGTCGATGTCTCACGCTGGCAGGGTAATATCGATTGGGCAACGCTGCGCAAAAATGGTGCAAACTTCGCTTATATCAAGGCAACAGATGGTGGCGATCACCTCGATCCGATGTTCCGCAAGAATTGGCGCGATGCGAAGGCAGCAGGCTTGAAGCGTGGTGCTTATCATTTCTTCTATTGGTGCCGTGTAGCCAGCCAACAGGCTGATTGGTTTATCCGTAACGTGCCGGTCGACCCCGATGCGCTGCCCCCTGTGATCGATGTCGAGTGGAATGGCGATTCATCTTGCAAGCGCCGTCCATCACCGGCGCAGGTGCGTGAAAAGATGCAGGTGTTTATGGATGCGCTGGAGCGCCATTATGGCAAGCGTCCAGTCATCTACACCGCCCCGGATTTCTATGATGATAATTTGAAGGGCGCGTTTACAGATTATCCATTCTGGCTGCGTGCAGTCGCCCAGCACCCTTCCAAGGTCTATCCGGGCCGTCGCTGGGTCTTCTGGCAGTATTCCGGCTCAGGTCTGTCTCAGGGTGTGAATGGCAAGATCGACCTGAACGTTTTCCACGGAAGCGAAGATCAATGGCACAAATGGGTTGATCGCTTTGCCAGCCAATCATGATAATGAAAAAGCCAATCCCTTTTGGGGATTGGCTCTAACAGTTTAAATTTCATGCATAATTTTACACTGGACTGATGCAAATTTCAGGAACAATGCAGCAGTCAGAACTTACCGATATTTTCGAGATCATAAGGCGTTGACTGGTACATCTCATTGATCCAGTTGCCAAAAAGAAGATGCGCGTGGCCACGCCAGCAATTCTGTGGCTTGCGGCTTGCATCATTATTTGGAAAATAGTTCGCAGGTAGGGGCGTTTCCGGTTGAAGCTGGATATCCCGGAAATACTCATCAGCAAGCGATGTCGTATCATATTCAACATGGTTGAACATGTGCAGCGCACGGTGCTGAGGATCTTCCAGCAGGCAAAGGCCACTTTCCGGGCTGTCAACGAGAACCTTCAGGCTGCTTTCTGACGGGATGTCGTCTTTGCGCACTTCTGTCCAGCGAGAGACGGGAATTGCAAAGTCATCGGAGAACCCGCGCAGATAGGGTGACGACGGTGCCAGATTCTGTTGGCTGAAAACGCCGGAAGCTTTACCTGGCAAATCATATTTCCCCATACCGTGAAAATGATGCACTGCCGCTTGTGCTGCCCAGCAGATATTGAGTGTGCGATGGACGTGCGTCTGGGTCCAGTCAAAAACACGCTGCATTTCATCCCAATAGGTAACTTCCTCGAATGGCATGCGTTCAACCGGTGCACCAGTAACAACAAAGCCATCAAAGCGCTCATCGCGAACTTCTTCCCACGGGCGGTAGAAGGAGAGCATGTGATCAGCAGACGTGTGACGCGCAACATGATTGGTTATACGCACGAGCGTCAACTCAAGTTGCAGAGGTGTCGCCCCCAACAGCCGCGCAATCTGCGTTTCTGTTGTAGCCTTATTCGGCATGAGATTGAGAAGGCCAATCTTGAGCGGCCTGATATCCTGACGGATGGCGTCCGCCTCACGCATGACCATAACGCCCTCGGCTTCGAGAACACTGGTTGCGGGCAGATCGTCAGGAATCTTGATAGGCATGTCGCGTCGGTCCTTCGTTGTGTCAGAGCAGACGCGCGTGGCTTCATCCGTATATTTGCCGGTTGGCCACATCCTTCCTTTTAAGGAAGTACCACCTTGCCCGGAAAGGCAGGTTGGCGTTGGGCGTCGCCCCAACTCTTGATGTGACGATACTTTTACTCAAACTGATGCTCGCTGGCAATAGTGATTAAACGTCGTGCGATTCAGCTCAGTGGGATTTCATTCTAATCTTTGGGCTGATCGAGGTTGCCGGATTGGTATTTCAGTCCGAAGACGAAATGAACTGTCTTCCAGGGCAAGTAAGCACTTCCGGGCGGAAAGCTCGCAATCCATATCTCGGGAACAAGCCGCAACTTTGCGCGTTTTTCCTTTATCCGCCGGATATGTTAAACTGGCAAAAAAAGGGAGGGAAACATGAGCAACATCATTTTCTGGATGGCACTTGTCATTCTGCCGATTCTGGCAGGAACCGCGTTCGCCTATCTTCGTCACATGCATCACGGTGATGATTTCTAACTGGTATTTTAGTGATGAGGCGAACTAACTGGCTTGACGAAATAGATTGATATCAACATTACTAGGTGATGCCAGAAAGTCGCGACGTTCCGTTTGAAACCACGCTTCTTGTGCGTGACACCTGCTTATGTCTGCATGTTCAGCGTGCAGCGCGTGCGCTTGCGCGCTATTTTGATGATGAATTGCGACAGTCAGGCCTGAACAATGGCCAATTCTCCCTGCTCAT
This sequence comes from Brucella rhizosphaerae, assembly GCF_002252475.1. Lineage (GTDB taxonomy): Bacteria > Pseudomonadota > Alphaproteobacteria > Rhizobiales > Rhizobiaceae > Brucella > Brucella rhizosphaerae. The sequence continues at coordinate 18,158 of NZ_NNRK01000022.1, read as the reverse complement.
GTCGCTTAACCGCCCTAGTCCTCCCCCTATGAAGCCGGTTGCTGAGCTTCTCGCCATGGATCAGACTACCCTCACCGCTGCATTGAAACCCTTGCAGCGCAACGGCTGGATTGAAGTCATTGTCAATCCGAAGGATCGTCGTGAGCGACTGCTTTGTCTCACATCCGAAGGTCAAGCAGTGCTTGCTTCTGCTGTCCCAATCTGGACCGCAGCCCACGCAAAACTTGAAAGCACGTTTCCTGGCGGCAACCTTGAATTATTTCGTCAGGAATTAGTGGCGCTTTGCCGTTAGGCTCTTTACCATCCACCTGTTAGCGTTAGTTTGCAAAGCGTAGCTATTTTTGACGAGCGTGACTCAGTCTCACGCCAAACGCAGGTGTATAATTTCAATGAACGAACCGGATACCCCCCATATCCTCGTCGTTGGTGCAGGCTTCGGCGGCCTGCAATTTATCCATGATCTGAAAGGTGCTAATGTCCGCATTACGCTTGTTGATCAACGCAACCATCATCTTTTCCAGCCCCTGCTTTATCAGGTTGCGACGACAATCCTCGCAACTTCTGAAATTGCCTGGCCGATCCGCCACCTGTTTCGCGATCGCAAGGACGTAACAACCTTACTTGGTACCGTTGTCGGTGTGGATACTGCCACTCAGAAAGTGCGGCTCGAAAATGGTGCGGAGATTGCCTATGATACGCTTGTACTCGCTACCGGTGCGCGCCATGCCTATTTTGGCAATGATCGTTGGGAAAAGGTTGCACCCGGTCTGAAAGCGCTGGAGGACGCCACGACCATTCGCCGCCGTTTGCTTCTTGCATTTGAACGCGCCGAACGCGAAACCGATCCGGCAAAACAGCAGGCCTTGCTCACATTCTCGATAGTTGGTGGAGGGCCGACTGGCGTGGAACTGGCGGGTATCATTGCTGAGTTGGCCAAACAGACCATGTGGCCGGAATTCCGGAACATTGACACAAGGCAAGCCCGCATCCTGCTGGTTGAAGCGGGACCACGTATTCTTGCGGCGTTCCCGGAAGATCTTTCCACTTATGCGCAGAATGCATTGCAGAAAATCGGTGTCGAAGTGCGCCTCGGTGTGCCGGTCAAGGAAATTACGGAAGATGGCGTGACAGTTGGTGAGGAGTTTATCCCTTGCAAAACGGCCATCTGGGCGGCTGGCGTTGCTGCATCGCCCGCAGCCGCATGGTTGGGTGCTGAAAGCGACCGCGCTGGCCGTGCTCGCGTTCTGCCAGACCTGACTGTGCCCGGCCATGAGAATATCTTTGTGATCGGCGATACGGCTTGGGTTGAAGGGCCGGATGGAAAACCTGTGCCGGGAATTGCGCCAGCAGCCAAGCAACAGGGAGCCTATGTTGCCAAGGTCATTCGCAGCCGCACCGCTGGGACAGCAGTTCCGGGACCGTTTCGCTATCGCCATCAGGGAAACCTTGCGACTATTGGTCGAGGGGCTGCGGTGGTCGATATGGGGCGTATCAAGCTCAAGGGTGCAATCGCCTGGTGGGTATGGGGTATTGCCCATATCTTCTTTCTTATTGGTACGCGCAGTCGCGCGGCTGTGGCCTGGAGCTGGCTCTGGACCTTCATATCGGGTCAACATAGCGCCCGCCTGATTACGCAGGGAAAAGCCGCAGAAGATAATAAATAAAACAAAACGGCCCGCCAAAAGCGGGCCGTTTCTGTTGCCTGAGAGATTTGGGCATTTCCTGCGAAAATGCGTAACGGCTTTGCGTGGGATAATTCCACAAAGAGATATTCAGAGCGTTTTTCTCAAGACTTTGTTACGGAAAAACGCTCTGAATCTTATTCGGCTGGCTGCAAGATGGGCTCGCCCATTGGCTCGGGTTCGATCGCCATCGGCTTACCATTCATCGCGGCATTGAGACGTTCCGTATCGAGTTCGTTTTCCCAACGCGCAACAACGATGGTCGCAACTGCATTGCCGACAAGGTTGGTCAAAGCACGGCATTCCGACATAAAGCGGTCAATTCCAAGGATCAGTGCCATGCCGGCAACGGGAACTGCCGGTACAACTGACAGCGTTGCGGCAAGCGTGATGAAGCCTGCACCTGTGATACCCGCTGCGCCCTTCGAGCTCAGCATCGCAACCAGCAGAAGCAGAATCTGGTCCGTCAATGACAGGGGAATATCTGTCGCCTGTGCGATGAAGAGCGCTGCAAGCGTCATATAGATATTGGTGCCGTCAAGGTTGAAGGAGTAGCCCGTTGGAATAACGAGACCAACGACGGAGCGCTTGCAACCTGCCTTTTCCATCTTGTCCATAAGGCTGGGCAAAGCAGCTTCTGATGATGACGTGCCAAGCACGAGCAGTAGCTCTTCCTTGATATAACGAATGAGCGCGAGGATCGAGAACCCGTTATAGCGAGCAACGGCACCCAGTACGACGAGAACGAACAGCAATGCCGTGATGTAGAAGGTCGCTATCAGCATTGCCAGATTGGCAATGGAGCCGATGCCATACTTGCCGATAGTGAATGCCATCGCGCCGAAAGCACCGATTGGCGCAGCCTTCATCAGGATAGAAACCAGCTTGAAAACAGGCGCAGTCAGCATCTGTAAGAAGTCGGTTACCGGCTTGCCCTTATCGCCGACCATGGCAAGAGACACACCGAACAGGACCGAAAAGAACAGGACCTGAAGGATGTCGCCTGACGCAAACGCGCCAACGATTGTGGTTGGGATGATGTTGGACAGGAAGCCCGTGATGGTCTGCTCATGCGCCTTTTCGGCGTAATTTGCGACGGCGCTTGGATCAAGCGAGGCGGGATCGATATGCATTCCTGCGCCCGGCTGCACAACATTGGCAACAATCAAGCCAATGATCAGCGCAAGGGTAGAGAAGGTCAGGAAGTAGATCATGGCCTTGCCAGCTACACGCCCGACTTTCCTCATGTCGGTCATGCCGGCAATACCGGTTGCGACCGTCAGGAAGATCACCGGAGCGATGATCATCTTCACGAGTTTGATAAAGGCATCGCCCAGAGGCTTGAGCTGCGTGCCGAGATCAGGATTAAAATGCCCGAGCAGAATACCCGCTGCAATCGCAAACAGAACCTGCACGTAAAGCTGCTTGTAGAATGGGATCGGGCGGCGTGGTTCTGCCACGGCACCATTTGGTACGGCAATCATGATGTCCTCCGTTCGGCTCTATCTGGAACGCGTCCAGCCTCCCGAGCCTTTCGTCCTCTTGTTCGGCGGCCCTCGCCGCCGCTCACATCATGATTTGCAAGGTTCGTGCCAGTTGATGGCAAATGAATTAACTTACTGAAATATAATAATTATATTATTTCATCGCTGTGAGAATTGTTCAACTTGTGCGATTTATCGCACAAGTATCTTTTCATGAAGTGCGAAATAATGCACATTGCGTTCTATGAATGAAGCGGACGGTTCTACAATCGAAACGAACCCACCATTTGCCAGTAATCACCGCACATGGTGGGTATTTGGCGTGATTTGCGCTGTCATATTTGCATTGGCTTTCTGGATTGTGGGAAATGCGGCGCGTGATCGTGCGTTGCTTTCATTGGGCAAGCAGACGCAGATTGATGCTAATCTCAACACCGCCCTCCTCCGCACGGTTCTGGAGAAACAGCGCGCGCTTCCACTGGTCTTGTCCAAAGACAAGGAACTGGCCGATGCGCTTGCAATGCCCAGCAATGTGGCTGTTGATCAACTTAATCGCAAACTGGAAGCGCTGGCCGAAGGCACACAAGCAGCCGTGATCTATCTCGTGGGTCTGCACGGTTATGCCATATCGGCCAGTAACTGGCGCGAGCCGGATAGTTTCGTTGGCAATGACTATAAATTCCGGCCCTATTTCAATGATGCTCTGAAAAATACCAATGCCGAGTATTTTGCGCTTGGTAACGTTAGCCTTCGTCCAGGGCTTTACATCTCGCGTCGGGTAGATGGGCCAAATGGACCGCTTGGCGTTGTTGTGGTGAAACTGTCTTTCGATCAGCTTGAAAGCGACTGGAACGAAACCGGTCGCCCGACTTTCGTGACCGACAATCGAAATATCGTACTGATCACGACTATGCCGTCCTGGCGGTTTATGACCATTGGCGAACTACAGCCTCAGAATGTTGAAACCATCCGCAATAGCCTCCAGTTTGGCGATGCGCCTTTAAAGCCATTACCCCTTTCGCTCAAACCTGTGGCTGGTGACGATATGGTGCTGGTCGATGCCATTCTCCCCGGCTCGGCACGCAGTACGGACTTTCTGGCTATTCGCTCCCATGTACCAAGCACACCATGGTTGATGTATAGCCTTGCACCCATCAGGCAGCCAGTCGAAGCCGCAATGCGGGAGGCGCGTCTGATTGCTTTCATTCTGATCGCGAGCATCGCCACCGTTGCTGGTATTCTGTTGCGTCGCCGTCAGCGTGTCGTGGCGCGAATTGCTGACGCGCAACGCCGGCAGATCGAACTGGAGCAGCGTGTGGATGAGCGAACCCGCGATCTCATGAGCGCGCGTGACCGTCTCGAATCCGAAATCAATGATCACCATAAAACTGAGACTATGTTGCAAGGTGTTCAGCAGGATCTCGTACATGCGAACAGACTTGCCATCATGGGGCAAGTTGCGGCGGGTGTAGCACATGAAATCAACCAGCCGGTCGCGACAATCCGTGCTTATGCGGACAATGCCCGCACCTTCCTTGATCGAAAGCGATTGGATGCAGCAGCGGATAATCTGGCGGAAATTGCATCGCTCACAGAGCGCATCGGAACAATTACCGGCGATTTGCGTGCCTTTGCGCGCAAAGGTCACCGTGCTTCCGAAGCTGTGCCGCTTGCGCAGGTGATTTCAGGCGCGTTGGTGCTGCTGCGTAGCCGGTTTGCAGGCAGCATGGATCAACTCAGTATTGAACTGCCCACCCCTGATCTCTGTGTGACCGGACATTCGATCCGGCTTGAACAGGTGCTGATAAACCTGTTTCAAAATGCGCTGGAAGCTGTTGAAAATAAAGGTAGTGAAGGTCAGATTAAAGTCCGAACCAAAGCTTTGTCGAAGAGCGTTGTGCTGACCGTTTCTGATAATGGTCCCGGCATCCCGCAGCATATTCTGGATAATCTTTTCACGCCATTCAATACGTCGAAAGAAAGAGGCCTTGGGCTTGGTCTGGTGATCGTCAAGGAAATTCTTACGGATTATGGCGGCAAGATTTCAGTTAAGAGCAGTGCCAACAGCACTGTATTTCGTGTGGAATTTAAGAAGGCATGATGAATATTCCGGTCATACTCGTTGATGATGACAAGGCGCTACGCCGCGCAACCAGACAGACACTGGAGCTGGCAGGCTATGAAGTTCTGGATTTTGGAAGCGCCAGTGAAGCGTTAATGGCAATTGTGCCGTCTTTCGAGGGCGTTATTGTTACAGATGTGCGGATGCCCCAGATTGACGGGCTCGAGCTCTTTTCCCGCATTCGCGAAATTGACGCGGACCTGCCAGTTATCCTGATTACCGGTCATGGTGATATTCCTATGGCGGTTCAGGCAATCCAGGACGGCGCGTACGATTTTATCGCTAAGCCGTTTGCGACTGACAGGCTGGTTCACAGCGTGCTGAGAGCTGGAGAACGGCGAAAGCTTGTTCTGGAAAATCGCAGCCTGAGGCAGCTTGCAAATGAAGCACAGAACGATATGCCGCTGATAGGTCAAACGCCAGCTATCGAAAATCTTCGGCGCACTATACGCGACATTGCGGATACAGATGTGGACGTGCTGATTGCAGGTGAGACCGGTAGCGGCAAGGAAGTTGTGGCTCAATTGCTTCATGATTGGGGACGGCGGCGGCGAGGAAATTTCGTTGCACTTAACTGTGGGGCATTGCCGGAAACCGTTATCGAAAGTGAATTGTTCGGTCATGAGGCGGGAGCCTTTACCGGCGCACAGAAAAAGCGGGTCGGACGCATCGAACATGCAAGCGGCGGCACGTTGTTTCTCGATGAGATAGAAAGTATGCCAGCCGCAACACAGGTGAAGCTGTTGCGCGTGCTGGAAATGCGCGAGATTACGCCGCTCGGAACGAATGAAATCCGGCCAGTTGATCTGCGCGTGGTTGCCGCAGCCAAGATTGATCTCGGTAGTCCTGAACAACGCGGTGATTTTCGCGAAGACCTCTATTATCGGTTGAATGTCGTCACATTGACCATTCCGCCTTTACGGGAACGCCGTGAGGATATTCCCCTGCTCTTCTCGCATTTTCTTGCGCGTGCTGCGCGGCGGTTTAATCGGGATATTCCTGTGCTGGATGCTGCCACCCATCGGCATCTTATGGAGCATAATTGGCCGGGCAATGTTCGCGAGCTGGTACATTTTGCCGAGAGGTTTTCGCTGGGCGTCTCCACGCCTGCCAAGTCAGCACCTCTTCTGGACGAGCAAACGACACTGCCTAAACGGCTGGAGCTTTATGAAGCGACGCTGATCCGTGAGACGCTTGCGACGAATAATGGTGATGTTCAGCAAACGCTCGAAGCACTCGGTATTCCGCGCAAGACCTTTTATGACAAGATGCAACGCCACGGGATAAACCGGGCGGATTACAAATCTGAAGGCTGAGTTTCGCTTTTATCTAGGCGCGGCTATCAGGTGGCCCGTTGATGCGTGTTGCATGACGTCCATCTGGATGCCGTAAATCTCTTCAAGCTGTTCAGGAACCATAATACCAGTCGGCGTCGATTGTGCGATCAGACGCCCGCTGTGCAATGCGAACACCGCATCGCAGAAGCGAGCTGCCATATTCACGTCGTGGAGGACGACGAATACGCTCAGGTTCTTTTCATGCGAGAGTTTCTGCACAAGTGAAAGAACTTCGATCTGATGCGCAATATCGAGCGCCGATGTCGGTTCGTCCAGCAGCAGGCATTCTGCATCCTGTGCGACCAGCATCGCGAGCCAAACGCGCTGACGTTCACCGCCCGAAAGCGTATCGACCATGCGATCCGCAAAAGGCGCGATGCCTGTTAATTCGATAGCTTCTTCGACTTTCTGACGGTCGATTGCACTAAAGCGACCAAGTGCGCCGTGCCATGGATATCGGCCCAGTGCCACCAGCTCCTTGACCAACATACCTGAAGCTGCCGCCGTTTGTTGCGGCAGATAAGCCAGTTTGCGCGCAAACTCTCGATCGCCCCAATCGTTTAGCGGCTTGCCGGCAAAGCGCACTGTTCCGCCTGATGCGGGATGCTGTCGGGCCAGAATTTTCAAAAGTGTCGATTTCCCCGATCCATTATGTCCGATGAGTGCTGTCAGGCTTGCTGCTGGGATCGACATGGTCAAAGGCTGCAACAAGGTGCGCCTTGGAACTGCGAAGCTGACATTCTCAAGTTCGAACAATGCGGAAGTCATCAATTTATTCCGTTTTCGGATAGCAGGTGTGCGTTAAAGCTGCATTTGGCTGGTTGATAGCAAAACATGACGAATATATACATGTTAAAATTGTTTCATCAGGAAAAATGCCATTGGGCTTCCATCCGCACATGAAAAGCCGCATTGAAGACGTCCGCTTGCTGGACGATCTTCATTATCGCGTCTGGAATGGCGCTATTGCTGATGTGTGGTCAGTTGAATGCGGCCCGGGTGCACGTGGAGAATATGTTTCTCAGGCGCCACGCCTTTTTCTGGTCCTTGAAAGTCGCGGCGAACTGGCGATCAGACCTGAGCTAAGCTCCCGCGCAATTGCACAAACAGCGGAACAGCCGAAACTGTGCTATATACCGGCAGGCATGACAATCTGGAGCCGTGTCACCAGACCGGGAAAGTTGAAACATCTCGATTTGCATCTCGATACGCGCGTGCTCCAACAGCGCTTTGGCAATGCGCTTGACGTCACTGCCATGGAGCGTCCGCGCCTTCTCTTCTCCAACACCAGGATAGAACAGATTGGTACTCTCCTTGCGGAGGAATGCCTGTCTGATGCACCTTTGCATGGGCTTTATGGCGAAGGGCTGATCAATGCGCTTGTCAGCGAGTTGTTTGAAGCCCGCCCCGAAAAGGCGGCGCGCGCAAGCAAGCTGTCACCATGGCAATTGCGTCGGGTCACCGATTTCATTGAGGATAATTACTATCGAATTATCCGCCTTCAGGAGCTTGCTACCTTAGCGGAACTATCAGAATCCTACTTCTGCAGCGCATTCAAAGCGTCGACTGGTGTTTCGCCGCATGCATGGCAGATGAAGCGGCGTATTGAACATGCGCAGATATTTCTCTTGCAGCCTCGCGCCTCACTCCCTCATATAGCGACAATTACAGGCTTTTCAGATCAAGCCCATTTTACACGCGTATTCAAACGGTTGACCGGTATTACGCCAGCGGCATGGCTGCGTTTGCAGTTGTAAACCCATCATTTGATTGCTTGGTGATATTAGCCAAATATCGTTCAATTCAGCGGAATAATGATCAATCTTCAGATCATATCTTGATGTAAATACTCATATTAACTTGCAACTTGATCAGAGTTTGCAATGATTGTGCCTGAGAATACACCTGAAGTGGATGTTTCCGTCAGTTAAGCAGGCACTTATCAGTTTATATGAGGGGCCAAAGCCATATGACGATATCGATGAAGCACAAAATGATGACGCTGCTGGCGAGCGGAACTGCGCTTGCCCTGCTTCCGCTCACGGGTAATCCAGCTTATGCACAGGATTCCAATACATCGATACGTCTTGACCCCGTTGTCGTGCAGACCGGAGCTGGCAAACCTTCTGATGGTACGGCACCGGTCGATGGTTTTGTGCCTGCCGCAACGACAACCGGTTCGAAAAGCAGCGTGGCTATCGAAAAAATCCCGCAATCTGTTTCCGTCGTTGGTCGAGACCAGATGGATGCCATCGGTGCGCAGAAACTTGATGAAGCGCTGCGCTATACCCCCGGCGTGCTCGGCCAACCTTTCGGCGTCGATAATGATACAAACTGGATCTATATTCGCGGCTTTGAAGCGACGCAGTATGGTACGTATCTCAACGGCCTTCAAAACTTCAGCTATGGTTTTGGTGGCTTCCTTATCGACAGCTTCGATATCGAGCGCATTGATGTTCTGCGCGGCGCTTCCTCGGCGCTTTATGGCGGGTCCAATCCAGGCGGTATCGTCAACTATATCAGCAAGCGTCCGACTGGTGAGCGCATCCGCTATCTGGAAGCCGGCATTAATAGTTACGGTAACGGTTACCTTGGTTTCGATATTGGCGATAAGGCGACAGATACGATCAACTATCGCATCAACGGCAAAATTCAGGGTGGCGACAACTACACTGACTTTTCCAAGGAATTTCGCGGCGTCATTTCACCGAGTATTGAATATAAGCCGGATGAATCGACACGTCTTACAATTCTTGCCAATTATACTCACCTCGACCTGACGCATGATGGTGGTGGCTTCCTCCCTTATTATGGCACTGTCGTACCTACGGAGTTTGGCAAGATCTCACGTAAGACCAATCTGACCGAACCTGGATTGGACGATTATAAGCGAGAGCAGGCCCAGATTGGCTACGAGTTCGAACACCAGTTCGACAATGACTGGACTGTGCGTCAAAACGTTCGTTATGGCTTTTCACATGTCACAGAACATAGCCTTTATGCTTACGGCTATAACTATCTCGCACAGCCTGCGCCCGGCGATCCGAGTGTTGCTCGCATCAATTTCAAGCACGACACGACGGTCCATACCTTTCAGGCGGATAATCAGCTCGAAGGTGCTGTGACGACCGGCGCTCTCACTCATAATCTGCTGTTCGGCGCCGAATATCGGTATTTCCGCATCAATCAGATGCAGCAAACCGGCGGAGCAACGCCTATCAATCCATATGATCCGGTTTATGGTGAGCCGCAGGGGCCGATGTGGGACCCGTATATTGATCAGGATTTGCGCCGACATCAGCTTGGCGTCTATGCGCAGGATCGTCTCGAGTTTGGCGACGGTTGGATCGTGACGGCGAATGGTCGCTATGACTATGTCTGGACGGATGCAACCGGCCTGCCTGCATATGAATACAATACGGGTCGCCTGTCGGGTCGTGCCGGTGTGGGCTATCAGTTTGACAATGGCATCACGCCTTATTTGAGTGTTGCAACGTTCTTTAATCCGATTATTGAGACGCTTTTTGACGGCAGCTACGCTCAGCCCGAAACAGGCACGCAATATGAAGTGGGCGTGAAATATCGCCCTGAACTCTTTGATGGTCTGATTACTGCATCACTGTTTGATCTGACCAAAGAAAATGCGCTGACCGGTTCCAGCTTCGCCCGCGAACAGCTTGGCAAGGTTAATTCGCGTGGTTTCGAACTGGAAGTTCAGGCCAATATCAATGACGCTTGGAAAGTGACCGCTTCTGTGACCGCCTACGATCTGAAGATCAAGGAAAATGACAGCAACGAAGCACTCATTGGCAAGCGGCCGTATCTCCTGCCTGAACAGCAAGCCTCCGTCTTTGTCCAATACAAAGTACCTGAAGGTGCGCTCGAAGGTATCACTTTGGGTGGCGGTGTCCGCTATGTCGGCTCATCCTATGCGGACGAAGAAAATACACTCAAGGTTCCTGCCGTAGCTCTTGCTGATTTGAAGCTGGGTTATGAGAAGGATAATTGGGGTGTTGACCTCAATGTGACCAACCTGTTCGATAAGAATTATGTTGCAGGATGTCAGGGTGTCTTCGTCTGTGGATATGGCGAAGGTCGAAAGGCTCTGCTGAAGGTTCATACCAAGTGGTAGAATTAGAATTCAAAGCATAATTCTGATAGATAAAGCGCCCCGAATTATCAAATTCAGGGCGCTTTAAATTATATATTACAAACAGATGATGAGATTTATTTAAATGTTAATTTAAGTTGAGGCTCTAATCAGCCTGCGGCCGAAAACAAGCCGTCCCCTGATGAGCCCGCCTGTGCCGCATGAAGGCGCTTGTAGCGCCCATTCTTTACAGACAATAGTTCCGCATGGTTTCCCTGCTCGACAATCTGACCGCCCTCGACAACCATAATTCGGTCTGCATTGACGATGGTCGCCAGACGATGCGCGATTACCAGTGTCGTTCGACCAATCGAAAGTTCCGACAAAGACTGCTGGATAGCGCGCTCGGTTTCCGTATCGAGAGCAGAGGTCGCCTCGTCGAGGATCAGGATCGGTGGGTTTCGCAGGAAAATTCGTGCGATAGCGAGGCGCTGCTTCTGTCCGCCGGAAAGCTTGACGCCACGCTCGCCAATAACTGTGTCATAACCTTCAGGCATTGCAGCGATGACTGCGTCGAGACGAGCACGCCGGGCCGCATCGGCAATGTCCTGATCACTTGCGTCTAAGCGGCCATAGGCAATGTTTTCGCGGATGGTTCCCGCGAACAGAAATACGTCCTGACTGACAATTCCGATATTGGAACGGAGTGACTTCAAGGTCATGTCGCGAATATCGATACCGTCGACCAGAATTGCTCCGCCACTAACTTCGTAGAAACGTGGCAGCAAGGAACAGATCGTCGTCTTGCCTGCCCCGGAAGAGCCAACGAAAGCGATTGTTTCGCCTGCATTGATTGTCATATTCAGACCATCGAATATCGGTCGCTCTGAAGTATAACCGAAGCCAACATTGCGGTAATCGATGTCACCTTTGAGGCGTGCGACCGAAGTCGCACTCGGGCGATCGGCAATATCAGGCCGCGTATCGAGAAACTGTATATAGCGTTGAAAACCAGCAATGCCCTTCGGATAAGTCTCGATAACCGAATTGATCTTATCGATGGGCCGGAAGAAGACGTTCACGAGCAAAAGGAAGCCGACAAAGCCACCTGCAGTCAGCTCACCGCGCAAGACAAACCATGCACCAGCAAGCATAACCACCACCTGCACGAAGCGCATGGAGAGATAAGACAGCGACATCGAGGCTGCCATGATCTTGTAGGCGGCGAGCTTTGTTTTTTGATAGTTCTCGTTGCTTTCTGCAAAGAGTTTGCGTTCGTGGTCTTCATTGGTGAAGGCCTGGACGACGCGGATACCACCTACATTCTCTTCAATACGGGCATTAAAATCGCCGACACGGCGATAGAGCGCGTGCCATGTAGTCGTCATGCGCCCACCATAGCGGAGCGTCACATAGGCACAAAGCGGCACGATCACAGCCGTTATAATTGCCAGCGGCACGTGAACCCACATCATCAGACAGAACGCGCCTATCAGCGTCATGATGGCAATGAACAGATCTTCCGGCCCGTGGTGGGCGACTTCGCCGATCTCTTCGAGATCCTTGGTCAATCTGGCGACCAGATGACCGGTTTTTTGATTATCGAAAAAGCCAAATGACAGCTTTTGCAAGTGATCGAAAGCCTTGCGGCGCATCTCGGTCTCAATGTTGATACCGAGCATGTGGCCCCAATAGGTTACAATAACCTGTAGGAACGCGTTGACCAGATAGATCCCAAGTAAACCTAAAGCCGCCAGCGAAATAAGGCCAAGTTGGCCAGTCGGCAGCAGCCTGTCGATGAATAGTGTTACAGCAATTGGAAAAGCCAGTTCCAGAAGACCGGCTGCCACAGCGCTTGAAAAGTCCAGTATAAACAAACCACGATGCGGTCGGTAATAGCTGGCAAAGCGTTTCAACAAATCGGCCATGGCGCGGCTCCTTCTAATCACAATTAGTAGGGTGCCTAGCGCATTCTGTTTGCAAGCGAAAGGTTATTATGACTTTCTAAGTCAGCATTCTTTCGGAAATGGTTGTTTCAACCATAGTATACTCACTGTCCGCTGTGGTGGATTGAATTTGACGTTTGAATCCCGACCATCAAAAATTCTGTTTCAAACGTCAAATTCGAAAGACCCACTATCTTGCTTTGAGGACTGCATGGTGGTGCAGGTTATTATGGTCTTTAGCCACGACAGGCTTTTATCCTGCCATGAAACCCACTGCATCCTTGTGCCAATAACCAGCGACAAGCGTGTTCTCTCGGCTCTTGCCGAGTGTCTGTCGCCAATATTGTCGAATAATCTTGGCCTGATCCGCCTCGCCTGCAAACCAGCCGAAACTATCCGGGCCTTCTGGCCAATCGGCTTCGCAGAGAACTTGCGTCAATGTTTCCGCAGCGCGCCTTTGATCTGGATCGATAATCCAGTCGACGGAAATACCTTGGGGATGCTGCAAAGGCTGTACGTCTTTTTCACTATCAACAGCGATTATAACGCGGCCCGTTACGTCCGGGGAAAACTCCTCCAGCATACGTCCGATAGCTGGCAATCCAGTGGCATCGGCCCCAATCAGGTAACGACTTGCCTGGCGCAACGGACGTCCCACTGGTCCCATCAGGCCCACAATATCACCAATCTGTGCGCCTTTGGCCCATTTGCAGGCCAAGCCTTCCACGTCATGAAGATAGAAGTCAATTTCAAGCCAGCCCGCATCGATATCCAGACCACGGATCGTATAGGCGCGGGAAGCCGGTCTGCGGGCTTCATCAGGCCAGAATGGCAAACCGTTCGGCCCCATTATTGGCCATACTGGCTGAGGTGCTTCTTCCGTGGGTAGTAGTAGACGCACATGCATCGCTCCAAAAAGCGAAAAGCGCTTCAAATCTTCACCAGCAAGCCGTACCCGCATCATATGCGGTGTGAAATGGCTCGCGGACAAAACACGCATCAGTCGAAACTGCGGCAAGACCTGTTCGCCAGCGCGGTCACCCTGCCACACGATTTCTGGTGCTTCTTCCTTGGTGTAAAGCTTGATAGCGACGGCTGCGAGGTCCTTGAGACGATGCAGCCCAATATCTTCATCAGCGAAAAGTGAAACGCGATATCCACTATCTGCCGCATCAATTTCAATCCGGCCGAAGTGGTACCGGAAAGCATGGCGGCCTTTGTGGCTATCATATTGCGCCTGATAGGAGTTCAGCCGATCAATAATGTTCGGCAGGTAAGTCTCGCCTTTCTGAAGGCTGATGTGGGAATGGCTTGTCAGCTTGGAGGTCAGTTCTGATGACAGCTTGGACACGGCTTTTCTCAATCTGAGTTTTCCAGAATCTCACGAGTGGTCTGATTCCGACATTTGCATCCCACGGATATCGGCGTTGGACAAATGTCGAAATCTAAAGAACCTCTAGCATAAACATGAGTATTCTTGAAAAGTTTTGTCGTTATGGATGGAAGTTGGCAAGCGAGGCAAAACAGATGCCTCGCCTCCCGCAAAGTCAGCCGCCGATGCGACCGGTGATGGCAACCTTGAAGGTGCGCCCCTTCGCCTGTTCGATATCTGTGCTGGTAGCCCAGCCGGTCTGCGCGTCGGTGTAGGCTTTGTTGAAGAGGTTATCGACGCCAAAGTCGAGCTTCACATTGTCGGTGACTTGCCAGTTGGCGAATACATTCACGAGATCAACGCGCGGATAAACTTTGACTCCGCCCGTTGTAAGCGCCCGATTGACCTTGCCGACACTTTCATATTCGACACCGTAGACAAGTTTTTCTTCAAACGCCTTGAGTCCAAGTGTTGCACTGAAGTTGTTGAGCGGTGTATTGCTCAGGCTTTCACCCTTGTAAACGCCATCCTTCATCTCTGCGGCAGTATAAGAAGCACCAAGGTTCACATAGCCCCACCAATTGTCATAGGTACCTTCGAGTTCGACGCCGCGCAGGCGCGCATCGCCGACATTTTCGGATGTCGTTACATTGCCGGTTTTGACGGTATTGATGTAGTTCTTGACGTCGGTATGGAAGAAATTGAGCTTCGCGCGGACTTGATCACCCCCATCCAGAACACCGTCCTGACGCAGATTGATACCAAATTCATACGAGGTTGCGACTTCTGGCTTAAGAAGCAGGTTCGGTTCATAACCTGAGCCGTGCGCGCCATTCTGCCTGAACATGTCCTGCATATGTGGAACGCGATAGCCCTGCGAATAAAGGCCATAAAATTGCACACCATCCCAAGGCGTTACACCAACACTGAAACGCGGGGAAACGCGATTGCCGTCCACGCTTACGTCGTCGGATGGCAAAACATTGGTAGCCTTGGTTGTGCCGTCGAGACGGTAGCCATCGTACCGTAGAGCCCCGATCAGTTCGAGCCACTTCTGATAATCGCCCTGCCACTGAATAACGCCGCCGTAAGCCTGTTGCTCGCCATTACCAAAATTGTCGGTGTCAGATTCACCGCGCATTTTGTAATAGTCCACGCCATAGGTGAGCGTGTGGCTCATGGCAGCTGTCTCAAAGCGTGAACTGTTATAGGCGCGGAAACCAGCCGTCGAAACATCGTAATAACGGCTCTTGCCGATGTTGGCCTTTGGCCAGACCTGATACTGGTCATTGTCGGTGTCACTATAATAGGCATTGACCGACAGGTCCCAGAACGGATTATCGTCCGGCTTATAGGTGTAGTTACCTGTATAAGTGCTGACAATCGTTTCGGCATTATAACGCGACAATGTGCTGGACGTTGATCCGCTGCTGCCTGTCATAATGTCATTATATTTCTGGCGCTGGAAACCGAGTTTTATTTCGTGACCATCAGCCGGTCGGATTGTGACTTTACCAAGTCCGCTGACCACACGTTCGCCAGTCCAGCGAACGACATCGCCATCACCATTCTTGTAAGCATCGCTGTCACGATAGTTGATATTGCCGATGACATCGAAATTGGGGTTCAAGCGATAGGCGCCCACCGTGCTGGTCATCCAGCCGTTTCCATTGCTTTCATAGCGCAGCTTTTCGCTTAACGCCCATGTTTCATCATCGCGAAGGAAATCGCCCGCATCCTTGGTTTCAAAAGCAACAAGACCGCCGATGCCACCAGAACCATAGGCATTGGAAACAGGTCCGCGAATGACCGTTACCTGCTTGAGCATTTCCGGGTCGATATAGAATGAGCCTGAGCCGTGACCGACGCGCCAATAATCCTGACGTGCGCCGTCAATAGTTACTGCGACACGACCGTATTCCTGAAGGCCGCGAATATTGATGGATGTCGCAGGATCATCACCATTCAGGGACGCATGTACGCCGGGTGTGGAACGGAAAATGTCAGCGGCAGTGGTTGCCTGAATGCGATCAAGCTGCTGCTGCGTGATGACGCTTGTCGATGCCATGGCATCAATAGCAGCCTGGTTCTGGATGGTTGGCGAAATGGTGATTGTATCGAGCTGAAGTGCCTGCTCTTTCTTTTGAGCTTGCTGACCTTCCTCTGCTGTCTTCTGATTCTGAACAGTTTGTCCAAAAGCGGGCATTGCCGCCAGAAGACCCAAACCAATTGCCCCGCCCAGAACTGTTGTTTCCAACAGATAGCCACCGCGTTTTGACTTCACTTTCATTGCAACCCCCGTATTGGCTTCCGCCGTCATGCCACTAAGATGATAAAAAGACTCATATTAAATGGGAGGCTATATTAATCATGATATAATTAGTCAACTTTAATTATATGAATGTGAGTATGGCTATGTGCAGGGTTGCAAAATGCTCGGCTTTACAAAGCTTCAATCGATTAAAGAATTGAGTGCTTAGCCAGTTTCTTCAAGATGTAACCGAGGTTAGTGC
Organism: Brucella rhizosphaerae; assembly: GCF_002252475.1. Taxonomy (GTDB): domain Bacteria; phylum Pseudomonadota; class Alphaproteobacteria; order Rhizobiales; family Rhizobiaceae; genus Brucella; species Brucella rhizosphaerae. The sequence continues at coordinate 1,612 of NZ_NNRK01000022.1, read as the reverse complement.
GTGTAAAATTTTACAGAAGAACGAAAAAATTACTCAATACAGATGAGGAATGAAAATTGTTCAGTTAAGGCTTGTTCACTATTATATAACAGCACTTAAACATACATTATTTTCAGTAATTTCTGAAAATCGACGGCGGATATTAAGGGGTTGCTTTTTAACAGCTTGCCGTTATTGTCGGCTCCACTTGGAGGAGGATAGAGCCGCCCCAGCGCGTATATCGCTGCGGGGCGGTTTCTTTTTTAAGCTATTCATAAATGCATAACTGCCTTGCAGCATCGCCTCTTGTAAGTGGCGGGCCATGCTCCTATTTTGGGGTTGTTCAGTTTCACTCCTCCTCCCAGAAACTGAACTCGAAGCGCGGCACTCCTCCTCCCAGTCGCGCTTTCCAGATCAGCCCGCTGCACACTCCTCCTCCCAGTGCAGCGGGCTTTCTCGTTTTAAGGCCCCCTGCACTTCCCGAGTATTTTGTCAGTCAGATTGCTTCTCAGGGGCAATCTCTGTTTTCTGCTCTTGAGCGAGAAGAGACCAGCCAGCGATAAACATGGCTGCAATCATGGGACCAACTACAAAGCCATTGATGCCCACCAGCGAAATACCGCCGATTGTTGAAATGAGTACGACGAAATCTGGCATACGCGTGCCTTTGCCAACCAGCGGTGGGCGCAAGAAGTTGTCGATCAGGCCGATTACGAAAACCCCTACGAATATCAGGATTGTCGCTTTGATCCAGATGCCGTTGACCATAAACCAGATCGCTGCCGGTCCCCATACAAGGGACGCGCCGACCACCGGAAGCAATGAAAAAATTGTCATCATCACGCCCCAGAGCAACGCGGCTTCGATGCCAAGAAACCAGAAGGTGACGCCGCCAAGCGTTCCCTGAATAAGCGCTATTATGATGTTGCCCTTAACAGTCGCGCGGATGACTGCTGTAAATTTTTCCAGAATTTGGCCCGTATATTCATCGCTAAGCGGAATGGCCTGGCGAATTTTTGCGCCCAGCTCAGCACCATCGCGGAACAAGAAAAACAGCAGATAAATCATAATGCCAAAGCTTATGAAGAACTGGAGCGTGTTTTGCCCCAGACTTACCAGTCGGCCAGCAAAAAGCTGACTGCCCTGCAAAATAGCGGATGAAATTCGCGAGCGCCATTCCGCAAAACTTCCGAGTTCAAAACGAACCATCCATTCTTCAAGGGAGTCGGGCAACGCCCCCAGAATGCTGGTGATGTATCTGTTGAGATCGAATTCGCGTGTGCTTAACCGCTGGTAGAGCGAGTTGCCTTCCTGAACCAGCGATCCAAAAATCAAAAGCGTTGGAATGATCACAAGGCAGATACACATCAATACCGAGAGCAGCGCTGCAACATTGCGCCGCCCCTTCAATACCCGCAGCAGCCATTGCTGAACCGGGTAAAAAATGACCGCCAGAATGACGCCCCAAAGAACGGCGGAATAATAAGGAATGAGCAGCCAAGCGAAAGCTATAGTGACCAGAGCCAGAAGAATATAAAAACTTACGCGCTGGACGGACATGAGATCTCTTTAGTCTGGAGTTGGCGTCGAACGTGATTGCAGTTCAGTTTACATGCAACAGATGGGGTATTCG
>NZ_NNRK01000021.1 GCF_002252475.1 Brucella rhizosphaerae | reverse complement strand
CGTAACCAAAGGACAGCCGCCCTTGTCGAGAGGGCGAAAGGCTTCATCGCCCGGAATAGTCTTCAAGACCTTGTAATAATCCCAGGGTCCTTTGGATTCTGCGGGCGACTTCACCTGAACCAGATACATGTCATGGACCATACGCCCATCCTCACGAAGCTTTGCGTTGCGGGCGAAGAAATCATTGATGTTCATGCCACGCATGGTCTTGATGACCACTTTGCCACTGGTCGTCTGGGCCTCTTCAGCAGCTTTAAGATAGTTCATGACTGCAGAATAAACCCCGGCATGCACCATCGTCGGCATTTTGCCTCCCATACGCTCACCAAAGCGTTTCGACCATTCACGGGTCTGATCGTCGTAATCCCAGTAAAAGCCAGTGGTCAGCGTGAGCCCCTGAGCAGTTTCAAGACCAACACTATGAATGTCTGATAGAAACAGCAGCATACCGGCAATACGCTGGCCACCTTGCGAGATACCATATTCACTGGTCTGCTTGAGTGCTGTCATCGTATCCCCCGACGAATTGGCGAGGGCAATCACATCAGCGCCGGATGACTGGGCCTGAAGCAGAAAAGACGAAAAGTCAGTGGTTTCGCGTGGGTGGCGAACCGAACCAACGACTTCGCCGCCGCTGGCCTTGACCGCCTCTGCAGTGTCACGTTCAAGAGCATGACCGAATGTGTAATCCACTGTGATGAAATACCACTTCTTACCACCCTCCTGCGTGATAGCCCGTCCCGTGCCGTTCGCAAGTGCGTAAGTATCCCACGTCCACTGAGCGGTAGTCGGCGAGCATGCCTTACCCGTCAGATCTGATGACCCGGCCGTGGAGGCCAGAAACGCAACATCCTTGTCGCGGGTGATTTCTTGAACGGCCATCGCCACAGAAGAAGTCGGAACGTCGATAATTGCTTTGACGTTCTGCTCATCAATCCAGCGGCGGGCCAGAGTTGAACCAATATCGGGCTTATTCTGGTGATCACCCACGATGACTTCTATTGGTTCTCCGTTCAACGTACCACCAAAGTCTTCCACCGCCATCCTGGCCGCAACGACGGAGCCTTCACCTGCCAGATCGAAATTCATTCCCGACATATCCGTCAGAACACCCAGACGAACGGGCTCGGCCATAGCCGAATTTGCTACCAGCGCTGCAAAAAATGCGCCGGAAAGTATCATCGATTTCGTAGTCATGGTTTCCTCCTCCCAATTCAACTTCGTCGTCAGCCGGTCTGACTGCTGCTTTCGGCAATCAGCCTCGCCAGATAAAACTGGTCTGCTTCAAATGATGCGGCCCAATTGCTGCGATGCTTGTGATCAATAGCCCTCTTGGTCATGCGCAACGCCAATGGCGGGCACTCCGCGATGGTTTGTGCAAAAAGCATCGCAGCATCAACAGTGCCACCAGCGACTGATATTTTCTCGCAAAGACCGATATTAAGTGCTTCCTGTTCGCCGATCCGCTCATTTGTAAAGAGCACACGCTTGGCCTGTGTCGGGCCAATGAGCGACGACAGCAACGGCAGTCCGCCCCACCCCAAAGTCATACCAAGACGTACCTCAGGAAACTGGAAGAACGAACCCTGCCCCATGATACGGAAATCTGTAGCCAAGGCCAGAATTCCACCGCCTCCTACGGCAGCACCTTCAACGGCTGCGATGGTTACTTGCGGTAACATTCGCCAGCGGTCACACATGGTTCCACCGAGCGACATCGACACATGGCGAGACACTGCATCCGCGTTCGACCGCCAGAGATTTTCATCATGCAGGTCTACGCCGCCCGAAAAACGGCTCGCTGTTCCGGTGAGGATGACAATGTGAACGGTATCATCTGCCGACAATTCGTCTGCCGCCTGAATGAGGGCCTGTATGGACTCTTCATTGAGAGCATTGGCTTTGCCGCCACGATCATAGCGCACTACAGCAACCGGTCCTGCGCGCTCAATATCGACAATGGCCATTTCTGCCCTCCACGGTATTTCACTTTGACATACTACTGAGTATGTTGCATATTAATATGGGCTTTGCAACCGTCCTCTTTTGAGGTCTAGTCGCACGCCGGGTAGGAGGATTTTACAATATGACGCCAGATCAGCGTGCGCTTGACCGTGACCATTCAGTGCTGAGATATATGCTCGACCGCTATGCAGCGGAGCGCCCTACGGCACCCTTTGTGAACTTTTGGCAATCGGTCGAGTGGGACTATCGGACGACACGCGACCGGGTTCGCCGGCGCGCTGCCACCCTGCAACTGCATGGCGTCAAACGTGGCGATCACGTCCTTTGTTTCTTAGGCAATGGCGAAGATCTGCTTACGACATGGTTTGCAATCAACTATATCGGTGCCGTCTATGTGCCGATCAATACGGCAGCACTTGGTCGCTCATTAGAACACGTTCTGGAAGATGCTGACGCACCCCTGATGGTTGCGCGGGCCGATCTTGTAAAGCAACTCGTGGATATCTCTCCGGGAAAGCTGCGTAAGGTTCTGGTGGTGGAAGGTGTCACGAACTGCAAAGTGGCCGATGTGGAAATCCTGCCATTGACCGACGTAGAGGCCGTCGGTGAAGACGAGCTGGTTCTCGACAAGCCGATCGAGCCATGGGACACGCTTGCCATCATGTATACCTCGGGCACGACGGGAAGCGCCAAGGGTGTCCTGACCTCCTATGTCCAGCTTTATACGATGGGGCCGGACGCATTTGATTGTGTGGACGAAACAGACCGGTGCATGATCTGCGGTCCAATCTTTCATTGTGGCTCAACCCTTTATGTCTATGCAATGCTGGCTCGCGGACTTTCCATCGGTATGATGCGCGAATTCAAGACGCAGCATTTCTGGCAAGCGATCCGCGACACCAATTCTACTTATTGCTTGTTGCTGGGGGTAATGGCGAACTTCCTTTTAAAACAGCCCGCATCACCGGAAGATCAAAAACATCCATTGCGCCGCGCGTTTATCACTCCATTTGGAGAAGATGGCCCTCTGTTTGCACAAAGATTTGGCGTAGACGCATGGACAATCTATAACATGACCGAGATTGCGAGCCCCCTCGTCGCAGGGCCGGGCATTACGCAGAAAGGCATCGCCGGGAAGCCGCGCCCCTGGTATCAACTGCGCATCGTTGATGAAAATGACATTGAGGTGCCTGCCGGTACGGCTGGCGAATTGATTATACGCTCGGATCGTCCATGGTCTTTGATGAAGGGCTATTACAACAATCCGAAAGCAACGGTCGAAGCCATGCGCAACGGATGGTTTCATACCGGTGACAGCTTCCGCAAAGATGAAGACGGAGTTTACTTCTTCGTTGATCGCCTGAAGGACGTGATCCGCCGGCGCGGTGAAAACATCTCCTCCTTTGCGCTGGAGGCCGAAGTCCTGTTTCACGATGCAGTAAGGGAATGCGCGGCTATTGCGGTCCCCAGTGAGCTCAGCGAAGATGAAGTGCTGATTGCTGTCACCCCTGTGGAAGGCTACGAGATCTTGGCGGAGGAGTTACTGGAATTTCTCGCCGGCCGTTTACCGCGCTTTATGGTGCCCCGTTATGTGCGGGTTCTGGATTCCCTCCCGAAAACTTCAAGTGGCAAAATCCAGAAGCACATCCTGAGAAACGAAGGGATTACCGGCGATACAATTGACAAGGAAATCATTAAGGCCAAGCTCACGGGGTGAATTGAGCTCATATCGCCGATAACTCGAAAGGCCGGCTCGCCGGCCTTTTTATTTGATATCAGCAGATCTCAAACAGACCGGCTGCACCCATGCCACCGCCGACACACATGGTCACAACCACATAGCGTCCATTTCGGCGTTTACCTTCGATAAGAGCATGCCCCGTCATACGGGCTCCGGACATGCCGTATGGATGGCCAATCGAGATGGCACCGCCATTCACATTGAGTTTCTCGTTGTCGATGCCAAGCTTGTCGCGGCAGTAAAGCACCTGCGCAGCGAAGGCCTCGTTCAACTCCCAAAGATCAATATCATCAACGGTCAGCCCATGCTGCCTGAGCAGTTTCGGTACAGCGAAAACTGGGCCAATACCCATTTCGTCAGGGCCGCAGCCAGCAACAGCCATACCTCGGTAGATACCGAGCGGAGAAAAACCACGCCTTTCGGCTTCTTTGGCTTCCATCAAGACCGACGCTGACGCGCCATCGGAAAGTTGCGAAGCATTACCAGCAGTCACATAACCACCTTCCGCGATGACCTGCCCGCCGGAAAAGACCGGTTTCAATCCCCTCAAACCGTCAATTGTTGTTTCAGGGCGATTGCCTTCATCCATCGTCAGTGTGACACTTTTCGAGGAAACCTCGCCTGTTGCCTTGTCCTTGACCTGCATGGTGGTCTGAAGCGGTACAATTTCAGCGTTCAGATGGCCTGCCGCCTGCGCCGCAGCAGTGCGCTGCTGCGATTGCAGAGCATATTCATCCTGCACTTCACGCGAGATACCGTAGCGGGCGGAAACGATCTCCGCAGTCTCGATCATACTCATATAAGTCGCAGGCAGATGTTCCATCAGCCACGGATCGCGCCACCGGTAGACATTCATATGTTCATTCTGCACCAGAGAGACCTGTTCTACGCCACCACCGATTGCCACCGTCATTCCGTCGGCGATGATCTGTTTGGCAGCAGTCGCAATGGCCATTAACCCGGAAGCACACTGACGATCCATCGATTGACCGGGAACTGAAACCGGAAGACCGGCTCGCAACAGCGATGTGCGGGCAATATTCATATGAGTGGTGCCCTGCTGAAGTGCTGCACCCATGACAACGTCATCGACTTCCGCTCCGGCAATGCCCGCTCGCTCTATGGCAGCAGCTATGGCGTGACCGGCCAGCATAGGTGCAGTTGTATCATTGAATGCCCCGCGATAAGCCTTGCCAATCGGGGTGCGGGCAGTCGATACTATAACAGCTTCTCTCATGAGTGCTCCTCCATTGACAATGGAACGTAAAGCCTGTCGGCCAGCTGCGTCAATTCCGGTGTAAGCGGAACGGGTCGCCGCGTGGTACGGTCAACATAAACGTGTACATACTCGCTTTTTGCTGCGGTCGACTCTTCACCATCTCTGAAAATGCCGAAGCCCCAAAGCAGGCTGGAATTGCCAATATGTTCGATGCGAACTCCGACGACGACATTATCCGGATAAGAAATTTCGGAGAAGTAATTCGTCGTACTGCGCGCGACAACACCAATCGGCGTATTGCCCTTGAGTTCCAGAGCACCCGCAGCAATGAGCGACCGATTCAAAGCAGCATCGCAATACTGCATATAGACGACGTTGTTGACGTGACCATAAATATCCATGTCACTCCATCGCGTCTGCATATCGTAAAACTCCCGATAAGCAGAGCGAAGCTCAGCTTGCGGGCGGATTTTCGGTGGCGTCATTCGACCGCCTCATGGGCCCGCGAAGTTGCGATAATCCGATCAACATGGGTTAATCCGGCATCGGGTTCAGTAAAGCCCGTCAGATCGTCAATCTTCCCAAAGGCTGCTGCGACAGCTTCCGGCGTCCGCTCGCCTTTCTGCAGATAAACGCCTTCGCTTTCCACGATTGCCATGCGCGCAACCGTACCGGCCCCAGCCAGAAGGGTGGTGCGGCTTGGAGCCTGTTCGCTGACAAGGAAGAGCGCCGCCGGAACCACGTTTTCAGGCGCGAGACGCACCAGCATTTCTTCATCCAACACGTCGCCGGTCATGCGTGTGGCTGCAGTCGGAGCAATAGCGTTAATATGGATACCGTATTTCTGACCTTCAAAATGCAACACATTCATAAGGCCAATCAGGCCGGCCTTGGCCGCACCGTAATTGGATTGGCCGAAATTGCCATAAACTCCGGAGGTCGATGTAGTCATCAGGATGCGGCCGTAATTCTGTCCTTTCATGACATCCCATACGGCTCTGCTTGCATTGGCAGATCCGATGAGATGAACATCGACCACCGCGCGAAAATCGGCCATCCCCATCTTGGCGAAACTCTTGTCGCGCAAGATGCCTGCATTGTTGATGAGAATGTCTATATGTCCGAATTCGTCGACAGCGCGTTTTGCCAACGCCTGCATGTCCTCGAAGCTCGTTACATTTCCTGCATCGGCAATGGCCACACCGCCCTTCGTTCGGATTTCTGCGACTACTTTTTCCGCAGCCTCATACGCCCCGCCGGTTCCATCCCGGCTACCACCGAAATCGTTCACAACGACTTTTGCGCCACGTGCGGCCAGTTCAAGCGCGTAGGCGCGTCCGAGTCCCCCGCCCGCACCCGTTACAATTGCCACACGATTTTCAAACGAAATAGTCATGACGCTCCTCAGCCTATTGCAAGTATGAGCCAGTCTGCGACAAGTGCTGGCTTGGTTTCATCTTTAATTTCGATGGTAACGCTCAGAGTATGGAGCGTGCCATTACCCTTCGGCTGCACAAGTCTGGTCGCAAATACGCCCCTTATTGACGAGCCGATTTTTACCGGCGCCAGGAAGCGAACTTTATCAAAACCGTAATTGATTTCGACCACACCCTTTGCGATTTCCGGTAGGGCCTCCCGGCTTAGTTTGGTCAGCAGCCCGAGAACAAGAAACCCATGCGCAATCGTACCGCCGAAAATGCTTTCATCGGCCGCACGCGAAGGGTCTGTATGAATGAACTGGTGATCATCAATCACATCGGCAAACCGGTCTACAAGTTGCTGATCGATATAAAGCCAATCCGAATACAAGATCTGGCTTTCCGCGCTTGCAGGAAGGGCAAACGCAGCAGAATTCGGTTCTTTTTCCAAATGAAATATCCTCCAAGCGCTGAAAGATGGGCAACTACCGTATCAATCAACAACATACTGAGTAGTATGCACTTGAACATAGCTTTGTCTAGTGGCATTTTGATGAATAAATTTGCTAGGCTTTGTAGCCCGCTTACTTACGCATAAATTGGAGAAGCAGATGGCTGATAGCCGCCGACACAATCGAACAGATGGTACTGGTAACGCAGTGATCCTCGAAACAGCGGCCCAATGCTTCATGGAGCAGGGGTTTTCTACGACGAGCATTGACGATGTGGCACGCAGAATGGGTTCCACCAAGGGACGCATCTATCACTACTATTCTTCCAAGACTGATTTGTTCTTCGATGTGCATCGTGAAGGAATGGAGCGCTTGTTTACAGCTGTAGAGCCAGCCATGGCATCGACCGGCTCTGCTCTGCATCGGCTTGAAGAGATGCTGATGGCCCACGCACTGGCGATGATGAACAACGTCGCTTTTGAGGCTGTCGTGGTGCAAGGCGTCCACATGCATAAACTTGCGGCAACCACGCCCGATCAACGCCGAACCCTCAACGAACTGATTTCGATCAGACGCCGGTTCGAGGATTTGTTTAAGCAGATTATTCGCGAAGGTATTGACGACGGCAGCATGCGGCATGTCGATGTATCTGTTGCAGCCAAGGCAGTTCTGGGCGCTATCAACTGGCTTTCAATTTGGTACCAACCAAGAAGCGCTGAAACTGAGGGCGATAAGATTGCATTGGCGAGAGGTATTGTAGACATCCAGATAAAGGGACTGCACTCCTGAAATACTCCGGAAATGCTTAAAGGCCATTTGGATGCCAATATCGTCAAGTGCTGATCGTGATCACGCCCCTGCCCCGATAAACCACCTCATCTGCTACCTGGAAGATGAGGGTGGGAAGTGGGCGCTTGAGAGTGTTTCTCGAACTGTGTGATGCAGATTAAGGCGCTCACTTTCGCCTGCTCCATACCCTGTCATGCAACGTCATCCCGACCAACATCGCGATGACGAACAATACTGTCTGAGGAATGCCCCCCGACAGAGACGCAACCGCCGGACCGGGACAAAGCCCCCCTATGCCCCAGCCCAAGCCGAACAAGGCAGAGCCAATGACCAATGGCGCATCAATCCTCTGGTTTGTCGGGACATGGAAACTGTCATCAAAGATCGGATGTTTCATGTGTTTCATCACTTGCACACCGACAAAAGCGATGACGACTGCCCCACCGAGAACAAATGCCAGGCTTGGGTCCCAAGCGCCGAAGATATCCAGAAACCCCTGGACCCGAGCCGGATTCAGCATGCCTGACAGGGACAGACCGAAACCGAAGACGACGCCGGAAGCGAGAGCCGCACCAAATTGATAGATATTCCGGTTCATAATCCGAAACCTCGCAGAATTGCGACGGCAAGCACTCCCGCTGTCAAAAAAATTACAACTGCCACAACAGAGCGCGGAGACAGGCGAGCAAGTCCCAAGACGCCATGGCCACTGGTACAGCCAGATCCCATACGCGAGCCAAATCCAACGAGCAGTCCAGCAACAATGACCAATGACCAATCCGAGGTAATCTCCACAACAGGCCATCCGCCGAACACTAGCAGATAAACGATCGGCCCCAATAGTAACCCCAGCACAAACGCTAGATTGGTGGTCAAGCCGATCCCTTGCACAAGACGCCCGACAATTCCGCTGATCCCTGCAATGCGACCATTGAGAAGCAAAAGCGTAACGGCAGACATACCGATCAGCATGCCTCCGAGTAAAGATGGCAGGTAGCTGCTCATACCAATTCCTTCCGGCAGAAAATGTCGAAAAGGGCGGCAACCAACTGCGCGGCCTTCTCTTCCGTCAAGCGATAGAATATCTGTTTCCCCTCGCGGCGTGTCTCGACGATCCCCGAGCCACGCAGCACCGTCAAATGCTGTGACAAATGAGGCTGATGCACATCCACCTTCTCTTCCAGTTCACCCACCGAGTACTCCCCCTCCACAAGGTTGCAAACGATCATCAGACGTGCCGGATGAGACAACGTCTTTAATAGCTCCGCAACTTCTCCGGCTCGACCGACCATCTCCGCCGGAGAAAGCCCGGCCCTGATCATCTTCCTCAGATCGGCACTCATTCCCACACCGCTCCTTGAAAGGCATCTATCGGAAATTTGAGGTAACGTTTACCGTTGGCTTCAGGCTCGGGCAGCTGACCGCCGCGAATGTTTACCTGCAAGGCATGTAGGATGAGCTTCGGCATTGGTAGTGTTTTGTCGCGCTTCGTCCGCAGCTCTATGAACTCATCTTCACTCACACCAAAGAGATGCCGGTTGGTTTTTTTCTGCTGAGCAATCGTGCTTTCCCAACGAGGGGTTCGGCCGTCCGGCTGATAGTCATGTCCTGTGAATATCCGTGTCTTATCCGGAAGTGCTAGAATATCCTGGATCGACTTCCACAATGCCCGCGCATTGCCACCTGGAAAATCAGCTCGCGCCGTGCCGCCATCAGGCATGAAAACCGTGTCATGCACAAAGGCAGCATCGCCAATCACATAAGTGACAGAGGCAAGCGTATGTCCGGGAGAGAACAGAACGGTCGCCTCGATAGAGCCGATCTCGAACGTGTCACCATGGGCGAACAGCCGGTCCCATTGCGATCCGTCAGTGGCAAGTTCGGGCCAGTTGTAGATCACTTTCCACAGTTTCTGGACATCGACAACGCACTCGCCGATTGCCGTCCGGGCGCCCGTCTTCACCCTCATATAATGGGCGGCCGAGAAGTGGTCAGCATGGGGATGGGTGTCGAGGATCCAATCAACAGTCAGATCGTTATCGCGAACATAATCGAGAATTGCATCGGCATTGATGGTTGCCGTCGATCCGGACTTCTCGTCGAAGTCAAGAACAGGGTCTATGATGGCACACTTGCGGGTCGTGGGATCGGTCACCACGTACTGGACACTTGAGGTTCGCTTGTCAAAAAAACCCCGCACTTGTGGTCGGTGCGTGGCCTGTTGCTTGAGCCAGCCTACCGCACTGCTGGTATCGAACCCACGATTCCGCCCGAACACGGCGACCTCACCATCGGACATCCGTCCGTCAAGAGCCTCGCCAATCAGGTAGAGGTTGAGCGAGTGCGTACCGTCTTTGCAATGTGCAAGAACAGGTCCATCCGATTCAGCTACAGCTCTTTGAAACGCTCTTACATCCGCTTCAGTCATTGTATCGACCGTGACCGGAATGAATGCGTAGGAAAGGCCCTGATCCATTGCTTCGCGTCGTTCCGTATTAGCTGAAAGTCTCGTAGGGTCATCATCATCATTGGGCCGGTTATTGATGAGTGTCCTGAACCCTCTGCCGCGCAGCGATTTTATTCCCTGCATAGTTGGCTGAGGCGATATCGACAATTTCTCGGATATTGCGTTGATAAGCATTTGCACGCTCCATAAACCCATCATTATATACTTTAATATATTATATAATGACGGGTTTCAAGAGCCGACCAGCAATTTCAGCTGTGAAAGCAAACCGAATTATCGCACAAGAGATGGAGCAGCGTCAGCACGCTCAGGCAAGCTGACGACCCACGTAAAAGCAAAATAGCTATCTGGACAGCCGCCCAAACCATCAACAGCGTCGATTTTGAACCAAGCTCCAGCTGCTCGAATAGTATTGCGAGGGAGCGCTGCCGCATCCACTTTACTGCGCGGTTAATTTCGGCGAACGCAGGTTGTTCTCTGGCATATGTCAATGCCAATGCGCACGTTATTGACGCGCTACGCCCTCCCGACCATCGAGAATGCGGTCGACAATACCCCATTCCAAAGCTTCTTCTGCGGTCATAAATCGATCGCGATCCATCCCACGTTCAAATTCTTCATAGGAACGTCCACAATGCTCGGCATAAAGTCGCGTCATGCGCTGCTTGATCTTCAGAGTTTCTTCGGCATGAATGATTATGTCCGAAGCTTGTCCCTGAAAACCACCGGAAGGCTGATGGATGAGTATACTGGCATTAGGCAAAGCGAACCTTTTACCGGGCTCACCTGCCATGAGAAGAAATGAACCCATGGACCGAGCTGTGCCCATGCAAAGCGTATGAACCGGCGCGCGAATAAAGCGCATCGTGTCATAGATCGCGAACCCACTCGTGACGACGCCGCCGGGCGAGTTTATATAAAGATTGATGGGTTTCCCTGGGTTCTCGGCCTCAAGAAATAGGAGTTGAGCACAGACCAGAGAGGAAACGGTGTCGTTAACCTCTCCATTGAGGAAAATGATGCGTTCACGCAAAAGACGCGAGTAGATATCAAAAGACCGTTCCCCGCTGCTTGATTGCTCAACGACCATAGGGACAAGCTGCATCGCTTCGCTCATAGGCGAACTCCACTCTTCAGAAAATTAAGGTTTAAATCTGCCGGTTCAGGCAGCGAGCATAAGTATGGGGCTGTTGCTATTGGCAGCAGGTTTCGCCGTCCGATGAAGCCTCTCGTCAGTCAACTTATGAATAATGCTGAGACGAGTGCCTCCCATCGCATTCGGTACAATCATAAATGTCACTGTACTTTCAAGGAAAGGTGGACTTTCTTCGCGCAGTCGATAGCTAACTTCCTCGTCTGGAGTTATCGAAACCGGATCAGGATTGGCCAAAGTATCATTCGGCAGCCAGACATCCCTGAATTCTGGAATACTGATCGCCCGCCACACCTTCTGTAGCGGCTCGTCCACATCAAACTCCAACCTGACGTCGCTTTGCTCCATACTGGTCTTTTCAAGATTCATTGGTCCATATCCTTCAACAAACCTCTGAGAGCTTCAACGCGTTGTGGCCAGTAAGTGCGATATTTCCCGAGCCATTGCGCGATTAAAGCCAGCCCTTCCGGATCGACTTCATAGTTCACAAATCGTCCTTGACGTTCTTCCTTAATGAGCCCCGCTCCTCGCAGAACAGAAAGGTGCTGCGACATTGCGGGCTGGCTGATCTCCATGCCATCACGTAACGCGCTGGCATTTTTGCCGCCCGTTGCCAGCTTCTCGAAGATTGCCCGGCGGGTTGGATCCGCCAAAGCTCGGAAAATTTCCTGTTCTATCATGCATACACATAAGCATACACTTATGCGATTCGCAAGTGGGTTTTGGGGAGTGCTATTGTAGCTCTGATCAATGCGCGTAACTTCCGGCCTCATATACGACGGAGTATCAACACAATTGGCACCCCAACAAACAGGCATCTACAAACGAAATTCGGCTGACGTTCAGTGATCTGTTTGTTCTTGAGTCTGATTAACAGAGATAAGACCGGGCCAGTAAGCAGCACTGCCTTGAGGACGGGCGCCGAAGATAGCCTGGCCGACGCGAACAACATCCGCTCCTTCTTCTATCGCTGTTTCAAAATCTCCCGACATGCCCATAGAAAGACGGGTCATGTCCGGCTGTATGGAAAGCACCTGATCACGCAGATCCCTTAGCAGACGGAAGCAAGTTCTAACCCGCTCGGTATCGGCGCTGAATATTGCGAGGGTCATAAGGCCCTGTGGCTTAAGGTGTGGGAATTCGCCGAGCCGCCTGACGAAGGGGGCCAATTCATCAGGATGAAGTCCATATTTGCTATCCTCGGCCGAGGTGTTGACCTGTATGAAAACGTCCAGATCGCGGCCTTTGCTTGAGAGGTGTTTATTCAGCTCCTCTGCCAGCCTGATGCTATCCAGAGCATGAAACTCCCGTGCAAAGCGGACAAGATATTTAACCTTGTTGGTCTGGAGATGACCGATAATACTCCAGCGGATATCAAGATCGGAAAGAGAGGCATGCTTGTCGCGAGCCTCCTGAATCTTGTTTTCTCCGAAATCCGAAATTCCGGCCGTATGTGCCAGACGCAGGATATGGGCAGGAACCGTTTTCGTCACAGGGAGCAGCCGCACGCTCTCCGGATCTCGACCAGCGCGGCGAGCGGCATCGGCGATACGCTGCTTCACCCGCGTGAGGCTTTCAGCAAACGACGTCACGGGGTCAGTTCCGAAGCGCTCAATGTCCGCCGGTGAGAGTTCGGTTTCAACGGTAGCCGGTCTCACAGAATTTTCCGGGACGAGAAGCCTGTCGGCTGTTGCTTCCATGACTAACACCCTTGGCACAAAACAGGTGAGCCGCGTCAGCGAGGAGCGGCCAGCATTTAGTCAAAGCTTAGCAGTTTATTGGCCCGTTTTATCCATCCACTTTGAACGTCCCAAGCAGACCAATTGGATTTTCATATGCGCGTACTGATAGGAACGGCAGTGGCAGAAAAGCAGATTTGTTACAAAGAGAACGCGAGGGTAACCGAGCTACGCTAACGAGCGGAACGCTTTCGCCAGTTTCACCACAGCGGCTTCAAGTTCTGCAGGAGTATAAGCTGCGAACCCCATCAGGAAGCCTGATTTGGCATTATCCGTCGCGTGCAAGCTTGTAAGCCCCATCAGGTCAATGCCAACACGACGTGCCGCATCAATCGCGGCGGTTTCAGGTAGATTACAGGTCAAAATACAGGGCAGTTGCAAACCGCCGATCGGCACCCGAGGCTCAACAAACTCCGACAAATGCTTATTCACAAGCGAAGCAAGTGCTTCCAACCGGTTGGCATATACGCTCCGCATCGTACGCACGTAGGCCCCGAAGTGCCCGTTTTCCATAAATCTCGCGAGGGTATGTTGAGTGATCGTCGCGTTATGACCGTCCAACAGGGTTCTTGCAACAGTCATTGGCTTTACAAGCTGCGGTGGCAAAACTGCGTAGCCGATCCGCAGGCCTGGGAAGAGAGATTTGGTAAAGGTGCCGATGTAGATCGTCCGATTATGAGGGTCCAGCCCTTGGACACAAGCAGTTGGTTTACCGGCATAATGGAACTCGCTGTCATAATCGTCTTCTATGATCCATGCCTGATAGCGCGATGCCCACTCGATTAACGCGAGCCGCCTATCAAGTGCGAGCGTGGCGCCGGTAGGAAACTGGTGGGACGGGGTTAGAAAAATAGCCTTGGCCTGTCGCGGTGCATCCATGACCTGGTCCACCAATATGCCCTGTTGATCCAGTCGAACGGGTACGCTAACCAGCCCCGCCGCATCGAAAGCCTTGCGGGCACCATGATAGACCGGATCCTCTATGAAAATGCTATCTCCGTGATCGAGCAACATAGTCGCGCATAGTGTCATTGCTTGCTGCGAACTGGTCAGAACGAGTACCCGGTCGGCTGTGGCCCGTGCACCGCGTTCCAGGTTAACGTAGTCGGCAATGGCGCGTCGAAGCGGTTCGACGCCTTGAGGATCACCTTGCTGAAGTGCTTCAGTCCCGATTTCCTTGAGAACCTGCCGCTCGAGACGCTCCCAAAGCTGAAGTGGGAAAGACCGCGTTTCTGGAACTCCGTGGGTGAACGGCCGTAACGAAAGCATATTACGCACGCCACCGCTTTGAAACATGGCCGCGCCGCGCTTACTCAGGTTTGCTTCCAGATCCCTTAGTGGAGCCTCCCGGGCGTATCGTCGTTGTCCCGGTTTGAACTCCATCATCTCTGCAACGAAGCTGCCGCTGCCAACTCTTCGCTCTATGAACCCCTCCGCATGAAGCTGTGCATAGGCTGCTTCGATCGTGTCTCGCGAGACGCCGAGCGATTTCGCCAGTGCGCGTGAAGCAGGCAACGGCTTTCCGGAACCGAGCGCCCCATCAAGGATAAGTTGTCTGATGGAACGCTGAATTCGCGCATGGAGCGGCATGGATGCGTGAGCAGGATGTTCCAGCCAGGCTTTAACAGACTCGAGTTGTGAGTGTTTGAACATGGGCCGCTCCTAGGCAAGCTCTCTCAGCATGAGCAGCGCACCTGACAGAAACAGAAGCCAGATCAGCATCCAGCGAAATTGGTGGTCGGTTAAGCGTCGGAAAACTGCGATGCCGATTTGCGAAGAAATGAGCGTAGCTGGAAAAGCTACCGCGATAAAAATCAATGTTTGAGACGAGTAATAGCCTTGAAAGGCATAAACCAGCGCGGTGATTAACAGCACAAGGAAATTGAAGGGTTGCAGAACAGCCCGCGTCTCACTCTTTGACCATGGCCGCATCGCACACCACATCGTCGGCAGTGCTCCCGAAAGTGATGCTGCGCCACCGAGCACCCCGCTGAAGAATCCAACTGTGATATCAGTGACAGGTGTTGAACGGGTGATCTCGGGAAGTGAGCGGCGTATAACGAAAAATGCTCCGTAGAAAAGCATGAACGCTGCTATGGTTATTTTTAGAGTGCCTGCATCAATGTAGCGCAACGCCGAGACCCCGAGAGGGATGGCGATAACGGCCGGCAGCAGGAAACGCACCAGCCTCTTACGAGCAGGCCAGAGGTTTTCGCGGATGGCCCACAGCCCTTGCCCACCACTGATAACGGACATCGCTGCAGCGATCGCGACAGCTTGCCAAGGCGGCAGGACCTGCAACCAGATACCGAGCGATAGCAGAGCTGTCCCGAATCCAGCCAGTCCGTTGATGAAGCCGCCGGCTGCTGCCCCGACGAGCAGTGAGACGGTAAGTTCAAACGTCACGTGTGCGTCCGCCGATTGAATGGGCAAAGATCGGCGTAGCCATCGGGAAAATCGAAGAATTGTTTTTGCTCAATTGGTCTGGCTCTCTTTTCGTAAGTGGCGGGGAAACTCAGGCCATTAATCCGCTAATAGTCAAGACATAATTGTCAACCAGCGCATGTTTTCAGGAGACTCTCCCGCGATGCCGAGTAAATCCATCCAATCCAGGTTCAGACTTAACGACCTGACCAATCCCGTTGTGGCAGGATTTATTTCGGTCATCGTCAATTATGGCGGAACGTTCATTCTTGTTTTCCAGGCGGCAAAGATTGCAGGTCTCAGTCCTGAACTGACAGCGTCATGGGTTTGGTCGGTTTCAATCGGAGTCGGTATCACGGGACTCGTCCTGAGCTGGCGCTATAAAGAGCCGATCATCACTGCCTGGTCGACGCCAGCCGCAGCATTTCTTGTGACTGCCCTCGCGACGACGCCCTACGCCGAGGCTGTAGGTGCCTACATGATCTCAGCAGCCGCCTTTGTGCTTTTGGGTCTGTCCGGATGTTTCGACAAGCTCATCCGTCTCATCCCTGTGGGAATCGCGTCTGGCCTTCTTGCTGGTATTTTGCTTCAGTTCGGGATCGGAGCCTTTGGTGGAGCTTCGGTCGACCCTTTACTCGTCGGATTGCTTGTCATGGCCTATCTGTGCCTGAAGCGGTTTTCCGCTCGTTATGCCGTCTTGGGCATTCTGGTACTCGGGCTGATATTCTTGCTCGGACAAGGCAGAGTAGATTTGTCTCAACTTGAACTCAGGTTCGCCACGCCAGTTTTCACGATGCCTGAATTTTCACTAAATGCTCTTCTCAGCGTGGCCCTACCGTTGTTCCTCATTACTCTCACTGGCCAGTATATGCCCGGCATGTTGGTGCTGCGCAATGACGGTTATAATACGAGTGCTAATCCGATCGTGACGACAACGGGGTTGGGATCCCTGATCATGGCACCGTTCGGCTCCCACGCCTTCAACGTGGCTGCGATCACGGCAGCTATTGTGACCGGACGCGAAGCACATGAAGACCCCTCAAAGCGCTGGATAGGAGGGATCGCCGCAGGCTTATTCTACATCATCGTCGGCGTGTTCGGCGTCACACTCGCTGCTGTTTTCATGGCCTTTCCCGCGACATTCATCACGACACTGGCGGGACTGGCTCTTCTTGGCACAATTGGTGGCAGCCTTGCCAATGCCATGGCTGACCCGAAGACCCGCGAGGCTGCACTGATCACCTTCTTAGCCTCCGCCGCGAACATCAAAATATTGGGGATTGGCGGAGCATTCTGGGGATTGGTGATTGGACTGATTGCCTATGCGGTCTTGAATGGCTCAATGCCATACAAACGCACTAAACCCGTTAACAGCCAATTGTCTCCCGGTGAATGATCTACGAGCGTGCCGCAAGACTTGACGTACGCATCTCCCTTTACAGCACGAGCGCGGAGTATTCCGCACTCGACCCTTCGTCACCTATTCTACGGATCAATACGAAGAGTGGACTTGCCCTGATTCAGTGGAGAGCTTCTGGCACTAATTTTCGGTTCATGGTTTCGAACTGGCCCGGCGATTTATAGCCGAGTGCGGAATGTTTACGCACGGGATTATAGAAGCCGTCAATGTATTCGCCAAAGACTTTGATCGCATCATTTCTGGTCTGGAATACAGTGCGCCAGATCAGTTCCGAATTGATCGTCTTGAAGACGGTTTCCACCATTGCATTATCATAGCAATTTCCTTTGCTGCTCATGGGTGGAAGCATTTTGTAAGCTTCGAGAATTCTGCGGTACTTATAACTGGCATATTGGCTTTCCTTGTTCGAATGCTGCATCAGCCCCGGCTTTGGTTGCCGGATTGCAATAGCCTTCTTCAAACCACCTATCGCCAGATCCCTTTTCATTCGGTCCCTCGCTTCTCAGCCGATAATGCGACGCGAATAAAGAGCGACAACGATTGCCAGATACAGCCAGCCTTCTGCGGTCCATATGTAGCTGATGTCTACACCCCATTTCTGATCTGGTCAGTCACAAATGAAGTTCTGATCCAGAAGATTTGAAGCGCGTCTTCTGTCGAGCGGGCGACGACTGGGCAAACGATGCTTCCATGCATAGTAACCGCTGATGCTGACACCTGCAAAGTCGCACAAACGCGACTGAGACATATGGGCCTTCTCCGTGCCGATGAAAGCAAATTTCATCGACTTGTCTCCTGAGCGAAGAAGGCCGTCGCTTTTTTAGGAGATCACGGTCCTGTCGCAGAAGTTCGTTTTCTTTACGAAGCCGGGCAAGCTCTTGGCTCATGTCCTCATGCGGACCAGAAAGCAAATCTTTCTCAGCAAAATTGCGCCGCCAACGGTCAAGCGTTGATCTGTCAATACCAGGATCGTCTGCAACCGATGAAATGCTTCGACCACTCGTTGTTAAAATACGAACGGCTTCCCGTTTGAAATCTTCTGTAAATTCTCGCTTCTTCAGCTCGAAGTCTCCTGTCAGTTTTATCTAACAGAAACCCTCCACTTTTGAAGGGGAAATTCACCCACTGGCTATCCAAGACACGAGAAAGCAGGTTCCCTTTGTGTATCTCTTTTGCGATCTGCCCCGTAGGGACAGCTACAGGATTATGGTTCTGAAAATGGTCCACTGCTGACTGTTTTTATATGCAATGAGCCAAGCTATATCCTCAAGCCTTAGGATGAGGCTGACTTCAAGGGTCGTTTCGGTTTCAGTGCTTTGTCAGAAATGAAACGCGATTCCCAAAATTGGGCCTTTTTGTACGACATCGTAAACAAAACCATCATGGTCGTAATCAACACCGAGTGCACGATAGCCCACAACTGCCGATAGGTTATCCCTAAACTGATAGCCGAATGTTCCCGCGACATCCCAATCAATCTTTGCCTGACCCGCGCCGACGACACCCCAACCACTGAAATAAAGACTATCCGTGAGGAAATACTTTCCCCTAATGCCCGTGACCGCATCAACCCATGCCGCACTGTCACGCCCGCTATGACCATCGAACACACCGCCGTCAAATGAGAGTTCCGTGCTCGCATACCAGAGGCGCCCTCCTGCCACCACATCGAGACGGCTCCGCTCTTCTTCAAGAAGGGTATAACCGCCACCAAAGAAACCGGAAAACGTTTCAGATGTAATATCGACGCTGTTGCTCAATATCCCGTAAGGGGTCTGGCCGCTTGTCGATATTTTTGTGTATATGATGTCACTGAAAAAACTATAACGATCATAATGCCCCTCGATGAGGCCCATGAATGAGAAGTCGAGTTCTTTGAAGAGACTACCGAAGTCGGATTTCATTTTTGCGGGTGGCAGACCAAATTGGCCCACAGTACCGCTAACGCCAGCCGCCCAGAAATAAGGACTTGCACTAAAACGCCATCCATCCGGTTTGACCTCTTGTCCTGCGGGCTCGGACACGACAGGCGCTAAGGGGATATCCGCAGCAACGGCCATATACTGGTTGCCAATCAAAGCACTCATGGAAATTGCGATTATTCTATAGTGATGCATTGTCCCCTCTAAAATCTCTCTCCGGTGATCAAGGGTTTGGATAGACGCCTATCATTGAGATGACAGCACTTCTGCCTCCACAGCACAGTCCACCGTCGGGGTGTCCGCAATTTCCAGTTCTTTGCGAGCCGCTTGAATATCCGCAAGGAATTCAGCATTGCCATGCAGTCTGGCAACCGTTGCCGCGCCCATAATGCGCCCCGCATCGACGTCACTTTGCCAGTGCGCATTACAGATCACTCGGCTTTGTCCAAACGACAATCCACGCTTGAACAGATCATCTGCGCGCTTTGGATTGACTTCCGCCAGTGTGAGTGCCCACGCCCAGCCCGCAGCCGTATGCCCCGACGGATAAGATCCATCCTTACGCAACACATCTTCTTCGTCTGGCTGACATGTACCTTCATTGTGCACAACAAACGGGCGCGTTCGGTTATACTCGTTTTTGATGCCGTAGGTTGAAAGCCCTGCATCCGTGAGCACGTGTTGCATCAAATGATAGAGATGCGGTGTTTTGTCTTCGCTGATGTCCACACCCATGGCGCAAGAGAAATTCTTCGCAGGTTGTGGGAATTGCAAATCGGCATCCATCCGCGCCAAATCCCAGCGGGCGCTACCCCGCAATACTATTGTCGCATCTCTTGCAGCCTCATCACGCGCCAGCGCGGCACTTCCAGCCGCTGGAGGTGGGCCGAGCAGAACCAGACTGTTGGGAAGCTCACTCGATTGCAGATAGCCCGGAGCAAGTTGAAAATGCGGATCGCTAACCTTCGGCCCAACAGTATTTTCTGCCACGGCGGAACTCGCAACCTGCCCACACAATACGACTGTGCTGATTAATCCAGTGCGCAAGATATTTGAAAACATTCCAGTACGCCTCGCAACAGATTCTGACTGTTCATACGCGGATGTCGGTCATAGTTTTGCTGTGAGCACATGGGGCAACAAACATCTCGCGAGCACACGAACGATCGGATCGTAAGAACCGATAAATTACTTCGAGTATCGCAGCTCCACCGCACATTCTTACAGTTTTTAAAGCCGGCGATTACTCGTTTAGACGCGGCTTGGCCTCGGGAAATTTCCATTCGCCACTAACAACTGATTGATCTGGTCGATAAAGTCGAACCGTATAGTTCCAGCCATCGACGATCGGCAAACAGTTTGGGATTTTTCCGTCGCAACCGCCAAATTGCGCCGTCACAGATCCGTCTGCATTTTTTGTCGCTGTGAGATTATTGATCGAATAGGCATTGTAATCGTTTTTCTCGAAGAAACCTGCGGCGTTGTAAACGCTGATCGACCAGAAGGCTTTCACAGGTACATTCTTCGGAACATCAAGGATGTAGACTGTTTTACCGTCATTCTTTTCCGGCGTAAAACTCGGGTACATGGCATCTTTATCCGGAATTCCACCCCATCCGGAGGCCGTACCAATTAAGTGCCGGATCGGATCAACCTTGCCACGCGCGCCAAAAGAACCGTGATACGATGTCTGGTGCTTTGCCAGCGAGAGCAGCGCATTCCGGACATCCGTAAGGCTCTCTTCATCCCAGTTTGGGAGATCAAGTTTGCCCGGATTCTTCTGGCTAACCTTTATAGCGTCTTGAAGCTTGTGAACCTCAGCAAGATCCTTCGGATCGTTGGGATCAACGAGTGAGCGGATAGCAACAAACGCATATCGCGTGCCAACGGCTTGCTCTGTCAGCGTGACCGGCTTGGTTCCATAGGCGACAATTGGCAGATAGTGATCCTGATCAACAACCATCATCGACATGTAACGCGTGCCTGTATCAGGCATCGATAAGGTTACTGGGCCGCTGGCGAGATCAAATACGCCAAACGAGTAAAGCGTATCCCGGTTCATTCGAATGACGGTTTGCTTATCAATCGCTACCGGTTCGCGGGAGTGCTGAAATTTTCCCAGCACACCTATGGTTTCAGCATTCGCCGCGAGGTAACGATCCGTCTCGGCGCGAACGAAATTGTCAACCGTGACCGGTATTTTGCGGTCTGAGTTCTTAGCATATGCTCCACTGGACAATAGTACAGACGCAACCGTGAGACTAATCCCGATCAAGCGAAACATGCGTACCCCCTTTTCATCAGTATGACTGATGAACACGTGTAACTCCGCGAAGCGGAATAAAGTTTACCTTACCGACCAGTTCCTGATCGGCAGACAAATTCCAATCACGTCGTTTCTAGCAAAGGCAGAACATGCGTCTTGCCATTTTGTGCCAAGTTGCTTCCGGTAACAATATTTCTTGCAATCAGGTGGACAGGCGTTGACTGCTATCATCTTGCAACGCCAGTTTGCTGCGTCCGTTCTACGTTGATCTTTCCCACAACGGCTCAGATCAACAATGATATGCGGTGAGCGGCGCACTCTTCACAGTCGCGACTGTTCACGAAACTGGCGCGGTGCAACACCAGCAATCCGGCGAAATGCTCGCGTGAAATGGGCCGGGTCAGAATAACCAGCCGCAAACGCGATATCTATAATCTTGGAATCTGTATCACGCAGTAAGGTGCTTGAGCGTTCAAACCTCACAGCATCAAGGATATCTGAGTATACAAAATCAACATTAGCCAGCTTACGTTGAAAAGTACGTGTACTGACACCCGCCATCTCCGCAATCTCAGCGAGTGTAGGAACACCTCCATCAAGATAAGACGGCAACATCAGTTTGAGAAGTTCCACGATATCATAACCTGAAGGTCCATCTTCCAGGTCTGGTGCGAAATTAAACGATACAGTCGAACGGTTGGACAGACTTAAACAAGAGATCGGTATGCTGATCCATGAGGCGTGCTGCCCTGACAGGAAGCGCACATTCGGCCAGAAAGTGTGCGTTGCTTCACTCGGCATATAATGGGCTTCAAATGCCATTGTTGACGGCGTCCAGTTAGGACCAGTAAATTGCCTGACGATGTAGATCGAGAAAATATTCTGAAGCCACTGCGCATGCTCAAGATTTTGAAACTCTTTTGTTATTGCGAGCTTGCTGCAAACCCGTACGTGATCCTTATCGTGTTCGATCCACATACTCAGGATAGTATCCTCCCGCAAAGCTTCGTTGCAGGCATGCCGCAACGCTACAAGCAATGTCGGAGAGTGAGCGATCAATGCTCTGGTTTTCTCCCGCAGATGAGAAAAATGTAGCCGCTGACTGGCCAGAAAGCCAAAATCTTTAATTCCCTGAGAGTTCTGCGCAGATTCAATAAACCGGATTGCCGGCAATACCGGAACATAGAGATCGCTTTTTGTCTCAAGAGAAACCGGGAGCCGGGCTTTCTCCAAAAGCGATTCCGTTGGGGCGCCCCACTCATCAAGTAAGCCCACAAAAGGAAGAAGAAACTGGCTACGTGTTAAAGGGATGCTGGCCATTGGATATCTTCTTCATCACCTGACTGTTGCTTGTCTTGCAAGAGTTTCGGCATAAATACAATGGCTATATTTTCGGTGTGAAGACTATTGATACATGATGAACGCCAGACCGGCGACGACGAAGATTCCGCCCAGCCATGCTCCCGCGGCGGGCCGCTGTCCTGTTCGTAGCCAAAGCAGTGGTAAAATGATAACCGGCGTCGTAGCGGAAATCGTCGAGACCACACCTGTTTCCCCGCCCGAAAGTGCAAAGAGCAACAACGTCATTCCCATGGCGAGCGCCAGAAAGCCGGACAAGGCCGTCACAGCGGTTACCTGCCGTGTCAGCGGGTTACGCGGGCGAAAAGCCGCGACCGGAACCATGGAGATCAGGCTAAGGCAACATGCCGCCGTCCCCACCCGCAGGAGTGAAGCCAAAAATGGATCAATGCCGGTTTGCATAACCGGTCGCACAATGATTGATCCGATTGCCTGCCCGAGTGCAGCAAGTAAGCCGAACAATAAGCCGGCAAGCAGAGAGCCTTTCACTGTTTCCCACGGGTGCGTCTGTGTGCGGCGGTTGCTGAAAAATATCGCCAGACAGACACCCAAAATGGTCAGAGCAATGCCTATAACAATTGAAGCAGTCAGTTTCTCACCCAGAACCGCCCATCCGAGAACGGCTGCAATAGGGGCATTCATCGCAAACAGAATTCCGGAGCGGCGCGGCCCTAACCGGTTTAAGGTCACAAAGAGGATTGTGTCCCCCAGGAAGATGCCAATAAAGCCCGACAGGATGAGCGGAAACGCATTACCTGAGTTTATCTGTTGCCATGTTCCGGTTGCTATCACATACACGATCAGCAAGCAGCTGACGAATATCTGGCGTACCTGATTGAAGGTCAGAGCACCCAGATGGCCAGCAGGTCCGGCAGAGATAAGGCCAGTGAGTGCCCAGCAGACCGCAGCCCCTAAAGCTGCCAACTCATAAATAGGCATTAGAGCCCCTCAGCAAATCCGCGGATCCTGACTTCGATTCTGGAGACAAGCCCCGTTCCCAACCTCCCCGCAGCTCCTACCTGACCTTGAATTTGTTGGCAATGAAACTCAATTGCTGTCTGATATCTTAGTAATGCACCGGAAATATTACTATTAGTTGTTGACGTATTAGAACTAGCTTGTAATCTGCGATGAGAAATGTTCAGGCTGCTTGATCGGGGACGTCATGCAGCCATTCGGCTATCTATCGTAATTTCATGGGGAGGTCGCCCGCGTGCGACCGTGGGCTTAAAGGCCGGGGGGATAACTTGCTCAGACTGCAAGAGGCTGTCATCGCACTCACACGTGCGCATATTTCCAACACTCGTCAAAACACCACCATCTTTTCACATCGCCTGGCGCTGTTTCTATGCACAGCTGCGGTGTTACCCGGTCTTGGCATGTCATCATCCAAGGCCGCTCCTGCACTCCAGTCTACATGGCAGGGAACGGTAAGCAGTGACTGGTCCAACCCACTCAATTGGTCAGATGGACTGCCCAATGCGTCGATGTTTGTAGCTCTCATCGATCCGTCGCGCTCTAACCTGACGCAGATCGGCAGTGGAACGGCAGCTGTCGCGGATAAACTTTACATTGATCAAGGCAATCAGCTAACGGTCGACAATGGTGGCTCGCTCACGGTATCGAACTTCCTTTCCATTTCAGTGAGCACCAGCGCAACGCCCCCCTCAGGCATGATGTCAATAAATGCTGGTGGGCGCGTTGAGACAAATGGCCTGTATATTGGTGACGGGCGGAATTTCGGCTCCGCGACGGTGACTGGCCCTGGTGCCACACTGACCGTTAATCTCAGCCGTCCAGACATCGCGCAAAACCGGTTCGTCGTCGGAGCCTGGGGCGATGGAGTGCTATTTGTCAACAATGGCGCCACTGTTAATGCAGGTGGTACCGGTTTGATCGAGGTGGGTGCCGATTACAATAACCGATTGTCGACAGGAGTAATCAGTATCGGTTCCGGCGGACTTTCAGGGACGATCAATGCATCCGAAATCCGCTTTCAAACTGCAACTTCGTGGATCGGTGCGGATTTCACCGACGCAATGATACTCAACCCCAAGATCACTGGTTCTGGTTATCTCGTCAAGAATGGCACTGGCACGCTGACGCTGGAAGGCATGAACACCTATAGCGGCATCACGGAGATCAAAGAGGGGACATTGGCACTCTCAGGTCAGGGTCGCATTAACAATTCCTCCGCCGTCATTGTTGATGGTATATTCGATGTTTCGGCGGCAGCTTCGGCGCAGATCAACAACCTCTCTGGATCAGGATCCGTGGTACTGGGCAGCCAAGCCTTGCTCATCAGCAATGCCGCTGGAACCTTTAGCGGCGATATTTCGGGCGCGGGCGGCATCAATATCAGCAGCGGCGTACAAGTCCTGTCCGGCAATAATAATTTTTCGGGCGGAGCCGGTATTTCACAAGGCGCCCGCCTTCAGATCGGCGACGGTGGCACATCTGGCTCGATTGTAAGCAATGTGACCAATTACGGCACACTGACTTTCAACCGCAGCGATGAGCTGACCTATGCCGGGATCGTCACTGGCCCGGGTGCTTTCGAACTACTGGGCAGCGGCAAGTTGACTCTGACGGGGACGAGCAGTTCAAGTGGCAATGTAAAGATCGCGGGCGGTAGCACACTGCAACTGGGTAACGGCGGCACAACTGGTCTGATCGGCGGCACCAATTTTCCTGGAACCATAACAAATGAAGGCACACTCATTTACGACCGTTCTAATGCCCTGACTTGGCGCGGTAAATATAACGGAACGGGCGAGATCATTCAGGCCGGTTCAGGATCATTGCTGCTGACTGGCGACAGCTCTGCCTTTGCTGGCAACACGACGGTTAAGAACGGACAGTTGATTGTCGGCAACAGCCAGGGAGCTGGAAAGCTTGGTGGGAATCTTCTGGTTCTGAACGGTGCAACATTGGGTGGGTCCGGCGCGGTCGGTTCGGGCACCGGATCCGAGATTACCATATCCTCAGGCGGTACACTATCTGCCGGCAATTCAATTGGTGCCCTTACCATTAATGGCAATCTCAAACTTGCCGCGGGATCGAATATTGAAACAGAGATTGCCGGGGATGGACGGGCAGATCTGGTCAACGTGACCGGCACTGCGGGTATTGCGGGCAGCAATTTATATGTCACCACGATTGACCCGGAAACCAGCTATCAGGATGGAAAGACATATCGGGTATTAACGGCCGATAACGGAATTAGCGGAGAATTTTCCACTGCAGTGTCCCGCTCGGCATTTTTAGACTTTGCATTGGCTTATAATTCCAACAGCGTTGATCTCAAGATAGCTCTCAATAACGGTGGAATTGATCCTGGTAAACCTGAACCCAATCCACTGTTTACCACAGTTGCAGGTACTTCTAATCAGTTTGCAACTGCGGCGGCACTTGATACTCTGGCTCAAACCGGATCTTCGCTTGCACTCTATAATGACCTCCTGATGCTAACCGCCGAGGAAGCAAGGCACGGTTTCGACAATCTTTCAGGCGAAGCCTATGCGTCAGCTTCAGGCGTACTGATTGATCAGTCTCAGTTCGTACGCGGTGTCATGGGCAGCCGCTTACAACAGGCTTTTGGCGGGGCGCCCGCTGCTCCAATCGAACAGCTTTCATTCTTTGCAGCGCCGCGGCGCGTATCTTCTGAAGCTATCGATTATGTATCACCGTCAAGCCTTGCGCCGAAGCAGACACCCTATACCGTATGGGGTAATGCTTACGGTACCTGGGGTAATCAAGACGGAAACGGCAATACCGATGATATCAAATCATCAGTCGGCGGTTTTGTAAGCGGGATAGATTCGGTCGTTCTGGACACATGGCGTATAGGCGTCCTGGCAGGATATAGTCATTCGAGCTTCCATTCGAACGACCGTTCCTCGTCTGGAAATAGCGACAATTACACTCTGGGAACTTACGCTGGTTCGCAGTGGGTGGTTTCCAATAATGCAGCACTGAATTTGCGTTCGGGTCTATCCTATACCTGGCATAATCTGTCGATGAACCGCAGTATCGCCTTTCCGGGGATGAAGGATAGCTTGAGCAGTGATTACGATGCATCCACGCTGCAGCTCTTCGGCGAAGTAGGCTATCAGGTCAAAATGAGCCGCGCGGTCTTTGAACCTTATGCCAATCTCGCTTTTGTGCGCTTCAAAAGCGATGGCTTTGATGAAGACGGACTGACTGCAGCTGCACTGTCAGTAAACTCAGCAACAACGAACACCAGTTTCAGTACGTTAGGCTTGCGTGCTTCGACGGATCTGCAAATAGGCAATACTGCGGTCGTAGCTCGTGGGGATATTGGCTGGCGTCATGCATATGGCGATGTGATACCGGTTTCGACTGCAAGCTTTGTAGGATCTGATGCTTTCAATGTCTCCGGCACCCCAATTGCCAAGGATGTTGCTTTGATAGAAGCAGGCTTTGATGTTCCTCTTAACGAAGCTTCCAAAGTAGGAATTTCCTATAATGGTCAATTTGGCTCGGGCGCAGTCCAGAACGGTTTGAACGCGCGGTTCAGTGTAGCATTCTGATCTGTTTAATGAGCGAAGTTTGATCGCTGGACTTAGTAAAAGTCCAGCGATCATCCTATTATTTCTCAGAAGCAGGATTCAGAGTTGAACTTAGTTCTCGCGCGATCAAGAATTCCAGTGCTGCAAACATTGGGTAGATTTCCCCATCCTCTTTCCGTTAGAACAGAATGGTCGAGCAGTAGTTTCTCTACTTCACGCAGTTTCAGATGAAGCGGCTGCCCGTCGGTGAGTATTTTTCTAAAAACTTACTCGCTGAACTTCATGCTCTTCGGCAATCCACATACTCAAGTGCTCTTCTAACAACGGCTTTGAACCGGACTATAGAAAGCGACGAGGATTAGCGGCCATATAAAATGTATTGATAAGCGTATTAATATCGAACACAGGCAAGCCGGATTCCGCTGCGACGTAGGAGGAAAACGGGCACATATTGGTGCACTCAAATAGAATTGCGCCCGGATTATTGCAACTCGCCATGAACTGACGCGTCATCTCGAGCATTTCTTCCTTCAGCACTTCCGTGTCGAGATAATCACGACCTTCAATATAAGTCTGAGGAAATTCAGCATTCTGCTTCATGCCCTGCACCTGGACCGGGATAACCTCGGATGACCAGCCGACGCCCTTGAAATGTGCGTCGTTCATGTGATGCGCGCGTTCGGTAAAGACACCGATCACTTTGCCGGGTGCCAGCATCGCGTGAATGATCGGCGCTTGCATAAGTGATGAAGTGAAGACTGGAATATTGACTGCAGCAGCTATGTCTTTCTGAAACGGCCCAAGAAAGCCACAGCTTGTGGTGATGGCGCGTACGCCCTCTGCTTCGAGTTCGCGTGCCGCGTCGATAAACGGTTCGATTAGTTTCGGATCAGGATTGTTGCCCATGATGCGGGTGGCATGAGCACCCTTCACTGTCTTATAACGAACGGGAAAATCATAAGACAGAGCATTGCCAATATCACCAGCTGGACGAGGGAAAATCGTGTCCAGCATAAGTACACCAATCTGCTGGCCATAGTTGGTGTAGCCACCTTTGAGCATCATCGTATCATTCCTCTGAAATTGGTTACTAGTGACCGAACCGAGCCGGCGAGAAAGCGCGAGCGCTTTCTGAAGACACATTGTTAATCGCTTCGAGAACCATATCGGCAGTCTTGGGTGCTGCAGCGATCCCGATATGACCATGGCCGAAAGCTGCGATAACTCCGGAATAGCGTGCAAATTGGCCTATAATCGGAACTCCGTCCGCAGGTGATGGCCGATGCCCCATCCAAAATTTGAGATGCTGAAAATCCTGCTTTGTCAGATTGGGATAACTCGCCAGAGCGTGTTTTAACAGTACTTCTGAACGTCGCCAGTCCGGTGCTTTTTCCACTGTTGCCAGTTCAACCTGACCTGAAAGCCGCAATCCCATATTGGTGGGCGTATTGCCCATTCGCCCTGTGCTCGGCATGATCGGTATATCGAAGGGCAGTTTGCTCATCGGCAGGGTTACGTGATAGCCGCGCTCACTTTGCATCGGCACATACATGCCAAGATCACGCATAATGCGCCCTGAATGAATGCCTGCTGCAAGCACAACATGATCAGCAGCAACACTCTCATTGTCATCGAAGACGACTCGTGGGGAAACCCCACTGAGAACTCTTACAACATTCTTGCGGATGAACTGAACGCCCGCTGTTTCGGCTTGTGCAGCAATCCCGGAAACGTAAGTACCTGTATCAAGACAATGTGCGCCTTCCGTCACATGAATGGCAAAACGAAAATTACTTCCAAGCGCCGGGACACGTTCGCGTAGTTCTGCTTCCTGCCATTCGTTGAATAGAACGCCGTTGTCGCGACGCAATTGCCAGCTGAGAGCCTCAGCCTCAAAAGCAGAACGATCAGGATAAGCGTAAAGCAACCCCTTCTGCACAATGAGATGCCCCTGCCCAGTCTTCTTCGCAAGATCGAGATGCCTTTGGGGGCCATCATTGAGCAACCAGTTGAGCTTGGCTGCAGTTTTCGTCACACGCGATTTCGTTGCTCCTGCAAGCAAAAACCGCATGAGCCACGGCGCCAGTCTTGGTACAGATCTCCAGTCAAGTGTTAGCGGCCCGTTGCGATCAAGCAGAAAGCCTGGAACCTGTCGCCAAAGACCCGGCATGCTCATTGGAATAATGGAAGCAGGGCTGATCCAGCCACCATTGCCATAGCTCGCACTTTGCTGGCCGCCCGGCTCTGAACCATCACATAGTGTTACCTTAAGGCCAGCCTCAGCCAGTCGCAATGCGGTGGTGGAGCCGATAATACCAGCCCCGACGACAATAACATTGCCCGTCATGACATTTATCCGTTCTGCGCGTGCGCTTATGCGAGGCCACCATGAAAGTGGCTCAGGAACTCTCGGGTTGCGGCTTCACGGGGTTCGTTGATCATCTCACGTGCATTACCCGTTTCAACGACATAGCCGTCCTGCATAAATATGACTTTGTCAGCAACGTCACGTGCAAATGCCATTTCATGAGTGACGAGGATCATCGTCATGCCCTGCTCAGCCAGTTGCCGGATTACCGCCAGAACTTCACCGACCAGTGCTGGATCAAGAGCTGAAGTGGCCTCATCAAACAGCATCACTTCGGGACGCATGGCGAGCGCTCTCGCAATCGCCACACGCTGTTTCTGACCACCGGAAAGCTGCTCGGGTCGAGCATCAGCACGGGCTGCAAGCCCTACCTTTTCCAGCAATTCCATTGCCAGATCACGAGCGGATTTTTTGTCCTGTTTCAGAACTGTAACCGGGCCGACCATGACGTTATCGAGAACGCTCATATGCGGAAACAGATTGAAGTTCTGAAACACCATACCGGTATTGGCACGGAATGCCGCGAGATATTTATCCTTCAGAGAAACATTCCCTGAAGAGAAATCTATCTTCTGCTCGCCGATTGCGATGTAACCCGCATCAGGCAACGAAAGCAGATTAAGGCTGCGCAGCAGCGTCGATTTACCGGAGCCACTTGGCCCTATCAGGGCTACAACCTGACCTCGCTCGACGGCAAGGCTGATATTGCGCAGGACTTCGATGTCGCCAAATGACTTTTTTAGTCCGCGCACTTCAATCATAGGTCCAGCATTCATGGCGTGTCTCCACTAGAATGGCGCTTCATACAGCTCCTCATTTCAGCCTGCCTTCCAGCCCATGGGCGAGCCGTGTCAGCGGAAAGAGAACTGCGAGATACAGCACTGCAATCAAGGTGTAGGTTTCAAGTGGACGATAGGTTGCCGAGGTGACGAGCTGACCCTGATAAAGAAGGTCGGGTACAGCAAGAACCGACAGAAGCGATGTATTCTTAAGCTGAAGCACTGATTGGTTGACCAGTGGCGGCACCATACGGCGTAACGCCTGCGGTAGAATGATCTTACCCATGAGCTGACCGCGACGCATACCGATAGCACGCCCCGCATCCCATTGCCCGGCGTCTATTGAAACAATGCCGCCGCGGATGATTTCCGCGTAAAATGCCGCTCCATAAAATGTAAGTGTGATGAATGCCGCCATGGCTGGTGAAATTTCAAACCCGATGAGCATGGGCAGCGCGTAATAGCACCAGACGAGCTGCACCAGTACTGGTGTACAGCGAAATATCTCGACGACAGTCATAATGGGCACGGTAATGATTTTATTGCCAGAAAGCCTGCCCAAAGCGAAGACTGTGCCAACAAAAATACCCGCAAGCACCGTGATCACTGTGAAGCCGACAGTGTAGGCCAGCCCCTGGAGGAACAATCCTCGATATTGCCAGAGGCCGGAGAAGTCCCATTGATAGTCCATTAATTCACTCTTTCTGACATCCCGGCAAAGGCACGGGATGACGTTGAGCTGAACAGCCAATGCCCAAGCGACAAAACATCGAAGATCGGCAAGCCACAGGCTTTTGCAACTGCTGGTCGAAATGGCGGCATGTTCGTGCACTCAAAAACAATGGCACCAAGATCAGGATGGTCTGACTGAAGCCATTGCACCGCAAGTATGATTTCAGCTTCAAGCGCGGCGCGATCATAATTCCCGCTGCCTTCAATCAGATCCCGAAATGCCCCGTCGTTTGGCATACCAATCCTTGGTGTTCTTATATCGGCACGACAGGCGATAAAAATCGCATCATCGAGACTGGCTTTATCATAGGTGATCACACCCACTTTGCGATGAGGCCCTATCAGGGTACTAACCATCGGTAATTGAAGCAGACTGGACGTTGCTATCGGCACTGATAGTTTTGCACTTAGAACACTTTGATGCCTGGCCATGAAACCACAGGAGGTAACCAGCGCGCTGCAACCCTGATCAATCAAAACTTCCCCTGCCGCGATGAAGTTTTCGATCAATCCTGCACCACCGTGACGGATGATTTTATCGGGTGACGCACCACTTACCCTTGTGAAGCGCACCGGCATTTCCCATGACGCTGAATTGCCGACATCTCCAGGCGGACGCGGAAAGCCAGTGTCAAGCATGATGACACCGAGTGATCTTTGCTGCTGCTGCATGATGGTTGACGCGTCAGAACTTCAGGGTTGGCGGCAGGTCAGATGGCTGAATGCCGACAAGCGAAAGACTGCTGACGATCCATTCGTTGACCTTGCCTTCCTCGCGACTCTTTTTCAGCCAAACATCAACATAGTCGCGGAATTCGCCCTTTTCGTCCTTGCGCACGCCAATCGTCGTTGGCTGGCTATCCAGCGGCTCCGGAACAAATACTTTAAACTTCGCGCCAAGCTTATGCGCTGTCACCACGGACATCAGAGCAACCTGCACAATCGCATCAGCCCGGCCGGACTGTAGTGCAATAACCGTTTCATCTGCACCTTTAAGCGCAACAAGCGTGCAATTGGGCAGCGTTTTGCGGGCGAAAAGATCCTGCGTGGAGCCCAGATCAACCGTGACACGGATTTCCGGCTTGTTCAATTCTTCCCAGCTTTTGATCTCGCGGTCCTTACTGGTGATGACGGTAAAGACATTGTCCATCATGGCTTCGGTGAAATCGACGGTTTTTGCGCGTTCAGGATTATTGCTGAGAGCAAACATAATGTCGATCTTGCCGCTCTGAAGGTCCATGACAGAATTACCCCAGGTGGTTTCTACCATTTCCAGTGGAACGCCGATATTTTCAGCCAGATCTTTGCCCATGGAAACGCAAAAGCCATCCCATTCGCCTGTGGCGAGATTTTTCTGATAGTAAGGCGGCGTGCCATTGAACACACCAATGCGCAGAGCGCCTCGATCCTTGATGGCTTTCAGTGTCGCACCTTCTTCGACAGCCCATGAAAATCCGGGCGCTAGCATGACCGCTGCACCGCCCAAAAACGTTGTCTGGATAAACTTACGTCTATTCATTGTGTTTCCCTCTTGTTTGAACCGAGCATTACTGTGCGCTTGAATGCGCCAGGCTGCTTTCTCTGTTAAACTTATTGGAAAGGACCACCGAGTAACTGACATTCTCGATCCCTTCGATCTGCGCCAGTTCTTCAATCAGTGCTTCCAGATCTTCAAGAAACCCGACATGGACCCGACACAATATGTTCGCCGGGCCACTGATAGCATCTGCTGCAAGAATTTCCGGATAAGCACGCAAGGCTCCAAACAAGCGCTGTACGATGCGCTGCGATGCTGTGATGAACAGATAGGCTGAAATGCTGCTGTCATCCTTCGTCCGACGAACGATGGCGCGATAACCCAGTATTACACCGCGTCGCTCCAGACGGCCGATCCGCTCCTGAACACTCGATCGGGCAAGACCCACCCGCCGCGCCAGTTCGCTCGCAGGTAAGCGTGCGTTTTCTTCCAGGATACTCACCAGGTTGCGGTCGATACTATCACCATAGTCCATCGTGTTCCCTTATCGTTATTTTCCAATGAGAATGCGGCGCTTTCTCATCAAATAAAAGCATTGAAAATTGGATAATGCATGACTTAAACTCATGATGAAATTTTGGGGAAATCCGATGCGCCGCTTTCTTCCGTCCCTTTCTGCGCTGCACGCTTTCGATGCTTCGGTGCGCTATCTGAGCTTCACACGTGCATCGGAAAATCTCGGTATGACGCAAAGCGGCGTTAGCCGTCAGATCCAGAATCTTGAATCTTTTCTCGGCCTAAAGCTTTTTGAGCGCGCAGGGCCACGACTGGTATTGACGGAAGAAGGGCAGAGCTATTACGACGAAGTTTCGCGCATTCTCGCGAAACTTGAAGAAGTATCTATGGATGCAGTTCGTGGATACAAGACGCAAGGAATGCTTAAGATTGGTCTGCCGCCCACACTGATGCGGAAATGGGCACCAAGCATCATCAGCGACTTCGCCAGAGCGCATCCACAAATATGGTTTGAAGTATTTCCGTGTTCACATGATCTCGACTGGGGTAAGTCCGACCTTGATCTGGCCGTGCTGCGTGGCATCGGCAACTGGGCGAACGTGCGCAGTCATCTGTTGTTCCCAGAAGAACTCGTCGTGGTGGGGTCGCCAGACGTCGTTCCTGAGAACAGGCTGACTGGCGATGTCGAATTGCTCGACTTTCCGCTGATACAGAACTCAAATAGGCCCAGCCTATGGCTTCACTGGCTACGGGGTGCGGGTATCCACTATAATAAGCGCATCTTTGGCCCGCGCCTGCCAACACATGATGTGATCATCCAATGTGCAGTTGCTGGTATGGGTCTTGCGATCGCCCCCAGGATTTTCGTGCAGGATGAGTTAGCTTCTGGAAAACTCAAACTGGCGCTGGAGCGTGTCCAGACATCAGGAGAGAGTTATTTTCTTTGCTCAGCGCAGGCGCGTCAGGGCTCGAAAAATGTTCGCCTCTTTCGCGACTGGTTCATTGCGGAAGCAAAACGCCACAGACGCCATCAGCCTGTGGCGTTATAAGCTTAGATATAGGAACGCTCAACAGGCTTCAAATCCAGCGGGTTTTCACCGCGCTTCAAAAGCCATGAATATACTGGGGGAACACGGTCAGCGATTGATTCAACATGAATGTCGATGAAGCATGGCCCATCTTTCCATGCGAAGGCTTCCTCCAGGGCTGTATCAACCCCATCAGCAGTTTTTGCCGTCCATGCTTTTAAGCCATAAGCTTCGGCGATTGCTTGACCTTTGGGAGCAAGAAAATCGACGCCAAAGCATTGGTTGTGCCCTTTCAGCCGGTGCAGGCCTTTGATCCAGCCGAAAGTTGCATTGTTGAAAAGGATCAAAATAGCAGGCACCTGCAATCGCACCAGCGTTTCAAGCTCACCTACCGTCATGCCGAATGAACCATCCCCAAACAGTCCGATGGGCCGTTTGGTGGGGTCGGCACGCCATGCACCAACTGTTGCGGGAAGTGCTGATCCAAGACCACCAAAGGCACGCGGAATGGCAAAACGCGTTTCCTGATCATTTATCTTCAGAAAGCGGGTCATATAGGGCGTCGGTGTACCGGCATCGGAGTATATCAGGGCTGGTTGGCCAGATTGACTGAGTGCTTCATTAAAGGAACGTACAACCCGTTCCGGACGCAAAGGCACGCGCTCGTCGTTTAAAGCTTCCTCGGCATGCTCCCAGAAAATGCGCCTGCTGGCATTCAATTCCTCGATCCAGCCATCGTGCTTTTTGGGCTCTATTGTCAGCTCAATCTGCAACAGTTCTTCAAGAACCAGCAATGCATCGCCCTGAATGGAGAGCAGATTCTCGTAATTGTTAGCCATGATTTCAGGCGAAATATCGATCTGTGCCAGTCGGCGATTGAGTGTGATCTTGGGGAATGTCCAGCCGATCGTGACCACCGAACCGATACGCGACCCAACAAACAAAGTAAAATCGGAATGTTCCAATGCCCAGTTGGCATGGGGATGATACCCATTGTCGCCAATCACACCGATGGCCAGACGGTGATCGTCATCGATCGCGCCCTGCCCAGTCATCGTTGTACACATCGGAATGTTATACTTCTCGGCCAACCTTGAAATCTGGCTGCCTGCACGGGCACGATTGACGCCCCCACCCGCGACGATCAGAGGTCGTTCTGCCTTGGCAATCAGTTCGAGCAGTTCATGCAACTTCTGCTTTGGCGGCAGTGTGGGGAAAGCCGGGAAGGTTTTACACTCTTCTTCAACATGCAGCGAAATACGCGCAGGGTCGACCTCGGCGAGAAGCATATCCTCAGGGATCTGGAGATGGACCGCGCCAGGTTTACCGGAACAGGCCACACGAAACGCGCGGCGGATGATTTCTGGCAATTTCTCGGCAGATTTCACTTGAACGGAAAGCTTTGTCACCGGCTCAAACAGTTTGGCGCAATCAAGCTCGGTCAGAACACCACGTCCCTCCCCGGGCAGTGGAATATCGATGGTCAGGAGGATCACTGGTATTGAAGATCCGTTCGATTCAGCGACAGGCGGCAGCGAATACATAGCACCCGCACCCGACGGACATTCGAAAACGCCCGGTTTGTTGGTAAAGCGTCCGTAGGCATCCGCCATATAGCCGGCGGAACGTTCGTCACGCGCCATGATATGGCGTATTTCTCCCTCCCGCTGCTGAAGCGCTTCATAGAGAGGTACATTGGTGTCGCCCGGCACTCCGAAGATTGTCTCCACGCCATAGCCAATCAACATTTGGACCAAAATATCCGCGCCGCGCATTCCACTACTCCTTCAAAACCTGATGCGAGTAGAATACGGATGATCTCGTTCAGCCTGTACCGGCGTTTCGCCGGTTTATGCTGGAGGTGTCCGTCAATACGCGGTTGAACTCTGTCGTTTCGCGGTAATTCCAACCACTCCAATGCCAATGCTTTGCGCGCGAACCTCAATTATCGATGCTATCGCTGAGGGTTTTGGAGGAAACCCAGTCTCAGACCAAATTGGCGACAACACTTCCTGGCCGCCTGACGCATTATTGCGATATCATGGGAACAGGTAACTATTCATAGCCCTTAAAACAGTTCCCAAAGCTAAAGCCTTTTATGCACTGCATCTGAGACGCAATGTGCTTCCAGTGCGAATATCCGACCCAAACGTCCAGCAACTGCGCAAAACATTCACCATAGCTGGGCAGGCTTCTACAATTCGCAAAACGCAAACTTTAATGCGTAAAATGTAAACGGACCTTTTCAGGTTCCCGTATCATATACGTTTCAATAATAAACCAGGGAACGAATGATGAAGAAGCTCAATCTATGCCTCGCCACAACTGCGATCACGAGCATGCTGGTGATTTCCGCCCATGCCGCAGAAGAGAACGCCTGCAAGACGCCGAAATTTTCAGATGTCGGCTGGACCGACATCACCGCAACGACGGCACTAGCGTCGCTTCTGTTAGAATTGGCTGACTACGAACCTCAGACAACTATTCTGTCTGTACCCGTGACCCTGCAATCACTTGAAAACGGACAAATTGATATTTTTCTTGGAAACTGGATGCCACTTCAGGAAGAAGTACGAAAGCCTTATCTGGAAGGCAACAAGATAGAACGAGCGGCGACTAATCTGGAAGGGGCCAAGATCGGCCTTGCGACCACAGGTGGGAATCTTGATATCAAGCAATACGCAGACATAGCCAATTTCAAGGATCAGCTTGGTGGCAAGATCTACGGTATCGAAGCCGGCAGCAGCGCCAATGCCACAATCCAAACCATGGTCGAGAACGACAAATTTGGACTAAAGGATTTCCAGTTGGCAGAGTCCAGTGAGCAGGCAATGCTTTCACAGGTTCAAAATGCAGTGCGGAAGAACGAGCCTATTGTATTCTTCGCATGGACCCCGCATCCGATGAACATTAAATACAAGCTGACCTATCTTGAGAATGGCGATAATGTCTTTGGGCCGGATGACGGCGCGGCAACTGTAGAAACTCTTACGCGCAAAAACTATGCAACAGATTGCCCCAATGTTTCGCATTTCCTCTCGAACCTGAAGTTCGATACCGCGATGGAAAGTACAATGATGAAGCTGATCCTGGAAGATGGTATGGAGGCAAAAGCCGCCGTGACCAAGTGGATTGGTGAGAATCCGCAGCAACTCGACACGTGGCTCGAAGGGGTTCTGTTGCAAACATTTCATCAATGACTTGGATGGTAGTATCATGGCTTTTAAGCAGCTGAGTATTTTTGATGTTCAAAGGCCGCCATTTCGATAAGTCTGTCATTCTTTTATGTGTGAGATGGTATCTTGCTTACAATCTTAGCCTGCGCAATCTAAAGGAAATGATGGCAGAGCGCGGCATTGCGATGGACCATTCCACTGTGCATCGCTGGGTTCTGCATTTCAGCCCAAAACTGCTTGAGTGTTTCAATCGCAGGAGGCGCCAGGTGACACGTAAATGGAACCTTGACGAGACCTATGTGAAGGTCAAAGGCGTGTGGATGTACTTGTATCGTGCCATCGATAGTAACGGGGATACGGTTGAGTTCTGTTTTAGTAAAGATCGTGATTTGGCCGCTGCCAAACGCTTCCTTCGCAAGGCTCTGGCTCGCCACGGCAGGCCAGAGCGCATTACCATTGATGGTAGCCAGACCAATAGAACAGCTATTTTGCAATGCGATGCAGAAAACAGGCTGAAACAGCATGGCCATCCCATCACGATCCGCTCCAGCAAATACATGAACAACACGATTGAGCAGGATCATCGCCGCGTCAAACGCCGGATAAGATCCATGCTCGGCTTCAAGTCTGAAGCCACTGCCAACATCACATTGGCTGGCATCGAACTCGTTCACATGATGCGCAAACAACAAGGCATCTTCGCCTTAACGAAAGCGCTTTCTCTCAAACAACAGTTCACAGCGCTCGCAGCATAATTCCGTCCAGAGTTAAGCAGCGCTCCGTGCTGACCGAATTTTTGCAACAGAACCTTCAGAGACGTATCCGACAGGTAATATTCGATCTCGACGTGCTTATCCTTTGTGACCTCATACGCCTTGTCGGGATCGCGGTTGAGCGCGGCGACGTCTTCAGTCTGGCCGCTCGCTTCCAGTTCTGCCTGTTTGTCCTTATCGCGGATAATGATCTCACCCGGCCCGACAGTGGCACGAACTTCCTGACGCGTATCGTCAAGCTGATACGTGCCTTCTGCAGTATTGTTGGGCTGCGCGGTTTGTTCAGGCTGCTGTTGCTTACCGATTAGGTCGATATTGGCCTGAACATCGAAGCCCTCATATTGCTTCGATCCTGAGAAATTCTCGTGCGTAAGCGTGCCGGTATCGAGCGTCAGATCACCGCTTTCGGATATGATCTTGCCTGCGCCAAGATGGGTATTGCCCTCGACGGTCAGATCAATCCTGCGCAATTAAGTCACAGGCTTACCTTCCTTCAAACGGCGTTCAAATTCTTCCATCGCTTCAGGATCGTGATCAATCATCCTATCCAGTAACGCATCTTCTTCAGTAGCCCAATGAATCAACATGTCGCCACCACTCCCCGATGCCGTTAAAATAAAACCGTCTATTGTGGGATCGATAACATCACATTTACTCTCATTCACAGTTATCAATCCACCATACCCTTGATACGGAATGATTAAATGATATCTAATACTATCCAACCAGTAGATTGCATAGACTTCAACAGCATAATCACGAGTTAGCTCTTTTATTTTCATCGACAACCCTCAGTTCGTAAACTTCATATCATAGGCCCGATTACTTATCGAGTTATACTGATAATGAATCGTAATATTTGACCCATCAGGAAGCTCATGGGATATCTGCATTTTCTGCCAGCCATTTGAGATTGGAAAACGTGGGTCATTATTAAGGTTTTGGAGTGGTTCTCCTGCACTGGGTTTCCATTTAATCTGGTTCCACAGAACTTGTTCTTCCAGATTTCTCGGCTGTGTTGCCTGCCACGGTTTGGCAGTTGATATTTTATCATAATCGATGTTCATACCCGAAACAGGTGGCGGAACAACAGGCGGCTTTCCCCCTGAATTTCCGCCGTTGTTTGAGCCCTTATCGTCCAGCGGTGGACCACCATTGTGACCCATACCCGGAGCTTCTTCACTCAGCACCACATTTTTCACGCCACCGGATTGCATGCTGTAAACAACGTTCTGCAATGATGCGCGCGCCATTGACTTGCCGTTCAGCGTACCACCGGCGAGAACAAGCACCCCCGTTGTGGGATCTAGCATAAAATCCAGCACCGACTTGGTGCCGTCCGGCATGGAAAGCGTTGCCGTCCGCTTTAGGTCAGAACCGTTCCCCTGCAGGCGTACGACAGTACCGTCATCCAGATTGTGCGTCTCATCAATCTTGCCGCCGCCTGCTGGATTCGTGGTGCCAAGTAAAATGGTTGCAGTCGCAAGACCCATCAAACCAGCGTTCTGCGGTCATCACAGCAAATGCCGTTCTGCATGTCTCTGCACCAATTACAGAGATCGGGAAGGTTTGTTGGAGCTTTCACCAGTATCTGGAACCGAGATGATGTTGAGATCACGCCCGACATTGGCAGTGATCGTCTCGCCTTCAACATCCGCACCCTTCAGATTGCTATCGCGACCAGATTCAATATTGATGTTACCTGATCCGGTGACGTGGCTGTTGCAATGGCCATGGGCCAAGCTTGAATAGAGAGCCGTATGCGCTGAAAGTTGCACGTACGGTTCGAGCGCCATTCCAACGATGTCGATATGCCAGTGTTATAGCCATCAGCATTCCCAATCAGATACTGATTGAAATAGTAACCTTTGGGCTTACCGTCGAGTTCGTCCAATGAAGACCAGAGCCATTGCGTCAGAGCGATTGCTTCACCGTTTGCTGGAACAACACCTATTCCCTTTGCGAACCCAACAGACTGAACTACCTTGACTCGATCTTCAAAACCTAAAGTGTTCAAGTACGCCGTAATGGCAGCCGAACGCTGCCCAATCGCGGTTCCGGTCTCAAGCGAGACAGTTTTGCCATTCGGTAGTTTTTGGGATTTCGACCACATTCTCGGGCGCAATCTTGGCGCCTATCTTTGTTGGTTCAGACTTAGCGTATTCTGACGCGACAAAAATCACTGAACGTCGCTAGCCGCCACTGTAGCCAGTACGTATCTTTCACGGCTCTCTAAGAATGCCTCTACCTCGTAAGCGACTGGCGTAGAAGGATCACCAAACACCAGCACAACTGAAACGATCTGACCGACTGGCAGTTCCACTGTGTCTGTTTCACCAATCGTCGTGGCCTCTACTGGCTTCGACAGCGCAAATACGTCGTTCTCTTTCAATACTTTCATTTCTTTGCCGGAATTCCTGTGACGAGGCGAACAGTCCCTGAATTATCTTTCATGAACACGAATGTTGTGTTTATTGTTTTACCATTAGTGCCAGTTATGGCGATTACCTGCTCATAAGTTTGCCCGTATTGCGTGGCTTTAGTCGCAACAGCAGTTTTTGGATCGAAACGTAATTGTGAAGCGAGTTCCTGCCAGTTGCTCTGATTAAATCCAAGAGCTTGACTGAACCAGTTGGCTTTAGTTTGGTTCTGTGGGTGCAGGGGATCGAGCAAATACCCCTTCAGCTTACTCTCAACGTTCGAAGAGTCAAAACCAAATTTACTTGTGCCAGCCGTTCCACCGAGCTTCTGCTTTGCGGCATTAAAGAGAGTCTTCGATGAAGCTATCGCTTTATTGACAACTTTTCCTCGCACTGATTTCGGCGTGATCTTGGCAACGATAATCGTCGCAGCAACAGCTATACTCGCAGCCACTTCCGGCGTTATTTCGCCATTTTCTACAGCCTGTGTTTGCCGGGAAATGAAATCATTTACCATACGATTGATGGCATCAAGATCGCCACCATTTTTCTCGATCTCGGCTTTGATTTCATTTTCCAAAGGAGCCATAGCGAGACTGGACGGCATAAAGTCCAGAAGCCGTGCAATCTGTTCAAAGCCCTCTGGGTCCTGTTCGATACGCTTGCTGAAATACTCAAGACCGGAAGCACCGCTTTCGACGACAGCCAAACGTAACTTGTCAAAGCCTTCAAGACACAGATTGATTGCTGCTGTCGAATAGCGTTCGCAGACCCCACCCGCATAAGCCTTTGAGATGAAAATATCCAGTAGGTTGAAGCCTTGACGGCCTACGCAACTCCGAAGTTCCTGCAAAGCCTCTTTGCTATTGATGCTATTGGCAATTTCCCCTGTGAGCTGCAAAGCTTCCTGCCGGGTTTGAGCGTCAAGGCCACTTTTGGTGCCTACAAATGCAGACAATGCGTCCCTAAGTGTAGAACCAGCCTCCTGAAGCGCATCAGCAGCAGCCTTTACCGATGTATCCGACAGATAATATTCGATCTCGACGTGCTTATCCTTGGTGATCTCGTACGCCTTGTCCGAATCACGGTTGAGGCTTGCAATATCTTCAGTCTGGCCGCTCGCTTCCAGTTCTGCCTGTTTGTCCTTATCGCGGATAATGATCTCACCCGGCCCGACGGTGGCACGAACTTCCTGACGCGTATCGCCAAGCTGATACGTGCCTTCAGCAGTGTTGTTGGGCTGCGAGGTTTGGTCAGGCTGCTGTTGCTTACCGGTTAGGTCGATATTGGCCTGAACATCGAAGCCCTCATATTGCTTCGATCCTGAGAAATCCTCGTGCGTAAGCGTGCCGGTATCGAGCGTCAGATCACCGCTTTCGGATATGATCTTACCAGCACCAAGATGTGTGTTGCCCTCGACGGTCAGATCAATCCTGCGCAATTAAGTCACAGGCTTACCTTCCTTCAAACGGCGTTCAAATTCTTCCATCGCTTCAGGATCGTGATCAATCATCCTATCCAATAACGCATCTTTTTCAGTAGCCCAATGGATAAACATATCACGGCCACTTCCAGATTTTATTAAAACAAATCCATTTATTGAAGGGTCAATTACATCACAATTTTCTTCTGTTACTACCATTAAACCACCAAATTTCTTATATGGAATGACAAGATGGTGCCTTACCTCATCAAACCAATAAATTGCATAGACTTCTACTACCCTTTCGAAGCCATCTCTTTCCATTATTTTCATCATTAAATACCGTCTAATTTGTGAACTTCATATCATACGCTTGTTTGCTGATCGAATTATACTGATAATGAATCGATATTTTGGAGCCATCTGGTTGCGTATGCGTAACTTCCATTTTCTGCCAACCATTTGAAGCTGGAAACCGCGGATCATTATTCATATCGGCAAGCTTTGTTCCTGCACTGGGTTTCCCTTTAATCTGGTTCCACAGAACTTGTTCTTCCAGATTTCTTGGCTGGGTTGACTGCCACGATTTGGCAGTTGATATTTTATCATAATCGATGTTCATACCCGGAACAGGTGGCGGAACAAGGGGCGGCTTTCCACCTGAGTTTCCACCGTTGTTTGAGCCCTTATCGTCCAACGGTGGACCACCATTGTGGCCCATGCCCGGAGCTTCTTCACTCAGCACCACATTTTTCACGCCACCGGATTGCATGCTGTAAACAACGTTCTGCAATGATGCGCGCGCCATTGACTTGCCGTTCAGCGTACCACCGGCGAGAACAAGCACCCCCGTTGTGGGATCTAGCATAAAATCCAGCACCGACTTGGTGCCGTCCGGCATGGAAAGCGTTGCCGTCCGCTTTAGGTCAGAACCGTTCCCCTGCAGGCGTACGACAGTACCGTCATCCAGATTGTGCGTCTCATCAATCTTGCCGCCGCCTGCTGGATTCGTGGTGCCAAGTAAAATGGTTGCAGTCGCAAGACCCATCAAACCAGCAGTTCCGGTCATCACAGCAAATGCCGTTCTGCATGTCTCTGCACCAATTACAGAGATCGGAAATGTTCCTTCGGTCGTACTGATCATGCACGGGGCCTGCGCATGAGCGGGTGTTATCAGCCAATCCAACGGGCTG
Source organism: Brucella rhizosphaerae (assembly GCF_002252475.1). Classification (GTDB taxonomy): domain Bacteria; phylum Pseudomonadota; class Alphaproteobacteria; order Rhizobiales; family Rhizobiaceae; genus Brucella; species Brucella rhizosphaerae. Next base: position 45,721 of record NZ_NNRK01000021.1, on the reverse strand, counting down.
AACTGATTGAAGCCCTGCCGCTGACCGCATGCATTCAACTGAGCGATAACGTTCGGATCGTCTTTATACTTCGCAAGTCTGCGAGCCGTATCGTAGTCCTGTGGCGTGAGCTTACCATCATTCGCCATCCGCCCCAGAGCATCGATAACGATCTCAACCGTTGATTTCCCAGCCTCCAACGCCGCCTTTACCGACGTATCCGACAGATAATAGTCGATCTCGACATGCTTATCCTTGGTGATTTCGTAAGCCATGTCGGGATCGCGGTTGAGCGCTGCGAGGTCTTCGGTCTGGCCGCTCGCTTCCAGTTCTGCCTGTTTGTCCTTGTCGCGGATAATGATCTCACCCGGCCCGACGGTGGCGCGCACTTCCTGACGCGTGTCGTCAAGCTGGTAAGTGCCTTCAGCTGAGTTCTTTGGCTGAGAGGTCTGATCCGGCTGCTGTTGCTTACCGGTTAGGTCGATATTGGCCTGAACATCGAAGCCCTCATATTGCTTCGATCCTGAGAAATCCTCATGGGTTAGCGTACCGGTATCGAGGGTAAGATCACCACTCTTAGAAACGATCTTGCCTGCACCCAGATGCGTGTTGCCCTCGACAGTGACATCCATCTCACCTTTTGACACGAGACCGGACTGCTCGCTGATCCAGTTGGTTTCGCCGGAACCTGTGCTATAGCCCGGGGAAATGCCAGAGGTGCTGACGCCAAGCGAAACAGACTTGTTCGAGTTTTCCCCGGTGTCGGGAACCGAGATGATGTTGAGATCGCGACCAACGTCCGCCGTGACGGTGTCACCTTCGACGACCGCACCTTTCAGATTGGTGTCCCGGCCGGATTCAATGGTGATATTGCCCGTGGCATTGACGTGAGTGTTGACCTGAGTCGTCCCGTTGCCTTTGGATTTCCCGACGCCGCCATGCGCATTGGCATAGGGACCAAATTCAACGCCCGTAATGGATACACCTGCCGAGACACCAACACTCGCTCCTGCTGATGTGCTGGATGACGACGAAGAGTTGGTAGCCTGCGCGCTTTCCAGATTGATATCATTGCCAGCTTTCAGGCTGATATCGCCAGCTCCACCAGAAAGCACACCATTTTCATCATAGCCAGCAACAATCTGTGCGCCATGGCTGTTGATGTCGCCTGACTTGGCTTCAATGGAAACGCTGTTTCCGCCACGAATGCCTGTAACGACAGGGGTCGAGCTTTCTGCACTTTCCTTCGACTTTGAATATTCAAACCCCACGCCAACTGACGCAGAGGCGACATTGCCCTTGGCATTGCCGTTTTCATCCAGCGTGAACATCGAGCTGATATTGTTCAATGCGTCTGCTGCCTTCAGACCTGCAAAGCCTGCATTGGCTGCGGAATAGCCGTCTGACACCTTGGCGACCTTACCCGCAGCATCAGCAATGCTCTTGGCCGAACTGACGAGACCTGTGGAAACACTCGCGGTGATCCCCGCAAACAGTTCCTCATGCATATGCTCGTAATTGGTCTTGTCCTGTGCAGCGAGAAGATTGACATCCCGCTCTGCTGTAATGGCGACATCGTTTTCGGCTTCAACCCGTGCGGCCTGAAGGTTCGCATCGCGACCCGCATTGATGATGACGTTGTTGCCAGCCTTTAGACTGGAGACAGCATTTGTCTCAGCACCCTGCTTCGTTTCGTCTTTCGACGAGCCAAAACCAATACCGATGGAAGCGCTGCCTTCGCTGGACTTCACCTGAACGCCAAAACCGGATCGCTTCTCCTTGTCCTCAGAAGCGTAACTTTCCGCACCCGGCAGGATGTTAACGTCGCGCGCCGCATCGAGTGCGATATCGTTGCCTGCTTCGACTTTCGAGCCGACAATGTTGACGTCGGTTTCGCGAGCCTTGATGGAGACATCGTTTCCAGCGGACAGTTCAGAACTGACGTTCGCGACAGTGTTTTCCTTGCTGCTTTTTTCTTCCTTGCCCCAGACCGAATAGAAGCCGTCGCCGGAGCCGGCACCAAGTCCGGACTTCTTGGAGGACGATGAAGCATCGTGCTGTTCCTGCGCACCGATGATGGAAACGCTGTCACCTTCGACTGCGATGTTCTCACCGGCCGTGACCTTGGAGCCGGAGATCACGACATTGTCGCCAGCATTGAGGTTCACATTGCCGGATGCACCAAGCTCGGATGCAACCGTCGTTTCATCGTAAGTGTGTCCCTTGTCGCTCTTCTTCGACAAAAGGCCTGATTTTGATTTGGAGGCATCCGTTTCAGAGGTGTTCTTGCCGGACGCGATGATCAGATCACCACCTGCATCGATATTCAGATCAGCCTTGTTATCGGCCGTTCCCGCCTGAATGTTCGAGGCAGAAATCGTCGTATCCTTGCCGGAGCTGATATCGACACCGTCACCACCGCTAATCGACGATCCAACAGCGGTTTCGGTTTCAGTACGACTATGGCTTTCCTTTTTGCTGAAAATACCCTTTGAACTCGTATCAAGCTGCGAATAGCCCGTATCCCGCGCTTCTGCGATGGTGACATTGTCGGTTGCGCTGAGATCAACCTTGCCCTTGGCATCAATTTTCGAGCCAATAATGTTGAGATCATGCGAATTGTCGACATCGGTCTTGTCGCCTGCTGCAACGCTGGCCGAACCGCCAGAACTGATTTCCGAGCCAATATGGGTTTCGGAACCCTGTTTGACTTCCGAACCAATTGTCTCGGTACGCTGTTGAGCGACCGTGATATTGATATCGTCCTTGGCTTCGATGCTGACGTCACCGCCTGCCTTCACCTTTGAACCCGATATCAGAATATCGTCGCCTGCTTTAATGGAGGTGTCACCACCCGACGACAGGTTGGATGTTTGTGCAAAGGTGGAATCCGTCTGCGACATGCGTGTGCCAGCAACACCGTTGACCTTCTTCTCAACGCCTGCCGCGACAACATTGACCGAACCTTGTTCAGCCTCAATGCCGAGATTGCCGCCAGCTGCAACATTGGAACCAATAACATTCACATCCTGTTTGGCGGTGATCGTCGTATCGCCGCCCGATTGGACATTTGTGCCGATGACATTGTCGGAACCATTATTGGTCGCCTTTGCCGTGTCGAGCGTCACAGTTTGTCCCGTGAGATCGACGTCATTACCTGCTTTGACCTCTGCACCGCGCAAGGTGAGTGCATCACCTGCCGAAAGGCTTGCATTGCCACCCGCCTGCACACCGCTGCCCGCTTTGACGAAGGTCTCACCGCCGATCTGCATGTCGGCTGCCGCAATTGTCAGGTTCTGCGATGCTGACAGCGACAGATCGTTGCCAGCGGTAAAGCTGCCGCCCGTTGCGGTGATATTTGTAGCCTGAAGCTTCAGGTCAGTTTTAGCCTGGATAACGCCAGCGTTGCTGACATCACTGACATTCATATTGACTGTGTCACCGGAGATGATTGCGCCTGCAACCGTCAAGTTCGCCTTGTCGGCATTGGCGATATAAACGGTCGGTACAAGCACTTCGATGCCGTTGACGGTCTTCTTCTCATACCAGACCATCGTTTCGGTCAGATTGGCGATGAGTTCTGGTGAAAGCTTTTCGCCGATTGTCAGACCATTGGCGCTCGCAAAGTCCGCGCCGCGGTCGAGCAGAACCTTCATCTGTTCAATGGCGTCGCTTCCCGGTATGAACGAACCCTTGCCAAGCCCCTGATTGATGAGCTGACGCAATTGTTGATCGACCAGCTGGTTCTCGAAATAGGCGTCCCCCATAAACGGAATAGAACGGTCAGGGTTATAACCAATTCGATTGATGAAATAGCCGGAACCGTAGAACTTGCTTACGTCCAGGAACTCGGCACGGGTTTCATAGAGAAAGACTTGTCCGGGAATTGTGCCGCCAAAACCACCGGAGTCTGGCTTAGGCGCTATCGAACCCAGAGCCGCAATAATTTCCGCTGGTGATAATGGCAGTCCGCCCGCTTGCAGGCTATTGCCGGAAACCGAGATACCCTTTTCAGCCAAAAGATTTGCTATTGCAGAATTTGGTGTGAACAACGCACCCGCTGCCGTCAGGCCATTCAGGGCAGCAGTCGGATCATTGGTGACCGGTGCAGTAGAAAGCTGCGCGCCGCCAGCAATCGATCCGGGTGCAGAGGTGTTGTTGACGCTCGCAAAGCCGCTGATATCCATGTTGCCAGCTGCTTTGATGTTGCCGAATGCGCCGCCAACAATCGTTTGGCCTGTTACCCGAGAATTACCCTTGTCCAGATCATTGGTACCATCGCGATTGCCATTGGCATCATACGCCTCGCAACCACCTGTCGCCTCACACTTGGAAGTCACAGTGCGATAGAGCGCAACACCTTCATTGTTAAGAACCGAGCCCGTCAGTTTTGCATTTCCACCCGCTTCAATCGAGCTATGAGCATTGTTGAGGATCGTCGCATCAATGTTCAGATTGCGGCCTGTCTGGATAAGAGCCTCAGGAGATAGATTGCCATCAAATCGCTGTTCTTCAATCGACTGACGCATCTGGGTGCCTTCGTCCCAGGTAAATGTCCAGGCAAACGGATCGTTGCGGTTGACGATGATGACCGATTTGCTCTGCAAATCAGGTGTCAGAAGAATGTTGCCTTTTCCGTCGCCCGGATAACGCGACAGCAGCCAGTTGCGCATTGCCTGGACGCTGCTGAGGCTGTCACCCCATTTCCAGGGAGTATTTTCTTCATAAGACTGCAAGCTGCGCGTGCGGTAGGATGTACCGTCAGCAAAGGTGATCACGCCGTAAAGCTGTGCCATCCATGCGAGCTCAGCATAATCTTCGCCGGGGTAAAGATTAAGCGGTGCGTTGGTGTTTGAGTTGACAAAGATATGTCCAAGCGGCTTACCCCATGTCTCGGGATTAAGCTCAAACTTTGCAATAGCGTCGTTGCTCACAACAACCGTCGACCAGGTCGGAACTGTACTACGCTTATTGGTCAGATTTGCCGTTGTAATGTCGGCATCACGCCCGGCTTTAATTAGACCGGACACATTGGTAATGGACTGATTGCGTTCGCCATTTGCGTTTGCTGCAATCGTCAGGTCGTTACCAACAAGGATCGCACCCTGATCGTTGAGAAGATCGCCTGCAACATAAAGGCGACCGTCCTGTCCGGCATAAACAAGACCGGACGCGGTATTCGTGAAGCTGCCTGCAATATTGAGCGTCAGATTTCTGTTGGCGGCAAGCTGTCCAGGGTTTGTAAGCGAAGCAAGTGTCAGAGTGAGGTCATTGGCAGCAAGGAGCGCCGTCGCAGACGTCGTCGATATTGTCTGGGCATTGATTGTAATATCGCCGCTGCCGCCATCAGCTGTAACCGCGCGGATTTTCGAATTTGCAGCATCAGCAGAACCTGAGAGGTTCAAAGCAATGCCGCCAAAAATGAGCGTCGAGTTCGAAAGATCGGCACTTGCAGCGTTTACGATGAGATTTCCAGCGGTCGCAAGCTTGGAACGATTATTGCTCAGATCAAGGCTTTGCAACGTCAGCGCGATATTACCCTTCGCGACCGTATTCTTGTCCAGACTGATGGCACCTAAGACCACATTGAGATCGGCGGAGGCGAAGCTTTGCAAGCTATTGTAGGAAACGTTCTGTTGTGCTTTGGCCTTCAGATCGCCGCCACTCAGCAACTGATCAGCGAAAATCGAGCCACTGGAAGCATTGAGCAACATCTGGCCTGCATTAGCCAAACCAGTCTTGAGGATCAGAGAGCCGCCTGACTGCTCGGTGGCAGCAAAATCAACGCCAGAAACAAGCGTTCCGATGTTAAGTGATGCTCCGTTGATGGTCGCATTGCCACCTGCCAGAGACTGGCCGGAAAGGGTAACAGCGCCGCCCGCCGTCAGGGTCAGATCGCCGCGCGAAACGACATTCGCTGACAGGTTTCTTGTAGCAGACGCGACTGTTGTTCCAGAGGAAAGAAGACGGTTGGTGATCAGATCACCAGCCGTAGCAATCAGGTTGAGGCCACTTGCAACATTGCTTGTTGCTATTGTTCCTTTGGCCAAAGCGACCAGATCAACGCCAGCGACAGCCGTCGCGATGTTGATTGCAGCCCCCGTAACGGCAAGATCAGAACCCGCCAAAAGCTGGCCACTGATCGTAGTTGCGCCCGTGATATTAGCAGTACTATTGCTGGTGACGTTTGTGGCATTGAATGATCCGGCATTGACCGTCAAAGCCTGTGCTGACAACAAAGTTCCAGCGTCAATCTCGCCAGTGGCCGTTAATGTCATCTGGCCAGACTGGGCATTGCCAGTCGAACTGGTCGCACTGGCCGCGCCAGGTTTTAAGGTAAGCGAACGGCCTGATTGTTCAGTTGCTGCAAAATCAACACCGGAAACAAGTGTTCCGATGTTCATCGAACCTGCTGTGAGAGTTGCATTTCCGCCCGAAAGTGATTGACCGGAAAGCGTAAGATTACCACCTGCTGTAAGACTGAGGTCGCCATGCGTGAGAATATTTGCGGAAAGATTTCTGGAAGCAGAAGCAATTGTGTTTCCAGATGATAGCAACCGATCTGCTTTGAGATCACCAGCGGTCGCGGTGAGATTAAGCGTGCGTGCGCCATTCCCCAAAACGATATTGCCTTGGCGCAATGCAGTCAGATCGACACCAGCAACAGCAGCACCGATAGAAATCGCTGATCCGTTAATGGTGACGTCTGAGCCCGCCAGAAGCTGGCCGCTGATCGTCGTTGTGCCGGCGATATTAGCCGCACCATAGCTGGTGACATTAGCGGCTTTGAATGTGGCGGTATCGCCAAGAAAATTGCCCGCCGAAAGAAGCGTGCCAACATTAATCGTTCCGGCTTGCGCTAAAAGCGTTGTATCGCCTGTGTTTCCGACAATAATGGCCCCGTTTGAGGACCTGCTGGCTACAAAATCAACGCCTGAGATGATCGCACCAGCTGTGATGTTTGCGCCCGCGATGCTGACATCACCACTGCCCAGAATCTGGCCCGAGACATTTGTGTCGCCAGAAATCACAACAGTCCCGTGGCTGGTCACGTTTTGCGCTGCAAGTGCTGCAGCGGCTATATTCAGATTTCCGGCAGAAAGCAGAGAAGCAACATCAATCCCCCCAGACGTAGCAAGGCGCATGTCGCCTGTCGATCCGATTTGGATAGCGCCATTGGCAGCGTTGGTAGCGACGACATCAACGCCCGAGACAACATTCCCAGCTTTCAAAGAACGCGCGGAGGCAACAAGCGCACCGCCAGACAGAATATCACCGGTCGTAATGTCGGTGCCGGCGGTCAGCGCCATATTGTTGAAACTGACAAGCGAGGCAGCGGTGATAGAACCGGACGTAGCCGTCATGGTCAGCACGCCGCCACCTGCTTTAGTAGTGCCGGACAGCGCGATGTTACCAGATGCCGTGGTCAGATTTGCCGCACCGTCGACATTAAGCTGACCAGCAGCGATGCCCTGTCCCGCTTGCAAGCTTGCGTTCTTGCCAGCTGCGATATTGCCAGCCGTAATCGCACCGAACGAGGTCAGCTCTATATTTCTAAGGGATCCAACGTCCCCTGCGACAGAAAGCAAGCCGTCGCCATTGCCCAGAATGACATCTTCGTCGGCAGAAACCGCTTCCAGTGTGATGCCTTTGGCTGACTTGACGACCACCTTCTTTTTCGAGGTGATCTTCTTTGCTTCGACCTGCCTGCTCTTCGATTGTACGGAAACGCCGTCACGACCAGAAGCGTTACCAAGCGATATCTTGCCATCTGCAGAAAGCGTAAGTTCGCCCGCATTGGCCGCCATATCATTGCGCATACGCACGCCAGCACCTTTATCGGTGACAACGATCTTGATACGATCGGCCTGCATGGCACCAAGGGCAGAGCCGTCAATGGCGAACTCGCCCGCATCCTCAGTTCCGCTCAAAGCCGTGGCTTCGCCCGTAGTGTAGTCGAACTTTTGTCGACCTGCCGTCAGCCGGAGGTTTTTGCCATTGACCGGACCATCGATCTGAATGCGGCGGGACACGATATCGAAAAGATCAACGGTTCCATCGCCAGAAGCAAAGTTGCCACCTTTCGATCCAAAGGTGACATCACCGCCCTGAACAGTGAAACCAGACAGCCTTCCTGTACCATCGATGTCGGGTGTGCCTGTGGTTAGCGTGGCGCGTGGCGTGTTGATGAAGCCACAGCCATCACAGGTGATCCCGTTAGGGTTGGCGATAATGACATCTGCTCTGCCGCCGAACACTTCCGTTGCCCCTTGCAGGGCACTGCGATTGCCACTCGTAACTTCATTGAGAATGACGCTTGCAGGCCCGCTGTTCTTCAGATTGGCATTGCCCGGTGTCACGCCACCGAGCTTCGAGTTTCCTAACTCGCCATTGTGGTTATTGAGGATCAGACCAGGCGTTCCGACATTGAAGTCGCCATATTTATTATGCGACAGCCCTTGCTGGTTCGGCGTCACAATATCGACTAGTGGAACACCATTGGGGGCCGCCCCTATACCCGGTTGATTGCCAATCGGAGCACTGACATCCGGTGTCAGCTGTTGCGCCTGCAATAACACGGGCTGGAGAACCAGAAGCCCACTTAGAAGACTGGCAACGCCTTTACGGGCAAATGCGACAGGATCAAACCAGCGATGTGTCCGCTTGGTTCCCTTGGAGAAACCGGATACACGCGAGAAATAATGACGGTATGCAAAATTCTTCATGGCCGATCCTGCCTTAAAATATGAATCGAAAATCATGCGGCGTTTAAGCCGCAAGAGTCTCTAATCTCTCGATTTTGCGGACTGTCCGCTGCCCGGATTGTCGAGTTTTTTGTAAACTTCGGTCAGTTGGGATTTGAGGGCCGAACACTTCTTGGTGCGTGCAATGTCTTCGAGAACCTTGTTGCGATTGCGCAGCGCATCGATCTCCACCTTCTCAGGCGACTTCGGGTCCATGAAAAACAGTGCAGGAAGGAAAAGGACACCTGCGGCTCCCAGAACAATATTCTTGCCCTGAGCCTGACTGCGTTCTTTCAGAGTGACCATTATCTGCCGCTCATTCGCAGCAAATTCCCGTGAAATCCCCGCACAATCAAATGCGCTATCGGTCGGATTGGTTATCGCAATAGGTTTTGCTTCACGACCGCCGCAGCCTGCAAGAGCGATGCTAAGGACCATCGCTGTCGCTACCGCAAAATGCCGTTTCCTGTTGTTCAAAATATTCCCTAAAACCATAACTATCCCCTACTAACGCATCACCACTGCAGTGATGTGCTGACAAAAAACAGATCTTTACCGTTGGTCTCGTCCGTACTTTTGATGATGCGCGAATAGCCAATGTCAGCACCAATATTGCCACCAGCCAGACGCATCCCCACGGTCCAACCAGAAACATCACCACCTTCAATGCCAAATCGCGCCTGTTCAAAAACATGGCCATAATCAATGGCTGCATAGGGCCGCAACTCGCCTAGCCGTTTGGTCAGAAGTTCGCTGTCCTTCCACGGCAACGTGCGCCACGTGATCTCATTGCGGGTGAACAGGCCATTATTGCCGAACAGAATACTGTCGCGGGTTCCGCGCACGTTGGAATAGCCGCCAAGCGATATTTGCTCGGCCCCATAGAGATTGTCCGGTGAATACTGCCCGTTGATCAGCGTAGAGAATTGCAGGTTCTGGCTCGCCAACTGGAAAGGTTTGGTGACGTTTATCGTCCCCGTAAACTTCGCAAATTCAGGCTCGGCATCACCTGCGCCGGGTTCTCCGCGTCTGGTTGCACCAAACACGCCAAGGCCCTGATTGTAGCTCAGGTCAAAAACCCACAGCCCGCCCAGCATACGACGCGAATGAGAGATACCGAGATTGGCAACCGAATATTCGCGACTGCCAACCTCGATCAGATTACCCATCAAAAAGTTGTCTGTAGCCTTATACGCGAGACCTGCATTGAACGTGGTGATAGAATCCTTGTCTCGCAGGATTACCCGATCAACGTTGAAGCCCAATTGTTTGGAATTTCCGGATGTGTCGATGTCAGAATATTGGCCGGGAACGGAACTGCGGTATTTGTAATAGGAGCCATTGAGCGTGAAGCTCCAGTAGCCATAAGGCACACTGATCGAGCCGGAAATGCTGTTGCTCTGTCCTGTACCGTCGTTGGGCCAGGGATAATCAGGCCCGGTGTGTTCATAGTTGAGCGATACGAGGTCATTCAGATTGACCAGATTATCCATCCGAAACGACACTGATGATCGCGAATAACCGGTCGACTTCTGGCCAAGATTGTTGTTGGCCACCGAGAAATGCCAAGGTAGACCGGGTTTATTCTCGACGTTGAGAATAGATGCTCCGGGCTCTTTTCCGGGCAACATTGAAGTCTTGGCATTGTTAGAAGACAGTCGATTGACCTGATCGAGGCCTTGTTCAACATCGCGGATGTTAACGGGCTTACCCTTCAAACCCGGAAAGGCTGTTGCAAGCAATCCCGGATAAGCTGCAGGTTTACCATTCAGGTAAATATCAGAAAGTGAACCTTCGGCAGCCACAAGGCGCAAAACTCTGGTCTTTGCAATGTCCTGTTCCGGCACATAAACGCGCGACGTAATATAGCCTGCATCCATGTAAAGGCTGGTGATGTCTTTCAAGAGAACATTGATGTCAGCAAGGCCGATGCACTTGTTTTGATATGACGCCAGCGTAGGCGCAAGTATTGACTTGGAAAGCAGAGTGACACCCTCCACCTCGACACGGGTAATTGCGAAGCATGGACCTTTTGCAGCTTTGCTCAAAGGCCCAGCTTGCTCGGGCGTGGCTGGTGTCACTTCACGTGGAGTTGCATCTCCCAAAGCACGTAATCGCTGTTCCAAATCCTGTTCGGCCTGACGACGCATGAAATCATCGGCAGGGGATGCAGACGGATTGGATGCCGCAATTGGTGATTGCTGCGCAAAACCAGAAGTTGCTGAAGCAAGCAAAGCCACGCAAACTGCGAACCAAAGCTGGCCCAAACGAACAGAATAAATCATAATCTTATCCGTCAGGCTTTAGTTGGTTTTTGCAGTTCTGCGAGAGCCTTGGTGAGCCCTTTCAACGAAAACTTCAGATTGATGTTCTGCCCATTCATCAGGCGTAGACGGGCTTCTCCTGCAGACCCTTTCTGCAAAGCTGTCAGCATTTTTTGATCGAGCTTCTGCTGTGCCCAGCATCCGGCCTGATTACAATTGCGATAAGGGATCGTGACGACATCCTTGCCGTCGGCAGCCAAACCAAGACCGATTGGCAGCACAACATTCAGCGGCACAAGAGCAGTCAGTAGCAGCTCATTGCCGGAAGGCTTCTTTCCAGCTTCGGGCGCAGCCTTGGCAATAGCCAATGTGAGAACATTGACGTTCTCCTCGCCTTGCTTGACCTGGGCAATCTGTGCCACTTCACATTGTGACAGAGCTTTCCCGTCAGCAGCTTTGACCTCAGCGCAACGATAATACCAGTCATCAAAACGGGTGGATTGAACTGTGGGGGCTTCCGGTTTGGCAACGGCAGCAGCGGCTTCCTGTGCCTGTGCAGGAAGAAAGGTCGACATCAAAATAATTACAGCGGCACCCAAAGGAGCCAAATTCATACTAAATTGCATTTCAATACGTCCCCGATTGAACCGACCAATTCCCACTCAAAGGTCGGTGGATCATATAAAAGACTTTGCCAATTATGATGATCGATACTCGATTGAACTATGCATGCGTTGGTTGCCGAATTGTCTGAAGTTCCTCCCGCCCCACACGCAGAACAGCAATGCTGCAACCAGAATAATATTTAGTCGGATGCGAGATTTCCCCTAAATTGTCAAGCCATATCGGCGATAATAACGGACACTTTCGACTTAAGTTGAAGGAATATGTATGAAAAACTCATGTGATCGGAGGAAAGCCCAATGAAATAATAAAAGAGCTCTAAGTCCAGTGAGAGCAAATAGTCCCGATTAAAGAGACACAAGTCGCTGGGATGATTGGAACGTTTGGAAAAACCAGACAGATTTGTGTCGGCAGCTCGTCGATCCTGAGAATCAAACGATCTGCTTTAAAGCTGCAACTCTCAACAGATGGGAACCCTCCTTAAATTTGCTGACCCACCTGTACAAAGGATGTTTGGGCTCAATTAGAGAAGTGGTTCGGGAAATTTGAACAACTAGGATAAGTGGAATTTCTGCCTGACTTCGGCTTAGATGCCGAGAACAGGAGATACTATGACGAGACGACCACGCTGGACCCACATAGCCCGGCTTTCAAGGCAAAAGTTGCGCTCGCTGCAATCAGAGGCGAGAAGACGCTTGTGTAATTATCCCAGCAATTCGACGTGCACGCGAACCAGATCAAGCAATGGATAGAACAGCCTCTAGAGGGGGAGACTGGTGTTTTTGGCGACGAGACCAAGACGGAGCCAGCGGGGCCTACGTCGATGTCAAAACGCTTCACGCCAAAATCGGCGAGCTAACTCTGGAAAATGATTTTTTAGCCGGAGCGCTCAGCAAGGTGGGATTGCTGAGCGGAAAGAAATGATCGACCGCACGCACAAGCTATCGGTCGCAAAGCAGGCGAAGCTCCTTGGGTTCAGCCGTAGCAGTGTCTACTATTCATCGCGCCCGGTATCGGATGGCGATCTGTCACTGATGCGCCGGATCGATGAATTGCAGGTCATGTCACAAACTTTTCAGGTCTGCTACTTTGTGCGATGGCTTTCGTCGATTGCAGATAGAAGCGAGGCATTGACCATGGTTGATTTCAAGCTTGTTCATTTTCCCAACAGTGTCATCCTATATGCTGTTTTCTTCTATGTTCGTTATTCGGTTTCGTATCGTGACCTACAGGAAATAATGGCTGAACGCGGCGTAGAGATTGACCATGCAACGTTGAATCGGTGGGTTATTAAATACTCGCCGCGGTGCTGTCACATTGATTATTCGTCAATGAGATTGCGATATTTGATGTTTATGAATGTGCACGCGCCCACGTACAAAAACCATCGCTTTCCGATCTCAATCGTAGCTCGTGCAATCTGGCTGTACTTCCGTTTCAATCTCAGCCTGCGTGAAGTTGAAGAAATGATGCTTGAGCGTGGCATTGAGGTTTCTTACGAAACAATCCGCCGATGGTGCCGGTCGCATGGTTCTCTGCTTACGTCGCGATTGCGTCGCAAGTCACCTTCGAACCGTGATGTCTGGCATCTTGATGAAGTTGTTGTTAGTATCGGCGGGAAAAATGCTGGCTCTGGCGCGCAGTTGATCAAGATGGATATGTGCTTGATGAGATTGTTCAAACCCACCGCAACACCAAGGCTGCCAAGCGTCAAGTCATGGCTAATGTGGATCATCGATCACACAAGGGACTAAACAACCGAGCTGAAAATTCGCACTTGCCGTTTCGGAAACGAGAGCGAACTCAACAAGGCTTTCGATCAATTGGATCCTTGCAACATTTCGTATCCATCTTCTCTGCCACGCGAAACTATTTTCGCTCAATCCAGTTCCAACAGTCCAGCGGGCCTGATCCGAGCGCATCGCAAAAACGCAAAATCACGGAACGGAACGCCATAGCGCATCAACTGGCCTGCAATCCAATTGCCCCCTTCAGCACGAGTCTACTTCAAACAATGTGACAGCACCCTTAAATTCCATTAGTTGCGTTTCAGAGATTTTTCGGCGTTGTCGATTGCCTTAGCGAAGAGTTCATCCTGCGAACGACTTCCCGGGCCACTTTGTTAGCCTTCGTCGACAAAGCGCTGCATCGTCGCAATCTTATCGCTACGCATCTGATCTTTACGGATCAAATCGCGCACATAGTCACTCGTGTTCGAATAGCGTCCCATTTTGGCCTGAGCCTCAACCCATTCTTTCATAGGATGAGGGAGCGATACGTTCATCGTTACCATCAAATTCTCCCTTCGCTACAATTTATAATCGCAGATTGGCAAGGTTTGCCAATTTATTCTACCAGCTACCTATCCATTTTACGTTCTCGGCTAGCCCGTTGATTATGATAATCAGTCAAGAAGCGAACTGTCGCTAGAGCCATAGAACGCTACGCCTTGAAGGGATATGAACCTCCAACATCCTTGAAAATTTCGGTAAGCTTCAGAATAGATTAATTATTTCGCATTAGCAGCCCACGCCCGGCAACACGCCGGTCAATTCAGCAATTTGGGCTACAATGAACACACAGATTTCTTCACCTCTTCAATTTCAAAGTATGATTTCCGAATTCTGCGACAAGCGCGTTGAGCCACACGTGTCGGATGAAATACTCAATAAAATCAAATCATATTTTAATGATTTGATCGTGAATCGCAAAAAACCTCCGATGCGCCGAAGTCAGATTGACTGGTTATCATTGGCTTCGGAAAGCCGGATAGATTGCGAATTCACAGATAAGCTGAAGACTATCATCCGGCCTGCGCTGGAATCCATAATTCGGTGGGTCGACAATGGAGTTCCCCGAACAGATCAGATTAAACCTAAACGAAACGTACGGGAACGGCGCCCCGCAGTTCGCGTGCCGAAGCAGGTGAGATCTCCCGTTTCGGCATCCGGAAAAACACCAGTCCGTCCCCAGCCGTCCGCAGCAGTGTCGAGGGATCCTGTCGAGGAGTTTCCTTAGCCGCTGTTCGACTGGGTTGAGGATCCGCAGGCTTTCCAGCATGCTTTGAATTATCACATGCGCAGGTTCAATGAGACTAACTGGCGTCTCCACCGTGCGGTTGTGAAACAGCATGAGATATTTGATATCCGTACGATAGCCAATTGGGCGAATGGCACAAAAACGCCCCGCTCCGCCGACAGCTTCGATGTGCTTTCAAGGATAGAGAGACGTTATCGACTGCCAGAGGGTTATTTTAAATCCAGACTGCCACATCAGACCCGGTCGGTATATGGTCATGAAGTGGGTGATGACATCAGCGCTTCTGAACGACGACGTATTGTATGGCACTTGCCCGACGACTTTAATCAGCTTCCATTCAGCAAAAGAGACGAGATCCTGGAATGGGTCCGCCGCGTAATCGTATCAGGCTCAACCAATTATCGCCGGTTTCAGGCGAAGGCGTCCAGACAGCGATATGCCATACGGTTCCCCGGGATCACTTACGGACAGGTTTTGTCCCCGCGAACGAGATCAGAGACTCTGGTATTTGATTACCGCTCTGATGAAAATGTTGCCATCGATGATCCTGATCTGCTGGCTGGCGTTGTGGATGCAGCTCCGCGCCTTGCAATGGAAATGGCCAATCTCGTACGGTTTAAGACGGCAACACTGACATCAGTCGGATTTCAGCGAACCGGTGTCTGGGGAGAAGAGACAGCATCGCAAAAAGTCGAACATTTCGGCCTTCTATTCGGCGCCCTCGCCGCTTCGCCGGATGGCGAAGTTAAGGGCCGGGGCATTCCATTGCGACACATAACGTTCGGCTTGCTGGTATTTCCCGGAATATGGGACTCGTACCTTCAGTGGCGAGAGAAGCGACGCGGATTTTACACATCGTGGGAGCAGGACATGCTGAGCGCACTTCTCGGCATGACACGACCTGAAACCGGCTGGATGTGGCAACACGCTGAACTGGCAAGGGGACTAGAGCCTGTTGGGGGATTGGTGACGGCTGAAGAAATCGAATTTGCGCAGCAGGACTGGCATGGAGCATGCGCTGAGTGCTTTAAACATGCAACACATCGATCAAGGGAGGTCCAGCGCGTGATGCGTGTTCACCCGGATCCGTTCGAACCGATCATGTGCATTCTCGCGGCTGACAGACCACTCGCTGAATATAGAAAAATCACAGACGAAATTGTAAAACGCATTCCAGATGAAGGTCGTTATCCTGTACAGGCCGCTGAAGCTGTCCGGTCATTTTTAATGCTTCGGCTTGGATTGCATCTTGGGCTTCGCCAAAAGAACCTGCGTCAGCTTCTCGTCTGTCCGCGCGGGCATTTCCCAACACCGGAGCGTCGTCTTGAGGATATGAAGCGTGGTGAGATCCGCTGGAGCGATCGCGATAATGGCTGGGAAGTTTTCATACCGGCAGTTGCTTTTAAGAACTCCAATTCATCATTCTTTGGTTCAAAACCATTTCGGCTGGTTCTCCCCGACCTGCTTGACCTTTATACGCACCTTGAGAACTATATCAGCCGGCATCGGGCTGTCCTGCTCGGCAAAGCAGAAGATCCAGGCACACTGTTCGTGAAGACGGTAAAACTGACGAGTGAAGATGCAGCTTATAACCAGACGACGTTTTACGAAGCATGGCGGCTCACAATACAGCGGTATGGCATTTACAATCCATATACTGACAGGGGTGCGATCAAAGGCTTACTTCCCCATGGACCGCATAATGTGCGCGATGTTCTGGCCACCCATATTCTCAAACAAACAGGTTCTTACGAACAGGCCAGTTATGCAATTCAGGACACTCCAGAGATGGTTGCAAGCCATTATGGGCGTTTTCTGCCGCAGGATAAAGCTGCGCTGGCTGCCCGAACTCTCAATCAGGTATGGATGGAGGTTTGAGCTGGAGTTCAGATTCTACGCTATGCCGCTTGTTGCTGAATAGATGCCAATATTAGATATGACGGACTGCCGTCGTCTGTCAGACTTTAGTCGGGCATAATTCTCCCTCCTGTCAGTATCACGACCGGATAGCTGACAGGAGGAAGGGACGAGCGGAACGTACGCTATTGAATCACGTCGATACAGTCGTGAACCAAACGAAAAATGTTTACTTCCGCTATTTGGAGGTCTTTTGCCGGTTCACTCGTTATAAGGTTCTGCCAATAGCTTATAATGACAACAACCCATAACTCGGTTATAAGGTTTTGACAGAAACTTATAACACCGTCGCGAAATGGTTTTCTCGACCCTCACCAGAGCCAGATCACTTAAAAAGAGAAGCTTCAGGGATGAAAGATATCGACATCAGTTATCGAACAATGTTCGCTGAGTTAACCCAGAGGACAATGGATGCACAATTTACAGCAGACTTTCCCCTGGAGGGATGGTTCGTGAACGTTACAGTCAAAAATCGTGATTACTGGTATTTCGACCTCCCTACCCCCGAAGGCAAAGACAAACGAAGTTACGTAGGCCCTGCGAGTGACGAAGCGATCAGTGAGCGGGTAAATACCCACAAAGAGATCAAGGACAACATTAGGGAGCGAAGGCGCATGGTTAGCACGCTGCGACGCGCTGGCCTTCCCGGTCCTGATCCTTTTGCAGGCGATGTCACCAAAGCCTTAGCCGAGGCCGGACTGTTTCGGTTGCGCGCTATCCTGATCGGGTCAGTGGCATTCAGCACTTACGCTGGAATGCTAGGTGTCCGCTTGCCTTCCACAGCGATGCAGACAGGCGACGCGGATTTTGCTCAGGACTTTGCAATATCAGCTGAGGTCCAGGACAGCCTGCCGCCAATCCTCGAAATATTACAGTCGGTTGATCCACAATTCCGGGCTGTTCCGCATCAGACAGATAAAGTCAGTGTAACCGCTTTCGTGAACGCCAAAGACTACAGAGTGGAATTCCTGACCGGTAACCGGGGATCAGACGAATACACAGGAAAGCCATCGCCCATGCCGGCTCTGGGTGGCGCCTCGGCGGAAAACCTGCGTTTCCTCGACTACTTAATTTACGAGCCTATCCGCACGGTGCTCCTTTTCCGTGAAGGCGTCAACGTCCTCGTTCCTGCTCCGGAAAGATATGCCATTCACAAACTGATTGTGTCTTCGCGGAGGCTTGCAGACACCTTAGGACGCTTGAAGGCAGACAAGGACCTTACACAGGCCGCTCTGCTCTTCGAAGCTCTGGTGCAAACGCGTCACGGTGATGAGCTAACAGATGCCTGGGAAGAAGCATGGAACCGCGGTGACGCATGGAAAGAAGGCATCGTCAGTGGCCTTTCGAGATTGCCCAAAAACGGAGTTGATGCGTTAAAAACAACACTGGGCTCCGATATCGTGGAAAGCCTGCTGAAAAAGTAATGGATGGATTATGATCCAGTCAAAGAGCAAGCTCCTCAAAGCGAAAAGCGCGCGAGCACGAGTGAAGGATCAAAGAAAATAACTATGATTGCCAGTCAAGATTCTTGGTTCAAGTTCCCTCCGGACGCAACACTCCCCCTAGAGGAAGCTTCAGCTAGAGCCTGCCGAATGTGATATTCAGTTTCCGTTTCAAGCCGCTTAATAAGATCAAGAAGCATAACGCTATATCTCAATCACAAAAAATCTACATGCTAAAAACGCCCTATCTTTTTCGTGTAGAAGGCTTGGCGCGGACGTCCAGCCTCGGAGCTTCAGATCGTGAACGAACTTTAGTTACGTTGAGAGTTGGTTCAACTTTCGCGGCGAGCGGATCATCCTCACCTCCACCTGGCTTCTTTCTTTTGCCACGTCTCCAAAACATCATGACGATTAAGAAAGCTCCAAAAAACAGAACCTTAAAGCTTGAGGAATCCGCATTCCCGTCAGTCGTTCCACCATCGGCTACAGTCCCTATGGAGTTCCTATCTTGAGCCTGCGTTATGATAGCTGTACCGCTGGAATTCTGCGAAACGACTGTATCTGCGTCAACAATCGGAAAGAGTTTTTCCAGCGTTGGTTTATCAATCGTACCTTTCTCCTCAAGCCCACTTTCGCGCTGAAACTTCTTCAGTGCCAAGACGGATTTGCGACCCCAAACACCATCCGCGGAACCCGGATCGAACCCTCTGGAGGTAAGTTCACTTTGAACTTCTTTCAGCGTGCGAAACTGGGTCGCTATCGCATCTGTGAGGTTGGCCATAGACACGCTGATGAACACGAGAGCAGTTATTTTGAAGCGCAAATCACATACTCCCGCATTTTCGTGGAGAATTAATCTTAGGCACCCGTATCAGAAAATGCCCCAGTTGGGTCCCGAGGCTTCGGCGAACCGTGCCGGAGAACATCAACGGCGCAAATTCTATCGTGCCGAAATCTTTAGCGCATCAAGGGTTTCAGGCGTAACCGTCCCAGTAACCTTCAACCCATAATCGGCTTGAAGACGCTGTAATCCTGCCTTCGATGTGGAACCGAGTACCCCATCAATCTGACCTGAGTAATAACCGTACGCCAACATGGCCAACTGAACTTGCTTAACAATTTCACGAAACTTATCCGTGTTTCCGGGCAAAACCTTCAAAGGTGCTGGTGTTGTCGTCTCGTTTCCTGAGGGTGCCGCGGGATAAACCGGAGACGGCGCCGTTCTTACAGGTGGATTATATAGCGGTGCCGCATAACTGGGAGAAGGCCGGCTATAGGTTGGGGCACGGTATGAATAACCCCCACTTGATGACCTGTGACTGCTATGTGATCGGTGTGAACTATGACTTCGATGGCCCGCAAGAGTGAATTCATGGTCCATTCGGAATACATCAAACAGCGACTTAGGTCCTGTTGACAAAGTATGGTAGCCAAATCTTTGTGGCAGCCAACGCGAGGAAGGCTTCAAAGGAAGCTCTGGTCTTATCGTATCTGGTGGCGATCCTGCGAAACTGCTTGAGACGATTAAACATCCGCTCGATACGATTGCGATCCCTGTATGCTCGGTAGTCACAGGCAGGCGGGTTCTTCCGGTTCGCTTTTGGCGGAATAACGGGACGGATGCCGCGCATCAAAAGCTCTTCCCGGATAGAGTCGCCGTCATACCCCTTATCTGCCAGGAATAGCCTGGGCTTGTTGACTGGCATGGCCAACAGAGCCGGAACGGCATTGTAGTCCGAGGTCTCGCCACCCGTCAGGATAAAGCCAAGAGGGCGTCCCTGACCGTCCGCTCTGGCATGGATTTTTGTCGTAAAGCCGCCGCGTGATCGACCAAAAGCCTCCTTATGAGTCCCCCTTTAGCGCCCGCTGCCTGCGAATGGCCGCGAACTGTGGTGCTATCGATCATGTGCTGCCAGTCCTCAGTCAGGCCAAGGCCGACCAATGTTTCCAGAAGGGCATCCCAAACGCCGTGCTCAGCCCATCGCCGGAAACGGACATAGACCGAATTCCATTTGCCGTATCGTTCGTGCATATCCCGCCAAGGGCATCCGACGCGCAGAACGTGCAGCATCCCGTTTAGAAAGCGCCGATTATCATGGGCAGGACGGGATTTTCGTCCGCGCTCTGCAGGCAAAAGCCCTTCAATAATCCGCCATTCGACATCCGAAAGATCGCCACGAGCCAAAGCAGCCTCCTAAAAGACGGCGTTGAATCATGCTTCAGGTGATGTGCAAACCCACTTTGTCAACAGGACCTAATTAAACGCATAATGGAAACATAATGAAAAGCAGAATTTCAACGATATTGCGTATGCTTGCAGTGGGCGGCGCGTTTATCATGGCAACTCAATCCGCATATGCATCCGGTAACAATGATAGCAGTTTAGCCGCCAGATGCAGGGCATATGTTATAAGCCATCCTTTCGATTATTGTGGTGGAAAAGACCCAGGGTACTATGAGCGTTGCGTTGAGTATGTCGTGAATAACTGCGTACTTTATCCCAAAAAGTATTTCCCAGATAAATAAAAGAACCCGGGGATCAGTCGTATTCAGATGCAGGTTTTCTATTTGATCACGCACGACGTATGTGTGTCTGACCAACAATCTGTTTCAGGATGAAACTACGAATATAGACTGACCTTTTCATGGAGATGAAGGCCACCAGAAAATGCAAAACTGGGGGTCTTCATCGTCCGAAAGAGAGATTGTTCCGATTGACCTTGATGTGTAGGTTAAACAGCATTGTTAAGTTATTTGCAGATTGCGGTCGGGCTATTTGAGCTGAATGACTGTTCCATCCACCATGCCACACCTAAAAGGCTTTCGCTTCGCTCGCGAAATCATCGCATACGTGGTCTGGGCTCATCATAGATTTGATATGAGTACTGCAGATGTCGAAGAGCTGCCAACCGGACGGGATGTTGTTGTCAGTCAAGAAGCGATCGGGCTTTGGGTCATCGGTTTCGCGCGGCATTTTGCAGAGTACGTCCGACGCGATCGACCGGCTCCTTGTGACAAGTGGCATGCCGATGAAGTCGTCATCTCAATCCAAGGCGTAAAGCATTGGCTTTGGCTTGTGATCGATGCACATGGAAATATGCTCGATATACTTGTCCAGCCACGCCAAAATACGAAGGCGGCAAAGCGTTCCCTGCATAGTCTCACGGCACGGTTTGGTAAGTCGCGAGTTGCCGTGGGTGATAAACTGCCAAGCTATCTCTAGCCAATTCGAACCCTTTCGCCAGACGCAAACCATCGGGCCCGTAAGAGGCTTACTAAAGCAATTGAAGTCTCGCATATACACCCGTGGAAGCGAGAAAAGATATTTGGCCGGTTCAAGTCACCAAGGCATGCGCAAAGATTCCCCTCCGTTTATGATCAGATTAATCTGATTTTCCGCCGTCGCCGCCACAAACTCACTACCCTGCCCTACCCTCATGCGAGAACCGATGCATTCGCGTTATGGCGTAACTACACTTCTTAAATGACCGCCTGATCACGGGCACCCTGCTTTCAGACAGCCTGCGTTAAACAGAAGAATCCATAAAGCCAGACTATTATTCTGCCGACCCAACGGATAACGATGTGGAGTTTGATCGTTACAACGTGCTCATCCGGGCGCCACTTGCCACCAAAACGCTGGGCATGGAGGCTGATTGCATTGGCATAGGCGCTTCTGAATTTCTCGGCCTATTCGCTACTGTCTCATGAGTGACGATGACCCCGATAGGCTAGCAAATCCTAGCCCCTGTGTAAGCTTAAGGGAAAGAGAGGCGCAACGGTCGACCATTCCCTTTTAGCACCGATTTCGTTACACAAAACTCGGGTTCCAGTGCTCGGTTCTGTTATCCTGCTGATCATTGCAAAGGCACTTCTACATGGCGGTCGATTTCGATGAAGTCTGTGCGTGGCGAGCAGATATTCAAACGGCTGCAGACCCACACGCAATCAACGATCTATTCTATAGCCTGTTCTCAGTTGAGAACTTAGAGTCAATTGTCACTCGGAATATCGGAATGCGAAACGTGCGCCTTCTCGAATTGCAACATGCCAGCCAAGACACTACGCCCCAATGCACGCATGGCCATCCGAAACAAAGACGAGCGCTTCCGCAACAGGAACTATGCATAAAATAATCATCGCCCCTAAATGAAAGGAACCGGTGAAACTGATATAATTCTGAAAGTCAGAATCTTTGATATGCATAAAGTCTGCATTATTCACGACCAACTACACAGATGAAATTTGGTAGAGGGCCGCGTTAACCATCCATTAACCTTAAACTTGTTGACGACTCAGCTGGAAGCCGTCATCTTGACGCTCATATCTTCAAATATCCCTATTGAGCGATTTTAATGATCCAGAGCGCCATTGCCACCGAAAAGCAAAACACAGTCGAAAAGTCGCTAACGCGCCTGATCGAAGCGGATGCTGATACCCTCAGCGCACAGCTGCAACAGCTCCGCGCACGAGCTTTTCCACCAACCGCTCAGAAAGAGCTTCGAAAGTTTGCTCCAGGGGAAGCGGCAAAGCTCATTGGCATCAGCGATGTTTATCTGCGAACTCTCGTCAATGAAGGCGTAATCGGCGAGGCAGAGAAAAATTCCGCTGGCCGCCGATCCTACTCACTGGACCAGATCCACGCATTGCGAGATCACCTGGGAAAAAACAAGAAGAGCTATATTCAGCACCGTAGTTCTGAAGACCGGATGCAGGTTATCGCTGTAACCAACTTCAAGGGCGGCTCCGGTAAAACCACAACAGCGGCTCATTTGGCACAATACTTTGCCTTGCGAGGATATCGAGTTTTGGCGGTGGACTTGGACCCTCAGGCATCGCTTTCCGCTTTGTTTGGTATTCAGCCTGAATTTGACCTCGAGCCAAATGAAACGCTTTATGGAGCTATCCGTTATGATGAGCAGCAACGACCGCTCAGCAGCATAATCAAGAAGACATATTTCAACGGTCTCGACATAGTTCCCGGAAATCTGGAGCTTCAGGAGTTTGAGCACGAAACACCTCGTGCCCTCACCTCCTCTGCGCGATCTGCTGATAAGATGTTTTTTACCCGCGTTGGCGCCGCTTTGAAAAGCGTCGAAGACAATTACGATATTGTTGTGCTTGATTGCCCCCCATCGCTTGGTTATCTCACCCTATCGGCTCTCTGTGCAGCCACATCGGTGCTCGTCACTATTCACCCGCAGATGCTCGACGTCGCTTCAATGAGCCAGTTTCTACATATGACTGCTGGCCTGTTCGACGTCGTAGAACGGGCAGGTGGCAACGCGAACTATGACTGGTTCCGCTATGTTCTTACGCGGTATGAGCCCAATGACAGCTCTCAGTCTCAAATTGCCGGCCTCCTCAAAGGCCTGTTTGGGGATCGCGTTCTCACAAGTTCCATGGTCAAGTCAGCTGCTATTTCTGATGCAGGTATTACCAAGCAGACCCTCTATGAAGTTGGCCGAGAGAATTTCCATAGGCAAACCTATGACAGGGCCATCGAAGCCTTGGATGCTGTGAATAGTGAGCTTGAAGACCTGGTACGAGATGCATGGGGTAGGAAATGAGCAAACGTCGCGATGCCCTCAAGGATTTTTTGACGCCGATCACGGCGACGCAGGAGTTCTCAGCTGAGAACTCTTTTCGTCGTCCTCAAGCAACGTCGGGCGCGCTTCAAAGTATGAATGATGCCATTTCTGGCCTCTCACATGAAGCGGAAGAGCTGCGCCACGCGCTTGCTGATGGCACGTTAATCGTTGAGCTTGATGCCAACGATATCGATGCGTCGTTCGTAAAAGACCGTATCGAAGATTTCGATAGTTCGGATTTTGAAGCACTGCTTGAAAGCATTAGGGATAATGGTCAGGCAGTGCCCGTATTGGTCAGACCCTATCCTGATCGGGCAGGGCGCTATCAGATTGCTTATGGCCACAGGCGCGTAGCCGCTCTGAAGAAACTGGGGCAAAAGGTCAAAGCGTTCGTTCGTGAGTTGTCGGATGATCAACTGGTTATTGCTCAGGGTAACGAGAACCTGGAGCGCAAGGACCTTACTTTCATCGAGAAGGCATTCTTTGCAATGCGCCTTGAAGACAGAGGCACGTCACGCGCTGTCATCATGTCGACCTTTGGAACAACGTCCAAAGGTGTTTTGTCAGAAATGATCTCACTCGCACGCAAGCTACCTGATGATGTTGTTCAGGCAATTGGTGCCGCTCCCGGAGTGGGCCGCCCTAAATGGGAAAGCTTCGCAAACGAATTGAGCGGTGGGGTAACAGAGAAGCTGAAAGCATTGTTCGCGTCACCTGCTTTTACCAGCCTCAAGAGTGCCGACCGTTTTCAGTTAGCATTCAAAACGGTTCAGAACAAACAGAAGAACCGCGATCCTATTCATGATGGCTGGTCATCAACAGACCAGACTGTACAAGTCACTGCTAAATCAAAATCCAAGACCTTAGCGTTGGAATTTTCCAGTTCTGAAGGGAAGATTTTTGGCGAGTGGCTGACGAACCATCTCGAACGCTTGTACGTGGAATACCGACAAGCAAAGATCAACTCAGGAGAATAACCGCAAAAGAAAAAGGCCCCCAAAACGTTTCCGTTGGAAGCCCTTCTCTAACCTTAGCAAGTACGAGAATCGCATTTCCATGAATCGCTGTCAAGAGTCATAAACGTCATTTTGGCGGGTGGATATCTTTTGCCTAAATAAAGGTGAAGGAAAATGTACAGTCTGGAGAATGTGACGTCTACATTTCGTAGGCGAACGATGGCGCGTATCCAAAACCCGGCTACATCGTCAACCAGTTGCAAAGCCACGTCAGTTAACCGCTGGGCTATTTACAAGCAGCTCTGCGTTGCCAAGTCTGTTTTTGGTTTAAATGACCGCTGCTTGGCAGTTTTGAGTGCGCTGCTGTCGTTCTATCCAGAAAACGATATCAGCGCCAAGACCGGCCTTGTCGTGTTTCCATCCAATCGTCAGCTGTCACTCAGAGCACATGGCATGCCCGAATCCACACTTCGCAGACACCTGGCTTCTCTCATCGATGCTGGGGTGATCGCGCGGCGTGATAGTCCAAATGGCAAGCGATATGCTTACAAGACAGAAACGGGTGCGGTAGAGGAAGCTTTTGGCTTTTCCTTCGCGCCTTTGCTAACGCGTGCCAAAGAGATCGAAGCGGCTGCGGAAAAGACACAAGCGGAGACCAAACTTCTAAAACGCACGCGTGAAAGGCTCACACTGCAGCGCCGAGAGCTTGCGCAGCTATACGATGCCACGCCTCCTGAGGTTGATCCCAAATTCTGGGAACCCTCTTATCAACAGTTCCGCGCCATCGTTGACGGTATCCCGCGGCGCGCCTCCATAGCTGAACTGAACGACATTTTGGACAATTTGACAGCGCTCCATGCCGATATAACTAACCATATGAATTCATTGAACGATGCAACTGAATTGAGCGACAATCACGCTCAAAATGAGCGGCACTATAATGAATCACATTCTGAATCCTTTTATGAAGATCAAAAAGAACAATTCATTGAATTGAAAGAACCTGCACAAAAGCTTTCTCATAGCGATTCAGGACTGAGCCTGGCAAACAAGACCCACCAGCATTCGAGCTTAGATCTCGACATGGTCCTTCGCACCTGCCCTGATATTCGCGATTATGCATCTGGCCATGTTTCGTCATGGCGAGATCTAAGCGATGCCAGTCGGATAGTAGCCAAATTCCTCGGCATTGCTCAATCGGCTTATCATGACGCTGCTGCATTAATGGGACAGGAGAACACATCTGCAATCATCGCGTGGATATTACAACGAAATGCCAGGATCAGATCTGCTGGCGGTTATCTGAGGTTTTTGACGCAACAAGCTCAGTCAGGCCGTTTATCCATCTATCGACTTCTTATGTCGGACCCTGATCAGGTCATGCGCAGTGGCTGTTAATTCACGGGATGGAGTATTGCAGGCTTCAACACATAGAAAGCACATTCCGGTTTGCCACTTTTTCTTATGAGTTTAGATTAACTAGAAACACGTGGTAGTGCATTTGACATTCTAAGTCCTAAACCTGCTCAGAATGGAGATAGACAGGACTATTTGACACTTTCTATCAACTTGAAAATAAACCGAAATTTTAGTCACGTGAAAGTCAAATCTACAATAACTTGCGTTACTGTGACTCTGTTTCTGCTGATAAAATTAAGGTTGATTTTTGAGGCTTACCAAGGATCAAACTGCCACTGTAAACCAGGGCCACATGTAATGAGTGATCATAATGGTATCCTCGAAAATGTAGCATCTTTCTTAGCCTCCAGGCAATATTTTTATCCACGGCGTAGAATTTCTGAACGAATGCCCATCGAGCAGCAATTCCATTGTAATATGACTGCTGCCGCGAACACATGATCCTGAGCAAACCATCAGCGTCATGAATCGATTCCAGCCGATTGATTCAAATTACTCGTTGGACAGAAAATAAGACATCGCCGATGCTGACGCCATGTTCACAAACATTGTTTCAACTCAGCAGCATGAATTTCATTTTCGCAAGGTTCAAGCGCTATGCAACATGCGCCGGTTCTATACTGTCTCTTTGCAACCCACTTTGTTTGGCGAATGGAGCCTTGTCCGGCGATGGGGCAGGGTAGGCACAAAGGGCCGAAGTTTACTGCACACATATGAAAGCGAGGTTCGGGCTCGTGTTGCTCTTGATCAGGCCGTTTGCAAGCGACGTAAGCGCGGTTATGTCGAAATGTAATGCGTTAGAGCTCATCCGGGAATGATTGCCGAGGAAGTTCCCAGCTGGGAACTGTTACATAACGATCGTTCCATCAAAATGGCATCGAGGCTAACTACGCGAAAATTCCGTAATTCGGCTTGTTTGCGTAGTTTGGGCGAACTATACTCTTCATATATCGCTGGCAATAAAATTTTTGTGCGATCTGGAGGGAAGCTCTCATTGTCTCGCCATCTAAGCAGTCTCCATTTTATGAGTACCTTTTCAAACAAACTCGATAAGGCGCTTAATAATCTTTCGCTCGCGCAATATCCGCCGGATGAACCGCGCTCTATGCGCAAGTTCTCTTCCACCGAAGTGGCAGCCCTTCTCGGAGTAACCGAAGCCTATATCAGACAAGTTTCGTTAAAGGGGCAGGGGCCGACGCCGGAGGCAAATCCTCATGGTCGTCGTCTTTATACGCTGGAACAGGTCTCAGAGCTCCGCGTGTCTCTCGCTGAAAAGGGTCGAAAGAAATCGATCAATCCGCAGCGAACGGGGAACGAAGAATGTCAGACGATAGCGGTTACCAATTTCAAGGGTGGCTCATCGAAAACATCGACCGCAATTCACCTCGGTCATTGGCTTGCCTTGAAGGGGTATCGTGTTCTGGCCGTGGATATGGATCCTCAGGCATCTTTAACAAGCCTTCATGGTGCGTTGCCCGGCTTCGATTATCGTGATGGGGAGACGCTCTATTCAGCTATCAGGTTTGAAGAGCCAATTCCGGCCGCCCGAATTATTCACAAAACCCATATTGCTGGGTTCGACGTCATTTGTGCCGGGCTTGAACTTACAGAATTTGAAACTGCTGTTGCGCTTGAAATGCGCAAAACTGCTGGTACGGGATTTCTGCTGCGCGTCGCTCAGGCCCTGGAAACAGTGAGTGATGATTATGACGTTATTCTTCTTGATTGCGCCCCATCGCTTAACTTTCTCACTCTTTCATCGTTGACGGCCGCGACCGGGGTTCTCATTCCTGTGCCGGCTCATATGTTGGACGTGGACTCCACTGCCAAATTTCTGGAGCTTGCCGCATCTTATATGCAGATTCTTGATGATGCGGGAGCTGGTGCTCAATGGGATTTTGCAAAGTTCCTGATTACGAAGTTTGAAGGCAATGATCATCCGCAGGCCAATATGCAGGCGTTGATGCGACAGGTCTTCGGTGATGATCTTTTGTTGAACATGGTTGTCAAATCAACCGCGGTTGCTGATGCTTTGACCTGGAAGCAAAGTCTTTACGAAGTGCAACGATCGCGCTTCTCGGCACCAAAAACGTATGATCGCGCTATTGAATCCATCAATGCTGCAAATGCAGAAATCGAAAGCCTGATAACCAGTGCGTGGGGACGTGAGCAATGAGCCGTAAAGATTCAAAAGGCATGTTCGCTGCCGTTCTCGGAAAACTCGACGAAGAGAAGTCAAAGGAGCAGCCTACGCCACGGTCGTCATCGCCTCATTTGATGAAGGTCGCGGCTGGTGTTCGACAGATGCAGGAACGAAGCGAGATGGCGGAGCGGCTGCTCCATCAGGGAGAGGTGATTGTCGAACTCGACCCATCCGCCATTATGCCTTCCTCAATCATGGATCGTTTTGATGCGGCCTATGATGCGGAAGCTATTGCGGAAATTGCTCAATCCATTCAGGAAAGAGGGCAGATAGTTCCCGGACTTGTGCGCCCGGTTCCCGGGCGTCCGGATCAGTTCCAGATAGTTTATGGTCGGCGACGTCTTGCAGCAGCGAAACAGCTTGGCCTGAAGTTCAAGGCTGCCATGCGCGAGTTGAGCGATGAAGAAGCCGTTATCATTCAGGGCGAGGAGAACACTGCTCGCGAAGACCTTTCGTTCATTGAAAAGTGCCTTTTCGCGGTAGCACAGGCCGATGCCGGGTATAAACGGGAAACAATTTGCTCTTCATTGTCGACTGGCAAGTCTCACGTTTCAGAGATGATAAAAATTGGCTCGTTGGTTGATCGGCCTGTCCTTTTTGCGATCGGCAAGGCACCGGGGATTGGGAGAGGCCGCTGGGAAGAGTTTTCGAGGCGCTGGCAGTTGTCGGACACTTTCTCGTCAGTTGAAGAGTTGATCAATAGGCCGGCATTCCGAGCGGCCAACTCGGATGATAGATTCATACAGGTGTTTGAGCAGATATCGGCTGAAACGCAAAAAGCATCAAAAAAGGTATCGACGTCGTCATCGAACGCGTTCCCGGTACGCCAGTGGATTGCCGACGATCAAGCCGTTGACGCTTCTTTGAAAAGAACAGAGAAAAAAGCGGTGCTTTCGCTCAGTGCGACCGATGGGCCGAGGTTTGCGGAGTTTCTTGTTGAACACCTTGATGAACTTTACGAGCAGTTTAAGCGCTCCGACAAATCATAGTCGTTTTTGCCCCAACATTTGCCTTCACTGATGATGGGTAGAACACAAATGTCGGCACTGCGCGGCTGGACGGCCAGTGTGTTTAGAGTTTTATCGTCGTTTCACGCAGTTTTATTGTCGGCGTGAGCAACATTGAGCGTTGCGGCATATCTGTTCCGAGCAGGGCAGCGACAGCATTCTCTGCGATTGCTTTCACGGGTTGAACGATTGTTGACAGGCGAGGGGTAGTGAGGCGCGCCAGCGGAATATCATCGAAGCCGATGATAGAAACATCACGCGGGATAGAAATCCCGTAATCGGATGCTCCACGCATGATGCCAATGGCCTGCTGATCACTAGAGGCTGCAATAGCCGTTGGCAGATCATCGCGCTTTCGCATGAAGAGTTTTGAGGCCAATGCCTCGCCTGAATTATAGTCGAAACCCGCTTCCATCAATTCTGGCATTGCCATCTCGACTTCTCCGGACTGAATGGAGTGTTGGCAGTAATCCAGGAACCCTTTCCGCCGCTCCGCAGAGATGGTCAGATTGGACGGGCCAGAAATATAGGTAATCTTTCGGTGTCCCAGCCCGAGCAGGTGACGCGCTGCCAGTTCTCCGCCAGCATAATGATCGACCGCGATGAGCGGATGATTTCCATAGGGGCGATCAAGTGCAATGGTGCGAATGGAGCCGGTCAAAGAGCTCGGAGAGTCGGCATTTACTGGAATAACCAGAAAGCCTGCGGGCAAGTGAGCCCTTAAGCCCAGTATCTGTTGTTCCTCGCGGGCCGGATCGCCGTGCGTGTCTGCAAGAACAACCAGATGGCCATAACTATAGGCCGCCGCTTCTATGCGTTGGGCCAATTCCGAGAAATATGGATTGGTTATATCGGGTAAGACGAGGGCGATCATGTTGGTGCGGTGGCGCCGCAGGCCGCGTGCCAGATTGTTCGGTCTATATCCGAGTGCCGCGACCGCTTCTCCGACCGCCTCGCGCATTTTGGTGGTGACGGAAGGATTGTTGCTAAGTACGCGCGAAACCGTGCCGACCGATACGCCAGCTCGTTTCGCAACATCCTTTATCGTCGCCATTGATGAGTGCCCCGCATATTTTTTCTTGCCTCCAGGTTAATCCTGAGAGGCAAGAGATTAAAGCATTTCCAGCAAAAGTACGAAGCGGTTTTGTGTTGGATAATGCGTAAAAACAAATAGATAGAGCGACTCCAGCACTTCAGTCTTAACCGGAACCGCTTTAAGTTCTACTTGTCGAATTTGATCGGCACCGGGCGCTGCATCAGGTCTACATAAAGATCAAAGAACCGCTGCTTATCGAATTCTTTGACGACTTTCATCTTTTGCAATAGTGGCGTCGGCTGCTTTTGCCAATAGCCGAGAGTACGCCCATAGCTTGGGCCAAAAGCGATGTCGACATCCATATAAAGATCGTCCACTTTTGTCGCGTAACTTGGGTCGATCGCATAGGCCAGGGCCAGTGTATCAAAGACGCTAGCCCCGGCTTTAGGGTCCTTTGCAAAAGTCTTGGCCATCCAGCTGTCAGCAAAAAGTTTTTGCACAGGACCGTCACCTGCAGTGACGCGATCAAATGTTTCTTTATCAAGCTGCGTAATATCCGTGACATCGAGCGGGATCATAGCCTGATCAATTGGCGCGCGCATAACGATACGTGCAGCTTCAGGGTCGACCCAGACATTCATTTCGGCTGCGGGCGTCGTATTGCCTTTCACATCAACCGCGCCCGCCATGTAGACGATACGCTTGATAAGCGGCACGATCTCCGGATTTTTTCGAATGGCTAAGGCGACATTTGTGACTGGACCAATAACCAGCAGTGTTACCTCGTTTGGATTGGCCTTAACCGTATTGACTATGAAATCGACGGCGTCTTCTTTCTCGAGTTGTGCCTTCTTTGCAAAGCCGTCGGGTGGAGCGATCAGGTCTTTCTCGGATGGCTCGGGGCGATGGAAAGCTGTCTTGTAGCTCTCGCCAAAGCCGAAGAGTGCTCGCTCACTTTCAAAGCTGCGGGGATCATGAACCAAAGGCAAATTGGCACCCGCGTAGACACCAACCTTGTCCTCTATGCCCAGGCGTTCGACGGCGCGAAGTGCATCCGCGACTTCCTGCTTCAGCCAGTTATTGCCGGTGACGACAGTGACGCCAAGGAGATCAATGGTGCCCTGCTTGTAGAGTTGCGCAGCCATGATCAGAACCTGACCGTCATCACCAATTGTGCTGAAATCGGTATCGATGATCATTTTTTCAGAAGCGGCATACGCCGGTAATGCAAGTAAAGTGCTTGTAGCGATGCATATTGCAGTTAACAGGCGTCTCATTGAAAACTCCTCCTCTTCTCCCACAACCGTCCACTCCTTTTCAGAAGAATGTTACATTCCAGAAATGAAACGGTTCATCAACAAAACGTAACAACTGGAAAATCTCTTGTCCAGTGGCTCTCAAGTGCCGATACTATGATAATAATCGATCATAATTTTTGAGAAGTCGCAAAAATAGGGAGCATTATTCTTGAAATCACGTTTCTCAACAATGAACCGTTTCATATTGACTCGAAAATTCTATTCTGTTTTTGATTGGGTGGATGGCTGTCATGTTACAAACATGCCGACCATTGGGTAGGAGAACTATTCCCCCGGGACGCTTCTCGTGGGAGTATCATTAGGCCAATCGTCAACACCGTCGCTGGTCTTGCGTAAGACGAAGAATGCGACGAACGGGGAGGAAAGAATGCGCTTTAAAGCTTTTGTTGCAGCCGCGACTGTCGCGAGTGGATTGATCGTAGCTCCGGTAGCCAGCTTTGCTGCCGATAAGCCTGTCGTCGGTCTTGTGATGAAATCACTCGCCAACGAGTTTTTCAAGAATATGCTCGAAGGTGCCCAGGCCCATAATAAGGAAAAGGGCACTTATGAGTTGAAGGCAGTGGGTATGCAGTCCGAAACGGACATTGAAACCCAGATTAACGCCGTTGAGAACTTCATTACTCAGGGTGTGAATGCCATCGTCATTGCTCCGGCAGATTCACGTGCATTGGTTCCCCCGCTTAAACGCGCAGTGGATGCGGGTATCGTAGTCGTCAATATCGATGTGGAATTGGATGCGCAGGCAAAGAAAGATGCAGGACTTGAGCTTGCCTTTGTTGGCCCTGACAATCGTGCGGGCGCCAAAATGTCTGGCGATGAGCTTGCCAAAGTGATCGGCAAGGGCGGTAAGGTCGTCATGCTTGAGGGAAATCCCGGTGCCGACAATGCTGCACAGCGCAAACTTGGCTTTGATGATGCGGCAAAAGAGGGTGGTCTCGAAGTATTGGACTCCCGTACTGCTCACTGGGAAACCGAAGAAGCAAATTCGGTATTCACTAATATGCTCACCGCTCATCCTGATATCCAGGGTGTGATGGCGGCAAATGACTCCATGGCGCTTGGGGTCGTTAAAGCACTGGATGCGGCCAAGCGTAACGATATCAAGGTTGTCGGGTTCGATAATTTGCCGGCGATAGAGCCAGAAATCAAAGCTGGCAAGGTGCTGGCGACTGTTGATCAGTTTGGATCGCAGATGGCTGCCATGGGTATCGATAAGGCGCTTGAAGTGTTTGCCGGTGGCGCACCGCTTACGGGTTGGGTCAAAACCGACGTTGAGCTGATCACGGCTGATAAGCTGAAATAATCTCAGTCAAAGTGGTGGCTTCAATCGATTGGAGCCACCACCGTTCAACCGGAGAAAAGCTATGGGCGAGAACGGCGTTAACGCGCAATCGGCCCCGGTCCTATCACTCAAAGGGATTCGGAAACGCTTCGGCGGCGTTGTTGCCCTGGACGGCGTTGATCTTGACCTGACACCAGGTGAGATTCACGGGCTCGTGGGCGAGAATGGTGCAGGTAAATCGACGCTTATCAAAATAATGAGCGGTATCATCAAGCGTGATGACGGCATCATGACACTGGATCGTAAGCTGTATGAGCCAACCTCACCAAGAGAGGCAAAGCAGGCAGGCGTACAGGTTGTTCATCAGGAATTCAGTCAGCTTCCTTACATGTCTGTCGCAGAGAATATCTGCTTCGAGAATTTGCCAAGAAATGCTTTTGGAATCCTTGATCGTCCGACTTTGAAACAAAAAGCCCGTGCTGCCCTTGATACCATCGGCCTTGATGAAGTCGATGTAACTGTACCGGTCGAGCGGCTGGGTATTGCACATCGTCAGCTTGTTGAGATTGCTCGGGCGCTGATGAGCGATAGTCGCATTCTGATCCTTGACGAACCGACAGCGACATTGACCGCGCATGAAGCACGCCGCCTGTTCGAGCTTCTTGATCAATTGAAAGCGCGGGGGGTAGCGATCGTCTTTGTTTCCCATCATCTGGATGAAATATTTGATCATTGTCAGCAGGTCACCGTCATGCGCAATGGCAGGACCGTGTTTACGAAACCGATCAGTGAAACAAATAGCGATGATCTGATTCAAGGTATGGTCGGGCGCAATCTGGTCGACCCGATGCATGCGAAAGTTCCCTCAGCAGCGACGACAGAAGTGCTGTTGCGTGTGGATAAGTTGAGACATGTGAAATCGTCCAACCCGGAAGGTGTGAGCTTCACCCTGCATAAGGGAGAAATTCTCGGCATCGGTGGATTGATCGGTGCTGGCCGTACAGAATTGCTGCGTGCGATCTTCGGGATAGATAAAGCTCTTTCTGGTGAGGTTGCCATTCAAGGTGCCGGGACCCTGTTTCGTTCTCCGGCTGAAGCCATTGAAGCGGGGATAGCCTTCGTTACGGAGGATCGCAAAGACGAAGGTCTGATCCTCGAAATGCCGATAGCAGCAAATATCAGTCTTGCCGATATGAAAGCCGTATCGCGGTTTGGACTTCTGGATCGCCAGTCGGAGTTCCGGTTGGCAGAAGAACAAGCTTCTGATCTGAAACTGAAGTTTGGAACACTTTCTGACCGGGTTGCAACATTGTCAGGCGGCAACCAGCAGAAAGTGGTCTTAGCTAAATGGCTGGCCCGCTCCCCCTCGATCCTTTTGCTCGATGAGCCCACCCGCGGCGTCGATGTTGGAGCAAAAGCGGAAATCTATTCGCTTCTTCGTTCCTTTTCGGCCGAGGGAAAGGGGCTGCTTGTCGTTTCTTCTGAATTGCCGGAACTAATGGCGCTTTCAGATCGCATTCTTGTGATGGCCAATCATTCAATTACCGGGGAATTGAAACGCGACGAGTTCTCGGAAGAGCGTATCCTTAATCTCGCTTACAAGACTTCAAAATCTCAACAGCATGTTTCAGCACAAGGAATGGCAGCTCATGGCTAGTGTCGCTCCGAACCGTTCTTCCTCCGTCCGGTTCACAAATATTTTGCGCGACTCTGGCATTGCCCTCGCGCTCCTGCTGCTCATCGTGGTCTTCTCGCTGACCACACAGCATTTTCTGACATTCAACAACATCACCAATATCCTTACCCAGGTCACGATTAATCTCATTCTGGCAATCGGCATGACCTTCGTCATATTAATTGGCGGTATTGATCTGTCGGTAGGTTCGGTTCTGGCGCTTTGTGCCGTGGTTGGGGGTACGGTTATGAACCTGCCCGGACTTGGCGTTGCTGAAGCTGTTGCACTCGCGACATTGGCCTCAATCGCTGTTGGCATTGCCTGTGGGTTCGTGAATGGCTTTATCAGCGCCTACTGGGGATTGCCGTCCTTTATCGTGACGTTGGGTATGCTGAACATCGCGCGAGGTGCTGCGTTGCAGGTAACTGACGCGCGTGCGATCTATTCCTTTCCACCAGCGTTCAACGCGTTCGGCTCGCAGACATTGTTCGGGATACCGCTTGCCTTTCTCGTCGCTTTAGCGATGGTAGCTATCGGCTGGTTTGTACTCAATCGAACTGTTTTCGGCCGTTTGCTTTATGGCATTGGTAACAATGAAGAAGCTGTGCGATTGGCCGGGCATCCAGTATTCTGGTATAAAATTGCTGCATTTACGATTGCTGGCGCAGCCGTTGGGATCGGTGCAATCATCTATATGGCACGACTGAACGTCGCGAGCCCAATCATAGGTATTGGCTTTGAATTAAACGCCATCGCCGCGGTCATTATTGGCGGTGTCAGTCTCACAGGCGGCAGGGGTTCTATTCTCGGAACGCTTCTTGGGGCGGTGATTATCGGGGTACTCGCCAATGGTCTTGTTTTGCTTGGTCTTAGCGATTTCATGCGTCAGATGATTACGGGATTTGTCATTATTCTCGCAGTCATTGTCGATAAATATCGTGAGCGGCTATCGGCAATCGGCTGACCCGGGAACATCATAATTTCATCGACTTTGTGCATGATTAAATCGACGCTCTGGCCCTATATCGGTCCAGAGCGTTCTCATTGGCTCATAAGGCTTGCTACTGTATTCTACGGCCTCAGTAGCGTGCGTCTTTCGGCTTCTTGCCGGTTGGCCAGTCTTTCACCTTTCCGGCGAAATCGGGCCGCGGCATATGGGTGAAATATTCGGACACATCAATAGCTTCCTGATCTGTCAGAACACCACCTTGTCCGATAGGGAGATTGTGGTTCTGTCCAGGCGGCATTGCGTATTTCACGAATTGCGCGGCTTTATAAGTACGCGCGAGACCAGCTCCGATGTTAAAGCTTTCGTCACCCCAAAGCGGTGGGAATATATAATCGCCTGCTGCATCCTTCATGCCCTCGCCATCTGCACCGTGACAGGTCGAACATTGTGCGGCGTAAATCCTTGCGCCATTGGCCGGATCGGGAACAAGGCTTTCATCGATAGGCCCCGCATTTCGGACCGCCACTTTTGTTCCTTTCGTCACACCTTGTCTTAACCAGTCCATGTAAGCGACCATTGCCGTCATATCCGTTCCTTCTGGCGGCAGCGGCTTGCCGTTCATTGAACGCTGAAAGCACCCATTAATGCGCATCACCAGATCGACTTCTTTTCCCGCGCGCGGCATGACCGCGGGATAGGAATTGCTGCTATTGATATAGGAGGCGACATTATCCACTTTACCCTGACCGATGTGGCAGGAATTGCAATTCAATCCATTGCCGACATTATCGGGCAGAAGCCGGGCCGTTTCGTTGAGCAGTCGCTTTCCGTGCATGATTGCGGGAGCATTGGGCTCTTTGAGAATATCCCGATCTGGTGGAATGACATAGGTGCCCACCTGCTTCTTATCCTTGTCCAGTACAGCGTAGGTCACGGATGCCGGAGCATCCATGATTGGTCTGAAATGGTTGAAGGCGAAAGCACCGCCCGTTACCGCCACTGCGAAACCCGCGCCGAGAACGACAATCGTACTGGTTTTCATTGCTTGTTCTCCGGAACATAGTGAACGGGCTTGTGAGCAATTTCGCGTCGCATGCGCGCGATATCCTGCTCTGTGATGGTGCTGCCATGATTGCCCCAGCCATTGCGGACGAAGTTGAGGATCTCAGCGACCTGCCAGTTTGGTAGATTAGCGAAGCCGGGCATTGTGAAAGCCATTTTGTCCTTGGGGGTCTCAGGCGTTCTGCCGCCAGTCAGCGTAACCTGAATGAGCGAACTTGGATCGTCTGCGAAAACGATGGAGTTATCTGCAAGTGCAGGATAGATGCGTGGAGCACCCTTACCGTCCATACGGTGACAGACCGAACATTGTTCGACATAAGACAAGGCACCTGGCGCACTGAAATCGCCGGATTTAAGCGCAGCTGTCGTGACATCTTCCTTCGGCTTCCACTGTCGTTCGCGTCCTTCACTGGGTGGAAGTGATTTCAGATAACGAGCAATCGAATGTAAATCCTCTTCCTCAAGATACTGGGTTGAGTGTTGAACAACGTCGGCCATAGAGCCGAATGCAGCTGTTCGCTCAGTACGTCCGGTTTTGAGGAAGGTTACGATCTCGTCTTCCGCCCAGGTGGAAAGCCCCGTATCCTGATCGCGCAAATTTTTCGCATACCAGCCTTCGAGTACGGAGCCGGAGAGGAACTTGCCCTTCGGATCATTCTTCACAGCGGTTTCTTCGTATGCCAGGCCACGCGGTGTATGACATGCGCCGCAGTGACCAAGGCCCTCGACCAGATATGCGCCCCGAGCAACAACCGGATCGGTATCGGCGGAAATTTCGAACGAACGGGAATTGCCGAAAAACAACTGCCAATAAGCAAGCGGCCAGCGCATATTGGTCGGCCAGGGCAAGGTGCTTGACTGGTTTTCCTGCTTGACTACGTCCACTTTCGACATGAAGAACGCGTAAAGTGCTTTCATATCGTCATCATTGACGACGGTGTAGGAAACGAATGGCATCGCGGGATAAAGATGAACGTTGTCCCTGCGCACGCCCTGCCGTACAGCACGTTCAAAGTCGGCATAACTATAGTTACCAATACCCGTTTCTTTATCGGGCGTGATGTTGGTCGAATAAATCGTACCCAGCGGAGTTTGCATTCCCAAGCCACCTGCAAAGGCTTTGCCCCCGGGTGCGCTATGACATGCTGCGCAGTCGCCTGCATGAGCAACGTATTCACCTCTGGCGACTAGATCTTTGTCGCTGATATTTACGGCTTGTTCCTGCCTGGGTGTCAGCCAATAGGGTGTCGAAAGCGCAAAGAGCCATGCTGTGGCCAGTGCGCCAGCGCCCGCAATTCCCGCTTTCCAAATCAGTTTCATGTGCCTCAGCCCCCAAAGATGTAGGAATATTCAAGGGTATGGGGAAGTTGGGCCTGAGCGGCATTGATTGGAATCAAATGCTCAAAATTATGTTGTTTCTAGATGTTTTTTCCGGGAATTGACCTGTGCTGCAACGACAGTTCCAGATCATGTTCATTGTTGCAGTGATGTATGTGCAAAGCGATGCTTGGCAAATAACTCCGCAGCACAGTCTACGATCTTGGCTTTTGTCGGTCCGAGCATCGAACATTAGCAAATTGATCTAAATAACAGAGATGGTCACTTCGTGTTCCCATATCAAATCCAGAAGCAGCGCTGATGTGTTTGCGTTAATTCGGGGCGTGTAGTTCGTTTTCTACAAACTTACCTCTCATGTCGACACGCCAAAAATCAGTGTAACGTTATTATTTTATTTATAATGGAAGCTTTCTCGTTGGCTAATATGTCAAAAGATGGAATAAAATCTGGTGAACAGTTTGTGACAACGGCAACCTGAAAGACAAATAATAATATTCGGAAGGTTCAATGCCCTTTTAACGTAGTTTAAGCATAATGGGGAAGAGAGCATGCAAGATAAGTTTGTGGATCTGATAGAACGCGCCACGCAAGCGGTTTTCACAAATATCGTACCTTTAACTGGAGATGCTCCCTCTTACGTACTCTTTCTCTCCATGACTGACGGAAAGCGTCGGGCGATAACAGTTAACGCTTCGGCCACAAGCATAGAAGATTGTTGGAAAGCGCTCATAGAAAAAGCAACGCAAGCGTGGCTACGCAATTCGTTTGAAATCGAATGGCTGCGTATCGAATGGCCAAACAGTGTGGAAGCTCTTAGTTGGCAAAAGCTGAAGTCAGAGATCGAAGCCACCAAACGCAACTATTTCAGATTTGGTATTTCGTTTGATCGGCAGTTCCACATTGCCCTGCTTGAGACGGAAATTAATGCGAATGCCGTTCTCTATGGCGGCGGAGACACCGTAAGCGGCGTCTTTAATGTTGCAAACTTTGACCGGTATCTAAAACTCCGCCACGGCGAAGATAAATTTTCAATCTCAGATGAAGATACTGTATTTCGCTTTTCGACGCGGGGCGTGTTCCTCACATCTGGTGAGCCCACGATCTATAAGATTGAGGGACAGGGGCAGAATTGCAGTCGCCGAAATATAGAAACACTTGAATTAAAAGATATTGATGAGTTGATCGCGGGAGGTAGTCGTTATCTTGCTTCGCAGACGCAGGAGACTGGCCGCTTCATCTATGGTTGGCATCCTTGTTTTGATCGTGAAATCAAGACTTACAATGCGTTGCGCCATGCGAGCTCACTATACGCGATGATTGAAGCCTATGAGGTCACGCGTGACGATGGGCTTGGAGAAGCCATTGAACGCGGCCTTTCGTACCTAACTGAAAAGTTGATTAAAACTGTCCTACATGAGGGGCAGGAAATCACCGTCCTTGTTGATGCCCAAGACGAGGTGAAGCTGGGCGGGAATGCGGTCTGTTTGTTGGCTCTCGTGAAGTATAGCGAGCTTCATCAGACGTCGCGCTATCATGCCCTTCTTGAACAGTTGGCTCTTGCGATTTGTCTCATGCAAAATCCTGCGACAGGACAGTTCGCCCATGTTCTACAGTATCCCACATTAGACGTGAAAGCACACTTCAGAACCATTTATTATGATGGTGAAGCCGCCTTCGGATTGTTGCGGCTTTATGCGCTTACCAAAGATCCAAGATGGCTGAATTGCGTTGAACGAGCCGTCGATTATTTTATTGAGGCCGATCACTGGAAAGCCCACGATCATTGGCTTGCTTATGCGGTTAACGAACTGACGCGATACAAACCCGAGCGTCGCTATTATGAGTTTGGGCTGAAGAATTTTGCCGACTATCTGGATTTCGTGACAGAACGGATTACCACTTTTCCGACTTTGCTGGAGCTTATGATGGCAGCGCAGCAAATGATTGCGCGGCTCGAAGCAGACAGCTCGCTGAGCGACCTTGTGGCGACCATCGATAAGAAAAAATTTTACACAGCGCTTGAAACTCGCGCTCATTATCTCATGAACGGGCACTTCTGGCCCGAGATCGCTATGTTTTTTGCTAATCCGGCCCGAATAGCTGGAAGCTTCTTCATCCGCCACCACGCATTTCGTGTGCGTATTGACGATGTGGAACATTATCTTTCCGGGCTGATCGCCTATCGACATTATCGGTTGAAACTTTCTGATTGGAAGGCTCCCTGGGCATCGGACGCCGCAGTCGGACTAGCGGATGCTTTTGATCCGAAGGGGCCAATTGTTGCCTGGGGTGGCGACGTTAACCTTGGGCGCCGCCAGCATTACCGGCTCAGTGAACTGGGTGTCGGGAATATATTGAACATTCCGCAACTTGAAAAAGCGGATCTTCGGATAATCAATTTGGAGTGTGTCGTCTCAACGCTTGGCGAACAAGGTGTCAACAAAGGCGAAGGCGGTCCATATTATTATCGAGCACGGCCGCAAATGCTCGAAATCCTGACCTGGGCGGGAATTGATTTGGTTGCCACCGCGAATAATCACAGCGGGGATTATGGGCCGCAGGCATTGCAGCAGCAGGCCGGGTTCTTGAAGCAAGTGGGTATCTCATCAGTCGGCACGGGGGAAACCCGGAATGCTGCTTTCACTCCTGTCATCAAACAGGTGGGAGATCTGAAGGCCGCAATATTTTCTGTCGATGCGACGCAACATCGGTTTGCCGCAACAGAAGATACCGCGGGCTCGGCATATTTGTCTTTGAGTAATCCCCAAGCCTGGCTCGACATGCTGGCGCCAAGGATCAACGATGCTCGTAAGCAAGCACACGTAGTGCTTGTTGCGGTCCACTGGGGTGACAATCTGAGAGCGGAGCCATCGGCTGATGA
The DNA here is from genome assembly GCF_002252475.1 of Brucella rhizosphaerae. Taxonomy (GTDB): domain Bacteria; phylum Pseudomonadota; class Alphaproteobacteria; order Rhizobiales; family Rhizobiaceae; genus Brucella; species Brucella rhizosphaerae. The sequence goes on along the minus strand of NZ_NNRK01000021.1, from coordinate 4,994 downwards.
AGTAGCGGTGGGCCACGCGATTATAGAGGCGGGTGCCGATGCTGTATTGGGTGCATCAGCACATCTGCTTCAAGCTGTCGAAATTTATAGTGGCCGCCCGATTATCCACGATGCGGGCGATTTTTTGTTTGATGCCATTCAGAGCAAGCCGACGAAATCGGGACTGTTTTCGCTGGAGCTAAGTTCCAATGGTGTTGAGACCGTCATCTTTACACCGCTTAGCGGTGGCTTTGGTACAACACGGCAGCTGGAGGGCCAGGAGGCATGCAAAGCCGCGCAGGAGTTTGCAACGCAATGCTTGAATGCAGGCACACAAATGCAGGTAAGTGCATCAGGGCAAGGCATTGTGCATCTTTCACCAGAAACGCGAGCGACGCCAAAAATTGTTACTGATCGAGTTACCCCAGTGAGTGAGAAACATTGCCTGCCAGAGGCTCTTACCTGCGAACTCGATAAATGCTGGAACCCGGACGAAGTACCAGATGATGCGCGTATTCCTCCGGTTCAAATTGGCCCGTTGACCTTATTGGGTGCTCGCGTTTCACCGCAAAAATTTACCGACCGACGGATGCTCTGGGTTGAGACGTTCTGGTGCACTGATAGTTTTATCGATGAGGACGTTCGGCTTGACATTCAGGCAGTCCCTTTAGAGCCCACACGAATGCGCCCCTGGGGGCGTTCCATGGATCACGATCCGTGTGACTGGATTGCTCCAACTACTTCATGGAAGCCGGGCCAGATTTACCGGGATTTCTATGGTTTACGTCCTCCTTATTTGAAGGATTGGGAGAATGTCGATCTGCAACTAACTCTCGGTATCGTGTCGAAAACCTATGAGGTGGCTCCGGTTGCGCTGCCGTTTAATATTCAGCTCGCCGTCCCCAATCTTCCGACACCAGTTGTGAAGCAGCCAGTGGTGGCTGCATCCAGCTCAAGAATTTACCGGCAGCAGCATGACGACAGCATTGATGATTGCTTATCGGGCCAGACATGGACAGCCGGTCAGCTGGCCACAGTCACAGGCGGAAAGTGGCTTGTGGCACCACCTCCCAACTGGTTTGTCCGCTCCGTTATACGGGGTCTCACACATCAAAAATTCGTCGACGGACCAACACTTTATATCGCGTCGGAATTTGAACACCTTGCTTTTCATGAACAATATTCATCCACGAAGCGATCCGGTATGGACACGCACAGCTTGCTCGTAAAAAATGAAGCTGCATTTGCGGGCGCAATCGTCACCAAGCCGGTTCCTGGCCTTTCGCACGATTTTCCACTTTTGCAAGTCGCAGATCCCATCAAAGCATTGATTGAATTGGGCATTGCCGCGCGCAAGCGATACAAAAATGATGTCATCGCGGTAACGGGAACTGTTGGAAAATCAACGACCGTCAGCATGATCCGTGAGATGCTTGGACGAGATCAAAAAATACTCTCCAGCTACGATAATTACAATTCACGGGTTGGTGCACCCGCACTGTTTGCAAATCTGTCGCTCGACCACAAAGCTGCAATTGTGGAAATCGCCCAAAGCGCGCTTTGGATGGAAAGAGGCCCGGTCACGCGCCTCATTGAGCCAACAATTGCTCTGGTGACCGAAATAGGAATGTCTCAGTCCGATCGCCGGGTTAAATCTCTTAGCGATGTTGCAAAATGGAAATCCAGAATTTTTGATGGGCTGACCGGACAAGCCGTGGCTGTTATCGGCGATCATCTGGCGTGTTTTGATGATATTCTGGCCAAAGCTAGCGATCATGCGAAGAAAATCATTATTTTCGGCGAGAGCGCGCGCGCCACAATGCGTATCATCGACCGGCAGATGAATGCTGAAGCCAGTACGATACGCTTCCGCACCCCTGATGGATCGGAAGGGGTTCTGGAAATTCCATTGCCGGGAAATGGCATGATTACGAACGCGATGTCAGCACTTTGCGTCCTTTATGCAATGGGTCATGACGTTACCAGGATGACAAACAGCCTGATGGGGTTGGCCGTGCAGACGGGTCGACTGCAGCGTTTTTCGCTTCCGCTTCTTTCCAGCGGCGTGGCAACAATCATTGATGATAGCTGGAATGCCGAAGTCAGTTCGATGCTCAATGCGATATCGGTTCTGGAAAATATCACGCCGGCTAACAAGGGTCGTAAAATTGCGGTTCTTGGGCGCATTGTACACTTGGGAGAGATGGGTAAGCAGCTCCACGAGAGCCTTGCAGAGCCATTGCTTACGGCGAATCCGAGGATCGTTCTCACTCATGGCGATGAAATGCGTTTTCTGCGTGAGAAACTGCCCATAAGCATCCTCGGGCCGCATTTTTCTACGGCTAAGGAATTGGCTCAGTTCCTCTATCCGATATTGGAACGAGATGATGTTGTGCTTGTAAAAGGTTCTCGTCGCGATTCCGATTTTGGAAGTGTGTGCGATCTTTTGAGAGATGCGGCTAAACCGGTAAAGAATAGCCAACCAATGTCCTCGACGTTGGGAGAAATCAGGCGGCTATTAGGTCCGGGTAGCGGACTGTCCGAAAGCAATGATGCGGTCAAGTTTAATGCTATTTCATTTTCGGTTGAAACGTTGAACGATCAATCAGTTGCAATTGTTCAAACCGAAGACGGTCCTATGGGACTGACACAAGCGCAGTTGCAAAAGCACAAAGCATCTATCGTCGCAACGATAGGGATCGTTCCTGAGCCGCCGCTTTCGGATGTGCCGCATATTCATGATCAGAGATGGTCGCACACCACCAAAGCACTTGCAGGTATGCGTCGTGACGCTTTTAAAGGCACTTGCTTTGCCGTTACGGGAAGTGCGGGCAAGTCGAGCGTCAATAGCATGTTGCTGTCCACCCTTAGCAGATTACATGCTGATCAAGGAATATTGGGTACAACCGGCAATCAGAACATGTTCATGGGGGTTATGCGCACAATGACAGCGCTCAAGCCCGAGCATAGTCATCTTGTTCAGGAAGTTGCTGTCGGACACGCAACACGATCGGCACCCGTGCTCAGGCCAAACATTGCAATAGTGACCAACATTTCTGAAGCGCATTTGGAAGCTTTTAACGGGATCGAAGGCATTGCAGACGCCAAGTCCGCCGTGATCCGCGCACTAGAACCGGATGGTACTGCCGTGATCTGCCGTGACACGGCACTTTATGAACGTGTAAGGGGACATGCGGAGCGTAAAGGGGTGAAAATTATCACCTATGGAGCACACGAATCTGCCGACTGGAGGCTGACTGACTTTGATTCTTCGTCTGGCGCAGCCGAATATAAAATTGGCAATGAACAATTAAAGCTTAAGCTAATTCCTGGTGCGCGACATCAGGCTGTCAATGTTGCTGGAACTTTGGCCTGTTTAGCAGCGGCAGGTGAGGATTGGCGGACTGCAGCGAAGATACTGGAGAATTGGTCTCCACCCGCTGGTCGTGGACTACCATTCTATGTCTCTGCATTGTCGGGCGGCAAAGCGATGATCGTTGACGATGCTTTCAACGCAGCGCCGATAGCAATGTTAGCCGCAGCTGAAGCGCTCGCCGCCGAAATGAAAGCATCTCGTCGCGTTCTGGTTTTGGGTGAAATGCTTGAGCTTGGACAAAATTCAACAGCGATCCATACACGTCTTGCGCATGTTATTGCCGGCCTTCCCATTGAACAGGTCTATGCGGTTGGTCAGGCTTACGGCGAGTTCTGGAAGGAATTACCTGAAGCGCAACGGGGGCACCACTTTGAAACACTTGATCAACTCCAGAAAACCTTACAGACCGACATCCGCGATGGGGATGTCTGGTGGTTTAAAGGAGCGCATGGCAGTGGTCTGCATCATACGGTTCAGGCTCTTCGTTCATCGCGGGTTCAAAATTAGCGGCTGTGCTTAGCTTGGGGCAGCTTTTGTCAATGACCGCGCTGGCGGAGCGAGACAGAGGATAGACCCAATGACAAGAGCAACAGCCGCGACCATGAGCGAGCTATCGAAAGATGCAGTTCTTGGGTATAATGCATCTGCCATGAGAGGGCCGATAATCTGCCCTACGTTGGCATTGGAACTTTAATTGTGGCGTAAAGAAATCGGAGGTAAAAGGGAATGATCGACCCTGGCGCCTCGTTTATCACTGTCATTGTTTTCCAATTGAAACATTGCGGATGCCGTATGGTCGAATTTTCGCTTTCCCTAAGCTTTCGCATTGTTGAGGATTTGCTAGCTTATTGAGGAATCATCGTCACTCATAGGACAGTGCGCGAATGGGTTGGGAAATTCGGAGGCGCCTGTGCCAGTACAATCCGTCGCCGTGCCCTATTCCTTGTTGAAACTTGGTGTCATGACAGATCGCATTTATACAGATGTAGGCTTTACCGGTACAAACCGAGCAAGGCCCGGACTTGATCAAGCCCATGCAAGGTTCAGGCGTTGAACTGAAAATGGAACGCGGATGTTTATGCAGACCTGACGGGCGGCACTTACGTCTTCTCATAATTGACAAGATCGTTGTTGGATTTGACATCAATGGCTTGCAGCGCTCATAGCCACAGCAGTCGCCGTTGATAGATTATATATACCTTGCCAATGTACGTGATATACACGACTAGATCCATTTCCCAGGATATCTTATCCTAGAGTTCCGTGAAATAATAATATTTCTTTATCGCAACAGAACTCAACCGGATCATGAAGCATTCGGTCCCGTTGTTGGAGAATTCGTAATTGCAGTTGTTCGTTGTGGACGATGGAATTTTTCGAGGGTTCCGGCGTACATCCGCGATAAGTATCTTTTCAATGCGCTAACATCGATGGTGGTGCCAGCAAACTTGAGGCAAAAATCCATTAGGCGTAATGCTTAAAACTATCCAAACCCATGGCCCTGTTATGGGTCCATGGGTTTAGGAGGCTCTGGTGTTTGCTTTGTGGCTTTCCGCTCTGTTGAGTTCAAATGACCGTTATGTCGGCCTTCTCACCACTTTGTTCTGAAGCCGATTGTTGCTTTGAGGGCATAGCTGTC
>NZ_NNRK01000002.1 GCF_002252475.1 Brucella rhizosphaerae | reverse complement strand
CCCCGCGCCCGTCGGTGTTCCAGTACCCGCACCGCCGCCTCCCCCCGCACCACCGGCACCATCAGCTCCCGCTGTACCGGCAACGCCATTCGTACCGCTGGATGACTTTCCGCCAGCACCGCCACTGCTCTCAGTGTTGGTCGCCAAAATAATTCCAGTTTGGCTGAAAGCAGGTTCGTTTGTAGCCAGAACAGAAATGCCTGCCACACCCCACATCGCGAATGTGGCCGCCGGAGCAATTGCCCTGATAAGGGCCAGAGGCGACACTGAACGGATCAAGACAGTTGACTTGTTAATGCGAGTAGAATGCAGCGTAACAGGAATATTTCTCATACCAGAAAATCCGCCTTTAAAGACAATTATATTAAATATAAAATCTGTAAATCTATACTACAGCAATAATACTAAAGCAAATATTAATGATTTTTTTAATTTTATAATGCATTTGTACAATTCTATTGCTATTTAATTGCGGATTTCTATAATTCTAATCTGATGTATAGTTTATATTACTAATTTAAAGTATAAATTACGACTTATATTAACGCAAATCAGTAAAATAACTACAGGGCAAAGCCGAATCAGAGCTATTGTATGAAGCGGCCAACTGGAAAAATTCAACTTCTTGATCCCCGGACCAAACAGCACCATTGGAATAGACAACCACTACAATTTCTGCACTTGACCTAGCCTGCACGCCAACTGAATTTACGCCCAGAACGCTGTTGGTCACGGCTAACCCAAACACATTCACTCCTTTCGTTGTTATGTTGGCCCCAGTAATATTAACAGCGCCCCCATATGACTGAGCACCTGTCCCTGTGCTGGTCATGCTGACAGCACGCGCTGCTGCTCGGGTCATTGTTATGGTATTATTGCCCGGCTGCCCGTCCTGTTGTCCTGAGTATTGCCCGCGGTGATACGGCAGGCTCGGCACACGTTTGCGGCAGATGTTATGTGCAACAGGGATAAACAGAGCGTCTTGATTATCAGGCACTATACGCCATTGAAAAAATACAATGCAGGTCAGATGGCGGGAATAAGCAAGCAACGCACGATATGCGCTCCCTCACGTCCAGAAAAACGACTGGCACCACTATTACTGGCGTTGAACGCGTTTCCGTGATGCAAAGCTGTATAATTTGACACGCCGCTAAAATTCATATTAATCACAAGATTAATGATACGCCTTTAGGAGTTTGCATGCGCCTCGCAAGTCATCGGACGATTGGATCAGGCGGCATCAGCCTTCATGCGCGATTGCTCGATCAGCTTGGACAAAGCATCGTCCGGGGCGAACTCGCCCCCGGTGATCCCTTGCCCAATGCAGATGACTGGAGTGCCGCGCATGGCGTCAGCCGTACAGTTCTGCGCGAGGTCATCAAGGTTCTCGCCGGTAAGGGAATGGTGGAGTCTCGCCCCAAGATTGGCACACGCATTCGGAATCGAGCCGAGTGGAATTTTCTTGATCCAGATGTGTTAACCTGGCGCTTTGGTGCAAGCAGCAATGCGGAAGATGTGAAGAGTCTCTTTGAACTGCGTAAGGCTATCGAACCGATGGCAGGAAGCTTCGCAGCTGAGCGAGCCAGCCCGGAAGCAGTTTCACAGCTTCGTGGTCTTTATGATCAGATGGAACATTGGGCGGATGACAACGAGCGATTTGCAGAAGCGGACCTCGCATTTCATCAAGCCATTTTGCGCATGACCGGCAATGAGCTGTTCGGTTCTCTGGTCGCACTCACAGAAGCGGCAATGTTGATAAGTTTCCGACTTTCGGATGACAATCCGTTGGGTCAGCGCCCATCGCTTCCGCTCCATAAACGCGTCTGTGATTGCATTGAGCAGCATGATGCAGATGGTGCGCGTGCCGCACTCGTTGAGTTGCTGGACAAGTCCGAAGCGGATGTAAACCGATCATTGGATGCACGACGCTCCCGTTCGCGTTAAAACCAATCACCCCGAGACAAAAACATGAAATTACCTGATCTTGACGCCCGGTTTGCTGCGGCCAAAAAAATGGTGCTTGAAGCGGGTGAAATTGCCATGGCGTCTTTTCGCAAACCCGAAATGCTCGGCCTGAGATCAAAAGGCTTGCACGATCCGGTGACTGAAGCTGATCTCGCGATAGATCATCGCTTGCGACAGATAATTGCAGAGTATTTTCCGGAGGACGGTATCCTGTCAGAAGAAATAGGCGGATCGAATGCCCGCAATCTCTGGGTTATTGACCCGATTGACGGCACCCAGAACTTTGCGCGCGGCATCGGGCATTTCGCCATATCCATAGCTTTTGTCAGTCAGGGCCGATGTGAAATTGGTGTTGTCTATAATCCTGCAACGGGTGAAATATTCTCGGCGAAACGCGGTTGTGGTGCATTCTGCCATGACGAACGTCTTGCAGTACGCGAACCAGCAGGACCAGAAGACGCCATAATTGATGCCGGTTATTCCACCAAACTGCCTGTTGCTGATTATATAGCGTTGCTGGGTCGGTTGACGGCTGCGGAGTTTGGTTTTGTGCAGAATGGGTCAGCGGCAATGGGCCTGGCACATGTTGCGGCTGGACGGCTGGATGGTTATTGCGAGTTGCTCTTGCAGAGCTGGGACGTTATGGCGGGGGCATTGCTGATCGAGGAAGCTGGCGGTTGGGTCAGCAGCTTTTCAGCCAATGATGATCTCACACAAGGCAAAGCCATTCTCGCCAGCACGCCCTCGTTGCAGGCGCGCCTTATTGAGATTACCGGCATAGGTGCTGGAGCTTAAACCCAGCCGCCATCCACAATGAATTGCTGGCTTGTGCACATAGCGCTGTCATCGGCCGCGAGAAACAAGGCCATGCGTGCGATATCCGATGGCTGCAGACGTGAAGGCAGGCATTGCCGCTCGTTGATTTGCTTTTCCCCGTCTGACGTCAGCCACAGTTTCATCTGCCGTTCAGTCATAACCCATCCGGGAACGAGGCAATTGACGCGGATATTGTGGGGGCCAAACTCACGCGCCAACGCACGCGTCATGCCGTAAATGGCGGCTTTAGAGGTCACATAGGCAGGGCAATCGGGATCTCCAACCATCCATGTGATGGACCCAAAATTGATGATGGAGCCGCTACCTTGTGCACGCATGTGCGGCAGAACTGCTTGGGCCGCGAAGAACTGATGGCGCACATTGACTGCCATGCGGTCATCCCAATAGCTCACGTCGACATCTTCTGTGCGGTGCCGGTTGTCATTACCAGCATTGTTGCACAAGACTTCTACAGGACCATTGGTATCACTGGCCTGGGCAATTGCTGATTGTAGTGAAGGAATGTCGCGCAGATCACAGGGAATGAAAAACGGTTCGTTCAGACTAGCGCCGGCAATAGATTGTGCCAAGTTATGACCAGCATCCTCGGCAATATCAACAAATGCAACCTTGCTGCCTTGCGCGCAGAAATGTCGAACGAGGCTTTCACCAATGCCGCTTGCGCCACCGGTTATGAATATGCTGCGCCGGCTAAGGCTCGGATATATGGCATAGTTTTGTTCGGCATCTTTATGCATCTAGTGGGTCCCCTTAACTGCAATCTACCAGTGCTTACACGACTTTTCTGAAGTTTGTTCGACAACCACAATGTTGGTAAAGGCCTTCTGAATGAGGCTTATGAAGCATCTGGATTTAAATAGTATGAATAATATGAAGATTGTCACCTGATTGTTACGTGAGCATGTTTTAAGGCCCGTAGAGGACACGGGGACTTGAATGCATAGCTTACAAACAGATCACTCCAGCGCAAAGAACAACGGCGAGAATTTCGCGGTAACGGTCATTGGTGCAGGGACGATTTTACCAGCCAATGGGCGCAGCCCTTCGTGCCATCTGCTTCGCTATGGCAAACAATACGCGATCTTTGATCTGGGACCGGGATCGATTAGCCGACTGGCTTTGGCAGATGTAGATTATCGCGACATCGAGATGATTTTCATTTCGCATCTCCACCCTGATCATACGCTTGATATTGTGACGCTATTACATTCTCTCAATGCGACTCCGGGTTGGGTTCGCACCAAGCCGCTTATCATCGCAGGCTGCTATGGTTTGAAGACCTTTATCGAGCGTCTGCTTGAAATTTACCGGGACGCAGTGCCGGAAAGCTATTCGCTCGAAGTGCTTGAATTGACTGCTGGTCGTCATGAAGTAGCTACCATGACAGTCGAGACTTGGCTGACCGGTCATACATCCAACAGCCTGGCTTTCCGTGTGGAACTAGCAAACGGCACATTTGTCTATTCGGGCGACGCAGTGGACCGAACTGCCATGGCGCAGATCGCACGTGGGGCAGATATTTTTGTCTGCGAATGTTCGTTTGAAAACGGCACGCAGACCGATGACCATCTGACACCTGAGGGCGCGGCAATGATCGCGCAAATGGCGGGTGTTGGTCAGCTCGTTCTGACCCATGTTTACCCGCATGCCGATCTGGCATTGGTTTGTACGCAGGCGGCTGAGCATTTTGCTGGGCCTGTGATCATCGCAACCGATGGGACAGTTGTATCATGCTAGTGCGTTGGTCAATAAAGCCACGCGACTGGGTATGGCTGGGGCTTGTGCCCTTTCTCATATTCGAGTTGGCATTCCAGATTATCCCTCTGCTGAGCCTTGTGAAATCCGCATTCATTTCCGGTGATGGTCTGTCGCTGGCAAACTTCGAGCGTGTGTTTCAACCTGTCATGTTGATGGCTTTCGGCAATAGTATTGGATTGTCGCTTACTACAGCCCTTGGAGGCACTATTGCCGGCGCGTTTGTGGCGCATATCATCGTCACAAGCCGCAATGAAAAGGTAAAACACGGTCTCACGGCACTTGCCGATGTGACGGCAAATTTTGGCGGTGCTCCGCTGGCCTTTGCCTTCGTTATCACGCTCGGTTCGACTGGCGTTGTCACGCTTCTGCTCAAGAAGGTCGGGATTGATCTTTATCCGGATTTTCGTATCTATTCGCTGGGTGGTTTAGGGATTGCCTATCTCTATTTCCAGATACCGCTGGCGATCCTGCTGCTAATCCCATCCTTTCAGGGTTTACGTAAAGAATGGGCAGAAGCGGCTGCCAGTCTTGGTGCGGGAACACTTCGCTATTGGCTTTGGGTTGCACTGCCGGTGTTGAAGCCTGCTCTTGTGAGCTGTTTCTTCCTGTTGTTCGCCAATGCATTTGGTGCTTATGCCACCGCTTGGACGCTCACTGGCTCGTCGGTCAATCTGGTTACGGTGCAGATTGCTGCGCTCATCCGTGGTGAGGTTCAGCTTGAACCAGCTTTTGCCGATGCCATCGCGGTCATGTCACTGGTTATCATGGCAATCTGTGTCACCGCACATCAGCTTCTGGTGCGCTCGGTACGGAGGTTCGCGCGATGAGTGCCAGAGCTTTTGGCGAACCGCATGGTTCCACCGCTTTTGCGCGAACAATGATTATCACACTGTTTCTGCTGTTCATGATCGTACCGATCATTGCCACTGGCCTCTTCTCCTTCTCGATCCGCTGGGACAGAACCCTGTGGCCGGAAGGATTTACGACCCAATGGTGGAGCAAGGTGATGGCGAAAACAGCCTTCCGCACGACACTGATGAACTCACTCACAGTTTCCTCTGCAACGGTGTTCTTGTCGCTGACACTTGTGGCGCCAACCGCATATTGGGTGCACACAAAGCTGCCGCGTGCAAAGCCCGTGATGGAAATACTGGCGATCATTCCGTTTGGTTTTCCGGCAGTGGTGCTGGCGCTCGGTCTTATCCGCTTCTATGGCGCGCTGCCGATACCATTCGTCAATTCGCCGGTTCTGCTTATATGCGCCTATGTCACGATCACGCTGCCATTCATGTATCGCCCGGTCATGAATGCACTGGAGACACTTGATACGCGCATTCTGACCGAAGCGTCTGGCAGTCTTGGTGCCAGCGAACGTCAAACCTTCCTGTTCGTTATCCTGCCCAATATTCGCAGCGGTATCGTCAATGGCAGTCTCCTGGTCTTCTCCGCAGCCTTTGTGGAGTTCGCACTGGCGAACCTGCTGGTCGGCACGCGGTTTAAGACATTTCCAATGTATCTCGTTGAATTCACTCGCTTTGATGGCCGTCAGGCCAGCGCATTGGCACTGATCAGCTTTGCCTGCGCCTGGGTGATTTCGCTCGGGATTCTCTCCACTTCGGGTCGCAACCGCCGTCAGCTCTTTCGCAAACGTCGTGCGTCGGTTGCTACCTGTTGAATTTCTCCATCCATCCGTAATGTTGAAAGGACCGATGTAATGATCGCAAAAGCCCTGAAATGCACCCTGAGCGCTGTTGCTCTGTGTGCATTCACGACCGCCGCTCTCGCCCAGAGCTCTGAAACCATTGTCGCGGGTGCCAAGAAGGAAGGCCAACTCGTCTCCTATGGCATGTCCGACGATTGGGTCAATCTTGGCGCGATCTTCGGCAAGATCGAAGAAATCTACGGCGTCGAACATGTCGACACCGACATGACCTCTGGCGAGCAGATCACCCATCTTCTGGCCGAAAAGAACGCTCCTGTCATGGATATCGGCGATATCGGTTATGACTTCCTCGGCCGCCTTCTCGACGACAAGCTGGCTGGTGAATATAAGAATTCCAGCTGGGACAAGATCAAGCCGGAATTCAAGGATCCGGAAGGCCGTTGGGCTTCGTCTTATTGGGGTGCGATTGCATTCCTCGTGAACACTGATCAGGTCAAGAACGCTCCAGCAACGTGGAACGATCTGCTCAAGCCTGAATATAAGGACATGGTTTGCAGCCGCGACCCGCGCGTTTCGACCTATGCAACCGCTTCAGTTCTGGCTGCTGCAATTGCCAATGGCGGCAGTGAAGAGAACGTCAAGCCGGGCCTCGACTGGTTCAAGCAGCTTCGTGACAGCGGCAACCTGCGCAAGGGCGTCGTGCTCAACGTTGCTTCGATCCAGAAGGGCGAATGCCCGATCTCGATGGTTTACGACTTCGACGGTTTCGCCAAGCGTGATGCCACCGGCCTGCCGCTCAAGGTCATCATCCCGACGGATGGCACTGTTGGCATGTTGTTTGCGCAGTACACGAGCGCAGTTGCTCCGCACCCAGATGCTGCCAAGGGCGCACTTGACTTCCTGTTCTCCGATCAGGGTCAGGTTATGCTGGCCGAAGGCTATGCTCATCCGACCCGTGACGTAGAACTGCCAAAGGAAATTACGGAAAAGATGTTGCCGAAGGAACAATATGCAAAGGTTCACTTTCCATCCAACCTGAAGGGCTTCTCGACAGCTGTGAAGGCAATTGTCGACGGTTGGAACGAGATCGAAGGCAAGTAAGACGCAGCTAAGACGGGGTCAAACAGCAAAGCCCGCAGCAATGCGGGCTTTCAGTCGTTATTGAATGGACCTTGCTCTACACTCTGGGGATATAAGCCAACACAATAATTCTGGGAGACATGCATGAAGCAAGCTGCACTCGTCTTCCTGTCGTTGTTGTTGCGCTTTGTGTTGTTAGATCGACACTGATGTCATCATAGTTCAAAATCACGCGATCAAGAGGATAGACGGCTTTATAAACCGCTTCCTTGGCACAAAACAGGACATGGTCAAAGAGACCAGTGCCAAATGTATCTTCTGTCTTGTCTGCAGAAGTTCTTACAAGAGATTGAATATCTATCGGGAGCGGTGTTGCGGGTTCAACATCGATGCCCAATCCCAGGAAATCCTGAACGCTTCCGATTGCAGCGACAGCAACTTCGTCATCATGCGCGAGCGAACCAACTATATTCCGAGGCCAGACGGGTTCTCCTGCAGAGGCGCGCAAAATCGGAAACTCGCTTAAACCCTCTTTCGCAAGTAACCCGCGCGCAATATAGCGCGCCGCACCACTCGCCTTAAGCCGCTGTAGATTGGTCGTTGGAATAGAGTGTCGTTCCTTCGCAAGAAGCAAAGTGTCATCTTCATTGACAATTACTCGACATTCTACTGAGATTCCATGCGGTACAATTACAGACAGAGCTTCTCTTAATGCTTTTTCATGCTCAGGTGAATTCCGGCTATCGTCAGAAGAGCGTGACATGGTTGAGATCAATCTTGGAGATTGAGATGCGCAATCATCTCACCGTCTTCATCAAGGCCTTCTTCGATAAAGCCTGCTTTCGCGTAGAGCTGTTGGGCAGCTATATTTTCCGGTTCATAACAGATCGATATCTGGCGGACATGACTCAAAGTTCTGATTTCTTCTATTGCTGCCTGCAACGCCGCTTTTCCGTAACCCCGCCCCTGAAAAGATTTGTCGATCATGAAACGGTAAAGCTGGGCAACTCCAGGTTCGCTGGTTGCATCATACATAAGAAAGCCCACCAGTTTTCCCGCGACAAAAATCGCTTTAGGTCTGGCGTTCGCATCGTCATCGGCTTCCAGCAGGGACTCTGTATTACTTGCGACTAAATTCACCTGACTGGGGGCGAGTTCCAATACCTCAACCTGTGACCGGATTTTACCGGTCACAGGAATAAGTCCTACCTGGATCGTTTCTGGATAAGGCTTGTTCAAGCAATGCCTTTCTTTGCGCCCAGCGCCGCAGTTCCACTACGATGAAGTTTTCCAGCATGCGTGACGTCTGCCAACACGATACCGTTCTCATCAACCGGAACGACAAAGCGATTAAGCTTGGCCGGATTTCCACGCCAGACGGAATATGGTTCGAGCACTTCGCCCTTCATCACAAACGAATCCACATCAACGATCGAACCTTCACCCATCACGACGCCATAATGGACAAACGCCGCAGGTCCGAGTGTACAGCCCCGACCAATCCGAATGAAATCAGACTTGAACGCGCCCTCTTCCAGCGAATGTGGCTGGATAACCGAACCTTCATTGAGGGTTGCATCATCGCCAATATCGACAAGAGATCGCTCTGTCAGGTTTGCCCCTCCATCGTAAACGCGTTTGCCGATTTTCACACCAAGCATACGCAGAATCATCGGGCGGAATGGCGTGCCTGCAAACAGCTGCGTAATGGGCGAATCCGAAAGTTTCCAGTGCCGCTCATGACGCCAGAAAGCCGCATCGTAAATCGTCGTCATGCGCGGCTTGAGACCCTTGAAGCCCAGTGAAAGCCGTTCGATAAGAATATAAAACGGAATAGCGATACCGGAAGTCAGGACAACGGCGACGAACAAAGCTTTATGCGCCCACGCATCATAATAATTGAGCGCGCGATCCCAGATTGCGATTGTTGCAAACAGCATCAGCCATTGTGCTGCGAGGAACATCAATCCCGTCCGCAGATTATGGAAATTTTTACGCCGCAATCGGCGCAGTCGGTCCTCTTCGTCGATATTGGCGATCAGTTCCTTATCACGATTAACGATGCGCGGAATTTCAAAGGAAGGCGATCCAAGCAGACCCACATTCTCACGAATTGGTCCATCAATCGGTACCATCACCTTGGTTCCAAGCAGACAGTTATCGCCCGTTCTGCCATCTGGCGGATAGAAAATATTGTTGCCGAAGTAGTTCCGCTCGCCGATCTTGGTATGTTCCAATCGGAACGTTGCAGCCGATTTGTGCATGTTGATCATGAACAAGCCATCCGACACCATTGTCTGGGAGCCGATTTCGCACAGAAGCGGATTTTCCTGTTGCTGGTTGGTCCCGAAATTCGACCCGGTCTGAACCACCTTGTTGAGTTTCCATCCAATCGCACGAATGTAATGCACGATTGCCGAGCTATCACCGAACAACAGATTGAGAAGACGCGAGTTACTGCTTAACTCCACCATTGACTGAAGCCAGTAATGGAAGCCGTAAAGCGTATAGGTGCGGTTTGGTTTGAGAAACAAGCTGACGATGCGTGGCACGAAAACCGCAGCGAGCAACGACACAGCAATCGCGCCAAAAAGCGTTACTGTTGTGCCGATGGCGACAATACCGATGGTTTCCTGATAGTCGTCACTAACATTCTGCCAATAGCTGTGGAACAACAGCGGAAACGGCGTGATGAGCGTAAAAAGACCGATGAGCTGCACCATTTCAAAGGCAACACGACGGGTTTTGGACAGCGTGATGTTGCGAACTTTGCAGTAGTCGGCATCGGTCTGCGCTGCGGGCGATCCATGCCAGTGTTCACCATCAGGAATAGCTTGGCCGCGTTGAAGCGAAGAAGCATGACCAAGCTGCGATCCGTTTCCAATCTTTGTATCAATATCCAGAGTGGAACCAACACCGACGAAAGCATCATCCCCGATGGTAATCGACCCCGTGTGAATGTAACCGCTTTCAGCACGGTAACCCAGAATATTGGATTCGCGACGCAATATCGAATTTTCGCCAACCGAGATCAGATCCGTGCATACCGGTATCGCACGACATTCAATCGCGGTATTTCGACCAAGCCTGGCACCAAGCAGTCGCAGATAAAGGCTATAAAGCGGGTTGCCACGGAAGAGCACCACTGGCGCCGTCCTGATCAGAGTTTTGACCACCCAGAAGCGATAATATCGCAATCCCCATATTGGAAACCGTTCTTCTTTCCAGCGACCGATAAGCAGCCATTTCGCGAGGATCGCAAACCCTGTCATACCGAAAAAGCTGGCACCCGCCAAAACCACGCAGCGGAAATAGAGCTGCAATGGTTCATCGAGTTTCTGATAGACCCAATCGAGGCCCTTATCGAAGAACAGCAGACCTACATAGCTGTAGATTGCATAGAATGCGAGCTGAGCTGCCCCGCACATCCAATATACAAAATTGGACGTCTTGTGGGTGAGGCTTTGTTCTGTAACCGATGCCACCGATTGCTGTGGCAAATGAAGATGTTTCGCAAGACCAGTGATCGACGGATGCAGATAAATATCCCGCATCGACGCCATTTCCCAGCCTTGCGCGGTACGCAACCGCGCACAGAAGCGGGCCATCAGCAGGGAATTGGCGCCAAGGTCATCAAAGAAGTTATCTTCGACCGAAACTTCATCGAGATTGAGCACTTCGGCCAAAGCATCGGCCATGAAACGCTGGTCATCATTGGCTGGAGGAACGATAACACGTTCGGCCGAGAGACGCACATTGGTCGGTTTTGGCAATTGACGCAGATCGGCCTTGTTGGAAACCGTCATCGGAATTGCATCAAGCTCTTCCAGATAGGTCGGAACCATATAGGACGGAAGACGCCGTTTGAGTTCGCGGGCAATGTCAGCGCGCTGGATAGGCGGCATTCCGGATTTAGGCGCATAATAAGCAACGAGTTCCACGCGACCCGGCTCAATTTCCCAGGTCGTCACAGCTGCCTGTGCGACTGAAGGATTGTCGAGCAGGACGGCTTCAATTTCTCCAAGCTCGATACGATAGCCACGGATCTTCACCTGCGTATCGATACGACCGCGATACTCGATCTCGCCTTGTGCGTTGATCCGTCCAAGATCGCCCGTACGATAAATACGTTTCGACGGATTATTCGGCAGGCCTATAAAGTCCGGTATGAACTTCTGATCCGTCAGATCCTGCCTGTTGAGATAGCCCACCGCAAGACCAATGCCGGCAATACCGATTTCACCCAGCTCATCAGGCTCAGTCAGTTTTGCTTCTGTCGGATCGATAATGACAATCGAATAAGTTGGCAGGGGAGCGCCGATTGTAACAGGTTTATCGGGTGTGAGCACACCCATCGTGGCGGTAACGGTTGCTTCAGTCGGGCCATAAGTATTCAGCAACAGTCGCCCGGGCTTCGTCCAGCGGGTGACCAGATTGAGAGGACATGCCTCACCGCCCACCATAAGCAGGCGCAGCTTTGGGACATCACTTTCAATCGAAGACAGCAATGTCGGGCTGCATGCCATGCAGTTGATGTCATTTGTGCGCAGAAAATCTGCAAGTTCTTCGCCAACCAGCGTCAAAGGCCCAGGCGCAGGTATGACGGTGGCACCTGCCGTGAAGGGAACCCAATATTCCTCGGCCGAGAAGTCAAAGGCTATCGTCATGCCGTGATAGACACGGTCATCAGGCTTGTATCCATAAGAAACTGCTGCGACACGCAAGAAGTTGCAGAAGCTTTGATGGCGAATGGCCACGCCCTTTGGTCGCCCGGTCGTCCCGGATGTGTAAAGGATGTAGCAAATCTCATCAGGATTGGCGGCTCTTGCTGCGATATCCAATCGAGCTTTAGAATGCTGAGAGATTTCCGCTGAACACGCATCAATCAACAAATGCGGAACGGGCATTTGTTCCACACGTGCTGAATAGGCACGAAGCGAAATCACAAGCTTGACGCCGGCATCATCAATGATGAGAGCCATGCGATCTTCTGGAAAGGCTGTTGCGAGCGGCACATATGCAGCGCCTGCCTTCATCACCGCAAGAAGCGTGATGTAAGTCTCGGCAGAGCGGTCCAGCAGCAAACCGATGCGATCATTGGGCTTGACGCCATGTTCGATCAGGAGCCGCGCAAACTGATTGGCCCGCTCATCGAGTTCTTCGTATGTCCATGATCGCCCGTCAGAAATGACGGCAATGGAGCCTGCAAACTTTTCGGCAAGTTTTTCAAAAAAGATATCAAGCCGCTCGCCGGGTTGACCAGCCTGTGCGAAATCCGCGCCAAACAAAATCTGCTGAGGTGCCGCAGAAGCGCTTGAACTACGGGGCGTAATGCTCACACCCAGTTCGCTTCCGTTTGCGTCACTTTCGTCGTTTACCGCTGTAATTTTATCCAACCCAGCACCATCAATACCGTGGCTCATTTTAAATACTCACTGACCAAAGGTCGCGCATCGCCGGGCACTTGTACGCGTTAGGCGAGACACCCGAATATGATCAGGTATTGTCTATCGTCGGACTTTGCACAGCGGCTCTTGTGACCGCTTCTGGCGTACGCAACTACGCAAATTAATCAAAATAAGAAAGTGACATTCTCTTGACCAAAATATTGTTTTGGCAAGTGTTGCAGATTAGCGCATGTCCTGCCCAGTGTTTATAGCCGATCGTAATATATCACTGCAATAATTATCCACCAATGTCTGTAAACAGGTATCCTTCGCGCCTCGATTTCTGACGGCAATCTCAACATTATATGAGGCTGCAAGTCTACTATGAACGTGCCATCAAAAACTGACCAACCCTAAAATCTGCGAGTGAGTTGTCTTGCAACCCTCTTGTTGACTGTTGCACAAGCCCTTAATGTCGATATGTGGAAACCGATCATTTCAGCACATGCAGCAATTGGCCAAAAAATTATTTGAAGAAGCCGGGTGGGGAATCCCCGCCTCCATCGGTCTTCATCTGATTTTTGCATTCCTTCTTCTCTATCGCATCCATAACGTGTCGCCACCTGCTGAAGATCAAAGCGTTAATGTGGAACTGGTTCCTCCAAAACCAAGCGAAGACACATCAGACAGCAAGTCGAATACGGACGCTAAGCCGCCGGCTCAGGCTTTCGAATCCGCTTCGACTGAAAAAAAGCCACCCGCCCAGACGGAAAGTTCCGAGCCGCCGATAGTACCTGACAATCCCCATCCGGTAGCGAAAGAAGAGAGCAAAGTTCTTCAAAAGTCCGATAATAATGCTCAATCTGAAACTGAACTTCACACTGAAGATGAAGGCATGACCGCCGCAACCAAAACAACGGCACAGGCACAGGCATCGCGAACTCCAACCGTTGCAGCTGACAAGCCAAGCGAAGTGACGCCCAAACTCACACCTGCGCGCCAAATCTATTCAAAAGAGACCCTCTCAGATCCGCGCGTGAAGCAAGCAATCGGCAAGCTCCCTCCGCGAGACCGAATTGTGCAGATTTGCGGGATCGAGGCGCTGGAGCAGGTTCGGCACCAAAGACCCGGTACTTTTCCCGATATGCTTGCCCCGAGCGCCGGCGTGGTTTCCGACACAAGCTTCACTATCCGCGACGGAGCTTTTCGCAGTCGGGCGAAATGGTATTCGATCGACTTTCAATGTCAGGTCGATACCAAAGCGATGACAATAACAAACTTCAGTTATTCTATTGGCAAGGCGATCCCCGAAGTGCAGTGGCATTCAAGACAACTGCCGAAAGACTAGCAGCCGCATTCCAGCATTTTCTTCCGGTGCTATCGATGAATCACTGGCGAATGATAAAATCGCTGCCGCTTGCGCCCTTCCAGCCAAGCTTAAGTGCATTGCATTTTTTATTGAGCGCCACATTATGATTAGCGCGCAGACATTCTGATGCAGAAATTTCCGTATTTTTCTGTACAGAACTGACACAACCAGCGCCGACTATCATCACAGCAGCAAGCAACGTTCCATTGATCATCTTCATGGTATTATACAACTCTATTTTCTAATCTCTGTTTTAACTGTTAGATTCTGGTTTTCTGATCTTAATCATGATTTTATGCCTAACATTCATCGTAATTGACGAGTTCTATCAAATATGTGAGTAATAACTCACATTGTCTACTCGCATTAGGAAATCGACGATATGGCTATGCCGAGCCCCACAAACCCCAGAAAATCTGCATCGCAAGAAAGGTCTAGAATGACCGTCGAAGCGATACTCGATGCCACTGCTCGCGTTTTGGTGCGTGAAGGATATGCCCGAACCAGTACAAATCGCGTCGCCGCAGTCGCGGGCGTGAGTATCGGCTCGCTCTACCAGTATTTTCCCAACAAGGAGTCGTTGGTGGCCGCGCTCGTCGCAAGGCACAATCGTGAAATTCTGGCACTCCTGGAAAACGCTATGCAGGAATGCGCATCGGACGATCTGAATAACGCCATGCGAGAACTTATTCGTGCAATGATTGCTGCGCATCGGGTTGACCCTGAGTTGCACCGCATATTTAAGGAAGAAGTCCCCCGCATAGGAAAACTTGCGGAGGTGGAAGCAATCCGCAAGGATACGCTGCATCTGGTTCGGCATTATCTCGAACAATGTCAGGACGATATCCAACTCAAAGACCTGGACACAGCCGCATTTATTTGCGTCACCACCGTTGAGACCTTAACCCATGCTATCGTGCTCAATGATTGCGGGCATTCCCTTTCCGATGAGAACGAAATCGTGGAACATATCACGCGGATGATTGCGGGGTATTTGGGTACTGCGCCGCTGCCCATCCGCGCGATCCTGAAGGAAATGGCCTGATCTCCACCAAGGCGCGAAGCTCGTTGTCAGATGAAACACCAGCACATCGCATGTAGCGTAGATGTGATGGTGCTCCTCTTGCGCTGATTAAAGTGAATGCCTATTTGCTGCTTTGTCGAAAATGGTGGACCGGTCTTTTGGTGAGCCCCGGTCAGTCGATGGTGCAATGCCATTGACCACAATCCAGCCCTTGGGCCGCGGACCACGACGGAAACCGGACGCTATGCGTCTGCTCCGTCCGTGCCGTTCAGATACGTCACTTTCGTAGCACCGCATCCGTCCTTTGCACCATGGCGCAAGCCAATCCGAAAAGGACAAACACTATGCACGACACACAAGTGCTTATTATCGGCGGCAGTCTTGTCGGCCTCTCCGCAGCTGCCTTCCTGGCCTGGCGCGGCGTAAAGACCACAATTATTGAAAAACATATTGGAAGCGCGCTGCATCCTCGTGCCATAGGATTTACCGAACACACGCTTGAATTTTACCGAGCCATCGGCATTGCCGATCAGATACCTGTGGCAGATCCGAGTTTTCGACTACGACGCGCGCGTGCTGAAAGCCTCTCAAGCAGCCTGAAAGAAGAAGCGCAGAAGTGGACCCCTACCAGAAAACCAATGGAAGAGGGTCCAGAGCGGGCACTTTCACCCGCTGGAACAGCCGCCTTCGCACAAGACAAACTTGAACCTATTTTGCGCAACCGTGCATCCGAACTTGGTGCCGAACTTCGTCTCGGCACAGAATTGATTGCGTTTGAAGAAACAGAAAATGGCGTGAGTGTGCTGGTTCGCGACCGGAAGACGAACGAAGAATATACCCTGTCTGCAGCCTATATGATTGCGGCAGATGGCGCAGAGAGTACCGTCCGGGAAACGCTCGGCATTCAACGTCATGGTGTCGGACATATCGCGAATGTCCGCTCCGTTCTGTTCAATTGTCCGGCCGCTGATATTTATCTGGAGTGTGGTTTCCAGCAGTTCGAGATTGAACAAGATGATTTCAGGGCGTTTCTTACGACCTATGGCGATGGGCGCTGGGTATTGATGTTCTATGGCGGTGCGGTGAAGCCTTCCGCAGCATACGAAGCTGATATCCGTCGGGCTCTTGGTGCCGATCTGCCATTTGAAATCATCACCTCCGGTACGTGGGAAATGGCTGGCTGTATCGCTGATACCTATTCTAAAGGGCGCATTTTTCTCGCAGGTGACGCAGCACATCAGTTGCCGCCAACACGCGGTGGGTTTGGTGCGAATACCGGTATCGACGACGTCTGGAATCTTGCGTGGAAACTCCGCCTTGTATTGGACGGATCATCCACTCCGTCTCTGCTCGACAGCTATTCTGACGAGCGACAACCAGTTGGTTGGCTGCGTCACCAGCAAACTTTTGCACGTCCTGATTATGCTCGTTATGTTGATCATGCTCTCCAGGGAGAACCGCTTTTTGACGACAACGCAATGGAGCTTGGCCAGCTTCATCGTTCAGAAATCATCATGGGAGCAAGTAATACACTGCCAGCGGCAGCACATCCCGAGGTGTGGGCTGGACAACCGGGTGTGCGGGCGCCGCATCTTTGGATCAAAGCCGACAGGAGCCAATCAACAGTCGATCTTTTCGCGAATAGTTACACCCTTATGACTGAAAGCCCACAATGGGTGGCAGCGGCGGAAATCGTCAGAGGCGAGTTGGGTTTCCAATTCGATATCTGCCATGTGGGAAAAGATGTGATTATCAGCGACACCAGGCAATTTGCTGAAGCTTACGGAACAGGAGCCGTTGGTGCGTCGCTGGTTCGTCCGGATGGACTGGTTTGCTGGCAAACAAAACGCGCTCCGCATGAGAATGACGCGCAATTTTCCGATGTTCTGCGGAAGGTTGCCAAGCTGGTTTGAAGTTAAAGGATTTAATGCTCGGGGCGGCAGGAAGATTCTACTTTCTGCCGCTCAGAAGTTTATGGCTCTGACAGCCCTCTTGCATCCTTACGCATTATTGCCAATTCACGTGCCAGCGTTGCTACAAGCTCCCGAGCAGGGAGGGTACGTGCAAGCGGAGCGCCCTGCCCTGCCCAGTAAGCACCGAAGCCGTGCTCGCCTTTGGCTGTGGCTGCAGCATGAAGAGCCTTTCCAGCATCATACGCTATCGGATAATCTGGCAGCTGCTCGTTTGATAACTCTGCGTGCAACGCCATGAACCGATTGGGCAGTGCGCGCGCAGGGCGGCCGGAGATGAGCTTGGTCAGGCGAGTATGATGGCTTGAAGAACCGAACAGCGCTTGACGGTAGGCCGCATTCGCAGCTGACTCAGGGCAGCCAATAAAAGCAGTGCCAAGTTGAGCAGCTACTGCACCTAAATCGAGCGCGGCTGCGATGCCCGCACCATCCATTATCCCACCTGCAGCGATAACTGGCAGGCGGCATTGACGTGCTAGCAACCTTGTTAGCGCAAAGGTTCCCAAACCATCATCGAGCGCCTGCGGATCGAATATCCCACGGTGCCCGCCGGCCTCTATTCCCTGCGCAACAATGCAGTCAATCCCCGAAGCTTCTATCTTGCGAGCCTCATCAAGGCTGGTTGCCGTTGCCAACAACGTTATGCCCGCAGCTTTCAGAGTGGAAATGACTTCAGTGGGCGGCAAACCGAAATGCAGACTGACAACAGCGGGTCTGGATTCAATCAGCACGGATAGAAGATCGGCATCATCGATGAAACTTTTGTATATCACACGCAACTCTTTTGGAGCATCCGCATCAAACTCATTGAAATACGGCGTGAGCGATTTTAACCAGGCGGCTTCCCGTGCGGGGTCCAACTTTGCCGGTCTGTGTGCAAAGACATTCACATTAAAAGCGCGATCTGTTTTGCTTTGCAGTTCTGAAATCATGGCTTTAGCGCCAGCGGCATCAGTAGCGCCCACGCCTATGGAACCCAAACCACCAGCATTCGATACTTCTGCAGCCAGCGCAGGCGTTGATACACCAGCCATCGGCGCCTGAATGATGGGCAATTCGATTCCAAGCTTTTTGAGCACGTCCATTCTCGCTCCCCTGATTGCCAGAGCTGTTCCCGTTCAGATCGAACCGCCGGAAGCGCTCCCAAACCATATGCAGATCCAGTCGCTCACAGTTCTTTATACGAGAACCAATCTTGACTTTCATTCTTATAAAGAGAATACATATTCCCATACATTCTGCAATGGAGAATTTTACGATGGATCTCGCAACACTTTCGATGTTCCGCACTGTGGCCCAGGAGCAGAGTGTTACCCGAGCGGCAGATCTGCTTGGTCGTGTTCCTTCAAATGTAACGACGCGCATTCAACAGCTGGAAGCCGAGATAGGCGTGGCGCTGTTTCAGCGCGATAGAAAACGTATGTCACTGACCAAGGAAGGTGATCTCTATCTGGGTTATGCAGATCGGATTCTCAATCTGGCGGAGGAAGCGCAGCAGGTGGTCAATCCAGCAGAACCATCAGGCAGGTTGCGTATCGGCTCGATGGAAAGCACAGTCGCAAGCCGGCTGCCACTACCACTTGCCAGTTACAACAGACATTGGCCGCAGGTAACACTTGATCTGTCAACGGCACCCACGCGGCAGCTCGTTGACGCACTGCTTGCGCATCACATAGACGGCGCACTGATTGCAGTGCCTTCCGGAGAATGGTGGCTTGACCCAAGAGAGCTGGACCTGACACCTATCTTTCGGGAAGAGCTTGTCCTTCTTCTACCGGCAGAACACCCTGACGTGCGTTGCGCAGACGACATTCAACCAAAGGCGCTGGCAGCCTTTGCACCCGGTTGCACCTATCGCATGCTGGCCGAGGAATGGTTGAACGGTCTTGGCTCACGGCAGGAGCGTTTCGCGGTTCAGGAAGTAAAATCCTATCATGCAATGTTCGCCTGCACCGCCGCTGGTTCGTGCGTCAGCATTATGCCGCGCAGCGTTGTAAACCTCATACAGCATCTGGGAGCGGTTAAAGAACATTCCCTGATGAATGTAGACACGCACTTGGCCTGCCGCCCCGGCTTTTCCACACCAGCTTTCGCCGAATTCCGCAAAATGCTTCAGGCGGCTTCAAATATCAGGGAATAGAATGATGCGGAACCAGTCCGAGAGCGGTGCCACTATTGCCGCTGCATTGGTGTTGATTATCGGCATGGGATTTGGTCGCTTTGCCTTCACCGGCCTTTACCCCCCTTATGATCGCAGATGGGCAAATTTCCGTCTGGCGCTGGCCAACAGTACAACCAGCTTAAAGCAAGCGTAACGGGCCAAAACTCCCTTAAAT
The DNA here is from genome assembly GCF_002252475.1 of Brucella rhizosphaerae. Classification (GTDB taxonomy): domain Bacteria; phylum Pseudomonadota; class Alphaproteobacteria; order Rhizobiales; family Rhizobiaceae; genus Brucella; species Brucella rhizosphaerae. The sequence goes on along the minus strand of NZ_NNRK01000002.1, from coordinate 11,810 downwards.
CGAAAACTCAATAATTTCTGCCCAATAACTATTTGCCAGCCATGATATCAGCGTGACAAAAGAAAGACCCATGATAACTTTGAAAGTGGCCAGAATGGCAACACCAAATAAATCACCGATTGCATTCAGCAAGAACACTATAATTTCCGTTACTATAAATTGTGATACAATAAACTCGCTGGAGTTATTATCATATCTATTATTCACAAATTCTATCCGATACGATTTTTAATAATACTAGTTTGTCAGTTTAGCCAGTCGCATTAAATCAACAACATTATACGAAACGGCTTCAACTCCCCTGACGTTAGCATCCACCCTGATATTTTTTGGCTGTAACGTTTCTTTCTCCCCTTCTGATTTTTGTTTCGCTACCCGACTTTTGGCTGCCTCTTTCTTTTCTTTGATGGAACGGGATTTGGTGGTGACCTTCTTGGTGGTTGTGCCAACGGAATCCGATAGTTCCCCGATCGTGTCCTCTTCACTTGGCGTCAGATAGAGCTTGATACCGCTGTTCGCCTGAATGGCTTTGCGGTCATCGATGCCATAAATGCGGTCAATGTCTGGAATGGATTGCGTGACAATAGCAACATTTCCGCCATAGGAGCGAAGCAACGACAGGCTATCAACGATGATCGGCATTTTGCCGATACGCTGGAATTCATCGAGCAGGATCATAACCGGAAAAGGTTCGTTCGCGCCCGGTTCCTTCGCCTGCAATGATGCGATGATTTCGGAGAAGAACATACGCACCAAAGGCGATATTGTTCTCAAATCATCATAGGGCACGGTAAAATACACCGTCTGTGGCCTGGCGCGAAAGGTTCGAAAATCAAAATCATTTTGAGCCGTGACAGCGCAAGTATGTGGGTTCGCCCATGGCGAAAACCCACTGGAGCTCAGGACCGAAAGATAGGCGCTTAAGGTGTCCTTGGATGTGTTTGAGAGCTTCTGAAACAAAAGTTTGGCACTGTGATCCTGAACCTGTCTGGCATAGCGCTTGAATTTGTTCGTGTTGTCCAGCTCGCCGCCATAGGCCAGTTTATAAATATGGCCGAGTGTAAAATTACCCTGCTCATAGGCCAGTATCGCACAGGCGATAAACACGTCCTTGCTGTTCGGAAGAAAGCTTGCTGCCTGAGAGCTTTCGGCTTGCAGAAACAATGTTGCCAGTTTGTCAATTTCAGCCATGCGCTGCGCGGGATTGGTGAGTTTTGATATGCGGTGCAGCGGGTTAAAACGATGGCTTGGCATGTCAAAGTCTCGCGGGCCAAAGCGATAAACCGTATGGCCCATGTTCTCGCGAAACCGCGCTGTCTTCTCAAAACACTCCCCCTTGACGTCCAGGACAACCGCACTGCCAAGATAGGTCAAAAGGTTCGGGATTACGAAACCGACCGTTTTACCGGCGCCGGTTGGGGCAACCAGCAGGCAATGCGGAAACTTTGCTGAAACGATGTGCTTGCCCTTGCCTTCCGGCTTGCCAGTTTTCCCCAACAGGAATCCCGTTGCCGGATTGGCAAAGAACTGGCTCTTCTTCATGTCGGGTTTTGTTTGCCAGTGCGTCGTCCCGAAGGCGGTCAGATTGGGTTCAAGCAACCGCGCACTGAGCATAACGCCGCCGATCCCCGGCATCAGGACCATCAGTGATGATACCAGCCATTCCGTGTAATGGGCTTTGTACAGAGTGATAAAATTGACCAGAAGGAAGAACGGGCCAATATGCCAGTTCTTATGCCACACGCTTAAAACCATCAGCGCCAGAATGTAGCCAAACAGCGCGCCGGTGACGAACATGAATGCGGCCGACAAAACCTGCTTCTTGTTATCCTGTGCATTAATCATTGCCAGATACCTCCTGCTGGTTAGAGTCCGTAACCGTCACGCTCGTTCAGTTCCTCTTCGATAGCCTTCTCGCCGACAACGCGCTCATTCTCCAGCTCTGCAATCTTTTCATTGAGGTCAAGAAGCTGGCTCTCGCGGGCAATCGCCTGTTCTGATGCATCCATGTCGTAGCCGTGCTGGCTCATTGCCTCGCAATAGGATTGTGCAATCGACAAGGCTTCTCGCTGATCGATCTCAAGACCGGCCTTCTGGAACACTTCTGCATTAGCATTCTGAAGATCTCTCATGCCGTCTTTGCCAAGCACCTCATTCAAGCCTTCAATAAGGGTCCGGCTTTCCTCGAACGTCAGCGTGTCGTTCTTGGCAAGGTCGCGAATTTCGTGCAGAATTTCCACGTCTGCGGGATCATCCTCATAGTGAGCTTCAATATCCCCAACATCGTGAATGAGCGTTTCTGTCTCGCCTAAGTCATGGATAAGATCGCTATAAAGTTCGCCGACAAGCTTGTATCCGTCATCCCTGCCCACTTCCGTGTTCATATCTAAATTCCAATGCACTGCTACGGCTATTGCATCCCGCTCAATCCAGTACGATTCCAGCGCATAAGAACAGGCCTCAATATTGGTGCGGGCTGTAAATTCGTCCCGCGAGATGCCGTACTGCTCAAGGCGCTGCAAACTGCGAGCGGGCATTTGTCGAGCCAGTTTATGACGATGTTCATCGGAGTAAACCGAGCCTTCGGCCTTCTCGACAAATTCACGGCGCCGCTCTCCCACAAGCAACCGATCCATATTGCCGACCGCGTTAAAATAGCGCTCTTCGACGGCCGGGCGCTCTGTATCCGGTATATTCGGCAAATGCTCCCAAACAGCACCGAGCTGCTCACGTGCGTGCTCGATGCTTGAGAACAGCGCATCGCTGTCGCGGGCAATATCCGCTTCACTGAGATTGATATCCTCACTCATAATATCCTCCTTAAAATTGTTTAAATCTTCAACGCTGTGTCCATTGCGCAAGGCTTCACTGGCCGCACTGAGCGCCACCCCAAGGGCGATGTGCGCGCCCTTGCAAAAATCCGCAAACCGGCGATAGCGCCCTGCTTCGCTCATGATGAGGTCGTGGCGGTTATCAGCGGCGTTCTGTTCATTTTCTGTTGGGGTTGGTGCTGTCTCTCGATCAAAGCTGCCGTATTCCTCGCCAGCAAAATCAATCCGCCAGTCATTGCGGTGGGTTGTGATGGTCTGACCGTCACGGGTCGGAACCTGAACTGACCGTTTGCCTTCGTGGCGAATGCGGATCCTGTCGCCGCGCTGTGCACCGCTGTCCTCCAGAACCGACGCCAGACCGACGCCCCAGATCGTGCGCTCGCCAAAGCGGGTTTGAAGCGTCACGTAAAAGCTGTCTGAACCCTTTTCCTGATGCTTGTAGGCGGCCGAACCAAAGTCGAGGACAGAGCCCTCCAGCCCACGCATTGCTTCTTTCGGATTGCTGTCCAGCGCATAATCACCAAGCCCGCGTGACAGGCGCGATGAATTGTTGAGTTCAATCCCGCAGGTCTGAGCGTGCCTAACGAGGGTGTCTTTGAACAGGTCGTAATGAAACTCTCCATCCCGCGCGAGATAAAACCATTCGCCTTCGGCATTGCGCCGATTGACGATGATGTGGCCGTGCGGATTATCGGTGTCGGTATGGATGGCCGCGACATATTCAAACCGGTTGCGCCCCTGCGAAAGCAGCTCTTCGCAGGTATCGCGGATGATGCATTCAACGGCACCTTCCGGTGTTCCTTCCGGAAAGCTTGCGACCATGTGCAACGTGTGTTTGCCGTTTTCAGCCGACTTCTTCCAGCTATCGGCCCAACGCGATGCTAGGCTCTGGCTGTCGGTTGGCGCAACATGATCTTCACCGTCAAACTCGCCACCTGGATCAATCACCCGATCAGCCTTGCCAAGCACATAATTCAACTGTGCCGACAGGCCGATAAAGCCGCTGCAGTAGCCAGACTTGACCGCTTTGAACATGACTTGTGGCAGGTGCTGCACATTCCGGGTATAGCGCGACAAGGCACTGGTCGTCTTCGAACCACCCCGATTGAAGGTTGGCGCATGACTGATGCCGCCCACATTCTTGAAATATTCATAGCGATTGGTGCCAAAGACCGATGCGGAGCACATTACGCGTGGTCCCCGTCAGCACGTAGAAGCTCTTCAATAGTCGTCAGACGGCGACGGCCGGCATGTACCAAAAGCGTATCGACCTTGTCGGCAGCACTCAGGATAGTACGCTGCATGGCGCGGATTTCGGTCAAATGCCTGGGCTGCGGAGCCGCCCGACCCTGCAACAGCGGCTCACGATTGATCTGATAGACTACCTGATTGAGATTACTGCCGATCTTTTTTAGCTCTCTGGAGAGGGCCAAAGCGGCTTTAGCAACTTCCGGATCGGCATCAAAGAACCCCGCTGCCCGACGCAACACACTGCGCGACAGCGCTGAAATCGTCAGGCCGCGTGTCTCGGCGACTGCCTTCAGCGCTGCATGGTCCTCAACGCTCAGCCGTGAATAGACCCGCACGTCATTGGCTGCCCCTGCCCGCGATGCACTGCCATTCTCAAGAGCGCGATAGACGGTAGGCCGCGCAATACCATGCTTGCGAGCGATAGCCGCAATACTCAATCCGTCCTTAAAATCGCGCACGATCTGCGCAGTTTCGTCGCGACTTAAGCGGCGGGATGGGTGGGTTGTCGAGTGTAACGCTGACAAGTTACATTTCCTGCTTCACAGACCATTCGTTCACCCATCAATACCACCACCTCACAGCCTCAACATCGCCAAGTAAGAGCGAGCTAAAACACCGCGCCCAACAGAACCAGCCGGCTCTGCCGTCGAAATTGAAAATTCAGGGTCTTCTGAAGAAAGGCTACACCGAACCTACAGCGTTATTCGATTACGCGGTCCGGCTCCGCCTTTGGCCAGCCTGACGGCTGGCAACAGCGCATACTCCGCCAAAGTCGATGCATATCACCGACGGTTATAAACAAGCACACATCACACGAACCGAATGTCTGTCTGTTCAGATGTTCAGATGTTCAGATGTTCAGATGTTCAGATGTTCAGATGTTCGAACAGTTGCACATTCGATTGCTTACACACGTTGTATGTAGCGTTAAACATCATCCAAATTATTGTTAGGATGAGAAATAACCAGATAGCACAACATGTTGGGATTTTAGCATCTGCTTATATCGCTTACACTCAGTCATATAATACATTGAATAATTTCAAAGATGACTAAGTCAGCAAACATCTGACTATGTATTTCTCCTCGTGTAAGTTGGCTTTCCATATTTCCTCCATCGATCATCTGGGCACACAAGCCACCGTCCAGATGATCGTTTTTCAGTCCCAAATTCTTTGGAGCACATAATGCTCAAAATTGCCCTCGTCGGACAAAAGGGCGGCGTTGGAAAATCAACCCTGTCATGGCTGCTGATCAATGCTGTCCTCACGCTTCCAGACAAGACAACCGTCCTGCTGATCGAAACAGACAGCCAAGGCTCGTCCGCGATGTTTCATCGCCGCGTGATCGGGAAATATCCGGCATTGGCCGCACGTTTTACCTGCTTCACTTGCCTTAATGAACACACGCTGCTTGCCGCCTTTGAACAGGCGGAATCCGCGCAGCTTGATTATGTCATCATTGATACGGCCGGACGCCATGAAGATATGACGCGGTTCGTGTTGACGGCGGCGGATCGGGTGGTTGTTCCTTTCCGACCAAGCGTCAAGGAATATGAATCGCAACTGGCAACCGTGGGGCTTTACAAACAATTGCGCAGCGCATTGGAAGCCAACGGCGAAACCGCGCCCAAGGCCGTATTGCTGCTCAATGACTGGACACAAAACGCTCGCCTGACCACGAAACAAAAGAGCATCCTGAACGCGATCTATGAAGAGGAAATGCTGGCGAGCTTCTACGTTCCAGCCCGCAACGGCTTTGACACGCTCGATCAGGGAACCATCTTCCTGCATGAGCTTCAGGAAGAACACGTTATGCGCAATGCGTTTGTGAAGACAGCGCTTGAGGCAGATTTGCAGACAGCAATCTCGACCCTCAAAAACATTGAGGCCATGCAATGAATGACCTGAAAAAGCCGACGAGCGATCTTAAGGCAAAATTCGATATAGCGCGTTCAGTTAAACTGCCCGCCACAGCGCCAGTGACGCAACCAAGCCCCCCTGCTCCGCCTGTTCAGTCCTCTGTCCAAAAGCGCAGCACGGTCTATGTCAGCCTGCCTTTCACCTTTGCGCTTCACGAAACGCATTATGCAGCGGCTGATGCCCTGGCGCGCAAGATCGGATGCCAGATAGAAGATATCCTGCTCCTGATCTCAAAGCGTTTTGATGAGCAGGCCATTAATCTGCATTCAGCAACGTCACCGGCCAGAACCGGACCGTCAAAGCGGGTTCTTTTGAAAATCGCACAAAACACAATTGATCGGGTGCGCATGATGAAAGACCCGCTTAATATTCGCTCTGACGGCTACCTGTTGCGCCCGCCGGTCATTGCGGCACTGGATCGTCTGGCCGGTACTGTGCTTCAGGAATTGAAGGAAAAATACGATGTTTAAAGTAACCGGTGTTTTATTGCTACCTCGCCCTGTGTCAGGATGAAGCCTCCAGGGATTTAATTAGCTCTGGGAGTAGGGCCATCTGACTGAATGCAATAGCTCTATTTTCAACCTTTTCAGCGACATAGGGAGCGTAGTGCAACGCTCTCATTCCTGCCGCGATTGCAGCTTTAATGCCAACGTTGCTATCTTCGACCACAATGCAGTTACTGGGCGCAAACCCCATGCTTTGGGCGGCATGTAAAAAGAGTCCCGGTTCAGGTTTCCAACTTCCGATGGCGTATGAACTATAAATGCTTGAGCCAAAATAACGTGCCAAGCCGCTCACTTTCAAAGCTTGGGCAATCTTTTGCGGAGGTCCACTTGAGGCGATGCACTTTGGCCGGTCTAACACCTCCAGCATAGCAATAACCCCAGGCATGGGTTTGAGGTGTTGAGCGAAAAGTATTGCTACACGTTCTCGATAGCTCGTTTCAAATGTGTCTGGCAGTTTCTTGCCAATTCGTTCTTCAAGGTCATAAAGGATATCTGCAAGCTTTTTTCCCCGATACCGGTTTACCAGTTGCTCTGCGGGCTCGTTTATTTCAGGGACAAGATCAACAAATGCTTGATTGCTGAGGATCTCGCTATCGACGAGCGTTCCATCTAAGTCAAAAATGATGCATGTTCCTACCATATGCCCCACTTCCGTTGCTCAAGCTATAGTTTTCATATCGTACCTGCCCATAAGGTTCCTAGGCAGCAAGTCATCAATCTGTCGCTGTTTATGGCCGTTGCCGATTGCGGTGAGCGTGGTGATTATCCTTGGACTTCAAAGAGAGAGAACCACGCCGCCGTAGGCGGCGGGTTCGTATGAGGAGGGTAGTTTGAAAGGGGGAACCCCTTTCATGGGAGGGTGTTTGAGAGGGGCGGCGCAAGCCCCCTTCATAATGACATTCTGGCCGGTCGATCCGGCCTTGATGGCACACATGCGCCCTGCCCTACCGGCAAAACATCAGTCTTTAAATCTCTGCTGAGAACTGTTATATAAGGTTCGGAGTGGAAGACAGGTTTTACCCTGCCTCCCCTTTCCTTAAGACCAGAAATGAACTCGGATTTCCAGTGTGCAGCTGTTCCGGGTTCTTTTCCATTTAAGGGTAATGCTCATGGGTATAAACCACACAGCATTGACCTCCGAATTGAAAGCAAAGCCGTTGCCTCGGTTAGGGTGGCTTATCCTCCCTAATTGCTCCGGCTGCATCGGAGCGGCTGCTCTAGCTCTCAAAGCTCTGTCTCACGGCATTCAATTTATGGCCGGTAACTGTTTATCCGGTTTATCTGAACCTGTCCGCTCAATCCTGAGAGCGAATGAATTAGAAATATTTAAAAGATTGGCCGTCTGATCTGTTTTTCCCGCGTTTTTTACCGTTTACGTTGGCATAATGCAATAAATCAGGCCTTTTCTGGAAAGCTTAAAACCGTTTTGCGTGCAAAGATTCTCCTGTGGCAGACTGGCCGTCATGGCCTCGCTGGCTGGTATACGGGAGCTGGTCTGGCAGGCTGAGAGCGAAGCGGCAAATACGGTCATAAGCAAAATGGTTTTCATCAAATTTGTCCGGTTGAAGTGAATGTGGGCTGGCCGGATTGCTCCGACCAACGTGATTTAGGCTTTAAGCTCGGCCATTCTTTGCGAGAGCGTCCACAAAGCTTTGTTGAGCTTGATATCCTGATCGATGCCATTAACGGCGCGAGATTTTGCACGGCGCGGACGGCCAAACTCATCACGGCTCACGCCACGCAAGCCGCCCTTTATCGTATTCTCCTGAATAACGTTGAAAGTCGTCCAGAGATCATTGGCCTTGTCATCATAGCGGCGCGGAATGAGAAGCTGTTCCGGCTTGATTGATGTGCTGGTTTCGCCGTCTGCATCGCCAAAGCGCAACATATGCGCCGCATTGGCGAAAATCGCTTGCTCTTCACAGTTCAACTTAATGCCAGACCAATCTTGCGGGGCGGCCAGAACCTTTTCGGCCTCGTTCAAAACGGTGTAAGTGCCTTCGATCACCTTCCCCGCTACATCGCCGGAATGCCTGACCTTTATTGCTTCCAGTGTGCCAACCTGAGCCACCAGTGAATTCAGGCAACGGATGCGAAACAATCCCGCCATCAGTTCATAGGCGCTTGTGCCGTCATTGGCGTTTTTCAGCAGGATTTCGCAAACATTGTCACCCACGGAATAGCTTTTGCCGTCATCGATGCGGCGCAGGCGAATAAGGTGTTTTGTAAACTCGGCCTTGCCTTCGATCCGCGAACGCGACTGCTTGGCACCAACCGGCACAAAGCCCTCCTTTGTCAGTGCGCGTAACAGGTCAATTGTCGGGATCGCTTTAAACCGTTCCGAACGGCTTTCATGGGCAGTGACGGCAAAGATCGACGGCGCGACTTTGCGCATTTCATCCTCGGTCATGGCGCGGCCTGTGTCGAAACGGGCGGTGTCTGTGTAAACGGTCATGGTGTTTTCTCCGGTTTTCCCTTTTTCGCGCAACGGTTCTGCTCTATCCAGTAAGGGGCAGTTGCCCTTCGCTGCTGTCCCCTTGCCTCGTGGTGGGCATTAACGGCTGATTGCACCCGTCCCTCTTCATCTTGCGAGAGTGATTGTCACCCGAATGGGCAGAGACGGCCGCAGGCTGGCTTGGTGAGCGCAAGTGAGTAGAGCGCATACGCAACCCGAGCTCGCCTTTCATCATCTTATAGGGGTCGGAACAAGATTTGTTACCGCAGACACGCGAAAGTCGAACGGGCACTGAAGCACTACCGGCTGATACCGGTAGTGCTTCATACTGCTCATTATCCCCATGGAGGTTGACTGGCTGGTCTGGTATTCTCATCGACGGTTATTTCAGGAGGGATTTAGCATGCCCCCCTCCCATGTTGAATTTTCACGGTGCCCGAATGGCTGATATACCCCCCTCATGTTTGAAACACCCCGGCTGATTTTGCAGGCCAGTTACCGTGCGCATGCTGCGGCATTGTTTGAGGAATACACCGGCAGAGAAGACGCCGCGCGCTATCTGCAGCGCAGGGCGCACACGTCGCAATTCCAGACCGAAACGTTCATTGACGCTTGGGGCGAAATCAATTGGCTAAACAGCAGTCGCTTTGTCTGGACCATTCTCCATCGGGCGGACAAAAAGCCGATTGGCATGTTCCTCATGTTTATCGAAGGAAGCAGTGCTGAAATTCATTATGGCCTCGGCCCATCGTATTGGGGGCAAGGTTTGGCCACGGAAACTGGGATCGCTGTGATGGACTGGGTTACGGATCAATCTGGGCTTGCGTTGATCTCTACATCTTGTGCGACCGCACATGTCACAAGCCTGCGGGTGCTGGAAAAGATTGGCCTCCATCGAACGCAATTGCTTTCCAGCCAACTCCCTCTGGCCTCAACCGGTACCAAGGTAGACGCCTGGCTCTATAGCTGGAAACGGTCCTGACAGTTTCTGCGGCGTTAAGCCAAACGTGACGGATAACAGATGAACCCAACTTTGAAGATGTGGTGTTCGCCGCACATGAATGGGTCAACTGGTTCAACCACCGGCGTCTTCTGGAGCCCATCGGAAATTTCCAGCCAGCCATGGCCACATAACCTAAACCAAACGTTTCCGGTAAACTCGGGGCGCGATTCACCTTCTCCAGATGTGTTCCCGCCAACTACCGTATGTCTGTGCCCGCGTAGTGTTCAGGGGACTACTCACCAAACAGCAATTTTGTATACTTCTTCGATATCGCCCCAGAGCGCTTTCCATTCTCATAGTACCGATCAGCACGGCACAGCCGTTCTTTCACGTCACAGAAGATGCCACTGGCGAAGGTGAACTCAGTCTTATCGAAATCTCCTTGAGAGAACATCTTGTCTGCTACTTTTTTACCCAGGTACCGCTCGGTTAGCGCACGAGAAACACCTTTATCGTTAGCGCATACATATCGGTCGCAGAGCACGCCCTGTGTCGGTGAGCGCAACCCATTTTGAGCGGCAGACGCTGGATAGATTGCACCGATTAAAAGCAGTGAAGGCAGCAGCGAGGTAAGGATCAGTCTCTTCATAATATATTACTGATAATAAATTTTTGATGATGAAATATGAACAAATGGAAACAGCATCCATTCTTAAAGACAGAATTGTGGCGACTTTAGAAGTCGGTTCTCATTACAACTGGTATGGTGGACTGTCATAGGTATTGCAACCTTAACTTAGGCGTAAATGAGAGCTTGAGCTTATAAAATTACTTAGAATTCGGAGGCGAATATGATTCACTTTCCATTCTGGCCAAGCTAATTCCACCGGCCCCTGACAGCAATCGCCCCTCTTTTAACCGGCATAAATGAGTGCCAAGCAATAAAGAGAGTTCAAACTTTTCAGGCCCCAAAAATTCATGTATAGAAAGATCGTTTTTTGTGGATTTTCCAATGTCGTAAATAGCATTGCAATATAATAATTAAGTACTTGGAAATTTTTAAGGCCTTTATACTAACCCGATTTGTCAGGTTTTTCTAAACAATTAATAATAAGAAAAATTTTCCATTGCCACACAAGAGGAAAATTACTAAACTTAGTCTATTGAAACGCGCTATTGCAATTCATGATTAACATGAGACGCACTAAATAATACTATAAAATCAGAGACGTATAGTTCAGGAAATGATTTTGACAAGACATTTAGCGTCGGATGCAGGGGCCATTCCGACGCTTATTTTATGTCCATATCCGCCAGATTATTATTGACCGCAACAATATTTAGCTCAGGCTCGGCAATCTGTCTGAGAACATTATTGTTCGGCAGTCCGTCACTATCAGCGGCTAATTCTAAAAGCCCCCTCTGTTCCTCACGCAAAATACTGGAAAGTCGATTGAGGCGCGCAATAAATGCGCTTATAGGGGCACATAATTCTCTGTTCGCTCTTGTCGATCACGCCTGCATTATCCCACTGACCGTTTGACTAGGCTGTCCTGCAAGCTAGGACATAACGGCGAAAAAATCCTTCCTTGTGCCCCCGCACCAAGGAAGGATTGCGTCACCTCAGACGCATACGCAAGATACCAGGAAATACGTGGATAAGGAGCGCTGCCTAATAGGCATTTGTCTCATTAATATTATTAAAGCGTCTCAGGCGAGTGCTTCCGACAACGCGTCAGGCATGAGAGCAAAGGAAGGCCGCCGTCACCGCTGCGATGTCACAATGATTTATGCGCAGTCTCAGACTCTGTCTGGCTCCTTACGTTGGTTGAAGCAAAATAGAACGATATCCGCTCACCATTTTGTTCTGAAGCCGATTGTAGCTTTGAGGGCATAGCTGTC
>NZ_NNRK01000020.1 GCF_002252475.1 Brucella rhizosphaerae | reverse complement strand
TGATGTCTGCATCGCCAAAATTTACGCCCAAACCGTCAGGCAGGCAACTGTAGCCCAGTTAACGTGACAACACCCTAGATGGTAAACTAAGGTCTCTAGGCGTGCCGTGCGGCGGGCCATCGGTCGGATCACGCCATCACCGAAACGTTCGGCGAAAATCTTTCGGCGACAATGGACGACATTGCAGACGAAGCGTCGGACCGTCAGATGCAATTCGATCCTTCGGCCCGCACACGGCAGATCGGCGATCATCCGAGGATAGCGGCTATGAACGCGATGGGAGGTCGTACCGCATTCGGGACACTTGCAACCTGGGGACTGACCGTATGCGGCGATGACGATCGCATCGGATGTGTGGTGCACTGACTTGACGGTCAGCTCGGCTGGGATCAGATCGGAAAGCCGAAACTGGGCTCGCATGGCGCTGGTTCTCCGTGAAAAACCAGCCCAGTGGAATCTAAAACATCATCAAGATTGAGTCAGACCCCCGTTTGGATGCCGATAACCCCTCAAATGGGGTCCTTATTCCATGCTTAATGACACTAAAAATTGCCGGTCCGGTTTTTTTGAAACCGCGCGCTATCGCGCCGCGCCGTTCGGAGGGCTTAGCTGCGGGGGCAGCAAGCAGACCTTCCTGTATTGCCATAATATCCTCGTCACCTGACCGGTTTTCTGCAATTTAGAGCCGTCTGTTACTGAGCGCTGGCAATTGCCTTCTCTAGTCTTGCCTGCACAGGCTTTGGCTTCTTGGCTGCAACGATCCCTTCAAGATTTGCTGGATTGTCGCCAACAACGAGCAGTGCAACCATACCCATTGCATAATGCGGTGTGCATTTGACGAAATAAGCGCCGGGTTCTGTGACGGTCAGTACGTAATTTTCGTTGACCTTGCTTTTGAAAGCATCAACGCCTTCTGGGATCATTCCTTTGATCGACTCAACATTGTGCCCCTTATCAGTAGGGATGAATGTTATCGTGTCGCCGGGATTTGCCTTGATATAAGAAGGCTCGAAAACCATTGCGCCTTCTGCGCCCTTATTAAGCATGTGGACTTCGATATTTTCAGCCATGACGGGGGCCACCATCATTAGGCTGAGAGTTGCCGCGGCGAACGAAATTGCAAATTTACGCATCTGTTTGATCTCCATAGCTGGCTTGGACGACTTCACAACGATGCCCATTCGCCAGGCTGATGTAGATTTAGAACGGCTCGAGACTCATATCTTTGATTGAGATCAAATAGATTTAAATAGTGGAGAATAAGACTCACATATCGCTTTCAGCAATGTGCTTGAGGCGCCTCAGATCACGCACGATCAGGGATTTTCGGCCACCTTCGACCCAGCCTTTGCCCTGCCATTGGCTGATGATGCGCGAAACTGTGTGCAAAGTAGTTCCGGTCAATTCTGCAATGTCCTGCCGCGAGACGGGAAAATCGATGCGGATACCGCTATCTTCTTTTACACCCGCTTCATCAGCAAGCCGGATGATCGCATGAGCAACGCGCTGCTCGACTTCCTGTGTCGAAATTTCGCGAATACGCGAATGGGCAGCGTCGAGACGACTACCGATCATCTGCATGGTCTTCACGGCTAGCGTCGGGTGACGTGCCATAAATTCGGTCATTAGCTCCATCGGCCATGCAAGAACGCTGCTATCGACCAGTGCAAGAGGCGTGCCGGGATAATCCTTGCGTCCCAGCACAAGCGCAAAGCCAAACAGATCGCCGGGATTGACCACCCGAACGATGAGTTGCTGTCCGTCAGCAGTGACCTGGGTTACTTTCAGACGACCATGCACCAGAATATAGAACAGCTTGGCCTGTTCGCCCTGCTGGAAAACCGTGCGGCCTTGCGGAACTGATCTGTGTGTGGCTTGCTCGAGCAGCTTATCGAAAGCTGGCGGTTCCATACCTGCAAAAACAGGAAGGGCACGCACCATATTTTTCAGCATTGTATCGGCAGCCATCTCTTACTCCAGGCACTTGGACTGCATCATGATCAACAATGCAACAAGCTGTTGGGAATTTAAGAGAGCGCTATCAGACCCGAGGTGTTAAATAAATAGTATTATGCGCCCTCTTGCATGTAGTTAGTTGCAAAAGGGCGCATTCATTCGATTAATATTTAGCTTTAAGGTGTCCGTCGTCGAATGATTTGAGACTATTTGTGTTTTTGAAGATTGGAGTTTCCGGCTCGGTTTGGGGTTTGATTTAAGCGGCTTTGGCCTGGTGGTTCAAGCGGCGTTTTCAGATGGTGTCTCGTTTGATCCTTTCGCGTTCGAGCAGGATGGTCTGTGCGCGTCCGAAGTAGACGTCGGCGGGAGTGAGATTGTCGAGGCTCTCATGGTAACGGCGATGATTGTAATGCTCGACGAAGGCTGCAATCTGGGCTTCGAGGTCCTCCTTGAAGAAGTAGTTTTCAAGCAGGATGCGGTTCTTCAGCGTCTGGTGCCAGCGTTCGATTTTCCCTTGCGTCTGCGGGTGGCCGGGAGCGCCGTGAACCTGGTCGATCTTGTATTTCTCCAGCCATTCGCCGAGATCGGAGGCGACGTAACACGAACCGTTGTCCGACAGCAGACGCGGCCGGTGCTCAACCTTGACCTTGTCACAGCCTGAGGCGGCCAATGCAAGATCGAGTGTATCGGTGACGTCATCCACCTTCATGCTGGTGCACAGCTTCCAGGCGATGATGTAACGGGAATAATCGTCGAGGATGGTCGATAGGTAAAACCATCCCCAGCCGATGACCTTCAGGTAGGTGAAGTCGGTTTGCCACATCTCGTTCGGCCTCGTGGTCTTGTCCTTGAACTCGTCATTGGCCTTGATGACAATATAGGCTGGCGACGTGATCAGGTCGTGAGCCTTGAGTAAGCGATAGACCGAAGCCTCTGATACAAAATAACTTTCCGTATCAGTGAACTTCACCGCCAGTTCACGCGGTGACAGGTCGGCATGATCGAGCGCCAGTGCGATGATGCGATCCCGGATATCGTCAGGGATACGATTCCACACCCGCGAAGCTGCGGACGTCCGCTCTTCCAGTCCTTCGACACCGTGGGCAAGGAACCGACTATACCATCGATAGAAGGTCGGCCTTGGAATGCCCAGCTTGTCGAGAGTTTGCCTGGCTGACAAATGCGACTGCTCCACAAGCCGGATGATCTCAAGCTTTTCGGTGGCGGGATATCTCATTCGTCGTCGCCCCCATCCCCGATCATGCTTTTTTTGAGCAGGCGGTTTTCCAGGGTGACGTCGGCTAATGCCTCCTTCAGGTCACGGCTTTCACGACGCAGCGCTTTTACTTCGTCGCTGGTGGCAGAACGGGCGGTGTCGCCTGCAAGGCGCTTCTTGCCAGCTTCAAGGAATTCCTTCGACCAGCTATAATACAGGCTCTCTGCAATCCCTTCGCGGCGGCAGATCGCAGCAATGCTGTCTTCCCCGCGCAGACCTTCCAGAACAATACGGATTTTATCCTCGGCCGAATAATGTTTACGCGTGGCACGACGGATATCTTTGATCGTCTTCTCCGCAGAAGACGTTTGGGGAACGGGTTTCTGTCTCATCTTTGCGTCCTTTGATAAAGCTATGATGAGCCGAAAACCCTCTCTTCTCAATTAATACAATTTGGTCTCATGGGCGTTGATGTCGGACAGACAATACTGGACGCACAGTACAGGCTGTGGCACGTACAACATTGCGATTATTTTCTAAGACTCAGAGTTGCGTGCATGACGAATGAGAATGACGAGTCCTCGCGCACGCCCCCGTTACAGGTAAGCGCGCTCCAAAGAAAATCAGCAGATAGCAAGTGATCGCGGCAGCAGTACAGCGCGGTCTGGCAACATCCTTCAGCCTGCAATGTAGCACATTTGGATCAAAAAAATAATCAGGAGGTCCAAAATTGCACGGAGCTTCACCAAGCAAAACTCAAGTGAGGTGATCCTTTGGCCAGTCGCGCTGATGGCATCTGCTGCTTCAAAGTGGGCCGCTCACCCCTTCATTAAAAGGATTTGAAGAGGTCAAAAACGACCATTTTTGTCAATATCAACCCCAAACGTTAATAGAGCTGTTGTGAATTCGCATCTGACATCCTTGGCAGGCGGCTAACGGCAAAACTGTACCGGCCGGTGATTTCTGCACTCAATGTACGGGTAGCGAGCTTGGGCGAATTCCGACAGTTGCATTCACCTTGCGAGCTTTCCACTACATTCCATAGCAATGTGGAGTTCGATGAGTAAAGATGGGTGCACACCGGCTGAATACTCGAAACGCAAAATACCGCCCTTCATTTTTTTCGAATGGAAAATTTAGGTTGACGAGATGCGCGATATTGAAATATCAATGCCTCATAAAAATAATAAGGGGCAACGGAATGCGTGCACTTTTAGATAAAATTGATCGGAAGCTTGTTAAGCTTCTGTCAGATGATGCACGCGATGGTGCTAATCAGATTGCTGAACGTCTGGAACTTAGCCCGCCGACGATCCGCGCGCGCCTCAAAAACTTGATCGAAAATAAGCTTTTCCGGATTGCGGGCGTTGTTAATGTTTCGGAGCGTCCTGAGCTTATAGTGGCGATTTTAGGTATTCATGCCAATGGGCAGGGGCGCCTGAATGAAATTGCCGGGAAGATGTCCGAGCTGCCATTTGTGACGTCGGTCAGCATCGTAACTGGCCGGTACGACCTTCTGTGCGAAGTGCTGTTTGAAGGCGATATGGAAGAACTATACCGGGTAACGAGCGAACTGCTCCCCGGCCTGGCTGAACCCGGCGTCATTCAGGGCAGCGAAACTTTTGTTGTCATGAAAGCCCATAACAAGTGGCTGAGTTTGCCACGCGGCGTATGGGAAGATGAAGAGAGCGACAAACCCGCTCCTTAACCTAACAACAAAATGACCATTCTAATTGGCCGCCTTGCGCGGACACGGACTACTGTTGCCAAAATGAGGGAGAACTCAAGAAATGATGAAAAAAATCAATGCGCTTATGGCGTCAGCTATGTTTATTGCGCTGATGGGAACTGCGGCGCAGACCACACCTGCTTATGCCGGAACGCTTGACGATATTATTGCCCGTGGCGAGTTGCGCGTCGCTGTTCAGACACAGGGCCCTCCTTATTCCTTTATGGACAAGAATGGCAACCGCGCAGGAAGCGCAATTGACCTGACCGAGCTTATGGCAAAGGAAATGGGTGTTAAGGTTACATATCTTGATTTCGATTGGGATGGCCTCATTCCGGCGCTTCTTTCAGGCAAAGCTGACATTCTGGCAGCCGATATGACAGCCACCATGAGCCGCGCAACGAAGGTAGCTTTTACCCAGCCATGGATTCACGTCGGTTCAGTCGCTTTCACTGCTGCTAGTGGTGACTTTAAGAGCGTTGAAGACTGCAAAAAGCCAGGAACGACTATTGCTGTCATTCTCGGATCAACTGCAGAAAAGAACATGCCTAAGTTTTTCCCTGAAGCCACCGTCAAGGCGTTCAAGGGTGGTGGAACAGTGGTTCTCGATGCGGTTGCATCCGGTCAGACCCAGTGTGGGGTGAATGATAACACAGCTGTTGCTGCACAGGTTCAGAACTATCCAGAAGGTACGTTTGAAGTATTTTCTGAAATGCTCAGCTCAGAACCTCTTGCCTATGCCGTCAGATACGGCTCGCAGGATCTGATGATCTGGACAAACCTGTTCCTTGACAACATCAAGCTTGATGGTCGCTTAAAAGAAAACCTCGATTACTGGGTTAATTCGAACAAGTGGCAGGCTGATCACTAATATCAATGAAGGTGCAGGAACATTTCATCCTGCACCTTCGATCAAAATCCGAGTGTTACCGGTGAACCATGTTTGGCAATCTAAACATAAGAGTCATATTGGAATATCTGCCTGAACTCTGGCAGGGTTTTCTGAATACATTGATGTTGTCCGCTGCAGGCTTTACCGGTGCATTGATTATCGGCATCGTCGCTTGTGCTTTAAGCATTCAGCCTGTGCGCTGGCTGCGCAGAATTGGCATTGCCTATATCGACCTCATCCGTGCCACGCCTTTGCTTGCGCAACTCTACTTCCTGTATTTTGGCCTGCCACGTCTTGGCATACTCCTTCCTGAAATGGTGATTGGCATTATAGCTCTTTCACTGAACTCCGGAGCTTATGTGGCTGAGATTATTCGCTCAGGCATTCTTTCTATTCCGCGCGGACAGTTTGAAGCTGCTTTAAGCTCCGGCTTTACCTATCTGCAACGGATGAGGCTTGTCGTCCTGCCTCAAGCGGTCCGACCAACAATTTCGCCAATGATTGGTCAGGCAATCGTGCTGGTAAAAGACTCCTCGCTTCTTTCGTTGATTTCCGTTGTTGAGCTCACCCGTGTCGGGCAGCAAATCGCGCTTGATCGCTTCATGCCTGTCGAAGGCTTTGCTGTGACTGCGGCTGGATTTCTGTTGATCTATTATCTCCTCAAGGCACTCGCCGAGACATGGTCGCGGTTCAACCGTATGCCGGAAAGATAACAGGGAAAGCATATGTTTTGGTTTCAAGTCGAACGCTTATGGAATTTCTGGCCCATTCTTTTGAAGGGCCTTGGAATGACCGTTTCGCTATCCCTGCTCTCTCTGATCATAGGCGTCATTGTGGGCCTGATATTTGGTGTGCTTCGCGCGAGCGGCAATCGATGGCTTTCGGGCATAACAGGGCTCTATATTGATCTGTTTCGCGGTACGCCGTTTCTGGTACAGGTCTTCATCTGTTTCTTCATTTTGCCATCAATCGGCATCGAGCTGTCAGCTTTTAATGCTGGAGTGATCGCGCTTTCCAACCTGTCAGCCTGCTTTATCGGCGAAATTATTGCCTCCGGCATCAAAGCTGTTCCACGTGGGCAGACAGAAGCGGCGATTGCATCAGGTTTCACCTATTCACAACAGCTTCGATTAATTGTCATGCCACAGGCATTACGCATCGTAAGACCATCGCTGGTGGGACAGTTCATTCTGCTGGTGAAAGATTCATCTGTTGTTTCGGCCATCGGAATTATGGATCTAACACGCTCAGGATGGATGATTGTTCAAAACATCCCCAACGGTCTGCTGGTCTTTGGCGTGGTCGGCATCGGCTACTTTATCGTCTGCTATCCGATGATTTATCTCTCGCGCCGTATAGAGCGCGGCACACAGTCCCCTATTTTGTAACTGGACAGGTCTAATGATTGAATTTCAAGGTCTGAACAAATGGTTCGGCAGCGCGCTTCACGTGCTTAACAATATTGATCTGACAGTCAGCAAAGGCGAAGTCGTCGTGGTTTGCGGCCCTTCCGGTTCTGGTAAAAGCACACTGATCCGATGCGTTAATGGATTGGAAGCCTTCCAATCAGGCAAACTGATCGTTGATGGTATTGATCTCAGCGCGAAGAATGCAGCCTTGCGTGAATTGCGAATGGAAGTTGGCTTTGTTTTCCAGCAATTCAACCTCTACCCCCATAAGACTGCGCTGGAGAATGTCACACTTGCACCTGTTCATGTGCGGGGATTATCAAAAGCTGAGGCGGAAAAGCGGGGCAAAGAACTGCTGGCTAAAGTTGGCCTCGCTGATCGTATGAACAATTACCCAAACCAGTTGTCTGGTGGTCAGCAGCAGCGTGTGGCTATTGCACGTTCTCTCTGTATGCAGCCAAGAATTATGTTGTTTGATGAACCCACCTCGGCACTGGATCCGGAGATGATCAATGAAGTGCTCGATGTTATGGTTAGTCTCGCCAAAGAAGGCATGACGATGATGGTTGTCACCCATGAAATGGGCTTCGCCAGAAGCGTTGCTGATCGTGTTGTCTTCATGGATCGTGGGGCAATCCTTGAAAGCGGTGAGCCAGAAAACTTCTTTAGAAACCCTCAGAATGAGCGCACACGCGACTTCCTGAGTAAGGTTCTCCACCACTGACGCGACCCAGTTAGTCACGCAATTAAGATAGATTGATTATCATGGAGCATCGTCAAAAAAGCGGCGATCGGCTTTCTGTTGCCATCATTGGCGCTGGCATTGTTGGCTGCAGCACGGCCCTTGCTCTTAGCAAAGCTGGCTATAGTGTCACTATATTCTGCAATGAAGAACCCGGCACCGGAACATCCTATGGTAATGCGGGAGCCATTGTCACAGGGTCAATAACACCGACAGCGACACCCACGGTTATCAGGTCTTTGCCCAGCTATATGTTCAACCGCAATTCACCTGCAGTCTTGCGACTTCATCATACGATCGCAGCATTGCCGTGGATAAGACGCTTTATCACAGCTGGTACAACGAAGTCTGTCGACCAAATTGCTGCAGCAATGCATCCGCTTGTTTCAGAAGCGCTAATAGCGCATCGGGAACTTACTGCAATTGCCTCAGCAAGCGACATGCTCACGCAAGAAGGCTGGCTGAAAGTCTATAGTGACAGCAAAGATTTCGAAGGCTCCGCTCTTGAGCGTCGGCTTATGAATCGTCATGGTGTGGCTCACAAAGTTCTTGATCGTTCAGCACTTCTGGACCTTGAACCTGCACTTGATCCGGCATTCTGTTACAAAGGTCTCTACCAACCAAATGCTGGTAATGTGCGCTTTCCGCAGAAGCTCGCTCAGATTTATCTGGAAACGGCTCTAAGGTTTGGTGCGACATTTATTCGTGACAATATTACCTCGGTTCAACCGTCAGAACACGATGTGTTGCTGAAATCAGAATCCCAGAACAAGCGCTTTGATCGTATCGTCATCGCATCGGGTGCATGGTCCACCGCACTGACCAAACAGCTCGGTGATCGTGTCTCACTTGAGAGCGAACGCGGATACCACATCAGTTTTGGTCCAGGATCGGAGACATTGCTACGCGGACCGGTGGTCTTACCCGGCAAGGGGTTTGTTCTATCACCAATGCATGACGGTTTGCGCCTGGTGAGCGGCGATGAACTCGCAGGCCTTAGAGCGCAGCCAAATTACAAACGCATTCGCAGTCTGCTACCAGAAGCAATTGGAGTCGTGCCGGCTCTCAAGTCATGGAAACCCGTCACTGAATGGATGGGACACCGTCCATCGACCCCTGACACACTGCCCGTCATTGGCAGATCGGCAAAATGCCGGAATGTCATTTACGCTTTTGGCCACGGACATTTAGGGGTCACCCTTTCTGCAATAACAGCCAAACTCGTCAATGAGCTCATTAGCGAACAAACGCCAGCGATCGATCTGGCTCCTTATAGTCCCAAGAGATTTTGATACTTAAATGTCCGAATTCCCAATCAGTATGAATAATCCAGCGCAGTTCGACGGCTCTCTCCCCGAGGCTGTCGATGTCACTATCATTGGTGGCGGCATAATCGGCGTTATGACAGCCTGGGAACTTCGAAAACGGGGATTAAAAGTCCTTGTTTGTGAAAAAGGGAGGATCGCGGGCGAGCAATCAAGCCGCAACTGGGGCTGGATTCGTCAACAGGGACGTGATTACGCAGAGTTGCCGATCATGATGAACGCAATTCATCTATGGAAAGGTCTTAACAAGAGAATTCGCGAAAAAATCGGTTTCCGTCAGAATGGCATCACCTATCTGGCACGCAATCAAAAAAAGCTTGAAGAATTCACTCAATGGCTTGATGGTGCGCGCGCCCATGGCATCGATACGCGTATGCTGTCTCAGCGTGAAGTCAGAGCTATGGTTCCGGACAGTACGGCCTGGCTAGGAGGGATGACCACGCCCTCAGATGCAATGGCAGAGCCATTCCTGACCGTTCCAACAATTGCTCAGGTTGCAGCAGAAGATGGCGTTCTTATACGCGAAAACTGTGCGGTCCGGACATTGGATGTCACCAGCAACCAGGTGCAGGGCGTTGTGACCGAAAAAGGCTACGTTAGATGCGAGCGCGTGCTCGTCGCGGCTGGCGCCTGGAGCACACTGTTCCTGAAACGGCATGACATACGTATTCCGCAGCTTGCTGTCCTTTCTTCCGTGATGCAAACAGCACCAATGAACTCGTTGCACGATGGCGCTGCCGGGGATGACCAGATAGCGTTTCGTCGGCGCGCCGATGGTGGATACACATTGACGCCATGGTCCACACATGACTTCTTCATAGGACCAGACGCCTTTAGAAACTTTTGCGCCTATATACCGCAATTACGCGAAGACTTTACCAGCACGCGATTTAAACTTGCTGCTCCGCAGAATTATCCGGACGCATGGCAAACGGCAAGAAACTGGTCACAGAACGATGAGACCCCATTTGAACGGTGTCGGATACTCAATCCCAAGCCGAACCAGAGAGAACTCGACCGTGTGCTCAAACAGTTCACAAAGATGTTCCCTCAAACAGAAGTGCCCCGTATTATAAGGAGCTGGGCAGGTATGATCGATACAATGCCTGATGCTTTGCCAGTGGTTGATCACGCGCCGATTGGCGGCTTAACAATCGCAACAGGAATGAGTGGCCACGGATTTGGGATTGGTCCTGGAATGGCACTGGTTATTGCCGACCTGATAGAGTTGCGCCAACCCGTTCATACAATCAGTAGTTTTGCATTAGCAAGATAATGATCTAAATGATCAGTCACAATACTCAATATTTTTTGGTGACGCGTTTTGCAGTTAGTCAAAAGAAGTAATTGCCAAGATGTGAGATTTTCTGATTTCCAGTCAAGATTCTCCCCTCGCTTAACGCGAACATCCGAGCTAAAATTGATACTTATATGGCTTTTTTGGGCGGTCCTGCTCGTAATAAGCATTCGGCCTATCTCATGAAAAATGCTGTATCATAATGCTGATGTCACGCCCGATTATGGATCGTTCATCGGAACCATTTGGACAGGTTTCTCGTTATTTCTGTTTCTCTGGCCTTAGCGCTAATATCTACCGAGAATGGTTTGGGTCCCATATGAACCCGAGAGAGCGACAATGAGAAATTTTGAGAAAACTCGTGACCAGATGGTGGAACAGCTGGTCCATCGCGGTGTTCACGACGTGGGCAAGCCGGAAGCAATGGGCACCGCGCATGCGGAAAATTCATTGATGAAGGCTCTATCGAATTTGCATATGAAGACTCACTCCATCAATTCAAATGGCCAGGCGATTTCACAGCAGGAATCTGGACCGCGAAGAAGGGGAGAAAGTCATGATAGAAAATGGTTACAAACTTCAGAGAAGAGGCGACGGCACCTGGTCCGTGATCGATGCCTTCAAGGGCAATCCGGTCACGTTCGAAGGGCGGTTGCAGATCGCATTGAACGAGGACGAGGCGCAGCGGGTCCTCGACTGCCTCAACCGCCAGAATCTCGAACGTCATCCCGAAGACGGCAGCGGTCGCCTGCCGTGATCCAGAGCATTATCGAAACATGAAGTGATCAAACGTGCCTATCTTAAATAATCAGGAAGCGTATTGCTGAGTTTTCGAAAGGAGTATTCCATGCCGCTCTTTAACGAAGCGAGCCGTATCTACAAGCCGGAAGAAGTGACCTTCATGCGCAACTGCTTTTCCCATGCCGCGATCATTCTTGAGGAGAGCGACCGGGAGTATGCTGCAGCCGATCTTTCGTCCGCGATCATCATGCTTTACCAGAACGGCCTGAGAGATCTGAACTACATTGCTGAACTGGCATCGCGGCTTGCCCACAAACGCTATCAAGACCGCCACGCAGAAGCGCCCATTGCCGCGAACCTGAACATTCTGCCGGATTCGGACGGTCCTTCCTGATGCGTCAGCCCTCGCCCAACGACACGCTCCCTTAGGCATTCTTGTCCGCATCAACAAACTTGTTGAAGCGGCTGTCGCCCGCGTCTTCATAGAGGAAAGCCAGATTACGATCATCGAAGATGGCGAAGAAATCATCCCAGTTGATCTCTTCCAGATTCTCGTCTTTCTCCGCGAAGTCGATGCGCAATATACCGACGTCATTACCCGTATCCACCACTGCCGGACGTCCGTTGCGGTCTTCCGCCCCACCGGCGGATTTTGTCGTGGTCCCGTGTGATCTGAGCCATGTTTTATCCTTCCGCTTTGAATTTCTTCGCTTCTTCCAGCAGTTTTTGCCGGTCTCTGCCAAAACACTCAATCAACTGGCGGGCCTGAAGCGGCGAAATATCGGAGTTCTCGGCGAGAAACTTTACTTCTTCATCGTCCGTCAGCGGGGTGGTGGTTTTCTCGTTCATGGTCAACCTCATTTCTGATCTTCTGGCGGGTTGCTCGGCTGGTCCCCGCCCGTACCGGTTTGTGGCCGTTCGTTTTCACCCGGCTGCTGGATTGCGGGCTGATCGACCGAACCCGTCGCGGGCAGTGTCTGTATGCCCTGTTTTTCCGATACGGACCCACCGCCAGTCAGGCTCCACCCAAGGAAGAGAAGCAGCAGAACCGCCAGCGTGGCCAAAGCGAAGCGCGAAAAATATCCGAGTGTTCGCGACGAAGACTGGTCCCGTCTGTCCCGCTCAGGTTTCGATTGCATATTCATCACCATACCCATGAAATTGCGAAATAACCAATGACGACCATTGCGATGATGAACCACCAGACGAGATAGGCCGGGCCTTCCCGCATCTTTGCTTTTCCTCTGGCGGGTAGCGCCTTTTTCTCGGATGCCCACGCACGCAAGCCGGAAGCATGGCTGGAAGCGTTGCTGTCCTCAGTCGCCACAGTGTTGACACGGGTAGGCTGGGAATTGCCACCTGCCTCCGCATCCGTCTCCATCGGCGCTGCCGCAGGATCAAAACCGGGAACCTTGTCGCCGGTCTCACCCCGTTGGATTGCGCCCCTTGCACGAGCGCCAATGCTTTTATCCGGTGAAACTGCTTTCATCATTTTAGCCTCCCTGTTCCAACCACGAGGCAGACCAATTGTTCCGCAAAACCTTGTTGCGGCAATCTGGTTGGTTTTTCGGTCGCCCTTCCCGTTTCGTCCAACGAAACAATCCACGGTTTGAAAAGTTGGGCCACCAGTTCCAACGAATTGAGGCTCTCATGAAACACGACCCGAAAGTCGGCACCACGGACCAGAAACCGAAATGGGAAGGCCCGCCGGAAAACAGGCCTCACGGCTATGAACCTGCCGTTGATAACCCGGCAAAAAAGCGCGACGCTGCTGGGCACAGGCTGTCCGATCCCGACCGCAAGAACCTTTCCGATGCGCAGAGTGAGCCTCAGCATGCGGAACGAAAGGGCGACGACGGATGACGTGCCCAACTGAACGGCCGTTCCTTCACCCCACTGCTTGCTGCATTGTCGGCTGGTCCGGACTTGCCGGGCCGGGCGAAGGATGTTCGGGTATGGGAAGCGGCGGTATCTGTTCCGGTTCGTCGGGGCTGAATGGCCCCTTGTCCGGTTGCGGAATGGTTTCAGGCGGCTGGACGGGAATACCTTCCGGCTCCTTTTCGGGTATTTCCGGTGGGTCGGAGGGCAGCTCGGAGTCTGCGAGCAGGACGAACGGCAACGCCGCTCCCCATTCTTCGATATGGATTTTCATTCGATTTCTCCCTTCAGCGGGTGTCAAGCGTGATCCGGCCTGCCATAAGCCTTGCGCAGTTCATCCTTGGCTGCTTCCAGTACCTGCTTGCGCTTCTCCGGCAAATTCTTGCCGGCGCGGTTGATATAGAAGGTCAGCATGGACATGGCCGAACGGAACGGCTCTGCCTTGCGTTTGTGGCTCTTGTCGGCTGAGCGTTTCAGGGAAGCGGCAATTTTCTTCGGATCGTCCTGCTCGAACACTTGCGGCTCGAGGTCCAGCGCATCGCTTTGCTCGGTCACTTCGGCTGACCACTTCTTTGTCGGGGCCATATCAAAATTCCTCTCTTGCGAGCTTCGATAACTGCCGAAGGCTGCCCATGTTCCTTTTACCCTGTCCGCGACATCGGCTGGTTTCGTTGCCTTGAGGGAACAAACCGCTCGCAAGCCGGTTCGGAAGCACGTTTCAGCCGTCATGGCACCCAACTGGAGGAATCATCATGTTCTACGATGCCGCAAGGATCAAACTGCCCTTTTTCGACAGGGATCGCGTCGGGGCGGGCGAACCATCCCAGCACGAACCGCGCGATCATCAGGCACGGCCGACGCATGAGCAGCCGAACGCGCCGGGCAACCCGCGCCCGCCACAGCCGGACAACCCGCAACAGGACTTCGATTTCGACAGCCCCAACAGCAAGCGCCCGAATGATCTGGCCAACCCCAGCGCGCGTGAACTGCGGCGGGAAAGCCGTGGTACCGAACAGAACTGACCATCCCAGGAGGTGAAGATGCCTGCAAAATCCAAAGCACAGCAACAGGCTGCCGGCGCGGCTTTGGCCGCGAAGCGCGGAGACAAATCGAAAAGCGAACTGCGTGGGGCGTCCAAGGAAATGGCCAAATCCATGAGCGAAAAGGAACTCGAGAAGATGGCCTCCACCAAGCAGAAGGGCAAGCCCGAGCACAAGTCGAAATCCTGACGGGACGTAACGATGACCACTTTGAAATGGCTTGCCGTCGTGATGTTCGCCGTGGCGCTGCAGGGGTTGGGCAGCCTGTTCATCACTTCCGACAAGGGGGACGTTTCGCCGGAGAGCCCCACCCAAACGGCCGGCTCTCCCACGCAGCCCTGACGTTTTGATTTTGCCCAATGGGCGAAACAAAACGGTCGCTGGCGGGTTAGGTGTTCCGTCGTCGGGATTTTCAGCCGAACGACATTGACAGTTTCGGAACTATAGGAGGCCTGCAATGGCCAGCACCAAACAACGCAATCTCGAGGACATTTATTATGCGGAGCGCAAAATCCTGAAAACTCTTCCCAAGATGTCCCGCGCGGCCAATGATGAGAAGCTGAAGAGCGCGTTCGAAAAACACCGGGAACAGACCGAAGGACATGTGGAACGTCTGCAGCAAGGTCGGCCGGCAGAGTCATAAGAACTCCTGAATGAAAGGGGCAGTCGTGTGCTGCCCTTTCTTAACTCAGTTGCGGATTGAAAAGGCTAAGACGATGTTATCCAAGCCAATACCCGAGTAGGCAATGTAACTTTAACCTATGCGCGAACACAGCTGTATCTATGATACTGATATCATGGGGATTTCAAGCATGCTATTTCACGCCAGGTCTGCATGGCAGACTGGCGGAGAAAGCGGTGGTTGGAGCGGGGAAAGTGATGAAGATTGTAAATTGGATCGTGTATGGACGCAAACTTTTGCAAATGGCGCGCTGATTTGAACCGCTTCATCATCCGCTCGCGTCGCCGTATAGGCTGGTGGGAATTCTCTGCCCGATTGTTCAAACTCTTATGCTGACGGTGATCACATTGAGTGAGACCAATCTCCCGCTTGGCGGCACCATAAGAGCCAAGCTTGTCTGTGACCATGACACGGGGAGAAACACCCTGACTTGCTTAGTAATTTACGCATGAAACGCTTGGCAGCCTGGGTATCACGGCGTTTCTGTACCAAAATATCAAGGACAAAGCCGTCCTGATCGACAGCCCGCCACAAAATATGCCGCTCACCTTTGATGGTAATGAAACCTCATCAAGGTGCCATTTACCGCCAAGGCGCGGCGTGCGGCAACGGATCTGATTGGCATAGTCCCGACCAAACTTCTCCGCCTATTCCCGCACCGTCTTATGGGTAACAATAATGCCGCGGTAAGCTAGCATGTCTTCAACCATGCGAAAGCTCAGTGGAAAACGGAAATACAGCCAAACCGCTTCAGCAATAATCTCGGCCGGAAAACGATGGCGGTGATAAAGCGAGGCGCGGCTGTCGGTCATAACCAATTCTATAATCGCACAAACTTACGGAAACTTAAGGTTACGATGCCGCGCTCGGTCACCGTCAATGATTTTGGCGGCGGTGCAAAATCACTGCAGGCTTTGGTCGGCTCGGTCGACGTGGTCAGCGGGGCCTATGAACACACCATCCGCATGCAAAATCGCGGTCAGGATATCAAGGCGATCTGCGAACTTGGTCAGTTTCCCGGGATCTGCATCGCGGTGCGCAAGGACCTCGCAGGCGAGATCAAAACCATTGCCGACCTCAAAGGCCAGAATGTCGGGGTGACGGCACCGGGGTCGTCAACCTCGCTGTTCCTGCAATATGCATTGATCAAGAACGGCCTCTCAGCGGATGATGCATCCATTATCGGTGTTGGCGGCGGCGCCAGCGCTGTAGCAGCCGTCAAAAAGGGTGAAATCGCTGCCCTTGTGCACCTCGATCCAGTCATTACCCGTCTGGAGGTCGACGGTGATATCACCATCCTTCTCGATACCCGCACGGAAGCGGGAACCCGCGCCTTGTTCGGTGGCACACCCCGCCGCCGCCATCACCTATGTCCAGCAAAGCTTCATCGACGCCAACCCCGTCACCACCCAGCGCGTGGTCAATGCCTTTGTCAAATCGCTGAACTGGATCCACCAGGCATCCGCTGATGATGTGGCCGACGCCGTGCCGGAGGAATACCTGCTGGGTGACCGCGCCCTCTATAAGACCGGATTTGAGAAATCGCGCGCCATGTATTCCGAAAAAGGCATCATCGCAGCCGATGGTTTTGACAGCATGATGAACATGCTCAAGGCGCTTGATCCCGAACTCGCCGATTCAAAGATCAGCTTCGAGCAGACCTTTGACCCGCGATTTGCGCAAGCGGCCAAGACGTAACAGGGTTAAACCAGCATCATCTGTTCCGGCAAGCCTGTGCTGCCGGAACAGCCCGCAGCACCTTTGATCGAGCTTTGATCGCGAAAGCGACAATTCCGACACGACGGGTCAGCCGATCGAACCAATTGCTCCGACGCGCGTTTAAAAACCGAGAATTTCGCGCGAAGGAACATCAACTTGACGCAACAGGCAGTAACGCAGAAGCGACAATTGCGGCAGTCCCGGCCCTATTGGGAAACAACCCCGAAAATCACCCTGACCACCCGACAAAAGCCCGCGCACCGGCATTACGATGTCATCGTGGTGGGTGCCGGCATCAGTGGCGCGCTGATCGCCCAGGCGCTGATGGACGGCAAACGGAAAATCGCGATCCTCGATCGTCGGCGACCGGTGTTTGGCAGCACAATGGCCAGCACCGCGATGCTGCAGCATGAGATAGATGTTCCACTGTTCAAGCTCAAGAAGCTTTTGACAGCGAAAGCCGCCGAGCGCATCTGGCAACGCTCGGCCGACAGTGTCGATGCCTTGATCAAGCTGACAGGAGAGCTTGATATAAATTGTAGCATGCAGCGCAAAAAGGCCCTCTATCTGGCCGGTGACGAGTATGGCGCACGCGCGCTCAAGGAAGAAGTCGAAGCGCGGCAGGCGATTGGCCTTCGTGCGGAACTTCTCGACGCCCACACATTGAAGCAACGCTTTGCGATCGAGCGGACGGCTGCGATTGAAAGCGATATGTCGGCCTCCGCCAATCCCGCCCAATTGACCGCAGGTTTGTTGCGGCACTGCGTGAAAGGCGGTATCGAAATCATTCGCGACACGGAAATCACCGATTTTCTCAGTCTCAACGATCAGATCGCTCTCGCCACCGCGCAAGGCGCGGTGATAAGCGCCGGCGCTGTCGTGTTCTGCACCGGCTATCAATTCCTCAAAGCGCTGGCGCATAAGAATCATCAGATCATCTCGACCTGGGCGATCGCAGGTACCAAGCAACAGCCCACACCCGCCTGGCTGCGTGATTATCTGGTCTGGGAGGCGTCCGATCCCTATCTTTATTTTCGCACGGCCAGCGATGGCAGACTGATCGCCGGTGGCGAGGATGAAGCCTCTGAGGACGCGTTTGAGGACCCACAAAAAGCCGCGGGGAAAAGCCAGACAATTGCCGGCAAAATTAGCGCATTGATCGGCTGTGACATACGCAAGCCCGCTTATCAATGGTCGGCGGCCTTCGGCTCGACGCCCACGGGTACGCCGATGATCGGGGCCATCGATGGCCATCCAAATGTCTATGCTGCGATGGGCTATGGTGGCAACGGCATCACCTTCAGCAAGATCGCTGCGGAAATTCTCGCCAAGGCGATCGGTGGCGGGGAAGATCGCGACGCAGCACTGTTCGCCTTTCTCTAGCCGCAGCACGTCGGCACCGGCAAACTGCGTGCAAGCCGCAGTCCGCAGGCGTGCCCGAAAGCCTGACGGAACAATCCGCAACGCGCGCGTTTATCCTTCTACGAGCCTTTGCAGCCGCTTGGTTTACCCTATCAAGGGTTGCGAAAGAATCAAGCTCCAGGCACGATCGCCTTGACAGTCGTGGCCTGGCGTAACGATCTTATAACCGGAGCAGGAAAACGCATGACGTCCCACCACACCGATCCCCTCACCCAGGATGAAGATATCAAGTTTCTGGCGAAAAACTCCGATCTGTCACCGCTTCAGGCCAAAGCGCTGATCGAAAAATTTGGCCGTGACCGCGAAAAATTGCTCGAGGAGGCCAAGCGGTTCAAAGCGGAAAGCTGATCCTCGCCGGGCTGAGCACCATTTCGCCTCTCACGCTGGAAGGAGGGGATGGCGTCCTGCGCAAACCATAAAGCATCGGCTGAATGAAGCGGGGCAGCGGTGCAACGCCCCGCGCGCCCGGTGTCTTATTTTTTGACGAAGACGGCGCCTCAACAGTCATTGGCTCGGGTTGTTGTGCCCACATGGCGCAGCCATTTCAAGGCGATCCGCTCATCCTGATCAAGCAGTGGTGCGACAACACGCAGGCGGGAGGCCGCTTGCACCATTGCTGTCAGTTGATCCTGCTCCCATTGCTCAAAAACCAACGGATGAATATAGGAGCGTCTGCAGACGACGCGTGTGTTGCAAAGCCGTTGCGCGATTCTGTCGATTTCCGCGTTCAACACCCGTTTCGACGCTGCCGCACCTTCGGGACGCGGCAAGGCTGACAATCCCTTCACAGCCGAGGCCGTCGCTGCCCAGGTCCGGAAATGCTTTGACGTGAAATCAGCCTTCGTCACATCCCGCAGATAGTCATTGATATCCTGCGAGGTGATCGCATGGCGTTTCCCTTCATCACAGACATACTGGAACAGGTGCTGACCTGGGAGTTCCTGCAACGAGCGAATGATTGTGGCGATCCGTCTGTCGGAAATCTTCAGGTTCCAGTCCTTTCCGGATTTTCCCTTGAAGATCAGCCGCAAGTTGTTGCCATCATTTTTTAGATGACGGTTGCGCAGGGTCGTCACGCCAAAGCTCTTGTTGGAGCGCGCATAGTCGGGGCTGCCGACGCGCACAAGCAACCGGTCCATCAGCCAGACAATCGTCGCAGTCACTTTTTCACGACACAATGAGCGCCGCCGCATATCGGCCTCGACCTGCCGGCGCAAGCTGCTCAACACGGTTGCGAAATCACCCAGACTGGAGAACTTCGTCTCGCCCTGCATTGCTGACCATTCGGAATGATAGCGGTATTGTTTGCGCCCACGCAGATCCCTGCCCGTTGCCTGAATATGGCCGTTGGGATGCGCGCAGATCCAGACATCCTGCCAGGCGGGCGGAATGGCCAGCGCCTTGATGCGCTCAATGTCGCCGGCAGAGACGCGGCCTGCGCCAACGCCCTTATAACGGAAACCCGCACCGCAGCGCAGGCGTTGAATGCCGGGCTCACTGTCGCTGACATAGTGCAGGTCGCGCTCAAGCACCGGTGCGGGCTTTTCTGCAGCAGAAGCGTTCAATCGGTCAAGCAAGTGGCACCTCTTAGCGTTAGCGCAGCGAAAGCCTGCAGCCATCAACGCAGAGCGCCCGGCCGGGTTCCCGGTTATGCGACGCTGCGGAACCAAGCCACGATTGGCGAGTTCAATCCTGCAATCGGGCCTGCAATCGGGCCTGCAATCGAAAGGGATAAAACGGTGCCCAGTGCGTTTTGGAAAGGCTATCTCAAACTCTCGCTCGTCACCTGTGCAGTTGAACTGCGACCGGCCACCAGTGACAGCGAACGCGTGCGCTTTCACACGCTCAACGAGAAGACCGGAAATCGGGTGATCAGTCGTTACGTCGATCAGCAGAGCCAGAAACCGGTGCGCGATCAGGACCAGGCGAAAGGTTTCGAGAAAGCGGAAGGTGGCTATATCATCCTGGAGGACGACGAGCTTGAAGCCGTCGCGCTGGACAGCACGCGAACCATCGATATCGACAGATTTGTCCCACGCGACACCATTGGCTGGATCTGGTATGACAAGCCACATTTTCTGACCCCCGCCGATAAGGTTGGCGCGGAAGCTTTTGCAGTTATTCGCGAGGCCATGGACAGCACCGGCGTCTCCGGTCTGGCGCGTCTTGTGATGTATCGCCGCGAGCGTGCCGTTCTGCTCGAGCCACGCGACAAGGGCATTGTGCTCTGGACACTGCGCTACGGCGACGAAGTGCGTGATGAGAAAGACTATTTCAGTGCGATCGAGGCGAACAAGCCCGAAAAGAAAATGCTGACCATGGTGCGCAGCCTCATCAAGAACAAGACGGAAGACTGGAACGAGCAACTGCTGACAGATCCCGTGCAGAAAAACCTCAAGCGGATGATCGCCGCCAAGAAAAAGAAAACGAAACCGCATGCCGCAAGCAAGCGCCAGGCCAATCCGTCAGGCGGGGGCAATGTCATTGATATCATGGAAGCGCTGCGCAGGAGTCTGGAAAAAGACCGCAAGAAATAGCTTTGGGCGCAGCCCTGTCGCAAGACGCGCAAACCCGATTGGCCATCCGTTGAAAAATGCATCGCTTTAACGCGATATGCACTCAGGAGATTGCCCGCTTTCGTCACCTGCCGCAATCCTCCCAACATGCCAGCTATCAGCTGGCGCTTGCGTGGTTAAAGCCGAAGAGCCCGTGACAATTGCCGGTTTCATGTCCATTTCCATCGCCATCAGCGACCGGATTGCCCTGCCGTGATTGCTGGTTCCGGGCACAGTGAAACCCGTCGCCTTGCTTATCCGGACACATGGCTTGGGGCCAATCAGCCGCATCCTAGACATGCCCGACCCCTGCCTGCACAGTTGGGCCCTGCACTGTTGAGCCCTGCAATTGACGGCGTATTTTCAAGCGGCGGCAGCTGCCGGCTGCAATTCTTTTGGTCACCATACTTAAGCGATTTAAATATTATTATTCCCTTTATTATATAGTCTTGAATTTAAAGCATGCAAACCTGCAATAACTTGCCATTTTCGAACGCCACTTCGAAAGATATAAGCGCGTTAATTGGTTCTTTAACAAAATCTTAACCATCCTCTATAATAATAGGCATTATAACCACTCTTTCTATGCGCTAATATTTATATTTCTACTGTCTAATATTGCATTGTCTATTTTCGTATCAGAGTCGGTCCGAGAACTTATTCATGTTGAACAAAGTCTTCGTAGCATGAGGTGAATTGATGCCAATTCGAGAAAGGCGAGTGCATTTCTCGACAGGTTCTCAAGATCCTTTGCCAGTCTTCGACATCTCCCCAGCCACGCAAATGTGGGCTCAACGACCTAGCGCCGTGGCAATATCTCGAAGCCCTTGGCAGTATCGGACCGTTTCACGATCTCGATGGTCAGGCCGGGCATGGCCTTCTTCTGACCCTTGGCAAAGACCGCCCCCCTGATAACCGCCATCAGCAAACAGCTGCTTCAAAAAAGGATAACCCCAAACAGCGTCTTCAGGACCAGCACGCCGCCGTCGCGCTCCTGGATGTCGGCCGGATGGACTAACGCATGCAGCAAAAGCCCTACCGTATCAACGAGGATATGACGCTTCTTGTCTTTGATCTTTTTCTCAGCATCATACCCGAACGGGTCGACACAACGCCCCCTTTTTCCGCGCCTTTGACGCTTTGGCTGTCGATGACCGCTGCAGTTGGACTGGCTTCGCGGCCCATGGCTTCCCCTACATTTCAGGTAGAGTTCCTCGTGAATGCGAGCAAGCGTGCCATCCCAATTCCAGAGATCGAAATAGCCAAACAACGTGCTACGGGGCGGCAGATCTTTCGGTACGGCGCGCCATTGGCAACCTGTCGACAGGATGTACATCAGGCCGTTGACAACCTCCCGCAACACAACCGTCCGTTTTCCCCCACCCCGCTTTCCCGCCGGGATCAACGGCTCGACAAGGGTCCATTCCTCATCCGTCAGGTCACTCGGACAACGCATTTGCTGCGATCATAGCGTCCGCGGCTCTCTGTCGTCCGCATTGAGCCTTCCTCACATGAAAAGATGCATTAAGGAATCACAACTCAGAGACAACTGCAAACCCTGTTGCAGCTAATTAATTCTGAATACAAATAAAGGGTCCGGACGGACACTCAGACCTGCGCGTAACAGTGCGTAGTGAAAAGTGGATTTCTCAGACATGCGACTGCGGTCAACCGGAACAATGCCCGCTGAGGCGATCATCTTAGAGGCTTGAATGTCAGCTCCCCTCCCGCGTCGCCGCACGCAGCTTTTGTGTTCTGCAGCCGTTGGTCTTGCAAGCCCGGTCGTGGCAAACCTGCCCGCGATGGCGCAGCCACAAATCACCTATACCGGCTCGGTGACACCCACACCACCGCCCGGGGCGACCGATTGGGACTTCTCTTCCAGTCAGACCCTCGTCGTTGGATTTCAGACTGCGGGCTCACTGAGCATCACAGGCGGTGCCAAAGGCACAGGTGATACGGTCCATGTGGGCGATCAGGGCTTCTTTGGCTCCGCTGATCTCTTGGTGGATGGAGCCGGCTCCAGCCTGCAGATCGCCGACCTCCGCATTGGCAACGAGAATAACAGCACTGGCACGGTGACGATCAGCAATGGTGGTGGGATCACCCTCAATTCAGTCGATCCGTTTTCTGTTACTGTTGGTAACTATTCAAACACCACTGCCGATGTGATTGTTTCCGGCGCTGGATCTTCGCTCACCGCCAATCAACGCATCATCATTGACGGCGACGGCACCGGCCATGTCACAATCTCCGGCCAGGGCTCAGCCTGGAATGGGCAGCATGGCATCTGGGTTGGACAATTCGGTAACGGCAGCGTGGACCTTTATGATGGCGGCACCATCAACGATAACACACTGGAAATAGCGTACAAAGCCGGAACCACGGGTATCGTCAAATTCGGCGGCGCCGCTGGGGCGCCAGCCAGGGCCGGCGGAGTCCTCAATGTCGCGACCATTGAATTCAATCGCGATGGCGGCGGCAGCAACGGAGTCCTAAACTTCAACACAACCGATACTGTTGCCGTCCACGCGGACATCAAGGGCGCAGGGACGATCAACCAGATCGCCGGAACGACGGTCTTCACTGGCAACGGCGATGATTTTACCGGCGTCACCAATATCACCGGGGGCGTGCTGCAGCTTGGCGATGGCGGCAACAGTGGCACCCTCGCTGGCAATATCAATACCGGAACCGATGCCGCCCATGCCGGCATGCTGGCTTTTAATCGTGCCGATAATGTCGAATTTTCAAACCCTGTCTCTGGCGCAGGTGCGGTCCGGCAGATGGGCACAGGCACGACCACGCTCGTGCAGGACAATAATTATGCCGGAGGCACCTGGATCATCGCAGGGACCTTGTCGGTGGCCTCCGACGCCAAGCGCGACCTTGCAACCGGCGCAGTCACATTGGATGGCGGCACGCTGCACGTGACCGGCAGTGCCGTTGGCAGCGCCGCGCGCAGTCTCACGCTCGGGAATCACGGCGGTGGCTTTGATATTGCTGAGACTTCCAACACAGTCACAGTGGCGCAAAGCCTGTCGGGAGCGGGTCAGCTGTGGAAACACGGTCAGGGCACTCTGGTGCTTTCGGGCGATAACAGCTTCTCCGGAGGCTTGCATTTTGAATGCCGGTACCGCAAAGGCCGGCATGACCGATCATGCCTTTGGTTCGGGCATTTTGAATGTCGAGGCTGGGGCAACCGCTGATCTTGATCAATTCAACACTTCAACCGGCGGCCTTGCAGGCGCGGGCAGCGTGGCGCTCAATGCCGCAACGCTGACGCTTGCGCAAGACAGCAACACCCTGTTCTCCGGCACCATCAATGGCAGCGGTGGCCTTGTCAAGGATGGCGAGCAGGCGGTTGTCGGCGGCGCCTTCGCCTATACATTGCAGCAAGGTGGCGCCCAGGACGGCTCACAGGGCGCCAATGACGGCAACTGGTATCTGGTCTGCCATGCGCCGGATCCGGATACACCGCCTGTCGATCCGACCTGTCAGGACACCAACAGCTGTCCACCACCACCCAGCACACGCTACAGTAACGGTGCACCGGTGTATGAAGGCTATGAGCAGAACATGATGGCGCTCAACAAGCTGCCAACATTGCAGCAGCGGGTTGGCAATCGCTATTTTGCAGGGACCATCGCTTCTGATGCCGCTGCGACTTCCGGTGTCGGCGCTGGTGCTGGTGCAGGCGCGGAGCAGCCGGGCATCTGGGCACGCGTTGAAGGCGCGCATAACCGACTTGAACCCTCCACCTCGACCGCGCGCATGAAACAGGACATCAACACGCTTGAGATGCAGGCCGGTGTCGACGGACAGTTCTATGAGAATGACCAGGGCCGTCTGCTTGTCGGCATCACCGGCCAATATGGTCATGCCAAAGGCGATGTCTCCTCCATGCATGGCGATGGAACCATCACCACCGATGCATGGAGCTTCGGTGCCACCGCCACCTGATACGGCAATGACGGGTTCTATCTCGATGGTCAGGGCCAGGTGACATGGTTTGACAATGACCTTGTTTCCTCAACCGCCACTCAGTCGCTGGCCAATGGCCGCAAGGCGACCGGCCATGCGGTGAGCCTTGAAAGATGCAAGCAGATCCCTCTTGCAGGCAACTGGTCGCTGACCCCGCAGGCGCAGCTCTCCTGGTCGTCAATCAGTGCCAACAGCTTCCGTGATGCGTGGAATGCCCGGATTGGTGTCGATGATGGTGACAGCCTTGTCGGTCGCCTGGGACTCGCCGCCCAATATGCCACCGCCTGGAAAGATGATCAGGGCCGTGCAAGCCAGGCTTCGCTCTATGGCATTCCCAATCTCTATCAGGAGTTCTTAGGCGGAACCACGGACGATCCGTCGGGTGTTGATTTTAACACCGACAATGACCGGACCTGTGGTGGCATTGGTCTGGACGGTACCTATGCCTGGGCCGACAGCAAATATGCGCTTTATGGCGAAGGCTCGGTCAATACAGGCCTCACCCACTTTGCCGACAGCTACAGCCCCAGGGCCAATGTTGGCTTCAAGGTGAACTGGTAACGTCGCACCTCAATGAAGAAAAAGAGCGGTTACGAACGCCCTTTTTCCATGAGCTGCGGATTTCTCCACAGTGTCAGCTCTGCGCTATTGGCACACTCATGAACGCGAAGCCGCCGCAACTGTCGTTTTGTTGT
The DNA here is from genome assembly GCF_002252475.1 of Brucella rhizosphaerae. Classification (GTDB taxonomy): domain Bacteria; phylum Pseudomonadota; class Alphaproteobacteria; order Rhizobiales; family Rhizobiaceae; genus Brucella; species Brucella rhizosphaerae. Next base: position 131,939 of record NZ_NNRK01000020.1, on the reverse strand, counting down.
GGTTATCGGTCGTCATCATCCGCTCTCACTCTGATCAGCTTCTGATCAGCTCAAGCAAAGCTTAAGTTTCACCGCGAAATCACACGATTGGCGAAAGAAGAAGAAAGCAGCTGATCGTTGCAGCAAGCGGGTTTCAATTCTTTAGCTCGCCTTTTTGGCCCCACCCTGCTTCGCGGGCGTTTTCTTGGCAGCCGGTTTTCGGCCAACCGATTTCTTTTTCCCACCTGCTCCTTCAGCGCTCTTACGCAGCGCTTCCTTGAGATCAATGACCTGCGCGGATTTCGCTGGCGCCGGTTTCTTGAACGGTTTGCCTGCAATTTTAGCCTTAATCAGATCGGCCAGCGCCGTATCATAATGGTCATCAAAACCGGCCGGATCAAAACTGCCCATCTTGGTATCGATAATATGCCTGGCGAGATCGAGCATTTCCTTGTCGAACTTGAAACTGCCAATGTCTGAAAACGCTTCCTTGGTCGAGCGCACCTCGTAGTCGAAATTCAGCGTGGTCGCGAGAAGCCCCTCACCATATGCGCGGATCAGCAGTTTGCGAGCGCGCCGAAACAACACCGCCTCGGCAATCGCCCCAACTTTTTGCAGTTGCATCGCCTCGCGTAGCAAGTTGTAGGCTTGCTGATTGTCGTCATTCGGCGCCAGGTAATAAGGCCGGTCAAGATAAACATCATCAATCGCGTCGCAGGCAATAAAGCACAGCACATTAAGCGTCTTGTCGCTTTCAGGCACAGCCGCAGCGATTTCGTCGTCGTTAAAACTGACATAGGTCCCCGAGGCGATCTCATATCCCTTGACCTGATCCTCGCGGTCGACCGGTTTGCCGGTGTCGCTGTCGACAAATTCGCGACTGAGCCGATTGCCCGTCTTCCGATTGATCAGATGGAAGGAAATCCGGTCCGATGTTGACGCCGCCGTGTAAAGCGCGACCGGACACAGCAGTTCGTCGACCTTGATCTGCCCCTTCCAGTTTGCGCGCGGTGCCATTGTTACGCTCCATCCTCGTGCGAACTCGCCCTGCCGATCCTTTTCAAAATTTTCTCAAAGGCAAATCCAAAGCCCAGCAACAAGGGGAGACCCACCAACACGATCCAGAAAAATAACCATCCCATCGATTTTCCTCCCTCCTGCTGTAACCATTTCGATCAGGCAACAGCATTGATATGCTGCGCCCGTTTCCATGCTGAACAACCCATCCTGTTGAAAATGGTTCCCTGTCGCTGCAAACCATTCAACGCCCCTCTATTGCGGATATCGACTGCGGATCAAGATGCCCACCGACAGTCGACATCTCTCTGCCGCAGACACCATTGAACCCGGTGTCGCGGAAACCATGTCTTTTTAGAGAGTTCCCCTATTGCAGTTGGCGCCACCCTGCGCGCTTTTCACATTCTGCATCAACCCAATCTCGGGATGTCTCCATCGTAGTCGATCATTCTTCTCAACAAGCCTGCGAGCGGCGTCAAGCATTTCACCTATCTCCGCGCGAAACAATGCAAGGGAACCAAGGCGTTCGCTGTTCGTTATGAGAAAATTCGCGGTGCATGGAGGCTTTGATGAGAAACGTCGACAGGAAAGATCGTTTGATCCTGGCACTCGCAGCGCTGCTGCGGGCTGAGCGCGAAACCCGTGGCGCCCTGGAATCAGCCCTTCAAAACGAAACTGTGAGCATCGAGACACTGCGCGCCATCCTCTCCGATCCGGTCCCGGTGATCACGGAAGACGACATCTCATTTGCCGAGGATTTCGCCCGCTCAAGACATCTTCCACCGTTTCACCTTACGAACAACCCTCTCAGCGCAGCGAAGCGAACGTCCTGACGGTCAAGCCTATCCCTCTTTGCTTTCCAACGGGCGGAAACACTGTTGTCGTTTTCTGAAAAAACGCTAATCTTCCGTCATCTCCTGTTTGAGATTGTTTTGGAATTTCTCGCCGGAGCGGACTGTGAGCGATAACAAATTTATGCAGGATCGAGTTGCACCATTGATCTCCACCACGCATGCGGCAAGCGCAACTGCTCCCAACGCATTGGCGGACATCCCTGACTGTCGTCGCCTGCTTGGGACAATGGACTGGCCCACAAGTCCCCTTGGCCCGTTGGATAGCTGGCCGCCTGCCCTGCGTTGCGCATTGGATCTCGCCCTTCCCTCCGACGCGCAGATTGTCATTTTCTGGGGTCCCCAGTTTATCGCGCTTTATAATGATGCCTATCGTCCAACCATCGGTCACAAACATCCCGCAGCCTTCGGTCGACCGGCCCAGGAGAACTGGTCGGAATTGTGGGATGATCTGAAACCATTGCTTGAAACCGTGCTTGAAACAGGTCAGACCGTTTCCGCGCAGAACCGCCCTTTTCGCATCGAGCGCTTCGGCTATCCCGAAACCGTTTATTTCGATATTTCCTATTCTCCGATCAGCGTTTCTGACAATGGTGCCTTGGGCGTGCTTTGCATCGTCAATGAAACCACATCGCGCGTCATCGCGCAGCGCAAGCTCACCGAAAACCAGCAGCGACTGGAGCTCCTCTTCTCTCAAACGGATGCCGGAATAGCCCTGAGCGAGCGCACGGGCAGGCTGATTAAGGTCAATCCTCGGCTCTGTGCGCTTTCCAGCCATCGTGAGGAAATCCTGCTGGCTGGCGGGCTGGATGCCGTGCTTGAACCCGCTGATCGGGAAGCTTACCGGACTTCACTCAAAGCGCTGTTCACCAACGGAGAAAGCTTTCTTCATCGATTCAGCCTGCTCGGCGCCAATGGTCGCCACACGCCTGTCAGTTGTGCGGCAAGCCCGGTGCGCAACGACACCGGCCTTATAACCCATGCTGTCTGGACGATTATCGACATCACGGAACAATTGCGCGCGCAGGAACTGGAAAGTCAGCTGGCGGCAATCGTTTCTTCTTCCCATGACGCAATTCTGAGCACTGATCTCGAAATGCGCATTCTGAGCTGGAATCACGGCGCGGAACGTCTTTATGGCTACAGCACTGACGAGGCTATCGGGCGCAAAGTCACTATGCTGCTCCCATCCGACAGGATGACCGAAGAGGTAGAGATCATTGAAAAAATCTCGCGCGGTCTCGCCGTCGCACCCCATGAAACAGTGCGGCTGCACAAGAACGGCGCGCGACTGGATGTTCAGTTGACGGTATCGCCGGTCCGGGATGGCAATGGACGCATCATTGGTGCGTCCAAAAGCGCCCATGATATCAGCGACCGAAAAAAGTCAGAACAGTTGCAGCAGGCAATTCTGGGCGAGATGAAGCATCGTATCAAGAATGTCCTGGCCACCGTCCAGGCTTTGGCACGCCAGACCTTTCGCAATCCCAGTCATAAAAGCGCCTATCAAACCTTTGAAGCCCGACTAGGCGCCATGGCCCGAACCCACGATCTTCTCACCGCCGATGTCTGGCAGGCGACAGAACTCGACAAACTGGTGGAGGAGGCGCTGTTACCATTCGGTCTTTCCAATTTTGCGATCAATGGTCCGAAGATCGACGTTTCTTCACGCGCTGCCATGGCCTTTTCTCTCGGCCTGCATGAATTGGCGACCAATGCGTCGAAATATGGTGCGCTTTCAGTGCCGGGTGGCTCTGTCGACGTCACCTGGGCCTGCGATCCAGCATCGCAGCAACTCAATTTTGTCTGGAGAGAAAAAGACGGTCCCAGCGTCTCCGCTCCCAAAAGCAGAGGCTTTGGCAGCAAACTCATCGAGGGCGTCCTCGCAGGAGAAATCAGTGGTAACGTTGAGCTGAATTTTCACCCCGACGGCTTGCACTGTCAGCTGAGCACCAAGATCGCTCATCTCAGGCAATAAATCTAAACGCCCAATTTGGAATCTTCGGCCGCGCGTTCAGCTGCTTATCTGCCGATAGCCGCATCTCGCCTCGACCGCCAAAGCGTTAGGCGCGCTGACGACGACCGCACCGCATCATCCGCAAGGCCCACCTCCGGGCCTCCGATATTTCTTCAGAAATTTAACCCGAGGCATGAAACAAAGCTGCCTCCTGGAGGTTCGGTCAATATGCGCAAGCAACAGGCATCGCTTAACCACGCGCAATTTAATGGAGGAGCCGGAAAATGGCCAAAGCAAAGCAACGTAATCTTGATGATCTGTTTTATGACACTTTGAAAGATATCTACTATGCCGAACGCAAGATCCTCAAAGCGCTTCCAAAAATGGCGCGCGCCGCAAATGATGACAAGCTGAAAGCGGCGTTCGAAACCCACCGGGAACAAACTGAAACCCATGTCGAGCGCCTGCAGCAATGTTTCGAACTGCTCGGCAAGCGCGCGCAGGGCAAAACCTGTGACGCCATCGAAGGCATCATCGCGGAAGGCGAAGAAATCATGGAGGAGTTTTCCGACAGCCCAGCGCTTGACGCGGGTTTGATCTCGGCTGCCCAGGCGGTCGAGCATTACGAGATCACCCGTTATGGCACACTCAAACGCTGGGCTGAAACCCTAGGCCATAAGGATGTCGCCAAGCTTCTCGATGCAACCTTGCAGGAAGAAGGTCAGACGGACAAGGATCTGACCTCGCTCGCCGAAACTTCGGCAAACGTCACCGCTCAGGCCGCCTGACCTCATCAGGCTGATTCTAAATGCTTGCCCGGGCGCGAGAGCGTCCGGGCCGACCAAGATCATCCGATCAGCGCGTTGCTAATCCCGGAAATTGCTCGCGCTCCTCGCACGCAAACGGACCAGGAAAGCAGACCAAAAGAGATTGACCGACGCATATTTTTCAAAGGAAGGCGCAATGGCTTGTGTGAGTGGACTTTTTGACAGCTTTGATGAAGCCTATGATGCGATGTCAGCCTTACGGGAAGCCGGAATAGAAGCAGAGCATGTGAGCCTAATCACCAACAATGTGGTCTTGCAGGGAGTCCAGCAAGCCAGGATTTGCGGGGCCCCGCAATCGGTTGAATGCCTGAACGATGCCGCAGCGCAACCGTCCCCGCACGACAGTCACACCCTTGACGCCTTGGGGATCATGTCGCTGCCGGGAATCGGTGAGGTGGCTGTGATTGGTTGGGTCACCGCCTCTCTTGTTGGCGTGGCGGGATCCGCGCGCAATGCTTCCGAACTCACAAGCATCGTTAACACCCTGCCACAACATGACATTTCCGAACGCATGGCTGATACATACAGCGAAGCACTGCGTCGCGGCAGTACGCTGTTGCTCACGCGTTGTGATGAAGCGGAGGTCAATAAGGTGGAAGCACTGCTCGATGAATGGGGCAGTGTGAAGATCGACGAGCGCCGCGATCTCTATGTGGCGGAGGGTTGGATAGCATTTGATCGTACAATGCCGCCTTTGACCTTTGAAGAGATCGAAAGGGATCGCCGTGCCAGAGGGCTCGAACGATGAAAAAGATTGACCCGATCAAGGCACGTCAAGGGTCTAAAGGCCGTCCGGTGCTGCTCGTTCTTGTGATGAGCCTTGTTCTCGCTCTCCTTGTCTGGGCTGCGTTCGAATTCTACGGGCAGATGCGTCCCGGACGTGGCTTTATGGACGATGACGCCAAGCTGCCGGCTTCCTCTCCTTCGCAAACGCCGCCCTCGGCCACCGGCCGTCAATAAGCCCGCTATTCTGTGATGCCTGTCCTTGTTTGCCAAGGTTTCCCGTCGCCTTAGCGACGCAGATCCTCAATCCGCCTATGCTCCCGCGATGTCCCGTCAATATTGACGCGGCGGCTGATGTCGGCCGCGCCGAACCGGACCAGCCAGATGCTCCAACGGCTTGCCTTCTTTGCACGGCACGCTTGGAGGCTAGCCGTCTTGACAGCATGTCAGACACATCGATCACCGGCTGCTGTCCAAACTCGCGGAAAGCCAATCGTGAACGATGTTACAACGGCAATTTCGGAACATCCAGTGTTTCGCAGGGTTAGACCCTCGTCACGCGCGACAAAACATCATCCTACAACATGAAATTGGGAAGGAAAAAACAATGGCACAGAATCATAGCCAGGGCGGCAGCCACGAACAGCACGTCAAGGCCGGCCAGCAGAGCCACAAAAACACCGGCAAGCAGGCCAGCAACCGTGACGATAATAAAGAGAACCCATCGTCCTCGCGTGGCGGCACACATGAGCAGCATGTGAAGGCCGGGCAACAAAGCCATAAAAATTCATAGACTCGAAAGGGCAGCTTCGGCTGCCCGCACCGGGCTGTGCCCGGAAAGGCTGGAGCAATGTCTTGCAGAACCCCCGAAAAGAGCACAACCGACTGTGTGCTTGAACCCGACCAACTCGTTGCCATGATCCCCGCATTGAGGACATTCGCGCGCAAATTCTACAATCAAAGAGAAGACGTCGACGATCTCGTTCAGGAAACGCTCGTCAAGGCGATCGCCAACCGCGCGAAATACGTACCCTATGCGCCGCTCAAATCATGGTTGTTTACCATCATGCGCAATACATTCTGTACCCGTATTCGGATCCAAACCCGCGAAGCGCCCGGGATCCTGGATTGTGTTTCCCAGGATATGGTGGTCAAAGCGTCCCAGGAATACGCGCTCGAAGCGCATGAGGTTCAACTGGCGCTTGAAACCTTGCCGGTTAAATATAAACGGGTGCTTGCCCTGGTGGTCTTTGAAGGCAAGTCCTATCAACGGGCAGCCGAACTCTGTGACTGCTCGGTCGGTACCGTGAAAAGCCGCCTGCATCGTGCCCGCTACAAACTTCACACGATCGTCGACGGTCACCGCTAAAAAACATCCACCGAGTAAAATCTGTTCACGCGCATGACTTGTAATTTTCATCCAATCATGGCGAACTCGCTGTAATGGTTCATTCAAAGCTTGGCACGCCGCATTTGTTTCGCGGCAAGAAAATACTAATTTTTGAGGATGGCTTCCTCCTGACCGAGGACGCGAAAACCAAGCTTGTGGGGCTTGGAGCCTCAATCCTCGGACCCGTCAGCACCCCGGAAACCAGCCTCACTGTGCTAGCAAGCGAAACAGTCGATGCGGTCATACTGGATGTTGCAATCGAACCCGAAGCAGTTCTGCCGGTTATAGCGGCGCTGGAAACCTATTGCATTCCCTTCATCTTCGCGCTCGCTGCCCATCCAGGCCTTGATGGGCAGCGCTTCGCAGGTTTTGTGCTCAGTGCCACGGATGACGATCTTGCGACCATCGCCACCGCATTGTTCGGTCAATCCGACCTGGTCCACTGACCAATGCGATCAGCAGGGTGCAACCATGCATTGCTACATGGCCTCTGTGAATCTGCGGCTTGCTCGAGCGCTTGTCTTTAATTTCTAAAAACATCACCACGATGCTACGGCGCAGGGACCAGTTTGTCTGCTATCGTACAGAAAAACCACGCCGGATCAGGGTGTTATAGATTGTTCCCCGTCAAACAGACTCGTGGGGGCAATGCGGTGCGGAGCGCGTTCCATGCCCAAAAGTAGGATACATGGACGGCGTCAGACAATTGCAGAACCGAATACTCAACAGCCTGCCCCCCGATATATTTTGCGAGATTTTTACGTCCCTTGAGCCAGTGACCCTGGAGCGCGGCCAGGTCATCGTCGCAGCAGACCAACCGATCGATTATCTCTATTTTCTTTGTAGTGGCATTGGTTCTGTCATTATAGTGCCCGCAAGCGGAAAACTTGCTGAAGCCGGCATGCTCGGTCGCGAAGGGTTTGGCCCAACCTCGCTTGCAGTCGGGACTCAGAAAAGCATCCATCAGATTGTGATGCAGGTCGGAGGACACGGCCACCGGATCGATGCGCGCGCCGCTCGCAGCCACATTAAACGCCATAGCCTGTTTGCCAATCTGCTGGCGCGTTACCTTCAGAGTTTTTCCTCGCAGGTCTCCTACACCGTCTGGGCCAATGTCAATTTAAATATTCATGAGCGCCTTGCCCGCTGGCTTCTGATGACCCACGACCGCACTGACGGTGACGAGATTATCCTCACCCATGATTTTATCGCCTTGATGCTCGGCGTCAGGCGACCCAGCATCACCACCAGCCTGCATATGCTTGAGGGAAAGAAACTGGTTCGCTCCGAGCGAGGACGGATCACCATTCGTGACAGAAAAGGATTGGAGGAATTTGCCGGTGAAGCCTATGGCAAGCCGGAGGAGGAATATCATGAACTCTTCGGCACAAAGCTCTGACATCCCAAACAAAGCTTTTCCATTTCGGGGCGCACGAACAAATGGAACCGGAAACACATTCCGCTTGTGCAAGCCTTCGTTGCTCCAAAAGAGAAGTGACATCGTTTCCCCAGGGCTCCGCCAAACCTACGGCGTTGCCTGAGGAACGCGGTTTGTCTTCGCCCAGGCCAGCCTGACGGCTGAAAAAACGCACAGCCCTTCATCGGCGTCATTTCCATCCACGCAGAGCTGAGGCCGAGAAATCTTAAGCCGGGCAATGATTGGCGTGCTTTCCATCTCCATGCCTTATCGGCCGTCGCCTGCGAAGAATAACCGATCCCGCGTGGATCCGCAGCGTGCTTATGCGGGTTGGACGCTGGCTTTCGTATTCAGATCCTGCATCAGCCGGCGATATTCCTGTTCCGCCCAACCATAGGCTCCGCCGGCATAGGCCTCGAGCGCTTTGCGGTCCCAGATCACGATATTGTTGCGCAAGGAGCGGATCAATCCCAGTCCCTCAAGCACATGAAGCGAAGTCGTGACGCTTGGCCGGCGCACGGCAAGCATGATGGAGAGAAACTCATGGGTCAACGCGATTTCCGAGCCTGAAATGCGGTCATCACACATCAACAACCAGCGCGCCAGGCGCTGATTGATCTCGTGGACGGCGTTGGTCACCGCTGTCGAAGCGAGTTGCACCGAAAAGGCTTCAATCGCCCGGATCATCACCCGAGAAAAGCTGCGGCTCGTCTCCATGCGTTCACGAAACCGATCATAGGTCACCGCATAGCCCTGTCCCGCTACCTGCATGATGACATCATAGGAGCTGGTCTCAACACCGGCCACCGCTGAGGTCGGCACATATCCATCAAATCCAAACAGCCCGGCTTCCGCCCGGTGCCCTTCGCGCGTGGTGACGATCACCGAGCCAATTCCAGCCGTTAAAAAATAAACAGCCTCTATCTCCTTGCCGGCCTGCGCCAAAATGTGCCCGCGCGGAAGTTCAAGAAAGCGCGCATGACCGGCAATCGCGTCGTAATCAGCTTGCGAAAGGAGCGAAAGAAGCTGGTTTTCCATATTCTGCAGCTGCGGGAATGTCATTTCAACTTGCCTTGTTTTGCCGCCCTCAACCCAAAACAAGCCAGGCAGGCTTTTGTTCCGCCTGGCAACCTCATCGCTTAGAGCGGTAAGCAAGGCCTTTGTACGCTATCGGACAAAAAAAACGGGGTGCTTTATCCGCTATACTGGATTTCTGCCCACCAACGGGTGGCTGATAACAGCGAGGAATTTGCCGTGCCCCTTTTTAACGAAGCGAGCAGAATCTACGCGCCCGATGAAATCGACTTCATGCGAAACTGCGTTGCACTTGCTTCCCTCAAACTATCCGGTCCGCAACTCGACGAAGCCGTTCTGGCCGAGCAGGTGTTGCGGCTTTACGAAAGTGGCCTGCGGGATTCATCAGTAGTCTGCGATCTGGCGATCCGCTTGATCAGTCCAGCGCAACAGTCTCAAGACGTTTTCGCCGCCAATGGCAATGCTGCGCAGGAACCAGACATGCTTCCCGAATAAACACCCGTTACGACGTTGAATTCAGATCCAACTCCAATTGCATGCGGGCGCGACACAGCCTGCTTTTTATCGTGCCAATAGTACAGCCGCTCTGGGTGGCGGCATGTTGATAGCTCAGACCATTGAAGACAACCATTTCGATGACGTTGCGGTGGCTCTCCGAGAGTTTGGTGTAAGCGCGCCCAACGTCCTGGAGTTCAATCGCCATTTCCTGCGGCGCGTTGATGACCGGCCCCCCTTCATCGCCCAAAGCTGTTTCCCGACGCGCGCGCTTGAACCGGCTGCAAAAGCTATTTTTCATGATCGTGAACAACCAGGATTTCAGCGAGCCATAGGGCTGGTATTTTTCCCGGTTTTTCAGGGCCTTGACCAAAGTCTCCTGAACAAGATCTTCTGCATCGGCAGATTGGCGGCATAAGGACCGCGCGAACTGCGTCAGTGCCGGTAGCAGCTGCATCAACTCATCTTCGAAATTTGGCTGCGATAACATCATCTCTCTCCTGTCCGCCATTGATTTAAGGCCCGACCGGGGCTTTGGTTCCGAGAGACGGTCCAACCGTACGATATCGTACAGGGAAGATCTCAGCTGCGGTTGCTCTGTGGCTGTTGGGTTCACGACCGGGAACGGCTGCTGGCCGTAAAAAGCGGGAACGAAAACAGAATGGCGGAGTTTGGTGGGTAAACCGGCAACCAACTCCGCGCGAAAATGGCGGATGATTGGAGCCGGCCGCACAATTGAAAAGAAAGCGCGAGATCAAAATGCTGCCTGAAACCGGGATCACCAAAGGGAACCTCCGTGCTGGGAGCATGCATCTTTGCGTCGACATGCAAAAATTGTTCGGCCCCGGAGCGCCGTGGCATGTGCCCTGGGCGGAGGCGGTTCTTCCCAACATTGTCAGTCTTTGCGGGATCTGCGCCGAGCGGACCGTCTTCACGCGCTTTATTCCGCCACACTCTCCAGACGACGCCGTCGGCGCCTGGAAACGCTATTACCGCAAATGGCAGAGCGTGACGCTCGAATTTCTGGACCGTGATCTGCTCAATCTTGTTGATCCCTTACAACGCTTTGTCCCGCCGGCCACTCTTCTGGACAAGGGCGTCTACTCTCCCTGGACGCAAGGTCTGCTCCAGAAATTCCTCTATAAAAAACGTGTCCACACCTTGATCGTCAGTGGTGCGGAAACCGATCTCTGCGTACTTGCGACCCTTCTTGGAGCCGTGGATCGCGGCTATCGCGTCATTCTGGTGACGGATGCGGTCTGCAGTAGCTCCGATGCAAGTCACGACGCAATCCTCGCACTCTGCCATCATAGGCTGGCGGAACAATTGGAGCTTGCGACAACGCAGGAGCTGGCCGATGCATGGTAACAACCCCAAGAAAAGGATCACGGCCCCTGCAATGGTGTCCGTGTCTGTCATCAGCCGGGGCGCCCACAAGCTTTTGCTCACCTCCTGTGAAGAAGTGGAGCTGGCGCCGGCCCGCGTTGGTCAAAGCTCTTCCCCGATATGGCTATCGCTTATCGTAACCGCTCATGCATGAAACGGCACCGCGGCTCCAGCGGGCGCAGCGCGACGTTCACGAGAGCCGCGATAAAAGCGATTTCGCATGTGCGACTACAGCGCAAGTTTTTCTGGATTGAAAGGGGGCGGGGGTACCTCCTCTGGCATCGGAACCTCGGGTGCTGGATCGGGACGATCAGGAATATCAGGTCCCAGCGGTTCGGGTAGACTGTCTGGCTGCTGCTCGGGCACGGTAGCCGGAGGGATATCCGGGATTTCCGGCGAATGCTCCGGCACTGGAACATCAGGCGTGGGCTCGGGCCGGTCAGGAATGTCAGGTCCCAGCGGTTCGGGAAGACTATCTGGCTGCTGCTCGGGCACGGTAGCCGGAGGAATGTCCGGGATTTCTGGCGACTGTCCGGGCTGCGGTAAATTGGACGGATTGCTATTGTCCTGCGGAAGCGGTTGTGTCGTCATGGTTTTCTCCTCAAAGCTCTCAAAACACCAACCCTTTGCCGGTTGCTTTGTTCCAAAGCGAAATTTCCACAGCGTCACCCATTCTGGCGGTTCGATCAATCACCGGTTTGGTGATTGCTGGCCTGCACTGGCTTGGATTCGGGCGAACCCTTCTGACGCAAATAAATCGATAAGAGAACCAGCGCGGCCGTCGACATAAATTCAGACTGCCAGTTTTGGAAAGATTCAAACCATAGGCCCGAATCCAGCAAGTAAGGCCAGAATGCCGCCAGAGCTGCGCCATGCTGTACCGCTTCTTCACGCGCTGCGCGAAAACTGGCTATTACGTGGAAAACAAAACTGCTAGCAAACAATGCAAAGAGAGCAATGCCCAGCGAATGGGCATAGAGAAACTCTATAGCAGGGTGGAATCGGCTGGCTGCGGGCGATGGTCTTTGCGATGAGGGCGCCCGATCCTGATCGGGATCTCTTGACTCCGCTGAACCACGCTGAAACAGCATCGCGGTCAGGACGACATAGACCCCCATCTGCAGGAATTCACTCTCCCAGTTTTCAAACAGAGCCGAAAGAAATTCCCCGCTCTTAAGGTACTCGAACAGCCCAAGCGGTGCCCGGTGATGACGCATGAGCGTTTCGTTTACATGGGAAAGTCCCGCAACAACCATACCCACCAGCGACAGAAGAAACAGCGCGATAAGAGCGATCGTTAGCCCATTATCTTTGAGAAAGCGGCGCATCGGCTGCGGCCGCTTACTGTCGTTGCGGCTCTTCAGACATTGAACCTGCGCCAGATTTTCTTCTGTCGGGATTTGGTCTCCGCCATCTGCTCGAACGGCGCCTGGCTCTATCTGGTCCCTCGCCTCAGCGAGACCGTCAGCAATGGATGACGGCAAGTTCGATCTTGTTTTCCTGGTCATTTTTGCAATCATCGGTCACTTCCTCCGCATTCCGAACTCGCCGGGTCGAAGCTTGTTCCAGATGTTTCGCTGATTGCCTTCCGCTCCCCTTCTTTGCCCCTCGGCCAATCTATCGAGAGGTGGCTTCATCAACAGCGACCTAATGGGTGACGGGGGAAAGGCCAGTGAGTTGCACGAAGGGACCCTTGAGATAGGCCTGCAAAGTTGTAAGTTGGCTCGCAGATCTGCCTGAATCCCTTAGAAAGTGCTGGATGAGCGCGTCTGATCCTTTCTCGAACCGACCTGGTGCGATTTCTGCAGTGGGGAAGCTCAGGGCAAAAAAATGCCGGGAGAGTTCTGTCCGGATGTGTCTCTCTTCCTGCGTGTCGGCGTCGAATTCCTGAAACGCAACGCGGTCCATCAACCCGGCTTCGAGCAATGCAAGACGCAGCTTAAAGCAATAGGGACAGCCCGCTTTCAGATAGATGACCGGCTTGAATCCGCAAGTTCCCGGGTGCGGAACATCACTCTGCCCGGACGAATCCTGAAGCGAAGGCGGCGGCTGTTGCACTGCCAAAGCCCCAGTGGCACCGCCGGTTTCTTCGTCGGCTGTAGGCAGTGTCGCTGCCCTGTCGGATGTCCTGTTACTATTCTGGCTTGCTGGGTTCTTCATCCTCTCATACTCCTGTCATTGGAAACACCCCAACAAGAAGGCGAAGACACTGTTCCCTCAATTTTGAGAACCACCGAAATTTTTGAATCCTTCTTGCATGGCGACCCGCCAACCCCATGGAGGAGAGCGGACAGTCACTCAGCAAAGCCTCGCTGCGACGAAACCCTCAACAATTCAAGGTTCAATATAGCTTACCACGCGCAGCTTCGGCGCGCGATTGCGCGGATCGTTCAAGAAAAACAGTGCGCCCGAGGACCGAGCTTGTGATGCCACATAATCGAAGATTGCGGTCGCCTGTTCCGCGCCCCCTTGCGGTTCGTCAATGGTTCCTACAACACGAACCTGGGCGGCGCTTGATCGCGACGAGTTGAAAACTGCAAAAGCGACCCGATACCCATTTTCGACCGCAGTATAGCCGGTCACTTCGACACGGAAATCGGCTTTGTCTGGCTGATATTGATAACTATGATACCCCAACCAGCAAAGCAGCGAGGCGATAAGCAAAGCGGATAGGCCACCCGCGAGCCACTCGCTCCAATGGACTTCAACGGTCGCTGCTTCATTGTTCTTCCTGTTAATTTGCTTGTTCATGTCGCTGCCTCACAAAACCAGGCGGGCGGATGCCGCCCCAATCGCTGTGGGAAACGACAGCACAATAATCGTTGTCACCATCTGGGCGAATGAGGTGTCATCCAGCCGTTCAAATGTCCATAATGTGTATGCACTGGTGGCAAATGCCAGCACATAGCCCGGCAGCGTGAACCGGACCAAAGAGCTCCACCACGGCGCGCCTTCCTGCACGCGATGCTCGCCTTTGAAATGAACGCTATAGACAAAGCCATGCATGATGATGATCGACACAAGCAGGATCAGCACGGCCTGGCCAGGCACAATCTTGTAGGCAATCAGGATCATTTCCTCGGTGGGGGCCACATTCAACCCCAGAAAAAGCGCTCCAACGATCATCATAAACAACTCATTGAAATAGCCGCTCTCTCCATCATATTCTCCATCCTCTTCGTCATCCTCTTCCGACCGCATGCCGAGTTGGCTGCGTCCCAGCAAGGCGCCGATACTGGCTGGAACGGCTTGCAGGGCAATCATCGCTATCATGTGGTGCAGCGGCAATTCACGGCTCAACAGGCCAAACAGCCAAAGGATCATTCCGCTCAACACAATACCAAGAGCGAAGGCGATAGCCGCGTCACGCAGCGTTTGTGACCAGGTCGACATGCGCTCAAACCCGATACGGTAAGCAAGCCCGATCAGCAACGGAATGTTCAACAGGCAAAGCAGCAGCAACCGCATCGGGTTGGCGTAAAGACCAAGCTCCCACATTTCCATCGTCATCAGCATCGGCAGCGCAAATAACAGAGCACCCCCTAGGCCACGCGCAATGCCTGTAAAAAAGTCAGGGTGGATATTGGCAGAAGGAATGGTTGACGTGGAACGCACAATTAATACCTCATCATCGCGACCAGACAGATCTGAAACTTCCACGCCTGCAACATGTTCCCAGTTGTTCCCTTCATATGCCGCCCATCAGGAATTCTTGGGCTCTGTGGAAGTTTTTTGGAACTTAACCTCCGGGCGTGAGTTCGGTAGGTGTAGACATTACATCAGTGGAGAAAAACCATGAAAATCAGCGTTTTAGCGCTTGCTGGCGCGTTCCTTGTCGCGCCGTCTTTTGCCTTTGCACAGGATAGTGGTGCCACTTCACCGGAAACCCCGGCAGTCTCGGCCCCGGACAGCAAAAATCCAGATGCACCGGTGAAGGGCGCCAATAGCTTCACCGAAGATCAGGCCAAGAGCCGCATTGAAGAAGCAGGGTACAAGGATGTCACCGCTTTGAAACTGCGGGACGATGGTATCTGGGAAGCCTCGGCAATGAAGGGCACTGAAAAGATGGAAGTGCAGCTTGATTACCAAGGTAACGTCACCAAGAAGGCGATGTAATCCCCACCCCCCGTCGTAATAACACCTTCATGAACCAGGGAGAAGAATATGCGAACTGTTACTGGACTTTTTGATAGCTATTCCGCAGCTCAGGACGCGGTTGCACGCCTGGAAAGCGCGGGCTTCCCTTCAGACGATATCTCGATTGTCTCCCACCACGATGACAGAGAAAGCAATGCCGGCTCCGGAGCGGGTGTGGGTGCTGGCATCGGTGCCGCTGTGGGCGGTGCGGGCGGGCTTCTCGCTGGCTTAGGCATCATGGCTATTCCTGGCGTCGGGCCCGTGGTTGCTGCCGGTTGGCTCGCAGCTACCCTGACCGGTGCCGTTGGCGGCGCCGTGGTTGGCGGTGTGGCGGGTGGACTGATTGGTGCCCTCACCGAAAGCGGCGTGTCGGAAGAGGATGCGCATGTTTATGCTGAAAGTGTGCGTCGTGGTGGCTCGCTTGTGACTGCGCGTGTCGCCGACGAGCGCTATGCGGAAGCTGACGCCATCCTGGCCGGGACCAACAGAGTGGATGTCGCGACGCGTCGCAAGCTTTATACCGAGGAAGGCTGGCAGCGTTTTGACGCCGATGCTGATCCTTACACGCCCGAGGAAGTCGAGCGCGAACGCCGTCGTTACCTGTAAATGAGAAAGCGGGCGAAAGCCCGCTTTTTTGCTATTTGGAAGAAACGAATTGAATTTCCATTTCTTCCTCATTCGCAAAGGAAGAGAAAATGTCTGATAATCCGACACTCCAGGATCCACGTAGCCTTTATCCGGCCCCACCGTTTCCCCAGCAACGCCAGGCAAGACCCGGCATTGCTGAAAAGATGTTGCCCGAACCCGATCACGGTGAACAATCCTATCAGGGTCACAATCGATTGGAGGGGCGGCGCGCACTGATCACCGGCGGCGATTCCGGCATCGGGCGAGCTGCAGCGATCGCTTTTGCCCGCGAAGGAGCCGATGTGGCAATTTCCTACTTGCCGGAGGAAGAAGAGGATGCGCAGTCGGTCATCGCTTTGATCCGCGCTGAAGGCCGCAAAGCGGTTGCCCTGCCCGGTGACATCAGTGACGAAGTCTGGTGCCGCGAAATGGTCGCACAGGCGGCGCATCAACTCGACGGGCTCGACATACTGGTTATCAACGCCGGCCGGCAGCAGTTCCGTGAAGAGATTTTCGAGCTCACCAGCGCGGATTTCGACAGAACCATGAAGACCAATCTTTACGCGCTGCATTGGATCGCTCAAACGGCAGAACCATTGCTGCCGGCCGGTGCAGCGGTGATCACAACCGCCTCCATACAGGCATACCAGCCTTCGGAAATCCTGCTGGATTATGCCACGACCAAGGCCGGTATCGTTGCTTATACCAAAGCCCTGGCCAAACAATTCATCAAAAAGGGCATTCGTGTGAATGCGGTGGCTCCCGGACCCGTCTGGACGGTGCTGCAGCCTTCTGGCGGGCAACCCGATGAGAAGGTCGTTCATTTTGGTGAGAACAGCGATTTCGGTCGACCGGGTCAACCCGTCGAACTGGCCCCCATCTATGTATTGCTTGCTTCCAATGAAGCAAGCTTCATCAATGGAGAAGTCTATGGCGCCACGGGCGGCAAGGGCATCGGCTAAATTCTGCCTCCCGGGTTTTCAGATGACTATCCACTATCACAACAAGGGTGCCGGTCGGCACCCTTTTTCCCGGTATGTCCAACCAGTCAACGGCATGGCGGGAACCAATAGTTATATCCGCCGTTGCCGTCCGTCATGACTTTGCAAGCAGGCAAGTTCTGCAAAGCAGAAATGGCGCCCTCTTCTACCTGGCGACAGCGGATAGCGAACAACAGTCGATGCACAACCCACTCTCTGGCTCATTCGCTGGCCCGATCGCGCTGGCCCCGATTGGCGTTGTCTCCGAAGGCTGTGGGCTCACCGCAAGCATCATGCAAAGCGCTGATCACCGCTCCATTGTGGGCCTTGTTCGCCGTCAACCCTCAGCCATTGGGTCTCATCACAACCTTGATGCAGCCATCCTGTTTGTCGCGAAACCTTTTATAGGCCTCAGGACCGTCTTCAAGGCCCAGGCGGTCGGTGATCAAAAAGGATGGGTCGATCTTCCCCTCTATGATCAATTGCAACAATGGCTCAAGATAGCGCTGCACATGGGTTTGTCCGGTCTTCAAGGTAAGACCCTT
Organism: Brucella rhizosphaerae; assembly: GCF_002252475.1. Classification (GTDB taxonomy): domain Bacteria; phylum Pseudomonadota; class Alphaproteobacteria; order Rhizobiales; family Rhizobiaceae; genus Brucella; species Brucella rhizosphaerae. Next base: position 114,573 of record NZ_NNRK01000020.1, on the reverse strand, counting down.
GCCCACCACTGCCCCCAGCGCCGTCGGAACTGCAGACCCCACGAATACGCCGGGGATCGACACAACGCCACCCGGACGACAAGCGAGAATTGCCTGGTTAAGGGCATAGGGCCGTTCACTGGCAGTAAGGCTTGATTGCAGGGCTTCGATCACCCCGCCCGCTCCATGACTTTCCATGCCCACTGCTTCGATCACCGCATCCGGTCCCTGACCGTTGGTCAGATCGATAATCTGCTGCTGAAGCTCCTCATCTGTGTAATCCAACACGTCTGCTCCTGCCTGCCGAGCCAAAGCGAGACGTTCTGGAATGGTATCAATCGCTATGACTTTCTCCGCACCCAATAAAAAGGCCGACTTGATTGCAAAGAGGCCGACTGGACCACAACCAAAAACCACCACGCTCTGTCCGGGCCGAATGTCGCAATTCTCCGCCGCCATATATCCGGTTGGAAAAATATCTGACAAAAAGAGGACCTGGTCATCCCTGAACCCGTCCGGTATCACGACCGAGCCGACATCGGCGAAAGGCACCCTGAGATACTGCGCCTGCCCACCTGGGAAACGTCCGTAAAGCTCGGAATAACCAAAGAGACCCGCCGTTGGATAACCGATCTGCTCAGCCTGCAAGGCAGCTTTTGGATTCGAGCGCTCACAGAGCGAAAAAAGACCACGGCTGCACATTCGGCACCCACCGCACGAAATCGTAAAAGGCACAACAATGCGGTCGCCCACCTTCAACTTGCGGCTTCCTTTGCCGACCTCCACCACCTCGCCCATGGTCTCATGGCCCATAATATCGCCGGCATGCATCCCTGGCACAAAGCCACCATAAAGATGCAGATCAGAGCCGCAGATGGCACAGCTTGTCACCTTGATGATCGCATCGCGCTCATCCTGGATGATTGGATCGTCGACTTCCTCACAACGTATGTCGCCAGTACCGTGCCACGTTAACGCCTTCATTGTCTTCTCCCTGTTTGCAACTGCGAGCATGCCCGCCAACGAGATGGCTGACTGGACGCCGGGTTTCCGTTCCCATTGTTGTCATTGTTCTCATTTTCATCCCCCGAACTCGTCCGCGCGGGAACTGTTCCATTTGCACAGGTTTTTCGTTGGGTGGTTTCGCAAAGCAAAGGGAACAAGTGCTTGCCAGCCGGGTTCGGCCATCAAGGCATCACGCCAAAAAGGAGTGTCCCATGCGATATCGAGATATCAACCCACCCAATGAGTGGGGCGAAGCACCAGATCAAGGCATTGCCGTCACACCCTCGACCGAAATGTACCTATTTGCCCTGCTTCCCCAGCAAGGAGCCGAAGCACAGGATCGAGCCCCGATTTCAGGCGGGCGGCTGGTCGCGGCTGCCTCTGCCGCCGATGCTAGACTGGTCGCCGCCGCAACAGAGTTCATGCAGGAAACAGATCAGCAGCCAAAGCCGGGCTTGAACCATAGTTCAGCGTTTCACGACGAAAAGCTCTACCGTGTCGAGCAAATCGACCAACGCCCCGTCGAAGCGGCTCGCGGTCTGATCGCAACCGAGTTTGATGAGCAATGCCATTCATTTCTCTCGCTGCCCAACCTGCGTCGTTAGCTGCGAAAAAACCCACACGCGGTTGCGATTATTCGCGCTACCGCCTATTTAAGGAGCGCGGACCTATCCTTGCTTCGCAATGTGTTTGGTGGCTTTGACGACCAAACCAGCCCTATAAGTGCGCACCCATCCAGGATGCTCATATGGTCATCGTTTAGTAAACCACGACTTGGATTGCGCAATGCATAAACCGCTCCCACCTTAAGGAGGGTTCAATATAGGGGTTGAGTGGTGACGGCACCAAAATTTGCGCCTCCCGCCATCGTCAACGCGCGGGCGGGAGGCCCTTTGCTTGTCACAGTTTGACCGCGGTTTCCCGCGCCCAGACGCGCAATTTTGCGCAGGCCGTGTAGAAATTCTGGATCGCCTTCTCGTCTTCAAGCAGAATCAGCCCTTCATCCATATCTGGATCAATTCCGGCACGTTGCAGCAGCGGCAGGCCACCTTGCGTGAAAGCGATGTATTTGCAATGTGCAAAGGCATCCGACACGAAATCCCGCGCTGTCGCTTCACCGCATAAGCGCTCCGCAGCCTGTTCCGAAAGCACGAGTGCAACTGCGTCAAACAAAACAGATGGACCGCCATCAACCATATAATCCGCAGCAATCAAGCTGCCATCCTCTGCCTCGACACCACCCACCTGCGGGGCGACGACCTCGACCATGGCATGGCCACCTGCAAACCGATCTTTAAGCGTGTTGAAGATTCCGGCATCAAAGCCTGCGCTCACCAGAACGCCGAGTTTCCGTCCCGCGAAGCTCTCGGGGCCGTTTTTGATAATACTGAGCGCTGGCGAGGGCTCTAGGTCCTGTCGCGGCATAAGCGCGGTGTCCGCAGCAGCGGGCAGCGCCTGAATACCAAGCTTATCAGCGACGTTGGTTGCCAGCCCCTCATCAATGTTGAGCAGGTGTGAAACCATTCTCTCCCGGATCTTCACGTTCTCGCATCGACTTAATTCAAACGTCAGCGCGGCGGCGATATGATGCTGTTCCACTTCTGTCTGACTGATAAAAAACTGTCGTGCCTGACTGTAGTGATCCGCGAAGCTTTCGGGGCGGAGCCGGAGCTTTTCACCCCGTTCCTCGGTCGGATAGGTCGTGAAACCTGCTTGAGGATCTTCTCGCGGCTCCTCCTGCCATGAATTGGGCTGATAATTCACCCGTCCCACGGGATTTCGCATCGCCATGTGCCCATCCTGCTGAAAATGATGAAACGGACATTTGGGAGCGTTGATCGGCAGATGTGTGAAATTGGTGCTGCCAAGTCGTTTAAGTTGCGTGTCGAGATAGGAGAAATTGCGCCCCTGAAGCAGGGGATCGTCTGAAAAATCGATACCCGGGGGCACGTTTTGCGTCATGAAGGCAACCTGTTCCGTCTCGGCAAAGAAGTTATCCGGCATGCGATCCAGAACCAATCGGCCGACCGGTATCGGGGCGAGAACCTCTTCAGGAATAATCTTGGTGGGATCCAGCACATCAAAATCAAAACTGTCGGCAAATTCCTGGTCGAAGACCTGCAGATTGAGTTCCCATTCCGGGAAATCTCCGGCTTGAATGGCGTTCCACAGATCGCGGCGATGAAAGTCCGGATCCGCCCCATTGATCTTGACGGCCTCGTTCCACAGCACCGATTGCAATCCGAGCATTGGCTTCCAGATGAATTTCACGAATGTGGGTTCGCCACTGGCATTGACCAGACGGAACGTGTGGACCCCAAATCCTTCCATGAACCGGAAAGAGCGCGGTAAGGCGCGGTCAGACATCACCCACATGATCATATGCATGGATTCCGGCGTGAGGCTGATGAAATCCCAAAAATTGTCATGCGCGGATTGCGCTTGCGGGAAACCGCGATCCGGCTCCGGCTTCACCGCGTGAATGATGTCCGGGAATTTTATCGCGTCCTGAATGAAGAAGACCGGTATATTGTTGCCGACAAGATCCCAGTTTCCTTCCTGGGTGTAGAATTTGACGGCGAAACCGCGCACGTCCCGCGCCAGATCAAACGATCCTTTTGAGCCCGCCACCGTGGAAAAGCGGACAAAAACCGGCGTTTTCTCGCCAGCACGCTGAAAAAGATCTGCCCGTGTATAGGCGGCCAGCGACGCATAATTCTCGAAATAGCCATGCGCGCCATATCCACGTGCATGAACCACGCGTTCGGGAATGCGCTCATGATCGAAATGAAAAATTTTCTCCCGAAAATGAAAATCCTCCATGAGAGCCGGGCCGCGCGACCCGATCTTGAGACTGTTCTGATCGTCGGCTATCGGTACGCCCTGGGCGGTGGTCAGCCGCGTCTTGCCCTCCTCGACAGTCTGATGAAGCTCTCCTCCCGCCCCTCTTTCAAGCTTCTGGTCGTGAATCGTGGCGGTTGCTGGCTGGCTTTTCCTGGCTGGCATTCGCTTTCTCCCTTCAAGAACTGCGCTCCTAACCCGCCGATTGGTTCAAGGTTCCCTAACCTTCAAGCCAAAGCTGCTTTTCGTTGTCATATCCTACCGAGCCAGGAGGTTCAGCGGACATCTCATCCCAAATTGCGACCAATGCAGTGGAGGGAGCGCGAAACATTTTGCAGTTGCTGTGGTTAGGTCAACCGCGACAATGCCGATCCATAACCGGTCAATAGCTGGGGTATGGCCGCCCCCCGACACCAAGAAACAGTCCGGTGCGCCCGGTGCTGGTGTAGACAATAAAGGAATAATAATGAGCAGCCGATCACAGAAGCCGTTGAAAGCTCTCGCTCTCAACGCGACATTGAAAACGTCTGACAAGCAGTCCTCGACAAAAAAGCTGTTATCCTATGTCGAAACTGAGCTTCATCCGTTTGGTGTGGAAACCGAGCATGTGCTTCTGACAGATTTTACCATTGCGTCTGGCGTCAGCTCGGATGAAGGTGGGGATGATCAATGGCCCGAGCTGCGACAGAAAATCGTCGAAGCCGATATTATTCTGATCGGCACGCCGATCTGGCTCGGCCAACCATCCAGCGTCTGCAAACGCGCTTTGGAACGTATGGACGCGTTTTTATCGGAAGCCGATGACAGAAACCGCATGCCCTCCTACGGACGCGTCGCGGCTGTCGTTGTGGTAGGAAACGAGGACGGAGCGCATCATGTTTCGGCCGAGCTTTTTCAGGCGCTCAATGATGTTGGCTTCACATTGCCTGCCAACGCCGTCACCTACTGGGTGGGCGAGGCCATGCAGTCCACCAACTTTATCGATCTCGACGAGATCCCCGAAGCCGTTGTGACCGCCACTAGGCTGCTGGCAGCCAATTGTGTTCACCTGGCTGCATGTTTGCGAGACGAGCCCTACCCGGGCTTCACGTGATACAGGGGCGAAACTCCGATAGCCGCTTTCTTAGCCGGAACGCGATGTTGGGATGGCCGTAACCATCACGTCAGTCTGCGGGCAGGCGGGCGGCTGACATAAGGACTTCCTGAAAGCCAAAACCGCCAGGCAACGTCCTGCGCGCGGCTGATCCCGATGCGAGGGCCTGTTTCAATGCGTGGATCCGCCTGTGAAGCGATCAGTTCGAACGGCTGATCAAAAAGTGGCGCGCCGTCAAGCTCAGCGGTAACCCCCATCGCCTGGGCAAGTTTCGCAGGTCCTGAGCCCAAAGCCAACTCATTGCTGGTCCCTCTTCTTTGTTGCATGAAAGCAAGACCCTTGGCGGGTGCTAGCGCTCGCAACAAGACAGCAGAACCATCCAGGCAGACAAAGTTCAAACACCAATGCAGACCGTATATTCGGTAGACATAAGCATGGCCAGGAGGTCCGAACATCGAACGATTTCTTCGGGACGGGCCTTTGAAGCTGTGGGAGGCGGGATCCATCCGGTTATAGGCTTCGGTCTCCACAATCATGCCCCCAACTCCCTCAAGCGTTAGCCCCCAGCCGATGAGCTGCGGTGCCACTACACTCGCATCGCGGGCAAAGAAAGATTGAAGATCATTATTTTTCAATTGGGAACATCTCCCTAAAGCCGGCGGCGTTCCGTCTTAAGTTGGCGCGACGGGATTGCACGTTCCCGGCAAAACATCAACTGTTCCGACGCTTCCTTGTTCCCTGGCTGCTGACCCTATCGCCCCCTCTGCCGAACCGCAATGGCGCACATTTTCTCATCGGTCGAGAAATTTGCCTGTCAATTGGAGCGGTAGTCAAACGGGCTTGCGCGCCAATTCGCTGCAGGAAAGTTTTTGAACGCCAAAGCGGAAGCGCGGCAATTGTGAATATGCGCAATGAAAACTCTCCCAAAAGCCAAGGGTTTATCTTCGCGCTTCCGCAGCCCGCGCACGATCCAGATCGTAAGCCACGCGACCAAGGTCGCTCATTGCCGATGTCATGCGCATCGCGGGTTCATGTCGGGGAACAAAGCTGTTTCACAGTGGTTGGGGGCATGTTCCACAAGAGGAGATTTAGACATGACAGAAGCAAAAGAATGGCTCGTGCAGTGGCTGCGTGACGCCCATGCCATGGAGGAACAGGCGGAGACAATGATGAATGGCCTCTTGTCCCGGATTGAGAACTATCCGGTGCTGGCCGAACGCATTCAACAGCATGTCGAGGAGACCAAAAGACAAGCTTCGCGTCTTGATCAATGCCTTAAGATTCTCGGCGAGGATTCCTCGGCGCTTAAGGATGCGGGTGGTAAGATGATGGCGATGGCACAATCGCTGAGCGGGGTATTTGCAGGCGACGAAATATTGAAAGGTTCTCTTGCCAGCTATTCGTTCGAGAACATGGAGATCGCCTCCTACCGTATTCTGATTTCGGCAGCCACCTTTCTCGGTGAATCCGACATCGCGCGGCTTTGTGAGGAAAGCCTTCGAGAAGAACAGCAAATGGCGAAATGGCTTGAAGATCATCTCGATGAGACGACGCAGATGTTCCTCAACCGCAGCCTACACGAAGGCGTTTCCGAAAAGCGATGACCCCTGGCTCTGCGAAAGTGCGGTTGCAGGTCGTGCAACCGCATCGCGTCCAACAAGCCTGCGCAACAACAAGCAGCGGGTGCGGACCTTGCCGCAAAACGCGGAGACAAACCCAAAGCAGAGCTTCGGGGAGCCTCGAAACAAATGGAAAACACGATGAGTAAAAAAGAGCTCGAGGAACTCGCTTCAACCAAACACAAGGGCAAGCCTTCGCATAAGAAAAAGCAATCCTGATCGGGAACAGTCTGAAGGCATCCAGTTCAAATTATGGCCTAGGGATCAATTATCGATCAGTGTGGTTCGCGCTCCTACGCATTCGTTGAAGTTCGCCACGCTTAAATTGCCATAGGCCGTCGCCCGCCTTTCGTTGTAGGACGCATGGCGTGTGATTTATCGAAATGCTAATCTATGTCCTGCTGTAAAGCGGGTTCATTTCTTGCTGTGTTTCACATTATATTCACGACATGCTTTGGCATCCTGTCCCGGCGCGCATTTCCTTAGCTTTTCTGCCTTGCGTTGCGCATCTTCCTGCTGCTCCTGCGGAGATTTCGGCGCCGATTTGCTGTTGGGTGGAACAGGTTTAGCGCCCGTAGTGGAATTGTTGCCAGGGACCTCGGGTTCTTGTCCACTTGATTGATTGGGAAGGCCGGATTCTTCAGCCGATACGGCACTCGGCAGATGACACAGTGCCATGGTGAAGAGGACCGCAGCAATGGTGGCAGGTTTCATGGTTCACTCCTTAGGCTGGGCTAGCCTTGACTGCGCTTGCTCCCCATCTAACATCCCAGCGGTTAGAATGTTCCGCGCCGCTTCTGGCAACGATAATCATTTTGGGTATAGCCCAAGACCTCCAGCGTCGATGGATTGATCGTTCTCCTTATCGACAACGCGTGGGTTGAAGCCTTCTGCGGACAATGGTTGCGACAAAAAAATCATTGGCAGAGAACAGAGCCTCATGATGTTTTTCGCTTTGCCTTCCTCCGCTCACCTCAACATTTAACCAAACGAGAAGGATGACTGCGACCCCGAGCACTGCAGACAGCACTATGGAAGCTGCATGAAGGCCGCTATCAAGCCGCGTGGAAAGCTTTGGCTTGCCAAATCTGTCTCGGCTCTGGATCATTTTAACACATTGAAACATCACCAGATAAGCAACCATTGCCAGAAGACCCGAGGTCCATGCAAAATCCTGCCCAAGCGTTGGATTGCCCGGTACGCCCAGAATCTACGGCAACAGCAGCAAACCGCATAGACAAGCGGCGAAACTGGCAAAGTAGCGTCTGAAGAAGCGAGGAACCATCTGAAATCCGGATGCGTTATTTTGCAATCAGTTGCTTATAGCAACAATGGTGCGATGGATGGAAACGACATCGTGACGGGGGCAGTGTAACTTTAACCTATGCGCGAACACAGCTGTATCTATGATACTGATATCATGCGGATTTCAAGCATGCTATTTCACGCCAGGTCTGCATGGCTGGAGTTTCATGTGGCTTAGGTCCTTTAAAAATCCTGTTGGATGAAACCGGGAAAACAATCTGGCTTAGATTGGGGATGTTTCTGGTCACTCCCACTATGTTTCTACTCTGGAGATGGATTAAGAAGTGCTTTCTTCCATTTAATTAGCTGGAAAAGTCATAATTACATCAATCTCCGTGCCCCTTGATCGGCCGGTCGAGACGACGTTGATTGGCACCAATGGCGCCAGTTCCGGTGTTTGCTATTTTCAGATGGCGGGCAAGGCCGGTCAACGCATGGCGCAGGATATCGAAGGGGTTGTGCCCAAGGGTCCCCTTGTCAAACTGGAAGCCGGAAGTCTGATCGGCGTGTTGTTTCTTGAGAGCGTGCTGCAACCCTCGTCTGGCCTAGCATCACGGAACGAAGCAATGCCATGAATAGGGACGAGGATCTTTACGGCCGGACCATCATGTGGCGGGAAACCATGCGCACTCCCTCGTTTTTCCTGCTCGACGCGCATTGCATTTTTGTCCTGCCGCTGTTCCTCTTCCATAAAAGGTGGTGGACATTCGCAGTGCTGCTCGTCACAGTTCTGTCTTTCGCTGCCATGCGATTGTTTCAGTATCGCCCGTCAAGTGCTGTGCGCGCATTCAGATCGGTGCTTGCCGGTCCTCTGCGCCAGCCCTTTGGCGACAGCAGACTGCGTCCTGGCGTGGATTACGGTTTTGAATATCGCATTGAAGGCAAAAAAAAAGCGCTTCAGACATTAAGGCGCATTCGCTGTTTGTTGCGGATGTCCCCCGTGCAAAGCTCCACGCTTTTGCAGGGTTTTTTGAGTGCGCAGAGCACGGCAGGAACAAAAACCATCTTTCGCGGTTGTTGTCTCAGTGATCAGGTGCCGAGGAGACCGCGGGGCCAGCGACGGTCAAGTTCTTCCTTCTCTCGTCTCGCGGCAGCAAGACGCTGCGGGTCAGAATTGAGCAGTCTGGCATCACCGCTTTATAGTGGACGTCTCGATGTGGCACTGACAGCTTGATGAGGACAGTCATGGCCCGCGATAAACTCGCAACCTACAAAAAAAAGCGCGACTTTGAAAAGACGCAGGAGCCAAAAGGCGCGAACCGGCCAAAGGCCTCGAAGAAGCTGCGCTTCGTTATTCAGAAACATGCTGCGACGCGACTGCATTACGATCTGCGTCTCGAACTTGACGGTGTTTTCAAATCCTGGGCCGTAACCAGAGGACCCTCTCTTGATCCCGGCGACAAGCGCCTGGCGGTCGAGGTCGAAGACCATCCGCTTGATTACGGGGATTTCGAGGGAACGATCCCCAAAGGTCAATATGGCGGCGGCACTGTGATGCTCTGGGACCGTGGTTACTGGACACTAGAAGGAGAACTGACCGCCGGCGAGGCGCTTGCCAAAGGCGATCTGAAATTCACGCTGGAAGGTAAGCGACTGCATGGCAGCTTTGTGCTGGTGCGCATGAAAGCGGATCACAACGGCTCCAAGCGCACCAACTGGTTGCTGATCAAGCATCAAGACGCGTTTTCCGTGTCCGGCGACGGTGCTGCCGTTTTGGACGACAATGACACCTCTGTCGCATCCGCTCGTTCCATGCAGATGATAGCAACCGGCAAAGGCAGAAAGCCGCGCCCCTTCATGGTTGAAACTGACGCTATCGCGGCAGACGCCGTTTGGGAAAGCGGTCATGGCCTTGCTGCTAAAAAGCGCGAAAAGAACAAAAGGATGTCGGAGACCGCCAAGTCAAAGCCCGCCACCATGCCGGACTTCATCCCACCCCAATTATGCGAAACCCGCGAGAGGCCGCCGGCTTCGAAAAACTGGATTCACGAAATCAAATTCGACGGCTACCGCATCCAGATGCACGTCAATTCTGGCATAGTCACCTTGAGAACCCGAAAGGGTCTCGACTGGACAGAAAGATTTCCAGCCATTGTAAAAAGCGCGGCAGCACTCCCCGACGGCATCATCGATGGGGAAATCTGCGCCCTGGACGAAAGTGGAGCACCTGATTTTGCAGCGTTGCAGGCAGCTTTGTCCGAGGGCAAAACCGATGCCCTGGTTTATTTCGCGTTTGATCTGCTTTTTGACGGCAGCGAGGACCTGCGGCAACTTCCGCTCACCCACCGCAAGCAACGACTCGATCAGATGGTAGAAAGCGTCAGTGAGGATCCGCTGATCCGCTATGTGACACATTTTGAAACAGGCGGGGAAGCGGTTCTGCGTTCCGCCTGTCGTCTTTCGCTGGAAGGCATCGTTTCCAAACAGGCGGACGCCCGCTATGTCTCAAGTCGTTCCGACAGCTGGGTCAAGTCCAAATGCCGTTCAGGCCATGAAGTGGTGATTGGCGGCTATGCCGCGACCAAGGGCAAATTCCGTTCTTTGCTCGTCGGCGTCAATCGCGGCAGACATTTCGTATATGTTGGTCGTGTCGGCACCGGCTATGGCGCAAAAACCGTTGCGGGCATTCTACCGAAACTTCGTGCGCTTGAGGCCAAGAAATCGCCTTTTACTGGTATCGGTGCGCCCAAGGGAGGCACCGATATCAAATGGATGAAACCGCAATTGGTCGCAGAGATACAATTCGCCGGGTGGACGGCAGACGGCCTCGTTCGCCAAGCGGCGTTCAAAGGGTTGCGCGAGGACAAGCCAGCGAAAGAGGTGGTTGCCGAAAAGCCGGCAGCGCCGAGCGACGTCGATGTCCCTGAAAACGACACCGCAAAGCCTGGACTTATTCTCGCCTCTCAAGCAGGCGGCAAACCCAATATCATGGGCGTATTGATTTCGAGCACTGATAAGACACTCTGGCCGGATGCCGGGGATGGAAAGCCGGTCACAAAACTCGATCTCGCCCGCTATTACGAGGCGGTGGGACCGTGGTTGATCAACCATGTCAAAGGCCGGCCCTGCTCGGTGGTTCGCGCGCCCGATGGTTTGCAGGGCGAGCAGTTCTTCCAGCGTCACGCGCTCCCAGGTACCTCGAACCTGATCGAACTTGTAAAGGTGTTTGGTGACAGGAAGCCCTATCTCCAGATCGATCGGGTGGAAGGGCTCGCAGCAGTCGCTCAAATGGGTGGCGTCGAACTGCATCCGTGGAATTGTTTATCCTATGAACCCGAAATCCCTGGTCGGCTGGTGTTTGATCTCGATCCTGGCCCTGACGTGGCTTTTTCGAGCGTTATCGAAGCGGCGCTGGAAATGCGCGATCGCCTTGATCAGCTTGGTCTGGTCAGCTTCTGCAAAACCACGGGCGGCAAGGGACTGCATGTGGTCACGCCGCTTGGCCGCGGCAAACGCAAAAAACTCAGCTGGGCAGAAGCCAAGGGTTTCGCACACGATGTTTGCCAGCAAATGGCCGGCGACTTGCCCGACCGCTACCTGATCAAAATGGCCAAAAGCCAGCGCAAAGGCCGTATTTTCCTGGACTACCTACGCAATGACCGCATGTCGACAGCCGTTGCACCGCTCTCACCCCGAATGCGCGAGGGGGCAACGGTGTCGATGCCGCTCAACTGGACCCAGGTCAGAAGGGGCCTCGACCCCAAGCGATTTACAATCCGGACCGTTCCCGCGCTGCTCGGAAAGAAAATGGTCTGGGAGGACTATTTTGACGAGCAACGTTCTCTGCGTGAGGCGATAAAGAAGCTCGAAAAATCGATACGTCCACCAGCTTGAGCAATCGTCAGCACTGTACGCGCACCCGCGATGAGAATGGGGTTGCATTCGTAGTGCAATATATGAATCCTTTTGTAACATCGTATTTCTGCAAGTGTTTGCACCACGATTTGTGAAGCTCGGGTGCCCTTCGCGTAAGCGGAGCAAATTTGGTGGCCAAGACCCTGTTTCTGATTCCAAGTCAGAAATATTAAACACTGTGCATATCGTAAGTTCCGCATCGATATTTCATGGCTATGGGATTCCTGATTTTGGCAAATCATGATTCTCTTTTGCGATGCCGAAGAGAATGCTTCCCTCGCCCAAGCATGCTGACACGCTTTCACTGAACGCGTTGCGCAGTCTGGTCACGGGTTTGGTTGAGAAAACCGAACGTGCAGAGGCTCGGCTTGAAAAACTGGAAGCTGAGAATACAGCACTCCGTAAGGAGAATGCCGAGCTCCGTCTGGAAAACACCCGGCTTAAAGTTGAGAACCAACTCCTTCGCGATGAAATTGCGCGGCTGAAAAACCTGCCGCCACGGCCGCCGTTCAAACCGTCGGGCATGGATAAGGCAACGGACGCGAAAGCTCAGGACAAGCAGGCGGGCAAGAAGAAGCCGCGTGGACCGAAACTGGATGTCGAGCGCGTTGATCGGGATGTGGTTTTTCATGCCCGTGTTCCGGACGGTTCACGCTTCAAGGGCTACAAGAGCTATTACGTGCGCGATATAGTTTTGCGCGCTGAGGTTATTCACTACCGGCGCGAATGCTGGGTTGCTCCGAACGGTAAGACTATTCTTGCGCCGCTACCTGCCGGAATCGTCGGTGGTTATGGCCCAAACCTCAGGCGGCTCTGCCTGATGCTGCATGCGCAAGGTCAGGTCACAGCGCAACGGTTGTCGACCCTGCTTAATGACATCGGCATGGACATCTCCAAACGCCAGGTTGTGCGTTTGCTCACTAGGGGGCTGGATGGCTTTGTTGCTGAGGATGCTGCCGTTCTGCATGCTGGCCTGGTGTCGGAAGCCTATGTAACGGTCGATGACACCGGGGCCCGTCATGCGCGTGATAACTTCTATACCACCCATATTGGCGGCGAGCATTTTACCGTCTTTCGCACCACGAAAACAAAATCCCGCCTGAACTTCCTGTCGCTCTTGCGCGGCAATTACCAGGATTATGTGCTTAACGATGCTGCTTCTGATTATCTGAAGACGCGACATGGCGTGGATCCGACAGTCATCGCCAGGCTGCAAACACGCACACCTCAACGCTTTTGCAACCAGGTCCCCTTTCTGGAACACCTGGCGCAAAAAGGTGTCGACATCTTCGATAAGGACATGGTTCGGGCCGTCGCGGAAGCGGGCATCTGGGGTTCTGTTCGCCACCACGGCCTGCTGGGCAATGCCGTCATTATCTCCGACGATGCCGGCCAGTTCCGGGTTGGCAATCATGCGCTGTGCTGGGTGCATGCGGAGCGACTGCTGCAAAAGCTGATGCCGGCGACGCCACAGCACGTCCGGTGGGTGGAAAATATACGCGATCTCATTTGGAGCTTCTACAAGGCGCTCAAGGCATTCAGGCAGAAGAGCCCCTCACCAGGATCAATCAGCGCTTTCCGGCAACGGTTTGACCGCATCTTCTCTATCCGGACGGGTTGTGTGGAGCTGGACAAGCTGTTGGCACGCCTGCTACGCCGCAAGGAAGAACTGCTCAAGGTTCTCGAACGCCCGGAAATTCCGTTGCACACCAACGCGTCCGAGAGCGATCTGCGCAGCTGCGTCACCAAACGCAAGATCTCGGGTGGCACAATGAGCAAAGAGGGGCGCATTGCCCGCGATACCATGCTGGGCCTTATGAAGACCTGCAAAAAGCTTCGGCTTTCCTTCTGGCATTATCTCGGCGACCGGCTTGGTATATCCAGTCAACAAACAGCCATTCCGGAGCTTGCAGGCCTCATTATCGCCAAGGCCTGATCCCACTTACTTACGACGGCCAGGCTTTGAGAAAGGCACCACCCGACCTGCTCTTGCTGGTGCTTCATCCATAATATGACCACCTGTCACGCTCAGTAATGATGGTGAAACATTCCACTGTTTGTCGTCATCCGTGTGCACCGTCACCGTCTTGCGATTGCGACGAATAACAAAGCCTCGAACCATCGTACCATCTGGCCCTTCAAACATCACGCCACTGCCGATCTTGATCTCCTGCAGCACAGCGGCTGTCTTTTGTTGATGGAGAAACTGCAATCGTTCAACGATGTGCCGGTTCAATTCCATCAGCGTGGCTTCATCAAGACTATCAATATCGAGCTCGGTAATCGGCGTCTTCTTCATCGTGCAATCTATACGACCTTCTTGGGCAAAAGGAATTATGGTAGATTGCAACTCACCGTGCAACTGCACAACAAAATGGCACCGCCAACGGATATGCCCCGCTTACCCCGCTTAACCCCTGAACATTACCCGCACTCCATAGACTAACATAGTCAATATATTGGATAAATTCTCCGATATGAAACCGAATAAATGCCCTACTTTCGTTACATAGACGCTATCTTTCTGTCCCTCTAACATCCGATAAGTACCTCTTATCGGAGGTGATTGATTTCAGGCCGCAAATCAGTGAGAATCGGAGCAAAAGCAGCGCACGAACCAAGCGCTTTCGACCCTTTAGAGGACAGGTTTTTGAGCGCAACATCCAACTCAGCTGTCGAACGCCGCGCCGAAACACTCGACACGATTGCCGCCGTGTTGCCGATGCACCGGCGCGATATGCTGGCAGGTATTCTGAGCGATGAAGATGTCGCAACGCTCCGGCATCTCGTCAATGAGGGCATGGGCGAAAACACCCTGCGCGCACTGACTTCAGACCTGGCCTATCTTGAAGCCTGGTCACTCGCTGCAACCGGCAGCCCCGTCCCCTTCCCCGCACCCGAAGCCCTGTTGCTCAAATTCATCGCGCATCATCTTTGGCGTCCGCAGCAACGCGAGATCGAACCCGATCATGGCATGCCGGCCAACGTGGAAACAGACCTGCGCCGAGGTGGCTTTCTGCGGGTATCTGGACCGCATGCGCCTGCCACCGTCCGCCGTCGTCTGGCCAACTGGTCGACACTCACCCGTTGGCGCGGCCTGGAGGGTGCGTTTTCATCGCCGTCCGTCAAATCGGCCATCCGGCTTGCGGTGCGTGCCGTGAACCGGCCACGCAGCCGCAAGAGTGCCAATGCGATTACCGGCGATATTCTGGGCAAGCTGCTGGCAACCTGTTCCGGCGAGGATCTCACCGCCTTGCGTGACCGGGCCATCCTGATGGTGGCCTTTGCGTCAGGCGGGCGAAGGCGCAGTGAAATCGCCGGTTTGCGTATAGAACAGCTCGTCAAACAGACGCCCGTCACCGATGAGGACGGTTCTCCCCTACCCTCACTCGGCATTCATCTCGGTCGCACCAAAACCAGTGGTGCCGATCACGATGAAATCGTCTATCTGACCGGTCGGCCCGTTGAAGCTCTTACCATCTGGCTGGAAGCAGCCAGGATCGACAAGGGCTGTGTGTTTCGAAAAGTCGATCGCTGGGGCAATGTGTCCGCGCGAGCGCTCGAACCCAGCGCCGTCAACCGGATCGTCAAACAGCGCGCGCAAATGGCAGGGCTGGATGCCACAGAGTTCTCCGCCCACGGTCTTCGCTCCGGCTATCTCACCGAAGCCGCCAATCGTGGCATTCCGCTGCCTGAAGCCATGGAACAATCACGTCATCGCTCCGTGCAACAAGCATCCGACTATTACAACAATGCCAAACGGCGCAGCGGACGGGCGTCACGGCTGCTATGATGTCCGATGCTTAATCAATGATCGACCTTGAGGAGCGCGATGGCCAGCGACTGCTGCGTTAAGACCGTTGGACAGGAATTCATCATACCACGAGATCATATGACCAATATTCTCATTTGCAGGGTGGGAAGCATCTGCAACAATCAACTCAGCGCTGATATGAGCCATGGAAACTACAGAACGGGCGGTCTCCGGCACGTAATGCAATTCTTCCCCGGCTTCATGGCGCGCGCGTATGATTTGATATCAAATATTTTCCGGAGAAGTCGACGTACTCGCAAACATCAATTGCCGCATTCATCATGCTCCTTATCAGATTCCAATTCCTACGCATGCAGACTCCGTCGATATTGAGCAATGTTATGCTGATCGTATGGTCGAATGGCTTCAAAGCAACGCTATAACAACAATCATTCCTTTCGCCTGCCTCCAATTATTGCGGACGATCTGCATGTCTGAATAGTGTTGGAAGCGGTCGTTGCGATGGTCACCATAGAAGGGCTGCATTGCCGACGAAGCGGACGTTGAACGGACCTGTAAGTTGGTGCTACGGTCGCGCAGGGATTTCGTTACAATAACCAAATCTTCTGAGGAGAATGGGCAGCATGATAGGCTACGTAACCGTTGGCGCTGACGATATCGCTCGCGCGAGAAGGTTTTACTCTGCGTTCCTGCCAGCGCTTGATTACGAGCTGACTGAGGGGACCGAAGGCCTGAGCTACGTGCTACCCGAACAGCCGGGCCCGTCAGCCGCTCTGCCGGATTTCTACGTCAAGCCTCCCTTCAACGGGCGCCTGGCTTCAGCTGGCAACGGTACAATGATCGCATTCCAGGCTCGCAGTCAAAAACAGGTTCGTGACCTTCACGCCGCCGCGCTTGCCGCAGGGGGCGTTGACGAGGGCCAACCGGGCTTCCGTAACTCATACGGTCCTAAATTTTATGTCGGTTACCTACGCGACCCTCAGGGCAATAAGATCGCCCTGTTTTCCAACGATCCAAACGAACCCGGGAGAGACGATTAGCGCGAGTACCTCGGGCGACATAGGTCATTTTCGTCCGGCTTGTAAAAGGTCCGCAATAAGGCCCAACCTGTCATTGCAAGATTGATTTGCGTATGTCTGCAACGGGGGTGGAAAGCTGACTGGCCGCTTTGCGATCGAAAAAGGAGAATCGTACGAACGTGGCAACACTCAGCCGGATGCTCAATTTGCGATCAAACGAGGTCGGGCTGTGAATCTGGAATGTCCAAGTTATCCGCGCCCTGCTCTCCAATATTGCCATCGGTAGCTTCCCACCAATCGCCTAACGCATCGATGAGCGGCACCAGTCGCTCTCCGGCAGTTGTCAGGTCGTACTCGACGCGAAGTGGATAGCCCCCGAATTCGGTACGGCGTACAATACCAGCATCCTCGAGCTTCCGCAGTTCGAGCGTCAACATCTTGTGAGAGATTGTCGGATTGTCCCGGCGAAGATCACTGAACCGCTTCGTACCTTCCTGCAGATAATAGATCAGCAACGTCGGCCAACGACCGCTGAGAATCAGCATGACCTCTTCGATAGGGCAGCGGGAAATAACGTCTTTCATCAGCAGCTCATGGTAACAAAAAAGTGCGTAATTTACTTGGCGAAACCGCCTGCTAAGGTTCGGCTTCGCTGCGCAGCGTGATCAGAAGAAATCATGGAGAACAAGAACATGGAACCCATACTCTTATACGGCTTTCCGGCGGGAAGCTCTATGGGACTCGTCGCCGCTCTCGAATGGATGGGCAGGCCCTATAAGCTCTGCCGCGTCGACATGCTCGGCGAGATGCGTGATCCATCCTACAAGCGGATCAATCCGCGCGTTGAGACACCCGCGTTGGTAGCAGATCAAGGTGACGTACTCACCGAAACCATGGCTATCGCTGCGTGGCTGGAGGCCCGAGACACCGAGCGGCGCATTAGCTTCGATCCACTGTCGCACGAAGCCGACCGGATGCATCAGTTGATGGCGTTCATCAACACCGGATTCACCGGAGTGTTTGGCCCCCTTTGGGCTGCGATGGAAATGCAGCCCCCCAACCCGGCGATGCAATCGGCCTTGAAAGAATGGGGCAGCGAAGGCGTCATCGAACGCCACGACCGGCTTGAGGAGATGATTGCAGACTCTCGATTTCTGATCGCCGATAATCCGACACTAGCTGACGGCATTCTGATCGGGGTCGCCCGTTGGCTCGACTTCCATCAAGTGGCCGACATGGCGCGCTGGCCAAAACTTGCTGCCCTTAGAGGACGCATCGAAGCCGATCCGGCCGTCGTTTATGCGACATCGCTGGAGAACGGTGAGATATCGCCAGGCAATGGAGCTTGCCGAGGCCATGTCGATTTGACGGAAGTTATCGACCAGTTCGGCTTCAAATAGCCCCAAGATGCGCGGCCTACGATCATCTACGCAGGGACGCGGAAGAGCAACGTTTGAATTGGTTTCCAAAAAGACAGCTGGCTTGTCGCGAATATCAGGAGTTCCGCGTAAAAAACTCGTGTTCAAGCAGCCCCATCATTACGTCGTCGTGCCAGGTACCATTTACAAACGCCGCCTCTCGTTCCCTGCCTTCAATGACGAATCCGCATTTTTTATAAGCTGGGATTGCACGTTGATTGTAAGCAAGCACCCGGATTCCTATTCGATGAAGCTGCAAGTCAGCAAAGGCGTGTCGCAGAAGCAATAAAATAGCTTCGCTGCCCAAGCCTTTGCCCAGCAATTGCGGATCGAGAATTCCAACCGCCATCGACGCACGCCGGTCGTGTAAATCAACATTATCCAGCCTGATTTCGCCGATCAGTCTGCCGTGAATCTCGATCACCCAGGCATGCGGATGATCGATGAGCCTCTGGACCCATCGCGTCGCACCGTCTCTTGTCAACGGAAGTTGGAGGCCCCGACTCACTCCAAACATCTCTATTATTTCTGCGTGATTACCCAGGGAAAGGCGAGCTTCCACATCCTCAACGGACGCTTGCCGGAGCCGAAGGTTTCTTCCTTCCAATATTGCCGTCATAGCTTCCTCCAAACGTTCTGCAAGAATTTCCAATCAAGCGACAAATCTGCATCGGTTTATGTGACTAATACTCCTCACGGCACCGGTCATGAGCAAGGTCCGCGTTCCAGAGTGCTGAAGATGACCACGAACGGCCGAGATCAACATCGAGAATGGTCGCTCCACCGATGGAGCCTACGTCCCCGCCGTGCCGACCAAGTGTGGTGCCGATCCGCGCAGTGGCAGCCGATCTTGACTATACAACAATGCCAGTCGGCACAGTTTTTCAAGGCTGCTTTGAAGTCAGGCAATCTGGTGCATTTGTCTAAAGCTTCTCCCATGCGCTAGTATCTGGATACCTGTTGCAACAGACTTTTATCGGGAGGATGCCACGCCAAACGTTATCGATAGCCGTCTCGTCAACGCTTTCCTTGATAATGCAAGCTTGTCGGAAACCGATCTTTTGCCGGATACAATCTCTGGTCAGATTGATGAGCGTCGTCGTAGGCAAGGTGGATTGTGGGTAGGGGGCAAGTGCGAACTGACAGCCGCCACTCTGAGTTTCCGCCTAAACGACATGAACCGGGCATTGCATCCTCATCCTGACGAATTGAGTGTTGAAATACATTTGGAGGACATCGTCGGGATTTCAGTTCACCGCAGACTGATTACAGACGCCATAACCGTCAAATTTGCTACCGGAGTACTGAAAATCCGATGCTTTAGGGCCAAATCCTTTACTGCGGCAATCGAGGCTGCGCGACTGGCCATGCATGAACAGGCCGTCAAAACGGAGCAGGGACAGCCCAATCGATAGAGACACGATCAGGAAGACCAGACCGGAAGGGTGCTCACAACAGTGACCCCTCCCCTTGTTGACAAAAGAAAAGCCGTTGAGTTTCTGAAACACCCCCAACGCGGAGATGGCATTCATCAGGGTGCGGCCAAAACGCAGGCCCTTACCTATGCTCTCGAAGCAATAATCGAAGAAAGCCTTCTTGAGAATTTCAGGTACAGGGAAAGTATGGCAAGAGGAGCGGTGGTCTTTTCGTTGGCGAGTAGAAAACGGACGGACGCCATGGCATTGTCGCGGCTATGACAGATGAACCCAGTTTGCACTTTAGCGGCTTTTCGCTTTGGATAGATGGACGCCAGTTCCCGGATGTGTTGGACTTCTGGGATGGGAATTGGCTGATGGTTCGCGCGCGCATGGAGGCTAACGGCGCACATGTCGAATGTGCAGGGCCAATCCTGATGACTACGGACATCAGGAAATTCCGCGGTCAACTAGATGTATTGGCGACCTCTTTGGCAGGCGAAGCCACACTCAAGGGCTTGGAACCGGAAATCAATGTCGTTCTGAGAATGCAGAAGTTGGGTCATGTTGAAGCGGTGATTGAAATTACTGCTGATCACATCAATCAATATCATCGTTTCATCGTGGAGGGAGACCAGTCCTACCTGCCCGGACTTATCCGTTCATGCGATGCCATTCTCTGCAAGTTTCCTGTCATCGGAAAGGAGAGTGTCTGATCGAAAGACAACCAGCCAGTTTAGCTATTACGAACTAAAACGGCCGGGTTGAGGTGGGAAACGGTCAGTCGGCTTGCAGGCAGGGAGGGTAGAAGCGGCAAGTAGTGCCGCAAAAATCTGCCGTGCAAGTCGGACTTTCACGTCCGACTATCGCGACAAAGGTTCCCGTGAGAATTCAAAGTTAGCGCGTCCCGATGCAAAGTTCAGGATTTCCGAGACAAGTTAGCCGCATACCGCACGGAGTTCGGCGATCATGCCGGTGAGAAATCCATCAGATGGCAGAATCAAACAACTAATTTTGCGGCGAACGGAGGAGGCAGAACTCTTCGCCCCGGAAGCGAAGTGCAACATAGCTGCATTGGTTCATATGATCGATCAAACAGGCTTGCTCCGGCGTTGCCATTTCTTCCATCGTGCAGCGCTCTTGCGCACATACCTTACTATAAATCTGACCGGTGGGAACATACGCCACGAAAAGCGAGGTCTTCGGTCCTTTCGGGTTGAGGGTTTCATATGCGGCTGTTAACCTCTCGAAAGCCGCAACATCTTCCCCCACAGGGTCACGGTCGATCCCCATCTCGCCAACCTCACCGACCATTTTCATGTAGCGCAGATGTTCTGATTGAGAACAAACTAGTCGATCAGCCTTTGCGGGGATCGAATACGCCAAGATAATGGCACTGAGGATAACCGCCAACTTCCGTATCATTTCGCGTTTCGTCTGTGCTTGAGGGCCGTATAAAGTTTTTGGTTTTGCTGTCAATTTCCTGTCTCTCTTGACGAGTCAACCTAAAAAACTGCGCCAACTCCAGCCATCCTAGTGTCCATTGCAAGGAAAGTCATTCATAACGACAAGGGTCGCAATGAGGTCCAAAAGCCGACAGTGTCGAACGCACAAGAGAGCGATAGGAATTTGGCGCAAAGCTGCCGACCATTTCGGCAACAAAGCACAAAAATAAGGCTACATCTAGAGCGCGTTGCGACACCAACGAATGGAACAAATATTATGGCCACTTTTATTCTGATACCCGGGGGATGGCAGGGCGGGTGGGTCTACCGGAACTTAGCAGACATATTGACAAGGCACGGGCACAACGTCGTGCCGGTAACGCTTTCGGGACTGGGCAATGTTCCTGCTCCCATGACCAACCTTGAAAGCCACATAGGTGAAGTCGCCGAACTCGTGCAGTCGCAAACCTGCGATGACCTAGTTCTTGTCGGGCAATCCTATGGCGGGATGGTCATGAGCGGCGTCGCAGACATCAATCCGACGCCAATCCGGGCCCTGATCTACGTCGATGCCTACGTACCCGATTCAGGAGACTCTGTGTGGTCGCTGACAACACCCCGTTTTCGGGACATGTTTGTCGCAGGTGCAGCGGCTGACGGGTTGAATTGCGCGCCACCACCCAGTCTCGACTCGAGATGCCGCCCACATCCGATCGGAACGTTTCTCCAATCAATTACACTCACTGGACGCTGGCGAGATGTTCCGCGCAAGACATTCGTAGGCGCACATGGCTGGGAAGGAAGTCCTTTCCTTGAGCTTTATCGACGCCTGAGCCACCAGCCGGACTGGACAACCTTTTCGCTCA
Source organism: Brucella rhizosphaerae (assembly GCF_002252475.1). GTDB lineage: Bacteria > Pseudomonadota > Alphaproteobacteria > Rhizobiales > Rhizobiaceae > Brucella > Brucella rhizosphaerae. The sequence goes on along the minus strand of NZ_NNRK01000020.1, from coordinate 92,938 downwards.
ATTGCGGACACAACGTAGCACGCCTGGAGCCGAAGGCCTTAAGTCGAATATTGTTGGAACAGAATTGATCGGCAAACCACCGCAGGTCATCTGAGATGTCTCGGGATGACTGAGGCCCGCCACACCTGGTCTACCCGTCCACATCGACCCCAGCATGCTTCGAAGCGACTGCTGTCGTTGACTATCCGACTAAGATAAGTTGACCTGCTAAAGCTCGATCACAATTTAAAGAGTTCATGAAAGTAAGAAGCCTGCGCACGAAAATGCTGGTTTTCAAAAACTTTATCCTCTTGCCTGCTTTTCCTGTTTGCATCAACAAGTGAATAATCGGCACCATAATCGCCGTGATAAACAAGCACTTTGTTTAGATAAATTTGTTTCTGATAGCCAATACGAACAGCTATGCCATCACACGCGCCATGTAGTGTATTTATGCCCATTTCTCCATTACGATTTTAATCCAAAAACAAAAGCCCCCTCCCCTCTCCGCTAAATTTTCAACTTAAATCCGTCCTCATAGCTAGGAGTTGTCGGGCGACAACTCCTTTAATCTGCGTCCAACTCTCATTAACCGATCATTAACTTTAAATATGTTGAGCCTCGCTGGGAATCGGGGTATTCATAGACGGAAATTATCTGTGTTTACGCAAAAAAGCGTGTCTACATTGGAGCGTGACTTGGAGTCGAACGCAAAACTTAACAAAGCTATTCACAAACTAATCGCTACTCATGCGAAAGACTTGTCTGCGCAGCTACAGAAGCATCGCATTCAGTTATACCCCCCGGAAGCTCGTAAAAGTTTGCGTTCATTTAGTTCCACTGAAGCTGCAAAACTCATCGGCGTGAACGACGGATACCTACGCCACCTCTCTTTAGAAGGCAAAGGGGTCCAGCCCGAAGTTAGCGCGAATGGTCGCCGATCTTACAGTGCTGAAGCAATCCACGAGCTACGTAAATATCTCGATGAGAACGGCAAGCACGACCGCAGATATCTTCCTATCCGGTCGAAACACGAACATCTCCAGGTAATAGCTGTCGTAAATTTTAAGGGCGGCTCCGGCAAGACAACCACCGCTGCACATCTTGCACAGTACCTGGCTCTCCATGGCCATCGCGTTCTTGCTATCGATCTTGACCCGCAGGCATCTCTATCCGCTCTTCACGGTTTTCAACCAGAGTTCGATGTAGGCGACAATGAAACTCTGTATGGCGCTGTCAGATACGATGGCGAGAGACGACCTCTCTCGGAGATCATAAAGAAGACTTACATGCAGAACCTCGATCTTGTTCCGGGTAATCTGGAACTCGTCGAATTCGAGCATGACACCGCTCGTGTTCTTGCACGCAACGATCATCAATCCATGTTTTTCACGAGAATGGATGAAGCCATTTCATCCGTTGCGGATAACTACGATGTCGTTGTTGTAGACTGCCCACCCCAGCTCGGCTTTCTGACGATGTCAGCTCTTTGTGCAGCAACTGCAGTATTGGTGACTGTCCATCCGCAGATGCTCGATGTCATGTCGATGTGTCAGTTCCTGCTCATGACATCGGAACTGCTGTCGGTTGTCGCTGAAGCTGGTGGCTCGATGGACTACGATTGGATGCGATATCTAGTCACCCGCTACGAACCTGGTGATGGTCCGCAGAACCAGATGATGTCTTTCATGAGAACCATGTTCGGCGATCACGTTCTTAATCACCCAATGTTGAAATCTACTGCAATTTCTGACGCTGGCATCACTAAGCAAACCCTTTACGAAGTCCCAAGAGAACAGTTCACAAGAGCCACTTATGACCGTGCCCATGAGGCTCTGGACAATGTTAATTCGGAGATCGAACAGTTAATTCACACAGCTTGGGGGAGATCGTAATGGCTCGCAAAAACCTGCTTGAAGGCTTGCTTCCTCAAAAGTTGTCGTCCGACAACTCTGCTCCCGATGAAGTTCAAACTCCTGAACGCGCATCTGCTGCGTTCTCACACAAGGGCGCAATCGGCGCTGTTTCCCGTTCCATTCAGCAACTGAAATCTAGCTCAGTTTCTGAGATCGAACCTGATCTTATTGATGAGCCATTTGTCTCAGATCGTCTTGAAGAGAGCGATGAGAGCTTCGCAGAGTTTGCAGCTCAAATAAGGGAACATGGACAACAGGTCCCCATTCTCGTTCGCCCCCATCCAGATAAAGAAGGTCGTTATCAGGTAGCCTACGGTCGCAGACGACTTCGCGCAGTGAAGGAAGCTGGAAAGCTCGTAAAGGCGACCGTTAAGCCTCTTTCCGATAACGAACTCGTAGTTGCTCAGGGACAGGAAAACAACGCCAGGCAAGACCTTTCATATATTGAGAAGGCTCTCTATGCGCTCCAATTGGAGGGCAGGGGCTTCAAGCGTGATGTTATCATGTCTGCGCTTGCGATCGATAAAGCCGCGCTTTCACACCTTATTTCTACAGCTGAACGTATTCCAGACGACATCATTCGCGGTATCGGATCCGCGCCAAAAGCAGGCAGAGATCGATGGGTGAAGGTCGCCGCTTATCTTGCAGAGGCAGGCAATATATCCTACGTACGTGAACTCTTAGACGGTGAACTTAAAGCACTCTCATCGGATGAACGGTTCGTTCGTGTTTTCCAGCTTCTAAAGCCACTTACCAAAAATAAAAAAATGGTGCCGGTTAAGTCCTGGAGATCCAAAGATTCCTCAGTTACGTTCTCAATAAATCGGATGCCTAAAAAGACATCAATCGAACTCACTGACGCTAATGCTGGTGATTTTGGTGACTGGATATCTGCTCGGTTAGACTCTCTTTATGATGAGTTTGAGCAATCAAAAAAGACACAAACTGGAGATTAAACCGCAAAAGAAAAGCCCCCACAAACAAAGTCTGTGAGAGCCGATCTGTAATCCTAGCAAATTACGAATCGCATTTCTCAGAATCTTTGTCAATGTTTTTAACGTCATTTTGGCGGGTGGATTTCTTTTGCCTTTTGAAAGGTGAGAGGGAATGCAAATTCTGAAGACTAACACGTCCGCATTTCGTGGACGAATGAAGGCTTTTGCCCAAAATGCTGACCCGCAGGAAAAGCCTGAGCAGGGGAGAGGCGTAAACAGATGGGCGCTCTACAAACAGCTTTGCCTCACTAAGGCTGAATTCGGTCTGAACGATCGTTGTCTTGCCGTGCTGAGCTCACTTCTGTCATTTTTGCCTGATGATGAATTGCATGAGAAAAGCGGTCTTGTCGTTTTCCCATCCAATCGACAGCTTTCGCTGCGCGCCCATGGCATGCCGGAATCGACACTGCGCCGTCATCTGGCGTCCCTGATTGACGCTGGGATCATTGCGCGCAACGATAGCCCGACCCGCAAACGCTATGCTCATAAGGATAGGGAAGGCGGCGTCGAGCTTGCTTTCGGCTTTTCCTTTGCGCCCTTGCTCGATCGCGCGTCTGAAATTGCTGCTATCGCAGATAAGATTCTCGCCGATCAGAAAGAACTGAAGCGTCTTCGCGACGAAGTGTCCGTCATGCGCCGAGATATGGCGGCAGCTTTTGCGGATAAGGCCGAAGAAACAGGTGAGCGTGGCGCGCGTCTCGAAGCGTTGTTCATTTGCTTCCGCGCCATTGTCGACGCTATTCCTCGCCGCGCATCTCTTGATGAACTGTCCGCGATCAGGGCCAATTTTGAAGCCATTCGTGGTGAAATGGCTATCGTGTTGAAACCAATAGAGATTGTTCCGGAAATGAGCGGCAGCGTCGCTCAATATGAGCGGCAGCATAATGAATCCCTGTCAGAATCCCTTTTTGAATCTCAAAATAGCAAAAAGATTGATTTGAAAGCGCCTTCTGCAGAAATACCAGTTCCCGTGAAAGCTGAAAGCGAAACTTCTGCCGAGTTAACGCCATCCATATCTCTCGACCAGGTGCTTCGATCCTGTCCGGATATCTGCGAGTATGGTGTGAACGGAATTGGCACATGGCGTGAGCTTCTTGATGCCTCGCGTATCGTCTCGGGCTTTCTCGGCATCAGTCAATCAGCCTATCAGGAAGCTATCCGTTTCATGGGGCCAGAAACCGCTTCAACCGCTATTGCGTGGATTTTGCAGAAACTGTCGGCCATCAACTCGCCTGGCGGATATCTACGGTCTCTGACACAGAAGGCGAGGGGAGGGACCTTCTCAATCCGCCAACTCCTGTTGTCGGGAATGAAGGCAAGTGGGTGTCTCGTCTCAGTATGAGACTGCTTTGACCCGTTTCTTAAGGCACAGCCATGAGTTGGAAACGTCTATCGCGGATAAGCCAAATTCTGGGCTCGGGCCTAGTCGCGGGATTGCTTTGTTGGCTGGTCTGGGCCGGTGCGCAGGGTCTCGTTGGGGTCATACAGAACGGGAGGATCGTCAACAGACGAGGGTCGGACATTTATATGAGCGATAACCCGATCATATTTTGGGCTCTCAGTGGATTTTTCACGCTCGGGTTAATTCTCATGGCCGGTCTGGCGTTGATTTGCTTATCGCACTGGTTTTCCCTTTTTCCGACGTTCGAACCGTTAGGCGAGGGGCTTCCTAGGGGTAACCGGTATCGCGGACGGCAACCAAAGAAGATGGGCGTCTCGGCTCCGGTTTTCAGCAAAGCGCGCATGGAATACCGCTGATTAAGGGAGATCGGAAATATAAGTGTAGGCCGCTCGTACGAAGACCATCGCCGCCAGATTGCAGCGATGGACCTGGCGACAAGTCTGCGGGATGCCGATTCAGATCGGTCGAACGTTTTCCGCTTTGGCTTTGCCGGTCTTACGATCCTGGCCGATTTCGTAGCTGACTTTCTGGCCCTCTCCGAGCGATCCGCCTGCTTGGGCTAAGCCGGAGACATGCACAAAAACATCACTGCCGCCACTTTCTGGCGTGATAAAACCGAAACCTTTGTCAGAATTGAAAAATTTTACCGTGCCCGTTGCCATATGGATCCTCTTAAATGGAGCGACGTTTGCTTTGCCGATGGACACTATTGAATGCGCAGGGGACGCGCAACTGCCGCTTATCGCGGCTACCCGATCGATTGATCATTGAACCAAGTCCCCGCTGGCCATATGACCAGTATGAGTTCTTGTGAGGAGGCGCAGACTTGAGTGTTATATTCCTGAACGGGTCAGGCAGTTTGATTTGTGACGGCATTGATGCTGGCCAGATTGAATTTAGTATTGCGGAGCCTGCCGACAGTCCGGATACGACTAGGCGTGGAAAACTCTGGGGGAATAAGCAGGCTATTGCTGTGGCGATGGATGCCCAGAAAGTGGAACTGAAACCTTCCGATGCTCATGATCTCTTATCTCTGGATGTAGAAGATACTGATCGGCAGGGCGGCATATCATTCAGTGTCCTGTAACAGGCTAAGCGAAGGGACCTTGTTGGGATCAGCCAAACATTTCATTCGACGACGCGTCTTCTGAAAGGATGGCGCGCTCAGATGTGCTTGATGCGAGGAGGCTGTAAGCAAGCGTCGTGACCCCGACAAAAGCTATCAACATGACAACAACGGCGACCAATAGCCGGATGCATTGTCGGCGTTTGAAAGATGATTGGCCAGTCCAATCGATTATTGACGAAGGGTAATTGTCGTTCATAAGTCGATACTGCGCATAAAATTGTAAACAAGCCTTTGATTGAAAGCTGTGCTTACAAAATTTAACTGTGCGGTAGCGGCTGAGATAGCATGAATACTCTCTACATCGCCATAGGGTGCCCGTCTTTCGAAGAGGCCTGACGCTTTTTGATGGCTTCAGTTGGCTTTTAAGCGCTCAATCGTTTTTTCGCGCCAAACCCGGAGTTGACCGAAGGAATTAAATCCCGGTGCTCTTCCCAAAGACACCGGGGCCGTTCAACACAATCTGGTCACGTTCATTCCGCTTTGAACGCCGAAAATATAATTGCCTTGAATTCAGATTCCAACCCGTCTGTGGCGCGACAATTTAGATAGGAAGCGCGACAAACCGGATGAAGATTTTGGTGCTCGCGATTTAATGAAGATGTACCGAGTATCTGTGTGTTGCAAGGACTATTTTTGGTTACTTGACGCAGAGCGACATAAGTTTGATTTGGAGATTGACGCTGCGCGACAATCTGGATGACTTATATTTGTCGCTCAGGTCCGCAAAAAGTCGGCCCGTTTTAATCAGGCCGACTTTGATTGCGCGACAATCTACATTTGCGTTTGTTTGTCGCGGCGCGTCACTGAGCTGGAACGAGAGCCGGAGGTAATGCATCGGCTACGTCGGATGCTTCATTCTCCCCCAGTGTTAGACGTGTGATAGCGGTTTTGCGCCTGTAGCTTTCCACATTCATCTCGAAGATGGTCGCGTGATGAACCAGTCTGTCGATGGCAGCCAGCGTCATGGCTTTATCGGGGAAGACCTTGTCCCATTCCCCAAAAGGCTGATTTGCAGTGATGAGAATTGATCGTCGCTCGTATCGTGCACTGATGAGTTCAAAGAGCACACTGGTTTCAGCCTGATCCTTGCTCACATAGGCCATGTCATCGAGTATGAGCAGATGATACTTGTCAAGCTTTGCTATTGCACCTTCAGGATCGAGATTTCGTCGCGCGGCCTGCAGCTTTTGAACGAGATCGGTGGTGCGGGTAAACAGCACCCGCCATCCATTCTCGATCAGTCCTACGCCGATAGCCGCCGCAAGATGCGACTTGCCGCCGCCCGGTCCGCCAAACAACATCAGATTAGCCCCATTCTTCAGCCAGACATCGCCTGCGACCAATGCCATTACACGGGCTTTTGAGACCATCGGGACGGCTGTGAAGTCGAATGCATCGAGGGTTTTCCCCGGAGGAAGACGTGCTTCGGTGAGATGGCGCTGCATGCGCCGTGTTTCGCGCTCGGCAATCTCGAACTCGGTAAGAGCCGCAAGCAACCTGGCTGCAGGCCAGCCTTCGGTGTCAGCCCGTTCAGTGAAGCTATGCCAGGCCTATGATATCCCTGGGAGCCGCAGATCAGTGAGCATTAAAGACAGGCGCGCAGTATCGATTTGATCGTTGGACCTCATGCCATCACCTGCCTATGCGTGCTGATCAGCTGATCGTAATCGACCAGCTTGCCCAGATCGACATTAACCTGGGGAACGCTGGCCGGGTTGGGTGCGAACCTGACGCGCATTTCATCAATTGTGGGCAAACTCCCGGCATTAAGCGTAGTCTCAATGGCATCCGCCAATGCAGCCTCGACATTGCGCTCATGAGCGAGGCTGAGCAATTCTACCGTTAGACGGCAGGCATCGCGTTCGGGCAATGCTTCCATGGCGGCGTGATAGAGTTTGCGATAAGCGTCCCTTGGGAAGAGCTGATCGCGATAGATAAGTCGCGGCAAAGCTCCCGGCTTTCGGCGAAGCGAATGAATGACATGGCGGTAGTTTACAACATGCTGAAGAGGACCAAGCTGGCCGCGCACTCGCGGAAGCGTCATCACATGAGTGCCACCCAGAAACAGTTCGATGTGCTGCTTGAAGAGCCGTGCGCGCAAGCGGTGTCCGATCAGCCGTGATGGAACAGTGTAAAACACCCTGCGAAGGGTAAACCCTCCGCTGCTGGTGACGCGAACAATCTCATCTACGCCCTCCGGCTGGCGGTCGCGCGGTAGCAGTAGCAGGCTTTCGCGCTCAGCGGCAATCTCTTTGATCCGGCGGGCATTTCGCTGACCGACAACGCCATCAAGAAAGGCAGCAAAACTGGTGACGTCGGGAAAGTCGCGCGTTCCGCGCAGCAAAAGCGCATCTTCCAGTTCCCGCTTCAGATCGCCATGAGAACCTTCAACTGCTCCATTCTCATGAGCGACGCCGCGATTGTTGCGACTGGCTTTCATACCGTAATGGGCACAAAGGGCTTCGTAGCGATCCGTCATATCGCGAGCGCTATCAGCATTGATATTACGGAATGCAGCCGAAAGACTGTCTGTACGGTGGTCACGCGGTGCGCCACCCAGCGACCAAAGAGCATTTTGCAAACCAGTAGTTAGCGCAGCAAAACTTTCACCGCCTTCAACAATCTGGGCATGCTCAAAGCCACTATATGCAAGACGGAAGTGGTAGAGTAGATAATCCAAAACTACCCCTGCGATTGTAACCTTAAGACCCGGCGCATGGGTAAAGTCCGAAAGCCCCATATGTCCCGGCTCATGAACCTGCCGGAAGATGACTTCCTGGTCTTCTCCATGGAGCGCACGCCATGCGCTGATCCGTCGTTCAAGTGTGCGGCGGATGCCAGCTCCGAGTTCAGGGTGGCGTTTGCGAAGTTCCCGAAGAATGCCAACCGGCCGCAGTCCTGGTGCGCTTTGCAGCATAGGAACAACTTCTTCTATGAATATCCCGGCCAATGGATCAGGTCGACGGCGTTCGTGTTTGACCTTCTTCTCGCTCGGCAGGCGAGGATCTGTTTCAATCCGATAACCCGTTGATGCGCTGAACCCTGACTTGGCGGCTGCAACAGGAACACTGTGCTTCTCGCGATTTTGCATGTAAAGCCTCAATTGTTGATCTGTGATGTGTCTGCCGGGCATGCATTCTTCCTTTGTGAGAAAAAGAAAAATGCACCCAACACATCGCGATCACCAGACGGCGTGAACCCAACCGGGTTTGCGCCGTCGCGATGAACGTCCCTGCGGTCGGGCAAGCCCTCCCTACGGGACGCTCATCGCGACAAACTCATCTAGATTGACGCCGTTCCCACGTTGATTGCCGCTCTACACCCGTCGCTTATATGAAAACATCGAAGACCCTTCAGTAGAATCCTGATCTCGGGTTAATCCGTTTTGGATCTTCAAACAATTTTAGTGCGCCATTTGCGGTGAGAGCGTAGCGGACGCCGCCGGCCGGAGGCACCCGCGCTCCCATATCGCGCTGTAGGGTTGCCGGAGGCCCATTAAGAGAGGCGAGATGGCTTCGGTTAATAGAATGGGTAAGTTTGATGCAGATTACCGAAAAGGTAATACGGAAATACCGGTTGGATGACTCATAAGGGTAATTATGGTCCTAAATTCTAAATATAATGGCATCTAAAGCGCACTTTTCAGGCAGAACGTCTGTTTATGGGTTGTCGGAATGAACCAAATCGGTAACATTCATTGCCGTCGAATACCAAACTTTGAGGAGAATGTGACCGGGTAAAAAAGAAAAACCGCTCCCGAATAAATCCGGAAGCGGGGTGCAAATTTCAAACCTTCAGTAAAAGTAGAATCGCACTCCCATCTTCCAATGTCAAACAGAAACGCTTTTCGGCGAACGGGAAATCTTTGCCTGGTCCTCAGTGAGGAGATGAGGAGTATGGGGGAAGCCCTACAACCTGTGCGGCGAGTCGGCCGTAAACAGACACCACAACGAACCGAGTTTCGTCGAATGGCTCGGTTCGCAGAGATGGGAACTGTTACACGCGGCCAGCTGATCGGACTTGCGCAGTCACTCCCTTGCCTTGGCCTCATTAATGGCACAGAGGCGCACTTGCTTGTTACACTGATCAATACGGCTCCAGCAGAGAGCTATGACAAAGGCGGCCGACCGATCGTGTTCAAATCCAATGCGGCGCTTGCCTTCGAGATTGGACGATCCGAGGGACGTGTGAGCCGTATGTTGTCACAGCTCTTCGATGCCGGTTTAATCACCATGCAGGACAGTGGTAATTATAAGCGCTATCCGGTCCGTAGCGGGGACGGCAGTATTGCCGAGGCTTGCGGCATCGATCTGCGCGTTCTCATCGCCCGCTTCCCGGAACTCGATGGGATGGTCCGACAGACAAAGGCGGAAAAGAAAGCACTCAATGCGAACCTGCGTCGCTATCGCGGCGCCGTTCGCAATCTACGTAACGCGCTCGCCACTATGGAGGACATCCCCGCTCGGCTGCGCTCAATAATCGAGAAGCGTTTCGAGCGTGTTCTCGATGCAGTAGGCATCGCGAGCAAGGCATCAAGTGCTGTTCTGCGTCGCGCAACAGGCTTGATTGAATGGATCGTCGAGCGGGTAATGCAGCTCCCTCACCGTGAGCAGCCGTCCGATAGAAACGAAGATTCGACATGCCCGTATGCCGAAAACGACATGCACAAACAGATTACAAACCCCTATTCCCTTGAAAGTAGTAGTGATGAAATGCGTTCGGCTAGCGCCGAACAACTCAATTTTTTGATGACCGGCTTCGCCGGTAAGAGGGCTTTCGAAAAAAGCCTGGGGCGCAATTCGGGTAAAAACAATCGACCGCACCACCCGCCACAAGCGTTAGTGGCCCTACAGGATGTGTTACGGGCAATACCGGCGCTAACCACTTATGGAATGTCGCTCCCCCGCAACTGGGCTGAATTAGCCCGGCTCGCCCCACAAGTCTGCCGCTTGGCGGGTATTTCCGAAGATGCACGCCGTCGCGCGGTGGATCAGATGGGGGAACAGGCCGCCGCAATTGCCATCGCCATTACACTGCAGAAGTTCGACCAACAGGAAGTGAAGTCGCCGGGCGGCTATTTGCGCGCCATGACAGCGCGCGCAGCCGCCGGCGAACTGCATCTTGCCCGCTCGGTTTTCGGGCTTGCTGCCCGTCATGGAATGGAGGGGATACATTGATCTTTCGCTCCGTTTTCGCCGCGCGGTTGCCATACGGCCTGGTTGCGCGCAGGGCAGGCCGAAGCGATGTCACGCTACTTGCCGCAAAACCACGGCATCGACATTGCCGAATAAGGGTATGCCGAGAACGAAGCACGCGCACGTTTGCTTGGAATTTGGGCAATGGATGTGGAGAGCCCGCATCTCTATCGACGGCCCCATGCCTCCAGATAAGCCCGGCCTGTATAGCCATATTGGCATTGTCGAGTGATCCGGCGCAGAGAACCGTTCCGGTTATCCATATTTGCCAAGATTACACGAGGACCGTTGAAAAAGCATTCTATCCGTCTATCATGCATTGCAATATCGGTACCGTATAAACGGTCTATGCCGACGAGATGGGTTGCCATATTGGCGCATAGAATACACCTCTAATCCGGTTGCTTTTGACGCTCGTTCGCACGTCGACGCGGTTGCCGCAAAGCCGGAAGCCTGAAAAATTTCCCCGCCTGCGGCTCCTCGCGCGACAAATTTTTCGGCCTCGGCTTCCTCCGCTGCGCTCCGGACCAAGGGTGCAACACCGCTTACCGCCGTGCCAGTGAACGATCATCGCAACCACATAGAGGAGTGAATACCATGGCCAACGAAATCACCAATTTCATCCAGTTCGACAGCGAAGACCTCGACACTGCATCCGGCAAAGGCCGCATCTCGACCCTGACCGACGATATCGACATCGAGGTCGTGCCCTTCAACTCGGAAAACCCGGACGCTCCTACGCATCGCGTTTTCGCCAAGTCACCGCGTGGCTTTAATATCGAGGTTGGCGGCATCTGGAAAAAGGCAAAGGCCGATGGCGAAGGTTTTAAGCGCAATCTCTCGATCCGTCGCCTGAACTACAACGCCAATCTGGGCCGCTTCGGCGGACAGGACGACCCAAGCCTTCAGGCCGTTCTCGAATGGGAACCGCGCAATTGATAGCCCAACAGCGCCCGGTCAAATGCCGGGCGCAATTCACAGTAGTGCCGTAAAATCCCTTTGTTTTCTGGATTTTCACCGCTTTTGATGCTAGTGTAGACAACAACAGGAGTTTTGAAGATGAACTTTCATGCCCCCCGTCCGGATCGATCAGCAGAAGCTGTTGCCAAGCGTAAAAAGGCTACAGATCAGGCGCGCGCCGCAAATATGCGACAGGGTTATGTCCACGATCCATTGTTGGAGGCGGCAACCGAGGCCTATGTCGCTGGCGAGATCTCGCGCGACGAATACAAAGCGCGCGTTGTTCGCAAACCTCAGTAATTCCCCTTCAACATTTTGGGACATGAGACCGCCTGCCTTGGGCTGGCGGCTTTTTGTTGATCTTCGTCATGGCTGAAACGGGACCCAAAGGCTCCTATACCTATCCGAATATATCAGACGATCCCGACCGCAGGGACGTGCTGCGCAACAAACTCGGAATCCAGTCCCATAAGGAACTGCGCGTCGAAGAATATCGCGCGACAGCTTTCCGATTGGCTGAAATTACTGAAGGTGACGGACCAAAAGGCGCTTTCGACGCGCAACATCTGAAGGCCATTCATGGTCATATTTTCCAGGATATTTATGAATGGGCCGGTCATACGCGCAATGAAAGCCCCGTTGTCGACGGCCAGAGAGTGGAACCAATTGGCAATCTGTCGAAAGGCGGAACCTCGTTCCTACACGGCTCGCGTATCGAGATGGGCTTGGATGAAGCCTTTAGACCGATCCGGAATCCCGAAATTTTGCGCGGATCGTCGGTCGAACGGTTCGCCGAGATCGCCGGTAAAGTGTTGGCAGAGTTGAATTATGTGCACCCGTTTCGAGAAGGAAACGGACGGACGCAGGAGGCGCTTGATCAAGGCGTATTCTCCGCCGCTGTGATTATCAACATTCTGGCTCGCAAGCGTGATCCACAGCCCGCCGCCATTCTTTCCATCCCCGATGCGCTGCGCCTGACCCATGAGCCTGTGGCAGACTGCGCACGTTATGACAGCCTCAGGAGGGCAAGCTGATATGGAACGATCTCAAATCTTCGACATGATGAGCACGCTGAAGCTTTACGGCATGCGCAGCGCCTATGACGAGATCATGGCCTCTGGCATCAAACGCCAGCACGAACCACCGCGCATTGTCGGCGACCTGTTGCAGTCGGAGATCGCCGAGAAACAGGCGCGCTCGATTAAATACCAGATCACCGTCGCAAAGCTGCCGCTGGCCAAGGACATCGACGACTTCGACTTTACCGACACGCCGGTCAATGAAGGACTGGTGCGCCAGCTCGCGAGCGGAGCTTTCCTTGCCGAGCAGCACAATGTCGTTCTCGTTGGAGGAACTGGCACTGGAAAATCCCATTTGTCCATCGCACTTGCCCGTGCCTTGATCCGCAACGGCGCGCGCGGGCGCTTCTACAACGTCGTCGATCTCGTCAATCGTCTTGAAACGGAAGCGCGTAATGGTAAGCAGGGGCGTCTTGCCGACTTTATCTCCAGGCTCGATTTCGTCATTATGGACGAGCTTGGCTATCTTCCGTTCGCCCAAGCGGGCGAACAGTTGCTGTTCCACCTCATCAGCAGGCTCTACGAGCGAACTTCAATCATCGTCACCACAAACCTGACGTTCGGCGAATGGCCGACTGTCTTCGGCGACGCAAAAATGACCGCCGCTCTGCTCGACCGGCTTACCCATCATTGCGAGATCGTTGAAACGGGAAATGAATCGTGGCGCTTCAAAAACCGCTCTCAAAGCTAAAGCCGAAGAACGCTAGTGATCCGCGCGCGCAAACCCTGCACTAAATTGAAAGTTCCGGGCCCGCGCACGCTAAACGTTGCAACCTAAAGGAGGGGTACTTTTTGGACGCCGATAAGGGGTTCCGTTTAAACGCCGATTGACAGTCCAGCAGGTCTCTTTGCGCTGCATCGGGTCTGACGGATGAGATATTACTGTGTTCTGGTGCGAGCGGTATTGTAAACATCGCCACGCTCACGTTTTCCAACTGCCACGACCAACACCGTCACGGTGTCGTCGTTGACGGAATAAACCAGCCGATAGCCTAATTGACGTAGTTTTATCTTGTAATGGTCAGGCATACCGTGAAGTGAGGCGCTAACGACCCGCGGCGTTTCCAAACGTTCACGCAATTTTTTCTTTAATTGCTCTCGGATTGTTGAGCCAAGTTTATTCCATTCTTTAAGTGCTGAGGGCAGGAATTCAAGCTTATAAGGCATCGAAATCGACCGAAATGCCTTTTTCGTCGGCTCGTTTCCGGATTATCTCAGTCAGGCGAATATCGTCCAGCTGCTCGAGCATGGCTTCGTAGACATCTGCGGGAACCATATAAGCCATAATTCGATTGTGATTAAGAACGGCGACAGCCTCGCCCTTAGCCTCGTCCATTACCGCGGACGGACTTTTTTTGAGGTCCGAAACACTAACTGCTATATTTGCTTCCACACGTTGCATAACAAATTCCGTATCCAATTTGGTGTGATAAATAGTACCATATTAAGTATGGAAGTACAATACCGAACCCGACAATCCATGATTGCAATTCAGATTGCGCAATTCGAGCAATTGTCGGCTGTTCGCAATTGCCATGTCAACTTCGACTATTTAACAGGATCCGTGCTTTGCGGTTTGGCGTCGACCTGGCTTTGTAAGTCTGCCATTTTTTTAACCAACGAAAGCAAGTCGCGCGTCGTGCTATGCGGGAGATTTGCCACGAGTTTCGCAAGTTCCACGCGATCCTTGGCTTCTTCCTCGCTTTTCCCCCACAAATGAGGTGCTGCCTCGTAGAGCATGTCAATTGGCATCAAGCCAAGCACTTCGCAGATATGGATCATACGTGTGACATGGAGCTTTGAAAATGCGCGCTCATATCGACCGTACACTGGTGTTGAAAGCCCCATCAAGGGCGCAAAATCAGCTTGTTTCAGGCCCGCTTGTTCTCGTGCTTCGCGCAGGTATTTTGCAAGTCGCTGATCTATTTCTTCAAACGTGCTTATTCCGTTAAAACCTGAACGCCTAAAGACTGGCTTATCGATCTCAGGATCATTGGTCCTTTCCAAAGAATGCTCATTTGCGAAATCCAATGACTCACTACTCACGCTGGAACCCCTTTTACCTGCCGTGCCACAACGGCGATCATTACCATATTTTTCAGAAATAGCAGCACTTCAGAGTTCGTGTTCGCCTGTTTTCAGCGCGCGTTTATATTGAAATGAAGGAGGAGGGCGCATTCGGCGCTAGCGTTTGGGATTCCAATGCCGATTGTCGTCACATCGGTTATCTGGATTTCACCGCCACAAGGCGCCAATCATTGGCCACCCCCTCGAAGACGGCTTCGATAGCTTTGGGCTCATTCAACCAGCTTAGCGATGCAGACAATTCGCATGCAACAGTCTGCTCTTTGATTGGAATACAACGCAGGACCGACACTTTGGAAGAACGGCCGTAATCGGCGTAATTCCAGTTCGACAATCGAAATAACTCCGTCCTGGCTGTTTCGTCATCAGGCCAAATGGCATCGTAGCTTTGCTTTGCCAGACTAGCGACCTTCCGTTCGTCGGTATGAAGATCCAGATTGGTGCGCAGCGATGGAGCGATATAGATCCCAACGGCAATTCCGACCGCAATGCCGATGAGAAAACTTCGACCAAGCATGATCAGTATCCGTTATCTTTGAGATACTGATCAATTGCGTCTCGAAGTATGACGGTCATCTTGAGACCGTTGTCGTGTGCTGCTTTCTCAAGTCGACGCTTGGTTTCATAATCAAGCGAAACGTTGACGAAATGCTTGCTTTCACGCTCACGAGACTTGCGAAGCTCACGCAGTCGATTACGGGAGTCTTCCCGACGGTTCGCAGTTTCAATAGCACTTGCCCGGTGCTGTTCCGGTGTTGTCTCAAGAGGCGTATACTGCTTTTTCTGTCTTGATGTCGCTGGCGCCGATTCATTTCCAATTCTTGCAGCGTCTTCGTCGTGCGTGTGCGAAATCGGCGGGGAAGAAGCAGTGAGCTTATCCATATCTGCAGAACGTTTTCGACGTTCCGCGACAGGGAAGTCAGAAAGAGAGATTTTTCCCTTAGCCATTGATAGTCTCCCTTTGCTGCGCCATTTTAAGTTGCTCCAACTCCTCGACGAACGCATTAACCTCAGCTCTGGCCTTAAGAACCGGTTCACTCGGTTCGAGCATTTGTAGCGTGCCAAGACCGCTGCGGATTTCGCGATAGCAGTTGCGCTCGATCAACTCTGTATCGAGCAACACGGAATTATAGCCGTGTTCGCTCAGATTTTGGACGAAAGGGCGAATGATCCGGTATTCTTCCAGATGCCGATTGACGATCGTGATACGTGTTCGCAGAACTGCTTGAGGAATACTACGATCAAGAACGTCCGTTCGTGTCGCAATCGCCTCCGCGGCCTCACCAACTGCTTTAATCTCGTCTTGGGCGGGCTGAATGGGTGTGATGACGATATCTGAATGGTCGATTATCGTATCCATCACAACACTATCGACGCCCGGCGCGTCGATCAGTATGGCGTCATAGTTGCCCTCCTGTGACGCCATTAATTTCTCTATATTATTCTGACGAAGTGCGGTCGCGAGCGAGATCGATGCCGGTACGTTGTCCTTTGCTTCGCACCGCTTCCACCACTCGGCTAAGTTCTGTCGTGGATCGGCATCAATGAGCAATACCCGTCGATTTTTGAGTGCGAGTTCACCTGCAGTCAAAATGACCGCGGTCGTCTTCCCGGCTCCACCTTTGCCGCTTACCGAAGATATTCGAAGTGTCACGATGGCCCTCCTGTACCTGGATATGCTGGTTTTCTTGGTGTCGATTATTGCCTGAAGCGCCGACAATGCTGCCAACAGGGCGCGAGAATGCATGTGAAGATAAGGTAGTTTCACATGATGTGACAACTCAGTTTGTAGCATGTGACACAACATGTGTTCACATCAAATAATCACATCACTCGATAACTGGAGTTTGGGAACATGTTTCTCCCAATCGAGTGTGAACCCCGGAGCCGCGCAAAAGCCGTCCTTGCCGCCCGCTCGCAGTCCGGCAAGGGCGAAGAGCGAAGCGTCCCTTGCTGACGAGTACGAGAGGGGTACACAAAGGCGAATAAAGCGTTCTGGTGGTGAACCTTGGTGAGTGTAATTTCTTTGCAGCGCCGAGGCTGCGCCCCGGCGTAAGGTAAGCGGAGCGGGGCCAAGTTAGACGAATATTGGATGGCTCCCCTTGTAAATGGTTAGGCAGGATACGGAAAAATGTGCTACATTTTTGCTAAGCAATCGCGAAACAGGTCCGCGATTGTCGATTGCTGCGCTGAACTGGAGCTAACAACGGCTATGAATGAAGCAATTTCAGAGGACATGGGGGCTGTAAAATCTAAGCCGCAAACCATTCATAGCCGTGTTTCGGCGGACGAATATGATGCGATCGACGACGCCGCGAAGGCCGTTGACATGACGATGAGTGCATTTTTCAAGGCCGTTTTGCTGCAAGGGGCGGGGACAAAGCCGATCTTCAATGACGAAGACAGGGCGCTTTTGTCTCTCATGCTTGAGGATATGCGCATGATTGGCATCAATCTCAATCAGGTTGCTCGAGCGCTGAATAGCGGCAAATTGGTTTCAGATGGCGAAATCCGCATGGTGGTGGGTGACGTACAAAAGATGCAGGTTGCGGTTCTGAGTGAATTGAGGCGCGTCACCAAGCGGTCAGGATACAGACACCGCAGCAAGGAATAGCGACCATGGAATTCTTTCTCGGGGCCTTTGAGAGCGAATGGGAGCAGCGCCGTGCGGCGATGCTGCATGAGCTTTCACTTGGTTCGAGTGCTGCAAGCAGCGCCGAGGAAGAAATGCGCCGGAGATTGCGTGAATTACAGATCGCAGGTGGCGCCGCTGCAGCAGGTGGTGGTTCAGTGCCTAAAATGCGCAGGCCATCCTCAAGAGCGCTGACAAGCGCAGGCAGTGCGTCAAACAAACAGGTTGCTATCGCGAGGCCGATGGAAACACGTTTGGCCGCAGTGGCAGCAGGTAGTCAACCGGCTGTAGTCAAAATGGCGTCGTATGGTGGCGGTGCGCGGTTCGGCGCGATGGTCAATTACGTATCGCGCAGCGGGGAAATTTGCGTCGAAAAGGAAAACGGTGAACGCCTTAAGGGTCGCGAGGAGCTGGCACGGTTGCGCGGTCATTGGGAGCCATTGTTTCAAAATCGGGCCGAGAGCAGGGATATTGGAACTTTCCGGGTGACGATCGAAGCTGCCGGGTTCGCAACAGAAGAAGCTTTGCACCAGCACGTGCGCGATAGTTTGACTAGCGCATTCGGTAATCGCAGCTTTGCTTATGCCGTTTCGCAACCATCACATGGCGTTTTAAAAGTTGACGGTGTGGTGGTGTTGCGCAGCATGGAAGGGGAACGGTTGACCGGCGACCCGAAGGCGGCGGACATTATTCAGAGGCGTTACAACGAAAGCGCAGCGTCCGAGCTCGGGAGGGCGCGGTTCCGTTTTACCGGGTATGGTAATGGCGTGGGATATGGCGCTGCCAAGTTGAGAAATCTGGTAGAGGATCATAAGGGCGACGTTCGTGATGATAAGGGGCGCGTTGTCTCAGATGCGCGTTCCGCCGGCGACCTGGTGCAAAAGCAGTGGCGTCGGGAGTTGCACAGCCGCAAGGGCAGGGATGTGATGCATGTCATCATGTCTGCCAAAGCTGGCACCAACGTTCAGGCTTTTGAAAGTGCTGTTCGGGATTTTCTGGCCGCGCAGTTCGAAGGGCATCGCTACATATTTGCGATGCATGATCCGTTCAGCGACCCGAAGGAGATGGGGCAGGGCGGAAAGCGACCGCATATACATGCTCATGCCATTATCGCTATGCGTTCGTATGCCGGTGATCGGGTGGAAACCTCGCCACAGGTTTTTCGTCAGTGGCGCGAACTTATGGCTGAAAAGGCGCGCGAGCACGGTATCGCTATGGAAATGACTGACAGGCGCGAGTTTGCAAGTGCTCCAGCCTACACGCGCAATCAGGTGCGGCCGGTTAGTCGCGATGGACGAACGGAACATGAGGGAACAAGTGAGGCGGCTCAGTCGCGCTATGACGCAAAGCGCTCAGGTCGGCGTAGCATGGCTCGAAGCATCCGAAGCCGTGAATATACCGTAAAGGTAACACAGGGATGGGAGAAAGTAGCAATGGCGAGCGGCGATCGTCAGATTGCGGCGTACGCCATGCAACAAAGAGATATAGTTATATCAACCAGTTCGCTTCAATCTGAAGCGAAAACTTCTAACATCCTTCATGCAGATTTCGGGTCACATTACCGCACCAATTTGGTAAAGTTGCAAAACATCATACTGGAGGGTGACAAAGTGCGCGAAATGTCGAGAAGCGATTTTGAGGCATATGAGAAAGAAGTTGAAACAGCTTTGTTCCGGCTTGGCCGCAATCTCGGACCGGAGGAGAAAGCCGATCTGGATCAGGTAGCGCAGTATACGCGCGAGCATGTCAATCTAATGCGCGAGCATATGGAATTGACGGAACAGCGTGGATTGAGCGTCGAAACCCCATCGCGTGAAAGCGAGCAGGATAGCTCGTCGATGCAGATTGCTCGGGAACCCGATTCCGAAATTGCAAAGCCCGCGCATGTTGTTGCGGACGTCGAGCAGGGTCGGTCATCGGCTGATAATGCCAACGAACCTCGTTCCAGCATGGATGACGAGGAGAAAGCGGCGGCGGCATCTTATCAGACCGAAATGGATCGTTCATTCCCGAATGAAATCACGAGCCGATATTATATTCGTGAGGATCACGGGGGGACGCAGCGAGTCTTTGCCGATTCAATGGGTGAGCGCGAAGTGTTCCAGGACAACGGCGAGAAGCTGCGCGCTAAATCGTTCGATGTTCAGGGCGTGCGCTTGATGGTCGAAACAGCAGCGCATCGAGGCTGGACGAGCATCGAGATAACGGGGAGCAAGGAGTTCCGCCGTGAAACTTGGCTGGAGGGCCAGGCGCACGGAATTTCGGTGAAGGGTTATCAGCCGACGGAACTGGATTGGCAAGATCTGGCGCGTCGCGAGCAGTCCTATTTGCGCAATGAAATTGTTCCGATCGAGGGCAGGGCGCTGGAGGCGGCTCACCGGGATCAGGAGCAATCTGCAGGTTCGGATCGGTCGATCAAGGTCGATAGAGAGCAACAGAATGCAGATAATTCCGGAGCGCCGCACTCCAAGACAATCGACTATAAGGAGGGCGTTCAGGGCATCCTCGTCGAGACAGGCGAGAAGGCCTATCAGGATGATGAGAAGAACGAGCCTTCGCCGTTCGTTGTTATTGAAACTGCCAACGGCAGTCGCACGGTCTGGGGTGTCGGATTACCAGATGCATTGCATCGCGCCGGCGCCGATATCGGCGATGAAATTCATTTGCGGTCCACTGGTACGGAACGCGTCATGAAAACCGTCATACAGGAGATCGACGGACAGAAGCATCGCGTCGAACAAATGGTCGATCGCCGGGCATGGGAAGCGAACTTGCTTGAAGAACGGGATCGGACCGACGAGAAAGTTGAAGGTTCCAAACAACTCGATAATCGGGCTAGTATGGAAACAAAGGCCGTCGTTCGGGACGGAGAGACTGCCCGTACAGATCCTCCGCAACAACAGGTTGCACGATTGCAGGAACTAGAGCAAGAGCAACAGGAAAAGAAGGACCGCGACGAACACGAGCGTTAGATGACCATGCGACCCGATTACATTTATAATTCACCCCCCGATCCGAAGGCTGACGATGCTTTTGCAAAATTCTTTGCGGTTCTGTTCTGGCTCGTCCTTGGTTTGGTTGCGATCGTGTACGTAGCTACTGTCCTAAGAAGCTGGTTCAATGCAGCCATCGCGTGGATAACCGATATGATCAGTTTCCTTGGAGGATTTCTGCCGTTTTGACGGCAAAGAATATTTAATCAGACGGGTACTTTTGCTGCTCGGAATGTTTGAAGTGGGATTGAGATTTAAGCGGGTCTGGGGTCAGTTACAGGAGCAAACTACATTATGGGGCGGGAATAAACGTGCTAAGTCGAATCCGATGCCCGAGTGTAAAACTCAATGTCTTTAATATATCTAATGCATAAATGCCGACCCTATAGCCGGCCGTTGTAGGCGGTGGACTGTGGAGCTCCCCTAGCGTTCCTGACGTGGCCTCAACTCGATCGTTAAAGGGTCGATCTCTTTCATAGTCAGGAGGGCATTCACCCGCCGCGCCGCGTCGCCAGCGCGAAACCACTTGGATGCTGCGTCAATATTGAAGCGTGGGCGCCGACGGCCCTCCTGGGGCTTAGATGCTTCTGTCACAACCTTAACGATCTCATCGATCCGGTAGAGTCCGCCTGCGACAGGAAGAGGCATTTTTCGTTGCTGGAGCGCCTGCCGCTGCACTTCAAGCTTCTCAGCGACGTCAGCCAGGCTTACCAGGTCAGGTCGAACCTCGTGAAGGGTCGTGCCTTCGGGAAGCGCTTTGATCAGCGCCCGTGCTGCATTAAGAATTACGTTCTCAGCGTCATCGCCTTCCGCTTCTAACTCGACACCGAGCAAGCCGGGCGTACCAGTGCCCACCAGGGCGTCCCCGAAGCCAGCTTCGAAGATGGCGTCGGACAACACAAATGGATCGTGTTCCCCGTCAGGGAGCGCGAAAACTAACTCGAATTCGAATTCCTCAGCCATCGACATTTCCTTCGTCATTTTTCTTTAGTTGCACGCAAGCAAGGGCTTTCTGGCGGAGCTTCTTAGCGTGTTGCTGAGGGTTTTTGGGTGTCGACCAGACCGACATCTGGCAAAACTCGCCACAGCGACAATCCTGATCATTGGCAGGGCAACGCAGGATACCCCAACAATGCCCTTTTCCCTCGATCAGCTTCCACCCGAGCTTTTCGAGCTCCTGGAGGACTCCTTCTATTTCCTTCGACGTGTGCCTCTTTCTAGGCAAAATATATACTCCGCCATATTAAATTGTCAATTGACAAGTTAGAACGCCGCATAGTTTTACCCATAAGAATGAGTATGATGCCATGTCATCCTTCCTCGCGTGTGACTTGGTAAGTTATAGTGGTACACAATTACAAGCGAGAAGTTCAAAGGTCAGATCGCTGTCGCATATCGACGTAGGCTCTAGACGGTCACGGAAAACGCATGGACCGGCCAAAGTCGAGCGACATTCTCTAATTCTGCAATTTCACCACGTTTAGAATGAGTGCTTTCGACCCTCTAGAGGTCGTTTCGAAGGGCTCCGTTCCCACCCGCAACCTGCCGTTCATTCTGGATGAGATGCACGACGGAGTCGGGGCCGCAAGCCGCCATGGGCGGTCAAGATATATTGGGCTGTGGCGTAGAAACGGCGGTTTGCTATCTCATCCGATGTAATGCGGTGATCGGCGGCATTATCGCACTATAGAGGGCAATCGGCGGTGTTTGGCGGAGGGGATGGGTCTGACGCCCAACCTTCTCCACCTTAAGGGATTGATTTCATTATACAAGATCCCAACAGCTCTCGCTTCAGATCACGAACACCGGCGCGAACCCACCCCCTAGCGT
The DNA here is from genome assembly GCF_002252475.1 of Brucella rhizosphaerae. Taxonomy (GTDB): domain Bacteria; phylum Pseudomonadota; class Alphaproteobacteria; order Rhizobiales; family Rhizobiaceae; genus Brucella; species Brucella rhizosphaerae. The sequence goes on along the minus strand of NZ_NNRK01000020.1, from coordinate 70,743 downwards.
CCTGAAATTTGTGGTCTGGCCTTGATAAAGGCGCGCGGCCACCAGAAGCACCTGCCCATCATAGGTATACAGTCGCACGTCCATTTTGCGCCTCTGGGGTGTCTCGTCGATCTTGATCATGCGCTCGCTGGGGCGGACCAGCGTCTGGGCAACGTATCCGCCTCCCGCGATCTCCGCCCAGACTCCTTTCGTCAGCTTGTCGCTACGATATACCGCCTTGCCACCATGTCCTCCTGTCGGCTTGAAGAACAGGTCCTTGCGGGATTTCCAAAGTGCATCAGCGTTGTCGGGATTGACCAAAACGGTGCGTGGAACGGCAGCAAGCCCGGCCCGAATCCCCGGGTCGACTCCCCATGCCTCAAGTGTCGTGGAATTCGAAAGAAGCGAAAGGTTGCGCTTGTCGGCAAGGAGCGCGTGGTTGTGCGGATTCGGCGTTACGACAACCGCGCCATCACGGTAGGATTCCTGCAATGCCTTGTGCTCGGGCTGATCAAAGGCGAAATCGGTGACCCGATTGTAAACGAGATCGATCGTCTTTCCGTCGACGCTGAGCCGACCATCGTCGTAGCTAAGGTGACCGGCGTCGGCGATGACCGCGTCTACCCCTCGTGCCGCCAAAACTTGCCGCGCGAGCACGAACTCGGGATAAAGGTACTGTTCCGGCGGATTGTCATCGATGATGGCGATGCGTTGTGGCGTGCCCGTTCCCCGCTGCCGAATCCATTCGTTCTGGAACATGCGAAACGCCGCGTCCTCGAACGATGGCAGCGCCGGGGGGATATCCATTTCGGCGCAGCACGCGCGCTGCGCTCGTGCAAGAAAGGCATTGAGAAACGCGCCGCCGGCGTTGGTGTTGATTTCGATCAACCGGGGGCCGTCTTCGCCGAGATGAAAGTCGTAGCCCATCAATGCCCCGAGCGGGCCGTGATCCCCCCACGCGATTTCCGGCGCCCAGGAGAGGACCGCGGTCTTGTATGCCTCGAGTTGGGCGGTGGTCTCCACAGCCACTGCGATCGCGCGCATCTCATTGACGGTGGTGGCCGAAAGGAACACCGGCACGTGCGAGAACAGGTGGGTCTTGGGGCCGATGAACGTCTCGAAGAACGCCGGCTCACCTGCCTCCTGCTCCAGCGCCTCGCGCAGCGATGGAAGGTCCAGTGTAACGCAGAAGCAGTTCTTGTTGAGCCGCTCCGTGCGGTCTTGAACCCGCTTCGATGAACTGGAGCCGGGATTGTTCATTGAGGGAAAACCCGACGCTGCGCCATGATCGGGCGCGCTTCAAAGGCCAAGTAATCCATGAATAATCCCACGAACATCGCACCCAAAGGTGTCGCCATCGGGTTGATCCAAATATGCCGCTTCTGTCCGGCAGCCACAACTGTCACCGGGTGGGCCTCGGAAAACTGAGCAGCCGGTCGCACGGGCAGCTCCGGCCTGCAGCGAAGCTCCATCCCGAAGGTGCCATCAGCGCTCAGCGTGCTTGCGACACATTCTCCTGGTAGGTCCGCTCGCGCTCCGGCCAGGTGCTCTTGATATAGGCGAGCGCAGCCTGGATCTCTGCGTCGCTGAGGACGGCAAAGCCCGGCATGTCGCTCTTATAGCCGCCCCCGACGATGGCGGCCGTGCCCTCCTTGACGATCCGGAACAGGATGTCATCGGGATGGTGCCACGTGTGGTCGTCGGCATCGTGTGGTGGCGCCGGGAGACGCCCGGACGGAAGGGGCGTCTTCCAGTCCGGCTGCCCCTCGAGCTGCGCACCGTGGCAGGACGCACATTGGTCCGCATAGATCTGCCGGCCCTGTTCGATGACTTCTGCAGATGACGCGGCGTTGGATGCGGTCTGGGCATAGTGCCTGCCAGCGAAGACCGCCATGACCAGGCCTCCGACGAGCAACCCGGGCCACAAGATATTACGGAGTTCTTTTCGCATGAGTTGCATGATTGGTGGCGAGGAATTTCTATTGGCTACATGCCGAGGATGAATTTCTGCCAGAGGCGCGACGCCGGAGGCAATTGACATTCCCGTGACCAGCGCCTATCTTTCCGGCATGTTCTCGCGCCTCGTCACTATGCTTGCCGTACTCGCGATCGCCGTCATGACGACGGTGACCTCCGCGCATGCGGCGCGCTTGAGCGCAGAGCCGGATCACTCGATGCATGTCGGCGAGATGATGCAGGTTGCGGCCGGCAGCGAACATTCCTGTGATGGCGAACAGCACTGCGGATCGATCGACACCGGAAGCTGTGAGCTGCTTTGCGCCGGTCTTTCGGTCTTCCTGACCTCCCCGAGCGACAGCTCTGGCAGCGATTACGCGCCTGCCAGCCATGACCTGCCCACCGGTGCAGTGCTTGCCGGTCGGGCACCTGGACTGAACGAACGACCTCCCAAGCACCGTCTCCTCTGATCGCGCGTCCGGGCCGAGGCCCGCGGCGTCCTGTCGGTTTTGATGAACGGGACGAGCTGTCCCGAGGAGACGACCATGAATACCCTTTCACGACGCGGCTTTCTTGCCGCTGGCGCCGCCATGCTGGCCTATGCGCATCTGCCCCGGATCGCGGCAGCGCAGGGCGCCGCCCCGCTGTCGCTGCACGCCGCCACCCGGACGCTCGACATCGACGGTCGCGCCGCCACCGTCTGGGGTCTTGCCGGGCCAGCCGGACAGGGGCTGACACTCGATCCCGGCGCGCGGTTCCGGGTGGATCTGCGCAACGATCTCGATACTGACACGCTGATCCACTGGCACGGCCAGATCCCGCCCAACGCACAGGATGGCGTGCCCGACATGCCTTTGCCGATGCTCGCCCCCGGCGAGACTCGCGCCTATGACTTCGCGCCGCTGCCCGGCACCTACTGGATGCACGCGCATGTGCCGCTGCATGAGATGCGCCTTCTGGCCGCGCCGCTGATCGTGCGCAGCGCCGAGGATGTCGCCGCCGACCGGCAGGAGGTGGTGCTGTTCCTGCATGATTTCTCGTTCAAGGCACCCGAGGAGGTGATGGCCGAGATCCTTGGCGGCCACGGGACCGCCGGCGGTCATGGAGGCGGCCACGGCGCGGTCATGGGCGGCATGGCGGCCATGGACCACGGCGCGATGGGGAACATGCCGATGGGTGGCATGGATCACGGCGCCATGGGTGGCATGACGGGAATGGGCGCCATGGACGGCATGGCGATGGACCTCAACGACTACGACTGGGACGCCTATCTTGCCAACGACCGCACGCTTTCGGATCCCGAGGTGGTGCAGGTTGAGCGCGGCGGGCGCATCCGCCTGCGGGTGATCAACGCCGCCGCGGCAACGGTGTTCTGGATCGAGACTGGCGAAGCGCAGGCCCGGCTCGTCGCGGTCGATGGCCATGCCGTTCAGCCCGTCCCCGGCACGCGGTTCGGCTTGGCCATGGGCCAACGGCTCGACCTCGAGATCGACCTGCCGCAGGAGGGCGGCGCCTGGCCGATCCTCGCGCTGCGGGAAGGCGCGCGAGAGCGGACCGGGCTGATCCTTGCCACGCAGGGCGCCGAAATACGGCGCATCGACACCATGGCGGAGGCCGAAGCGCCTGCCTTCGACAGCGACTTTGCGCAGGAGACGCGTCTGATCGCCGCGGGCGCTTTGCCGGATCGGCCGGTGGACCGCAGCCACATGGTGATGCTGGGCGGCTCGATGCAGCCCTATGTGTGGACGATCAACGGCGCCGTCTGGGGCCAGCATCGCCCGGTGACCGCGCAGAGCGGTGAGCGGATCGTGCTGTCATTCCACAACATGTCGATGATGGGCCACCCGATGCATTTGCACGGGCATGTGTTCCAGGTCGTCGGACTGAACGGACGTGCAGTCCGGGGCGCGCTGCGCGACACGGTATATGTGCCGCCGATGTCGATGGTCGATATCGCGCTCGACGCCGGCGAGGCCGCGCGCTGGATGCTGCATTGCCACCACATGCCGCATCTTGAGACCGGCATGATGACCGAATTCGCGGTCAGCGCATAGGCCAGGCAGAGGACGTCGGATGCCGGCGTTCTCCCTCAGCAACAAGGAGGCGGACTCATGTCGATGTCTCACGGCGGCCATGCCGGTCACATGCCCGCGGGCGGCGATCGCAAGGCGCTTGTCATCTCGGGCTGGCTCACCGGCCTTTACTTTGTAGTCGAGCTGGGAATCGGCATCTGGACGGGCTCCGTCGCTGTCATCTCCGATGCCTTCCACACCTTCTCTGCCGTGGGCGGCGTGCTCATCGCACTGGTCGCGCTTCGCTTGACTGAACGGAAATCCAGCCCGGCACGTACCTTCGGTTATGTCCGGGCCGAGATCCTCGGCGCCCTTTTCAACGGCCTGTTTCTCGTCGCGATGGCTCTTTTCGTGCTGTGGATGGGCGCGATGCGTCTCATGGAGCCGATCGAACTGGCCACGACACCGATGCTGTTTGCCGCTGCCGGCGGGATCGCCACCGAGCTTGTCGCGCTCTGGCTGCTGTACGAACGCCAGAAGGGCAACCTGAACATGCGCGGCGCCTACTGGCACATCCTCCAGACCTTCGTCGGAAGCTTCCTCATCATCATCTCGGCGCTGGTGATCCGATTTACGGGCTTCCTCGCCATTGATCCCCTGCTTGGCATGGCCTTCGGGCTCGTCCTGCTCTGGGCTTCCTGGGGCATTCTGCGTGAGGCATTGCACATCCTGCTTCAGGGCACGCCGGAAGACCTGGATCTGGAGGCCGCAATCACGGCCATCCGGCAATTGGAGGGGGTGACGGATGTGCATCACGTCCATGCCTGGAGCCTGACATCCGGGCGCAATGTCTTCTCGAGCCACATCTGCGTTCGGAACTGGAAAGACGGCGAGCGGGTGCTGCGGCAGGCGAACCATCTCCTGCGCGAGCGATTCAACATCTACTTCTCGACGTTGCAGGTGGAGGAATACTGCCTCGATGGCGAGGAGACTGCAGCCGACATTGACATCATGCGGTCACATGCCGCGCCAGAACAGACCAACGTTCGAAATTTCCATGGGAATCACTAAACGGCGATACTTTTCCAGCTTCCAGTCACCTCTTGACCGTCTAGCGATTGGAAAGCGCAGAACGGCGAACGCAAGGCCGAGGACGAGACGCCGAGGAGGCGTAAAAATGACCAACAATACTGAACACGATCATCAGCACCACGATCATGCGGCCCACGGCCATGAGCAGGGGCACGCGGCTGTCGCAGCGGACAGTGCCCACAAGGTCAAGGACCCGGTCTGCGGCATGATGGTCGATCCCCACAAGACCGCGCACAAGGCCGAGCACGCGGGTCGGCCCTATTACTTCTGCTCGGCCGGGTGCCGGGAGAAGTTCCTGGCCGACCCGGAACGCTATCTCGACCCTGCCGCCGCGACGGAACGGGCCGAGCCGGTGCCCGAGGGGACGATCTACACCTGCCCGATGCATCCCGAGATCCGGCAGGTCGGCCCCGGCTCCTGCCCGATCTGCGGCATGGCGCTGGAGCCGGTGCTGGTCAGCCTGGAGGCCGGGCCGAACGAGGAACTGATCGACATGACGCGCCGGTTCTGGATCGGCCTGGTGCTGACGCTGCCGGTGTTCGTGCTGGAGATGGGCGGCCATCTTCTTGGTCTGGACCACCTCATCAGCCAGCGGACCTCGAACTGGATCCAGATGCTGCTGGCGACGCCTGTGGTGCTGTGGGCCGGTTGGCCATTCTTCCAGCGTGGCTGGCAATCGCTCGTCAACCGCAGCCTCAACATGTTCACGCTGATCGCGATGGGCACCGGAGCTGCCTGGATCTACAGCATGGTGGCGACGCTCGCGCCCGGCATCTTTCCTGACCAGTTCCGGCAGCATGACGGGTCGGTGGCGGTCTATTTCGAGGCGGCGGCGGTCATCACCGTCCTTGTCCTACTCGGCCAGGTTCTGGAACTGCGTGCGAGAGAGAGCACCAGCGGCGCGATCCGCGCGCTGCTCGACCTCGCGCCCAAGACCGCGCGGATCATTCGTGACGACGGGACCGAGGAGGAGGTACAGCTCGACAGCGTCCATGTCGGCGACCGCCTACGGGTGCGGCCCGGCGAGAAGGTGCCGGTCGATGGCGAGGTGATCGAGGGCCGCAGCGCCGTCGATGAATCGATGGTGACGGGCGAGTCGATGCCGGTGACCAAGGAGGTTGGTGCCAAGGCTATCGGCGGCACCATGAACCAGTCCGGCGCGCTGGTGATCGAGGCGAAGAAGGTCGGCCGCGACACCATGCTGTCGCAGATCGTCCAGCTCGTCGCCGAGGCGCAGCGCAGCCGCGCGCCGATCCAGCGCCTCGCCGATCAGGTGTCGGGCTGGTTCGTGCCGGCGGTGATCCTGGTCGCGGTGCTTGCCTTCGTCGCCTGGTCGATATGGGGTCCGGAGCCGCGCTTCTCCTTCGGTCTCATTGCGGCGGTTTCGGTCCTGATCATCGCCTGCCCCTGCGCGCTCGGGCTGGCCACGCCGATGTCGATCATGGTCGGCGTCGGACGTGGCGCGCAGGCCGGCGTGCTGATCAAGAATGCCGAGGCGCTGGAGCATATGGAGAAGGTCGACACCATCATCGTCGACAAGACCGGGACGCTGACCGAGGGCCGGCCCGCCGTCACCGCCATCGTTCCCGCCCCTGGCTTCACCGAAGACGAGGCGCTGCGGCTTGCTGCCAGCGTGGAGCGGGCGAGCGAGCATCCGCTGGCGCTGGCCATCGTGCGGGCGGCAGAGGAGCGAGGGCTCGAACTCGCGCCGGTCGCGGATTTCGACTCCCCCACCGGCAAGGGCGCGCTCGGGGTGGTCGAGGGCAAGCGCATTCCCCTTGGCAATGCGAAGTTCCTCGCCGAGCAGGGCGTCGATGTCGCGCCGCTGGCCGATGAGGCCGACCGGCTGCGCGAGGACGGGGCAACGGCGATCTTCATGGGGGTGGACGGGCAGGTGGCGGCGATCTTCGCCATCGCCGATCCGGTCAAGCCCACAACGCCCGAGGCGCTGGCCGCGCTGAAGGCGCAAGGTATCCGCGTGGTCATGCTGACCGGCGACAACTGGACGACGGCCAGGGCGGTCGCGCGCCAGCTCGGCATCGACGAGGTCGAGGCGGAGGTTCTGCCCGATCAGAAAAGCGCGGTTGTGCAGCGGCACAAGGCGGCGGGCGAGGTGGTGGCGATGGCGGGCGACGGGGTGAACGACGCGCCGGCGCTGGCTGCCGCGGATGTTGGCATCGCCATGGGCACCGGCACCGACGTGGCGATGGAAAGCGCGGGCGTCACGCTGCTGAAGGGCGATCTTATAGGTATCGTGCGGGCGAGGCGGCTGTCGGAAGCGGTCATGGGGAACATCCGCCAGAACCTGTTCTTCGCCTTCATCTACAACGCCCTAGGCGTGCCGGTCGCGGCGGGCGTGCTCTACCCGTTCTTCGGCATCCTGCTGTCGCCGATCATCGCGGCGGCCGCCATGGCGCTGTCCTCGGTCAGTGTCATCGCCAATGCCGCGCGTTTGCGGAAGGTGAAGCTGTGATGGCGGTGCCGCGGCCTTCGATTCGCTGCTCACCGCATTGTGCGCCGCACATGGACCGTGACGGGGAGACAATGAATCCATGAAGCGAGGTTTGACGATGAGAAACGATCACCGCATCAGCCGGCGCGCCATTCTGGCCGCTGCCGGCGCACTTCCCCTGCTGTTGTCTACAATCGGCCGGGGGCATGCCGAAGCGCTGCCTCTGGTGAACGTCACCAAGGATCCGTCCTGCGGCTGCTGCGATGGCTGGGTCGCGCATATCGAGGCTGCGGGGTTCCCGGTGCGGGTTGTGGAATCCACCGATATGGACAGCCTCAAGCAGCGGCTCGGCGTGCCAGCCGAACTGGCCTCCTGCCACACCGCCGAGGTGGGCGGCTATGTGGTCGAGGGCCATGTGCCTGCCGCGGCGATCCGCCGCCTTCTGGCCGAACGACCGGATGCGACAGGGTTGGCCGTTCCCGGAATGCCTGCCGGCTCGCCCGGCATGGATTTTCCGGGCGTCGATCCCGAGCCGTATGAAGTGTTCCTGTTCGGCCCGACTATCCAACCCTTCGGGCGTTTTCTCGGCGCGCAGGAAATCTGAGTCAGGCGTCTCCACATGACCGGCCACCTTGCCAATGATCCGAAACAGCACCTGGCCGAGGCGGCTTGCCTCCGTCAGCGGGGCGGTCTTGCTGTGTCGGGTGGCGCGCGACGTGAACGTGACATCGCACGGGCCTCGCGTGCCACCGGGAAGGAAGGTGGCGCATGAACGGGAGCGCGCGAGTTGCTGGCAGGGCAAGATGCGGCGGATTGCGCCAGTTTGCGATCTGCATCCTGCTGCTTGCCATCAGCGCCCTGGTTCTGCAGGTCCCGGCACACGCCAGTCCCGCCGGACACGCCATCCACCAGGAACAGACTGCTGCCACGGCCAGCCACTGCGCCCGCCATCACATGCCGGACGAACATGGCGCAGATCGATTCGCAGGCTGCGTGAGTGATGACGGTAGTCCAAATCTGGCGGACTGCTGCCAGACCTGTCTGACCGCCGCCGTTCTCGTCGAGCCGCCGACGCTCGGCCCGGCCGCGAACGGCGAAGCTTTCACGTTGATGCACCCTGACCCGCGCGATCGGTCCCCTGAAGGAATCCTGAGGCCGCCACGTCTCATCGCGGCGTGAGGCGCAGGGATCGCCGCGAGAACGAAGATGTCTCCGGCTGCTCCGGCGCGACCCCGAAAGACCACGCGAACATATCGGAGACCCGCGTCCGCGAATCTGGACCGGCGCTCCCGTACCAAAGGATGAAATCAATGAACCGAACCGCAATCGCCCTTTCCGTCAGCATCCTGGCAGGCCTGCCAGGCGCCGCCCTCGCCCAGTCCGGGCATGACACCCACCACCCAGCAAGCCCGCCCGCGCAAGCGGAAGCGGCCCGGGCGAGCAGTAACCTTCCCGACTTCACGCAGGCCTATGTCGACGCGATGAACGAGACGCACGGGCTGATGATGGACGGCGTCATGGCCGACGATCCCGATGTCGCCTTCGTCCGGGGCATGATCCCGCATCATCAGGGCGCGATCGACATGGCCAGGATCGTCCAGCAATACGGGGACGATCCGCAGACCAAGGCGTGGGCGGACCAGATCATCGCGGCGCAGGAAGGCGAGATCGCTGAAATGCAGGCTTGGCTGGAGACGAACGCTGGCGAGGCACCGGCAGCCCTCGGCCAGACAAGTGGAACCGTCTACGCTGCCAATGAGGGCGGCAATTCCATCAGCGCCATCGATCTCGGCACCGGATCGGTCGACACCGTTTCGATCCCGGTCGGGCCCCACAACGTCGATCTGACGCCCGATGGGAAGCTGTTGCTGGCAGTCGGAGATCCTGCCACCGAGGGGGATCACGAATCCGACGGCCACGGAAACGGCGAGGAAGCTGCGGCCGAGGGTCTGCTGGTCATTCTCGATCCGCAGAACATCGCCGCGCCCAAGGCGACCGTCGCGGTGGGCTCGCACCCGGCCCATGTGGTCGCCGACCGGCAGGGGCGCGCTTTTGTCTCGCTGGCCGGCGGCGACGAGATCGCCGTGGTCGATCTCGCAAAGGCCGAGGTCATCGGGCGTATCGCGACGGGGGACTATCCGCACGGCCTGCGGCTCAGCCCGGACGAGACCCAGCTCTACGTGGCCAATGTCGAGGATGGGTCCGTGTCCGTCATCGACACGCAGGCGCTGTCCGAGGTGGCACGCATTCCGGTCGGAACCGCGCCGGTCCAGGTCGGGTTCACGCCCTCCGGCGATCAGGTCTATGTCTCGCTTCGCGACGAAAACCGTGTGGCGGTCATCGACACCTCAACCCGCCAAGTAACGAACAGGATCGAGGTGGGGCCGAACCCGATCCAGATGTTCGCGACCGCTGATGGAGCCTACGTCTATGTGGCCAACCAGGGCACCGACGCGGAGCCTAACAACACCGTGTCCGTGATCGACACCGCGACCGGTCAGGTAGTGAAGACCCTCACCACCGGCGGCGGCGCCCATGGCGTCTCGGCATCGACCGACGGGGCATTCGTGTTCGTGACCAACATTGCCGACGATACCGTGTCGATCATCGACGTGGGGAGCCAGGAAGTGGTCAAGACAGTGCCGGTCGGCGATCGCCCGAACGGCATCGTCTACGGCGGCCCGACCCGCTGAGCGATCGGCGCCGGGGTTCGCTCCGGCGCCAGCTGCCGGCCAGGCACCGAGCCGCGGTCGGCCAGAACAAAAGAGCTTCGGCATCAAATCGCCGAGATGGAGGACATGGTCGCCACGCTCACGACGCTGGCCGACGCCTGCGCGGGCGACCACCGGCCCGACTGCCCGATTCTCGGCGACTTCGAGCAAGCGAGCCCGGAGCATCGGCCGGCGCCCGCACGGGCACCCTTGGCGAGCAGCCGCCCCTCCGTCTGACTGCGGGGCATTATCGGCCATCGCCGCCTTATCCGGCGATCTGCTTTCGCGTCTTCGACCATATCGCGGCCGGCGATCAGATCGCAGATCACCGTCCTTTGCACGCGCGGGCCTGATCCCGCATGACGCTGTAGTCGGCGAGCAGTTCGGCGATAGCCGACCCCTTTGGCAGCAGATCGAGCTCGTCGGCTGCACGCTCCTGGAACTCGCGGCTATACTCGACAACCGGCAATCGGATTGTCATAGAGTAGGGTTCGAAGCATTAGCCGCTGATCATGTCACCCTTCGATCATTCTCCTCACATCCTGCACAGCGCACACGATCTGCCGCCGTAGCAGCAGTGCAATGATAAGCCCGCCGAGTGCAAGCGCGCCGATGGCGGTGACGGTCTGCCAGTCCATACCGGCGAGTGCGGCAAGGCCTGCCCCACCACTACCGAAGATGGTGGTAATCCAGCTCCACTGATCGGTGCGCTTGCGGATTTCAGCTTCGACGCTGACGGGAACGACGGGCTTGTCGACTTCCTTCTCAACCACAATCTCGCGCGCCGGCTGGCTGGCACCATGACGTTGCCGGACCTTGGCCAACACCTTACGCACGCGATCCGGACCGACAGCTGCGTTCTGGCCGGCATAAGCACCCTTGCCCATCGCGGTGGGGAGCGAAGCCCATTCATGGGCAAGATTGTTGATCAGCGTATCTTCCGAGAGCCGCCCCGCCAGATACTTGTCGATGCCACGCAGGCCGAGGAGGTAGCAGGCGCATCGGTCCTGCATCTCGGCATCAAACAGTGCCGACGGCGGAAGCTTGAGCGTCTTGGCGATCGTCCGCAGCGTGGTGCGGACGATCTGGTAGCGGCCGAGCGCTGATGAGTTAAAGCCGCATGGGCCCCGCGAGATGGAAACCTTGCTGCGTGGTGTGTTCAACAAGAGCCGTTTCCTTGCCTTGCTGCGCGATTTCATCGTGTTTGGTGACAAGGGCGCCGGGCCATTCAAGATCATTGCCGGCTATCACCAGTTCCATGGTGCCAGAAAAGCACTGGCAGCAGCCATCGAAGCCGCAAGCCCGGAAGGTGACCGCAAGATTGGCGTGATCTGGCATACACAAGGGTCGGGCAAAAGCCTGTTGATGGCGTTCTTCGGTGGCCTGATCGTCCGCTCAAGGGAACTGGAGAACCCGACACTGGTGGTTCTGACAGATCGCAACGATCTGGACGACCAACTATTCTCTACCTTTGGCCTGTGTCGTGACCTGATCCGGCAGACACCAGAGCAAGCAGGCAGTCGCGATGATTTACACCAGCTTCTCAATCGTGCATCCGGCGGCGTGATATTCACCACAGTGCAAAAATTTTCGCCTGAGGCAGGTGAGGAGAACTTCTCCGAACTGACCGCTCGGCGCAATGTCATCGTCATGGCAGATGAGGCGCATCGCAGCCAGTACGGGTTTGATGCAAAACTCGACAGGACAACTGGGCAGCGTCGCTATGGCTATGCGCATTATATCCGCCAGGCGATGCCGAACGCATCTTTCATCGGCTTTACCGGCACGCCGATCGAAGCCGACGATGTCAATACGCCGGCGATCTTCGGCGAATATATCGATGTCTACGACATCAGCCGGGCCGTCGAGGATGGAGCGACGGTGCCCATTTTCTACGAGAGCAGGCTGGCACGAATCGAACTGGACGAGGACGAGAAACCTCGCATCGATGCTGAAATCGAGGCGATCCTCGAAGACGATGAAGCAACGGAACAAGAAAAACAGAAAGCCAAATGGACGGCCGTCGAGCGGTTGGTCGGTGCAGAAAAGCGCCTGTCGCTGATTGCTGCCGATCTGGTCGAGCACCTTGAAGCCCGCATCACCGGTATGAACGGCAAAGCCATGGCCGTGTGCATGAGCCGTCGCATCTGCGTCGACCTTTACAACCAGATCATCAAGCTGCGTCCGGACTGGCATTCGGAAGATGACGACAAGGGTGCGATCAAGATTGTGATGACCGGCTCGGCGGCCGATCCACTCACCTGGCAGCTGCATATCGGCAACAAGAAGCGCCGCGATGATCTGGCCAAACGCATGCGTGATCCCGATGATCCACTCAAGCTGGTGATCGTGCGCGACATGTGGCTGACGGGCTTCGATGCGCCATGCATGCACACCATGTACATAGACAAGCCAATGCGCGGTCATGGGCTGATGCAGGCTATCGCTCGGGTCAACCGTGTGTTTCGCGACAAGCCCGGCGGCCTGATTGTTGACTATATTGGCATTGCCCAGAACCTGAAGAATGCGCTCGGCCAATACACCAAGTCCGATCAGGACAAGACCGGTATTGATGAAGAAGAGGCCGTTGCCGTCCTGATGGAAAAGTACGAGGTCGTGCGCGGCATGTTCCACGGTCACGATTATAGCCGCGGCATCAGTGGCCAGCCACAGCAGCGTCTGGCTGCCCTTGCTGATGCCATTGACTGGATCCTGAAATGGCAGGAGCGGGAAGCCGCCCGGGTGCAGAGCGCTGAGGACAGGAAGAAGGCGCACCGTCGTTATCAGGATACCGTGCTGGAGTTGAGCAAGGCCTATGCGCTGGCCTCGGCCAGCGATGCAGCCCGCGCCATCCGCGATGAGGTGGGCTTCTTCCAGGCGGTGCGCGCCGCGCTGGTCAAGACCACGGCGACCGGCAAGATGTCCGACCGTGCCAAATCGCTGGCGGTGGAACAGTTGCTCAACCAAGCGGTCGCCAATGCCGAGATCGTCGATATCCTGAAGGCTGCTGGTATCCAGTCACCGGACCTGTCGATCCTGTCGGACGAGTTCCTCGCTGAAATCCAGCAGATGGACAAGAAGAACCTGGCGCTCGAAGCTTTGAAGAAGCTGCTCAATGGCGAGATCAGGAGCCGGTCTCGCGCGAACGTGGTGGAAACAAAATCCTTCTCACGACGGCTTGAAGAGGCCGTTGCGCGCTATCATGCCAATGCCATCTCAACTGTCGAGATGATCCAAGAACTGATCGCGCTGGCGAGGGATATCAAGGCGTCGGCCGCCCGTGGCGAGGAGCATGGCCTGTCGCCGGAGGAGCTTGCCTTCTATGATGCGCTCGCTGAAAATGAGAGCGCAGTCGAGGCGATGGGTAGCGAGCAGCTTCGAATCATTGCCACCGAACTGGTCCAGCAGATGCGCGGCTCGGCTACCGTTGACTGGCAGCACAAGGTCAGTGCCCGTGCCCGTATGCGGGTTCTGGTGAAGCGGATCCTCAAGAAATACGGTTACCCACCCGATCTGGAGCAGGAAGCCGTGCAGATGGTTCTGGCGCAGGCGGAGGTCATTTTGCGGGAGGTTACCCGATGATCCGGCTTGCGGATATCTGGCCGATTGCCTCGCCCGAGCACTACAAGCTGCACTTCGCCCGCTGGAATGGCGAGAACCAACCGCTTGAAGTGTGGGCGCGCGACAAACAGGAATGGCAGGGCTGGCAAGAATATCGACCTGCACGGGATGATTTCAACCGGCCCTTCATTTTCTCGCTCGTTCAGTTCTATCACGAGCCGGACATTTGGCTGTTTGGCGGGGTGTTCCGCGTCGTTACACGGCACAGCGATCGCTACGAGGTCGAACTTATCGAGGAAGGTGAAGGCTTCCTCGGGCGGCTGAAATTGGGTTCAGCCTATCGCCAGCGAGCAACGCGGGTGAAGTTTGAGAATCACTATTCCGACCTGGAGGTGCAGGAAATTTTGCGCGAACCCTATTCCGGGCGGTCCTTTCCTGGCTTCGAGGACATCGATCTGTCCTTTGAGGAACTTGAATCGCTTGTGCGCAACTCTCGACCCGATTGGCGTGCGGCGCTTTCCAGCATTAAGGGCATTTATCTAATCTCGGATATCACAACGGGCAAGCGCTACATCGGGTCAGCTTATGGAGATCAGGGGATCTGGTCGCGTTGGTGTGCCTATGTCACCAGCGGCCACGGCGGGAATGTGGAGCTTCGCGCCCTCGTGAACGATCCGACGCTGGAATATTGCCGCAAGGCGTTCCGCTTCGCTTTGCTGGAAGCCCGTCCCGCGCCAACGCCCGACGAAGTCGTCCTCGGGCGTGAAGCATTCTGGAAACGGATTCTTCTGACGCGCGGCGAACACGGATTGAACCGGAATTGATGCCTGCTTTCGCTTGCACGACTGTGACCGACTATTGGGAAGTTTATCCGCTGATGGCATGGGGGCATGCCGCACTGACCGATGGTGATGTGTGGCCCGTGGAAGTCGTTTTAGCAAAGTTTGACCGCAGGTTCTTTCTCCCTCCGCTATCTCGTACAAAAGTACGGATAAACCAAAGAAAATGAAGACGCATTTACAATGACTTACACCTCCGTACTAAATCCGCACAGTCAGGAGGTCTGGAGAATATCAGCGGAGAGAGAAGGAAATCAGTGTTTTGGCCAAGTAGCGCAGTCAACAGCTTTGGCCCGAAAACCCGCAGTCCTGCGCCGTTTCAGCGGTCGAAATAGAATCAGAGAATGATTCCAATAAGTTGACTGGCGGACCGCGCGGGATTCGAACATATACGCCGAAGTAATCGGTTGGGGCTCGGCTGCTCCATAAGCAATGTCGGCTTTTGGCAAATCTAAGTTGTCATTCGAACGGCAGGATTAAGGCGCAAAGCTGCCGGAATTCGGCGACCAATTGAGTGGCAGCTTTTTCAATTTGGCCGGTCAGAAGCGTCGAGGCAAGTTATACCCAATTGTGCTGCTGAGCTCGGCGCGATTGCTGAGTCTCACTCAACACCTCTTTCGAGTGCTGCAGTTATTTTCACAATGTGACATTGGTCATCAGCCCAATATCTTCCGGGTCTGGCACAGTAGCATTGAATATGTCTAGATAACTTTTCCGCTTTCGAGGCGATGCGCCCGAGGCTTCGACTTTTTCGTTCACAGCCTTCAATAATCGTTCTGCGCTCGGTTTAAGCTGCGCTTCGACTTCTTCAATCCGATCATGGATATCAGCGGGAGGAATTGCCGACTTCGTTTCACTGCCTGTTGAAGGTAGTTTGACGCTCAGATTGACCGTTCTGTTATTTGTTTTTTTTCTGTCATCAGCGTTAGGAATTGACGGAGAATTGTTTGCGCCCGATTCATGCGGAGGTTCCTCATGCTTTTGAGGACGAGAGGGCAGGGGCGTAATTGTCTGCTCAATGGCCTGTTGCCCGTCACTCGCGTATTCGCTCGTCAGTGCTGGAACTGGCCTATGAGGTAGATATTCAATCGTAGGCACATCAGGAACGTGCGATTGCGAATAAGCTTCAGCGGATTTAAAGGGTTGGGTGTTGAAAAATCGCAGCTTGTCGCCATAGATCGGTCGCTGTCCTTCAACGAGCAAGATCATCTTGCTTTCTGGCATTTGCCGTACTTCTTGCGGCATCATCAAATCGCGTTCTCGGATTTGCTCAACTTTTGTGCGCCGAGGTAAACCGAGAATCTCGATGGTGCGGGATTCCGACTTGTAACGGATGGTTCTTTTTCCGAGTGCACGGGACGCATATTCCGCCGTGGCCTGATCGTTGGCACCTAGCACCAGCTGATAACCACAGTTGCCGAGAAGGGAGTGACGGGAAGTCTCGCCATAAATCTCGTCGAGATTCTTGAGATCCTGAATAATGATAGCTAGCTTGATATTATAACCAGCCACATAGGGAAGCTTCGTCATAATCTCATCCATCTTTTTAAGCTGTCGAAATTCATCCAGCAAAAAATAGACGGGAAGTGAATTGGGATCGTGTTCCAGAGTCAGAATGTTCATGACCTGCTGCACGAACAAAGTGAGAAGTGGGCGCAGGATCGTAATATCGGTAATATTGGGTGCGAGATAAATGGAGATAGGCCGCCGTTTCATGGCGGCGATATCCATGTCGGTTATTTCTGTCGCGGCTACAATACGTTCATTTCGGAAGGGTCTAAGAGCGTTCTGGATATCCAGTAGCGCGGATGCCGCCGCCCGCTCTGACAATGCCAGAAATGCGTTGAAACTTTCGACCGTATATTTTGAAAGGTTCGGCTCTTTTTCCTTGATGAACTTGATCTGCGCCTGAAGATCAACACCACTGTTCACGAAGGAAACGACTTCGCCGAGGTTGCGCCGTCCGTGATAATAGGGGCTCTCCAGAACATAGCTGATAATCCCGGCTACGACTTGTTGTGCCAAGCCCTGCCAGACTGAATTTTCAGAGCCTAGATTCTCAGGGACGAGAATGCTGGCGATATTTTGTATATCCGTGGTGCGATTACCGCGCTCGGGGCGCACAAAATCGAGAGGGTTATAACGATTTGTCGTTTCAGAGCCGGGGGCGAAGAGGAAAACCTGGCTACCGTTCTTTTTGCGATACCCTGCTGTCGCTTTGAAAATTTCGCCCTTCAAGTCGGATACGATCATAGACCCTTCATGCATGAGAGCGTTTGGAATGACATAACCCGCTCCTTTTCCCGATCGTGTAGGGCCGATAATCAGATGATGGCGACTGTCGGCCGCTCGCAGCACATTTCGGCCGAACCGACCGAATATATGCCCTTTCTTGCGGAACCACTTGCCGCGACGAAGGCCCATGACGTCCTGAAAAGCTGCATCGCCCAAGGGGTTTTCGTAGCTTCTGAGACCAAGATAGCCCGCAAAGACCGCGGCTGCGATGGCAGGCAATAGGGCCCCGATGGCAACGCGCTGCAGAGTTGAGTTGGACGCATAGGCCCAGACTTGCTGAAGCGGAGCAAAAGGATTCTCGGTGATGGTAATATTGAAAATTCGGCTGTCTTTATAAATGACTCCGAGTACGACTCCATAAGCCAAGGTCCATACCAAGAATGCGATGCCGGCACAGAATATTAGATAAACCGCTTTGTATCCCTTGCTCATGGCTCCTCGTTTCGCGCAAAAAATATCTCCGATACGCCTCGTTTTCCGCCGTCTCGGCGCAACTGGATGACAATGGGGATGACCATTCGAATGTACGACATGAGGTCATGCTTCGAATATCCGCCTGAAAGCCCGGCTTGTTGCATCATCATGGCAAGCTGTTCATAGGCTCCTTGCGGAGTATCAGCATGAACAGTCGACATAGAACCTGGATGACCGGTGTTAATGGCACGAAGAAATGAAAACGCTTCAGCTCCGCGGATCTCACCAACGAACAGACGGTCAGGACGCATACGAAGGGACGATTCAAGCAAGTGCTGAATTGTAACGTCAGCCGTGCCCTGTCCACCTTTCGAGGCTACCAGATGAACGCGGTTCTCCTGGGGCGGTAACAGCTCGCGGGTGTCTTCCAGCGTGATAATTCGTTCCTTTAGATGGACAGATTTCAGGCAGGCATTCAGAAAGGTAGTCTTTCCCGATGATGTACCGCCGCTAATCAGGATCGAAACCCGTTGCGTAATGGCCGTGTTGATGAAATCGAAAATTCTGTTTTGCTTCAGATGCTCGATCAGCAGTCGGTCAATATCACTAAGCCCACCAACAGCCACGGAAACCTTGTCCAGCGAACCGCTATCCCTGTATTCTTCCAAGCTGAAATTGCTAACGACCTGCTTGCGGATCGATATCGAGCCGCCATCCGGTGCAGCAGGCGGAAGAACCACCTGAATGCGCTCGCCAGTCGGAAGCGCTGCGCTCAGGATTGGCGCGGATTTACTGATAAACTGATCAGTCGCACCCGCAACGCGCTCACCGATATTCTGAATCTCCGCCGATGAAAGCGCATGAACCTCGTGGAACTCCATGTGATCGGCACCAAGTCGCTCGATATAGACGTGACCTGGTTTGTTGACGGCTATTTCCACGACCTTTGGATCGTTGAGAAATGGCCGCAGTGGCTCAAGTGCTCGATCTAAAAAGTAATATCTGCTTTGTGTGGCTGCTGCCGCACTATTTGCCCCTGCGTTCACGTTGAATTTCCTTCATCGCTTCTGTTACGGGATCGTCGTACATGGCCGAAAAATCGAGGTCCTGACGCACGAATATGAAGATACGTTCGCCTTGATGGACGCTGATTGTTGGTTTGATACGCAAGTTCTCGCTCAGAGCGGTATTTGCCATTTGAGAGAATGTTTCGGCGATTGTTTCGCGGGCTAGTTCTTCACCCCGTTTCGCATCATCGTTGTTACGACCGAAGGCTTCCCCGCTGCCGAAACCAGTCAGATAGCTAGCGCCCGCGCCCACCACAGACAACATGATGGACGCGCCGAACCGTTCACGCCATTTTTTGTCGACGATGCCGGTCAGGCCGGAACGGCCAAGGCTGTCGGTTCCCACGGAGTTCAGGCGCACGCTTACACCATCATCTCTAAGCAAGCGTGTCCAGACTACGAAAACGCGGGTCTGGCCTGTCATGACGTCGCTTTGATATTCACCAATGAGGCGGGTGCCGGTCGGAATCAGAATGCGACGACCATCAAAACTGTAGACGTCTTCTGATGTGATGGCGCGAACCTGGCCTGGTAGATCGCTTACAATCGAGGTTTCGAGAATACCGGGTATCATCGTTCCTTCCGGCACAACCGCGTCGATGCGCTTGATTTTCGTAGCCTTGGCATTACGATCGGCCATTGCCGAGGCCGTCGCCAGAAACTTGCTGTTTCTGTCTTCGCCAGCAACAGTCGGTGTTCCTTCGCCACTATCGCCACCAAGTCCCCCATTTGCTCCGCCTGATCGCGCTTGATCCATCTGAATAAGTTTGGATTTGAACCGGTCTGGAAATTCTTCAACGATCTCCGGCGTGGGTGCCTGATCGGGTTCCTTCACTGCGACCGTCGGCGGAGGCGGGGGAGGGACATTAAACGTCGTGGTGTCGACTTTCTCCGGCTCCGGTGGCGGTGGAGGCGGCGGGATATTTATGATGTTGGGCTCGGGCGCAGCAGAAGGCTGATCCTGATCGCGCACGAAAGACGGCGGTCTGAATGACGTGGTGCTGAACTCCTCGTCACCGCGCACAAGATCGCGCGGCTTCTCCGAAGGTTGTTTGAGAACAAAATAAGCCATAGCTACACCTGCAAGCAGAAAAACCGCCATCGCAGCCGTCTGATTCCGCTTTGCATTCTTGTTGCTGACTCCGGCGTCATCGGCAGACGCCAGTACTTCCAGTTCGGGAGACTGTTTCATCAGTTGCCGCTCCTTCTCCGCTTGGTTGCCACTTGATCAGGCGCAGGACCCATGATGTCGGGATCGGGTGCGCCAAAATCCGGCTTTCTAAGGTTGAAGATGCAGATCCACCGATCACCGTCGCGGAGGGTGTATTGAGTTGCCGTTCCATCCACGACCAGATATTCGCCTTCCTTGCGGAAGTTGCGCAATGTTTCGGAAAAATCGCTGTTTACTGCAAAGATTGCTGGCGTCCGACCAGTGAATTTGAAGAAGGTTTTCTTGCCGTCATCGAAAACCATTGAGGGTTTGAGTTTCGTATCTCCCGTAAAGGAATAGTCGATATTGACGTTAGCCTTGTCGATTTTAGAGATATTCGGGTTGGCAGCGCGATATTCAGCCTCTTTGCGCATCGCTGCATTCAAATCCTTCTCGGGGTAAATGAAGCGGACGCCAAAGACTTGTCTGCCCGCATCCGGCGCATAGTCATGCAGTTCCAAAAAATAGATACGCTTGGTCGTGACAACGTTCATATTTGTAACGACGTTCTTAGCAGTCGGCTTCACAAACAGAATGTTGCCTTTTTCGGTTGGAGCAACCTGCCAGCTCTCTGTATCGCCGAGTGAAATCGTCTCAAACTTTTCATCCTCATCGAAGATGATCATTGTCGATATGCCGTACGTCGCAGAGATTTTGACGACATTGTTAGGCTGGTAGACAACACTGGTAACACGTGAATCGAGCGATCCAGCCCTTGGCGTCTGTGCTGCGTGGGCGTGCGAAAGGATGGCGGTGGAGAACGCCGCCGCAATTAGGAAGCGGTTTTTCATCCCTTGCTCCCTTCCGTGACGGTTTCCTGATCACGCCGGTAATTGTAAACCTGGAAGCCGAGGGGATTTTCAAACCGCCATTCGTTTGTGGCGGGTTCGTCCGTGTAGCGATAGCGCACGACAGCTATGTAGTGTCTGGTAATGGCATCGGTATCGGACTTTTCAGTGGTTGAAAAACGGACAAGAGCGGTTGAATCGTTGGGGAAGGTGACAGACTTCACATCGACAAGTACGCGCTTGTTTTTCCCGTAGACCTTCGCCGGATTGTTCGGATTCGCAGCGCTGTATTGCTCTTGCAATTCGCGAGCGGCATCACCTGTCGACAATAGTGCCGCCGTGCCAAAGTTTGTATCGATCGCGTAAGGATCATAGCCTTCGCGCGTCCTGATATACCGAACGACGTTGGCTTGCGTGATTGCGCGTGAATCGGTCAGATTTTGCGCTTTTGTCAGTCCGCTTTTGGTTTCGATGTAGCCGGTAGCCTTGTCTACGACGACAATCACAGGCTCGAAAGATTTTAGCGGAACCAGCATAACGAGCGCGAGCAATGCGAAAAGCGCGACGACCCCGAATATGATGGTTACGAACCATGCCACGGCCTTTGAACGTTTTGCTTTCCGGACGATTTCGTTCTCCCAACGATCACCGTCCTGAAAATAAGTTCTCAATGCAGCTTCTTTGGAATCAGTCATGATCTAGCCCTCTACCTCTTATGAACCTGCAGCCTCAGCGAGGCAGGCTGTTGCTGCTTATTCGGTTTTGCATTGCTTCTTTTGCGCCTTGGCTTGTCGGGGAAATTGAGCCCCCGCCGCCGCCGCCAAAACGATTGTAAAGTGAGCGTCCACCTCGGTAGCTCGCGCCGATCCCCTTGAAGCCAGCTCGCGCAATCTGCATTGGAGCGGTGACACCGGTCATGCGAGCAATTCGCGTTGCGGCAGCGCCAATACCGACGGCCAAGCCTCCTGCAATGCCCTGAGCAAGGACTTGGATGTTCAACAGGACAAATGCCCCGGCAAAACAAAGCAGGAGGAAAGCTGAAATATCACTCAGCGTAAGGCGTCGCTCCGCGGCGGCAGCGGATACCTTCGTCAGTTCAGGGTCCATTGCGGCGATAAGGAAAGCGGCGACGACAAACACGAATAACGGGATCAGTGCGTATAGAAGAACCTGTTGGAACCACGCCTGTCCAAGGCTGCGCGATTGTTCAAACAACATGCAGGCGATAAAAATCGGTGCGGTTCCGATCAGAACCCATAACATCACCTTGGCTAATACGAGAATTGCGAGGGCAACTGCGATGAAGATTGCCACGCAGGCCATGATGAGAAAGCCAACCATAGAAGGCAAAACGGAAAAATAGCCCGATTGCTCGGCAAACGCGGAAGCCGCCTCATTCGCGGTTTTCCAGATCATGGAAAGACCATTTGTCGGTTCGGTAATTCCCGTCCCGGTGGCGGTCAGGATGGCACGACCTACATCTTCAGGGGTATTGTTCAGCCACTTATAGAAAAAATCGTTGAAGTATCCCCAATTGCTGATTAATGCCAGAATGAAGACCATGCGGAATACGCGTGTAACAATTTCGGCTACGCTAATCCGCGAAGTCCCCATAATTACTTGGATACCGTAATATCCAACATAGGCGATGAACATCACCTTGAGCAGCGGCGTGATTTCAGAGCCAATAATATTGTAAGCCTGCGATGAAAAATTCTCGCCGGAATTATCAATTCTCTCCAAAAGATCGCTCAAGAAATCATGCATAGCGGCCCCCGATTATTCCGTTGCTATCGAATTGATCGCAGCAATGGCGGTCGCTTGATCGCCATTAACAAAGGCCATAGGTCCACAGTCTTGCCGAATGTCTTCGGCAAATGACGTGAGATTTGCGGGACGTTTGCAAGGAGCAGTCTTTTCCTTGACCGTTCCGCAGCCGGCAACGCCAGCTGCAATGGCGGCAAAGATAAAACACTTCAGGAAGCTGTTAGCGATGTTAGTTTGCACTGTACGTCAACACCTTCTTGGAATTGGAAATGTCGGTGAGGCGGCGCTGATTATCGGCCTGTAATGACGACACGGCACCGTTCATCACGCCGATCAGTTCATTGACGGTCAGTCCTGCTTGGACTTGCAGCTGCGTGTTTTGGTCGATGGAACCTTTAATGTCCTTTGCCTGACCGATACTCTGCCCGGCCTGTTCAAAAGCGCTCCGGCGCGTCGTTACCGCCTGTTGCGAACCATTTACGAGTGCGGCGACACCAAGCACAGTGTTGACCATCTGTTCATAGGACTTGTCTCCGCTAAAGCTGCTATTTGCTTGCCCCGACAGGTTCTTAACGAGCTGAAGCCCGTTGATGAAAGTGGACGCGACCTTGGCGATGTCACCGCCCATGCTGCCAAAATTTGGCACCCCGCCGGACATAAGGCTGTCGAAAGAGGGCATTGATGATACGCTAAAGCCATTCCCGACGGCCAGGTTTTGCATCTGGTTCGCATCGCCGCCGCGATCACCGGTAACGGCCTTCAATGTCTCCTCGACCGTCGTCAGGATTTCCTTGTTTGTCCCGAGGATCTTGTCGGTCGTAACCGAGGTTTGCTTGGCCACTTCATAATTGGCAGCGTCGATGACAGGGACGCCACCTGCATAAGCCGCCATGGGAGCGAACGATGCCGAAGCTACGGCAATCGCAGACGCCGAAATGATCAGTCGTTTCATTGTTAGTCTCCCTTATTGAGGATCAAGGTTGAGTTTGATGTTCGCCTCGCGTTCACGCTTTTGAACGCAGGCTTTTTCTTCAGCATTCCATTCGAGACCGGTACGGGGATCGCAGACGCCGGTCGTTTCTCGCGGCTTGTCGTCTTTCTTCTTGAACGAAGCCGATTGAGATGCGCCCGAAATGCCACTGGCTGAAACTGCATTGCGGCTGTTGAGCAGGTCGGCCATTGAATTGCCGAGGACAATCACCTGGTTGACCATTTCGAGATTTGCATTTCGAGCGCCGGCGTTGTGATCCCAACTGTCTTGAATTGTGCCGGACTGCATACCGCCGAGCTGTTGAAGCCATGAGGCGACGTTGGCGGTACTTTCCTGTGTCGCCTGCGTCGTTGCCATTGAATTGATGGTCGAATCCCGCATACCGGAATATGCTGTATCACCGCCGCCGTAATTCATGGGCAGGTCCTTTGCCCCACCGAACGCCGGTGTCCATTTCTGCGTGATATTCCGGACGTACCCCTGCGTTTCTTTGAAGGGTGGAATGCCGCCGTATTTTTTGACGTTGCCAGCGCCAGCATTGTACGCTGCAAGGGCGAGGTTGGCGTTGCCGTTAAAACGCTTGAGCTGCTGTTTAAGATAACGAGCACCACCGCGGAGGTTCTGTTCAATGTTATGCGGATCTACGCCCAACTCTTTTGCGGTATCAGGCATCAACTGTGCCGAACCGATAGCCCCCACACCCGATTTCGCGCATGGATTAAAGCGGCTTTCCTGATAAACGAGCCCTAGAAATAGATTTTCGTCTACACCCTCTTCGCGTGCCACTCGTTTGACCAACCCGGAAATTTCCGGATTGGCTTTGGCGGCTGCAACGGGATCATCCTTGCGCCCCGGACGATAGACAGCGCAGGTCACACTTTTGTTGAGCGAAAACCGGTCTTTATCCGTTTTCTCGATTTCCGATGTTTTTTGATCCCGGACCGTTCGTTCGGACAAATTAGATCCGTCAATGACAGGAACGCCACCAGCCCACGCCGACAATGGCATGGTTGCTGACGCCAAAAATATGCATAATGCAGACTTCTTATGCATCACTCCTCTCCCATCCGCAGAATTCAGCCAACCAGTTTTCAGGCTCATCGCCATATCGTTCCCGCAGGGCTGCGCATTCCTCGACGGTCTCTTTTCGACCAGACAGCACTTTGACGAGGTCCGGCATGTTTGAGAGATCGAGACGGGCAATGACCGAGTCATTCCCGTGTTTGACGAGGAAGGTGCGCTTTTCAGGCGGGGTGTTTTTGATGAAATTGAATTCTTTAACCGTCAGGCCAAAGCGCTTGATGTAGCTCTCTTCATCCGCCCGCGGGTTCGGGAAATGAATATTCGTGGCCGACTGCTCGATAAGGGTGTGAGACGCTTTGGCTTTGGCAATATCGGCGGCTGACTGCGTTCCGAAGCCGACAATGCCGTTGAGCTTACGAATGGTTTTCATCTTGTCGATGATGAAATGACTGAATGTTTCGTCCATAAGCAGCTGCCAGCCCTCATCCATGAAGAACATGACTGGATCGCCGTTCAGGAGCTCATCGAGACGGTGATAGAGGTACATCAGCGCGGGCGTCCGAATATCCTGGTTGCCGAGAATGCTCGTCATATCGAAGCCGAAAACACTGCGTCCCGAAAACGACAGCACATCATGCTGCGCGTTGAAGAGCCATGCTTTTTCGCCGTCGATCCAAGGACGTAGCCTTGACGCCAAGTCGTTCGCGTCCGCACGCGAACGTCCCACCAGCAAGCCCGACAGGTTTGGCAAGTTGCGCTGCGCTGCAGGCTCTTCCATGATACGGGCAATCGCCCGTTCCAGCGTATCTGCGTCCTCCTGGCTGAAGTCGCGGTGATCGTTTGAACGCAACATTGATTTCAAAAGGCGAAGCAGAAAATCACGATTAGGGCCGGAGTTTTCCAGCTGAAGCGGGTTGAAACCAGTGGGTGTTCCCGGTGAGAGGACTTCGTAAGCTCCTCCCATCGCTCGCACGAAGATCTCGGCACCTCTATCTTTGTCAAAAAAGACAGCTTTCGGCGTTGGACTGACACGCATTGCTTGGGCCAGCAAGAATGTCAGAGCGACGGTCTTGCCGGAACCAGTTGGCCCAGTGACCAAAAAATGGCCAATATCGCGACGGTGAAAATTGAACCAGTATGGTGTTTGCGAGGTGGTTTCGAGTATCGTGATCGGCAAGCCCCAATGAAGATTGTCCGATTGCCCGGTCGCGAAATTATGCATCGATGACAGGCCGGAGAAATTAGCCGATGACAGCATGGCCTTACGCGCACGATAGCTGTGGTTGCCTGGCAATTGCGCCCAGAAGGACGCTTCAAGATTCATATCCTCCCGCAGCCAGTTGATGTTCATATCTGTCAGGCAGCTACCGAGCTCGGAAACTGCCTTGCTCAAACCGTCAAGGTCGCGAGACAGGCAAAGCAAAGAGAAATGGTGAATGCCAAAAACAGCCTCCTGGTTCATGAGACTGTTCAGAGCAAAGTCGATATCGCTTTCGACCGCGCTACCGGATTCATCCGACGCGGCAATCTGGCGCTGAAGCCGGGTAATACGCTCTTGCGCAATCGGCTTGTCCGAGATTGTGAAGCTTTGCGTCAGTATAAACTCGTGATTTACCTGTAGCAGACCGTCCAGCATTCCCGGACCGGTGTACGGCGGATATTCCTTTATGGAGAGCATTGCGCCAAAGCGATTGTCTTCATCGACAGCAGCTTGTGTTTGTATTGCTCGCTTGCCGAAATGCAGGCGTGATGTTCCGACGTAATTTCGAATCCCCATCCGCGGCAGTCGCATTTTGCGCGGTACACCGCAGGTAAGGATTGTATTGATGAGTTCGCACGGTTCAGAATATGGCTCCCCATCGCGATAGGTGATACCAAGCTCGCGTGCGCCATACTTTTGCAGCTCACGGGTCATATTGGCGACGAGCTCTTCGAGCTCGGTCACTATTTCCCGCGTTTGCTGATCTCGAACCTCAGCCCCGCCGGATCGCGTGAAAGCACGGCTTACCACGTCGCTGAGGCCGAGGGCGCCGCGCATATTGGTTCGCACGATGGAGAGGTAAATTTCGTTGGCGAACATGCGTTTATGGCGCAACTGGCTCATATACCGGCTGTTTAGTTGATCGCAAAACGGGTCATCGAAAGCGCCACCAATTTCGGAATCGACCTGTCGGCGAATTACAGTCGACCAGACAGAAAAACGGCTCGATCCAAGCGCTCGAATGATCGTATTCTGAACATTCGAGCGCATATTGAGTTCGGCTTGATCTTCCGTTTGGAAAAAGAGGCCATCTAGCTTAATGACCGACATTAGAGCGCCGTTTTCCAAGCCAATCACAGTATCGGACAGATGCCGCAGATACGGGATATGTGTTGCCATAGGCCGCTCATTGTGAGCGACCTTGCCAAATCCGAGTTCTTCCCTGACGACTTTCAACATTTGCTATGGTCCGTACGAATTAGTTCCCCAGAAGGACTTGTTGCGTGTGCGGGGCGTTTTGCGCGCGGTGACTTCGAGAACATCGAGGATTTTGTTGTCCCAGGCGCAAAGGGAGAACAGGACCACATAGCTGATCGGGGCCAGCAGCAGCGTCCAGAAGGACTTGCTGACCAGCCATGCTATGATTGTGATCCCGATAACAACGACGACCGCCATATACGGAACACCCCACATGGTAGGAGATCGGGTAAGTCCGATCACCAACGGGGTCAGTTGCGGCTTTACATCCTCGTATTCGGCCATCGCTAGTTTCCGACCGTGCTGATCAGCTCGTCGACGATTGACGGAGCGCCGAAAACCAATCCAATGCCGAGGATGACACCGCCTGCAAGAAACCAAGACAGTCGGCCTGCAAAGGCGAGGAAACCGAGCGCCATGACGGCTATGATTGCAAACTGGCGTCCGATAGGGCCGCTAATGAAATCAACGATAGCTTGGAACACGGTCTGAACCGGCGCGAAGGCACCGCCAACGCCACCTGATTGTGCCATCGCCAAATCTGCCCCGGCAATTTGCGCCGCGGCCAGCAAACCAAGGCAAATAGCCAGCTTTGAAGCGCTGATATGCCAAACCTTATTTTGTTCGTTGATCATCCTTCTCTCCTTTAAAAATGCATCACGCCACCAACGAAGGTGCCGGTTTTCTTGACTGCAATGACCCCGGATTCAGTTTCGCTCGCTATGACCGGCGAGGATCTCCGACCGACGCCAACGGGCTTCTTTTTCGGCGCTGGCATAGCCACGCCGAGTTGGTAATTGACGACCTTGGCCACGTAGCCAACTGTTTCCTTGAAGGGTGGAACGCCGCCATACTCATAGATGCGGCCTTCGCCTGCGTTATAAGCGGCGGCAACAAGCAGCGGGTTTTGGAACTCGTCCAAAAGTACACGTAGGTACCTAACGCCGCCTTCAATATTCGACGCCGGATCGCAGACGTCGCGGACGCCGAAACGCTCAGCGGTTTTCGGCATGAGCTGCATCGGACCGCGAGCGCCCTTGTCTGAATTGCGAGAACGGTCGAATTGGCTTTCCGCCCAAGTGATTGCCGTCGCAAACAGAACGTCAACTTGATGTCGACGAGCAGCCTGTTCGACGAGTGATTTGATTTCGTCAGGCGTTAGGGGGGAGGGGCCGCATTCCGGGACGGATATTGCGGCCTGTTTATCGAGGGATAAATTACCGAAACGGGACGATTCATTCGGATTAGAAATATCCGTATTGGTAATCTCTGATAGAGAGCCAGTGGAAAAATAGGCGCTCTGTATATTGCCAATATGATTACTCGTTTTGGGCTCGTTTCCGCTTTTATCCTCGATGGCGACGACGCCATCGGCGCCCACAACAAATTCTTTGCTTTCGCTTGGCCAGCGGCGATTGAAAACCGTCAAAACAGATGGCGATCCGGATGCATTCTGAGCGGACGACTTGTCGCCATTATCTTGCACAAATGGCGCAATTCCGCCGGTTTCTTCTGCGCAAGCGGCGGCAATCCCGAGCGGAGCGTACAGTGCGGCGCTTAGTAGTAGCGCTTTGATTGATAGCCCTTCCATTCTAGCCCTTTTAGCTCTAGTCGCCGACCTCACATGCGCTGTTGAGATTGCGGCGAAAACCGATTAAGTTCATAATAGCATGATACCGATTTGGCTAAGTGATACATGCTTTTTCGCAAATCATAAACCCCCTATGAGCAGGGAAAACGAATAAGCAATACGGTAAGGGCTAGAAAATGAAGAGAACCATCGCAATCGCAATGAGCAGTTGTATGTTGGCAACAGCCGCAATCGCCGCGCCTGCAATCAACAAGGATTACATCAAGTCGCTGGCATCGCCGGGTAAGACCGTGCTTGTCATTGAGTATTATGACGGAGACGGAAAAGTTACGGCTCGGAAGGGGTTTGCATCCGCCTCGGGCTATAAGGCAACTTCACCGACCGAATTTCGGGTTGATGATAAGACCCTTCTGAATCTGTACGGGCTAGAAGCCTGCAAAGGCGAAATGGTGAACCGCAAGGATGATTTTGCTGGTTCTTGCTCTGACTACGCCAAGCAGCAGTTGCAGATCATGTTGCAGTCGCCGAAGGTTCTCTTTTGTCGGGCATTTGTAAGTGAAGAGAGCGCGCCCAAACAAAATGTGACGTGCTACGGCTATTACAATTACCCCGGAAGCCTGGACACCGTTGATATGCTCGAAGAGCAAATGCTCTCTCTCGGCGCGCTCCGCATTGCGAAATCGAAAGACGGGAAGCTAGAGCGTCCCGATCTGGAGAAGGCGCAGAAGATCGGAGAAGACGGCTCTTATGGGATGTGGGCCGATCCGCGGGTGAAGGCCCAATGAAGTCAGCCTTAATGTCGCTATGTGTGGTCCTTTTCTCGCCAACGGCTTTTGCCGCGCCGGAGGGATATTTCGACCTCCAGCCGGGCGTTACTTTGGAATCTGGGGATACGTGGGTCTCTGAAGGTCAGCGCTATCGTCTCTATGGTGTTCAGTCATGCCTTCGGGGAACTGCTTTCACTGATACGACCGGAAGAAAGAAGGACTGCGGCGAGGCTTCGCTTGCCGTATTCGCGGCTTATATCAAAGACACCAAACCGGTGTGCGCTCCCGTAGCGCAAACTGCCGATACTTCCTATGTCGTTTGCTACGCGACAATCGGCGGAAATCGCCTCGATTTATCGACGGTGTTGATTACGAGCGGCTATGCCTTTGCCGCGCTGAAGGCTGACGGGCTTCCCTACTATCCAGCATACGCAGTGGCCGAACAGGAAGCTCGTGAGAAGCGGGCAGGCCTCTGGCAATTCGAAGACGTTCAGCATCCTGCCATCCTGTTGAGCAAATCGGCAAACGAACGGACGAGGAATGCCCAACAATGAAATATCTGATCGTAGCAATGTCATTTGCCGTCGCATCGACACCAGCATTCGCAGCTGATGCTATTAAACGCGCGCCAGCTGCCAGCGTATCGGTTCAACCTAGCCAGCCGGTACCGCTTCCAATCTTCAAGGGTCGTGTCGCGGTTATTGATGGTCGGACCCTCTGGTTTCCCACTTATGCCCAACGAGTTCGGCTCGCGGACATTGACGCGTGCGAATTGCCTCAATGGGCGCTTGATCCGAAATGGACGAACAGGGACGTCACGAAAGCACCGCCGCCTGTACCCTGTGGCCCCTTTGCAAAAGCTTGGCTCAAAAGAGCGATCGGGGCGTCCGCCGTCTCCTGCGGTGTCGTCGGCTATGATGCTGAAGGCATGGCGCGAGCGAGATGCACATCGCGGGGACGCGACCTAGCTCTCGAAATGCTTCGTGTGGGTTGGGCGAGGGTGGATTCACCCTACCTCAGCCACCCTCAATATATAGGCTATCAGCGTACCGCCATGTCGGCGCGATATGGCATGTGGGCGACCTATGTTCTGGATATGAATGAGTGGCGGCGCAAGGCCGTCGACAAAACGCTCGATCGTCAGCCTATCGCGGATTTCAACCTACTCGTAGAGCGCAAAAGCGAAATCTCTCCCCCGTTTGCCAACGCGCGCAGAAAACCAAGAAGGACAGACCGATAGTTGTCGGAAATCGCTCATATTGCGCTCAATTTCGCGCGCGATCCTATGGCCTGCTTGTTGCTGGCCATCCTGCTATCGTTTTTGCTTATCATCCCGTCGTCGAAAATCTGGTGGGTCCACGGCATAATCGCGGCCCTATTCCTCACCGTATCGCTGTTTTTCCACGAACAACGGCAAATGTCGTTCGATGCGTTCTTGATCGGCGTCTTTGCCTATCCAGCGGTATGCCGCGATATTCCAAATCAGCTCCTGGTCTATCGCATTGGAATCTAATGGTTTTCCGCGTTCACACTTATCGCACTATGCAGCTACGCGGCCGGAGATCTCATCACACGGTCCCCATTTCACGCCCGAGACATGTTGCCTACCGGGTTGGTTTCAACCGCTACAATATGAGGATGACCTGAAATGAAGCAGTTTCTGTTTGCACTCGCTGGCCTTGGCACTATCGCCGTGATGCCATCCGCTGCAATAGCGCAGGACACGGGAGGGACGCCATCTTGGGGCTGCCAGGTCCTGTTGTGCGCAGCATCATCAAATCCCTCGTGGCATGGTGTCCCTTATTGCGTTCCGCCAATGACCAAGTTGATCAAGGCCATGGCAAAACCGGGTTTCTCATGGCCCATTTGCCATGAAGCTAAGTCTGGCAAACCCGGATATCAGCCTTACGAGGATTGCCCATCTGGATTCAAGGAAGCCAGCAATATGAGTGATCGCGGCGCAAAGCTGTCCAACCGCTGCGAAAAGACAATCAACACCTGCACCAACAAGATCAGGGAACAGAACAAAGAGCTTCAGCAGTACAAGGATGTTCAATATAGAGACATTGGCAACTCGGATCGCGGAAATAGTTGTCGAAAGGTCGTCTCCATTGCCCGTCCAATGCGAAAAGACCCTTACTTTTTCGACATTCCCGATTATCAAGGTTTGAAGGGGCGCTATTGGTTCAATTTGAAACTTTAAGGAGCTCTAATGAATCAGAACGCACTTCTCGCACTGGCAGCAAGCGCCGGCATCGCTGTTGGCGCGGGCGGTACTTGGTTTGTAGTCTCCAACGCTTCGAGCAACGCAACAGCCATTGCAAAAGCCGATATCGTTGCAGCGATCAAGGCCGACCCTACACTTTGTCCCGTTCCCGATGAGCCAGCGGCGAGCGCCAAGCTCGATGTGCCAACTCAAGCTGAAGCATTGCTTGCCGTGAGGAAGCTGGAAGAAAAAAATCCGCTATTGTGGGATAGGAGTGAACTTGAAATGCTTTCCGTCTCACTAGCGAATTGTTGGCCTGTTGACGGTGCCAACGGCATGGTCGAGTGCGTTACCAACGTCAAAAAAAATCCGTCAGCGCAAGCTATTGCGAGGACGGTTGGATTTGCCAAGGATCAATCCTCTGGCGAATGGATTGCGACAGACCGCAAATAGAAGAAGCCCGCTGGCGGGCTTCCAAAGCAATCATAATTTCTTATCGACGCTTTTCAAAACTGATGCCATTTCGCCCCGTGCGAGCGTAATCCGCCCGGAGATAAGAGAAGCGGCGAGATAGACCAGTTTTCCGATGGCGTCATCCACATCTTGCGGCTCATAATCTACGATCCGGCGCGGATCTTCCGCTAGCGATGACATATCCAGCAGTCGTTTTGTCGGGCCATTGTCGCCTAGGTCAACGACATTGGTTTCATCCCGCCAATCCAATGTATCTGCAATAGCATCCATAATGGCCTCCGAAATTCATTTTCAGAAGATGGGTGATGCTCGTAAGTGCAATCCTCGAAACTGATGCCTAGTTGATAGCAGCACGATACACGATCATTAGTAGATCAATGCTTCTTACTGCCCGATGCACAGTTTCTCGTCTCCATACACCAATTTTCTGATGAAACAGTCATCCCAAAATCCAAGTGATAAAAATGTTGATTAAGGCATCCCACACGATAGGATAAGAAACACTGCGAAACGAAACGAAATCTGAGCCGCTAAGCTATTGACAAAGAATGGAAAGTTTTTTCTCCCGCCACCGAGGGATGGGAGCGACTTCAAAGAATTGTTCAAGCTCATTGTCGCCGCCGGTGCTGGTCGCCCGCTACGATCCGACGGTCATACGGCAGGTCCATGGACGCCAGAGCTTCTGGCGGAGGCCATAACGCATGTAGATCCTAAGCGGATTGGCGTCGATCTTCGAACGGTTCAGCTCTGGTTTCAGGAGAATGAAAAAGGCATAAGCACGACCAACATCGGGTTGTTGGCAAGAGTTTTAAGTTGTGGTGATACGGTTGCTACAAGCGAATGGAGTATGGAACTCAGCGCTGCACACTCTCGACTTGTCGCTAAAAGACGTGAGCAGAAGAAGACTGAAACAGCCGAACCGTCGGTGCCAGCCCAACTTGAAACCCGCCTTGCAACATCGGACTCCGCAAACGATAACGATGGTAAGCGATGGAATCTGACTAGATGGTCAGAGAAGCTTTTCGGTGAGGGGTCTCCACTGAATCTGTCTGCCTCGGTTTTTGCTGGAATGTCGGCTCTCGGGTTCCTTTCGTACATCATTGGCATTCACAACGTAACATTCACCCGATCAGATGGCGTGATCAAGCAGGTCGGATTCCTTTGGGCGGCGAACTGGACCCTCGTGTTCATGGTGTTTCTTCCGGTCTTCCTGGCCTTCGTTTCCGAACTGGTGCATTCGTGGAAGCAGGAGGAACGTCGTCGGCATTTCGATGGCACACCCGAGTACAGCGACCGGGCATGGCGTGATATTATCGACGCCTCATCGGGTTCGTTTTGGGCGGTCTTCCTAATCTGTTTGCTTTTTGCTGGTGTGTTCCAGTGGATCGGCGTTTGTCTGGTCCCTCTCATAAGTGGAGGAGGAAATTACGCAACCGATTGGGGCACAATCGCGATAGTCCGGCCCGAAATCGTGACGATACCTGTTGCGATCGGTTTTACGGCATTTGCCTATCTTTATATGAGTTTTTCATTTTATCTCTTCTTCGCCGGCCTCATACTGCTTTACTCGGTCATCAATGACCTTCGAAAGTTACGCGAAGGACCAACAGCGCAGACGAACGCAGGTACGGGCTTTAGAAGCGAGACCGCAATCTGGGTTATGCAGGGGGTTTTTCGCTGCACGGTTTTAGGCATTTTGATCGCTACCGTGATGAAGCTACAAAGCTCGTATTTAGCCTCTAACGGCGCGAGCATTGTAGCCTGGGTGATCAACGACCTTTCATCTATCTTGTACGATCAAGCGACGGCGCACAGCCGTATCAGCTATCGAATGCCCACACACTACAGCAGTCTGCTAATCGCAATATCGACCTGTTTTGTTTTCCTTTATGGAGTGACCCGCACTGGAGCAGGAAATCATTTTAAAGTCACCTTGTGGAAAATGACCGCCGTTGTGATGCTTCTATTTGCAAGCTATCTGTCAATCGACACGTTTTCTGGCTTTACAGTCTTGATGTTTGTCGGGCTCCTAATCGCTATTTATGGCTTATTTGATCCGGCCCTTGGGTCCCGGCGCGCGAGTGAGGTGAGTAATCAAAGTGTTTCATAGTTGGCTTGATCAATGGGATGAGAAACGGGCACGACGCGGAGAAGATGCTAAAAAAGTAACAGCCGTCATTCTCGATGCAGAACGTGCGTTTCCGGGCGCCCCAAAGGTTTCCACTATCGATGAATTCTGCCAGCTCGGGGTGCAGGCAGCTGCCACGCCATCGTACTTCAGAGCGCCACTCGGTAGCGATAGAGATTTTGAGCGGGCAGGGGACTACCTCAAATTTCCATCTGAAATTTCGACAGACGTTGAGGAAAACAACCAGGTCTGGGCTAAGATCACGGATAGCGGGTCACGGGACAAGGCACTGGTGATATTTCATCATTGGAACGCACGTTCCCGTAATAGTCAGATCGCACGATATTTCTCGAAAAGAGGCATTACGGTTGTCGAGATCGCAATGCCTTATCATTTTGAACGAAGCCGTCCGGGGTCCGACTACGCTGATTATATGCTTAGCGCAAATCTCGGCCGAACGATCCAATCGCTACGGCAGGCCGTGTGGGATGGACAAAAGCTCATTCGCTGGCTCAAAAGCCAAGGCTATCGAGAAATTTCCGTACTTGGAATGAGCCTCGGTTCATGGGTTGCAGGACTGGTCGCGGCTCATGATACCAATGTTAAGAAAGCTTCGCTGTTTCTCACAGCCGGAAGTCTGGCCGAGATGGTCTGGACCGGGCGCGCAACGCGCGCCATACGCGAGAGCTTTGAGCCCACGATAGACCTTTCTCATCTACACAGGGCTTGGGCACCGCTCGATCTGGGAAATTACGCCTACAGTCTCGCCCGTCCAGATTTGGATATACAGATTGTTTTGGCAAAAAGAGACAAGGTTGTATTGCCAGAATTGTCAATTGCTCTGTTGGAAAGTCTGAATAATGCTGGCGTAAATCCGAATGTTCAGCAATTAAACTGTGGTCACTATTCACTTGCCATTCCGCCGTACATTTTTAGGGCTGGAGCCAATTTGAAGCGATTTGTTGCTTCAACATCGTTGCGAGAGAATGTTCCATAATTGGTATTACGCGATGGTGGGTTATAACGGGGGTGGGTTCTAGTTTGAAGTGCGACTTGCAAATGATAACAATGGGTTATCCAATGCAAGGAACTCGTCATGGACCGCACCTATTCGCATATTGATTTGGATGAACGCCGCAGAATAGCGCGCTGGCGCACTGCAAAGCTTTCCGTCGACGTTATTGCTGAGAAGCTTGGAAGGCACCGATCGACCATTTTTCGTGAACTCAAACGTAACCAGTTTAACGATGATGAGATCAAAGATTTAAACGGCTATTACTGCACGATTGCTGACCAGAAATCCCGCGAACGGCGTTCGAAGCAACGCAAACTCATCCGTTATAATGAGCTCCGGCAGTCCGTGATCGATCACATCAACGATGGATGGTCGCCGCAACAGATTGCCGGGAGAATGCGGTTGGAACGCCATCCAATCTCTGTCAGTCATGAAACGATTTATCAGTTTGTGTATTCCGCTGATGGTCGCAAAGAAGAGCTTTGGAAATATCTGCCGGAACGTCGCGCCAAACGACGCCCACGTCATGCCCGGCGTCATCATGGACGCCGCTTTCCCCCAGAACTAAGCATCCTTTATCGTCCGGACATGGTTGCCAGGCGCAAGCAGTTCGGTCATTGGGAGGGCGACACTATCCAGTTTCGCAAGAGGTTTGGCAACGCCAATGTAACGTCTCTGGTCGAGCGGGTGAGCCGCTTCACGGTTTTGTTGCGCAATAATGATCGTCAATCAAAGCCGTTGATGGAAGGTGTGATTAGAGCACTCCAGCCCCTGCCCCAAATGGCCCGCCGATCGATTACGTTTGATCGTGGTACCGAGTTTACAGAGTGGTCCTATCTGCAGAATGGGATAGGGTCGCAAATCTGGTTCTGCGATCCGCAATCACCCTGGCAAAAAGGCACCGTTGAAAACACCAACAGACGCACAAGACGCTGGCTTCCCCGAGACCTTGACCCGCTTACCCTCAGTGATCGAGATCTCGCATTCATTTGTCATCGCCTCAATAATACACCGCGCAAATGTTTAGGGTACAAAACACCTGCAGAAGTCTTTCGGCAGAAACTCTTCGCAAACAGACATCGTTTTGCGTAAATTCAAACCGAAAAGTCGCGCTTCAGCATGACCTCACACGGCAATATACAGATGCGACACATGGGCAATTTAGAGATGCGACATTTTTTGCATCTCTTGCCCTTTTCAAATCGAACGCGGAAAGGAAGACTGGGCTTTCAGCAGCAAACAGCGGATGGGAGCCGTCATGTCTTGTTTGATCACGATGTCGCAGAAAGAACTCAACCGGCTGAAGACCGTTCAGCAAATCAGAGATAATCAGCTTCGTGTGGTGGAGGCAGCGGCGCTGCTTGGCCTCAGTCGCAGCCAGGTTCATCGGATGTTACAAGCATTTGATCGGCTTGGTGCAACGGGCCTTGTTTCGGGCAAGCGCGGTCGCCCGAGCAATCGCCGTTATGGCGAGGATTTCCGGAATGATGTTCTGGATATTGTACGGACGTATTATCGGGACTTTGGGCCGACACTGGCCTGTGAGAAGCTGATTGAACGCCATCAGCTTTCAGTCAGCAAGGAGACGCTGCGGCAATGGATGACAGCAGCGGGATTGTGGACATCGCGTCGCGAACGCAAGCGGCAACTGCATCAACCGCGCGGCCGGCGTGATTGCTTTGGTGAACTGATACAGATCGACGGTTCGCATCATTGGTGGTTCGAGGAGCGGGGTCCCAAATGCGCCCTCCTCGTTTATATCGACGATGCCACTGGCAAGCTCCTGCATTTGCGCTTTGCGGGCTCAGAGAACACGTTTGATTATTTTCATGCGACGAAGGCATATCTCCAGCAATGGGGCAAACCACTAGCTTTCTATAGCGACAAACATGGCGTTTTTCGTTCGCTTCATCCGTCGAAGCAAGACCGAACAAGCGGCCTGACACAGTTTGGTCGGGCACTTTATGAGCTCAACATCGACATTATCTGTGCCAATACTCCACAGGCCAAAGGCCGTGTTGAGCGGGCAAACAGGACTTTGCAGGATCGTCTGGTCAAGGAATTGCGGCTGCGCGGTATCGATACGATCGAAGCAGCTAATGCATATGCGCCGGAATATATTGCAGATTTCAATGCCCGTTTTGGCAAGGAGCCACGCAATCCCAAGGACATGCATCGACCACTGGCCGCGCCTGAGAACATTGATGGTGCGCTGTGCCGGAAGGAAGTGCGAACGCTGTCACAAACACTGACACTTCGTTATGACAAGGTTCTGTTTATCCTGGAGCCGACCGAAGTTGCAAAGCGGCTTGCGCGTCAGAAGGTCGTTGTCTGCGACTATCCCGACGGACGTCTGGAGATCATGCATGGCACGGACACCCTGCCCTATACAACATTCGACAAGCTTCGTTCCATTCATCGCTCGCCTGTTGTCGAGAACAAGCGACTGGATGACATGTTGTCGATCGTCGCTGAGATGCAGTCGGGACGGGAGCAGCAACGCAGCAAAAGCGGTCCGCGTCGTACAGGTCAGGCCAACCATATGTTTGGTATACCTGACGGCAGTGTCGGGAACGGCTATCAGAAGCGAGAGCGTAAATCGCGAACAGCTTACATGAGCGACCCTGCCGTCATTGCCCGGCGAGAACAAGCTTTATTGAGACAGCCGGCGCCGGAATAAAGGGCGTCAATGGACGCCGATATCGCTTTGCGTATCCGACTCCAATTGCAGGCAAGCTGTCCAGAGCGGTGTTTTGTGGAAGGTTCCGTCGTCAAGCAAGCTGAGCCCTTCTCTTGCCTCAAAAAGCAGGCCGAGCCAGCATAAGCGTCGCAGGACACCGTACTGAAGCTCGAATTTCAGGTCCCACGCATCGACGGTTATTTCAGTGTCGGACAGATGAGCGATATCCGGATAGAGTATCTTTACAATGTCCATCGCCTTACACCCTTCTCTGGTCTTGATATTGAGCAGATTGAGATACATACGCCACCAACGCAATCGTGCCTGGATCGCCTCTTTACGTTCGGTGGCATGAATATACGAATAGAGATAATCGGTGGCGATCAGATCGAAGAAAGCGTGTGGATTGACCAGAAACTCCAGGCCACGTTTGGTTGGCAGCAGTACATTTTTCCTGCGGCGAAGAAGCTTCAGATAACGGGTCAGGTCGTGCACAACACAAAGTGGTGGCATGTCGTTTTCATTGAGCACCTTGTGCATGCTGTAGAGGTCTTCGGCCGTGAATCTTGGCCAGAGGAAGTTCTCAGCAGCCCAGTGTACGAATTTACGGTTCATTGCGCCAGTTGCTGTTAATCCGATGCCACCCTCGCGCTGAGCATAGACGACTGCAAGCAGCATGCCGCGAAGCAGCGGTGAGAGTGCAGCGATATCGACATCACCTTGCAGGCAGATTTTTGGTAGCATTGTACGACTTGGATCCCTGTCCTGCCCGATGCAGGTGAGCCGAGTATCAACTGTTGACAGAACAATTGCTACTGAGAAAGCTAAAGCCGAAGAGGTGGATATTCACCCGCCCCCATTCCTCGTTTGCAACCCCGACCAGCCTCTCGGAATAGGGGCTGAACGTCAGCACCTGTCGCATCTCTATTTTGCTGGGGACGTCGCAACTTTAACTTGCTAAAACTATGCCGTCCGGCGTATCCATGCTTATGGAACTGTTGGGCCGTAACAAGCTGGCGTATATTCCACTTGAATAAGCTTGAGTGCATACAACTAAGTGCCTAGATGCGCCAACGAGCTTCGATAGCTCAAAATGGGGTGACAACAAAGATCGAGATAGCAATAACAAGATGTCTTGACGTGACCAAAAACATTCCATAATTTCAATATTCATAGAAACGTCAAACTAACTTGTGGCTTGAAGCGCTCGGGCAGGCGCTGACGCCTTGTATCTCTCGGCACCTCCAAGCATTCAACGAGGATTGATATTATGAACGAGCGGCAAGTCCTGGATGCATTTGGCGCGCTCTCACAGCAAACAAGACTACAGGTCATTCGTAAGCTGGTCATCGCCGGCCCGAGCGGATTGGCGGCGGGTACGATTGCGGAAACTGTGAACGTTTCGCCTTCCAACATTTCCTTTCATCTCAAAGAACTGGAACATGCTGGCCTGATTAGTGCTCAGCGAGAATCACGCTCCATCGTCTACAGCGCGAATTTCGAGACGCTCAACGGCTTGGTCCGTTTCCTGATGGAGAACTGTTGTTCTGGTCAATCTGACGCCGGTTGCGCACCTTCCGAACTGGCCGTGTCAGATCCTTAACAGCCTCGGAACGCAAATGTCTTAATCCTACAATACGGAGTAGCCCCAATGGCCGATCTGCCAGCCGCCTCAGATGATCTCATTCGCCAGCCCGACCTTGATGCGCTTCGCCCGGCTTATTCGCAGCACAAGCCGCGGATCCTGATCCTTTATGGATCGCTGCGGAAGATTTCCTTCAGTCGCCTTCTGGCGGAAGAAGCTGCACGGCTTCTCGCGCACCTCGGATGCGAGGTTCGGATATTCAATCCCGAAGGGCTTCCTCTTCCTGATGGAGCGCCAGACATCAATCCCAAGGTTCAGGAATTACGCGACCTTTCTCTCTGGTCGGAAGGCCATGTCTGGGTCAGCCCCGAGCGGCACGGTGCGATGACCGGCATCATGAAGGCGCAGATTGACTGGATTCCCCTCACGACCGGTTCCGTGCGACCTACGCAGGGCAAAACGTTGGCCGTCATGCAGGTCTCCGGCGGCTCGCAGTCGTTCAATGCTGTCAATCAACTGCGCATTCTCGGTCGCTGGATGCGGATGATCACGATTCCGAACCAGTCGTCCGTCGCCAAGGCATGGCAGGAATTCGACGCCGATGGCCGCATGAAGCCCTCGGCCTATTATGATCGCGTCGTCGATGTCTGCGAGGAACTGGTCAAATTCACACTGCTGACCCGCGATGCCTCCGACTACCTGACAGACCGTTACAGCGAACGGAAGGAAGAGGCCGCAAAGCTTGAACAGCGCGTGGCTCTGAAGTCGATATGAGCGAGCGCCCGCCGGTCGGCACTATCCTTGCCCTGGGCCTCACCCAGATCATCGGCTATGGAACCCTTTATTACAGCTTCAGCATCCTTGCGCCTGATATGGCGCGAGATCTGAACTGGTCGACAGAGTGGATTTTCGCCGCACTCTCCGTGGCGCTTCTTTTAGGCGGCTTGAGTGCGCCTTGGCTCGGCCGGGCCATCGACCATTTTGGCGCAGGACGGGT
Source organism: Brucella rhizosphaerae (assembly GCF_002252475.1). Lineage (GTDB taxonomy): Bacteria > Pseudomonadota > Alphaproteobacteria > Rhizobiales > Rhizobiaceae > Brucella > Brucella rhizosphaerae. Next base: position 30,685 of record NZ_NNRK01000020.1, on the reverse strand, counting down.
GATGACGACCGGCTCCGCAATTGCTGCGGTAGCCTTGATCGCCTGTGCCTATGCGCCGGGTAAGACCGGCTTTGTCGCCGCCCTGATCGTGATCGAGATCGCCGCCAATCTGGTTCAATATGGGGCCGCCTTTGCGCTGCTGGTACAGGCAAGCCCCCGCACCGCCCAGCGCTGCATCACCTACCTGACCTTGATTGCCGGCTTCGCCTCGACAATCTTCTGGCCTTTCACCACAGCATTGCACGCCAACTTGTCGTGGCAGAACGTCTACCTGGTGTTTGCCGGACTCAATTTGCTCGTCTGCCTGCCGCTCCACGCCTGGCTGTCTTATGGACTTGCCAAGGGTAAAGCAGAGGCACAAAACGGCACGGCGCAGATCGTCGAGGGAAGTCTGAGCCCGGATGTCCGGCAGTTCGGTTTCAAGTTGATGGTGGTGGGATTCTCGCTGCAATCTCTCGTCAGTGCGGCGATCCTGGTGCATATGGTGCCGCTGTTGTCGGGCCTTGGGCTTGGAGCCACCGCCGCCATTGTCGGCACGCTGTTTGGTCCGTCGCAGGTACTGAGCCGGTTCACCAATATGGTGCTTGGCGGCAACCTGCCGCCGCTGGCTTTGGCAACGATTGCCGCCACATTGATCCCGGGCGGCATACTAATCCTGATCCTCAGCGCTCCGTCGGTAGCAGGAGCCATGGCTTTTGCAGTTGTCTTTGGTTTGGGCAGCGGTCTTTTCAGCATCGTCACCGGTACTTTACCGCTGATGCTGTTTGGTAGCGATGGCTATGGCAGGCTTCAAGGCAAGGTCATGGCGGCACGGTTGATACTGTCAGCCACCGCACCCTTTGCGCTAGCGTTTGCCATCGCCCATATCGGCACAATGTGGTCGCTCATCATTACAACGGCGCTTGGCGCCTGTGCAGTTGTCGCCTTCCTTGGAATTGCGCGCTTACAGCGCCGCGACAAGTCTCGGGATCAACTCGCGGGCCGTCCGGCCTGAACCCAGAAGCGTCGCCGAGGCGGCCCCAGTCCAGTTCCCATAACCGGTAAGCCAAAGGCGTGGCTGCTTGATCGAGCGCCCCTCATCCACATCAACCCTGCCGTCCCCTGTAATGACGCCGAGATCCTGGAGATGATCCAGCGATGGGCGAAATCCGGTGCACCATATGACGGCGTCAATATCGCTTCTGGTCCCGTCCTGCCAGACGACGCCATCCCGATCAAAGCGTGAGAACGGCCGCACGGAACCCAGCACGCCGCGATCCCGTGCGTCCTTTACCGGGGGAACCATGACAATGTCGCCAAGGCTGCCAATTTCTGGGCCACTCGCCCCGCCAAGCACCCGTGCGGTGGCGCGCTGGAATAGCACGTGTCCGTCGACATCATCGGGAAGGAAAACCGGCGCTTGAGGCGTGACCCAGATGGTTTCAGCGACTTTTGATACTTCTGCCAATATCTGTGCCCCGGAATTGCCCCCGCCCACAATGGCGACCCGCTGGCCGGCAAAGGCGTCAGCATCCACATAATGGGCTGAGTGAAGCTGGCGACCTTGAAATATCTCGCGCCCCGGATAACCGGGAACGAACGGATGGCCCCATGTGCCGGTGGCGCTCAAAACGCTACGGGCGTGCCAAGTTTTGTCTTCACCTATCACCTCAAGCCCGCCATCGACGTTTCTGACGGACTGGACCACAACCGGTCGCTCAATCGGGAACTGATAGCGCTCCTCATATCGGGCTAGGTAATCCAGCACTTCACCTCTGGCGGGATAGGTCGCCTCGGTCTTCGCCGGCATCATCCATCCCGGAAGCGAACTGAAGGATGCCGGTGAAAACAGATGCAAAGACTTCCAGGCATGTCGCCATGCACCACCGGGCCCTTCTTCAGCATCAAGGATCACGAAGCTGACGCCGGCACGCCGCAGATAGTAAGCCGATGCGAGGCCAGCCTGGCCCGCACCGATCACGACGACATCGAAAATGTCCGAAGACATTGCGCTTCCTTACTTTTTACGCAGCCGGGTTTCCGGCCGACTTGGTAAAATACTTGCGGCCCATCCAGAGTGCCATCTGCACTAGCAAAATCAGCACCGGAACTTCGACCAGGGGGCCAATCACCGCGGCAAATGCTACCGGAGATGCCAACCCGAAGGCGGCAATGGCAACCGCAATGGCAAGCTCGAAGTTGTTACCAGCCGCTGTAAAGGCCACCGCCGTGGTGCGAGGATAGTCAGTTCCAACAGACTTCGCCATCCAGAAGCTGACAAGGAACATGATGAGGAAGTAGATCGTCAGCGGAATGGCGATCATCACCACATCACCCGGCAGGCGCAAGACATCCCCGCCCTTGAGGCTGAACATGGCGACAATGGTGAACAGCAGTGCGGCAAGCGTGATCGGGCTGATTTTCGGCAGAAAGACAGTCTCATACCAGTCACGTCCCTTGGTCGCGGTCAGAATACGGCGCGACAGATAGCCCGCAAGAAACGGGATGCCGAGATAGATAAAAACGGCTTCCGCAATCGTCCAGAAAGAAACATCGATGACGCTGCCTTCCAATCCAAACAGCGGCGGCAGGACGCTGAGGAAAAACCAGGCATAGACGCTAAAGAACAGAATCTGGAAGATGGAGTTGAAGGCTACAAGACCAGCAACATATTGGTTGTCACCTTTTGCAAGCTGGTTCCAGACCAGAACCATGGCGATGCAGCGGGCAAGGCCGATCAGGATCAGGCCCGTCATATATTCAGGATAATCCCGCAGAAAAATGACCGCCAGCGCAAACATCAACACCGGACCGATGATCCAGTTTTGCAGGAGCGAAATCCCCAGCACCCGCTTGTCGGCGAAGACCTGCGGCAATTCCTCGAAGCGAACTTTAGCCAGTGGCGGGTACATCATCAGAATCAGGCCGATGGCAATCGGAACATTGGTCGTGCCAACGGACAGGCTGTCGAGCGCTGCAGGCAGGCCGGTAAAGACAGTACCGAGCAGCACCCCCAATGCCATGGCGGCAAAAATCCAGACAGTCAGGTAGCGGTCGAGGAACGACAGGCGTAGTGTTGGTTCTTCGGGACGCATTGGCGTTCTCCTTAGCAGATAATCATCGTCCGCAGCCTTGCCATTAACACTGCGGCTACACGAGCTCGGCTTCAATGTCTTGCGTTAGACCACGCGACGACCGGTCTGGTCGATCACAACTTCACCATCTTCCTTGGTAAACGCCGCCTGCTGATCGGATGGAAGGATATCCAGCACCACTTCCGATGGTCGGCACAGCTTGACACCCATCGGCGTGACGACGATTGGGCGGTTGATGAGGATGGGATGTTCCATCATTGCATCGACCAGTTGCTCATCGGACAAAGATGTGTCGCCCAGACCGAGGTCGGAGAACGGTGTTCCCTTTTCGCGAAGGAGGTCGCGCGGGGAAAGTCCCATCCTGTCGATCAGCTGCTCCAGCAAAGCGCGCGATGGCGGGGTTTTGAGATACTCGACCACATGGGGTTCGATGCGGGCGTTGCGGATCATCGCGAGTGTGTTGCGTGAGGTCCCGCATTCCGGGTTGTGGTAGATGATAACGTCCCATTTGTTCATTCAACTTACACCGTTTCGCTTGACTGGAGAAAGAGTACGGAGACCGAGGCGCCGACGAGATAATGTCGCCCGTTTCTTTACTCGGTCGCATCCGTCATCTGGTATTAATTAGTTACCTCTTGAACACCGGTGGCCCCCTCCATCCTGCCAATCTGCCGCAGCCGTGTTTGCAGCGCCATACGATCGATCGACGCGAGTGGGAGGCTGAGGAATGCGTTGATACGGTTCTTCAGGAACCGCGCGGCCTGCGCGAATGCCCGCTGGACCTCTACTTCGGTTCCGGTCACGACTGCCGGATCCTCGACACCCCAATGGGCTGTCATCGGGTGACCGATCCATACCGGGCAGGCTTCACCCGCTGCACTGTCACAAACGGTAAAGATGAAATCCATCTGTGGCGCACCCGGTTCAGCGAACACGTCCCAGCTCTTTGACGAGAAGCCTGTTGAAGCATACCCAAGCGCTGCGAGTTCTTTGAGCGCGTGCGGATTGACTTCGCCCTTGGGCTGACTTCCAGCCGAATAAGCCTTGAAACGACCGTCACCGTCCTTGTTGAGGATGGCTTCGGCAAGAATGGAACGTGCGGAATTGCCCGTGCACAGGAAGAGCACGTTATAGGTCTTTTCGGTCATATCTGTGATCCGTAGTTAGGTTGGGGGTCGGGTAAGCTTCATGATGGTCGCCGATGATGGGCAGAGAGAAGAAAGCTGCTGGGTTTCGAGCACCCCAGCTGGCAGATTTTCCCGCTGAACTTCGATGAACCCGAGGCGCTCGAAAAACGGCGATGCGTTCGTTGTCGCAAGGTAAACAGCGCGGCCTGGCTTGACATGCGCCAGAACCGCCGAGACGGCTGCATGGCCGACACCTTTCCCTCTTTGATCCGGAAGAACGACCACTGATCTCAGAAGCTGATCACCCCCGCATGCTTCAAGACCTGCGAAGGCGACAGTCCTGTCGTTGTCGTCCACAATCCTGAAGAAGGTCCGCCCCTCGTCCTCGACGTCATTCGTCGGAAGATCGGCGCCCGAGAGTGCTTTTTTGAGATCGAGGTCACTCCCGCTCAATCGTTCTACCGTGAGCGCGCTCATGCCGGACTTTCCTGCGGAGCAGGTATACAGCACGGGGTAAGTTCAGCGATGAGTGGGGCGCACAGTTCCGCCGATCCACCGCAGCAATCTTTCAGGAGAAACAGCGTCATTTCACGAAGCTGTTCAATCTCGGCGCGATACATGATGATTCTGCTGTGCCGTTGCGAGGACACGAGCCCTGCCCGCGACAGAATGTTCAAATGCGCCGACATAGTGTTTTGTGGCACCACGAGCGCACGCGCTATGTCGCCAGCCGGCAGCCCCTCCGGCGCGTGTTTTATGAGCAACCGAAAAGTCTCAAGACGGGTTGGTTGCGCGAGCGCTGCAAGAGCGAGAATTGCCTGTTCCTGTTCCATATATCCAGATTACTGGAATTATGGACGAAGTCAACACGTTTGTTCAGCAGCGCCTGCCCTCGACTTTGAATAAGAACGCACGAACTTAGACTGCAACACTGCAGACGGCCTTGCCCGGGACCCGAAAGCCTTGACGTTAAACAGGCTCACACGAGCGCCTTGCGTACAGCTGCCGAGACCCACTCGGCCAGGATAACCGTGGCCAGAATGACGATGAAGATCGTCGTTACCTGGGGCCAGGCCAACATGTTCAAAGAGGACTGAAGCTTGAGGCCGAGCCCGCCTGCACCGACGAGGCCGAGGATCGCCGATTCCCTGATGTTGATGTCCCAGCGGAACACGGTAATTCCCAGAAACGAAGGCAGGACCTGCGGCACAATCGCGTAGTCGATAACCTGTATGCGACTTGCCCCGGTGGATGAGATAGCTTCAACCTGCTTCTGGTCGATCTCCTCAATCGTTTCGTAAAGGAGCTTTCCGACGAAGCCAATTGACCGAAGGGCGATGGCAATGATGCCGGCAAGCAGTCCAGGTCCCAGGATCGAGACGAGAAGCAATGCCCAGATCAGCGAGTTGATGGACCGTGATGCAACGATCAGGAAAAGTGCGATCGGCCGAAGGACAAGCAGGCTGGGCGTGGTGTTGCGAGCGGCAAGGAAAGCAATAGGCACCGCCAGCACAGTGCCAAAAAGCGTCCCAAGCGTCGCCATGTTGAGCGTGTCCCAAACCGGAGTGATGAGCTCGCTTACATAAAACAGGCGAGGTGGAAAGGCGCGGCTAAGAATGTCGCCGCCTTGCCGGGGCGCATCGTAAATAAACGCCCAGATCGTATCTTTTGTCATGATCTGCCAGCAGAACATGAAGAAGGCGACGAGTAGCAGCCAACCGATCCACTGAATGAGCTCGCGGCTCGGCGTGAGCTTGCGCCATGTCTTGCTGCCATCAAGGGAATGTGAAACTGGCATTATTGAACCCGCTTGCGAATTAAGCTCGAACCGTATTCGGCGAGCATGACGATGACGATAATGAGGATCAGCACAGCACCGGCGCTATCGTACTCGTATCGGTCAATCGACGTGTTGAGCGTTGCACCGATACCTCCTGCCCCGACGATGCCGATGACGGCCGATTCACGGAAATTGATGTCAAACCGGTAGAGCGAAAGCCCTATCAGTCGCGGCATTACCTGTGGTTGGACCGCATAGTTGACGAGTTGCAGCCAAGACGCGCCGGTGGCACGGATGGCCTCTGCCTGCTTTTCATCGATTTCTTCGATAGCGTCAGCGAGGAGCTTGGCGATAAAGCCAATCGTTGCGAAGGTGAGCGTCAGGAAACCCGCGAACGGGCCGAAACCGAACATTGCAACGAGCAGGATCGCAATGATGATCTCCTGGAAGGCACGCGAAATGGCAATGATTGAGCGGCACACGTAGTAGACGGGCGCTGGCGCAAGATTGCGCGCCCCTCCGATGCCAATCGGGATGGAAACGAGGATACCGACGATAGTCGAAGTCAACGTCATCGTCAGGCTCTCTTCAAGTCCCTGTGCGATATCACGCCAGCGCGTGGTAAAGTTTGGGACCAGAAAGCCTTGAAGGAAACGCCAGCCGCGATCGAGCCCTTCGTAGGCACGCGCCCAGTTTACATCGATGGTCGCAACGGCAACGATGATATAAATCAGCGCGCCCCCATAGATCAGCCAGCGCAAAACCGCCGACCTGATGAACAGTGGTGGCCGCCGCCACACCGAAGGATAGCTCGTCGAGAGTACATGGGCCATCACAAGGCTCCTGCCAAGCGCTCTTCCGCCCGTTCTCGTTCAATAACTGCAAGGAGCTCTTCTTCGGCATCATCCTGGGCTTGCTTCTGCATGGCAACCCAGTCCTCTTCGCCATAGATGCGGGTGAGTGCAGCTGTGTCGAGTTGGTCAGGCGTGCCGTCGAAGACTACCTCGCCAGCACGCAGGCCGATAATCCGTTGAACGAAAGCCTGCGCCAACAGGACGTCATGGATATTGATGACCGCCGGCAGGTTTCGTTCTTTGCAGATCTCGACGATCAGCCTCATGATTTGCCGTGAGGTTTTAGGGTCGAGCGAAGCGGTCGGCTCATCAACCAGAAGCAGTTCAGGGTCTTGCTCCAGCGCGCGTGCGATACCGACGCGCTGTCGCTGACCGCCTGAGAGAGCATCGGCGCGTTTGTCGGCATGGGCCGTCAAACCAACGCGCTCCAGAAGTGCGAATGCGTTCTGCACGTAGCCTGCGGGGTAGCGGCGTAAAAAACTGCGCCAGAAAGGCACGTAGCCGAGCCGACCGGAGAGCACGTTTTCCATTACGGTCAACCGCTCGACCAGAGCATATTCCTGGAAGATCATGCCGATACGGCGGCGCGCGACCCTGAGATCGGACCGAGACAACGCGGTCACGTCTCGCTCGCCTAGAAAGATCTTGCCTGACGTGGGTTCGATCAGTCGATTTACGCAACGGATGAGACTGGATTTGCCAGCTCCCGAGGGACCGATCAAACCCACCACCTGGCCGGCAGGGATTTCCAATGTGATCCCGTTGAGCGCCTTGTCGCCGGTCTTGTAGGATTTGGTGAGCCCCGTGATCCTGAGCATTGTCGTTCTCCGCCTTTAAAACATGAGTAAGCGCCGGGCCGCGAACGCCCCGGCGCCTATGTTCACGCGTCTTTATTTGCACGCGTAGGTGACGCCATTGGCTTCATCGATCTGGCGAATGACTGCCCAATGCTCCTTGAAGGTGATCGGAATGAAGGCCTCCTGAGGCGGCTCGGAGGTCTGGAATTCCTTCAGCAGGGCGGAGCCTTCCCAGTTAAACGTGAAGAACGCGTCCTTGATCTTTTCCTGCAGTTCCGGGGTCAGGTTGTGAGACACGCCATATCCGGTGGTCGGGAAGGTCTGCGACTTGTAAATAGAGACGATCTGATCCGCCTTGACGACATCACGGGCGATCATGCGCTTCATGACGGAATTGGCGACAGCCGCAGCCGGGTAGTCCTTGTTGGCAACGCCGAGGACCGAATTGTCAAGTTTGCCCGAGAAAACCGGCTCAAAATCCTTGCCCGCCTCGAGCTTGTACTCGGACTTCAGCAATGCCGATGGAGCCTTGAAACCGGAGTTGGATGTCTCGGCGGTGAAGGCGAGCTTCTTGCCCTTGAGATCCTCGATCTTCTCGACCCCGGAACCTGGATAAGTAATGATTTCCATCTCGTAGCCGAAGGCGCCGTCCTTGGAGGCCATCATTGCAAACGGCCGGAAGCCGGCACAGGCGACAGCGATCGGATTGGAACCGGTATTAAAGCCGGACACGTGCAGCCGACCGGCCCGCATGGCTTCGATCTGAGCGGCGTTTTCCTGCACCGGGAAAAACTTGGACTTGTCGCGGTTTGATTCCGTCTCCTTGAATAGACTATTAGTCATTAAGGAGAAGATTTATGGCAGCCTTACATACTGATGAATTCAGACGCGAAGCCGTTCGGATTGCGCTTACGAGTGGTCTTACCCGGCGCCAGGTAGCAACTGATTTGGGTGTTGGCCTTTCTACGCTATCGAAATGGATACAGTGCTCTCGCCCCGCGGATATGCCTCCGACTGGTGAAATTGATTTAGCGAAAGAGAATGAACGCTTGCGCAAAGAGAACCGCCTACTTTTGGAGGAGAGGGAGGTATTAAAAAAGGCCACCGTGTTCTTTGCGAACCAAAGCAAGTGAGGTTTGCTTTCGTGGAAGAACACCGAACTCAGTTTCCGGTCCACCGGCTGTGCCAGATTATGGACGTTACATCGCGCGGTTATCGTGCTTGGCGCAGACGACCATTAAGCAAGAGGCAAAGACAGGATATGGTGATCCTCGCGCATATTCGAGAGCAGTATCGTCTTAGCCTTAAATCCTATGGTCGTCCCCGCATGACGCAAGAACTACAGGATATTGGATTATCTGTTGGGCACCGACGCGTTGGGCGTTTGATGCGCCAAAACAACATTTATGCGGTTAGAACCCGCAAGCATAAGGTGACAACTGACAGCAACCATACTTTCAAAATAGCCCCAAACCTGCTGGATCAGGATTTCTCAGCTGACAAGCCTAATCAGAAATGGGCGGGTGACATCAGTTACTTATGGACACGAGAAGGATGGTTATATCTGGCTGTCATAATCGATCTTCATTCACGGCGCGTTGTGGGATGGGCTATCAGCGACCGTCTGAAACAAGATCTTGCATTACAGGCATTGAACAGAGCCATTGCTTTGCGCAATCCAAAACCCGGCTGCATTCATCACACAGACCGCGGCAGTCAATACTGTGCTTATGACTATCAAAGGCGACTGAAGCAGCTCAAATTCCAGGCATCAATGAGTGGAAAAGGGAACTGCTGGGATAATGCTGTGTCAGAAACATTCTTCAAAACACTAAAGGCGGAGCTGATTTGGCGCCATGCCTGGCAAACACGTCAGCAGCTGACCGATGCACTTTTCAAATACATCAACGGATTTTACAATATTCGCAGAAGGCATTCGACGCTCGGAGGAATATCGCCCGCCCAATTCGAAAAAATATCCGCCGAAAAGAGATCATGAGGCGGAAATAAAGCGGGACAAGTCCAGTTCTACCGAGCATCTGGACGGAACCTGCTAATCAACGCCATCGTCTACTGGAACACACTCTATCTCGAACCGGCGTTCGCCGAGCTCAACCGAGATGGCATTCCCACGCCGCTTGACATCATCAAACACATTACCCCACTCGGCTGGCAGCACATCAGTCTCACCGGCGATTACATCTGGACCCCAACAGACGGCGTTGATCTCAGGCCATTGCGGCGCGAAACATCTATCCTCGCAGCGTGATCACCATACGTTCTCAAAAGTCGGACAGATCCAACACTTTCGTGTCGTGACGCCTATGTCGCCATGACCCGGCATCGCGACGGGGCGCAGCTCTACGCAGCCCAGGACGAGTTTACCGACCGGCAGGCGGGCCGCCTGGTCGAGCATGGGGCCGCGCCCTTCGAGCATGACCCGCAGAAGTCTGGCAGCTATTTCGTGACGCTGGAAAACGACAAGGGCGAGCGGCGCACCACATGGGGCGTGGACCTGGAACGCGCCATGTCGGAGGCCGCGCCCGAGACCGGGGAGAAGATCGGCCTTCAGCATATCGGCGCTACCCCCGTCACCCTGCCCGATGGCACCGAGACGCTGCGCTATGCCTGGAAGGTGCGCGGTGCCGGCGAGCTGGCCTATGAGCAGCTAGAGCGGCGGCTGTCGCGGTCTGGCGCGAAGGAAACCACGCTCGATTATACCCGCGATTTTGCCGAACGGCGCGGGATCGCGGAGCAAATGGGCGTCCGTAGCGAGATCGAAATTCCGGCCGAGCGCGCCGGGCTACGTGCGGAGCGAGAGTCGACGGCCGGGGATCATGCCCTTGATCGGAGATCCTCGCAAAAAATCCGCGCGGATCTCGGGCAGGATCGTCGTGCAGATCCGCGCGAGGATCTCGCCGGCGATCGACAGCAGCGTCGCAATCCGTTTGAGGGCCTGAAACTCGGGCGCGGCGCGGCGGCCGAGAGCCGCGAGCCAGACCGCGCCGGCGAGGATGGCCCGCAGATCGACCAGAAACGGCCGCAGCAGGCCGAGAAGCAGCGGCGCGGTATGTTTGCCGGCCTCAAGCTCAATGCGCGTCCTGCGCCCTCGCAGGAGCGCACAGAGCGGCCGGAAAGGGAAGGGAGCTTGCGGCAGGCGCCGGCGCCCGACCGGCTGGCCGAGCGGGCGCGGGGGCAGTCGCCGCTTGAGGCGGCTGTTGACCGCTATTCGCGGGCTTATGAATCGGTCGTGCAGCACCGGCGCGGGGGCTTGCCGGTTCTCGACATGCAGCGGCAGGAAATGCGCGATGCCGGCCAGCAGCTCGACCAGGTGCAGGGCGGCATGAAAGATTTGATGCGCTCGACGCTGCAACATGATCCGGCGACGGCGCGCGCCATGACCGAGCTTTCCGGTCGGGAGCGTGTCGCGCAGGTCATCGACGGGATGAAGCGCGAAAACGCCGCGCTGCAGGACCCGAATGTCAGGGCCGAGCGGTTCGTTGAACGCTGGCAGGAGCTACAGGGCCAGCGCCGGGAGCTTCGCGGTTGGCAGCATGACGACGCCCGCGCCAAGGTCGAAAGCCAGATGAGCAGCCTTGCCAAGAGCCTTGAACGCGACCCGCAGGCGGAATCCCTCGTGCGCAATCGCAGCCGGGAGCTTGGAATCGGGCAGGAGCTTCGCCGGGAACAGAGCATTGCCCGCGCGCTGCAAGACGAAATGACACGCGGCCACCGGCATAGTCGGGGTATCGGAATGGAAAGGTAGGCACGGAGAATATGGCGGAGCTGGACGACGACAGGGAAGAAATCGAGCCGGAAGCACTGGACGAGGACGCCGGCGACCCGGCCGCAGCCTTCGACGCGCTCCGGCGCACGATTGAGACGCAGGGCGCGCAGATCGGCGCGGAAATGACCGTGATGCGGCGCGGGCTGGAAGCTGCTTTCGACCAGCTCGAACGGATCGAGCCACAGGCCGATTACAAGCCCCAGCTCGCCCAGCTCGTGCAGCAGCTCGGCGTTGTCGCGGAGCGCCTGCACGGCGTAGAGCAATCGCCCATTCTCCGGCAGGGCGCGCAACACTATGCGGCCGCCCTCGAGCGCAGCGGCGAGGCCCTGATACGCACCGCCGCGCAGCAGCTCGAGCGGCAGGCGTCTGACCTTGAGCGCGCCTGCCGGAACCTCGCCGCCCACACGAAAAGCGCCTACGACCGGAAAGGTCAGGATTTTCGCATGTCGATGGCCGGCCTTGTCGGGCTGTTCGTCGGCATATTCCTGATTTTGCTGCTGCCACGCTTCCTGCCCTTTTCGGCCGACAGCCATGTTGCCAGCCTGGTCATGGGGTATGATCGCGTCAGCGCCGGCCGTGCCATGATCGAGGCGGCAGACCCGAAGCGCGCGGAGGCCATCGTGACGGCCGGGTGGGTCTATGAGACGAACCGCGCGGCGCTGGATAAGTGCATTGCGGATATGTTCCAGAGCCAGACGGAGCAGCGTTGCCCGGTTGTCCTGCCCGTAGTCGAGAGCAATTCGCGCCGGTAGAGGTGTTGCAAATAGGGGTTCCGTGGACATTTCTGCAATAAAACCCGCTAAGGGAAAGCTAAGTTGTTTGGGTTGAAACGGTTAGCGCGGATCGGCCTGAAGCGTTCGAGGGGGGCCGTCAATTTCGTTCCAGAGATAGTCGCTGGTGAGTGCGATATGGGCCTAGGGAAGCGGTGCGACCTGGGAGAGCAGTTCGGCGGGAATATCGATGCTCTGGGTGCGAACATAATCGACAGCGCGGCTGCGATAGACTGTGTTCCACAGGATATCCCTTCGGCCCGTGATGACCGCAATGGGGGCCGAAGGCTGACTTTGCTTGGTTAGAGTGTCAGCATTTCTCGCCTTGGCCGCCGCAAAGATATGGCTGCCATACTTTGTCAACAGGGCCTAATGTCGATTGGTCCTAGGCCTGACCCCGCCCATCTAATCATAAGACTTCCAGCCAACATGCTCACTCCAATCGCGAGGAGGAGGGGGCCGGCGAACTCCTCGGCCACTGTACCCGACGTCGAGGAAACCGATAGCAACATCAGGCTGAATTCTCCCCCGTTGGCCAGGATGACTCCGGTCCGCAATGAGGTCTGAAGCGCTTCGCCGAATAGTCGGGCGACGACGAAAACAATCAGCGTCTTTCCGCAGAGTATTATTGCAAGCCAGACCAGCACGGCAGGCCATTGAGATGGAAGGATCCAAAGTGGCAATTGAGTCCCGATACCGATAAAGAAAATCCCGACAAACAAGTCGCGAAAGGGCCGGATCTCGTTCTCGACAGCATGGCGCGCGTCGCCCTCGCCGATGATCATACCGGTCGCGAATGCGGCGAGCGCCGGAGAAAGGCCAGCAGATGTCGCGACGATCGTGGACCCAAGCGCAATGGTAAGTGCGAGGAGTTGGGCAAGCTCCGGATCGCCACGCAACGCGACCCAACGGGCAAGTACCTGCAACGGACCTCGGGCAATGAACAGAGCAGCAACCACTGCCGTTGCACTGGCGATGACCGTTATCACGCCATACCCTTCGGCGGCACCACTCATTGCATCGTGCAGAAGCAGGAACGCGACGGCTGCCAAGTCCTGAAACAGAAGCACTGCGATGGCCAAGCGCCCATGAGCCGATCCAAGAGCGTTCGCGCCTGCGAGCACCTTGAGGCACATGGCTGTGGATGACATCGCAACGGCCCCGCCGATGAGGATTGCGGAAACTGGTGCGAGATCGAAGACCAAACTCGCTACCAACGAAACCGTTATCGTCGTGACTGAAACCTGTACAGCCCCAAGACCGAAGACATGCTTCCTGAGTGTTACGAGCTTCTCGAAGGAGAATTCCAGACCAAGTGCGAACAGCAGGAGTACGACTCCGATTTCGCCAATACTGCTCAGGGCAGCGCTCTCCGCAATCAGGCCGAGGCCAGCGGGTCCAATGACTATACCGGCAAGAATGTAGCCGACGATGCTAGGCACGCCAATCCGTGAACATATCGTCACGAGTACGAACGCGGCGCAAACCAACAAGGCCGCACTTTCGATAAATCCAGTCACGCCATGCATGTTCTTCTCCTGATATCATGTCGCAGTAAATGCCAATACTTGTATACTCTAAACGTGCGACCGCGCCCACTGCGCTATCTGCGCGGCAGGCATTACACCGCTCGTCCTCGCGATTTCCTTGCCGCCCCTGAACAAGATCATGGTGGGAATGCCGCGGATCCCGTAACGGTCGGTGATCTGCTGTTCGGCTTCGGTATCGAGCTTGCCGAGACGGAACTGGGGTTCGAGCGAACGCGCCGCAGCCTCGAACTGAGGTGCCATCATCTTGCATGGCCCGCACCATTCCGCCCAGAAATCGACGAGCAGGGGCAGATCGGCATCGGCGTGTCGGTCGAAACTGGCGGCGGTCAGTGTGACTGGCCGGCCCTCGAACAGGGCGGCGCCGCAGCGGCCGCAGCTGGGGTTATCCGTCAGTCGTTCCTGCGGAACGCGATTGACGGAACTGCATTTCGGGCAAGCAACGGTGGGCATTCTGTTCTCCCTTTGAGTGTCGTTTCGGAGGGGCAGGCAGGGCGGCGCCGTTCAGCGCGAGGTCGTGGCCCGCCGGGCCTCTCGGTGGCGGGGTTCGGGCAGGTATTCGACGCCGCCGCCCAGACGGCGGACGGGCTGCGGATAGAGGGTCATCAGCTCGAGTATTTCCTCGGGCATGTCGGTCCGTACCGGCAGCCCCATCTCGCGCGCCTCTTCCGCAGAGATATGGTAGTCGTGCGTCCAGGTGCCGGTGGCCAGCTGCGCCGCCAATGTCGCCGCCTTTTCCTCGTCCATCTTGTCGGTCAGGAGCCGTCGCGCTACGGTCTCGACTTGGGCGATCGCCTTTCGACCGACATCGGCCAAGACCAACCTCTGGTCGTCGATTTCCGTGATCGGCTTTTGCTCGACGACCCTGATGAGTGAAGCCGCGGGCATTTGGCCGAGTTGCGGATCGATCGGGCCCAGCACGGAGTGGTCGCACATCACGATCTCGTCTGCGGCCAGAGCGATCAGTGTTCCCCCCGACATGGCGTAGTGCGGCACGAAAACTGTGACCTTGCCCTTGTGTCCCTGGATGGCGCGAGCAATCTGCGTGGCAGCGAGGACCAGTCCGCCGGGGGTGTGCAGCACGATGTCGAGCGGCATTTCGGCGTCCGTCAGCTGGATCGCGCGCAGGACTTCCTCGGAGTCGTTAACGTCGATGTAGCGAACCAGGGGAAAACCTAGGAGGTTCATCGTCTCCTGCCGATGGATCATCAGGATCACCCGGCTTCCGCGCATCCTCTCGATTTGAGCGATCTTCCGAGTGCGCATCGCCTCCAGATACTTCCTCTGCAGTGCCGGCTGCAGTGCGGAGACGATGAAGAACAGCCAGAGCAGTTGCATCAAATCCATGGATTTCCTTTTCCTTTCCTTCGCCCCGTTCCTGACGGAGCAGTCGGCCCGCGGCGGCCGCCCACCGAAGGACCACCGGCGCACGCTGGACGGCATCTTCTGGATCACCCGAACCGGCGCGCCGTGGCGTGACCTGCCCGAGGAACTCGGGAAGTGGAACTCGGTCCACCGCCAGTTCCGGCGCTGGACCACCTCCGGCATCTGGGACGTGCTGTTGCAGGCGCTCGCCGACAGCGGCGGCGAGGCCGACATGCTCCAGATGATCGACAGCACCATCATCCGGGCGCACCACTGCGCTGCCGGAGGAAGGGGGGGACCCAAAGTCAGGCTCTCGGCCGCTCGCGCGGCGGCTTCTCGACCAAGCTCCACCTGCGTGCCAATGCCGATGGCCTGCCCATCAGCGTCGTGCTGACGCCCGGCGAGGCCCACGACCTAATCGCCTATGACCACCTCATGGCCGAGCGCGACAGCGATCCCGGCGTGCTGCTCGGTGACAGGGGCTACGACAGTGACCGCCTGCGGCAGGATGCGCGCGACCGGGGGGCCCAGCCGGAGATCCCGACCAAGCGGAGCCGCAAGGTGCAGCACAGCGTCAACCGACGCCTCTACGCCCTGCGTTCCCGCATCGAGTGCTTCATCAACCGTCTCAAGAACTGCCGCCGCGTGGCCACCCGCTACGACCACACCGCTTCCAGCTTTCTCGGCTTCGCCCTGCTCGGCTGCATCCGCTTATGGATCAGGTTCGTCCACGCGGCCTAATGGGGTGAAAAAGCATACACTCCTGAGCAAAGAGAGGGGCGCGACGCGCCCCTCTTACGCCCTATCCAGCGGTTTCAGAACAACTTGGACAGCTTTGCCTTGATTTCATCGAGCCAGCCTTTTCCGCCGCCTCCCCCAGCCGTCTTTTGCTTGACTTTCCTGAGTTCAGCATACAGGGGCTCAAAGTCCTTCTTCTTTCCATAGCCCAGCAGTTCTGCCATTTCCAACTGCTGCCGCGCTTCGTTCAAGAATGTCTCCAGGCGCTCATTGGACGCTTCGCTCCGCTGACTATCTTCTACCAAGGTCTCGGCGCGCTTCAGGAGCAGCCTGGCGCGCAGGGCGGGCAGCGGATGCACGCTGCGCGTCTCGACCAGCGTGCTGAGCGCTGCCTGCAGCGCGGCTTTGGCTTCTTCAATCTTGCCCTGATCGATCAGCGGCACGACTGACTTCACGGCTGCGGGATAGGACGCCAGAGGGATGTTGGTGACCGCGATCACGATTTCACTGGCCAGCAAAGCCAGCACGTGACGTGCCTGTTGCACCTCGCCATGTTTGAGGGCATCCAGCGCCTCGTCGGTCATCGCCTCAATGGTTTCCGTGTTGGCGAACAAGTCGTGCACGATGGTGCGCACATCAACGGGGGCCAGGGCAAGTGTGGGTTCGCGCGCAACAATCAGCTCCAGCTTTCCAGTCACTTCGGCCAGCATTGCCAATGCGCGTGCAGCGTCCTTGCCGTCAAATGCGGCCAGCGCTGATTTGGTCAGCGCCAAGGCCGAGACGGCCTCATCGAGGACTTGTCTACGTTTGTCTGCCGCCTGCGAGTCCGTTTCCTTCTGAACCTCAGGCTGTACCTCCGTGACGACTTCAGGCTTGGCCTCTGGACTGACAGGAAGGCTGCTTACCGCGGCCTGTTCGTTTATTTCTTTGTTCGTCGCATTGGGATTCGATGTTTGCTCATTCATGGTGATATGCCTCGTATGAGTTAGTGAAAATAGGCGAATCTATTGGGGCTGACTGCGAACATCGCGAGACTGACCGACCGAACAGTCGGCCCCTTCATCACCTCAAAACAGCTTTTGGAGGCGCGTCTTCAACTCGTCGAACCATCCCTTGCCTCTTTTGCCACCAGCCGACTTTTGCTCAATGGACTTCACCTGATCGAAGATGGGTTTGAAATCCGCCTTCTTGCCATAACCCAGGATCTGCGCCATCTCGATCTCCGTGCGCACGGACGACAGCAAGGTGCTGAGCTCCTCGTTCTGCTTGGCATCGCGCTTGTCGGTCTCGGCCAGCTTTTCAGCTTTTGCCATCGCGGCTTCAGCCCGTAGCACGGGCAGAGGAAAGGCGACCGAGGTCACCACCAGCGTGTTCAGTGCTCGGGCGAGTTCCGCCTTGGCGTCGTCGATCTTGCCGCTGTCGATGAGCCGTGCGGCCGACTTGATCGCTGCCGGGTACGTTGCCATCGGCAGGTTGTCGGTTTCGATCACGATTTCGCTGGCCAGATTGGCGACGATGGGCCGGGCCTTTTGCACCTCGCCATCACCCAACAACTCCCGAGACAACTCGACCGCTTTCTTCACCGTTTCCACGTTGGCGTGGATATCGTGGGTGATGACGCGTACATCGACCGGCGCCAAAGCAAGTTTGGCGTCGCGTGCCAATACCAGTTCCAGCTTTCCGCTGGCCAGTTCCAGCGCAGCGAGCGCCTCCTTGGTCTTCTTTGCATCAAGGAGTGTCAAAGCCTCCTGGGTCTTGGTGAGCGCCGTGATGGCGTCCTGAGTGAGCTCAGCACGCTTTTTTTCGGCTTCCCGGGCGGCCTTGTCATCTACCTGTGGCTGCGCCGCCTTGGATGCGGCAGAGGGTGCTGCAGCACCTGGGCTAGAACCTGCCGCCGATTGGGCCTGAGCCGGTCCGCTAAGTCCGACGACGACCGCCAGGGCAAGTGCGGAGAAGGTTGATTGGGGCTGTTTGATATTCATGATCTTGGGCTCCTAATTAAAGTTAGTTGACTGAGATTTCAATCTGTTTCGGTTTGGCTTGCTCGGCCTTGACAAGCCGCACTTCCAGCGCGCCGTCTTTCATCGAAGCCGTCACCTTGGTCGAATCAACGTTGTCAGGCAAGACAAAGTTGCGCACAAAGTGACCTGCCACTGAACTTTCATCCAGCGGCGATTAGAGTCTCGACCGTTTCTGTTACGCCGTTGGGCGCGGGTTGAGCAACGGGCGGAGACGCGAAGCCCTTATCGAGCGAAGCGTCGGAGCCGGTTGCGGTAAGGGTTCCGGCGAAGGCCGCCGGGGTCTGGTATCCGAGCGAGGAGTGCGGTCTCGCGGTGTTGAAGTCCTGCCTCCATTCGGCGATGGCGCTGCGGGCGTGGTCGAGGCCGAAGAACAGGCTCTCGTTCAAGAGCTCATCGCGCATCCGGCCGTTGAAGCTCTCGACGTAGCCATTCTGCATGGGCTTTCCGGGCGCGATGTAGTGCCACTCGACGCGATGATCCTTCGACCAGGCGAGGATCGCGTTCGAGGTGAACTCCGTGCCGTGGTCGGAGACGATCATGCCCGGCTTGCCGCGTCGGGAGATCAGGTCCGTCAGCTCACGAGCAACGCGGCGACCGGAGATCGACGTGTCCGGGATCGCTGCCAGGCATTCGCGCGTCACGTCATCGACGATGTTGAGCACACGGAAGCGCCGCCCGCAGGCGAACTGATCGTGCACGAAGTCCAGCGACCAGCGCGCGTTCGCCCTTGCCTCGACCAGGATCGGCGCCCGCGTGCCCACCGCGCGTCGCCGCGCCCGGCGCTTGCGCACCGTCAGGCCCTCCTCGCGGTAGAGCCGGTAGATCGAGCGCATGTAGCTGGCCGTCATCCCGTCGTCTTTCTTGCAATTGTCACACCCGTCCACGCCGGAGGATCAGAGGCGGGGAAGGATTCGAGCGAGGCTTCGAGGACCGGATCGAAACTCTCCCTGTCGCTGGTAGACGGGTCGGCCGTGCTCTCATGCTGGACGCCTCTTGAGAGGCGGCGATCGGGGCGGAACGGGACCCGGAAGGCTCCCGGGGCATCGACGCCCCTGTGCAGCCGGTGGCGCGTCTCACCCGCCCAAGGGTTCGCCATCCGGGCTCCCCCAGCGTCCTCGCGCACGACATAATGCCAGTCCTGCCGCTCTGCGAAGTCCACGGCGCTGTCGCGATCCGGAAACTTCAGCCGGATCGGACGATAGGGATCGCTGCTGGACGTGTATCCCATCAGCGGCTCGATCTGCGGCGGCCGGGACGGCTCGAACTCGAGGACCCAGTAGTTGGGCCGAGGCGCCGATGTCATCGCGGAACGGGCAGGACGGTAGATGATTGCCGTCGGCACGTCCCAGGATGGCAGATCGGTTCCGGGAATTTTCGGCGGGAATGGTGGGCGATTATGGCCGCGCATATCAGTTCTCCCGGGTGTCGGTGGATACGAGAAGGTGACGTTCGAGATCGTCGAGTTTTTCCATTCGCCTCGAATTCAGGCGAACGGCGCGTTCGGTGTTCTGCGAAGGAAAGGCAGCAGCGTGCAGGACGTCCGACCGCATCGCTATCGTGAGATCGGCGACGGCATTCATCACGCCCTCTCCGTCCCCGTCCGAGAGCGTGCCGTCAGCAAAACCGGACTGCAAGCTCTCCAGTACCTGCTCGAAGCTGGACACGACCCCTGCACTCGCAACCACAGCCAGCTTGTGGCTGAGAACACGCAGTTCATCGATCAGCTTCGCATCGTGCCTTGCGGTTTCCACGATCTCTGCGACCTTCTCGATGCAGGCCATGTAAATGTCGCATTGCTGCTGGAGGATGATGACCCTTCCTTCCTTGCGAAGCTCGAGATCGGTCTGGCGATTGAGAAGCGCCGCGGTCAGAATGATCGTGACGACAGCGCCGAGGAAGATGAGCGTCATCTCCTGCGCGAAAGGCAGTATGTCTTCGGCAAGATACATCGAACGAAAAACGAAAACGATGCCGATGCCCAAGGCAGCGGCCGCAGCAGCAAATGCCAAGTCAGGCAGGCGGTTCGACATCAGCACCTCGCATTTTCGGTGTCAGGTGGCATGCACGGCTTCGCATCGGCGTCCGGCGCCTCTGCGTCCCGGTGCCGCAGGAAGATTGGCGTCGGACCGCTGCCGAACGGATTGAAGCCGGTGCTCAGGCAACGGTCGAAGATCGTTTCGTCCCATCGGGTGAAATCGTCCTCCTCGCCGGCAAGTCGCCCGTCATCCACCACAGGGCACCTCACGCCTTTGCCGATGGGGGAGCGTTATCGAAGGCCGCACCGTCCGAACGATCCCCCTTGCGAAGCCGTAGCCCGAGGAGGATCATCATCCCCCCGAAGACCGCGGCGTAGAAGCCGATCAGCCAGCCGAGCGCGAGGAAGCTTTCGACCGGGCGCGTCAGCAGCATCCAGGTCACGACGACACCGAGAACGACCGAGAGAAGGCCGCTCAGGATCAGCCAGATTTCGCCGTTGATTTCCTTTCGCAGGCGGATCGCTGCCGCGATCTCGAGGGCACCCGAGAACACGGACCAGAATGCGATGCTGGCCCAGAGGAATGTCGCAAGCACAAGCGTCGCGACAAAAGGCGAGACAACCACGACGACGCCCGTGGCGATGCCTAGAATGCCGCTGAACATCAGCCAGCCCCAGCGTTCGCCCTTGCGGATGTTACGTATCGCGGCGACGAGGCCGAACACGCCGTCGGCAAAGGCGAACGCGCCGAAGACCAGCGTGAGCGCCAGAAGCGATTCCGCAGGCATGACGAAGGCTAGCACTGCGATGATCAATGCGAGCACGCCGCGTAACACGAATGCCCACCAATTCCGGGACAGGCTGCACAGCATGTCCTGCATCTTGTCGGTCGGGTTTTCAGAGGCTATGGTCATTGGTCGATCTCCTATTCAGTTCCATGTCAGGTGTCGGAGCCGGCCTCCTCGCCGGTTAGGGCGGCGGCCACGCGGCGGCGATCCTCGATCGGCTGAGGCAGACGCCGCGTGTGAGCGATTTCCCGTTCGATGGGCGCGCGGCCTGATGGATCTCTGACCAACCCGGCTTCGGCAAGCCTCGCGCGTAGTGTCGCGCCCGCATTTTCTGCGATCTCGGCGACCATTGTCTCGGTCAGGCCGAAAAGGTCTGCCGTCTCCGCGATCGTAGCGTTGTCGAGGTAGAGCCGATAGAGAACGCGGCGTTCGACCGGCGGAAGATCGGCGATTGCCCGGTGCAGCACCATGGCGATCTTATGCCGATCCGCTTGGCTCTCGGGGTCTGTGCCGCCGTCGTCGGCGAGGAGGTCCTCCAGCATCAGCACTTCGTCGGGCTGGTAGAACTCGAACATCGCCTGATCCGCCTCGGTCGGATCCTCCGCCGGGGCCTCGGGTTCCGCCTCGATGGAGGCGGCATCCTCAGGCACGGCGCGGCGCGCGGCGCGCGCCTCGGCCTCGATGGTCTCGAAAGCCAGTTTCAGCAGCCAGTCGCCTATGGAAAACTCGGTGGGCCGCTGCTCGAACCTTTCCAGTCCCTTGAGGATCGTCGCATCGACAAGATCGCGAACGCTGAGGTAACCCTCCGGTACCGATCCGCTGCATTCGAGATAGGTCAACTCGCGCCTGACGGTGTCATAGATCGTATCGAGATGATCCTCGATCAGCTCAAAGAAGAGCTGGCGCCGGTCCGCTTCCGCCGCATCCCGCGCGGGCGGCAGCGGGGCGCCGATCCGGCGCCGGCGGGCGGGACGCTTGTATTCAGGCTCGTGCTTGAGGCGCGCCACATGCCGATCGACCTGGTGGCGCAGGTCGGCAAAGGCCTTGCGCAGGACAGGCTCGATCTCGAATCCATCTTCCCGCGCCGCGATCACGCCCGACGGCAGTTGCAGGCGCAGGCTGACTTTGATGCGCTTCTTGCCCCTCGTCTGCGAGGCAACGACTTCGAGCCGGACCAGATCCTCGCGAAAGCGCGCAAGGTGCGGTTCAAGTTGCCGCAATTCTTCCTCGATGACCTCAGGCGCGCGCTGTTGGCCGTGCCGGTCGAGATTGCGGAATGATCTAATGACGTTCATGCCGTGGACCTTCCTATAACTCTCCGAAGAGATGGTCCGGCGCGACCGATATCGCGCCGGGCCAGTCTTTTGCGCTGTCACTCGGCGGACTTGTCGTCCTTGGACTGCACCTCATCCCCAACGCTGGGCTTCGGAACGTCCGTCTTGTTTTCGGCAACTTCGCTGGGCTCCTCGATCCCGGCCTTGGCCTGATCGTCCGGGCTGTCGTCACCGGTGTCCTTTACGATCTTTTCGAACACGACCCTCTGTTCGTCTTCCGACCAGGCGACGCGGACCTTGTCACCATCCTCGATCCGCCCGGAGAGCATCTCGCGGGCCAACTCGGTCTCCAACTGCGACCGGATCAGCCGGCGTAGCTCGCGGGCACCGAATTCGGGACGGAAGCCGACCGCGCCGAAGTGATCCACGACGCTCACATCGAGTTCGAGTTCGACGCCCTGGGTAAGGGCGGTCCGCTTCACCCGGTTGAGCTGCAACTCGACGATCTGGCGGATTTCCGACTGGTTCAGCGAGTGGAAGACGATGATCTCGTCGATCCGGTTGATGAACTCTGGCCGGAAATGACCGCGCAACACCTCCATCAGCTCGGACTTCTGCTTGGCCTCGTCGAACTCACTGCTGCCGCGTTTCGTGAGGTTGCGCTGGATGATGTCCGAACCGAGGTTCGACGTGGCGATGATGATGGTGTTGGTGAAGTCCACCACGCGCCCCTTGCCGTCGGTCAGCCGACCGTCGTCGAACACCTGCAACAGAATGTTGTAGACATCCGGGTGCGCCTTCTCGATCTCGTCGAGCAGCACGACCGAGTAGGGCCGACGGCGCACCTTCTCGGTCAGTTGCCCGCCTTCGTCGTATCCGACGTAGCCGGGAGGCGCGCCCACCAGCCGGGCGACCGAGTGGCGCTCGCCATACTCCGACATGTCGATGCGGATGATTGCGTCCTGATCGCCAAAGATTACTTCGGCGAGCGTCTTGGCCAGTTCCGTCTTGCCAACCCCGGTCGGCCCGAGGAAGAGGAATGTCGCGGTCGGGCCGCGTCCCTCGCGCAGGCCCGCGCGCGCCAGCCGCACAGCATCGGCCACGGCGCGGATAGCCTCTTCCTGGCCGATGACGCGCTCATGCAGCTTGTCTTCGAGCTTCAGAAGCTTGTCCTTCTCCTCGGCGGTCAGCTCGGTGACCGGAACGCCGGTGATCTTGGAGACGATCTGCGCCACATGATCGGCGCGCACCTCGGCGGTCGCCGAAGCCTGGTCGCGCTTCCAGATTTCCAGAAGCTCGTCCAGCTCCTTCTGCTTCTGCTCGAGTTCCTTCTTCAGTTCCGCTGCACGGTCGAATTGCTTGCGGGCTGCGGCATAGTCCTGCTCGCGCTTGATCTGCGCGGCTTCGGCCTCCAGCTCCTGGACTTCCACGGGGCGCGCCGTGGCGCTGATCTTCACCCGTGCGGCTGCCTGATCGATCAGGTCGATCGCCTTGTCGGGCATGAAGCGACCGGTGATGTAGCGATCCGAAAGCTCGGCCGCCGCAACGATGGCCTCGTCGGTGATCGTCACCTTGTGGTGTGCTTCCAGCGTGTCGCGGAGCCCCCGCAGGATCATGATGACCTGAGCTATCGTGGGTTCCTCGACATAAACCGGCTGGAACCGTCGCTCGAGCGCCGCGTCCTTCTCGATGTATTTCTGGTACTCGTTGAGCGTCGTCGCACCGATCAGGTTCAGCTCGCCCCGCGCCAGCGCCGGCTTGAAGGTGTTGGCGATGTCGAGACCACCTTCGCCACCGCCCTGGCCGGCGCCGACGATGGTGTGGATCTCGTCGATGAACAGGATCAGGCTGTCCTTCTCCTCGGTGATCTCCTTGAGGATCTTCTGGACTCGCTCCTCGAACTCGCCGCGATACTTCGACCCGGCCACCATCGAGTTGATGTTGAGCTCGACCAGCCGCTTGTCGCGCAGCGCCTCGGGCACTTCGCCCGCGACGATCCGTTGGGCAAGTCCCTCGACGATGGCGGTCTTGCCCACGCCGGGCTCGCCGATCAGCACCGGGTTGTTCTTTTTCCGGCGGGCCAGCACTTCGATCGTCGTCTCGATCTCGCGGGCGCGGCCGATGACGGGATCGAGCTTGCCCTCGCGGGCGAGCTTCGTCAGGTCACGGCTGAACTGGTCGAGATCGGGCGTGCTGGAAGGCGCCTCCACGCGGCCCTCCTCGGCTCCCTTGCCCACGACCTTGGTCACCTGCTGGCGAAGCGCCTGCGGCGTCAATCCGTATTTGCGCAGGATCGACGCGGCCAGGCCTTCACCTTCCTCGGCAAGGCCGATCAGCAGGTGCTCGGGACCGACATAGGAATGGCCGAGTTCGTTCGAGGCGATGAAGGCCCGGTTCAGCGCGTCCTTGAGGCGAGGACTGACGCCGATTTCGCCCTCCGCCTTGGCCTCTCCACGCTTCGCTTCCTTCTCGATCTGGTGCCGCAGATCGTCCACATCGACCTTGAACTGTTCCAGGATCGTCTTGACGACGTCAGACGAGGTCAATGCCAGAAGCAGATGTTCGGTATCGACCTCGCTGCGCCCGAATTCCCCGGCCTTCTGTGCGGCATCCTGCAGCAGCTTGTTGCCCTGTTCGCTCAGCCGGTCGGCGATGGTGCGTCCGCCGCCGCGCCGCGATCCACGCCGCGGCGCGCCCTCGCCGAAAGTGGCGTCGACGACAGCGTCATTGCCATCACCCATGGAGCCGAGCGTGCCGCCTCGCAGCGGACTGTCACCAAAGAGGCTGCCGAAACCGCTCTCGCCGAAGAATTCGTCAAGAAGGGAACGCCGTCCGAACAGGGACTCCAGCGGCGAGGCGCTGCGCCCCGACCGGCGCGCCATTTCGCTGTAATGCTGGTCGCAAAGCTCCATGTTCTGAACCCTGCCGTTCACCGAAGCGCGCACGCGCGCCGTCGCCGGGCGACCGCAAATATCGCAAGTTCCGTTTGCCATTTTTCCTCTCCGTTTCTTTATCCAGTCAGGGTTGTCCGCGATCATCTGCGTCAGTGACGGTGTCAGGCAGCGACCGCTTCCGTTCTTTTCATCTTGGACCCAATTGCCACCAGATCGGGCTCGTCCAGTGTCTCGCGTTGCAGGAGATCCTGCGCGGATTGCTCGAGCAGCGCCCGGTTGGCTTCGAGAAGCGAGAGGGTGCGCTTGAACACGCCATCCCCGATGTCGCGCACCTTCGAGGCCATCCGCTCGGCAGTGGCCTCGCTATAGCGGCGGTTCAGCCACGACGACTGGTCGCCGGTGCCGAGAAAGCCTGGCCGATCGCTGTCGTAGCTGACATGCCCGAGGCCTTCGTCCATCCCGTACCGCGCGACCATGGCGCGGGCGATATCGGTAGCCTTGACCAGATCGTCGGCCGCCCCGGTCGAGACATGATTGTAGATGATCTTCTCGGCCGCGCGCCCGCCAAGCAGGACTGCGATCTTGTTCTCCAGCTCCTCCCGCGTCATCAGGAAGCGGTCCTCGGTCGGGCGCTGGATAGTGTAGCCGAGCGCGCCAATTCCGCGCGGGATGATCGAGACCTTGTGCACCGGGTCCACCCCCGGCAGAGCCATCGCCACAAGCGCGTGCCCCATCTCGTGGTGCGCCACGATCTCGCGCTCGCGCGGGTTCAGAACGCGGTTCTTCTTTTCCAACCCCGCGATGATGCGCTCCACGGCATTGTTGAAGTCGTCCATCGTCACCGCATCGGCCTTGCGGCGCGTGGCGAGCAATGCTGCCTCGTTGACGAGATTGGCAAGATCGGCGCCCGAGAAGCCGGGCGTGAGCGCTGCGACCTTCTCGGCATCGACGTCCGGGACGAGCTTCACCTTTTTCATGTGAACGCCAAGAATCTGCACACGTCCCTTCTTATCCGGCCGATCCACCAACACCTGCCGGTCAAAGCGTCCGGCCCGCAACAGCGCCGGATCGAGAATCTCCGGGCGATTCGTGGCCGCAAGCAGCACGATGCCGACTGATGGGTCGAAGCCGTCGAGCTCGGTCAGAAGCTGGTTCAGCGTCTGCTCACGCTCATCGTGGCCGCCAGCGACCTGGCCGGAGGAGCGCGCCCGCCCGAGAGCGTCGAGTTCGTCGATGAAGATAATCGCCGGCGCGGATTTCCGAGCCTGCTCGAAGAGATCGCGCACCCGCGCGGCACCGACGCCCACGAACATCTCGACGAACTCTGATCCCGAGATCGAAAAGAAGGTCACGCCGGCCTCACCCGCCACCGCGCGCGCCAGCAGCGTCTTGCCGGTGCCCGGCGGCCCAACGAGCAATATGCCTTTGGGGATATGTGCGCCCAGCTTTCCGTATTCGGCCGGGTTCTTGAGGAACTCCACGACCTCCTCGAGCTCGGCCTTGGCCTCGTCCACACCGGCCACGTCGGCGAAGCTGACGCCGGTTTCTTTTTCCATGTAAACCTTGGCCTTGCTGCGGCCGACCTGCATGAACCCGCCGAAGCCCTGCTTGTCGGCGAACTTGCGGAACAGCAGCATCCAGATTCCGAAGAAGATAAGCGCTGGCGCCACCCAGGAAATCAGCGTGCCGAGAAAAGTGTTTTGCGGAACGCCAGTGATCTCGATACCTGACCGGTCTATCCGTTCCAGGATTGCGGGATTCACTACGGTCGTCACGAACTGCTTCTTGCCGTCGACCGGTTCGGCGAAGGTGCCTGTGATAGTGTCTGACCCGACCGCGACAGAGGAAATTTTCCCGTCAGCGAGATACTTCTCGAACTGGCTGTAGCTGATCGGTGCGACGGATTGCCAGCCGGCGATCAGGTTCTGGATGAAAAGCACGGCTATGAAAGCCACCACCCAGTACCAGATGTTATATTCGGTCTTCCTTTCCATGCCGCTTGTCCCTTTCACTGGCGCCCGAGCCGCGCCTTGATCCGCTCGAGCAGCGCCAGCAGGGCGCGCCTTTCGTCCGCCGACAGATCCTGGAAGATTTCATGTTCGAGCGCCGATTGCCGCGGCGCGAGTTCCTCCAGCATCGCCCGGGCCTTCGACGTTGCCGTGACGATCTGCGCCCGCCTGTCGTCGGGCGAGGGCGACCGCTCGACCCAGCCGCCCCGGACCATGCGATCGACGAGCTGGCCGGCTGTGGCCTGGCCGACCTCCAGCAGGTCGGCCAGATCGCCGATGGTCAGCCCAGGCGCATCCTCGACATGCGCCGCCGCCATCCAGGACAGGCGGGTCAGGCCGCTGCCGCGGATGTCTTGGTCGATCCGCTGCTGGATGAGCTGCGCGACCCGGTGGATCGTCGTCCCGATCAGCGCGATGTCCGAAGAGATCATGGTTATCCTTCCGCCGATTGCATGGTACACAGGAGAAACCGCCCCCCATCCAAAACGCAATGCACCCATCATACATGCTTGCATAATAAATGGAACGGCCTATCTTGATAGGCGTTCTCCGAACCCACATCCGGCCGGCACCGTTGCCCGGTCCCTCCATGCCGACGGTTCGGGGGTATCGATCAGCAACAGGAGGCCAGCAATGCTCTACCCGACATATCTGCGCAGCAGCGATCCCTTTGCGCTGATGCGCTCCATGATGCGCGATCTCGACCGCGGTTTCTGGCCGCCGTCCCGCGCGGCGTTCCCGGCGGTAAATGTCTGGCAAGGCCCTGAGGCCGTTGCAGTCACCGCTGAACTTCCCGGCATCGAACCGGGCGACATTGAAATTTCGGTCAAGGACAACGTCCTGACGCTTTCGGGCGAACGCAAGGCGCCCGAGGTTCCCGACGGTGCGCGCTGGCACCGCAACGAACGCAGTTTCGGCAGGTTTTCCCGCACTATCCGCCTGCCGTTCGCGGCCTCGGATGACAAGGTCGAGGCGAGGATGACGAACGGCGTATTGCGGATCGTCATCTCCCGGCCCGAGGAAGAAAAGCCGAAGAAAATCGAGATCAAGGCAGCCTGAGAGGAGCTGGAACGATGAGCACCGACATCACGCAAGCCGCCGAAAAGACGCCGACCGACTCGCCCGAGACCACCGGCGGCGGACGCATCTACCGCCCGTTGACCGATATCGTCGAGACCGATCAGGGTGTCTCCATGATGCTTGAAATGCCTGGGGTCGCCGCCGATGCGATCGAAATCACGCTCGAAAATCGTGTGTTGACGATCCGCGGCAAGGTTGACCCGGTGCGGCCGAAAAACCTCGAACTTGCCTATGCCGAATATGGCGAGGGCGATTTCGAGCGTGCCTTCACGCTTTCCGAGGACTTCGACCCCGACAGGATCGAAGCCGAGATGCGAGGAGGCGTCCTAACTTTAACGCTCCCCCGGGCCCCTGAAGCGCAGCCGAAAAGGATCGCCGTCAAGGGCGCCTGAAAACCTAAGGAGACCAATCATGCAGATTAAAGACCTCATTCCCTGGGCGCGCAAGGACAGCACGCCAGATGCGAAGAGCAGCCAAGACAACCCGATCGCGACGCTCCAGCGCGAAATGAACCATGTGTTCGAGAGTTTCTGGGATCGGGCCGGTCATTTCGAATGGCCCTTTGGCAGTGGAGAGACGAAGTCCGACGTGGTTGAGACCGACAACGCGATCGAAGTGTCGATCGAACTGCCGGGCATGGAGATCAAGGACATCGAGGTGACGGTCAACGATGACATGTTGACTGTGAAGGGGGAGAAGAAGATCGAGCGCCAGGAGGAGAAGAAGGGATACTACCTCTCCGAGCGCAGCTACGGCGCGATCTACCGGACAATTCCGCTCCCCCCCGGCGTGGATGGCGAAAAGGCGCAAGCATCCTTCAAGAACGGGGTTCTGACGATCAAGCTGGCACAGACTCCCGAGGCGCAGGCCAAGGTCAAGCGCATCGAGGTCAAGAACGGCTGATTTGCCACATGGGGTGTCGCCGGTTTGCGGCGTCCCCTCCGCTCCGTGCGATATCGCACCGTCTGGCAAAGCCCCGGGGAGCTTGTCTCTCCAGGGCGGCTTTCGAGAGGCAATCATGAAAGACTTGCAACGATCTGGGCTGACCCGTGAACAATGGTCGGCGATGACGCTCTACGAGAAGTTCGAGCAAGTTGTCATTCTCGTCCTCAGCGTCATCATTGCGGCGATCGTCGTGGCGTCGGTCTGGGCGCTGATGCGCGAAGTCGTGAACCGCTTGCTTCTGGGGGCATTTGACACTCTCGACTACGCCACCTTCCAGGTGGTGTTCGGCATGGTCTTCACCGTGGTGATCGCGCTCGAGTTCAAGCGCTCCCTTCTTGTTGCGACCGAACGCAGCTTCGGGATCCTCCAAGTCCGCACGATCGTGCTGATCGCGCTCCTCGCCATCGCGCGCAAATTTATCATCCTCGACCTTGGCGAGACGGAGCCAGCCAAGATTGCCGCCCTTGCGGGCGCGGCTCTTGCGCTCGGAGCAGTCCACTGGCTGGTGCGCGATCAGGACCGGCGCGAAGAGTCCGGTGCTAAAAATGCCGAAGGCGATCAGTGAGCCGAAGCGTTTTCGTTCGACTTGTTTCATCAACCTCTGCCGCACTCATCATCATAATTGTTTAGCAGAAATTTTTTATCATGCCGAGCGTTGCGCTGGGTCGGTTTGCCGAGCCGCGCGCCGTCGCTTCCCGCGGAGACTTGGCGGCGTTCGAACAAAGCACCATCACAGTTTTCAACGCCACTCGAGACAGTGCGTCTCCATCGCGACAACCGAGCGTATAGTCGATCCCTAAACCCGGAGTGCCTATGACGGTCCGCGTGGGAACGGCTCGCGGTTCATTTGGGACGAACTCTAATCAATTTTTCGGCCCACTCATAGTACCCATGCGCCGAAGACCGCTGGATTTTCTAGCGCGCGCAATCCTCTGATGAAGTATGCTGTGACGGCTGTTCAGTCTGCGGGCTGAGCGAGGGTTTTCTCGACCTCGGGCAGTTTTTTCCACTGCCAGGGCAGGAGTTCGTGCAGGCGTGATACGGGCAGATCGGCGATGCGGGCGAAGACATCGGCTAGCCAGGCTTTCGGATCGACGTCATTAAGACGGCAGGTCATGATAAATGTGAGCATGATGGCGGCACGATCGGCCCCGCGCTGTGATCCGGCGAAGGTCCAGTTACGGCGCCCCAATGCGATACCTCTCAGCGCTCTTTCTGCGGCATTGTTTGTAAGGCAAATTCTGCCGTCTGCGATGAAGCGTGCAAAGCCCTCCCATCGTTTGAGCATGTAATCCATGGCCTTGACCACATCGGATGAACTGGACAGTGTAGCACGCTCTTTTATTAGCCATTCATGCATATCATCGAACAGCAGCTTGCTCTTTTTCTGCCGCTCTTTGACCCGTTCTTCAGCGCTCAGTCCATTGATCTGCCGCTCAATGTCAAACAGTGCATCGAAACGCCTAACGGCTTCAAGCGCAATGGGCGATATTGGCCTGCCATTCCGCTTACGATCCCGGGCGCTTTTCTCAATATCAGCCAGTTCAAAGAATTTCCGTCGTGCATGTGCATGACAAAAGGCGAATGTAATCGGGATCTCTTTCATTTGCGCGACCGCAATCGGTTCAAACCCGTTGTAGCAATCCGTTTGCAGAATGCCGCCGTATCTGGCCAGATGCTTCTGCGGGTGCGCGCCGCGCCGATCACCCGAAGCATAATAGACTGCCGCGGGCGATGCCTGGCCATTGAATGGTTGATCATCTCTCACATAAGTCCAGATGCGTCCGGTTGTGCATTTGCCTTTCGCCCGGATGGGAATGGTGGTGTCATCACCGTGAAGTGGACTTGTCCCGCTTTATT
>NZ_NNRK01000019.1 GCF_002252475.1 Brucella rhizosphaerae | reverse complement strand
TGATGTCTGCATCGCCAAAAATTACGCCCAAACCGTCAGGCAGGCAACTGTAGCCCAGTTAACGTGACAACACCACATGGGATAGTGCGGCAATCTTTCGACCAGCACCGACGCCATTTTATGCCGTCTTCCTCAATTGACCGCTCGATCAATGGACTGCTTTTGCAGGTAAAAGATATCCGACCGCCCGCATTAGTGGGGTCAACTGCACCGATCAAAGCCGAACTGGACCAGATGACCACTGGCAGCATCAATCGCACACAACCAACTCGTCAGGAAACTTCATCGACTTATGTTCCAACCGCCGACGACATGGCACCCGCGATAGAAATGCCAAGAGGCGTTGATTCCAAAGAACAGATTGCAGCCTATCAGATCATGTTGAACAGGGCTGGCGCGTCGCCCGGCGCAATCGATGGGCGTTCCGGCAGCAATGTCGACAAGGCTGCTGCGGCTTTTGGCGAAATCACGGGTAGATTTATCAATCCAGCCGATCCCGCAGCGGTTCAGACCGAACTGGAGAATACCGGCGGACCAGCTTTCAAGGATTACCTCATCACAAATGAAGATGTTGGCAGGCAGTTTGTTGCAGAAATCCCCGCTGACTACGCTTTGAAAGCCCAATTGCCAGCAATAGCTTATACCTCAGTCACGGAAATGCTTGCCGAGCGGTTTCAAATCGATGAGGGTTTCCTCAAAGAGATCAATCCAGGGGTGAATTTCAATCAACCAGGCTCGATCATCAAAGTTCCCAATCTCGGCAAAGCCAAACGCACGCCGATTGCCCATATCATAGCAGATAAAGGTCGCAAACAGGTTCGGGGCTATGGTTCAGATGGAAAGCTGAAGGTAGCCTACCCGTCAACGATCGGCTCTTCGGACACTCCTTCTCCTTCGGGCACGGTTCAGGTCAAACGAATAGCGATCAATCCCAATTATACATACAATCCCAGGATCAACTTCAAACAGGGAGCCAATGAAGGCGTTCTGACCATTCCGCCTGGGCCAAACGGTCCCGTCGGTACGGTATGGATTGCGCTTTCCAAACCCACTTACGGTATTCATGGCACGCCTGACCCTTCACGCATCGGCAAAACATCGAGCCATGGCTGCGTGCGTCTTACAAACTGGGATGCAGAAGAACTCGCAAGAATCGTCAAATCCGGCGTCCTGGTGGTGTTCACGGAATAAACGATCATAAATTGGCCCGCCCGTCTGATTGCTTTTTCGCAATCAGGCAATCGCTTCTAGCCCTTTTTTCTGAACAACCGTCAATAACCGTAGTGCCGGCCCTCCGGGCTTCTTCACTCCACGCTCCCAATCTGACACCAGACCCTTGCTCACATTGAGATAACGAGCAAAGACGGGCTGCGATATATGTTCACGCTCCCGGATGGAGCGGATCTCTTCCGGGGTAAGCGGCTCAATCGCGGTCAGGCAGACATCATCAAATTCTCGCATAGTCTGCTTGTCGATCGCGCCGACTTCAAACAGGCCCTCCATAGTTTCGTGGATGGCCGCCATTGCTTCGCTCTTATATTTCTTCACCATCGTCAACCTCCGAAAAACGTCCTCTCTCGATCAGCAGCTCCATTTGCTCTTTTGATAACGCAAGAAGTTCCTTTGCCATCTTCTTGAATTGAACTTCTTCATCGTCATCAATGTTGGCCTGCTCATTCTTTGCAAAGCCGAACACGAAAAATGCCCGCCGCTCCTACCTATATAGAATGATCGTGCGAAACCCACCCGACTTTCCCTGTCCTGCCCGGGCGACTCGTTGCTTAATGACACCGCCACCAAGATCGGCGTCTATCTGACCGCGCTCGGCACGACGCACCGCTTCTATCAAGGCGACGTCCGTAATCCTCTGCTTTCGAGCAAACCGCTCGAACCAGGCGTTCTTCAGAATCTGCACCGTCATCTAGCCTGACTATATATATAACACCAAGCGTGACACTTCAAGGATTGTTGTTGTTCAATGACTGTCCCTGTGTGTCGGAATTCATTGCGATCCTGCCGATGCCAGACTTCCATTACCTTTCATCCCAGAAAACAAAAGCTGGCTGATGGAGAAGCCCCCTGCCCTCGCCTTTTGGGCAAGAGATCGCAAATAACCGCCTGGTGAACTGATGGTCGCCAGCTTCTGCAGGATACAGGCAATGGCCGTCGATGCCGCTTCTACTCCCATGAAGCTTAGTGCTTCGCGATAGGCAGACTTGCTAATGCCAAGGAAGCCGGAAACGATCTGTGAAGCATCTTGAAGCTCTCGCCATGTGCTGATGCCGTGCGCTCCATATTCGCGAATATCCGGACATGTTCGCAGCACTTGATCGAGCGAAATGGAAGGTGAAACCCGAATGCGGTTCTCGTCTTCGAGGCTCTCAGGAACCGTCGTTTCCGAAGAAGACGCCTTCAAATCAATCTTTTTGTTATTTTGAGATTTAAAAAGGGATTCTGGCAGGGATTCATTATGCTGCCGCTCAAATTGAGCGACGCTGCCGCTCATTTCTGGAACAATTGCCATGTTTTTCAAAGCGATAACCAATTCATCGTATATGGCTGTCAGATTGGCTTTGATAATCATCAGCTCATCGAGGGATGCTCGGCGAGGAATAGCGTCTACAACGTCACGGAAGCGAACAAATAGCCCTTCAAGACCCTCAATAAAGTCACCGGACCCATCCGCGTTTTCTGAAAAAGCCGAAGCGATCTCTCTGCGCATGACGGACACTTCATCGCGAAGCCGTTTCAAGGCTTTTTGCTCCGCAAGGATTTTATCTGCGATACCGGCAATCTCAGATGCGCGATCAAGCAAGGGCGCAAAGGAAAAGCCGAAGGCAAGTTCAACGCCCCCTTCCCTGTCCTTATGCGCATAACGCTTGCGGGTTGGGCTATCTTTGCGCGCAATGATCCCGGCCTCAACCAATGAAGCCAGGTGACGGCGTAGCGTTGATTCAGGCATGCCGTGGGCACGCAGCGATAGTTGGCGATTGGATGGAAAAACGACGAGGCCGGTTTTCTCATTCATGTCGTCGTCAGGGAGAAATGACAAAAGCGAACTGAGCACAGCAAGGCAGCGATCATTGAGATCGAGTGCTGACTTGGCCACACAGAGCTGTTTGTAAATCACCCATCTGTTTACCCCCCTGCCCTGCTTATTCTGCAGTTCAGGATTTTGGGCGAAACTATTCCTTCGCCCGCGAAACACGGACGTGACAGTTCCCAGAATTTGCATTCCCTCTCACCTTTCAAAAGGCAAAAGAAATCCACCCGCCAAAATGACGCTTATGACTCTTGACACCGATTCGGGGAAATGCGATTCTCAGTCTGCTAAAACATCGAGAAGGGCTTCCACGACGGCAACGTTTGGGGGCCTTTTTCTTTTGCGGCTCAATCTCCATTCTTGGTTTCTGATTGCTTGAATTCCTCAAAGAGGATTTCAAGTCGCTCGGATAACCAATCGCCGAACGGTCTAGCTTTCTCGCTTTTGAAAGAGAAATCGACCTGTTTCGGCTTTTGACTCATCGTAATGGCAAATTCGCTAGATCCCCACGACTTTGCCGTTGGTGTGGTTCGTTCCTTTTTGACCGGCTTGCCTTTGGCATTCGCCGCAGTGAAGACCCGATTGAAACGCTCGTCGCTATCTATTGAACCAAAATCGTCTGAAGTTACGATTTCGGAAATTGCAGCGGCCTTACGTTCGACTAGAAGGCTTAGTTCAAGCCAGCGTTCGCGCCCTACCCCAGGAGCTGATCCTATAATGTTGACGAGTTGCGGCGAAATACGGGACGTTACGGAAATCATCTTGGAAACCGCTGCCGCATTAGCTGCTAGTGCGGAGGAGATTGTTTCACGGTCATATCCGAGTGTCTCAAGATTTTTTGCGAAAAGAGCTTTCTCAATGAAACTGAGATTTGCTCGAGCCGAATTCTCTTGTCCTTGCGCGATAATATGTGTTTTGTCGTCAAGTGCCTTTACAACTGCTCGAACATTGCGTCCGAGCTCGCG
Organism: Brucella rhizosphaerae; assembly: GCF_002252475.1. Taxonomy (GTDB): domain Bacteria; phylum Pseudomonadota; class Alphaproteobacteria; order Rhizobiales; family Rhizobiaceae; genus Brucella; species Brucella rhizosphaerae. The sequence continues at coordinate 40,379 of NZ_NNRK01000019.1, read as the reverse complement.
GGCTACCTTTACACGACGATGACCAAAGACGATCATAAAACGACCATCTATGCTTGGATGAGGACGAACGAGTATAGGGCTGTCCTGTCCCCGTTCCTGGATAGCTTGAAGAAGCTGCTGATATTCTTCACCATCAGTACCAAGACGATCAGATACAAAAGAACTGTCTATAACATTTGGATCGAGGTCGACGACTTGCTCGCCTTCAAGGAAAGCGTCAGCTTGACGTGCAAGCTCATTAACAGAACGGATCATGGATTTGGATGCGCCACCGATCCGATAATTGGACGTCGCTGGCTCTTCGGTTGACTCCGTAAGTCCCGCCAGAAGATTTTTCCTAGCCATTTCAATCTCCGTAATCGCTTATCTCACTGAATTTGCAATCATAAATGCTGAATTTGTCAGCAGACAAACTCATCTGCCCCAAGATTCGTGGATAAGGCCTTCAATTTCGCCATTGACGGCATCTAATGATTCAATTGCACGTTCATAGGTGGAACGTGTCATCGTGCTTTTTTCGACCTCATAGAGCGTTTGCTTTGTGATCCCTGCATCTGAGACAGCGGTTGATTTGACCATCTGGTTCTTGAGGATAAACTCGCCAAACAATGTCTGCAAAAAAGCCACCATCTGAGCCTGTGGCTGATCTGTTGGCTCGTATCTTGTTACAAGGTAGCGATACCATTCCAGATTTACCTCTGCGCCGGCAGCGCGGATAGGCTCGAGAATATTGCCAAGCATCAGGAGGAACTGGCCCATCGACATCACATCCAGCATCTGGGGATGTATCGTGATAAGAACTGCCGTGGCTGACGTGAGCGCCGTTATAGTCAGGTAGCCAAGCTGTGGAGGGCAATCAATGACGACGATGTCGTATTGATCGTCAACTTCTTCGAGGGCTTTCGAGATGCGGGTAAAGAATGATTTACCAGCATTCGAATTGCGGTCACTCATTGCGAGGGGGGTATCATATTCGAATTCCTGCAATTCCAAATTTGCAGGAACGATGTCCAGTCCAGGAAAGTTGGTGTTCTGAATAATTTCAGAGAGCGGCTTTTGCTCCTCATCATATCGGATCGCGTCATAGATTGAAGGGACCTGATCCAACTCCGGTTGAAACCCGTGCAGTGACGAAAGCGAGGCTTGAGGATCGAGGTCGATTGCCAAGACGCGATGACCAGTAAGAGCCAGATGTTGGGCCAGATGGGCGGTAGTTGTAGTTTTCCCAGAGCCGCCTTTGAAGTTAACGACCGCTATGACCTGAAGATGTTCGCCTGGCTTTCTGTGCGGGACGTAATTACGTGTTTCCGATCGACCGTTTTGATCAAGATACTGGCGAATGTCATGCATCTGCTCAGCGGTGTACGATCGCCGACCCGACGGCGAAGTTTCAGGAGCGGGGCCTTTGCCTTCCAAATGAAGTTTCTTAAGGTGACTCTGGCTTACACCTATATATTGTGATGCTTCTGCAAGAGAGAATGAACGAAGTGTCTTTTTTCCAGAATCTGGGAAGTTCTGAACGCTGAGCAAATGCAACTTCTTCGAAATTTGATCCCCTTGATCGAGGATGTGTTTTTCGAATTTAAGCGTGGCTTTCGGCTTTTTGAGCGAGATCTCGTTCATTACCCATTGATTTCCATAAAAACGATTTTTGGACAGAATGGCCAAACTAACCGTTATTATGTCCGATTCTTAGGGATCTGCAACAAATTTAAAGTTAATAATAAGTTAACGCCTTCGCGGGGTCTATAGCTCACGCTCCGGTCCGTTATCATATTGATTTAAAGTAATATTTTCCTACTTTTGTCGGCGGACAAAAATTACTGAGATTGGTTTTGTCTGGGAGCGAAACGTCACAAAGTTAAATGCAGACGAATAGTCAAGAACAGCAACAGCTAACGCCATGGATCATGATCCGTCGTTTTTTAAGGTGCGCTTCGGCAAAGCAAGCAACGTCACGGATCTCGGCGCGATGCCATCGCGCAATGTGCATCGGATCTGGAAAGCCTTGACATCCGCTCAGCGAAAAAAAGCTCAAGAACTCGGCCACAACGCGCTTGCAAATAGCGTGCTGCTTGATAGCGACACTGCGAGCTTCAATGTAATGCAGACTAAGCAAGCGATTTTGCTTGAAATAAACTACGTGAGTGGCGCACATTGCATGCAACTTCGGGGGGGGATATGACGGTCGATCGAATTCAACTTTTGCGCAATGTCGGGCAGTTTGACAATGTCGCCACGGGAACGCAGCTGCCGTTCGGCAAGCTGACGCTCATATACGCGGAGAATGGCCGAGGCAAGACGACGCTGGCAACCATCCTTCGGTCGCTCAGCTCGGGTGATGCGGATCTAGTCAGCGAGCGACAGCGCCTCGGAGCGCAACATCCGCCACATATCATCGTGGCCCGGCAGGGCATGGCACCTCACATGTTTCAAAACGGTGCCTGGAGCCAGCCGCTTCCGCATATTGCGGTCTTCGACGATGCCTTTGTGGCGCAAAATGTCTGCTCCGGCATCGAGATCGAAACGGCCCATCGCCAGAACCTGCATGAACTAATCCTCGGCGGGCAGGGGGTACAGCTCAATGCGACGGTGCTTCAGCATATCGCCGCGATAGAACAGCATAACCGGACGCTGAAGGAACGGACCGACGCCATTCCTGCAGCCATGCGCGGGGCGCTGACGGCCGATGCGTTCTGTGCACTCCAGGCCGATGCGCGGGTGGACGGCAAGATTGAAGAGGCGGAACGTCAATTGGCTGCTGCGCGGGCTGCCGACGCGGTCCAGCGCCAGGACGCGTTCCAGCTCGTGAGCCTGCCGGCATTCGACGCGGTTGCGATCAACAGCCTGCTCGCGCGGAATCTGCCCGCTCTGGAAGCCGCTGCCGCCGCCCAGGTTCAGGCGCATTTCGGCGTGCTCGGCCAGGGCGGCGAAGCTTGGGTCAACCAGGGGATGAGCCGCATCGGACCGGCTTCGGCCGGTGAAGATCACGAGGTCTGTCCGTTTTGTGCCCAAGATCTAAGAGGTTCGCCGCTCATTGCTCATTACCAGGCGTATTTCAGCGCCGAATATCAGACGCTAAAGACGGACATCGCTACCGCGATATCGGGCGTCAACACCGCCCATGCCGGCGACATCCCGGCCGCATTCGAGCGCGGTATCCGCACCGCCGCGCAGACCAGCGAGTTCTGGACGCGCTTTACACAGGACGTCCCTGCGATCGGGGTTGATACAGCGGCAATTGCCCGCGTCTGGAACGCGGCGCGCACCGCTGTTGTGGCTGCGCTGCGGAGCAAGCAGGCTTCCCCGCTTGAGCCGTCGGCGCTTTCGGCTGAGGCGCAGGCTGCGATCGATGCCTATGAAGCCGCGCGTCGCGATATCGAGGCGCTCTCCGGAGGCCTGCAGGCCGCCAACGCAAATATCGCCATCGTCAAGGAGCGTGCGGCGGGCGCCAACCTTGCAGCCCTCACGGCCGACTTGCAGCGGCTTGTTCTAGTGCGAACACGCCATACACAACCTGCGACGGATCTCTGCACGGCCTATCTGGCCGAAAAGCAGGCTAAAACCGCAACAGAGACGCTGCGCGACAATGCCCGTGATGCGCTCGACCAGTATCGCCAGAGAGTCTTTCCGGCCTACCAGACGGCCATCAACGTCTACCTCCAACGATTCAATGCGGGGTTCCGCATCGGCGCTGTTGCTTCGGTCAACAGCCGTAGTGGTTCGTCGGCCAATTATAACGTTGTGATAAACAACGCCTCGGTCGCACTGACGGGAACCGGCCCGTCTTTCCGCAACACCCTGAGTGCCGGCGATCGTAACACGCTGGCGCTCGCGTTCTTCTTTGCTTCGCTCGATCGCGACCCGTCGCTCGCCGACAAGATCGTCGTGATCGACGACCCCATGACGAGCCTCGATGAGCACCGCTCCTTGACCACCGTCCACGAAATGCGGGCGCTCCACGATCGCGTCAGCCAGATGATCGTGCTTTCGCACTCCAAGCCGTTCCTTCTTGGTGTCTGGAATGGCGCCGACCGGGCTGCAAGCCGTACTGCCATCCGGATCGCCCGGCAGGGTGCCGGATCAACCCTGTCCGCCTGGGACGTGACGCAGGACGCGGTCACCGAACATGACCGTAGGCATGCCCTCGTCAGCGACTATATTGCAAACGGCAGCCCGCAGACCGAACGCGAGGCGGCGCAAGCACTACGCCCGATCCTGGAGGCTTTCATGCGTGTCGCCTTCCCAGCGCACTATCCCCCGGAGACTTTGCTCGGTCCCTTCCTGGGACTTTGCCGGCAGCGCGTTGGAACTGCAGATGAGATTTTATCACAGGCCGACATCACAGAACTGGAAGCGCTTAAAGACTACGGTAATCGTTTCCACCACGATAGCAACGCGGCTTGGCAAACAGCCGTCATCAACGATCAGGAGCTTACTGGCTTTTGCAGACGCACCCTGGCGTTTGCACGCCGGTAACACGGACCCCCCAAGGGGAGGGGACCACAGGTTGCGGCAAAAGCCCATGCCTCGAGATAGGCCAGGTCCGAAGTCAGGGCACGCAGGGTGTTTTTCCCCTGCCTTCATTGACCAGATGGCGAAGCGTCTCGACATCTTGGTCGGTCAGAACGTCTGCGAGCCTATGGCAGCAAAACGTCGCACAGGATATCGGTCCCTTGGCTATCTGCTTGAATAGATCAGGGTCGTTACCTTTCGACCTGGAATGTGGAGCGGCCCTGCGCTTCCACGCATTACGATTTTCACGGATTGTGTGCGGATTCAGAGACTATGCAAGAAGTTGCGTGGTTTACATGGCGCTTGAAATCGCACCACGATGGTATTACCTTATCAAAATCTGGTATTACATAGGTGCGGCAATGACAACGACAGTGACATCGAAGGGCCAGGTCACGATCCCAAAAGCAGTTCGTGAATTGCTTGGGATCAGGCCTGGGACCAGAGTGGATTTTCATCGAACTTCTGATGGAAACGTATTTCTTGTTAAGGCTGATGCGCCAAAAACATTAAATCGCTTCCAGAAGCTGCGTGGTCACGCTGGCAAGGGGCTCGATACAGATGCAATTATGGCGCTGACACGCGGTGAAAAGTGACGCTCGTTGACACAAATGTTCTTCTGGATCTTGTGACAGATGATCCACAGTGGGCGGAATGGTCGATTGGACAACTCGAAACCGCAAGTTTGACGGGGCCATTGCTTATTAATGATGTGATCTACGCAGAACTTTCAGTTCGTTACGAGCGAATAGAGGAACTGGACCAATTTATTGAAACGGCCGGTCTTCAAATTACATCTTTTCCCAGAGAGGCACTTTTTCTGGCAGGCAAAGTCTTTACCCGATATCGAAGGGCAGGCGGCTCGCGAACTGGTGTGCTGCCCGATTTTTTCATTGGTGCACATGCTGCAGTACAAAAAATTCCACTTTTGACACGAGATGTCGGACGTTACCGGACATACTTTCCAACCGTCGTGCTGGTTACTCCCAACCTGCCGTGAATGGTGCAAGGATCGATGACTTTTATTCTACGACCGCAAGGGAAGGTCAAAGGTGGCTCTGGATCATGGGCAACGAGATCCTCTGACAGGTTGGCGCTAAGGCCAAACGAAATAAATATGCATGAAATCATCTGCCCGCATTGCAACAAGGCATTCAAGATTGATGAAGCAGGTTATGCAGATATCCTGAAACAGGTTCGCGATAGTGATTTCGACAAGCAACTGCATGAGCGTCTGGAATTGGCTGAACAGAACAAGCGGAACGCGGTCGAGCTTGCACAGGCCAAGGTTAGCAGTGAACTGCAGAAAGCTGCTGCAGCCAGGGATACTGAAATTCAGAAACTGAAGGCGAGGCTCGAATCTAGCGAAGTCGCACAAACTCGCGGTAGCCGAGGCCTTAAGTGTCGTGGAAAAAGAACGTGATACCCTTCTGCACGACCTGGAAACTGCCAGACGAGAGCAGGAGGCTGCGTCAAAACTCGCCGAGGCGAAGCTTAATGCCGAACTACATAAAGCAGCTTCTATTAAGGACGCTGAGATTGAGCGTCTTAAGGCCAGGCTAGATGCGGGTGAGCTTTCACAGAAGATCGCCGTGACCGAAGGTGTCCTCGTAGTTGAGAAAGAGCGAGACGAGTTGAGAACGGTCTTGATCGTGTCGCACTTGAAAAGCAACTTGCTGAAACTGCCCTCAAGGACAAGTACGAAACGCAGCTTAAGGATCGCGACGAGGCTATTGAGCGTCTGAGTGATATGAAGGCGAAGCTATCGACAAAAATGATCGGTGAGACGCTGGAACAGCATTGCGCAACTGAGTTCGACCGCATTCGCGCCACTGCATTTCCCCGCGCTTATTTTGAGAAGAATAACGACGCGCGCAACGGCAGTAAGGGCGATTTATCTTCCGTGACGTGGACGATGCAGGTTCTGAAATTGTTTTGATCATGTTCGAGATGAAGAACGAGAACGAGGACACGGTCACAAAGAAGAGGAATGAAGACTTTTTCAAAGAGCTAGACAAGGATCGTAGCGCTAAGGGCTGTGAGTATGCGGTGTTGGTTTCACTGCTGGAGCCTGAGAGCAAACTTTATAATACAGGGATTGTAGACGTATCCCATCGTTTTCCGAAAATGTATGTTGTCAGACCACAATTCTTTATCCCAATAATTACGCTGCTGCGTGATGCGGCGATAAATTCGCTTAAATACAAGACAGAGCTGGCGCTGGTGAGAGCGCAAACGTAGACATCACCAACTTTGAAGCCCAACTTGAAGATTTTAAAACAGCATTTGGGAGAAACTGGCGTCTGGCTTCGGACGGTTTTGAGGAAGCAGTCAGACGCATCGATGAAGCGATCAAGGATCTGGAAAAAACGAAAGAAGCGCTTCACAAATCAGCCAACAATTTGCGGCTTGCAAATAATAAAGCCGAGGACCTGTCGGTCAATTCTTCACGTCGCTTGACACGCGGGAATCCGACAATGGCTGCAAAATTCTCTGAATTGAAGCAGAATATGTCTGATCCTGAATGATATGGGCAAACTTAATTGATGTGTGGGTTCCAATGCCCTTGGTCGGCACATGCCTCACAGCAGCCGTGACGCTCGTCCACTGCGCCGTTTGGCATTGTTGTAATAGTCTGATGCCTGTTGCACGGAGCGATGACGGGATTGCTCCATGGCTTCGGGGAGGGGAATGCCACGATTGGCGGCTTCGGTGAGATAGCCGGAGCGCAGACCATGGGCAGAAAATTCCGCAGGGTCGAGACCCGCCATTTGCGCGCGCCGCTTGACGATGGCGTTGACGGCACTGGGTTCCAGTGCCCGCGTGGAAACATTGCCCCATCGATCGACTTTTCGAAACACGTTGCCTTTGTCGATCCTGGCTGCCTTCAGCCATCGGGTGAGGGCATCGACGGGACGTCCGGTCAGATAAACAATTTCATCCTGTTCGACGCCACTGGTTTTGGTACGGCCAAGATGGATGCCAAGCGAGGGGAGGGGAGAGCCTTCTTCATCGGTGACAGGTGCCTGTTTGACGAGTTGCTCTGTGCGCAGGCCTGCTATTTCGCTGCGTCGGCGGCCACCGGAGGCAAAGGCCACCATCAGGATGGCCCGATCACGCAAGGCGGTGAGATCCTCGCCGGAACAGGTTGCCAGCAGCTTGCCCAGAATATCGCCGGTAATCGCATTGGCACTCTTGCGGCTGCGCGGCCGGTTCAGGGCGCGCACCGCAAGCCGGATTGCCGATTTGACGGAAGGCGATGAAAACGCACCCTCCAGGCCGCGCCAGCGGGTCAGCGTCGACCAGTTGGCAAGACGGCGGCGCACGGTTGCCGGTGCATGCGGTCCCGACACGCGCAGAAAGCCTTGTCGGCGCAATTCCTCTTCCACGTCGGCTGGCATGCCGTGATCGGGTTCAATCTCGCGTTGCTGCGGCCGCCAGAGATGATGGGCAACGAATTTCAGGAGCAGGGCTTCCGGCGCCGGAAAGGGGAGGGGGCTGCCGGTTGCGGCCATTGACCATGCTTCGAGATAGGCCAGATCCGAGGTCAGCGCACGCAGCGTGTTTTCGCCCATGCCTTCATTGACCAGATGGCGCAGCGTCTCGACATCCTCATTCGTCAAAATCTCCGCGAGCATGTCGCGCCGGTTCATCGGCAAAACGGCGTCACGACACGAAAGTGATGAATCTGTCCGACTTTTGAGAACGCATACAGAACCTCACGTCGGCTTGAGCGTTGATGCCGTTGATTTCTGGGCTTTGAGCGCTTGGTAGAGAGCGGTCTTGCCGATCTTCACGCGGGCGGCAGCTTCACGGACATTCAGCCCGGCGCTTCATGCGCCGTTTCAACTCGGTCGATAGGGTCGTGCGGTGGTAGGGCGACAGTTTGCACCAAGCCTTGATTTCATCGGCCGTCCGGCCGCAGCCCAAGCACCATTTGTTGCGTGGGTCGAAGCGACAGACATCGGTGCAGGGCGAGTCATTCTTCATTACGAACCTTATTTGAGATAGGCGCGGACGACGTCGATCAGTTCGGCCGCGCCTTCATCTCGTTCCTTCTGGGTAAGCCCCTCTGCGACAAGGTGCATGCGGATGTGGTCTTCAATCACCTCGCCCATGAGGCCGTTCATCGCACCCCGTGCTCCGGCGATCGACTGCATGACCTCGACGCAGCCCTTTTCCTCATCAAGCATCCGCTCGATGCCTTCCATCTGCCCGCGAATACGGCGTACGCGGTTGATTAGCTTTTGCTTCTCGCGGATGGTGTGGGTCATGCGGATACTCCTCGGATGCAACGGTTGATGGCTAGGCCGCGCGAGCTTCGACCTCCACCGTCACATGTGACAAATCATGGATGGCGGCAAGTTTTGCGCGGTAGTATGACGGCGTTTGAGGGTGATCGGCTACAATCGAGACGATCGCGCCATGGTGGCCAGGTCCGAGCTGCCAGATGTGAAGATCAACGATCTCAGCGCCTTCTTTGACGATGATCTCCTGAATTTCCTCCGGCAGGTCTTCGCCCTGCGGAATGTAGTCGAGAAGCACACCGCCTGCGTCGCGGATCAGCCCCCACGACCAACGGGCGATCACGATGGCTCCGACAATGCCGATTGCCGGATCAAGCCATAGCCAGCCGTAGAGGCTGCCGAAGACTAGCGCGGCAATCGCCAGAACGGAGGTCAGGGCATCAGCCAGCACGTGGACATAGGCGGCGCGAAGGTTTTGATCCTTCCCTGCCGCGTGCCCGTGGCCATGGTCATGCCCGTGTTGGTGGTCGTCCTTAAGAAGCCACGCGCACACAAGGTTCACAATCAGGCCGACGACAGCCACCATAATGGCTTCCTTGAAATTGATCGCGACGGGTGATTGGAAGCGCAGGAAACTCTCCCAGCCGATCAGCAGCGCGATCAGCGCCAGCACCACGGCACTCGCAAAGCCTGCGAGGTCTCCGAGCTTGCCGGTGCCAAAGGAAAAGCGGCGGTTACTGGCGTGCTTGCGGGCGTAGAGATAGGCCAGCGCAGCGATGAGGAGGGCAGCGGCATGGGTGGACATATGCCAGCCGTCCGCCGTCAGAGCCATCGACCCGAACATATTACCCGCGACGATCTCCACCACCATCATGGTCGCGGTGATCGCGATCACCAGCCACGTGCGCCGCTCGTTCCGGTCGTGGTTGTCGCCAAGGAAGAAATGCTCATGGGCGGCGTCGAGCGAACGGCCATGATCGTGCGGGTGGGTGTGGTCATGCGCATGCCCGTGGGATGAACTCATCGCCAAAACTCCTTCATAATGATATAGGGGAGTACACTATATCATTATAGTGGGCAACACGCTTCCGAGAAGGTGTCACGCCACGAAGTGATGGATCTGTCCGACGTTTGAGAACATGGGGTGGTCACGCAGCGAGAATGGATGTTTCGCGCCGCAGTGGCCTGAGATCGGCGCTATCCGTCGGGGTCCAGATGTAATCGCCGGTGAGACTGATATGCTGCCACCCGAGCGGGGTGACGTGTTTGATCACGTCGGGCGGCGTGGGAATGCCTTCTCGATTGAGCTCGGCGAAAGCCGGTTCGAGATAGAGCGTATTCCAGTAGACGATGGCATTGATGAGCAGGTTCAGCCCGGACGCCCGATAGAACTGGCTCTCGAAGGTCCTGTCCCGCAATTCTCCGAGACGGTTGAAGAACAGCGCGCGGGCCAAGGTGTTCTGGGATTCGCTCTTGTTGAGGCCGGCAGTCGCGTTCCTGCGCATTTCGGGGTTCTGCCACCACTGGGGCAGAAAGATGGACCGATTGATGCGCCCAAGATCCCGTAGCGCCAGCGCCAGTCCGTTCTGACGCGGGAATGCGGAAAGCTTGGCCAGCAGGGTTGAAGGCCGAACCTGACCGGAACGGATCGTCGTGACCAGCCGCAGAATATCGTTCCAGTTTGCCTTGATCCGCTCGACGTTGATGGGTTCGCCGACGAGCGACGCCAGATTTTCGGGAGGCGTGTCGCCAGGAAAGAGATAAAGTCTGCGATCCTTGAGACCACGTAGCCGGGGCACAAGCTGGAACCCCACCAGATGGCAAAGAGCGAAGCTCATGTCGCTGACCCCGCCTGTATCGACATAGTGGGTTTCGATGGCGAGGTCGCTGCCATGATAGAGCAGACCGTCAAGGACGTAGATTGCTTCGCTGGCGTTGGCATTCATGGCGATGATATGGAAAGCGCCATACTGGTCTGAGGTGAAGCGATAGAATTTGGCGCCGGGATTCGGGCCATAGCGGGCGTTGAGATCGCCGATCGCCTCGGCGTGTCCGCCCGCCGGAAAATACTGGCCATCTGAGGAAGAAGTTGTTCCGTCACCCCACAAGCTTGCGAGAGGCAATTGCCTCTGGGCGTTGACAAGAACGGCATGTGCGGCGGTGTAGCCTTCTTCGCGAATATGCCAGTCGTGCGCCCAGGCGAGTTGGCGCATCGTGTTCCCGGGAGAAACGTCCGCCATTCTGGTGAGACCGAGATTGATGCCGTCCGCCAAGATGGCGGTGAGGAGCGCAAGCTTGTTGTCGGCCGTTCGACCACTGCGCAGATGGGTGAAGGCGTTCGAAAATCCCGTGCGGGCATCAACCTCTAGCAAAAGGTCAGTGATGCGGATCGCAGGCAGACGGCTTTCCACTTGTCGCTTCAGCGACTTGGCGATGTCTGGAAACATTGCCTTGTGCGGCGTGACGCTGAACCCCGCTCCGGTCAGTTCGACATCGTCGAGTTCGCCGGCTACGGCCAGACGGGAAAGGTCGGCCAGCCCGCCGTTCAGGATCTGGCGCTGCTGGCTGAGGTAAGTTTCCACGTCGGTATCGACTGCGACCGGGAGCGGCCCTTCCTCGCGCATCAGTTCGAATGTCGGCGTGGGGATAAGGAAGCTTTCGAAGGATTGGAAGCGCTTGGCCCCTTCTACCCAGACATCGCCGGCATCGAGCCGGCGTTTCAGTTCGCTGAACAGGCAGAGTTCATAGGCCCTGCGATCGATCTTACCATCCTGTAGTATGAGAGGCATCCAGCTTTTCGGCGCGAAGGAGATCGGTGCCTTGTCCGGTATCGCCCGTTTGCCCTTGTGGTAGAGATCCGCGATCACGGATAGCGCCCGCAGGAGGTTCGCCACGGCGTGACCGCGGAACACGAGTGTCGACAGGAATTGCGGTGCCAGTTTCCGGATCGTCGGATAGCGCAGGAGCATTTCGATTTTGCCGTCGATGACATCCGGAGCGATCAGCATATCGACCGCCTGGACACTGGTCGTAAAGGCCGGCCATTGGATGACCCGTTCGAGCGCTTTGGCGATATCCTCGCCTTTGTCCCTCGCCTCGATGATCGCATGGCAAACCTTCGAAACGTCCTTCAATGGCTTCTGCACGTCGCGGACGGATCGGATGACGCGAGCGGCGGCCTGGTTATCGGCTCGCCGCGTCAGGATTCCCATGAGTTTCTTGAACATGTCAATGGTGCAGTCGGTGAGATGGTGGGAAAGGTGGAGCACCGTCGCAGCCAGGACGGCATGCCGGCGTTCGGGATTGAGGTCGCGCAGATGCTGCGCGCTCATTCGTGTCCCCTCTGCCGCGAATTCGTCAAAGACCTTGGCCGGAATGCGCTCCATCAACGTCATCGGCAGGTTCAGAGACCGCAGAAAGCGAATGCGCTCGGCAATCCTGTCGAGATTGACGGCGGCTGGCGATAATGCCGGTGTTCTTGCCCAGGCAAGGACGGTCACGCTCGTCCCCTCACGCGGGTCGAGAAGCTTGTCCAGATCGAGCTTCTGGCCTTCTGACATCCCGCCCGCCAAGGCCCGATGAGCAATCCGAATGCCGCGCCTGATCGCCACATGAATGATAGCTTCGAGCGCCGCGCGCGTCGGCAGGAGAGTTCTCCGACGTCGCAGTTCCTCCACTACCATATCTGCCAATACATCGGCCTGGCGCATGGTTTGTGCGGCAGGCGTCAGCCAACCGGTCAGTATCCGCACATCTGCAGGGACAAAAGGGCGCATCTGCATTCGATCGACAAGCAGCGCGAGATGCTCGCGTCGGGTCTGCGACCGTTCGAAATAACGATCGATCTCACGATGATCGACGCCTATCTGCCGCGCCAGAAACCGCAAGACGCCAGACGGCAGGATTTCGCCATCCGCTAGCGGTCGGCCAGGATAACGCAGTGTGGCCAGAACACAGGCGAGGCCCAGCCGATTCGAGGCTTTGTTCTGCCGCATGATCAGGTCGAGTTCCGATCGATCCAGCGTGTAATGTTTGGCGATTTCCCTTTCGTCAACCGGGATGGTTGTCGCCTGTCGCCACCATGCTTCGCTCAGTAATACTCTTCGCGCCATTCTCTGATCTTCCAGATTCGTTGGAGAGAGTGCAGCGAACTGGAAAATGCGTGTCCGACAAACGGACGTTTTGCGGTGTCCACAGATTTTGTCCGCAAAGCTTGTTACTCGACGGGAAATCGGACATTGTCCGCATTTAACAAGAAAACGGACAAATCGTGTCTCATGACTGCCATAGGCTATGCAAGAGTCTCTACCGAAGACCAGGATACCGCACTGCAACTCGACGCATTGCGCAAGGCTGGCTGCGAAAAGCTATTCGAGGACAAAGCATCGGGTGTGAAAACCGACCGACCAGGACTGACGGAAGCTATTCGCTATGCTCGGGAGGGCGACACGCTGACGGTCTGGAAACTCGATCGTCTCGGTCGATCAATGAAGCACCTGATCGACATCATCACCGAGCTGGAAGCCAAGGGCGTTGGCTTCCGATCCATCACCGAAAACATCGACACAACTACGCCCGGCGGTCGTTTGGTCTTTCATCTGTTTGGCGCGCTGGCTCAATTCGAGCGTGATCTCATCCGGGAAAGAACCCGCGCCGGTCTGCAAGCCGCAGAGGAACGGGGCCGGCGCGGTGGTCGCCAGGCGGTCGTGACACCAGAAAAGCTCGCAAAGGCCCGCCAGCATATCGCGGCTGGGCTGAATGTCCGTGAAGCTGCCGCCCGCGTGAAGATCGGCAAGACCGCTCTCTACCAAGCGCTCAAAGCCCAGAAATCAACGGCATCAACGCTCAAGCCGACGTGAGTTCTGTATGCGTTCTCAAAAGTCGGACAGATTCATCACTTTCGTGTCGTGACGCCAAAACGGCGGCAATCGTATCGAGTGTTTCGGCACGCCGTTCGACGGCGGTGACGGACGTTGATGGCAAGGTCAAGACTCCCTGATGGGCCTGAAAACGGGCCTTCAGCGGCGCGGCTTTGCCTGACTTTCACTGATTTGCGGCTTCAAATCAATAAGCTTTGATAACCTATACTTATCGATGGCTAGGCGTGGCCTAGTGCATCATTACTAGTGGCGAACCTAAACTCCGAGATGGGTTTCGTTTAACAAATCGTTTACCATAAAATAAATGGCTTACGATATCGCTGAAAATCAGCATGACAGCCCTGATGCGGCCGGCTTTCGCCGGTGTCGCTGTGGCTTTTACTTCCCGATTTCAATTGAAGCGCTAAGCTGAAAATCCCGCCGGCATTTTTGACCTAACGGTTTCATCACCGGGGCAGGGGAGGGGCGTTTAAAACGGTGACGGCCACCACCAAAGGACATGTTCGCTCACGCGGTGTCTCCGAGCTTCTTTGCAAGAGCCTGCTTTAGGCTGATGATCTCCTTCAGCGCGTTGGTGTGAATCCGCTCCAGGCGTTTCAGCTCGCTCTCCAAATATGCGTTGCGCTTATCCAGCCTCATCCGATGCTCTTCCAAATTCTCTATTTTCACTATCGCGTTATGATAATTCAGCCGTAACTCCTCAAAAAAGCACGTTCGGCGACGAAATGGGTTTCGGAATCGAATTCAGGGACGTCGCCGACATGCACGACGCGAACCGCTTTGCCGGTAGCGGCGAGCCGGGCGCGGTAAGCGCGTTGAATTTCCGCTTGGGTCAGCGCGTTTGGCTTGCGGGGGCGGCCGCGAGGACGTTTGGGAGTAACCATAACGGCTATTTATCATAACGCGTTATCACTGGATAGCATCGGCGCAGGCGGATGGCGCGCTTCGCCGGGTCGAAATCAATTCGTTCGGCATCTGCTTTTGTAAAGCGATGAAGCTTGTTCCGCAGGGTCAAGATCTCGGAGCCACCGTCCACAAGGCCAACTTCGACCAAAAACTGTCCCACTGGCCCATGAGCGGCAAATCCGCCCCAGCCCATATAAACTATCGGTCCGGTGCGTATGGCATCAAGATTGGCAAATGTGCGTTGGCCGCCGTTCGACGCTTGGAACCATGCATTGACATCGAAGTTCACAAGCTCCGGATGTTTTTCGGCCATCGGCATGTTCGCGCCACCGATGACCCTGTCGGTTGGTCCAAGGCATATCGAGTGAACGAGCCCCACGCGTGGATCGCGCAGATCGCCAAGTTCTACTACCTGAGCGACCGGCTCCCAAACAGCTTGCCCGCAATGGAGGCATAGGAGGGGTCGATCATTCTTAGAAAGAGCATTATCAAGCCTTTGGCGATGCGCTGAGACACAGAGCTTGTTGTCGTGGTTGTTGCGTTCATCCAAATTCAAAATGCCGAGCCCCTCAGCACTAGTGAAATCAAGCCGTTCAGACATCACGCGGAACAGCCCCTCAACCGTTGCTGCACGAAAAAGAACGTCGAACTTCGTTCCAACAATTGGCTTGAAGGGTTTTTCGCTAAGATCGTACGCTGCATCGCAATCGCCATCGAAGCGCGACAAGATCATGATTATCAGGTGACCTTTTGGAACGACCTTGTTGTCAAGTGACCTCGCAAGTATCACTTCTCTCTCGCACGGGAAGTCCATAGCTCCTAGCTCAACCTGAAGTATGTCGTTAGCTGCCTTTTCTGGAAGCTCAACAGCTGGAATGCGAAACTTTTCGAGCCCCTCAGCGATCTCCCCAATCGTGATAGTGCGGCGTCCTTTCGCATATGTAATGCAATCGGTAATAGTTTTTCCCCAGACACCGGACGGCGCGGTATAGTTTCTGGCTTGAAGGACGACAATGATAGCCTGTTCGTGGGGATCGCCTGCTTCCACATCCAGTACGATCACACGACTTTTCCGGATAATGCGATCGACATCGGCCGGATCCTTCTCACGTTTGGCTTCCATCCGCAATTCGGATAGCGTCGCACGGATGACCTCAATGATTTCCTTGAGGGCCTTCGGCTGATCACGAAAAAAATCGGATTCGGGCGAACTACGAAAGGCCTCCCAGGCGGCCCGCAATTCGTTTGTAACTTTCTTCGACGCCCGGCCGGTGGTCACAAGTAGGTATTCTTCGTTCTGTCCTCCCGCCGCGTCTTGCTCTTCGAACTGCTGAAGCACAGATCTCAGTTCTCCGTCCAATGAAAATCCAATAGTCTTCGGCGACTCAAACAGAGCAGAATACCCCTATTATTGATCACTGTGATGTCAGACATCAACTGATCAATAATAGGGGTATTCTGCTCTGTTTGAGTCGGGAAAGACCTTGTCCCATTCCCCAAAGGGCTGATTTGCCGTGATGAGCAGCGAGCGACGTTCATAGCGTGCGCTGATCAGTTCGAAGAGCACACTGGTTTCCGCCTGATCCTTACTCACATAGGCCATGTCGTCCAGTACCAGCAGATGATACTTGTCGAGCTTGGCAATCGCTCCTTCGAGATCGAGATTGCGTCGGGCGGTTTGCAGCTTCTGAACGAGATCGGTGGTCCGCGTGAACAGAACCCGCCATCCATTCTCGATCAGTCCCACGCCGATGGCGGCTGCAAGATGCGATTTCCCACCGCCCGGCCCGCCAAACATCATCAGATTGGCGCCGGTTTTCAGCCAGACATCTCCAGCGACCAACGCCATGACCCGGGCCTTTGAGACCATGGGAATGGCTGTGAAGTCGAAGTTGTCAAGCGTCTTGCCTGGGGGCAGATGCGCTTCAGTGAGATGACGTTGCATACGTCGTGTCTCTCGTTCGGCAATTTCAAATTCGGCCAGTGCCGACAGCAAGCGGGAGGCAGGCCACCCTTCGGTGTCAGCCTGTTCTGTAAAGCTGTGCCAGGCTTTTGATATTCCCGGCAGCCTCAAATTGGTGAGCATCATGGATAGGCGCGCAGCATCGACAGAAGCATTATGTTTCATGCTGTGACCTCCGCCCCCGCACTAATAAGACGATCGTAGTCGTCCAGTTTGCCCAGACGAACACTGATCTGTGGCACGCTGTCCGGGTTCGACGCGAACCGGATGCGCATTCTGGCGAGCTTCGGTATCTTTCGGGCATCGAGCTCGCTCTGGATTGCCTCCGCCAGTTCGGCTTCGATATTGCGCTCATGTGCCAGGCTCAGCATTTCCACCGTCAGACGACAGGCCTCGCGCTCCGGCAGCTTCTCCATGGCGGCATGGTAAAGGTTGCGATAAGCCTCCCGGGGGAAGAGCTGGTCGCGATAGACAAGACCAGGCAAGGCCCCCGGCTTTCGGCGCAACGAATGAATGATGTGACGATAGTTCACAACATGCTGGACAGGTCCGAGCTGACCTCTGACGCGCGGCAATGTCGCGACACAGGTTCCCCCCAGAAAGAGTTCAATATGCTCCTTGAAGAGCCGCGCGCGCAGGCGGTGTCCGATCAGTCGTGAAGGAACGCTGTAGAAGACCCTGCGCAGAGTAAAGCCCCCACTGCTGGTGACATGGACGATTTCGTCCACCCCTTCAGGCTGACGGTCGCGTGGCAGAGCCAGAAGGCTTTCGCGCTCAATGGCGATCTCCTTGATCCGGCGCGCATTGCGCTGGCCGATGACTTCATCAATGAAGACGGCAAAACTGGCGACATCGGGAAAGTCCCGGGAGCCACGCAGGAGAAGAGCATCCTCCAGTTCCCGTTTCAGATCGCCATGCGAGCCTTCGATCGCACCGTTCTCATGCGCGACACCGCGATTGTTTCGGCTGGCCTTCATGCCGTAATGAGAGCAAAGACCCTCATAGCGATCCGTCATGTCCCGTGCGGTATCTGCATTAATGTTGCGAAACGCCGCCGAAAGGCTGTCAGTACGGTGATCGTGCGGCGCTCCGCCGAGCGCCCAAAGTGCGTTCTGCAAGCCACTGGTCAGCGCAGCGAAGCTCTCACCGCCTTCAACGATTTCGGCATGCTCAAAACCACTATAGGCCAGCCGGAAGTGATAGAGCATATAGTCAAACAGCACCCCGGCAATCGTGACCTTGAGATCCGGCGCATGAGTAAAATCCGACAATCCCATACGTCCCGGCTCCTGAACCTGCCGGAATATGACATCCTGATCCTCGCCATGGATCGCGCGCCATGCACGGATACGGCGTTCAAGTGTGCGACGGATGCCGGAACCAAGCTCCGGATGACGCCTGCAAAGTTCACGGAGAATCCCGACAGCCCGCAGGCCGGGCGCGCTTTGCAGCATGGGAACGACTTCTTCGTCGAATATGCCTTCCAAAGGATCAGAGCGGCGGCGTTCGTGTTTGACCTTCTTCTCGCTCGGTAGACGAGGGTCAGCTTCGATCCTGTACCCGGTCGAAGGACTGAAGCCCGCCTTGGCTGCGGCGACAGGAATGTTGTGTTTCTTGCGATTTTGCATGTAGAAACTGTGCTGTTGATCGTTGATGTGTCTGCCGGGCATGCATTCTTCCTTTGTTGCAGAAAGAAGAAATGCACCCGACACATCGCAATCACCAGACGGCGTGAACCCCTACCGGGTTCGCGCCGTCGCCACGAACGCCCCTTCGCTCGGGCTTCGCCCTCACTACGGGCCGCTCGCGGCGACGCTTTCAGCTAGATTGACGCTGGCCCCACGTTGATTGTCGCGCCGCAAGCTCATCAAGCGGCAAATGTATGGACGCGGGAAACTGGATCTGCTCCAAGCACGTATCGTCGGAGCGCCCTGATGTCATCGAGATTGCGTCAGAGCCCCGTTTAGACGCCGATTGACACGCTGAGCAGCGTTTTGGGGCGAAGTCCGCCCGGCAGAAGGGATTGTCAGCTCGCTCAAGGTTAGCCCGTGCAACGCCCTCGCTCAGCCGGGCAGCTACACCTTTCGGCCGAGCTTCGCCCCTCGACGTTGTTAAGCGGGAACAAAAGCTAAGCTCTCAGTAAGGCCGTTCGTACAACAAGACTTGCGACAAGGCCAGGCCCGTCTTCTCGCATGGCGAGCGTGAGTTCCACTCCTTGCCTTTCGGCTGCCGCCTTTGCGATCGCCAGCCCCAGGCCACTTCCCTCGCTGTCTTGAGGGCTCGCCCTGAAGAACCGCTCAAAGACTCGTGGCATCTCTTCTTCATCAATGCCTGGGCCGGTATCGCGGACGTCTACGCGCGCCTCTTGCTCGCAGACGGCCACCGCGACGTCGACGGTTCCGCCCAATGGTGTGTACTGTACAGCGTTTTCCATCAGATTGCCGAGGATGATCTCGAAATCGTTAAGCGAACCGACCACAGTCGCCTTGTCCTGGCGTGTGATGCCCAGGTCAATCTGGCGGCTCTCCGCGAGTGGGGTCAGACGCGCAACGATGTCAAATGCAAGTTGGACGAGGTCGATCGACTGCGTAGCGGGCGCAGGCTCTTGGGCGTCGTAGCGCGCCAGGCGCAAGAGCTTGTTCACAAGGCTGGTGGCCCTGCCGATTCCAGCTTCGAGCTCAGTCAAACGCTGCGAAAACCGGCCGTCCCGGTCATGGTGCCGAAGGTTGTCGATTTGAATTTGCAGTGCGGAAAGCGGCGTGCGCAGTTCATGGGCTGCATCTGAGATAAACCGCCGCTGGCGCTCCAGCAGTGCGCGAAGCCGCGCGAGCATCAGGTTGATTGAGCTCACAAAGGGAATGACTTCGGCGGGCACGTCGTCGATCGGAACGGGGTCGTCCGCCCCGGCGTCTCGGGAAGCGACTGTAACGGCCAGGCGATTGAGCCGCGCCATAATCCGATCGATGATCCAGCTCAGTGTCAGCAATGACAATGGAAGCAGAACGATGATCGGAAGCGCCGCCTGGAGCGCCGCATTGGTCGCCAGTTCCTGTCGGACCCTCGTATCCTGGGAAATCTGAACAGTTCGGTCCGGCACTGCCAGTGTGTAGACACGCCAATTGTAATTGCCTGTCGAAATGTCGGCAAACCCGGTCGCTGATTGGCGGGGGATATCAACGGCTGGGTGCGAAAGTCGCAACGGCTTGCCGGCCACATTCCAGACCTGGATGACGAAGTCATCCTCGGGGTCATGCGGCACATCGCCAACCCGTCCGGCTGGTACGATAGGCGCGTCCCCGACATAGAGCGCGATCTGCCGCAGCTGATTGTCGAGGAAGTCGGATGCTTCGTTCCTGACGAGGAAGAATGATGTTATGGCCGCGCACACGCCGATGGCCGCCATTAATCCGGCGAGCCATATGAAAGCCGTACGTCGGATCGAAATCGCGCCTTTCACTTGGGGACCATCCAGCCGGCCCCCCGGATGTTACGTATGATGTCCTTGTCGAACTTGCGCCGGACATAGTGGATGAGGACGTCGATTGCGTTGCTTTCCACCTCTTCGCCCCAGCCATAGAGTTTTTCCTCAAGCTGGCTGCGGGATAGGATTGTGCCGGGGCGCTCCAGCAACGCCTGGAGCAGCGCGAATTCTCGCGCCGGCAACATTTCGCTGCACCCGCGATATTTTACCTCATGACTTGATAGATCGAGCTCGATCTCGCTCGTGACAAGGACCGAAACCGCCTGGCCGCCGTGCCGGCGCAGAACCGCGCGCATACGCGCGAGCAGTTCTTTGACCTCGAACGGCTTCACCAAATAGTCGTCGGCCCCGAGGTCGAGCCCCACGACGCGATCGTCGAGCTCGTCACGGGCGGTGATCACTAGGATCGGCCTCTTGTCGCCGGCCGTCCGAAGCGAGCGCAGGATTTCCAGGCCCGAACGGCCGGGCAAGCCTAGATCGAGCAACACCAAACCGTGACCGCCAAGGGCGACGGCCTCGTCCCCGAGCTGCCCGTCACGTACCCAGTCTACCGACATGCCGGCATCGTCCAGGGCTTGCACGAGGGCCCGACCGAGCATGACATCATCTTCGATCACAAGAACACGCATGCTTCAAAGTATCTGAAACGCGGACACCTGCACAGATGTTTGTGCAGGGCCAACTGCACTCCATTGGGTAATCTAAGACCCTCCTAATTCTGCTGGCGTCACATACCATCTCCCGTCCCGCAGAGGAGCATTAATCATGCCTGTCCGCTATCGAATATCTGCCGCCTTGGGCGTCCTGTTGTTGATGTCATTCGGCGCATTTCCTCCCGCTCTGGCACAGGAAAAGCTGGTTGCGCCCGAGACGAACCCGCCGGGTGACATTCCGGACAATCAGGTCTTCATTACTTACAACTCTCCCAACGGATTTGACCTGAAGGTCCCAGAGGGATGGTCACGGGCCCCGATCGATCATGGCGTTCGGTTCTTCGATAAATACGATGAGCTGGATGCCACCGTTGGCACTGCGAGCGCTGCTCCGACGGCTTCCTCAGCTAAGGCCCACGAAATCCCGGACCTCAAGGCATCCGGACATGCAGTCAAAATCACTGCGGTCAAGGAAGTAAAGCTCGCAGCCGGGCCGGCCGTCCGCATCAGCTATCTGTCGAACTCCGCGCCAAATCCGGTCACGAACAAGCAGATCCGCCTCGAACACGAGCGCTTCATACTGTTCAAGGATGGCAGGACGCTCACCCTTGATCTTGCCGCTCCGGCCGGCGCGGACAACGTCGACCAATGGCAGCTGATCTCCAATTCGTTGCATTGGAGGTGAGTTTATGCCCGCACTCGAGGCGACCGAACTTTACCGCTTCTTTCATGCCGGCGACGACGAAATTGTCGCCTTACGTGGCGTTGCCCTCACCCTCAATGCGGAGGAATTCACCGCATTGAGGGGACCATCGGGCAGCGGGAAGTCGACGCTGCTTGCCTGCCTTGCCGGGATTGATGAGCCGGACGGCGGCGTGGTGTCAGTTCTGGGAGAGCGCATGACCCGACGCCCCGAGCCGGCGCGGGCTCGGCTTAGGGCTCGCCATTTCGGAATGCTCATGCAGTCCGGAAATCTTTTCGATCACCTGACGGTACGAGACAACATCCGTCTGCAGATGGAGATCTCCGGTCAACGTCGATCGGATGAGATCGATCTCCTTCTCGACAGCCTGGGCCTTGATGGCCTCGCAGGTGTCTTGCCCGCACACCTTTCAGGCGGCGAGGCGGCGCGTGCCGGCCTGGCCGTGGCGCTCGCGGCAAAACCGTCGATCCTGCTCTGCGATGAGCCGACCGCCGAGGTCGATGCAGCGACGGAGCAACTCGTCATCGATCGTCTCATCGAAACCTGCCGCAGCGGTGCCGCCCTCCTGATCGTCACGCACAGCCCCGCGCTCGCAACACGGGCCGATCGCGTTATCGACATCCGTGATGGAGGCATCGTGCATGGCTAAAACCTTGCTTGTAGCCGCCGACCTTTGGCGCAGCTTCCAGCGCGAGCGAGGCGTCGTGGCGGCCGTTCAAGGCTGCTCTTTCAGGATTAGCGCCGGCGAAACCATCGCCATCATGGGACCTTCGGGGTGCGGAAAGACGACGCTTCTGAATCTGATCGCGGGATTGGACATGCCAAGCTCGGGGCAGCTGGAACGGCCCGGGTCTGGTTCGCCCGACACGTTGCGCCCCGAGCGGATCGGCGTCGTCTTCCAATCGGCGAATTTGATTCCTGCACTCACCGCGCTCGAAAACGTCGAGCTGCCGATCCTTCTCGGTAAAGGTTCCGAAGCCAACGCTCGTGCTCTGACAGCGCTTGCCACCTTCGGGGTCGATTCCCTGGCTCAGAAGCTTCCCGAGCAGCTTTCCGGCGGCCAGGCTGAACGGATCGCCGTAGCTCGAGCCATAGTGACGGATCCGGAATTGATTGTTGCCGATGAGCCGACGGGCCAACTCGATCAAGCCGGCGCTGCGGTGCTGGTAGACCGGCTCCTCGCCTGGGGGCGGCAGACCGGAAGCGCCATCGTCATCGCCACGCATGATGAGCGTGTGGCGGCAAAGATGAACCAAGTCTGGCGGATGCGTCACGGCAGAATCGAGAGCATGATTGAGAGGTTCGCATGTACGGGCGCTGGTTGATCGGACTTATCCGAACCCGTTCCGGCCGCCTGGGCGGCACCATCGGCGGTGTGGCGCTGACCGTCGCCTTTATTGCGTGCCTGGGTGCGTTCTTGCAATCCAGCGCGGCTGAGATGACGGCGCGGTCGATCGCCCAGGTGCCGGTCGATTGGCAGGTCCAGTCGCTGCCGGGGGCAGATCATGGTGCGGTCGAGGCTGCGATCCGCTCCGCTGCGCCGGTAACCGGCCTGCAACCCATCAACTATGCCGATGTTCCTGGCTTTGAGGCGAATATTGGAGGCACCGTGCAGACCACGGGCGGCGGCACAGTGCTTGGCATAGAACCGGACTATTTCGACCAGTTCCCGGGGCAAGTTCGACGGCTGGTCGGGTCGGTCGATGGCGTCCGGATAGCACAGCAGACTGCCGCCAACCTGCATGTCACGGCTGGGGATCAGGTCGTCATCCATCGCTACCAGGCGCCAGACTTCAAAGTGACGATCGCCGGCATCATCGATTTGCCCAACGCCGATGCGATGTTTCAGGCGATCGGCGTCGCCCCAGGCGTTGCACCACAAGCCCCGCCTGACAACGTCCTGCTGTTTCCGATGTCCCAGTGGCAGCAAGTATTCGCACAGCAGGGCGCAAGCCGGCCCGATACCGTCAAGACTGAGTTCCACGTCAAGCTCGATCACCGCGGTCTACCCACCGATCCGGTCGCTGCGAGCATCCGGGCGACCGAGCAAGGTCACAATTTCGAGGCCCGCGTCGCTGGAACCGCGCTGCTCGCCAACAATCTGGCGGCTCGACTGGGAGCGGCGCGCGAGGATGCCCTCTACGCCCGACTGGTTTTTCTGTTCCTCGGCGCCCCAGGAACGATCCTGGCCATTCTGCTGACGCTTGCCGTTGCAGGAGCTGGGCGGGACAAACGCCGTCGCGAGCAGGCGTTGCTGCGTTTGCGGGGAGCAACAGTCGATGCCGTCCTTCGTCTGGCCGCGGCTGAAGCGATCGTCGCGGGGGTCGGCGGTGCGATCCTTGGTATTCTCCTCGGTGCTCTCGCGGTACATTTCGTCCTCGGGGCGGCACTCTTGCGCAGCACGGCGGTTCCTTTGCTCAGTACTGTGGCTGGGCTCGCGCTGTCGCTCGCAGCGATCCTGCTTCCCGCCTGGCGTGACGCTCGCAGCTCTACCATTGCGGCGGGCCGGCGACCGATCGGCGAGCATCGGACACCCTTGTGGGCTCGCGGTTATCTGGACCTTGTGCTGCTTGCGCTCGCTGCGGCGTTCTACTGGCGTTCGGCAGCGAGCGGATATCAGGTCGTTCTCGCGCCGGAGGGTGTGACGGCCGCGGCGGTCGACTACACCGCCTTCCTTGCGCCTATGATGCTATGGACCGGTCTGGCACTGTTGGCCATGCGGCTCGTCGGGGCCGGGCTGCGGCAAGGCCGACCGCTGATTGCCAAGGGCTTGCGACCTGTCGCCGGGCGTCTGGCGGATGTTGTGGCGGCAACATTTGAGCGCCAAGGCCGCCGACTGACTGCTGGCATCGGCCTGGCTGCGCTTGCTTTCGCCTTTGCATCGTCTACCGCGATTTTCAACGCAACCTATGAGGCCCAGGCGCGGGTCGACGCTGAACTCACCAACGGCGCCGACGTCACCGTCACGGGCACATCCGCCGCACCTGCGTCTCAGGCGCTCGACACACTTTCCAGGCTACCGGGCGTCGCGGCGGCCCAGCCGATGCAACACCGATACGCGTATGTCGGAACAGACCTTCAGGATCTCTACGGCATCGATCCGACACGCATCGGGACAGCCACGGCCATGTCCGACGCTTATTTTGCCAATGGCGATGCGAGGGCGACACTCGTCGACCTCGCGCAAACGCCCGATGGTGTACTGGTCTCTCAGGAAACCGTGAACGACTATCAGCTCCGCCGCGGCGACAGCATCAACCTTCGCCTGCAAAACGCGGCCGATCACCAATATCATGTCGTGCCCTTTCACATCGTGGGTGTGGTGCGCGAATTCCCGACCGCCCCCAAGGATTCGTTCTTGGTCGCCAACGCGGCTTACATCGCCCGGCAAACCGGTTCCGCGGCAAACGAGATTGTTCTCATTCGATCGAACGGTGATCCCGCCCGCGTCGCTTTGTCCGCCCGAAATGCGACTGCGGGCCTCCCCGGAGTCAAGGTCAGCCAGATCGGCGATACCGTAGCCCTGATAGGGTCGAGCCTCACCGCAGTTGATCTCGCCGGTCTAACGCGGCTGGAACTCATCTTCGCGCTTGTCATGCTTGCTGCGTCGGGCGGACTGGTCCTTGGCCTTGGCTTTGCCGACCGCGAGCGCTCCTTCGCGGTTCTCGTGGCTCTGGGAGCCCGACCACGACAGCTCGGCGCCTTCGTCTGGAGCGAAGCGGCATTGGTTACCGGCAGCGGCATGGTCCTGGGTCTCGGGGCAGGCACGCTGATTGCCTATGTGCTCGTCAAGCTGCTGACCGGAGTGTTCGACCCGCCACCTGCGGTGCTTTCGGTGCCGTGGCTCTACCTCGTTGCTCTCATCGTCACGGCAGCGGGCGCCGCTCTGGTAGCCGCGACAGGTGAAGCAATGCGCAGCCGGAAACACGTCACGGAGAAGCTCAGAGGCGAGTGAGAACCTGTTTTCTCGCAACCCAGGCCGCCATTGCGGGAAAGGATAGAGATCGGCGGCCGAGACCTTGAAAGGATAAAGCAAATGAAACCGCAAATGATCATGGCCGCGATGCTGGTGCTGGCGCCGATCAGCGCCGCATTCGCTGCCCAAACATCCGGCACGATCACCGCAATCAGCAAGAATGCCGATACGATCACGCTGTCGGACGGCAAGACTTACGCCCTGCCCGAAGGGATCGAAGACACCAAACTCCGTGTCGGCGAAAAGGTCCAGCTAACCTATGCGGACAAGGGCGGTAAGGCGGTTGTCTCCCATCTGGTTCCGCAGAAATGAAAATTGCAGCGGCCGGCTTCATTGCCGGCCGCTGATTTCGCGCGCGATTGACAGCCGTCGAGCGTGTTCGGCATCAGGCCGACACCCGCTCTAATTCTCAGCTAATTGAACCTGCGTAGTCACAGTGGGCCGACCGAGCGCGCCAAGTAGAGCGGTGGGCGTATCGAGATATCGCTGCAGGAATGCCATTCAACCTTCTAGGAGCGATACGGAAGCCAAGTATGCCTTGCAGTGCCACAATTCAGGGAAATTAACTGATGAAACAGATTTTTCTTGCCATCGCACTCATTACCGCTCCGGTAGCCGCTTTCACCGGCTTTGAGCTCTACGCCAGTACTGCACCAGTCAAAACTGCGGGCCTCGGCGACTTGTCGTCGTTTAAGGCCATCATTGCTGACGTCCAGACCCTCGCTTCCAAGGGCGATCTCCCCGGCGCTGCCAAGCGCATCACCGATTATGAAACGGCATGGGACCAGGCCGAGACCGCGATCCGTCCACTGAACCAGAACGATTGGAACAACATCGACGCGGCCTCTGACGCTGCATTGAAGGCTCTTCGTCAATCGAACCCGTCGGCGGACAAGATCAACAAAACCCTCACCGTTTTGACGGCGGGTCTCAACAATCCGGCCCAGCCTGCACAGTGAGGTAGACGACAAACACCGTCACTCTGCAAACCGCCGCCCGACGCCCATTCAAGGATACCCACAATGTCTGCACCGGCCACCAAAGCTGCTGTTTACAATCGCGTTCCCCGCGTCACAACCGACTTCTGGCTCATAAAACTGATGGCCGTCACCATGGGTGAAACGGCCGCCGATTATCTCAACGTGCAGATGGGCCTCGGCCTGACGGCGACATCACTGATCATGTCCGCAGTTCTGGCGCTCGCCCTGGTCTGGCAGTTCGCGCAGAAGAAATATGTTCCCGCCGCCTACTGGCTGTCCGTGGTGCTGATCAGCATCGTTGGCACGTTGATCACCGATAACCTGGTCGACAATTTCCATGTTCCGCTGCTGGATACGACGATTGCGTTCTCGGTCGCCCTGGCGCTGACGTTCCTGCTCTGGTTCAGAGCCGAAGGGACGCTTTCGATCCACTCCATCTACACCGGGCGGCGTGAGGCCTTTTACTGGCTGGCCATCCTGTTCACCTTCGCGCTTGGGACGGCCGCCGGCGATCTGGTGGCGGAACAATTCGCGCTGGGCTATCTGGCGACCGGCGTCCTGTTCGGGATGATCATCCTCTCGCTCAGCATCGGCTATTTTTTCCTCGGCCTCGACGCGATCCTCGGCTTCTGGCTGGTCTATATCCTGACCCGGCCTCTCGGCGCCTCCTTCGGCGACCTGATGTCCCAGCCCGCGCAGTATGGCGGTTTCGGCCTCGGCACGATCATCACCAGCGCGATCTTCCTCGCCGCAATTGTTGCAATCGTCATCTTCATGAGCGTTCGGCACGAGGGCGAGGAACTCGCTGACGTTGATGAGGATAAAAAGATGGCAGCCCCCGGCGAAGGCGAGAAGCTTGCTATTGCCGAGGAGGGACTTTGAGGAGCGGCCCGGCCTTATGTGATCGTCTGCCAGCTTCAACACCAATATCGCCGAGGACAGTCCGAATGCAGGCGTCAGCACAAGCACTTTCCCGAACTCTAGAAAAATGGGTATTGGCCGGCGCAGCCTTATCAGCTCTTCTGGCAACGGTAGTCCAGCTCCATGCGCTGGAGGAGCTGGTTGATCGTCCTGTTGCGTTGTTCTTTGCAAGTCAGCGTGACGCGACACTGGTGCATATTGCGCGATTTTTGACAGACTTCGGCAAAGCCTACTGGTTCATCGTCCCGGCTGCCGCTCTGTTCATACTGTTCCGGTTCATGTGGAAGAATCCACTTTATGCTTCCAGGTCACTTTTCGTTTTAACGAGCGTTGCATCGACCGGCATTATCGTCGATGTTCTCAAAGTCGTATTTGGTCGCGCTCGGCCAGAATTGTTGTTCAATCAGGATATTTTTCAGTTCTTTTTTTTCAGATTCGGGCACGAATATAATTCATTCCCGTCGGGACACACCGCCTGTGCGGTGGCAGCGGGCGTCGCTTTGGCCCTGATCTTTCCGCGTTACCGCAGCCTGGCGCTTGCTGGCGCAGCCATTCTGGCATGCACGCGCTTCATCACGACTGCGCACTACATCAGTGACGTGATGGCGTCCTCAATGATCGCCGTCGTTGTCGTTCCGATTATCCAGATTGTTTTTGCGCGATTTGGCTTTCCCTTGAGCGAGCGCGAGGCGTCGATGGACCCGCCCCGCCATCGCCTGGCTGCAAAAATGATCGGCACACCTTTGAAGGCTCGCAGCATCGATGGCGCCGTCATGCGGGCGAGCGCACCAACAATCGTCGGTGTGGTGATTGCCGTGACGATTATGGCGGTGTGCGGTTTGGCTCCCAATCTGGCACTGATCGAATGGCAAGAAGGTTCCTTGCCCGATTATCAGCCTGTACTTGAATGGTGGCTATGGTTGTCCTTGTACGCCTGTCTCGGCTTCGGAGCTCTGACCTGGGCATGCCAGCGAAAGCTTAGGCCAATCTGAGGACACGCTTTCCTTGACCTCTGAGTTCCCGTGTAGACCATGGTCATGGGGACAGGGATGTGCGGTCGATGGTGGGTTCTTGGCTTAGCTTGGGGCCGCCACTCCCTTAAGCGCCTCGGCGTTAAAATCCTGTTCGCAGCAGCAGAACCCCTCCGTCCCAATCCGTGTTCGCTTCAGCGTCGGGGCGTACCGCAATACGCCCTGATCCAAGCATTTGTGCCAGAATGTCGCGCGGCGTGTTGGCATCGGCCTGGGTTGAGACAGCAGAGGATAGCGACAGCGGCCGCTCGATCTGTTCCTGCACGACCGAACCGATCCAGACCGGTGCGAGTTTTTCTCCCATGAGGTTGATATCTGCATCCCAAAGCCGGAGCACGAACCGAGTGTTGTTCGGTGCAGCTCCGTTTTGCAGGACGAGCGTCAAGCTCGGCAGCCTTCCGCTGGCGAGATGAGGGGTAACCGGCAATTCGACAGGAGTTGTCTTCGCGGAGAGCCAACCCAGTATCCTGGATGACGCCCATGGCGCGGGCAGACGCCATCCCTTGCTCAGCAAATCCTGTCGAATTGCAGAAAGGTCTCCCGCCCACTGGATCGTGAAGGGCTCTTCGATCTCGCCGGTCAGATCGATCCGCCTGGGCGGCAGCCGTTGCCAACCTGACGTCCACCAGTCGTTGGCCATCATCGTGGGGGTCGCTCGGTTTACGGCATAGCGTTCGACATCGAGAGAGTGATGTCGATAGACGTTCAACCCCCCGGCTAGCGCGAGTGCCGCGCCGGCGATCACCATCAATGACGTCGCGCCGACTGATTTTGCCGGCTTTCGCATGTAGAAGAATCCGAGCACTGCCAGCCAGGCCGTACCGAAGGCAAGCCCCCCGACCGCGTCCGAGAACCAGTGAGCGCCCAGATAGACGCGCGAGAACGCTATCAGCAGTGCAAAGGATAGAGCGGTCAAAGCGACCGGAAGGCGCCACATCGGACGAAGTTCACGTCCGATCAGGAAAGCGAGAAAGCCGTAGACGGCGAGATTGACTGTGCTGTGGCCGCTGGGAAAGGAAAATGCGCTCCAGCCCGTGTAGAACAACTCGGTCGGCCGGGCGCGATGGAGCGTGACTTTTATGACCGTGTTGAGCACGGATGCACCGCCAACTGCCGCCAGCCAGTAGGCCGCTGGACGCCATGCCCGTCTCCAGGCAAGCCATAGAAACACGGCGATCGTTACCGTCATCACGACCACCGTATCGCCAAGCTCGGTGGTTATCAGCATTACGGAATCGCCCGGAACGGTTCGCAGATCCTGGAGTGCCTGGTAGATCGCGTTATCGGCGCGTACGAGAGGGTCGCCACTGACGACATCTTCGAGAATGCCGAAGAACAGCCAGGCGGAGCCGATCAGCAACACGGCGAGGAGCGCCAGTCCTCGGGCGTCGGGACGCGACGGATCGAGAAGATCCAGCGCGAAGCGACCCCACCGGGAGTGGCTCATGGCCGTGCGGTGCCGAAGCCAGCCCGACAGAGCCGATGCAAGCGTCGGACCTTGGCGCAGGGCGAACCGGGCGAGACGGAGCAGCACCCAGATGAAGACAACGATGAGAACAACCAGAACAGTGAGGGGTTTGGCGGCCGCGCCGAACATGCTGAAAGCAGCGCCGACGAACACAGCGGGCAAAACATGGGACGGCGCCCACACCAGCGCGGACAGGATGTTGGCAACGTAGAACCGCCGCACCGACAGCCCTAACATGCCGGCGATCAGGGGGACGAAGGCGCGCACGCCCGGTGTGAATCGGGCGATAAAGACGCTTTTGTCGCCGTGCTTCGCGAAAAATGCCTCGCTGCGCGTGATGAGGTCCGGATGTCGGTTGAGCGGCCATCGTTCAAGGATCTCGCGGTGATAGCGATGGCCGATCCAGAACGAGAGGCCGTCGCCGATGATTGCCCCGGCGGAGGCCGCGCCGAGCAGCGGCCAGAGTTTTACAATGCCGCTGGGTACCAGTGCGCTGATTGCCAGGATTGCGGCGGTGCCTGGAATAAAAACTCCGATGACGGGTATGGATTCCGACAGCGCCAACAGAAGCACCGCCGCATAGGCCAAATGCGGATGCGCCGCGATGAACGCGGTAACGGCGGAAAAGAAGGACGCCACCATCCCGCGCTCCTCTAAAGGACGGAGGTGACGAACCGATCAAGGCGTGTCCCCTCCCGGTAGAGCGCGCGGACCAATATAGCGGCGACGATACCCGTCGCGGCTCCGCCGAGGACGTCGCTCACATAGTGCGTGCCGATATAGACGCGGGAGACCGCCACCAGCACAGCCGCCGCGAGGAACCACCGTCCCGTGCGCCGCATCCCGTGTAACAGAAAAGCCGCCGCAATGGCGAAGGTCGCGGTCGCATGATCGGAAGGGAATGACGGATCGGCGCTGGGGCTGATCAGCAGATGGGAGATGCCGCTGTCATAGGGTCGCATGCGATGAACAAACAGCAGGATAAGCTGATTGATAGCAAGGCCGAGCAGGAAAGAGAGCCCCGTCGCGACGAGAACGTGTCTGTTGTGCGGCCTATCCGATCCTCGCCACCATTGCGCGGCGACCGCCGGCACGAGCAGCGGCACACCGATGGCGGACACCCAGATCATCAGGAAATCGACCGAGGCGCTAGCTCCGACAAGGCTGTTGACGGCGCGGGTCGCGGCGGCATCGAGATCGTAGAGTTGCAATGCCATATCCTCATAATGTCCTGCCAACGGAATAATCTGATGCAATCGCCTCAATATATATGCATCAGTATTGGCAAAGTCCCGGAATACTGAAGATATTCGATAAATTCGAAGAACGGATAGGCTACGAAAAAGACGAGCCCGTCTGTAAATGTTCGATATATCCGCTCCGGTTTGACAACGAGTTCGTTCTCATCGTGAAACAACGAGAAATCCGGGAAAAACTTTGGAACTTGTGCGAAGTAAGTATCATATACCTCTCCGAAACTAGTCCGTAAAAAATTCTCCTCTGTTCGGATAACAATCATAAAGGCCAGGTAGCATATGACACCGAAACCAACCGCAATGATTATACTTCCCGTTTGCGCTCCAATTCCCACGGCGCCGATAGCACTGAAAACGTAGAGTGGATTGCGTGATACCGAGTATGGACCACTTTGTACAATCTCGGCGCCTTTGCGCCCACCGATATAAAGAGTACACCACATTCGCCCAATAATAGCCGCGACGATCAGACTCAGGCCAACGGCCTCCAGATACTCATGAAATCGCCCCGTGGAGGATGAGCGAACAAAAAGCAAAGCGATGATCAAAAGAATCATAACAACGCCGATTGCTATGCGGCGTTTCTGTTGAAATTTCCCGAGTTCGGAAATTGTCTTCATTTTGTTTCCGATGTTGTGATTCGGTATCCGCATAGGGAATTCCGCATTTTTACTTTATTTGGCTGAATCATCGGGTTCAATTCAATATTTTGACTTTAGTCGTCCTCGAAAGCATAGAGACCCCAGTACGGTCAGCGTCGCGAAGCCCGCGCCCGCCAGAAATGTCCCCTGGGGTCCGGCAGCATCCCACAAGATTCCCGCGATGATGCTGGCGGCGAGTAGGGCCAAACCGCAGATCAGGTTGAACATGCCGAAGGCGGTACCGCGCAGTTCCGACGGCGCGGTCTCGGCGACAAGCGTCGAAAGCAGGCCCTGGGTGAAGCCCATGTGAAGGCCCCAGAGTACGACGCCAATTGCGACCGCGACAATGCTGGACGCAAACGCCAGCACGACATCTGCCAGAACCAGCAGAACCAGTCCGACGATCAGGATCATCACCTTGTCCATGCGATCAGACAGGATGCCAATCGGATAGGCCGAGAGCGAATAGGTGAGGCTCATGACGACCATCACAACCGGAATCAGCGCGAGCGGCAGGCCTATCGATTGCGCGCGGAGGACGAGAAACGCTTCGCTGAATCGAGCCAGCTTGAAGACCGCGGCAATCACCACGACCCACCAGTAAACAGCATCCAAACGGCGCAGTTCCTCACGTCGCAAGGGCATCCGAACCTTGCGCAATGCCTTCGGGCGCTCCGGCTCCCTGACGGCGACGATGATGAGCACCAAGGACACACACGCCGGAATGACAGCGATCCAGAAAACCGTTTGGAAGTGATCCGCGGTGAGCCACATCAGACCGATAGCGAGGAGCGGCCCGACAAAAGCTCCGATCGTATCGAGCGACTGGCGCAGGCCGAAGCTCGCGCCGCGCAGCTCCGGCGGCGCGATATCGGCGACGAGCGCGTCACGCGGTGCGCCGCGAATGCCCTTTCCGACCCGATCGATAAAGCGGGCTGCGATCAGCCAGTCGAGCGAAGAAGCCAGAGGAAAGATCGGCTTGGTGAAGGCGGCAAGGCCATAACCGAGAACTGCAAGGAACTTACGTTTGCCAAGCCAATCGCTAAGCGCGCCTGAAAACACTTTGGTGATCGAGGCGGTTGCTTCGGCAATCCCCTCGATGATGCCGACGGCCAGCGCCGACGTACCGAGCACCGCCACCATATAGACGGGTAGCAGCGCATGAATCATTTCCGAGGAGGTGTCCATCAGCAGGGAGACGAAGCCTAGCGCCCAGATGCCTGCCGGAATACCGCGACGGGTTTCGGCAGAAGACGTTTTTTCGACGGTGATTGTTGGCTTCCCGGCCTGGTCGCTCATTTCAGCGGTTCTCGTCGTGGGCGTCGAAGACGCGCTGGGCATAGCTGTCGAGCAGCGCCTCGCAGGCGCGCAGCCGCTCTGAGGCCTCTTCGGCCAATGTCGCGCCGTAAAAGTCGAGCTTGCTAATCTTCTCGAGCCATCCCTGAAGCTTCTTGAGGTCTGTGTCCTCTTCCTCCAGTTCGGCATAGGTGAACTTGTTGATCGCGATCTCCTTGGCGATCTCGGCCTCGAAATCGGCGCAGCGGCCAAGGAACTCACGATACTGCTCGTCGCGATCGGCCTTGAAGCGGTTGATCACCTTGTCTTCCTGGGCGCGGTCGAGGGCGACTGTTTCCAGGATCACGGCTTCACCGCCCATCTCCGCCACGTCGTTCTCCAGCATCTTGAGCCGTCGGACATGATCGTCGGTCTTCGGCAGGAGGCACACGCCGTTCTGCAGATAGACCGCGCCCATGCCCTTGAGCCGGCGCCATAACGCGATGCGCTTGGCGGCCGGCTCGGGTGGGACCTTGTAGGTCAAAAGGAGCCAGGATGGAGGGAACTTCTCTATTCGGCGTGTTGAGGTCAAGCGCTTTCGAGCTTTCCGCTCGGCTGGTGATTAACGTCTTTCGCGGGCCCTTGCTTCTCTTCGGGATCGGCTCTTTGGCCCTCCCATTATGGGATCAGTAGAATGAGGCGGCCCAATCTGTTGCGCGTCCTGACCGCGATGATGCGATCGATACAAGAACCCAAGCGAACTCACCTCATCCATCGTCCCGCGAAGGACGTCTTTCCACCGGCAGGCGGAACTTTATCATCTCCTTCCCGTCAGTCTGTTCAGACAGCTGCGGACATGCTTTCCCTTGTCCAGCGAAATTCGGTGCCATCGCTCCACATGCGATGCATGATCACCGCCAGCCGGCGTGCGAGTGCAACGATGGCCTTTTGCCGTCCGCGCCGTTTGGCGACGTTCATCGCCCAGGCTTTCAGCCATGACCATTTCTTCACCCGGCTCAACATGACCTGGGCCGCTTCGTAGAGCAGGGCCCGCATCATGCCATCACCGCACAGGGAAACGCGACCAACGCGATGGCTCTCGCCAGATTGGTTGAGCACCGGCGTCAATCCCAGTGCCGGGCCGACGGCACGGGAGTTGCTGAAGCGCGCCGGGACATCGATAGTGCTGGTGAACGCAAGCGAGGTAACCGGACCGATACCGGGAATCGTCATCAAACGTCGGCAGGTCTCGTCTTCCCGGACGATCGACAGCAGCTTGCGGTGAAGAGCCGTGAATGTTTCTCGCAGCTTTTGCCGTGCCGCCAGCAAAGGCTCCATGATCTCGCCGAGGTCCGGTGTATCGTCAACAAGCTCATGGATACGATCGTCGAACCCTACCGTTCCAACGATGCCAACCTTGAGCCCAAAGTTGCGCAGCAAGCCACGGATGTCGTTCTCGATGGCGATGGCTTTTTCCTGCAGCAATTTGCGGGCTGTCAGCAGCGCCCGGCGATGCTGGCTCGCCAACGTCTTGACATGCACGGGCCGGAACAGGCTGACCCGCATCATCTGCGCGATGCCGCGCGCATCGTTACGATCGGTTTTGTTCACCTGCGCTTTCAGGAATGCCTTCGCATGTCGGGTCTCAATGCAAGTCGCCGGCAAGCCCGCCGCCGCCAATCCGCTGAATAGCCATTGCGACAACGGCCCGGCTTCAAGTCCGATCCGAACGAATTGCCACGCGGGATTCTTCAAGGTTTGAACGAGGTCATCCGGGTGGCTGGGGACTTTGATCTCGCGGCAGATCGTACCCGCTTCGTCCAGGACGCATATCGAGATCTCTTTTAACGAGACGTCCAATCCGGCATAATGTTTCATGCTGCGCTTCCTTTCCTGATGCTTGTGGCTGTTCCAAACAGACCACGTTTTATCATCAGCTCGAAGCGCAGCACCCCTGCATCCAACCTCCGGGGATGGGCTCAAGCCGAATACCCCATCTGTTGCAAACTTTTCGTCAACGATCGCTGATGTATGATCCGGTTTTCAAGCAAGCCGGGATTATGTGATGTTCAAGGGCCGTCATTTCGATAAGTCAGTAATCTTACTTTGTGTGCGGTGGGTGGTACCTTTCCTACAATCTGAGCTTGCGCGATTTGAAGGAAATGATGGCTGAACGCGGTATTGATCTCGACCATTCGACAGTCCACCGTTGGACGCAATATTTCAGTCCAAAGTTGCTTGATCGCTTCAACCGCAAGAAACGCCAAGTTTCTCGAAAATGGAACGTCGATGAAACCTAGAGCATATCCTTTGAACACTGAATCGATTTTGAAGTGACAATCGGCGATCTGTCTGATTCAAGGTTTCCAGTTATGGAGGCTTTTGATGGGACGAGCATTAAGCAGTGATTTGCGATCACGCGTTTTGAAGGCTGCAAACGAAGGATTGTCGGCACGCAATGCGGGTGTACGGTTCGGGGTGTCCGCAGCGACAGCGATCCGCTGGGTTTCTCGTGCGCGCGATGGTGAGTTGGAAGCACGGCGTCCGGGTCGACGACGCGGTTCAAGACTTGATGCCCATGAAGATTTTATCGTGGGTATGATTGAAGAGCGCAAAGACGTCACGCTCAACGAAATGGTTGCCCGTCTGGCTCAAGAGCGCAGCCTCCAGATTGTGCGGAGTGCTTTGAATACCTGGTTACGGGCTCGTGGCTTTACTTACAAAAAAAGACCGCACATGCATTGGAGCAGGAACAGCCAGACCTAATGAGGAGGCGTGAGGCGTGGTTTGAAAGCCAGCTTGAGCTTGATCCTGAAAGGCTCGTTTTTATCGACGAAACGGGCCTGAATACGAAGATGGCGCGGTTGCGTGGGCGCAGCCCGCGAGGCGAAAGATGCCACGCAGGCATCCCACATGGTCACTGGAAAACAACGACGTTTACCGGTGCGCTCCGCCTCTCAGGCATGACAGCACCCATGGTGCTGGATGGTGCAATGAATGCCGACGCCTTTCGTGCTTATATCGAACAAGTGCTCGTGCCGACACTGACCCCCGGTGACATCGTAATCATGGACAATTTGCCTGCTCATAAGGTTGTCGGAATACGAGAAGCGATTGAGGAGGCAGGTGCGCAACTACGGTATCTGCCGCCCTATAGTCCCGATTTCAACCCAATAGAGATGGCGTTCTCGAAACTCAAAGCACATCTGCGTGCAAAAGCCGAACGCACTGTCGAAGCGCTGTGGGATGCCGTCGGCCAAGTCATAACATTGTTCGAACCAACCGAGTGCGCTAACTACTTTGCAGCTTGCGGTTATGACCCAACATAAAACGGATTCGCTCTAGTGGTCGACCCAACCATTAAGGTTGCAAACTCCACCGGATCCTCTGGCGCAGGCAACACAAGCTGCCCCTTTTTCGCAAGAGTCCGCCACGTCGATACATGATTTGCAAGCAAACCGTGCCGACGCGCAACAGAACTCACCGTAGCGCCAGGCAGCAGCGTTTCTGCCACAATCCGCGCCTTCACCTCATCCGGCCACTTTCGGTTCCCGCAGCTTCCGCCACCAACTCGTAGAACCTCCAATGTAGATGGGGTGGTTGCCGTCCTCCTCCTGCGGCATAGTAACATGTACGAGTTCTATGCCTACAACCGAGTGAAGAGGAAGGAAAAATGAATACGATTATCGGGGTTGATTTAGCAAAGAATGTTTTCCAGGTTCACGGCGCGTCGGTAATTGGCGAGGTCGCATTTAGAAGGAAATTGTCGCGGGGACAGTTTCTCCGCTTCATGTCGACTCAACCACCCGCCTTGGTGGTATTAGAAGCTTGCGGAAGTGCCAATTACTGGGCACGCGAACTGGCAAAAATCGGTCACGACGTAAAGTTGATTGCACCACAGTATGTCCGCCCGTTCGTGAAGCGACAGAAAAACGACGCAACTGATGCGGAAGCCATCGTCATTGCGGCGCGCCAACCCGAGATGCGCTTTGTGGAACCAAAGGCACCCGAGCAACAGGCGCACGCAGTACTGTTCAGGGCACGGAACCGTGTCGTTCGTCAACGCACTGAGTTAATCAACGCATTGCGGGCTACTCTCTACGAATTCGGCCAAGTCGTTCCGCCTGGCATCGAAAACATTAAGCGCATTGATATCATCCTCGATAATCCAGAGATTGACTTGCCCTGATTGTGCGGGAGGAGTGCCGTGACTTGATTGCTCAGATCAGTGAGAAGACGGTCCGTATTGCCGAGAAAACAAACAAGCTCACGGAGCTTGCTAAACACAGCAGGTCAGCACGACGGCTTCAAACGATGCCCGGCGTCGGGCCGATGATTGCGGTGGCCATCGAAGCCTTTGCGCCGACCAAACAAGAGCTTCCGGCGCGGCCGCGACTTCGCTTCGTGGTTAGGTCTAGTCCCGAGACAGTTCTCATCTGGTGGCAAAGAGCGGCTTGGGCGGATCTCCAAGGCAGGTCAAGCTGACATCCGCCGGCTGTTAATCATAGGCGCAATGGCACGGGTGAATTGGGCAAGCCGCAAACCGCCCAAGGCGGGTAGCTGGCTTTCGAGGATGCTGACGAGAAAGCCACGAATGCTTGTTGCTATCGCTCTGGCAAACAAGATGGCGCGAGGGATTTGGGCCATGCTCACAAAAATGGAAGACTATAGAGATCCGGCCTTGGCCGAGGCAGTGTAAGATTCGCTGACCTTCAAAGTCAAGTTCGGTTAGGAGGTGCGAGAAGACGACGACCTGAATGGGCGCATGATCGATTGATCCGGAACGGCGAAACCAGTTGGATACGTAGAGCCATCGAGCTCGGAATGTAGATTGGGAGCTGATCCGCTGATCACCATACCGGCCGCGCGGCTTGAAGAATGCCGCACACTGAGGCCTGACACAAGACCGCACTCGATCACACCTCCCACCAGAAGAAACTTCTTGCATCACGGACGGCAACCACACAAGTGTCCATGGAGAAACTCCGTCCTGATCATCTCAAAAGTCTAATGCGACAATCAGAACCGTAATTGGAAGGTGGGGATCAGCGTACGCTTACGTCTCAACGAGTATGAGCTCGACCTATTGCGTCAGCGTTCCCTTTCAGCCCGCTATGAGAAGGCTCGCCGCGGTGAACTCGTCGTCAACGTTCCGGTCGGTTTCATAAAGGCCGGGGACAGGATTGAGAAGGATCCCGACCGGCGTACTCAGGACGCCATCACGCTTGTGTTTAATAAAGTTGCCGAACTTGGCAGTGCACGACAAGCCCTGCTATGGTTTCTTGAGCAGAGCTTGGAACTGCCGGTCAGGCGCACTGATGGCGATGTCATTTGGCGCAGGCCAAATTATGCAACGATCCATAGAATGATTGCGAATCCGATCTACGGTGGCGCGTACGCGTATGGTAAGAGTCGATCGGTGCCCCGATACGATGGTCAGTCTGGAATTCGTCGCAAAACACGTGATGAATGGCTGGCACTGATCCCGGATGCACATGAAGGTTATGTGAGTTGGGAACGGGCGGAGGAGATCCGTAAGCGTTCGCTGCGTTGCACATGTTTCTTAGCTTGACGTATTAAAGTTCCATGGGAGGGTAATCCCCCCATTTTTAGCGGGGTGCGACAGTAGAATTTACGCAGCCATTTTCAGTTTCTGTGTAGGGGTTATGCCGCCGATACCCATATTGGGCCGTTCGTTGTTATACGTCCAGAGCCATTGTGTAGCGAATTCCTGAGCCTCTTCGATGCTTTCAATGAAGCATGGACCATTTCACAAATACACAAAAGACCGGACACTCCCGATCGGCAACAGAATTGTTGGCTCGTAAAGTTTAATTTCTCGCGTGAAAGCTCTCCTATTACACCCCTTGATAATCCCAGGAGCAGCGGGAGAACAGGGGAGTACCTCAGCACCGGAACACGGTGAGCACCGCAAGCATCTCGTAACCTTCTGAAAACACAAATTTTTCTCTATGTTTCTGCGCCATTTGGCGCAATAGAGCCATACAAATGCTTCGATATTGTTCAACTTCGATGAAGTAAAGGAGCGATTGAGCTGAGTGGAAGGTGACATCTGAAGCGCGTATTCCCTCATTGCGGAGCACGAGGCGTTCCGTCATTGTCCGGTCAAGGAAACAAACAGGGATTACGAAAATGGCAAATGGACGACAGGCCTCGGTCAAACGGCTGAAGATGGCAGAGAGGGCGCAAGGGGTCGTTTGCAGGAGGGGGCGGAATCCTACGCTAAGACTTTGGCCAGCGATATTCTCCGGTGAGATTGATGTGCTCCCATCCGAGAGGTGAGACGTGAGCCAGAACATCGGGCGATATCAGTTTTCCATCGCGTTTCTGGTTAGCGACGACTTCACCCAGCTTCATGGTGTTCCAGAAGATGATAATTGCCGCGAGCAGGTTCATGCCAGCGATTCGGTAGTGCTGGCCTTCGGCGGAACGATCGCGGATTTCGCCCCGGCGATGGAAGCTGATGGCCCGCTTCAGCGCGTGATGTGCCTCGCCCTTGTTGAGCCCTATCTGGGCGCGGCGTTGCAGATCGGCATCCAGAATCCAGTCGATCATGAACAGGGTGCGTTCGATGCGGCCGACCTCGCGCAAGGCCGTGGCCAGTTCGTTCTGCCGCGGATAGGAAGCGAGCTTACGCAAGATTTGGCTGGGCGCGATGCTTCCAGCGGCAATCGTAGCGGCGATGCGCAAGATATCAGGCCAATTCCGCTCGATTATGGCCTGATTGATCTTTCCGCCAATCAAGGTCTTCAAATGCGTCGGCGCGGACGAAGGATTGAATGCATATAGCCGCTTGGACGGAAGATCGCGGATCCGCGGGGCGAAGCGGTAGC
Organism: Brucella rhizosphaerae; assembly: GCF_002252475.1. Taxonomy (GTDB): domain Bacteria; phylum Pseudomonadota; class Alphaproteobacteria; order Rhizobiales; family Rhizobiaceae; genus Brucella; species Brucella rhizosphaerae. The sequence goes on along the minus strand of NZ_NNRK01000019.1, from coordinate 629 downwards.
CGAGAATGGCACATGCGGCAAATACGTGATCGGTAAAGCCACCCGTGTCGGTGAAATGCTCGCGGATATTGCGACCGGCATCGTTCATAAGCAGACCATCGAGGATGTATGGAGCTTCGCTCGCCGTTGCAGGAATCACCTGGGTTGCGAACGGCGCATACTGATCCGAGACATGACTGTAGGCTTTCAGGCCCGGGGTATTGCCATATTTAGCGTTGACCATATTCATGGCCTCACCTTGCTCTGTGGTGACAAAGAACTGACCATCGCTCGAAGCCGACGTACCCATGCCCCAAAACCGGGCCATGGGTAACGCCGCTTGCGCTTCGACAACCTTGGCCAGCGCCCGGTCGTAGGCTTCGCCTTCGACATACCATCGCCCTATGCGGATCAACTCCCAGAAAGTGTGGGTGTTCGTCGCGTCGGCCATCTTGCGCAGGCCGAGATTGACCCCCTCCGCAAGGATGACGTTCATCAGCCCGATCCGGTCAGCGCAAGGCGCTCCGGTGCGCAGATGCGTGAACGCTTCCGTGAAGCCAGTCGCTGCATCCGTTTCCAACAAGAGATCGGTGATGCGCGTGGGCGGGATCTGCTTGTAGAGATCAAGCACTAGAGCGTAGACTCATAAA
>NZ_NNRK01000018.1 GCF_002252475.1 Brucella rhizosphaerae | reverse complement strand
TCAAACCGCGACAAGTCCAAAGGGCTTCTGGGAGAAGCTGGAAGACTTCTTCTTTCCCGACGAGGACCGCGCCGTCTATTCCGAAGGTCTTCGCCGCGGTGGCTATCTTGTGACGGTCAGCAACGTCACCGCCGCCTCTTATGACAAGGTTATCGATATCCTCGATGACGAGGGCAGCATCGATCTCGATCAGCGCGCAGAGAGCTGGCGCTCGGAAGGGTGGAACCAGCAGGAGACCGTGAGTTCGTATGGCGCCTCCGCCAATCGTGCCAGCGCAACCGGAACGGCAGCTCTGGAGGCTGGCCGTGAAGAGGTTATCCCGGTGGTCGAGGAAGAGCTTCGCGTCGGCAAGCGTGACCTCAATCATGGCCGCGTGCGTGTCCGTTCTTACGTGGTCGAAAATCCTGTCAGCGAACAGGTATCGCTGCGCGACGAAAACGTCAGCATCGAGCGCCGCGCCGTCGATCGCCCGGTGACTGGAACGGAAAACGCCTTCGTCGACCGCACGATTGAGGCAGAAGAACGTCATGAAGAGGCAGTCGTCTCTAAGGATGCGCGTGTTGTCGAAGAGATCGCACTGCGCAAGACCGCCGAGCAGCGCGAGGAAACCATCAGCGACAGCGTTCGCCGCACCGAGGTGGAAGTCGAAGATGAACGATCCGACAGTGTTGTCCGCAAGGACTAATCAAGGCGGTTCGTTCGATGTAACTGCAGCAGAGACCGGCGATCCCATCGCCGGTCTTTTTTGTATCCTGCTGGACGGGAACCGAACGGCGATTGCGGCGTTAGTATGGCACTCACATTCCCGTGATGAAGAGGATGCACCATGACCGAACCTGTCTCAGTCCACGTGTCGCGCGAAGCGGCTTACGTCGACCCCTCCCTTACAGCCACATTGCACAAGGTGTCTTGGGGCGCGATCTTCGCCGGGGTCGTTCTGGCGCTTGCCGTCCAGTTTCTCCTCAATCTTCTAGGCGTGGGCATTGGCGCCGCCGTGATCGATCCGGCAACCTACGACAACCCGAATGCGAGCACCTTCTCCATTGCCGGTGGCGCGTGGTTCGTTGTGGCCGGTATCATTGCTTCCTTCGTCGGCGGTTATGCCGCCAGCCGCCTTTCCGGACGTCCGAGCCGCTCGACCGGCGGGTATCAGGGCGTAACCACCTGGGCTGTTACCACTCTTGTCATCCTCTACCTGCTGACCACGTCGGTCGGTGCCCTCATCGGCGGCGCGTTCAGCGGTCTGTCGAGCATTGTCGGCGGTGTCGGCCAGACGGCCGCGACCGCTGCCACGTCGGCAGCCCCTGCCCTTGCGACTTCTGCAAACCCGATGGCCGGGATCGAGCAACAGATCCGTGACGCGTCTGGCGGCAACGATCCGGCAGCCCTGCGAGATGCCGCCGTTTCGGCGGTCCAAGCTGCGGTGACCGGTGACCAGACGAAGGCTGCGGATGCCCGCAATCGCGCCGCTGATGCGATCGCAAAAGCGCAGAATATCCCGCTCGATCAGGCTCGCACCCAGGTCGAGCAGTACGAGAAGACCTATCGCGACAATGTTGCTGCGGCCAAGCAGCAGGCGCTCGAGGCGGCGCAGACGGCCACCAAGGCAGTGTCGGCCGGCGCGATCCTGGGCTTCTTCGCCCTCCTGCTCGGGGCTGTGGCGGCCTGGTTCGGCGGTTCCTACGGCACGAAGAAGGCGTTGCTTCTGGCCGAAACCACCACTCGCCGCACGATTTGACAAGATGAAGGCCGCCGGAAAGGGCGGCCTCTTCCTTGCGTAACCTCTATCAAATGAAGCCTCTCCATCCACCGATGTGGAGGCTCTCCCCAATTTATCGGTAGCCCATGCAGAATGCCCTTCGGTACCTTTCACTGACCGCCGCTCTAATGCTCTGTTCCCCAGCCTTTGCAGCGCCGATCGACGCACAAGCCGTCAATACCGCGGCGATCGCTTCCCTTCCGATCGAGACGCCAGCGGACAAACAGACTGAGCCCAATCCAGCCATCGTGCATCTACAGGTCCTGCTCGACCGGGCTGGTTCATCGCCGGGTGTCATCGACGGTTATTTCGGCGACAACCTGACGAAAGCGATTGCCGGTTTCGAAGCGCTTCAACGTCTGCCAGTCGATGGGAAGCTCGATCCCGACGCACTTAGCCGTTTGGCGGATGATGCACCGGCCATCCAGGCCTATGCCATCACGCAAGAAGACGGAAAGGATATCGTCGAGAGCATTCCAAAAGACTATGCCGATCAGGCGAGGATGGAGCATCTCGACTATACCAGCATTGCCGAGAAGCTGGCCGAACGTTTCCACATGCATATCGCGCTGATCAAAGCCCTCAATCCGACGGCGGCCTTCAAGCCGGGCGAAACGATCGCTGTCGCCATTCCCGGCGCTGCCAGGACCGGATCGGTCAAGCGGATCGAGGTTCATCGCAAACTGGCGCAGGTTTTCGCTTTCGCCGGAGACGGCGCATTGCTTGCGGTCTATCCAGCGACGATCGGCAGCGAGGATTCACCCTCTCCAGCCGGTACACACAAGGTCAAGGGCGTCTCGCGGATGCCGACCTATACCTACAACCCAAAAATCAATTTCCAGCAGGGCAGCAACAAGAAGATCCTTGAACTGCCGAGCGGGCCGAACGGTCCTGTCGGAACAGTCTGGATCGACCTGACGGAGCCGACCTACGGGATTCATGGCACGCCTGAACCCGAGCTTATCGGCAAGGTTGGCTCGCATGGATGTGTTCGGCTAGCCAACTGGGACGTCGAGGAACTGGCTGGAATGGTCAAGCCGGGCGTCGTGGTCGAATTTATCGAGTAGGTGCGGCGCACCCCCATTTGAAGACGGTCGAGGCATGAGGCGGGCCCCTAAGCCGATGCGGTGTTGTCACGTTAAGTTTCTCTGGCCGGAAAGGCCAGGGGCTCGTAGATATTCAGGCGAAACAGGCCGCAATTTTCCATGCATCGAAAGCTTCGAGGCGATGGTAGCGAATTGTGTGTGCGGCTCGGCGACGAGATGGAACAGAGAAACAATTGCGGGTCGCTGAGTGCATGGAGACGAACCGTTGCAACGCTCCAGGTTACCGATGACCTTGCATGGTTCGCTCCCGTTTCCTAAACGGCAGATGGCTATTTTCGGCCCGATTATTGAGGCCCTTGTGCGACCAATGGTCAAGGCCGGGTGCCACTTCTGCCTTTGCTGCACCGTAGGAGCGGAGCTTATCGGTGATGATCCGTTTGGGAGCAAAGCCATAGCGCTTCATTAACGCCACAAGCAATCGCTTTGCCGCCCTTTTATCACGCCGCTTCTGCAAGATTTCTTCGAGAACGGAGCCATGTTGATCCACCGCACGCCAAAGCCAGAATTTTTCTCCAGCGCATTTGACGACCACTTCGTCCAAATACCAAATATCGCCGGGGCGCGCCTGACGCCGCCGCAAGTTGCGTGTGATCTGGGGGCCGAACTTGGCGATCCAACGACGAACTGTCTCGTATGATACGTCGATTCCACGCTCAAGCAGCATTTCCTCAACTTCACGCAGACTAAGGTTGAACCGCAGATAAAGCCACACCGCATGAGCAATAATCTGTGGCGGAAAACGGTGACGCTTGAAGATGATAACTGATGTCTGCATCGCCAAAATTTACGCCCAAACCGTCAGGCAGGCAACTGTAGCCCAGTTAACGTGACAACACCCTAGATGG
>NZ_NNRK01000017.1 GCF_002252475.1 Brucella rhizosphaerae | reverse complement strand
CAACACGCCGAATAGAGAAGACCCTAATGCATTTGAGCCAAAAGTGTGAAGTGGTTTTATGGCCGGCAAATGCGTTAAAACAAACAGATAGAGCTGTTTCCGCGATTTAATATTGAAGCAAGTCGTTCCCATGATTGGGCGAGCATTTTTATCGGCATCAGTCAGGTGCAAGCCGTTATAATCGAAGTACTTGATCGTCAGCCGGAAAGCATTGTAATCACCCCTTCGTTTCTTTGTTTATGATTATAATTAATATTGTTGACAATTTTTTAGATGTGACGTTCAATCCATCATGCTCTTCTCCATCAAACGAGAGAGGGGTGATTTAAACAAGGGGAATAAAAATGTTTAACAGACGCGCAGTTATCAAAACTGCGGCGCTGGGCGCCGTTTCAATTTTTGCGCTCATGTCCGCCAATGCCTCCCAAGCAGCAGACAAAGAACTCAAAATCGGATTTGTCGGTGTAACCAGTGGGCCGGCCGCATCGTGGGGCACTTCCAATGTTCGTTCGATGCAGGTGCGCGCTGACTGGCTCAATGAGTCCGGTGGTGTGAAGATCGGTGACGATACTTACAAGATCAATATCGTCACATTCGATGATCAGAAAGATCCCAAGCGCGCCATTGCCGGCATGGAAAAAATGGCTCAGGAAGGCGTGCACTACGTTGTCGGGCCAAATGTCGATGACGGCGCCGCCGCTGTGCGACCTGTCGCTGAGTCCAAGGGGATTATCTATTTCCCTTATTCATTCCCGAAAGAACTTTACACGCCGCCTGCATCCAATGCTGTTCTGGGCATGATCGCGAACTATCAGTCGGGTCCCGCGATCTATAAATATCTCAAGGACAATAAGGGCATTAAGACTGTTGCGTTCGTCGCCGCTAATGAGTCTGATCCACTGAGCCAGCGCGACAGCGGCATCGAGGCAGCCAAGGCTCTTGGTCTTGAAGTCGTTTCGACCAGTGATGCTTATCAGAACGATACCCGCGATTTTACACCTGTTCTGACACCAATCATCATGCAGAAGCCAGATCTTCTGGTTCTTTCAGGTGTCGCACCTGGCAATGCGCCACTTCTGATCCGCGCCGCGCGTGAACTCGGCTACGAAGGCTTCATTTCAACTGAAACCGCACAGGATGCCAAAGTTCTTGAAGAAGGTGCGGGTGAGCTTGCAAATGGCTTCATCTCCGTAGGTGGTGCTTCGACGCCGGAAATCGCGTCTGACACCATGAAGGAATTCGTTGATCGCTACACCAAAGCCTATGGCGAGTATAATGACGAGTCCAACACCAAGGTCTATGCACTCGACTATATTATCGAAACGATCAAAGCCAATCCGGCCGCCATCGATAATGTCAAAGAATTTATGAAGACCATGGATACGTTCTCGGCACAGAACCCCTTTGTGAAGGGTGATGACGCGAAGCTGACTTATGTCGGCACAACGTCATTTGGCCAGAAACGCCAGATCGGCATTCCGATGGTCGTGACCGAGTATAAGGACGGAAAATTTGAAACGCTGTTCGTGGCGAAGGTCGACTAAACGAACCGCACTCAAAGTAATAGCCTGATGCGGTGCCATATCGTCCGCATCAGGCCTCCCAACCGTAAAGAACTGTCACGGAGGCGTTGGCTTAGCCCTGTCTCCACAGGGGGAGTCTGTCTTCATGGAACAAATTATAGCCAATGGGCTGTATCTTGGTGCGCAATATGCACTGATCGCGTTAGGATTGACGCTGATCTTCGCACTGATGAACGTCCTCAATTTCGCGCATGGCCAGATGTATGTGCTCGGAGGTTTCGTCACCTACACGATCTATGGTCAACTCGGCTTGCCGTTTGTCGTGGCGTTGTTAGCCTCTGCAGTCACTTTGATGATTGTCGGCGCGTTGATTGAAAAGTTTTTATTCAGACCCGTTATCAAACGAAGTCTGAGAGATGAAAGTACGATGCTGCTTGCGGCGGCGGTCGCCTTCTTTCTTGACGCAATAATTCTATTGCTCTTTGGTGAGAAGCAGCGCGGCGTTCCAAAAATCATAAACGGCGTCTTCGTTTCTGATTGGCTTATAATGCCTTATGACCGCATGTTGATCGGCGTGCTTGCTATCGTCTTCATTGCTGCTTTCGTTCTCTTTATGCAATTCACGAAACCCGGTCGCGCCATGCGTGCGCTTGCCCAGGACCGTGTGGCTGCTCAGTTGATGGGTGTGAATGTTGACCGATACTCCATGATCGGTTTTGCAATGGGGGCAATGCTGGCCGGTCTGGTTGGTGGTTTGCTGGTCGCCATTACCGGGGTTAATTCGGGCATTGGTGGAGCCATTTCCATCAAGGCTTTCATGATGGTGATGATTGGCGGCGCCGGTGTCGTCAGCGGTGCAATTGCCGGTGGCTTCATCCTCGGTATGTTGGAGTCGGTGGGCCTCACAGTGCTGCGTCCTTATGGTGATATTACTTATCTCGTCATCTTTGCCGGGCTGATGGTCTTCCTCAGCCTCCGCCCTAACGGGCTTATGGGCAAACCTTGGGGTTGATGGGGGCAATCATGACAAAGACAACAAAACTTCTCGGCGTCGTTGCCTTTCTCGCACTCGTGCTAATTGGCATTCCGCTTCTTATTGAAACAACAGGGCGTAGCGACCTTTATTATACGCTGACTTCGGTAGCTCTGTTATCTATCGTCAGCGGTGGAGTGTGGCTTACCTTCTATATCGGCCGCATTAATATTGGTCAGGGTGCCTATGCATTGATGGGTGGCTATGTTTCGGCCATTCTGATGGTGAAATATGGCGTATCATTCTGGCTGACGCTGCCATTGGCCGGTCTGTTCTGTGCCTTCGCCAGCATCCTTATCGGCATTCCGATCCTGCGGCTTCGTGGCGTTTATTTCGCCATGGTTACTCTGGTGCTCACAGAAGTCGCGCGTCTGCTTGCTATGGCCTTGCCAATCACCAACGGTGCGAAAGGTATGGTCAGCATTCCGATGCCCGGCGGCATATCAATATTCGGTCTGAACATCCTGCCAGATTTCGCAACGCTTCAGAACCCACGCGCCGCCTTCTATTACGTGTCGGTCGTACTGATGGTGCTCTGCTTTGCCGGTCTTTATCGGCTTATTCATTCGCGTATCGGTGGGCTTTGCCAGTCGCTGCAACAGAATGAAGAGCTTGCTTCATCTATTGGCGTCAACATCACATATCTCCGTGTGTTGGCCTATGCGATCTCTTCCTTTCTGGGTGGTCTTGGTGGAGCGATGTTTGTGGCAATCTCTCAGTCCATTTATCCTTCAAGCTTCACCGTTACAGACTCCGTCAATTTCATGCTCAACTGCTTCCTTGGTGGTCTTGGCTATGTTTTCGGACCGATTATAGGAACTTTCGTCCTCTACTTTGGCTGGGACTTCCTCTTCCAGACTGGAAAGTTCCAGCTCCTCATCTTCTCGAGCCTGTTGATCATTCTAATGCTGTTCCTGCCCAACGGGCTGCTCAGCCTTCGTCTGACTGGCAAGAAAGGATCGAAATCATGAGTGCACTTCTCGAAGTCAAAGGGCTGACCAAGCGATTTGGTGGACTTGTTGCAGTCAACGATGTTTCATTCTCGGTCAGGGAAAAGGAAATTCTGTCGGTGATCGGGCCAAACGGGGCCGGAAAGTCAACACTTTTCAAGCTGATCGCCTCGTTTATTACACCGACGACAGGTGAAGTCCGCTTCAACGGTGAACGTATATCGGGCCTTGCTCCGCATATCGTCGCCCGTAAAGGCGTGGTCCGTACGTTTCAGGAAACAACCATCTTCAAAGGCATGACGGTGCGTGACAATGTCATTGTCGGGCATCATCTGCGTGCCAAGGCGAGTTTCCTCGGATGTTACCTTGGTACAGGCCTTGCTCGGCAAGATCAGGAAGAATTCGGCCGTTCTGCAGACGAAGTTCTGGATTTTCTGGGGCTTGGAAGCCAACGTAACGAAGTTGCGCAGAACCTTCCGCATGGCCATCTGCGCGCACTTGGTATTGCGATTGGACTAGCCACAGAGCCTAAAATCCTGCTGCTTGATGAACCTTTTGCGGGCATGAACCACGACGAGACTGTCAAGGCAGTGGAAATGGTGCGCGCTGTGCGGGACCGCGGCGTTACTGTTCTTCTCGTTGAGCACGATATGCCAGCCGTCATGAATATCTCCGACCGGATCGTTGTCATCAATTTCGGTCAGAAGATTGCGGAAGGCACGCCCAGGGAGATTCAGGAGAACGAGAAAGTCATCGAAGCCTATCTGGGCGCAGAAGATGAAACGATTGGATACTGATCATGACAGAGCTTCTGAAAGTCAACGATGCTGAACTCTATTATGATCACGTCTACGCCCTCAAAGGCGTTTCGCTGACAGTCAACCAAGGCGAGACAGTAGCCCTGATTGGGGCAAATGGTGCTGGAAAATCCTCGATCCTGCGAGCAATCACGGGATTGAATAAACTGCGCAAGGGCGAGATCTACTTTGAAGGGCGCCGCCTTGACGGAACGCGTTCCGATACGATTGTTGAAATGGGTATCGCTATGGTGCCCGAGGGACGTCGCGTTTTTCCCTATATGAGCGTGCGCGACAATCTTCTGATGGGAGCTTTTACGCGATCCAGCAAGGCAGAGATTGCCAACACGCTGGAAATGGTGATGGGTCGGTTTCCTCGTCTGAAAGAACGCTATTCTCAGGCAGCAGGTACGATGAGCGGCGGTGAACAGCAAATGCTCGTCATTGGGCGCGCGCTGATGGCAAAACCTAAGTTGTTGCTTCTTGATGAGCCATCACTGGGCGTCGCACCTAAGCTTGTGCAGGACATCGCTCGTTCGATTGTGGCCATCAACCGAGATGAAAAAGTGAGTGTTCTGCTCGTCGAGCAAAACTCGCGCATGGCGCTTCGTATCTCACAAAGGGCTTATGCGCTCACCACCGGCAAGATCGTACTTTCCGGCAATTCAGAAGAACTGATCTCTGACGAGCGCGTGAAAAAACTTTATCTGGGTGGTGAAATCTGAGTCATACCCCAGATCGGCAGCCGTGCTTCGGGGGCAGTACGGCTGCCGGAATGACATTTGAAGACGTTCTGTGCCTCTGACGTGTCGCGGAAACACAATTCGCTTTCCGTTAAAAATATGCACTAAAACAAAAACTTAAAGCGCGTCATTTGGGTTTAATAATTGCCGCGCTTTAAGCCATCAACAACGATAAAAAAAGATGGTTTGAGGAAATGGACATACTTGTTGTCAACCCGAATACAACTGCTTCCATGACGCGGAAGATTGGCGAAGCTGCGCGCAGCGTTGCGCTGAGCGACACCAATATCATAGCCGTCAATCCTAAGGATGGCCCGCCCAGCATAGAAGGCTATTTCGACGAGGTTTTTGCAATTCCTGGTATGATCGGTGAAATGCAGAAACATGCTTCGGCTGATGCTTGCATCATAGCTTGTTTCGACGATACGGGGCTTGATGCTGCACGTTGCGCCAGCACAATGCCTGTGATCGGTATTGGCGAAGCAGCGTTTCACATGGCGAGCCTGATTGCGGGCAAGTTCAGTGTGGTGACCACCCTCTCCCGCTCCGTTCCGGCAATTGAGCACAATCTGGTACGTTACGGACTGGCGACGCGCTGTGCTCGCGTTCGCGCCAGCGATGTTGCAGTCTTGGACCTCGAAATTCCCGGCTCTGATGCCAGAAAACGCATATCAGACGAGATCGCACGCGCGATCCGTGATGATCATGCTGAAGCGATTGTGCTTGGCTGCGCCGGGATGGCAGACCTCGCCGCATCCTTATCAATTGAACACGGCTTGCCAGTGGTTGATGGTGTGACGGCTGCTGTCAAACTTTGTGAGGGACTGGTTAGCTTGGGATTGAAGACCTCCAAACGAGGCGGATATCTGCCACCACGAGCAAAGGCCTTTGAAGGAATATTTGAAACATATTCACCGGGGCGGTGACTAGTGGTCTGATTCCGACATTTGTATTCCTCAATGGCGGGCGTTGAGCAAATGTCGGAATCTAAATGACCGCCAGTAAGCTTATGAATCTATTTGGTTTTTCGAATTTAACGTTTGAAGCAGCATGTAAGTCAGTGGGGATTCAAACCACTGGAACACGAGGTTTGAGTGGTTCAACGTTTCTGCATGGGCCAAAATCCCTTCAGAACGAGTATTAGATTGGATCGAAACTGGATCTCCGACGTATCGATCCTAACTTGTATATCAAATCGGCGAATTTGTTGACAACCAATGAGGCGAGTTTGATATGTACAAGAAAAGCTCTGAAAACCCGCATGTTTGTAGAGTTTCCCGCGATCAGAATAACTTGGTACTCGGACACAAATGAATTTTTTTGGCTCTAACGCACCAGACACGACTGAAAACGGTAATGGCAACGGGGCAGCTCGCTGGCACTCTGTTTATCAAGGCCTGAGAGATGCCATCGTCAGCCATCAGTTGCTGCCTGGCACAAAACTGCCAGAAGATGAACTGGCCACGATCTATTCGGTCAGCCGTGCGGTGGTGCGATCAGCTCTACAGGCTCTCTCGCATGATCGTCTTGCGCGGCTTGAACCCAATCGTGGTGCATTTGTTGCAGAGCCTTCGCGGGAGGAAGCGCGCGAAGTGTTTGAAGCGCGAACCCTGATCGAGCCGCAGGTCGCGGCGCTTGCAGCCAGGGTTGCAACGGCAGATGACATTGCGAAACTGCGCAAGCATCTTAATGATGAACATGCGGCACTTCACGCTGGCCGTGACAGTGATGCGATCAGACTTTCAGCACGGTTTCACCTCGACCTCGCAGAGATCGCAGGACATTCGATTTTGGCGGGCTTTGTTGCCGAATTGCTGCCACGCTCATCACTGATCATCGCACTTTATTGGCAGCGCAGAGAAACGACATGTGAAAGCCATGCCCACAATGCGTTAGTCGGTGCCATTGAGCAGCATAAAGTTGGTGAAGCAGAATCCTTGATGAAGACGCATATTCTGGATCTGCTGGCAGGTCTCAATCTTGATCGCACGGAAAAAGAACAAAAGCGTCTTTCCGATATTCTAAAATGAGTGAGAGGCCGATCCAAGATCGACCTCTTGATTACATTTAGATCGCTTCCCACTGTTGGGAGACGTGCTCTAGCGCGGAAACTTCTGATTTTCTTCCAAAACATTCAGATCCATATGGTTGCGCATATAGCGTTCCGATGCCTTTTGTAGTGGTTGATAATCCCACGGGTAATAAGCGCCATTTCGCAGCGCCGGATAAACCACATGGCGACGGGCCTGGCTTGCCCGCACCTGACGATCATAAAGCTCAAGATTCCATCGCGCGTCTACTTTACCAACAAGCCGCTGCAAAACCTCATTGTGTTCGGGCGCCTCTGCGAGATTGTTCAATTCATCAGGATCGTCGGCGAGGTTGAACAATTGTGGTGGATCAACCCGACAAATATTGAGTTTCCAGTCGCCTTCCCGCAGAGAAACCATCGGCGCAACAGTGCCTTCAGCAGCATATTCCATAGGCACAGCGCCACGAGGTTGCGTGCCCGAGGCCACATCGACAAGTGACACTCCGTCTGTCCACGGCATGATGCCATGCAGATCAATACCGGCGAGATCGGAAAGTGTTGGGAGGACATCAAGCGTAGACACGGCTTCATCAATGCGTCCCGGTTTAAGCTGGGGGGCTGCGATCATCAGCGGCACACGAGCAGAGCCTTCAAAGAAGTTCATCTTGAACCAAAGGCCACGTTCACCGAGCATATCACCGTGGTCAGATGTGAATACAACCAGAGTGTTGTCGCTCATCTCACATCGTTCGATGACGTCGAGCAGATTGCCAATTTTCTCATCGACATAGGAGATGTTGGCAAAATAGGCCCGCCTTGCTGCCCTGATCTGCCCGCGCGTAAGATTGTAATCTTCGGCCTTGCTAGCGTGTAGCAGGCGCTCGCTGTGCGGGTCGATGGCACTTTCTGGTAAGGGCTCGATTTTCGGATCAAGCTCAGGAATATCTGCATAAAGGTCATAGAAGCGTTTGCGTGCCACATAGGGGTCATGTGGATGCGTGAAGCTCACTGTCAGACACCAGGGGCGCTCGTCATGGCCACGTGCCAGATCGTAAAGCTTGGCTTCTGCCTGATAGGCAACCTCGTCGTCATATTCGAGCTGATTGGTGATTTCCGCCGATCCTGCGCCGGTGATGGAGCCGAGATTATGATACCACCAATCGATGCGTTCGCCCGGTTTGCGATAATCAGGCGTCCAGCCAAAGTCCGCAGGATAGATATCTGTCGTCAGGCGCTGTTCAAAGCCATGCAGCTGATCAGGGCCCACAAAATGCATCTTACCAGAAAGAGCGGTCTGATATCCCGCATTGCGCAGATGATGCGCATAAGTGGGAATTTCTGACGAGAATTCGGCCGCGTTGTCATAGACGCCTGTCCGCGAAGGTAGCTGTCCCGACATAAAGGATGCGCGCGCCGGAGCACATAACGGGCTTGCGGTATAACAATTGGCAAAGCGTGTTGAGCGTTCCGCGAGTTTGCGTAAGTTCGGCGTGTGCAGAAAATCTGCGGGGCCATCAGGGAACAAAGTTCCGTTCAGCTGATCAACCATCAGAACGAGGATATTGGGCTTTTTCATTTGGCTAATACCATTAATGGAAAAAAATCAAACGCAGAGCGGCGGGCGCTGAAAACGCCCGCCGACAATGCATGCTGAATGCAGTTTAAAGGCCGAGTTTTGCCTTGACTGCTGCAGCTCCCGGTTCGCCTTTAAATGTAGTGACACCCTCGAGCCACTTATCGATATGTTCAGGGTTGGCTTTCAACCATGCAGCAGCTGCTGCCGGACCTTCAGTTCCCTCATTCAGGATCTTGTCCATCAGCGCATTTTCAATATCGACAGTGAAGACAAGCTGTTTGAAGAAGTTTGCTGCATTCGGGCACTCGCCTGCCCAGCCGGTGCGTGACAGCGTGTAAACTTCCGCACCACCAAAGTTCGGTCCGAAGTAGTCATCACCACCGGACAGGTATTCAATGTTGAGCTTGGTATTCATTGGATGTGGTGCCCAGGCCAAAAAGACCACCCATTGCTTATCCCGGTTTTTGCGGTCAACTTGCGCAAGCATAGCCTGTTCGCTGGATTCAACGATCTTCCAGCCGTCCAGCTTGAATTTCTTGTCTTCGATGATTTTCTGAATGTTCTGATTGGCTGGTGCGCCGGGTTCAATGCCGTAGATTTCTTTGCCGAACTTGTCGGCATTGGCGGCGAGATCGGCAAAGTCCTTCACGCCTTCCTTGGCGACGTAATCTGGCACAGCGAGAGTGAATTTGGCACCTTCCAGATTCTTGACCAGCACTTCAGCGGCCTTGGCGCCAGCGAGATCATCGCGGAACTTCTGTTGCGCAGGCATCCAGTTGCCAAGGAAAACATCAGTATTGCCGGTTTTAAGAGCCTCATAGCCAATAGGCACCGACATGGTTTTCACGTCGGCCTTATAGCCCAGCCCATCGAGCAGCACACTGGCGATGGCATTTGTTGATGTAATATCTGTCCAACCCGGATCAGAAAGACGAATGGTTTCACATGCTGCAGGATCTGCTGCAGAAGCCACGCCTGTAAGCCCCGTGAACGCTGCCAGTGCAAGTGTCGTCAGTTTGAGATAGCGCATCCGTTTTCCCCTGTTTGGCTTTGACGAAATCTGCTTCGTAAAATCAAATTTCGTTATGACTTGCATTCTTGCTTTAAGGAAAACATCTTTAAGGATAAGGGAGAAGACATTCATTTTTTATTGCAGGCATAAAGGTTATTTATGGTTTCTTCGTCCTGGGATATCGGCAGTCTTGGTGTTTTTGAAGCGGTGGGGCGATTGGAAAATCTGACCCTTGCAGCGCGCGAACTGGGTATGACGCAACCAGCGGTCAGCTATCAAATAAAACGTATGGAAGATCGTTTGGGTGTTGCACTCTTTGCACGGCGCGCACGAGGTGTGGAAATATTACCCGAGGGTCGCATACTTTATGAGGCGGTACGCCTAGGGCTCGATGGAATTGAGGAGGCCATTCAGCAGATCAGACGAAGGCAACGCACGCCCGGTCTTCGTATAGCAACTGACTATGGTTTTGCCGCCTTCTGGCTGATGCCGCGTGTGGCAAAATTTCGCCCCAGATATCCAGACGTGGATGTTCGCATCACTGCATCGTCCATGTTGCAGCCGCTTGATCATAGAGATGCAGATATTTCTATTCTGTTTGGTTCGCGAGAAGACTTTCCAAAAGATGTGATTGGTTTTGTGGGAGAATCCGTCGTTCCGGTCTGTTCTCCAGGCTTTTTGGAACGACACGGTCCGTTTCCGAATGGAAAAGGTTTAGGCGCTACCGCACTGCTGCATCTTGATACGTTGCAAGGCGACCGCTGGTACACCTGGCAGACATGGCTCAATGCGATTGATGAGGAAATTGACGACGGTAATCATGGGTTGGTGTTTAACACATATAATCTGGTGCTTGAGGCTGCAATTGCCGAACAAGGCGTTGCCCTTGGATGGGCCGGACTGATTGACGGTGCAGTTAAACGTGGACAGCTCGTGCCTGCTTGTGACGTGACACTGACAAGCAAAAAAGGTTATTGGCTGGTGTTCAATCCCGATATTTCTGTCGCAGCCAAAGCTTTGTGCATGGAACTGATTGAGTCCGAGCCAAATCTATAAAAACATAAATGCAAGACCGGAGATCAGGGCTTGGACGTAACGTTGTTTCTGGAAGTTACCGTTGAGTGATATGCGCTTTATCGCCGTTGGCCTTAAAGCGTCTGAGCTTCGGAGGACGGCTGGCTGGGTTGTTACAGCTACCTGAAATCCAGCTTTCGCGGTCATTTCTATTTCGCGTTCGCTAACGGCTGAACACCAGCCGTAAGGGTATGAGAATGATTTAGGACGGTAGCCGACGCAACGGTCAATAGCACTTATTGAGCTGTCTATCTCATGAACAAGACGCTCTTCGTTTACCCGACGAAGGTTGACATGCGCAATTGTATGGCCGCCAATCTGAACCAGAGGGTCGTTTGCCAAGGCTTGCAACTGCGCGTGGTCCATGACCAGCTCATCAACAATAGCGAGCGGATCAATTCCACATTGCGTAACGGCAAGCTCATCGATCTGACGAACAGCTTCATCTTCATTAAAGGTGCGAACGAACGCAGCTAATCGATCAAAAGCTGCATATTTTTGCGTGACCGTTTCGGTTCGCAGGGTTTCCATTCTGGAGCCGAAGTTGAATTCGATCTGCGGCGTTTTTTTCAAAAGTGCTTCAGCCGTCTCCCACCAGATCGTATGCGTGCGGGCGACAAAGCCCATAGTTGGGAAAACTGTAAACGGAACGCCAAACTTTCGGAAAATTGGCGCGGCAATCTCTGCATTGTTTCGATAACCATCGTCGAATGTGAAGACCACAAATTTTCGCTTATCGGATCTATCCGCGAGCAATGCCGGCAAATCATGCAGATGAACGGGCACCAGACCAGCGCCAAGTACAGTTTGAATTGTCTCTGTAAGAAACTCCGGTGTAACCGACAGAATGGAGTTGGGCTGAAATTTATCAGTCTGGTTGGGGCCAACATGATGCAGAGTGAAGACCACGCCGCGCCCGCCAGCAGACGGAAATAATTTATGCAGACCGGAAAAAGCGATTGCGTTCAGCCCGGCGCGAATTACCCCGTACCGCATGTTTCGCCTGAAAGATTGCAAACACACCATGTTTGAAAAGTCCCCCGCGCACTGACATACGCCAAGACTACAGGAATGCAAGTTCTCTATTGGCTGATTGCGCGTCTTTAAACTCTTGTTGCAGCCAATCCATGAAAACCCGCACGCGTGGCGACAACTGACGCTCGCGCCTGTAAAGTAACGACACAGGTGTCGGCTTTGGTGGGAAATCGGCAAGAACTTCTACCAATTCCTTGGATTCTATAAGTTTTGTTACATGATAGATCGGAACCTGGATCAGACCCAACCCAAGACTTGCAGCCGACACATAACTCCCAGCTGCATTGACTGACATCGGTGCGGGCAAGTTAATCTCAACCACCCTGCCCGCGATCGTAAACTCTAATGGCAGCAATCCGCCCGTCGATGTTGAGTGAAATCCCACCATATGATGACCGTGGGCCAGGCTATCCGGATGCGTTGGCGTACCGTGGCGATCGAGGTAAGCTGGCGAAGCAAGAGTTATCTCTTTTAACAAGGCAACACGGCGAGCGATCATGTCGCTATCCTGCAATATCCCGGCTCTCAGCACACAATCTATACCCTCGCGGACAAGATCGACGAAACGGTCGCCTTCACTCATGTAGATTTCAATGTCAGGATAAGTGTTAAAAAAACGCGGCAAAGCTGGCAGCATGAAATGCCGGGCAAGCGTGCCATGCACATCAATGCGCAGTATGCCTTTTGGCTTGGCACCGGCAAAAGCGCCTTCTGCTTCCTCTAATTCCTCGATAATGGAAATACAGCGCCGATAATAGGCTTCGCCGTCAAGTGTCGGGCTAACATGACGGGTGGTGCGTTGAAGAAGGCAGACCCCAAGACGCTTTTCAAGCTGTTTGACCGCATCTGTAACAGTTGAACGCGGCAGCCCCAAATCTTCGGCCGCAAGCGTGAAACTACGGCGCTCTGCAACTCGTGTGAAGACTCGCATGGCATCAAATCTGTCCATGATATTGTTCGCTTTTATCGGATAGTGATGCCGAATTATGCATGATTAACCGGAATTATAGAAGCGCTATATTTGTTTCGAACTTGGAAAGCGTGCTTTTATCGGTTTACGCTCAAGTCTTTGGTTTTAATGTGCATCTCACCCGATCATGTTCTGAGATGTGCCTCATATGGAAGACAAACTCATGTCAGCAAGCAATGAAAAGATTGCAATCGTCACAGGTGCATCGCGTGGTATCGGTTCTGCTATCGCGCGACGGATGGCAACGGATGGTTTCACGGTCATCATCAATTATGCTGGCAATAAGAATGCGGCGGAAGAATTGGTGGCCGATATTATTCAGTCCGGAGGTCGGGCCGTCGCACATCAGGCGGATGTTAGCGATGCCGCGGCCGTAAAGCATATGTTTGAAAGCGCGGAAACTGCTTTTGGTGGTGTTGATGTGCTGGTCAACAATGCAGGCATTATGAAACTTGCTTCTGTGAAGGATGGCGACGATTCCGTTATCGATAGCCAGATTGCGATCAATCTTAAAGGCAGCATCTATACAATGAGAGAAGCAGCTCAACGACTGCGTGATGGCGGACGGATTGTCAATTTCTCGACCAGTGTGGTTGGGTTGAAGCTCGAAAATTATGGTGTTTACGCCGCAACAAAGGCTGCGATTGAAACACTTACCGGAATTCTCGCGAAAGAGCTGCGTGGTCGCAACATCACAGTGAATGCGGTCGCTCCCGGACCGACGGCGACGGATTTATTCCTGAACGGCAAATCCGAGGAGCTGATAGAGCGTATGGCAAAAATGAACCCGCTGGAGCGACTTGGAACTCCGGAAGATATTGCCGCGGCTGTTGCTTTTCTGGTTGGCGAAGACGGACGCTGGATTAATGGCCAGGTTTTACGTGCCAATGGCGGCATGATCTGAACGTCGTTTGGCAATAGGGCGAGGTCTCCTCGCTCTATTGCTTTGCTTCACGCTTTTCCTGTAGCAGCGGTCCATAAGGGCTCAGCAACCTTCGCCATAAAAACGACTATCAGCGTGCCGAGAACGAAGCCGAACACACCGTCTGCAAAGGCTGTCGCAAACCAGTTTACAGTGCTGGCCAGGCTTGCTGTCACATAGCCTGCAAGGCTGGCGGCAGTTTCTGTAATCCATGCAAATGGCTGATGAATACCCAGTCCGTGCAAACCATGAATGAAGATATTGCCACCAACCCACAGCATTGCGGCTGTGCCGATAATCGTGAGCAATAATAATAGTTTGGGCACAGTGCGAACTGTCCAGCGCCCCAATGCTCGCGTTGCTGAAAGACGGCCCTTTCGAGCCATCAGCATGCCAAAGTCATCAAGCTTCACGATTATGGCAACGACGCCATAGACCAAAACCGTAATCATGATACCTACGACTATAAGTGTAGCAAGCTCGATCCAGATTGAGTTGGTTTCAATCATCGAAAGCGCGAGCGTCATGATTTCAGCGGAAAGAATGAGATCTGTTTTGATAGCACCGGCAACACGTTTTTCTTCAAGTGCAGTCGGGTCTTTGGCCTCTTGAGCTCCATC
Organism: Brucella rhizosphaerae; assembly: GCF_002252475.1. Lineage (GTDB taxonomy): Bacteria > Pseudomonadota > Alphaproteobacteria > Rhizobiales > Rhizobiaceae > Brucella > Brucella rhizosphaerae. The sequence goes on along the minus strand of NZ_NNRK01000017.1, from coordinate 425,871 downwards.
TTCATGGTGGTCTTCGCCAGGAAATAGTTTGTGCCAGACCTTTTCAGCACCCTCGAAGCACAGATATGCACCACCGATCATCAAAAGTGCCGTAATCGCTATCGGTAAGAAATAATCGAGTGCGAGAAGTACCGGAATAAGCAGAGCCTTATTTCTGAGGCTTCCCATCGCGATTTTGCCGATCATTGGCAATTCGCGTGCGGCCGTTATGCCAACCACATAATTGGGGGTAACTGCAGCATCATCAATCAAGACGCCGATGGTTTTACTACCAGCTTTCGCGGCATTCGCGGATATGTCGTCCACAGATGCGGCGGCAATCTTGGCGATTGCTGCAACATCATCCAGAAGGGCTAGAAAGCCGCTCATGTAATTTCTCCGCTTAACGCGCCATCGTCTGAACGCCATGCCTGCTTTGTTGCGGCACGGGTAACGCTTCCTATAGCTCTACATTGCAGACTTGCACTTGGTTCGGCAAGTCGTGCAGACCGTTCATTTCGTTGTTTTGCACCTGACCCGCGTGTTTAAACCATACATTCACAAATGCAAAAAGGCGGCTAATGCCGCCTTTCATGCTGGTAATTTCTGACTGTCTTTCAGTTTTACCGCGCAGCAAGAATGCTTGCGATAAGACCTGTTGCAGCAGTTACCAGCAAATACTGGTTATCAACTTTTACCCAATGCTGGCCACGGCCTGGTTTACTCAGACCATAACGCTTGTAGTCCTTGATTTCCTGATGACGACGCCAGTCGCTGTAACGTTCACCACGCGACCAACGCTTGTTTCCCTGATCCCGACGGGTGTTACGCTGGAGCTCCTTGCCATGCGACGGACGAGCAGGCTCTACGCGATCGTAACCCTGCTTACGTGGTGGGTTGTAGTTTTGTGCCTGTGCAAGCGGGGCACCAACAAACGAAAGAGCAATAGCGGCGAGAACGGCTTTCTTGAACATGGGACACTCCTTTTGTGCTGATACAAATGTATCGTCGCTGGAGTGAACGCTAGATGAATGAAAAAGGATCCAAACATTAATTAAAATCAATGTTGTGGTCTTCGGAATGATGATGAAAGGCACTGTTGGCTGAAAATGCATAAATAAATAGCACTTCAAATAGCAAGGGCAGACCAGTTGGTAGCGAATGCGGTCAAAAAATTATCTGTGTCAATAATATCAGGCAGAGATTTGGACGACATTCAAAGCTAGCGGCCTTGAATGCCGTCCCTGGATTGCAAGTTTCATACTATTCATACCAGAAACAGTGCGAGAGGTATGAGTAACAGGAATGCAGCGGCAACACCGGTTTCGATCTTAGAATATAGCAGCATATCAGCCTCCATCATGGTTAATGACAGATGAATAACGCAGCTGCTTCGATTTGGTTCAATCGGAAGTCGAGATAAAGCCGGACCGCCAGGGCGGGTTCGCTTAAAGCTTGTCTTCGGCTATCGCGCGAAACGTCGGATACGTTTGGAAACATTGCTGGTATGACCCGGAAGAAAATTACGCCCAAAAAAGGGTTATTTCTGAATGATCATAACCATTTACGCCTCAAATGTTTCTAACTAATGTTCCGATGCTCGATGTTGAGCAGGTGGGTAGTAATCATGAAAAGAATAAAAATTGCAGGCGCCGTTTCGGCCGCGTTGCTTATGTTTGTCAGTGTCGCGAAAGCAGACGATCTGGTATTCAATCTAAAGAATGGCACAAGTTCCGTTCTGACACACTTTTATACTTCTCCTGTTGGGGTGAATAACTGGGAAGGTGACGTTTTCGGGCAGCAGGTCCTTAATCCTGGCGAAACAATCGAAATAACGATCGCTGACGGTCGTCGCCTGTGCAAATACGACATGCGTTTCGAGTTTCAGGATAGTGACGATCTGGACACCACAACAGATACACAGAATCTCTGTGAGCTCAGCACCTATACCATCGAGGAATAGGCAACGTTTTTTGGGCGGGGAAGAGCGGCTGGACGTAAAAGTCCAGCCGCTTTTTTGTTTTCAGATACCATCGCTCAATGTTGAGACAGCGCTGCGCATGGCTTTGGAAATTGCTGCGAATTTGAGCGCCTGCCAGTAACGATAATCGTTGACCAGACTGGCTGATAGCCAGCAGTTGCCGCGATTTCCGGGGCGCTCCCACCCCATAAGGCCAGCGTCACGTGCGCGAGCAAGAATTCGGGCTGTATTGCTTTGTGACATGCGATATCGGTTGGATATGCCATTTGAGGTCACCTGCCCGATCCATATCCGGTCACCGGTAAACTCCCACGGCGCGCGCGACGCAACATCATGCAGGATATTGTTACCAGATTCGGCACGGGTAAAATTTGCGATACTAGCCACAGGTCTGCACCAGTCACTATTGTGCAGTACCTCCCGGGTCATAAGCGGCTGGGCATAACGCAGCAGATCAGGCTTTGTCTGCATGAGTTGAGCGCGATTACCTTCATCCATTAAATCGAGTGCAGCAAGATGGGTTGTCAGCCATAAATGAATGAGGGCTTCCGTTTCCCGCTTCGCACGAAACAGTTGCTGCCGTCGATCAGATGTCGGGATGGACTCGAGCAGCTTGTAGTGACGAGTTTCCTGCAGAAATGCCAATGTTGTGTTTTTGCTGGCAATAGGAGTTCCTTTAAGAAAGTTGAGCAGGTTCGTCGGTGAAATTGGTGGATTTTCCGGATTGGTTACATGTTCAAAATGCACTGCAAAGGTTGCCTGGCTGAGCAGCCATTTCTGCATGTCGGACAGATAACGCACTTCGCGGGGCAAACGGCCAGTGATGGCCAAAAGCTCTTTCGCGGCAGATGTGAGACAATCGCCGAAGCGCGGGGAACAGCACAACTCGGAAGCTTCGAAGGCCTGAGGCAGAACACCCGTTTCCTGATTGGACAAAGCGGCTTCCATGATTTTATTCGCATCCGAAACTTGCAGATTTGTGTGCTGTACCGGCTAAGTGCCATAACATTGCAGCTCTACCGTATACAGCTATTGGTGCCATATTTAAGCTGGTCTTTTCGTCGCTTTCTTCAATCAGCACAGCTTCAACTGGTCCAGGAAATATGTTTACCTCGGTTGGGTATAAACAAGGCATCGCATGACAGATATTTCCAACCCGGCAGTTCACACCCGCAAGAAAAAGATCATTGTTTTCGACACAGAAACAACAGGATTATTGCCTTATGATCGCATTATCACCGTTGGAGCCGTGAAGATTGAGGGTGATGAACTATTAAAGCAGTCGCTCTATTTGATTTTCGATCCGAGAAAAGACAGTTCACCGCAAGCTGAAGCGGTTCACGGATTCGACAACTGGATGACGCGGTATCAGGATTTGTTCGCTGATCTGGCAGGTGCATTGCGGCAATGGTTCGGTTGGGCAGACGAACTCGTTGCTCACAATGCTGAGTTCGACATGCGTTATATTCAACGGGAGTTCCGCAAGGCAGAAGTCCAGATGCTGGAACAGCCGGTTCATTGCACAATGGATGGCGCCAGACGGCACTGGAGAGGCGAATCTGCCAAGTTGGACCATTGCCTGTCGAGAATTGGTTTATCGCGCGTAGGTGCCCGTCACGGCGCTCTGGAAGATGCCTATTTGACGGCTGGACTATATTTGCATCAACAGGGATCAAAAACGCCGTTGCCGCCAATCAACGCTTGGCAGGAACCGAAGAATCTCAAGTCATATCCAGGTCGACCTTCAGGGCAGCTTCCCCGCCGAACACCGAAACGTAGGCAGGGAGCCGCGGGTATATCCTAGCGGTCGTTTGCTTTCGATATCGGCCTTAATTGAATGGCCTCGACCACAACGGCGCTACTGACCTGAGGTGAATGAGGTGTATTCTTGCAATTGCTTCGTTCGGGCGTCGATCACGCCCGCCCTACAGCCGGGATAATGCAGCACTTGGCCTTCCCTGCCCCAATCGCCATTTGCATAGAAATTGCAGGAAGATTCCTTATAGCTGTTCCATAAACGCTGTTCAGCCAGCAGGTCAGTTTTGGTTTGCCCATCCGCCTGACCGTAGATTTTTTTCCAGGCCGCATTCAGCTTGTTGTCAGCTCGCTTCAACCAGTCGCCGCCACACTGCCCCCATGCCGTGTTGCTTCCGTCAGATTGGTCGATGCACTTATCATAAAGCTTATCCGCCATAACTGGTGAAGCAGAGCAGGCGATAACAGCAGCAAAAAGTAATTTCTTCATAACATCCCCCGGGTGTGTCTTGGCTCATTAATGTAGCGATGTGTCTTGAAGTCAAGCATATGAAAAAACCCCGCCAGCGGGTGGGCTGACAGGGTAATAAAACACGTCTGATAACTTAGGTCGTTCTAATTGTGGGACTCGCGTTTCTTAGGAATGAAGTAGCCATTCCCCCGATCGCGGTAATGCCTTTCAGACCTATGGTGACGGTCACCTCTCCAGTCGCGGGATGGTCGGTCACGGTGCCACCGTGGTGGTGGAGGCGGTGCCTGTCGACGTACCCGTACACAACGTCCGCGACGGTCTGTTACGCGGCCTGGTCCGCAACGATAGTCAACGTTATGCGTCAAGCCCGTCTGATTGGTTGGCTCTGGCATTGAAACAGGTGCTGCATTGGCACCAAATGAAAACATAGCCATAGCTGCGGCCAGCGAAATCACAGAAAGCTTCATATCTTTCTCCATTCATGAGTCTTTGGCGATATTGGACACGATAGTCGAAGAACGGGGTACGGCATCATCACGTTCTGTTTTCAACATGCCGATATCATTGATGTTTTGAACTCAGATCTTCGTCAGCGTTTACGAAGAAAAAGGAAATAAATCAGAATCACGGCGACCAGAGGAACACCGAAAAGCCACATCACACCTGCGGTCAGCATATTTCTCTCCTGTTAGATGGAGATATAACGGCGACGACATCAATCCGGTTCCATGATGGATGATGCAAGCTGCGATTCTATAAAATAAATTTTGTTCGGGATTGCGGTGTAACCGGCAAACGAATCAATCGGCCGTTGTGCTGTCACAAACGATGACAATAAAGCCAAGATCATCTTGTAGTTTAATTGAAGTTCAGGTTTGAGAATAATTTGAGCCTTGGGAGAAGCGCAATGTCTCCAAACACTTACAAGAAGTAAGTGGCTCCCCGGGCCGGATTCGAACCAGCGACCAACCGGTTAACAGCCGGTTGCTCTACCACTGAGCTACCGGGGAAGAGGTGCTCGTTGCGTCAGCGAGGTGGCGTATAGCAGGAGGATTTCTGATTTGCAAAGCCCTATTTTCAAATTTTTCCAACTTTTTGCATTCTGATCGTGAAACCCTATATTCTCTGGTACGTTTCTGTATGCGAAGTGCCCCCATTCTAACCTGTGAGAAATATCGAGTGACCGAAGAATACGAACCAAAACCGCGAAAACGTGCGATTGTGATTCTTGGAAAGCGAATCCCCATGCCACAATCGGTCATGATGCGCAGAACGCTCGGCGGTTCGCTCGTAGTGGGTGGAGCTTTGGGATTCTTGCCCATCCTTGGCTTTTGGATGTTGCCGCTTGGTTTAATCGTCTTATCTCACGATTCCCATCGCGTTCGCCGCTTGCGCCGCAGAAGCGAAGTTCACATCTGGCGCAAATGGCTGAAGCGAGGAACCACTACTACAGCGAGTTAATCGCCACCGACAGCGGCAAGGCAATGGCCACCCTGCTGTCAGGTGGTGGTTTTGGGCTTTTGATACCTTAGATGGGAACTCCGGCGCCGGAGTTCTCCAGGTGTCAGCCTTCTGTATTTTCTTAAAGCTGTTGTGAGGTGGCTCTGACTTGAGAAACTCAATCGTGCAGCGACAGTGCTGATCGGTATGTCGGTTTCCCTCAGCCACCGTTCTGCTTCATCTAAACGTAAACTCATTAGATACTGATGCGGCGTCTGTCCGAAGCTCTCTCGAAAACGCGTCGCAAAATGCCCTGCTGATATGCCCAGCGCCAAAGCCATATCAGGGACAGAAACTGGTTCGCGGAATTTTTCTTTCAAATACGCCTCGATTTGACGAGCGGCATAGCTGCTGAGACCGTTTGGCATAACCATGGATGCCTCGACCATTTGCGCATTTCGCTGCAAAAGGTGGACAAGAACGGAATAGAGAGAAGCCATGTAGCTCTGATCTATCTCTTGAGGCTCGCGTAACTGTTCGATCACAAGCTGGCTTACCTGCAGGCATTGCTTGCTGGAAAAGTTGATAATATTGCCAACTGGGCCAGTCGGCGTAGACTCGCTATTTCTCATGCTATCGCGTGAAGGATCGATCGCAGGAAGCGTGAGTTGCAAATACACCGCAGGTTCTGGCCACAGCACTTCCATTGTGTGGTGTGCGGGGATGATGAAAGCAGTTCCAGCGGTAAAGCTTGCTGTTAACTCTTCACCACTCCCTATTTTCCACTTTAAATTGCGAACAGGTTCAATCAAAATCAGCGCAGAATTCTGATTTGGTGCAAAAATTTGGAAGCCAGTTTCAGTCACCTCATAAACAAAATGGCTTTCTGCAAAATCAACTATTTCGGTATGCTGAACTGACCCCCTGCCCATTGTTGAACCCGATGGTGAAATGCGATTTTCGCTTGTATTTTCGGTGTTTGAACGCATAATTTTTCCCGTTTCAAAAACAAAAAAATGAGAATGGCTTTGAATGCATGCGCGCCTGAAACTGGCTGAATTAATTCGTATGATTGATTTGAAAATCGTGTGAATCGTTCCGATAGAACGAAGTGCCTCCCCCTGTAGGAAACTACACAACAATAACTGGGAATACAATTTATAGGTGTAAGTATTTTATTGAATAATCAGAGTGGGCAATAAAATGTAAGCGCTTTTGCAAATCATTTGCAAAAGCGCTTGTAGATCTCTATTTTCTATTTTATGCAATTGCGAATTATTAGCATTAAGGAGATGGAAATGATTCGACCTTTCATGCGGGCTTTGACGGCTAGCCTTGCCGGAAGCGTGATGTTTTGTGCGGTATCGGGTTCAGCTTTTGCCGCAGAGAAGTTCAAAGCTGTCACCACATTCACGGTGATTGCAGATATTGCACGCAATGTCGCGGGTGACGCAGCAACGGTTGAATCAATTACCAAGCCAGGTGCTGAAATTCATGAGTATCAGCCTACCCCAGGCGACCTCATAAAGGCGCAGGATGCGAAGCTCGTCTTGTGGAATGGTCTTGGACTGGAGCTGTGGTTCGAAAAATTCTTTTCACGCCTGAAAGATGTGCCAAGTGCGGTTGCGTCTGATGGTGTTGTGCCTATGGATATTAGTGAAGGTCCATACAGCGGCAAACCAAATCCCCATGCCTGGATGTCCCCTACCTCCGCTCTGATCTACGTCGACAATATCAGAGACGCTTTTGTGAAATATGATCCAGACAATGCGGATACCTACAAATCGAATGCGGAGAACTACAAGGCTCAGATCAAGGCAGCGATTGATCCGATCCATGCCCAGCTTGATTCAATTCCTGCAGACAAGCGCTGGCTGGTGACGAGTGAAGGTGCATTCTCTTATCTCGCGCGGGATTTTGATCTGAAGGAATTGTATCTCTGGCCAATCAATGCCGATCAGCAAGGTACGCCGCAGCAGGTTCGCACAGTGATTGATGCTGTGAGGGAGCACGGTATTACGGCGGTATTCTCGGAAAGCACAGTTTCGGCCGCACCCGCAGAGCAGGTTGCGCGTGAAACAGGCGCGAAGTACGGCGGTGTTCTCTATGTCGATTCACTTTCTGAAGCCGATGGACCTGTGCCAACCTATCTCGATCTGCTGAAAGTTACCTCGAGCACCATTGCAAAAGGCCTCAAACAATGAACGTCTCGATCAGTCATCACGACGAAAATCTGACCGCGCTTGAACAAAGCGCGGTCGACGGTTTGAACGTGAAAGATGCGACTGTTACCTATCGCAATGGTCACACAGCCTTGCGCAGTGCGACGTTCAGGATACCGACTGGAACCATAACAGCGCTCGTTGGAGTGAACGGTTCAGGAAAGTCGACCCTGTTCAAGGCCATCATGGGGTTTGTGCGCCTCGCCAAAGGCGAAATCTCAATCCTTGGTCTGCCGGTTAAAGAAGCGCTCAAGAAAAACCTTGTCGCTTACGTTCCGCAAAGCGAAGAAGTCGATTGGAATTTTCCTGTTCTGGTCGAAGACGTCGTCATGATGGGGCGTTATGGCCATATGGGCATGATGCGTATCCCCCGTCGTGCTGATCATGAGGCGGTTGAAAAGGCATTGAGCCGCGTCAACATGCTCGAATATCGCAAGCGCCAGATCGGGGAGCTGTCAGGAGGGCAAAAGAAGCGTGTTTTTCTCGCGCGTGCACTTGCACAGGATGGCCGCGTAATCCTGCTGGATGAGCCTTTCACAGGTGTGGATGTGAAGACGGAAGAGGCAATCGTCACTCTTCTGCATGGACTTCGTGACGAAGGTCGCGTGATGCTTGTCTCGACACATAATCTTGGCAGCGTGCCGGAGTTCTGCGACCGCACCGTTCTGGTCAAGAACACGGTACTGGCCTACGGCCTGACAGAAGAGATTTTTACGCAAGCCAATCTAGAGAAGACGTTTGGCGGTGTTTTGCGTCATCTGGTTTTGGATGAGACTACCAAAAAAAATCGCTCGGCTGTCGGCGTGATCACAGATGATGAGCGGCCTTTCGTTCTCTACGAGCCTAAAGCAAAGGGGCGCGATTAATGTCCCTTCTGCTTGAACCGTTCCACTACGGCTACATGATCAATGCGATGTGGGTATCGGCCCTGGTCGGTGGCGTTTGTGCATTTCTCTCTGCCTATTTGATGCTTAAAGGCTGGTCGCTGATCGGTGACGCGCTTTCGCATTCCATCGTTCCGGGCGTTGCCGGTGCCTATATGCTGGGTTTGCCATTCTCCATTGGGGCATTTTTTTCTGGGGGACTTGCAGCGGCGGCGATGCTGTTTCTCAATCAGCGCACAAAGCTGAAAGAAGATGCAATCATTGGATTGATTTTCACGGCATTCTTTGGCCTTGGCCTGTTCATGATTTCGCTGAGGCCAACGTCTATCAGCATTCAGACAATCGTGCTTGGCAACATTCTGGCCATCACCCCGAGCGACATTCTGCAATTGGCGATCATTGGGTTCGTCTCGCTCGCATTGCTGCTGTTGAAATGGAAAGACCTGATGGTGGTCTTTTTTGATGAAAGCCATGCACGTTCGATCGGCTTGAAACCAACCGCACTCAAAATCATGTTCTTCACGCTGCTCTCAGCATCCACTGTGGCTGCGATGCAGACCGTGGGCGCGTTTCTGGTGATATGCATGGTCGTGACGCCGGGTGCTACTGCTTATCTCCTGACGGACCGTTTTTCGCGACTTCTATGGATCGCTGTCCTTATCGGTGCGCTGACAAGCTTTATCGGGGCTTATGTCAGCTACTTCATGGATGGCGCCACTGGCGGAATCATCGTCGTGTTGCAAACACTGGTCTTCCTCACTGTATTCTTCCTTGCACCAAAACATGGAATGCTCGCCGCCAGAAGGCGGGCGGCAAGCGCGTTGCGGGAGGCGCAACCATGAATTTTCCTGACATGCTTTTGATGCCATTTCAGTTCGACTTCATGGTCTATGCGTTGATCGCATCAGTGCTGATCGCCATACCTACGGCCCTGCTCTCCTGTTTTCTGGTGCTGAAAGGCTGGTCGCTGATGGGAGATGCCATCAGTCACGCTGTCCTTCCGGGTGTCGTTATTGCCTATATGGTGGGACTGCCCTTTGGCATTGGTGCTTTCATTGCGGGCATGATCTGCGCGCTTGCGACTGGATTTCTGAAGGAAAACAGTCGTATCAAGCAGGATACGGTGATGGGGATCGTTTTCTCCGGCATGTTTGGCCTGGGGCTGGTGCTTTACGTGTCTGTGCGAGCAAATGTGCACCTCGATCACATCCTGTTTGGTGACATTCTGGGCATTAATACAGGCGATCTTATTGAAACAGCCGTTATTGCTGCGGTGACAGCCGGTGTTCTCATCGTGAAATGGCGGGATTTCCTGCTGCACGCATTTGATCCAGCACAAGCGCGAGCTGTTGGGTTGCCGGTCAGGCTTCTGCATTATGGGCTTCTGTGCCTGATTTCGCTGACTATTGTCGGTGTTCTGAAAGCGGTAGGCATCATTCTCGCCATCTCACTGCTCATCGCACCCGGTGCAATCGCATTTCTGCTCACCCGCAGGTTCAGCAGTATGATGATTGTTGCCGTGATTGTTGCAGTCTTCTCGTCATTCATGGGTGTCTATCTGTCGTTCTTCATCGACAGCGCCCCTGCCCCGACAATTGTTCTGCTGATGACCGTAATTTTCATTATGGCATTTCTGTTCTCATCCTGGCGGACTGCCCGAACTGAAGCGCGCCACGAGGCCGAAACCGCCTGAATGAATTACTTGTAGGCTGTCCTTCGTGTCGGAACAGCTTGCGTGCAGCGTGGACAGCTTTGCAAAGCTGTCCACGTTTTTGCACACCTGCGCAGCTCCAGTCATACGACTGTTATAAAACCTCGTTAGATAACCATATCAACGGGCGGCCCATAAACGCCGTTCACGATTTTCCAGCGCAATACAATTTGTTGCTTGTCGAGGTAAAATAAAAATGCTTCAATCTCGATTGCACGGCTGTGCAGAAAAAATAAAACCGGCCGTCGATCCTGGGGAGGATACGCAAATGCCTGCGTTTTTGGAGGTAGCGGATGCACGCGTTCGTTATGGCAATAATGAGATTCTTAAAGGTGTAGACCTTTCGGTCAGGAAAGGTGAGTTCGTAGCGCTGCTTGGCTCTTCGGGCTGCGGCAAGACCACATTGCTACGTGCAATTGCGGGCTTCAATACGCCCAGCGATGGCGCGATCCGCGTTGGTGGCAAAGATGTCACTCGCCTTCCGCCTGATAAGCGCGGAATGGCTCTGGTTTTTCAATCCTATGCGCTCTGGCCGCATATGACTGTAGCGCAGAATATTGGATATGGTCTGCGTATTCGTGGCACGTCAAAGGACAAAACTCGTCAAAAGGTTCAGGAAGTGGCACGTCTTCTGGGGCTTGATGCCCTCCTGGATCGTAAACCAGCCGCCCTTTCTGGTGGTCAGCGCCAGCGTGTAGCACTTGGTCGCGCATTGGCCATTGAACCCGATATTCTGTTGCTCGATGAGCCTCTTTCCAATCTTGATGCCCGTATTCGCTTGTCGGTTCGTCATGAGATCAGCGCTTTGCAGCGTCGGCTTGGTATCACCGCTGTCCACGTCACTCATGATCGCGAAGAAGCGATGGTCATGGCAGATCGCATCGTCATTCTCAACAATGGCGAAGTGGCACAAGCTGGCAAACCGGAAGAAGTCTATAATCATCCGGCCTCGGATTTTGTTGCAGCTTTCATGGGGGCCGAAAACCTCATTGAGCTGCCAGTGACAGTCAAAGCTGACCGTATTGAGATTGCCGCCGGGTCCCATAACAAGGCGAGCACAATTCCGGCCGGTCGCCGCAATTTGTCAGATGGCATCGCGACAGCACGTTTTCGCAGTGAAGCTGCAAAACTCGCAGCGCCTGGAACGCCTAATTCCGCCACAACACCTGAACTCGTCTTGTCCGGAACAGTCGATCAGACCAGCTATCCGGGTGGCCTTTGGCGACACATGGTCAGTGTCGGCGGCAGGCACCTTCTGGTCGATGCGCCGGAAAGTCACCAGCCCGGTTCACAGGTCGAAATCCGCATTCCCGAACAGGCTCTATTCCTGTTCGACAAGTGATCTGATCAATCATAGCGGCAGGTATAATCATGGTGCACAGGTGTGCATCATAAAAAAACTGCAACGAAGATGGATCCTGGCAGTACCAACTGCTCACCACAGCATTGCGGGCCTTCAAACGTCCGCAGCCGCATAAGAATTCCCGATCACACATCACCGGATATCCAATATCCAACCGTCTCAATCATCCGCAAAGCGGATGCAGAAGCAGGAATTATTCGATGAAGACGATCCTGAAAACAGCTCTCGTCCTTGGTCTGACAGCGTCGCCTGCTGCAGCCAGCGAACTGACTGTGCTGACTGCGGGCGACCAGAACATGGTCGATTACGTGAATGAATATCTTGGCCCACTTTTCGAGAAGGAAAACCCGGGCACAACGGTCCGCGTTGTCGGCACTGGTCCGGGCGATGCAGGTTCGCAGAAGATACTCGAACGCTTTGAAGCGCAATCCAAGGCGGGTGTTGAAAAGTGGGACGCAGACGTTGCCGTGGTCCACGAGAAATTTGCTGGCCCGATGGTTGAAAAGAAGTTTCTCGAAAACTATCGCAGCAAGATCGACAGCGGCAAGCTTGTGACCCGTGGTAACGCCAAGATGGCGCTTGGCACCAATGTTGACGGCTATGTCATGCCGATGTTCAACAGCCAGACCGCGCTCGCCTATAATCCTGCGCTCGTTGCCAATCCGCCAAAAAGCTATGACGAATTGGTCACTTGGGCCAAGGAAAACCCGAAGCAGTTCGGCTATAACGGCATCAAGGGTGGCGCGTCCGGTGTTAGCTTCGTCATGGGCTGGATTTATGCGTATGGCGGCGACGCCGACAAGCTCATGAAAGGTCCGTTTGAAGAAGGCGAAGCCAAGAATTGGGACAAGGCATTTGCGTCGCTCAAGGATTTCACCACCAACGCAACCCTGACGCCGGGCAATGCCGGTACGCTCGACATGTTGAGCCGCGGCGAAATCGCCATGGGCCCGGTCTGGGTTGATATGTTCTATTCATGGAAGGCCAATGGTCAGCTTCCTCCGGAAATGAAGCTGGTTCTGCCGTCACCAGGTATGCCCGGCCAGCCGATGCATTATGTGATCCCGGAAAAAAGCGCCAACAAGGAACTTGCAGAAAAGTTCGTGGCGCTGGCAACCAGCCCAAAAGTTCAGGCCGAGGGCATCGTAAAGCGCTTTAACTGGTATCCGGGCATTGATGCCGATCACGTCAAGGCAGAACTTGATGCTGATACGTGGAACAAGCTCTTCACGGACATCTCGCCTGAAGATCTGGCTAATTACGGCAAGCCTTTCCCGATCGCACCATACAACACCGCGATCCTGGAAGCCTATGAACGTCAGGTTGGTAACTGATAAAAATATAGGCCGGGTGCGTACAAAGCGTATCCGGTTTCTATAGTAAATTCTGATCTGGTTAAATCAGACAGACGCTCTAACCTTATATAATTTAAGCATAATCTCACCGATCTTCGGTTCACTCTGATCAGATTGTGCTGTACTTCATAAAGTCGGGGAATATCCATGTCGCAGAGAATGACGGGTTTTCTGCTGGTTGCTCCAGCGCTTGCCATCGTGCTGTTTCTGTTCATCGTGCCGCTGTTTGGCTCGATAACCGGGGCGTTTCATGTTGGTGAAGACTGGGGCTTCGGCAATTTTACAAAAGCATTCGAGCTTTATTCAAGCGATATGCTGTTCACCATTGTGATTGTCACCCTCTCCTCTGCACTGATCGCCCTTTTCGCAATCGCTATCGGCGGCTATCTGACGCTTGGCTCCAATCAGCGTGCCGTTACCGTTCTGCGCTGGCTCTATCGCTGGCCGCTGTTTATTCCTTTCATCGTCGTTGGCCAGATATTGCGCACATTTCTCGCCAAAAATGGGCTGATGAACAGCCTGCTGATTGAAAGCGGCGTTCTGACACCGCTTCAAGCCATGAGCTTTCTCGACTGGCGCGGCATCGTCATTGCATTTGTCTGGAAACAGACACCGTTTGTTACATTGCTGCTGGCTGGCGCAATGGCATCGATTGATCGCAGCACGATTGAATCAGCGCGTAATCTCGGCGCCGGACGCCTGCGCATTCTGATTGAAATCGTGCTCCCACAGGTCCGCCCGACGTTGCTTGTGGGTCTGATCCTAAGCTTTGTTACCATGATGTCGGTGCTCTCCGTGCCGCTCATGATCAATGCGCAATCTCCAACAATGATCACCGCCAATATGGCTTTCCGTATCAATGCTTATGGCGATTACGGCGTTGCCAATGCACTCGGCACTATCTCGCTCCTGATGACCAGTCTGGTTGCATGGATTTATCTCAGACAGACCATGAAGGAGCACGGCTGATGAACACCACATTTGACTGGCGCTGGATACCGCGCGGCATCGTGCTTGGTTTGCTGGCTTTCGCTATCTTCGGGCCGCTCGCCAATCTGCTTCTTTGGGCAGTAGCCGAACGCTGGTACTTCCCGCATACGCTGCCAATCCAGTATGGTTTTTCCTTTTGGGCAAACGTCTTTTCGGCGCGGGGCAATGCGCTTTCTTCGCTCGGAACCAGTGTGGTTATCGCAAGTCTGACAGTAGTTGTCTCACTTGGCCTCGCAATTCCAGCGGGCTATGCGCTTGCACGACTGAAGCTGCCATTTCGCGGACTGGTTCTATTGATCTTGCTGATCCCGCAGGCATTTCCGAACTTGCCTATCTATGTAAACATCGCGCAGATGTTTTATACGCTACGGCTCAATGGCACGATTACGGGCGTAGTGTTGGTGCATGTGACCCACGGTCTCGTTTATGCGGTATGGATCGCGACCGCTGCCTTCTCTGCGATTGACCGCGAGTTGGAAGAAGCAGCGCGTTCCATGGGTGCATCTGCCATGAAGACGTTTTTCCACATCACCATGCCCATTGCCGCACCCGGTCTTCTGGCTAGTGCAATCTTTGTGTTCCTTGAATCACTTGATGAATTCACCGGGACATATTTTGTGGGTGCTCCCGACATTACAACCTTACCGCTCATGCTTTATACAGCGAGTTCTGGTGGCAATTACCAGATTGCATCGATCAGCGCATTGATCCTGCTGGTGCCGTCAATTGCCTTCATGTTCGTGGTTGAACGTTTCCTGAGAGCAGATGTGCTTTCCAAAGTGGGTCGATAGCAATGGCTGATAATGATCACGTTCAGGATGAGTTTTCAGAACATCTGCCGCGTTTCATCAGCGCCCACGAAGTTGCATTAGAAGCTGGCGTATCTCGCTCTGCCGTGTCTCGAACCTTTACGCCCGGTGCCAGTGTGTCACCTTCCACGCGTGAAAAGGTGCTGAAGGCAGCCGAAAAGCTCGGCTATCAGGTCAACGATCTTGCGCGTGGCCTGCTTGCCAAGCGTAGCCGTATTGTCGGCATGATTGCTGCTGATCCGGCGAGCCCCTTCCGCTCACGTCAGATTGCAGCACTTTCGCGCAGGCTGACGGCACGTGGTAGTGTGCCCGTACTGATTCCCACGGGACAGCACGGCGAAAATCTTTCGGCCGCACATCAAACACTTCTCCGCTATCGTGCAGAAGCCACAGTTGTCCTTTCCGGTATGCCATCATCATCGTTTGTTGAACTGGCACAACGCAACGGACATACATTGATCGTCGTTGGACGTAACGAGGACGGTCCCGATCATATCCGGATCAACAACCGGCAAGCTGCAGAAACCGCAGTGGACGTGTTTGCTGCGCGTGGCATGAAGCGGCTGGGGCTGGTCACCTCCAATGTCCGTAGTCCCAATCTACTGGAACGCGAAGAGGCTTACATCGCACGCGCCAATAGTCTTGGTCTCGATGTCAGCGTTCAGCGTGGCGAATTGACAGATTATGATGGTGGTTTTGCCGCTGCATCGCTGCTTTTAAGCGAGCGTGACCGTGTTGAAGCTGTGTTCTGCGTCAACGATCTCATGGCATTCGGGTTGATCGACTGCGCGCGTGATGTCTTCAATCTCTCCATACCGAACGACCTTTCAGTAATCGGCTTCGACAATGTCACTGAAGCCCGGTGGGGAGCCTATAGGCTCACGACGTTCGACCAGAATGCCGAACGCCTCTCAGCTGAGATTATTCGTCTGCTTGATGAACGGCAGAGTGCACCCAATACACCGCCACAAATGGTGATGATTGATACACCGCTGATCCTGCGCGGCAGTGTGCGGCCGCTTAAAACTGATAATACTGTCAACGGAAGCAAATCCTGAATGTCTAATCATTCCATATGGCTGCGCCCCGCACATGACGATCTTAAGTTTTTTGAAGAAATTGTCCGGGATTTAAGCCAGCGCTTCAATTCGCCTGTGTTCGAACCGCATGCAACGCTCGTCCCTGACATGAACTGTTCAGCAGAGGAACTACTGCCACAGGTGATCAGCCTTGCGATTGGGCGCAAGCCGCTGGAGCTTGCAATTGATAATGTTATCGGCAGCGAAGCCTATTTCCGCTCGTTCTATGCAGCGCTTGAAAAAGCACCGGCACTCATGCGGATTAAGCAGGACTCTCTTGAAATATCGAGTGAAGCCAGCTTGCAGAGCTTCTTACCGCACGTCTCGCTTGCCTATGGTGTGGAAGAAACGACCCTTAAACAAGCTGAAATATTGCGTCTTGCCAAAGAACTTTCTGGGCGAAAGCTGCGGTTTGACCGGCTGGTGATTGTGAGTTCATCCAGCGATACGCCGATTGACGAATGGCATGTCAAACACGAGATTTATCTAAAGGGTTGAGCCAGCCACATCACAAATGCGGCTGGCCAAGTAATGTATCAAAGCGGACGGGGGTAGTTACGGTAGACTTTTTCAATGTCTGCCAGAATTTCGTCCGAAAGTTTCACTTCACTCGCAGCGATATCGATTTTGAGCTGTTCCACTGTTGTCGCGCCAATGATAACTGAAGTCATGAAGGGGCGCGTCAGCGAGAAAGCGATTGCCATCTGCGCAATATCAAGACCATGCTTTTTTGCGACATCAATATAAGCGCGAATGGCCGGCTCTGAATGGGAATTATCGCGCCACAGCCCACCATCAGTAACGGAAGCACGCGAGCCTTCCGGGATTTTTCCGCCGAGATATTTTCCGGTCAGAACGCCAGCAGCAAGTGTTGAATAGGCGAGCAAACCAACGTCTTCAAACAGCGAGACTTCTGCCAGATCGAAATCAAACTGGCGCTGGAGCAGACCATATTCATTCTGGATTGATGCCACACGCGGCAGCTTGTGCTCTTCAGCAATTTTCAGCCATTGCATCGTGCCCCAGGCTGTTTCGTTGGAAAGGCCGACATGTCGGATTTTTCCTGCGCGAACTGCATCTTCAAGGCCGAGAAGGACGTCGTGAATTTGTTCGGATTCCGCCTTCGGATCGACCCTGGATGGATCAAAACTCCAGCTTTGGCCGAAATGGTAATGTGGGCGCGAGGGCCAGTGAATCTGATAAAGATCGATATAATCGGTCTGGAGGCGCTTCAGACTGTCGTTGACTGCCTCAGCAACGCTTGCGCGACTTGGCTTTGTACCGCCGCGAATCCATTCCTGGCGTCCGCCACCAGCAATCTTGCTGGCCAGGATAACACGATCACGCTTGCCGGACTTTTTGAACCAGTTGCCGATATAGGCTTCAGTTTTGCCGTAGCTTTCCAGGCTCATCGGAATGGCATAGCCTTCGGCAGTGTCGATGAAGTTGACGCCAGCATCGACGGCGACATCCAGCTGCTGATGGGCATCGTTTTCAGTGTTCTGCACGCCCCATGTCATGGTGCCAAGGCAGATTTCAGTTACATTAAGGCCCGTACGGCCCAAAGTTTTCATTTTCAAGAGATTTTTCCGGATCAGTTTGGCCGCAGAACGCGGATTGGACGGGGTTAAATTGATACCCCTGCTTCATCGCTGCTGACAAGGCCGTTCCGTGAAATTTGAAATCACTTATAGAAAACGTTTTGCTGAATAAGGTGCCGGATCTGTAAAAGTCTTCTCATCCGTCATCATTTCAGCAAGCAACCGGCCACTGGCTGGTCCAAGCGTCAAACCATGATGGGCATGACCGAAGTCAAACCACAGACCTTTGTGGCGCGGTGCCGGCCCGATCACTGGGCGCATATCTGGCAGACATGGACGCAAGCCGAGCCATGGCGTCGTTTCCACAGCATTACCGAGTTGCGGCAGAAGACGGCGAGCTACTTTTTCTGCTCGCTTGAGCTGAATGAAGTTGGCAGGCGCATCTGGCGAAGCAAATTCGATACCTGTTGAAAGGCGTACGCCCTGCACCATCGGCGCAAGCACGTAACCTGCTTCTTCATCGACTACAGTATGTCCAAGTCGCGCGCCGTCCTGCATTTCAAAATGCATATGATGACCACGCTTGATGCCAAGCGGGATTGCATAACCGAATTTCTGGACAATCAATCCTGATTGCGGACCGAGAGCCACTACAACCTCGCGTGCCGAGATTTGGCCATGTTCTGTTGTGACCTGCCAACCATTTTCGCTCTCAACGAGCGAGGCAGCATCGCCATGCACAAAAGTTCCACTGTTTTGGCAGAATAGATCGGCATAAGCTTGTACAAGGCCGCCGGGATTGACGATAGTCTTCGGGTCAAGCCAATGAATGCCACCTGAAACAGCACCAAGCGTCGCCTCTTTCTGCTTCAGGGCATTGGAATCGAGCACGTCATAGGCGAGATTATAAGCCTGCAACTGCGGTAGACGCTCCACGGCTGCATTGAACGCAGTTTCGTTACGGAAGACCTCGATCCAGCCCTGCGAACGAACAAGTTTTTCGCAACCGGCCTGTGCGATCAGCACATCATGTTCCCGCACACTCGCTTCAATGAGTGGCAGCATTGCGTTTGTTGCAATTTTCAACCGTTCGGGTGAAGATTCACGCCAGTACTGGAACAGCCAGCGTGCGATTTGCGACACGTAGAATGGGTCATAGCGCACGTCGGACCGACGGTTGAGGCCATAGCGCAGCAATGCACCAAAACCTTGTGGGAATGAATAAGGAATAACGCTTGAGCGTTCGATAAGACCGGCATTGCCAAAGCTTGTGCCCTGCCCCGGTTCATTTCTGTCTAGCAGTGCGACTGAACGGCCACGTGCCTGTAGATGTAGCGCTGCGGAAACCCCGACGATACCTGCGCCCAGAACGATGACATCTTGTTGCTGCATGGTATTTCCGCCAATCCCATCACACGAAAGAACGCGCTGACGATGTGTCAGCGCGTTCCTGCATACATCAAAGAGTGAAACCTTTTACAAGTAACTTATCTCAGATCAATAAATATCGAAGTCGAAATATTTCTTCACCACAGTTGCGTAGGTGCCGTCTTCACGGATTTTCTTGATGGCTGCATTGAATTGCTCGCGCAGATCATTGTCGCCCTTGCGAACGGCAATAGCTGTGTCTGTCTGCGTTCCCGGCACATCACCAATCAATTTGCAGCATTCACCACCATCGCCCTTGATCCAATCGGAAATTGGAAACTTGTCCGAAATGACGGCATCAAGACGGCCACTTTTCAGATCGGCATTGGCTTCGTCTGCAGTCGGGTAAAGCTTCACATCAGCACCGGCCTTGCCATAAACGTCTTCGGCATAGGTTGCTTGCGTCGTGGATCCCTGCGCACCGATTGACTTACCCTTGAATGCTGCAGCATCGAGCGCAGTGATCGGGCTGTCTTTAGGAACAGCAACCGACAACGGTGTCGAGTAGTATTTGTCGGTAAAAGAGACTTGCTTCTGGCGTTCCTCGGTCACGCTCATCGAGGCGATGACGGCATCGAACTTGTTAGCCTGCAGCCCCGGGATCATGCCATCCCAGTCATTGGCAACGATTTCACATTTGGCTTCCATGGCCGCGCAAAGGGCCTTGGCGATATCGACATCAAGTCCCTGCAACGAGCCATCGGCAGCAACGAAATTGAACGGAGGATATGCGCCTTCCGTGGCAATCTTGATTTCTTTCCATTCTTTGGCCTGCGCTGGAAGTGCAGCAAGAATGGAGGCGACGCCTGCGAACAGGATGGATTTCAACATTGTATTCCCCTTGACCGTTGTTATGGTTCTGTTGTGCAGGTTTCCCGCCCGCATATTTATTCGTCGAATGAAGCACCGGACGCCTCATGTTTCAAGTGAGACATTTGGAGGCGTCCGGTTATTTTCTATCAGTAGATGTCGAAATCGAAATACTTCTTGCGGATCGTCTCGTAAGTGCCGTCCTCACGGATTTTTTTAATCGCCGCGTTGAACTGCTCACGCAGGTCATCGTCACCCTTGCGCAAAGCTACAGCAATCTTGGTTTCTGAACCCGGAATGTCGCCCAGGAACTTGCAGCAGTTAGCGCCTTGTTTCTTCAACCAATCAGCTGCAAGGAACTTGTCAGCCGCGATTGCATCAAGACGTCCGCTTTCGAGATCAGCATTGGCTTCGTCCGCCGTTGGATAAAGCTTCACGTCCGCGCCAGCTTTGCCGTAAACATCATCGGCATAATTGCCCTGCGTGGTGCCAGCCTGCGCACCGACTGTTTTACCGTCAAATGCCGAGGGCTCAAGTGATGTGATCTCGGTATCTTTGGGAACAACGACCGCCAGCGGTGTGGTGTAGTAGCGCTCGGAAAATGCGACCTGCTGTTCTCGCTCTGGCGTAATTGCCATGGATGCGATCACGGCATCAAACTTGTTTGCCTGAAGGCCAGGAATCATGCCGTCCCAGTCATTGGAGACGATTTCGCATTTGGCTTCCATCGCTGCACAAACAGCATTGGCGATATCGATATCGAAACCAGCCAGCTTGCCATCTGGGGTCATGTAGTTGAAGGGCGGATATGCGCCTTCGCTGGCGATACGGATTTCTTTCCATTCCTTTGCCTGCACAGGCATGGCAAGAACGACAGTGGCCAGACCGGCCAGCAAAATTGTTTTAAACATCGCTTCCCTATTCTACTTGTTCGTCACGGGCTTTTTAAAGTCTCAGTTCGGATTGCCCGCAAAGCCGAACTAATTCAATCGCAACTTTAGGCATACTTAAACGCAAAATGACCCGCTGCGCGTTTAGCGCAACGGGTCTGGTATGGCCTTAACGGTGCTTTCAGGCAACAAGACGTGTCGAATGATCGTCTTGCGCATAAGCTTTGCCGAAGCGGTTTGCGAGGAATGCATCGAGCGTGATGTCTTCCTGACGAACAAAACCCTTCTGTGCGATTTCGCCCTTTGCCAGCATATCGAGCACAGCGCAGATGGCCGAAGCAGTCGTGATCTGGATGCCCGAACGGACGATCTTGCCAACCTGATTGGCATAAACTTTGTTCGCGTAGGTTTCCTGAACCAGACGGCCGTTCTTGGTGCCGGAAACGGTCACGAAGATTACGATAACGTCCTGCAGTGTGCTTGGCAGAGCATTTTCAAAGATGTCCTTGAGCACTTCACGGCGATGACGAAGACCGAGATCGTTGAGCAGCGCCTTCATAAGTGCAACGTGGCCTGGATAACGGATTGTGCGGTAGTTCAGCGTGCGAACCTTGCCTTCAAGCGTATCACAGAGCGTGCCGAGGCCGCCCGACGTGTTGAAAGCTTCATAGGTTACGCCGTCGAGCGAGAATTCTTCGCGTTCTTCGAGTGCTGGAACCTTGGTCAGTTTGCCATTCACGATGGCTTCACATGGTTCGATATACTCGTTGATCAGACCGTCAGTGCTCCAGGTCAGGTTGTAGTTCAGAGCATTAGACGGGAATTCTGGGAGAGCGCCAACGCGCATGCGCACGTTTTCGAGCGTGTCGAAGCGCTTTGCAAGATCATAAGCAACGATCGAAATGAAGCCTGGAGCCAAGCCACACTGTGGAATGAATGCAGTCTTTGCATCTTCCGCCAGTTCCATGACGCGCTTGGTGCTGGCAACATCTTCGGTGAGGTCGAGGTAATGAACGCCGGTCTTGGCAGCAGCTTCTGCGATCAGCGTGGTCAGCTGGAATGGAGCTGCACTCAATACCGCAAACTTGCCTGTGAGAACAGCTTCAAGTGCCTTGGCATCTGCAATGTCGAGAGCCTGTGTCTTGACTTCTGCACCTGTATCCAGCGCATCGAGCTGGGCCTGCGAACGGTCAATAACCGTCACAGCATAGTCACCAGTCGAAGCCAGAAGATCGGCAATGGTCGCGCCGATTTTGCCCGCGCCTACAACAACGATCTCTTTCATGTCTTTTCCCCTTTAATAAGGCAAGTTGGGTAATGCAATTTCGATAGATAAAGAATCTCATAAATTTCGGCGAAAAGAAGCATTTAAACTGACGATTCAACGTTGTTTGTTTGTGCAAATTGACGTATCTAATATGCATTATGACGACAAATGCAGACCTTACCCTTATCGCCCTGTTACGAGAAAATGCACGCGCCTCCACGGCCGACCTTGCAAGACGGCTCGGTGTGTCGCGCACGACCGTGCAAAGCAGGTTGGAAAAGCTGGAAAAGCGGGGAGTCATCGAGGGCTATACCGTTCGAATCGCACCAGAATTTGAACGTGATCTGGTTCGTGCGCATGTGCTGGTGACGGCTTTGCCGAAATTTGCGCCAAAGGTTGAAACAGCATTACGCAGCATCATGGCGGTGCGTACATTGCATTCTGTCAGTGGCCATTTTGATATGATCGTCGTGGTTGAAGCGCCGTCCATTCAGGAACTCGATATCGTACTCGATAAAATCGGTGCGCTCGAAGGCGTTGAGCGCACCATGTCTTCGATCATTCTTTCGACAAGAATTGATCGGTAATCAGTCCTTTGAACTGCCTTCCCAGCCAGCATAAAAAACACCGTGCTGCGCTTCCATAAAATGCGCGACGGTGTCGATTTCTTCCGGCTCGATCGAGGTGCTGACAAGCGTTGCGAGTATTTCAACAGTCTCGGCGTTGCGATCCGTGAGCTCGACATCGCTGACCGGATACTTTGCCTCTTCGAGCTTTTCGACGAGCAATTCACGCATTTCCTCCATAACTGAATGCGAGGCAATCACGCGGACCTCATAAGTCTGTTCGAGTGCCTGTTCGCTGATGGGAATGCGATTGATGAGATTAACCAGTGGTCGTAGCAATGTATTGCCGAGCAAGACATAGACGGTTAGCAATGCCGCTTCCGCCAACATATCCGTACCTGCACAAGCACCGACCGCAGCCGAGCACCAGAGGGTTGCAGCCGTATTGAGGCCGCGAACATTCATGCCCTCTTTCATGATGACGCCAGCGCCAAGAAAACCAACCCCGGAAACCACATAGGCGATCACACGCAGCGATTCTGCACTGCCGGCTAGACGTGCAGCCAGATCAACGAAAGCGGCAGCGCCCAATGCTACGAGCGCATTGGTTCGCAGGCCTGCTGTTCGCTGACGGTACTGACGTTCAGCGCCGATCATGGTGCCAAAGATGAAGGCGGCGGTGAAACTCACCGCCGTATCGAGAAATGGGTAAAGATCAAAAGTGTTCAAAAACTGCATGGTATAAAATCCGATTTTTACCAGCGAGTTAGCAGTTCAACTTGAACCCTTTATGACAGTCGCATCGGTCCGATTAGTTCCCAACGAATTCAAACTTGTCGACATCGACAAGTCCGCGATCAGTGATCTTCAAATGAGGAATGACGGGTAGCGCCACAAAGGCCAGCTGCAGGAAAGGCTCTTCCAATACCGAACCGAGTTCTTCAGCCGCATGACGCAATTTGCGAAGCTGTTCCCGTACGGTTTCATAAGGTTCGATACTCATCAGTCCGGCAATTGGCAGCGGCATTTCGGCCAATATTTTACCATCACGAACTACGACAAAACCGCCCTCGATCTCGCCAAGACGGTTGGCGGCGGTAGCTATATCTTCGTCCGAAACGCCGACGACACAGATATTATGACTGTCATGGCTGACTGTTGAGGCTATTGCGCCCGCTTTCAAGCCAAATCCATGCACGAAGCCGGTGGCGATATTGCCATTCTTGCCATGCCGTTCAACGACTGCGATTTTGACGACGTCGCGTTCAAGGTCTGGCTCGACGCCATGCGGCCCCACTTTCAAATCGAACTCGAGGCTTTCGGTGATGATCTTGCCCGGAATGATGCCGATGGCGCGTGTTCTGCCGCTATTGGATTGCGATCTGAAACTGGATGCGCTGACTTTCGACGCTTTAACGCTGTTGCGACCAACTTCGGCTACCAACCGGCGACTTGAGAACAGCTCTTCCGAAACCACCCTGCCCGCCGAAAGCACGATTTCAGCATGACAGCCCTCAAGACTGTCGATGATGGCAAGATCGGCGCGTTGTCCTGGTGCGACCAGCCCGCGATCAAACAGGCCAAAAGCGCGCGCCGCCGAAACACTCGCCGCACGATAAATAGCGAGCGGCTCCACACCACCGGCGATTGCCGTGCGGATGAGATAATCAAGATGCCCCTGATCGGCAATGTCGAGCGGGTTGCGATCATCCGTACAAAGAGCGAGGAACTGTGAATGGCGTTCTGTGATGATTGGCATTAACGCATGAAGATCTTTTGAAACTGAGCCTTCGCGTACAAGTACGTGCATACCTTTGCGCAGCTTTTCAAGCGCTTCCTCAGCACTTGTCGCTTCGTGTTCAGTGCGAATGCCGGCAGCAATATAGCCATTCAGATCGAGGCCTCGCAAAAGCGGCGCATGACCATCGATATGGCGGCCCTGAAATGCTTTGAGCTTCGCAATGCATTCAGGATCTTTGGACAGAACGCCCGGAAAATTCATGAACTCGGCCAGTCCGATCACCTTGGGATGATCGGCAAAAGGCAACAGATCATCGATCAGAAGTTCGGCACCAGAGGTTTCCATATGGGTGGCAGGCACACAGCTTGAGAGCTGCACGCGAATATCCATGATGGTTTCGAGCGAACTATCGAGGAAATATTGCAAGCCTTCGATGCCGAGAACATTGGCAATCTCATGTGGATCACAAATCACCGTAGTTACGCCTTGCGGCAATACACAGCGATCAAACTCGTGCGGGGTCACATTGGATGATTCAATATGCAGATGCGTATCGATAAAGCCAGGCACAACGATGCGTCCGGAAATGTCGATCTCATGCTTGCCCTGATAGGTGCCAAAGGTGCCCACGATGCGATCGCCACAAATCGCAATATCACTTGAAACGAGTTCACCTGTAATCAGATCGAAAAAGCGGCCGCCTTTCAGCACGATATCGGCGGGTTCACGACCAGCACCTTGATCGATCATCTGTTCAAGCATTGGCTCACTCCATTCAAATCATTTTCGGAATCAATTTCCCGAAAATAACACAATGAAGCGCGTTCAACGCTGATATTCAATCATGCGGCTGCGACTAAGAACCAGTTCAAGACGATCTCTATTGAGCATATGGATACAGATACGCTTGCTCCATGGCCCGTCACGTAACGTGAACAGAGCACGCCCATTACCCAGATCTTCCAATGGCATGACCTGTCGTGTCGGGCCAATTCCCATAATGATATGGCCATTGTCGATGGTAAAGGAGGCACCATAAAGCGAAGCGCTCCAGTGACCGTCAAACTCCTTGCCTGCAGGTCGTGCCGTCACAGATTTCAGTTCGCGTGCTACATGACCAATTTCGCCTTGCAACACATCACCGGTCCAACACAACTTAATGGGTGATGATGGAGATAGCGATGAAAACCAGCCTTTGCCAATGTCGTAAAGGCGATCTTCAGCGCCAAGGTAATTGGCGACGCCTTTCCGCATCTCAATCCAGTATGGCCCTGTCTCAGATACATATAATCCATCCGGGATTGCGCAATTTGTATCGGGGAGTTCCGATCCATTGAGCGCTGCCATGCAGTCGCGCGCGATTTTGTAAGTATCAGTGTCTTCGCGATTGCTCACAACGATTATGCCGGTTTTCTCAGCGGGATCGAGCAGGAAATAGCTTTTGTAACCCGGATGCGATCCGCCATGACCAATGAAAGGCTTGCCGCCAATTTCATTCCAGCGCAAACCAAGACCATAGCGCGTTGGTCGACCATCATTGAGAAAGCGCTCTGCTGAAAGCATCGAAAGCAGTCCGCTAAATGGCCCCTTGTCCTCAAATAGCGCCTGTGCCCATTTTGTAAGGGCCATGCCACTGCCAGCCAGACTGCCTGAAGCAGAGAGTTGAAGCCCGGCGGCACTTTCCTGCCATTTTTGTTCAGATTTCCAGTAACCCGGTGCCAGACCCTTTACCGGATCGGCCCAGGCATCCGGAACTTCAATGAAGGTATCGAGCGGATCACTGATTTCTGATTTTACGAAGTCTTTGAAAAACAGACCTTTGCGTTCAAGCGCCGCTTCAACAAGCCTATAGCCCGTATTGGAATAGGAAACTTCGCTACCGGCACCAAAGTTCAGCCGGTTCATTGTTGAAAGAAACTCGAGAAGGCTTTCCGCATCGGTATGTGTATAAACAGACAGCCCCAGCAGCGTCAGGCATTCGCGCGCATCCGGCAAGCCTGATGTCATATCAAGGGCACGCCCGACAGAAACATCAGTCAGCGGGCTTTGCAATTCCGGTAGGTGATCACCAAGCCGGTCGTTAAGGCTGATCACATCAGCATGACGCAGCACCATGGCACAGAAGATATGTTTGGTTATGGATGCGTAGCGGACAACTGTGTTTGCTGTGAAAGGCACACCAGTCGCAAGGCTTTCCAGACCGCCGGCATAAGCAAACTTCACGCCTTGCGGATCAAAGCCGATAATGACGCCGCCGGGCTCATTCTTACCCCATGTTCTGGAATGGAGCTTTGCAGATAACGAGGCTGCATTCCAATCAGCGTGCCAATCAGCGTGAATGGGCATAAAAACTCCGTCATGCGGTTTTCGGAACAGTAACCTGCTCCATATATGCAATTACTCTCATGTATGCCTGCACGGATTGTCTATATGATGAGTACGACGAGCGGCAATCCCTTCAGGTTGGGAGCCACATAATTGGGATTCTCGTAGTCACGCAAGCCCCTGAGATTACTGAATTATACAGGATGTGCTCAATGATTGCCGGAAGGTTGCTCCAATTGCGCGGAGCATGTGTCGAATGCGGGGGCAATTTGTGAGGTGGCTAAAGGGTTAATGCCTGTTGTTGTTTGACTAAAGTGATCGCTTGGCAAGCTATCCACATCTTCTCCCCAATATTATCGATTCTTTTTCGCTTTTTTTCCTTTCAAGCATTAACATTTTCGGATTTATTCTATTATTGGGAATAGGAATTTGGTTCATAGCTAAATCGCAGTCATATAAGTGTAATAACTATAATGCAGTTTCCGGCATCCTGAGCGGAGAGTTCCACTCCTGATGTTAACGCAAACGCATTTCCGAGGAGGAAATATGCTTACCCGTCTGATCACGACTTCGGCGCTGACTGGCGCCCTTGCCCTTTCCATTGGTTCTCAGGCTTTCGCGCAGACGGAGCTTAGCTGGTGGCACGGTATGACCGGCGCGAACAACGAAATGGTCAATGAACTTTCCAAAGAGTTCAATGAAAGCCAGAGCGAATTCAAGATTGTTCCGGTCTATAAGGGCAGCTATCCAGAAACGTTGAATGCAGGCATTGCCGCGTTCCGTTCGAAGCAGCCGCCAGCAATCATTCAGGTTTTCGATGCCGGTAGCGGCGTCATGATGGCAGCTGAGGGCGCAATGGTCCCAGCCGCTGAAGTGCTCGAAAAGGGTGGCTTCAAATTCGATAAGTCGCAGTATCTGCCGGGTATCGTTGCTTATTATTCGAAGCCAGACGGCACCATGCTGTCCTTCCCGTATAATTCATCATCGCCGATCCTGTATTACAACAAGGACACCTTCAAGAAGGCTGGCCTTGATGAAAATACACCGCCAAAGACCTGGCCTGAAGTTTTTGCAGCAGCCAAAAAGATCAAAGCAAGTGGTGCTTCGCCTTGCGGTTTCACTTCGACATGGCTGACATGGATTCAGACCGAAAACTTTGCTGCCTGGAACAATGTTGCCTATGGCACCAACGAAAATGGTCTTGCCGGTACCAACGTTGAACTCAAGATCAACGAGCCGCTTTTCGTTGAACATTTCCAGGCAATTGCTGATCTCGCCAAGGATGGAACTTTCCGTTATGGCGGACGTGTTTCTGAAGCTAAGCAGCTCTTCACCTCGGGTGAATGCGCGATGCTGACGGAATCTTCGGGTGGTCTCGGCGATGTCATCAAGTCGGGCATGAACTACGGCATTGGTCAGCTTCCTTACTATGAAGGCCATGGCCCACAGAACACCATTCCGGGCGGCGCCAGCCTCTGGGTCTTTGCGGGCCTCAGCGATGACCAGTACAAGGGCATTGCTCAGTTCTTCAACTTCCTCTCGCAGACCAAAATTCAGCAGAAGCTGCATGAAAAGTCCGGCTATCTGCCTGTGACGATGGCTGCTTATGAAGCAACGAAGAACTCGGATTTCTATGAAAAGAATCCGGGCCGCGAAACACCGATCCTTCAGATGATGGGCAAGGCGCCAACGGAAAATTCCAAGGGTGTGCGTCTCATCAATCTCCCGCAGGTTCGCGATATCCTCAATGAGGAATTCGAAGCGATGCTCGGTGGTAAGCAGGATGCAAAAACTGCGCTTGATAACGCTGTAAAACGCGCAAACGAAGCGATTGCAGCAGCACAATAATCTGATGAATTAGAGCGTGCCGCCTGCCCTTGAAAGGGTGTGGCGGCATTGCTATCCGCAAGGAAACTTCCCGTGCAGAATGTCACGTTTCCAAACAAGATTTTACCCTACTTTCTGCTGGCCCCGCAGATCATTTTGACGGCGATCTTCTTCTTCTGGCCAGCAAGTCAGGCAATTTATCAGTCCTTCATGCGTGAAGACGCATTCGGATTGAAGTCCACATTCGTTGGGTTAGCCAATTTCACCACGGTGCTGGCTGATCCCAATTATCTGCATTCCTTCAAGGTAACGATTGTCTTCAATCTTCTGACCGCATTTGTAGCTATGGGCGCAGCATTGTTGCTTGCAACGGCTGCAGACCGTGTCATTCGCGGTAAGACCTTCTATCGTACTTTGCTGATCTGGCCCTATGCAGTGGCACCGGCAGTCGCGGGCATGCTATGGCTTTTCATGTTCAATCCTGCAATGGGCACGCTTGCTTATATCCTGCGTAACAACGGCATTGCATGGGATCCACTGCTGAATGGCAATCAGGCGATGGCCATGATCGTGGGGGCGGCAGCATGGAAACAGATTTCCTACAATTTCCTGTTCTTTGTTGCAGGTCTTCAGGCAATTCCAAAATCGCTTATCGAAGCAGCAGCTATTGATGGCGCACGCGGCGCGCGACGGTTCTGGTCGATTGTTTTCCCGCTATTGGCGCCAACGACGTTCTTCCTGTTGGTGGTCAACACGGTTTACGCGTTCTTCGACACATTCGGCATCATTCATGCCGTCACTGGTGGTGGCCCAGCCAAAGCTACTGAAACCCTGGTCTACAAGGTTTATAACGACGGCTTCGTCAATCTTAACCTCGGCTCCTCATCGGCGCAGTCGGTTATTCTGATGATTATCGTAATCGCCCTGACCGCATTTCAGTTCCGCTTCATTGAGAAGCGCGTGCATTATTCGTGAGTGAGGCGACTATGATTGAAAAACGCCCAGTCTCAAATCTGTTAGGCCATCTGATCCTGATCATCGGGATCATCGTGGTAGCCTTTCCGATCTATTACACCTTTGTCGCTTCGACACTGACTTCAGGCGATATTATTCGCCCGCCAATCCAGCTTGTGCCGGGCGGGCACATGATGGAGAACTATGGCGACGCCATTTTCGGTGGTGTTGAGCGTGTCGTTGGCGTCAGCCTTGAGCGGCTTCTGTGGAATTCGTTCGTGGTGGCTATGCTGATCGCGGTCGGCAAGATCATCATCTCTTTCATGTCGGCATTTGCGATTGTATTCTTTCGCTTTCCGTTCCGCATGTTCTTCTTCTGGATGATCTTTGTCACTCTGATGCTGCCCGTCGAAGTACGTATTCTGCCTACTTATAAGGTCATCGTAGACCTTGGCATGATCGACACTTACGCCGGCCTGACATTACCACTCATGGCATCGGCGACAGCAACCTTCCTCTTCCGGCAGTTCTTCCTCACCATTCCGGGTGAACTGGTGGAGGCTGCACGCATTGACAATGCAGGACCGTTTCGCTTCATGCGCGACATTCTGCTGCCACTGTCGAAGACGAACATCGCTGCCCTCTTCGTCATTCTCTTCATTTATGGCTGGACCCAGTATCTGTGGCCGCTGCTCGTCACCAATGACGCGAAAATGAACACCATCATCATCGGCCTGCGCCGTATGGTGGATTTCGCCGATGCTTCCACACCGTGGAATTACGTCATGGTTACGGCCATTCTGGCTATCATACCGCCGATCCTTGTGGTGGTACTGATGCAGCGCTGGTTCGTCAAAGGTCTCGTTGAAACGGAAAAATAATGAGCAAGATCATTCTTGATAATGTCCGCAAGAGCTATGGCGGCGGTATTGAAGTCATCAAAGGCGTTTCGCTGGAGATTGAAGACGGTGAGTTCGTCGTCCTCGTTGGTCCTTCGGGTTGTGGAAAGTCAACGCTTCTGCGCATGATTGCCGGACTGGAAGGCATCAGTTCCGGCACGATCACCATTGGTGATCGCGTCGTCAATGATGTAGAGCCAGCTGAACGTGATATTGCGATGGTGTTTCAGAACTACGCGCTTTATCCGCATATGTCTGTGCGCGACAACCTCGCTTATGGCCTTAAAAACCGAAAAACACCGAAGGACGAAATCGAGCGTCGTATCGGGAAGGCTGCGAAAGCTCTGGAGATCGAACAGTTCCTCGATCGTAAGCCACGTCAGCTTTCGGGTGGTCAGCGCCAGCGTGTCGCAATGGGCCGTGCAATCGTGCGCGAACCGGCCGCATTCCTTTTCGATGAACCCTTGTCGAACCTTGACGCCAAGCTCCGCGTGCAGATGCGCGTCGAAATCAAGCGCCTTCAGCGTTCGCTCGGCACAACCAGTGTTTATGTGACGCATGACCAGATGGAAGCCATGACCATGGCAGATCGTCTCGTCGTGCTCAACGGCGGCAATATTGAACAGGTTGGCACACCAATCGAACTCTATGAAAAGCCTGCTTCAACTTTTGTCGCGACTTTCATTGGTTCGCCTTCCATGAACCTGCTCGAAAGCGACGAGAAGAATGTCTGGCAGCCTGGCAAAGCTGTTGTGCTGCCTTCCACCCAATATACCTTCGGCGTGCGCCCCGAAGATATTCGCATCATTGAGAATGGCGAACCTGAAGCAGATGGTTTCAATGCAGAAGTTCGTATTGAGGCAATTGAGCTTGTTGGGGCAGAAAGTTATATCCATAGCTCGCTCACAGATGGCAAGCCGCTGATCTTCCGTGTTCAGGGCCGTTCGGCACACTCAGTTGATGAGGTTGTCAAGATAGGTGCCCCGGCCAAAGATATTCATATTTTTGGTGCCGACGGACGTCGCGCAGGCAACTAATTTCATTATCGGGCGTTCAGGATTTTGAGCGCCCGATACATAAGAGTTCACTTGATTTGTTCATTTTCGTTTTCTTTGTTATGCGCTACATCAAATAGAATATTTTTCTCTCCTCGAGGAATGCGCATTCGATGACCCATCAGCAGATACTGTCTTTCGCCGTGATTATTCTCATGATGGGAGCATTTATCTGGGGTAAGTTTCGTTACGATATTGTGGCGCTTTGCTCTCTGCTGCTGGCTGTCGGCGTCGGGGTTGTGCCATTTGATCGGGCTTTTACCGGTTTCAGCGACGATATCGTGATTATCGTTGGCAGCGCACTTATTGTTAGTGCGGGCGTTGCACGTTCCGGTCTGATGCAGGAGGCTGTGCAGCGGTTCCTTCCTGAGATGAACAGTGTGCGTTTGCAACTCGCCGTTCTTGTCGCGATTGTCACGGTATTATCCGCATTCGTGAAAAACGTTGGGGCACTGGCGATAATGATCCCGGTCGCTTTTCAGTTTGCCCGCCGTTCCAATGTTTCCCCATCAACATTCCTGATGCCGATGGCATTCGGTGCGCTTTTGGGTGGCTTGATGACACAGGTTGGCACTTCGCCCAATATCGTGGTTTCGCGCATTCGCGGCGAAATGGTTGGTCAGCCTTTCACCATGTTCGACTTCACGCCGGTTGGCGCTGTACTGGCGGTGGTAGGGCTCATTTATCTTGTCACCTTCTACTGGCTTGTGCCCCAGCGCACCCGCGAAAGCGTATCACTCGATGAAGCAATCAAGATCAAGAATTATGCCTCTGAAGCACGCGTTCTGAAAAACTCATCTATGGTCGGTAAACGCATCACCGATCTGATCAAGCCCGCCGAAGGTGAGGCCATGGTGACAGCAATCATTCGTAAGAAGCAACGGATGACACCTCTCCCCGATACCGTTCTTGTTGAAGGTGACGTGGTTTTGCTCGAAGGCGATCCGAAGGCACTCGACCTCGTCGTTAATTCAGGCAAACTAACTTTAAGCGAAAACCGCAATCCTTCCGACACAAGTGGCTCGACAGATATTGAGGTCGTGGAAGCTGTGATTGGCAAAAACTCCCGCCTCGTCGGACTTACGGCTCAGCGACTTGATCTCTATTCGCGCTATGAGGTCAATTTGCTTGCGGTCAGTCGCCCCGGCGAACGCATCACGGAGCGCCTAAGCGAAGTGATACTTGGTTTTGGCGATGTGATCGTACTGCAAGGAAGACAGGCCGCGCTGTCGGCTTATCTGTCAGAATTTGAACTGTTGCCTCTCGCAAGACGCAAACTTATGCTTGGTAGCGTGAGACGCGGCTTGATCCCCCTGGCAATTCTGATTGCGGCAATTGGAGCAACAGCGCTGAGCATTGTACCCGTGGCCGTTGCCTTCTTTGCGGCGGCAGTAGCCATGCTGCTCTTTAAAGTCATCCCCATTAATGAGGTCTATGACGAAATTGACGGGCCTATCCTTGTGATGCTTGCTGCCCTCATTCCTGTTTCGGATGCATTGCGCACCACAGGCGGCACAGAGCTTATTGCACAATGGTTATCCAGCATCGGCCATCAATTGCCGCCGGCGGGAGCGCTCGCCCTCATTCTGGTCACTGCAATGATGGTGACGCCGTTCCTCAACAATGCCGCAACTGTGCTGGTGATGGCTCCGATTGCAACAAGCTTTGCATCGGGCCTGGGGTTCAGACCTGAAGCGTTTCTAATGGCTGTTGCGATTGGCGCCGGTTGTGATTTTCTCACGCCTATTGGTCATCAGTGCAATACGCTGGTGATGGGACCGGGCGGCTATAGGTTCAGCGATTATCCACGCCTGGGCCTACCGCTTTCAATCATCATCGCGCTCGTAACAATACCGACACTCATGTTCTTCTGGCCGTTAAAGTAGATTATCTGCCTCCACGGTCGACTGGATCCAGTCAAGGCTTTCGGTTACAATTTTCTCAATTGGATCAGCAACATCGGCGTGGAATACAAAAGGCTCCCCGACAGGGCTTTCCAAGGTTGCAAGCTGACTTTCAAGCATTGTCACTGGCATAAAATGGCCGGTGCGGTGGCCCATGTGTTCGTACAACACATCGAAACTTCCATCGAGAAAAACGAATAGTAATCGGCCACCTGATGCATTGCGCAAACGGTCGCGATAGCTCTTTTTCAGTGATGAACAAGAGACAATGATGCCGCTTTCCGCTGCTGTAAGTTGTTCGCCAATTGTATCCAGCCACGGCCAGCGATCCTCATCCTGCAAAGGGATTCCGGAAGCCATCTTATCGACATTGGTCTTTGGATGCAGACTGTCGCCCTCAAGAAAAGGCAGATTAAGCGCTGCGGCCAATTTCTCTCCAACCGTCGACTTTCCGGAGCCGGAAACACCCATTACGATGATGTGCAAGTTCATTTTCCTCAAAATGTTTCGAGATGGAGATTAACGCGGCTTGCCGCACTAACAATGTGGTGCCGCATGACTTCGCGCGCTTTCAAAGGATCACGCAGCGCAATGGCATCTCGGATTGCCATGTGTTCAGCAATGGTGATTTCTACGATCTCTTCAAGCACAGCGCGTGCCCGTGCCGCTCGAATTGCCTGACTTATGCGCTCGGCGATGAAGCCGAGTACGAGCGGAAAATATTCATTATGTGTTGCAGCTGCGAGTACGCGATGAAATGTCAGATCGGCAGAAATCCCCTCGTCCGTCCATTTTTCAGACCCAGTCATCTCAGCCAGAGCGCCATCGATTTTGCGTATGTCCTCAGCCGTATGATGCACAGCGGCCAGGCCTGCTGCTTCAATTTCAAGGGCCATGCGTAATTGGAACAGACTTTGAAAATGATTTCTGTCGGCAAGTGTTTCGGGCTCAATGCGGATAGCATGACGACGATCTGGTTCGGTAACAAAAGCCCCGACGCCCTGCCGGGTTTCGATTAAGCCTTCATTGCGCAACTGTGCAATTGCCTCGCGGATAACAGAACGGCTGACACCAAAGCTCTCCGCGAGATTGTGTTCAGTGGGTAATTTATGCCCAGGTGGAAATCTACCTTCAGTTATCTGGCGCACAATCTCCGAAGCGATGCGGGCGGGCAGCTGCTCGTTGCGTCTGATTTCACCGAACACGGCTTGCTCCTCCCTATATACTCTCTAACACTGATTTGTCGCCAGTTCTGACCCAAGTCAAGCGAAAGCTGGTGTCCCCGGCTCATGATCGCATCTGGATGAATAAGATGCCTAAGCGCTGATTATCGGTTGCGATTCAGGTGCCAAAATCAATCAAATATCCTATTTCATTTCAATTATGTCATTCGCTGCATAAAAGAGTTTTCAACCCTTGCATATCAAGTTATCAGACAACCCAACAATACAATTTTGGAGGAGTTTGATTGTGATGCTTTCAGCTTGGCCCGACACGGCCAGCATTCGATTTAAGCGTCGTGACACCCCTGCGCTGCAAATCCAATCATTCACATTTTGAACTGAACGAACCGGGAGGAATATCCGTGCAAGACAAGCATACTCTGAACTCGTCCACCATCCTGCCAGAAGATAGTGCTTCGGCGGTGCTTATCGGACGGGTGTGGTCTAAGGCTGAAGATGGGCCCTGCCCCGTATTGATCGCGAACGGCCGCGTTCATGATCTTTCCAGTCTCTCTGCAACTGTATCGGGCCTGCTTGAACGCAAAGACTTGGTAGGCGAGCTGAAGGACGTAACTCGTTTTGCCGACCTTGGAGCGCTTGACGACTATCTGTCGGGTGAAAAGGGCGAATTGCTAGCACCGGTCGACCTGCAGTCAATTAAAGCAGCAGGCGTAACCTTTGCCGACAGTATGCTTGAACGCGTCATTGAGGAGCAGGCCAAAGGCGATCCAAGCCGTGCTCGCGAGGTTCGCGACCGGTTGGCACCTGTAATCGGTGACAGCCTGCGCGGCGTTGCTGCTGGTTCAGAAAAGGCAGCACAGGTAAAGGCACTGCTTCAGGAAATGGGCCTTTGGTCACAATATCTGGAAGTGGGTATCGGGCCAGACGCCGAAATTTTCACGAAGTCGCAGCCAATGTCGGCTGTGGGCTGCGGTGCAACTGTCGGCATTCTGCCAATTTCGCAGTGGAACAACCCTGAACCTGAAGTCGTTCTGGCTGTTGCTTCGGATGGTCGTATCGTGGGCGCGACGCTTGGAAACGATGTCAATCTGCGCGATGTGGAAGGACGATCTGCACTGCTGTTGGGCAAAGCCAAAGACAACAATGCATCTTGCGCTATTGGTCCATTCATCCGTCTGTTTGACGGCGACTTCACCATGGACGTTTTGCGCAAGCTCAAGCTTTCGCTGAAAGTAACTGGCACAGATGGCTTTGAAATGACCGGCGAAAGCCCGATGGAAGCAATCAGCCGTGATCCAGAAAATCTCGCCGGACAGATGATGAATCGCAATCATCAATATCCAGATGGCGCTGTTTTGTTCCTCGGAACCATGTTTGCCCCCGTCAAAGACCGTCGCGGTGCTGGCCAGGGCTTTACCCATGAAATTGGTGATCAGGTGGAAATTTCCACGCCAAAGCTTGGGCGTCTGGTCAACTGGGTGGATCGGACCGATAATTGCGCTGAATGGACCTTTGGTATTCGTGCGCTGATCCATAACCTTCAGAAGCGCAATTTGCTCGACAAGGTTTAGAGCGCTGATCTGTATCAATCAGATCGCAACGCGCTCTGAATGAAAAAAAGGCCGCTTATCAGTTCTGATATGCGGCCTTTTGATTCAAATATGTCGTGCTTACCGTATAAATATGACGCGCTTTAGCTCAGTGGTATTGCGTTTCCGTCTTTGGATGACTGGTATGTGCCAGACATTGCATCATATTTGGCGCGAATGGCTTCAAGCCTGTTCTCAAGGCGAGCACGGTCCGGTTCAGGGAGAGACGCAACCATTTTGGGAATTGAATGGCTGTGCCAGAAACTGTTGTCGCGATTATAGCCACCCGGTTCCAGTGTGAAGACCTCCTTGAGGATTTTCAGATCGTGCGGGATTGAAAATGCATCGCGCGAATCTTCATGGCTGAAGAGGTAATAAAAATTATCAAAGCCGCTCCAGGTGATCGCTGACAGACACATTGAGCATGGCTCGTGCGTTGAGAGAAAAACCATGTTCTTCGTATCAGGACGTCCCTGTTCCGGCATTTCATAGAAGCGCTTTAAAGTGTGCACTTCACCGTGCCAGAGTGGATTTTCGGTTTCATTGTTGGTTTCGGCGAGCACCAGAGACAAATCAGACTTGCGCAATAGCGCCGCTCCGAAAACCTTGTTGCCTTCTGCGACGCCCTGCTCCGTCAGAGGAATGATGTCCTGCTCGATGACATCAAAAAGCTTTTCGAGCAATTTCATTTCGTCCGGTGTCATACCCTCTACTCCCAAATAAGGCAGGCTGGTGGATTGACTTTGAGGTTTGAACCTTGACCGACACAAATGCTGTTTCAAACGTCAAACTCGAAAAATCCACTAGATCCATAAACTTGCTAGTGGTCCTTTTGATACCGACATTTGTCCAACGCCTTTAACCGAGGGATGCAAATGTCGGAATCATACCACCAGATAAAGCACAAAGAAAAACGCCGGGGTGTTGCCCCGGCGTTTGTTGTTATTCTGGGAAGAATGCGAAGCGGATCACAAACAGTGCCGCCACGATCCAGGTCGCCAGGTGCACCTCACGAGCCTTGCCGGTTACAGCCTTCAGGACAACATAGGTGATGAAGCCAAAAGCCAGACCGTTTGCAATCGAGTAGGTGAATGGGATTGAAAGCGCAGTAAGAGCTGCTGGTGCTGCTTCCGTGATTTCGTCCCACTTGATTTCGGAAAGCTCGCGCATCATCAAGCAAGCGACGTAAACCAGAGCTGGTGCAGTCGCATAAGCAGGCACAGAGCCCGCCAATGGCGAAATGAAGAGTGCGGCGAGGAACAGCAGCGCAACCACAAGCGCAGTCAAACCTGTGCGGCCGCCAGCCTGAACGCCGGAAGCGCTTTCAACATAAGCGGTCGTGGAAGATGTGCCGAGCAACGAGCCACCAAGAATTGCGGCGCTGTCTGCAAACAAGGCTTTGCCGAGGCGGTTTGGCCTGCCCGGTTCGATCAGGCCACCGCGTTTTGCAACGCCGATCAGTGTGCCGGTCGCATCAAACACTTCAACCAGAACAAAAACCAGAATGACGTGCAGGATGCCAGTGTGCAAAGCGCCCATGATGTCAAGCTGCAAGAAAGTTGGTGCAAGGCTCGGAGGAGCGGAGAACACGCCGCCAAACTGGGTGATACCGAGAGAAATCGATGCAATGGTTACAACAAGGATACCAATCAGGATCGCGCCGCGAATCTTGAGCGCATCAAGAGCTGCAATAATGAAGAAGCCTGCGATTGCAAGAAGGGGACCAGATTCACGCAGGTCACCTAGACCTACGAGGGTCGCAGGATTATCTACGACAACGCCCGCGCTTTTCAGCCCGATCAAGGCCAGGAACATGCCGATACCGGCAGCAATAGCGCTTCGCAAGGAATGCGGAATGCCTTCAACCAGCCAGCGCCGGATACCCGTTACCGTGAGGAACAGGAAGATAATGCCGGAAATGAAGACTGCACCCAGTGCTTGCTGCCATGAAAAGCCCATAGCGCCGACAACCGTGAAGGCGAAGAAGGCATTCAAGCCCATGCCCGGTGCCATACCAATCGGCCAATTGGCGACGAGCGCCATGACGATCGAACCCAATGCTGCCGCAAGACATGTCGCAACGAAGACTGCGTTGCGATCCATGCCCGTTGTGGACAGAATATCAGGATTGACGAAGATAATATAAGACATGGTCAGGAAGGTTGTCACACCAGCGATGACTTCCGTTCTCACCGACGTGCCATGTTCCTGCAATTTGAACAGCTTTTCCAGCATGGTCCCTCCAGGGCAAAAGCTCGCTTTAAAAGGCACCAATGATCAGCCGAGAGCAATTGCTTGCGATCGGCCGGTTAAAATCGGTGCAATCTATTGCGATTGCCGTATTTGTTAGCCGCCGTCGCATTTTGCGAGAGCGGATTTGTTCCCCATACACCCAACGCGATCAAAAACACAGTTCTGCCGCAAGAATGCCTGTTTATTAACGTGATTTAGTTTGGACTGACTTTTGAGCATACGCCAGTCACCTATTCAGGCTTTAATTTTTGAAAGAGCTTCAAAAATGGTAGCTGTCTAAGTTACAGCTATCAAAGCCATCTATCTGATTAAACGAGTTTATTCAGAAGAATAGCGGTCCCATACATGCCAAAGGCGAAAAAGGTATGCGCGACCAGATTGAGGATACGGACATTGCCGGCATTTGGCAAACGCGACGCTGCCCAACCGATTCCCAAACCCGGCTGCAGCAGAAACCAGCCAGCTGACACTGTGAGGATACCGAAGATCCAGGCCGGAAGGAATATGGGATTCGCAAACCATGCAGCACCGCCATAGAGCGCAAAGATGATGCCGTAGAGAACACCAACCGCATAATGGCCGATCCAGCCCAAGGTGACCTCATGCGCATAGGGCTTTGATGCCGCGATATCGTCATGAAAAATCTGGCCGTCTCGTAAATGCCAGAACCAGCGCCCTACAAGGCCCCAGTTTGGACGAGACTGCCCAGGAAACTGTGCGAGAACCAATGCCCAGATATCCATAATGATCGTCGCCCCGAGGCCGATCACAATTCCATTTATGATGAGGTTTAGCATGATCAGGTCCTTGTGCCGTCGGGCAGCCACATAACCGTGTGGCCACCCGACACGCAAGGCATATAATCAGTCTGAGCGAATGCTCGGCAATGAGGCAAGATGTAAATATGCTTCTCATTAACAGTCAAAGTAGCTTTCGGTCATAAAACTCTGGAGCATTTCCAGCAGAAATACGAAGCGATTTCGTATGAGGAAAATGCTTTAAAATGAATAACCAGAGCGGCTCCAAAGATGTAATCTCAACTAGAACCGCTCCAGATAATTTGGCGGCGATGAAGATCGATAAGTTGCCATAGACAACGGTTCAGATACCCATCTTCATCGCCAGCCCCCGCATCACATCAATACTCTGCAAGCCGTCTCACACTCAAGTGGCAGACGTCCCAAATTAAGTATCGTTTTGTCTCATTGGAGGTTGCTTAGCGCAAGCGCGAATAAATCTGTTGCGGATTGCAGATGGTCGGATTTTGAATAAAAGCAAAGGTAATTAAAATAGGGTTACGATAGAATAACTATTGTATATACACAAATAAAACAAAAGCGCCGGGACTGGAGTACCGACGCTTTGCTACATTATTTCAGTTTCACTTTCGGGGCGATCAATTATCAGCCGCGTCATCAGTGATTACTTACCGAAAACTGCGCTCTGGATCTGCGAACGCGATACACCGATATCGGCAAGAAGATGATCGTCCATTGCACCGAGTTCACGCATTGCGCGGCGGCGGGAAACGTACTGCTGGAATTTCTGACGAATGTTCATTTGTTTTCTCCTCGTTGGATGCCTGTTAAATAGTCTTTTGCACAAATTTCCACCACGGATATGATTGCAAATGAGGCATGCGTTTTCGATAGAGCTCAGCTTCTTGAAAGCGCCGCAATCGCCTACGCCATAAGGGATAGCGGCTGGTCATTTTTTTATTTTTTATAAAATTGTCTTTTGCCAAATCGTCTTTAATCGATTAATCCGGTCAACGGAGGAGATTATCTCTAGCCCATTGCGGATACCACCATGCTTTACGGTATTTTACTCGCGTTTGCGTCCTATGCTGCATTCGCTGTAAGCGACGCCTGCGTCAAGTTTCTCGACGGCACACTGTCGCCCTACGAAATCGCCTTTTATGGTGCTGTTCTGGGCTCTCTGGCCATACCCTTCGTCAAGAAACCTGAAGATCAGTGGCTCGATATGTTTCGAACTACAAATATAAAGCTCTGGTTACTTCGCACGCTCACCGCTGCAATGGGTGTGATTGGTAGTGTCGTAGCCTTCACGCATCTTTCTATGGCTGAAGCTTTTGCGCTTATCTTCCTGCTCCCAACATTTGTGACGATACTCTCGGTGATTTTCCTCAAGGAGCAGGTTGGCTGGCGTCGATGGTCGGCGGTCGTCATCGGCTTTATCGGCGTTATGGTTGTTCTGCGCCCCGGCTTTCGTGAATTGTCTATTGGTCATCTGGGTGCACTCGGTGCAGGCTTGGGCGGTGCATTCAGCATCATTATTTTCCGTGCAATGGGCAAAAAGGAAAAGCGCATCTCGCTTTATACGGCCGGGCTTGTCGGACCGATCCTGATCTGTGGCGTGCTCATGATCCCAAGCTATCAGACCCCGTCTGTCGTTCAGTGGGGCTATCTTGCCGGTTATGGCCTGCTTGCGGCGCTGGCCAACATTTTGCTGATGCTTGCAGCGCATCGTGCACCTGCAAGCGCGATCGCCTCGCCACAATATAGCCAGATGCTCTGGGCAATCCTGTTTGGCTATTTCATCTTCCATGACCATATCGATCTGCCGATGCTCATTGGTATCATACTGATCACGATTTCAGGTCTGTTCACTTTCGTGCGCGAACGTCAGCGCGGCGTTAAAGGCCCGGCTGCTGTTGCCACGTCTGATCCGTCTCCTGCTCTGGCGGAAGAAAAATAAACAACCACGCATCTCGTAGTCGTGATTTTTTTGAAGATATGCAGAGCCTGAAACTGGTTTCCAGTTTCAGGCTTCATGCTATAACATGCTCGCAATTCCCTCCCGTACTCGCGCGTCTTCCAGAAAAGTAATCT
This sequence comes from Brucella rhizosphaerae, assembly GCF_002252475.1. Lineage (GTDB taxonomy): Bacteria > Pseudomonadota > Alphaproteobacteria > Rhizobiales > Rhizobiaceae > Brucella > Brucella rhizosphaerae. The sequence continues at coordinate 384,746 of NZ_NNRK01000017.1, read as the reverse complement.
GATATCGAAAGCGTTGAACGCGGGTCTATGCGGAAGAACGAGATTTAAAAGGACGAAGAGAATGACTGAGAAACGGGCAATGTGGACCTACTACAAGGGTGAATGGCGTGAAGGCGATGTGCGCATACTTGGTGCCGCATCGCATGCAACCTGGCTCGGGTCGCTCGTTTTCGATGGCGCTCGTCTATTTGAAGGCGTCACACCAGATCTCGATCTCCATGCGGCACGCGCCAACGATTCAGCCCGTGCACTCGGACTTGCTCCTACACTTAGCGGCAATGACATCGAAGCGCTGGCCCGCGAAGGCCTGAAGAAATTTGCTCCCGGCACGGACGTCTATATCCGCCCTATGTATTGGGCTGAAGAAGGAGATGCCAGCACAGTTGCAGCTGCTCCTGAATCGACAGACTTCGCACTTTGCCTCGAAGCCATTCCGATGGTTGAACCAAAAGGTTTCACCGTTACAACGACATCTTTCCGTCGCCCGTACCTTGAAGTTATGCCTGTCAATGCCAAGGCTGCATGTCTTTATCCGAACAACGCCCGTATGTTGCGCGAAGCGAAAGCCAAAGGCTTTCACAATGCGCTCGTTACCGATGTTCTCGGTAATGTTGCAGAAACAGCCACCTCGAATGTATTCATGGTTCGTGGTGGTGAAGTTTTCACGCCCGTTCCAAACGGTACATTCCTTAATGGCATCACGCGTCAGCGCGTTATGAAGCTTCTGCGCGAAGCTGGTGTCAGCGTTCATGAAACGACGCTTAAGGTTCAGGACTTCCGCGAAGCCGACGAAATCTTCTCAACCGGCAACATGAGCAAGGTTGTGCCTATCATCGGTTTTGATGAACGCAAGCTGGAATATGGCGCCGTCACCAAGCGCGCACGTGCGCTTTATTGGGAATGGGCCCATAGCTGATAGAAGCGCTGATAAGCCTTTGTTTTCTTTTTATAACGGTAACTGTCTGAATGCTTGAACATACCCCGTTGTTTATGACAGTTGCCGTTATCGCGGCTTTTCTGGTTGGGTTATCGAAAGGCGGATTGCCGTCGGTCGGAACACTTTCAGTCCCGCTGATGGCGTTGGTTATATCGCCTGTTACAGCCGCCGCTCTTCTGCTGCCGATCTATGTTGTCAGCGATATGTTCGGCCTATATCTCTACCGGCATCATTTTTCGGCGCGAAATCTGGCGATCCTTACCCCTGCCGCTATTGTCGGCATCGGTTTGGGTTGGATGTTCAGTTCGCATCTTTCCAGCACGTTCATCGGTATGCTTGTGGGTCTTGTTGGTCTTTTCTTCTGCTTTAACGTCTGGGTTGGTGCTAAATATCGCCGCCAGGCGCGCAAAGCAGATATTCCCGGTGGAACGTTCTGGGGCATTCTGACTGGCCTCACCAGCTTTGTTTCGCATTCAGGTGCCCCGCCTTTCCAGATGTATGTATTGCCGCAACATCTTGAAAAGCTTGTCTTTGCTGGTACGTCGACCATCCTTTTTGCAATAGTCAATGCGGTCAAGCTGGTGCCTTACTGGCAGTTGCAGCAGTTCTCTAATCTCGACTGGTCGCTTGGGCTGTGGCTTTTGCCTGCTGCCATCATCGGGACATTTGTCGGAGCAAAACTCACTCGCATCATGCCTGACGGTCCGTTTTTCCTGTTGGTACAGCTCACTCTTTTCGGACTTTCGATCAAGCTGATCGCTGATTGGGTGCTACCCTTTTTCAGAGTTTAAGAAGGCCTTGCCAGCAGCATTTGCATAAGCCACTCTCCCGACGAGGGAGGATGCGGGTATGAAGAATGCGGATGCGATTATTATCGGTTCAGGTTTAGCTGGGCTTGTTGCCGCTCATGAACTGACGAGCGCAGGACGAAAAGTCATTCTGCTCGAACAGGAAGGCGAAAATTCAGTCGGCGGACAAGCATTCTGGTCGCTTGGTGGTCTGTTCATGGTCGATAGTCCCGAACAGCGTCGTCTCGGCATAAAGGATAGCCTTGATCTGGCGCGACAAGACTGGCTTGGATCAGCACAATTTGATCGCCCGGAAGATTATTGGCCCAAACAATGCGCTGAAGCCTATCTGCAATTTGCGGCTGGTGAGATGCGCTCATGGCTGCATAGTCTCGGTATGCGTTGGTTTCCTGTCGTAGGTTGGGCAGAACGTGGAGGCGCGCAGGCTCATGGACATGGCAATTCCGTTCCGCGTTTTCATGTGACGTGGGGCACTGGCCCCGGTGTTGTTGCTCCCTTCGAGCGCCTGATGCGAGAGGCAATTTCAAATGGCTTGCTGACATTGAAGTGTCGCTACCGTGTGAACGAGATCGTCATGACCAACGGACAGGCAAGCGGGGTCCGGGGTGATATTCTCGTACCCTCTTCAGTTGAGCGCGGACAATCGTCATCACGTGAGGTCGCCGATCAATTTGAACTTTCAGCCAATTGTGTGATTGTAACATCCGGCGGTATTGGCGGTGATCCGGAACGCGTTCGCAAAGCATGGCCGCGCGAAAGGCTCGGCAATCCACCTGAAAACATGGTGCTTGGCGTTCCGGCCCATGTGGATGGTCGCGGTATTGACATCGCCGTTGCAGCGGGCGGGCATGTTATTAATGGCGACCGTATGTGGCACTATACGGAAGGCCTTCGCAACTGGAACCCCATCTGGCCCAATCACGGAATTCGTATTCTGCCGGGACCGTCATCGATGTGGTTCGATGCTGAGGGCAACCGCCTGCCCTCGCCCTGTCTGCCCGGCTTTGATACGCTGGGTACGCTCAGGCATATTCTGGCAACGGGCCATGATTATTCATGGTTTATTCTAACCGAGAAGATCATTCGTAAAGAGTTTTCCCTCTCGGGCTCCGAGCAAAATCCAGACCTTACGGGCAAGAACTGGAAACTTCTGATCAAAAGTCGCCTCGGCAAAACTCCACCGCCACCGGTCAAAGCATTCATCGATCATGGCGAGGATTTCATCACTGCGACCAATCTTGAAGATCTTATTGCCAGGATGAACCAGTTGGCGGGGCAAAAGCTGCTAAATCTCTCTCATATGCGTAATCAGATTGAAGCGCGCGACCGTGAAGTTACCAATCGCTATTCAAAAGATGCACAGATTACCTCTATCCATAATGCACGAGCTTATATTGGCGACCGGCTGACGCGGGCTGTACCACTTCACGCCTTTCTTGATCCGGCAAACGGCCCTCTGATTGCAGTCAAACTCAATATTCTGACCCGGAAAACCCTTGGTGGATTGCATACTGATCTGAATGCAGCTGTTCTCAACGAACAAGGTGAGCCGGTTCCCGGACTTTATGCAGCAGGCGAAGCGGCAGGCTTTGGCGGAGGCGGCTATCACGGGTATAATGCATTGGAAGGAACCTTCCTGGGAGGCTGTATATTCTCAGGCCGTGCTGCGGGCAGAGGTGCTGCACGCTCACTGTAAAAATCCAAAGCGGAACAAGACCTGTCGTCCCGCGTTCGGTTAGTAATGAATGACGTTAACGGAGGCACATCATGGTCGAGCTGGTCAATAATATCGGGAATATCGAATTCATTATCTCCAAAGCGCGTGAATATGACGTTCAGGTGCCCGCAGTTGACGAAGATTCCGGCTCAAATGCCTCTGATGACGGCGATATCGACATACTTGATGCATCTCTTGATAATCCCACGCGTAAAGAACTGGTGGCAGCCATTCGTTCTCTGAATGAAGACGAAAGGATCGAATTGCTGGCTCTGGTATGGGTCGGGCGCGGTGATTTCAGTGCCGAAGAGTGGGATGAAGCTCTCTCTACGGCAAGTGATCGCCACAATGGGCGCGAAGCAAAGTACCTGCTCGGCATTCCACTCTTGGGTGATTACATTGAAGAGGGGCTGGAAACGCTCGGTGTCGAATTTGAAGCTTACGATAATGAATAAGAAAAATTGATACTCCCATCGAACCTTCTGTTTTGACGCAGCCATTGATGGCGGTTAGTCTCCGCGCAAATCAGGGAAACGGGTGGAATTTCGCCCCACAAAGACAGTATTCATGGAGGACTTGATCATGCTTCAGAAAAATCTGGATCAAAAGACGGATTTCTACATCGACGGCGCGTGGCGCTCCCCACTTGAAGCAAAATCGATTGAGGTCATCAACCCTGCAACCGAAAAATCTTATGCGGTAATTTCTGCTGGCTCGGCCGCTGATATTGATCTTGCCGTTGCAGCTGCTCGCAAGGCGTTCCCATCGTGGAGCGAAACGCCTGCTGAAGAACGCATCGGCTATATCCGTCGCATCGTTGAAATTTATGAGCGCCGCCTTGAAGAGATGGCTCAGGCCATTTCCAAGGAAATGGGAGCGCCGATCAAGCTCGCACGTGAATCTCAGGCAGCTGCAGGCCTATCGCATACCAAGGCCTTTATCGCAGCTTTTGAGAATTTCGAGTTTGAAGAAATTCTGTCGCCAAAGCATTCCAATCAGGCCATCGTGCGTGAACCTATTGGCGTTTGTGGTCTGATTACTCCTTGGAACTGGCCGATGAACCAGATCGCGCTCAAGGTCATTCCTGCGATTGCAGTTGGTTGCACTGTCATCCTCAAGCCTTCTGAAATCGCACCGATGTCAGCCATGCTTTTTGCTGAATTTGTCGATGAGGCAGGCTTACCGAAGGGCGTGTTCAATCTCGTTAATGGTGAAGGCCCGGTTGTAGGCGAAGCAATGTCGCAGCATCCGGATATCGACATGATGTCATTCACCGGTTCGACCCGCGCCGGAACAGCTGTTTCGCGCGCAGCTGCTGCAACCGTCAAGCGCGTTTCGCTGGAGCTCGGTGGCAAATCGCCAAACATCGTGTTTGCGGACAGCGACCTTGAAAAAGCCATCGAACGTGGTGTGAACCATTGCTTTGAGAACACTGGGCAGTCCTGCAATGCGCCAACGCGTATGCTGGTTGAGCGTTCAGTTTACGAGAAAGCTGTCGAGTTTGCCAAAAAGGCAGCGGCCAAGACCACCGTCGACGATCCGGCCAAGGACGGCGAACATATCGGTCCACTCTCCTCATCAATCCAGTTTGGCAAGGTTCAGGCGCTGATTCAGAAGGGCATCGATGAAGGTGCCCGTCTGGTTGTCGGCGGCACAGGCCGCCCGGACGGCATTTCGGAAGGCGATTTCGTCAAGCCAACGATCTTTGCTGATGTGAACAATGAGATGACAATCGCGCGCGAAGAAATCTTCGGGCCTGTGCTGGCGATGATCCCCTTCGACACGGAAGAGGAAGCCATCGCTGTTGCCAATGACACACCTTATGGTCTCGCAGCTTATATCCAGACCGGTAGTCCTGAACGTGCGAAGCGTGTAGCACGCAAGCTCCGTGCCGGTATGATCCAGATTAATGGTACGTCGCGCGCGCCGGGAAGCCCGTTTGGTGGATATAAACAGTCGGGTAACGGCCGCGAAGGTGGCAAATGGGGTCTCGAAGACTTTATGGAAGTGAAGCTCATCAGCGGCTGATAGGTCTTATCAAAGTAAGAAAAGCGCCGGTTTCGGCGCTTTTTTTATGTGCAATTTCTGCCAGCTTACATAATGGGCGTACCTGTCAGACTATATGGCTGTACCCCCGGACCTGTTCCTTGATCACTCAGATGCAATCCTGCAATGAACGTCAGGGAACGGGTCCAATCAGAAAGCAGCGGCTCTTAATAAGCCGAACCGAGTTTCAGGCTGGCAAATTCCGGGGAATCCAGCAGATCCTGATGATGGGCGCGCGCAACATCAGGATGCGAGCGCAAGCGGCTCTTTAGGTTGTTCTGGCCTACTTCGCGGAAAAGCGTGTTGAGCGGATCGACTGTTACGCCACGCTCTTTCGTCTTCAGTTCTTCTGGCAAATCGATGACCGGAATTGTCGCGTCGTAGCGCGCACCAAGGAAGAAGGCGACGGAAAAGCGTTCTGTTCCGGCAGGTGGTGCGACAACACCATGAACATCGGCTTTAACGAAGCCGTTGGTTGCCAGCTCGAGAAGCTCGCCAGTATTGATGACAAATGTCCCTGGCACTGGCGGCGCATCAATCCAGACGCCATCCTCGCGCTGCACACGCAAACCCGGCACAACGTCCTGAAGCAGCACTGTCACGAAGCCACCATCCTTATGCGCACCGACGCCCTGCTCGCTTTCAGCGACGTCACGACCCGGATAACGGATGATCTTCAGAAGCTGGGATGGATGTGGGTCGTAAATCTGCGCGAAGAAATCTTCGCTCTGGCCAAGCGCCTGAGCTATTGCCTTAAGCACATCGATACCAACACGTGTGACCTCCGCCTGATAAGCAAGCAATAGCGGCTTCAATTCAGGCAATGCTTCTGGCCACTGATTGGGACCAATCAAACGCTTCCATGCTGGACTGTCGGGACCCAGTTCGGCCGGCTCTGCTTCAGTGTTGATATCAAGCTGCTCGCGCCAATCCTGCTCGCCGCGGGTGCGTTCAAGGCCCGCTCGATTATAACCACGGAAATGCGACGTATTGATCATTTCGATCTTGAGCTTTTCCTCCGTCGGCAAGGCGAAGAAACGCTTGGCTGTGGCTACAACCTCAGAGATAAGTTTGGGGTCCACGCCGTGGCCTGTCAGGTAGAAAAACCCATGATCATGAAGTGTGCGGCGAAGCTCTTCGATGAAGCTCTTCCACTGTTCAGGCGTGCCATTGTAGCGGGATATGTCCAGTAATGGCAGATTGATGGGATGCGTGTGGACGGTCATTATATGTTTCCTCTGATTTTAGCGTGAACGGCGACTGCGCGCCACACGATGATTGACGATCCGGGCGGCATAGTCGCCCGTGACCTGAATGGACTGAACGATGGCAACGAGAATGATAACGACGGCGATCATCACTTCCGGCATAAAACGCTGATAGCCAAAGCGAATTCCGAGATCGCCAAGACCGCCACCTCCGACGGTTCCAGCCATTGCCGAATAGCCAACAAGGCTGACAAGCGTGACGGTTTGGCCTGCAATAATGCCCGGCAAAGCCTCAGGCAGAAGAACCTTGAAAATAATCTGCAACGGTGTTGCCCCCATACTTTCAGCAGCTTCTATAAGACTTTGATCTACTTCACGCATTGCTGTTTCTGCGAGACGCGCATAGAGCGGAATGATTGCAACAGTCAGCGGCACAACGGCTGCATAGGTCCCGACTGTGGTTCCCGCCACAAGGCGTGTGAACGGGATGATAGCTACCATCAGAATGATGAAAGGTGTGGAGCGCGCCAGATTGATGACTGTGCCTGCAACGCGGTTGAAAACTGGTCGTTCAAGAAACTGCCCGGGAGCCGTCACAACCAAAGCGATGCCGAGCGGCAGACCGATCAGCGTCGAAAGAACTGCAGAAGCAGCCACCATCATAATCGTCTGCTTGAGCGACTCTAGCAGGAGATTGACGAGCGCAGGTGAAAGCAGATCAGACAACATGGCCGAGCACCTCTCCATGAAGATCGAGCGAAGTAAGATATGCGAGGACTTCAGCGAGGTCAGGCTCGCCGTTTTCCGCAATCAGCGTCATGATGCCGAGCGGCTTTCCACCAATGTAATCGATGCGGCCATGCAGAATATTCGGGTTGATACCGAAGCGCTGTACAAGTGTCGCAACGATCGGCGAATGCGCAGCCTCGCCTGAAAAGATAATCCGCAATACCGGATTTGACCCCGGAACGGCTTGTGGCAAGAGTTTGTGTGCAACCTCGGGCGGTAAATCATGCGCCACAATGCTGGACAGGAACGAGCGGGCGATACCCGATTTAGGGAATGCAAAGACATCGAATGTCGAACCCGTTTCGACCACGCGCCCACCCTCAAGTACAGTCACATGATCCGCTATCTGGCGCACCACATCCATCTCATGAGTTATCAGTACGATGCTCAAGCCAAGGCGACGGTTGATATCCTTGAGTAGAGCCAGAATTTGCTCAGTTGTTTCTGGGTCAAGCGCAGATGTAGCCTCGTCTGATAAAAGGACACTTGGCTCTAATGCCAAAGCACGTGCAATGCCCACCCGCTGTTTCTGCCCCCCGGACAATTCTGACGGATAAGAGTCGGCCTTTCCGTCCAGCCCGACCAGATCAAGCAGTTCAGAGACGCGCTTGCGGATGGTTTCGCGTGGAACTCCAGCCAGCTCCATAGGAAGAGCTATATTAGCTGCAGCACTTCGTGAGGAAAGAAGACTAAAATGTTGAAATATCATAGATATATCGCGCCTGGACTGACGCAATTGACGTCCTTTAAGCTGGTTTATCTGTCGCCCCGCAACGAAAACCTCGCCACTGGATGGTTGCACAAGCCCATTCAGGCAACGCACCAGTGTGCTCTTGCCAGCACCTGAACGCCCGATGATGCCATGAACAGATCCCTTGCTGATCTGTAACGATACATTGTCTAAAACCGCACCGGCTTTTGGATCGTAGGTCTTGGTCAGCGACTTAACCTCGATGATAGGCGGTGCGGAACCAGCATGGTTCCGCGCTGTTTCAGCTATGCGAACCGAAAGGTTCATCTCACCATCCCGCAATGATATTGCCATCGAACTTCTGTTCGATGAAGGCTTTGACTTCTGGCGACTTGTAAGACTCGATCAGGGTCTGAACCCAGGGCGCATCCTTATTTTTTTCCGCAACTGCGATGAGGCAGAAATAGTCGGACAGCTGGTTTTCAATCAGGATTGCATCGCGGCTTGGAACCAGACCGGCGCTCAGTGCGAAGTGAGATGTGATCACCGAAAAGTCGACGTCCTCCAGTGAACGGGCAAGCTGCGCCGTTTCCATTGGAATGATTTTTACCTTCTTCGGATTTTCAACAATGTCGAGTTCGGTGGCATTGAATGTCACGCCGGGGGTGAGCTTGAGAACGCCGCTCTTTTCAAGCAGCTTAAGCGCACGTCCGGCATTGCTCGGATCGTTCGGGATTGTAATTTGTGCACCTTCCGGCAGATCAGCCAGCGCCTTGAATTTATGTGAATAACCAGCCATCGGCAGCAGAACAGTGTTGCCGCCAACCGCTACAAGATTAAGTCCGCGATCCTTGTTCTGCTGGTTCAGATATGGTGTGTGCTGAAAGCCGTTTGCATCCAGATCACCATCATTCGTCGCTGGATCAATCATCGCGCCGTCGGAAAACTCGACGATTTCGATTTCGAGGCCCTTGGCCTTAGCAATTGGAGCTATCGCTTCAGCAATCTGTGCATGCGGGCCGGAAGTAACACCGAGGCGGATTTTTTCGGCCAGCGCTGGCGAAGCTGCCAACATGCTGAACATGACAGCAGATAGAGCGCCACGAATGAAAGGGGTATATTTCATGCAAATGTTCCTCGAAGAGATTTTTGGGCGACGTATTAAGCCGCTGTTTTTACGCATGTCTTTATCCCAAAGCCGGTTCCCACTTTTGGGAGACATGCTTCAGGAAGCAGCGCGCCAGTTTTGTTTTGCTGACCATTGAGCAAGTCGGTCGACAGCTTCTGAAAGGGTTGCTTGCTTCTTGGCAAAGCAGAAGCGGACGTGGCTTTTTATGTCGCGCGCGCCGTAAAAGGATGAAACCGGTACCGGCGTCACCCCAGCTTCAAGCGTAAGGCGGCGGCTGAAGGCGAGATCATCGCCATCTGGATCAAGCGCACTGATATCGGCCACCGCAAAATAAGTTGCCGGAGCATCCGCGATTTCAAAGCCAGCATTGCGTAATCCGCCGACGAGCAAATCGCGGCGGGTTGCAAGTGTCTCACGCAAATCGATGAAATAGCTGTCGGGTAATGAGAGACCGACAGCCACTGCGGCCTGTAAGGCTGGTGGCGTTGTAAAGGTCACGTATTGATGGGCGCGGGCAATTGGAGCGAGGAGTTTCGCTGAAGCCGTGACATATCCGACCTTCCAGCCTGTAACTGAAAAGCTTTTTCCTGCAGAGCCAATCCGCACAACACGATCCCGAATGCCCGGCACGGCAAAGAGTGAATGAAACGGCCTTCCGTCGAAGATCAGGTGTTCATAGACTTCGTCTGAAACGATTGTCAGATCATGCTTGATCGCAAGGGACGCCAGAAACTCCAACTCTTCAGGATCGAAGATCTTGCCAATGGGGTTCATGGGCGTGTTGACGACAATGAGCCTGGTCCTGGAAGTAATCGCTTTTTCCAGCGCTTCACGTGGCAGTTCCCAATGAGGGGGTGTCAGGCGAAGCGGCACAACTTTGCCGCCTGCCCGGCGGATAAGCGTGGCATAGGCGTCATAGGCGGGTTCAAAGAGGATGACTTCATCATCCCGGTCAAGCAATGCCAAAAATGTATCAGTCAGGGCTTCCGTGGCTCCTGATGTGACAAGAACCTCGCTTTCCCAATCTATATCCAAGCCAAGAAAACGGCGCGCGTTGTCTGCCACTGCTTTGCGCAAAGACGGAAGCCCCAGCATCGGCGGATACTGATGAGGACCATCACGTAAGGCTTGGATTGCCGCTTCAACAAGCTCCTGCGGCTCAAAACCTTCCGGGAACCCCTGCCCTAGATTTATCGATCCTGTATCCGCAGCAAGGCGCGACATGGATTCAAAAATGGATGTGCCTGTTGCACCGAATATAGCATTGACCATCAAATCGCCCCGCTGCGTACTATGTGTTACGGCAGAACGATAGGGCTTATGAAATCAGCAAACAAAGCATCGACTTGCTGTTCTACATCTGCGAGCGGAATGCTTTTTCCTCAAATGGCATAAGTAGAATAGTTTTCGACGCCTGCTTAAAAACTGATCACAAAAACATCGGCATTCAGTGTTGGTGACGAGCCTTCCAAAGTTCTTCGGCCTTTTTGTAGAATTGGCCATAGCTGTCATTATCGGCTGCGAGCACAGTCATCAGCGCCATTGCAGTTGAGGCAATCACCGTCAACTCAGCCCGTTCATCGGTAGCAGCGCCAGACCAGACGGCAAGCCAATATTCAAATGTTGTGAGACTTGCATGTTTATCAGTCCCGGCCTTCGACAGGGTGGGCAACATCAGTTCTGACTTCTGACTGCCAAACCATCTGTGAATTGTATGGGCGTGGTGTGGCACCAGCTCGGCCACATCACGGCTTGTCGAAACGACTGAAACCGATGGGCAATCAAGCAATGCACCGGCATCGCGATGCAACTCGCGATAAGCAGGCTGTGTCACACCAAGGAAAGATGCCGAAAGACCCATGGGGTTGAGCAGATGCGCAAGACTGTTAACGGACGATCTTGAATCAAAAAGCGGATAGAGCGCGAGCAACGCATGAACCTGCGGCGCAAACCCGGCAACCGGCATGAAGCAGATTCCATGGGCTTTCAAAGCACTTTCAGCAAGCGAGAGCGAACTCGCAACTGGCATATTGAGCGCTTCGGAGGCCAGTTCAAGCTTGCCGGAGAGATCGCCAGTACCGCAATTGCCGTGAATCGCAACCGGATAGCCAGCTCGTGCAACAAGAATTGCCGATAGCATGAACCACGGTGCTTGCTGAGAATTCGGTGAAAGATACGCAGGCCAATCAAGCGCAGGTGAGCGAACATTTGCTGATGTCGCGTAATATTTACGTGCTGCGTGCGTCATGCCTGCCAGCTCAGGTGCTGTTTCGCCACGATAATGGATCAGCCGCAGCAAGGCACTGATTTGCATGGGATCTGCTTCCCCGGCAAATATGGTGTTAAAGGCATCTTCCGCTTCATACATTTCCAATGGACGAGTATAGCCAACCTTTCGCCCGGTAATTGCAATATATTTTGCCAGTCGCCTTAACGGATCATTTTCATCCTGAATATTGGCGAACTGCGCTGCAAGTTGTTCCGGTGTTGGGTGATTTTCAAGCTTTACAACTCTGCGGATACCAAGCGGCGGCGGTGCCACGATAGCACTTGTACGCGCCCAGCCATGTCGGCCTTTGCAATGGGCTTTCGACGTGTCATCGCCATTGAAGCTCATCAGCGCTTCAGTTTCATTTGCCAAACGACGCAAACGCCCACGCAAAGCCTCTGCTTTGGGAGTAGCAATCATGTTGCGTCCGGAACGGATGAAAATCGGATCGTCAAATTTCTCGCGTATCTGACCAAGCAGTCGGCTCATCGCGGCCATGCTCAACCCCATCTGCTTGGCAGCGCCACCAACGCTTCCTTCCACAAGAAGTGCGTCAAGCGCTATCAACAGACGCAACTGACCAAGTTTCAGGCTTTCGCCCTCGGCAATTCCCTCCTCATTCAGTGATTTCATGCGCTTGCCAGCCATTGCTGCTTCATCCGTTCAGTTGCGTTTTATGAAACTTGGAATCATTATAAAAGATGACCGTTGACGTCATCTTATTGCCATACATAAGGAGAGCAGAAAACTCAACTTTAAGGGTGACATTAATGACCAGCTTGTTTCGGGGATTGCGCGCCGATAGTACGCAGAACAGGCAATTGGCCAGCAAATCGCTTTTCGCAAAAGCGTTTCTTGCGGGTACCTGCCTTTCGACTGCACTCATTCTGAGCGGGACGGGTTCCCTCGCACAGACGACCTCAGCAGAGGAAGAAGCCGCAAAAAAGAAACAGGCAGAAGTGCAAGCGGCAGAACAAGTGAACGCTGACGGCGGCATTAAGCTCAACCAAATCGTGGTATCTGCAACGGGGTTTGAGCAGAACATCACAGATGCGCCCGCAAGCATTTCGGTCGTGCCCGGTGAAGAACTGGAAAAAGGCGTTTATCGTGATCTGACCGATGCGCTGAAGGGTGTTCAGGGCGTCGCAGTTACGGGACCTGCGGCTGAGCGTGATATCTTCATTCGCGGTTTGCCGGGCAGCTATACGCTCATTCTGGTTGACGGAAAGCGCCAGAGCACACGCGATGCCCGCACCAACGGCAATTCCGGTTTTGAACAAAGCTTCCTACCACCAGCCAATGCGATTGAGCGTATCGAAGTTATCCGCGGGCCGATGTCTTCGCTTTATGGCTCAGACGCGATGGGCGGCGTTATCAACGTCATTACCAAGAAAGTCGCTGATAAGTGGAGCGGCTCGATCAGCGTTGACACGACTCTTGAGCAACATTCAAAATTCGGCAATTCACTTCAAGGCTCTTATTATCTGACAGGCCCTCTTGTGCCGAACCTTGTTGGTGTTCAGGTGTGGGGGCGCGGCCTCAAGCGTCAGGAAGATCAGATCACCAGCGGCACGCCTGAACAGCGTGATGTCGATATTACCGGTCGTGTCACCATCACGCCGAATGAAGACCACGACATCATGCTCGAAATGGGCAAGACAAAGCTGCGTCGCGATTCCACAGTTGGCAATACTGCTTCATCGGGAACAGATGCCTATAATCTGAATGATCGTACACATTGGTCGATCAGTCATACGGGTCGCTGGGGACCGACAACTTCAGATTTTTCTTTCATGCAGGAAACTGCCGAGCGCACAAACTTCAATTGGAATGCTGCTCGCGCCACTTATGATGAAAATCTTCGTTCTCCCCATATCCGCAATTCCATTCTCGATGGAAAATTCACGACGCCATTCGAGCTTTACGGCAACCACACGCTGGTTACGGGCGGTCAGTTCATCGAGTCGGTCCTGACCGATCAGAATCCGGGTAATCGTACCGGTCTCGATGAGGAGTTTTCTGTCAAGCAATGGGCACTTTTTGCTGAAGATGAGTGGTGGCTGACGTCTGATTTTGCCCTAACGGGTGGTCTGCGTATGGACCATCACGAAATCTATGGCGCTCATTGGAGCCCGCGTGGCTATGCTGTCTGGCATGCCACTGAACAGCTTACTTTCAAAGGCGGCATTTCCACCGGTTTCCGTGCACCAGAAATTCGCACGATCGCGCCGGGCTATGCTTACACAACCGGTGGTGCGGGATGTAGTTATGGTCCAACCGGCACCTGCGGTGTCATTCTTGGTGCACCTGGGTTGCAGCCGGAAAAGAGCACGAGCTATGAAGCAAGTGTGCTCTGGGATAATCAGTCCGGTCTGCGCCTTGGCGCAACTTACTTTTATACGGACTTCAAAGACAAGATCGCAAATGAACTCGTGACCGATCCTGCAACTGGTCTTCCAGCACGTTGGGAACAGGATCCAAACTACCGCTTGTGGCGCAGTTTCAATATTGATGATGCGGTTATGCAGGGCGTAGAGCTTACTGCCGATTGGGAAGTCACCGATACGATCACTCTGCGGGGTAACTATACTTATACCGACTCCGAGCAGAAAACAGGTACATATGCCGGGCTGCCACTCGCTCGTACACCTAAGCATATGGCCAGCCTTCGTGGTGACTGGGAAACCCCGGTTGATGGCCTCAAAGCCTGGGCTGCCGGTAATTACCACGGCGAAGAAACCAATGCAGGGGCACGTATTGGCACTGCAGGTACGCCAGTCTACGCGGCTGACGGAAGGACCGTAATTGCGCGCAAATACAAGGGCTACGCAACGTTTGACCTTGGTGGATCTTACGACTTCAGCGAGCACGTGACGCTCAATGCGGCCGTTTACAATCTCTTCGATAAGAAGATCGGCGTTGACGAATTCAACAATGTTGTTGAAGGCCGTCGTCTCTGGCTCGGTATGACCTCGCGCTTCTAAGACTACTTATGACGCCGGCTGCTTTTGGCCGGCGTCATTTTTATGGAATGGATGCTCTCGTGAGCAAGACAAAAAATATACTTTTGAAGGCTTGCCTCATGATTGGAAGCATTCTTCTGAGCGCCACCGCGCAGGCAGAGAAACCGCAAGTCGGTTCTTTTGACATGCGGGCAAATGGTATCGACTATCGGATTTTTGTGGCTGCACCGGCCGAAAAAGCGCCTGCTGAGGGCTTTCCAGTCGTTTATATGACTGACGGTAATCGTATGCTTCCGATTGCTGCCAGGTTGATGGAAGAAAATCCGAAATTCAATGCCGTTTTTGTTGGCGTTGGCTATCCGACCGAAGACAAGGATGAGATCGTCCGTCTTCGCTATTTCGATCTCACACCGCCCACACCCGATGATTTGATCCCGGTCAAGTTCAATGTACCCAAGACCGGTGGGCGCGATGCCTTTTTTGATTTTTTAGACCACCAGGTTAAAGCGGAAATTGAGGGCCGCTTTCCTATCGATCCAACCAAACAAGCTCTGTTTGGCCATTCGCTTGGCGGTCTTTTTACGCTCTATGCGCTATTTAATCACACAGATTCTTTTCAGTCCTATAGCGCCGGTGATCCGTCAATTTGGTGGAACGATCGCGCTATTCTTGCTGATAAGGATCAGTTTGTGGAAGCTTTCAAGGCTGATCCAAAGCCTCTCCGTCTCCTGATAGAATCCTCTGGTAAACAAGGCGAACGCTCCGGCCAATCGCAAGAGGAAACAGATCGGTTGAAGACGTTGCGCGGTGGACCATCTGGTGCCGACATTCAGGAAGAGCTCAAGAAATTGCCCGGCTTTGATGTCACATATCGTCGTTTCGACAATGAAAGCCACGGCTCAATGATCCCGCTAGCCGTCGAAGACAGTCTGAAGTTCATACTGCTGCATCAGGCTCCAGACACGCAAAACAACTGAACCATGACCTTCCGGTTTCGACTGGAAGAAAACCAGACTATAAAGCACAAGATTGACGAAAGGATTGAACACCATGCTGAAATTCAGCCAGCACTTCTCCCGTCTTTGCGGGGCAGCACTTGTTGTTACCGCCCTCGCCTCTGGTGCCCATGCGGCCGACGTGACGATCAAACATGCGCAGGGCGAAACAGCGGTTGCGGCCAATCCTGAAAAAGTCGTGGTGTTTGATTTTGCAACACTTGATAATCTGGACCGTCTCGGGGTCAAGATTATCGGCGTTCCCGGTAGCATCGCATTCCCCGAATATCTCAAGAAGTATGATGGTGCGGATTACGCCAAAGTCGGTACGCTTTTCGAGCCTGATTACGAAGCCGTCAACGCCGCTGAGCCAAACCTCATTATCGTAGGCGGGCGCTCGGCTGCAAAATATGGTGAACTTGCGAAGATCGCCCCAACGATTGACCTGACCGTGCCAGCGAAAGAATTCATTTCCGGCACCGAAGCCAATGTCGAAAAGCTTGGCCAGATTTTCGGCAAGGAAACAGAAGCGAAGGCAGAAGTTGAAAAGCTCAACGCTGAACTAGCCGCGCTGAAAGAAAAGGCTAAGGGCAAAGGCAAGGGCCTGATGATTTTGACATCAGGCGGCAAAATGAGCGCTTACGGTCCCGGTTCGCGTTTCGGTGTTATCCACGACAGCTTTGGTGTTGAACCTGCGGCCCCTGATCTGTCTATCGGTAATCATGGTCAGCCTATCAGCTCCGAATTCATCCTCGAAACCAATCCAGATTGGCTTTTCGTGATCGACCGCGATGCAGCCATTGGGCGCGAAGGTAACTCCGCCAAGCAGGTTCTCGACAATGATCTCGTGCGTCAGACAACCGCCTGGAAGAAAAACCAGGTTGTCTATCTCAATGCGCAGAACTGGTATCTCGTCGGTGGCGGCCTCGGTGCGTTGCACAACACCATCCAGCAGCTTTCAGCAGCCTTTGATAAAGCGAACTAAAGCACGATCCCGAAAAGTGTGAAACGCATTTCGGATCAAAACCACTCTGATGTATACCGACCCAGTCTTTTTCGGGCCACTGATTGAAGTGGCCCGTTTTAATGACAAGGCAAGAGTTTAGGAATGAAGCGTGAAGGCACTCGCCGCAGCTATAATGATTGTCGTCATACTGGCTTTCATCAGCCTGTTTATCGGCGTCAGTGATGTATCGCTCAGCACGCTTTTCGGTGCAGGCAGCACCGACCGCGCCACTGAAGTTCTAATCATTAGTCGTATCCCGCGCACACTCGCAATCATTCTTGCCGGAATGTCGATGGCAGTTGCGGGCATGATAATGCAAATGCTCACACGCAATCGCTTTGTAGAGCCTTCCACGGCTGGTACGGTTGAATCGGCAAGCCTTGGCATCCTGCTTGTAATTCTGTTTGCACCTGAGACGCCAGTTTTCGGTAAGATGCTTGTGGCTTCAGTTACAGCTCTTGCAGGCACAGCTCTCTTTATACGCATCCTGCGCAGCATTCCGCTGCGATCCGTTCTTGTGGTGCCGCTCGTGGGCATCATGTTGGGTGGCGTCATCAGCGCGATCACCACATTCATTGCCTATCGGTTTGATTTGCTGCAGTCACTCAATTCATGGACGACAGGCGACTTTTCAGGCGTCCTGCGAGGGCGTTATGAACTTTTGTGGCTTTCTTTCTTCCTGACCGTCATTGCCTATGTCGCTGCGGACCGTTTTACGGTCGCTGGAATGGGCGAAGATTTCACCACAAATCTCGGCCTCAACTATCGCCGCGTCGTAACGCTTGGCCTTATCATTGTTTCGATGGTCAGCGCGTCTGTCGTCGTGACGGTGGGCATGATCCCGTTTCTTGGCCTGATCGTGCCCAATGTTGTGAGCATGTTTATAGGCGACAATATGCGTCGCGCTGTGCCTTGGGTCGCAGTGCTGGGTGCCGGACTGGTGCTCGTCTGCGATATCGCGGGCCGCCTGATCCGCTTTCCTTATGAGATTCCGATTGGCACGATGATGGGCGTCGTTGGCAGCGCTATTTTCCTCTATCTGCTTTTGCGTAAGGGATCGCGTCTTGCTTAAACGTCCCGGCTTCATCATTGCATTACTCGCAATTCTCGTCCTGGTTTCCTGCATCGCCTTCATGACACTTGGTGCTAAAGGAAGCTGGTCGTTCATCCTGAGCTTTCGTGGCACGAAGCTCGCGGCAATGGTTCTCGTTGCCTATTCGATTGCCGTCTCGACGGTGCTGTTTCAAACAGTCACCAATAACCGCATCCTAACGCCCTCAATTATGGGTTTTGATGCGCTTTACATTCTGATCCAGACCCTCGCGGTCTTCGCCGTTGGTGCAATTCACGTCAATGGGATTGGTCCGAATACCCGTTTCTTTGCTGAAACGACAATCATGGTCGTCTTCGCAAGTACGCTTTATGCGTGGCTATTTTCGGGGGCAGCCCGCAGCCTCCATCTCATAATGCTTGTCGGCATTATATTTGGCGTGTTCTTCCGAAGCCTCTCAAACCTTATGCAACGCATGATCGATCCAAATGAGTTTGCAATCCTCCAGGATCGGTTCTTTGCGAGTTTCAACAGCGTCAATGCTGATATTCTGGTTCTAGCCGCAATCATCGTGGTGGCGGTAACGCTCTATGGAATGCGATTTTTGAGCGTATTTGATGTTTTGTCGCTCGGACGCGATCCCGCGATAAATCTTGGCGTCGATCATCGCCGCGTTGTGCATCGTATTCTTCTGATCGTGACTATTCTGGTTTCGGTCTCGACCGCACTTGTGGGACCTATCACTTTCTTCGGCCTGCTTGTCGCCAATCTGGCTTACATGCTCGCGGGCTCTTCAAAACACCGCGTTGTGCTGCCGATTGCCGTATTGCTGGCAATCCTCTGTATCGTCGGTGGACAAACCATCCTTGAACGCGTCTTCGCGTTTAATACCGCGCTGAGTGTCATCATCGAGTTTCTCGGTGGGCTCGTCTTTATTATCCTTCTCGTCAGGGGGAACGCACGTTGATCGAAATTAGCAAAGTCAGCAAATCCTACAGCGACACAATCGTGGTCGATGATGTAACGCTGCAGTTGCCAGCCGGTGGCATAACCTCAATCATTGGGCCGAATGGCGCTGGTAAATCGACATTGCTTTCCATGGTGAGCCGTCTGCTGCCAATGGATAAAGGCTGTGTCACTGTAGATGGGCTGGATGTTTTAACCACGCCGGGCGACGTGCTGGCAAAACGCCTTTCGATCCTGCGACAGGAAAATGCGATCAATTCACGCCTGACCGTGCGCGATCTGGTGACGTTCGGCCGTTACCCGCACTCCAAGGGCCGCCCAACCCGCGAAGACTTCAATCACGTTGAACAGGCAATCGGTTATCTCGGGCTTGAAGAACTGGGCGAACGCTTTCTGGACGAACTATCAGGCGGGCAGCGTCAGCGCGCATTCGTGGCAATGGTTCTCTGTCAGAACACAGATTATGTTCTGCTGGATGAGCCGCTTAATAATCTGGACATGAAGCATTCAGCTTCCATGATGAAATTGCTGCGGCGTGCGGCGGATGAACTAGGCAAGACTGTGGTTCTTGTCCTGCATGACATCAATTTCGCATCCTGCTATTCCGACCATATCGTTGCCATGCGCAAGGGCAAGGTCGTTCATCAGGGATCGCCGGAAGAAATCATTCACCCGGATATTCTGCGTGATATTTATGAAATGGATATTGCCGTCGAAATGATCGGCGGCAATCGTATTGGCATCTATTACCTTTAGAGCGGCTCCGGTTAAAACTGAATTGTTGAAACCACTACGCACTGTTGCTGGAAATGCTTTAATCAGGCAACAGGTGTGGTCGGCAATAAGAGTTGCAAGGCATCGTAAGCCGAGAGAACGGTTTCCATCTGCGCGGTATGACCTTTCACAAAGGCGTCGCCATAAATGGTTTCGTCCGGATACTCGGTGATCAGCGTCAACGGCACTGTATGGCGGTCATCAATACCGACCATGCAGGGAAACCCGTTGATGATACGAAAGCCAGTCTCACCAGCATGTTGCTCGAAAAGCTTGATCTGGGCATTGTTGTAATCAAGAAGCCCATCGATAGTGCCGAGATGCCGGGTCACATGATCCATAAGCTGCTCGGCTTCTTTTTCCCATGATGCGTGATGGCGGATGATAAGGAAAAATCCTTTTGGCAGCGTCCACATCGCAAAAGAACGTGGAACATAACCCGACAATGGTCGCGCCCATTCATGCGATGGATAGCCATGCAGATTGACATGCAGCTTTGCATTTGTACGAGCTTCCGCCTCTACACGAATAGCCTTCTCATACAGGCCCGCGCCGCTGCGATACTCAAGATCATCGCCCAAAGCTGTGTAGCGGGCCGCATGGTGCATGTGATGTGGTTGCAGCACACAGAGACGCTTGTGGACCTCATAGCCGTCGGGATTTTCCTGCGGCGAGATCGTGAAATGTGCGCCGTTCCGTTCAACAAGACGATTTGCTGCACGCAATGCACCGACAACGCCGGTTGTTTCATTGGCATGTTGACCAGCACTGATCATCATCGGTGCGTCACTGCCTTTAACAAAAGTTGCACGGACAGCGCGCCCTGACCGGGTTTTAGCCTCGAAATGTTCACCACCAAGCTTTGCAATTTCCCGGCGGATCTGATCGGCGGACAGCGGTGCTTGAGCCGTTTCCAGTATCTGCTCGGCAGTCAGGGCATCGGCCGTTGAAAGCGGGCGCGTTTCGATTTTTACTGATGCCTCAGCATCACGAAAGCGCACTTCCGGAATAATCTGCCCCGGCTGCAACCCACGATCACCAACAGGACGACCCGACTTTTTCTGGAAAACCTCGAGCAGCGAGAAGTAAATATCCTCGTGCAGAGCTTCGGTAAGGCTCACCGCCTCTTCGTCATATGGTAAGCGGCGATCGGTGATAGGCAGGCCAACAGCAATGTTCAGCTCGTCAAAATATGGTTCACCCCTGCCCCAGTCATGAGAAGCAATCGTGGAGACCGTGTCATGAAACAGCTTTTCATATGACGTCTCAAAGCGCGCACTTTCGGCCTTGCCTTCGTGCTCGACAATTAGCCATCCGGTGGGAGAAACCAGTGTCTCGCCGATGAAGTCTTCGTGTAACCGATTTGGTGCGAAAACCCTATGGCTCTCCTTGCGGCCATCGGTAAAAGTAAGATCGACTTCATAAAAGAAATCGTCTTTACCTGATGCTGCAAAGCTCACCTCAGTTTGCTGTAACAGAGCCGAAAGGGGATAAGTTTCGAGGAGAAAACGGTTTTCCACGCAGGCATTATGACGCGGATAACGAATTGAAACTGCTTTCAGCGCCGCGCCATCGACTTCTTCAAGAAAGAAATGCAGAAGTGGCTTATAGGCCGAGCGCAGCTTTGCATCGATCCCTGCTTCACGAAGTCGGGCTTCCGCCGCGTAGCGACTTGGTTGATCATCGAACAGCCAAGCCTCGACCGTTGCACCGCGCATTTGCGGCTTTGCGAAGCGTTCAATCAGGGCATTGATCGAACGCGGGTAGGTTTTCTCGAAAATCACGTTCATCGGGATGTCCTGCCGGTTGGGTCGAGACTATCACGCAGCCAGTCACCCAGAAGGTTCAGACCAAGCACGGTGAAGAGAATTGCAAGACCGGGGAAGAGGCTTACCCACCATGCTGTCTGGAGATACGTGCGGCCATCGGCAAGCATGCCACCCCAGCTTGGAATGGTTGAATCGATACCAAATCCAAGGAACGTCAGGCTTGATTCCAATAGAATATTGTTGGCGACATTTAACGTCATCAGAACGATGATTGGCCCCAGCAAATTGGGCAGCAAATGCTGGAAAATGATGCGCCAGTCCTTGACGCCAATCGCACGCGCCGAGAGGATAAACTCACGTTCACGCAGTGACAGTACGGAACCGCGCACCAGTCGGGCATATTGCACGCATTGCGAAACAATCAGCAGAATGATCGTATTGAGCAGCCCACCGCCGAGAATAGCCATGAAGGTGATTGCAAGCAGAATGAACGGCATCGCCAGCTGCACATCGACAAAGCGCATGAGCGCCATGTCCCAGAAGCCGCGATAATAACCTGCCACCAGTCCCATTATCGTTCCGATGACCACGGAACCAATCACTGAAACGAAACCAACGAAGAGCGAAATCTTCCCGCCGATGATTACGCGCGCGAGCACATCGCGCCCAAGCGGATCCGTACCGAAGATATGCGCTGGATTGACGAATGGTGGTGTCAGACGCGCCATCAGATCGATTTTATTCGCACCCGCCGGGAAGAGATAGCCAGAGAATATTACCGCAAGACAGATTGCACCAGTCAGTGCAAAGCCGATGACAAACTCCAGGCTCGCAAATCGCGAAAACATGAGGCTTGATGTTTTGGAAGCCGTTTTCGTCGCCATGGGCTCTACTCCGTCCGAATGCGCGGATCGACAAGGCCATAGGCAATGTCTACCAGAAGATTGACGCCGATAATCAGCATCGACAGAATTGCGATTGTGGCCTGCAAGACCGGATAATCGCGACTTGCGACGGCTTCAAATGCAAGCGTACCCATGCCGGGCCAGTTGAACACGCGTTCAACCACAACGATGCCACCGAGAAGCCCGCCGAACTGGAGTCCGATATAGGTGATAAGCGGAATGGCGCAGTTACGTAGCGCGTGCTTGTAAAGCACTTTATTCTCGCTCAAGCCCTTGGCACGGGCGACCATAATGTATTGCGATTGAAGGGTTTCGAGCATTGAGGTGCGCACGAGACGCACATTGGTTGCTGTCAGAATGATACCCATTGTCATGGCTGGCATTACAAAGCTTGCAATGCCGCTCATACCGCTCGGCGGCAACCATTGCAGATAGATGCCAAACAACAGCACCAGCATGGTGGCCAGCCAGAAATTTGGAAAAGAAAGGCCAACAAGCGAGCAGATACGGATGAGCTGATCTGCCCATTTGCCACGCGAAACCGCAGCCTTGATACCAAGTGGTACCGAAATCACGATAGAAACGAACAGCGAGGCGAAAGCCAACATCAGCGTTGCAGGCAGTGCGCTTCCGATAAGAACTGAAACCTGGGTGCCACCAAGGAAGCTGCGCCCGAAATCAAGCGTGAACAAACCTTTGAGGAACTGCCAGTACTGCACGAAGAATGGCTGATTCAGGCCAAGCCCTTCCCGGATGCGCACAAGATCGGCTTCAGTAATGCTGCCAGCACCTTGCGTCAGCATCAGTGCCGGATCGCCCGTGAGGCGGATCGCAAATGCGACAAGCAGCGTCATCGCTATAAGCACAAACAACGCCTGCAAAATTCGTTTTATGAGAAATCCGGCCACCAGAGCGCCTCCGAAAATGCTGCGGCAAGCCGATGTAACCGGCTTGCCGTATTAGTTACTACTCAACAGTTACGTCGGTCAGACGCAGACGGCTGTCTGGAACGGGAACGAAATTCTTCACGCGCTTGTTGACGCCGAAGATTGCCTTCAGGTTGTACAATGGCATTTCCAGAGCCCGGTCAGCTGCGTAATGTGCGATTTCCTGAAGCAACTTTTCACGCTCGCCACGGTCGAGAACCGAACGCTGTGCTTCCAGCATCTTGTCGAGCTTTTCGTCCTTATCGTACGGGTTCCACTTTTCGCCCGAATGATACATCGAGTAAGCAGTGTTATCGTAATCGAAGGTCCAGCCGCCCCAGGCCTGCTGGAACATTGCGCCGGTCTTGCCCTGCGGAATGATGTCGTTGAGCAGAACGTTGGTGTCATAAGGCTTGATGGTCGCATTGATGCCAACCATCTGCAGGAAGCTTGCGACTGCCTGTGCAACTTCGTTGAAGCTTGCATCCTGACCACGCACGTCAATCTGCACTGTCGCGCCCGGCTGCACGCCTGCTTCTTCCAGCAATTTCTTTGCCTGTTCCGGATCGTAAGGCAGCGGCTTCATGTCTGGATCAAAACCAAACGAAAGCGAACCCTGGAAACTCGCAATGGCTTCAGCCTGTCCTGCGAGGATCGACTGAATGATCGCATCGCGATCCACAGCCATGATGAGCGCCTTGCGGACGCGTTCATCCTTGGTGATACCATCAGCAGTGTTGAAACGCAGAGCGTAAACTGTTGGACCCGAGGTGGTTAGGAGTTCCAGCTTCGGATCGCCTTCAATCGTTGGTATCATGCCAATTGGAATTGTTGGCGGAATAACGAGATCAACGCGGCCAGCCTGCAGTTCGGCGACAGCAGTCGATGGCTCCGTGATGAAGCGATATTCAACTTTCGACAGCTTAGGTGCGCCGCCCCAATGGTCAGCGAAAGCTTCGAGCTTGATGTTTACCTTCGGCTCATAAGAAACGAACTTGAATGGGCCAGTACCAACTGGATGCGTATTGAAATAGTCATCACCCTTTTCGGTGATATATTTCGGCGGAACGATCATCGCGCCATAACCGGCGAGCTTGGTGATCAGGACCGGATCAGGTGTCTTTAAGTGGAAGTCGACAGTCTTGTCGTCGATAACTTCAACCTTTTCGATTGCGAGATAGTTGGAGCGCTGCGGACCTTTCGCGCCATCATCACCGAGCAAACGCTCAAAGGTGAATTTCACAGCTTCTGCATTGAATGGCTCGCCATCATGAAACTTTACACCTTCACGCAAGGTGAAGCGAATGCGCTTGCCTTCGTCGAGCTCTTCCCATGAAGTTGCCAAACCCGGTACGATTTTCAGGTCAGGACCGCGATAAACCAGACCGTCGAAAATATTGGTGGCAACCGACGCCCAGTTAACGAGAAACGTATCAATAGGATCCCAGCTGCCCGGGTCCTGCGGCGATGAAATGGTCAGTTTGCCAGCGGCGAAAGCCGGAGCAGACGCAAACACAGCCGCTGACAGAGCGGAAGCCAGCAGAGCGGCTTTCAGTGTTTTCTTTATCATTATTTTTCCCCTTTGGGTTTGATGGAGCATTTCCGGCAAAAATTTGAAGAGGTTTGCGTGGGATAATGCGACGAAAGTATTTTGGTTGGTCAGGCGCTTTCGGCGACGAAATGCCCGGACGCAACCTCGCGATGATTATAGATTGTCGGCTTGTCATCGATACGACGCGTGGTGCTTGGAATTTCGCCTTCCAATGCAGCGCGCTCAGTCCGAACCGAGGGATCGGCAACAGGAACAGCCGACAACAGACGCTGCGTATAAGGATGCGATGGTGTCTCGAAAACCTGCCTGCGCGAACCGAGTTCCATGATTTGTCCCAGATACAGAACAGCAACGCGGTGGCTCATTTTTTCGACCACAGCCATGTCATGGCTGATGAAGAGATAGGCCAGTCCATGTTCTTTCTGCAGGTCCATGAACAGATTGATGACCTGAGCCTGAATGGAAACGTCGAGTGCGGACAGCGCTTCGTCGGCGATGATCAGTTTGGGCTTCGAGGCCAGAGCACGCGCAATACAGATGCGCTGACGTTGTCCACCAGAGAACTCATGCGGGTAACGCGATGCATATTCTGATCCGAGACCTACGCGCTCAAGCAATTCGTGCACGCGTGCATTAATGGCCTTGCTGTTATCGAGAAGGCCGTGAGTACGGATGGGCTCGGCGATTGAAAATCCGACTGTCTTGCGCGGATCGAGAGATGCGAACGGGTCCTGAAAAATATACTGAACTTCACGGCGCATTGCATAGCGCTCGGAAGAGCTCATCTGAGAATAGGCTTTTCCGTTAAAACGGATATCACCAGCCAGCGGCGACTGAAGCTGCTGGATCGTGCGCCCAATGGTCGACTTGCCTGAACCGGACTCGCCAACGAGCGCCAGCGTTTCGCCGGGATAGATATCGAAACTCACTTTCGATACGGCGTTGCAGACATGGGTGGTTTTACCGAAAAGGTTCTTCTTGATCGGAAAGCGCACATAAAGATCGTCAACAGCCAATAGCGGCTTGTCGCTATAGCTCGCCGTATCCTGAATGCGTTCCTCGCCAGAAAGAACAGGAATGCCATCACGCATCATCATGACTGGCATGCGCTTCGGGAAGGCTTCGCCTGTCATGCTGCCAAGCTTGGGAACGGCAGACAGAAGTGTCTGTGTGTAAGGGTGCTGAGGTGCTTCAAAGATACGGCCCACCGGCCCCTCTTCGACCTTATTGCCTTTCCACATCACGACGACATCATCGGCCATTTCTGCCACCACGCCCATGTCGTGCGTGATGAAAATGACAGCCATTTCAAGCTCTTTCTGCAAGTCCTTAATAATATGCAGAATCTGCGCCTGAATGGTCACGTCAAGCGCCGTTGTCGGCTCATCGGCGATCAGAAGCTTAGGACGACATGCAAGTGCCATCGCAATCATTACGCGCTGGCGCATACCGCCTGAAAGCTGATGCGGATAGCGCTTGAGCAGCCCTTCCGCATCAGGCAACCGCACCATTTCCAGCAATCGTTTGCTTTCGGCCAGAGACGCGCTCTTCGACGTGCCTTCATGCAGCATCAGCACTTCGCAAAGCTGATTGCCGATAGTGAAGACCGGATTGAGCGATGTCATCGGCTCCTGAAAGATCATCGCAATGTCTTTGCCGCGGATACCGCGCATGGCTTTCTGATCGGCTTTCAGAAGGTCCCGTTCGCCATCAGGCCCATTGAAAAGAATGCGCCCGGCAGGAAATTTTGCGCCGCTCATGTCGGCGAGCCGCATGATCGAGAGAGACGTGATCGACTTGCCCGAACCCGATTCACCCACAACTGCCAAAGTGCGTCCGGGCGCGACAGAAAAGCTGAGATCGTCGACCACTCGACTGGAGCCGAATTCGACACTGAGGCCCTCGACCGTCAGCAGAGGTTTTGAAACAGATAAGTTCAACTCGGTTCCGTTCAAAAGCGTAACTCTCTTATAACGTGATGGCAGACCGTGTGGCCTGATTGAATGCACCGGACATGAAACGCAACAGCGCTGCCACTTCAGACAAGGTCTCTTCCGATGGACGAGCATTCGCTGTGGAATCGACGAGGAGACGTTCGCGGATTTGCGCATAGCGGGCGCAGGCTTCCGCACCCTTCTCCGTGATCTTGACCGTCTTTTCCTTGGATGCCTTGCCGGTTGTCAGCAGCCCGGCCTTTTCCAGCTTACGGATAGCGTAAGTTGCGATGTGCGTGTCTTCGATATCCAGCACAAGGCAGATATCTGCGAGCTTCTTCTCGCGTCCGCGATGGCGGATCGAATGCAGGATCAGCACTTCAATGGGAGAAAGCCCTGGCAAACCCGCTGCCGCCATGCAGCGAACCATCCAGCGTGAGAAAGCATGTGATGCCAGAATAAGGCCATATTCTACCTCGGACATACCGGGAGAGCCGCCTTCGGCGAGATGGGCAGACGAAACAATAGGACCGAGAGAAGCAACAGAACGCAGATGCTTTGGCAGAGAAACTTCATCGAAGCCCTGCTCTGGCATTTCTGCCGCTATTTCCGAGTCTCTCTTATTCCCCATTATTGCTGCTCCCTTATTTATGTGAATTTTATGTCACCATCTTATCGACATTTTGTCAATAAAGTGGGAGTATGAAATTCTGAAAAGATTTAGAAATACACTATCTTCATGCACGAGGGAGCCTAGAATGAGCGGAACGGGAAGCGGGGTGTGGGACTTCTGGATCGACCGTGGCGGCACATTCACCGACGTCATTGGACGCGACCCGCAGGGCACTCTTCATGCACGCAAGGTTCTCTCCGAAAATCCATCAGCCTATAAGGATGCAGCCGTTCACGGCATCCGTTTGCATCTTGGTCTCGCAACCGGTGAGCCAGTGCCTGCCGGGCTGATTGGCGAAGTGCGCATGGGAACGACCGTTGCGACTAATGCGCTGCTGGAGCGCAAGGGCGAACGGCTGGCGCTTATCACAACCAAGGGCTTTCGTGACGCTCTGCGCATCGGTTATCAGGAACGCAAAAACATCTTTGCGACCGAAATCATCAAGCCTGAGGCACTCTATGACAGTGTGACCGAGCTAAATGAACGCGTTCGTGCAGATGGCACAGTCGAGAATGCGCTCGATCCTGCTGAGGCTGAAGCTGTTCTGCAATCTCTTAAAGAACAGGGCTATAAGTCGATTGCAATTGCGCTCATGCATGCCTACAAGTTTCCGGCGCATGAGGCTGAAATCGCTCGCATTGCCCGCGAGATTGGTTTTGAACAAGTATCTGTCAGCCACGAAGTCTCGCCGCTTATCAAGCTGGTCGGGCGTGGCGATACCACCGTGGTAGACGCTTATCTTTCACCTGTTCTTCGTCGCTATGTGGCACAGGTTTCCAATGAACTCGACGTTGAACGCACCGGCGCCCGCGTCATGTTCATGATGTCGTCGGGCGGCCTTACCGCTGCCGATCTGTTTCAGGGCAAGGATGCAATTCTGTCCGGTCCGGCCGGCGGTGTTGTTGGCCTTGCTCGTACCGGCGAGACGGCTGGTTTCGGACAGGTCATCGGCTTTGATATGGGCGGCACGTCTACCGACGTCGCCCATTTTGATGGCGAATATGAACGCGCCTTCGAAACAGAAGTCGCAGGCGTGCGCGTCCGCGCTCCGATGATGCTGATTCATACGGTTGCAGCTGGCGGCGGATCGATCCTGCATTATGACGCGGGACGCTTCCGCGTTGGACCAGATTCGGCTGGTGCGAACCCCGGCCCCGCTTGCTATCGCAACGGTGGACCGCTTGCTGTAACAGATGCCAATGTCATGCTCGGTAAACTGATCCCGGATTATTTCCCGGCGATTTTTGGACCTGAACAGAATCAGCCGCTCGATGTCGAACGGGTGCGTGAGCTGTTCACGACCTTGGCCGCTGAAATTGGCGACGGTCGTTCACCGGAGGCTGTTGCAGATGGTTTTATCCGCATTGCAGTGGCCAATATGGTCGAGGCGATCAAGAAAATCTCCGTGCAACGCGGCTATGATGTCACCCGTTATGCGTTGAGCTGCTTTGGTGGTGCTGGCGGCCAGCATGCCTGCCTCGTGGCCGACGCACTTGGCATGAAGAATATTCTTCTTCATCCAATGTCGGGTCTGCTTTCGGCATACGGCATGGGCTTGGCAGATATTCGTGCAACCCGTCAAAAGGCGCTTGGCGTATCGCTGGATGCTTCCGCACCCGCAGCGCTCAATACGCTTGGCGAAGAACTGGCACAGGAATGTGTGGCGGAACTCACGACACAAGGCATCGAAACCGATGCCATCAAGCGGCATCTGCGCGCGCATATCCGCTATGCCGGTACGGATACAGTTCTCTCTATTGAAGCCACTTTCCCTGCTGAAGATAACGCCGAACGTTTGCGTTCTGAGTTTGAAATCGCCCATAAGCGTCGTTTTGGCTTCATAGCTGAAAATAAGGCATTGGTCATCGATGCCGTTGAAGTCGAAGCAGTTGGCGGTGGTGCGGGCGAAACGGAAACGAGCCTGCCTCTCGAAAGCGATCTGGAAGCAGAAACCGCGAAGCGCTCGCGCTTCTTCTCGCATGGCGAATTCCATGAAGCAGGCGTTGTTCTTCGCGAGAAGATCCAGCGTGGCCAGACTGTTACCGGCCCTGCGATCATCATCGAAAAGAACCAGACGATTGTGATTGAAGATGGCTGGCAGGCACGCCTGACCCAGCACGATCATGTCGTTCTGACACGTATCAAGGCGCTCCCTCTGCGCACTGCGATTGGTACAGAAGCCGATCCGGTCATGCTTGAGATTTTCAACAATCTCTTCATGTCGATTGCTGAACAGATGGGCGTAACGCTCCAGAACACGGCTTATTCGGTCAACATCAAGGAACGTCTTGATTTCTCCTGCGCCGTGTTCGATGCAGAAGGCAATCTGGTCGCTAACGCGCCGCATATGCCAGTGCATCTTGGCTCCATGGACGCATCGGTTGCAACGGCTATCCGCGAGAACAGGGATATCAAGCCGGGTGACGTATTCCTGATCAACGCGCCTTACAATGGCGGTACGCATCTTCCCGATCTGACCGTCTGCACGCCGGTGTTCGACGATGAAAATCGTGAAATTCGGTTCTGGGTTGCCAGCCGTGGTCACCATGCCGACATCGGTGGTATTGCGCCCGGTTCAATGTCGCCGCTGGCAGTTAATATTGAGCAGGAAGGCGTCTATATCGACAACTTCAAGCTGGTTGATCGCGGCACTTTCAGCGAAGATGCTCTGTCAACACTTCTGACAGGCGCCACCTACCCTGTGCGCAACCTCACGCAGAACGTCAACGATTTGAAAGCGCAGATTGCTGCCAATGAAAAGGGCGTGGCTGAGCTTAAAAAGATCATTGACCTCTTTGGCGAAGATGTCGTCAAAGCGTATATGGGCCATGTTCAGGACAATGCGGCTGAAAGTGTGCGCCGCGTACTCGATAAGCTACCAGACGGTCATTTCACATACGAAATGGATCAGGGTTGCCAGATCGAAGTTCGCGTCACAATCGATCGCGATAAGCGCGAAGCAACGGTCGATTTCACAGGCACCTCAGAGCAGCGTCCGGACAACTTCAATGCGCCAGAACCCGTAACACGCGCCGCGGTACTTTACGTGTTCCGTGTGCTTGTTGAGGGCGACATTCCGATGAATGCCGGTTGCCTGCGTCCGATCAGGATTATCGTTCCGCAAGGCTCGATGCTTTCGCCGCGTTTCCCGGCAGCAGTTGTTGCAGGCAATGTGGAAGTCAGTCAGGCCGTTACCAACTGTCTGTTTGGTGCGACGAAGGCAATGGCGGCAGCGCAAGGCACCATGAACAATCTGACATTCGGTAATGACGAGTATCAGTATTATGAAACCATCTGCTCGGGTGCTCCCGCTGGTCCGGGCTTCAATGGTGCCGATGCGGTTCATACGCATATGACCAATTCACGCCTCACCGATCCGGAAATTCTGGAAACACGCTTCCCGGTACTGCTTGAAGACTTCCATGTCCGTGAAGGCTCTGGCGGTAAGGGAAAATGGCATGCAGGCGATGGCACAAAGCGCACGATCCGCGCGCTTAAGACACTCGACTTCGCCATCCTGTCCGGTCACCGCCGCGTGGCGCCTTTTGGTCTGGAGGGCGGCGAACCCGGCCAAACCGGACGCAATGAAGTGCGTCGTAAAGATGGCTCTGTTGAAGTGCTTGGCAATTGCGATCAGACAGTACTCGAACCGGGCGAAGCCTTTACTGTGATAACGCCAACCGGCGGCGGTTTTGGTAAAGCCTGATTACTGAGGCAGTTCTACACATATAGCGCCGCCGAAAGGCGGCGTTTTTCATTGTGGTTTAGAACCAGAAATTGCCAAATACCGATATACGGATTCAGATTGCCGTAATTGATAATAAAATAGAAATAATTTCTTCAAGTGAGGCTAAGGCTGTGGTTTTCGACGCTTCATTAGAATGAAATTCCTGTATTTTACGTCTCACCGAATAATTTTACAGGTAGCCTCAAAATGAAGTTCGCAAAAATCCTTGCCACTGTGGGTGTTCTCCAGGCAGCTTTACTCTCTACCGCTCTGGCCGGTGAGAACCTCGATGCCATCAAATCGGCAGGCGTGCTCAAGATCGGCACAGAAGGCACCTATGCGCCATTCACTTTCCACGACAAGGAAAACAAACTTGTCGGTTTTGACGTGGAAATCGGTGAAGCTGTGGCTCAGAAGCTCGGCGTGAAGCCAGAATTCGTTGAAGGCAAGTGGGACGGTCTTATCGCCGGTCTCGACGTCAAGCGCTATGATGCGGTCATCAACCAGGTTGGTATCACTGAAGAACGCCAGAAGAAGTTCGCCTTCTCAAACCCATATATCGTTTCTAAGGTCGTTCTTATCGTCAATGACAAGGACGATACGATCAAGGATTTTGCCGACCTCAAAGACAAGAAGTCTGCTCAGTCTCTGACCAGTAATTATGGCCGTATTGCCAAGGAAGCCGGTGCAGAACTGGTTGCAACCGATGGCTTCGATCAGTCGATCCAGCTGGTTCTGACAGGTCGTGCTGACGCAACACTCAATGACAGCCTTTCCTACCTTGATTTCAAGAAGCATCAGCCAAACGCACCTGTGAAGGTTGTTGCTGAAAAGGAAAATGCGGATGCTTCAGGCATCATCGTTCGCAAGGGTGATGACGACCTGGTAGCTGCAATCAACAAAGCTCTGGATGAAATCAAGGCTGACGGCACTTACGACAAGATTTCGCAGAAATATTTCGGTCAGGATGTTTCCAAGTAATCTGGGACTCAGTTAAGTTTCGGATTATTGCGATTAGAGTATTTCCAGCAAAAGTGCGTAGCGGTTTTGCGTAGAATAATACGAAAAAGCAAATGTTCAGAGCGTTTCTCCTGTTTGAATCAAATTAAGAAACGCACTAAGGGAGCCGGGACATGTTTCCGGCTTCCTTTTGTTGTGCCTATATACCATTCCTAAGCGCATCTATTTCTGGAATCTCCCATTTTAAGGACAGAACACGTGCCCGATTGGCTTCAACTCATGGCGGATTCCTTGCCCACCCTGCTTTGGGCCGGGCTGATGTTCACCATCCCTTTGACAATTCTGTCCTTCATTTTTGGACTGTCCCTCGGACTTCTCACTGCGCTGGTACGCCTGTTCTCGCCAGTATCGGTTTCGCTCATCGCGCGTTTCTACGTGTGGATTTTCCGCGGCACGCCGATGCTGGTGCAGTTGTTCGTAATCTTCTACGGCTTACCGAGCGCGGGCATTTATCTCGATGCCTTCACGGCCGCGGTCATTGGCTTTTCGCTCAATGTCGGCGCCTACAGCTCCGAAGTCATTCGCGCTGTCATTTCCTCAGTGCCAAAAGGACAATGGGAAGCTGCCTATTCGATTGGTATGAGCTGGCGTCAGGCACTGATCCGCACGATCCTGCCACAGGCCACCCGCACCGCTGTACCGCCGCTATCGAACACTTTTATCTCGCTGGTAAAAGACACCTCGCTTGCCGCAGCAATTACGGTGCCAGAGCTTTTCCAGTCCGCACAGCGCATTGTGGCAACCACCTATGAGCCGTTGATTCTCTATATCGAAGCCGCGCTGATTTATCTTGCGCTCAGCACAGTCCTGTCCCATCTTCAGGCCCGGCTCGAAAAGCGCTTCAGACGCTATGGCGGAACATTGGAGACTAACGCATGATCGAGCTCAAAAATATCGTAAAAAGCTTCGATAACGTTGTTATCCTCAATGATATCAATGTGAAGATCGCCGAAGGCACAGTTACGGCACTTGTCGGCCCATCGGGTGGTGGCAAGAGCACCTTGCTTCGTTGCATTAATCTGCTCGAGATTCCAACTTCCGGCACATTGGTTCTTGGTGGTCAAAGCATCACTCTTGATCCGGGCCGGAAACCGAGTTGGCAGGCAATCCAATCGATCCGCCGCCAGACCGGCATGGTGTTTCAGAATTTCCAGCTCTTCCCACACCAGACAGCCATCCAGAACGTAATGGAAGGCCTCATTACAGTCCTGAAATGGCCAAAGGCAAAGGCACAAGAACGGGCAATGGAACTGTTGACAAAGGTCGGAATGGCCCACAAGGCCGATGCTTGGCCTGCTACCCTTTCCGGCGGACAGCAACAGCGTATCGCCATAGCGCGCGCGCTCGCACCTTCACCGCGCGTACTTCTGTGTGACGAGCCGACATCGGCACTTGATCCAGAATTGGCATCTGAAGTTGTAGATGTGTTGAGCAAGCTCGCCAAGGAGGGCACGACAATGGTCATAGCAACGCATGATTTACGCCTTGCTTCCAAGATCGCGCAGAATGTCGTGTTTCTGGAGTCGGGCAATATTATCGAAACGGGCAGTGCGCACGACGTGTTCGTCACTCCGGCACGCGAACGCACCAAGCAGTTCGTGGCCACGATCAACGCGGCACATAGCTACGATATCTAGAGCGCGCTCCGAAAAGTGTGAAACTATACTCGGATAAGATGCGCGTTAAAACAAAACCAGGGGCTTTTGCGACCAACGAAAGCCCTTGGTCATATGGTCCTTAATAAAATCATTAGTAGTTTTATCAATTTTCCAATGACAGTTCCCTGCCTGCCCCTTGGTAAATGCCCAAAGCGCTGTTACATTAAGGGCAACGTAAAAATTGAAGCGCCTTGCTTGCGTCCTTTCAGGTTCGCGCGGCGCCATAAGGATAAAAACCTTGAAGAACCCCGAGGAGCGCCCTGCAGGAATGGCGCAACAAGGGGCGTCCGGTGGACAGACGGGCAATCTACAGACCCGGAATCCGCCCGAGAACGGCAAGCGCAAACCGCGCAAGGAAGCCGTTTCAGAAGTCGGCAAGGCACCCAATGCCTCCGATTCAGGACGCTCAGATACGGAAAGCAAGGGCTCGCAAAGCCAGCGCAAGCGTGCACGCCGTCGCAATCGTGGGAAAGTTTCTCGCGGTGCGGAGGCGCTTACGCAAAAACCAGCCGTTGCTGAAATTCCTGTGGCTGATGCCAAATCTGCCGATGGCAAGCCAGCCGGAAAGATATCGAATCGCCGTCGCCGCGCCCGCAAGAAAAAGCAGGCCCGACAGCAGAGTGGCGTGCCTTCACACCCGGACAATGTAGCGAAGGCCCAAAATGCCACTCCCCGTTCGGACGGCGCTCAGGGACAATCACAGCAACCCAAGCGTAGCCATAGTGGAACGCATCATCCGCGCAGCAATCTCCAGGAAGCACCGCTATATGCGGCGCTGGATCTTGGCACCAACAATTGTCGCCTGCTGATCGCGTCGCCCACACGTCCGGGGCAGTTCCGCGTGGTGGATGCATTTTCGCGTATTGTGCGCCTCGGTGAAGGCCTCAGCGCATCCGGGCGCTTAAGCGAACACGCTATGCAACGTGCAATTGATGCGCTCAAAATCTGCCGCGACAAGCTTGCCGCCCGCAAGATCAGGCGCGCGCGCCTGATCGCAACAGAAGCTTGCCGCTCTGCCGCCAATGGCGAAGAGTTTCTCGCCCGTGTCCTTGAAGAAACAGGGCTTGAGCTGGAAATTGTCGACCGCCAGACAGAAGCACGCCTTGCTGTTTCAGGTTGTGGAACGCTCGTAACACGTGAGACCGATGCGGTTGTACTTTTCGATATTGGTGGCGGGTCGTCAGAAATCGCGCTGATTGACGTATCCCAACGCCGTTCGCCGCGTCTGGCTGAGCATATTACCGCGTGGACTTCCTTGCCTGTCGGTGTTGTGACATTGGCCGAACGCTTCGGCGGACGTAACGTCACACAGGAAAGCTTCGACGCCATGGTCGGCCATGTCACGGAACTGCTTTCCGGTTTTTCCGAGCGTAACTGTCTCGGTCAACTCGCAGCAAGTTCACGTTTTCATCTGCTTGGCACATCGGGTACAGTCACCACACTCGCTGGCATTCATCTCGGACTGGAGCGCTATGATCGACGTCGCGTCGATGGTATGTGGATGGGATCAGACGAGGTGACACAGATGACAAGCCGTCTCCTATCATGGGATTTTGACGCGCGGGTTGCTAATCCTTGTATTGGTGCAGACCGAGCCGATCTCGTGCTTGCGGGTTGTGCTATTCTCGATGCTATACGTAATGTCTGGCCGAGTGAAAAACTTCTTGTTGCTGATCGCGGTCTGCGCGAGGGCATATTGACCGAACTCATGTCGCGTGACGGTGCCTGGCGCCATAACCGCGCCCAAACCGTCAAAACTGGCGGTAAAACAGACCTAAGAAACAGGCATTGAAGATGAGCAAAGCAGGCGGAAACAAAGGCGGCACGAAAACCGGTGGACGCGGCGGTGCTGGCACAAGCAATCTTCGCGTTCGTGTGAAGAAAAAAGCGGGCACGATCAAGGAATCCTCACGTCGCTGGCTGGAACGTCATCTGAACGACCCATATGTGCACAAGTCGAGGAAAGACGGCTATCGCTCGCGCGCGGCTTATAAGCTGATTGAAATCAATGATCGTTATGACCTTCTCAAAAAAGGCCAGAAAATCATTGATCTGGGCGCCGCACCTGGTGGTTGGTCGCAGATTGCAGCCAAGATTGTCGGTTCAACAGATGAAAAACCGCAAGTGGTTGGGATCGACTATTTGCATGTTGATCCGCTGCCCGGCGTCATTCTTCTGGAAATGGACTTTCTCGACGATGCAGCCCCTGAGAAGCTGATGGAAGCACTCGGAGACAAGCCTGATCTGGTGATTTCAGACATGGCGGCACCGACAACCGGCCACCGCCGTACAGACCATTTGCGCACGGTGCATCTTTGTGAAGTGGCGGCCGACTTTGCAGTATCCGTACTGAAACCAGGTGGTCACTTCCTCACCAAGACCTTTCAGGGCGGCACGGAAACCGACCTGTTGGCCATGCTGAAGCAGAAGTTCCGTTCTGTTCATCACATCAAGCCGCCAGCATCACGTGCTGAATCTGTCGAACTCTATCTGCTGGCTCGCGACTTTAAAGGTTGAGCATAAGTTTTCATAAGACGATGAAATGGCGGTCTTCTCGACCGCCTTTTTATTTGCCGTTGGCAGAGTCTGTAGCCTCCAGGGCTGCACGCTCTTTGCTCTTGGATTTGATGGTTGCGGGACCAGAAAGCTCACGGCCTGCATCTGGTGCCAGTTTTGCAAACCAGAAAAAGGCTGTTGCGGAAACTGCTGCGACTACGAAGAAACCAACATGGAAATCTGCAAGCTGTAGCGGAGCTCCTCGTAAAGCCATACTGATTTCAAGAATCCCACCAGCCATCGCGACACCAAGTGCAATAGATACCTGCTGCGCGACAGCTGTAATCGGTGTTGCCTGGCTTGTCTTTGCATCCGGAATTTCTGCAAAAGCCAATGCATTGACGCCGGTAAAGAACATTGATCGGAAAAATCCGCCAATCAGCAAAAAGCCGATGATGAAGCCATAAGGTGTTTCAGGAAAGAAAAGACCATTTGCTGCGATAAATGCAGCAGAAATCAGCGAACCATACATCAGTGTTCTGCGGAAACCAAAGTAGCTGAAGACGCGCTTGGCCCCAAACTTCATGCTGATAGCACCAATGGCGGAAACGAATGTCATCATACCTGATTGAAACGGTGACATGCCGAAGCCAAGCTGGAACATCAAAGGCAGCAAAAACGGAATAGCGCCGATACCCAGTCTAAATACGCTGCCGCCGAACACGGCAGAACGGAAAACCTGATTATCGAAGAGTTTCAGATTGAGCAATGGGTCGCTAACGCGACGGGCATGCAAGATGTAAAGCACTGAACAGACCAGCCCAACGGCTAAAGTCGCAACACCGATCACCGGTGGCAGCGCTGGAAGGCTTACAACTGATAGGCCGAACACCACGCCCGACATCGCGATGCCGGACAAGAAGAAGCCCGGCCAGTCGAGAGGCTTGATGATCCGTTCGTCATTGTCGGGCAAAAATCGGGTCGCAAACCATATCCCGATCACCCCTATGGGCACATTGATCAGGAAAATCCAATGCCATGAGAAGAAAGTAGTTATGAAGCCGCCAACAGGGGGCCCGACCAACGGTCCGACCATCGCGGGAATTGTCAACCACGCCATGGCGGAAACAAGTTCGCTTCTGGGTGTCGAACGTATGAGAACCAACCGCCCGACGGGCGTCATCATCGCGCCGCCCATCCCTTGCAGGAACCGCGCAACAACGAAAGCAGCAAGCGAATTGGAAGCGGCACAGGCAAGCGAGCCAACAACGAAAATTGCGATCGCGGCCCGGAAGACATTCTTGGCACCGAATCGGTCTGCCATCCATCCGCTTACTGGAATAAAAACCGCAAGAGAGACGAGATATGCCGTCAATGCGAGTTTTAATGCAATCGGGCTCGTTCCGATATCAGCAGCAATTGCTGGCAGCGATGTCGAAATAACGTTCGAGTCCATTTGCTCCATGAAAAGAGCAATTGCGAGTACGAGTGGAACGATCCGGTTCAAGATGAAAATCCGAATAAAAGCAGAGAATTAAGGACGACTTTGTCAGTCATTCATCACTGATGTTTTATGTAGCGTCTCTATAGAATTTGCCAGTTAATTTCGCGTCACAATGCGGTGACTGACTTATAGATGAACCAATTGCGCGGACTTTGGTATTTTCTCACGGCCTGTTACAGTCGTTCACATTTATGTAAAATGGGTTGCGCTAGGCGTAACAGGCTGTTACATTTTGTTACAGTTCTCGAGCTTTAGAATCCGATGTGGAGGCGTCGCGGTTCAAGGAGGTAGAAAAATGAGCGATATTACTAGAACAGCGATCGTCTACGGAATGATGATCATTTCGCTGAATACCGCACTGGCAATCGGTCTTCTTGGGTTGGACTTCCTGCGTTAGACGCGGCATCCGCACTATAGAATTTTGCCCTCCAGGCAAGCATGAAAAAGGGTGTTCCTATTTTTGGGAGCACCCTTTTCATTTTCTGAAAGGGGCCGTTCAATATTGAAGCTGGCCAGTCAGAAACTCACTGAGATTCCATCACCCAATTTGCATCGGAATGTTTTGATGTTCATTACCAGATCAAACGTCTTGGGCAAGATTGTTTGCATGGTAACAACCACTGTGTCGTCAGGCATCACAACGTAACGTGTAAAAACGATGAGCGGCGTATAATCCTCAGCGATGACGAAATTGGTGCTTGTAAAGACGATCTGATTGTCTGTGGCTGGTAAGCTAAGCTTTGACCAGACAATCGGTGACTGCAAAATGCCAGACGATTGAAGCGTGAACCCAGATATTTGCCTGCACGCATTCAGATTGAGTTTTGATATTCCCTTATCCGCGAATGCTGAGTGTTCTTTCAGCGCCTGATAACTTGCCCCACTTTCCGCATGGGCAGTACTCGCGATGCCAGTAGCCACCATTGCCCACACGAGAAATCGCCAAGCAATGATGAAAATGTCTCTCTCTTCGCCAACCATGGACTGAAGGCTAAGCTACCTTCCGTATAAAACCAGTCCAAAAGACGGATCGTAATTAATTGCCCCTACAAAATACGGGCCTGGCTCTCAGGATCAAAAAACACCGACTTGTCCAGATTGAAAGCAAGCTGCGACCTTTGTCCTGCAACGATGCGCGCATCTGCACGCAATCGTGCAACAACCTGCTTGCCGCCAATACGCGTTACGGCAAATGTGTCCGAGCCGGCAGGCTCCACAACGTCAATCAGGCACTCGCCTTCGACCACCGAATGGGCATTTCGATCTGCGCCATCAGGATCAGTCAGCGCTTCAGGTCTGATTCCGAAAATCACTTGCTTGCCCACATATTTACTGAGGCTTTGCGGTGCAGCTTTCAGCGGGAGTTTCAACGTTTCACCCTCACCCTGCTCAAGCACCACCGCAAGCTGAGAACCATTGTTCTCAATGGTCGCATGAAGCAGGTTCATCGCAGGCGAGCCCATGAAATCTGCAACGAACATATTGGTCGGATTGTTGTAGATTTCAGCCGGAGTACCAAATTGCTGCAACATGCCGTCCTTCAGAACAGCTATTTTCGTCGCAAGCGTCATAGCTTCAATCTGATCGTGCGTAACATAGACAATTGTTGTCTTCATGCGATGATGCAGACGCTTTATCTCAGTCCGCATATCAACGCGCAGCTTGGCATCAAGGTTCGATAGCGGCTCATCAAACAGAAAGACTTGCGGATTGCGCACCAGAGCGCGCCCCATTGCTACACGCTGACGCTGTCCACCAGAAAGCTGACTTGGTTTGCGGTCCAGCAGATGGCCGATCTGTAGAATATCCGCGACTTCCTGAATGGCTTTCTCGCGCTCAGGCTTTGGTACCTTACGAATTTCCATGCCGAAAGCGATGTTTCCGCCCACGGTCATGTTCGGATAAAGCGCGTAGGACTGGAACACCATCGCGATATCGCGTTGCGAAGGATGCAAGCCAGAAACGGAGCGGTCATTGATCAGAATATCGCCAGACGTAATCGGCTCAAGACCGGCAATCGTATTCAACAAGGTGGACTTGCCGCAGCCCGAAGGGCCGACGAGTACCAGAAAACCGCCTTCTTCGATCTCTATATTGATATCCTTCAAGACCGAGACGTTGCCGTAGGATTTGTAGAGATCAGTAATTTTCAGAAATGACATGTCAGACTTATCCCTTGACGGCACCGGACATTAGTCCGCGCACGAAGTAGCGCCCGGAAACAATGTAGACGATCAGCGTTGGCAAGGCCGCCAGAATAGCAGCTGCGAAGTGAACGTTATATTCCTTGACGCCTGTGGAGGAGGAAACGAGGTTGTTGAGTGCTACCGTCATAGGTGTTGAATTTGCACCAGAGAACGAAGCACCGAAAAGGAAGTCGTTCCAGATATTGGTGAACTGCCAGATGACCGAGACAACGATAATTGGTCCAGAGGATGGCAACAGAATACGCCAGAAAATCTGGAAGAAGCTTGCCCCATCAATCTGCGCCGCGCGTACCAGTTCGGTTGGAAACGCCTCGTAATAATTACGAAAGTAAAGCGTCGTGAAGCCGATACCATATACGACGTGGACAAGGATCAAGCCCCAGATTGTACCCGCAATACCAAGCATTCCCAGAACGCGCGCCATCGGAATCAGTACAATCTGAAAGGGAATGAAGCACGAGAGCAGCAAAAGACCGAAGAAAATATTCGAGCCGCGAAAGCGCCATTTGGTCAGTACATAACCGTTGAGCGCGCCAATGACCGTAGAAATGGCAACGGCAGGAACGACCATCAGGATCGAATTGATGAAAAACGGTTTAAGGCCCGTGGGCTGCACGCCGATTTGTGCTGTAGACCACGCCGAAAGCCAAGGTTCAATCGTCCATTGCTGCGGCAGGCCCAACATGCCGCCCTGACGAATTTCCTCAAGCGGCTTGAATGAATTCACCAGCATCACATAGAGCGGTAGCAGATAGAAAATTGCGAATAGCATCAGCGCAGAATAAATCAAAGCGCGTGTCAGCTTGCCACTGTTGATGGCATTTTCCTGGGTCTGGGCGCTCATGAACGCGACCCTCCGCGAATTTCCGAATAGAGATAGGGAATAATGATCGAAAATATCATCACAAGCATAATGATTGCTGACGATGCACCGATACCCATCTGATTGCGCGTAAATGTATAAGAATACATGAAGGTTGCAGGCAGTTCTGTCGCTTGTCCGGGTCCGCCACCTGTCAGGGCAATGACAAGGTCATAGGCCTTGATTGCAAGATGTGCGAGCACCACAAAAGCCGAAAGGAACACCGGCCGCATTAATGGAATGATGATACGGCGATAGATAGTTCCGGTCGAAGCGCCGTCGATCTGTGCCGCCTTGATAATCTCATTGTCGACGCCGCGCAGACCAGCAAGAAACATGGCCATGACAAAACCTGACGATTGCCAGACAGCAGCAATCACCAGACAGTAAATTGCCATCGTGTTGCTCTTGATCCAGTTGAAGGTGAAACCTTCCCAGCCCCATAGTCGAACTGTGTGCTCAAGACCGATACCCGGATCTAGAAACCATTTCCATGCCGTACCCGTCACGATGAAGGAAAGCGCCATCGGATAAAGGTAAATCGGACGCAGAAAGCCTTCTCCGCGGATCTTCTGATCGAGCAGGATTGCCAGAAACAAACCGATAACTGAACAGATGATGATGTAGAGCGAAGCGAAAATCGCAAGATTTGTTACCGCACGCCACCAGTGTGGCAATGCCCAGAGCTTTTCATAATTTGACAGGCCAACAAAGCCGTAGGACGGCAACATACGGCTGTTTGTGACAGAAAGAACGCCTGTATAGATAATGAATCCATATACAAAGACGAGAACAATCAAGAAGCTCGGCGCGAGAACCAGCTTGGGCACCAGTTCTTGTAGTCGGCTGTTACGCTGCATCTTTGCGCCATCCTGTTTAAGCTACCGCTTCCTGCTGTCGGCTTGTTTAAGAGCGCATTCCGAAAAGTACAAAATTATTTTCGGATCAGATGTGCGTTAAAACAAGATCTTCAAGCGCAGGTATTGTGGGCGGTTTTAAGCCATTATTTTCAATGAATTATAGCGTATGCAATGAGAGCATCCGGGTGTATCCCGGACACTCCCCAGACGATCTCTGTCTGCTTATTTCGCGCCTTCAACGGCGGTAACCAGTTCCTTGACAGCATCTTCAGAAGAAAGCTGGCCATTGAACTGACGGGTTACGACGTCATAGATCGCATTCTTGACTGAAGCCGGGTTTGCATAGCCGTGAGCCATTGAGCCGAGCATCGTGCCCTTCCCTGCAGCTTCCTTAACGTCGGCGATAGCCTTCTTGCCGCAAGCGTCGAAATCGGTGTCAGGCACATCGGTACGTGCAGGAGCCGAACCTTTGACCACGTTGAAGGCCGACTGGAATGCTGGGCTTTCGATGGCCGAAGCCATTTCGAGCTGTGCAGGCACCTTGTCGTCGGC
Source organism: Brucella rhizosphaerae (assembly GCF_002252475.1). Lineage (GTDB taxonomy): Bacteria > Pseudomonadota > Alphaproteobacteria > Rhizobiales > Rhizobiaceae > Brucella > Brucella rhizosphaerae. The sequence goes on along the minus strand of NZ_NNRK01000017.1, from coordinate 342,751 downwards.
AACCTTAAACATTGCAAACATGTCGGAGTTGAAGGTTACAGAACCCTGCGTTTCCGGGTAACGCATGCAGACAAAATCTTCGCCCGGCTTCTTGCCAGCCTTGATGAATTCGCCCTTTGCCCAGTCACCCATGAACTGTACGCCAGCCTTGCCTTCGATAACCATTGCCGAAGCAAGGTTCCAGTCACGACCGGAGAAGTTGTCGTCCACATAAGAACGCAGCTTGGTCATGCGGTCGAAGGCTTCCTTCATCTTATCACTACCCAGAGTTTCCGGGTCGAGATCAACGAAAGCCTTTTTGTAGAAGTCAGGACCAAACGACAGCACGACAGCATCAAAAATCGTTGCATCCTGCCACGGCTGACCACCGTGAGCGATTGGGGTAATACCCTGTTCCTTGAACTTGTCGAGGAGCGCTACGAGTTCATCCCAATTGGTTGGCTCTTTGCCGCCAGCCTTATCGAGCGCTGCCTTGTTGATCCACATCCAGTTGGTGGAGTGAACGTTTACAGGCGCTGCAATCCAGTGGCCATCATATTTGGCAAATTCCTGCAAAGGTGCAGGGATAACCTTGTCCCAGCCTTCCTTGCTGGCAACATCATCGAGATTGCCAAGCGCGCCCTGCTCTGCCCAGTCGCGAATATCGAAGCCCAGCATCTGAACAGCTGTCGGAGCGTTTCCTGCCGTAACGCGGGCACGCAGAACGGTCATGGCTTCAGTACCGCCGCCGCCTGCAACTGGCATATCCGTCCAGCTGATGCCCTTGCTTTCAAGGTCCTTCTTCAGAACATCAAGTGCAGCAGCTTCGCCGCCTGCTGTCCACCAGTGCAGAACCTCAACATTCTGCTTGTCCTGCGCATTGGCCACAACCGGTGCCATTGCTGCAATCATTGAACAGGCAGCCGTGCCCATCGCGGCCATTTTAAAAAATTTATGCATATGTCTACCTCCCGTAGAACTCTACAAAACAAAATTTCGTCGGATGCTGTTGTCAGGCATCAGGCCCACACACCCAGAAGAGCGTTCAATCTGCTTTGAGACCTCCATCCCACTCTGTTTCTCGCAGCTCCTCTTGCGATTGACAACGTTGTCTTTTTTGAATGAAAATCATCTGCAAGACAAGATGTGTTCTTAGGATAGGCTCAAATACGGGATATGTGTCAATATGGATGGCGTGAGAAAAATTGCGTCATTCAGTTCGGACATCTGAAAAGTAGGAAAAATTCGCCAAATATCCCAGTGAAATTAAATACTTGGTTCGTTCATCATATTTCTGATGACAAAACTTGGCTCAGTTCGGAAAATCAGCAAAATCCTGCGCTTCTCGCTTTTCAAAGCAGTATAAAATTCCCGTGAACAGACTAGACATTGTCCTCCGGAATGCATAATTTCCGTTCGCTCGCACAATGGTGTGCGGGTTTGTTCTCGGGGCGGGGTGAAACTCCCCACCGGCGGTATGAAGAGTGATCTTCGAGCCCGCGAGCGCCTGTAACGGAAAGCCGATTCGGCTGTTTGTTTCAGGGTCAGCAGATCCGGTGAGATGCCGGAGCCGACGGTTAAAGTCCGGATGGAAGAGAGCGAAAGAACGTTTGGCTGCGCTTGAGTTGGCGTGGCTTGTGTTCCTTTGTGCGCCCTGATTCTAGTTTCGTGAGGAACCTATGAACCAGAGCTATCCGAACAAGACATCCTTCAAAATTGCCTTCATTCAGGCTCGCTGGCATGCGGACATCGTTGACGAAGCACGTAAGAGCTTCATCGCCGAACTCGCCGCCAAAACAGGCACCAACGTGGAAGTTGAAGTTTTCGACGTACCCGGTGCTTATGAAATCCCGCTTCATGCAAAGACACTTGCCAAAACTGGCCGCTATGCTGCCATTGTAGGCGCAGCATTTGTGATCGACGGTGGTATTTATCGCCATGATTTCGTTGCAACTGCGGTCATTAACGGCATGATGCAGGTGCAGCTTGAAACCGAAGTTCCGGTGCTGAGCGTATCGCTCACCCCGCATCATTACCATGACAGCAAAGAGCATCACGACTTCTTCTTCAACCATTTCAAGGTAAAGGGTGTCGAAGCAGCACATGCAGCTTTGCAGATTGTTAGCGAACGCGCCCGTATTGCAGCGCTTGTTTAAATAATGACTGGCCGGCCTCGTATCTGACAGGCCGGCTACTCAAATAAGAATACGCTCAGGATGGGTGTAGACGTCGAAATCTTCACCTCTGACGAGCGCCACAAGCGTCAGATTGGCCTCTTCTGCTGTGCAAATGGCAAGAGCTGTCGGGGCGGAAATAGCTGCAAGCAGCGGCGCTCCGAGAATAACGGCCTTCTGCACCATCTCGACTGATACACGGCTCGTAATGGCCACCAATCCATTATTTGCTGGCCTGTTTGCCCGGGCCAGTGCGCCGATGAGCTTATCGAGCGCATTATGTCTGCCCACATCCTCGCGAACTGCAAAAAGCCCCTCACCCGGCACAAAAAAACCAACGCCATGCACTGCATGCGTCTGCGCATTCAATTGCTGTGCGTTCCCCAAGGCATCCATTGCAGCAACAATTGATCCGGCTTTCAACTGAAAGCCATCGGCCTTGATCGCTGATAATGGACGTATTGCCTGATCAATGGAATCGATCCCGCACAAACCACAACCGACCGGCCCGGCCATAAAGCGGCGGCGTGCAACGAGCATTTCATCCCGCTGATCGACAAGCCGCATCTGAATATCGATGCCTTTGCCAAAGACCTCAATGTTCAGATCTTCAATTTCCGAGATGTGTCCTATGATCCCTTCGGTCAGGCTGAAACCCACCGCAAAGTCTTCGAGGTCATTGGGCGTCGCCATCATGACGGCATGTGTCGTGCCATTATAGCTCATGGCCACTGGCACTTCTTCGGGAACATCACGGCTACTCTCGTGAAAACCTGCTTCACGACGGGCAACGTGCGGAACACGTTGGCTGGTCTTCTGCATCGTCATGTCGGTTTTGCTGCCTGTCATTCCTGCCCCGCCCCCGCAAACATTCCCTTACGCTACACCACTTCGCACTATTGAAGGAAATGTTCTAATTCGAACATATTGAGGTTTGGCTAGCCTTGAAAGTACCAAAGCCGCGCCAATCACCAACTCTCAAACCTTAATCAACCATTTGTTTGTCGTCACCGAGCCCAATGCAACAATGCATGTAAAAGACGGAAAAAATGGCGGTATTTCCTTAGAGACCACTCTAGGAAGAGCGGGAATAGCTCACCAATAAGATGCGGTTAAAGCCAGGCATCAGACCGGTGTTTTAAGAATAAGCCATGAAACCCACCCAGATCAGTGGCGAGACAAGCAGCAATGCGATGCCGAGAGCAACGATGCGCCAGACCGTGCGATCCGTCATAATGAAGGTAGAAGCTAGCAGAATTATAGCTGCGGCAACGGTTATATGCCAATAAACGATCATGACGACGATGATCGCTTCCCACCAGGTAAATGTAATCATGCTGGTTTATTATCCAACACCTGGAGAGCAGACAAGCCACGTGCTGAACACTTGCGGATCAACTCGATAACGAGCTATACCCGCTAACCGGAAATGGGCTCAATTCCAAACGAAATGGCCTTTCAGCGGCTTATATTATAGGTGGAAAAAGATGGATATTCGGCAGATCGACGACAATTACTCAGTCACTGGGCAAATCTCACCGGATGACGTGCGTGATATTGCAGCCGAAGGTTTTCAGACAATCATTTGCAATCGTCCGGACGGCGAAGGCGGCGAAGATCAGCCTGGTTTTGCCGAAGTTGCAAGGGTCGCTGAAAAGGCTGGCATCAAGACCTATTATATTCCAGTTGTCGGCGGTCAGCTGACCCAGGAGAATGTCGATGAAATGGCCTCGGCTCTCGCTGAAGCCGAAGGCCCTATTCTGGGCTATTGCCGCTCCGGCACACGCTCAACGAATATTTACGGTATCGTCCAGAACCAAAAGCGCGGATAAAGAACGACCGCAGACTATGTGGACGGTGTTGCCGCAGAGGCATGTTAACAGTCTTTGCAAACATGGCCATCACCGTCCAGAAACACGTGGGCCAGAAACGCGTGCACCTGCAAAACGCGGATTGGTAAACTTGGTACGGCGAACGTTATGCGCCGAATATTGGCGATAATAGTTCAAGCCTGTACGAATAGTTGTTGCGGCAACACCGGCAGCAACCATCAGCCAACCAACAATCATTGGCCAGTTGAAGCTTTCAATTCCGCTGCTCAGAGCGACGATGACAACACCCGCCCAAAGAACTGCCGCTGTTCGGCGCCAGAAAACGGGGTTGAGTTCATCAAAGACCGCCTTCCACAAAGAGTGCACAAGGCAGGCGAAGAAAACGGCGGCAGCCAAACCAATATTCAGCAACTCGACCGGGAGCCATTGTTGCGTATCCAGCATTGTTTTCATCATCCAAGTCATGCCCGGAGTTTTTAAGACCAGCCCGTATGGCTATCGTGTCTAAATCCGAGACGTTGTTTCCATGTGCCCATTCAGCTTTCGCTTTGTGGCTTCAACGTGGTAGAAGCATGGAAACCCCTTCATAATACAGTCACATATTATTGCGTTCACGCGAAATATCGTGTTGAAATCATTGGGGTATCTGGGTCGCAGTACTCACACCAACCCCTCCAAAGCCTTTGATAGAGCTAGACTTTTTCGATTTATGGAACTTCAGTATCGAACGAGCATTGCCATGTTAAAGTCGCGTTACATAACGACTCTGTAACAATTTGATATTGCAGAACTTCCACTATTGAAGCGGTTCCAGCTGTTACTGGATTGTTGGAACAACGCCAACTATCTGGCGTTAAGCATTGCCAAACACAAATCCGTTTCGCACTTTTGCTGGAAATACTTTCAGCTACGTCCGCCGCCGAAGCGGCGTCCAACGCGTGCAAGCAGAATGACCGGCAATATGCCTACTGCAACGATTGCCAATGCTGCAACGGAGGCTTCCTCATAGGTGCCTCGCGCAGCTTCACCATAGAGATGGGTAGCAAAAGTCTCGATATTAAGCGGGCGCAGAAGAAGTGTTGCAGGCAATTCCTTCACACAATCGACAAACACCAAAAGTCCAGCGGCAACGATAGCTGTTTTGGAAAGCGGCAAATGTACCTGCCAGAATGTGGTCGTCACCCCTCGCCCCAGTGTGCGCGAGGCGTGATCGAGAGATTGTGGAATGCGTTCGAGCCCTGCATCGATACCTCCGGCAGAGATCGCCATAAAGCGCGCGACATAGGCGTAGATAATTGCGGCACCCGTGCTAATCAGCAGTAGCCCCGTCGACAAGCCAAAGAAATAACTGAAGATCCCATCGAACAACCGATCAACAGCGCCTGAAACAATCATGATGCCAATTGCTATTACCGTGCCCGGTGCTGCATAGCCCATCGTTGAGAAACGGTAGAACCAACGGGAGGCCGCGCCCGGAAACAGCCGCATTGCATAAGCCACCACCATGCCAAACAGCAGAACCAGAATGGTTGCAACCGAAGCGAGCATCACCGTATTGAACGCTTCCCCGGCAAGACGAGGCGATATGCCCGCAAAGCGCATCCGCTTGACTGCTTCTATGACGAGATAGATCGCCGGCATCAGGAAGCCGATAATAATCGGCACGACACAAAGGATAAACAGCCAGAAACCTTTGATTCCGCTTACCTTGAGCGGCTCAAACCCGCGCGAATGGCGAATATTGGATGAAAAGCGCTGTTTGCGCCGGGCCCAGCGTTCAATTGAAACAATGGCGACGACGAGCAATAAAAGCGCCAGCGCCAGCTGCGCTGCTCCCGGAAGATCAAAGCGCGTGACCCATGTTGTGTAAATCGAAACCGTCAGCGTTCGGACACCAAGAAACTCGGCAGCCCCCACATCGTTGAGCGTTTCCATCAATGCAAGGCTGACACCAACGGCCACGGCGGGACGTGCAAGCGGCAACGCTACGCGCCAGAAAATCCCTTTGCGGCTGACGCCCAACGTCCGTGCAGCCTCAATCAGGCTTGCCGACTGTGTGAGGAACATAGCTCGTGTTGGGATATAGACATAAGGATAAAGCACAAAGCCGAGCAGAATAATGCAACCGGTCATTGATCTTATATCTGGCAAGCGGAACTGACGCGGCGTCTCATAGCCAAGAATAAATCGGATTGCGCTTTGCACTGGCCCAATCGGGTGCAGAATATCGAGATAGGCGTAGGCGATGATGTATGTAGGCACCGCCAGCGGCAGCAGAAGAGCCCATTCAAGCACGCCACGCCCGCGAAAGTCGTAAGCCGTTACCAGCCATGCAGCTGATGTGCCCACCAATGCTGTAATAAAACCGACGCCTGCCAGGAGGATCACCGTATCGGTGAAGGCTGTGGCAAAAATCGTTGAGAAAAGATGGCCCCACAGGCCGGATGATCCACGCAAGGCTTCTATAACTAGTGCGAGGACCGGCAGGCAAACCAGCAGTGCGATTATTCCTGAAAGCCACAACCAGCTTCGCCCCGAGCGGGTGCGGTAAGGCATGGATGACGATGCGGCTTGCATAGGTTCCGGCATGCTTGTTGTCGACCTTCATATTACAACGCCGGCGCAATAGTTTTTGCACCGGCGTCATATCTACAGTGATAATCGACTTTTAGTTATCAAAGCCAACTTTGTCGACCAGTTCGCTGGCCTGCTTGCGATGCTTGACGATTTCCGAAAGTGGAACAGTGTCGATCTTCAGTTCGCCGAAGGATTCGACGATTGGATCAACCGAAGCGCCAGCCTTTACCGGATATTCGTAGTTAGCCTTCGCATAAAGCTGTTGGGCTTCGTCCGAAGCAAGATACTCAAGAAGCTTGACGGCTTCGTCCTTGTTTGGCGCATTTTTGGCAACAGCTGCACCGCTGATATTTACCTGCGTGCCGCCATCCTGGAAGGTTGGAAGAATGACCTTGATGCCGTCGCCCCAAGCCTTCTGCTCGTCGCCGCTCTTGCCCGAACGCATCAGACCGACATAATAAGAGTTAGCGACTGCGATATCGCAGATTCCGCCAACGATATCCTTGGCACCGTCGCGATCACCGCCAGCAGCCTTACGTGCAAGGTTAGCCTTGAGGCCCGTCAGCCACTCTTCTGTCTTTTCGGCGCCGTGATGGGCGATGTAATCGGCGATCAGCGCTGTGTTATATGGATGCTGACCTGCGCGAATGCAGATTTTACCCTTCCACTTTGGATCAGCCAGTTCTTCATAGGTGATCTTGTCGAGTTCGAGATCCTTGTCTGCATAGACGACGCGAGCGCGCATCGACAGACCGAACCAATTGCCGTTGGCATCACGAAGCTGTTCAGGCACGGCATCTTTCAGGGCCTGGGAATCAACCGGCTGGGTAAGGCCTTTGTCGACGAGATCAACAAGATTGCCTGCATCGACAGTCATCAGAATATCTGCAGGAGACTTGTCGCCTTCAGAAGCAACGCGTTCAGCAAGACCATCCTTCAGGAAAACGGTATTTACGGTTGTGCCTGTCTTTTCCTTGTAGGCATCCAGCAGAGGCTGGATCAAGCCAGGTTCACGCGTCGTATAAATGTTCACCTCATTTGCATTCGCTGCACCTGAGAGAAACGTCGCTGCCATAAGAGCCAGTCCAGCACGCGCGATCTTGGGCATTTTACCTCCGGGATAATTTGGTTCATTTGAAACTATGAGTAATGCAACCAGACTATAGGAACTGGTATATTCAGGGTCAATAATTCGCGTCATAAAATATGAGTTATTTACTCATTTTTTGTAAAAACCAGTGCCTTGCTCCAGTCGATCCGGAGACAGACATCCGTCGCATCAGCATCAACATGCTGATCTGTCCGAACGCGAAGGCAGAGATTCTGATGATCGAGCTGAACTGTCAGCTCTTCCGTTTCACCCAAATAGGTGCGGCTTGCTATGCGTCCGCGCAATACATCTTGCGCGGAGGTTTCACTGGAGACGATAGCAATATCGCGTGGGCGCAGATAGACGGCAACATTACTCCCTGATCGCACATCACCTAGCGTTTTCAACATACCAACCTGTGTCTTTACGGCAGCGCCATCCGCCTTGCCATCAAGAGCATTAAAATCACAGAAGAAATCCGCAGCGTAACGCGTTGCAGGCTGGTCATGGAGTGTGCGGGCAGAACCGGCCTGAACGATCTTTCCAGAACGCATCAACACCACACGATCCCCCGTAGACAAAGCTTCCTCAGCCTCATGGGTTACGATTATGACCGGCGTACCCAATGCGCGCAGCAGAGCAATGGTTTCACTTCTCACGCGTGCGCGCAGACCGCGATCAAGATTGGAGAAAGGTTCATCCATAAGCAGAAGATCGGGCTTCGGAGCCAACGCTCTGATAAGAGCGACGCGCTGTTGTTCGCCACCCGAAAGCATATGCGGATAGCGATCTGCCATCGGGGTGAGGCCAACCAGTTCAAGCAGTTCAACGACCCGCGCCGTCGCTTCATCCTTACGCATCTTCCGCAAACCGAACAGCACATTTTCCCTGACTGTCAAATGCGGAAACAGCGCATAGTCCTGAAACACGACCCCAATGTTGCGCTTTTCAGGCTCAACAAAAACCTTTGGCCCCACCAGTGTACGACCACCCATAGTGAGCTGACCTTCATCAGGTGCATCGATACCGGCTATAATCCGCAGAAGGGAGGTCTTGCCACAACCGGAATGTCCGACGAGACAGATGATTTCCCCAGACCGAACATCAAGCGAAATATCATCAACAGCACGCACTGTCCCGAACTGACGACCGATGCCTGATAGCGTCAGCGCCGGAGTCTGATCTTTATCGAGTTTCGTGTCCTGCAGAGTGCGTATGTCCATAGATGAGGCCGAGAGTCCTGTTATCATCAGAGGCATATAAATGCACTTGAACGACTTTGCCAATAAAACCCGACAAAAGGTGTCAGGCATTTGCCGAAATACGCTTGAAGGCGTAATAATTTGCTACACTATCCAGTTGAAAAAGCTCGAAAATCGCGCAATGTTGCTTCCGTCTTAGTTTGATATTCGCATTGCAGGAGTCTGATGATGGGGCCGATCACCGACAAGGTGGCAACCGCCGAGCGTTTGCCACAGGGAACAAAGATCGCCGTTATCGGCGGTGGAGTTATCGGTGTATCAACAGCCCTTTTCCTGGCAGAGCGTGGCATTCCTGTCGCCTTGTTTGAGAAAGGCGAAATTGCAGGCGAACAATCAAGCCGCAATTGGGGTTGGTGCCGCAGAACCGGACGCGACAGTCGAGAAATGCCGCTGATCGTTGAGAGTATGCGCCTCTGGGAAGGTATGAATGAACGTACCGGACGCGAAACTGGCTTTCGTGTTACTGGCATCGCCTACACTGCTGAGAAGGAAGAAGAGGTCGAACGCTACGCTCAATGGATCAAGATCGCGAGTGAACACGACATCAAAACCGAACTCCTTAGTGGTGGGCAGGCAGCGAGCCTTGTCCCTGGCCTCACCCGTCCACTCAAAGGAGGGATGATCACTCCGCTAGACGGACGTGCAGAACCGCAGCAAGCAGTTCCTGCCTTCGCAGCGAAAGCACAGGAACTGGGTGCCACCATTTTGCAAAACTGTGCCGTGCGCGGCATCGAGACAACCAATGGTCGCGTTTCAGCAGTTCTGACCGAAAAAGGCCGCGTGACTTGTGAGGCCGTTGTGGTTGCTGGCGGGGCTTGGTCAAGGTTGATCATATCAGACTTCAATGCACGTCTTCCGCAACTCAAAGTCAAATCTTCTGTATTTCGCACAGCGCCCATCGAGGCAAAAGTTGATCCGGCAATCGCTTTTTCGGATTTTGCAATCCGCAAACGGCTGGACGGCGGTTATACAGTCGCAAGCCTTGGTGGCTCGATTGCTGATATCGTGCCTGACAGTTTCCGTTTTTTCCGTGATTTTATCCCATCGCTTTCAACTGAATGGCGCTCAATACGTTTCCGGTTTGGAGAGCGCTTTTTCCAGGAGGCCTTTCAATGGAAGCTTCGTCCAGCGGATCAGCCTTCGATCTTTGAAACTATTCGCACACTCGACCCGGAGCCGCATCGCGCAGCAAATGCGGCAGTCCTCGCAAAGTTAAAGGCGGCAATTCCTTCCTTCGCTTCTGCAACCATCGCTCAGGAATGGGCAGGCCTCATCGATACCATGCCGGATGTCATTCCGGTTATTTCACCCCTGCCCGGCATTGAAGGTCTTATCGTTGCAACCGGATTCTCAGGGCATGGATTTGGCATTGGCCCCGGTGCTGGAAAGCTGGTTGCTGATATGGTCAGCGGCGAAACGCCAGTTGTCGATCCGTCGCCATTCCATATTTCGCGTTTCTCTGACGGTTCAAAAATCCGCATTGAGAATTGGGGGTAGAGCAATTCCAGAAAAAGCAAATTAAACCGTTCCAACGGCTGCTTTTGACTGGAATTGCCGCGTTTTTATTCGATTAGCCCGCAAGCGAACCGGGCTCCGCCACCACCAAGCGGCTTGGGTTCGTCAGCGTAGTTGTCGCCGCCCATATGGACCATTAGCGCCCGACCTTTGATTTCATCCAACGACTTCAGGCGCGGCGCAACGACCGTTTCACTGACCTTGCCAGATGCATCCGCCTTCAAGAGCGGTAGATCACCCATATGACCATGGCCTTCTGGCCCCATATGGTGTTTGGAACCTTCCGGATCGTAATGGCCACCGGCTGCCTGTGCAGGAACCATCTTTCCGTCCTGTTCTGCAGGCGCGCAGCTGCCTTTTTCATGAACATGGAAGCCGTGTTCACCTTCAGGCAATCCATTCAAATCCGCTTTGAACGAAAGTCCGTCTGCACCCTGGGACACCGTTACGGTTCCCATCTCTTTGCCTTGACCTGTTTCCAGGGCCTCGTACATTTTAACTGTTGCGTCTTGGGCAAAAGCTGGTGCTGCGATAAGCGCTAAAGTTGAAGCTAGAACGAGTGGTCGCATTATCTCCTCCTCTTCATTGGTTTGGGGATAAGCGGTAAACGCACAACAACGCAAATTGTTCGAATTTATAAAACTGCGCGCCAGTTTGAATGGCGCGCAGAATATTTGACGATCAGACCGTTACGAATTGAGCCATCATGCCAACGTCTTCATGTTCCAGCACATGGCAATGAAACATGAATGGATGATCGCGGCTGGCCTCGCGATCGAAATGCACCAGCACTTCCGCCTTGCCATTGATCAGCGCCGTGTCCTTCCAACCTGACTGATGGACTGGCGGTGCCTCGCCATTCAGCGAAAGAATGCGGAATGACGCACCATGGATATGGAACGGATGCGCCATTTCTTTCGTGGTCAATTCCCAGATCTCCCATGATCCGAGTTTAACTTCCGCATCAATACGGCTCATGTCGAAAGGCTTGTCGGCTATGGCCATCTGAACACCAGATGTGAGTGCCTGCAAAACGGGGCCAGTATCGGCATTGCTCCGACCCGAATGCATATCATGATCGCTCATCGCCGGCATATTATGCCCGGCATGAGGATCGCTCGACATGCCGCCCATCATGAGCTTCATGTTTTCAGCCATACGTTCATCGAAGAAGTAAGACCGCTTGCGCACCGAGAGATTCTCGTCCGGTTTCTCCGGGCCATCAAGTGTGGTTGGCAACGTTTTAATCGGGCCATTGATTTTGTCATCCACGATGAACTGCATCAAAGACTGATCATCGCCTCCACTGTCATCGCTGGCTGTAAGCAGATCAAGTGTGCCGTTCATGACTGAGAAATCGACCAGAACCTCATAGCGCTCTCCCGGGCTGATCGTCAGGCGTTTAACCGGATCGAGCTTGCTTATATAGCCGCCATCCGATGCAATCACATGCAAAGGGCTGCCATCGCTCAAACGCACATGGAAGTTGCGCGCATTGGCCCCATTCAGAATACGCAACCGCACAACAGATGCAGGAACATGCGCTTGCGGTGCAATCACGCCATTGACGATCAGTTTATCGCCGCGAAAGCCATGCATCAGATCCATAATATCGGGCTGATAGACCTTGTCGCCATCAATGACCCTGCGATCCTGTAACACGAGCGGGATATCATCGACGCCATAGCCAACAGGCAGACCGCGTTCAGCATCCTTGCCATCACTGACGATCATCAGTCCGGCAATGCCCATATGCGCCTGTCTGGCAGTATCGCCATGCAGATGCGGATGGAACCAGTTAAACGATGCAGGCTGGTTGACCGTAACTTTCGGCGCCCAGCTGTTGCCTGCGGCAATCACATTATGTGGGCCACCGTCCAGAACAGAAGGAACGAAAAGACCGTGCCAATGAAGGGTTGTGTCTTCGTCCATTCCATTTTCAACAGATAGCGTCACCGTCTCCCCGTTTTTCAAACGGACAACAGGACCAAGATACGTGCCGTTAATTCCAGCAGAAGCGGCATTGCTTCCTTCTGTGAAGGAATGGCGGCCTGTCTGAACCTTCAACTTTACGATACCCGCAGCATCCGGCTCGATTAATGTCGGAATGGGTAAAGCCTGTGCTTTGGCTGCACCATGCTGCATATGTTGATGCGCATCCTGCGCAAATGCCTCAAAAGGCCGAACAACAGTTAAAGCAGCCGCGCTTGCACCAAGCGTCAGCAGACGACGGCGAGTCATACTCGTCATGATCGTTCTCCAGATAAGTCTCTATCAACGCGCATTCCGACATCCCTATGGCTTTCGGAACGCGCCAATTGCCACCATGGAACTGGCAGCGTCTGAACAGATTAAAGCTGGGAAGATATCGGAGGACGTAAGACGCCGAATGGATCATTGCTGTTCAGCGTTGCCACGCGTGGCGGAAGACCAAACTCATGATCGGGCGTGAACAAGGCAACATCTGAAGCAAGTTGGATAATACCGCCACAACTCATCATAACACACGCGACGGATGCTTTCTTGCCATGATCAGTCGGAGCTGAATGTCCCATGTCATGCTTAGCGACCTGAACAATCGAATGGCAGTCCGTAACTGCGACCGTCTGTGGAAGATCATGCGCCATTGCATAACAAAGCTGAGTGGAAACCAGGAACAGCATTGAGAACAAAGCAATCAACATGCGTGATGGCATCCGCAAAACAGAATGTTTGCGAAAGTTCATGCCAACCTTACCGTTACCGAAAGTCCACGCAGTCATTGTGATTCCAAGTTGCAGAATTCAGCTTAAGGCTGCCTTAAGGCAATTGAAAGGCCTGTGAACTTATCCTTCAATCTACCTCGTATGTTCATTTTGTTTCGAAAACACCACAATCGAAATCAGAAAATTACGCGAAAGCCCTTTTAAGCTTGCGGTTTCGTATTTTGTGGCACTAAGAAAGCAATATCTCGGGCTTCCCCCAATGCAGAGCCCACAAATATGGATATGAATCAATGACTGTCGCTCAAGCAGTTGTTCCGAAGAAAAACTCCGCGCGCCGCGTATTGGCTGCGAGCATGATCGGCACAACAATCGAATTCTTTGACTTTTATATTTATGCAACAGCCGCGGTAATCGTCTTCCCGCATCTCTTCTTTCCGGCAAGTGACGGCAACTCTGCGCTGCTCCAGTCACTCGCGACTTTCGCGATTGCCTTCTTCGCACGTCCAATCGGCGGCGCGTTGTTCGGTCACTTCGGCGATAAGGTTGGCCGCAAGGCGACACTCGTCGCAGCCCTTATGACGATGGGCATTTCCACCGTCGCAATCGGTTTCCTGCCAACATATGAATCCATCGGCGTATGGGCAGCTCTACTGCTGGCACTCTGCCGTCTGGGTCAGGGTCTTGGTCTTGGTGGCGAATGGGGCGGTGCAGTCTTGCTCGCAACCGAAAATGCGCCTGAAGGCAAGCGTACATGGTACGGCATGTTCCCGCAGCTCGGCGCACCCGTCGGCTTCATCCTCGCAACAGGTATCTTCCTGATCCTTGCTGAGTTTCTGACCGAAGAACAATTCATGTCTTTCGGCTGGCGTATTCCTTTCATCGCCAGTGCTCTTCTGGTTGCTGTTGGCCTCTTCATTCGTCTGAAGATCGCTGAAACGCCAGAATTCCAGAAGGCAATCGACAAGGCCGAACGCGTTGAAGTTCCGGTTGCAACCCTGTTCAAGAAGTACAAGGCGAGCCTGTTCCTTGGCACTATCGGTGCTGTTGCAACTTTCGTCCTGTTCTACCTCATGACCGTGTTTTCGCTTGGTTGGGGTACACGTGCGCTTGGCTATAGCCGCGAACAGTTCCTCATTCTGCAAATGGTTGGTGTGATCTTTTTCGGCCTTACCATCCCGATTGCAGCGCTGCTTTCCGATAAATACGGCATGCGTCCTGTCATGATCGTGGTCACAGTCCTTATCGGTCTGTACGGCTTCATCATGGCTCCACTTTTCCTTAGCGGAACTGCTGGCGTTCTCGCCTTCCTGATCATTGGCTTCGGTCTGATGGGCTTGACCTATGGTCCAATCGGCGCAGCTCTTGCTGAACCATTCCCGACCTCGGTTCGCTACACCGGCGCATCGCTTACCTTTAATCTCGCGGGCATTCTCGGCGCGTCGGTTGCGCCTTACATCGCAACCTGGCTGGCAACGCATTATAGCTTCGACTATGTCGGCTATTATATGTCTGCCGCAGCAGTGGTCTCGTTGATTGGCTTTGCCTTCATCTCGTTTAAACGCGACGAATAGGCAGCGTTGAACACCAATAAAAAAGCCCGCGTGGAGCAATCCACGCGGGCTTTTCTTTTAGTCTCAAATTGACCAAACCTTATTCGGTGTCGGCTGCTTCGAGTGCGATCGCGACTGACTGGATGATCGAGGCAAAACGCGCTGCCGTCTGGATCACTTCAGTCGATGCACCAGCCTTGCGCAGCACGTCTTCATGCGCATCAATGCACATACCACAGCCGTTAATTGCCGAAACCGCCAACGACCAGAGTTCAAAATCAACCTTGTCCACACCCGGATTGCCAATCACGTTCATGCGCAGCTTGGCTGGCATGGTGCGATAATCCTTATTAGTCGCCAGATGCACGAAGCGATAATAGACATTGTTCATACCCATGATCGACGCTGCCGACTTTGCTGCCTGCACAACCGATGCATCAACCTTGCCGTTTGCTTCAGCAACAAACGCCTTGCGTACATCCGCGTTGCGTGAGGCAATACCGCAGGCAACGAACAAGCCATATTTCTGCTGTGGTGTCAGAGTTTCATCGCTCGCCATGGACGAAAGATTGAGACGAACATCCTTGGCAAAATCCGGAATTTTTGACTTCAGATCATCAATGGACATGGAACCCTCTTTATCTGCTATTTTGGGTATTAGATAAAACAAAGGCGGGTCTTAACCCGCCTTGTCTCAAACAATCGAGGACTATTAAGCAGCCTTGAGCGTCTCGCCACCGACTTCGCGGTTGCATGGGCAAAGCTCATCGGTCTGCAGAGCGTCGAGAACGCGCAGCGTGTCCTTAGGAGCGCGGCCAACATTGAGGTTGGTTGCGTAAACGTGCTGGATAGTATTGTCTGGGTCAACAACGAAGGTGTAACGGTAAGCTACGCCATCTGGCGAACGAACGCCGAGGCCGTCAACGAGCGAGCCGTTGGTATCAGCAAACGACCAGATTGGCAGCTTGTCGAGATCCTTGTGATCGCGACGCCATGCGAGCTTCACGAATTCGTTGTCGGTCGAACCACCGAGAACAACTGCGTCACGGTCTTCGAAATCTGAAGCGAGGCGTGCAAATTCAGCGATTTCAGTTGGGCAAACAAAGGTGAAGTCCTTTGGGTAGAAGAAGATAACCTTCCACTTGCCTTCAAAGCTTGCTTCGGTGACTTCTTCAAAAGCCGAAACGCCGTTTTCTTCGTGAAAGTTGAAGCCAGGCTTAACGCCAGTTACTTTGAAAGAAGGAAGCTTGTCACCGATACCGAGCATCTCATACCTGCCTGTAAATTCGTTGTTATGCAGAAAATTCAGAAGTTTCAGAATTAACTGCTTGCGAGTCATATATAGGCACTCTACATCAATCGGTCAAAGCGATTAAAACGATCCAATCCATCGATTTTAACGATGGGGATAAGTTTCAGGCCGAAGACCGTGCTCAATATCAGTGTCCGACAACTTCACTATTTTATAGCCCTCGTCAAAGCGGGTTCTTTCTCGCGTGCAGCGGAAGCTGTGGGCGTTACGCAATCCACTTTAAGTGCAGCCATTCAGACGCTTGAAGCAGAGATTGGCGTTACCTTGATTGATCGCACCGGGCGGCGAATGCAATTGCTGCCAGCCGGCGAAGATTTTCTCAACCGCGCGCGCGAGATTGTAGCCTCGATTGAAGAATTGCCGGAACATGCAAGGCAGGCTGAACGTCCACTAACCACGCGTCTTCGATTAGGTGTCATTCCGTCTATTGCGCCTTTCCTGTTGCCGAAAGTATTGCCGACGACTGCGAAGGCATTTCCAGAACTGAAATTGAGCGTTCGCGAAGGGTTGACCCGGACTCTCTTGGACAGCCTTCGCTCGGGAGCACTTGATGTAGCGCTGGTCGCTCATCCTTACGATCTCGATGACTTTGAAGTTGCCGAGATAGGCAAGGATCCGTTTTTCCTTGCTGTGCGCAGAGATCACGCACTCGCAAATCGCGACAGGATTGATGCAAGTGACTTGCAGGATCAGCCGTTTCTCTTGCTGGAAACAGGTCATTGCCTGCGCGAACACGTGATGGCTGCTATCGGCTCAAAGCCCGCACATACTGGCGGTGATGTGCATGCAACAAGCATCATGACACTGGTACAGCTGGTTGAGTTTGGTATGGGGGTTACGCTGCTACCAGAGGTCGCCATCAAGGCCGGCGTCACACGCGGCAGCGAGATAAGCATCGTGCCCTATGAAGGGCAGAATAATTTCCGCTCCCTCGCTCTCGCCTGGCGTGCAAATGCAGCAAGACGTAACGAGTTTCAGTTATTTGCTACCCATTTGCGCAATCATTGTATGAAGAAATAGGATTATAGAATGCCCCAGGCGCGGAACCGTCCGCGTCCAGTTATTTCCCGAAGATTGAGATCGGAAATCAGCTTCAGCGCGCCCTGCTGCGTAACTTCGAGTTCCTTCTCGACCATCTGACTTGAAACCAGCGGGCTGCGCATCATCATGTCGACCAGTTGCGGCAAACGGGAATTGGAGCGACGGCCTTTAAGCTTGCGCTGCATTTGTTCGCGCACAAGCATGAGGCGATCATGCTCTTTCATGCTCAACTCTGCCGCATCTTCAATCGCTGCAAAAAAAGTCTTGAGCCGGACCAATCTGTTTGTTGAACGCCGCTCATCCGGCCTTTTTGTACGAAGACCAATATTGAGCGCAGGCAGATGATTGGCTGCAATACCCGACTGGCGTAAATATGCGGCGCTTAGCAAGCGCCCTATCCAACTGGATCGTTGCACCACCTCAAGCGAAAACCACGCATCATGCATAAGTGCGGCGCGCAGAAGCGGTGGAAGGTGGGCCGTCTTTGCAACAAGATCACGCCACTCCTGCAAGCGGGTGTCTTCATCCCAATCATCATCGTAAAGAAGCGGATCTGTTTCTACTGACTGCGGTTTGGGCTGTTCTTTGACAATGCCTTTCAGCAGAGCGTCTGTACGCGCGAGCAAGGCATCCACATCGTCGAGCAATGGGTCGTTATCGTCTTCGTCCAGTTGACTGTAGTCACGCGTGTCTTCACTACGAACATCGATGTTCCGGCCCAATAGCTGTTGCATGCCCGCCGGACTAAGTGCCCAACCTGGAGCGCGACTGAAAATCTGTCGTCGCAAACGCAACACCGAATGAGCAATGGTCAACGCGTGACTGGGCGTCCGGCTGTCCATCAGAGCGTCATGCAAAACGATATCTTCAAGGTGTACCAATTCACCCTCAAGCCACATGGATGCGACCGCGTCATGCATATGCATACGCTCCAGCATACCATCGCGGATTGGTGAACGTGCAAGCCGCTCGTCAAGTCTTGTCAGTGCAGCTGTGGCATTGGCCACAGGCACAAAAAACTCTTCGAGCGGCAGCTTGTCGATTTCATAAGCCATGCCCCGCATATCGCAGTCGATTGCAGAGAAAGGCAAATGAAAATGAGTGCTTAAGCCAGAACTTCCGCAACTTTCACAGTACGACCTTCTTTGACGGAAAGAAGAGCTGCTTCAGCGAGCGCCAAAGCCTGCAAACCGTCTTCAGCCGATGGTGTTGGAGCCTTGCCGCTATCAATTGCATCAATGAAAGCTGCAATCTCCGCAGCGTATGCATCGGTATAACGGGTCATGAAGAAATCATGCAGCGGCGGACGCGTATAACCGTCCTTGGAAGCGACCTCGATGGACACAGGGCGCTGATTTTCAGCTGAAACAGCACCTTCCGAACCATGCACTTCGATACGCTGGTCATAACCATAAGAAGCACGGCGCGAATTGGAAATAACGCACTGACGGCCCGATGCAGTGGTCAGGATCACGCTGGCACTGTCATAGTCGCCCAGTTCGCCGATCTTAGGATCGACAAGAACGGAAGCGGCAGCCGACACGGTTTCGATTTCCTCTCCGAGCAGAAACCGCGCCATGTCAAAATCATGGATGGTCATGTCGCGGAAGATGCCGCCTGAGACCTTGATGTATTCCGCAGGCGGTGCACCGGGATCGCGGCTGGTGATCGTGACCATTTCGACCTTGCCGATACGACCATCATTGATCGCCTTGCGAACGGCGACAAAGTGAGGATCGAAACGGCGATTAAAGCCAAGCATGACTTTGCCGCCTGTTTCCTTGATGACACCAAGACAAGCCCGAACACGCTCGATATTCAAATCAATCGGCTTTTCGCAGAACACGGCTTTGCCTGCACGCGAGAACCGTTCGATCAGATCGGCATGCGTGTTGGTTGGCGTGCAGATCAGCACAGCGTCCACATCCGCCGACTTTTCAATCTCGTCGATTGTACGAACTTCCGCACCGGCAGCATCGGCGATAGCACGTGCTGCATCCTGATTAGCATCTGCCACCGCAATCAGTTGCGCACGCCTGTCGGAAGCGATTGCGCCCGCATGTACTTTTCCGATACGACCAGCACCAAGCAGAGCAAGACGTGTAACCATTGCCTTCATCCTCCCAAAACGGTCAATGACGATTGACCGACAAAACAGATTCTCTATTCCGTTCTACGCATTTCCTGATTATGTCACGGATGCAAAGCGCAATGGAATATTTATTCTATTTTGCTAGATTGTGATATATGGGATGTCAAGAGAACGTTTCTGAAAGGATGGCAATGGACACCGAACAAGCTGTTGCTGCACAAGCCAATCTATCCGCCAGTGTGCCAGCGAATGTAAAAGAATTTGAGGCAAGACTGCTCGAAGTCGCGGACCGCCTGCCTAAGCGTCTGAAACAATGCGCTGATTACGTTGCAGCTAATCAGGATCGCATTGCGGTGTCCACAGTGGCCGAAATGGCTGAAGGCGCTGGCGTTCAAAGCTCAGCCTTCATGCGGTTTTGTCAGATACTCGGCTTTTCGGGCTTCTCAGAAATGCAGAAGCTTTTTCGCGAATCCTACGCAGGCGGCTGGCCCGATTATTCGACCCGCCTCGAACACTTACGCGAAACAGCCGCAGGCAGCGCTCCGGCCCTATTGGCCGAATTTGCCGAAGCCGGACGCACATCGCTTGAAGGCCTTTTGAAGACGATTGAACCAGAGGCACTCGAAAAGGCAGTCAGACTGTTGGCGACGGCCGAAACCATCCACATCATCGGTGTTCGCCGCGCATTTCCGGTCGCGAGCTATCTAGCCTATGCACTTGAAAAGATGCAGGTTCCGGCCATGTTGCACAGCACTGTTGGTAAACTTGAAAACCAACATGCAATCCGCAAGGGCGACGTTCTGCTCGCTATTTCCTTTTCGCCTTACTCGCCCGAAACTATTGCCATGGCGGAAAATGCAAGTGAACGCGGCATCGATGTTATCGCCATAACCGACACAATCGTCAGCCCGATGAGTAAATTTGCACAGCAGTCATTGCTCGTCTCGGAAGTGGACTTCGGCGCGTTCCGCTCTCTTTCCGCAACACTTTGCCTTGCCATAACGCTCGCCGTCGCTGTTGGTACCGAACGGCAATCCTAATAATCATTGAGCATTCTATTTTTCAGTTGAAATGGAATAATAAATCCATTTTAATTGGAAATAGAATGACTGCTGCGCATCTTGAATCGGAAGCGGTCTCTCCAAGCTAATAAAAAGACGCATGCACTAAGGGAGAAATGGGATGAAGCGGCTTGATTTGATTACGATTGGCCGATCTTCGGTAGATCTTTACGGCGCGCAGGTCGGTGGTCTTCTCGAAGACATGTCATCCTTCAATAAGTATGTCGGCGGTTCTCCCACCAATATCGCAACCGGAACGGCCCGACTGGGCCTCAAATCTGCACTCATCACCCGCGTCGGCGACGAGCATATGGGGCGTTTTCTGTTGCGCGAACTCGCTCGCGAAGGCGTGGACACACGCGGCATCGTCACCGATCCTCAACGTCTGACGGCACTCGTCATTCTAGGCATTCGCGATCAGGAACATTTCCCGCTGATCTTCTATCGTGAGAACTGTGCTGACATGGCACTGTGTGAAGACGATATTGATCCCGATTTCATCGCTGAGGCTAACTGCGTGCTCGCGACGGGCACTCACCTGTCGCATCCGCGCACCGAAGCTGCAGTTCTAAAAGCACTCAAGCTTGCGCGTGAAAACGATGGCCGTACCGTGCTCGACATCGATTATCGTCCTAACCTCTGGGGGCTTTCCGGACACGGTGATGGCGAGAATCGCTTTATCGAATCCGCAGCCGTAACCACCAAACTGCAATCCACACTGCATCTCTTTGACCTTATCGTGGGCACCGAAGAAGAGTTTCACATCGCCGGTGGATCGACCGATACACTCGAAGCACTGAAAGCCGTTCGCAAAGTCACAAAAGCAGCTCTTGTCTGCAAGCGCGGCTCATTGGGCGCTGTCGTGTTTGATGGCGATATCCCAGACAATCTCGACAAGGGACAATCCGGACAAGGTTTTCCAATTGAAGTATTCAACGTGCTTGGCGCAGGTGATGGCTTCATGTCTGGCCTGTTGCGCGGTTGGCTCAAGGATGAAGACTGGCCAACCAGCCTGAAATTCGCCAATGCATGTGGGGCCTTTGCGGTGTCGCGTCATGGCTGCACACCCGCTTATCCAAGCTGGGAAGAACTGCAATATTTCTTCAAGACTGGCATTCGCGACAAAGCACTGCGCAAGGATCTGGCGCTTGAACAGGTGCACTGGTCAACGAACCGTAATGGTGAATGGCCGCATATGCGCGTCTTCGCTTTTGACCATCGTATCCAGCTTGAAGAGATGGCACAGGAAACTGGTTCCGCAGATGAAAAGATCGGTGAATTCAAGGAATTATGCCTGAATGCTGCATTAGAGGTTTCGGGCGGAAAAAATGGCTATGGCATTCTGTGCGATGGTCGTCTTGGACGCGATGCGCTTTACCGTGCCGCTGGCACAGGCCTGTGGATCGGACGCCCAACCGAGTGGCCCAGCTCGCGCCCTTTGGAGCTTGAACCTGAGCTCGGTCCCGATTGCGGTGGACTTGTTGAATGGCCCGTCGAGAATGTTGTGAAGGTTTTGTGCTTCTATCACCCCGACGACAGCGTCGAAGTGAAAGCACAACAGGAAGCCACAGTGAAGCGGCTTTTCACGGCAGCTCGCCGTAACCGTCTTGAGTTTCTACTGGAAGTCATTCCATCTAAGGTCGCACCCGTCGATGATATGAGTACGGCGGCAGTTATTGAGCGCTTTTATGAAATCGGCGTCTATCCAGACTGGTGGAAACTTGAACCGCTGAAGACAAAAAACGCGTGGCAAAATGCTTGCGACGCAATCAATCGCAACGATCCTTATACACGCGGCATTGTGGTTCTGGGGCTCGACGCCCCTGCAGAAGAGCTCGAAGCGAGCCTCAAGATTGCTGCGGACTTTGATCTGGTGAAAGGCTTTGCCATCGGACGCACCATTTTGGGCGACGTTGCCCGCCAATGGCTCGCAGGCAAGATGAGTGACGCCGACGCAGTTGCTGAAATGGCAAAACGTTATCGCGATTTCTGCGATCTTTGGGATAGGCTGCGACAGAAATAAACGCATCTCTGGCACAGGTGGAGGCCTGTCCTTTGAGTTTGTGAGAATGCGGATTTCCGCCGGGAGGAAAGATGAAGACCGTTCGACTGACAGCGGCACAGGCTCTTGTGCGCTACATCGCCAACCAGATGACGCCCGAGGGCGAACCGTTCATCGCTGGTGTCTGGGCTATTTTCGGTCATGGCAATGTGGCAGGACTTGGCGAAGCACTGCATGGCATTCGCGATCAGCTCGTTACCTGGCGCGGGCATAACGAACAAACCATGGCGCATGCCGCCATTGCATACACGAAACAGCTGGGTCGAAAACGTGCCTGCGCTGTCACCTCCTCAATTGGTCCCGGCGCGACCAATATGGTGACTGCTGCAGCGCTGGCTCATGTCAATCGTTTGCCGGTTTTGTTCATCCCCGGAGACGTCTTTGCCATTCGTGGCCCTGATCCCGTGCTTCAGCAGATCGAGGATTTCAACGACGGCACCATGAGCGTCAATGACTGCTTCCGCCCCATTAGTCGCTATTTTGACCGTATCACCCGACCTGAACAGCTTCTGACTGCGTTGCCGCGCGCCTTCCGCACCATGACTGACCCGGCTGATTGCGGACCTGTGACACTGTCCTTCTGTCAGGATGTGCAGGCGGAAGCGTATGACTGGCCGGAAGAGTTCTTTGCGCCCAAAGTCTGGTACTGGCGGCGTCCGCCAGCGGACGAGCATGAGCTTGCAACTGCAATCGCTGCCATTAAGACAGCGAAGACTCCGGTTATCGTTGCAGGTGGTGGCGTGCATTATTCCGGTGCGCATGAAGCCCTCACACAGTTTGCAGAAGCACACGGTATTCCAGTCATTGAAACACAAGCAGGCAAGTCCGCTTTGCCATGGGATCATCCGCTGAACTTCGGTCCGGTGGGCGTCACGGGTGCCGATTCAGCAAATGCAATCGCCGCTGATGCCGATTTGGTTATAGGTGTCGGCACACGTTTTCAGGACTTTACGACTGGTTCATGGGCGCTGTTCAAGCATCCGGACCGGAAGCTCCTGTCGCTCAATGTTCAGCCTTATGACAGCCACAAACACGGCTCTATCTCGCTCGTGGCAGACGCAAAGGTTGGACTTAATGCGCTTTCTGCGGGATTGAGCGGATATAAACGTCAGTCGGTCGATAGTGACCTCAAGTCAAAATGGTTTGCGGCAGCTGATCGTTTCACTGCCTCTCCCACGGACGGAAATGCACTACCTACCGACATGCAGGTAATTGGCGCTGTGCAGCGACAGGCGAAGGAAAACACAGTCGTCATGTGCGCTGCAGGCACCATGCCGGGCGAGCTGCACCAGCTCTGGAAAGCTGGCCGTCCAATGTCCTATCATATGGAATACGGCTTTTCCTGCATGGGCTACGAGATCGCAGGCGGTCTCGGCATCAAGATGGCAGAACCAGATCGCGACGTGGTCGTGATGATCGGCGACGGATCTTACATGATGGCCAATTCTGAGCTGGCAACCTCTGTGATGATGGGCATCAAGATCACGGTCGTTCTCACAGACAATCGTGGCTATGGCTGCATCAACCGTTTGCAGATGGCGACCGGCGGTGCCGAATTCAACAATCTGCTCGATCACACGACGCATGTGAATGCATCCAATATTGACTTCGCAGCCCATGCAAATGCGTTGGGTGCAGACAGCAAAAAAGTCAGCTCAATCCGCGAACTCGAGGATGCGCTTACCGCAGCACGTAACAGCCCACGCACGACTGTGATCGTCATCGATACCGATCCTTATCCAACGCCTGAAACCGGCGGCTGGTGGTGGGATGTGGCCGTGCCAGAAGTTTCGGAACGCGAGGAAGTGCGTGCCGCACGCAGAAATTATGAAGCTCAGATCAAAGAAAGAAACTGACCGATGATCCTCTATGGCACCAACCCGATTGCCTGGTCGAACGATGATGATCGCAGCCTCGGCGCGCATATAAGCCTTGATCAATGCCTCGACGAAACCTCAAGAATCGGCTTCGACGGAATAGAAAAAGGTCATAAATTTCCGCAGGTTGCAGAGGAACTTAAAGCAGTACTCGAACCACGAAATCTGCGCTTTGTTTCCGGCTGGCATTCACTCAATCTGTTGACCAATTCGGTCGAAGATGAGAAGGTTGCAATGCAGCCAGCGCTTGATCTTCTGAAAGCCATGGGCTGCAAAGTCATCATTGTTTGCGAAACGTCGAATGCTATTCACGGAGACGACGACAAGCCTCTCTCCGAGCGCCCCGTTCTGGAAGAAGCGCGTTGGGAAGAGTTTGGCGCAGGTGTTGAAGCGCTTGCCGAACATGCCGCCACGCAAGGTATAGCGCTCGTCTATCACCACCACATGGGAACCATTGTCCAGACAGAAGACGAGATTGATCTTCTCATGAAGCATACTGGCCCACATGCGAAATTACTACTCGACACAGGCCATTGCCTGTTTGGCGGCGGCAATCCGGAACGCGTTGCAAAAAACCACATGGCACGCGTTCGTCACATCCATGCCAAGAATGTCCGCCCGGAGATAGCTGCGGAAGTGCGCAACCAGAGCCTGTCTTTTCTGGAGGGCGTGCGTCGTGGTGTTTTCACCGTTCCCGGCGATCATGAAGGCGGCGTCGACTTTGTGCCGGTGCTCAAGGTTGCGGCCGAACATGGTTATCAGGGCTGGCTGGTCATCGAAGCCGAGCAGGACCCGGGCGTTCGTAATCCATTCGAGTATCAATCGCTGGGACTGAAGTCTTTGAAGGCGTTTGCGCGCGAAGCAGGACTCGACAAAGGAGACTGAGCAATGGCCAATCTGTTACGCAAGCCGAACGGCACGCATGGCAAGGTGCATGACATCACCCCAGAAAGCGCCAATTGGGGTTATGTTGGCTTTGGCCTCTATCGCCTGAAAGCAGGTGAAACGGCAACGGAGAAAACCGACGACCGGGAAGTCATTCTGGTTCTGGTCGAGGGCAAGGCAAAGCTCAAAGCTTCGGGAGAAGATTTCGGCGAAATGGGCGAGCGGATGAGCGTGTTTGAAAAACTCGCTCCGCATTGCCTCTATGTACCAGCCGAAAGCGATTGGGATGCCGCAGCAACAACGGATTGCGTGCTTGCTGTTTGCACCGCTCCGGGCAAACCGGGTCGTAATGCCCAAAAGCTCGGACCGGAAGGATTGACTTTCGACACGCGTGGACAAGGTGCCAACACCCGCAACATCTTCAACATCGCAATGGAAGGCCGCGATGTGGCAGACAGCCTTCTGGTGACTGAAGTTTTCACGCCGCAGGGTAACTGGTCATCCTATCCGCCGCACCGGCACGATGAAGATAATTTCCCCGATATGACCTATCTGGAAGAAACCTATTATCACCGTCTCAACCCGTCACAAGGCTATGGCATCCAACGGGTTTTCACAGAAGATGGCAGTCTTGATGAAACCATGGCTGTCTCTGATGGCGATGTGGTTCTGGTGCCAAAGGGGCATCACCCTTGCGGTGCGCCTTATGGCTATGAGATGTATTATCTCAACGTCATGGCCGGACCGATCCGCAAATGGCGGTTCAAGAACCACCCGGATCACGACTGGATTTACAAACGCGACAATCCATCTGCATAAAAAAATGCCCCGGATTGCCGGGGCATTTTAATTAAATTCTGGCCACTTTTTTCAAGTCATCGATTGCACCGGGTGCCGCTACAAACACCTTGTTGCCTTTAGTTAGCTTCTCACCTTCAGTAGGAAAAGGATGCGCATAGCCGCCTGATTCCGTGACGAGGCAGAAACCGGCCATGCAGTCCCATGCGTGCATGTAAGGCTCATAATAGCCAACCAGACGACCCGCCGCGACATAGGCGATCATAAGCGCACCTGAGCCGTTGCGGATGAATGTACCGCCTGCTTCAAGCAGATCTTCAACGATTTTGGCGACGACTTGCGGCGTTACATAATTATTCGCGCCTATGCCTGTTACCGAGTTGCGAATGTTGCGGGATGGGTCAAGCGTGAGCTTCTTGCCATTAAGCGTTGCACCCTGCCCCTTAGCCGATGCGTAAAGCTCATCAAAGCAAGGTGCCTGAATAACACCGATAACCGGCTCGCCATCCTTCAGAACCGCAATGGAAACGCACCAGTTCGGCATTCCATTGACGAAAGGGCTGGTGCCATCGATCGGATCGACCACCCATGTAAAGCCTGAACTACCTGCATTCAGTCCGTATTCTTCCCCCAGAAAGCCGTCATCGCTGAAGGCTGCCAAAACGCGCTCATTGATCAGCTGCTCCACATTACGGTCGGCTATGGACACCACATCCTGCGGATCGCGTTTGATTTCGATAACAAGCGTTTCCCGACGATTGAAATAATCGAGCGCCATTGCGCCTGCCTCACGCGCAATTTCCTGCGCAAGCTTAAACCGTGTTTCAAGCTCTTTTGAAATGTCCGATGTCATGCTTGGTTTCCAGTCAGAGGGAATAAAGGCGCATGGTTCATGCGCTCAATTGTTGATGATGGCAAGGCCGCGTGGTTTGAAATGGATTGCCACGTCAGTTTGTGGTGGCAGCGCCTCTTCCACCGCTGGATCGACGATGAAAAGCTTGCCGTGCTCGGTCTCGATTTCATACTCAATATGGTCGCCAAGATAGGCCGAATGAGCGACGCGACCCGGAAAATCGCCACCGGCCTTTGCCTGTAGGCTCACCGCATTCGGGCGAACGGCCAGTTGTGCCGGCCCCGGGCGCGCATTCCGGGATGCCAAACGATGCTCAAGCTTTCCGATACGGATAACAGCTTCTCCATTTAATGCACTGACGACTTCGCAGGGCACGACATTCGCCTCACCCATGAAGTCTGCGATGAAGGCAGATGCGGGAGACTCGTAGAGATCGCGCGGGCTACCTTGCTGGGCTATATCGCCATCTTTCATGACAATAATTGTATCGGATACTGCCAAAGCTTCATCCTGATCGTGGGTAACGTAAACTGCAGTGAAACCAAGTCTTTGCTGCAGTTCCCTGATCTCGGTTCTAACGCGACGACGCAACCGCGCATCGAGATTGGACAGTGGCTCATCAAGCAGCAAAACCTGCGGCTCCAGCACAAGAGCACGTGCAACTGCAACGCGTTGTTGCTGGCCACCGGACAGCTCTGCTGGCAGGCGGTGCCCCATTCCTGCAAGACCCACCAGTTTCAGCCCTTCCTCCGCCCGCTCGCGTGCTTCCTTCTTCTTAAGGCCCGAGGATTCCAGCCCGTAAGCAACATTATCCAGTGAACTCATATGCGGGAACAGCGCGTAGGATTGAAACACCATCGATACATCGCGTTCATTGGCGGGAAGCATCGTTACATCCTTGCCGCCGATGAGAATGCGACCCGATGTCGGATGCTCCAGCCCTGCCAGAAGTCGCAAGGTTGTGGTCTTGCCGCAGCCGGACGGCCCTAGCAGCGTAACCAGTGTGCCCGGTTCGACCGTAAGCGACAGATCAGGCAGAGCGGTGAAATTCCCGAACTTCTTGGTCACATTTTGAAAAGTAACGGAGCCAGGACGGATTGTAGTCATACGGCTTTCTCCTGTTGAACGGTTTTAATCGGCGTGAGTGTTGCCACGCGGTTTTCACGCCGCAGCCTGCGTTCACCGACAAGAAGCTGGAAGACGGCAATCACGATGACCATCACCAGAATGAGTGCCGAAGAATAGGCAATCGCCACACCGAACTCGCCATTCTCGACAAGACCGACGATGTAAGAGGTTGCCATGTTGTATTCCGCCGAAACAAGGAAGATGACGGCGCTGATCGATGTGATGGCACGCACGAAGGAATAGACGAGCGCTGCCGTAATTGCCGGACGCAAAAGCGGCAGGATGACCTTGCGGATCGTGCGGAAACTGCCTGCACGCAAGGTGAGTGAGGCTTCATCAAGGCTTTTGTCGAGCTGGCTCATCGCCGCGATGCCACCGCGTACGCCAACAGGCATATTGCGGAACACAAAGCAGGCAATCAGGATCAACGCCGTTCCAGTCATTTCAAGCGGCGGCAGATTGAAAGCCATGATGTAGCTGACACCGATCACCGTGCCCGGAATGGCGAAGCTCAGCATCAGTGCAAACTCAAACACACTACGCCCGAAGAAACGCTGTCGCACAATCAGATAGGCAGTGAGCAATCCTACAGCTGCCGTCAGTGGCGCAGAGATCAGCGATATCTCCATCGTTGTCCAGAAGGAGTTCCACGCAACGCCTGTCCAGGCAAAGCCGCTATCTGTCCAAACGACAGAAAAGGCGCGACGGTAATGATCCAAGGTCAGTGAGTTATCGAGACCCCATGTCCGCACGAAACCACCGATAAGGATCATCAGGTACACAACAACTGTGAAGATCATCCATGGAATAACAAGCGCATAGACGCCAATCTTCAATCCGTTTGGCAGTCCGGCATGAATGCCGGAATCGCCTTTTCCGGTGACGGTCGCGAAGTTCTTGCCCGACAACCACAGACGCTGGATGAGGAATGCTGACAGCGTGAAGCAGAGCAGCACGATTGCCAGAACTGCCGCACGCGATGGGTCATTCTGCGCGCCCACAACGGCAAAGAATATCTCTGTCGAAAGTACACCATGGCTGCCACCAAGCACCATCGGATTGCCGAAATCGGCCATGCTTTCGATAAATGCAATCAGAAACGCATTGGCAAGGCCCGGTGCCATAAGCGGCAAAGAAACACGATTGAACGTGCGCCAGCGATCAGCACGCAAAGTTTGCGATGCTTCTTCCATAGAAGGCGATACGCCTTCGACAACACCGATCAGAACCAGAAAGGTGATCGGTGTGAATGACAGCACCTGAGCAATCCAGATACCAGTGAGACCATAAAGCCAGCGGCCCGGTTCAACACCAAACAGATTGGAAATCTGTTCTGTCACCACACCTGCACGTCCGAACAGCAATGTGAGTGCCAGCCCTATTACAAAGGGTGGCGTGATGATCGGCAGGACCGTGAGAATGCGCAGGCCTTTTTTGAAGGGAAAACCCGTACGCGTTGCAACGAGCGCAAACGAAAGCCCGAGCACGGTGGAACCTGTGGCGGTCATCAGCGCCAGCCAAAGTGTGCGCCAGGCAACGCCGCAACGTCCGTCGCCAATCACACAGGCAAGGCTCCAGATTGAGGAATCCTGAATGTTGCCGATGAAGCCATCGGGATTAAAAGAGCCGTCAAAGTCCTGAACCGAACCCGCAAACATGCTGATGATCGGATAGAATACAAAGACGCTGACCAGTGCGACCAGCAACGTGATGGAAGAGACGACAAATGCATCACCTTTCATCACACCGCGTTCAGCAAGGGCGAACGAAAAGATCAGGAGGAAACACAAGCCTGTCAGAACAGCGCCTGCACCGAATGCAGGTTGCCCATCTGCAAGTTGTCCGAAAAGGGTTTCGGCTAAGCTCCAGTTCCAGCCGGTAAAGCCGATTGCCAGCCCTTGCAATGCAAGAAAGCCAGCGCCCAACAAACTTGCGCCAATCAATAAGGACGTGCGCTTTTCAGCTGGCATTGCAAATCGTGCGAACGCACAGAGAAGCATCAACACTGCTGCTACGACGAGCCAAGGCCGTCCAAATGTGAATATCTGCAGAATACCGGGAGCGTTTTCGGCTTGACTGAAAAAACCTTCAATCCAACTGAATCGGAAGAAGCCTTGCTCAATACGATACCAGGGCAAGATGAGGAACGCGAACAGAGCCAGCGCCAAAACCAGATCAAGCCGTCGATTGTGTTGTGTCATATTCTATCCGCTTTTCTGCCAGCGCATCGGCGCAAAAATCGGATTCGATTTTTGTAAAGCACTATGCGTAGAATCAAAGAGTTAGAGCACCCTTTGCGCATCCAGAAGGACACCCGGCGCTCTAATAGCCTGTAAAGTGGATGCAATTATCCGTCCCCCGCCAGATCAATGGCGGGAGTATTGATATCGAAAAGTGGTCGCTAACCGCGAACGCAGCTATGTATTAGTTAGCTTTGGCACCAATTTGCTTATCCCAGCGTTCTAGGATTTCTTTGCGCTTTGTTGGTTCGCCATAGGTCTTGAAGTCATAATCGATCAGCTTGATATCCTCGAAGCGCGGTGACTCTTTCGGCACCTCAGCATTCTTGTTGGAAGGAAGCTGGAAGGATTTGGCATCCTTCATTTTCGACTGCACATCTGCGGTCAATGCCCAATCATACCACTTCTTCGCATTTTCAAGGTTTCTCGCACCCTTGATAATCGACATGGAGCCAATTTCGTAACCCGTGCCTTCGCACGGTGCGATTGACTTGATCGGAAAACCTTCAGCGGTCATCGCCACAGCATCGTGCATGAACACGATACCAATACCGTTTTCGCCACGCGCTGCTGATTTCACAGGAGCAGAACCGGACTTAGTATATTGCGAGACATTGGCGTTAAGTTTTGCCAGATATTCAAATGCCTTTTCCTCACCCATCAACTGTATGAGCGTGGCAAGCGCCGTATAGGCGGTACCGGAAGAGTTCGGGTTCGCCATCTGGATTTCACCCTTATAGGACGGATCGAGCAGATCGGCCCAGCAGGCTGGTTCCTTCAGGTTCTTTTTCTTGAAAATGTCTGTGTTATAGCCCCAGCCCAGCGCACCGGCGTAAACGCCCACGGTACGAAACTCAGAACTTTCCGCCTGCTTTTTAGCCCAATCCTGCAGCTGGTCGAGCATTGGTGATTTATATTCGAGCGTCAAACCTTCTGATGCAGCTTGCAGATGCGGGTCGCCAGTACCGGCCCACCATATATCAGTCTTCGGATTGCGCGCTTCGGCGCGTACTTTCGCATAGGTTTCGCCAGAAGACAGGCGCACCATATTGACTTTGATATCCGTTTCTTTCTCGAAATTATTCTTCATTTGCTCGCAGATCACGACGTCTGCCGAACAGATGAGATTGAGATTACCTGAAGCCTGTGCCGAAACCGCAAATGAAGAAACACCAGCGGCAAATGCCGCGGCCATAAGTGCCCAACGCATCATTATTCCTCCCTATGATCAGCGCCTCCACGCTGTGGCTTTTTGCAAGCCTGTGCACAGTCTTTGCCTTTTACACTTATGTGTCAATCTGCTTTTGTAAATTTCATTCTGAAAAATATAGAAACGATCTAATAATTCTGTTTCTGCACAGCCTTGCAATGATGTGCAAATACAAAAAAGGCGACCCGGAGGTCGCCTCTTTCAAATCAATGGAACCGGATATTAGCCGATTGCCATCAAGCTAGCATTGCCGCCCGCAGCGGTCGTATTGATCGAGGTCGAAACCTCTTCGAGCAACCAGCTCAGGCAATAGCAATCTGCGTTCTCGGCGAGCTGAGCTGAGGTAGCCGCCTGTGTCAGCACAAGCGGGCCAGGAAGTGCAGCCAGCTTCTTGTTGATGTCGGTCAGGCGTTCACCCTCACCTTCCACAAGTGCACCGGCAAACGGTGCATCAGACTGCCAATCCTTTGTCCAGACTGCGCGCGCTGCCACACTTGCTGGCAGGTCCTTCAAGACATTGCGCAGACCGGAGGCCTCATCGATCACGGCTGTGTTGCCGGTGGCGAGCACTGCCGTGAGCTGGCGATAGAGACCTGTTTCCGTCTGTGGTGCCAGGAGGATACGGCCGCGTGGGTGAAGCGCATAAAGATTACGCTCGCCGACAGGACCCGGAAGTTCGATATTGAGACCAAGTGCCGAGACACTGCCGGTTTCGCGTGCTGCATGCGCCAGATCGTTCATACCGCGATTACCCAACCATTTTGCAAAATCATTGAGTGCTGCATCGGTATGAACCGAAGCCATACGCGGCGGGATGGGAGCTGTTTCGACCAGACGACCGAGATAAAGCGGACCGCCAGCCTTCGGGCCCGTTCCGGACAGACCACGACCGCCGAAAGGCTGGACGCCCACAATCGCACCGATGACGTTACGATTGATATAGATGTTACCAACCCGAATACGATCGGCAACGTGAGCGATGGTTTCATCAAGGCGTGTATGCAGACCGAAGGTCAGACCGTAACCGGTTGCGTTGATGTCGTCGATCAGGCGATCCATGTCATCGCGCTTGTAGCGCACGACATGCAGAACCGGACCAAACACTTCGCGCTTCAGGTCGCGGAGACTATCAATCTCAACGATGGTTGGTGCTACGAAAGTACCCTTCTCTGTTCCCGTTCCCAGTGGAAGCTGCTCGACCTTGCGGCCCATATCACGCATCGCCTGAACATGCGTCTCGATGATATCCTTGGCATCTTGCGTAATGACTGCGCCGATATCGACCTTGAGCTGGTCGGTGCGGCCAATGGAAAGCTCTTTCAGCGCACCCTTCAGCATTGTCAGAATGCGGTCAGCAACATCTTCCTGCAGGCACAGTACACGAAGCGCCGAGCAACGTTGTCCAGCACTGTCGAAGGCCGAGCCGATAACGTCGAACACAACCTGCTCTGCAAGCGCAGACGAATCTACGATCATTGCATTCTGGCCGCCGGTTTCAGCAATCAACGGAATCGGCTTGCCATTGGGCAGCAGACGCGAAGCAAGCTGAGCCTGAATGAGACGGGCGACTTCTGTAGAGCCCGTGAACATCACACCGCAAGTTTCAGGTGCTGCAACAAGGGCTGCACCAATGCGACCATCGCCGGGCAGAAGCTGCAATGCATCGGCAGGGATACCAGCTTCATGTAGAATGCGAATACCTTGCGCGGCGATAAGCGGAGTTTCTTCGGCAGGCTTTGCCAGAACCGGATTGCCTGCAACAAGAGCTGCAGCAATCTGGCCGGTGAAGATAGCCAGCGGGAAGTTCCATGGGCTGATACAGACAATCGGACCAAGCGGCTTGTGAGCGACGCCCAGTGTGCGGCGGGTCTGTTCTGCATAATAACGCAGGAAGTCGATGGCTTCGCGCACTTCTGAAATCGCGTTTGGCATGGACTTGCCAGCTTCACGCATGATCAGACCAAGCAGTTCCGGCATTTCGCGCTGCATGATGTCAGCTGCGCGGTCGAGGCAAGCTGCACGATCTGAAGGCGATACGGCAGACCAGCTTGCAACGGCCTTCTGGGCAGCTTTCATCGCTGTTGCGACATCGGCTTCTGCGATTTCAGCAACAGTGCCAACAACGTCCGAATGATCGCCAGGGTTCAGAACCGGACGGCTCTCACCCTTAACCTTGGCACCTGCAACCTGTGGCTCCGCAGTCCATGAACGCGATGCATTGGCCTTCAGTGTTTCGCTAAGCGCTGCCAGCTGCTCTTCGTTGGAAAGGTCGAAACCTGCCGAGTTCTTGCGAATGCCATAAAGACCCTCAGGCAGATTGATCTGGTCGTGACGAGCGCCGACCACTGCCATCGAACGCACGACTTCTGCCGGATCGGCAATCAATTCATCAACCGACACGCTCTTGTCGCCAATACGATTGACGAACGACGAGTTCGCACCGTTTTCAAGCAAACGACGCACAAGATAAGCGAGAAGCGTTTCATGCGTACCGACTGGCGCATAAATACGCGCAGGACGACCGAGCTTCGATGCCCCAACAACTTCATCATAAAGCGGCTCACCCATACCATGCAGGCATTGAAATTCATAAGAGCCGGTTTTGAAATCCAGGCCTGCCAGATGATAAATCGTGGCGAGCGTCTGCGCATTATGTGTCGCGAATTGCGGGAAGATCACATCACGCGCGCCAAGCAGCTTGCGGGCGCAGGCAATATAGGAAACGTCGGTGTGCACCTTGCGGGTATAGACGGGGAAGTCTTCAAGGCCATCAACCTGTGCACGCTTGATCTCAGCGTCCCAGTAAGCACCCTTGACAAGACGTACCATCACACGACGATTTGTGCGGCGGGCAAGATCGATAATGAAATCAAGTACAAACGGGCATCGCTTGCCATAGGCCTGCACGACGAAGCCGATGCCATCCCAATCGCCCAGATCAGGATCTTCGCAGAGGCTCTGCAAAAGATCGAGCGAAAGCTCAAGACGGTCTGCTTCTTCAGCATCGATATTGAGGCCGATATTGTACTTCTTGGAAAGAGCTGCGAGCGCCTTTACCTTTGGCAGAAGTTCGCTCATGACGCGTTCGCTCTGCGCACGCACGTAACGTGGATGCAAAGCCGACAACTTGATGGAAATACCGGGACCATCATAGATGCCGCGACCAGCCGAAGCGCGACCAATCGCGTGAATCGCGACTTCATAATCCCTATAATAGCGTTCAGCATCGGCTGCCGTTGTCGCCGCTTCGCCGAGCATGTCATAAGAGTAACGGAAGCCGCGCTCTTCAAGCGACTTAGCACGCTTCAACGCTTCATCGATAGTTTCACCGGTCACGAACTGCTCGCCCATCATCCGCATGGCCATATCCACACCACGGCGGATAACCGGCTCGCCGCATCGGGCAATAAGGCGCGTGAGTGCAGCCGAAAGGCCGCTGTCATTGACAGTGTTGGTAAGCTTGCCGGTGACAACAAGGCCCCAGGTTGCGGCATTCACGAACAGCGAACGACCGCCACCAACATGCGACTTCCAATCGCCATTCGAAATCTTGTCGCGGATCAGCGCGTCGCGCGTCGCCATATCCGGAATACGCAGCAGAGCTTCGGCAAGGCACATCAGCGCCACACCTTCCTGGCTCGACAGCGAATATTCATGCACCAGACCTTCGACGCCCGTCCCCTTATGCTTGGCACGCAGCGCTTCAATCAGTTTGCGGGCCGTTGCGCGAACCTGCTTCACCGTTTCTTCAGGCAGGGTTGCCTGCTGAACGAGTGCTGTCACGCATTCCGCTTCAGGCCGGCGATAGGCATCGGTGATTGCCTTGCGCAATGGGCTTTGCTCGCGGATCGGCGGCGCGAAATTCTGGAAAACAGGAGTGGAGGGAGCGGATATCTTATCAGTCATGGTGCAATGCTCGCGAAAACAGGCTCAGGCCCAGTTTAACTATGCTTTTATGTGGTGGCACACTATCATTGGCGCAAATTGCATTCTGTCTTCATTTGATCCATATAAAGGAAATTCGATCTTATTATTGCGACTTCAAGAGGCAAAGTGAATGCGAAAGATAGACTCTGTAGACGATCTGGATCAGTTCGATCGCCGCATTCTTGAGGTGCTCAGCGACGATGGTCGCATCGCAATGACAGAGTTGTCAAAGAAAGTGGGTCTTTCCAAGACGCCATGCCAGGCGCGCGTCAAACGGCTTGTCGATGAAGGCTATATTATCGGCTTTCGCGCTGCCATAGATCCCGAAAAACTCGGCCTTGATCATATCGCTTTCACGACAGTAAAACTATCGGACACACGTGAGGCGGCGCTCACCGCTTTCAACGTTGCAGTGCGCAAGCTTCGTGAAGTCGAAGAATGCCACATGATCGCAAGTTCCTTCGATTATCTTCTGAAAGTACGAACGTCCAACATCCGGCGTTACCGTGAAGTATTGGGCGAAAAAATTTCGAGCCTGCCGAATGTCGCAAGCACCTCCACGTTTGTGGTGATGGAATCGGTCAAGGACAACCGCCCGGTAAGGGTTTATCCCGGCGCTCTATAATTATCGTTTTACAATAATTATTTTCTGTGTAACTTGATGCTATTGATTAAGCAATAAAGGTCACACGAAATGAATAAATCTCCGCTCAACACTACGGGTCAACGGCTCTACTGGTTATGCGCGGCTTTGGTTCCGGTCCTTCCACTGTTGCTATTTGCATTTTGGATGACAGCGGACCTTGGCGCTCTTCTTTCATTTGTACACGGAACTGACTGGCACATATCAGCGATCAGCTTCGGGCAGCGCATTGTGGGCTTTATGATTTCGCTACTCGCTATTTCACCAATTATTTTTGCGCTTTTCCGGTTAGGGCGGCTCTTTTCGCTCTATGCACGGGGCATTCTGTTTTCGCGTGAAAACATTGTAGCCTTGCGGGACACAGGGCTCAGTTTTCTCGTGTATGCAGCAATCGACCTTCTGACCACTCCGCTGTTTGCATTTGCTCTGACTTATAATAACCCTGCAGGACAACGTATGATAACACTGGGCATCGGCTCATCTACTTTCGGATCGATATGTCTCGGATTGATAATTCTGGCAATTGCCAAGGCGATGAACGAGGCAAAGCTTATGAATGACGAACTTGCGTTGACGGTTTAAAACCATGGCAATTGTGGTCCGGCTGGATGTAGTGCTGGCAAAACGCAAAGTGCGTTCAAAAGAACTGGCCAAGGCTATAGGGATTACCGAAGCCAATCTGTCTCTTTTGAAATCGGGGAAAGTAAAGGCAATTCGCTTCAGCACGCTTGAAGCTATTTGCTCTTATCTGAAATGCCAGCCCGGTGACATTCTCGAATATAGCGAAGAGCCCGAGAATAAGCTCTAATACCCGGCATCTTAAATTGAAAACAGGGAGGCCGAGCAATCTCACCCTCCCTTGTACCTTATAATTCTTTAGAGGGCTTCGCCCGCCACATACCGCTCAAGCGTCTTGGCAGTTCCATCCTGCCAGATACGCTTAAGCGCTGCTGAGAACGCTGCGAGATAGACCGGATTAGACGCGAGTGAACCGAAAATATCCGTCATTTCGAGCCAGCGTGCCGGATCATCCTTTGCAAGCACTGCTTGTTTCACCAAACGATCCCATGAAGGATCGTTTGGTTCGATTACAGCTCCACTATCCGTAGTTCCGTAACAGTAACGGCACCAAAGTGCCGAAACCAACGCAAGGCCCGTCACTGAATGGCCTTTGGCCAGACGATCCGACACGGTCGGCAGAATGAATTTCGGCTGGCGGTTCGAACCATCGAGACACAGACGGCGGATCGTATCGCCGATCTTCGGATTGGCGAAACGCTTGTCGATGAGCAGACGATAGTCTTCCAGAACCGTATTCGGTACTGGTGGTACTTCTGGAATGATTTCCTCTTTCGTGAGCTTTTCCAGATACTTCCGGATCAGCATATTCTCCATAGCTTCATGAACGAAATGGATATCGAGAAGTCCACCCGGATAGGCAATTGCCGCATGCCCGCCATTAAGGATGCGAATTTTCATCAGTTCATAGGCATCGACCTGATCGGAAAATGTAACGCCGACTTTATGTAATCGTGGGCGGCCAGTTGGGAAATTATCCTCAACGACCCATTGTTTGAAGCCTTCGCAGAAAACCGGCCAGCCATCCTCGACTTCAAACTCTTTCAATGCAATTTCGCGTTCACGTGCGCCGGTTGCAGGCGTAATGCGGTCCACCATGGAATTAGGAAATGCAACATTTGCCGCAATCCAATCCGCGAAATCCGGATCGCTGAGTTTCGCCAGTCCGACTACTGCGTCTTCTGTTACATGCCCGTTGCCCGGAATATTGTCACACGACATGACGGTGAAAGGCTCAACTTCCGCTGCGCGGCGCAGTTTCAGCGCCTGCACGATAAGACCGAATACGGTATTCGGTTTATCCGGATAAGCACCATCCGCAACGATATCCGGATGAGCCGCATCAAAATGCTGGCTTGCGGGGTCGATGTAGTAACCGCCTTCGGTGATCGTCATCGACACAATACGAATATCAGGCGATGTGAGGTAGGCCATCAGGGCCTTACGTCCCTCGTCCGTCGAAATAGTCACGTAATCCACCATGGAAGCTGTAATCCGTGCTTCCGAATGCTCCGCTTCCTGATCGACAACCGTAGTCAACCAGTCCTGGGCTTTCAGAGTATCACGCATGGCGTCATCGCTCGCCCTCACGCCGGCACCAACCAAAGCCCAGTCATGATCCAGACCAAGTCCGAAAAGATCATCCAGATAGACTGCCTGATGGGCACGATGGAAATTACCAACGCCAAAATGCACTATGCCGGGTACAAGGTCCGTCGGATCATAACCAGGTTTGTGAATTTTGTTGAAGCTCTTGAGCGTTGCTCGCGACAGCTTGGCCATAACCATATTCCTCCTCGATCAAACCGGACAAACATAACTTTCATGGGGGCTGATTCAACGCCGATGCCAATAGCAGCTGCGTTTCCTCCAAGGCAGATGTAACGAAACTAGTGGCTCGCGAAGCCATGGACAATACGTCTTTGCAAACATTCGCCAAAAGTTCCGTTCATAAAAATGGCGGGCCAAGCCCGCCATTTTCTTTTGTCATTAAAGCCGATCAGTTCAGACCCAGCGTGCCTCGCAGCGTCGAAAGATCTTCTGCAAGCGTCGTGATTGCGCCTGCCATGACCTTACGGTCTTCTTCCGTCAGCTTATCGTATAACTCATAACCATCACCCTTCTTGTATTTTGCAAGAATATCATTGACGGTTTTGAAATTCGCGTCGGACTTCTTGAGAAGTTCAGGGTTTTCCTTTTCGATCAGCGGGCGGAAGAGTTCAACGATCTTCTGCGACCCGTCCACATTGGCCTGGAAGTCCCATATGTCCGTATGGCTGTAACGGTCTTCTTCGCCTGAAATCTTGGTCGCAGCGACCTCTTCCATCAGTGCGGCAGCGCCACCGACAACCTTTTCAGGAGGGAAGGTCATGTCCTTGATGCGCTTCTGGAGCTCGACGACGTCTGCATAAAGCTTATCTGCGTATTTCTCGAGGCCTTCGGTCGAGTTCTGCGCGAAAAGACCATATTCGAGGCGATGGAAGCCCGTGAAGTCTTCCGACTTTTCCGCATCTTCATGATCGTCTGCACGGCTGTCAATGGAAGCGTCAAGGTCTGCAAAAAGCTCAGCAATCGGCTCGATCTTTTCGTAAGAAACACGCGAGGACGGATAAAGCTCCTTCGCCTTTTCCAGATCACCAGCCTTGATCGCATCAGTGAAAGCCTTCGTATCTTTCACGAGAATATCAAGGTTGTCCTGTATGTAGATCTTGTAGTCAGCAATTGGCTGAACAAGATCAAGTGGGGAGACTTCGGCCTTGGCGGCACCGAAGCTGAGAGACAGAGCGACGACGCAAGCCGACGCAAGCAGTGGCAGACGATATTTCATGTTACCTCTCCGTGGTGATAAGACCCCTACCCACGCGCATTCTGCGGCCCACCAGTGGCCCGATACTGACGTTTGCCTATCGCTGGGATAACCGCAAAGCAAATGTCAGTATCGAATGGGCCACGGCTAACTTTTAAAACGAGTAGAACTTTTGAATTTGACGTTTGAACCAGCATTTGCAGTCAGCCTTTATCAAACGTCAAATTCGCTCCACTCGCCTGCAGGAGTGCTCGTGCGTAAAAGTCATCCTGATTTTTCACGCCAGGTAGCGTGAAGAAATAACCGCCGCCGATCGGCTTGATATACTCTTCCAGAGGTTCGCCATCGAGGCGCTTCTGAACAGTAATGAAGCCTTTTTCCAGGTCGGCCTGATAAGCGATGAACAGCAGCCCCATATCGAGCTGTCCAGACTTCGTGACCCCATTGGAATAGTTGAATGGCCGCCGCAAAATCAGATGCTGTTCGGCATTGGCATCGCGTGGATTGGCCAGCCGAATATGAGCATCCATTGGGGTAACTTTGCCTTCCGGGTCCTTGGAATAGTCAGGCACATCAGCCTCAGTTTTGCCGTCGAATGGCGCACCGCTATCCTTGTGACGACCGAAGATCGTCTGTTGTTCCTGTAGCGGTGTGCGATCCCAGCGCTCGACAAAATTTCGGATGAGACGAACAACCATGTAGCTGCCTTGGGCCACCCATTCTGGTTCGTCTTTCTCTGGCTGAACCCAGAGGACCCTTTCCATCAAGCCCTTGTCGGCTGCATCCGGGTTGGCCGAGCCATCGCGGAAGCCGAGGAAATTGCGTGCGCTTTCCTTGGCTTTTGGCGAATGCGGCGGCTGCACGGGCA
Organism: Brucella rhizosphaerae; assembly: GCF_002252475.1. Taxonomy (GTDB): domain Bacteria; phylum Pseudomonadota; class Alphaproteobacteria; order Rhizobiales; family Rhizobiaceae; genus Brucella; species Brucella rhizosphaerae. The sequence continues at coordinate 302,685 of NZ_NNRK01000017.1, read as the reverse complement.
CAGAGCCTTCCTGCTTCCAGCGCACCATCAGGAGATCAGGCATGTTCTTCATGATGTCGCGCAGAGCGTGGATATTGGTGTCGGCTGTATTGGAGCAAAACTGAATGACCAGATCGCCGTGACAGAGATCCTTTTGCAACGCGTCGTTGGGGAAACCCGTCATGCGCTGCAATTGCTTTGGCTTAAGGGGCTTCAGCCCAAAGCGATCATCGAAAAGAGAATTGCCAACACCAACAGTGATGGTCAAATTGTCAGGCGTGACTGTAGGCCCCATAATTCCGGAATCAGAAGGTGGAAACTTTGGATCAAGTGCTGGCGGTTCTCCGCCCTTCATGAGAAAGGCTGCTCGTTCAGTCAAAAGCTTGAACATCCGTTCAAGACCAGCCCGGTCCCGTGCCAGCACATCAAATGACGCCACTAAGCCTGCGGCTGGGCGCGGTGTTACGATACCAGGCTGATGCACCCCATAAAACGGCTGATTTTCATGGAGTTTGCCGCTTTCAGGAGCATTCGTCACACTTTCCGTTGAAAGAGTGTTGGCCGATGAAAGCGCACTTGCTGTTTGCGGCGCAAGTACACTTGCAACCCCTGTAGCAACACCCGCTGCACCTGCACCAAGCAAAAGAGCGCGACGCGTAGGAGAAACTGGTTGATCTTTATCAGCACTATCGTTTTTCAAAAATTTTTTGGTCATTAATCCACTCCAAGTTGATCGCGGAGTTTTGAAAACTGGTCGGCGAGAGCAGTCGCGCCGTCCTTGATTTTCGCCTTCTCGTCAGGGGAAAGCGTATTATATGCTTTGTCATTACCCGCTGCGAGCAACGCCTTTACAGCAGTTACTTGCGCGTCAATTCCCTCAAAAGCTTTGGGATCAACCTTGACGACAATCGGACGCAATACATCCGCTGTCTTTGCAGAACCATCAACAAGTCCCGCGAATACCTGCAAATCCGTATGCGCGTAACGATCATCCCCGACGTCGCCAGCGGTTGATGCAAAGCGGTTAAGCGCTGATGACGTACCCGCCAGCATACGATCCGGTGATATCCGCAAGGCACGGATACGATCTTTGAGACCAGCTGCATCCTGTACGAGCTTCGCCGCAACAGGCTGAAGACCATCCAGAGAATTCTGTTCGAACACCCCATATTCTATGCGATGCAAACCACCAAATGCCGGATCCTGTTCCCGCTTTTCAAAGAAATCGGCGCGCGCATTGATAGCCGTGTCGAGATCGGAAAATGCTTCCGAAACCGGAGCAATGCGAGCGTAAGCAGCGCGAGCTGGTGCATAAGCCGCCCGAACAGCGTCGATATTACCGCTAGAAACAGCATCGGAGAGTGTTGCAACGGCTTTCTGGAACTCGGCCACTTCAGTCGCGAGATAGATCTGATACTCAGCCAAAGCACCGAGGAAAGCCGTCAAAGGCAGCTTGCCTTTTTCAGCTTCGCTGCTTGCAGATGGTGTTACGATCAGCTTGCCACGCGGATTGGACAGGAGGCCGCAAGTAATCTGATATTCGCCAGGCGACAGTTTTGCGGAAAGCGTCTGTTTGAAGCCCGGTGCAATATTCTCACGTTCCTCAAGAACCATGACGCCATCAAGGATTTCCCATTCAACAGAACGGTCAGATTTGTTGACAATCTCAAAGACCGTGCGTCCAGCCGGAACTGTTAATTCGTTAGGATCACAGCTCTTTGCATTAACAACGATCTGCACTTTGCCATCACCATCAGCGTGGCGCGATTTATCTGAAACGCGCGATGCATAATAGAATGCAGCACCGGCGCCAAGTACCAGCACGATGGCCAGAACCAAAACCGCACGAACGAGATTACGGGAAAATGGTGCAGTCGGCTTTGGTTTTTGCGGCTTGGCCATGGAAAATCTCTTTGATTAAACGTTGTGCTTGAGCTGACCCTTCTGCGCTGGCGCAGAAGGTGGCATCAGGAAGAGAATGAGCGCGGGTACCAGAAAAGCCAGATAGGCGACGACTTCACTAACCGTTGGCGTGGCGATATAGCCAAAGATGCCGGCCAGAACCGAGCCGAGCGTGCTGTCAAGCGGCAGGATTTCACTGGTGTCGAACACAACCGTCTGGAAATGGTTCCAGATGCCCGCTTCATGGAACGCCATGACAGAGTTCGCGAGAATGCCGGCTGCGATGATCAGAATGAAAACGCCGGTCCAGCGGAAGAAGCGCCGTAAATTGAGTTTCAAGCCGCCACGATAAATGGCGTAACCGACTGCTGCAGCCAATAGCACGCCGAGCAAAGCGCCAAGCGGAGCCGCAGCACCCTCGCTTTGCTGAAAAGCCGCAAGCAGGAAGAAGACCGATTCAAGTCCTTCACGCGCCACAGCGAAGAACACCATCAGAATGAGCCCGAAGCCCTTATGGGTTGGCGTTTCAAAGGCGGCATCAATGGAATGATGAAGCTCTGCCTTTATGGAACGCGCAGCTTTACGCATCCAGAAAACCATCGAAGTCAGCACAAAAACAGCGATGAGACCGATAATCGCCTCAAACAGTTCCTGTGCTTTCTGAGGAAATTCAGCGCTCAATAATTGCAGAATTGCGCCAACCGCGAGCGACATTGCGAGCGCCAGCAGAATACCGATCCAAACAACCGGCATCCAGGCGCTGCGTCCAGTCTGATGGAGATAGCTCGCGATGATGCCAACAATCAGCGCAGCTTCCACGCCTTCGCGAAACATTATGAGAAATGGTACGAGCATTCGAATTCATCCAAAAGACAGAGATAATCAATCCGCCCCTTGATTGACTCTCTTCACAACCGGCACAAGCCTTCGTCAATTGGTCATCTTTCTATATCTACGCGGCTGTCGCTGCAAGCTAAATGAAGTTGACTACGATGGGAATGTTTTAGAATTATTCTAATTATTTCATGATCTTAGGAATCTGCATATTAGTGGACAATCAAACTCTCCCACCTTTGAAACCAACAAAATACATCTTTGTCGAATGCGCCAAAATAAATAGGAGGTGGCCGATTTCGCCCACCACAGTGACAAATGGACATTGATAGAAATCAATCGCAGGCTGTATATGCTTAACCGCTATACTTCTCCGGCAGGCCGGGTTTACCTGCCTCGGAAGGATTGAGCCGTACGTAATCTGCCTTCAGGTCTTCGGATGTTTTGCGGCTCCTGTCATGGCTCCATCCCGGCGGGGCGATCATATATAGAAGACGCTGGCGCAAGGTCAGGCCCGGCGAGAACACGTCCTTCAACATGCCGAACCATTCATGGAAAGCCACGCGCACGGGATTGAACGTGCCGACATTCTTCACAATACCGTAGCGCGGCATGTCTTCCGGCAATTCTTCGACAAATGTACCAAACATCCGATCCCAGATGATGAGAGTGCCAGCATAATTTGCATCCAGATAACGTGGGTTCGTGGCATGGTGCACGCGATGATGCGACGGCGTATTGAAGATATACTCAATGGGCCGGGGTAGCTTGCCGATGGCTTCTGTATGAATCCAGAACTGATAAATCAGATTAAAACCGTAAACAAATGCAATCACCGCTGGATGAAATCCGAGTAGAACCAAGGGTACTTGCAAGACGAACATGCCGGTCATCTGTCCAGTCCACGACTGCCGCAAAGCAGTCGTTAGATTATAATGCTGGCTTGAATGATGATTGACGTGCTCGGCCCATACCCAGCGCACGCGGTGCGCAATACGATGATAGCAATAATAGCGCAGATCGTCGAAAATAAAGGCGACAACGAAAACCCACCAGTGCAGACCTAAGTCGAAGAACCTGAACTGCCATACCCACAGCAATGCAACGACGGAAACGAAACCAAGCAGCAATCCGGCTGCAACATTCCCTGCCCCCATCAGCAGGCTTGTCAGCGCATCTCGCGTTTCGAACTCCCCCTTCCGCTTCCAATAGCGGATCGCAACCAGCTCGATTAGAATCCCGAGTACATAAAGCGGAATTGCGACGCGAGTCACATCTAAGAATACCGGATTGTTATCCATGCGGCTTCCCCTCCCAGGATGGAACCGATAGCCAATTTGTCACTTTCTTCCGATCAGCGGCATCACTGAAAACCAACCTGGCCTTGGGCCATGTGAAGTCTTTCATGTGCAATACCAGTTCAGCATTGCCCTTCTCCTCAACGGCAACAATGTCTGATGCAGCCATGCAGCGCGTCAAAAAGCGATCTCCAACGCTATGAACCAGTCCTGTTCCCAATCCTTTTAGCGGAAAAAATGCAGCGCTATGATCGTCAGTGTAGCAAATCTCTCCAATTTCGATTTCAGGATAATCAAGATGAAAGCGCGCTTTGACCATTTGATCGTCTGCAAGAATGCTGCGCTTTGTTCCTCCACCCAAAAAATGAATTGCCAGAACGCCGAATCCTATTCCGGCGATAACCATAAGTAGAAGCAGCCGCAAATCCATGAACTCTCCCATTCGCAGCGACGCCAGACAATTCCCGATTATATCCTAGACATCAGGCCGTGCGAATACACCCGCAAAACTTTGGGGCTTGATTGCAGAGTCGCCGTCGCATCAGCTTTACAACAGGAGATTGTTTCGATTTGGAGCACCCTGAGCCAGCATAAGAGCTCAAAAATTGACCAATCAACAATCTGAATTTGTTAAAACCACGAAAAGTTTCAGAATTTTCCGAAATGGTCAAAAATTTCGCGTTTCAGGGGTTGAAGAATGGCGCTAACTGATCCATATGACAGGTACTTACCGCTTGCGCCTCCTCCCATTGCGCGCGGTAAGTGTTCCCCTCTGGAGGTTTGCCCTTGTGGCACCTTCATAACTTAGCCGGACTTTTTAGTCCGGCTCTTTTTTTGCCTAAATTTCAAAGACTTCGGTGAAAAATAAAAAGCGCTGCGTTACCGCAGCGCTCTTAAAATAACACGAATACTCATTCCGAAAATTGGCATCGGAGCACAGTGTTTTCAGCGCCAGACTCGCTTGAAAAACCAGTATCCGGAACTTCGTCGACGAACAAAATCCCCCGGCGAAACCAAGAAATTTTATTACGGTCGGAGCAATAGAGTACCGCTCCGACCTGTCACTTTACAAAGTGTTAAAATACCACCTGCCAGTGATATCAGCCGTAGGCTGCAACCGGTGGGCAGGAGCAGATAAGGTTTCTGTCACCACCCACATTATCGACGCGGCTGACAGGCGGCCAATATTTTGCCGTCGTGTCAAAATCGCCACCGAGAGCGATTGCCGGAAACACAGCTTCCTCACGCGTATATGGGTGAGTCCATTCTGTTGCCAGCGTATCGCCTGCCGTATGTGGTGCGTTGGTCAACGGATTATCATCCTTTGGCCAGACACCGTCAGCAACCTTTTTGGCCTCGCCTGCAATGGCGATCATCGCATCGCAAAGACGATCGATTTCCAACTTGGGCTCAGACTCTGTCGGCTCGATCATCAGCGTTCCGGCAACCGGCCAAGACATAGTCGGGGCATGGAAACCGTAATCGATGAGGCGCTTAGCGACATCTTCTACGGTGATGCCTGCACTGTCTTTAAGAACACGCGTATCCACGATGCACTCATGTGCCACGCGGTCATGCGCACCGGTGTAAAGGATCGGATATGCATCCTTCAGGCGATGCGCGATGTAGTTGGCGTTGAGGATTGCAGCCTCGGTTGCCTTCTTGAGACCTGCACCACCCATCATGCGGATGTACATCCACGTGATGACCAGAATGGATGCACTGCCAAACGGTGCAGCCGAAACAGCATGTTCGGAACCCAGATCCACGTGACCCGGAAGATAAGGCACCAGGTGCTTAGCTACACCAATAGGACCAACACCCGGACCACCACCGCCATGCGGAATGCAAAAGGTCTTGTGCAGGTTCATATGGCAGACATCGGCACCGATATCGCAAGGACGCCCCAGACCAACCAATGCATTGAGGTTCGCGCCATCAAAATAGACCTGACCGCCATTGTCATGGACGATTTCACAGAAAGCCTTGATGCCTTCTTCAAATACGCCATAGGTGGACGGATAGGTGATCATGAACGCGGCAAGATTATCGCGATGTTTTTCAGCCTTGGCTTTCAGATCATCCATATCGATATCGCCGTCAGGACGGCAATTGACCACGACAACGCTCATACCAGCCATCGAAGCACTGGCTGGATTGGTGCCATGGGCTGATGATGGAATAAGGCAGATATTGCGATGCCCTTCGCCACGCGACTGGTGATAGTGGCGGATTGCGAGAAGACCCGCATATTCGCCCTGGCTACCCGCATTTGGCTGTAGCGAAACGCCAGCAAAGCCGGTGATTTCGCAAAGCCATGCTTCGACATCAGACGTCATCTTGGCATAGCCAGTCGTCTGCGCCTCTGGTGCAAATGGATGCAGATTAGCAACCGTATTCCAGCTGACCGGCATCATTTCTGCTGCAGCATTGAGCTTCATCGTGCACGAGCCAAGCGGGATCATCGCACGGTCAAGCGCCAGATCCTTGTCAGCCAGACGACGCAGGAAGCGCATCATTTCGGTCTCGGAACGGTGCGAATGGAAAACTTCCTGTGTCAGGAAGCCTTGATCGCGTCCATTACCCGGAACGAGCAATTCGTCGTTACCTACTGACTTAGCACCAAACAGCACGGCAAGCGCTGCAACATCATCTTCGGTCGAGGTTTCGTCAAAAGTTACGCCAACTGTATCTGCATCGATGATACGGACCAGACGACCGCCCTTGTCGGCTTCGTCGGCGAGGTTTTGAGCTTTGCCGGCAACCCTGATCGCAACTGTATCGAACAGGCTGTCACCTGCAATCTCGATACCAGCAGCCTTAAGGCCGGCAGCAAAGCGCGAGGCAAGACCAGCCACACGCGTTGCAATTGCCTGCAAGCCTGACGGGCCATGCCAGATAGCAAAGGATGCAGCCATATTAGCAAGCAGTGCCTGTGCGGTGCAGATGTTCGAAGTCGCCTTGTCACGACGGATATGCTGCTCACGCGTCTGAAGCGCCAGACGATAGGCGGCGCGGCCATGTGCATCAACCGACTGACCAACAATACGACCGGGAATGATGCGGGTCAGTGGCTCGGACACTGCCAGATAAGCAGCATGTGGACCACCAAAGCCCATTGGCACGCCATAGCGCTGCATTGAGCCGACAGCCATGTCCGCGCCCCACTTGGCAGGCGCTTCCAAAATGGTCAGCGCCAGCGGATCAGCAACAGCGATCACCAGAGCGCCCTTTGCCTTCGCATCCGCAATCACGGCGGTAAAGTCGCCATAAATGCCACGCGTATCCGGCCAAGGCACAACGACAGCAGCTGTGTTGTCGTCAACCGTGCTTCCGGCTTCAACCTGCCAGCCAAGCGGCTCGGCACGGGTGTTGATCACATCAACAGTCTGTGGATGCAAATCGCCTGCAAGCAGAACGCGCTCACGCTTGTCGCGATGATGACGAACGGCAACGCCAACAGCTTCAGCCACGGCAGTTGCTTCATCCAGCAGTGATGCACAGGCCACCGGAAGACCGGAAAGCTCAGCAACAAGTGTCTGGAAATGGAACAGCAGCTCCAGACGGCCCTGACTGATTTCCGACTGGTACGGCGTATAGGCCGTGTACCATGCCGGATTTTCAAACAGGTTGCGCTGGATCACAGGGGGGGTATGGACACCATGATAACCCGCACCGATGAAGCTCTTCTTCACCACATTGCGACCCATGATCTCATTGAGTTCCGCGAGAGCTTCGGATTCACTCAGCGGAGCTGGCAGGTCAAGCGCGCGGTTAAGCCGGATTGATGCCGGAACAGCCTGCGTGATCAGCGTTTCCATGGAAGGAAGACCGAGCGCTGCAAGCATTGCGCGCTCGTCTTCCACACGTGGCCCGATATGACGGGCGACAAAAGGAAGAACCTGTTGCGTCATAATTTTATCCTACCAGTGCTTCGTAGCCGGCTTTATCGAGAAGACCCGAAAGCTGGCCTTCGTCCGACAGCTTCAGTTTGAACAGCCAGCCAGCGGCTTCTGCGGCCTGATTGATGAGAGCTGGATCACTCGCCACTGCATCGTTGACTTCTACGACTTCGCCATCGACAGGCGCATAGACGTCGGAAGCAGCCTTGACGGACTCTACAACGACGATGCCTTCGCCTTTGGAAACAGTGCGACCGACTTCCGGCAGATCAACGAATACGAGGTCGCCGAGCTGTTCCTGTGCGTGGATCGTAATGCCGACAGTGGCAACGCCAGCTTCGACGCTGATCCACTCATGATCTTCGGTGAACAGGATATTGGCCATGGAAATCATCCTTTGCGATAGCGATGGGGTGTGAAGGGAAGTGCTGAGACATCGACGGGAACCTTGTTACCGCGTACCTCAGCGAAAATGCGGGTGCCGGGCTTTGCGAGGCTAAGCTCGACAAAGCCCATGGCGACCGGGAAACCGGCGGACGGACCAAAACCGCCCGAAGTGACAGTGCCGACCTGACGGCCGCTCTCGTCAAAAAGATCAACACCTGCGCGCACTGGCTGGCGGCCTTCTGCCTTAAGGCCAACGCGCTTTGCGTCCACGCCCTGCTCAAGTCTTGCGAGCACAGCTGGTGCACCGTTGAAGACTGCTTTCTCACGCACTGGCTTGGAGATAGCCCAGGTGAGGCCAGCGGAAACCGGATCTGTCTCCGGCGTAATGTCCTGACCATGCAGGCAAAGTCCTGCTTCAAGGCGTAAGCTGTCGCGAGCTGCAAGACCAATCCACTCAACGCGTTCATCAGCCAGAAGCTTCTTCACCAGCTCGCGCGCTTCGTCGGCAGGCAGACCGACTTCAAAGCCGTCTTCGCCGGTATAGCCAGAGCGGGTCATGAACCAGCCAGCTTTTGGCTCAAAACCGTTCATGAAAGAGAGATCGGAACCGGCAAGTCCCAAATCCTTAATGACATCTTCAGCTTCCGGCCCCTGAATGGCGATAAACACACGGTCAAGCGGATTGACCTTTACGTCCTTGCCAGCGGCTTCTTCCTGAAGATGCTCAATATCGGCTTCCGCATTGCCTGCATTGGCAACAACCATGAAACGATCATCACCAAGGCGCGTGACGATCAGATCATCAAGGATGCCGCCTTTTTCATTGAGGAAGAACGTATATTTTGACTGACCAGTACCCAAGACCGACGGATCAAGGGGGCACGCCTGTGCGAGAAGCTCTACGGCGTCGGGGCCGGATACTTCGATCAGCTTCATATGAGAAATGTCGAAGAGACCAACATGCGCACGGGTATGAAGGTGCTCCTTCATCACGCCGAGCGGATAAGTGATCGGCATATTCCATCCGGCAAAGCCGCCAAAGCGAGCGCCAGCTTCTTCATGCAGATCATGTAAAGGCAGAGTATTCAAAAATTCGGTATCGCCCATAACAACTCCAGAGTCGCACGTATGCCTCCGCGAAATGCGGTTGCTTCGTGCCCCTCTGTCTCAGGCCTGAGAGACTCGCATGGCTATATAAAGAGCCATACTTACACCTTCGGCGCGGAGTTTCCTCCGACTTTCCAGAGTTGCCTTACCCGTCTGCGGTTCCTTGTACCTGAGAGATTTCGGGCGATTTCCCCTTCGGCGGCTTTAAAAGCGCTCTCCCGCAGACAGACAGTACAAGAATGTGATTGCTTAAGAGTCACACGCTTGCACACGACGTATCACCCTTTAAAGCAATACGATTTGGGTGTCATGCGGATTATTGTCTTCAGCCGACAAATTCCCGAACTTTTGCGACAAAATCTTCGCCCAGTCGAGCGTTACGAGGAAACTCTCTATCACGCGACATCAAGATAGTGGATCTCACTGTCCTGTCATGATTCATTAATGATTAGAGCAGCGAAATGCCTTGAGTATGGTGATTTGCCTATGTGGATTGGCAATTGTGATCACATAATGACCAAGCTGCGCAAAAGACGTGCAATCGACAGGCTAAATTGCACAGCAGCTATGCAAATCTGTCTCTGCAACTTTCAGAGCAACCCACCTATATGCTGTTGGCAACAAAGAGATTTGATTTTTTGACTAGGTGAGAGAAATGAACCTGATCCGCTCGTACAACAACTGGCGCCGTTACCGTAATACAGTAAACGAACTGAGCCGCCTGAGCCCACGTGAACTGAACGACCTCGGCATCATGCCTTCGGAAATTCCGTTCGTAGCACGCAAGGCTGCTGCTCGCTGATAGCGAATTCCGAAAAGCGTAAAGCGGTTTTAGGACAAGCTGCGTTTATTTCGGAAGGCAAGCGCCAACTACCTGGCTTCGTAAGAAAGCCTTTTTTTGGACCGCGCCCCCACAAACTGTGCGGTCCTCACAGTTTCTCAGATATCGCCGGGGCATCCCTCCTCCCATTAGCCTCGGTGATTATAAAGACCGGAACTCCTCCTCCCAATCCGGTCTTACCCTAAACGACACCCGTCGCCTCCCCTGCGACGGGTGTTGTTTTTTGTGCACTTCATTGCGTTGCTAGTGCCGCCTTTTCCCGCCCAGCACGATCCAAAACGATCGACAACGCGAACACGCCGAGGCCCGCAACAGCCAGGAATGCACCAACAGTTCCGGTCGATGTCCAGCCAAAGCCCCACGCGACAGCAAGTCCGCCGAGCCATGCGCCAATTGCATTTGCGAGATTGAGCGCAGAATGATTGAGCGCTGCGGCCAGTGTCTGTGCGTCTGCAGCCACATCCATCAAACGCGTCTGTAGAGCTGGGACGAGCGCAAAACCACCACCCACGAGCAGAATATTCAAAAACGCTGTGGCCGGATGCTGCATAAGCAATGGAAATAGCAGCATGACCGCCATGTCATAGAGCAACACCATTCCCACCGTCCCCATAACAGAACGGTCGGTTAGTTTTGAGCCAACGACGTTGCCGAGCACCATACCCAAACCGAACGTAGCGAAAACAATTGGCATCCACTTTGCATCGATGTGCGAAACTTCCGTCACCGTGGCAGCAATATAGGTAAAGACAGAAAACAGCCCACCTGTGCCAATGGCGCCGATACCAAGCGTCAGCCAGACCTGCTTGCGGCGAAATGCACCCAGTTCCCGCAAGGGAGATGCGCCTTCATCCGCAGGCTGCTTTGGCACATAAATCATGACCAGCACCATTGTGAGAATGGCGATCAAGCCCACGGCTGCAAACATCGCACGCCAACCAGCTGCTTGTCCCAGCCATGTCGCCAAAGGCGTTCCGCACAATGTGGCAATGGTGAGCCCCATCATAACACGGCCAACGGCTTGCGCCCGCTTGCCAGGCTCTGCCAATGAGGCCGCAACCAACGAGGCCACGCCGAAATAGGCACCATGCGGAAAACCCGCAACAAAACGCATTATGTAAAGACCGGTATAGTCATGCATAAATGCGCTGGCGAGATTGCCGAAAGCAAAAAGCCCCATAAGTAAAAACAACAGTTTGCGACGGTCGAGTTTTGCACCCAGAACGGCCAGCACAGGCGCACCAATCAGAACGCCCAAAGCATAGGAACTGATAAGGTGCCCGGCGCTCGGAATAGTTACATTCAGATCTCGCGCAATATCGGGCAGAAGCGCCATGATCGCGAATTCTCCGGTGCCAATACCGAAGCCGCCGATGGCGAGCGCAAATTCTGCCAACCTTGCAGATGCACGCGGCGATGTTTCTCGCGGCGCAGCGGAGGACTTTAACTGAGACATGAATGAGCCTGAAGGGAGTGGAGGATGTCGGACAACCCTACCATTCCTTTCAGACAAAGGCGATACGCATTGTTGTGATGCGGTATCGTATCAGCGTGCCGCGATGGCCTCGATTTCAACCTTGAATTCTTCCCGCGTAAAGCCGGAAACGATCATCAATGTTGAGGCTGGTGCTGGCTGCGGAAATAACCGGTCACGCACATCCATGTAGGGGCGCATATAAGCGCGATCTGTTACATAGGCGTTGATGCGCACGACATCGGAGAGTGTCATACCGGCATCGCGCAGAATACGACGTATATTTTCAAAGCAGAACTCAGCCTGCGCGCCTGCATCTTCCGGCACAGTGCCATCGGCCGCAATTCCAAGCTGACCGGAACAGAATACCAGATCGGCTCCGGTATTCACTTTCACACCATGACTATAGGCAGCAAAGGGTGCGGCCATATCGGCAGGCAACAGATGTTTTAAAACGGTCATTGTGAATCCTTAAACCTTTGGTGCGGAAGCAAGCAATTCCTTCAGGCGCGCTGCACCTGCTGCAATGTCTTCTTCTGTCGGGTTGATTCCTGCAGCTAAAAGACGCCGAGCAATCATGTGATCCGCTGGACGATTAATTGAGTCGACCGCAACAAGTCTGTCGCCAGCGAAATGGAATACCGAAAAGGCATTATCCTCCAGATTGCCCGACAAAATATGACGATCAGCATCAAATGAAAGACCTGCTGTCTGCAACTTCATGTCACCCTGATCAGACCAGAACCATGCGACATCGCGAAACGGAGTCCCTCGACCAACAATCGAACGCGCAACATGCTTGGCCTGATCAGTGGCGTTCTGAACCGATTCCAAACGCACGCGGCGTCCGGCATGGAAGTGATCGTAGCTGACGCAATCCCCAATCGCATAAACATGTTCGACGGATGTGCGCAAATGCTCATCAACCACGATACCATTATCGATCGAAAGTCCGGCTTGGATTGCCAGTTCAACGTTTGGAACAGCGCCCGTGCCAAGCACCACCATATCCGCAGGATAAACTGTGCCGTCTGCCGCCGTTACGCCTGTCACGCGCCCATTTTTACCCTCGATAGAAGTGACCCCAAGCCCGGTCAGAAGCGTAATATCCGCAGCGCGGCTGCGCGCTTCGACATGTGCAGAAATATGTGTAGCAACAGACCGACCCAGCACGCGCGGAGCAGCCTCGATCAACACTGTTTTCTTGCCGAGCGCTATCGCGCTATGCGCCATTTCAAGCCCGATAAAACCACCGCCGATAATCACGACATTCTGCACATTCGGCATCATTTCTGCCATATGGCGGGCGTCACTCAGTCGACGCAGCGTGACAACACCGTCAAGATCGACGCCGGACACATCTGGAATACGCGCCCTTGCACCCGTTGCAAAAACCAGTTCTGACCAGGCAAGGACGGTGCCCTCGTCAAGGGTGATGGTCTTGTCAGTCAGCGAAACGCCATCCACGTGACGTCCGAAAAGCATCTCAATATTATTGTCGCGATAGGTGTTTTCCGGGCGAAGTACCAGGATGCCGCTTTCGGGAGCTTTCAGATAGGATTTGGATAAAGGCGGCTTGTGATAGGGAATGTCCTGCTCATCGTTGATAAGCACGATTTCGCCAACATAGCCTTCCTGCCTCAAGCTGATTGCAGCCTGCGAACCAGCATGACCCGCACCGATAATAATGCATCTGTTGTCCATAGGACCTCCGGAAAATTCCCGCGCATCATAATCATGTGTCGGGCTGTCGCGTGGCTAATTCGTCACGGATTCACACCTTAATTGCACGCATCTTTGAAATTTTAAACATTTAGTTTGACCGATCGGTCAGATTGTTTAGTAAGTTCTGTGCTTCAGCATGCAGCCCATCGCCAGCAGCCAGCCCAAAAGCAAGCCTCAAAGCAAGCAAGGAGCGCCACCTTGAAACGATATTGGTCCGATTATACGAGTGAAGCGTTCTCACGCCTCGATCGTGAGAAACTCGTGGCAGTTCTGCCTGTGGGGGCGATTGAACAGCATGGGCCTCATCTACCGGTCGCTGTCGATGCGGCAATCGTTGATGGTATGGTCAAGGAAACCATCGCGCGTCTGCCTGATGAAAGCCACGCGCTGTTTCTCCCAACTCAGGCCATTGGCAAGAGCAATGAGCATAGCCTCTATCCCGGCACGCTGACCTTCTCTGCTGAAACGATCATCCGTATGTGGTGCGAGATTGGCGATTGTGTAGCCGCGAGCGGCGTGCGCAAGATGGTGCTGCTCAACAGTCACGGTGGCCAGATCAGTGTCATGGATATCGTCGCGAGAGAGCTGCGCATCAAGCACAATATGATGGTGGTCAGTGTCAACTGGTTTGCGCTCGGCATGCCTGAAGGTATCTACAGTGAACACGATCTCAAGCACGGCATTCATGCCGGTGACATGGAGACCTCTGTGATGCTGGAATTGCATCCAGATCTGGTTGATATGTCGAAAGCGCAGGATTTCCGCACACTTACGGAAACTTTAGCAAACGAATACAAGCATCTTTCGCTGAGTGGCGGCGCGAAGCCCGCTTGGCAGATACAGGATATCAATCCGTATGGTGCGGCGGGTGATGCAACACTTGCCACAGCCGAAAAGGGCCGCAAGACCATTGATTTCGCCGCCAAGCGGTTGGTCGAAGTGCTGGATGAAATCGAACGTGCACCACTTTCGTGGCTTGCCAACAAACCTGCGTGGTAAGGAGGATGAGCGTGGTCCCCAACTCGCAAGCTCCATCTTCCCTGATTGATATCAACGGCGTCTACAAGCAGTACGGCACTGGTGTCATGGCAGTGAGCGATATGTCGCTCAGAATCGAACAAGGCCAGTTCGTTAGCTTTCTCGGTCCATCGGGCTGCGGCAAGAGCACGGCTCTGCGCATGATCGCGGGCCTGGAATCCATTTCCGCAGGCGACATCCATGTCAACGGCCACGCACCGGGCAAAGGCCCGGCTGGCGCACAGGATATTGGTTTCGTGTTTCAGGAACCAACCCTGATGCCGTGGGCTAGTGTTTTCGACAATGTCTATCTCCCGCTTCGTCTTTCCGGCCTTTCGCGCAAGGAAGCCACGCCCCGCGTGGAAGAAGTGCTGACGCAAGTCGGCCTATCCCGCTTTGCAAATGCTTATCCGCGCGAGCTTTCCGGCGGCATGAAGATGCGTGTGTCTATAGCCCGTGCACTGGTCACGCGTCCTCGTCTTTTGCTTATGGATGAGCCTTTTGCGGCATTGGATGAAATGACCCGCTTCAAGCTCAACAATGACGTGTTGCGGCTGTGGCAAGAACATGGACTGACGGTGATCTTCGTCACGCACAGCGTTTACGAGTCTGTGTATCTGTCCAATCGCGTTATTGTCATGGCAGCACGTCCTGGACGGGTGGTTGCCGATATCGCTATTGAGGGCAGCTATCCCCGCGCGGAAAACTATCGCACCACAGAGCCTTATGCCAAATATTGTGCCGAAGTTTCTGATGCACTGACGGCGACGCTTTCGTCTCAAGATATAGACCATTGAGGGCGCGAAAATGAACCAGATGCAAACCGAACTGCCGGTCCTTAATTCAGAACAACATCGCCTCGCCCGCCGAGATCGCAATTTGCGCATCATCATGCCGACGCTTGCAATCATCATCGCGCTTGGCATCTGGGAGGGGCTTGTACGCTTCTATGAGGTGCCACACTATCTCATCCCTGCGCCGTCGCTCATCGCCGAGACACTGGTGAAAGACGGACCGTCGCTGATGACGTCTATGTGGTTCACGGTCAAACTTACGCTGATTTCGCTGCTCTGCGCTATCGTTGGCGGCGTTCTGCTTGGTATGATCTTCGCCCTGTCTCGTCCGATTGAAATGGCATTCTTCCCGTTCGCGGTCATTCTTCAGGTCACGCCTGTCATTGCTATCGCACCGCTGATCCTGATCTATGTGCGGGATACGTTTTCGGCGCTGCTGATCTGCGCATGGATCGTCGCCTTTTTTCCGATCCTGTCGAACACAGTCATAGGTCTGCGCAGTGCCGATCATAATCTGCGCGATTTGTTCAAGCTCTATCGGGCATCACCTTGGCAGCGTCTGCGCTACCTGCTTGCGCCAAGTGCATTGCCTTACTTTATGGCCGCTCTCAAGATCGCCGGTGGGCTGTCGCTGATCGGCGCAGTCGTAGCTGAATTCGTTGCAGGCAGTGCTGGTCAAAGCACAGGCCTTGCCTCGCGTATTCTGGAATCGAGCTTCCGCAACGAAATTCCGCGTATGTTTGCCGCACTGTTTCTCGTTTCACTGCTCGGCATTGTGATCTTCCTCATCACAAGCTGGCTGTCGCGCCTTGTCCTTGGACGCTGGCATGAAAGTGAGATCCGACGTGAGCGATAAGACTGGGAGCACTGAGTTTCTGAAAGGCGTGGCCATAGCTGGCCTCAGCGGTCATTACGACATCGGCATTGATGCTGGTCGCATTGCATCGCTTACGCCTTCACAGGCGACAGGAGGCGGCTTCGCAACTCCGCTGCTCGCCGATGCACATGTGCATCTCGACAAGACTTTCACTATCGAGCGTATCGCTCAAAAGGGACGCGCCAAGGTCGAATGTCTCTTTGATGCTATTGACCTGATGAATGTCGATCGCGAGCATTGGAACGCCGACGATATTCGGGTACGTGCCACGCAAGGACTTGAAGCAGCCTTTGCGCAAGGCGTTGGTGCCATGCGCAGCCATATCGATTGGACAACACCTGAAATGCCAACCGCTTGGCCAGTTCTGAATGAGCTGCGCGACGAGTGGAAAGACCGCATCGATCTGGAACTTGCAGCACTTATCCATGGCGATATCGTGCTTGACGCAGGAGCTGCGATTGCCGAACGAGTGGCAAAAGATAGCGGCGTTCTCGGTGCTTTCTTCTATCGCAATGCCGATCTGGAAGCCAAAATCGAAGCAATGTTTCGTCTGGCAGTTCAACACGGTCTCAAACTCGACTTTCATGTCGATGAAGGGCTTGAACCAGAAGCTGATGGCTTCTCGCTGATCGTGGCTGCAACCAAACGCCACAAAATGAGCGGACGCGTTCTTTGCGGTCATGCCTGTTCGCTTTC
Source organism: Brucella rhizosphaerae (assembly GCF_002252475.1). Taxonomy (GTDB): domain Bacteria; phylum Pseudomonadota; class Alphaproteobacteria; order Rhizobiales; family Rhizobiaceae; genus Brucella; species Brucella rhizosphaerae. The sequence goes on along the minus strand of NZ_NNRK01000017.1, from coordinate 285,852 downwards.
ACTGCGTTCGCCTGAAGAACTCAGCCGCATTCTTAATGCTGCTGCTGACGCAGGAACTGCCCTTGTTTCGCTACCAACCTCCAATCTCTATCTGCAGGACAGACTTGGCGGAAAATCACCACGCCTGCGTGGTGTTGCCCCGCTCAAAGAAGCACGTCGGGCAGGCATGGAAGCCATGCTTGGCTCAGACAATGTGCGCGACGCTTTCTATCCTTACGGTGATTACGATCCGCTTTCGGTTCTGCGCCTCGCAGCCCCGGTCTGCCACCTCGAGCCGGATGAATGGCTCGACAGCGTTACCACCCTACCCGCCCGCTTCATCGGAAGTGACCGCATTCAGGCGCTCTCAGAGGGCGGGCCTGCGAATTTCATCTGGCATGACGCCACAGACATTAACGACCTCATCAGCCGTCCGCAGGCGCGTCGCGTCATCTGGCGTGATGGAACTATAATTTAATCGGAGAACCCCATGAATTCTGTCGCACCACAGCGCATCTATGACTGGGCAGCATTTCGCGCCGAAATCGAAGGCATCCGCATTTATGACGACCCAAAGCAGGTCGAATTGCGCTCCCGGGATTACTTCTGGTATAGCCCGATCCTGACCGAAGATATCGGTCATTATCTGGGCGATCTCGTTGTTATCCCGAAAGATCAGGATGAAGTGCGCCGCGTCGCAGCGGCTGCAGCGAAGCTTCGCATTCCGATCACCGTTCGCGGTGGCGGCACCGGCAATTATGGCCAATGCGTTCCGCTTGAAGGCGGCGTCATCCTCGATATGACTAAAATCGACCGCATCATCGCAATCGAGCCGGGCAAGGTTCGCGTTGAGGGCGGCGCACGTATTTCGCGCCTTGACGATGCTGTGCGCGAGACGGGTCAGGAATTGCTGATGTATCCATCAACCCGCCGTATTGCCACTATTGGCGGCTTTTTCTCGGGCGGTTCAGGCGGCATTGGTTCACTTCGCCACGGCATGTTGCGCGACGATGGAAATGTTTATTCGGTTAAGGTTCTGACGGTTGAACCCGAGCCTAAAATTATCGAACTGACAGGCCGCGATATCCATAAGGTACAGCATGCCTATGGCACCAATGGCATCATTCTGGAGCTCGAAATTGGCCTGACCAAGGCAACCGAATGGGTACATACTGCCGCATTATTCGATACTTATGAGGCCACACTGAACTTCTGCCTGAAGGCACTTGAAGAAAGTCTCGATTGTTATCTTTTAACGACCGTCGATCGTCGTTTTGCACGTTTCTACACAAAATTCGGCGAGCTGTTCCCATCCGACAAGGATGCAGTTTTTGCGATGATTGCGCCAGAGGAAGTCGCGCGCTTTGAAGCTCTCGCAATCCAATTCGGCGGCAAGGTCTCTTTCTCGATGACGCTCGATGAATTGCACAAGGCCGGCCTTCAGCCTGCTTATGAATGTGGTTGGAACCATACAACCCTTCAGGCACTGAAAGCTGAACCGGGCTGGACCTATCTGCAGGTTGCCTACCCTCGCCCGTTTGATGTGGCGCTGGTCAATCGCCAGATCGAACGCTATAGCGAAACGCAATATATGCATCACGAAATGGCGCGCCTTGAGGGCGAAGTGCAGATTTTCGCACTCCCACTCGTACGCTTTGAGGGACGCGAAGAAATGTATCGCCTCATCGAAGAACTTGAGCAGGTCGATGGTTGCGATATCTATGATCCACATGCCTACACGATTGAAGATGGCGGCATGAAGGAAATCGATAGCGTTCAAATAGAGTTCAAAAAGCAGGCAGATCCTTACGGTCTGCTCAATCCGGGTAAAACCCGCGGCTGGACAGCCGACATGGCCTTAAAAAACTAACAGGGGAACAAAAATGAAAAAGACACTTGTTGCGGCGCTGGCCGCACTCTCGATGGGCTTTTCCGCACAAATGGCCTATGCGCTCGATCAGGTGACGCTCGGCACCAATTGGCTGGCGCAAGCTGGCCACGGCGGCTTCTATCAGGCAGTTGCGGACGGCACTTACGAGAAATACGGTCTTGATGTGAAGATCGAAATGGGTGGGCCACAGGTCAACAACCGTCCAATGCTTGCTGCTGGACGTCTCGACTTTCTGCTGGCCGGCAATCTGCTTCTGTCGTTCAACAATGTCGCCAATGGTGTACCAACCACTGTCATCGCGGCTTTCTATCAGAAAGACCCGCAGGCACTGATGGCGCATGAAGGCGAATATAAGGACTTCAAAGATCTGGCAAATGCGCAGACGATCCTGATTTCCAAGGATGGTCAGTTCTCATTCTGGCCCTGGCTGGTAAAAGATTTCGGCTTCAAGGACGAGCAGCTTCGCCCATATGGCTATAGTCTGGCTCAGTTCCTCAGCGACAAGAAAACCGTTCAGCAGGCCTATGCGACTGCCGAGCCTATCTATGCCGAAAAGGAAGGTGCCAAGGTCACGACCTTCCTGCTCGCCGATCAGGGCTACAGCACCTATGCCAACACCATTGAGACGCGTCAGGATCTGGTCGAAAAGAACCCAGAACTGGTGCAGCGCTTTGTGACGGCCTCCATCGAAGGCTGGACCAACTTCCTCTACGGCGACAACAGCAAGGCTTATGAGCTAATCCTCAAGGATAACGCGGATATGAGCAAGGAAACGCTGGATGCGGAACTTGCACGTCTCAAGGACCTGAAGCTCATCGACAGTGGTGACACGCTGGAAAAAGGCATCGGCGCAATCGACATGAACCGCGTCAAGGCGTTCTACGAGCTTGCCCGCAAATCGGGCATCATCAGTGGCGAAGAACTGGATATGAGCAAGGTTGCGACCGACACTTTCGTGAACAAAGGTGCAGGTCTCGACATCAAGAAGCAACTGGGTCAATAAGCGCCTTAGAGCGTCGCTCTGATTAAAACAGGCAGGCGCTCTAACGTCTTTTATATGAAGCATAATCTCGTCGAGCCTCATCTCCCTTCGGTCAGATTATGCTCGAAACCAAATCGGGAAGCCGCAATGTGGCTTCCCTTCTTATTCTTGGCTGGCAAATAAGATGATTGAAGACGAGAATGACGATACAGAGCTGACCGGACGGGACAAGGTTCTCGACCGCAGGCGGCGCATTCTTGGCGCGATCCGCACGGCCGCTATTGATGAGTTTGCTGAAAAAGGACTGGTGGGCGCATCCACGCAGGGCATCGCGCATCGCGCAGGCCTCACCAAGCCACAACTCCACTACTATATTTCCAGCAAGGAAGAGCTCTACGAAGACATTATTGTCTTCATTCTTGACGAGTGGGAAGAAATTTTTCTGGGCGCCAGCACCGAGCAGGACCCGGCCAAAGTAATCCGGCAATATATTCGCGCTAAACTCGTCTATAGCCAGAAAAACCCCAAGGCCTCACGGTTATTCACGACCGAAATTGCCAATGGCGCGCCGTATCTCCGCCGTCACTGGACAAAACATGTCAGTGCCACGCACAATGCAGTCAAGCTGATCCAGTCCTGGGTGGATGATGGTCGCATCAAGCCGGTCGACCCGCTCCTGTTTCAAATGCATATATGGGCTGTCACACAGCATTATGCAGATTTTGAAACGCAGGTACGTAGCATGATGCAGCTGAGCACGGACGAGCCGCTGGACCTTGATCGCATCGAAAAGGAAGTCTCGACACTGTTTCTGCGCGCATGCGGACTTGAATGAAGGCCTCGTAGAAATAACAGCTTTTCCGTTACAGCCTAAAAATGTCAAATTTGGCACAAGAAAAGCAAGAATGTGGTTGCATCAACAATAAAACGTGCGTTAAAGTTGCCAACACAAGATTTAGTGGGCTCAATGAGTAAGTCCTAATCTTGACAGCATCAGGTCAAGCATCGACCAACCCTTGGCGGGGGGCGATGCATTAAGGAGCAGGTTCTTGGGGAGGAGCCTGCTCCTTTTCATTTTACTCATCATGATAAAAGCAAAAGCCCCGGCATGTACCGGGGCTCTGTTTTATTCAGCAAACTGTGAGCTTGTTTACTCAGCAAGCCATTCTTTGATCCGATCAGGATTGTCGGCAATGTATTTGTCGACGGCCTTCTCGTAAGATGTCTCCTGTGCCTCAAACATTGCTGTTTCCAGCTCGTTGATCGGAATGCTCATCTTGGCAAGGAACGCGGCAGCCTTAGGGTTGTCTTCCGTGAAGCCCTTACGCGCAATCGCGTCGACGTGTTCAGCGCCGCCCAATGCGCCTTCCGGATCAGCAATATAACGCAGCTTATATTTACCGAACATCCAATGCGGACTCCATGACGTGGCAACAAACCAGCCATCGGAACGTGTCGCACGGTCGACGGTCGTCAACATTGCTGCTTCACTGGAAATATTGAGCTTGTAATCCAGCCCATATTTCTTGATCGCTTCGTCCGACAGACGGGTCAAACCTGCACCCGGATCGATGCCCTGAATTTCGCCCTTCAGCTTCTCGCGAACTTCCGGCTTTTTCAGATCTTCAATCGAGCTGATTTCACTTTCAGGAATATAGTCCGGAACGATCCAGCCGAGCTTCGCGCCTTCATATAGAGGGCCGAGGTTTTCGACCTTGTCTTCGACGCGCTTATAATAATCCGCATGAGTTTCTGGCAACCAGGCCATCATCATCGCATCGATGTCGCCACGGCTAACGCCCTGATAAAGCGGTGCAACATCAGTCTGCACCAGCTCAACTTTCTGACCAAGTTTATCCTCGATAAGTTTCGCGGCAAGTTTGGTCACAAACTCTGCGTCAGACCATGGAGCCCAGCCGATTTTGACTGTTTTGCTGTCTTGCGCGAAAGCCGCTCCGGCAGTCATGCTGCCTGCAACCACTGCTGCGAGACCGAATTTTGTTAGCTTTCCTAACATGGCTTCTCCTTTTCAGATTAACTGTCGTTCCCGTTTATTTGAGCGGCCACAGCAAAGATAAATACGCAGTAACCGCTCAATCTATGTGTTTGCGCGCATTATCCAACGCAAAAGGCTCACGCACTTTTGCTGGAAATGCGTTGTATTCATACTTCTTGCTTGCGGAGGGCAGATGAGGACTGCTCACCCGCCGTCTTTTTCATGAAGGACAGCCTTTTGAAGAAGCCCAACAAGCCCCCGGAGTTTCCTTTGCCAAAGCTTTGTGTAATGCGGTCGAGAATGACGGCCAGAATGACCACGGCGAGACCACCCTCAAAGCCCTTGCCTACATCGAGGCGCTGAATACCTGTAAGGACCGTGTTTCCGAGACCACCAGCACCAATCATCGATGCGATAACCACCATCGAAAGCGACAGCATGATTGTTTGGTTCATACCCGCCATGATTGAAGGCATGGCATTGGGAAGCTGTACTTTGTAGAGCAGCTGACGCGATGTGCAGCCGAACGCAAGACCCGCTTCGACAAACTCAGCATCTACCTGACGAATACCGAGGTTGGTCAAACGCACCACGGGTGGCATCGCAAAAATCACCGTTGCAATCGTACCCGGTACGGCACCAAGTCCAAAAAACATCGCTGCCGGAATGAGATACACGAATGCAGGCATCGTCTGCATCAGATCAAGTATCGGGCGTACGATTGAGGCTACCGCATCGCTGCGCGCCATCGCAATTCCAAGCGGAATGCCGATAACTACGGCGATAAATGTGGAAGCCAGCACGAGTGACAGGCTTTCCATTGTGCCATTCCACAGCCCCATGTGAATTATGAGCGCCAGGGCGAGTGTTGTGAAAATCGCAAACTTCCAACCCACACGCCAAAGCGCGAGCAAGGTGAGAATTCCGATACCCACCACAGGCGGAATGGCAAGAAGCGCATCCTGAATTCCGTCAGTGACGAAACCAATTGTGGCGGCGATCATATCCAGCGCTGGAGTAAAGTGGTCGAGAATGTAGTTGACCACCACATCTGCCCATCCGCCAATACTAAAATTCAAATCCATATTTTACCGTCCATTTCAGATCTTGTTGCCTCTGGATTGGACCAATCCTATTAATTGCTGACCTATTAAATGCCGGGCTTTTTGCCCTGCAGGCCTAAGCGTGGTGGAAATCAGCCAGCGCGGCCAAGCGTTTCAAGCAGTGCTGATTTGCTAATAGCCCCGAGATAACGGTTGTTCCGGTCTGTCACCGGCACCGGCCATGGACTTTCAGCAACACGCATCAAAAGCCCGGAGAGTGGCGCGTCAGCCTGTATGGCAGCGGCGCTGTCGAGTTGATCATCACCCGGTTTAAAACTGCCATTGGCGAGAGCATCACGGGTAATGACGCCGCGATAAATCCTGTCAGCGTCAAGCAGGACACCATATGTCTGCCCACTCGCATCAAGGCGCTCAAGGGCCGAGGTCAACTGTGCTGAATCGAACATGATCAATTCGTCATCCCGCGCGACATCCGACGCCCTGAAGACGCGTGAAACATCGACGTTGCGGAAGAATGAACGGACGTAATCATTGGCTGGCGAAGAAACGATTTCGTTTGGCGTTCCAACCTGAACAACCTTGCCGTGCTGCATGATGCAGATACGGTCGCCTATTCGCATCGCCTCATCGAGATCGTGGCTCACGAAAATGATTGTACGACTGTTTTCAGCCTGAAGACGTTTCAGCTCATCCTGCATTTCAGTGCGGATCAAAGGATCAAGCGCTGAAAATGCTTCGTCCATGAGGAGGATTGTCGGCTCACTCGCAAGTGCTCTCGCAAGTCCAACACGTTGCTTCATACCACCCGAAAGCTGGTCTGGCATACTATTGGCGTAAGGTTCGAGCCCCACAGCCGCAAGAGCTTTCAATGCTTTCTCATGGCGTTCAGCTTCACCCATTCCAGCCACTTCAAGGCCAAAAGAGGCATTGTTTAACACCGTACGATTGGGCAGCAGCGCAAAAGACTGGAACACCATGCTCATGTCGCGGCGACGGAGGTCGATCAGCTCGCGCTTCGACATTTTGACAATGTCACGACCATCAACTTCGATGGAACCGGAAGTCGGCTCTATAAGGCGATTGAGCAAGCGCAGCAGTGTGGATTTACCTGAGCCTGAGAGGCCCATGATGACGAATACTTCGCCCTCTTTAATATCGAAGGTCGCGTCATCTACGCCGATTGTGGCACCATGATCGCTATGTATCTGGGCCTTTGATTTACCTGCACGCAATTCCTGCATTGCGCGCTCCGGATCGTCGCCGAAGACTTTAAACACGCTACTTAAGCTTATCTTTGTCTTAGCAGGCGACTTCATACTATCTTCCTTGTATAAAATACCATGCATTATGTTTAACCCCGCTGTGCTGGCGGGTTTAAGCTCCTTTTTAACGTCATTATTTCTTCATTCTTGCGCGAATTGGACATGCGCAACTTGCAGGCAGCGAACGACCCACAGAGAATGATTAGCGATTGGTGTGGCGTATTTATATAGACCATTTCCAGACATGTCCACCCACAGTCACGGATTCATCTTTGCGCGACCCGTCCCCTTGTTTGTTTTTGATGGGTTGCGCGACGAAATATGCGAACTGGCCGACGTATCCGATTATGAGAAATAGCCGGCCAGTCTGCCAATAATAGTAATCCTGTGAAAGCGCTGCACACGAGCGAGCTGCGACAAATATGCAATTAGCTGCGACATGAGGCAATTTGGTATTCGTAGAATATAATTTCGCTTAATTGCAGTAAATTTGTATGATTATACTTTTGCCTTATCTGACGTCATTTGCCAGAAAAATGGGCGCTGATCAAGCGATCCGCGCCCTTAAAATCCTCCCGCTCGAACCGGGATAAATTAGCTATTAACCATATATCCAATGAAGCCGGTAATGCGCCAACATTCACCGTGTCGACGGCAAAAATAAAGTGTCTGCCAATTCAGTCGATCATGCGTTCCATCTGCCTTGGCGATAGTCCCATCGAACTTTTTACGCGCAATAGCAACATCGCCATCAATATCAATCACGCTGAGATTCGTTGCACGAAACACGCCATCAGCCAGAGATTCGGCATATTCAGTCGCAGCGCTGTCGGCAGCCTGTCGTAACCATTCATCGCGATAAGCGGTCAGCGTTGGAAAGGCCGCGTTCCATTTATCTGGATTAGCATCACCATGGGCATGAATGCCCAGGAACCGCGCCTCATCAAAATCATTAGCAACAAGTGCCCAGTTCTGACCTACAAACGCCTTGATATCGCGGCGCACAAGCATTTCCCAAATCTGCTCACGATCCTTATCGCCTGCAAATGGATTGACGGCATCTTTCATACTGGTCCCCATTATTATTTCAGCTTTCCACGTGCAGCCACCGGCAATATGTCGATAACATCGTCGCCCGAGATGAGATGCACTTCATCGAAGAGATTTGAAACAACGCAAACATGGTCAGGAATAACCCGCACCTTGTCACCTACTTTCAATCCTGCGATATCGCCCTTGAGCGTGCCATGTTCCTCACTCAAGCCTGTGATACGTGCATCTGGCCTTCCAGCCAGTTCACCGAAATCAGCAAGCCCAAGCGTGTCGCTGGAAAGTGACTTTGAGCCGGCGTCAATGATTGCACGATCGGGTGTTGGATGGCTGACGATTGTTGAAAACACCGTCAATGCACAGTCATCGAGCGTTGCTGCGCCGTGGCCAACTTGATAACGGTCGAAATAAATATAGGTGCCGGGCCGATATTCCGTGATCACACTTTCCTTTGGAGAGCGCCACATATCTGGCGTGCCACCGCTTGAAATGGTTTCACACTGGATACCGTTCGCAGCCAGCACATCACGTGCCTCAACAAGCCATTGTTCGGCTTGCTCCGCTTTGCCGGTCGCCGGATAAGTCATCAGCCCACCAAACCTGAGCCCCTTGCTCTGATCGATCTGACGCGCGAGTTCCAGCGCCTCTTCTGGCGCCTGAACACCACAGCGTCCCATGCCAGTATCGCATTCAACCAGCACCTTGAGCGGGCGCCCTTCATTGGTGAAGCGCTTTTCCAATCCTTCGAGACTCGTAGAATTATCGACGGTGACAGAGATCGTGATGCGCTGATGAAGAGAAAAGAGTCTGTCGAGCTTCTCCTTGCCCAGAATATTATAAGGCAGAAAGATATCGACAATTCCCGCATCTGCCATAACCTCAGCCTCGCCGAGCTTCTGGCACGTAATCCCCACCGCGCCCGCCTCAAGCTGGCGTCGCGCAAAGAACGGTAGTTTATGCGTCTTTATATGTGGACGCAGCTTCACACCAACAGCATCGGCATGAGCTTGCGCCTTCATGATATTGGCTTGCACACGATTAACATCAATCAGAATTGCTGGAGTATCAATTTCGTGGACAGTTTTAGGCCGTGTCATTGGTCAGTCTCCCATCAGTCACCCAGGGGCAAGCGCGGATCGTCTATCTTGAGTGTGTTCAAACTGTGCTTGATGCGTCGCAGGCTCTCAAGCACTTTTGGCCCATGAACTTCAGCCGTCGCAGTTGCAATCATGTCCAGTATTGCCATCAAAGCAAAACGGGACGATGTCGGCTTATACAAGTTGCCGTCTTCAACGGCCTGAAACGGAATGACCGTATTGGCGGCCTTTGCAAGATCAGAACCTTGTGCGGTGATTGCAACCGTCTCCGCTCCATATTGCCGGGCCACCAAAATGGCCTCGACTACAGAGCGCGCATAACCTGACACGGAGAACGCAATCACCGTTGTCTCACGCGTTGCAACGGCTGCATACATGCGCTGTAACTGCCCATCCACCTGCGCCAGAACCGGAATACCCAGTCGGAACAGTCGGTTTTGCAATTCTGTCGCCATCATTGAAGAGATGCCGCCTGAACCAACGCAAAGCACCGAGCCTGAAACAGCAATCCGTTCCGCAATTTTCATGACAACAGACATGTCCAGATTATCACTGGCACGATGAATGGCGGCAACTGCTGCCTCTGTAACCGCGGAAGCGATACGTGCTTCGCGAACATCGCGGGCTGGCGCTTCTGCGGTCAGGTACTGACCACCAATTGCCAGCGCCTGTGCCAGAAAAAACTTGAAATCACGGACACCATCGCAGCCCAGACCACGACAAAATCGCGTGACCGTCGGCTCACTTACTTCGGCCCGAGCCGCTATTTCAGATATAGCGGCTTTGGATGCGTAATCAGGATCTGACAACACCAATGCAGCCAGTCGACGGTCAGATTTTGACCCTTCCTGTGCTGCGGCATGAAGCCTTGTGATGATGTCTGCAACCTTGCTCATACGAGAATTACAGCGGTAAACCGCTTTCCTTATCAAAGAGATGAATGTGTTCGGGCTTTGCCGTTACAGGGACTCGCTCTCCCGGGGCAAGGTGAATACGCTCACGGAATACTGCTCGCACAGATTCACCAGCAATTTTCCCATAAACATGGGTTTCCGGGCCTGTTGGTTCGACGACCTCGATAGCAAGCGTGAGCCCTCCGCCGTCTTTCGCGACGATGAAATTTTCCGGCCTGATACCCAGTTCTGCGCCACGTTCCGATGTCTTGCGTCCCGGGGTAGCAATCTCTTCGCCGTCAGTCGTGCGGAACCTGCCGCCCTCAATCACCTCACCGGGAATGAAGCTCATTGATGGTGAGCCGATAAACCCTGCCACAAACTTGTTGGCGGGTCGGTCATAGAGTTCAAGTGGTGCGCCGATCTGCTGAATCTTGCCCTGGTTCATCACCACGATACGGTCAGCCATCGTCATGGCTTCGATCTGATCATGTGTCACGTAGATGACTGTCGACTTCAGCCGATGATGCAGCGCCTTGATTTCGGTACGCATCTGCACACGCAACTGAGCATCAAGATTGGACAAAGGTTCATCGAACAGAAACACCGAAGGTTCGCGTACAATCGCTCGCCCCATCGCAACGCGCTGGCGCTGACCGCCGGAAAGCTGGCGCGGATAACGGTCGAGATAAGAATGCAGATTGAGAATAGATGCAGCCTTGTCCACTTTCGTCGCCGTGGTCGAACTATCCTCGCCCCGAATGCGTGGACCAAAACCGATATTCTCCCGTGCCGTCATATGCGGGAAAAGTGCATAAGACTGAAACACCATCGCGATATTGCGTTTTTGCGGTGGCAGCTCATTGGCGCGTTCACCGCCAATAATGAGATCGCCACCGGAAATTGGTTCAAGTCCCGCGACCATACGTAAAAGTGTGGACTTACCGCAGCCAGACGGACCAACGAGCACCAGAAACTCACCGTCCTCAATCTCCAGATCAACGCGATCCAGAACATTCATCTGTCCGAAAGATTTGGTAATTCCACGCAGGGAAACATTTTTCATCACTCAGTTCCCACCTAAGATATCTTCAATAAAAGGTCTGCAACCAGCCATAAGCCCAGCATCAACAGGCAGAATTGTGCCCGTTATGCCGGATGCCCGGTCCGATGCGAGGAAGGCGACCGCTTCGGCCACCTCAGTAACATTGACAATGCGACCCAGCGGATAAAGCCGCTTGAGCTTGTCAAGAACGGCTGGGTCTTTCGCAATCCGATGATCCCATGCCGGGGTATGAATTGAACCCGGACAAACGACATTGGCACGCAATCCGTGTTGCCCATATTCAACCGCAAGAGCACGAGCAAAAGCATTGATGCCAGCCTTAGCCGCCGCATAGGCTGGATTGCCGAAATGCGAGAGCGCATTGACCGATGATATAAAAACAAAAGCGCTACGGCCGCTCGCCGCCATTTTCTGTGCCAGTGCCGCAGAAAATGAACAGACTCCGGTCAGATTAAGATCAATCTCCTGATTGATTCGCGCCTGATCCAGTTCGTCAAATGATTCAGCCCGGGTCCATCCAGCATTGTTGATCACAATATCCGGCACACCATCAGCATCTATGATGGTGTTTACGACAGACTGAAGCGTGTTGCGGTCAAGCAGATCGAATGCATGGCGGCTGTAAAAACTATCAGCCTGCATGACTTCCAGACTGGAATCACAACCGATAATTTTCGCGCCGCGTGATGAAAAAATTTTCACAAGCGCTGTGCCGACGCCGCCTCCGGCCCCGGTAATCAGTACGGATTTTCCGGCAAATTCGCCTGAATGCTCCACTCTCGTCCCCTTTATACAGCACTTTACGTGCATACTATTCAGACCAGCCTAAAAGTGAAAATGTAAGTTTGCAACAAAACTTTTTACTTGAAAGCGCGAAATTTGCCGATAATGTAAGAAAATAACAAAAATTATAACGTCTTCACATGAAGCATGGGCAAACAAGGGAACGGGAAAATGTCTATTAATAAATGGAAGGCCAGCCTTTTGGCTGGATTGAGCATTCTGGCACTTGGTTCGGCGGCACAGGCTGGCGAAGTGCGTATGACGGTCGCTGAATACAGCTCGAAGACCGGCCCATACTTTGAGGAAGTCAAAAAGGCTTTTGAAGCCGCAAACCCTGGAATCACGCTCAATTTCGAGATCGTGCCATGGGACGTACTTCTACAGAAACTGACCACCGACATTTCAGCAGGCACCAATGCCGATCTTTCGATCATCGGCACACGCTGGCTGATCGACTTCGTACAGCAGGGCATTGCCGAGCCACTTGATGGCTATATGGATGATGCATTCAAGGGACGTTTCATCGAAACATTCCTGTCGCCTTCTGTGCTGGAAGACAAGACATACGGCCTGCCGATCGCGGCATCCGCTCGCGCCATGTATTACAACAAGGATCTGCTTGAAAAGGCAGGTGTGGCCAATCCTCCTGCAAACTGGGATGAAGTGAAGGCTGCCGCAGAGAAGATCAAGGCACTTGGTGGTGAAAACTATGGTTTCGGCCTTCAGGGCAAAGAAATCGAAACCGATGTCTACTTCTATTACGGCATGTGGTCCTATGGCGCCGAAATCCTCAACAAGGATGGTACTTCTGGCCTGAGCACACCTGGTGCGCTGGAAGCTGCCAAGCTTTATAAGTCGATGATCGACGACGGCCTGACTCAGCCAGGTGTCACTTCCTATGCTCGTGAAGATGTGCAGAACCTCTTCAAGCAGGGCAAGGTCGGCATGATGATCACCGCGCCATTCCTGTCAAACCAGATCAAGGAAGAAGCACCAAATCTGAAATATGGTGTGACTGCAATTCCTGCTGGCCCAACAGGCGCTCGCGGTACTTACGGCGTGACAGACTCGGTTATCATGTTCCAGAATTCCAAGAACAAGGAAGAGGCCTGGAAGGTTCTCGACTTCCTGTTCCAGACGGAGTGGCGCGCCAAGTTCACACAGGGTGAAGGCTTCCTTCCTGTGAACAAGGAAGAAGCGAAGATGGATTATTACGTCAATAATGCCGATCTCGCTGCTTTCACTGCCCTGCTCCCTGATGCCCGCTTTGCGCCAATCATTCCGGGCTGGGAAGAAATCGCCGACATTACGTCCAATGCGATGCAGAGCATCTACCTTGGTCAGGGCGCACCGGAAGCCGTTCTTAAGGAAGCTGCCGCCAAGGCGGATGCAATCCTGAAGAAGTAATCCCATCACCCCGGCAGTGGACGAAACTGTAGACAGTTTGAACTGTTCTGCTGCCGGGTCCCTTTTATTCCGTGGAATTTTTGGCCGATGCAAAATCGCACCCTGCCCTATTTTCTGATCTTGCCAAGCCTGCTGCTGGCTGCGGTAGTGATCTTCTGGCCGGTCGTGCATCTCTTTGAGATCGCCACCCATGATGTGAACCGTTTCGGGCAATTGCGCGATTTCAACGATGGCGCAAACTTCACTGCCCTTTTCGCATCAGCCGATTTTCTGAACGCATTATGGCGAACCGCCGTATGGACGATAGCCGTTGTCGGTGGCGCACTTGTCGTATCGATACCAGTTGCGATCATCCTGAATATGGATTTCTACGGCCGTTCCGTCGCACGCGTTATCGTTATGCTGCCATGGGCTGTCTCCTTGACCATGACGGCAATCGTCTGGCGCTGGGCGTTGAATGGCGAAAGCGGGATGCTTAACTCGGCGTTGCGCAATCTTGGCATTATAGACAGCAACATTCAGTGGCTTGCCAGCGCCACAACCGCCTTTCCAATGCAGGTTCTCGTTGGCATTCTGGTGACTGTGCCGTTCACCACCACGATCTTCCTCGGCGGCCTGTCGTCCATTCCCGATGATCTTTATGAAGCCTCTTCACTGGAAGGCGCCAGCCTCTGGCAGCAGTTTCGTGAAATCACCTTGCCCTTGCTCAAGCCGTTCGTGAACATCGCAATCGTGCTCAACACGATCTATGTGTTCAACTCGTTCCCGATCATCTGGGTAATGACGCAGGGTGGACCGGCAAATACGACAGATATTCTCGTAACCCACCTTTACAAGCTGGCTTTCAGACTCGGAAAACTCGGTGAAGCCTCAGCAGTCTCGCTGATCATGCTCGCCATCCTTCTGGTTTTCACAGCCTTCTATATCCGGCTATCCATGCGGAGCGAACGCACATGATCGCATCCAAAATCAAACGCACAATCCTTGCCTGGATCATCCTCGCTCCACTGATCGTGCTGACGCTGTTTCCTTTTGCGGTCATGTTTTTGACCGCAGTCAAACCACCACAGGAAGTTCTGTCACCGACATGGTGGCCGAGTGAATTCCGCTGGCAGAATTTTTCTGAAATGTGGGTGCGTACCGGCTTTGGCAATGCATTGCTGAACTCGTTCTATGTCTCGATCATTGCGTCAGTTGGTGCGATAGTCGTCTCCATTCCGGCGGCATATGCCATGTCGCGCTTTCGCTTTGTCGGTCACGGCGCTTTTCGGCAGTTCTTGCTGATTTCGCAGATGATATCGCCAATCGTGCTGGTACTCGGCCTGTTTCGCCTGCTTGCCGCTTATGGATTGATCGAGAGCGTGACCGCTGTTGGCGCCATTTACATGGCTTTCAATATCGCCTTCACCGTCTGGATGTTGCAAAGTTATTTCGACACCATTCCCAAAGACCTTGAAGAAGCTTCATGGATGGAAGGTGCTGGCCGTTTCAAAACGCTTGTCAAAGTGTTCCTGCCGCTCTGTATACCTGCCATCGCCGTAACCGCGATCTTCACTTTCATCAATGCATGGAACGAATTCGTGGTGGCGCTCACCATGTTGCGCAGCCAGAGCAGCTATACGCTTCCCATTCAGGTTTTCTCGCTGGTCGCTGGCCGTTACACCGTTGAATGGCACTATGTCATGGCTGCAACGCTTGTCGCCACTCTCCCCGTCGCGATCCTTTTCATATGGCTGCAGCGCTACCTGATCAAAGGTCTATCGCTGGGCGCTGTAAAATAATCGGAGTTCAACATGTCCAAAAAACAGGCATTCGGTGCATCACATGTGCCGCTTTCCCCTGCCGTGCGCGCTGGCGATACCGTCTATATATCAGGACAGGTGCCAATGGGTGCTGATGGCAAGATCGTAGATGGCGGCATTGAAGTCCAAACCGCGCAGGTGCTCGAAAACATTAAAGCAGCCCTCGCTCTTGCTGGAGCGAGTATGGAAGACGTGGTCAAGACAACCATCTGGCTCGAAGATGCGCGTGATTTCGGACGTATGAATGCGATCTACGCAACCTATTTCCCCAAAGACCCGCCAGCACGTACCACGGTTGAATCCCGACTGATGATTGACATCAAGATCGAGATCGAAGCCATCGCCTACGCACCGCAAAAATAGACCGGGCAGACCATATGCGCATTTTCACCGCGTCGCTTGCTACTGAAACCAATACTTTTTCGCCTGTCCCAACCGACCGTGCGTCGTTTGAAATGGCTTTCTATGCGGCACCGGGCAAACACCCCGATACGCCGACGCTGTGTTCATCGCCAATCGTGGCATTGCGCAAACGAGCAGCTGCGGAAGGACTAACTGTCATAGAAGGAACAGCCACATGGGCTGAACCAGGCGGTTTGTTGCAGAAACAAGCCTTTGAAGAACTGCGTGATGAAATTCTGGAGCAGTTGAAAGCCGCAATGCCAGTCGATGCCGTCGTGCTTGGCCTGCATGGGGCCATGGTCGCGCAAGGCTATGACGATTGCGAAGGCGATCTGCTGGAGCGTGTGCGTGCAATTGTTGGACCGGACATTCTGGTGGCCAGCGAATTTGACCCGCATAGTCACCTGACACAGAAGCGGGTCGAAAACCTGAATATCTACGCCGCTTTTCTCGAATTTCCTCATACGGATTTTTATGAACGTGGCGAACATGTTGTGTCGCTGGCACTGGATGCGTTGAAGGGCAAAATCAAGCCTGTCATTTCCACTTTCGACTGCCGCATGATCGGAGTTTTTCCGACTAGTCAGGAGCCGATGCGCTCGTTCATCGATCGCATCAAAGGGATGCATGGCAAGGACGGCATTCTATCCATCTCTGTCATTCATGGTTTCATGGCAGCCGATGTTCCTGAAATGGGGACACGCATTCTTGTCGTCACAGACAATGATCGCGCAAAAGGTGATGCTCTCGCAGAAAAACTGGGTCGCGAGCTTATCGGTATGCGCGAGCAGACATTGATGAAGATGTATAGCATCGATGACGGCATCGACCGTGCAATTGCAGCCCATGCCGTCAACCCGGCAAAGCCTGCCGTGATTGCCGATGTATGGGATAATCCCGGCGGTGGCGTTGCAGGCGACGGCACCCATATTCTGCGTCATTTAATGGATCGCGGTATCCTGAAAGCTGCTGTTGCAACCATATGGGATACACTGGCCGTCACTTTCTGCCATGCGGCGGGTGAAGGTGCAGTGATTGATCTGCGTATAGGTGGAAAATCGGGGCCACAGGCCGGAGAGCCAATTGATGCCCGCGTGACAGTAATGAAAGTTCTGCCCGAAGGCTGGCAAAGCTTTGGCCTTAGTCGTGTGACGCTGGGACCATCAGCAGTTGTTCGCATTGATGGAACGGAGATAGACGTCATCCTCAATACCAATCGCACGCAAACTTTTGAGCCTGATATTTTCTCCAATATAGGCATCGATCCCATGCTTAAGGACATTCTGGTCGTCAAATCGACCAACCATTTTCATGCAGGGTTCGCGCCGATTGCGGCCGAGATCATCTACGTAGATGCGCCGAGTTCTTACCCGGTCAATCCACGGGCTACCGATTATCGAAAAATGACGCGGCCCATATGGCCGCGTGTCGATAACCCCTGGTGATAAAAAGCGCGGGAAATTTCCCGCGCTTTATTTTTAGTGTGCCAGGAATGTCGTTATGATCGGCACATAGGTGATCAGTCCCAGCAGAATGAACAACGCCAGATACATACTGAACGCCTGACGTGTAAAATCACCCACTCTGACCTTGGCAATATTACACACCATTAGCATGACCGTACCAACCGGCGGTGTCAGCGTGCCAATCGACAGATTCACAATGACGATAATACCGAAATGGACCGGATCAATACCAAGCGCCTTTACGGTAGGCATCAGGAGCGGAACCAGAACGATCATCAGGGCAGTGCCTTCGATCAGCGCACCAAGCACGAGCAAAATCACATTAATGGCAAGCAAAAATGCATATGGATTGCTGGTGAAAGTCGAAATGACCTGCATCAACGACTGACCGGCCTGCTCAAGCGAAAACACCCATGCGAGCGCCGACGACGCCATGATAACCAGCATGACCGAAGCTGTAGACTTGGCAGTTTCGATGAGTGAATCCACCACATGCGATACGCGCATTTCACGATAGATCACAAAGCCAATAATCAGCACCAGCGTCACCGCAACAGCACCAGCTTCTGTCGGCGTGAAGATGTTAAGGCGAATACCACCGATAATGGCAAGCAGGAGCAAAACGGCAGGCCAGGCAGATGCGAGCGTTGAAGCAACTTCAGCGCCGGTCATGCGCCGGTCGCGGCTTGGCTTGTAGCCACGCTTCACGGACGTCAAATAAGCCGCGATCATCAAAATGACCGCCCCCAGAATACCCGGCACGATGCCAGCCATGAACATCTTGCCGATAGAAACGTCCGCAATCAGACCATAGATGATCAGCGCTATACCCGGAGGAATAATAGGAGTAATCAGCGAGCCGGCTGCTGTAACCGCGCATGAAAACGCCTTGTCATAGCCACGCTTGACCATTTCCGGCACCATCATACGGGTCAGCATGGCGCTGTCTGCAAGATTGGACGCACTGACCCCGCCCATCAGGGTCGAAACCATGATGTTGGTGAGTGCCATGCCGCCGCGCATACGGCCGACAAGAATATCTGCAACTTTGATCAAACGCTCGGCAATACCCGTATGCGACATCACAGTGCCGAGCATGATGAAGAATGGGATAGCGAGTAGCGACGTGTTTTGAGCCGGACTGATGAAACGCTGAACTGCGATTGCAATCGGCATCTGGTTGAAAAAGATAAAATAGGTAAAGACCGCGATCAGAATGGCCACGTAAAGGCGCATATTCAGCGCGATCAGCGCCAGCATAATCAAAACGATAGTGGTCAGGTTCATGCCTTGCCTCCCGCAAAAGCGGCGCGCAAGGTTTTGAAAGCGCCAGTAAACATGTAAAGAGCGATGATGACGAAACCGACGGGTACTGCGATGTCGATCCAATAATAGGAAATCCGCAGCACGTCAGTCACCTTGAACTGAGCGGCTACCGACAGCTTGTATCCGGCATAGGACACATAGAGCAGAAACAGACCAGAAAGGATCGAGATGATTGAATTAATCACATCGCGGACCTTTTCAGGCAGAATTTCCACAAGCATCGGAATAGCAAGATGCTGGTTGTCACGTTCCGCTGCGACACTGCCAAGCATGATGATCCAGATCATCAGCAAGCCGGAAATTTCTTCTGTCCATTGCAGCGGCTGGTGAAGCCAGTAGCGCATCACTACTGCAACATTAAACAGCGCAAGCAGAATGAACAGCGGAGCAGCAGCAAGCCAGTCGATCAGTTTTTCAAAAATTTTCATCGGATTAGATTCCATGCAGTTGCCGTGCCGCAGTCAAACTGCGGCACGGCAATATCCGAATTGAGATGGATCAGTTCTTCAGCTCTGCCTTGATCTTTTCGTAAAGACCTGGCGACCATTCTGGGAACTGAGTGTAGACCTTTTCAGCCAGCGCCTTGAAAGGAGCACGGTCGACATCGATCACTTCGACGCCCGCTTCCTTCATCTTTTCGATCATTTCGTTGTCTTTTTCGATCGTCAGCTTCTGGCTGTAGAGACCTGCATCATAGGCAGATTCATGGATCATCTTGAGTTGCTCTTCAGGCAGCGTCGAGAAGAAGGCTTCACCACCAACGATGAGAGCAACATTGGTCAGGTATCCGACCTTGCTCAGATATTTGGCTTCTTCCTGGAACTTCTGACCGTAAAGAACAGAAATCGGATTTTCGACGCCATCGATCACGCCCTGTGCCAGTGCCGGGAAGGTTTCGCCCAAAGGCATTGGAGTTGGGGTTGCGCCCATGGCTTCAAAAGTCTTGATCTGCATGACGTTGTTAGGCACGCGGATTTTCATGCCCTTGAGGTCTTCAGGCGTGCGGATCGGCTTCTTGGAAATGATCTGGCGAATACCGTAAAGATAGTTCGGCATTACGATGTGAATGCCTTTCTTCTTCAGATCTTCGCTCTTCTCTTTGAACCAAGGGCCGTCATAAACTTTGAAAAGCTGTGCCGGATCATCTGTCAGGAACGGGCCATAAAGCACGCCGAGGTCCGGATCATATTCTGCCAGAAAGCCAACGTCGGAAATGGTCACGACGTTGAGGCCCATCATGGCCTGTTCGGTCACGTCCTTCTTGGAACCGAGCTGCGAGCTTGGATAAAGCTCAAGCATGATTTCGCCGTTGCTGCGCTTGGCGAGATCGTCTTTCCAGTAATGCATAACCTGATCAAAAGGCTCGCCGGGATTGTTTTCATAGGCAACCTTGATCGAGACATTGGCGGCATATCCCGCAATGCTTCCAGCCAGCAACATGCCAGCCGCGATCGCACCGGTAACAAACTTCTTCATGGGTATCCTCCCGTTAGGGTCCTTAACTTATGGCCAGAGGGCCGGTTTCCTCCGCACCATCTCCATACCGTTCCTTCCCTGGCATGGAGATGCGCTTCGATTTCAGTAGCGTTCGATAATGATCTTCAGAACGTTGCGGTCGCCATCCCAATAGGGCAGCGCCTGTTCGGCATCCTCAAAAGAAAATACCTTGGAGATAAGCTGATCTGCGTCACTCCCGAGCTTTTCCAGATGTGCGATGACAGCCTCGAAATCAGTGAGCGTCGCATTGCGCGATCCCATGATGTCGAGTTCCTTCAGATTGAAGAACTGGGTCTGATAGGTCACTGGTGACTTGGAATAGCCGACATAAACAACACGGCCAGCGAAGCCTGCCAGATCAACAGCTTGCGTGAAGGTAATCGGCAATCCGACTGCTTCAAAAGCCACATCAACGCCATCGTCGCTGGTCAATTCCTGGACTTTGGCGACCACATCCTCACCGCCCGGGAGAGCATGCGTTGCACCTAACTTCAGAGCCAGTTCACGCTTTTCCGCACTTGGATCAATCGCGATAACCCTGGCACCGCGCGCAACCGCACCGATCAGCACGCCCATACCGATCATGCCACAGCCCAGAACGGCAACCGTGTCCCCAGCTTCAACTCGTCCACGTTCCACGGCATGAAAACCAACAGAAAGTGGTTCAACCAATGCCAGATGACGTGGTGCCAGGCTTTCGTTCAGAATTAGCTTCTCGGCTGGCAGAACGATCTGTTCAGCCAGTCCACCATTCTGCTGTACGCCAAGTGTCTTGTTATAACGACAGGCGTTCAAACGGCCTTTGCGGCACGACGAGCAGGTGCCACAATTGGTGTAAGGCAGAACGATAACACGCTTGCCCTTGGCGTAAGCAGCGCTCACACCCTCACCTGCTTCGATGATCTCGCCACCAATTTCATGACCCGGAATACGGGGAAGTTCCACGAGCGGATTAAGCCCCTTGAACGTGTTCAGGTCACTGCCGCAAAGTCCCACATGACGCACGCTTACACGGACATAACCCGGCAAGAGAGGTGCTTCGGGAATTTCAGCAAAACGGGTAACGTTTTCGCTCTCTATACGCAGAGCTTTGACCATCGAAATATTCCTGTCAGTCGTCATTGAACTAAAGAGGCAGATCAGGTTACGGCGCCAACCTGCCAAGGTACGAATTCGTTATCGCCATAGTCGTAAATTTCGCTGAGCGTCTGCTCACCGGAAGCGACTGCGATAATGTGTTCAAAAATGCGCGTACCGGATTCTTCGATGGTTTCGTCGCCCGTGACGATGCCACCACAGTTGAAATCCATATCTTCCTTCATGTGTTCGTACATTTCGGAATTGGTTGCGATCTTGATACAAGGCGCTGGCTTGAAGCCAGATACCGACCCGCGTCCCGTGGTGAAACAGATCACATTGCAGCCGCCGGCAACCTGCCCGGTCACAGCAACCGGATCATAGCCCGGCGTATCCATGAAAGTGAAACCCGGTTCAGTGACGGTTTCAGCAAACTCATAGACGGCCTTAAGCGGCATTGATCCGCCCTTGGCGACCGCGCCCAACGACTTTTCGAGAATGGTAGTCAGGCCACCAAGCTTGTTTCCGTGCGATGGGTTATTGTTGAGTTCATCACCGTTGCGAGCGGTATAATCGCGCCACCAGTCAATGCGCTGCAGCAGTTTTTCGGCGACCGCTGGCGTAACAGCACGGCGTGTCAAAAGGTGCTCAGCGCCGTATATCTCGGGCGTTTCTGCCAAAACAGTAGTGCCGCCATTACGGACAATCAGATCGGAGGCATAGCCCAACGCCGGATTGGCAGAAATGCCGGAATAACCATCCGAGCCGCCGCATTCGAGTGCTACTTTCAGCTTCGACAAAGGCTGCGGCGTGCGTTTGGCAGAATTCACAAGTGGCAGCATTTCCTTGATTTCTGCTATCGCATGATCGATGGTCTTGCGAGTGCCGCCGTGCTGCTGGATCGTCATGGTGCGCAGGCGTGCGCCTTCTTCCATGCGATAATGTTCCATAATCGGCGCGATCTGATTGGTTTCGCAACCAAGGCCGATCAGCAAAATACCGCCGAAATTTGGATGCTTGGCGTAGCCCTGAATGGTGCGGGTCAACAGGCGATAGCCTTCCGACTTGGTGTTGATCGCGCAGCCACTGCCATGCGTCAACGCCACCACGCCATCGACATTCTCGAAGCCTTCGAGACCGCCCATGCGATTAAAATAATCTGCGATATAGCGCGAAACCGTGGCCGAGCAGTTCACCGACGAAATGACGCCAATATAGTTACGTGTACCGACACCGCCGAAACCGCGATCATAACCCATGAACTGGCGGCGCTCTGCTTCCGGCAACATCCCACGCTCTTCGATATCGACCGAAAACTGATGCTCGTGTTCGGACGGCAGCATAGCGAGATTGTGCAGATGAACATGCTCACCGACAGCAATGTCCTGAATGGCAACGCCAATCACCTGACCATATTTATGCACTTCTTTGCCGGCCGAGATGTCGCGCAAAGCCACCTTGTGACCGCGCCCGATCAGATCGCGTGCGATGATATCGCCAAGCCCAATCGGGTCGCCTGCACGGACCGAAATACGCGCGACCGCCACATCGTCGGACGGATGCAAAAGGATTACCGGCGTTACAGCCGAGACAGCCTTATCGTTCATTGTTCTGACCTCACTCCCAAAACCGCCACAGCGACCAATATGAGCCTCATTATCTGGGCTCGTTTTCCATCCATCGCTGCTTTGATGTATCCAAATGCGTTCGCATCGCTGCCTGCGCCAGAAGCGGATCCTTCGCTTCAAGGCCTGCAAAAATTTTCTCATGCTCCGCCAAAGCATAGGTCCATGTCTCGGCATTCTCGTAACGCGTACGCATCTGCGCCGTGAGCGGACTATGCCGCTCGTCAAACAGGTCACGTACAATACGTGTCACGACCGAATTACCGGACTGCTCAGCAATAATGAGATGGAACTGCCGATCCAGTTCAATAGGTTTGCGCCCGGCCTCAATCTGCAACCGCATGGCATCGAGGTTGCCGCGCAGGCGATCCAAGGCATCAAGCGTGATATGGCTGCAAGCCATGAGCACCGCGCTACCTTCGATCAATGAGCGCGCCTGCATGATTTCAAGCGGGCTTTCGCCAATCGATCCGCCTTGTGCTGGAAGCCGCGTTTCTTCAGCTGCAACATAGATGCCGGAGCCCATGCGAATTTCAACGTTGCCTGCAATTTCAAGGGCGATGAGTGCTTCACGCAATGATGGGCGTGACACGCCCAGCTGTTGCGCAAGTTCGCGCTCAGCGGGAAGCCTGCTTCCAGCCGGAAAATGCCCTTCGCGGATCAGCAGCCTGACCCGGTCGGCAATCTGTTGGTAAAGCCTCCGTGGTTCCACGGAGCCGATATGCTCACTCATGCTCTCTCCCAAATTGGCCTTACCATATTTTGAAGATGCGAAAAGTGCAATATCATCTATACTATTGTTATTGCAGCATATTGAGAGTTTTGTCAGTTTTGTCGCAGCACGCTTTAGATGGTTTTTAAAGAGTGGCTTGACCAATTTTACCCGCTAGAATAGCTATTCCAGCATATTCAAGGGAGGACTTCATGACCGATCAGCCATCGATTCTACAGTTCGGAACGAGCCGTTTTCTGCTCGGACATGCGGATTTCTTCATTTCGGAAGCGCTTGCAAAGGGCGACGCCATCGGCACAGTCGCAATCGTTCAAACCACCTCAAACCCAGAAAGTGCACGACGCATCGCAGCGCTTAACACTGGTGAAGGTTATCCGGTGATCATTCGCGGACTGACTGGTGGCGAAGCAATTGATGAGACCCATCAGGCTAAAAGTGTGACTGCCGCCTATTCGGCCCATACTGACTGGCAGGCGATCCGCACGCTGGCGGCCCAGGTTAAGGTCATTCTGTCGAATACGGGTGATAAGGGATTTGAGCTGGATGACAGCGACGACATTTCGCTGCTGACTGACACCGATCGCCTGCCGAAAAGTTTCCCTGCCAAGCTTCTCGTGCTGCTGCATCATCGCTGGCAGGTAAATCCAGATGCATCGCTGTCGATTTTCCCGTGCGAGCTAATCTCGCGCAATGGCGACAAGTTGCGTTCGATTGTGCTTGATCTCGCAGAAACGTGGAGCTTGCCCGAGGCTTTCACGCAATGGATTGAAAGCAACTGTGTCTTCGCCAACAGCCTCGTAGACCGCATCGTATCAGAACCAATTGATCCGGTCGGCGCTATTGCCGAACCTTATGCGATCTGGGCGATCGAGCAGGCCAATGGCCTGACTCTCCCCTGCACACATCCTGATATCGTTGTGACTGAAAACCTTGCGCTCTATGAACGGCTCAAGCTTTATCTGCTCAATCTCGGCCATACGTTCATTGCTGAGCAATGGCTGAACGGCAATCGTCCAAAAGACGAAATCGTGCTCGAAGCCATGCAGGACGAAACGATCCGCAGCGAGCTTGAAGCACTGTGGCGCGAAGAAGTCCTGCCAGTCTTTGCGGCTGATGGCCTTGGTGATCAAGCTGAAAGCTACGTGGCTTCCGTGCGTGAACGCTTCCTCAATCCGTTCCTCAAGCACCGCATTGCCGATATTGCTTCCAATCATGCGGAAAAGAAACAGCGTCGCTTTGCGCCAATCATTGCTCTCGCGAAGGACCTCGACCTCGATCTGGAGCAGCGTCGATTGAAAGCGGCTGTCGGCTGAGCCAATCGTTAAGATCAATTTCAGCCCGTTCAAGCGCGCTGAAATTGAGAAGTTTGCGTAAAAGCGCCACCGTTACCGCACGGGCCCGGAGGTTGAAACGCCCCTCATCCGGTTCGCCTTTGTCCTGATATACGCTAAGTTTTTCATAGAGTTGCTGCAATCTGTTCTGAACGCTTCTCAAAGAAAGATTGCGTCGACGCGCGATAACCCGATCAGTCAAACCGAGCGCGATATCAATCAGGATTTCATATTCGCTTTCGCTGAAACCGCTGGCGTGACCAAGGCTCTTTTGCTGCAAACCACGCACTTCGCGATCGATCACACATTGCGCTTCGACAAAAATGCTTCGCAACGCCAGCCGCAATTTGTCATCAGATGCCGACTTCAGTACATAGCCGTAGGCAGCCCCTTCCGGCACGATGCGCGAGACACCGCGCACATAAGCTTCGTCGGCATAGTTGGACCAGAACAGGATACGGGTCTCCGGATTTTCCTTCCAGATTGTGCGCGCGGCTTCGATGCCATTACGCCCGCTCATTTGTAAATCCATCACAATATGGGCGAAACGATGCATCCGTGCCAGCTTCTCGCCCGTCGAACCGTTATCAGCCTCCAGAACATCATTGCACTCCGGCAATGCCGCACGGATCGCTTCGCCCAGATAGGTGCGATGCAACGGATCATCCTCCACGATCAGAACCTGCATCCTACCCTCCAATTCTCTCACACATTTCCGGCGGCAGATGGATCGTCACGCATGTACCGCTGCCTTCCGTATTCTTTCTGATGGCAAAGCTTGCCGAAATCAGCCGCGCACGTGTTCGCATGTTGTCGATACCATGGCCAATACGCTGCGCCTGACGGTCCATACCAATCCCGTCATCCATTACCTCAACCAGAAGCCGGCCAGCCTTGTCACGAAGGCGAACACGGATTTCACCCGCTAGCGCGTGGCGGATCGCATTGTTGATTGCTTCCTGCACAATCCGAAAAAGCGAAGTTGCCACCGCCTCCTCAAGCTTTTCCGTCATGCCCTCGCTGTAGTCGTCCAGAAACCATTCGATTGCAGCCCCGCTCTCACGTATGGAACGGTCAAGATGGTTCTCCGTTGCCTGAGCAAAGCCAAAGAGCTGAAGCACAGAAGGCTTTGCTTCTTCAATGATTTGTCGCAAATCCTGCATACAGTGCTGTAAGCCGCGAAACAGTGGCTCCAGTTGCTCACCGGAAAGGTCGGGGGCGCGCGTCAAACGTTCGACATGACGTGCCAAACGGGTCAGGTCTGCCAGCGTCTGATCATGCAAATCCATGCCTATGCGATGCCGTTCAATCTCCAGCGCTTCGGTAAGCTTGAGGGCTCCAAAGCGTAATCCTTCTTCCCGTGCACGGGCTTCCGTCTCGACAATTGCTGAGCGTTTCGCTTGTTCGGCAGCCCGAATGGCGAAAAAATAAGGGGCGAGAAGATCGGCTATCGATTGGGCGTTTTCCACATCACGCGTCGTGTAGCAGCCGATCCTTAAACTGGAACAACTCAGCGCGCCGATAATATCACCCTGTGCTTTCAGTGGCACATGGAGGCGAGCTTTGAGATCATGTTCAATGATCGGCGTTGAGAATGATCCTTCAAAATGAAACCGGGTATCTGTACGCGCATCATCAGTCAGCAGATACTCAGCCTCTCCGGATAGGAGCGTGCGAATTGGGCTTCCTGATAAAAGCGCTGGCGGATTTCGGCTCCAGGCCGTCTCAATCCCGCTTTCATAGGCGATGTGAAACTTGCCATCGACCATCTTGATACAGACGTCCAGATGATCATAGGGCAGGATATGATTGATCTCGGCAGCAACCGATTGAATGATAGAATCGAAATCGAGCTGACCTGCCAGCAATCTCGAAATATTGAGATAATGGTCGAGCAAGCGCTCAGGTGCTAATTCCAGCAAGCGACTCTCCTCCCAAAGACAGATTGCTTTGCTTCTTATCATACGCCTTTTGTCGGGTGGCGCGTCTTGCGGGTTCCCGCAATTATGCTGCGGTAAACCGCACCATGGTTGCTTCGATCAGCCTTCACAGAGCAACGCATTTATTTCATTCTCGCTTCACCAGAAAATTGCCCACAAGACAATAGGTAATGTGGTGCGCAAACTGGGACCGTTGAGGAGCGGTCGTGCGGGAGGCTTCGCACAAAAAGAATTTCAAACGGACCGAAGCGTTGAGAACGCTGCGGCACCGCAAATTTGTAACTGGGAGGAATGAAATGAAGCTTGGGAAAATTCTTTTGGCATCCGCAGCACTCGCCACTGTGATGGCAACAGGCAGCGCATTTGCCGACACAGCGTCGAAGAAGATCGCTTTCTCGAACAATTATGCCGGCAACTCATGGCGTCAGGCCATGCTTCAAAGCTGGGACAAAGTAACGAAGGAAGCTGTCAGCGCAGGAACAGTTTCTGCAGCCGATGCTTTCACCACTGCAGAAAATCAGGCAACTGAGCAGGCCGCACAGATCCAGAATATGATCCTGCAGGGTTACGACGCGATCGTCATCAATGCAGCGTCCCCGACAGCGCTCAATGGCGCGGTCAAGGAAGCTTGCGATGCCGGCATCACCGTTGTTTCCTTCGACGGCATCGTAACCGAACCTTGCGCATGGCGCATTGCGGTTGACTTCAAGGCAATGGGTGAAGGTCAGGTCGAATACCTTGCTAAGCGTCTCCCAGAAGGCGGCAATTTGCTTGAAATTCGCGGGCTTGCTGGCGTTTCGGTCGACGACCAGATGCATGCCGGCATCGAAGATGGTGTGAAGAAGCATCCGAACTTCAAGATTGTCGGCTCTGTCCACGGCGATTGGGCCGCTGACGTTGCGCAGCGCGCGGTCGCCGGTGTGTTGCCAAGCTTGCCGAAAATCGATGCGGTCGTGACACAGGGCGGCGATGGCTATGGAGCAGCACAAGCATTTGCTGCCGCAAAGCGCGAAACGCCGATCATCATCATGGGCAACCGTGAGGATGAGCTGCAGTGGTGGAAACAGCAGAAAGAAGCCAACGGCTACGAAACCATGTCCGTTTCGATTGCTCCGGGTGTTTCCACGCTGGCATTCTGGGTTGCACAACAGATTCTCGACGGCAAGGAAGTCAAGAAAGACCTCGTTGTTCCATTCCTGAGCGTAAGCCAGGAATCGCTCGAAAAAGACCTCAGCAACACCCAGAAGGGTGGCGTTGCGAATGTCGAATATTCGCTTGAGGACGCTCAGAAGGTTATCGCGGAAGCGAAGTAAACCTTTTCTCTCAAAGAGGGTGGCATTGCCTATGCCTCCCTTTTCCTTCACCTCAAATACAGTTCGGGTGCATGTCTGAAACAATCGACAGAAGCGAAGTCGTCGCCGCGCGCAATATCCGCGTACAATTCGGTGCTGTGAAAGCACTGGATGGCGCCGATCTCGTGATTCACGAAGGCGAATGCGTTGGACTTGTCGGCCATAACGGTGCAGGCAAATCCACCATCGTCAATGTTATCAATGGTGGTCTTTCGCCTCACGAAGGCAGCTTATCCTATCACGGAGAAGCAGGTCATGGTGTGGTGACTGCACGCAAACATGGCATCCGCTGCGTCTTTCAGGAGCTGTCACTCTTTCCCAATCTGACGATTGCCGAAAATGTGCGCATCATGCAGCGCGACCTTAAGGGTTCAAACTGGCGCGGCAAGGCGGTCGAGCTCATTTCAAAGAAGCTGAGCGAGATTTTCCCCGGCCACAAGATTGATTGCTCCGCGACGATTGATGAACTTTCAATTGCCGAGCGGCAGATGGTTGAGATTTCCATTAATTTCACTGCCCCCAGCCTTGCACCCAAACTGGTTATTCTCGATGAGCCAACCTCATCACTCGACGCAGGAATTGCAGCCCAGTTGATGGCCTATGTCCGCAGCTTTGTTGGTACAGGCGGCTCGGTAATCCTGATCTCTCATATGCTTGGTGAAATTCTCTCAACTTCAGACCGCATCGTCGTGATGAAGGATGGCAAGGTTGTTGCTAATCGTGCCGCAAACGATTTCACAAATCGCAGCCTGGTCGAAGCCATGGGCAGCGTCGAACGTGAGAAAGCCGCACGGCGTGCTGCAAAGACCGATTCAAGTGGGAAACCTGTGCTCTCGTTTACCAAGCGCGCCAATGACGCCAAGCCATTTGAGGCTTTCAAAGGCGAAGTTATCGGGCTTGCCGGACTTGCTGGTCACGGCCAGACCAAGATGCTGCTCGATCTTTATTATGCTCGTCGGTCAAACTGGTTGCCTGCACGCACTTGCGAGCTAGCCTTCGTGGCTGGCGATCGCAGTCTCAACGGCACGTTTCCGCTCTGGAGCATTCTGCACAATCTCACCATCGGTTCGCTTGACCGCCTTTCATCCATGAAACTCGTTGATAAGAGCCATGAAGATACACTTGGCGCGCAGTGGAAAGACAAAATCCAGATCCGCACACCGGATATGGCAAACCGGATACTGTCCCTTTCCGGCGGCAATCAGCAGAAGGTGCTTTTTGCACGTGCGCTTGCGACAAGCGCCAACGCCATTCTGATGGACGACCCCATGCGTGGTGTCGATGTCGGAACCAAGCAGGAAGTCTATGAAATCCTGCGCCACGAAGCTGAAAATGGCCGAACCTTTGTCTGGTATTCCACCGAAATGGACGAGATTGAACTTTGCGATCGTATCTATGTTTTCCGAGACGGTGCGATCGTGACAGAGCTAATCGGCAACGAAATCACGGAAAAGAACGTGCTTGCTGCATCATTTGAAGGAGGACACGAATAATGCGTATTTCTTCCTCCTCACTTCGCCTGCTAACGCCGGTTTTCTCACTCGCTCTGCTTCTGGCTGCTGTTTTCTACATGCAGCCCCGTGCCATGAGCTATACCGGGCTTAACCTCCTGTTCAATCTGGCAGTCCCGATTGCACTCGCCACGATTGCACAAATGCTCATCATGGCAGTCAACGACCTTGACCTTTCGATGGGGACCTTTGTGAGCTTCGTAGTCTGCGTGGCCGCGACCTATCTCAATACCAATCCGGTCATTGGCGTATTGATCCTTGCCGCAGCCATTGCGACTTATGCAGCGTTGGGTGCGATCATCCACCTGCGCAATCTGCCTTCCATCGTTGTCACGCTGGGCATGAGCTTTGTCTGGGGCGGACTGGCCGTATTGCTGCTGCCGTCGCCCGGTGGTCAGGCGCCAGACTGGGCGCGCTGGGTCATGACCACCAAGCCACCATTTGTCCCCATGGCTATTGTTGCCAGCGTGCTAATAGCCGTCGTTACGCATTTCATTGTCATGCGAACCACGTTCGGCGTTCTTATGCGCGGTGCAGGTGGCAATGCCCGCTCCATCGAGCGTGCTGGCTGGTCTATCACGGCAATTCGCGCTGGAACCTATGCACTTGCTGCTTTCTTTGCCGTGCTTGCAGGTATCGCACTTGTCGGCCTTACGACTTCAGCCGATGCAAATATTGCACTGCGTTATACGCTTCTTTCCATTGCTGGTGTCATTCTCGGTGGCGGTGAATTCGTCGGCGGACGTATCTCGCCTATCGGTGCGGTAATCGGTGCGCTGACACTGACGCTCGCGGGTTCGTTTCTCTCCTTCATGCGCATTTCACCAGACTGGCAAATCGGCGCGCAAGGCGGAATTCTCATCGTTGTTCTGGCCCTGCGTCTCTTCCTCAATCGTCTCGATAGCCGTGGGAAAAAGCAATGACCGCAATTTCTGTTCTCACAAGCCGTCCATGGATTTGGTCTTTCGTTGCGACTATCGCGGTCTGGATTATCACCGTTCTGTTTACAGGCGGAGCCGGAGCCCACGGCTTGTCCTACGCAGCTTTCACATTCGCATCCTTTTCCGTGATTGTTGGCCTCGGACAGATGTTCGTGATCACGCTCGGCCCCGGCAATATCGACCTGTCTGTGC
Organism: Brucella rhizosphaerae; assembly: GCF_002252475.1. Taxonomy (GTDB): domain Bacteria; phylum Pseudomonadota; class Alphaproteobacteria; order Rhizobiales; family Rhizobiaceae; genus Brucella; species Brucella rhizosphaerae. The sequence continues at coordinate 255,187 of NZ_NNRK01000017.1, read as the reverse complement.
CCGCCACCATGACGCTTGCAGCAACAATCGCTCTCAAGCTGATGGATTCGCAGGATAATATGGTTCTGGCAGGTCTGGCTGTTGCACTGCTGATCGGTCTTGGAATTGGTGTTTGCAATTATGCGCTTATCAAGTTGCTACGCATTCCGCCGATCATCGCAACCCTGTCGATGAGCTTCCTTATCCAATCGACTGCGATCTGGAGCAATCGTGGCCTGCGTGTAAAGCCGCCGGAAGTTCTGGCACAATTCACCACATCTTCGACGCTTGGCATACCTAACGTTGCCATAGTGGCTTTGGTCCTATCCCTGATCGGTTGGGTGCTCCTTAAAAGGAGCATCTATGGACGCTGGATTTCGGCCATTGGGCAAAATCCATTCGCTGCCCGCATGGCGGGCGTCCCGGTCGATGGAACGCGTTTCATAACTTATCTGCTCTGCGCGGTTCTGGCGTCGCTCTGCGGCTTCCTTCTTGCCTGCTTTTCGGGTGGAGCCGCACTCAACATGGGCGCTGAATACCTCCTTATGTCGATAGCCGTTGTCATCATCGGTGGCACTGCTGTTGCCGGTGGTGACTCCAACATCCCCGGAATTTGGGGTGCCGCACTCTTCATGTTCCTCATAGTCTCGATGCTCAACACCTACGGCTTTGGTGCCGGTGTTCGTCTTGTCCTGACCGGCCTCACCATCATTGCGGTGATTTTCCTCGCCAGCAGTCGCAGATCTGAGCGTTAAACAGCATTCCTGGAGTAATATTCTTGTCCCAGAATAATTCGATTTACGAAATCCACGACGAACGCTTCAAGCAGATGATCGTGGCAAGCGCCGATCTCGATGAACTTTATACGAGCTGTCGCTGGGCGGAAGGGCCGGTTTGGTTCAGCGATCATAACTGTCTGTTGTGGAGCGACATTCCCAACGAGCGTATCTTGCGCTGGGTCCCGGAAGGCGGAGTATCTGTTTTTCGGCAACCATCCAATTTCGCAAATGGTAATACACGCGACCGCGAGGGGCGACTTGTTACCTGCGAACACGGTGGTCGCCGCGTTACCCGCACGGAAGTAGATGGCAGCATCACTGTTTTGGCCGATAGCTATCAGGGCAAGAAGCTGAACGCACCTAACGATGTTATCGTGCGTTCAGACGGTTCGATCTGGTTCACCGATCCAACCTACGGCATCATGGCAGATTACGAAGGCTATAAGGCCGAGCCTGAACAACCGACCCGCAACGTTTATCGCCTCGACCCGAGCACCGGCGAGCTTGAGGCTGTCATTACCGACTTTCACCAGCCAAACGGCCTCGCTTTTTCGCCCGATGAAACAAAGCTTTTCGTTGCCGATAGCGCTTATAGCCATGATGAAAGTGCGCCGCGCCATATCCGCGTGTTCGATGTCATTGATGGCGGCAGGAATGTGACAGGCGGCAAGATTTTTTGTACCATCGATAGCGGACTGCCAGATGGTTTCCGTTTTGATACTGATGGCAATCTGTGGACCAGTGCTGGTGATGGTGTGCATTGTTTCTCACCGCAGGGCGAGCTTCTCGGCAAGATCAAGATACCGCAAACGGTGGCCAATGTGACCTTTGGCGGCCCTCGTCGCAATCGCCTCTTCATCACTGCTACAAAATCACTCTATGCGGTCTATCTGACAGTCACAGGCGCACAGCACCCTTGAATAAAGTACGGCGACCATCCGAAAAGGATGATCGCCGTTAAATAAAGCTCACATTAATTCATATGAAAAATTATATTAGCCACATGCCCGCTTTTGGTTCTGCCCCCGCAGGACAGGCATGCCAACATCTATACCTTATTCAAATCTGAACCATCATCATCCCTCCACAAAATCGTTCATGGAAACCGATTTAGGTTCACACACCCGGAACCGAAAATAACGACACAATCGCAATATGATTGCATCGATCACTTCGGTGACGCGACCTCGACCTTTCACAATCGAAGAGCACTTTTCCAAATGCGACAGACGGCGATATAAACAAACTGTCAATGAAATGGAAACAGTTTGTCAACAAAATAGCTCACAACACTGTGATAAACTTAACAAAAAGTGATAACTTTCACTAACTTAGCAGAAAATATCATAATGTATTTTAGTAACTTCTTTATTTCATGTAAATTTAACTTGTTCTTATTCTAAGAGAATTTTTAAAACCTATGAGAAATTTCTATACATTTATGCAGTCTTCTTGAACGCCAGCACCGAATGACCTGGTGGGCGATAACGGATATGACATCCATCTATCTCGTCATATTCCACATCAACCTCGACACCGAAAACACTGCTTATGCTGTCTGCACGCAACACCTCGCGTGGAGACCCCAGTGCTACGATTCGACCTTTGTTCATGATCGCAATGCGGTCGCAGAACATGGCCGCGTGGTTCAGATCATGCAAAGCTGCAACTACGGTCAACTGCTGACGCTTAACGAGATCAAGCAGGCCGATTTGATGACCAATATCGAGATGATTGGTCGGCTCATCCAGAAGCAGTATCTGTGGATCCTGTGCCAAAGCACGGGCAATGTGGACACGTTGACGTTCACCGCCTGAGAGCGTGTGCCAGTACCGATCTGCGAGATGTGCCATATCGACATTGGTCAAAGCGCGTTCAACGATGGCATCGTCCAGCTCGGTCCATGGAGACAAAGCACCGAGATATGGCGTACGCCCAAGTTCCACCGCCTGCCTTGCGGTGATACGCTCTGTCGTTCCTGCCTGTTGTTCAACCAGTGCCAGCTTGCGCGCGATCTCACGCCTATTAAACTTCTGTATAGGAGTTCCGCAAAGCTTCACTTCGCCGGAGCGGCATCGCCGCACGCCGGACAGCAGAGACAGAAAACTCGTTTTTCCCGAACCGTTGGGGCCAATAATACCGAGGAATTCTCCCTCTTTCACATCGAGCGAAACATCCCGCAGAATTTCAACACCTCCTGCAGACCAGGAAATATTGGTCGTCGAAAGCATCATGATTGCGCCCTCCTCTGTCCAAGCAACAACGCAAAGGCAGGTGCACCAACCAAGGCTGTTATGACTCCGATAGGCAAAACCTGACCGGGAATGATGATACGAGACACAATGTCAGCCAATATCATGAAGATTGCGCCGATGAGTGCTGCCGCAGGCAACAACCTGCCATGACGAACGCCGACCAACATGCGAGCCGCATGTGGAATGACCAGACCAATAAAGCCGATGGAGCCAACAATCGATACCATCACAGCTGTCATCATGGCACTCACACCAATCAGAACAGCATAAACCCGCCGAACCGGGATACCGAGTGAAGCGGCAGATTCCGAACCAAAGGTGAAAGCGTCTAATGCACGAGAATGCCAGAGGCATATCACGAGCCCCACCATGCAGGCTGGTAGCGCAAGCGCAACATCTGGCCAGCGGACACCTGAAAGATTGCCCAGTAGCCAGAACATAATGCCGCGCGCCTGCTCAGCATTTGCCGCTTTCGTCACAATGAGGGATGTCAGCGCATTGAAAAGCTGTGAACCAGCAATACCTGCAAGAATGATCGCACTGTTGCCGCGCCCTGCCCGCAAAGCGAGCAGGGAAACCAGAACGAAGGCGACAATCGCACCAATAAACGCTCCCACTGACAGTGACAGCACTCCAGCACCAATCCCAAGGATTGCAACGCCGACCGCCCCTGTAGATGCACCAGCAGAAATACCCAGAATATAGGGATCAGCCAGCGAATTACGGAGAAGCGATTGCAGTACCACACCCGACAAGGCCAGCGCCGCGCCACAACAAGCTGCGACGACCGCCCGGCTTAAGCGATAGCTCCACACAATACCTTCATCAATTGGCGCAAGTGGATAACCAGCATTCCAGACGCGGTTGGCAATGGTTTTCGCCACCACGTCCAGAGGTATGGCAGTTTCGCCAATGGCAGCACCCAGCCATAAGGCCACGCAGAGCAAGACGAGCGCAAGCACTCCCAGGAGCACTCGGGCGCTCATCTTACTTTGCAACGAAATACCCGCTGTGGCTGCCCTTGACGTCACTTGTTCAGGTCCGACCCGGCAATATCGGCGGCCAGCGCTTCAATGCCTTCGATAACTCTCAGTGATGTACTCATCGACTGGGCATCGATATCGAACACATATCCGCCTTTAACAGCAGGCATCAGCTTCGTCACCGGATCGGTATCGAGGAACTGATGTTTGACGGCAATATCGTCGGCAGGATAACGGCGGCGATCCAGCTTGGCTGCAACGATCATCGATGGGCCGGACTTGGCGATTGTTTCCCAGCCCACGGCTGGCCATTCCTCTTCGCTCTTAATCACATTCGCAATGCCTAGCGCAGAAAGAATATAAGCAGGAGCACCGAACTTGCCCGCCACGTAAGGATCGGCGTCTACCTGTGTGCTGGAGAACCATGCAACCGCAGAGAGCTTGCCATCAGCTGAACCTATTTTCTTACGAGCCGCGTCTTCACGTGCCTTTAAGTCAGCGATCAATTTTTCACCGCGATCCTGCACATTGAATATCTGAGCCAGTTCGCCGATTTCCTGATAGACGATATTCATCGTGAATGGCGCCGTGCGAACACCATCACCGCCGCCGGAATTATCCTTGCCAACGCAGTCAGAGGGTGAAGTGTAGGCAGAAATACCCAGTTCTTCGAATTGTTCCGGCTTGGCGACAATACCCATCGGACCAACATGCCACTGGAAATCTGCTGTAACGATGTCGGGCTTTTGCGCCAGCACACTCTCGAAACTCGGATCATTATCAGCCAGACGCTTTACCTTGGCGTTCACATCCTCAAAGCCTTTGAGGACAGGTCCGAACCATACCGCCGTACCCACAACCTTGTCGCCAAGGCCGAGACTGTAGAGGATTTCGGTGCTGCTCTGCCCGACGGCAACTGCCCGCTCCGGCACATGTTTGAAGATAACATCACGACCGCAGTTTTTAAGCGTGAGCGGGTACTGCGTTTCGGCTGCCTGTACAGCAAAACCAGTTGCAAAAAGAGTGACGGCACCTAAAAGCGCGCCAAAAGGCACTTGGCCTGAAAGTTTCATTTAAATCCCCGAAATGACATGAGAAAAAGCCGCATCAAACGGCGGAAGCGATCCGGCGCGTGAAGTAGCCTGACATATCCGGGGATATGAATGACAATGGGAAGCGACGTCTTGCGACGTGAAAAGCTGTCATAACCAACTCCTGCTCCGGGCATCCCCGCCCGTGACAATGGACTACGTTAGACGGCAGGTCTCCTGGCTCACGAATATTCGCTGTTCACCTGCCTTCCCGAGCCTTCTGAAGCGGGCTCAGTGACATGACGCTTTTGGCGTCACAAGGATGAACGGCAATTCGCTTACAGTTGCGGGGGCAGCCACGGTTTTGGTCCCTTTTGGGTCGTCCTCACCGTGTTCCCTATTAATCCCCTTCGCTCTCGGTCGGGGAACCGTCGTAACTGTATTACAATCTGGCATAATACGCGTCAAGCTAAGTCAGACGCTTATTCGGCTATATACAAGTCCGCATTAGACTTTTTTGGCAGCGTAGTATTTTCGGAAAATTCAGAAGCCTCGCAGGATTTGATCCGCAGTGAGATGCTCACGATACATGAAATACAAATGCTGATATTTATCCCTATTGATCGGGATCAATGAGACTCGGACGGACAGCTGACAAGCTGAACTTCATCAGATGAAGGAGAACATCATGTCCAATACACCACACACTCTGGGCGAGGAATTTCCAGGAAAATTAGTAGCTATTCATGCATTGAAGGCTGCCGACCCACGCTTTGCCCGTATCCTTGAAGAGTATGATGCAGTTAACGACCGTATCCATCGTGCGGAAACCAAAATCGAACCCATCAGCCAGGAAGAAGAAACAATCCTGCGCAAGCAACGGCTCGCACTGAAGGACACTATCGAGCAGGCCCTCGCGCCGATTTGAGCTGAATCCTATCAGCGAACCAATCAACCCGGCTCACTGTTGTCGGAAGCAACTTTTTGCTCCAGTTTGCCAACAAGGATCAGCATGGCGACAGCAATAACTGTCGCCATGATGGCAATATGCCAAAGCCCCAGGCCACTTGCCAATCCGATGGCCGCTGCGAGCCACATACCTGCACCAGTAGTTATGCCGGTAATCTTGCCTTTGGCGAAAATGATGAAACCCGCAGCGAGAAATGCGACGCCGCTTGTGATCGCCTCAACCAGACGCGATGGGTCCATTCGGATGTTTTGATCATCAAAAACAGGGACATTCACCAGTTCAAGTGAGACGATAGTGAACGTTGCCGAAGCCAAACAGACCATCATATGGGTCTTCAAACCCGCAGGCCGCTGTCGCCATTCGCGTTCAAGCCCGATAATGGCGCCAAGCAGCGTTGCCAGCAGCATACGCGCCAGAACGACTGGCAGACTTATGAGATTATCATGCGTGAATTCGGCCCAGAATTGCTCCATTTTCGTCAACGGAGATAAGCTGCTTTTGTTCCAGCTTAGCTGGTTTAAAAGCTTTCCAGCACCATATTGTTAGAGCGCACTACTGGGCAGATGCTGGTGGAACAGATTCTGTTGCTGCCGGTGGCACCGAGCCTTCGCTGTTCGAAGGGACGTCAGGTGCAATGACATTACCGAAAACTTCGACCAGAAACCAAACTACGACTGCGGCGGCAAGACTCACCAGCAAGATAATCAGAACCGGTTTGCCCTCTCGGCCCTGCCGTGCTTCACGCGGACTGACCTGTTTCATGGATCAACACCTCCTGTTTATCTCCATACCCGTTAGACCAATGATCGGTGGCCGGATTGGTTCCAAACGCAACAGGCATCAGCAGAAATATCCATAAATCTTTGCTGTTTCAATATCTTAAGAACAGGCGGATTTCCAAACATCCGCGAATTCGTCGGTGTCGTCTTCAGTGAAAGCACCTATGCTTTTACCGGCTCCCATATAGCGTTTGCTGCCGGTATAGCCGCCAAAGCTGTCCTTCGATTTCACTTTCCCACATACGACCGGAGAGCCAGATTTATAGGATACATATTCATCACTGAACTCGGCGCTGGCAGGGTCTTTCAAACCTTCGAGAAGCAGCTGTTGATTTTCCTGTATCCAAAGGATTTCTTTTTCCTTGGATAGTGTTTCAGCCTTCGCAGGCATCGTCCAGACTGGTGCCACAGACAACAAAAACACAGCGACTTTCAACTTCATATCAATTTTCACCAACGGCCCCATCATCCATCCTGCTCCCCTAACAACTGTGCCGATAGATATATGCAACTCGGGGAAAAATGGAATTGGTCTTTCGGGATATGAGATTTCCGGCAGGAACTCCATTCGTAATATTGTAAATTCGAGATCAAACACTTGATCGAACGCACGCGTGGCGCAGAATGTGGCGCAACAATCCGAGGGCACGTAAGAGATATCACTTACGATCTTATTTTATACAACAATTACAATGTAATAAGGGGAGAAATGGTACGGACGGGTGGATTCGAACCACCGACCTCAGGAGCCACAATCCTGCGCTCTAACCAACTGAGCTACGACCGCGTACCTAATTCTCAACGAACTCGCATATGGTGTCCGTCGACAGGGGGTCACATACGGAGAATCGATCCACATTGCAAGTGATTACAATGATCTTTTTTGAAGAAATCCACGTTTGTGAGCCAAAGCAGCCCATTCGTTAAAATTCGATGGGTTTTGATTACCATGTTTTATGCATGCCTGTGCACAAAGCTGGATAATGCACCAACACATAAAATTGCCGCACCCGCATTAACTAATGGAACAGAAAATGAGGTCCATATCGAATGGGAATATGGACCCGAACCCGCAAGAAGCTTATTAACAGGTCGTTAAAAGCACTTCAGGTGATCGGAAGAACAGGTAAAGGACAGGTATGTCAGGATCATACCCCTTCATTGACATTGCCGCGCAGGATCATATCCGCGAAGGTTTTGCCAAGGGCGATGCGCAGCTCGTGCTGACGCGCGACCTGTCGACAGTTTTATGGATCAACGGTCCCGGAGCCAGGCTATTTGGTTTTGAACGTATTGAAGACGTCATCGGAGACGAACTCGATCTGCCAATTGCTACCCGCCGTCAAATCATGGGTTCAAGCGGCGAAGCAAATATCGCCCCGCGCATCGTTGCTGTCCGTCTTGGCTCTGGCATGCGTTCTGAACTTACTCGCCTTCAAGTTTCTCACCTGACGATGCCTGACGGGATCAATGCCCTGTTGCTCGCGGTAGAGAAACCGAACGCTACCGTCGGAGATATCATTTTTGGTCTCGGAGATAACGCGACACATGTGGCGCTGATCGACGCTGACGCTAAGGTGATCGCTTCAAGCCCTCGCTTTGCGACACTCGATATTTCTGCGTCAACGCTTGAAGACCTCATCGTTGAAGCAGGCGACGCCAGCGACCGGGTCGTCAAACGCCGCATTCGTGCAGGCAAGAGCTCCGTTCCGGGTGCAGTTGCACGGCTTACTGATAATCCGGCCTTACATCTTATCTGCATTGCTGGAGAAGCAGTCATTACACCTGCAAAGCCAGATAATGCGGAAACAGTATCTGCACCATTAGGCGAAGCCGTCGTAAATCACGATGATATTTCGGCGACGAGCACCAAGCCGAAAAGCTTTGTCTTTGATCGCAACGGGCCTCCCGCCCGTTTTATCTGGAAGACGGACGCAGCTGGAACATTTACAGAAGTCTCGCCGGAACTTGGCATCATCATCGGTCCCAATGCTGCTGATGTGATTGGCAGACGCTTTGCCGAAGTAGCCAATGTATTTGGCTTTGATACAGATGGCAGCATAGGCTCGCTTCTGGAAAAGCGAGATACATGGTCTGGTAAAAAGTTACTCTGGCCCGTGGAAGGCACAAGCCTCCGAGTGCCCGTAGAGCTTGCCGCCCTGCCCGTTTATTCGCGTGATCGTGAATTCATCGGCTTCCGCGGATTTGGTCTGGTGCGCCCTGAGGATGCAGAAGAAGATCCCGAAACAATCGGTCTTGTCCTTGCTGGAGGCATTCCACAGAAGCGCGATACCGCGCCCACTGTACAGGAAATGTTGAGCGCAGATGGTGATGACGATGTGTTGGCGCTTTCTGAAGAAGTTGCCAATGACGATCGTCCTGACGCCGAGCATCAAGTCACCGATGCATCGACGTTGCCCTTTGAACTGACACCTAACCCGGGTCGCCGTGAGTCCGATAAGGTCATTGAGCTTCTCAATGCCGCCGCACGCGAAAAAGTGGAAGCCGATCAGGCAAAACACTTCAAAGGCAAAGAACAACGCCCTGAAGGTGGGTTGACGACGACTGAGCGCAATGCGTTTCGAGAAATTGCTGATCGTCTGCGCAAGCAGGGGCTGGCCAATTCTCGTCAGGATGGCGACACCCCGCCCGAGAAGCCTGTAGAAAAGATTGAGCAGCAGCCAGTAGCGGAGCGTGCCGCACCCGTTGCAATCGCGTCTGAAAATCTGCCAGCGGTGGATGATAAGCCACAAACTGCAAAGCCAGATCAGAAGCACCGTGCAGATGAAACGGCACTGCTCTCCAACCTGCCTATCCCTGTCATCATCCATTCGGGTGACGAAATTCATTATGTTAATCAGGCACTTCTCGACCTGACAGGCTACGAAGCACTGGAAGACATTCATAATGCTGGTGGTGTCGAGGCATTGTTCAACAGCGACAGCGATGAAAGCGGCAGTCCTCAAGGCATGGTGCTGCGTCGGGCAGACGGCCGTGAAGAGCCAGTGGACGCGCATTTGAATGCAATTGGCTGGCGCGATGGTCGTGCGCTTATGTTAAGCCTTATGCCCGTTACTCATAGTGCTGTTGAAGTCAAAGCTCCTGAAAAGGCCGAAATTACTGGCGAAGACAATGCTGAAAAGCAGGCGCTTAAAGCGCAGGTTGAAGAACTCAAAATCATTCTCGACACCGCAACAGATGGCGTAGTGTTGATTGATCCGGAAGGTCGCATTCGTTCAATGAACCATTCGGCGGCGGCGCTTTTCGGTTATGACCGAACCGACACCGAAGGCAAGTTTTTCTCCATGCTGTTTGCAATTGAGAGCCAGCGCGCAGCGATGGACTACTTGCACGGCCTATCCGATAACGGTGTTCTCAGCGTACTGAATGACGGCAGAGAAGTGATTGGCCGTGAAGCTCAAGGTGGGTTCATTCCCCTCTTCATGACTATGGGCAAGCTTCCGCACACGAGCGGTTTCTGCGCTGTTCTACGCGACATCACGCAATGGAAGCGGACTGAAGAAGAACTGACAAATGCGCGCAAGGAAGCTGAACGCGCGTCTAACCAGAAAACTGACTTCCTGGCCCGGATTAGCCATGAGATTCGCACGCCACTAAATGCGATCATCGGCTTTTCCGAATTGATGGCAGACGAGAAATTCGGCTCGATAGGCAATGATCGCTATCGCGATTATCTGCGTGACATCAACCGTTCAGGCAATCATGTGCTGGCGCTCGTCAATGACTTGCTCGACATTTCCAAAATCGAAGCTGGCGCACTCGATATGCAATTTGAAGCGGTTTCGCTCAATGATGCGATCGGCGAGGCCATTGCTCTGATGCAGCCTCAGGCTAACCGTGAGCGTGTCATTATCCGCTCGAGCTTCCAGTCAAACCTGCCCGATATCGTCGCCGATGCACGTTCGATAAAGCAGGTGGCACTCAACTTGCTGTCTAATGCCGTTCGCTTCACGGCAACGGGCGGGCAGGTCATCGTCTCAACCAATTATGAGTTGAACGGCGATGTCGTCATGCGTGTACGTGATACAGGTGTTGGCATGACAAAGGCTGAAGTCGAACAGGCCTTGAAGCCTTTCCGCCAGGTCAACACCATGCAGCGCAGACAGACGGAAAGCGCAAAAGACTGGCGCAATGAAGGTACAGGCTTGGGCCTGCCGCTTACAAAGGCAATGGTCGAAGCGAACCGTGCGCAGTTTGCGATAGATTCGACCCCGGGTCGTGGCACCGTGGTGGAAATCGTCTTTCCGCCTACCCGTGTTCTCGCAGATTAACAGTATTAAGCCCTCCTCTCGGAGGGCTTTTTACATACAAACCAAAAAAACGCCGGTAAGAACCGGCGTTGGAGAATCTCAGAGACAAAGAGACACAAAAGCAATCGCGAATGAGGGCCTGACGGCGGCTCGATCATTACTCAGTGTTGCACTTTTTATGACGCATAGCCGGTTAATCGGTCGTTAAAACTACGGTTCAGAATTTAGACATTGGAAACTCCTGTAAAATCAGGGTTAATTTCCAAGGAACAATTGTTTAACCATATGTCAGAATCAACGCGGACGGCTTTGCTTTGCCACAGTGCTGGTTTAGATTACAGAATATGTCTCACTGATAGGATGGTTGATGCGCTGGCCCAGATTTACGCGCCTTATTGTTGCGATCATCATTCTTAGCGCGGCAGCCGTGGCAACACTGCTGGCCCTTATACCTTTTATCGTCTCAACAGATTCAATCCGCATTCGCGTGGCGCAGGAAATCAGCGCATGGACTGGCTATAGTGTCGAACTACGCGAAGCACCACGTCTGCGCGTATTTCCGGTTTTGCGTGCGTCTCTTGAAGGCGTGACACTCAGCAAACTCTCCGAACAAGGTGCCAAGCCATTCATGAGCGCCAGCCGGATCGAGGTCGAGCTGTCCCCGCTTGATGCATTGATGGGTCGTTTATCCTTTTCAGAAACACAGATTGTCCGACCACATTTCAACATTGGTGGTCCGGTCGATAATTTCTCCGGCCTGCTCGATGCCATTGCAAGTTCCAACGGACGTCTTGGCACAGCGATCCGTGCCCAGCGTGCATTGCAGCAGAACGGGGCAAACGACAAAACGCTTGCTGCACAACAGGCTTCGCAGCCTTTCGGTCGCGTTGTGATCCGTGACGGTACAATTTCGTTCAATCATCCGGATTCCGAAGAGGAGCCGAAAGAAGATCAACAGATTACCAAGCTGAACGCCACACTTGAATGGCCGCGCACCTCCAGTGCCGCAACGCTGCGTGGCAGCGCACTATGGCGCGGAGAAAATACGCAGTTTAACCTGACAGCAGCGCAGGCTCTGCCGCTCCTCGCTGGCGGCACATCCGATGTTACTGCGAGCTTCACGTCCAATCCTGTCAATGTGACCTTTGAGGGCAAGGCCAACATTTCCAGCAACCGCTTCTTTGAAGGCGCGTTGAGTGCCAAAACACCCTCCTTAAGTAGTGCGGTGCGCTGGCTTGGATTGCCACCTGTTGCAGGCAGCACTGAAGTTGGCGTCTTTTCACTCGATTCAACGATCACCTCAACACCTCTTCGATTGAAATTCGATAATGTCGAAATGACCACAGATGAAAGCCCGGCCAAGGGCGTCATCGAAATCGGATTTGAACAAGATACGCCTGCCGTGACCGGAACGCTTGCCTTTGATAAGCTTGATCTGCGTCGACTGTTTTCCATCTTCGTGCCTTTGCCTAACAATCAGCCTCGTTCGCCGAGTGAGCGCGATCAAAGCGGGCAAGACAATATTGATACGAGCTTTATCGATCGCGCTGAACTCGATCTGCGCCTTTCGGCACAAACGGCTAGCGCCGGCCCTGTATCCATGACGGGTGTCGCTGCGGCTGTGCAGATCAGAGGGGGCCGCGCTATGTTTGATATTGGTGATGCCAAAGCATTTAACGGCATCCTGCAAGCCAATCTCCAGATCGTTCGCGATCTCAAAACGGCCACCGGAGAACTTCGTTTCAACGCATCAGACATTGATAGCTCTCAACTCTTCGCAGCCCTCGGTTTTGACAAGCCATTCGTCAACGGCAAAGGCAATGTCTCGCTATTCATGAAAGGCCCCGCCAATCGCTGGTCAGCACTGTTGACCGGTGCACAGGGTAACGTTTCTGTGCAACTCAACAATGGCCAGATGCAGGGTTTCTCAGTTCAGGACTTTCTGACCAAGGCTCAGAGCCAGGGCTTCTTCGCACTTGAACGGCAGGAAAATGTTTCGCTCGCCTTCAATCGGCTCGATCTTAAGGCCAACCTCTCGGATGGCGTAGCGACACTCGAAAATGCTCGCCTCGGAACCACCGATGGCACTCTTAATCTCGCTGGTATTGTTCCGTTCGTTGATCGCAGTCTGGCACTCAGTGGCGAAGTGATCTTCCCTGACAGCCAACCACAGCAGCAGCCGGAGAACACAGACGGAAAACAGACCGAAGCGACGCCCACCAAGCCACCATTGCATTTCTTCGTAGGCGGCTCATGGGATCGGCCCTTCATCTCCCCATCAACGACAGGAAGTGCAACGGGGCAGTAAACCGCCCCGTTCTTTAACGGTTTAGCCCAATCTGAATGCGGCTTGCTCATCGCGGCGGCGTTGAACTTCCCGGCGTTTGTTAACGACTGAAGCAATGATAACACCCGTCGTCACCAGCGCGATGAGTATCGTACAAACCGCATTGATTTCCGGTGTCACTCCAAGGCGAACCTGGCTGTAGATTTTCATCGGCAGCGTCGTTGCGCCCGGTCCAGATGTGAAGCTTGCAATCACCAGATCGTCGAGCGACAGCGTGAAGGCGAGCATCCAGCCCGAAACAACAGCAGGCAAAATCACCGGCAGAGTAATCTTCATAAACGTCGTCACAGGTGGTGCACCAAGGTCCTGTGCGGCTTCTTCCAAGGAATGATCAAAGCTTACAAGACGAGATTGCACGACAACGGCCACAAAACACATCGAGAATGTGATGTGCGCAAGCGTAACCGTCCAGAAACCACGGTCGAAATTCATCGCAACAAACAGAAGCAGCAGCGACAGACCCGTGATCACATCCGGCATCACCAGCGGCGCGTAAACCATCCCTGAAAACAGGATGCGCCCACGAAACCGGGTGTAACGGGTCAGCGCAAGCGCTGCCAGTGTGCCAAGCACGGTTGCAATGGTTGCCGATAGAAGACCGACGCGGATTGTCACCCATGCCGCATCCATCAGTGCCTGATTTCTGAAAAGCTCAACATACCATTTTGTCGAAAATCCTGCCCAGACAGTGACCAGACGGGATTCATTGAACGAGTAGATGACCAGCAGAACAATCGGCAGATAAAGGAAGGCGAAGCCAAATGCGACTGAGGCGATATTGAAACGGGACCAGTTATTGTTCATGGCCTATTTCCCCTTTTCCTGCTGACGCGCCTGTACTTGCTGAAAGATCACAATCGGTATGATCAGTATCAACAGAAGAACGACAGCGACTGCCGATGCAACCGGCCAGTCGCGGTTGGAGAAGAACTCACTCCAGATCGTCTTACCGATCATCAATGTCTGAGATCCACCCAGCAGGTCGGGGATAACAAACTCACCAACCGCAGGAATGAAGACAAGGAAGCAGCCTGCAAGAACGCCCGCAAGCGACAGAGGAAATGTAATCTTCCAGAAAGCCGCGATAGCAGTACAGCCAAGATCCTGTGCTGCTTCGATCAGCGAATAATCCATCTTTTCCAGAGATGAATAGATCGGCAAAATCATGAACGGCAAATAGGAATATACGATACCAATGTAAACTGCCGTATCGGTATTGAGAATGGTCAGCGGCGTATCGATGATGTTCAGCCACATTAAAAACTGATTGAGCAGGCCTTCTGGTTTCAGAATGCCAATCCACGCATAAACCCGGATCAGGAACGACGTCCAGAATGGCAAAATCACCAACATCAGGAGTGTTGGACGGATCGTTGATGGTGCGCGCGCAATGCCATAGGCCATCGGATAGCCGACAAGCAGCGCCAAAACGGTGGAAATGGCAGCAATCCGAACACTCGACAGATAAGCCTTGTAATAAAGCGGGTCATCAAGCAGCCATAAATAATTATCGAATGAAAGCTGTTTAACTTTTTCCCAGCTTTGCGCAAAAGTGCCAGCCCAATCAAAAGCTGGCATATAGGGCGGGATGGCCATCGTGACTTCAGACAGAGAAATCTTGAAGACGATGAAAAACGGAACCAGAAAGAAAAGCAGCAGCCAAAAATATGGCACTGCTATCACAAGGCGACTGGTTATGGAGGCGATGAGCTTTTGCATGCGCGTCCCCTCCTTAAGCCGTTAGCACCAGACCGGCATCGGTATCGAATGAGACCCAGACCCGATCATCATAGCCAAGTGGATTATCAGTCTTTCGCACGGCGTTGAGGCTTGCGGCCTTGATGGTTCGACCGTTTTCAAGACGCACATGGAAAACGGTCATATCGCCAAAATATGCGATGTCCCACAACTCACCCTCAACCGCATTGACCGACGCATCCTCTGGTTTGTCGCGGGTGATGCGGGTCTTTTCTGGCCGTACAGCATACCAGACCTTCTGGCCTGGATTGAGCTGTTCGCGGGTTTCGGTGTGAATATGAAAGCCGAACTTTTCAGTAGCGATTTCCGCCTCACCGTTGATAGCTTTCACGACCTCACCTTCAATGATGTTCACATTGCCGATAAAGTCAGCCACAAACTTTGAGCGTGGCGCTTCGTAGACTTCCGCAGGCGTTGCAACCTGCATGATACGGCCTTTGTCCATCACCGCGATACGGTCGGACATGGTCATGGCTTCTTCCTGATCATGGGTGACAACCATAAAGGTCATGCCAAGCTTGACCTGCAAATCCATCAACTCGAACTGCGTTTCTTCGCGCAACTTCTTGTCGAGCGCGCCAAGCGGCTCATCAAGCAGCAGAACCTTCGGACGTTTGGCAACGGAACGTGCAAGCGCCACACGCTGGCGCTGACCGCCTGAAAGCTGATGCGGCTTGCGCTTGCCGTATTGCTCGAGCTTTACCAGTTTGAGCATTTCAGCAACGCGCGCGTCGATTTCTGATTTCGCCATTCCGTCCTGTTTGAGACCGAAAGCGATATTGTTTTCAACGGTCATATGCGGAAACAATGCATAGGACTGGAACATCATGTTCACAGGGCGCTTATAAGGGGGAATGCCACGCATATCCTGTCCATCAAGCATAATGCGACCCGATGTTGGCTCTTCAAAGCCTGCAAGCATGCGCATAAGCGTTGTCTTGCCGCAGCCCGAAGCCCCCAGCAGTGCAAAGAATTCGCGATTGAAGACATTGACTGACAGATTATCGACGGCAGTAAAATCGCCGAATACCTTCGTCACATTCTCAAACGAAATATAAGGCTTCGCTGCCGGATCATTCCACGGTGCAAATTTGCGGCGAAAGCTGCCAAAAGATTCCATTCCGTTCCCCTATCGACTTATCAGGAACCCGATCCACAGACCGCAGCCTGCCACTAAAAACTCTTTGAAGACGTAGAGCACCGTACGCCCAACGGCGCATAAAGGACGCTCTGCGAATTTACACAGGCTGCATAATTTCACCTTAAATCGCTTATGGATTTAAGGAATTATGCAGCAGAGCGGCCCTCCTGCGTAAACAGTGAGCCGCTCCCAGATTTGTAACGGGCATGCCCGTATCGGCTAACAATAATAGCCGTCATATTATCCGACTGTTACTGGCCTGTGACGATCTTGGTCCAGGCACGCGTAACAACGCGCTGTACTTTGGTGTCGTATGGCGTTGGCACAAACAACTTCTTCAGAACATCAGCGCTTGGATAGATTGCCGGATCATCGAGAATTTCCTTGTCGATGAATTCCTGCGACGCCTTGTTGCCATTTGCATAGAATACGAAGTTCGACGCCTTCGCAGCCACTTCCGGACGCATGATATAATTCATGAATTCAAGCGCTTCCGGAACATTCTTTGCATCTGCTGGAATCGCCATCTGGTCAAACCACATCAGCGCGCCTTCCTTCGGAATCGAATAACCGATCTCTACGCCTTGCTTAGCTTTCTCAGCGCGGTCACGCGCCTGGAAAATATCACCCGAATAACCAACCGCCATGCAGATATCGCCGTTCGCCAGCGCATTGATATATTCTGACGAATGGAACTTACGGATATTTGGGCGGATTTTCAGATAAAGTTCCTGCGCCTTTTCCAGATCGTCTGGTGATGGCGAATTAGGATCAAGGCCGAGATAATTCAGAGCTGGACGCAGCATTTCGCTGGCCGAATCCAGAAGATAAATGCCGCAACCTTTCAGCTTCGCCGACTTTTCCGGATCAAAGAGTACATCCCACGAGTCGATCGTGTCCGTACCGAGCGCTTCCTTGATCTTGGCCTTGTTGTAGCCAATGCCGGTCGTGCCCCACATGTAGTTGATGGAGTATTCATTGCCCGGATCGTAGGTTGCAGCACGGGTAGAGATTTCGTCCCACATATTTTTGAGGTTCGGCAGCTTGTCCTTATCAAGCTTCAGGAACACGCCCGCAGGGATCTGGCGGCCAAGGAATTCACCTGATGGCACCACGAGATCGTAGCCGCTGCCGCCTGCGAGAAGCTTGGTTTCAAGAATCTCGTTGGAATCATAAACATCGTAAACGACCTTGATACCGGTTTCTTTGGTGAAATCCTTGAGGATCGAGTCGTCGATATAATCCGACCAGTTATAGATATTGACCACCCGCTCCTGCGCGCTTGCGGGAAATACGGCGGCAGCGACAAGGCCAGAGACCATCGTTGTCGCCAGAAGAAAGGATTTCATCCTCATCGCGTGCTCCATTCTGCACCGTCATTCCCGGCACAGCTCAAGGGTGGGTAAACTGTTTCAACTTCATACCTTTTTAGATTGTGTGCCATTCGTCAACAGGGTGATGACAAGACGAACACAAAAATTGGATATAAGCGCTTACAGATATTGAATGAAGCGGTGAGATTTCAGTTCTACTGGAAGTCAAAGGCAGACAATCCAGCCACCATTTCGTCAAGACCAAGCGGTCGGGTCAACGGTGGCTCAGCGCGTGTAATACAACCTTGACGCTCACAAAGACGACAGGCCGGGCCTATTTCCGTAATCGGAGCATTTCGCGCGCCATAAATGGTTTCTTCACCTGCGTCCTGAGAGCAGCCCAGGAGCACAGCCGTGCGCCGGGGACGTTCATTGAAAGCGCCCTGCGGGCCCTCAAGCGTTCGGGCTATGGTGAGAAAAGCTGAACCGTCTGGCAGGACTGCCGGTTCCACCAACACCTGCCCTGCCTGTGCGAAAGCAGCATAGACTGGCAGTTTCGGACATTGACCGCCAAAGCGGATCGGAAAGCCTTCAGCGCCAACCATCCGCAAGCGATTGCCTGCATGGTCAATTTCCAGCAGAAAAAATGGCAACGCGTTCGACCCTTGCCGTTGCAAGGTCGTCAACCGATTTGCAGCTTGCTGAAACGACACACCAAAACGCGAACGCAAAACATCGACATCGTAACGCGCACGGACAGCTGCATCGCGAAATTGCCTATAAGGCATCATGAGTGCCTGCGCAGCATAGCGTGCCAATTCAAACCGCGCGATGCGCTTCGCCTCCCCGGACGATAGTTTCAACCCTTCAGTTTCCGCACCGATCATCACCTGCATACGGATAAGTGCTGCCTCCATCGCAATTTCCTGCAATTGATCGAATGGCGACAGCCTTTCTGAAATAAACAACCGCTGCGAATGTCGGTCATAACGTCGACGCCAGTTTGGCATAGTGGCAACAGGCAGCGTGCGCACAGTAATACCATGCTCGCGCCGCAGCCATTCTTTCAATGCACTCGATAGATCACCATCGGGCTTCAATAAGGCGTAAAAGCTTTCCGCCTCCTCTTCGATGCGCGGATAATGATTTGACCGTCGTGCCATCACGTCGCGCACTTCATCAAGCGGCAAACGTGTTGCGGAGAGCTGCGCATCGCTGCCCTCATGAGAGAGCAATTGCGACAAATCTGAAAGACGCTGCTGCTGCTCACGATATGCGCGATAGAGTTTGACGATACCGCTCGCGGCGTTGGGCGCTGCCTCGCCAATTTCCACCAGTTCCTGATCGCCCGGCAGTTCACCAGTCAGAAGCGGGTCGGAAAATACTTCCTTCAGACCCGCAACCGTTGTGCCGCTTTCTGCCTGAAGGCTGTCGAGATCGAGCTTGTAAACGCTGGCGAGCTTCAAAAGAAGTTGCACGGTCAGCGGCCGCTGATTGCGCTCAATGAGATTGAGATAGGATGGTGAAATGCCAAGCGCTTCCGCCATAGACGTCTGCGTCAGGCCACGCTCGTTACGGATACGCCTGATGCGTGGTCCTGCAAATATCTTGCGTTCACTCATCAGGTCCTCCCAAACCAGAAGCAGCAATCTTTACAACTCATGACAAAATAGCTGCAATTATTGGCTTTGACAATATTTACAAATTTACAGACTAAGTCCGTCAAATATCGGACAGCATTACCTCAATTACATGCCGGTTTTATCGGTTTCTCTGGCTGATCAATCGCCACGTCTGTAAATCTAGTCACAGAAAGAGCGCCGACAAATTGCTCTTCCAGAACCAGCTTAAAGTGTGAGGAGACACCGACATGACAGATTTTTACAGCCTTATCCCTTCGGCACCAAAGGGCCGCTTTGACGGCATTAAGCGTGCGCATACAGCCGAAGACGTGAAGAGGCTGCGCGGTTCGGTGGAGATCAAATATTCACTCGCCGAGATGGGCGCCAGCCGTCTTTGGAAGCTGATCCATGAAGAAGACTTCGTTAATGCCCTCGGCGCGCTCTCCGGCAATCAGGCCATGCAGATGGTTCGTGCTGGTCTGAAGGCGATCTATCTTTCCGGTTGGCAGGTTGCAGCAGATGCCAACACGGCATCGAGCATGTATCCCGACCAGTCTCTTTACCCGGCAAACGCCGCACCAGAACTGGCCAAGCGTATCAACAAGACGTTGCAGCGCGCTGATCAGATCGAAACAGCGGAAGGCAAAGGCCTTTCGGTCGATACATGGTTTGCACCAATCGTTGCCGACGCGGAAGCAGGCTTCGGTGGACCGTTGAATGCTTTCGAGATCATGAAAGCCTTCATTGAGGCAGGCGCAGCGGGCGTTCATTATGAAGACCAGCTGGCATCAGAAAAGAAGTGCGGACATCTCGGTGGTAAGGTTCTGATCCCGACAGCGGCACATATCCGCAACCTCAATGCGGCACGTTTGGCTGCCGACGTCATGGGAACGGCAACGCTGGTTATCGCCCGCACAGATGCAGAAGCCGCCAAGCTTCTGACCTCGGATATCGATGAACGCGACCAACCTTTCGTTGATTACGATGCTGGCCGCACTGCGGAAGGCTTCTATCAGGTGAAAAATGGCATCGAGCCATGCATCGCCCGCGCGATTGCCTATGCGCCCTATTGTGATCTGATCTGGATGGAGACATCGAAGCCCGATCTTGAACAGGCCCGCCGCTTTGCTGAAGCTGTTCACAAGGAGCATCCCGGCAAGAAACTGGCTTACAACTGCTCACCGTCTTTCAACTGGAAGAAGAACCTCGACGACGCCACGATTGCCAAATTCCAGCGTGAGCTGGGCGCGATGGGGTACAAGTTCCAGTTCATCACGCTGGCCGGTTTCCACCAGCTAAACTTCGGCATGTTTGAGTTGGCGCGCGGTTACAAGGATCGTCAGATGGCGGCTTATTCCGAGTTGCAACAGGCTGAGTTTGCGGCGGAGGTCAATGGTTACACTGCGACCAAGCATCAGCGCGAAGTCGGTACCGGTTATTTCGATGCCGTGTCACTCGCAATCACCGGCGGGCAGTCTTCGACCACCGCTATGAAGGAATCGACAGAAACAGCACAGTTCCGCCCGGCTGCGGAATGATACCCAATTCTTAGAGTGCACTTTAATCTGAATAAATCAGATCGCACTCTAAGGCTTTGTTTAACGCGCATCTTGTCCGAAAACCGTTTCATACTTTTCGGGATGCGCTCCTTAGAGGAGAATAACCATGGCTTCGATTGCACGTGTTAAGGAAAGAGCAGAAGAGCAATCAACCTCAATGAGCACCGATCAGCAAAGCGCGATCCGTATGCTCGCTAATGATCTGCACCGTCTCAACCAGTCGGTCATGAATGCAGTTGAGGCCGGTGTTTCCGTTGAGCTGGTTCGATCGGCCCGCCATCATGGTGGTGAAGGCAACTGGGGCGACCTGCTCATCCCGGTTATCGTTACCCGAACCACATGATGGTGCTCATGATCTCTGCCTTCACCACCATGTTTCTGGCTTTTGTGTACCTACGGCAGCACGGGAATGGTGAAGGCAACTGGGGCGATCCGCTCATCCCGGTTATCGTTACCCGAAACTCATAGTGGTCTTCATCGCAATCACTGTCGCCACCATGCTTTTTACCTCCACAAGGGCTATGGCGACGGGAACAAACAAGCGTGAAAGCCTTCCACGGGCTGTTTCACACAGAGATCATATATTAGAACTTGATATACCAGTTCATTCATGTTGGACTGCCGCCACTGACCTCCCCGGCTGGCTCTGCCAGTCGGGTTCTTTTTTTACATCAGCAGATAATCTTTCGGCTGCGGCAGGTCTGGTAAATCTATTTCCCCCAAAGCTTCGCGCACATTGATCTCAATCGTATCAGCAATCGCGCCGATAGGTAGATCGTTGGGCAGCGTGCCGAACGGCTCTTCCAATTCATCGCCCAGCGCATCCAGCCCGAAGAAGGTATAAGCAACGAGCGTCGTCGCGAAAGGGGTCCCCCAACCGAGCGTGTCCGCAAAGCCGAAAGGAATGAAGAAGCAGAAAAGATAAGCCGTGCGATGCAGAAGCAAAGTGTAACCGAACGGTACGGGCGTAAAACGCAAGCGCTCGCTTGCAGCTTGCACTTCGGCAAGACTGTTCACCGTTTCATCGAGCGTCTGAAAATCAATCGGCTCAATACGCCCGGTTCCCCGCAACTCAGCGAGCGTCTCCCCGATCTTGCGAAGGATGAAGTCAGGCCCATTGCGGCTTGCATCAAACGCCTTTTGTTCATCGGCAGAAAGCCATTTGTGTGATTTGATCTGACCGTCACCGGGTCGAAGATGCGGCACCATCGCTTGCGTGAAAGCAATCGCATAGTGCAGCAACTTTGTGCGTGCGCCTTCCGCTGCCTGCAGCCGATCCAGAAACATGGTCTGGCGGGCGAAACTGCGGGTGACATGCACCAGCTTACCCCACACTTTCCGCGCCTCCCACCAGCGGTCATAACAGGCATTGTTGCGAAAACCCAAAAAGATCGAGAGCGCGATACCCAATAGAGCAAAGGCCGTGCCGTTGTTGAATGCGGGCACCCATCCCGGAAAAGCACGATGCGCCCAAACCACGATAAGTGACAGCACGAACACTGCAAATATCTGCGGCATTATCCGCATGATGATGGAGCCCTTTAAAATGAAGAAGAGTTTCCATAAGGGTGGACGCGGGCGAACGATCATTTCAATGAATATCCCAGAAGTTTACGGGCCGTCCTTATAGCCTTTGCTCCTCCTCGCCAAGCATCGCAAGTTCTCCTCTCGATCAAATCTTGATACGTTCTTAACAATGTCGACGAATAAGAATGACAGCCATAATCGTTGCAAAGATGCAATCGGGAGCCATCATGTCTATTCAATCACTCATCGACACAGTCGCCGCCCAGGTCAATATCGATCAAGCTCTGGCGGAAAAACTGACCGGCTCGGTCTTCTCGGTATTACAGCACAGCACTCCCGAGATCGGCGAGAAAGTGTTTGCGCTTATACCGGAAGCCAAACCTCTGGCCGAAAGCCATGATGTGCTTCTGGCAGGAACAGGCGGTATTGCTGGAATATTCTCCGGACTGATGGATAGCATGGCCGGCGAAAAGATGAGCGCCCTGCTGAAAGCGTCCGCCAGCTTACGTTCAAGCGGCCTCTCCAGCGAACAAATTACAGAAGCGGGCAAACAGGTGTTTTTATATATCCGCGAGCGCGATCCCTATCTCGTGGATCAGCTGATCACCGCAGCACCTTCTATCAAAGGACATTTCGGTCTTTAGAACTGCATCTGATTCAATCGGATCGAAACGAACTCTAACGGATTGGCACGCCATCAGAAACATTCTGATGGCGTATGCCCATGACTATTTAAGGGTCTTTTCCAGTGTCACCCATTGTTCATCGCGCGTTATGGGCCCCAAGCCGCCTTTTCCCACTGGCATGTTCTTGTTGAGGCGGACGAATACCACCTTTTCATCGTTCTTCTCAGCCCATCCAACATACCAGCCGAACTGGCGGCGGCGATCCGGCTTACCTTTCGGGCCAGTCTCATATCCGGACCCTGTTTTGCCGTGGGCAGTCCAGCCATTTGAAAGCTCGTGTGTCGGAAGGATAGCCATCGTTTTGGTGGTGGCCACTTCCGAAAACGGCAGCTTTTGATTGACCATCTTCAAAAGAAAATCGACCTGCTCATTGGGCGAAATGGTCAGTGACGACGATATCCATGAACGCAAGAGGCCGTTATCCTTACCGGGATCGCCGCTCAGATCACGGTTGCCATAATTCAGCTCGTCTGTGTATTTCTGGAACTGTTCTTTCCCAAGTTTCCGGGTCAGTTCCTGCGAGAACCAGACCACCGACTGATCCTCCCAGTATGTCGGATCGACCGACTGCTTCCAAGACTCACGCCAAGCCGGATAACCTTCCTTATAAGGCCAGGATGGATTGTGACTGTCTTGCAATATGCCACTCTCAAAGCCCATCAGCGCAAGTGGCACTTTGAATGTCGAAGCGGGACTATTGCGCTTGTCGCAAATCTCACCCTCTTTAGCGATGACCTCTCCGCTCTTTGCATTGAGGATAATCATGCAGGTAAGCTTTTCGCCCGCAGCAAATGCCTGCCCCTGCAGAGCGAACATTGCAACCACTGTGCCGCTAGCCATTCCCAAAGCCGCTTTGATCGTTCTTTGCATCAAGAAAATCTCCAAATGAATGCACAGTGAAATACATTTCTCAAACATGGCGCCAACATTGCACAATGATGGCAATCCACACGTTTATCCCAAAGCTCTGATATGCTGCCACAAACGCTATTAGTGATGAGTGGCTGGCATCTTATGGGCTCAGCATAACCAGTTCATCACTCTTCGGGATTTAAATGTTCTTGTTGCTCAAAGGTCATTTGTCATTGTCGAGCGTCCCCGCTATCATGACGACATAAGAAATCATTTTTTGGTGTTGGATGTCTGCTGATACGACGGAAAAGAAGGTAACGCGCGCGCCGCGTCGCCGTACGCCTACTTATGTCAAAGCGCTTCGCGGCGTGAAAAACTGGAAGCAGGCCACAGAGTGGCTCGCATGGCGTGATATTGAAGACATCGAATGCATCACACCCGATCAGGCGGGCGTTGCCCGCGGCAAGATGATGCCGTCCAAGAAATTTACGTCCAATACATCGCTTGCCCTGCCTTCGGCAGTTTTCATGACGACTATTTCAGGTGATTACCCAGAAGACGGACACGGCTTTCAATACCCGGAAGATGACGGCGATCTGAAACTTCTGCCCGACCTTTCAACCCTTTGCACAGTGCCCTGGGAGTCGGATGCAACAGCGCAGGTCATTTGTGATCTCGTCTATCAGGATGGACGCGCAGTTGAATTCACTCCACGCAATGTGCTGCGTTCAGTTGTTGCCGCTTATCATAAACGTGGTCTCAAGCCAGTTGTCGCTCCGGAAATCGAGTTTTATCTCGTGCGCAAGAATCCAGACCCGGATTATCCGCTGACCCCTCCTGTGGGCCGTTCCGGTCGCGCGATTGGTGGCGGTCAGGGCTATTCGATTGCTGGCGTAAACGAATTCGATGAACTGATCGACGATATCTATCACTTCTCGGAAGGCCAAGGCCTTGAGATCGATACTCTGATCCACGAAGAAGGTGCTGGCCAGCTTGAAATCAACCTGCGCCATGGCGATCCGGTTGAGCTGGCTGATCAGGTCTTCATGTTCAAGCGCACGATCCGCGAAGCGGCTCTCAAGCACGACATGTACGCCACCTTCATGGCCAAGCCTATTCAGGGACAGCCGGGCTCAGCGATGCATATTCACCAGTCGATCGTCGACAAAAAGACGGGAAGAAACATCTTCTCCAATGAAGATGGCACGGAAAGCGAAGCCTTCCGTCACTTTATCGGCGGTATGCAGCGACATGTACCCAATGCGCTGGTTATGTTTGCGCCGTATGTGAATTCCTATCGTCGTCTGACGCCAGATGCCTCGGCTCCGGTAAACGTCAAATGGGGTTATGACAACCGCACCACAGCCTTCCGTGTTCCGCGTTCAGAACCGGGCGGCAGACGCGTTGAAAACCGCATTCCTTCCTCCGATGCCAATCCTTATCTGGCGCTGGCCGCATCGCTCGCCTGCGGTCTGATCGGACTGGTAAACAAGATCGAAGCAGATCAGCCTGCATCAACCAGTGTCAACACCAAGGAGATCGATCTGCCACGCGGCCTGATTGAAGCGGTGCAACTGTTTGAAAAAGATCAGGAATTGCGCAACCTGTTCGGCAGCTCGTTCGTAACCACCTATGCAGCGATCAAGCGTGCTGAATTTGAAACCTTCATGGAAGTCATCAGCCCGTGGGAACGTGAGTTCCTGCTGCTCAACGTCTGACCGGTTCTACATGCCCAATCAACGGCCCTATCAAAGCCCTATTTCGCCCGGCATATCATGGTACGAAGCGAGCGTTGCTGAACGTCCGCAATATCCCGAGCTGGATGGTGCCCGGCAGGCTGATGTCGTCGTCATTGGCGGAGGTTATACAGGGCTTTCGGCAGCCTATCACTTAGCGAAACAAGGCGCAGACGTCGTTCTGATCGAGGCCGCTCGCTTTGGTGATGGTGCATCTGGCCGCAATGGGGGACAGTTTGGCACTGGCCAGCGAACATGGGCCGAAGATCTCGAAAAGCAGTACGGACTGGAGCGCGCAAAAGCACTGTTCGATGTAGCAGAAGAGGCAAAGGCGCATCTTCTCGGTTTTGCGCGCGAGCATAGCATCGACATGGAATATGTGCCCGGCCAGATATCGGCCGTGCACAAGCCGCGCTATCTCAAACACTATCAGGAACATGCGGAGTTGATGGCAACACGCTTCAACTATCCGCATGTGCGTTATGTTGAGCGCGAGGAAATGGCCACATTGCTTGGTTCAAACCGCTATTACGGTGGCGTTTATGATGCCGGCACAGGCCATATTCATCCGATGAAACTGTTGATTGGTCTGGCTAAAACTGCCGAGACCACTGGCGCTCATCTTTATGAAAACACCACAGCCACGAAAATCAGTACGGCAAGTGGGCGCATCGAAGTGGAAACGGCGCGTGGTACAATTTCGGCCAAGAATGTCTTCATCGCAGTAAATGCTCACGGCGGCGATCTGGAGCCGATCAGTGCGGCCCATGTCATGCCTATCCGATCATTCATCGGAGCGACTGCGCCTTTGGGTGATGACAGCCCGGTCATTCCCGGTGGGGAATCTGTCGATGACTCGCGTTTTGTGGTGCGGTATTTCCGTAAATCAATGGACGGCCGTCTGCTGTTTGGCGGACGCGAAGCCTACACGGCAGACAATCCGCGGGATATCAGCGAGCATATCCGCCGACAGATTGCAGAAATCTACCCGGCGCTGGACAAGGTTGAAATCACGCAAGCATGGGGCGGGTCGGTTGGAATAACCATGCCACGGCAGCCATTCGTGCGCGAGGTAATGCCCGGTGTTATTTCCGCTGGCGGTTTTTCCGGCCATGGTGTGATGCTGGCCAATTACATGGGCAGACTTTACGCCGAGGCAATCAGCGGCAAGCGCGAGAAACTCAAGCTCTTTGAGGAACTGCGGATTCCGGCCTTCCCCGGAGGCCGCACTTTCCGTGCACCGCTGCTATTTGTTGCGCTGTCATGGTATGCGCTCATGGATCGTATTTAGGCTTTTCCAAAGCGTAAAACGATACTCAGGCGTTGAACGAATTTCAAAGAAATGGGCGGGGCTTTTTCCATGCCCCGCCCATCGCGTTATGCTCTCCTGAACGACATTTCACCAGGCTCTGATGGCCAGACGTTGATAAGTCTCTTCCACGATATCGCGCATAGGAAGCACACCGCTGAGGCAAAGCAGAGCATGCATATGTTCACGCGCACCTTCATAGCCAATAACAGGCGCAAAAGGCTGCATGACAACACCCGGCTTACTTGAATAAAGTTCCTGATACTCTGCGAAATTTGTGAAACTCTTGTAGCTTTCGCCGCGCATCAGATAGGTTTCTACTGCAACGCCTTCAGCCAGAACCGCCTCGTGGCTATCTAGAACGATGTTGTAATAATCAACTGTATCTTGTGCTGGAATACGTGTGATGGACCGGCCGTTTACCAAGTCCTTCGCGCGGATCAGAACACCGTCAATGTAAAGCGCATGGTTTGGTGACAGATAGAGATCGCGATAAGGGGTCTTGCCGTCCAGAGAATGTCGCGCAAAACGGATCGGCATGATGTCTTCGTTCCAATCCGCGCCGCTTTGCCGGTAACTTTGCCAACCGATCCATTTGACGGGCATCACGATACCATCAACCGTCTTCACCAGATCGCCAGGATCAAGTTTTTCTACCGCCACGGGCCCATTCGACGTTTCGACGAGAGTTCCTTTCAACAGGCAGTTGGAGCCGGAACCGCCACCCTCGCTTTCCCACCATTTCGTGCCCATAGCGCGTGCTGGCAAAGACGATAAGGACGAAGCCAGAGCGCCAATTGCGGCGGCCCTTGCGGCAAGCCCAGCGGCCGCTCCCAGAAAATGTCGCCGTGCACGATTGCTTGGCGAATGCCGATTTTGATCTGCTGACATGAGTCCCTCCGCTCTTCAAGCGCTACGGCATCGAGCCAAAAATCAGCGTGGATTTTTGCAAAGCACGATGCGCCAATTCCAGAACCTGAAACGCCCTACCGTGTTGCGCGGATGTGAAGCGCTCCAATTGCTTTGCCCCAAGACTACGATTCTGATCTTACCTGATCACCCCTTTGAAAATATTACAGTAATCCGTGCAAAAGCCTCCGCAAATAGACGTAGCCTATACTCAGAATGGTGGAGGTTGGACGGGGTTTTAGTCGCATATGGGAGCACGTTAACGCTAATCGAGGTTAAGGGATAAGCCTGATGCCCTCTCTTTCATAAACCCGCAATGCCAACAGGGTTTGACAGAAAAACATGCAATCGCCGCCGTTTTGCACGGCATCGGTATTGTCTCTGGTTCGCCGCATGCGCGCAGCCAACCGACCCGCTAAAACAAAGTTGACATTCTTGCGAAGCAGGAATAGCAAAGCGCCATGATTAAAGCGCTCATCAACACCCGTTCTTATTACGCCCCGCTCATATAGCGGCGGGTTTGCTTTGTCATAGTTCAACCGCTGCATTGCCAGCGGTTTCGTATGAAGACAGTGCCTC
Source organism: Brucella rhizosphaerae (assembly GCF_002252475.1). GTDB lineage: Bacteria > Pseudomonadota > Alphaproteobacteria > Rhizobiales > Rhizobiaceae > Brucella > Brucella rhizosphaerae. Next base: position 226,802 of record NZ_NNRK01000017.1, on the reverse strand, counting down.
TGGCCTTGCAGCCATTCAGAGGTCAGTTCATGTCTCGCGACGAAAACAGCATTCAGCATAACACAATCGGTATTATCGGCTTTGGTGCATTCGGGCAGCTTATCGCTCGTTACCTGAGCCCTTATTTCCGGCTGTATGCTTACGACACTGTCGCGGGACTGGATAATATTGCTGGCGCACTTTCCGTAACACTCACTCGCATGGAAGACGTCGCGCGTTGCGATATCGTCATTCTGGCTATGCCAGTCGCTCGTCTTGAACATGTTGTTGAAGCGATAGCGCCGCATTTGCGTCCGGGTTCGCTCGTTTTGGATGTGGGATCGGTCAAAGTCAGTCCTGCCAACATCATGCTCAGTGGCTTGCCCGATAATGTCGATATCATTGCGACACATCCACTTTTTGGCCCGCAAAGCGCGCGCGATGGTATTGCCGGTTTGAAGATTGCCGTCTGTCCCGTTCGCGGCTTACAAGGGGCGCGCATCGGTGCTTTTCTGCGCAAAAATCTGGCGCTGGATGTCATCATGACCACGCCCGAAGATCATGACCGCGATGCGGCTATGGTTCAGGGGCTCACACATCTGATTGCCAAAGTATTGGTTCAGATGGAACCTCTGCCCACGCGCATGACAACCAGAAGCTTCGACCTGATCATGCAAGCTGTAGGGATGGTTCGCCACGATGCACCGGAAGTTTTTCATGCTATCGAACGTGCCAATGATTTCGCGCCGCAAATTCGTCAGCGTTTTTTCGAACTGGCTGCTAATGTGAATGAAGAACTGAGCCGTACCCCGCAACCATGACTGCAACCATTTTCTAAGATCCGGAGTGAAAGTTCAATTCATGAATCGCGATACGCTTTTCCTTCTGCAACCGGGATTTGAAGATCCTGCCTATCCCGGCCAGGTTTTCTATTGCTGGCACTGTGCACTCATCGAAGGGGTACTGGCTTCATTTCCTGAATTGGGAAAGGGCCTCGACATAAAGCGGATTGCCTGGGCACGCCCCAGGCAGGAAGTCATTGCTCTTGTGGGCGAAGAAAACCAGTCTTTGCCTTTGCTGATATTGACGAAAGGTGATCCTTCGGTCCATCAGACGGGCGAGTATGAAGGGAGTGTCTTCATCTCAGAAAAGGATGCTATCCTTGAAGTCCTTGCTGAACGGCACGGTTTTCCGTTGCCACACCCGTAATTGAAGGTCCGGCCTTATGAGCGGCAAAATTCTGATCAGCGCCTGCCTTGCAGGGCATCCGGTCCGTTACAACGGATCAGCAAAGCCGCTTGTGCATCCGCTGATCGATCAATGGCGCGCTGAAGGCCGGCTGGTTACGGCTTGTCCTGAACTTATGGCGGGGTTCACTGTGCCACGTCCACCTGCAGAAATCGCAGAAGGGCGCAATGGCGAGACTGTCTTGTCTGGTCAGGGCCGGGTAATTGAAGAAAACGGTGGCGATGTCACAGCACAATTTGTCGCTGGCGCGAAAGCAGCTCTTGCCCTCGCCCGCGCTAATGATTGTCGTTTTGCGCTGTTGATTGATGGCAGTCCGTCCTGCGGCAGTCGTTCAATTTATGACGGTAACTTCGTGGGTCAAAAACATTCAGGCGAAGGTGTTACTGCCACCCTTCTTCGCAAACACGGAATAGAAGTGTTTTCTGACACCGAGATTGAAGACCTGGGCGTGCGCCTTCAGACCACGACCAACTAATATAACTCTTCCAGAATCCACTCTCTAAAGACACGCACTTTGGGCAGGTTCCGCCGAGATTTCGGATACACCAGCCAATAAGACTGACCGTCATCACAGAGAAGATCAAAAGGTTGAATGAGCTGACCTGACGCGAGTTCAGCTGTGTGAAAGGCCGGAGTAAGGATACCCACCCCCTGACCCGCAGCAGCCGCACGTCCTTCAAGATGCTGTGCGCCGTATCGACTAAACGAATTGCCCTGAATGGTCGGGTCTTCAATACCGGCTGCCGAATACCAGATTTTCCACCATGGGTCGGTTGGATCAATGGCGCGCAGACGCAACAAATCGGCAGGCTCTTTTATGCCTCCAACAGATTTTGCAAGCGTGGGGCTCAGCATTGGCGTGAATTCGGCTTTAATCAGCTCATGCGAGATAAGTCCCGGCCACTCACCTCTGCCGCTGCGAATAGCCATGTCGATATTCGACGTCGAGAAGTCGACCATATCATTGGATGTGTCCAGCCGAACAGCAAGCGAGGGATGCTGCATCTGGAACGATCCCAATCGCTGCACCAGCCAGTTGGCCGCAAACGTGACAACGGCGCTTATCGTCAAAATGCCTTGTGTATCTTCACGAGCTGCCGCAAAAGCCGCCCGCATAGTTTCAAAGGCTTCATTGATTGAAGGGGCCAAACGCTTGCCAAGCTCAGTCAATTGTACCTGCCGTGGCAGACGCAAAAATAGCGGCGCCCCAATGCGCTCTTCCAGCAGCTTTATCTGATAACTCACAGCTGCCTGCGTCATCCCAAGCTCTTCCGCAGCACGCGTAAAACTCGCATGGCGGGAGGCCGATTCAAAAACGCGAATAGCAGAGAGCGGCGGTAGCGGTGACGTCATCATACATAAGTCCTCCTTATGTATGCTAATTGACGTTCGATTGGAAAACAACGCATTTTTCCATCATAACCATAGGTACAGTTTAAACGATAGCCAGCCGTGATATGAGGCTATCATCTTAAGAAAATCGAGAACGACCATGCGTGATGTTGAGATCTGCTCATCAGCGATTGCCGCAGCTTGTCCTGAAGGCACTGTCTTTTCTGGATGGCGTGGATGGATTGCACGTCTTTTCAACCGTAAGCAAAAGCACTACGTAGTCAGCGAAAACTCGCCTGAATATTTGCTGCGAGATATCGGCCTGATCGAAGGACGATCATCGCGCCTTTCTCGCCACAGACAAAAACTTCCTGAATGGAAGTGACTCGCTACCCATTAACGACCGCAAAGCCGCGAGCTTTCAGGCCGCGGCGGTCTTCACGCAGATTATCGATGAGTCTCGTACGACTGCCACTAAGATGCGCCGTCATAAGGCTGGTCGCTTTCTGCGCATCACCTTCCCTCACCGCATCAAGAATGGCCCGGTGCTGCACCCACGCACGCGCCAGCGCCTCAGTGTCACGTACCTCCAGCCAACGCGCGCGCGAAAGGCGCTGCATGGCATCACGAACCCCACGGCTCAGAAATTCGTTGCCCGAAAGCCGCGCAAGTTCGATGTGAAAATCCATACCAACGCGATGCCATTCCTCTCGCGAGGTTTGCGCGTCGCAACTATCAAGCAAGGCCATGATCGCATCCACGCCGCTACGATCTTCAAGCGCACATGTGAGCTGTAAAGCAGCAATTTCCAGAACTTCACGATAGACGCCAATCTGCTCTATCTCATTGAGATTGATCGGCGAAACGGTCCAGCCGCGCCCTTCCCGCCCGACAAGCCCCTCAGCTTCCAGCCTGAGCAGAGCCGCACGGATTGGGGTGCGTGAAGCACTGAATTGCGCCTCGATCCAGCGTTCGGTGAGACGCTCGCCCGGTCCGAGTTCAAGCCCAAGGATCATATCGCGAAGCTGTTCTTCGACTTGCCGCATCTGTGACATCTGATCCTCACTTATTCATTCTTCAAGAACTCATGCCCACCAACACAGGTCCCCACTCTTGGGAGAAATGTTTGATCCTGATTGACAAGCCATTCCGACAGGCGCATTTGTGTATTCCAATTTGGTATCCCAAAATGGAATACAAAGCAATCGCACCTGGGGCGGTTCCCATTAAGACTGAATCGTTGGAACCGCTCTAACTATATGTTCGTACGCATTATCCTACGCAAAACCGCTTCGCACTTTTGCTGGAAACGCTTTAATATCAATGGAACAGAGCATGAGTACCCAGCGGGCCGAATACCGCAGCAAGGCCACAGCACAATCGTCAACCGCGATTGCAATTGACGAAAACCAGGAACGGCATTGGAAGCAGAACCTCGTAATCTGCCTCGTAGGGTCCTTCACAACGCTTGTTGCCATGTCGCTGCTTCTGCCGTTTCTTCCACTCTACGTGGAACAACTTGGTGTCGCTGATCATGCCGCCATTGTGCAATGGTCCGGCATTGCATATGGCGCGACGTTTCTCGCAGCAGCAATCGTTGCTCCGTTCTGGGGCAGACTCGGCGACCGTTATGGCCGCAAGCTGATGCTGATACGTGCAAGTCTGGGCATGGCTATCGCTATGTCATTGATGGGTATGGTCACGGATATCTGGCAACTCGTGGCTCTGCGGTTATTCGTCGGCATTGCCGGGGGCTACTCGTCGGGTTCGATGATCCTTGTCGCTACGCAAACGCCAAAAGACAAAACGGGCTGGGCGTTGGGCGCACTTTCGGCGGGCATTATGGGCGGCAATCTGGCTGGTCCTTTGCTCGGTGGTGCGCTGCCCCCTTTGATAGGTATTCGTGCGACTTTCTGGCTGGCTGGCAGCGTGATTTTCCTCACCTTTCTGGCCACCACATTTCTGATCCGTGAGGAGAGGAAACCGCCCAAGCGCAGCAAGGAACAAAGCCGGGAATCTGCCTGGTCTGCCATTCCGGATCGCAAGCCAATCATCGCTATGCTTGTGACAGGTATGTTACTAATGTTCGCAAACATGTCTATTGAACCAATCATCACGGTCTATGTCATGCAATTGATGGACGATCAGGCCAAAGTGACGATGATATCCGGCGTGGTGATGGCTGTTGCAGCGCTCGGCAGCATCCTTTCGGCTTCCAGGCTTGGACGTCTGGCAGACCGTATAGGCCACACGCGCGTCATCATCGGTGCAATGACGATTGCAGCACTCCTGCTGATACCGCAAGCCTTTGTCACAGAGGCCTGGCAGCTGATTGGCCTGCGCTTTCTGATGGGGTTGGCCTTGGGTGGACTCTTGCCCTGTATCAGCAGTGTCATTCGACACAACGTTCCTGATCGGGTCGCAGGCAGTGTTCTCGGTCTTTCAGTTTCAGCGCAATATGTGGGTCAAGTTGCAGGTCCCGTTGCAGGTGGGTTCGTTGGCGGTCGTTTTGGCATGCCTGCGGTATTTCTCTGCACATGTGCACTTATGGGCGCAGGAGCAATTTATAATTGGAGCGTTCTGAGAAAAGCTTCACAGAATTGATGCATGAGGACGATAGTTACCCTCACTCCCCGATTCTTCGAGACAAGCCATGACGACACATATTTTTGCGCCCTATGACGCTCTTGCAGCTAAGCTTTTGCCACACGCATTAGACAGCCATGAGGACGGATCACATGATCTTTCCCATCTCGCTCGCGTCTGGAAAAATGCGGCCACCATCCAGCAGACGGAAGGCGGCGATGCAGAAGTGTTATGCGCAGCCGCTCTCCTGCATGATTGTGTGAGCGTGGAGAAAAATTCACCTGACCGTCACCTTGCCTCGAGCTTAGCTGCCGAAAAAGCATCCAGTCTGTTGAGTAAGCTCGGCTGGAACGAAGATCGGATCGCAGCGGCGGCACACGCCATCAAGGCACACAGCTTCTCTGCCAATATCGAGCCACACACCGTTGAAGCTAAGATTTTACAGGATGCAGACCGGCTCGATGCAATCGGTGTCATTGGGGCAGCACGCTGCTTTTATATCGCAGGACGCATGGGCAGCGCACTTTATGACTGGCAAGACCCGAAGGCAGAAAGCCGCCCGCTCGATGACAAACGCTATGCGCTTGATCACTTCCGAACAAAACTTTTCAAGCTTGCTTCCGGATTCAAAACAGAAACCGGAGGCCGCATGGCTGCGGAGCGCCATGAAAAGCTGGAAGCAATTTTCGATGATTTTCTTGGCGAGGCTGGTTGCCAGAGCATTTCCAGTTTAAGCTGAATCACTGGAAACGCTCTATCTGCTTGTTTTCACGCATGTCTTTATCCCAAAATCGGCTCTCGCTTTTGGGAGACATGCTCTAGATCGAGTAACCGCCATCGACATTGAGGGCTGTTCCCGTCACCATAGAAGATGCATCAGAGGCAAGGAAAAGCGCAGCTTCCGCAATATCTTCTGGTTTGGAGAAACGGCCAATTGGGATAGTGCTTTTCAGAAACTCACGAGCCTGCGGCGTGTCCTCGGCAAGAAACATCCCCAAAGCTTCGCTGTCGCTTTCGGCAGGGCAGATGCAATTGACGCGAATATTCTTGTCAGCAAGTTCCAAAGCCATAGCTTTGGTTGCACTCACCACCCAACCCTTGGAGGCCGTATACCAGGCGAGGCCCTTGCGCGGACGATTTGCGGTGGCGGAAGCAGTGTTAATGATAACGCCGCCACCCTGATGTTCCATGATCGGCACGACAAGCAGCGTCGAATGGTAGATCGCCTTCATGTTGACGGCATTGATGAGATCGAAATTGTGCTCATCCACTTCCGTCAAAGGCATGTTGCGATGCGTAAAACCAGCATTGTTGACCATGATGTCGATGCGACCGAATTTATCGAAAGCCGCACGAGCCAGCCGCTCCATATCGTCTCTACGCGACACATCGGCCTGTACGGACAGCGCATCCTTGCCGATGTCGGCAAGTTCATCTTCCAGACGCTTCACATTCACATCAGCCAGCACAACTTTGGCGCCTTCAGCTGCAAAGCGGCGCGCTATGGCAGAACCGAATCCCGATCCAGCACCTGTGATAATCGCAACCTTGTCCTGCAGCCTCTTCATGTCATTCTCCTTTTGCGGATGAGAGATATGATCCGCCCGTCAAATCACTACAACTATATTCAACATGGGTGTGTTCGCGTTGAAATATGGCCCTATGTTGAACACGTCATCTATGCATATGCGGTTAACCGAGATGCAAAGACAGCTGTAATTGGCAACATTCGCGAGAATGTTACTTTGAATGGTTGAATTTAAATCGATTAGATTATAGACAGAGGCTGCACGAAAATCGCAATCTGCTATTAGCAGACTGATTTGCGTTAGAAGTGGAAGAGAGCAATATATGACCAGCCAGATAATACCGGTAGAGCCCTTCGATTGCATCGTTTTCGGCGGTTCCGGCGATCTTGCCGAACGCAAACTGATTCCTGCGCTGTATCAGCGCCAGCGTGCGGGTCAGCTCAGTGAGCCGACGCGCATCATCGGTGCCTCGCGTAGCGCCATGACCGATGATGAATATCGCAAGTTTGCACGCGATGCGATCAACGAGCATGTGAAGGCTTCTGAAATTGACGCCAAGGAAGTTGATGCTTTCGTTGCTCGTCTTACCTATGTTGCAGTTGATGCCAAGTCCGAAGAAGGCTGGGCTGCTCTCAAGGAAGCTATAGGCAAAAAGCCTGAAAAGATCCGCGCTTTCTATCTGGCTGTTAGCCCGACGCTGTTCGGTGACATCGCCACCCGTCTCAAGTCTCATGGCCTGATCACTCGCGACACACGCATTATCGTTGAAAAGCCAATTGGCCGCGATCTTGAATCCGCCAATGCGCTTAACGATACAATCGGCAGTGTTTTCCGCGAAGACCAGATTTTCCGTATCGACCATTATCTCGGCAAGGAAACCGTCCAGAACCTGATGGCTCTGCGCTTCGCGAATGCGCTCTATGAACCGCTCTGGAATTCCGCACATATCGACCACGTGCAGATCACAGTTGCCGAAGCTGTCGGCCTCGAAGGTCGTGCTGGTTATTACAATACCGCTGGCGCACTGCGCGATATGGTGCAGAACCATATTCTCCAGCTGCTCTGCCTGGTCGCCATGGAGCCACCTTCGTCCCTTGAGGCCGACGCAGTACATGACGAAAAGGTCAAAGTGCTTCGCTCGCTGAAGCCAATCACAACCGCTAATGTCGAAGACGTGACCGTTCGCGGCCAGTATCGCGCCGGCGCATCAGCAGGCGGCCCGGTAAAGGGCTACCTGGAAGATCTCGGCAGCGACACCAGCAACACGGAAACCTTCGTGGCGCTTAAGGCAGAAATCGACAACTGGCGTTGGGCTGGCGTTCCATTCTACCTGCGCACGGGCAAGCGTCTTGCAACTCGCGTGTCGGAAATTGTCGTCACGTTCAAACCAATCCCGCATTCGATCTTCGGTGAAAATGCCGGAAAGGTTGTAGCCAACCAGTTGGTTATCCGCTTGCAGCCTGATGAAGGTGTGAAGCAGTGGCTGATGATCAAAGATCCGGGCCCGGGCGGTATGCGCCTGCGTCACGTTCCACTGGATATGAGCTTTGCAGAATCGTTCAGCGAACGTAACCCCGATGCTTATGAACGCCTGATCATGGACGTTGTTCGAGGCAATCAGACGCTGTTCATGCGTCGCGATGAAGTGGAAGCTGCATGGCGCTGGGTCGATCCTATCCTTCAGGGATGGGAACTGAACAACCAGCTGGTTCAGGGTTACACGTCAGGCACATGGGGACCTTCGTCTTCCATCGCCCTCATCGAGCGTGATGGCCGGACCTGGCACGAGAGCCTGTAAAGAAAGCCCTAAGCCCCGGAGACATTGACAGACATTTCCGGATCAGTCTTTGTGCCAAAAAAGAAAGAGCGAGCGCGAATACCCGGTATGGGGGGTGCTCGCTCTGGACTGTCCTGACTTGAAAGGTATGGCATGAGCATCGAACGGCACGATTTCACCAGCGGAACGGAACTGGCCCAGTCGCTTTCTGAAGCGATTGCGGACAAGCTGGCTGCCGCTATCGCTGAGCGGGGGCAAGCGACACTCGCTGTCTCTGGCGGCACAACGCCGCTCAAGCTGTTTGACATCCTATCTCGCAAGATGATCGACTGGACACTCGTTACAATTACGCTTGTTGACGAACGTTTCGTCGCTCCAAGCAGTGAACGTTCCAACGAAAAGCTGGTGCGCGACCATCTATTGCGCGATCATGCAGGGGTCGCAAAGTTTGTCGGGCTCTATAATCCGGCTGCGACGGCTGAAACAGCGGCACTTGCTGCCGCCAATCGCATTGATGCACTGCGCCGCCCTTTTGACGTCGTTGTGCTCGGCATGGGCAATGATGGCCATACGGCATCGTTCTTCCCGAATGCCGACAGACTTGATCAGGCCATTGATCCTACGACCAAGGCCGTCGTTCTGCCGATCCATGCAGAAGGTGCAGGCGAAAAGCGTCTGACCCTTACGCTACCACTGCTGGCTGAAGCCGACATGCTGGTTCTGCACATTGAAGGTGCAGCCAAGCAGGCGACGCTTGAGAAAGCGCTCGCGGGCGACGACCAGAATGAAATGCCGGTGCGTGCGGTATTCCGCCATGCCCGCAAGCCGATCCAGCTCTACTGGACGAGTTAACGGTTCCGATCATAAACGCAGCAGTTTGCGTTCGGGACTGTCGGATTAAACCGCAGGCAAACCTCGCACTATTTTAGCAGGTGATACCCATGACGACGCAGACTGCACATATCCGTATCAGGAAAATTACCGAGCGTATCGTTGAACGCTCGAAACCCAGTCGCGAGGCCTATCTTGGACGCGTGCGCGACGCTGCGTCCAGGCAACCCCATCGCACGGTGCTTGGATGTGCCAATCTCGCGCATGGTTTTGCAGCCTGTGGCCCGAATGACAAAGCGGCGCTCACTGCTGATATTGTCCCAAACCTTGGCATTATCACCGCCTATAATGACATGCTGTCCGCGCATCAACCTTTTGAGACCTATCCTGAACTGATCCGCAAAGCGGCGCGCGAAGCAGGTGGCGTGGCACAGGTCGCGGGCGGCGTTCCTGCAATGTGCGACGGCGTCACGCAAGGCTTTGCAGGCATGGAACTCTCGCTGTTCTCACGCGAAGTAATTGCAATGGCGACTGCCGTTGGCCTGTCACATGACATGTTCGATGCTGCCGTCTATCTCGGCGTCTGTGACAAGATCGTGCCAGGACTGATCATAGGCGCTTTGACGTTTGGTCATCTGCCTGCGGTCTTCATTCCGGCTGGTCCTATGACAAGCGGCTTGCCGAATGATGAGAAGGCAAAAACCCGTCAGCTTTATGCCGAAGGCAAGGTCGGGCGCGCGGAACTGTTGATCTCTGAATCGAAATCCTATCATGGACCGGGCACCTGCACCTTCTATGGTACCGCCAATTCCAATCAAATGCTGATGGAGATCATGGGGCTGCATCTGCCAGGCTCGTCCTTCATAAATCCCGGCACGCCTTTGCGCGACGCCCTCACCCGCGAAGCAGCCAAACGCGCGCTGGCAATCACCGCATGTGGCAACGAATATACGGCCGTCGGTGAAATGCTTGATGAGCGCTCTTTTGTGAATGGCATTATCGGGTTGAACGCCACAGGTGGCTCGACCAATCATACAATTCACCTGATCGCCATGGCAGCTGCGGCAGGCATTAAGCTCACATGGCAGGATATTTCGGAAATATCCGACGTTGTTCCGCTTTTGGCGCGCGTCTATCCAAATGGACTTGCCGATGTGAATCATTTCCATGCCGCAGGCGGCATGGGCTTCCTGATCCGCGAACTGCTTGATGGCGGCATTCTGCATGAAGATGTCCGCACCGTTTGGGGCGAAGGGTTGCGACCTTACGCGATCGAGCCCAAGCTCGGTGCGGATGGCAATGTCGTGCGTGAACCGGTGCCCGAAAAGAGCGGTGACGACAAAGTGCTGGCCAAGATTCACGCGCCTTACCAGCCAACCGGCGGCATCAAGATTTTGACCGGCAACATCGGCAATGCAATCATCAAGGTTTCCGCAGTGAAGCCTGAACGCCATGTCATCGAAGCGCCCGCAAAAGTCTTCAACGATCAGTCTGAATTGCAGGCTGCATTCAAAGCAGGTGACCTCACTGGCGACTTCATCGCCGTTGTCCGCTATCAAGGGCCGAAAGCCAACGGAATGCCTGAACTGCACAAGCTGATGACTGTGCTTGGCATTTTGCAGGATCGTGGACAGCGCGTGGCACTCGTCACTGATGGACGCCTTTCCGGCGCATCAGGTAAAGTGCCTTCCGCAATCCACGTTACACCCGAAGCCCTGGACGGCGGCGCGATCGGAAAAATCCGCAATGGCGACATTGTTCGGGTTGACGCTGTCAATGGAAAGCTGGAAGTGCTTATCAACGATACGCTTTTTGACGAGCGCATCGAACAGCGTCCAGACCTCTCCGGCAATGAATACGGAATGGGGCGTGAACTTTTCCGCGCTTTCCGCCAGATCGCTGGCCGCGCCGATGAAGGTGCATCCGTATTCTAAAGCATGTCGCGAAAAGTGGGGAACGGTTTTCCGACAACGATATTCACAAATACAAAAAGGGCCGCGTAAACGTTGCGGCCCTTTTTTATTGATCTGAACTTTAGAAGACTGGCTTATCAAAGCCCACGCTGCGACAAGCAGCTGTCAGCGTATTTGCCATCAGCATGGCGATGGTCATAGGACCTACACCACCTGGAACCGGCGTAATGGCACCGGCCACTTTTTCAGCATCTGCAAAATCGACATCGCCAACCAGACGCGTCTTGCCTTCACCCTTTTCAGGTGCCGGAATGCGGTTGATACCCACATCGATAACGGTTGCGCCAGGCTTAACCCAATCGCCCTTGACCATCTGCGGACGGCCAACAGCGGCGACCAGAATATCAGCCGTGCGTGCAATTGCCGGCAAATCCGCGGTGCGGCTATGCGCAACGGTCACGGTTGCATTGGCAGCAAGCAACAGATTGAACATCGGCTTGCCGACAATATTGGAACGGCCAATCACAACAGCATTCAGACCAGACAGATCGCGGCCATGAACGCGCTCAATCATAATCATTGCGCCAGCCGGTGTGCATGGGACAAAAGCCGTATCGACTTCACCAGTGCCAAGCTTGCCGACATTGATGAAATGAAAGCCGTCGACGTCCTTTTCCGGCGAAATGGTCTGAATCACACGACCTGAATCAATGTGTTTTGGCAGCGGGAGTTGCACCAGAATACCGTGTATGGCCGGATCGTTGTTGAGGCTGTCGATCAGATCGAGAAGTTCTTGCTCAGATGCATCTTCCTGCAAATCATGCTGAACAGAAACAAAGCCACATTCCTTGGCCTTCTTGCCTTTCGAGGCCACATAGACCTGACTTGCCGGGTCTTTGCCTACAATCACCACTGCGATGCCAGGAACGACCCCGGTCGCACTGACGAGCTTTTCAGTCTCACGCTTTACCGTGGAAATCACATCCTCAGCGAGCGTCTTGCCATCGATCAATTGGGCCATATCGAATGCTCCGTTTAAGAGCGTATCCCGAAAAGTGCGAAACGATTTTCGGATAAGATACGCTTCAATCAAATAATCGGAGCCCAGTCTGATCTATTCAGATCGACGAGCGCTCCAGGCAGGCGACGCCTTGGGATACATCGCCTTTATCCAGCAGACATGCCAATAAGCGTCATCAACGGATATGACAATCTCGAAAGCAGAAGTTTCAGGATAAAGTCGCAAAATGCCTGAGTGTGAAGGCGATTTCGTATAGCAGTGCAAATGTAACAAACACCGCATGATAACGCCGGTTATCGGTAAACATTGCAATAAGGCTTCCCGCAATCAGCGCACCGACGCGAATAGGATATTCAATCCCGTAAAGATTATAATGCTCCATGCCTTTGAGAAGCGTATCAATGACATCCGCGACATAAACCACTGCAAGAATGCCGAAAAACCATTTGCGTCGGGAAATGAAGTAATCGCGATAGCCGGTATATTCTTCCATACTATCTGGAAAGAGCAACGTGCAGAGCAGGAAATAAAGCCCCGCATAAAAAATCACGAAGAAATATTTTTCAAAAGTCCAGAGATGAATGGTCCTCAGATTGAACTCGAACCACCAGAAATGGATGACCGACAGCAGGATGAAAGCCACCCATGCCAAATGGACCGGGTATATTTTCTGCTTTCCCGGATGCTGTATGAAACGTGCGGAACCCGTCAGCAGACGTGATACGCAAAGACCCAGAATGATACCGATGATAATGCGGACGTGGGTAAAGGCCTCCGCAGGTGGCACGCCAATCGTTAACGCCGGATCCATTGTTTCCCTCAATGCTATTTTATGAAGCATTCTGGAATAGAAAAGTAAGCAATCAATAAATCAAAGTAAAATTGCAAAAATTAAGCGATGCCAACTTGCGTCGGCATCGCTCCAATAACTATCAACAGACGACTGATTTTAGTTGATGGAATTCAGGAAGACTTCCCAGCTTTCAGACCAATGCGTACGGATTTTTTCGTCCGCGGAACGAATGTTACAAGTCTGGAGATCGCTTTCCGGGATTCCCTTCTGGGTTTTTTCACACACCCAGACATCACTGTTTTCAGGTGTAGTGGATGCAACGATACTGACAATTTTATTGTCTTTGATACCAAGCAGGATATCAAAATCGGCTTCATCATTATTGAAGGCCCACGAGCAATACTCATCAAAATCCGGGCGATTTTCGCTTGGAGCACTGCAAGCCTTGTCCCTCACTGGAGCCAGCTTATCCATGAAAGCTTTACCCGCAGATGACGTAAGAACAAGATCAGTATCAGACAACTTGCTGATTTCCTTAACACCCCATTCCGGTCCAGCAGGCGTTTCTGCCGCTGCAGCACCTGCGACCATGACACCTGCTGCAATCGCAGCCACACGCACGATATGGAAAGCTCTTCCAAGCATTTGCTTCACCTTTTAAAGCGATGTTTTACAATAGATTTATCAGCCAATATTCAATTTCAGCAACGAGAGTTATCTATAAAGTTGCTGATATTCAACAAGGAATTTCTCCCAAGTCTGGAATACACGCCCCACCTCGCCCTTCAGACTTTTTGCCGTGAGCCTTGCGATTTGTGTCTGCGGAAGGCTATACCGGACACAACAAACGGCAGTGCTTCAACACTCGATTCATGAAGGCGGAACATTCTCATGCAAGATACAGTTATTCTCGTTGGTTGCGGCAATATGGGCTTTGCAATGCTGAAAGGCTGGCTCGACAGCGGCATTTTGCAATCCGAGAATGTGTATGTTGTTGAACCTTCAGAAGCTCTTCAGAGCCGTGCCGCTGGTGTTGGCGTCAATGCCTGCTCAAGTGTGGATTCCCTGTCTGACGATTTAAATCCACGTATGATCCTTATCGCGGTTAAACCACAGGTCATGGGCGATGTATTGCCTGCATATAAGCGGTTTGCGCCAAATGCGACCTTTGTCAGCGTGGCTGCAGGCATTCCAGTTTCATTTTTCGAACAGCAACTGGGCAGCGACGCCCGGATCATGCGCTGTATGCCCAACACACCAGCCGCAATTGGCAAGGGCATGCTTGTGACCTACAAGAATGCGAATGTGCGTGAAGAAGATGCGGCTTTTGTGAAGAGCCTGCTCAAGACGTCTGGCAAGGTGGCGAGCATTGAGGACGAAGCACAGATGGATGCCGTAACGGCCGTTTCGGGTTCAGGCCCGGCCTATGTGTTCCACTTCATCGAAGCGTTGACCGATGCCGGTGTGACTGCTGGTCTTCCGCGCGAAACCGCGGCACTTCTTGCCATGCAAACTGTTATGGGCGCGGGTGCACTTGCAGCTGCAAGCAGCGATAGCCCAACCAAGCTGCGTGAACAGGTGACAAGCCCCAACGGCACAACGGCCGCAGCGCTTGATGTGCTCATGGGTGACGATCGCCTCAAGAATCTGGTCGCTGAGGCAGTGGATGCAGCTCGCAAGCGTTCTATCGAGCTTGGTAAGGCCTAAGCAATAATTCTCGGCACCGCTTCAATAAGCGCCTTTGTGACAGGCGCATGCGGCGCTGCAATCAACTCTCGTGCCGGGCGGCATTCAATAATCCGCCCGCGCTCCATCACCGCAATGCGATCAGCCATCTGTGCTGCAACTGCCAGATCATGCGTGATGAACAGATAAGCCGTACCTTCGGACTGCTGTATTTCCCGCAACAGTTTGAGAATTGCACCGCGCACTGTTACATCAAGCGCCGATACTGCTTCATCCAGAACGATAAGCGACGGAGACGTAGCAAGTGCGCGAGCAATCGCTACGCGCTGGCGCTGACCGCCGGAAATCTCATGCACGCCGCGTTTAGCGAGCCTGGCATCAAGGCCGACCTGTTGCAGAAGCTCGGAAACGTTCCGGCTCAGTCTGTGAATCCGCAACGGGTCGCGCAGCAACTCGTAAACGCTTGCCCGTGGGTTGAAGGCGGAAAGTGGATCCTGAAATACCATCTGCATACGAGCACGAAGCTTACGAAGAGCAGAACCTTTTGGTGTGAGCCAATCTTCACCCTCGAAATAAATCTTGCCACCATCAACAGGGTGCAATCGCAACAACGCTCGTGCAAGCGTTGATTTTCCACTGCCAGAAGAACCAACGAGAGCCAGCGTTTCACCCGGAAAAATTTCGAGGCTTACTCGGTCGAGGGCCATCTTATCGCCGTAGCGCACGACCATTTCGCTCGCCTCCAACAGAGCCCTAACCATGTGCAGTCTCCAGTGTGGGAACCGCGTTGATGAGTAGCTTCGTGTAATCGCTTTGCGGACTACAGATAACCTCGCGCGCCGTACCAAGTTCCAAAAGTTCGCCATGCTGAAATACTGCAATGCGGTCCGCCAGATTAGAGGCCAGAGCAATGTCGTGCGTGATGAAAATCAGCGTCATGCCGTCTGCTCGCACCAGATCACGCAGAAGAGCTACGATTTCACTTTGCACAATAGTATCGAGCGCGCTCGTTGGCTCATCAGCTATCAGCACCTGCGGGTTGGCCGCGATCGCAAGCGCTATAGCAATGCGTTGTTTCTGGCCACCAGAAAACTGGTGCGGGTAACGGAAGAAACTGTCTTCCGGTTCGGGAATATGGACACGCTCTAACAGCCTGATCGCTTTGATCTTTGCGGCTTTGACGTCAATCTTTTCATGGGCGCGAACTGTTTCGACGAGTTGTGTGCCGATACGCATAAGCGGATCAAAGCTTGAAGCCGGGTCCTGAAATACAAACCCGATGTCGCGACCCAGCTTTGGTAGCCCCTCGCGCCAATTGATGCGTCCTGAGACAACCGCATTAGCTGGCAGGAGATTGGCCAATGTCAGTGCCAGTGTGCTCTTGCCGGAACCGCTTTCACCAATAATTGCGAGGATTTCACCGGCATCGATAACAAGATCAACATCTTGCAGAGCAGCATCCCGACCATACTGAATACTGAGATTTTGAAGGCTTACAAGAGACTTCATGACTGCACCTCGCGGCGCGACGTCGCATTGGTAATCCCCTCACCTGCAAGATAGACGCCGACGACAGTGAGTGCCAATGCCAGTCCCGGCAAGATCGATAGCCATGGTGCAGAACGCAGAACCGTGCGACCTTCGGCGATCATACCGCCCCACGTGACGCGATTAGGATCACCCAGTCCGAGAAATGATAAAGCCGCTTCAATCAAGATTGCTGAGGCAACGATCACCGGAACCAGCGCCAGAACTGGCGGTAAGGCATTGGGCAATATTTGCCGAAAGGCAATCTCGAGCGGGTGCATACCGATAACCCGAGCCGACGCCACATAGTCGCGCTCACGGATCGAAAGCACTTGCCCTCGGGTAAGGCGTGCGGCCTGCGTCCAGCTTGAAAGGGCGATTGCCGCAACAAGAACCGACAGTGATGGTCCGGCAATACTGACCAATGCCAGCGCCAGAAGAAACCCCGGTACGGTTTGAAAAGCTTCCGTAACCCGCATCAACACTTCATCGACAAATCCGCCAGCAAAACCCGCCAGCGTTCCGACGATACTACCTATGAGGATTGAAGCTACAGCGGCAGCAAGCCCTACAATCAGCGAAATACGACTTGCATGAAAAAGCTCGGCCAGAACATCGCGTCCGAGCCGGTCAGTTCCAAGCGGAAACGTTGTGTTGTCAAAAGGTGCAAGCAAAGGCGTTGCAACAATGCGCTGGGGATCGCCGGGGAAAAGCAGCGGCGCGAAAAGAGCAGCAACGATCAACAGAACGAGAATGATTGCGCCCGCGATGCCCTCGCCCGTACCGAAATAGCGTTTAAACCCGTTCATGATCCAGCCTTCCCCGCAGCAATACGCGGATCGAGCCAGAGATAGAGAAGATCAACAACGAAATTGACGACAATCACCATAAGAGCGCTCGTCAGAATGATGCCAAGCAACAGCGGCGTGTCACGGCTTGCCATCGCCTCCTGCGCCAATCGCCCAAGACCCGGCACAGCAAAGACGCTTTCAATCACCACGCTGCCGCCAAGCATTGAAGCAGCTTGAAGCCCAAGCATGGTGACAACAGGCAGAAGCGCGTTGCGTGCAACATGGCGCACAACGATGTGCGGGCGAGAGATGCCGCGTGCTTTCAGTGCTCTGACAAAATCCATTCGCCAGATATCAGCCATGGAAGCACGCATGACACGGAGATAAAGCGCCAGATAAATCAGCGCGAGCGAGACAACCGGTAGCACCAAATGGCGCGCTATATCGATTGCGCGCGCCAATCCTTCTTTACCTGAGGCAATCGTTTCAATCCCGCTTGAAGGTAGCCAGCGCAACCTGATGGAAAACAGGATCACCAACACCAGCGCCAGCCAGAAACCTGGAATGGCATACAGCACCAGCGATGCAACGGACAAGAAACGGTCGCGCAAACTACCGGGTCTCGCGCCTGCAACAATGCCCAACAGAGAGCCAATAGCAAAGGACAGTGCCGTCGCCGCTCCCATGAGCCAAAGCGTATTGGGCAGCCGCTCAAGGATCACATCAAGAATGGGGCGGTTGAAACTTACCGACCAGCCAAGACTGCCGTGGAGAAGTGCTGACAGATAAGCGCCAAGTCTGTGCCAGATCGATTGATTCAGTCCCCAACGTGCGCGCATTTCGGCAATGGCTGTGGCATCCCCGCCAAAGCTTACAGCATAGGCATCGACAGCGTCGCCCGGTGCCGTTTCAAGCATGAGGAAACAACCAATAACAACAATCAGCAGCACAATAATGCTGCCAATCAATCGTTTCCTGAAAAGGGTTAGAATCTGTGCCACGCTTTGAGCGTACAATCAAAGCAATGCTTCGTCACGGTGCTATCCAGACATCTGCCCAGTTGGATACCGCCCAGCGCGGGTTGTTGGAGATGTTTTTCACGCGCTCGTTAGCGACGGTTATAAAGCCCCATTCGGCCACATTGATGAGAGGCAGATCAGCTTCCACCAATTGCTGGAACTGATGATACAATTCGATGCGCTTCTTCTCATCAACTTCATGCGCGGCCTTTGCGATCACCGCATCGAGCGCCGCATTGGTGTAACCACCCTGATTGGAAAAAGGAACGCCCGCAGGAATTCCGCTTTCAACCAGAATGGTAGTCGAAATAGCAGGATCACCTCGATAGACAGTCGGTGCGATAGCAAGATCAAAATCGTGATCCGTATAAACAGCCTTCTGATGAGCGGCTGAATCATTGTTGACAATGCGTGCATCAATCCCGACTTCTGCAAGCGCCTGCCGGAGATAATCGCCGAACTGTTTGGTTTCATTGAAATAAGGTGCTGGCAGAAGTTTCAACGCAAACCGTGTACCATCAGTGCCACGCTTGTATCCAGCCTCATCCAGAAGCGCGTTCGCCTTCTCCACATCGAGAGGATAGGCTGTTACATCGCCGGTATAGAATTGGTCATCGTAGTGTGGCACAGGACCAGTCGAGGTCTTTGCGAAACCAAGAAAAATCGTTTTGACTAGGAAATCGCGATCAATGGCATGGGCAATGGCCTGCCGAACCTTGAGATTATTTAGTTCCTTGCGCCGATGATTTATCTCGACAACAAGCTGATACGTCAGCGCTTCATAGCCTTTGGAAATGACCGTCAGCCCTGATAATTTTGAGACACGATCAAGGTCGGCCAAAGGTACGGCGGAAAACGCTGCGAGATCAATTTCTTCGGCTTCCAGCGCTCCGGCTGCGGCTGCGCGGTCCGGCAGCACACGATAGATGATCTCATCGAGATATGGTTCGCCCCCTCCCCAATAAGCATCATTTTTCACAAGCCTATAATATTCGCCGGCCTTGTGTTCTGCATATTTGAAAGGCCCGGTGCCGATCAGCTTTTCATTCGCCGGATTGGAGGCAATGTCAGTGCCATCAAAAACATGCTTCGGCAAAACAGCAGTCAGCGCAGGGAGCGCGTTGCGGATAAGCTGAAACGGCGTAGGTTCACTGAAATGGAAAACCGCCGTATGCTCATCAGGCGTTTCAACTTTTTCAAGCGCCTTGAAAACCACTCGGCCGAGGTTTTGCAGCGGCTTCCAGACTTCCATCGCCGAAAATGCCACATCTGCAGAAGTGAATGGCTTATCGTCATGCCATTTTACACCTTCGCGTAAACGGAACGTCGCAGTAAGGCCGTCATCTGAACCTTTCCAGCTCAGTGCCAGACGTGGCTCAAGACCATTTTCGCCATCAAAAGCAGCTTCCGCCAGCGGTTCTATCACTTTGCTTGCAACGAAGAAGACACCATTGGACGCGACAATTGCCGGGTTGAGATTGCGCGGTTCGGAATCCGCTGCAACAACCAGTCGCCCACCTTTTTGCGGCTTTTCCTCTGCCGTCGCCCACCGCGGTAAAAGTGGCAGAGCCACCAGCGAAGTCGAGCCAACCAGAAACGCTCTGCGCGATGCAATAAACCGAGCCATGTCACTGCCTCTGAAATTCAATTCCCTTTTTTCATTGTCTACACTGGCCAAAAAACAAATGCAGGGCAAATTCTGTCACAGTGGCAATAAATATCGAAAACTGTTTCTCTTTTTCGAAGTGAATACAATTTTTGGAGAGATAAAAAATCCTTAAAAGCGTTGGACATCGACGCCTCTAGCGGCCCGCTTCAGGCTGAATTGATTTTCCCCGTTCCGCTCATTTAAAGAAATTTTCTCCTTGCCAAGCACCCGTCCTTGCATAGATCATGGTTAATTATGTGTTGTCGTATTCCGTGAGCAGAAATTGATGCGGCACATGCATGAAGAGCGAGTATCGGCTCTTTTTGAACCGCATTTGCGGAGTCCTGTATCGAAGTTTCCGTAGATGCCTGAAGCTGAACCACCATTGAAAGAGAGGAAACAGACATGTCTAGTTTGCTGCCCCCACTTCATGACGGTCATGCACCGATCTATTTGCATCACGCATTTCAGGACGCAGTCGATGCTTATGAGCACTGGAATCTGGAAACAGCAGAACCAGTCGTAGCAATCAATGGTAAGATCACGCGGATAAGTGTCGTTTTCCGGCGCCTGTGGAGCTGTACCGACACCATTCCTCGTCATACACTTGAAGCATTGAGGGACATCGTTCCGTCCAGTCTCATCCATGCGGAACGCTGGAAAGAAAATGCAACATTCGCCGATGCTGCCCACCTGATGAGGACAGCGATCGAATGGCGCAAAGCACGACGGCTTCCCGTCGTCTGCTGACATTACTTCAGCCGAAACAAGCAGAGCGCCTCTTCGATTGGGGCGCTCTCGTTTTTATTCACATCGCTTAACCGTGCCAATGCGAGCAGCGGATAACGCTACAGAAATTACCGCGATGAAAATGCGGCTCCTTGTCGGCAATAACATCCGCTTTCACGGTGCCAAAGGTCGTATCAGGCTTGTGTCTGATGCCGTCATAGAAAGCTTGAATGATGTATTCCTTGAACTGTGACGTACGTGGAAACGCCTTAACCACCGCATCTCGTTCGGCATCCGTGTATTGATCATAGGTCAGGCCCAGCACGTCCATTTGCCAATACTATCGCCGCACATGCCAGCAGCGCTTAATCTCAATGCTTCAATAAGATTGGTCTTAAAGCGCCGGATCAAGCTTGCGGAAGCGCACGCGTGCCGAACGCTCAATTGCTGCAACTGTCAATTCATCTAGGTCCCAGCGGTCGCGCAGCATCTGAAGAAACTCAAGCTCTTCCTGTTCGACATGCAAATCGGCAGCAGCAACTTCGACGGCCAATGCATAGGCGGTCTCGTAGAGCCTCACAGGCAGCACCTCATGCGCGAGATCAAGGATTTTCTCAAGTCCATCTTCATCGGCCAGAAGTACATAGCAATCGCTTGCAAGTTTCGGCAGGTGCTTTGGATCAAATCCCTGAAACACGGGCAAGCGCGATACCACATTACCAATGGAGGCAAGCTCTGCATCGGTCATGCTCGTATCGGCTGCAGATGTCGTCACCATGATGTAGACGAGAGCGTCCTGCTGTGAAATC
Source organism: Brucella rhizosphaerae (assembly GCF_002252475.1). Classification (GTDB taxonomy): domain Bacteria; phylum Pseudomonadota; class Alphaproteobacteria; order Rhizobiales; family Rhizobiaceae; genus Brucella; species Brucella rhizosphaerae. The sequence goes on along the minus strand of NZ_NNRK01000017.1, from coordinate 205,584 downwards.
TTGTTCATCAAATGCTCCTGCACCATGCGATCGGAATCAAAAACTGAAGGTCAACTGACGAGAAACGTAGGAAGCCTATCACACTTGCGCAAGGAAATTCGGCAGCAATAGGGTTAGCAAAGATTGACGCGCGCGTCACGGCGCGCCATAGAGCATAAGCGTGTTTATATGCACCGTTTTCAATGAATAAAGCCCTTCACAGGATATCAGGATAAAACCATGACTTCGCATCGCCTTCCCGAAATTACGCTGACCCCGGAACTGACCGCGGCGGCCGCGGAAGCGAAAGCATGGCCTTTTGAAGAGGCTAAGAAAATCCTGAAGCGTTATGCAAAAACCGGCTTGCCGGAGACCGTGATTTTTGAAACCGGTTACGGCCCTTCGGGTCTGCCGCATATCGGCACTTTTGGCGAAGTGGCACGGACCTCAATGGTGCGTCATGCCTTCCGCATTCTGACCGAAGACAAGGTCAAGACGCGCCTCATCTGCTTTTCCGACGATCTCGACGGTATGCGCAAAATCCCGGAAAACGTACCCGACAAGGCAGCGCTGGAACCTTTTCTGCAGTTGCCACTTTCTGCTGTCCCCAACCCGTTTGGTGGCAAATACAAGAGCTTTGCCGAGCATAATAATGCGATGCTCTGCCGCTTTCTGGATACTTTCGGCTTCGATTACGAGTTTGCGAGCGCGAGCGAATATTACAAGTCTGGCAAGTTCGACGCGGTTCTCCTGAAAGCCGTCGAACGCTATGACGATATCATGAAGGTGATGTTGCCAACGCTCGGTGAAGAGCGTCAGGCGACTTACAGCCCGTTCCTGCCAATTTCGCCTAAGTCTGGTCGTGTGCTCTACGTGCCGATGAAAAGCGTTGATGCCAAGGCAGGCACCGTCACTTTTGACGATGAAGACGGTGTTGAAACCACGCTGCCGGTCACTGGTGGCAACGTGAAGCTTCAGTGGAAGCCGGATTTCGGTATGCGCTGGGCGGCTCTGGGTGTCGACTTTGAAATGTTCGGCAAGGATCACCAGACCAATGCGGGCATTTATGATCGCATCTGTGAAATTTTGGGCGGTCGTGCGCCGGAACATTTCGTTTATGAGCTGTTCCTTGACCAAATTGGCCAGAAGATTTCCAAGTCGAAGGGCAACGGCATCGCGATTGACGAATGGCTTGCCTATGCGCCGACAGAAAGCCTTGCACTCTACAATTTCCAGAAGCCTAAGACCGCGAAGAAGCTCTATTTCGATGTCATTCCGAAGGCTGTGGACGAGTATTTCACTTATCTCTCCGCCTATGAGCGTCAGGAATGGAAAGACCGTCTGAACAATCCGGTCTGGCATATCCATTACGGCAACCCACCAAAGGTAAACCTGCCTATTACCTTCGCACTGATGCTCAACCTGGTCAGTGCATCTAATGCCGAAAATCCGAGCGTTCTGTGGGGATTCATCTCACGCCATGTGCCCGGTGTCACGCCTGAGAACAACCCCGAACTCAATGCGCTTGTTGGTTATGCGATCCGCTACTTCAACGATTTCGTCAAACCAACCAAGCAATTTCGTGCGCCGGACGACGTGGAACGTGCAGCACTTGAAGCACTGGATGCCAAGCTTGCAACGCTGCCTGCTGGCAGTGATGGCAACGCGATACAGAACTCCATTCTCGATGTCGCGCGCGCTATCGAACGCTATCAGGATCACACCAAGAAGAGCCCGGAAGGCGGCCCCGGCGTATCGGTATCCTTCTTCCAGATGCTCTATGAAGTACTGATCGGTCAGGAACGCGGCCCACGCTTTGGTTCCTTCGTTGCGCTTTACGGCATCGATGAAACCCGTGCCTTGATCCAGAAGGCGCTGGCCGGAACACTGTCATAAGCATTTGATAATTCTATGCGAAGCCCTGCCCGGACATTATCCGGGCGGGGCTTTTTTTGTAAGCTCCGTGCTGATCACTGGAGCACCCCATGACCTACCCAAAATATCATCCGTTCGAGAGTGAGGCTCTTGCAGTTTCGCACGGCAATGAAATCTACTGGGAGCTCTCAGGAAATCCTGATGGCAAACCTGCGCTTTATTTGCATGGTGGCCCGGGAAGCAGCCTGCTTTCGGGCAGGTATCGCCAGCACTTTAATCCTGATCGCTATCGGCTGGTCGGTATCGATCAAAGGGGATGTGGACGCAGCAGCCCTCTGGCGATCGATAATCTCGATCAGCTTTATCTCAACACCACCCAAGCCCTGATTGAAGATATCGAAGCTGTCCGTAAACATCTGGGTATTGATAAGTGGCTGATAGCCGGATCATCATGGGGTACCACACTTGCACTCGCCTATGCGCAGGCCCATCCTGACCGTGTGTCGGAAATGGCATTGATTGCAGTTACAACCACCAGCCGTAGCGAAGTGAACTGGATTACAGAAGGCGTGGGATCATTGTTTCCAGAGGCGTGGGAACAATTTGACATCTCTTCATGCCGACAGGTTGGCGAAAGCAATGTTGCGGCCTATGCCAGGCGCCTCGCGAGCGGCAGTCTGGAAGACCGTTTGCAAGCCGCCCGCGACTGGAACCAATGGGAATCGATACATATCTCACTCGATCCCAACTGGGCACCAATCAAAAGCCGCTTCGACGAGAAGGCAGGGCTCGCCTTTGCAACGCTTGTTACACATTACTGGGCAAATGATGGCTTTCTGCGCAATGGTCGTGAAATCCTCAACAGAATGGAAAAGATCGAGCATATTCCGGCAGTGTTAATCTGCGGTCGGCGTGATTTTAGCGGACCCGCGATAACCGCTTGGCGGTTACACAAAGCATGGCCTGCAAGCAAATTGCTCATTATGGAAACCGAAGGGCATGGTGGCCCACTTTCCGAGCACGAACTGTGCAATGCGCTGGATGCTTTTGCCGCTGCACGCACTGATGGCGTTTGAAGGCCCAGGCCCGAAATCAAACCCGCTTTATAGTCCATTCCAAACAACATGGCAGCGTCTGGCAAGCAGTCGATTGACTCGCCTCTCATTGGTAGGTAGTACGATCTAACTACCAATGAGAGTCGACAATGAACAACAACCCAACCTCCTCCGAAAGTGCACGCGACAAACTGCTCAAGGCTGCTGCGGTTCTCTTTTATAATAACGGGATCGGCGGCACGGGTATTGATGCCATTGTTGAAAAGGCCGGCGTTGCCAAGAAGAGCCTCTATAATAATTTTGCATCCAAAGCCGATCTCGTAAACCAGTATCTCGAAGCGCGTCACGCCGAGTGGCTTGCGCTGTATGATGCGAGATTGCAGCATGCATTCACCGGAAAAGATAAGGTCCTCGCAGTCTTTGACGCTTATCAGGATCATGCCGAACATGAATATGAGCGCGGTTTTCGCGGCTGCGGCCTGCTGAATGCAGCTGCCGAACTCTCCGCAGATGACATTGGACGACAAGCGGTAAAGCATCACAAGCGCGAAGTTGAAGCGCTGATTGCAAATCATTTGACAGAGCTTCTACCACATGATCCTGCCCGTGCAGCAGCGCTGGCCAAGCATATGGCTTTTCTGCTTGAAGGCGCCATGTCACGCGCCGGTCTTGAGGGAAATAGCGACTGCGTTACAGACGCCCGCGCAATGGCATGCGATATGTTGGAGCCTTCGTGAACACTTCAACACGTGATTATACTGTCGGTGTGTCTGCCGTTCTGTTTTCTTCCATTGTCTGGGGAACCACGGGGACGGCCGCAACTTTCGCTCCGCAGGTTAGCGCTATCGCAATCGGTGCCGCAGCGATGGGCATTGGTGGCATTTTGCAAGCCATGCTTGCAGGGCTGGGTATATGGCGCGCATTGCCTGCACTCGCAACACACTGGAAAAATCTGCTTCTGGGCGGACTGGCCGTGGCCATCTATCCATTGGCTTTTTATGCATCAATGCGGATGGCTGGCGTCACCATCGGGACGGTTGTGACCATTGGTTCCGCGCCACTACTCTCAGCTCTTATCGAATATCTGTTTGATGGCGCGCGCTTGTCGAAGCAATGGCTATGGGGTGCACTTATCGGCCTGCTTGGAATGGTATTGCTGTGCATCGCAGAGGGCTCGATACATGACAGCGCACACACTGGCAATTCGGTGCTGATCGGTGTCTGTCTCGGCCTCATAGGTGGTCTGACCTATGCCCTTTATTCATGGACTGCGCGTGGCTTAATGTTGCGAGGAATACGCTCCTCTGTCGCTATGGGCGCAACTTTTGGAATTGGCGGCCTATTGCTGATGCCGGTCCTGCTCATGACCGGAGCTCCTTTTTTGGCCTCGTGGAATAACGCTGCTGTCGGCATCTATATGGCCCTGGTACCGATGTTCCTGGGCTATCTCTGCTTTGGCATAGGCCTTGCACGAATTTCTGCAAGCATGGCAACGACAATCACGCTGATAGAACCCGTCGTCGCCGCGCTGCTGGCCGTTGTTATTGTAGGAGAGCGGCTCGCCCCGATGGGCTGGATAGGCGTGGCTCTGATTATCTCATGTCTTGTGGTCATAACGCTGCCGTTCAAGAGATCGTCGAGCGTGAACCGGGAACAAACGGCTGCGTAAAGAGCTGTCCGCCATCGCCTAACTATCGATCAGTTTACGGGCGCTGGCAGCATTGGTGCAGGTGCAGGTGGGAACTCACCTTGCTGAGGTGATGGTGCGGACGGTTGCGGTTCTGTTTCAGGAGCAAGAGGTGAAGGGTTTTGCAGTGGACCACCAGTGTCCGAACCAAGGGTCGGCAATGATGTATCTGGCTTGTCGCCATACACGCCAAGCTTTGCCTCTTCCGCTTCCTGTCCTGCTTCGGCATAGGCACCACCGGGCGTAGCTTTCGCCCAGCCATTCGCCACAAGCCAGAGAGCTGCATCATCATTGCCCACATTGCATTGCGTTGCGACTGCCGCTCCGCTGTCATTTTGCGGCAGACGGCACATAATCGCACGCGAGCGCAGCCATTGGCGAAAAGCAGTGCGCGCCTGCATGCCACATGGCCAGACTTCACCCGATGAAGACTGACAAGTCTGCTCAAGTGGCACAGTCTCTATGCCTTGCAGATCGACAATACGACCCTGGCTTTCCAATTTTCCAGCAGCCAAAGCGACAGGGCGTTGCAGCAACTGCATCGGCTCCCCCTCGTCTACCGGCGCACTCGGTACCGGGGGTTCTGGTGGCTTCGGCGTTGATGCAAGCCCCAGATCGCTCAAAGGCGGACGCGCAGGTTCACGCTCAAGCGCGTTCTGATCTGCCGGACTATCAGTTTTCTGGCTGTCACCATCTGGTGTTGTTTCAGGAGCGGGTGTTACGTCCTTTGATGCAGATTGATCAGTTCCAGAGCCTGCGTCCGGTTCATTGTAGTCAAATTGCTCGACTACAATTCCATTGTTTGCACCAGTTTCAGCCTGGCTTTTTCCGTCTGCACTTTCGATCACCGTTACGGGACGATCAAGTGCACCATAGAAAGGCGCAACAAAAGCAGCGACGAGAATTGCACCGGTTACCCCGGCAAAGGCACCGAAAACAAATCGGGCATGGCTCTTACTTTGCGGTTTAGCCATTACTGGCTCGCCCACAAAATACGGGCGATCCACTCGACATCTTTGGTCTCAAAGGAGCGGTTTGGAAACTCAGGATTAAACGAATGCAATTCAATTGTGCGCGGTGTCTGGCGGTGCAGGATTTTAGCCATAACCTCTCCGTCTTTGGTGCGAACGACCACACGGTCGCCACGGCGAACCGGTGCATTGGGTGCTACGACCAACGTATCGCCGTCGCGATAGAGTGGCAACATGGACTCGCCTGAAACTTCCAGCGCATAGACATTATCAGTCGGCGCGGCAGGAAACTGCACGACATCCCAGCCCTGTCCGGCAGGAAACCCGGCATCGTCGAAAAAGCCGCCAGCGCCCGCTTCTGCCATACCAAGTAGTGGAATGGCGCTCGGTTCCTGAAAATAATCGCCATAGTGATGCGTTCCAACTTCACCGCGGATCAACCGGGTAAATTCGTCAAACGTCGCCCCTGTGGCTTCCATGACTTTGGCAAGCGATTCTGTCGATGGCCAACGCGCGCGGCCATCAGCAGCATAGCGCTTTGACTTGTTGAAGGTCGTCGGGTCCAGCCCTGCGCGGCGTGCAAGGCCGGACGCACTCAAGGAATTGCGTTCTGCCAAAGCATCTATCGCAGCCCAGACGCTATCATGAGAAAACATTACTATGACCCGCCAAAGAGGATTTTAAACCTAAACACCTATCATATGTTGTGTAGAACCTACCGGATATCCTAATTTTGCGCAAGATGTGCGATATGACAGGGAAAATTTTCTTATTGCAAACAAAAACGCGCGACATAACAATGCCGCGCGTTTTGCAATATTTATTTGAATGCCTGATCAGGCGGCCTTCTTCGCTTCGCCCTTATATGGGTTGAAACGCTTGTAGAAGCTTTCGCCACTTTCGGCCATGTCGAGAAGCAGCTTCGGCGCTTTGAATTGTTGGCCGTATTTGCGCTGCAACTCCTTGGCAATTTTGACGAATTTCTTTGCGCCCATGCCATCGATATAAGAAAGCGTACCGCCGGTATAAGGAGCGAAACCAAAGGCCAGAATGGAGCCGACATCGGCTTCACGCGGGTCGGTGACAATGCCCTCTTCCATCACACGGGCCGCTTCCAGAGCGATGGTGACGAGGAAGCGCTCTTTAAGCTCGCTCACATCAATTTTATCCGGATTCTGCTGCGGATAGAGGTCTTTCAGGCCTGGCCAGAGATGCTTTTTGGCTGGCTTCGCCGGATAGTCGTAAAAGCCCTTGCCATTCTTGCGGCCCTTGCGGTCGAACTCATTGACAAGTCTGTCCACCAGCTCAACATGACGCGGATCGACGGCCTTTTCGCCGAGATCGGCAAGCGTGGCTTTCAGAATCTTCTGCGACAGATCAATTGCAGTTTCATCATTGAGCGCAAGTGGGCCAACCGGCATACCGGCCATTCGGGCAGCATTTTCGATCATCGCCGCCGGAACACCTTCAACAAGCATGTTGTAGGCTTCCGACATATAGCGCAGCACGCAACGATTGACGTAGAAGCCACGTGTGTCATTGACTACGATTGGCGTCTTCTTGATCGCCCGGACATAATCGAGGGCTACGGCCAGCGCCTTTTCACCCGTCTTCTTACCGAGGATCACTTCCACCAGCATCATCTTGTCGACAGGCGAGAAGAAGTGAATGCCGATAAAGTTCTTCGGGCGCTTCGAGACTTTCGCAAGGCCGGAGATCGGCAAAGTCGAAGTGTTGGAAGCGAAGATCGTGGAAGTTTTGAGCACTTCTTCGGCTTTTTCCGTTGCCACACGCTTGACTTCGCGGTCCTCAAAAACCGCTTCAATCACCAGATCAGCGCCTTCAAGCAAAGAATAATCCGGCGTCGCGGTGATGAGTGACAGCAGCGTTTCCTTGTCTGCTTCGGTAGCACGGCCCTTCTGCATTTCCTTGGCAATGAGATCTGCGGCATGGGCTTTGCCCCTATCCGCAGATTCCTGATCGCGATCGATCAGCACCACCTGTATACCAGCCTTGGCCGTCACATAGGCAATGCCAGCGCCCATGAAGCCCGCGCCAATCACACCGATCTTCTTAAATTTGGTGGGCTTCTCATCGACTGGACGACGTGCGCCCTTGTTCAGTTCCTGCAACGACACAAACAGCGAGCGGATCATCATGCCCGCTTCGGTCGTCTGAAGGATTTCCGTGAAATAGCGCTGCTCAATCCTGAGACCGGTATCGAAGGGCACCAGAAGGCCTTCATAAACCGACTTCAGAATAGCAAGCGCTGCCGGATAATTACCGGAAGTTTCACGCCGCAGAATGGCAGTTGCCGCAGGCCAAAGGTTAGCACCGGCAGCTGAATAGATTGCGCCGCCCGGCAACTTGAAGCCTTTTTCATCCCATGGCTGAACCGGCTTGAGGCCACCCTTGATGAGCTTCTTTGCGGTTTCAACGAGCTTTTTAGCTGGAGCCACCTCAGTGATGAGACCCATTGCCTTGGCGCGCTGCGCAGTCAGGCTGGAACCAGTTGTCATCATCTGAAGAGCGTCCTGCTGGTTGGCAAGACGTGGTACGCGCTGCGTACCACCAGCACCCGGAAACAGACCGACTTTGACTTCCGGCAGGCCCATTTTCACGCCCGGTGCATCGGATGCAACGCGAGCATGACAGGCAAGCGACATTTCAAATGCGCCGCCCATGCAGGTGCCGTTAATGGCAGAAACCCATGGTTTGCCGGAGGTTTCCAATTTACGGAAAAGACCGCCCATGCGACCAACATTATCAAACAGCGACTGAACGGCTGCCTGATGGTCTTTAGCCTTCTGCTTCTGGAATTCCTTGAACATGCCTTCCAGCATGGTCAGATCGGCCCCGCCGGAGAAGGTTTCCTTGCCCGACGTAATAACAACGCCCTTGATCTTGTCGTCTGCAGTCGTCGCGTCGATAATGGCGCTCAGTTCCTGCATCGCATCGACGGTGAAAACATTCATCGACTTTTCAGGCATATCCCATGTAACGAGAGCAATGCCATCGGCGTCGGTTTCAACTTTGAAATTTACATAAGCCATTGTCTGAACCTCCCCTTACACGCGCTCGATGATGGTGGCCGTACCCATGCCGGCACCGATGCACAACGTCACCAGTGCAACATTGAGATCGCGGCGTTCCAACTCATCCAGCACCGTTCCGAGGATCATCGCGCCGGTTGCGCCAAGCGGATGGCCGAGCGCAATCGCGCCGCCATTCACATTGATCTTGTCATGCGGAATGTCGAAAGCCTGCATATAACGCAGGACCACGGCGGCGAAGGCCTCGTTCAACTCGAACAGGTCAATGTCCGAGATTTTCATCTTAGCCTGTTTCAGAAGCTTTTCAGTTACATCAACCGGGCCGGTCAGCATGAGGGCTGGATCGGAACCGATATTGGAAAAAGCGCGAATGCGTGCACGCGGCTTGATATCAAACGACTTGCCTGCTTTACGCGATCCAATCAGAACACCCGCAGCACCATCTACGATGCCCGACGAATTACCGGCATGATGGACGTGATTGATGGTTTCGACTTCCGGATGCGCCTGAATGCCAACGGCATTGAACCCGCCCATTTCACCCGGCATCACAAAAGATGGATTGAGCTGGCCCAGTGCCTGCATGTCAGTGCCGGGACGCATATGCTCGTCCTTATCAAGAATGGTTAGACCATTCTGATCTTTGATCGGAATGACAGAATTCTTGAAATAGCCCTTTTCCCACGACTTGGCAGCGCGCTTCTGGCTTTCGACAGCATAGGCATCAACATCGTCGCGGCTGAAGCCGTATTTTGTGGCGATCAGATCGGCAGAAACGCCCTGCGGCATGAAATAGCCAGGGAAGCCAACCGATGGGTCCATGTACCAGGCACCGCCCGACATGCCCATACCAACACGTGACATGCTTTCAACGCCGCCCGCGATCACCAGATCATCAGAACCGAAGGCTACCTTTGCAGCCGCCAGATTGACCGCATCAAGGCCTGACGCACAGAAGCGCGAAATCTGGATGCCCGGTGCTTTGAAATCATAGCCGGCTTCAAAAGCCGATGAGCGCGGAATAACGGCTCCCGCTTCACCGACCGGATCGACGCAGCCGAAAATAATGTCATCAACCTTGGCCGTGTCGATGCCGTTGCGGTCGCGCAAGGATTCCAGAACCTTCGCGCCCAGACGAACGGCAGGCACTTCATGCAGACTGCCGTCTTTCTTGCCACGCCCACGCGGAGTGCGGACGTGATCGTAAATATAAGCCTCAGCCATTTGTTCTCCTTCCCGCTGCGCTCGTAAGAACGCAGCCTAATCTTTAAATCAGAATGCGTCTGCGTTGAGCGCCATCATGCTGTCCGCACCCGACTGGATGCGTGCGAGATGGGCGACAGTTTCAGGCATAATCCGCTCGAAATAATAACGCGCGGTGACGAGCTTGGCTTCAAGATACTCCTTGTTGCCCTCGCCCGCTGTCAGCTTTTCTTCGGCAACTTTCGCCATGCGCGCCCACATAAACCCAAGCGCTATCAGACCAAAAAGATGCATGTAATCATTCGATGCCGCACCAGCATTGTCAGGCTTTGCCATAGCATTCTGCATCAGCCACATGGTCGCGGCCTGAAGGTCGTTGACGCCCTTCTTCAAATGCTTGGTGAAGAACGAAAGCTTTTCGTTTTCACGGTTGGTTTCGCAGAACTCACCGACTTCCTTGAAGAAGGCTGTAATGGCACGGCCACCGTTCAACGCCAGCTTGCGGCCAACCAGATCAAGTGCCTGAATGCCATTGGCACCTTCATAGATCATGGCAATGCGCGCATCGCGCACATACTGGCTCATGCCGTGTTCTTCGATATAGCCGTGACCGCCAAACACCTGCTGCGCCATGACAGCATGTTCAAAACCCTTATCGGTCAGAACACCTTTCAGTACTGGCGTCAGCAGACCAACAAGATCGTCCGCCGCCTGGCGTTCAGCTTCATCGCCTGAACGATGAGCTATATCGGAATTAAGCGCAGTCCATAGAATGAGCGCACGCCCTGCTTCGTTGAACGCACGGATGTTCATGAGATTGCGGCGAATATCCGGATGCACGATGATCGGGTCTGCCTTCTTGTCCGGCGCAGCCGGACCAGAAAGCGCACGACCCTGAATACGCTCACGCGCATAAATCGCGGCGTTCTGATAAGCCGTTTCAGCGATCGAGAGCCCCTGAAGCGCCACACCCAGACGTGCTTCATTCATCATGGTGAACATGGCGCGCAGGCCCTTATGCGCTTCACCAATCAGATAGCCCGTTGCATCATCATAATTCATGACGCAGGTGGAATTGCCGTGGATGCCCATCTTTTCTTCAATAGACCCACAAGACACGCTATTACGCTCGCCCGGATTGCCATCAGCATCAAGAATGAACTTCGGGACGATGAACAGCGAAATGCCCTTCACACCCTCCGGAGCGCCGTCGATACGCGCCAGCACCAGATGGATAATGTTTTCCGACATATCGTGTTCGCCAGCGGAAATGAAAATCTTCTGGCCGGAAATCTTATAAGAACCATCGCCCTGCGGCGCAGCTGTTGAACGCAGCAGACCCAGATCCGTGCCGCAATGCGGTTCGGTCAGGTTCATCGTGCCAGTCCACGTGCCTTCCACCATCTTGGGCAGATAAGTGTCCTTCTGTTCATCGGTGCCGTGAGTGAGGATCGCGGCAATCGCGCCCTGCGTCAGGCCCGGATACATGGTGAGCGCCATATTGGCCGACGACATATATTCGCCAACTGCCGTATGCAGCAGATAAGGAAGCCCCTGCCCGCCATATTGCTCAGGCACTGCAAGACCAAGCCAACCGCCTTCGCGATACTGGTCATAAGCAGCCTTGAAACCCTTAGGCGTCTTCACCGAACCATCAGCGGCGCGAACGCAGCCTTCCTGATCGCCCGTATGATTGACCGGAAACAGCGTGCCTTCGGCAAGCTTTGCGCCTTCCGACAAAATCGCCTCAACGACATCGGGTGTCGCATCGGCAAAGCCTGGCAGATTGTTGTAGCGCTGATAGTTTAAAACGTCATTGAGAACAAAATTCGTATCCTCAACTGGCGCGCGATAGCTCGGCATCGAAATCCTCCAAATCAATAACCCGCTCAACCCCGCATGAAGCGGAACAGGCTCCCACCTGCGTTCTGGCATGTTTGTCACATGAGTTGTTCAACTACGTGACAGCATGTCCCTGTTGACAAAAATGGGTTCTAAAACTCAAAAAACCAGCCATTTTTGCCATTTCAAACATCTGCCTTCGCATTTTTTGAAGGTCAGAGTCTAAATTCGAGGCAAAACTAGCGCACTTTGACGTTTCCGTAAACGTCAAAAATTTCACTTAATCGTGCGCCCTTGTTTTTCGGTAAATTTGTAAACACTGCCTTGGTTTTCCGCCCTCGTCCCAACAGAAGATTTTCGTTCGTTTGATTGGTCCGAATTATCGAAATCACGTAAAATACCGCGTGTGATAAAACCATTATCAGATATCGGCATCCATCAGCGTGCTCTGCTCCAGCCATCGCATCGAACTTGCGAATATTGTAACTGAACAATATTCCGGAGTAAGAGGAATAGTTATTTCAGCGCGGAACAACATTCAGTATAGCTCGTTAAGTTCAGACATGCCTTCTACCCAAAGCCATACGACATCACATTCATCGTGGAACAAATGCGGGCACAATAATCCGTTGTATTAATTGGCCGAATACCGTTCTACCGTGTGTTTCTTGTCTTTTTCATTTGGATTCAATAAATGCAACAGGACGAGATTGCACAATTAATTAATCGAGTGGCACTAGGGGATAGAGCCGCATTTAATTTACTTTATCGACAGACCAGTCCGAAACTTTTTGCGATTTGCCTTCGTATTCTCAAAAACAAAGAGAGAGCTGAAGAGGCTATTCAAGAGGTTTACATAAAAATCTGGCATCGCTCTAAAACATTTGAAGATGGTTTCAGCTCATCATGGTCATGGCTTGCAGCCATCGCTCGCTATCAATCAATTGATGTCATTCGACGGCTTAAACCTGATAGTTTGAACATAGAAGAAGTTTATGAACTGGAAGATACGGGCATGTTAAACCCTGAACAACAAGCGGTAATTTCTGATCAGGGACGTCAACTCGAAAGCTGTTTACGGGAGCTCGCTGACAACCATGCTTCCGCAGTAAAACGAGCCTATGTCGAAGGTTTAAGTTATCTGGAACTCTCTGACGAACTGAATGTCCCGATCAATACCGTGAGAACATGGTTGCGTCGTAGTCTTCTGAAATTGCGAGAGTGTATGCAGCGATGACATCCGAACCGCAAAATTCCGCTGAACGTGATCCAGATGATGTAATCGCTGGCGAATACGTCTTAGGCGTTCTGCCAATTGAAACCCGGCGGCAAATAGAACAGCGCATCAGCGTAGATCGTTCATTTGCCAGACGCGTCGAACGCTGGCAGCAGGATTTCGCGACCTTCAATGAAGAATATATTGCTACACCCGTGCGAGGAGACATCTTTCCAAAAATTGAGCAGCGGCTGTTTGGGAAGCCGCTTAAGCGGCACATTCTGGGCGATATTTGGAATTCCACTCTTTTCTGGCGCTGGTTCGGGCTTGCAAGCGCTACAGCAGCATTAATAGCCTTTGTTTTCGCATCCGGTGTAGGTCTAGCACCGCGCACAACCGTACAGTTGCTAACTGAACTTCGTACTTCTAATAGCAATTTCAATTTGTTGGCGTCATATGATGGGCCAACGGGCAGCTTAAAAATAACACCCGTCGCTTCAGGCGAAGAGAGCGAGAATTCTCTTGAACTCTGGATCATTCCTGAGCAGGGGACCCCAATTTCTGTGGGCATATTCGAGCCGGGGAAAAATGGTGAGTTTGCCGTTTCTGACGGACTGCAAAAGTATCTCGTTGCAGGAACAACCTTAGCTGTCAGTCGCGAACCCTTTGGTGGCTCCCCGACGGGGCAGCCTACAGGACCTGTCGTGGCAAGCGGCACTATCAGGAATTTGTAGGATAGAGCCACAGCTGCCTTTCAGAGCGCCGATTTGATTCAATCAAATCGGCGCTCTAACCCTTTTTATTTGAAGCACAATCTTATCGATCCTCGTTTCACTCAGGTCCGATTGTGCTCTAATCTGTCCGCTTGATCTGCTCATGAAAAATAAAAAGCTCATTGGTTGAAACTTTTCCATTCCAGCTCTCGTAACTGCTTCTAGCCACACCACTGTGCGGCCATCCGGCAGCTTATCCGGAGTTTTAGGAGGAAATTGAAATGATGCATTTTTCTAAAAGAGCACTCACTGTTGCCGCTATTTTTTCCGCGATTTCTACTGTTGCACTTGCTGAAAATCCGAATGTCGGCGGAGCAGCAATGTATGACAACAAAACCATCGTCGATAATGCGATGAATTCCAAGGATCACACAACGCTCGTCGCTGCTGTTAAAGCTGCGGGGCTGGTTGATACACTTAAAGGAAAAGGCCCGTTTACAGTTTTCGCACCAACCAATGAGGCATTCGCCGCCCTCCCAAAAGGGACGGTCGATACCCTTCTGAAGCCTGAAAACAAGGAAAAGCTGACGAAGATCCTTACCTGTCACGTTGTCGCCGCGGATGCTATGTCGAAGAACATCACTAAAATGATAGCTGACGACAAAGGAACTCACGACATCAAAACAGTGGGCGGCTGCGTTCTGAAGGCCAAAGAAGCAATGGGCAAGATTACGCTGACCGATGAGAATGGAACTGTCGCTCACGTCACAATAGCAGACGTAAAGCAGTCAAACGGCGTGATACACGTCATTGACAAGGTTCTGTTGCCTAAAATGTAATAACATCAGCTTTCGACAGAAATTCCGACCGGGTGATTTATCCGGTCGGTGACATAGAAAAACAGGCGTATAACGTTTCGGACCATTTGAGGATATCAATGGATATACAAGAGAATGCTATTTTAACCGATGTAGGCGGTTTTCGGCTAAACAGTGTTCTTATCTCTCCCCAATCTTTAGCGGCGAAAACGACCGTCCTGTTTATTCATGGGGCGAGCACCAGCCTGCTGGATCCATTCTATTCATTTTCCGGCATGTGCCCTCAAAACATGCAAATGCTTTTTGTTGATCGACCAGGTCACGGGAAGTCAGACTTTGGAACATCTGAAAATATACTCCCCGACGCTCAGGCCGATGCGATCGCGACATTGATGCAATTGCGCGGTATAGCCAAAGCTATCATTGTCGGCCATTCATACGGGGGTGCTGTCGCTGCTGCATTGGCGGTTCGTCATCCAGAGAAAGTAGCAGGTTTGATCTTTCTCTCACCGGCTGCTTATCCTTGGGTTGGCGGCATTTCATGGTTCAATAATATTGCCAAGCTGCCGATAATCGGAGCACTCTTCAGCTTTTTCGTCGTCCCCACCCTGGGAGCGATTGTACTTAAAAGAGCGACGAAAGCAGTTTTTGAGCCGAATGAGTTTCCAGACGATTACACGAGGCGGGCGAAGACATGGCAAGCCCTGCGACCTCGCGCATTCCAGCGTAATGCCCGGGAACTTGCAGCCTTGAGCGCGTGGGCCGAGCAGGCATCTCACAATTATAAACGGATTATCGCGCCAACACTTATTGTCACTGGCGACAGAGATGACATCGTGTCGCCTGTTGTTCACGCCAAGCGACTGGCCAAAGAAATTAAACAGTCTGAGTTATTTGTACTAAAAGGCATGGGCCACAAGTCTGACTATATAGCGAGAGACCTTGTTGTTGCGGCTATAGAAAAACTTTCTGGTCAAAAAATTGATCTGGACCCAATTGCCAGACATATAGAAAATAAGATCGCCGAGGACGCCAAGGGGTAATTGTGGTCCGGGAGCATAGAATACACCCGGCATCGTTAAGGTACGGTCTAAAGCCGGGCCGACTTTCATCGACCCGGCTCTTAATATTTATGAAGACGGAAGAACCGTCAGATCCCGGATATTTTCACCAAGCGTCTCTATAACGCCCACCTTTGTGGCAGCGCCAGTTTCAAGATTGACTGTATAAATCGTGTTGTCTCCAACCAGATATGCGGTGTTCTTGCCTTCTTCCAAACTATGAATATCGAAAGCATAGTTCGCAGGAGCATCGCCGATTTCAAGCTTGCCGATCGACTTAAGCGTTCCATCATTCGGCTTTGTTTGCTGAACCAATGCGTTCGTGCCCGCATCAATATTAAACATTGCGGTCTTTTCAGGCTTACCGATGGAGTTAGTATAGGCAGCAGCAACAATTTTGGATTCTGAGCCTTCGGCTGCATCGCCCTTTTCATATGCCAGCTTCCCATCAACCGTGACTTCACCCGTATCAGGATGGACACGGTGATTTGTTGTCCCGGTCATGAAACGAAGCCGGTCAGCCATGGGGTTAAAGTCGACAATAACGGCCTGCCCCTCTGTGAGTGGCAGCATCTCGTTCATTTTTGAGACTTCCGTGACAGCTCCTCCATCAAGATTGATCGCAACGATCCGATGATCCGCGGTAACACCGACAAGGGTTTTATCAGCAGGCCTGAAATCAATTCCAAGCAATTTTTCCACGCCGCTCAACTCCAGTGTTTTCGTCACCTTCGCATCGTCTGTATCAAACCAAACAAGTGTCTTGTCACCGACGAGTCCAATAGCAGGTGCTGCAACGCCATGAATAATCGAAACGCCAAGAATTGTGGATGTAACCAGTGCCAACTGAATGATACGCATTATTATTCTCCTTTGTTTTCGCGGTTCGAAGCTGCCTTACAGATCGTGGATTTCAGCGCCTCTAATTCTTAGACACGCGAGGTCAGTGGTTTGGATGCATCGAAGAAAAATAAAATTCCAATGCATCTGTTTGCTGGTTTCTTGCGTATAGGAATTGAGGTTAAGTTATCTGGCGGCAGAGGAGATGTGCGGAATGGGTGGGCAGTCGGATGAACTCGCAAAAGCTATTGCTGCCTGCGTGCGGCGTGATCGTTCAGGGCTCCGAGCCATATTTGATCAGGAAGCGGGTCGACTGCTGGCGGTTGCGCACCGCATTCTTCGTCGCCGGGAACTTGCAGAAGAAGTTTTACAGGAAGCCTTGATCCGCATTTGGACTCATGCCCATCAGTATGCGCCTGACCAGGGGTCTGCGAAGGGTTGGATATATGCGATTGTACGCAACCGGGCATTAAATGTACTTCGCGATGGCAAACGCGAGCAGACGGTCGATGATCTCGATGCTTTGAAAGAAGCCGAATGTTCAAACGACATTCTGACCGCATGGCATCAGCTTGATCAAAAAAGCCGATTACGGGATTGTCTGAATTCTCTGGACAAAGACAAGCGGGATGGAATTCTCATGGCTTATGTCGGCGGCTATACACACGGTGAGATCGCCGGTCGTTTGCAGATACCTCTGGGCACTGCGAAGTCCTGGGTGCGACGCGGGCTAAGCGCATTACGGGCGTGCATGACATGATCAATTCATTCGACAACATAGCGGAAATTGCTGACGATTATGTACTGGGTCTGCTTGAGCCTGACGACATGGTTCGGGTTGAAGCTGAAATTAATCACAATGAAGAGCTGAAACGAGCCATTGCGAGTAGTCGTGAACGGTTTCTGCCGTTGGATACATCTATTGCTCCAATGAGTGTGAACGAAGATATCTGGCAGAGCATAGTGCAGCAACTCGCTGATGCTCGTACCCCATCAACAGTAATCACCGAAAGTGCCAACGATAATAGCCGTACAATCGGCCGCTGGAAGCTTGCAGCCCTCTCCACTTCAGCTGCCTCCATTCTCCTTGCGCTCGGTCTGGGATGGTCACTGACCAGAACAGCCGAACCTATTGTCATTGCGGTTCTGCTGGATGAGAGCGGAAGCGTTCAAGCGGTTGTCGAAGATTTTGGCAACGAGCGTGCGCAGGTGCGGCTGCTGAACAATGTCGAAATCCCTTCCGGTAAAACCATTCAGGTCTGGACACTACCTTCACAGGAAATGGGCCCTGTCTCGATGGGATTACTTGAAGGTGCCCATTCGGCCCAACTGAAAGGGCCAGACCTCCCGTTTCCGAAGGTTGAACAACTTTATGAACTCACCTTGGAACCTGCAGGCGGCTCGCCGACAGGTCGCCCAACCGGGCCAATCCTCTCAAAAGGTTACGCAAAAATTCCGCTATAACGCAGTCTGATTGCGTGGCGTATAGCCCAGTCAAAACGCTGGATTAAATAAACACTGCCTGAGCTTCAGCTGGTTCAGATCAAAGGCTTGTTTGTTGGTTGCCTTGAACGGTGATTGGCACACGCCCTGTTGCGCAATCAGTATCTGACACAACAAAACTCAACGCTAAAAACAAGAAAGCCCGCTTCGCTGGGAGGAGGAGTGCGAAGCGGGCTGATCTGGAAAGCGCGACTGGGAGGAGGAGTGCCGCGCTTCGAGTTCAGTTTCTGGGAGGAGAAGTGAAACTGAACAGCCCGAAAATAGGCACAGGGTATGATGATTACAAGAAACAAATATGCATAGCTGATATGCACACCCTTAAAATGGAAAACCGCCCGGCAGCGACTGAGCGCGCGCAGGCGGTTTAATCCTCCCAAGAGGCCGCTTGATAACAGTATTGTTTCAATAAAGCAAATCAATCGACCAAGTACATAATCATACTCTTTTTGTATGATTATAACTAGACTTGTAGAAACCAGAAGAAATTGCAATCTGATCTGAAACAAAGGCCCGTATCACGCATTTTGGGCGGGGGGCTTGGGTTGCGCGATACGGGTGCCGTCCTGCAAACAGGGTGCAGTCCATAAATAAATACGATGGCCGAAAACAAAAATGACAGTTTGTTGCAGTTGAAAATGGTTAGTGCAGCAACCGCTAACAAAAGTCGCTCCGCAGCGAGGGCTGTCGGAGCGACTGCGAACCGATGCCCCTGCCCAGAAGTCGGAACGCAAATTCAGCGTAACATCGCCAGGATGGGACTGAAAGTTACAGATAATTTAGGAAACTGTGGCGATCAGCTCCACTCATTCAAAAGCTTGAATAATCGACTATACGCCTGGTTAAGCTGTTTTCTTTACCCGATATGCCATCCCAAGTGATCTTGGAGCTGTTTCCTGAAAACCAAATTTTTCATAAAGCTTGTTTGCCGGGACATCGGCAATCAGACTTACATAGGCAGAAGCAGGAAGTTCTGTGTTCACATAATGCATAATGGTCTTCATGATCACCTTGCCGAGTCCCCGTCCCTGATATTGAGGATCGACAGCAATATCCACCACCTGAAAAAAGCAGCCTCCGTCTCCAATCAGACGTCCCATTCCAATAGCTGTATCCTCGTGCAAAACCACAGCTGCAAAAACGGTACCTTTAAGCCCGAGGATGGCCGCTTCTTCAGAAAATGCGCTTAATCCCGCCACTGCGCGAAGATGCAGATACTCTTCAACAGACGGTGTGCGCGCGACAGTTGAGTAGACAGGCTGATTCATTCGGCATTCCTCTTTTTCGTCACCGCGACTAACCGCATCTTAAACTGATTCAACACTTCAAACAGGATCAAAAAAGAATTGTCATAGCCGGTTGATTGCTTGTGCTGCTTGATGTCTAAGTATTTCTAATATCAAGCTCTTCGGATCATGGCTGTGACTACAGAACAAACCCCTTCCAACGTCATTTTCTCTCGCACCGCAGTCACCAGTACTGCGATGATCTTCGGTCTGACATATAGTCTCAGCGCCGCGCTCATTGCACTGGACCTGGATGAAATGGGGTTCAGCGAAGCCATTATCGGCGCCAATGCAGCAATGCATGCTGTCGGTGTGCTGTGCATGGCCTTTTTGCTTCCACGCCTGAGTGCATTGCTCGGCATGCGTTTGCTGGTGATCGTTGCCCTTGCGGCTGCAGCTATTCTGCTTGGTCTGTTTCCTGCAATCCCATTAGTATGGCTTTGGTTCCCACTGCGCATCCTGCTGGGTGCCGCATCAGAAACATTGTTCGTTGTTTCCGAAACGTGGCTCAACTCGCTCAGTACAGATGAAAACCGATCAAAGACCATGGGCATCTACACAGCTGCTCTGTCACTCGGTTTTGCGCTTGGACCTTTGATCCTCTCGCTGGTTGGATCAAGCGGGTTCGTGCCCTATCTCATTGGCTCCGCATTGGCGATTGTCGCGGCACTGTTGATTGCCAGCCCAAAAGTCAGCGCACCCCCGATCACCGACGAACCACATGGAAGCCCGCTGCATTATTTAGCTCTTGCGCCCGTGGCGCTCGCGGCAACGGTGTTGAATGCTGCCATTGAATCAGCGGGTCTGTCGTTTCTGCCACTATATGCCGTGGATCTGGGATGGAACGAAAATCAGGCAACACAGCTTATGTCTGTCATGATGTTCGGCGCAATCGTTCTTCAGATTCCCATTGGTTTTCTGGGAGATCGAATGAGCCGGCAGAACTTGCTCATCATACTTGCGGCCCTTTCGGCCGCCGGTGCTGCGATCTGGCCATGGGCGCTTACTCTGCCATGGCTCACCTATACGTTGTTGTTTGTGTGGGGCGGCGCCTTCGTCGGCATCTATACAATCATGCTGAGCGTGGTTGGTAGTCAGTTCAAAGGCGCTCAGCTCGTCGGCATTTATGCCAGTATGGGCCTCATGTGGGGTGTCGGCGCATTGATCGGACCGCTCTTTGCGGGGATTGCCCAGCAATATTTGACCCACGGTCTGCCGATCTTTGTTACGATTGCCTGCCTGATCTTTCTGGCGCTAGCCCTCGTCTTACGTCCACGTGCAGTGCTCGCAACCGAATAACATCGATTTTTCCGAAACTTAAAGCCGCAGCGGCCTCCCGAAAGGAGGCCGTTTTTATGCAATCAATAATAGATTTTAACCACTTATTTACTACGTTTGTAAGAATATGGCTTTAGCAAACATGGCTTCGACTCGTTCGTGAATTCGGCTTTCGGCTAGCTTCTATTTTTTGGAAAAGTGAATTTCACATGGCAAACACTCATCAGGCATCCGGTTCACGCTCTATCATAGATGAACTCAACGCCCTGCGTGAGCGCCATGCGCCGACGACACCAAAGTCGAGCGCGATGAACGAACTGCACAACACTTTGGCAGAACTCGAAAAGCGGCTAGGCCAGCTTGGAAGTGCCACGCCTCGCCCTCGCGCAGTTGAACCACAGCAATCCGATAAACGCATCGAAGGTCTCGCAGAAATTGCCGAGCATTTGCGTCGTCTCAGCGATCAGCAGAACAAGGCCGAATTGCATAACGCGCGACCAGCATCAGCTTTTACCCCGCGCTTTGCCGAACTGAATGATAAGACGAGCGCATCGTTTTCTGACAACAACGCTCTGCGCCAGATTGATGCTCGTCTGGATGAAATCAGCCGAGCTGTTATTGCCGCCAACCGCCATCAGAGTTCTGATCATGAGGAAGCGCTTCGTCTGGAGCGCATCGAACGCCGTCTTACTGAACTCACTCAGCAACTTGATAGTTCAGTTGCCGATCAGAATGCTGATACATTGTTCCGTCGACTTGGCGAACTTTCACAGCGCATTGATGCTTTAAGCGAAGGATCGCACTTGCCTGAACAGGCAATCGACGAGCTGGCACAGCAAATTAATCTCCTTGCGCATCAGGTTGGCAAGGTTATGGAAAACCTGAGCCAGTCCGATTATCAGAACGTCGATGCCCGTCTTGGAGCAATTGACCAAAAGCTCGCCACTGCCGAACAATGGGCCCACCAGCCAAATCCCGAGCTTTTGGAAAAGGTTGATAATCGTTTCAAAGAACTGACCAAGCGCCTCGATGCGCAATATGCAAGCCATTACGCAGAAGGTGGCATGCTCCATACGCTTGAAGGTCGTCTGGACGATATTTCGCAACAGATATCGCTCAGCCTGTTGCAAACGCCGCAGCCGGAAGAGATCGCGCTTGCAGAAAGCGAAGCCATTCGCGGCCTTGAAAGCCAGATCGCAAACCTTGCACGTCAACTGGCAAAGCCTTCAGCAGAATTTGCAGAAATCAAGCCACGCCTTGATGCAATTGAACGCTCAATCACAGACAACCGTGAAACTGTTCTTGACGCAGCACGAGAAGCCGCCGAAACAGCGGTTGCTCATGTACTCAAGCATGGCTCGCAGCACGATACCGCAATCGCACTTCAGCTCGCCAATGATATGAAGTCGCTTGAGGCGCTTGCACGCAATGCCGACGAGCGTAATGGCAAAACATTTGAGGCTGTTCACGAGACGCTGGTTAAAGTGGTTGACCGGCTCGCAAACCTTGAACAGCAAATTGATGCACAGCCACTTCTCTCGCAGACCGCGGCAAAAGCCAAGCCGGTTGCAAATCCCTATTCCGCAGCACCACACGCGTTTCCAACCCTTGCGCCCCAGATCTCTGATTCTCATTCTACGGAAAAAAGCCCGAAGCCCGTCGTCGATGCGCCAAGTGCCGATGAGAAGCTCGCAAAACTGACGCCAAAAATGCGACAGGAACCAGAACTCGGCTCTTCGCTCGATTCAGTTCAGCCCGACAATGACAGCGTACTCGACCTTAACACGATTATGAAGCGTGTGCGTGAAGAGCGGAGCCAGCAAGACAGTGCGAAAGCCGAAACAAGCGGCAAAGCGGATTTAATCAGCGTAGCACGTCGCACCGCGCAGCAGGCAGCTGAAGAATCGGCCAAGCTTGAGCAACAGTCGGACAAGGTTGCGGAGAAGAAAAAAGGATCGATCAGCGACCTCTTCAATCGTCAGCGCAAGCCTATCTTGCTGGCCATTGGTGCCGTGATGCTGGCAATAGCTGGCTTGCAGGCAGGATCGGCCTTCCTGGAAGCCAATCAACCGGCAGAACTTTCCGCAAAGACTGAAGCGCCGGCGATCGACAATGAAACCACGGCTTCCATCACCCCTGCAAATGAGGTGTCCCCAGCACCAAAAATTCAGCCAATCCCAGAAGTGGTTGCGCCTGAAACAACCATTGCCAGGCCCCAGCAGGAAAGCAGTCTGACAGCACCGATGCCTGCTCCAGCGTCTCTAGAGCCGGAGATCGCCGACACTGCGCCAGCACAGGAACCATCCTTGACTGAAGTGCCGGTTGAAGCAGGTCCTGCAGCGTTGCGCGAAGCCGCAATGACCGGTGACTCTCGTGCACTGTTTGAAATCGGCAACCGCTATATGGAAGGTCGTGGCGTTCAGGCAGATTTGGCAGAAGCCGCAAAATGGTATGAACAGTCGGCGACAAAAGGCTTTGCACCCGCGCTTTATCGCATGGGCAATTTCAATGAGAAGGGGCTCGGCATGCCCCGCAATCTCACAAAGGCAATCGATTGGTATCAGCAGGCAGCCAAACAAGGCAACGCCAGCGCCATGCATAATCTGGCGGTGCTTTTTGCATCAGGTGCCAATGGCTCACCGGATAACGCTTCTGCGGTGCGTTGGTTTACCGATGCGGCAGAGCTCGGCGTCAAAGACAGCCAGTATAATCTCGGCATTCTGGCCGCCAAGGGCCTTGGAATGCAGGTTAACCTTGAAGAGAGCTATAAGTGGTTTGCACTTGCTGCCAAAGCGGGTGACAAGGATGCAGCCGACAAGCGCGATCAGATCGGCGAAGCAATGAAGCCTCAGCAGCTCGAACGCGCCAAGGGTAGCGTTGAACTGTGGAAGGCAATGCCTCTTAATCAGGAAGCCAATTCAGTTGACATGCCTGAAGGCTGGGCCGATGAAAAACCTGTCACCACTGCCTCTGTCGATATGAAAAAGGCGGTTCGCAACATTCAGCTCATCCTCCAGAAGAACGGCTATGATGTTGGAAACCCAGATGGCGTTATGGGTAATAAGACCCGCAATGCCATTGCCGACATTCAAAAGGCCCATGGGCAGGAACCCACAGGTGAGGTCAATCAGCAACTGGTGCAACTGCTGCTTGAGAAGAATAAATAACCGTCAGATTATGGCCTGATACTGTCTTGATCAGCGATCATTGATGCGGGATCGCGATACAATCTGGCGGTCTCGTTGTCTTTATTGTCGATCGTAAACGGATCCATTGATGATTAGACGCGCCCTTCGGCGTCCCAGATGCCGCCCGCCTGACATTTGTCTTCGGACACCACTAATATAATCAATCGCTATCGTCATATCGATCAAGTGATTGACATGGTGATTGGTCGAAAAACACGTGGAAATAGTTCCAGAATAAAACGCTGATCTCAACGAAATGCACTCTTAGAGAATAGCAAATATTTTCGATGAGCAACAACGTTGCGAAAACCAGCAGAGCCTTTGCCGAGGGCATTTAATTTATGCGAAAAGTAACAGCTTGAACCCAATAGCCGCCACTTATTATCTAATCGATGAAAGAGGGGGCGATGGTATGCTGCTGCATGTAAACAATGAAATGGAAAATGGCATAATTGCCAAAATACCCCTTGCTTTGGACAAGGATATCAAAAACTTTCAGGGAGATGCTATCGATTTCGAAGTATCCATACTGGAAGGCCATCTCCTTCCAGCCGATGAACTTCACCCATATAAGTCACTGTTCAAAGTTCTTTCAGGAAACGCAGAACTAAAAAATCTTTATATGGCGCTTTCGTTCAACCTCAATTTTTCAACGCCGGACGGCAAAAAAACCTCAATGGCACGTTCCGGCCCAGCTGATGAATGGGTGATCACGAATGGGCAGTATTACTCTGACGCAGCATCATCTTTCGGCTTCACATCCGGGAGCAAGTTTGCCGGAGCTTATAGCGCGAGCATCACCAATCTATCTCTTTATGTAATCAAGAGCGGTAGCCTCATCGACAACAAAATGTCGAACCCTATCGCGATTAAGGCACAATTCTATCAATCTTCGACACATTCGATCATTACCCCGAAGGAACACATCAATATCGTGCTCAACAATCGGCAAGGCTCCTACGAATAGGCCGGCCGAGACGATGAGAATGTGAAGCTTTTATGGAAGAACCAGTGGCACATTGTTGTGCACAAACAACAATGTGCCATTTTCTTTTCTTATTGCCGTTCAAAGTAACTCTAATCTCAATCGGGGTTTGACTTCCCCCGTTTGAAAGAGCAAGACCGTTAGAGCGCATCCTAAAAAATGTGAAACAATTTTGGGATTAAGTGCGCGTTAAAACGATTGTTTAGGGTACGATCTGATTCAGTCAGATCGATACGGCTCTGAAGACTTGAGACAGACCTTGCGGCATAGCGCGACCGCAAAGGGCTGGGTATTGTGCGTTTGTAAAACCGGGTTCGGAATTGGGTATTTACCTTCCCATTGCGGAATTATCGGTCAACATGCTGGTTCTGCTCGGCATGGGCGCTGCTGTTGGTTTTCTTTCCGGATTGTTCGGTGTTGGCGGTGGATTTCTGATCACACCGCTGCTGATTTTTTATAACATTCCACCAGCAATTGCCGTGGCGACTGGCGCCAATCAGGTCATCGCTTCATCGGTATCCGGGGCCCTTGCGCATTTCAAACGACGAACACTCGACATCAAGCTCGGCCTGTTTCTAGTTGCGGGCGGCATCGTTGGGTCGCTACTCGGTATTTTCGTCTTCTCGTGGCTGCGTGATCTGGGTCAGCTCGATCTGATCGTTTCAATCCTGTACGTCTTCTTCCTCGGCACAGTCGGCGGACTGATGCTGGTTGAAAGCGTGCGCGCGTTACGGCGTGTGAAAAAGGGGCAGGCAGGAGCAATTCGCCGCCCCGGTCAGCACACATGGATACATAAACTGCCATTCAAGATGCGGTTCCGCGCATCCACTATTTATGTCAGCATCATTCCGGTACTCGGCATCGGTTTTTTCATCGGCCTGCTATCATCTGTGATGGGTGTAGGCGGCGGCTTCATTATGGTGCCCGCGCTGATCTACCTGCTGCATGTCCCCACCAACGTGGTGGTTGGCACGTCGCTCTTCCAGATTACTTTCGTCACTGCATTTACGACTGTTATGCAGGCGACAACCAACCAGTCCATCGACATCGTGCTGGCGTTTCTCCTTATGCTTGGCGGCGTAATCGGCGCACAATATGGTGCGCGTATAGGCCAGAAGCTGCGTGGCGAACAACTGCGCTTATTGCTTGCTCTGCTGGTTCTCGCAGTTGGCCTTCGCCTTGCGTTCGGCCTCTTCGTGCGGCCTGACAATCTGTTCTCGATCACAATTGCGGATATGTGATATGAGCAAGTTCAGCCTCATATCAGCTTTGCTATTATGTTTTGCAGCGGGCCCAGCGTCGGCGCAGATTAATTCGAGCGGCGATGGCAATGCCGTACCGCAATTGCAGAACCCTGCTGAAGAGACCATCGAGATTGGTCTTTCAACAGAGACTATTGCTATTACCTCCAATTTTGGCGGCACGGATCTCACCATCTTCGGTGCGCTTGATAATGCTGATCCAATGATCCAGCGGCAGGGACGCTACGACATTATCGTCGTTCTGCAAGGGCCGGCACGCGACCTGGTCGTGCGCAAAAAAGAACGCTATCTGGGCGTCTGGGTAAACGCGGATTCTGAAACCTTCATGGGTGTTCCGCTTTCCTATTCGTTGGCCTCGACACGTAATTTGCAGGATATCGCAGACGATAAGATTTACCGTCAGCTTTCAGTCGGTGTCCGCAATTTTTATCTGAGGCCAGAAGACCCGGCGAGCCTGTCGGGCAATATTCCGAAGTTCGGTGATGAATTGCGCGAGATGAAACTCCGGCAAGGTCTTTACAGCCAACGTATCGGCGGCGTGGAATTTCTATCACGCACATTGTTTCGTGCGACGTTGAACTTGTCAGCGAATGTGCCGGTCGGACGCCACCGCGCCCGCGCGCTTTTGTTCCGCAATGGTGTTTTTCTGCGTGAAGCCAATGCCAGCCTTGAGATCGTGAAGGCCGGTGTGGAACAAAGCATCTATGATGCAGCCCATAAATACAGCTTCTATTATGGTGTGTTTGCTGTGTTTCTGGCAGTATTTACCGGCTGGGCTGGTCGTATTCTATTCAAGAAAGACTAGAGAACTTCTGGATTGATTTGAATCGTTCGGAATGCTTTTTGTTTTTACGCACATTTTTTCGAAAACCGTCCCCGTTTTTCGGGATGTGCTCCAGCCATTTTATACGCCATTACCTTATGCAAAACCGTTACACATTTTGCAGTAACTGCGTTACCCACCAACCAGCGCACCGTGTGCAATTGGATAAATTTTGCCCTGCCCCAGCATGTAAGCACGCAGTGTCGCATCGACGAACAACCCACGGAAAGCACGATCAAGCACATTGAGTGCGCCCGTATAAGCACCAAAAGCTGGCATTATAAGCCTTTCGCCATCACTTGCGAAACATGGCCGGCGAACCGAGCGCCCACGTCGTACAATGCGTGCTGCGGGATGAAGATGACCGGCCACTTCACCCTGCGCCTGTATCCGAGAAGGCTCGTGCCGGAAGGTCAGCGGTCCAACAGCAAGCTCTTCAACACAATCTCCGGGCAGGTCAGCTGGGCGATCAGGATCATGGTTGCCGGTTATCCAGAACCACTCACGATGCTCCATCAATGATCTGAGACGGATTGCATAAAGCGATGGGAGACGTTCGCTCGCTTTCGCATCGTGAAAGCTATCACCCAGGCTGATGACAGTGCGTGGCTGATAGCGCGCTATAACCGCCGCCAGCATGTCAAGTGTCACACCCGTATCATAAGGCGGAATGAGTTGACCGCGCCGCGCGAAGGATGAGCCTTTCTCAAGATGGAGATCAGAGACGACCAGCATATGGAGATCGGGTAAAAAGAGCGCTCCGCAAGGGTCATAAACGGTCGCAACGCCGCGCACTTCCGCATGCGCCAGACTGTAAGCCTCTCCATTGCCCCAAACTGCTGTACTCATCCTACTGCTTCTCTGATCAAGTCGTCAGCTGCTTCTTCAAGCAGCATCTCATCACCCTCACCTGCCACGCGCTCCCGTCCGATTTCAAGCATAACCGGCAGAGCCAGCGGCGAAATGCGGTCAAGCGGCTTGTGCAGAAGATGCCCTTTCACTCGTGTCAGCATGTCGCCAAGACGTTTGATGTCTAAAAGCCCCGTCGCTGCATCGGCACGCGTCGCCTGTAGCAAAATATGGTCCGGTTCATGGGTGCGCAATACGTCATAGATCAAGTCAGTTGAAACCGTAACCTGACGTCCTGTTTTCTCCAGCCCCGGATGACGGCGTTCGATAAGTCCGGAAATAACAGCGCAATTGCGGAAGGTCCGCTTCAAAAGATAACTTTCATCAAGCCATGCCTCGAGGTCGTCACCCAGCATATCCTCATCGAACAGGCGTGTAAGACTGAGTTTGCCAGCACCAATCATCGCACCCATGTCTTTTAGGCCCCAAAGCCCAAGTGAATAGTCAGTCGCGACAAAACCGAGAGGATGCGCGCCCATGCGCTCCAGACGGCGCGTCAGCAACATCCCGAGCGTTTGATGCGCCAACCGTCCCTCGAAGGGATAGGCAACCATGTAAAAGCGCCCGCCCTTTGGAAAAGTCTCTATCAGCAATTCATCAGTTCGCGGCAGTACAGACTTAACTTGCTGCATCTCCAGCCATTCGCGCACCTGTTCAGGCAGAAACTGCCAGCGCGAGCGATCGGCGAGCATGGCCCGCACCTGTGATGCGAGATAGGTGGATAAAGGAAACTTACCACCCGCATAAACAGGAATTTTTGCGTCCTGCCCTGCTGCATTGGAAGCGATACATTCATTTTCACGGATACCCTCAAATCGCAGTACCTTGCCTGCAAACAGAAACGTGTCACCCGGCGTCAGCGTTTCAAGGAAATATTCCTCGATCCGCCCCAAAACACGCCCACCCCTTCCAATCGCACGGGTATTCGCGCCCTTGCCAGCACGTGTAAGCCGCACGTTCAGTTCGGGAGCCTCGACGATCGTGCCAATGTTCAGGCGATATTGCTGGGCAATGCGCGGATTGGAAACGCGCCATGTGCCATCAACAGTCTTGCGGATTTTGGCAAAGCGCTCGTAGGTTTTGAGCGCATAGCCGCCGGTTGCCACGAAATCGAGAATGCGATCAAAGGTTTCGCGCGAAATGTCAGAATAGGGTGCCGCGCTCTGTACCTCACGATACAGCTGATCAGCATTGAATGGTTCTGCACAGGCCATACCCAGAACATGTTGCGCCAGCACATCCAATGCACCGTCGATAAGAGGCGGCGTATCCTGTGCACCAAGATAATTGGCATCGAGAGCTGCACGGCATTCCATAACTTCAAAACGATTGGCAGGCACCAGAATGGCGCGACTTGGTTCGTCCATACGGTGATTGGCACGGCCGATACGCTGTGCGAGGCGACTGGCCCCTTTCGGTGCGCCGACATGAATGACCAGATCGACATCGCCCCAGTCAATGCCAAGATCAAGCGTTGAGGTCGCAACCACGGCTCGCAATGTGTTGGCCGCCATGGCCTGCTCAACCTTGCGGCGCTGACTGGCGTCAAGCGACCCATGATGAAGCGCAATGGGCAGTGTATCATCGTTCACGCGCCAGAGTTCCTGAAACAGCATTTCAGCCTGACTGCGCGTGTTCACAAAAAGCAGTGTCGTTCGATGCGCGCGGACAGCCTCGTAAATATCAGGAATCGCATAGCGGGATGAATGCCCCGCCCATGGCACACGCTCTGCGGAATCGAGAATGGTGATTTCCGGCTTCGCGCCGCCATCCACTGTGACAAGCCCCGATTTAGGCTCTGTGCCGTCCTGTTCCACCAACCAGCGACGAAGCTCATCGGGCTGGGCCACGGTGGCCGAGAGGCCTATCGTCTGCAATTTCGGTTGCAGGCGGCGGAGACGAGCAAGCCCCAGTGCCAGCAAATGACCCCGCTTGGAAATGACCAGCGAGTGCAACTCATCCAGCACCACATAACGCAAG
Organism: Brucella rhizosphaerae; assembly: GCF_002252475.1. Lineage (GTDB taxonomy): Bacteria > Pseudomonadota > Alphaproteobacteria > Rhizobiales > Rhizobiaceae > Brucella > Brucella rhizosphaerae. The sequence goes on along the minus strand of NZ_NNRK01000017.1, from coordinate 176,060 downwards.
CCTTTGAAAAATTGTTCCGCCCCTTTGGAGGCGATCAAAAGCGCAAGCTGTTCCGGCGTCGTGAGCAGAATATCAGGAGGCGCTAGTTTCTGCCGCTGACGCTTGTGTGCTGGTGTATCACCCGTGCGGGTTTCGATACTGATATCAAGCCCCATATCCTCAACTGGTACGGTCAGATTGCGGTGAATATCGACAGCCAGCGCCTTAAGCGGTGAAATATAAAGCGTATGCACACCACGCTTTGCCATGCCGGGCTTTTTGCGACCACTTCGTTCCAGATCGACCAGTGCTGGCAGAAAGCCGGCCAGCGTCTTACCTGCGCCCGTTGGCGCAATCAACAGCGTGGATTGTCCTTCTTCAGCACGCGAAAGCAGTTCAAGCTGATGCGCGCGCGGCGACCAGCCTTTCTCTGCAAACCATTTCACAAAACGGTCTGGCAGATTAAAAGCAGCTGTCTGCCGGGTCGGGGTCAGGTTCAACGTCACCTCCCCAATCTAATGCCCGTAAGGCTCCGCGCCAAGATGTTTGTTCACTTTTGTTCTCATTTTGTCAGCAGTATCGTTTTCGTGCTCTTTCCAGCACGAAGTTACTGACCTATCTAATCATTCATGCGTTTTGATGAGTTGCTGCGCTCCACACCAAAAGGTCTTTATTGCCCGCCCGGCGATTTTTATATCGATCCGGTACGGCCGGTGGATCGTGCACTCATCACCCATGGCCATTCCGATCATGCGCGCGCCGGACACAACCATGTGTTGGCCACACCGGAAACGCTCGACATCATGGCGATCCGCTATGGCGCAGATTTTGCGGGCAGCACACAACCGATGAAACTTGGCGAGGCACTAACAATCAATGGTGTACAGATAAGCTTTCATGGCGCGGGTCATGTGCTGGGCTCTGCTCAAATTGCCGTCGAGAAAGATGGTACGCGCATTGTCGCTTCCGGTGATTACAAACGGGCAGCTGATCCAACCTGTGCGCCTTTTGTACCAATCCCCTGCGACGTATTCATCACGGAAGCCACCTTTGCGCTGCCGGTATTTCGTCACCCCGAAGCTGCTCACGAAATCGCAACATTATTGAAATCACTCGTTCAGTTTCCCGAGCGTGCGCATCTTGTGGGAGCTTATTCACTCGGCAAAGCACAGCGGGTAATCAAGCTCATTCGCAATGCTGGCTATGACGAACCAATCTATATTCACGGTGGCTTGCAGAAGCTCTGCGATTATTATCAGTCGCAAGGCATTGAGCTTGGACAGTTGGAGCCCGCAACACTTGAACGTGGCGAGGCTTCGCCTGATTTTGCCGGGAAAATCGTGATCGGCCCGCCATCCGCTTTTTCAGACCGATGGGCACGGCGTTTTCCTGATCCGCTGCCCGCTTTTGCATCCGGCTGGATGCGTATTCGCCAGCGGGCGAAGCAACGCGGTGTCGAACTGCCACTTATTATTTCCGATCATTGCGACTGGGACGAGTTGACCGCCACCATCAGCGAGATCAACCCCGCCGAAGTATGGGTAACACATGGTCGAGAAGAAGCTCTCGTTCGCTGGTGCGAATTGCAGAATATTCCCGCACGCCCGTTGCATCTCGTCGGCTACGAAGACGAAGGGGATTGATGCGCGCCTTTGCTGAACTCCTCGACCGACTTGTCCTGACGCCCCAGCGCAATGGCAAATTGCGGCTGCTGGTCGATTATTTCCGTACAACTCCCGATCCGGACCGGGGGCTGGCGCTGGCGGCAATCACGCGCGATCTCGAATTGCAAAGTGTCAAACCCGCCATGCTGCGCGCACTGATTGCCGAGCGCAGCGACCCCACACTTTTCGCCTATTCCTACGATTATGTCGGCGATCTGGCTGAAACAATTTCGCTGATCTGGCCAGGACCAAATGAAACACCTGCGGGTGCCAATCTGCCGCTTAGTGTGGTCGTTCACGATTTGCAGAATGCTTCACGTCGAGAAGGCCCGTTGCTCGTGGCAGGCTGGCTTGATCTGCTCGGCATTTCAGAACGATACGCACTGCTGAAGCTTGTCACAGGTGGTTTGCGCATTGGTGTTTCTGCTCGTCTTGCTAAACAGGCACTCGCTGATTTTGGCAGCGTAGATGTTATCGAAATAGAGGAACTGTGGCACGGGCAGACACAGCCATTCACAGCACTCTTTGCATGGCTGGAAGGCCATGGTGCAAAGCCTGCCGCCACGGCTGATGCGCCGTTTCGCCCTGTCATGTTGGCAACAGCACTTGATGAAGACGAAATTCCGGCGCTCGATCCATCAGCCTATAGTGCTGAATGGAAGTGGGATGGCATTCGTGTGCAGGCTGTATCGGAAAATGGTGTGCGGCGGCTTTATTCACGTACGGGCGATGATATTTCCGGCGCTTTTCCCGATGTGCTAGAAGCCATGGAGTTTGATGGAGCCATAGATGGCGAACTGCTCGTCGGCCATCGTGGCGAGACTGGCATTGAAACCGCCACTTTTTCTGATTTGCAGCAAAGGCTTAACCGCAAGACTGTCACAGCAAAACAGCTAAAGGAATATCCCGCCTTCATCCGCGCCTACGATCTTTTGCAGGTTGGCACGCAACAAGCCGGAGAAGATTTGCGTTCCCTGCCTTTCATGGAACGGCGTGCGCGACTTACACCTTTCATTGAAAAGCTCGACAAGCGCCGGTTTGATCTATCGCCCGTATTGCAATTCAACGACTTCAGCCAACTGGCAAAAATGCGCCTGAACCCACCCCATCCGGTGATTGAGGGCGTGATGCTGAAGCGTCATGACAGCCCATATGTTCCCGGTCGCCCCAAAGGACCCTGGTTCAAGTGGAAACGCGATCCATTCACCGTGGATGCCGTGGTTGTCTATGCACAGCGCGGGCATGGCAAACGATCAAGCTACTATTCCGACTTCACCTTTGCAGTATGGACTGGACCCGAAGACGAACCTGTTCTGGTGCCTGTGGGGAAGGCTTATTTCGGCTTTACTGATGAGGAGCTGAAGCTTCTCGACAAGTTTGTTCGCGAGAACACGATTGAACGCTTCGGCCCGGTACGCTCGGTGCGTGCGGAACCAGATCATGGTCTCGTGGTGGAAGTTGCTTTTGAGGGCCTCAACCGTTCAACCCGGCACAAGTCGGGTGTTGCCATGCGCTTTCCACGTTTTTCCCGGCTTCGATGGGACAAGCCGCCGCGTGAAGCGGACCGGCTTGAGACATTGGAAAGACTACTGAGCTGAGAACCTGTTTACTCGACAGCGGTGGTTACGCGAATTGCAAAAATATCAACGGGCTTGCCTGCACCACTGAGATCAGAATTGATCGTGATTTTGCCCGAGCGACCAGCGGACTGGCTTCCCTGAAAATCCTGATCGAACAGGAAATCGCTCACGGAATCACGGACGTCATAACGTCTGCGTCCACAATCACCGAGACCAGCAAAATCGCAATTAACTGACATTTGCGTAGGCTTACCATCATCACTGCGGGCAACAATGTCAAAGGTCGCCTTTTTACCAATCAGCTGGTTCAGGACACCTTCGCCGATATCAAAGGTGACACTGTCGCTCGCGCTTTTCGACTGAACCCGGGCAAAACTATTCGTACCTTCGCGCATGATTTCAGCCGTTGCCCCACCTTGCACTGACATGCGCGTAGCATCCACTGGCGTGAAAATATTGATCCAGGTACGTCCTTCCGGATCTTCGCCTTCCTTGATCGGAGCCATGCGATTATCTGTCAGAAGTGGGCTTGAGCCATTGCCGCGCGTGAAATCCGCAAAACTGTTGTAAAGTGAGAAACCAATCAACCCCAGAATAACGACAACCATGACCGAGATGCCGAGACCAATAAGCGGTGAGCGGCGCTTTTTCTTGCGATCCTTGCGGGAAACACCCGCTTCATAACCGAGATCGGCGGAACCGCGCTTTTTCCTTTTCGATGTCGCGCGGATATCCGTCGTATCGAGCGCCGGGCCAGTTTCATAAGCGCCCTCACCCAAAACGGGGTCTGAGGATTCTGGTGCTCCCAGCGACGGTTCTCGCTTCGCATTCGCCTCAGAACCAGCTTTAAACTCAGCCTCGATCTCAGAAATAGCATCCTTGATCTTCTGACGCCGCTGCTGCTTCTGATCTTCACTAAGAGCAGTATTGCTCGTCAACGCGCGCTCATGTGCACCCCAAGCCGCCTCATAAATGCGCTGACGGGTGGCCGGATTATGTGCATCCGACTTTGCGAATGCATTCCTGATTGCGCGTTCAATACTTTCCAAAGGGCTGCTCTTCCTTGGTTGCGTCTTCTCACTGGATCCTTCGGACACAGCTGGTTAAATGAGCCTCAGCGAAATTAACGTCTGAATCAAGGCATTTACCTGTTCTGGACCCATTTTGGCTACCCGCAAGAACTGTCAAATATACCAAATATTAACTTTAAGGCTCATTTTCCCCCGACCTTTATAAAAACAGCCTGCTCATAAGCTCTCATACTGCCGTGTTTTCTCCTAAGATTTTTCATGTTGCTGTTCGCAAAAGCCGTGCTAAAAATATTACGTTTACGGAAACGTCAATTTTTGGAGGATAAAATGGCATTGCCGGATATTTTGAAAAACAGGCTGCGCATTCCCGTGGTCGGAGCGCCACTGTTTATCATTTCCAATCCGGCTTTGGTGCTGGCGCAATGCAAGGCAGGCGTAGTCGGCTCATTTCCAGCGCTGAATGCGCGCCCCGAGGCACAGCTCGATGAGTGGCTCGCCGAGATTACTGAAGAACTTGCCACCTACAATGCTGCGAACCCCGAACGCCCAGCCGCTCCGTTTGCAGTTAATCAAATTGTGCATCGTTCCAACAGACGGCTCGAGCACGACCTTGGCCTCTGCGTGAAATACAAAGTCCCAATCGTGATTTCCTCACTCGGTGCCGTGCCCGAGGTCAATGCCGCGATCCATTCTTACGGCGGTATCGTGCTGCATGACGTCATCAACAACAGACATGCCAACTCGGCGATCCGCAAAGGTGCTGACGGCCTTATTGCCGTTGCTGCAGGCGCTGGTGGTCATGCAGGCGCTCTCTCACCTTTTGCACTCGTTCAAGAAATTCGCGAATGGTTCGATGGCCCCTTGCTCCTTTCCGGTGCAATCGCCAATGGTGGCGCTATTCTGGCGGCACAGGCCATGGGCGCAGATCTTGCTTATATTGGCTCGCCATTCATCGCGACGACTGAAGCTCGCGCATCCGAAGATTACAAGCAGATGATTGTCGATTCGAACGCTTCTGATATTGTCTATTCCAACTACTTTACTGGAATTGCTGGCAATTACCTGAAGCCGTCAATCGCTAAATCCGGCCTGGATCCTGATCACCTACCAGAAGCGGATCCATCCAAGATGGACTTCGACAAGGCCCATCAGGACGGCACAAAAGCATGGAAAGATATTTGGGGCTGCGGACAGGGTATCGGCGCGATTAAGGAAATCGCACCGGCAGCACAGCTGATTTACCGGCTGGCTCAGGAATACGAGCAAGCGCGCAGCCGGATCTGCCAAGGCGCATAATTACAATCCATGAAGATAACAAAGCCTCCAATCGCGAACACTGGCGGCTTTGTTTCAAATTGGCTCTAACAAACGTGAAGAATATGTGTTTTGGACCTTGCTTTCCATCCTGCTTTTGGTTATCAGCGCACCGTTCGGTCACAAACTGATCGACATTCCTTCGGGAGTTTGGAACTATGGTTCCGGGCCGCTTTAGCTCAGTTGGTAGAGCACATCATTCGTAATGATGGGGTCAGCAGTTCGAGTCTGCTAAGCGGCACCATAAAATCCATGATTGAGCTATTTTTCGTTTTCACCACAAAGATGCTAGCAATCAAATAGCAATCACCTTCGCGAAACGTAATCTGCTCGGCAAAATTGCCTTAACTAGCAGCATAAGATCCTGTAGAAAAACGCTCGAGAACCATCATACTCGTCCGGAGCTGCACATAGTCGCGATCAACACTTCACAATTTCTGCGTTGTCAAACTCGACTATTCTCATTGTTCTGTTAGCAACGAATTCCGTCCACATTCGTGATCGAACGCTGTCTATTGTCATGTGAGCTAAAATAAATGGCGAAAAAGCCTAAGAAGAAAAATGAGCAGCCTAGCCTTGAGCAGCTCTATCTCAGGCTCACGGAACACTTCGTTCGAAAATATAATATGTCATTAAGCTTTCTCGCGCCGCACACTGACAGTCCTCGAGAACGTCCGTCTCTCAACAAACTATGAGCTTAACCATCTGGTGACGTCTGAGCAAGCCGCTAGTTCTTGGGTTTAAGCCCAAAAACGTTAGCTAACCGGCGGGTGCAGGGCATTGAGAATCCACCTTACCGAAAAGTGGGTAAAGCCATTCGTTATCAATACGGCGATTTATTGCCTTTTATTGAACTCCAAAAGAGGAAAAACACTAGTCAGAAGTGAAGCAGATTTTATTATCTGAAAATGCATGACTGATCATTTCGAATGACTGGAACGGGGTCGGGAGCGAACTGTCCTCTTTTGGAGGCCAGCGATGCAATAGAAGCTACTATGGGGCGCGGGCGAGATCTACGCCCGCTACCGGCCCCTTAGTGGTGATTACAAATGGCACATATTGTAAAAATCACATTTTCCCATATGTGGCCATCACTTCGCTTTTAGCAGGTGATGCAACCGCACCACAGCCTAAATCCTTCTACCTGTTTTACTGTCGAAGAGATGCACGCGGCTTTCGTCTCCTTTGACGTGCACCCGTTGCCCTAGCTCCAACTCGCTATCACGCGGGAACTCGACAGTCAGCATTTTAGCGTGGCCAATTTCGATATAGCCGAACATCTGACTGCCCAATCGTTCAACCACAGCAAGCTCACCACTGAACCACGCTTCCTGCGCAGAACAAGCTGACAGGTCTTCAGGCCGAACGCCAAGCGTGACGTGATCCTGAAGGCTAAGCTGCGTGTTTTGTAAGCCGAGAGAGACATCTCTATCCATGCAAGAAAGCACAAGATTCTCTTCGCTATTTTGTCGAACTGCCGCAGGAAGAGCGTTCATGGTTGGGCTACCGATGAATTGTGCAACGAAGAGACTAGCAGGCTTGCGGTAAATATCGAGCGGTTTGCCAATCTGTTCGACATTACCCTTGTTCATAACCACAATTCGATCAGCAAGTGTCATCGCCTCGACCTGATCATGCGTCACGTAAACGGTGGTTGCTTTAATCTTCCGGTGCAGTTTTGCGATTTCCAACCGCATTTCAACACGCAAAGCTGCATCAAGGTTCGACAGTGGCTCATCGAACAAAAACGCATTGGGTTCTCTCACAATGGCGCGCCCCATAGCGACGCGCTGACGTTGACCACCCGAAAGTTGTGCAGGGCGCCGGGCGAGAAATTCACCAATTTTCAGCGTCTCCGCCACCGTTCCAATGCGCGATGATACGTCGTTGTCATTGGAGCCACGCATCTTGAGTCCAAAAGCCATATTCTCCTCCACACTCATGTGCGGATAGAGCGCGTAGTCCTGAAAAACCATGGCAATGTTACGCTCTGAAGGCGACAGCTCATTGACGATAGCATCGCCAAACTTCAGCTCGCCACCCGATATATCCTCCAGACCAGCGATCATTCTGAGCAAAGTAGATTTGCCACAACCGGAGGGACCGACCAGAACAACAAACTCTCCACTCTCGATACGAAAGTCGAGATCGTGAATGACTTTATGGGTGCCATAAGTCTTCTGGATACGCTCCAACGTGATGGCGATCATGCTTGCTCCTCCCAGAGTTTTTGCTTGACGTCTATTATCGATATTATTATCAATAATGATAATTGAAGCGTTAGGCAAGAAGGCGCAGGTATCGGCGTGGCATATTTTTCACCCAAACTCGTTCAGAGCAGACCTCCGAAGGCAGCAGTCGTATTTGAGGCGCTGAAGCGAGATATTATGCTTGGTACATTGCCTGCCGGGATCAATCTGACAGAGCTGGAAATCGCTGCACATTTTCAATGCAGTCAGGGACCCGTGCGTGAAGCGCTGCTTCAGTTGCAGGAAGAAGGCCTCGTTCTCCGACAGGGCCATAGGGGAACACAGGTTTCTCTATGCACACCGGACGAAGCTGTTGAAATGTTTCGTCTACGTAACTCCATTGAATGTAATGGGATCCCACGCGTCATGATGCGTCGCTCCAAGAAGCTGACGGATGATCTTAAAGGAATGCTGGACGGGATGCTGCAAGCAGCCGATCAAGAAGATGAATATCGTCTGGCTGCAATTGATCGTGATTTTCACAGATGCATTTTCGACGAAGCTGACTTGCCCGCTCTGAACCCCATTTTGCATCGTTGCCTTGTACATAATCATCGCTTCAAAATTTCACAAAGTGGCAGTACGCGCGATCTCCGTGGAACAGCACTGCGTCATTGCTCAATCATTGATGCGATTCAAGCTGCCGACACTGAGGCCGCAATGACTGCTATGCGTCATCACATTGCGACAATTGTCGATTTTGGGCCCGCGATATTCCCTGAAGAGGGCAGCTCTTCATGAGAAATACCATCAAACAAGAACTATTGCCAAAAATGCGGACTCTTCTCGAAGAAATCGCAATCGAGTTCGCTGGTACTCCTGATCCAACGATGCTTCCATCAGCAGAAGGGCGCGCATTGGCGGAAAAAAACAACCAGCGCTGGAATATCAATCTTCCAGAAATGCAGGATGTGCGTTCAATACATCTAGCTGCGAACCCATCTGTCGGCTCACAGGAAACTCCATTGCTTGTTCTGGAGCCTCACAACAAAAAGCCAGGAAGCATTCTTTTCGTTCATGGTGGCGGCTTCGCGTTTTGTAGTCCCAAAACACATGAACGCTGCGCACGCGTGCTTGCAGAAAAGACCCGCTTAACTGCGGTTTTGCCTGATTACAGACTGGCCCCGGAGAACCCCTTCCCGGCAGGCCTTCATGATGTCATCGGTGCCATGCGGGCATTGATCGATGGAAAATTAGAGGGTCTGGTTGGCCCCGTTTATATAGCAGGCGATTCTGCTGGCGCAAATTTAGCACTTTCAGCAATGCTGCATGAGGCAGAAAACAATTATGCACTGCCTAAAGGCGCCCTGCTCTTTTATGGCAACTATGCCATGGATTTTGACACCCCATCGTATCAGGCATTCATCAATGGTCCCGGACTGACCACCGACAGAATGAAGCGTTATTGGAACTGGTATGCGGGTGGACAAGACATTGTTTCACATCCGCTGGCCTGCCCGCTTCAAGCCAAAGATGCAGCCCTAGAAAAAATGCCGCCGCTCTATCTTACAGCGGCAGGCATCGACCCCCTCTTTTCCGATACGATTTTGTTGCACGAGCGACTTTTGAAAATTGGGCGCAAAGACGAATTAGCCATCACAGAAGGCGTTGTGCATGGCTTTCTGCAGTACACGAATGAACTAACGGCAGCTGAAGCAGCGTTGGAGGATGCGGCAACGGCATTAAGCCGAATGGCCTGAACAGAAGGGGCCTTTTAAACAACTGGGAGGAGTTGAAATGTTTAAATCTATTATGCTTAGTGCGGCATTTACCACTGCACTCACAATTTCCGCGCAATCCGCTGAGACCGTCCGCTTCTGGTATCATTTTGACAATCCGGAAAATCCGATGTCGGAATTGGTTTCCAAGTTTGAAAAAGCAAATCCGGAAATTAAAATTGAAGCGGAAAATATTCCGTGGAACAGCTATTATGATAATCTCTACACGTCGATCATTGGCGGCAGCGCGCCCGATGCTGCAATGGTCAAACTGTTCGCGCAGCCACGTCTGACGGAAATGGAAGCACTTGAACCGCTAGGCGAACGGATCGATGGCTGGGCCGGAAAAAATGACCTGCTCGATAATCTGCTGGAACTGAACAAAGCAGCAGACGGCAACCAATATTATCTGCCTATTCAGTATGTCGTTCTTTATCTTTATTATCGTGCTGATCTCTTCAAGGAAGCTGGCTTGGAGCCTCCTAAAACCTGTGACGACTTCCGCAACGCCGCAATCAAGCTGACAGACGCTCCAAATCGTTACGGCTTCGGCCTTCGTGGAGGCAAAGGTGGATGGGATCAATGGGGTGCCTTCGTTCTTTCACAAGGCGGTGAGGTTAAACCCGGAGGATTGACAACCCCATCTGCCGTGGCAGCCAATCAATGGGTGATCGATCTTTTCCAGAAAGACAAAGTCATTCCTCCATCCGCCCCTAATGATGGATTTCAGGAGATCATTTCAGCTTTCAAAACCGGTAAAACTGCTATGACGATCCACCATGTTGGCTCATCTAAGGATCTCGTCTCTGCACTCGGAGATAAGGTATCAGCAGTTCCTGTACCTGAATGCAGCGGTAATCGCTGGACCTCCTATGGCGATGAATCGCTTGCGATTTTCTCGTCCTCAGAAGTGAAAGACGCTGCATGGAAATGGATATCCTTCCTTGCAGAAGGCGAAAATAATGTTTCCTTTAACAGCGCAACCGGCCAGATGACGGTCACAAAGAGTGGCTCAAAAGACTGGAAGCTTCATGATCGCCGGTTCGTTGATGCTACAGTCGAGTCCCTGCCCTTCGCGCATGTACTACCACAAAACGAAGGTACATCAGAATTCGTGAACACGGCGTGGCAAATTGCGATGCAACGCGCACTCGCTGGGCAAATCACCTCCGAACAGATGATGCAGGAACTGGAAAAGCTTTTCCAAAATTAGACGAATAGTTCGCGGAGTTAGCATGGTGGCAAACAAGTGTGCTGTCATGCCTCCCATCGAAAAATGCCGTCGAAATCCAGTTCTTTCATCAGCATGGATAGATAACCTATGTCCGCTTTGCCCTCCGCTTCCCGCGCACCGACGCGCCTTCGCCGCAGAAGCAAAACACTGCTGCCTTACTGGTTGCTTAGCCCTGCCGTTATCGTGACGCTGGTGATCGTCTTCCTGCCTATGGTGCAGGCAGTTTGGACAAGCTTTTACGACCTGCTACTTTTCAAACCAAAAGCAACAGCATTTGTTGGACTCGGCAACTACGTCAAGTTGTTGCAGGACCCGGTATTTTGGACTGCATTCTGGAACACATGTATCTGGATCGGGCTGACTGTACCACTACAGATGGGGCTGGGACTGATAACCGCCCTCTTGCTCAACAGGGAATTCCCATGGCGAGGTTTGGCCCGCGCACTGATAATAATTCCATGGGCATTGCCAAGTGTCGTCATAGCACTCATGTGGCGGTGGATTTACGATCCTAATACTGGCGTTCTCAATGACATATTGCTCAATCTGTCGGTCGTAAGCCAGGCAGTTCCATGGCTGGCCGATCCAAACATCGCCCTCTATGCAATCATTGCCACACTGACATGGCAGGGCTTCCCGTTCTTTGCGATCATGATCCTCGCAGGCTTACAGGGCATTCCCAAAAGCCAGTATGAGGCGGCATCCATCGATGGTGCTTCGCCATGGCGCCAATTCGTAAACGTAACACTGCCCGGCATCGCTCCGGTTTTGGCAACAGCTGGATTGCTCAGAGTGATCTGGGTTGCGAATTCGATGGACGTGATCTTCGTCATGACAGGTGGCGGTCCCGGTTACTCAACCTACACCCTCCCCCTCTATGCATTCGTAAAAGCGCGACAAAATCTCGATTTCGGCTATGGCACAGCAATCGCTGTCACCTTCACGCTGCTGCTCGGAGTTCTGGTTGTTCTTTATCTTGCCCGTACAATGCGTGAGGTGGAAAAATGAAACGTCAAAGCACGCTCAAACGCGTATTAACCACCGACCTGCCAGTCGCCTGTATCGTATTATTCGCCTTAGCCCCATTCGCATGGATGGTTTTGACATCGCTCACACCGACTGAGCAGCTATCAGCGAGCGGTGTATCCCTGTCACCATCAGGCTGGAGCCTCGATAATTACGAGCGACTTTTTAACAAAGCCCAGTTCTACAAAAACATGCTCGACAGCCTCGTCATAGCAGTTGGTACAGTAGTGTTGGGCCTGGCGGTTTCAGTAACAGCAGCCTATGCGCTATCGCGTTTCCGCTTTATCGGGCGCAAATTGTTCATGATGCAGTTTCTGCTCATCAACATGTTCCCAATCGTGCTGCTAATTCTACCACTTTTTATTCTCATGCGGAAATACGGCATTCTGGACACCTATTTCGGGCTTATTCTCGCAAACGCCACGGTCGCAATTCCCTTTTCGGTCTGGATGCTAACAAGCTACGTTGCGGCTATTCCCAAAAGTCTTGACGAAGCTGCGATGATCGATGGTTGCTCGCGTCTTGCTGCGCTGCGCCGAGTGATCATTCCGCTGATGATGCCGGGTATTATTTCTACCGGCATCTACATCTTCATCACGGCATGGAACGAATATCTCTATGCGCTCACACTTGGTGGCAGAAATGTGCGCCCCGTTACAGTCGCGATCCAAACCTTGATCGGTGAATACCAGATCGAATGGGGATTGCTGGCAGCCGGTGCTGTTGTCGGCGCTATGCCCGCAACCATTCTTTTCCTGCTCGTTCAAAAACGCCTTATCGGCGGCCTCACACAGGGGGCAGTCAAAGGCTGACACCTCCGTTCCCTAATAATTCTTCAAGCAATCGAGGAAATATCATGAACCCCATAGGGTTGATTTCAATGCAATATGCACGCCCCTTCACGGCCGAGCATTTTCCGCTGTTCCATAAAATGCGTAAACACGGATTTGAGTTTGTGGAGTTGCTGGTGCCTGAACCCGGCGAACTCGACCTGAAAGAAACACGCAAAGCACTTGATGACGCAGGACTTGGCGTCGTGCTTGCGGCACGCGTTAATCTTGAACGTAACATCTCGTCTGCTGACAACAACGCCTATCAGGGCGGCGTCGATTATCTCAAATACACTGTCGATTGCGCCCATTCACTCGGCGCGCAGGTTGTCGGCGGGCCGCTGACCGGGAACCCCCTCGTATTTGCTGGCCGCCCTCCTCAGCCCGTTTCAGAAGATGAGCGCTTGCGCCGCAAAGATAGCTGCGTAAAAGCCCTGAAAATTGCAGGGGAATATGCTCACGGAAGCGATATTCTGCTCGCAGTCGAACCGCTTAATCGTTTTGAAAGCGACGTTCTTTGCACGACGCAACAAGCAATCGAACTGTTAGATGCAGTTGATCAACCAGCAATCAAGCTGATGCTCGACACTTTCCATATGCACATGGAAGAAAGCTCAATTCCAGAAGCAATCAGGCTTGCAGGCGATCTGGTCGTGCATTTTCAGGCTAACGAAAATCACCGCGGCTTTCCTGGCACGGGCGCAACAGACTGGGTAGCGGTTTGTCGCGCACTACACGAGATCGGTTATACAGGCCCGATTTCGCTTGAACCTTTCCGCCGTCAGGATGATCGTTACGGCGTTCCTTTTGCGCAGTGGCGCGCCCCGCACGAGGACGAAAGTGATCGTTTAGCAGCCAGCACTGCCTTCATGAAAAGCCACCTCCTTCTCACGGAATATCGTCGATGACCCTCAAAATTGGTTGGATTGGTTGCGGCATCCACGCAACCCAAATGTTGCTTCCTCAGCTTGTTCGCTATGATGTGGAGATTGCCGCACTCTGCGATGTCGACCCGGTACGGCTAGCAAATGCCGGACGACAGTTCGGGGTACGCGCACTTACAAATGATGTTGAAACCCTGCTCAACACACCCGGTCTTGATGCAATTGGCATGGCTGTCGGCCCTGATCAGCATCTTGCCTTTGGTAAAGCCGCACTGGAACGCGGCCTACCTGTATTCATGGAAAAGCCACCTTCTGGATCGGCCGAAGGCGCGCGAGAACTTCTCAAAGCTTCCGAGAAAACGAAAAAGCCACTGCTGCTCGGTTTCATGAAGCGCTATTCTGTCGGAAACAAAATTGCTTCAAATATCATACGGTCGGGTCAATTCGGCGACGTTCTCGGGCTGACGGGCTATTATATGACGGCTCCCGGTTATTTCGCGGGCAACGTCGATTACACCGGTTTCTTCCTGCACCACTGCGTCCATTATATGGACCTCGTCTCCCACTTGGTTTCCCCTGTTCGAAAACTGACAGCCAAGAAAGTCGAAAAACAACCGGGCAAGCTGCTTATTCACGCGGCTTTCGACTTTGAATGTGGAGCTATGGGCAGCATTGCCATGGGGACTATGCAATCGCGTGGAACACCCGTCGAGCGCATTGAGCTAATGGGAGATCATCAGCGTATCGAGGTAGATAATGTCATTGATGTGCGCTGGCATCGCAATCCTGCATTCAAGATAGATGATCCCAAAGCAACGCTATCAAGCGAATGCGATTCACTGACTTGGAAGCCTAACTTCACTGCAGCTGCGAACGAAGATCCGAAGGGCTATCATTCGCTGCTGGCCGATGTCGTTCCGGCGCTAATGGGCGAAGATACACCGGCACCAAACATCATAGACGGTGTTATCGCCATGGAACGCTTAGAGACCATGCGAAAGGAAATAGGACTGTAGTGCCAGCTGATGTTTAACATCAGAGCGAAATTATCAAAGAAAAATGGCCAAGGATTTGCCTGAGTTCGCTTTCTTTAGGCATTTGCGAACGATTGTAACTGCTACTAGATGGTTGCTTTTTGACCCGGTCAGTTCCTATACGTACACTTGAGCGTAGAATTACGGTCAATCTGCAACGTAATCAACGTAACTCCACACTTAACGCCAGTAAATAGGTATAACTCCGGCACATATGGCAAATGCACTTTTGCCATATGTGCCAAACTGCTCGACTAACCGACTATAAAGGTCAAGATCAGTTTTCGCAGTCGTCATCTGATCACTGCATTCAAACTAAAATTCACTGATACAATTTTGATATCGAACCTTCTAATTGGCGGATGTAAAACGTTAGAAAGATAATAGGTTTCGGTATTACACATTTATCGTTCAGCGCGGAATTTTGTATGAAGAATGTAGACGTTTTGGCGATCACAGTAACATGCTTGATCACATCAATCGTACAGCTTTGCGCGCAAGAATCTGACTTCAGTCTTACTTATCACGTCGAACGAACTCCAAGCCACGCACTTGATATAGAAAACTGCTGATCAGTGTCGAAAGCTCAACCAGAGCAGCCAGTTTTTTGGTTAGTTTGCAGCAGTTTCCGCAACAGCCGATTATTGTCAGCGGTGGCGAGCAAGGGCGCGGTGTTTTCACGGTTCAATGTATCGCTGTCGAAGATGTGAACGTCAGCGTTGTGCAAGGCTTCGATTATAAAGAGAATAAGGGCGAAAACTGTTGCGGGGTTTAATGAACTGCAGAATGGTGAGCGGTAGCTTGATCAAAAACGGTATTGTATTCCTGTCAGCATCGCTTTTAGCCGTGTTGACGATAAGCGGTCCTGTTCGTTCAGATGGTTTGCAACCTCATCAGCCGCTCGGCATCAGACATGTTTGCGCACCCGCACAGGTAAGCGCCAGTCCCGGAAAGTCAGCTCAGCATTCGCTTAGTTCCAGAGATGAAATCCAACTGGAAGACATCACCTTTGGATCAGACAATAAGCCTTATTTTGCAGTCAATTATGCCACCGGAACCGGGCTTCAACGTGCCACGGGTTTTTTGCCAATCGACCAGGTCTTTAATTTCTGCGACTTTGAAAAGCGCGCAGTGAACGGCCAGAGCTTTCTGGCTCCTCCAAACACCTGCCACCTGATTGCAGTTGAAACAAGCTCGGTCGCCGCTTTGAATAAAGAAGCATCGGCTCTTGAAAAATTCCGCGCTTCCATGGCCGCCTACCGAATGAGCAATGGAAATTATGCACTGTCCCTTGGCTTGCTCAATACGCGCGCGAGTGAAGCGATACTGCGGCAAGCAGATGGCATTCCCACGACCAGCCAATGCTCAACCGGTGCAGAATTTGCTGAAGCGATGCTGAAAGCCGAAAACACGTTTTCAGAAGGAGAAAGCGGACGCTTTGCTTCCGACGCCGAACGTCTGGCCGCAGCTCACGATTTGATGCGTAAGGGAGTGCAAACGACCGATGCAGCTGTTTTAAAGCAAGCCTGTGATTTGGGAGCTTCAGAAGCCTGTAGTCGCTACGCTGAAGTGATCTACGACGCGGACGATCCAAACGGAACCTTGCCTGCAACTGTTACCCATTATGCCCTTATGGGGTGCATGGGCGGGAATGTGCTTGGCTGTAAACTTGCGATCAATCGTGCTGAAAACACATTGGAAAATGCGCAGTTTCGTGCCGTTGACGGCGGAACCCGCAATCCTGACGATCTTGTTGTTTTGGAACTTGCAAAGCCTGGCTGCGATGCACGACAGGCTGTGAGCTGCATCTTATTAGCGCGTGGTACAGCACCTTATAAGACACCGACACTCATTCAGGCGGCATCGAATTTTGCTGCCATGCTGATCGCATGCAGAACCAGCATTACCTGGGCATGTGAAGAACTTGAGGACACCTTCGCACAGGTTGTTCAGGCGCGTAAAGGCTACGCCTCCGCAACGGCGGATGAAAATTACGCGCTGGGATCTTTTGTCGAGGAATTCTGTACTCCAGGCCCTGCTAAACCCAACGTCCCTCAATGTAAGCCCGGTTATCTGAAATACCGTGATTTTCTACAAACTACAAAAATTTCGGCAACTGGCGACACAAGAATTGAAAAAGCGAAAAGCTTTCTGGAAAGAGGCTGCACTGCTGGTGATCCATCAGCCTGTGCCGCCCAAACCAGGCTGGGCGATCACTGGCCTGCCGAAGCCCGAAGCAGAGCAGCAGCAAGGGCGAACGATTTATGTGCGCACCAATCTGAGAAAGACAGCGTTTGTGATGGATTGGCGGCGGCTCTCGACCCTGAGCTTAGTGGAGCAAAACCCGCTCAACGCGAGATTTACGGCGCTCTTGTTGCGAAATGCATGACCGACAGAACCTCCGATGGACCACAGGCTTGTAGTGCTGCCGTTACAGCCTATAAGTCACTGGAGGAAGATAATCAGCCGTCCCGTATTGAAGTTATGCTTTCTGAAGCTTGTAAGGGTGAAAATGTCAACGGCTGCCAGGCACTGGCTTCACTTATAGCCGAGAAATCCCAGAATCGATCGCCAGACAATGAAGATAAAGAAGCGCTTTTGTCAGCCCTTCGCACCGGTTGTCGCTTTGATGATAGCCCTGCAAGCACATGTCTTACCTTAGCAGATACTCTTGCTTCCAGCGGGGATAACGCCAACGCAGCAGATGTTTACGCAAGAACTTGCGAGTATCAGATCAAGAATGCAGTCAGAAGACCGAGGGATGTCAGCATCTGTTATAATGCAGCCAAATTCGCACTGGCGCAGAAAATCCAATATGCCGATGCGCTTCGCTGGTCAGAATTTGCCTGTGGTGCCGAAGATCTTGGACTGTCACCCTATGCCTGCAAACTGGCAGGTAATATCCACGCATCCGGCCTTGGTGTTGAGCCCAATCCGCAGGAAGCAGTGATTGCCTATCAAAGTGGATGCTTTCATTCGTTTGTAAAAACCACAGATGGCGAAGCCTGTATCAAGTACGGAAATATTCTCCTGGATACACTCAATCATCTTGGTGAGACTGGCGCTCCCAAATTAATCCTTCCGGGAAACATGTATGACGACACCCAAAATCCAATTGGAATTGGATCGGAGGCCTCGCGCGCATACGACATGGGTTGCATGGACAATATTAAGCAGGCTTGTCAGTTAAACCGGAAGCTGCTCGATGACTGGAGTAACGGGCGTTATCCCCATAACCGTGTTCGCTGTCGCGTTCAGGATGACCGCGGATCTGTGTCTTCTGACAAGATATGCCGCGAGTTTCCTTTTTATCAGGCAGCTGGACAATTAAAGGAACAGCGTCATCAGGTCAGATTAGAAGTGTATGTCTGGCCAGATGGCGACAGAACCGTGGTCTATCAAAAGGACGGAACATGGCTTTTAAATGAAGTCATAACAGATGGCGTTCGAAGTGACAGTGCAACAAATTGCTGGCTCAACCCAATTTCAAAGCGGAGCTTCTGTGTGGAAACACTCGAGCAATGACGTTATGAAACGGAGACAAACAGTGGAAATATCATTCCGATTACCGGAGAGATGAGCACGCCACGCCTGCAATGATTTACAAAACTACTTCAAATCATTTTGACGGCAGACAGATTTTTTAAAACTGGCAGAGCATTATAGACAGACACTAGCACTAAAGAAAAAAGACCCATATTGAGCGCGAAGTCCTGATATATCCATTTAACTGGCTAGCCAAACCCCACAGACAAGAGATCTGAAGAAGAATGTACTGTTTCGCTCTTTAGATTTGCCATTGTCCAGCATAGGATAGCAGCAGCGGGTAAGCTGCACAAAAACGTCTTGATCCATTGGGTTGTCCGAATTTTCATCCTAAGGAAAAGCCTTAAAACCTGATCTATTTTTACTATTCGACACAAGGTGACTACTAAATTTCGAATGAAAATGGAGCAGATCTGCATTAAGATAATGCAGATGTTATACTATTGTTTTAAATAGTTATATTGATCAGATTCTAACCAGACAAATTGTCTGAAATAATCGAAAATCAGTTAGCATTATCCACTATTTCATTCAACATATTTTTCCAAAGATCGACTAGCTTTCTACTGGTATCGACATCCGGATCAAAACTCTGATGAACAGCGATGCCGCGCAGCACTGATAAAATGAGATGAAGCTTTAGAGTATCCGTTTGGTTCTCAGGCTCAAAACCTACCAGTTTAGATACGCGTAAGTCACGTATATTAACCCATCGCTTCATTTCATCACGCAATCGCTGACCCAGTTCGTTATCCAATCGTGCCGCCAGCATCAATTCAATTGCAGCAATGTATCGTTTGTCTGCAAAGATGTTTAGCCATAGCGTTTCAGTGAGTTCAGATAGGGAATATCGTGTCTCATCTGGATTAGACGCAACAGGATGAACTATCTCCCAGTCTTCATGAAGCTGTCGAAGAGCTGCCACGAGAAGATCATTGCGCGAAGGGAACTGGTGCGTCAGCGCACCACGCGAAACTTGTGCCTTTTGAGCAATCATAGCTGTTGAAATGAGTCCATGACCAACTTCGGCAAGCGCCTCGAGGGTGGCTTGGCACACTCTTGACCGCGTCGATAACGAGCGCTCCGCCTGCGTTTTTCTACTCAATTGCGCTGAATTTCGCGCCCTGATCGGCTTAGCGGAGCTGTTCATGGGATGACGTCTCTACAAATAATTACAGATTAAATTACTGCCTCGATATTAAGCGAACTGCATCTAAAATCAACATATGCAACGAACAACATCCATTTAAATCTATGTTAAAACAGAGGTATAGGCGAGTTTTCAACATAAAAACAAACTGACCTGTTTTTATGTGGACAAACCGAAACCCCCGTGCAAGGATGAGGGCAATATACTTACTGTATACAAGCGCCGAAACTGGCGCATTATGGGGAATGAACGATGACGAGTTATGTGTTTTTCGGCGGTCAGATTCTTGATGTTGATAGCGGCGCACTTAAATCCGGCTTGGAAGTACTGGTCGAAGGCGATCGCATCGTAACAGTTAGTGACCAGCGAATTGACGCTCCTGACGCGCAAAGAATTGACTTGGCAGGCCGCACATTGATGCCAGGCCTCGTTGATGCACACGTGCACGTAGCAGCAACGCTCGTTGATCTCGCCGAAAACGCCGCTTTACCGACATCTCTTATAGCTCTGCGTAGCGCCAAGATCATGCGTGATATGCTGATGCGCGGATTTACAACTCTGCGCGACCTGGCTGGCGCTGATCTTGGCTTGAAACTTGCTGTCGACGAAGGCGCCGTTGAGGCCCCTCGCCTCGTTATATGTGGTAAAGCATTAA
The DNA here is from genome assembly GCF_002252475.1 of Brucella rhizosphaerae. Taxonomy (GTDB): domain Bacteria; phylum Pseudomonadota; class Alphaproteobacteria; order Rhizobiales; family Rhizobiaceae; genus Brucella; species Brucella rhizosphaerae. The sequence goes on along the minus strand of NZ_NNRK01000017.1, from coordinate 156,166 downwards.
GCCAAACAGTCGGCCATGGTGATTACCGTAAGCGCTACGACAATCGTCCCTTACATGAAGCCCGGCTGGGAAGTCTGGGTCGCATTGCAGATGGCGTAGATGAAGTGCGTCGCGCCGCACGCGAAGAAATCAAAAATGGTGCACAGTTTATCAAAATCATGGCCAATGGCGGTGTCGCATCGCCTAACGACCCCATTCACGTACTGCAATATTCGCGCGAAGAAATTTGCGCCATTGTTGAAGAAGCCGAGAATTACGGGCTTTATGTTGCCGCGCACACCTATTCAGATGCCTCTATTCGCCGTGCTGTCGAATGCGGTGTCAAGTCATTGGAACATTGCAACCTCATAACGCCTGAGACTGCACGACTGGCTGCCGAAGCTGGTGCAATCGCCTGCCCAACACTCGTTGCCTATGAAGGGCTAGCGTTGGAAGGCGCAAGCTTCGGTCTGAGTGAAGATTCCCAATCCAAGATTGATACGGTACGTCGTGGTGGACTAGAGTCGTTGGCGATTATGCGTGATGCCGGTCTTCCAATGGCATTCGGGTCCGATTTGCTCGGCCAACTTCACAAATACCAGTCGATGGAATTTTCCTTACGCGCAAGCGTTCTGACGAACCGCGAAGTGCTGCATTCAGCGACCAGAGTTTCGGCAAAGCTCTGTGGCATGGAAGACGAAGTTGGGGTGATCATGCCAGGCGCCTATGCGGACCTTTTGATTGTAGATGGGAATCCGCTTGAGGATATCACCACGTTAGAACGTCATGACGAGTGCTTGATTGCAATCATGAAGGGCGGCGTCTTTCATAAAAACGCTCTGGCGGAGTAAGTCACATGGTCCGAGGCAATTCTCTTTCAGAACGCCTGGGACGATTGGGAGCAGCAACAATGATAGCATTCAGCCTTGTGCTGATGCTTCTGCCCCTTGTGCTGGTGTTCTGGCTCTCTGTGATCTCGAACGAGATACTGTCATTGCCGGTTGAAGGCTACTCGCTCCACTGGTTTTCGGAAGCCTTTCGCCAGCCCCAGTTTTTCAGTGGCTTCCTGCTTTCTATCGCTGTCGCTAGCTTTGCAATGTTTGCTGGCCTTCTGGTTTCAGTTCCTGCGGCAATTGTGATTATTCGGCGCAGTTTTCGCGGTCGAAGTGCATTGATCCAACTTTTAATGTCACCTCTTACGGTGCCAGCAATCGTCATTGGTGCGGCACTCTATGTCACTGTAGTTGAAATCGAAATTGCCTCTGGAGCCCCGATTGTCGGTTCGACGGGTGTCTTTGTGGCCGGGCATGTTTTGCTGACAATTCCGTGGTGCATTCGCTTGCTTCTGGCCTCGCTCGAAGGTGTAAACATGACAGTTGAGGAGGCTGCGGCTTCCCTTGGTGCCAAACCATCAACTGTTGTCTGGCTTGTAACGCTGCCACTTATCAAGCCAGGGATTTTTGCAGCGGCCGTGTTCTCGTTCGTCGTCAGTTTCGGCAATCTTGAGGTATCAATTTTCCTCTCTGCTCCAGGACAAGTGACGCTTCCGGTTGCGATGATGCAGTATCTGGAATGGAAGATTGATCCAACGATCGCTGCCGTTTCTGTTCTGCAAGTGCTTTTTGTGGCGCTGATGCTGATGATTTCCAACCGCTTTGTAAATATTTCGAGGATGGTCTGATGGCTGACGTTCAAATTCAGGGACTGACCAAAACCTACGGGGCTTTCCGGGCCGTATCCGACATGACGCTTGACGTTCATGAGGGCGAGTTCCTTATCTTTTTGGGACCATCAGGTTGTGGCAAGACGACAACTTTGCGCATGCTGGCTGGCTTTATCGAACCAGATGCCGGAACCATGCGCTTGGGCAGCAGGGAAATCACTTACGAGCCTCCGCATCGACGTAATATCGGTCTGGTGTTTCAGAACTATGCGCTTTTCCCGCATCTGAGTATTTTCGAAAATGTTGCCTTTGGCCTTCGCCGCAGAAAAGTCGCAGAACCAGAACTGAAAACCCGCGTACAGCACGCTCTTGAGCTTGTAGATCTTGGGCACTTGATGGACCGCTTACCCAAACAATTATCCGGCGGTCAGCAACAGCGTGTCGCCATTGCTCGCGCTATCGCAATTCGGCCGGATATGCTGCTTCTCGATGAGCCCTTATCCAATCTGGATGCTCGTTTGCGTCTGCAAGTCCGTGATGAGCTTCGCAGCCTGCAAAAAACACTTGGTATCACGACAATTATGGTGACTCACGATCAGGAAGAGGCCATGTCGGTTGGTGACCGGTTGGTACTGATGCGTTCAGGTGTGATTGAACAGATCGGCAATGCGGAACAGTTGTATAAGCAGCCTGCAAACCGCTTTGTTGCTGATTTTATCGGTCGGGCGAATTTCCTGACCGGACAAACAACGGACAATGGGATTTTTACGACTGATGGCGGCGTGCGGTTTCATGCAGCTCTTAGTTCCAAAACTGCAACCGAGGTGCTTATCCGACCAGAGGCACTCAGTCTAAGCAAAGCACCCTTACCTTCCGCGCAAAATAGTCAGACAGTTACTATTAAAAAACATGTGTTCCTCGGCGGCATGGTCGAAATTGACCTCATGCTAAGCGACGGTCAGCATCTGACGGCCGTTTCTTCACCGCGCGAACTCAATGAGGCAGGTATTCATCTTACTCCTGAAAACTCGATAACAATGAGCATCGCGCCGGAGGACGTCGTGTTGTTTTAGTCTCTCATGCCCAAATGAGGCAGCAGACCTCTGGGAGTGATCCACCGACGATAAAAAGGGGAATTAATATGACAAAAATAAGCAGACGTACTTTTGGAATTCTTTCCGGCAGCCTTCTGGCCTCTACAATGATGCCTTCTTTTGCTAAAGCCGCAGGACGCGTTGTCGTTGGTACTTGGGGCGGAGATTATCAGAATCTCCAGCAGATCAATATTGCTGATGGCAATCTGAAAGGCAGTGGAACACAGGTCATTTATGATCCTGCAACTGATACAGTGCGCAAGGCAAAACTTCTGGCCGAGCGTCGTTTGCCACGCGGATCAATGGACATCGCTTGCCTCACCCGTCAGGGCAGCTTTGAGATGTTTCAGAACGGGCTGACTGAAGAACTGGATGAAACTAAGGTTCCCAATCTGAGCAAGGTTCTTCCATTCATTCGCACCAATTACTCTATCCCGCATATCTATACGGGTCGTGTCATTCTCTACAATCCAAAGCAGGTGAGCCCTGCCCCCACGTCTTACGCAGACTTGTGGGATCCAAAATATGCTGGTCGTGTGGGCGTGATCGATCTGCAGTATCAGACGACAATTGAATCTGCTGCCATGATTGCAGGTGGTAGCGCGTCGGATTACGAACCCGGCAAAGCCAAATTGCTGGAGCTGAAAAAGCAGGGTGTAAAAATATACCCGACCAATGAGGCTCTCGCACAAGCGTTGAAGTCTGGTGAAATCGTGATGTGCATCATGTGGAATGCGCGCGGTTACATGTGGAAAAATGCTGGCATCGATATCGAAATTGCCATTCCGAAAGAAGGCATTGGCCTTTATTTGTCGGATATGACCGTTCCGAAGAACGCGCCGAACAAGGAAGCTGCATATCAGTATTTGAACGCCATGCTTGAAGAAGTACCGCAAACGGCATTTGCTGAGCAGATGGGGTATGCGCCGACAAATGCCGAAGTGAAGTTGCCAGCGGAACTTGCATCAGCCGTTGATTACACAGCGGAGCAACGCGACCAATTTGTATTGCCCGATCTTGAGTACGTCGCAAAAACCGACGCTGATCTGCAAAACTGGTGGAACAAAGAGTTCAAGGCCTGATTCTCGCCACATCCTGTCTGGCTCCGGCCAGACAGGTACAGCTCCAGCTTTCTCGGTATAGCCATGCAAAAAAACTCTTTTTCCGCCGCCGCACTTCTTATGCCTGCGACCGGGCTGGTCCTCCTATTTATGGCCCTGCCGCTGCTTTATCTGTTGCGTTATAGTTTTAATGACTTTGTGCCCGGTGAGTTCATGGTGCAGGGCTTTACTATAGCGAACTTTGCAACGTTCGTTACCGATACATATTACCTGAAAGGCATGGGTACGACATTACTCATGGCAAGTTCAGTTACCGCAGTCTGCATCATACTCAGTTTACCTCTGGCAAACTGGATTTCACGCCAAAGCGGCAGTCTCAAAACGTTGCTTCTTATGGCTATTATCCTACCACTCTTTATCTCGAACGCTGTTCGTGCTGCTGGATGGATGGTGGCTTTTGGTCAGACGGGTGTGTTAAATTTTCTTCTTATGAAGATTGGTATCATTTCTACACCACTGACGATCATGCAGACGCCAACTGCCGTTTTTATTGGCATAACTGCAGTCAATCTCCCCTATGTAGTTCTCACTCTACAAAGTGTCTTCGAGGGCCTGGATGAGAATATTGACTACGCAGCAGCTAGCCTCGGCGCGTCACCGTTACAGAGCTTTATGCTCGTGAGAATGCCACAAATTATGCCCGGACTTCTTGCCGCTTCGGTGTTGTCGTTCATTCTGACAATGAATGCATATGCCACGCCAGTACTTCTCGGCGGTCCATCGTTCCGCATGATGGCTCCAATGATCGTGACAGAAATCTTGAACAAAGCAAACTGGCCTCTTGGGGCTGCCCTCGCCTTCATTCTTCTAACCGTAACGGTCACAATATCAGTGCTCGCCGGGCTTTTTATTCGCCGGCGCTACTAATGAGGAAGGCCGGTCAGGGTCGCTGAACTAACTCCCTATTTACTTACGATGACGCTCGCTATCGACTTTTCCAAAGCGGAGAATTCGGTAGCCTCACGCGCCTTGCTATTGACGATCAGATGTGAAATTTCCTCGATTGTACAGAACACAGAACGGGCTGGCGCGCCGATTTTGGAATGATCAGCAAGAATTATAGTCTTTGCTGAGTTGCGCACCATGGCTCGCGCTATTTCGGCTCCGTGGACAAAATGATTCATAGCTCCTCGCTCAGGGTCAATACCCCATGGAGCCAATAAAGCCACATCAGCGCGATAGCGATAAATGTCATTGATTGTTGACGCGCCCCAGGTTTCAAGAGGATCCTGACGCACGTCGCCAGGCAACAAATGCACCTTATAACAATGATAAGAATCGCTTTCTTTTCCTGAGAGCAATCGCGCTACGTCGATTGAATTGGTTAGGATATTCAAGCCTGTAAGACCATGATGGTTAGCTAATACTTCCGCCATCACAGTCGTGGTGGTGCCAGCATCAATGAACAAAGTCATGTCATTGGAAAGCAGATTAAGGGCTTCCAACGCGATGGCTTGCTTCTCGAACAGTCTTTGTTTGATACGCACATGATAGTCAGTATCTTCCTTGGCAAGCGGCACAGCGCCACCCCTGACACGCTTCAGTTTGCCTGCCTGCTCAAGCTCCATGAGATCGCGCCGGATCGTTTCGCGCGAAACGCCCATTTCCTCCGTGATCTGGTCAATCGAGATACGACCAAAAGCCGTGAGATAATCCCTAATCTTCTTATGCCGCTCATCCTGCCACATGACTCTATCCGTCCGCTTTGTTTGGCATATAAAAAACACAGAAAAACACATATGCCAACTATTGCCACATTTTTTATTTGTTGCTAGTTTTATTTAAGGGAAATTGGGGGAAATATAATGTCGACATCAGAATTGGATCATTATGTTGGTTTCGCAGCCGCTTTAGCAGACATGGCGCGCGAAACATTAGCAAATGAACTGAACTGCAATGAGAACGCAGTTTCTGAAATCGAAGTGAAGCCGGACCGCAGTTTGGTCACGAAGTATGATCGCGCCATAGAACACCGTCTGCGTGTAGAAATTCGCAAACAATATCCACATCATGGCATCATTGGTGAAGAAGAAGGCAGTATTGATGCACAGGCATCGCATGTATGGGTTCTTGACCCCATCGATGGCACAGCACCCTTCATCGTAGGTATACCAGTCTGGGGAACACTGATTGCACTGGCAATTGACGGCGTGCCAAAGGTCGGCGTGATCGACAATCCCGTGCTGGACACAAGATGGATAGGTGCTGCTGGACAAGCAACGCGGCTCAATGGGCAAATTGTGAAATGCCGCCCATGTGAAAGCCTTGCCACTGGGCTTATGACCAATTCCAATCAGGATTATATGTCAGCTGATCAGCTACCTGTTCTGAATGCACTGCGCCGTCGAACTGCCAACCGAGTATATGGCGGCGCTTGCCTCAATTATGGAAGACTTGCTGAAGGGCGCACAGACCTCGCTGTCGATGCCGGACAGCAAATATATGATTTCGCTCCATATCGTCCGATTATCGAAGGTGCGGGTGGAAAAATCACAGACTGGCACGGCGAACCGCTGACTTTAGCCAGCAACGGCACCATTCTTGCGGCTGGCGACGCGCGTTGCCATGCACAGGCACTGGAAGTGGTGCATTCCGGTCTGGCGGAGGCAACTCCAACGGCGTGAAATTCGCCCCTATCTTACTGTTAAATTTAACTAAAAATAAGAGTGGGAACTCAAGTATGGGCATTAAAATCCAAACCCTAGATGTGACTTATGGAGAAGAAAACGTCATCTCCCAATTATCACTAGATATTCCTCAGGGTTGCTTTTTTACTCTTTTGGGACCGTCCGGCTGCGGCAAGACAACATTATTGCGCACTATTGCTGGATTTGTAGCAGCGTCTAATGGCTCAATCCGTTTCAGTGATACAGACGTCACGCACCTGCCACCGCATAAGCGCAATATCGGGATGGTTTTTCAAGATTATGCACTTTTTCCCGACAAGACGGTGCAGCAGAATGTTGCCTATGGTCTTAGCGCCCGTTGCGAAAAAGGCGAGAGCGCAAAAGCCAAGGTTGGTCAGGCGCTTGAACGTGTTGGCCTCAGTCATCTGGCACAACGTCATCCCGCCGCATTATCGGGTGGGCAGCGCCAGCGTGTAGCCCTCGCCCGTGCTCTTGTCATCAAGCCAGCAGTTCTGTTGATGGACGAACCCCTGTCCAACTTGGATGCCAAGCTGCGCATCCAGATCCGCGAGACAATTTGCGAGTTGCAGCGCGAGGACAATATTACCACGGTATTTGTTACTCATGACCAGGAAGAAGCACTGGCTATGTCAGACCACATTGGTGTCATGAACCGTGGAGCGCTTGAGCAAATTGGTACACCCAAACAAATTTATACGACACCACGTACGAGCTATGTGGCTGATTTTGTCGGCTCTGCTAACTGTATACCGGTCGATGTGCAGTCCGTACAAAATGACTATGCTAACGTCTCCATCGGTACGCAAGTAATCCGCGCTGCCGATCATCGCGGCGAAAAATCAGGCAAACGTGGCACTCTGATCCTTCGCCCTGAAAATCTTCATATCTCCGCGGCACGCCAGCAGGGCCAGCAGGCAATCTCCGGCTCGGTCCGCAGTCGTCAATACCTAGGCACCAAGACAAGTTATCGTCTCGATCTTCATGACGGACAGCAACTCGTTGCCGAATTGCATGGTCAGAACCATGATGCCTTTGAACTGGGCGATCAGGTCCATGTTACGATCAATCCGGATCAGGCGCTGGTGATCGCATCATGAAAAAATCACTTCAAACACCCTGGTTCTGGTTGAGCCTACTGGCTCTGGCGCTGTTATGCGTCTTTATACTCTACCCGCTCATAACCATTCTTAGCGCCAGTTTTGTAGGCGAAGGTCAGAATGGCTGGATGCGCCTGTTGGACAATCCACGCTATATCGCCGCGATACAGAATACACTCATACTCGCCTCTGTCGTCACCATATTCTGCACCATTATTGGTGTTCCGTTGGCATATGTGGCGGCTCGCTATACTTTTCCCGGCAAGTGGCTCATTGCTCTTTTGCCATTGATTACCTTAGTGCTCCCAGAAGTCATAGCAGCCCAAACCTGGCTCATGATGTTGGGCAATAATGGTTTAGTGACGAGATTTCTTAAGGGCTACGGGATCATCTTACCAAGCTTCTATGGCTGGTTTGGCCTCATCGTCTCCATGAGCTTCATCTATTACACCTATATCTACATTGGTGTCGTAGCGGCGATTGGTAAGTTCGATGTGCAACTCGAAGAGGCAGCTCAATCGTTGGGAACAAGCCCAGCAAAATCTCGCTTGCGCGTCATGCTGCCAGTAATTCTGCCAACCGTTCTTGCCTCGGCTTTGCTCGTTTTCACAATGGTAGTCGGAAACTTTGCCATCTCTATGATTTTGAGCCATCGACTGCCATTGCTTTCCGTCGTCACTTATCAAGCGGCAGTGGCAGACGGCGCCAGCGACATCACCATGCAATCGACGCTTGCCAGCGTGTCCGTGTTAATCGTTATGCTCGTGCTTTTTTGCAACCGGTTTGTGGTGTCGCGTGGGCGTTTCGAAATTGTTCAAGGGCGCGGAGCAAAACCTATACCTTTGCGGGGATTAAACGGTCTGCTGGTCGCTGTAAGCGCAGGATTTATAGTAATAGTATCACTGTTGCCACTTTGTATGATCGTCGTCGGCGCGTTCACCGCATCGCGTGGACCCGTGATGCAATGGGGCAACTGGACATTTTCCAACATAGCCCGCGTTTTCGTCACGGCACCTCAGCCGCTCGTCAACTCTCTCACCTATGCAGCGACCGCCACGTTCATATCGATTATCTTCAGTGCCGTAGTCAGCTATCTGATCGTAAAAAAGCCAAATCTTATTACCCCGATCATTGATTACATATCAGCCATTCCACTCGCTTTATCGGGCACGGTTTTGGGCGTTGGCCTTCTGGCAACCTTCCACGGCGGCTGGTTGCCATTGTCCGGCACCGCGATGATCATTGTATTGGCCTACGTGGTACGCCGGATGCCTTTTGGTATGCGCAACTCACAAGCCATATTGCAGAACATTCCAAATTCGATTGAAGAAGCGTCGATCAGCCTTGGTGTTCCACCAGTACGATCTTTCTTCAAGGTTGTGCTTCCTATGATGTTACCGGCAATTGCATCCGCCGCAATCCTGACATGGACAACCACGGTTGCCGAATTATCAGCGTCTATTCTGGTCTATTCCGGTGGGCGGGAGACACTACCAATTCAAGTTTTCCGACTGCTCGATTCTGGCCTCATGGCATACGCATCAGCTTACGGCTTAATATTGGTAACAGTCATTCTGGTACCGATCATCATTGCCACAAAACTGTTCCGGATCGATGTTTTTGCTTCCAAATAAACAGACGAAGCAGATCAACTGCTCAACCACTTCATCAAATGCGAGGAAACTATGAAACTATCTTCTTATCTATTAGCTGGTTCTATGTCGCTTGGCCTCACTATTCCAGCGATGGCCAGTGATCCAGTGCTTTATACGTCCAACCCGGTTCAGGCCTATGAGGCCGTGCAATCCGTGGTCAAGGAAAAAGCCGGGCAAAATCTCGGCGTTATCACCGGAGGTTCTGGCGTTTTGTTGCGGCGTGCAGAAGCTGAAGCATCGGCACCTCAGAGTGACATTTTCTGGTCTTCATCCGCGAACACCCTTGGCGCATATGAAAAGTTATTTGAGCCCTATAAGGCATCCGCGCTCGAAGCCATTCCGGAAAACCTGCATTACAGTGGCGATCTGTTTATTCCATCCAATGTTCATCTGGTGACAATGCTGGTCAATTCCGATCAGCTGCAAGATAATGAAGCTCCCAAGAGATGGGCTGATCTGGCCAAACCGGAATGGAAAGGCAAGATTATCATGCCCGACCCAGTCAACAGCTCGACAGGCTATACAATTGCGTGGGGGCTTTCAAAACTGCTCGATGAAGACACGTTTAGGGCTGTTGTAGCCAATATCGTAACTTCGGGTGCTGCTTCCAATGTGCCAAAAGGTACAGCGATGGGTGAATACACCATTGGCCTGACTTTTGAGGCCACAGCTTATCCTTATATCGACGGCGGGCAGGAAGAATTATCCCTTGTATATCCATCAGAAGGCACATTCATGACGCCAGAATTTGCCGGTTTGTTCAGGAATGCACCAAGTGGTGAGAATGCTAAGAAAGCACTCGACAGCCTGCTTTCAAAGGAAGCGCAAATTGAACTGTTGAAGGTCGCATTCCGTCGCCCAAGCCGCAACGATATTAAAGTATCTGAATTCGTCGAATTGCCAGAGCTAGCCGAAGTGAAAGTGTTCGAACTCGATGAGGCCGATGCTGCAAAGAACCGCGAAGCGTTTCTAGCCGAATGGGCTAAGCTGCCAAAAGCAGGTGATCTACCGCAATAGAAAACTAAATACCCATATCTTAGTTAGAAAGCTGCTCTCCCTCACTGATTTCATATGAAATTTAAAAGTTAAGTGGGAGGGCAGCGACATTGGACACTTTGTCGTCGTCGATGATTTTTTGCTGGAAAATCAAGCTAACTGCATCGCGGATTGGGTCTGGTGCCAGATGCACATATTGCTGGGTTGTCTGAGACTGACTACGATCTAACAGTTTCCCAACTAGATATAGACTTTGCCCCGAAGATACAGCGATTCTTGCAAAATGATGGCAGAGATCATGGATACTCAGATCAACTAAATCCGCTTCAGAGCGAATGTCATGCCATATCTTTTGTATACTGATCGGCCGATACCCTCTAATGGATGAAGGAGACCCAAATGGTGAGCCGGCCATTTTAGGGAGCGAATTAATCAATGATAATGCACTATCACCTAGGTGCACTACTTTTTGGCCAGTTTTGCTATCTGGTAATTTCGCTAGTCGGTGTTCATTCAATGTCGGCTTAGGAGATATTCGAGAGAGTAATTTAATCTCACAAATACCTGTCGCCCCTAGGTCTTGGTGAGTCAAGCGCGTGTGATCTGTGGAAAATCACCCAAAAGTCCAGGCTCCCTCTGGATTATGCGTATTATCCGAGGCGAGCATCACCGAAACCAATGCTATCCCGGAAGGCTCATAGCTTGGCCGAAAGATATCATTGAGGGTGTCTATCCAATGCAGCCGATTACCACCAGAAAAGCCCTTGAACCTTTCTTTATACGTGGGACGGAAATGGCCTATCAATGTTGCCTCTAGAACTTCCGCGCATGCTGATACCCCTGCCAGCCTCAAGAATATTACGGCTTTCTATGAACTTTAGAGGGGACACACTCAGCAAGATAGCAGCTCTGGTATCCAAAAACATATACCTAAAGAATACCCGCAATCTCAGGGACTTTTTATGGTCCCAAAGTCGGTCGACGAAATCTCGATTTCCATCTTTTCGGGCAGAAATACCGATGTAGTCGACTTTGAAATCCGAGCACTCCGGCCAATTTCGATCGTCGACTCGAATAAAATACGGAAGATCTGATTCCAAGAAAACCCTTTGCGGTTCGCGTCATCATCAACAATTACCCGATTTGAATGTCCCATAGGACCACGGACAAGGTGAACATTTTTGATTAACTGGAGTCGGCATTTGTGTGTCCGCTAGCAAATGATACGGCGAGTTTCCATCGAGAAGCATCACAAACGCAACGCTCCTCCAATCTCAATACCCCATTTCAAAATCAAGCTCTTCTACGACTTAATTTTGGCTGGGAACCACGAAAAGCTGTCTTGCTTGAACATGCAGCGAGGACGAGTAACAATGATGTAGTGGTGATGACCATGCGTTACACCGATGCCATGGACCTCGTGACAGTGATCTTTCTTGAAGACTATTGTTCTGTCGAGTTCGCGACTTTAATCTTCTTGTAGTCCTCAATGTGTTGCCGGCCGATGACTATTGGAAAGCCGGATGAGAAGTGAAGAGTTGAGTAATCGGTCACAAGAGTTTCAACCGTAATGGATTATGAATACTCGGTGGATGGTGGTCTTCAAACAACGGCCATCTGTCCAGTGCAGCTAAATGCATGGACGACGTTTTGCCAACTTTCCGGACGCGCATAGTGGTAGTGTGCTGTTAGAACGTACGCCCGCTTACTAGCCCAAGCAGGACATTCAGCTCAAATACGCCGAGCGGCGGCTTTGGGGAAATCTCATTGCCAGCGTGAACGGCACGAATTGCGCGCAATGCAGACGTTAAACAATCAGGACGGTCGGCAGCGATCAAACAAACATATGGTAGAATTTACATTCTGCCATATGTCGGCGCTCTGGACTAGAAAGCTCGCATTTATATTGAAGAGAAGCGATTTACAAAAATGTTTTGTCGTTCACATCCGTATTTTTACCAACCTTCTGTCAGGACAACTTCTAAGGTATCAGCGAAATAATCAGCGCTCTCCTTGGTAAGGCATAAGGGTGGCTTTATTTTGAAGATATTCAAGTGTTCACCCGTCGGCTGCATAATGATACCAAGCTCCAAAAGCCGGTCGCATAGAGCCATCGTTTCCTCGGTAGCGGGCTCTAGAAAAACATGGTCACGGACAAGCTCTAAGCCTATATAAAGCCCCGCGCCATGCACCGCTCCAACTAATGAAAACTGCTGTTTGAGCACCTCAAGACGTCTTTTGAGATGATCTCCAACGCTCCACGCATTGGCCTGAAGTTGCTCATCTTCCATAATGTCCAAAACAGTGTTTCCAACGACAGATGAAACTGGGCTCCCGCCAGCAGACGAGAAAAAATAGCCTTCCTTTTCAAGTGCATGAGCAATTTCCTTGCGCGTAATTACTGCGCCTAACGGGTGTCCATTGCCCATGCCTTTTGCAATCGTGATGACGTCAGGCACAACCTGCTGCTCTTCAAAACCCCAGAAGTAGTGACCTGTACGTCCATAACCGACTTGCACTTCATCGGCGATGCAAAGCCCGCCACGCGATCTGACTTCCTGGTAGACCTTTTCAAGATAACCTGATGGCAAGGGTATTCCGCCAGCATTGCCATAAATAGGTTCACAAATGAAACCAGCGATGCTTCCACCTTTTGCATCCAACTCCGACAGTTTATCGAGTACCGTTCCGATATATTGTTCGGCAGTCATATTACCCCGATAGGTATTGGGTGATACCACGGCATGCACCCATGACGGCCGTGTTCCAAGCGCATTGGGATTATCAGCTGTTGAAGTCGAGATGGCATCGCTGCCAACTGTCCAACCATGATAAGCTTCTAATAATGACACAATATTGCGATGACCATTCCATGCCCACGCAAGTCTCAATGCAAGGTCATTTGCCTCTGAACCGCTATTCACCAGAAACACTGTGTCCAGTCCTTCCGGTGCGAGTGCCGCGAGCCTTTCTGAAAAATCAGCTACTTCTGAATAGTTGAAGCGCGAATTGGTATTGAGCTTCAACCATTGCTTTTTCACATTTTCTGCAAGTCGGGGATGCCCATGGCCCACCGTGGTCACGTTATTGACCATATCGAGATATGCGCGCCCTTCTGTGTCAAACAGATGTTCTTTCCAACCACGTTCAATCTGTGGTGGCGTATCGTAATAATGTTTCTGTGTGCCAGCCAGGCTTCGATAGCGCTTTTCAAGCAACAATTCCGCCTCGCGTGGCGATGCTTCGACGGACAAGCCTAAAAATGTAGCCGGTGATGGGCATACGGAAGACCATGCGGCGGCTTGCGATGGCCTGGCAAATTGTGGCAACGCGTCAGACACCAATTCTGACTGTTGAACACAGATGATACCGAAACCATTCGCATTATTGCGGACAGTGCCCAACGCATCGCCCGATGATACTGAAGCCGCCACACCATCCGCGATGTCTAATCCGCTTAAATGCAGATTTAGATCGCCATTTCGCAGAATTAATGTGCCATCTGCAAAATGGGCACGACCATCAAAAGGCGCAACGACCTCAGTTCCGGCGCGAACGCAGGCTGTAATATGCAGCGCAAAACTTTCAGGCTCTAAGCGGCTGTTAATCTGCGTGCGCGTCAGTCGGTACTCACCATATTGCGTCAGGCTACTGCCCACGGCATAAGCGGCCTCCAGCAATATCTTGCGTTCGATACCGCTGTTATTCCAGTTCCCTGCGACAAAGTCGGGGTTCTCAATCGATAAGTCCACTTGTTTTGCTAAGGACAAATCAAGGGACGGAAAAATCGATAGCACATTGGCATGAGGCTTTTCTGCTAAGGTCACGCCAAGCGCAAAGAAGATTGCCTTTTCCATAAGTTCAAACGGAACCGATGTCGCCGTTTGGAAGATGATCCGCTCATGCGCGGCGTTGGTCGCGGCATAGATATTATTCGGATCAAGCTTGAGTTGCTGATGTGATGCTGCAAGCAATATGCAGGCGCGTGCCACAATCAACGGCCAAAGGGCGACAAGCTCATCCTTATTCAATGGGCAAACGGCATGAAATGCCTTCACAGCTGGCAAAATAGAGAATGGGTCTTTTTCACCGTGATGCAGCAAGGAAGTGCAGGTCGTTGCGAGCTCCGCAACCAACCAGCTTTTTGTCATATCGCCAAAATCAATAACCGCATAAGGCAAGATCGAGCCTGAGATCTCTCTATATCCAACGACATTATCATCTGTGATGTCGTGGTGGATGACCTGAACACGCAAACCTGCCTTCAACGGATCAAGCCGCTTTTTGACTTCTCCCATTGCATTAATAATGGGTTTAGCAACCACGCCGGACGTCTCATCCTGCAATAAAAACGGCACCGCAGTTTCAGCATGAGCCAAGTCCCACTGAGAATTTCTCAGCGTGCCGGAATGCGAAAAATCGGCCAGTGCACTTGCGACACTTCCTGCGAGCGACCCCAGCGCTTTAATTGCCGAGCGGCCCAAATATTTGCGCGCTGTCAGGGTCTCACCTTCGATAAAGCTCAAGAGACGAACATGATAGCCCTCTCCCCCTACAGTAGCGGAACCAATAAGTTCTCCGTTAAGACAGGGGGTAACAGTGGGACAAACAAAAGCATTATGCCCGCTGCCATCCTGCTTTGAAGCGAGGTGTTGCAGAATGGCATTTTGGGCTTCGAGTTCTACACGCAGATACTCGCTACGGCTGATTTTGAGGACATAGCTTTCACCAGCAATGCTCACCTTGAAATTGCGGTCCTGCTGACTGCCAAGCTCGCGCAATTCTCCCTTTTGCCCGTAAACTGAACCAAGAATATCTGCTGCATCCTTAAGTGTAAGGTTAGGGCGAGGCAACTCAGCTGATGAAAAAAGGGATATTTCAGACATACAACTTTCCAGTAGAAAACGGTTTGACAAAGCAGAAACTGGCGAAAGAGCGTCGCCGCCACAGAAATTGTGATACGCCCCGAAAGAAGGCGTATCATCATCGGGCTGGCGCTTTACCGCATGTTGTATCGCGCGTAGTAGCGCTCAATACGTGACTGAATGAATTCAAACGAAATGGAGAGCATCCAATAGATCATCGAGGCAGTGATCAGCATCTCGATGTGCCTGAATTCTGTTTGACCCTGTGTTCTCGCAACATACATCAGCTCCCAGACACCGATCACCGAAACAAGCGACGAGTCCTTGAGCATGGCGATAAACTGGTTACCTGTTGGGGGGATGATAATCCGCATAGCTTGCGGCAGAATGACAAGCCACATGGTCTGTGCCGAGCCAAGGCCGAGTGCCGTTGCGCCCTCTTTCTGGCCGCGGGGAATGCTTTCAATACCTGCACGGAAAATTTCCGTCATATAGGCACCATAGCAGAGTGAAAGTGCGAGAATACCGGCAGGGATTGCGCCAATCACATAACCGATCTGCGGTAAGCCAAGATAGATAATGTAGATTTGCATAAGCAGCGGCAAGCCGCGAAAAAGTGACGTATAGAAGGTTGAAAGCCCATAAATGACGCCGTTCTGCGACAGCTTTGCAATCGCACCGACAAGTGCAATGATCGTCGCGATCACGATGGAAATCGCCGAAATATATAGTGTCGTTACGGTTCCCTGTGTGATCAGGAAGCCAATTTTACGAGCGATAAATGAAAACGAGAGGTCGAACGAATAGAAGAACAACATCAAAAGAGAAAACAATTCGACCCAGACGGCTACGACTTGCTGTTTTCTCGATAGTTTTTTGAGCAGCTTCCAGTTCAAAAACAGGAATAGTGAAATTGAGAATGCTGACACGATCCTCGCAATAGCAGGATTTTCCTTCACCCATTCAGCAACCGAAGGCACAATCATTCCGAGCCAGTGAGCACTGATGCCGATCGAATAGAGCGCCACCATTGTAAGTGCGAAGAGCACGAGGCCGCCAAGCCTACGCGCTGTATCGGGATAGTTGAGAATGAATCGTCCAAGCATGAACGGCCTCCTTCAATTCGGTGTGTACCCTGTACCGATCGGTTCAACGGATGTCTTTTTGTTCTGGGAGATTAGAATTTGCAGTACGCAGAAGATAGATTATCAGGCAGACCGTTCGCGCCATTTATCCTGTGCTTGCAGCTTCCAATAGGTGAGTTGGGCAACGGCAAGACCGGCATAACCACCAGCCCAGATAAGGCCGAAAGGCTCAAAAAGCTTATAGCGATCAGTTGTGCCGAGGATCGCCTCTGAAACAATCTTGCCGCCAATTGCAGTGGTGTTCAGCCCATGCCCACCAAATGCCGTGCAATACCAAACCCCATTTGGCATTTTCCCAATTTGTGGCATCAGATGGCGCGCATAAGCCATAAGGCCCGACCAGGCGAGTTCCGTCTTGAGTTGTGAGAGTTGCGGATAGGTGCGTGTCATTTCATGTCGAAGCTCCCGCACCAGGCCTTCTGTAGATGCGGCCCGAGTTGTTATACGCCCACCCCACAACACACGCCTTCCGCCTTCAATGAGCCTGTAATAATCACCAGCTCTGCGATTATCGCCAATCGCGGCCTGTGTTTTGATGGCTTCGCTGATCAGATCAGGCGCCACTTCGGAGACCATCACATAGGTTGCAATCGGCAAATAGGAGCGCTGAAGTTTCTTATTCAGCGCGCCTGTATAACCACCTGTGGCGATCACCAGGTTTTTCCCTCGCACTGAGCCCCGACTTGTACGAGCCACTTTTTGAGCCCCCGCAACATCTATGGATTCCGATGCAGAACTCTCGTAAATCCTGCCGCCAAGACGTTCGATTTCCTGAGCAAGACCGCGTGCATAGTTGAGTGGGTGAATGTGAAACGCCTTCGGATCGCGAACGGCCTGATAATAACGTTCAGACTTGAGTACCGATTGAACTTCTTCGCGCGACATATATTCGAGGTCGTAATTGAAATCTCTTTTTGTTTCCGTGACTTCAGCCTTCAAAGCCGCCGCATCTTCATAGCGCTGTACACTAATCAGCCCATGCTTGGGATCTGCTGATGCGATATTCAAATCACGGATTGTTTCCTGCACAAAATCCATGCCCTCCACTGAGAGCATATGGAGTTTTTTGGCAGAATCTTCGCCGACCGTTCCAGCAATCTTGTCGTGACCGGTTGCATATCCGGGGCTGACGAAACCACCGTTACGCCCGGAAGCCCCAAACCCAACACTATCGGCCTCAAGAACAATAACAGAATGCCCCTGCCTCGCCAGCTCCAACGCTGTTGTCAGCCCGGCCAGGCCAGCACCGATGACGAGGGTTTCGCACTCCTCGTTGCCGATCATCGCAGGGCGTTCTTTGTTGTCAGCCATTGTTCTGAAGTAATGCGTGTCAGGATAGGACATCTTGTTACCAGCTCGAAAATATTGCATGTTCCCACCTTCAAATCACAACCCGACCCGCCCTCACGGCGAAGCCGGGCTTTGATATTGAATTGGTTAGGAAATCTGAGATGACATTATCGGCAGAGATTAGTCTTTACTATAATCAGCGCCGTACCACTTCGTCGTAAGCGTTGCGAGAGTGCCATCATCCTTCATCTGCTTGATGATCTCACCGATCTTTGCAGTCCATTCCGGATCGTTCTTTTCTGCAATAACAACGAGCGGCTCACGGAAAGCATATCCGCCTTCAAGAATGCGGACCGGATAGCCATTTTTAATGGCTGTCTGCGCGGTCTGCTCTGGTGCAATTACCGCATTTAAACGCACGCCATCACCAAGACGAAGATCGTCGAATGGCATCATGGAATCTTCAAACGTGCGCACTTCACCCGGCGTAACCTTGTATTCAAAAGCCGGAAGATTAGGTGCATCAATTTCCAGACGGCGATTGATGAAGTCTTCAGAGGTCGTTCCAGTTTCAACGCCGATAATCTTGCCGTTGAGATCATCCGTAGAATGAGCCGGGCTATCCTTGTGCACGACGTACACATAGGGGCTGTAGTAGTAGATGCCAGCAAAATCGATAGCCTGTGCGCGTGCCTTGGTCGGCGTTACCGAGCCAACACCCACATCATAACGTCCCTGCCAATGACCGCCGGTCAGCGTTGGCCATTCCGGTGTTTCAAAGCGAACCTTTAAACCCAGTCTCTTGCCAATCTCGTTTGCCACATCAATATCGAACCCAACAAGTTCGTTATTGTCATCAAGAAAACCCTGTGGAGGCCAACCAACATTGGTTGCGACAACCATTTCTTTCTTTTCATTAACACGGTCAAGCGTTGGGCCCGCATGTGCCAATCCTGAAAACACAAACAGCGCCGCGGATGCTATTGCGAGAAATTTATTCAAGTTACCCTCCGTTGGTACGTTTATTTTTGATAGTTTCGTTGATTTTTTTCAGTGCAGTATCTGGCTCAGGAACAGCTTTGTGCGTTCATGCTGCGGATTGTCGAAGAACTCGGCTGGCGAATTCTGTTCAACGATCTGACCCTGATCCATGAAGATCACGCGATTGGCAACCTGACGCGCAAAGCCCATTTCGTGCGTCACGCAGATCATGGTCATGCCTTCTTCTGCATGGCTGACCATCGTATCCAGCACTTCCTTGACCATTTCCGGATCAAGCGCCGATGTCGGCTCATCGAACAGCATGACCTTCGGGTTCATACAAAGCGCACGGGCAATTGCCACACGCTGCTGCTGACCACCTGAAAGCTGGCCCGGATACTTGTTGGCCTGTTCCGGGATTTTCACGCGCGCCAGATAATGCATGGCGACTTCTTCCGCCTTCTTTTTTGGCATTTTGCGCACCCAGATCGGTGCAAGCGTGCAGTTTTCCAGAATGGTCAGATGCGGGAAGAGGTTAAAGTGCTGGAACACCATACCGACTTCACGGCGCACTTCATCGATCTTCTTCAGATCGTTGGTCAGTTCAATACCATCAACGATGATCTGGCCCTTCTGGTGTTCTTCCAGACGGTTGATGCAACGGATCATGGTCGACTTGCCGGAACCGGATGGACCCGCAACAACGATACGTTCGCCGCGCATGACCTTCAGGTTGATGTCACGCAGAACGTGAAACTCACCATACCATTTGTGCATGTTCTTAAGTTCGATGGCCACGTCGGTCTTCGAGACTTCATGTTTTTTACGGTCGATTTGGAGTTGGGGGGCTATATTTGTCATCGTATCACCCGTGAGCAATCATGACATGACGCACAGTGGTGTAGTCCTCAAGTGCGTAGATAGACATGTCCTTGCCATAGCCGGACTGTTTCAATCCACCATGTGGCATTTCATTGGTCAGCATGAAATGTGTATTGATCCACGTGCAGCCATATTGCAGGTGCGCTGCGGCTTTCAAACCCTTACTGATATCTTTTGTCCAGACCGATGATGCCAGACCGTAATCACTGTCATTGGCCCAGGCGATTGCCTCTTCATCTTCGCTAAAACGCGTTACGGAAACAACAGGCCCGAAGACTTCGCGACGAACGATTTCATCGTCCTGCAACGCTCCGGCAACCACAGTTGGTTCAAAGAAAAATCCCCTGTCTCCAGAAGGTTTGCCGCCTGCAGTTATTTCAATATGCGCATTCTCACGGGCCCGAGCTACAAAGCTGTCCACACGATCACGTTGACGACGCGATATGAGCGGCCCCATCTCATTTTGGGCATCATCTTCGCGATTGAAGCGAATGCTGGAAACAGCGCCGGATAAATCCGCAACAAGTCGGTCGTAGATCCGCGCGTCAGCATAGATGCGACAAGCAGCCGTGCAGTCCTGCCCGGCATTATAGAATCCAAATGTTTTAATGCCTTCTACGACAGCATCAATGTCTGCATCAGCCATGACGATGACAGGCGCTTTGCCTCCCAACTCAAGATGCGTACGCTTCACCGATTTTGCCGCAGCCTGCAAAACCTTTTTGCCAGTTGCAACATCCCCCGTAATGGAGACCATGTTGATTGAAGGGTGATTAATCAGAGCGTTTCCAACAGTTTCTCCCCGCCCGAGAACCACGTTAACCACACCCGATGGCAGAATATCAGCCATCACCTTTGCCATTTTCAGCGCGGTCAAAGGCGTCTGTTCTGATGGTTTAAAAACGACGGTATTACCGCCTGCAATTGCCGGGGCGAGCTTCCACGCCATCATCATCAATGGATAATTCCAAGGTGCAATCGACCCGATAATCCCGACAGGATCGCGGCGGATCATAGACGTATGCCCAGCGATGTATTCAGCAGCAACAGGCCCCTGCATATTGCGAACAGCACCTGCGAAATAACGATAGCAATCGATAATTGCGGGTATCTCATCATTGAGAACCGCATGGTACGGCTTTCCACAATTGAGAGCCTCAAGTGCCGCAAAGCCTTCCGCATCTTTTTCAACTGCATCGGCGATTTTAAGCAGATAACCCGACCGTTCCGCAGGTGTCGTACGAGACCATATTTGAAATGCTTTTTCTCCGGCCTCTACAGCTTTGTCAACTTGTCCCAAAGATGCCTCAGGCAAATTCAGAATAACGTCCCCTGTTTTCGGATTGAGAACAAGTTCTTCATTTTCTGTTCCCAGTTCAAACTGGGAGCCGATAAGCATTTCACAATCCATTACATTCTCCGGCAGAAATTATGTCTGTTTCCATCACCTATGCGTGACATGAAATCACTGTGGTTCCGAAATGCAGCACTGATCTAGGGCTGGATACAAAACCGCACAGCACATCAGCTACTTCGCTGACTGAAAGCGAAGCGCGAAATCGCATATGGGTTTTAGGACTACTGAAAAACTTAGCTGAGCAGCGCGAAACGGCAATGAGGAAGACTAGATGCAGCTCATGATATTAGCTGGTCAGCGCACATAGAATATAATCGCATTACTCTCTCCATTTTGCCGTTTTCGGCTTTTCGTTCCTGAGGGAGAAAGTGATCCAAACACGCAACATTCGCAAATTCATTTATTAGAAAGCAGATATCGGTTTTTCCGATTTCTAGAAAATGCTAAAATCTTTATTAAAATAGATTTCAAGAATACCTTTAATAATAGTAACTTAATAAATTTCAACGGTCTGCAAAAAATAGCTTCAACGTTGCCTTCCAGACCGTGCAGCTTCTGCAATTCCAATAAAATCGCGCGCAGACTGTGGAAGACTCGAACCCTTTCGCCACACCATTCCAATCTGCACGATTGGCAAAGAGCCAGAAACATCCCGGCTTTCAATTCGATCACCTTCAAGCGACCATGGGCGATAGACGAGATCAGGTAGAAGGGAGACACCGGCACCAGTCGCCACTAAACTACGAACCGCTTCAACAGAGCGAGTCCTGAACGCCACATGCGGCCTTGCCCCAAGTGCAGCAAGAAGCTTTCCGGTATTCTCCTCAATTTCATCGACGGTGAGCATGATTAAAGGTTCTTTAGCCACATCATCGATTGATATTCCGTCAACGGATATAAGCGAATGCCCTAAAGGCAACCACAATCGATAGGGCGATGTTTCCAGAATTTCGGCATGAAGCGCCATGCGGTCGCGTAGACTGGAAATCACCACCACAGCCACATCAAGTTCACCCCCGATGAGCAGATGCTCAAGGTATGAGCCATTATCCTCAATTGCGCTCACCTCCACATCGGGAAACGCCCGGCGATAGCGCGCCAGCAAATCGGAAAGTACATAGCCAGCAACAAGCGATGTGACGCCGAGATGCAGAGTTCGTTTTTCTGTCACCTGCCTGCTCGAAAACGAGCGTCGGGCATCAGAAACGTCAGCCAGGATTTTCGTTGCATGACGCATAAATTGATGGCCGCTATGCGTGATAATCAGCCCACGCGGATGCCGCTCGAACAATGAGACGTTGAGATCGGCTTCAAGCTCCTTAATCGCCTCAGTAATAGATGACTGGGAAATCGACAGCGATTGTGCAGCACGCGTAACCGAACCTTGCTCAGCACATGCGATGAAATAACGTAACTGCCTGAGCGTGAACATTTCTCTGCTACCGGTATTCCTGAAAAGGCCTTTAGGATCGAGCCTGTTTGCGAATGATAATCATCTCATAGCGTTAAAGACACAAAGGTTAAATGCCACGATGATATCTTTTCTCTGGTGCCGCTACACGTTTTCGAAATATACCGGTAGCATGGGATGAGCACCCTATCCTTTTACATCTATAGACTATCCCCTATTACAAACTTTATGTTGAAGCAGTTTGACTCGGATAGAGTGCAAACATCTATACAGTGCCATCATTTTCGAAGCACCAAAATGGGTATACGCACACATACGCCTCAACAAAGGGGAGACCTAGCCGACCCTTATAAAATACAGGTTCTGTATATGCCGGTGCAACTGTTCACTCCATTTCAACCTTCAGCATGCAATTTATATGCTTACGCTCTAGGATTGGCTCAGTATTCGTCGCCTTGTTGAAATACGACCCAAATCAACTTTGCGTTCTTGTTTGCAACAACAACCGCTGCCCGGTTGTAACCGCGCCTGTTCGTAAGTGTCCGTTTCAAAATAAATTGAATGATTGCGGTTATTTATGATTCAATCGAATTGCTTAGATTTGATGGAGATCAAGCTGGATTAACCTGAAATCACCTATCGGCAGTATGAGCGACATGGCCAGTGTTATACAAGTGATGTGGCGACGCAGAGTGGCGGCTGCTTTCGCCACTTCTGCTTTTTCAAAGCAACTTGTCCCCCCGCACACAACAGATATTCGAGAGGTGATAAATCCTCTTTTGTACATCAGGTCGACGGGTTTTCGGTGGCGGTTTTTGCCCAAGAACTTCTCACCGTTCTCCACCTTAAGGAAATGCTTCTATGGTAGCGTGATGGAGAAACGATGCGTGCGATCAACAGCACGCTTGTAATGTTTGCGCAAACAGGTTGAAAGACAGGTCAGTCCGACAGCTGGTGTGATCGATAGTCAGTCAGTAAAAGCCGCGAACGTGGGGGAATACGAGGCTTTGATGCCGGTAAGAAGATCAACGGACGCAAGCGCCATATTGTGGTTGATCACTCGGCTTGATGGTTGGTCGTGTGATCCATTCTGTGGGCATTCAGAACAGAGATAGTGCGCCGATAGGCTTGAAAACCATCCTCAAGCGCTGGCCGTGGTTACGGCATATCTTTGCTGATGGTGGATATACTGGTCCCAAGCTCAAAGGTAGGTTAGAAAAGGTCGAGAAGTTTACGCTGAAAATTATGAAGAGATCAGACCAGACCAACGGTTTCGAACTACTCCCACGCAGATGAGTTGTCGAGCGGACCTTTGCTTGGCTCGGAAGATGCCGCTGAACGGCAAAGGACTTTGAGAAAGCTATCGCTTCCGCTGAAGCTTGGATCTACATCGCAAATATCCGCCTGCTCACCTGGTCCCTGGAAGGGCTTGAAGTAGCTGCAAGCATTATGATTCAGCCTCTGACAGAGCCGCACAACTTAGCGCAAGGTTCAAAAATTCGTTGCTCCAATAAATCATCGCAGGGCACGCAGCTATTTTGCACCGCCCTGTCGATTCTATAATCATAGGTATGATAGTACCAACTTCAAAATGAATACAATACTTTGATTTAAGACGATTTTTCCGCCTTTATTCAAGACTAACTCTTATAATTGGATACATTGTCGTTGACACCATTCAAAAAGAGTGAAATCCTCAACGAAAGAAAAAAGGGAACTGCTCGCGCTACTCGTCGGTGATGATTGCACTAAAGCAACGACATAGCTTCATCAAAGCTATGATGCGGTTGAATCGCGATGACACGTGATGGAGGGTTCATGAATGAAATTCAGTACACTCACTCAGTCTAAATGAATAAAAATATTTCCGTAAGCGTAACGGTTTCGAAAATAATAAAAGACAGAATAAAAGGGAAACGAATGAATAAGTCGGTGAGAATAATCTCTATATTTGGAATTTTACTTTCTGCAGCGTCGGCAAGTGAAGCCAGAGACCTGACCGTAGTAGGCTTTGGCGGCTCGGTTCAAGATGCATTTCGTGCAGCTTATATGGAGCCATATTCAAAGCTAAAGGGTATCAATATCCTTGAAGACACGACCAATGGTGGGCTTGCAAAACAAAAAGCTATGGTTGACAGCAACAATATCACCTGGGACGTCATGCAGATGGAAGACGATGAAGTCACCATGGCATGCGAACAAGGTCTTGTTGAAAACATCGACTGGAGTAAACAAGCCCATGCTGAAGAGACCGATCCATCGCAGTTCAAAGAATGCGGTGTTGGGGCTTTAGCCTGGGCGAATGTCTTGACCTATGATGCCGACAAGATCGCTGACGGTCCGAAAAGCTGGACCGATTTCTGGAATGTCGAAAAATGGCAAGGAAAGCGGGGTCTGCGTAAAACAGCCAAGCTAACCATGGAAGTCGCATTGATCGCTGATGGTGTCCCGCCGTCAGAAGTCTACGAAATTCTGGCTACAAAAGAAGGACAGGATAGAGCTTTCAAGAAGCTGGATGAATTAAAGCCGCATATCCAATGGTGGGAAAGCGGTGCCCAGCCTCAAGAATGGCTTTCTTCAGGCGACGTGGTTATGACTTCAGCATATAACGGTCGTGTCGATACGGCGCAGAATAATGGAAAAAACTTTCCTGTCATATGGGATGGGCAGATTAACTCTACTGAGTTCTGGGCCATAATGAAAGGCTCCTCCAATCTTCAGGAGGCGACTGAATTCGTGGAATTCATGATGTCGAAAGACCCGCAGGTCGTGTTTGCCAACGCTATTCCCTACGGCGTCAGTAACGTGAAAGCCATGGAAGCCTTATCGCCTGAACGTCTGTCGAAGCTTCCTTCAGCACCTGAGAACATGAAAAATGCAGTTCGCTTCGACGCAGGTTTCTGGATTGATCACGGAGAAGAACTGTCTGAGCGCTTCGCAAGCTGGGTCGCTCAATAGCTTTTTAGTTGATCCCTGCAAAGCCGCGCCGGTTAAGCTCCGGCCGGCATTAGGATAAGATTCGGATGAGTATTGCTCTCGCAGATAGAAACGAAACGATGCAGCTTGCAAGGACATTGCATCGCATTCAAAGAAATAGACGCATTAACTCGCTATTACTGGTCGCGCCACTTTTATTATATGTCTTACTGACGTTTATACTTCCAATTGCAATTATGTTTTACAAAGCGGTGGAAAATTCGGAAGTCATAACAGCATTCCCCCAAACAACAACTCAACTTGGTCAATGGAACAGCACCAATCCGGTTGAGCAGCCTCCCAACATGATTTACTTAACATTCGTACGAGAAATAGCTGGCGCATCACGCAGCGACGTAGGTGAAGCTGCGCGTCGCCTGAATTACGAAATTAGCGGCTATCGTTCACTCCTAACGAGCACGTTGCGGAAAGTACGCGAATTACCCGCCAATATTGACGACAATGAAAACGCCAAAGGGTTTCTTTTGGATATCGATAGTCGATGGGCAGACCCTGTATTCTGGCACGCCATGCGGCGCTCATCTGCCTCTTACACAGCGTATTACATGCTGGCAGCATTGGACCTGAAGTTGAATGACAGCGGACAAATCATTCAGGTGCCGGAAGAGCAGCGAACTTATGTCGACATTCTCCTGCGTACAATCAGGATCGCAGCAATTGTAACAATTGTCTGTGTTATCTTGGGTTATCCATTAGCAAACCTAATGCTGACAGCCCCAAAGCCATTCGCAATCGTGCTTATGATCGCTGTTATGCTACCCTTCTGGACTTCGTTACTCGCCAGAACATCAGCATGGATTGTGCTGCTACAGCGCGAAGGTCTGATCAACTCATTCCTCGGCTATCTGGGTGTAATCAATCAACCTCTTGAACTCATCTTCAATACCACGGGCCTATATATTGTCATGGTCCATATGATGCTGCCGTTCATGGTGTTACCCATCTACTCAACCATGAAAGGAATACCGCCTCAATATATGAAAGCGTCTGCATCGCTGGGCGCAAAGCCATTGCGTAGCTTCTGTGAAGTTTACCTTCCTATGACGCTACCTGGTGTCGGAGCCGGTGCCTTGCTGACTTTCATCGTTACAACGGGCTATTATATTACGCCATCTCTGGTTGGAAGTGCCCGCGATCAAATGCTCGGCTATTTTATCGCTTTCTTCGCTAACACAACAATTAACTGGGGTATGGCATCAGCGCTCGGTATCATCCTGCTTTTCTGTACACTCTGCATTTATCTCGTGGCAACCCGCACCGTTGGCGTCCGTCAACTGGCCGGACTGAAATGAGGGCAAGCATGTCATATTCAAAGCAAACTCTTCTCGCTCGTTATTGCTTTTACGCTTTCGGATGCCTGATGGTGTTGTTTCTGATTGTACCACTCCTAGCAATCATACCGCTTTCATTTAGCGCAGGCAGCTTCTTGTCCTATCCACTGCCCGGTTTTTCCTTTCAGTGGTATGACCGGGTTTTTCATGACGGCCCCTGGCTGGCAGCCTTGAAAAACAGCTTTGTCGTCGGAATCGCGACTACGATACTTGCAACAATCTTGGGAACTTCGGCGGCATATGCCTTTGCGCGCCGCGATCTGCCCATGCCAACAACTTTGCTGGGTATTCTGATCGCGCCGATGATCGTTCCCCCCGTAATCAGTGGCCTTGGCATGTATTTTCTAATGGCGAAAATCGGGCTGACTGCAACAATGCCGGGGGTTATTATCGCCCATACAGTTCTGGCAGCACCCTTCGTGCTAATCACAGTGACCGCCACGTTGCAAAACTTCGACATGGGCCTTTTGCGCGCTGCAAACAGCCTGGGCGCATCTCCGCTTGCAGCCTTTTTGACTATACTCGTACCTGTCACCGCACCAGGAATTATATCCGGCGCACTGTTTGCTTTCATGACCTCTTTTGATGAAGTCGTCGTTACACTTTTTCTGGCAGGCCCTGCTCAACGCACTCTGCCATTAAAAATGTTTGAAGGGCTAAGAGACAATATCGAGCCCTCTATTCTGGCAATGTCAACTTTCCTGATGCTGATCGCGACGCTTAGTCTGGCTACTGCAGTCTGTCTCATTCATCGCAGCACCAGAAATCTGACTGCTGCAAAACCGAATTGATCCATAGAAGAGCCATTCTTAGAGGGCATTATGACATCACAAACCATCGTTGATTTCGCCAATGTAAAGAAAACATATGATGGCAGTAACATCATTATAAACGATCTTAACCTCTCAATACAAAAAGGTGAATTTCTTACATTGCTGGGTGGTTCCGGGTCTGGAAAAACGACAACACTCATGATGTTGGCCGGGTTTGAAATGCCAACAAGCGGCCGCATCTTTCTGCAAGGCAAATCAATAGAAAACCTGCCCCCACACAAAAGAGGAATTGGTGTGGTATTCCAGAACTACGCACTTTTCCCACATATGACCATCGCCCAAAACCTTGCCTATCCATTGCGTATGCGCAAAATGAACCGGCAGCAGATACAGCATAAAGTATCAAAGGCTATCGAGATGGTGCGTCTTGAAAAGATGAAGGACCGACGGCCCAATGAGTTGTCGGGCGGGCAACAGCAACGTGTAGCGCTGGCGCGCGCGCTGATATTTGAACCAGAGCTCATACTGATGGACGAACCACTCGGCGCACTCGACAAAACGCTGCGTGAACACATGCAATATGAAATAAAGCAAATCCATCGCGACTTGGGCGTCACCATGGTTTATGTCACCCATGATCAATCCGAAGCGCTCACGATGTCAGACCGCATCGCGATCTTCGAAAATGGAAATATCGTTCAGATCGACAGTCCGCGCGCGCTTTATGAGTGTCCGGCCAATGCCTATGTTGCTGGATTTATCGGTGAAAATAATATGCTTTCAGGACAGTCCAAAGGTTATGACGGGGAAGGATGTCTTTTCGTCTCTCTTGATAGTGGTATCTCGGTACATATGCGGGATTCGAGCGTTATAGGTGCAGGAACACCCGTTAAACTCGCGGTCCGGCCGGAAAATATTGCTATTGGAGAAGCCGCGCGACAAAGACGCAATCAATGCAGCGCAACGATAAGCGACGTTACTTACGTCGGAGATCATTTACGTCTGCTTGTTGACATAGGAGCAGGTCAACAACTCGTCCTGCGACGACCCTTGATCGACTTTTCATCAGAGCCACAACTCGGACAAACATTGCTTATCGGCTGGAACGATACAGACGGGTGCGTGTTCTTTGGTAGCAAAGCAGCCTAGTGGATTGAATTTGAGGTTAGAATCCTTGCTGACGCAGCTGTGTTTCAACCATCAAATTCGCTCCCCCTTGGGCCATTTACCTGCTGGCAGTCTGTCAAGACCTGGAACAGTTAATCAAATTGACTATTCCATTCTCTTGTTACCACAGAGATTTTGCGGAAATCTGCGCTATCGGAGACATGAAACCCAAACGGTGATTGACGTCGATAGAGCGCCATGCAAATAATCATTATGATGCATCATGCAACAAATATCGAGCGAGGACCATGTTTGACTACTGTATCGTGGGAGGCGGCATCGTTGGCTTGGCGACCGCATTAAAGATTGTCAAAAGCGAATCGGGTTCTCGTATTCTTCTGTTGGAGAAAGAAAACTCGCTTGCGGTTCATCAGACCGGGCATAATAGCGGTGTCATACATGCTGGAATTTACTACAAACCGGGAAGCCTAAAGGCTGAACTTTGTCGTGCGGGTGAGCACCTAACGAAACAGTTTTGTGACGAAAATAATATCCCCTACCGTACTCCTGGAAAACTGGTAGTCGCAACAAATCCAGTCGAGTTGCAGCGTCTCGCGAATCTCGAAATGAATGCGGCAGCAAACGGCATTAACTGTCGCCGGTTAAACAGTCAGGAACTTATAGAGATTGAACCAGCCGTAACTGGCCTTGGTGCTTTGCTCGTGGAGCAAAGCGGGATCGTCGACTATCGCGCAGTTTCCAGAGCAATGGGTGAGACGATCAAGGCGGCAGGCGGCACAATCATATACAACGTAGAAGTTGATCGCATCGAAGAGCGTTCAGATACTGTCCGCGTTCATACGAGCAAGGATGTATGGGAAAGCCGCTATGTCATTGCCTGCGCTGGACTACAGGCTGACCGTCTCGCTCAACAATCGGGACAAAAAGTCGATTTTCAGATCGTGCCTTTTCGCGGAGAATATTATGCGCTGAAGCCCGAGTTAAGCAATTTGGTCAATCGGATGATTTATCCCGTACCCGATCCATCCATGCCATTTCTCGGTATCCACCTGACGCCTATGATGGATGGAAAGCTGACTGTTGGTCCAAACGCAGTCCTCGGCATGTCACGCGAGGGCTATGCAAAATTCTCGACAAACCTGCGGGATATGGCCACCTATGCAAGATTTCCAGGTTTCTGGAAGGTGATTTCAAATAACCTTAGCTCCGGAATTCAGGAGATGAAGGACAGCATCTTCAAGTCGAGTTATCTGGAAAAATGTCGCAAATACTGCCCGACGCTACAAGCAAGCGATCTGCTGCCCTACCGAGCAGGAATACGCGCTCAAGCAGTCTCCAAACAAGGCGTATTGATCCATGATTTCAAGTTCTTGCAGTCCAAGCGTGTACTGCATGTCTGCAACGCCCCCTCGCCGGCAGCTACATCGGCAATTCCGATCGGCGATTTGATCTTCAAACGTTTACAACAAAACAATTGAGTGAGCCATGTCGAACCAAAATGCATACAAAGACACCCAACTTTTCATCAATGGTAAATGGGTGGAAGGACAAGGCGGCAAGCCAATAGATGTCCTCAACCCTGTCAGCAATGAGCGAATTGGATCGGTCAGTGTAGCTTCGCAGTCACAACTCCAGGCAGCGACGGAAGCGGCAGAAAAAGGATTCAAGGTTTGGAAAAATACCAGCGTCTTTGAGCGTTCAAATATCCTTAGAAAAGCTGCGACACTGTTGCGCGAAAGAGCTGATGCTACAGCCCATTTGCTTACACAGGAGCAAGGAAAGCCACTGGCAGAGGCCCGTGCTGAAGTGAACGTTTCAGCGGATATATTTGATTGGTTTGCAGAAGAGGCACGCCGCGCTTATGGCCGCATCATTCCTGCTCGTGATCGCGCGGTAAGGCAAACTGTATTCAAAGAACCGGTTGGCCCGGTGGCTGCATTTACGCCCTGGAATTTCCCGGTATCCCAGACCGCGCGAAAGCTCGGCGCAGCGCTCGCTGCCGGTTGCTCGCTCGTTGTCAAACCATCAGAAGATACGCCAGCAGCGGCCGCAGTCCTTGCGCAGGTACTTCACGAGGCAGGCATTCCAGATGGTGTAGTTAATTTCGTATATGGCGTACCAGCGGATATTTCAAATTATCTGATCGCTCATCCCGCTATTCGTAAAGTATCTTTCACCGGATCTGTCCCAGTCGGCAAACATCTGGCTTCCCTTGCAGGAAAACATATGAAGCCAGCAACGATGGAACTTGGTGGTCACGCTCCGGTTTTGGTTTTCGGCGACGCAGACATCGAAGCTGCAGCGAAAACCATGAGCCAATCAAAATTCCGCAACGCCGGTCAGGTCTGTGTATCACCCACCCGTTTCCTTGTTGAAGAATGCGCGATTGATCAGTTTGTAGACATTTTCGTCACTGAAACGAAGCGTCTGACAGTTGGCTCCGGTCTGGACGTCGAAAACAATATGGGGCCACTGGTCTCAGAACGTCGTCTCGAAGCAATTGAATCGCTTGTTGCGGATGCGCGTGAACACGGCGCAAAGCTCGCAACAGGGGGCAAAAGAATTGGCAATTCCGGGAATTTTTATGAACCAACAGTGCTCACAAATATCACACGTGACATGCGCATCATGAATGAAGAGCCATTCGGACCTGTCGCGTTGATGATCCCGTTTCAGGACATCGATGAGGCTTTGCAGGAAGCCAACCGTCTGCCGTTCGGGCTTGCTTCATATGCCTTCACAAAATCAGCTGCAACGATTAGCGAACTTGAGCGCGGGATTGAAGTTGGCATGCTATCAATCAACCATCTGGGACTGGCGCTTCCAGAAACGCCATTTGGCGGCGTGAAAGATAGTGGTTACGGTTCAGAAGGTGGCAGCGAAGCGATTGAGTCCTACTTGACGACTAAATTCGTTTCTGAACGCCACTTACTTTAGAGTACCTGTAATATTACACACGAGAAATCTATTTAGTCTAAAACTAAGCCCGCATGGTACGCCATGCGGGCTTTCGATTTTACACCATACCCAAATTACTGATGGTCAGAAGTCGTTTTCTCTGCATCAATTTTGAAAGTCCCTGGTTCATTCTCATCTGGCACGAGCATAACGCCATAAATTCGCAACGCCGCTTCCACAGAGAGCCAGCCTCGATTGGCAGTAGCAAGCACACGCTGCGGATCACGTTTACGAGGATCACCATAGCCACCGCCGCCAGAGGCGGTAAATGCGATTTTCGCACCTTCTTCGATGACAACTTCAGCAAATGCGGGCAACACCTCTTCACCACCGTTTGCCTGAAGCTTGATTGTTTCCGATGCCTTGCCGGTTCCACCGCCCAACACTCCGCGTGGTGGGAATGTTGTGCCGTCCGCCGCATAGACAATGGTCATATCGTGATCCAGGGGATAAAAAATACCGCCCACCGTCGGAGCTCCCTCAAATTCTCCATACCCTTGAGAATCCTGAACAACCCCACGTCGCTCAATAATGATTGGATACATGGATTCATCAACTTCGACCGAATCCAATTGGATCAACCCGGCATTTGCAGGTCCGCAGTACGTGAGCCAGCCGTCGTGACCATGTAAAGCGCCACCACCCGCATAGCCCACAAAGACCTGATTCACATATCCCTTGCCATCTTTGTATGGGTCTTGCCCGGAAATGACGCCAACGCCCGCAGGCAAGTGAGAGCCGCCTTCGGCCTGACCGTATGGCGCGCCCATTTCGGAGAAAACAGCATTGCCGGCAATCATCAGACGATCGTTCACGTTGGTTGTCGCAACTGAGGTACCCACTGGGTATTTTGGTTTGCCTACAACCGAGCCATCACGAAGCAGAACTTTAATCTGGGATTTCGCCCCTTCATTATGCGGCACACTTTCGTCCAGGTTATTAAATACCCCAATACGACATGATCCTGTGGCGGTATTTTCGGAAAGATTCAAACCGCCCGCAACGCAATCGATATTGTCACGCGCGTCTACAACGATTTCACCCTTCTCTGGATCGACATTAATCGTAAGCCTGACAGGTATCCCTTCATCCGCCACTCCGGGAACCGGATCGTGGCGGATTTCGTAGCTATATTGGCCTGCCGGGAGTTTGGCGATTGCTGCCTTCGCGCAACGTGCTCCGTAGTCAAACCAATCTTCGACAAAATCCATTACCGTTTCAGGAGAATATCGCTCCAGCAATTCATGAATACGGCGCTCACCAGTCCGGCAAGCACCAATCTGCGCGCGTACGTCGCCCAGCCACATTTCAGGCACGCGGTTACGCATGGAACCTATGCGCAAAATATCCGCTTTTTCCTTATAATTTTCCGCGACCCTCACACAGGGCCAATGCATGCCTTCTTCAAAAATATTCTTCGCAAACGGCAAATATGTTGAAGGCGTTGGTGCACCTGTATCTGCGTGATGAGACAGCGCCATCATCCAGAATAATGGTTTACTCTCATAAAATACAGGCATAGCAACGATGAGATCGGCATGATGGGTACCGCCTGTGAATGGACAGTTGTTGAAGAAGATATCGCCCGGTTTGATATCATCAAACATCTGAGTGATAGGACGTGTGGCCAAATCCATTGACATAACGTGAATGGGCAACGCATCTTCAACAGACACAAGACGGTGATCATAGGTCAGAATTGCACACGAAAAATCGCGTGCATTTTTGATCACAGCCGAGCGGCTGGCAC
The DNA here is from genome assembly GCF_002252475.1 of Brucella rhizosphaerae. Taxonomy (GTDB): domain Bacteria; phylum Pseudomonadota; class Alphaproteobacteria; order Rhizobiales; family Rhizobiaceae; genus Brucella; species Brucella rhizosphaerae. Next base: position 123,045 of record NZ_NNRK01000017.1, on the reverse strand, counting down.
GCATCACCACGAGCGTCATTTCACGCACGACAGCTTCGAAGCGGCTCTTAAGTACCGACATGAGAAACGGGTCGACGCGACGAGCTGCTGTACCTGTATCAGACATTTTTGCGCTCATATTCATCTCTGAAGCCTCTCTGCTTAGTCTACATGGACAACAAGATTGCCGTATTCATCGACAACAGCATTGTGGCCGTGCTTCAGATACGCTGTGAAGGTCTCGGCATCGATAATGCATGGGCCGATCAGATCAGCCCCCATTCCAAGGCCGGTCAACTCGTATACGGGCAGTTCTTCGCGCCCGCCCTTCTCATGGCTGTAAACTTTACGGGTAGCCTTAGGTTCAACAGGACCGCTTTGCGCTGAAAGCTTATGGTTGAGCCAAATATCCTGACCTGTTCGCTTTCCTATGGCGCGTAGTTTCCAGGCAGTAAACTCGACAACGTCAGCGTCTGCGCGGATCGAATAGATGCGCTCGTGCATCTGGTGGAACGCTTCGACAAAATCAGACAGCTGTGTCGCAGAAATCTGCCCGTTTTCGACCGTGAATGGAACTTCGATTTCAAATGACTGATACTCGTAACGCCCCATGAAGGTAAATTCAAAACGGCGATTGACATCGGGGACGCCCGCTTCTTCGAGGAAACTGCTGCCGGATTGAAGAAGCCGAGCTAGGATAGCGTTCACACCATCGGGATCAAACCGCTCGCTTGACGTTAGCAACACGCCTGTATCTTCCCGACGTATATCTGAAATCAGCCCGCCAAAAGCCGATAACCCTGCCATGAAACGAGGAACCATGTAGCGTTTAAGACCAAGAATGTCGGCCATTTCTGCGATATGAATCGCAGTCGCGCCGCCGCCACATACAAAGAAACTATCGCGCGGATTGATGCCTTCACGCACAGTGATTTCTTCAATAGCAGCAACCATATTGTGGTTTGATGTTGTATAGATGGCATAGGCGGCCTCTTCATTGGAAACCCCAAGCTGATCCGCAACTTGCGCCACAGCCGCTTCAGCAAGATCCTTGCGAAGTTGCATTTTGCCACCCAGAAAGTAATCCGGGTCAACGATACCGAGAACTACATTTGCATCTGTAACAGTTGGAAGGGTACCACCTTTATCATAACAGGCAGGCCCCGGACGAGCACCGGCGCTATGGGGGCCGACATGCAACAGACCACCGTCGTCAACAGAAGCGATAGAACCGCCTCCGGCACCAACCGAACGCACATCAACCTTGGGAATACCAAGACTATCATGGTGGATCATACTATCTGGTGTGATAATAATTTGATGGTTGCGCAGCGCGGATACATCAAATGTCGTTCCTCCCATATCACCCACGATAATGTCCGGTTCATCAGAAAGCGCGAGTGCTGCCATCGGAGCGAGTGTTGGCCCGGACATGACAGAATAAATCGGCTTCTTGATCATTTCCGCCAGGGGCATCATGCCACCAACGCAATTTGCCAGCAACAACTCGCCTTCAAAGCTCGTCCCGTCGAGAGCAACACGAAGTTTTTCAATGTAACGCTTCACGATTGGATTGATTGAGGCGTCGATAGCAGCAGCAATAATACGCTTATATTCGCGTGGCATCGGGTTGATTTCATGGCTCAGTGTGATTGCAACGCCCGGAAGCCTTTCCTCCAGAATATGACGTACTTCCAGCTCATGATCCGGATTGACGACAGACCAGAGTAATCCAACTGCAATCGCTTCAACGCCAAGTTTGGCGAAATCATCTGCGGCACGAATAACGTCTTCGCGATTGAGCTCTCGAATGACACGGCCACGAGCGTCAATACGTTCGCCGACTGTGCGTGTAAGATGGCTCGGGACATAGGCATCAGGATAGTCGAGACGCCATTGAAATGCCCCTTTGCGCGGTCCTTCGCGCAGAACCAGCACGTCTTGATGGCCTTCTGTAACAATCAATCCAACCTTGACGGTCTTCCGCTCAACCAGTGCATTGGTCGACACCGTTGATCCATGAACAATCAGGTCGATGTTTTTGAAGAACTGCTCGGACGTCAGGTTATAGCCTTCAGCAGCCACATGAAGCACGTTGATAAAGCCATTTTCAAACTCACCGGGTGTCGTTGGTGATTTGAAAATAGAGATTTCGCCGTTTTCATTTGAAACAAGACAATCGGTGAAGGTGCCACCAATATCAATACAAACCTGATATGTCATATAATCCTCAAGATCTCTCTTAGAGCCGAAAATGGAAACGGTTTGCCCTATGAAGCTTATGCAACCGTCGGGATTGCTTTGCTGGCTTTGGGTAAATGATTAACGCGGTACTTCCTCCCGCACGATAATCAAGGAGGCTATGATAATCAGCCCGAGGAATATCTGCTGGAGATAACCGTCCACCTGAATAAGGTTCATGCCATTGGATAGGACAGTGATAAAAATCGCGCCGATTAAAGCTGCTGTTACGCCACCTTCTCCGCCTGACAGTCTAACGCCGCCGACAACTGCCGCCGCGATGGATTCAAGGGTCAGATTCCCGCCAAGATTGGGTTCTCCCGACCCTGTGCGCGCCGTCAACATAACCGCACCCACTGCTGTCAGAAGACCACAAATCGTATAGGCCATGATGACCACAGGTTTCGCACGAATTCCGGCAACATTGGCCGCCTTTGGGTTGGCCCCTATGATATAAATGCTACGGCCGAACCGGGTGGCAGAAAGCGTGACGCCAAGTATGATGAAGGTCACGGCCAGAACCCAGATAGGCATTGAAATTCCAAGCATTTTCCCTTGAGAAAACACTGCATTGAATACCGGTGGCAAGCCCGCGATTGGAAAGCCGCCACTGACCGTTGAAGCCAAAGCCAGTACGATGTTGGCCATACCAAGTGTCGTGACAAGCGGATTGAGTTCAAACCCTGCAATCAAAATACCGTTGGTTAGGCCGATAGCTGATCCCAGAAGCAAGGCCACACCGATGCCGATCAACATAGATGAAATGTCAGCGCCACCGATCCCGACCATCGCCATTGCCGAAACAACGCTGATGAGCGAAATGTTAAACCCAAGCGAAAGATCAAACCCGCGTGTGAGAATAACAAAGGTTTGGGCCATCGCGAAGATCGCCAGAAAACTCGCCTGAATAAGAATATTCTGCAAATTACCGAGCGACCAAATGCGAGGTTCTATGCTTCCAAAGAAAATCAGGACAGCAATAATGGCCAAAGGCAGCGCAAACGTTGATAAAGAGTGCGAGAATGCCTTGAACTTCAGTTTTGGGAGTATTGAAGTTATATCAGTCATCTTTAATTCCTCGCCCGCAGCACGCGTTCAATTCCTAAGGCGATGATCAGAACAGCACCAAGCATCAAAGTCTGAAACTTGCTGTCGATCTGTAGCAAATTCATTGCATTGCCAATGACGGTCAGGAAAAGGGCAGCCAGCACGACAAGCTCGACGCGCCCCACACCTCCACGCAGTGAGACACCTCCAATGACTGCCGCCGCAATGGTTTCCATTGCAAGCGTACTGCCGATGGTCGCCTGTCCCGAACCAAGACGCGCAGTCATAAGGAACCCGGTAATAGCAGCCAAAATGCTCGCAAGAACATAAGTTGAGATGATTACCCGCTTCACTTTAACCCCAGAAAGGCGAGCCGATCTGGCATCGCTACCAACTGCGTAGATATGGCGGCCAAATGCGGTGAATCGTTGCATAACCCAGCACAGCGCTGCGATCGCAAGCACAATGACCATCACAACCGGAATACCTGCTAACTGACCGCGACCAACGCCTTTGATAAAACCGTCGAAAACACCATAGACAGGGATACCTTGCGTAAAGTAGAGCCCCACCCCCATGAGCACTGAAGTAACAGCCAGCGTTACCATGAACGGTGAAACATTGAAGGTTGCAATCAATGACCCGTTGATGAGACCAACAAGCCCCCCAAGCGCGATAACTGCAAGCAAGGCCATAAGCACAACATAGAGTTCCATACCAGGATACAGCGGCCCCACAACAAGCATAATTGTTGCAGTAATCAACGTAGCCCCTGCAACAACCGCTCCAACGGAAAGGTCAAATCCGCCGGTCGTCATAACAAGCATTTGCGCCACAGCAGGCAACGCTAAAAACGAAAAATTTCTCATAACATTGAGGAGGTTGAGGCGATTCAAAAATCGCGGTTCAAGAATTGACGTGGCAATGATCGACAGCGCAAGAAATGTGAGAACAATGCCGCCGCCGGTGATAAACCGATCGATATTGCGTAACTTATGGATGGGAGCGATATACCGTGTGGTGATCTCGGTCATGCCACGGCCTCCTTCGCTTCTGCTTTACCAAAATAGTGGGAAAGAACGTTAGCCTCCGATTTTTCACTCTCCTGAATTTCAGCCATGATGGTCCCCTCATGCATGACATAGATACGTGATGCGAGATGAATTAATTCAGGGAGCTCAGACGTCGAAACAATGACGCAAGCACCACGTTCTACAAGACGTTTGATATATCGATAGACATCGGCCTTTGCACCAACATCGATACCCACTGTGGGCTCGTCAAATATGTAGACGTCAAAGTCTTTCATAAGCCCACGAGCCAGCATGATCTTCTGGCGGTTGCCACCCGAAAATGCCCGAACAGGTCTTTCCGGATCAAGCGGGCTTAACGCCAACTCTCTCAATGGCCCATCGACAAGTTGACGCTCTCGCTTGTGCCTGAGAAACGCGCCTTTCGATATTGCCGAGTGTCCCAGACTTACCATTGTAACGTTCTCACGCGCAGGTCTATTCAATGCCAGACCTTCTTCCCCCCGGTCAGCGGGGAAATAACAAAGATCGTTCTTCAACATCACAGATGGAGACGGATTACTGATCGCCTTCCCGTGCAGCTCAATCCGCCCTTCTGAAATATGTTCAAGTCCAAAAATTGCTCGACACAATTCAGAACGACCACAGCCAATTAGTCCCGCAAGACCCACAACTTCGCCGGACCGAGCAAAGATACTGGCTTGGAAAACAGTACCTTTGCTCGTTGAAAGTTTATGAACTTCGACGACAGTGTTTCCGGGTTTGAAGGCAATATCCGGAAACAATTCAGAAACAGGTCGACCAATCATCATCTCGATCAGACCTTCATCACTGATTTCCTTGGTCGTAACGGTTCCTATGTATTTTCCGCCCCGCAACACAGTTACGCGATCAGAAAGATTACGAATTTCTGCCATCCGGTGTGAGACATAAATAATGCCGACACCCTTCGCCTTCAGTCGATGTATTGCCCGGAAAAGCTTTTCAGCTTCACCATCAGTAAGAGAGGCCGTTGGCTCATCAAGAATAAGTATCCTCGGCTCCAGACGTAGTGCTTTGGCGATTTCCACCATTTGTTTCTGCGCACGAGACAAGTGTCCAACTGGAATATCCAGTGATACTGGAAACTCCAGATCTTCTAATAATTTTTTCGCTTGTTGACGCATCGTCGATTTTTTCAGGAAGAAACTTCCAGTCGTTTCGCGTGCCAGGAACAGATTTTCAAGAACTGTCAGATCGGGAACAAGGCTGAACTCCTGAAATACAGAAGCGACACCGAGAGAACGCGCAAGCGTTGGGTTGAGCTGACCATGCGAAGTGCCGTCAAAAATCAGTTCTCCCGCTGTTGGCTCAAAAGTGCCCACAATGAGATTTATAAGCGTGGACTTGCCAGCACCATTCTCACCTAGAAGCGCATGAACTTCTCCGGCTCTCAAATGAAAGTTCACATCGCTCAGAGCAGCCACATTACGGAAATGTTTCGTAAGCCCTTTGATTTCAAGCATTTTTCTTCCGATCAATGATTCCTTACCGGCCTTTTGAAAGGCCGATAGGTATTGCATTGTTAAGAAACGATACTGATTGAACAGGCCGTCCGATTACTTCGCTGACACCGAGAACACTGGGCGCGTGTTCGCAGGGGCAAAAATCTGCGTCGTATCAAAAGTGCCAACATTGTCCTTCGTGACAATGCCCGGCGATACCAGAAGCACTTTTTCATAAGGCTTTTTTTCAAGTGCTCTAACAGCCAGATCAATGCCGATACGCCCCATCATCACGGGATACTCTGTAGCAAATGCCAGCACTTTGCCATTCTGAACAGAGTCAAGCATGGTCTGGTTTTCGTAGGATGAGACAATCATAACGTCGTCACGCCCTGCATCCTCGACAGCACCGATGGCTGCTTCCGCAGTTGGAGCTCCGCCCCAGATCACATTCATTTCCGGATAGGTCTGTAGCGCATCTTCTACGAGACGCAGCTGCGCAGGAACGCTGGCTTCACCAAATTGTTCGGCGAGAAGTTGAATGTTGCCTTCTTTTACAGAGTCACGAAAACCACTCATGTAAGTTTCCGCCCAACCCGACCCCTGCGGTCCTGGAAAACCTACGGCTTTACCGGATTTATCACCGAGCGCCTTTTTCGCATATTCACCAGTTTGATAACCTTTCTGGTAAAAATCGGGCGTAATGCGCGCCGTTATAGGCGTTTCGAGAATTGGATTTGCCACGGCAATATTGACGATGCCCTTATTCATTCCCTCCGTAATCTTCGCAGCAACACCTGCTTCAGAAATTGGAGAAATCAAAATGGCGTCAGCACCAGCCGCCACGCAATCATCATATTGCGAAATTTGCTTGGGAAGAGACGTGTAACCACCAGCCTGAAAAATGGTCAGATTAATACCGAGGCGCTTGGCTTCTTCGACCATGCCATAGTTTACAGAAACCCAGTATCCATCCTGAATGTGCGGATAAAGCACACACAGATTCCACGGCTTCTCGGCTTTATCCAGCGGGACATAATCAATATCGGATAACGCTTTAAGATCGCCGTCCTTTGCGGACTTGATTTTAAACGGCCACCAATCCGCAGCCTGCGCCGTTCCCATCGAACCCGCAGAGACAGAAATCAGGATCGCCACCAAAGACGAACCAATCGTTTTGTTCAACGCCATTTTTGTTCGAGCTCCCATTTGCTCTATGTTTAAAATCACAGCAGGCGGCTTCGCTTCTTATTTTCCAAAAAGCTTATACCGGTGGTCACGCTTGTCAATCTAATTGGATACATAATATCTATTATTTGGCCAATTCTGGCACATTCCCCGATATTATTTTATTGTAATGTATCCAATTTTGACCTTTCGGTAGAATATTCCTCGTCGGAGTCAACAAAAACTCCGACGGATATCATGCGTCAGGACCCGGACGTTATTTTACAGATGCAAGGACCTCATCGAGAGATTTTTTCGTCACCGCAATCACATCATCTACCTGGGCTGGTGTTATGATCATGGGTGGACAAAAGGCTATCGCATCACCCATATTGCGAGTGATAACCCCATTGTTGAACATAGCGGCATTTGCCATACTTCCGAGCGCTCCGACCTTCTCATGAGGCTGCTTCGTTTGCTTATCGGCAACAAGTTCGATGGCGGCGATAAGACCCACGCCACGCACTTCACCAACCAATGGGTGGTCTGAAAGCTCGCCAAGGCGCTCCAGCATGTAAGCACCCGTATCTCGCGCATTTGCCACAAGGTTACGCTCTTCGATGATTTTAAGATTTTCGACAGCGACAGCGGCAGCAACCGGATGTCCAGACCCAGTGTATCCATGCCCGAAAACACCCAGACGCGCACTCTCATCCGCGACAGGCTGATAAACACGATCGTTGAACATGAACGCAGAAATGGGCAGGTAAGATGACGAGATTTGCTTGGAAAGCGTCATAATATCTGGTTTGATATTGAATGTCTGGGAACCGAACATGTTACCGGTTCTGCCAAAGCCGCAAATCACTTCATCTGCAATCAGCAAAATGTCATATTTATTGAGAACTGCCTGAATTTTCTCCCAATAGCCAACCGGAGGAACGACAACACCGCCAGCTCCCATTACCGGCTCGCCAATAAAAGCGGCTACGGTATCCGGGCCTTCTGCCAGGATCATATCTTCCAGCTCCTGCGCCAGACGGGTGGTGAATTCTTCTACTGTTTCACCCGGAAAAGCATCCCGATAGTAATGCGGGCAAGTCGTATGCAAGAAGCCAGGCAGAGGCAGATTGAACGACACATGATTGACCGGCAGTCCTGTTGCACTCGCTGACGCAATGGTCACACCATGATAGCCTCGCTTCCGACCGATGATCTTGGTACGCTGCGGCTGCCCCAAGGCATTCGAGCGAAACCAGAGCATCTTAATAATCGTATCATTGGCCTCCGAGCCGGAATTCGTAAAGTAAGCTTTGCTCATAGGAACAGGGGCAATACTGATGAGCTTTTCCGCGAGCTCGATTACCGGAGCATGAGAGCGATGCGTGAATGTATGTGAATAAGGCAACTTCTGCATTTGCTTGCATGCTGCATCAACCAGACGCTGTTCCGAGAAACCGACACCGACGCTCCACAAACCCGCCATAGCTTCAATATATCGCCGACCATTATTGTCCTCGACATAGATTCCATCGCCTTTTTCAATAACGACGGGCCCAATTTCTTCATGACGCCTGGCATTGGTGTTAGAATGAAAATGATACTGTATATCGCGTGCTTCAACGGAATTCGGCTGATTGGTCATTGAGTTCTACCTTCAATAAAACGGGCCGGTTGTCCCAGCCTCACATAAGAAATGGCAGTTATAAGCGGTGATGCTATTCCCCTCATCACGGAGATAACGGAAGCTGATTGACCGTTGGTACAAAGCTACATACAAACGATATTACATGCAACATGTTTGATGCATCATATTGCAAATTGATATGAGATCGACTTTAGGGAGCGCCCGCAATGCACGATATTTCTGCACTACAAACTTTGGAACGCGAGAATTTGGGCGAAGTCGTTTATCGCAAAATCTCCGAAAATATAGTCGGCGGCAAATTTGCACCCGGCACCCGCCTTACGATACGCGACCTTTCCACCTCCCTTGGCACATCGGTCACGCCGGTGCGGGACGCTATTCTACGGCTTATCCAGGATAATGCGCTCATTCAAAAAACCCCGCGCGAAGTTCGCGTGCCAGTATTGACCCCCGAGCAATATTGCGAAATCCGCGACATTCGCGTGCGTCTCGAAGGTCTCGCAGTTCGCAATGCAACAGCCAAAGCAACAACCAAAGATATTGAACGACTGTGGGTTCTGATAGAAAAAAATGAGGCTGCACTTAAAGAACAGCGCTGGCAGGACGCATTGGAGTGCAATCAGCAATTTCATTATGCCTTTGCGGAAATTGCCCAAATGCAATCACTATCCCTGATCCTCGGTAAACTCTGGTTACGGATGGGGCCCCTTATCGCAGGTGCTTATGAACATGGTGGGCGATTAATGATTGATGATCATTACGTCGTCATGAAAGCACTTGAAGCAAAAGACGCCGATGCCGCTGAAGCAGCCATTGCCAAAGACATACTGGATGCCAGTGAACTCATCCTTGCTCGAATTGAAGTCCTTCTGAAAAACTGACTGCCACGAAAATCCAGGCTGCCTGCACCAAGGCCACTTACAACTACCCAAACTCATTAGAATGTATACATTATAGAAATTATTATTTTAACCCGCGCTTCAGAATTTCGGAAACCTTTCGAGAATTTATTAGTATCTTATTGTTTTCCTTAATTATAATTGCAACCTCATGAATTTACTATGATTTTTAGCATCGAAAAATTACACTTGAACCGACCTGAATTTCATGAAATGTATCCAATTGATGGAGAAGTCGCAGCTGACTTCCATCCCTTTAGGGTAAACGGGAGGACACATGCCAAATCTCACAACTCTCAATCCGGCCAGCCTTTGGGTCAATTTGACTACAACCCCGGACGACTGGGCAAATGCTGATCCTTCACAGCTTCAAACCATGCTTGTTTCAACGCACCTTATTCGGGCTTTTGAAGAAAAGGTATTGGAACTGGCAGGTTCGGGGCTTGTACATGGACCTGCACATTCGGCCATTGGTCAGGAGGGCGGCGCAGTTGGTTCGGCGCTTTTGATGCGGGCCGGAGATCAGATCAACGGCTCTCACCGCGCCCACCATCAGTTTCTCGCAAAGTCTATTCGTTATGTCGAACCCGAAGGCATGCTCGTCAATTCAGAGTTCTCTAACGGAATCCGTGATCTTGCACAAAAATCACTGGCCGAAATCATGGGGCTGGCACAGGGGTTTTGCAAAGGACGCGGAGGGTCCATGCATTTGCGCTGGTCAGATGCAGGTAATCTTGGAACCAATGCAATTGTAGGTGGGGGTGTTCCTCTTGCAGCGGGTGCGGCCTGGGCGCATAAAAATGCAGGCACTGACGATGTCGTTTTTACCTATTTTGGCGATGGTGCCATCAATATCGGATCTGTTCTTGAAACTATGAACCTCGCAGCCGCATGGAAGCTGCCTCTTTGCTTTTTCATTGAGAACAATCGCTATGCAGTTTCTACCCATATCGATGAGGTAACGGCTGAACCACGTCTGTCTGCGCGCGGCTTGGCATTCAACATTCCAGCTTGGAACGTTGACGGTATGGACCCTCTCGCGGTCATGCTTGCAAGTGAAGCGGCCATCAAACATATGCGCAATGGAGATGGCCCTACGATTATTGAGGCAGACGTCTATCGATATTTTCACCAGAACGGACCCCTGCCCGGTTCGGCATTTGGTTATAGAGACAAAGCCGAAGAAGCCGAGTGGCAGCAACGCGACCCCATAAAGCGGCTGGAAAGTGAACTGCAAGAGCGGCAAATTCTGAGTGAGACAGCAATCAGGGAATTACGTGTGCGCGCGCGACAACTAATGGAAGATGTCACGTCAGAGCTAACAGAAAACATTGATGGCAAAAGGACCATTATCTCATCCTTGTGGCCAGAAGAAAGCTTTCGGGACTTCGGCATTCGCGGTGACTTATCCGAATTCTCCAATGTTCAATACGATGAACTGGAGAGCTTTGAAGGGACAGTTACGCAAGGCAAATTTATCGATGCTGTATCCTTCGTAATGCAGCGACGAATGGAGCAAGACGATCGCATCGTCATTCTCGGGGAAGATATCCATCGTCTGAAAGGTGGAACCAATGGAGCAACGCGCGGATTACCTGCACTGTTTCCAAAACGAATTTTAGGCACCCCAATCAGCGAAAACGCCTTCACTGGTGTTGCCGGAGGAATGGCCATGGACGGTCGCGTTCGACCAGTCGTAGAATTTATGTATCCAGACTTCATGTGGGTCGCAGCAGATCAGGTATTCAATCAAATCGGAAAAGCACGGCACATGTTTGGCGGAGACACCAATGTGCCGCTTGTTCTGAGAACAAAAGTGGCTATGGGATCAGGTTATGGATCCCAACATTTGATGGATCCAGCAGGTATATTTGCCACCTCACCCGGCTGGCGAATTATCGCCCCCTCGACTCCTTTTGATTATGTCGGCCTCATGAATTCCGCTTTAAAATGCCAGGATCCAGTCCTCGTCATTGAACATGTCGACCTATATGTAGCAACCGGCCCGACCCCTCAGAAAAACTTTGACTACTTCATTGAACTGGGCAAGGCAAAAATCGTGCGATGCGGCGATAAGCTTACAGTCGTGAGCTATCTCAACATGGTCCATGTTGTATTGGAAGAAGTAGAAAAACTTGGAATCGATGCGGAAGTCATCGATCTTCGGTCACTTGATCGTGCAGGGATCGACTGGGAGACAATCGAAGCTTCGGTTCGCAAAACTGGAAATGTACTGATAGTAGAACAAGGGGCACTTGGTACATCTTATGGCGGACTTCTTGCCGGCGAGATACAAAATCGCTGCTTTGACTGGCTGGATCAACCCGTTGCTCGCGTACATGGCGGTGAAGCATCTCCAAGCATTTCCAAGGTCCTGGAAGCCGCGGCCTGCGCGCGTCCGGCAGATGTGGCTGACGGTTTGCGCAACGCGATGAGCGCACAGGGCCTCCCGATTTAGCGCGCTTTCCGATCTGATTGAACGAGATCAATGATCCAACCATTTGCTTTAACGCATATTCCGATCAGAAGGACCGACCGATGCCACATGAAATCAAACTTCCGTCCCTCTCCGCTGGCATGGAGAGCGGAACGTTGGCGCGCTGGTTAAAGCGGGACGGCGATGCGGTGGAAAAACAGGAAGTCATCGCCGAAATCGAAATAGACAAAGCGACAATGGAACTGGAGGCGCCAGTATCCGGCATTCTCGGGGGAGTCACATTTTTGGACCGCGAGGAAAATGTGCCTGTTGGTTCAACTCTTGGCATCCTGTTTGCTAACAAAGACGATTATGCAAATTTCAACCTCAGATCAACCAGCATAGCAATACCAACTGACGCCAAACAAACTGCCCGAGGAGAAAGCATAAACAGAGAATTCAATTCAAATCCAGTTGCACAGCAAGAGAATATCACAGAACAAGAACTTCGAACAAAGGCATCTCCTCTCGCCCGAAGACTCGCACGAGCGAATGGCCTTGATTTCGACGGTTTAGAGGGAAGTGGTCCACGCGGACGAATCGTGCGGATTGATATCGAACGCGAGTTGAAGAAAAAGCAAGTCGTAACCCCAGCGTCGACTATCTCAAAGTTCGATGCAATTAACGCGATATCATTCGCCATCGATGGAGAACGAATTCCGCACAGCCCTATGCGCAAGGCCATAGCGCGTCGTCTCAGTCAATCCAAAGCCACGATACCACATTTTTACTTGCGAACTGAATGCGTCGTTGACGACATTCTGGAATTACGCACGCGAATTAACGCCTCCGGAATAGCGGAAAAGATTTCAATAAACGACTTCATGATTAAAGCTTTCGCTTATGCATTGGCGCAGACACCACAGGCAAACATCGTTTGGAATGACGACGCAATGATTGCGTTGACACAGGTAGATATTGCTGTCGCAGTAGCCACGGATGGTGGTCTGATTACGCCTATTGTCCGGAACGCCGACAGAAAAAGTCTGAGCGCCATTTCTTCCGAGGTGCGTTCTCTTGCAATGAAAGCGCGCAGTGGGAAACTATCCCCTTCAGAATTTGAAGGGGGAAGTGCTTCAATTTCCAATCTCGGAATGTATGGCGTGAGTGAATTCTCAGCCATTATCAATCCTCCACAGAGCATGATCCTGGCAGTTGGAGCGGTTGAACGTCGAGTTGTATGCAAAAGTGACGAGTTGGTTGCCGCCAATTGTGTAACCTGCGTTTTGTCGGTCGACCATCGGGCAATTGATGGAGCATTGGCTGGGGACTTCTTTAAAGTATTCAAGTCTGCGCTGGAGCAGCCCCTAACATTGCTAGTCTAGTTTTAATATTACGCTCAATAAAAGGCGGCACAAGTGCCGCCTTTCCTTATCAAAAATTTTTGTGTCGCTTAAATTTGTTCCGCATAGATAACTTCATCCGACCGCCACAAGGCATCATGCTTGCCCCAGTATAGTTCATAAACCTTCGCCGTGATCGGCCCGGGTTTCCCATTGCCATATATCTGGCCATCTACTTTCGTGACCGGCATAATACCACCCGCAGTCGACGTTATAAAAATCTCGTCAGCGTGTTCCAGTTCTTCAACTTTCACAGGGCGAACCTCAACATCGAGTTCAACCTCTTGTGCGAGCTCAATAACCGTGCGTCGTGTCATACCTTCAAAAATACCTTTATCGGGCGTGGCAAGCTTGCCATCTTTAACAAGGAAAATATTGAATCCGGCCCCTTCGGTAAGGTTCCCCTGGCCATCGGTGAGCACGGAGACAACCGCATCCTTATCATAAGCCTCAAATATTCCCATCGTGAGATCAAGCCAGTGAAAATTCTTGATACGAGGGTCAACCGATTCCGGGGGAATTCTCCGGACGGAAGATACAATCATGCTCAGGCCATTGGCGCGTTGTTCATCGTTGGCGATCCAGACAAATGGCTGAGCAAACGCATAAAAGCGGTTTTCACATTCCCGGGGGTCGCGCGAACCGGGTTTGGGTACTCCGCGTGTGCAGGTCATTTGCACATAAGCGTTCTTCAATCCAGAACGACGAACCAACTCATGCAGAATTTCGGCAATTTCAGTGTTGCTATAGGGAAGTTTCATGCGCAGGCCCTCCATCGATTGATGGAAGCGCTCTATATAATCCTCAAGCCTGAAAAAATGGCCATTCCAGACATGCGTCACGTCGTAAGTGGCATCTGACCGAACAAAACCGCGATCGGTAATGGGGATGCAAGCCTGCTTCAACGGCACATATTCTCCATGCATAAAGGCAATCCCGTCTTTTGGATCATAGCTCGTGATGTTCATGATTTCCCCTATATGTTTATCGTTTGACGCCACGTGAAAGCGCTGCGTGTGTTTAATATCAATGACGATCAAAATCATTAATTGGATACATATTTGCATAAACTGAGGTTTATATCTAGATTAATGCTATTAGAATCGTCATATTGAATACAATTATCTAAAGACTATTTTACTGAGGGGGAGAAATGCCCATGGAAACGAACAAATTTCCTGGAATGCGCGGGATGGAGCACGTTGGCTTTACAGTGCCCAACCTAGAAGAGGCCATCGACTTCTTTACAGAAATCTTGGGGTGCGAATTATTTTATAAGCTGGGGCCATTTCAGTCAGACGACGACTGGATGGAACGGCAATTAAACGTTCATCCACGAACAATAATGAAACAACTCGCATTTCTACGTTGCGGATACGGTTCCAATTTCGAGATTTTTGAATACACCGCACCAGATCAAAGCGTTCAACAACCTCGAAACAGCGACGTCGGAGGCCATCATCTGGCGTTTTATGTAGATGATATCCAAACGGCAACAGACTACTTGCGTAGCAAAAAAATTCGAATGCTCGGAGATCCAGTGGTTCGCGAAATGGGGCCAAGTGCGGGGCAAACATGGATCTATTTTCTAACCCCTTGGGGTATGCAGCTCGAGCTTGTCTCTTTCCCTAGCGGAAAAGCTTACGAAAAAGACACTGTGAGGCATCTATGGTCCCCCGTTGAACCGGCTAGATAAACTTATATAGTTATCAATCAGAATCTAAAGTCATAGGCGCGGAGCTTTTTAATGCTCACTGAAAATCAAACGTCATCGGCAGTTGCCAGTAATCGCATAACTGATGCGATGCGTGACGCTATTTTAAAGGGCGAGTTAAAGCCCGGCAGCCGTCTAAGGCAGGAAGCCCTTGCGTCTACCTATAATGCCAGCCGCATTCCAATACGCGAGGCCCTACGTCAGCTGGAAAGCGAGGGGTTGATTACGCTTGTTCCCAACAGCGGAGCCTGGGTCTCCAAACTTGATCAATCGGAATGTGTGGAAATCTACAAGATCCGCGAACAACTGGAACCGCTGGCTCTGAGAGAAAGCTGTCAAAATCTCTCCGATGCAACATTAACCAGGCTTGAAGAGCTCGTCACAGAGATCAGAGATGCCCAGGACATTGATGAGTTCCTTCATCTCGACCGTGAGTTTCATTTGCTAAGCTATCAGGGTGCCAGAATGCTCACCCTGCTTCAAATGATACGACAATTCTGGAACTCAACCCAACAATATCGGAGAGCATATGCGCTTTCAGTGGAATTGAACGACCGATCGGCTGTTCACCACGAGCATTGGCTGTTAGTTGACGCACTTAAAAGAAAAGACGCTACTCATGCTGGCCTGATCCTCGGTGGACATATACGCCGAACCAGAATGGAATTACTTCACCGGCCGGATCTCTTTCAATAAACTAGCGCTCGGCTGCCCATCTTATCAATGAAAGAGCAAACTTATCATAGGCTCGTATAAAATGGGAAATGGACAGCTTTCCCGCTGGATAGAGCTATACTCCAACTCAGTTTGATCCAGATTGTAAGGTGATGGTTGTGCAAAGCAGCGTTAGAAACGAATTGATTGACCCGATCAGCAACAATTCAATCATTTGATAAAAGTAAATTAAAAATAATAATGAATAGTTCACAGTATAATTCTTAAATACTTTCCGAGTTTTTTCCGAATCTACCGTCAACGCATTTGTTATGTTAGACCCTGCTGGCAAAGTCATGCAACCATATTTTTACGGCCGCAATAGCTAGGACTGCCTCGAAAGATTTTCTGGTTTTGTCATATTGAGTGGCAATGCGACAGAATTGCTTTATTCTGTTGAATACACGTTCGACGCGGTTACGATCTTTGTAAGCTTGGAAGTCGCAGATAGCGTTTTTTTGCAGTTCGCTTTGGACGAAATGACAGGCTTGGTACTACTGCCAAGAAGTGCTTCTCGAATGCCATTGCCATCATACAATCATAGCTCAACGAGTATTTTTAAACGCACGTCCCATAGGTTTTTTCTGCATCGCGAGCTGCATCCGCAGACCATGGCGCTGCAAACGCTCCGATCGTAAAGCGCTTTAAACTTCCATTCCGCTGGAATTGGAGAACAAATATCTTTTTACCGGCTGGCGCGACTTTGCCCCCTTAAGTTCATCGTCTCAATGAAGGACATCTTTGGTGGCTGGTTCAATTTCGTCAATGTGACGCTTTCATAATTTCATCACTCAGCCACGAGATTGCTAGCAATCAACTAAACGGGAGAAGCAGCCATCTGCCTTCAAATCCCTCCATACCAATCATATCCCTGATCTTCCCAATAGCCGCCTCTTCCGCCCTCTATGTTCGCAAAGCCGGATACGAGTTCTATAGATTTGATATACTTGCTCATTTTGTACCCAAGTTGTCGTTCGACGCGCAGGCGGAGGGGAGCACCGTTCTCTACCGGTAAAGTACCGCCGTTGAGGCCGTGAGCCAGCATAGTCTGCGGATGACGCGCATCAATCAGATCTATACTGCCGTAGAACGAGGCGGGGCCGCTTATAGTTTGTACCGCATCAAAACAGTGGAAGACCACATAACGTGCAGACGCAAGGGGGCGAACAAGATCGAGTATCTGGCTTAAGGGAACTCCAGACCATTTGGCAATTGTGCTCCAGCCTTCAACACAGTCGTGGCGCGTGATCTGGGTGCGTTGAGGCATATTGCGTAACTGCTCCAGAGAAATGCGAAGGGGAGCCTCCACAAGACCATGTACTTCCAAGCGATAATCGGCAAAATTCCCAGCCCGTAGAGCTTCATACTCTTCTGTTTCAGGGTTTGTTTCGCCGTTAGGCTTCTGTCCCTGTCGTATTTCACTTTCGCTATATTCTCTTGCCAAAGCGTCCCTGCCCTGCAACCCGCGTTGGACTGCATAGGTCAGATCATTCGCCTTTTGGAGCACACGCCGGGTGGTGCTTTCATTTTCGCCGATAAAGTCAAATGCGTCACAACCGCTAAGAAGAACGGATGATGCGGCGACCCCGGTGACGCTCAGGAAACGTCTTCTGGATAGCTGGAATTTGGTCATGGCAGCTTTTCCGTTTCGTCTTCGGACCGGTCGATACGGTACCATCCGGAAATCATTGATTTCAGTTCGTTGATGGGACCTGCGGCAAGCACCATTGCGATATGAACCAGGAAGAACAACACAAGTAACAAAGCGGCTGTAAAGTGAAGCGTTCGTGCGGTCTGTCTTCCCCCGAGCCACTCAGTCAGCGGAAACACTGCGTCGACACCCGGAGACATCGCCAGACCTGTAACCACAATCAATGGGAAAAGCCCAAAGAAGACGGCAAAATAGGTCAGCTTCTGCAACGGGTTGTAGGACTTTCTGTGTTCAAAGCGAAACTTCAGATGGTCAAGCATATCGCGCGGCAAACGGCGAATATCTAAAACGGACGGCAGAATGTCTTTCTTCAGGTGTCCGTTAAGAATACTGCCCGCAAGCCATAGTGCGAGTGTGGTCACAAGCAGCCATGCAAAAAAGAAATGGACTATCCGCCCAGTAGCAAGATCGCGGTACGACGGAATGGTCAATGCTGGCGGAAAGGCCTGATAGTGTGGCGTATCCGCTGTGCCTGTTACGCCCAGAATGCCAGTCGTGCCAATTGTCTGGCCCAGAATGTCGACGCGGCCTTCAGGACCGTGTTCACCATCGACGGCATAAATCGCAAGAACCGCATTGTCATAGCTAAAACCGGATTCATTGCCGAGATAGAGCGTCGGGTGCGCGTTGAATATCTGCAATCCCGACAAAAGAAGGAAAAAGAGGCACGCGGCCCAAACCCAGTGTGTGATGCGTGTCAGCAAACGCTGACGATATACGAGCTGTCCCATAGCATTGCGCTCCAGCAAAACGCCCGCCAGTCTGAGGGAAGACCAGCGGGCAATGGCGATTACTGTGGCTTCTTCATGGTATCCGATTTCATGGTGTCAGATTTCATGGCATCGCTCTTCATTGCCTTGTCGCCATGCTTCTTCATCTTCTTCTTGGTATCTTTTTGCATGGCGGCGCCCTTCATGGCGTCCTGCTTGCCCATGGAGTCCTTTTTCATAGTGTCCGTCTTCATCGCGCCAGACTTCATGGTGTCAGACTTCATGGTGTCAGACTTCATGGCATCGGTTTTCATCGCGTCTTGCGCAAAAGAAGCCGGCATGAAAGAAAGGCCTGCAAGCAGGGCAAGTGCCGGGAGGACAACGATGTTCTGTTTGATGGTCATAACGATACTCCTGTTGATCTTCGCGCCAATGGCGCGTGACGAGAAGAGTTTCGTCAGGCAGAGGAAAATGGTTACATCAATCACGCCGATGTGATCATCTGTCCGGAATATGTAACCTTTTCCGTTTCTTTCACGAATAAGCCGGTGAGTAGGAGTTGCAATCTGACCTATTCGAGCGAAGAGAGGTTAAAGAGCCTGATGTTACTGGCGCTGGATGGAAATGAAGCGGCCTACCGGACGCTGCTTGGCGAATTATCACGCCTTCTCACGTCCTATTTCCAGCGACGTCTTTTCAGTGGCGGCACGGAAGCTGAGGATCTGATGCAGGAAACGCTGCTGGCGATCCACACCCGACGCATAACTTATGATCGTGATCTGCCTTTCATGCCCTGGGTCAGCGCAATAGCCCGTCACAAACTGTTCGATCATCTGCGCCGACAGGGACGGCGAGCGACCACATCGCTCGAGGACGACATTCTGTTTCCCGATGAAGCGGATGCCACAAATGCCCGCATGGATGTGGACAGAATGCTGAACGATATACCAGAGCGTACTGCCGGACTGATCCGCAAGGTAAAGATCGAAGGGCAATCCATTGACGATACTGCGCAGGCCACAGGCATGAGCCAAAGCGCAGTCAAAGTAGCCATACATCGGGGTCTAGCGACACTTGCCCAAAAGTTCGGGGGTAAAAAGAATGACTGATAACCTGATCAACCGGCTGGCAGTTGACGTTAAACCCGTTGCGTCGAACGCCATGCGCCTGCTGTTTTTGCGCCATGCTGGCGGTGGCATAGCAGCCGGGCTTGTCATCATGCTCCTATTGTTAGGTGTTCGTCATGATCTGTCTCTGGCTATGACAACGGCTGCCTTCTGGACCAAGCTTGCCTATGCCACATTCTTGCTTTTGATTTTGGTTCCCGCAATTTTTGCCTTGTCCCGACCGATCCATGCCCGGATGAACTGGCTGCCTTTAGCACTGCTTCTTGTTTGCCTGATTGGGGTCGCACTGTATCAATGGGGAAATGCTTTGCCTGAACAGAAGGATGTGCTGGTGTGGGGACGTACCGCGCTCGTCTGCCCATGGCTGATCGTTCTCATATCTTCGCCCATGTTGGCATCGCTTCTTGCAGCTATGCGCAGGCTGGCTCCTGCTAATCCGGCGCTTGCAGGTCTCGCCGCAGGCATCTTATCAGGCGGAAGTGGCGTTCTTGTCTATTCGCTCCATTGCCCCGAGACAGGGATTCCGTTTGTCGCGATCTGGTATACGCTCGGCATCGCCATCACTGGACTGCTTGGCATGATCGGCGGCCGTCTTTTGCTGCGGTGGTAACGCAGATAGACCTTGAATCAGAGAGGTGTAATCTATAATCGGCTGTTATGTTATTGGGCTCTGTGGGCTGATTGCCCAACGGCTGGACATTTAATTCGTATTCGCTAATTAAGATATTTCTATAATAAAAATTGAGATACTCCACGCATGAACTCATGCGACATGAATAAATATCAATTCATCACATGCCTGTTAAAAGGAGATCGTCGTGACCATACTGAATGCAATCATCGACTTTCTGAACACGATCTTCTGGAGCTATATTCTCCTTTATGGCCTTATCGCAGTGGGATTATATTTTACATTTCGCCTTGGGTTCATACAGTTCAGACATTTTCCGGAGTTCTTCCGGTCAGTCATGCGCGCACCGGCAAATGACGCCAGCGGCATCACACCGTTTCAGGCACTCTGCACCAGTCTCGCATCGCGGGTCGGCACAGGAAATCTCGCTGGCGTAGCTGTGGCTCTGTTTCTGGGTGGTCCGGGCGCTTTATTCTGGATGTGGGTCGTCGCCACCGTGGGTATGGCAACTGCCTACTCCGAAAGCGCTCTGGCGCAGCTGTATAAAATCAAAGATCACAATGGCCAGTATCGTGGTGGTCCTGCCTTCTACATCTCACGTGGTTTGAATGCTCCGTGGGCCGGCGCCATCTTTTCGGTTTGCCTTATTATTGCATTCGGACTTGTGTTTAACGCAGTGCAGGCAAACTCCATCGCTGACGCTGTGCAGGGCGCTTTCGGCATCGAAAAAATCTGGGTCGGCGTTACACTTGCCGTACTGACAGGGATCGTGATCTTCGGCGGTATTCGCCAGATCGCACAGGTTGCCGAGTACGTCGTACCGTTCATGGCCATCGCTTATCTTGGTATGGCTCTTTATGTAATTGTCGCAAATATTACTGCCGTACCCGGAGTGATTGCCCTTATCGTCAAGAGTGCTTTTGGTATTGAGCAGGCTGCGGGTGGTATTGCAGGAGCCATGCTGAACGGCGTCAAGCGTGGTCTGTTTTCAAATGAAGCCGGTATGGGTTCCGCGCCTAACATTGCAGCCGTCGCCACGCCCTCACCTCACCACCCTTCGAGCCAGGGTTTTGTGCAGGCTCTTGGCGTATTCATCGACACAATCCTGATCTGTACCGCCACAGGCATCATGATCCTGCTGTCAGGCGTCATGACACCGGGTTCGGAGCTGACCGGAACACCACTGACACAAGAAGCAATGGTGGTACACATTGGAGAGGCCGGTCGCTATTTTATTGCGATTGCCATTTTCTTCTTCGCCTTCACCTCAATCATCGGAAATTACGCCTATTCAGAAAACGCGATGGTTTTCCTGAAACTCGACAATCGGGGGACAATCGGCGCTCTGCGTGCGGCTGTTCTGATCATGGTAATCTGGGGTGCCTATACGACCGTCGCAACAGTGTTCAACATGGCCGACGCGGCGATGGGTCTGATGGCATCGGTCAACTTGATCGCTATCGTGCTTCTGTCAGGGACAGTCGTCAAAATCACCAAAGATTATTTCAATCAGCAAAAATCAGGTGAACCGCGCTTTGATCCCGACAATTTCCCCGAACTAAAAGATAAAATAGACTATTCTATCTGGTCTGAGAAATAACGTCGTAACCACATATATTCATTCTGGAATGATAGTTTGATTCCGTTCTTTAATTCATTGAAGAACGGATATCAAAATCGCATTATCATGAAGTCAATTGAGAGAATTATACTGGCCAAATAATAATGGCCAAAAACATTTGGGATTCTCCGAATAATGCTATAGCGTTTCCCCAGTTCCTAGGGAGGACATTTTAAAATGCAGTGGGGGAACGATCTGCAAGATCCCCCAACTCAGTCGTGGTTTTAGCGCCACGGCGACATTTATTGATGGGAGGAGGAAGTATGCAAATTTTTAACCGGAAAACGACTGTTTCTCTGGCTACAGCACTGGGCTTGGTTCTGGGTGCGGCGCAAGCCAAAGCTGAAGAGTTTGTGAATATTCTGACTGGTGGCACCAGTGGTGTTTATTACCCGCTCGGCGTTGCAATGGAAAAAATCTATTCCAGCATTCCTGACGTACGGCCATCGGTTCAGGCGACCAAAGCATCGATAGAAAACATCAACCTTATCAACAGCGGTCGCGGAGAAGTAGCGTTCACTCTGGGAGACTCCTTGCGAGACGCCTATGAGGGGAATGAAGCCGCTGGCTTCAAAAAGAAACTCACCAATCTCAGCACTCTGGCAGCAATCTATCCGAATTATGTTCAGATCGTTGCCTCCAGGGAATCCGGCATCAAGACACTGGCTGACCTCAAAGGTAAGCGACTTTCCGTCGGCGCGCCAAAGTCTGGAACCGAACTGAATGCACGAACCATTCTGGAAGCTGCGGGGCTTTCCTATGACGACCTCAGCAAGATCGAATATCTGCCTTTTGCAGAATCGGTTGAGCTTATGAAGAACCGCCAACTTGATGCCACTTTGCAATCGTCCGGTCTTGGTGTCGCCTCGTTGCGCGATCTCGCCAACGCCGTAGACATCAACGTGGTTGAAGTTCCCGCCGATATCATCGAAAAAATCGGTGCGCCCTATCAGGTCAATACGATCCCGGCAAATACTTACAGCGGACAGGACAAGGATGTCGTAACGGCTTCCGTGATCAACTATTTGATCGTTCGTCCCGATATGGACGAGGAACTGGTCTATCAAATGACCAAAGGGTTGTTTGAGAATCTCGACCAGCTGGCTGCCGCCCATTCTTCGGCAAAAGCAATCAAACTTGACAAAAACACCATCATCTCGCCGGTTCCTATACATCCTGGCGCACTGCGTTATTACAAGGAAAAGGGCATCGAATAAGCCCGGCTGGCAATCGTGGCAGGGTCTCTCTGCCACACCCGGAGGATCAGAGCCCGAGCCGGATAACTCGGGCTTCATCCCTTTTCCAACAGTTCACATCTGATCTGATCTCATCGGGTCTTCGGAGCAGCTGTTTGTTTTAACTGGTATAATCTGATGAAGGTTCGTTCATGACGCAGAGCCAGAACAACGCCGTCGAATCGGCCGAGCATATTCCTGGCTGGGGCAACGGCACAGGAGCGAAACTCCTGTTTGCCATCGCCGTGGCTTTTTCCGTTTTCCAGCTATGGACTTCTGCCTATTCGCCATTACCGAGCCAGGTGGTTCGCTCCATCCATGTCGGATTCCTACTCCTGCTACTGTTCGGCCTTTATGCGAATGCGAGCACGGTCGCTGCCAAAAGAGCAGCCTTCTGGCTGGCTGCTATCGTGTCCTTTGTGCTCAGCCTTTATCATTGGATTTTCTACGAAGACCTTGTGATCCGGGCGGGTGAGCCCAATACGCTGGATATTGTGATCGGCATTCTCGTCGTCGTGCTCGTCTTCTGGGCGGGAAAGAAAATGATGGGCTGGACCTTGCCGCTCATCTGCGCGATATTTTTGGCATATGGCTTATTCGGCCAGTATTTACCTCATCCTTTAAATCACCGGGGATATGATTTCGAACAGGTGGTTGAAGTTCTCTTTCTGGGAACCGAAGGCATCTACGGGACTCCCATCTACGTCTCATCGAGCTATATTTTCCTCTTTATCCTGTTCGGAGCATTTCTCGAACGCGCTGGCATGATCCAGCTTTTCAACGATATCGCAATGGGAACAGTTGGCGCCTCGCGCGGAGGGCCAGCAAAAGTATCCGTGATCTCATCCGCGCTCATGGGAACGATCAATGGCTCCGGCGTCGCCAATGTTGTGACGACAGGCGCGTTCACCATTCCGCTGATGAAGCGATCCGGTTTTCGCCCTGCATTCGCCGGCGGTGTTGAGGCTGTTGCGTCTATGGGTGGGCAGATCATGCCTCCAGTCATGGGTGCCGTGGCCTTCATCATGGCTGAAACGCTCGGCCTGCCTTATGTCGATATCGTCAAGGCAGCAATCGTACCTGCAATTCTGTATTTTATCACCGTCTTCGTCATGGTTGATCTTGAGGCGCGTCGCCTCAAGATGAAGGGCCTGAATAAGAGCGAAATGCCGAGCGCTTTGGAAGCAATCAGAAAACGCTGGTTTCTTGTGTTGCCGCTCGTGGCGTTGGTTTGGCTCCTGTTCTCGGGCTACACACCGCTTTTTGCCGGCACTGTCGGCCTCAGCCTGACTGCGCTTATCATCCTCGGCGTACCGGTTTCCGGCGGCATGTCCATGCCCCTGCGGATTCTGTTCTGGGTGGTGCTGGGCGTCATGTCAGCAGCTGCTTTCGGTACCACCTTCAACATATTCGGCTACGCCTTACGCGGAATTACGCTGATTATAGTTCTCGTCGCTGTTCTGGTCGCTATCAATTTTCTGGTACGCGGTGGCCGCGAGACGCTTAATCTTTGCCTTCAAAGCTTAGCGGAAGGTGCCAAGAACGCGCTCCCAGTGGGCATCGCCTGCGCCCTTGTTGGTATCATCATCGGCGTTCTGGCAATCACGGGCGCTGGATCGACTTTTGCGCGTGTGATTGTGAGTGTCGGAGAAAACTCGCTGTTCTTCTCGCTGGTACTGACAATGCTTACCTGTCTTGTGCTTGGCATGGGCATTCCGACCATCCCGAACTACATCATCACCTCTTCGATAGCTGGGCCTGCGCTTCTTCACCTCGAAGTACCTCTGCTGGTGTCGCACATGTTCGTCTTCTATTTTGGCATCATGGCTGACCTCACCCCTCCCGTTGCTCTTGCGGCTTTTGCAGCTGCTCCAATCGCACGAGTATCGGGAATGAAGATCGGCATGCAGGCGATCCGCATCGCGGTCGCAGGCTTTGCCGTGCCGTTCATGGCCGTGTACGAACCAGTCATCATGTTGCAGGAAGGCGGTCCGCTTTCAGAAAAAATCGGGTTCTGGCCAGCCTTCGCCTATATGTTCATCAAGGCGCTGCTCAGCATCCTGCTTTGGGGTGCGGCAGCGATCGGCCATCTTCGGACCCCATTGAATATGTGGGAACGCATATGGGCTTTCGTCGCAATTGCCCTGATGCTTGCCACCTATCCTTATAGTGATGAACTGGGCTTTGCTGCCTGCGCAGCTTTCCTTATCTGGCATTTCTGGAGATCGCGACCATCGGTTGTCGCGTCATCCGGCTAAATGGCGGTCTGTATTGCAACAGCTGGCGGCGTCATAAAAATCGCCGCCACAAGCTTTCTGCTTTCATGGACGCACAGCGTTGAAAAAGTGCCTTGGCAAGAATCCTGGGCAGTCACATCTCAAGGGCTGGTTCTGTCTGAGGCACGTATCAAAGGGTCGGGAGCAGGCATGGACCCTCCCCCAGATGCAGTCCTGCAAGACGGTTGGTATAAATATCACCCGCACATCCCACCCCGCCAGGAAATCGTTCTGGCCGCTTCCGGCAAGACTGGCGGCGGCTGGACTTTCTGCGCAGCTCAAAAATGCATCGAATTGGGTAAAGACGAAACGGCACCAATCCGCATCAAAACATGTGACTAAATCATATTGTAGAACGCTGGGTGAATATTCCGAATAGTGGAAGCAAATCTTGCAATAGGCTTTTTAAAACAAATTGTTAGAACTTCGATCTGATAAGTCACAAAGCTTCGCAACCTATTTTTCAGGCTTAAAAAGCTGTCATCCCTTCTATCGCTGAACCTGATCGATTGGCGAACGCCAAAGCATTCCCGTCAGTAACGCCCAGCAACACACATCACCGGGTGCGTTTAACCTTTTCGGCCGAGTTGATGCTTGTCCAACTCCAACCAGCCGTCAGATGCTTCCCTATGCTGTTCTGCTGAATTCCCGCATCAGGCTGTGATCTTGTATCGATTGTGGATGGCTCGGCAGGTCGAAGCATCACCATATTGACTGGTATGGTAGTATGGTATAGTCAAAAAAGAGGAGGAAGAATATGCAAAGTCAATTGTTGCGACCAAAGCACATAAGTGTGGTGGATCAGCTTTACGCTGCATTGCGGGCTGCCATCATTGACAATGCATTGTCCCCCGGCACCAGAATTTCCGAAGCAGACGTGGCTCAGCAGTATGGTGTCAGCCGCCAACCCGTGCGCGAGGCCTTCATTACCCTTGCCAATGAAGGCCTGCTTGAGGTCCGCCCTCAACGCGGCACCTTTGTGGCAAAAATTTCACTACAGGCGGTGATGGATGCACGCTTTGTGCGTGAAGCGGTTGAAGCCGATATCGTTAAGCTTCTGGCTCAATCCCCCGACACTGCGCTTGTAACAGAACTGCGGGTGCAGCTCGTTCGTCAGGAAGAACTCATCGGCGGATCGGCCCGGGATTTCATGGATGCGGATGAGATTTTCCATCGTACTCTGGCTGAAGGCGCCGACAAGGGCAAAGCCTGGCGCGTCGTCGTAGAGATGAAGGCCCAGATGGATCGGGTGCGCTTTCTTTCAAGCATGCATTTCCCGGTTGCTCGCCTGATTGCCCAGCATCGTGAAGTGGTTGAGGCCATTGCAACGGGAGACGCCTCCCGAGCCGAACAATTCATGCGGCAACACCTGCAGGGGATTCTGATTGATCTCCCCGTGATTGAGCAGGAGAGGCCCGAGTATTTTCTATAGCGCTGCACAATGCAGCAATGACATCATTCCAGAGGAGGAAAGAATGAAGTTTCGGAATTTTAAGCACATAGCAGCAACCTGCGCGATGCTCGCATTGATGGGAGGCACATCGCTGGCACAAGAGGTTACTCTCAAGCTCGGCCATCTCGCCAATGAAGAGAACATCTGGCACAAAGCCGCGCTGAAATTCGCTGACGAGGTCAAGTCTCGCACCGAAGGGCGTGTAGCCGTTGAAGTCTATCCGAATGAATCGCTCGGCAAGGAAATCGACGTCATCAACGGTATGCAGCTCGGCACCGCCGACATGACCATTACCGGCGAGAGCCTACAAAACTGGGCTCCGAAAGCGGCCTTGCTGGCCCTACCATATGGATACAAGTCGCTTGAACATATGGACAAGGTTGCATCAGGTGATATCGGTCAGCAAATCGAAGCCGAAATTATCGAAAAGGCGGGTATCCGTCCTCTGACCTATTTCGCGCGTGGTCCACGCAATCTTTCGGCCAACCGCGAGATCACCAAGCCGGAAGATCTGAAAGGCTTCAAAGTCCGCGTCCCGAACGTTCCAATTTTTGTGGCCGCTTGGCAGTCGCTTGGTGCAAACCCGACCCCTATGGCCTTTTCGGAAGTGTTCACCTCGCTTCAGAATGGCACCATCGAAGGACAGGAAAATCCGCTCGCTCTCTTCAAATCGGGTGGCTTTTATGAAGTTCAGAAAGTCATCAACAAGACCGAACATGTTCGCTCGTGGATTTATCTGACGATATCAGAGCGCAGCTGGGGCAAATTGTCGGAAGCAGATCAGGCAGCATTGCAGGAAGCAGCTAAAAGCACTCAGGCCTATGAGCGTGAGTTGTTCACCGCAGACGAAAAAGCACTCGTCACTGATCTGGAAGCGCGCGGCGTAAAATTCGTCGAAGTCGATCAGGCCGCATTCGCAGCTAAGGCAAAAGACGCAGTTCTCGCATCGGTGCCGCAGGACATCCGCCCTCTGGCCGAACAGGTTTTCAACGACTGAGATAAAGGCGCTGCCGGATTAAATCCGGCAGCTACCTGTCGAGGACACCATGACAAAAACATTCAAAGGATTGGAGGGCGTCTGCCGCCTTCTGATACTCGCAACATTTCTCGTGCTTATGGGCACAGTCTTGCTGCAGGTTTACGCACGCACGTTTCTGAGCACTGCTCCGGTCTGGACTGAGGAGCTTACCAGGTTCTGCTTGCTCTACATCGGCGCGCTGGGCGCAGGTCTTGCCTTGCGTAGCGGCGACATGGTCAATGTTGACCTCTTATGTGAAAGCCTGCCCGGTCGTATGCCCTGGCTGCTGCGATTGGTCAGTGCAATCCTGACAGTGGTTTTCGCAGTCGTGCTTCTGCCTGCCGCATGGGATTATACCACCATTGGCAGCCGTCAAACGGCCCCTTCTCTCGGCTGGCGCATGGACTTCATCCACGCATCGCAGCTTATTCTTTTCGTTGCGCTCACCCTTTGGGCAGTTCTGCGCATCATCGAAATGCTGACAGGCCGCCATGATGGGCGCCCCATCCCCAATTCGGAGGAAAACTGATGGGTCTGACCCTTCTTCTTGGCACGTTTGTTCTGGGCCTTGCCATCGGCTTGCCCGTTGCCGTGACATTGGGCCTGTCTTCAATGGCCTATCTACTGTTTGCGGACATCCCACTCGTTGTTATCCCTCAGAAAATGTACGCAGGGATGGACAGTTTCGTGCTGCTTTGCATTCCTGGCTTCATTCTGGCTGGAAATCTCATGAATTCTGGCGGCATTACCGAGCGGATCATTCGCTTTGCCAATGCTCTGGTCGGCTGGATGCGCGGCGGCCTTGCACAAGCCAATATCGCAGCATCCATGCTCTTCGGCGGCATTTCCGGAACAGCGGTCGCTGACGTAGCGTCGGTTGGCGGCATGATGATCCCCGGCATGAAGAAAGTTGGATACCCCGCTGATTTCTCGGCTGCAGTCACCGCTGCCTCATCGACAGTTGGCCCCATGATCCCACCGAGCGTTCCCATGATTATTGTCGGATCGCTCTCCGGCCTTTCAGTTGGGAAACTGTTTCTCGCCGGTGCAATGCCCGGATTATTGATGGGTTTTGCGATGATGGTCACAACCTATTTCATCGCAAAGAAGAAGAACTTCCCCCGCGAAGATTGGAAAGGGGTCCGCGAGTTGTTCTCGTCGTTCACAGGAGCGATCTGGGCAATTGCAATGACCGCCCTGATTGTCGGCGGACTGCTGATCGGCATCACCACACCAACAGAAACTGCCGTGGTGGCATGTCTTTATGCAGCCCTCGTCGGCCTGTTCATTTATCGGGAATTGCCGGTAAGCCGTATCCCCAAGATCATCATCGACAGCGCAATCAGCTCGGCTGGCATTCTGGTGCTGGTCGGCACTGCGAATGTCTTTGGCTGGATTTTGGTCGCAGAGCGCATTCCGCAGACACTGGCAAATGGCGTTCTCTCCATTACCGACAACAAGTTTCTCGTTATTCTGCTGATTAACATTCTGCTTCTGTTCGTTGGCATGTTCATGGAAACGATTGCGGCTCTGATCATTCTGTTCGTACCTTTGCAGGCTCTGGCGATAGCGGTCGGCATCGACCCTATTCACTTCGCCTGTTTTGCAGTCCTGAACCTGATGATCGGCCTGACGACACCCCCCGTCGGTGTCTGCCTGTTCGTTGCGTCTAATATTGCAAGACTGCCACTGTCACCGGTGATCAGGGCCATCATTCCCTACATCATCACCAATATTATCGTTCTTCTGATGGTCAGTTATTTTGCGCCTCTGGCGACATGGCTGCCAAACACATTGATGCCATGAGGTTGCAATGACAGAATTGCCCAACACCCGTGTAATTTGCCTGCATGCACAGGATGATCTGAGGATCGAGAACAGACCACTCGGAGCACCAGGCCCCGGTGAGGTGATGGTGGCTGTTCAGGCTGGCGGCATTTGTGGGTCGGATTTACATTACTGGCTGGAAGGCGGCATTGGCACCATTCGTGTCCGGGAACCCATCATCCTCGGACATGAAGCTTCCGGACGGATCGCAGCACTTGGCGAAGGCGTAGCCGGCCTCGCCGTCGGCCAGCTCGTTGCAATGAACCCATCGCAGCCCTGCGGTAGTTGCAGTTTTTGCCAGCAAGGATTGCCGCGCCATTGCACTGCGATGCGTTTCAAAGGCTCCGCAATGTATCTTCCACACGAGCAGGGTATGTTTCGCGACAAAATGGTAATTGCTGCGGATCAATGCTTCGCTGTTCCCGATGACATCGATCCGGGTGCGGCGGCCTGTTCGGAACCGCTGGCAGTTTGCCTTCATGCAGCCAACCGCGGTGAGGCAATCGCTGGCAGTCTGACGGGTAAGGTTGTGCTCGTTACTGGTGCTGGCCCTATTGGGGCACTTTGCGTGGCGGTAGCGCGAATGCGGGGCGCCGCTGAAATTATCGTGACAGATATTCAGGACGCGACGCTGGCCATTGCCGCAAAAATGGGAGCCAATCACGCAGTCAATATTGCAACCAACCCGACCGGGCTCGACCGATGGAAAGAAGGTAAGGGCAAGGTTGATCTGGTGTTCGAATGCTCTGCCGCAGCACCTGCAATCAATGATGCAATTTCGTGTCTGCGCCCACTCGGCACAATGGTGCAGGTGGGGGTCGCCGGGCCAACGACAATGCCTCTGAACGTGATGGTCGGCAAGGAAATCCAGTTCATCGGCTCGCAACGTTTCGATACTGAATTCGCTGAAGCCGTGCGCCTTATCGGATCACATGCAATCGATCCACGCCCGATCATTACTGCCACGCTGCCCATCACCGAAGCGCTTGCCGCCTTTCGCGCAGCTATCGACCGATCGCAATCGGTCAAAGTTCAAATTACTTTTGCCAACGCATCCGCACGGCACTGAAAATAGAGAGACGACAATATGAGACAGACCTGGCGCTGGTTCGGCCCCAAGGACCTGGTATCCATCGATGATATGTTGCAGGCGGGAGTAGAAGGTGTCGTGACGGCCCTGCACCATGTTGCAACCGGTTCGGTTTGGTCGCCGGTGGAAATTGAGAAGCGAAAAGCAGATATCGCCAGTATGAAGAACGGGGATGCTTCCGGTCTGAGGTGGGAGGTCGTCGAGAGCCTTCCTGTGTCCGAGGACATCAAACGCCAGACGGGTGACTGGAAGACGCATATCGCAAACTGGAAGACCTCAATGCGCAACCTGCACGACGCGGGGATCGAGGTCATCTGTTATAATTTTATGCCTATCCTTGACTGGACGCGTACCGATCTGGCCTATCGATTGCCAAATGGCGCAACTTGCATGCGCTACGACGCCATTGATTTTGCTGCCTTCGATTTGTTTCTTCTACAGCGCGAAGGTGCATCAGACGATTACAGCTCAGAGGTTCTCGAGGCGGCACGCAAGCGTTTTGCGGAGATGTCTGACGCTCGGCGTCTCGAGCTCTCCGGCAATGTCGTGTTCGGCCTGCCCGGTGCTGCCGAACGCATGTCTATGGAGGACGTGAAGGTTCACCTGGCAAATTACGACAATATTTCACCTGAGCGCCTCAGGGGACACCTGATCGATTTTCTAGCCGAGGTAAGCCCGCTGGCAGAAGAACTCGGTGTACGTTTGTGTTGCCACCCGGATGATCCTCCGTTTCCGCTTCTGGGGTTGCCACGCATCATGTCTACCGAAGCTGATTACAAAGCGGTGATGGACGCGGTGAACATTCCAGCAAATGGCATCACGCTATGCACCGGATCGTTGGGAACACGAGCCGATAATGATCTGCCGGGCATGATGAAACGTCTGGGTGAACGGGTGCACTTCCTGCATCTGCGCAACGTTGCGCTTGAAGATCCTCACCTTGGCGGTTCGTTCCATGAAGCGGCTCACCTCGAAGGTCACACTGATATGGTTGCAATGATAGCGGCCATTCTGGCGGAGGAAAATCGGCGCAAAGCCGCCGGTCGTAAAGACTGGCAAATTCCTATGCGCCCCGATCATGGTCAGGATATTCTTGACGATCTGAACCGGAGGGCACAACCGGGGTATCCGTCCATCGGTCGGTTGAAAGGCCTGGCGGAGTTGCGTGGGATCATGACCGCGCTGTCACATCCGGATGTCAGGGTCGTTGAATGATAAGGCTATCAGCACTAGCGAATGAAGGAGCTCCAGCCACATGGCCCGGTTATACACCGGAAAACCATGCGGCCGGTATCGTTCATTTGGGGCTTGGTAATTTTGCCCGTGCCCATCTGCTGTCTTATACCGATACTGTTCTGGCGCAAAAAGGTGGAGATTGGCGCGTAATCGGTGTGTCGCTGCGTGGAACGGCAGTTGCTGACAGTTTGAACCCGCAGAACGGTCGCTACACGATGATCACACGCGGCGCGGTTACCGAAGCGCGTGTGATCGGAGCGTTGGAAACAGTATTGGCCGGGCCTGATGTCCATCGTGATGCGTTGGTCGCCATGACATCGCCCAACTGCCGCATTGTCAGTCTGACGGTGACAGAAAAAGGATATGGCATCACCAGTGATGGTCAGCTGGATCGCATCCATCCTGCTGTCGTTGCCGATCTTGCAAATCCTGATGCCCCAAGCGGTGTGATCGGCCTGATTGTCGCGGCGCTCGCCCGCCGCATGCTGTCGGAATTGCCGCCATTCACTGTGTTAAGCTGTGACAACCTATCTCATAACGGCCAGAAACTGCGTAACGCAGTATTGAGTTTCGCGCGGGAAACCCGCGGAGAGCAGCTTTCCAATTGGATAGAAAACAATGTCAGCTTTCCATCATCCATGGTGGATCGCATCACACCAGCCTCCAATGCCGATACAGCAAGAATTGCGGCTGAGCTAACCGGGCGGGAAGACCATGCTGCGGTAGAGACCGAACCTTTCACTCAATGGGTAATCGAGGATCAGTTTTGCGCTGGGCGACCAGAATGGGAATGCGCAGGCGTCCTGTTTGTCGATGACGTTACTCCATATGAACGCATGAAACTTCGGATGCTGAACGGTGCCCATTCCATGCTGGCATACAGTGGTCAGTTGTCGAGCAAAACATTTGTGCGCGATGTGATGGCAGACCCCGACCATGCCGCTCTCGTTCAGCGCCATCTTGCAGCAGCCGCGGCAACTGTGAAGGGACTAACTATTGATCTCGACGGCTATGCATCTGCCCTGGCCGAACGATTTTCCAATCCGGCGATTGCCCACTCTACAGCACAGATCGCAATGGATGGGACACAAAAGCTTCCCCAACGCATAACGGCTCCGGCATTGGAGACAATTGCGGCTGGTGGATCGATACGCCCTTTTGTATTTTCGTTGGCTGCCTGGCTCGCTTATCTCGTTCAAAAGGATCACGACGGCCAGCCTATACCGCTCAACGACCCGAAAGCACTTGAGCTTCAGACTGCGTTGAAAGCCGTGGAAACACCAGACGATATTATTCGTGCAGTAGCGCTCGTCTGTCCTGACATTCTTCCAGCCATATTGACGAGTGGGGCCTTCGGCACTGAACTCAATGATATGCTGACGGCCATTCTCTCAGAAGGAATGAGCTCCGTTATCCGGCAGGAAGCTATGGAGCATTACTAATCATGTGTATCAGCCGGTGCCTCTATCAAGGCTCCGGCTTTTGCATGAGATAATCTGCAACCGCCTGATATGCAGGCAAAGAGGTTGGATCATTATGCGCATTTCCGGCCTGCGGATGTGAGGCGAAACGCGCAATCACCATTTCAGCTTTGGGGTCTATATAAAGCGCCTGTCCGTGTACTCCGCGCGCCGTGTAAGCTCCATCTGCATTGTGCGAAACCCACCACATGCCGCGATAGCTCCAACCTGGCAGTAGTTTGTATCCAGCTTTTTCAAATGCCTTCTTATCGCCGCCGCCCTTGATACTGGCAATGGCAGCGACAGGTATAAGACGCTCGCCGTTGATCACACCATCATTCAACAATAGCTGCCCCAGACGCGCCATATCGCGTAATCCGGCATTGAACCCGCCGCCAGCAAAGGGTGTCCCGATGGAATCGACCGTATAATAGGCATCCTGCTCAGTCGCCAATTTGCTCCAGATACGTTCCGATAATAGCGTTGCAACAGACTTTCCCGTAACGCGCGCAATAATCCAGCCAAGCGCATCAGAATTTATAGTCCGATAGCCAAAAGCTTCTCCATGCTCACCCTGTTTACGGACCATTCTCAGATAGTCGAAATAGCTGCGCGGCCCATTATAATCAGAGGGCTTCGGCAAAGGGTTGCCTGCCGCCGAGTATATCCAAACATCCGCATTCGGATCACTGTAATCCTCGCTGTACTTCAAGCCTGTGGTCATATCCAATACCTGCCTGACAGTCGCATCTCCAAATGCACTTTTCGCAAGCTCTGGCACAAGGCTGCTGACTTTTGTCGCTTCATTGAGCGTACCATCCGCCACCAGCATCTCACCCAGCAAACCAGTAATTGATTTGGTTACGGACATTGCCCCATGCTGACCTGAAACGTCCAGACAGCCGGAATAGCGCTCATAGACAACCACGCCCCGATGCAGAACAATGATCCCATCGGTATAGTTCTCATCAAATGACTGTGCCCACGTCATTGTTTTATCGCTGCCCAGCGGGTTGAAAGTCACGGCATCAATCGCTGGATCAGGCTGCTGCACCAAAGGCGCTGGAGCACCTATGCCACGGCTGACATTCATCGTCGGCATTAACTGACGAAAATGGCAGACGGTCCAGCGCATTTTCGGAAAACTAAAATAATCGGGATCAGAAAAGCGAATAATCTTATCTTCAGCCGGAGGAGCACCTTCCA
Source organism: Brucella rhizosphaerae (assembly GCF_002252475.1). Classification (GTDB taxonomy): domain Bacteria; phylum Pseudomonadota; class Alphaproteobacteria; order Rhizobiales; family Rhizobiaceae; genus Brucella; species Brucella rhizosphaerae. The sequence continues at coordinate 88,701 of NZ_NNRK01000017.1, read as the reverse complement.
TCCAGCCCAGCACGCGAGGATCAGACGTTTTAGCCGACATTGCATCTGTCTCCTGCGACCAAGCTGTCTGGGAAGAGCCGGACAACATTCCGGCAGCCAACAATAGAATTTGTGATACCCGCAGGACCATCGATGGACCAATATTCTCTGAACAACTCCGAGAACTAATAGTTAACAACGACATTGGCAAATCCTCCGGCCCAAATTGATGCGTCAGCGTTGATAATTGAATCAATACCCGCGCCTGCTAATGACGCGCTGACCCTACTGTAAGATAGATGTTTGCGTTTATTGGATGATTGTAATCCAGAACCACATCATCCGCCAGATGATCGCTCCTCACCCCTGCAATGGGGTTCGATATGCCGTCATTCATTTCGATGCATGGACCTTGTCTAAACTGGATTGGACCAGGTAGCTGGTTCGCACACATATGAGAATGGCACAAAGCAAATGTATCACCCAAATGTTTGAATGGTGCAGCTCTGAGCCGACGAGCTGAGTAGCTGAATGAAACTTACATTTCTGCCGATTGCATTTGACCTGTCAATTGGCGTATCAAAACCAATGAAGCCCTAATCGTTACCGGATGAGAGTTCAATGGCGCATCAATCAGAACCTATTCGTCATCCGGGGAGTCAAAGTTGAAAGATCGTCTATTTTTCTTCTGGATAGCTATCTTCGCTCTAGTGACAGGTGGCTTCAACTGGTTGCTGAATCCAACACCGCCTCAGTCCCCCTCAATTGGTGGAGGTGGCTATGACCTATCCAAACCCGTCTACACATTGCTACTTCTGGCTTTTTTGATTTTATGGACACTGATCACGACATCGATCGGTCTGAACATCAAAAATCGTCGGACTTCCCGACGAGCCTTTCTGCTGGCGGCTATTGGCGCATTGACCACAATAGTGTCCTTTTTGGTCTACAGTCACAATATACACTAGCAACAAGTAGAGCGTCATTAGAACGGCTCTATCTATTTGTTTTTACCTATGTCTCAATCGAAAAATTGAGTTCCGAATTTGGAAGACATTCTCAAGGCTAACACGCAGCCAAGCACGGGCGCTCGTCTCTTCTCTCATAGCCTGCGTTGATTGCTGCAAACTCCATTTCATGGACACTATTTTAGTTGGTATCCATGAAATTATTGGCAAGCCGGATAACTCAATCCAGCACGTGTCTCTTGCGCATTGTTCTAGAAGTTCCGTATTTGCTCTCGGATGTCATTCGTAAAACGATCGATATCCGCCTTATTTTCATCTCGGGTTTTCGACACTTCCGAAATCGAGCTCTCACTTTGCTCAAGCATAGTCAGATACTTGGCTTTCAGGTCGCTGTTCTCAGGAACCGCTGCAATATTCTGGCGGATACGCTCCTGCTCACCTTGAAGGTCCTGAAGTTTTTCATCAGCTCTTTGAAGAGCAAGCTGTATGTCAATTTGCTGCTGTCGAACGTTAGCGAGCTTGCTGAATTTATCTGCAACGCCCTTATCAGAGGCAGAGGACGACCAACTCAAAAGCGCAGCAGGATCTACATCAACAAGTCCAAAACTCTCACTCCGAACCTGCTCATCGACCGCAACGACCGATTGCTCCTGCCCCGCTTTAACCAAAGCTTTCAAACGATGTTGAGATGCCGTTCTGCCATCTTCAGCTTGCGAAGAGAACGACCAGCCATTCCGAACAGGATGTTCAATAATGACCGTCCTGTCGGCATCAAGAGCGCCGGAGATACGATAGGTTGTAGTCTCGCGCACTTTTTGTGAGAGGTGAACGACGCCATCAACGACTTTAACATCGGTGATCTGTCTCGTTGGTTCCTGATCTTGCGTTATCGTCACCTTGCGATCCGTCGCAAAGGCGGCGATCCTCGTGTCATCCTTTGGTAGGCTCAACAATTGAGCATCGCCAACATAACCGGCATTGCTATCGTAAACAGTCAATATACCGCCGGGCATGCTGTTATCGGTCGAGTTCTTCAGCATGATCGCTGCCACCGGATGAATATTGCTGTTACCGCTGCGATAAATTGAAATCATTTCAGCATCGATCTGCGCATCGGCAATCGGTACTGACAAGCTGTCACCATTTGTCAGATTAAATGTGCCAGGGAGTTCAAAACTTGCACTCGTGTCATTCTCAGATGCAGTTGCAACCGCACCACTTGTGTCTTCCGCTGCCGAACCACCCCCATAACCGCTGATGGCAGGCGCTGGAACACGCATGGTGTTCATCATTTTTGCATCGCTCTCATATACCGCAGCCTCATCGCTGGCAGACGGGCGCGACTGCACTCTATTGGAGAGATTTCCGGTATCCGCATCGACCACATTATTTGTCGCCGTGTTTACAATGACCTCAGCCCTATCCTTCCAGTAAATCTGGTGAAGGCGTTGCGTTAATGTGACAGGATCAGCGGAGGTAAGGGTCAACTTGACGTCTTTCCAATCTTCACCACTGGCATTCTCGACAACGGCCCATGCCTGAAGTCGCGCCTTGCCATCTGGCAGAGTCAAAATACGATAAGCCGTCTTCCAGATAGGCGAAGCAACCACATAGGCCAAACGGGAATTGGCCTCAGAAATATCATTGACGGCGATGCGAATTAAGCGGGAGCTATCATTGCTCCCTCGTCCCATGGCCACAGTGGCATTTGCAAGCTTCAATTTCATCTCGGCGTCGTCAACGCTAAGCGATGTATCGTCACCCAGCATGATGGTCTGAATCTGGTCATTCTGATCCAGCACAGTCAGAAGATGAAATTTCGCATCATCGGCATTAGCAACCGTTTCAACGCCCAGCACTTTGCCTTTCACGGTCTTTCCACCGCTTGAAACTGTTACTGATGTGCCCGGAATTGAGGAAAGCAGATTTGCAACAGAGGAAAAGTTCGATGGCTTGAAAGGAAGCTGCCGGAAGACCTCATCAAGTGGGTTTGGGCCTGCGAGAGAAATGCTTTTTATCGCACCTTTTCCGCCTTTGAGGACGAGACTTTTAAGCACATCGTCGACCTGGTTCAGTGGAACTTCGATCTCGACAATTCCGCTGTCTGAAACACTAGGTTTTCTGTATATTTCCGCTACGCCACCCGAAGACAACGTGATCGCATCGATGGAACCTGAGCCAGAAGCCAGAACCGTCGAAGAGAGCATGGTAACAGCTAACGAGGTAAGCGTGATAAGCTTTATCATAAAAATCTCCAGCCAGATAAAGGGCTTTGCGAGCCAATTCGCTAATCTTTATAAGTCAGTTATGGATTTTGTGCGGTTAGATTTAGACCATAAGGTCTATTTCTCTTCTTTTAAAAAATTTCCTTATTCAATAAAAAAAGCTGCGAAAGAAACCCTTTCGCAGCTTTATTAGAGCGTTTCATTTAATGATTGAATCGAACAGCGTTTCAAATCGCTTGGTTGCTGGTTCAAATTATCTGTCGATGGAGATCGGCAGATATGTCGAAAATTCATTCCAATGTTCTTCGGGCATGTGTACCCGCTGCTGTTGATGGCGACCCATAGCTTGGGGAAACTGCCAGGCGTTTGATGTGAGCACGGTAAGTTGGAGCCATTAGCGCGAAATTACTTCAACTCATGCGAATACGATCCAACATGAAAGGGAAACGCTCGACTTGTGATACGAAATTTATCGTATTCTGACTTGAGCGGTTCGTCATCACCAATATGTTGGCAATCGATTTTAGTTAAAATACTCTACTTATTTATCTGATAGATAAATCATAAAACTTTTATTTTACAATATTCCATCACATGACAGATGATCGTATAGCACACCCTAAGATTGAGTCGAATGGCTAATACATACAAACAATCGGCTTACAATATATGTCTATAGTTTACTTTAGCCAGTTTAATCTGCTCAGCACAGATTACCTGCCGTCCAACTATAATTTGTTCTTTCAGCACACGGGTCAGGTCTCATCTACAACCATTTTCCACAATTCTGAGGTGCGCGAGGGAAATCTTAAGCTTCTGATTTTACAACAAAAAATCGTATATCTCATAGAAAACATGGTTAATGTTGCAAATATGCTACCCCAAATTGTATTCCGTTGTGTTAGCTAGGCCTAAATAAGCTGATTCAGGAGTACGGCATGCTGCACCGTAAATGCGCCCTTCTTTCTACTTGTTCCGCACTCGCTTTTACAGTCTTCCTTCCGGTGACCTTGACACTCGTCCCGACGCAGGCGCGAGCGGCTTGCACAACGACTGGTAGTGCGACTGTATGTACGTCAACGGCACCTTCCGTGTGGACGACAATGGTCGGCACAGGACGCACAGACAACAACCGCTCGGTTGATGTTCAGTCAGGTGCACAAATTAATACCAACAATACGCCTGCGATCAGTATCGGCGATGGCGGTGTAATCAACGTACGTAACGGGGCGAGCGTCACAAATAACTCCACCCCTAGCGGTTCTGGTCCATTCGGTACCGGCCCTAATACGATAGAGTTTGGCAGCAATGGTCGGCTCACCATTGAACAAGGCGGTCAGGTAATTGCCAACGGCACCAACACGCGTGCCGAGGCTGTCAACGTACACGGCTTTGGTAATACAATTATCAATCGTGGTCTCATTCAGGGGCAAAGCAGCGCAGCTATCTGGTTTGAAGATCAGGCAACGGGTGCAAAAAACACCGTCGACAATTACGGCACGATTCAAAGGCTTGGTGGCGGCAGCGTCATCGGGACCAATGGTGGTGCGGGCATTAACTTCATCAATCGTACCGGTGGACAGGTCGTCGGCGATCTGAGTTTTGCAGGCGGCAACGATACACTCACCTTTGAGCCCAATTCTGTTGTGACTGGCAACATTAATGGCGGCGGCGGCGTTAACGATCTTATTCTTCAAGGGATATTGGGCTCAAGTGATACGCTCGCAGGTGCACTTCGTAATTTTACCACACTAACAAAAAATGGTGATGGTCTGTGGACCGTAAGTGGAAGCCTTACCGGCTTCACCACTGTTACAGTGAATGACGGAACATTGGCTCTGACAGGCAATAATGTCGGCTACACAGGCACAGTGATTGTACGCCCGGATGGTGTGCTTGAAGCACGTGCACAGAGCCTTCCGGTGAAAGTCGCTGACGCCGACAACGTCAACAATGTGCAGAACAGCGGACTGGTACGCTTCACCCAACCCGACGACGGTACTTATAAAGGCCAGATAGTTGGCACCGGCGCAGTGGAAAAAACAGGTGCTGGCGTTTTGACATTGACCCCGGCTGTAGCTGCGGGAAATACCTACTCCGGTGGCACAAGGATCAATGAAGGCACAGTCGCCATCTCGGTGGACAATGCTTTAGGCAATGCGAATGGCGGCATTACTTTTGATGGTGGTGCGCTGCGTTTTAACACTTCATTCGATCTCGCCAACAGTCGCGCCATTGTGCTGAACGCCGGCGGTGGCACATTCGATACCAACGGCAACACAACCAATATCACACAAGTGATTACCGGATCGGGCGGCCTTACCAAGGCAGGCGGTGGCGTTCTGAACGTTGAAGGTGCGAATACCTATGGTGGCGCTACGTCTGTAACCGGCGGAGCGCTCTATGTGAATGGAGATCAAAGCGCAGCAACTGGTGCAACGAGCGTAAGCAGCGGCGCAACATTAGGTGGTGTAGGTACCATTGGTGGAGATGTCACGATACAGGATGGTGGCACGCTGGCACCCGGCCGGGCGGGAGCCACTCCCGGAGCGCTGACAATCAACGGCAACCTGGCACTGAGCGGCGGTTCCGCCCTCGAATATAGTTTCGGACAGGCCAATGTAGTCGGCGGCGCACTCAACGATTTGACCACAGTGCAGGGAAACCTGACACTCGACGGAACACTCAATGTTGTTGCTACTCCTGGCGGTTCGTTCGATCCCGGTGTTTATCGCGTCATCAGCTATGATGGCACTCTGACCAACAATGGCCTGGAGATTGGAACCATCCCTGCAAGTGGCTTTTATGTCCAGACTGCAGTCGCTAATCAGGTCAATCTGGTTAACACCAGCGGCCTGAATCTGACTTACTGGGACGTCTGGCCCGCATCAAACGGAGCTATTGGCAACGGTGCTGTGAATGGTGGAACGGGCACATGGCAGAGCTCTGGTTCAGGCGGTGACAACATCAACTGGACCGAGCCAACGGGCACGATCAACGCGCCATATCAGGATGATGCATTTGCCATTTTCATGGCGACTGCCGGTACTGTAACCGTCGACAATAGCGTCGGTGACGTACGCGCGTCTGGAATGCAGTTTGCAAGCAACGGCTATATCATTACAGGCGATGCAATAACATTGGTTGGGTCTCCATCTTCCATCATTCGCGTCGGTGATGGTACGGCTGCGGGTGCCGGTTATACTGCTACAATTAACTCGGTGCTTACCGGAAACACTCAACTGACCAAGACCGATTTGGGTACGCTCGTTCTTGGAGGCACCAACACCTATACTGGCGGCACAGCAATCAATGGCGGTGTGCTTCAGGTCGCAAGCAATTCAAACCTCGGCGATACAGCTGGTGGCATGTCCTTTGATGGAGGCACCCTGAGAACAACTGCCGATTTCACCATAGATCGCGCTACCGTACTGCAGGCTGGTGGTGGCACGATCGATACAGTTGGCGCAACAACGCTGAACTATGCTGGTGTTGTTAACGGTGATGGTGGGCTAACAAAAACTGGCACAGGTACACTCGTCGTGAGTGGAACCAACACCTATGCTGGTGGAACCACGATCAACGACGGTACAGTTCAGATTTCGTCAGATGCCAATCTGGGAGCTGCCTCTGGCCAACTGGTCATTGACGGCGGAACATTGCATTCGACCAGCAACATCTCGATGAATCGCGCGACGACTATCGGTGTGGGCAACGCGACAATTGAGACAGATGCAGGAACTGTGCTCACCCAACAAGGTGGCATTGCCGGAACAGGGTCGCTGACCAAAACAGGCGACGGCGCACTGGTTCTTACAGGTGCAGGAACTTATACCGGTGGCACCACAATCGCCTCGGGTCTTCTGCAACTTGGAGATGGCGGTACATCGGGATCGATTGTCGGCGATGTTTCCAACAGCGGAACTCTGGCATTCAACAGATCGGACACACTGGTCTTTGATGGAGTGATTTCCGGGGCGGGTAATGTTCGCCAGATTGGAACCGGCGTCACTGTTCTCAACAAGCAAAGCGCCTACACGGGTACGACCTCTGTCGAAACTGGAACACTCGCGGCTGGCGGTGCGAACTACTTCAGCTCCAATTCTGATTTCACCGTTGCCGAGCAAGGGATACTTGCTCTGAATGATTTCAATCAATCGCTATCATCGCTGAGCAACGCGGGAATTGTCGATCTTGGACCCAACGCAGGCACAACGCTGACTGTTACCGGCAATTACATTGGCAACAACGGCACAGTGCTAATCGGGACAGCGCTTGGCAACGATAATTCAGTCACCGACCGGCTTGTCGTGAACGGCAATACGAGCGGAACCGGCATTCTGGCGGTCAAGAATGTGGGCGGCAGCGGCGCTCAGACCAATGAAGGCATCAAAATTGTTGATGTTACTGGTGCATCCAATGCAACATTCACATTGCTCGGCGACTATCAGTTTCAAGATGCGCCTGCCGTTGTTGGCGGAGCATATGCCTATCAACTTTATAAAAACGGGAAAGCCAATCCAACCGATGGTGACTGGTATCTGCGCTCAACCATCAAGGATCCGACTGATGGTGGTGAAACCGATGGCGGTGAAGAAATCCCAATCTATCAGCCCGGCGTTCCCAGCTACGAAGCCTACCCGCAGCTGCTGCTTGGTCTGAACAGCTTGCCAACACTGCAACAGCGTGTCGGTAATCGCTATTGGAGCAAATCTGGCAATATCATGCTTGCGGAAGGCGCCGATCCTATCGGCTCTCCTTACGCACCCCCGCAAGAAGCTGGCAACATGATCGAAGGTCGCGGCGTGTGGGGACGCATTGAGGGTGCTCATACCAATGCCGATCCCCGCTTCTCTACGTCGGGAACTGAGTACAGCTTCAACACATTCAAGATGCAGGCCGGACTCGACGGCATGCTGGCTGAAACGGAAAATGGCAAGCTGATTGGCGGGATCACGGTTCACTATGCCCACGGCAAGGCAAAGACGAGCTCGCTATATGGTGACGGCGAAATTTCGACGGATGGCTATGGTTTCGGTGGCACGCTGACATGGTATGGCGACAATGGTTTCTATCTCGATGGCCAGGCGCAGGTCACCTGGTATGATAGCGATCTGATGTCAAACCTTGCCAATATGGGGCTGGCCGATAGTAATAATGGCTTCGGCTATACCTTCTCTGCAGAGAGCGGCAAGCGTATTGCCATCAATGAGAGTTGGTCTGTAACGCCACAGGCACAGTTGACCTATTCGAGCGTTGATTTTGACAGTTTCAATGATGCTTTCGATGCACGCGTCAGCCTTGATAAAGGTGACAGCCTTCAGGGTCGGATCGGGCTGTCAATTGAGCAGCAGAATTCCTGGTACAATGCCAACGGCCTTATCAACAGAACCTATCTCTACGGTATCGCGAACGTCTATTACGAGTTCCTCGATGGAACAAAGGTCGATGTCTCGGGTACAAGTTTTGCGAGCAGGAATGAACGCCTCTGGGGTGGTATAGGTCTGGGTGGCAGCTACAACTGGAACAGCGACAAATACTCGATTTACGGCGAAGGCTCGGTTAACACCAGTCTGGAGAATTTCGCCGACAGCTATAGCTACAAAGGAACACTCGGTTTCCGTGTTCGCTTCTGATTGCTAAGTTTCGATACTTGCCCACCCGCAAAACAATTCATTGCGGGTGGGCATAAGAAATATCACGGCGGATCGCTGGCCGACCCTCGCCGCAAGGCATCAGCACCAGTCGCGCGTGGATGGTAATAAAGATTGCATAAGCGGATCAACATTGTTTCCGTCAAACTGCTTTGCAAGAAGAGACGCCGTCGTCGGCCCGAGCGTAAAGCCCTGATGACCATGTCCGAAGTGGAACCAAAGGCCTTTATGGCGGCTTGGCCCCACAACCGGCAACATATCCGGCATACAAGGACGCGTTCCCAACCACGGAGTTTCTTCGATAGGCTCCTTCAGGCGAAAAAGCTCGCCCGCAGCCGCCTCTGCGCGAAGTATCTGCCGGGACGACGGCAGTGTGCCCGGCGGGGTCATATGCGCACCAGTCAGAATACGCAGCCCTTTATTCATCGGTGCGATAAAAGTCGCACTTTCAACGTCCAATGTTGATATTTGCGGTCCATCTGGAGCGATAAAGTGCCGATGATAGCCACGTTTGAAGACCATCGGTATGCGATAACCCATGGTCTGAAGAAGTCTCGGCGACCACGGCCCAAGAGCGACGACAACATTTTCGGCGGCTATTGGGCCATCCTGCGACTGCACACGCCAGCTCGCATCATGTTGCTTCAGCGTCATTGCGTCACCACTCGCCAATGTTCCGCCCCGCGCAACAAAAAGAGACGCATATCGCTTCACCAACTCGCCCGGATCACGACAAGTCCAGGGAGAAGTCCAATGAACGGCACCAGCCAGCGGACGGCGGAGCGTCGGTTCAAGCGATGCAATATCCCTTGCATCAACGACGATGTTCGGCACGTCGTATACTTGGTTCAAGCGTTCGGCTGCCGCCGCAGCAAGCTCGAATTTCTCTGGCGTCCGATATACGGCCCGCCAGCCTTTTCGGACAATCAGCTCATCCGCACCTGCAGGTGCTATGAAACGGGCGTGATCCTCGCTTGCCCGCAGAATCAGTTTTGAATAGATCGCCACAATTTTTGCATATGGCTCCGGCGCAGATTGGGCAAAATACCGCCAAAGTGGTCTTGCCAGCATCGGCATGTCACGCATCCGCCAATCAACATCGTTACCACGTTTTAGAGCAACAGACAGGATTTCGCGTATTGAACGTGGGAAAGCATGAGGCTCCACTGCCTCGGTTTGGATAATACCAGCATTGCCATAGCTGGTCTCCTGTCCCGGTGCCCTGCGATCCAAAAGAACCACCTGATGTCCACTCTCCTGCAATGCAAGAGCAGTGGAGACACCGACCATACCGGCCCCGAGTACGATTGTGTCTGTCATAGCTCTATTCCATCGTAAGAATTTGGAGAAAACAGGCGAGAGTTCTGGTTGACCGTAAGCCTAACGATATGGGGCACGGGTAATCAATTTGACTTTCCGACAATAAACATATTTTTATTATTAGAAAATCCCATTCTTTCACTTAAGAGATCAGAATGAAGCTTTTCATCGCCGGGCTGGACACTGAGACCAACACGTTTTCCCCTATGCAAACGGGTCTGGAGGCATTCGCGGAAAACATGATCGCCTATGGCGACGCGACCACCAAACCATTGAACTGTTGTTCGTCTCAGCTTTTCGTCTGGCGTAACGCCGCGCAGGGTAAAGGCTGGAAGGTGGTTGAAAGCCTGTGTGCTGTGGCCGAACCAGGCGGAAGAACAACGCGCTCGGTCTATGAACATTTCCGTAAGACGATCCTTGATGACCTTGAAGCAGCGATGCCCGTCGACGCTGTCATGCTAGCGCTCCATGGTGCCTGCGTTGCCGATGGGTATGATGACGTCGAAGGTGACTTGATTTCACACATACGGGCGCTTGTTGGGCCAACGATTCCAATTGCTGTTGAGCTCGATCTTCACTGCCATATCACCGACCTTATGATCACCAATGCGTCGATGATCATGACCTACAAGGAATATCCACACACGGATATCGAGACCGTTGCCGCACAGCTTTTCGCGATATTGGAGGACACACTGGCAGGTAAAGTTCAGCCGACCATGGCTGCCTACGACTGCCGTCTTGTCAGTATTTTTCATCCGCACAGGGCTCCATTGCGCGGAATTGTCGATCGCATGAAAGCTTTGGAAGGACAGAACGGCGTCCTCGCTGTCTCGTTCGGTCACGGATTTCCCTGGGGCGACGTTGCCGATGTTGGTGCCAAAACGCTTGTTGTCACCGATAACGACCCTCAGAAAGCCGCGCGGATTGCTGAAAGCTTCGGCAGAGAAATATATGATGCGCGTGAGCAGATGCGTGGCGATTATCTCACAATTGACGATGCGCTGGATCGTGCCATTGCCGTACAAAATGGCCCTGTCGTATTGGCTGATGTCTCCGATAACGCCGGAGGGGGAGCGCCTGGTGACTCCACCTTTATTCTGCGTCGCATCATCGAGCGCGGAATTGAAGACGTCGCTACATGCCTTTACTGGGACCCAATTGCGGTGCGTATGTGCCGCGAAGCTGGTGAGGGTGCAACTCTGGAGCTGAGGATCGGCGGCAAGATCGGCAAAGTATCCGGTGATCCGCTTGATCTTACCGTCACGATAAGACGAATTGCGTCCGACATTACCCAGCGTTTTGGACCCACGCCATTAAGTATCGGTGATTCTGTATGGGTTAGCGCAGGAAGCATCGACATTGTTCTGAACACAGTTCGTACTCAAACTTTTCATCCCGAATGCTTGACAGCACTGGGGCTGGATCCATCGCAAAAGAAGATCATAGTGGTGAAATCCAGCAACCATTTCCGGGCCGGTTTCGAGCCCATTGCAAGCGAGATATTCTATGTTGGCGCACCGGGCGCCCTGCAGCCTCGCTTTGAAGATCTGCCGCTTACCAAACTGAAAAAGCCGTATTGGCCAAGAGTCGCCGATCCACTCGCGCAATAATAAGTTGCGCGAGCCAGAAGTATTAGCACGCGCGGCTTGGATTGCATTTCAATGGCATATTGATTACCCGCTCGTGCTAGTTAAAGATTTTTACGCAGTGCAGGCAGGCAATACCGGCGTGCCGCGCGATCGGACCGAAGGCAAATTGGAGACGTCAAGAATGAATGATGCGAAATCCAGCCTCGGCGACATTCTGAGAGATATCCGCAACCGCAATCACTGGACCCTCGCCGAGGTGAGCGCGATGACAGGGCTTGCCGTCTCGACCCTCTCCAAAGTCGAAAACAATCAGATGCAGCTCACTTACGACCGGCTTATCGAGCTTGCTCAGGGGTTGAATATCGACATCGCCGAGCTTTTCGGCACGATAGCCAGCCCCGATGCTGCTTCCAATGTAATGGGTCGGCGCACCTATACGAAATCCGGCGAAGGAAAATCGATCGTCACACAGAATTACGACTATCTCTATCTTTGTACAGAGATTTACAAGAAGGCAATGGTCCCAATTCTGGCGATTGCGCACGCACGCACTCTTGAGGAGTTTGGACCTCTCATTCGCCATAAGGGCGAAGAGTTTTTCTATGTTGTCGAAGGCGAACTGGAACTTCACTCGGAGATCTATGCACCCTTGCGTCTCAAAAAAGGGGATTCAGCCTATTTTGATGCCATGACTGGCCATGCGTATCTGAGCATCAGCGAGCAACCTGCGCAAATTCTGTGTGTTTGCTCTACGCCTGAAACCGAATTGGTTTCCACTCTGGTCGATCAGCAAACCATCAAGTTCAAAGCTGATTGAGCGGACAGGTTTCGCTGATTAGGGCCAATTTGCACAATACTTTGCGAAAATTATGTTTCCTATAAGAAAATTAATTGATTGCCTTTCAGAGCTGTGTAAACCTGTATCGACTACCTCAGGGTACAGCTGAAATAGCTGGCTGAAGCGATGCTTGCAGCCAATTCCATTGTTGGAGACAACATTGACTGAACTTGCAGCAATTGATGCATTCAACCGCCCAGCGCCTGCCGACCTTCCGACACCTTATGTCGAGATCGACGAAGCGCTTCTGATGCGCAATCTCGCAGGAATGCAGAAGCGTGCTGATCTGGCTGGAGTTGCCTTGCGCCCGCATATCAAAACGCACAAAAGCCTCACAATCGCACAGCGTCAGCTTGAACTCGGCGCCATCGGCGTGACCGCTTCCAAGCCCGAGGAAGCGCTTGTCTTTGTTGAAGGTGGCATACCATCCGTGGCGCTTGCCTATCCAATCGTCCGATCAGAATCGATTGACCGGCTGGTGCGCAGCGCGAAGGTTCGCCAGACTGAACTCCTGTTCATTGCAGCACACGAAATCGGTGTTGATGCAATTGGTGCCGTAGCGAAAGCGCACGACGTAAAACTTGGTGTTTTCTTGAAAGTCGATGTCGGATTGGGCCGCGTTGGCGTCAAACCGCAAGACCCGGCATCTGACCTATTGGTCCAACAGATTGCAAAACACCCTCATCTTACATTTGCCGGACTGTTGTCTCACGCAGGTCACGCCTATGGCAGCAAGTCTGCAGAGCAGCTGGCAAATATCGCCAATGCGGAAGCGCAAGTATTGCTTGAACACGCTGAACGGCTGAGAAATTCGGGCCTTGATGTGCCAAGAATTTCTGTTGGTGCAACGCCCACTTGTATGGGCGCGCCCATCCCTGCTGGTATCACCGAAATTCGACCGGGAAACTATGCTTTTCTGGACCGCACCGCCCTTCGACTGGGCATCGCATCGGCGGATGACATGTCTCTTTCGGTCATTGCAACCGTTGTTGCCCATAATGATCAGCACTTCATTGTAGATGCCGGCTCAAAATCCCTTTCATCAGACCTTGGTGCCCATGGCTCGGGCGGGAGTGGCTTCGGCGTTGCCGTGAGTATAAACAGCGGGGCTCTGCAAACATGGGAAGTCGAACGGCTTTCCGAAGAGCACGGTTTTGTTCGCTTCTCCGAAACTCCACCCGCTATCGGCAGTCGTGTCCGCATCTTTCCCAATCATTCCTGCGCGGTTGTCGCACAATTTGATCGGGTCACATTGCGTCAGCTCGACGGAAGACCACGCACATTATCAACCGATGCCAGAGGCCGGCAAACGTAACGTGGAAGCCACCCGGCACACACGCCACTTGAAATAATGGGAAGAGGACTGGATATGACAAAGGAAGTTGAGTGGGCACGCATGACTGCACCTGCCCTGCGTGAGATTGCTGGCAAGCCGGGCGCGCTTGCCATCCTGCCAATAGGCTCATTAGAACAACATGGGCCGCACCTACCAGTCATTACGGATACTGCCAGTGCTTCTGCCGCGGCCATTCGCGCTGCACGCCTTGTGGCTGACGAAACTCCGATCGCCGTTCTTCCCGGACAATGGCTCGGCATGAGTGAACACCATCTGCCATTTGGCGGCACCATTACACTTGATTATGAAACTCTGAGCCGTGTCATCCGCTGCATCGTACGCTCATTGAAGGCTATCGGCTTCTCGCGTCTTTTTATCGTCAACGGTCATGGCGGCAATATTGATCCGCTTGCGGTTGCAGCGCGCGAATTAGCAGTCGAATTCGCAATGCCAATTGTCGTCACCACACCATGGATGCTGGCAAGCGGGGACGCGGCAAAAATCTTTGATGTCGATAGCGGCCCGCACCACGCCTGCGAGGGCGAGGCTTCTGTCATGCTGGCAATAGCGGGCGATGCCGTGAAGTCCGACAACTTCGGTCAAGCCTTTGGCAATCAACAACACCCGGTCGATGTACCGGCGGATGTTTCGCGCTTCTATTCTTTCGCCGAACGAGCGCCGGTTACCGGGACATGGGGTGATCCGCGCAGCGCAACCGCCGAAAAGGGTGAACGGTTCCTCGACCTTCATGCCCGTGAGCTCGTGAAGCTGATCCGCAATGACGTTCTCTGGACCAAACCAGATCCGGTTTGGGCGCCTGCCCGTGGTTTGGGAACGACAGAAGGCCGAATGGAATAAACGGCAGCAATAGCCATAGAAAAACAGAGGGAACAAAAATGATAATAAAATCGAAAAGAACGCGTAGGACTTTGCTTTCGTTGGTAGCAGCGGCAGCACTTTCAGGAGTGGCAATTGCCCCGGCAATGGCAAAGACGCTTGTCTATTGTTCGGAAGGCTCCCCGGAAGGGTTCGATGCAGCACTTTATACGACCAACAGCACATGGGATGCATCTGCCGAGACGATTTATGATCGACTGACTGAATTTGAAAGCGGTGCAACGAATGTTGTTCCGGGCCTCGCTGAAAGCTGGACCATTTCCGATGACAACCTCGAATATACGTTGAAATTGCGCCAAGGCGTGAAGTTTCACACGACGGATAGTTTTACACCGACGCGCGAATTCAACGCTGATGATGTGCTGTTCACCTATAATCGCCAACTCGACAAACAACACCCATGGAACAATTATTTCGTTGGTGCAGGTTGGGAAATGTTCAATGCGATGGACATGCCCACGATCATCAGGGAAGTGATCAAGGTTGATGATCACACTGTCAAATTCATACTGAACCAGCCGGATGCTTCTCTGCTCGCAAAGCTCGCTCTTAATTTCGGTTCGATCATGTCGGCCGAATACGCAGCACAACTGGAGAAGGCCGGACAGCGTGAAGATCTCGATCACAAGCCTGTTGGCACTGGGCCTTTCCGCTTCGTGGACTATCAGCTTAATGCAGCTATTCGTTTTGCCGCCAATACCGATTATTGGGATGGCGCGCCCAAGATAGACAATCTGATTTTTGTGATTGCCACAGACGCTTCCACACGTATGCAAAAGCTTCAGGCGGGAGAATGCCATGTGGCGGCCTATCCGGCCCCCGCAGATGTTGCCGGACTAAAAACCGACCCCAACCTGACCGTCATGGAACAGCCGGGGCTGAACGTTGCTTATCTGGCGATGAATACTCTTGCGGCGCCGTTCGACAAGCTTGAAGTACGCCGCGCGATCAATATGGCCGTTGATCGCAAGGCAATCGTCGATGCTGTGTATCAAGGCATGGGCGAGGTAGCTCAAAGCGTGCTGCCATCGACTATGTGGGGCTATAATGGCGACATCAAAGGCTATAGTTATGATCCCGATGCAGCAAAAAAATTGCTGGATGAAGCGGGCGTCAAAGACCTGAAGATGAAGATCTGGGCGATGCCTGTGAGCCGCCCTTATATGCCCAATGCACGGCGTGCCGCAGAATTGATGCAGGCAGACCTTGCCAAAGTAGGCATCGGAGTTGAGATCGTCTCCTATGAATGGGGCGAGTATCTCAAGAAAGCACGAGACAAGGAACGCGACGGTGCCATTGTTCTGGGAGGTACCAGTGACAATGGTGATCCCGATAATCTGCTCAGTTACTTCTTCAGCTGCTCCGGTGTCGGAGGCAGCAATAATGCAAACTGGTGTTATCAGCCTCTCGAAGATATTCTCCAGAAAGCGCGCATTAGCTCAGACAAGAGTGAGCGGACAAAGCTATATCAGGAAGCACAGGTAATTATCAGCGATCAGGCGCCTTGGGTTCCGTTGGCCCATTCGACTGTAGTGTTGCCAATGTCCAAGAAAGTCAAAAACTATGTGATGGAGCCTCTCGGATCGCACCGTTTCGAGAAAGTCGACATCGAAGAATAGAGACAGCCATCCCTATTTGTCGGCGACGGCTTTTGCCCCGCCGACAAATGATGAAATCAATCAAGTTTGATATCGAGAACCTTCTCGATCATTTCAGCTGCCAGCGTCACAAAAGTATCGGTATTTTCTCGCGTCTGATCGAGACAAGCTTCAATCCATAGGCCATCCAGGATCGCGTGTACGCAAATGGCGGCGCGTTCGATTTCTATCCGCGTAAACGGTCGCCCTTCCTCGGTAAAAACCTCCGCAAGAAGTGGTTCGGTTGCTTGGCGCAGATTAGCGTAACTTTCATTGCGAACGGCGGTGATCATGGGATCAACACGGTTTTGGCTAATAAATGTCGCCCAAAGCGATAGCATCCGATAATCCGAAGCCTGCCCTTCCAACGTCGCCCTGATGAATTTCAACAGGCGTTGATGCGGCCTTCCCTCACCGGACTCCAATATTTCCATGCTGGAAGCCGTTATGAGTTCCATCGTGCGGCGATAGGCTTCGATGATGAGGTTCGCTTTATTCTCGAAATGATGTCGGATCAGGCCATTGGTTACACCAGCGCGAGCGGCAACAGCACGCACTGTCGTAGCCTGAATGCCCACCTCGGATATGCTTTCCAGTGTCGCCTCTATCAGCTCGCGACGACGTTCATTTTCCGGGGCGCGTTTGAACAGGCTCGACATGAAACGCAGAATCTCCTTCGTGCCTGGGACGGCTCCGATCAAATCAAAATCGCTCTAACTATTTGTTTTTAAGCACTATCCTGAGAAATGATGCTACGAACTTTTGCTGAGCGTGCACCATATGTCGCATGTATGACAGAAAAGGCAAAGTGAAGATGCGTCAAATTATGCACTTGCATAGCAATTATGCATCTGTATAGTTTCTCTCATAAATGACTGCCTAAGGAGAGTTTCCGACAAGGCGGCGGGGAAAATGCAATCAAGTTGAGGAGCAGTCTCGAAAACTGAGCCGCACACCAACGCGCACGGACAAGTTCGTGCGTTAACGGCAAAGTGCGTCCGCTTGATCCCGGACCAGAATGCACCCGCATTTCTGGCTGAGTTTTTGAGATCGAATGACCAATGACGGACACGAACAGCGCAATCGCGGTCAAGGACTTACACAAACGTTTTGGCTCGCTTGACGTCCTGAAGGGCGTGTCGCTTGAAGCCAACTCCGGAGATGTCGTCGCCATCATTGGTGGTAGCGGGTCGGGTAAGTCCACCCTTTTGCGCTGCATCAATCTGCTGGAAATTCCAAGCTCCGGCTCGATTGCCATTCATGGTGAGCAGATCAGAATGCGCACGCGCGGTAATGCATTGGAGCCTGCCGACACGCGACAGGTACAGCGCATCCGTGCAAGCCTTGGCATGGTCTTTCAGAACTTCAATCTCTGGCAGCACATGAGCGTTTTGGAAAATATCATCGAAGCGCCAATTTATGTGTTGGGTGTCCCAAAAGAGCAGGCCATCGCTGAAGCAGAAGTGATTTTACGCCGTGTCGGGCTCTATGAAAAACGCGACGTCTATCCGGCTTTCATGTCTGGCGGTCAGCAGCAGCGTGCAGCTATTGCGCGCGCTGTCGCTATACAACCGCTGGCGATGTTGTTCGATGAGCCAACCTCTGCACTCGATCCGGAACTGGTAGGCGAAGTGCTTTCGGTTATCCACGACCTGGCAAAAGAGCATCGCACCATGATCCTCGTGACCCATGAGATGAAATTTGCACGCAATGTCGCGACGAAGATTGTGTTTCTGCATGGCGGACAAATTGAGGAACAGGGACCACCCGAACAGATATTCGGCGATCCGAAATCGGAACGCCTGCGCAAGTTCATCAGCTCTACACATAGCTGATGATGGAGCCGCAGCAGCAAGACTGCGGCCCAATAGGGAACCACAAAACGGAGGAAGTAATGAGGACAATAATCAAGGCGTGTGCAGTCGCATTTTTAGCTGCAACAGCAATCGTTCCAACCGCCCAGGCTAAGACCATGAAGGTTGCCTTTGGTGCAGAGCCTTATCCGCCAATGTACTACCCGGACGCTTCTGGTAAATGGCAGGGATTTGAAATCGAGCTGGCCGATGTGGTCTGTGAAGCAGCCGGACTAACATGCGAAACCGTTCCGATTGCATGGGACGGCATCATTCCGGCCCTCACCAGCGGTAAGGTCGATATGATTATGGGGTCGATGTCGATCACTGATGAACGCAAAAAGCGCGTCGATTTTTCCGATAAGTACTACAAGATTCCGCCGATGATTATCTCCGCCAAGGACGTCGCCTTCGATATTACGCCCGAAGGTATGGCGGATAAAGCGATCGGCGTGCAGGTTTCCACGACCCATCAGGCCTATGTAGAAAAATATTTCGTACCCAAGGGTGCGACGTTGAAAGAATATCAGACACAGGACGAAGCGAACAACGACCTCGCAGCGGGACGTCTTGATGCCGTGATGGCAGACAGCAGCGCGCTCAGCGATTTTCTGAATACAGAAGTCGGCAAGTCCTGTTGCGAAAGCAAAGGCACACCCGCAGATGATCCAGGCATTCTGGGTCAGGGCGTCGGGGTTGCGATCCGCAAAGGCGAAGATGATCTGCGTGAAAAGCTGAACGTCGCGATCAAAACCATTCGTGAGAACGGTGCGTATGATCGCGTGGCGAAGAAGTATTTCACTTTCGACGTCTTTGGCCAGTAATCCCGTTTCGAGGCCACTGCGATGAATTCTGTTTTCCCCGTAATCGTCGACTGGAGCTTGCTTGCCTATGACCCTCCGGGTTGGGGGCGAGCACTTCTCCTGGGGCTGCTGAACACTTTGCAAATTGCCGTTGGAGGTTATTTGTTTAGCTTGCTGATTGGCGTTTGCGGGGCGGCCGGAAAACTCTACGGCGGGCCGGTCGTGCGCGACCTGCTCGCCGTATACACAACGGTGGTTCGTGGCATCCCTGAACTCGTTCTGCTCCTTATTCTCTATTATGCAGGCACTCAGTTTCTCAACACGATCATGGGCAAACTAGGATATGGCTCAGTCGATATCAGCGGTCTCGTCGCTGGCATCGTTGTGATTGGTCTGGTTCAAGGCGCCTATGCAACAGAAGTCATGCGCGGTGCAATTCTTTCGATTGCTCCCGGACAAATCGAAGCGGGGCGAGCCTTTGGAATGTCACCCGTCAAAGTCATGCGCCGCATCACCGTGCCTGCGATGCTGCCATTCGCCATTCCAGGCCTTTCAAACCTCTGGCTGATTGCGACCAAAGACACCGCACTTCTTGCCGTTGTTGGCTTTACCGAACTCACGCTGGCGACACGACAGGCGGCAGGCGCAACCAAAGCCTACCTGCTGTTCTTCCTCACGGCGGGTGCGATCTATCTCGGCATTACGCTACTTTCGACGACGTTCCTTCGCGCACTCGAACGCTATTTTAAACGCGGTTTCCCGGAGGCTCGGTGAAATGGATATGAGCGTAACCACGCCACGTCTTCCTGCAGTTCGCGACTGGCTCCAGCCGCATCGCATTATACTGCTGGCATTGCTGGCAATCGCTATTGGCCTTGCCGTCTATATGGGCGAATGGGATTGGCTTCCACGCTATTTGCCACGCATCATATCGGGCGTCGGTGTCACTCTTTTCATGTTATTTGGCAGCGTCATCATCGGCTTCCTGCTGGCCGTACCGCTCGGCATTGTACAAGTCACAGGCTCCTGGTGGCTTAAAGCTCCAGCAACCATATTTTGCACGATATTTCGCGGCACGCCTCTGCTCTTGCAGCTCTGGCTGCTTTACTATGGTCTCGGCTCTATCTTCCCGATGATCCCCGGCATACGCTCGTCATTCTTCTGGCCCTATCTGCGTGAAGCATGGCCCTATGGGCTCTTTGCCCTCACCATGTCTTTTGCCGCCTATGAAGGCGAGGTCATGCGCGGTGCTTTTGCGGGCGTTCCTTCAGGAGAACTACAGGCGGGCCGCGCCTTTGGTATGGGGCGTTTTAAAATCTTCCGCCGCATCTGGTTTCCACGCGCCTTTTATCGTGCACTGCCAACGCTCGTTGGCGAAACTGTGCTGCATCTCAAGGCAACACCGCTCGTCGCGACAATCACTGTCATCGACATTTACGGCGTCATAACCAAGGTTCGACAAGACACTCTCCTAACCTATGAACCGCTCTTCCTGCTGGCTGCGATCTATCTCGCACTGACATGCGTCCTTGTGCTTGCCATGGGCCGGATCGAGCGCCGCATACCGGTTAAGGGGGTGTAAGATAAGAACTAATCTCGACACGCTCTGACAAACAGAACAACTCAAATTTAACCGGCAAAGGCGGCGCAAAGGCTCGCACTTTCCGGAACAATGGAACTATGCCCATGCGCGACCCACGTTACGATATATTGTTTGAACCCATTAAAATCGGCCCTGTCACCGCACCCAACCGTTTTTATCAGGTACCACATTGCAGCGGCATGGGTCATCGTTATCCCGATGCCGACCGTCACATGCGACGCATGAAGGCAGAAGGCGGCTGGGGCGTGATTGCGACGCAGGAAACGGAAATCCATCCCACTTCCGATATTACTCCATCCAATCAGGGTCGACTATGGGACGACAAGGACATTCCACGCCTTATCCAGCTGACCGATGCTGTCCATGAACATGGAAGTCTGGCTGCAATCCAGCTCGTGCACAACGGCATCCATATCGCTAACCGCCTGACGCGTCTCTCACCCATTGGTCCATCGGATATCATGGTCGATGTGGAAGATCCGGTGCAGGCGCGCGCGATGGATAAAAGCGACATTGCACAATTTCGCAAATGGCATCGCGATGCCGCATTGCGGGCGAAACGTGCAGGCTTCGATATCATCTATGTATATGCCGGTCATGACATGACGTTGCTGCAGCATTTCCTGCTTAATCGATACAATAAGCGAACCGATGAATATGGCGGCAGCTTTGAAAATCGCCTGCGCCTCTTCCGTGAGGTGATTGCAGACACACGCGACGCCGTAGGTGATAAATGCGCCATAGCAGTTCGGTTTGCCGTCGAGGAGTTTCTGGGCGCTGATGGACTAACGCATGACGGTGAAGGGCGCGATGTGATTGCGGCTCTCGCGGATGAGCCCGATCTGTGGGATGTCAATCTCTCCAACTGGTCGAATGACAGCCAGACATCACGCTTTTCGCAGGAAGGCTTTCAGGAAGATTTCGTTTCATTCGTGAAACCCCTCACCTCAAAACCAGTTGTAGGTGTAGGACGTTATACCTCCCCCGACGCCATGGTCCGCGCCATCAGGAAAGGCATTTTCGATATGATCGGTGCGGCGCGGCCATCGATTGCCGATCCTTTCCTGCCAGCCAAAATCCGCGATGGTCGCATTGATGATATCCGCGAATGCATAGGCTGCAATATCTGCACTGCGAGCGACAACACTGTGGCTCCAATGCGTTGCACGCAAAACCCCACCATCGGTGAAGAATGGCGCAAAGGCTGGCATCCGGAACTCATCCCTACCCTTGAAAAACAGCAATCGGTGCTCATCATCGGTGGTGGCCCCTCGGGACTTGAGGCAGCACGTGCCATGGCGCAGCGCGGAGCCGATGTCATGCTGGCCGATGCCGCACAGGAATGGGGCGGTCGCGTTGCACAGGAATGCAGGCTTCCGGGCCTCGCAGCGTGGGGTCGTGTTCGTGACTGGCGTCTTGGTCAATTGCGGCAGGCACCAAATGCCCAGCTCTATCTCGATAGCCGCCTCACCGCAGAAGACATTCTATCCTATGGTATCCCGCACGTGGCGATTGCCACTGGTGCCCGCTGGCGTAACGATGGCATGGGGCGTGCGCATCGCGATCCACTCAACTATCTCACTGAAGGCGCAACCATTGGCGTCAATGCGTTTCTTGAAAACGGTGTCGACGCACTCACCAATGATGGGCCTGTGGTCGTGTTCGATGATGACCGCTACTATATGGCAAACGTTCTTGCAGAACTGATTGCCTCGTCAGGACGTAAGGTGGCATTCGTAACCCCTGCTCCAATTGTGGCTCCATGGACCGAACACACACTCGAACAGGGCCGCGTGCAGCGTCGTCTGATAGAAAAAGGCATTGAAATTATCCCGCTGCATCACCTTGCAGGACGCACGAAAGACACACTCGATATTGCCTGTTCCTATTCAGGTGCGCATCGCACAATCGACTGTGCGACACTGGTTCCGGTCACCTCCAGGCTCCCGACCAATCAACTCTGGCTTGATCTCATCGCCATGAAAGATCAGTGGGCCGATCATGGTCTGGAAAGCGTCGAGCGTATCGGAGATTGTCTGTCTCCGGGT
This sequence comes from Brucella rhizosphaerae, assembly GCF_002252475.1. Lineage (GTDB taxonomy): Bacteria > Pseudomonadota > Alphaproteobacteria > Rhizobiales > Rhizobiaceae > Brucella > Brucella rhizosphaerae. The sequence continues at coordinate 65,948 of NZ_NNRK01000017.1, read as the reverse complement.
ATTATCGCCGCCGCAACATATGCCGGGCACAGTTACGCACGAAGCCGCGACAATCCTGCTCCCGATGATAATTACGACATGTATCGCTGAGTAAAAATGAAAAGGCAGCGCTCCATAAATAAGCGCTGCCTTTTATGCACGAGACTAGATATTTAGCGCATCATCGCGGCAACATTGCCGCCGTCAACGGTGACAACAGCACCCGTTGAGGTCCGAGCTGAAATGAGGTGCAAAAACGCATCCGCAACATCATTTGCGAGAACTTCTCGCTTGAGCAGATTGCCGCGCATATAGACCTCCGGCGTCACGCCGCGCGCTTGCGCCCGTTCTTCGACCATTTCATCAGTCATCAAACCTGTACGGATACGATCTGGATTGACGGCATTCACCGTAATTCCATCAGCGGCATGTTCCAATGAATATTGCCGCATCAAGGCCATGAGTGCGGCCTTTGAAGTACCATAAGGGCCAAAATCCGGGCCAGGATTGACTGCCTGTTTGCTCACATTGAACACAATGGAGCCGCCTGTTCCCTGACGCTTCATAACATTCACGGCAGCGCGGGCAATGTAATGGTGGCTCCAGAAGTTGAGATCGAATGCCGATTTGAACAACGCGTCATCGACTGATGCGAGTGCGCCCTGAAAGGCTGCACCGGCATTTGAAACCAGAATATCCACGCCGCCATAAGCCGCGACAATATCTGCGATCGCCTGTTCAACGGATTGAGGATTGGTGAGATCGCAAGCAACAGCCTTACCACCCAGACGCTTTGCTTCCGCTGTCACACGCTCCGCATCGATGTCGATCAAAGCAATTTCGGCGCCCTGCTCTTTGAGACGCTCGGCAATGGCAAGACCAAGGCCGCCAGCCCCACCAGTGACGACAGCGACCTGACGGGTAAGTGGCTTTTCTGTTTGTTTGGCGAGTTTAACCTGTTCAAGCGACCAATATTCGATGTCGAAAAGATCTTCTTCTGACAATGCTTCAAACTGATCAATGCCTTCGGCTCCCCGGATGACTTCGATAGTTGCCTCTGCAACGTCTGCACCGATACGGGCCGCTTTTTGGGTCGGTCCGGCAGCAAACAAGCCGATACTGTCAATGTAGAAAACGCGAGGCATCGGATCGAGCATGGTTTTTCCGCCGCCGACACGCGCGTTGTTGCGCTCAAAATAGTCTTTATAATCCGCGATATAAGAGGCGACGCGGTCTTTAACAATCTGCGCCCAGTTCTCAAGATCATAGGCATAAGGGGCAGGAAGAGATACACCATAGCGCTTGATATGGATCACGTGCTCGGGCGTTGCGTTGCCACGGCGAACGAGATCGGTGACATTGGGCGCACCACAGAAATCAAGAATATCCTCACTCGAACGATGCTCCATGATGAAGCGACGCGGGCGACCTTCTTCTTTGCCGGGAAGCGCTATCGCTCCTCTCAAGATCGGTGCAATATCGGCAATTGAAGCAAGCTTTTCTTGGTGCCCTTTGGTGCTGGCACGTCCGAAAGGATGCGGGTTCCCTTTTGAAATCCGCTTTTCAGCACGATCAATCGCTTCAATCATATTCTCATAAGCGATGCGCGGATCTTCCGACCAGGTGAAGATACCGTGCTTCAACAATATCATTCCCGGCGCATCAGGGCGTTCGGCAAATGCCTTCTGACATGCTTTGGACAGATCAAATCCCGGCATGACATAAGGAACGATAATCATTTCAGGAAACAATTCGCGAATGATTGCTTCGCCGTTCGGCTGATTAGTCAGCGCAACAATCGCATTGGCATGGGTGTGATCGACGTGTTTGAAAGGAAGAATTGCATGCAAAATTGCTTCGACAGAAGGATTGGGCGATGACGGATCAAGAAGCAGACGGCGCTGCAACATAACCATATCATCGTCGCTCAACGAAGCGTAGTTCACCATAGCCTTGAGACGTTCAAGGTGAAGCGCGGGCAATCCTGCCGGCTCGATCTTGCCCATATCCCAGCCACTGCCCTTCACACAAAGCACCTCGACAGGTGTGCCATCGTGATCGTTTAGTATTGTTTTGACTGATGTGTTGCCACCGCCATGCAGAACGAGTTTTGGTTCAGATCCCAGCAAACGTGTGGTGTATGTGCGAATGGCAACATCGCGATTGATACCAGCCTTCTCATAAGCCCCAACAATTGCGTTAAAATCCGCATCCGACCAATTTGACTTCATCTGCCTGCTCCTCAGTTGGCAATCTGCTGCCTTGACGCCGCAGACATAGACAAGCGCTCACGGAAAACGTCTTTTCCCATGGCAAAACAATAATTTATGAAGATAGCTCCTCACTCACAGAACAATTGACACTATATACTGACATTAGTCAACTTCCTTGATTGGCTTGTTGATTAAAACTCTTTTCTGTGCGAGTCAGATGAACGGCTAACATCAGGAAATCAGTATGACATCGGACGATCTGACACCGTCTACGCATGCCATCCCGGCTGAGTTTGATGACGCGATTGTATGGGCGGCTTGGCTCTATTATGAGGACCAGCTCACCCAGAACGATATTGCAAAGAAGATGGGCGTTTCTCGCGCCACAATCGTCAATTATCTACAGGAAGCACGGCAGCGCGGGGTGGTGAGAATTCTGATGAATTCGGAAATCCTTGCGCGCACAGAGACCGCACATAAGCTTGCTGCCAGATATGGTCTGGACGAAGTTCTCGTTATCCCGAGTGAAAAGACCGCCTCTCCCGCAACACGACTGCAGGCGTTGGGAACAGGCGGTGCACGCCTTATCGAACGCATGATAAAATCTGGCGACACAATCTGCGTTTCGTGGGGGCAAACAGTTCTCGCAATCGCTGATGCCATCTCGCTTCCGCGGCCTGTTGAAGGACTAACCGTCGTTCAGGTAACGGGCTCATCCATGGGTAAGCGCGAATTTGCGGCCGAGCTTTGCACATCGATCATGGCACGCAATGTCGGCGCAACCAGCGTGAACATGCTGGCTCCGGCCATTTTGAGCAGCGCAGGGTTACGCGATGCCTTGATGGGTGAGCCCGCACTTAAAAGACAATTCGAACTCATTGCTCAGTCAGACATGATCGTCTTTGGCGTCGGCGGACTATCATCGGATAGCACAATGCGCATAGCTGACGTCACCACTGACGAAGAAATTGACGCCTATGCCAAGGATGGTGCGGTTGCAGTGCTGATCTGCCGCTTCCTTGATAATCAAGGAAAGCAGGTTGTCCGCGAACTTGATCAACGCGTGATTGGCATTGAACTTGATGAACTGCACCGTGTTCCGCGCAGGCTCTGCGTTGCCGGTGGCGCGCGTAAGGTGGAAGCCATCCATGCAGTGCTTACAGGTGGCTATGCCACCCATCTCGTAACCGATTTCGAAGCAGCCCAGCTTCTGCTAACGAATTAGAGCTGGAAGCGGCGGATCGTTTTAGACAATCCGCCGCGTTTCCATTACTGCTTGATTGGCGCAGTGTTCATGAAATTCAGCGTATCCTCGAAAGAGCGGATACCAGCATCTGAACCTAGCCCAGTCGCAACCAGGGCTGCGGAGGCCTGCGCGAAATTGAGCGCTGTCTTCACATCCATCTTGCGATGCAAAGCCGTGATAAAGCCCGCATCGAACGCGTCACCACAACCCGTCGTATCGACAACTTCGATCTGGAATGCTGGCTGACGCAGAACCGCGCCAGATGCATCCATGAAGCAAACTCCATCCCCACCAAGAGTAAAGACGCAGTGCTTGACGCCCCGTTCAATAAAGAACTGGCCGGCATCTTCAACGTTTTCTGCGCCCGAAATTTGCTTCGCTTCCTCAATCGACGGCATGAAGTAGTCGATATGCGGAAAGAGAGGAGCAATAAGATCAAGCGTCCCATCATTGGCACCCAGAAGATCGAACGTGGTCGTCCGACCTCGTGCTTTTGCTTCCGCAAGCAGCTTTCGGCTCGGCTCGCCATCCAGCTTTGCCAATAGACCCGTTCCACCAAGATGAATAATTGGCGGTGCCAGAACTGCATCCAGTGCACTGTCGGCAATCTCAAAGTGATCAGATGCACCGCGCGCATGCAGCGCCGGACGATCTCCATTGCGGCGAATATTCAATATCGATGAGGATGTTGGAATACCCTTCAAGCGCTGCATCTCAGTGACATCAACGCCAAAGCGTTGCAAAGTCGCCAGTACAAAATCAGCTTTCTCGTCGTCACCCACTGCACCAACCGCAAGACAGTTGAGGCCAAGCTTGGCAAGATCGACTACTGTTCCGCCAGCTGTCCCGGCCACTGTCAGCCGGATTTCGTCGATAAACTCGACATTGCCACCCGCCGGAATCGCATCCACTGGGCGTCCGAGAACGTCGAGAATATAGAGCCCGATAACGGACACATCGTGAGACATGAGATCCTCCCAGATTTCAGGCGGGAGCGGCCCGCTAAATCCACGCAGACCGTCCCAGTTCTGTTCAATAGAAACGCTTAATGTTTAGGTTTATGCAGCTTGCTTCAGGTTCTATCGCGCAAAGCGAAGATCGTGCCGGCCAGCAGAATGAAAGCTCCAATGATCGCCAGTTGCAGCGTGCTCGGGATGCCCACAAAGATCAGTACATTGCTCACAAGTGTTATCAGCAGCACACCCAGCAATGTTCCGATAACCGAACCCGAGCCACCCGTGATACGGGCTCCGCCGAGCACAACCGCGGCGATAATTTCGAGCTCCATCCCAGCCAGATCAAAGGGATTGGCAAGGCGGTTGCTGGAGACATGAACGACGCCTGCAATGCCAGCCAGCAATCCTGCATAAGCGAAGACGAAAATACGGACACGGAAGAGATTGATGCCGAGACGCTCGGCAATCGATGGGTTACCACCGACTGCGAAAATCGCGCGTCCCATCAACGTGCGCTCAAGGATGAACCATGTCACGAAGGCTGCAACCACGAGTACCAGAACAGTTGCAGGCAGAACCGAAACGACACCGTTCGATGCGCGGTGCGTGAACAATGACGCCTTACCGAAGGCATCCATCGCAGCCGGGATATTCATGAATAGTGCTGTACCAACGAAGGTCAGCAGGAAGCTTCGGATCACATATTGCGTGCCAATCGTGACGATCAGCGATGGTGCCTGCAGTTTCTGCACGAGAAAGCCATTCAGAGCGCCAAAGCACGCGCCACCCAAAGCTGCCAACACCAGAATGAGTGCCATTGGCATTTCCGGGAACAGGTTCGTCACCAGCATCGTCAGCGCATACATGACGAAAGCTGCAATCGCCGTAAACGAAACATCGATACCACCCGACGCCAGCACGACAAGCACACCCATGGCAAACAGACCACGCACGACAGATGCGCGAAGGATGTCCACCAGATTGCTCATCTGCAGGAAGTCGGGATTAGCCGCGATCACCACAAAACAGGTAATGACTGTCAGCAAAAGCGTGAACAGTTCAGGTCTGGCACCCATCAGGTCCCAAAGACGCAGCAGAATGCCACGGTCTTTCGCGCTGGTCTTTTCTGCCGATACTATGTCGGTCATTGCGCGATCTCCTTCGTAATGCTGGCCATCGATGCGTAGATCGCGTCTTCAGTCAGTCCATCGGCATTGTGTGCTGCAACGATACGGCCCTGTCGCATAACGAGAATGCGATCGCAGTTCTGCAAGAGTTCAGGCAGGTCGTCACTGATAATGATAACGCCCATTCCATCGTCAGCCAGACGCTGGATGATGCGGAAAATTGTATCTTTCGAACCAACATCGACGCCGACAGTCGGTCCGTGCAGGATGAGCAGCTGCGGGTTGATCGTCAGCCAGCGACCGATCAGAACACGCTGCTGATTGCCGCCTGATAATGATTGAACGGGGATCGATACATCAGGTGCAACAATCTGCAGATCGGCAACGCTGTCTTCCGCAACTTTTCTGGCACGTCTGCCACTGATCATGCCCAGCGCATTGCGCAAACGATCAAGAATTGGCAACGTAATATTGTCCTGAATAGGCTTTTCCAGAAAAAGCCCTTCTGTAAGACGGTCTTCGGGAACATAACCAATGCCATAGCGGATTGCATCGGCTGCCGATTGCGGTGCGATTGCCTTGCCGTTCAAGCTGATTGTGCCAGCCTTTGCAGGCACAACGCCGGCAAGCGCGAGCGCCAGTTCATTGCGGCCTGAGTCAAGCAACCCGGTGATGCCCAATATCTCGCCCTTCTTCAGGGATAGCGACACCGATTCAAAGTTCTGCCCGTCACTCAGCTGATCAACATCAAGCATCACCTCGCCGAGTTTCGGATCAGTACGATACCGGGTTTCACTGATTTCACGACCTGTCATCCAGTGGCTGAATTCAGCTTTGGTGTGGGTAGCAACATCAAGCTCTGCGACTTTCAAACCATCACGCATGATAATCGCACGGCCACCAAGCGATTTGCATTCATCAAGTTTGTGCGTCACAAAAAGAACGGCGACACCTTTGTTCAGCAACCCTTCAACAACCCGCAAAAGATTGACGACTTCCTGTCGTGTCAACGAGGTGGTTGGCTCATCCATGATGACGAGCCGTGCTTCGGACGCAACCGCACGGGCAATCGCAATAAGCTGGCGCGTTGCAAGTGGTAATGTATCGGTTCTGCGTTTCAGAAAGGCAGCATCAGTTGGCAGATGAACCTCGGCCAAAGCGCGCCTCGCCGTTTCATGCAGAGCCGAAACATTGAGCCTGCGCGCGAGCTTGCCCGATGCTTCAACAAGTTGTTCAGTGAACGCGACATTTTCGGCAACAGAAAGGTTCGGCAGCAATGACAGATCCTGATAGACAGTCTCAATCCCTGCACGCAAGGAACCGATAGCACCAATGTCGCCAGCAAGGGCGCCTGTTGGCTGACCATCAATGAGAATCTGCCCCTCATCGGCAGGCTGTGCGCCAGAAAGGATTTTGATCAACGTGCTCTTGCCACAGCCGTTCTCACCCATCAGGTGATAGATTTGGCCCGCTTCGATAACAAGGCTGACTTCTTTAAGCGCCTTGACCCCACCAAACGACTTCCTGACGTTTCGAATTTCAAGAAAGGGCGGCGGAGATGCAGGTGTTGAATCTGTAGCGTGCATGGAAAATTCCTGAAACTCTCAGACACTTGGTGCGCCGTGCGTTGGTTCAAGGCGCGCAAACTGGTTGGGTGCGATACCGCAGTTTCGGGGCTGCTGTGGTGCAAGGCAGCCCCGAAATATTATCAGACAGGCGGAGTACTTCTTAGAACGGGAAGTTCTTGTAGTTCGACTTGTCTACGTCCACCCAGGCCTGACCCTGCATGATCACGCCCTTGCCTGGTCCCTTGATCACGGTCATCTTCTCATAGCCGGGAACGCCAAGGTCCATACCGTCCTTGATTTCCTCACCCTTGAGAACCAGATCAGCGACCTTGTTCATGACATAGCCAGCGTCTTTTGGATCCCAGAAGAAAATCTGATCAACAGCGCCGGTTTCGAGATATGGGCCGGTATCCTTTGGCAGACCAAGACCATAAACGCAGGTCTTATCCTGAAGGCCTGCTTCTTCAACCGCGCGCCCAATGCCAATCACGTCAATAGCGGACGAGCCCTGAAAGCCCTTGATGTCCGGATATTTACGCAGGATTTCCTTAGCCTTTTCATAGGCCTTGTTGGCGTCGTTAAAGGATTCATTCTTCTCTGCAACCAGTTCCATATCTGGATACTGCTTTGCATTCGCGGCGCCCGCATCAACCCACTGGTTATGCGTCAGGCTGCCGAGCGAACCCACGAAGGACGTCCACTTACCGGACTTGCCCATGCAGTTTGCAAGTGCTTCGTTGATGCGTGTACCGAAGGCCTTGTTGTCGAAGGCTTCAATATCAACATCGACGTTGGTCAGGCTGTCGCCTTCGTGCGCGATAACCTTGATACCGCGCTGAGCAGCGCGACGAAGCACGCCTTCAAGCGCTGATGGGTCCATCGGCACAACTGCAATGGCAGACACGTTCTTTGCAACAAGGTCTTCAAGAATGCGGGCCTGCTGCGCAGCATCTGCCTTAGCTGGTCCGACCTGGCTAGCGTTTACATCGGGATTGTCTTTGCCAAAGGCCTCGACGCCCTCATTCATGCGGGTGAACCAGTTTTCACCGGTAACTTTTACAACCGTCGTGATGGTTGGTTTGTCCTGAGCAACGGCAACACCACCCATTGCAACACCTGCGAGCACTGTGCAGGCAGCCAGTTTGGAAATAATACGCATGTTTCTCCTCCGATTATAATGATGCTTATTGTTGGGTTCATTCCTGAAGGCCTGCAAGTTTCCTCCCCGCTGGGCCTTCAGGGAATTGGTCATCGCCTCAGCCGTAACCAGTAGCCTAAGTGCACCCGCGCTGATGCCAGCAGCACCAGAAGCAACACACCCCAGGCCAGATCGCGGAAGAAGTTGGAAATATTCATGAAATTGAACAGGCTCGAGAGAATCTGCAGGGCTGTTGCGGCAAGCAGCACGCACAAAACCTTACCGTATCCACCTTCCGGCTTAACGCCGCCAAGCACTGCGATAAGAATGGCGATCAGTACATAAGAGCCGCCGTAATCCCACTTCACCGAAGAATTGCGAGCTGCAATGATAATGCCTGCGACCGACGCCAGCATGCCGCAAATCGTATAGGTGATAAGCAACATGCGCTTTTCGTTGATGCCACCATAACGGGCCGCTTTAGAATTGCTGCCCATCAGCATAAGCTTCACACCAAAGGGCGTGTATTTCAGCACAAAGGCCAGCAAGGCAGCGATCGCAAGAAACAGTGCGAAACACATCGGAATGCTCAGAATTGGCATATTGCCGAAATTATCCAGTGGTTCGATATAGCCAAGACTGATTGCTGAGCCATTGGTCAGGAACACTGCGACGCCGGTAAAAACCAGCTGCGTACCAAGTGTCGCGATCAATGGCGTCAACCGCGCGTAGGCGATCATGATGCCGTTGATCAACCCTCCCACAAGGCCCACAGCGAGCGCCAGTCCAGCAAATGTCCATGAGAACAAAAGCGGTGCGTCAGCAACGGGAATGAGGTTGCGAGCCACAAGGAACGCGACAATTCCTGCGAGATTGGCAAGCGCAATACCGGAAAGATCAATACCGCCATTTCCGGAAATCATGGCAAGCATAACGCCGAGCGCCAGCAAACCAAGTTCCGGGACCTGAGCGGCCATAGACTGCAGATTATAGCTGTCCATAAAATTGGCACCGGCAAAAACCGCACCAGCAGTCAGCACTGCGCCATTGATCAAAAGCAGAAAAACAGTCTGCCTATCCACGCCATACGATGACACGTCATCTCCTCCCGATATCAGAGGCTCCCACCTCTTAATTGAACCGGCAATCCATCGGACATTTGGCCCAATTGAACTATGCCACCTCATACTGACATTTGTCAGCCTATGTTGTCGCTTGTCAACACTTTTGTTTAATGCCTGTCAAAAGCCCGGATTTACAGCGTTTCTGGATTATCCACTCCGATCCGACAACGCCTTCCTCCAAAGCTCACCTTCAGTGATAATCAATAATCTTACATTTGTCGACAGCCTATCGAAAAATGTAAGATTATCGATGTGCGTGTCTTGCTGCTTCAAAATCGCATTCGCACTTTGTTTCTGTTTGCGAGAGCTTTTCTGACTTTCATCGTGGCTTATTTGATACGCAAAACCATCACGCAATCATCGCGAATACGCTGGACAAAACGTAGCCACGCACAGGCACCGACGATCATGCCGTGATGCGAAAACAGCCCAGAACTTTAAATTGAATCTACTGACGGCTACGTGCTTTGTATTTTTGTAACGGGATTATTCTCACCGAGCGCACGCTTTACGGCCGCGCGCGCTGAAGCCAGATCCGGCATAACCCAGTTCGGTTCACTGCCAAGGAACTTATCCAGAAATGCAATTGCATAGCCCGGCATTTCTGAGACATTTTCCTTGTAAGACCACCATGTCCGCAACTCATCAGCGCATTGGTCAATATCGGGCACGGTCCCAAACTCCTGCTCCTGCACAGCAGCAATCGCGCAGATACAGTAGTTTGTGTAGAGAAAACCCTCGGGCCAGAAAAGGACAATTTCGTAAAGACGAGCAGAATCTCCCGTCGCGTGTTTGGGCGGTGAAACGACCTTAGCGGGCGATAAACGGATCAGCTCTCGCAACACCAGACCCGCAGCGAAAGTGATGAAATCCTTGCGGTCCACTTTGGCGAAGCGCTTGTTCTGATCGACCAGTTCCACCCAGTTAAGAAAGGCTTCGGTAAGCTGCTTTTCGTCGATCTCGTATTCAACGCCATAAAGCTCATGCAGCAAGCTCGCATGTTTACGGAATGTTGCCCTGAACCAACGCAGCTGGCGCAACCTATGACGCAAATCAGGCATCGATGCCATTTGTTCTCTGAGTAGCAAGTCCATGTTGCGAGCAACCTCCCGTTTGCGAATGACATTATGCGAAACCGATTCAAAAGTCAGGTGTCATTCACTCTCATTTATCGAGAAAATTATACATATTGACATTCCAGAAGACAAATGTTCTCTAATTGATGAAAGACGAACCTGGAAAATATCCGGTCCGTCCTTCGTGGGAGGAGAATAAAAATGGCAATCTGGCAATGGGCTTTGCTGGCGCTCGCCTTGCTTTGGGGCTTTCAGTCTCTGGGGGTCTGGATCCAGATGCGCCACTATTCCGATGTAATGAAAGGCATCACCTCGAAATATTCTGACGGCTTTGTCGGCGCAGGCCACGTGCGGGGACGTTTCGGCAGAGGTGTCATTGTGTTGCTCGTCGTAGACCGCGATTTGGTGGTGCGACGCTTCCTGCAAATGAGTGGACGGACAGTTTTCGCCAAATTTACCCGCCGCGAAGGCTTTGAGGGAATGCGCCTGAGCGAATTGCAGGACAATCCCACAATCGTAGAAGGCACGCCTGATGTGGTGGCTGCTGCCACACAGGCGATGGAACAGATCGGCCGTATAAGAGGTCAGTCCGATGGGCTCGAACTCGAAGGTCTGAAGGCAGTGGGAGCATAGGAGTTGCTTGCCTGAAACAAGCAATCGAGGAGGAACAATGTCGATAATGACGATGTTGGCACAACATGCCGACGCAACAATGCAATCCATACACATGGCCGGCAGCATGATTTCTGACGCTGCGCTGCATGGCAACCATGCAGCCAACCACGCAGGAAATGATCTTCTGCAGCTGGCCCAGGCGACCACGACCGCACCTGCCGATGCCGACAGCAGCGGGATTACCGTCGACCAGTTCAAGGAACGCCTTCAGAACGTCCAGCAGGAAGAGCAGCTTGGCTGGCTCGCCTCGATCGGCAAACACTTTATTGGTGTCTTCCAAAAGGGCGGTGAAGTTTTTGCCGGGTTCGTAACAGGCATAATTCCGACGCTCGTCGTTCTGATGACTGCTTTTTATGCGGTAACCGAACTGGTTGGCGAAAAGCGCGTACATGGCATCGCACGCAGTGCAGGACGTATCGCCCTCACCCGTTATACCGTCCTGCCGGTTATCTCAGTTTTCTTCCTGACAAACCCGATGGCTTATACGTTCGGGTCTTTTCTGGATGAAAAATACAAGCCCGCCTTCTATGATGCCGCGGTTTCCTATGTGCATCCGCCATTGGGTCTGTTTCCGCATATCAATCCGGGCGAATATTTCGTCTGGGGTGGCATCCTCGTCGCACTTCTCGAACTGGAAAAGAAGGGCGCAGTACCAATCGGATACCATATCAACGTGGCAATCTGGTACGCAATCGTGGGTCTCGTCGTGATCCTTCTCAAAGGCATGCTCACTGAACGCATCACCGCCATCATGGCGCGGCGTCAGGGCATCGAGCTCTAAGAGGGAATTGAGGAGGACGACATGGTAAAGACCTATAAAGCGGTTAAGATTTCCCGCGGCTCAAATGGCTGGGGCGGCCCACTTGTCATTCAACCGACAGAGCAACGCAGCAAAGTTGTGTCCGTTACAGGCGGCGGCATTCACCCGCTTGCGCGCCAGATCGCCGAACTCACTGGCGCAGAAGCCGTTGACGGCTTTCGCTCACCGCCAATTGAAGGCGAAATGGCGGTCGTGGTGGTTGATTGCGGCGGAACGGCGCGTTGCGGTGTCTATCCGCGTAAGCGCATTCCAACCGTGAATATCACGCCGGTTGGACAATCCGGGCCGCTGGCGCAATTTATCACTGAAGATATTTACGTTTCTGGCGTGAAGCCCGAAAATATTATTCTTGCTGACGGTTCAGCCGCAGCAGCCCCAGCTGCTGCATCCGTTGAGGAAGAAGCGCCCGCGCCGGTGGAACTACCAAGCGAAGGTGGACTTGTAGGATTTATCAGCAACATCGGCCGCGTCATGGGCCGTGTGGTGGGTATCTTCTTCCAGGCCGGACGTCGCACCATTGATCAGGTCATTCGTAACGTCTTGCCGTTCATGGCATTCGTAACAATGCTGATCGGTCTGATCCTTTATACAGGTATCGGCGACATTCTCGCCCAGCCACTCGGACCGCTTGCCAATAATATTGTCGGTCTGCTGGTGCTTTCTGCAATTTGTGGTTTGCCCTTCCTGTCACCTATTTTGGGACCGGGTGCGGTCATCGCACAGGTTGTTGGTGTGGCAATTATCGGACCGCAGATCGCAAACGGAACCATTGCTCCGGCCATGGCTCTGCCCGCGCTATTTGCCTACAACACACAGGTCGGTTGCGACTTTGTGCCGGTTGGTCTGGCGCTTGGAGAAGCTAAACCCAAGACAATCGAAATTGGTGTCCCAGCAGTTCTGATCAGCCGTCAGATCATGGGCCCGCTTTCTGTTCTGATCGCCTGGGTAGTCAGTCTCGCAGTGCTTTAAAACTCTCAGCCTGTCGCTGCAAAACAGCGGCAGGCTCTTCATAAAATGTGCAATAGCGATGCTTCCTGATCGATTTTTCCGGGCATCGAAGGATATATCAAGAAAGGACCGCCTCTATGTCGATACATCTGAAAACGCGGATCACCGCGATCGGCCCGGAAGTTGCGGATCTCGCCGAAGGCGGCGTGCTCATTCTGTTTGCAGACGGCTCTCCACCCGAACTGGCCGAAGTGTCTGTGATGCATGTTGTGGAAGAAGGGCCTGAAGCTTTCGCACCGGTGGTCGGAACCCGTATCACCATAGGCTCACTCAACGCTGAGATTACAGCAGTTGGTGATAGCGCATGGCAAAAAGTACGCGAAATCGGGCACGTGGTTATTTCGTTTACGGGCGCACAATCCACAGATCGTCCCGGCGAAATATGCGCCAGTGAAATAGCCGGTGAAGAGCTTGTTTCTGTCCTGAAAGAAGGCCAGATTATCATTATTGGCGGCTAATTCTCGCCAGTCTTGCCGCCAGAATCGCATGTTAGAACAGATAATTGAAACGTTTTCCGGCATATTGCATGTCGAATTGTTTCAGGTGTCGCTTTGAGGCTTACATAAATGGAACGCTCGACTATCGTCCGGGTGCACGAAGGGCTGCATGCACGCCCTGCAACCCGCTTCGTTAAATTGGCCAAGGGTTTTGAAAGCGATATCGAGATCGCCAAGGCTGGAAAAAGCGTCAGTGCCAAAAGTTCCGTCAAGCTGATGCTGCTTGGCGTCAAAGAGCTTGATGAAGTCACGGTACGCGCCGATGGAGCTGATGCCATTGAAGCAATCGAAGCGCTGATCGGCTATCTGGAAAACCCGCAGGCTGGTCTTGAAGAAAGCAATGCTGCGACAACGGCCACTTCGGTTCCAGAGACTGCACCTAAACCCATACCTGTTGCTCAACCAGCAACAATCGCAAAGCTGCCCGATGGGCAGATAAAAGGTGTGGGAGCGAGTGAGGGCGTTTCTTTAGGTACTGCATTTGCGTTCTTTCCCGAGGAAATCAAGCCGCTGGGTCGAAAGCTTGCAGCTTCTGAAATTGAGAGCGAAGTTGCCCATTTCAAATCGGCAATCGCAACTGTGCAACAACGCATGGATGAATCGCTCACCACAGGAAACCTTGCGGATACCGATCGCGGCATTATCGCTGCTTTGAAAGATATTGCGGCTGATGACAGCCTGACCGAAGAAGCTATCTCACTCATTCGCGGGGGCATGGATGCAATTTCAGCAATGCTGGGAGCGGCATCCACTGTTGCCGGGCAGTTTGCGGCACTTGATGATCCTTATCTTAATGCACGCGCTGATGATGTTCATGCCGTCAGCCGACAAATCTGCCTTGCGCTTCTTGGCAAAGAAGACATCAATCTGGAAGGTTTGCCCGCAGGGTCCGTACTGATCGCCGACGACATTGGTGCCTGGGATTTGGCACGGGCTCCGCTTAAGAAAATCAAAGGCGTCGTCTGCGGACATGGCGGGGCCACATCGCATGTTGCGATCATCGCCCGCACACATGGCATACCTGCCGTCTTAGGCCTTGGAAGCGCTGTTCAGCAGCTCAGAAATGCTAAATTCGTTGCTGTAGATGGTAGTAGCGGCATCGTCCATTCTGACCCGGACGCTGTCACCTGCAACGATCTCGAAGCACGTATTGCCGCTGCATTGCAGGAAAAACAGGCGCTTGATGCCTACCGCTCGATAGTCCCGAGACGCGCTGACGGCACCGTCATTGAAGTTGCAGCCAATATGGGCGCGCTGGAGGAAATCGACGTCGCGCTCGAAGCGGGAGCCATGGGTGTTGGGCTTTTCCGCACAGAGCTTCTCTTCATGAAGCATATTCATCTGCCGTCCGAAGACATGCAGACTGAAACCTATTCAGCACTTCTCAAAGCATTTGCACCACATTCGGTTATTGTCCGCACGCTTGATATCGGTGGCGATAAACCGATTGCGGGCATTGAGTTTCCCGAAGAGGAAAATCCATTCCTTGGCTGGCGTGGCATTCGCATGTGCCTGGATCGTTTGGACGTGTTCAAGCCGCAGCTGCGCGCCTTGCTGCGCTCAGCCGTCAACGGCAATCTCAAGGTGATGCTGCCGATGATCTCGGATGTCGAAGAGATCCGTGCAACCAGGCGACTGATTTCAGAATGCATCAGCGAACTTAAAAGCGAAGGCAAAGCTTTCGCCGAGTTCGACCTTGGCGTGATGATCGAAACACCGGCAGCCGTTTTCGCTGCCAGAGAACTCGCAAAAGAAGCGGCCTTCTTCTCCATCGGCACCAATGATCTCACGCAATATGTGATGGCCGCAGATCGACTGAACCCTACCGTTGCCAAGTTAAACGATGTCAGCCACCCGGCTGTCATGGCGGCAATTGAGATGACCGCAAAAGCAGGTACCGAAGCAGGCATCATGGTGGGCATGTGCGGAGAAGCAGCAGGTAAGCCGGAACTCATTGGTGAGTTTCTACGCATGGGGCTAACAGAACTGAGCATGAGCCCGGCTTCAATTCCGCGCGCGAAAAAGACGATTACGGATATGCTGGGAAGTTAGGTCAGCGCGGCAATATACCTGTCAAAACAAGCCCGGATTTTAGAATCCGGGCTTCGCATTACGGCAGGTGCGCAATCAAGGTCTGGAACAGAGTTTCGAGCTGCGCCTGATCGCGATCTTCAGCTGCCTGCATGAGTCGTTCCTGCCGTGCATCCAATGCCAGAATTGCGCTTTCCAGTGGATCAACTCCTTCAAGATCGGCGGCTTTGGCTGTCGCAAAACCACATGCCAGACCAACCGCAGCGAAACACATTGTTTCAAATCTGCGCAGCGCCTGCGGGTCACAATGGCCATCCAATGAGATAAAGCGTACAGGCTTTTCCGCAAGAAGTTCAAGGAAAATGACCGTAATGGCCCTAGCCGTTTCTGTGATTTTGTTGTCACCTGCTTCCGCAGCAAACGCGCCCTTCAGCAGCGCCCCATGCTTGCGCATCACTTTTTCATGCACCGTGACGAACACAGCTTCCTGGATCAACACATTCGGCAGTTGATTGCGGCGAAGTACTTCCTTGGTGAGATAATACATATCTTTGCGGAAAGCGCGCACGCCTTCCGTTCCGCCACCAAAATATATTGCCAGACTTTTGATATGCGGCGCGCTGTTATGGACAGTCGGATTAGACGAAATTAGCGAAATGGATATTGTTTCAGCCGTCGTCAGAGCCTTATCCATCATGCTGGCTGCATGTCCCAGAAGCAGTTCCGGCGACACAATTTCACCTGGTCGCGGCGCTGCCTGTTCGCCCTGCAAACTTTCATGGCGATTGCGACGAATCATATATCGAACCTCGCGCAGACGGTCCTTCAGATTGACTGCAATTTCTTCCGAAAGAATGCGTAACATATTCATTTTCCTTAACCGCAGCGCCATCAGAACAGCATGGACAGAGCGCATGAATTATTGTTTGCCTTCACGTGGAAAAGCAATAGGTTCGCTTTAAGAGTATCACTTCTATAATGCAGTATTGCGCCAATAATTTGAGGGATTATTTTGAAAAAAGCCGGCAAGAAGACGCAGAAGAATCCGGAGACAGCTGACCTCATCATTGGATCAGAAGGCGTTGCCGCTGAAAACCGCACGAGCCGGCTGAGAACGCGTGCTGCGTGGATGTATTACGTCGAACAAATGACCCAGAATGACATCGCGGAAGCGCTTGGTGTTGGCCGGGTGACAATCGTTCGCCTTCTTGCTGATGCCCGTGCGCGCAATGAAGTCAAAATTACCATCGAAGGCAAGCTGGCAAGTCTGACTGCACTGGAAGTAGAGCTGGAAAAGACCTTCGGTCTGGAGCGCGCTATTGTAGCGCCGCTCTCATCACCAGATATCGATCCTATTCCACCAATCAGCGCTGCGACAGGCGCTTATCTTTCGGAAAAAGTTCAGCACGGCATGACAATTGGAGTGGGATGGGGCCGAACCCTGTCCAGCACTCTGCAACATATCGGTGCGCGACCGCTGAATGATCTGAAGGTCATCTCTCTTCTCGGCGGCATCGTTCAACCCCGCCGTTCCAATCCACCGGAATTTGCCTGGCAGTTCGCGCAGATTTTTCAGGGCGAAGGATATCTTATTCCCGCCCCTGCTCTGGTTGACAGCAAAGAAACGCGGATCGCTCTTATTGAACGTTGCGGGCTGAATACCGTTCTCGACATGGCCGAAGAACTGGACATGGTTCTGCTCAGCGTTGGTGACATTCAAACCGCAAGCAGCACATCTTACCGCGTCGGCTTGATTGACGAGCAGCAGAAGATGTCGCTGATCGAAAATGGGGCCGTTGGCGACGTGCTTTTCCACTTTTATGATAAAAACGGCAAGATAGTTGACGATCCGGTGCATGACCGGGTCATGTCAGCCAAAATCGAAAGCCTTCAGAAGACTCCACAACGCATTCTCACATCGGGCGGTAACGAGAAAATCGCTGCTCTGCTGGGAGCGATTGAGCTGTTGAAGCCAACAGTTCTCATCACCGACGAAGAGAGTGCCGCTCAGATGCTCAAAGACAAAGCGCAGTCCAACTAGTGACAAAAAGCACATCGTCATAAAACGATGTGCTTTCTTTTTGGTCGCCGCGATCGAGTATTAACTGGCGGCGGCTGCACATTCTTTGAGGATTTGCAGCACAGCGCCACGTTCTTCAATTTGTGGCATATGTCCACAACCAGCGAAGACATGGATGCCCACCTTGCCCGGCAAGCCGTGTGCATGGGCGACAGGAATGACCCGATCCTCAGCACCGAAAATGAGCCGAACCGGCATTGCAAGCGAGGCAATGCATGAGCGCACCTCAAAAGTCTGCGTGCCATCTGCAAAGAACCGATCGCCAATCGCACCCTGCGTGTCGCGCAGTTCTGCATCAGCTGCTTGTGCAACTGTTGCATTGATGAACGGCTTCGTCAGATGGCTCTCATCGGCGACGAGCAGCTTCAGCCAGGGAACGATGCTGGCTTCGCTTTTCGCGCCGATAAGACCCTTGATAAACGCACCATTGACCTGCGGTCCCAAACCACCCGAAGAAATCAGCAGCAGAGAGCGCACATCGACAACACTACGCGCAGCGGTGACTGTAGCAACCGCCCCGCCAAGCGAGTGACCGACCAACAGGCAAGACGTCACACCGAAGGCCGAAAGCGTCGTTTCGACGGCAACGGCAATGTCATCGATACTTTCAGGAACGACACGTGGTGAATTGCCGTGTCCCGGAAGATCAAGCGCCAGTATCGGATGGCCGAGCGATGCCCCGGCCAACAATCCACGCCACGAGTTGAGGTCAGCTGCAAAGCCGTGGATCAGAACAATCGGCAAGCGATTGGCCTCACCCTCTCGCAACCAGACTGCATTCAACGGGCCGATGGCCGCGTCTTCTCTATGTGTGCGGTTAACCGACCAGACTGGTGCAGCCACGGTTTTAGCGACGCTGATATTGCTTTCAACGTCCTTTTTCTGAACACGGCCTTTGGGTCCAGATCCCTGAATACCTGCCAGATCGATCCCCGCTTCACGCGCCATTCGGCGCGCGAGTGGCGTTGCCCGCACATCGTCAGTCGAACCTGCTGCATCGTCTTGGGAGGACTCAGGTTCAACATGTTTCTGAGCAATCGGTTCTACGGAAGCTGCAACTGGCTTCTCTTCGACAACAGGTACCGAAGTTCCAACCCGCTCTTCGCCTTCATCATAAATCCAGGCGACTGTCTGACCAACCGGCACAACAGCGCCTTCAGCAGCACTGATGTCCGCAATGATACCTGATGCCGGAGCGTCAATTTCCATCGCGGCCTTGTCAGTCTCAATTTCAAAGAGAAGCTGGCCCTTCGTGACGGTATCGCCATCCTTGGCGTACCAGCGCGAAATCTGGCCCGTCTCCATGTCCATATCGACTTTGGGGAGAATGACTTCCACAGCCATGGTCAGCGCACTCCCTTAGCCAGATCGCGCGCGCTTTTCACAATGTCAGGGACCTGCGGAACGGTTGCACGCTCAAGATCGGGATTATATGGAATTGGAGTTTCTGCACCGCCAAGACGCACAATCGGCGCATCAAGATAATCAAACGCATCGCTTTCGGCCACGATTGCCGAGATTTCGGCACCAATGCCAAGTGTTTTGACCGCTTCATAAACGCAAAGAAGCCTGGAAGTCTTCTTCACGCTTTTAATGATGGCTTCACGATCAATCGGGCGCACAGTGCGCAGATCGATCACTTCGACATCAATGCCTTCCTTGGCGAGTTCTGCAGCAGCATCAAGCGACTTGTGCACCATGATTGCTGTTGCGACGATAGTCAGGTCTCGGCCTTCGCGAACCACTTCCGCCTTACCGATTGGCACAGTGTAGAAGCCTTCGGGAACCGGCCCCTTGGTCTTATAGAGAAGTTTGTGCTCGAAAATCATAACTGGATCAGGATCTTCAACAGCTGCAAGCAACATGCCTTTGGCATCATAAGGTGTCGATGGCTGCAAAACCTTGAGACCGGGAACATGGCCGAGCCATGCTTCAAGGCTCTGGCTGTGCTGTGCTGCAGCACCCGTGCCCGAGCCTGCTGGAAAGCGCATGACCAGCGGCACCGAAACCGCACCGCCAAGCATGTAACGGATTTTTGCAGCCTGATTAACAATCTGCTCCATGGCGAGGGCAGCAAAGTCGGAAAACTGGAACTCAAAGATTGGGCGCATGCCGGTCAGCGCCGCACCAACTGCAACGCCAGCGCCACCGAGCTCGGAAATAGGGGTGTCCATAACCCGGTCTTCACCAAAGCGATGAACCAGATCACCAGTCACCTGAAATGCGCCGCCATAGACGCCAATGTCTTCACCCATAAGAAACACGCGCTCGTCGCGCTCCATGGCAATTGCCATGGCTTCCTGGATAGCTTGCG
The DNA here is from genome assembly GCF_002252475.1 of Brucella rhizosphaerae. Taxonomy (GTDB): domain Bacteria; phylum Pseudomonadota; class Alphaproteobacteria; order Rhizobiales; family Rhizobiaceae; genus Brucella; species Brucella rhizosphaerae. The sequence continues at coordinate 46,096 of NZ_NNRK01000017.1, read as the reverse complement.
AATAGCTCAACTCACGGATTGTCGTGTCCATGTTCAAATATCGTCCGTGTAAACGTCGCGGGTCAGGTTGGTAAGATCGGGCGCAGGGCTGTTCTTGGCGAATTCAATCGCGTCAGCGATTTCCTTCTCAACCTCTGCACGAATTGCCTCGATCTCGGCATCATTGATGAAGCCATAAGCCTTCATATCAGCCTCGAAATGCGCAATCGGATCGCGATCATTTTGCCAATGCTCGATTTCTTCCTTGGTGCGATAGCGGTTGCGATCGCTCTTGGAGTGCCCCCGGATACGGTAGGTCTTGTTTTCAATCAGCGTTGGTCCATCGCCGCGCCGCGCGCGTTCGGTCGCTTCATTGACGGCCTCTGCCACTTCCGACAGATTATTTCCGTCCACGATGACGCCGGGCATGTTGTAGGCCGAGGCACGGTCAGCAACATTTGCAACTGCTGTGGAACGCTTCGTCGAAGTGGACATGCCGTAACCGTTGTTTTCGCAAATGAACACAACAGGAAGCTTCCAGACAGCGGCCATATTCAACGCTTCATGAAAAGCGCCTTCGTTATTGGCCCCATCCCCGAAAAACGACACAACGACTTTGCCATTCTTTTGCTTCTTGGCTGAAAGAGCTGCTCCGACAGCAATAGGAATGCCGCCGCCTACAATGCCGTTTGCGCCAAGGTTGCCCTTGGAAACATCGGCTATGTGCATTGAGCCGCCACGACCCTTGCAATAGCCGGTTTCCTTACCGAAAAATTCTGCAAACATGCGCTTCACATCAGCGCCCTTGGCGATGCAATGACCATGACCACGATGTGTCGACGTAATCATGTCGTCATCATTCAGCGGCAGGCACGAGCCCATTGCACTCGCCTCTTGCCCGATAGACAGATGCATCGTTCCGTGAATAAGACCGCGTGTGTAGCTCTCTTCCGCACCTTCTTCAAAGCGGCGGATCAGATACATTTTATGCAGCGCTTCCTTCAGCTGATCCGGCGAATAAGTGCGAAAAACGTAAGGCAGATTATGACGGTCGCCCGTATCCTGCGGTTCGACTTTTTTGGCTTGAACCATGATGTTTTGTCCTCACGCTCCGTAAACGAGCTTGTCTTGACGCGCGCGCAGCTCAGCAATCTTGGAACCGGGTGCGACTGCAGCATTGTCGTAAGTGATGAGTTCACCCTTCTTAATAGGCTTGGTTACACTGCCACCCTGCAGAAGCCCGCAAGGAATGGCATGCGCACTACGCGCCTCCCCCGAAGTCATGATCCAGGCGCGATAGCAATATTCACCAATCGCATCGAGCTTTTCGCCGGGCTGCATATCCTTCTTGGCAACAGCTGCCACTTCAGCGACAGGCGTCGAAAGTGGAACCATGTCCGGCTTTCCGTAAAGTACGACGCGCGCGCAGGTGAGCGGCACTTCCAGAGAAGTCAGGTGATATGGACGATGGAATGTGAAGTAAGGGCCTTTGCCCATCTTCAGATCTTCCATGCGCTCGGAAATGCGCGGATGCGACATGTCGGCGACAACGAAAACGCCGGGCGCAACGCCCTTGCCAATCGAATAATCAACAACGCCGACCCTCGATAAAAGGCCGCCATCCTTTTCAGGGATCAGAGTTTTGTTAAGCTGGTCAAGGGTTGCAGCAGGGCCATGCATACCGGCTTTATCCGGGACAAGACCCGTGGCATTGGCAATGGCAGCCATTTCGACCATGGTCTTTGAACCATCGACGAACTCCACCAACATGCGCACATTCATGTTACGGCGCGTGGCTTCTTCCATATATTCGTCAGGAATGGCATCGATATTAAGTGGATTGTTCTTGCCCTTGCCTGCGGCGACAATGGGATGCCCCATCGCGGTCACAAACTCGATCAGTTCCATACAGGATGATGGCTCGTCACCTGCGCCCAGCGAATAGGTCACGCCAAGACGTTCTGCTTCAGCTTTCAGATAAGCACCGATGGTGACGTCAGCTTCGACATTCATCATAACGAGATGTTTGCCGTGTTCCATGGCACGAAGGCCAATTTCAGCACCGACAGCCGGAACGCCCGTCGCGTCGATCACAACGTCGATAAGATCGTTCTCAAGAATCAGATTGGCATTATCGGTTACGGCAACCTTATGCGCTTCCATCGCAGCAGTGAGATCAGAAGCCGTAGAAACCTCGCGGCCATGACCTTCTTCCTGAAAAGCGATATCGACAGCTTTAAGAGCGTTGGGAACGCGCAATTCAGAGATAGCACCAACTTCAATACCGGGCATGTGCGCGACACGCGTCACGATATCTGTACCCATTTCGCCTGAGCCAATCAGTCCGATGCGAATTGGTCGCCCACTATCTGCCCGCGCCTGCATATCACGCGCCAAACCAGTCAACGCCACGTTGGTTGCCATCGTTTCCTCCTGAACGTCCCTGCAAAAGGCTTGCAGTCTCCTCTGATGCCTTATCGATTAATGAACATTTGTTTCTAAGTCAATACCAGTGTTCATTCATTGCCACATCGGCACCCCTCGAAATGCCATCTTGTTATTCAACTTTAGTTTGCTATAGAATACAAATGTTCTGCCGTTTCGCTCAATTCACATTTTGAACAGTCGATACGTGCGAGCTAATAATGGCGTTCTGTGAGCTCGGTGCACTTTTGAAGTGTCCCGGGGGGAGGAGATTAGAATGGACGCATTTCTGAGCGGACTAAAAACGGCAGTCGATACGCTTGGGGCAACAGTCCTGTTGCCTATCGTCATCTTCATTATTGCAGTGGTCCTTGGCGCAAAAGTGGGCAAAGCCTTCCGCGCCGCGATCACTATCGGTGTCGCTTTCATCGGTATTAATCTGGTTCTGGGCCTTATGTTCACCTCTATCGGTGAAGTCGCTCAGGCAATCGTTACCAACACAGGTATAAAGCGCGACATCGTCGATGTGGGCTGGCCTTCAGCTGCGGCCATTGCCTTTGGCTCATCGGTGGGCCTGTGGGTTATTCCAGTCGGCATTCTGGTCAACATCGCCCTCCTGCTTATGCGCTGGACGCGTACGCTGAATGTTGATGTGTGGAACTTCTGGCACTTTGCTTTCGTCGGCTCGCTGGTTGTCGCCGCAACGGATAACATCGCTTACGGTATTATTGTTGCAGCGCTTGTTGCAGCTCTGTCCCTGCTATTTGCAGATTGGTCAGCGCGCGCTGTTCAGCAGTTTTATGGGATCCCCGGTGTGTCGGTACCGCATCTGGCTTCCGCACAGATCCTGCCAATCGCGATTGTGCTGAACTGGATCATGGATCGCATCCCCGGCATCAACAAGATCAACATCAACACTGAAACCATCGAACGTCGCTTTGGTGTTTTTGGTGAGCCGGTTGTGATGGGCCTGATCATCGGTCTCGTGCTCGGTCTTATTGCATTTTACAATGCGGGTGATTTTGGCACCGTTCTTGCCAAGGTTCTGGGCACTGGTATGACACTGGCAGCAGTCATGCTATTGCTGCCGCGTATGGTCAAAATCCTCATGGAAGGCCTGCTGCCAGTATCTGATGCCGCACAGGAATTCGTGCGCAAACGTACCGGCGACCGCGAACTTCTGGTTGGCCTCGATTCCGCGATCCTGATCGGGCATCCGGCGGCAATCTCGTCGTCGCTGATCCTGGTACCGATTGCGATTATTCTGTCGGTCATCCTGCCGGGCAATCGCGTGATCCTGTTCGCCGATCTCGCCGTCATTCCGTTCATCGTTGCCATGACTGCACCGCTTCTGAAAGGAAACGTGTTCCGTATGGTGGTGGTCGGAACGATCACACTGGCGATTGGCTTCTATGTTGCGAATGCACTTGCTCCACTGTTTACCAGCGCTGCGGTTTCGTCCGGCTTCAAACTGCCTGAAAACGCTTTGCAGATTACATCAGTGGTCGATGGATTCCTGTGGGTGCCTTACATCATCATCTCTGCCATCCAGTGGCTTGGTGCTATTGGCATTGCAGTGATAGCCGTTTTTATTGCGGCACTTTTCATGCTCTATCGCCGCAATACACTGGCATGGGAACGCGCAGCCGGTGCTGAAGATGAACCTGCAGACGAGATTGTTACCTAAGGGTGGCAACGATCGCTGCATAAAATACAAGTCGCACGTCGAGACCGACGTGCGACCTTTCTTTAAACGGAGAATGGAATGGCTGCTGGTCTGATTGATTATCTCGACCCACAAGCGATCGAGCTTCAGAGCGACGCGAAAACCAACGAAGAAATTATCCGCATACTGGCTGGAAAGCTGGAAAAGCTGGGCTATGTCAAGCCTGGCTATGCGGATGCTGTCGTCAGCCGTGAGTTGACAATGCCGACCGGATTGCCGCTTGAGCGCGAAGATAACGTTGCGGTGCCCCACACCGATCCTGAGCATGTGATTAAAGCTGGCATTGCATTTGCGACGCTGACATCGCCTGTCCAGTTTGCCAATATGGAAGACCCGGAAGAAGCTGTCCCTGTCGGATATGTCTTTCTGCTTGCCATCAATGACAAGGACAAACAGATTGAGACCTTGCAGCAGATCATGGCAACCATTCAGGATGCTGATGCACTCGACAGATTGAAAGCAGCGCGGACGCTTGAAGACGTCGAAGCCGCTTTACAATAAAGACTGTTCGCCCAGAGGGCAGCAAGTCTTTATATCTGAATTCGAGACAAGAAAAATACGATATTCGTGCGTTAAATGCACGAACACCAATTGGAGGAAACCATGGCTAAAATGAAAACAATTCTCTTCGCTTGCGGCACTGGGGTGGCGACATCTACAGCAGTGAATGCAGCCGTTACCGAAGAAATGAAAAAGCGCGGCCTCACCTTCAATGCTCAACAGGCAAAAGCAACGGAAGTTCCTTCTCTCGCCGACAATGTGGATTTCATCGTCTCGACGACACCTATTTCGGCTTCAGTTACCAAGCTGGTCATCAAGGGCCTGCCCTTCCTGACTGGAATTGGCAAAGACAAAGCTTTTGACGACATCGAAGCTGAACTGCGCAAATAATCGCAGCGGATTGAAGCTATGAGAGATGACAGGCATCAGAGCCCGCATCTCACGAAAATTGACAAAAAGCGCTGGCCACCAGCGCTTTTATGCTTTCTGAATAACCCGAACGCTCTGCCCCCCACCGATGTCGACCAATCGCGTGAGCGGAGGTAACTGATGTACATCATGTGTGCCAAAGCTCTCCGGATAAAACGCGAAGCCCTCTGGCGCTTGCGGCGGGCTTCTCTCATCAATAAGACGCGTACCCGTTAATTCAGCCATCGGATCGGGAATGGCAGAGATCAGTCGGCGTGTATAGGGATGGGTCGGGTTTGAAAATATCCGGTCCCATGGACCACTTTCCACAATCTGCCCGAAATACATCACGGCCACCCGATCACTCATGTGCTCCACAACACTCAAATCATGACTGATCATGATATAAGACAACCCTAACCGCTCTTTGAGTTCCAGCAGCAGGTTTATGATCTGCGCGCGGATGGAAACATCAAGCGCGGATACGGGTTCATCAAGCACGATAACTTTTGGATTAAGCAACAATGCCCGCGCTATCCCGATACGCTGGCGCTGGCCGCCGGAAAACTCATGCGGGTAACGCTTTGCCTGTTCTGGTTTCAAGCCAACCAGACGCAGGATTTCCTCAACCCGCCCTTCCACTTCGCTGCGTGATTTCACCCCATGAAGTCGCAGGGGCGCGGCCAGCGACGTGTAAACCGTCTGACGCGGATTAAGCGAAGCAAAAGGGTCCTGAAAAACCATTTGCGCCATTTTCGCGCGCTCTAGCCGCGAAGGCTCATCCTTGCCTGTGATAGGCTTCCCTTCAAAGTAAATCTGCCCGCTCGTTGGCTTCTGCAAGCCAACAATGGAGAGTGCGAGCGTGGACTTACCGCAGCCGGATTCACCGACAATTGACAGGCACTCGCCTTTATTAAGGGTGAGGCTGAGATTGTTGACAGCACGCAGCAATTGCGTTGAGCGGCTGAACACGCCTCCACTTATTGGAAAATACACACAGAGATCATCAATGCTAACCAGAGGTTCTGCTAATTTTGTCGAACGCATATCATTCATGATGAAAGCACCTCACTGAGCCTGCATCTTGCAGTGGCGTCCATCCGGGCTTTTCAGCCCGGCAGATGTCAGTCGCGCGTGTACAGCGCGGCTCAAATCTGCACCCTTGGGGAAACGCAGAAATTGACGGCACAACACCTTCGATTTCCTGCAATTGGCGCTGACCTTCCTTCTGGCGCGAGCCAAGTTGTGGAAGTGAAGCCAGCAGACCGTGGGCATAAGGATGCGCAGGATGTCGAAAGAGACCTGCCGTTACTCTTTCTTCGACGAGGTGCCCTGCATACATGACACCCACGCGACGACACATTTTTGCGATGACGCCAAGATCGTGACTTATCATAAGCACCGAAGTTCCCCGTGCTGTGCAAAGCTCCTGCATCAGACGCAGGATTTCTGCCTGAACGGTTACATCAAGCGCAGTCGTAGGCTCATCCGCAATCAGAAGGTCAGGATTACAGGCCAACGCGATTGCAATCATTACACGCTGGCGCATACCGCCCGACATCTGGTGCGGATAGTTTTTCACACGTTGTTCAGGCGCAGGAACCTGAACGCTGCCGAGTGCTTCCACCGCCTTTTGCTCGGCCTCATGCCACGTAGCGGCTTGATGCAGCACGAACATCTCTGCAATCTGCCGGCCAACCGGAGATAACGGATTAAGAGCTGTCATCGGCTCCTGAAAGATCATCGCTATGCGATTGCCACGCAGCTTTCGCATGTCACGCGATGAGATGGTTCGCAAATCCTGCCCTTTAAAGCGTATGGCGCCTGCTGTGACCGAAAGCGGTTTGCGCAACAGTCCGATCATCGACAGCGCGGTTATGCTCTTCCCACATCCGGACTCTCCAACCAGACCAAATGTTTCACCGGCGCCAATTGTGAAGGACACATCTTCAACCACGTTATGTCGGACCGAACCCGAAGCGATGTCGATACGAAGGTTTTCCACCTCAAGAAGTGCTTGTTCACTCATACCTTACGCGTCCTCATATGCGGATCGAGCCAGTCTCGCAGACCGTCACCGAAAAGATTGAGCCCAAGCACGGTAAAGAAGATGGCAAGGCCGGGAAAAATTGCTGCCCATGGCGCGCTGACAATGAGTTCTCGCGCATCGGTAAGCATGTTGCCCCAACTCGGCTCTGGTGGACTTATCCCGAGACCAAGATAGGAAAGTGCAGCTTCCGCCAGAATAGCGTCACCCATGCCAAGCGTACCAATGACGAGGATTGGGCCAATCATATTCGGCAATATCTGCGTGATCATAATGCGAACATCACTATAGCCAAGCATCTTGGCGGCCTGAATATAGCCCTGCTTTTTGAGTGAAAGCGTTGAGCTGCGCGCAATACGACATGTCCAGGACCAGTTCGTCAAACCAAGTGCCAGCAAGAGGCTCGACAGACCGGGGCCCAGAACTGCCATGATCGCCAGAGCAAAAATCAGCGATGGGATCGCCAGCATCAGATTGGTGAGGCCATTGACAAAATCATCCCACCATCCACCAAAATAACCAGCCGAAATGCCAAAGCAAAGCCCGATGACCGTGTTGATGCACTGCGATACGACACCCACAGTCAACGAAACCTGCGCGCCATAAAGGATGCGAGAATAGACATCGCGCCCTTGCGCATCGGTGCCGAACCAGAACTGGGCGTCCGGAGGCAGTTCTGCATTCATCAAATCGGCGTCAAGAATGGGATTGTAATGCGCCAGCAATGGCGCAAACACCGCAGCCGTCACAATGATAGCGCATACGAGGCCGCCGAATACGAGATTGAAACGTAGTTTCATGGGTTTACTCGTGGCTTATGCGCGGATCGATGACCGCGTAGAGGATATCAACGATTGTATTGATGGTGAGAAACCACAATACAATCACGAGAATTGCCCCCTGAACGACAGGAATGTCACGCATCGAAACACTGTCGATCAACAAGGAACCGAGCCCTGGCCAGGAGAACAACTTCTCAACCACCACCGCCTGCCCCATCATCGACCCGAACTGCAGGCCGATGGTCGTAATGATCAGTACCAGCGCATTGCGCATGACATGCCACTTCACGAGGCGAAAGCTGCTCATGCCTTTTGAACGTGCCGTGCGAATAAAATCAGCACCCATGACTTCTAGCACCGCTGCACGTGTCGTCCGCGCAAGCAACGCGAGTGGCGCAACGCCCAATGTGAGAGCGGGTAGAATGATGTTGCGTATACCACCGTCTCCATAACCAAAGCTGGGCAGCCAACCAAGTGTCAGAGCAAAGAGATACATGGCGAGCAAGCCAAGCCAGAACTGTGGTAGCGAGAGGCCTGAAACCGCACCTATCATCGTAACACTATCCAGAATACTTCCCGGCTTGAGCGCTGCCAGAAAGCCAAGTGGCACACCGATCAGAATAGCAAAACCCATCGCGGCAAAAGCAAGTTTCAGTGTCGGCCACATACGCTCCTGAACAAGCGAAAGCACCGGCTGTCTGGACCGATAGGAGGTGCCGAGATCAAACTGTGCCAACTGAACCAGATAATTGCCGAAACGCACATGCACGGGCTTGTCGAGACCAAATTCCTGCGTGATTTTCTCGACCATTTTCGGGTCGTTCATTCCTTTGCCATTGGCAACCAGGCTGGTCGCGATGCTGCCCGGAACGACGCTGAAAATGACAAAAATCAGCAGTGACACCGCGATGACTGTCGGTATCATCTGCAAAACGCGTCGGATAATAAAATAGAGCACACGGTCCTCCTTTCAGATCAGCGCGAACGCGCTGGAGCAAAGGGGATCAGTGGCCCGCCCTGAAACGAGCGGGCCGATCCAGATCAGCTGGGATTAGAGCGCATCCCGAAAAGTGTGAAACGGTTTTCGGAAAGATGCGCACTAAAACAAACAGTTAGAGCGCCGATCTGATTCAATCAGATCGACATGCGCTCTAGCGACCGGAAGGAACCGTGTCGTCCACCCAAAGCTTTTCATAGGACTGAACCGCGAGCTCTGCGGAATTCGGCTGCAGGCCATGAAGCCAGGGCTGATGTGCCATAACAGCCTTATTGTAGTTGAAGAACCAGACCGGCGCTTGTTCCTGCAACAGATTGTTGGCTTTCTTCAGAAGCTCGTTCTTCTCGTCTTCGGTTTTAGCCAGTTTGGCTTCATCAACAATCTTGTCGAATTCGGCGTTGGAGAACTTCTGGTAGTTACACGCTGATTGCGGTGTTGTGGAATAGAAGCACTGCATCGCGGTCAACGCATCAGGACCACTTTCGAGCGACCACATATAGGCCTGGAAATTACCTGCAGGAACCACATCAGCGAGCACGGAAGCTTCAACCGGCTTGGCTTTAACCTTGATTCCGACCTTATCCAGCATCGGAATGATGGCCTGAACGATGGTCAGCCCCCAGCTCTCATTCTGCGTTGCTGTCAACTCGAACTCGAAGCCATCAGGATAACCGGCTTCTGCAAGCAAGGCCTTGGCCTTTTCAGGATCATATGGATACGGTTTTGCATCCTTATCAAAGGCAGGAGATGAGTTTGGAAGCCAACCAACCGCACGATAAGCCTTGTCTTTGACCAGACGCTTGATGATCAGATCACTGTCAATTGCATAATTGATCGCCTGACGGACGCGCTTATCCTGAAACGGCTTGAAATCCGGATTAAAGCCAACGGTGCGCGTGTAAACCTCGGCGACCTCGATCATGTTTTTGGAAAGCTCCGGGTCTGCGAGATAAGCAGTGTATTGCGCTGGCCCAAGTACCGCCACATCAATTTCCTTGTTGCGGAACGCAACGTCGCGCGCGGATGCATCTCCCATAATCATGATATTGATCTTATCGGCGTAAGGCTTGCCTTTTTCGTAATACTTGTCCCACTTTTCAACCGTCAGACGGGAACCCGGAACATATTGGGCAAATTTATACGGTCCGAGACCGATGGGATGACGCTGGAATTCGTCACTATCACCCTGACCATCCGGATAGATCGCAGTGTTGTTGCGCATGAACTGATAGCCGGGATCAATTGGCTGCTTGAGAGTAATTTCCAATGTGTGATCGTCAATCTTCTTCAGACCGGAAATTTCCTTGGCTTTACCCTGCGTGTACTCCTCAGCACCCTTGATTTCAGCAATATAACGTGCCGGAGGAAACGCCTTTTTGGGGTCCATTATCCGGGTATAGCTCCAGATAATATCGTCTGCTGTCAGCGGCTTGCCATCATGGAAAAATGCATCCTGACGCAGTTTGTAAGTATAGACGAGTTTATCGTCCGAGACACTTACATCGGTCGCAAGACCCAGAACAGGCTTGTTCTGATCGGCGTCCCAATCATAGAGCGTGCGATGAATGGCTTTTGCATAAAATTCGTCCTGTGTTGCCGGCGAAGACTGAATATCAAGCGTCGAAAAGCTATCCCCATAAGGCGCAACAAAGTTGATGACGCCACCCGCGCGCGGCTCGTCGGCAGCGTAGGCTGCGGTCCCCGCCATCAATGCAACGGACATCGCTGCAAGCAATGCAAATTTTCTCATAGTCGTCCCCTTTTTTGATTTATTTTTGAGATCCGAATGAACGTTTCAGGCAGCTTGGCCAAAGCTTCGCTGCCTGTCCTCCTCACGAGCGTTCGAACACCACCTCGCCTTCGCGAATGGTGAGCATGCAATGCGTATTGTTGAGAATTTCCTCTGGTTTGGCGTTAAGCATATTGCCCGAAAAAACCGCAATATCCGCCACCTGCCCCGGTACAAGTTTGCCTTTGGAGTTTTCCAGCTTCTGCGAGAAAGCGCCATATTCGGTATAGACCTGAAGCGCCTCTTCAATGGACACACGCTCACGCGCATCCATGACCGTTCCTTTTCCGGTTTCACGCGTCAGCATCGAATAGATGTTCGGGTAAGGATTTGGGTGACAGACGGGGGCATCACTACCCGTTGCGGGTTTGAAGCCGAGGTCTTTCCACGTCTTTAGCGGATAGCTCGACAATGCTCTTTCCTCACCAAGAACCGAAATATAGGCGTCACCGAAATCATAGATGAACACCTGCTGCGGGCATGGGTAAATGCCTGCCTTCTTCATTCGCTCATGTTGTTCTGGTGTGGAAAAGCCACAATGCTCGATACGGTGGCGTCGATCCGGATCAGGATGGGCTGCGAGCGCCTTTTCATAGGCTGTGATGAGCTGACCAATGGCTGCATCGCCGATTGCGTGACATGCAAGCTGATAGCCCTTCTTATGGGCATCAAGAACTAATGCTTCCAGCTCGGCATCTGGCAATATCTGTACGCCGATGTTGTTATCATCACCCAGATAAGGCTTGCTCATCCATGCAGTTCGCCCACCTGCCGAACCGTCGAGGAATATTTTGACGGCGCCCACAGTCAGCATGTCGTCGCCAACACCGGATACCAGTCCTGCCTCGTAGCATTTCTCTACGATCGAGGACCCGGGGTCTCCCAGCAACACCAGCCATGTCCGCACCGGCAGTCGCTTCTGAAGTTTCGCAAGATTGTAAGCACGAATTTCATCAAAGCCTGCGACCTGCCCCACCGCCGCATCCATGACACTCGTAATACCATATGAAAGCAGCAGATTACCCGCAGCCTCAATAGCTTCGATCATCTCTTCCGTGCTTGCCTTCGGGATAGCTTTACGCACTGCACCTTGCGCATTTTCCGCGACCATTCCCGTCAGCACACCATTTTTCTGTTCGATCAAACCGCCGTCCGGAACCCGGGATTTTTCATCGATACCAGCCAATTCAAAGGCTTTAGAATTGAAAATCGAAACGTGACCGCACGCTCGCACCAACATAACCGGGTGATTTGGAGCGACAGCATCAAGTTCTGATTTATGCGGATGACGACCAATATCGAGTTTGGTCTGATCATAGCCCCGCGCCCTGATCCAGGTGCCAGGGGGAACAGAGGCCGCCTTATCGCGTATTGCACCCAGCAGGCTTTCCAGTGTGGGCGCAGCCTTCGGTGTGGCATCAAGCCATTTGAGTGTAAGCCCAACTGATATCAGATGAAGATGAGAATCGTTTAGTCCGGGAGTAGCAAAGCGCCCCTCCAGATCGATCAATTGCGTCTTGTCGCCTTTGAGGGACAAGATTTGATCTTTGTTACCAGTGGCAAGTATCTTGCCTTGCCAGATTGCCAGGGCTTCAACCGTGCCCTCTTCGTATCCACACCAGATCGTGCCGTTATAGATAATCGTATCAGCACGCAATTCGGGCATTACAACAGACATTCAGCGATCCCCTCCCTAAGTCACGCCTTCATATAAGATGATCAGAGTTCCACTGATGGATCAACCGTTCAAGCCTTTGATATGACAAATTTTGTGGGAGTAATTTATTCAAAACGACGATGTCACCGTCGTTTTGTTGAAACTTTTGCAAAGGTAGTGCAATCCAATAATGCGGGACTGGATGTATAAATGCTCTCATTGCAACGTTTGATAACCCGCTTTAACAGCCCCTATTTCATTGAATGCCTTGACCACCACTTCTGCGAAGGGCAAAGCAAAGTCGAAATGTGTAGGATCAAGAGTTGGACATTCTGTTTGATAGAGCTGAAGCGAAGTTTGCCGATAAGGTGGTTCTCGAACCGCTTTCACTCGAGCTTTCGGAACGGCGTATCGGCATCATCGGCTTGAACGGGTCGGGAAAGACCACATTTTCACGCATGGTGAACGGGCTGGTTCTTCCATCATCGGGACGTGTTGTAACAAATGGCTACGATACAGCCGCCGACGGTACGAAGGTTCGTGCCGCCGTTGGCTATATCTTCCAGAACCCGGCAAACCAAATCGTACTGCCGCTGATAAAAGACGATATCGCGTTGGGCTTGCAATCCCGTCGGCTCAGTAAGCTGGAAGTGACCGATGCAGTGTCGAACGCACTGAATCGTATCGGGATTACTCATCTGGCAGAGCGCAGGGCGCATGAGTTATCCGGTGGCGAACTTCAGCTTGCAGCGCTCGCTTCAGTCCTCGTTACATCTCCCGATATTGTCATAATGGACGAACCAACCAATCAGCTTGATTTGAGAAACAGAAATATCGTCGAACGCACCATTCGTGATCTTGAAGAGAACGTTATCGTGGTCAGCCATGATCTAACCCTGCTTTCAGGTTTCGACCGTGTACTGCTCTTCCATCAGGGCAAGCTGATCGATGACGGTCCAGCCGACAAGACGATTGCCCATTATCTGGCACTCGCATCATGAACTTTTATGAAGCCCGCGGCGATGGGCCGATCCACCGATTACCGCCCGCGGTCAAACTCATTGCCCTTTTCGGGTTAAGTATCGTTCTGTTTATCCTCAAATCTCCTGCAACTCTGGGAGTTGTAACCGCGTTGGTAGTCGCTGGCTCGCTAATCTCGAGCCGAACCGCAGTTGCCCAGTGGCTGAAATCATGGCCGCTTCTGCTGACGATTGCCGTGGTGGTGATTTGGACCGCATATGCGGACAGTGTTCAAGCGGCTTCGATTGTTCTGATGCGGCTGGGATCGTTGACCCTCTTTGCTGCCGTGATCACTGCCACCACCACGATTGGCCAGTTTATTGACACGATAACCAAAGCCGCTCGACCGTTTGAGGCGATTGGGATAGGTAATGCCCGCGATATCGGACTGGCCATCGGACTGGTGATCCGCTTCGTTCCCGAGGTACACGCGCGCTACAGATCAGTAGCGGAAGCTCATCGCGCACGAGGGCTGAAAATGCGGCTATCCACAGTGATCGTACCAATGGTAATTGGCACGCTACAAAGTGCAGACGAAATTGCCAATGCCATCGATGCAAGATGCATCCGCAATGAACCGGGCAAACAGAATTAAGCATAGACACGTAAGCGCATAACTGCTTCGGCCCAATATGCGACAGCAAGAAGGTACAAGACGTGCAAACGAGATCTTTGGTTATGATCGCGCTATTTACAGCAATCATCGTGGTGCTGGGCTTGATACCGCCGATTATGCTGACCTTCGTGCCTGTCCCTATTCACGCGCAAAGTTTAGGGGTCCTGCTCGCTGGTGTCGTATTGGGCGCACGCGGAGGCACACTTTCAGTCTTGTTGCTGATCGCACTCGTCGCAATCGGTCTACCCGTTTTGGCTGGAGGCCGAGGCGGCCTCGGCATCTTCCTCAGCCCAACAGCTGGATATCTCGTTGGTTTCCTGCCGGCTGCATTTGTGACCGGCTGGATTTCCGACAAAGTGGCGCGAGGAACCAAGGGCGGCTGGAAAACTTTCACGGGCTTTTTCTTTGCAGCGACAATAGGCGTCGTCATCGACCACCTGTTCGGTGTCGCCTGGCTCATCGTCTATGTTGGCCTATCTCCTTTGGCGGCGTTAGTCGGAGATCTCGCGTTCGTGCCTGGTGATCTGCTCAAAGCAGCTATCGCCGCCTATGTAGGTCAATTCATATTCGTGAATTTCGGAAATCGGATGCGCGAGAGTTAACGCAGGGCGCAATCATGAAGACGCGATTGTCGGACGGGACAAGAACTCGGCTGCGATTTCGTCGAACACGGGAAGAAACTGAAAAATCTCAGTGTTTTCTATTCCGTTGTGATCGGTTGACACGTCTCCCACTCTATAACGAAAACGAGCGAAACAGAGAACTGTTCCGCTCGTTATTTCAGCCAAAGCACAACACTGCACTAATCGGCAAAAGAAGCCCTACTTGGCCCAGCGACCCTCGTATTTGAACTCTGGAGCCTTCTGAATTTCCTCCTTGGTGGAGTTCATCACGGCAGACCATTTTTTCTCATCATCGAAGTAAGTGATGTCCACAGCTTCCGGGCTGACGACGACGTATTTTTCACCCACACCCAAAAAGCCACCCACGGACACTATATATCCGGACAACTGCCCGTCCGAGATTATAAGATCCTTGATTTCGCCGATGTTCGTATTGTCGCCATTCAGAATGCTAAGACCCACCAGGTTGTAGCTGAGGACATCAGTCGGTTTCGCAGTAACAAATACTTCTGTTTGTGTTTCCTCTGTCATTGTAGCAGTTTGTGCATTGGCAAAGGAAATCATAGCGAGACCTGCAGCGGCAGCCAGAATAATACGACGCATTATTTATTCTCCAGAACGACTTCATGACGTGGTTGTCACCATCAAAATGCGCCCGGATAGATATTGGTTCCGATAAAACTGCATAGCTGATGCAATTGCGCGATATCTTGCAAATAATATTCAACCAGCTGTTTGTTGGGAGGTAAGCTTGCCTCCCGTAAACATACAGGTCGTAACCTTACGTTACTGGAAAGGCGGATAAAATTATTTAAGTGCCACCTAATACTCCGCTAGATGACACATCTCCCCTCCCAATAACCAAAGATGTTAAATCTATGAGTGATAATTACACATTGCCAGATTTGTCTGGTGTCCTCCCTGTCCGCCCAATCAAAGTGAAAAAGCATGGCTTTGCAGACAAATGGAGGCTGCTGTTTTTCGCGATAGTTTTTGCGCTCATATCTGTTGTTGTTACAGTTGCGTGGGGACCAGGGTTGTACTCTGGTTACCTCATCAAGAATGATCCATTGATCATTGAGGACGCTACCATCTTTGATGGAAACTGCCGTTCTAAGAAAATGATTACCGAGTGCAAGGCGATGCTCTCCTACAGATATGACGGCGAAAACAAACTGAAATCCGTCGACTTTTCCTTCCTTAGCCTCTCCAGCGGTGACTATGAAACCGATGTTGTGGTGCAAAAATCGAACCCTAATAATGCAACTCTGACGCTTGCACTGGATGAGTTCTGGAACCGTCTCTCCGTTGGCGTTGTGCTCGTGGGCATCATGATTGGTAGCAGCATTCTCTTCATCAAGCGTTTTTCACTGATTTCAAAATCGATCTCGGCGACCAAAACAGCTTCGCTGATGCAACTGTGCTGGGCAAAGATCGTTTCCCGCAAAGAGAGTATGGGGCGTGTAAAGCTCGGCTACACGCCTTTGGTTGAGCAGCCGAAAAAGCGAACCGTCCTTTCCAGCTTTTCGAAAGATGAAGTTCCGTATCTTTATTATGACGAGAAAAGCGATGAGACCTTCGGTCTTGCAGCCGTCCCTACCCATAATACGCGGTCTGTGCTGCCTGTACTGCTTGACGATCAGTTTGAAAGGCTGGAACTAACCGCCGCCGAACGCGAAAGCCTGGAACAAGCTCTCGCAAATCGGCTGGTGGGGTGATGTCTCAACTTACCTGATGATTTCACCCCTTGCCGAAATCACGAGCTGATACATATCCATATACATCATATTAGATAGGGAGAATAAAATGGGTGAAGCAGGTGTAGGCTGGATTGCTGCAATCATTATTGGCGGCCTTGCGGGGTGGATTGCATCCAACTTCATGAATAGCAACACAGGCCTATTCATGAACATTATTCTTGGCATCATCGGCGCGGCAATTGCCAGCTTTATCTTTGGCTTTCTGGGCGTGTCGTTCGGTGGCTGGCTCGGCTATCTATTGGCGGGCTTCATCGGCGCATGTATCCTGATCTGGGTCGGGCGAGCGATCAGTTAACGCTGACTTTGCAATGAATTAAAGCCCCGCCAGGCGGGGCTTTTTTATTTCATAAGAATAATCTGACAAGCCAACCATTCTGGTAAAGAGGCTATTTTAGAAGCCTTTTACATTGAAATGCCCCCCTCTTTGCGGCTATTAACAAATGCGTTGAATGTTTGCGGAGTGGTGGGGTGATACGAATACTGTTTCTACTTCTGGGCCGCGAAATTATTCAGCGGCACTGGAGAATTCTGTTGGCTATCGCCGTTCTCTGGATTGTCGGGGGAGCACTGATTGTCATCGATGCACTTGACGGCAAAACAGTTATCCCTGCCCGTCTTTTTGGCTATTTTCTCCTGCCCGAAGCCGCATTGTGCCTTTTCGCCGCCATTGCAAGCTATGGAACAGCCCGCAGAATGCGCATTGTGCAGGGCGTAGCCCTTCTTGGTGTAAGCATCCTCATCATCAGTTCAACACCGGCAAGCAACTTTGCGCTCGCAGTCCTTTTTGGGCTGTGTTTCCTCATCGATGGCATAGTACGCATCGGCAGTGCCTGGGTGGTAAGATATCCCCGCTGGAAAGTCGGCTTGGTCGGCGGCATCGTCGAAGTCCTGCTCGCAATAGCAACGCTTCAGCCGTGGCCGACATGGTATGAGGGCACGGTCGGCACAAATGTTGGCGCAGTTCTCATTCTGACAGGTGTTGGTTTGCTCAGCATCGCTTTCCGAATAAAGCGGTTGGAAGCAGATGCATCGCTGACGAGCATTCTCAGCAGAAACCCGTTCAACCAACGTGCAGCAATGCTTTACCGCAAGCGGAGTGCCAGAAACCGCAAAAAACTTATCGTGCATGTCTGGACGCCCACGGGCACCGCAATGACGTCGCTCCGGCAAAGAGCGATCAACCGCTATATCGCAGCTATTGATAGCAGCGGTGTTATCTCGACAGGACATGCGGCGCTGGAAATGACGCCTGATCTTTATATCAGCCACTATCCCGCAGCCGAAATCGACCGCAATCCGGACGAATTCAGCCGTACCTTGCGTGCAACCGCCGACAACAACGTCGCCGGTCGGTTTTTGCAAAGCTACGAGGTCGAGTCTGGCGAATGGTGTCCGTCAACTGTGCAAGTCGAAATCAATAATATCGATGCATCGCGGCTCAGGACATTCTGGAAGCATTACAGGGCAAATGACACTTACAACCTGACGAACAGGAACTGTTCCAGTGCTGTTGCGGATGCATTGGATGCAGCGCTCGAAGGTGTTTATCGTGAGCACAGATGGCCTGTTTTCAAGGCACTTCAGGCTATCGTATTTCCAGAACTATGGGCTGCAGGCCTTATGCGTAAGCGAGCAGAATCCATGGCATGGACACCGGGACTGGTACTCGATTATGCGCGTGCTTTATCAGCATTGGTGGACTCATCCAGCCGCCCGACGACAAAGCAAAGCTTCCGTCTTGTGAAGAAATACTCCCTTCGCAAGTCAAAAGCATCCATCAGCTAAAAGTGTCCCGAAAAGGGAGAACCGGCATTTGGATCGGAAAGACGCGCCTGCACTTCGCGCGTCCATAAAACGACAGCTGAAATAACTTGATTATCTTACTCATATTAAATAGATTTTTGGTCAGTTCATGCCAACAATCGGATCAAGAAACCGTGCATTTCTCAATAAAAATCTGGGCTTACCTACTGCGTAGCATCGAAAAAACTCTGCTCGCATCAATCTTTCTCATCGGCGTGCAACTCATGGCTCAATCGTCAGCTGCTGCGGAAAACAGAAACGCCCAACGCATTGTATCGCTTGGACCTGACGTCACAGAAATCATATTCGCGCTTGGTGCGGGCGATAAGGTTGTCGCGGTCGACCGCAGCAGCAAATACCCCGACGAAACCGCAAACAAGACCAATGTCGGCTATCGCCGAAGCCTGTCTCCTGAAGGCATTCTCGCGCTTAATACCGACCTGATCATTGCATCAGAAGATATCGGGCCACCTGAAACGACAGATGTGCTCAACCAGTCGGCGGTCGAGATCCTCTATGTGCCAGTCGATAACAGCCGCGATGGCCTCATCAGAAAGATAGGGCTCATCGCAAAGAGACTTGATCTTGAGAAGCAAGGCGAAGCGCTAACGCAGAAAGTCGTAGAGGACTTCGATGCGGCAACAGCCTATGCCAGCAAGATATCAGCCGATAAACAGAAAAAAGTTGTCTTCTTTCATGGTCTCGCCCGGTTAAGTGGCGCGGGTAGCGACACGGCGGCCGACGCATTTATCCGCTATGCGGGTGGGATCAATCCACTGTCGGTCTATTCAGGCTACAAACCCGTCTCGGAAGAATGGCTGGTCAAGGCGGAGCCAGACGTCGTCCTCATGCTCTCAGACGGCAATGGGGGACCAACCCGCGAAGACGTTTTCTCTGTGAAAGCCTTACAGCGAACACCCGCAGCCCAGAATCAATCGCTGATCGTGCTGGAGGGGCCATATATGCTGGGATTTGGTCCAAGGACTGCTGAAGCGGTCCGCAAATTGGCCGCGGCGCTTTATGAATAACAATCCAAACGTAAAAAGCCCCTCCATAGGAGGGGCTTTCTGTTTTTAATGCGCACGAAAAGACTATTCAAAATCTTCCGGCAGCAGTCCCTGCGGGAAGTTCTGATAAGAAACAGGGCGCAGGAAGCGACGAATGGACATGGTGCCAACGCTCGTCGCACCGAAGTTCGTCGATGCCGGATATGGGCCACCATGAACCATCGAGTCGACAACTTCCACACCGGTTGGGAAGCCATTGACCAGCACACGTCCGGCTTTACGCTCCAGCACAGGCAGAAGACGGCGTGCGTCTTCCAGATCGCCAGCATCCATATGGATAGTGGTGGTCAGCTGACCTTCAAAGCCACGAGCGAGCTTTTCCATCTCGTCGACAGAACCAACGCGAATAACCAGACCGAGAGGGCCAAAGACTTCTTCGCCCAAAGCATGGTCAGACAGGAAACGCTCGCCGGTCGTTTCAAACAGATTTGGCGAAGCCTGACGACCCGATGACTCGGTTTCATACAATGGCTTGACGGCATTGCGCGTATCAAAACGCTCCTTACCGTCATGGTAAGCCTGTGCAATACCATCGGTCAGCATAGTCTGCGGACCAACCTTCTTGAGGCCTTCAACCGTTGCTTCAGTGAAGCGATCAGCGTCAGCACCGTCGAGAACAACAGCAATGCCTGGATTGGTACAGAACTGTCCTGCACCCATGGTCAGCGAACCGGCCCAGCCCTGTCCAAGCGTTTCGGCACGTGCCTTCATTGCTTCTGGCAAGAGGAACATCGGGTTGACCGAACCGAGCTCGCCAAAGAAAGGAATTGGTTCCGGACGCGCTGCGCAAAGATCGAACAATGCACGGCCCCCACCGAGAGAACCGGTAAAGCCAACAGCCTTAATATTCGGATGCTGCACAAGCGCATGACCGACATCGCGACGTCCGCCCTGAATGAGCGAGAACACACCCGGATGAACGCCAGTCCTGGCGATAGCAGCTTCAACGGCCTGAGCAACGATTTCACCAGTGCCCGGATGAGCCGAATGGCCCTTCACAACAACGGGGCAGCCGGCTGCAAGTGCGGCTGCCGTATCGCCACCGGCAGTCGAAAATGCCATCGGGAAGTTGGAAGCGCCGAAAACGGCAACAGGTCCGATTGGGCGCTGAACGAGACGAATCTCAGGGCGCGGTGCTGGCTGACGATCAGGAAGTGCTGCATCAAAACGGCGGTCGAGATAATCGCCCTTTTCGATATGGTCTGCGAACAGACGAAGCTGGCCGGTCGTACGGCCGGTTTCACCCTGAAGGCGTGCTTCCGGCAGGCCGGTTTCCTGCGAACCAATAACAACAATATCAGCAATGCGGGCTTCAATTTCGTCAGCGATCGCCCGCAGAAATGCGGCGCGTTCGGCGCGGCTGGAATAGCCATAAGTCCAGAAAGCATCTTCCGCAGCTTCGCAGGCGCGGTTCACCACATCAACAGTTCCAACTGCGAAAGAATGGGCAGGCCCACTTGCTGGTGCAGACTGAAAAGTGCCGGCTCCGTCGAGCCATTCGCCAGCAACAAGGTGTTTTCCTTTGGGCGTGAATGCCATTCGTTCATCCTCCTGTAGAAATCGGCGTGCAATTAAGCCAGTATCCCACCGCATCTAAATTGCACTTGCCTAATGTTTGTATACATTATGTGCGCAGATATCAATTGCCTGTGGGGCCTCCCGTCAGGCGTAGCCATGAAAGACGCATGATGAGCGAGACCACAATCCTGAGCATTGCAACGCTTCACGACCGCGTGGAGGCGATTTTTCGTAAAGCAGGTCTCAACGCAATACAGGCTGGAGCCGTCGCTCGTGTGATTGTTGCGGGTGAACGCGACCACTGCAAATCCCACGGCATATACCGTATCGAGGGTGCGCTTCGTACAGTCAAGGCCGGTAAGGTAAAACCGGATGCAATTCCTGAAATCGTTACTCAGGAAGCGTCGAGCATTGTGCGGGTGAATGCCAATTATGGCTTCGCAAACCCTGCCTTCGAGACGGGTGTACCGGTATTGGCAGAGCGCGCGCGCAAAAATGGCATTGCAGCCCTCGTCATCAATGACTGCACGCATTTTTCAGCACTCTGGCCGGAAGTCGAAGCGCTGACAGCCCAAGGCTTGGCTGCCCTCGTCATGTGCCCAAGCTATGCAACGGTAGCACCAACAGGCGGCAACAAACCGTTGCTCGGCACCAATCCATTCGCATTTGGCTGGCCGCGCAAGGAAACATCGCCTTACGTCTTCGACTTTGCAACATCTGTCGCCGCACGTGGCGAGATCGAACTGCATCGCCGAGCAGGCAAGCAATTGCCTGAAGGCTGGGCATTAGATGTCGACGGCAATCCGACAACTGACCCGGAAACAGCTTTGGCCGGTGCCATGTTGCCATTCGGTGGGCACAAAGGCTCAGCAATCAGCACCATGGTTGAACTGCTTGCAGCAATCATGATTGGCGATCTGACCAGCCCGGAAGTACTCGATTTTCTCGGTACAACCACACTTTCACCGGTACATGGCGAGCTTATCATCGCGTTTTCGCCAGAAGCATTCGCTAAAGGCCGTCCCGGCGACCCATTTGCCCGCGCAGAAAGCTTCTTTGAAGCCATCGTCGGTCAGGGTGCACGCCTGCCCTCGCAACGCCGTTTCAAAGCGCGCGCTGAATCTGAAAGCGAAGGTATCAAGCTCACCAAGGCCGAAATCGACCAACTCGATCTGCTCTTGGCCAAAGGCCTGGATGCCATTTCCTGAACAAAAAAGGCCCTCCAAACGGAGGGCCTTTCTTTAAGCTTGCGACTAAATTAAGCCTTGTACTTCTGTACTGCGCCGGGAAGCTTGCTCCATTCGGCATACCAGCTGTTAAACAGCTTGAACTGCGCTTCGACATATCCGCGCTGACTGGCCGAAAGAGCATCGGTTTCATTGAAGTGCAGCGTATATTCCTTATCGCCCTTCAGAACCATCATGTGCTTGAAATAGAGCACAAGATCAGGCCCCTCATCAAAGGATGAAAGCACGGCAAGCGCCTGCTCGAGTTCAAGCGCGCGCTGGCGCGCATCAGCATCGCCCGCAGCTGCAGCCTGCGAAAGCTTGCAAAGCTGGATGACTTCCTTCGGCAGAACGTTGCCGATGCCCGTGATCGCACCAGTTGCACCGCAGTTTACAAAGCCATGGACTACAGCCGTATCTACGCCGATCATCAGCGTTACATCGTCATCGCGGCTGGTGATGTTTTCAGCCGCATAACGCATGTCAGCCGGACCACCGAATTCTTTGAAGCCAACAAGGTTCGAATGCTCTGCACGCAACGCAAAAAACAGATCGGCGCGGGTTGCGAAGCCATAATATGGGCTGTTGTAGATGACAGCAGGAAGATCAGGAGCAGCAGACAAGATGGCTTTGAAATGAGCTTTCTGCGCTGAAATCACAGAGCCACGCGACAGAACACGTGGGATTACCATCAGACCCTTGGCACCAACCTTTTGCGCATGTGCTGCGTGAGCTGCAGCAACTGCGGTGTTGACCGCACCCGTGCCTACGATCACAGGAATGCCTGCTGCGGTAAGACGCGCAACGCCTTCCATACGCTGCTCATCGGTCAGCAGTGGCCAGTCGCCCATCGAACCGCAGTAAACGACAGCCGACATGCCAGCCGCGATCAGTTCCTTGCCTTTGCGCACCAGCGCATCGAAATCAGGCGTGCGATCGTCCTTGCATGGGGTCATCAGAGCCGGAATCACGCCGGAGAAAATATTGGCAGCCATCTAAAACTCCTCTCAGAGCATTTCCAGTAAAACTGCAGAGCAGCTTTGCAACGGACAATGCAACAAAACAAAAAACAGCGCAGTTGAAACTGTCGTGGCGTATTGCCTCGTATCAACTCTCTATAACTGATATATCAGTATGTATTTTATTTGTCGACAAAAATTAGACAGGTCTACAAACTTATTTCCAGACGGTCGTCCCGCATCACCAGTTTCTGCACTTGCCGCACAATCTGCTCGGCGTGTTCATGCGCTAATTGCTCGGCAAGTTTGACGTCACGCGCGGCAATTGCTGCGATCATTTCGTCGTGCTCTTCCACAAAACGTTTTGGCAGCCGATCATTATAAGACTGATAGTAAAGTCGCAGAATACGACGTCCCTCATCGAGAAGACGCTTGAACAATGTAATGAAATAGGGATTGCGCCCCGCTTCCGCGATCGCCAGATGCAAAGCCGCATTGGTGGCAATCATGCCAAGCGCGTCCTGTGCTTCAACCGCCGCCGCGAACTCTTTCTGATGCGTCCCGATGATCTCCAGATCTTCGGGACGATGGTTTTTAGCTGCAAGCTGCGTGGTCACGCGATACATCAGCGTCAAAGCATCGAAATAGGTATGCATATTGAGGAAATCGATATTTGACACCATGGTCGAGCGGTTTGGCAACGTATCAATCAACCCCTCGCCTGCCAGCCGCACCAACGCCTCCCGGATTGGCGTACGGGACATTTTGAAACGCTCGGCAAGTTGCACCTCATCAATTGAGCTACCGGGCGGCAGAACCAGATCGAGAATTTCATCGCGTAGCAGGTCGTAGACCATTTTAACGCCCGATCCACGCTTACGCTCATTTGTGAGGATGGCTTCACTATCCGTCATAGGCTTATCCTTCTGTCGGAAATTTAAGCGTTTCCCGAAAAGTGCGAAGCGGTTTTCGGGAAACGCTTTAAGACAAATGATTAGAGCGCCAATCTGATACAATCAGATCGAAACGCATTCTACGCGAAAGGTTCAGTTGGTCCCTTGGCAGGCTGAGTGAACCACTCAGGGCCTTGATCCGTCATGTAAATATGGTCCTCAAGGCGCACACCAAACTGCCCTGGCACAACAATCATCGGTTCATTGGAGAAGCACATGCCCGGCGCGAGCGGCAACTGATTGCCACGAACAATATACGGCGCTTCATGGATTTCGAGACCCAGGCCATGGCCTGCGCGATGCGGCAGGCCGGGCAGTTGGTAGTCTGGTCCGAGACCATGCTTGACCATCACAGCGCGGGCGGCATCATCAAGGCTGGAACAGGCCGCACCAACTTTTGCTGCATCAAACACAGCCTGTTGCGCCTGTCGCTCGATCGTCCAGATGCGCTCAAACTCGGCTGTCGGTTCTTCCAGCATATAGGTGCGCGTCAGATCAGAATGATAGCCATCGATCCGGCAACCTGTATCAACGAGAATGACATCACCGTTCTTGTAAAACTGCTCACCATCGGCACCATGCGGTAGCGATGTTGCCTTACCAAAAGAAACGATGCAGAAAGTTGAGCCGCCAGAGGCGCCCATTTCGCGATGCTGCTCATCAATAAAACGCACGACCTCCGACGCGGCTATGCCCGGACGGATGAACTGGTGCGCACGGCGATGAACCTCAAGCGTCAGCTCCATGGCATATTTGATAATGCCGATCTCTGTTTCAGACTTGCGAATACGCTGCTCACGGATAATTGGCCCTGCATCGACAAGACGATCAGCACCGATTTCGTTGCACAAAGCATTATAGACAAACAGCGGCACAGCATCGTCAACGGCTAGTGTGTCACCCGCTTTTAACAGCGAGGAAACCAGTGCAGCACTATTCTCTTCTTCCTGCCAGACGCAGATTTCGCCCGGCAAATGCGGAAGGCTTTCCACGCGGCTCTGCTCAAAACCCGGAACAATATAAACAATGTCTGTCTGTGTGATAATGGCACCGAGCAGGCGTTCACTCGAATGCCAGACAAGACCTGTGAAATAACGCAGGCTTGCGGTTGACCCAAGTAGCAGAGCACCAACGCCTTTTTCGCTCAGAGAACGGCGCAAAATTTCCAATCGCTGCAGCCGCTCATCATTGGAAATACGCGGCGCATGGGTTGTGACAGACATTCCTTATTCCTTTCAGCAGATGCCACTCCTACCGTGACATGCTGAAAGGATAAATCTCTGTACGCAATTTGTCGACAGGGTCAGATTTTCACCAGACCAGTCCGTTTCAAAAGCCCCATCAGCAGCAAGGGCAGCAGTGTTGTCAGCAGAATCGCGATAAATGCCATCGCCATGCCAAGACCAACCGATCCCTGCTCAAACTGTCGCCAGATGAAAATCGATATGGTCTGCATACCAACAGGCGCCACAAGAATCGATGCCACCAGCTCTCGCGTCGCCACCGCAAAGACCAGCAGCATCGCAGTGATAAGGCTGGGCGCAATCAGCGGCAGCATGATGCGGCGGAATGTCGTAAAACTGCTTGCACCACATACCCGTGCCGCTGCTTCGAGATTATCGCCGATCTGGTGAAACGCAGCTGTCGCGTAGCGAATTGGCTGCGGCAGCAAAATACAGCAGTAAGCAAGCAGCAGGATCAGCGGTGTATTATAAGGCGAAATGAGCAGCGATGGCTGGTTCCATGCGAGGATAAGGCCAACCGCAACCACGACACCCGGCAGGGAATTCGGCAAGACAGTCAACACATCCAGCCAAAAGCGCCCACGGAAGCGCATTTTTACCACCGCATAAGCGGCGACTGCACCAAGAAAGCCAGTCAACAAAGCGCTTGCTACGCCAAGCGACAGACTATTGACCAGCGCGCGCATGGCACCCGCGCTATTATCCGCAATATCTGCAAAATTATCGAAGCCAAGATTTGCAGGCGTCAGCCCACCGGAAATTGTCTTCGACATTGCCGTCGCAAGGATTGCAAGGAGCGGCACGCCGGTTGCGGCGAAAGCTATCACAGCAAACAAAATCACGACCGGGATTTTGAGTGTTCCAAGATCCCGCTTGTCTTTGTTCTGCGGCTTGCCGCCTGTTGTCACATAGGAGCGACGCGTCAAAATCCAACGCTGAAACATGAACGCTGCGAGCGAAAGACAGACCAGCGCTAACGAGAAGACCGCCGCTCCTGAAAGATCAATCGGCCAGTCGGATATTCTAAGGTCGATTTCCGTTACCAGAACTTCAAAACCGGAACGACTGCCAAGTGCGGCAGGTGTTCCGTATTCCTCAATGGCAGAGGCAAAAACGAGCAACAAGCTTGCGGCCAGTCCGGGCGTTGCCAATGGCAGCGTGATCCGGAAGAACGAACGCCAGGGCGATGCACCAAAAACACGCCCCACATCCGAATAACGTGCTCCGACTGCTTCGATGGTGCGCGAAACCGCAAAATAGACCAATGGAAATGTATTGAGCGCCATGACAAATGTCATGCCCGCAAGCGAGAACAGAAATGGCGCGAGATGGAAGCCCGCAAGCTGATCGAGATAGCCGCGCGGTTGTAATGTCATGATCCAGCCAAGCGTTGCGATATAGGGCGGGATCATGAACGGCACCAGCATCAATACGTCCCACACCAGCGCGAAAGGCACTTTATACAGTGCCCGGAATACCGCCAGAGGCACTGCAATCAGCGCCGACAATGCCACCACGCAAAGCCCGAGCAACACAGTGTTACCGGTCATGCGCAAGAGCCTGGGATCTTCAAAAAGAGCTGGCAAATGGGCAAAGGGTGCAGTCAGCAGACCTTGGCCGATCTGCGGGAAAATGGCTTGCAAAACGATGAAAATGAATGGAACCGCAACCACAATCGCGAGTCCTATGACAGCCACAAAACCAAGGGGATTTGAAGCAGTAGCGGTCTTAGCACTCATGATAGCCTCTGCGGTCGCCGAGCAGCAGATACAATATATCCACTCGCTCATAATCTATTGAATTGAAAGAATAAGAGGCTCTCCCTGAGAAACAGGAAGAGCCGTTTGAACGCGCATCTGATCCGAAAACTGTTTCACAATTTTCGGAATGTGCTCCAGATCTTATTTCTTCGCGCCGAAGATCGCGTTGAATTCCTTCAACGTTTCGTTGCGCTTGCCATAAACGGCTGCTGCGTCGATCTTCAGAATCTTCAGATCGCTGATCAATGGACGGTTTGCTGCAATGTCAGAACGCGCAGGCATCAAATAGGTATCCG
This sequence comes from Brucella rhizosphaerae, assembly GCF_002252475.1. Classification (GTDB taxonomy): domain Bacteria; phylum Pseudomonadota; class Alphaproteobacteria; order Rhizobiales; family Rhizobiaceae; genus Brucella; species Brucella rhizosphaerae. The sequence continues at coordinate 18,941 of NZ_NNRK01000017.1, read as the reverse complement.
CCACCATCTTCTGACCTTCATCCGACAGCATGTAATCGATGAACTGTTTGGCTTCATCCTGGTTCTTCGACCATTTGAGGATCATGGCCGGACGCGGGGCAATAACCGTGCCCGATTCAGGGAAGATGACATCAATTGCTTCGCCCTTGGCCTTGCCTGCGAGCGAGATGTAATCGACTGCTCCAAATACAGCGGCCTTTGCACCCTGAAGCACCGGGTTGAGCGCTTCGGCATTGGCACCGGCAGCAGCTGCACCATTTTCATGCAGATGTTTGAAAAGATCCCACCCCTGCTCTGTCTGCAGAGCGGCAACGAGTTCGAAAGTTGCACCCGACTGCGCTGGATCAGGCAAATTGACCAGATCCTTATATTCCGGCTTGGCAAGATCTGCCCACTCGGTTGGCTTCGGGGTCTTGCTGTTTGGATTCCATGCGATACCAAGTGCCGAAACACCCTGGGCAACAGCTGTTTCATTCTTCAGAAAATCAGGAACCTTTTCAGCATTGGGGCTCGTATAAGCCACAAGCCAGTCGCGCTTTGCAAAATCGGTTGCTGTATCCCATGACGCTGAAATCAGAACATCCACAACCGGATTGGCAGCTTCGGCTTCAATACGTGCCATGACCTTGCCGGTCGTTGCCTGAAAGACATTGACCTTCGTGCCAGTCTTGGCGGTAAAGCCTGCGGCCAGACCTTCGATCAGCTTGCCCGGACCTGCCGAATAGACGGTGACGTCAGCAAATGCAGCCGTGCTGGCAAGCAGTGCTGCTGAAAAGGCAATCGTGGCGCCAATAAGGGACTTCTTCATAAATCTCTCCTGAGATGCAGTGACGTGAAGTGATTGTTACGAGAACCAGCGCAGCTGTTCTGGATCGATGGCAATGCCGACCGGCATACCGGGCGAAAGCCGGCTGTGATCGAGATAGGTCAGTTCATGTCCGGCATGCTGTGCGCCAATGCGAACCGTCGTCAGATGGCCATCTCCGCGGAAATGAGTACGTAAGACTGTTGCCCGAATTGCTGCATCGTCGATTGCAACGCTGCGCACAGAACGCGACGGCAGAAGGACATGCGTCGCATGTGGCGGCATGGCAACATGGCTCAACCGCACTTCAGTTTGAGAAATACGATAGAAGCTATTTTCACGTTCCACCGGCACCACACAGCCAAGACGCAGGAAATCCGCAACAGCGGGTGTTGTAGGATAGGCGACCAGCATTTCAGGTGCTGCAAGTTGTTCTATTACCCCTGCCCGCATGATCGCCACCTGATGCGCCAGTGAGAAAGCCTCACTTTGATCATGTGTGACGTAGATTGCAGTCAGACCGAGATTGGCGACAAGCTGACCGATCTCACTGACCATGTTTTCGCGCAATTCGCGATCAAGGTTCGATAACGGCTCATCGAAAAGCACCAGACCAGGCTCGGCAACGATCGCACGTGCAATGGCTACACGCTGCTGCTGACCACCGGACATGTCGCTGATTGAGCGATCCCCGAAACCCGAAAGGCCAACGCGATCCAGCGCCGACTTCACACGCTTTTCGCGCTCCGCACGCCCTATACCGCGCATCTCCAGCGGAAACGAAACATTCCCGTATACTGACATATGCGGCCAGAGTGCATAATCCTGAAACACCATGCCAAGATGACGTTTTTCCGGTGGCGCAAAGGTGCCGTTCGTAGCATCAGCTACTTTTATACCATTGATGGTGACAGACCCCTTGGTCGGAGCCAGCAATCCGGCGACAAGCCGCAGAAGCGTCGTCTTTCCACATCCAGACGGACCCAGTAGGGCAAGCGTTTGTCCCTTTGGAAGGGTCAGATCCACGTTTTTGAGGATCACGCTGCTGCCATAGGCAAGGCTTAGCCCGGCGACTTCAACAGCAGCTTCTGCGTGTAATTGAGTTTCATGTAGCATATTCGCGCAATCTGAATGGTTTGCGCGCTTTTATTCCGGCCTCGTGACAGAGGAATGACAAAAACCACATGGCGCAGAACCACAGCGATTCAGCACCTACTAAAATAACAGGAAGCCAAACAAAAGAATCATCTCTATAAGCAGCACTGGAGTTGATACCGAATGCAGTAAATAGTATAAAATTGATATTTTTTGTATAAAATTGACACTATAGTTCGATTAACGAAATTATTTCCCGTTCAAACTTAACGGAAACTGAACTAAAAGGGAATTATATTTAAGTTTCTTGCAATTTCAGGAGATAAAAATCGTTAGAAATGTTGATATGGGCTTGAAATGCCCATACACTAAAAAACTAATAAGAAAAACAAATACATATACTTGTAATGCAAAATACCTTGGAGGACGGCCGATTATCGGTCCGTTTTGAGCATTCAGGAGGGACTATGTGTATTAAGTTTAGTACGCTTGCAGGAATTTTTACCGCAGGTTTGTTGATACCGACCATTGTAAACGCGCAAACGACTTCTACGCAGTTCACAGTTCAGATAACCATAGCAGGCGCCTGCCAGATCAACTCGGCAACGAATATGGATTTTGGCACGCACGGGGTCCTGGCGGCGAACACCGATGCAACCAGTGTCGTGACGGTTCAATGCACCAATACCACTCCTTTCAATATTGGCTTGAGCGAAGGTGCAGGATCAAACGCCTCCGTCGCCAGCCGTCTTATGACAGGAGCCGGCGGTGCGACAGTTACCTATTCGCTATACCAAACAGCCACACGTGACACGGTTTGGGGCGCCTCTGTTGGCACCGACACTGTTTCAGGAACAGGCACAGGTGCGGCTCAGCAGTTCACTGTCTATGGCCGCGTCCTCCCTCAGAACACACCGGCCCCCGGCGTCTATACCGATACGGTTACTGCGACGATAACGTATTGAACGTAAAGGGAGACTTGCATGCGTATTCTCATACTTGCAGCGCTGGTTGTTGCTGGCCTGCATATTTCTTCTGCGCAATCAAACGCGGCATCGTTAAGAGTGTCTCCGGTTCTGATAGACCTTAGCGCCCCAACGGCCGCGTCCAGCGTTCGGATTTGGAACGATGCAAAACACCCCATCAATGTACAGGTCAGAATCTTCCGGTGGAGCCAGAGCAACGGCGTCGATAGCTATACCCCCGCCACAGATGTCGCCGTAAGTCCGCCGATCTCGCAACTGAAGGCGGGCGGCGAAAATATGGTTCGCGTGGTTCGCACATCAAAGCGGCCTGTCAAAGCAGAAGAAAGCTACCGCCTGATCGTGGACGAGTTGCCAAGTTCTTCACAACAGAAGTCGGGAACCGTCAATCTCGTCATCAGACATTCTATTCCGGTCTTCTTCTCACCACAGGACAACAGCGGTGCTGATGTGGCCTGGAATGTGCAGCAAAAGGCTGGCGGATATCAAATCACGGTCAACAACCGGGGAGACAAGCGCATGCGCGTCTCCGATCTGGCGTTACAGAACAAAGGCGGTGCGCCCGTCGCACAACAAAAGGGACTTGTGGGCTATGTGCTCGGGAAATCAAGTGTTTCCTGGTTCATCCCCGGTACACGCAATAATCGGGGTGGTGGTTCGCTGACGATCTCAGCACAAAGCGAAGCTGGCCCGATTAATGCACAAGCGAACGTCAGGGGCGGTTGACCTTGCTGTTTTGACGATTGCTTGTCTGACGATCTTCTCGGCCTTTCCGAAGGCTGCAGCTCAAGATTTGCCACCCCCTTCGGCAGGAATCGCTAGTCCTGACGATGAATTTCAAGAGCTGCAACTCGAGGTCTTCGTGAATGGTTCATCTTCGGAGTTGATTGCTGCCTTTCGTCAAACACCCGACGGGCTCCTGTTAATAGAGTCCCAGCAACTGAAAAATGTCGGCATCAAGCCTGCGAAGGAAGCGACAAGGGAGGACGGCTGGGTCGATATCGGCCGGCTACCCGGTGTGGTGGCAACTTATGATGAAGAGAACCAGACTGTAAGCTTTGACGCCATGGAGGATAGCCGTGCGGCGCGGATCATTGATGCGCAAGCCGATGAAACACCGCAAGCCAGCGAGGAGGAAAAGCCAGTCGTAACAAGCAATCTGGGAGGGTTGATCAACTATACCGTCTATGGTTCGACTGGTGGTTCGAAATGGGACGATCTGACGTCATTCCAAGGTGTTTCAAGCCTGCTCGAAGGACGTCTGTTCGGTCCTTATGGTATACTGACGTCATCGCAGATTTTAAGCTCTTCAGACGTGGCAAACTTTGGTTCTACGCGACTTGATACACGATGGTCCTATTCCGATCCGACGCGTCTGATGACGTATAACGTCGGCGATATAATCTCTGGTGGCCTATCCTGGACACGCCCAACTCGCCTGGGTGGCATACAAATACGCCGCAATTTCACGCTGCGCCCCGATCTGGTAACGATGCCGTTGCCAGAGCTTTCCGGTTCTGCCGCAGTGCCTTCAACAGTCGATGTCTATGTCGACAATGCTCAACGCGCCTCACGTTCGGTTCCATCGGGACCATTTTCAATCACCAATCTACCGATCATTACAGGTGCTGGCACAGCGCGTCTTGTGGTTCGCGATGCGCTTGGCCGTGAAACAGTCTCGGAGACGCCATTCTATGCGTCGTCTGATCTTTTGGCTAAGGGACTTGCAGATTTTTCCGCCGAGATTGGTTTTGCCCGCCGCTATTATGGTGTTGAATCGAATAATTATGATGAGCGGCCGATAGGCTCTGCAACACTCCGCTACGGTCTGACGAATAACTTCACCATCGAAGCCCATGCCGAAGGCGCCGAAAATTTCTACAATGCAGGCGCTGGCAGCGTCTTCAATGTCGGCACTTTCGGCGTTGGCTCCGTTGCGGCATCCAGCAGCCGCTTTGGTGATGAAACCGGCTATCAGGTTGCCGCAAGCCTCGAAGCTGAACTCTGGAACATCAAGTTTTTCGCAAGAACGCAACGGACTTTCGGCGACTTCAATGACATGGCTTCCGTCACCGCCGATATCGCCAGGTTCGGGCTACCCTCGACGCTTTACAATGCAAAGCCACCGCGATCGCTCGATCAGGCTTCTATTGCCTTGCCTCCCATATTCGAGAACCTCAATCTCAACTTTTCATACGCGCAATTGGAAACGGCGAATTTCGACAAGTCCCGCATTGTCAGCATGACCGCAACCAAACCCATCGGACAGAAGGGCAATGTGTTTTTCTCCACCTTCACCGATCTCGAACGCAAAGGCTCCTTTGGCGTCTTCGCCGGTCTGTCATGGATGATGGACGGCAATATTACTGCATCGACCGGCATTTCTTCGGATGATACCGGCACGAGTGTCACTGCGGACCTCATGAAATCCGAGCAGCCTGTCGTCGGTAGTACAGGATGGCGTGTCCGCGGCTCTTATGGACAAAATGACATCATTGCCGCCAGTGGCAGCTATCGCAGCTCGATTGGCCGCGCCGAGGCCGGTGTCGAAAAGTTTAATGATAGTGTGCGCGGGACAGCACAGTTTGAAGGCGCAATCATCGTGGCAGGTGGCGGGGCGTTTCTCGCCAATCGCGTCAGCGACGCCTTCAGCGTGGTTGACGTTGGGGCGCCTGATGTAGAGGTCTTTTATGAAAACCGCCCAATTGGCAAGACCAACAAACGCGGCAAGCTGCTCGTGTCGGATCTGCGTTCCTATGAAGACAACGCCATTTCAATTGATCCATCAAACCTGCCACTCGATGCGAGTGTAAGCACTACGCGTCAGGTTGTACGCCCGAGTGATCGCAGCGGTGCTGTTGTCGATTTCAACGTATCTGCTGACACCAGACCTGCATTGATAACCATTCGCAACGAGGCAGGTGATTATATTCAAACAGGCGCATCAGCCCAACTCAATGACGATGAAACCACGATCGTCGGCTATGATGGTCAGGTCTACGCTGAGAATATTGCCGAAACAAATACGCTGATTATTCGGCAGTCAAACGGTGAAAACTGCACCGTCACTTTCACCGCTCCTGCAAAAGCCAATGAACGCACAACGATACCTGATGCCGTGTGCCGGAAAGACCCATGACAAAACAACTCCTGATTTTCATTGCTGCACTATTTCTGAGCGTCACAAGTGCGAGCGTGGTGATTGCTCAAACCTGCACGTCCACCATCTCGGACATGAATTTCGGCACGGTCAACCTCCAGGCCGGCGGGGCTATCGACACAACAGCAGTGCTCAGCGTTACCTGTTCAAGTTCGCTTAATCTGCAGCTGCTTATGCGGGTATGCCCGAATCTCAACGCTGGAAGTGGAGGAAGCTCCGGGAGCACACGCTTGATGACCAATGGCGCCAATACATTATCCTATCAATTTTTTCAGGACGCCAACCGGACAGTCCTTTGGGGATCATCTACCAACACAACATTGGGCACCGTGCCAGCGATCGATGTCATAGCACCTATTCTGGGGCCGGGTACGGCAACCCGCACAATTTATGGACGCATACTCGGTTCACAGGCGTCCAAACTGGCAGGAACCTATTTATCAATGTTTTCCGGTGGACAGGCACGCATAAACTACGTTCGCTATCTCTTGGGGGCTCCCGACTGTTCGACAGTCGCCGACAATCCGATTCAGCCAAGCTTCAATGTTCAGGCAATTGTCAATCGCAGTTGTACAGTGTCTGCAAGCCCCCTTAATTTTGGAACTCACAGTGCTATGACGTCGAATATTGACGCCAATGGCGCGCTGACAATTAACTGCACACTGGGTCTGCCATATAGCATTTCGCTGAATGGCGGTTTGAGCAATGCTCAACCGACACAGCGCCGAATGACACTTGGCTCAACCGCGATCATTTACGGGCTCTACTCAAATAGCACACGCACCGTCCCATGGGGCAATACGGCTGGTCAGATTGTATCAAGAACTGGAACCGGAGCAACGGAAAGCGTTCCGGTTTATGGCCGTGTCGCGCCCCAGGCGACCCCCGCTTCGGGAGTTTATACGGACACGGTTGTTGTGACGATCAATTATTAAGCGCACAAAAAAGAACCCGACCTGAAAAGGTCGGGCCAAGTTTCACGACGGATGGAGATAGAAAGTATTATCAGTCGTGGTTATGTCCGGCTTCGCCCGCATGGACCTTGCCAGAGCCGCCAACTGCAACGAGGTTAAAAGGCTTGCCGGCAACTGCAATATCGCCTGCTTTTTCAAATGAGACTGCATTAACGAGATGCAATTGCCCTTTAAGCGGATCACTCACAACGACGTTGTCGCCTGCAACTGCAATACGTGGGCGCGGATCACTCCAATGACCATCCATCGAATATGGCTCAGTCAACCTGATCGATTTGACGATTTCACCTTTGAGAACATCAAGCTGGTGAAGCTGGCCATCCTCAGTGAAGACATAGGCAAACTTCGGGCGCACCGGATCAACTGCAAAATGTACGCGCCTTGTTGGAAGCTGAACCAAACGGAATCCACCATCAGCTTCTGAAGGATCGACCAGAACAATCCGGTCAGGTCCATAGTTGCCGATGAAATATTGCAGCCCCTTGCCACCGATCAAAGTGGATGAACTGCCTTCGGGTAGCGATTTTCCGTAAGGCAGATGCTTGATAACAGGTTTGTCACCATCCTGTGTGATGAGCAACAACCCCGTATCACAGGCAAGAGCATAAATGCTGCCCGAACCAGCAGACCCGTGCAGGCCGGGGCATGCAACATCGTCGCCAACTTTATTGCCCTTGAAATCAACAATGCGCGCGCCGATTGGTCGCTTGGATGCATCTTCCGGATTTGGAATCGTTACAACAGCATAATTATCATACGGAACCGACACGCCGTGATGCGGAGCGACGACATTGGCTGTCTTCACCTCGAGCTTTTCGCCGAGAGCCGCATTTTCGGTGAAGAAACGCGCCGCATCTTCTCCATCAAACCACTGCGCAATATTGCCCTGCCGTTCGACAAAGTGCGCAGGCTTCAATCCCGACAACTCAACCTTGAGAAGCTTTGAATCATCGACATCAATATCAGCATGATCGCCATGGTCATGGAATGAAATTCCGGTCGAAATAGCGGACACCTCGCCCGCAGATCCCTGTACAGCGTATACTGTTTCTCCGCTTTCGCTACGATAGAGCGATGCTGGACCCTTGATCTTGAAACTCTCTAATTTGTCGCCGTCGAGAGCATCAATGACATTGACGACAGGCTCGGCATGGTCTGACACAAATAACCGCCACGCGGTCACATTGTCTTCTTCGGCCAGCGCATTTCCGCTCGTCATGCAGACGGCCATTGCAAGCGCCGAAGCAGTCAGCATCAGCTTTTTCATGGAACTCTCCTTATTAATGATATTACATAACATTCAAAGACGCAGTGGTAGTGATATTGACTGCACTTATTGGGGGGTGATTGCTGCCCGGATGGTTTCGGTATTGTAACGCATCATGTCGATGTAAGACGCGGCGGGACCATCAGGTGCGGACAGTGCATCAGAATAAAGCACCCCACCGAGTTTGAGCCCGGATTCAGATGCAATCTGTTCAACGAGACGCGCATCGGCGATATTTTCGGCGAAAACAGCCGCAGCCCGGTTCTCCTTGATATCGCGAACGACGCCCGCAACATCGGCAGCAGATGCTTCAGATTCTGTTGAGACGCCTTGTGGCGACAAAAACTTCACGCCATAGGCATTCTCAAAATACCGAAATGCATTATGGGCAACGACTACAACGCGCCGATCCTGCGGAATGGATGCAATTTTACTCCTGATCTCGGCATCGAGCGTATCCAATTCCTGCTGATATGCAGCGGCGTTATGCTTGTAAGCATCACATCCCTTGGCATCGACTTTGCAAAATGCTGAAACGATATTCTGAACATAGATCCTGGCATTGCCCACAGACTGCCAGGCATGGGGATCGAATGGCGCTTCATGGAATACCGCCTTGGTACCGTAATAGTGGTAATGACCGCCATTCGGATCGCGCAAAATCTCGGCGCCTTCAGTCGCCTCAACAATCTCGGCCTCTGTTCCGCTCGCTTCGACAAGCCGGGACAAAAAGCCTTCCAATTGCAGACCATTCACCAGAACCACATCAGCTTTGGCCATTGCGATGGCATCCGACGGTTTCGGTTCATAGACATGGGCGTCACCATTGGGGCCAACCAGCGTGCGCAGTGTAATTCTGTCGCCGCCCACTTTCTGCGCCATATCACCCAAGATGGAGAAGGTGGCAATAACCTTGAGTTTTTGCTCTTCTGCGCCCGCTTGCGAGCAAGCCACCAATGTTGCGACACTCAATACAAGGGCAAGTTTCGATTGCCTCATCATTTCAATAAGTCCTTCTGATTGTTAGGCAATTTTATGCGATTTTCGAGACCTGCGTGTCACAAGCACGCCTCGGGTTCCCGCGAGCACCGAGATAAAATAAACGGCTCCCGCAGAAAGAATGATGGCCGGTCCAGACGGCAGCGACAGATGATAGGACAGCAGCAAGCCGGATAGCGAAGCGCCAAGCCCAAAGACCATCGCCAGAATGCACATGGTTTCAACGCGGTTTGTCCAGAAGCGCGCCGATGCGGCAGGCAGGATCATCAGCCCCACGGATAGCAACGTGCCCAGCGCCTGAAAGCCCGCCACAAGGTTGAGCACCACAAGGCCCAGGAAGATGAAATGCACCGGTGAGCCGAGCTGCGAAACCGAGCGTAGAAACAAGGGGTCAAGACATTCAGCAATCAGCGCGCGCCAGAATACGGCGAGCGTTCCCAACGTCAGGATTGTGGTCAGCGCAATCAGGAACAGCGCATCATTATTGAGCGCCAGTACGGTCCCGAACAAGACATGCATCAGGTCAACACTTGATCCACGCATCGAAACCAGCAGGACGCCAATTGCCAAGGATATCAGATAGAAGGCGGCCATCGAGGCATCTTCCTTCTGGATTGTCAGGCGTGAGACGGCACCTGCCCCCAGCGCCACCACTATTCCGGCGATCATCCCGCCAATGGTCATCGGAACGATTTCCAAACCGTAAAACAGGAAGCCGGCAGCAGCGCCCGGCAGAATGGCGTGGGACATTGCATCGCCAGTCAAGCTCATACGGCGCAGCATCAAAAATACACCCACAGGACATGCGCTGATAGAAAGGAAGATCGCCCCCAGCAATGCCCTTTGCATAAAGGCAAATTCCGCGAACGGAGCGATAAAGAATTCATGAAAATGAGTGGTCATGCTGCGTCCTTATTGAACGCTTGCACACCGGCTGAGGCGGGCTGATGGCTATGCTCAGCCTCACACCAAGGCGCTGCATCGTCCCAGGCTTCATGGAAATGACGAGCGCGCGCAAGATTTTCGGATGTCAGCACTTCATCTGCATTGCCCCAGGCAACTGCTCGACGCGCCAACAGCAATGCTTCAGGAAAATTCTCCCGGACCAGATCAAGATCATGGGCGACAACCATGACTGTACGCTTCTCATGATGCCAGCCCTTGATCAGTCCAATCAGGTCGGCAACAGTTTTCTCATCAACTGCATTGAATGGCTCATCCAACAGGATCAGCTCGGCATTCTGGACAAGCACCCGCGCGAACAATGTGCGCTGGAGCTGCCCGCCAGACAGACTATCGAGTGGACGTCTCTCAAAGCCTTCCAACCCAACCGCTATGAGCGCATCGGTCAATGTCTGTCGGTCGCGGGAATTATGTCGGCCCAACAGCCCACGCCTTGGCCACAGACCCATTCCAACGAGATCGATGACACGTGCTGGAAAAGAACGATCCAGCTCCGATTGCTGCGGCAGATAGGCGAGACTTTGCGTCTTGCTTGCGATGCACAGACCCGACATTGGCCGTAGAATTCCCGCTATACCCTTCATCAAGGTGGATTTTCCCGAGCCGTTTGCCCCGACAACCGCAGTCAGCGAGCCCTTACGGACCACACCACTGAGATGATGGACCGCCGGGTGGCTGTTGTAGCCAAGCGTCAGGTCACGGAAAGTCAGGCATGCATCAGTCATGGATTCCAGCGCTTCTACTGATCGAAAGGGGATCGAGAAACGATCCATATATGTAATGTTATTACATTAAGAGAAGCCATCGCAAGCAGTATTATGAGAAATCCAGTCCAAAATATCCGATGCGATGCAAAACGGGTGCTTTCCCCTTAAGATTCAGCGAAAATCTGCTGTTTCCTGCATTAATTTCTGGTGCTTGGGGATCAGAAATGGATAATGTAATCCGGTCCTTCGCTGGCGTTTTGGGCAATATAACAGAATGCTGCGGCAAGACCCTGATCGTAAAATCCAATTTAACGCCAATTCAGACAAACTTCGGAGTGGGGTTTGGACCGTATCATTGAAGCCTATCAGATTTGCTCTGAACAGGATTGCGCAGATGAGCCGTCAATGGACTGGCCCTATATCTGCGCGATGGATCTGCTCACGCATCCGCTCAATACTGCTATCGCTGATTATCTGGATTTTGTCGGCAATGCATCCAACGCAGACCGTGCATGGATAATTGAGTATCGCCACGATCTGCTGCGTTTTCGGAATATCTATGAATGGTGCAGAGGTGGGACGGTGTCCTTCCTTGAGGAATTGCAGGAAGCTCCCACAACGCTTATCGGCTGGCTGCATCGGTATTTGGCTGCCGGTAAAGCTGTAGCAGTCAACAATGTCCATAGCCTGCCACGTGCCGCGCGGGCGATACAGGTCGAGTTCTCCCGACAGGGCAATAAAAGCATCCTGAGTATCCCGATATTTTACGATGGGCGATTACGCGGCATCATCGGTTTCGATACAACACGTGAATATCATCAATGGTCTGGTGCCGAAATCAAAGCGATGTTTCAATGCGCCAATCTGATTGCACAGGCTCAGTATGGCAGTAACAACAAACAGATCGCTATTGCTCCAGAAGAAGAGACCGAACCGGTCGTATATCTGCGCAAACGAGGTGTTGTTCGCGGCGTGGCGCCCGAAACAATCGTCGGCGTCCGTTCAGCGGGAAATTATAGCGAAATCTGGTTGAATGATGGCTCGATGCTGCTCGATTCACGATCACTCGGCATCTGGATGAGTATTTTGCCGGAAAGCTATTTCTTTCGCGTCCATCGAACTGCATTCGTCAATGCTTTGCATGTTTCCGATGTCGACAGAAGCAAACCGGACAAGTGGCTTATTAAGATGCGCGCCATACAGCAATCATGGCCAGTCTCGCGCGTCTATCGCAAACCCTTGCGCGAACGGTTGGGTGTTTAAGATAGTCCGGTTTTCTGGCCATCCGAACCCATGTTCATTCGTCCAACCGGCGGGTTGATTCATCCTTCTGTGATTGCCCGGAGCGACGCTTGTTCTCAATGCTCTCGGCAACGGAACAATGCAACTCACCATGCACTGAGGGATCAACATGCGTTCGAGCCAGTCGTCTGAAAACTGCCCTGCACACTTCATCCGCGCGCTACTGATAACCAGCGCGCTGACGTTTGTGACAGTCCAGCACGCAAGTGCTGAAGACCTTGCTTTGAAAGACGCCGTCTCAATGACCGGCATGGCATTATTCCTGAGTTCCGGCGCACCGGCTCTGACAATTGCGGTCGTCCGCGGTGATGAAAGCATTGTGCAGGGTTTTGGGGAAACAGCGCCCGGCAATGATATCGAACCGAACAGCAAATCTGTTTTCCGCCTCGGCTCAATCTCCAAGGTCTTTGCGACCGACGTCCTTACGTCGTTGGCAGCAGATGGTAAATTGAAACTGACAGACCCGCTTCAACGCTATGCGCCTGATGGTGTCAGCGTTAAACAAACAGGTCGGCCTATCACACTTCTCGATCTGGCAACCCATTCAGCGGGCTTGCCGCGCGAGCTTGCCGATCCCGATGCGACCCCCTCGAACAATCCGTTCGATGCTTTTGATCGTGACTATTACTGGAAATGGATCGGATCGAACGCGCCAGCCTATGCGCCAGGCACGACTACCCTTTATTCAAACTTCGGTTACGGATTGATGGGCGATGCCCTCGCCAAGGCGGGCAATAGCAGCTTTGCAGACCTCTTAAAGAGCAGAGTATTCGAGCCTGCAGGCATGAGCGATACAACAACAACGCTGAACGACGAACAGAAAAAACGGCTGATGGTTGGACTTGATCCGTTTGACAAAAATGACCCTAATAATGTCGTTCCAGATATCATGCACGCCAGCGCGGGCGTCTATTCGACCGCCGATGACATGGTGAAGTGGATGCAATGGCATCTCAACCCGACGTCCGCAACACAAGAAGCCCATACCCTCGACCATACGATGTGGCTGCCATATGACGGCCTGGAGCGTGTTGTCGGTACAGAAGTAACAGGTGGCGAAGGAATGGGGCTGGGCTGGGTTGTAACAATGCCACGCAACGGTGTTCCCATGCTTTTGGGCAAAAGCGGTGGGCTTGGTGGTTTCATGACCTACGTGGTCCTCTCACCCAACCGTAAGCTCGGGATTTTCGTTGTCGCCAATCGCGTCAATTTCGGAATGTTCAATGGCATTCGTTCAGGTGTGCATGAACTCGCTGCAGAGCTTGGGCCTCGATAGCCCAAGCTCCCACTTTTACCATTTGTAGCGGAGCACACCTTTGCCAGCATAATTTGTGCTGGCACCGGAAAACTCCGCGTCAAAGGCAGCACCCAGCGATAGGCCATTGTTCCAGACCATCTCAGCTGAGACGCTGGCAAGTCCAACATCTTTGGGCTGGGATGCGCCATTGACCACAAAACCCGCTCCCTGCAGTGCATTGATGGCGGCGAAGACGTTGCGGTCATTATTGAAGTTGCGCGCCCAGGCCACACGTCCGCGCGTTGTGAAGACGCCATCCGAAAGTACCAGAGATTTGTCGAGGCTCAGTCCAAGTTCGCCACGTCCTACAGTTTCGCGCTGCGATGAATAGTTAAGCGCATAAGTGTCGCTGCCCGCATAGGCTTTTTCCGAATAAGATGGCAGATCAAAGCTGACAAACTGCCCCGCCGCGTAAGGGGTTATGCCGAGCCAGGGTGTATCAAAGCGATAGCCAGCCTCAAGCCGTCCAGACCACGAATTTGCACGATAGCTGCCGTTGAGCTGGTCTGTTTCGTAGAAGGAAACAGTCCTCTCTGTGTCGATGCTTTGCCAGCCATAGGCAAGTGCGCCGGTAATATAGGCATTGCCGATATTGTGCCTGCCATAAATGCCTGCCTGAAACAGATCGGAGTCGCCGCTGCCCATGCCTTCAGCGAGGCTGAACTTGGTACCACCGCCAGCAACTGCAAAACCGAGGATCGTGTCAGGCGATACCAGATAATCTGCACCGACTGCGATACCATAAGCACGACCACGCGCGTCATGTGATCCAATAATCGCATCACCATCCGTTTTGCGAGAGCTACCATAGCCCGCGCCCCACACACTCCAGCGGTTCTCAAACATATCCGCGTCAGATGTTTGCGCTTTTGTGATGCGCCCTGCCCGGCCAGCCACCAAAGGATCAGCCAGAGTGTTCATGAACTGGCTCATGGCATCGATGGTCGTTTGTTGTGCCGCCGTCGCAAGCTCCCCGGAAGCCGCCGTCAAACCATCGGCATCCAACCCACCAAAAGCGACAGGTATTTGCCCGTTCTCATCAAAATAATCGACCAGCGCAGCGGAGACATTCTGTTGGTTCACATTCATGCCGCCAATACTCATTTCGAGATCAAGGAAGGCATTGTTAGTATCGTATCGTAACAGCGAGGCGAAATTCTCCGGCAGATTTGTCGTCACCTCTTCACCAAACGTGCTTCCAGCCAATCCACCTTCTGCATTGAGGATGTTGTAACGCTTCATCACATAGCCGCCGGGATCAAATGACGCATGAACCGTTGCGCCACCCAAATCGGCCTGCCCCGTCACATTCACCCGATCAGAATCTGAGGTGGAAATTTCAACGTCATAAAGAGAGGACGCCGTTAACCGCAGATCACCCGCCACAGTGAGCGTTCCAATGGAGTTGCCGGGTGCTAACGTGCCACCATTAATGAACGTCTGCCCCACCGTACCTATACCGCCCAGTTCTGCTCCTTCATGGACTGTCGTGAGTATCGAGCTGCCGATTGAACCGTTGACTGCAAGTCGTCCTGATAGAACATCTGTGGCACCTGTATAGCTGCTCTCTCCTGTGAGGACGACAGCCCCCTCGCCTTTTTGCTGAAATCCACCAGTTCCGCTGATCTTACCTGAAAACTCAAACGCGTCTGAGCGGTCAAATGCCAGCGTTCCATTGTTGATGACATCGCCAGCAATCCAGCCGGATGTACCTCCGCTACCAATCTGTAGCGTACCGTTCTCGATAAGGGTGCCGTTCGTATAATAGTTGTCGGCATCCAGAATAAGAGTACCAGAGCCCGCCTGAACGAGAGCACCAGTACCGAAGATATTGCCTGAGAATGTATAGTCATCGCTGCGATTGAATGCGAGCGTTCCGTTGTTGAACACATAACCAGCGATGGAACCCGTCGCGGCCCCATTACCGATCTGCAACGTACCTGCTGTGATGAATGTATTGCCAGTGTAACTGTGATTTCCCGTCAGAACGGTTGTTCCGCTTCCCGCCTGAAGCAATGCACCTGCACCGGATATAGAACCATTATACGTAAAGCTATTTGAGCGATTGAACACCAGTAAACTGTCATTGGCAATATTGCCGGTTATAGAACCAGTCGTGCTGCCATCACCGATCTGCAGAATACCACCTGCGATCGTCGTACCGCCGGTATAGGTTCCGTTTCCGGAAATGATGAGCCGTCCGGCGCCATCTTTATACAATGCTCCTGCAGGTCCAGAAATGGCTCCGCTGAGTTCGAGTGTGGTTCCAAACAACGTATTTATTGTTGCCTCACCACTTAAATCCACCTGACGATTAAGCTCGATATCGCCGAGTGTTATGAGCGTCGAATTACGGATTTCAAGTTTCGCAAAGCCCGAATTGATCCCGAGATTTGTCGCGTCAAAAATTACCAGAGACCCACCGTTAATGGTGGTATTTCCCCAATAATTATTGTTCCCGGAAAGCACGAGCATTCCGCTGCCGGTTTTGACCAGATTACTGTTGAAACCATTGCCGGTTATTGTGCCTGCATAAATCGTATCGGCGTCTTGAGCGATAGTAAGCGTCGTGCCGTCAATGGAGATTTCTCCACCGGTTCCGATCAATGAACGCATACGCAACTCGTTGCCATTGAGATCGAGAAGACCGCCTGTGAGGACATAATCAGTGTTACTGGCGATTGCCGAATAATTATTCGCTTCAAGGCGTAACGTACCTTCGTTGATCCAGGTGCCGCCTGACCAGCTATTCGCTCCGCTAAGCAGAAGTGTGCCACCGCCATCCTTAAACAGCATGCCATCACCTGAAACGCCGCCCGACACTTTCATTTCCTGGCCTGAAAGAACATTGATCCCAGACACGCCGCCCAGAGTTACAGCCTGGGTCAGATCGAAACTATTGGCGGTTCTCAATGTGCCGTTATTGATATTCAGCGTATTGTTTGCCGAACCCAGATTTTGCATTGAAGCGACCTGAAGAATGCCGCCGCTGATGTAAGTATTGCCGGAATACGTGTTGTCTCCCCAGAGAACCAGCAGACCGTCTCCGGTTTTTTCCAGACCGGAAGTGCCGGCAATAGAGGCGCTTATCAGCCCTCCCTCATTATTAAGGACACGTATTTCGGGCACCACAATCTCGATGCCCGAACCGCTATAACCATTCAGGTTGAGCGTCGCTCCGGCATTACCCTCAATTCTGAAATTGCCGCCAGCAAACTGCAACCCAACAGCCGACTGCGCACCATCAATCGTGACCGTACCGCCCAACCCACGGAAGATGGCATAGCCATGGCCCCAGGTTGTATCAGCAGTTCCGCCAACCGGGTTTAACCAGTTCTGGTTCGTACTATTCCAAATACCATTCTGATCTGTACCACCCGGAGCTCCGCCATCCCATTGCTGAAGAATATTCAAGCCTTGAGGACTGACGAGCAAATCGACTGACCGTGCTCGCGTGGTATCCACCGTGTAGCTGAAACCGAACGGCGTCGTATCTGGTGTCTGACCGACGTTCAATCCGCCATTTGTCTGGGTCAGATTACCCGTATATGAGATTACCCGATGATACCCGATCGCAGGAGCGCCCGTTACATTCATCATCGTGCCATTCAGCGCAACGTCACCATTCACAACAGTCGCTGCTGTCGTGCCAGAGCCGCCCATAGCAAGATTGTATGTATAGAGCCCACCGCTATTGAATGTCGCCTTACCGTTCACAATGAGCGACGCAGCATCACTTGGGAGAATGGAGCCACCTGCATTGAGGGTGAGTCCGCCATTGAGTGTCATTGAGCGCGTACCAGTTGGCGCGAGAACACCACCTGAATTGATGATCGTCGTACCTGCCTGACCTGATCCTTCCAGTCGGCCGGCATTATTAACGGTCAAAGTGCCATTGAGCTTTGCTCTTTCGGCAATATCCAGCGTACTGTTGGACACAGTAGCGTTACCGTTAAACAACGAGCTGTCGCCTGTCAGCGTGGTCTTGCCCGAAAGAAATTTGAGGTTCGCAAAACCCGATATTGAAGCGTCAAAGCTGTAATCAACCGCATTGTGATTGAAAACAGCATCGGTAAATGGCGCAAGCATCAGATCACGGCCAACAAATATGCCCGGAGCAACAGCGGCTTCACCTTCAGCAGCACCAATATTGAGAACACCATAAGCGCCATTATCGCCAATATCGATCATGCCGCGCGGGGCGCCAACAATCGCACCATCGGCGATGGTCAACGAGCCGCGGCCCCCATCATTATCGGCGTTACCACCACTGACATAGATGTCCCGCGCCGTCCATTTCGTACCCGCACCCGTAACAAGAACGGAGCCAGTGGAACCGGAGTTTTGGCCGATTGCAACTTTACCGGACTGAACTTGCGCGCCATTGGAAACGGTCATCGTTCCCTGCCCGGAATCACCGACCGCCAACATGCCATCCACCGTCAGGCTTGATTGTGGACCATTGAGATTGACAGTGCCCGACACCGAATGTTGACCGCCGATCAGCAGATCGCCCCCAACCTTCACAGCGCCGCCATTGGCTATCTCAAGGCTGCCCGTATTGATGTTGCCAACGACCAGAGACTGATCAACAGTCCATTTGGCCGAACCGGAGGTGCCGTTACCAGTTGCGATAACCTTGCCGCCGTCGATAAAGCCTGTATCGGATTGCAGTTCTGATTGATCAGGGCCGAGTGCCAGTATGCCGTCCGCAACACTGACATCTTTAAATCGCGTACTGGCCTTTCCACTGAGCGTCCATGTGCTCTGGTCAACCTTAAGAATGTGGCTGAAACCCTGAAATTGCGCACCTATCGAGGAAAGATCGAATGTCGAGTTTTCCAAGCCCGCAAAGGATAACATGGCGTCAGTGCCCAGATTAACTCCACCGACAAACTGATATCCATTGAGAAGCTGCAGCAGGTTGTTCGAGCCGTTGATCGAGATTGCTGCCGCGCGTGTTTCGTCTGAACCAAATCCGCCGGATACTTTACCTGCTACGCCTATGAACGATTGCGATGCAGAACCTTCAATACCAATACCGCCCACGGCTCCGTCGCCGCCCTGAATGATCGCGCCTGTTCCGACCTCCACGCGAAGGTCGCTCGCAGCGTTCATCCAGACGCCCTGGCCACCATTTCCCTGAAGACCACGGTTGCCATTGCTCGTAGACATTGTACCTTTGTAGACCGAGCCACCACCTCCACGAGCCCCCCTGTCTCCACCTTGTCCACCCTTAACACTGGCACCAGCGCCCAGAATAATGTGGCTCTGATCGGCATTCGGCCCACCGAGAACGACGCCTGTGCCCCCAACGCCGCCATTTCCGCCATTGCCACCATTTCCCAGATTATAGTCGTTGGCGTAATCGCTGTTACCACCCCAACCG
>NZ_NNRK01000016.1 GCF_002252475.1 Brucella rhizosphaerae | reverse complement strand
TATGGTGAAGGCTCCATCAATACCAGCCTCACCAACTTCGCCGACAGCTATGCCCTCAAAGCAACAATCGGCTTCAGAACAAGGTGGTGAGTGGATAACTCGCAAGCAACACGCATAACAAGAGAACTATGGCCCCGGAAACGGGGCCATAGGTTTGGGAGGATCTGCGGTAAACTCTTAAACTGATACTGCTCCTGTCTCTATCACACAGACCAGAGGTCGTATTCAAATCGATTGTCATGCGGGCTGATCTTGAACATGGGCTGATGCAAGAATTTTCTTTGCCCGAAACCATTGTTTTTGAATATTAGAGGCATATTCGGCGGCGCTGAAGACGGCATAGGAATAACAGCCTCCCGTATTCCAACTCACGGGATGACGGCGTATGCCATCCCGAGTAGATTGTAGAGTTGGTCATGTTAGCCGATACTGTATGCTCAGCCTCCATTATGAGATGCGTCAGCACATTCATTGGGAGGCGGCAACTACATGCACTGCCGCTCATGTAAATTGCCAGAAGTGAAAACTTTGCGACAGGGTCCTTAAAAGCTTAAGTCCGTGTAAACTACAAGAAATGGCCTTGACCGGATGGATCACGGTCGTTCACATGGCGTCAAATCAACGGCAGCTATCGGAAGTTCTCTACCAGATCCGAGCCAAGGCTAACGGAAATAAACATGCATGAAATCATTTGCCCACATTGCAACAAGGCTTTTAAGATCGACGAAGCTGGGTATGCAGACATACTGAAGCAGGTTCGCGATAGTGATTTCGAGAAGCAACTGCATGAGCGCCTTGAGTTGGCCGAGCAGGATAAGCGGAATGCGGTTGAGCTTACGCAGGCGAAGGTTGCCAATGAATTGCAGAAAACGACTGCAGCCAAGGACTCCGAAATCCAGGAGCTGAAGGCACGACTTGAATCTGGTGAAGTCGCGCGAAAACTTGCAGTAACCGAGGCATTGAGGGCCATCGAGAAAGAGCGTGATACTCTTTCACACGAGCTTGAGAACGCCAGACGTGATCAGTTGGCTGCTTCAAAACTGGCCGAGGCAACGCTTGTTTCCGAATTACAGAAAACAGCCTCAACAAAGGATGCTGAGATTCAGGGCTTGAAGGCCAGGCTTGATGCAGGTGAGCTTTCACAGAAGCTCGCTGTCACCGAAGCTGTCAGCGTAATTGAGAAAGAGCGCGAGGAACTGAAAAATGGGTTTGCTCGAGTTGAACTCGAAAAGCAGCTTGCGGAAACGGCTCTTAAAGACAAGTACGAAACGCAGCTCAAGGATCGCGACGACGCTATCGAGCGCCTAAGGGATATGAAGGCGAAACTATCGACAAAAATGATCGGCGAGACGCTGGAACAGCACTGCGCAACCGAGTTCGATCGTATTCGTGCTACTGCGTTCCCGCGAGCTTATTTCGAGAAGGATAATGACGCAAGCAACGGTAGCAAGGGCGATTTTATCTTCCGCGATATGGACGATACAGGTTCTGAAATCGTTTCGATCATGTTTGAGATGAAGAATGAGAACGATGAGACGGCTACCAAGAAAAAAAATGAGGACTTCCTTAAAGAGCTCGACAAGGATCGCAACGCGAAAGGCTGCGAATATGCTGTTCTTGTCTCGTTGCTTGAGCCTGAAAGTGAACTCTACAACACCGGGATAATTGACGTATCCCACCGCTATCCGAAAATGTATGTCGTTCGACCGCAGTTCTTTATCCCAATCATCACACTCCTGCGCAATGCGGCGATGAACTCGCTCAAGTACAAGACAGAACTGGCATTGGTGAAAGAGCAGAACGTCGACATCACCAACTTCGAAACCCAGCTCGACGATTTTAAAACTGCATTCGGGCGTAATTGGCGTCTGGCTTCAGATGGCTTTGAGGAAGCAGTGAAACGTATCGACGAAGCCATCAAGGATTTGGAGAAAACGAAAGAAGCGCTTCATAAGTCCGCCAACAACCTGCGTCTCGCGAATGACAAAGCCGAGGACCTGACGGTCAAGCGGCTCACGCGTGGTAACCCAACGATGGCTGCCAAGTTTGTCGAACTGAAGCAGGACGGCATATCTGATGATGAATGAGCCAGGTAAGCTCATTCTTAGTGTGACCAGCTGACCCATTTCCGGTAGTGACAACCGTACGCATCTCCAGCGATGGCGTCTCTGGAGGAACGGCAGCTGCCTCATAAAAAGTCTGAGAGATGACAGATCAGTTCCGGCCCGATAGTTACCGTTCAAGACAAAAGCATATTTCGCGTGGGCGCGGCTTTATGTTCTCTGAGATATTGCCGGTAAATTAATGGGTCTGCTTTCTTGCAGATGCAGGTTCGCTGTGTGCCCGCCAGTCAAGAGGCATTGAATTTGTTCTTTGCTTTGATCTTAAGGCACCGCAATTGCTTCAATCATCTTTTGTGGGCGCTACCAGCTCTTCCCGCGCATTCCAGTAGTGAGCCGTGACTGCCGGGCGGCATGGTTTTAGGGAACTTTTAAAATCAATTCCTATGTCACACCGATTTTTTCATTTGGCGGGTTTACGAGATAAACGTTATAACATATCAAAGCGGCGGCTTGATTGTTGCGAAGGGGTTTCCATGCTGGCGCGCCACAAGATGTATATTTGTTCAAATGTTACTTTTACTGCCTTGATGGGCGGCGCGAGTATGACGTTTGCGCAGCAGGCGTCCGACGGCACGACGGTTTTGAACCCCATCGTGATTACTGCGACCTCCAGTGAGCGAAATCTTAAGGACGCGCCGGCCAGTATTTCCGTTGTTTCAGGCGAGGAGCTTCGTGAGCGTCGGGCTTCAGATTTAGCCGATGCCATTGAAGGCATGCCAGGCATTAACATCACCGGCGTTGGACTCGGTCGTCGCGGAATTTCGGTCCGGGGGATGCAGCCTGATCATACACTCATTCTTGTGGACGGTATGCGGATTAGCAATTCTGCTTCTGCAGTCGCGCACTCTGACTTTGAACTTGGCTGGGTGCCAACTGAAGCCATTGAGCGGGTAGAAGTTGTCCGTGGGCCGATGTCATCGCTCTACGGATCGGAAGCTTTGGGTGGTGTCGTGAATATTATCACTCGCCGCGCAACCGATCATTGGCAAAGCTCGTTTTCGACCAATGGGCTTTTCACGGAGCACGGATTGGGCGGGCATCAGTATAATGTCAGCGGCTATACCGGCGGTCCGCTTATTCCTGGTGTGCTCGGTCTCAATGTTTGGGGCGCGTTCAAGGGTCGCACCGAGCTTTCATCACCGGGCAACAAACAAGTGACGTCGCTCGGCGATTATAAAGCGTTCAATGGAACCGCAGCACTCACCTGGACTCCAGATGAGCGTCAGCGCATCGACCTTGCCTATTTGGGCGGCTATGAAAACCGATGGAGCAATATGCAGGGAAGTGGGCCTTTTCCAAAAGCCTACCGTTCAGAAGACGATATATGGCGCCAAAGAATATCGCTTTCGCATGAAGGCAATTGGGGTTGGGGCAAAAGTCGTGTCCGTGTCTACAGTGCTCTGCTCAACCGCGAGAATGAGCGCAGCGACAATGCTCCCGCATCTGGTCCGCAAAAGTTTATCGATACTGTTGGCGACGGCCAGATCAGCTTCTCGCCGCTCGAGAGTCATACGATTACATTGGGCGGCGAAGTGCGCCAGGAGCGGCTGAAAGATCCGACCGTTAATGATAGCGGACGTGCCAGCCAGATGCACTATGCCGGCTTTTTTCAGGACGAAATCGCCATCAGTGAAGACTCGGAAGTCGTTCTGGGTAGCCGTTTCGATCATCACGAAGAATTTGGGTGGGAAGCCAGCCCTCGTGCCTATGTGCTATACCATTTCACCGAAGCACTGACTTTCAAGGGCGGTATTGGCAAGGGTTTCAAAGCGCCGACTCTTAAACAGCTTTCTCCCGAATACGAAGCGATTGCAGGTGGAGGCAGGTTTACGATTGTCGGTAATCCAGATCTGGAGCCTGAGACCAATCTTTCCTATGAGGCCGGGCTTGAATATTCGCAAGGCATCTGGACCGCACGTGCGATGGTCTTTCAGAATAATGTAAAGAACCTGATCCAGACGGTTTGTGTGCGTAATTGCGGAAGTGCGCGTGGTTCGACCTCCACCTATGAGAATGTGGATGAAGCACGTATCCGCGGGATTGAATTGGGTGCTGGCGTCGAATTGCCTTGGGACATGAAGCTTGATGGAAACTACACCTATCTCGATGCGATAGATGAAACGACAGGGGATGAACTGACCGGTCGTTCGCGCCATATGGCTAATGCGACTTTGTCGTGGAGTCCCATGGAAAACCTCACCACTCAACTACGCGCTAATTATGTGGGCGCGCAGAAGGTCTCAACCGGAACGGGGCGGGCCGCTGGGTACACACTACTTTCAGCCTATGCAAACTACGGCCTAAGCAAATACACGACGCTGCAATTAGGCGTGGAGAATATTACCGATAAGCGGCTTGCCGACGAGTCTGTCGAATATTCTTTCGCCGATGAAGGGCGACGTTATTTCGTTGGCCTGAAGGCGGCATTCTGATGCAGCGCATTCTGTGTGCCATGCTGGCGTTGCTGCTCGTCATGTCGGGGGCAGCCTATGCGCAAACTGATATTAAGGACGATGGACGCCAATCGGAAATTCGGACGCAGATCGTGGTACGTGTGATCACAAATGCGTTCGTACTGCCAGCTAAGTTCCGCAAGCTGGCGCCCGTCGCCCAGGAATACGGCATTGCTTTTCAGTCGGTCAATATCGAGGAAACTACTTCAGATCCTGCCACATGGCTTAAAGAGGCAGATATCATCATCCTCGATGTGCCCCGCCCTCAAGACCGCCAGGCAGTTGAAGATAGACTGGGCGATCGTCTTACTGTGGCCACGCGTCCTATAATTACGGTTGGTGGCGGAAGGCCGGCTTGGACCGGCATCAATCCACGCCCGGCGGGACTTCTTGCAGGTTATTATGGTGCCGGAGGAGAAAGAAACTTCAAAAACTTCTTCAATCTCATTCGTGACTGGAAGCAAGGGGCTGATCTGTCCGGTTACCAGCCCGCCGAGCCCATGCCTGTGACGGGTTTTTATCACCCGGAAGCACCACAGATATTCGAGAACCTCAGTGAATATCTCGCCTGGGGAAGCGAGCGTTGGAAGAAACCAACCGGGAAAGTGGCATTCGTTGCTTATTCAGGGCTGGTTTCCAACATGCAGACGAAGGTCATCGACACGTTGATTTCACGTAGTGAGGCTGCCAATCTTCTCCCTATTGTCTTC
Source organism: Brucella rhizosphaerae (assembly GCF_002252475.1). Taxonomy (GTDB): domain Bacteria; phylum Pseudomonadota; class Alphaproteobacteria; order Rhizobiales; family Rhizobiaceae; genus Brucella; species Brucella rhizosphaerae. Next base: position 28,300 of record NZ_NNRK01000016.1, on the reverse strand, counting down.
TGGTTTGACGGAAACGACCCTAAAGGCCTGGAAAATGTGCTGAGTCCTGCCAAGCCCGATGCATTGGTCAATCTTACTCATATGCAGGACGGGAAGGCGCGGAGCGCGGAATTCATGGAGCTGGATATTCCTGTTATCCAGACAATGGTTTTTCGCGAGGGCGGCTCAAAGGATTGGGGGCGGGCAGTGTCGGGAGTTCCCGCACGCACTGCCGCTATCTTTCTGGCGCAGTCGGAAGGCTGGGGCATGACAGATCCGATCGTGCTTTCAGCCGTCGATAATGGAGAAGCCGTCCCCTTGCCGGGACAGGTCGATGCGCTGATCGACAAATTGCGCAGGCTCGCTGATTTGAGACATAAGCCGGCTGACCAAAAGCGCATCGCATTGTTGTTTTGGAATTATCCGTCTGGCGAAAAGAATTTTGCTGCTTCCAATCTCAATACAGCAAAAAGCATTGAAACGATAACAGATCGGCTCGCCAGAGCCGGTTATGATGTTCAGCGGGTTTCTGAATCAGAGATGATTGCGGCGGGTCAGTCCCTGCTTAGCGGGCTTTATCGGACGACACCGCTGGAAACACTCCTTGATCAGGACAACGCCGTTGCCTTTTCTGTTCACGACTATGAAGCTTGGTTGGAGGCATTGCCCGCTGATAAACAGCACGCCTTCTCGCATTGGGGCAAGCCTGCCAAACATTGGGCCGTTCGAAAGGTCAATGGTGTTCCCAGTTTCATCATTCCGCGTCTGAAGCTGGGTAAACTTGTCGTCATGCCACAGATGCCGCGTGCGGAAAGCGTGGGCGCGCATTATCACGACATGAACAGTTCTCCCGATCATCTGTACATGGCGGCCTATCTCTATCTGCAAAAGCAATTTGAAGCAGACGCCATCATTCATCTGGGCACCCATGGCACGCAGGAATGGCTGCCCGGCAAGGATCGTGGACTGGACGCCGGGGATTACCCGTTCCTCGCCGTTGGCGATGTTCCAGTGTTCTATCCCTACATTCAGGACAATGTCGGCGAGGCGATACAGGCGAAAAGGCGTGGCCGTGCCGTAATTGTCAGCCACCAAACGCCGCCCTTCCTGCCGGCGGGGCTTTATGATGAATTGCGCGATATGCATCATCTCATCCACGAATATCAGCAGCTCGATGAGGGGGCGGTTCGTGAGCAAAGCAAAACGGAGATCGTGGATGCTGCGATCAAAGCGAACATGCATACAGATCTTGGCTGGAGCGAAGAGGCAGTAGGGCAGGATTTCACGGGCTTTTTGGCTGTTTTGCACGACCATCTTCATGAGTTGGCCCGCATTGCGATGCCGCTCGGCCTTCACAGCTTCGGTCTGCCGGCGGATCCCGATCACCGGATCACCACCATCATGCAGCAATTGGGCAAACCCTTCTACGAAGCGGTTGACGCTGGATCGGATGAACTCTTCGTGGATGACTATGCGAAGCTGAAAGAGACGGCCCCCTTCAAAGTTCTTCACCAGTATCTGCGCGAGGGTAAGGATCGCAGCGATCTTTCAGTATCCCTTCGCGATCTCATTGTCCGGGCGGATCACCTTGAAGACAATCTTGCTGCTCCTTTGGAGATCGAGGCATTGCTTGCCGGGCTTGAAGGCCGTTTTATCCCGCCGGGTACTGGTGGTGATCCAATCCGTAATCCTGAAGTGGGCAGCGGGAGAAATCTATATGCCTTCGAGCCGGACAAAATTCCCTCCAAGGCGGCCTTTGATGCAGGTAAGGATGCTTTCGACCAGCTTGTCTCCTCGTTTAGAGAAGAACATGACGGTGCTTATCCAACCAAGCTTGCATTCAGCCTATGGTCATCGGAAGCGATCCGGCACCTTGGTGTGACGGAGGCGCAGGTGCTCCATGCAATAGGTGCGCGCCCAGTATGGGATGAGGGTCGGCGGGTCAGATCGCTCGAAATCATCCCCGTGACAGAGCTTGGCAGGCCCCGCATTGATGTCGTGGTTCAAGTTACCGGCGTCTATCGGGACCAGTTCGACGGCTTCATGCGCCTTCTCGCGGATGCGATGGAAAAGATCGGCAAACTCGATGAAAAAGACAATCCCATCGCAGCTAATACCGTGAGAATTGCCAGACTTCTGGAAGAAAAGGGCATCTCTTCCGGTGAAGCAAGGCAAGTGGCAAGTTATCGCATCTTCAGCAATGCGCCCGGAAGCTACGGCAGCGGTATGCCACATATGACGATGCAATCGACGACATGGGAACATGATGGCGATCTGGCAGAGCGTTTTCTCTACAGCACGCAATATGCTTTCGGGGCAAAGGAATGGGGCAAAAGCACCAAAGCCGCTAATCTTTTCGCCGAGCAGTTAAAGGGAACCCAAGCAGCTATCATGGCGCGCTCCTCCAATCTGCACGGTGTCCTGTCTACAGATCACCCGTTTGAATTTCTCGGTGGCTTATCACTGGCAATCCGTCATCTTGATGGAAAAAGCCCTTCGCTCTACATCTCCGATCTGCGCCAAGGTCAACCAAACACAACAATGTTGTCGCGCTTTCTCTCGGACGAAATGCGTGTGCGCTATCTCAATCCGCACTGGATCAAGGGCATGCAGGCTGAGGGCTATGCTGGCACCCTGGAGATACTCAACACGGTCAATAATTTCTTTGGCTGGCAGGTTATGGATCCGTCTGTGGTGAGAGCAGATCAGTGGCAGGCGCTTTTTGATACCTATGTCGCCGACACGCGCAATCTGGATATCAACGCATATTTCGATCAGCACAATCCAACTGCGCAAGCCCAATTGATGGAACGGATGATCGAAGCGATCCGCAAAGATTATTGGAATGCGCCTGAACAAACACGACGTCAACTGGTGGAACGCTGGCAGGACCTGGCGGCAGATCACGGCGTTTCCGTTGGGGAGCCTGTAACTAAGGCCTTCATAGAACAGATGTCAGCGGGCTTCGGCTTGTCGATGTCTACCGCCGACGCTCAACAGAACTCGGCCGAGGCTCAGGATTCTGATGGTTCGCAACAGATTGCTGCAGCCGCTGCATCGCAACCGATCAAAGGGCAGGAACTGCAAGAGACGAAACCTTCTTCCGAGGCGGATGAAGAAAACTGGCGGCTTTGGGCTGCTTTGGTCGTGATGGTTCTTTTACTCAGCATCGGCGCTCTAAGGCAGGTGCGGGTCAATGTATCAAGAAAATGATTTGGTAGAAGATTATGAACAGCATTGAAGTCAGCCTTTTTGAAATTTCGCGGCTTTTCCTCTGGCCGATCCTGCTTCTCATTCTGGGCGCGCTCGCTTATGCTTTTCTGGCGCTGGGAGCCTTTCTGGTCGAGAGTTGGCAACGGTTTCGTGGAAATTATAACTCTGCCTTGACGCATTATGTGAGTGGTGTCAACACACCGCTTGCCAGTGACGACCTCGAGCTCTGGATCATGAAACGGTTGGAGGTCCTGCGTGTTGTGTCGCGCACAGCTCCAATGCTTGGTCTGGTCGCCACCATGATCCCAATGGGCCCGGCATTGCTTGCTCTCACCAAGAACGATGGAGCGGCAGTCGGTGAAAACCTCGTCGTCGCATTTTCAGCGGTCATACTGGCGCTGATCAGTGCAAGTATCACATTTTTCATTTTGACAGTGCGTCGACGGTGGCTGTTACAAGAACTTCGACAGGTCGAAATACAGGGTGGAAAAGTGTGATGCGGTTTCTGGAACACGATGAGACCGATGATCCGATATTGTCGGTTGTCAATCTGGTCGATCTCTTTCTTGTGGTGATCGGTATCCTGATGATTGTCATTGCACGTAATCCGCTAAATCCATTTTCAGCGGAAACTGTCACAGTCATAGAGAATGCGGGCAAAGCCGATATGCGGATTACTGTGAAGGAAGGCAAAGAACTCAAGCGCTATGAAGCCAGCGGCAAGATCGGTGAGGGCGAGGGCGTGCGTGCCGGCATAACCTATCGGCTCGATGATGGCCGTATGATCTATATTCCCGAGGGTTCTGATCCCGTTCTGAACTGACTATCCTGGAACTCCTGACGGTGAGATGCGTGCACTGGCTAACTGTCGTGGTGCGAGTAGCCTTTCCTCGTCTCAACCGAGGTCCGTGTGAAGACAAGGAAAGGCCACTCGACTGTGTGCCGGGAGATCAGAAAGTTCAGACCCAAAATTGCGAGCAACTTGCGGCGGCTACGACACGCCCCCGGTCAGGCGCAGCCAGTTCTCATGGGCAAAGCCGTTCTTCCCGGACTCGGTAAGACCGCAATTCTCCAAGAACCGTCTCGCATCTTGCCCAGGACGATACTGGTAAGGATAATCGGTAGAGAAGAGCAGACGATCCGTGCCAACTACGGCTGCAGCGCGTTCGAGATAATGGGGCAGGAACATGCCGCTCGCAGTGACGTAGAGATTCTGGCGCAGGTATGTCGCAATCGGATGGTTCAACCCGGAAACACGGTCCATTGCAGCAAAGCGCTCGGCATAGAACAATACCAGCTCTCCCCAATGACCGAGGATCATCTGGAGACCGGGTAGTCGGTCAAAAATACCTGAGAGAACCAGGCGGAGGAACTGGATTCCCGCATCATAGTGCCAACCGAGACCATAGGTGGAAAGGGCTGCATCGACCTCAGGTCTAAAGCCCGAATAGTAAGCTTCTCTTACAGCCATTTCAGGCGTTCTGGGGTGGAGCAATATGGGCACGCTCAAAGTCTCGGCGCATTGAAAAATGGGTGAGAACATAGGATCGTCAAGGTTGCGCTTGCCCACCCGTCCACATAGCATCGTTCCTTTGAAGCCAAGTGTGGATACGCAGCGGTCAAGTTCCAGGGCAGCTTCATCCGGCATCGCCACAGGCAACGTAGCAAATGCCTCGAAGCGTGACGGATAACGTGTCATGGCCGCTGCCAGAGCATCATTGGCACGCCGTGCCATGTCGATGCTCTCCGGCCCGCAGTCATGAAGAGAAGGCGTGGTCAGCGATAAGACCTGAACGTCAAGCCCCGTTTCGTCCATCAAGGTGATCCGCTCCTCGGCAAGATCGAGCAGACGGCGCTCAATTACACCAGAATGGATTGCCACGCTTGGATCCACCGCATCCAGGCCAATGGCATGCCACGCGTCGCCAACCTCTGGCATCAGGAAATGTTCTTCAACACCGATCAGTTTCATAATTTACCTCAATCACTACGTTGGCGGCTATGTCGCAGGACCGGTTCACTCCGGTTGAATACTCACCAAGGAACGGTGTTTCCTTGACGGTCGAGATATTGCAGGCCACGGTTACCTCGTTGCGAGAGTAGCACGTTGACGACCTTCGGAATGCTTTCCTCAATGCTGAGCGGAGCATCTGGCCCTCCCAAATCTGTGCGGACCCAGCCTGGAGCCATGAGGATTAGTGCGCGCGCCTCTCCGGTGTGGCGGGCGGCATAGCATCGCATGTATTGGTTCAGTGCCGCCTTACTTCCCCGGTAAACTTCATGGCCACCTGAAGTATTGGTGCCGACGCTACCTTGCCCTGAGGACATGACACCGATCATGCCGTCTTCAAGAACGAGCTCCTGCAAGCTTTCGATGACCCGCATCGGACCCAGCGCTTTCGTGACCATCACAAGTTCGAATTCTTCTGTGGACACTTCCGCCGTCGGCTCGTTCTGGTTCCTGTTGGCAGTCCCTGCATTGTGAAACAGAAGGTCGAAACTGCGGCCGGACAGCCGATCGTGCAATGCCGCAATCTGGTCCGGCTTGGTTACATCGACGTATTCGATCTCAACACGACCCACGTTTTTAACCGCCAGATCATGAAGGCCCGTTTTGTCACGACGAACAGTACCAACGACATTCCACCCATGGTTTAGAAACTCGGCAGCCATAGCAAGGCCGAGGCCACGCGATGCTCCGATGATAAGCATTGTAGGGCGATCCTGCGCTGTCTTAACCCGCATCGGTAGTACCGCAGTACCAACTGTGGTTGCCTGAACTTTCATAATTTCTCTCCGCTTTAAGACTACGAGGCGCTCCGATATGACCTCATATGGTTTGCTATTGGAGATAATGGCTCTTCGACCTAACATGCACCAGACTCATGTGATGCAAAGTATAGTTGCATCAGACGCTATGTTCTAAAGCATGAATGATTTGGGATGGGTTATGAGCAATCTGGATTTTAATCTTCTTCTGGCGTTGGACGCGCTCCTGACTGAAGGAAGCGTAACGGGAGCCGCCCGCAGCTTAGGCTTGAGTTCTTCCGCTATGAGCAGAACCCTAACGCGGCTAAGAGCAGCAACAGGTGATCCGCTGCTCGTGCGCGCCGGCCGTGGCCTTGTGCCAACTCCGAGGGCCGCAGAGCTACGCGATCAGGTTCACGAACTGACCCGTGGCGTGAGAACTGTGCTAAGCTCGCAGATCAATGATCTGGATATCGGCTCACTCGAGCGGACTTTCACTATTCGAGCCAACGAGGGGTTCATAGAGCAGTTCTCGTCGAAGCTGGTGGCTGCCGTCATTGAGACGGCGCCACACGTCCGTCTGCGCTTTGCTCCCAAACCCGAGAAAGACGCCGCGCCACTCCGGGAAGGGTTGATAGACCTTGAGATCGGTGTGCTCGGAGAGTCAGCGCCAGAGATACGCACTCAGCTGCTCTTCCGCGACCATTTCGTTGGTGCAGTCCGGAAGGGACATTCTTTATTGAACGGTCCTATAACCCCGGAGCGTTATGCCGTGTGCAAGCATGTCGTGACATCACGAAGAGGTGCCTTCAATGGCCCGGTTGATGAGGCGCTGCAAAATCTCGGCCTTAGCCGCACGGTCATAGCCGTCGTTCCGGGTTTCCCAGATGCCTTGCGTATTGCATGTCAATCAGACCTGGTTGCACTGGTGCCGCGTTCATGTTTCGCCAGCACGCGCGAAGGTCCAGATGCAGTCACGGCTGGTCTTGTCAGCTTCGAGCTTCCCGTCCGTACACCCCAGATAGTGGTTTCAGTAATGTGGCATCCTCGAGTGGATGCGGATCCGGCTCATCGCTGGCTACGTCACACTGTGATGGCTGTGTGCCACACAACAACTTCATCATGGTAATCTCGTTACGGACATAGGGCGACAACTGAATAATATCATCCATTCGCACCATTGCCTTCTCCCGGTGTGCGATAGCTTTGGGATCGTTCATTGAAGCGGTGCGTGATTGACGTGGAGCCTTTTGGTGTACGTTCCCAACACTTCCATCAGTATGCAAAACATATGATTGGTCTGCCCCGGGTGAGAAGGCCGCAATTGCTGCTTTGCCGCTATCGTCCAATCTGCATCTCAGCAATGATTGAAATCGTGTCACACAGTCTTTCTGTTTTCGACAACAGGGTGTTGGTGTGGTCTCCGGTTGATATCAATTTTGCTCGTCGTTTACGCGCGCTATTTCCTCACCATTCAGCAGCCGTCGGAACTTCGGGCACTCCATATGGGATGGTGCGGAACACTCCGCGATATGACGGAGTGTGTTACGAAGCACCTTTAACTGGCTGATCTTTGCGTCGATTTCATCTGCCTTCTGGTTGAACACAGGGCGCGGCAGGTCCGGCATGCCGTTCTTTCCAAACATACCCAAAATCTCCTGAAGCGAAAACCCTGCCGTTTTGGTCATTGTAATGAGCTTGAGCTGCAGAAGAACCTCCGGTGGAAACTGGCGTCTCAGGCCGCGCCGCGAGACTGAAGAAATAAGGCCAGCCTCTTCATAAAAACGCAGAGCCGAAGGCTTGAAGCCGCTTCTCGCGGAAACCTCGCCAATGTCCAGAAATTTCATGCTTGACCTCAAGTTGACTTGAAGTGGCACGATGCGCCCCAAAGCTCAAATCAGCAAGAGGATAAAGTTTTGAAACCTAAGAAAACTCAAAGACAAGGCACTGGAAGCGCACTCGTAACCGTCACGCTGGCGCTTGCTATGCTGCTTGCTTCGCTTGGAACGAGCATTGCCAACATTGCGCTTCCATCATTGGCAGAGGCGTTTTCTGCTCCTTTTGCCAAAATTCAAGCGGTTGTTGTCGTCTATCTTGTGACGTTGATGATCGGAGCTCTGGTGGCTGGCCGGCTAGGGGATCGATTCGGGCTGAAGCCCGCGCTCGTTGGAGGCCTCATCGTATTTGCCCTGGCGTCGGTCGCTTGCGCTCTCGCAACCGATCTGACGTGGCTCATTTGTGCCCGGGGCTTTCAGGGGGTTGGAGCTGCCTTCCTGATGACATTGTCGATGGCGCTTATGCGCCAGACCGCTGGCAAAGAGCGCATTGGCCAGGCTATGGGCCTTTTGGGCACGGTGTCCGCGATTGGCACGGCGCTTGGTCCGTCACTTGGCGGGCTGCTTATTCCGGCCATGGGATGGCACAGTATCTTCTGGATTCAGGTACCTGTCGCCGTCGCCGCCGTTATCCTGACGGTCATCCTGCTGCCAAACGAAAAACGTGGGGTCAAGCCGAAGGCAGCGAGCTTTTTGTCAGTATTAGACCATGGGCTTGTTTCGAGCCTCGCAATCAACCTGTTGGTCGCTGCAGTCATGATGACGACACTGGTCGTCGGCCCCTTCTACCTTGGCTTCGGACTTGGCCTGACACCTACGCAAGTTGGACTCGTAATGACGATTGGCCCGGCAATATCGATTGTAAGTGGGGTCCCGTCCGGGCGGCTTGTCGATCTGTGGGGAAGCTCAAAGATTTTAATGATCGGACTGGTTCTTCTTTGCTCCGGTTCGTTACTTCTTGCTTTCATTCCCGGTTGGATCGGCATCGCCGGATATGTCATCTCGACCGGGGTGCTTACAGTTGGATATCAGTTATTCCAGGCGGCAAATAACACGACTGTCCTTGCGGATGCACCAGCTTCCGCACGGGGCACGATTTCAGGTGTCCTCAGCCTGTCCCGTAACTTGGGACTGATCGGTGGGGCATCAGTGATGGGAGCAGTCTTTGCCTTTGGCGTCGGAACACGTGAAATATCTGAAGCAAATCCGACGGAGATAGCAGACGGCATGCAATACACATTTTTGTTTGCAGGCCTCCTGATTGCAATGGCGATCGTCCTAAACACTATCAGGAAAGGTTTCGAACACGATGGCTATCAATGAGGTAGCAAGCAAAATTTATGGGACACATTCAAGTCGACCTGAATATACATATGGGATGAAAATGCATAACCTGTACCCAACCATTCGAGCAGAGGTTTGCTCTCTGAGAGTAGAGCTACTTATATTGATAAATGTTGCTGCCAAACTTGATTGTGCCGCGTAAGCCATGCTTTGCTTCAGGCCTACAAGGGAGAGTTGCCCGTTATGGGGAACACAAGGAAGTCGCTCCCCTCGTGAAGAAATTTCGCAAGTTGGTCTCTCTATGATTTGTGCCGCTTGTGATCGGTATCGACCGGATCCTGTTGCAGCTAGTTTGCCCGAATTTATGGCTATGCGGGTACACTGCGTTGCGCGAAATATTGAGCGGGTGTGCTCCCCAGTGCTTTCTTGAACATTGTAATAAAGGCGTTGACCGAGTCATATCCCAGCGCGGCTGCAACATTCTGCACGGCCTCGCCACTTGCCAACTCACGAAGAGCGACGATGAGATGGAGTTGCTGTCGCCAGCGTCCGAATGTCAGTCCTGTCTCGCTGATCAAAAGGCGCGCCAATGATCGCTCACTCATCGCCACACGCTTAGCCCAATCGTCCAACGTACTACGGTCTGAAGGTTCAGCAGTTAAAGCATCAGCGATCGCCCTGATCTTTGGATGACTGGAAATCTGTAGATTAAACCTCTCACGTGGCATTTCTGCGAGTTCGTCCAGCACGACGCGCGCAATCCGGGCAGCATGGCTATCGGCAAGATAATCCGCGCGTTCGCGAGCAAGCCGCTCGATCATTTCACGTATCATTGGAGAAATTGAAAGCGTGCAACTGTTCTCTGGCAGTTGAGCCGCTTCCGGCTCCACGAAAAGATAGTTGAGCCGCGCATTTGCAGTTGCGCGGGCGCTATGAGGCACACCACCCGGAATCCATATCCCACAATTGGGGGGCACGATCCAGACTTCCTTGTCCGCTGTGCAGGTGACGGCGCCGTGTAAAGCTAAAATCAACTGACCCTTGCGATGCACATGCAAAGGCACTTCGGCGTCATGATCCGCGAAATTGAGTTTATGGGCGACCGCAGGCAGGAGCGTGAGGTCAGGATCGAAAACAGAGATGGCAGAACGTAACTCAGACATGAGAATGGCCGTTTTTAGGGATTTTATGTCATAATACTTAATTTATTTACTTTAGCAAATCGGTCACAACTGGCGGCATGACCACTACGTTGCCCACAAGTACCCTTTTGAAAAAGACCAGTGCACTCATGCTGCATATTGGGCCAAGCTTTCTCCGCCCGCCCGCCATGAAGATCGATGCGGATGCGATACTTTTCTCAGTGAAAAGCTTCATTGCGGCAATGCTTGCTTACTATATTGCGCTACGAATAGGGCTTCCGAAACCATTCTGGGCCATTGTTACTGTCTATGTTGTCTCGCAGACATCTGCCGGAGCGTCACTCAGTCGTGGAGTGTATCGCTTTGCGGGGACGCTCATCGGCGCGATTGCGACGGTCGCGATTGTTCCGAATTTCGTGAATGAACCAATCCTGTGCAGTGTGATCCTTGCTGGCTGGATTGGCCTGTGCCTGTTTTTCTCGTTGCTTGATCGCACGCCGCGAGCCTATGCCTTCGTTCTTGCGGGCTATACAGCGAGCCTGATCGGTTTCCCGAGTGTGCTTGATCCAGCTTCGGTTTTCGACACTGCATCCGTGCGTGTCCAGGAAATTTCCATAGGAATTCTCTGCGCAGTCCTGATCCATCGCTACGTTCTGCCAAAGCGCATGACCGGTCAATTCACTGGTAAACTATCAGCAACGCTACGCGACGCACGACAGTTAGCTAGCGACGCGCTGAATGGAACACCACAAAAAAATCGCAACGACCGCAGCCAGCTTTCTGTTGATCTGCTGACACTTCAAGGGCTTGCAACGCATCTCCCCTATGATCCCGCATCTGCAAAACCACGGCGCGGCACACTGCAACTTATTCATGACCGGCTAGCCCGACTTCTTCCACTCACTGCTGAAATCGAAGAGCGGGTACATTTTCTTCATATCGGCAACCGCGATAGCACTGATGAACTGGCCGCATTGGTCAATGCTGTTCAGAACTGGATAACAACGAATGGGACGGATGATGGAGAAGCCGCAGCAACTCGGTTGATTGCGCGTGCACGATCAGTTCAAAAACATTTGGACACCAATGCAACGACGCCCGCTGACAGAGTTGGTGCCAACCTTGCCGGCCATCTGGCCGAAATGATTGGCCTGCTTCATGACTGCGACAGGCTTAGGCTGAGCGTGACCAACAGCGGTCACTCGCGTGATGCGGCATCGCTCCATGGGCCGAAACATGCAAAAGGATATGTCTATCACCGTGATCCGTGGATGGCAGCCCGTGCAGCGTTAGGTGCAATCGTCGGTATCCTCAGTGGTTGTGCTTTCTGGATATGGTCGGCTTGGCCGGAGGGCGGAACGGCGGTCTCCATTATTGGAGTATGCTGCACCTTGTTCGGCAACTTCGATACACCTGTACCATTTGTTATCAAATACATCATCGGCTTAATCTATGGGGTCGTGATCAGCCTCGTCTACAGCTTCATCATACTTCCACAGGTCACAGATTTCACAGTTCTGGTTGCGGTTCTCGCTCCGGCATTCCTGCTTGCCGGTTCTTTACAGGCGCGACCGCCAACAACATTCATGGCACTCGGCATCACCCTCACTATTCCTATCCTGTCGGGACTGAGCACCACCTACACTGGTGAGTTCGCCACGTCCATCAACACCGGAATCGCACTCTTTACAGCGATTGGTTTCGGGGCGGTCAGTATGTCTTTATTCCAGACTACGCCAGTTGACACATCGATCAACCGGCTACTCTGCCTCTCCCGACGGGATGTCGGCCGCCGCGCACGAGGCCATGCGCCTGATGAATCACGCTGGACAAGTCTGATGATAGATCGCACGGCACTACTGCTGCCAAGGCTTCGAATGTCCGGTAAAGCCTATGCAGTCGTCCTCGATGATACGTTACGCCATCTTCGCATTGGGCATGTTGCTGGTCAGCTTCGTAAGACGATATCGCAGACAAAAGGCGAGACGGGCTTTGCAATAGATGCTCTTCTTTCTGCGATTACAGCGCACTTCAATGTCAGGAAACCAGCAATGCCTGCCGATCTCACCGACCTTGATCAGCGCATTGAGACATTAATGACGATAATTGAGAATAGCTCGCACAAAAATCAGTCACGGGTTGTCGACCTGCTCATCGACCTCCGCTTCGCTCTGGGTACCAGTGCCGTCGCAACGAAAGGGATATCCGGCTCATGATTGTTGATTTGAATATTGGAGGCGTCTTCATTCCCGGTCTGGTGGTTCTCGCATTTATCGCGTTGATCACCACCATGGCAGTGATGCGCTTTTGCGCCACCATCGGCATTTCCCGTCTGTTCGCTTATCCGCCGCTCGTCGAGGCTGCCACCTTCATCATCATCTACGGCCTGCTCACGCAGTACCTGCCACTGAATGGACTAACATCTTGAAATCGATATTATCCCTGCTCGGCCGCTATGCCCTCACTCTTTGCGTCGTAAGTGTCTCCGCATTTGTTGCGCTCAAGGCGTGGAGCCATTATGAGAAAACCCCATGGACCCGCGACGGGCGGGTTGGCGTGGATGTCGTACAGATCGTACCGGAAGTCTCTGGTACGATCCGCTCTGTACCTGTGGCTGATAATCAGCATGTTAAACGGGGCGACATTCTCTATGAGATAGACCCCGAGCGGCTTCAACTGGCAGTCGCATTGGCGGAGGCTGATGCTGAAGCCAAGCGTCAGGATATGATCGTTCGTCAAACAACAGCGCACCGGCACAGCCAGCTCAAGGATGTTATTTCACAAGAAATCACCCAGCAATCTGGCGGGGCAGCAGCGATAGCTAGCGCGACCTATCAGGCGGCAGCAACCACACTCGAGTTGGCTAAACTCAATCTTGCCCGTTCGACTATCCGTTCACCAATTGATGGATATGTCACCAATTTGAGACTTCGACCTGGTGACTATGCAGCAGCGGGTACAACCAAGGTCGCCATCCTAGATGCCAATAGCTTTTGGATCACTGGTTATTTTGAAGAGACGAAAATACACCAAGTCCGTGTCGGTGCTCCGGCGCAGGCGAAGCTGATGGGCTTTGATCAGCCAATAGCGGGCTATGTCGAAAGTATCGGCCGCGGCATCGAAAACAGCAACGACACGCCCGGTCATCTCGGCCTGCCCAATGTGGCGGCAACATTTTCATGGGTACGTCTTGCCCAGCGTATACCGGTGCGCATCCTTATCGATCATGTGCCTTCAGGCGTCGAATTGGCCGCGGGTATGACAGCGACTGTCGAGATCATGCCCGCGAGCATCGAGACGGGTCACGGTCGGTAACAGCCATGAGCCGGGCTGACTTCCTCTTCAAAGCGGAAGCCGATCGTATTTCTAGCGAAGAGCGGTCGAAGTATCTTATTAGCTGCCGACGATTTTGGGACTTGCAAGTCAACACTGTGCGGTTGGCAGCATAGGAAGAATGAACTCCTGCGTCCGGGACGTGATCAAGCGACGACCTTCTTTGCTCGGCAGACAAGTGGATGAAGTTTGCATTCATCGATAAAGAGAAGACCCACTCGACCCCCCGCATAACCCAGCGGGAGAAGCTGTCGGTTTGCAAGATGGCAACCTACGTCAATGTTTGTGGCTAGCCTCTAAAAATTATAGCCTTCGGAAATATCGCGCTGGAGGGCTATTATCGCTGCCTCGGTATCTTTGGCAACAATCGCTTCAAAGACATCAAGGTGGTTTTGCGCTGAACTTCTGAAAAGAGTATCGTTAGGTACCGATTGTCGGACAGATGGGCCAATATGCATCCATAGCGGCTCGAGCAGCTGGCTAATAAATGACAAATCGCTCATTTCGGCGATTAACATGTGAAAATGGTAATTCGCTTCAAGGAACAGGTCCAGGTCGTTAATGTCAGCAGAGTGGCAGATATCAGAGACGTAGATTTTTAACCTGTCAAGTTGCTCTGGCGTGTGGTTTTTCACAGCGCGCTCCAGCGCTGCACCCTCAAGAATTGTTCGCAGGACGCGAATGTCATGCAGCTCTTTGCTGCTGAACATTGGCACCATCATTGTCCTGCTCGCCGTCGAAACCACGCTCCCAACACTCTCCAGTCTTTGCAGAGCATCTCGCACCGGCATCAGACTGGTGCCAAGACTTTTGGCGAGCCCGCGAAGAGGAAGCTTCTGACCGGGCGTGAATCGTCCCATCATAAGATTGCGTTTAAGCATCTCATAAATCTGCTCGTGCAGCATATCTCGGGATACTGGGGATAGCTCAGGCGCATTTGCCCCGTCATGGACGATCTCACTGCTCTTCATAGGTTCTCCTGTTTGCACCTTTTCGTCATAACACCGAACATAGCACTTGACACCAAAAAGATCGACGGGCATGTGTTATAACACTGAACAAAAATACGAACGATCTTTAGCATGGATCAGTTCGGTCTCAGGGGAAATGCCAACACGATTTGGACGAACTTCGCCGAAATCGTAGCTCATCTATGTGCCACAGACCGTTTTCCAGGTGCTTGAATGACATGCCTGCGCCCGGTCTCCAGTACGTTGAGGGTCAAAGTGTGCGGAAATTAGTAACGATTGCCGAAGGCGGGTGCCTGCCATCTCGCCTTTGGTTCCCGAAAGGGCGCTAAGTCAAACATGAACTCGGTGGCGGCCTCGCATCCGCCGCCCCGGGGTTGCGCGTATTCGCGGGAATGCCCGAAGGAGGAAATAAAAATGAGCGACAAGCTCTCCAATTCACTGGCCCATGCCGATATCACAACCACTTTGCATCCTTACACGGACGCCCGCGCGCATGAGCGTCAGGGGCCAATGATTATAGATCATGGCAAGGGCATCTATATCTATGATGATGCTGGCAAAGAATATATTGAAGGCCTTGCCGGTCTTTGGTCAGTCGCTGTCGGCTTCGATGAGCCGCGTCTGGTAAAGGTTGCCGCCGAGCAGATGGCTAAACTGCCATATTATCATACGTTCAGCCACAAGTCGCACGAGCCCTCGATCCGTCTCTCTGAGAAGATAGTCGAGATGACGCCCGAGCCACTGACGCGTGTCTTCTTCACAAGTTCTGGCTCCGAAGCCAATGACACCATGATCAAGATGGTGTGGTATATGAACAATGCCCTCGGCCGTCCGCAGAAGAAAAAATTCCTCGCCCGCACGCGCGCTTATCACGGCATTACAATCGCATCAGGCAGCCTGACGGGCTTGCCAAATAATCATAGAGATTTCGACCTGCCGGCCATTCCAGTCCGCCACCTGACCTGTCCGCATTATTATCGCAACGGCCTGCCTGGCGAGAGCGAGGCACAGTTCACGCAACGCCTGATTGCCGAGGCCGAAGCTGTGATCCTTGAGGAAGGTCCGGAAACCATTGCTGGCTTCATCGGCGAACCGCTGATGGCTGCGGGCGGCGTCATGCCTCCTCCGTCTGGCTATTGGAAGGGCATCGAAGACCTCTGCCGTAAACATGACATTTTGCTGATCGCTGATGAGGTGATCTGTGGCTTCGGCCGTCTCGGCACCAGCTTTGGCTGCGAGTACTACGGCTTCACGCCGGATATCATGATAATTTCCAAGCAGTTGACCTCGTCTTACATGCCGCTTGCCGCTGTGGTCTTCACCGAAGCTGTCTACAATGCGATCGCTGACAACACGGCAAAAATTGGCACTTTCGGCCACGGCTTTACGGCGTCCGGCCACCCCGTCGCGACTGCAGTCGGACTTGAGAACCTCAAGATCATCGAAGAACGTGACCTCATCGGTAACGCTGCCCGCATGGGCGCCATCCTTCAGGCACGTCTCGCGGAACTCGCTGATCATCCTCTTGTGGGCGAAGTCCGTGGGGCCGGCCTCATTGCGGGTCTCGAGCTTGTGGCTGACAAGGAAACTCGTCGTCCCTTCGCTGCGGCGGGCAAAATCGGCGCCCGCGCCTTTGCTGCCGGACACGAGCATGGCCTTATCGTCCGCGCCATTGGTGACGTCGTGGCACTCTGCCCGCCGCTCATCATCAACGAGGAGCAGGTGAACGAGGCGGTAGACCGATTGCGCAAAGCGCTCGACGACACGGCGCAGTGGCGTATAGCCGAGAACCTGAACTGACATTGCGAAGGGTACCGTGGCGACGACGGTGCCCTTTTCTCTCGTTTGTTACTGCCCGGTTCGGAGAACAATCCCATGAAAATTTATTCGATCGCACTTATTCCCGGCGACGGCATTGGTACAGCAGTGACCGAGGCGGCCTGGGCCGTCCTCAATAAGGCAGCGGGTGGCGATTTCAAGCTGACGGGCACAACGCTGCCATGGTCCTGCGCCTTCTACAAGGAAACCGGCGCGATGATGCCTGCTGACGGCATCGAGACGTTACGCACCTTCGATGCCATCCTGCTCGGTGCTGTCGGTTGGCCGGCGGAAGTGCCCGATTCTGTTTCGCTGCACGGCCTTCTGCTGCCAATCCGTAAGGCTTTCGTTCAATATGCCAATATCCGACCGCACCGTCTGCTGCCGGGCGTTCAGGGTCCGCTGCGTACCGAAGGGTTCGATATTCTTTGCATCCGTGAAAACACCGAGGGCGAGTACTCAGGTGCCGGTGGGCGTGTTCATCAGGGCACGGCTGACGAGGTGGCAGTAGAGACGTCGATCTTCACTCGTACCGGCGTCGAACGTATCCTGCGTTTCGGCTTCGAGCAGGCTCGTGCGCGACGGGGTAAGCTCGCGTCCGTTACAAAGTCCAATGCACAGAAGTATTCAATGGTGTTCTGGGACCAGATCACCGCGCAGCTGGCGGACGAGTATCCCGATGTCGAGGTGATGAGCTATCATATCGATGCCATGGCGGCCCGCATGGTGATGGCGCCGGAAAGCCTTGACGTCGTCGTCGCATCTAATCTCTTTGGTGATATCCTGACGGACCTAGGGGCCGCAATTCAGGGCGGTCTTGGATTTGCCGCATCTGCCAACATCAACCCGCACCGCAGCGCGCCATCGATGTTCGAGCCTGTGCATGGTTCCGCCCCGGATATTGCTCACCTCGGTATTGCCAATCCGATTGCTGCGATCTGGTCTGGCGCGATGATGCTCGAACATCTGGGTGAACGTGATGCAGCTGCCCGTGTAATGACGGCCATAGAGCGTACGACTGCGCAAGGTGTCGGCGTTATAGCGGGCAAGGACAGGACAGAGGTCATTGCAACTGCTGTTCTTTCTACACTTGATTGAGATGCAGAAAATTGTCGCATGAGCCCCGTTGGCTAAATTGGCTCCGGGGCGGCAAGGCCGTCCCATTTTATATTTGAAAACCCCTGCGTCCGGCGAAGTGTGCGGGATTGATGGCTTGCTCAATTCCGCCGATGGATAGGATTCCCCCTTCACGCAAAAGAGCGGCGTTTTCTAATATCCTCGGCTAGCAATCGAGAAGTTCGGCATAGCGATAATTTGCATGTACACCTCTTCCTGATCAATACGGGCAGCCGCCTCTCGACAGCCGCCCGTATTGCGCAGTGCGATCCTCTAATGGAGTATCTGGCTAAGAAATAACCTGGTGCGTTCGTGCTGCGGATTGTCGAAGAATTCGGCAGGGGTGTTCTGTTCGACGATCTGACCCTGGTCCATGAAGATCACGCGGTTGGCGACTTGACGGGCGAAGCCCATTTCGTGGGTCACGCACAGCATGGTCATTCCTTCTTCAGCGAGCGACACCATCGTGTCGAGCACTTCCTTGACCATTTCCGGGTCAAGGGCTGAAGTAGGTTCGTCGAACAGCATAATCTTCGGCTTCATGCAGAGTGAACGGGCAATTGCTACGCGCTGTTGTTGACCACCTGAAAGCTGGCCCGGATATTTGTGAGCCTGTTCCGGGATTTTGACACGCTCCAGATAATGCATTGCCATGGCTTCGGCTTCTCTTTTGGGAACCTTGCGGACCCAGATTGGGGCAAGTGTGCAGTTTTCGAGGATTGTGAGATGCGGAAAGAGGTTGAAGTGCTGGAACACCATACCAACTTCGCGGCGCACCTCGTCGATCTTCTTCAGATCATTGTTGAGCTCGATGCCGTCAACAACGATTTTGCCGTTCTGGTGTTCTTCGAGACGATTAATGCAGCGGATCATCGTGGACTTGCCGGAACCGGAAGGTCCACAGACGACAATGCGCTCGCCGCGCATAACCTTCAGGTCGATGTTCGTGAGAGCGTGATACTCGCCATACCACTTGTGCATACTCTCGATCTCGATTGCCACATCGGTAGCTGAGACCGTCATTTTAGTCGTATCAGCCTGAAGGTCGTTGGCACGTATGACATTTTCGCCCATCATTCGAGTGTCCTCCTGCAATGTCGCGCCTTTGGCAGTAGCCGACGCGATTGATCCTGCTTTTTTGAGTAATGAGACCTTCGTTACTCGATCATTTGGTTTCAGAGAGTGTAGAGCACCTCGTCGCAGACCTGTATCAGCTCGTCAGTGTCTGCAATGGAGAAGGGCAGTGGCGGCCTGATCTTCAGGACATGGCCGAGTGGCCCTGATGCGCTGATGAGCACCCTGCGGCGGCGAAGGGCGTTGACGACAGCGCCCGCCACCTGCGGGGAGGGAGCGCCGTCAACATTGAGAATATCAACGCCCAGGAAGAGACCTTCACCACGGACATCGCCGATGGCAGAGTGACGCTTCGAGAGGGCTTTGAAGCTGGCTTTCATATGCGCGCCGACCTTGGTTGCATTCGCCAGCAGGTCTTCGTCCCAAAGGATGTCGAGAACCGACGTGGCGGCGGCGCAAGCGACTGGATTGCCGCCGAAAGTGTTAAAATAACGCGCCTCGCGGGCAAAACGTTCAAGTACTTCTTCGCGTGCGACGACGCCTGCAATTGGGTAGCCATTGCCCATAGGCTTGCCCATGGTTACGAGATCAGGCACGAGCCTATGGCGCTGAAACCCCCACATATGCGTGCCGAGGCGACCGAAGCCCGCCTGTACTTCGTCGGCTATGAAAAGACCGCCAGCCTCTCGGATTGCGGCCACTGCTCCAGCCAGAAAGCCGGACGGTTCTGCGAAGACGCCGTCACTGGAGAAGATTGTGTCTACCAGAAGTGCCGCTGGACGAATGCCATGACGGTGCATGTCTGCAATAGCGGCTCGCACTTCATGCTCGAAGAACGTACCGACCTTTTCAACGGAGCCGGCGAGGCGTGGATCGGGTGCCGAAACGGTACGCACATCGCTCGCGAGCGGTACGTTGAGGCCGAGCGACGGCGACATGGCGGCAATTGCGTGGCTGATACCATGATAGGCATTGGCGGTAACGATGAAGCCAGTGCCGCTTGTATGATTACATGCGATGCGGAGTGCCAGATCGTTGGCCTCGCTGCCCGTGCAGGTCAGCATCAGGCGGTTGGTTTCTACGGGGAATTGGCCGAGCAGCCGTTCCGCATAAGTTACAATACCTTCATCGAGATAGCGGGTATGCACGTTAAGACGGGCGGCCTGTTCGGCAATCGCCTTCACAACGCGGGGATGACAATGGCCGACGCATGGTACATTGTTGTAAGCATCGAGATAGGCATTGCCTTCCTCATCATATAACCGCACGCCGCTTGCCCGGTCGAAATGGACAGGCTCCTCGTAAAACATCCGATACGGCTGACCCAGAACACGCTGGCGGCGCTCTACGAGTTCACGGGTGCGCTCATCCAAATTTCCGGCGTTCTTTGTGTCGAACGCGTTGATCATCACAGGTATGCTCATGGCGTGTGCCTTCGTTTCTGGAGAGGGCTCCTGAACGGATTTTGCAACAAGATTGACAGTCGCTCCAATCGCTTCCAGGAGCCAGGGTTGTTCTTCATGATATAAGTGCGGTTAGCCGGGGCACGGTCCGCCAGAAATTCGGTCACAAGGACATTGATGACACAGCGGCCAATCATGAATTCCGGCAGCAGCTCGATTTCCAGATCGGTCAACGGCGTGATCTCGTTATAGACGGTCACAATGTCTGCAACATCCAGCAGGTCGTTCTCTCCGCCATGCATCTGCAGCAGGGCTACGCCGGCAAGATCGACAAGGCGAGGCGCATGGACGAGATCGCCGAAATCGATGAAGCCGGCCAGGCGTTCACCGTCGATGAGGATATTCTGACCATTCATGTCGCTGTGCACTGCCTGCGCGGGCAGCTGGGCAAGTTTTGGGCCTGCCACCGCCTCGAACCGGTCGAGCATTGCCTCCGCCAGCGGACGACGGTGCACGTTAATCAAGGCGAGGTGTGGCCGCAGGCGGTTGAGGTTCTTGACATCCCAGATGAGGTCGCGCTTGCTTGCATAGGGATGGTCAAAGCCTGCCAGAACAGTATCAAGGTTGGCGACTGCTTGCCCGATGGCACTTCGTAGCGTGCTGGTTGGAGCCCCGACATGAGAAAGCGGCGTACCTTCGATATAGGTGAGTAACCGCAAATACCGACCATCTTCCACTCCGAAGAAGATGGATCACTCACCGTCGAGAGCCTGGACAACGCGGGGAGCTGTGATTTCTGGTGCGACGCTTTCAATATGGAGAAGAGCCGCACTTTCGAGCTCTACACCATCGAGACTTTCCAGCGGGTCTGAAACCTTTAACGTGAAGCCGCTACCGTCAACCGTGCGGATAAGGAAATTCTGGGTGCGTTCACCGCCAAGTTCGGTGACTTGGCCGCTGATGCCGAAATGTTGCAATGTAAGGGTTTGCGCTTGCGTAGTGCTCAGTGGCGCCATCATCTGACGGTCTCCTGAGAGGCTTCAGCCAGAATGCCGAAACAGTTAACGACGTCAGAGACGATTGCCTTGCGCGCGGCGGTTGCATCCCCGGACGCGATGGCAGTGATCGCAATCTCGTGATCGGGAATGGCGTTTATCAGCTTGCCGGGCTCGGCTTTGGCAAGGCGTACGGAGGGGCCCATCCTCAGCCAGAGTGGCTCAATCATATCGCGTAGGATGGGAGAGTTGCTCATGTCCGCGATGTGCAGGTGAAAGCGGGCATTCGCGCGCAGGAACCGGCTGGTGTCGTTGCCGCGTGCAGCCTCTGTCATCGCATCGAAATGAACCCGCAAACCTGCGAGACTTTCGGGTGTTGAAGCCCACGCAGCACGGGCCGCAGAAAGACCTTCAAGCGCCACGCGGATGTCCCGGATCTCTGTGAGTTCGGCGATTGTCAGGCGCGGAACGATGAAGGTGCGCTCAAGTCGCAGAGCACCGAGGCTTTCGAGCTTCTGAAGTGCGTCGCGGACAGGAACGACGCTTGTACCCAGCGCTGCTGAGAGATTGCGCAGCACAAGCCGGTCACCGGGGCGGAACTCCCCGATAATCAGCTTCTCTTTGATCTGCTGATAGATCTGTTCATTGAGTGTGTCCTGGACGAGCGTTTTGTAGGTCTGCACGTGGCCATCGTCTGTCAGCGCGATTTCTCCGTTGTCCATGTTCATCGCCTCTCGTTGGCAAATTCCCGCTCAAGGCGTCGGGAATGAAGGGAAAGGATGAAGCAGAACATGAAGAATGCGCCGCCAACGACGAGATAGGCCTCACGATAGAAGCCAAGCCAGGCACCGTCGGCAATCGCGCCGCGGGCTCCGCCGAGCACGTCGATGAGGCCAATGATGCTGATCAGTGTGGTGTCCTTGATGGACTCGATGAAAGTGTTGATAATTGCGGGAAGAGCAATACGAAATGCCTGCGGCAACACGATAAGGCGCGAGATCAGGCCGCTGGAAAGGCCAAGGCTGCGCCCCGCTTCCGACTGTCCGCGCGGCACGGCTTCTAGACCGCTGCGTATCGCCTCTGCGAGGTAGGCCGCCTGGAACAGGATCAGCGCCACCTGCGCCCGCAAAATGTTGTCGACGAGGTTGCCGCCGGGCAGAAGGAAAGGAAGCATGGTCGATGCAATGAACAGCACAGCGATCAGCGGCAGCCCGCGCACGATCTCAACATACAGCGAGCAGAAGCGCCGGATGACTGCCGCCTTCGATTGGCGACCGAGCACGATTAGGATCGACAGTGGAAGTGCGAGCACGATTCCAAAAGCTGAAAGACCAACGGTGAGCGGCAAACCACCCCAACGGCTCGTTGATACAGAAGGCAGACCGAAGATGCCTCCGCTCATAAGGATCAGGCTGATCACCATGACCACAATCCAGGCCAGTGCGAGCGCCGGTTTCCAGAAGCGCCGGAACCCACTGAGGATGAGGATGGTGAGTACCAATACGACCGCAAGCGTCGGGCGCCAATACTGATCGATCGGATAGCTGCCGAAGAGGATGATGTGATAACGCTCGTTCAGGAACGCCCAACAGGCACCGGCCGCGGCGCGACAGGTTTCTGGCGAGGCTTTCCCGAAGACGGCATCGGTGACTGCCCACTGATAGAAGCGTGAAAAGAGGTACAGAAGACTGCCAGTGATGATCAGCGTTAGCAGGGCATGCGTCCACGGATGAAAATAGGGGCGGAGCCAGCCTGAGACGCCGCCATTCGAAGGACGAGGGAGTGCTGTGGTAACTTCACTCATGATTTCACCAATTGTGCGCGCTTTTCCAGCCATCGGATGACCGCAGAGGTCAGCAGACTGAGCGTGAGGTATATCAGCAGATAGATGGAGACAGTTTCGATAGCTCGTCCGGTCTGGTTGAGTGCAGTGTTACCCACGGAAACCAAGTCCGGATAGCCGATGAGAACAGCCAGCGTCGTGTTCTTGATCGCGTTGAGATACTGATTGGCCAGCGGCGGCAGCATGAGCCGCACTGCTTGCGGAGCCAGAACCAGATAGAGTGTCAGCATGGGGCTGAGCCCCAGTGAGCTGGCTGCTTCTGACTGGCCTTTTGGCAGGGCTGCAAGGCTTCCCCGCACGATCTCGGCGATGAACCCTGATGTATAGAATGAGAGGCCGGCCAACATCGCGATGTATTCCGGCGTCATGCCCATGCCCCCACGAAAATTGAAGCCTGTGAGCGCCGGTTTCTCAATCTCGCCCCAGCCAAGTGCATATATGACGACGCCCGCGAGTGCAGCCATGGAGATGAAAAAGCCACTTGTGGCAGGGCGGGAGAAGTGGCCCGTTTCGTTGCGCTTCCGCACCATGAGACGCCAGAATGTGTAGCCGCTGAGGAGGCTGAGAACGGTGATAATGATCAGTGCTGGTCCGGCATCGCCGACAAGCACTGTCGGCACCTGGACGCCACGGCTCGAGATGAAGATTGAGTCCCAGAAATTCCATGCCTGACGTGGCGGTGGAAGCACGCGTACAGCAGTCGCGCAGACAACGAGGATTAGCAGAAGCGGCGTGTTGCGCGTCACCTCAATATATGTCTTTGCCAGTGTACGAAGCTGTGGATGGCTCGCACGCCCTGCGAGGCCAATCAGAAGACCGAGTATCGTGGACAGAACGATTGCGGCGAAGGCCAGCTTCACGGTGTTGAGAAACCCGACCAGTAGGGCGCGAAAGTAGCTGTCGCCCGAACTGAAAGAAATCAGGGATTCCCCAATTGGGAATGAGGTGGCGCTCCAGAGGTAGCCGTAATCGATGTTGATACCGCGGGCGGCGAGGTTGGACGCAAGATTGTGCGACAGCCACGCAAGGATTGCGATGACTGCCGCGACAAACAGCGCGTTTTGAAGGCGCTCGCTACGCATTAACGTAACGGTGCTGCATACATGAGGCCACCCTTCGTCCAAAGGTCGTTGAGACCGCGGTCGAGCTTGAGGGGCGAAGCCTTTCCAAGGTTGCGTTCGAAGCTCTCGCCATAGTTCCCGACGGCCGAGACGATCTTCACGACCCAATCATCGGACAGGCCGAGATCTTTGCCGTTACCTGCCGTGGCACCTAAGATTTGCTTAACTTCCGGATCAACCGAGTTCTTCACGAGGTCTGCGACATTCGCTTGCGTGATACCGAGGCGCTCTGCCTCAACAAGAGCAAACATAACCCAGCGAGCTATGAGAAAGAGCTGCTCATCACCACTCTTCACAGCCGGGGCGTAGGGTTCCAGCGTTATGAAGTTCGGGAAAATAATGTAGTCGTCGACATTGCCGTTACCGGCGCGCGATCCGGCGAGATTGCCGTAGTTGCCACCGAAGGCATCACACCGGCCTCCAAAGAAGGCGGCGTCAAGCTGTTCCCAGGCACTCAGGACAAGTGGTGTGTATTTCATGCCGCGCGATTTGAAGAAATTCTCAGTGTTCACTTCAAAAGTCGAGCCCTGCAAGATGCAAACTGTGGCATCTGCCAGCTTGTCCGGGCTGTCGACGCCGAGCGATTTCGGCACCATGAAGGTGTAACCATCAAAATAGTTTGGCGATGTAAAGCGGGCGCTTTGAGCACCTTCCCGGTTAAGCGTGGTCGTCGTGTCGTGAGCAAGAACGTCAATCTCGCCCGACGACAGCAGCACGAAGCGCTCTGAATAGGACGTCTGACGATAGGTCACCTTGGAAGAGTCGCCGAGAATGGCCGCTGCCATCGACTTGCAATAGTCGATATCGATACCGGCGAGTTCGCCGTTCGCTGCCGGTGCTGAAAAGCCGGGGACTGCCTGGCCCACGCCGCAGATGAGTGTGCCTCGTGACTTGATGGCGTCCAGGGCGCTGCCTGCCTGTGCGGCTCCTGTAAAGGCCGTTGCTCCCATCAGTGCGGTCGCACAGGCCAGAATTCCCAGTTTCAAAGTATTCGTGATTTTCACGTTATTCCCCTTTTATTATGTGTTTATATGAGGCCCATCGGCATTATGCAGACGGGCCGTCAGGCTTCGGATTGGGTAATGCAGACGTATTTCAATTCGAGGAACTCCTCGATCCCGTACTTTGAGCCTTCGCGGCCAATACCGGATTCTTTTATGCCGCCGAACGGCGCAACCTCGTTCGACACGAGGCCTTCATTGACACCGACGATCCCGGATTCAATCTGTTCGGCAACCCGCCACATCCGATCGAGATCGCGGGTGAAGATGTAAGCAGCGAGGCCGGAGCTCGTGGCATTGGCGGCCTTGATGACACTTTTCTCGTCCCAGAAGCGCTGTACCGGGGCAACAGGGCCAAAGGTCTCCTCGCTCTCGAAGAGCATTGTAGCGTCTACATTCGTCAGTACAGTCGGCTCGTAGAAAGTCCGCCCAAGTTCGTGACGCTTGCCCCCCACCACAACCTTGGCGCCCTTGCCGAGTGCGTCCGCGATGTGACGTTCCACCTTCGTCAACGCTGCTTCATTGATCAGCGGACCTTGTTGCACAGCATCGACAAATCCGTCGCCGACCTTCAATTTGCTGACTGCGGTCGAGAGGCGTTCGATGAAAGCGTCGTGGACGCCGTCATGCACATATATGCGGTTCGGGCAGATGCAGGTTTGTCCGGTGTTGCGAAATTTTGCATTGAGAACACCCTGCACAGCGACATCAAGATCAGCGTCTTCAAAGACGATGAGTGGGGCATTGCCGCCAAGCTCCATAGCGACTTTTTTTACCGTATTTGCCGACTGTTCGAGCAGGAGCTTGCCGACGCGGGTTGAACCGGTAAAACTGATCTTGCGCACGATCGGGCTAGAGGTCATTTCGCCCCCGATTGCGACAGCGTCACCGGTTACGATGTTAAAAACACCCTTCGGTATACCGGCGCGCTCGGCAAGTTCAGCGAGCGCCAGCGCCGAGTAAGGCGTAAATTCAGAGGGCTTCACCACAACGGAGCAGCCAGCGGCGAAAGCCGGAGCGCACTTGCGGGTGATCATCGCAGCCGGGAAGTTCCACGGCGTGATTGCAGCGACAACACCTATCGGCTGTTTGAGGACCATGATGCGGGACCGGGCGCGTGGAGCAGGGATCAGGTCGCCATATGTGCGCTTTGCCTCTTCCGAGAACCATTCCGCGAAGGATGCGGCATAGCGGATCTCTGCCTGACTTTCAGCGAGCGGCTTGCCCTGTTCTGCTGTCATGATAGTTGCAAGATCGGCAAGATTGGCGACAATCAGGTCGAACCATCGTCGCAATACAATGGCGCGTTCGACGGCAGCCAGCGCCGCCCACCCGTGACGGGATTTCTCAGCTGCTTCGATAGCGCGACGGGTCTCGATTGAACCCATGTTCGGCACGGAACCGATCTCGAGGCCCGTTGCCGGATCAATTACAATCACTGTGTCGCCGCTATCGGCATCCACCCACTCGCCGGCGATATACGCCTTGTCGCGCAACAGAGAAAGATCGTTGAGCCGCTCCTCTAGTCGGCGCGTGCTGTCGTGATGGGTCATAATGCTTCCTGTTCAAATCTTAATCTGTCGAGTGTTATAACACACAACAAATTTCAACCTGTCAATACCGTGTCACCGTTATATTACGCAGCGGCTCTGCTTCCCTTAGGCAAGCGATTGTACGCCATATTTTGAAGGCGGCATGGCGTATCGGAGGCAAGCTGAACTTCAGTGGTTACTGGGAAGTGGATGCAGGTCGTAGATCAGATCATGGATTGATGTGAACCTTTCACATGTCTGTCGTTTGGCAAATATGCGTGCGCATAATCGGCTACGAATGATGGATCTAATGCCCCATAGTGGTATCTGAGCACATTGTTGACCCATGGTCCCGAGGCGGGTTGGTAAACACGATCCGACCCTCACGGCCGTGAAACTTCTTTGTAACTAAAACTTGATAATAACAATCCAGTATTTAAGCGATCACCATAAGGCCGATATTGAAAAGCGTTGACGATGGGTCAAGTGTGACGGCCGCGGGCATACTTGATGGATAAGGCCAAAGCAGAGCAACTTGAAACACTATATAGAAGTGAGCGCGGCCGTTTGGAGCGCATTGCTACACGTAAGGTCAGTTCATTTAGCGCGGCTGATGTCGTGCAGGATGTTTTCGCAGTAATTTGGGCGAAAGCAAAAGCCCATGTGAGCCTTTCACCTTCCTATCTTTCAAAAGCCACGAAATACGCCGCGATCAGCCATTACCGCTCTGAACGGCGACGGCAAGTGCTGCTCGATGGTTTGACAGAAGAGCTGTATGCGCCTCCCGTTATTCTTCCCGATCAAATCGTATCGGCTCGGGAAGATTTAAAGCGTCTGGAAGATACGATAGTCGATTTGCCGGTTCGCACGCGACAGATTTTCTTGCTCAACAGAATGCGTGGTTGGCCTCACACTCAGTCAGACCAGCACCAGCTCTCTGACACTTTACGGCGCAAACACCTATTCGGGTGATACCAACGTTGCCGGTGCAAAACTCATTCAGGGTGCACAGGATGCATTCAGCGGAGCATCGGCCTATTCGGTGGCTGATGGCTCGGCCATTGATCTGGGTGGGTTCTCCACCAATATGGCAGCGCTTTCCAACTCTGGTGCCGTTAACTTTGGCGGCACCGGCGGAACCATGCTGAACATAGCTGGTAATTACACCGGCAATGGCGGCACGCTTGCGATCAATACGGTGTTGGCCAACGATAATGCAGTAAGCGACAGGCTTCAGGTGGGTGGCAACACATCAGGAACCACCAAGGTTCAGGTCAACAATCGTGGTGGTCTTGGTGCTCAGACGGTCAACGGCATCAAGGTGGTTGATGTGAACGGTCAGTCGAATGGTACATTTACATTGAATGGCGATTACACCACCGGGGATGGACAGCAGGCGCTCATGACCTCGTCGGCCTATGCCTATACGCTGCAGAAGAACAGCAAGGCCGGTCCCAATGATGGCAACTGGTATCTTGTCAGCCAGAACACCAAGGCAAATCCGACTGATCCAACCAATCCTACAAACCCCACAAACCCAACCGATCCGACTGACCCGACAACGCCAACGGGTCCGCGTTACAGTGCGGCAGCACCTATCTATGAATCCTATACCGCAACGCTTCAGGCGCTCAATCATCTGTCGACTTTGCAACAGCGCGTGGGAGATCGCTATCTGGGCCAGCAGACAACACAATCGGCAATACAGGCGGCAACACAGACGGCAACACAGGCTGACGCCGCCAGAAATGCTGCGATCTGGGGTCGTGTCGAAGGCGCGCATAACCGGCTGGAAAGCGGTTCGACGGCAGGGGATCTGCATCAGGACATCAATACCTTCATCATGCAGGCCGGTGTTGATGGTCAGTTTTATGAGAACGAGAACGGCAAGC
>NZ_NNRK01000015.1 GCF_002252475.1 Brucella rhizosphaerae | reverse complement strand
GGGTAGCTTGGGCGCTTCATCTGTTGACCCGTCTTCCACCAGAGCAGTCTCTGGTGGAAATGGCGATGATGGTGCAAGCGGTATCTTGTCTCAAAATCAGAATGCAGGCGGTGGTGGCGGCGGCGGCGGCGGCGGTACAGGTGTTCTGTCGTCTGATACCAGTCTTGAGAATAACACGACTATTAATGGCGGTAGCGGTGGTAGTGGTGGCACGAGCATAACAGCCACTGCCACCGCGGATACCAGCGGCGGTAGCGCGGGCGACGGCGGTGACGGCGGCACAGGCGTTTATTACGACAATGCTACGGCTGTTCAGAATGCGGGCACAATTCGTGGCGGCGCCGGCGGTGCAGGTAATGTGGCGGCCGTTGGTCAAGATGTAAGATTTCCTGCCGTGGTAGCTACACGGGACGGCGGTACAGGCGGCGTTGGTGGCATGGGTGGTACGGCAGCTATCTTCAATGACGGAGTAAGTGTCAGAAATGCGGGCTCGGGTGTGATCGGCGGCGGTACAGGTGGGGCCGGTGGCGCTGCTGGTCGCGGAGGTAATTCCGATGGTTTTTTAGGAAACACTCCCAGCAATGGTGGAGATGGTGCAGCGGGCGGGAATGGTCGAGATGGTGGCAATGGCGTCCTCGTCTCAGGTGGAGGCACTCTGGACAACAACGGTTCGATCAGTGGGGGCGCTGGCGGGCAAGGTGGTAACGGCGGGAACGGAGGTTATGGCATGTCATCCGCCGGTTCCGGCGGTGACGGCGGCAATGGGGGAAATGGCGGCGTAGCAGTCACCTTTTCGACAACAGCAACCATTTTCAACACAGGGCAGTTATCGGGAGGACAGGGTGCTGCGGGTGCTGATGGCGGTGGTTCCGGTAGTACCCAGGGAGTCAACGCGCGGTTTTCAGGACAAGGAGGAGCAGGCGGTAATGGCGGGATTGCCTTGCAGCTTTCCGGTGCGAATAACTCCGTGTCCAATACTGGTGGAACGATTGCCGGTGGTGATGGCAACGATGGTGGTACTGGTGGGGATGCCTCCTATGAAAGGAGATACGCAAATCACGGCAGCACTGGCAACAGCGGAGATGGGGGCAGGGGTGCTGACGCTATCGTGCTTGGTGACACAAGCACTGTCTTAAACATAAATGGCACCATGCGAGGCGGCAATGGTGGAAATGGCGGAAAAAAACCAAGTGCAGCTGCTGGCAATCCGCCGCCGGGTGACGGTGGCCTTGGTGGGAATGGCATAACGGCCAGTCAAGGCGGTACCGTCACAAATAAGGGTACAATTACGGGCGGAAGAGGCGGAACCGGGGGGCTGAAATCGGACGGGACTGCCAGCACATGGGCTGCCGGGGGGTATGGTATTCTGTTGTCAGGTGGCGGTGGCAAAGTCATAAATGCAGGAACGATCAGCGGAGGGCTATACGGCAACGGTACTGATCGGACATATGCGGTCAGTTTTACGGGCGGCAACAGCACTCTCGAGCTACATTCCGGTTCGGTTATTACCGGTGATGTAGTTGCTCAGGGAACTGGCAATACGTTCATTCTCGGTGGCGATGATGACGATACATTTGCGGGCAGTGTGAGTGCCACGACCACTGGAACAGAGCAATACCGGGGATTTCAAACCAATGCCAAGGATGGCGCAAGCACCTGGACGCTGATCGGCGACTATAATGGCTGGACGATTAAACAGGGTGTGCTGCAGATTGGTAACGGCGGAACAACTGGCAGTGTATCCGGAGATGTTATTACTGGTATAGACGCGACTACGAAAGGCACGCTTGCGTTCAATCGCTCTGATAGTGTTGTGTTTGATCACCTGATTTCCGGCACAGGCTTTGTCGAGCAGAAAGGTCCAGTGGACAGCATAGTCACGCTGACCGCCGACAACACCTATACGGGTGGCACGATAATTTCGTCTGGCACATTGCAGCTAGGCAATGGTGGCACGACAGGTAGCATTGAGGGTGATGTAGCCAACAATGGCACGTTAGTCTTTAATCGTTCTGACGGCCTGACGTTTTCCGGCCTTATCTCTGGTACAGGAGCTCTCACACAGACTGGTCCCGGTGCAACCATTCTGACGGGTGACAGCACATATACGGGTGGCACGATAATTTCGTCTGGCACATTGCAGCTGGGCAATGGTGGCACGACAGGCAGCATTATGGGTGATGTGACCAACAATGGCACCTTGGCCTTCAATCGTTCTGACGGAGTGATGTTTTCCGGTCTCATCTCGGGTACAGGCTTTCTCTCTCAGACTGGCTCCGGTACGACCATTCTGACTGCCGACAACACTTATACGGGTGGCACGTCGGTTTCGACTGGCACGTTGCAGCTGGGTGATGGCCATGTGAGCGGCAGTATCAAAGGTGGTGCCTCGATTGCTACCGGTGCGGCACTTGCCTTCAATCATTCCGATGCTGTGGATTTTGATGGCAGTCTGAGTGGTGCCGGATTACTAAACCAGATGGGTTCCGGTGCACTTTCCCTGAATGGAGACAGTTCCGTCTTTACAGGCAGAACATCGGTCAGCACGGGTACGCTTCTGGTCAATGGTGCGCTTGGGGGCACGGTTGAAGTGGCCTCCGGTGCAAGCCTTGGCGGCACAGGTACCGTCAAAGGCAATGCCACGCTTGATGCGGGCGGTGCTAATCTTGTCGGTCGTGAAGGCCAGACGCTGACCTTTGATCACGATCTGACGCTTGCTGCTGGCAACAATGTCAATGTGGTACTGGGCGCACCAACCACCAATGGTCTGTTTAATGTGCACGGCAATCTGACACTGGATGGCACACTGAACGTAACGGATATGGGCGGGTTTGGTCCCGGGCTTTATCGCATCTTCGACTATGACGGTGGTTTGACCGATAACGGGTTTTTGCTAGGTACTGTTCCGGGTGGTGATACGTCTCAAATGACGGTTCAGACCGCAGTCCAGCATCAGGTCAATCTGGTCAATACAATGGGCGTGACGCTCAACTTCTGGGACGGCGATGATCCTGCCAAACATCGCAATAACAACATCGACGGTGGCAATGGCATCTGGAATGTGGCCAATGATGACTGGACGGGCAGTGACGGGCAGGTCAACGGTTCATGGGCGAATGGCCAGTTTGCTGTCTTCACCGGTTCTGCGGGCACAGTCACTGTGGATAATGGTGGCGGTACCGTATCGGCCAGCGGCATGCAGTTTGCTACAGATGGCTATCGGCTTGACGGCGATGCTCTGACCCTTGCAGGGGATGCAACACCGATCATCCGCGTGGACAAGAATGCGACGGCGACGATTGCCGCTGAGCTTCAGGGCACGCAAGGCCTGAACAAGAACGACTTCGGTACATTGGTTCTGACGGGTTTGAACACCTATACGGGTGGGACGACCGTGAATGAAGGTATCCTGCAACTTGGTGATGGCGGCGCATCGGGCAGTATTACCGGTGATGTGGTGCTGGCACGCACAGCCTATGATTATGGTACACTGGCCTTCAACCGCTCTGATGCAGTTAATTTTGACGGCGTCATCAGTGGTGAAGGCGAAGTGCTGCAGCGAGGTGCGGGCACGACAACCTTCTCAGGCAATAACAGCTTCTCTGGTGGTTTGACGGTTTCGAGCGGAACAGCGCAGGCTGGCATTGCAGACAATGCCTTTGGTTCGGGCCGCCTGATAGTCAATGCGGGAGCAACCGCTGATCTTAACAACTTCAACACCACAGTCCGGGGTCTGCTGGATGGCAAGGATGGCGGCGGCACGGTCTCGCTTGGTTCAGGCACACTGACGCTCAATCAGGATTTTGACAGCATATTCTCTGGCACGTGGTCAGGAACCGGTGGTCTGACCAAGAACAGCTCCGGGTCACTGACCCTTGCAGGCACCAGCAGCTATAGCGGTGCGACGCAGCTTAATGGCGGTACGCTCAGACAGGGTGCCAAAGGAGCGTTCAGCGGAGCCTCCGCCTATTCGGTCAGTGCAGGCAGCAGCCTTCTCCTGAATGGCTTTGATACCGCAATGGTCTCGCTTTCCAACAATGGCCTGACCGACTTCGGCGGGAATGGCGGAACGGTGCTGAACGTGGCTGGCAACTATACGGGCAATGGCGGGATGCTTGTGCTGAACACGGTGCTTGGAGACGACAGTTCGAAGACTGATCTTCTGAAGGTTGGCGGGGATACGTCGGGCACAAGCACCGTGAAGGTGAACAATCGCGGTGGCATGGGTGCGAAGACCAATGAGGGCATCAAGATCATCTCGGTTGGCGGCCAGTCCAATGGCACGTTCAATCTTGCAGGTGATTACACCACGAAGGATGGCCAGCAGGCGGTTGTGGCGGGGGCTTATGCCTATTCACTGCATGAAGGTGGTGTCAGTTCGCCTGCGGATGGCGACTGGTATCTGCGCAGTGAGCTGAAGGACGGCACAGGTCCGATCATCAATCCCGGTGTACCGCTCTATCAGGGGGCGGTTGTCGCCATGCAGACGCTCAACAAGCTGCCAACGCTGCAACAGCGTGTTGGCAATCGCTATTGGGATGGGGCAGCCAATCCGGTCATCGAACAGGGCGCGGATGCCATCGGCACTCCGCTTGTCTCCTCCGAAGAAGCTGGTACGGCGATTGATCAGCGCGGCATCTGGGGCCGCATCGAAGGTGCGCACAGCCGTCTTGAACCGAATGGCTCTGGCATGAAGCAGGATATCAATACCTATCTGATGCAGGCGGGTGTGGATGGCCAGTTCTATGAGGGTGAGAGCGGCAAGCTGATCGGCGGGATTACAGGCCAGTATGGCAATGCGCATTCCGACATCTCGTCGCGGCAAAGCGATGGTGATGTTGAGACACAGGGCTGGGGTCTTGGCGGAACGCTGACATGGTATGGCGATCATGGCTTTTATGTCGATACGCAGGCGCAGGCCAGCTGGTACGACAATGACTTCAATTCAACGACTGCCAACAAGAGCCTTGCCAATGGCCGCAAGGGCTTTGGCTATGCGCTGAGTGCCGAATGGCGACAGTCTGACAGGCCGCATCGGGATCTCGGCCGATTACCGCAATGCATGGCGGGATGCCAATGGCCTGCTTACCCGCACAAACGTCTATGGCATTGCCAATCTGTATCAGGAGTTCCTGGGCGACATGAGTGTGAAGGTTGCGGGGACCACGTTCGGGACCGGTGATGACAAGACCTGGGGCGGGCTTGGAGCTGGTGGCACATACGCCTGGGCTGATGACAAATACGCGCTTTATGGTGAAGGCTCCATCAACACCAGTCTCACCAACTTCGCGGACAGCTACAGCCTCAAAGCAACAATCGGCTTCAGAACGAAATGGTGAGCGGATAGTTCGCAAGCAACACGCACAGCAAGAGAACTATGGCCCCGTTTCCGGGGCCATAGATTTGGAGACCTCAAGTAAACAGATATCTCGTTAAAGAGAAAATCTACACTTTACTGCTGCACCTCAAACGCAGTGCCGCTTCATAAGAAAGCAGCCCGAAGGCTGTTGAACTATGCCTCACAGATTGGGAGATGAGTACTTTTCAAGCAAAATTAAACCGTATCTGGTACGCGAGTGGCGGTTTCCCTTAGGATTAGCTCGACGGGCCAGAGTTCATGGATATCGGCAGGAGACTTGCCGTCAAGAATATCCATCAACATGTCCGCACAACGTTTACCTGCGGCACGCATCGATGAGCGTGTTGCTGTGAGTGACGGTACCATATTGTCTGCACTCAGAAATGAAATCACATCATCATGTGCGATCACGGAAATATCTTTGCCAATCGTTAAACCAAAAGAACGTGCCGCTCGATAGATGCCCAAAGCAGTCATCATCGAGCCCGCGACAAAGGCAGTCGGCCTCAAATCGCGCTCTAGGAGTTTCCGCGCCAAACGATAACCGATTTCGTCGGTGAAATCGCCGTGCTCGACGAGACCAGGGTCAAACTCAAATCCCTTTTCTTCGAGCGCTTTTCGATATCCAATGTCCCTATCAAGTGAGAACGTAAAGCCTTGGCGACCATTGATCATAGCAATACGGCAGTGGCCAAGATCAAGCAGGTGGGTCGTGGAACGATAAACTGCACCTTCATTATCGATATCAAGCCATGCATGAGGCACATCGATTTTTGATCGACCATGAACGAGAAAAGGCATGCCCAGTTCACTTAGCAAACGGATGCGTTCATCGTTGGGCTTTGGGGATGTCACGATTATAGCGTCGACACGCCGACTCGTCGCGAGACGCCGGCACAGTTCAATCTCGTCTTCTGTGCCGTTGTTTGCTATCGGACTGACAAGGATATCGACCTCATCTTGGCTTAGCCGTTCGGCCATCCCACGCATAAATTCGGCGAAGTGAAACTCACTATTACGCCCCATCACAACGCCAATGGCACCAGCACGACCTGTTACAAGTCGCACGGCGTTGACATTCGGACTATATCCCAGCCGCGCCGCTTCGTCCCTCACGCGCATGCGGGTTGTTTCAGCAACTTCCGGATAGCCACTGAGTGCACGACTGACGGTTGTAGCGGAGAGTCCCAATTGTTTGGCGAATTCGCGGAGTTTCATTTGGCCTAACGGTTTGGAGCATTGGTAAGGTGGTGGATTATAGTTACTTCCTTGCGATTAACAATTAGCAGGACGCTCACATGAATATCAGTCCGGTTTGAATTATGAAACAGAACCAAACCGTTTTCAAGTTAATCTGAAATTCTTGTGTAATTAAAGCGTTTGAACTGACCGGTATGACTTTGGCTTGCGCAAGCGAAATAAATTATCATATTGATAAATAAGTATAATATTAATGAACTTTTAAATCGTCGGTACCCCAAAAAACAGCGACTTGACAGATTTGAAGCCTTCTGCAACCTTTTCAGCATCCAAACCGTTTTCGATTTAAACGACCGCTTGCAGAATGGATGGGAGGAGGGAACAATGAAAGCTCTTAAGGGCGCACTGACGGCTTGTGTTGCATTTGGCTTTGCCACAGCATTTGCTCATGCGGCTGAAATTTCGATTGCAGCCAATTCAACCGGCAACAACATCAAATTTTTGCAGGACCAAATTACCAAATTCGAAAGGGATACGGGCAACAAGGTTCATATTGTTTCAATGCCGCCTTCGAGCAGCGAACAATTCAGCCAGTATCGTCTATGGCTTGCTGCAGGCAATGCAGATATCGATGTTTATCAGACAGATATCGTTTGGGCACCACAGCTTTCAGACCAGTTTATTGATCTGACCGAAGCCACGAAAGATGTAACGGGAACCCATTTTCCATCGATCATCGCGTCTCAGACGGTAAATGGCAAGTTGGTTGCCTTACCCTTCTATACCGATGCGCCCGCATTGTTTTATCGCAAAGACCTACTGGAAAAATACGGAAAATCGGTCCCGAAAACATGGGATGAGATGACTGTTACCGCCAAGGAGATCATGGACAAAGAGCGGTCCGACGGCAAAGCTGATCTATGGGGCTTTGTTTTTCAGGGCAATGCTTATGAAGGCCTGACTTGCAATGCACTTGAGTGGGTCAAGTCTTCCGGTGGCGGCCAGATTGTAGAAGCCGATGGAACGGTCTCAATTAATAACGAACAAGCAGCTGCTGCGATTGATCGCGCAAAGGGTTGGATCGGCACGATTTCGCCGCAGGGGGTTCTTGCCTATCAGGAGGAAGAGTCCCGTGGTGTTTGGCAGACTGGAAATGCGGTGTTTATGCGCAATTGGCCCTACGCTTACGCGCTTGGCAACAATGACGATAGCGGTATAAAAGGCAAGTTTGATGTAGCGCCTTTACCTGCGGGAGCAGAAGGCGAAGCGCCATCTTCTACGCTTGGCGGGTGGAATCTTGCTGTATCCAAATACTCCACCAAACAGGATGCTGCGATTGCTTTGGTAAAATACCTGGCTTCACCAGAGGTCCAAAAGGTGCAGGCAGTGGAAATTTCGCGCTTGCCCACCATTGAAGCGCTTTACGACGATAAGGAAATTATTGCAGCACAGCCGTTCATGGCAAACTGGAAACCCATCTTCCAAAATGCGGTGCCGCGTCCTTCGGCTGCGACGAAAGTAAAATATAATGAAGTCTCGTCGAAATTCTGGACTGCCGTGCACAAGACCCTTTCGGGAAGTGGCACTGCTGCGGAGAATCTCGAAATGCTTGAAGTCGACCTGACGGAGCTCGAAGGCTCAGGCTGGTAAGCACTTATCAAGCCGCGTTCGGATCAATTCCCAAGCGATCCGAACGCACAATTTTCAGAGTAAGCCGTACCCAGAGGAAGATCATGACAGAGACTTCTGTTGATGGACCAAGAGTGTCGAACGGTCGTCGGCAATACTCGGATTTGCATACCCAACGCATTCGTTCAGCGTGGCTGTTCCTCGCGCCAACGTTGATTGTTCTGGCACTTGTGGCCGGCTGGCCGTTGCTTAGAACCATCTATTTCAGTTTCACAAACGCTTCACTTACCAGTCTCGCGACAGCAGAGTTTGTCGGTTTCAAAAACTACTTAACATGGATCACGTTAAAGAGCGGACGTACGGTTTATCGTGGTCTTCTTGTTGATCCAGCGTGGTGGGGCGCTGTCTGGAATACGATCAGATTTACAATCTTTTCGGTTGGTCTCGAAACCATCTTCGGCTTGATTGTAGCACTCGTGCTCAATGCAAGATTTCCCGGGCGAGGGCTTGTGCGCGCGGCGATCCTGATCCCATGGGCTATTCCAACAATCGTCTCAGCGAAAATGTGGGGCTGGATGCTCAACGATCAGTTTGGCATTCTCAATCATATATTTCTCAATCTCGGCCTCATAAGCCAAAAAATTGCATGGACTGCCAATCCTGATACAGCGATGATCGCGATCCTGATCGTTGATGTTTGGAAAACGACCCCGTTCATGGCTCTGCTTATTCTTGCTGGTTTGCAGATGGTTCCATCCGATGTCTATGAAGCTGCAAAGATCGATGGCGTGCATCCGCTCAAGGTGTTCTGGCGGGTAACCTTACCACTTATTCGTCCCGCGTTGATGGTGGCGATTATCTTCCGCATGCTTGATGCACTGCGTATTTTCGATCTCATCTATGTACTGACACCTAATAATGCGCAGACCAAAACAATGTCGGTTTTTGCCAGAGAAAATCTCTTCGATTTCGATAAGTTTGCCTATGGTGCAACCGCATCTACGATGCTGTTTCTCATCATTGCAGCCATCACTGTGCTGTACATGTTCTTTGGACGTGTAAACATCGGTGGAAGAGGAGAATAGACATGCATCATCTCAAGATGTTCAGCTTCTATCTGCTGGTTTTGATCATTATTATTGTTGCAGTATTTCCGTTTTATTATGCGATCATAACGAGCTTTAAATCGGGAACAGCCCTCTTTCAGGTCGATTTCTGGCCGACGAACGTTTCCATAAGCAATTATGCTGGTGTTCTCACTCAAGGTAGTTTTCTTCGAAGCCTCGGCAATTCTCTGTTTATTGCAACGATTGTCGTTGCCATTTCGCTGCTTCTGGCAGTCACCGCATCATATGCGCTGGCTCGGGTGAATTTCCGTGGGCGTGGCTTGTTACTGCTGACCATTTTGTCGGTATCAATGTTCCCGCAAATTGCGGTGCTCGCAGGTTTATTTGAGCTCATCCGGTTCCTCGGGATATTCAACACACCTCTGGCTTTGATCTTCTCCTATATGATTTTCACGTTGCCGTTCACGGTTTGGGTTCTGACGACTTTCATGCGCGATCTGCCGGTAGAAATCGAAGAGGCAGCGATTGTTGACGGCGCATCACCCTGGATCATTATCACACGTGTGTTCATGCCACTCATGTGGCCAGCACTGGTAACAACAGGGCTGCTCGCATTTATCTCCGCATGGAATGAGTTCTTGTTTGCACTCACTTTCACGTCGTCTGCGGGCCAGCGCACAGTTCCGGTAGCTATTGCGCTCTTGTCTGGCAGCAGTCAGTTCGAAATCCCATGGGGCAATATCATGGCCGCATCGGTCATCGTAACGGTTCCCCTTGTCATCCTTGTTCTCATCTTCCAGCGGCGGATCGTGTCCGGTCTGACGGCGGGCGGCGTGAAGGGGTAGGAGTTTATATATGGCACAGCTTCAATTGCGCGATGTACGCAAATCATTCGGGAATTTTGAAGTCATAAAGGGCGTCGATATGGACATTCGCCCCGGCGAGTTCATGGTTTTTGTTGGTCCGTCCGGCTGCGGGAAATCCACACTTCTGCGCCTCATCGCCGGTCTTGAGGATATTACCTCTGGAAGTCTCTCTATCGACGATACGGTAGTTAACAGCTTAAGCCCGTCCAAACGCGGCATTGCCATGGTGTTTCAATCTTATGCGCTATACCCGCATATGACTGTCTATCAGAATATGGCCTTTGGCATGCAGCTTGCGGGCAAGGACAAACATGAATGCAAGCGCCGCATCGAACAGGCGGCAGAGATGTTGCAGCTAACGCCTTATCTTGAACGCTTGCCGCGTCAGCTCTCAGGTGGTCAGCGTCAGCGCGTTGCAATTGGGCGCGCCATCGTTCGGGATCCGAAGGTGTTTCTGTTCGACGAACCTCTATCCAATCTTGATGCAGCACTTCGTGTGGCGACGAGACTGGAAATCGCCAAACTCCATCAGAGTATGGAAGATACAACCATGATCTATGTAACACATGATCAGGTGGAAGCGATGACACTGGCTGATCGCATCTGTGTGCTGCGTGACGGGCGGGTGGAGCAGATAGGGACACCGCTTGAACTTTATGAAAAACCGAATTCGCTTTTCGTCGCGGGCTTTATCGGCTCACCCAAAATGAACCTGTTGAATGGACAATATGCGGAGCAATTCGGGACATATACGGTTGGACTACGACCAGAACATCTCCAGGTTGTCGCAAGCGGCGGTCAGTGGAGTGGCCACGTGATCCACACTGAAATTCTGGGGTCAGATACATATGTCTATATTGATCTTGGCCTCGAAGAACCGCTTGTGGTTCGTGAAAGTGGTGTGTCGATCCGCAAGGCCGGTGATTTGCTATCAATAGCGCCGACCGGTGAGCGTATCCATCGATTTGATGAAAATGGGCGCGCTCAGGACGGATAGGCAGCCTTTCCAATAAAAAGTCGTTTCTTGGAACAATAGCGTTCAAGCGTTGGTTTCATCAACAGGCGTGCGCGTCAAAGCTTTAATTGAAACAAAAGGCTGATAAGCCGCAAGCAAGGAGAATACCCGTGTCTATCCGCACTATCGTCTGGGGTGAAAATATTCATGAGCAGATTAATGAAACTGTGCGCTCTGTTTATCCTAAGGGAATGCACAACACGATTGCAGATGCGCTGAATGCCGATAGCAGCATTGAAGCGACGACAGCCACCTTGCAGGAACCGGAACATGGTCTGACAGAGGAACGCCTTGCCAACACGGACGTTTTGGTGTGGTGGGGTCACAAGGATCATGGTGGCGTAAACGACGAAATTGTTGAGCGCGTTGCCAAACGCGTGTTTGAGGGTATGGGGCTGATCGTGCTTCACTCAGGCCATTTTTCAAAAATTTTCAAACGGTTGATGGGGACACCCTGCGCGCTGAAATGGCGTGAAGCAGGCGAACGTGAGCGTGTCTGGGTCGTCAATCGCGGACATCCCATTGCGCAGGGGCTGGATGAGAATTTTGTGCTTGAAAACGAGGAAATGTATGGCGAGCAATTTTCAGTCCCTGAACCGCTCGAAACTGTATTTATCTCATGGTTTGCGGGCGGTGAGGTATTCCGTTCGGGTCTGACATGGCGCCGTGGAGCAGGCAATATCTTCTATTTCCGCCCCGGTCACGAAACCTACCCGACATACCATGATGGAAATGTGCAGACTGTGCTCCGCAACTCAGTCAAATGGGCTTACAATCCCCAGCCTGCCTGGACGGATATTCACACGGCGCCCAATGTCCCTGTAGATCAGGCTTTGGAGCCAATTGTGGAGCGCGGCCCTAAACTTCATAAAGCTGGCGAAGCCGGATATCGTTGAGGTGCATGATGCGTCTTCTTATTCTAGGAACTGGCGGCATGGCAAAGAACCATGCCGAGGCCTTCAACGCCATAGATGGTGTCGAGGTGGTTGCAGCTTGTGACGTTTCGGCGGAACGCGTTGATGCGTTTTCTGAAAACCATGACATTCACAACCGCTTCACGCGGCTTGAGGATGCTCTTGACTGGAACCAGTTTGATGCCGTTGCAAATGTAACGCCAGACGCGATTCACCATCCGACATCTTTGGCGCTCATTGGTGCGGGCAAGCACATCTTCTGTGAAAAGCCGCTCGCTGAGAGCTACGAGAAAGCCGCTGAAATGGCTGATGCCGCAGAGCAGGCGGGCATTATCAATATGGTCAATCTCACTTATCGCAATGTGGCACCATTGCAGAAAGCGCGAGAAATCGTAATGTCAGGAGAGATTGGTCAGGTGCGCCACTTTGAGGCTTCTTATCTGCAAAGTTGGCTTGTGTCGAAAACATGGGGTGACTGGAAAACCGAGAGCAAGTGGCTCTGGAGACTGTCCACGCGCCATGGTTCCAACGGCGTTCTTGGCGACGTAGGCATTCATATTCTTGATTTTGCATCCTATGCAATCGGCAGCGATGTCGAGCGCGCATCAGCGCGACTGAAAACCTTCGATAAGGCCGAAAACAACCACATCGGCGAATACGTGCTTGATGCAAACGATAGTTTTGTGATGATGGCGGAGTATTCGAACGGGGCACTGGGCGTGATACATGCCAGCCGTTGGGCAACGGGGCATCTTAACGAATTGCGATTACGCATTCACGGAGACAAGGGTGCGTTGGAAGTCATTCATACACCCACGGGTTCGACCCTCCGTGGCTCGATCGGCGAAGATATCGAGAAACCGGTCTGGCGCGATATTGAAGTAAACCCGGTTGAAACGAATTATCAGCGTTTTGCCCGAGCGGTAGCTGATGGTATAGGATTGGAGCCGAATTTCCGCCATGCTGCAAATCTCCAGCGTGTCCTCGATCATGCGATGCGTGTTGATCAGCCTTTGCCGCAGGTGGTGAACATATGATTGGTCTAAGCGGTGCCTGAACCTGTATTGCGCAGCTGAAAGAAACGGCGACATGACCGGTGTTATTTTGCCCGGGATCGTGATCCTTGTGCTCAATAGGAACACAGGTGGTTGCTAAAAGACCATAATTGTTTCACATAAATTAAGGTCTGGATATTC
Source organism: Brucella rhizosphaerae (assembly GCF_002252475.1). Classification (GTDB taxonomy): domain Bacteria; phylum Pseudomonadota; class Alphaproteobacteria; order Rhizobiales; family Rhizobiaceae; genus Brucella; species Brucella rhizosphaerae. The sequence goes on along the minus strand of NZ_NNRK01000015.1, from coordinate 16,117 downwards.
TGCTTCGAGAAAATGGGGTGCAAGTTGGTACGCAAGAAGTTTGGCTTTCTCTTCCTGTTCCTTGCGATAATTGCGTCGCCTTCCCACGCTTTTGAGGCAGGTTCTCCTCCCGATCTGAAGCCTTTGCCGCAACAGGTGGAGGCCGCGCGTCTGACGGCGGAATTCCTTTCGCGCTTTCATTACAAACCTGTTGCATTGGATGACGCTCTGTCCGTCAAGATCATGAATCGTTATATCGATTCTCTTGATCCAGACCGGTTGATTTTCCTGCAGTCGGATATTGATAGCTTCAAAACGAGAAGCATGGAGATCGATGATGCGATCAATCAGGAAGATCTGAGCATTCCGTTCGCCATTTTCAATATTTATGGACAGCGGATCGTGGATCGCATGACTTATGCGCACAGTCTGCTCAATCAGAAGTTCGACTTCAGTGTGCAGGAAGACTATCCGCTTGCGCGCGATAAAGCAGTCTGGCCGCAATCAGACGCAGAACGCAATGATCTGTGGCGCAAGCGCGTCAAAAACGATTGGCTGCGTTTGAAACTGGCTGGCAAAGACGACGCAACAATTCGCGAGACACTTGGCAAGCGATACGAAAACTCTTTGGCGCGCACATATAAGTCGAAAGCCGATGATGTTTTTCAGATATTCATGGCCGCGTATACGACTTCTGTCGACCCTCATACCGACTATTTTGGTGCAAATGCATCGGCAGAATTTGATATCGCGATGAAGCTTTCACTTGTCGGCATTGGTGCTGTTCTGCAGGAACGCGACGATTACACAACTATCCGCGAACTCGTTGCCGGTGGTCCGGCCCAGTCGTCAGGAAAACTAGCGGTCGGCGATCGTATCGTTGGCGTCGGCCAGGATGAAAACGGGGCGATAAAAGAAGTTGTCGGATTGCGTCTTGATGAAGTGGTGCAACTGATACGCGGTGCCAAAGGGTCAGTTGTGCGTCTGGATATCCTGCCTGCGGATGCTGGACCAGATGGCCAACATCACATCGTGAACCTTGTTCGTGACAAGATCAGCCTCGACAAACAGGCTGCGCAAAAGACAGTTCTATCAGTCAAAGATGGTACGACTACGCGCAAGATAGGCGTGATTACGCTACCCGCGTTTTATGAGGATATCGAGGCGCGTCGCAAAGGTGACAAGGATTATCGCAGCGCCAGCCGCGACGTTGCCAAACTTGTAACCGAACTGAAACAAGACAAAGTCGATGGCCTTCTGATCGATCTGCGCAACAATGGCGGCGGCTCCTTGACCGAGGCGATTGACCTTACTGGTCTCTTTGTTGGCAAAGGCCCCGTGGTTCAGCAGCGCAATGCAAAGGGCGAAGTGAAAGTAGAGAGTGATGATCTTCCGGCCCCTTTATGGAATGGACCGCTTGGAGTTCTTATCAATCGTGGGTCAGCGTCCGCGTCTGAGATTTTTGCAGCGGCGGTTCAGGATTATGGTCGGGGCGTTATTATCGGCGAACCAAGCTTCGGCAAGGGCACAGTGCAAACCGTGGTCAATCTTGACGAAGTGGTACAGAATCCCCAGCCGAAATTTGGCGAATTGAAGTTGACCGTTGCTCAGTTTTTCCGGGTGAATGGCGGCACCACGCAGTTGCGTGGCGTGACACCTGATATCAGCCTTCCGGGGACGTTTAACATCAAGACTACCGGTGAATCGAGTTTTGATAATGCCCTGCCTTGGAGCCAGGTGAAGGCTGCAAAATACAAGACGTTAGGCGATATGGCAGCGACGATATCCCAGTTGCAGGAACGTCACGACAGCCGGGTAAAAAATGAACCTGAATTTCAAAGGTTTGTGGAAGATATTGCAGCTTTGAAGGCTCAGCGCGAAAAGACGGTCATATCTCTTAATGAGACCACTCGGCGGGCTGAGATCGCAGCCGAAGCAGATCGCCTTAAAGCGCAGGGTGAGAACAAAGACGAAGTGAATGCGGATAAGGATGATGGTCTACAGTCCAACGAGCGGAGCCTGAGCGCTGATATCGCCATTGAAAAAGCCCGCAGGAGCGCAAAAGATGTTCTGCAAAATGAAGCCGCTGCTATCGTCGGCAATCTCGCGGATTTGCAGAAACAAGCGTCAAAATAGGCATTGGATAACGGTAAAGCAAAGCTGGAATTGGTTCAGCTTTGCTTTGCCCGGCTGATAATCGTTGGTAAAAACCTGGAACATGTCTCACAAAAGTGGGGCTGGAATAGCAATTAGATGCCGCTGGCGTCGTGCTCTACAACACCGCTGAAGCTGCAAGAAGCACCGTGATAATAGGAACATCCACCAACCTCTTGCAGTTCCATCGTATACTCATTGAGAAACGTTATGCTGATTTCACAATAGCGCTTGTTTTGAGCAGTTTCTTTGGCCTTGGTGTTGAATCCTTCGTTCGCAACACTCAGCGTCGTTGTTTTGCCCGTAATGTTGATCTCACCTTCGATGCTCCCTGCACAACCGGGCTGGTTTTCTTTGATTGGTACGTTTGTCGATAGTGAAATAGAATAACGGTCTTCAGCCTTGCGGACCAAATTAGCATCTAAGATAGCAGCCGTATTGTTGTTTGAATAATGGCCTTCATAAGATGTTTGATTTTCAGCAGCAGCGGGGAATGCGGCAATCGCAAACGACATCCCCATCAGAAAAACTCGAAGCATATGTCACCTGTTACTCGTTGCGGTCATCTCAAGTTTAATATTGTCCGGAAAATGCAATGTGGATAGCCCCCGGTACTCTTTTGTGTTTAACCGTATGGTGAAAATCACACAATATAGTCAAACGCTCACAAGCCGATGAACCGTCCGAGAGAAAGATTTGCAGATGAAAAGCTGGATAACCATTCCGATTTTTCTGTCTGTTTTTGTGGCGGGATGCTCCCCGAACAAAATTATTGCCAATCTGCCTTCTCCGAGCGGACAATATCATGTTGAAGTTCGCAAATGTCCTCAAAGCGGGTCCCTGACGCGGACGGAAAAGACGCAGGTTTCTGTTCTTAAAACTGGTACAACAGAAAAGTGTCAATCGGCCATAAATGCTCTGGTACAATTCGACGGACCTGCACCTGCCGATCAGCTGCAAATCAAATGGGTATCCGATACAGAACTGAAAGCTTGGCATCCGAGCTTCAATGCGAAGTACGGACCTTCTACTGCAACCTATAAGCACGATGCTCCGATTAAGGTTATTTTTTCACCGGAAAATTAAGCAGGCGAGTTGCTTCGCTATAATTGAACGGGTTACCAACAAAAAGAACGCACTTCACATTGGTATGTTGATCAATTGTCCTTACGGCTATCTTTTGAAGCCATCACATCCGTCCAGTCGTCGATGAACCTTTTACGCTGCGCCGCGTCCTGGGTTGCAAGGAGGGCTGGGCCAATACGGACCGGACGACCGACACCGCTTTCAATGAGTGATGGTGGCCCGTCAACCCCTGCGGGTAACGCTCCATCTCGCGAGAAGAAGAATGCCTTCTCTCTGGCGACGCGGCGCCCGCGTTCGGACAGAAGGTAGTCGATAAAACGGGCGGCAAGATCAGGTTGCTTTGCGTTCTGCGGAATGAGCGTAGCACGGCTCAGAACCAGCGTGTAATCGCGTAGCAATACAATTTTCAGCTTTGGATTGCGCAGACTAGCTGCATAGGCATATGATCCTATGATATTGTAACCTATATATATTTTCTGATCCTCGATGTCTGCGAGGATCGAGTTGTTGCAACAGCGCAGCTGGGTGTCGACACGGCTCATGCTCTCAAGCAGTCGTCCATAGGCCGTGGAATTTTGTTCGGAGTCCAGGAAAGCGAGAAGGTAGCCCACTCCAGATTGGCGCAGGTCATATGTTGCAACATGGCCCCGAAAGAATTCCTGTTTGCGGCGCAGAAGATCGGCAAGCTCACCGCGCGTATGAGGAACATCCTGCGGCAGGACATAATCACTGTGATATACGATGACGGATGGCTCAAAGGTGAAGCCATAGACCTCATCGCGCCAATTATTGGCATGGTTCTCGATTGCCCGCGTTTCAGCTGAAACATGTGACACAGCGCACCCGTCATTAGTGAGTTTTACCAACTGATCCACAGAGGACGACATCAGTAGGTCGCCGAAATTCTTCCCCCCACGACAAGCCGCATCAGCTTCGCGATAGAGATCATTAGTGACAAAATCGGTATAATCGACAGAGATGTGGGGCTCTACTTCCTGAAAATCTCGTACCAATGGCTTGAGAGCTGAAGTATCAGCAGCACCATTGATCACAAGTAGCCCCGTTTCCTCGCGCAATGCGGGAAAGTGGGTCGTGGTCCCTTCATCTGACTGAGCGTGTGCTACGCCCAATGCGATGGTTGTGAACAAAGCGGCCAGAAGACAGATCTTCATGATGTCGTCTCCGGTGCGCGGGGCAGGTCCAGTATCACGGTAAAGCCTGTTGAGCCTTTTTCACGAAAACGAATCAAGCCATCATGTGCAGCAGCAACTTCTGCCGCTATTGCAAAGCCTAGTCCCGAGGCTGCTGCAGCTTTGGAAGAGGTGGCATTAAAACGGCGCGACATCTGATCCCATTTTTCTGGGGGAATACCTGGGCCATCATCTTCGACTTCAACACAGACACGCTGTTCAAATTGCATCACACGCACATCCAGACGCGAGATTGCACCATGGCGCAGTGCATTACTGATGATGTTGGCAATAGCTTCTCGCAAACTGACCGGATCGCCATTAACGAACAGAAGAGGTTGTCCTGCCTCAAAAGAAATGACCATGTCGGGGTCAACGGTCAGTGGAATGGTATGATGGAAGGCCATGCGCGCCACATCAACGAGGTTCACTTTCTCAAGCTGTATAACCCCTGAACGGTGAATGACCATAGCGTGGCTGAGCAATTGATTGGTCAATTGTGCCAGCTCGCCGGTGCGCGTTTTAATGCGTTGTGTTCGTTCCCGATCCGCCTGGCTCATACAATCTTCGTCCAGCATATCTACCTGAGCCGAAAGAGCCGTCAACGGTGTGCGTATTTGGTGTGCAGCATCGGCAATGAATTGCTGAAGCCGAACAACACGTTGGTCCAGCCGTGTCATGAAATGATTGATTGCGCCCACAAACGGCTGCAATTCCTGCGGCGTAGGTGTCTGCATGGGCGTCAAATCTTCAGGATTACGCCGACGAAGCGCGTGAGCCAGGCTCGTTACGGGTTTAAGTGCATAACGCACGGCCAGAATTGTTCCGCCCAGCCCAAGTAAAATCATGATACCAACAATGAGTATGGCACCTTGGGTAACTTCTCCGGCAAGCGCCCGGCGCGCCTCGGTAGTCTGGGCCAGAACGACATAAACCCATCCACTTTGTGCTTGATCGGCAAGCGCCCGAGCGACCGTAATAACGCGGACTTCCGACCCGCGATATGTCTCAGTTTCAAGTTTCGGATCGCGACGCGCAGCAATCAGATCATCATTGATGTTGAGATCAGGATAGCCACTGACAACTGCGCCGTCGGGACCGACGATGCGATAGAAAATGCGGTCTCTTTCGGCGAAGCCAAGCAGTTCAAAAGCTGAAGGTGGCAGATTGACAATCAATTTGCCGTCAGTCTGCGTAATTCCATCGGCGATCTGAAGGGCCGCTCCACGCAACAGCTGATCATAGGTTTTATTGGAGGCTGTCTGACCATAGTACCAGGCTGCGGTTATAAGTGTGCTCGCCCCGACAAGCAGAACGAACCCGACGCGTGTGACGAGGCGCGAGAACAGTGAGGGTTCAGGCGTTCTCATCGATCACCAGTTGATAGCCGATACCGCGCTGAGTAATGATTGATACGCCTGACCCCTCGATCTTCTTGCGTATTCTGGATATATAAAGCTCGACCGCATTATGATTGACGCCTTCATCGAAGCCGAACAACGTGTCCATTAACTCATCTTTGCTAAACAAACGGCCTGGGCGGGTAGCGAAAACTTCCAGAATGGCGATTTCTCGCCGTTTCAGCTGAACCTCACGATTGCCTATACGGACATTGCGGCTTTGCCGATCGAGCTGAAGATTGCCACACACGATTATATTTGTTGTCTCACCACTATTCCGGCGCAGTAAAACACGAACCCTGGCTTCAAGTTCTCTGAAGTCGAATGGTTTGACCAGATAATCATCCGCACCAAGGTCGAGTGCACTGACCCGATCCTCAATCTCCGAACGTGCTGTAAGAACCAGAACTGGAACAGTTTTTTTTGCGGCTCGCACACGACGCAATATCTCAAAGCCGCCAAGCCCAGGGAGCATGACGTCAAGAATGATTAGATCATAATCGGTAAAGTCGAGAATTTCAGCCGCGGCTAACCCGTCTGTCTCCCAATCAACCGAGTGTCCCACTCGCTCCAACCGTTGATTGATTGCCTCCCCGACATCCCGGGTGTCTTCGACCAGAAGGATGCGCATAATTCATAAATTGCATGGAAATTTAATCGTGACAACAAAAACCTGCTCAGTTTTGACAGGTTGCTGACAGTTTGGACAATCAATCTATGTATTATGGCGAGCTGTTCGTGGGAGCGAATGGTTTTCCTATATCCTTGGGAGGATATCGATTCACTGAAAGCTTTGGTCTGCTTTGTAAGAAGCGGAGATACTATTGCTTTATCCAGTATAATCGAAATGTAGAGCGTTAGATGCGCAGTATAAATCCTGCTATGTCGCACCGCATGTCCTTCCTTGAGATTAAGAATCATTTTGGGAGGACTACGGAAGTGAAGCATTCTTTCTCTTATGCCCTGATAACAAGCGCGGCCACTCTGGTGATGGTAATGCCTGCGCTGGCGGCAAGCGACGATCTGTTGGAAGCGGCACGTAAAGAAGGTTCAGTCACCATTTATTCGGCGACTGATCAGGCACAGGCACAGGCAGCTCTTGAAGCCTTTGCAAAAAAGTATCCCGGCATTCGGGTCGATTATAACGATATTGGTACAAACGGCGTTTATAACCGTGTGATTTCCGAAGCTGCTGCAAAACAAGTCAGTGGTGACGTGTTCTGGACCTCGGCGATGGATCAGGGCGTAAAGCTTGCAGTTGATGGCTATCTGGAAACCTATAAGTCGACTGAGAGCGCCTCACTGCCAAGCTGGGCTGTCTATAAAGATATCGTTTATGCGACATCAATCGAGCCAATCGGTATGATCTACAACAAGACAGCACTGCCGGAAGACAAGGTTCCACAGACGCGTGAAGACCTGATCAAATTCATTTCCAGCGGCGAATATAATGGTCGTATTGCAACGTTTGATCCGGAAAAATCCGGCGTCGGCTTCCTTATTCAGACCAATGATATGGACAATACAACAAATTTTTGGGATCTGACCAAAGCGCTTGGCACGGCTAAGGGCAAATCCTATTCTTCGACAGGCTCAATGCGTGAAACTGTGGTTTCGGGTGAGAATGTCATCGCTTACAATCTGATCGGCTCTTATGCACTGGATTGGGTGAAGAGTGCGCCAAACCTTGGTGTTGCCTTCGGCAAGGATTACACGCCTGCCTTCTCACGCGTTGCTGGTGTATTGAAAGATGCGCCGCATCCAAATGCCGGAAAGCTGTTCATCGACTTCCTGCTTTCTCAGGAAGGCCAGACAGCACTTGCGTCCAAGGGCATGCCTGCGCTGCGTAAGGATGCAACAGAGGGTTATAACATCGACACGCTCAATGAGCTGGTTGGTGGTAACCTCAAGCCAATCGCGCTTGATGAGACCTTGCTGCAATTCATGGACCCTATGAAGCGCCTGAAATTCCTCAATGAATGGCGTGCAGCGTTGAAAGGCTGATCAATATTCAAGCCCAATACTTTTGCCCTTGTTGCCTAAATTGGCTCCTCCCGGGGCGGGGCCAGTGCATCGGGTCTTTACCCCTGAAGACCCAGATGCCTGGCCCGTTCTGAGAGAACTATAGCCCCAAGGCAGTTCCATTCTTGTAAATCGCTTGTTTTCCCGGAGGTAACAATCCATGCCGGCGGATACCTATACCCAAAAATTAACTCAGGAATCGCCCCGCCAGATGCGCTTGAAAACACCTAGCGCACCCGGTGAAGCGCGCTTGTTCAGGCGTCTTGTTATCGGGTTGCTGACAATAAGTGTACTCACACCCATTTGCCTGATTATCTATCAAAGTTTTCTGGATGGTCCATTTTTTAGCGCGAATGCGAAACTGGGGCTGAGCGCTTATGAATACATCCTCGTTGATCCTATGTTTTATGATGCGCTATGGAACACGGTCATCATGGCTGTGGGCATGGTGGTGATCGCTGTACCGCTTGGTGCGGCGCTCTCCTTCCTGCTCACTCGTACTGATGTTCGGTTTCGCAAAGCGCTCGAAGTCATTGTGCTGGTCCCGATGTTCATTTCGGCACTGGTTCTTGCATTCGGTTATACGGTCGCTATTGGGCCTTCCGGCTTTGTATCGATCTTCGCACGTGACATCTTTGGCTTCGTACCATGGAATATCTACTCGCTGACCGGCATTGTGCTGGTTACCGGGCTTGCACATGTTCCCCATGTCTATCTTTATGTGTCGGCTGCAATGCGTAACCTGCCTTCTGATCTGGAAGAGGCTGCACGCATCACCGGTGCACCTATCTGGCGTGTATGCTGGGACGTCACGGTTCCCATGGTTTTGCCTGCACTCATCTTCGCAACAGCACTCAATCTGCTAATTGGCTTTGAGATGTTTGGCGTGCCTCTGGTTCTCGGCGATCCAAGCGGCATCAATGTTCTGACCACCTATATTTACAAGCTCACAACACTCTTCGGTGTTCCAACCTATCAGCTGATGGCCGTTGTGGTCGTGTTGTTGGTGCTCTTAACTCTGCCTTTGGTTTGGTATCAGCGCCGGTTGTTGCGTCACAGCCGTCGATATGCGGCACTCGGTGGAAAAGGTTCACGCACAACCGTCATGCGCCTTGGTCGTGCCGGGCAGATAATTGCGCTTTCAATAATCGGTTTCTGGCTATTCCTATCGGTAGTCTTGCCAATTGGCGGCATTATTCTGCGTGCTTTTGTTGATGCATGGGGGCAGGGCGTCAATCCTTTTGCTCATCTGACAACAAAGCATTTCAACGCTCTTTTTGAAGTCCCGAGCCTTTATCGAGGAGTTCTCAATACCATCATACTGGCTGTCGTGGGTGGAGCGGTAGCGGTTGCATTCTATCTGCTTGTCGGTCTGGCAGGTCACCGCAATCGCGATGTATCCAATACCGTTCTTGACTATATGGTCTTGTTGCCGCGCTCGATGCCAAGCCTGATCATCGGTCTCGCCTTCTTCTGGCTTTTCCTTTTCATCCCGTTCCTCGTACCGCTGCGCACAACACTGATAAGCCTATTCATCGCGTATCTGATTGTTGGTCTTTCTTATGGTCTTCGTCTTCTGCAGGGTACACTCATTCAGGTCAGCCCTGAACTTGAAGAGGCAGCACGTACGACCGGTGCAACCATTGGCCAGACCTGGCGAGATATCGTCATTCCGATCGTGCGTCCGGGACTTGTCGGCGCATGGGCACTGATCATGATCGTGTTCTTACGCGATTACGCAACCGGCATCTATCTCATGAGTGCTGGAACTGAAGTGATCGGTTCGCTGATGGTTTCAATGATCCAGTCCGGTGCAATGGATACGATTGCAGCACTGGCCTTTGTCAGTATCGTTCTTACCGGCGCAGGCCTTGGTCTCGCCCTTCGTCTGGGAGCAAAAATCCATGACTGAACTTATTGTACGCGACGTTCACAAATATCTCGGTGGCCTGCATATTCTCCAGGGCGCATCGTTTACGGCCGAGCGTGGTTCAATTGTCTCATTGCTTGGTGCATCGGGCAGCGGCAAGACAACTTTGTTGCGCTGCATTGCGGGTCTTGAACAACCTGAAGAGGGTTTCATCAGCATTGGAGGAAAACCGATGCTGGACGGCAGCAAGGGCATGACCGTTGCACCGGAGAACCGCAATATTGGTCTCGTCTTTCAGTCCTATGCGCTCTGGCCTCATCGCACTGTGATGGAAAATGTCGCCTATGGCCTGAAATTGCGCGGCGTCGGCAAGGTTGAAGCAGGGAAACGCGTGCAGGCAACGCTGGAAAAGATTGGCCTCGGCCATCTGGCAGAACGTTATCCAGATCAGCTTTCTGGTGGACAACAGCAACGCGTCGCCATCTGTCGTGCACTGGTTTATGAACCCCGCGTGCTTCTGATGGATGAACCGCTTTCCAATCTTGATGCGAAGCTACGCGAGGAAGCGCGCTACTGGATTCGCAAGCTGATCCTCGATCTGGAAATTTGTGGTGTACTTGTTACGCACGACCAGTCTGAAGCGCTCGCCGCATCTGACAATATCCTGCTGTTGCGCAACGGAGCAATCGTACAGGAAGGAACGCCGCAAGAGATCTATACCAAGCCGAAAAGCTTCTATGCGGCGGATTTCCTTGGCGCGAATAATATTGCCAATGGCGAAATACGCCGCACCGGCGAAAACGCCAGCATCCATGGAACAAACTGGCAGTTGGATGGCGTCATTGTCGGACAAAGCGATGAAAAAGATGACAAGGCAGTGATCCGGGTCGAACAGATTGCTGTGCATGATCGTCCCGGTCAGGACCTCAAGGAAATGCATCTCGACGCCTGCCTGTATCTTGGTGATCGTTGGGAATATCGTCTGCGTGCTGGAGATTTTGCTGCCAAAGCATTTGGCCCTAAGGCTTTGCCAGAAGGTCCGGTGTGGGTAGATATCCCACGCGAGAGTGTGTGGCTTTTTGCTCGTGCCGCTTAACTGGTGCATTTCCAGCAAAAGTGCTGAGCAGTTTTGTGTGGAATCGTGCGTCGAAATAAACAGAATGGCTGGTTTCAGTTTGAAACAAGCCTTTCTGGCAGAGCCTATAAGCACGACCCCAGTTGGTTGAACGACCAACTGAGGTTTGTTATTTAGAGGGGGCTGCACCAAGGCTCTCGATTAAATAGTCTATGTTTTGAGCATTTTGGGAAATCCGTCGCCAAAGCCAAATCATGAGGCAACCCATAAGTCCCCACGCGATGACAACATCCGAGATAAAATGTGCGCCAAACATTACTCGATTAAATGATGCGAACATCAAAATTGGTACAATGAAAGCAACGGCGATGGGGCGCCATTTTGCCGGTACCAATACAATTACTGACAGTGTCGCCGCAGCAGTGGCTGCTTCCCCTGATGGAAATGAGCAATTACGGCTGCATTGAGCAGCATATTGCCAAACTGGTGTAAATTCCGCCGATCCCCCGAATTCAAGCAAGCTGCGCGGTCGTGCGCGTGCCATAAAATTTTTGAGAAACTGTACTGTAAGAAATGGCCCGATGAGAAAAGATAGAATGACAAAGAAAGCCTTGTGAGGTGGAAAAAGCTTAAATTTTCGCGGTTTAACGGCATAAAGAATGATCATGATAGTCATCAGAACAAGCAGATAAATCATAGCGCGACGGTTCGCATCGCGTATTGAGAGGAGAATTGGACTCTCGGATAGTGGAAAGCTGCGACCGTTTGCGAAAATACGAGTGACTGCTAAATCAAGCGTAGGGAACATAATAAAAATCAAACTTGATATCAGGAGAAAGCTGACAGCGGGCGCAGTCCACCCTGAAAACCATATGCTGTTGGTGTAGTCCACCCGATAAGGGGCATCGCTTGGGCTGGAAACTGTGTTTCGCATTTCGATAGCCTTGCAAAATTAACATGGCCGCGATTTGAACCCCGATTGTCAAGAAACGATGGAGAGCACATCTGCACCGTGTGAAACTACAGCAGCATGTCTGCTTATCTATTGTTTGGAAATTGCGCGGTTGTCTTTTCTCCGGCATAACTCCGACCGACCAGCAAAATTTAATCAGAAGAAAATAAAGAATTTCGGAGCCCAGGGTGGAAAACAGTCTCGTTCTGATAGTTGAGGATGAGCCCGAGATCGCACAAATTCTCAGTGCTTACCTGGAGCGGGAAGGATACCGGACCGTTCGCGCTGCTGATGGTGAAACGGCGCTTCAACATCATGCCCACCTATCGCCCGATCTTGTTCTACTGGACGTACGCCTTCCGAAACTGGATGGATTTGCAGTGCTTGGTCGTTTGCGGCAGGCTGAGAATACACCTGTGATCATGATAACCGCATTGGCGGAAGATCTGGATCGGCTGAGTGGGCTGCGTCTTGGGGCTGATGATTATATCGTGAAGCCTTTCAATCCGCAGGAGGTCGTTGCACGCGTAAAGGCAGTGCTTCGCAGAACGAACGGAGCACAGCACGAAACGGTTCGACGCTTTGGTAATTTCGAGGTCGACTTCAAGGCGTACTCGGCTTTCGTATATCAGGGAGAAAGGCGCGTGACCTTACAGCTCACCTTAAGTGAATTCCGAATTCTTGCTTACATGATCCGCCGCCCGACACATGCCTTTGAACGTGCCGATATTCTCGACGCCTGTTTGCCAGAAAGCGATGCACTCGCCCGAACTGTAGACACGCATATTTCCAATCTGAGGCGGAAGCTGGAAGAGCTGGGTCAGATCGGTTGCTTCTCTGCAGTCCGAGGCATCGGCTATCGTTTCTGTGATCCAAAATGAAGTTTCCAAAGCTTTCACTTGCTACATTAACCGCAATCATCATCACTGCAATGTTGTTGCTGAGTGTTGGTTTGGCTTATCTGGGGGTCAACTGGTACGCATCCTATCTTGAAGAAGGGCTATTACAACAGCTTCCCGCAGACGCGGCACATGCTTATCGGGACCTAAATGCGGGCATCGTGCCGGATACAGCAGCACTTAAGGAGCTGTTTCGATATCTCAATGGGTTCTCCGATCCATTGGATTGGAACGTTTATATTTCAGTTCTGGTATCGGGTCTTCTCTCGGCACTCATCTGTAGTGCGATTGGGATATATTTGGCGAGAAAAATTGCGCGACCACTTGAGCAACTGACAGTGGTTGCCGAAGCGTTGAAGTCAGGTGACTTTTCGGTCCGTATGATGGGTTCTCACAAAAGCACTATAGAAGTTTCGAGCCTTATCGATAGCTTTAATGCGATGGCCACCAGCCTTCAAAATATGGAAAACAGACTGCACTTCAACAACATGGCCCTGGCACACGAACTGCGCACGCCACTTACAATTTTACGTGGCACGATGCAGGGCATGGTCGACGGCATATTCCCGATGGAAAAGAAGGCCTTGAGCAATCTTCTTTTGCAAGCCGAAGGATTATCCCGGATTGTCGAAGACCTCCGTACTTTATCCTTGGCGATAGGCCAAAAGCTGGTCATGCACCCTGAGCAGATTGATCTGGCTCAGTTGATTGAAGGAGTTCTACATTCGGCTCAACCGATGCTCGATACAAACAATATTAAAGTGGCAGCAGAACTGCCGCCAACTGTTGTTCTGGTTGATTCACAGCGCATAAGACAAGCTATCCTCGCGCTTGTTGAAAATGCTTGTCGTTATGCTGCGGAAGGCGCGAGCTTACGATGCGAAATTGATAAGTTGGCTGGCGGATTTCTGGCTATTCGGCTTCTGGATCGAGGCCCCGGATTTCCGGACGATATGTGTGGGGTTGAAGTGAAACCCTTTTGGCGTGGGGAAGTGTCCAGATCACGCGCTACTGGCGGCACGGGATTGGGTCTTTCGGTGGTGCAGGCTATCGCTGTCGCGCACGGTGGAAGGCTCGAGTTGCAAAACAGATCTGGCGGTGGCGCCTCACTGTCAATTATCCTCCCCGGAATGGATGGTGACACTCGGTAGAGCGCGTTTTGCTGCGATTAATGCAACTCGTGCTCTTATGAACAGATGCAATCGAAACAGCTTAAGCAGCTTCTATATCCCGAAGTGGCGGGTTACCGTAAAATCGACTGTACTCGCGACTAAACTGCGAAGGGCTCTGATATCCCACACGATGGCCTGCGGTACCGGCATCGAGCCGTTCAACCAACATTAGTCTTCGCGCTTCATTAAGCCGTAATTGCTTTTGATATTGAATTGGTGTCATCGCAGTGATTGCTTTGAAGTGATGGTGAAATGATGAGACACTCATATTCACGTATTCAGCGAGTTGTTCTATCTTGAGGTGAAGAGCAAAGTTCTGCCGAAGCCACGAAATTGCACGTGCTATTCTGTTTGCCTGGCTATCGATTGTTGCAATATTGACAAGCCGCTCACCATCCGTACCCGTCAGCAATCGGTACAGAATTTCCTGTTCTAGAAGAGGCGCCATAATGGGAATTTCACTGGGTGTTTCAAGCAAACGTAACAACCGGACCATGGCATCAAGAAGTTCAGTAGGCGCTGCGTTCACAGCAATTCCCCGTTTCGCCTCCGTTGAGATTGAATTGCGGCGAATATCCATTTGTCCGAGAAGGTTCACGAGCTTCTCGCTATCGATTGCCAGCGACAAGCATAAGTGTGGTGCTTCAACGCTCGCCTCCGAAACACGCCATGTTACGGGCAAATCCAGCGACGTCACCAGATACTCACCTGTTGTGTAGTTGATTGTTGCAGATCCGAGCTGCAAAGACTTGGCGCCCTGAAGGACCATTGCGAGGCACGGTCTGTAACTCCCATGACACGGAATGCTTGGCGTCGAGCGTCTGCTTAGCGAAAGCCCCTCGATGGCTGTTCGGACTTCACCGTCTTCCTTTACAAAGCGAGCCGCCAGTGATGCAAGTTCGCTATAAGCGTCTGCCGGTGATCTCATATGGGCCTCGTTTCATAACTGATTGAACCGCCACTTACTTATGCCTGGTTGTTCGACTTGCGAGAGGATACACCAATTTTTGCAGGATCGTGCAAGAAGCTTGTAGGATCGGTCTACCTCATTGTGCGAAAATCGTTCATATTTCAGCGTCCCTTCTCTCCCCAGTTTCGCTTCGATGATTGGAGTTTATTATGGCTATTGCAAGAGGTTATGCCGCAACTGATGCGGATCAACCGTTGGTTCCGTTCACATTTGAACGTCGTGAACCAAATGCAGACGATGTGGTGATTTCAATTCAATATTGTGGAGTTTGCCACTCTGATATTCACACGGTTCGCAACGAATGGAAAAATGCAGTCTACCCGATTGTACCAGGTCATGAGATCGTTGGCGTCGTCAGCGCCGTCGGTTCCAACGTGACCAAATTCAAAGTAGGCGATAAGGTCGGCGTTGGTTGCTTCGTTGATTCCTGTGTAGGCTGTGCCACGCGTGATCTGGACAATGAACATTATCTGCCCGGTCTGGTGCAGACTTATAACAGCGTCGATGCTGACGGAAAGACGCCTACGCAAGGCGGTTATTCCGATCAGATCGTCGTCAGGGAAGGCTATGTCCTCTCCATACCGGACAATCTGCCGCTCGACGCGTCAGCTCCGCTTCTTTGTGCAGGTATAACGCTCTATTCGCCGCTGCGCCATTGGCAGGCCGGACCTGGCAAAAAGGTCGCGATTGTTGGCATGGGTGGCCTTGGCCATATGGGCGTCAAACTGGCAAATGCCATGGGTGCGCATGTCACTGTACTGAGCCAATCGCTTTCAAAGAAGGATGACGGACTGAAGCTCGGAGCAAAAGAGTATTATGCTACCAGCGACAGCGAGACATTCGAGAAGCTGGCCGGAACATTTGATCTGATCATCTGCACGGTCGGTGTGGCGATTGATTGGAATGCCTATCTTGGATTGCTCAAAGTGAATGGCACAATGGTTGTCGTTGGAGCGCCTGAAGATATGGTGCCGGTCCATGCCTTCTCGCTCATTCCGGGTCGTAAGAGCCTTGCTGGTTCGATGATCGGGTCTATCAAAGAAACACAGGAAATGCTCGATTTCTGTGGCAAGCATAATATCGTCTCTGAAATTGAGAAGATTAATATTCAGGACATTAACGAAGCTTACGAACGTGTTCTCAAAAGTGACGTGCGCTATCGGTTCGTTATCGATATAGCGTCTTTGAATGCGTGATAAAAAAGGGCGGCCTTTTGGCCGCCCTTTCCATTATTTTTGTAACCCTCTCAATGAGTCCCAACAGCCTTGCCATAGATGCGGATGACATTGCGGACGGCTTCCACCATCAGCGCATGTGGGGTTGCTTCGACCTTGCCTGAGGCAACAGC
>NZ_NNRK01000014.1 GCF_002252475.1 Brucella rhizosphaerae | reverse complement strand
ACCTTGCCTGAGGCAACAGCCGGATAAAGCGTACCGAGATACTGGCTGATCAATGTTTCCGGGATTTTGCGACCTTCAAGACGCTTCATGAGTGAATTGACAGCAGCGGTCGCTTCAGGATGTGGCCAGTAATAGCGAATGCGATCGCTATAGGAGAAATGGCGCTGAAGACGCAGCTCGCTCGCATCGCCATGATAATATTTCTCCCAGTTCTTAGGCTCGTTGAGAAGCAGCTTTTCAAGCTTGCCGCGAACCGTCTCTTCTTCCGGTAGCTTGTCGAGAAAAGCTGCAATCTGATCAAGGCCATAAAGCGCTTCACGCAGCGCGAAGGTGAGGCCCGGGCCGACTTTCAGAATCGCAAAACCGTCATGAACGAGGTCAGTAAGCGCTTCTACCGGCTGATAGTCGGTTGAGTGCGCTTCAAAGACAAATTGCGGCATTTCATTGAGCGTGCTGCTCAGCGCCGTTGCCTTGTCGCTATCGTAATAGACGACATTCTCATTGCCAAATTCCACACCCGGCTGCACGACAACACCAATGGCACGCGCAAAGGCATCTTCCAAACCAAGCGCGGCAAAAGCCTTGCGGTGAATAGCAACAGTTTCAAGGGCTGCTTGCGGTGTGGTCAGTTCCAGATCTTCAATTTCTTCCATCGCACCGCCGGGGATCGGAACCTCGGTACCGACGATATAGACCGGCAGATCAAAGCCGGATTCAGCGGCTGCTTTTTCTGCAACCCTGGCAAGACGTGCTGCACGTTCCGCGGTGATTGCATCCGGCAGAGCGACCGGTTCACCGGCGCAGCCCATGGAGGTGTCGAGATGGATCTTGGTAAAGCCTGCACGCACAAAGCCATCCATCATGATTTCGGACTTCTGCATGGCTTCTTCTGCGGGCAGATGCTTCCACGGATTTGGACCCAGATGGTCGCCACCCAGAATAAGGTGCTTGGTATCAAAGCCGAGGCGGACGGCAATGTCTTCGACAAAGCGGCGGAAATCAGCCGGTGTCATGCCGGTATAGCCGCCATCCTGATTGACCTGATTGCAGGTGGCTTCGATCAACACGTCGGTTTTGGTTGCAATGCCTTCAAGCAGAGCTGCTTCAATGACCACAGGATGCGCTGAACAGATCGAGGTGATGCCACCACGTGCACCGCTCGAAAACCGTGCGGGAAGCGTGCTCAATGTCTGCGTGCTGCTCATGAC
>NZ_NNRK01000013.1 GCF_002252475.1 Brucella rhizosphaerae | reverse complement strand
GTCTGCGTGCTGCTCATGACAATGCTCCGTTATTTGCAATGAAGGCTTCGATTTCTGCCAGGGTGGACGTGCCTTCCATTGGACCTTTGACACCAACCGCACGCGCGCCCGTTGCGTTGGCGAGGTGTAGCGCATGCGCAGGTTTCATGCCGCGCAACCAGCAAGTGACGAAGGCTGCTCCGAAGCTATCACCAGCACCGGTGGGATCAATTTCTTCGACCTTGAATGCAGGTGAGGAGATTTCACCAGACTGGTCGAAATAGCTTGCACCATCAGCACCACGCTTGACGACGATCGCCTTGATGCCGCGTGCCAGCAATTCTTCGATCGCTGCTTTTTCCTCTGTCGCCTTGGTGAAGAGGAAAATTTCCGCACCGCTTGGCATGAACAGATCGGTATTTTCAAGCGCATGGGAAAGGGCTTCGCGCATGCCGGGCAATTCGAGCATTTCCTTGCGGATGTTAGGGTCGAAGGAAACCGTGCCGCCCTTAGCCTTGATGCGGATTGTCGCTTCATGAATGGTTGCGACAATGCCATCGGAAAACAGCGCCGAGCCCATAATATGCAGATGGTCAGCGGTTTCGATCAATGCTTCTGCTTCTGGAGTCAGATCAATTGCACTGCAAGCGCTGTGCTTGATATTGAATATGAAATCGCGATTACCATCTGGGCGATAGCGCACGAAGGCGCTGCCTGTGGCTGCGGTCGGATGTATGCCAATTGCCGACACATCGACGCCGTCCTTTTGCAGTCGCTCGATATTGAGCGTACCGAAATCGTCATTGCCAACAGCACTGACGATGCCGCAAGGCTGGCCCATTTTTGCGGCCTGATCAATGAAGATTGCAGGCGCGCCGGAGGCAAACGGCCCGATCAGCGGAATGGCGCTCTTGAAACCGTTACCAGTTTCCATGGCCATGATCTCAACGACGATTTCGCCGATGGTGATGATCTTTTTCATTTATGTATACCGCTGCTTATGTTCTGACGGACTTTGAACGGACATCGAGCCAGACGGCGACGAGAATGACGACCCCTTTGACGATGAGCTGATAGAAATAAGGCACTGACAGCATGTTCATGCCGTTGTTGATAACACCAATGATAAGCGCGCCGAGGATGGTACCCACCATGGTGCCCACTCCGCCTGCAAGCGAGGTTCCGCCAAGAACGACAGCTGCAATTGCATCAAGCTCGTAGCCCATACCGGCATTTGTCTGTGCTGAGGACAGGCGCGACGAGAGCAGAATGCCGCTGATGGCCGCCATGACACCGGATAGCATGAAAACAATGATCTTGATGCGATCAACCCGGATGCCGGAATAGATGGCGGCTTCCTTGTTCCCACCTGCCAGGTAGATGCGGCGGCCGAATACCGTCTTAGACAGCAGGATATAATTAACGATGAAGAGAACACCGACAATCCAGATGATAATCGGAAGGCCAAGCCAGGTTTCAGAACCGATGGCAAGCCACGTGTCGTTCTCGATGATTTCAGGTGCGCCATTGGTAGGCAGACTGACCATGCCGCGATAGATGCCCATCGTTGCGACGGTGACGATGAAGGACGGCAACATAAGCTTGGCCGAGAGGACACCATTCAAGCCGCCCATGATCGCACCCGCAGCGAGTGTGAATATCACTGTTGGCGCAAACCCGAAGCCCATTGCAAAGGCTTGTGCTGCCACCATGCCGGATACAGCAATGATGGAACCAATCGAGAGATCAATTTCGCCGAGCAGGATCACATATGTCATGCCGTAAGCGGCAACCGCAATTACGGCTACCTGCTGCATGATGTTCATGAAATTGTTGAAAGCGAGGAAGCGCGGGTTCAACACTGCAAACACGACACAGAGCACTACCAGTGAAATGACGATGCCGCCATATTGGCGGATCATCGGGGAGGAGAACAGCGAACGGCGGACTTCTGCGTCCGCTGCTTTTTTCTGAATTTCTTGTGCGTTGCTCATTTTTGCATTCCTGCTGCATAGCTCATGACGGTTTCTGGCGTGAGGCCATCGGCATCAAGGACAGCGGCGACATGCTTGTTATGCATGACGGCTACGCGGTCACTGAGACCAAGCACTTCCGGCAGTTCGGAGGAAACCATCAGGATCGCCGCGCCATTGGCGGCTAGTTCACGGATGATACGATAGATTTCGAATTTCGCACCGACGTCGACGCCGCGCGTTGGCTCATCAAGGATCAATATGCGTGGTTTCATCTGAAGCCATTTTGCCAGCACGATTTTTTGCTGGTTGCCGCCGCTGAGCGAACCCGCGATCGTATCAAGTGAAGCGGTCTTGATGGCAAGGCGTAGCACTTCCGCTTTAGCACCAGAGCGCTCTGCGGATGAGCGCATCATACCAAACGGGCCTGCGAGCTGACCAAGCGCAACCATATTGATGTTGCGCTCGACGCTATGAGGCAGGACGAGACCTTCTTCTTTGCGATTTTCAGTGACAAAAGCGATGCCGTTGCGGATTGCATCCGTTGGTGAAGCCAGGGTAATTGGCTTATCATCCAGTATGATTTCGCCGGTTGGCTGAAGCATGCCGAACAAGGCCTTCATCACATCCGAACGACCTGAGCCGACGAGGCCGAAAAGGCCCAGCACTTCGCCTGGTTTTACATCGATTGAGACATCGTGAAATTTACCCGGCACGCTGAGGTTCTTGGTTGCCAGAATTGGGGGGACGATTGCCGATGGACGAGGAGCCTCGCGCGGGGGATAGATGTCGGTCATCTCACGCCCAACCATCAACGCAATCAACTTATCAATGCTGGTCTTATCTTTTTCCGTGGTGGTTACATATTCACCATCACGAACGACAGTAATGTCATCAGAAAGTCGCATGATTTCTTCCATGCGATGGGAAATATAGATAACGGCCGTGCCACGTGCCTTTAACCGTTCGATGATCGTGAAAAGGATTTCTGCTTCGCTGTCGGAAAGGGAAGACGTGGGCTCATCGAGGATAACGACGTCCGCGGGCTGGCTCAACCCTTTGGCGATTTCTACGAGCTGTCGCTGCGCAATTGAAAGGTCACCGACTTTCGCGTGCACATCGACCGGCAGACCGAGCTCATTGATCAGTTTGTCGGCTTCCGCATTCAGTTCGGAACTGCGGATGAACCCAAAGCGACTTGGTTCATTATTCGCAAAAATATTCTCTGCAACGGAGAGGTTGCGGCAGAGGCTCAGCTCCTGAAAGACGATCGAAATTCCATGGGAACGGGCATCAAGCGGGTTCCTGGGCGCGTAAGGCGCACCCTTGAGTATGATCGTGCCAGATGTTGGTTTGAAAACACCGGCCAGGATTTTCATCAGCGTGGATTTACCCGCGCCGTTTTCACCCAAAAGTGTGTGCACACGCCCACGACGCACAGTCAGGTTCATGCGCTTAAGCGCAATTACCGAACCGAACGACTTAGCGATGTCGCGGATCTCCAGCACTGTATCGGTCATCAAATTCGGGCTTATATCTTGTGCGGAACTGGTGGCTGTCATTTTAGGCCTCCGCTCTCCGTTATACTGCAGATGAGCGCGCTAAGAAACGTGGAACGCTTAAAGTCTGCTGTCAATGAGTGCGCCGCGGCAGCTCTGGCGTGTGGTGTCGCTCAAGCTGCCGCGCGCGGAATGGAAACGGCGACTGGGAGGAGTGCCGCCGTTTCACGCGGTGTTACTTGGTTTCGCCGTCTTTGGTGACAACGCCAGGTACGATTGGCTGTTTGGCCGGCACGCTTTCGCCCTTGATCACTTTGACAGCTGTTTCAACTGCAACCTTGCCCATCTGGTCTGGATACTGGGCGATAACGCCAACCATGACCGGATCGTTTTTCACAGCGTTTCGGGCTTCTTCCATGCCATCAAAGCCGATAACTTTTACCTGCTTGTCAAGCTTGGCAGCCTTCACAGCGGACGCCGCTGCGAGAGCTGCGTCATCGCCAAAGCCGAAAATGCCGACGATGTCGGGGTTGGCCTGAATGATGTTCTGAGCTGCAGACAGGGCTTCAGAACGGGTGATGCCTGGCTGGACCGATACGATTTTGATGTCCGGATAGTTAGCAATGGCTTTCTTGAAGCCTTCAACGCGATCCACCACCGACTGTACGGTCGGATATTCGATGACGGCAACATCGCCTTTTTCACCAATGGACTTTGCCATCAGTTCACCAGCTTTTTCACCGCCGGCGAAATTGTCAGTACCAACGAACGATGTCACCTCAACATTGTTTGCAGGGACGTCAACGGTAATGACCTTGATGCCTGCCTTCTCAGCCTTGTTGATTGCCGAGCGCACGCCCTTGCTGTCAACCGGCGAGATAATGATGACGTCAACGCCCTTGGTGATGAAATCTTCGACATCGGCGAGCTGCTTGCTCAAATCCTGATTGGCGATAGACACTTCGAGCGGCACATTCTGGGTCTGCGCTTCCTTCTTCATCGCGTCTGCGAGCGAAATGTAGAAAGGATGCTGCTGGGTAAGGAGTGACGCGCCAATGCCTTCAGCAGAAGCAGCACCCGCCATCATAGCGATAGCGACACCGGAAAAGAGAATGCGGCTGAGCGATTTGCGAAACATGATTTCCTCCGAATAGAACCGGCATTTACCGGATCGTCCTTCTGACTGGGGACACAAATAACATTTCCCTGCGGGCTCAAGACTGTTTCCAATCTTGAAACCTCCCTGAAGGGCAGGTTCCTTCACGAGCCCAACACCGAGCTTTCCTTAGACATGATAGAGCTTGTTCAGCGAGTCAATATAAAAATTGTCACGTGTAAAAATTATAACGATTTAAAGCCTGTAAATTCACCGATTTCCGTTGAAATTCTCATGGGAAATCAGGGGCAAAACGGTACGGAAGATAAATTCGTGTTGCTTCTATGTAAAAATAAATTTACGCATAGAAAGAAAATAGGCCTGTCAGTTAATAGTTCTGGCTGGATCGGGAAGAGCGTATAATGGGTGATAACAGGATCAGGACGATGGAGGAGTTTGCTGTGGCAAGCGGCCTGTCTCGTCCCACTGTGTCTAAATATTTTGACAATCCTGAGAGTGTTAAGCCTTCTACCCGGGCCCGTATTGAAAGGGCGCTTAAAGACTACAATTATCAACCCAATATCTTTGCTGTCAGCCTTAACAGGAAGAAGCCAAAAAACATTGGCGTCATTGTTCCGCATATTTCTGACCCCTTTTACGCGGAAATAATCCGTCAGATCGAAATGCGTTGTCTGGCTGAAGGCTATTGGACAATTGTGTTGTCCTCGCATGGTGACAGAAAGCTGGAAGCACGCGCTATGCGCACGTTGATGTCGCTCAAGATTGCGGGCGTTCTTATGGCGCCGCTCGGTTTTGATACGGACGCCAAACTGCTGGCCAGCCTTTCGAATTCAATGCCGGTAGTCTTCCTCGATAATCGCATCAGCGAAGATCAGCCTTTTGTCGGCACTGATAATCGTCAAAGCATCGGCAATATAACCGAATATTTGTGTCGTACGGGAGAGCATCCATGTTTTTTGGAGATGCCTGCCGTTAATCAGAATGCACTCGACCGTCGTGCGGCTTATATCGCAACTATGGAACGACTTGGAACTGAACCCATTGTTCTGCCAATGACTGCCAAGAACTGGAATTTTGAAGAGCTCGGATATCAGGAAGCAGGGCGAATTCTTGATCGCGGCGGCTTTCCAACCCGAACTGTACTTTGTGCGAATGATCGCCTTGCCTTCGGCGTGATCTCCGCTGCATTTGAACGCAGACGCCATGTCGGACGCGAAGAAGGTTGTGATTTCCGCGTGGCTGGTCACGATGATCACCCTCTTAGTCGCTTCACTTGTCCGCCGTTGACAACTGTAGCGCAGGATTATCGCAATATTGCTCAGCTGGGGCTTGATATGCTGTTCTCACGTATCAATGCCCAAGAAAGCGGTGCGGCCATTGAAACGGAAGTGCGCCGGCTTGATAGTCACCTTATCATGCGCGGTTCAGCCTGATGCTGAATTCAGATCGTTAGTTTGCAGAGAGATTACCACCAAAGTCGTATATCGCATGATCAAGGTCGCTGATTGATGCCTGGCTTCCCGATGTGCGAAAGTCGCGATGATGGTCTTTGAACCTCATCACTTATTATCTAAAATTTTGAATGCGATGTATTCCATATAACTATTTGAAGTAAAACTAATAATCTCATTTGCCCGGAGATGGGCGAGCGCGAATACCGTGCATGTGCGGGCAAAAAAGCAGAATATTTCTTATCGTAAATGAGCTTTTGCTGATAGCATATCAGTCTTCTGAACTTGCATAAAAGCCTCGCTTGACAAGAAGCAAACTACTGTTCATAAATTTTACACATGTAAGAATTTTGCTATGCATTCGTAAAGGAGGAGACGAGATGCGAACCAAATCTTATGTAGCTGGGCTAATTGCGTCAGTTGCGGGGCTAGCCATTCTTTCGGGGGCTGCTTCAGCTGAAGAATTGACCATTGCCACCGTGAACAACGCTGACATGATCATCATGCAGAAGCTTTCGACGGAATGGGAAAAGGAAACCGGCAACAAGCTTAACTGGGTAGTTCTTGAAGAAAACGTTCTGCGCCAGCGTGTTACCACCGACATTGCAACCAAAAGCGGCCAGTTCGACATCATGACCATCGGTGGTTATGAAGCGCCAATCTGGGGTAAAGCAGGATGGCTGCTTGAGGTGGATGATCTCGGCGACGATTATGATTATGACGATCTGATCAAGCCTGTTCGTGCGGGCCTGACAGTAGAGGACAAGCTCTACGCCGTACCTTTCTATGCAGAAAGCTCGTTTACCCTATATCGCAAGGATCTGTTTGAAGCAGCCGGCCTCAAAATGCCGGATGAGCCGACCTATGAGCAGATCAAGGAATTTGCGACCAAGCTCACCGATAAGTCCAAAGAGCAGTACGGTCTCTGCCTGCGAGGCAAACCGGGCTGGGGCGAAAACATGGCCTATCTTGGCACGCTCGTAAACACATATGGCGGACGTTGGTTCGATGAGCAGTGGAAACCGCAAATCAATTCGGACGAATGGAAGAAGGCAATTAGCTTCTACGTCGATCTGATGAAAGAAGCAGGCCCTCCCGGAATCACGTCCAATGGCTTCAACGAAAATCAGGCCCTCTTCTCGACTGGCCATTGCGCTATGTGGATCGATGCGACATCCGCAGCAGGGCGCATCTACGACAAGACACAGAGCCAGGTAGCCGATAAAGTCGCTTTTACCAAGGCGCCTGTTGAGGTGACGCCGAATGGCTCGGCATGGGCATGGTCATGGAACCTTGCAATCCCGGCCTCAACCAGCAAGGCGGAAGCCGCAAAGTCGTTCCTCAAATGGGCTACCTCCAAGAAATACGTGGAGCTGGTTGGTGAGAAGGAAGGTTGGGTCGCTGTTCCTCCGGGCACTCGTCAATCGACATATGCTAATGAGAACTACAAGAAGGCCGCGCCTTTTGCTGCAACTGTTCTCAAGGCGATCGAGTCTGCTGACCCAACGAAGCCTACCAAGGACCCTGTTCCTTACACAGGTATTCAGTTTGTAGCGATTCCTGAATTCCAGGCAATCGGTACGATTGTTGGTCAGGCGATTTCTTCAGCTGTTGCTGGCCAGCAAAGTGTTGATGCGGCTCTTGATGGCGCACAGCGACAGGCTGAGCAAATGATGACGCAGGCCGGCTACATCAAGTAGTCAGGAAGCCAATGCTTGCTGTCCGATTGCAAAAGGGCAGCAAGTTTGGAGTGTTCCAAACAAAATCGTGAAACGGCTTTGTTTGGGATAATGCGTCGAAACGAAGAGTTAGAGCGGTTCCGTCGATTTAATCTCAATCGGAACCGCTGTAATTTTCGCAGGCTCTTAGTGGAGTGAGAGCATGAGCGGGAAGGGAGGGGCATTCAATGCCATCTGACAACGTTGCCGTCACCGGCACCAAATCTCGTTTTGCATCCAGATCGCGCCGTAGTATCCGTACCGGTCCTCTGCTCGCGCCAGCTGTGATTGTACTGCTTTTGTGGATGATTGTGCCGCTGGCGATGACGCTGTGGTTTTCATTCCAGTATTATAATCTGATCAATCCATTTGTGACGGGCTTTGCGGGCGTATCGAACTATTCGTTTCTTCTTTCGGACCCAGGACTATGGTCTGCCATTGCTAATACATTGATCCTGCTTGGATCTGTCCTTGCCATATCTATTGTACTGGGCGTTTTATTCGCCGTTATTTTCGATCAGGATTTCTTCGGCAAAAACGTAGCGCGGCTTCTGGTCATTGCGCCATTTTTTGTCATGCCAACAGTGTCTGCGCTGATCTGGAAAAACCTGCTGATGCATCCGGTGAACGGCTTCTTTGCTTTTATTTCGCGCAGTTTTGGCCTGCCGGTTATCGACTGGTTTTCGCAATTCCCAATGACTTCAATCATCATGATTGTTTCATGGCAATGGGTACCGTTTGCGACACTTATTCTGATGACGGCGATGCAGTCGCTGGATCGCGAGCAGATGGAAGCAGCCCGCCTTGACGGAGCCAAGGGGCCGGCGATGTTTTACTACATCATTCTGCCTCACTTGTTGCGGCCGATCTCGGTCGTCATCATGATTGAGACCATCTTCCTTCTATCGATCTTTGCAGAAATTCTTGTGACCACTTCGGGCGGTCCTGGTATCGCCACCACTACGCTCACCTATTTCATCTATCTCAAAGCGCTGCTGCAATGGGATATCGGCGGCGCATCGGCTGCGGGCGTTATTGCTATCGTCCTTGCCAATATTGTCGCCTTTTTCCTCATCCGCACAGTCGCGCGCAATCTGGATAATTAGGAGGCTGAGATGGCTGCAAAACGTAAATTCAACAAGGCCACAGTCTCCGCCGGTATCATTGGCTGGATTGTGGCGCTCCTGATGTTTTTTCCGATCCTTTGGATGTTGCTCGCAGCATTCAAAACTGAAATCGACGCTGTGGCACCGCCAAAGCTTTTATTTTCTCCAACTCTTGAGAACTTCGAGGCGGTCAATCAGCGAGCGGATTACTTCCGCTATGCGATGAATAGTGTCGTTGAAAGCGTGGGGGCAACGATCCTCTCACTCATCATCGCGGTGCCCGCGGCTTATGCAGCAGCATTTTTCCCGGGTAAGCGTACCAAGGATCTTTTGCTTTGGATGCTTTCAACCAAGATGCTTCCAGCTGTGGGCGTTTTGGTCCCGATCTATCTGCTCGCCCGCGACAGTGGAATGCTCGACACTCGCACCGGCCTCATTATCATCTTCACATTGTCCAATCTGCCTATTGTGGTCTGGATGCTCTATTCTTTCTTCAAGGAAGTGCCGCATGAAATTCTTGAAGCCAGTCGCATGGATGGTGCAAAAGTAGGCCAGCAGATCCGTTATCTGCTACTGCCGCTCAGCTTGCCAGGCATCGCCTCCACCGCACTTCTCTCGATTATTCTTTGCTGGAACGAAGCATTCTGGAGCCTCAATCTGACGGCATCCAAGGCCGGTCCGTTAACCGCCTTCATCGCGTCCTTCTCATCGCCGGAAGGGCTGTTCTGGGCAAAACTCTCGGCGGCTTCCACGCTCGCCATCGCGCCAATTCTTGTCTTTGGTTGGATCACCCAGCGCCAGCTGGTGCGCGGTCTCACCTTCGGCGCCGTGAAATAAAGGGAACCCCATGGCCACGCTTTCTTTCCATAATGCGACCAAATCCTACGGCAATGTTGATGTCATCAAAGGCGTTGATCTTAATATTGAAGACCGTGAGTTTGTGGTTTTTGTCGGTCCATCTGGATCAGGTAAGTCCACGCTATTGCGGATGATTGCCGGGCTTGAAGAAATCACCGGGGGTGATCTCACCATTGATGGCCAGCAATGTAATGATGTGCCGCCGGATGAACGCGGTTTGGCGATGGTCTTCCAGACATATGCGCTTTATCCGCATATGAATGTGCGTGACAATATGGGCTTCGCACTCAAACTCGCAAAAATTCCCAAGTCAGAGCGTGACCGGAAAGTCGAAGAGGTGGCGAAGACACTTCAGCTCGATCAGCTTTTAGATCGCAAGCCAGGTCAGCTTTCAGGTGGTCAACGCCAGCGTGTTGCCATTGGTCGCGCCATGGTTCGTGAGCCGAAGATTTTCCTCTTTGATGAACCGCTGTCGAACCTTGATGCAGCGCTGCGCGTGCAGATGCGTATTGAACTTGCTCGTCTTCATGATCGCCTGAATGCAACCATGATCTACGTGACACACGATCAGGTCGAAGCGATGACGCTTGCTGATAAGATTGTCGTTCTGCGTGATGGCAAGGTTGAGCAGCTTGGTTCACCGCTTGAGCTCTATCATCACCCCGTCAATCAATTCGTAGCGGGCTTCATCGGTTCGCCAACCATGAACTTCATCGATGTTAAGGTGAAAACAGTGGATGCAAATGGCGTTACCGTCGCACTTGCCAACGGCAATAGCGTGACGGTGCCAGTTAAGAGCAACGGAGTCGATATCGGTGCATCACTGGTTCTTGGTGTTCGTCCTGAACATCTTCATCCGGCAAGTGATGGCACTCTGGATGGTGAGATTATGGTCGTCGAACGTCTGGGCGGTGAAACGTATCTTTATGTACAGAATTCGGCTGCGAAAGACCTGATCGTCGCTGAAGCTGGCGGTGGCAGCACTGCACGCACCCATGAAGTCGCCAAGCTTGGCTTTAACCCGGCTGACGCACATCTCTTCAAATCTGATGGATTGGCGCTTGAACGGCGTGAGCGTCATCCACTTCTGCTTTCTGAAAAGAAAACGCACCGTTGAGTGCAGTGAATAACTCTCCCGGAGACTTCCCATGAGCATGTCCACGAGACTAAAAGACAAGGTTGCCCTTATCACCGGTGCCGCACGTGGTATCGGTCTTGGCTTTGCAGAAGCCTATGCGCGTGAGGGCGCGAAAGTCATCATCGCCGACATCAATATTGAGCGCGCAGAAGAGGCGGCGCGCAGTCTGGGCAGTGCTGTGAAGGCGGTTAAGCTCGATGTGACTAACCTTGCAGATATCGAGAAAGTCGTGGCCGATATCGATAAGGAATATGGTGGCATAGACATTCTGGTCAACAACGCGGCTATCTTCGATATGGCACCGATCAATGCGATCACCGAAGACAGTTACGAACGCGTACTCGGCATCAATCTCAAAGGTCCGCTTTTCATGATGAAAGCGGTGTCGAATGTGATGATAGAGCGCGGGCGCGGTGGTAAAATCATCAACATGGCGAGCCAGGCCGGCCGTCGTGGTGAAGCATTGGTGACGCTTTATTGCCTGTCTAAAGCTGCGATTATCTCGGCCACCCAGTCGGCAGCACTTGCTCTCGTCAAGCACAACATCCAGGTCAATGCGATCGCACCGGGCGTTGTCGATGGGGAACATTGGGAAGTGGTCGATGCAAATTTTGCCAAGTGGGAAGGACTAAAGCCCGGCGAGAAGAAAGCGGCTGTTGCTAAATCGGTGCCAATTGGTCGCTTTGCCACGCCCGAAGATATCACAGGCATGGCCTTATTCCTTGCTTCATCTGACAGCGACTACATCCTCGCACAGACTTTTGGTGTCGATGGTGGCAACTGGATGGCTTGAACCATCTCTTAGAGCACGATTGAATCAGATCCGTGTTCTAGCCGTTTGTTCTAACGCGAATTTTTGTCGAAAGCCGTTTGTGGCTTTCGCAATGTGCTCCAAGGTGCAGAAATGAAAGCCATATATTTTACCGGGCATGGCGTTGCGGAGCTCGCCCAATTGCCCGACCCCGAGCTAAAGCCCGGTCATGCCTTGATCGATGTCAAAGCGTCGGGTCTGTGTCATACCGACATCGACGTGTTGCATGGACGCTATGGCTCCAGTGCATTTCCGCTCGTGCCGGGACATGAATATGTTGGTGTTGTACTTGCTGTTGCTGAGGACGTAACCAACGTTAAGCCCGGGGATCGCGTCGCGGTCGATCCGAATATACCCTGTGGGCATTGCCGTGCCTGCCAGAAGGGTCTGACAAATCTTTGCTCGGACCTGAAGGCTTATGGCGTGACGCATAATGGTGGTTTCGCGGACAAGAGCCTTGTGAACGCGCGACATCTGCATCTCATCGGTGATCTGCCTTTCGATGTTGCCGCTCTGGCAGAACCGCTGGCTTGTGTGCTCAATGGACTTGGAGCAGCCGAACTGAAACCCGGTCCGCAAGGAGCTGAGACAGCACTGGTATTTGGCGCCGGGCCGATTGGCTTGCTGCTTGCGCTGTCGCTCAAAGCACAAGGTGTAGCGAACGTTGCTGTTGCCGATATTAACGAACACCGGCTTGCATTCACTGAGAGCCTTGGGCTTGAGCCAGTTATTTCTGGCTCAGATGAACTTGAAGCGCGGAAGAAAGGCTTCGATTTTGTCGCTGATGCAACTGGAATTGCCAAGGTTGCGGAAGGTATGGTTGGCTTTACGGCAGATGGTGGAACGGTACTGGTGTTTGGCGTATGTGCACCTGACGCGCGTATTTCAGTGGCACCGTTTGAGATTTTCCGCCGTCAGATACGCATTGCTGGTTCGCACTCGCTAAACCGTAATATTCCGCAAGCATTGTCAATTCTTCAGAACGATCAAGGCCACATGGCACGTCTGGTATCGCATCGCCTGCCGATTGAAGAAATGCTGCCATTTTTTACAAAGCAAAGTGGCGACCCTGCCACGATGAAGGTGCAATTCGTCCCCGCTTGAGCCACTCTAGCTCAGATTAGTTCGGTCAGTGTTTGTGCCTGACCGAACTAACTCAAGTCGACTTAGAGCGTTTCCCTTTCAAGTTGGATCGTATCCGCACGAGTTGAAGTAATTCTGCGCCTCTTGCGGTTCGACCAGATCAATCAACTTGCCGATGCGATCCCAAAGCCCAGTGACTGTTCTCTCGGCAGCCTTTCGTAAAAGCGCCTTCAGCTTAGAGAAGGCTTTTTCAATGGGGTTGAAGTCTGGGCTGTAGGGCGGAAGGAACATCATTGTCGCGCCGACCGCCTCGATCAACTCCCTTGCTGCGGGCCGTTTGTGGCTGGACAGATTATCGAGGATGACAACGTCACCTGGTTTCAATGTAGGAGCCAAAACCTGAGCGACATACGCCTCGAACCAATCACCGTTGATGGGGCCGTCGATGACAAGTGGCGCGACCATTCCCGTGTTGCGCAGCCCCGCAACCAATGTGGTCGTCTTGCGATGACCGTGAGGAAACCCCATCCGCAACCGCTCACCTTTGCGGCATCGCCCATGACTACGAGCCATATTGGTCGCCGTCCAGGTCTCATCGATGAACACGAGCCGCTCTGGATCGAGATCGAGTTAATCCTCGAACCAGCATTGCCGCTTTTCCAGAACGTCCGGTCGGCTTTGCTCTATCGCATGACCAGTCTTTTTTTGCGCGTTTGTTCGTGCCGGACAAGAAAGCGATGCAATGCCGACTTGCTGATTACGATGCCTTGGGCAGCCAAGTCATTGCGGAGTTCGAAAAGGGTGCCATCCCGGTGCGTGCCGAGCCAGGTCATGATCAGATCGGCATGAGCTTCTGTTTTGTAGGAATTGCGGTCACCGCCCAGTGGACCGGGGCGAACATTTCCCTGCTGGAGTTGCAGGTTACGCCAACGGCTAACGCTGGCTGCGCTCACACCGAAACGCTCAGCAGCATCTCGATGCGATGCGCCGCCGTCAACGGCGGCAACTACACGTATGCGAAGATCAATGGAAAGGGCTCGCGACATATCTGCCGACCTCCATCGGCAGATAGCTTGAATCAGAAAGTCACTGATTTGCAAAGCCATCCGATCCAATCAGTCAGGGAAACGCTCTAACGCTGCGCCACAGGACGGACCAATGGTGTTACGCGCCTGATTGTTACGCGGCGGTTTTCCTGTTCGGCTGTTTGCGTACGGATTTTCAGAAACCGTTCGCCATACCCTTGCGTTACAAGATTTTCTGCTGGGATATCATAAACTTCCGTCAGCAGACTTGCGACAGATTCCGCCCGTTGGTCGGAAAGCACAAGATTTGAACGATCAGAACCCACGGCATCTGTATGACCTTCGATGAAGAAAGTTTCGCCTGGATCCTTGGCCAGCACTTTTTGCATCGCGCTTGCAACTTTGCGAAGGGTTTTAGCCTGTGACAACGAAACCTCTGCGCTACCGGTAGCAAAATGAATGGTGTCCAGATCGATACGGCGCACCTTGTCACGCAAGCGAGCGGAGTGGCGAACCTCATCGATGGTATAGACGCGTTCAACACGTTCGACAGGTGGCAAAGCGAGGAAATCATAGAAGTCACGTTCAGGGTCTGCTGCAACGTCAATGATATAATCGTTGACCGGAATGGTCAGCCGCATAGGAGGCAGATCATACCCGACATCGAAGATCGCTGCACGGGGATTATCGTCATACTCTGGCGCATAGATCATCAAATATTCATTTCCATCACGATCAATACGCGAGCGCTGTAAAATATCGCCGTAGCGGTCATAGACCGTCACGATCTCGTATCCACCGGGACGCACAATGGTTTCGCGCAAGCGACCACGCGGCAACTCATCATAGTAAGTGCGTTCAGCGTCGCGGCGCAGGCGAGGGCGATCATCTCCGCGGACGAATATACGGTCGCCTGTCTCCAGTATGACGCGGTTATCGATCTGCTCGATAACCTTTACATTCGTCACATTGTTGACGGTTGTGTTGTTAATGACGGTATTATTTATAACCGTGTTGTTGAAGATATTAGTAGTGTCGGGAACGACGAACGCTGGCGCATCCTTGATGCGCGTACCTTCTTCCTTGAGATTGGCTTCGATTTTCTGAGGCAGAGCAGCCTTCAAATCTGCGGGGATTTCTACCTGAGCTGCGGCATCATCGGTAGGTGGTGGCATTTTTTGTTCGTCAGCCGCGCGTTGTTGTTCACGTTGTTTGCGACGCTCTTCCCGAGACTGATTACCACCGGAATTGTCCGCGTCCTTGTCGCTATCAAGAATTGCAGCGCCGTTTTCAACTGGTAAAACGACGGTTTCATCCGTGCTGGCGGGATCTTTCGCGATCTCCTGATTTTGCTCGGTTGTCCGTTCGTCAACAATTTCAGCCTTAGGTTCTGCTGGCAAATTGTTCGCAGGCTGTTGTGCTTCTTGTTCGGGCTGCGGCTCCGGCTGCGGTTGCTGTTGATCTGGTTGTTCCGCTGGAGCCGGTTCAGCGTCCTGAGGCTTTTCATCTGAGGCAGGCGTCTTTGGGGCAGGTTGTTCAGGCTGCACCTGAGGGGCGGTTGGCTCTTCCGGCTGCTTTACAGGTTCCTGATCAGTGGGTGCCGCGGGCGCTTCTTCAGATTGAGTTGGCTCCGATGGCTGATCTGGCTTTTCGGTTGGCTTGGACTGCTCTGCAGCCTCTCTCGCCTGCCTTTTTGCTTCGTCGTCGATTGCCTTCTGCTGCTCGGCACTCATCTGCTGTTCTGCAGCTTCCCGTTGGGCTTGTTCGGACGCACGTTTTTGTTCTTCTGCTTGTCGATCAGCCTCTTCTTGAGCTGCTTTTTGCTGCTGATCCGCTGCGCGTCTGGCTTCTTCTTCTGCTGCTTTCTGTTGCTCGGCAGCTTGTCGGGCAGCATCCTCAGCTTCTTTTCGACGCGTTTCCTCTGCGATTGCATTCTGCTCATCGGCTTGCCGTTGCTGTTCGGCGGCTTCGCGCTGCGCCTGTTCGGCCGCACGTTGCTGCTCCGCTGCCTGACGGTCGGCTTCTTCCTGAGCTGCGCGCTGCTGCTCTTCCGCTATCCGACGGTTTTCTTCTTCTGCTGCGCGCTGCTGTTCATCGGCTTGACGGCGGGCTTCTTCTGCCGCCCGTTCCATTTCTTCTGCCTGTTGCTGACGCAATGATTGATCATCGGAGGGTTGCTCGCTGCTATCCTGCGCGAGGATGATTGATGCAGCCGATGTTTCGGCCTGAACCGGCTGCATCATTATGGATGCTGAAAGCGCCGGTACGACAACCGTTGCGAGAAGCTTGGAACGAATAGTCATTATCCCTCTCCTTGAAGGCAGAAATTGCACACGCCTTATTTCATCAAGCCCGATCAAATATGGCTTTTTGTGTCGTCATCATTATTGGTCGATTTAGAGCAAAGTTCGGCGACATCACGAAATCGTTAGCTGAAAGTTTATGAACCTTTGCTGAATATCAGCGCGCTAATATATTTTGAGATACATTGATCATCGAACTATGAAGTTCCAATTGGTTTGAAGAGGTGCATTCGTTTGGAGGTTCGGGTGGCAGTTCATATGACGCAGTGTGTGCAGGCGAAACAACATATCATGGTGATCACACTTTCGACGTGTTGAGAGAATTCTTAAGCTGACTGCATTGAGTATAGGCAGATCGAATTGATTGGGGGTAGGGAGAGGTGGACGCCAAATCGGTTTTTCTAACCGTCACTTTGATTATCCTTGCCAACGGCGCTATGCTGAGCGCCATCAATCGCGATTTTCCGGTGTCACTGCGACCTGCTGCAATGAACTGGATGTGGGCGACTTTGCTCGTCGCGTTCGGGTGCGCTATTTTTGCGGCCAGTAAAATTGCGCCGCCCGCCGTGACGGTAACCATAGCAAACGCCTGCCTCTTCGCGGGTCTGTGCCTGTATTATACGGCGATAAGACAGTTTCATAACCTGAAAAGCATTCTGTTCCCCTGGGTGGTTTCCATCCTCGCAATGATACCTTTCACGTATTTTGTGATTGTTATGCCCAATACACTGGCGCGTATTGTTATCGTCTCCATTGTATGGATTTGGTTGATGGCAGCCAGTATTCGTATCCTCGCCAACCGGCGTTATAGCGATGGATCGCGCAGCCGTGTGATGTTGCTATCTCTATACATTGCCGCTCTGAGCGCTACCGCCGCCCGTGCACTTTTTTACGTGGGCATCAGTCCCAGTGCTGCCTTGGACATTGCAGACAATACCAACTGGATGAACGCGGTCACGCCGCTGTTCCTTGCCGTTCTTCCCATCATTGGAACAACCGCCTTTATATTGATGTGCACCGACCAGATAAGGCGCCGATGGGAGCGGGCCGCCTCCAAGGATTATTTAACTGGACTGCCCAATCGCAGAACTTTGAATGAAGTCGGTGCCGACAGATTTGAAGCCACCAGCGCGTGTGAAGTTCATCACGCGGTGGCGGTCCTTGATATCGATAATTTTAAGCTGATCAACGACAGCCATGGCCATGATGTTGGCGACAGGGTTCTCAAACATGTTGCCTTTCGCTTACAGGCGTCAATGGAGAACGGAGATTTCGTCGCGCGCTCTGGCGGGGAAGAGTTCGTGATAATTTTCGGTGAAGCCAACAGTCAGCTGGCCATAACAGCGACAGAAGCGATCCGAAAGAAAATTGAAAAAGATGTGTTTTTCATCGGTAATGTCGAAATAAAAGTGACTGTATCGATCGGTGTGGCTAAGCAGAAAAATTCATCGTCATCATTCGACAGCATTCTGCGTAAAGCCGACATGGCACTTTATGAAGCGAAATCACACGGAAAGAACCGTGTTGAAACTGCGTCTTCATAGTGTTCATTAGACGCTTACGTCAAAATTTGCGTAACCGAGCGCGTCGCTGAAATCATCATAGGAACAAATTGCCTTATCAAAGTGTCTTCGTTGTAGCGCAGGTTTGATGCGGCAAGGACGGCGGCAGCGGTTGTATGCCCATCCGGCAAGTAAATTGGCGCAGCCAATGCAATATCGTTGGTATAGACCTGCTCTTCTGCGATAGCGAAACCGCGCTGACGCGTTTCATATATCCGCCGCCAGATTTTCTCCGGATCAAAAACCGTTTTAGGCGTATAGGCTCGTAAGTCGCTGCGCGCCAGAATGTCGTGGATTTTGCTATCATCAAGACCAGCCAGGAATACCAATCCGGCTGCAGAGCAATATGCCGGCAATCTGCTGCCAACAATGACATCATTATCAAGCGTGTTTGAGGAAAGATAACGTGCGAGATAGATAATGTCGGTGTCGTCGAGCAAGGTGAGGGAAATTGTCTCTCCTGTGCTGCGATTGAGATGGAGTAAATAGGGATGTGCTCTCTGCACGAGTAAACTGGAGCGTGTATAGCGGTAAGCCATGTTAAGAGACTTGGCCGCCAGCTCATAGGTCTTGCTACCCGGCACTTTCTGAATATAGCCAAGATGTAGCAATGTATGGGCAAAACGCTGTGCCGCTGAGCGGTCGATACCGGCGCGTTGAGCCAGTTGCGTCAGAGTTTGGCGAGAATGAACCGGGTCGAATGTCTCAAGAACACGAAAAGCTTTTTCAACCGCTCTGACCATCATAGGGTCGTCATGTTCTTCATCGTTCTTTGCCATGATTAGCTCAACCTCTCCTCTGACATGGCATTCCCGATACCATCATCTAGTCAATAATTATTACTTATTCTCAGATAGCTTAAAGATTCTCCTGATCGTTGCTAACTGAATGCTGCACACCACGAGACAGGAGGAAGAAAGGTGTCGATACCGACACCTTTCCCGGTTGCTTTAGAAACGAATGCCTTCAGGCAGGGCGGAAGTATCCATGCCAGCGTCCTTGAAGCCTTCAAGGAGTAACGGAACAATTGCCTGGTTCGAGCGGTTTTCGTCTGCCCATTTCTGGAGGAATTCCTGAACTCGGCTGTCTTCATCCTTACGGGTCGCAGCTGAAACAGGAATGCCGTGGACTGGTTCTGGCACTTTGTAGCTTGAGAAAATGCCACGTGCGCTTTCAAAAGTTTTTATGCAGATCGGCAGTTCCTGCAGCATGTAATCAGCACGGCCAGACTGCACAGCCATGATCGCCTCGCTCATTTCCTTAAGATTCATGACCTTGGCGTTTGGCATGTCCTGCTTGATGAAAGCAGTTTGTGCTGCGCCTGTGACCATGGCGAATGTAACATTGGGCGAATTGTATTCTTCCCATGTCGCCATAGGCTCTTTGCCCTTGGCGCCAATGACACAATCCGACATCTGCCAAACGGGGCCAGCCATGGCCAAAGCCTTTTTGCGCTCTTCCGTTGCCGTCATACCTGGAAAAATATCAAGGCGACCAGACTGCAAATCGAGCACAACGCTCTGCCATGTCACTTCACGCCATTTCAGCTTGAGCTCTTTACCCATGGCCGTACCCAGATCCGCGGCCATCTTGCGGCAGACCCGTGGTCCGTAACCGGCATATTCGAGTTCTCCACCCACATGAAACGATGTCGGTGGATAGTTTCTGACTCCGCCGCATACAACTTCACCGGTACGTTCGATCTTGTCCCATACCGATTCAGCCATTGCTGGCGCACTCATTGTAATGCTTGCACAAGCCAAAAGCGCAGCTGCAACCGTCTTCATCATTATCATTTTCCCTTCAAGTGCCCTTCTATAGAGAGCTTTAAATTGCCCGGTTGCACCTTGTGATCTTCTCAATATCTACGACAAGCGAAAAATCATTTCTTCGCGAAAATCCATCATTTAAAATTGGAATTAAGCATCATATCAACATAAGTAATCGTATATAGATTATAATTAATCACAATACGATTAATTAGTAATTATTTACGCGAAATTACTTTTCTTCAACTTCGAATCAAGCTAGCTGCGAAAAAAAGGCTGCCTGTTCCGGATTCAGTGTGGCCGCAAAAATGGGAGTGCATTCGGATGTACCAATTTGACTGGTCCGTTATTCTGGACGGAAAATTGTGGCTCAATGCTATGGGTGTAACGGTGGCCTATGCCTTCGTTACGTCGCTGGCAGGTCTTCTCATCGGTGTCGTATTAGGGCTCGCCTTAGTATCCCGCATTCCTGTTCTGACCTGGGTCATCAATGCCTACATACATCTCTTTCGCTGCACACCACTACTCGTGCAGATCGTCTGGTTCTTCTATGCATTGCCGATGCTCACCGGCTACACATTGCCAGATTGGTTCGCAGCTGGACTGGGCCTGACACTTTACATGGGTGCGTTTGCAGCTGAAATTTTCCGGGCCGGCGTGATCTCAATTGATCGCGGACAATGGGAAGCATCGACCGTTTTGGGGTTCTCCTATTTTACGAAAATGCGACATATCATTCTGCCACAGGCAACGCGACGCATGATCCCGCCAATTGTCAGTCAGACGATTCTGCAACTTAAGAACACATCGCTTCTTTCAGTGGTGGCGGTTCCTGATCTTATGTATGCGGCTGGCAGTTTGACGATGGAAACGTACAGACCACTTGAGGTCTATACGTTTGCAGCATTGCTGTATCTGGCGATCCTCACTCCCGTGACGCTGATTGCGAACCGTTTCGAAATCAAACATTGAGGGTCATGCGATGATTAACGTCAAAAGCCTGCGTAAAACATTTGGTACGCATGAAGTTCTCAAGGGGATAGATCTTTCAGTAGATCGTGGCGATGTGGCCGTTCTTATTGGGCCATCAGGCTGTGGTAAGTCGACATTACTTCGTTGTCTTGATTTGCTCGAGCAGCCAACGGAAGGTCTTATTGAGATTGCAGGCAACAGCCTGGATTTTCACGCAAAGAGCAAGTTCTCGGAGCGAGTTAAAGCCGAATTTCGCGCCAAAACTGGCATGGTTTTTCAGGGTTTCCATCTCTTCCCACACATGACTGTTCTGCAAAATGTGATGTCCGGTCCACTGCTGAACAAGCTGAAGACGAAGCCTCAAGCGCAAGAACTGGCCATGAAACTCCTTCAGCGAGTTGGGCTGTCTGACAAAATCAGTCTCTATCCGCATCAGATTTCTGGTGGTCAGGCGCAGCGTGTGGCTATCGCACGTGCCTTGGCGCTGGAGCCGGAAGTTATGCTGTTTGACGAACCAACATCAGCGCTCGATCCAGAGCTGGTGGGTGAGGTTCTTGATGTCATGCAAGGGTTGGCTGCTGACGGAACAACAATGATTGTCGTCACGCATGAAATGAGTTTCGCACGCAATGTCGCGTCAAAAGTCATTTTCATGGAAGCCGGGCATGTTGTTGAGACAGGCGCACCGGAAGAAGTACTGCGCCAGCCTAAAACGGACCGCCTGAAGAGCTTCCTTTCCAAAGTTGAGCACTAATCAAAGTACCAGACAGAAGCGGATATTCGACAATGAAGCACTATGATCTGCATGGAATGTATCCCGCAATTCCAACACCACTGACTGAAGCCGGACAACTCGATGTTGCAAAGCTGGAAGTCCTTATTGAGGCAAATCTGGCTGGCGGTGCGAAGGGGCTTGCGCCTGTGGGTGGCACGGGCGAATTTACCGCGCTTTCCGCCACTGTCAGGCTCGAAGTCGTGCAGGAAACGGTACGGATTGTGAATGGCCGCGTTCCGGTTGTCGCCGGCGTCGTCTCGCCGGGCTGGGCTGAAGCTGTAGATCATGGCAATACGTTTAAAGAAGCAGGCGCTGATGCGCTGCTGCTGGTAACCCCATTTTACGTTATTCCGAGCCAGCAGGGCGTGATCGACTATTTCCGCGCTTATCGAAAGACTGTTGATCTACCACTTGTCTATTATGATGTTCCTGCGCGAACCAGCTTTGTAACCACGGTCGAAACGCTGAAGACGCTGGGTGAAGATGGTACGATCATCGGTGCAAAAATTTGCAATACCGATGCTTATTATTTCAACCGCTTGTCTGCGGCGATTGGTGATCGTATCGCGTTGTTGTCCGGCGACGACATGATGTACGCTATCCATATCATGTATGGTGCTAAGGGCGGCATTCTTGCCAGCGCTCCGATGTTGCCAGCTTACTGGACACAGATCCATGATACGCTTGTTGATGGGAATTATGCGGAAGGGATTGCGCTGCATCGGAAGCTCCTTCCAACATTCGCAGCTCTGTTCAACGAAGTTAATCCTGGTCCGTTGAAAGCAATGATGGCTCAGCTGAGCCTGCCAGTGGGGCCTGTCTCTTTGCCTTTGAAGACACCCAATGATGCAACCCAGGCACTAATACTCAAGGCTGTTGAAGGTTTGCGCGCCGAAGGGATCGCATAGTCCATGACAGGCGGGGCGGAATTTCTGGATTTTGCAGAAGCGCGGGAACAAGCAAAGGCCTTTCTCCCCCGCGCTTTGTTTGAATATATTGATCGGGGAACCGAAGCAGAAACCGCCCTTACGGCGCTTCATAATGGTTTCGCCAAGCGCCGTGTTGTTCCACACGTCCTGCGTCCAGTCACCACGCCTGATCTGTCTGCACAATACCTTGGGAGCACACACAACTGTCCGTTTGTGATTGCTCCTACCGCTCTGGCAGGAATGGTCCGCTATGATGGGGAAGTTCTCATGGCGCGCGCAGCAAAAGCAGCCGGGCTGCCTTTTGTTGTGGCAACGCAGTCATCGACCAGTATTGAGCAGATTGCGGCCGGAGCTCCCAATAGCGACTTATGGTTTCAGCTCTATGTCTGGCGTGATCGTTCAGAAACATGGAAACTGCTTGAGCGTGCAAAAGCATGTGGTGTTGATACTTTGGTATTGACGGTTGATACGCCAGCATCACCTAAAAAGATCCATAACCGACGCAATGGTTTTGGGGTGCCACTACAATTTTCAGCCACGCTGGCAGTGGACTTGATGCTTCATCCGCATTGGACACTTGGAGTCATGGGACGATATCTATTGCGCAAAGGATTCCCGTCCTATGCGCATTATCCCGGGGACGTTGCGAAAGCAGTGACAGATTCCATCCGTGATCCGCGCTTCGCTCTCGACACTGTGCTTGATAGAGATTTCGTCAGAGAGCTTCGTCACCGCTGGCCGCATAAACTTCTGATCAAAGGAGTTTTGTCTGCAGCTGACGCAATTGAGGTTTTCGATTTAGGTTGCGATGGCGTGGTGGTATCGGCGCATGGCGGCCGCAATCTCGATAGTGCGGCTCTGCCATTGGACGTTCTGCCAAGGATACGGGATGCTGCGGGCCCTCACAAAACGCTTTTTGCCGATAGTGGCGTGAGACGCGGGTCTGATGCAGCAAAACTACTGGCGGCTGGTGCTGATGGCGTGTTTCTTGGGCGCGCGCCTCTCTATGGTCTTGCAGCAGGGGGAACAGACGGCGTTGTGCGTATGGTTGAACAGTTAAGGGACGAACTGCGTTTGTTTCTCGGCTTTGCCGGCGCCCAGGATATTTCTGCACTTCGCCAATCCGAATGGGTTGGTTGACCGCCACTTCCCAAAAGACGAGCTTTCAATTTCACAGGTAATAAAATGTTGTCTAAGTCCAGCTCCAATGATGCTTTCCTGCACGACCTTCGTCAGGCCGTTGGCAGCCAGTATGTGTTGACTGATGCTCATGATAAAGAGCCGTTCCTGACTGACTGGCGTGGCTATGAGACCGGACAGGCAATCGCTGTTGTTTTGCCAGCAACCACTGAACAGGTTTCTTCCGTAATGCGCATTGCCAGTGAGCATGGCAGCACGATCGTTCCTCAAGGGGGCAATACCGGATTGTGTCAGGGCGCAGTCCCTCTAAGTCTGGGACGTACCATTGTTCTGGGTCTACGTCGTTTGGATGCAGTTCGTGAAATTGACAAAGCGTCGAATGTAATCGTGGTTGAAGCCGGATTGACCCTGACGGCAGCTCATGATGCCGCAGGTTCCGTTGATCGTCGTATTCCATTGCATCTTGGCAGCGAAGGCAGCGCACAGATCGGGGGGCTGGCATCAACCAATGCTGGAGGAACCAGTGCTCTTCGTTACGGTCCTATTCGTGACCTGATCTGCGGCATCGAAGTGGTGCTGCCGGATGGTCGCGTATTGAACGATTTGAAGGCATTGCGCAAAAACAACACCGGGTATGATTTAAAGAACCTCTTCATCGGAGCTGAAGGCACGCTGGGGATCATCACGGCGGCGGCTCTGCGTTTACAGCCAGTGCTGCGGTCATCAGGACATGCTTGGATTGCTTTGCCAAATCTCGATGCTGCGGTAACCATTCTGATGGGCTTGCAGGACCGGTTTGATACTGCGGTCCAGGCCGCGGAGCTTTTGTCTGGTGAACAGGTTGATCTGGTTCTGCAACATATACCGCGTTCGAGGCATCCGCTTGAAAGCCGACCGGATTGGTCCTTGCTTGTCGAACTGGGTAGTACAGACGCGACGACAGAGCTTCATGTCGCTCTCGAAGAATGGTTGGCAGAGCAGTTTGAGGCCGGATTCGTTGAAGATGCCTTCATTGCTCAAAGCGAAGCACATGCGCAAGACATCTGGCACTTAAGGCACTCGGTGTCGGAAGCCAATAAACTGCATGGACATAGCTTGTCACATGACATTGCTGTGCGTCCAGCACTCGTACCGTTGATGATCAAACGTGCTACTGCAGCTGTCCATACAATCTATCCTCAGGCAACGATCCTGATTGTGTCTCATATTGGTGATGGAAATATTCATTTCATTGCACATTTCACACATGATGAATGGGCGGCATTTACTGATCCAGCAGACGTGACAGCTAACGTCATGAAGCAGGTTCATGACGTTGTTGACGAACTCGGCGGCACTTTTTCTGCTGAGCATGGGATCGGGCGCAAGCTGGTCTCCGAGCTTGCCACGCGTTCTGACCCCGTTCGTATGGAACTCATGCGATCATTGCGTAGTGTGTTGGATCCCAACGGACGAATGAATCCGGGAAGTGTCTTTGCTAACTAGAGCTACGCCTCAAAAACTATGAAACTGCTTTCGACGTTTTTTAGCGGGAGAGCCTGTTTTCATCATCAATCAAGGTGAGGCGGGAAGGGGGCGATGGGCCCCACCGCCAAAGAACGAGATTAAGATCATCCTTGTTTGCACCTTTTGCAAAACTGCGCACCAGCAAGCCACTATAACCAGCTGCGATTAAGTGTCTCGCAAAAATCTGCGTCGTGGCTTCACCTTTCAATCGCATTTGCTCTCGCCAGCCATCATGCGCAAGCATTGCTGCGTCCATTCCCATTTCTTCTAATGCAAGCTCATCCCTGCAGTCGAAAATGGTTTCGACCTCTGCATCATAAGACACAATTGTCGTTGGTTGCAGGTTGCCAACCTGATTGGCCTCGCGAAGTGCGGTCATGATGCTGAGGGACGCGTAAAGCGCCAAAACCCCTTTGGGATTGAAGCGCCCGCCGTAAAGTTCAGCACCCCGCCCGGAAAGAGGCTCCTGCGCAAAAACAGGATTCAAGGCTCGATAAAGTTTGTCTTGATAGCTGATTGGCACGGTCAGGCATAAACCCCGGCATCAACAGCATCTATATAATCAAGAACCTCACTGGCCCTGCCATTGAGCACCAGTTGCATAGCTGTCTGGCCTGAAAAGCCCGCCAATGGTTCGGAACGATACCACGCATAAGCCATAAGAGCTGAACCAAAACGTGGCTCGACCTTGTTTAAAATCTCGACCATCTCGCGTAGCCGCTTCTGCGTCTTGTCAGATTGTACGCGGTCTTTCCGCTGTACGGCATCGCGTCCCAATCCTGCCGAACGGGCAACTTCATCGCTTGTCGTACGTAACGCATCAGCGATTTTCCGTGGTGCGAACAGACCGTTATCTGAATATTGTGCGAGACCCATGATATCGTCTCCTTACCAAAAAAGCCACTTATTATGACGTAATATAGCGTCATAATAAGTGGCATTCAAGGTCGCGTACTGACTTTAATTTAACTCGCGATCAATATCGCGTCTCAGGACAATGGCCGTTGTAAGATCTTCGACCATATCATGCCCTGCAATCAAATCGCGTACCCGATTAAGACCGTCGATTGAACCAGTCTCCAGTTCGACGATCAGATCAAGCTGGCCGCTCACTGATGATACCCGGCGCACTTCCGGGTGTCGTGCGAGGATATCCAGCAGATCATGTGCGGGGGTCCGTCGCAGATTGATTAAAAACGCTGCGCGAATGACATTTGCGTCAATTTCACCGATATCGGCGCGGTATCCTCTTATGACTCCGCTGCGCTCAAGATTAGTGACGCGTTCACTCGTAGCACTACGCGACAACCCAATACGCCCCGCAAGCGTTTTCAACGCAATACGTGCTTCCTTCGACAGGATTGCCAGTATTTCACGATCTTTCGCATCAAGTTCGCGCATTATCACCCTATTCACATGGCCGGACATATGCCGGTCTATTCCGACAATGTGCCGGTTATCCCGACAGGATACTTGATGCCCGAAAATCCTTTGCATGCCAAGCTGCGGCTAAGAAATGTAACCTGGAAAAATACTGGCTATGACCGATCTCTCCCATCCCGCACCACAGTTTTCAGCGATTGATGCCGAAAGGCTTGCCAAAGAATTTTTTGGCGTAAGTGCCAGCGCGTCTGAGCTCGATAGTGAGCGTGATTGTAATTTCCGTCTGAAAACCGGAACGGAATCTGATTGGATCTTAAAGATCGTTAATGCCAGCGAACCGAAAGTTGAGAGCGAGTTTCAGACGGCTCTGCTGCATCATCTTTCCAATGCAAAATCCAGATTGGCCGTACCGCATCTCAAAGCAAGTCTTTCCGGTGACGTCCTCGCCCAAGCCGTTGCTGAAGGCGGCGAAAAGCATGCGCTGCGTTTGGTTGGCTGGCTCCCTGGAACACCGCTGGCGCAAGTAACCAGAACATTCGATCTGATGCGCAATCTGGGCCGTTCATTGGGTGAACTGGATCACGCGTTACAGGGGTTCATTCATCCCGGTGCGCTCCGGGACCTGGATTGGGACCTTCGTCATGCAGGTCGTGCGCGTACACGCCTGCACTTCATTGACGATGCAGACAAAAGAGCACTGCTTGAGCGCTTTATCATTCGCTTTGAAACTCTGATCGAACCCAAGCTTGCAGGTCTGCGTGCACAGGTTATTCATAATGATGCAAATGACTGGAATGTTCTGGTCGATAACCAAGACAACGAAAAGATTGCTGGTCTCATCGATTTTGGTGATGCCGTTCATACAGTGCTGATCGCGGAAGTTGCGATTGCATGTGCTTACTCAGCGCTCGACATGGAAGACCCTATTGGCGCGGCGGCGACACTTGCTTCGGGGTTCCATGAAAAATATCCGCTCAAAGCGGAAGAAGTTGATCTGCTGTTCGACCTCATTGCGATGCGGCTCGTAACGAGCGTCACAGTTTCAGCCTCACGCCGGGAAAAGACTGACGACAATCCTTATCTCGCCATCAGCGAGGCGCCAGCTTGGCGTCTCCTGGAGAAAATGGATGCGATGAACCCACGCTTTGCGACAGCCATTTTGCGTAAAGCTTGCGGCTTTGACGCCATCGATGGTGCTGGCGCTGTCCGCAAATGGGTATCTGATAACGCCAAAACCTTTGCCTCAATCGTGCGTCCCGCGCC
Source organism: Brucella rhizosphaerae (assembly GCF_002252475.1). Classification (GTDB taxonomy): domain Bacteria; phylum Pseudomonadota; class Alphaproteobacteria; order Rhizobiales; family Rhizobiaceae; genus Brucella; species Brucella rhizosphaerae. Next base: position 35,396 of record NZ_NNRK01000013.1, on the reverse strand, counting down.
TGCGACCATGACCAAAGCGATTGTACCTTATGGGGATGCATCTCATTTCATGACAGTTGCTTCCGCCGAGCAGCGTGCAACAGAGGCCACGAAGTGGTGGGACGATTTTTGTGTAAAGAATAGCATTGATCTGGGCATAGGTTCCTGGGGCGAAAAACGAACTGTCTATACAGACAAGGCATTTGAATCACGCTTCATCGGCGGTCAGCGCCGCATTCATCACCTTGGTGTGGATTTGTTCATGCCAGCAGGTACTCCGCTTTACACGCCACTGGCGGCAACCGTTATAAGCGTTGAAATTGAACACGAGCCGCTTGGATATGGCGGCCTGGTCAAACTTGAACACCGCCCAGAAGGCTGCCCGCCTTTTGTGACGCTTTGGGGGCACATGGCTCACGAGGCGCTGGAGCGTCTGCGGCCTGATCAGAAACTTCAGGCTGGTGACCTCGTCGGTCATATGGGCGATATTCATGAGAACGGCGGGTGGACACCACATCTGCATTTTGGAATGACGACAGACGTCAATCTGACGGCAACCGAGATTTTGGGCGTCGGCGAATCTGCATATCTTGATGTATGGGCAGATTTATTCCCGGATGTCGCTGAACTTGCTGGCATTCCACCAGAAACGTTCCATCAGGATGGCCGTACGCGTGCCGAAATCATCGAGAAGCGCAAAGAAATCCTGCTGCCAAACCTGTCGATTTCCTATTCCGAACCGATCAAGTTTGTTCGTGGGGAGGGCGCATGGCTTATCGATAACCATGGGCGTGCCTATCTCGATTGCTTTAACAATGTCTGTCACATTGGCCACGCGCATCCCGAAGTGGTTGAGGCCATTGCCCGACAAGCGGCAGTGTTGAATACCAACACCCGTTATCTGCATGACAACATTGTGGAATATGCGGAGCGACTGACAGCAACTTTGCCAGAAGGGCTCACCGTCGCATCATTTGCCTGTTCGGGCAGCGAGGCGAACAGCCTAGCCTTGAGAATGGCGCGCAATCATACCGGTTGCGATGAAGCGATTGTGCTTGATTGGGCTTATCACGGCACGACACAGGAACTCATCGAGCTCAGCCCTTATAAATATAAGCGCAAAGGTGGAAAGGGTCGCCCTGCACATGTGTTTGAAGGCGTCATTCCTGATAGCTATCATGCTCCGGAAGATTGGCCTGTTGAAGAACATGCCAAGCGCTTTGCCAGCAACATTGCCGAGCATATCGATACAATGCGCAATCAGGGCCGGACACCCGCATACTTCCTGGCTGAATCCATTCCAAGTGTAGCCGGTCAGGTGTTCCTGCCGGAAGGCTATCTCAAAGAAGTCTACGCTATGGTTCGCGCTGCGGGCGGTGTGTGTATTGCCGATGAAGTGCAGGTCGGCTTTGGTCGTGTGGGGAGTCATTGGTGGGCTTTCGAATTGCAAGACGTTGTCCCTGACATCGTCACCATGGGCAAACCCATTGGAAACGGTCATCCGATGTCGGCGGTTGTCACAACGCGGGAAGTGGCTGACAGCTTTAACAATGGTATGGAGTATTTCAATACATTTGGCGGCAATCCGGTTTCTTGTGCTGCAGGCCTTGCTGTACTCAATGTTATCGAACGTGATGGCTTGCGTAAAAATGCGCTCGATGTCGGCAATTATCTGCTTGATGGCTTTCGCGAAATGCAAACGCGTTTTGACATCATCGGCGATGTTCGTGGCCAGGGTCTGTTTCTCGGAATTGAACTCGTCACGGATCGGAAGACCAAGGCACCCGCGACCGCTCTCGCAAAACGCATCAATGATGGTGCAAGACAGCGGGGCATTTTGATGGGCACTGAAGGCCCACATGATAACGTGTTGAAGATGCGCCCATCTATGGTTTTCAGTCGCGACAATGCCGATCATCTGCTCAGCGTCCTGAACGATAGTTTTGTGGCTGCTCTGCGGTAAAACGTCTGAACGGCTTCACACTAAAGGCCGTATTTCCGCCCGGATAGCCCGGCGGGAATTCGGCCTTTTTGCTTAACCTGTTCACTTCAATGCCCGCGGAATAACCTGAGCGGAGATCTGGTAAACGCCGTGGAAGCGCTCGTGTCTTAAGCCGACAATATGCCGGTAGATTCCGGCAATGTGTCGGGCGCGCAGACATATTGCAGGATGCTTGCAAACTAAGCCTGTGCCAAGCTCACAAATGAAGGTTAGTGGCAAACCATAACCCTAAAACAAAAAGACAAATCCAGAGGAAACGGAAAGTCATGAGTTCCAAGCTTAAGAGCCTCATTGCAATCGCAGCGGTTGCTATTACCGCAAGTTTTTCGAGTGTACCAGCGCAGGCTGATGAGCTGGAAAAGCTCAAAGAATCCGGTGAGATGCGCATTGCTATGAGCGGTCAGTATCCACCGTTCAGTTTCACGAACGAACAAAACGAAGTGGTTGGTTTTGACGCATCGATCGGTTCTGCAATTGCAGAAAAAATGGGGCTCAAACCAAAGATTATGACCACACCGTTTGATGGCATTATTGCGGGTCTTCTCGCAAAGAAATACGATGCTGTTGTTGCGTCCATGACAATCACGCCAGAGCGTGAAAAGGCCGTCGACTTTGTCGGTCCTTACTATCATGCTGGACGTACTATCGTTGTAAAAGACAGCTCAGACATTCAGAAACTCGAAGACCTGAATGGCAAGACCGTTGGCGTCACAATGGGCGACGCCCATGAAAAATGGGCAAAAGCGCAGGGTGATCTGACGGTTCGCACCTATAAAGGCCTGCCTGAAATGCTGATCGACCTGGAGGCAGGTCGCATCAACGCGCTTGTCATGGATAGTATTCCTGTAATGATTGCTGTGAAGGAAACAGGCCAGAAGGTCCGTATTCTGGACACACCAAACATTGAGGGCGGTCGCGTTGCGCTCGGTATCGCAATTCGCAAAAACAATCCTGAACTTAAAGCTGCGATGCAGAAGACCCTCGACGAGATGCTCGCTAATGGTGATTACGAAAAGATCTCGATGCAGTGGATCGGTAGCGACATTCGCTAATCGATTTTAAGTCCGGCCCGGAACAACCGGGCCGGTTCACATGGCTTTCCGGAGTATCTTTATGGATCTTGCGTTAATGCAGCGCGTCCTCCCATTTTTCCTGGAGGCTGCATGGGTCACCGTACAGATTTCTGTGCTGGCTCTTTTGCTGGGATTCGTCGTCGCAGGCATACTGGTGATCGCCCGTCTGTCGAACAGCGCCATACTGCGTTTTTTATCCGGTGCATATGTTAGTGTGTTTCGCGGCACTCCATGTCTGGTTCAATTGTTTGTCCTGTATTTTGGTGGCCCGCAGATTGGTCTGGAACTGGAGCCTTACTCCGCAGGAGTTATTGGGCTCGGACTGAACATCGGTGCCTATATGGCTGAATCCATTCGCGGAGCAATCGCAAGTGTGGACCGCGGACAAATGGAGGCAGCACGCTCCATAGGCTTTGATCGGGAAAAAACATTACGCTTGATCATCTTGCCACAAGCTGCCCGTCTCATGATCCGGCCATTGGGCGTAAACGCTGTAGCTCTTGTCAAAGGATCGGCATTGGTTTCAACAATATCGGTCGTGGAACTCACCTATACAGCGCAGCGCTTTATCAGTTCAACATACAAGCCTTTCGAGATATTTGCAGTCGCAGCTGTTCTTTACATGATCATTGTTTATGTCGTCGTCATGATTGTCGATCTGCTCGACAAGCGCTTTGCGCCGCGTTGAGGGAGAACACATCATGCCAACACTCGATTTCAGTATCGTTGTTCCTTATACCGACCTTCTTTTGGTCGGACTTTGGTGGACGGTTGTTCTAGCCGTTGCATCCAGCATTCTCAGCTTTGTTTTCGGTATTCTGTTTGCTCTGGTCGTTCTTTACGCGCCGTCTGTACTTGCATATCCCGTACGCTTCTTCATGTGGCTTTTTATGGGAACGCCTCTGCTTTTGCAGCTCTACCTCATCTATTATGGGCTTGTGCAAATCGGCATCGATATTCCGGCACTTTTTGCAGGAATTATCGGTCTGAGCCTGCATTTTGCAGTCTATAATGCGGATGTCATTCGTGCAGGTATTGTTTCGGTTGATCCCGGACAAACAGAGGGTGCCCGTTCAATCGGCCTGAGCCGCGGACAAGCACTACGTTATGTCATCATTCCCCAGGCGATCCGGAACACTATTCCGCCTATCGGCAACAACATGATCGTTTTGCTCAAAGATACATCGCTTGTTTCGATTATCGGAATTGCTGAACTGGTCAATAGTGCACAGATAGCCATCAGCGAAACCTATAGTCCATTTGAGTTTTATCTCACCGCAGCTGCACTCTATTATCTGGTAAACCTCGTTATGGAAGCAGGGCTGCGACATATTGAAAGAAAAGTGGAGGTAACGCGATGAGCACGCTGAAGCCAATGGTTGAAGTTAAAGGTGCCCGCAAAGCCTATGGCGAACTGGAAGTTCTGAAGGGAATTGATCTTTCGGTATCGCGCGGACAGATCATAGCAATTATAGGTCCAAGCGGTTCAGGAAAGAGTACGCTTCTGCGTTCCATCAACCATCTTGAAACGCTAAATGGTGGCGAAGTCTGGCTCGATGGGACACAAGTCAATCAACCGCTCAAAGGACAGGCCTTTGAAAAGCACATCAACTCTGTGCGCCAGCAAATGGGAATGGTTTTCCAGCATTTTAATCTTTTCCCACATTTGACTGTTCTGGAGAATATCACGCTTGGTCCGATCAAGCTTAAGAGCATGGCCAGGTCGCAGGCACGTGAGCTGGCGCTAGAGCTGCTTGCCAAGGTTGGATTGGCCAGTAAGGCAGATGTCTATCCTTCCCGCCTCTCGGGCGGTCAGAAGCAGCGCGTGGCGATTGCTCGTGCATTAGCAATGCAGCCCAAGGTCATGCTGTTCGATGAAGCAACCTCAGCACTCGACCCCGAGCTGGTTGATGAGGTGAATCTTGTCATGAAGCAGCTTGCTGCCGAACACATGACCATGCTGATTGTCACGCACGAAATGCGTTTTGCTGGCGAAGTTGCCGACAAGATCTTGTTCATGGATGGCGGCGTGGTCGTTGAAGAAGGTACACCTGATGCACTCTTGCGTAACCCTCAGCAGGATCGCACACGCACATTCCTGAAAAATTATCTGGCGGTGTGAGCTCCTGAAGGGGCGTCACCACGTAATGAATATGCATTAAGGCGCTGATCAAAATCAGCGCCTTAATGCTTGCTGCCCAACGAACATTTCATTTGTGGCATGGCGACACGGTTGTTTTCGCGGGTTCGTGCCCTATTCTCCTTTGCATGCCAAAGTATAAAGAATCCAAAGAGCCGATGGCACGGACTGCGCCGTCGCTATTTTCATTTCCCGGGTTTCACTATTTAAAGACCGATGTGTCTACGAATTGGGCAGATTTCTCTGATCTGACAAGATTGTCTTTCTTTTTTGATCTTGATGGCACCCTTCTTGACCTCGCACCCACGCCGGATGCTGTTCGAGTAGAAGCAGGCCTGCAAGAGAATCTGGAACTCTTGTCTAAGCGCACATCAGGTGCGGTCGCCATTGTAACCGGTCGTTCGATCAGGTTTGTTGATCAACTATTTCCTCGGCATTCCTTTTTCGTGGCCGGTCTTCACGGTGCCGAGTTTCGCTTCGGGTCAGAAAAATCTTCGACATATGAAATGGCTCACTCGAACGCCGAGCGCCACGACGAATGGTATTTGACAGCCCGCGATATGGCCAAAGGAGAGGCGGATCACCTTGAAGGTGTCATTTTCGAAGACAAAGGCGGAGCCTTTGCCCTTCATTATAGGTTGGCACCAGACAAGGAAGAAGCTGTGCGTCATATCATGACGGCAGCTGCGGAAAGTGCCGGGGCGGCGTACTCGCTTCAAGGGGGGAAGTTTGTTTTTGAACTTAAACCGGCTGGCAGTGACAAAGCTCAGGCGTTGCGTCGGTTCATGCGAGTAGCTCCTTTCCAGAGCAGGTTTCCGGTCGCTGCGGGAGATGATCTCACCGATGAAGCGATGTTTCTTGAGGCCAATTCGATGGGAGGCGCCAGTATTCGGGTGGGCATGCATGGCGTTGGAAACAAAACCAACGCTTCGATAGTTACTCAATCTCCAGAACAGTTCAGGTGCTGGATAGGGAGGCTTTGTAAGTGAAGCAGTTCAAGGATGAATTAGAAAACGCAATTTCGATACCGCATTTGAATCTGCCGGAGGATATTTCGTGAGTCGCCTTATCGTCGTTTCCAACCGCGTGCCTAATCCGGACCGTCCGCCATCTGGCGGACTTGCGGTGGCCGTTCAGTCCGCACTTAAGGAGAACGGTGGTATTTGGATGGGGTGGTCTGGAAAATCAAGTGGTGGGAAAGAACCCGGTCCGCTTACGATAAGGGAAGAAGGCGAAATCACTTATGCCTTAACTGATCTCTCAGATCAGGATTTGTCTGAATATTATGAAGGCCTTGCCAACAGCGTATTATGGCCCCTCTGTCATTACCGTATCGATCTTACTGACTATACGCGCCGGGATATGGCAGGGTATCTCAGGGTCAACCGCTTGTTTGCGGAAAGGTTACTGCCATTAATTGAGCAAGACGACCTTATCTGGATTCACGACTATCATCTTCTGCCCTTGGCCGCAGAACTCCGCCAAATGGGAATCAAGAACCGTATTGGCTTTTTCATGCATATCCCCTGGCCATCGCCGGATGTGTATCTGACATTACCCGTACAGGGAGCATTACTAAATGCGATGACGGCTTTTGACCTCATCGGATTTCAGACAGAGGATGATGCGGAAAATTTCGCTCTTTGCCTTCGCCGCGGCGGAGTAGCACAACCTGTTGCAGGTGACCCGGGATTGTTCCGCAATCCTAGCCGGGAGTTTCGAATAGGTGCGTTCCCGATTGGAATTGACGTCAGCTCCTTTTCCCACACGGCTCAGTCAGCAATCAATAACCCCACAATCCAGCGATTTAAGCAGTCCCTGGAAGGGCGGGATCTGATCGTAGGCGTTGATCGCCTTGATTACACCAAAGGACTACCTGAACGATTAAAAGGCTTCCGCAGGTTTCTTGAAGTGAACCCGGCATGGCATGGGCGTATAACTTTACTTCAAATAACACCCAAGAGCCGCTCTGGCGTGGCGGAATACGATGCCTTGCAACATGAAGTAGCCGAAATTGCCGGGCAGATTAACGGCACCATGGGTCGTCTTGACTGGACGCCGGTGCGATATGTGAACCGTGCTTTTGGCCAACAATTACTTGCTGCCGTTTACAGAATGGCAAAGGTAGCCCTTGTTACACCACTCAGAGACGGGATGAACCTCGTAGCAAAGGAATTTGTGGCCGCACAAGATCCTCAGGATCCCGGTGTGCTCGTTCTTTCGCGCTTTGCAGGTGCAGCTCATGAGCTTGGTGAAGGTGCGCTTCTGGTTAATCCATATGACGTGGAAGCAATTGCCGACGCTATTGCTCGCGCCGCCTCAATGCCGCTGGAACAGCGGATTGAACGATATCAATCGATGATGAGAGCCGTTGAAACGAATGATGTGTTCCATTGGTGTCGCAGTTATCTTGCTCAACTTGCCACTGAGGTAAAAGCCACTTGAAAACCGAAAAGAAAAGGCCGACCGGATGAAACCCCGGCCGACCTTGATCTGCGTACTATCGAGCTGTTTAAGCTGCGAGTGCTTCGTCAGCTGTCGTTGGCACTTCAGAAATTGTCTTAAGAACCTGAGAGGCGATCTGATAAGGACAGCCCTGTGAGTTAGGGCGACGGTCTTCCAGATAACCCTTATAATTGTTCTGGATGAACGAGTGCGGTACGCGGATCGAAGCTCCGCGATCACCAACACCATAAGAGAACTTGTTCCAAGGCGCGGTTTCATGTTTGCCGGTCAGGCGCATATGATTATCAGGACCATAGACTTCGATGTGGTCCTGTAAGTTTTTGTCGAACTGAGCCATCAGAGCTTCGAAATAGGCTTTTCCACCAACTTCGCGCATGAATTTGGTCGAGAAATTACAATGCATTCCCGAGCCATTCCAATCGGTATCGCCGAGAGGCTTGCAGTGAAATTCGATATCGATGGAATACTGTTCACAAAGACGCAGAAGGAGATAGCGAGCAATCCAGATCTGGTCGGCAGCGCTTCTTGAACCTTTACCGAATACCTGGAATTCCCACTGGCCCTTGGCCACTTCAGCATTAATGCCTTCGTGATTGATGCCAGCTGCAAGGCAGAGATCGAGATGTTCTTCAACAATCTTACGTGCGATCGATCCGACATTCTTATAACCAACACCGGTGTAATAAGGGCCCTGTGGTGCAGGAAAACCCTGCTCTGGGAAACCGAGTGGGCGGCCGTTATCGTAAAAGAAATATTCCTGCTCGAAACCAAACCAGGCATCTTCGTCATCAAGAACGGTCGCACGGCTGTTGGATGGATGCGGTGTAACACCATCAGGCATCATGACTTCGCACATGACAAGCGCACCATTGGTACGGGCCGGATCCGGATAAATTGCAACAGGCTTCAATACGCAATCCGAGCTGCGGCCTTCTGCCTGCATCGTAGAAGAACCATCAAAGCCCCAATAAGGAAGCTGATCAAGAGTTGGAAATGCTTCGAACTCCTTGACCTGGGTTTTGCCACGCAGGTTTGGGGTAGGGGTGTAGCCATCCAACCAGATGTATTCGAGCTTATATTTTGTCATCGCCTAGTCTCTTTTGTTCTGCGTATTAAACCGGTTCGTTGCACCGCGGCCTATTCGTCATATGCCCACAATGCGTTTGATTTATTAGAAGCAAGTGCCGTGCCAATTGGAATCTCTAAGCGACAACTGGTGCTTCTGCGGTCATAAGTGAACTTAAGGCGCTTTTTGGTTTAGCTAGCAGTGGAGGAGAGTGAGCTAAGAGCAATTCATAGGCATAATGGCCTCTGATTATTGCTTACAAAATAGGCAAGTGTATAAAAACGCGTCATTATATGCGCTTAAACAAAATGCAATCCGATCGCTGCTCGAATTATCTGTGTTGATGCGTATCTTATCGGAAATGGGGACGCCCTTTTCGGATGTTTTAGTTTCCCGATAAAAGCTCAGAGTGCGGAGCCCACGTTTTCAATACTTTTCGCAAAGTGGACAGGCTCTGATACCCTGCCTCCAAACCGGCGGCGGCCAAGGGCACACCTTCTGCTCGCCGGCGCATGACATGTGAGACCCTTAATCGCTGGCGCCATTCGATAAAACTCATACCTGTTTCCTGGCGAAATTTGCGGGTCATTGTACGGCGGCTCATGCCGACCTTATCAGCCCAGTCATCGATGGTCAGATCGTTTCCCGGATTGTCGAGTAAATCGCGGCAGAGTTTGCGCAGTTGCTTCTCAGCAGGCAACGGAACGGTATAAGGTTGTTGGTCCGCATTGCGAATTTCATCAAGGATAAGAGCTGAGAGGTGTTTGCCCCTGCCAGTTTCATCATAAAGCACGGGTTCGTTTGCCAGTGCCTGTATACTGGCATCAAGCAGCGCCGAAACTTTCAAAATCCGTGTAGGCTCCCAAAATCCACGCAAAACACTTTCCTCTAAGTAGACGGAATGCATTTTTGTTTCGCCAAAGGTCTGCACCGCGTGCGGCAGGTCAGGTGCTATAAGAATTGCGTAGCCGCTAGGGAGCATGAATGCTCCTTCTTCGGTCATTGCCGTCATATAGCCGCTATTGCCGTAAAGAAGCTGTCCACGTCGATGACTGTGCCAGCCGAAGTTCATACTGACTGTATATTCACGGCGCATCACGGCCAGAGGTCGTTTGATGTCCTGATAATCAATTGCATGCTTCGGTCGCATTCAGTCTTCCATTTGGCCCAATTTGACTGAAAAAGTCATATTTGATGGAAATCGCAGAATTTTGACCCGATTGCAACCGAGTTTGGCCTGACTCAACAAGTGATGATGAATATATTCTGCTTCGCAACGCATTGATATGCGGGTGTAATTTAGAATTATTCTGAATTCTAGGATTACGCAACATCAAATTTGACAGCCAAAACCTGCGGTCGTTATCGCCAGCGGGAAATATCTCGTTCACGTGATGAACGACCAGGAGAGCCGAATTGAATACGAGTAGCACCGCTGCCCGCGAACCGAACGCTAAGAACGAGACAGTGTGTTACGGTGCACATCCCTTACTCAAGGCAGCACTTTTGGCTGGAGTGGCTACCATCGCTTTTTCCGCGCCAACGCTGGCGCAGGATGCGGGCTCCATCCAATTGCAAACTATCGAAGTTCAGACATCTGGCGGGAAGGGGCCGCTCGCTCCGGTTAATGGATACATTGCCGATTATAGCCGAGCAGCCACCAAGAGTGACATTGCCATTCGCGAGGCTCCGCAAGCAATTTCTGTTGTGACCCGCGATAATATGAATGACAGAGCGGTTCAGTCGGTCAGTGAAGCGATGCTTTACAGCGCCAATGTGAATGCGCAACGTTATGGCGCCGATGTTCGTTCTGATTATTTTACAGTTCGAGGCTTTCCGGCAGATCTCTATCTCGACGGTCTGCGTATTCCCCAGATTGCCAGCCAGTCCGGCGGCTATTCCGGGTTTGTTGTCGAACCCTATTCGCTTGAAAGCGTAGAAATTCTGCGTGGCCCAAGTTCGGCTCTTTTCGGCCAGAGCAATGTTGGCGGCATCGTCAATATGGTTAGCAAACAGCCGCAGGCTGAAGCAGCCCACGAGGTTTATTTGCGCGGCGGAAGCTTTGGGCGCAAGGAACTGGGCTTCGACACCACCGGCGCGATCAATAATGACCCGCGCTTTACATACCGTCTCAACGGTATGTTCCGCGACAGCGATACTTCCTATGATTTTGGCAAGAATAATCGATTTGCGATCAATCCAAGCTTCGCATGGCGTCCTGATGCAGACACAAGCCTGATAGTATCGGGCGGTTATCTCAAAGACGACATGGGGCAGGCTGGTGTTATCATTCCGGCTTACGGCAGTGTTTTGCCGAGCCCGTCGGGACAAAGCATTTCGCGTGATTTCTCGGATGGTGATCCACGCAACGCCATTTATAAAAAGGAAATTGGCTACGTAGGATATGCGTTTGAACATCGTTTCAACGATACCTTCACGCTGCGCCAGAATTTCCGCTATTCGCACATGAAAACCGATTATCAAAATCTGTTTACAGGCGTTTTACCGACAAGCGGTTGGAATGGGCATACAATTCCCCGTACCAATTATCTTGCACAGCCTGAACTTGATGCAATTGCGTTCGACACGCAGCTGGAATCCCGGTTCTATACTGGCCCGTTGTCTCACACCTTGCTTTTTGGTGTTGATCAGCAATGGCAGCGCTTGGACAATTACACTGCTTCGGCGAGCGGCCCTTCGCAGGACCTCTTCAACCCGACCTACGATAAGTCCATTTCCAAGCTTTCACCGACGACACGGCTTTTGCAAAAACAGTATCAAACTGGCATTTATGTTCAGGATCAGATCGAAGCAGGCAATCTTCGGATAACGCTTGGTGGCCGTAAGGACTTTACGCGCATTGATTCCGAGCAGACGACACTCTCCACCGGGCGCACCGTGGATTACGATCAGAACCCCGACAAATTTACGGGTCGCGTTGGTGTGGCGTATGTTTTCGATTCAGGCTTTGTGCCTTATGCGCAGTATTCGACATCTTTCTTGCCAACGCTCACGCTTGCAGACACTCCTCTCAAGCCGACAACCGGCACGCTGAAGGAAGTGGGTCTGAAATACGCGCCGGAAGGTGAAGATTATTCGGTCACGCTCTCTGCATTTGAAGCCGAACAGCAGAATGTCGTCAATCGTATCTCCGGCGTATATTATCAGACCGATGAAGTTCGTGTTCGCGGTGTGGAGCTTGAGGGAACGGCACGCTTGTGGAACCGTCTGAATGTGACTGGCGGCTTGAGCTTCCAGGACCCGGAAGTCAGCGAAAGCCAAAATCCGGCGCAGATCGGTAAGTTGCCTTATACGGTTCCGAAGAACCAGCAGTCATTGTTCCTGAGCTATGACATGCCTTTGCCAGACAGCATGAAGGGGAATCTGGTTGTCGGTGGTGGTGTACGTCGCATCGGTAAAACAGCCGGCGATACGCTCAACACTTTCTACGTTCCGTCCTATACTCTTGTTGACGCATTTCTGCGTTATGATCTTGGAAACTATCGCTTGCAGGTCAATGCTTATAATCTTGGAGACAAGAAGTATGTGGCAGGGTGTAACTCAACGAGCCAGTGTTACTTTGGCCAAGGCCGGTCCGTTGTCGCAACAACGAGTGTTCGATGGTAATTGGGTTTTCACGACGTGAGATTTTGGTGGGAGCGGCTTTGGCCGCTCTCACGCGTTCCGCGGTTGCGTACACGCCGCGTAAAATCGTTACACTTGAATGGGCAGAAACAGAAATCGTTCTGTCGCTGGGACTTATACCCTCCGGAGTGGCCGATCTCTCTGGTTATCGCGAGTGGGTCGGCGTTGAAAATGATAAGCTGGCCGACGCTATTGATGTGGGCGGACGCCAGCAACCAAGCCTTGAGGCGCTGATGCGTCTTAAGCCCGATCTCATAGTTACGTCAGCCCTGCGTCATGGTACGATTGCTTCTCGATTAAACGAAATTGCTCCAACCATCTTATCAGATGGAGCCTCCAGTACTTCTGATTTTTATGAGGCCACAAAGCTCAGTCTTTTAAATGTAGCAAAAGCCACGGACCGGGACGCTGCCGGCCACGCTGAGTGGCAGACCTTCGAGGAACGGCTGTCTGCAGTTCAAAAAAAGAACCTCAATCCCATCAATGTGGTTGTTGCACAGCCATTGCCCGGTGTTGCACGGCTCCGCATTTTCACATCCAATTCTCTGATCATGAAGACGCTGGCAAAAGCCGGGTTTTCCGCAGGCGTTGATCGCGGCAATCAACCCTTTGGCTTTACGACGTTCGGATTGGAAGAACTGGCAACGCTGAGTTCTGATACGAAACTGTTCATTCTTGACGAGACTGTGCCGGGTGAGTTGCGTGATAGTGCGATCTGGCCGGTTTTGCCAATGGTGACTGCAAACCAGGTCTATACGATTGGCGGAAAGATCTGGCCTTTCGGATCAACGCGATCAATGTTGCGTCTTGTTGAAAGAACCACAAACGCTCTGTCAATTTGATCAAAGCAATGTGTGAATTGTCTGAATAATATCAGCGTTCTAACGCGATTGCTTGCGCATCAGAAGAATAAACAATGGGGTCCCGATAAAGGCTGTCACTATTCCAGCTGGAATTTCGTTTGGTGCTATTATCGAGCGCCCTACCATATCTGCTATTACAGTCAGGATTGCGCCTATAAGTGCCGTCACAGGCAACAGATGGCGATAGCGTGCACCGCAGCAAAGGCGTGCTGCATGTGGTGCGATCAACCCGACAAATCCTATCGCACCAACGGCTGCCACTGCACCCGCGACTGATAGGGCGGCTATCAGCATCGCCCATATCCGCGTTGATGCTGGATCTACCCCGAGAGACTGCGCTCCATCATGACCAAGTGCGAGTATATCGAGCCGCTTTGCAAAGGCCATTGCTGCAATAAGAAGAATGAGCCAGGGGGCGAGTGCTTCAACATCATGCCAACTGCGGCCATGCGTGGAGCCCGCGAGCCAGGAAAGTGCTTCTGCAACCTGTAGCCTGGCTTCAATGACGACGATTGTGCTGAAGGCCGAAAGACTGGCGGCGATTGCAAGCCCGGTCAATGCGATGCTCGCTGGCGAGAGGCGAAGCCCGAGCAAGGATATCAAGAGAACAACGCTACCCGCACCTGCAGCTGCAAGCAAAGCAAAGAGCGGGCTTCCCGGCACAAAGCCGATCAGGAGTGCCAAAAGGCTTGCAAGGGCGGCCCCTTGAGCAAGTCCGAGAGTTTCGGGCCCTGACAAAGGATTCCGCGTAACGGCTTGAAGCAACAGGCCTGCGATTGCCAACAATGCGCCGGCACCCATCGCTATAAACACTCGGGGCATTCGCAACGAATAGACCGTGCTCCAGTCGACTTGTTTGCCAGCAATACCATCACCAAAGATGAAACCTGCAAACACAGATGCGGAAAGGGTTAAGAAGAGAACGATGTAAAGCGTCAGCTTTCGCGTAAACAGCATTTTTCCCAAAAGTATGCTGGCACGTGTGCTCGCTTCGCTTTTTACCTTTCGAAGGATAAAAATCAAAGCGGGAGCAGCAAGACATGCGGCGAGAATTCCGGTGGGTATTATCCTGCCTTCACTACTCAAAAATTGAGCAAGGACATCAGCGCTCAATAATGCGACCGCCCCCCAAAGACATGCAGAAGGCAAAAGCACGCGATGCCTGACCAAGCCGCTCGCACGTAAAAAATTAGGAACGGCAAGACCGATGAAACCTATAGGCCCGGCGATGGACACAGCCGCCCCTGACAAAATAACTGTAATCATCAAACCAATGATGGCCACAGTTTTTCCAAGACCCAGGCTCGACGCGATATCACTGCCAAGTGCCATGATATCAAACTGTCTGCCCAGCAAGATCAGAAGCAAAATACCCGCAAAAACTATCGGAGCGAGTGGTGCGATCTTGCTCCAGCCCGTCTGATCCAGAATCCCTGCAGACCAGAGAATAATCCCCGAAGCCCGATCGTCCGCAGTCAGAATAATAGCCGAGGAAATGGCTGAAAACGCCAACGAAACCGCCACTCCTGCAAGCGCAAGTCTGACAGTTTGTGCTTGCAAGCCTCCACCGACTGATAAGCAAACCAAGCCGCCGATTGCCCCACCCAGAATGGTTGCGGCAAAACCCGGAAAAGCGAAGGGTAACAACAAGCTCGAGATGACGAGCGCAAGTTGTGCGCCGCTTGTAACGGCTAATATATCGGGTGCGGCCAGTGGGTTGCGCAGGATCGTCTGCATAACTGTACCTGCCGCCGCGAGTGCCGCGCCGACGAGTATGGCTGCCAATGCGCGCGGGAGACGAATAGTTTCAATAATAATCTGTGCAACAGATTGCGGACGGGAGGGGGCCAGCAATACATCCTGCATTGTGACATTGGCGCTGCCGACAACAAGCTCCGCGAATGTGAGAAGAAGCAATAAAATCAGTCCAAGGAGGATCAGGCTCGCAGGAAGTACGAAAGAACCAGATTTTACATGTGGAGCAGATTGCATGTTCAATTTTTCGACTGCTTATCGGCAGGGTTGACCCAACGCGGCAGGCAGAAGGGGATCGGCAAAACCGGATGTTGCGTTATGTCGATGTCAAAATCAAAGGCCTCTTTGAGATGCTGCTTGGTGAAAACCGCTACGGGTTCGCCAGATGCCATGACGCGGCCTTTGCGCATCAGGATCACATCATCGGCAAGTTCAATCACCTGATTGAGATCATGAAGCACTGCAACGATGGTCAAGTGTTGTTCGCGATTGAGCATTTTCAACAGAGTGAGGAGTTCGGCCTGATGGCGAATGTCCAAAAAATTAGTTGGTTCATCAAGAAACAGTACAGACGGGTTTTGCGCGAGAGCGAGTGCAACCCAGGCCCGTTGTCGCTCGCCTCCCGAAAGCGATGCGACATGTCTGTGACGCAAGTCCTGTAATCCAACCTGAGCAATCGCGCCTGCAATAAATGCGCGGTCTTCAG
The DNA here is from genome assembly GCF_002252475.1 of Brucella rhizosphaerae. Lineage (GTDB taxonomy): Bacteria > Pseudomonadota > Alphaproteobacteria > Rhizobiales > Rhizobiaceae > Brucella > Brucella rhizosphaerae. The sequence continues at coordinate 19,701 of NZ_NNRK01000013.1, read as the reverse complement.
GTCCGAGGCGCGAAAACAAACGGCGATGCGGATGTCGACCATTTTCAACCAGTTCCTCGACGGTCAATCCCGCTGGAACTTCAGGCATTTGGCCAAGCACTGCAAGCTTTCGAGCAAGATCAAGTCGCCGTAAATGGCTTATATCGGTCCCTTCAAAGAACACCTTGCCCTGTGAGGGAGCTTGAAGGCGCGCCATGCTGCGCAGCAGGGTGCTTTTTCCCGAACCATTTGCGCCACAAATAACGGTGATTTTCCCTGGCGCGACCGATACATTGACGGTTGCTAACGCCGAGGCGCCTTCGTAAGTGACGGAGAGATCAGCGACACGAATGATTGCCTCTTCCATTGTGCTTCTAATCTTCCTGATGCCCTTTGTGTGCGTTCCGGGTTTTGATGAATTCCCGTCTTGGGAATAATCAAAATGACCGCGTTGGGCAAGGGTATTCGCTATTCTGACGCGCCCTTCAGCACATCCGGTTTCGGCCAATCGGGAGCATCATTGGTCTCCCTGACGTGGGATCAGTGATGATGCGGCTTTCAAGATTGAAAACTTCCTGAACGTTCTTTTCGGTCAGAACCGTTTCGGGCGAACCTTCGACATGAAGGCGCCCGCCCGCCATAGCGACAAGATGGTCGGCATATCTTGCCGCAAGGTTGAGATCATGCAGCACCATGACAATGGTGGTGCCCCGTGTCCGATTGAGATCTGTGAGGAGATCAAGAACTTCGATCTGATGACTGATATCGAGAAATGTGGTTGGTTCGTCGAGCAGCAAAATATCTGTCTGTTGTGCCAACGCCATTGCAATCCAGACGCGCTGCTTTTGCCCCCCAGACAGTTCATCAATCGGCTTTTCGGCGAGTTCTGCAGTTTTTGTTGCTGACAATGCAGCGGCTACAGCTTCATTGTCTTCTCGTGTCCAGCGAGAGAAAATGCCTTGATAGGGGTGTCTGCCGCGGCTCACCAGATCAGCGACCGTGATGCCTTCTGGCGCTACCGGAGACTGAGGAAGCAATCCCAAAGACTGAGCGAGTGCGCGCGACGGTATTTTGTGAATTGATTTTCCGTCCAGTAGCACATTCCCACGATGAGGGGTAAGAAGGCGTGACATACTGCGCAAGAGCGTTGATTTTCCACATGCATTGGCACCGACAATGACGGTTATTTTCCCGGTCGGGACGTCGAGATCCAATCCTTCAAGTATTAGTGTATCACCATAACCGCACGATAATTGACTGACTTTGAGAGTATGGCTTGTCATAGCGAACCTCCGGCTCGATTGACGCGAACAATGAGATAGATGAGATAAGGCGCACCCAGCGCGCCCGTGACGACGCCAACCGGATATCGACCGGGCAGCATGAACTGACCAATATAATCACCGGCCAGAACAAGAATTGCTCCGATCAGTGCTGAGGGTAAGAGTAATGATCCGTTATTGCGCAATATTCGCGCAGCGATAGGGCCTGACAAAAAGGCAACAAAGGATATTGGTCCGGCAACAGCTGTTGCAAATGAGATCATTCCGACTGCTGCTATAATGATAATTATGCGCGTTTGAGCGACTTTCGTTCCGAGTGCGGCCGCGGTATCGTCACCCAGACGCAATGACTCCAGATCACGCGTTCGGCTCAAAAGCAGTCCGCCGAAAACGATCAGTGCAAAAAACAGCGGTGCGACCTGATCCAATCTGGCGCCGTTAACGCTGCCTGTCAGCCAGCGCATCGCTTCCTGAAGATTCCACGCCGGTGCACTGGAAAGAATATAGGCAATGAAACTTTCGAGCATTGCTGACACACCGATTCCAACCAGGATCAGACGTGTTCCGGCAACGCCATTTCGAAACGACAAGGCATAAACGAGCAGAGCAATCCCCAATCCGCTCAAGACAGCGAAAATGGAGACGGCTGGGCCACTCATAGACAATACAACAATCGCGAAGACTGCCGCCGCACTCGCCCCGGAACTAATTCCGATAATATCAGGACTCGCCAACGGATTACGCAACATGGTCTGAAACGCCACGCCGCCTAGACCGAAACACAGACCTGCCAACACAGACATTATCGCTCGTGGCAGACGTAATTGACCGACCGTAAAATTGGCGCCAGGTACATTCTCCCCCAGCAGGACACGCATTACATCGCCTGGTGGCGTGAACGATTGTCCAAGAGTGAGCGTTAAGGCAAAGAATGCCGCCAAAATGGTTGTAAGGCCGGCAATCAGCAGCCATCGGCTGCGATGATTACGCTTACGACTACGCGTCAGCTCTTCAATCAATGGGGAGTACAAGTTCATAACTCCCGCACGCGTTGGCGTCTGACGATCCAGATGAAAAACGGCGCTCCAATGAAAGCTGTGATGATGCCGACATCGATTTCCGCAGGGCGGGCAATGAGACGACCGACTATGTCGGATGATACCAACAGGCATGCTCCGCTTATTGCAGAAAAGGGCAGGAGCCAGCGGTGATCAACGCCAACCAGAAGACGGCAAAGATGAGGAACGATTAGTCCGACGAAGCCGATTGGTCCGCATATGGCTGTCGTGGCTCCGCAAAGGAGGATCGCCCCAACAGCGGCAATTATACGGGCTATCGCAACATTTTCACCCAGCCCGGCTGCCAGCTCGTCCCCCAATGCAAGTGAGTTGAGTTTTCTTGCTGATAGCAAACTGATTACGAAACCTGCGAGAAGGAAGGGCAATACATAGGAAATACGATCAAACGTCGCTCCGCCTACACCGCCGATTTGCCATGAGCGTATACCCCCTGCCAGATCGGCGCGTGGCAATATTATAGCTATTACAAGCGATGAAAAAGCAACGGATGTGGCAGCACCCGCAAGAGCCAGTTTAAGAGGTGTGGCACCTCCCCGGCCTAGCGAGCCGATCGTGTAGACAAAGATTGCAGCTGCGGCCGCACCTCCGATTGCAACCCAGATATAGGCATGTGCGGAAGCAATGTTGAACCAGGCTATAGCAATCACTATTGCAAGTGACGCGCCCATATTGACGCCAAGTATACCGGGATCAGCAAGTGGATTGCGTGTTATGCCCTGCATAACGGTACCGGCAAGGCCGAGAGCTGCGCCAGCCAACAATGCCAGCAAAGTTCGAGGTATGCGCATGGCAACGGCAGCTTGCCCGATAGTGTCGTCATGGCCGCTAAGAGCAGATAGAATTTCTGTCCAGGACACATCGCGTGTACCGAGTGCGACAGAAAGAAAGCATGAGATGATGAGTACAACTATGAGCAACAGCAGCCACAAGGACCTGATACTATTAGAAGAACGCAGATAGGCCGATGCATCGGGCTGATGAAGACTGCCGGAAGTCATTTCGTCTTTTCCGCAGCGCTCGCAAGGAGGGAAACATAATCCTTAAGCACCCACGAAATTGAAAGCGGTGTCGGATTGGCTGCGGTACCCAACGGGTTTCTCCCCAACATGACTACGGCGTCATTGGTCACTACAGGCAATTTGGAGAGAAGGGGGTTGGCGCGCATCGCGGAGAAGAGCTGCTCTCCTCCATATGTCACGACGATGTCGACATCATCGAACAAATCTATGCGTTCAGCGCTGATGGAACCTGAAAACTGTCCGGGCCTGGACGCACCGACAACGCCTTTTGGTGATACCAGACCGAGGTCCTGAAAGAATTTCACCCTTGTATCATTGGTCGTGTAGAAATTGATTGTGCTGAGATCAGTCGCATCAAGATGTGTGACGAACATAGCCGTCTTACCCTTGAGGTGCGGGTATTCACTGACCGTTCGCGCAATGTCTGCGTCGATTTTGCTGATAAGCGCGTCACCTTCCGCAGACATGCCCATTCCAGCGCTGTTGAGATGAATCATCTCGCGCCAGTCCGTTGACCAGGCTGCCTGTGGATAGGCAACAACTGGAGCGATCTGGCTCAAAGTCTCGTAATCTGATTGGCTCAGACCGGAATAAGCTGCCAGAATGACATCTGGGTTGGTTGCTGCTACTGCCTCGAAGTCAATGCCATCACCCTCATCAAAGAGTACCGGCTTGTCTGCCCCGAGCTCCTTCAATCGCTCTGCAACCCACGGCAACAGGCCATCACCGTCATCGTCACCGAAATTGGCTGACGCCATTCCGACAGGGACGATGCCCAGCGCCAACGGCACTTCGTGGTTTGCCCAAGCCACAGTGGCAATACGCTGCGGCTTTTTTTCAATGATTGTTGTGCCAAAAGCGTGTTTTATTACAATCGGATAGGTCTGAGTATCATCTGCAAGAGCGGCTCCTGTTCGCCCTGTGAACAGGCAAATTATCAGCAGTATGAACAAAGAGCGGATAAAGCGTGGCATGGGTAGACCCCCCATTGTTTAAAAGTTGCCACTCAGTCTCAGGTTAACCGAAGGCCGTCAAGGCCGGTGGTTAAACCATGTCAATTTTGCGGCGAAATAACCGTGGTTTTTTACAATAATGCCGATTTTTACAATACTGGACAATCAATCTCAAGTTAGTGGCGCATTTAAGCAATTGCGATACAAACGGGCACGCAGTTTTGAACACAGCCGTTCGGACGATCTGTACCGGGATGTATCCAGGATTGACCTCTCAACATTCCAACGATGCTGGTGATGTTGGCCGCATGTAACTGAAAAAGAGAATCCGGGACCAAATAATGGACATCACCACCACTTCTGTTAGCTATCGGCAAACTGAGATACGGGCGCGGAAAGCGGTTCTATTGAGTTGCTCTGCCCTGGTGATGTTCATGCCAACCATTTCCGCTGCACAGCAGGCGGAAGTTTCCGCAGCACCCGTGGTGCTGCAAACAATTACTGTCGATGGTAAGGCCGGGGACGATGATGATAGAAACTCTATCGTAGCCACAAAAATCACAAGCGGCAGCAAAATGCCGACTGACATCCTTGATACTCCAGCATCCGTATCTGTGATTACAGCCAAGGAAATTCAGCAACGCGGCGCTCAGAATGTTGAGCAGGTTCTGCAATATACTGCAGGCGTTTCGACTGATTTTTATGGTTCAGACGATAGATTTGATTTCTTCAAAATTCGTGGCTTTGATGCAACGACCTATCGTGATGGCCTGCCTCTCGGCCGTCCGTTTGGCGGTATCCGCGAGGAACCATACGCATTTGAACGCGTCGAGGTATTAAAGGGCGGCAATTCCACAGTATTTGGCGTGTCGGATCCGGGCGGATCAGTCAACTACGTCACCAAGCGTCCAAGGAGTGAGCGTTTCGGAGAGGCCTATGTGACGGGCGGCTCATTCAGCCACAAGGAAATCGGGTTTGATTTTGGTGACAACCTGACGTCGGACGATACATTATCTTATCGACTGACGGGCAAGTTCAGAGATGCCGATGCCGAATATGATTACTCGCGCGATGACGAGAAGTTCATCATGGGAGGTCTGACCTGGCGTCCAGATGATGCTACCAATCTGACGATTGTTTTTGATCATCTGTATAAAAATGGCGTTCCCGGTAGTGGTGGCCACCCAGTTGGTACTGATTTTAAAAGAAGCCGCTTCTTCGGTGAACCCGATTACAATTATCGCGGCACTGACCGAAACACGGTTAGCGCGATGTTCGACCATGATTTCGGAAATGGCTTTAGCGTGAGCGTCAATGGACGTTACAGCAAGCAGAAGACCGATTTCGGTTATGCGTATATTTCCTCGACTCCAACGGACGGATCAACACTTGCCGGACGTTCCTTTTTTGGAAACGAAGCATCGGCAGAAAACTTCATCGGTGACGCCAATGTGCAATACGAAACCGATTTTGCGAATGTTAAAAGCCGCACGATGCTCGGGTTCCAGTATAATAATTATTCCGGGAACAATGCGACCTGGTGGGGCAGCGCACCAAGCATTGACTGGACCAATCCGGTCTATACCGGAGCGCCCGTTAATGTTCCGCTTCTGAGCAACACGGGAAGCAAGCAGAAGACCAGGGCTATCTATTTACAGCAGGATTTAACCATTGCGGATCAGTGGATTGCAACCGTTGGCTTGCGCAATGACTGGCTTGATCTGACACAGACCAACAACTTGAACAACAGTACCACAGGAGCTGACTTCAACGAATTCACCAGTCGCTTTGGTCTGACTTATAAGGTCACCGACGAATGGGCGGTTTATGCAAGCTACGCCGAGTCAGTCGCACCTCCGGCGATTGGTCTTGATCCGGAACGTGGTGATCAGATTGAAGTCGGTGTTAAATACAGACCAGACGCATTTCCGGCTTTGTTCAGCCTCGCAGTGTATGATCTCACAAAAAACAACATCTCGGTCACTGATCCGATTACGGCACAATCAAGCACAATTGGCGAAGTGCGAATTCGCGGGATCGATATCGAGGCCAAGGCGGAACTTACAAATAATCTTAGTCTGACCGCAGCATATTCCTATCTTGACCCGGAAATTGTCGAAAATGGTGGGGATGGAACCGAGGGCAATCGACCCCAATTTGTGTCACAGCACATCGCTTCCTTATGGGCAAACTATACATTGCCCGGCAGCGATAAAATTGGCGATATGACATTCGGATTGGGCGGCCGTTATACCGGCGCCTATTATTTCACCGCCGCGAACACGTCTGGTGCAGGCGGCAACGTCGTTTTCGATGCTGCTTTCAGTTACGAATTCCTGGACAATTCCACGCTCGAAGTGAATGTCAGCAATTTGTTTGACAAAAAATATGTTGCTTATGGCGGCTTTGGTGCTGATTTCTATAACCCTGGCCGCGAAATCACTGCAACTTTGCGTCGTACCTGGTAAAAGAAAATCACCCTGTCCGCCTATACGGGCAGGGTGATGCCGTCGTTTCAAATTGGCGATTGCCTGACCATAGGCTCTATGCCCCGTAAAGACTACTGCCTGTTTTGTTGCAGTCTGCGCCAAGCTGCAGGTGTTTCGCCGACAATCTGTCTGAACGCCTTGGTCAAGTGAGCTTGATCGGTAAAACCCAACTGAGCAGCGACACCTGCGACTGTCGCATCACCGAGGCACAACAACTCCTGAGCACGATCAATGCGCTTTGTAAGTTGCCATTGGAGTGGAGTTTGACCCGTTGTTTGTTTGAAGACATTAGAAAACCAACTCTCCGACAGCCCAACAGTCGCAGCCATCTCGGAAACACTGAGCCGCCCGTCATTGGAAACACCAATACGCGCATTGAGTTTGTTGATTTGCGCCTGAGTGAGCCGGCCATTGCCCTGTTTGTCTTCAATCCGAGGTGCCACAAGCAAGCGTGCCAAAATGGTGCCGATCAGGTTTTCAACATAAAGCGAATGCTGGGAGGGATTGGAAACTTCTTCTTCAAGAAGACGCGCGAGGATTTCGAGCGCACCGATATCTTGTAATTCCACAGGACTGCGCACAGTTGTCATCGCGAGCGATATCCCGAGTGAGGGCCGCAGATACTTAAGCAGGCGATCCTTATGGAAGTGCAAATTCAGATGAGAGAAACTATGCGAGGCGATTGTATTCGTCCAAAGAGGAACGCCTGCGGGAATGTAGATTGCTCGCGTCATAGGACGCTGGTGCAGATACTGCGATCCGCTTTTGTTTGATATACGTATCTTCGACGACACATCCTGAAAAAAGATCATAATACGAGGATCGTGGGATAAAAAATATCCGGAGGCGCCAGAAGGGCTCTCAGCTTCCCAATAGACGCTCACCAATCCATCCAGAACACGCCATTTTACCGGAGCGGTGACACGAATGCCGTCGGCGTTCCAAATCATAGAGTGCCAGAAGCTCAACGTTTTGACCGTCCCAACAAAAATCGCCTTTCGGCGTCGCCGAATGAACATATTAAAGATGATTAAATTACTCATCTTCATGTCAGATGGCAAGCCGTGAATACACGGCTGTCGATGATGGTTACGATGTAGAGAAACAGGGGTATTTGAAACTTCACATGACGTCTTGAGTCTTTATATTTCTTATGCGAGCATTCGGACAGAGGAGGACAATCATGGTGTCGACACTGTCGCACATCAAGGAGATTGAGCGCGTCGCTATGGGCGGGGCGTCCGATCGTGATCGTCCTGTTATCCAATCCTGGCTGCGGTGTCTCAACGATTATCAGCTCAATCCTGCCCAGACGCAGGAAGCCTATATCGTGCCTGACACTCTTTTGCGGGAACATCGCGAACAGTCGGAAGAACTCATCCGGATCGGACGAACGGGGCTCGAAACGCTTTTCAGACAAGTAGCCGATCAAAGCTATGTATTGTTGCTATCGGATGCGCGTGGCGTCACCGTCGAGTTTATGGGCGATCCGACATTCGACAATCAGCTTCGAAAGGCTGGACTGTATCTTGGATCTGAATGGTCGGAAGACCGGGCTGGAACTTGCGCGGTGGGAGCCTGCATGGTGTCTGGAAAACCCGTCATCATTCACCAGGATGACCACTTCGATGCATGTCATATCGGCTTGACCTGCACAGCCGCACCAATCTTCGATACATTTGGTGATTTGTCGGCGGTTCTCGATATCTCGCAATTGCGGTCACCAACCGCGAAGGCGAGCCAGCAACTCGCGCTTCATCTGGTCGCTTCTACGGCACGGCGCATTGAGCTTGCCAATTTGATGACCAGAGCACATGAGGACTGGGTATTGCGGTTGGCGAAGCTGCCAGATTTTCTTGATGTTGATCCCGACGCCGCAGTTACGATAAACGGTAACGGCTTGATTACAGGAATGACGCATGGTGGCTTTGGCGTCGTTGCGCGAGGAATGGGCCTAAACAACGTCTCGACAAAAGACCTTGTTGGTCAGTCGATTTCAGATGTTTTTGATATCGACATTGACAAGCTCCCCGACCTGATGCGTGGACGCCCAAACGGCGAACGTCTGGTTCGTGCGCGTAATGGTCTTGCATTGTTTGCAAGCGCCATCGCTCCTGTCAGCAGTTTCAGGACGTCACCGGTCGTAGCATCGGTGCGGCTACCAGCAGCTTTGCGCCATTTGAGTTTCGGAGATTCCGCAATGGAAGCTCTTCAGGCTCGGGCTGCGAAATTGGCGGATCGTCATCTGCCGATCCTTATCAAAGGTGAAACCGGCAGCGGCAAAGAATATCTGGCACGCGCCATTCATGACAGCAGCGCTAAGCCCGGACCTTTCATTGCGGTGAATTGCGCGGCAATTCCCGAACAGTTGATTGAATCGGAACTGTTTGGTTATGTGCCCGGTGCTTTTACCGGCGCTATGCAGAAGGGCAAGATCGGCCTTATTGAAGCAGCTAACGGCGGCACTCTGTTTCTGGACGAAATCGGTGATATGCCACTCACACTTCAAAGCCGCCTGTTACGCGTTCTTTCGGAAAATGAAATACAGCCTGTTGGCGCATTGAAGCCGAAGCCAGTCAAATTCCGGCTTCTCTCGGCATCGCATCGCGACCTTGCGGGACTGGTCGCAGAAGGCCGTTTCCGCGAAGATCTGCTCTATCGGCTTAATGCTGCAAAACTGCAATTGCCGCCGTTGCGCCAAAGGCAGGATTTCGACCCTGTTGTTGATCATCTTCTACGACGCATCGGCGAGGAAGAAGGCGAAACAATCACGATTGATCGTATCGCACGAAAGGCCTTGGCGACCTATAGCTGGCCCGGGAATCTACGTGAACTTGATAATACCTTGCGTGTCGCAGCAGCGATTGCAACAGATGCAATAATCACGACGGACTGTCTGCCAGATCATTTTCAAGTCAATAGTGCTGCTTTAAATTTCCGCAGCGATGCGGACATCTTGCGTCGCCAGCTTGATGAATGCGGCAACAATATTTCCGCGCTTGCGCGAAAACTCGGGGTCAATCGGTCAACGATCCATCGCCGTTTGAAACTCTCGCACTGAGAATGCAACAGTTGCAACATGTGTTGCACTAAGACTGTTGCAGTTACTCCCTTCATAAGCTTCACTTTAATTAAAAGCATTAATAATCATACACATATGCCTTATCTCGCATTTGGCACGCAGCTTGCTCTCTCATTTAATGATGCAAATGGAGGAGTTATGTATGCGTGCTTTGCGCTTTTATGCTGCCAAGGATCTGCGTGTTGAAAACGTGTCGGCGCCAGCCGGTTCCGATATCGAGCCCGATCAGGTACTGATCGAAAATCGCTTCTGTGGGATATGTGGGACCGATCTGCACGAATATGCTTATGGCCCAATTTTTATTCCAACCGAACCACATCCGTTCACCAAGGCGGTCGCCCCACAAATTCTGGGGCATGAATTTGGCGGCGTGGTTAAAGCCGTGGGAAGTGATGTAACGCACGTAAAAGTTGGCGACCGTGTATCAGTACAGCCACTCATCATGCCTCGCGCGGGCGACTATTTTGCTGATCGTGGCCTTTATCACCTCAGTACCAGTCTGGCACTGGCGGGTCTTTCGTGGCACTCGGGCGGCATGGCTGAAATGGCGTTGTTGAACGCTTACAATGTTCAGCCAATCCCTGACGATCTTAGTGACGAAGAAGCAGCGCTCATTGAGCCAACCGCAGTGGCGGTATATGCCTGTGATCGAGGCGGCGTTACGGCTGGTAACAGCGTCCTTGTCACTGGTGCTGGGCCAATTGGTTTTTTGGTAGCAATGGCAGCGCGCGCCGCAGGTGCATCACAAATATTCCTCTCCGACCTGAACGACACACGTTTGCAGCTGGCACGTGAAAAACTTGGTGATGTTCGCACCATTAATCCAAAATCAGAAAATGTAGGTGAGGTGGTTCGCGCGGAAACCGAAGGTAATGTCGGTTGTGACGTTGCTATTGAGTGCGTCGGCAATGAGCACGCATTGAAGAATTGCACTGATGCCGTCCGTAAACAAGGCGTTGTGGTCCAGACGGGCTTGCACCCTCATGAGAACCCACTCAACTGGTTCGATGTTACATTCAAGGACATCGATATTCGAGGCTCGTGGGCTTATCCCACCCATTACTGGCCGCGTGTAGCCCGACTGATTGCAAGCGGTCAGATACCAGCAAGCAAGATCGTGACCAAAACAATCGCGTTGGAGGATGCAGTTTTTGAAGGCTTTGACCGGTTGCTTGATCCAGCGGGTACCCAGCTGAAAATCCTGATCGATCTGAAAAGATAACATTATTTCACTGTCGGGCTTGGGAGAGCCTGACACCAACTTCCATGGGAGGAAATTATAATGCTTGAGAAAACACCAACCGTGCTGGTTCAGACCTTTCTTGATAAGTTCGGCGCAGCACTTGAAGAGGGGCGGGTCGATGACGCCGTTTTGATGTTCGCTGATGATTGCTACTGGCGCGATCTCGTCGCCTTTACCTGGAACATCAAGACTGTAGAAGGGCACGATGAGGTGCGTGACATGCTGCAATCACAGTTGCAGCTGGTTAAGCCAACCAAGTGGCTCGTGGCCGCTGGCGAAGCCGCAACGGAGGCCGATGGCGTTACGGAAAGCTGGATAACTTTCGAGACTGATGTTGCACGCGGATATGGTCTTATTCGCTTGAAGGGTGGCAAGATATGGACCCTTCTTACGGTCATGTCGGAGTTGAAAGGACATGAGGAAAAATCTGGCTTTACACGACCACTTGGGGCAAAGCACGGTCAGGACCTGGGAGCCAAGACATGGAAGGAAGAGCGCGAAGAGGAAGCTCGAACACTTGGTTACGAGAAGCAGCCCTATGTGCTGGTTATAGGCGGAGGGCAGGGCGGCATTGCACTGGGAGCGCGTCTGCGTCAGCTCGGTGTGCCGACGATCATCGTTGAGCGCAACGAAAACGCGGGGGACTCTTGGCGCAAACGCTACAAGTCACTCTGCCTGCATGATCCGGTCTGGTATGATCATTTGCCATATATTGATTTTCCAAAAAACTGGCCGGTTTTTGCGCCGAAGGACAAGATCGGCGATTGGCTGGAATTCTACACCAAAGTGATGGAACTGAACTACTGGACACGCTCCACTGTCAAGTCTGCGCGATGGGACGAAGCGAAAAAGGAATGGTCTGTCGTCATTGATCGCGATGGCGAGACGGTCATTCTGCGTCCTAAACAGCTTGTGTTTGCAACTGGTATGTCCGGCAAGCCGAACATTCCAGGCATGAAAGGCCAAGACCGCTTCAGGGGGGAGCAACAGCATTCCTCCCGGCATCCGGGCCCCGATGGTTATAAGGGTAAAAAGGTTGTTGTCGTGGGCTCTAACAATTCGGCTCATGATATCTGCGCCGCACTTTGCGAAGCTGGCGTAGATGTAACGATGGTTCAAAGATCATCGACCCATATCGTCCGGTCTGAGCCACTGATGAAGCACGGGCTCGGCGCGCTTTATTCCGAAGAGGCTTTGCAAAACGGCGTCACTACTGCCAAAGCTGATCTGATATTTGCTTCACTTCCCTATCGCATTATGCATGAGTTCCAGAAACCCATCTATGACAAGATCCGCGAGATCGATGCTGATTTTTATGCAGCACTCGAAAAAGTCGGTTTTCAATTGGATTTCGGCGCCGACGGATCGGGATTGTTTCTTAAATATCTGCGGCGGGGATCAGGTTACTACATCGACATTGGCGCCTCGCAGTTGATTATTGACGGTAAAATCAAGCTTGCATCCGGACAGATAGAAGAGATTACCGAAAGCGCGGTCAAGCTCACCAATGGCACTGAGTTACCTGCCGATCTCATCGTTTATGCGACAGGTTATGGCTCAATGAACGGCTGGGTCGAAGATATCATTGACCGGGAGACCGCGGACAAGATTGGCAAAGTCTGGGGATTGGGATCCGAAACGCCAAAAGACCCTGGCCCTTGGGAAGGAGAGCAACGCAACATGTGGAAGCCCACCCAACAGGAAGCATTGTGGTTTCATGGGGGTAACCTGCATCAGTCGCGCCACTATTCCCAATACCTGTCGCTACAGCTCAAAGCCCGTATGGAGGGAATAGAAACGCCTGTCTATCAATTGCAGGCAGTCCACCATACCAAATAGCTCATTGCATTCGCGCGTGTTTATTGAGCACGCGCGAAGAACTACTCGGTCTGTGGCTCTTCAGATTTAATAAGCAGCTTATCTATTCGTCGACCGTCAAGATCGACAATCTCAAAAACCCAGCCATTTCTGCTGAAAGTTTCACCGACATCGGGCAGATGCTTCAACTCTTCAAGCACAAAGCCAGCGATCGTATTGTATTCGACATCATCTTCGATCGGAAAGCGCATGAATTCCGAAAACTCATCAATCGGCATCCAGCCCGAGACCAAATAAGAGCCATCAGCCCTACGAACGATGGCTTGCTCCTCAATATGATCTTCTTGCATGGCGCCAATGATGGCCTCCATCACATCGCCAGCCGTAATAACCCCTTCAAAATGACCGTATTCGTCATAAACGAGCACCATATGGGTTGGTGTGCCACGGATAGCTTCGACAACATCGAGCGCATCGGAAAAGTCAGAGACAACTGGCACTTCCTTGAGGAGGTTGCGAAGGTCAACTCTCCCTTGCAATGAAAGCTGATTGAAAAAATCCCGAGCTTGCAATACGCCGATTATTTCGTCCGAATTCTTACCCCTAACGGGGAGACGAGATCGATTGGACTTTTGCAGCTGATCCCGAATATCTTCAATATCGTCCTCAATGTCTATCATTTCCACATCAAGACGTGGCGTCATGAGTCCGCGTGCAGTACGATCAGCAAGGCGCATAACACCTGCGATCATCCGAGATTCTTCAGTCTCGATCACACCCGCGTTGTGGGCTTCGGCAAGTACGGTTTTGATTTCTTCGTCCGTGACACCGTCACTCGATTTTCCCGACTGGCCAAGCAATCTCAACACAAGCCGACCAGATGTATCCAGGAGCCATACCAGCGGCGCGGCAAACTTCGAAAGGATCGCCATACTGGGGGCTACGCGGCTCGCCATAAGTTCAGGTTCGCGAAGTGCAATCTGTTTGGGAACCAGTTCCCCTACGATCAACGAGAGATAAGTAATGGCCACCACGACCGAGCCTACGCCAAAAGCGTCAGCGACAGATGGGGACACACCTTGAGTTATGAGCCAGCCTGTGAGACGTGCACCGAGAGTGGCGCCCGAAAATGCTCCCGACAAAACGCCGACCAGGGTGATACCAATTTGCACCGTCGACAGGAAGCGCCCTGGATTTTCGGCCAGAGTTATGGCCATCTGAGCTCCTCGGCTGCCCTTGTCTGCAAGAACTCGCAACTTTGCGGGGCGCGAAGAAACGACTGCAAGTTCCGACATGGCAAGGACGCCGTTCAGAAGCGTGAGCAGCACGACAGTGATTATTTCAAAATACAATCTTGTTCCTCAAGAATGTCATCATAGGGCTTATAGAAACAAGTTAGCAGACAATGTATATAAAGGCGATAAAGAGGCTGGTAGTTCGCATTTCCGCCCGAAGACGGATACACGAACTATCTGTCGTCATTGCGGCTCATTTCAATTTGGGAAGTGAGCGCTCAAAACTCCGCTTTATAATCCAAGGCGCTTACGGAGTTCCGCATTCTCATTCCGAAGCTTTGTCGCTAAAGCCTTACGCAAACGCTGGTTCTCAGCTTCCAGTTCAACCAAAGCTTTGAGTTCGTCACTCTGCTGAACGGGTTCAACATGGTCCTTCGTTTCGGAAGCTTTCTTCCAATTATAATATGTCTGTTCGCTGATGCCAACTTTCGTCAAGGCCGTCTTAACAGTGGTATCGCTATTCTTCAGATCTTTGGAGATTGAGGCCAGTAATTTGGCGCGCTCGGCAAGGGTGTATTTCTTACGCGTCAATTTTGCTGCAGTGTTAGCAGAAGCGGCCTCTTGAGCTGGTACGCTTTTACGTGCCCGCGTTTTGGATTTAGCTCGCTTAGCCGGAGCAATGCTATCTTGCGAAGCTGTTTCCACGATTTCGTTGGTATCTTCAATAGCCATCGATTATCTCTCCTTTAATTGGTCGCTTGGTATTTTTGATTACGGGTTATCGTTAGTCAATGAGGGACTGCGCAATAACTTGATATTCAGTGAAGTCTACGGCACTATATAACGCAAAGATTGAAACTTTTGTTACTATGTTATAACGAACCAAAGTAACTATCGATGGCATGGAATTTCAACCTCACTAAGGATTATGGATATCAATGAAACACCCAACTCGAAACGTGATTGTCGAGTACAAGGGGCGACGCGCTCGAACAAATTCGAATTCTATGTGGGGGAATTTGGATCTCAAATCCATTGCACGTCAGATTGAGGATGATAGCGAACTTGGAGCCTCCGAGGCTCAAAACGTGGACAAGCAGTCCAGTAGTTCTCTAAGTGTTGATCAGGTGAAAGCAGAAGAACCAGTCGATTTGGAATTAGAACAATCAGCTTCGGCTGAAAGTTTAAGTGCAGAAGATGAGAAGCCGGTTGATCATGTTGATAAGCCAAACAAGCCTTTAAATCTGCGTTCTCAGAAGAAGCCTTCCGGCAACCGAGGGGTGAAAAAGATTGCACGCCAACAGCGTATAGATTTACCATTACCTTCAAGTACTTCTCGTCCAGATGCGGCCGTTCTACAATCGCTCCATGCTGAAAATATCCATTTGAAGAACTTGATGATTGCTAAATTGCGGTCTGAAAATGAAAAGCTGAAAACGATGCTCGCGAAATTCGACAATTAGAAGCATCGTAAGCAGTATGTACGATCTAAGCGTAACCTCTGATAGAGCAGAGGCTATTATCTGAAATCGAAGTAGGCTTTCTGATGTCTCGCATGGCCAATTTGGGACAATTTACGTGCGCACATCTGTCATGTGCGCCTTTTCCCGCTCGAGTAGTCGTCATTTGAGAGATGGTTCCATAAGATAGATTATGTGACTTACGTGTGTAGCCGGGTGGATTCCGGGTTGAAGTGCGACTTGCAAATGATAACAATGGGTTATCCAATGCAAGGAACTCGTCATGGAATACACCTACGCACATATTGATTTGGTGATGGTCCAATTGAAGCAATCATTGCCCTCGCCCATCACCATATGCATCGATCTAATCACTTACGAGATTTAAATTCCTTTTGATAGACTTCATCGGCCATTCGCCGTAGCGCGCGTCCGATTGCTGCATATTCATACTCATTGAGATTAGCGAGAGAGGCTCTGCCTGCTGGTTGCTGCGTTCCAAACCCTGTACCCGGCAATAAAACTATACCCGTTTCATCGGCAATCCTGAACAATAGCTCCGTTGGCGATATATTCTTCTTAACCCAGGCAGCGAAATCATCGCCGTAAAGGCGACGCGCAATGTCTTCCAGATCAAGCAATGTGTAATAATCTACGTCATTTACGTCTGACTGCGGCGGCAAACCGAGCTCCCGATAAAGAGCTGCCTCGCGATGGCGGATCAACTTCTTCAACTCTGATTTATAGGCATCCTGTTCATCCATAAGGCTGAAAAGGGAAAACAGAACCATTTGTACCTGTTGCGGCGTAGAAAGACCTGCAGTGTGGTTAAGAGCGATAGTGCGGCTGTCCGCTACAAGTCTGTCGATGAATTTAAGTTTGGAAACTTTCGGTACCAGAGACGAGTAGCGCTCATCCAATTCTTTTTTTGCCGACGACGGAAGGTCCTTCAGCTTTGTATCAAGAACGTTTTCTTTATGCATAGCGATTGCACCCAAGCGCCAACCCGTTGCACCAAAGTATTTTGAGAATGAGTATACTAGCATCGTATTATACGGACATATCGCGAAGATAGATTTAAAATCATCGGCAAAGGTACCATATACATCGTCTGTCAGAATAATGAGATCAGGGCGTTTTTCCTTGACGATTTTGGCAATCTGCTCCAATCCGCGTTGATCCATTTTTACAGATGGGGGATTACTCGGATTGATCAGAAAGAAGACTTTCACAGACTTATCAAGCAGTTTGTCGAGCTCTGCTTCGGGATATTGCCAGCCCTGTTTTGGATCGGCATTTATGTGCACTTCTTTCAGCCGATAATTATTCAACTCAGGAATTTCGATATAGGGTGTGAAGGCAGGCATGCCAATTGCAACAGTATCGCCTTCAGTAAGAATTTTGTTCTGCTTCAATGTATCAAAAATATATGTCATGGCGGCGGTTCCGCCTTCGACTGCGAATAGATCGATTTGGTCGGAGCTCATGTAGCCGCCGATCATTTCTCGCACGAGATAATGCTTTACAATCTCTTCGCTGATTTTCAGCATTCGCGGGGGCACGGGATAATTGCAACCGAGAATACCTTCCACCATTTCATGGAGATACTCAGATGGAGAAAGCCCCAACTGATCACGTACATAGGACAGTGAGCGCCCGAGGAACTGCACACCAGGCTGGTCACTGTTGTCGGAAATAAAGCGCTGGAACCGTCCTTCAATTCCTTCAATCTTGGGAAGTCCGCCGACACCTGTGGACAGGTATGAATAGGAAAGTTCTGCTTCGGAGACTGCAAAAAGACCCAACCGTAAAAAGGCCCGACGTGGAAGTGTGGCCAGAAAATTGGGATTACCGCGACCTGCATTGAGCATCGCATGATTTGCTTTGCTGGAGGCGAGACTTATAAGCGCGTCTTTGAGCTCAAACGGGCTCAGTTTCGCATATTTATTATAATCATTTTTCGCCATGATCTCATCCTCAGGAAAAAGCAACGACCAATGGCCCGAGCAAGGTCAGGAACACATTGGCAAGAGCGTAAGTGATTGCGAATGGGGTGGTCGGTATGGAATTTCCGGCTTTATCAAGAATCTCACCAAAGGCCGGATTCGCACTGCGCGAACCGGATAAAGCTCCGGCAAAAACAGCAACATTGTCGTATTTGAGAACATAGCGCCCAAACAACATCGTGATGATGAGGGGAAGAATGGTCACAACGACACCAATCAGGAAGATAGACAAGCCACTGCTGGCTATCGTCTGAACGGCCTGTAATCCTGACTGAAGGCCAACAACGGCTACGAACCCGGCAAGGCCGAGATCCCTTAAAAGAGTCGAGGCTCCGGTCGGCATATTACCGATTGTCATGTTTCGGCTTCGGTACCAGCCAAACAACAAGCCAGATAAAAGTGCGCCCCCTCCACTTCCCAAAGTAAGTGGAATTGAGCCGACCCGAACAACGGCAAGACCGATCAGAAGACCTATAGCAATTCCAAGTCCATGGAAGACAAAGTCCGTCTTGTCGCTGGCGACGATTACAGGACCGATCGACTGTGCAACACGCTGCAGATCTTGATCCGTTCCGTAAAGAGAGACCACATCGCCAGCCTTGATAACAGTGTCGGGATCTAGCGGGAGCGGCTTATCGGCACGCTTCACACCTACCACATAGATACCATGCCTAAGGTCTGAACTGATATGCTGTTTTATAGCCGCAACTGTTTTTCCTGCAAACTCAGGGGCTGTAATCGTTACGTCACGGATTGCGACAACGACCTCCATGCCATCGGATGATTGCAATTCGACCCCGATATCACCTCCAATTGCTACGACGCCTTTGCGGCGCCCGGCGATCAAAACGATGTCGTCGGCCTCGAGCCTCAAATCTCGTGCAACGCCAATAATCTCATTCGCACGTTTGACACGTTCAATCGTGATTGCATTATCGACGGATGTCTTCGCTTCGATTTCTGCAATGGTTTTTCCAGCCGCCTTGTCTATCCGATAGATGCGGCCGACCAGATCAGGCGCGGCCTCTTGTTCATTCGGCCCGAGCAATCGAATACCGGCAAGAAGCTCTGCTTCTGCTTTTATTGCGTCGTCGCGTATGCTGCGTCCCATGAGCTTCGGCAGCAGATTAACGCAAACGATGATTGCGCCAAACGATCCAAAGATATAGGTAACCGCATAACCTACGGCGACATTAGCCTGCAGCCGTTGAACTTCATCAGCAGCAAGACCCAGTTTTGAAATGGCCGAGCTGGCGGTTCCAATAATCGCAGATTGCGTTAGTCCGCCTGCGGCGATTCCCGCTGCAAGTCCTTTATCAAGGCCGAACATGCGCGCCAGAACAACAACCGTCACCAAGCCACTGATGGCAAGGACTGCAGCCATTGCGATCTCTCGAAGAGATTGCCGTCCAAGGGACCGAAAGAATTGCGGGCCGCTCTCAAAACCTACGGCGTAAATGAAAAGGGCGAAGAGTACTGCCTTCACCCCATTGTCTATCTGAACGCCCACCTGGCTAATCAGAACCGCTACGAGCAGTGAGCCGGCGACCCCGCCCAGTTGAAATTTTCCAAATTGTATTTTTCCAAGCGCGTAACCACCAGCCAGAGAAAGAAACAACGCTATCTCCGGTGCCTGCTGAAATATCGACTGAAGCCACTGCATACTGCCCTCCGCGTCATAATCAGACAAAGTTGAAGGGTAGTGCTCCATTTAAAAAAGGCAATAGAACTCGGTGCGCAGCGAAGTACCAGAGTATTGCGCCTCTCCGTTCATGTCGGTTCTGACTGCTATTTCAATTTAAAGACCCTGAGACGGGTGAAGTCGCAGGGCCTCAATTTCTGGGGACTATCCGCTCACCACTTTGTTCTGAAGCCGATTGTTGCTTTGAGGGCATAGCTGTCGGCGAAGTTGGTGAGGCTGGTGTTGATGGAGCCTTCACCATAAAGCGCGTATTTGTCATCCGCCCAGGCATAGGTGCCACCGGCTCCAAGCCCGCCCCAGGTCTTGTCATTACCGGTCCCGAACGTGGTCCCCGCAACCTTCACACTCATGTC
>NZ_NNRK01000012.1 GCF_002252475.1 Brucella rhizosphaerae | reverse complement strand
TGTCGCTATATACGTCCCACACATCAAAACTGTCAACGCTAAAATAGCAAAAATATCAAAGTTTCTTTCCACAGGGAAAACCCAACAATTTTACCAAACATTAATCATCCAGACCAGCGCGATTCTGTCCAATCAATCAAAACAACCCAAAACCAATCCACCACCAAACACTCATATATATACCCGACAGCAGTCTGAACCAAACAGATCAAAACCAGCCCCAGTGGAATCTCACATGATCGAGTTTCGCCTTGATTAAATACCAACCGGTTGGTATGTTATATCGAGGGAGATTAGAAATGGCAAGAAAGCAGAACCCTTCGACAAAGCCGAACATGCTGGATGCGGCGCTGACCGTCGTCCGGATGAAAGGCTATGCCGCCACTACAGTCGACGACATCTGTAGGGAAGCTGGGCTTTCGAAGGGAGCCTTCTTTCATCACTTTTCCAGCAAGGAAGATTTGGCTGTTGCCGCTGCTGATTATTGGTCTGAAACCACCGCTGCGTTTTTCGCCGTAGCGCCCTATCATGAATCTGTCGATCCGCTGGATCGTGTTCTCGCCTATGTCACGTTCAGAAAGGAACTGATCCAGGGCGCGCTGCCAGAATTTACCTGCCTTGTCGGGACAATGGCGCAGGAAGCTTACAGCACCAGCCCGGCCATTCAAAAAGCATGCTGGGAAAGCATTGCAGGGCACGCCGATACTTTGGTGACTGATATACAGGCTGCCATGGAACAACACGGCACCCCTCGCGACTTTACGGCTGAAAGCCTCGCGCTACATACTCAGGCTGTCATTCAAGGTGCTTTTATTCTCGCCAAAGCGAGCGGCGACCCACAGCGCGCCGTGGAAAGCATCGACCATCTCTATCGATATCTGGAATTACTTTTCAACCAAACGACGGTCATCCAGACCGATCAAGCAGGGCTATAGGGAGGAAACCATGCCTAGCACCATTCGCCTACACCGTGTCATTGCCGCCAAACCTGAGAAGGTCTACCGCGCATTCGTTGAACCGGATGCAATTGCAAGCTGGATACCACCATACGGGTTCTTGTGCACAGTACACGAAATGAACGCCAAGGTCGGTGGTGGCCATAAAATGTCGTTCCGCAATTTCACAACAGGAGAATCGCATTCCTTTGGTGGCACCTATGTCGAGCTCATCCCCGGAGAACGACTTATTTATACAGATAAGTTCGACGATCCCAATCTGCTCGGCGAAATGAAGGTGACGATTGATCTGAAAGCCATATCAGTCGGCACCGAAATCACCATCACGCAGGAAGGCGTCCCTGACATCATTCCTGCTGAAGCTTGCTATCTTGGCTGGCAGGATTCGCTGGAGAAGCTGAAAAAGCTGGTCGAGCCCGAAATCAGCCAGTGATTTGAGCGCATTCATCTGAAAATGGTACTGTACCGTCCAGTTTCCTTGGGAAGCGACGGTACAGGTTGCTCTGATCGTCAATAGCTATGCGCTCGTGTTTGGGTCTGCGACGCAGCAAAAACCTCAGCTACCCAGTCGACAAAGACACGAACGCACAATGCGAGGTGTCTCGATGATGGATAGAGAACAAAAACTGGTACAGATTCGCTGCGATAGTCCGCGAGCACTTCCTGTAATACACCGTCCTGAATTAATGGCATTGCGAGGTAATCCGCGATGCGGATCAGCCCATGGCCATTAAGAGCACATTCTACATATGCTGCTGTGTCATTCACACTGAGTGCATTGTCCAAAGTTACCAATAACTCCTCACCCTGCTGGCTAAATGCCCAAACGTCACGGAATTCAGAACCATTCTGAAAATAGCCAACAATTCGATGACCGGCGAGATCATCGGGCAATGTCGGCCTTCCATAACCATCCAGATATGCCTTTGAGCCACACACAATCCAGGAGAAGGTACCAATTCTCCGGCTCACCAGCGTCGAATCATCCAGAAGACCCGTTCTGATCACACAGTCGACGCCCTCCCGGACCAGATCGACGCGCCGATCGCTGATACCAAGCGCTATCTGAATCGCCGGATAGCGACTGGTAAATTCCGATAGCTTGGGGAGGATCACCGATGAGGCGATGGAATTGGGCATATCAACGCGAATGCGCCCTGCAGGGTTGTCGAGATTGCTGCCCAGAGAATACTCTATGGCTTTAATCTCATTTAAAACGACGCGACCTCTCTCGTAATAAGCGCGTCCGTCTTCGGTCAGGTTGAACTGCCGTGAGGATCGCTGAATGAGTCGGGACCCCAGATAGGTTTCGAGTTGTTTGATCGCCATGCTGACCGCAGACTTTTGGAGCGATAAGGTTTCTGCCGCTTTGGTCATGCTGCCAGCCTCAACAACCCGTACGAAAATTTCCATCGCTCGCAAACGATCCATCAGCACATCTCCATAAGGCAGCAGTTTTGGTCGTAACACCAATTGCTCTGGCGCCTTAGTTCAATATCTTTGAACCAAACTGTCAATACCACGGCAATTGGCATGCTGTTTCCAGAACATTAGATCTGCACTCATCTTCCCCACCGTTACGAATTCGTGAGGTTATATGAGTGATACTGAATTTTATGAGCCCAAATCGGCCCCAAATGGATGGCTGGCAGTATGGGCTATCGCATTTTGCGGTGCCGTTTTCTGTACTACAGAATTCTTACCAGTTGGCATTCTGCGCTACATCAGCAACGATCTTGGTATCTCTGAAGGCACAGCCGGTCTGATGATGACGGTGCCGGGCATT
The DNA here is from genome assembly GCF_002252475.1 of Brucella rhizosphaerae. GTDB lineage: Bacteria > Pseudomonadota > Alphaproteobacteria > Rhizobiales > Rhizobiaceae > Brucella > Brucella rhizosphaerae. Next base: position 153,518 of record NZ_NNRK01000012.1, on the reverse strand, counting down.
CTGGCGGCACTGGCTGGCCCTCTCGTTACGCTTGGAATTGGAAAAGCAGATCGACGAAAGATTCTCTGGTTCCTAACGGCCTTGCTGATCATTGCAAATGTTATGGCTATGTTTGCCACCAGCTTCACAATGATTCTGATTGGTCGCCTTTTGTTTGGGATTGGGCTTGGCGGCTTCTGGGCCATTGGTGTGGGTATTGCCAGCCGTCTGGTACCTCGGCAATCGGTCGGACGCGCCACGTCGGTGATCTTCACTGCCATATCAATCGGCCTACTTGTGGGAGGCCCGGCTGGATCATTTATCGGAGAGATATTTGGCTGGCGCTACACATTCGGGCTGGCAGCTATTCTGTCAGCAATCGCAATTGTGTTCCTGTTCCTGACGCTCCCGCCGTTACGTGTCAGCCTATCTGTCAAAGTGTCAGACTTCACGCAAATCCTGCTGACACAGAACGGACTGGTCGGTGTCGTAGCGATGCTTCTCGTCATTATCGCTCAGTTCGCGACATACACCTACATTACGGCATTCCTGAGCGAGCAAGCTGGTTTCAGTGGCACCGCGATCTCCGCTATGCTGCTGGCTTATACTCTGGTTGGCATGGCCGGGAATTTTGCGGGAGGTGCGGCCTCGGATAAAAACGTAAAAGCTACGTTGTTATCAGGCATTGCTCTCCTTCAATTGTCTATCGCATTCATGCCCGGTTTAAGTAGCAGCGTAACGCTCGTTACAATCCTTATAGGCGTATGGGGCTTTGCATATGGCGTCATTCCAATTGCCCTGCAAATTTGGATGATTAAAGCAGCTCCCAATGCTCATGAGGGCGGAACCGCTTTATATGTCACAAACTTTCAAACCTCGATCGCACTCGGCTCGTTTCTGGGCGGCGTTATTATTGACCGCTCCGGCCTGTCATGGGTGATGTATTTTGGTGCGGCTGCAGCAGCGCTATCATTCATCGCAATTCTGTTACTGGCAAAAACTGATCAACACACCCAAAAACGAGCATGATCACCAAGCTGGAGCGGTTCAATTCTAACTGAAAGCGCGCGAGATCCTGGCGATCATTCCTAAAGCAAGTAATCTTTCCAGAGCGAGGCTGAAAGCCTGTTCGACAGGCAATCCAAACTCGCTCTGTTCGCCTGAAATCAGCTTAATGTTGCGACGCCATTCACCATTGCATCTCGCCCGTCACGACCTTGGCACTCAGCTCAAGAACGCTCTCCGAGCCAAGATCAGGAAATCGCTGCTTCATAGCAGCGGTTAACTCCGCTGAATTCTTGACCTTGGCCGCCTCTTCCTGAAAAACGCGAATGTAGTTCTCGGTGAAATCCACTGAATGCAAGTCTTGTGCTGCACCGGGCATAAAGTGTCCGGGCACCACGACCTCAGGCTTTAACGCGCGTATATTCTCAAGTGTTGCCAGCCAATTGGCCTGTGCCTGAGGAGTGCGTGCATCAGCCATGAATAAGTGTCTGCCCCCGTGAACGGGTATACCGCCCAACACGGTCTTAATCGACGGAATCCAAACATAGCTGCGATCTGGTTCCGGCCCATCCAGCCCCATAATCTTCAGGGACTGACCTTCCAGCGTCAGCGTATCTCCATCTAAAGGTTGCGGCAGCACGATACGCTTGGGAGCGTTTTCGCCCAGCTTCGGGCCCCAGACCTTCAGCTTTTCTTCATACGTCCTTTGAATGCGTGCAATGGTCTGCGGCGTAGCGAGGATCTGCGCGTCTGGAAAGGCGTCCTGCAGAACATTCAGACCGAAATAAAAGTCTGGATCGCCATGGCTGATATAGATGGTTACCAGTCGTTTGCCGGAAGCCTTGACCAAGTCCACGAGTTTGTTTGCATCAGCTGCCGAGAATTGTGCATCGACGAGGATCGCATCCTGCTTACCTTCAATCAACTCGGATGCCACAGGGAACATCGCCTTCGGCCCTGGATTGAATACTTCAACCCGCAAGCCCTCTTCATGTGATTGAGCGGTCGAAGTGGTTTGAGCTGCGGCATTACTTGTTAAGGTTGCCAAACCGGACCCTAAGGTCAATGCGGCAAAGGCTCCGAAGGCAACAAAAGAACGTAAAGAACAAAATGCGGTCATGATGAACATACCTGGCAACAATTGAGGATAGGCCTGACGACATATGAGCGCGATCAATATTTCGATGCAAAATCAGGCGCATACAACGTCACGACACGGTGGGGCGAACTGTTCAGCTTGTGAGAGCATAAGGCGATCAAACTCTGAGAGGGCGCTTGGTGTCGAGCTTGATCGCAACTGAGTGATGTGCAGCCCTCTGATCTACCAAAATCTGGCAATGGGGCCGATGCAACGCTGCATCAAAACATCGTATTCTTGTTGCTGGCGCTGTCTGGAACTTTCTGAATAACATCCCAATGCTCAACTATTTTGCCGTTATCCACGCGGAAGATATCGACAATGGCCACGCCAGGATCGTTGGCATTTTCCTTCGAATTCACGTGAATGAACACCAGATCCCCATCTGTCGCACTTCTGACAATACGTGATGTGGCTTCTGGATTATCCTTGAAACGTTGGGTGAAAAAACTAACGAATGCCTCTTTGCCGTCCGGCACATTGGGGTTGTGCTGAATATACTGATCGACAATGACCTCGGAGTATTTCTCAACTTCGTGTTTGTTGAACACTCCATCATAGAACTCCAGGACCACCGAGCGATTGCTTTCTTCTTTTGCAATATCGCGCGTTGTTTCAGATGCCGCTGTTGGCACAAGAGATGCAGGAGATAACGAAATGGCCCCGATTAGACCCACAACTACAGCCGACTGGATGTAACCCTTCAACATACTGAACCTCTTTCGTTTACTTTTTAAGTCAACTCCCGCCAAAGACGGAGAAAACTGCTCACTGCTTCGTTCATTAATTTCTGATTGAGTTCCGCATCAGAACTTGCCGTTCCAAGCAGAAGACGCGGAAATAAAAAACCACTGATACTGCCGAGAAACAGCATGGCCTGCAGTTCCGGATGTGTCACATGCAAATCGCCGATCAACGTCCGCCTTTCAAGGTAACTGGTCAGCTTTCCAAGAACCTGACCGGTCTGCTCCGATTTCAAACTCATCCCAACTTCGGGCATCTCCTCAACTGTCTGAATCATGGCACGTTGGAGTTTGGCCATTTCCAGTTCAAGAAAATTGTCCGCAACGACACGTGCGATGACAGGCAGCAGGATTTCAGGCTCCGCATCCCACGGCGCCATATCGAGCCGCGCACGGATTTTCTCACGTATATCGTCAAAGGCAGCCCTTAGCAGAACCTGCTTGCTGCCATATCGATTATAAAGCGTCTGGCGTGTGAGCCCCGCTTCAGCTGCCACCAACTCAAGACTGACACTAGAACCGTGCTCAGTCAGCATCTTCCGCGTCGCATCCAAAATTGACGCGGTGCTTACACTCATTCTTCCGTCCATGTCCCCCCCCCTGAGGCTACGGCTAGCACTGCTCCAATGAAGAAAGAGCCATTGGAATACCGCTATCTAACTGTTTTTATGCATGTCTTTGCCCCAAACTGGTCCCTGCTGTTGGGAGACATGCTCTTGCTGCGACATTACAGCCTTTTAATTTTACTTTACTGTAAAGTCAAGTATCGTGGAGGCCAAATTAGTCCCCCAGGCCTCTCAGCCCGGACCCAATAAAAGGCTTCCATATGAAACCCATAACCCGAGGAATACTGGCGCTTACATTGGGGGTAGCGGCAATCGCGGTCTTCATTCTATGGCAGGGAGGATTAAATGACACAGCCGCTAACGCACCTGCCGTAGCAAGCACACCCACCCCAACAAATGCAGTTATTGTCGAAGCGGCAGCCGTGGAAACACGGAACCTGGATAAGCTGCTCTCTGCTGTGGGGACACTGCGCGCCAAGGAATCGGTCACGCTTGCCTCGGAAATCGCCGGCAGAGTAGATAAGATCTTCTTTGAGGAAGGGCACAGGGTCGAAGCTGGTGCAGTTCTATTCCAGCTGGACACCTCGATTTTGAATGCCTCGGTACAGTCCGCCAACGCAGCACACGAACTTGCGCGTTCCACATTTGAACGAACAGAATCCCTTTCAAAACGTGGCATCAGCGCGACGCAAACACTCGATGAAGCTCAAGCCAATCTGCATAGCACCGAAGCAGCACTTGCTCTGGCACAAGCACAGCTTGATCAGGCCTCAATCAAGGCGCCGTTTAATGGCGTGATTGGCCTGCGTTCTGTCAGCGTCGGCGCGTATGTGACCGCCGGTTCCAGCAATCTGGCAAAACTCGATCAGATCGATCCGCTCGTTGCGGAATTTACACTGCCGGAAGTGGCTCTCGTCGACGTCTCTGTGGGGCAAACAGTCTCCATAACAACCGACGCCCTCCCCGGTCAGCCTTTCTCGGGTTCCATCTACGCTATTGAACCTTCCATCGACGAAGTCGGCCGTTCGATTCGCCTGCGCGCTTTGATCGAAAATCCGGAGCTGAAGCTTCGCCCGGGTCTTTTCGTACGCGTAGAAGTCACAGCGGGCACCAAAGCAGACACAATGCTGGTGCCGGAAAGCGCTATCGTTCCAAGCGGTACAAGCCAGAACGTTTACCGCATCAATGCCGACAGTACCGTCGACATCGTCCCGGTTTCACTTGGCCAAAGGCTGGATGGAAAAGTCGAAATACTCAATGGGCTGGACAACGACGACCGCGTGGTTACCGCCGGTCAGCAAAAATTGCAGGCCGGTAGCAAAGTCCAGGAACAGACAGTGGAGGGTTCGCTCTGATGTCTTTATGGGAAATATGCGTTCGCAGGCCGGTGCTTGCTACAGTCCTTAGTCTCATTCTCGTGTTGCTCGGTATCGTATCCTATGAGCGCCTGACCACACGCGAATATCCAGATGTCGAAGAACCGACAGTATCCGTCTCCACAACCTATGCTGGAGCAAATGCGGAAATCATTGAAAGCCAGGTTACACAGGTTCTGGAAACTCAGCTTTCCGGCATCGCCGGCATTGATGTTGTCACATCAACCAGCCGTGCGGAAACCAGTGCTATCACCGTTAGATTCACGCTTGGCACCGATCCGGAGGTGGCGGCAGCGGAAGTGCGAGATCGCGTATCTCGCGCTCGACGCAATTTACCTGACGAAATCGATGAACCGATTGTCGCCAAGGTAGAAGCAGATGCGCAGCCCATCATGTATGTCGCGTTCACGAGTGATGCCCAAACAAGCCTTGAAATTACGGATACGCTTAACCGCACAGTCGTTGACAGAATCCAGAACCTGCCCGGCGTCTCGGAAGCCCGCATCCTCGGTGCACGTGAATACGCAATGCGTGTATGGATCGATGCACGCAAGCTTGCCGGTTTCGGCCTTACTGTTCAGGATGTGGAAACCGCTCTCTCGAGCCAGAATGTCGAAGTGCCTGCCGGTCGCATCGAAAGTCAGGATCGGGAATTTACGCTGCTTGCCAACACTGCACTTTCAACACCGGAAGAGTTCGCCGACATCATTATCAATGTCGTGAACGGCTATCCGGTTCGCTTGCGTGATATCGGAAGGACCGAACTCGGCGCTGCGGACGAAAGACAGGCCACCACCAAACAGGGCCAAACCGCGGTTTCCATTGGTGTTGTGAAGCAGGCAACCGCCAATCCGCTGGATGTGGCAAACAACGTACGCGCTGTACTCCCCACCATTCAGGAGAGTTTGCCACAAGGCATGCAAGCCGAAATCACCTATGACAGCTCTATCTTCATTGATCGTTCCATTGAAGCTGTGTTTCACACGATCGGCGAAGCAATCATCCTCGTCATTCTGGTAATTTTCTTTTTCCTCCGCTCCATCCGCGCCAGCCTTATCCCGATTGTCACGATACCTGTATCGCTGATCACAACACTCGCGATCATGTTCGCCTTCGGTTTCAGCATCAATACACTAACCTTGCTTGCTCTGGTTCTGGCCATCGGCCTTGTCGTCGACGACGCCATCGTCGTTCTGGAGAATGTGCATCGACGTATTGAAGAAGGAGAGACACCACTTCATGCTGCCATCGCAGGAACGGGCGAGATCGCATTCGCCGTCATCGCGATGACACTGACCCTTGCTGCCGTTTACATCCCCATAGCCTTCACGGAGGGCAGAACCGGGCAGCTCTTCATTGAGTTTGCATTGACCCTTGCAGGCGCGGTGATTGTCTCGGGCTTCGTGGCACTGACGCTCACACCGATGATGTGCGCTAAGCTATTGCGTCACAATGAAAAGCAAAATCGCATTTCAAGAGCATTGGAAACTTTTCTTAACCGGCTCAATGAAAGCTACCGGCGCGTGCTCGTTCATGCCATGCGCAACAGATGGATCGTGCTTGTGGGCGCAGCGTCCACGGCCGTTCTTGCGGGCTTTCTGTATGTCAATCTGCCGAGCGAATTGGCACCTATTGAGGATCGCGGCGTCGTTAGAATAGCCGGTACAGCTCCCGAAGGCTCTACTCTTCAATTTACAGAACGTTACGGCAAGATCACTCAAGACATTATGGCGGATATTCCCGAGATAAGCACTTATTTCTCGGTTTATGGTTTTCCGCAAGTCACCAATTTTGGGGCCTTCGGATTGCTCAAGGACTGGGACGAACGCGAGCGCAGCCAGCAGGAAATCATTCAGTCCATTGGCCCGCAGATAAGTGCAATTCCGGGTGTACGCGCCTTTGCCTTCAATATGCCATCACTGACGACCGCCCGCGGCGGCGGTGCCGGTGCCAACAACCCTGTCCAGTTCGTTGTGCAATCATCGTCCAGCTTTGAGGATCTCAACCGGCTGGTGACCGATTTTGTCGCCAAAATTCGGGAAAATCCCGGCCTGACCAATGTCGAATCCAACCTCGATCTGAACAAGCCGCGCATGGAAATCAACATGAACCGGGAAAAAATCCGGGAGGCGGGCTTGCAGGTTTCCGACGTCGGCCAGACGCTTGAAACGATGTTCGGTAGCCGTCAGGTCACACGTATCGATCGCGATGGTGAACAATCTGACGTTCTCGTACAACTCGACGCACAGGATAGAAGCACGCCAGATTCCATCAATCTGGTAAACATGCGTGGCTCTTCAGGACAACTTATCCCTTTGTCGAACCTCGTAACTGTGAAGGAAAGTGTCGAGCCTGCAAACCTCTATCGTTTCAACAGATTGCGGTCTGCCACTGTCAGCGCGGGACTTGCTCCCGGCTATTCTCTCGGCGAAGCTCTGACCTATCTGGAAACGGCTGCCGGAGAGAGCTTCCCTTCTTATGCTCAATACGATCTGGAAGGTGAATCCCGCGATTTCAGAAACTCGAATTCGAGCATTCTGTTTGTGTTCGGGCTTGCTATCCTCTTCATCTATCTGGTTTTGGCTGCACAGTTTGAAAGCTTCATCAGCCCATTTATCATTCTTCTGACAGTACCACTGTCGATTGCAGGTGCTTTGCTCGCCCTGTGGTTTGCGGGCGCCAGTATGAACGTCTACAGTCAGATCGGGCTGGTCACACTGGTCGGGCTCATCACAAAACACGGTATTCTAATCGTGGAATTTGCGAACCACATGCGCGATGAAGGCCACGACATTGCGGAATCTGTCATGGAAGCCGCCGTAATGCGCCTTCGCCCTATCCTGATGACAACAGGTGCAATGGTGCTGGGTGCCGTTCCTCTTGCCATCGCCACAGGTGCGGGGGCCCAAAGCCGTCAGGCAATTGGTTGGGTCATTGTCGGAGGCATGTCCTTCGGAACATTACTAACCCTGTTTGTGGTACCTGTCGTCTACAGTCTTGTGACGACTAAAAAGACCAAAACGAGCACTTCGCTTGCTGAGCAGGCTTTGTGAAAATGGCGGACTGTGTTCCTCGCGGAACACAATGACCTTCTTTGCGCGGGAGTCATGTCGATGGATGTCTGTATCCATCGACATGGAGCAGGCCACTACGCCCCCTCGCCTCTGCTTGCTTCAGCGGCGGCGGGCGCAACAGACGTGATAAGTTCACTCGATCGCTGTGACCAGCGGTGAGATATTCTCTTCAAAGAACTCCGAAAACGCAGCAATTCGCGGCGGAAGTTTCTGGTAAGGCGGGTAATAGAGCGTCAGCCAAAGTTGCGGAGGTTGCCATTCCGGCAAGATAGCGACAAGGCGCCCCGCCGCCAGATAATCCGCGACGATAAAGCTGGGCAGAAGCGCAACGCCACCCCCATCCGCAGCCATACGTGCAAGGACCTCGCCATTGTTGGAGCTGACGGAACGGCCTGCGGAAACGGTCAAGTTCACGTCGTCATTCGACAATTGCCAAAGTTCCCGGCGGCTTTCAGAACTGTAGCCAAAACAGTCATCCGCCATCAACTCATCCGGATGTTGTACCGCAGCATAAGACGTTCCTGGCGCGGCAACCATCACGCGCTTCACCGCACAGATTTTCCTCCAGATCGTGAACTTGTCAGATGGGGGTTCCGAAACGCGGATCGCAAGGTCGAAATCCTCATCAACCATGTCCAACAATTTGTCCGTCAGTGAAATCTCCAGATGGACCTTTGGATAGACGGCGCGAAAACCGCTTAGAATTTGCGCAAGAACCCGCTGACCCAGCGACATAGGGGCATTGATCCTGATCCGGCCTTCATCCGCCTTATGTGACGCGAGTAATTCGGCCCGCGCTCCATCAAAGGCCTCCATAGCTGGCTCAATCCGGGCTGCGAACACCGCACCATCAGTTGTCAGCGACACTTGCCGTGTTGTGCGCATAAAAAGCTGCACACCCAATTCCGCCTCAAGCGCGGCAATAGTCCGCGTTACGGATGCTGGCGTGACGTCAAGCTCTTTGGCGGCTTGTGCGAAGTTTCGTTTGTCCGCAGCAACGAGAAACGTGCGGAGTGCTTTCAATTCGTCCATTTGATTATTGCGCCTCGCGTAATGCATTATCAACTATTTATGCAATTACACGCAATCATCAACTATATTATGGTCACGTCAACTACTGATATTGACTTACTTAAATGGGTCCATAGCTAGTTTGCGTCAACGAGGCTCTAGCGTGGATCTGTGCGTGAAAAGGCAGAAAATCTATGCTGAAACAGATCAAAGGCCTCCATCATATTACGTCGATGGCTGCTGACGCTCGTCAGAATAATGCCTTCTTCACCGACACGCTTGGTTTGCGCCGGGTCAAGAAGACTGTGAACTTTGACGAACCGAGTGTCTATCATCTCTATTATGGCGATGAGGTCGGCACTCCGGGCACAGTTATGACCTATTTCCCCTTCCCCAACATTGGAGCCAGCCGTCCGGGTGTGGGTGAAGTCGGCGAAACGCAATTTTCAGTGCCGAAAGGCGCACTTGCTTTCTGGAAAGACCGCTTTGCGGCCAAAGGCATTAACGGACTTGAAGCTGACAAGACCTTTGGCGCAGATCGTCTGCGGTTCCGTGGGCCTGACGGTGACGGCTTTTCGCTGATTGAAACGGCCGATGATGCGCGCGCACCTTGGACGAATGCCGGTGTTTCGGAGCAAGCAGCAATCCGTGGTTTCAGCGGAGCACGGCTGCGTCTGCGTGACACCGCAGCCACAGCCGAACTGCTACGCTTCATGGGTTACGATGCGTTGGAAACCGAGGGCAACGTCACTCGTTTCATCATGCCTGACGGCAATGGCGCCGATACGATTGATCTTGAATCATTACCGCAAGGCCCTTCGGCCTGGCAAGGAGCCGGTTCAGTCCATCATATAGCATTCGCAGTGCCTGATCGCGCTACCCAGCTTGAAGTACGCAAAGCGCTGATGGATACGGGCTATCAGGTCACGCCGGTGATAGACCGGGATTATTTCTGGGCAATCTACTTCCGCACACCTGGCGGTGTCCTGTTCGAGGTGGCCACAAATGAGCCAGGTTTCGACCGCGACGAGGATACGGCCCATCTTGGCGAGAACCTGAAATTACCAGCTCGTTACGAGAACTATCGAGACAAGATCGAAGCGCATCTCGAACCGCTCGGCAAATAAACCGTCGAGCTCTCGCAACACAGGATCGTTTCGCCATGACATATCACAGTTTCCGCCACGAAGGTGCTCCGCAAGCCCCGGTCTTTCTGGCCCTTCATGGAACGGGCGGAGATGAGTATCTGTTCGTCGATCTTATCCAGACTTTTGCACCGAACGCGGGTATCGTCGCACCCAGAGGTGATGTCTCCGAATTTGGAGCGAACCGCTTTTTCCGTCGCACGGCGGAAGGTGTCTACGATATGGACGATCTCGAGCTGCGCACGCGCAACATGCTTGATTTCGTGGCGCTGGTGCGCGCGGACTATCCCAACCGGCCACTTTATGCGTTCGGCTTTTCCAATGGCGCAAATATTCTCGCCTCAATGCTGTTTCAGCGTCCGGGTCTTTTCGATCGCGCCGCGCTGCTTCATCCGTTCATCCCTTGGAAGCCCGCCGCGCAACCAGCGCTGAAAGGGTTACCAATCTTCATCAGTGCGGGTCGCAATGATCCAATCTGCCCCTTGCCACAGTCGTTAGCCCTGATCGACTGGTTCACCCATCAAGGTGCTGCCGTCGAGAGCCTGATCGAGCCCGGTGGGCATCAGATCACGCAAAACGAATTGAACGGCTTGTTTGGCTTCCTACTGCATCCGCAATCCGCTGGGGAGTTGTCCCAATGAACCTTTTACACCCGTATCTCCTTTCGCTTGTTGTCGGCGTCGGCGTCGGCGCAATCTATGCGGGGCTTGCAGTCAAGTCCCCCGCGCCGCCGATTATCGCACTGCTCGGCCTTCTCGGCATGGTCGCCGGCGAAGCCGGTGTGCAATGGCTGAAGGGCAACAAGAACGTCGTGCAATCCTGCCTGCATGAGAAATCCTTCGCCATCAACAGCACAGATCCCACGCCCAAAGACCGTGATTCTGTCTAAGGCGCATCTTCCCTCCCTCCCAAACCTCAGGAGTTTTTAATGTCTACCAAGCTTGAAGTTCTGACGCCTCAAAACAGCCAGGTCATCTTCATCGACCAGCAGCCACAGATGGCATTTGGCGTCCAGTCGATTGATCGTCAGGTCCTGAAGAATAACGTGGTGGGGCTCGCCAAAGCAGCCAAGGTCTTCCAGGTGCCAACCACGATCACAACGGTCGAGACTGAAAGCTTTTCGGGTCACACCTACCCTGAGCTACTGGCTGTATTCCCTGAGAACAAGCTCCTGGAACGCACTTCCATGAACTCATGGGACGATCAGAATGTGCGTGACGCGCTGGCTGCAAACGCCGCCAAGGGTCGCAAGAAGATTATCGTTTCGGGACTTTGGACCGAGGTATGCAACATAACCTTCGCGCTGTCGTGCCTGCACGACACTGACTACGAAATCTATATGGTGGCCGATGCATCAGGCGGCACATCAGTCGATGCGCACAAATATGCGATGGACCGCATGTTTCAGGTCGGCGTCGTGCCTGTAACCTGGCAGCAGGTATTGCTGGAGTGGCAGCGCGACTGGGCTCGCCGCGACACGTATGACGCAGTGATGGGCATCGTGCGCGACCATTCCGGCGCTTATGGAATGGGCGTCGATTACGCCTACACCATGGTTCACAAAGCCGCCGAACGCGTCACGCATGGCGAGCGCATCGGACCAAATCCGGCCAAGTAATTCAACAATGGCGGCGGCCCGGGCTTTGATCCGGGCCGCCTTTCTTCCCTCGTCATTCGCCAGGAAGGCATTCATGACCGACACGTTACGGGGAACCGGCGCGGCCTTTGCACATACGGACAGTTTCATTGAGGACTTCTGGGCAAAGGAGCAGCACATTGCAGAGCTGCATCCTTTCGTCCGAACCCAGTCCTTGCGCCATCAGGAGGGGTTCGATGTCGTTCAAAATTGATGCAAACAGCCCGATTTCGGGCGTGGTGAAGTTTATAGCACTGCTGGGACTGTGCGCTGCCTACATTCAGGGCGGTCTGGTCAAGCTGACTGACTTTCAGGGTGCCATTGGAGAGATGACGCATTTCGGGCTCAAGCCGCCTGTGATTTTTTCAGCAGCGGTAATCGTACTGGAACTGGCGGCATCCGCGATGATCCTTACGGGACGATGGCGCTGGCTAGGGGCATTGGCGCTTGGTGGGTTTACACTTTTGGCCACCTTCCTAGCGTTGCGGTTTTGGGAAATGCCCGTAGGCCAGGACCGATTTATGGCCGCCAATTCCTTCTTCGAGCATCTCGGGCTGGCGGGGGGCTTTCTCCTCGTTGCGTGGCTGGATCTGACCAGCCGAACAGACACGACTAAAGGCGTTTAATTTACAGAAAAGGCCGACCAGCAGTGTTGGTCTGAAACAATAGAGAGGAGTTCGGGATGTTCCGTCCAAACCGTCGTCAGGCGCTTGCCGGTTTAGCGGCTTCAACGCTTCTGTCTTCAACACGCAGCTTTGCGCAGGAGGCTACCATGCGGGAAAAAGACCTTATCATTGTCAACGCAAAAGTAACGACACTGGACCGCCAGAACCCTTCCGCCGAAGCGGTGGCTATTCGGGACGGCAAGTTTCTCACAGTGGGAACCGAAGCCGAGGTTCGCGCTGCAGCCCCCGACGCAACGATTGTTGACGTCAAAGGTCGGCGTATCATCCCCGGCCTGATCGACAGCCATACACATGTCATTCGCGGTGGCCTGAACTACAATATGGAACTGCGCTGGGATGGTGTTCCCAGCCTTGCCGATGCACTCACAATGCTCAAGCAGCAAGTGGATCGCACGCCAGCCCCGCAATGGGTGCGTGTCGTTGGTGGCTTCACCGAGCATCAATTTGCCGAAAAGCGTTTGCCTACGCTTGAAGAGCTGAACGCAATCGCACCAGATACGCCTGTCTTCATCCTGCATCTGTATGACCGCGCACTTCTCAACGCCGCGGCACTGCGTGTGGTAGGCTATACGAAAGATACGCCGAACCCTCCCGGAGGTGAGATCGTGCACGATGCAGCAGGCAACCCGACCGGTCTTCTGCTCGCCCAGCCCAATGCCACAATCCTTTACTCGACCTTGGCTCAGGGACCGAAACTGCCACCTGAATATCAGGTCAATTCCACGCGTCATTTCATGCGAGAAATCAATGCGCTCGGCGTCACAAGCGTGATCGACGCAGGCGGTGGCTTCCAGAACTATCCCGACGATTACGAAATCGTCGAAAAACTGCATGCCGAAGATCAGCTTACTGTCCGCATCAGCTACAACCTCTTCACGCAGAAGCCAAAAGAAGAGCTTGCAGATTTCTCCTCTTGGGTGAAACAAGTTTCACCCGGGCAGGGCGACGATAAATATCGTCATAATGGTGCTGGCGAAATGCTTGTTTATTCCGCCGCCGACTTCGAGGACTTCCGTGTCGAGCGCCCGGAAATGCCAGCCAATATGGAAACGGATCTCGAGCCGGTTGTCCGTTTGCTGGCCGAAAACAAATGGCCATGGCGTCTGCATGCCACTTATGACCAGACGATCAGCCGTGCCCTTGATGTTTTTGAGAAGGTCAACCGTGACGTGCCGATATCCGGCATCAACTGGTTTTTCGATCATGCAGAAACGATCAGCGACCGCAATATCGATCGTATAGCAGCACTTGGCGGCGGTATCGCCGTTCAGCATCGCATGGCCTTTCAGGGCGAATATTTTGTCGAACGCTACGGTGCTAAGGCTGCGGAACGCACACCGCCAATCCAGAAAATGCTCGCTGCCGGTATTCCTGTCGGCGGCGGCACGGATGCAACACGCGTAGCCAGCTATAATCCATGGGTTTCGCTTTCATGGCTGGTAACGTCGAAGACCGTGGGCGGCCTTACGCTTTATCCGGCAGCCAATCGTCTCGACCGTGAAACGGCGCTGCGTCTGTGGACAGAGGCCAATACGTGGTTCTCCAACGAGCAAGGCAAAAAGGGACAGATCAAGGTGGGGCAGCTAGCCGACCTTGCCGTCCTTTCAGACGACTATTTCTCTGTTCCGCAAAGCGATATCGTGCATCTGCGCTCGGTCCTGACGGTACTCGGTGGTAGGATTGTGCATGGCGATGGCGAGTACACCCCGCTTGCACCTGAACTGCCCGCGCCGATGCCCAACTGGTCACCTGTTGCCACCTTCGGCGGTTACTACAAGACAAAGGAAGCGCGCCAGAAGCTGTCAATAAATTGCGGCTGCACCAATAATTGCTCGGTGCATGGCCATGATCATGCGGCTTCTCTGGGAGCAGATGTTCCCGCATCCGACGCCAGAACGTTCTGGGGTGCATTGGGTTGCGGTTGTTGGGCAGTCTGAGTTGACGCCCACCCTTCTTAATATTGAGCGGGTGCGAGACGATCGCACCCGCTCCAAGGTTCAGCACCAAAAGCCGGACCGTATGTTCCATTGGTAAGGAGCCAAAATGACGACATCTGAGACAGCAACGCAGCCAACAAAAAGCCCATTGACCTACCCGGTTTTCCGGGCCCTGTGGATTGCCACCATCATCTCCAATATCGGCACGTGGATGAACGACGTCGGCTCTGCATGGCTGATGACTTCGTTGTCTCCGAGCCCGCTGCTTGTTGCCCTGGTTCAAGCGGCAACGACGCTTCCCATGTTTCTTCTGGCGCTGCCCGCGGGAGCATTGGCAGATATTGTCGATCGTCGGCGTATGTTGCTGGCCTCGCAGCTTCTCGGTTTGGCGGCTGCAGCCACCCTTGCCTTACTGACCTTCAGTGATTTGACGACACCCTGGGTTCTGCTTGCCGGAACATTCGTGCTGGGTATCTCGGCTGCACTGAGTGCCCCCGTTTTCCAAGCTATCGTACCGGAGCTGGTGGATAGTCCTGCTCTGCCTGATGCGATTGCATTGAACAGCCTCGGCATCAATATTTCGCGTGCAATCGGCCCGGCTCTCGGCGGGGTGATCGTCGCGATTGCCGGAACGCCGGCCGTTTACGCATTGAACGCAGTGTCTGTCATTGCGGTTCTCGCTGTATTGTTCGTCTGGAAACGCCAGCCCAACGTCAACAGCCTGCCACCTGAGCATTTTTTCGGCGCGTTGAAAGCTGGATACCGCTATGCCAGGCACTCTCCTGCCATGCGGCTGGTCCTGATCCGGGCCTTCAGCTTCTTTCTGTTCGGCAGCGCGCTTTGGGCCATGCTGCCTCTGGTTGGACGACGTGGCCTGGGGCTGGATGCAGCTGGCTACGGCGCGCTTCTCGGAGCGATGGGCGTTGGCGCAGTTCTCGGTGCCGTATTGTTGAAGCGACTGCGCAAAACAATTGACGCCAATACAATCTCAATCTGGGCGACATGCCTGTTCGCTCTCGCCACGCTGATGCTGGCGCTTGTACCCAATGCCTGGTTTGCCGGGGCAGTGATGTTTGTTGCAGGTCTCGCCTGGATCGGAATGCTGACCTCGCTGAACGTTGCCGCGCAGATGGCCGCACCTGGTTGGGTCAAGGCACGTGCACTCGCTGTCTATTTGCTTGTTTTCCAAGGTGCTATGACCGGAGGCAGTATTCTGTGGGGCACTCTGGCCACGAATGCCAACGTTGCCACAGCATTGTCCATAGCTGCCGTCGGACTGGCATCGACAGTTTTACTCGCCCGAATCTGGCAATTGCCGAAGGATACGGCTGTTGACCTTGCCCCCTCAAACCATTGGACCGAGCCGGTTCTCGCTACCCCACCCAAAGGCGATCAGGGTCCGGTGCTGATCGAGATTGAATATCGCGTCGACCCCGTCCGTCAGGCTGATTTCATTGCCGCTCTGCGCCACTTCAGCTCGGTCAGGCAACGCGATGGCGCGATCCGTTGGGACGTCTGGGAAGATGTCGCTGATCCGGGCAAAGTCGTCGAGGCGTTTATCGTCGAAAGCTGGCTGGAGCATCAGCGTCAGCATAAGCGAGTAACGCATACCGACCAGATCGATCAGAAAACGCTGCACGCATTCCATGTCGGAGATGAGGGACCTGTAGTCAGGCATTTCCTGAAGCCAGTTCCGTCTCAGAAAGGTGTCCGATGAACTTTTCTCTCCTCTCGTATCAGCCCTATCTTCTCAGCTTGCTGAGAGCTGTTTCGGCGCTGGTTCTCTTTAGCTACGGGACCCAGAAGATACTGGGTTTCCCTGCAAGCGACGGGCCGCCCGTGGGATCGCTTCCCTGGATCGCAGGAGTGTTCGAGCTTATTCTTGGCTTTACTGTTCTGATCGGCTTTCAGACACGGATATCCGCCTTCATTCTGTCGGGTCTGATGGCTTTCGCCTATTTCCTGCGCCACGCCCCGCAAGGCTTATATCCAACGCAAAATGGCGGTGTAGCCGCGATCCTGTTCTGCTTCATATTTCTTTACTTGTCGTCCGCAGGCGCTGGACCGGTCAGCGTCGATGCGATGGCACGCAAAGAATAATTACGAGCATGACACGCGATCAGACATTGAAATCCCGAAATTGATCGAGGACAAAAATCATGAGCTGGAACCCAACACAATCGCCTGACTGCCCTGAAGATCATGGCAGTCTGGACGCCATTGAAACGCTTATCATTCCAAGGACACGGGATCTCGGCGGCTTTGAAGTGCGTCGTGCACTGCCTGCGCCAGCACGCCAAATGGTTGGCCCGTTTATCTTCTTCGATCAGATGGGACCAGCCGAATTCCTGAGCGGCGGCGGCATCGACGTTCGCCCACACCCTCATATTGGCTTGGCGACCGTAACTTATCTTTATAAGGGGGAGTTCCACCATCGCGACAGCACCGGCGCAGATCAGATGGTGTATCCCGGCGAAGTAAACTGGATGATTGCCGGCGGCGGGGTTACTCATTCGGAGCGTACAAGCGAGGCCATGCGCCAAACTCCCGGTTCGCTGTTCGGGGTCCAGACCTGGGTGGCTCTGCCCGAAAAGAACGAAGAACAGGACGCGGTCTTCGAACACCACGGGAAGGAAGCGCTGCCATTCTTTGAAGATGGGGGTTCGCAGGTACGGCTCATTCTTGGCAATGCGTGGGGAGAACGAGCCCCGGTCAAAACCTTTACCGACATGTTTTACGCCGATGTTGTTTTGACAGCCGGCGCGAAGCTGCCATTGCCGGACAACCACGAAGATCGCGGCGTTTATGTCGTTGAAGGCAGCATCTCTATCGCAGGAGAGATTTTCGAAGCCGGACGTATGATGGTCTTCCGACCCGGAGATCGCATCACGCTTGTTGCGGGCGAAACGGGTGCACGTCTCATGGCGCTGGGAGGGGAAACCTTGAACGGGCCACGATATATCTCATGGAATTTCGTTGCCTCCTCACCCGAAAAAATTGAAGCCGCCAAAGAAGCCTGGAGACAAGGTGACTGGGAACACGGTCGATTCCATCTCCCTCCCGGCGATGAAAAGGAGTTCATTCCGCTTCCCGACACCGTGGTCTGAGCACTTTAGTCAAGCATACTGATCGCTCGTATTTTCATCGTCTCATGTGAGTTACAGAAGATGCAACCTTCCGAACCCATCACAACAACAGAGTTGCGGATTGTCGATGCCGATGGGCATCCGCGCCTCCTGCTGTCCGTAAAGGATGGCTTGCCGACGGTGGCATTTATGAACACGCAAGGCGATGTCGGCATGCGCCTGCAACTCGATTCCCAAGGTCTTCCGAGCGTTGTACTCGCCAATCCTGACCCGACTGGACCAACGGCCAGGTTCGAGATTGATGGGAAAGGCGCACATGTGAAGCTTGACGGAGCGGATGCTGCATCCGCCTATCTTTTCCTGAACAATGGCAGCACGTCAGGCTTAGTATTGAACGACGCCAACGGACAGCGAAGGATCGGCGCAACGGTCACAGCCGATGGAATAAGTCAGATCGTAAGCTACGACGACAGCGGCGCGCCGATCACCAATGACACTACTGGCTGAACCTGAAAATGCATCGGCGTGAGGTCCTTTAACAATGAGAATGGAAAGGGATATGAGGTGAAACGAACGGTTCCATCGCTTCTGAGCTTCAATGCCGGCTATGTCGATACGGCTGGCTTCCTGGCTCTGCAGGGGCTTTTTACAGCTCACGTTACCGGCAATTTCGTGACCTTCGGGGCTGCGCTAGCCCATGGCACATCAGGCGCGTTCGCCAAACTGCTGGCGTTACCGGTCTTCTGTGTGGTCGTAATCATCACACGCATTGTATCCTTGCGATTGCCGCGCCTCGGGCTACCTATTCTGAAAACCATGGTTGGCGTCAAAGTCGTAGTGCTTATCTTAGGCGCCTCACTTATGATTGTTTGGGGTCCGTTTGCAGATGCAGATAGCTGGAGAGCGATTGTGGCTGGCATGACGCTCGTTGCGGCCATGGCGATACAGAACGCTATTCACCGGGTCCATCTCGCCAAAGCCCCACCAACGACCTTGATGACCGGCACGTCGACACAGATCATGCTCGACGTCGCCGATCTTCTCTCTGGCGCGGCTCCCGAAAAACGTGCCGAGATTTACGGCCGCTTGACGAAGATGGCGCCCAGTGTTGGTGCCTTTATTCTTGGATGCCTGATGTCGGCCTTGCTATACATGGCGTTCGGACTTCAGCTCTTCATCTTGCCGCCGCTGGTTGCACTTGTAACGCTCGCGCTCATTCATTTTCGGCCCGATCCCGATTTCACCTGAATCAAAATGACGATACCAACTGATCGCGCCGCCTGCATTCAACCCGCGATTGGGGGATTCAACCGTGCGAAGCCTTCCTGCCGACGATAAGGAGCGTGGGGATAAGGCGCAACAACAGCACTAGCCACATCCAGTCTCGCAATATGCTCCGGTGTGAGGTTCCACCCGACGGCGCCTAAATTCTGGCGAAGCTGTTCCTCGTTACGTGCACCTATAATAACTGAGGAAACCGTAGGCCGCTGCAATAGCCAGTTCAACGCAATTTGAGGAACAGTTTTACCGGTTTCCTCGGCTATCGCGTCAAGCGCATCAACCACACGATAGAGATGTTCATCCTCCACCGAAGGGCCAAAGTCCGCAGTCTTGTGCAGGCGGCTACCTTCCGGGAGCGTCGTGCCTCTACGGATCCTGCCCGTCAGCCGCCCCCAGCCGAGTGGGCTCCATATCATCGCGCCAAGACCTTGATCAGCTCCGAGCGGCATCAGATCCCACTCGTAATCACGCCCGACCAGTGAATAATACACCTGATTAACGACGTAGCGCGGCCAGCCATATCGATCAGCCACGGCCAGGGATTTCATCACCTGCCAGCCTGAGAAATTTGAGACGCCAACATAGCGGATTTTGCCCGCTCGCACGAGCGCATCGAGGGTCGACAGCACCTCCTCGACGGGCGTGAAAGCATCGAACGCGTGAAGCTGAAACATGTCGATATAATCGGTCTGAAGCCGGCGCAGCGCGTCGTCAACTGCTCGAATTAGCCGGAAACGGGATGAACCGGCATCATTCGGCCCCTCTCCCACAGGCAGGCTGGCCTTGGTCGAGATCAGCACCCTATCGCGCCGTCCCTTGATGGCTTCGCCCAGCACCTCTTCCGACGCGCCATCGGAATAGACACCCGCCGTGTCAAACAGATTGACGCCAGCTTCCAGACATATGTCGACGAGGCGACGCGCCTCTGTAGCATCCGAACTGCCCCAGTTGCTGAACAATGGGCCGGAACCACCGAAGGTGCCCGCGCCAAAACTGAGGACCGGAACTTTGAGGCCGGATTTGCCGAGATAGCGAATTTCCATGAGAATATTCCTTGTGTTGTCTGAGGATGGATCGGCGACCAGGAAGCGCATTGAGATCGATGGCATTGGCCATTGTCCGATTGCCCTCATCTCCAAGATGGAGATGGCCCTATGAATAAAATGCCGGATTGAGACCCTCAATATGAGGTGTGCCGCGAGACAATTCGGTAATGTCAACGGCACTGGTCGTCCGGTCGCAGAGCACTGGACGCATGATCTTAATCCCAAAGTTCTTTCTTCTCCCCGAAGATAGACGTTGGAAAACAGATGAAATAGAATGCTCATAAGAACATCAGTTGTGAATTGAATTCATCATGACGAGACTAGAGATCAATCGATCCGGTGAGATGGAAGTGTTCGTGCGTGTGGTCGAACTCGGTGGCTTCTCACATGCAGCGCGTGCCGTCGGCCTGACGCCTTCGGCAGTCAGCAAGCTCATTTCACGTCTGGAAGCACGGTTAGGGTCGCGGCTTCTCAATCGCTCGACACGGCAACTTCAGATCACGCCGGAAGGCTGCGCTTTCTACGAACGGGCGTCCCGCATCCTCGCTGATCTGGAAGACGCCGAGCGTGCGGCAAGCATAGGCGAACAGCCGGTCGGCCGTGTGCGCATTAATACGAGCGCCTCCTATGCCACTCATATCCTCGCGCCGGTGCTGCCGGAGTTTCTGGCGCTCCATCCGGGCGTCACACTCGACATCGTGCAAACGGATGACGTGGTCGATCTTCTGGCCGAGCGCACTGACGTTGCAGTCCGCGCAGGGCCGCTCAAGAACTCAAGCCTAGTCGCTCGCAAACTGGGCGAAACAGCACTGACCATCGTCGCCGCGCCGTCCTATCTGGAAAAATATGGTGAACCGCGCACTATAGCCGATCTGGAAGGGCACAATCGCCTCGGCTTTGGCTACACAAGAGCGACAGATGGCTGGCCGCTCCGTGAGAAAGGCGAAACCATCATGGTTCCCAATACAGGCCGTGTGCAGACGAGCGACGGCGAAGGCCTGCGTCGTCTCGCTCTGGCTGGTGTTGGAATGGCCCGCATGGCTGCTTTCACCGTACAAAAGGATATAGCTGCCGGACGTTTGATACCGGTGCTTTGTCATCTGGATACGGGCGAGACGGAAGTGTTTCATGCGGTCTATGTCGGCCAGGGCGGATGGCTCCCTTCGCGGGTCCGCGCGTTGCTCGACTTCTTAGCAAAGCACGGGAGATTACCCCGATCAGGAATGACCCGCGTGTGACGGGTATCAAACTTTGACCTCGCGGTTGGCCATTTATAGCAGCGCGCGGAATGTCTGCACCCGGCATGATAGAATTCATCTGTATAGTCGCCACAGGCTTTGATTTTGTCAGTGCGTGTCTGGATATTGACTAGCCTTCTGGAGGGTGCACGATCAACGTGATGCAGCCCGTTGGGCGTCATTCCAGCAAGTCATAGATTGATTTCAGATGTTTTTTCATTGCCAGACGAGCGGCTTCTCCGTCTCGTCGTTCAATATTCATCACTATATCGCTGTGCATTTTCCCCTGCGTCACCGCATAGCGGGTTTTATTGCCTTTCCGAAAAACATCGACATGTTGTCTTTGCCAGCGCGCCCGACCCCGAACCGCTGAAAGCGTGAGAAAAAGCCCTATCAAAAGGGAATTGTGCGTTGCGCGGGCGATAGCGATGTGAAACTCGCGGTCGGCTTTCTCATATTGTTGCCAATCGTTTGCGGCGGCGGTTGCAGCGGCCAGTTTCGTCAACCATTCAATATCACTGGGCGTTGCGGAGAGTGCGGCCTGAGCGGCTAGCGCAGGTTCCAGCACCAAACGGGCTTTTAGTAGCTCTTCTGGTGATGCTGCCGCGATAATGCGGTCCATCGAACGGGGTTCCTCTGCGCCCGGATGCCCGAAAAAAGTGCCTTTGCCCTGATGCCGCCATATCTTTCCATCGCGTTCGAGCGCATCAAGCGCATGCCGCAATGTTTCACGACTGCACCCGATGATGGCCGCAAGTTCGCGTTCCGGCTTCAGGCGATCCTGTTGTTTGAGCTGCGCGCCATGCAGATAATCAAGCAGGCATAAGGTGGCTTCCTCAGATTTCATAACAGCACCAAAGCAGACCAATTTCCGGACCAATTATTGGCTTTGTACGTGTTTGACAGTCAGAGAGCAACCAACGTCGAAACGGCACCCCTTATGAAACTGGATCCTTTCCTTCTTTTGATGATCACTGCGGTGGTTATCGCAACATTTTTTCCTGCAACCGGCCATGCCGCTGAAATCGTGGACAGGCTAGGCCTGATCGGCGTTTCATTCCTGTTCTTTGCTCATGGTGCGGCGCTGTCGCGTCAGGCAGTACTTTCGGGCCTGAAGCAGTGGCAGCTGCACCTATTCATATTCGCCACAACATTTGTGGTCTTTCCGATCGCGGTGCAGCCGATAAGTTTTCTTCCGACAAGTCTTGTTCCCGAAGACCTTCAACTCGGCTTCCTCTATCTGGCGGTGTTGCCTTCGGCCGTTTCGTCTTCAATCGCTTATACGGCAATCGCTAAAGGAAGTGTCCCAGCAGCTGTTTGTAATTCGGCAGGCTCCAATGTTTTCGGACTCCTGCTGACGCCATTGCTGATGACGTTCTTTCTTAAATCATCGGCAGTGGGAGCAGCCGATCTTACACACACTATCAAAGACGTCGTGCTTCAGTTGCTTGTTCCGTTTGGGCTGGGACAAGCCATACATCCTTTGTTGGGCCGCTTTATTGCCCGGCGTAAAGACTGGCTTGAGAAATATGATCAATCCGTAATTGTGGTTATAATCTACGGTGCTTTTTCCCAGTCAGTTACGGCTGGCCTGTGGAAAATCATGCCTGCACGTTCACTAGTGCTAACGGTAATCCTGTGTACAGTTCTTCTGCTGCTCATCTTCACATTCACCATCATCTGTTCCCGGCGGCTGGGATTCACCCGGGGCGATGAAATTGCTGCGGTGTTTTGTGGATCCAAAAAGAGCTTGGCTTCGGGATTGCCATTGGCCCAGGTCTTATTTGCCGGCAACCCGGGCTTTGGCATGATCGTGCTGCCCATCATGCTTTATAATCAGATTCAAATATTGGTCGGCGCTATCCTTGCTCGCAAATATGCCCGTGGTGAAGTTTACGAAAAGCCAACAGCAGAAAATCTGCAATGATGGCTGTTGTAACATCATTTTCAGATACGGACATTTCCCCTTGGCTTTGCCCAATCAACCGGCAGCCTCTGTCAATTCAAATAGCGGAGAAAATTCGCATAGCTGTGCAAAGAGGTTACTGGGAGTCCGGACAAAAACTTCCAAATGAGATCCAGCTTTGCGAAACCTTTGAAGTGAGTAGGGGTACCTTACGTGAGGCAATAGGTATGCTGGTATTCGCTGGAATCGTTATCCGTCGACATGGCTCAGGCACATATGTGGCTGAAGTGACATCATCTGATTGATCATGGATGCATTCATCCGACCGTATACCGCACTCGATTGGCTCTCGACGTCACATTCCGCCAGAGGTGAAGGCTGGTGCTCAACTTGAAAAACTTCTAATTGATAAAACCAGCCTGAACCACGGTGATGGCAATCATGTGAAATACATCGTCAGCACTGCATCCACGGGAAAGGTCATTGGCAGGTTTGGCAAGTCCCTGCAAAACAGGCCCTATAGCAGTGGCGCCGCCGATGCGCTGGGCGATCTTGTAGCCAATATTTGCTGCATCGAGATTGGGAAATACAAACACGTTGGCCCCGCCGTGCAACACCGATTGAGGTGCTTTGGCGTCACTGATAGCTTCAACGAACGCGCTATCGAACTGCAATTCGCCATCGATGATTAGTTCGGGCATCGCAGCATGGGCAAGCCGGGTTGCCTCCACCACTTTGGATACCCGTTCATGCACAGCGCTGCCGGCTGTTGAAAACGAGAGCATCGCTACTTTCGGAGGCGTGCCTGCGAGAGCTTCAAAAGAACGCGCTGAGCTTACGGCAATATCAGCAAGGTTGTTCGCATCGGGTTCAACCACAAGGCCACAATCGGCAAAGACGAAGATGCCTTTCTTGGCATGGTGTGGCGCGCACAACATCATCAGGAAGAAGCTCGATACAAGGCCCGTGCCGGGCGCTCGACCAATGGTTTGCAGGGCGGCGCGTACTGTGTCTGCAGTTGTCGCCACCGCTCCGCCCACAGTCCCGTCTGCTTCTCCCTCGCGGACCATCATGGCCGCAAAAACAAGCGGGGAACGCAGTGCCAAAGTGGCTGCTTCTTCATCAACACCCTTACCCGCGCGAAGGACATGATAGGCCTTAGCTAATCCCGGGGCTAATCCGGACGAGATAGGGTCCTCAATCTGGAAGTCTTCGGGTATCGCCCCTGCCGCAGCAAGGCTTACCTCGATAGTCGAGCGATTCCCAACAAGAATGATCTCAGCAACCCCCTCCCGCGTGGCGCGGATCGCCCCCTCAATAATGCGCGGGTCCTCTCCCTCGGCAAGCACTATCCGGCGCGGCGATGCTTTGGCAGTTTCGATGATACGATCAAGCGGTTTCATCAGGCGAGCCCCAGATAGTGAATGCTGACAAGGATAAAGATGCGGTAATGC
This sequence comes from Brucella rhizosphaerae, assembly GCF_002252475.1. Classification (GTDB taxonomy): domain Bacteria; phylum Pseudomonadota; class Alphaproteobacteria; order Rhizobiales; family Rhizobiaceae; genus Brucella; species Brucella rhizosphaerae. The sequence continues at coordinate 129,211 of NZ_NNRK01000012.1, read as the reverse complement.
CACGGTAGCGAAGGTCACGAGGTCATTCTGATCACCCCGCCGCTCCCGCCCGGGGTAGCCCGGGCAGGCGCTTGGTAATCAGCCTGGATTACGCTCGCTTTTGGACGCGCATGTCCGCACGGTCAATTCCAGCAACCGGCACGGGCTTTTTCATCGCGTCACGCCGGAAGGGTTCACCGAGCTCCTGATTGAGGATGACTTCTATGAACGTCGTCACACCCTTTTCCTGCTCTGAGATCGCAGTGGAAAGCGCTTCGGTGAGTGCCGTAGTCGTATAGACGGCAACTCCCTTCAGACCACAACCCTCGGCGATTTTCGCATAGCTGAGATTGGGATTAAGTTCGGTGCCAACGAAGTTGTTCGAATACCATAGTGTCGTATTGCGCTTTTCCGCACCCCATTGGTAGTTGCGGAAGATCACCATAGTAATTGCAGGCCATCCTTCCCGGCCAATTGAGCCCATTTCATTCATCGAAATGCCGAAGGCACCGTCACCCGCAAAGCCTACTACCGGAACATCCGGGCAACCGATCTTGGCGCCGACAATCGACGGAAACCCGTATCCGCAAGGACCAAACATGCCCGGCGCAAGATACTTTCTGCCAACTTCGAAAGTTGGATAGGCGTTGCCGATTGCACAATTATTGCCAATGTCGGTCGATATGATTGCATCCTTTGGCAGAGCAGCCTGAATAGCGCGCCAGGCCTGACGGGGTGACATGCGATCAGGTTCGCGTTTACGTGCACCTTCGTTCCATTCAGTTCCGACATCATCGTCCTCGTGGTCCATTGAGGAGAGCTGTTGCTGCCACGCAGATCGGGTTTGATGGATCGTCGCTTTACGTTCTTCACGGCCCGCATCGCCAGCCGAGGGAGCAAGTTGCTCAAGAATCTGCCGCGCGACCTGTTTGGCATCACCGCAGATGCCAACCGATACTTTTTTGGTCAGCCCAATACGATCAGCGTTGATATCAACCTGAATGATCGCAGCGTTCTTCGGCCAATAATCTATGCCGTAGCCCGGCAAGGTCGAGAAGGGATTGAGGCGGGTACCAAGCGCCAACACTACGTCAGCCTTTGAGATCAGCTCCATCGCCGCTTTCGAGCCGTTGTAACCGAGTGGTCCGACCGCAAGACGATGACTACCGGGAAAAGCATCGTTGTGCTGATAGCCGCAGCAGACCGGTGCGTCGAGCTGTTCGGCGAGTTTCATTGACTCCCCGATAGCACCACCAATAACAACACCAGCACCGTTGAGGATGACTGGAAACTTTGCTTCCGACAACAGCTTTGCTGCTTCCTCGATGGCCTGCGGACCACCGATCGGACGTTCAAAACGGACGATTGCCGGTAAGTCTACATCGATCACCTGTGTCCAGTAATCGCGAGGAATATTGATCTGTGCCGGGGCGCAACCCCGCAAGGCCTTTTCAATCACCCGGTTCAGCACTTCAGGGATACGCGAGGGATCACGCACCTCTTCCTGATAACAGACCATCTCTTTGAACATGGCCATCTGATCAACTTCCTGGAAACCGCCCTGTCCAATCGTCTTGTTGGCTGCCTGTGGTGTCACCATCAAGAGCGGGGTATGGTTCCAGTAAGCCGTCTTGATGGCAGTAATAAAGCCAGTAACACCAGGGCCATTCTGGCCAATGGCGATTGACATCGTGCCTGTTGCGCGGCTGAAGCCATCTGCCATCATGCCGGCATTGGTTTCGTGAGCGCAGTCCCAGAATTTAATGCCAGCCTTTGGAAAAAGATCTGATACCGGCATCATAGCCGAGCCGATGATGCCAAAAGCATGTTCTAAACCATGCATCTGAAGAACTTTGACGAAGGCTTCCTCGGTGGTCATTTTCATGGAGAGTTCCTTTCTGAAAGGATTGGTTTCAATTGATTAGAGGATTTCGTCGCGCAGCGCGTACCAGCGGTACATTCCCCATTGCCCTATCCGTCGAAACGGCGTCAGCAGACCATGGCTTGGCAGAGGAGAGGTAAAAATCGGAAGCTGTAGATTGCTCCCTTTGCCCGCGACCAGCTGAGCCATTCGACGGCCAGCCTGAGCTGAATACATGACGCCGTTGCCACCATAACCCATGGCGTAAAACAGCTTCTGCGAAGGGTCCGGCTGGAAGATTCGAGGCATCATATCGTGGCTGACATCCACCCAGCCCCACCAGGAGTAGTCGACCTTGATACCGCGAAGGGTCGGAAACTTGCGATAGAGGCCATTCAACAGCAAATCGAGATGCTTCGGATTGGTTGCGTCGCGCCCTGTGATGGCGCTGCGACTGCCGATCTGCACCCGGTTATCCGGAAGCATCCGAAAGTAATGGCGTAGCGTGCGCGTGTCCGTAAGGGGAATGCGTGTCTTGAAGTTGAGCAGTTCCCGTTCGCTGTCCGTCAAGGGGCGGGTGACAATTGAGTTTGACAGTATCGGCATCAACCGATGGCGGGTCAGCGCATTCATTCCTGGCGATGTATAACCGGCAGTTGCAATACAAACAGCGCGTGCACGAACCGTGCCGCCGGGGGTTGTAAGATAGTGCATCCCCCCTTTGGTCGTGCAATCGAGCACTGGACTGGAAGTATGTACTTTAGCCCCGAGCCGTCGTGCGAGGCGAAGATATCCGAAAGCCAGCTTCGCGGCATGGATGCCCATACCGTCTGGCTCATACAATGCGCCGCGTGCTTCTTCGTCCCGAACAAAATCGCTGTGGATTTCGTTACGCGACACCATGCGAGCCCGATAGCCGAACGTCTTGTTCAGCAGGTGGACTTCACTTTCAAGCGACGGCAGCATCTTGTCACGATGAGCAATGTAAAGATGACCGCCATCCTGCGGCTCACAATCAATCTCCGGCTCCCGGATCAATGCCCGGAAGAGATCGAAGCCTTCGGCAACCTCTGCATGCATCTTGCGCGCAACATCGACACCCCAGCGGGCAATCCATTGCGAGCGCTTCAGACGTCCGGCGGAAATCTGCGCCTGACCACCATTGCGAGTGCTACAGCCCCAGGCGACGCCGTTTGCCTCCAGAACCGTGGCCTTGATACCGTGCTCTCGCGCCAGATGTATGGCGCAGGAAAGACCAGTATAACCCGAGCCAATGATAACAACATCGACATCCAGATCGTGTGTGACTGGACCATCGTCCTCTGGTGCCGGCCCTGCGGTGCCGATCCAGTAGGTAGGCGCATAGTCTTTACCAATGCCAGGGCTGGGCGAGTGGTTAGGATCGTAGGCCGGATCGAAGGGCTGTCGCTCGGCCTTTATGAAAGTGGCGTGCTGTTGCATGGCTTTGTTCCGGTATTATTGACGAGGCTGTAGAACCGGGCGGTTCTTGCGAAAGGCCTGCTTTCGTACGATCTTGCCGCCCTGGAATGTGAATAGGTCGCAGCCCTCCGCCTCAATACGGCTGCCGTCAGCTGTAGTGCCTGAGAATGTCCATTCTGAAACGCCGCGATCCCCATCAGTGAAGTGACTGTGATTGCCCCATTCAGCATCCGGCATCGCCTTCCAGACACCACTGAACGCATCTGAAATCGCTTGAAGTCCCGTGAAACGAGTACCGTAGATTTCCGGCCCCCCGACGGCATTGAAGATGCAATCCTCGGCGAAAAAATGCATGACCCCGTCAATGTCGTGCCGATTGAATGCATCAAACAAGGCTTTGAGATCGTTTGCGGTAAGTGTCATCGTTCTGTCCTTTGGCATGTCAGAAGGCATGGCTCCGCCGGGGACGGTAAAAACCATCCTGCAAAGGCCACCATGGCCGAGATCGAAAGAAGTGGGGGGCTTAGATACGCCCCTTCCAGGGGATCAGCACCTTTTCGAGGTAGCGGATCAAAAGGTCGAAGGCGAAAGCGAAGATGCCGATAATGAAGATACCCATGATCACGGTATCGCTTTCGAGATTTTCAGCCGCATTAAGAACCATGAAGCCAAGACCGCGGTTCGCTGCAACCATTTCGGCCGCGACCAGAGTGGTCCAGCCAACACCGATACCGATGCGCATGCCGGTGAAAATTTCCGGCAGAGCCGCTTTCATGATCACCTGACTGATGACCTGCCAACGGGTGGCACCCATCGCGTAAGCCGCATGTATCTGCTCTATCGAGACCGAGCGCACACCGGCTCTTGCAGCAATTGCCATGGGGGCGAAGATCGCCAGAAAGATCAGGAATACCTTGGGAAACTCTCCAATGCCGAGCCAGATGATGACAAGTGGCAGATATGCAAGCGGCGGCAATGGGCGGTAAAACTCGATTATCGGATCAAACAGACCACGGACGACCCGATTGACGCCCATCAGAACACCGATCGGCACTGCCAGGACAAGCGCTAAAGCAAAGGCGCCAAACACGCGGCCTATACTCGCCAGCGTATGCTGCCAAAGCGTCGAGTTCGAGACCCCTTCTGTCATCGCCAGAATGAACTTTTCCCATACAGCAACGGGCGAAGGCAGGAAGAGCGGCTTGATCCAGCCAGTTTCGGTAACGAGGAACCAGAGCGCGATAAGGAAGCTGGCGGTCGCAAGACTGATCAAGCCACTGGCACCATCACCGGGCGCGCCGAAAATCTTACCTGCCTTTACGGGCTTTGTGGTTGGGGAGCGCGTTACACGGTCAAGCATGCGCCACCTCCCGTTCAGCGGACGCTCGCTCGTCACCATAAATGATGCCCAAAACCTCTTCTCGCATACGGATAAAATCTGGGCTGGACTTGATAGCGCGGGCGTTGCCTTCCTCCAGAAACCGACGATTGAAGTCGAGTTCATATGTGTGCGTAATACGGCCCGGGCGCGGTGACATGACGATCAGTCGAGAGCCAAGGAAAAGCGCTTCCTCCACACTGTGGGTGATAAAGAAGAACATCTTATTGGTGAGCTGCCAAACTTTGAGCAACAGCTCCTGAATAGTTTCGCGCGTCAGCGCGTCGAGCGCTGCCATCGGCTCATCCATCAATAGCATAGCGGGGTCGCAGGTAAGCGCCCTTGCGATACCAACGCGCTGCTGCATTCCACCCGAAAGATGATAGATCATATGGCGATGGAAATCCTCCAATCCTACGAGAGCGAGGTTTTTGGTGGCCACTTCCCGACGCGTGGCCTTATCGACACCGCGCAGCTTCAGGCCGAATTCCGTATTCTCCATAACATTGAGCCAGGGCAGAAGCGCATGCTTCTGAAACACGACCCCGCGTTCAGCCCCCGGTCCATTGACACGATGGTTGCCGAGCGAAATGTCCCCTTCGGAAGGCGCCATGAAGCCCGCCATGAGATTGAGAAGCGTTGTCTTTCCGCAACCCGATGCTCCAAGCGCCACGACAAAGTCGCCGCTGTTAATCGTAAGATCGACCCCCTTGAGGGCTATAATCGCCTGATCCGTGTAAAGCCCCGGATAGGTCAGACTGATATTCCTGACACTAAGTGTTTCCATACGACATGCCTCCCTGCACCGCTGTCACGGGCAGTATAGAGTTTCACGCAATTCCTAACGCAAGCATTCATACATGCTCACTTGAATTGCTCTAGGCGGATGAAGATGACACCGGCCGATCTGGCGGCCGGTGCGAGATTAGCGGAAGCGCTATTTAGCGGCCGCTTTAGCAAAATCAGCATTCACAAAGGGCGTATAATCGTCGAGCGCTTTGCTTATCTGCTTCTGTTCTGCAAGGAACTTTGCACTTTCATTCAGCGCACGCACTGCTCCGCCACCAAGCCAGGTGTCGGACGCCTGTTCATCAGCATTGGGGAAGGAAAGCAGACCCAGTGCCTCAACAGTACTCGCTCCATCACCGCCAATGAGTTTTACAATGCTCTGCACAGGTGCAGAGTCCGCGGTCCAAGCCGCTTTGTTGGCATTGTAATCGGCATAAGACTGGGCGAGCACTTTAGTGAAGGCCTCCATGAACTTGGTATTCTGCTCGGCCCATTTCTTATCAACCACGAGACCATCGAAGGTAGGTACGCTCGCCGCGCCAATGATTTCGGAGTCGGAGATTGTTTTACCCGTCTTCTGGATCACTGAAAGCGCTGGTGGCCAGACATAGGCCGCGTCGATATCGCCGCGCTGCCAGGCGGCAACAATCTGTGGTGGCTTCAAGTTCAGAATTTCGACTTCTTTCGGATCGACCTTCCACACCTGATTCAAACCCACAAGAAGATGGAAATGCGAAGTGGAAACAAATGGCACTGCCACTTTTTTCCCTTTGAGATCAGCTGGTGACTCAATACCTGACCCATCGCGGGCAACCAGTGCTTCAGATTTCCCGATATTGTCCAGAACCCAGAAAAGCTGCAATTCGACACCGCGCGTTGCCGCCGATGCTGTGCCGGTAGAACCGATCACACCGATCGGAACATCGCCGGATGCAAGTGCTGTTGTAATGTCGCCAGCAGAACTGAACTGACGCCAATCTATGGCGTAGCCCGCTTCTTTAGCTGCTGCGTCGAAGCGACCGTCGGCAATTGCGGCAACGAATGGGCCTACAATCTGTTGATAGCCGACAACCAATCGAGTTTCAGCATATGCTGCACTCGATGCTAAAACGCCCGCGACGATACTCGCCGTGGCCGCCAGACTCCTGATGGTCCTGTAAAGCATATTCACCTCCATTTGATGTTCCCCGCCGGCTTTGCCGGTCTTGTGCCTATAGAGATAAGCTGTGTATCCCCACTTGCGTTATATCCAGTTTGGAAGTTGAATAGATCCAGATGGATGCATGTCCAGCAAAAGCGCGAAATGGTTTTGCGCCGGGTAATGCGTAAGACAAACAGATAGAGCGGTTCCAACGATTCAATCTTAACCGGAACAGCTCCAAGGATGGCCCGTGCAAACCCATGTCTCTGAAACGATCTTCTTCATTGACCACGAAAGTGGTTTGGGTCTTCAGGCCCAGCTGCGGGAAACAGTTGTCTCGGCTGTACTCGCGGGCCGCATTCAACCCGGTGCCCAACTACCCTCCACACGTCGTCTTGCTGTCTATCTGAACATTTCCCGCATAACGGTCACACTTGCCTATCAGGAACTGGTTTCTCAAGGATATATGGAAGCGGTTGACCGCAGCTCTTATCGCATCGCAAGCAACCCACCAGGCCGAGCACTTGCAACAGATCAAGCACCCTCTGGAACTTCGGAAGTAGACTGGTCCCGAAAGATTGCACTGGATTTCAGCGTCGTACGTCAGGTGGAAAAACCGCTGGACTGGAGACGCTATCCATATCCGTTTCTTTATGGCCAGATGGATCCGACACTCTTCGATCTTAACGCCTGGCGCGATTGCAATCGGCGCGCGTTGGCGCGCGAGGACTTTATTTCGATGGCAAGCGATTTCGCGGCCGCCGACGATGTGCAGCTTGTCAACTATATCTGCTCACGCACCCTGCCCCGACGCGGTATCCATGCCAACCCGGATGAGATCCTCGTGACCGTCGGTGCACAGAATGCACTTTGGATTGTCACGCGGCTGATCCTTGGAAACGGCACCACTGCAGTCTGCGAAAATCCATGTCATCCCGACATCAGTGCGTCACTTTTATTAAGCGGTGCAAACGTTACGACCATTGATGTCGATGTCGAGGGCCTGCCGCCCGATAGTCTGCCAACTGGAACAGACGCTGTTTTCGTTACACCCAGTCATCATTCGCCGACAGGCGCAACAATGCCGATCGACCGCCGTATGAAGCTACTTCACGCTGCTACCGAAAAGGATTTCGTTATCGTTGAAGACGACTACGAATTCGAGATCAGCTTTCTTGCACCACCTTCCCCGGCACTCAAATCCTTCGATACGGCAGGCCGGGTGCTCTATATAGGCAGTTTCTCTAAATCACTGTTTCCCGGCTTGCGTCTTGGCTACCTCGTTGCACCTGCACCCTTCATTCGTCAGGCGCGAGCGCTCCGCTCGCTGATGCTGCGTCATCCTCCGGGTCATCTCCAACGTACTGCTGCCTACTTCCTTGCCCTTGGCCATTACGACGCCGTGCTGCATCGTATGCGCACCGAGTATCACAAACGGCATGTGTTAATGGCCGAGAACCTGAAGAAGCAAGGCCTTGTCGTGGCAGGATCGTCATCATTCGGCGGAACTTCGTTCTGGATGGAAGGACCCGATGGACTGGACGCGGATCGTCTGGTGCGAGAGTTGCGGCAAGAAGGGGTGCTCATCGAATCCGGCTCGCCCTTCTTCCCGCGGAATGAAGCGCCGTGTCGCTTCTTTCGCATGGGTTATTCTTCCATACCAAGCAGCAATATTTCTGTAGGGGTTGCTCGTGTTAAAGCTGCGATTGATGCTCACCGAGGCACCAGATGACAATGAACTGCTTCGATAACTTCAATGCGCTGAGGTTGCGCTTCCTTTAATTGAAAGGGCACTATCCGATCCGGTTGAACACGGATGACCAGCAGGCAGGACAGCAGACTGTGCGCAACCATGAGCAACGACACGGCAATAAGTTCTTACATGCTTTCGCGCCGAAGCCCTACGGCAAATGGAATATTGCTGCAGCGACCCAAGGCGCACATTCTCAAAAACTTGAGGTCAAAAAAATACCGTCATGAGTCTCTTTCTCATGACGGTATTTTCCGAAACAGCGAAGATCAGTATCGGCAAGAATCGTCAGCCGTGACCGTAACCACGATTTATGCCCACCGATTGATTTCGATCATTCCCACTCGATCGTGCCCGGAGGCTTCGAGGTCACATCATAAACCACGCGGTTGATGCCGCGCACTTCATTAATGATGCGAGTAGCAGCATTGCCAAGGAAGTTCATGTCGTAATGATAGAAGTCAGCCGTCATACCATCGACCGAAGTCACTGCACGCAGCGCACAAACGAATTCGTAGGTACGACCATCGCCCATAACGCCAACGGTCTGAACCGGAAGCAGAACGGCAAAAGCCTGCCAGATAGCGTCGTAAAGACCAGCCTTACGGATCTCATCGAGATAGACCGCATCGGCTTCACGCAGGATTTCAAGCTTTTCACGCGTGATACCGCCCGGGCAGCGGATCGCAAGACCCGGACCAGGGAACGGATGACGCCCAATAAAGCTGTCAGGAAGACCAAGCTCCTTGCCCAGCACACGCACTTCATCCTTGAAGAGCTCACGCAGCGGCTCGACCAGCTGCATGTTCATGCGCTCTGGCAACCCACCGACATTGTGGTGCGACTTGATCGTGACCGAAGGACCGCCCGTAAACGAAACGCTTTCGATAACATCCGGATACAAAGTGCCCTGTGCAAGGAAGTCTGCACCACCAAGTTTAGCGGCTTCTTCTTCGAACACTTCGATGAACAAACGGCCAATGGTCTTACGCTTCTTTTCCGGATCACTTTCGCCTTCGAGAGCGCCAATGAAACGGTCCTGCGCGTTCACGAGGATCAGCGGCAGATTATAATGTTCCTTGAACATGGCCACCACATCGGCAGCCTCGTTCTTGCGCATCAAACCATGGTCAACGAGAATACAGGTAAGCTGATCGCCAACTGCTTCATGGATCAGAAGCGCTGCAACGGAAGAGTCAACGCCACCCGAGAGCGCGCAGATGACTTTGCCCTTACCAACCTGCTTGCGAATGGCATCGACAGCCTGTTCGCGATAGGCAGACATGGTCCAGTCAGGCTTGATACCGACGATATTATGAACGAAATTCTGAAGCAGCTTTGCGCCATCTGGCGTGTGCACCACTTCCGGGTGGAACTGCACTGCGAAGTACTTGCGCTTTTCATCGGAAATCGCTGCATAAGGTGCATTTGGCGATGTGCCAATAACCTTGAAGCCTTCTGGAAGCGCTGTAACGCGGTCGCCATGGCTCATCCAGACCTGATGACGCGTACCCTTCGCCCATATGCCAGCAAACAGCGCGCTGTCTTCCTGAACTTCAAGGAAGGCGCGACCGAACTCGCGGTCGTGACCGCTTTCGACCTTGCCGCCCAGCTGGGCGCACATGGTCTGCTCGCCATAGCAAATGCCGAGAACAGGGATGCCCGCCTCGAAAATTGCCTGCGGCGCGCGCGGGCTGCCGATGTCCGTTGTCGAGTGTGGACTACCCGACAGGATCACAGCCTTCGGGTTGATGCGCTTATAGGCATCTTCCGCAGACTGGAACGGAACGATTTCGGAATAAACTCCGGCTTCGCGTACGCGGCGTGCAATCAGCTGCGTGACTTGGCTGCCAAAGTCGACGATAAGGATAGTGTCAGGATGTGCCGTGGTGCTCATGCGGAGCATCTAGATAAAAAGCAGCCAAAATGCAATGGACGAAGTGCCACGTTTCAACAATGAAACAGAGAAACTTGGCCTATACTGACATATCATTGTCAGGAAGTGTCAGTGCGCCATCAAAAATAGCTGCTTCCAGCTCTTCGGCCGCAGTTGCGAGCTTCTCGTCGATCACGTGAAGATACTCGGTCCAGTCGCCCACATGCTGCAATTCACGCACCCCATCGGAAATGCCACGCAGACCAATCAGGGCGATGCCATATGCCTGACACGCACGCAAACACGCGAATGTCTCCATATCCACCATGTCGGTTTCAATTGATTGATAGGCCGTGCCGGAAACGATATTCGCACCCGTTGAAAGGGTCGCTCTCGGAAGACCCGGCACGAGACAAGGCAAGTCGACAGTCTTCGGCAAGTCCAGAAATGGCGTGCGGCCTTTTTCAAAACCCAGCGGTGAAGCATCCATATCGCGATAAGCGACTGATGAAACCTGATAGATGTCAGTTTGTGGAAGTGACGCTGATCCGGCAGAACCGAGCGAGACGATCAGGTCGGGCAACTCGCCCTGCTGTTCAAAGACGGTGAGAACCCGCGTCAGATTGATTGCAGCCTCGACCGGACCAACGCCAATCATTAGCGGCAAAAAAAGCGAACTCAGATACGGACCATATTCCGCTTCTGTCGCCATGACATAAAGAAGACGTTTTCCTGCAATGGTTTTGATCATCCCTGTAGCCCCTTACGATCCTGAACAACCATCATTGTGCCTGTCATGGTCGCAATAAGACGCACTTCCGTGTCCGTCACAGCGAAAGCTTGTCCATCACTGACCATAATCGTCCGTCCGGGCTTGGTAACTTCACCACGGAACAGAAAACGGTCACCTCTACCGGGGGCTAGCAGATTGACCTTGAACTCAATTGTAAGCACTGCAGCATCAGTCGGCATAAGACTGAGGGCTGCATACCCGCAGGCAGAGTCCAATGCCGCGGAAATTATACCTGCATGAAGAATACCGTGCTGCTGCGTCAACTCATCGCGAAACGGCATCTCAACTTCAACGATGCCTGGCTCACAGCGCGTGAGCTCGGCTCCGATCAACTTCATAGCGGCCTGACGGCCAAAACTCTCCTCGACGCGTTCCTTAAAATCTGGCTCGGCTACTCTGTGCGCTGGCATAAAATTCCCCGAGCTCAGCTGTGCTTTTGTAAAACACTCACATAAAACCCATCTGTACCCGTTGACAATGGGGAAAATACGCTACCGCGAGCCGGATACACTGGTGCAATCATCCCCGCTTCTGGAACAGCCTTATTCCAGAGTTCCGCCGGGGCGACTTCCGAATAATCGCCGTTCTGAGCAAGAAAACGCTCAACCTGCTGCGTGTTCTCTTCATCAAAAAGCGAACAGGTTACATAAACCAATCGACCGCCCGGCTTCACATAATGTTTGGCAGCTTCCAACACTTCCTGCTGGTCCTGCACCCGACGTTCGAGCTGCTGATCATTGAGACGCCATTTTGCGTCCGGCCTGCGCCGCCATGTGCCTGAGCCCGTGCACGGTGCATCGGTCAGCACAAGGTCCATACGCTTGATAAGCGGAGCGAGTGCATCGAGATTGCCATGAATCTGTGTGTTGCGGACGCCCGCTCTCTGCAATCTGTCATGCATTGGCGAAAGACGCGCACGTTCAGCATCATAGGCATGAACCTGTCCGCTATTCTTCATTGCTGCAGCGAGAGCCAGCGTCTTGCCACCTGCACCGGCGCAATAATCCAGCACTTGTTCGCCTGGTTTCGCACCTGCATACAGGGCTGCAAGCTGTGATCCCAGATCCTGCACCTCGAACCAGCCATCAAGAAACGCCTGATCGTTCTGCACATTGGGATGACGGCCAAGTGCTTCAATCGGCGGCATACGCAAAGCCTGATCGAGGAGCGGAGCCTTGGCAACGCCTGCTTTTTCCAGTGCCGCCAAAGTTGCCTGCGGCGTGGCTTTCAGCAGATTGACTCTGAGATCAACTGGTGGACGTGTGGCAAGAGCCGCGGCCTCTTCAACCCAGCGCTCGCCAAACAGCGCTTCAAACGAAGGAACGCACCATTCGGGCACATCGGCTTTTACAAAGGCAGGAGCCGCAGAAAGATCACGACTGGACCAGGCCTCGCGACGCGGTGCCTCCAGAGGCTCGGGGGCAAACTTATCACCTTCAAGCGCAGCATCAATCGCAGCGAAATCCATACCGCCTTCAGAGACCAGCGCGCCATGAGCCAATGCACGTGCATCATCCGCATCCATGCGCCAGGCGATGGATAGTTTACGGCGAAGCGCATCATAAACAATATTGCCGATAATGGCCCGATCGCCCGCACCAGCAAAGCGGTGCGATGCACCCCAGTCCTTAAGCGCATCGGAAGCCGGGCGCTTGCCCGCTTCAATATCGTTCAAAACCTCTATCGCCGCCTGAAGGCGTCCGCCAAGCCGCATTATCGCTCCTTCACATCTTAAGTGTCGGGCATAGCCTTCCTTGGTGGGAAAAGGCAATCGACAATTCAAAACAAAAAGCCGAAGGTTCCCCTCCGGCTTTCGATTGAGCACAAAACTGCAGGTTTACTCAGCCGCAGCGGTTGCTTCTTCTTCCGTAGCAATCGTATTGGCTTCATAGCCATGCGCGTTTTTCAAAGCCGCACGTACACCTGCTTCATAATCAGGATGGATCAGCTTGAAATGGCCCAACTGGCGTTCAACGATAAAGCCCGGAACGCCACCCATTGCTGCCGCAATATTCGAGAACAGGCGCTGCTTCTCACCATCGTCGAACAGATTGAACAGAGCACGCGGCTGCGAGTAATCATCATTCCCAATACGGTGATTATAACGATCAGCCTCGCCAGTAATACGCAGTGGCGGTTCTTTGGTTGATGGCTGCTCTACGGGGCCATTGAATGAATTCGGCTCGTAATACGCGTCCGGATTACCGGTTGCGATGCCGCCGAAAACATTCATCTGACCATCGCGATGGTAGTGATGCACAGGGCATTTTGGCTGGTTGACCGGCAGGGTCTCATAATGTGTACCAAGGCGATGGCGGTGTGCATCGGCATAAGAGAACAACCGTGCCTGTAGCATCTTGTCAGGCGAATAGCTGACGCCGGGTACGATGTTTGATGGCGAGAATGCAGCGTTTTCGATCTCGGTGAAGTAGTTTTCCGCATTGCGATTGAGTTCCATCACGCCAATATCAATTGGCGGATAGTCAGCATGTGGCCACACCTTGGTGAGATCGAACGGGTTATAAGGCGTCTTATCGGCATCCAGTTCCGGCATGATCTGCACCTGAACCTTCCACTTCGGGAACTCGCCCTTGTCGATGGAGGTAAACAGATCTTCCTGCGTGGATTCGCGCGTACGGCCGATCACACGCTCAGCTTCGTCATTGGTCCAGTGCTTGTGGCCTTGCAAGGTCTTGAAGTGGAACTTGACCCAATAACGCTCGCCTGCATCGTTCCAGAACGAATAGGTATGCGATCCATAGCCATTGATGTGGCGCACATCCGTCGGCAAGCCGCGATCCGACATCAGGATCGTTACCTGATGCAGGCTTTCCGGCGAAAGCGACCAGAAGTCCCACATAGCGGTTGCGGAACGCAGATTGGATTTCGGATGACGTTTCTGGGTGTGAATGAAATCCGGGAACTTCAACGGATCACGAACAAAGAAGACGGGTGTGTTGTTGCCAACCAGATCCCAGTTGCCTTCTTCGGTGTAAAATTTCAGAGCAAAGCCGCGCACATCGCGTTCGGCATCGGCAGCGCCCTGCTCTCCGGCAACAGTCGAGAAGCGGGCCAGCATCGGGGTCTTGGCACCCGGCTGCAAAGCCTTGGCCCTGGTGTATTTGGAAATATCGCCAGTAATTGTCAGCGTGCCGAATGCACCCCAACCCTTGGCGTGAACAACACGTTCAGGAATACGCTCACGGTTCTGGTGCGACAGCTTCTCAAGCAGCTGATAGTCCTGCAACAAAACAGGGCCGCGCTCACCAGCGGTCAGGGAATTCTGGTTATCCGGGATTGGCGCACCAGCGCTTGTAGTCATAATCGGACGGTCTGCCATGGGAATTTCCCTCCTAAAATAAATTGGTCGATCCAGCATTCAAGCCTGGCTTCTGGCACAAAACAGCCTCGCTGCATCATGCCCTGGCTGGGTAACGAATGCAGTTTAGACTTGTTCCAATAATAATCTCCAATTGCTTTTTGTGTTATTATTGATAGGATTTTCCTATCATGTTCACGATCAGACAAATGCGCTACTTCGATGCGCTTGCCAGCACGCTTCATTTTCGGAAAGCGGCAGAGCTCGCGCATATTTCACAGCCCGCCCTCTCGGCACAGATTGCAGAAATGGAAGCGGTCGCTGGCGCGCCGCTATTTGAACGCTCGCAACGTAAAGTCATCATTACGGAGCTTGGCCGCGACCTGCTTCCCGGCGTCAGAACCATTCTCAAAGAACTCCATGCGCTGGAGGAAATATCGGCGCAAAGCAAAGGCTTGCTGCAAACCCAGTTGCGCTTAGGGATTATTCCGACAGTCGCGCCTTATGTGGTGCCCCATCTCATTCCATTGCTCAGAGAGCGGCATCCATCATTCCGTCTGCAACTGCGCGAAAGTGTGACGGCCAAGCTTCTCGACGAACTCAATGCCGGCGAAATCGACGCCATCGTTGCAGCGCTTCCGATCGCGGATGATCGTCTCGCGCATGAAAAGCTCTTTGACGACCGATTCCTGATCGCTACCTCAAGCAACGACCAGACCATCCTCTCTTCTCCCATGACACAGGACAATGTTGCGCTGGATCGTTTGCTGCTGTTGGAAGAAGGACACTGCATGCGCGATCAGGCACTGGCTGTTTGTTCGCTGCCATCGCAGCGCCAACTGGTAAAATATGGCGCAACCAGCATGACAACACTGCTGCAAATGGTGAGCCACGGCATGGGACTGACGCTGATCCCGGAAATAGCCGTTCGTGCCGAAGCACGCAGTAATCACATGCGCATCGTTCCCTTTGAAGGGGAACAGCCAAAACGAGAAATCGCACTCTTCTGGCGCAGACAAAGCAAGCGTCACAAAGACTTTCAGGCACTTGCTGAATGCATAGTGGAAAGCGCGAACAATCTTCTCATCAACGACGATGAGTTGCCGTCACTTGTAAACTAAGCCGTCACTTGCAAACTAAAAAGGCGGCCCGAAGGCCGCCTGATTTAAGATAATATTCGATAGATATTACATGCCGCCCGGATAGTTCGGGCTTTCACGGGTGATCGATACGCCATGGGAATGGCTCTCGCGCAGGCCCGCATTCGAGATGCGCACGAAGGTTGCTCTATCGCGGAATTCTTCCAGCGTCTTCGCACCCACATAACCCATGGAGGCGCGCAGGCCACCGGCAAGCTGATGCAGAACGGCTGAGATCGGGCCCTTGTAAGCGACCTGACCTTCGATACCTTCTGGTACCAGCTTCAGTTCGTCGCGCACTTCCGCCTGGAAATAACGATCTGCCGAACCACGGGCCATTGCACCAACGGAGCCCATGCCGCGGTAAGATTTAAACGAACGGCCCTGATGCAAATAGACTTCGCCCGGGCTTTCTTCCGTGCCAGCCAGAAGCGAACCAGCCATTGCAGCAACGGCACCAGCCGCAAGCGCCTTGGCAAAATCGCCGGAGAACTTGATGCCGCCGTCGGCGATTACCGGAATATTGTGCTTTTGAGCTGCTTCAACAGCCGACATGATTGCCGAAAGCTGTGGCACTCCAACGCCTGCAACAATACGCGTGGTGCAGATCGAGCCAGGTCCGATACCAACCTTGACGGCATCCGCACCAGCGTCGATCAATGCCTGTGTGCCACCAGCGGTGGCAACATTGCCTGCCAGAATGGCAACATTTGGATAGGCTTTCTTGATGCGTGCAACGGCATCGAGAACACGCTGCGAATGACCATGTGCCGTATCGACAACCAAAAGGTCGACGCCTGCATCAATGAGGCGCTCAGCGCGTTCGTAGCCATCTTCACCAACGCTTGTGGCAGCAGCAGCACGCAGGCGACCCTGCGCATCCTTGGCTGCATTTGGATTGAGCTGCGACTTTTCAATGTCCTTGACCGTGATGAGGCCAACGCAACGACCCTGGTCATCGACAACCAGCAGCTTTTCGATACGGTGTGCATGCAGCAAGCGCTTGGCTTCATCCTGCTGCACGTTTTCGCGAACCGTGATCAGGTTTTCGCGCGTCATCAGCTCGTAGATTTTCTGCGCCGGATCGGAAGCAAAACGCACATCACGATTGGTCAGAATGCCAACCAGACGGCCCGGACCTTTGCCGGCGTTCTCGACAACAGGAATACCGGAAATGCGATGCGCTTTCATCAGCGCCTGTGCATCGGCAAGCGTCGCATCCGGTCCGATAGTGACGGGATTCACCACCATGCCAGATTCAAACTTCTTGACCTGACGGACTTCTTCAGCCTGACGTTCAGGTGTCAGATTGCGATGAATAACGCCAATGCCGCCCGATTGTGCCATTGCGATAGCAAGGCGCGATTCCGTGACCGTATCCATAGCAGCTGAAAGGAGTGGCAGATTAAGCTCAATGTCTGCCGCAATACGAGTGCGCAGATCAACCTGACCCGGCATCACCTCGGAATGGCCCGGCTGCAAAAGCACATCATCGAAAGTAAGAGCGAGCGCGCCGGTGGAAGATTCCACGATTTTTGCCATTGCCAATTCCTTTACCGGTTTTATCGAATGAGAAAAGCCGCCTCTCCGGAAAGCGTCCGGGAGCAGCGACTAGACTGGGTTTCGTGTTGAATTGGCACCGGCTGGTAACATGGTTATGACTGCTTGGAAAGTCTTTTACAGACAAGTTTCAGTTACTGATAACGATTTTCGTGATAAATCGCCGGCATATTTGCTGTAATTAGCCCAAAGGGGGCAAAATGCGTAAATCATATCAACGCGTTCCACTCATTCGCCGATCACAGGCAATGTGGATGTCTCCACGTTTGTGGAAGCCTCGCCTCGTTTTCTGGTGCGGCGCCATCGCAATCGGGCTTATCAGCGTTGCCTTCGCCGAAGCCGCAGATATTGCGCAGGATTGGTTCAAAACATTGACTAACGGCTCTGCCAGCCCATGGCGGACCTGGTTGCCGCTCATTATCACGCCACTGGGCTTCATGCTGTGCTCATGGATAGCAATCACCTGTTTCCCCGGTTCAGGCGGCAGCGGCATCCCGCAGGCGATTGCCGCCCGTCATCTGACTAACCCGGAAGACCGGACAATACTGCTCTCGCTCAGGATCGCATTTGGTAAGATCATTCTGACAATCGTTGGCCTTTTCTCTGGCGCCTCCATCGGACGCGAAGGGCCCACCGTGCAAATCGGCGCGTCGATCATGCTGTTATCGGCACGCATCGGCAGCATGGAACAGGCGCGCGGACTCATTCTTGCCGGCTCCGCGGCCGGTATCGCCGCAGCCTTCAATACGCCGCTTGCAGGCATCGTTTTCGCCATTGAAGAAATGGGGCGAGCCTATGCGGCACGAACCAATGGTCTGGTTCTCTCCGCGGTTATCCTCGCAGGTCTCGCCTCGCTCGGCCTGGTGGGAAACTATAACTATTTCGGCCTGACAACTGTAACCGTCGCAACCCACATGGACTGGATTCTGGTGATTGGATGCGGCGTTATTGGTGGCGCATTCGGCGCTGCATTCAGCGCGCTCGCACTCAATCTGACAAATCGTGCACGACGACGCGTACAGAAGGCACCGCTTCGGGACACTGTCATTATCGCAGGCATATGCGGTCTGGTAATTGCCATTATCGGCATTGCATCTGGCGGAGCAACCTTTGGCACCGGTTATGATCAGGCGCGCAGCGCAGTGGAAGGTCTGTCACTTCCACCCTTCTACTTCATAGAGAAGTTCGTTGCAGGCCTTCTCTCAATGGTGTCCGGTATTCCCGGAGGGATATTTGCACCTTCCCTGGCTGTCGGCGCCGGACTTGGCAGCACGATAGGCCTGCTGCTCGGCACCAGCGCCAGTCTTGCTGCTGTGTTGGGCATGGCTGGCTATTTTGCAGGCGTCGTGCAAGCGCCCATGACTGCCTTTGTCATCATTCTGGAAATGACAGGTAACCATAACAACGTAATTCCGCTGATGTGCGCGTCGATGCTCGGATATGGCACCGCCCGGCTCATTTCGCACGAGCCGCTCTATCATGCTTTGTCGCGAACATTTGTGGCTGATGTCTTGCGCCAGCGTCGCGCAAGGGAAAAGAATATATCATCTGATCAGAGCGGCTCCAGTTAAGACTAAATCATTGGAACCACTCTGATCATTCTTTCTTACGCATTTACCTCATGCAAAACCGCTGCGCACTTTTGCTGGAAATGCTCTGAATAAACATATTGGGGGAGGACATACCTATGGATCGAAGAACATTCGCAAAATCACTTGCGGGGCTGGGAACAGTACCCTTCATGGTCGGTTCGGCAACAGCAGCACAAAGGGGAGATGAAAGCATGCTGGAATTGATGGGCGGAAGCATTACCGATGTGCCGGGGATCAAACTCGGACATCACACACTGACCAAGCGCCCAACCGGCTGTACGGTTCTGCTTTGCGAAGATGGTGCGACAGCAGGCGTCGATGTGCGCGGCTCGGCACCCGGCACCCGCGAGACCGATCTACTCGATCCAATGAATTACGTGCAACAGGTGCAGGCTATTCTGCTGTCGGGTGGCAGTGCCTACGGTCTGAGCGCTGCTACCGGTGTGATGCGTTATCTGGAAGAGAACAATCTGGGTTTCAAGATCGGCAAGGGTGTCGTTCCGATTGTACCTGCCGCCATTCTGATGGACCTCGGTGTTGGCGACTTTTCAATTCGCCCCGATGAAGAAGCGGGATATCTGGCTTGCAAAGCAGCAAAAGCCGAAGCCTCCGGCGAAGGCAATATTGGTGCAGGCGCTGGCGCAACTGTCGGCAAAATGTTTGGCATGGAATATGCGATGAAAGGTGGCCTTGGCACAGCGAGCTACAAGGTCCCCGGAACTGACGTCGTGGTTGGCGCAATCGTTGCCGTAAACGCTGTAGGTGACGTCTACGCGCCCAATTCGCAACAGATTCTGGCTGGCGCGCGTAACGAAGACGGCAAAGGCTTCCGCAACATCATGGACTCGATCATGCAGGGCCGCAATGTCGTCAAATCCGGCGGGGCCAACACGACCATCGGTGCGATTGCAACCAACGTTCCTTTCAACAAGGCTGAGCTGAAGAAGATTGCTGGCATGGCGCATGATGGCTTTGCCCGATCGATCAACCCTATCCACACAATGTGGGATGGCGATACGATCTTTGCGCTCTCGACAGGTAATGCAGAAGGTGTTGAAGCTGATGTAACGGCCATTGGCGCTATCGCTGCGACTGTGATGGCTCATGCCGTTGCCCGTGCGGTGATGCAGGCCGAAAGTCTGCCGGACCTTAACCTGCCCGCCCATCGCGACTATGTCTAGAGCTTCCGAGCCAAAAGCGGAAACCGGTTTTGGCTCGAAAATGCATAAAAGTGAACAGATAGAGCGGTTCCGACTGTTCAGTATTCACTGGAGCCGCTCTAAGCGGAAAGTTCTCGATAACCACATAAACACGCAACGATTGAAACAGTCCGTAATATACGCGATATGAGAAACGGCTTTTACAGAGCCTGATATTGGAATTAGAGCGCCGTGCACCTTGTCGGGTGCACGAAGGCCGCACTGGCAGTCTAAACAATGCACTAAATTGATTTTCATCAGAAAACAGGTTCGGACACCGCATGACAGACAATTCCCTCAAATTCGGCACAAGCGGTCTCAGAGGACTGGCGACCGAGCTTAACGGATTGCCTGCTTATGCTTATTCGCTGGCATTCGTGCATATGCTAAAATCGAGAGGCAGTCTGAACACAGGCGACAAGGTTTTTGTCGGTCAGGATTTGCGCCCGTCGAGCCCAGATATTGCGGCGCTTGCAATGGGTGCGATTGAGAATGCAGGTTTCAAACCTGTTGATTGCGGCGTCTTGCCTACACCCGCTCTGAGCTATTATGCCATGGCACAAAATGCGCCATGTATCATGGTCACCGGCAGTCATATCCCGGATGATCGCAATGGGCTGAAATTCTATCGCGCCGATGGCGAAATCGATAAGAATGATGAAGCCGCGATAAGCGCGGCTTATGCCGCTCTTCCGGCAGATGTTGCGTCAAGAAAAGCCGCGAACATGCCTGTGAACGATAGCGCAATCAACGCCTATGCCGAGCGCTATATCACGCTTTTCGGTCATGAGAGCCTCGCAGGACTGAAAGTCGGCGTCTACCAGCACTCCTCCGTTGCACGCGATCTGCTCACCAAAATCCTTGGCACACTTGGGGCGGAGACAGTGGCGCTGGGCCGTTCTGATATTTTTGTACCTGTCGATACAGAAGCCTTGCGACCTGAGGATATTCAACTGCTTGCAGACTGGGCAAAGCAGGACAGCTTTGATGCCATCGTCTCGACAGATGGCGATGCGGATCGCCCGCTAATCGCCGACGAACATGGTGACTTCGTGCGTGGCGATCTTGTGGGCGCGATCACTGCTGCGTGGGCGAATGCAGACACAATCGTCACGCCAGTAACCTCAAATGCAGCCCTCGAGGAATGTGGGAGATTTTCCCGTGTTCTGCGCACGCGCGTTGGCTCGCCATATGTAATCGCTGGCATGCAACAGGCTTTGAACGAAAACTCAAAGAACGTCGTTGGATTTGAAGCCAATGGTGGTGTGCTTCTCGGAAGCACTATCGACAAGGAAGGTCGGCAACTATCTGTGCTCCCAACACGTGATGCTCTTCTGCCAATTCTTGCCTGCCTGAGCACGATCAAACAAACGCAAACGCCTCTTTCTGAAATCGCGCGCAGCTATGGCTTTCGTATTGCGCTGAGCGACCGTTTGCAGAATGTGCCGCAAGAAAAAAGTGCCGCATTTCTGTCTGTCATCACGCAGGAAGACGCACGTATTCAGCTTTTCCCGACAACGGACACCGTTATACGGTTTGAAGCAATCGATGGTGTGAAGCTGTTCTTTAAATCAGGTAATGCTGTGCATTATCGTGCGTCAGGCAATGCGCCTGAACTGCGCTGCTATGTGGAAGCCGCCAGCGAAGCGCAAGCCAGTGAACTATTGACAATGGGACTCGAAATCGCCCGTAACGCAACGAAGGATGCCACCAGCAAATGAGCTTTATCCCGGTTATCATCAGCGGCGGTTCTGGTTCCAGACTCTGGCCGCTTTCACGCGACGCCCACCCAAAGCCATTCATCGGGCTGCCTGATGGCGGCACGCTGATCGGAAAGACTTATGCGCGCGCTTCGCGGCTTCAGGATGCCGATCAGATTCTCACGGTCACGAACCGCGATTTCCTGTTTCTGACGCTTGATGCCTATGCCGACGCCAAGACTGATACCTCTGCGCACAAGATCGAAAATACGTTCCTTCTGGAACCGCTTGGCCGCGATACAGCACCTGCAGTAGCATTGGCAGCCATTCAGGCAGCATCAACCTATGGTGCCGATGCGACTTTGCTCATTTTGCCAGCGGATCATTTGATCGAAGATGAAACAGCATTTGCAGCAGCTGTGGTGGAAGCACGCAAACTTGCTGAAGCTGGCCGCATCGTCACTTTCGGAATCGTGCCTGATCATCCAGAGACAGGCTTTGGCTACATCGAAGTCGATGGTACGGACGTTCTGCGCTTTGTTGAAAAGCCCGACGCTGCTACCGCACAGACCTATGTTGAAAGCGGCCGCTATTATTGGAATTCCGGCATGTTCTGCTTCAAGGCTTCGACGATGATCGATGCGATGCAGCGTCATGCACCAGAAGTTCTAACCGGCGCGAGATCGGCGCTAGAACACTCACGTCGGGGTTTAAATGGCGAAACCAGAACGCTGGAAATCGCCAGGGATCAGTTTGCTGCAACGCCTGCCATTTCTATCGACTATGCAGTTATGGAAAAGGCAGACAACATCGCCTGTATCCCTGTTTCCTGTGGCTGGTCCGATATTGGCTCGTGGGCAGCAATGGCCGATCTGATCGAGCCTGATGCTGACGGCAACCGATTGCGCGGCGAAACGGTTCTTGAAGAAACGACCGACAGCTTTGTTCTTTCGGAAACCCGTCTCGTCAGTCTCGTCGGCGTTCACGATCTTCTGGTTGTCGATACGCCGGACGCCCTGCTTGTCGCCCATCGCGATAAGGCACAGGATGTTCGCAAGGTTTTCAACAAATTGCGTGCTCAAGGCCACGAAGCGGCCAAATTACATCGTACCGCTCACCGTCCATGGGGCACTTACACGGTTCTGGAAGAAGGCGATGGCTTCAAGATCAAGCGCATCGAGGTCAAGCCCGGTCGCCGTCTGAGCCTGCAAGCGCATCACCACCGTTCCGAACACTGGATTGTGGTTTCCGGCACGGCAAAGGTCGTCAATGGCGAACGGGAAATCCTGCTCACCAATAATCAATCGACCTATATCCCTTGCGGCTTCAAGCACCGTCTCGAAAACCCCGGCATTCTGCCGCTGGTGCTGATTGAAGTGCAAAGCGGCGAATATCTGGGCGAAGACGACATCGTCCGTTACGATGATATTTATGGGCGCACCTGATTAAAGATGCGGCTACGCGAATTGTGATCTGGATCATCAACAAATGGCGGTTTTTCGCAGCTGCGAATCCGCTATAGTCGCTCCATGACAATCCAGCACTTAAGCGAAACCATTATCAACCAGATTGCCGCTGGCGAGGTGATTGAACGCCCCGCCAGCGTGATCAAGGAACTTGTCGAAAACGCGATTGACGCGGGCGCAACCCGTATTGAGGTTGTGACCGCGGGCGGCGGCAAGACGCTTCTGCGCGTGACCGATAATGGTTCGGGCATTCCTTCCAATGAGCTGTCACTGGCAGTTTCGCGCCACTGCACATCGAAGCTCACCGACGATGTGAATGATATTCGCGCGCTGGGATTTCGCGGCGAAGCGCTGCCGTCGATCGGTTCCGTTTCAAAACTCACACTGAAATCGCGCCCACAGGATGCGGAATCCGGGTTTGAAGTCGCCGTCAATGGCGGGCATCTGGACGGGCCACGCCCCGCAGCCCTTAATCGCGGCACGATTGCAGAAGTGCGTGACCTCTTCTATGCGACGCCTGCACGTCTCAAGTTCATGAAGACGGATCGTGCCGAGGCCACCGCTATCACTGATATCGTAAAACGGATCGCAATTGCATTTCCACAAGTACGGTTTTCGCTGGCGGGAACTGATCGGACTCCACTCGAACTCCCGGCAACAGGAACTGGCGTGGATGCCACCCTTGAACGTATCGGCCAGATACTCGGCAAGGAGTTTTCGGATAATGCGCTGCTTATAGATGCTGAACGTGATGGCGTGAGACTTGTGGGCTTTGCGGGCATTCCATCCTTCAACCGGGGAAATGCACTGCATCAGTTTGCATATGTGAATGGCCGACCTGTTCGCGACAAGCAGATTTTCGGAGCGCTACGCGGCGCATATTCTGATGTCATTGCGCGTGACCGGCATCCGGTCGCGGTGCTGTTTCTAACACTCGATCCGTCCCTGGTGGATGTGAATGTGCATCCTGCCAAAGCAGATGTCCGCTTTCGCGATCCGGGCCTCGTGCGCGGCCTTATTGTAGGTGCCATCAAGCAAGCCCTCGCGCAATCGGGCATACGTCCCGCAACAAGCGGTGCAGAAGCCATGTTACAGGCGTTTCGTGCTGAAGGATTTCAGCCGCGCACCTCAACCAGTGGCTATACAGCGCCCACATGGCGCCCGGCGACACCTTCCACACCACGTACAGAATGGTCGCCGCAAACAGCGCATCCTGCGCATAAGCCACTTGGTTTTGATAGCCCGCTTGCATTTCATGAAGACGAGCAGGCAACAATTGAATCAATCACAATTCCTGCCGCCGATGCACGCGCCACAATCACTGAAGCCACTGTCGAGACAATGCAGAAACCGCTGGGCGCTGCGCGGGCACAAATCCACGAGAACTACATCGTCGCGCAAACAGAGGACAGTCTGGTCATTGTAGACCAGCATGCCGCCCACGAACGTCTCGTCTATGAAGCGCTCAAGAATGCGCTCCATTCGCGCGCGATACCAGGGCAGATGCTGCTCATTCCCGAAATTGTCGACCTGCCGGAAGAAGACGCGGAGCGCCTAACCGCCCATTCTGAGACGCTCGCCCGCTTTGGCCTGGGCATCGAGCAGTTCGGTCCTGGTGCTATCGCAGTGCGTGAAACACCTGCGATGCTCGGCGAGATGAATGTGCAGCAACTCATTCGTGACCTTGCAGATGAAGTTGCAGAACATGACACATCCGATGGGCTCAAAGCCATGCTGAACCACGTCGCCGCGACCATGGCCTGCCATGGCTCGGTGCGTTCAGGCCGACGCTTGAAGCCTGAGGAAATGAATGCGCTGTTGCGTGATATGGAAGCGACACCCGGCTCTGGCACATGCAATCACGGACGCCCTACCTATATCGAACTGAAGCTTACCGATATTGAACGCTTGTTCGGAAGACGTTAACTCCGCTTTAGCGCGCATCCTTCCCGAAACCCGCATTACACTTTTCGGGATACGCTCTGGTGGATTGAATTTGACGTTTGAACCCCGACCGACATTTATCCAACGCCTATAACCGAGGGATGCAAATGTCGGAATCAGACCACTAGACGCCCACGTCCATGCTTGATAGATTCTGGCATCAAGGAATTACACAATGAACAAATTTGAATCACCCCGATCTTCAGAAGCTGTCCTGCGTTATCTCGATGGCGATTTTGAAATCGTGAAGCACGGCTCTTTTGTCCTGTGCGCAGTCACAGGTGCACCTATTCAGCTCGATGAGCTGAAATACTGGAGCGTTGCACGACAAGAAGCCTATGCCTCCGGGCTGATCTCTTATGAGCGTGAGCTGGCACTTAATCCGGAATTACGCAGCCGCAAGAAGGCTTAGTTATCAGGTGATGGAGCGGGCTTTGTACCGCTCGACTGCCATATCGAGAATATGGTCCAGCGCGTCCTTGCGCTCGAATTGCAGATCCACATCGAGCACGGCCAATTCGCGCATAAACTCACTCGACACATCACTCATAGTCACAAGACGGACATGGTCCTTGGCTGTCGTAATCAGACCTGTTCCAAGCCTGTTCGCCGTATCGACGAGTTTATGAATATCATCAGGCTGATAGCTATAATGATCCGGGAAGGTTTGGCCTTCCACGACTTCGCCACCAGCCTCCTGTACGCTCGCAAAGAACTTCGCTGGATTACCAATTCCCGCAAAAGCCAGCCAGCGATTACCAGCAACCGCTGCCGAAGACGACGGCACCAGTTGTGCCTCGTAAACGGCGCGTCCGGCACGCGATGCCTGTCGCACCACAAAATCAGCCTCACCACCCTTGCCAATACGCAGCAGAGCGTCAGTCTTGCGCATCTGATCGGTCATGGGAGCACGCAACGGCCCTGCGGGAATCACCCGGCCGTTGCCGACACCACGTGTCGAATCGACCACCAGCAATGCAAAGTCAGCATGCAGTCGAGCGCTCTGGAAACCATCATCCATGATAATGAAATCACAGCCGCGCTGGCGTAACTTCAGCGCGGACTTCAAACGATCCGGGCAAAGAGCGACTGGCGCATGACGCGCAAGCAGCAGTGGTTCGTCGCCCACATGACGCGCACTGTCACTCGACGGATCAACAATGTGCAGCCCTTTATAATTGCCGCCATAACCACGTGAAACGATACCGGGTTGCAAACCGCGTGCTTTAGCAGCCTTTGCAAAGGCTATGGCTGTCGGGGTTTTTCCCGCGCCACCAACCGTAAAATTACCGATGCAGAGAACGGGAGCTGCAACTTTTGGCGGCTCTGCCTTGAGAAGTCGCCGCCCCGCAACAGCACCATAAATCCACGAAAGCGGTGAAAGCCCACAAGCCCGCCAGTCAGGCTTGTCCCACCAGAAAGGTGGTGCCTCGCCTGCCATGATCAGATGCCGCCGTTGCTATAGGCTGCATCATTGCGATTGCCCGGCAACTGCGCCTGCAAGACCAGCGGTTGAATGAATGGCTCCAGCGAATTCAAAGTACGATCCAGCGCGCCGCGCATATCTTTTACCGTATTTGCACCGGCAATGATCATCGAGCGCAGATGTTCTGGATTGTTAAAAAGAAAATTGATTGCACCAGCGAGCATGTTGCGATCCTTCACAACGCGCGCGCCACCATTCTTGATAAGCCGCTGGAAGGATTCGCGGAAATTCTGAACATTCTTGCCCGTCAGCACCGCAGTGTTCATCATGGCAGGCTCAAGCGGGTTATGGCCGCCTTCTTTGGTCAGTGAATTGCCAATGAAGGCAATCTCGGTGAGCTGGAGATAAAGTCCCATTTCACCAATCGTATCACCCAGCAGAATGTCAGTATCCGCTTCAATAACGTCTCCGCGGCTGCGTGCAGCCACCTTCAATCCCTTTTCGCCAAGCATGGCTTCAATGGAAGAAGCGCGGTTTGGATGGCGCGGGACGATTATCGTGACCAGACGCGGATACCGGACCTTCAGCATCTGGTGCACTTCTGCGGCTATTTCTTCTTCACCGTCATGGGTAGAGATTGCGGCCCATGTGCGACGCCCGGCAATTTGGCGCTGCATGGTTGCCAGTGCCTGCGGATCGGCAGGTGCCGGAGCAGTATCGACCTTGAGATTGCCCGAAACTGAAACGGGCCTTGCACCAAGAGCGCGAAAGCGATCGCCATCCAGCTCGGATTGCGCAATCACATGCGCAAAGTTTTCAAACAGCGCTTCTGCCAGTTCAGGACGTTTCTGCCACGCAGCAAAAGAGCGGTCGGACAAACGGCCGTTGACCAGCACATGCGGAATATGCCGCGCGCCAAGCGAAAGCACCGTGGCTGGCCAAATCTCAGATTCACAGCCTATCGCCAGATCAGGTTTCCAGTGATCAAGAAAATTATTGACCGCTGGCTGCAAATCAAGCGGCGCATATTGATGGATAACCTGATTGCCCAGCTGGTCGGCGACCAGTTTTGCAGATGTCACCGTTCCGGTCGTCATAACGATGTGGATACCAGTGGCTGCAATGCTTTCAATCAGCGGCGCCATGGCTACCGATTCTCCAACACTTGCAGCGTGGGCCCAAATGACAGGCCCTTGTGGTCGCGCAATGGAAGTCTTTCCGTAGCGTTCGCCACGCCGCACGCGCTCTTCCTTGCCACGCGACGCACGATAGGAAATGTAAGCCCCGATGAAGGGATAGGCGGCAGAGCCGAGCATTCGATAGGCAGACAACATGTTTCGTGCCCAACGTTCACTCATTTATCTGCCTCCAATGCGGCATAGGCTTTGGTCGTCGCGTCATTGAGTTGGCGCGTCAATTCCATGCGCTTTTCTTCCAGTTGCGCCTCATCGGCATTTTCATCCACCCAGACCGGCTCTCCGCAAACAATGGTCGAGCGTCCGAATGGCAACGGAATTGTGGTCTTGTCCCAAGTCTTATGCAAAACATGATTCCGCGAAAAAGCATACGCAAAAGGCATTATTGGTCGACCTGACAATTTGGCCAGCAAAATAATTCCTTCGCCCGCTTCACGCGCTTTGCCATGGGCGATGTCAGCAATCATCGACGCTGATTGTCCCTTTTTCAGGGCATTTTTCAACGTTAAAAGTGCACGCGCCCCGCCTTTTCTAGCGGAATTGCCTTCGCCGCGGCCGCCAGAGCCACGCACTGTGATAAAGCCGAACTTTTCAGCAATGCGTGCATTAAGTTCTGCATCGGCACTGCGCGAAAACATGGCCACCACTTCCAGATCGTGCGGACGTACCACCGCAGCCATAATGTGCTGACCGTGCCAGAACGTTATGATTGAGGGACTATTCTCACGCAAAAGGGTCTTGATATCGGCAGATCCCTTCAGACGCGGATTGGTCAGATGCACAAATCTCAGATAGCTGGAAATCAGCTGCACCAGCACAGATTGTATGAAAGCCGAACGCGCAATCGGGCCGCGAATGCGGCGCCACATGCGTTTGGCAAAGCCATCCGAACGGCTACGCGCATCAGCTTTTGATACGCCTTTTTCCTTTGCCATCTGATCTTCGCGTGGAGCGGACAAAAGTGCTTATTCCGCTTTCAGGTCCACGCCTTCAGGATCAAGCAATCGATGCAGGTGCACAATGAAATAACGCATATGCGCGTTATCTACGGTCTGCTGCGCCTTCGATTTCCAGGCAGTCTTTGCAGACTCGTAATCAGGATAGATACCAACGACATCGAGGTTATCGAGATCGCGGAACTGAACGGTTCCGAGCTTTGTCAGCTCACCGCCAAATACCAGATGAAGAAGCTGCTTCTTGTCGCCTTCGGCACTCATGACAATATCCCTTGAACAAAAACGCGTTTCGATCTGACAAAATCAAATCGCGCATCTCAACATTTTTATCTAACGCGCATCTTAGTCCAAAAGCCGCTTCACGCGTTTCGGGATGCGCTTATTCCGGTTCGCAGCATGATTAGCTCAATGGCCAGTCCGCGACAACACTCAACATTTCCTGCAGAAGGTTTCCACTGGCAGCAACCAGCGCACCATGTTGTAGCGTCGGTCCACCATAAACGAGAGGCTGAGCGTCATGGGTCAAGAGCGCTCCGCCCGACTCACTGAGGATGAGATCGGCTGCGGCCAAGTCCCAATCATGTGAATTTGGCCGAATGAAGGTGCCGGCAATATCACCACGCGCCACCATTGCAATGCGATAGGCAAGCGATGGCACATAAGGATGTACGATCACCCGATCACGCCAGCCTTCGGGCAGCTCATCGACCATACGCTTTGCGGAAGCGAGCGAAATTTTTTCTCCCAGCGGAGGCAGGCGCGTTTGAATAGGCGTGCCATTCTGAGATGCACCAAAACCTTTGCCGGCCTCAATCACTTCATTACGCGCGGGACATTGCAACACACCGGCAATCGGCTTGCCGTCTTCAACAATGGCAATGCTCACGCACCACTGGGTTTGCCCATTGATATAACCGCGTGTGCCATCAATCGGATCGACAACAAAAGCGCGGCTGCGCACAGCAGCAGCCCGGTCATCCGTCGTTTCTTCCGAAATCCAGCCATAGTCAGGCCGCGCTTCGAGCAACACTTCCTTCAGATAGCTATCGACAGCAAAATCAGCTTCGCTGACGGGCGATTGCCCATCTTTCAACCAGACTTCCGGCGACTGCCCAAAATAACGCATGGCGATGCGGCCTGCTTCGCGTGCCGCATTGCGTAAAAGTTCAAGCTCGTTCTGAATGTCTTTGCGTTTCTCAATTTCCGGCAAGGGTCATGCCTTCAATTACAAGAGTTGGGGCTGTCATGCCAAAGTTCCGATCAATGTCGGAGCCGGGCGTCATGTTGAGGAACATGTCCTTAAGATTAGAGGCAATCGTTACCTCGCTCACAGGATAGGCAAGCTCACCGTTCTCAATCCAGAACCCGGAAGCACCACGGCTATATTGGCCAGTGATCATATCCACACCCTGCCCGAACACTTCCGTTACATAAAAGCCTGTGCCTACAGAACGGATCAGTGATTCCGGTGTTTCTGCACCCGGTTCAATGGCAAAGTTGGTCGAAGCGGGTGAGACGCCGGAACCCGAACGCACACCGCGTCCATTGCCTGTCAGTCCCAGTTCGCGTGCACTCGAGCCAGCCAGGAGCCAATGCTGCAATACGCCATCCTCAACCATCGTCAGGGGCTGCCCTTCAATGCCCTCGCCATCAAAGGGGCGAGACGAAGACCCGCGGATGCGCAACGGATCATCGGTAACATTGATCCCAGTTTTCAGAATCTGCTTTCCAAGACTGTCACGCAGAAAGCTTGTCTTGCGTGCAACGGCCGCGCCATTGATTGCGCTCGCAAGATGGCCCGCAATGCCCCGCGCCAGACGCGGATCAAAAACGACTGTAACCGGACCCGTCCTGGCTTGCCTTGCACCGAGACGACGCACGGCGCGCTCACCGGCGCGTCTGCCGATGTTTTCAGGTGTGTCGAGATCGGCAAAGTGAAGGCGCGAGCTGAAATCATAGTCGCGCTCCATCTTGGTCCCCTCGCCTGCAATTGCAGACACCGAACGGCCGAAACGCGTTGCAGCATACTCGCCTGAAAAGCCCGACGATGTGACCAGCACCAGACCACCCATGCTGCGTGAAGCTCCGGCACCGCCGGAATTGCTTACACCTTGCACCGCACGTGCTGCTGCTTCCGTTGCCAGCGCGTCTTCAGTAAGGCGTGCCGTATCGACTTCAATCGCGTCGAAGAGATCAAGATTGCGGGGTGCGTTCACCAGCAACGCCGGATCAGCCAATTGCTCATACGGATCTTCTGGTGCAACGCGTGCCATAGCAACAGCGCGCTCCGCCAATTTGTTGGGATCACTGCCAGCATTGGCCGAAACACTGGCGATGCGACGACCGACAAACACCCGAAGAGAAAAATCATCGCTCTCCGACGATTCGGTTCCCTCGACCTTGCCAAGCCGAACAGAAACGCTGACAGAGCGCGCACGGATCACAACCGCGTCAGCATGATCAGCACCCGCACGCCTTGCAGCAGCCACCAGCTGGGCAGCGCGGTCGACCAGTTTCTCCGACGAATTATCTGAAATCATTACATAATCCAAGACTATAGGGGCAAAACGGCACCAGACTGGTAACCACGAGATATAACCAACCGTAATGGGAATTTGCGAAAAAATATCGTCAAATTGTTCGACATTAGACTGATTAGAGCCATATCATGTTTCTATATTGCTGAAATCCGGGGGCTTCAAGGCAAGCCTGCCACATTCTTCATATTCCAAGAGCAAAACATGGTCGCAACAGGCGGAAGTCTTTACTTACAGGCGCTGGTGATTCTGGGTGGTGCGATCATCGCTGCGCCCCTATTCAAACGCCTTGGGCTCGGTACTGTTCTGGGCTATCTCGCCGCCGGTATTGCGATCGGTCCCGTCGCACGCCTTATCTCCGAAGGTGAGGAACTGCTGCATTTTTCCGAGCTCGGCGTCGTCTTCCTGCTCTTCATTATCGGGCTTGAACTGAAGCCTTCGCGACTTTGGTCGTTGCGTCACGCAATTTTCGGACTGGGTGCTGCGCAGGTTTTGCTCACTGGCTCTGCGCTGGCTGCCCTGGGCGTCTATCTTGCCGGACTGGAGACCAATGCAGCCATCATCATCGGCTTCGGCTTAGCACTATCCTCAACAGCATTCGCCATGCAGGTGTTGGAAGACCGTGCTGAAACCAATCAGAAACATGGGCAGCGCGCCTTTGCCATCCTGTTGTTTCAGGACCTCGCCATTGTTCCTATTCTGGCGATCATTCCGGCGCTGTCCCCCAATGAACCGTCGCAGGCGAGCGCAGGCTTTCATCTGGCGACAGCCATTGCCGCGATCATCGCACTGGTGATTGCGGGACGGTATCTGATCAATCCGATGTTCCGTATCATTGCCAATACCGGTGCACGCGAAGTGATGATCGCTGCGGCTCTTTTCGTGGTTCTGGGTTCAGCCAGTCTTTTACAGGCAGCGGGGCTATCCATGGCAATGGGCGCGTTCATCGCAGGCGTGTTGCTGGCCGAATCCTCTTACAGGCATGAGCTCGAAGCCGATATCGAACCATTCCGTGGAATTTTCCTCGGCCTGTTTTTCGTGGCTGTCGGCCTTTCGCTCAATCTGACTGTGATCCTTCAATACTGGAAAACAATCCTGCTTGCGGTCCCGATCTTCATGGTCGTCAAAGCAGCTATCACCTATGTTTTGTGCCGCATCTTCCGCTCCAACCACAATGATGCGATCCGGGTTGCTTTCCTGCTGCCGCAGGGCGGAGAATTTGCATTTGTGCTGTTTTCAGCAGCAGCCGCTGCTGCCGTGATTTCCAGTGCACTCAGCTCGGAACTTGTCGCCGCAGTTACCGTCTCGATGGCGCTCACACCGCTTTCTGTAGCCATTGGCTCGAGACTGCTGATCAAGGATAAGACCGAAGACGTTATCGAAGAAAACTTTGAGGGCGCCGGCGCTGATGTGCTGATGATCGGTTTTTCGCGTTATGGACAGATTTCCGCTCAGATATTGCTGGCAGGCGGTATCGATGTGACAGTCATCGATAATTCCCCCAATCGCGTGCGTGCCGCAGGCAAGTTTGGCTTTCGCATTTATTTTGGCGATGGTTCCCGCAAGGATGTGCTGGAAGCATCCGGTATTCGCAAAGCGAAAATTGTGGCCGTTTGTACCCATAAAAAGGAAATCACCAACCGGATCGTGAACCTCATCCAGTCAGAATATCCTGACGTGCGCCTGTTCGTGCGTTCTTATGATCGGGAACACACGTTGCAACTGCGTGCACAAGGCGTGGAATACGAACTTCGTGAAACATTCGAATCCGGGCTTTTGTTCGGTCAGCGCACGCTGGAAGGACTTGGCTTGTCGGAAGCCAACGCCTATGCGATCCGCGAAGATGTGCGCCAGCGTGACGAGGATCGCCTGCACGTACAGGCATCTGAAGGGATCATGGCAGGTCGGCATTTGCTCTTCAACAAGCCCGTTACACCTGAGCCTCTGGTTAAGCCACAACGCGAGGGCCAGCGCATAGACAAAGCCGGCGATGGCATGGATGCGGTTGCCAATGTCGATGAAGGTACACCCTCGGCAGCAGTTGCTGCTGAATAGGAGCAAAGTCGTGTCGATCTGATTGAATCAGATCGACACTCTGTTCGCTTTTCTTAACGCGCGTCTTATCGGGAAATCGGTTCCCGACTTTTCAGCTTTATGCTCAGGACGCTGCTACAGCTGGCTTCCCGCCTAAAACCGTATCGAGCGCAAGCTTCAACTCTTCGCGTATGTCTGCGCTTTGCGATAAAATCTGCTCGAATTTAAGAAAGTCCAGCAGACCAATTCGTTCGACATTCGGACGCAGGAATATATGCGGTGGACGATTGCGGAATTTGTTCTCGATGATCGAGCACATGGTGAGCTGATTGGCTCCCATAACTGCTTCGATTGTGGTTGGCATATAGTCATCAGGGCCAACAGGGGCACCAACAACATCAATGCCGATCACAATATCTGCCTTATCGAAGAGCAGATCGAATGGCACCGGATTGAGCAAGCCACCATCCACCAGAATACGTCCATTGCGGCGCACCGGTCTAAACACTGGCGGAATAGCGCAGGAAGCCGCAATGGCTGAGCGCAGGTCGCCTTGTTCGATATTCAATTCAGTAGCCGAATGAAAATCCGAAGCCGTAATGCTCATCGGGATTTTCAATTCTTCTACATTTTCGGGCAGTGCCGCCGGTAGAAAGACTTCCAGTATCTTTTCGATATTGAACTGACTGACGCGAAAGCCACCTTTCAGTAGCTCCACCCAGCGTTCCGGACGCGCTTGCCACATGCGACGAGCGACTTCCGAACGGCGATTAAAAATCGCCGCCATATATTCATGGATTTCCTTGCCGCTCATGCCATTCGCCATTCCGGCACCGACAATCGAGCCGATAGACGAACCGGCGATCGCAACCGGTTTGATGCCTAGCTCGTCCAGCACTTCGACAATGTGTATATGAGCGATGCCGCGCGCACCGCCGCCACCAAAGGCGATGGCGATACGCGGAGATGTTGGTACTGTTATATCCATGAAGCTTTCCTCACGGCATATCGGCTTGCCATTGCGCCAGTTTACGATTGCGCAGGTCCAAAAATCAGAATTGCAGGTTCTGCTTCCAGAAGCTTTTTAGCAATAGCTTTCACCTGATCGAGTGTGACGGCATCTATCAGCTCGGCCCGCTTGTCGATGTACTCACGATCAAGCCCCGCTTCCTGCAGACCAACAAGTGTATCTGCGATCGACACCGAGGAATCGAGATTGTTCACTGCGTAAGAACCTTTGAGATAGTTCTTTGCCGCTGCAAGCTCAGCTTCTGTTGGGCCGTCATTGGCCATCGCAGCTACCTGCTCGCGAATGATCTTGAGCGATTCCTGTGCCTTTTCAGGACGGGTCGCCGTCGAGATCGTCAACGCTGACACGTGATCACGCAGCGCCATCGATGATGACACCGAATAGGCCAGACCGCGCTTTTCACGCACTTCTGCATAAAGACGCGACGTGAACCCCCCACCCAGAATGTGGTTCATCAGGTAAGAAGCAAAGAATTCCGGATCTTTGCGAGGCACTGCCGGATAGACAAAGCTGATCGATGTCTGCGGCATATCAAAGCTGAGGCTGGTCGTTGTGCCAAGTGCGAGTTTCGCATCAGGAACTGGCACCAGTTCCGCATTTGCAGGCAGATCACCGAATACCTTGTCGAGCATTTCGCCAAGGTCCCTGGCATTAATGGAGCCAACAACGCCGATCGTCAGACGATCACGAGCAAAGTTCTTGCGGTGGAAATTGACAAGGTCTTCGCGGTTGATTGATTGCAGCGACTTAACCGTGCCTTCGTCCGGGCGTCCATAGGGATGGTTGCCGTAGAGAACTTCGGAGAACTTGCGTGAGGCAATCGTCGAAGGGTTGCGCTGAGAGGCTTCAAGGCTTGCAACCACCTGCTGACGAATACGGTCAATCGCATCCTGATCAAAGCGCGGCTTGTTAACAGCCAGCGCCAATAAGCCGTTCACCGCGTCGCGATTCTCGGCAAGCATACGAATATTACCGGAAACCGAATCAGGAGAAGCCGAGAAGCTCATCTCCGCACCGAGATTATCGATACGTTCCTGAAAACTGTCGGAATCAAGGTCGCCAGCGCCTTCATCGAAAAGGCCTGTCATCAGATTGGCAAGGCCTTCCTTGCCACCCGGGTCCTGCGATGTACCCCCCTTGAACGAGAAGCGCATGGAAATGAGCGGCACAGAACTGTCTTCAACCAGCCAGGCTTTGATACCCTTTGGCGAAACAACTTCCTGAATCTCGATTGCGTATGCCGGAAGGTTCAGAATCACCAGCAACATCATGGATGTTGCCAGCGCCATCATTGCGGTCTTTGCACGATTAACATTCAACGCAATAGCTTTGCTCACTGGATTGCTCCTCCCGCGCCATTCTCACCTGCATTGCCAGCGGCAGCATTCGGATTTTCGCGTGCATTTTCAGGCTCAGTATCCGGCGGCAGCAAATAACTCGTCACCGACTGATTTTTCACCAGATAGCGGCTCGCAGCATCTTTGATCTGCTCGACCGTTACACCCTTGATCACATCCGGCCATTTCTGAATATCTTCAATGCTCTGACCAATGGAAAGCGTGGAGCCATAAATACGGGCCATACCGGACTGACTGTCGCGCGCAAATGTAACAGCTTTCAGGAAGCGGTTACGCGCCTGATCGAGTTCGGTCTGTGTCACGCCGTCCTTGATGATACGTGCAACTTCAGCATCAACGGCTTTTTCGACATCGGCCAGCGTCTTGCCGTTCTGTGGCGAACCGTAAACCGAGAATGTGCCGTCATCGAGGGGATCGCCATCATAGCTCGCACCCGTATTGGACGCGATGCCCTGTTTGACAATCAGCTCCTGATAAAGACGGGAGCGCAGCGAGCCGCCGAGAATTTCGCTCAAAAGATCGAGTGCAGGCGCATCACCTGCCTTCACATTCGGGAAGCGCTTTTCATTGGAATAGGACGGCACCAGCCACGACACACGGAATGATGGCGTGCTGACGCGATCATCATGCAATGTCACAACGCGGGCAGCGTGCTTGACCGGCTCCTGCGGACGCTCACGCGGCAGCACATCGGCGCGCTTGGGAATTGTGGCCCAGGTCTTCATGACAAGATCGCGCACGCGTTCAGGTGTAACGTCGCCAGCGATCACCAGCGTTGCATTATTCGGGGTGTAATATTGCTGGTAGAAATCCACCGCATCCTTGAGGCTGAGTTTCTCCATTTCCTGTCGCCAGCCGATTACAGGCACGCGATAGGGATGATTATAGTAGAGCACGCCATCAGTGTTTTCCATCAGCATCGCTGCGGGATTAGAATCCACGCGCATACGACGCTCCTCAAGAATAACCTCGCGTTCAGTCGTGACGGCTTCTTCATCCAGAACAAGATTGGCCATGCGATCAGATTCATAACCCATAACCATCTCAAGCGCATCTGGAGCAACGCGCTGGAAATACGCTGTGAAATCATAAGAAGTGAACGCGTTTTCCTGACCGCCAATGGCTGCGATCTTCGCTGAAAATTCACCGGCCGGATAGGTTTTGGTGCCCTTGAACATCAGATGTTCAAGGAAATGCGCAATGCCGGATTTACCAGGGGCCTCATCTGCCGATCCCACATGATACCAGATCATCTGAGTGACCACCGGCGCACGGTGATCTGGAATAACCACAACCTTCAACCCGTTTTCGAGGGTAAAGCTGCTGATATCTTCGGATTTCGTGATTTCTGGCAAGTTTGCCTGTGCCGGAGGCTGAGTAGCCTCTGTTGCAGCGGCCGGAGCTGGCGTCTGCGCCTGAACCGAACCTGTTGCAAGTGGCAGAGCCAGCGCCAAACCAAGGGCGGTGGACAACAAAAAGTGCCGGAGTGAGGGGTTATGCACCAAACGACATCTCCAATCAGTTGCATTCCGCCCTGACAACGTTGCGATGGCTGGCGAGCGGCAAGACCTGTATTCAAAGTTCACTTCGTTTCGAAACCGGTCACCCGGTTCCGAATAAATCTCTAATTCGCTTTCAACTGGATAAGCCGAATGATGGTACCACCATAATTCCGCTCTTCATGCACGACGAATCGTTCATCCAGCTCAAGCGAAGCTTCTGCATCTTCTTCAAGCACGAGAAGTGCGTCAGGATTAAGCCAACTACCTTCAAGCGCTGACAAAAGTGCCTTTTCTCCCATACGACGACCATATGGCGGATCAGCAAAAATCAGGTCGAATGGTTCCATCGTACCCGCTTCGCCAAGTTTGCAGGCGTCACGGCGCAAAACCTTGGTCTGACCCTGCAGGCCAAAGGCTTCGATGTTCTGACGGAGAAGGCCACGCCCTTCAGCAGATTCTTCGACAAAAACAGCATAGCGCGCGCCGCGAGAAAGCGCTTCAAGGCCGAGAGCGCCTGTCCCTGCAAAGAGGTCCAGAACGCGCCCGCCTTCAACCTTGTCCGGGAAGCTGTGTGCGAGAATATTGAAAAGGCTTTCCCGAGTCCGATCTGTGGTCGGACGAATGGCATTTGTTGTCGGTGTGACGAGCGCCCGCCCGCGGAATTTACCGCCGACGATCCGCACCGCTACCCCCTGGCTTGCCACCTCTTGGCTTTCCATCACTCGGTTTGCGATTAGCTGGCTTGCCGCCAGAACCGCCACGGTCTGGACCCTTGCCAAAGCTTCTCGGTCCCTTGGATGGGCCACGACTATCGTCACCGCCAGAACGAGGACCGCTGGTGCGTGGGCCACGGTCGGCATTACCACCGCCAAAGCGACCTTCGCTGCGCGGACCTGAAGGCTTGCCGAAGCTGCGGCCTTCATAACCACCCGACGATTTTTCGCCACCCTCGCTTTTCAGTTCAGCGCGCTCGCGCTTACCTGGACGGCGTTCTTGTTTGCGCGCATCCTGACCTTCCGGCCTTGGTCCACGAGGCTCATAACGACCCTCTGTGCGCCCCTCGGACCTGCCTTCCGGACGACCCTCAAAGCGACGAGGACGATCATCACGGCCTCCCTCGCGACGCTGATCGCCATCAGCTGAACGACGTGGGCGGGATTGAAAGTCACCTTCCGGACGAGGCGTACGAGGCCCTGAACGGCTATCGTTGCGGCCTTCTGGACGCGCACCCTGTTTATCAAAACGCCCTTCGGAACGACGAGGACGGTCATCGCGACCTTCGTCGCGACGCTGATCGCCGTCGGCGAAACGGCGTGGACGGGACTGCAAATCACCGTCGGAGCGGCTTGCACGCGCGCCACGGCTCTCAGCACGAGCTGCTTTCTGCGCGGCGGCTTTGTCGCCCTGTGGGCGTGCACCTGGAGCCATCCAGACGTTGCTGTTGCCACGGCGACGCGGTTCAACCTTGTCTTCTTTTTTCTCTTCACGCTTGCGGCGCTCTGGCTGGCTGGAGATCCATTCGCGCTCGCGCGGCTGGCGACGATACTCGCCTTCTGGCTCCTGCTGCTGCTCCATCTCGCGCCGCGTGCGGCCCTGCACAACGGTATTGGAGAACTCGTTCAGAACCGGAGCATCGAAATCTGCACCTGATTCCTCAACAAGCTTCTCACCAAGCTGATCGCGCAGAATACGTCCGCGAATTTCACGAACTGCACCTTCTTCAAGATCGCCAAGCTGGAAAGGACCAAACGAAACGCGGATCAGACGGCCAACCGTCAGACCGAGCGCACCGAGGATGTTCTTGACTTCGCGGTTCTTGCCTTCGCGCAGACCGATCGAAATCCAGACGTTGGCACCCTGCTCACGCTCAAGCGTTGCTTCGATGCTGCCGTAGAAAACGCCCTCGACTGCAATGCCGTCCTTCAGCGCATCAAGCTGGACCTGCGTGACCTTGCCATGAGCGCGAACGCGGTAGCGGCGCAGCCAACCGGTTGAAGGCAGTTCCAGAACGCGCGACAGACCACCATCATTGGTAAGCAGAAGCAGACCTTCGGTATTGATGTCGAGACGCCCAACCGAAAGTACGCGCGGCATTTCCGGAGGCAGTGCTTCAAAAACGGTCGGACGACCTTCAGGGTCACGATTGGTCGTCACAAGACCTGCTGGCTTGTGATAGAGCCAGAGACGGGTGCGTTCGGCCTGCTTTAGCTGCTTGCCATCAACCGTGATGACATCGGTGCGCTTCACGTTCACTGCAGGGCTTTCAAGCACCTTGCCGTTAACTGAGATGCGGCCTGCCGCAATCATGGTCTCGGCTTCGCGGCGCGATGCAATGCCTGCACGTGCCAGACGCTTGGCAATGCGCTCGCTGGTATCGTCACCCTCTTGCGGCGCGCGCGAACCAAACTTGCGCGGCGCACCGCGATCATCGTCACGGCGAGGTCTGTCTTCGCGTGGGCGATCCTCACGCGGTCTATCTTCTCGAGGACCCGAATGTCGCTCGCCGCGTTCACCGCGACTGCCGCCGGGGCGATCGCCACGGCCTTCACCACGTCCATGCGGGGGGCGTCGACCGCCCTTGTTATCGTCTTCAGTGCTCATCTGGTATTGGCCTTTCAGCAGCGCCGCCGTGTCGTCTTTCGCCCCTTTGGGGTTGGCAAAGAACCGTCCGGTCAAGAACGCTGTATAAATCCGTTTGCAAATCGGTTTTGATTTCGTGACTTATGCAGTAACAAATCGCTCAATGGCTTGCGAGCGAAATTTCCCGGTCCGATGCACGAAATGAGGTTAGGTTGAAAAAGGTTACAGACATTTCATCCTCAAAAGTGGCGACACCGATGGATATTGCGCTCGAAGAAGCCAAATCTGCAGCCCTTCGCGGCGAGGTGCCGATTGGTGCAGTCATCGTGCATGAAGGCGCGATAATTGCCCGTGCAGGCAACCGTACGCGCGAACTGAATGATGTCACGGCGCATGCGGAAGTACTCGTAATCCGTCAGGCAGGAGAAGCACTTAGGTCCGAACGCCTGCTCGACTGCGATCTCTATGTGACGCTTGAACCCTGTACAATGTGTGCAGCCGCGATTTCGTTTGCCCGTATTCGCAGACTGTATTACGGCGCCGCCGACCCCAAAGGTGGCGGTGTGGAATATGGGTCGCGCTTCTACACACAGCCCACATGCCATCACGTTCCAGAAATTTACGCAGGCTTTTCTGAAGAAAAAGCCCAGAAAATCCTCCGGGATTTTTTTCGCGAGAAACGGTAGCCAGCAGCTCAGTTTATGACCCTGTGCCCCGTCATGCGGCGAAGAGTGTTATCGCGGAGTGCAAAATGATGAAGCATCGCCATCAGTACATGTCCGATAATAGCGGCCAGCAACACCCAGCCAAGAAGACCGTGGAATGCATTGCCCGGCGCAGTTAAGGCCGCATTCTGAATGCCGGTCTGCTCAAATATCTGGATACCGAAGGCAGAAAAGCCGCGGCCATTGCCATAGCTTCGCAGCAGCGCAAGCGCAGGTACTGCAAACATAAGCGCATAAATCACCAGATGGCCGACACCCGCGAGCTTACCCATGACACCGGGCTTATGCGGTCGACTAGAGAGATTCAGCAGCCCCCAGATGCCGCGCAGCAAAACGAGCAACAGCAAGGAAAAGCCAATTGTAAAATGCGATGACCAGAAGAAACTATAAAGTGCGGTGTCCTTGATGAATACGCGCAGGATAGCAGACGTGAACTGCCATAGAAAAAGCGCGGCCATTAGCCAATGAAGCGTGCGGCTTATAACACCATAGCCATTTGGTTCGTCCCAAATTGAATTTATCCTATGCATTGCTATACCTCGCATCATGAAAATCTGCATGATACGCTCTGCCAGAATGTTTTCGTTGATTGAAATCAAATATTGTTCAGAATAGACAACATTAAAAATATTTAATATTATGGATTCAACCAAAAAAATCCACGTCAGCTTTATGGATGGATTATAATGCTGATACAAAAAAGAAACCGGAAGAATTTTTCTTCCGGTTTCCGTGTTTTTGAAAATCTATACTATAGATATTAATTCCAGGGCAGCAGATCGCGCCAGCTCTTGCCGCCACCGCCAGCTGCTTTCTTGCGCTCGCGTTCTTTCTGCGCCTCATCCTGGCCCATTTCACCAACAGCAGCTGTCGCTGCCGGCTGACGATAACCAAGAGGCGGCTCGCTCAGATAGCGCCGATTGGATGATGTTCCTTGCGTCTGCTCTGCACGCTGCTTCTTCAATTCAGCAACTCTGGCTGGATCGAAGGTTGGCGTGCGCGATGCATAATCCTCGCGACGGCTGCTACCGCTAGGCAGCGAAGCGCGAAGGTTGTTTGCAACAGGCACATCCTGCTCAACAGGAGAAACGAAGTTTGGATTGTCGCGGTTTGCGGTGATTTCATCACGCAAACGCTTGCGGCGCTGTTCCGGCGATTCTGGCCATGCCGGATCACCTGCACTTGCAAGGCTTTCCTGAGGAGCTGGCAACGAACCCCTGTCACCCTGCGCTGGACGCACAAGATCAGGACGCGGCTTGTAATCAATACGGTCTTTTTTCTTGCCCTGACCAAAGCTTGCCATGTTCGACACGTCGTCGAGAAGCTGCGCATTCGCAGTTTTGCCGGTTCCGTAGGTCGGCGACGACACACAACCAGACAGCGCGAGGCCCGCAACTGCCGTCATCAATACCAGAACTCGTCCTTCAATCTTCATTAGCGCCACTTCTTTTACGCCTGTCGATTTTCTTTTCGCCAAAGGCTTCTTTTTTCACCCTTGCCGCAAGAAACCGGCAACTCCAAGGCAGATTGCAAGTTTATCTCAAGGACAGCCTTGTACATGAGAGCATCTCTACGGGCAATCGCGATATTAACCGCTATTTCACCATGTCCTCATTTTAAAAGGCAAGCCCTGAAGCGGAAAGCCCGGATGCACAGCGCAACCGGGCCTTTAATTATTATGACGAAAGTCGGCCGAGAGCCTTCAATTCGTGAAGGGCTGCAGCATCGCGAGCCGAGACTTCCGGGAATTCCGCGTCTAAACCTACATCTGTGGTATAGCGCCAGGAACGCGCACATTTCTCGCCTTCTGCACGTACAGGAACAACTGCAACGCCCTTCACTTCGTCCAACGTGAAAGCTTCAGCAGGAGCCCCAGCATCTGTCACGTCAATACCGCTGGTGATGCAGATTTCAGCGAAATCCAATCCTTCAAGCGAATCGGCGAGGCTCTTGTCAGCGATATAGACAACAGGTGCTGCTTCCAGCGAAGAACCAATGCGTTTATCAGCACGTTCCAGTTCCAGAGCACCAGTAACGACACGGCGAACATTGCGAACCTTACGCCACTTTTCAGCCAGCACATCGTCGCGCCATTCGGCTGGCGTCTTGCGGAACTGTTCCAGATGCACCGAAACAGATTGCGGATAGCGATCCAGCCAAGCTTCTTCCATCGTGAAAGGCAGCATCGGAGCAAGCCAGGTCGTTACGCGGTCAAAAATCTCGCGAACGGTCTGAAGTGCTGCCTTGCGGCGGACACTCGATGGTGCATCGCAATAAAGCGCATCCTTGCGGATATCGAAGTAGAATGCCGAAAGCTCGACATTCATGAAGTCGATCAGTGCACGTGCAATGCGCTTGAAATCAAACGCGTCATAACCTGAACGCACGACTTCATCGAGTTCCGCCAGACGATGCAGCATAAGGCGTTCAAGTTCCGGCAGCTCTGCGTGCGGAACGTTCTCGCCTTCATCATGGGCAAGCGTACCCAGCATCCAGCGAATGGTGTTACGCAGCTTGCGATACGCATCGATATTGGTCTGAATGATGCTCTTGCCGAGGCGCTGATCTTCCCAATAGTCGGTTGTCATCACCCAGAGGCGAAGAATATCCGCACCTGAATCCTTGATGACGTCCTGTGGCGTGACAGTATTGCCCAGCGACTTCGACATTTTTTTGCCGTTCTCGTCCATGGTGAACCCATGGGTAACAACAGCATTGTAAGGCGCGCGGCCACGCGTTCCGCAGCTTTCAAGCAGCGATGAATGGAACCAGCCGCGATGCTGGTCGGAGCCTTCGAGATAAACATCCGCCGGCCACTTCATGTCCGGGCGGTCTTCCAGCGTGAATGTGTGCGTCGAGCCAGAATCGAACCAGACGTCGAGAATGTCGCGAACCTGCGTCCAGCTTTCACCAGCACGATTGCCAAGGAAACGCTCACGCGCACCTTCCGCAAACCATGCATCAGCACCTTCTGCCTCGAAAGCTTCAAGGATACGCTTGTTCACGGCATCGTCCTGAAGGATATTGCCTTCCTCATCAGCGAAGACGCAGATTGGCACACCCCATGCGCGCTGACGCGAAAGAACCCAATCCGGGCGACCTTCGATCATGGCACGAAGACGATTCTGGCCAGCAGCAGGCACAAAACGTGTATCTTCAATCGCTTTCAGCGAGCGCGAACGCAGCGTGGTGCCATCACCGAGGTTCTTGTCCATATAGACAAACCACTGCGGGGTGTTGCGGAAGATAACCGGCTTTTTCGAGCGCCATGAATGCGGATAGGAATGCTTCAGACGTCCGCGTGCAAACAGCTTGTCAGTCGCGATAAGCTGTTTGATGACGGAGTCGTTCGCATCGCCCTTCTTGCCGTTATCATCGATAACGCGCGCAGGACCACCTTCGCGATCCGGGCCAAAGCCCGGCGCATCCTTGGTGTAATAGCCATCATCGCCAACCGGAAACGGGATGCTCGGATCAATGCCGCGGGCTTCCAGCTCACGCGCGCTGTCCATCCAAGCTTCAAAGTCTTCGCGACCATGGCTTGGCGCGGTGTGCACAAAGCCCGTACCAGCATCGTCGGTGACATGATCACCCGAAACCAGCGGAACGACGAACTCATATCCGCCGCCGAAACCCTTGAGCGGATGATCAAGCACATTCCTGGCAAGCTCTTCACCCGTCACATCGCGCAGACGTTTGAACTCAAGCTTTGCCTTCTTGGCGCATTCTTCGGCCAATTTATCTGCGAAGATAAGCTTCTCGCCTGGACGTGGGCCAAAGTCATTTTCAGCAGCCGTCACCTCGTAGAGGCCGTATTCGACACGCGTCGAATAAGCGACAGCACGATTGCCCGGAATGGTCCAGGGGGTCGTTGTCCAGATAACGACCGAGCTACCAGCAAGA
Source organism: Brucella rhizosphaerae (assembly GCF_002252475.1). Taxonomy (GTDB): domain Bacteria; phylum Pseudomonadota; class Alphaproteobacteria; order Rhizobiales; family Rhizobiaceae; genus Brucella; species Brucella rhizosphaerae. Next base: position 85,038 of record NZ_NNRK01000012.1, on the reverse strand, counting down.
TCGCCAGAACCGGCAACAGGGAACTTCACCCAGATCATATCCGACTCGATGTCGTGATATTCGACTTCTGCTTCTGCAAGCGCTGTGCGCTCGACAACCGACCACATAACAGGCTTCGACCCGCGATAAAGCTGGCCGGTTGCAGCAAACTTCAGCAACTCACCAGCAATCCGCGCTTCCGCATGGAAATTCATGGTCGTATATGGATTTTCAAAATCGCCGCAGATTGCGAGGCGCTTGAACTCTTCCGACTGTATCTTGATCCAGCCCGCAGCAAATTCACGGCATTCCTTGCGGAACTCGTTGATTGCTACTTCATCCTTGTTCTTGCTCTGCGCACGGTATTTTTCCTCGATCTTCCACTCGATCGGCAGACCATGACAATCCCAGCCCGGCACATAATTCGAGTTGAAGCCGCGCATCTGGAATGAGCGCGTGATCACATCCTTGAGGATCTTGTTCAGCGCGTGACCGATATGAATGTTGCCATTTGCGTAAGGAGGACCGTCATGCAGCACATACAGCGGACGGTCCTTCGCGTCTTCACGCAGCTTTTTATAGAGGTTCATTTCCTCCCAGCGCTGCACAAACAGAGGCTCACGCGCAGGCAATCCCGCACGCATGGGGAACTCGGTCTGTGGCAGGTTGAGAGTTTTGGAATAGTCGATCTTGGCAGTCGTCTCGGTCATTTTATTACTTGCCTGTCAATCCCGCGCAGCAATATGGTGGGCGAGGATGCTGAAAGTTCAGGAGGCTGCAACATACAGCCGGGAAAATTCAAAAGGCTGCGAGGCACAGCCGGTCGTTCCCGGACCTTCCTGCCATGCATTGCGCGTCACGCAATGCTATCAAGGCTTAGAGGAAGGCCGGGCCAATAATTCGTATGGCCGCGATAATATGCCGAAAATCCGTCATCATGGGCACGCTTTTAGCAATGACCTTCACAGGAATAAAGAGGCAGGGCGCAATAAACTTGCAGCCCTGCCCTCGAAAACTTAACAGATTGACCCGTTTCGATCAGTCGAGTGAGAAATCAAAGCGGTAAGTCGCAGCAATACCGACCATAAACTGATCCCGTGAGCCATGCTGCTTCACGATGCTGGAGTCCTTTGCAGGACCCTGAAGACGGCTATATTCACCAAACAGGCTGGTATCGATCTTATCCGTTGCCTTCCAGGTGATGGCGCCACCAACGCCAACCGATTCCCAACCGCCGCCGGGACGATATTCCTTGACGCCGGATGCAACCGCTTCTTCAGCCGTCACACCATAATAAGTCTTGAAATAGTCTTTGGATGCGAAGGTCGCGCGCGGACCAGCCGAAACGCGGATCACCGGCGTCACGTCATAGAATGCGTCTGCTGCAACATCAGCAACAACGCCCTTATGGGCGCGAATACCCTGACGCACTTCACCACGGAAACGCAGCCAATCGGTCGGATAGACATCGACGAAGCCACCGGCTTCACCGCCGAACTTCGTTTCATGAATACCATCAATATCCGTATCGCGTTTGAACAGCAGCTTGCCCGTCGCACCGACGCGGAAGCGGTCTGTATCGATCACCGCAAAGGATACGTTGTCATTGCGCGAGGAGAAGCGCTCTGCTTCACCCTGACGGCCAAGCGAGACCAGAGGCTGCGCTGAAAACTTATATTTGTTGGAGCCTTCAAATTTCGGAGCAACCAAGCCAGCAGCACCAACCTTGAGATACCAGTCGCCCGACCAGAAGTATTTACGGGCGGGTTTCACTTCTTCAGCCGCATATACATCCGTCTGCTGCATATCTGCAGCAACGACCGACAAAGGACCTACGAACAATGCGGCGCCTGTAACAAAGGCAAGGGGGACAATACGCGTCACATGAAACTCCGATAACAGTGGCCCGTAAACTTTGAGGGCATTTAACACTGTTTGAACGGAATATGTAAAATTAAACTTAAATCTAAGGTAGAAATGACTACAACTTTTTTGTAGCTATTTTTAAGCTGATGCTGGAAACGACAAAAGGCGATCAAGCTCGGACAGCGGCTGCGCCCCTGCCAGCAGCGCGCGCGCTTCTTCTTCATCGCGCTTCATCTGCGCGATAAGCGGATCGAGTCCGTCGAATTTTACTTCGCCGCGCAGGTAGCCAAAGAAGGAAACTTCAGCAACTTCTCCATAGAGATCGCCTGAAAAATCAAACACGAATGTTTCAAGCAAAGGCTTGCCATCGCTTGCGACAGTCGGACGGCGACCAAAACTCGCAACACCGTCGTGCAAGATACCATCAGCCCTGCGAAAGCGGACCGCGTAAATGCCATGCTTCAAACTGACATGATCGTCGATTGTCATATTTGCCGTTGGAAAACCCAGCGTGCGTCCAAGTTTTTTGCCATGGATGACCTCTCCGCTAACCCGGTAGCGATAGCCAAGCAGACCGGCGGCTTCAGCGACTTCGCCCTCACACAGGAGAGCGCGAACCCGCGTCGACGAAACGAGATTTCCGCCTTCATCGCCAAAAGCATCCACCAGTGACACGCTGAAACCTGACGATTGGCCAGCTTCCTCCAGAAACTGAGGTGTGCCCCGACGCGCCTTGCCGAAATGGAAATCATAGCCCGTGACAACACGGTTGGCATGCAATCGTTCAACAAGGATATTGTGCACAAAGTCTTCTGCCGACTGCGCTGAAAAATCCGCAGTAAACGGCTGTTCAACAACCGCATCAAACCCCATGAGACGCAAAATTTCAGCCTTCTCGACAGCGTCAGTGAGCCGTTCAATCGGCTCGTTGGGCTTGAAGAAACTGCGTGGGTGCGGCTCAAAGGTCAGCACGACCGCAGGCAAACCATCCCTGTGTGCGAGTTCCAGCGCACGCTCCAGCACAGCCTGATGGCCGCGATGGACACCATCAAAATTGCCGATCGCCACCACGCAATCACGTAAGGTAAGCGGCAATGCATCCGTTCCTGAAAGGCGCTGAAAAACAGGTTTTGTCATGGTCGAAGCAGTTTCTCGAAAATATCAGACGAGTGCATAAAGCGATGCGATTGGAGCATGGCCGTGCTTTTGTAGAAAAGCATTCATTTTATCGAAATCAACGTTTCCGTCGGCCGCGTAATCGGCAGCATGGACACCGCCCGATATATAGAGCACATCCAGACCATAATCCGCAGCACCTTTTACGTCCGTCAACACGCCGTCGCCGATACCGAGAATTCGTTTTCTGTCGACCGTATGCCCGCGGACTTCCTCGACTGCCTTTGAAGCAGCTTCATAGATCGGGCGATGCGGCTTGCCTGCAATCAGCGTGCGGCCGCCCAGCTGACTAAAATCGCGGGCAAGAGCGCCTGCACACCAGATCAGGCGCGGGCCGCGTTCGACCATGATATCCGGATTGGCACAGATGAAAGGCAGATTGCGGGAGCGCAGACGCTGCAACAGCTCGGTATAATTTTCCGGTGTTTCTGTCTCATCGTCATAAAGGCCTGTGCAAACGACGCCGGAAGCTTCGAACTCCTCGACCAGTTCAACATCAAGCCCATCATAAATGACAGTCTCGCGTTCACTACCGATGTGGAAAACTTTGCGCGGCCCTTCAATGATAAGGTCACGGGTCACATCACCCGAAGTGACCACCCGGTCATAAGCATCTTCCGGCACACCAAGCAGCGTCATTTGCGCTATAACACTCGGATAAGGACGCGGCGCATTCGTCACCAGGACAACCGTCAATCCCTTAGCACGTGCACGTTTCAGAGCGGCTACGGCGGGAGCAAAGGCTACTTCGCCATTGTGCAGAACACCCCAGACATCACAGAAGATCGCATCATATCCATCCGTCAGATCATCCAGGCGTTCAGGCAGCTTCATGGTTTTCCTCAGTATGCTGGTCCGGTCCATGACCGGTGAAAGCGGGAATCCATACCGTGCAACATCGGTGCAGGTGATGGACTTTAACAAAGATGCTTCTGACGCATCCTGAGGTTTCCTCTACAAGAAGCAGCCCGATCTGTCACCCGGCTTAGAGCCGTCTGCGTCCAAATGAACGCATTGTGTTCGTCAGAATTCAATCAGTCTTTCGCTCAGCCGCCATTAACCAAACCGGTCAATTCCTGAACATAACCGATCGAAGGCGGTTATTTTCCTGTTCGCCTTGTGGCTCAGCGGTGTAGTCCCTACATCTCAGGAACAGACGTTCTCAGCCGTGAACGCGCATATAAGCGGAAATTATCTTCCGAACTGTCAAAAAACGGCAACGATCCTTGACAAAGAATAGCCCCGCTTCTATCTCAGAGGCATGTTAGCACTCGGATACCTAGAGTGCTAACAGTGCGGGCCGGTCGGCTCGCTTCAACAGGGTTCAACGTCTACAACACCAAGGGTTATACCATGGCTGAGATTAAGTTCCGTCCGCTTCACGACCGCGTAGTCGTTCGTCGCGTAGAATCGGAAGCAAAGACTGCTGGCGGCATCATCATCCCTGAAACCGCCAAGGAAAAGCCACAGGAAGGCGAAATCGTCGCTGCTGGCGCTGGCGCCCGTGACGAAGCTGGTAAGCTGATCGCTCTGGAAGTTAAGGCTGGTGACAAGGTTCTGTTCGGCAAGTGGTCGGGCACCGAAGTCAAGATCGGCGGCGAAGACCTGCTGATCATGAAGGAATCTGACATTCTTGGTATCGTCGGCTAACGCCTGCGGACCGGTATTGTCTGCCAATACCTTCATTAAACCGGCGGAATAGCCGGTACATAATTCATTCATCACCATAATCTGACCGGGATATTTCCCAGGAGAGTAAAATGGCTGCTAAAGAAGTAAAATTCGGTCGCAATGCGCGCGAAAAGATGCTGCGCGGCGTCGATATCCTCGCTGACGCTGTTAAGGTAACGCTCGGCCCTAAGGGTCGTAACGTTGTTATCGACAAGTCCTTCGGCGCACCACGCATCACCAAAGACGGTGTATCGGTTGCCAAGGAAATCGAACTGGAAGACAAGTTCGAAAACATGGGCGCACAGATGCTGCGCGAAGTGGCTTCGAAGACCAACGACACTGCCGGTGACGGCACGACAACCGCGACCGTTCTCGGTCAGGCCATCGTTCAGGAAGGTGCCAAGGCTGTTGCTGCTGGCATGAACCCGATGGACCTCAAGCGCGGTATCGACCTCGCAGTGACTGAAGTTGTTGCTGAATTGCTTAAGAAGGCAAAGAAGATCAACACTTCGGAAGAAGTTGCTCAGGTTGGCACGATCTCCGCTAACGGCGAACTCGAAATCGGCAAGATGATCGCTGAAGCGATGCAGAAAGTCGGCAACGAAGGCGTTATCACGGTTGAAGAAGCCAAGACCGCTGAAACCGAACTCGAAGTCGTTGAAGGCATGCAGTTCGACCGCGGCTACCTGTCGCCATACTTCGTCACCAACCCAGACAAGATGGTTGCTGATCTCGAAGACGCATACATCCTTCTGCACGAAAAGAAGCTTTCGAACCTGCAGGCTCTTCTGCCAGTTCTCGAAGCTGTCGTTCAGACTTCCAAGCCACTCATCATCGTTGCTGAAGACGTCGAAGGCGAAGCTCTTGCTACGCTCGTTGTCAACAAGCTGCGTGGCGGCCTGAAGATTGCTGCTGTTAAGGCTCCTGGCTTCGGCGATCGCCGCAAGGCAATGCTCGAAGACATCGCGATCCTCACCGGTGGTCAGGTTATTTCTGAAGACCTCGGCATCAAGCTCGAAAGCGTTACGCTCGACATGCTCGGCCGCGCCAAGAAGGTGTCGATCAACAAGGAAACCACCACCATCGTTGATGGCGCTGGCAAGAAGGCTGAAATCGACGCTCGCGTTGGTCAGATCAAGCAGCAGATCGAAGAAACCTCTTCCGACTACGACCGTGAAAAGCTGCAGGAACGTCTTGCTAAGCTTGCTGGCGGCGTTGCAGTTATCCGCGTTGGCGGTGCAACGGAAATCGAAGTCAAGGAAAAGAAGGATCGCGTTGACGATGCTCTGAACGCAACCCGCGCTGCGGTTGAAGAAGGCATTGTTGCAGGCGGCGGTACCGCTTTGCTCCGCGCTTCGGTCAAGATCACCGTCAAGGGCATCAATTCCGACCAGGAAGCTGGCATCAACATCGTTCGTCGCGCACTGCAGGCTCCTGCCCGTCAGATCACGACCAATGCTGGTGAAGAAGCTTCGGTTATCGTTGGCAAGATCCTCGAAAACTCTTCGGAAACCTTCGGCTACAACACTGCAAACGGTGAATATGGCGATCTGATCGCACTCGGCATCGTTGACCCGGTCAAGGTTGTCCGTACCGCTCTGCAGAATGCAGCTTCAATTGCTGGCCTGCTGATCACCACGGAAGCCATGATTGCTGAACTTCCTAAGAAGGATTCGGCTCCAGCTGGCATGCCTGGCGGCATGGGCGGCATGGGCGGCATGGATTTCTAAGAAGACATAACTATCAAGAAAGGCGGCCTCTGGCCGCCTTTTTTACATCGTGTAACTCTTTGTGATTTATAGAAAATTTACCTATCACAGGCTTTATTAATCGCCTTGCATGTATTTTAGCATTTTCTGATTTACTTTCGGCGACTTTCATGGTCAATCGCTAGCGATACGAGATGGACTTCCTGTTTGCCCCCGCACTTTGGAAGTCCTGTCTCAGGCAACAGGAAGGGCAGGCGTAAGCCTGCCTTTCCACTTTTCAGCAACCGATCATTTAACTGACTTATTCCGCAGCATCGGCGTGTGCATACCCATCGCCAGATATACGGGTATCATAGCGCGCACGCGCCATCATGACCTGCACTTCATTGGCAATCGCCCACTCACCCAAAGCACGGACAGGCTCCAGAAGGTTGCGCCCCAATTCGGTCAGCTCATATTCCACCTTGGGTGGAATAGTTGGAAACACCGTCCGCAATACAAATCCATCACGTTCGAGATTGCGCAGCGTCGTCGTCAGCATCTTCTGTGAAATGCCGTTAACCGTGCGGCGCAGCTCATTAAACCGCATCGGGCGATTACCAAGATAGCTGACGACAAGAACCGTCCATTTATCGCCCACCCGTGACAGGATATCGGTCACAGCCTTGCAAGCACTGGTTTCCTTAAAGTCACCGGGTTTCATAAAAGTGCCTCCTTGCGTGCCTTATATAGTCACCGGTATAGCGTTAGTCTCCAATGGTTACCACTTAAAAAGGACATTTCCATGAGCAAGCTTAAAGTCGCAGTGATTGTCGGCAGCACCCGCGAACAGCGTTTCTCGCCGGTTTCGGCAGAATGGATTGCAAAGGTCGCTGCCGAGCGTCCTGAATTCGATGTCGAAATTCTGGACCTCGCCGATTATCCAATGGGCTTTTATGGCGACACCTCAACGACAACTGCGCAGGCCGAAACTGCAGACAAGTGGAAGACCAGGCTTCGTACGTTCGACGCCTATATTCTGACGGCAGCCGAATATAATCATGGACCGACAGCTGTTCTGAAAAACGCCATTGATTATGGTGATTGGATTCAGAAGCCAATCGGTTTCGTTGGCCATGGCGGTGTCGGTGGTGCACGGGCTGTCGAGCATCTGCGCATGATTGCCGTTGAAATGTCTGCAATGTCAGTCAAGACAGGCGTGCACATTCTGTTCCCGGATTACCTCGCAGTTGTCAAAAAAGAAAATACGCTGGATGATTTCCCGCATCTGGCTGAAGCTGCAAAAAACATGCTCGACCAACTTGCATGGTGGGGCAACGCATTGAAGGCCGCTCGCGCCGGCTAATTGGCTCCATGACAAGCCGGGTAATGACGCAATATGAAATCTAACGCGGCCCAATCCGGCCCAATCCGGCCCAATCCGGCTTGTCGCAATGCCTTTTTGCCCTATGATTATCTGAACTGACAATGAGATGGATAATCATATGCGCAAAGAACTTCCGATAACCACCGCACCAAAAGACGGGCGTAAAGTCACTGTGGTCTGGATCGATGATGACGATCAGCGCAATGAGTCAGTGGGCCAATACCGCTCGCTTGATAAGCTCAAAGCGGGTGGTGGCGACTGGGACGAAACAGACACTGGCTGGTGGATTTTCACCGACAGCAAAACCCAGCAGAAGGTTGAGCCGACCGCCTGGATTTCAGAGACCGACGACAGCGATGACGACAACGAGGATAACTGATCGTCAGCGGAATATAGCAGTCAATAAAATTTGACTTTTATAATCATATTTTATCAAATGGTTGAGAGCTAAGGCTTTGGCATGCAAGCATGCATAGCCAATATTCTGCCAATGCTGCTATCCTCGATTCTACAGGCGGGCATTTTCCCCGCCTGAAACAAGCCGGAGACTGAAAATGACTGCCACGCGTACCGAAACAGATACTTTCGGACCGATCGATGTTGCCGCCGACCGTTACTGGGGTGCGCAGACGCAACGCTCGCTGCATAATTTCAAGATCGGCGGCGAACGTATGCCTCTGCCGCTCGTGCACGCACTGGGCGTTGTTAAGCGCGCCGCAGCTGAAACCAATATCGCGCTGGGCAAGCTTGATCCCGTTCTCGGGCAGGTTATTGCCGTTGCCGCATCCGAAGTCATTGAAGGCAAGCTGGACGATCATTTTCCGCTCGTTGTCTGGCAGACAGGCTCCGGTACGCAGTCGAACATGAATGCCAACGAAGTCATTTCCAATCGCGCTATCGAGCTTCTCGGCGGTGAACTGGGCTCGAAAAAGCCGGTCCACCCAAACGACCACGTCAATATGAGCCAGTCGTCAAACGACAGCTTTCCAACCGCAATTCACATCGCGACAGCCGTTGAAGCGGTAAACCGGCTCTACCCGGCACTTGAGCATCTTACCAAGGCCCTCAAGGTCAAAGAGGAAGCGTTCAGGGACATCATCAAGATTGGCCGCACGCACACGCAGGATGCGACCCCTGTTACGCTCGGTCAGGAATTTTCCGGTTATCGCGCAGCATTGGAATATGCGCGCCACCGCATTGAGCAGTCGCTGACCGACGTTTTCCTGCTTGCACAAGGCGGAACGGCTGTTGGCACCGGGCTTAATGCACCAAAAGGCTTTGATACCGGCTTTGCGGATGCTGTGAGCGAAATCACAGGCCTCAGCTTCAAAACGGCGCCAAACAAGTTTGAGGCGCTTGCCAGCCATGGTGCGATCCTCAACTTCCACGGCAGTCTCAATGCGCTCGCGGCAGACCTTTTCAAGATCGCCAACGATATTCGGTTTCTGGGTTCCGGTCCGCGTTCCGGCCTTGGCGAACTATCGCTGCCGGAAAATGAGCCGGGGTCCTCGATCATGCCGGGCAAGGTCAACCCGACACAGGCGGAAGCTTTGACGATGGTCGCAACACAGGTCTTCGGCAATCAAACTTCTGTTACGGTTGCGGCAAGTCAGGGTCACTTCGAACTCAATGTCTTCAAACCAGTCATCGCTTATAATGTCCTGCAATCGATCCGCATTCTGAGCGATTCCATGGTTTCTTTCGCCGACCACTGTGTTGAAGGCATCGAAGCCAACGAAGACCGTATCAAGGACCTTCTTGAACGCTCGTTGATGCTTGTGACTGCACTGGCGCCAGCTATCGGCTACGATAATGCAGCCAGAATTGCCAAGACTGCACATAAGAACGGCACCACCCTGCGGGAAGAAGCGTTGAAGAGCGGTCACGTCTCCGCAGAAGACTATGACCGGTTGGTTCGCGCCGAAAAAATGATCGCGCCGGAGTGATTGTGCATAAGTGGTGAACAAACTGTCGAGGAATATCTATCTTTCCTTGACAGTGTGGAGTAGGTATTTGGGTGCTCAGTTTAATTGGAGATACCATTAATGTCGTCTATTACTCCTCAGAGCAACGGCCTGGCCACGCTCGTCGCACGCGTTTTCCTGTCGATCCTGTTCATTCTCGCCGGCTTCAGCAAGCTGACGGCAATTTCGGGCACTGCTGGCTACTTCGCCGGTCTCGGCCTTCCGGTTCCAACTGTAACTGCAGTTCTCGTCGGTCTGGTTGAATTTGTCGGCGGTCTCGCCATTCTCGTTGGTTTCCAGACCCGTATTTCTGCTGCAATCGTGGCTCTGTTCACCATTGGCGCAACACTCGTTGCCCACATGAACTTTGCCGAAGGCATGAACGCCATGATGGCGCAGAAGAACCTCGCTATTGCTGGCGGTCTGATCCTGCTCGCACTACAGGGTGCAGGTTCAATCTCGATCGACGCAAAGCGCGGCTGATCGAGCCTCAAGATTTAATATAAAAAGCCGCGCCTCATCAGCGCGGCTTTTTTTAGCATAAGCTTTATTGATACACAGAACTGTTACTTAGATTGCGCAATGATTGCATCCAGCGATCTTGTAAGATATTGCAGCCGCCTATTTTCATTTTGGAAAGACATATCGTCCTCCCAGACGTGTCTATTAACTTAGCTTGTAGAGAACAAATGGCCATTGCACCCGCAACGAACAATCAGCTTCGGGCTGATGCCCCTTCGGGCAAAAATTATAGCTTTGCACTCGCAAGCCTCACCATGCTCTTCTTCATGTGGGGCTTTATCACTTGTCTCAATGACATTCTGATCCCGCATTTGAAAAGCGTGTTTCAGCTCAACTATACCCAGTCGATGCTGATACAGTTTTGCTTCTTCGGGGCATATTTCATCGTCTCGCTACCGGCGGGCGCACTGGTTAAGCGCATCTCCTATAAATGGGGCATCGTGACGGGTCTGGTGGTTGCCGCGATTGGCTGCGCACTGTTTATCCCAGCTGCATCCTACCGCGTCTACGGACTGTTTCTCGGAGCGCTATTCGTTTTGGCGTCAGGCGTTACGATCCTGCAGGTCGCGGCAAATCCTTACGTCACCGTCTTAGGTGCGCCAGAAACCGCAGCAAGCCGTCTGACGCTGACACAGGCTTTCAATTCACTCGGAACAACAGTTGCACCGCTTTTTGGTGCATTCCTGATCCTCTCAGCAGCCACAACCGATGCTGCGAATTCCGCTGAAGCGGATGCAGTTCAGTTCCCTTACTTGTTGCTGGCATTGGCTTTCGCTGTTCTTGCAGTGGTTTTCGCGATCCTGAAACTGCCTGAAGTCCAGGAAGAAGAAACTGCCGTATCCAGCAAGGAGGAAGGTTCTGCCTGGCAGTATCGCCACCTCGTGCTCGGTGCGGTGGGGCTCTTTGTCTATGTGGGTGCGGAAGTCAGCATCGGCAGCTTCCTTGTCAACTTCCTGAGCGACCCTACAATCGCAGGACTGAGCGAATCCGACGCCGCCCATCACGTTACCTATTTCTGGGGCGGTGCAATGGTCGGACGTTTCATTGGCTCTGTTGCAATGCGCTATATCGATGACGGCAAAGCGCTTGCCTTCAATGCAGCCTTCGCAATCATTCTACTGCTCATCACGGTTACAACGACAGGCCATGTTGCCATGTGGTCAGTACTCGCTATCGGCCTCTTCAACTCGATCATGTTCCCGACAATCTTCAGCCTCGCGCTGCATGGTCTTGGCAAACACACCAGTCAGGGTTCTGGCATTCTGTGTCTGGCAATTGTCGGCGGCGCTATCATTCCGCTTATTCAGGGCGCACTGGCCGATACAGTGGGCATCCATCTGGCATTCCTGATGCCAATCATCTGTTACATCTATATTGCCTATTACGGCCTCATCGGCAGCAAACCGAAAACTTAAAAACAAAAAAGCCGGAGCATATGCTCCGGCTTTTTTTTGCACGGTATTTTTTTCAGCCAGCAAGGCCCTTGCGGATACGCGACACAACTTCGGCAACTCGCGCATTTGTCTCATCGCGACGGGCAGATACAAGACAAGCCTGTGAGCGCAGAATGATGCCATCCTGCAATACCTTCAGATGATTAGCGGTCAACGTCGATCCCGTTGACGTGATATCGACGATCATATCAGCCGAGCCTGCTGCCGGGGCACCTTCAGTAGCCCCAAGGCTTTCGACAATGCGATAAACCTGAATGCCATGCTTTTGCGAAAAGAACTGCTGCGTCAGGCGCCAATATTTGGTGGCAATGCGCAAACGGCGTCCATGACGCTGACGGAAATCCGCGGCCACGTCATCAAGATCGGCCATCGTCGTCACATCGCGCCACACTTCCGGCACTGCAACCACAACATCGGCATGACCAAAACCAAGCTCTGCTTCAATCGCAACGCGTTCATCGGCATGGGCCAGCGTCTCACGAACGAGGTCTTCACCCGTCACGCCAAGATCGACGCTGCCATAACCCAGTTCACGCGCAATTTCAGATGCCGACAGGAACAGAATGTCGATGTCATTCTCGCCTTCGACCCGCGCGCGATAATTGCGTGAATCGTCCGGCAGAACGACCTTGTATCCTGCCTTCTCCAGAACCGCGAGCGTCTGCTCCTTCAACCGTCCCTTGGAAGGGAGTGCCAATGTCACAGTCATGATTGTTCTCCGCTCAGCGCCTGAAGCCGGTCAAGCCAGATGGAAAAGCCGACGCCGGGAATGTTTTCGGATGCGCCGAGCATGGTCAGCAGACGGTCATAACGACCACCACCCGCCAGAACCATTTCCTTATCACTACCGGCCTGGCGGATTTCGTAGACAAGGCCGGTGTAATAATCGAGCGGACGGCCAAAAGACGCGTCATAGACGATGTCTTCCGCCGAAATACCGGCTGCAATAATTGCATCGGTACGTGCTTCAAATTTTTGCAGAACAGCGTTCAAATCAAGTGCATTGTCGGCAGCGAAGGCGCGCAACGTGATGCTTGCCGCTTCCAGCGAAACACGCGTTGCGAGGAACCGCTTCAAAACTTCGAGGGCCGAGGATGGGAACCGTGTTGCGGCCAGATCTTCTTTCTCGATCAGGCGTCGCGCGATCTCGGACGGGGTGCGGCCAGCTCCGGGTGAAATGCCTGCTTCCAGCATTTCGGTTTCAAGCATACGGGCAAGCCCAGCCTCATCACCTTCAGCAACGAGCCCTGCGAGCTGTTCAGGCAGCGGATCGTTGCGCTGTTCGCCCGTCAGTTCTGCAAACGCTGCATCCATCGTATCTTCATCACCAAAGGCGCGCAGCAGTTTCTTGCGCCATCCCTGTGGCAAACCAAGCGCCTTGAGCATGCCTGCAAAAACCGCCTGATCACCCAGAACGATTTCAAGCTGTACGTTGGCAGCAGCAGATTTCACACATGCAAGCGCATCGCCAATCGAACGAGCATCCGATGCAGCCTCATCGGCAGCACCGAGGTCTTCGATACCTGCCTGAAGAAACTCCGCAGCGCCGTCACGACGCTGACGAAAAACCTCGCCCAGATAAGCATAACGCTTTGGCGTTGCAGCATTGAGCGCGATGTGATTGCGACAAACCGGAATTGTGAATTCCGGGCGCAGGCAAAGACTATCACCATTCTCGTTTTCAGTGAGGAAAATACGGCGGCGCAAATCCTCGCCCGCCATATCCAGAAACGGATCGGCTGGCTGGATCAGCGGAATATCAACAAGCTCTGCTTCGCTGGCATCAAGCTGGCCGCGAAGAGTTGCGAAGATCGGTGATTTGCGTGATCCAGTCATCGTCCCGTCACTTTGCCTGCTGTGCGCGATCGCGAGCCTGAATGCTCAGATGGGCTTCAAGGATTTCACGAACTGCTTCAACGATACCTTCTTCCTTGACCGTGACCTGTGCCGGGCGGCTTTCGCGCCAGGTTGTATTGTCCTCGATCTCGGCAGAGATACGCTTGCCCTCGATCAGATCCTTGATCTGCACTTCGCCTGCTTCACGTTCCTGCGAACCCTGAATGATCACGCACGGCGCATCACGACGATCCGCATATTTCATCTGCGCTTTCATGCCAGAACCACCGACATACATTTCGGCGCGTATGCCGGACTGGCGCAGCTCGGAAACCATTTTCTGATAACGACCAAGGCTTGCTGCGTCCTTGTCCATGACCAGAACCACAACCGGTCCAACGACATCAGAAACATCAAGCTTGCCGAGATTTTTCAGCGCCGTCATCAGACGCGAAACGCCGATCGAAAAACCGGTTGCTGGCACAGGCTCGCCACGGAAGCGCGAAACCAGACCATCGTAACGGCCGCCGCCGCCGACTGAACCAAAAACAACCTTCTGGCCGTCTTCGTTGGTCACGTCGAACAGAAGCTCAGCCTCAAAAACCGGGCCCGTATAATATTCAAGACCGCGTACAACCGATGGATCGATCTTCACGCGACCTTCGTAGCCGCCAGCGTCGAACAGTGCTTCCATATCGGCAAGCTCTTGAACGCCTTCTTCACCTTTGGCGTTTCCAGCTACAACGGCCTGCAAGTTGGCAATGGTTTCAGCGCCATTGGCGCCGCCCGCAGCAGTAAAGGCCAAAACTTTCTCAACGGCCGCATCGTCAAGCAACGCGCCTTTGGTGAAATCTCCGCTCTCATCAAGACGACCTTTGCCCAGCAGAAGACGAACGCCTTCAGCACCAAACTTGTCGAGTTTGTCGATGGCGCGCAGAACATTGAGGCGCTTGCCCGCATTGTCATCGCCCGCAAGGCCGATCGCTTCGAGAACGCCATCCAGAACCTTGCGGTTATTGACGCGGATGACATAATCGCCTCGCTGAATGCCAAGGCGCTCAACGGTATCAGCCATCATCATGCACATTTCGGCATCAGCCGATACGTTCGGCGCGCCAACCGTGTCGGCATCGAACTGCATGAACTGGCGGAAACGGCCCGGACCCGGCTTTTCGTTCCGGAAAACCCAACCATTGCGATAGCTGCGATAAGGCTTCGGCAGGCTTTCGTAATTTTCAGCCACAAAGCGCGCAAGCGGCGCTGTCAGATCGTAGCGTAGCGACAACCACTGCTCATCATCGTCCTGAAACGAGAACACGCCCTCATTCGGGCGGTCCTGATCCGGGAGAAACTTTCCAAGCGCGTCTGTATACTCGATGAGCGGTGTTTCAACCGGCTCAAACCCATAAAGGTCGTAGACCTCACGGATGGTCGCAGTCATCTTTTCGGTGGCGCGCAGATCATCTGGCACCCGATCGACAAACCCGCGCGGCAACCGCGCCTTCATCTTGTCCGCTTTATCGGCCATTTTTCCTGCCTGATCGCTGATTTTGTTCATGTTGCGCCAGTAAAGACCGGCAAATCCGTTGCCGGTTTCCTAACGCATCAAACCGGGTGCGGCAAGGGCAGGTAGCGCTTTAAAAGTCAGTGTTTAGCGTGTGGCAATGGCCACAGCCACACCAGCCATCATTCCGGCGCATGTGCGATTGGCAATCTTCACCATACGCGGGGTACGCAAAAAGCGACGTGCCTGCACAGCCAGCAGCACCCAGGCGTTATAAACAACTGCCAGAACCATGAACATGACCAGCAGCAGTTCGCCCCAACCGAGAATTGAAACGGCTGTCAGATCAATCACCGTTGGCAGGATGGCAATATAAAAAACCATGATCTTCGGGTTGCCGAGTGTGATCGCCAGGGCGCTCAGGAAAAGCCCACCCGCTTCATTGCGACGCGGAATGATTTCCTCGCTGACGAGATCGCCGACCGGTGCAAACCACATTTTCCATGCGAGATAGGCCAGATAGACAAGACCACCATATTTGAGCACAAGGAAAACAGTATGGAAGTTCTGCGCCAGCGTCGAAAGCCCCCAGACCGCCAGTGACAGCCAGACAGCATCACCGATCCACAGCCCGAGCATGAATGGAAAAACACCCTTGTGGCCGCGGCTGATGACACGAGCGACCAGCGCACCGATATTTGGACCCGGCGTGCCAGCTGCAACCATCAAAATTCCGGCAAAGACTGCAAGCGACGTCAGATCCATTTTCACACTCCCATAACGAGGCCTCGTGGTTGTGCCAGAAAACGGATTCCAGCGCAATCGAACCGTTATTGCGGTCGCTTCAATGCCTGCCGAAGCTTTTCGATATTCGGGCGGCAATGGCAGCCCTCAATGTGGTCATTGACCAGCCCCATGGCTTGCATGAATGCATAAACGGTTGTGGGGCCCACAAAAGACCAGCCGCGCTTCTTGAGGTCTTTTGAAATCCGGGTTGATGTGGGTGTTGTTGGATTGGCCGACAAAGTGGGATAATCCACCACTTGCGGACGATCTTCCGCACCCGGCTCAAACGACCAAAAATAGGCAGCAAGCGAACCTTTTTCCTTGACCAGTTCTATAGCGCGCCTGGCATTGTTGATGGTGGAAACGATCTTTCCACGATGGCGCACGATGCCCTTGTCAGCCAGCAGTCGCTCGATATCTGTATCGTCATAAAGGGCCACGCGGTCGAAATCGAACCCGTCAAAGGCTGCGCGGAAATTCTCACGCTTACGCAGGATCGTCAGCCACGACAGTCCCGACTGAAAGCCTTCAAGACAGATTTTCTCAAACAGACGCTGATCGCTCGTGACTGGGACGCCCCACTCATGATCATGATAGGCAATATAATCAGGCAATTCACCGGGCCAGAAACAGCGCATCTTGCCATCGGCATTAACGATCAGGCCTGTCTTTTCCTGCACCGTGTCGCTCATTTCAGTCCTCCGAAGTTTCATTCATTTTTAATCATGTCGCGCAACTTGTGGCTAACCACAACTTTAATTTGAACGAGTTTACGACCCGACACGCGGCAAAATTTACTTTTATGATTCCATTGCCCGGCACAATGGGACCTAGAATTTCGGGGCCGTTCTCCTGACAGGAGATGTCAGGAGCGCGACGGGCAACCGCGTTATTGCAGATGCTGGGCAAATGCAGAACGCAAAACAGTCGGATTTGGCTTATGAAACCACGTCATCTGCTTTTAATCGGATCACTTGCGGCAATAGCCGTTTCCATCGTGACCACAAGCATGGCTTTTGCCAATGATCGTTACGCGACCCAACCACCGGTTCGCGTCGACAACGAAACATCACAACGCTGGATCGCGCAGCTCAACGGACCAGCTGTCCGCGTTCTGCCACAGCTCGACGCCGTACAGCCGCAAAAGCGCACCGTCGTCCGCCAGAAGCAGCCGCAAAAGCCTCGCTATCAGAATGTAAGCCAGCAACGCCCGGCAGCGAACCCGGCCAAGGTTGTACGGAAGAAGCAGCAGTTCGATCCGGTGTTCCTGCCACAGACAGTGTCTTATTCGGGCGGCGAAAAGCCCGGTACTCTGGTGATCGATACCAGCAAGCGCTTCCTCTATCTCGTCGAGGGCAATGGACAGGCGCGCCGTTACGGCATTGGCGTTGGCAAGCAAGGTTTTGGCTGGAAGGGTACGCAGCGGATCAGTCGCAAAGCTGAATGGCCAACCTGGACACCGCCAAAAGAAATGATCGCGCGTGAGCGCAAAAAGGGGCGCATTTTGCCCGCGCAGATGAAGGGCGGCGTCAACAATCCTCTCGGTGCGCGTGCACTCTATCTGGGTTCGACACTTTATCGCATTCACGGCACCAATCAGCCATGGACCATCGGAAAAGCTATGTCTTCGGGGTGCTTCCGTATGCGTAACGAAGACGTGACCGATCTTTACGGACGTGTCCCTGTCGGCACACAGGTCGTGGTCCGCTAAGCCTTTTCTTGACAAACAAAGCTATCAGACCGCTGTTATCGCAACAACAGCGGTCTTTTTTGTCATCAAATTGAAACCTTTGGCTTTTTTTAGAAGAAAGCGCGCTCATCACCGGCAAACATGTCGGAAATGCCTTTCACTTTTTGTGCGAACACCCATATGCTGGAGTGGATACATCAAACAGTATGCACGTAAGAGGGAAGGACAGATCATGACCGTACCGGCGGTAAAACTGAACGACGGCAATCACATTCCACAGCTCGGTTACGGTGTCTGGCAAGTTGGCAACGATGAAGCCATCGCGGCTGTCAGTGAAGCGTTGAAAGTCGGCTATCGTCACATCGACACCGCTGCCATCTATGGCAACGAAGAAGGCACCGGCAAAGCAATCAGCGATTCAGGCATTGCCCGTAGCGACATTTATCTGACGACCAAACTCTGGAACAGCGATCAAGGCTATGAATCGACCCTCAAGGCGTTCGACACCAGCCTGAAGAAGCTTGGAACCGACTATGTGGATCTTTATCTGATCCATTGGCCCATCCCTTCCAAGGACCTGTTCATGGAAACATGGCGCGCATTCATCAAGCTGAAAGAAGAAGGCCGCGCAAAATCTATTGGCGTGTCGAATTTCCGCACCGCCGATCTTGAGCGCATTCTGAAAGAAAGCGATGTTACGCCAGTTCTGAACCAGATTGAGCTGCATCCACAGTTCCAGCAGGACGAACTGCGTCTGTTCCACAGCAAGCACGACATCGCGACGGAAGCGTGGAGCCCGCTCGGACAGGGCACCATTCTGGAAAATCCAACGCTGAAAACAATCGCCGAAAAGCACGGTAAGTCAGTCGCTCAGGTAATCCTGCGCTGGCATATCGAAACCGGCAATATCGTTATCCCGAAGTCGGTTACACCTGCCCGTATCAAGGAAAACTTCGATATTTTCGATTTCCGTCTTAACGGTACCGATCACGACGCAATCACCAAACTTGACAAGGCCGATGGCCGTATCGGACCAAACCCAAACACGTTTTCGTTGGGTTGATTGAAACGAGAAGCCCGGCTCTGCCGGGCTTCTTTTTTATCGCAGAAGCTTTAAGCTTCCGGTCAGTGAACGCACCCATTTGGCTGGCCCTGCAATACCCACCCCGTCAATTGTTTCCGATGACAGCTCTTTGTCCGGGAATGTCTTTTCATACTCGGCATAGACATGCATCGAGCGAGCAAACGCCGGGAATGCCACAACGGCCTGTCGTTCTTCAAAGCTCGCCGCCTTCAGAACAATAGACCGAATAGTCTCGGCATCGGCCTGCAGAACCGGTACCGGGCGATCAGAACTGATATCAATTGCAGTGCCTGACTTATCGGTCAGTTGTCGGGCTGCGATGTATGGCAGCTTAGCGCCCAGACCAATCGAAATTGTGCCGACCGTATTGGCAAGCAATCCCAGCGGCAGTTCCGGGTTGACGATGATGGCGAGGCGCAAATCTTCTTGCATGATGGCTCCGGCGGAATTGATGTTCCGACCAGAATTACATCACCTGGGGAGGCAGTTCTTATCTTTATTCCCCACTACAGGTCTGAATTTGGTAAGATCTACCAGATTTTAAAACATTTCAGGTCGATTCTCATGATCCCACTCGAACCATCCGACATCAAGATTCTCGATGCTTTACAGGAAGACGGCCGCCTGACCAATCAGGCGCTGGCCGATAAGATCAGCATGTCCACATCACCAAGCTGGCGCAAAGTGCGCAAGCTTGAAGAAGATGGCATCATACAAGGCTATCGCGCCACATTGGATCGGAAAGCCATTGGCCTTGGTGTGATGGCATTTGTGCGGATCAAGATCGACAGCCACAGTGAAGCCGAGGCCGAGCAATTTGCCGCCGAACTGATGGGGCTTGATGAAGTCATCACCTGTTACAGCATTGCAGGCGACGCCGATTTCCTGCTGCAAGTAGTATCGCATGACCTCGATACCTATGCAGACTTCGCCATGTCGACCTTACGTCGCCTGCCCCGCATCAAGGAGATGCAGACCACCTTCGTTCTGAAAGAAACAAAGGGGTTCAAAGGGTTCCCTTTGCATTACGCCCGGTCAGTGAAGACTGGCGCTTGAAAGGGCCGCAGGTTTTGGTCCGCCATAAGCCCAATCGAGCAATTCAATTGTATGCACGATGGGTAACCTGCTGCCGGTTGCGATTTGCGTCATACAGCCAATATTGCCTGTCGCGATCAAATCCGCTCCTGTGGCCTCAATGTTCTTGACCTTGCGGTCACGAAGTTTGGTCGCGATTTCAGGCTGCATGATGTTGTATGTGCCAGCCGAGCCACAGCAAAGATGCCCCTCCAGAGGCTCCCGCACCGTAAAACCCGCCCTAGCAAGCAAATCCTTCGGCTGACGCACCAACTTCTGACCATGCTGCATGGAACACGCAGAGTGATAAGCAACTGTCAGGCTTGCAGGCCGTGGCGGCTCGGGCAGCTCTATTGAGGTCAGATATTCGGTCACGTCCTTGGCCAGCTCAGAGACCTTTGCTGCCTTATCCTTATATGCAGGGTCCAGCCTCAGCATATATCCGTAATCCTTAATCGTTGTACCGCAGCCAGACGTCGTTACGATAATGGCGTCCAGACCACCGGCTTCAATTTCGCGGGTCCAGACGTCGACATTGTGCCGCGCTTGTTCAAGCGCCTGCTCCTCACGTCCCATATGATGCACCAGCGAACCACAACATCCTTCACCTTTCGGCGTTATCACCTCGATACCGATCCGGTTCAGCAGGCGCAGGGTGGCCGCATTGATGCCGGGATTGAGCACGGGCTGTGCACAGCCATTGAGGATGGCGACCCGCCCACGCTTTTCGCCCTTCGCAGGGCTGATAGCATTGACCTGCTGTCGGGCGGGCAGATGTTGCGGCGCAAGATCGAGCATGGCGGCGACTGGCCTCAATGTATCGCTTTTGCGGAACAAGGAAGCAAACGGCCGCCCAAGGTTTGCGAGTTGCAATGCCAGCCGGAAACGGCCCGGATACGGCAGAACCTGTGCCAGAACTCCGCGCAGAAAGCGGTTCATAAACGGGCGCTTATAGGTCTTCTCGATATGCGACCGCGCGTGGTCGATCAGATGCATATAATTGACACCCGACGGACAGGTCGTCATGCACGACAGGCACGACAGGCAGCGGTCAACGTGCCGAACGACTTGTTCATCAGCCGGGCGATTATTCTCCAGCATATCCTTGATAAGATAGATGCGCCCACGCGGGCTATCCAGCTCATTGCCCAGCGTCACATATGTCGGACATGTTGCCGTGCAGAAGCCGCAATGCACACATTTGCGCAAGATTTTTTCGGCCTCATTGACGCCGGGATCAAGCAGTTGCTCAGGACTGAATTGGGTTTGCATGGCGTCACACTCCTGCCTGCTCAGGATAAATACGGCCCGGATTGAGAATATTCTCCGGATCAAACTGCTGCTTGAGACGTCGCGACAAAGCGGCAAGCGCGGCCGATTGCGGCTCAAATACATCGGTATTTGCACGCACCTGCTCCGATGCCCGGACCAGCGTGGCATGGCCCCCGCCATATCTGGCAATAAGGGCGCGGAGTATCTGAGCCTCGGGCTCGGATTCCATACGCAGCCAGATCAATCCGCCCTGCCAGTCATAATAAGCATCTGCACCAGCATGGCGTCGGAATTCATCCACCATTTTCCAGCCCTGCATAGGTGCCATTGAAACACGCCAGACCGGGCGTTGATCGCCCTTTTTCACAAAAGGCAATACGTCACGCACCTCGCGCCAAAGCTGACGCGACTGCGCTTCATCAAGAGAAATGATCTCCCCCGTGGAGCCCAGCAATGCCTGCAATTGCGCGCTGCGATGCCGAACCGAGGGCGCAAAGCCTTCTATCCGCAGAACAGTAGCGGCTTCACTACCCAGATTGCCATCCAGAAAGCGCCAAGCCACGCTTGGTGGCAGATGAGCGCTTGAAGCCACTTCTTCACGCGACCCCATAGCCATGGCCATGATACGACTAGCCGCCTCATCATCGAGCCCGCGCACAGCAAGTGTTGCCACCGTTTCAGGCGCAGGCAACACCTTGAAGGTCACTTCAGTGGCTACGCCCAGCGTACCCCATGAATTGGCCATGCCTTTTGAAAGATCGTAACCGGTGACATTCTTGACCACGCGTCCGCCGGATTTGAACAGCTCACCCCGCCCTGAAACCACGCGCACGCCCAATATATGATCGCGTGCGGCACCCGACTTGACGCGACGCGGACCAGAAAGATTGGCAGCAAGCGCGCCCGCTATTGTGCCACTTCCAGCATCGCCTGAAAGGAGTGGGCCGTAATCCATCGGTTCGAAATGAAAACACTGTTTGTTGTCTGCCAACAGTTTTTCAATTTCGCAAAGCGGTGTGCCCGCCTTTGCGGAGAGCACCAGTTCGTCGGGTTCATAAAGAGTTACCCCCGACAGGCTCGATACATCAAGCACAGCACCTGTGGCCATGGGGCGCCCAATGCCGCGTTTGCTGCCCCGACCAAGAATTTCCAGCGGCGTTGAATTGGCCAAAGCCCATTGCACCGCCTCCAGAACGCCCGCTTCATCCTGCGGCTTTATTATGTTTGTGTCAGTCATCATCAAAACCGTATCAAAGCAGGGATTAAAATCGGGGAATATCCGGAAACGCCAGCTCGCCACGATGCACGTGCATGCGTCCAAGCTCAGCGCAGCGGCGCAATTGCGGAAAGACCTTGCCGGGATTGAGCAGATGCTTGGGATCGAACGCACATTTGACGCGCATCTGCTGATCGAGATCAATCTCGTTGAACATGACAGGCATAAGATCTCGCTTCTCGATGCCCACACCATGCTCGCCGGTCAACACACCGCCGACCTCGACGCAAAGCCGCAAAATATCTGCACCGAAATCTTCCGCCGCTTCCAGTTCACCCGGAATATTCGCGTCATACAGGATGAGCGGATGGAGATTGCCATCGCCCGCATGAAAGACATTGGCAACGCGAAGCCCGTATTTTTGTGAAAGATCGCGCATTCCTGAAAGCACACGCGGCAATTCCTTGCGCGGTATCGTGCCATCCATGCAGAGATAGTCAGGCGAGATACGACCCACCGCCGGGAACGCCGCTTTTCTTCCCGCCCAGAACGCCAGGCGCTGCTCCTCCGATTGCGAAAGCGTGCAGACGGTCGAACCGTTCTTAAGCGCAATTGCTTCCACCTGATCAATCAGATGATCGACCTCTACCGGAGGGCCATCGAGTTCGACAATGAGCAGTGCTTCGACATCCAGCGGATAACCGACGCGAACAAAGTCTTCCGCCGCCTGAATGGCCGGACGGTCCATCATTTCCATACCACCAGGAATAATCCCGCAACCAATGATATCGGCTACGCACTGGCCTGCCTGTTCGCTCGACGGGAACCCGATCATGACCGCGCGCGCCGTTTCAGGTTTTTGCAGTATACGCACGGTGATTTCCGTAACGACGCCCAAAAGCCCTTCAGAACCTGTCATCAGCCCCAGCAGATCATAGCCTTCGCTATCAAGATGCTTGCCGCCGAGACGCAGCACTTCGCCAGTGATCAGCACCATCTCGATGCCAAGCACATTATTGGCAGTAAGCCCATATTTCAGACAATGCACGCCGCCCGCATTTTCCGCGACATTGCCACCGATGGAGCATGCAATCTGCGAAGATGGATCAGGCGCATAATAGAAGCCTTCGTGTTCCACGGCCTTTGTGATGCCAAGATTGGTCACACCCGGCTGCACGACAGCGACACGGTTGGGATAATCGATTTCAAGAATACGATTGAAGCGCGACATGCCCAACAACACGGCATCAACCAGAGGCATGGAACCACCGGAAAGCGACGTCCCTGCACCGCGTGGCACAACGCGGATTTCATTCTCATGGCAATAACGCAGTATTTGTGAAACTTGCTCGACGGTCTCCGGCAGCACCACAACAAGTGGCAATGCGCGATGCGCGGTCAGCCCGTCTGTTTCGAACACCCGCATGGTATTGGTCGCATCGACAACGCCCTCCCCCGGTACTATTGCCCTAAGGTCAGCAACGATTGTATCGCGCCGTTCAAGAACCGAAGCATTTGGCTCCGGCATAATCAGTCCGCTCATGTGTTCCTCCGCCTCCCCAGAGTGCATTCAGCGTCGCTTGGGTCAAGTGGTAATATTATTTTACCAATTGGCCTATAGCGAAACAGTTGTGACGCTGCGGCATAATCGCCTTGCGGTCCTTTGCCAGCCTCGGCTAGATGAGCCAGTGCATATATCTGCCAGGGAGGATTTGAAACTATCATGATGAGCAGTCTGGCGGATATGGAGATTTTCGCGCGTGTTGTTTCAACGGGCAGCATGTCAGCGGCAGCGCGTGATCTTGGACTATCACCAGCAGTTGTTTCCAAAAGACTGGGACGACTTGAAGAACGTCTCGGCACGCGTCTTTTGCAGCGAACCACACGTCAGATTGCTTTGACCGAAGCCGGTCAAGGTTATCATGAGCGCGTTCTGGCAATTCTGAGCAATATCGAAGAGGCAGAAGCCTTCGTTGCCCGCAGATCAGCAAACGCGCGCGGGACACTGAAAATATCAGCCCCGACGACCTTCGGGCGCATGCATATCGCGCCCTATCTTGTGCCTTTCATGCGGACCAACTCAGACCTCACGGTCAATATGCAGCTTTCTGACGAGATGGTGGATATCGTTGGCGATGGCTATGATCTCGCGATCCGCATTGGCGAGTTGTCAGACTCAACCCTTGTCGCCCGGCGCCTTGCGCCAGTGCGTCGAGTGCTGGTTGCCTCACCGCATTATATCACCGAGCGCGGCACGCCCGAAAGCATCGAGGATTTGCAGGGGCATATATGTCTTGCTCCGCATAATAATGATCCATGGCGGCTTGAAGGACCGAAAGGGCCGATCACCATCCGCCCACAGGGACCATTGCAAACCAATTCAAGCGAGATGGTGCGTGAAGCGGTTCTGGCAGGGCTTGGTATCGCCCAGCGTTCGACATGGGATGTGGGACCTGAACTCGCAGCCGGTAAACTCGTGCAAGTGCTGCCTGAATATTCGGCTTCCCGCAATGTGGCGATCCATGCTGTCTACCCCTCAAAGCAATTCCTGCCTGCAAAGGTGCGGCTGTTCATAGATTATCTGGCTGATCTTTACGGGCCGGTTCCTTATTGGGAGAGCGGCAGTTCTCCACAAAACATGCCGGCAAAATAGACGTTTCCCGTCTGATTGCGTATGAAACCAAGCTGCTTTTATTAGAAAGCGTGCAAATGCAGCCGGCTAAGCAATTGATTATCAATAGCCTTCTAGCCCCATAATTCAGCGAATCGGATGGCCTCCTCCCTGCCATGTCGATTTTTGAGGAATGATGATGAATACACCTACCCGCCTTATTCTCGCAGTTGTCGTAGCCGTTATCGTCGGCTTTGGCTTCATGTTCTACGACAAGTCACGTGGCGCCGAATGGGTCGTCTCGCCGCAGCAGATTGAACAGGCAAAAGCCGAAGGAAAATCTGGCTTTGAAAGCCGCCCAGGCACAGTTACCGTACTGCCTATCCGTAGCGAAACGGCAGATGTCCTTCCCTTCAAATGGGCGATGTATGGCCTTGTTGCGGGCCTCGTCGCATTCTTTTCAGGCCGCAAGCGCAAGAAGGCCTGACGCAGAGCTGCAATCTTCTCAAACCCCGGAAGCATTCCTTCCGGGGTTTTTGTTTAACCTGTAAACTCCCCGTTGCTCGACTGACACCTTAAGGCTAACTTGCCGCCGATATGGAGAGGGCTTCAAACGGCATGGCCGATACAATTTTTTCACGCATTCAAGCGAGCCGCACAGCGGATGATGTCGTCCACCAGATCGAGAGCCTGATTCTCGAAGGCGTCTTGCGCGGTGGCGACCGGCTTCCGGGCGAACGGGAACTTGCGCGCCAGTTCGATATTTCCCGTCCTATTTTGCGAGATGCCCTGAAGCGGCTTGAAAATGCCGGGCTTCTTAGTTCACGCCACGGTGGCGGCACATTCGTTGCCGATGTCATCGGGCAGGTTTTCAGCGCACCGGTGGTGAAGCTCTTTGCAGACCATCGCAAAGCCAAAGCCGATTATCTCGAATACCGCCGTGAAATAGAAGGCATTGCCGCTGAGTTTGCAGCGCTACGCGCAACGCCCGCCGACAAGGCGCTCCTGAAGGAAATCATCGTTGCAATGGAAACCGCGCATGGTGCCGGAGATTTCGATACGGAAGCGCGGCTTGACGTCGATTTTCACAATGCTATCGGTGAAGCCGCACATAATATCGTGCTGCTGCACACATTACGCTCCTGCTATCAACTGCTCAAAGATGGGGTTTTTTACAATCGCAGTCTGATTTACAATTACCCCGGCGTCGCTGACATGTTCCTGTCACAGCACCGCGCCATTTACGACGCCGTCATTGCAGGTAACCCGCAAGCGGCCCGCGAAGCTGTTCAAAAACACATCCGCTTTGTCGAACAGGCGACGAACGACAGAGAGCTGAATGATGAACGCGAGCGCGTGTCTCGTTTGCGATACCGTCAGCGAGCAGGAAAAGACGCAAAAGAAAGCGATGACTTATGACCGGTGTGACCTTGAAGGACGCTAAAGGACCCGAAGGCGTCCGGCTTTATGCCATTGGCGACATTCATGGGCGCCTCGATCTTTTGCAGGATATGCATGGCCTTATCCGCGCCGATCTCGACCGCAAACCTGCACATGACTGGCGTATCATTCATCTTGGCGATTACATCGACCGGGGACCGGATTCTAAAGGCGTGCTTGATTTTCTGGTCAGCGCATCAGCACACGATCCGCGCGTTCTGTCTTTGATCGGCAATCATGATGATGGTTTCCTGCGCTATCTTGCGACGGGAGACACGAACGGGATTTTTGCCCATCATGGCGGCAGCGACACTGCGCGCTCTTATGGAGTTGAGGTTGATTATAACGATCCAGAGTCAGCAATTACCGGATATAAACAGCTCGTGGACACCGTACCACAGGCGCACATCGACTATATCCGCTCCATGCCGCATTCAGTGAACTTCGATGATTTCTTTTTCTGTCATGCGGGCGTTAACCCGGCAGTGCCGCTCGACGCTCAGGACCCCGAAGACCTGATGTGGATCAGGACGCTGTTTCTGAAATGGACCGATCCATTGGAAAAAGTCATTATCCACGGCCATACACCGCAGAGTGCAATCGACGTTCAACCCAATCGGGTTAATCTCGATACATATGCATGGAAGAGTGGAAAGCTGTCAGCCATCGTCATCGATGGCTCTGAAAAGCGCTTTCTGGAAGCGACTGGCCCAGCCGCCAGCCCAAAAAAACTAACGCGCGCTTGAAATGCCGTAGCCATCAGTCGAGGTCATGCTGTTACCTGCATCGACTGTGAAAATACCAACTGCCATGAACACGATCGCAGAAATCATCAGGACGGTGAGGAGAGCGGCATGCTTAGCGGTCATGATCGAAAACTCTTTACAGGGTTACCGGGAGGATCGGGAAACCGAGTTTTCATAATGAGCAAGGCTCGCACCTTGTCCGATCACTTGCCACCCGGAAGTTGGCCTCAGTTACACCTGAAAAAAGTTACCCGCAACTGAACGCGAGGGCTACAATTGTCCCTTTCCAAGGGAAAAACCCGAATGGCTTTCCCCTGTGGCAAAGTCGCAACGCCTTATAGGGGCGAGTTGTTGTTTACAGGCAACTTTTAGGGCGTCCGTGCTAGATCAGATTGGTCCATGCACGTGCGAGCGCGGCACCTGCTTTATCTGCTGCAATGCCCGAATGCTGTAAATGTGCAGGAAATTCAGCCGCCCATTCAGGATCGAACTCGGCGATCACATCGCTGAGTGTTTCATTCCAGCCGACGACCAGTTTGGTGTCGGCTTCAAAGTGAAACTGCGTGCCATAGACCGCTCGGCCGATCCGGTAAGCCTGATGAGCTGTCATATCGCTGACTGCGATGTGAATAGCTCCTTCTGGCAATGAAAACGTATCGCGGTGCCAATGAAAAATCGGAAACGCAGAGCCTGCGGCAGCCAGTACCGGGTCGCTCTGCCCCTTCTCTGTCAGCCGCACTTCATGCCAGCCAAACTCCATGGGGCGATCCAGAATATTTTCGCCTCCATAGGCCCGTGCGACGAGCTGGCTCCCGAGGCAAATGCCAAGCACAGCCTTGTCCTTATCGCCGAAAGCACGAATGAGGTTGAGGAGATCAGGAAAATACGGGCATTGGGC
This sequence comes from Brucella rhizosphaerae, assembly GCF_002252475.1. GTDB lineage: Bacteria > Pseudomonadota > Alphaproteobacteria > Rhizobiales > Rhizobiaceae > Brucella > Brucella rhizosphaerae. The sequence goes on along the minus strand of NZ_NNRK01000012.1, from coordinate 57,174 downwards.
ATCTGCAAGCGCATTCTGCTCACCACCGAGTACGATAAGCGCCTGATAATCACTGTCATCCCGTGGAAGCGCGTCACCCCGATAGGCGTGGCGCAGATCAATCGAACGACCCGCCTCAATCAATATAGGCTCGATTTGCCCCAGGCCCGAATCCGGATAGTTCTGAATGACCAACACGCTCATCGTTCAAGCTCCAAAGCCGCTTCTTTGCGAAGATTGCTATCATGAAAAAAGCCCGGACAATAGCCGGGCTTTACTGACTGATTGGGTTGTTTCAGTTGACGACTGAAACGCTGACTGTACGACCAGCCACCAGATGGACACCCTGTGGCACTTCCTCCAGTTTCACTCTGACCGGCACACGCTGCGCGAGGCGAACCCAGTTGAATGTTGGCGAGACATTGGCAAGCAGACTGGTTGAGTCCGTACGCTCGCGGTCTTCAATGCCTCCGGCAATGCCTTCGACCTTGCCTTTGAGCTGAACCTTGCTGCCCATCACATCAACCAAAACCGGATCGCCGATCTGGATACGCTCAAGTTTGTTTTCTTCAAAATAACCGGAAACATAAAATGAATCCGTATCAACCAGCGCTGTCACTGCGGAACCAGTCGTCACATAATCCCCTGGTTGAAGCGAGAAATTGGTGATCACGCCATTCACCGGAGCCTTGACCGACGACCGGTCCAGATTGAGGGATGCCAAATCACGGTCAAGCTCAGCCTGACGATGGGTGGCCTCAGCCTGCTGGGTTGTCGTTTCGATCTGCTCCATTTTCTGCTGGGTCACAGTCGTGTCGTTGAGCTTGCGATAGCGGGTCTGATCGCGATTGGCCATATCCAATGCCGCCTTGCTGCTGGCAAGCTTCGCATCGGCCAACTGAAGTGCCAGTTTGTAGCGCGCCTGATCAATGCGGAAAATCACCTCGCCCTGCTGAACCGTCTGATTGTCATGGACCAGCACTTCGCTCACAAGACCGGAAACGTCGGGGGCCACGCGCACGACATCAGCGCGGATTTTGCCGTCGCGTGTCCATGGCGCATTCATGTAATAATCCCAAAGATGCCAGCCGAGCAGCCCTGCCATCGTGACCATGACAAGGGTCAGGAAAACCCGGCCGGAATGTGCAAAGAGCTTTTTCATAGCGGTATTCCATTCAAGAGTACGGCGCTTACGCCAAGAATACAAAAGTACATAGCGGCATCAAACAAGGGCCGATGCCAGACAAACCGATAAAAGCGAGCGCGCACCAGCAGCCGCTGCAGGACTGAATTGGCGAAATAAGCGCCGAGCGCCAGAACTGCCAAAGTCGGCAGATAAATCCCATAGATATCGAGTTCAGGTCTCATGACTGTTCAAGTTCCATTCGTACGAAGCGCATGCCTTATGCGGCCTGTGGCAGCTCAAGCTGTGGCTGCGGTGGAAGGGCAAAGGGCGGAGCTTTCGGAAACAGGTTGAAGCGCAAGCCAACCAGCGCAATACGTGGCCGTTTGGCAGTTGCTGGTGAACCATTTTCAATGATGGCTGTGATGGCTTGATCGATGACAGCCAGAAGATCAGCATCGATATCGTCACGTGTTTCCAACCTGGCGTCACGCGACAGGGCCCGATAATGCGCACCAACGCCGTCCAGCACCAAATCCACCGCATCACGGCAGGGATCTGGCAGCTTTGAACGATATTGCTGCAAATCAATCGTGTTCATGCCGTTGCGCAAATCTCGCAACAGATCAACCTTGGCAATATCCGCAGCCGGTATCAAAGCAAGGCGCGGCGTCATCATGCCGATGCGGTCAATCATTTTGAGCAGCAACCGGTTCATTCGCTGACGACGATGTCGGCCCGGCTGACGCTCGGTTGCAAGCACAATGTCATTCCAGCCTGCTCTGACGAGGCGACGCACGCTCCATTCGGCACCGACCGAACGCACAATTGATGTTACCACCGCAGCAATGACGATACCCAGAACGGTGGCCAGATTGACATTGGCAAAGCTCACAAAATCATGCGTCAGATGACCTTGCAGCATCAGCATGTTTGGCAGGTTCACACATAGCACCATACCGAGCAAAAACTGCGATGGGATCGCAAGCAGCAGACCGGCAGGGATCAGAAACAGGCCAAGCACGAGCACCAACGGGAAGAACCCATCGACCAGCGGCAATAATGCAAATTCAAACACAAATGCCGCAGCAATCACGATCAGTAGCAACCAGTTGAATTTGCGCATCACCGGGACGGGATCGTCCATGCCCGCAAAAATACAACAGAATATCCCTGCCATCATGGCGGCGGCGCTACCCTGCGACCAGCCGGTCGCAATCCAGAATGTCGTGGCAATACACGTCGCGAGAAAGGCCGAGAAGCCAGAAAGAAAGGCCATGCCATAATCTCTGTGCTGCGGACGGGCCTTCAGATGTGCATCGTAACGGCGCCAACGTAGCGAATGACGCGAACCGGAAACAATGTCCTGACGCAGCGTAATGCAGTCGCTCCAGATCTGGACCAGATCACGCACACGCGCCGCCAGATTGAACGGCAGCAATTCATCCCAGCTATCCGCATCTCTGCCATGCTTTTCGATTTCATCAAGATAGCCAAGAAGCATTCCCCGGCGCTGTTCCGTCAGAGCTTCTCCACTTTCAAGCCAGTCGCAAGCTTCATCCAGAAGCTTCTGCACCGCAGGATGCCACGGCTTTTCGCTCTCGCCGGGCTTGAGGACCAACACATCATGCAGACTGGAAACAATCGGCAGAACGGCAACCATACGCTGTTGTAACACATGCAAAAGCATTCCGACGTTGCGGATGGATGATGTGTCATAGGCGATATGTGTCGTCAGATTTCGCAGTTCGAGAGCATCAGCTGCGAGCCGCTGGCGGTCACGCCTGAATTCCGGGCTATCGCCGTCCCCACGCAGCGTTGCAACGGCAAGCTTGGAGCCGTCGCGCAGCCAGTTATCGATACGTGCGACAAGAACGGGACCGCTATGGCGCGGAAATACCAAACGATTGACGAGGGACGCACAAATGATGCCGATGGCAATTTCTTCTACACGGCCCACCGCATAATCAAAGGTCGTGGCGGGCGAAGAGACAACCGCAAAGCTCGCAATAGCGACGGTATAACCAGCCAGCATGAAAAGGTAGCTGCGTGGCGTGCCATCCAGCAGGCTGATGGCAAGACAAAGTCCCATCCACAGACCGATTGCCAGCGTCAGAATTTCAGGTGAGTTGACCAGATGCGGCACGAAGAGAATCGTGACCGCACCGCCAATAATTGTACCAATCAAACGATAGAAACCCTTGGACGTTGTAGCGCCCGAAAGCGGATGCGCAACGATATAGACAGCCGCAACCGACCAATATGGGTTGGGAAGGTCTGCCATCAGGGCAATCCACAGCGCAAGCATGGCGGCCGCAAAGGTCTTCAGTGAGAAGACCACGTCCCAAAATCGCGGCAATGTTTCAGCGGGTTTAATCATTGGCTTCTGGAATGTTCATTAGAATGTCTGTGTGCCTTCCGGTCAGGAAGACGGGTTCTGGAATTTCTCGTGAAGTTTGCGCAACACATCCATCGCGGTATCAACGGCATCAGGATCAAGGTCGCCAAGAAAAGCCATTCGCAGACGCGCCGCAGTCTTTTCTACCTTGGCCGCAAGGATCCGCCCCTCATCCGTCAACTGAATGAGCTTGACCCGGCGATCCGTATCGTCAGGGATTCGGCGGATCAGGGCTTCCTTTTCCAATTCATCCACGACACGGACGATGGTTGCTCCTTCAATTCCGACTCTTTCGGCAAGCACACCCTGAGGAATGCAATCACCATGCCGTAAAAGCGTCATGAGCGGGATGGCTTTTGCGTCCGAGAGGTTGTGTTCCGCCATTGCGGCATCGAAGGCTTTACGCCATCCACGGGCATTGGCTGACAACAGCGGTGCAAATTCGCCCCAGGCTTGTTTCATCACTTAAATTCCATTCAAATAGATAGCTTCATATCTATATGGATACAATCTAGTTCAATGCAACTACTTTATTAGTCCCATCAAATGTTTGTGTAGCTACGCATTCAAATCTCCCCGACCAACCAAAAAGCTTGACCATTGGGCCAGCCCTCTGCCATCGATGCGATCATGCGCGCGAATTATAAAATGCAGAGACTTTATATCGAGACCGGCCTTGGCGATGGCGTAAACGTGGAAGCGCCGACGCAAGCCGCTCATTATCTGACGCATGTGCTGCGATTGAAGGACGGCGACGAAATCCTCGCCTTCAACGGACAGGATGGCGAATGGAAAATGCGGTTGCGGCCTGAGGGCAAGAAGCGCTTGTTTCTTGAAGCAGTCGAGCAAACACGTCCGCAACCAGCACCATGCGATCTGCTCTATTGTTTCGCGCCGCTGAAACAGGGGCGGCTCGACTACATGGTGCAGAAAGCCGTTGAACTGGGCGCGGGCATTTTGCAGCCCGTCGTAACGCAGCATACGCAGGTACCCAAGCTTGGGACAGATCGTATCAAGGCCAATGCCATCGAGGCTGCCGAACAATGCGGGGTGTTGGCAATACCAGAATGCCGCGATGCTCTGCGTTTTGATCGTTTTCTGGAACAATGGGATCCGTCACGTCGTCTCATATTCTGCGATGAAGGCCATGAAACGGATGATCCGCTGACCATTCTGGGCAGCTTGCAGCCCGGCCCTTATGCGGTTCTGATCGGCCCTGAAGGCGGGTTTTCAGAGATCGAACGACAGCAGTTGCGCAGCCTTCCCTTTGTAACAGCGATACCGCTGGGCCCGCGAATTCTGCGTGCAGATACGGCCGCAGTTGCAGCATTGACGCTGGTACAGGCGGTGTTGGGCGACTGGAAAGCAACAGCATGAATTTGAGAAAATCCAATCATCAATGAAATTGACTTGCGTGATTTGACAAATTTGTCCAATCACGCTGACAAATATAAATCCGACTAGGGACAATACGCATGGCGCGCGACACGACCGATGAAACAGCACTGACTGGTGTTGAAGAACTCGCAGCCTATCTTGCCGAAGGCAGCAAGCCGAAAGATGCGTGGCGCATCGGCACCGAGCACGAGAAATTTCCTTTCTACGTTGCAAACAACAGTCCTGTTCCTTACGAAGGCCCGAGCGGCATCAAGGCCATTCTGGAAGGTATGAAGGCCAAGCTTGGCTGGGAGCCAATCATCGATGAAGGCAACATCATCGGCCTGGTCGAGCCTACGGGACAAGGCGCGATTTCGCTCGAACCGGGCGGCCAGTTTGAACTGTCCGGCGCGCCTCTTTCGACCATTCATCAGACTTGTCGTGAAGTGAACGCCCATCTTTCGCAAGTGCGTGAGATTGCCGAGCCGCTCGGCATTCGTTTCCTGGGTCTTGGTGGCAGTCCAAAATGGACATTGGCTGAAACGCCGGTCATGCCGAAGTCGCGCTATAAAATCATGAGCAACTACATGCCGAAAGTCGGGCATGAAGGTCTCGACATGATGTACCGCACGTCGACCGTTCAGGTTAACCTCGACTTTGGTTCTGAAACAGACATGCGCCGTAAGATGCAGGTCTCGATGAAGCTGCAGTCCATTGCGACAGCGCTGTTTGCCAGTTCTCCTTTCACCGAAGGCAAGCCAAACGGTCTTCAGTCATGGCGCTCCAATATCTGGCGCGATACTGACAACCAGCGCTCGGGCGTGTTGCCGTTTGTCTTCTCCGAAAACTTCGGTTTCATCGATTATGTCGAATGGGCGCTTGATGTACCGATGTATTTTATCCTGCGCGACGGTCGTTATCATGACTGCACGCATGTGACTTTCCGCCAGTTCATGAATGGCGCTTTGAAGGGCGAAGTCAGCGATCCTGTGCCGAATATGGGCGACTGGACCAACCATTTGTCGACACTGTTCCCAGAAGTGCGCCTCAAGCGCTTCCTCGAAATGCGCGGAGCTGACGGTGGTCCGTGGCGTCGTATCTGCGCCCTGCCTGCCTATTGGGTTGGCCTGCTCTATGACGACGAAGCGCTCGATGCCGCAGAAGATCTGACAAAAGACTGGACCTATGAAGAAGTTCTGGCCTTGCGCAATGATGTTCCTGCAAAAGCGCTCAATGCTTCATTCCGTGGTAAGCCGGTTGCGCAGATCGCCCGCAAGACGCTTGAAATCTCGCGTCTCGGCCTTCTCAACCGCAACAAGCTGAACGCCGATGGATTTGACGAAACACATTTCCTGGCACCACTGGAAGAAATTGTCGCTGCTGGCATTACCGATGCGGAGCGCATGCTCAAAGCCTATAACAGTGTTTGGGCCGGTTCAGTTGAGCCGATCTTCCTCGAATACGCGTATTAATCTCCATATAAAACGGAGGTTATCTTCGTCCGCAACCAACGATGCGCCGGGTCACTTTCCCGGCGCTTATGCCATATTTGCACAAACGGTACTGGCGGCAACGCTACAGGTGCAGGCAGGACAACAAGATTGTCATCCGGCGGCAGATTTTTAAGCCCACCACGCGCTATCGTCAGGATAAGATCAGTGCCTGCGATCAGTTGTGGCGCGACACTCCAGTGAGGAACAACCACCGCGATATGCCGTGTGTATCCCGCAATTTTCAGGCTTGCTTCGATCTCGGTCGTCGCGTCACCACGCACTGCTACAAGCGCATGCGGTCGCGAAAAATAAATATCGGCATCGAATTGCCGTCCTTCTAGGCTCCGGCGATCCAGAAGACACACATATTCATCCTTCATCAGCACATCGGCAGCGATCTGAGCAGGCAAATGCGGGAACACCCCAAAGCCCAGATCGATCTCGCCATCCAGAATGCGTGCGATCATGCCTTCGCGGCTGAACTGGCTGATCGCGAGGTCAATGCCAGGCGCATCGTTTCGTAACTCTCTGACCAATCCAGGCAGCACAATATTGCCGCCATAATCCGACATGGAGAGATGAAAGCGATGCCGCGTGGTTGCAGGTTCAAAACCAAGCGGGCCAAGTACACTGCGGACGCCCGATAGCACTTCCGTAAGCGGCCTGGTAATTTCCATTGCCTTGATTGTCAGAGATAGACCTGCACCTTCCCGAATAAGCAGTTGGTCATCGAGTAACTCGCGCAGACGCGCCAGCGCGTGACTGACTGCGGGTTGGCTCATATTGAGCCGCACCGCTGCACGCGACACATGACGCTCCGTCAGAAGCGCATCCAAAATCACCAACAGGTTGAGGTCGACATTCCGTAGATTATTCGCCTGATGCATAATTGCCCCGGTAATCTGAATTTCAAATTCTTATTATCTATAACTAGATCAGAGCCAAAGGAACACAGGAAGATTTTCCATGCAGGCTCAAGGATCACTTACATTTCTCTTCGCGGCTCTCATTGCGGGTGCGGTGGTGCCATTTCAGGCAGGCGCCAATGCCTCGCTGGGGCGGGCGCTCGGCCATCCACTCTGGGCAACGGTTATCTCACTGCTTATCAGCCTGATCTGCGTATTGCCGGTGATGCTGGCGATGAAAGTTTCGCTTCCAACTTTTGCTGGCCTCTCCGGGCAACCCAAATGGATATGGATCGGCGGCATTGCTGGCGTGCTTTACATCACCGCTGCAATTCTTCTCGCACCAAGGCTGGGTGCTGCGGGTTTCATGACGGCAGTCATTGCCGGTCAGCTCATCGCGTCTGTGCTTATCGATCATTTCGGCATCGTGGGCTTTGCGAGCAAGGCAATCACCCCTTCCCGCATTGCTGGTGTTGCATTGGTCGCCATAGGCGTCATCGTCATGCAAGGTCCGTCGCTCTGGCGAACAGTACAAACCATAACCGCCTCTTCCGGGCAGAACTAAAGGAGACGACAATGAATACCCAATCGACCTCTCTCACGCTGGGTGAAGGCGCAATACCGGTGCAGATCCGCTTTGCCCGGCCAACCGACAAATTCAGCGAAGTCGTTACCTTCTACCGAGATGGTCTTGGTCTGCCGGAGCTGGGTTCTTTTGCAGATCATGACGGATATAATGGCATCATGCTCGGGCTGCCCGGAAAAGCCGCGCATCTGGAATTCACCGAGCATCAGGCAGGTAGTCCTTGTCGGGCGCCCTCAGAAGACAATCTGCTTGTGATTTATATCACTGACGAGAATGCCTACGAAAAGCTGAACCACCGTATGCGGGATAAAGGTTATGCTCCAGTCGTACCTGAGAACCCATACTGGATTGACCGTAGCTTTACCTATGAAGACCCTGATGGTTGGCGCGTTGTGATCTGTAAACAAACAGGCATCTGATCAAGACACCAAACAGAATGGAAAAGGGCGCGATAATCGCGCCCTTGTTTACATTCAGCTCGTCACTTGCGTGCCTTTTGTCGGATCGGGAATCACGACAATCGTGCTGCCGTCGCGCACATTGTTATAAAGGTCGATGACATCCTGATTGAGCAGACGGATACAGCCAGACGATACCGCCTTGCCGATGCTCCATTCTTCCGACGAACCGTGAATGCGGTAGATCGTGTCCCGACCATCCTTGTGAATATAAAGCGCGCGTGCGCCGAGCGGATTTTTCAAGCTGGGAGGCATACCGCCATTGGCAATGCTGTAAGGCTGAAGAGCTGGCTGACGAGCGACCATTTCGTCCGGCGGGGTCCAGCGTGGCCATTGGCGCTTGTAAGCAATGATCGCACGGCCCGCCCATGAGAAGCCATCACGGCCGACGCCGATGCCATAACGCATTGCGCGGCCATTGCCACGGACGTGGTAGAGATATTTGTTCGGCGTATCGACAATGACCGTGCCAACTTTCTCGTCAGTCGGATAATCGACTTCCTGTCGCCAGAACTTTGGATCGACCTTGGCAACATTCACGGCTGGCAGAGGGAACTGCTCATAGGGCATCGCCTCATACATTGCCGGAACAGCGCGAACAGGAGCTGGTTCCACAGCGGCTTTGACAGGCCTTCCCTGTTGGGCTGTCGAAACGCAACCAGAAAGCACTAAGGCACTCGCACCAATGAGAAAAGTACGGCGGCTCGTTACGCCATTGGGCAAAAGCGGCAAGCCACTGCCTTGAGAAAATTTACGCGACATTCAACACTCTTTCATTTGCACGAGTTAGATCGGCTCCAGCCAAAACGGCGTTGTCAGACCCGCTCTCCGTATTTGTATTTCACATCACCCAGCACAAAGGCTCGCGCACTTTTTGCTGGAGATGCTCTAAAACCACGCGCTTTCCCATTGGGAATACACGTCAGCGAATATGTGCTGAGAAAGAGAAGAACAAACTTAAGCCAGCCTTAAGAAAACAACATAATCTGCGACTTACGTGCAGTGACGAGGCAATCATGGGGCAATCTATCGGCGACTGTTGCTAAAATAGCGATCCCTGCCCACCGGGGCGAGACGACGATGTTTTGCGTGTCGGACCTTTGGACGAAGGTGTTCCCGGAGTTTCGCCAACAGTTGCGGAAACATCGCCATCACGGAAACGAATCGACAGAGCATCACCCTCGGAAACGCTCGTTGCCTGTTTGATCGGGTTGCCTTCCGCATCGAAAACAATCGCGAAGCCGCGCTCCAGCACGCTTTCATAAGACAGCGTGCGCATAAGCCTTTCCAGCTCCTGTCCACGGCGTCTGATGCGTTCGAGCAGCAAGCCGATAGCCTGATCACGGCGGCGATCGAGTTGATCGATAGCGGTCCTGGCCTGCGCTGTGCGTCGCAGTAGAGGTTCGGGCGCGAGCCGGTCGGCGCGTCTTGCAAACACCGTGCGACGTTCGCGCAAGAACGCTTCCAATGCACGCGGCAACCGCTGGCCAAGCAGCTTCATATTACGTTTCTGCTCGTCAAATCCGCGTTGCAGAAGACGCGGTGACAATTGACGCGCACGACCTTCAAATTGCACACGCTTCTTTTGCGTATTCACAAAAAGCGCGCGTGTGAGACGCGATGCAGCCTCGTCGAACCGCCGACGCGGCAAAGCCAGGAGCTGATCAGCAGATGGCAAAGCCCGACCGGCAGCACGATACGCTTGGCGCCTTAAATCAATGAACCGCGACATTGCAGAAGCAAGACGCGCAGACTGTGTTGCAACCGTTGCCACCAGATCAGCTTTGACGGGCACGGCCATTTCGGCAGCCCCTGTCGGCGTTGGCGCACGCATGTCCGCGGCAAGATCGATCAAGGTCCAGTCGGTCTCGTGGCCAACAGCCGAAATCACTGGAATATGCGATGCTGCAACTGCCCGCACGACGATCTCATCGTTAAAACCCCAGAGGTCTTCAAGGCTACCGCCGCCACGCGCGACAATCAGCACATCAGGCCGCACAATGGCACCATCTTCGGCCAATGCATTAAACCCCTCAACCGCCGCGGCCACCTCTGCGCCGCTGGTATCTCCCTGCACGCGCACCGGCCAGACGATCACATGCAGCGGAAAACGATCCGAAATGCGGTGAATAATATCACGAATGACCGCGCCCGTTGGTGATGTCACAACGCCAATCACACGCGGCATGTAAGGCAGAAGCTGCTTCGTTGCCGGATCGAACAGTCCTTCGGCGGCAAGACGGCGCTTGCGCTCTTCGAGGAGTGCCATCAAGGCACCCGCACCTGCGGGCTCCATCTGCTCGATGACGATCTGATATTTGGAAGAACCTGGATAGGTTGTCAGTTTGCCAGTGGCAATGACCTCCATTCCCTCTTCAGGACGAAAGCGCAAACGTCCCATGGAACCGCGCCAGATGACCGCTTCAAGCCGCGCGCGATCATCTTTTAAAGCAAAATAGGCATGACCCGACGAATGTGGACCTCGATAACCGGAAATCTCACCGCGCACGCGCACATGCGAAAACGTATCCTCGACCGTACGCTTCAAAGCGCCGGAAATCTCGGAAACGCTATATTCCGCTACATTCGAAGCGGTGCCGGTTGGTGTAGAATCGGAACCCATGCTCATCCCATCATAGGCAACCAGCCACCCCCTCCGGTCAACTGGTCAAGACGCCGCCTTTTTCGATTATGCACGGTCACCAGCCTGGCAGCAATTCGTTGCTGCGCACACGACGTGTGCGGACAGAAGGGAACGATGCAATTTCAGCGGAAACCATAGAAGCGGGTGCTGGCGAAGAAATATTATCAAGACTTTCAATGATATGCTGGGCCAGCGCATCAACGATTGCATTCTGTTTGGTATGGCCGCGCATGATGCCGATGCCGAATTCCGGCAAAGTGCCAAAGCCATCGGCCACACCCAGAACACGCATTCCCGGCCTCAGCGCACATTCCGGCAAAACCGATACCGCAAGACCGGACAGCACCGCGGCCGCAAGAACAGTCGCAGACCAGCTCGTAATGATAATACGATAATCGCGCTGAACCTGTTCAAGCACGTCGATTGCCGCGTGACGCCAGATACAGGTCGGACGTCCCACCGCAAGCGGAAGCATGGCCTCCTCATGTACCGCATGATTGGCAGACGTCACCCACAGAAGCGGCTCAGTACGGACCACCTCGGACCGTCGTTTGTCATCGCACTGGGTCACAAGGGCAATATCAAGCGTTCCACGACGGATCATCTCATCGAGATTGACAGTCGGCTCGCATACCACAGATAGCTCAACACGCGGATTGGAGCGTGCAAATCGCGCCATGATTTCTGGCAGAAACCGATCTGCGTAATCATCGGGCGTGCCGATGCGCACATGGCCTTCGAGTTGCGTATCATCAAAAGCCGCCATGGTCTCACCATTCAGCAGCAACATACGGCGCGCATAAAGCAGCAGCCTTTCGCCATCTTCGGTCAGGCGATTGACGCGCCCGTCGCGTTCAAAAAGCGCCTTTCCAATGCGCTCCTCAAGGCGGCGCATCTGCATGGAAACCGCTGATTGTGTTTTGAAAACAGCGTCTGCCGCTTTGGTAAAACTACCCGTATCGGCAATGGCGATGAAGGTCTGCAACTGGTCAAGATCCAAGGGCGCGCTCATCAGTACCATCCATCATAATTATTGAACTATTACATTAAAAACATTCGTTAGAACAATCAATTCAATTATTGGATAAAGGCGCCATCGCAGAGAATGGAGACGCGAAAGCGAATGACCTGACGATAGAAACATTTTGACCAAGCGCGCTTGAAGGAGAGCGGCAATGACAGCGATCAGCAAGACCACCATGACACCCTTACCGACAACGAGCGCAACGACCTCCGTGCTCAAGCAAATGGTAAATGCCGTGTTTACGTCGGTTATGCGTCGCTGGACGCTTTTCCGAAACCGACGCCATGTGCTTCGCCTCAATGAGCTCGACAATCACCTTCTGAAGGATATCGGGTTGCAGAGCGGAGACATTTATACGGCAATCCACAAGCGCGGTGCGGACGATCCGACCCGTATACTGGCCGCCTTGGCAGATGCCCGCTTGCGTGTCGAAGCCACGCGCCACATCTGCTGAACGAACATCTGGCAGGCGCCACCTTCACAGGCCGGGTCCCCTCTCGGCCAGCCTGCCCCTTTGCCCGGCCGCACTCTGCTGCCGGGCTTTTTTTATGCTCAAACTGGACAGCACCTCGCTACAAACCGGTTCTTTCCATGCGCAACTGCGAAATAACTGAATTTGCCACGATTTTTTTGAAAGAAGGGCTTGCACTCATCGTTTGAGTTCGCTAGATGGAGGCCGTCGACGAACGAAGCTTCAAGCTTTAGTCGGCATAGCGCCTCAGAAAAATAAAGCTGATATGCGCACCCTGCTGGGGAATAGTTTAATGGTAGAACGACGGACTCTGACTCCGTTAGTCTTGGTTCGAATCCAGGTTCCCCAGCCAATTGATTTCATTAGTTTTTTTCTGGCTAATCTACATTTTTGGCTATCTTTCGTTTGTAAACTTTGCAAACTACGGTTTCTTGAGAAGTCTAACTCACTGTTTTTATTATCGTTTAATTCTAAAACAACGGTACACGTTCCAAACCTCTCGGCATCAGCTGTCTGCCAAAACGCTTCTATGTTGCATTATTCGATCGATCTACACGTGACTGAAACGGGGTGGGAGGCGGACATTCGGCCCAAAGCTGTGGATGAGACGGTTCAGGCCGGTTCACGTACCTCGTCAGGTTTGCCGAACCACCGCGACATAGCTTCGGCAGCTGCCGCATCGTAAGATGCAGTCTCACCTACCCAAGCGATAACGCCATCCGGTCGCACAAGCAATGCACTCAAGCCAAGTCGATCCTTGGCATCAACTGCGACATAGGTAATGCGTTCGGCCCAGCGGCTTGCCAGCGTGTGAAGCGACCCTGTAGCTTCAAAGTCCAGCAATAGGCCCTTCCCTGTCGCGAGGAGGTCGCCGAGCCTCGTTCCATCGATCAACTCGAAGTCGGGCGCGCTGCGCCCCACCAGCGCATGGCTATCGCCAAAATCATAGCGAAGCGAAACGCCCCACACGCGCTCTGCAAAATAAGTCGCGCCGTCGCGCGTGTCGATCAGGTCACGGATAATTGCTTCAAGCGCTCGCGTGGCCGGGCTAGGCCGCATCAGGGCGACCTGCGCGCGTGACCAGTCAAGCACCTGCGCACCGATCGGATGGCGTTCGATCATGTAGCTGTCGAGCAGGCCGATGGGCGCGTCGCCACGGATGGTAGCGGCAAGCTTCCAGCCAAGGTTCATCGCGTCACCCAGCCCGAGGTTAAGCCCTTGACCGCCGAGCGGAGAATGAATGTGTGCAGCGTCGCCGGCCAGCAGCACCCGCCCTTTGCGGTAAGCCGTTGCCTGAAAAGCGCGATCGGTCCAGGTGGTGGCAAGATCGAGCGCGGTCACCGTAACATCGGTGCCGGAGATATAACGCAGCACTTTTTGTACATGATCCAGCACAACCGGCTGGGTTCGATGGTAAGCACCGCCGTCAAAATTGACCATCGCGATTGTGCCGGGCGCTTGATAGGTATACATGCCCGTGGGCGTGTAGTTTCGGCCCAGCTTGAGCTTGTCAGGATCAGCCATCTCGACCTGCACGGAGTAGCCCGTGAACTCCGGGTCGGTACCGACAAAAGCGAAGCCGCCGGCCTTGCGAACCGTACTTCGTCCGCCATCACAACCGACGAGCCAGCGTCCGCGAAAAATCTCGCTACCGGCGCGAACGGTCACGTCTTCGGCCGTCTGCTCGAAGCCTTCGACACCAACGTTGCGCCTGATCTCGACGCCTAACAAGATGGCGCGATCAGTCAGGATGCATTCAAGGTGCTCCATCGTCACCGCCATGCTGGGACTGGCCGAGTTTGGCAGGCGGTGCTGCCATTTCGAGGTGTCAATGTGGTCATGGTAAAACTGGATGCCGGCAAAATGTCCGCCTGGACGACGCTGCTGTTGCATCCAATGCGCGCCGGTCGCCGCGCTGCTACCGCCTGAGCCACCCTTCGCCCGTTGCGGTGTAGCCATTTTGTCTAGTAGGCCGCGACGGTAGAAGGTTTCGATGGTAGGTGCCGAAAGGCCGCGCACGCCGAAGGGCAAGCGCTTCAGAGCAGAGTAAGGGTCCTCGGCTTGATCCAGCACCAGCACTGACACGCCGGCGAGGCGCAACTCACAGGCGAGAAAAAGTCCGACAGGGCCAGCACCGGCGATGACGACATCATAGTGAGCCTGATCGAGGATATGCATGAACTACTCCTTCGTGGTGTTCGACCGGAGCGGTTCGTCGGTTTGAGAACCACACGGACGAACAACGGGCGCTTGAACAGCGTCCGACATTCGTCGCGGGACTCATGCATGAGGCACGGACAGAGCTTTCGTTTCCGAAAGGACCTGGGCTGGACCACACCAAGTCTGCCTTTTCCGACCCGAATAGTATACTGTTGCGCGGATTGATCTGCAACAGCTACTTCGGCTTTCGGAAAGCATCCTGCAATTGCTCCATGACCACAATAGGCTCGAAAGCTGACGTCTAATCGACCCGAGTGAAGCTAGCATTTAGAAGTGAGGCCATCGAACGAAATTGCTGCAAATCGGTTTGCGTTTTATATCTAACTCATTGTTTCACGAAGGGAGTGATATGCATAATTTTGCAAAATAGTCATTATATATCAACATATTGCCCGGGACTCCAACTCCGTTGGTCTTGGTTCGAATCCAGGTTCCCCAGCCAATTGATTTCATTAGGTTTTCGGATTTTTTTGGTTTGTACCTGCGCAAACCGCAATCTACTAACTCTGCTAACTCCCTGTTCTTAATATCTTTTCTATTCAGAGCAACGGTACAATTTCCCATCACCCTGTGGCCAGCTGTTCGCTTAAATGCTTTTATAGGTCATTATTGGATCAATCCGCCTGTGATTAAAACGGTGTGGGAAACCAGCGTTCCACTTTCGTCAGTGTATGCGCTGAAGCAGGCATTAGAGCTATTGGACAGTATATTGATGGCCTCTACAATCCTATTTGCAGACACTCCGCTCTCGGATATAAAGCGCCAATCTCTTATGAGAGCCAAACGGCTATCTAATGTCGGAAACTCTCGACTAATTCAGGGCCAGTCCAAAGTTGGATTCGACAATGGTTTGAACAAAAAGTGAAGCCGCTAAAGCAGCAGTTTTGAGGTAATGCTCCTCACGATAAATAGTGTCAAATAATAGCCTGGAAATGTTCAAAACGATGGATTGGTTCCCTATAGTATTCTTTGCGTTCAAGTTTCTCGTGTTAGGCACCGGCATGTTCTTCGCCATTAAGTGGCATCACGATCAAGGGAAAAAGAAGAAATAAGGAAACCAGTGAATCGTAAGCGCCCGCCGCGCGCCCTTGACGCCCCAGACTAGTCAGCCAACATCCAGTGATGCCGCAGTAATTCCCCGATGCGGCTATTTGGCAGCGTTGGCAGGCGGGCCAGCACGTCCTTGAGGTAAGCACAAGGCCGCTTCATGGTGGTGTCGGTGGCGAATGCGTTGGTGCGTCCTACGATGCCTCCAGTTCCTCCTCGATGACGGCAAGGTCCTCATCCATCGTTTCTTCCAGCACTCCGCTGAGCCACATTCAACTGTTCGCTGCGCTTGTCATTTGGCCCTTCGTCGGAACCGACTGCGGTTAAACTGAGCGGCCAGCTTCCCATAAACGCATCACCACCTATGTTCCTTTGGTTGGCTCCGTTAATTCTGGTTCGAATCCAGACCAAGCCAGCAAATTCTTCAACAAAATCAGATAGACAGATGACACGAGCGCTGCGGCGCATATCGTGCGCTTCTCGACAGAACTTTAATCAAGCTACCTTGGATTCCGAGACCTTCAAAACCGAGGGCAGACCAGCCCTAGTTATGGGACTCTCTCTTGAAAATACGCATTGGTCCTGAGTTGTTGGGAGTATCGGTTGACTGATTACTGCTCGGCACAACGATAAGCCGCTTGTCTGAGCGATAAGTCGGCCTGGTATTTTCAGGACGCCGCTCCGGTCTCGAGCGAGATCTCTCACGATACGAATCATTACGGTAGTAACGATTATCTCTATAATACCGTGAGTTATATCTCGGGCCAGAGCGATAGATAACGTCCGACCCCGAATAATAACCACCATATGACGGGTCATAATTTCTATAGCCGTCATAGGAATATGACTCACTCACGCATCCAGACAGTGCAAACGAGAGCAAGGCGATCACGCTTATAGACGTAAATGCTTTGAAGTTTCCCATGAGTTCACTGCCTTCTTTGCTGATGTTTGATAATGACAATCTGCCTTCCGATAGAGGAGGGCAAGTCACGAAATTTTATCAGAATGTTATTGTATGAGATCACCAATTAAAGCGACCAGGATTGTCAGCTTTCGTAATGGCGTCCACAAATAACAATCAGCGCTCTGTCGCAGACGCAACTTGATTACGGCTTCCACAAAAGAAAGGCCGCCCTTGTGGGAAGAGGCTGCCTCACTTTTGCGCAAAGATTCAAACCGTCAAAGATCGACCGGCTTTCCTGAGTCTTCTTCTTCAAGGGTTACGGCGACATCGGCGTTGGCCGATAGCCTGACCTTATCATCGCTTTCGATGTCGGCGACGAAGCCGAGTTCGATATAATGATGGTGATCTCGGTGAGCTGCTGAGTTATCAGTTTTCTTAAGCTTGATACGATTGCCTTCGAGGCGATCAACCGTTCCAACATGAACGCCATCCGCTCCGATTACTTCCATGTTCTCGTGGATTCGATGCTGCATTGCCGTTTCCTCCTTGAAACCGATACGTGCAAGGAGGTTACATAGTGCGCAAGTGTGCCGGGACTATCCCCTGTTAAAATTAAAGACCTGTCCCGCGTACACGGCGCATGATCATGCGTTCGAAAATCTGGTGGTGTGGTACCAACATCGTAACCAAGGTCGTGTTGATCAGCGATATAGTCTGTTCCGCCAAGCACAGCATTTTTTAAAAGCACTTGGCTCTCAACCCATCCCCGGGTACCAACTTTGGGGACAATATTTAATACAATGTCAATTTTTACTTCTTATAATGTGATATAATAAACAATATATCATAGATAAGAAATATATTCAGAAATCTCTATAGTATATAATATATGTATGTTGTTATATCTGACATTTTTTATTTAATATAATCGATATTTAGTCAAAATATATCTACAGCCCAACAAATTGCGATTTTAGATTAAATTAAAAGCTAATAAAAGTTCATCTTGTTAAATTCAGATCGAGGCATTTTATGAAAATCAAGACATTTATCGCGCTATCAATTTTCTCGACCGGCGCCCTGTCCACTGCCCATGCGGCTGATGCTGTCATGACTCAAGAGCCAGCTCCTGTTGCAATCGCTGCCCCGGCCTTCAGCTGGGCAGGTGCCTATATCGGTGGCCAGGTCGGCTATGGCTGGGCTAGCCCGAAGATTAACGCATGGACTGGACCAGACGCCGATATTCCGGGTGACATCGGAGATAATTTAACCATCAAACCAAAATCAAACGGCTTTCTGGGCGGCGTTTACGGTGGCTATAACTTCGATATGGGGCAGAATGTCGTGTTGGGTGTCGAAGCCGACGCTATTTATGCACGCATGACTGGCAATCAAACCTTCACCGATATGGACGGCGAACAGACAAAGTATAGCCAATCGCTCGATTGGGCAGGATCTGTTCGCGCTCGAGCCGGGTATGCGGTAGATCGCTTTCTTCCATTCGTTACCGGTGGTGTTGCCTTTGGGCGCATTAAGCAAACCATCAACACAACTTCGTTAGATCCTAATCCGGTTGGTGATGATCAGTTCACCAGCAAATCGTGGAAAACAGGCTACACGGTCGGCGCTGGTGTGGATTATGCAGCAACCGACAATGTCATTCTGAGGCTGGAATATCGCTTTACCGATTTTGGAAAGCAAACTGAAGGCGACAATGAAGGTGGGTACTCAAGCCGATTGCGTACAAACGATCTGAGACTGGGCGTCGCCTACAAGTTCTGATCGTTCCATTCTGGTGGACTGAGTTTGACGTTTGAACCCCTGCTGACTCAGATTCAGTTTCAAACGTCGAATTCAGGAGCTTCGCTAGAGTCATATTCGTGTCAGTGGTCAAATTCCGGCATTGCTCGCTGCCCGAGGCAAAGGGATGCAATTATCGGAAGCAGGCCACGGGTGGCAAAAAACCCCTCGCTTAATGCGAAGGCTTATACATTGTGAGGCCGGAACATTTGTTATGATGTTCCGGCCTCTTTTGTTATCGGGGCTTACAACACCCCAATGGCGGGGAGCAACGCAACCGAGTCCGTCGAGCATGAACGTTCCTTCCTTAAAGCATAAATCCTGTGCCCTTTGCAGCTTCGTCGCACCATTGAGAAAGCTTCGCGCTCGCGTGTAAGGAAGCCCCTCACGGTTTAATGCTAAAACATTCAGCTTCGCTTCTCTTACTCATAGACACTGGCGATCCGCATGGAATGCGGATAAATGCACTTTGATAAATATGAGTATGAGGGGTCTATGTCTTACTTCCCGAAATGGCGGCTTACCAATAACAGCACTGTATTGCCCGATGAGAGGCTTCCAACCGCAGCTGCGGTGCCGATGGGCATCCAACATCTGTTGGCAATGTCCGGGTCCACGATCGTTGCACCTTTACTTATGGGGTTTGATCCCAATGTTGCGGTGTTCTTCTCAGGCATCGGAACATTGTTGTTCTTCCTGATGACCGGCGGGCGTGTTCCGAGCTATCTCGGCTCGTCCTTTGCCTTCATTGCGGTTGTCATAGCCGTTACTGGCTATTCCGGCAGCGGCCCCAATCCCAATATCGGTCTGGCGCTTGGCGGCATCATCGCCTGTGGCGCGCTTTATGCCCTGATCGGCCTCATCGTTATGACGGTAGGAACAGGCTGGGTCGAGAAACTCATGCCGCCTGCTGTGACCGGGGCAATCGGCGTTGCCATCGGCCTGAACCTTGCACCTGTGGCAGTTGGTCAGCTTAAAGGCACTGGCGCGCATATGACCATCGCAATGCTTACGGTCCTCTGCATGGCGATGATTTCGGCCTATGGTCCGCTCGCCACGAAGCGCATTGCTGTGCTGCTTGCGCTCCTGTTTGGCTATTGCCTCGTGCTGATTTTCGGCAATGGTATGGGCATGGTTCCCGGCATCAATTTTGCCCCTGTCGGTGCGGCCGCATGGTTCGGCCTGCCTGCCTTTGCTAAACCCGAGTTCACCTGGCCAGCAATCACACTGATTGCACCGGTCGCGATCGTTCTTGTCGCTGAAAATCTTGGACACATCAAAGCGCTTGGCTCAATTACCGGCCAGAATATGGACCGCTATATCGGTCGCGGCTTTCTGGGTGACGGTCTTGCCACGATGATTTCCGGTTCTGGCGGCGGCACAGGCGTCACCACCTATGCCGAAAATATCGGCGTTATGGCTATGACCAAGGTTTATTCGACCCTGATCTTCGTAATCGCTGCGGTGGTCGCAATTGCGCTCGGCATGTCACCAAAGTTCGGCGCGATCTTGCAGACCATTCCAGCGCCGGTTCTCGCAGGCCTTGCTATATCCGTCTTCGGTCTCATCGCATCCGCGATGGCGCGTATCTGGGTGGTGAACAAGGTCAATTTCGCCGACCCGCGCAATCTGTTCACAGTTGGTGTGGCCCTGATTTTTGGTGCTGGCGATTTTACCGTCAATATTGGTGATTTTGCGCTGGGCGGAATTGGAACGTCCACTTTTGCAGCGCTGATAATATACCAGTTGCTCAGCATTGGTCGCCCAAGCGGCGACGAAAAGAGCTAGATAATAATATCGCGCAGAACCTTTATGGCTCTGCGCGATACTCCCCCACCCGCATCGGGCGCTCAACTCTTATCAGGCGCGACGCGTGCCTGATGAAACGATATCGAGATAAACGGCCAGCACCAGAATGCTGCCCTTGATGATCTGCTGCCAGAAGGTATCGACACCAAGCATAGACATGCCATTGTCGAGGCTCGACATGATGAGCGCACCGACCAGCGCACCAATGACCGATCCCACGCCCCCGCGCATGGACGTGCCACCAATAAAACACGACGCGATCGCATCCAGTTCGCCACCGAAGCCTGCTGAAGGCGTTCCTGCTGCAAGGCGCGCCGTCGTTGTCAGACCGGCAACCGCAGCCATCAAGCCCATCAGCGCAAACACCGCCATCTTGACGAAGTTCACATTGACGCCCGAAAAACGCGTCGCTTCCAAATTAGAGCCGACAGCATAAATATGCCGCCCGAAAACCGTCTGGCGGGAAATGACGGTGAAAACACCCAGAATGACCAGCAAAACCAGAACTGGAACCGGCACCCCCTGATAGCTGTTGAGTATCAGGATAAAGCCAAGGATCAGGACGCCTGTGCCAAGAAGACGAGCGGTTTCCATCGCAGGTGAAAGTGTCTGCAGACTGTGCTTTCGTTTACTGGCGCGGGTTCGCAGCGTGATCAGTATGAGCACTGTGAAGAGGACCATAGCACAGACGTTACCGAGCCAGCCCGGCAGATAACCCTGTCCGATATATTTGAAATCCGACGAAATCGGCGCAATAGTGACGCCGCCCATGATGCCCAATACGATACCGCGAAACACCAATTGTCCGCCAAGAGTGACAATAAACGACGGAATACCGAGATAGGCAGTGAGCCAGCCGTTAAAGCCGCCCAGTATCACGCCCAATACAAGAACCGTACTTACTGTGGCCCATAATGGCCAACCGTAAACCACGTCCAGAACTGCGGCGACCCCACCAAGAAGCCCAAGCAGTGCCCCGACAGACAGGTCGATTTCACCCGCGACAATGACAAACACCATCGCCGAGGCCAACATGCCTGTAATCGCCATCTGACGCAGAAGGTTGGAGAAATTGCGCGCCGTCAGAAACTGCGAGCGCCCCATTTCCGGGTCATAGGTCATTACGGCAAAGAATGCCCAGATGAGAGCCACCACAATCAGGAGCGCTACGATCTTGTATTCTGCAAGAAATTTTCTGAGGCTTTTGCCTGTCAACGTCATGTCATGCACCGGTTAGATTAGTTGCAGATCAGTCTTCAAAGACTAGGCCGCATTGGTTGCAGGCTTGCCGATAGCAGCGGCAAGAACCTTCTCCTGGGTGAGATTTTCATTCGGGAAGTCGCCACGCAATTTGCCCTCGCCAATCACGAGAACTCGATCGCTGATACCGAGCACTTCCGGCATTTCCGACGAAACCATCAAGATCGCAACGCCTTGTTTGGCGAGCGCGAATATCAGCTTGTAGATTTCATATTTCGCCCCAACATCGACACCACGTGTCGGCTCATCAAGGATCAGAACCTTGGGATCGGGCAACATCATTTTAGACAGCACTGCCTTTTGCTGATTGCCGCCCGAAAGCGACGCGATCGCCAGCATAGGATCAGCTGTCTTGACTTTGAGCCGCAGAATTTCGCGCTGGATGGTGGCCAGTTCCGCTTCCTTATCAATCAGGCCGCGCAGCGAAAAGCGATCCAGCACCGAGATCGTCATATTATGGCCAACCGGCATGATCGGAAGGATACCGTCCCGCTTGCGATCCTCGGGCACCATGCAAATGCCCTGCCGCACGGCATCGCGCGGCGTGCGGATTTTGATTTCTTTGCCGTCGAGAAATATCTGCCCCTCATGGGCACCCGGCCATACACCAAACAGGCTCGATACGAGTTCGGTGCGCCCCGCTCCTACAAGACCTGCAATGCCCAAAATCTCGCCGCGTCTCAACGCAAACGAAACATTGTCGACCACCTTGCGGTCGGGGTTGGTGACACCCCAGCAGCTCACATTGCGAGCTTCAAACATCACCTCGCCAATGTCATGCGGTTCGCGCGGGAAGAGGTTTTTCATCTCGCGCCCTACCATCATGGTGATAATATCAGGCGTTGTCAGTTCTGCCATCGGTCGCGTCGCGATATGCGCGCCATCGCGGATGACCGTCACGGTGTCGGAAATCTCCGCCACTTCATCGAGCTTGTGAGAGATGTATACGCAAGCCATGCCCTGTGCTTTGAAGTCCTTGATCAGATCAAGCAGAACCCGCGTTTCAGAAGCGGTCAGCGCAGACGTCGGTTCATCAAGGATCAACAGCCTGGCATTCTTGTTGATCGCTTTTGCGATCTCGATCAGCTGCTGCTTGCCGCCAGAATAATGATAAACGGGCAATGCTACATTGATGTCGTTAATCTTGAGCCGCGCCAACAGTTCAGTTGCCCGCGCATTCATCTGATCGTAATCGATGAAGCCGCCATTGGTCGGCTCCGAACCCAGAAAGATGTTCTCAGCCACAGACAGATGTGGAACCATCATCAGTTCCTGATGAATGATGACAATCCCGGCTGCTTCCGTGTCACGGATGCCACTGGCTTTCAGCGCCTCCCCTTCCCAGAAGATTTCACCGGTCCAGGTGCCATAGGGATAGACGCCCGACAGAACCTTCATCAGCGTGGACTTGCCAGCGCCATTTTCGCCACAGAGTCCGACACATTCTCCCGCGCGCACTTTCAGGTAAATGCCATCCAGCGCCTTCACGCCGTTGAACTCTTTACCGATGTTTCGCATTTCCAAAAGATATTCGGACATCAATAACGACCTTGCAGTATCTACATAAAAAATTGTCCGACAACGCTGTCAAAGACAGTCCTGCCAAACTTAATGTGAGGCCAGACGCTGGAAGCATAAGTTTCCAGCATCCGGCCCCGCAACTCATTCTCAGCTTCACAGAAAGAAGGCCTATTTCCCTTCGATCTGCTCCTTGGTGTAGAAGCCATCCGTTACATAGATGTCGATATTGTCTTTGGTCACGGCAGTCGGCGTGAGCAGAAGCGTATCAACTTCCTTGGAACCGTTATCGATCTTGCCGTTGAACTCCGGCTTTTCGCCCTTCACCAGCTGCACGGTCAGCTTGGCTGCTTCTTCAGCAATCAGCTTGAGTGGCTTGTAAACCGTAACGGTCTGCGTGCCATCAACCAGACGCTTAACGGCTGCCAGATCACTATCCTGACCGGACACAGCAGTCTTACCCGCAAGGCCCTGCGCTGCAAGTGCCTGAATCGCACCACCGGCAGTGCCGTCATTGGAAGCGACAACTGCATCAACCTTGTTCTGTGCGGCTGTCAGCGCGTTTTCCATGATCGAAAGCGCTTCAGTCGGGCTCCATTCCTTGACCCACTGCGAGCCAACGATCTTGACCTTGCCTGAATCAACCGCTTCCTTCAGCGCCCGTTCCTGACCAGCGCGAAGCAGCTTCGCGTTGTTGTCGGTTGGCGAACCGCCGAGCAAATAATAATTGCCTTCTGGCTTTGCCTTCAGAACCGCTTCAGCCTGCATGAAACCAACGCGCTCATTGTCGAAGGAAATGTAAGCGTCGATATCGGCATTGAGGATCAGGCGGTCATAGGAAAGAACCTTGATGCCGGAAGCCTTCGCGTCGGCCACAACCGCGTCAAAAACCTTCGAATTCATAGGCACAATCACGATGGCATCAACGCCCTGCGAGATCAGATTTTCAACCTGCTTGACCTGCTTTTCTTCGTTGCCATCAGCCGACTGAACGTTGACCTTGGCACCCAGCTTTTCTGCTGCCGCGATGAAATAATCGCGGTCGCGTGCCCAGCGTTCAACGCGCAGATCATCAATGGAAAAACCGATAACCGGATTTTCCGGCGATGCAAAAGCTGGTGTTGCGCCCATTGCGCCAATGCCGAGAGCTGCTGCAACCAGCGCGCCTGTTAGAAAATTACGACGTTTCATGCACTGTTCCTCCAATCACCGCCGGCATTATGCCGGTTGATATAAATCCTCGCCCCGAACGAACCCGCCCCCGGAGTCTGGCACGACAAAGCAGCCCCTAACGAAGCTGCTTGATTTCATATCTGGCTGATCCTCCCTGCGGTGCAATGCACCAAGATCACTCCAGTGAGTCTTGCCCGCAAAGGTGCAAGATCTCATCCTCGGATGCAATTGATACGTGAACAAAAATGAATAGCAAGCATTTTTTGATTTACGTACCTCATTTTTGATCCTATGTTCCGCTCCGAGGAGTGAAAATGAAACCCACTGTGCATGATATAGCCAGAACTGCGGGCGTCAGCCTCGCCACGGTAGACCGTGTGCTGAACGATCGCCCCGGTGTGAGAGCAAAGACTCGCGACCGTGTCACGGAGGCGATGAACACGCTTGGCTATGTACGCGATGTCGGCGCCGCCAATCTTGCGCGCGGCAGGCTTTATCAGTTTGATTTTATTTTGCCGGATAATGAAAACACCTTCATGCAGAGCCTTCGGGCAGAGCTTGAAGCGGCAACAGAACGCGGACTTTCCGAGCGTGTTCTCATCAATCTCGTGCTTGTACCGGCATTTGATGAAGCAGCACTCGTTGAAGCGCTGCAAGCGAGTGCGGAACGCAAACCTGATGGTGTCGCTTTTGTTGCGGTCGATACCGACCCGGTGCGCGACGCCTGCTTACGCCTCGCGGAACAGGGCGTTCATGCGGTTACGCTTGTTTCAGACCTCGGCAATTCATCCCGCGAACATTATGTCGGCATCGATAACGGCGCTGCCGGACGCACTGCAGCGCGGCTGCTGGGCCTTTTTGCAAGTGGCACCAATGGAGCCATCGCGGTCATCGCCGGCTCGCTGAAAGTGCACGACCATCAGGAGCGTTTTGAAGGCTTTAAAAGCGCCATGGAGTCCGATTTTTCCGGGCGTGAGATTCTGCCGGTTCTGGAAGGTTTCGATGAAGGCGCGCGCGTCGAAAAGCTCGTGCTTGAATTGCTAAAAAACCGCAAAGACCTTGCAGGAATTTATAGTCTGGGTGCGGGCAACAGCGGACTTGTACGAGCACTTGCGGCTGCCCGAAATGACAATCAGCCCCTCGTTATCGCCCATGAACGTGACGACGTCACATCGCAGGCCCTGAAAGACGGTCTCGTTCATGCAGTCCTTGCACAGGATGCGGGCCATGAAATCCGCAGTGCCATTCGTGTTCTTAAAGCAACGGCAGATCGCCTGGCAATTGTTCCCGGGCAGGAACATATCCGCATCGAAATCTTTCTGAAAGACAACCTGCCGCAGCTCGACTGAAGCGCAGGCAAAACGACAAATCCACAGGAGCGATTATGTATCTCGGCCTTGATCTTGGAACATCCGGCGTAAAGGCGCTTCTGATCGACAGCGAGCAGAAGTTGATAGGCTCAGCGCATGGTGAACTCGACGTTTTCCGGCCTCATCCCGGCTGGAGTGAGCAGGACCCGGCGCAATGGATCAAGGCTTGCGAAACAGCCATTGACGGTCTGCGCGCGGCGTATCCCCAAGAGTTTGCAGCCGTTGCGGGGATCGGCCTTTCAGGCCAGATGCATGGCGCGACGTTGCTTGATGAACACGATCAGGTATTACGCCCCTGCATCCTTTGGAACGATACACGCAGCTATAGGGAAGCGGCAGAACTTGACGCCGATCCAGCCTTCCGCGCCATCACCGGAAACATCGTTTTCCCCGGCTTTACCGCGCCTAAGCTCGTTTGGGTCGCCCGCAACGAACCAGATATTTTTGCCCGCACCCGCAAGGTTCTTTTGCCAAAGGATTATCTGCGCCTTTGGCTGACCGGCGAATATGTGTCCGATGTGTCGGATTCGGCTGGCACGAGCTGGCTCGATACCGGCGCGCGCAAATGGTCAACTGAGCTGCTCGCAAAGACAGGCCTGACTGAGAACCATATGCCTAAGCTTGCCGAAGGCAGCGATGCCACCGGAACCTTGCGCGCTGAACTCACCGCGCGTTGGGGGCTTACAAATGCTCCTGTCGTTGCAGGTGGCGCAGGCGATAACGCGGCTTCTGCTTGTGGCATGGGAACGGTCCAGCCCGGACATGCTTTCGTTTCGCTTGGTACGTCGGGCGTTCTGTTTGCGGCCAATGGCGCCTACCAGCCAAAGCCTGAAAGTGCGGTTCACGCCTTTTGTCACGCGCTTCCCGGTACATGGCATCAGATGGGCGTTATCCTGTCTGCCGCGAGTGCGCTCGACTGGTTTTCCCGTATCGTTGGCGCAACCCCGCATGCGCTCGACACGGAACTTGGCGATACACTCAAAGCACCCGGCAGTGTGACCTTCCTGCCTTATTTGTCCGGCGAACGCACGCCTTACAATGACGCGAAAATCCGTGGTGTATTCAGCGGCCTTGAGCATGAAACCGATCGCAACGCGATGACGCAGGCGGTGCTTGAAGGCGTGGCCTTTGCCATCCGTGACAATCTCGTGGCGCTCCAGTCGGCAGGCACAGAAATCAAGTCCCTCATCGCTGTGGGCGGCGGCTCGCGCTCTTCCTATTGGCTGAAATCAATCGCTACCGCATTGAATGTGCCTATTTCCCTGCCTGAAGAAGGCGATTTTGGTGCGGCTTTCGGTGCGGCGCGCCTCGGACTGATCGCCGCCAGCGGTGCCGACCCATTTGCGATTTGTACGCCACCTCGCACGGCCCGCACCATTGAACCCGAACAGGCGCTGATCTCGTCATATGACGAAGCCTATCAGCGCTATCACGCACTTTATCCCGCGCTGCGTCCACTCGCGTAAAAAGCGAAGCGACAGCGTCACCAGCATCAACATTGGAGGAGCATGATGAGCACCGGATTTTTCGGCGACATCCAGAAAATACGTTACGAAGGACCTGACAGCGACAATCCGCTGGCGTTCCGTCACTACAACCCGGACGAGATCGTCTTTGGTAAACGGCTGGAAGACCACCTGCGCTTTGCTGTCGCCTATTGGCACACATTTGCATGGGAAGGCGGCGATCCTTTTGGCGGCCGCACCTTTGACCGTCCCTGGTATAAGGACAGTCTCGAAGCTGCAAAGCTGAAAGCCGATGTGGCATTTGAATTCTTCTCGCTTCTCGGTGCGCCTTATTATTGCTTCCACGATGCAGA
Source organism: Brucella rhizosphaerae (assembly GCF_002252475.1). Lineage (GTDB taxonomy): Bacteria > Pseudomonadota > Alphaproteobacteria > Rhizobiales > Rhizobiaceae > Brucella > Brucella rhizosphaerae. Next base: position 29,792 of record NZ_NNRK01000012.1, on the reverse strand, counting down.
CGTCCGCCCGGAAGGCAATAACTTCGCTGAGAACACCAAAAACCTTGAAGCCATCGTCGATGTTTTTGAGCAGAAGCAAGCAGAAACCGGCATCAAGCTTCTATGGGGCACAGCCAATCTCTTCTCGCATCGTCGCTATATGTCAGGCGCTGCAACCAACCCCGATCCGGAAGTGTTTGCTTTTGCCGCAGCCACCGTCAAAACCTGTCTCGACGCGACCAAGCGCCTTGGCGGCGATAACTATGTTCTTTGGGGTGGTCGCGAAGGTTATGAAACCCTTCTCAACACCGACCTGAGCCGTGAGCTCGACAATATGGGCCGCTTCCTCAACCTCGTGGTCGAGTATAAGCACAAGATCGGCTTCAAGGGCACGATCCTTATTGAGCCGAAGCCACAGGAACCAACCAAGCATCAGTATGATTACGATGTCGCAACGGTTTACGGCTTCCTCAAGCGCTATGGTCTGGAAAACGAAGTAAAGCTCAACATCGAACAGGGCCATGCAATTCTTGCCGGCCATTCCTTCGAGCATGAGCTGGCACTCGCCCGCAGCCTCGGCATTCTCGGTTCCATCGACATGAACCGCAACGATTATCAGTCGGGCTGGGATACAGATCAGTTCCCGAACAATGTGCCTGAAATGGCGCTTGCCTATTATCAGGTGCTGCTCGATGGTGGCTTCAGGAATGGCGGCACCAACTTCGACGCGAAACTGCGTCGTCAGTCGCTCGACCCGCAGGATCTGCTGATCGGTCATATTGGTGGCATGGATTGTTGCGCGCGTGGCCTTAAGGCCGCCGCCCAGATGTTGAATGACGGCGCTCTGACGAAGCCGCTTGATGAGCGCTATGCTGGTTGGTCTGGCGCTTTCGGCAAACAACTCGCAACCGGTCTTTCGCTGGAACAGATTGCTTCAGAAGTCGAAACGAAAGACATCAATCCGCAGCCAAAATCCGGACGTCAGGAATATCTGGAAAACGTGGTCAACCGTTACGTTTAAAGCATTTGAACCAAAACTGCGAAGCAGTTTTGCATGAGAAGAGCTGGTTACAAAGCAAAAAGCCCCGCTCAGTGAGCGGGGCTTTTTTTAATTCGATACCACATTATGCGTCATCCGACAGGCCGCAAAACGATCCAAACTCTGATCATAAGCAGAAGTCTTTACCGCCATCATCCCAAGCACTGTGTGGAACAGATTGTCATGCGAGGACGGCTCTGCCGCCGTCTTACGCAGGCAGTCGAGATTCAAGCCCGTATCCGATGCATATTCCGGTGCAAACCATGTGATGAACGGTATGTGGGTCTGTTGTGATGGCGCTATGAAATAGGGCGCGGCATGAAGATAAAGACCATCCTCACCAAGCGACTCGCCATGGTCCGACATATAGATCATCGCGGATGCAAACTTGTTCTCACGCGCTTTAAGAAGATCAATAACTTCCGACAGAATGTGGTCGGTGTAGAGGATAGAATTGTCATAGGCATTGACGATTTCTTCCTGTGAACACCTGGCGAAGTCGTTGGAGCGGCAATCCGGCTTGAAACCTTCATATTCCACTGGATAGCGACGATAATAGGCTGGTCCGTGACTACCCGTCATGTGCAGAACGATGGTCGCATTACCAGAAACCTCGTCAAGCTCCCTGGACAGATTGTCGACCAGTATCTGATCGAGACATTCACCGCCTTCGCAATAGCGACTATCCTTCGTGCTCTGCAGTTCAATCAGTTTGATCCGCTCTGCAACACCCTTGCTACCAGTATTGTTCTCGTACCAGCTGACTTCAACGCCTGCATGTTTGAGCACATCCATCAGGTTCTCAGACCCGCGGAACTTCGTGTTGGAATAATCTTCGCGGGTGAATGGTGAAAACATGCACGGTACAGAAACGGAAGTCTCGGTGCCGCAGCTTGTTGTATCGGTGAAGGCAACCACATCACGCTTTTTCAGTTCCGGATTGGTCTCGCGCGCATAGCCATTGAGGCTGAAATTTTGTGCGCGTGCGGTTTCGCCTACCACCACAACTGTCACGAGCTTTTTGCCCGACGGCAATAGTGTCAGCGCTTGTTTGGCATCCAATCCAAGCGGCTCCATTGGAATGTCGCGGTTTTTGACGATGTTTGAAACATATTGAATCGTGCTGGTGATCGGGGTGCCGGGCATAAGTTTTTGCATGATATCAGCACCATGCTCACGGAACATGGACGAGTAGGCAGCATAGTTCGTGCCCAGTATAGTGACTGCTGCAATCAGGCAGGTGAGAATGACGCCTGTGTTCACCATCAGCTTTCCGAGCAACCGGCGGTGTTTGACGCGCACCCATGCAATCAGCAACGATGGAATAACGCCATAAAGCAGCATGTGCCAAAGGAAGCTCGGCGTCAGCAATGCACCGGACTCAGCCTGTGTGGTTGTCAGCGCTGCCTCAACGACATTCTTGTCGATGATCGTGCCGAATGTGTCGGTGAAATAGGAGCCGCCCGCAGCAATGATCACGAAAAATATCAGTATTGGCTTGATGATATATTTTGCCGAGAACAGAACAAACAGAGCCACATGCAGCAGCAAAAGCGTGGCCACTATGCCCGCAAGCCTCAATGGAGAATCGGCATAATAGGTGCCAATTGCACGCCAGAAAGACATGTTCGTGAAAATGAGAACGTAGAGTGCTGTTAAAAGGCACAGCGGCCCGCTGGCAATTGTGGGACGAAACTTCTGCATGGCACACGCTTTCGTACGGCTTTGAATTCGCACACCCTATGCGCCGGCAGATTATATTAGTCGGCTGTATCAGGCATCTTTGCCTCAGACATGAAAACAAGATGGCTTTTCTACGGCGAACGAATTGAGTGGCTGATTGTGCCATCAATCCAAACAAAAACGCCGCCAAAAATGGCGGCGTTTTTCGATTTGATTTTATATCAAAGGTTTACCCATCCGCCATTTTTGCTGGACGAGCGCACACAGGCGTCGATGAATGCTACGCCTTTGACGCCGTCATCCACGGTTGGATAAACAACCGCACTGTCCAGATGCGTGTTGTCACGCTTTGCCTGAATGGCATTGGCCGCTTCAACGTAGATTGTCGCAAAGGCTTCCAGATAGCCCTCCGGATGACCGCCCGGCACGCGGGTCACGCGGGTTGCTGCCTGTCCTACGCCTGAACCGCCACGGGTGATCAACCGCTTCTGTTCGCCAAATGGTGTAAACCAGAGCCGGTTCGGATCTTCCTGCGCCCATTCAATGCCGCCCTTCGTGCCATAAACGCGAAGACGCAGCGCATTCTCATTGCCGGGTGCTACCTGGCTGCACCAGAGCATACCCTTAGCACCACCTGCAAAACGCAGCATCACATGTGCATTGTCGTCAAGGCGACGACCTGCAACGAAGCTGTCGAGGTCAGCTGCAAGGCTGTCAAGCGTCAGCCCTGTCACAAACGACGCAAGGTTGAAGGCATGGGTGCCGATGTCGCCTGTCGCGCCACCAAGACCAGACTGAGCTGGATCTGTCCGCCAGACAGCACCCTTGGCACCGGTTTCTTCAACAGCTTCCGTCAGCCAGTCCTGCGCATATTCCACCTGCACCACACGCAGATCACCCAGTTCACCACTGGCGATCATTTCGCGCGCCTGACGAACCATCGGATACCCAGTGTAATTATGGGTAAGCACAAACAAAGCGCCGCTCTCGTCGGCCACTTTTTTGAGCTTCTTTGCGTCGGCCAGTGTCGAAGTCAGCGGCTTGTCGCAGATCACATGAATGCCGCGGCGCAGAAACTCCTTGGCGGCATCATAATGCACGTGGTTTGGCGTCACGATGGCCACAGCCTCGATCCCGTTCTTGAGACGTGCTTCGCGGATTGCCATTTCCTTATAGCTCGAATAGATGCGGTCTTCCGCAAGGCCAAGCTCACGCCCCGACGCCTGTGCTTTTTCCGGTGACGAAGACAAAGCGCCTGCCACCAGTTCAAAGCGGTTGTCGAGCCGCGAGGCCATGCGATGTACACCGCCAATGAATGCACCCGAGCCGCCGCCAACCATGCCAAGCCGAATGCGTGGATTTGCGGTTTCTTTGGTCTTTGCTTCAATCGTCATTATACTATCCTATAGTCCCAGCATACGGCGATTGGCTGCATCATCGGTGCCGCCGGCCGCAAAGTCATCAAACGCTTTGTCGGTTACGCGAATGATGTGGTGTTTGACAAATTCCGCACCCTCACGCGCACCGTCTTCAGGATGCTTCAGTGCGCATTCCCATTCGACCACAGCCCAGCCATCAAAATCATTGGCAGCCATTTTCGAGAACACAGCACCAAAATCGACTTGCCCATCACCGAGCGAACGGAAGCGACCAGCGCGATTGACCCAACCCTGATAGCCGCCATAGACACCCTGACGACCCGTCGGGTTAAACTCGGCATCCTTGACGTGAAACATCTTGATGCGGTCTTTGTAGATGTCGATATTGTCAAGATAGTCGAGACATTGCAGCACGTAATGCGACGGATCATAGAGCATATTGGCGCGCGGATGATTTTTAACGCGCTCCAGAAACATCTCGAACGTCACACCATCATGCAGATCTTCGCCCGGATGAATTTCATAGCAGATATCGACGCCATGCTCATCCGCATGATCGAGGATTGGTGTCCAACGACGCGCCAGTTCGTCAAATGCCGTTTCAACCAGACCAGCAGGACGCTGCGGCCATGGATAGATGAATGGCCAGGCCAAAGCGCCTGAGAATGTCGCGTGAGCGCCAATGCCGAGATTGCGCGACGCCTTGATCGCCATTTTTACCTGCTCGACAGCCCATGCCTGACGCGCTTTCGGATTTCCGCGTACTTCAGGAACAGCAAAGCCGTCAAAAGCTTCATCATAGACTGGATGCACGGCAACAAGCTGGCCTTGCAAATGCGTCGAAAGCTCTGTCACCTCAACGCCATTTTCACGCGCGACACCAGCAAACTCATCGCAATAATCTTTGGATTCCGAGGCCTTCTTCAGATCGATCAGCTGGCTGGCCCATGTTGGCACCTGCACACCGGCATAGCCTTTTTCTGCGGCCCATTTGGTGATGCCGTCCCATGTATTAAACGGCGCTTCATCGCCCGCAAACTGCCCGAGAAATATCCCAGGCCCTTTGATCGTCTTCATCAAAAGTCCTCCAACTGAAAATTCGACCCGATATCGGGCATAGGGGCGAGAAGCCCTCAAGCGTTAAACTGCGCGTCCGCCAAGGCAGACGCGCATATGAGTATTAGAACGGAGAATCCGGGAAGTAGAACTGCTCGGCGTTGTCCTTGGTCACCAACGTGGCATCAAGGATATAGTTGCCGCTCACTGGAATCTGATCATAGAAATGACCGGCAGCGAGCTGCATGGCTGTTGAAACCATTGCGGGTGGGTAGAGAACATCGACCGGCATAAGCTTGTCGCCATCCATGACCTTCTTGATCATATCCTTGGAACCGGCACCGCCGATAACATACTGGATATCTTCGCGGTTAGCCTGCTTGATTGCTTCAAGCACGCCAACGGCCATGTCATCATCCTGACACCAGACGACATCGATCTTCGGATATTTCGTCAGGAAGTCCTGCATCACGCGGAAGGCATCGTCGCGGTTCCAGTTGCCATACTGACGATCGAGAACCTTTACATTCGAGCCTTCGATACCTTTGTCAAAGCCGTCCTGACGCTGTTGATCGATAGGAATAGGCAGGCCGCGAATGATGACGACCTGTGCGTCTGGCGTAGTCTTCTTGATGTATTCGCCAGCAACCTGACCGAGAGCAGGGTTGTTGCCCGCCACATAGAGATCACGGATCGAATTGTCGTTGTTGCTTGGTGCGCGATCGACCAGTGCTACAAACGTGCCCTTGTCCTTGATCTCCTTGATAGCATTGACAAGTGGATCAGGATCGGATGGCAGCACCACAAGACCGTCCAGGCCCTGAACGGCAAGATCCTGCAATGCATTTGCCTGGCTTGCTGCATCCGGCGAAGTCTTGACGATCACGTTAAGGCCGGGATGCTCCTGCATCAAAAGCTTGGCCACGCGTTCTGCATGATAGACAACACCGGCAGTCCAGCCATGGTCGGCGGCTGGAATGGACACGCCGATTGTTACCTTCTTGTCCTGCGCACTTGCAACGCCCGTAAAGACCAACGCACCTGCGGCCAATGCTGCAAAAGCAACACTTAAAAGTTTTCCTCGCATTATTTCCTCCCAAATGTTCAGGGGGCTTTATCCCTCTGTGACCGGACCGCCCCTTCAATCCCGTCAAACTTAGTGGCCAGCGCCATCAGGCACTGGCCGTTATCGTCGCGACAACGAACGCTGCACCAGCATGGCAATGATGATAATCGCGCCCTGAATAGCCCCGATCAGATACTCGCTGATGAAATTGGAAAGCAGCATGATATTGCCGACAATTTCCAGAATGAATGCGCCGCAGATCGTGCCCCAGACACGCCCCACTCCGCCTCGCAATGCCGTACCGCCAACAACGACTGCGGTGATCGCCTGCAATTCCCACAACATGCCCGTTGTTGCGGAGGTCGACCCCAACCGTGGTACATAGAGCAGCACCGCAACTGCCACGCAGAGCCCCTGCACGATATAGGCAATGGTACGAACGCGTTTGACGGAGATGCCCGAGTAACGCGCAACATCTTCACTGGAACCAACTGCAATGACATGGCGACCATAGCGTGTGCGATAGAGCACAAAAGCCGCTATCGCCGCCGTGACGAAAATCGCAATAACCGGGATCGGGACACCAAAAACGGAACCGAAATAGACAGGGCGGTAAAGCGCCTGAATTTCAGGATTGCGCAGCGTAATTGCGCCGCCCTGTGACAGCCAGGTCGTCAGGCCACGATAGATACCCATCGTACCGAGCGTGGCAATAAACGGTTCTATACCGCCAAGTGTTGTAATCAATCCATTTGTCAGTCCGCAAAGTGCCCCCACCACAACGGCCAGAAGTACGGCAGCGATCAGCATCATGACCGGATCGGCAATAACACCGCTGTTCATAAACATGATCATGATGCTGCCGACAAAAGCTGCCATAGCACCGACAGACAAATCGAGCCCCCCCGAAGAGATCACGTAGGTGGCACCAAGCGCGATGATTGCAATGAATGCGCTACGCGTCGCAACATTCAACAGATTGTCGATGCTGATGAAATTCGGATTGGCAATTGTACCCAGAACAAGCAGCAAAAGCAGCGCAATAAAAGGCGCAACAGCCCTAAGATCCCAATCTTTGGACGTTTTCGGCACTCTGCTTTTATCAGTCACTACGTCTGTCATTTACTCCCCTTTTTTTGTTTAAGCCGCTTCTTCGGTGCTGACGCCGGTTGCTAAGACAACGATGTCATTTTCGGTCATGCGTTCGCCTGTCACCTCGCCTGCAACCCTGCCCTCGCGCATGACGACGATACGGTCGCATACGCCAATGAGTTCCGGCATTTCAGAAGATACGACGATGATCGACTTGCCCTCGTCGGCCAAATTGGCAATGAACTGATAAATCTGTTCTTTGGTGCCCACATCAATGCCGCGCGTCGGCTCGTCGATAATGACGATAGACGGGTTGAGCATCATCATTTTTGCCAGCAGAAGCTTCTGCTGATTGCCTCCAGAAAGCTGCCCGGCAAGAATATCCTTGCGGCCCGTGCGGATATCAAACTCCTTGATCGCATCGTCGAGCGCCGTGCGCTCTTTGCGCCGATCAATTTGCAAGCCCCGTACGAATTTACTGATCGAAGCGAGTGTCAGATTGATACCGAGGTCCTTGGTAAGCAGCAGACCCTTGCCCTTCCGATCTTCGCTCAGATAGGCGATACCGGCGGAAAGACTTTCGTGGGCATTGCGGAAATTGACCGGTTTTCCATTATGACGAACCTGCCCCTTGCCAGGACGCAGCCCGACAATACCTTCCATCAATTCCGTTCGACCGGCACCAACAAGCCCTGCAAAACCGAGAATTTCGCCCTTGCTCAACGTAAAACTTGCCGTTTTAACATAGCCCGGAACGGTAAAATCATCGACCTCCAGAACCGGCACCTGTCCGTGACGTGCTGCGCGATCTGGATAAAGCTTGGCAACATCACGCCCCACCATCAGTCGGGCCATGTCGTTTGGCTGAAGCTCGGACGCCATATGTGCTGCCACGAGCGTCCCATCGCGCAAGACCGTCACACGGTCTGAAATCTCTTTCACTTCCGGTAACCGGTGCGAAATATAGAGAACCGCAACGCCTTTGGCGCGAATGTCGCAAATCACTTTCAGAAGCGCCTCGGTTTCAACCGGGGTAAGCGATGCCGTTGGCTCATCAAAGATCACCACGCGATGTGGCACAAGCAGAACGCGGGCGATCTGCACAAGCTGGCGTTGTGCAATAGACAAACTTCCCACGATGGCATCGGCACTAATATCTGCACCAAGATCACGAATGGCTTTGCGAGCGCCTTCGCGCATCGATTTGTCATCAACAACGAGACCGTTGGAAAGTTCGCGCCCCAGATAAATATTCTGCGCAACAGTCAGATCCGGTGCCAGCAAGATTTCCTGATGCACCAGAACAATGCCTTGCGCTTCAGCTTCTACCGGACCGGAAAACGAAATTGGCTTTCCATCAATGTGGATTTCACCGCTGGTAGGACGCTCATTGCCCGCCAGCAGCTTCATCAATGTCGATTTACCGGCACCATTCTCGCCAATAATCGCGTGAACTTCGCCGCCATAAATGCTGAGATTTATATTTTTCAGAACCTGAACAGGTCCGAACGATTTTGACAACGAGACCGCCTCCAGAAGCGGCGCCTCATGCTCGTTTCGGGTTGCGTTCATACGCGCGCACCAACGCAAGCGCTATCGCTTGAACGCCCGCCGCGACTTCTGATTGTCAGATTTTCCACTTGCATGTGAACTCCTCCCAAAGCTTCACCATATAACCTTAACGTTGGCTTTGAGGTACGTAAAGCAAAATTCTGCATAACATAAAAATCATTGGCAATTTATAGTGGCCAGCCTCACTCAAAGGGCTCAGCGAAAATTTGAGGTATTGAACTAAAGGGGTATACTCAAAACCAAGCGCGGGCTGATATTCAGCCTGCTGCGTCGTGGACCGTTCGCCGGAAAACAAGGCGCAATTCATTATATTGAAAGGCCTGAAATTCGATGTATGACGTCCCCTGCCGCGTTACCGGGCCATTAGAGCGTATCTCGATCTGATTGTTTGTTTGTACGCGCATCTTATCCGAAAGCCGTTTCACACTTTTCGAGATGTGCTCTGAAACGAACGACGGATCGAGCCTCACCGGTCACCGAATAATACAATCTTAAATTAGCATATACAGCAAGACACGCGCTTTTTTATATACTATGAAGCGGTAACGTCTAAGGCGTGTTGAATTGCGGATACAGACACATGAACTCCCATTTAGCGCAGTCAAAATGGCGCATGCTCGACATGCTGCCAGCTACCGCCCTTTTCCTCATCGGTCTTGTAGCACTCATCTATGCGATGCTTTTTCCGCGTGGTGAGAACGGCCAATTCGCCGTTCTCATGCAGCCATGGGCAAATGTCTCACAAGTGGCCACGCTGCTCAGCAAAGCCGATGCACAGATCCTTTCCTTCAATGAGCGTATGAACGTTGTGGTTGTATATTCTGCACGTCCTGACGCCATTGACGCACTTTACGATGCAGGCGCGTGGCTCGTCTTCGAACCCGCACAACTGTCCAGCTGTTTTGACCTTGCTGTCACCGGGGCCTAATCCATGATCATTGAGCTTGATGATATTCGCAGACGTTTTGCGCGTTTTCTGGTCGTTTTTTTCTGGCTGCATGTTCCGCTGTTTGCAGCCATCGCATATGCAACCGGTGCTTCGGTCATGGGTGGGGCGCTTGCAGGGGCATTCCTCGCAGCAAGCTATAATCTGATGTGGTGGCGAGCCGATATCGCACCCGCAACCCGCTTTTTATCTGCGGTAGCTCTCGTGGCAGAACCCGCAATTCTGCTCTATCTGCTGCGTGGTCACATCTGGCAGATGGACATGCATATGTACTTCTTTGCCATGCTTGCGCTCACCATTGGCTGGTGCGATCGAAGAGCGACCATCATTGCGGCTGTTGCCATCGCGCTGCACCATCTGACACTTGATTACATGCTGCCATCCCTCGTTTTCCCGACTGGCAGCGATATTCGCCGGGTCATGATTCATGCCGTGATTGTCGCTCTTGAAGCCGCGGTTCTGGTGTGGTTCTCGGACATGCTCGTCGCTTGCGTTAACAGCATCAGCAACATGCGCGACGAGATCATGGTCAAGAATGCAGAGATTGAGACACGCTCGGCCCAGGTTGAACAGGCCTACAAAACCAAAGGTATGTTCCTGGCCAATATGAGCCATGAAATCCGCACGCCGCTCAACGCGATATTGGGTTTCTGCCACCTGATGCTCCGTACTGACATGACAGAGCGCCAGCGCGATTACCTTGCCAAAATTAATGGCGCGAGCGGCTCTCTGCTGCGCCTGATCAATGATATTCTGGATTTTTCCAAGAACGATGCCGGCAAACTCACGCTGGAAAACCGTCCGTTCGAGCTGCGTGCCCTTTTTGATCGCAAATTGCAGATTACCAGCGCCGATGCCCGGGCCAAAAATGTAACCGTTAGCCTGCACATCGATCAGGGTGTTCCCGAACGCCTTGTCGGCGATGAAATGCGCCTTGGCCAGGTTCTGCTCAATCTGATGAGCAATGCCATCAAGTTCAGCGAGAACGGCTCGGTGACACTTCGTGTAGGCGGCAAAGCGACAGATAGCGGCGATTATAGATTGCAGATTGCTGTTGCCGATACCGGTATCGGCATGACGCCCGACCAGCAATCCAAACTGTTCAGCTCATTCTCGCAGGCCGACAGCTCGACCACACGTCGCTTCGGCGGCACAGGGCTCGGGCTGGTCATCAGCAAGCAGATTGCCGAACAGATGGGTGGTGACATCACCGTGCTCAGCACTCCCGGCCAAGGCAGTGTCTTCACAGTCACGACCACTCTTGGCAACGTCGACCGAACGCATGCAATTGTCGAAAGACCGCAAGCGCATATTCAGAAGCTTCGGATACTTGTTGCGGATGACAACCCGGCTTCCCGCGAAATTCTGCAAAGCCTTTTCGCGGACTGGTCGATCCAGGTCGATCTGGTCGCATCGGGCACCGAGGTTATCGGCGCACTGGAAACCGCGTTCCAACGCGGCCAGCCGTATGATTTGCTGCTGCTCGACTGGAAAATGCCGGGCATGGACGGCATGGAAACAGTGGGCAGTCTCTATGCCAATGCAAAGCTTGCCAAATTGCCGGAAATTGTCCTGATTACCGCCTATGGCAGTGACGAGTTCAAGGAAAAAGCGTCACGTGCCGGCATTGCTGCCTACCTGCCCAAACCCATCGAAGCCCAACAAATCCTGCAAACGCTGAACATGCTTTTCCCATTGTCCAAAGATGCCAAGGACGAAGCAAGGGATTCTGAATTGATCGCAGAACCGTTGCGCGGTGCGCATGTCCTGCTGGTCGAAGACAATGCGATTAATCGCGAAATTGCTTATCAACTCCTGTGTGATGCGGGTCTTGACGTGGATACAGCAGAAAACGGTCGCATTGCCTGCGAAAGCGTTGCGCGATCCGGCTCACTCTATTCAGCTGTGCTGATGGATGTTCAGATGCCGGAAATGGACGGGCTGGAAGCCACCCGTCATATTCGTCGCGACTGGAGTCCGGATGCCCTACCCATCATTGCGTTGACTGCGCACGCCTATGAAGAAGAGCGCCGCAGATGTGCGGAAGCCGGTATGAACGATCACGTCGCCAAACCAATCGATCCGAGTGTGCTGATCGGAACGCTTGAGCGCTGGATGAAGCCGCGCCGGGTCGATCTGACCTCTGCACCATTGCAGGAAAGCAGGATTGAGGTCACTCAGGCCGATCTTCCCGAGCGTCTTCCGCCATTCGACCTGACACGGGCACTGGTGCGTGTGAACGGAAAACAGGCTCTGCTGCGTCGTCTCATCATCAGTTTCCATGATGATTTTCAGAACGTCATAAAATCCCTGATGGATCAGATCGCCAAGGGCGACCTGACCGGCGCGCGACGTCTTGCGCATACGCTCAAAGGTGTTGCAGCATCGCTGGAACTGCCAGAAATTGCGCGTATTTCTGCCGAAGTGGAACTGGCGATCGCCAACGAACAGCTGGTTGGCCTGGAGCCAACACTTTCAGCGCTCAACTCTGCGCTGAAGCCGGCCTTAAAAGCTGCGGCGAGTCTGAAAGATCAGGCCGCAGCGGCCGCGCCACAAACAAGCACAAGTGCGCAATCCGCAGATATTGCATCGGCTGTAACGACGCTGCGCGACCTCCTCACCCGCCGGAGCATGCGCGCTCGCAGCAGTTTCGATGCATTGCTCCAACTGCTTGGCTCTGATGCCAGCCAAGGCGATAATGCGGAAGCCTTGCGGGCGGCAAAAACTGCGTTGGACAAGCTCGATTACGAGCAAGCCCTGCGCAATCTGGACGAAGCTTTTGCTGAGGACCGTCCTTTAGCAACTTAATCATCACTTGCTGCGCAATGGCTTCAGCCATCACTGGCCGAAGCTATTGTTCACAGCGAACTTAGAGCCGTTTCAATCGTTCATTCCGAACAAGAGCCGCTCTGGAATTCGCCGTAGATTATAAAAACCACGCGGTGATCTAAACACTACCGGAGTATAATGAATGCCTGATCGTGCAACCGTCCTGATCGTCGATGACGAAGTTTCAAACATCGAGATCATGAACGCGGTGCTGGAAGACCACTATGAAATCTGCTTCGCTACATCTGGTGAACAGGCCTTGGAGGTCGCCCGTTCGGTTTTACCGGATCTGATTTTGCTCGATGTCATGATGCCGGGCCTCGATGGCTATGAAGTCTGCGTGCGCCTTAAGAATGATCGCCTTCTGGCTGATGTTCCGGTTATTTTCACAACAGGTCTCGATGATCAGGAGGCAGAGGTCCGCGGCCTTTCACTGGGTGCCATCGATTATGTAACAAAGCCGATCAATCCGGTTGTTTTGCGCGCACGTGTCTCCAATCATATTGAGCTCAAGCGCCTGCGTGATCAGCTTGCTCAAATGGCTGTCACCGACGCTTTGACCGGTCTCAGCAACCGCCGGCAGCTGGAAGTCATTCTGGCGGGAGAAATCTCGCGCCTTGCGCCTTCTGGCGCTTGGCTTTCTGTCATCATGCTCGACATCGATTTCTTCAAGCTCTTCAACGACACCTATGGTCATCCTGAAGGCGACAGATGCATTGCCATGGTCGCGGCCGCTCTGAACCGCGCAGTGCATAAGGTGTCAGGCATGACTGCACGTTATGGCGGCGAGGAATTTGCCTGTGTTCTACCCGGTGCCGATCTTGAAACAGCATTGGCCACTGCTCATGAAATCCAGTTTCAGATCCAGTCGCTGAACATTCCTCATCCCGGTTCAGAAGTCAGCACCAACGTAACGGTCAGCATGGGGATTGCGTCGGCACGTACCCATCCGGATATGGGTGGCTCTCTTTGGCTACAGCACGCCGATCACCAGCTTTACACAAGCAAGAAAAGCGGTCGTAACCAGATTGCAAAGACCGAGTTTTCAGCAGCCTGAAACTGATACCAATATCCGATGAGTTGCACCCATCGGATATTGGATGAGCCTGTGTGGCGACTGAACGTTTTCAAGGCGTTATGCGTCAGCATCTTAGCACCTTGGTATGGCGGCCTCACGTCAAATCGAGATGCGCCTTGAGCGGCATGTCATCGTGAATGGATACGGTCTGCCGCTCTATCATGCGATGAACCAGAGGGGGCGTTGCCCCCTTATGCAGCGCAAACAGTCTTTCTGAAACTTCCGCATCAGACTGCGTGCGTCGCTGATTGTGACGCACATATTCCACCCATGTCGGAACGTGATAGCTTTCCGTCCATGTTTCCGGGTTTTCCAGATCGCGCAGCAACGCCCATTGTCGTGCGCCATCGCGAATACGGATACGCCGCCGCAGCGCCATTGCTGCCAGAAACGCCGGCACATCTTCCTGAGCGATTTTATAATCCACCATGATCATGATCGGGCCACTGCGCGACCTGAGATCAAGGCGCAATTGCGGTTCGCTGAAGCGGTTGAGCGGATCGAGATTAAGCGATTCAAATTCCGGCTGCGGCAGCAGAAACCCGACAAGTGCACCGAAGAGCAAAACACTGGCTGCTGCCAGCAATGCACCCGGAACGCCAAAATCATCTGCAACCGAACCCCACAGCCAGCTACCCGCTGCCATACCACCAAACGTGGCCGTCTGATAAAGCGCCAGTGCACGGCCAACCACCCAGCGCGGAGTGGAAAGCTGCACCGTCACATTGAACAACGAAAGCGCAAGTACCCAGGACAGTCCTGCGGGAAGCAGGAAAATGCAGCTCATCCAGATACTGCGGCTGACAGAAAGCAAAACACAGCTCAGCGCAAAGGCAACAAAAGCACCGCGCACGAGCCATTCATTGCCAAGCAGCTCTCGCAATCTGGCACTTGAAAGCGCACCGCCAATAGCACCTATTCCGAAAAAGCCGAGCATGATGCCATATGTCAGCGCAGTACCTTTAACGAGGTCACGCGCCACAAGTGGCAATAACGCAAGAATGACAATGGCAGACAGGCCGAACAGAAAGCCGCGAAACATGACTTTCAGAAGGTTTGGCGACATGGCCACATAACGGAGCCCCGCGACCATGGCAGGTCCAAATGCTTCACGAGGCAAAGTGGATTTTGTCGTTTGTGGTTGCCATCGCCAAAGTGCCAGAATAAGCGCGCAGTAGCTGAAAGCGTTGAAAATGAAGGCAAAAGCAGCGCCTGCTGCCGCAACAATTGCGCCGCCAATTGCCGGGCCAATGCTGCGCATCAGATTGAAACTCATCGAGTTAAGCGCAACCGCCGCAGGCAAATCTGTTCTGGGAACAATGTCACCCATGGATGCCTGCCATGACGGATTATGCAACGCACCGCCACAACCGATGAGAAAGGTGAAGCCGAGCAACATCCATGGCGTCAACACGCCAAGATAAGCGAACGCCGCAAGCGCAACCGAGATGACAAGCAGCAGAATCTGAGCGGTCAGCATGATGCGACGGCGATCAAAATTATCTGCAAGTGCGCCCGCCGCAACCGAGAAGATCATCACTGGCAAAGTGGTGGATGCCTGAACCAGTGCAACCATATCATCCGAGCGCGCAATAGTGGCCATCATCCAGCCTGCGCCGACCGTCTGCACCAGACCGCCGAGGTTTGAAAATAGCGTGGCAGACCATAAGGCGCGAAAAGTTCCATACTGAAACGGCGCCAGGGGAGAATTTCTTTGCGGCATTCGGACGACCTCCATCCTCATCCGTTCTCTTAGGCGATACGCGAATCGCAACCAAGGAACAAGCAGGTTCCATCAAGCGCGACCGGACGACACACTTAAACGACTGAACCCGCTTGAAGATAATGAATGCGGATACTCCCACTTTCTGGCGGGATCATGTAAGCAGTCTTATTCATTCATAAAAATGCGTTCAAGATGACACAGCTTTCCCGCTTCTCTCTGTTTGGGCTTACCCTCGTTTGTTTCTCTCTCAGCTTGCCGGCAGCTTCATCGGCTGCGGAAGTATTACAGCGGCTGACACCTGAAACAGGTGTGACTGCGCATGTGGCAAAGGCCGATAAAGGCTATGTCATTGTGCAGCCCGACGGTTCAGAACTCATGATGATTGATGCTGAATGGGCCGCAAACTTTGATGGTGATCCCATCTTTACCGTCGCAGACTTCAATTTTGATGGATTCCCCGATGTAGCGCTTGGAGCAAACACGAGCGAGAGTACGGATACGGGTTTCGGTCTGTTTCTCTATAAACCAGCGACAAAATCCTACGCATCGCTCGATTTCTCAGACGAATTCAGTGAACGACTTAACTGCGGCGGCTTATGGAATGTCGAGTTGGTCGAAAGCAGAAAAGCCATCAGGAGCAGCTGCAACTTTGCGGGCGAAGACCCACGCGTCGATGTTGTGCAGATAGACAGTGACGGTTCTGCATATTTGCTTGAGCAATCCCGCCCCAACGAAGAAGTCTGGCAATGGCCCTATCTCAACCGGCCCGCCCGCATGGTGTCCTATGATCGGCAAGGCAATATCACGCTGGAGACAGTCATTCCCAGCGACGACATAGAGAACAGCTGGGAAGTCCCTGTCGATACACTGGAAGTATATAGCGCGGCGGACTTGCAAAGCAGGACACCGGCCCACGTTGTCAAAGGTGAAACGGTTCGCATCCTTGCGTTCAGTGGCGACTTTATGCAGTTCGCCCGTGAAGGCAGCGATACCCTGCGCGGCGGCTGGATTTCCCTTAAGCACGCTTATGATCTGGTCTCCCGCTATGACGCCAATGGAAGCAGGCCTCAAATGGTCTCCCTCGGCCTCACTGATTATGGAGATACAACTGAAAACCCGGATTATTATCGCAATCTTTTCACGCTAATGATCAGGAATACCAGCGATACGGACGTCGAGCTTTCCAATGCTGAACTATTTCTTCTCTTCAATGGAGATAACGGAACGCGCGTAGCCCACAAGCTGTATGATCTCTCAAGCCAGACGCTGGCACCGGGGGAAAGCCATATGCTCGACGATAATCCGATTGAGAAACGTGGCGATCAGCATGTGATCTATCACGATAATGACGGACAGGACGCCTATCCGCTGTTCTTCCCACCCGACATTACACCTGGCAGGTATCGTATTCGCCCGATCATCACAGGCCCGGGCCTCAGCGGTTTCATCTACGGCGAGAATGAAATCGAACTTGAATATCCGCCGAAGCTCGCCGACAGTCTGGTTAAGCCTTAAGCCACTTGTCCTGCACACCAGCCGGACGACCACGCCCACTGGAAATTATAGCCGCCAAGCCAGCCGGTCACATCGACCACCTCGCCAATGAAATAAAGGCCGGGTACGTTCTTGGCTTCCATGGTTTTGGAATCGATATCGCGCGTATCGACCCCGCCCAATGTGACTTCCGCAGTCCGATAACCTTCCGAACCGGCGGGCTTAACATGCCAGTCATTGACCGCAGCCGCGGCACGGCGCAACACAGCGTCTGACAGATCGGCAAGGTTGGTTGCCGGAAAATCTGCCGCGATCAGCTGCGCGAGCTTCCTGGGGATGAAGAATGATAAAGCCGTTTGTAGTGCCTGCTTGCCGTTTTTAGAGCGCTGCTCTCTGAGAGCTTCAAACAGGTCAGTCTTTGGCAGCATGGAGATGACGATCTCATCGCCTTCACGCCAGTATGATGAAATCTGAAGAATGGACGGTCCACTGATACCGCGATGCGTGAACAGCATCGCCTCGGCAAATTTTGTTTTCTTGCATGAAACCACCGCATCAACGGCAACGCCTGCAAGCGGTTTCAATCGCTCAAGCAAGTGCGGCTCGAAGGTCAGCGGAACCAGACCGGGGCGCGTCTCAACAATGCGCACACCGAAACGCGCGGCAACGTCATAGCCAAAGCCTGTCGCACCCATCTTCGGAATGGATTTACCACCGGTGGCAATGACCAGCGCTTTGGAAGAAACGGTGCCGCCGGAATGCCGGATGACGAAACCTCGATCGGTCTTCTCGACGTTCTCGACCGATGTTTCGAGCAACAATCGTGCACCATGGCGCTGCATTTCATCAAGCAACATATCGATGATCTGCGTTGCGGAACCATCGCAAAACAATTGGCCAAGCGTCTTCTCGTGATAAGCGATGCGGTACTTCTCCACGAGCTTGATGAAATCGCGCTGCGTATAACGGCTTAGTGCCGAAATGCAGAAATGTGGATTTTGCGACAGGAAGTTCTTCGGGCTCGCATGAATATTGGTAAAGTTGCAGCGACCGCCCCCGGAAATGCGGATCTTGTCACCGGGCTTTTTCGCGTGGTCCAAGACCAATACAGAACGACCGCGCTTTGCGGCCTCGATCGCGCACATCATGCCAGCAGCGCCAGCGCCTATCACCAAAACATCGACGCTCTGCAACATTCAACTCCGATTTAATAAGATTGCGGCACCATATTGCGGTAAATTGTGAGCGCAAGGCGTGTTTTGGAGTTTTTAAACATATCCGCGATAGAAAGGGTATAACACAGAGCCATTTCAAAGGAGCGGGGGCAGAATTTGAAAATTTCAGTCTCTTCAGCGCCTGATAGAGAAAACGGAAAAACACGCTTTGCCGGCGGCCCAATCTTCTGGATGCTGCTTGCACTTGTTGCATTGGTGGGTCTGTTGAGCATCCCGCTGACCGTGCCAATCGGCCCCATGTATTGGGATACCTATCTCTATCTTGATGCAGCACAGCGCATTAACACCGGACAAATTCCCTCGGTTGATTTCTTCACCCCTGTAGGCCCGCTGGGATATTATCTCTTCTCCTGGGGAATGAAGCTGTTTCCGCAGGCACAATCCCTGCTGCTTGTGCAATGGTCGACACTTATCGTGGCAGCACCACTGATGATCGTGGTTCTCTCTGAAGTGGGAAGCAAAAGCCGAACGCTTGCCTTTGCGCTTCTCATTCCGTTTCTCGCCTTCGCCATATTCCCTGCCAATGTGCAGACCTACACTTCCTATCCCGGTCTGGACGGCTTCGGCATCTATAACCGGCAAGTGTCGCTGTTGCTCTATGTGCTGACATGCGGCCTGATGTTCATTGCGAACGGTCGCAAGCTTGCAGCCTTTTGTGCTGTCGCAATGCTTGCTTTGTTTCTCACGAAGATCACAGGGTTTCTGGTTGGTGGTCTGTTCGGGCTGACGGCACTTCTTGCAGGGCGCTTATCGATCAGAACCGTTTTGATTGCTGCCGCCATAACACTGATTGGAGCGGCCGCGCTCGAACTAAACGGCCACATGATTTCGGCCTATCTCGCCGATATCGAGCAGCTTGTGGCTCTGAATGAAGACGCGCTGCTGCCACGTTTTTTAACGGTCTTATCTGGCAAACTCGATGTGGTCCTGCCGACAGCAATTCTCGTTCTGGTGCTATTCTGGATTGAAATGACACGCGGCACTGTTGCCACCCGCTTTTTTGACCGCAGTTCCGTATGGCTCGCAGCCATACTGCTTGGCGGCATCATTCTGGAAACACAGAATACCGGCAGTCAGGAATTCATCTTCATCTGGCCCGTTTTGCTGATGATATACCAACGCGTCAAACGCGTTGAAGGCAAGGCAAAGATTGCTTTTCTGGTGCTTGCGGCCTTCTGCGTAATCCCGACCTTCAGCAAGGTTACGCACAAGACTTTGCGCGCCATTGCGGTAGCGCCCACCTATGTCCATCCGCCTGTAACAGAGCTTAAAAACATGCGCCAGGTGTCCGCCAGACCGGACATTATGGATCGGGCGAAGTTGCTGCCGGTGCATTATGCCGATTATTCGGCGCCCTACGAAGCATTGGCAACGCAAGGCCAGTTGCCAAGCTGGCGGCTTTATTCAGAGCTTGATTATCAGATGTACTGGATCATTTCCGCTGATGAAGCCGTCAAAGCCTTCCGAAAGTTCGAGAGTAGCACTGGCGTTCATCTCAAAACGCTGATGACACTCGATTTTACCGATCCTTTTCCGTGGCTGCTTGACCGCGAAGCGACACGGAAAATCCAGATCGGCGCAGATCCGTTCCGCACTGTCCCTGCGATGACGCCTGAAACCAGAGCGGCGGTTGAAGCAACCGACGGCGTTCTGCGTCCTAAATGTCCTATGACGACAACGCGTCTTGCATTGCAGGAAATTTACGCAGATGCGCTCAAAGATCGCCAAGTTGTGCCGCTTGATGCGTGCTGGGATTTGTTGCTGCGCCCCGGCATTCTGCAAAAATAGAGCGGGCAAAGCGAAAGGCCGGATGAAACCATCCGGCCTTTAATTTCTACTTGATTTGCGCTTTCACGAAATCCTTGACGATACCGACAATGCCGCGTCCCAGAACCTCATCGAGCGCTGCGATGAACTCATCAACATGCGCGCGTGTGCAGATCAATGGCGGCTCAAGCCGGATCACGTTGCGATTATACTCGGTGAAAGCCACCAGCACGCCATGATCACGCAGCAGGTGACTGCCGATAAAGCCCGGCAGCGAACCTTTCAGCTTGTCATCCAGCATGGCCAGCACTGGGCGCAGAACCATCGGCATAGCCTTTGAGAAATCATGGAACTCAAGCCCCACCATCATGCCCTTGCCGCGCACATCCTTGATGAGCGTCGGATATCGTCCGTGCAGCTCCTTCAGACGATCAAGCAGATAATCACCGGTTTCAGCCGAATTATCGATCAGATGCTCGTCGTAAAGTACGTTGATTGTCTCAATCGAAGTAATACAGGCTTCGCCGATACCGCCAAACGTTGCCATGGCATGGATCATCGCGGTTTTTGGTGTGCCGTAAGCTTTCATATAAACGTCGCGCTTAGCGATCATCGCCGCCATCGCCGTCTTGCCGCCGCCGAGTGACTTGGCAAGGGCCGTGACATCGGGAATGACGCCGTAATGTTCAAAGGCATAGAACTTGCCGGTACGGCCAAAGCCGCACTGCACTTCATCGGCAATCCAGATCACGCCATACTGATCACAAAGCTGACGCAGCTTCTGCCAGAAGGCAGTATCGGCCTGAATGATGCCACCGCCACCCTGAACGGTTTCAAGTACAATCACGCCGATTTCCGGATCAGAACGGAACGCATTTTCAATCGCTTCGATATCACCAAACGGCACTCGAACGGTATTGTCGACCAGTTTGAACTCGCCGCGGTAAAGTCCGCCATCTGTGATCGACAGAACGCCCTTCGTTTTGCCGTGGAACGAGTTTTCTGCATAAACAATCTTAGGCTTCTTCGGGCCTGCGGCGCGTTCTGCAACCTTGATCGCGGCTTCCATGGCTTCCGAGCCAGATGAGCCAAGGAAGACCATATCAAGATCGCCCGGTGAACAGGCTGCAATGTCATAGGCCAATGCAGCCGCATATTGCGACATAAACGCGATGGCGATTTCGTGCCGCATTTCTTCCTGAAATTTGGCGCGCGCCTCGAGAATGCGCGGATGATTATGACCAAGTGCCAGCGAACCAAAGCCGCCGAAGAAATCAAGTATCTTGCGACCGTTCTGATCAATATAATACATGCCTTCGGCACGTTCGATTTTCACCTTGTGAAACCCGAGCAGCTTCATGAAATGCAGCTGTCCCGGATTAAGATGTCCGGTGAAAAGTTCCGTCATGCGCGGCAGATCGAGCGCCTTGGCGTCTTCTACTGTCAGAAGTTTCGGCTTCGGCGTGTGGTTGGCAACCACAATCGGATCATGTGTTGTAACTGTCTTTGTCATGGTTTTATCCTCACGCCGCCTTCGATGCATCGGCAAGTTTCTTGCGATATTCGCTATAGGCTGCGATCAGCATGTCCTCATCACGATACTGCGGCACCCAACCCAATTCCCGTTCGCCTTTTGACACATCCAGAACGCACATTTCATCGGCAATCAGATATTGCTCCGGGTCCATCAATGGCTTGTTGAGCCAGTCAAGAAAGTCCAGCGTGCGCTTGACGGCCCACGCAGGCGTTGGCACCAGAATGGATTTCGATCCCGCGTGTTTGACCAGATCACCCAGCAGTTTACGCACCGGCGGCGGGTTGAGCGAACCGAGATTATATACATCGTTGGGCACGCCGGCCTTGAAGGCCGCATAAGCCGCAGAGGCGCAGTCGAAGACCGAAATGAACTGATAAGGGTTCTTGCCTGAACCGATCATTGGCACCGGCAGGTTATTATCGATGAGCTTGAACAGCTTTTCCAGAATGCCAAGGCGTCCTGGTCCGATAATCAGACGCGGACGGAACAGCGAAATATTCATCCCGCGCGTGCGCCATTCCGCAGCCAGCTCCTCGGTTCTAAACTTCGACAGGCCATATTCACCAAGCGGATTGCAAGGGTGATCTTCCTTTTGCGGCCAGACATAGGTGTGGCCATAGACCATATCTGTCGTGAAATGCACGAGGCGTTTTGCACCCGCCTCGTCCATCGCCTTGATAATATTTTCCGTGCCGTAATAATTGACCGGGAAAAAGAAATCGTGGCGTTTGGCGCGCACCTGAAGCGGCGACAGCATCTTGGCCGACAGATTATAGACCATGTCATCGGCGCGAATGCCAAGTTTGCGGATCGCTTCCGGGTCGGTCACATCGGTATGGACAAACGTCACCTCGCTATAATGTGCGAGATCGCTTTTCACGATATCCGCGACGATAACTTCATGCCCATCGGCAAGGAGCATGGGAGCCAGATAGCGCCCCACAAAACCATCACCACCAAAAATAATATGTCTCATAATCAAGCCCCGACTGTAAAAAACTAAACTGGCGAACGGTCTTGAACCGCTGCGTTCTGTTCGGCATTCGGCGTCTTACCGCTTTGCGCGATCAGCACTGTTCCGATGCAAATGAAGGCGATACCCGCGATCTTGTAGGCGCCCAGTTCTTCCTTGAACAAAAGCCACGCGAAAAGCGCAACCGCAACATAGGCGAGGCTCAGGAAAGGATACGCAAAGGATAAGTCGACTTTCGAGAGCACATAAAGATGTGAGGCCATTGAGATCACAAACATGAACAGACCCGCGAAAACCCATGGATTGAACACGATCTGGAAAACGCGCTGGATCAGCGTATCAGCCGAAAAGCTGACCGGGCCAAGCGTGATCATGCCATATTTGAGCAGCAGCTGGGCGGCCGCATTGGTCATGACCGTGAAAAGAATGAATGGGATATATTTCATGTTGTGTCCCGTCGTTAATTGGTCCGTGCGCTTGTCGATTTGATATGCTCAGATCGGCGCTCTGATTTTTGTTCTGTCGCGCATCATGTCCGAAAACCGTTACACAGTTTTCGGGATGCGCTCCAAAGCGGTACGTCGCCAGAAATCCGAGCAGAAACGCGCATCGCGCATTTGCTCAAGCTGCTGCCATTCTGCAAAGCCCGCTTTAAATGTCTGAGCACTCATACGCTGATCCTTATAAGGATTAACGCGCCCGCCCGCCTCGATTGTCATGCTGTCGAGTTGCCCCAACAGTTCAAGGGTCTTCCGCCCTCGATTGGGGAAATCCATCGTCAGAGTATATCCCGGCTTCGGGAATGACAGCAGCCCTGGCGAACGCACATCACCAAAACGCTTCAACACCGTCAGGAATGATGCCTGACCTGCCGCGCGGCTTGCAGCCAACATGGCAGGAATAACGCGTTCAGCCTGGTCAAAGGGTATCACGCTTTGATGCTGGTAAAGACCGGCAGGACCATAAAGCCTGTTCCAGTTGCGCAAGCCGTCGAGCGGATAGAAGAAACTCGCGAAGCTCACCAGATGCGGCTCCTGCTTGCGACGTTTGGCATGGTAATAGAGAGTATTGAATGCGGTCAGGCTCGGTCGGTTCAACATTGAAAACGGCAGATCGAATGGCAGGCCGAGTTTGGCTTCGCCGATCCGCCCGTTGTGATTGCCATTCATCCCGTGGTTGCCGGTCAATAATACGCCACGCCCCTCAGAACGACCACTGGCCAGCTGATCGACCCAAGCAACCGAATATTCATTCTGGTGGTCGGAATCTTCCGCGATTGCAAAATATTCGGACAGACTTTGGAAAGGCGTAATGCGTTCTTCGATATCAAGAGACGCAACCGGCATCAGCCGGATGCGGGCATTGAGGATCAGGCCGGTGAGACCCATACCACCAATCGTTGCTGCAAAGAGTTCGGCATTTTCACCGCTTGAACAGATGTAGTGCACGCCGTCGGACCGTAGTAGTTCGAGGCTTTCAACATGCCTGCCGAATGTTCCACGCAAATGGTGGTTCTTGCCATGCACATCATTGGCGATCGCACCACCCAGCGTCACAAACCGCGTACCGGGCGTCACCGGTAGAAAATAGCCATGGGGTGCGACAGCTGAGATGATATCGCTCAACATCACGCCGGATTCCGCTTCGAGAATACCCGTATGAACGTCGAAACCTACAATGCGACCATGCGGGCGCATCGGTACAAGCAATCCGGCATCGTTATGACAGCTGTCGCCATAAGAGCGCCCGTTGCCATAGGCGAGCAGGCTTTTAACACCCTCCAGCTCGGACCATACTTCATCAAACGCAATTGCGTTTCGCCTGTGGCGATCAATGCGCCCAAAGCTGTCGAACGACTGGTCCATCAACGCATCCCGGCTACGAACAGCAATACAGCACCAATCGCGATCACGACCTGGCTGCGCCAGTCATTGGCGAGGAAAACGACGGGATCATCGTCCATTTCCTTGCGATGCGCCAATATCCACACACGCATGATGATGTAGAGAACAATCGGCACCAACGGCCAGATCAGCCATGGATAGGTATAAAGCTCCTGAACAGCGGCACTGTTGATATAAAGCGCCAGAACCACCACGGCGGTGAAGCCGGAAGCAACCCCGCTTTGACCAACAATATCTCTGTCTTCAGGACGATAGCCACGACCGGCGATACGATCTTTTTCTGTAACCGTCGAGTGCTGCAACTCGACGTAGCGTTTCACCAGCGCCAGCGACAGGAAGAAGAACATTGCAAAAGCCATCAGCCAGAAAGACTGCGGAATTTCGGTCGCTGCCGTGCCGCCCAACAGCCTCAAGGTGTAAAGTGCTGCAAGGCAGATGACGTCAACCAGCAATGCCCGCTTCAGCACCAGCGAATAGGCTGTCGTTGCAACCAGATAAAGACCGATCACCAGCGCAAAAATCGGCGGCAGGAAAAAGCAGGTTGCGGCTGCAATCAGCAAAAGCAGTGCTGAAACCTTGAGGCCGAACGGAATGCTCAGAACACCGCTTGCAAAAGGGCGCGAGCGCTTTCTGGTATGCTGGCGATCAAGCGGCAGATCAATGATATCATTGAGAATATAGATCGCTGAGGCGGCCGCAGAAAAGGCGACGAAGGCCAGAACCGAAGCCAGCAACACTTCAGGAAAGAAGATCGTGTGAGCGAGGATCGCGGGCACAAAAACCAGCAGGTTCTTGAGCCATTGATGGACACGCAACATTTTCAGATAGGGTTTGATGCCTGTCGCTTTTTTCTCAAAGAGCCGACTGCCATTGGCCATTTGAAAACGCGCGGCAGCCCGATCCGGCGCAACAACAACTACATCTCGCGCAGCCGCAAAGACCGCAATATCGGCGCGATCATTACCGGCATAGTCAAAGCCTTTGGGGCCATAATGCTCTGTAAGTGCGCGCGCTTTGTTATGCGAAGAAAGATTGTTGCTGCCGGTTGTGGCCAAAACAGTCTCAAAAATACCGAGCTCCGACGCAACCGACTGCGCCAGTGGCTCCGCTGCTGCGGTCGCCAGAACCAGCCTGCGACCCCGCGCATGTTCCTGACGAAGATAATCGAGAAATTCTTTACGATACGGCAACAATGAAGCATCAATCACGATACGGCGCGCAATTTGCTGCTTGAGATAGGCCTTGCCCGACAAGAGCCAGAATGGGAACAGAAAAACATAGAGAGCATTCTTCTTAAGAAGAACGAAAGCGCTCTCCCAAAGCAAGTCGGTTGCGATGAGCGTTCCGTCGAGATCCACGGCCAGAGGCACGTCCTGACTTTTAAGTCGCTCATCCATTTTTTGTCATCACCCTCAAACCCGCCCCGGCAACTCTCGTCCGCCAAGCCCCCTCGGCAACGCTTAAGACGAAAGCACAAATGAACAATGATCAGTTTTATATACAATCGATAATTGTTATTGATGGGCTTGTCTCTACCAAACTGCCCTTTAAGCAATCGCTACGAGTTTTGGTTAATAAACATAGCAACCGACATAATTGCTGGTCTATCTTCTCATCGCATAATATAAGGCGGTCATTATTTTCCAGTTTGATCTGCGCTTCTTGCACGGACGCCTCAGGTTTAGAGCCGAACCATGAATATTGAATCTGCCTTGAATGACGGTGCCAATGTCTTTGAGCTAGCGCCAATTTCCCTGTGGCTTGAAGACTACAGCGGATTACGCGAGCAGTTCGAACAATGGCGGAAACTCGGCGTTACGGACCTCAGAACCTTCCTGAAAGAAGATACGAGCCGCTTGCGCATCTGCACAAGCCTGATCCGTGTTCTCAAAGTCAATCGCAAGACGCTGGCGTTATACGAGGCCCGCGATGTCAATCATCTGATCGAGAACCTCGATCATGTATTCCGCGACGACATGCTTGAACCGCACATCAATGAGATGGTGCAACTCTGGAACGGTGACAACGCTTTCATCAGTGATACCGTCAATTATTCGCTGGGTGGCAAGCGCCTCGACATCCAGCTCAAGGGCCTGGTGTTACCAGGCTACGAGCACAGCTGGGATCGCGTTCTTCTGTCCATTGAAGATGTGACTGCGCGCGAAGAAGCCCGGCGTGAGCAAAGCAAGCATAAACAGCACGCCGAAGGTCTGTTTGAGCATTCGCCAGTTTCGCTCTGGGTTGAAGATTTCAGCCGTATCAAACAGCTGATGAACGATATCCGCGAGCGCGGCATCGTCGATTTCCGCGTTTTCACAGATGTGCATCCGGAATTCGTGCGTCAGTGCATGAGTGAAATCCGTGTTCTCGATATCAATCGTGAAACGCTCGAGCTGTTTCTCGCGCCCGACAAAAAGACACTTCTGCAAAACCTGCCGCATATTTTCAAAGGCGATATGGAAACGAACTTCCGCGAGCAGCTGATTGATCTGTGGAATGGCGTGCTGTTTCAGCGGCGCGAAGTTGTCAATTATGCGCTTGATGGCTCCGAGCGGCATTTGCTCCTGCAATTCTCGGTCCTGCCGGGTCATGAAGAAGACTGGTCGCTTGTTCAGGTCGCACTTGCTGACATCACCGCCCGCAAGAAAGCCGAAGCCTATCTCGAATATCTCGGCAAGCACGACGTCCTGACCAAGCTGCACAATCGCGCTTTCTATGTGGACGAGCTCAATCGCCTTGAGCGCAAGGGACACGCACTTGTCTCGATCATCATCATTGATCTCAATGGTTTGAAAGCTGCCAACGACCAGCTTGGTCATGCAAGCGGCGATGGTCTGCTGCGCCGTATCGGTGAAGTTCTGAATGAAGCCGTAAAACTGCCGGGTCACGCCGCCCGTATTGGCGGCGACGAGTTTGCAGTTGTTCTGCCTTATGTCGACGAGCGCGGCGCAGAGGCCGTTATGGAAGATATCCGGCGACTGGTAGACATCAATAACCAGTATTATTCGCAGCTGAAAGTCGAGCTTTCAATGGGTGCTGCCACCAGTATGCAAGGCGAAAAACTGGAAACGGTTGCAAAGCGTGCCGACCTGCTGATGTATGAGGACAAGCGCAAGCACTATTCGGCGGAAGCGCTCCGAAAGTCGCAACCGCCGCTTTAGACCACGTTGTTTTAACGCGCATCTAGTATGCATGTC
Organism: Brucella rhizosphaerae; assembly: GCF_002252475.1. Lineage (GTDB taxonomy): Bacteria > Pseudomonadota > Alphaproteobacteria > Rhizobiales > Rhizobiaceae > Brucella > Brucella rhizosphaerae. The sequence continues at coordinate 2,240 of NZ_NNRK01000012.1, read as the reverse complement.
TCCGAAAGCCGCTTCACACTTTTCGGGAGCGCTTTAATCCTCAAATTTGACGATCGTCTTGCCGCGCGTCAGGTCGGTGATGAGCTGCGCCAGTTCGCCTTGAACAGCGAGCGGCATCGCACCGCTCATTTCGACACCTGTTCCCGTAAAATTCTCGTTTGCAATCGTCACATGCTCGACTGCCGTAAGGCGAGCTTTTAACAAAGCATGATCGGAAAAATCGCAAGCCAGCGAGAAACCTGTCACCGGGATCACTTCGGATTTTTCTGCTTGCCGTAAACACATTGCAGCGGTGCCACCATAAGCTCGCATCAATCCGCCGCTGCCCAGCAATATGCCGCCAAACCAGCGCGTTACGACGACCGCTATATTATCGAGTTGCTGACCATCGATTGCTTGCAGAATGGGCTTACCCGCAGTGCCGCTTGGTTCACCATCATCACTGAAGCGATAATTCTGCCCTATCCGCCACGCCCAGCAATTGTGATTAGCCGCAAGATCGGAATGCTCAGTCAGAAAATCCTTCGCTGCCTGTTCATTAGCCACGGGTGCAGCAACAGCCAGAAACCGGCTCTTCTTGATCTCCTGGCTGATAGTTTCAATGCGGCTGATGGTGAACATGACGATCCTGCAAAGAGTATTTTGGGGGCCTAGCATTTTACGTTGCGGATGACGACCCCTTAAGCCCGCGTTAGCATTGCACACGTGCAAAGTTGGGTATAAGGCAATGAAAAATGGGCCGCGCTTTTAGCCGCCGCTCACCCTGCCCAAAATATGAAAGGTCCGCCCGATGTTCGATTTGATTGTGAGAAACGCCAATCTTCCCGACGGACGTGAAAAGCAGGACATTCTGGTCAAGGACGGCAAAATTGCCGATATCGTCCCCTCAAAAGGCGAACATCAGGCAGCCAGGGAAATCGATGCTTCCGACCGCCTTGTGACCCCCCCCTTCGTTGATCCACATTTCCATATGGACGCGACACTTTCGCTGGGTTTGCCGCGCCTTAACCGCTCCGGTACACTGCTGGAAGGCATTGCACTCTGGGGCGAATTAAAGCCCATGCTGACCGTTGAAGCCATGGTTGAACGCGCATTGCGCTATTGCGACCTCGCCGTCAGCCAGGGCTTGCTCGCCATCCGCAGCCATGTCGATGTAAGTGATCCACGCCTCCTTACTGCGACCGCAATGATCGAAGTTCGCGAAAAGGTTAAACCTTATATCGACCTTCAGCTCGTGGCTTTCCCACAGGATGGTTATTATCGTTCTCCCGGTGCAGTTGATCTTGTCAATCGCTCGCTGGATATGGGCCTTGATGTCGTGGGCGGCATTCCGCATTTTGAGCGCACCATGGCCGATGGTGCAGCTTCACTCGAAGAACTCTGCCGCATCGCCGCAGAACGTGGTCTGCCGGTTGATATCCATTGCGATGAAACCGATGACCCAATGTCGCGCCATGTCGAAACACTGGCAGCGCAGACAATGCGCTTCGGTCTTCAGGGCCGCGTATCCGGCTCGCACCTTACTTCCATGCATTCCATGGACAATTATTACGTCTCCAAGCTCATTCCGCTGATTGCGGAAGCTGAAATGAACGCCATTCCAAATCCGCTGATCAACATCACGCTTCAGGGCCGTGCCGACACCTATCCGAAGCGTCGCGGCATGACACGTGTACCGGAACTAATGGCAGCAGGCGTGAACGTTGCCTTCGGCCATGACTGCGTTATGGACCCTTGGTATTCGATGGGCTCAGGCGACATGCTCGAAGTCGGCCATATGGCTGTCCATGTTGCGCAGATGACGTCGATTGAAGGCAAGAAGCAGGTCTTCAATTCTCTCACTGTCAATTCAGCCAAGGCGCTTGGCCTTGAAGGTTACGGCCTTGAAAAAGGTTGTAATGCAGATTTCGTGGTGTTGCAGGCACGTGACCCACTGGAAGCTCTGCGTCTCAAAGCCAACCGTCTGACCGTCGTCAAACGCGGCAAGATCATTGCCGAGACGCCACAACGCATCAGCGCGCTCAACCTCGAAGGCCGTCCATCTTCAGTTGATGGTGCCAAGTACGCGCCACTGGGCTAATATCCTCAATTACTGCGACGAAAAATCAGTGCCTACTTTTCAAGCGGCTGATAAAACCGCTTGAATTAGAGGCAGATTAGTCGGAAATACATGAGATTGCTCATAAGCCCGGAACACAGAGGCAAGGCAATCAAGCGCATTAGGCTGTGCACTCATAAAT
>NZ_NNRK01000011.1 GCF_002252475.1 Brucella rhizosphaerae | reverse complement strand
TTCATGACACTATATGCTGCCATTGTACATATAGTGATTAACAATTCTGTTAACTGAACTATATATTATATTCATAAATTAAAATATATCGAATTACTTACACAAACTATACTTTATATAAGCCACATCAAGCGCATTTGCCCTTAATAAGGCAAACATCGAACTTACCCCGAGAAAGTGAGATCGGCTTTCGGAATAGCAGCGCTGTTGTTTTGAGATATGATACACATATGAAGCTGGCCACACCGGCATGTCCGTGCTGCTCCCGTTTGGCAAAAACAGAATATAACAATCATCATCATCGTTGAAAATTCAGCACGCGCCCATCAGCACGTGGTTCTTGGTCTGAAACCCGTTTACCGCTTTTCGGGATGCGCTTTAAGAATCTACCTCGCGGTCGAGCCTGGCAACGCGTTCAGAAAAATGATTGTGAAAATTAAAAGCGCCATTATCGCCCAACTGGAACGCCCCTGAAGTATCCAGCGTCTCTTTTGGGGCATGGCCAAAGCGGCTCTTGAATGCCTTGGTAAATTGAGTGCCGTCATGAAAGCCGCACCTATAGGCTATCTCCTTGAGCGAGAGCGGTTTGCCTTTTCGATCCAGAATGAGATGATAAGCAATATCCAGTCGCTTATCGCGGATGACCTTAGCGACGCCGCCGTCTATTTCAAAAGCCCTATAAAGATGCGATCTCGAAACGCGGAAATGCTTGACGATTGAATGAGGTCCCAGAACAGGGTTGGTCAGATTCTCATCGATATATCTGAGTATGCTCTTGCGCATGGTAACATTGACATAAGTGATCTCTGCAAATCGATCTAATGTCCCTGTAATGCCGGCCGCGAGCAGCGAAATCATGGAGTTCTGCGCAGTGACGGCCTCATGGGGAGGAAGCTCCGAAGCCACAGTTTCAAGACTTCGCAGATAGTCGAATAACAACCGCGTCATCGGCGCACTGGATCGCAGCACAACGCCATGGAGATTTCGCCATCCGACGATTTTTTCCAGCTCCGCCCGAGGAATTACGACGGTAATCCGCGAACCAGCATCGACATGGCTCGATATTGTTTGAGTAAGATCGAGGATCAAGATATCGCCGGGTTCCGCCAACACATCGACACCGTTAAAATTACCGCGCAAATGTCCAGCCAGCATGACCTGAACAACATACTGGTCCAGGCCGCCATGCGCTATAATTTTCGATGTCCGTTGGTAGTGCTGTCCGTTAAAGGTCGTTGTTCCGATAAGAATCTCACCGAATGGACGTGAACGGATGCTGCCATTGAAACCATTGCGGTTTTCGGTATCCGGTGTTGAGATGTCAAATACAGGCTTGAGAACATCACGCCAAAAATCATCGCGAATTTTATCGTCTACCATGTCGGTCGACAAAATCAGCTCTTTGCTCAATTTATTTCGTCCAGTTCAACCTGCGGAACAAATTCAAGGCGAAAGTTAATACTGCCTGAAATAAAGATTCTGAACAAGTAAATTAGGCTGCTACCTATTGTCTGTACTCTGCAATGACATTTGTAATATTTGAAGGAGCCATCATCTTTAAACAGCGCTTTCTGAGACTTCATTCAGTAATTCTGGTTGTAGTAAGCTGCATTGCAATCGCATTTTCGTTAGCTGCGGAAGACGACGCTTTCGGGCGGTATGGATGAGCCGGATTGCCATACGGTGTTTTTCAGTAACGCCAGGTCTTTGCAGCGCAGTTTATACTTTGGTATATCCCTTGTACCGAAATGCACCTTGCAAAAGGGGCTTTTTTCCATGGCTCATCTTGGTGCCATCTGGTAATGACGACTGTGTCGGAGCCGTAGAGTTCGGTTCTTTAAAACAGGAAACCACAATGCCCAGCGACAGTAGTCGAAAGCCGTCGCCACTGGGGTTGTCTGGCAGGAGCTGATCTCATGCTCTTACCCGGACGCCCACAGTGGCGCCTCATGAGGTAAGAGATGAATATTGCAGTAATCGCCAATTTTGGTGCGCGGTTTGGCACGCGCATGCGTTCCGCCGTTCGGAGATTTGTTTCTCCCAGACAAGTCATAAATCGCAACCTGTCCGTAGCTGATGCGATAAACGATAATGCGGCTCGTAAAGCCGTTCCGCTGACAGCGGTCTGGCACGTTAATCCGCAAAACGGGCGGTTGGAATGCCGATGGACCAAAGATTCCGAAGAGCTCGCCGCGTATCAGTCTTTGCCTGTACTGGAGCGCTTTGGATTGATCCTTGCTGTCAGTCAGCGGAACCGGCCATCCAATTGGGTGCACTGATGAGCAATGTTGTTCAGATTATTGCGCTTTCAGCCACATCACTCGTTCTGATAACCAGCACTCTTGCCCGTTTCTGGCTCTGCATGGGGCGGGCAGTATGCTTGCAGACGAAAGATGATAGCGAAGATACATTTTCACAAGAGGACAATGACCATGGACGATGACCCCAGTAGGTCCGCTCAGCTTGCATGTTTGATGCAGCCTGAGCGGCCGCCGCACGATTTCTACAAACAAACGAACCGGACGTTGCTTCGACGGTACGGCATGATGGTGCGCGTCCTTTAGCAGGATGAGTATGTCCATGCTTGTGCCGGGCTTCGCGGCATGAGGATAGAGACATGAATGCCATAGTTAAACAGCCCAAATCACCGACTGCGCTCAAGGATGACAAGAAGCTGTCGATGCGTGCAATGCGCGAGGCGCAAAACAATATCGACACTACACTCGCCAATTTCAGAACAAGTCTGAGTGGTCTCAGCGAGGCAGAAGCCCTTGAGCGGCTTGCCAGGGACGGACCGAACCATGTGGCGCATGAAAAGCGCCCGCATGCTTTTGTGCAATTTCTGCTTGCATTCAGGAACCCATTTATTGCGGTTCTCATTCTGCTCGCCGCTATTTCGTCAGTAACCGATATTATCCTGCCACTGCGCAGCGCCGAAGACCCCGAATATACTGGCGTTACTATTATTGTAACAATGGTTATCCTGAGTGCGTTGCTGCGTTTCTGGCAGGAGTTTCGCTCTGGCAAAGCTGCGGACGCACTCAAGGCTATGGTGCGCACGACAGCAACTGTATTGCGTAAACAGGAGCGCGGCCCAGACCGGAGCACTGAAGCAAAAATAGTCGAAGTTCCAATGGCACAGCTTGTCGCCGGCGATATTGTCAAGCTCTCCGCCGGGGACATGATACCTGCCGACGTGCGCCTGCTTGAATCACGCGATCTCTTTGTCAGTCAGGCCGCTTTGACGGGCGAAGCTCTGCCGGTTGAGAAATACGACACGCTTGGTGCCGTTGCGGAGAAATCTGCCAGTGCAGCAGCCACTTCGGGTGACCAGATGGATATGCTCGATCTGCCGACTGTCTGCTTTATGGGCACCAATGTCGTCAGTGGTACAGCAACGGCCGTGGTGGTCGCAACAGGCGCTCGAACCTATTTCGGTTCGCTAGCCAAGGCTATCGCAGGATCCCGCGCCGAGACGGCTTTTGATCGCGGGGTCAATAGTGTGAGCTGGTTGCTGATCCGCTTCATGCTGGTGATGGTGCCAATTGTACTCCTGATTAACGGGTTCACCAAGGGCGATTGGCCAGATGCATTTATGTTCGCGCTTGCTGTGGCGGTTGGCCTCACGCCTGAAATGTTGCCTATGATCGTTTCGTCAAACCTCGCCAAGGGTGCCATGGCAATGGCACGCCGCAAGGTCGTGGTGAAGCGTCTGAATGCTATTCAGAATTTCGGCGCCATGGACGTACTTTGCACCGATAAGACCGGAACGCTGACACAGGACAAGATAATTCTTGAGCACCACGTCGACGTACATGGTGATCGCGACCCGGGTGTCTTGCGTCTGGCATGGCTGAACAGCCATCACCAGAGTGGTGTGAAAAACCTGATGGATCAGGCCGTTATCGGCTTTGCTGACGAAACGCCTTCACTCATGGCCTCAGCTCGCGCCTACAATAAAGTCGATGAGCTTCCTTTCGACTTTATACGTCGCCGCCTGTCTGTTGTCGTTGAAGGCCTGAACGGCGAGCATCTTCTGGTCTGCAAGGGCGCGGTTGAAGAGATGCTGGCAATCTCGACTTCAATCCGAGATGGCAATGAAACCATGCAACTCGACGACACGCGTCGGAACGCACTTATCGAACTGGCACGCGATTACAATCGCGATGGTTTCCGCGTGCTTGTTGTCGCAACGCGAGAGATCGACCCGACACAGGTCATGGCTCGCTATGAGATTGCGGATGAAAGAGAGCTTGTCGTGCAAGGTCTCCTCACCTTCCTCGACCCACCAAAGGAAACTGCACGCCCAGCGATTGCAGCACTTGCCGACCATGGTGTGGCAGTCAAAGTCCTCACAGGTGATAATGAGGTCGTGACTACAAAGATTTGTCGTGAGGTTGGGCTTGAACCCGGCACGCCTATCCTTGGTCGCGATATCGAAAAGATGAGCGATGAGACGTTGCGCGTCACTGTCGAGCAAACAACTGTATTTGCAAAACTCACACCATTGCAGAAATCGCGTGTTCTTAAAGCGCTACAGGCAAACGGCCATACCGTTGGTTTCCTTGGCGATGGTATCAACGATGCGCCTGCCTTGCGTGATGCGGACGTCGGGATTTCAGTCGATAGCGGCACAGATATTGCGAAGGAATCCGCTGACATCATCCTGCTTGAAAAGAGCCTGATGGTGCTCGAAGAAGGTGTTATCAAAGGGCGTGAGACCTTTGGTAATATCATCAAGTATCTGAACATGACTGCCAGCTCGAATTTCGGCAACGTTTTCTCGGTTCTGGTGGCAAGTGCCTTCATACCATTCCTGCCGATGCTTGCGATCCATCTGCTGATCCAGAACCTGATGTACGATATTTCTCAGCTTTCCCTGCCATGGGATCGCATGGACAAGGAGTTTCTCGCCAAGCCGCGCAAATGGGACGCAAGGAACATCGGACGCTTCATGATCTGGATTGGACCAACTTCATCAATCTTCGACATCACGACCTTTGCGCTGATGTGGTATGTCTTTGCGGCAAATACACCAGAAATGCAGTCACTGTTCCAGTCAGGCTGGTTCATTGAGGGACTGCTGTCGCAGACACTGGTTGTTCATATGCTGCGCACGCAGAAGATACCATTTATCCAGAGCACTGCTGCCCTTCCAGTGATGCTGATGACGGGTCTGGTTATGGCTATTGGAATCTATATTCCGTTTTCACCTCTTGGAGCCATGGTCGGGTTGCAGCCATTGCCTTGGGAATATTTCCCGTGGCTTGCAGGCACATTGTTTGCCTACTGCATCGTCGCTCAGACAATGAAGACGTTCTACATCCGTCGCTTTGGACAATGGTTCTGAGGTTAAGGATTCTGATGTGACACCGTTGGTGCCTCGCAGCGCCACATCAAAGGAAGTGACCAGCAGCTTTATTGCTGGTCACTTATTCGTTCACGCTCTGAAACCGGCTGTTTGAGGAGAACAAACATGACCGCCAAACTTATATCTGCTTTTGCCCCCCAATGGTGAACCGGAACACGAGGGATGGTCGCAACGGGCCTGGCGGTTCAAAGCCAACTCGTCGCAACGACCCAGTACGCCCACGCCATCAGAGCTTTTGGGTTGGAGTAAAAAATCAGGGGCATCGGTTCTTATGTTGGCTGCTGGCTTTGTTAGCCACATACCTCGCAAGCACAACATACAGATTGTCCCGCGTTGGTTTACTCAATCAACGGCAAACATGCTGGTTGCTACGGTGTGCTACGCGCATTCATGGAAAATCGGTTCGTATGCTCATCGGTGGATCATGGTAGAAAGAAACGACGAATTAGAGCTATAAAGCTCCAGTGAACAGTAGCCCGTATATATTGAATGGGAGGGTTTGGATGCGAAAGAAAATCTATCGCCATATGTCTCCCCGGACACTCGCGACATCTGCGGGACTATCGATTGCCAGTGCAGCTATTTTCGTTTTCGATACGTTGACAGACTACGCCATTGCGGCTGCAGTTTTTTATACGGCGATCGTGCTTGTATCTGCCAGAGTGTTCTCGCACCGCACGGTTATTGGCGTGGCGGCAGGCTGTATCATCCTTACCGTTGTAAGCTTCTTTCTGACACGATCGGGATCCTACGATGTCGGTGCTATCAATACATTGATTAGTATCGTAGCCATTGCGTGTACCGCCTATCTCGGCCTGAAGCTCGTAGACGCAGAAGCAGAAGCGCATGAGACACGAGAGCGTTTGCTACGGCTGGCGCGTCTCACAACACTCGGGCAACTGACCGGCTCCATTGCCCACGAAGTCAGTCAGCCTTTGGTCGCAATCGAGACAAGTGCCAGCGCTGGCCAAAGATGGCTTTTGCAAGAACCTCCAAACGTTTCGCGCGCTCAAGCTGCCTTCAAGCGAATATCTGCGGACTCGCATCGTGCCAGTGAAATACTTGATCGTGTTCGTAGCCTCTCCAAAGGCGAGAAGCCCAAAGTTACTGGGTTTGATTTTAATATGGCGATCCGCGAAATGCTCGATCTGGCTACGGCGGAACTTTATCGACTTGATATTCATTTCGAAATCGACCTCGCCGAGGATTTGCCACCAGCATTTGCTGACCGAGTGCAGATACAGCAGGTTTTTGGTAACCTCATCCTCAACGGTATAGAAGCGATGGCCAGGATAGAAGATGAAGAGCGTTTTCTTTTGATTACATCTGCGATTGGCGAAAATAAAAGTTTGCGTTTTACAATTGCCGATACGGGACTGGGTCTGACGGCTGTAGCGCGGGAGAGCCTTTTCGACGCCTTCTGGACGACAAAAGAAGGTGGTTTTGGATTGGGGCTAACGATCAGTCGCACGATTGTTGAAGCCAATGGCGGCCACATCTGGACGCAAGCGCAAGGTGCGCGAGGCGCAGGCTCTAATGGCATAACTTTTGTTCTGGAAGTACCAGCTGCCGGGAAGGACGAGCATGACCGCAATGCATGAAGAGAACGCCGTTGTTTATATCATCGACGACGATCTCTCTGTTCGGCGAGCTCTGGACGATTTGTTTGCGTCTATTGGTATGTCCGCACTGAGCTTTTCATCGGTACGCGATTTTCTCGACTATCAACACCCACCCGGTCCGGCATGCCTTATCCTTGATGTGCGCATGCCTGGCCAGACTGGTACGGACTTCTTTGCGCAGATGGCGGGTCTTAACATTACGATACCGGTGATCTTCATCACGGGACATGGCGATATCGCCATGGGGGTAAAAGCTATCAAGGATGGCGCGATTGATTTTCTGACCAAGCCATTTCGCGATCACGATCTGCTGGATGCTGTTTATCGGGCAATCGAAGCAGAGAAGAAGCGCTTACAAGATGAAGAGGCGCGGCTGGAAGTCTATAATCGCTGGTTGAGTCTGGCGCCCGGCGAACGCGATGTCTTTGCACTTGTGGTTCAGGGATTGCTGAACAAACAGATCGCGGCAGAACTAAACGTTAAAGAAATCACCGTGAAGGTGCGGCGCGCGCATGTCATGCAGAAAATGCAGGCTGGTTCATTGGCCGATCTGGTCCGTATGTCCGCTTTCATTGAGATGGGATAGATTCTACTTCAAGTCAGAAAGGCTAGAGCGTCGATTTGATTCAATCAGATCGAGATGTGCTCTAATTGCGCGCCAATGCGACTACAGGATCCAGTTTTGAAGCGTTGCGTGCAGGGATGAACCCAAAGCCCACCCCAATCAGGCTTGAGCAGAGCAGTGCGACCACGATGGAAGTCGGCGAATAAATCAGCTGAAACATGCTGTTGAACTGCGCGAACAAAACGCCAAAGCCCACTGCTATAAGAATTCCTGTCAAGCCGCCAATCAAGCAAACAAGAACAGATTCAATCAGGAATTGTTGAAGAATATCACTCTGACGCGCACCTATCGCCATGCGAACACCGATCTCATTGATGCGTTCGGAAACAGACACGAGCATGATATTCATCACGCCAATCCCACCGACGAACAGTGAAATCCCAGCAATGCTCGCAACAAGGAGAGCGAGCATTGCTGTTGTTGCTTCAATAGTTTTCTGCAAGCTGCTGGTATTGAAGATAAAGAAGTCTTTTTCACCGTGCCTGAGCGTCAAAAAAGCCGTGACCAGCTTTTCGGCTTGCGCCGGATCCATTGTATCTGCGACACGCACGATAATGGATTGAAGAGAACGAGTGCCTGTCATCCGGGTTTGCACTGTTGTGTAGGGCAAATAAATCTCAAGATTTTGGGCCGAGCCGATGCCTTGCTCTTCTGTTTTGACAACACCAACAATACGGATGGGAACGTCTTTAAGAAGAACAATTTTTCCAACGACGGGACCAGTCTCGTAAGGAAACAAGGTCTTTCTGGCGTTCTCGTCGATTAATGCGTCCTGCGCCAGATCGCTCACGCCTTTGCGATCAAAGAACCGCCCTTCAACGAGCTTGCTGTTTCGCGTCACAAAATACTGTTCTCCAACACCGCTGACCGACACGCTCACTTCTTTACTACCCACGCGAACTGTAGATGTCGTGGATACGGAAGGAGTTGCCGCGATAACATAAGGCATTTTGGCAAGCTCTTGTGCATCGCTGATATTGAGAGTCGTTATTTGCGCAGCCTTCAGATCGCCAAACCCTCGTCCCGGACTAACGTAAAGCGTGTTGGTACCAAGGTCACTGATCTGCTCAAGAATTTTCTTCTGCGACCCCTGTCCAAGGGCAACAACGCAGACGACCGATGCTGTCCCGATAATGATGCCGAGCATTGTAAGAAAAGTACGCATCCGATGCGCATTCATTGAACGAAGCGCCATCGAAAATGCTTCTGTAAACCGATCTCTCAAGCCATTGAAAAATCGTGGCTTCTCTCGCTTTACATTGTCAGTGTCGCTTGGAACTTCATCGGTAATTTCAGAAGCTTCTGTCATATCATCGGCAATGATCTCGCCATCGCTGATTTCAATGATGCGCTTTGCACGTTCTGCAACTTTGCGATCGTGGGTGACGATTATGATTGTGTGGCCTTCGCGATTAAGCTCCTGCAAAATGCCAAGAACTTCCTCGCCACTATGGCTATCAAGTGCTCCGGTTGGCTCGTCGGCGAGGATAACATCGGCACCATTGATCAGGGCACGTGCAATCGAAACTCTTTGCTGTTGACCGCCTGAAAGTTGATTGGGTCGATGGTGCGTCCGATCACCCATTCCCAGCCGCTGCAATATCTCCGTCGCCCGTTCGCGACGTTCGTCGCGATTGCGACCCGCATATATGGCCGGGATTTCAACGTTACCCACGGCATCCAGCTCCCCGAGAAGATGGTAGCGCTGAAAGATGAAGCCAAAATGCTCGCGCCTCAACTGAGCCAGTTCATCAGGGTCAAGTTCAGATGTCTCGCGCCCGGATATCAGATATGTGCCTTCCGACGGCCGATCCAGACAACCGAGAATATTCATCAAAGTCGATTTACCAGAACCCGAAGCGCCAATAATTGCAACCATTTCGCCATGATGAATGGTGAGGTCGATATGGTTGAGGACCGTCGTAAAGTCATCTCCTGAAGGATAACGACGACAGACGCCCTTAAGCGAAATCAGTGGCACATCGCTCATGTCAGAATCCCTCACTCACAGAGCCTGATGCAAGGTTCGGGTCGGCAGTCTGGTTGTCAGTAACTATCCTGTCTCCTTCATTCAAGCCTGAACGAATTTCGGTATTGATCTTATCTGTGATGCCGGTTTCAACGGTTCTTTCGACAATTGAACCATTGCTGCTGACAAGTCGCACAGTAGCCTTGTTGGGCACATCAGAAGTACGCAGTGCAGAGACTGGCGACAATAAAACATCTTTTTCTTCGGCCAGAAGAATATGAATTTCAGCCGTCATGTAGGTTTTAAGGAACCCATCGGGATTGGGTACGCTAAAAATGCCTTTGTAATAGACTGCAGATGCAGTCGTCCCCGCTGCAGACGAGGCACTGCTTGCAGTGAAGCTTTTATCGTTTACGATCGTATCCGGAGCCGGATCGATTGTCTCAAGTTTTGCTTCGTAGCGCTTCGTGCTTTGACCTGAAATTGTAAAATAAAGTGGCAGCCCCTCTCGAACCAAAGTTATATCCGCTTCAGAAATATCGGCTTCGACAGTCATGGTGTCGAGCTGTCCCAGAATAGCAATGGTAGGGGCGGATTGCGCCGCGTTAACTGTCTGACCTTCCTGAACGACCGTCGCAAGCACAGTTCCATCTGCAGGCGCGGTTATCCGGGTATAGGCGAGATTGGTTTCTGCGATTTTCACTTCAACCTGAGATGCGGTAATGGCAGCATTGCTATATGCCAACTGACCTTGCTTCTCTTTGACTGTGCTGACGGCCTTGTCATAATCTGAACGCGCGATGGCATTTTTGCCGATCATCATCTGAAACCGCGCCAAGTCCAGTTTGGCTAACTCCAGCTGCGCGATGTTTTGATCGCGCGTAGCCTCATTCTGGAGCAACGTGGCCTGCGCTTTTTGTAATTCATTTTGCTGAGTGGTTGAATCAATCAGCGCAACAACATCGTCTTTCTGAACGCGTTGTCCCGGTCTAACTTTCAGCGATTGAATTCGGCCAGTTGCCTGCGCACCAATCGCAACAAGGCTCTTTGGCTTCAGCACGCCCGTAGCGAGAACTGAGCTTTCCAGATTTCCACGATGAATAATCGAGGTTGCGGGCAATGGAGCTTCTTTTGTCGATTGACGCACCACCAGATAGCCAATGATCAGCATAACGAAAAGAACGGCCAGCCAAAGGCGCCATCTAAACCGACGTTTGGACTTAGGTTTCATGGTCGCCTCGCGCTGATTGCCGGCGAAGCCGGTACGGATGTTTTGACAATGTGTGGACCAGTATAACCATCCACGACTTCCGGCTTGCTCACATCGAGCTGGCCATTCCAGCCACCACCCAACGCTTTCTGCAGAGCGATATAGTTCACCACAAGCTCGGTTCTTACCTGACTGAGGTTCGTTTCTGAACTCAATAGGTCTCTTTGCGCATTCAAAATGTCGATGAAGCTCTTGTTACCGGCTTTGAATTGCTCAAGTGTCAGCTCATTGATTTTACGACTGTTGCTGACGATTTTCTGTAGCTGTGCAGCACGGACACGATTCTGGTTGAGTGCAACGCTTGCATTTTCAACCTCACTCAATGCAGTCAGGATCGCTTTTCGATAAGCAATAAATGACTGATCGCGAGCAGCTTTAGCGGCATCAACATCAGCATTCAGTTTGCCACCATTAAAGATGGGCACGCTAAGAGCCGGTCCGAAACTCCAGCCGATGGTCGAGAGTTTGGCGAGATCACCAAGGCTGGATCCACCAGTACTGATGTTTCCGGTCAGAGAGATACTCGGATAGAGTGCCGCTTGTTTCTGGCCAATACTAGCAGTGGAACTCGCATATTCACGTTCCGCCGCCCTCAGGTCTGGACGATTGAACAAAACCTCAGCAGGCAATCCGGCAGATACTTTCCGTGGCACATTGGGGACAGGGCCTGATTTATCGAGACTTGCGGCAAGCACAATCGCAGATCGCCCGGTAAGCACAGTGAGATTGTTCAGATAGTTTGCATAATTTATCCGCAGACCGGGCACCTGTGACTGCGTGCTTGCCGCCTGCGTCTGAGCACTTAACAGATCGACTTGTGAAATATGACCAGCTTCGAGCTGATTGCGTGTTAAAGTAACGGTTCGTTCCTGCGAAGCAGAATTGCGCTGTGCAATGGCAATACTTGCTTGCACCCCCCGTAGCTGTGCGTAATTTGTAGCGATATCCCCGATCAGAGTGACCAGAGCAGCGCGCAGTTGCTCATTCGCAGATTCAACATTGTAATAAGCGGCTTCGACCCCGCGGCGATTGCCGCCAAAGAGATCGAGTTCCCATTGTGTTTTAAACGAGAAACTCGACTGATTAGACACAGTCGATGCACTGGAGTCTGAGCGTGTATAACTCCCTGACCCATCAAGAGAAGGATAAAGCGCGCCTCCGGCAGATGCAAAGTTGGCTCTGGCCTGGCGAATTTTGGCCTTTGCAGTTGCAACGTCGGGGCTTCCCGAAATACCCTCAGCGATAAGCTGATTGAGCACCGGATCGTTCAGGTTCTTCCACCACTCGGCCAACACCGGCGCCGTTGTACTCGCCTGGCTGTTCCAGCTTTTCGGTGCAATCACTATCGGCTTTTGATAGTCAGGACCAACGGCAACACAAGCTGCCATCAAAGGTAGAAAGCTGGTCAGGACTGTCAGGCGGGCAAGCTGTTTCGTCAAAAGATAATCCTGAAAAATCTGCGCTATAATCTATAGTTGAACGTGGTTTACAACATTTTTGCCGCCAATCGTGACTTCCGTGTGGTAGGGCAACTTTATCCCCCACCATTTATAGTCCGGCACTACTTATCTAATTTTTGGCCACAGTAAAACGATTGTTTACTGACACAACACTCCATCTGCGTATCAATATACGTGCAAACCAGTGCCCGAAACAAGATTTCCAGTCCCGCTGCCTTGGCGCACAAATTGCTGCATAATAGAGATACATTGCCTACGTATTACCTGACTATTATCTAAGTGAGAAAAACTGCACCGAACTTTCTCTGGTCGGTCCAAAGCGAAAAGAAGCAGCTGCCCGTCCCAAATTGAACGCACAGAGCAAGGTGGCGGGATATTCACCCGCTCCCCCTAATGCTAAATTCAGTCTCTTGTCTTTGTAGATTGCTGATGACCACTTTGACCAAGTTTCTTGTAGACGTCAGTCAGCTGTGAAATCGGCGCGGAGCATTTTTTTGTCCGCGCAATCTCTTCAAGCACTCTATTGCGGTTACGCAAGGCATCGATTTCGACTTTTTCAGGAGACTTTGGATCAATGAAAAAGAGCGCTGGAAAGAACAGAATAGCTCCCGTTGCACCCAGAATGATGTTTTTGCCCTGAGCTTGCGAACGCTCTCTCAAAGTCGCAGTTATGTTACGTTCATTCGCTGCAAACTCACGGGAAATTCCTGCGCAATCAAAAGTGCTGTCATTTGGATGCGTTGCGGAGATCGGATTTGCTGCGCGACCGCCACATCCAGATAGGATCAGCGATGCGCTAAGGATCGAAAGCGTTGCAGCAAGATTTAATTTCTTGGCATTGATAAAAATGTACATTTGTAAATGTTCTCGCAATAAATCATCAAATTATAATCTAAAATGCCTAAATTAACATTCAACTGAATTATTTTGTAATTAATGTCAAGTAGATTAAGATTTTACATTGCCAGTAGAAGCCATCATCATCAAACAACTTTTATGAAATAACAATTTATTGGTAGCATTTATTGATATAGATCAACGATACTGACAAATACTTATTTGAAAAATCAGAATGTAATTGAACGATAAACCGTAGGCTACAGAAGAATGCAGAACAGGTCTCAGAGCGTTTCTGGATCAAGTTGGAGCATTAGAAATGCTATATCTAATTGTTTTACTTACATTTTTTTCAGAAAACCGACTCCCGTTTTTCGGGATGTGCTCTAGATTTTCTCGCCCGGCAATTGGCTAGCTTGCCTGATCCAATCCGCAAACTCAGCTTCGTCAAACTCACCGGGTTCATAAACATGAAAATACCGTACAACGGGCTGCTTTGAAGGCTCTGGCGGTATTGGTGAAAGGCTCACACCGTTGAAGAAAGTCACTTTGATGTATTTCGTCATGCAATGAAATGCTGTGAAGAATGTCCCATCACCTATCCCATAAAATGGAGTGTTCCATCGCACTTTTTTTGAAACATCGGGCACTATGCGCTGTATAATAGCATCGAGCTTTTGACCGACATCGCGTTTCCAACCGGGCATAGCTGCAATATAGGCTTGAACAGGCTCGTCACCATCCGCTTTTGGTATTTGCGGATTGCCTCCGCTGAGGAGAATGGGCTTATCGGAAGCAGCCTCGCTGGAACTCTCTTTTCTGCCCATCAAGTCACCTCCTCTGTTTTCCTGATTTTACCTTCCAACTCGCAATACGCAACCACCCTTCGGATAAAGTGGGTGGTTGCGCCGAGATAGTAAATCGCAAATTCAGGTCAGAGGGTCGTTCCAATCTGCAAAACTGTGAAGTTTCGCTGCAGATAGCGGCGCATTACGTTTATCAGAATTGGATTTGCAGCGCTCTCCGCTTTGGGCGCGACAACACTAACTACGGCTGCACACAGCTTACCTGCTTGAACCGAACGACCGGAGACCTCGCCTTCGACTGATCCTGCAACGGTCTCCTTCCACGCAGCTTCGATCCCTTTGACTGACTGATCCGCCATTGAACAATCCGCGTAAGAAAGTGAAAAGACTACAGCAGGAGCATTGTCGATTTGGGCATCAGCAATGAACCCAGCAAAATACGGAGGAATGCCTCGACTGTTCGCTTCTATGTTGTCCGCGAAATTCTTCTTTGCGGTTTCAATATCATCTGGTGAAGACGGTAGTATTTTTGCCGGATCAACGCCGTCCAGACCCAAAATAGGCGATATAATCATCGCCTGCACGATTTTGCCGTTCCCGGAAGGAACGGCATCCTTCAGCCCGTTAAGAGCCGCCACCACGATTTCACTGTCCGCAACTGACGGTTCAGGTTGAGACAATGCCTTCATATCGCTTGGGGAGGACGTTTGAATGAGGCCACTATCCAGTGGCAAAACAAAGCTCGATGCGCCGGTTACCCCGCGCCATGGATTTCCCGCATCCGCCTTTGTAAAATCAAGTTTGTTGGCTTCACCGTTTGAGATAAGCCCTGCAACCTCACCATCCACAGCAGTAAAATCGTCGCCTTTTAGCGTCTTGATCAAAGATTGCACGGCTTCTTCGTTCTGCAGCCCCCAGTAAGATACATTGCTGGGTGCTTGACCAAAGCCAGCAAAATAGGAGATTTCGTTGAAAGAGACTTGCGCATTTGTCGACCAGACTTCCAATCCGAACCCGATCGATTCAAGAGGACGGATTTGTTGCGGCATAGCCAGTCTCTGCATGGCGTCAACCGTCGGCTCTGCTTTTTCCAGGCCTCGCCAAGCTTGCGCGTCTAAAAAGAATATCTGCATCGCTTCAGCCGTTGAAAGCGCCTTTTGCGGTATCTGTTTTAAAGCTTGCTCCAAAACATGTGTACTGTCTTGTGCAGAAGCCGAAGTACAAAATCCTGCCATAAGGCACAGTGCAATAGCCTTCAAACGCATCAATTTTTCTCCCGTTCTCAGATTCTCTCTGATGACATCAGTGCCGCTCAGGTTTGTCTTGGCTAAAGCTCAAACCAGTGGCGCTTAGCTTTGAGGTAAAGAAACGACCCTCAAGCCCTGCTTTGACCATTCAGGATAGCTTGCTGTCAACCTTCGAGAGCAAGCCACTCCCTAAAGCGCCCGAAGAAATGTCGATGTAAAATGCTTGGAAATGACCACCCATGTGTGGCTTTTCATGCTCTGTGCCTAAGGGAACAGACTACTTGATTGCGTTCAGGGCGATCTTCAGTCCCTTAAGAGGCACGATTATCTCTGTGAGTCCCTTTTCCACGCCCGAAAAAGCAATCGTGACATTCGAGTCCCTGTCGATATGCTCACGAGTAATCGGCCCTACCGGCAACATGGCCAGGCAGACATTGTTGTCGCAGCCTTTGTAACTGAGCATGACCGGCTTCGAACGACCAGGGAAAGAGACTGCGATAGGTGCCCTTTGGTCCACGGTGGACGGAACGCGGAGCAGCATGAATGGCTCACCACTCTTTGTTGCGGCCAGAGACCAACTGAAAATCTGACTACCTGATCTGTCCAGGACGATCTGACTGACGTTGCAGGTCTTCTCCTTTAACTTCAGGTTCTCGTCACAAATGAGCGTCCAGTTTTCAAAAGGTTGGATCGTTCGCTTTATTTGCCCCCACTCCGTTCCTTTAGGCACCTCGACTTCGGAGGGCTTTAGAAAGTAGCGGCTCGTGGTGCCCTGCCCGGCAGCGGTGAAGCTGCCGAACAGAGAGAACGCAATGAAACCCAAGATAGTTGTTGTGAAGAACAAATTGCGCATTAGTTTAGCGTGAAACTCAGTCCACCACCAACGCCCATTTTGCCGCCAGATGTGGTTCCTGAGACATTTGCACGGATAGTGCTGTCCTCATTCGTATAACCTGCACCAAATGCCAATGCACTTTGCCCACGCCAGAAACCGCCACCGACAGCAACACTGAGTTTTCCGGGGTTGTCATCGTAACGCAAAGATGCGGCCGCAAGCCCTATCGCCGCGGCTCGATGAGCATCGTCACGCACACCATCGATCGTTGTGCTCAGTTCAGAAAACCGTTGGTCCGTGTAGTTTTTAGCGCCTTCAAAGGCATTAGTGATACGATTGTCGATATAGCTGTAAGATTCAGCGTTAGTGCCCGCCAACACAGCATTCAGCTGCCCGAGATTTACCGCATCCGTATCCTTGATGCCTGCCGACACATTCGAAATAACCACGGGCTTGTTAGGGTCGCCACCCTGTAACGTGATTGAATTAGACTTGGTACCATCATCATTCTGGTCATATTTGACCGCTACGTTGTCAAGGGTGTCCACTGCTTTGTTGGTTGCGTAGAGCTGAGAACCATTGACGGCATCGGTTGATGTCTCGGAGATGCGCCCTGCAGCAACGTTGGTGATTGTGCGTTCATTGTTCGCAGAGCCAACGGATATGGTACCGACTGGTGATGAACCTGCAAAGGAGTAGGTTTGTCCGGCAATTGTAGTGCTTGCCGTGCCGATAGCCTGTTGTGTAATGGCGCCTGCACCGAGCGCCACGCTGTTCGCATTGTCGGCTTTTGCTCCCGTGCCGAGAGCTACTGACGCTTCCCCGGAAGCGCTCGTGCTCATATCACCCATAATCACAGCATCCTTGCCGAGATTGGAGCTGATCCAGGCGTTCAGGACTGCCAAATCAATTGAAGATCCGCTACTGTCTGAAGGAACTCCGCCGATGACAGCCTGTCCACCATTCACCGTGGGAACAGTACAGGTCCAAGAACCGGCTCCACCGAATCCCGGTCGGGTACAGAGCGCGCTGGGCGTAACCGTTGCGTCTGCTGATGCAGCCGAAATATTTACAATGCTGGCCGAAGATAGCGCAAGCACGTAAATCACTCCCGTAAAAAATTTTTCCCGAATTTTCACTGCGTTCAAGTTTTGCGAAAAAGAAGTATTTTTCGACGCCATACTTTCCCCAAGTTAAGTAGCCTGATTGACAATTACTCAGAAGAAACGCCACGCATAATACTATTGAGGATCGCCGCACCCCGATGCGATTATCTCCATTTAAGACAGTCCGATTACCGTCATACTCTGTGAGATCTGATCGATCCCAAATCACTTAATAGTTAAGACTAATTTAGAAATCACATTAGAAAATGCACTTGTCAATCGAGAATGTATCTTTTTTGGGGATATTTGCTATCTGGAGTAGAAAAACATGCTGTGGACATTGGCTCTATAAATCTGGAAGACGCTCGCTTTTCGGGCGTTCCATCCGTCAACGACAGGGCAAACGCACCGCGAGTATAGAACCAATATTGGATAATCTCTGTCTTCAGAGCGCTTGCCGGCGCGTAGCCCACCAGCACAAAAGAGAGCCTGCGGTAATCATAGAAACACCGAAGAAAAATCCGATACTCGGTCGAATTCCAAGCCATAAGCATGTCAGAATTGCTGCAAGAACGGGTGTGAAATATGATGCCGTCGCAAGAAGTGAAATGTTTCCACGACATACACCTCGGTTCCAACAGGCATAAGCAGCCGCAGACATAGCAGAAAAAATTACAATTTGTCCCAAACCGTTCCAATGAAGTACGAGTGCAGGGCCATCGCTAATTGTATATTTGATCCACAGCACAGCTGCTGTTGCCAGAAAATAGAACGGTACAGCACTTTTGCCGCTATCAAAATGGCGGGTAACTACGGAATAAAGCCCCCAAAGCAATGCTGCTGCAAAAGCATAAATATAAGCAAGCGGGTTATCCTGAATGTTCTGGAGAATGAAATGCAGCGATAATTCGTTGTCACCTTTCATAACCCAGCCGATACCCAACAGGCAGAAACCCAACGCAACCGCGAGCAGCCAGGAACCGCGCTGTTGTCTTGTCAGAACCGCAAACAGAATTGTAACGCTGGGCCAGAGATAATTTATCATGCCCAGTTCCAGTGCCTGATCCCTGTTATGAGCAAGTCCTATCGCCAGTGCGAGCGATATCTCATAAGCAACAAAAAGAAGGCCACTATACCAGATACCGGGTCTTTTCAGCTCGCGGAATCTTGGAAGACCGAGAACGAGTGCGCCAAGTATGCCGCTTGTGGTATAGATCATGGCCGCACCTGCAACAGGTCCGAAAATTTCCGATACACTGCGAATAAACCCTATCGATACGCTCCAGAGAGGAATGGCAATCATGCCAATAAGTGTCGAGAGCTGGGTTTCGTTGGATGTATCGTCGAGGGTGGTAAGATTGGCCATTTGGTGTAATCGCATGTGACTGCTTGTTTCTTCCTGCCTATGGCAGGGACCGAAACCGCAACATGTTTAAAATTCAATTGTTGTTTCTGTGGGATTACCGGAGGCAGGCCACTTGGCACTTTCAATTGGGTCGATGTCGCGTGATTGCGGGGTCTGCTTTATGTGCGGTCTGAATGACACTCCAAAAAATGATTGCGAGCGGCTATAGCGCTTTCGTCAAACAAAGTGTTGTTTATATGCTCGTCTTTCTCGTGTTTCACAGCTTTTTGAAATAGAGCCGACTGAGCAGGAAGCACATGCACTCATTTCGCAAAATTGTTGCGTTAATCGCAATATGCTAGCAATGTTTACAGCAATTGTTATCAATTATATGCCTCACTAAATTGGCTTCAACAAGATTGCAAAGCGGTCATGCCGCAGAAAGGCAAACATCATGTTGAAGCAGATCAAAGGCCTCCATCATATCACCTCGATGGCTGCGGATGCCCGTCAGAACAATACGTTTTTTACCGATACACTTGGTCTTCGACGCGTGAAGAAGACAGTCAATTTCGACGAACCAAGTGTCTATCATCTCTATTACGGTGATGAAGTTGGTACCCCAGGCTCCGTGATGACCTACTTTCCATTCCCAAACATCGTCCGCGGACGCCCCGGTGTTGGTGAAGTTGGTGAAACCGAATTTTCTGTACCGAAAGGTTCATTGCCATTCTGGAAAGAACGTCTGATCGCAAAAGGCGTAACGAGTATTGAATCGGACAGTGTCTTTGGTAGCAAACGCCTGCGTTTTCAGGGGCCAGATGGCGATGGCTTTGCACTTGTTGAAATGCCTGACGACAAGCGCGCACCATGGATTAGTGCTGGTATATCCGAAGATGTTGCTATCCGCGGCTTTAGTGGTGCACGTATGCGTCTTCACAATATCGACGCCAGTGCCGAGCTTTTGAAGTTCATGGGATATGAACGGGCAGAAACGGAAGGCAATATCAGCCGATTTATTATTCCCAATGGCAATGGCGCTGACACGATTGATCTTGAAGCTTTGCCTTCGGCACACGCCGCACGTCAGGGTGCTGGCTCTGTGCATCACATTGCTTTTGCAGTGCCGGATCGCGCGGCGCAATTAGAAGTCCGCAAGGCACTGATGGATACAGGCTATCAGGTCACTCCAGTAATCGACCGTGACTACTTCTGGGCGATTTACTTCCGCACTCCCGGCGGGGTGCTGTTTGAAGTCGCCACCAACGAGCCGGGTTTTGATCGTGACGAAGACACCGCTCACCTGGGCCAGGCATTGAAATTACCGACCCGTTACGAACCATATCGTGATCGTATCGAAGCTGATCTCGAACCTCTTACTGAAAAATAAATCGTTGCCTCTGGCTTTTGCCGGAGGCTCCTTCCCTTGGAGGAACAACATGACCAAAAACGATTATCAAAGCTTCCGCCGCAACGGCGCGGCCGGGGCACCTGTTGTCATCGCTTTCCACGGTACGGGCGGCGACGAACATCAGTTTGTTGGCCTTATAGACCAGATTCTTCCCAATGCGGGCATTGTAGCCCCGCGTGGCGATGTTTCGGAATTTGGTGCAAACCGGTTCTTCCGCCGCACAGGTGAAGGTGTTTATGATATGGACGATCTTCGCTTACGCACCAAGAAGATGCTGGAATTTGTCAGAGACGTCCGCAATCAGAATGCCGGACGCGAAATCTACGCACTTGGCTATTCAAATGGCGCTAACATTTTGGCCTCGATGCTGTTTGAAGAGCCGGGTTTGTTCGATCGGGCAGCAATGATGCACCCACTCATTCCCTGGACACCCGAGCCTCAGCCAGCTTTATCCGGCAAACGGGTCCTGATTACTGCGGGCCAGTCTGATCCGATTTCGCCACTGAAGCTCTCACAGGGCCTGATAGACTGGTTTTTAGCACAAGGCGCAAATGTCGAGGCGAAGATTGCACCAGGTGGTCATGAAATCCGCCCCGCTGAACTGGAGAGCCTGCGGAATTTTCTTCAATAACCATAATGGAATAACCCGTTTATCCGTGTTCTCTTGAAGAAAAAAGTAGCGGCTTTTTCAAGCCGCTACCTTGTCGTTTCAAATCTGACTGGAGGTCATCAAATCCGAACGAACGATCAGATTAGAATGAACGCTGGAAGCGAACCATGCCCTGCCAGGCCTTTTCGCCCTTAAGTTCCGAACGATCATCCGACCACTTGGTGTAGGAGATTTCTGGCGTTACAGTGAAGCCTGGTACCAGAGTGTAAGCTACGTTTGCAGTGGCTGCGAAACGACCGGCATCTTCATAAGCGGCCTGAACGTTGATCGTTGCCTGCTTGGTTGCCTTAAACTTGGCACCGCCCCAAACGGCCCAATCGCCACCCCAGGTACCGTAGAAGCTGTCAACGCGACGAACACCACGCCAGCTGCCATCAGCAAAGCGCTGTGTAACCGTGTAGTTGTCATCGTTCGACTTGTATGCGCCCTGTACCCAAACCGAGAACTGTTCAGTTACGTTCACGTCAACGCGAACCTTACCAGCCCACTCTTCGTTGAGTGCATCATACGCTGCAACACCGGCAATCGAACCCCATGACTGAGCGAATTTTAAGCCGCCAACAACATGTGGTGTGTAGTCATCAATCGTGACGTTGACGTCGGAATCGGTATTGCCGCCCTGTTCAACAGCAATGACAGCCGAGAAGCCGTTACCGCCCTTGAAGCTATAGCTGATTGCATTGGTGCGATATCCACCAGCAAGGATCACATCGTCGTTGATAACATCGCCGAGGTAGCCTGTGAAGGTTACGAACTTCGATTCGTCAAGGCCGACACGAAGGCCACCGAGTTCGATATAGGCATAACGAAGCTGGCCACTTGCGCCGTTTTCACCGTTATTCCAATCATAACGAACGTCGGCATAGGTCTTAAGCGTCCCCATGTCAGTCTCAGATGCCGTGGAGAAACGAAGCTCAAAGCGAGTCTTCATGTCATAAGTATCACGTTCCAACTGCGAAAGACGCTTCGCGTAGACGTTATCGCCCCCTTTAACGTCATAACGAAGATAGCCGTGAATGCGCAGGCAGGTTTCCGTGCCTGGAATGTAGAAATAGCCAGCGCCATAAGCATCGCATACGCGGACGTATTCAACGGCTTCCGGCTCTGGTGCAACGATCGCATCAGCGGCCTGCGCAACTGACGCGAACGAGAATACTGCAGCCGAAGCGCAGAGAAAATTCTTAACCCTCATAAAATGACTCCATAAGCGAGGTGTGACGCGAGGGCTTATAGAATATAAAATGACTTAATCAATAAATATATTATGTATTTTTCATGAAATTATTTATTCCTATCATCAACAATAATTCATAAAACTGTCTTGTTGAGAAATAGATACTAATTTTACTGTGATGATTCGCTTATTATACTGTATAGTGAGATTCAATAAAACATTTTTAGGCTTGCTAGCATAGTTTAATGACAGAAATTTAACACCGATGATTCATCTAAACCAATGTCACTTTCGGAACATTTTTTTCACTAATTATCTGCCTACATCACTCTCAAGCAGGAAAATTATTCGTCACTGCGGGCAATATGATTGAGAAAGCTTGAGCTCAAGCGTTCTAAAGAGTATCAGCACTGGTTCCCGAATTTCATTCTAATGCTGATAAGGTACCTCCGGTATGAAGCCAGAATTTATTGTCACGCACTCTGGGGGCTTCCATGCCGATGAGTTGATGTCCAGCGTCATACTCACAAAGCTCTTTCCTGATGCCAAGCTCATTCGCAGCAGAGATCGCAATTGGATTACGCCGGGTGACGACCGCATAATCTACGATGTGGGCGGTCTTTATGACCCTGAAACACGTATTTACGATCATCACCAACGCGGCGCACCCCGTCGGGAAGATGGCCAACCTTTCAGTTCTTTTGGTCTAATCTGGAAGCATTATGGACGTGACTATCTCGTTGCTTCAAATATTCCTGAAAGAGATCTGGACGCCATTCATCAGTCTTTTGACGAGAGTTTCGTGCTCCCAATTGATCTGGTGGACAATGGCGAACTCAGCCCCTCCATTGCAGGCCCACTTGCCGGACTGACCTTGCCCACACTTTTGGAGACACTCAAACCGGTCTTTGATGATACAACTCCTGATGCTGATGATCAGGCATTTCAACGTGCTTTGATGGTAGCGCGCAGTTTTGTCGAAGCAAAGATTGCAGGCAGTGCTGCGAAATTACGTGCAGAGAGTATTGTGCAAAATGCAATTGAAGCCGCAGGCGAAAGCCGTGTGCTGGAACTTCCACTCGGGATGCCGTTCCGATCTGCAATCGTCAAAGCTGGCGCAGATCACTTGCTGTTTGTCGTTCATCCACGCAATAATGATTGGTGCCTGACTGGAATCCGCAAATCGGATGATGGATTTGAATTGAGGGCAGACCTTCCAGCGGCCTGGGCCGGCTTGACCAATGGTGACCTTGAAGCAGTCTGCGGCGTTGAAGGCGCAAGTTTCTGCCACAATGGTCGCTTTATTGCTGCTGCGCGCACGAGAGAGGCTGCAATTGCAATGGCCGATCTCGCAGTTCAGGAAGCCCAGACCGATCAGCAAGCAGGCCGATAGTAACAGCCTGAAAAAGCGATTCAAAAAGAGGCTCGAGAGAGCCTCTTTTCATATGCATCAAAAGGCATGAAGGCCGATCACTCCTTCAAGGCGCCTATCACGGATGAAACGTAAAAATCAACGAAGAACGAGTAGAGAGCGAAAATGTCAGCTCCTCACTTCCGACATCTGCACCTTCGCTATTCTTCTCCTTCGTAAGCCTATGTAATTTTGGCTTCGACGGAGGGATCAGCCGCGACCGACAAGTGGCATTTTGGTTGCCATCACGGTCATGGTCAACACATTGGCTTCCAAAGGCAGGCTCGCCATGTAAACCACTGCATTGGCAACATGGGCCGGATCGATGGTTGGTTCTGCAGCGATCGTGCCATTCGCCTGAATGACACCGGTTGATATTTTCTGTGTCATATCACTTGCAGCATTACCGATATCGATCTGCCCGCAGGCAATATCAAAATTGCGTCCATCAAGAGCGGTCGATTTCGTCAAGCCGGTAATAGCATGTTTCGTTGCAGTATAGGGTGCAGAGTTTGGTCGCGGCGTCGAGGCAGAAATTGATCCATTATTTATGATACGACCACCGCGCGGCTGTTGCACTTTCATGATACGAAATGCCTGCTGTGTGCAGAGAAATGCACCTGTCAGGTTAGCGCCCACAATGGCACTCCATTCGTCAAAACTAATTTCCTCAAGTGGAACGCCCGGCGCCGAAGTTCCCGCATTATTGATCAGAAGATCGAGCCGCCCAAACTTGTTTTCGATATTTTCAAAGAGTGTGCGCACTGACACGGGGTCGCTTACATCCGCTGTCAAAGCATGGAAATTTCCACCCGTATCGTTAGTAAGCTCCTTAACAGCCTGATCGAGAACCTCGCTGCGTCTGCCTGATATGACGACCTGATAGCCTGCAGAGCCTAGTGCCTTTGCAATCGCGCGGCCAACGCCTGTTCCCCCACCTGTTACAAGTGCGATGGGCTTATTTCCTGCAGTTGATCCGTCACTCATAGTCATCATTCCTCCTCGCTCATGTGTTCAGTTTATGTGATTGCTCGTTCAAAAAGTTGCAGCCATTTAAGCCCATCAACGGTAGACGTTGTGGGGCGGTACTCGGCTCCTATGGCTTGTTGATAGCCAAGCTGATCAAGCCAATTGACAATGTGCCTGTAGTCTAATTCACCATGGTCAGGCTCCGCACGATCCGGAACTGAAGCTATCTGCACGTGACCAATGTGCGGCATCAACGCCTCAAGTCGGCTGCTGATATCACCCTCCATGATCTGGATATGATAGCAATCAAACATCAGCTTCAGATTATCATAACCAAGCCCTTTGATGATCGATAAGCCTTGCGCAGACGTCTGAAGAAAATATCCCGGTGCATCTCGATTATTCAGAGGCTCAATCAGAATATTGATATCGTGAGCGGCGGCCTGCTCGCAGGCATAGGTGAGATTACTCAAAAAAGCGCGATGGGCTTCTGTTCCTTCACTGCGCCCTGCCATCACATGTATATTGGGGACGTTGAGGGCTTTGGCATAGTCGATCGCCTGATCAACCGCAGCACGGGCTTCGCTTTCACGGCCCGGAACTGCACTAAGGCCGTTATCGCCAGCTTCGACGTTGCCACGACTGGTATTGAGGCCCAGCATTTGCAAGCCGGTCTCGCAAAGAGCAGCATCTATATCTTTGATTTCAAACGCATATGGCCAATGGCATTCCACTGCGTCAAAGCCTGCCTTTTTGGCTGCACGAATAGCATCAGGGAGAGCCAGCTCCTGCCACAAGAAACCCAAATTGGCTGAAAACTTAGCCATCCTAATCCCACTCCACATCAAATTTTTCCACGATCTGGCCGATCTGCGCATCGGTTAAGAGCTTGGGTTTCAAGCCATTGGTCAATAATGCCAGCTTGGCCGTCTCTTCCAGTTCCTCGATAGCGTAAACTGCTGCTTCAAGGTCTTTCGATGCAACAACAGGCCCATGATTGGCCAGCATAACGGCACTTCGCTTTCCAGCCAGCCCACGTATTGCGTCACCAGTTGCCGGATCTCCTGGCATAAAATACGGCAGAAGTTTTACCTTACCGAGCTTCATGATCGAGTATGCGGTCAAAGGCGGCAGCATGTTATCGGGATCAATATCCGGCAGCATAGAAAGGGCAACCGAATGGCAGGAATGCAGATGCACAACTGCCCCGGCCTTTGCCCCACGGGTTTCATAAAATGCCGCGTGAAGCGGCATCTCTTTTGTAGGACGGTCGCCGCCAACGAGCGTCCCCGCCTCGTCAAAGAGCGACAACTTATGTGGGTCGAGCCCACCGAACGAGCTGCCTGTGGGCGTCACCAGTAAGCGCCCATTGGAAAGGCGAGCCGAAATGTTACCCGACGATCCACCTGTCAAACCTCGGTCAAACATCGATTTTGCCAAACGGCAGATATCTTCCCGCAGCCTTGCTTCTTCGCTCATGCTACCTCCAGCATCTGAAGCGCATCAGAGAAGAACGTTGCAGTTCCAAAATTGCCAGACTTGAGGGCCAGCGCAACGGTCTCACCACTAATGTTGGCGTAGGTCCAGGGAACGCCGGGCGCAATTTCCTTTCCCACCCTGAGCTTCGTGATCCCGAGGGCCTGCGCTACGGCACCTGATGTTTCGCCCCCCGCGACAACAAATCTACGTATTCCAAGTTTGAATGAAGCACTAGCAAGATCCGCTAGGGCTTGTTCAACAATCTGCCCTGCGCGTTCCGCACCAAGCTTTGATTGTGCCGCTTGAACAGAAGCGGGATCAGCACTTGCATAAATCAGTTTTGGCATCTCAACCGGATATTCCTGCAGCCACTTAAGCGCATCCGCTATACCGCTCTCAGCCAGAACGGCTGGGTCCAGACGATAGCTTGCAACCCTATCACGGTAATGCTCGACCTGTTTAAGGGTCATGGCTGAACAGCTGCCTGAAAGCACAATCTGCCCATTCCTGATTTGAGGTTCAGGTGAAGTTTCACTGCTTTTGTCGATAATGCCAGAGTGGGCAAGAAGTGCCGGCAACGGCATAGCGAGAGCGCTGCCTCCACTGATTAGCGGCATATCCAGTGTCGCTTCAGCAATGATTGATAGATCATCGTTTGCAACAGCGTCAACGATAACGTGCTCAATACCTTCGGCCGCCAGTTCCATTAACCTCGTACGGAGTACTTCTACTCCACGCGCGACAGTGAGCCGATTGATAAGGCCCACTTTTCCACTCACCTGTGGTGTCAATAGTCGTACGAGACTGGAGTCTCGCATCGGTGTCAAAGGATGGTCCTTCATAGCGCTTTCGTTGAGTAGCGCTTCGCCAACAAAAAGATGTCCCATAAAAACATTACGACCATTTTCTGGAAATGCCGGGCAATAGATCGTCTGCGACACTCCCATTTCAGCCATCAACGCTTCTGCGACTGGACCTATATTGCCCTCCTCTGTGCTGTCGAATGTCGAGCAATATTTCCAGTAAAGACGCTTCGCACCGCGAGCACTAAGCCAGGCATAAGCAGATCGCACCTGATCAACAGCCAGATTTTTGGGTATTGTACGGCATTTCAGAGCGATAATTTCGAACGCTGCCGCATTGTCTCTGGCCTCTGTTGCCATCGGCAATCCAAGGCGCAAAGAGACAGGATAGCCGCTTCGCGCCAGCAAGCCTGCCAGATCAGTTGCTCCCGTAAAGTCGTCAGCAATTGCGCCTAAAACAATGCTCATGCTCTACTCCGTCATCCCTGGCAAGATAACGTCGCTTCTTACGGCGAGAACCTTTGCTACAGCTGCATCATCCTGTGGTCCAAACCCAGCTTCGGCGGCCTGACTAAACAAGGACAACGCTGTTTGGCTTAGTGGCGTTGATCCTCCGGCCTCCAAAGCTTCAGACGTTACAATACCCAGATCCTTGACAAATATATTAACCGCCGAACGTGGTGTGTAATCCCCTTCCACAATATGCGGTCCGCGATTTTCAAACATCCACGAAGAGCCAGCCGACACGCGAATAACATCGAATACCGTCTCAAGGTCCAACCCGACTTTCGCGGCGAGGGTAAGTGCTTCTGCCGCCGCAGCGATGTGAACGCCTGCCAATAACTGGTTGATCATCTTGACCTTGGAGCCCAATCCAGGCTCTTCGCCGAGACGAAATACCTTGGCAGCAACTGCATCCAAAGAAGATGAGGCAATGTCAAAGGCCGCTGTTGGACCGGACCCCATCACCGTCATTTCGCCCGACAAGGCTTTCTGCTGCCCCCCTGAAACGGGCGCGTCGATTGCAAGCATGCCGGCCGCTTCGAGGCGCGCAGCGATTTCGACTGTCACACTCGGCGCCATGGTCACGCACAAAAGAAAGACTGTGCCTTGCACAGCATTTACCAACGCGCCTTGTGGACCAAAGAGGACATCCTTCGCCTGATCGGAATTAACGACGAAGACGAATACTATATCGCTTGGCCCGGCCTCGGCTGCAGTTGAGTAACCCTCACCGCCCTCGGTGGCAAAGCGTTGTGTAACCTCACGGCGCACATCAACGCCTTTAACATAAAAGCCGGCACGCAGGAGGGACGTGGCTGCACCCCACCCCATGGAGCCAAGACCGATTACAGTTACTGTCTTATCCGACATCACGTCATGTCACCCTTGATTCAGTTCATCTTCGATATGAAGTTTGATGATTTCATCGAATGATGCATCCGCGACAAAACCCAACTGGGTCGCACGGCTTGCATCAAAATCTTGAGCCCATCCATCAACGATCCCGGCAATAAGCGGATCGTGTTCTTTGCGGATAAGCGCCACCGCTTTATCGCCAGCAACTCTTCGCAGAGCTTCAATCTGTTGACCAACCGTTGCTGAAAGGCCCGGCATATTCAAAACACAGCGATGACCAAGCCGTGCAAGATCAATCGTTGCAGCATGCAGGAGAAAGCCAACTGCCCGACGCGGGCTGACATGCCAGTGTCTCACGGTTTCATCGACTGGGAGGATCGCTTCTTTTCCGATGAGAGGTTCACGTAAAATATTGGAGAAGAAGCCGGATGCGGCTTTATTTGGTTTTCCGGGGCGAATGCAAACAGTGGGTAACCGTATACCAATACCGTCCAGGAAACCTTTGCGGGAGTAATCTGCAAGCAGCAGCTCACCAATCGCCTTTTGAGTTCCATAGCTCGTACGTGGTGTCAAAAAGAATTCGTCATCGATTTTTTCTGGAAAGGGCGCTCCGAAGACTGCAATCGATGATGTGAAAACCACGCGTGGCTTATAGGGAGAAAGTTCCCCTTGCTGACGAATGGCTTCGAACAGATACCGTGTACCATCGAGATTGATTGCGTAGCCTTTGTCAAAATCGAGCTCGGCTTCACCTGATACGATAGCGGCCAGATGAAATATAATGTCTGGTCGATCAGCCATCAGGGTCGTTGCGACAGCGGGGTCGGAAATGTCGGCAGCAATTGTTTGAACATTGCCCATATATCCGTCAGGCGCTGAAGGAGTGACTACATCCACCAACGTCAAAGCTTTGATATCTGTTCCACCAATACCTCCATCCCGGCTTATAACTTCGGCGAGCTTGCGCCCGACCATTCCTGCCGCGCCAATAATCAAGACATGCATAGAATTTGCCCCTATTCATTTCATTACACACATATCATTTGCAGTTGTCGGTACTGCAGGATGCGCTTTAATCGTTGCTGACTTTCAGTTGGTTCTGAGCAGCCAGAGACTTTTTGGTGGACACATAAATTCGTTCTTCATGCGCGGCAAAAGCTGCCATCGCTGCAATGCGATCACGCTTTTCCAGTGCACTCAAGATCATCTGATGATCGGCAAAGCTTCCGTTTACAGCGCCCGGTTGTGCAACGGCGCGGCGGCGATGCTCCATCATGTAAGTGTAAAGGTCAGTCACGATATCAGCGAGAAGTGGATTTCCGCATTCCCTATAAATTGTCACATGAAACTCCCGGTCACAAATAAGAAACCGGACCGGATCATACATGCAGCTCGTCTGGGCATCGAGAGAACGACGCAAAACTTCAAGCGTATCATCTGAAATTCGTTCAGCCGCATCTCCGACAATTTGCTGCTCAACAAGCAAACGCGCGGCATGAACCGCATGCACATCATATAGATCCACATTGAGACGCGAGGTTATACCGATGGACAAACCGGTAAGATCAATGCTCGCCACCCGCGTTCTGGCACCTTGCGCCACCTCCAGCACACCGCGCGCAGCCAGAATTTGGATTGCCCCGCGAACAGTCTGTCGATTGACAGAAAGTGCAGTTGCCAGCTCTCTTTCTCCCGGCAGTTCATCGCCGACACTCAGCAAACCAGAAGCAATCAGAGCACCTATCTTATCAGCGATTACATCTCTGATTGTGCGCCGCTCAAGGTCGCGCCCGAGCCCTGCACCTTTATCGAGTAAAAGATCGTGAACAACGCTCAAACCGGGCCTCACTGATCCACTGGTTCATCCACTAGTCCAGTTACAATCTTCGACCGTACCCTTTCTGTCAAGAGTTCGCGGGTCTGGCCAATCGTGCTTCATAAAATTTCGACCATCAAAGTGCTCTCGAAATCGACATGCTGAGCCATATCCGGAACAGTGAAGCCAAAAAGAAAACTCGATTTGATTTAGAAATATGTGCAAAAACAATGAGTTAACCTGACCTCAACGGTTCGGCATGGACTTGCGTCGTCCATGGTTCATCCCCGCCACGTTCCCATGCAATGTGGGGATAGACAATTGGACTTCATTTAATTATCAATAATAATAGATTCTATCTATAATTATTGATTTAAGGACACTTACCGTGCCTAACGTTCAGAAAAAATCGCGATATCTGCCGGACGC
Organism: Brucella rhizosphaerae; assembly: GCF_002252475.1. Classification (GTDB taxonomy): domain Bacteria; phylum Pseudomonadota; class Alphaproteobacteria; order Rhizobiales; family Rhizobiaceae; genus Brucella; species Brucella rhizosphaerae. The sequence goes on along the minus strand of NZ_NNRK01000011.1, from coordinate 121,345 downwards.
TATGGCAGAACAGACCTTCTTCACCTTTGATGAAGCCGTAATTATCTATAATTTTCCGTTTAACGATCTGCTCTTTCGTGCCCAAAGTGTCCACCGCGCGCATTTCGATCCCAATGCTGTGCAGATGAGCCGCTTACTATCGATCAAGACAGGTGGTTGTGCGGAGGATTGTGGTTATTGCAGCCAATCTGCCCGTTATCCGACCGGACTGAAAGCCTCGAAGCTGATGGAAGTCGAGAAGGTTCTCGGCGAGGCACGCAAAGCCAGGGAAGCAGGCGCAACGCGCTACTGCATGGGGGCAGCGTGGCGTAGCCCAAAAGACCGGGACATGGAAACGCTTGTCGCCATGGTTGAAGGCGTAAAAGCTCTTGGCATGGAAACCTGTATGACGTTGGGCATGTTGACGGAAACACAGGCAAGTGAATTCGCTGAAGCCGGCTTGGATTATTACAATCATAACATCGACACGTCCGAGCGCTTCTATTCCGAAATCATCACCACCCGCAGTTTTGAAGATCGGCTCAACACACTTGAAACCGTACGTATGGCAGGCATCAAAGTGTGCGCGGGCGGGATTTTGGGCATGGGCGAGACAGTTGATGACCGTATCTCGATGCTTTTGACCCTGGCAAACCTGCCCGTGGCACCGGAAAGCGTGCCGATCAACCAGTTGATCCCCATTCCCGGTTCAAAACTCGCCAATGCCACACCGGTTGATCCAATCGATTTTGTTCGCACAATCGCTTTGGCGCGCATCCTTATGCCGACATCACATTTGCGCCTGTCTGCAGGGCGCACAGAAATGAGTGACGAGATGCAGGCATTGTGCTTCTTCGCCGGTGCTAATTCCATCTTCATCGGCGATACCCTGCTGACTGCAGATAACCCTGGCGAGGGCCACGACGCAGCTCTTTTCCAACGCCTGGGCATTTCGCCCATGCCACTCGAACCGGCAGTCGGGCAATGATGATGCTTGCGGATTATGCCGCTACGCTTGAGGGTCTGAACCGCAAAACGCGGCTACGCTGTCTTGCTCCGCAACGGGGCATCGACTTCACCTCGAACGACTTTCTTGCATTGGCTGATGCGCCGCGTCTGAAAGCAGCACTTATATCCGCCATGGAACGCGGTGTGCCTGTTGGTGCCGGAGGCTCCCGCCTGCTGCGGGGCAATCATCCCGAACATGAAGCACTGGAGTTGGAAGCTGCCGCATTCTTTGGTGCAGAGCGCGCCCTTTATTTTGGCAGCGGCTATATGGCTAATGTCGCACTCTTCTCCACCTTACCACGACGAGAAGATCTGATCCTCCACGATGCGCTCATCCATACGAGCGTGCACGAAGGCATTGCCATGAGTAAGGCCGCGTCCGTCAGCGTCCACCACAATGATGCAGCGGGCTTCGATGAGGCAATTCGGAACTGGCGCAACAACGGCGGCAAAGGACGCCCATGGATTGCCGTTGAAAGCCTTTATTCCATGGATGGAGACCGGGCACCACTTGCAGACCTCATAGAGATTACCCATCGCCACGAAGGTTTTCTGGTGATTGATGAGGCCCATGCAACCGGTATCTTCGGTGCGGATGGTCGCGGACTTGCTGCCGGTTTGGAAGGCCACGACAACGTTCTGGTATTGCATACCTGTGGAAAGGCGCTGGGTGTATCGGGCGCACTGATTGCCATGTCAAAAGTGCTTGCTGAATATCTCATCAATCGTGCACGTCCCTTCATTTACTCCACAGCACCCTCACCGCTCATGGCCGCTGGTACACGCGAGGCTTTGCGTATCGTCAGCGATGAACCGGAGCGTCGTGAGGCTCTCAAAGATCTCATCTCTTTTGCTGGCAAAGAGATGACGCAGCAGTTCGGCATGACGCCGAGCGGATCGCAGATACAGCCCATTATCATCGGGAGCAATGCACGCGCTGTACAGATCGCCCAAACGCTTCAGGAACAGGGTTTCGATATTCGCGCCATTCGTCCACCAACAGTGGCAGAGGGCACGGCGCGCCTGCGTCTCTCCATCACGCTTAATGTCGATCAACAGCAGATTGCCCGCATGTTGGACTGCCTCGCCGCAACCATGAAAGAATTCGAAAAATGACTAACCGTTTTGTGATCTGCGGCACCGATACCGGTATTGGGAAGACGGTATTTTCCGCAGCCCTGACAGGCGCACTCAACGCCCATTACTGGAAACCCGTGCAATCAGGGCTGAACGAAGAAACAGACAGTGAAATCGTTGCGCGTCTGAGCGGAGTTCCGGTCGACCATATATTGCCAGAAGCTTATCGGTTAAAAGAACCGGCCTCGCCGCATCTTTCAGCGCGTCTCGAAGGCGTGGAGATCGACCCGTTCCGCCTTGAGCCGCCAGCCGGTGTAGGACCGTTGATCATCGAAGGTGCTGGCGGGCTTTTAGTACCACTCACGAACACAACAGTATTCGCAGATGTCTTCGCTCGCTGGCGCATTCCTGTCATTCTCTGCGCCCGCACAGCGCTCGGAACCATCAATCACACACTCCTGTCAATCGAAGCACTGCGCAGCCGCGATGTTCCCATTCGTGGTGTTGCTTTCATCGGCGCAGAAAATTTCGACACACAAACAACCATCTCCGCCATTGGACAAGTAAAGGTGCTTGGTCGGTTACCCCTCCTGGAAAAACTGACGAAGGACAGCCTCAGCCATGCATTCGATGAAAATTTCGACTTAGTGTCCTTGATGGAAACATGTGCATGAGCGGCTCACCTGTCTGGCACCCATTTACGCAGCATGCTCTGACACCATCGATGAAACGCATCGTTGCGACCGACGGCGCTTACCTCTTTGATGAAGATGGTACACGTATCTTCGATGCAATTTCCTCATGGTGGGTCACGACGCACGGCCATCGCCACCCCGTCATCATGGATGCAATCCGCGAGGCGACGGAAACCTACGACCAGATTATTTTTGCCGAATTCACCCATGAACCAGCAGAAATCCTCGCCAAAGGCCTGTTGGATTTTGCGCCAAAAGGCTTAAGCCACGTCTTTTACTCAGACAGTGGATCGACAGCCGTCGAAGTGGCAATCAAGATGGCGCTTGGCAGTTTTTACAATCGCGGCATCGCTCGTGACCGCATTGTAGTGATGGAACATGCCTATCATGGAGACACGATAGGCACCATGTCTGCGGGCGAGCGCGGCGTCTTCAATGCCCCCTTCGAAACTATACTGTTTGGTGTAGATCGTCTTCCATTTCCCCAAGCTGGAAAAGAGCAGGAAACAATCGATGCATTTGAGACTATTTGCCGGTCAGGAAAAATTGCTGCAATTCTGATTGAACCACTGGTTCTTGGCGCTGGCGGTATGAAATTTTATGGTACGACCACACTCCGCGCCTTGAAAGAAATAGCCAGTCGCTATGACTGTCTGTTTATTGCCGATGAAGTTATGACCGGCTGGGGCCGTACAGGAACGCGTTTTGCCTGCGATCAGGCTGGCTTAACCCCGGATATTCTTTGTACCTCGAAAGGCCTGACCGGAGGAACCTTGCCACTTGCGGCAACGCTTTGCACGACAGAGATTTTTGAGGCACATTTATCACGCGACCGTAGCAAAACCTTTTTTCATTCAAGCTCCTATACGGCCAATGCAATTGCTTGTGCGGCGGCGGTTGCCAATCTGCAAATCTGGCGCGACGAGCCTGTTGAGGAGCGCATCGCCGAACTTGTATCGCAACATGCTCATCATGTGCAGCGCTTTAAAGGCGACAGAAGATTTGCCAATGTGAGGCAATGCGGCACGATCACCGCTCTTGACCTTGTGACACCGTCCGGTGGTTATCTGGCGGATGTCGGACCACGTTTGCGCGCACTGTTTCGCGACCGCAATCTGCTTTTGCGCCCGCTTGGAAATGTCCTCTACATTATGCCGCCATACTGCTCGAGCGCAGACGATATTGCGGCCACCTATGATGCCATTGACGAAGTTGCGTCGATTGTTCTCAAGGAAACAGCATGATGGCCGTGCTCTCTTCCCGGCTTGCCGGATTTGGTCATGCAGTTCCGGCCCGCGTTGTCATGAATGCAGAAATTGAAATCCAACTCGGGCTTGAAAGCGGCTGGATTGAAAGACGCACCGGCATAAAGTCGCGCCATTGGGCCGTTGACGGCGATACATTAAGTGGGCTTGCAGCCGAGGCTGGGCAGATGGCGCTCGATAATGCAGGGATTTCACCCGATGAAATCGCGATGACCTTGCTTGCCACGTCTACGCCAGACCATCTCTTGCCGCCCTCCGCACCGCTTCTTGCGCATAAGCTCAACTTAAAAAATTCCGGTGCTATCGATCTTGCTGGTGCCTGCGCTGGCTTTCTCTATGCTCTAACGCTCGCCGATGGTTTTGTGCGGGCGCATGGACGGCCGGTGCTTGTTGTTGCTGCCAATATTCTGAGCCGTCGGATCAATCCGGCGGAACGGGCGAGTGCAGTTCTATTTGCAGACGGAGCTGGCGCAGTTGTTCTGGCCCCAAGTAAAAGCCCAAGCCGTGGCCTTAAAGCAGCGGCTATGGTCGCAGACGGCAGCGGCTATAGCCTGATCACCATACCCTCGGGCGGTAGCAATTGTCCTTTCAATCCCAATACACCAATGGATCAGTTTTTGATGACAATGCCCGATGGACGCGAAGTGTTCTCCCGCGCCGTTGATCTGATGACACGCACAGCGGATCAAGTCATGAACGAGGCGAGTATCACCGCCTCAAATATCGATTACTTCGTTCCCCATCAGGCCAATGTCCGCCTTTGCGACGCAGTTCGCCAAAACCTGAGATTGGCGGAGAGGCAAACGGTCAGCACAATTTCCCATTATGGCAACTCGTCGGCAGCCACCATTCCACTGTCGCTATCTGTCCAACATCAGCAGCGACCATTCCAACCCGGTCAACATTTATTGATGACGGCAGCGGGTGCTGGCTTAAGTGGTGGTGCCGTATTGTTTGCTGTTTGAGGGCCGCTGTTTTGAGGCCGGCAAATCGGCGCTCCAGATTTCCGCCTGGTGCATCGCTTATCAGGCTCACGATGTGTTCAGTTGCTGGTCAATAGATTTGTGTTACTGTGAAAGTCCGGGAATTGGTTGCATGTCTTGGAAACAGGAGCCTGCGAGTGAAGCGTTGGGTGATCTGGGGTACTACGGTAATTGTCATTTGTGCCGCTTACGCTGGCTGGTATCACTTTAATAACCTGTCTTCTGTAACAACACCTGATACAACACAAAATGTTGGCAAAAGAGGAGCAAACCGCTCCGCAAATGTTGTGCACGCGGTCAAAACTGCAGTCGCAGAAGCAGGTTCTCTGCCGATCCAGCGAAATGCAGTGGGTATCGTTGTCGCAATCGCGTCGACAGCTGTAAACAGCCCGCAAGCTGGTAATGTTTCGGTGTTGAACGCCCGCGACGGAGCGATAATCAAAAAGGGCGATTTGATTGCACAACTCGATGATCGGGTCATCCGCGCAACTATTGGTAAAGATCAGGCTACAGTCGCCAAATCTCAGGCAACGCTGGATGATGCAGAGCTTCAGTTAAAGCGAATTCAGGATCTGGTTAGCCGCGGCGTGAACACATCACAGAGTGGAGACGACGCTTTAGCCTCCGTTAAAGTCGCCCAAGCGCAGTTGCAAGCCGATACCGCACAGCTCACGGCAGATCAGGTCACGTTAACCAACACCAAAATCACAGCGCCGTTCGACGGCCAGCTCGGCGCCATTGTTGTATCGGTCGGCGCTTATCTGGCTGCCGGAGCCCCGGTCACAACTCTCACACAGATGAAGCCGGTATATGCCGAATTCACTCTTCCAGAAACTGATCTTGCACAAATCCGCCAAACCTTTGCAGCGGGAACTCTGACGGCTCAGGCGACTGTAGTCTCAGGAGACGGTAAAGATGATACGGAAAGCGGCCCAGTGAGTTTCATCGATAACTCTATCGATACTGTTAGCGGAACGGTGCAATTGCGCGCACAGCTGGACAATCAATCTGGCAACTTCTGGCCGGGCCAATCCTTGCGCGTTTCAATCGCGACGGGCCAGATCAATAATCTGGTGCTGGTTCCCGGCGTAGCTGTGCAACCGCAGGAAAATGGCTCAATAAGCTATGTCGTTAAAGCCGATAACACAATTGAGGTCCGTCCCGTAACCGTCGCTTTGCGTGCAAATGGCATGGCAGGGATCAGTAAGGGTCTTCAATCAGGAGAGAGCGTTGTGACGGAAGGCCAGGCAACGCTTGTCGATGGCAGTAAGGTGAAGGTTGCGGCCGCAGGGACCGGAACTGGGACATCCTCCGATTAATGGAAATAAGGGCAATAACGCCATGAATATTTCCGAGCTGTTCATCCGCCGCCCCGTTGCAACTGTCCTGTTAATTGCGGGATTGTTGATTGGCGGTGTCTCGGCTTATTTCCAGCTTCCGGTTGCGGCACTTCCAGAGGCTGATTTTCCGACAATCAATGTGTCCGCACAGCTGGCGGGTGCCTCACCTGACACCATGGCGTCTTCTGTTTCAACGCCGCTTATCAAGCAGTTTGAAACGATTGCCGGCATTGATACAATCAGTGCGACCTCTTCGCTCGGCAACACATCTATTACGCTGCAATTCGATTTGTCGCGCGATATCGATTCAGCAGCAGCCGACGTACAGGCGGCGATCACCCGCGCCCAAAGACAACTGCCGGATAACCTGACAACACCGCCCAGCTATCGTAAATCCAACCCTGCGGACGCGCCGGTACTTATCCTGGCACTCACTGGAGATGGCGCGCGTCTGACGCAGATGGATGATATTGCCCAGAACATCATTTCTCCAGCGCTATCTACGATATCGGGCGTCGCACAGGCACAGGTATTTGGTTCAAAGACCTACGCTGTACGCGTTGAAGTGGACCCAGACAAACTGGAAAGCCGCAACTTATCGCTCTCAGGCTTGCGTGACACAATCGCTGCTGCAAACGATCAAACACCCGTGGGAACCCTGCAAAACGGAACGCAGGCGTTAACGGTTGATGCTAAAACGCAGCGAACCAATGCCGATGAGTTCAAAGACCTGATCATTGCCGGAAGCGGCAACAGAATTGTTCGCCTGTCAGATGTAGCGACCGTTCTTGATAGCGTCGAGAATATCAATCAGGGGAGCTGGCTTGACGGAAAACAAACAATTGCCCTTGCTGTACAGCGGCAGCCCGGGTCAAATACCGTAGCCGTTGTCGATGCGATCAGAGCGAAATTACCCGATATCGAGGGTGCCCTCCCAGCGCAGATGCATATTTCCGTCGTTAACGACGCCTCGGCGTCCATACGTGCTGCGATTTCCGACGTTCAAAAGACGTTGGCGATAACGATAGGCCTCGTCATCCTTGTAATATACCTGTTTTTAGGACGATTCTGGGCGACCATGATCCCCGGGCTTGCTGTTCCATTGTCATTGGTTGCAACATTCGCTGGCATGTATGCCTTTGGATTCTCCATCGATAACATTTCTCTGCTTGCACTAACGCTAGCCGTCGGATTGGTTGTCGATGATGCTATCGTGATGCTGGAAAACATAGTACGGCGGACCGAAGAAGGGCTTTCGCCTTTTCAGGCAGCCATAGAAGGTAGCCAGGAAGTGACGGGAACGATTGTCTCCATGTCACTCTCCCTGGTCGCAGTGTTTCTTCCGATTTTGCTGATGGGCGGCATCGTCGGGCGCGTGTTAAACGAGTTTGGCATGGTCGTGACTTTAGCCATTTTGTCTTCAGCGCTTGTCTCTCTGACTGTGACACCGATGCTTGCCGCCCGACTGCCGCACACGCCTGAACAGCCGGGCCGCTTCACACACATTTTCAACACTGTGACGCAAAAATATGGACGTGCTGTCGGCTGGTGCCTCAATCACCGGTCCATTGTGCTCGTCTTGTTTTTTCTCAGCCTTGCCGGATCTGTCTGGTCGTTTATGACCTTGCCCAGAAGTTTCTTCCCGCAGGAAGATATAGGCCTGCTGACAATCTCTACACAGGCGCGGCAGGATATTTCCTACGAAGCCATGAGCAGTTTGCAGCAACAGGCCTCCGCAATTATTTCCAAAGATCCGGCTGTCGAACATGTCACCTCGTCTTTGGGAAGCGGACCGGGCGGCTCGACCTTCAATACAGGTTCCTTCTTCGTGCAGCTCAAGGCGCGGGACCAACGGCCAGCGCTTGATCAAACATTGAGCAACCTGCGAAAGTCGCTCAATCAACTTGCCGGCCTTACGGCTTATATAACGCCGGTACAAAGCTTGCGCTTTGGGGGTCGAAGCACCCAGAGCCAATATCAGATTGTTCTTCAATCTCTGGATGCCGACGAGGCGCGGCAATGGTCGACAAAACTTGAAGATGCCATGAAGGCTGAAACCGGCATGTTTGTCGATGTTGCATCTGATCTGCAGAATAACGCCCTGCAAGCGCGTATAGAAATCGACAATGACAAAGCTGGCAGCCTTGGAATAACGTCCGAAGCCATTCGCAAAACGCTGGAAGCAGCCTATGGCACGCTGACAGCTTCGCAAATCCAGACCACGGGCAATAATTACGACGTCATCATAGAACTGGATCGCAATCGTCAATGGGATGAGACCCAATTGGGTACACTTCGTGTACCATCTTCATCAGGAACATTGGTTCCTTTGGCGAGCTTTGCTTCAATCACACGCACCAATGGTCCTGTTACGGTTAATCAGTCCGGTCAGTTGGCTTCAGTGACCTTGTCATTCAATCTTCCGGGAGGGGTATCACTTGGTACGGCAACTGATCGGGTGGACAGCTTACGCAATCAGATAGGCATGCCAGCTTCGGTCGCGGTGCATCCAGCTGGCGCAGCACAGGTCTTCGCGCAATCGACCGGCAATATGGGGTTGCTCATCCTAGCAGCGATTGCAACGATTTATATCGTTCTGGGCGTCTTGTATGAAAGCTTCGCTCATCCATTCACCATTCTGTCAGGTCTTCCATCGGCAGCCTTTGGTGCTCTGCTGACACTGCAACTCTTCGGCTTTGATCTTTCGATCATTGCGCTTATTGGTCTTTTGATGCTGATCGGCATTGTCAAAAAGAACGCCATTATGATGGTAGACGTAGCGCTTGTTCTGAAGCGGGAAGATAACCATCCGGCCGAAGAAGCCATCCATCAAGCAGCTATTATGCGATTTCGACCAATCATGATGACGACGTTCTGTGCCCTACTCGCGGCAGTTCCAGTTGCTCTTGGTCACGGTCAGGGTTCAGAACTGCGCCAACCACTGGGCGTAGCAGTAGTTGGCGGCTTGTTGCTCAGCCAAGTCCTGACGCTTTTCATTACCCCGGTCATCTTTGTGGAAATTGACCGTCTGGCCAACATAAAGCTGTTCAAGCGCGGAAAAGTCCAAGCCGAGGTATGATAGCCTGGAACTACAGGCTCTTGATCAATGCCTCCATAAGGTCGGCTTCCAGATCTTCTGGATCTTCAAGACCAACAGAAATGCGGGTCAGTTGAGGGCCAATTCCGAGATCATTTTTCTGATCTTCGGGCACAACAGCGTGCGTGAGAGAAAATGGATGTTGAATGAGGCTTTCCACACTGCCCAAGCTAACCGCAAAGTGGAAATAGTGCGTCGACGTTAAGATACGCTCTACCCGTGCAAGATCACCGGTGACTTCAACGGACACGACGCAGCCGAAATTGATCATCTGTCGCGAAGCCATCGCATGTTGTGGATGGCTAGAAAGGCCGGGGTAAACAACCCTGATCAATCCTAGTTCTGCGGCTTTATTCTCCAGACTGTTGGCCAGCCTGAGTGCCGTTTCCGACTGTCTGGCGCTCCTGATCTCCAGTGTTTTGAGGGAGCGGTGCAATAATGCGCAATCCGTGGGAGACATCACAGACCCCAACGCATTCTGTAAATACTTGATCCGTTCGCCAAGCTTCGCCGGAGCATGGGCGGAAACAGCGACAACACCGCCCAGAAGGTCTGAATGTCCGTTCAGCATTTTAGTGGCAGAGTGCACAACAACATGGATTCCATGCTCTATCGGACGCTGTCCGGCAGGCGATGAGAAGGTGCTGTCGCAAACGGTAATCGCACCAGCCTCAGTTCCCAGCTTTGCAACCAGAGACAGATCAACAATTCTAAGAGTGGGATTGGACGGTGTTTCAAACCAGAGCAAGCTCGGTTTGAAATCCAAAACTGCCTGTCTGAGTGCCATTTCGTTGGAGAAGTCCACAAAATTGACCTCGTGGCCTGCAGTCAGTGGGCGAACATCGGCAAGGAGTCGGTAGACACCACCGTAAAGATCATTATGCGCCAGTATCGACGAACCTGCCGGGAGTGTCTCCAGCAAAGTTGCAGCGGCTGCGAGGCCACTCGGAAATGCAAAGGCTACTTCCGCGCCTTCAAGGTCAGCCAAACAGCGTTCAAGCGCATTGCGCGTCGGATTACCGCTTCGGCTGTAATCATAGCCTTTGCTTGAGCCGATGCCATCCTGCACATAGGTTGTGGCATGGTAGATCGGAGGAATAACTGCGCCGGTCAGCGGATCCGGCTCTTGTCCAACGTGAATGGCTCGAGTTGCAAATCCTGCTTGATTGCGAAGAAGCTTGTTCGTCACGTTTCTGTCTTTCCGCCGTGTGATGCCGCCGTGTGATACTCGTTTCAGCACAGCTATTAAATCTTCTGCTCAGTGATTGGCAGTTCAAGTTTATTTCGGGTTTTCGCCTGCCGTTACGAAAATTAATAGGGGATCAGCTCGCTTGTATCCTTAAGATACAACGGGTGCCCTGGTGAACCGTTGTTCGTAATTTTCAGCGCGTGCAGTGTGACCTTTGCTGCGCGCAAAGCATCGGTAACTGCCTGTCCATGATGTGCCAGTTTCTTGTGAAGAGAACCGTAGGCCATGACGACGATCTCGGCGCCTAATGCCTGTTCGACGATCGTTTGCAGGTTCTCCTGAGTGCAAGGCTCAACACCTTGTTCAAGCAACATCTTTGGATTGGTCGCACGGTAATCCATGACATTGCATTTCACATAACGGCCATAACCCCAGCGGCGGGTAAATTTCTGTTCTTTAAACACTGTGGGATCATCGACATTGAACGCGGCCGTGCTCGGGTTCATTCCGATCCAAAGGACATAACCGTCCTTATCCGCTCCATCCCACTCCCGCGTGAGGAGGCGTCGATAGCGACCACATTCCGAAAAAAGAGCATCGCCCCTGATTTCCGATTTAACTTTGAGGCGAACTTTGCCGCCCGGATCGTGGAGCTCGTGGCTCATAGCTGCTTCATCTCTCTTATGTCGTATTTCGTATCGGGCGCTGCATCGTAATCATCGTGCTCAGATACACATTCGTCTTCTTTTCTTACGACACCAACTCTCCCGTCAAGCTAAGATTGCCGCAATGTCGCTGGAAGGAAGGAGGCCTACAACCGATCGTTCATAAATAATACGGGCGAGTGTCGCTTGAATTCTCAGCGTTAATTGCTATGTTTACCCAAGGCGTGTGCTGCGTGCGCCCAGGGACTGCCCTGAATACGGAGACTGTGTTTAACCGTTTCTGTCAGGAGCTGCCATGGCTGGTCGCATACAAAGTACTATTCGCAATTTTCTGGACAGTGAATCTTCGGGTGGCCTATTGCTGATAGCATCGGCAATTGCGGCATTGCTCGTCGCAAACTCTCCACTCGCAGAGACTTATTTCCGTACTCTACATGTCTATCTGGGACCGCTTTCTATCCAGCATTGGGTGAATGATGCGCTGATGGCCATCTTCTTTCTGATGGTCGGTCTGGAAATAAAACGTGAGATGGTCGACGGCCATCTTTCGTCGTGGCCACGCCGCATTTTGCCCGGGGCTGCGGCGGCCGCTGGAATGGCCGTTCCTGCAATGGTCTATCTTGCATTCAATCTTAACAACGGTGCCGCACACGGCTGGGCAATCCCCGCCGCAACCGATATTGCCTTTGCACTTGGTGTGATTTCGTTGCTCGGTTCTCGGGTTCCAACGTCACTGAAGGTGTTTCTAGCAGCCCTTGCGATCATTGATGATCTGGGTGCCGTAATCATCATTGGAATTTTCTATACGTCTGGCGTTTCAGTCATCGATCTGGCCCTCGCCGGAGGCGTATTCGCGATTCTTCTGGCTTTCAACCTTATGGGTGTCAAACGCCTGACGCCTTATCTGTTGATTGGCACGTTGCTCTGGTTTTTCACCTATCGTTCCGGTGTTCACGCAACGATTGCGGGTGTTCTGTTAGCGCTGACTATTCCGATTACCCGCACACCGGCGAAGCCTGAAGCGAGTCGCTCAGAAAGCCCGCTGCATCTGCTTGAACATAGCCTGATCAAACCGGTCGCATTCTTCATCGTGCCAATATTCGGTTTCGCCAATGCTGGTGTGAGCTTCTCAGGGTTGGGCGTAGATGCGCTCTTTGCTCCGGTCACGCTGGGCGTCGCGGGCGGATTGGCCCTTGGTAAACTTCTGGGAATTTTCGGTGCAGTCTTGCTATTGGTGAAAACAGGCATTGTCGGCCTGCCAGCAGGTGCGAGCTGGTCACAAATGCTCGGAACCACCCTTTTATGCGGCATAGGCTTCACAATGAGCCTGTTCATCTCGCTTCTTGCGTTCAATGACGCTCTGCTTCAGGACGAAGCCAAAATTGGTATTCTGATTGGTTCGCTTATCGCAGGTACTGCGGGCTTCATTATTCTGCGTTTTTCCAAACGAACTGATGGTCGGTAGTTGAACGGACAACTCTTAGTTTCAGGCGTTGATCAATAGGATTATGCGCCTGAAACTAAGAGGGATTTATTGACAAATTTTCGTCACGGAGGACCGTTTGAACGCTTCAATCAAACGAAGCGTCAAATCCCGGCGCAACTGCTCCCATCTAAGCCTTCGGCAACGGCTTTCCACGGCGCATAAGGACGTAAACCAGCAGCGCAGACGCAATAGCCATGATGGCCGAAAATGTAAGGGCCGCTGAAAACCCGGTTGAGTATCCCTTCATTGCAATCGCAGTTGCTGCTTCACGTGCAGAAGGACCAATTCCAGCAAGTGCTGTCGGTAAATCGCCTGCGACAATGGCCTCAGCGAAAGCAGGCGTGCAAGTTGGATCTGAACAGTTGGTATGAGTGAGCGCGCGCCGTACGACACTTGCGAGTATTCCGCTCAGCACCGCAAAACCTAAGAGTATTCCGGAAAATCGGGATGTTGTGCTGATGCCCGACGCCATGCCTGCTCTTTCTCTGGGAACCACTGACATGATAGCCTTTTGTGTCTCGCCATTGAGCAGACCGCCTCCGCTACCCAGCACAAGCATACCGCACATAACAGTGGACCACATTCCATCCCGCGCACCCCATGCGGTCAGCAGGCTTCCCAAACCAACAATCAAAAGACCCAGTGAAAGTATCTCTCGCGAGCCAAACTTTCTGCTAAGCAGACGCCCAACATTGGGGAAAATCAGCATAGCGACGGCAAACGGAAACATTGCAAACCCAGCTTGCAAAGCCGTTCGACCAAGGCCGTTCTGAAGAAACAGTGGCAGCATGGAAGCCATAACCTGAGCGCAAGCTGCATAGGCAAACATCGCCCATACACCACCAACAAATCGCGGATTACGAAACAGACTTAAGTCCAGCATTGGACGCTTCTGGACAGTCTCAGCAAAGACAAAGATAGCTAGCGCAACGCTACCTGCAGCAAATCCTAGTAGTGCAACGCCAGAAAACCACCCATGGGCCTGACCATTAATCAGCCCCCAGGTAATTCCAAACATGGCAGCAGAGAAAGAAACAAATCCAAAAGGATCAAGCCTCCGGGCGTTGTCGTCTCGCGATTCTTCGATTAGCCGCAGGGCGGCAAGTGCCAGAGCGATACAGATCGGCACATTGATGTAAAAGGCCCACCGCCATCCCAAAGTATGAGCGATCACTCCACCCAGAATTGGTGACAGGACCATCGTGAGGCCCATAATTGCGCCCCACATCGCCCACGCACGGTTTCGTTCCTCTTCCAGATGGAAGGTGTGCCCGATGATAGCAAGTGCGGGCGCGAGCATGAAGGCCGCACTCATGCCCTGAGCTGCACGTGCAAGATAAAGCGCTGCAGCCGTGGGAGCAACGCCACATAACCAAGAGGACAGCGCAAATGCTCCTATGCCGATCAGAAAGACCAAACGACGACCGAAACGGTCGGCGATTGCCCCTGCCGGCAGAAGCAATGATGCAAAACACAACACATAGGTGCTGATGACCCATTCAACATCTGCGAAGGATGCCCCGAAATCACGCGCTATTGTTGGCAAAACTATTGCAACAACATTCGTATCCAGCACCGTCATGGCGCAACCGATTGAGGCGGTCAGAAGTGTCAGGGTAACATTTGCTTTTCGACGAGCAACTGCGATGTCCAAGGTCATTTTATCAACGCGGCGACGCCGGCCTTCGCTATCTGTTCGTCATGGTCTGGCGTATCTGCCGAAACGCCAATAGCACCCACAACTTTGCCATCAACTATAATAGGCACGCCACCTCGCATCATGACAAAGCCCTGCGCCGTCACCGCCGCTGGACGTGGACCATTGATTGCATCTTCCAGCGCGCCGCTTTCGCGGCGAAACAGAGCAGCAGTCCGCGCTTTGCCGGGAGCAAGATCCACACCTGCGAGAACCGCAGCATTATCCATTCGTTCCATGACAATCGGAAGTCCTTCGGCATCAACCACAGCAATCACGCAAGGCCAATCATTAGCCGATGCCTTTTCCCGCGCGGTAGTCAAGACGGTGCGGGCTGCTTCCAGTGTCAGATAGGGCTTGGTTGGAAGGTCAACTGCAAAGGCCGGTGACATGCTTACACTCATGAGGAAAGCCAGAACAATACGTGATAACATTTCAGGACTCCTTTGAAAATTACGATGTCATCTACGCTGATTTTTAATTTGTTTCATTCTTGTCGTTTTCGATGTTTATTAGGTTTTTCCTAATTATCCAGAAAGCTGCAGATGGAACTTCGACACCTTCGCTATTTCATTACTGTCGCTGAAGAATTGCATTTTGCCCGCGCAGCTGAGCGCCTGAACATTGCCGCTCCAACCCTGACCGTCCAGATCCAGGAAATCGAACGCGTTCTTTCCGTGCGATTATTCACGCGCACCAAGCGCTCGGTCATGTTGACATCCGCGGGCAAGGTCTTTCTCGATGAGGCTCGCCTCGTTCTGGACCAGTATGCAAAAGCAGAAAGCGCAGGACGACGAGCAGGACGTGGCGAAATCGGACGGATCGAGATTGGTTATGTCGGATCCGCAGCCTATGCTGGTGTATTGCAAGAGCAAATCTCTCAATTCACCCAGCAGTGGCCGGGTGTAGACATCCGCGCGCGGGAGTATCCTATGGAGGAATTGCCAACACTCATTGAAGAGGGGCAGCTCGACCTGGGCTTTGTACGGCTGCCAATGGCTTACCCCTCTTCACTTCGATCACATATATTGTTGAGGGATGTATTCTGCGTTGCCTTCTGTTCCAGTCACCCAAAGGCGAAACAAGATGCACCCTTGCAACCGCGCGAACTCGCAGGATTAAAATTTGTAATGCCCGAACAGGAACTGGGTACGTATGAAGTCGCCCGCCGAGGGCGCTTTCCTCCAGATATTGTGGCCAAGCCCGGCAGTCTTCTTTCCGTTCTCACACAGGTTTCGCTTGGTGCAGGGGTATCTGTTATTCCAAGTTCTGTGAGAAAGGCTGTCAGACTGCCCAATATCGAATTCCGCTCCATTGCCGGAAAGCCAATTACATCGGAAATTGCCGTTCTTTTCCGGGCGGAAGAGAGCGCGCCATCAGCGCGAAACTTCATTCACCAAATATTGCACACTCCGATTTCAATGCTTGGTGGCGAGGGTACCTCGTTGCTGAATGCTGCCACAACAGGAAACCAACGGACTAAGCTCGCGAAAAATTGAGCCAGACTCGGTTTAATTGACCGTATTCCTGGTCGAAACGCGGCTACAAGACCTTGAGAGTAAGTCGTAGTAATTTATGGCCATTCACTCGATAAGCGCATTAGGCTAAGCTCGTCTGACAAGCGTTTATCTGTGAACCATTGAGAGGCGTTGAATGACTGCTGAAACCAAGTCAGTGCGTATCATACGGACAGTTATTGAAACACTTCGTCCACAGTTCAACGTCGAGCTTTGGGATGGTACACGGATAGGAAACTTCGAGGGTACCTCACTTGTCATAAATGATCCGACGATTGTTCGCCAACTCATCCTCAAGCCAAATTATGATTCATTGATCGATATATGGGTATCGGGTCGGGTCGATATTAAAAATGGCACGATCTTCGATCTCGCAAATGCAAAGATTGACGGCAAGCTCAAAGAAAGACTTAAAGAACTGCCGAAATGGCAGCTATTAAAGGATCTTCCGGCACTCGTGTTCGCAGGCAAGTCGGCTGCGCGCGCCGCGGTCGATGGCAAGGCTCCCTTTGTCAGCGGATCGAACAAAGAAGCAATTTCGCACCACTATGATGTGTCGAACGAATTCTACAAACTGTTTCTTGATGAGCGCATGGTTTACACATGCGGCTATTTCACAGACTGGGCAAATGACATCGATCAGGCCCAGCAAGACAAGCTTGAATTGATCTGTCGCAAGCTTCGCCTTCAACCGGGAGATCGTCTCTTAGATATCGGATGCGGCTGGGGAGCGCTGCTGATCTATGCTGCAAAGAACTTTGGCATCACCGGCACGGGCGTTTCACTGTCCGAAGCGCAGACCGCGCTTGCGCGAGAGCGGATCAAGGCAGCGGGTCTTGAAGATAAGATCACAATTCATATTAAATCCTACGCTGAGCTGGACGGTCAGTTTGATAAGATATCGTCTGTGGGTATGTTCGAACATGTTGGCATTGAAAATTACGACAGTTATTTCAGTGCTGTGAACCGGCTTTTGCGTCCGGGCGGCCTTTACATGCATCACGCAATCACCCGTCGCATGAAAAAGAACAAGAAGGCTTTCAACCGCAAAAGCGCGGAACATCTTGCCTTGGTGAAGTATATTTTTCCAGGCGGAGAACTGGATCATCTTGGCATGACCGTGGAAAATCTCGAAGGCCACGGCTTTGAAGTTCATGACGTGGAAAACCTGCGCGAGCACTATGGCCGCACATGTCGGTTATGGTGTGAGCGGCTCTACGCAAATTTCGACAAGGCTATCGAGGAAATTGGCTATCCAAAGGCACGTCTTTGGGTGCTTTATCTTGCAGGTTGTGCACTTGCGTTTGAACGTGGGACCGTTCAGATCAATCAGACTCTCGCATCCAAGCGCAGACGTGGCATTTCGGCGGTGCCGCAAACACGCGCCGATATCTACACCGACTTCGGCAAGCACTGAAAAATGCCTCTTTGATCTGATCAAGGAGGCAAGAAAGCAGAGCACCGATCCAGTTCAACCGGACCGGCGCTTTTTCGGGATGATCTTTAATTCTGCTGCATCACATTGCGCCAGAGGTCAACACTGCCTTCGCCTGCATGGGTGTCGATATCCTTGAGTTCTTCTTTGCTGAAGCTCAGGTTCTTGAGAGCATCCAGAGAATCGTCAAGCTGCTCAACTGTGCGTGCACCGATGAGTGCTGACGTCACACGAGGATCACGCAAGACCCAGGCGATCGCCATCTGTGCCAATGACTGCCCACGCTTCTTTGCAATCGCATCCAGCGCACGAACGCGAGCAAGGTTATCTTCGCTGAGCAGTCGCTCGTTGAAAGAACCGCCTCTGGCTACACGCGCATCATTTGGCACGCCACCGAGATATTTCGAAGTCAGAAGACCCTGCGCCAACGGTGAGAATGCTATACAACCCGTACCTATTGCATCCAGCGTTCCCAGAAGTTCGTCCTCAATCCAGCGATTGAGCATCGAATAGGACGGTTGATGGATCAACAGCGGAATGCCCTCGGCTCTCAGGAGAGCTTCAGTCTCGCGGGTGCGTTGCGGATTATAAGAGGAAACGCCAATGTAAAGCGCTTTGCCCTGACGAACCATCTGGACAAGTGCACTGACGGTTTCTTCAAGTGGCACATCGTTGGTTGGGCGGTGCGAATAGAAGACATCGACGTAATCCAGCCCCATGCGCTGAAGGCTCTGATCAAGAGAAGCCAGCACATGTTTGCGCGAACCACCCAGGCCATAAGGCCCGGACCACATGTCCCAACCAGCTTTCGTCGAAATAACCAGCTCGTCGCGGTGATCGCGGAAATCTTTCTTCAGCACTGTGCCGAAGTTCTCTTCTGCTGATCCATAAGGAGGGCCATAATTATTGGCGAGGTCAAAATGCGTTACACCGCGATCAAATGCCTTGCGAATGATGGCGCGACCAGTTTCAAACACATCGGCACCACCGAAATTTTGCCACAGACCAAGTGAGATCGGTGGTAACTTCAGGCCCGAACGGCCCGTGCGGCGATAGTCGACACCTTCATATCGGTCGGCATTTGGAATATACATGTCGTCTCCATAGGAATTCATATGGGCTTACCTGCCCGTCTTCCGTGACCATAAGTACGGGTTGTTGATAGTTGAATCAATTGGCTTCAATTCAATGGATCATTTAGAACAGCTCAACGATCAATGGGGCGTAATTCCCGGATCGTTTTGATCAGCATCTGAAGGCCATAAGGCAATTGACGGCGACTTGAATAGTAGAATGCCAGCGGAGGTCCGAGAGACGCCCATTCCGGGAGAATAATTTGCAATTGCCCGGCTTTCACATACGGCTCCGCCAGTTTCTCCAGACAGTAAGCAATACCGGTACCGGATAGGGCAGCGGCCATCGAAACATCTGTCGACCCGGAAATCAGTGAGCCGGGAACATCAATTTGCAAATGCTCATCCCCGCGATCAAACTCCCAATGGAAAAGCTGACCGCGTCCTGTCCTTATTCTGATACAGTTATGGCTCATCAGGTCAGCTGGATGTTTGGGATGTCCAGCACGCGTTAAATACGCGGGCGAAGCGACTGCAACCCAATTCAGCGGTTCACTGATAGCCACCGCAATCATGTCCTCGGGAATAGAACCTGCATATCTGAGCCCGGCATCAAAACCCTCCGCAGTGACATCAAGAAAGTTGTCATCAGCCGCGATTTCCAACTCGATATTTGGATAACGCTCGCGGAAAACTGGCAGCACAGCTTGAAGCAACAATGGAACCGCGTCCTTAAGCACATTGATACGCACACTTCCGGCTATACCGTTGAATTGTCCCTGCAATTCCTCAATACCACCGTTTATGATATCAAGGCCGGCGGCAACTTTGTCGGCCAGCGCCGCACCTGCCGCAGTCGGAGCGACACTTCGGCTGGTTCGATTAAGCAAACGAACTCCAAGACGCGTTTCAAGCGCCTTCATTCGATGGCTGAGAGCAGACACAGATAAATCCAGTTGATCTGCAGCTTTACGGAAGCTCCGATATCGAACAATCAGAAGGAAAACTGAGAGGTCGGAAAGATCATTCCTGTTCGTTGCCATCTGGAAATACCTTATATTTCACTCTCAGTATGAAGGATTAGATTGGTTCTCTAAAAGAGCGGCATGATAGATCCAGAACTCTTCAATGTAGCGACGCGCAAGCTCGTTAGGGGCGCCACTGCCACGCTGTATTGCAAGAAAACCCGCATCCAGAAACATGCTGAATGGCTTGATTATCACACCACGTCCACGAAACTCGGTCGCGGATGACGGATCAATGATAGCAATGCCAACACCTTCAGAAACCAGTGTCAAAGCCGTGTGAGAAAGGCGCGTTTCAATCGTTGAAGAGCGCGCAATATCCGCCAAAGCCACTTCAACGCGCATGGCGAAGACTGTGCCGGGCTCCAGCGTAATCATCCGCTCATTCACAAGGTCTGATGGCGTAACCTGATCAATATTTGTGAGCCTGTGCCCCTCCGGGATAGCGACAACAGCTGCGACCGGACGGGTTTCGATTATGAAACCCGGTCGATCTAAAGGACCATCCGCAAAACCTATATCGACACTGCCCGACGCCACAGCTTCAATCACCTGCGACGATGAGATACCATTTAAAGACGCGTGGATATTTGGATGATCTCGCAGAAAATGCGCGAGGAAGCGAGGCATAATCCCATTAGCGAGCGCTGGCATCGCCGCGATACGCAACATACCAGCATTCTGACGACGCACTTCTTCCGCAAACGCTTTGATGCGCGAGAGACCTATGAAGGCACGCTCGACTTCCTGCATCAGGGTAAGGGCTTCCTGGGTCGGCGTGAGTTGGTTGCCCCGCCTGTCAAACAGTTTGAGTTTCGTAGAGAATTCAAAATCACGAATGAGCCGACTGACTGCTGGTTGGGTAATCGCCATAAGTTCCGCAGCCGCAGTCATCTTCCCTGTCAACATAACAGTCCGAAATGCTTCAACCTGACGTAGGTTCATCGTTCCTCATAACATTTAGTTATTCTCGACCCTGTTTTTCGAATTTGACTGTATTGAAGCAGACTGTCAAACCCTAAGAAAAATAAGCTGTGCGCTGATTGGTTTCAGCAAAAAGCACGGAAGGGAACAGTCTGGTGAGTGCGGTCAACGCATATCTTGATCTGATGGGATTCACAGATGGCGGCTGGGGCAAAGACATGCTCAAAGCCACGCTTGTGACAGTCACCGTCGCGTTGAGTGGTTTTGCTATCGGTTCAGTGTTTGGCTGTCTGGCGGCCGCCGCGTCCTTCTCGTCTTTGCGGGTCCTGCGTGGGCTTTCGGATGGCTACACCACATTGCTTCGCGGCATTCCGGATCTCCTCATCATATATCTGTTCTATTTTGGCAGCAGTGCCGTACTGAGCAAGCTTTCGGCCATGTTTGGGGCAACGGGCTTTGTCAGCGCCCCCGTTTTCCTGATTGGAGCGCTTGCGATCGGTGTGGTTTCAGGCGCGTATCAGGCCGAGGTCTACCGTGGCGCAGTTTTAGCCTTGTCGAAAGGGGAACTTGAGGCTGCACGAGCTTACGGCATGCCCCCACATCTGATGTTTCGGCGCATCATTCTCCCACAAGCCGCCCGCTTTGCCATTCCAGGCGTTGGTAATGTCTGGCAACTGGTGCTCAAAGAATCCGCACTCATTTCGGTCGTAGGACTGATTGAACTCATGCGTCAGGCGCAGATCGGAGCCGGTTCAACCCGCCAGCCTTTTACCTTTTTCCTGACCGCCGCCGTTTTCTATCTGCTGATCAGCTTTGTCTCAGGGCATGTTTTCCGGCTGGCTGAAAAACGCGCGATGCGCGGCATCAGAAGGGCGGTATGACGTGATCGATTTCTTGTTCATATATGACGCATTTCTGAGCCTATGCAGCGGAATACCACTGACCTTACAGCTCACAGGCCTATCTGTTCTCACAGGAGCAATTCTGGCAACAGCGCTTGCTGCCATGCGCCTTTCAGGTTGGTTCTTGCCCGACATCATAGCGCGCTTCTACATCTTTGTTTTCCGTGGCACGCCGCTCCTCGTCCAGCTTTACATCATCTATTATGGCCTGAGCCAATTCCCTGAATTGCGCAGAAGCTTCCTCTGGCCATTTCTGCGTGAACCATATTGGTGCGCGGTCTTTGCGCTCGCACTGAACACCGCCGCTTACAGTGCCGAGATCATCCGTGGTGGTGTTCTGTCCGTTGCGGCGGGGCAGGTTGAGGCGGCGCGTGCTTATGGAATGCATGGTTTCACGCTGATCCGGCGCGTTGTTGCACCTCAGGCATTGCGGCAGATGCTCCCTGCTTATTCCAACGAAATCATTCTGATGGTCAAATCAACGGCGCTTGCCTCAACCATTACGATGATGGAAGTGACAGGATTGGCAGCAAAACTCATCTCGTCCACCTATCGGCCTGTCGAAGTGTTTATTGCCGCTGGCGCCATTTATCTCCTGCTCAATTTTATCGTCAGTCGCCTTTTCAAGCTGATGGAATACCGCCTTTCCGCCGCGCAACGTCAGCCGCAATCGTTACGCGCGGCAGGAGCAAAAGCATGACCAAAAATTCTGCCGCACCGGCCGTGGAAATTAGTGGGCTTGAGAAGAGTTATGGGGCTCACAAGGTTCTGCATTCCATCTCCTTTAAGGCTCATCAAGGCGAAGTTATTTCCATTCTCGGCGCTTCCGGGTCAGGAAAGTCGACCTTGCTTCGTTGCATCAACATGCTTGAGGTCCCCGAAGCTGGCGACGTTTCAATTCACGGCGAAACATACCGGTTGATCCACCAAACCAATGGACCTTCCCGTATAGCTGATCAGAAGCAGCTGCAGAAATTGCGTTCACAAGCAACGATGGTCTTCCAGTCGTTTAACCTCTGGTCTCATCTTACAGTCCTCGAAAATCTGATCGAAGCGCCAGTCCATGTGCAAAAGCGTGATCGACGTGAATGTGTCGCTGAAGCAGAGGCACTCCTTGAACGCGTGGGCATAGCTGAAAAGCGAAACTTTTATCCGGCTCATCTGTCAGGTGGACAGCAACAGCGCGCAGCTATCGCACGTGCACTCGCGATGAAACCCAAAATCATGCTTTTCGACGAACCCACTTCAGCGCTCGATCCAGAACTTGTCGCCGAGGTTCTTAAAGTCATGCGCGATCTGGCAGCCGAAGGCCGAACAATGCTGGTAGTCACGCATGAGATGGACTTCGCTCGTGATGTCTCCAACCGCATTCTGTTTCTGCATCAGGGGCTGATTGAGGAGGACGGGCAACCGGAAGAGGTTTTCACGAACCCAAAAAGCGAGCGGTTCCGCCAGTTTATTTCCCGACAACAAAACTGAAAATAAACATCAAAATCAAAAGAGGTGAACACATGAAATTCAAAACCATCCTATGTGCCGCAGGTCTTCTCGCATCTGTCCAAATGACGCATGCCGAGGACACCATTCGCATCGCAACCGAGGGTGCTTACGCTCCCTGGAACTTCTCCGGCCCAAACAATGTTCTGGAGGGTTTCGAGGTCGATCTCGTCAAGGAACTCTGTGAGCGCATGAAAGCCAAATGCGAGATCGTAGCGCAGAACTGGGACGGCATCATTCCTTCGCTCACGGCGGGCAAGTATGATGCTATCATGGCCGCGATGAGCATCACGCCAAAACGTGAAGAAGTGATCGCATTCTCTGCTCCTTATGCTGCGGCGATCAATTCCTTCACCGTCATGGGCGATAGCGGTCTTGATGATCTGCCCGATACTGGCAAACCGCTTTCGGTTGATTCTGAAGCAGCAAAGCCAGTGCTCGAAGAAATTGCCAAAAAAATCGAGGGCAAGACCGTCGGCGTACAGGGCTCGACGACCGCTTCCGCATTCATGGAACAGTATTTTCCAAAAGGCGTGGATGTGCGTGAGTACAAGACCACTGAAGAACACAATTTCGATCTGACCAGTGGTCGACTTGATGCTGTGCTCGCCAATGCAACTGTACTCGCAGCGGCCCTTGAAAAGGAAGACATGAAGGGTGCGAAGCTCGCCGGTCCGCTCTTTTCAGGCAAAGTATTTGGCATGATTGGCGTCGGCTTACGCAAAGAAGATACCAAACTTAAAGCGCGCTTCGATGAAGCCATTCACGCAGCAGTCGCTGATGGAACCGTGAAAAAGCTTTCCGAGAACTGGTTCAAGGTCGACGTCAGCCCTCAGGAATAGTTTTACAATCTGGCCCTTCCCCGTTCCGGAAGGGCCAATCTGCAGGCATATGGACTGAAAACATGCGCAGACTCCCCGATCAGGATCTTGTCATTATTGGAGCTGGCCTTGTCGGCTCGGCTCTCGCATGGGGTTTGGCTCGCTCAGGCCAACGCCCGTTGTTACTTGATGGCGAAGATCTCTCACTGCGTGCCTCTCGCGCCAATTTCGCGTTGATCTGGGTTCAGGGCAAAGGACTTGGAGCACCGCATTACGCGCGCTGGACGATGAAGGCCGCGCGGCTCTGGCCACAGTTTGCAGCAGAGCTCAAAGAAACATCAGGCATTGATGTAGCTCTGAGACAGCGTGGTGCATTTACATTTGCGCTTACTGATACCGAGTTGGAAAATGCAAAAGCCGACACGGAGACGGTCGCGCACGAATTGGGCAAGGATGCAGCAACGCATAGCGTGTTAGGCCACAGCGAAACCGCAAAAATGGTGCCCGCAATCGGACGCGCAGTGGTCGGCTCCGTCTATTCACCGTTAGATGGTGATGTGAATTCACTTCGGCTGTTGCGCGCCCTTCATACCGGAATGATCAATCTGGGTGCGCTTTATGAACCACATTGTGAGGTGACTGAAATCATCCCGCAGTCGAGCGGCTTTCTGATCAAAGGTGCCTGGGGAGAAGTATTCGCGCAACGTACGATACTGGCAGCCGGAACAGGCAATAGCAGGCTCGCACAAATGGTCGGCATTAACGCGCCAACCACCCGCAGCAAAGGCCAGATTCTCGTTACAGAAAAATGTGCGCCATTCTTTCCTTATACGTCTGCCACACTCCGCCAGGCCGACGAAGGAGGAGTGATGATTGGCGACAGTCAGGAAACCCACACTGACAGTATAACAACAAATCAGGACATCAGCGCCGTGCTGGCTGACCGCGCGATACGAACTTTCCCATGTCTTGGCAGTGTTAATGTCATCCGGAGTTGGGCAGGATTTCGTGTGAAGACACCCGATGGTTTGCCTATCTACCAACAATCAGAAAAATTTCCTGGTGCTTATGTCTCCATGTGTCACTCAGGCGTGACGCTTGCGTCAAACCATGCCCTCATCATTGCCGATCAAATCGCAGCTCAAAAAGGCAATCTGGCTGACAATGCTTTTTCAGCGAGGAGGTTTCATGTTCAGACAAACTGAGAAGCCAGTCGATACAGTTGCTATCATATTTGATGGATTGCCTTATGAGGTCGGTGCGGGACAGACGGTAGCAGCGGCACTTCTGGCAGAAGGAATTAACACCCTGCGTAAAAGCGTGGTGGGTAATCAGGCCCGGGCGCCCTACTGCTTGATGGGCGTCTGTTTCGAGTGTTTGGTGAAAGTTGACGGCGTTGAAAACCGACAGGCCTGCATGACTGTGGTCCGTGACGGCATGCGTATCTCGTCACAGACGGGCGCGCGCAAAACTGATGAGGGCTTCTGAAGATGGCGCTCAACAAAATTGCCGATATATACGGTACTGATCCGTTCTACGATGTGGCTATTGTGGGCGCCGGACCTGCGGGCATGGCAGCGGCTACAGAAGCGTCCGCTCGAGGTGTTCGAACAATTCTCTTTGACGAAAATCCTGCGGCAGGTGGGCAGATCTACCGTGGGATTGAGACAAACACACCTTCAAAACGTGCATTTCTGGGCGAAGATTATTGGCACGGCACAGACATTCTGAATGCCTTTCTGGCAAGCGATGCATCTTATGTCGGGCAAGCCTTGGTGTGGAGTGTAGAACAGCAGGAACAAGACAAGACCGCACCAGTGGAACTACGCATCTCCAAGGCCGGTAAAAGTCGTGTTATCCGAGCCGGGCGCGTGATCTTCGCTACGGGCGCGATTGAACGTCCGATGCCTGTTGCCGGATGGACGCTCCCCGGCGTTATGACAATTGGTGCTGCACAGATTGCACTAAAATCGTCAGGACTTGTGCCTGACGGCAGGGTCGTTTTAGCGGGTACAGGACCCCTGCTTTATCTTTTCGCCGCTCAGGTGCTTGAAGCTGGCGGGACCATTGCGGCCATCCTCGACACCACCCCGCGTGCAAACTGGATGAAGGCAATTTCTCATCTGCCTTCGTTCCTGATGTCAGCATATGCCATCAAGGGTCTGTCGCTGCTCAACAAGGTTCGACGCTCCGTCCCTATTCATTCGAGTGTAGAGACAATTGAGATACTGGGTGTCGATAAAGCGAGAACTGTTCGGTTTACCACCAAAGGTTCAACACAAGAGATCGATATCGACAGCATCTTTCTCCATCAGGGCGTCATTCCCAATAACAATCTCAGCAATGCGACCGGATGTGAACTGATATGGAATGAGCAGCAGAGATGTTTTCAACCCCAAATCGATCAGTATGGCCGCTCTTCTCTTCAAGCAGTTTTTGTGGCGGGTGATGGCAGTGGTATCGGAGGCGCACTTGTAGCTGAAGTTTCGGGACGCATTGCGGCTCTCACCATTTGTCGTGAGCTTCTGACTGACAAAACTGCAGAAATTGACCTCACCCTCTCCGCACTACAGCGCCACCGACGGAAGCTTACGCGCGGGCGGAGTTTCATTGATACACTTTATCAACCGAGCCTTTCATTTCGGGCACCGACGAACCGCGCTACCGTAGTTTGCCGCTGCGAAGAAATAACCGCAGGCCAAGTTCGTGATGCCGCAGCGCTTAATGTCGTCGGACCCAACCAGCTCAAAACAATGTTGCGGTGCGGCATGGGGCCATGTCAGGGCCGCATGTGTTCCTCAACCATCACTGAAATACTGGCTGATACTCAGCAGCGCGCTCCTGAGGCCGTGGGTACATATCGCCTGCGTATGCCGGTCAAACCTGTGCCTCTGCATGAGATCGCTGCACTTCCTCATACCAAGGACGCCATTTTTGCCGTCACCGGTGAAAATCCGGGCGAACTGTAACTTCCAACGAAAGGACCTGGAAATGACTGAACGTTATCTACGCACACCAATTATGCATCGCGTTGTCGAGCACAATGGCATTGTTTATGTTGGTGGCACCACCTGCGATGACGAAAGTCTCGATATGGCTGGGCAGACCCGGGAGATACTGACAAAGATCGATCAATATCTGGCGGAAGCAGGGACAGATAAAACCAGACTTTTGACCGCGACCGTATTCGTTACAAACCTCGAAAAGAAGCCCGAAATGGACGCCGTCTGGAAGGCATGGGTTGGTCCGGAAGCTCTCCCAACCCGTGCAACGGTTGGCGTCGCTGATCTCGGGGGTGACACACTTATTGAGATCGTCGTTTCTGCGCACAAGTAAGAGCAAAGCATCGATTTGGCTAAACACATATCCATTCGCCCTCAGAGGCGAATGGATACAAAAAGGTGTGCTCACTCTGGAAGATATGCCTCGCCACCAATTTCTACGATCTGTTCTTCGTTCAGCGAACGATGCCAGTGTGAGTATAGCACCTGATTAGCGCGGGGAAGTTTCAACTCATAGCGTAAATACTGATGTATCGCTCGAAAGGCGCTGTGTTCACAGCCACCCCAGAAAAACACTTCATCGAGATCAGCTGGCCAATTGACTGATGCCAATGCTTTAGGGAGGAGTGTTGTTGTCCCAGCCGCTGCCTCCCCGCGAAAAAGCCAATTCACTTCAAAGCCAGACGGCTTCTTTAATGTCTGAATCCCGGAAGGCCCATCCATTTCAATAAAACCTATACCTGTTGCATGCTCATCCAATGTTTCAAGGATACGTGCGATGCCGGGTAATCCCGTTTCATCCCCCATCAGAACATAAAATCGCGCCCACTTGAAGCCATCGGCGGCGGGACCCACGATACCCACCATATCACCCTCAGAAGCATCGATGGCCCATTGGGTTGCAGGACCTGCATTGCAATGTAGTGCGAAGTCGATCGTGATTTCACCATGCACGCTGTCGATCGCACGAATGGTATAAACGCGTGTGGTCAGCTTCCGCTGTTGAGGCCAGATGATATGGCCCCGATCATCTAGTACGGGCCATTCCGGCAAGACGACATCTTTCGGTTGAAATATCAACCTGCAGTGAATTTGGTCGTTGCGATCAAAATGCTCCAGACCCTCACCAGTAAAAACAATTCGCAGCATTTTCGGGTTCAGATGCCTGACACTTTTCACTCGCAGAATACGCAAGTCTTCCAGTAAAGTGTAACCGGTTTCATCTCCAACCCATTCAATTTTAAGCCTTTCACTGGCCGCGATAAATGAAATAGGTCCGACAAGAGCATGCTTCAGTCGATTAAGCGCCTGCGAAGTTTCGGTCTCAACAGCGAGCTTAAGACGACCATCCTCCACAAAAAGTCGCGCATTTCCAAACGGCGACGACACTTTGTAGCCCTGTGCCTCTGGAACCACATTCATATCATGTGTAGCAATCGACGTTAGGATCGGCGTCAGAAACTGCTCAATCTTTGGAAAATCGATTTCGGCAACTGCCGAGTAGGTACGCTTCGTTGGCTTTTGGGGCATCATCTGTCACTCCTGCAACGAGACCCAAAGCGGCCCATCGATTGGAGTGCTCAGAAAATTATGATTGATTTCGGCTAACGTGGCCGCAGGATCCAAGTCTCCGCAGAGTTCGGGATGCAGCCACTTTGCAACCACCTCGATGAAGACTATATTAAGCGGTGATATGGCTATGAGACCAGTCCAGATGCCGTGAACCTTTCCATTCCTGACGCTTGGAATCTGATCAAATCCCGTTCTTTCGGTGAGCCGACGCAAACCTTCACGACCCTTGGCACTATCAAGGCCCGGCCCGATTGCCGGACGCCCACCAGCATCCCAGCCACCACCTGAAGCAATATAAACGTCATTGGGTGTAGATAGCAGGTATTCGAGCTGAAGTTTCTGAAACCAGGGTGCTGTGACGTCAGGCAAAGTCTTTCCACCCGCAAGCTTTAAAAGCTCGCCCCAAATTTTTGTTCCCGCCGCCCAGCAACAATCATCAACAGTAGACTGAACTTCAAGATATGTGGTTACCGACTGAGCACCGTTTAAACGCCTAAGGACATCCTTCAGGTGTGCATCAAAGAAGCTTATAAAAGCTGAAACTCTCTCGTTTGCGTTGAGCACCTCTCCCCACATCGTCATTTGTCTGTGCATGTCGAGAATTGTGTCGGTCTTTGCGTTCTTATCAGTTGTCGTATTGCTGGAAAGATCACTGAATATGACGGGTATCCCTGCACGTTCCAGACGTTGCACCAGCAGATCATCATCCACCAAAGGTGCCATAAACGACGTGGCAACCACAAGATCAGGGGACAAGCTGATCAGGCCTTCAATTGAAATCGTATCCGGGGTCTGTTTACCCACGATTTCGATCCGTCTGCCTTTTTCAAAGCTCTGCTGCAAGGCACCACTATCGATACGATCGACAGCTGCCCATCCCACAACCAACGATGCAGGATCAGGATGGATGAGTGCCATGCTGACAATGTCTCTTGCTTCCAGCAGAATAATTCGCTTCGGAACCCCGGATAGCTGCACTTTGCGACCAGCCATATCCGTGACGGTCCGCTGTATAGTAGCCGAGGTCGGCGAGCTGGCTATCAGCCCTCCCAAAAGAAGCGCACCACAAAAGGTGCGCCTGTCTATACGTGTCGGTTTTACCATTTATAGTTCAGCCCGGCCAAAACCTGTCGACCATTGCCAAACTGGCAATAGAAGTTAGAACTGCAACTTGAATAGTAATCCTTATCAAACAAGTTCGTAACGTTGAGGGTGCCTTCAAGTCCTTTCAGACTTGGTGTTTTTACACCGAAATCGTATCGTAAAGCGGCGTCAACGAGAGTGTATGCATCTGCTTTGACTGTATTGGCATTGTCGGCATAACTGGCGCCAACAAACCGTACGCCACCACCAAGAGTCAATCCTTCAAGTGCGCCACCCAGAAACGTGTAATTCCCCCATACCGATCCAAAATAGTCAGGCACCGCTTGTGGTCGCTTGTCTATATTGGCGGCAACAATGGTTTCTGTGACTTTTGTATCGAGCAATGTAAAAGCGCCAACTACCTCAAAAGCTGGCGTCAAATTCCCTCGCGCTTCAAGTTCCAACCCACGGGATCTGATCTCGCCTTCCTGCACGTTGAAGCCGAGTGTATCAGGCACCAGAGCATCCTGCTGACGGATATCAAATGCAGAAACAGTGAAAAGAGCGTCGAAGCCTGTAGGCTGATATTTCAAACCAATCTCATACTGCTGCGCCTTACTCGGCACAAAAGGATTTCCACCCGAATCCACACCAACATTCGGCTCAAATGAAGTCGAGTAACTCGCATAAGGTGCCAAGCCATTATCGAACAAATAAAGTAAGCCCGCTCTGTAGCTCGTAGCTTCACTTGACTGGTCTGATGTCGTCGCCGCCAGGCGATTGTCTGTGTTCTGCTCGGTCCAGTCATGGCGAACGCCCAATACAGCCCTGAACCCACCGAAGCTTAACTGGTCCTGCGCATAAATGCCGGTTTGTCGCAGTTTCTGGCCGCTATTGATAATTGGAGTAAGTGGTCCAATAGGCAAGCCATACACAGGATTTGTAACATCAAGCGGTGGGGCTGATCCAAACTGATATTCCCAGTCGCTTTTGGAATTCTGATAATTGATTCCTGTTAGAAGCTTGTGTTCAATAGCTCCAGTCTTAAAATCAAACTGTGCTTGATTATCAAAAGAAAGACCCCCTGCGCTTTCAATTGAACGAAGGGCGTGTCGAGATATTAAACCATTGGCATCGATAGGTGCCGACATTTGCAGTGATCGAAAATCTGTCTCTACATGCGAGTATCTCAGGTTTGATCTTACCGTCAGCGTATCATTGAAACGATGCTCCAGACTATAACCAATACCATATTGCTCACGCTCAAAAGAATCGAAATCGGGATCACCAATATTGAGGTGACGATCAAGATAATTTTGATAAGCGATGGGTGCCAGAAAGCGCGGATAGAGCGAGTTGAAATATCCACCCTTCGGGTCTTTCTGGTAGTATCCCGAAATTGTGAACGTGGTATCTGCATCGGGTTGCCAGTTTAAAGAAGGTGCTATGCCGAAGCGTTCTTCGTCTACATCATCATATGCTGTTCCAGAGTGGCGACCAATCATGCTGATGCCATATTGCAAAGCGCCATCCTGTGTCAGAGGTCCACGCGAAGTCAACCCGCTTTGAATCCGACTATTCGTACCACCCTGTATACGAACTTCGTTGAATGGCTCTGCTGATGGTTTCCGGCTGACCTGATTGACCAATCCACCTGGGCTTATCTGACCGTAAAGCAAAGCCGAAGGTCCCTTGATAACATCAACTCGATCAAGCAAATAAGGATCAATGGATGTCTGGGCAAAGGCCTGACCACGCGGAAGTTTCAGTCCGTCGAGATAGTTGACGTAGTTGGTAGCTGTGCCAAAAGCTCCAAATCCGCGCAGAAAGATCGAGTCATAACGCGTATTGGAATCCCGGTCAGAAAGTACACCGGCTGTATAACGCAGTGCCTCACTAACTGTTTGCGGGTTCTGCTCGTCCAGCTGCTTGCGCGTGACCGTCGTCACCGATTGTGGAGTTTCAAGAACCGGAGTGCTGGTTTTTGTCGCAGACTGCGATTTTGGATCGAAGATACGCTCGCCGCTGTCTGGAGAGTTGATCTCCCTCTCGACAACAACTGTTTCCAGTTTGATCGCTGGCTCCTGTGCCAGAGACCAGCTCGACAGAGCCAGAAAACTGGTTGTCGTCAAAAGAAAGACGTGCCGTATCTTAGTTGCCATCGCCCGTAATCCAGTCCCATGTTTAGCAGGTGCAAACACCAACTATCAAAACGGGACGATATCGTCCAGTTATAATTTATGATTATTATACTCATATTAAAGTTCCTGTTGCGCCGCAGCAACGGTACGGTTGCGTTTGGTTTTTCAATGGATATAAAGTATTCCAATGGATTAGCCCGTAAGGCAGATCACCAACCCTTAAAAGGCAGGATGATGGCCCAGCATCAGCGCGCTTTAGAAAAAGCATCTGTTTCGTCGAACTCCCTGAAAGGGAAAGCCGGCGACAACATCGGTAAATCCAGAGGTGGAAGACCATCCAAACAAGCGGTTGAAGAACTTAATCGGCGTATTCTTGAAACCGCTGCCGGACTATTCGCAGCGCAGGGCTTCGCCGCGACGTCAATGGAACAGATCGCTGCATCCTGTGGTGCAGGTAAGGATACGATCTATCGCCGTTATCCTTCCAAAGCCGCACTCTTTGCAGATCTCATACAAGGGTTGCAATCTGAGGTCATAAACGAACTGGATGGACTGCTCGCGATTACCGATACGTCGCTCGAACGGCTGCGGCGTTACGCATTCGCATTATTGGCCATCAACCTAAGACCGCAAATGATCGCTCTTAATCGTGTAGCGTTAAGCGAAGCAGTCGTTGCCGGGGCAATCAAACCCACTCCCTCCGCGCAAGATCCTATAATGAAACGATTTACAACATTGGTTGCACAGGCCCAGTCTGACGGCTTGCTGAGCGAAGAGGACCCTCTGTTTACAGCCGACCAGTTGCTTTACGCAACGTCAATAAAGCCGCTGATTTCAACGATGTTGGGAGAAAGCACATTCTCGTCGTTTGACGAGCAACAACGCTACTTCGATCAAGCATGGAAACTGTTTTTAAGTGGCGCAAGCGTCAGGAGAACCTGAATCTTACCGATGAAACTGAGAAAGAGCGATAGGCACTTTTAGCTTGCGAACGGAATTCGTGCGCCCAGCATTGAAGCAATTGCAAAAGCGGGCACGGACTGGATTATTGAAAACCCAAGTCAAGTTGACGCTTGGGATCGGGTGTGTGACTAATAACGTAGTTTTCATGTGACCGATATTGAGCTTGAATATGTTCGATTACTGTATTGTTGGAGGTGGGATTGTTGGTCTGGCAACCGCTCTGGCAATAACCAAGAGCGATCCAGACGCGCGCATTCTTCTGCTTGAAAAAGAGGACTCGCTTGCCGCTCACCAAACCGGACATAATAGCGGTGTCATTCATGCCGGCATCTATTACCAACCCGGCAGTCTGAAGGCCCAACTATGTCGCGCTGGAGAACGAGCAACAAAGCACTTTTGCGAAACACACGATATTCCATATCGCACGCCCGGAAAATTGGTTGTCGCGACCAATGACAATGAGTTGCAACGCCTCAGTGCGCTTGAGGCAAATGCCGGAGCCAATCAGATCAGTTGCAGACTGATCAATCAATCAGAGCTGATCGAAATGGAGCCTGCCATAACGGGGCTAAAAGCCTTACTCGTTGAGCACAGCGGGATCGTTGACTATCGGGCCATTTCAAGAGCAATGGGCGAACTGATTAAGGCGCGCGGAGCTACAATTATTCTGGGAGCAGACGTTAATTCCATCGAAGAGCGCAACGATTGCATTCGCGTTCACACCAATAAAGGTGTTTGGGAGAGCCGCTATGTCGTTGCATGCGCTGGACTTCAGGCGGACCGCCTGGCGCAGCGCTCCGGTTTGCCGGTCGACTTTCAAATTGTACCGTTTCGGGGCGAATACTACGCACTCAAACCGGAGCTGAACAATCTGGTTAAACGGATGATCTATCCCGTGCCAGATCCGTCAATGCCATTTCTTGGGATTCATCTCACGCCGATGATGGACGGAACCGTGACCGTGGGACCTAATGCTGTACTCGGGCTTTCGCGCGAAGGTTATGCTAAATTTTCCACCAATCTGAATGATATCGTCACTTACGCTCGGTTCCCCGGGTTTTGGAAAGTTATTTCGCAAAACCTTCGATCCGGCATTCAGGAAGTAAAGGACAGTGTATTTAAATCCAGCTATCTTGATTAATGTCGAAAATACTGCCCCTCGCTTCAAGCGCAGGACCTCCTCCCTTACAGGGCAGGAATAAGGGCGCAGGCGGTCTCTAACACCGGAAATCTTATTCACGACTTCAAGTTTTTACAAACGAAGCGAGCCTTGCATGTGTGCAATGCACCCTCGCCGGCCGCGACATCAGCCATCCCTATCGGAGAACTGATATTGCAACGTTTAAAGACTGGGCAGGATTAGAAATATCGAAGCATTAGCCATTTTAACAGAAGCGCTGGTTCGATCTTCAGAATTTCAGAAGATTCTCATCTTGGAGGCGTAAAATGCTTCAGCATATGTTTCAGGTGCGCGACATTCCATGCCTCGCAAACGCGCAAGGCCGCGAAAAGTCTCCTTATCAAACCAGTCTTTGGATCGTTGGGAGCTGAAATTTCTCATCAGTAACTCTATCTTCTTCTCCAACACTCCGACTGGTAGAGCTACGTAAGCGTTCGGACGCCCTAAATCGCCATCCCACTTGGGAATTTCGTATTCCAGAATTAACTGATCGCGGAAGATATTCCATGTGAGCTCTTGAATAGTGCGGTGATCCTGATGGGCATCACCGCGACTATGCGTAAAGACAAGATCCGGCTGGCTTCGGCTCCGCTGTCCTATCAGCCATTCTTTGATGGCCCGGCTCTGAGCGGGGAAATAACTGTCCTCGAAATCGAGTACATGAATTTTATTACTTTGCACTCCACAAAGAAAGTCGCGCGCCGAAGCTTCTGCTTCCACGCGCCGATCTCCTCCACCTGACAAAACGCACCAATCAACCTCCAAAGGAATTCCCACTTCGATAAGACTCAGAATTGTTCCCCCGCATCCGATTTCGATATCGTCTGAATGCGCACCTATGCAAAGCAGTCTGAGCGGCCTGCTAAGCTGCGTGAGGGAAAACAGATCAATCATAGTGCGATCGCGATGTTGGCTGCTCTAAGTTCTGTCTTGTGCTTTTTCCAGGGCATATCCCCTTTCTCGACCATATCTTCGAGTGTCTGCCAGTCTCGCAATGTGTCCATGGAACGCCAGAAGCCTTCATATTTGTAGGCCATAAGCTGATTATCGGCGATCAGGCGGGTAAAGGGCTCCAGCACAAGTTCCTCGCCTTCGCGCATGTAATCGAAAATCTCCTTGCGAAACAGAAAGTACCCGCCATTTATCCAGATATCTGAGGTATTGGAGGTTCTGAAAGCGCGCACATCGCCACAATCTGCAATATCAGCCAGATGATAGGTCAAAGGCGGACGTACAGCCAGGAAACATGCGAGCTTGCCGCTCTGTTGAAAACGATCAGTCATATCGTCAAGGTCGACATCACTGAGACCATCGCTGTAGTTTGCGAGAAACATATCCTCGCCCTCAACATGAGACCGGGCACTCCATAATCTTTCGCCGATGTTTCGCCAAATGCCCGTATCGAGTAAAGTCACACTCCAGTCGCGATCCACTTCTTCAAGCAAACGAACATTTCGCCCGCCATCAGATACGACACAGTCCGCAAATGTTTGTGGTCTTATGTTCAGGAAAAAGTCCTTGACCACATTCGCCTTATACCCGAGGCACAAAATGAAGTCGTTGTGACCATAGTCGGAATAATACTCCATGACGTGATGGAGAATTGGCTGATGCCCGAGCGGGATCATCGGCTTGGGAACATTCTCTGAATATTCCCTGATTCGGGTGCCAAGACCACCGCAGAAAAGAACGACTTTCATAACTTAGCGCTCCTCTGTGATTAATGCCGGATCTATCAGTGTCACATGCGGAATCGGTATGATGAATTTGCCGCCCCATTCGACCACATGCTGCATCTGACGAATAATTTCATCTTTGAAGTTCCACGGCAGGATCAGAATGTAATCAGGCTTATAACTGTCGATCATTGAAGTATCACAGATCGGAATATGCATTCCCGGAGTGAACCGCCCGTGTTTGTAGGGGTTGCGGTCGACAGTGAAATCGAGAAAATCGGTTCCTATTCCACAGTAGTTGAGCAAAGTATTGCCTTTTCCGGGTGCTCCGTAACCACAAATACGCTTACCTGCATTTTTTGCGGCGATCAGAAACGAAAGAAGATCACGTTTTGTGCGACGTGTCTTTTCGGAAAACTGTTCATATGTGGCAATATCGTTGAGCCCGAATGTCTGTTCACGTTTCAAGAGCGCTGCAACACGCGGCCCGGCCTTTCGCTTGCTGGCATTGTGAGCGAGATAAACACGGAGCGAACCGCCATGGGTCGGCAATTCTTCGACATCAATCACTTTGAGATGATGCCGATGAGCCATGTAACGGACTGTAAGAAGTGAGAAATACGAAAAATGCTCATGATAAATCGTATCGAACTGGTTTTGCTCGATCAGGTTTGCCAGGTGTGGAAACTCAAGAGTAATAACCCCTTCGGGTTTTAACAGCAGTTGCAAGCCACGAACAAAGTCATTGAGATCCGGCACTTGTGCCAGGACATTGTTTCCGATGATCAGATCTGCTTTTCCGCCCTCACTCACCATCTGCGCGGCAAGTGCTGAACCAAAGAAATCGACACGGGTAGGCACTCCTTTGGAAATCGCCGCTTTAGCCACGTTTGCAGCGGGTTCAATTCCCAGGATTGGGATACCCTTAGGTAAAAAATGCTGGAGCAGATAGCCATCGTTGCTTGCGATTTCGACGACAAAGCTATTGTCATTAAGACCCAGCTTTTCAGTTATTTCCTCGCAATAAACCCGGGCATGATCGACCCAGCTGGTCGCATAAGAAGAAAAATAGGCATATTCAGTAAAAATATCAGCCGGACTGAAATATTCTTTCAACTGCACCAAATAGCAGTGGTCGCACACGAAAGAATACAGAGGATAAAACGGCTCCATGTGATCAAGTTGATCTGCGGTGAGAAAGCTCTCACACGGCGGAGACATCCCAAGGTCCACAAATGTGTGCTTGAGAAGCGTCCCGCACAAGCGGCAACCAGTCTGCTCTCGAGCCATGCTTGCACTCCGCGATATGCCCGGCGTTTGGATGGTCATACGATATACCTCGCCCTGCCCGGACCCTTGTGGGTATGTGGGTTGGAATTCCGTTCAATGCCGGACAATCAAAATTACTGAGTTTCCTCGGTATTTCCGAGACTGTAATGAGGGGCGAGCCGCACATACGATAGGGCGCGTCCATCACCCGTCGATTGATCCCTGACAATCCCCCTAACTTCAACCAATGTCTATGAAGGGGTACACAACTACGCCTATCAGGTAACTGGACCTTATCCTTAGGGCCACTCCGCTGACCCGAAAATAATACTATTCGCCAGACATCAAGCTGTCAGAATGGGGCTGTCAGAATGAGCCATTGCGGCAGTCCGAGGCAAACAATGCGATTTACCCCGCTTAATATCGATGGCGCTTGGTCCGTTGAACCAGAGAAGCTCGAAGATGAGCGGGGGTGGTTCGCGCGTGTCTATTGTGACAACGCATTTGCAGAACGCGGAATGGAAACGAATTTCCCTCAGCACAGTCTGTCTTTCTCCAGGGAAAAAGGCACTCTACGTGGGCTCCACTATCAGAATGAACCGCACTCCGAGACCAAACTTGTGACGTGCTTGCGCGGTGTAATCTGGGATGTTCTGGTCGATTTACGACCGAATTCGCCAACCTATCGGCGATGGACGGGACTGGAGCTATCATTTGAAAATGGGGTGCAGCTGTATATTCCTGAGGGCTGCGCACACGGCTTCCAGACACTGACAGACGATGTGCTTCTGCGTTACATGATCTCTCGTCCCTACGCCCCTGATTTCGCAACAGGATTGCGGTATGATGACCCATCTCTTGGGATACCGTGGCCGGATAAGCCAAGCGTCATGTCCGAAAAAGACCGGGGCTGGCCGCTACTCTAAAACGCGTCCGCGCAACCAGAACCTCCTCGCAGTCCTCTTCCCCAGATTGAACAGTATCTCATGCCAAATCGCTATGCGCCTTTGCGCATGTTAGCGTTTGGGATGCGGCCAGCAGACCGACTTCACGGAGCCGATCCGCAGCATCTGCGAGATATGTGAAAGGCAAACGGGAACGCTCAGACATATCAAGTATCGAATGATACCCATCAGCCAGATTGAGTACCCACAACAAAGTCATTGCTTTCTCGGCCGCATTGCGATCCCCTCCGGTATTGCTGTAAAGACCCCGACGCCCAAGTTGGGGCTCACCCTTTGGCGACAGATTGAGCGGCGTCCAGTTACGCTCGGCAATCTCAATCGCCTGTATGATGAAATTATAAGACTGCTCCAGATATTCCGGCTTAATGAAGTCAAGATTATCGGCGGAGGTATGATATTCCGGGAAAGCGCCATAAAGACTTCGTTGAAACAGGCCAACAGGCAAATTGAACCCCGGCGAGCAAAACTGACGCTCATCATATCCGTATGGCCAGAAATCATGCGCCTTCGCCTCCGGAAGGCCTGACCCTTCCAAAATTTGCGTCATAATGCGGTCAATCTCCGAATTGCCGCGACGGCTACGCTTGTAATTGGGGCCACCGCCGTCACCAACGCATGACAGGACCATTCCATGCTTCACACGATCCAGAATGTCTTCATTCTGATTTAACCAGGCAAGAGCCCCGAAAGTCGCAGGGCCGAATAAAAGCCGGTATGTGAAACGTGTTTTGCGCGATTTCAATGCTTCTCCAAGGCGGGCAAGCAGCGCTATTCCAGAACAATTATCATTGGCAAGTGATGGATGGCAAAGATGTGTAGAAAGCAGGAATGTTTCATCAGTTGCACCTCGATGGATGAACTCTCCGAAAATCAGAGACCCATCGCGCCGCTCGGCATCAATCACCACCTCGTAAACTTGGTCTTTCATCTGCATAAGGGCATTGTATGTCATGCAGAAGCCCCAGGATTCCGTGTGATAACACGTACGATAAGGTATCAGATCGGGCTGGTCAGGTAGAGTATGTATGTGGTCTTTCAACTCGCCTAGCGTAAGCTTCGTATGCACAGGAATACTGAAGTTTACTACATGTAGATTGTGCTGACCGAAATCAACAATTCGACATCCCTCGGGGTCCATAATATAGGCATCCCGGATCATCCACTCTTGCGGCGCCTGCCAATCAAAAAGCTGCGTGCCGGTAGGGATTTCATGAATATTCAAAGGCAAATACTCACTGATAAGTGCGAGCGTTTCGCGCACACCGTCACCAGTGAGACTACGGCAAATTGGGAAAAGCCGCGCAGCAAGCTCATAGATGCATTCCCCATGTGAAGAATGCATCTCAGTACCATCAACTTGCCTATTGCCAATACGAGTATCCATTATGCCGTTGCCCGAAGCAGTTGTGTCTTCTCATCTGCTCGACGCAGATTTGCATCAAGCACACCTTGAGCAATCAATTTTCGAATATGGGCAATGCGCTGAAAACGCGGCCCTTCGAATTCTTCCAGTGTCAGGGAGGAACGGCTATAAGCTGCAAGAAGCTCCCGTGCCCCTGCAACCGCATCCCATTGAGGCTTAGCGTCCGGCAAAACACGCACCAGCTTTTCAAAACTGACTCTATAAGAACGGGTGTCCGGGCCGGCATCATCTGCGTATTCGATCCGGCAATCAGGAATGTTTTCAGCTACAATGCTGGCGATATCGCGAATACGATAATTATGCCCGGTCGATCCTACGTTGAAGGATTCATTAAAAACCTTCTCCCGTGGAGCTTCCATTGCCGCATTGAACGCGCGCGAGATATCCCTGATATGAACTATCGGTCGCCAGGGTGTTCCATCGGATTTAAGATAGATAAGCCCCTTGGTAACTGCCCATGCGACCAGATTATTCAGCACAATGTCGAAACGCAGAAACGGCGAGACACCATACGCAGTTGCCGGTCGGAGATATACCGGGCAGAAACTGGAATCTGCCAATCCGCGTATTTCTTGCTCAGCTCTGACTTTGGAACGGCCATAAGCAGTGACCGGTTTGAGCTCTCCGGTTTCATCAATCAAATCTGCGTCACTGATACCGTAATTGCTGCATGATGAAGCAAACAAAAACCTGGCAACGCCAGCTGCTTTTGCGGCCTTTGCCATCGCCACACTGGCATGATGATTGATTTCATAGGTGAGTTCTTCATTGAGATTGCCAAGCGGATCGTTGGACAGCGCTGCCAGATGAATAACAGCGTCGAAGCCTTCCAGATCGCGTGGCGACACATCGCGGACATCCTTGCGGATTGTCGGCACATCAATAACTGAGCCTCCTTCTTCAAAAAGGCAATGCTGATATAGGCCTATGTCATAGCCCGAAACATCATGTCCCGAATTGATCAATGTCGGCACCATAACCGATCCGATATAACCCTGATGCCCTGTTACAAGTACCTTCATATCCGGCTCCTCAGCTGAACGATGCGTCTAAGGTAACGGGCTGCAACGGAAGCGACGAGTTGACCGAAGGCATGTTTGCTTCGGACAAGCGTTGAAATAAGACACGAAAGATCGTGGAGGCTACCTCTTTTGGATGCTCCCCAGCCGTTCAGGACTACCGATCAACAAAATCCAGTCGCTGTTATTTACATTCTTGCGATCTTGCGGTGCCGTGTAGATATTAAGCTCACCATCAATTTCCGGTGGTGTTGAAGATATGAATTTCCCAGAAGTCGGATCGACCCATATTGCCGTCTGACCATTGGTCATAGCATTTCGCTTCACTTTAAAGCTGTTGGCATCACCATAAATCATGATCAAACCGTGATCGGGAAGAGCTACAGCATAGCTTTCATCAATCGTCGAAATGCTGTTATCGCGATCGGGCTGCAGTTGCGACCACGGTATCTTATCAAACAGAGCTTTCATGACCGCCATGGAGCGTGCGCCGGGGCTATTCAATGCCGCTTGCCAGCTCTGGTCCGATGTAAAGACACCGGGACCCGTAAAATGCCAGATAGGGTTGTTCCCGAAGAATTGCCCTGCCGCGCCACCCAACAGTGCACCATACGTGTTGCGACGTATCATACGAGCGGTTGTTTCACGCTCGTACTCGTAGGCACCCTCAAGAAATATTACTGGCATGCTGCCGGATTTACTTCGATCCAGAAGCGCTTTGTGAACATCATTATATGTATAGACCGTATCGATCGCCAACCAGCTCTGATCTTTCCAGACCTCACGCGTATTTGTATCGCGCCCCGAATGGACCGTCTGAAGCGCGTGGGGAGAAATCGTTGCAATCCCTTCTGCAAGCTTTGACACCAGCTCTCTGTTTGGAGCATCAAAATCACCACCCAGCACCCAAACGATGTTGGAGAATTTGGAGAACCGCCGCGCAATGGCTTCACCATAAGCTTCCATTTTATCAGGCCCAGCGACCTCAGCTTCAGCGAACCAGCCCTGATCACCGCCATTTACACCGAGATAAGCAGGGGCGAGAAAAACAACCAGCCCCAGCGCTTCCGCCCGTTCAACTACCCATCCGGCATGATCAAAATATTTTGGATTAAGTGCTCCAAAAGCATCGTTGGCGAAAGGCAATTCGCCATACGCATTCCTTGGCGGGGTGCTTGAAAACTGATGTTCGATCAGATTGACCAGAATGGCATTAAACCCATGCTTGCGTCGATCTGCCAGATAAATATCGATGTCGTCTCGCTTCAATTCTGCGATTAACGACCATGCCGTATCGCCTTGCAGCAAAAACGACCTGCCGGCAGCATCTTCAAAAGTACGATTATCCGGGCTCACTCTGATCGGCAACACGCTTTCGGCTTGGGTCGCACCAGTAAAAAGGAGCAGGCAACCCAAAATGAAACCTACTCGAAAATCTCTCATCGCGTTGCAGGCGGATATGATGGTGCATCGTTAAATCGGCGATAGACAACTTGTGACGGCCGCCCCGTAAGATAATTCTCAACACCATCATTGAGGGCGCGAACATACACGCCGAGCGCTCCATCAATTGCGTCCACTGTGCGTGCAATATCCGTGTCACTATGTGTGTAGCTTACGACCAGAGACGGCATCAGAATGCCCCGTCTGATAGTCTCCTGCAGGAAAAGGGTTCGAAGAGCCTGAGAGGACTGTCCATTCTCATCGAGAGTAGCATATGCCAGACAGCAAGGCCGCCCAACCAAACGAACATGGTTCTTAAGTCCATGGGTTGAAATCGCTGCATTGACCCCTTCTTCAAGCCTACTGCCCTGCTCATAAAGCCTTTCGATCACCGGCTCGTCCCGATAGACCTTCATGGTGGCGATTGCAGCTGCCATAGCGTGAGTTTCGGCTCCATGAGTGGTCGAAAGCAAGAATACACGGGCATAGTCGGTTTGAGTTAGTCCGCCAAGCTGCATATACTCAGCTTTTCCCGCCAGTGCAGAGATTGCAAAACCATTGCCCAGAGCTTTCCCAAAGCATGAAAGATCGGGCTGTATGTCATAAAGCTTCTGAGCCCCGCGCATATGCCAGCGGAAACCCGTTATCATTTCATCAAGAATAAATAGGGCACCATTTTCATGAGCAATCCGTTTCGCTTCGTGCAGAAAATTATCCTGAGGTTCCTCCATACGCGCCGGCTCAAGGATTAATGCTGCAATCATACCCGGATAGTTTTCGAACAATGCCTTTACGCTCGAAATGTCGTTATAGCGAAAACTAGTGGTCAAAGCCGACACCGATGCAGGAATACCTGCATTCATTTTTGTCGTTCCAATGAACCAGTCGTCAGTTGAGAAAAATGGATGATCGGCACAACACGCGATCATATCGCGACCGGTATAGGCACGCGCCAGACGCACAGCCGCAGATGTGGCATCCGATCCGTCCTTGCAGAATTTCACCATTTCGGCTCCCTCGATTAATTCAAGGAAACTTTCTGCGCATTCAATTTCAATCGCGCTGGGTCGCGTAAAGTTGCAACCATCCTGCAACGCATCGCGCACGGCATGCAGCACCGGAGGGTAGGCGTGTCCAAGCCCAACGGCGCGATTTCCCATTCCATACTCAATATACTGGTTTCCATCGACATCGAAGACATGCGAGCCGGAGCCACGCTGTATGAAACCTGGTGCCAGTACCGGATACTGATCATCACCTTTTGCATAGGTGTGGCATCCGCCCGGTATAAGGGTATGTGCTTTGCTTCTGAGCAGTTGCGAGTTACGAAACCGGGATGTGAAAAGGTTCATGACCTCGTCCCTTTGCTAGATATCAGTTTTAACGCTCATACTGTGGACCAGGCTGTGTTGAGGCGCTCTCTCAGCTGCCGAAGCCAGTTCTTGACAGGTTTGGGCAACCGGCTTCGCAAACTTGAATGTAAAGCGTTCGGCATTGTCCATTGCGAGAGTGCTAAAGGCGGTGCAATAGCTGGTCGGTTCGTCTTAAGATTTTCAAGAAGTCCGGCATAAGCCTGACCCACCTGATCATTGTTGAAGGCCACCGCAACTTTAAGGACAGCGGCCCGAGCCATTTCCGCCCTCAACTGCTTATTATCTGCAAGAAAATCTATATGGCGAGCCGCCTGTCTGAAATCTCCGACAGGGAACAAAAGACCATCTTCACCATGAGTAACGATCAGATCAGTCACACCCGCAATTCTCGAAACAACTGCAGGACAACCCTGGCTCATCGCTTCAATCAAAGTGAGGCCAAACCCTTCAAAGCGGGATGGCATAACCATAACATCATGCTGACTGACGAGCCACGGGACATCTGATGGAGCGACCCAGCTCGTAAAACTTACCCTCTCATGGAAACTTTCAAGTCGATGACGCAACTCGGCCAAATCCGAGCCATCGCCTGCAACGGTTAAATGGTAATCGCATTTCAGACCACGCAGAATATTGGGCAGCCAGAACACGCCCTTTGAGTTATCCTCAATGCGCCCAAGATAAAGCAGCCTTAAAGGCGCATTTTCATCCCGTTGCGCAATCGTCTGCGGGGTATGAATGTCCTTATTCAGGCCATGTGGAATAACCAGTGTTCGCGCAGCATCGAAGCCATGATGGTTGACCAGATCGTCCCTACAGCGTCTGGAGACGCCTACTGTTGCATGAACGTGATCGCGGATAGCGCGGGCGGCTGCATACGTACCCGGCGTGATGTTGTGCACGATCATGATGCGTAAAATATCATCAGGCAGATACCGCACCAGATTGGTTTCAAAGCGGCTGGACAGTACGTTCACGAATACCGCTTCGAATTTGTGCTCGCGTAAAAAAGCAATCATCCGTCTGGCACGGGTTTCCTCGTCCAGAACACCCATCTGGTCGATTGCATCTCCTTTACGCAATGCATCGCTCAATCCCTGACCTACAGGAGGAAAACTGATCGTTTCTCCTGCAGCCCCAGCGGCCAGCCATCGTAATTCAATGCCCGACTGTCGAAGCGACGAACACAGGCGCGTAAATACA
Organism: Brucella rhizosphaerae; assembly: GCF_002252475.1. Lineage (GTDB taxonomy): Bacteria > Pseudomonadota > Alphaproteobacteria > Rhizobiales > Rhizobiaceae > Brucella > Brucella rhizosphaerae. The sequence goes on along the minus strand of NZ_NNRK01000011.1, from coordinate 77,359 downwards.
GAGTAGGTCCCACCAATATGTGGACGGACGAAATAAGCACATTTCATGATCACAACCCTGCTGCCCAGAGACCAAGACTTCGAGGGAAGAATCCCTCGAAGCCTTACTCCGGTATATCGGGGGGCGTTTGATATACCGCAGAACAGTGTAGCGAAATTACAGGGCAGCGCATTTTGTCTATGAGGGGTATATCGCTTCATACATAAGAGGATGGTGTTCACCCTTCTGCCAGTTTTCACAAAACCGCATACCGGCTTAGCTTGTAAAAGCAGCTGGAGACACTTGTATGAGAATAGGTCTTTTCGGTCAGTTCGGTTCTGGCAATACCGGCAATGACGGGTCGCTTGACGCGATGCTGCAAATGTTGAAACGCATATGTCCTGGTGCTCAGCTTATCTGTATATGTTCCAGACCTGAAATCATCAGCGAGAAGTTCGGCATAGATTCTGTTCCAGTGGGTCAGCCAGCATCGGACAATTCATTCATCAGGCTTCTGAATAAACTTCTTTTGCAATTTCCACGCCGTATTTCCGGCTTTCTGGGTGCCTTGTCGCTCGCTCAAGGTATCGATCTTATCATAGTTCCCGGCACCGGTATTCTTGATGATTTCAACGAGGACCCTTTTGGCTGGCCGTTCGCGGTTTTGCGTTGGTCTGTTGCTGCGAGACTGGCGGGTGCACGTTTCGCCTTCATTTCCATAGGTGCGGGGCCTGTCACACATCCTCTAAGTCGCTTCTTCGTGCGCAAAGCGTCGATGATGGCTGCGTACCGTTCCTACCGCGACCAGGTTTCCTACGAATTCATGAAGTCTTTAAACATAGATGTTGCGAAAGACAGTGTCAGTGCCGACATCGCCTTCGCGCTTACCACTGCCGAAGACGAATTGCGGAACACCGGGGATCAACGCGTTGGTCTGGGCATTATGACATATAAGGGCTGGAAAAAGCAGACAGCAGATGGCGCTGCGATTTACGACAATTATCTCGATAAGATGACCGAACTGATTGACGAATTGTTGCTGGATGGACGGCAGGTGCGCTTGCTTACCGGTGACAAGGGGGATCTTGAGGCCGTTTATGATCTGCAAAAACGTATTCGCACGCCAAATGTGAGAAATGTCATTTTCGAACCGGTTACATGCCTCTATGAGCTTATGCAGCAGATTGCAAAAACGGATATCGTTGTTGCCAGCCGATATCACAATATCGTCTGCTCCCTCTCAATGGGTAGACCCGCGATTTCAATTGGTTATGCGCGTAAAAACGATGCGCTTTTACATGACACAGGCTTGAGTGATTTTTGTCATCACATTGAGAGTTTTGACCCGAAAACTTTGCTCGCTCAGATCGATAGTATGTTTTCTCGCAGAGAAGAACTCATCAAAACTGTCGAAGATGGTGTCAGGGTTTATCGCAACCGGCTCGCGGAACAAGAAGAGGTACTACGCAACAGTCTGCTTCAGAAGATTAGATGATACCACACCCCGCCAACCCTTTACCGGAAAACTCGCTGGCGACGCTGAAATAAATAATCGAAAGGCGGTATCAAGGCCATCAGCGGATGCCTTTTGAGCGCAAACGCCATCAGGGATGCAGATCCCTCTTCGCGCCTGACGAGATTTGACCATGCCGACCAGTAAGCGCGCTTAGTAAGACAATCACACGCTGCGTCGAGATAGTCTTTTGCTTGCGGCATATCGCGGCCTTCATTCTCAAAGAATGAGCGAAACCCAGCTTCAAACTCTCGATTCCAGTGCATAATTCCTGCAACCGTTGCTGACTGGTTGTTCGAATGAACCCGCGCGTAAGCTTGCACGCTATCAGTGGATGCAACATTCCCGAACAACGCCAGACGCAACCACATCTCAAGATCGTCGGTATGCGGAAGGGTTTTACGATAATAACCAGCCTGTTTTTGAACTGATGTTCGCACGACGGCTGTTGGCCCCGAAACAGGATTGAAAGCATGTCTGCATGCCAGACCAATAAAATCAGTGCCAGAGCTGATATTCCATTGCCCTCCACCTACAATTGTGGGTCTTTGGGGCCGCTTTTCGTCTTTTGAGATTTGCTGGATCGCCCCGTAAGCGAGATGAACATCGGGGCACTGCTCAAGCAGATGTAGGGCTCGCGATAATGCTCCATGCGCAAGCAGGTCATCAGCGCACAGAATTAGAAAATATTCTGATCGCGCCCAATCAACCCCTGCGTTGAAGGAGGCATGCGGCCCCGCATTTTTTGATCGTAACAACAATTCGACACGCTTGTCATGTGCTGCAAGATCACGGGCTACAGATGCACTATTGTCTTCAGATGCGTTGTCAATGATGAGTAATCGAACATTGATACCCGATTGCGATAGAACACTATCTGCGCATTCAAGCAGGTAGTGGCCATAATTATAGTTTGGTATCACCACGTCGATTGTTGGCTGGTCTGTGACATACGTCTGCATAACAGGCCTCATTCTGCCGGCTCGGATACGTTCTGACGCCGGAGTCTCAACCACTTGAAACGGCGCGCGAAATTTCCAAAAACCCATCTGAGAACAGGGATCAGTTCTTCAGTGAACGGATGGCGGGTGACAAACAACGCCAACAGCCAACTAACGATCGCCACCAACCCTACGACAACTGCCCGCGTCCAGTGCATATCCAGATTAAACCCATCTGCTCCAACGATTATAAGCGGGACCGCAAGCGCAAGCGTCGTGACAAGTGCACTTTTCATAAGTTCTGTGGCCAATACCCGATAGGAAAAGTTCACGTGCTTGCGCACATAAACGATGGCAACAATCATTTGAAATGGCAGACTGATGAACTGGCTCAACGCAACTGCAAGCAATCCGTGAAATGCGGCAAGACACAGGATAACTGTGGCGACCGACCTTGAAATGAAATTGGAGACGAATGCCTCGCGGTTTGCACCAAGCGCCATGAGGAGAGGATAAGTCAGAATGACCGGAAACCAGAACAGGCTTGCGAGACTCGTGATAGCGACAATTAAAGCCGCTTCAGTCCATCCAGGACCCAGAATTATATGCACTGCAGGATAGGCTAACAGTGCCAGCAACGCCTGCGCCGGCCAATAAACAACTGAAATATATGATAGAGCGCGAACATAAGCCCGACTGATATCACCGCCTGCGCGAACGTGAGCCGATAGCATCGGAAACGCCACAGTGAAGACCGCAGAAAGGAAAACCCGGTCCGGTAATCCGCTAACAGTATTGGCCCGATTATATATGCCGACAGATGCTATTGGCATGAAGCGTCCAAGCATCAATTGAGGGAAAGTTTCGCATATCTTGTTCAGACCCGCGTTACCGCCAAGATAAATGCCAAATCTCCAGGCCACATCAATGCTGGCAAATGAAGGGCGTAACAAGCGCCCAAGCGGATAGATTGCCATCGCCAACCCTGTTGTCATCAATGCGCTGGCCAGCAACCCGAAAGCAAAACACATATGTCCGAAGCCAGAAATTGCCATTGCGATCGTTACGGACGCTCCAAAACCGGACCCGGCGGTGCGAACTCGGGCAAGAATTCCGAATGCCATTTCACGTCGCAGTAGCGCCACTACCGGCAATGACAGGCTTTCGACGATTGCCGCTAAGATGGTTATATCGAGAAACATCAAAAGTGACGGATCATGATAGGAAGCGGCAAAATATTCCCGCGCCAGATAAAGACCCACCGAGAGCAACAGTGTGACAATCATGAGAAAGGTCATCGAAGTTCTGATGTCGTGATCCTGAACCTTTTCGATCCGGATCAGGAATTCTGGGCTAGCGAATTCACGCAAGGAAAAAACAATTGCGCCAATACTCAGTCCCACTACACCCGCTCCGGTTTCAGCAGGACCTAGAAAACGTGAGACTGCGATGACTGTCATAAAGTTAAACAACAGGCCAGCATATTGCTCCAGCGCGGCCATGAGAATGGCTCGTCGGCTACCGCTCATCATCTGCTCCTCTTTGGGAGCCTGCTTTTAAACCGATGGTGTTTCTCAAGATTATTTACCCCCGGACATACTGAAAAGAACGGCCACGGCCGCCTTTTGCCCTGACTGGTGAGGATAACGGTTTGCAGCCAACAGGAAATGTCACCGTTGGTGTTAGGTCCTGCCCTGAAAGGAGTATGGTGCACGCTCTATAGCCAAGTCGTCGGCGCCCGTATGAGCCAGTAAAAATTTACGCAGTCTTAATTTTTACCCGCGCCTGGGAGGAGACATGATCAGTCTTTTCTGCATCACGCTTCTTGCTTTTACCTTATCGGTCGCATTCTGCTTGGGATTTCGCGGACTTGCTCGCGAGTGGTATCTTATCGACATCCCCGATGCACGGAAAAGGCATGACGGGAATGTGCCGCTTTGTGGTGGAATAGCAGTTTTTCTGTCGTTCTTTGTGGCAGCTTTTCTGACACCATCTTTGGCGGGTTCAGCGAATGCAATCGCTTTGCTGCCAGGCTTGTTTCTGATCCTTGTTACCGGCGTTATGGACGATAGGTTTAACTTACCCGTCGCGCCACGCCTTGCAATGCAGTTGATTGCTGCGTTCCTGATCATCGGGGTTGCTGGAATAACACAAGTCCATCTTGGCCTCGTTACAGGTATCACGCAAGGCACACCTCTCCCAGCAACAGAAATTACAGGCGCAATTTTGGAAGGGCCTCTGTTCCTCCTTATCGCACTGGCTTTCGTGGTAGGTCTCGTGAACGCAGTCAATATGAGTGACGGTGTTGATGGTCTTGCGGGCTCAGCGAGCGCTGCGGCCTTTTTCTGGCTGGCAGCCATCTGCTTTTGGATCGATGAGAACCGTCTCGGTTTACAGACGATAGCTCTTTCAGCAGCCTGTACTGGTTTTCTGTTCTTTAACATGAGGCATCGCTGGCGTGCAAAAGCCAGTCTCTTTCTCGGCGACGGCGGCAGCACTTTTCTCGGTGCGACGCTTTCAGGGATCATCCTGATGCTCACAAATGCACATGCTGCAGTCGCCTTTCCGATTGTGCTGTGGGTCGTCGTCGTGCCTGTGATCGATACGCTCAGTCTCATCGTGCGCCGTCTTTCAGCCCGCAGAAGCCCTTTTTCTCCTGATCGACAACATTTACACCATCTGCTCATTGATGCCGGATTATCCCACGGCCAGACGGCCATCGCTGTCATGGCACTCAACTTCTTGGCAGGTGCTATAGCCTATCTAGCCATTCGTATGGAAATACCTGCCTGGCCCATGCTTATAGCGCTGATCATACCAGTGATTGCACACACGCTCTTCGTGTTGCACACGAACAGAGGTTTGCGCCCTATCGTGGCAGCACCCGCTGGAGAGCCGGCACAAACATCAAAGGCAAATGTGACTTTACCAGGGGCAACTTCATGAGCATTTCAGTTCTCATTATGACATTGAATGAAGAGATCAATTTGCCAGCCTGTCTGGCCTCGCTTGATTGGTGCGACGATGTTGTCATACTCGATTCATTCAGTGACGATCGCACAGTTGAACTCGCAAAAGCGGCAGGCGCACGTGTGTTTCAGCGTACCTACGACACTGAAGACCGTCAGCGAATGTACGGGCTGACCGAAATCAGTTTTAAACATGACTGGGTCTATACGCCTGATGCCGACGAAATAACGCCTACAGATTTGCGTGATGAAATGTTGGCGATAGCAGCGGACCCGAAGCGGCCTGAAGTGTTCTTTAAAGCACGTTACAAGAACATGTTCATGGGACGCTGGATCAAACATGCGAGCCTTTATCCCACATGGATTACCCGACTGGTGCGCCCGGACCGTGTGCATTTTGAACGCTCTGTACATTCGCGGGCAAGCGGTGGTCCAGAAGGTGCTTTGCAAGCGCATTTCATTCACTACAGCTTTAACAAAGGCCTTGAAGCCTGGTACGACAAGCACAATCGCTATTCTTCAGCTGAGGCCGATCTTTCCTCAAATCGCTTGCTTGAACGAAAGATTGACTGGGGCGGCATGCTATCAACCACTCCTGAAAGACGCAGACGGGCGCTAAAATCCCTCTCCTATCATATGCCATTCAGGCCATCGTTACGCTTTCTCTACATGTATCTGGTGCGCCGAGGCTTCCTCGATGGAAAGCCCGGTTATCTTTATTGCCGGCTTCTCGCCGCTTATGAATTCATGATCGTTATCAAGATGGAAGAGCAGCGTCGGCATCAAACCATTAATCTGGGCAATACAACGGTTCGCCATGATATGGAGGGCACAGAACCAGAACGGCGCATGGTATGATGTTACTGATTTTCCTGCCCTGTGCCGTTCTTTTCGGGCTCGCTGCAATGTTTTATTCAGAACCTGTTCTGACGTTGCAGGATGATGGCAGTAAAGCTGATGTCATTGTTGTGCCGGGCGGCGATGGCCCACCACGCGCAGCACAAGCGGCACGCCTCTGGAAAGAAGGCCGTTCGCCGCTCATTCTGATTACCGGGGATGGGGACTGCCTTTTCAATAAGCAGATAATGGTGCGCGATGGCGTAAAGCCATCTGCAATTCTCGTAGAATGCCAATCAGGCAGCACCTGGCAAAATGCGTATTACTCCGCACCCGTCATGCGCGAAATTCAGGCAAGAAAAGCGCTGATTGTTACCAACTGGTATCATTCACGCCGTGCAATAGCGAGCTTTCGTGCGGTTTGCCCTCAAATGCATTTCAGCTCTTCGCCCATTGGGGGCGATAACAGACAGTCCGGCTTTCCAGCAACTTCAGCGGATATCGAGCTTGTGGCAAAAGAATATGTGAAACTTGGCTGGTATCTGGCCTCTGGTCGTATTTTTCTACGGGATCTGGTTCCGGACAATTCTTCCCCATCCCTTTCCAATGTTTGCTCGCTCCATGGGAGTGGCCTATGAATGTATCCCTAACCTGGATTTTTGTCGGTCTTGTGGGTTGCTTTCTGGCGGGCGGATTGCTGTTTCGCGCAGAGCGGATGTACCAGTTCCCATTTCTGGCAGGCGTAATGACATTTGGCTTCCTGTTGCCACAGATTCCAGCTTTGGTGCATGACCAGTTCCTGCCATCAGGCGCTTACACCAAAACAATGTTTATGGGTATTCTGTCGCTTGCAATGCTGGCATTTGGTTGGCGTATAGCCAAAAAACCTATCGGCTTTCTCAGCATGAGCTTTAGTGAACGTCGCCTCATCTGGGCTTCAGCAGGGTTATCAGCATTTGGTGCAGTCTTCTATTTCCTTTTAAGCCGCCTGCCCGGTGATGTTTCAATCGGAATGCAAATGACAGGCATTCCTGTTGTCTATCTATTCTTTGCGCAACTCATGCCCTATGGTCTCGCAATTGCTCTTTTATGCTTTGCGCGCCGCCCGTCATGGACCGCATTGGCAATTATCTCATTTGATCTCGTTTTCTATCTTGACCGCATTCTTGTGACAGGCAAGCGCGCAGAGGCAATTCAGCTTGTGCTCATGATATTGCTTGCATTCTGGTTTTATCGTCGCCTCGTGGTACCGCGCATTCTGATGTCACTTGGTATTCTTGCGGGAACGTTTTTGATGACCAGCATGGGCGACTATCGCCAGATCACGCGCGCAGCATCAGGCTTTGTTCTCGATGACATCATGCAGATCGATTATGCAGAAAACTTCAACGAAACCTTGGAACGCGGTGGCCTCGAAATGCGCAATGCCGTGCAGCGCATCGATGAAATCGACAGGCGACTGGAATTCGACTATGGCAAATTTCACTGGAACCGTGTGGTCTTCACTTTCGTCCCTGCACAACTCGTTGGTTCGAAGCTGAAGGATTCACTCCAATTCGACACGCCAAAACCAAGCCGTGACTATAACCCTTCTACAGGCACAACTGAAACCGGACTGGTCGATGCATTTGCCTCATTCTGGTACTTCGGCGCTTTCAAGTTCCTGCTGTTGGCATGGGTAATGCGCAGGCTTTGGGAAACTGCAATGGCTGGAGAAATGCTGGGGCAGCTCGTCTACATGCTGTCGATCGTGCCTGCAATGCACGCAATTTCACATCAGACTGACTGGGTTATACCAGTCTGGATTCATATGGCCATTTTTTTGATACCCGTTTTAGCGCTTTGCCGCATACGCAACCAGTCAGTCGGCTTGCCAACACCGCTGCAACGCAACCCCCATGTCCGGCAGTTTATGTAAAGGATGAGAACAATGTCCATTGCATCGCGATCAGAGTCTCACCTCACCATAAATGGCCGGAAAGAAACCTCTCATCCAATGGAGGGTGGAGCAACCTTCACATTAAAGCATCGCCTTCAACGTCTTTTGTGGCAGCTGACCTGGCTTTCTCTGGCAGCATGGACGCCTTCCTTCCTGTGGCGCTGGCGAGGGATGATACTGCGCACATTCGGCGCCAAAATTCACAAGACCGCCATTATACGTGGTAGCACCCGGATATGGTGGCCGGGAAATCTCGTCATGGATGCCCATTCTTCACTCGGACCCGGTGTGCTTTGTTATAATGTTGCACCAGTGACACTCGCTCCTTATGCCATCGTCTCGCAACGCGCTCATCTTTGTACCGCAGGTCACAATATTGATCAGCATGACTTTCCGCTCACTGCAGCCCCCATAGTCATCGGACCTTGTGCGTGGATAGCAGCAGAAGCGTTTGTCGGGCCAGGGGTAAATGTTGGCGAAGGTGCCGTGTTGGGAGCAAGAGCCGTTAGTTTCCGCAATATGGAAACATGGATGGTTTATGCTGGCAATCCGGCAGCACCTATACGCCCAAGACGGAAATCATCTTAAGAACAAATAGATCTTACGTAGAAGTCCTCATTGCCGGCACACTCTGACCAGACATTATCCCAAGCTTGGGACTACGCCACGTCTGATAGGCATGAACAGTCTGAAGTGCAATCCGTGGCCAGGTATAATTCTCACGCACCAAACGGCGCCCGGCATCGCCCATCTGAACGGCGCGCTGCGGATTTTCGAGTACATGCACCAGGCCAGCAGCCACCGCTTCTGGGGACAAGGCACATACTACACCCGCATCGGCATCAGCGACTTCAGGAAAATGACAGGCGTCCGTAATGACAACCGGAACACCACAGGCGAGCGCTTCAGTAATTGCCACACTGAAGCCCTCCTGACGGCTGGGAAGACAGAAACAGGCAGCGTTCTTCAATGCTGCAATCTTGGCCGCACCATATAGTCCGCCTGTCATGTGCACACGTTCTTCAAGACCCGCCCCGCGAATACTTTCACGAAAATCTGCCTCTGCACCGCCATCAGGGCCTGCAACTACGAGATCTATTTCCGGGAAGTGCGGTGCAATCTGACGAAACGCATCAGCCAGAATGTCGAGGCCCTTTTTATAATGCAGGCGAGACAAGAAAAGTACATAAGGACGTTCCGGCAATCCATCGTTGTTGCTATCGCTTCCCTCTATTTCATTGAGGAATATTCCGTTTGGAATAATGACAGATGGGGGCTTCAGGCCCAGCGGTCGCATCAGCTCAATCTCGTCTTGATTAAGCGCTTGAATAAACGCTGCCCCGTCAAGCATTCTGCGGAATCCGAGCTTTAACGCGAGCTTCTTTTTCCATCCTTTTTGTTGCATGCTCCAAACATCGAGCATGCCGCAACAGCATATGCAGTAAGCAATATGATAGCGGCGACAGAGCATTGCTGCTCTCAGCAAGTTGGTTTCCCACACACCATGCATGTGTACAAAATCTGCTGAGCGTATGAGAGAAGCCATTACTTTTGCTGCACGACTAGCCAGGAATTTCTCGCGCATATTTGGCATTGCGAGCAAGACTGTCCGGACCTTACCAAAATCGGGTATTTCTGCGGTGGCTTTAACGGCGCGATGATTGATCTCGTCGTCACTATAGCTAATGATAGTCACTTCATGTCCAAGTGACGCCTGCGCTGCGGCAAGACGCACTACAACGGCTTGCGGCCCGCCTTTAGCCGGATCGAAAGATCCGATAACGTGAATGATTTTCATAAAGCTTCACCCATCGAAAGTTCTGATAAGGCTTTGAGCAGGCGCTCGCCGTAGCGCTGAACGGTATAATCGCTCGCTCTTTCGCGAGCATTATCGCTCATTCTGAGTAGCATCGCCGGGCTACCCGAAAAATGGCGAAGGATTTCGACGGTATCTTCGATGTCACGGATAGAAACAATATATCCATCTATTCCATGGCGAACGACGCTCCCCGTGTTTTCAGTGCAGATAACCGGTAGGCCGGCGGCAAGCGCCTCATAGCAAGCTGTTGCCGATCCTTCGCACAACGAAGGCAAGTAGAAAACATCTGCCCACTCAAATTGGGCACGCATTTCACCGCGCGGTATTGGACCTGTCAGCTCGACACTCTTTGCGAGCTGGTCCCGTACTTCTGACTGGATGTCAATCGGTCCAACCATACGGAACTCTACCTGGCCTTTCAGCCTTCGCGCCACTTCACCCACATATGGTGAGCCTTTTCTAAGGCCGACAGCACCGACTGTGAGAACCCGCAGCGGTCCCGGCTTACGCGCGGCTCGGCCAATTAAAAAACGATCATCCACACCATAAGGCACTACGACCACTTTTTCGATAGCACAGCCCGCTTCAATAACGTGTTGCGCCACAAAATCTGATGGGCATATCACAGCATCTGCGATCTCCCACTCCGCTTGTTCTCTTGCTGCAAACAGCGCGGCGTTCACATCTTCAGCAGAAGATAGTTGCCAGCCAGGATTAAGAATTTCCTCTTCACAAGCTATCTCTTCGACAAATGTGCGGGGTGCGATCATCTGCTCAACTGCGGTCCAGAGACCCTGTTTTTTTGCCGCGCTCAGAAGTTCGAGTGCTTCTCCACTAAATGTATAGACACCGCGTGCACCGTGAAATCCCTGTGCTGCAACCAGTTTGCCGAAAGTCTCACCTGCCCATATCGCGTTCGCGGTGGACTGCGGTCCTGTCTGGTTGGCCAGTCTTCGCACCGCCGAATGAAGGCCAAACGCAGGAAAAGTCGTCATTCGTTCGCTGGGAATATCCTGCGGAGTACGTCCCACCAGTCGTCGAACCGAAGCCGGCAACATCGTTGACGGTAGCCAGTTGAGCAGTCGTGGCCATCCTTGCAGAGCACAGATATCGGTATAAAAATGTGCGAGCTTCTGATGCTCTGCAAATATACGAGGCACCGCATAATGCATTCGCGCGCCTAATTGGCTCACGATGAAAGAGCCTTCCATCACATTTTCTCCGCATGAAACTGCCGGTCAAGAACCGGCATTGCTGAGAACTGACCCTTTGATACTATTCGCCCAACTGCCGATTGCCAGACCGCGGCTCCAAATTCGCGCGAATACGCGGTTTCCATGAGATAGCGAGCGTTATTTCCCATTGTGCTGCGGTTAAGCTGCGAGTTGCGCAAGAGTAAGATCGAGCTTATCAGCATCTCGACCTCTCCGGGACATAATGACAAGCCACAATGGAAGTCGCGGACCACGGTTGCTATCTCCCCATCGGGATCACCAATGAAAATTGTTGGGCGGGCAGCTGCAAGAACACCATAGAATTTGCTGGGCACAATGCAGTGTTCAAGCTCAGGCTTCAGTGATACCAAATGCACATCGGCAGCACCCAGGCTTTCCGAAAGCTGTTCCACCGGCTGGAAAGGCATCATGACGACATTGTTTAACCGGCGTCGCTTTACTTCCTGTTCTACATAGGCGTGCTGTTGTCCCTCGCCGATCATCAGAAAGACGATATCTGAATTTGTTTGAAGCTGCTCGGCAGCATCGAGCACTGTGCTGAACTCGTGCGCCCGACCAAAATTACCAGAGTAGCCAATTACAAATTTTTCGCCCAAACCCCATAAGCGGCGCAGCGCGTTTTCTTCACGATCAACGGGCAAAATCTCATTCTTGTCTGCCCAGTGATGCACTACTGCAAGATTTTCTGATGGTATGCCATTTGCAGACAGATAACGTGCCATCTTGTCTATCGGGCAAATCGTAAGTGCTGATTGGCGCATCGACCAGTTGCGTAACGCGACAGCCAGTCTACCCGACACGTTCTGGTGTTTCATCAACCCAAGTTCGATGGCTGTTTCGGGGAACAAATCCATGACCCAGTTTACGAGATGGGCCTGACGGAAGCGGACTGGCAACGCAGCGGAAACCGAGAGAAGTGGTGGGTCTGTGCAGACCACGCAAATATCATCCTTTTTTGCGTTTGCAGCAAACCATGCTGCCGCCGAGAGGTGAAACGTTGCATAGTCAATTGCTCGTCCCACCAGCTTCTTGCGACCAAAACCAGACGTCCATATTCGGTGTACATCGACGCCGCCGATCGTCTCGCGAGGGGCAAGCGCAGGCTTGCCATTTTCATGATAGTTGCGGCTCGCAACTACGGTGGTCTTAACACCCTCGCGCACCAGTTCATGAGCCAGGCTTGTCACCATCCGGCTCGTCGCGGATTGATCGGGATAAAAATACCTGTTCGCTAGCACGACACGCATGACTGTTACTTCCCACTGCTTGATCGCGTTTGAACCAAGATGGCAACTCCCTCTCCAATGTCGCAAGGAGCCCAATGGCATAGGGAACACAGACAGCGGGCGAGAGGCCTACCTCTTTGGTGGAAACAGGCGACGCTCCGCGCGGCTCGACGCTCATCCTTAGTGGGATGTCAGGCGGCTGTATTACCGTTTTGAAGCCGTTTAGTTGGACATCCAAATCGCTATCATGGCTGTATCAAATTCTGGCCGGAGGGAAGACCTTGCAGGAAAAGACAGCTCTCATCATTGGCGTCACGGGACAAGATGGCGCCTATTTAAGCGAGCTACTGCTCAACAAAGGATATCGAGTGCATGGGCTCAAACGACGGTCTTCGTCGTTCAACACCGCACGCATCGACCATCTTTATCAAGACCCACATGAAGAGGATATCCGCTTTCGCCTGCATTTTGGTGACTTGACAGACGCCACCAATCTCTGCCGGGTTATTCAGGAAGTCCGTCCCGACGAGATCTATAATCTCGGTGCACAAAGCCACGTTCAGGTTAGTTTCGAAACACCTGAATATACCGCGAATGCTGATGCGTTAGGCACATTGAGACTGCTTGAATCCATGCGCATTCTGGGGCTTGGCAATACATGTCGCTTTTATCAGGCGTCAACATCAGAACTATTTGGCAACAGCTCACCCCACGCGCAGAGTGAGCAAACACCATTCGCCCCTCGCAGTCCCTATGCAACGGCCAAGCTCTACGCTTACTGGACAACAGTCAACTATCGCCAGGCTTATGGCTTTCACGCATCCAATGGCATTTTGTTCAATCACGAAAGTCCGCTGCGCGGTGAAACCTTTGTGACGCGCAAGATCACGCGGGCAGTTGCAGCAATCGAAAGAGGACTTCAGGAGAAGCTGCGGTTAGGCAATCTTAACGCCCGCCGTGACTGGGGCCATGCACGCGACTACGTCGAGGGAATGTGGCGGATTTTGCAAGAAGATGCAGCCGACGACTACGTTCTTGCTACAGGGGAAACACACACTGTGCGTGAGTTTGTCGAGCTCGCATTTAACGCCGTCGACAAACAAATCGAATGGGATGGTGATGGGGTCAACGAAGTTGGTGTCGACCGGAAATCAGGCAAATGTCTGATTGAGATAGATCCCCGTTATTTTCGTCCCAATGAGGTTGATTTCCTGTTGGGTGACGCATCCAAAGCGAAGAACCGTCTTGGCTGGGAACATACGACGAGATTTGGAAATCTTGTCACCGAAATGGTCGATTGGGACATGCGCAATATTATGCGGGAGGCTGGACGCAATGATTTCTACGGCTGATAAACCGCCTCGACCCGTCTATTCGCTTTCAGGAAAAAAAGTTTTCGTTGCCGGTCACACTGGCATGGTGGGATCAGCACTGCTGCGAAGGCTTCAATCCGTGGACTGTGAAGTCATCAGTGTCTCCCATAGCGATCTTGATCTCACACGACAAAGTCCGACAGAGCAATATGTCGCGCATCATAAACCCGATGTCATTATCGTAGCTGCTGCCCGCGTTGGCGGAATTCTGGCCAACTCACAATACCCGGCGGACTATCTCTATGATAATCTCGCCATTGGCATGAATATTATTCGTGCAGCCCATCTATCAAATGTCGAGCGTCTGCTTTGGCTGGGGTCGAGCTGTATATATCCCCGCGATGCTCCTCAACCCTTGCACGAACACGCTTTACTGACTGGTTCATTAGAACCCACCAATGAAGCCTATGCGATCGCAAAAATTGCGGCTTTAAAATATGCTCAGGCCTGTGCACGTCAGTTTGGCAATCAATTCATGACTGCAATGCCGACAAACCTCTATGGGCCAAACGACAACTTTGATCCTCATACATCGCACGTGCTGCCAGCCCTCATGCGCCGCGTTCACGAAGCAAAAATCAACGGTAGTGATCATATCACGCTTTGGGGCAGCGGTACGCCATTGCGCGAGTTCTTACATGTCGATGATCTTGCCGATGCCTGTGTTCACCTATTGAGGTTCAGCGACAGCGTTGAGCCTGTAAATATCGGTACTGGTGAAGAGATTTCGATTAAAGAACTTGCTCTGACAATCGCGAATGTGGTCGGATTTGAAGGCAAGCTCGAACATGACCTTACTAAGCCAGATGGAACCCCGCGCAAGCTCCTCGACACGTCTGTGATGCATGCAATTGGCTGGAAGCCGCGTATTCGTCTTCAGGACGGTATCAGGGACGTTTATCGGAACTGGGTTCAAAACGCTACCACGCCGGTTGCAGCATAAGCAATCATCTTGCCTGCTAACGGCGCCGCCAAATAGCCTTATTGAATGCTCTCTGGAATATGAAATAATTATGGGCGCCTCATTCCATGCGACGCCCTTTTTATTGTGTCTTGTTGTTAGACGATAGTTACGAAGGTGACCCCGTCAGTTTGCTCATATCCAACTCGATACGCAGAATATCTCCGGGTTTGATCTCGGTGCGTTCGCTACCGACAATATCCTCAAATGTACCGTTTACGTTTCGACTGATCGTAAAGACCAGTTTCTGGCGCATGTCCGATGAAGAAATATTGCCCGAAGATTTGGCAATCTCGGCCATAGTCTGGAGCTGTGCATTGCTGCGCAATTCCATACGAGCGATATTGAGATCCAGCTCCTGCATACTGCCAGCCGCTTCGCTTTTTCGAACTTCCTCAAGATTGGCAATCCGCTGCTGTACTGCGAGTTGATTTTGTCTTGCCCGCGCCAAAAACGATCCTAACTCCAGCGCATCGCGCCGGGTTGCAGAAAGATCACGTTCCATGTCACGAAGATTGGATTTTGCAGCAAGACCGCGGTCAACGAGAGATTTACTTGAATCAACATTTTCCTGCAGAAGCTGAATTTCGGCATCGTGAAGTTTGATGCTCTGCTGGAGTGTCTGGATCTCATCTCCATAACTTGCCGATTGCGCTTCTAATGCCTGACGTTCGGCCGCGAGATTATTACGGCGAACATTGAAAAGCGTCTTTTCGCCCTCGAGCATATGCTGGCTAAGCGCCGCAGCCTGCTTGTTTGCCGGTGTGGAATCCGGCAGCTCATATTTGAACTCTGTCCCATTAAGTTCAGCTTGGAGACGTCCCCTACGAATATTCGTCGTTGTAATCTGCATTTGCAGATCAGCATATTCTTGTTGTGCAGAGATCAGCTGCATACCGGCAGTAACCGCCGGCGCTTCACCTTTTCCCGCTCCTCCGCCCAGGGCCATAAGCTCCAGCGCAACCATTCCCGGGCGAAACTCATATTTACCCGGTGCCTTTACATCGCCAACAACAAACACCGGCGCATATTGATTGATCGCGGCAGTCACAGTCAGTCCCGGTATATGTTCGGACAGAGAACTGGCAATCTTTTCACTGATTTGTGGTGTAGACAGACCTATGACATTGATGTTGCCAACCACCGGATAGCCAATATTGCCGTCAACATCGACCGGATAAAGGCCCGTCAGAGAGGGCTGGCCATAAACAGTTACCTGCAAAACATCATTGGGACTAACGAGATAGGACTGACCTTGCGCATAGGTCCAGTTACTCAACCCAATAGCGATAAATCCAGACAAGAGTGCCGCTTTAAAGTGTGCCTGCATTCGAAAGTGAATAAGCCCGTAAACCATTTTATTGCCTCACGCCTGATCTTGCATTTTGTCAGCATCAACACGATTGCGTCGCGTCGTTACTGACCGCAAAAACTGACCGGCTTTTCTTGCGCCCGGACGACAATAGCCCACGGCAATACTTAACCAGTTGCGGTAAGAGGCTGAAACCTGGTTGACGACTGCAAGTGCCGGTTTCCTTCCCAGAGACGCCATTGTTTGTATCAATGCGAGGTTCGCATGCTGATCCTTACGATCCGGTTGGACCACCAGAAGTGCAGTATCTGTGGCTCGGGATAATAGAAGCGAGCGCTTGTCCTCCATCACTGCCGGCAAGTCCACCAGTATAATCTTATGATCAGTGCGAAGTTGAGTGATCAGATCTGCGAGCCATTCGCCCTCCTGCAATTGCTTGCCAGGAGTTATGATATCAATTCCCGAACTGTGATCGTGTATGAGAGTTGCTCCCGGAAGAACCCGACCAAATGACGTAATGCCATATTCATTTTCAGGAAGCCCAAATGCTTCTGAAAGCCTCGAATGACGGTTTGTCGCATCAATGACAGCGACAGCCACTCCTGATGCAGCGAACTGTTGTGCCAATGCGGTAATAAGAAGCGTTTTCCCTTCGTTATCAGTCAGAGACACGACCGAAAGAGCAAGTGAATCGCGCCCGCGCGTCAGCAACCGCAGACGATCATGAACAGACTTGATCGCCCGCCCGAAAGCGCTGGTTGGGTCAAGCCCACGATTGACAAGCATTGGCACAGTCAACTGACGCGTCAAAGGAAGCAGCGTAGCGGCAGGAATTCCCGGTAGTATAAACGACGCTGTCTGAGCAGGACGAATTTTATCGAAGGTTTCCCTCAAAACTGTGCCCAGAAGCGCTACCATGCCGCCCAATCCCAAACCAAGTAACAGCCAGTTTGCGAGGTTGGGGCCTGCCTTGGCCATTGCCGGTTCAGCAGCAGAGATCATCTGAGCTTCAGGTACGGCAATCCCGTCCTGTTCAATGAGCTGCTTATAGCGTGTCAGATAACTCTCATAGACGGTTCGGCTTGCATTGGCTTCGCGGTCGAGTTGTACAGCTTTGACTTGCGCCTGGTTAGCGTCTCCAAGTTCAGTTTCCGCAACTTTGAGTGCCTCTTCAAGTCCCACGCGCCGTTGTCGGGCAATCTGGATTTCATTGCTGAGACTCTTTGTTATTTCATCAACCTGTGCGGAAATCTGCTGCTGGAGAGCCTCCCGTTCCGCTGTGAGGACGGGAATTTCTGCACTTTTCAACGCACCGTTTGATCTCAACTCATCAAGCTGGCGCTCGACCCGCGCCTGTTCATTGCGCAGCGACTGGATCGCGGGTGAGGCCAGCACTTCTGTCATGGCCGGCGCTTCATTGTTTGTTTTGAGAGATTCCGCAGTGCGAAGCCGTGCTTCCGCAAGCGATACCGCACCAGTTGCCGCGACAATCTCAGTATTTAATGCCGCAACACGCTGAGCTTGGAAACTAATCTGTCCCGGATCTCCAGCAAGACGCGATTTCTGTCTGAAATCCTCCGCTGCACGCTCAGCGTCTTCAAGGTTACTACGCAGCGTAACGAGCTTTTCACCAAGCCACTCGCTGATACGACGCGCAGCCGACTGCTGCACATCGATCTGATGATCAAGATACGCTGTTACAAATGCATTGGCGACTTTTGCCGCATAAACGGGATCGGATGCCCGATATGAAATGAAGATTGTATATGATCGACCATCGTTACTGACGCGTAGTCGCGAGAGCAAAAGGTCGATCCGCTGACGTTCACGGGCTGCCGGGTCGACATCGCGTGCCTCACGCTCCTGCATACCACTGTCCGATGCAGAAGAAAGCACGGTTCGCGATCGGAAACCGGTCGGTACGACAATATTCTCGGCTTGCAGAATATCTATGACCTTACGCGCCATCATGCGCGAACTGATGATATCCAGTTCAGAACGCAGAACCGGGCTATCCTGAGGTAAGGGGGTGATAGCACTTTCGTTAGGAAGCGCCTGCACACGACGCATATCGAGTACCAGAACGGATTCTGAAACGTAGCTGACCGGTGCGGTGAGATAGCCTATAAATCCAATGCAGGCCCCCGCAACCACTGGTACAATAAGCAACGTTTTTCTGCGTTTTATGGTTTCGAACAGGTCAGCCAGTGGCTGCCGTGCGTTTCCTGATGAAACGTCGGAGATAATCACAAAAAGTCTCCTTCATGAGAAAAGGCTCTGCGTTGTGACGATGCTATTTTCCAAACCCAACAGGGCTTTAATGAATATCGGAAAAAGATGTTTCCGATGGGAATAGCTCGTTGATAATGCAGGCAACTTCTGTGCGATTAGACGCCTTCAGTTTCTTCATGATGTTGCGAATATGAACTTTAACGGTGCTTTCCCGAAGTTTGTGTTCATAGGCAATAATCTTGTTTGCCTTGCCCCGGCGCAATGCGTTGACTACCTCAGCCTGGCGTTGGGTGAACATGCCCCCCAACGGCTGGAGCCGGTGAGAATTGGGATCTGTCGCGTGACGAAGTGCAAGCACACTACTTGCGGGAACAAAGGTTCCACCAGCCATAGCTAGCCGCAAAGCTTCTACACACACGTTTACATTGACAGATGTTGGAATATATCCCCTAACACCATAATCAAGTGCTTTGAGAACTTGCGAGATTTCCTCTTTGTCCGCCAGAATGATAACCGGGGCAGGCGCACAATCGCTGACGATGCGGTTGAGATAGTTCCCTACAGCGGGATCCGATACTTTCTGACCACCTATATTAAAGAGCACGGCGCTTACTGTACGTCCACGACGTTGATGCTGCCATTGTTCAAAGGAACTGAATGTCGCGATGGACATTTCGATACTGTGGTTGGTCAACCCATGTGCCAGACATTCTCGGTCCAACGCACGGTTGTCGATAATGACAAGTAACGGCAGCAAACTGTCGAAAGAATCTTCTGACTTGTTTGATGCATCTTTTGTCACAATGTGACTATTATTTCTTATTTCACTGTTTACGCTATTAAAATGCGGAGAAACGTTCATTTTTTCGCCCTCAAAACCGAATTATGCGCGCAATTCTACCGTTTTCATGTCACGATGACTGAAGCGCAACGGCCGCCTATTTTTTGATTTCAGTGAGATATATTTCTAACCCCGTAATCAATTCTTATTCTTGTTTTTATTGATTAGAAGATTGCCCCATTTTTATCACAGTGTCATTAACCTAGATTAAGCAGTTGTGGGAAATATGGTTTAGTAAAAGCTCAGATATCTACGCAATTAGTGGTAGAGATTACTACCTTGCCAAAACAAATGCGCTCCCTGAAACTTAATGGAACGCCCTGCCCGTAGGAAAACTGCAGGCGCGAGAAACAGGAAAACAATCCATTCTTCGGACATGTACCAATGGCGGTCAGTGCAGACGATGCAAAAACATTTCGCCATTTCCTCGAAAGCCCGCCAATTGGTGCCGTTTTTGAGGAGAGCGATTCCGGCATCCTCAGCGCACTTCCTGTGTCCGTCAAAACATACGCCCCGCACACAGTGGTCAGCAGTCAAGGCGATTGGGCGAACTCTATCCATATCATCAAAGGAGGCTGGGGGTGCATCTATCGTGACCTCGCGGACGGTGACCGCCAGATTCTGGACTTTCCAATGAAGGGCGATTTTCTGGGTTTCAGAACCGGCATCGGCTTCAACTATTACACTCTGATCTCAGTCACGGAGCTCTCGGTTTTCGAGCTTTCCCTGGACCACCTCACAGAATCTCTGGCAAAATGCCCGCGTCTTGCCATGACCTTTATGGAACTCATGGCACGTCAACGCGCGATCCTTGTTGAACACATCATCAGTATCGGACGACGCAGCGCTTTTGTTCGTGTTGCGCATTTGCTCCTGGAGCTTGGTCATAGGGCACGACTGAACGGAACGGGCAATGAAGACAGCTTCTTCTGCCCCCTTACCCAATCTGAACTTGGCGATGCTCTCGGACTTACTCCGATACATATCAATCGGATGCTGCGGGAATTGCGCAGCGATGATTTACTCACCTTTCGCAACAACACAGTTGAGTTTCTCAACCGCGTCGCTCTGGTTCATATTTCAAGTTTCGATGAAGACTATCTTTCCATGGAGATTTTTCCGCGTTTCCGAATGAGCAGATAAAGCGCCTGATAATCAGTCGTTCTCAACAACCAAAACACCAGTTTGGAAACCTTTGTCCAAACCCAGAAAGCACTCTGACGTGTGCAACATCAGAGTGCTTTCTTTCAAATCAAACGAGGACCAAACTTTCACCGCAAAGCTTATGAGAGCGGAATATAGGGTACATTCTTCCTGGAGATTTCGTCCAAGGACTCTTCGTAGCCTGCATCGGCATAACGAATAACGCCAAGTGCCGTATCATTGGTCAAGGAATGTTCAAGACGTTCAGCACCTTCCGGCGTGCCGTCGGCCACCACTGTAACGCCCGCGCTGGTCATATAACCGGCATAGCCGCCGCCGCCCGAATGCACCACCACCAGATCGGCCATCGATGCGCAGAGCATCATCGCATCGATCAGCGGCCAGTCTGCGATGGCGTCTGAACCATCCTTCATACCTTCAGTCATGATATTTGGATGCGCCATGGCACCCGCATCAAGATGATCACGCGAGAAAGCTACCGGCCCCTTGAGTTCACCGGATGCTACCATTTCATTGACGCGTAGCGCCAGTGCCGTGCGCTCGCCATGGCCAAGCCACGCGATACGCGCTGGCAGACCTTCAAATGGTACATGCTCGCGAGCAAGCTTGATCCAGTTGGTAACGATGTGATTGTCGGCAAACATTTCCAACAGCACATCATCGATCTTTGCAATGTCGCTCTCTTCACCTGATGTTGCCATCCAGCGGAACGGACCGATTGCACGTGCGAACAGCGGACGCAGATAAGCCTCCGTGAAGATGGGAATATCGAATGCGTTTTCCACTCCACCTTCCCGCGCTTGTGTGCGGATCAGGTTGCCATTGTCAAATACTTCCGAGCCCTTTTTCTGGAAGCTCAGCATCGCCTTTACATGCTCAACGATAGAAGCACGGCTCGCAGCCATCAGCTGCCCCTGACCGTCTTCACGCAAGTCCTTGACCTGACCAAGGCTCATGCCCTTTGGCACATAGCCATAGACCAGATCATGCGCTGAGGTCTGATCAGTGACGATATCCGGCACAATGCCGCGACGTGCAATTTCCGGATAGACTTCAGCTGCATTGCCTACAAGTCCAACGGACAATGCTCGCTTTTCCCTGACCGCCTGATCAATCATGGCAAGTGCAGTATCGAGATCAGGCGCGATTTCCTGCAAATAGCCGATTTCCTTACGCATTCTTGCACGTTCAGGATCGATATCCACACAGAGGATCGCAGCACCAGCCATGCGACCGGCAAGCGGCTGCGCACCGCCCATACCACCAAGACCGGCAGTCAGAATGAACCGTCCAGCCAGATCTCCATTGAAGCGCTTCTGCGCAATGCGCATAAAGATTTCATAGGTGCCCTGAATAACGCCCTGACTACCGATGTACTGCCACGCACCAGCCGTAAGGCCGCCCCAGCAGATCAGACCCTTGCGCTGCAATTCATAGAAATACTCGGCCTTCGCCCATTGTCCGACAATATTGCAATTCGCCATGATGACGAGCGGTGCCTTGGCGTGGGTTTTCATTAAGCCCACAGGCTTGCCCGACTGGATGAGCAGCGTGTGATTTTCGTCCATCTCCAGAAGCGTCCTGACGATGGCGCGATGCGCAGGCCAGTTACGCGCCGCCTTGCCGAGCGCTGCATAAACGATCAGATTCTCAGGGTCTTCACCGACCGAAAGCACGTTTTCGAGCAGGCGCAGCAGGGCTTCCTGACGCCAGCCCTTGGCACGAAGTTCCGGACCACCCGGAATGGGAAAGTTCGGATGACGTGGATTTGCCTTTGGCATGGTTACTTCACTCCCTGCACATATTTCGCAATTTCGATGCCCATCGCCTTTTCAACTGATGGATAGACAGTTGGATCAAGGACGCTCGCGGACAATGGAATGATGCTCATGGGTACGTGCAGGATGAAGATCTTCATGCCCTCACGAAGCTCGCCAACGCTGAGCGGCAAGCCCTCTTCCGATAGTGTGGTAATGACGGACGGGAAAGTCGCGACGCGCGCGCCGTCCTTGTCATCAACTGCCATATACTCGTTCATCACATGAAGAGTGACAGCCTTATCGCCAATGCCAACCTTCACAGTGCCAATATCAAAGGCTTCCTTAGTATAGACCACGTTCTTTTCCGTGATCGCACCTTCGGCCAGAATATGACCACCAGTGTTTTTGCAGACCGCATCGATCACCGCATGGCCACCCTTGGCTTCAGCGGCAATAATCGCTTCGCCGAGGCTCAAAGCCATCGAGATGCCGCCAAGTGCTGCATGCGTGCGCACATAGGAAGCACGCAGTGGGTTGCGGCAGGAAGCGATAAAGCCGCCCGATTGGTCGGAAGCGGCGCGCAGGATCGGCGAAACTTTTGCGGTAGCACCCTTGACCACCAGCTCAATGTAACGGTTTTCCGAGCGATTGCCGCCGACTGCCGTCTGGATCATCTGTTCCGGCGAACCGGCCATGCCGATCGAGCCCATGTCACCCGTTGGATGCGCACGGATATCGCCAACCGCATCAACTACCTTGGTGCCAAGAATGGCTGATGGCAACCAACCATTGAGCGTCGAAGATTTGCCGTTCTGACCAATGATCAGACCTTTGAGCGGTTCGCCCAGCTCCTTCTGCAACAGATCGACCGCTTTGACGTAATCAACGCCCTGCATTTCCCACGGCGTTGTTGAGGCTGGCGCACCAATGGCGGCTGCGGTTGCGATCCAGTCATTGGAGTCAAGTTCATCAATTGAAACCAGTTCCGGCTTGCCAATGCTGACAGCCGCATAACCCAGCATACGGCCATGATCGGCCCAGCCGCCGCCGCCAGCTGCATAAACGGAGCCGCCCTTGACCGCAGCTTCAACGTCTTTCTCAACAAGTATCCGTCCCATTCGGTTTCTCCTGCCTGTTTGTTCTAATTTGGCAGCGATTTGTCGAGGGAAAGCACCGCTTCATAAAGCACGGCTGCACCCAAGGTGATTTCGCTGTTGTCTGTCCATTCTTCCGGCGTATGGCTGCGCCCGCCTTTGCTCGGTACGAAAATCATCGCCGCTGGCGCAACCTTCGACAGCCATGCAGTGTCATGTCCGGCACCCGATGCCAGACGCCGATGGCTGGCACCGACCGTCTCGCAAGCGGCTTCCAGATGTGTCAGCACATTTTCGTTTGCAGGTGCGGGAAGATTATCGGAGACGCGCTTTATACTTTCGATAACCACACCATCTGAACTTGCCCGCTTCGCACAGTTTTCATCAAGCCATTGCGCGAAGCTTTCCATGTCTGGACGAAATTCTGCCCGTGTATCGATCAATAGCCGAACCAGCGACGGCACCACATTGGCAGCATTGGGTTCAATGCGGAATTCTCCCACCGTTGCCGTAAAATGCCCAGGTGTTGCTGCCAGTTCAAAGGCCTTTTCGTTGATATCCAGCACCAGCTTGGACGCCGCGACCAGCGCATCTGCGCGCTGCCCCATCGGCGTTGTACCAGCATGATCGGCGCGGCCTTCGATTGCGATTTCAAAACGGCTAATGCCAGCAATCGCCGTTACGATGCCGATATCCTTATGTTCGGTTTCCAGCACTGGCCCCTGTTCGATATGCAGTTCCAGAAACGCTGCAAGATCGGGGCGGCTCTGGCTTAAAACCGTTTCGGCATTCCCCCCGACTTCGCCAAATGCCGCGTGCAACGTGCGCCCGTCGCTGACACGATCAAGCCATTCTTTCGGCAATTGTCCGGTCATGCCGCGACTGCCAATGCAGGAAACGCCAAAGGGGCTGACTTCTTCTGCGAGAAAATCAACAATTTCCAGATCGTGATCAAGCTCAACGCCATGATCACTCAAAGCACGCGCCACTTCCAGCGCCGTCACCACCCCGGCAATGCCGTCAAAGCGTCCACCTTCCGGCACAGTATCAGAATGCGACCCAAGCATGATGACGCCTTTATTGCCGCCCTGTCCTTTACGAAGGCCGATCAGATTACCAGCCGCATCGATACGGGTTTCAAGACCTGCAGTCTGCATACGCTTTTCGAGATAAGCGCGGCCTTCCAGATAGAGCGGCGAGAACACACGCCTTGTCCACGGACGGCCCGGCTCGGTGATCGCGGCCAATGCGTCGATATCTTCCGCGATACGCTTAGCCTGAACCGGGAGATTGGTACTCATTATGCGTGTCCTGCAATGATATGACGCAATGGCGGGCGGACAAACTGACCTGAGCCTTCGGTCGCGATGACATTCTTGCCATCATAGACCTTTTGACCCCGCACATAGGTTGCCGCCACTTTGTAAGGCAGCTCTATCCCGTCGAAAGGCGACCAGCCAGCAACGTTATTCCCCGTTGAAGCCGCATCGTAGATATAAGTTTCAGGTGTCAGTACCATGATATCGGCATCGCGATCCGGCGTCAGTGCGCCCTTGATATGATCAAGGCGGAAATGCCTGGCAGGGTTCTCCGCCATCAGCTTCGCACCCCATGACAGCGACACGCCGCGCTCCATAGCGCCTTTAACGAACAATGGAATGAGAGTTTCCAAACCCGGCAAGCCAGATGCATTGGCAAGCATATCCGGATTGGTCTTGCGGTCGAGCGACCAGCTGACGTGATCAGTAGACAGCAACGTTACATTGCCATTCACCAACTCACGCCAAAGCTTTTCCACTTCGGCACGTGGACGCAAAGGCGGATTGCACTTGGAGCGTCCACCAAGACGCTTCGCATCATTTTCTTCATCCAGCATCAGATAATGAATGAGACATTCAACAGTCGCCTGATAGCCTTGAGCACGATAAGATGCAGCTATCTCATAACCGCGACCAAGCGAGCAATGCACCACATGCGCGGGGCAACCGGTAGCGGCGCCAATTTCATAAATCTCGGTCATAGCCAGAAGTTCAGTCAGCGGCGGACGCGACATGCCATGGGCACGATAGTCCGTGATGCCCGCATCCTTGACCTTCTTCATTGCCGACTGCACATATTCGTCATTCTCATTATGCACGCCAGCAGTCAGGCCGGTTTTAGCCACTTCCGCAAAGCATTCCGCCAGAAGCGGCGGGTTGATGCGAGGGAAACGCTTCGGATCCGTGCCAAAGGTCGAGAACTTAAATGCAGCCACGCCCGCTTCCGCCTGTTCGGCAATGCGTACGGTACCTTCCAGAGGATCAATCGTGCCATAGAGCGCGAAATCGACGAAGGCCTGTTTACCGGCATGTGCGATCTTGCGTTGCGCCGCCGCTGCAGAGCAAATCAGATCGCCTTCATCATAAGGCATATCGACAATGGTGGTAACGCCACCAGCTGCGGCTGTGCGGGTCGACCAGATGAAATCTTCCTGGTTTTTTTGCGACAGAGAATGCACCTGTGCATCAATTGCGCCCGGCATGATGAGCGCTTCGCCAAGCAGATGCCGCTCTTGGGCTGCAGGCGGCGTTCCGGTGCCAAGCTGGATGATCTTGCCATCACGCACCGCAACATAGCCGCGATCCACAATGCGGTCAGGCAGCACTACGGTTCCCTGTAAAACCAGATCAAAATCAGCCATATCTATTCTCCTGCCCAGCCAGTCACTATGAACCAATGTGCTCTAAGTCAGTTCTCTTTAAATGCGGGAGCGGCAACCACGACTTTCGCGCGTGTCGCTTCCGGCGTACCTTCGGGTGCAGTACCCAATGCGAAGAAGCTGTCAAAACTATTGATCGGCGCGCGATCAATAATCTGCGCAACGATAGCGTCCGAGCAAATCAGCTCTTCGATGCATTCGACTTCGGAGGAAAGAGGTCGGTCTTTGTCATAGAACGGTGAGCATTTGCGCACCTGTTCATAGATCAGCCCAGCCACGCCCTTTGGCTCGTCTCCGACAATATCGATGGCTTGCGAGGACAGCAGCGCTTCCAATGCTGCCAGACGTTTCAGTGCTTCAACCTGTCGTTCAAAACGCTCGATCACCAGCGGCAGGAAAGCAGCTTCGTCTTCCATTCCACCTGCCACGACCAGCGACTGCGCAGACACAGGTGGACTTAGCGAAAGAACGCGAGAGAATATCTCACCAGCAAGCTTGATGATCGGGCCGAAGCCGGTTGCGATCCTGCCTTCCGGCACAAGATTAAGCGGCAGGCCCCGGCGATGACCATTGCCCAGAAGCACGCAGCGATTAAACGCATTACGCGCAGCATGCGCCATGCAAACGGAGACGGATTCAAGCAGAACTGTCACGTCAAGCGGCAATGACCCGCCGGAGGTCACGACGCGGCCTTCGACCACAACCGGATTATCATCTGAGCGTCCGGTCGCCTGTAGGATCTTATAACCAGCACCAAGCAGGCTCTCGATAATCGTGCCAAAAACCTGCGCCACCATGCGAAGGCTCAGCGGATCCTGCACGTGCGTTGATACCGGCCATTGCCACGAAGCGGCTGCATCGCAATACCACTTTCCAACCAGAGCCTCACGCGGCGTTCCTACATGGCAGGCAGCCAGCCACGGATCAGCAGACGCACCCAGTGCACCGGAGGCTGTAAGGCTGGTTGCCAACATGACCCGGATGACCGAAGCCGCATCACGCAGCGCACGTGCGGCTGCGGCAAAGCTCACCGCATTGGCGGAAAGCGAAGCCAATGCATCGCGCGGCGCCATACGGTGGGCTTTGAGGCCAGCGGCAGCCAGAGCATCGGCGGCTGGCATGCGCTCACCCTGATACATCGCCTCGCCAACACCTGTCAGAACTGCACCAATCTGCCCCATCAGGCCAATATCAGCACAGCCGATAGATCCGGTTCGCCGTACAACAGGAATAACATTGGTCCGCAATAAATCGAGATAGGCGTCAACCAGTCCGGTCGTGCAACCAACCTGCCCCGTGAGGATCGTATTGATGCGAATGGCTATAGCCTTGCGCACGACTGATGGTGGGAATGCTGTGCCGGTGCCGAAATGATGCGCGCGTACCAACCCCATGTTGAACTCGTCGAGTTCTTCACTGGACCAGGCAATATCCTTCATCGCGCCAACGCCGGTCGTGGCGCCATAAACGGGAACACCATTGCGGATCGCTTCTTCCAGAACAGCACGGGAAGCCCTCACGCGGTCCATGCCTTCGGCGGAGGCTGAGACCTCGAGTTCTCCATTCCCGATCTTCATCATATCGGCAAAGCCTAACGGCTGCCCGTTCAACACGATCTGCACTGTTTTCAATACCTTCAAGAATAGGCTGTCAGGATGAGCTTATCTGACGCCGCGAGCACAAGGGATATCCCATATTGCGAACGCGCGATGTGGGGATTTTAGATAAGCCAGGCCGTAAACAATCGTACTGGGTGACATGTTTAAGGTCGCGACTTCACGCAACACAGGTAATCTGACAGCATTGACTTTCGTGAAATATAAAGACCTGTCGATGTCATGATGCAAGCAATATGAATCTATGCGATAGGCCAGCGACAAGCTGATGTTTATTCTTCTGCCGGCCCGTCGTGGGCGGCGCGACTTCAAAGAGCAAATCGGGGTATCTTAATGGACATTGCCACTATCCTGATCATTAACTCGCTGATTTCAACTTGCTCCATACGCGAGACTGCGCGTCAGGAAGGCCGCGCACCATCCACTGTCAGTGCAGCCCTTGAGCGAATGGAAACGGCGCTTGCTGTACCACTGATGCGGCGGGAAGGTGCTGTCCTGAGCCTGACACTGGAAGCACAAAAGCGCCGCAGATTATTTAACGAAGCGGCGCAGCTTGGTCGTCAATTGCAATCTATCGGTGGCGTCACCAATAATCGCGCGGCCATTTCTCTTACTGCTCTCATTCGCTTTTCTGTCGCAGCGCAAGCGGGGAGCATACGCGCAGCAGCCAAAAGCCTCGGCATGGGGCAGCCACAACTGACCCGTCAGCTCTCCGAACTGGAGCGCAATCTCGGTTGCGCTTTATTTGAACGGAACCGGTCTGGAGTGAGCTGCACCGAAGCGGGAAAGAGAATGCTCACTCTTGTCGAGACAATTATAAGCAACTGGGAGGAGTTGTCTCACGCCTCTTCCGATC
Organism: Brucella rhizosphaerae; assembly: GCF_002252475.1. Lineage (GTDB taxonomy): Bacteria > Pseudomonadota > Alphaproteobacteria > Rhizobiales > Rhizobiaceae > Brucella > Brucella rhizosphaerae. Next base: position 48,994 of record NZ_NNRK01000011.1, on the reverse strand, counting down.
GTTTCCGATATAATCTCGCGACCTGTCGGGTCGGGTCTGTGATGCCGCTCGGCCATGAAAGCAACATTGCTCAGATATTGGCCAATCTGACGGCTGGGTGGGAAAAACTCTACCCGCGCCAGCCGCTAACAATATCTGCCAACACTGCCGAAGAGCTGGTCTCAGGTCTCAAAAGCCGTCGCTATGACGCCATCCTCATAGATCACGACGACTTTTCCAAAGACTTTGACGGCTGCGTCGTATCCGATACGCCGCTCGCACTGATTGGCGATCACCGTGTCATGGCAGAACTGCAAGACGATATGGCCGCGTTCTTGCAAAAGCATCGACTGGCACTGCCCAGCGCCAAAAGCGGCATCCGACAGCACGCGATGCTCTATCTGGAAAGCGTGCTTGGACCGGTAGGGCCGTCCAAGCTTCGCTTAATTGAGATGGACTCCATTCCCGTCATCATCAACCTGGTCACTCGTCACGGCTATCTTTCGATATTGCCAGAGCCGGTCGTTGCCCGTCTTCCATTTCCGATAACGCAGTATCCGCTTGGTCAGGAACACCGTCAGATACTTTCATTTGTATGGCGTCGGAACACTTTTACACCAACGATGTTAAATGAGATGGTGTCACTGCTAACAGAGGACAATTAGTAGAATTTTATTTCTCGCGAGAATTGGTTTTCGACGCTTATAAAACATGATCGGGATGGCAGGCGCTTGCTGAGGCATCCTTCGTTCGGAATCTGGGATATATCCCTTTCCGGTGTTTTAAATTAGCCTGAAATTCAAACAGCGTCTGACTGTGAGGGAGAACATAACTATGAAGACTTCTTTGATGATGGCCGGCATATTGGCCGGCGTGGTAACTGCCACCAGTTCTGCTTTGGCAGCCGACGTTGTCGTCGGCTCCAAGATCGACACAGAAGGCGGTGTACTGGGGAACATTATTTCACAGGTTCTTAAGGCCAACAATATTGGGGTTGTCGATAAGATCCAGCTGGGCGCAACGCCAATCGTGCGTGAAGCTATCACACAGGGCCAGATCGACATCTATCCTGAATATACCGGCAATGCTGCCTTCTTCTTCAACAAGGGCGATCTGCCCGTGTGGAACAAGGCTGAAGCAGGTTATGAAGAAGCCAAGAAGCTCGACTATGACGCCAACAAGATTGTCTGGTTGACGCCCGCCAATGCCAACAACACCTGGGCAATTGCCCTGCGTCGCGATGTGGCAGAAAAGAACAACCTGAAATCGCTTACCGATTTTGGTAAATATGTAAGCGATGGTGGACAGATCAAGCTTGCAGCCTCATCAGAGTTTGTCAGTTCAGCCACGGCCTTACCTGCCTTCCAGACGGCGTATAGTTTCACCCTCAAGCCCGATCAGCTGATCACACTTTCAGGCGGCGATACGGCGGCAACAATCGCTGCTGCTGCCCAACAGACTTCGGGCGCCAATGCCGCCATGGTCTACGGAACAGATGGCGGTATCGCACCTGCGGATCTGGTAGTGCTGAACGACGACAAAGGTGTGCAGCCAGTCTATTTGCCAACCCCGATCATTCGTGAAGCTGTGCTGAAGGAAAATCCACAAATCGCCGAACTTCTAAAGCCGGTGTTTGAATCCTTCTCTCTCGAAAGCCTCCAGGATCTCAATGGTCGCGTCCAGGTTGGTGGCGAACCTGCCGCTGATGTCGCGCGCGAATATCTGACCTCCAAGGGCTTTATCAAGTAATCCCTTTCCCTGCCGGGAGCAGTAGTTCCGGCAGGGACCCCATTCCTTATAGTTTGCTTTGAAGATGTGCCCCGCACGGCCGTCGCTGAAGCCAGCAGCATTCCCGGCGAACAGGACTCACCATGCAATTAACCGCAGACCGTGCCGCCGCCCCTCCCTCCCGGTTTACCTTCGACAGGCTCGGGCTGGTCATTGCCCTCATCATCATCGCGGCCATACTCTTCCAGCCTTTTGCCCTTGTGCGCCCCAATCGCGTCGCGGCAACTGCACCCGTTTATATCTGGAATGCCTTGCCTCTCGCGCAGGCGCTGGTGCTGATAGCACTGACGCTTGGGACCGCCCTCATCATGGCGCTGCGTTCAAAGCTTGCCCTGCGGCTTGGCATTCTCGTAATCACCCTCATCGTGATTGCCATCGCGATTGGCTGGAGCGCTACCTATCTGACCCCGGCCGGCAATAATTACGCGCGCGTTTCGCCGGGTGGCGGGCTGTGGCTGATCGTGTTTGCATTGGCGCTTGCCATTGGCGACACGCTTGTTCGCCTGAATCTTAAGCCCCTGCCGCGGTTGGCAGCCCTTGGTATTTTCGTTCTGCTCCTTGGTGTGTTTCTCTATAGCGGTGTGTGGAGCGACATCTCCATTCTCAAGGAATATGTCTCCCGCCGCAGCGCCTTTGCGAGCGCGATTAGCACTCATGCGTTTCTGGCCGTTGGCTCGCTCATTGCAGCCTTCATCATTGCCACGCCGATCGGCATTATAGTCCATCGCTTCAAGCGTATACGCGATGCAGTTCTCTCATTCTTCAATGTCATCCAGACGATCCCATCCATGGCATTGTTTGGTGTGCTGATCGCCCCGCTTGCATGGGTTGGAGCCAATCTTCCAGGTGCGGCAGCCCTCGGCATTGCAGGTATTGGCCCCGCGCCAGCCTTCATCGCACTAGTCGCTTATGCACTTTTGCCTATCGTTTCCGCAACCGTGACCGGTCTCGATAATGTTTCACCTTCGGTCGTAGACGCCGCACGTGGGGTTGGCATGACCCGCCGCCAGCGCTTGTTTTCTGTGGAGCTGCCTCTGGCCTTCCCGGTTATCCTGACCGGCATCCGCATCGTGCTGGTGCAGAACATTGGCCTTGCGGTCATTGCAGGCCTCGTAGGAGGCGGTGGACTTGGCATGTTCGTCTTTCAGGGCATCGCCCAGACAGCTACTGACCTTGTGCTACTGGGCGCCTTGCCAACCGTTGCCATGGCATTCGTCGCCGCCATTTTGCTTGATGCGCTGATCGAAATCAGCCGCGGCCATCAGAATTAGGAACCAGCCCCATGATCGAGATTTCAAATATCACCCGCATCTATGGCGCACAAACGGCCGTCGACAATGTCTCGCTGACCATCGAAGCAGGTGATGTGGCCGTCATTGTCGGCACGTCCGGCTCAGGCAAGACCACACTCATGCGTATGATCAACCGGCTGGTGGAACCGAGCCATGGTGTGATCAAGATCGATGGTAAAGACAATCGCGAATTGCCCCCGCATATTCTGCGGCGCGGTATCGGCTATGCAATTCAGGGCCATGGACTGTTTCCGCACCGCACTATTGCTGAAAATATCGGGACCGTCCCCACCCTGCTTGGCTGGGATAAGACCCGAATATCCGCCCGTGTTGATGAATTGCTGACGCTGTTTCGACTTGACCCAGCGATCTATCGTGATCGCATGCCACATGAATTGTCAGGCGGTCAGCAGCAGCGCATCGGTGTGGCCCGCGCATTGGCATCCAATCCAGCGATCCTCTTGATGGATGAACCGTTCGGCGCGCTCGATCCAATCATCCGCGACAAGGCGCAGGAAGATCTGCTGGCGATACAGAAACATTACGGGACTACGATTGTACTTGTTACCCATGACATGGAAGAAGCAATCAGACTTGGCTCGCGCATTGCGGTAATGGACAAGGGCAAATTGCTGCAATATGCGACGCCCGAAGACATCATCACCAAGCCAGCCACAGACTTCGTTCATGCCTTGCTTGGCGGTGGCAGCGATCGCGTATTCCGACTGCTGTCACTTGAAACGGTCGACAATCTCTTAGAGCCGGGCGATGCGGACGGGGATGCGATCTCCAGTGACACATCATTACGCGAAGCACTGGGAGCGAGCTTATGGTCGGGTCGCTCAGCACTACCCGTGAGCCGCGACGGCCAGATCGTTGGCCGCATCACCCGCACTGCAATTGAAGACCATGCCCGGAGGGTCGCATGAAACTGGGCACAGTCCTGAAGACCGGATTGCTGGTTCTTCTTTGTATCTTCATCATCAAACCCGAATTGTTCCAGAGCTATCTGGCACCATTCACGCGCAACAATTCACCAGCGATTTATACTCAGAATTCGCTACTTGCGCTCACCATCAATCATTTAGCGCTGGTAGGGTTTGCAACGCTGGCGGCAACGATTATTGCTGTAACACTCGGCATTCTCACGACACGGCCAAGCGGGCGCGAGTTTCTGCCTCTCTCGCGTGCTATTGCCAATATAGGCCAGACTTTCCCGCCTGTCGCCGTACTGGCCATCGCCGTGCCGATATTCGGCTTCGGGTCTGTTCCGGCTTTCATCGCATTGCTGCTTTATGGCCTGCTTCCGATTTTTGAAAACACGCTGACGGGTCTCACTGAACTTGAACCATCCGTTGTCGATGCAGGGCGCGGCATGGGGATGACCGACCGGCAATTGTTGTTCAATGTCGAACTGCCGCTTGCGCTGCCGGTCATCTTGTCAGGCATACGCCTTGCCGCGATTATCTCGCTGTCGACAGCGACCATCGGCTCGACGGTTGCTGCAAGCACGCTTGGTGAAGTCATCGTTGCAGGGCTTTTATCCGGCAATACAGCATTTGTTCTGCAAGGTGGTTTCATCGTGGCAGCGCTTGCTATCCTGATCAATGCAGCCTTCGTTTTTGCAGAGCAAAAACTGAGAAGCAGTGCTGCCCACTGAAACGAATGCTCCGTCGGCGGATCGTTAGTTCGAGTGATTTCAGCGCTCTAAACGTGCCAGGAATGAGACCCTGCCTGGACATGAGACGGCAGACCAAATTCTGCCGTCTTGTGCTAATTGCGATATGAAAACACGTCCATCTGATGGGTCGGCCAGAACATAATATCCCTCTTTCGGACAAACGAGGCCCTCAGCCAAATGATAGCCATTATCCCGCCAAACGATACTGGCTTCCCATGCTCTGCCTAAAGATTGGCACGCTGATTTGACATTACCGTCCTGCAGGGCTTTCCGAATATGTGTGGAAGAAAACGCTGTTTGTAGTGGGATGATATCAACGCCTATTCCAACGCTATTCGCCAGTGTAATCAGGGTTTCACAATTGCCTCTGCGGCCCGCACCAAACCGGAAATTTTCGCCAACAATTATGTGGGAAATGTCGAGCCTTCTGTGCAATATATCGATGACGAAGGCTTCTGGCGTGAGGGAAGCGAAGTCCTGGTTAAAATCTGGTTCAAAAATATAATCAAGCCCCAGCATTTCTGCCAATCGATGCTTCTGTTCTGGAAGAGCGAGCCGTGCGATCACAATATCCGGGTTAAAGAACTGACGCGGATGCGGCTCAACAGACATGACCGCAAGGGGACGTATCGTACCTGCTATTTGTCTGGCTTTCTGGAGCAGCAACTGATGGCCCAAATGGAAGCCATCAAAATTCCCTAAAGCAATCACAGCTCGCGCCAGGTTGCTGCCCGAGAGGGTGCCATTACGAACAACCTGGACAGGCTTAATCCCGGTCGACAATGCAAAGGCACGTTCAAAAATCATGCTCCGATCCTCCGCTCAACGAGCCCCACGCACAAAGCTTTCACCGAGCGCTTGCGGTAGACTTGCCTTTCGGCCAGCAACCAGAAGGACCAACATGACCATCGCGAAAGGCAACATTTGAATGACATCGGTTGGCACATTGACGCCAGCTACCTGTAGAGCCGTTGCCAGAGACAAACTTGCGCCAAACAACAGCGCGCCACCCAATACCCACAGTGGTCGCCCACGCGCCAGCATCGCGAGAACGATTGCAATAAAACCATTGCCGTGGCTCATGAACGGGATAAAAACCCCTGCAACCGCGACCGACATGAATGCACCGCCCAGCCCCGCCAGCGCACCAGTTGTCAGCACCGCAATGCTGCGGGTGCGAATGACATCTACGCCTGTTGCATCCAGTGCTGCCGGCTTATCGCCAGCCGCTTGTAACGCGATACCAAAATGCGTCATCCTGTAGACCCAGGCAAAGACCACAACCAGCGCAACCGCCACATATACAATCGGATTGTGGTTAAACAGGATGGGCCCCGCTATCGGTATTTCGGACAAAGGCCAGATCGGCCATTTGGAGGCACCATCGAGACGGGGATAGCTGCGGGAAAACTGCACGAAATGCAAAAGCGCAGTCAGTCCTTGGACGGCCAAGGTTAGCGCGATGCCGATAACGATCTGGTTAAGCCCCAACCGCACACAAAGCAAAACCATGAAAGCGGCAATGAAAGCACCCGCTGCGGCACCGCCGATGAAGCCCAGCCCCATGCTTCCGCTGCTCCACGCAACAAGAAATCCGGCATAAGCGCCCGCCAGAATCATGCCTTCGAGGCCGATATTGAGCACCCCTGCCTTCTCGGAGAGCTGCTCTCCCAAACCCGCCAGCAATAACGGCGTTCCCGCAGCTATTGCCCCCAGGAACAGGGTGATGATGAAACTTTCTGTAAAAAGTGACATTTCTTTCCCCTAGATCTTCGCGCGATACTGGCGATTTTTGTCAAAATATTCCGCCAATGCGAGCGTGATCAGCAACAGCGCTACGATGACCAGTGAGAAGAAGCTCGGCACACCAAGACGACGCGCGGCACTTTCTCCACCGATCGTAAGCGCTGAAAACAAAAAGACATAAGCGATTGATCCAAACCCGTTCAACCGGGCAAGAAAAACCAGCGGCACGACTGTAAGGCTGTACGCCGGATTCCAGTCGGCCCGCACATTGCCCTGAGTGCCCAATATGTCCACAGCACCGGACAGCCCCGCAAGACCAGCCGAAATGGCAAACACAGCAATCGTTAGTTTTGGCACTGAAAGGCCCGCGTGAACAGCGGCTCGCGGATTGGCACCAACCAGACGCAGCTTCATGCCGAATGATGTCCTGGTCATCATCAGATGCATCGCAATGATAACAACAAGACCAACTATCAGACCTGAGGAAATTGTGGTGTCGAATAGCTTTGGTAGTCTGGCGTCTACGGGCAAGGTTCGGGTTTGTGGCGTGGTGGTTGCCGGATCGAGAAATGCGAGTTTCACAAGTACATTTGCGAGCGAGACGCCCAGAAAACTCATCATCAGCGTTGTAATAATCTCATTAATGCCATGCCACGCTTTCAGCATTGCAGGCAGAAGCCCCCAAAGTGCGCCGATTAGAAGACCGATGATCAAACCGATGGCCAGGTTGAGCCAGATAGGAAGACCCGCCTCATGCAATAGTGGCGTGGTCGCAGCAACAATAACCGCAGCCAACAGAAACTGGCCATCTCCACCGAGATTCCAGATGCCTGCCCGGAAGGCGACAATCAAACTTGCCGCGATAAGAAGAAACGGTCCCATACGGGTCAAGGTTGCTGAGAGCCCCGACGGCGATAATATTGCCCGCTCGACAACATATCCATAATAGCTCAGCGGATTGACACCCATCGCCAGAAGTATAAGCCCACCCAAGACGAGTGCAGCTATCAGCGGCCCAATGCTGACGGTTAATATCCTGCCCCAGGCTGAAAAAGGTGCACGCAGCGTCGAGCGCCCCACTCCGGCGGTGCTGGCCTGTTGATCGCTCATTCTTCTCCTCCGGTACTCATCAGGCGACCGATTGCATCGCGCGCACCCACACCATTTTGAACCGTACCAACGACCCTGCCCTGATCGATAACGGCGACCCTGTCAGCCAACTCAAGCAGCTCGTCCAGATCTGTTGAAATCAGTAAAACCGCCCTGCCTGCGTCGGCAGCATCGCGAATGCGCTGGCGGGTAGCGCGAATGTTCTTCACATCAAGGCCATAGGTTGGCTTGGCGAAAATAACGGCCTCGGCAGCACCTGTCAGTTCTCGTGCCAGCAAAACTTTCTGAATATTTCCGCCCGACAACGTTCCTACAGGTGTTTGAACATCAGGCGTACGAATATCAAAATTGCGTACATGTTCTATAGCCTGTGAACGAATAGAGTGAGGCTTCTCGATGCCCTTTCGCCAGAAAGGAGAGGCCCCAATATCCTTAAGAAGGAAATTGGTTGCGACAGCAAATGCTCCTACCGTCCCCTCTCCCAACCTGTCATCAGTGACATAGCGCAATCCGGCAGCGCGCCGCTCACCCACCGAGAGTGAACCAATTTCAGCGCCGTGCAGTTTGACACTGCCTGATGAAAGTGCCTGCCCGGCCAACGCTTCAGCCAACTCTTTCTGGCCATTCCCGTCGATGCCTGCAATTCCGAGTACTTCTCTCGATCTGAGGGTGATTGAAACATCGCAAACCGGAATCCGACCAGATTCTGAGTTGAGCTTTGTTACCTCAAGCACGACTGGACCCAATTCCCGGCTGGTGCGGAACTCGCCAGCACTATCGCTGGATGCGGACTGGCCGAACATCAGACGAATAATGTTTTCGGTGTTCTGTTCGTCACTATTGGAATGCAGTTCGTCGGGAGCAATCGCACCGGCATTTTTACCAAGGCGCAAGACAGAAATCCTATCGCCATAGGCAAGCGCTTCATTGAGCTTGTGCGTAATGAAAATAACAGCCAGCCCTTCGGCTACCAGCCGACGCATCAACTGGCCAAGTGACACCGCTTCATTTGGCGTCAACATTGCAGTTGCTTCATCAAGAATGAGACAGCGGCTGCCGCGCATCAAAGCACGCAGTATTTCGACCTGCTGGCGTTCGCCGAGCGAAAGGCTCGCAACAAGTGCGAAAGGATCAACCTGCAGCCCTACACGACTTGCGGTTTCCTTGATGCGTTTTGCGATGCCATTACGGTCTGGCTTACGCCACCAGATGCCGCCCAGCGTGAAATTGTCCACAACTGTTAAACTTGGGACCAGCATGGAGTGCTGGAATACAGTGCCAATACCCAGCGTGAGGGCGTGACGGGGCGAGGTTACCTTGACAGCAGTTCCGTCAATCTCGATCCAGCCGTCGTCCGGCTGCTGGAGCCCCGACAGCATCCCCACCAGCGTGGATTTGCCCGCACCGTTCTCACCGAGCAGAACATGAACCTCTCCCGGCCATATATCTGTGCTGACATTGCTATTGGCAACAACACCGGGAAAGCGCTTGGTAATACCGCGCAGACCGACAAATGGCTTCGCTGCGGAGTTTGATGAAAAGGCTACCTGTTCGGTTGTCGCCTGCATCTCATTATCCTTCATGCAAATCCGTCTCGTCGCAGCTTGCCAAACCACGCCGTGACGCGGAGATCAAACAAGCTGCATGCACATCGTTCACATCGACAAATGTCAAAATGTCAGACAATGCGCGCGGTTATGACGAGACGGGTTCTAAGAGCAGGCTGGTTTACTTCGCTGCGACGGTCTTCACCAGCGCATGAACGCTGTCTGCGTCAAACTTCGGCTCAACCTTGATGGCTCCAGACACAACATCCGCCTGAAGAGCTTCCATCTCTTTCCAGACATCATCCGGGATATTCTTGGTTTTCAAAAGTCGAAGGCTGCCGTCCGCAAGCTTGATATTATAGTTATGGCTGCCGTACTTTCCGTCTTTCAGGTCTTGGATCATCGCAGCATAAACAGGAGTCAGATCCCAAATGACCGAGGACAAAAGATAGCCCTTGTCGATAGAGGTTTTGTCGCCGATGACGTCAATGAAATAGGCTTTCCCCCCATCAGTTGCCGGCGTGGTTTCAACGGCCTGCAACATGCCGAAACTGGAACCGTTACCCTGTCCAAAAATAATATCCGCGCCTGAAGCTATCACAGTTTCAGCTACACGCTTGCCACCCGCTGCATCTGCATAGGCAGCTGGTCCAATAACCGCATAACGAACTTCAACAGCCGGGTTCTCAGCCTTAACGCCCTGGGCGAAGGCGACCGACATATTGTTCCACGATGGCGGTTCACCCGAAACGACGATACCCACAATTTTGGTCCGGCTGACTTTAGCGGCAAGGCGGCCTGCAAGATATGCGCCATCGCTGCCTGCTGCGGTGTAGTCCGCGACCTTGCCATCGGCGAGTTTGTCAGGACTATCTACGATCGCCACAGGAACATTCATTTCCGCGCCAATTTCAGGCGCAGCCGTATTATAGCCGGAAGCATGGGCGATCAGCAGTCCAGCGCCGTCTTCAGCAAGTTCGCGCAAGGTTGGACGGACATCGCCATAACCCAGGTTTTCTGCGACAACGACCTTGACGCCAGCAGCCTCTCCCGCAGCCTTGGCTGCATCGACGCCTTGCTGGTTCCAGCCCATATCAGTTCCCATTTCTGGGGCCAGGATGGCAATTGAAGTAATCTCCTCGGCCAAAGCACTACTCGCCATCCAGCCACTCAAGGCGAGAGCGAGTACAGCACTGCTGACAGCTCCTGTTATCATTCTTTTCATTTTATTGTTCCCTTTTATAGATTTTTGTTGACTAATTCTTCCGTCCCGGATGATTTTTAAAGTAGAAACCGGGAGCAATGTTTTGAAATGAAAACTCACCTCATCTTTCTTGCTACAGCAATTCTTGGACTGAACACGGCATCTGCATCCGTCAACAGCCAGTCACTTGACATTACGGTTGAAAACAGTGGCAAGACCGCATTGGTTTGTTCTGCGTCCATCGCGCATTGGTTTTCTGCCGACCTCGGTGAAGTCAGCCCCGGCGCCAGCCGTTCGTTCAGCTTTGGCGTCGATGTAAAAACAGGCAATGTCTTCCAGTTGAACGCAGTGGGTAACGAGATGGCCGTGCAGCGGATATGGTGTGGACACAAAGGCGATGACTGGGCAACGCGGGCGGAAATTCCCATGGAACGCCGCGCTGGTGTCACCCCTGATCCGATCCATCTGCGTTGTGCTGCAGACGTGAAGACAACCCGATGCGATGCGCTGTAACAACGCCTGCTCAAACTGACTTTCAATCTTTCACAGCCCTGCATCTGGCTCCTCCGTTCGGAAAGGGCCGATCTTTGAAGAAGATCGCTCAGCGATCTCTTAGCGCAAAAACCGCAACCCCGATTGACAGTGCGAGAATACGATAGCATGATCATACCGTAATACAATATTGAAAATCAACGGACGACGATTTTGCAACATTTCTTATATCCCATTGGATTTAAATAGAAAAAGCAAAGCGGGCAGAAGCAGCATTCACGAGAGAGTAAAAATATGCGCACAGCAATTGTCACTGGAGCCAGCCGCGGATTGGGTCGGGCCTTCGCCATCGGGCTCGCAAAAGACGGATTCGCGCTCAGCCTTTGTGCACGCGATGCGGCCGCGCTGGAGGAAACTTCGGAATTGGCGCGCGCAGCTGGTTCGCCACAGGTGATGGTCATTGCCGCAGATCTGTCAAAACCAGGAGCTGCTGAGCACGTGGTCGCGGAGACGCTGGGCGCAACCGGACAAATCGATGTGCTCATAAACAATGCTGGCGCGACCAAGCGCGGCGACTTCCTATCGCTGACGGATGAGGATTTTCAGGAAGGTTTTGCTCTCAAATTTCATGCCAGTGTGCGTTTTTGTCGAGCTGCCTGGGCTGCCTTGTCTGACCGCAAGGGCGTGATTGTCAATATATCGGGCGTCGGCGCGCATACGCCTGAGCCGGACTTTACTATTGGTGGTTCAGTCAATTCCGCACTTATCAACTTCACCAAGGCGATTTCCAAACGCGCACAAGGCACAGGTATGCGGATCAATACCCTCTGTCCCGGCCATATCATGACGGATCGTCTGAGCCGCCGTATCGAGGTGCTCGCAAGAGACCGCAATATTTCCATTGAAGCTGCACGCGAAGAAATTCGTGAGGCACAGGGCATACAGCGCTATGGCGAAGCCGATGAAGTAGCAGATGTCGTCCGCTTTTTGTGCAGCCCCGCTGCCGCATATGTACACGGCACGGTCATCAACGTGGATGGTGGAGCAACGCCGGGGATATAACCCCGGCGTTTAATCTAGGCATCGGCTTCCTGCGCCAGTCGCTCTCGCAGAATGGCAATTGCGACTTTGCCTGCATTCATCACATGATGAGCGGCTGCTTTGCGGGCTTCCTTGCCTCGTCTGGCAGCCAGATGCCCAACCACTTCTTCCAGTTCTGCAAGGCTTTCACGTGTGCGACCTGGCGCGCCCAATGATGTCGCGCGCAAGACCATGACGCGCGCATTCAGCGAAGAAAGCGTATGACCAAGCGCCTCGTTATGGGCACCAAAAATCAGGCTATCATAAAACGCATTCTTGGCCGTCAAACGCTCCAAAGGATCAGTGACCTTGTCGCCTTGCTTCAGCACTTCGAAAGCCGCTTTCAGCGCTGCGATATCCTCATCGGTGGCGTTGCGGGCAAACAGTTCACATGCCAGCCCTTCAAGCTCCACACGCACCTGATAGATGCCTTCCGCCTGTTCCGGCCTTAAACGAGCCACAATCGGCCCGCGATGCGGAACGACTTCGACCAGACCTTCGCTTTCGAGCTGCCGGAGTGCTTCACGCACAGCCGTACGGCTGACACCCGTCATTTCGCACAAGTCACGTTCAGTGATACGCTGCCCCGCCGTAAAATACCCCACAGCGATAGAGTTGCGGATGCTTTCCGTAACGCTATGACGCACAGGTGCTGCAGCTTTTATCACTTTAAAATCAATAGGCGGAGTTCTTCCGTTCATAGACATAGCCATAAGTTTGTACCCCTTTGGTTTATGGGGATCGGTATTACCGTATTACTATACGGTAATTGCTTGTTTTGAAAGCACCAGATTACCCCTATGCCTGTTTAAGGTGCACCGCCTGACTATTTTGCCGTGTATATAACCGCCATTGCTGCTGCAACTCCGGCCCCTACATCGATGTCTTTAACGCCTGCGGCTTTGAGCCCCCCGGCAATTGCTGCCACCGATATAAGCGAATATGTCGGGCGTGCAGTTGGCCCCATATGCCCAATTCGGGTCAGCTTACCCAGAGTCTCGGCACGACCCGATGAGAAAACGACACCATATCGGTCACGTATGGACGCACGCAGTTTCGCTTCATCGATTCCATCTGGAATTGCGACTGCAGTACAGGTTGCCGATGCAATTTCTTCACGGGCTGCCCAAAGCTTGAGGCCGGCAGCCTGAACACCTGCCCGACAGGCTTTCGCCGTCAATGCATGTCGGGCCCACACGGCTTCCTCACCCTCTTCCAGATAAAGATCGAGTGCTGCATCAAGAGCATTGATTTCGGTAACGGATGGTGTGAAGGGAAATGGCCGATCGGCCCTGTGTGCGTTCCTCCAGTCACTGATCGACAGGATTGAGGCTTTGGGTGCATCAGGATTAGCCGCTATTTTCTCCCATGCAGCTTCGCTCACATGCAACAGTGTCAGTCCGGGAGGGCAGCCCAGACATTTATTCGGACCGGTTACAAAAATATCTGCGCAAGCTGTTTCAGGCAGAACGTCCATTCCGCCGAAAGCTGAAACGGAATCCACGATGAATAGCTTACCCGCAGCCTTTACCACGGTGCCGATTCCGGCAACCGGGTTTACCGTGCCGGATGGTGTGTCGTGATGACAAAGCGAAACCACTGCTACCTCCGGGTGCTTCTTTAAAAAATCAGCAACGGCATTCGCTGTCAGCACTTCATTATAGGGTACTGCAAGCTCGACAACTTCTTTCGCATAGCGAGCAGCCCAATAGCCAAAGCCCTTGCCATAAACGCCAGAAACGAGATTGAGCACGACATCATTTTTCGCAATCAGCGAGGCAGCAGCCGCTTCCAGCCCCAAAACTGGCTCACCCTGAAGAATGACCGGTGGTGTTGTGGTGTGGAAGGCGCGCTGCACTTTGGCGTTCACAGATTCATAGACCGCCAGAAAAGCCGGATCGTAATCGTAAAGAACGGGCCGGGACAGCGCACGCAATACGGCCGGGTAAGCATCTACCGGGCCTGTGGTCAAAGTGAATATCGGATCGGCAATCTTCCCGTGGCTCATATCTCTCTCCCTTTGTTAGTCGTGTCAGCTCGCGCCAGGGCGAGGAAGGAAGCTCCATCAGCAGCATTTTCAATCGCTCCGAGAGAAGCAATTAATGCATCGCCATCGAGTTCAATCCCGCGCCAAACAATCTGCGTGCGAAACTTCGCGGCCAGATCAGCCTCACTCATTGGATACTCTAGTCCACCTTTGGCGGCATCAATCTTGCGCACAAGCTTGCGCCCATCCTGAAGCAGAAGACAAACTTCCGCGGCCTCAAATGTAAAGGAAGGATCATCTAAAAATGACAGCTTGCGCGCTACGGCTTTAAGTTCCGGATTACCAACGGCACTGTCCGAAAAAGCTTCCAGATCTGCCCTGCCCCATAACAGGCTGACGGCCACCGCATGTTGTGCACTGACCTGCGCCAGCCTGCCTGTCGAGACATCCGGGCGATCTGTGCGCTGACGCAAAAGCGGATGACCTGTCAGTGTAATTGAGGCTATCTCATCGGCCTTGAAGTTGCCTTCCGCATGAAGTGCCAGGCAGGCTTCGATAACCGGGTTCAAAACCACTCCACATGGATATGGCTTGAACGTATTCTTCAATATTTCCCAGCGGCCCCCCAGATCATCCGTCAGCGCGGAAAAATCGGGGTTATCAGAATGCAAGGCTAGAAAACCCCTTGCGCCTTCCAGTGGCGCATCCGGGCCAGTATAGCCCTTAGCTGCAAGCAGCGCTGACATAAGTCCTGCACGTGCTGCCTGCCCTACGGAGAGGCTTTTAGACATTGTGCCCAGTGTTTCAACCGATCCCGTAGCCTGCGCCAATGCATGCCCCAAAGCGTCTACAAGCTGCGATGGAGAAAGCCGCAATAGTCTGCCGACAGCCAGAGCTGCACCAAATGCTCCACAGGTCGAAGTGATATGCCATCCGCGCGCGTAATGATCCGGGTGAAGCGCATTTCCCAATCGGCAGGTGATTTCTGCACCTAAGACAAACGCCTCAATCAACGCCCCACCTGATACGGGACGTCCCTCGGCAGCCAGTGTTTCGGCAAGTGCCAGAACAGCAGGCGCAACGGGTGCGGCTGGATGAATAACCGTCGGAATATGCGTATCGTCATAATCAAAAATATTGGCGGATGCCGCATTGATGTAAGCGGCCCAAAGCATATCGGCCCGCTCTGTTCGTCCGATAATGCTCGCCGTTTCAGGACCGGAAAAGGCTGGCAGCATTGCTGCCAGCTTTTGGATTGCGGCCTCATTTGAACCGCCAATCGCCGTACCCACCATGTTGAGCAACGACCGGCGTCCGGCGGCGCGCACCACCTCAGGCATGATTGGCGGTGCATGAACAAACTCGGCAAGAATGGTGCTTAAACCTGCCATGTCATACGCCAGCAGCCTTGCCACGCACTTCAGTATTCGCCCACTGCTCCAAAGGACGAATAATTGCAGTCATGTCTGCATCCGGGCCCAAATCGGCTTTGGTGATTGAAAAGAGCATCCGCACGGCATTCCCTACCAGCATTGGCACACCAAGCCGCTCCGCTTCTTCAAGACAAAGCCGAATATCTTTGAGAGATAAGGCAATGGCGAAGCCAAAATCGAAACTACGTGGCAGAACGAAACGCGGAATCTTGTCGACGCTCGCCGATGTACGGCCTGATCCGGCATTGAGCACTTCGATCATAACATCGGCATCAAGCCCAGCTTTCGCACCCATCACCATCGCCTCTGATGTAATCGCAAGTGCCGCCGCCGAGCATATATTATTGATGAGCTTCATGACCTGCGCTTTGCCCGGCTCTTCCGCAACACGGATCACCTTGCCAAGCGCCAGCAACATCGGCAGAACAATCTCAAAATGTGCAGATGGGCCTGCGGCCATCAAGGCCAGCGTACCTTTCTTTGCGCCAGCAACTCCGCCCGAAACCGGACTATCAATCAAAGCTATCCCAGCATCTGACAATATCTCCGCCAGATCCATCTCAGCTTTGGGACCCGTGGTCGAAAGATCGACAACACGTTTTACAATGCCCGGATTTGCTGCAATCGACCGACCGACCGCAAGCACTACTTCAGGTGTTGGCAGCGACAGGAAAATGGTTTCGACCCGCCCCGTCAATTCCTCAAGGCTTGCCGAGGCCTCAGCGCCTGCTGCCACCATTGCTGCAACGGCTGTTTCTGCACGATCATTGACGACAAGCTTGTAGCCTGCGCCTATGATACGCTCCGCCATAGGGCGTCCCATATTGCCAAGGCCAACAAAACCCACTTCAGACATTCCACTCTCCTGTTATCGTGGTCCAGCTTTCACGCAAACGACCAGCCATTATCTACCGGGATAGCTGCGCCATTAATGCCCTCGCTGGCAGAACCGCAAAGGAACAGCGCAAGTGCTGTCACCGTCTCCATTGGAATAAATTTGCCACCCGGCTGACGGGAGGCTAGGAAAACCCGCGTGGCTTCTTCGCGGCTGATGTTCTTTTCGGCAGCCAGCGCTTCGATACGGCTGAGCGCCGAATCTGTTGCCATCAGGCCGGGGCAGATTGCATTGCAGGTGATTGATGTAGCGGCGAGTTCAAGCGCCACCGTACGCGTAAGACCAATCATTGCGTGCTTTGTGGTGACGTAATCCACGCGTCCGGCAAGCGCAATCAGGCTATAAACCGAGGCCATATTGACTATACGACCCCAGCCGCACGCCTGCATGTCTGGCAGACAGGCTCGGATTAACCGAAAAGGGGCCGACAGGTTGACCTCCAGCGCCCTATCCCAATCGGAATCTCCCAGCGACTGCACTGGCGACATCTTGCGAATAACAGCGTTGTTAATGAGGATATCGATTGTGCCCAGATGTTCCTTTGCAGCGGCCGCAAGCTCACCTGCCGCGCCTTCACGAGAAAGATCGATTGCTAATGCGCCAACAGGCTGACCGGTTTCACCAGTCAGAGCAGTTGCCGCATCGTCAACATCAGACAAAATATCCGTGAGAAAGACCCGGTCACCTGCCTTTGCGAATACGCGAGCAAGCTCCAGACCCAGACCAAGCGCCGATCCAGTAATCAGCACCCCGCGCCCTGCACCCACTGTCATCGTGCAAGCTCCTCCCAGCGCAGGATAGGCTCTTCATCCAGTCGCACGACAATGCCGTTCAGCTTTTCTGATGGAGCTTTATAGGCACGCATGACCGCAGGATCATGCCCGGGCACGATATGGTTCAGGCTGGGTGCCAGTTCGATCAATCTTGAATAACCGCGAATGAGAGCTGCTTCGTCAAACAGCACCGGGAACGGGTTTTCGCGCTCCATATTGGCGTAAAAATGCGTTGCATCAGACGCCAGAACGACCCATCCGCGTTTGGTGTAAACGCGCACCGCCTGCAAAGCTGCACTATGGCCCGGGATTGCGTGCAACCATAATCCGGAGACCAGCTCCTTGTCGCCGCGATGAAATTCTATTCTTCCGGCATAGAGGTTACGAACATAAGCCACGATGTTCTCAACATCGAAAGGAGCGCGTGCTTTTGGGTCGCACATGTATGGCCCCGTGGCGTGTCCCGCTTCGTCGACCTGAAGATGAAAATGTGCTGCCGGAAAATCACTCAGTGTACCAGCGTGATCGTAGTGGAGATGTGTCAAAATCACCTGACGCACTTGCTGTGCATCAACATCAAGCAAAGCCAGCGCGTCCACAGGGCGGCGCAAAAGGGTGCGCCCGCGGGCGTCTGCAGCTTCCTGGCCAAAGCCTGTATCGATGACGAAAACCTCGTCATCGCGACGAGCCAGCCAGATAAAATAATCGAGATTTTCGCCCGACTCATGTGGGTCTGCATAAAGAAAATTATCTTTGGCAGTCCGTCCTTCATGGGTGGCGTAGCGTAATGCATAAAGCTCAAAAGGCGTTATTTTTTCATCAAGTCCAGCCGCCTGATCCACCGTGATGTTCCCATTTTATATCGTTGTATGCTGAAGCACGTTCGACTTCATTTTTAGTATGACCGTAATCTTGTCATACAATCTATTGACAGGTCAAGTCCGACATGTCTAACCTTGAGACAATCAGAACGGCACAATCATCGCAACCAAGCAACGAGAGCAAGGCTGCCGGACTGCCCACCTTAACGGAGAGATGCATGACTCGTCCCGAATTCACCGGTGAACAATTTCAGAAAGGGTTGAAGGTCAGACGCGAGGTCCTTGGCGACGGCTATGTTGCGCCTTCCCTTGCCAAGGCCGATGACCTGACCGCTCCGCTGCAAAAGCTTGTTACGGAATGGTGCTGGGGTGAAATCTGGACCCGTCCGGGGCTGGAGCGCAAGACCCGCAGTTTTCTCAACCTCGCCATGCTGACAGCATTGAACCGTCCACATGAAGTGAAAATTCATGTTCGTGGAGCCTTGAACAATGGTGTGACGGAAGAAGAGATCGTCGAGGTTATTCTTCAGGCAGCCATTTATTGCGGCGTTCCCGCCGCGCTCGATTCAATGCGCGTTGCTACCGAAGTCATTCGTCAGATGCGGGACGAAAAGGCAGAAAGCGCCTGATACCTACAACCGGAAACGCTCCATAAAAGCGGGGAACACCGGCGATTCCAATTGCAATAGGAGGCCCAAGTGACACAGGGAACAGCCACGAAACCAGTAAGTAAGCCGCACCGGCTGAAAACCGGCGAACAGTATAAAGAATCTCTCAAAGATAATCGCCAGATCTGGGTTGGCGGGCAAAAGCTGAATTCGGTTTATGACGAACCGGCCCTGGCAAAGGGCATCGATCTTCTCGCATCGATGTTCGACGATCAGTTCACGGAAGAACACGCCGACGCCACCACCTATTATGACGAAAAGGCAGGGGCTGTGCTCAGCCGCTCGTGGCAGATTCCACGTACCAGGGAAGACCTGGCTGCACGCCGTCGGATGATCGAATATACATCGCTCAAGACAGCAGGCACTTTTGGACGTCCACCGGATCTTGCGCCATCCATCGTCGTTGGTCTTTATGCCTATCTGCCGACCTTCAAAAAGAAGAAGTCTCTCATTGATGGCATTGATCCCGACTTCGCAGAGAATATCGAACGCTACATGGAATATGGTCAGAACAACAATCTGACTGCATCTGAAAGCCTTGCCGGACCGCAGGCTGATCGTTCTTCGCCTAAGGCATCCGAAGCATCGCTGCTTAAAGCCCGTAAAGTGACGAAAGATGGCGTCTATATTTACGGTGCGAAAACCGTAGGCTCGATTGCTGCGCAAGCCAACGACATTTTCTTCACCAATCTTGGTGGTATTCAGGAAACACCGGCAGATGCCTGCATCTGGGGTTCGGTTCCAATCGACACGCCCGGCATCAAGATGATCTCGCGCGAAATGGTCTCACAGCCATTGTCGAGTAAATTCGATCATCCGGTAGCGAGCCTTGGCGAGGAAGCCGATCAGTTCATCGTATTCGACAATGTCTTCGTGCCGAAAGAACGTTTGTTCAATCTCGGCGACCCGACGGCAATGAGCTATTACGGGCCTGTATGCGTCTTCGCACATTGGCACGTGCTCACGCGCCTCGCAGTCAAGGCAGAGCTTTTTGTCGGTGCCGGACAGATGGTGCTGGATTATCTGGGTACGGGCAAAATCCCGGCCGTCCAGATGATGCTTGGACAGTTGGTCGAATATGCCCAGACGCTTCGCGCATTTGTCACGGCAGCGGAAGCATTGGCGGTGCCAACAGAAGGCGACGTCATGCGTCCCGATGTCGGCATGTTGACCGCCGGTCGTCTCTACTCCATCGAAAACTATCCGAAGATCATTCATATCCTGCAGGAATTGTGTGGCCAGGGTCTGGTCATGCGCTTTGGCAAGAAAGCCTTCGACAATCCTGAAGTTGGCCACTTCCTGCACGAGTTGCTTCCCGGACACGGCGTTTCGGCCATGGTCAAAGAACAGCTGATGAATTTCATCTGGGATATGACGTCCGGTTCTCTGGCTGGTCGTGTGGCCTTGTTCGAAAACGTCAACGCTACACCAGCGCCCGCTCTTCGCGCCAGACTTTATAATGAAGTCAAGCGAGACGGTTACGTTGCTCAGGTGAAGAAAATCGCCGGCATCGAATGAACCCCGCTGCCCCGTCCGGTGCAAATCGGGCGGGGTTCTTAGTATCGGGACTTGTTGGAGATTGCGATGGATCACGCCACGCTCATCGACCGCTTTTATGATGCCTATGCATCGCGCGATGCGGACAAAGCCGTGTCACTTTATCATGCCGATGGCTGGCATGAAGAAGTAGCCATGGCGAAACGTCGCGAAGGCCATGCCGCACTGGCGGAAGGGCTGATTGGCTTCTGGCGCATGCTGCCAGATGTAGCATGGGAAAGACGTGGCTATATCCGTGCAGGCACTCAGGTTGCCGTCCCCTACCATATGACAGGAACCTTCACCCCGCGCGGCGAGAACATAATGCCTCGCAAAATCATCCTCGACGGTCTGCATATTTTTGAAATCAGGGATGGGCTTCTGTCCGGCACAAAAGATATGTGGGACCTTGATCTCTTTAAAGCGCAGATGAGTTGAGACGATGGACGATCTGGCAAGAAAAGACGGCCTCGCAATTTCCGAACTGATTTCCAAAGGCGAGATCAGTGCAGGCGAAGTACTCGATACGACCATCGAACGAATAGAGCGGCTCAATCCGCAACTCAATGCCGTGGTGCATGCGCATTTTGACCTTGCCCGGCAACAAATCGCCAATGGTTTAAAGAAAAGCCCGCTTTCGGGCGTGCCTATGCTGCTCAAGAACACAGGGTTTGAAGCCGAGGGAATGCTTCTGTCCAGCGGCTCTGAATTACTGCGCAATGCAGTGAGCAAGCGCGATTCCACGATTACCGCACGCTACAAAGCGGCAGGCATGGTGATTGTAGGGAAATCCAATACGCCCGAATTTGCATTGAGCTTCACAACGGAGTCTGAAGCTTTCGGCCCCACCCGCAATCCATGGGATTTGAGCCGCAGCGCTGGTGGATCATCGGGCGGCTCCACTGCTGCCGTTGCAAGCGGCATGGTTCCGCTTGCCAATAGCTCAGATGGTGCCGGATCAACCCGCCTTCCCGCAAGCCATTGCGGACTTTTTGGCTTCAAGCCATCACGGCTGATCAACCCTGTCGGCCCTGCCGCAGCAGAAGCCATCGGTGGCATGTCGACACCTCACGCAGTAACATGGTCAGTTCGCGACAATGCTGCAATGCTGGAGATTTCTGGCGGCAGCGACCTCGGCGATCCATGGGCTTCGCCTGCAACACACGGCAGCTATCTTGCAGCACTCGACAAAGCTCCATCTCGCCTAAAAATTGCAATGATCCTTGCCTCGCCCGATGGCAGTCATATCGCACCTGAAATGATCCAAAGCATTCGAGATACAGCGAAGCTTCTTGAAAGCCTCGGGCATCATGTCGAAGAAGTTGCGGATGCTGGTTATGATGCTGAGGCGCTTAAAACGGCATGGCATATTATCGTCGGCGTCAATGTCGCGCTTGGTGTGACAGGCGGCGATCCTGCATCGGCGAACATCGCAAAGCTTGAACCCGTCAATCAGGAATGGGTGCGCGAGGCACTGGCAACTCCCGGCACGCGCTATCTTTGGGCTGTAAATCAGCTTCACGCCTCGTCGCGGTCTATGGCAAAATTTTTCGGCCAATATGACATCATGCTCACGCCCGCCGCAGCCGAACCTGCGCCACTATTGGGCAAGCTTGCAGGCAGAGGCAAAAGCCTTGATGAATTCTACGATCTGTTCTGGTCCCACTCACCTTTCACGGCTGCGTTCAACACGTCCGGCTGTCCTGCAATGTCTGTTCCGCTCGGTATGAGCCCAACCGGTCTCCCTATCGGCTCGCATTTGGGCGCAGCTTTCGGAAACGATGCTTTGCTTTTTGCACTCGCAGCCGAACTGGAGCGCGCAGCTCCTTGGATAGACCGTCGTCCAGCATTGTTCGGCTAAGGAAAACACTGATGAAAAATAAACAAATTCTAGCCCTTAGCGCCCGCGAAATTGCCACCGCCGTTAATGCCCAACAACTGAGTGTCCGTGCAGTCACTGAAGCACATCTGGAACGCATTGCCGAAACAGATGGCCCGATCAAGGCGTGGCAACACCTCAATGTTGAACAAGCCCGCGCCAATGCTGACACACTGGACAAAAGCGGGGTCACGGGGCCGCTTGCGGGTGTCCCTATCGGCGTGAAAGACGTAATCGACACGGTTGATATGCCAACCGGATATGGAACCACGATTTATCAAGGGTTCCAGCCGCCGTGGGATGCGCCAGCAGTTCAGATCGCAAAGAACTCTGGAGGACTGGTTTTAGGCAAAACGGTTAGCACGGAACTTGCCATGGCAAGTCCCAACAAGACCCGCAACCCGCACAATCCAGCTCACACGCCGGGCGGTTCGTCATCAGGGTCCTGCGCTGCGGTTGCCGCCGGGATGGTGCCTCTCGCATTCGGAACCCAAACCTCCGGTTCTGTCATTCGTCCGGCAAGTTTTTGCGGCGTGACCGCATTCAAACCAACCTTCGGGTCAATCAATACTGTCGGCATCAAGGTTCTTTGCCATGGACTTGATACGCTTGGGATCATCGCCCGTAACATTGGTGATGCGGCTCATTGCGTAGCGACACTAAGTGGTCGATCCGAACTGGCTGCGCTGACACCACCAGCGCGGCCACGCATTGGCGTGCTTCTTGGAACGCGCCTCGAAAAGGCCGAAGACTATGCAATTGAGACGGTCAACCATCTTGCATCCCTCGCCGAAGCCGAAGGCGCTGAATTGACGCTCATCCCGGCCCCAGCCTGGTATGACGGCATATTCGACCTGCATGAAGCGGTAATGGGTTGGGAAGTCACCCAGTCGCTTGCATCGGAGATCAGCCACAACTGGATGGAACTGACGTCTGTCACACGCAATATGCTGGAAGATCAGGGCTGCATCGATGAGCGACGTTATCGGGCTGCGATGGCCGAAATTCCGGGTATTCGCCACTTAATGGATGCAATCCTTTCACGCTTCGACGCAGTCCTTACGCTCGCCGCTCCCGGGGAAGCGCCGGAGGGCATGGCAACAGGTGATCCAATCTACAACCGTCTGTGGAGCGTGTTGCAGGTGCCGTTGATCTGTCTGCCCGTATCCAAAGGGCCAAAAGGCTTGCCAGTTGGCGTTCAACTGGTTGGTGCGCGTGGCGCAGATCATCGTCTTGCCGCCGCCGCACTGTTTTTGGAAACAGCAATCGCTGCAAAAGGAGGCACTCTGTGACACAGCCCCCCATCGATCAGTTAACCGATGATTTTCGCACAGCGATGCGCCAGCTTGCAGCGACAGTCAATATTATTACTGCCGGAGAAGGCGAAACCCGACGCGGACTAACCGCAACAGCAGTCTGTTCGATGTCAATCACACCGCCTTCGATGCTTGTCTGTGTCAATCGTTTCGGTGAAGCCCACAGAGCAATTACTGTTGCCGGGAATTTCTGTGTCAACATTCTCGCAGATGGTCAGCGTGAAATCGCCATGCGTTTCGCAGGCCAGATCGGTGAAATGGGCGAAGACAAATTTGCGCCTTATGGCTGGACACGTCTTGTCACTGGAGCACCAGCCCTTGACCATGCGATGGCTAATCTCGACTGTGAAATCGCGTCCGTATCCGAGACCGACAGCCATTCGATTTTCATTGGTCAGGTAAAGGCTATCCGCTTTGGCCCCGAGACATCGCCGCTGCTTCATTACAACCGTAATTTCTTCACGCTGGCCAACCAGACCGCGCTATAGAAACATCCACATCAGAGGGAACTGACTGCGTCCAAGATAACCAATCAGAAAGAGCGCGTCGATCAAAACCGAAGCTCTTCTGGACGCGGCCGACACAAACGGGCAACGCCCAACGGAGGTATTATCATGTCTATCAGTGACGCACAGTTCTTGAAGGGCTGGAGACAGGTGCTCGAAATGTGCAACCTGAAAGCAGGCGAGCAGGTAACGATCCTGACAAGTGACGACAGCAACAAGCAGATTGCCTATATTGCCAAGCTTGCAGCTTCCGACCTTGGGGCCGTTGTCACCGAACTGAACCTGGCGCCCGTTAACAGCGATAAGGCAATCTCACCAGACAAATCAGGCTATATCGGCAAGACCCCGCTGGATGGAAACTCGGCGGCGCTTGCCTGTCTCAAAGCGTCCGACATGGTCATCGACACATTGCAGCTTCTGTTTTCCAAAGAGCAGGAACAGGTGCTCAAAACCGGCACGCGCATGCTTTTGGCGGTTGAGCCACCTGCAATCATGATGCGTCAGATACCACGCCCGGAGGATAAGTTACGCGTTCTGGCTGCGGCGAAGAAAATTGGCGCAGCAAAAGAAATGCACGTGACCTCAAAGGCAGGCACGGATTTCCGCTGCCGCCTTGGTCAATATCCGGTTCTCACCCAATACGGCCTTGCTGATGAGCCGGGTCGCTGGGATCATTGGCCAAGCTGCTTCTCCGCCCGTTGGCCGGATGAAGGCAGTGCAGAGGGCACAATCGTCATTGATGAAGGTGATATTCTGCTGCCGTTCAAAAAATACGCTCGCGCTCCAATCACCGTTACCATTGAGAAAGGCTTCATCGTCGATATCAAGGGCGGCTATGACGCCGAATTCATGCGCAAGTTTATGGAAAGCTTCAACGATCCACGGGCCTATGCCATGGCGCATGTCGGCTGGGGACTTGAGAACCGTGCCAATTGGACCGTTCTGGGCCTCTATAATCCGGAAGCACAATTGGGTATGGACGCACGCTCTTTTGCAGGTAATTTCCTTTGGTCGTCGGGTCCGAATACGGAAGCCGGTGGTGATCGCGATACGCCCTGCCATCTCGATATTCCGCTGCGCAATTGCTCGGTTTCGCTCGATGGCGAAGTCATGACGCTGGAAGGCGCGGTTATCCCCGAAGATCAGAAGTAAACCGATGGCACAATATGATGTGGCAATCATTGGTGCCGGCTCTGCCGGTGCCCTTCTTGCAGCACGCCTGAGCGAAGATCAGTCGCGCAAAGTGGTGCTGATCGAAGCCGGTGGCGAACCGACAGATCCGGATATTTGGAAACCGGCAATGTGGCCTGCAATCCAGCATCGCAGCTATGATTGGGACTATCAGACCACCCCACAGCCGGGAACGGCAGGGCGTATACACTCCTGGGCGCGCGGTAAGGGGTTGGGTGGTTCAAGCCTGCTGCATGCCATGGGCTACATGCGCGGCCATCCCGCTGATTTTGCTGCATGGGCAGAAGCGACTGGTGACGAACGTTGGAGCTGGGAAGGATTGCAGTCGGCATTTAGGGCCATCGAGAACCATTCGCTTGGCGGCGATGGCATCCATGGCGAAAACGGCCCCATGCCTATCTATATCCCTGATGAAGAGGTCAGCTCTTTAGCACGATCCTTCATCGAGGCCGGAGCTGCTCTTGGTCTGCCCCACATTCCCGGTCACAATACTGGTCAGATGATCGGCGTCACACCCAATTCGCTGATGATCCGCGATGGACGTCGTGTGACGGTCGCTGAAGCGTGGCTAACGCCAGCCGTGCGGTCTCGTCCCAACCTCACGATCATGACGAACGCATTAACACGCTCTCTGGAACTGAATAAATCACACGTTACAGCGCTCGAAATTGCTGGACCAACCGGCAACATGAAAATCACCGCCGACCAGATAATCCTCTGCGCCGGATCAGTGGAAAGCCCCGCACTTCTTATGCGTTCGGGAATCGGTCGTGAAGACGTGCTGCGCGAAGCCGGTGTCGCCTGCCGTATCCAATCGCCTGAACTCGGCCTCAATCTGATGGATCATCTGTTGGGGGCTGGAAATATTTATGCCACCCGAAAACATCTAGCGCCATCCCGGCTGCAACATTCGGAAAGCATGGCCTACATGCGCGCAGACGATTTCTCCGCCAATGGTCAACCCGAAATCGTTGTTGGCTGCGGAGTAGCTCCTATCGTCTCGGAGAGTTTTGCAGCGCCTGCTCCGGGGAGCGCCTATTCCTTCCTGTTTGGAGTGACGCATCCAACAAGCCGTGGCGAAATCCGCATTACCGGCACACAGCCCAACGATCCTCTGCTGATAGACCCTCGCTATTTGCAAACAGAAAACGACCGAGCGTTGTTTCGTTCCGCCCTCAAAGCAGCGCGTGAAATTGGGCACAGGTCTGAGCTCGACGAATGGCGCGATCATGAAATATTGCCGGGTCCGCTTAACACCAACAGCGAAATCGACGCTTTCATTGCCAAAGCAGCGATAACACATCACCATCCGTCAGGCACCTGCCGCATGGGTAAGGATGAAACTGCCGTTGTGGATTCTGATCTGCGACTGCGCGGTTTGGATAATCTGTATGTGGTTGATGGCTCTGTCTTACCCAGTCTGACCGCTGGACCTATCCATGCGGCCATATTGGCCATCGCTGAAAGCTTTGCGAGGGACTTTATCGGTTAACCGTGCGCACTTGAATTTTGGGCAAAAAAATCCCCGCACTTTATGCGGGGATTTGCATTTATTGCTCTGCCCGTGGATAGCTTACACTTCTGGCGAATAGCCAAAAGTCACGGCGGGGCTTTCGGCTGTTTCCACCCAGATGCTCTTGGCCTGCGTGTAGGCCATCAGAGCATCCTTACCACTGGAGCGTCCATAACCACTGCGTCCGAAGCCGCCGAACGGAGACATGACCGAAATGGTTTTATAGCCATTGATCCAGAAGGTACCTGCCCGCACATTTGCAGCGACACGATGAGCGCGGGCCACATTTTCGGTCCACACAGCACCAGCCAGCCCGTAGGGGTTGTCATTGGCAAGGGCAATCGCTTCAGCTTCATCGTCGAAAGCCATCACGGCAACAACAGGACCAAACACTTCTTCTTTCGCGATGGTCATCGCCGGTTCGACGTTATCAAGGATCGTCGGCGCGTAATAATAACCGCCTGTTTCCTCCAGGTGCTCCGGCTTTTTGCCGCCGGCCGCAAGAACAGCGCCATCGGCTACGCCCTCACGCACCATCTGATCGATTTTTGACCATTGGCGTGCATTGTTGATCGGGCCTATATGCGAATTGTCGTCATAGGGATTGCCAACAACTATATGGTTTGCAGCATCGGCATAACGCTCCACGAACTGCTGATGGATAGAGCGATGTACCAGCAATCGTGAGCCTGAAACACAGCTCTGTCCGGCGCCGCTGAAGATTGCTGACTGTGCGCCAATAATTGCGCGTTCGATATTGGCATCAGGAAATACGATATTGCCGGATTTACCGCCCAGTTCGAGAATGCAAGGCACTACATTCCTGGCAGCCGTGGCTGCAATCGCTGAGCCTGCCTGTGCTGAACCAACAAAAACCACCAGCCCGGTGCGCGGGTGCGAAACCGCAGCCTGACCGGCAGTCGGTCCCTGTCCCGCAATAACATTGACCAGACCGCGCGGTGCACCGCCCTGCTCGCACATGAGTCCGAGGATCAATGTAGAAAGCGGCGTTAGTTCGGACGGTTTGATTACCACGCCATTCCCTGCACAGATTGCCGGTGCAATCTGCCAACCGCCGGTGAAAAGTGGCGCGTTCCATGGTGTTATCTGCGTAACAACACCGATCGGCTCGTGACGAGTGTAATTGAGATGGCTGCTCGGCACGGGAATAACGTCACCGTAAAGCTTGTCACACCAGCCCGCATAATATTCAAACATTTCGGCGACGCGAACGGCCTCGCCACGAATGTCGCGGATCGGTCGGCCTGCTGAACGGCTTTCGATTTCGGCGATCAACGGAGCGTGTTCACGAATACGCCGGGCGATTTCATTCATCACACGACCGCGCGCTGATGCCGTTAACGACATCCATTCTTTCTGGGCGCGGGAAGCGCTGTCCATCGCAGCATCGATGATTGATTGGTCCGCATCCTTGAAGGAAGCAAAAACCTTACCAGTCGCAGGATCGGTCAAGTTCTGATCAGCACCGCTGCCTGTAACGATCTCACCGTTTACAAAGCTACCGATTTCGCCTTTCGGAAAAAAGCCTTTGAAAATCTCGGAGATGCGCGCGGCCTGTGCCTGTGGATCAATTGGGTGGGTCATTATAGTGCTCTTTATTTGGAGGATTCAGGCTGAAACGCACCCATTCGGGTGAAATCATCGCTGTCTTTGAGATGTTCGGCACCGGCCCATAGCTTGGCCACAACCGACGTCAGCGGGTTTTCTGCACCAGTGCGCTCAGCCATTTCCTGGGCAAGACGAACATCTTTGCGCATCAGCCCCATCGAGAAACCGCTGTCGAACCGGTCGTTCATTACCCAGGTCGGGAAGTGGACTTCGCTAATCATCGACTTGCCGGAAGCGGCATTGAGAACACGCAATGCGGATTCGGGGCTTATTCCCGCAGCAAGCGCCAGTTTCAGTCCTTCACTGGTGGTCACCATATGGGCCGCCGCGAGCAAATTATTGACAAGCTTTGCAACATTACCCGCGCCACTTGGGCCGACATGCAGAGCTTTGGCCGCCAGGGTTTCGATAACGGGCTGCGCAAGCGCCAGATCGGCATCACTACCGCCAATCATCATGGTCAGTTTACCCGCGGCCGCACCAGCCGGACCGCCGCTGACAGGCGCATCAAGGAAACCATGTCCCATAGCATCGAGCTTGGCCGCGAGCGCACGGCTTACATCTGGTTCAGATGTGGAAGTGTCGATGATGATTACACGGCCGCGCTCCGAACTTTCCAGAAGATGGCTATGCGCGTTGACGACGTTTTCAACGTCACGTGCTGTCGGCAGGGAGAAAACAAGGAAGTTGGACTTCTCAAACAAGAGGTCGAGCGTGTCAGACGGCGTTACGCCTGCCTTCTCCGCCAGAGCCTTACGCTCCGCAGACAGATCAAAACCTAGCGTCGTCAAGCCTTTGGACGCAAGTGTCTGCGCCATGCCAAGGCCCATACTGCCAAGCCCAACAACGCCAATCACTGGTTTTCCCTGTAGCGACATTCCGCATCTCCATTTTCATTATACCGGCCGAAGCCCAGTCAGAATTCAATGAAGGAAAGCTCGCACCTATGGGGGGCAGCGCATAGCCGGATTGCAGACAACGCAGCGTCCCACATCCAGCAACAGTCGAAAAGGAGCTTACCTGAACGCCGCCATGCTACCAGCAAGGAACCCGCTGAGGCGTTCAACCGACAGCGGCAAGCGGCGACGTGCGCGTACCATCAAATGTGCGCTCGCCTCGGCCAAAGGCGGATCTGACAATTCACGCACCCCGACCGCACCACGAGCAAGCTCAGTAGAAACGGCAAAGCGAGGTAAAAAGGATATGCCCAGACCGGCAATAACAAACCGCCGCAGCACATCGATCGATGTTGTTTCCACCAATGGGGCATTGGCAAAACCACCATCTGCTGCAACACGCGTAACCAACTGCGTGATGCCATGCCCGGCGCGCAAAAGCGCATTGGGCATGCCCGCACAATCAGCGAGTTCCAATCGATCTTTTATCAGTAATGGGTGGTCAGGCGGGGTCACGACACACAGCGGCTGGCGAGAAATAGCCAGCGAACGAACGCGCGTATCCATCAGCGGATTATAGGCGATACCAATATCCGCATCGCCATTGGCAATGCCGTCGAGAACACTCTCGGTGCTGCCCAATTGGAGGTCATACTGCACATCGGGATAAACTTTTACAAAAGAACCAAGCCCGTGCTGGAGCACGTCGGCCAGAAAACCCTCCCCGCACAGAATACGGACACGTCGCTGTTGAACACCTTTGAGGAGCCCTAACTGCTCCGTGAGCAGACTGCTTTCTTCAAGAATGCGCCTGCTATGCTCCAGAACCAGTTCACCTGCTTCGGTCAAAGCCATGCCGCGCGCGTTGCGCTCAAACAACGATAAACCGATATTGCGTTCTGTATCTGCAATCTGGCGGCTTACCACCGAGGGTGCGACATTCATGTGTTCAGCGGCACCCCGGATCGAACCGATCCGGACCACTGCCATGAACATACGTAATTCTTTAGCGTCAAGCGTTTCCATGCCGATATGTTGCTCAGCGAGCACCGCTGGTCAACTCGATCCTTACTAAGCGGTCAGTTCGGTTGCGACCAGCTTTATCCAGAAATTAGCGCCGATAGGCAAAAGCGCATCATTGAAATCGTAATATGGCGAATGCAGGCCCGGGTTATCGCCATCGCGGCGACTGCCGAGCCAGAAATAGCAGCCTGGCCTTTCTTGCAACATGAAAGCGAAATCTTCCGCAGCCATGCTTGGTGCCACGTCCAACACCTTCAGACCGAGATCAGGGGACGCCGCCAGTTCGCGTATCTTGCGGGCATTCTCCGCCGCATTGATTGTCGATGGATAGCGCTCTTCATAAATGATCTTCGCCGTACAGCCAAAGCCTTCGGCAATCGACGCTGCCAACGCTTGCATACGCTGAGAAATCGTTAAGCCGACTTCAGGCGAAAACCAGCGCGTTGTCCCACGGACAATCATGGTCTCGGGAATAACATTCCACGCATCACCACCATGTATCTGCGTCACTGAAACGACTGCGGATTCAAGCGGTGATACATTGCGGCTGGCAATGGTCTGCAAAGCGGTGACGATCTGCGCTGTCGCAACCACTGGGTCGGCACCTTCATGCGGCATTGCCCCATGAGCACCTTTGCCCGTGACTTCGATCTCGAACGTGCCAAACGCTGCCATCATCGCGTCATCACGCGCTACGCACGTGCCGACATCAAGTGCGGGCCAGTTATGCAAACCATAAATTGCGTCAACGGGGAAATCCGTGAACAGTCCTTCTTGCACCATTTCACGACCGCCGCCTTCATTTTCCTCAGCGGGCTGAAAGATGAAATGTACTGTTCCGTCGAACTCCATCTGGCTGACAGCCTTCGCCGCAGCAAGAGCCATCGTCACATGGCCATCATGACCACAGGCGTGCATCTTTCCCGCTGTCTGCGAGGCGTAGGGTACGCCACTCTTTTCAGCAATCGGCAGCGCATCCATATCAGCCCGGATCCCGATGGCACGCTTGGACGACCCACGCGTCAAGCTACCAATAACACCCGTTCGGGCATAACCTGTCCTGACGGCAAAGCCCCATTGCATAAGCTTTTCAGCAATAAATCCGGCTGTTCGATTTTCCTCGAAGCTCAATTCGGGATGGCGGTGCAGATCATGCCGCCATGCCAGTGCTTCCGCGATATCGGCTTCTGTCAGAAGAACAGCCATATGATTATTCCCTATATGATAAATCGGATCGGGGCAGGTTCTTGACCTGCCCCGACACTTGTTTAACCAGTGACACGCAACATCAGATCAGCGACAATGACCGAGCCGAGATAGGTACCGATCATCACGCAGATGGCAACAATAACGATTTTCCAACCCGAACGGCGGGCAATCTCAAACTCGTTGCGTGTGAGTGCCAAACCGCCATAGGCAAGCGCTGGTGTCGCCAGTGCCAGGAAGTTGAGGTCGGCAACTTTGGCTACCACATAATCTGATCCCGGCACGCCCGGAATGGTGACGATGATGGCAATCAGCGACACCCATGCCACGCTTGGCAGATAAAACGGCATAAAACGAGCCAGCATCAAACCGAAGATGGAGGCCGCATAAAGCACCGCCATGCCAGGCAATGCCTGTACAGGCGTAACGCCTGTGCCAATCCAATTGGCAACAAGTCCGAGAAAACAGGCGATTATCAGCAGTAAGGCATTTTCGACAATATCGATCTTACGCTCATCTGTCGCCTCAACGGACAAGGTCAGAGTGTCGATTTTGTTTTTCATGGAATTGGAAGTCATCTCATCATCCCCTTACGCAGCGTCGCGATATTCTTCAGGACGGCACTTCTTATAGAGCCATTCCGTCAAAGGCAGCGCCACGAACAAACCGACATAAAGGCCTGTCGCATAAGTGAGAATATTGCTGGCCGCAGCCAACGCCAGAATCAGATCCTTTTGTTCCGGAATAACGCTGACTAACCCGCCGGTACAGGCGGCGAGCATACTGCCTGAGCCAACGCCGCATGACATGGCAAGCGCGCGGAAATCAAACAGTCCGAAACTGTGAATAATAGGCGGCAGTAGTGCAAAAACAAACGTGCCAATCAGGGTTCCGGTCGCATAAACGCCCATCACGCCAGCACCTTCAGGGCTATCAAGACCATACTTATCGGCAATCAAAGCCAGATTTGGCTCACGGTCGATGGAATAGGTAGCGCCGACAGTTTCACGTCCCATACGCAGCACAAAGACAGCTATCGGGAAGGCCAGTGCAATCGTGCCCAGGTTGCCAATTTCCTGCAAAACAAGAGCAGGACCGGCCGCAATGATATTATCAATCTGCGGGCCAACCGTCGTACCAAATTTGGCAATAAACGGCATAATGGCAATGGTGATCATTGTACCGGAAAGCTTGACCGAATCCGATTTCAGGACTTTGCCAGTTGCCTTAAGAATATTGGGATTGAAGACGACACCCAAAGCAAATGCGTAAAGCATAGGCAAAAAGATGACGGCACCAATACCGATGGATAATTTCTGGATGCCAATCAGTTCTGAAATAGAAATGATTAGCAGAACAAATGCATGCAACCAGATATGTCGCAAAGCAAATACGTTATTCCCCTTCACGCGGCTCTCCTTGTGGTTTTTTCATACGCGCTTTCGGGCAAGTATGATCAGTTTGCGCTCCAGCACCAGCCATCCCCGGAGGAACGCAGCGTTGCTTAGATGACAACGCTATAAAAGGTCAATGCGCTAACCAGGTAATGCTGCAAATGAAAATGGCCGAACCACAAGCTTAAAGGCCATCACACGACCTATTCATCTGTCGAAGCGAATTTCCTTGACGAGGTCAATCAAAGCGCGAAGCTTTGCCGGGACATGACGACGTCCGGAATAATAGAGATAGAGCCCCTCATAGGGCGGGGTCCAGTCGTCGAGAACCTGAATGAGACGCCCCGCAGCAACATGTTCACGGGTAGCGAAATCCGAAAGAAACGCGAGACCAGCACCTGCAAGTGCAGCCTCCAGCATCAGTCCGCTTTCATCCAGTACGAGCACACCGGGCACGTCAATCTCCACGTTCTCGCCGTGACGTGAAAACTCCCAGTGGTAAATACGCCCGCTTGCCATACGCGCACGTATGCATCGGTGATTACCCAGATCAGCAGGCTGTTGCGGCAGGGTTCTGCCCGTAAAATATTCCGGAGAACCAACCACCACCATACGTGCCTGCCGGATTACCGAGACGGCAATCATGTCAGGAGGGACGGCCTCCGCAAGCCTGAAACCGGCATCGAAGCCTTGGCCAATGATATCAACCAATGCCCCTTCGGTGACGACTTCCACCGTCATGTCTGGATAACGGCGCAGATATTCCAGCAGCAAGGGCTGCATCAGCATTCTTGCTGCTCCGATGGACGTGTTAATGCGCAGGGTGCCTGTCGGCTTGGCCTGCGAATAAGTGGCCCTTTCCAGCGCACCGTCAATGGCCGCAAGTGCCGGCATCACGTCTGCAACAAAGGCTTCACCTGCAGAGGTAAGCGCAATTGACCGCGTTGTGCGGTTGAAAAGGCGAACCGCTATTCGCGCTTCAAGCGTTGCGACCGCGTGACTGAGTGCAGAAGATGAAACGCCCAGCTCCCGCGCCGCAGAACGAAATCCACCAAGCCGTGCGACGGTGGTTACGGCTTCAAGTTCCGCAAAGCTCACCTTCATTGCGCAATTTTCCTCATCAACGTGTTGCTCATTGATGATCTTATCTTGTCACGTACGGAGTTGTATATCCCTGTTGAAGTCAAACAGGAGACTGAACGATGAAAATCATTGACCATATCTATATCGATGGAGCCTTCGTCACACCGCATGGTGCGGAAAGCTTTGCACTTTTCAACCCAGCCACTGAAGAAAAGATCGGTGAAGTCCGGCTTGGGGATGCTCAGGACGCGCGGATGGCAATCGCTGCCGCCAAGCGCGCGTTTCCCGCTATGCGCCGCACGACACCCGAAGAGCGCATTGCCATGCTCTACGCACTGCGTGACGCCGTTGCCGCAAAGCACGATGCACTATATGCAGCGATGGCAGAAGAATACGGCGCACCGCAATCATTCCTGGGCTTTGCAATTCCGCATGCCGCACAGGTCTTTGAGGAAGCGGCTAAAACTGTCGCTAATTACCCGTTCAGTCGCCGGATCGGCAACACTGAAGTAATCATGGAACCCGTGGGTGTGGCCGTGGCCATCACACCGTGGAACAGCAATATCAGCTTTATCTGTACCAAGCTCGCCACAGCGATTGCTGCGGGCACGACCATAGTCATCAAACCCTCGGAAATGAGTGCAATTCAAACCCAGGCGGTGCTGGAAGCCTTGCATGAGGCTGGACTGCCGAAAGGCGTGTTTAATGTGGTCAATGGATATGGCCATGTGGTGGGAACAGAGTTGAGCGAAAGCCCGGATGTTGCGAAAATCACTTTCACCGGCTCAACCGCGACCGGCAAGTCTATTCTGCGCAGCGCTGCCGAGACCTTCAAACGTGTCACGTTGGAACTCGGTGGTAAGGGGCCACAGATCCTTCTAGATGATGCCAATCTGGATGAGGCAATCCCGAATATTCTGGCTTCGGCGTTTCGCAACAGCGGGCAGGCCTGCATTGCCGGAACGAGATTGCTTGTACCGGCACACCAGCTCGAAACCGTAACGGAGCGCCTTCGCGATGCCGTTTCAGCAGTGAAAGCCGGTCCCTCCAGCGATCCCTCTTCGGAGATTGGTCCCATGGTCAGTGCAAAACAATGGGAGCGCGTGCAGTCCTATATTCGCCTGGGTCACGAAGAAGGTGCGCAAGTGCTCGTGGGTGGTGAGGGTCGGCCAGATGGCGTCGCTCGCGGATGGTTCGTGCGCCCCACAGTTTTCATAGGTGTTACCAATGAGATGCGCATCGCACGTGAAGAAATTTTCGGCCCGGTCCTGACCGTGATTTCCTATCGCGATGACGATGAGGCAATTGCCATTGCAAACGACACTGAATACGGTCTTGCTTCATATATTCTGGGTACGAACGCGGACCGTATGCGTCGGGTCGCACGCCAGCTTGAAGCAGGCCGCATTGTCATCAACGAAAAGCCGATGGACCCACAAGCCCCCTTTGGTGGCTTCAAACACTCCGGCGTGGGCCGCGAGTTTGGAGCATTCGGTCTGGAAGCATTTCTGGAGCCGAAGGCCGTTCTGGCTGCGGATGCTCTATAAAATTGTAAAAATCAAAACGTTGATCCTTTTGGATCGACGTTTTGGATATTCGACGCGATGGGAACAGATCAGACAGCCTATCGAATAACGCGCGCTCAGTCTGTGCCCAGAATTATGTCAAACAACAACCGGATTTTGGTTTAGCCGATAAACTTTATACCGTTGAGCCACTTACCTCGGCTGAACAATCGAGACCCATCTGGAACACGCATTCAAGCGCCTTACAATCCAGCCGAACCAGATCTGCGCTTGAGCAAAGGATCAGTGCTCTTTGGAATAATTTCGACCCGGCATAGCTTCCAGGCTCGTCCCGCAGCAAATCCCGTTATTAAATTCCGATGACTGACAGCCCTATAAATGCAGCAATGTCCACTCGTGCGGTAAATTCACAATGCCTATAGGCCTGATATACAAGGTAGAGTGAATATAATCTGATCCAACCCGACATCTATGACAGATACCAAAATCTACAGCGTTAAATATAATACAATCGTTAATTTAACATAAGGAAATTTGCTATGAATACGATTGAAAATCTGGATATCACAGATGCCGGGCCCAATTATATTTACGAAGTAACTGCAACGTTTGATACTAGCAACGTCCCTGTGAGTCCTAAGCCTGTCCTATACGCAACAGCTAAAAGAATAAAGATGACCCTTTCATCTACATATAAAGATGAGGATAAAGCTGCGCCAAATGTAGACGTAATTGTTCAGATAAACCCTCCTCCTGCTACTGTCACTCTTTTTGATGTAAATGGAGAATCCCAAGACCCCAACGGAGAAGGTCTCTATCCATTTACGACGGATAACACAGGAAATGTCACGGTTTATTTCGCCGGCTTCGCTGATGCGTATCATAAAATAGAGCCATATTCTGTAAGAAATGCTAGCTCGGAACCAATTTCTTACACTATATATGTTGGCGACTACACACAGGCAACAACTGCTATACCGGCCCCATCCGTTCCACTGAACGCAAACAATATACTCGAAATACCAACTATTAGTCCATTTTTTTATATGAACCTGATAGCGGCAGATGTTCTGACGGATCCGCAGGGATACACCTGTATCGCTATCATTAATTCCGTCAATTTTTACGTGGAGGATTATACGCAAGTTCTCGAATCCATAGGAATGAAGATACCATCCGCATATCTAACTACCGATAAAGATAATGAAATTGCCTATTTTCTCCAGAATGATATGGGATCTAGTGTTCTAACCTCGCCTACGTTGAGCTTTAAAGCTGTAGGCACACCTTATATTCATCCGATTGTTAACCCCGATCAGCCCCGCAACCTGACTGCACGCCCTGGCATGAATCAGGGGCAGACTTCGATCACCCCGAGTAACAGTTCATACATAACCATGCATCTGAAGAACAATTCCGAGGGCGGAGGTACAACAACTTATAACGCCGGTGATGTGGTCATATTCACCATGTATATTAACGGATATTATGCCCGGTCCAACACAAAAAAGGCCACTGTATTCGATTTACCGGCGATCACTATTCCGGCAATTTGCCCCGCAAGCATCAGTATGCAAGTCCCTTCGAACTTTTTAGAAGGGTTCGGGCAAAACCAGCAGAACACAGCGGGCAAATTTGAGGTAGATTATGTTGTTAAGCCACAAGGTGGCGGGGAAGAAAATACCTGGGGGCGCCCAGTTAATTGGCTTAAAGGAAATATATATACAGTAAATTCAAATTAAATTTGGCGTATTAGAGTATTGTTAATTTCATGTGATTAGTCACATATTAACTTATGTTAAAAATACAATTATTATTTTATATAATTACATAATTATATGATGGCGATGGCAATGTTATTTTCTCGAAGAAATATACTTATGTCATCGCCTGCCACAATCCTCATAAATAGTCAAAATATTTATTTATAATTCGACTATTATAGCTGAAATATTAAGTTCTAATAGGTACATTAGGCTAATTTGTGCTTCACTATTTAGTATTAATAGCAGCAGATCGGTATTGATCTCGGACTGCCGGCAACAATACAATAATTTGATAAGCCCCACGGCATCCTTCATAAAATAAAGGTATAATATCGATATGACTCAAGATAATTCACAGCCAAACAAAGATCCAAAACAGAATTCGGAAAACAGCAGCTCTACAACAGCTCTCGATGAGACTTCAAACAACACGGCCTACGGTCTCAACAGCATCGCTTCGGCATACTACTCCTCGGCTTATGGCGCGAATAGCACTGCGTCCGGTATGCGCGCTACAGCGATAGGGAGTGGAAGTCTTGCCGAAGGCGCATTTAGCAATGCCTTAGGAACGAACACCCAAGCACAAAGCACTGTGAGCACCGCCATCGGCACTGGCGCCAAAGCCTATGGTGCCTACGGCACTGCGGCAGGAGGCATGGCGATCGCAGAGGGGGACTACAGCACTGCGGTAGGCGCCAGTACGCTCGTGAGAGGAGCCAACAGCACTGCGGTAGGTTCCAATATTTACGTGGAAGGAGACTACAGCATTGCGGTAGGTATGTTTGCAAACGTTTCAGGAGCCAACAGCATTGCGGTAGGTGCGAATGTAAACGCGGCAGGAGCCAGCAGCATTGCAATCGGCCAGGGCAGTGCTGCTTCCGCCGACAGCAGTTCATCCTATGGTGCGACGAGCCTCGCTGGGGCTTCCAAAACCGTTGCTATCGGGTACGGCGCAAAAGCAACGAGTAGCGGCAGTACCACCATCGGTGTCGCAAGTGCAGCCACGGGCAGCAACAGCATAGCTTTTGGCATGAACAGCAATGCTTCAAATGTTGGCAGCACCGCGATAGGTGCAAATGGTGTGGCGAGTGGTGTCAACAGCTCCGCTTTGGGTCAGGGTAGCATTGCGTCAGCTGCCAATAGTACCGCACTGGGCTATGGTAGCACTGCAAATGGGATCAACAGCACCGCAACGGGTCAGGCAAGTTCGGCTTCAGGTGACTTCAGCATTGCAGCCGGCCAGGGCAGCAGAGCTACAGGAGAGGACGGAATTGCCATAGGTCAAGGCAGCGCAGCATCTGGAGATCTCAGCACTGCAATCGGAGCAGCGAGCACCACTGAAGGGCATTTCAGCCTCGCAGTAGGCCACAATAGCAATGCCGTAGCCGACAACAGTGTCGCAATCGGTCAGGACAGCATGGCAAGTGGCGTTGGCAGCACCGCGATGGGCCAGAATAGCAGGTCCTCGGACCTATATAGCGTCGCATTAGGGTCCGCGAGTGTTACTGCACCGCAGATCAGTACGCCTCAAATTAACATCTCTGGCAATATATATCAGTTCGCTGGCTCGAACCCACAAGCCACCTTTAGCATCGGAAATTACACAACAAACCGCATGACAAGAACGCTAACCAATCTCGCAGCCGGTAGAATCGATGGAAATTCAACAGATGCGATTAATGGAAGTCAGCTCTATGCTCTTGTACAGGCCATAGAAGCTATCAATACACGCTTAAATAATCCCGATTAACTAATGACATAAGTGGTCTGTGAACGGTCGGATCCTCGTTGAAGTCCAGCGTTCATTGAATAGCGGAGTGCCTCTAACGCCACTAAAAGTCCGATAAACATTTAATTTCAACAGATTACTATCGGTTCTGCTTCAACTTCCGTTAGGTTAAATTCACATTTGAGTTTTGCCTAACGGATTACCCAAGAGCAATCGAATTTCTGATACGCAATGAAGACAACTTTGCAAAAACAGTCCCCAAATGCGTCGAAATCAGTTCTCTGGTGCGGGGAAATATGCCGTTTCTCCACCCAAAGTTTGGTAATAAACTTCCTGGTTGAGTGTGCATCTGCTGCATTTTTCACCAAGCCAAAGCACAAAATTCAGACGAAACAGAGCCTGTGACAACTGTTGCATCAACGAGGCTCAACTTGGTGCTATTCGCCGTCAATATACCAAACCAATCACTTATAGAAAAGTGCGGCACCCATTGGATTCGTAGAATACAAAAGAGAAATCGTTATATTTTCAATTAACGATAATTAACTTGTAAGCTTAACCTGAGACATAAAATCATGGCGATTAAATCAATAACATTGACTCCACTAGATCCTATTGAATCTCCGGTAAAAGACCCGACATTTTTGCTTTGTGATAATAAGTATAAATACTTGTACGTATTATCACATGGTTGGACTGACATGCATTCTCCGACTAATCCTCCCCGCGGCCTCGCAAAGATAAATATAGCTGATCCTTATATATATGATGTCAAGTCAGACATGTTCTATGCGTCAGAAGCAGATAGATCCTACCCATTCTCGTTTAGCGATCTGGATGATTTTCTATTTGTTAGCGTGACAGACGATGGAAAAGGAACAAGCTGTATCGTTAAATCTAAACTGACTGGCAGCCCGTCGATTCCCATATACTCCAAAATACTGCCTACAGAAGCGCACGCCCGTTTTTATTCAAACGCATACGATTCACTGCAAAAGAAAATTTTCGCTTTTGCAGTGAACGAGGGAAAGGGGTCTATCAGCGCATTTCAATCAGGACAGTTCGAATATAACGTAACAACTAATTACAATTCTATTGAGTCGTTGACAATCGATAACCGTACTCAAACCTGCTATTTCATTCCTACTCAAGAGAGCATAATAGGATACTTTTCTACTTTAACTGCATCACCACAGATACAATACATTAACATACCAGATAAGGGAATTATGTATGGTGATAAAACTATTCTGGATACTGTAAATGGATTATTATTCATACCCATTTTAACGGTCGATGGAAAAAGAAAAATTCTCGCTTTGGACACCAACGAAAACTACATTACCCAATCTATAGACGTAAACGGAGAATTGGAATCTTTCAATTACCTGGTTCTGGATTCCCTGAGGCAACTTCTGTTCTATGTCACATCCACTCCGTTGGGGGAGCTGCACGTTACACCCATCAGTACCGTAACTTTCGATGTACTGGAAGAATGCCGCATTAGCCTTCCAAAAGGAACAGGTCAGCTACGCTCATTCGCGATCCACATACAAGATGATTTCGACGTTATCTATGGGGTAAATTTTTCCAATGGCATAGTACCTGTCAGGATAGATTTTACTAGAGATTAATCAAAGCCGCCGGCCGCTCCCTTCTCATAAACGTTCCTTTTGTGACTATCGGAGGATAGTACCGGGGTTATTTTGTAATTCTGGCGTAAATTCATCATGATCCAAGTAACAGGATTGACGATATTTTATGTAAACAATAAAAACACCAGGTATTGGACAATACCTGGTGTTTTTATTGTTTCTTGATAAAACCGTATTGACGGCTATTGTAGTTGTGACCATCGTTCGCATTTTACCGGCCGATTGTACAAACTCTGTCGTATAGTTGACGCCGCCATGAGCCAGCTCTTCGTTCTTAATAACTTGTCAAAATTTCATGTATGGACCAATTTGCTCCTGATATCGTGGCATTGTTAGCAAAGGATTTTCGCGCGAAAAGACCCTCCCAACTGCACAGGGAAAACCGTATCTTTCACCTTGGATAGCAAAGATCACTCATCCCAGCGCCGCCCATTATCAAGACACAAGGCAGCGCAAATTCTATGAGAATAGGCGCTGCCACCCTAACAGCATAACCTTGAGTGCAGCATGCCCTTTCTGTAAGCTTCAAATCCGAAAACTTGAAGCTCAGTGAGAATTGTAACTGTTGCGTTATGACCTCAATGATAAGGTTGGTGGAAACTGACTTCGGCGAATATATTTCGAAAGCGCAGATTTTCTACCCACGCAGCTCCACACACTATCCCAGACTGCTCAAATCATATTGACGTGGTGATAGCACCCTTCAACCAGGCCGTAGGACGGGACCATGTACTCTTATCGGCGCTGTTCTCAGGTTTAACGACGTAATCGATCTCATATCTGCCTGGAGAGTGACTTTGATTAGACCCATAACCTGCCAGAATATTGGCCGGTAGTGATATACATATATTCTCGGGGCAAGGGTCCTCAATAATGATAGGGGGCAGCTCAAATACATTGTTCTTTTGTACGTTGGATCCCGCGAAGTATCCATTTATAAACATGGTAAAAGTTACAGAATCACCAGTTCTGAATGTATAGCCTCCGCTTGATTCCGGTATATTTTTCAGTTTGAATTTAATATCAGAGATATTGCTTGGAGTGATGGCAGTTTGTCCTTCATTGAGAAGGGGGCGTGATTTCAAGGTGCGGTTTTGCCACGGACCAATTGACGGGTGTTTATAAGGTATTCCTTTAGCTTGAAAAATGAGCTTATCCGAGGTTAATCCACCACCCGCCGTATTATTCTCTATAAAGTAATAAATTTCATTATCTTCCACGGTATTCAGATAAGCGGACGGTACTTGCACTCCTTGAGGCAATAGTGCGGATGAATAATTTTGTTTTGTGAAGTAGCAAGAATTTGTACTAATGACACAACTAAAGGCATCTGGATCTATATCGTCATTTAAAACTGGAAAATGGACATTAAAGTATGGAGAATCAGTTGGTATATCCAGCGAGTTTTGATCGTTCAAATCGACGAAAGGCGCGGGCATATCTGTTGAAATAGTCGTACTGTCGCCGAAAAATATTACACACTCGGTTGGAGAAGAAGAACCATATTTCTGTGAGTATACCTGAATATTCTGATATATATTATGCGGACTGGCGAGATATAAAATAACACTGCCATCGACCCCTGTTTTTAAATTATACCTTCCTTCTTCAAAGCTTTCTACATGCTCTCCTTTATCATCGAAAACTACAAGCACATCAGCAGGAGGATTGAGTTGCAGAATAATGCCGAGATTGGGTGCAGGATTACCTCCATCTACATAAGTGGATGATATTACAATTTTTATTTTTTTTGACGTTAGGTATCTGACAGGAAATGCGCTTGTTTCAGCGCTATTACTGGAGAAAATTGCCCTTACGTCGTATATATACGTGTATGTATCTTCTATACTATTATCTAGCATCGTTAGATTCCTCGTTTAAAGAATAACGATTATTTTTATTCGATTTTATATTTTTATTTAACTGTCATAAATTAGGGGGTGCAAATAGACCTACCTCTACAGACCCTTGAGGTGGGCATCTATCCCGCTCGGTTACAACGAGTGGCGGCATAGGACGTTTGAGCGATATGCTAAGTGGGCTGATGTAACCGTGACATGCCCACCGTTGGGGGCCTATGGTTGTCATCGCAACCTATGATGCTGGCAATGAAAGATGGGCTTTAAGTTACTGGAAGCTCTCAATGTCACTGATAGGTTCTAATTCTGAGCGATGGGTGGCTAGAAGCCCCACAAAGACACAGATGGGGGTATTAAGGGTCACGACGGCCAAGTGGCTGGTTTGATACACGCTATCGATAATTTCCATGGTAAATGGGACGGCGATTATACCCCATTGGGTGGTGCCACATATATAGCAACAGACAAGGCTATCACTAACGCCGAGCTCGCTTCTGATGAAGCCAACACTTTCTATGCAACAACAAACGTCGTTTGGCATCACATCATATCAGAAGCATGCTATGTCCATTGGCACGATTAAAAGTCCATCCTTAACAGGACGGCTGCTTGGCAGGACTGAACAAAGCTCCAACGAACATTTTAAAGCAATTCTCAACGCTGTCCTGCACGTCGCGCAGTACAGTGACTGCGCTTGTCGGCGCCAATACAGCTTACATCGTGCTGGGCAGCCCATGAGAGAACGCCTATTGCGAAAGCTTCAATGCCAGACTCCGTGATGAACTGCTCAACGGAGAAATCTCTATACGCTTAAGGAAGCAAAGATCATCATCGAAGGCTGGCGACAACATCACAACACTGCGCGCCCGCATTCGTCACTGAACTACAAACCTCCAACACCCGAGGCCACCGTGTGGCTTCGACAAAATAGACCGGCTTCAACTCCGGAAGCGGCGCTCGGGCCGAGCATACATGAACATTAAACCCGGACCACCCGATGGGGGCAAACCAAATAGGCCTGAAGCGCTCGGAACGGCTTTCATGCGCAGTGACAGCAAAGACTGACGACGCAAGCCCCCGCATTTTGTCTTCACTCATTGCGCAGCCAATATCAAAGCGAGCGGTGTTTGCATTGACAGTCATGGCGTTTTCTCCGGCTTACCCTCATTCCGCGCGTCCTTCGCTGCTGTATCCTTGCCTCGTGGAAAACGGTAGCTGTGCGAGCAGAGGGGCGATCTTGCAGAAGCCGGCTACCAGACAGACAAGCGACCAAAGCTGGGCAGAAACCAATCCGAACGGCGCTGAGGGCGGAGTCCTTCCACGTCCGTTTTCCAGCAAAAGCCGCACCGAAGCACTGCCATGAGCCAATACCGGGATTCGTCGTATCAGCGTTATGTTCTCTTATAAACGAAATTTAATCTATCATATTTCAACATGTAAAGCGCTAAAGTAATAAA
Source organism: Brucella rhizosphaerae (assembly GCF_002252475.1). GTDB lineage: Bacteria > Pseudomonadota > Alphaproteobacteria > Rhizobiales > Rhizobiaceae > Brucella > Brucella rhizosphaerae. The sequence continues at coordinate 5,334 of NZ_NNRK01000011.1, read as the reverse complement.
TAAATAATATACTTGTAATTAATAATTGTCACATTTTATTATGTTTGACTAAACGGATAATAATTATTAAAATTACACTGTTACGAACGATGCGTTACTGATCTTTAATCGAAAATAATAAATACTATATTACTTATACATAATTTTCTTGATCTTATTACTTCATGAGGAACGAATGACCAACATCACTTTGAATGATCATTTCCATCGCACAGCCATAAACAACACTTCCGTGCCTTCCATATTGCCGGTGGCGATCGGGAGTGACGTAAGGCTGCAAGTCCTGTTCGAGGCTGCTTGATGCGAAACTGATTCAAACGGCATTGGCTTTCTCGCCTGTGCCGAAACGCATGGCATGAATACTTGGCCTGAATACGTGGAAATGGCGCCGACTGGCTGCCTCTTAAGCGTTCAGGCAGAATTATTTTGATGGGACATTTATTCCTAAAAGGAAATGCACATTGCCTGAAAATATGATTGTTACCGCTCGCACCCGTTTCGTTTCTTCTCGTACGAGACGCCCACACCTTTTGCGCAATTCCGCGTCAGCACTTGTGCTGGCGCAAGTGCTGCTGGCATCAGGCGGCGTGGCAAGAGCCGATGACACCTGGACAGGCGCAACCAGTACCGACTGGTTCACGGCTACAAACTGGGCTTTGGGAGCCGTGCCGACGACGGGTAGAGTGACGGCAACGACGTCTGCCAATGCACCGGTCATTGATGGGCAGACCGCGCAGGCTGCATATCTCACCGTCGGCAGCGGTGGCAACACAGTGCTGACAGGCGGCAACTTGACAATCCAGAATGGAGGTCAGCTGAACCTGAGCGGGACCGGTAATTCAGTCCAAACCTATGATTACATTTCAGGAGACAATCCAACTGTTACAGTGACGGGCAAAGGTTCAAAATTGATAACCGCTGCCGGAAGTTTTTTGTTTATTGGCTGGGAAAATAATAACAGAAGTCGAGGTAATGGAAGCCTGAATATACTTGATGGTGCTGAAGTAACAGTATCAAATTTGTCTTCGGGTTCCAATGTCGCAACACCGTCCACCTTGAAAGTAAGTGGCCTGGGCTCCGTGTTAAATATCCTCGGTGGTAACGGTGGGGGAAAATTTGGATATAGCAACAATAACAGTCTTGGAGCTGTTGTTGAAATCAGTGATGGTGGGAAGCTAGTCACGAAAACAAATTCTTTCACTGGTGCTAAACTCACAGCTACTGGGATTGGTTCTATTGTGGAATTCTCCAACAGTAATACAACAATACTGACAACAGAACAATCCGGGTTCAACGTGCTGGATGGCGGAGAGTTCGACCTAATAGGTACAAATACTAGCTATACTTTGGGCGGCAAAACCACTGTTGACGGTGCCGGGTCTGTCTTCAAAGACCAGTCCTTACAAGGAACACTTACACTCGGGATAAACAATGATGCGTCACCAACGGGCACCCTCACTGTTTCCAATGGGGGGGCGTTCCAATCCGCGAGAAGCCTTGTACTGGGAATTGGTTTGGCCGGTTCATCGGGCATACTGAACATCGGTGCCGCAGTTGGTGATGCGGCGGTAGCACCCGGCAGTGTGAGCGCAGATGGCGGTGTAACTCTGTTCGCCGAGGGTATAATCAACTTCAATCATACCGGCATGGATTATGTGTTCAGCCCTGCCATGAGCAACGGAACAACCACATCGATTGGTGTTATCAATCAGATTTCCGGCACGGCCATTCTGACTGCGGATAGCAGTTTTACCGGAGCCGTGACTATCACCGGCGGGGTGCTGCAATTCGGTAATGATACTGCTACCGGCAGTCTCGCCTCGGACAATATCATCACCGGGACAGATGCCACGAATAAAGGCACGCTGGCGTTTGGTCGCTCGGGTAGTTACACCTATGATAAAACCATCACCGGCACCGGCAATGTCATGGGTGTTGGCTCAGGCACCACGATCCTGACTGCCGACAATACCTATTCTGGTGGAACGGTGTTTTCGGGTGGCAGGCTTTCGGTTTCCGCGGATAGCAAGCTTGGTGATGCGGCCGGTGGACTGACATTTGATGGCGGGACTCTGCAAGTGACCGGCACGACAATGACCTCAACGGCCCGGGCGATCACGTGGGGTGCTGGCGGCGGTGGCTTTGATATTGCTGAGGCCAGCAATACATTCACTGTTTCCCAAGCACTTCTTGGTGGCGGTTCGCTGACCAAGCTTGGCGCAGGCACATTGGTCTTATCCGGCACCAACACCTATACCGGAGGTACAGAACTTGCGGCTGGTATTCTGTCGGTTGCAGCCGACAATAATCTCGGCGCTGCGGCTGGCGATCTGCGCTTTACGGGCGGCACATTGAAGCTCACAGATACGCTGAGTTCGGCCCGCACTGCCACACTGACGTCTGCTGGCGGGACGATTATTGTCGATGATACCAAGACAGCGACCTTCAGCGGTGTGTTTGCCAATGCGCTTGAGGCCAAAGGCGGTCTGACCAAGTCAGGTGACGGCACGCTGATCATGACCGCACAAAACACTTATACCGGCGACACGACGATATCAGGTGGTGTTCTGCAACTGGGTGATGGTGTTACAGACGGGTTTATTGCAGGCGACATCGTCAATAATGCCAGCCTTGTCGTCAACAATATCGATGCGACAGCCTTATCTCAGGTGATCAGCGGCACCGGCTCGCTCACGCAGATGGGTACAGGTACCCTGACCCTGAGCGGTGACAACAGCTATTCGGGTGATACCAATCTCAATGCCGGTACTATATCGGCCAGTCAGGATGATAATCTTGGTGGTGTTGCTGGCGCCCTGAACTTCAACGGCGGCACCTTGCAGGTGACAGGCACAATCTTTGACACCACAACGCGGACAATCAACTGGGGCGCAAATGGCGGTGGATTTGATATTGCCGATGCTGATAACACATTCTCGCTGGCAACCATCTTTACCGGTGCAGGTGCGCTGAACAAGCTTGGCACTGGCACACTGGCGCTGAGCGGCGACAGCAGTGCCTTCACTGGCCAGACCAATGTCAATGCAGGCCAGCTGCGACTGGATGATGGCGCGCTTGGTGGTGCCGTCAATGTCAATAATACCGGTGCATTGGGCGGAAATGGCACGATTGGCGGTACAGCTGCGGTTGCTGATGGCGGCACATTGTTCGGGCAATCCAATCAGGTGCTCGCGTTTAAAAGCGGCTTAACGCTTGCAACAGGCAGCCAGACCGATGTGACCCTTAATAGTGGGCCGTCGAACGATGCGCTTTTTGATGTGACCGGCGATCTTGCTCTGAACGGCCAGCTCAATGTTCAGACTGGCAGCGTTACACCGATTGGTGTCTATCGCATTTTTGATTATTCCGGTGCTTTGACCGCAAACACCATGACCATCGGAACTGTGGCAGAGGGCAATGTCAGTGATTATTCATTGCAGACTGCTGTCAATCATCAGGTCAATCTGGTGAACACAGGTGGACGGGAGTTCTTCTACTGGGATGGGACAGGACCGAAGAATGATGGTGTTATTGATGGCGGTAATGGCACATGGAGCCTGGCAGACGACAACTGGACGGATAAAGACGGTCAAAATAATTCCGCATGGCTCGTGGATTCTTTTGCTGTGTTTGAAGGTGCTGCTGGTACGGTTACGATTGATGCGGGTTACACGCCAAGCGTCAATGGCATGCAGTTCATGACGGACGGCTATCGGATTGAAGGTGGAACTATCACCCTTGCCGGTCAAGGCGATCAGCTGATCATTGTCGGCGACGGCTCCCTTGAAAGCGCGTCGATGACAGCGACCATCGCCTCCGTAATCCAAGGAACTGAAGGCCTCACCAAGTCAGGTACAGGCACATTGGCGCTGACAGGTGCAAACACCTATACCGGCGACACAAAAGTCACCGAAGGCACGCTTGAGCTGGGTGATGGCGGCAGCCTTGTGGCAACCAGCAATATCATACTCGCCAGCACGCGTTATGGTGTCGGCACACTGGCAATCAACAAAACCGGTGCCTTTACCTTGTCCAATCAGATCAGTGGCGAAGGTGCTGTTGTTCAGCGCGGTGCCGGCACCACGACCTTTGCGGGTGATAACAGCTTCTCCGGTGGGTTGAGCGTTGAGAAAGGTGTAGCGCAGGCTGGTATTGCCGATACGGCATTTGGTACTGGCATGGTTGCAATCGGGTCGGGTGCAAAGCTTGATCTTGCAAACTTCAATGAGACAATCGGCGGACTTGCAGGCGGGATGACGGGCGACGGTGATATTACACTCGGGTCAGGCACGCTTACCCTCAATCAGATGCAGCATGATGACTTCTCAGGCGTGATCTCCGGCACAGGTGGCCTCACACTCAGTCAGGCCAGCACCAGCTCTCTGACACTTTACGGCGCAAACACCTATTCGGGTGATACCAACGTTGCTGGTGCAAAACTCATTCAGGGTGCACAGGGCGCCTTCAGCGGAACATCGGCCTATTCGGTGGCTGATGGCTCGGCCATTGATCTGGGTGGGTTCTCCACCAATATGGCAGCGCTTTCCAACTCTGGTGCCGTTAACTTTGGCGGCACCGGCGGAACCGTGCTGAACATAGCTGGTAATTACACCGGTAATGGCGGCACGCTTGCGATCAACACGGTGTTGGCCGACGATAATGCAGTGAGTGACAAGCTTCAGGTGAGTGGCAACACATCCGGGACTACCAAGGTTCAGGTCACCAATCGTGGCGGCCTTGGTGCTCAGACGGTCAACGGCATCAAAGTGGTTGATGTGAATGGTCAGTCGAATGGCACGTTTACATTGAATGGCGATTACACCACCAAAGATGGACAGCAGGCGCTCATGACCTCGTCGGCCTATGCCTATACGCTGCAGAAGAACAGCAAGGCTGATCCCAATGATGGCAACTGGTATCTGGTTAGCCAGAACACCAAGCCAAATCTGACCAACCCGACAGATCCAACCAATCCGACAAACCCCACAAATCCAACCGATCCGACTGACCCGACAACGCCAACGGGTCCGCGTTACAGTGCGGCAGCACCCATCTATGAAGCCTATACCGCAACGCTTCAGGCGCTCAATCGTCTGTCGACCTTGCAACAGCGGGTGGGAGATCGCTATCTGGGCCAGCAGGCAACACAATCGGCAACACAGGCGGCAACACAGGCTGACGCCGCCAGCAATGCTGCGATCTGGGGTCGTGTCGAAGGCGCGCATAACCGGCTGGAAAGCGGTTCGACGGCCGGTGATCTGCATCAGGACATCAATACCTTCATCATGCAGGCCGGTGTTGACGGTCAGTTTTTTGAGAACGAGAACGGCAAGC
>NZ_NNRK01000001.1 GCF_002252475.1 Brucella rhizosphaerae | reverse complement strand
GCATTATCCATGGTGATGTTATTTGTCGGCCCATAAATCTGCACCGCATTCGACCCGTCACCCGTCGTCGTCAGCGTTGCACCGGTGATGGTGATGGTGTTGTTGAGGTCGTCAGCACCATATGGTGAATTCCCGACCGCTGCACCAGCAGCATTGGCACCATGCGTGGTCACATGGGTGCCGTTCAATGTCGTTGAGGCACCATACTGTGCCCGCGCGCCATCAGCAGTATCGCCATGCGTGACGACAGTCGCAGCATTGACTTGCAGACCTGCTGATGAACGATTACCATTAGCGCCAACGCCATAGGCTGTTTTACCGAAGGTTTCGACGCTGACACCATCATCCACCACAGGCGTTTGGGTCGACTTAGATGTGCTCCAAACCCCTAAGGACTGATAACCCAGTGTTTTAATAACAGCGTTACCCTGAACGATTTGTGTGAGCGCCGTCACCCAGATAGAACCAAACACCACACCAGGTCCGTTATCACCGGTGGTGGTGACGTGCGTGCCTGTCAGGGTTGCGCTTGCGCCGGTGTTAACCCCTGTCCCTGTGGCTGTGATGACTGTCTTGTCATCAGCGGTGAGGGTCATAGTGCCCCCCTCCCCCACGGGATTGGGTGCAATTTGTATACCATTTGCCGAGACTCCTTGCGCGTCAATGGTTACATCACGCAAAGTAATAGTTATATTGCCTCCATCGATTCGACTTTCAATACCGTTCGCATAGGCCCCGGTAGTTATAATTTTGGTGCCCGTGGCGGCGATACTTGAAGCACCCAGCCCGATAGAACAAATCCCGCAGGCTTGATAGCCACTCGTCGTGATTACGTTGTCACCGGGAGCCGTCACCAGAGTGTTATTATCAGCCATAAGCCCATACCCGGCCTCGCCATCAGCCATTGTGGTGATTGTATCACCAGTTTGCAGGCTCTGGTGCTGGGTTGTCGTATAATCGGTGGCCATTGCAAAACCGGACAGCTGGGCCATAAATCCCAGCATCATGAGCGATGTGACCGCCAACCCGGTTGCCCGCCCTGTTGTTCTGAGGATCGCCAGCGGTGAAACCGAATGGTTCAGCACACGTGTGCGGCGGCTGTTGCGTGCGATAGGAAGAAGCAGAACGACTTGATTATCAGGCACTATACGCCCCTTTTTAAAAATAGAATGCGGATCAGGCGACCGGAATACGAAAAGAAATAAGAATCGAGATTGCCACCAAAGAGACAGCAAATTGCAATATTCATGACACTATATGCTGC